>NZ_CP042968.1:0-4800000 GCF_001693515.2 Bradyrhizobium paxllaeri
GTGCCCACGACCGGCAACTATTTTCATCTTCATCTGGTCTCGGATTCGACCGGCGAGACGCTGATCACGGTGGCGCGCGCGGTCGCTGCGCAGTACGCGAACGTGACGGCGGTCGAACATGTCTATCCGCTGGTGCGCAGTCAGAAGCAGCTCGACCGCGTGCTCGACGAGATCGAGGAGGCGCCGGGCATCGTGCTCTTTACGCTGCTGGAAAAAGATCTGGTCGGCCGGCTGGAAGCCAAATGCAGGGACATCAATATCCCGAGCCTCTCTATCATTGGGCCGGTGATGCAATTGTTCGAAGCGTATCTCGGTGCGGCAACGACGGGCAGGGTAGGGGCCCAGCACGTTCTGAACGCGGAATATTTCAAGCGCATCGATGCCTTGAACTACACGATGATGCATGACGACGGGCAGCACGTCGAAGGCCTGGAGGAGGCCGACGTGGTGCTGGTCGGCGTGTCCCGCACCTCGAAGACGCCGACCTCGATCTATCTCGCCAACCGCGGCGTCCGTACCGCGAATGTGCCGCTGGTGCCGGGCATTCCGCTGCCGCACCAGCTTGAGACATTGAAGAAGCCATTGGTTGTCAGCCTGCATGCCACACCGGAGCGGCTGATCCAGGTCCGGCAAAATCGTCTGCTGAGCATGGGCGCCGATACGCCCAACGATGATTACATCGATCGTCAGTCCGTGGCCGATGAAGTCGCCTATGCCCGGAAGCTGAGCGCCAAATTCAGTTGGGCGCAGCTGGACGTCACGCGACGCTCGATCGAGGAGACTGCCGCCGCAGTGCTGAAGTTGTTCACCGATCGACAGCGACAGCGGCTGCCGGAATGAAGCTGATGCGATGACCATCTGGCGCGAAAAAGATCTGCTGATTCTCGCTTCGCAAAGCCGTGCACGGCAAACTTTGCTCGCGAACGCCGGCATTCCCTTCAAGGCCGTTCCGGCTGATATCGACGAGCGCGCGCTTCAGAGCAATTCCGGCCTTTCATCGCCTGGCGAAATCGCGGGTCTGCTGGCGCGCGAAAAGGCGCAGTTCGTGTCATCAAAAAATCCCGGCCGCCATGTCGTCGGCGCCGATCAGACCCTGGCTTTGGGAAGCCGGCTGTTCAGCAAGCCGACCGGCCGCGCACAGGCGGCGGATCAATTGCGCCTGCTTGCCGGCCAGACGCATGAACTGCACTCCGCCGTTGCGGCTGCCCGCGACGGCAAGATAGGGTTTTGCGATGTCAGCGTTGCCAGAATGACGATGCGGCATTTGAGCGACAGCGAGATCGAAAACTATCTTGATCAGGCGGGCGAGGCGGTCACGACCAGCGTCGGCGCCTATCAGCTCGAAGGTCTGGGCGTGCATCTGTTCGAACGGATCGAGGGCGATCATTTCACCATTCTCGGCCTGCCGCTGTTGCCGCTGCTGGCATTCCTGCGCGGCGAGGGCCTGCTTAATGTCTAGAACGGAAACGGCGATCTGAATGCGTATTCTCGGACTGACCGGCTCGATCGGGATGGGAAAATCCACCACCGCAAAGCTGTTCGTCGAGGCGGGCGTGCCGGTTTACGACGCTGATGCCGCCGTTCACAAAATCTATGAAGGCGAGGCGGCGCCGGCGATCGAGGCGGCATTTCCCGGCACGACGGTCGACGGCAAGGTCGATCGCGCCAAATTGTCCGCCAAGGTGGTGCATAACCCCGCCGCCATCAAGCAGCTCGAGGGAATCGTTCACCCGATGCTCGGCGCGTCCCGCAAGAAATTCCTCGACGACGCCGAACGCTCCGGCGCGTCGGTCGTGGTGATGGACATCCCGTTACTGTTCGAAACCGGCGGCGAGAAACGCGTCGATGCCGTGGTTGTGGTCTCGACCGATGCGGCGACCCAGCGCGAACGAATTTTGGCACGCGGCACCATGACGTCAGAGGCGCTCGACGCCATTCTGGCGCGGCAATTGCCCGATGCCGAAAAGCGCAAGCGGGCGGATTTCGTGGTGGATACCTCGCACGGACTGGACCCGGTGCGGACCGCCATTCGCGACATTCTGGCCGAGGTCGTTAAGATGCCGCAACGGCGAGCCTGATTCGCCGCGAACTGCGGTTGCTTAGATCCATGCGTGAAATCGTTCTCGATACCGAAACCACAGGCCTCGACCCGCTGCGCGGCGATCGGCTGGTCGAGATCGGCTGCATCGAAATCTTCAACCGCATGCCGACGGGGCAGACGTTTCATCGCTACATCAATCCCGAGCGCGACATGCCGGCCGAAGCATTCGATGTGCACGGCCTGTCCACCGAGTTCCTCGCCAGCAAGCCGCTGTTCACCGAGGTGGTCGAAGAGTTCCTGGAATTCATCGGCGATGCGCCGCTGGTGATTCACAACGCCTCTTTCGACATCAGCTTCATCAATGCCGAACTCGACCGCATCAAGCGGCAGCCGATCTTGCGGGAGCGGCTGGTCGATACGCTGCTGCTGGCGCGCCGCAAACATCCGGGTGTGTCGAATCGGCTGGACGATCTCTGCTCGCGCTATTCGATCGACAATTCCCGCCGTACCAAGCACGGCGCGTTGCTGGACGCTGAACTGCTGGCCGAGGTCTATATCGACCTGATCGGGGCGCGGCAGTCGCAACTGATCCTGGCGTCGGAAACCCGCGTCACGATCACCAGCGGAGCAGGCGACACGCCACGCCGGCAGCGCGACGTGCCGCTGGCGCCGCGAATCACCGACGCGGACCGCGAGGTCCATCGCGCCTTTGTCGCCACCTTGGGCGACAAGCCGATCTGGAACGATTTTCTGCTGGCCGCCGGCTAATTCAGGCGACCATCTCGCATCCCCGAGCGCCGCAAAGCAGGGCTTACCCTACTTTGCATGGGGTTGTTTTCGCAATTTTGTTTTGCGCGCCGTCTTTGCCCGGTCAGCTCGGCTTTGCGCCGGAAGCGGCCTGTGCCGCAGCCTGCCGTTCCATGTTCTGACGGTACAGGCCGACGAAATCGACGGGATCGAGCATCAGGGGCGGGAAGCCGCCATCGCGCACGGCGGTTGCGATGATCTCGCGCGCGAACGGGAACAACAGCCGCGGGCATTCGATCATGACCAGCGGATGAAGCTGTTCCTGCGGAACGTTGACGATGCGGAACACGCCTGCATAGGCGAGTTCGAAGCTGAACATCACCTTGCCGCCATTTTCAGCCTTGCCCTCGATCGAGAGCGTCACTTCGAACTCGTTCTGCGCGAGATTGTTCGCCCCGACGTTGATCTGGATGTTGATCGCCGGCTGCTGCTGTTGCGGCGCGAGCGAGGAGGGCGCGTTCGGATTCTCGAACGACAGGTCCTTGGTGTATTGGGCCAGCACATTGAGCTGGGGAGGGGCCTGCTCGGAAGGCGCGCCGTTGCCGTTGGTCATGAAAATCTCTCCTGAAGCGCTTCGCGAGCGCGGCCCGGGTTCGTCTGAATGCGTTTTCCGGGCGAGTGGCTATCATAGCCCCGGCTCGTTCCACAAGGACGACGGTCCGGCGGTGGAGCTGCCCGACGGCCAATTTGTGGCGGATATGCCTAATACCTCTCCACCGGAGGGCCAATACGCAACCTAAATTATTGAATATGCGTGATTTCCTGATGCGATCGGGTTTCCCCTCGCGGCCAAAACGCGCTACAATTGACCCGCGCCAAAACGCGCCATTGGCCGGGCTTAGTTTCATGCCTACATGCAGCAGTCTCAATCGATGATGTAATCTCCCGTTCCCAGGGAAAACTCGCAAGAGAACCTTTCATCAGGGAACGCTCGACCGCCGGGCCCGTTGCCGGCGCTAGAACCAGAAAGCGAAGACGACGTGGATATCTACACCATCATTTTCCTGGCGCTGGCGGTCTTTATCTTCCTGCGCCTGCGCAGCGTCCTCGGCCAGCGCACCGGGAGCGAGCGGCCCTATGACCGGGCCGCGCCCAATGTCGCGCAACGGACGCAGGACAATAATAACGTCGTTCCGATGCCGGGCACCGTCATTGACCAGGCACCGATGGCGCCGAACGCCGATGTCGCTCCGGCCGATCGCTGGAAGGACATTGCCGAGCCGGGCACGCCGCTCGCCGCAGGTCTTGACGGTATCGCCGCCCAGGACTCCGCGTTCGATCCAAAACACTTCCTCTCCGGCGCCCGCAGCGCCTACGAGATGATCGTGCTGGCCTTCGCCAATGGCGACCGCCGCGCGCTGAAGGATCTCTTGTCCAGCGAGGTCTATGAGAGCTTCGAGGCTGTGATCAAGGATCGCGAGAAGCACGAGCAGAAGACCGAAACGCGGTTTGTCTCGATCGACAAGGCCGAGCTGGTGAGCGCGGAAGCCCGCGACCGCGCAGCGCAGCTGACGGTTCGCTTCGTGTCGCAGATGATCTCGGTCACCCGCGACAAGACCGGCGCCATCGTCGATGGCAACCCCGATAAGGTCGCCGATATCACCGATGTCTGGACATTCGCCCGCGACACGAGCTCTCGCGATCCGAACTGGAAGCTGGTTGGCACCGGAAGCGCGGGCTAATTCGCCGGGCCTTGCGAGGCTCGCGTTTGGCGTGATCGCTTTGGCGTGGTTGCTGGCTCCGGCGGATGTCGCAGCCGCGCGTCATGCGCGTTCGCAAAAGCCGTCGCAGCCGGCGCCACCCGTCCGTCACCTGCCATATCCGGAGCTTGAACTCCCGTTTCAGATCAACGGCGGCCAGTATGCGCCCGTCGCCTGGTCACAGATCGCGGGCTGGAGCGAGGATGATCATCTTGCGGCCTACAAGGCATTTCGGGTCAGCTGCAGGCCGATAGCGGCGCAGCAAAAGCCGCCTGCCGATCCGAAGGCACTCGGCACCTCGCTGCGCGATCCCTGCCGTGTCGCCAAGGGTCTCGAACTATCAGACGGTGTGAAGGCCAAGGCGTTTTTCGAAGAGCACTTTGTTCCCGTGCGCATTTCGCGGCTTGGCGAAGGCGAGGGTTTTGTCACCGGTTATTACGAACCCATCGTCGATGGCTCACGGACGGAGAACGAGGTCTACAAGGTGCCGGTCTATCGCCGGCCGTCGAACCTGTTCGTCCGCGGCACCACGCAGGGTTCGGTCGGCTTGCCCAACAAAGGCCAGGTGTTCCGCAAGATCGGCCGTCGCAAGCTCGTGCCTTACTACAATCGTGCCGAGATCGAGGATGGAGCGATTGCCGACCGCGGCCTCGAAATTTGTTTTCTGAAGGAACAGACCGACCTGCTGTTCTCGCAGATCCAGGGTTCGGCGCGGGTCAGCCTCGACGACGGCTCCACCCTTCGCATCAATTACGACGCCCATAATGGCTATCCCTATACGGCGGTCGGCCGCATCCTGATCGAGCGCAACATCATCCCCAAGGATCAGATGTCGATGCAGAAGATTCGGGAGTGGATGGAGCAGAATCCCAATGAGGCCGACGAGCTGCGGCGGCAGAACAAGTCCTACGTCTTTTTCCGCGAGGTGCAGCTTTCCGACAAGGACGAGGCGGTCGGCGCCCAGGGCGTACCGCTGACGCCGGGCCGGTCGATCGCGGTCGACAAGGCGCTGCACGTCTATGGCACGCCGTTCTTCATCGAAGGTGAGCTGCCGATCGAATCGGAGCTTTCAAAGACGCCGTTCCGCCGATTGATGATCGCGCAGGACACCGGCTCCGCCATCGTCGGTCCCGCGCGCGCCGACCTTTATTTTGGCGCCGGTTTCGATGCCGGCAAGGTTGCCGGCCGCCTCCGTCACAATGCGCGCTTTGTGATGCTGGTGCCGAAGGGCCTCGATCCCGGCGCGCTCGGCCGCAAGATGCCGGTGCCCGACCCGCGGCCGTCCGAGCAGATTGCGAAGCTGTTTCCGCAAACCGATCCGTCGAAGAATCCTGCGAAGCCGCCGCCGGACGTTACCGCCGCAACCAGCGCCAAGCCTGCGGCCCCGCCGCCCGGAGCCGCGCCTTCGCAAGCGCCGGCGGTCCAGGCTGCGGTGGCAACGCCGGTACCGCTTCCCGAGCCGCGGCCGAAAGTTGAAGCAGTTTCACCACAGCCGCGTCACCTGCGCCGATATCGCCACCGTCGATGAAGCGCCGTTCTTCCAGCCTGATACCCGAACTGCCGGAGCCAGCACGACGCAAGCGCGGCCTGAGCGAGGAGGAGCGCGCGCTCTGGGAGAGCGTCGCCAAGCAGGTCAAGCCGCTGCGCAAGCGCCACCGCGTCGCGAAGCCGTCGGTTGCGTCAACCGAAGCCAATAGCAAAATCACGCCGAAACCCGCCGCTACGCCAAAGCATGTCGCGCCGGCACGGATCGTTCTGCCTTCAAAGCCGGAGCCGCCGCCGCTGGCGCCGATCGGCCGCCGCGAGCGATCGCACCTGTCGCGCGGCCGCAAGGAGATCGATGCAAGGCTCGATTTGCATGGCATGACGCAGACGCGAGCGCATCGTGCGCTGCTCGGCTTCCTGCAACGCGCCCATCATGACGGGCTGACCTTCGTGCTGATCATCACCGGCAAGGGCAAGATGGGCGCAGAATCCGAACGCGGCGTGCTGCGCCGCCAGGTGCCGCAGTGGCTCGGCCTGCCGGAATTCCGCTCGCTGGTGGTCGGCTTCGAGGAAGCTCATATCGGCCATGGCGGCGAGGGCGCCTTGTACGTCCGGGTGCGGCGGGCGCGATTCTAGAGCGTGATGACTTTTCTTCGAATCGTCATCCCGCTCTATCTCTTTGATTGGAGCATGATCTTCTCGGAAAACCGAGTACCCACTTTTCCGGACCATGCTCTAGATCTTTCAGAATGGCCGCACGATCCCGACACGCGGGATCAGTGTCGCGACCCAGCCGCGCGCCAGCGTCTTCCGATCCTCGGCCGATATCGGTTGCGCCGCTTTCGCAGGCAGCATTTTTACCGCGTGGAGGATCAGGAACAGGCACACCGCCCAGCTCGAAATCCACCTGGAATAGTCGAACACGATCGCGAACATGATGAGGTAGCCGAGCGTGATCACGACAATTACCGCGCGGACGATGCGACGATGCGCGTCAACGGAAAGCGCGTCGATCAGCCGATCAAAGTATTGCCAGAGCGGCGCGTGCAGCCAGATCAAAAACGCGAATACCGGAATGCCGAGAAGATTGTGCGGCAGGCGCTGCCATGTATCCAGAATTTCCTTCGTGAGCGGCTGATACCAGATATAGCCAAAGCTCAGCAGGTCCGCTCGCGACGGATCCGCCATCCGACCTTGCAGATACGCGACGAACTCCGTCTCCGGCACCGCCATCGTGCCGTAGAATTGTGCCGCAATGAAAAGCGCGCCAACGGCGGCGAGTGATGCGAGTCCGACGGCAATGCTCAGCCGACTTGCGCTTTGCATCAGGTAGTAGCGCAGCACCACGATGGCGGCGATGGTCGGCACATACATCAAGAGATGAATGTGGTGGATCAGGATAAGGGTGGCCGAGAGCAGCGCCGCGAGCAGCACATAGGCAAGCGAGCGGGCTGGTATCAACAGCAGGCAGATCGCGAACAGGCAGCCATAGATGTCGAAATGCCCGAGCGTATGCATGAAATTCTTCAGGAAGAACGGCGAGCCCGCCATGAAGATGAACAGCGGAAAATGCTTCTCATCAAAATCGAACGTCTTCCGGAAGAGCTGAACGAACAGTCCGGCCGTGGCCAGCCAGACCGCGCCGCCGAGCCCGAACACCAGCCACACCGGCACCTTCGCCGTAAACAGCGCGACGATCGCGCCGATCAGCGCGCGCTTGGCGAAGCCGAAATGATAATCGGCCAGCAGATGGATGTAGGGGACGTAGGGCGGCAGCGAGATCTTGTGCAGGAATACCCCGAAGAGCACGGCGGCATTGATGGCAAGCATCAAGCGCCACGGCTTTTCCCGGATACGCAGGTTCATTAGTCGCCCAGCCCCTCGTCCCTGGCTGGTGCGCAATTGCGCACGGGCGCAGGGCCCCCATAACCATCGGCAGTGGTCGCAAACGGAATATCGGCCTCAGCCGAAGCCCACAATAGACTCCTATGGCTATGACAATGTAGCCCGGATGGAGCGAGGCGTAATCCGTATAATCACCGTCCCCTATTCCGCGGAACTGTCATCGGGCGCGCGTTCGCGCGACCCGTTGGCTCCATCCGGGCTACGGCGTTGGTCCTCGGCTACAAGATAAACCGGCTCAGATCCGAGTTCTTGGCGAGATCGCCGATGTGTTTCTGCACATATTCGGCGTCGACCTTGATGGTCTCGCCATGGCGATCCGGCGCGGCGAAGGAAATCTCGTCGAGCACGCGCTCCATCACCGTCTGCAGCCGGCGCGCGCCGATGTTCTCGACCGTCGAATTGACGGCGACGGCGATGTCCGCCAGCGCATCGATGGCGTCGTCGGTGATATCAAGCGTGACGCCTTCCGTCTGCATCAGCGCGACATATTGCTTGATCAGCGACGCCTCCGGCTCGGTTAGGATACGGCGCATGTCGTCGCGGCTCAACGCCTCCAGCTCGACGCGGATCGGCAGGCGGCCCTGCAACTCCGGCAGCAGGTCCGAAGGCTTTGCGATGTGGAACGCGCCCGAGGCGATGAACAGGATGTGGTCGGTCTTGACCGCGCCGTGCTTGGTCGTGACGGTCGTGCCTTCGATCAGCGGCAGCAGATCGCGCTGCACGCCCTCGCGCGAGACGTCGCCGCCGAGCCGGTTCTCGCGCACGCAGATCTTGTCGATCTCGTCGAGGAATACGATGCCGTTGTTTTCCACGGCGGCAATTGCTTCCAGCACGAGCTGGTCGTTATCGAGCAGCTTGTCGGACTCTTCGTTGACGAGAATCTCATGCGAGCCTTCCACCGTCAGCCGGCGGGTCTTGGTTCGCCCGCCCAGTTTGCCGAAGATATCGCCGATCGAAATCGCGCCCATCTGCGCGCCCGGCATGCCCGGGATTTCGAACATCGGCATGCCGCCGGAGGATTGCGTCTCGATCTCAATTTCCTTGTCGTTGAGCTCGCCAGCGCGCAGCTTCTTGCGGAAGGAATCGCGGGTGGCGGGACTTGAGGCCGGCCCGACCAGTGCATCCAGTACGCGTTCTTCGGCGGCGAGCTGCGCGCGGGCCTGCACGTCCTTGCGCTTGCGCTCGCGCACCTGAATGATCGCGACCTCGACGAGATCGCGGATGATCTGCTCGACGTCGCGGCCGACATAGCCGACCTCGGTGAATTTTGTCGCCTCGACCTTGAGGAACGGCGCACCGGCGAGTTTCGCCAGCCGTCGCGCGATCTCGGTCTTGCCGACGCCGGTCGGCCCGATCATCAGGATGTTTTTCGGCAGCACCTCTTCGCGCAAATTGCCGGTGAGCTGCAGCCGCCGCCAGCGGTTGCGGAGCGCGATCGAGACCGCGCGCTTGGCGTCGCCCTGGCCGACAATGAAGCGGTCGAGTTCGGAGACGATTTCACGGGGAGAAAAGTCGGTCATGTGTCCTAGGTAGGCGTCCAATGTTGCGAGAACAAGCCGCAGGTGGGGCAGATCAGATGATCGGTGGCCCACTTTGCCATAGCTTGATCGCCTCGAAGGGATGAATCAGCATGATGATGTTGAGCGTCAGATTGTCGCGAATGTGCAGCGCCATCACCAGCTCGGACAGCAGCGCCAGCGCCATGGTGACGGCTACCGGCAGCCTTTTTGCCAGCAGGAATCCGCCGATCATCGCGAGTGAATCGGAGATCGAGTTGACGATGGTGTCGCCGAAGTAATCCAGCGAGATCGTTGCGGCGCGGTAGCGGTTGATGATCCAGTCGGAATTCTCGACCAGTTCCCAGCCGCCTTCGACCAGCATGGCAAGGATCAGGCGTCCCTGCCAGGCAAGGCGAGGGAACGCGAGGAAGGCCGCGCCATAGAACAGGATGCCGTGCAGGATGTGCGACAGCGTGTACCAGTCGGCGATGTGCTGGGAGTTTTCCGAACTCTGCACCACGCCGTGCCAGAGTTTGACATAACCGCAGGCGCAGATCGGCAACCGTCCCATCCCGTACAGGATGGCGGCCTGGGCTGCGAGGATGGCGATGGCGATCGACAGCCATTGCCAGCCTGAAAGGGTGCGGAGGAAGGGTACCTTGTCGATGCTGCTGGTCGAGGTCATGCGTTGCGGACCATCAATAAAGCCGGGCCATCAGGTGTATCGACCATCCCGACTTTTTCAAAGCCCGCTTTCTCGTAGGCCCGCAGGGCCCTTGTATTGGCCGGATCGGGATCGGTGACGATGCGCGGCGCGCCCTTGCTCAGGCGCTCGTCGACAAAGGCGCGAATGAATGCCGAACCGTGTCCGCGCCCGACCATGCCGGGCTCGCCAATGAACTGGTCGATACCGCGGGTGCCTTTCGGGTGCCGGCCAAAACCTGAATTCCACGCGGTCAGGTCGTAGCACTGCAGATAGGCGAAATCGCTACCTCCGGCCGAGACGATGAACTGATCCATCGCCGGTTCGTTCAAATCGCCGCTGACCAGGTCGTACTGTTCGGACGGATCGCCCCACCATTGCACGACATGCGGCTCGGCCAGCCAGCGCCGGACCAGCGGCAGATCGGCTGATGTCATCGAACGAAACCGATAGGATTTATCCAACATCGCCTGCCTTGTATCACGCATCGCGCATCATCAGCAGCGCCGGACCATCGGGCGTGACCACTTCGCACACGCGACGGCAGCCGGCCTTCTCATAGGCCCTGATCGCACGCGAATTGGTCGGACTCGGATCAATCACGATCCGCGGTACGCCCTTCTTCATCAACCGTTCAATGAAAGAGCGGATGAAAGCCGATCCGTGACCGAGCGCAAGTTTATCGGCTTCGCCGATAAACTGGTCGATTCCCCTTGTGCCGTTAGGCTGCGGTCCAAGGCCGCTGTGCCATTCGCCGATCTGATAGCATTGCAGATAGCCGAGAGGACGACCATCCAGCGTGACAATGAACTGCGCTACGTCGGGATGGTCGAGGTCGCCGCTGACGAACTCAAAGGTCTCCGGATCATGCCACCATTCGGCGACATGCGGTTGCGCCAGCCAGTGCCGGACTAGTGGGAGGTCGGCGGCCGTCATCGGGCGGAAGGTATATTCCGATGCCATGGGCGCGTCCTCAGAGCGTTTCGATCGTGACGTTCCGGTTGGTGTAGACGCAGATGTCGGCCGCGATATCGAGCGCGCGGCGCACGATGGTCTCGGCGTCCTTGTCGGTCTCGACCAGGGCGCGGGCGGCAGCCAGCGCGTAATTGCCGCCGGAGCCGATCGCCATCACGCCCGCTTCCGGCTCCAGCACGTCGCCGGTTCCGGTCAGGACCAGCGAGACGTCCTTGTCGGCAACGATCATCATCGCCTCCAGCCGGCGCAGGTAGCGGTCGGTCCGCCAGTCCTTGGCGAGTTCGACGGCCGCCCGGGTCAATTGCCCCGGATACTGCTCGAGCTTGCTTTCCAGCCGTTCGAACAGGGTGAAGGCGTCGGCGGTCGCCCCGGCAAAGCCGCCGATCACGTCGCCCTTGCCGATTTTCCGGACCTTTTTGGCGTTGGCCTTGATGACCGTCTGGCCGATCGAGACCTGGCCGTCGCCGCCGATTACCACCTTGCCGCCCTTGCGGACCGTCAAAATCGTGGTGCCGTGCCAGATCGGCAGGTTGCTTTCAGATGCTTGCATGGATTGTCCTCGTTCCCGTCAGATTTAGGGGCTGGCGGGGAGGGTTACAATCGCGGCATTTGTAGCGTTTTCGAGCGAAGTGGGGACCGGTTCGCGTAAAGAAAACGCGTCAGAACAAAATGGGCCGTGATTCCGGTCACCATAGGCCGAAGTTCGGTCCTGTAAGCGTCATCCCGCAGTAGCGAAGGTGACATCGGCCTGTTAAAAGGGCGGCGTTTTCGGCCCCCAAACGGCCCAAGGGAAGCAGTTTTCATGCGCACAGCGTCCATCAAGCGCAAGACCAAGGAAACCGACATCGAGGTCGCGGTGAACCTCGACGGATCAGGCGTGTCCAAGGTTTCGACCGGGATCGGCTTTTTCGACCATATGCTCGATCTGCTGGCCCGGCATTCCCGCATCGACATCACCGTGAAGGCCGATGGCGACCTCCATGTCGACCACCACCACACGACCGAGGACGTCGGCATCGCGCTCGGGCAGGCCGTGAAACAGGCGCTCGGCACCATGGCGGGCATCACCCGCTATGCCTCGATCCACATGCCGATGGACGAGACGCTGTCGCGCGTCGTGATCGACATTTCCGGCCGGCCGGTGCTGGTGTTCAAGGTCGATTTTCCGCGCGACAAGGTCGGCGAGTTCGACACCGAGCTGGTGCGCGAATGGTTCAACGCCTTCACCATCAACGCCGGCGTGACTTTGCACGTCGAGACCTTATATGGCGAGAACAGCCATCATATCGCCGAATCCTGTTTCAAGGGTCTGGCGAGGGCGCTTCGTGCCGCGGTTGCGATCGATCCGCGCAACGCCGGCGAGGTGCCTTCCACCAAGGGTCAGCTCGGCGGCTGATTTCTTGTTCGCGTTTTCGTTCGCGGCGGAGAGGTTCGATGCCGGTCTACACAGTGCATGCTCCCGTAGCCAACGGCGCCGATCTTTCGGCGACCGACAAGTTCGTCTTCGTCCGTGATGGCTTCCATTTCTGGGCGGCAGTTGCGGGCGTGGTCTGGCTGCTCTGGCATCGGCTGTGGCTGGCGTTGATCGGCTGGATTGTCCTGCTGGTTGCCGTGCACTTCGGAATGTCGGCGCTCGGCGCAAGCCGCGGTACGATCTTCGTCGTCGACGTCCTGCTTTCCATCCTGATGGGCCTCGAGGCCGCCAGCCTGCGGCGCTGGACGTTGTCGCGGCGCAAATGGCGCCAGCTCGACATCGTGGTTGCCGAGGATGAGGAGACGGCCGAACACCGCTTCTTCGAACGCTGGACCGGGCGGCAGCGCGGCCCGATCAACGACCAGTGGTCGGTCGATCGCGGCGGACCGCCACCGACCCGCAACATTCCCGGCCAGTCATTCTCCAAACCGCCACCGCCATTGCCGCAGGGCGGCATCATCGGCCTGTTTCCGGAGCCGGGAGGGCCGCGATGACCGTTGCGATCGTCGATTACGGCTCGGGCAATCTTCACTCGGCGGCGAAGGCGTTTGAGCGCGCCGCGCGGAGCATGGAAGAGCCGCAGAAGGTCGTGGTGACGCGCGATCCGGACGCGGTGTTTCGCGCCGACCGTATCGTGCTGCCCGGCGTCGGCGCCTTTGCCGATTGTCGCCGCGGCCTCGACGCCGTGGACGGCATGCTGGAAGCGATGACCGAAGCGGTGCGCGTCAAGGCGCGGCCGTTCTTCGGCATCTGCGTCGGCATGCAGTTGATGGCAACCCGCGGCAAGGAGCATGTCACGACCGACGGCTTCAACTGGATCGCGGGCGACGTCGAGAAGATTTCACCGCGCGAGGAAAACCTGAAAATCCCGCACATGGGCTGGAATACGCTCGACATGGTCCGCGAGCATCCGGTGCTGGAGCGTCTGCCGCTCGGGCCGAAGGGTCGCCATGCTTATTTCGTGCACTCCTATCACCTCAACGCTTCCAACGAGGCGGATGTGCTGGCGCGCGCTGATTACGGCGGGCCGGTGACGGCGATGGTCGGCAAGGACACCGCCATCGGCACGCAGTTTCACCCCGAGAAGAGCCAGCGTTTTGGATTGGCTCTGATCTCGAATTTCCTGAAGTGGAAGCCGTGATTCTCTTTCCCGCCGTCGACCTGAAAAACGGCCAGTGCGTGCGCCTCGAACAGGGCGACATGGCGCGCGCCACCGTGTTCAACCTCGATCCCGCGGCGCAGGCGCGCTCATTTGCCGAACAGGGATTCGAATATCTCCATGTCGTCGATCTCGACGGCGCCTTTGCCGGCAAGCCGATGAATGCGCTCGCGGTCGAGGCGATGCTGAAGGCCGTCACCATGCCGGTGCAGCTTGGCGGCGGCATTCGCGATCTCAAGACCGTGGAAGCCTGGCTCGACAAGGGCATCGCCCGCGTCATCATCGGCACCGCAGCAGTGCGCGATCCCGAGCTGGTGAAGAGCGCCGCGAAAAAATTCCCCGGCCGCGTCGCCGTCGGGCTCGATGCGCGCGACGGCAAGGTCGCGGTCGAAGGCTGGGCCGAGACCTCGCAGGTGACCGCGCTCGAAATCGCGCAGCGGTTTGAGGACGCCGGCGTCGCCGCGATCATCTTCACGGACATCGCCCGCGACGGCCTGCTGAAGGGCCTCAACCTCGATGCGACGATTGCGCTGGCCGACCGTATCTCGATCCCCGTGATCGCCTCCGGCGGTTTTGCATCCATCGAGGACGTCAAGGCGCTGCTGGAGCCGCGCGCGAAAAAGCTTGCCGGCGCCATTGCCGGCCGCGCGTTGTATGACGGCCGGCTCGATCCAGCCGCAGCGCTGACGCTGATCCGCAACGCGCGCGCCGCGACGAAGAGCCATGGTTAGAACTATGGCTCTTCCTCTTTTTTGTTTTGACGCGTTTTCTTCAAGCGAACCGGTACCCACTTCGCTTGAAAACGTTTTGGGAGATTTGCGATGTTCAAGGTTCGCGTGATCCCCTGTCTCGATGTGAAAGATGGAAGGGTGGTCAAGGGCGTCAATTTCGTCGACCTGCGCGACGCCGGCGATCCGGTCGAGGCGGCGATCGCGTATGACGCCGCAGGCGCCGACGAATTGTGTTTCCTCGACATCACCGCCACCCACGAAAACCGCGGCACCATGCTTGATGTCGTGAGGCGGACGGCGGAGGCATGCTTCATGCCGGTGACGGTCGGCGGCGGGGTGCGCACCATCGAGGACATCAAGACGCTCCTGCGCTTCGGCGCCGACAAGGTCTCGATCAATTCGGCCGCCGTCTCGAACCGCGAATTCGTCAAGCAGGCAGCCGAAAAATTCGGCGAGCAGTGCATCGTGGTCGCGATCGACGCCAAGCGGGTCAAGCGCGGCGGCGGCTCGGACCGCTGGGAGATCTTCACCCATGGCGGCCGCAACTCCACCGGGATCGACGCCATCGAATACGCCCAGGAAGTGGTATCGCTCGGCGCCGGCGAAATCCTTCTGACCTCGATGGACCGCGACGGCACACGGCAGGGGTTCGACCTGCCGCTGACGCAGGCCATCGCCGACAGTGTCCCCGTACCGGTCATTGCGTCCGGCGGCGTCGGCAATCTCGACCACCTCGTCGATGGCATCCGCGAGGGCCACGCCACCGCGGTGCTGGCCGCCTCGATATTCCACTTCGGCGAATTTACCATACGCCAAGCCAAGGAGCACATGGTCCGCGCCGGCCTGCCAATGCGGCTCGATCCCTGACGACTCCCTGTCACAAAAGTGCTAAGTCCCTGTTCGGGACGGCGCCGCGGCCTTGGGCCGGGCGAGAGTGTTGAGTTCGGTTGATGTCGCGTTTCACGATCCACGATCTGGCCGCCACCATCGATGCACGGGCCGCATCGGGAGGGGAGGCGTCGTATACCCGCAAACTGCTCGACAAGGGTGCGGAGCACTGCGCCAAGAAGCTCGGCGAGGAGGCGGTCGAGACCGTGATTGCGGCGATCGAGAACGATCGCGGCCACCTGATCGCCGAGAGCGCCGATCTCGTATTTCACCTGTTGGTGCTTCTGAAGTCGCGTGGCGTGACGCTCGAGGAGGTCGAGGCCGCGCTGGCGCAGCGGACCTCGATGTCCGGGCTTGAGGAGAAGGCGTCGCGCAAGCGCGACTGACCGAGAGGACAGCTGATGGATATTCGGGCTCCCGACCAGCAGTACAACCCTTACCGCATCTTCACGCGCGAGCAGTGGGCGCGGCTGCGCGACGACACGCCGATGACGCTGGAGCCGGGCGAGTTCGAGCGGCTGCGTTCGATGCACGACCGCCTCGACATGCAGGAGGTCGAGGACATCTACCTGCCGCTGTCGCGCCTGTTGTCGATCTATGTCGACGCCACCGATCGGCTCTACCGGGCGCAGCGCCAGTTCCTCGACATCCGCGACCGCAAGGTGCCCTATATCATCGGCGTTGCCGGTTCGGTGGCGGTCGGCAAATCGACCACCGCGCGCGTGCTGCAGGCGCTGCTGGCGCGCTGGTCGCCGCGGCCCAAGGTCCAGATGGTGACGACCGACGGTTTCCTGTTTCCCAATGCCGTGCTCGAGCGGCAGGGGCTGATGCAGAAAAAGGGCTTTCCCGAGAGTTACGACCTGCCGACGCTGCTGGCGTTCCTCTCCGACATCAAGGCCGGGCGGCGGCCGGTGCGGGCGCCGGTCTATTCGCATCTGGTCTACGACATCGTGCCGAACCAGTGGATCGAGGTCGACCGTCCCGACATCCTGATCGTCGAGGGTGTCAACGTGCTGCAGACCGGACGCTTGCCGCGCGATGGCAAGGCGGTGCCTGTCGTCTCCGACTTTTTCGATTTCTCCGTCTATATCGATGCCGAGGAGCCGGTGCTGCGCGAATGGTATGTGCGGCGCTTCCTGGCGCTCAGGGACACCGCGTTCACCGATCCGAAATCGTACTTCCACCGCTATGCGGTGCTCTCGGACGAGGAGGCGACGGCGACCGCGATCGCGATCTGGGAGCGCACCAACCTCGCCAATCTCGAGGACAATATTTTGCCGACCCGTCCGCGGGCGACGCTGATCCTGAAAAAGCGCGCCGATCATCTGGTCGAGACGGTGGCGCTGCGGCGGCTGTAATTTTTCGTAGATTCCATGAGGCGGTGAGCGTGGCCTTTCCGATAAGGTTTGGGTTTCCACACTCGAACCCCTCGGAGAGTCAGATGCAAGCATCCACCGTAGCCACGCCCACCGCCGGCCATATTGGCACAATTTTCGTTGCAATCGAACTGAGCCAGCGGAGCTGGCGGGTCGCGCTGCACAGCCCGGACAAGGACAAGATATCGCACCACAAGCTGGAGGGTGGCGATCATGCCGAGCTGTTGGCGTTGGTGGGTCGGGTTCGGGAGCGGGCGGCTCGAGCGCTGGGAGGCGTTCCGGCGGTGGCGAGCTGCTACGAGGCGGGCTACGACGGGTTCTGGCTGCACCGGCTGCTGCTGGCGGCCGGCATCACGAACTACGTGTTTGATCCCGCCAGCATTGCGGTGGACCAGCGGGCGCGGCGGGTGAAGACCGACCGGATCGATGGCGAGCGGATGCTGCGCACGCTGATGGCGTATCTGCGCGGCGAGCCGCGGGTGGTGCGGATCGTCCGGGTGCCTGCAGCCGAACAGGAGGACGCGCGCCGCGGCAGCCGCGAACGCGACCGGCTGATCAAGGAGCAAACCGCTCACACCAACCGGATCAAGGCACTGCTGCGGCTGCGGGGCATGGCGGTCGGGAACCCGCGGCGGCGCGACTGGCTGAGCTGGCTGGCAACGCAGCGGGATTGGCAAGGCCAGGCGGTGCCGCCGCGGATGCTGAGCGAGATCCGACACGAGCACGCGCGGCTGATGCTGGTGCGCGATCGGCTCGATGCGCTCGCGCAGGAGGCGGCCGCAGCGGAGCCAATGCCTGCGGAAGCCGAGATGACCCGGCGCAGCGAACTGCTGCGCCGGCTCAAATGTCTCGGCCCGGCGTTCGCGACGACGCTGACCAGCGAGGTGTTCTACAAGGACTTCCGCAATCGCCGCGAGGTCGGGAGCTATTTCGGGCTGACGCCCAGTCCGTGGCGGAGCGGCGGCATCGACCGCGACCAGGGCATCAGCAAGGCGGGCAATCCGCGCGCCCGCTGTGCCGCGATCGAACTGGCCTGGCTGTGGCTGCGGCATCAGCCGGACAGCAAGCTGACCCTGGAGTACCGCAAGCGCACGCTCGATGCCGGCAAGCGCATCAAGCGCGTCGCCATCGTCGCCCTGGCGCGCAAGCTGATGGTGGCGCTCTGGCGCTATCTCACGACCGGCCTCGTGCCCGAGGGCGCGGCGCTCAAGGCTGTAAAGATCTAACCACTTCAACGAATGCGTCAGCGTCGCGGCATCTGCCGCGGTCAGCGCGGGATGGATGATGACCGTGCCACCCTTGGGCCAGCAAACAGGCTGTTTCGTAGATGGGTCTCATCCTCGTGGCTTCCTCGCCGCATGCATGCGGAATGTGGGTACGGACAACGGTCCGACCGGATATGAGGTGATGCAGTGAGCAACTGCATAAATCGCCGGAAGCCAGTCCCAGAGCGCACCGACCGCGGCGGCACGCTGCGCTACGCATGGCTCCGCGCGCCGCCGCTCCACCGAACGTAAAAATCACATCCAAGCCCCGCCGGGATGCTTGACTCAAAAGGCCTCATATGAGGGTGGGCAAAGGCGCAACGCGCCGTGCCCACCATCTATCCCAATCGGTGACTGGAATGGTGGGCACGCTTCGCTTTGCCCACCCTACGAATCCTATGCTGCGATATGCCGTGACGTGATCAGGCCGAGGAGCGCCTCGGCGAGCTTTTCGCGGTCGAGCGGCTTGATCAGGAATCCGTCCATGCCGGCTTCGAAGCAGGCGTAACGGTCCTCCACCAGCGTGTTGGCGGTGAGCGCGAGAATCGGCGTCCGGCTTGTCGGCTCGCCGGCCTCGAGGCTGCGAATCCGCTTGGTGGTCTCGATGCCGTCGAGCTGCGGCATCTGGATGTCCATCAGCACGAGATCATAGGGGGTGCCCGCCGATTTCGCCGCCAGCCAGGACTCCAACGCCTCGGCGCCATTGGTGGTGATCATGGCGTGATGGCCGAGCCGGCCGAGCAGCGAGCGGATCAACAGCGCGTTGATCTGATTGTCCTCGGCAACCAGGATCGACAGGCCCTTGGCCGAGGACGCGGCCGGCTGATCGATCGGATCGATCGCGGGATCCAGGCTCGGCGAGTTCACTTCCGGCGCTGCCATCAGGCGGGCCGCGAGTGAGGCGGCGCGCAGCGGCTTGACCAGATAGCCGGTAAAGGCGGAGATCGTGGACGGCTGCAATTCGTGCCGGGTCGCTGGCGTGAACATCACGATGCGCTGAGTGGCGTGAAGGCGCGCGGCTTCACCGAGCCGCTGGATGTCGGAGAGTCCCAGCGCGTGGTCGATCAGCACGGCGTGCCAGGCGCGCTCGGGCAGCAGGGCTTCCGCGACATCGGTGTCCGACACCATGCAGGTCTGACCGCCCCAGCGCTGCAGCCGCCGCGCGGCCAGCGAGGCCTCGATGTTCTGCGGCGACACCAGCATGATCGACTGGCCGTTGAGATCCGGCGCGGCGAACGAGATTTGTTCGGCGGCCGCGGCGGCAAGCGGAATCGAGACTTCGAATGTCGAGCCGGTGCCGGGCTGACTCTCCAGCGTGATGCGGCCGCCCATGCGCTTGACGATGCGATCGGAGATGCTGAGGCCAAGGCCGGTGCCGCCATAGCTGCGCGCAATCTTGTCGTCGGCCTGCTCGAACTCGCGGAAGATCCGCTCGCGCGCCTCGGGCTCGATGCCGATGCCGGTGTCGCGCACCAGGAAGCTGATTTCATTGGGCCAGATGCCGGGCTCGACGATCAGGGCGACGCCGCCGGTCGAGGTGAACTTTATGGCATTGCCGGCGAGATTGAGCAGCACCTGACGCAGCCGCGCCGCGTCGCCGACCACCTCGCTCGGCAGCCGCTCATCGACATAGGCGGCCATCTCGATTTTCTTGGCCTCCGCGCGCGGCGCCAGCAATTCGGTGATGTCCTCGATCAGGCTGGATAGCGCGAACGGACGATGGTCGAGATCGATCTTGCCGGCTTCGATCTTGGAATAGTCCAGCAGTTCCTCGATCAGCGACAGCAGCGCGTCGCCGGAGGTCTTCACCGCCTTGACATAGGTCGTCTGTTCCGGCGTCAGCGGCGTATCCATCAACAGGCCGCTCATGCCGATGATGCCGTTGAGCGGCGTGCGGATCTCGTGGCTCGCCATGGCAAGGAAGCGCGATTTGGCGCGGCTCGCGGCATCGGCCTGGTCGCGGGCTTCGGTCAGCGCGCGTTCGCTCTCGGTGCGGTCGGTGACGTCGCGGCCGACGCTCTGCATTTCCGCACGCTCGCCGGCGTCGTTGCGGACCAGACCCTCGCGCCACGCGATCCAGCGCGGGCCGAGCGGGCCTTCGATTTGTTGGTCGTGAACGCGGGTGCCGTTCGGCTCCAGCGCGGTGTCGCCCTGTTCGAGAACTCTGAGCGCGAAGCGGCTGCCGATCAGCGCGGCGCGCGGCATTTGCGCGAGCTCGCAATAGGCGTCGTTGGCATAGGTGATGCGGCTTTCGGCATCGCGCAGCACGATCAGGTCGCCCTGTGCTTCGAACAGGCGGCGGGCGCGCTGCTCGGCTTCCTGCAATTCCCAGTTCCGGTCGGCGAGTGCTTCATTATGAAGCGCGATCTTGCGCATCCTCTTGCGCAGCAGCCGCAGCCGGAAGCTCGAGGCCGCGAGCGCGACGCAGGCGAGCGCGAACAGGAAGGCGACGCCGATCGCAAAGGAGTGCGGGTCGTAGCCGGAATTTTCCGTCCTGGCCCCGGCGATGAAGCCATAGGCGGCGCCGAACACGACCGAGAAGATCATGAAAGAGCGAAGCGCGAAGGTGAGCCAGGGATGGCGGCGGCCGAAGCGGCGAAAGCGAAGTTTGATCCGGAATGTCCGCCCCATCGCCAATGACCCTGAGCTTGCTGCTTGAACTGAACCGGCTCGTTGCGCCGTATGCCTTAGACAGACGATGCGTCGCCGACGTTGCAAAGTGCTTGAGGTGCTCAGCGCGGAACCGCCGCGATGAGAACAGGGTGAATCAAACCTTAACCGAGCATGGTCCGGACCCGGAGGGCCGCGTTCCGGGAAGACCATGCTCCAGACTTAAAGCGACGCCGCCTGGATGCGGTGGCGCTCGCCGCGGGCGCCGACGATCAGGGCGGCGGCATCGAGCAGCGAAAAGGTCTTCGAGGACACGAAGATGCTGTAGTCGGCCGGCCCGTCCCGGGAGAGATAGATCACGGGATCGGAGCCGGAGGGTTTTCGGGAAATCGCGACCAGCCGCGGCGGCGTATTGCTCTCGCAGGCGCCGGCCTCGGCCGTATCGATGTCGTCGATTACGGCGAAGTCGGCCGCTTCGGCGCTGTCGGAGATCTGGACCCGAACCGTCGCGCGGGCCGGATCGCTGGTGAAGCTGACGTGGTGGTGCGCCTCCCAGGAGAGGGCGGCGATCTGGACGGAAGTGCCCGCGATTTCGATGCAGGGCCGCGGACCGCCCAAAAACTCGGTCCGCGCGAACAGGGCGACAATCGCCAGCGGAACCACGGAGACCAGGACTTTCAAACGCAACATGACACGCTACCCACTCGCCATAAGCCCGCGACACGCGCCTTATGGTTGGCAGAGGGTAAAGGAAACTAGTTACCGCGAAGTTGACACCGGTTGTTTTCTGCGGCGGCGGCATCCTGATCGCGAGCGGGGCAGCTGCATAGTCAAGTGTCATCCCCGCGCATGCGCGGATCCAGCACGCTGCGGCTTCTCGGCTCAATCATTGACGTCTCTGGAATACTGGATCACCCGCATGCGCGGGTGACGACAACGGAACATGCATCCGCGATCTCGCGGTTTGCTGCAGTTGCTGCATAAAATTGCCCTTGTAGGCATGGCAAATCAGCTTGCGGTTCACGGACACGACGCAAGCAAGTTTGCCAACGGCGCGCGTCCACAGATTGACCAAGGAAGGGTTGCGTCATGCGAAAATTTTTGGGGCTCGCCGTCACGATTGTCTGCGCCACCATCTCCACCGCAGATTCCGCGTCGGCCAAGAAGATGAAGCACGTGCTCGAGGCGAAGATGGCCTGCACCAAGGCCCCATCCGATCTGACCATCGGGCCAAAATTCCTGTCGCATGTGAAACGCATGTGCGAGGGCAAGACGGAGTGCAGCGTCGGGCCAGGTGAGTTGTTCGCGGCTGATGACATGGAGCGCTGGGGATGCAACAAGGGATTCTTCGTTCTCATCAGCTGCGGCGGCGGTGACAAGCAGCAGTATCCTTCCGACAACGTGAAACAGAAGATCGACGTGTTTTGCGACGCGCCGTAAAGCGGGCCTGGTCTCGCCGAACTCCGATGCCGAGTTTCGTCGAACGCCGCCTTGCGCTAGGGCCGTTCGGCGGCAGTCGTTGCGGCAAGGTAGCGTGCCAGTTCGCCGCGTGGATCCTCGCGAAAACTCTGGCGATCCCGCTGTTCGGGCGGCGCCCGCCAGCCCGGCTCGACGCCGGTCATGTCGGGCAGTTCATGCGCGATACCCTTGTGGCAATCGATGCAGGTCTTCTCGCCCGTGACGAGAAACTTGCCGTGGATGTCAGCGGCGCGCCGTGTCTGCTTGGTGAAGTCCATCGCGGCCGAGGAATGGCAGTTGCGGCATTCCAGGGAGTCATTGGCCTTCAATCTCGCCCATTCGTGCTTGGCGAGCTCGAGCCGGTGATCCTGAAACTTCTGCCTGGTGTCGATCGTCCCGAAGATCTTGCCCCAGACCTCCTTGGACGCCTGCATCTTGCGGGCGATCTTGTCGGTCCAGTCGTGCGGCACGTGGCAGTCGGGACAGGTGGCGCGGACGCCGGAACGGTTGGAGAAGTGGGGCGTGTGCTGCAACTCCTGGAAGACGTTGTCGTGCATCTCGTGGCAGGAGGTGCAGAACTTCTCGGTGTTGGTGACTTCGAGCGCGGTATTGAAGGCGCCCCAGAACAGCACGCCGCAGATGAAGCCGCCGAGCGCGAGAAAGCCCAGGCTGAGATGCGTGCTGGGGCGACTGGCGATGCGCCAGAACCAGGTCAGCAGTTCCTTGAGCCGCTTCATCGCCCACTCACTTCTTCTCGGGTTCGACGAGCAGCATGTCCTTGAACGTGCTCGGGACCAGCGGCTGTGCGTCGGTTTGCTGGACATGGCAGGCGGTGCAGAAATAACGCCGCGGGGTGACGTCGGCGAGCACCTGCCCGTTGCGGTCCATGAAATGGGTGACGCTGATCATCGGCGCCCCCGAGCCTTCGGTGAATTGCCGCCGGTGACAGTCGAGGCAGCGGTTGGTCTTGAGCGTGAGCTGATAATTGTCGATCGAGTGCGGAATGATCGGCGGCTGCTCCGGATAGTTGCGCATCAGCCGCTTGTCATCGATGACGGGCCGCGCCAGGGCAGGCGCCGGCACGTCGCCCATCGGCGCGGCGGCGCCGGTGACGCGCGGCACGATTTGGGGCGCGTTCTGCGCGTAAATTGCGCCGCAGACGAACACCAGCATGCCGCCAAGCAGCGCGCCTGCGAGCGGCGTTCGAAGTCTCTTCAGGCCGGGATGATCTTGACCGCGCATTTCTTGAAGTCCGTCTGCTTGGAAATGGGATCGGTAGCGTCCAGCGTCACCTTGTTGATGAGCTGGCTGGCGTCGAACCAGGGTACGAAGACCACGCCGCGTGGCATCCGGTTGCGGCCCTTGGTGTCGACCCGGCTCCTGATTTCGCCGCGCCGGGAAATCACACGGACTTCCGCGCCTTCATTGATGCCTCGCGCGCGGGCGTCCTCGGCATGCATGTAGACCCTGGCGCCAGGATACGCCTTGTAGAGCTCGGGCACCCGCATGGTCATGGAGCCGGAGTGCCAATGTTCGAGCACGCGGCCGGTGACGAGCCAGATGTCGAACTCCTTGTCGGGAGATTCCGCCGGCGGCTCGTACGGTACCGCGATGATCCGCGCCTTGCCGTCCTTGTTGCCATAGAACTCGACGCCCTTGCCCGCCTTCACATAAGGATCAAGGCCCTCGCGGTAGCGCCACTTGGTCTCCTTGCCGTTGACGACGGGCCAACGCAGCCCCCGCACCTCGTGGAGGGTGTCGAAATCAGCGACATCGTGGCCGTGCCCGCGGCCGAACTGGGCGTATTCCTCGAACAGTCCCTTCTGCACGTAGAAGCCGAAGACCTTTGCCTCGCGGTTCTCGTACTCGGCGGGAATTTCGCTGACCGGGAACTTGTCCACATTGCCGTTGCGGAAGAGAACATCGAACAGCGTCTTGCCGCGATAGTTGGGATTGGCGTCGAGGATCTGCGCCGGCCACACCTCGTCGGTGGTGAAGCGTTTTGAGAACTCCATCATCTGCCAGAGATCGGAGCGCGCCTCGCCCGGCGCGTTGACGAGCTGCCGCCAGACATGGGTGCGGCGCTCGGCATTGCCGTAGGCGCCTTCCTTCTCCACCCACATCGCTGCCGGCAGCACGAGATCGGCGGACATCGCGGTGACGGTTGGATAGGCATCCGACACCACGATGAAATTGTCCGGATTGCGGTAGCCGGGATAGGTCTCGCGCGAATTGTTCGGCGCGGCCTGCATGTTGTTGTTCACCTGAACCCAATAGAAGTTCAGCTTGCCGTCGTGAAGCATGCGGTCCTGCTCGACGGCGTGATAGCCGGGCTTTTCCGGAATGATGCCGTGCGGGATGCGCCAGATTTCTTCCGCGTGCTTGCGGTGCTCCGGGTTGGTGACGACCATGTCGGCGGGCAAACGGTGCGCGAAAGTGCCGACCTCGCGCGCCGTGCCGCAGGCGGAGGGTTGCCCGGTCAGCGAGAACGGCGAATTGCCGGGCTCGGAGATCTTTCCGGTGAGCAGATGCAGATTGTAGAGGAGCTGGTTGGCCCAGACGCCGCGGACATGCTGATTGAAGCCCATCGTCCACAGCGACATCACCTTGCGCTTCGGATCGGCATAGAGCTCGGCGAGCTCCTGCAGGAAGCCGCGCTCGACGCCCGATAGCTCCGACACTTTCTCGAGCGAGTAGTCCTTCACGAAGGCGGCATAGGCATCAAAGTCGATCGGCTGGGTCGCGCCTGGGTTCGCGGCGCCCTTGGCCTTGACCTCGAGCGGATGATCCGGGCGCAAGCCGTATCCGATATCGACCGTGCCCTTCACGAAGGTGGTATGGTTCTTCACAAAATCTCGGTTGACCCGTCCCGTCGTGATGATGTGGTTGGCGATGTAGTTCAGGATCGCGAGATCCGTGCCGGGCTTGAACACGATCGGGATGTCGGCAAGGTCGGAGCTACGGTTGGTGAAGGTCTGGAGCACGGCCACCTTCACATGCGGCTGGCTCAACCGGCGGTCGGTGAGACGCGTCCAGAGGATCGGATGCATCTCGGCCATGTTCGAGCCCCACAGCACGAAGGCGTCGGCGGCTTCGAAATCGTCGTAGCAGCCCATCGGCTCGTCCATGCCGAAGGTGCGCATGAAGGCGACCGCTGCGGAGGCCATGCAATGGCGGGCATTGGGATCGAGGTTGTTGGAGCGGAATCCGGCGCGCATCAGCTTGGTGGCGGCGTAGCCTTCATAAACCGTCCATTGCCCCGACCCGAACATGCCGAGCGCCGTCGGGCCCTTCTCCTTCAGCACCGCCTTGGCCTTGGCCGCCATGACGTCGAAGGCTTCATCCCAGCTCACCGGCGTCAGTTCGCCGTCCTTCGCGAAGGCGCCACCCTTCTTGCGCAAAAGCGGCGCGGTCAGGCGGTCGCCGCCATACATGATCTTGGAAAGGAAGTATCCCTTGATGCAGTTCAGCCCGCGATTGACCTCGGCGAGCGTATCGCCGTGGGTCGCGACGACCTTGCCGCTCTTGACGCCGACCATCACCCCGCAGCCGGTACCGCAGAAACGGCAAGGTGCCTTCGACCATTTGATTTCCAGCGAGCTGCCGCCGCCCGTCACCGGTTGCGCGGCCGCAGGCGCGGCGATGCCGGCGGCTGCGGCGGCCACGGCGGCGGCCTGCGCCTTCAACAATTCGCGTCGCGAGAGTGACATGACCTAGTCTCCGATATCGGCTGATCTTTCGACCTGCTCGAACACCATGTTGGCCGACAGGACTCCCTGCCAGCATGCGATTTCGGCGAGGCGGGCACCGAGGATTCCGCTCTCGGCCGCCTCCATCACGATGACGATCTTTCTGGCGTCGCGCTGATGGACTTCGACCTCCGGCAGCGCCGCGAGCGCCTGCAGCACCTCGTCCCGATGTTTGGGCAGCACGGATACGACCGCGCTCGAAATGTGAATGGTGGCTTCGTCTGTCATGCGATGTCTCCGCCACGCGCAGCGCCCAGCGCGATCGTTGCGCCCGGGCAGGCGCCGATGCATTCACCGCATCCGGTGCAGGCGGCTTCATTGATGACGGCCTGAGGCGGTAATCCAATGCGAGGACGGAAATGAATCGCGGAAACAGGACAGACATCGCCGCAGGAACGGCAGAAGATGCCGGCTTCGGCGAGGCATTCGTCACCGATGACGGCGACCGGCTTGGTGAGGAATTGACCGCGAAACAGAGCACGGCGCGAGGGGCCTTGGGGTTGCGAAGGTCCTTGGGTTTGCATGGCGTTTCATGCTCCCGGAGGACCGGGCGGCCCCAGGATCAACTGGGACATCCACACCAGAAAGCCATAGCCGCCGACCACGCCGACGGCGACCACCGGCCAGATGAAGGCGGCGATGATGGCGAATACCAGCAACTCGGCACGTCGACTTGCCCCGTGCACCTTTTCCGGCTGCGCATCATGATGAGTTGACGTATCGGCCATGTAACGATCTGCCGCCTTGGAATCGAATAATTGCTCAGCCGGCCGAGCGTTCCCGCCCATGCCGGCCACCTTGCCAATTGCCATCGCCGTCAGACGGAGGGCGCGAAGAGGGTTCCCGCGTCGTTGCAGGATACGTCACCGCGACATCAGGGTAGGTGGACCCGGGAAATCGTTCATTGATCTGAATCAAATAATGAAGGGCAAACGCTTGGATTATTTGATGATCTTTCGGTGCATCCTGCGCCGGAAGAGCTGTTGCGACGCAACTGAGCCCCGATCGAATCAGAACCGGGGCTCGATCTATGCCGCGCGCCGCAAGTCCTCCGCCAGCGCACGATAGGACAGCGCTTCGGCCAGATGCAGCCGGCCGATCTTTTCGGCGCGATCGAGATCGGCGAGCGTGCGCGCGACGCGGAGCACGCGGTGATAGCCGCGTGCGGTCAGCTTCATGGTGTCGGCGGCATCGCGCAACAGTTTCTGGCCCTGCGTATCCGGTTGCGCGATCGTTTCCAATAGCGAGGCCGGTGCTTCGGCGTTGGTGCGGATCTGCGGCATGCCGGCGGCTGCGTAGCGCGCGAGCTGGATGGCGCGGGCGGCGGCGACGCGGGCTGCAACTTCGGCCGAGCCTTCGGATGGCGGCGGCAGGATCAGGTCGGCGGCGGTCACCGCCGGGACCTCGATGCGCAGGTCGATGCGGTCCATCAGCGGGCCGGAGATGCGCATCTGGTAATCCGCGGTGCAGCGCTCGATCGGCGCGCGCCGGCAGGAATAGCCGGGATCATAGGCCTGGCCGCAGCGGCAGGGATTCATCGCCGCGACCAGCATAAAGCGGGCGGGATAGGTGACGCGATGATTGGCACGCGACACCGAGACCTCGCCATTCTCCAGCGGCTGGCGCAGGGAATCCAGCACGCGCGGATCGAACTCCGGCAGTTCGTCGAGGAACAAGACGCCCTGATGCGAAAGCGAAATCTCGCCAGGTCTGGCGCGCAGGCCGCCACCGGTCAGCGCGGCCATGCTGGCGGAATGATGGGGGCTGCGGAACGGTCGCCGCGCGGTCAATGCGCCATCGCGGATTTCGCCGGCGACGGAGGCGATCATCGAGACCTCCAGCAGCTCGGACGGCGACAGCGGCGGCAGGATCGAGGGCAGCCGCGCCGCCAGCATCGACTTGCCTGCGCCGGGCGAGCCGATCATCAGCAAATGATGTCCGCCGGCCGCCGCAATCTCCAGCGCGCGTTTGGCGCTTTCCTGGCCCTTGATGTCGCGTAGGTCGAGATGGGTTGCTTCCTGCTCGTGCACGCGCGGCTGCGGGCGCGACAGCACCTGCGTGCCTTTGAAATGGTTGGCGATCTGGATCAGCGATTTGGCCGCGATGATCTGGATATCTGGACTCGCCCAGGCCGCTTCCGAGCCGCACGCCGCCGGACAGATCAGCCCTTCCTCGCGCCCATTCGCCCCGATCGCAGCCGGCAACACGCCAGCGACCGGCGCGATTGAGCCGTCGAGTCCGAGTTCGCCGAGCACGGTAAAGCCGTTGAGCGCATCCGGCGGGATGGCGCCGATCGCCGCCATCAGCCCGAGCGCGATCGGCAGATCATAGTGGCTGCCTTCCTTCGGAACGTCGGCCGGTGCGAGGTTGACCGTGATCCGGCGGGCGGGGAGGGCTAGGCCCGAGGCGACCAGGGCCGAGCGGACCCGCTCCCGCGCCTCCGACACCGCCTTGTCCGGCAGGCCGACGATCGCAAACGCCGGCAGGCCGGGCGCGACCTGCACCTGCACGTCGACCGCGCGGGCCTCGATCCCTTCAAAGGCTACAGTAGATACCCGCGCAACCATGCCGCCCCTCGTGACGCAATCGAAGGTAGCGGGGAACCGGAGGGTAAGTCAAGAACATTTGAAGAACATAGACGCAAACGATCCCGTCTGCGCCGTCTGCCTGTCAGACCGGCACAACCTCGGGGCGTGGATACATTCCGACGGGCAGCCGCCGTCTTCAGCGCTCCGTTCTCATGTATGGGCTGCTCTCGGAAACATGCTTCAGCGCCGGATCGTCGGCGAGAATGCGCATCGCCTGCGTCGTCTCGGGGCTTGGATGAGGTGGGGTGTCGCGCAGGCTCCATACGGCCAGCCCAACGAATAGCATTCCAGCGCTGATCGCTATCATGTCCTTGGTCATTTGCCGGGCCTCCAAACTGGCTGCCAAGCGGCCGAGACGCGGGCCTCGCTATTTCGGCTTGGAAGCCGGTTGGCCCTGCGGCCTGACGCTCATCTTGCTCTCAGGCATCTTGTCCCGGCCCGGGGCCGGAAATTCCGCTACAGCTTCCTCCCTTACGGCAAAACAAATTCTTACGGCAAAACAAATTTCGGCGATCCGCGATGGTTCCCGAGAGATGCGCGCACGCCTGCGGCAGTGGCTTGACGATCCGGGGCCAGCCACCGGCAAGCCCCGGATCGAGCATCTTCAGAGCTGCATGTTCATCGGCTCGGGATAATACCTGAAACCGTCGCCGTTCTTGGCGACGTGGCCGAAGCCCGGCCAGGCGAAGTGATAGGACATCACAGGGATCTTCTGGGCGGCGAGCATGTCCAGCATCTTCACCCGCGAGTTCGCGGCCTGCTTCGGATCGCTATCGTAGGAGAATTCCATCCGCGGCTTCTCCAGCAAGAGCACCGCGTGATGCGAGAGGTCGCCGAGGAAGCAGAAGGATTTGCCCTTCGAGCTCACCATGAAGATGGTGTGGCCGACGGTGTGGCCGGGCGCCGAAAGCGCGGTGACGCCGGGCAGGAATTCCTGATTGTCCTTGATGAACACGATGCGGTCGCGCACCGGCATCAGGTTCTTGCGGGCGTGGAGGATGAAATCCTTCAGCGGGCTGCCGAGCTTGCCTTCATCGGTCCAGAAATCGAAATCGCTCTGGGCGATGTAGACCTGCGCGTTCGGGAATAGCGGCTTGTCGTCGGCACCGACGAGGCCGCCGATATGGTCGATATGGGCGTGCGAGCACACCACGGCGTCGATGTCGCTCGCCTTGATGCCGGCGGCCGCGAGGTTCTTCTGTTGCTGACCGGTGGTCGGGCCGAACGCCTTCGAGGTGCCCATGCCGGTGTCGAACAGGATCAGCTTGTCGCCGGTGTTCACGACCGGCGAGTTCTGCTCCAGCACGACATTGTCAGGGTTGAGGAAGTTGTCGGAGAGCATCTTCTTCACCTCTTCCTTCGGCACGCCGGTGAAGGTGCCGGAGGGATCGCCGAGCGGCAGCGGGCCGTCGGAGACGACGGTGACCTCGGCGTCGCCGAGAACGAAGCGGTGCCAGTAGGGCGTCTGCGTGGCGAGCTTGGGCGCCTTGGCCAGTGCGCCGCCGCCGAGCATCGTTGAGGCGCCAACACCCATTCCGAGTCCTGCGCCGAGCGCAAGCAAAGACCGTCGCGAAAGATTCGTCGTCATGCGTCGTCCTCCCACTGATTTTATTGAATTGCAGTATATGCCCGGACGGATTCATCCGTCGCTACAGGCTGCGCCCGCTTGCCGAAATTGGCAAGTGGGCGGAGACGGCACAACAGGGATGTCAAAATGCGGGCGAGTCGGCGTTATTTGGCGCCGCGCTTTGTCGACGGCTACCAATCGTCGTCGTAGATCCACTCCCTTGGGTATCGGGGCCGATATCTCGCTTGCGGCGGCGACCGCTCCGGCCTGCGGAAGGTCGGGGTCGGCTTCGCCGGAGGCGGTGACGCCCTGGGCGGGCTCTGCTCCGAAACCTTCGCGAGCGCGCGTTTCATCTCTTCCTGGCTCGCCTTCAGCTCCCCAATGGCTTTTGAATTGTCACTGGTGATTTGCTGCTGGTTCGCCTTGAGCTGTTCGATGTTTCGCTCAAGCTTCGCGAGGTCCCCCACGATCGTTTGCAGCAACTGTGTCTGGTCGGGAGCTGCCGCGGCGGTTGGCGGCGTGGCGTCTTGCGGCGGTGCGGCCTGCGCCAGGGTTGCTGCTTGTGGAGGTGCTGCTTGAGGCGGAGATGTTTGCGGCGGTGATGCTGGTGGTGGTGCTGCCTGTGACGGTGGTGCCTGTGATGGAGCCTCCGTTGCGGCCACTTGAACAGTGGACGGGGCGGGCTGCGCGGGCGATGGCGGATTTTCCGGCGGTGATGATGGAGATGAAGCGAGCTGCGGTGCTGAGCCGGCGACACCCGGCTTGTCCCCGCCGCCATAGGATGCCTGCCAAACCAGGGCAGCGACAACGATGCACGCCGCCACTGGCAAGGCGACGAGGGTCCGAAACGCCGGTCTTTTTTCCGGTGATGGCGCAGGCGGCGATTGCGGGGCGGGCTGGGCCGAAGGCGGATGCGCGTCATCGCGCTCCATCCTTGCGAGCTGTTCAGTCAAACGCGTGAGCTGTTCATCCGCGCGCTTGATCTGCTCGTGGGCGTGCGCGAGCCGTTCGTCGGCGCCTGCGATCGGGGCATCGTGGGGTTCAGTTTCTTTCGGAGTAGGTGTGGAGTTCATTGGCGTTTCCTTTTCCGTCCAATGTCATCCGCAGGTGGCAGGTCGACCATGCAGCCGACGCTCCGTGCAGTCTTGTCCAACGAATGGCCGCAGGATGATAGAATACTGGATCACATGGCGATAGACGTCCCGGAATCCCACGGGCCGTTGCCGACGGCGCAGCAGAGCGGCGCCACGACTCTCTCCGTCGGTTCCATTCAACCGGCAGCATGCAATTCATTCGGCCCAAGTTCCTGCGTAACGGACGCGGCGAAATTGGTTGGCCGATAGGGCGCGAGCGAAAATTATTTCCCGGCGCGCTTCTTCTCGATGGTGTCCCAGATCTTGCCGGCAACATCAGGGCCGTTGAGCCGCTGGATCGCGCGGATGCCCGTCGGCGACGTCACGTTGATTTCGGTCAGGTTGCCGTCGATCACGTCGATGCCGACGAACAGCAATCCGCGTTCGCGCAGCGCAGGTCCCAGCGTATCGCAGATTTCGCGCTCGCGCGGAGAGAGATCGGTCGCCTGCGCGGCGCCGCCGCGCACCATGTTGGAGCGGAGGTCATCAGGGGCGGGCACGCGGTTGACCGCGCCGGCAAACTCGCCGTCGACCAGGATGATGCGCTTGTCGCCATGCTTCACCTCGGGAAGGAAGCGCTGGATCACCCAGGGCTCGCGGAAGGTCACCGAGAACATGTCGAACAGCGAGCCGAAATTCATGTCCTGCGGCATCACGCGGAACACCGCCGCGCCGCCATGGCCGTGCAGCGGCTTCATGACGACGGCGCCGTGCTGGTCGCGGAACGAGTTGATTTCGTCGAGGTCGCGCGAGATCAGCGTCGGCGGCATCAACTGCGGAAAATTCATCACGAACAGTTTTTCCGGCGCGTCGCGCACCGAAGCCGGATTGTTCACCACCAGCGTCTTCGGGTGGATGCGCTCGAGGAAATGGGTCGAGGTGATATAGGCGAGGTCGAAGGGCGGGTCCTGTCGCAGCAGGATGACGTCGAACGCCTCGAGCGACTCGCGCTTGGGCTCGCCCAGCGTAAAATGGTCGCCGATCTCGTCGCGGACGGTCAGCTTTTGCACCGGCGCCACCAGCTCCTCACCGCGCAGCGAGAGCTTGTCGGGGGTGTAGTAGGAAAGGCTGTGGCCGCGCTTTTGCGCCTCCAGCAGCAGCGCAAAGGTCGAATCGCCGCGGATGTTGATACGCGCGATGGGATCCATCTGGACGGCGACATTCAGTTTCATAGGGAAGGTCCGGGGCTCTGGAGGGTCATGGCGTTTTCAAGCGAAGTGGGTACCGGTTCGCGTCAAGAAAACGCGTCCAAATTAATGCCTTTAAGGGCTGGCGTCGAATGCCGCTAACAGATGGCGTGGCAGACGCCGCGGCGCAATCAGGACGGCGTCAAATCGTAGCTCGAATTCGGCATGCTCGGGATGCGCCATCAGCCAGGCTTGCGCGGCATTGATGATGCGCCCCTGCTGGCGCGGCGTGACGGCATAGGCGGCGTCATCGAGGCTGGCGCGCGCCTTAACCTCGATGAAGGCCACGAGATTGCGCTTCTTCGCCACCAGGTCGATCTCGCCATAGGGCGTGCGGAAGCGCTTTGCGAGGATACGGTAACCCCTGGCCATCAAATAGGCCGCGGCGCGGCTCTCGGCCGAAAGCCCGGTACGAAAGGCGGCGACCCGCTCGGGCGCGGCAAGCTTGGCGGTCACGTCGGGCGGAATGCCGTCAGTCTTCGCCATCATCGCCCCTGGCTTCTTTTGCGAGCTCCAGCGCGCGGGCATAGACCTCGCGGCGCGGCCGTCCCGAGAGCTCTACCGCATGCGCGACGCTGTCCTTGACGCTTTCGCGCGCAAGCGAGGTGCGCAGGAGATCGTCGAGGTCGTGCTGGGTCATGACATCGGCGTCCTTGCGCGGCGGACCGACGATGAGCACGAATTCGCCGCGGGTTTCCAGCCGATCGGCGGCCTTCGCCAATTCCGATATCGGCGCGCGCGTAATCTCCTCGTGCAGCTTGGTGAGCTCGCGGCAGATCGCGGCGTCGCGGCCGGCCATGACTTCCGAGAGATCGGCGAGCGTCTCCTGCACGCGGTTGCCGGATTCGAACATCACCAGCGTGGCGTCGATGCGGGAAAGTTCGGTGAGCCGGGTCCGCCGCGAGACCTGCTTGGCAGGCAAAAATCCCTCGAAGAAGAAGCGGTCGGTGGGGAGCGCCGCGACCGAGAGCGCTGTCAGCACCGACGATGCGCCCGGCACCGCGATCACGGCATGGCCGGCGGCCGAGACTTCGCGCACCAGCTTGAAGCCGGGATCCGAGATCAGGGGCGTGCCGGCATCCGATACCAGCGCGATGGATGCGCCCTGGGCCAGCCGCTCCAGGATCTTCGGTCGCGCCATCGCCGCGTTGTGTTCGTGATACGGTTTGAGCTCTGCTGAAATCGCATAGCGTTCGATCAGGCGGCGGGTGATTCGGGTGTCCTCGCAGGCGACGATGTCGACGCCGGCCAGGGTCTCCAGCGCGCGCAAGGTAATGTCGCCGAGATTGCCGATCGGGGTTGCCACCAGATGGAGGCCCGGAACCGGCTTCGGCGCATTCAGGATGTGGCCCTGAATCAAAAATGTTCTGTTGACCGAACCCGGTTCGGTGTCAGGGCCGTAGTTGGAACTGGTTCTTGCGCGCATAATGGCAATCTAGAGCGCCCGCGAGCCCGGCGCCACATCGCGGTGGGACCGAGGCAAGTTGATGTTTGGCAACGGCTATGCGCCGTGCGGGGTGTAATCCTTTTGTTTTAGTTAACTATTCGCAGACAATATGCTGAATCTACCTTCGTGTTTTGGGGTGGAGGTCCTGACCGACGGCGGTCGGTCAAGAGAAGAGACAAGATGGTAGGCCCTCTCATTCGCACGCCTGAATCCCCGGTTATTCGTCCGTTTGGACCGACCCGGCGGACCGCACTCGGTCTGATTCTCGGTGCGCCGCTGCTCGGCGCCTGCGCCGGCAACAGTCCGATTTCCAATCCGTTCGGCCCGTCCGCGCCCGAGGGACCCCCGGGCCCGCAGCAACAGCCGGTCGCGATCGGCGCCGGACAGGTCAAGGTCGGCCTGATCCTGCCGCTGTCGGCCGCTGGCAATGCCGGCGTCGCCGCGCAATCGATGAAGAATGCGGCCGAGATGGCGCTGGCGGAATTCCAGAACCCGAACATCCAGCTTCTGATCAAGGATGACGGCGGCCTGCCGCAGGGCGCCCAGCAGGTGACGCAGCAGGCGCTCGGCGAGGGCGCGGAAATCATCCTGGGCCCGCTGTTCGCGGCCTCGGTGCCGGCGACCGCGCAACTGACGCGCGCGAAGGGCGTTTCGGTGATCGCGTTCTCGACCGATTCGAGCGTCGCCGGGCGCGGCGTCTATCTGCTCAGCTTCCTGCCCGAATCCGACGTCAACCGGATCGTCGATTATTCCGCCAGCATCGGAAAGAAATCCTTCGCGGCGCTGCTGCCGGACAATGCCTACGGCAACGTGGTGGAAGCAGCCTTCAAGCAGGCGGTCGGCCGGAAGGGACGCGTCGTCGCTTTCGAGAAATACGCCGCCGATCGCGCCGGGGCGGCGCGGACGGTGGCGCAGTCGCTGGGCTCGGCGGATGCGCTGTTCATCGCCGATGACGGCGAATCCGTCGTGGCATCGGCGGATGCCTTGACCGCAGCGGGCGCGAATCTGCGCAACATCCAGTTGCTCGGCACCGGGCTCTGGGACAATCCGCGGGTCTATGCGAGCGCGCCGCTGCAGGGCGGGCTCTATGCCGCGCCCGATCCGTCGGGTTTCCGCGCCTTCGCCGGCCGCTACCGCGCCAAATACGGCAGCGACCCCGTGCGCACCGCGACGCTCGCCTATGACGCGGTGGCGCTGGTCGCCGCACTGTCGAAACAGGGCGGTCAACGCTTCGCGCCGGAGACGCTGACCAACCCGTCCGGCTTTGCCGGCACCGACGGGCTGTTCCGCTTCCGCTCCGACGGCACCAACGAGCGAGGCCTCGCGGTGATGAAGGTCGCCAGCGGCGGCAGCACGGCGGTCGCCGGCTCGCCGAAGAGTTTTGGGGCGTAATTTTTAACCGGTTTTCGTCGCCTTCGCGAACTCGGCTTCGTAGCGCCGCCGGTTGCTCCAGTAGATGTTTGCGAACAGCGCTGCTTCCTGGCGATAGGGGATGTGATCGTCGGCATCCTGTGCGGCCTGCGCCTCGATCCATGCGGCATGCTCGGCAATGGCGCCGGAGCGGTCGCCCTGCAGCGATCGTATCTGAAACGCGAACATGTGCTGCTCGATCTCGCCGTAGCGATCGTACCAGCAGGTCGACCATTGCCGGTTCTGCAGCGCGAAGCGGCGGATCCAGCGCTCGGTCAGATCCATCTCGTGCTCGGGTTTCGAGAACATCACGTCGCGCCGCGCTTCCTGCAGCGTTTCGATCGCGACCGGCTTGTTCTCGCGCCAGAGCGTCTGCATCGCGGGATCGGACAGGAAGCGGTCGGCGTAGATCGGATGCGGGAACGCGATCTCGCGCAAATGCGGCAATTCGAAATAGACCCGAATCTCCGAACAGACGCTGGCCTTCAACTCATTGTCTTCCATCTTGCGGTGGAAGGCGTCGAAACCGATGCCGGGGAAATAGGGCATGAAAGCCGCATGGAACATCTCGTGCAAACGATAGAGATCCTCGATCGCCGGATTGTCGTAGGCGCGATTCATGGTGACGCCCCACCACGAGCAGAAATGCGCGCGCTCCAGCCGATCGTCGGTCGTATCGCAGAACAGCCGCGGCAGATTTGCGAATTGTTCGATGATGTCGTGAATGAAGCCGCGTTCGGCATGCGAGGCGCGGATCGGAGCACTGCGCCACAGCCCGTGCACGTGGCGGTGAATCTCCTCACGGCTGGTCAGGATGATCGCGTTCCTCATGGCGCGGCTCCCGGATTCGCGATCGGTCCGGCTGTGCCGATCATTTCGGCCATGGTCGGTGTCAGGCACAGCCTGAGCGGCGCGTTGAGATCGCCGGCCGGTCGGCGCAGGAATGCGGCGAGCGCATGATCGGTGGCTGCGCTGGCGTCCGCCTTCGCCAGCACGGTGACGTCGCAGGGCGACAGCGTCAGGCCGAGGCGGCGGCCGACGCGCGCCGCGGCCTCATGCTGTACGGATTTATAGCGGCGCGGCAGATCGAACACGTCGTGACGATCGAGCAGGGCATGGCCGAGCTGCAGCGAGGTGAGGTTCTTGAACCATTGATTGCCGAACAGGCTCGGCATTGCCTTGCGGCACAGCACGCCGCCGATGCGGTCGTAATAAACCCCGAACGGCTTTGACAGGCTGAAGGCGAGCACCTGCACGGACGGGCTGTCGGCGGCAATGCGCGCGGCGGGTTGTTCGGCGATGGAGCCGACATAGGTGACGTCGAGCAACACGCGCGGCGCTTTTGCGCCAGCGGCGAGCAAAGCGAGGAAGTCGTTGGCCTCGCGCCACACATTGCCGTCGATGGCGGACGGCTGGCTCAGGCAGAACAGCGCGGTTGCCGGCAGCGCGCGGCCGACGGCCTGCCAGTCGGCGCGCGGATGTTCGACGACGGCGATGCCGCAGGCTTCGGCATAGGCCTTGTAGCCTTCATACTCGCCGGTAAAGACGTGCACTTCCGGATTGAAGCGCTCGACGCGGGCGCGGTTGCCATAGTCGGTGATGACATGAAACAGCGCTTCGCTGCCGCCGGCGGTCGGATAGCGCCACGAAAAGCCGGCCGTGTCGATTGCGATGACCGGCGCTGCCCATGCCATCCAGCGTTCGAGAAAGGCTTCATGCGAAGCGAACTGCTTGCCGGTCCAGGCGTCACGGAATTGTTCGAGGTGGTGACGGCGCGCGGCGTCGGCCGCATTTCCAAGAATGAGGTTTTTTGCCGCTTCCGTCTCCGGCATGACGAGCGCGTAAACGGTCTTGCTCGCGCCGGCGTCTTTGACACGGCGGTCGAGTTCGGGATCATGGATCGGCGGGGATATCGTCCGGTCGTTCACGATGGTCGTTCAGAAAGAGGCGGGGCGAAACTGATCTAGCACAAATGGGCATGCGCTGCGCGCAATCCTCGCGTGTTGGCTTATAAAACCTTGATGAACGTTTGCGTAGCCCGGGTGAAGCGAAGCGTAACCCGGGAAGGTCTCGCAAGCGGGACGCACTGTCCCCGGATTGCGCTGCGCTTCATCCGGGCTACGGCTGCGCGTTATGCCGCGAGGTCTGCAACAACAGCGTCGAGCACCGGAAAACCATCCTTCGTTACCCGCAGCCTGCCATCGGCGTCGACGGAGATCGCGCCTTCCTCGCGCAAGATGGCGATACGGCCCGGGTCGAGCGCGCGGCCGGACAACGTCGCATAGCGTTTGGGGTCGATGCCTTCGGCGAGGCGCAATCCCATCAGCAGATATTCGTCAGCGCGTTCTTCGCTGTTCAGGTCATCGTCGGTGACGACGCCGTGGCCCTTGGCCTCGACGCGCATCAGCCAGGCCTCCGGCCGCTTCTCGGTCGCGGTCGCGTGCCTGATGCCGTCGATGTCGAGGCGGCCATGCGCGCCCGGCCCGATGCCGGCATATTCGTCGCCGCGCCAGTAGACCAGATTGTGCTGGCACTCCGCGCCTTCGCGGGCGTGGTTGGAAATTTCGTAGGCCGGCAGTCCGTGCGCGGCGCAGACGTCCTGTGTGACATCATAGAGCGCGCGCGCCAGCGTCTCGTCCGGCGTCTTCAATTTGCCCGCGGCATGCAGGCCGAAGAACGGCGTGCCTTCCTCGATGGTGAGCTGGTAGAGCGAGAGATGCTCGGCGGCTTCCGAGATCGCGAGCTTGAGTTCATCCGTCCACATCTGCGGGGTCTGGTCGGGGCGGGCGTAGATCAGGTCGAACGAATAGCGGTCGAACGCGGAGCGGGCGATCGCGACGGCATCGAGCGCTTCGCGTGCGGTATGGAGCCGTCCCAGCGCTTTCAGCGAGGCGTCGTCGAGCGCCTGTACACCGAGCGAGACGCGGTTGACGCCGGCTGCGCGGTAGCCGCGAAACCGCGTCGCCTCGACGCTGGTCGGATTGGCTTCCAGCGTGACTTCGACATTGCCGGCAACGCGCCAGTGTTTGCCGATCGCGTCGAGGATCGCGCCGACGGTCTGCGGCTGCATTAGCGACGGCGTGCCGCCGCCGAGAAAGATCGAGGTGACGGTTTTGCCAGGCGCGCGCTCCGCCGTGCTCTCGATCTCGCGGGCGAAGGCGCGCGCGAAGCGCTGCTCGTCGATCGGCGCGTGGCGGACATGGCTGTTGAAATCGCAATAGGGGCATTTCGACAGGCAGAACGGCCAGTGCACGTAGACACCGAAGGCCTCCTTGGGGCGTGGTCGCTCGCGACTAGCCAAGGCAGATCTCCGCCAGTTTGACGAAGGCACGCGCCCGGTGTGACAGGCCGAGGCCGAGCGGCGGCAGGCCGTGCTTTTCGATCGAGGTCATCTCGCCAAAGGTCCTGGCATGCCCGTCGGGCAGGAAGGCCGGATCATAGCCGAAACCGGCGCTGCCGCGCGGCGGCCAGGCCAGGGTTCCATCGACCCGTGCCTCGACCTCCTCGACATGGCCGTCGGGCCAGGCAACGCACAATGCGGATACGAAATGCGCCTTGCGCTTGTCCGGCGTGGTCGCGCCGCGTTCCTGCAGCAGGCGCTCGATCCGGGTCATCGCCGCCATGAAGTCCTTGCCCTCGCCGGCCCAGCGCGCCGAGTAGATGCCGGGGGCGCCGTTGAGCGCATCGACGACCAGGCCGGAATCATCGGCAAAGGCGGGCAATTGCGCAGCGTTCGCCGCCGCGATCGCCTTGATCGCGGCGTTGGCTTGGAACGTCTTGCCGGTTTCCTCGGGCTCGCCGAGGCCGAGTTCGCCCGCGGAGACCGCCTCGACGCCATGCGGCGCCAGCAGTTCCCGCATCTCGGCAAGCTTGCCGGGATTGTGGGTCGCGATCACGAGCCGGCCGGTGATTCGACGGTGCTGAGCCATGTGCATTTGTATTCCGTCATGGCCGGGCTTGTCCCGGCCATCCACGTCTTAGGAAGAAAGGAAGTCGTGGATGCCCGGGTCAAGCCCGGGCATGACGACAGTCTTTACGGTTCACGCGACGGCCAGCTTCTGCAAGTCCACCAGGCGCGCGACACCCTTGCGCGCCAGTTCCATCAGCGCCAGGAACTCATCCTGCGAGAACGGCGTCTTTTCGGCCGTGCCCTGCACCTCGATGATGCGGCCGTCGCCGGTCATGACGAAATTGGCGTCGGTCTCGGCCTCGGAATCCTCGGCATAGTCGAGGTCGAGGACCGGCGTGCCCTGATAGATGCCGCAGGAGATCGCGGCGACATTGTCGCGCAAAACGTTCGCTTTCAGCATGTTGCGGCTCTTCATCCAGCCGATGCAGTCGGCCAGTGCCACCCACGCGCCGGTGATCGAGGCGGTGCGGGTGCCGCCATCGGCCTGGATCACGTCGCAGTCCACCGTGATCTGGCGCTCGCCGAGCGCTTCGAGGTCGACGGCTGCGCGCAAGGAGCGGCCGATCAGCCGCTGGATTTCGACCGTGCGGCCGCCCTGTTTGCCGGCGGCAGCCTCGCGGCGGGTGCGCTCAAGGGTGGCGCGCGGCAGCATGCCATATTCGGCCGTGACCCAGCCGCGGCCCTGACCCTTCAGCCAAGGCGGCAGCCGCTCTTCCAGCGTCGCCGTAACAAGCACATGGGTGTCGCCGAACTTCACCATGCAGGAACCTTCGGCGTACTTTACCACGCCGCGTTCCAGCGACACGGGGCGCAACTGATCGGGCGCACGGCGGCTTGGCCGCATGGGAAATCCTTTCGAAATCGAGGCGAAAATCCGGTTGCGGTGCTTGTAGGAGGGGGAACGGGCAGCGGCAAGGGCTTTTGCCTGCAATTTCATGATGTTTTGACGTGCTTTCTTCACGCGAATGGCGGCCATTCTGCCGGAAAACGCCATGAACAGAGCGTGCTTGTCATCGGCGCCCCGGATGGACAAATTAGGGGTGCTGGGAGGAAGAGTTAGTGGCCCACCACGATCCGATTGGACTGATCGCGCCGCATGCCGGGCTGGCTCAGCTCAACGAGCGGTCGCGCGACATTTTTCGTCAAATCGTCGAGAGTTATCTCGCCACCGGCGAGCCGGTCGGCTCGCGCAACATTTCCCGCCTGATCGCGGTACCGCTATCGCCGGCGTCCGTCCGCAACGTGATGTCGGACCTCGAAGCGCTCGGCCTGATCTACGCGCCGCATACGTCGGCGGGCCGGCTGCCGACCGAACTCGGCCTGCGCTTCTTCGTCGATGCCTTGATGCAGGTTGGCGATCTTACCGGGCCGGAGCGTGAATCGATCCAGAACCAGCTTGCTTCCGTCGGCCGCGCGCAATCGGTCGAGGCCGCGCTCGGCGAAGCGCTGACGCGGCTGTCCGGCCTGACGCGGGCGGCCGCCGTGGTGCTGACGGCGAAATCCAATTCGCGGCTGAAGCACATCGAATTCGTGCGGCTGGAGCCGGAGCGCGCGCTGGTGGTGCTGGTCGGTGAAGACGGCCAGGTCGAAAACCGCGTGCTGGCGCTGCCGCCCGGCGTGCCTTCGTCGGCGCTGACCGAAGCGAGCAACTTCCTCAATGCGCGAATTCGCGGCCGCACGCTGGCCGAAGCGCGCCTTGAGCTCGAAAACGCGATGGCGCAGAGCCGCGTCGAACTCGATCAACTGACGCAGAAGGTGATCGAGGCGGGCATTGCGAGTTGGTCCGGCGGCGAACACGAGGAGCGCCAACTCATCGTGCGCGGCCACGCCAATCTGCTGGAAGATCTGCACGCGCTGGAAGATCTCGAACGCGTCAAGTCGCTGTTCGACGATCTCGAGACCAAGCGCGGCGTGATCGACCTCCTGGGCCGCGCCGAGCGCGCCGAGGGCGTCAGAATCTTCATCGGATCGGAGAACAAGCTGTTTTCGCTGTCCGGTTCCTCCACCATCATCGCGCCCTATGGCGATGCGTCCGGCCGCATCGTCGGCGTTCTCGGCGTGATCGGGCCAACCCGGCTCAATTATGCGCGGGTGATTCCGACGGTGGATTATGCCGCCCGGATCGTCAGCCGGATGCTGGGCGGCTGATCGGTCATGAATCGACCCTAATCCGGGATTTTCTGTTCTGACGCGTTTTCTTGACGCGAACCGGTGCCCACTTCGCTCGAAAACGCTATGGAACGCTTGATTTTCGGCCGCTAAAGCACGATATCGCGGGCAGCAAATCCCCATTGAGCCAGACGCGTTTTTTGAGAAGGCAGCCTTATGACCGATCCCAAGCGGCCGAATGACAACACGGCAAACCCGGCAGAGACGGGCGAACCCGTGGTCTCAAAGCCCTACATCATGCCCGACGATCCCGAGGAAGGGGCGGTGGAGCTGCTGGTCAAGGAGGCGACCGAGGCGCGCGACAAGATGCTGCGCACGCTGGCGGAGATGGAAAACCTGCGCAAGCGCACCGCCAAGGAGGTTGCCGACGCGCGCGCCTATGGCATTACCGGCTTCGCCCGCGACATTCTCGAAATCGCCGACAATCTGCAGCGCGCGCTCGATGCGATTCCGGCCGATGTGAAAGAGACCGCCGATCCCGGCATCAAGGCTTTCATCGAAGGCGTCGAACTGACCGAACGCTCGCTGCTCAACACGCTGGAGAAGAACGGCGTCAAGAAGTTCGATCCGTCCGGCGAGAAGTTCGATCCGAATTTCCAGCAGGCGATGTACGAAGTGCCCGACCCGTCGGTGCCATCGGGCACGGTGGTTCAGGTCGTGCAGGCCGGCTTCATGATCGGCGAACGCATCCTGCGCCCGGCACTGGTCGGCGTCTCCAAGGGCGGTGCCAAGGCCGCGCCGGCGGCCGACGTGGCGAACTGAGCAGGAAAGCTTACAGCGGCTTCTCGTCTGTGCTCGGACGATACGTCCCAAAACTCCAGAGATTGCCTTCCGGGTCCCGGCAGGCGAAGTCGCGGCTGCCGTAGTCGGTGTCGCGCAGTTCCATTTCGATTCTACCGCTGACCGCCTTCACCCTCGCGTGCAGCGAGTCGGGATCGTCGACGGCGACGTAAATCGCGTCCGTGCGGCGACCACCGATATCGCCGACAAGCTTGCCATATTCATCGTCCCTGCTCTGGCCGAGCATCAGGATCGAGGGCCCATAGGCAAGTTCGGCATGATGGATCGTGCCGCCGTTGCGGTAGACAACGCGTTCGGTGAAACCAATCACGTCCTTCAGCCAGCCGATCATGGCCTCGGCATCCCGGCAGCGCATCGTTGGATAGAGGCGTGGCGCTTCGCTTTTGCCTGGACTGGTCATGGCAACTCCTTGCTGATTGCTCTACTGCGCCAACCATGCCGCAGTGCTCCAGTTCCGGCTTGAAGATTTGTTACCCGGCCGGCTACGCAGCTCGCGCCTCGAGCGGCCGCGTCAGGCGGCTGTCGATCAGCCTCAGCCGCCGGGCCCATGCCGTCGGGGTCTCGCCGGCAAGATCGGCAAATTCGCGGACCAGATGCGCCTGGTCGGAATACCCGCTTTCGGCCGCAATGGAGGCCCAGCCGCTTGCGGTTTCGGTCCGCGCAAGCCGGCACGCTTCATGAAAGCGCATGATGCGGGCGACCGGCTTCGGCGCCAGACCAATTTCCGCCCGGAAGCGATCGACCAGATGCTTGCGGCTCCAGCCGATCTCGCTTGCAAGCGCAGCGATGCGCGTGCCGCCCGCGCTGTGCGCGAGCCGTCCATAGGCGAATGCGATCTCGGACGAAGGCAGATGGGTGGCACGGCCAGCTACAAAATCCTCGACCAGATCGAAGCGATCCTGCCAGCGGGATGTCGCGCCAAGCCGCTCGCGCAGTTGCCGTCCTTCGCGCCCCAGCACATCGCCGATATCGACCATGCGCGCGGCGAGATCGACGACGGCGCCGCCGAAGAAGCTGTAAGCGCCGAGCGGCGTGAAATCCACCTGCACGCATTCGGCGCCGCCGTCGGATTCGATATGGGCCGGGCCGGCATAAAGTCCGGCGGCGAAACTCGGCTGCCGGTCATCAGCGTCAGGATCGCGCCCGAGCGCGATCAGGAACGGCGTGCCGACGCTGATGATCAGCGGCACCACGAGGCCCGCGGTTTCGCGCTGGAAAAATCGGCCGCGCGCCGTTTCGCGATAACCCGTGATGCCGGCGATCAGGCCCGCCGTGCGCGGCGACGGCGCACGACGGATCATCTCGAACGCGAACGGAGCCGCCGGATCGGACATTCCAGGCCTCTTCGAGAGGACGCGCCTACGCCGCAATGTCACCCGACTGGATGCGCTTGACGCCAGCCTTGGTCATGTCGGTCCAGGCCTTGGCGAGCGAGCCTTGGAGGTCGATGCCGCGGCAGGCGTCCTCGACCACATAGGTTTCGAAGCCGGCCTTGCGCGCGTCGAGTGCGCTCCATGCCACGCAGTAGTCGGTGGCGAGGCCGGCGAGGAACGCCCGTTTCACCTTGCGCGCCTTCAGATAAGCGGCGAGCCCCGTCGAGGTCTTGCCGTCGGCCTCGGTGAAGGCCGAATAGCTGTCGACGTTCTTGTTGAAACCCTTGCGGATCACGAGCCCGGCATGCGGGATGGCGAGATCCTTCGACAGCGACGCGCCCTCGGTGCCCTGCACGCAATGATCCGGCCACAGCACCTGCTTGCCGTAGGGAAGATCGACCGTCTCGAACGGCTTCTTGCCGGAATGCGATGTCGCGAACGAGACATGGCCCGCGGTGTGCCAGTCCTGTGTCAGCACCACATTGGCAAAGCCCTTGGCGATGCGGTTGATGACGGGCACGACCTGGTCGCCGTCCTTGACCGCGAGGCTTCCGCCCGGAAGGAAACAGTTCTGCACGTCGATGACGATGAGCGCCGAAGCGTTATCCGGCTTGACCGCTGCGGCCATGATTGCTCCTGGTACGAGGGCGGCGACGGACGTCGCGCCTAAACCTGTCAGAACCAGCCTGCGAGAAAGCATAGCGCGTCTCCCCTGTTGCGAACCCGACAGCAGGCAAGGCTAGTTCCATGTGTGTACCGACGAAAGCTCGAAATTGCGGCGCCGCCCGCAAATTTCGCGATCAGCCCCGCGGATGAATTCCGTCGCGTACGGCCCGGAAGCGCGGAAACGCCTTGGTCCAGTCGTCGCGCGGCGAGGAGCCGATGATGCGCATCGAGGTCTGGGAGCCGAACCGCAGCCATTGCACGATCGTAACAGGCGTATTGTCCTTGCCGCTGATGGCGTCGATCCGTGTCTCGTAACCCGGCTGGCCGTCGATGCGGACCGGCTCGGACATCGTGATCCGCCCGTCGCGCACGCCGGGAATGGTGGTCGCGATCTGCTGGGCAAAGCGGCCGCGATCGTCGGGTGAGGCCGCCGTCGAGCCGATCAGGCCGATGATCATGAAGGGCGCGATCTCAAAACCCTTCTTTTCGTCGCTGTCGGAGAGAATGAGGGCGGCGCCCGGCGCCAGCGTGCGGATGTTCTTGAAGCTCGAGAGCTCGCTCATCTTGAACGGCATCAGCCCGAGCTGCTCCTCGACCGGCACCTCGGTGCGGATCTTGGCGGAAGCGAACATCTGGCGCACGGCATCGTCGGTATAGATCTTCGAGGCGTTCTCCGGCACCTGAACGGCGACATAGCCGGAGAAGGTGGGGCCGGGCAGGATCATCGAATAGCGGCGCACATTGGTCGCGCCATCCTTGCCGTTTTCGACCGTGTAGTAACCAAGTCCTGCTGATGTCTCGATACTCTCCGGCTTGATGCCGCCGGTGCCGCCCGGGTTGGCCTTGAAGGCATTGGCGACCTCGCCATAGGCTTCCGCCGGCAGGTCCGCGACCAGGACCTTGACGCCCTGGTCCTCGGTCTCGAATCCGATGAACGCTCTCGCCTTGTTGAGGCCGACCAGCGGCGTCATGCCGACCCTCGCGCCCGGCGGGAAGACCGGATCGGCGGCAAATGCGGAAGACGTGGTGGCAACGACCAGGGCAACCGCAGCAAAGTATCGAAGGGGCTTCATGAAGGATCTACCGGGTTTGCATGGAGGCCGTTCAGCGGCCCGACGATGCGGCGCATGGAATCTCGAATGGAATCTTTGGGCCTTGCGGGAACGACAGGGTCGTTCCAGTCGGCCCGCTTTTAGCGGTTTTGATGTCCCTGCAACAGGGCAGGGTAGGCGTCCGTTCCCCCGTTACGTTCCGATATCTAGGCATTTTGCGGGTTTCTGCCCGCTCTCCGGGCTGTTTTTGAGGCGCTTCCAGCGGCCAAATACCGCTCCCCTCCACCCGGCGGCGGGCCCATGCGCACCGCCTCCCGGCGGCGCGGGCGATGAGCGCCCTTGCCGATTGCTTAACGCCGCTCCAGGTGCCGGCCCGGCCCTTGCCCTGAGCTGACACATTCTTTCAAACATCAGGCTTTTCAGGCCCTAAGCTTGCGTTCGGTCCTTGCAGGCATAACCCACCCTCCTATATGAGGCTCACCGTCGCAATATCGCGAGTATTTGAACGTTGGGGGTTCGGTTAGGTGCGCCGTCCAGGGCCCAGCCAACCTGCCGCAAAAAGAAGGATATGAGGACCATGGGAAAGGTCATTGGGATCGATCTCGGCACCACGAATTCGTGCGTCGCCGTAATGGACGGCAAGACTGCCAAAGTCATCGAGAACGCCGAGGGCATGCGCACGACGCCGTCGATCGTTGCCGTTACCGATGACGGCGAGCGTCTCGTCGGCCAGCCCGCCAAGCGCCAGGCGGTGACCAATCCCGAGCGTACGTTCTTCGCAGTGAAGCGCCTGATCGGCCGCCGCTACGACGACCCGATGGTCGAGAAGGACAAGAAGCTCGTTCCCTACAAGATCGTCAAGGCATCGAACGGCGACGCCTGGGTCGAAGCCGACGGCAAGACCTATTCGCCCTCGCAGGTCTCGGCCTTCATCCTGCAGAAGATGAAGGAGACCGCGGAAGCCCATCTCGGCCAGAAGGTCGAGCAGGCCGTCATCACCGTGCCCGCCTACTTCAACGACGCGCAGCGTCAGGCCACCAAGGACGCCGGCAAGATCGCCGGTCTCGAAGTGCTGCGCATCATCAACGAGCCGACGGCGGCAGCGCTGGCCTACGGCCTCGACAAGACGAAATCCGGCACCATCGCGGTCTACGACCTCGGCGGCGGCACCTTCGACGTCTCGATCCTCGAGATCGGCGACGGCGTGTTCGAGGTGAAGTCGACCAACGGCGATACTTTCCTCGGCGGTGAAGACTTCGACATGCGCCTCGTCAGCTATCTCGCCGATGAGTTCCAGAAGGAGCAGGGCATCAACCTGCGCAACGACAAGCTGGCCCTGCAGCGCCTGAAGGAGGCCGCTGAAAAGGCCAAGATCGAGCTGTCGTCGACGACGCAGACCGAAATCAACCTGCCGTTCATCACGGCAGACCAGACCGGGCCGAAGCATCTGACGATGAAGCTGACGCGCGCCAAGTTCGAGGCGCTGGTCGACGATCTCGTGCAGAAGACCATCGAGCCGTGCCGCAAGGCGCTGAAGGATGCGGGCCTCACCGCCGCCGAAGTCGGCGAAGTGGTGCTGGTCGGCGGCATGACGCGCATGCCCAAAGTGCAGGAAGTCGTGAAGCAGCTGTTCGGCAAGGAGCCGCACAAGGGCGTCAACCCGGATGAGGTCGTCGCCATCGGTGCGGCGATCCAGGCCGGCGTGCTGCAGGGCGACGTCAAGGACGTGCTGCTGCTCGACGTGACACCCCTCTCGCTCGGCATCGAGACGCTGGGCGGCGTGTTCACCCGCATCATCGACCGCAACACCACGATCCCGACCAAGAAGAGCCAGGTGTTCTCGACCGCCGAGGATAACCAGAACGCCGTCACCATCCGCGTCTTCCAGGGCGAGCGCGAAATGGCTGCCGACAACAAGGTGCTCGGCCAGTTCGACCTGATGGGCATTCCGCCCGCGCCGCGCGGCATGCCGCAGATCGAGGTCACCTTCGACATCGACGCCAACGGCATCGTCAACGTTTCGGCCAAGGACAAGGCGACCGGCAAGGAACAGCAGATCCGGATCCAGGCATCCGGCGGCCTGTCGGAATCCGACATCCAGAAGATGGTCAAGGACGCCGAGGCCAATGCTGCCGAGGACAAGAAGCGCCGCGAGGCGGTCGACGCCAAGAACCATGCCGACGCGCTGGTGCATTCCACCGAGAAGGCGCTGGCCGAACACGGTTCGAAGGTCGAGGAAAGCGAGCGCCGCGCCATCGAGGACGCCGTCAGCGACCTGAAGGAAGCGCTGAAGGGCGAGGATGCCGAGGCCATCAAGGCCAAGACCAACACGCTGGCGCAGGCTTCGATGAAGCTCGGCGAGGCCATGTACAAGCAGCAGGCCGAGGCGGACGCCAAGCGGGATGCTGCCAAGGATGACGTGGTCGACGCGGAGTTCACCGAGGTCGACGACGACAAGAACAACAAGAAGTCGGCGTAAAGCGGGCTTTCGATCATGACCCTCATCCAACAGAGCGCGCGGCTTGCGTTCGATGGGTGGGGGTCATTTTTCGTTAAGCCGATGGCGGCATCTTTCGAGAAGCACCCTTCGGCATGAAGACGAACTTCGGGCGGGTTTGACTGATGTCCACCAAGCGCTGCTATTACGAAACCCTGGAAGTCGAGCGGAACGCGGACGACGGCAAGCTCAAGGCGGCCTTCCGCAAGCTGGCGATGAAATGGCATCCGGACAAGAATCCGGGCGACGCCACCAGTGAAGTGAAGTTCAAGGAAATCAACGAAGCCTACGAAGTGCTGAAGGACGGCGAGAAGCGCGCCGCCTATGACCGCTACGGCCATGCCGCGTTCGAGCAGGGCATGGGCGGCGGCGGCCCCGGCTTCGGCGCGGGCTTCGCCTCGTCATTTTCCGATATTTTCGAAGACCTGTTCGGCATGGCCGGCCAGCGTGGCCGCGGCGGTGGTCGCGAACGCGGCGCCGACCTGCGCTACAACATGGAAATCACGCTCGAAGAAGCTTTTCAGGGCAAGACCGCGCAGATCGAGATTCCGGTTTCCGTCACCTGCGAGCCCTGCTCGGGCACCGGCGCCAAGGCCGGCACCAAGCCGAAGACCTGCTCGACCTGCGGCGGGGCCGGCCGCGTCCGCCAGGCGCAGGGCTTCTTCACGCTGGAGCGGACCTGTCCTGGCTGTCAGGGCCGTGGCCAGATGATCGAGGATGCCTGCCCGAACTGCTCGGGCACCGGACGGGTGACGCGCGACCGCACGCTGTCGGTCAACATCCCGCAAGGCGTCGAGGACGGCACGCGCATTCGGCTGGCTGGCGAAGGCGAGGCCGGCGTTCGCGGCGGACCGCCCGGCGATCTCTATATCTTCCTGTCGCTGGCGACCCATGAATTCTTCCAGCGCGACGGCGCCGATCTGCATTGCCGGGTTCCAATCTCGATGGTCGCGGCCGCGCTCGGCGGCGAATTCGAGGTCCCGACCATCGATAAGGGCAAGACCAAGGTGAAAGTGCCGGCTGGAACACAGTCGGGCCGCCGTTTTCGCATTGCATCAAAAGGCATGCCGGTGCTGCGCTCGCGCCAGACTGGCGACATGTATGTCCAGGTCATGGTCGAAACGCCACAGAATCTGACCAAGAAGCAGCAGGAACTGCTCTCCGAGTTCGAAAAACTGTCATCGGGGGCCACCCAGCCGGAAGCGGCGGGCTTCTTCACCAAGGTCAAGGACTTCTTCGGCAACCGCGCGGGCTCGTAAGGCGCACGCGCGGAGATAGCCGGACGGCGCCGCGTCGCGCAGTCATGATTCATTCAGCTTGCACAGTGTCTTATTGCGGGATCGCGGGTACTTTGGCGCGGCCGATGCGTTACCGTTTGGCTTGACCACATCCCCGTCGATCTATACGTGTTTATGACTGTTTTCTGACATCCCGCTCGTCAGCGGGTCCCGCCTGGTAGCGACATGCCTTTGCAATCGTCCGTGCGTGCGTTGAAGAAGCCTCGTCTCGATGATGAGGTCCGCTTCCTTCGTTCATGGATTGAAAAGCCGCTGCACATGGGCGCGGTGATGCCGTCGAGCAAGTTGCTCGCCCGGACCATGGCAGAATATGTCGACGTCGAAGCGCAGGGACCGGTCGTCGAACTTGGGCCCGGGACCGGCGCGATCACCAACGCGCTGATCGAACACGGCGTCGATCAAAAGCGGCTCGTGCTGGTCGAGTATAATCCGGGCTTCTGCGCGCTGCTGCGCGACCGCTATCCGCAGGCCAAGGTGGTGCAAGGCGACGCCTACGCGCTACGCTCCTCGCTGAAGGACGTGCTGGATGCGCCAGCTTCCGCCGTGGTATCCGGCCTGCCGCTTGTGACGAAACCGATGCTGACGCGCCTGAAGCTGATCCGCGACGCCTTCGTCGCGCTCGCGCCCGGGGCGCCCTTCGTACAGTTCACCTATTCGGTCGCGCCGCCGATTCCGAAATCGCTGCCGGGCGTGTCCACAGAAGCCTCCGAGCGGATCTGGATGAACCTTCCGCCCGCGCGGGTCTGGGTGTATCGCAAGGGCTGATGCGCCGCGTATTCGCGCGGCCGGTCTGCCCCGAATACGAATTCAAATATGTCCGCGCTGAAAATCCTCGTGATCCCGGGATCGCTACGCACAGGCTCGCTGAATGCGAAGCTGGCCGCCGTTGCGGCCCACGCACTGGCGCAGCAAGGCGCCGAAGTCACCCGCATCTCGCTGTCAGATTTTCCGTTGCCGATCTATGACGGCGACCTGCAGGCGAAATCCGGCGTGCCGAAGCACGCGGTCAACCTGAAGCGCATGATGGGAGCCCATCACGGCGTGCTGATCGTGACGCCGGAATATAATTCCTCGGTGCCGGCGCTGGTGAAAAACACCATCGATTGGGTAAGCCGGGTGCAGGACGCGCACGAGACCCGTGGCCAGGTGTTCCGCGACCGGGTGTTTGCGATCGCTTCCGCCTCCGGCAACCGGCTCGGCGGCGCCCGCGCGCTGGCCGCGCTCCGGCTGATCCTGTCGGCCTGCCATGCCCAGGTGATCCCGAACCAGTTCGCACTGCCGTTCGCGGACGACGCCTATGACGAGATGGACCGCCTGAAGAATGCCGCCGACAGCGACGGACTGAAAGCCATGGTGCGGCAGTTGATCGACATTTCCCAACGCATGATGTGAGGTGACATGCAGCCAGCCGATATCGCAGCCAAGGACCGCCTGATCGTCGCACTCGATTTGCCTGGGGTGGCTGAGGCAGAAGCGATGGTCGCGCGGCTCGGCGACAGCGTGAGTTTCTACAAGATCGGCTACCAGCTCGCTTATGCTGGCGGTCTGCCGCTGGTCCAGCAACTGGCGAAGTCGGGCAAGAAGGTTTTCGTCGATCTCAAGCTGCACGACATCGGCAACACGGTGGCGCGCGGCGTCGAGAGCGTCGCAAAACTCGGCGCGACTTTCCTCACGGTGCATGCCTATCCGCAGACCATGAAGGCCGCGGTCGAGGCGCGCTCCGGATCGGGTTTGAAAATTCTCGCGGTCACCGTGCTGACCTCGTATGACGATGGCGATCTGCACGCCGCGGGCTATCGTCTCAACGTCTCCGACCTGGTGGAAGCGCGCGCCCAGCAGGCGCAGGTGCTCGGCGTCGACGGCCTCGTCAGCTCGCCGGAAGAGGCGGCAAGTTTGCGCAAGATTGTCGGCCACCAGATGAACCTGGTGACGCCAGGCATCCGCCCGGCGGGCGCTGCGACCGGCGACCAGAAGCGCATCATGACGCCGGCGCGGGCGATTGCCGCCGGCGCGGACTATCTGGTGGTCGGACGCCCGATCACGGAAGCCGCCGACCCCAGGCTTGCTGCGGATGCCGTCCAGGCGGAAATCAAGCAGGCGCTGGGGTAATCAATTATCGAACAAGAAACGGAGAAGTGAGATGGCCAAGGGATACTGGATCGGTCGCGTCGACGTGAACAATGACGAGGGCTACAAGCCCTATGCAGCGGCCAATCCCGCGATCTTCAAGAAATTCGGCGGGCGCTATGTCGTGCGCGGCGGCAAGTTCACCGCCGTCGAAGGCCAGAGCCGGTCGCGTAACGTCGTGATCGAATTCGACAGCTACGAGCAAGCGCTGGCCTGCTATAATTCGCCGGAATACCAGGCCAATATGAAGCTGCGGCAGCCGCACTCGATCGCCGAGCTGATCGTCATCGAGGGCTATGACGGCCCGCAGCCGTAGGCCTATATCGTTTCTTTCTGCGATCAACGCAACCCAAGGCCAGCGTCAAAAGGCCAGCGTCAAGGTGATCGGCGCTTCGCAAGCCGCTGATGTCGTGCTTCGCGGAGCCCATCACATCAAAAAGTATGTGCGAATATTTCCGATCGTGGCTGGCTCACCGGTTTCTGTCAAAATAGCAAATAGCTGACGGTCAAGCCGATCAGCGAACGCGGCTCTGCCGCGCCAACGTCGTCTACCTGACATTTCTTTTTGTCCCCAGATGGGGATTGTGACGCCGTCCCGTTTTCATCCAACTTGCCGCCGTCGAACTCACATCGATCGTGATGAGATCCACATCGATCGTGATGGAAAATAAACCAAACACAGAACCGCTAGGTGCATGACGGGCCGCAAGCCGTCCCGCATCGCGCACGCTCGGGCGCAAGGAGTAGATTGCATGGCACTCATCAATGGAACGGCTGGCGACGACACACTACCCGGCACGGCAATGGACGACCAGATCAACGGGCTCGCGGGCGCCGACGTGATAACCGCGTTGGAAGGCGATGACGACGTAAGCGGTGGGGCCGGCGACGATACAATCGATGGAGGGGTCGGCAACGATACGCTGGACGGCAATGCCGGCGATGACACGATCGACGGCGGTGACGGCGACGATGAGATCAATGGCGGCGCCGGAGCCGATACGCTGAACGGCAATGCCGGCGTCGACACGATCAATGGAAACGCCGGTAACGACATTATCGATGGCGGAGCCGACGATGACGTTCTGTCTGGTGGCGCAGGCGACGATGACATCCAAGGTGGAGCTGGAAACGATGACATTAGCGGCAATGCCGGTGCCGATATCCTCTCGGGCAATGCGGGTGACGATACGCTGAATGGCGGTGCGGGTAACGACGAGCTGAACGGCGGTGACGGCGTCGATACGCTCAGCGGCGGTCTCGGCGACGACGTCCTGAACGGCAACGCGGGAGCCGATACGCTCGGCGGCGGCCTGGGCGACGACGAGCTGAACGGGGGTGCCGATGACGACGTGCTGAACGGAGGCGCCGGCAACGATACGCTGAACGGCAACGACGGTGACGACACCATGAATGGTGGCGCCGATGCGGATACCATGGAAGGCGGTGCCGGCGACGATACAATGTCTGGCAACGCCGGCGACGACGTCATGGCCGGTGGCGATGGTGACGACGTCATGAGCGGCGGTGCCGGAGACGACGATCTCAGCGGTGGCGCGGGCGACGATACGCTGGACGGCGATGCCGGAGACGACACGCTCGATGGCGGCGACGCCGATGATACGCTGAACGGTGGCGACGGTGCCGACACGCTGGCGGGTGCTGCTGGTGAAGATACCTTGAATGGCGGTGCCGGTGACGACGAGCTGGACGGCGGCAACGGCGCCGATGTCCTCGATGGTGGCGCCGGCGACGATATGCTGACGGGCGGCGGCGGAACCGATACGCTCAACTTTGGCGATGGTACTGGAGCAAGCTTTGGCGACGACGAAGTCACCGATTTCAGCTTCACCGACGGCGACCACATCAATGTCGACGCTGCAGCGGGGTTTGATCCGACCACGGTCGTGGTCGATGATGACGGCACCAATACGGTTATCGACTTCGGCTTCGGCACCATCACGCTCACTGGCGTGACGGGTGACGCAACCGCGTTCACGTCGATCGACGACATCAACGACGCTGCTGGCGATACGCTTATCGAAATCGTGTGATGCAAGCTCGATCGGGGCGGCTGCCGGGCCGTCCCGATCCAGCTCTCTGCAGTACCCAATTGGTGATAGTGCCGGCCGCTCATGTCCTTGCGTAGTCGTAGTGAAATTCCAGCGTTGAGCCAACGCTCGCTGCTTGGATTGATTCCCGGACGATCCGCGCTGATGTGGATCGTCGCTTTCAGCATGTCGATAAACATGCTGCTCCTGGTCGTGCCTTTTTACTCTATCGAGGTGTTCGATCGGGTGATCAGCAGCGGCAGCGTCGAAACTCTTGTCGGTCTCACCGTCATTGCCGCAATTGCCCTTGTTTTCTGCGCCGCGTTCGACACCCTGCGCAGCCGGCTGCTCAGCCGCTTTGCGGTCAGATTTGAGCGGCACCTCGCTCCCCTCGTGCTTGAGAGCATGATTGTTGACGCCACCAATCGCGGTGACGCCAGGGCGCAGGACATGGCAAAGCTGCGCGAGTTGAGGACGTTCCTTTCGAGCGCAACGATTGCGGCGCTGCTCGATGCCCCGTTCCTGCCGGGTTTCATTTTCATTCTCTTCTTCCTGCATCCTTGGTACGGCGTGATTGCGCTGGTCGGAACGGCAGTTCTGCTCGCGATGGGCGTCGTGAGCCGCTGGATCGCGCGTACCGAGATCGCGCAGGCGTCTCAGGCCGCACAAAAGACCCAGGCTACGCTTGACGGGGTTGTCCGGCATTCCGGCCTGGTTCGTGCGATGGGCTGGACCAGAGGTGCCGTCCGCGAATTCATGGACCTCAACGATCAGGCTCTGGCGCCCGTCGTGCGAGCCAGCGAACGCGTTTATGCGATCGGCGCCGCGGCGCGCATGGTAAGAACCATCTTGCAGGTTGCCGCAATCGGCGCAGGTGCGTGGCTCGTGCTCCAGAGCGAAGTGCTGGCCGGCAGCCTGATTGCCAGTTCGATCCTGATCGCCCGTACGCTGCAGCCCATGGAGGGCCTGATCTCGGCGCGGCGCGTACTCACATCCGCGCGCGAGGCCTGGACACAAGTTCAGGCCGCAGCAGCTCCAGTTGTCGTTCGAGAGAGACGTACGCTGCTTCCATCGCCGTCCGGCAGAGTTGAAGTCGAGCGGGTGACATATCGGACGGCTGCGACGCAGCGCCCCATCCTCGCAGGCATCAACTTTCAATGCCCTCCTTCCAGGCTGATCGTCGTGATCGGCCCGTCCGGCGCCGGAAAATCGACCTTGCTGCGCCTGATGGCAGGGCTTGAAAGACCGACTGGCGGGACGATCCGGCTGGACGATGCGGCGCTGCATACCTGGGACCCCAACCAGCTTGGTCAGTTCATCGGCTACCTTCCTCAGGACGTGGAGCTGCTGGGCGGCACAGTGGCCGAAGCGATCGCCGGGTTTGACGAACACGCACGTGACGAGGACATCGTTGCCGCGGCCATGCTCGCGCAGGCGCATGAGATGATCCTGGCTCTCCCCGCGGGCTACCAGACCGAAATAGGGCGCGACGGCAGCAAGCTTTCCGGTGGTCAGCGTCAGCGTATCGGCCTTGCCCGCGCCTTCTTTGGCAATCGCAAGCTAATCCTGCTGGACGAGCCAAATGCCAACCTCGATCCGGAGGGCGAGCAAGCGCTGTGTACCGCCATCGAGCGTGCGAAAGCGCGCGGCGCGACGCTGGTCATTGTCACCCATCGGCCCGGACTGTTGACCATTGCAGATGCAGCGCTCCTTTTGCGGGATGGCGTGCAACTCGGTTTCGGACCGCCTGCTGAAGTTCTCCGCCCTGCTGTCGCTTCCGTTTCGAAGCCGCAGGTGGTCCGGAACGGCACGGAACCTGCGCAACTGTCCACGGGGAGAACTGCTCGATGACGGAAAGGGGTCAAGGTCGCGCAGTCGCCGTTTTCCGCAAGGAACGGCCACGATCCGATATGCGGCGGATCATCGGATGGGGATGTGTGCTGCTCGTTCTGCAGTTCTGCTGCTTCGGGGTCTGGGCGATGGCAGTGCCACTTCGCGGCGCGGTTGTGGCTCCAGGAGTCATAAAAGTTCATTCGAAGCGCAAGGCAGTCCAGCATCTTGAGGGAGGAATAGTAAAATCAATTTACGTCAGGGAAAACGATCACGTCAGGGCCGGCCAACTCATCGCCCGGCTCGACACCACCCAGATTGAAGCAAGCCTCGGCTCGCTGGAGACGAAATATTTTTCGGTCCTGGCGATGGAGGCGCGGCTGGCGGCGGAAGAGGCCCGCGCGCAATCGATCTCATTTCCCGACGAACTGAAGAAAAGCGCAAGCCGTGCATCCGCGCGCATCGCTATGCAAACCCAGGAGGCCGAGTTTGCAGCGCGATTGGCCGCGATCGAGAATGAGCGCAAGATGATCGATCAGCAGATGCTGCAATTGACGGATTCCATCCGCGGCCTCGAAAGCAGCACCAAGGGTGTCGAGCAGCAGCTTGCGCTGTTACGGGAGGAGATCTCCGACACGAGCTATCTCCTGGCAAAAGGTCTTGCTCGAAAGCCACGCGTGTTGGCCCTGAAGCGAGCCGAAGCCGAAGCCAGCGGACAGGTTGCCCGCAACTCGGCATCGGTCGCGGAGATGCGAGGCAAGATGGCGGAGCTCGAGGACAGGCGCCGACAACTGGGCTTCAATCAGAATCAGGAAGTCGCGAAGCTTCGACATGCGGCGGGCGAGGAGATCGGGGACCTGCGGCATCGAATTACTGCTTTGCGCGATCAATTGAGCAGGTCTGAAATGCATGCCCCCGAGAGTGGAAAGATCGTCGGCCTCAACAGCCGGGATCTTAGAGCCGTGCTTGCGCCCCGTGAAACGCTCCTCGAAATCGTGCCGACGGAGGACCGGCTGGTTATCGAGGCAGCATTGAAACCAATCGATCGGGAAGAGGTTTATGCTGGGCAGACCGCGCGCGTGCGCGTTCACGCATTGAATATCCGTCGTAGGCCCATGCTCGATGGGAAAGTTGTCGCCGTGGCGGCAGACGCGCTAACCGACGCCAAGAGTGGCGTGACGTCTTACATGGCAGAATTGGAACTTGATATCAATGCGCCGACCGCCGCGTATCTTCCTTCACTACTGCCCGGAATGCCCGTCGAGATATTTATAGAGACGGGAGAAAGAACCTTTGCCGAATATTTGCTGCAGCCAATGGAATTGCGCATCAACCGCGCGTTTAAGGAGCATTAAGCCCGTTGGCGTGAATACGAGTGCATCTTGTTTGCGGGAGGCGCCCCATGCATGGGAATAGCAAAACAGTGCCTTCCAGGGCGGATGGATTTCGTTTCAATAACTCCGTGGGCGGCGAGCCTCATCAGAACGCCGATGACGCTCAACCAGGCGGACCTGCGGAGCGAGGTCCAAACCAGAGTGCGATGGAATATTTCGGCAAGGCTGTTGCAGAGCTCTTCGATTGCGCCAGTTGCTACGTCGCGGTCAAGTCTGACACGGGCGGCTCGGAGCTCAAAGAAGTCCGAATCGGACATGCCGAAGTCGATCCGTCATGCACCATGACCGTCGCTCGAATTGCCCGCAAGGGCGCCGGTGCAGACTGCGCCTTTCTCGAACGTGTCAATGCGCGCACCACTTTTGTACGAAGATTGATCGGTTCCGAGCCGGGAACGAGTGGTCATTCCGTCATAGGCAGGTTTGCCTCTCGCGACAGGTCAACCGTGGTGTTCGTCGCGGGATGGCGGCAGGCTGCGCTCGTTCGGGCCGAAATTCCTCCTCTCGCGCGCGCGGTGCGTACGGTTTGGGAGACGGCGCATTCCCTCGCGCAATGTTCGTCCGATCGACAGCCGGATCCAGAAATCTGGCTGGAAAAACTGGCTTCGCCTGCCTTCATCGTGGACGAAGGCCTGCATCTCCACGAGGCCAATCGCTTTGGGCGAGCACTGTTGGAAAAGGGCGAGCTCCTAAAGGTGGATGGCGGCAGGCTCGTCGGGCCCAGCGGTCCGGTTACCGGGAGTTTGAGGGAAGCAATCCGGGAGGCATTGATTCCGAGGCCCGGCCAGGTTCGGCTGAATACGACCGTACCCCTCTCCACGGAGCGTCAGCAGTTTGCGTTCGCCAAGATCGGTCCCGCACCAACAGATCGCGACGTTGGGAAAGCGTTGGTTATCGTGCCGCAATTCGACGAAGCGCTGGGTGCGCACCGTATTGCGGCCGCCTTCGGCTTGAATTGGGCCGAAGAGAGGATCATCGCCCGGATTCTTCAGTTCCAATGCCCTCGCGATATCGGTACCGACCTCCGGTTAACCGAGGCGACCGTCAGAACCTACACCAAGCGCATCATGCTGAAGTTGGGTATCAATCGGCAGGCGGAGTTCTTTCTGCTCTATCATCTCACGCAATCCCCGTTTGGTGCCGGCAGGCGAGAGAAGGCCGTCGCCCCGGCGTCGTCGGATTGCCGGCTGCCCTGCGCGGCTGACAAGCGTCCACTGGATTGATGCTCCGGGCTCTTGCGATGGTCCAAGCCTTGATGTGCCGTGTATCTTCCTCTCGAGCCATCGCCATTGTGACGGCACTTGGCTTCTCTTCCAGCGCGATCGCCGAGAACATTCAATTGGGCCTGCCGATCGCCTGCGAATCCGGCCGGACTTGCTACATCCAGAATTACACCGATGTCGACCCGTCAGCGTCAGCGCGAGACTATAGATGCGGCACCCTGACGTATGACGGTCATAACGGGACGGACTTTCGCTTGCCGTCACTGGCATCGCAGAGGGCCGGCGTGGAAGTCCTCGCTTCCGCAAGCGGCCGCGTTCTTCGCACGCGAGAGGCCGCGCCAGATGGCGCCTTTGGCAAGTCTGCGCGCGAAGCTGTTCGCGACGTCGAATGTGGCAATGGCGTTGTGATCGAACACGCGGATCACTGGGAAACCCAATACTGCCACATGGCCAACGGCAGCTTGCTGGTAAAGCCTGGTGAGTCAGTCAAGGCCGGGCAACCGCTTGGCCGGGTCGGTCTCTCGGGGCTGACTGAATATCCCCATCTGCATTTCACGGTCAGGCATAAGGGAGCGACGGTAGATCCCTTCGCTTACGGTACCGTTTCCGGCTCTTGCGGGGGCGGCGAACTGCTGTGGCATCCCGCACTTCACGCGCAACTTGCGTATCAGGAACGAACCATCCTCAATGCAGGCTTCGCGAACGGTCCGGTGACGATGGAGCTTGTCGAGGATGGAAGCGCGGGCAAGGAATTGCCGTCGGCCAGCGCGCCGGCAATGGTCGCTTTTGTTCGTGTCATCGGCCTGAAGGCGGGCGATGCACAACGGCTCGTCATCGAGGATCCAACCGGACAGGCCATCGCTGAAAATCGAGCGGCGCTACTTGAGAGCAACAAGGCGCAGTACATGTTGTTTACCGGCAGGAAGCGTCCGGCTAACGGCTGGCACCGCGGCACATACAAGGCCAGCTATGTTGTGGAGCGCGACGGCCGGGTCGTTCTGAGGAAGGAGCTGGAATTCATCCTCTAGGGGCGCAGGGCTTTCGGGGCATCCGGTCGAGACAGCGGAGGTAGACCGACGCCGCTGATGGCGAGAATCGAGCGGGAAGGGCAGGATCGCTCCCTTGATTGCCCTGCCATAGCGGCCGGATTCGCTCGGCCCGCCGGGAGCCTCAAAAGCGCCAGATTGGTTGCCGGAACGGCCCGCGCCCGCTATAGGGCGTGCAGAGGTGAAAGCCATGGCCGATATGCGACTGATCGTAGCGGGGGCCGGCGGCCGGATGGGCCGCGCGCTGGTGCGCGTCATTTCGGAAACGCCGGGTGCGGTTCTGACCGGTGCGCTGGAAGCGCCGGGTTCGGAACTTCTGGGCAAGGATGCCGGTGTGCTCGCCGGACTGCCGGAAAACGGCGTCAAACTTTCGGCCGACCTGTGGGCGCTGTCGGCCAACGCCGACGCGATCATTGATTTCACCATTCCTGGCGCCACCATCGCCAATGTCGCCATCGCCGCCCAACGAGGACTGGTCCACATCATCGGCACGACCGGCCTGTCCGTATCAGACATGGCTGTCATCAAGAGCGTCACCTCGCGCGCCGTCGTCGTGCAATCAGGCAATATGAGCCTCGGCGTCAATCTGCTCGCCGCTCTGGTCAAGCGCGTCGCGCAGTCGCTGGATGAAAGTTTCGACATCGAGATCGTCGAAATGCACCACAAGGCCAAGATCGACGCGCCGTCGGGCACAGCCTTCCTGCTCGGCGAAGCCGCCGCCGCCGGCCGCGGCGTCGACCTGCATGCGCGCTCAGCGCGCGGCCGCGACGGCGAGACCGGCGCGCGACGGCCGGGCGATATCGGCTTTGCCTCGCTGCGCGGCGGCACCGTCACCGGCGATCACAGCGTGATCTTCGCGGGCGCCATGGAGCGGATCGAACTGACCCACCGCGCCGAGGATCGCACCATGTTCGCGATGGGTGCCGTCAAGGCCGCACTATGGGCTCGGGGGAAGGCGCCCGGCTTCTACACGATGACCGACGTGCTCGGCCTGACCGACTTCTAACCATCGAACAACGGAATTTGTAATGAGCGATCGTCTTCTCGTGCTCGTGCGGCATGGCCAAAGCGACTGGAATTTGAAGAATCTGTTCACGGGGTGGAAGGATCCTGACCTCACCGAGCAGGGCATTGCCGAAGCCAAGGAGGCCGGCCGCAAATTGAAGGCGCAGGGGCTGACGTTCGACGTTGCCTTCACCTCCGACCTGACCCGCGCCCAGCATACGCTGAAGCTGATGCTCGCCGAGATCGGCCAGACCGGATTGCCGACGACGAAGAACCTCGCGCTGAACGAACGCGACTACGGCGATCTATCCGGGCTCAACAAGGACGACGCCCGCAAGAAATGGGGCGAGGACCAGGTGCTGGTCTGGCGCCGTTCCTATGACGTGCCGCCGCCCGGCGGCGAAAGCCTGAAGGATACGCTGGCGCGCGCGCTGCCTTATTACGTGCAGGAGATTTTGCCCGGCGTGCTGCGCGGACAGCGCACGCTGGTCGCGGCGCACGGCAATTCGCTGCGTGCGCTGATCATGGTGCTGGAGAAGCTGACGCCGGAGCAAATCCTGAAGCGCGAGCTCGCCACCGGCGTACCGGTGATCTACCGGTTGAATGCGGATTCGACGGTCGCGACGAAGGTGGATCTCGCGGCGTAGGCACGGACCCGTAGGGTGGGCAGAGCGAAGCGTGCCCACCACTCAGTCGTCATCGGGATAAGATGGTGGGCACGTCGCTACGCTCCTTTGCCCACCCTACAACGTCAGTGCAGTCCGACCTGTCCCGCTTCCCAGCCGAGCATCGCCTGTTTGCGGGTGATGCCCCAGTGGTAGCCGGTCAGGGCGCCGCCCTTGCCGAGGGCACGGTGGCAAGGGACCACGAACGACACGGGGTTGCGGCCGACGGCTGCGCCAACTGCGCGTGAGGCCTTCGGGCTTTTGATCTTGGTGGCGATGTCGGAGTAGCAGACCGCGCGGCCCATCGGGATCTTCAGCAGCGTCTCCCACACCCGAACCTCGAAATCGGTGCCGATCAGGACCACGCGCAGCGGCTGGTCCGCCCGCCACAGCCTGGTATCGAAGATGCGCTGCGCGAGGCCAACGGTGCCGTCGTGGTCTTCGACATAGACAGCGTTCGGCCAGCGCCGCTTCATGTCGGCGAAGGAGACGTGTTCCTGGCCGGGATCGGCGAACGCGAGGCCTGCCAGCCCGCGGTCGCTGGCGATCACGATGGCGGTGCCGAAGGGCGAGGCATGGAAGCCGTAGCGCAGGATCATGCCGGCGCCGCCGTTCTTCCATTCGCCCGGCGACATCGCCTCATGGGTCACGAACAGATCATGCAGCCGGCCGGGTCCCGACAGTCCGGAATCGAGCGCGGCATCGAGGATGCTGGCGGAATCGCGCAGCAGGCCCTTGGCGTGGTCGAGCGTCAGCGCCTGCATGAAAGCCTTCGGCGTCAGCCCGGCCCAGCGGCGGAACAGATGGTGCAGTTCATCCGGCGTCAAGGCGGCGGCGTCCGCCATCGCTTCGATGGTCGGCTGCGTGCGCCAGTGCTCCGAGATGAAGGCGATGGCGCGGCGCACGGAATCGTAGTCGCGCTGCGCGGCGCTCTGGAGGCCCGGTCTGGCCAGGCGCTCGTCATGTATGGCTGATATCATCATGGGGTCTGATTTAGGGCTCATGCGCGGTCCAAACCACCCGATTTCCGATAAGGCCAACGTAGCGTTTTCGAGCGAAGGGAACCGGTTCGCCTGAAGAAAACGCGTCAAAAAATGGAGCCTTACGAGACGGGGTTGTAGGTGATGCCGCGCTTGGCGGTTTGCAGCGCTGACAGTAAGGCCTTGGCGAAGCTCGCCTTTTCGTCTGGCCCAAGGACGTGGCCGATCGAAACCCGGCGGCCACGGGAGACCAGATAAAGGTGTTCGATCCCGAATTCTGTGTCGCCGGTCTGCTCCAGCTGCACCCAGAGCGGATTGAACGACCATTCGATCAGATGGCCGCGGTGACTGACCCGCCGTACCCGCAATTCCGACGGCGTCACCACGATGTCCTCGGTGGCATCAGCACTGCGGAAATTGACCCGGAACGCCCAATAGATGACCAGCGCATCGAGGCCGAAAAAGCCGAACACCGGCCATGCGCCCATCATCCAGAACGCAACGCCGGTGACAAAGCTTACCGCGCTGATGAACGCCATCAGCACCAGAAAGCCGGTTCGATTGAGCGAGCGATGCGGCGTGACCCGCGCCGAAAACAGGGTCGGCTGGTCTCGCGCCGGATCAAAGTCGTTGCTTGCGGTCATCGCGTATCAGTATATCCCGATCATGGCCAAAATCATCCGCTCCAAGAGCGCTGCAAAGCCGGGTGCCAAAAAAGCGGGCATTCTATCCTCGCCCGGCGAACCGGCCAAGAGGGCTGGTGAGCCGAAGGCATCAAAGCCAGAAGCGTCAAAGCCAAAGCCAAAGCCGTCAAAATCAAAAGCCTGGACGCCGGCCGAGATCCATGAGGCTTTCAGCCGCTTTCGCAAGGCCAATCCGGAGCCGAAGGGCGAGCTCGAACATCTCAACCCCTACACGCTGCTGGTGGCGGTGGTGCTGTCGGCGCAGGCGACCGATGCCGGCGTCAACAAGGCGACGCGTGCGCTATTCGCGGTCGCCGACACGCCGGAGAAGATGCTTGAGCTCGGCGAGGAGAAAGTGCGCGAGTATATCAAGACCATCGGGCTCTATCGCAACAAGGCCAAGAACGTCATTGCGCTGTCGGAAAAGCTGATCGCCGAGTTCGGCGGCGAGGTACCGCGCACGCGCGCCGAAATCGAGTCGCTGCCGGGCGCCGGACGCAAGACCGCCAATGTCGTGCTCAACATGGCCTATGGCGAACACACGATGGCGGTGGATACGCATGTGTTTCGTGTCGGCAATCGCACCGGCCTCGCGCCCGGCAACACGCCGCTGGAAGTCGAACTGGGACTGGAGAAGGTGATCCCGTCCGAGTTCATGCTGCACGCCCATCACTGGCTGATCCTGCACGGGCGTTACACGTGTCTGGCCCGCAAGCCACGCTGCGAGGTGTGTCTGATCAATGACCTCTGCCGCTGGCCGGAAAAGACGGTGTGAGGTTTGCCGTCATTGCGAGCGCAGCGAAGCAATCCATCTCTCTGCACGGGGATAGATGGATTGCTTCGTCGCTTCGCTCCTCGCAATGACGGGACCAGCAGCTATCTCACACCACCGGCATCTTCCTTACCGGCTCGATCAACTCCGGCCGCGGGCCTGACAGCCGCTTGTGCATGTGGACCATGAAGGCCATGCCGAACACCGGCGTCGCCAGATTGACGATCGGGATCGACACGAAGGCCGCGATGAACAGGCCCGCGGTGAACACGATCGCCGCATTGTCCTTCCGCATCGCCTTGGCTTCCGCCGGCGAGCGGAAGCGCATCGCCGCGAGTTCGAAATATTCGCGCCCCAACAGCCACGCGGTGGCGATGAAGAAAATGATAAAACCTGCGCCGGCGAACAGCACAAAGGGCAGGGCGATCAGGTAAACAAGGATCGTCAGCAGCGCGGTCTTGATGCCCTCGGGAATCGCGATGCCGAGCGGCAGCGCATCGCCGGGTCGCTCCGCCGGATAATGCTCGCGCTCGACATGCTCGGCGACATCGTCGACGAACACGCTCGCGATCAGCGAGGTGACCGCCGGCATCAGGAAGATGCCGCCGAGCACGACGCCAAGCCCGGCCGCGATCGAGATGATCCAGGACAGGATGTGGAGCGAGGTGTGGAAGCCCGGCCCGAGCATCGCCTCGGCCCAGCCTTCGCCGTAATCGGCAAACCAGCTCAACAGCCGCTGCAACCCGACGGCCAGCACCGTGATCAGCACCAGCGCCAGCCCGATCGAGCGCCACAGGATGGTGCGCATCGGCGGCGACAGGATCTGCGATAGCGCCTTGACGGCGGCGTCCAACATGGCGGTCTGGCCTCTTGTGAAAAAACCCTTGCGAGAGGTAGATAGCCGCAGGGGCTTCGGCAAGAGCCGGCGAGCCCCCGGGAGACAAGACCGCCGTCAAAAACAACGCCGCAAGAGCTGAGAAGAGGCTGCCATGACCCGTGTCCAGGAACTCTATCCCGACAACAAGATCGTGCTGCGTGAGGTGGGCCTGCGCGACGGCCTGCAGCTCGTGAAGGCGTTTCCATCTACTTCCGCCAAGCAGCGCTGGATCCGCGATGAATATGCCGCCGGCGTGCGCCATTTCGAGGTCGGCTCGTTCCTGCCGGCCAAGACCTTTCCGCAATTCGCCGATGTGCGTGACATCGTCGCGACCGTGGCGTCGCTGCCGGGGGCCTACGGCATCGCGCTGACGCTGAACGAGCGCGGCGTCAACGAGGCGCTGGCCTCTGGCGTGGCTGAAGTGGCGACGGTGGTCTCGGCGACCGAGGAGCACAGCCAGGCCAACGCCAACCGCTCGCGTGAGTCGGCAATCGCCAACGTCAGGCGGCTCTGCGAGCTGCGGGACGCCAGCGCGCACAAGCCGGTGGTGAACTCCGCGATCTCGATGGCGCTGGGCTGTTCGATCGTGGGCGCGGTGGACCCAAAGGAAGTGTTGCGGCTGACGGAAAAGCTGTTCGACGCCGGCGTTGACATGGTCGCGATCGCCGACACGGTCGGCTATGCCGGGCCAAAGCAGGTCGGTGAACTCGTCGCAGGGGCGGTGAAGATCGCAGGCGCAAAACCGATCTGTATCCACCTGCATGACACCCGCGGCATGGGCATCGCCAACGCTTCCGCCGCCCTCGATGCCGGGGCGCGCGTGCTCGATGGATCGCTCGGCGGCCTCGGCGGCTGCCCGTTCGCGCCGGGCGCGACGGGGAACGTCGTGTTCGAGGATCTTGTGTTCCTGTGCGAGAGCAAGGGTTTTGAGACCGGCATCGATATCGAGAAACTGATTGCGGTGCGCGGAATCTTGAAATCGGAAATGCCTGGCGAGGCGCTGTACGGCGGACTAGCGCGCGCCGGATTGCCGCGCGGGAGGGAGAAGGTGGCATAAACCACCGCCCGTCATGGCCGGGCTTGTCCCGGCCATCCACGTCTTTCTTGCCGCGACGCCGTTAAGGCGTGGATGCCCGGGACAAGCCCGGGCATGACGACTCACTATTGGTTCGCTTTCGATGAATTACAGCCGCGTCATCCTTAGCCGTAGCGCGTTGCCGACGACGCTCACTGACGACAGCGCCATCGCGGCGGCGGCGATGATTGGCGACAGCAGCAGGCCGAACGCGGGATAGAGAATGCCGGCCGCGATCGGGATGCCGGCGGCGTTGTAGATGAAGGCGAAGAACAGGTTTTGGCGGATGTTGCTCATGGTCGCCTGCGACAGGCGGCGGGCGCGGACGATGCCGACAAGATCGCCCTTCAGCAGCGTGATCCCTGCGCTTTCCATCGCGACATCGGTGCCGGTGCCCATGGCGATGCCGACTTCGGCGGCGGCCAGCGCCGGGGCGTCGTTGACGCCGTCGCCGGCCATCGCGACGATCTTTCCGGCCTTCTGCAGTCTTGCCACCACCGCGCTCTTCTGATCGGGCAGCACTTCCGCCTCGACATCCGATATGCCGAGGCTCTTTGCGACGGCGTTCGCCGTGGTCCGGTTATCGCCGGTCAGCATGATGACCTTGATGCCTTCGGCCGCCAGCGCCTTTAGCGCGTCCGGCGTCGATGCCTTGACCGGGTCGGCGATGGCGAACAGTCCAGCCAGCTTGCCGTCGACGGCCATGTTGATGACGGTCGCGCCCTCGCCACGCAGACGCTCGCCTCGTTCGCTCAACGACTGCGCGTCGATGCCGAGCGATTGCAGGAAATTCGAATTGCCAAGCACGATTGTCTTGCCATCGACCTTGCCGGTGGCGCCCTTGCCGGTCGGCGAGTCGAACTCATCGACTTTGCCAAGGTTGAGATTACGCTCTTTGGCTGCTCGCACGATGGCGTCGGCCAGCGGGTGTTCGCTTGCCAGCTCGACGGTTGCCGCCTGCTGCAGAATATCGGTCTCCTCGTATCCCGCGGCGGGCACGATCGCGACCACCTTCGGTTTGCCTTCGGTCAGCGTGCCGGTCTTGTCGACCACCAGCGTATCGACCTTCTCCATGCGTTCCAGCGCTTCGGCATTCTTGATCAAAACGCCGGCCTGCGCGCCATGGCCGACGCCGACCATGATCGACATCGGCGTGGCAAGGCCCAGCGCGCAGGGGCAGGCGATGATGAGGACGCTGACGGCGGCGACGAGGCCGAACGCCAGGCGCGGCTCGGGTCCGAACCAGGTCCAGGCGCCGAACGCGAGCAGCGCCACGACGATCACCATCGGCACGAACCAGCCGGCGACCTTATCGGCCAGCCGCTGGATCGGCGCACGCGAGCGCTGCGCATCCGCCACCATCTTGACGATCTGGGAGAGCAGCGTGTCGCGTCCGACTTTTTCGGCGCGCATGATGAAGCCGCCGGACTGGTTGAGCGTGCCGGCGATGACCTTGCTGCCGGGTTCCTTGGTGACCGGCATGGATTCGCCCGTCACCAGAGATTCATCGAGCGAGGAGCGGCCTTCGAGGATGATGCCGTCGACCGGCACCTTCTCGCCCGGCCGCACCCGCAATCTGTCGCCGACCGCGAGCGTGTCGATCTCGACTTCGTGGTCTGCGCCATCATCGCCAATACGTCGCGCTGTTTTCGGCGCGAGCTGCAGCAGCGCCTTGATTGCGCCCGAGGTCGCCTCGCGCGCGCGCAACTCGAGGACCTGGCCGAGCAGCACCAGCACGGTGATCACGGCTGCCGCTTCGAAGTAGACCGCGACCGCGCCGCCGTGGCCGCGGAAGGTGGCGGGGAAGATGCCGGGCGCGACCGTGCCGATGACGCTGTAGACATAGGCGACGCCGGTGCCCATTGCGATCAGCGTGAACATGTTGAGGTTGCGTGTCTGTAGCGATTGCCAGCCGCGGACGAAGAACGGCCAGCCGGCCCAGAGCACGACGGGCGTGGCGGAGGCGAGCTGGATCCAGTTCGACAGTGTCGGATCCACCCAGCCGTGACCGCCAACGAGATGGCCGCCCATTTCGAGGATGACCGCCGGCAGCGCGAGCACGAGGCCGATCCAGAAGCGGCGCGTCATGTCGGCGAGTTCAGGATTGGGCGGCGTGTCGAGGCTTGCGACCTCCGGCTCCAGCGCCATGCCGCAGATCGGGCAGCTTCCCGGACCGACCTGGCGGATCTCGGGATGCATCGGGCAGGTGTAGATCGCGCCTTCCGGCACGGCGGCCTTCGGTCGCTTGTCCTTCTCGAGATAGGCGAGCGGATCGGCGGCGAATTTGGTCCGGCAGCCGGCCGAGCAGAAATGAAAGCTCTCGCCCCTGTAATCGAAGCGGTGCTTGCTGGTCGCGGGATTCACCGTCATGCCGCAGACGGGATCGCGTACGGTCGCCTGGGCGTCGCTGTGATGATGGTGAGCGTGGCCATGGCCGCCGCAGCAGGCGCTCTTCGGGGCGCCGTTTCGATCGGCGCTTTCATTCTTGTTCATCGTCCGCTCCGGCGCTTGAAACCGATACCCTGTAGGGGTATATAGGCCGCATGCGAAAAGACATCAAGGCATCCTGTCAAAAGCGCCTCAGCCGGATCGAGGGCCAGGTCCGCGGCCTCTCAAAAATGGTCGACGAGGACCGCTACTGCATCGACATCGTCACGCAGATTTCCGCCGTGCGCGCCGCCCTGCGCCGCGTCGAGGAGGAAGTGTTGCGGGATCACGTCTCGCATTGCGTCGAGCATGCCATCACCAGCGGCAACAAGGCCGACCAGCGCGAGAAGATCGCGGAACTGATGGCCGTGATCGGCCGCTCCGACAGGTAAGACAGCGGCGCGCCTCAGTCGTGATGATGGCCGTGCTTGCGCGCCTTCGGCTTTTTGTCGGACGCCGTCGGGATCATCACCACGCGGCCGTAGCGCACGCCGCGCTCGGCGATGATGTGATCGGCGAGATGCCGGACCTCGCCGCTGGCGCCCTTCAGGGCGGTCACTTCCATGCAGCTATCGTCGTCGAGATGGACGTGCAGCGTCGCCAGCGACAGATCGTGGTGGCCATGGAAACTCTGCACCAGCCGTTTTGACAGGTCGCGCGCGGCGTGATCGTAGACGTAAACCAGTGCGGCCACGCATTGGCCCGAGGCGGCTGCGTCCTCGGCGCTCTGCTGCAGTCCGGCGCGCGCGAGATCGCGGATGATCTCGGAGCGGTTCTGATAGCCGCGGGCTTCCGCCGCGGCGTCGATCTCCGCGAGCAGATCGTCTTCGATCGTGATGGTGATCCGTTGCATGGAAAATTCTGTCCTGAGCTGCAGTATGATATTTCTATTGTATCGTCATACTGCGCTTGCTAGCGTGAAGCGCCGGTTTAAGTCGAACTGATGCGGTCGCGCGCCGATTGTAGCAGTTATCATGCGGGGGCATGAGCGTTGCGCAGATCTGCTTTGGGGGCATTTTCCGCCGCCGCTTCATTATTTGTCATAATGTCCCCCGCGGACGCGCAGAGCCCCGTTGCGGCTGGGTCCGGCCAGCTCCCCGCTGTGACAGTAGATCCTCCCGAATCGAGGCCGCGCAACCGGACCAAGCCGCCCCGCCGCGAGCGAAGTGCGCGAAATCCATCCGCAGTTCAACCGAGCGCGCCAGTTCCGCCGGAGGTCAGCAGCGGCGTGACGTCCGGCGCCGCAACTTCAGGGCCGGTATACATGCAGCCCACAGCGGCCAGCGCCCTGACCATCAGCGGCGCGGACGTGAATGCCCAGCCTTTCTCGCGCCCCGGCGAGGCGCTGGAGGTCGTGCCGGGGCTGATCGTCACCCAGCATTCGGGCGAGGGCAAAGCCAACCAGTATTTTCTGCGCGGTTTCAATCTCGACCATGGCACGGATCTCTCGATCAAGGTCGACGGCATGCCGGTCAACATGCCGACCCACGGCCATGGGCAGGGCTATGCCGATATCAATTTCATGATTCCCGAACTGATCCAGTCGGTGAATGTACGAAAAGGTCCGTACTTCGCTGACGTCGGCGACTTCGGGTCCGCCGGCGCCGTCGCCATCGACTACATCAACAGGCTGCCCAAGAACATTTTGGAGACGACCAATGGCAGCTTCGGCTACCACCGCGGGCTGGCAGCAGGGTCGACCGCGGTCGGTGCGGGGACGTTGCTCGCCGCTGTCGAGGGCGTCAAATACAATGGCCCGTGGGACGTTCCCGACAATGTGCGCAAGCTCAACGGCGTGCTGCGCTACAGCCAGGGCACCGCGACCGATGGCTTTACGCTCTCGGCGATGGCCTATTCCAACGGCTGGAATTCGACCGATCAGGTGGCGCAGCGCGCGATCGATCAAGGCGTGATCGGCCGGTTCGGCTCGCTCGATCCGACCGATGGCGGCGTCGCGAGCCGGTTCTCGCTGTCGAGCAACTGGGCGCAATCGAGCGAATACGGGCAGAGCAAGATCAACGCCTATGTGATCAACTCGTCGCTGCGGCTCTACAACAATTTCACTTACTTCCTCGATGATCCCGTCAATGGCGATCAGTTCAGCCAGATGGACCGGCGCACGGTCTATGGCCTCAACGCCAGCCACGCCTTCGACATGCGCGTGGGCGGTATCGAAACGCAGACGCGTGTCGGGCTGCAGACGCGCGGTGACGATATCAGGGTCGGCCTGTTCAAGACGTTGCAGCGCGAGACGCTCTCGACCGTGCGCCAGGACAGCGTTCGGGAAGGCAATGTGGGCCTGTGGGCCGACACCACGGCGCGCTGGACCGACTGGCTGCGCACCACGATCGGCATCCGCGAGGATTATTTTGCGGGGAGAGTGATCAGCGACACGCCGGAGAATTCCGGCAACGCACAGGCATCGATGACGAGCCCCAAGGCCGGCATCGTGCTGGGGCCGTGGTACAAGACCGAATTCTACGGCAATGCCGGTTACGGCCTGCACTCCAACGACATCAGGGGCGCGACCATCACCGTCGATCCGATCGACAAGGTGACGCTGCAGGATCGCGTGCCGCTCTTGGTTCGCTCGAAGGGCGCCGAACTCGGCATTCGCACCAGGGCGGTCGAAGGGCTCACGAGTTCGCTCGCGGTGTTCGTGCTGAATTTCGACTCGGAATTGTTGTTTGTCGGCGATGCCGGCACCACCGAGCCGAGCCGACCCAGCCGCCGCGTCGGCGTCGAGTGGACCAACCAGTATCAGGTGCTGCCGTGGATGCGGCTTGATCTGGATGTTGCCTATACCCGCGCCCGCTTCACCGATTTCGATCCCGCCGGCAATTTCATTCCGGGCGCGCCGGCATGGGTCGCAGCCGGCGGCGTAACGTTCGGCAGTGAGACCGGCTGGTTCGGCGTGCTGCGCGGGCGCTATTTCGGCCCGCGTCCCCTGATCGAGGACGACAGCGTTCGCTCGCAACCATCGCTGATCTTCAATGCGCGGGCGGGATACAGATTCGACAACGGGCTAAAGCTGCAGCTCGACGTGCTCAATCTCTTCAACGCGAAGACCAACCAGATTGAATATTACTATCTGTCGCGATTGCCGGGCGAACCGATCGGCGGCGTGGCGGACAGACACGTGCATCCGGTCGAGCCGTTGGCGGTGCGGTTGACGCTGGCGGGGAGGTTCTAGGTTGTAGATTCCATGAGGCGGTGAGCGTGGCCTTTCCGATAAGGTTTGGGTTTCCACACTCGAACCCCTCGGAGAGTCAGATGCAAGCATCCACCGTAGCCACGCCCACCGCCGGCCATATTGGCACAATTTTCGTTGCAATCGAACTGAGCCAGCGGAGCTGGCGGGTCGCGCTGCACAGCCCGGACAAGGACAAGATATCGCACCACAAGCTGGAGGGTGGCGATCATGCCGAGCTGTTGGCGTTGGTGGGTCGGGTTCGGGAGCGGGCGGCTCGAACGCTGGGAGGCGTTCCGGCGGTGGCGAGCTGCTACGAGGCGGGCTACGACGGGTTCTGGCTGCACCGGCTGCTGCTGGCGGCCGGCATCACGAACTACGTGTTTGATCCCGCCAGCATTGCGGTGGACCAGCGGGCGCGGCGGGTGAAGACCGACCGGATCGATGGCGAGCGGATGCTGCGCACGCTGATGGCGTATCTGCGCGGCGAGCCGCGGGTGGTGCGGATCGTCCGGGTGCCTGCCGCCGAACAGGAGGACGCCCGCCGCGGCAGCCGCGAACGCGACCGGCTGATCAAGGAGCAAACCGCTCACACCAACCGGATCAAGGCACTGCTGCGGCTGCGGGGCATGGCGGTCGGGAACCCGCGGCGGCGCGACTGGCTGAGCTGGCTGGCAACGCAGCGGGATTGGCAAGGCCAGGCGGTGCCGCCGCGGATGCTGAGCGAGATCAGGTCCGAGCACGCGCGGCTGATGCTGGTGCGCGATCGGCTCGACGCGCTCGCGCAGGAGGCGGCCGCAGCGGAGCCATCCCCTGCGGAAGCCGAGATGAGCCGGCGCAGCGAACTGCTGCGCCGGCTCAAATGCCTTGGCCCGGCGTTCGCGACGACGCTGACCAGCGAGGTGTTCTACAAGGACTTCCGCAACCGGCGCGAGGTCGGGAGCTATTTCGGGCTGACGCCCAGTCCGTGGCGGAGCGGCGGCATCGACCGCGACCAGGGCATCAGCAAGGCGGGCAACCCGCGCGCCCGCTGTGCCGCGATCGAACTGGCCTGGCTGTGGCTGCGGCATCAGCCGGACAGCAAGCTGACCTTGGAGTACCGCAAACGCACGCTCGATGCCGGCAAGCGCATCAAGCGCGTCGCCATCGTCGCCCTGGCGCGCAAGCTGATGGTGGCGCTCTGGCGCTATCTCACGACCGGCCTCGTGCCCGAGGGCGCGGCGCTCAAGGCTGTAAAGATCTAACCACTTCAACGAATGCGTCAGCGTCGCGGCATCTGCCGCGGTCAGCGCGGGATGGATGATGACCGTGCCACCCTTGGGCCAGCAAACAGGCTGTTTCGTAGATGGGTCTCATCCTCGTGGCTTCCTCGCCGCATGCATGCGGAATGTGGGTACGGACAACGGTCCGACCGGATATGAGGTGATGCAGTGAGCAACTGCATAAATCGCCGGAAGCCAGTCCCTGAGCGCACCGACCGCGGCGGCACGCTGCGCTACGCATGGCTCCGCGCGCCGCCGCTCCACCGAACGTAAAAATCACATCCAAGCCCTGTCGGGATGCTTGACTCAAAACGCCTCATATGAGGGTGGGCAAAGGCGCGACGCGCCGTGCCCACCATTGATCCGAGTCGGTAGTCTAGATGGTGGGCACGCTTCGCTTTGCCCACCCTACGATCCATTTCTACGTCACCAATTCCGTCCGCGGCTTCATGCGGCGCTCCGGCGGGCGGACGGCGACATATTCGACGGCGAGATAATGTTCCGACACGGTGACGCGCTCGATCATCGTGGCTTCGATGGTCACTTCCTCGACGATCACTTCTTCAACCGGAAGCGGCGCTTCTTGGTCAATCTCTTCAGGAACAAGCGGCGGCGACTTGACTTCTGGAAACACGGCGAACTCGCCCGCTACCTCCGCGAGCGGCTTTTGTTTGTCGGCCCAGTGGAGTGCGGTGTAGTCGAAGCCGTGCACGATGGTGGGTTTGACGATTTCGAAATAGGGCGAGATGTCGAAATCGCGCGGCATGTAGAGCGAGGAATCGCGGATATGCAGGATCTCGCGCCGGGCCTTGCGCGAGGCGGCGCGGGTGATCTTGGGCAGGATCGGATAACGGACGGCGTCGAACGCCTGCGCCATCAGCGCCGAGCAGATGATTTTTGTCGGATCGCCGGAACCGAACGCAATCATGCGCCGTCGCCAGCGCTGCGGCACTGGCAGCGGGATCAGATAGCGCATCAGGTCGACGATGTTCTTGGTATCGTAGCCGAAGCCGATCCGGTTGATGGCATAGCGGCACACCGTGGTGCGGTCCTCGTAGGACAGGCCGATCGGGCGGCAGATGCGGGTGTGATAGGGATAATATTTCGACAGCGGCGCCGAAGTCACGCCTTCGCCGATATTGGCTTCGATCAGCACATGCGGCTCGCCGTCGGGCTCAAACGCGCCATCGACCGGACCGACATAGAGCGCGCCATGCGACCAGGTGGATTGCGTAAGATATTTGATGATGCCTGAGATGCGGTTGTTGCCCTCGACGAGCAGCACGTCGCCGGGCTGGATGACCCCGCGCAGATGCTCGGGATCGCTGGGCGTGAACGGCTCATAGCCCGGGACTTCCTTCTGCAGGTAGCCCGCAATCACTTGGCCGATGGTGTCGAGCATTACGCCCATGAAACTCCCCAAGCGCGGCTTTTCTTCCGCTTTTTTTGTTTCCTTATCATGGTCGCAAGCCGTTTCAATTTAGTTCATGCCAAGGACGGATCAATCATGATTGATTTACCATGAGTGTTGCTGCGTCACGTGAGATGCGGCACAGTTCGCTAGCTGTTCTCGCTTCTTTCAGGCCGTGGAAACCATGACATGACATTGACCCGCCGCACCTTTCTGTCGGCGTCTGCAGGTCTGGCGGCGATTCCGGTTTTTTCCGGGCGAGGGGCGGCAGCGGCGCCGCTGCCGCGGGAAGCCGATATCGTCGTGATCGGGGCAGGTGCGGCCGGCATTGCTGCGGCGCGGCGGATCATGGCGGCGAACCGCAAGGTGATCGTGGTGGAGGCGGCCAACCAGATCGGTGGCCGCTGCCAGACAGACACGTCCACCTTCGACGTGCCGTTCGATCGTGGTGCGCGCTGGATGCACAATCCAGAGACCAATCCGATGATCAAGCTCGCGCGAGCAGCGGGCCTCGAGATCACGACCGCGCCTTCGGGCCAGAGGATCCGCATCGGCCGCCGCAACGCCCGCGCCGGCGAGACCGAGGAATTTCTGGCGGCGCTGGTGCGAACCAACCGCGCCATCGACGAGGCCGCGCGGCGTCTCGACGTCTCCTGCGCCTCCGTGCTGCCGAAGGATCTCGGCGTGTGGGCGGATACGGCTGAGTTCGTGTTGGGGGCCGGTTTCTCCGGCAAGGATCTGAAGGACGTCTCGGTCGGCGACAAGGCCCGTGCGCAGGATCGCAACACCGCGATCGGCTGCCGGCAGGGATTGGGTACGTTGATCGCAAAACTCGGCGAGCAGGTGCCGGTGGCGCTGTCGACGCCGGCCAACCGGATGTCCTGGAGCAACCGCGACGTCATGGTGGAGACGCCAGCCGGAAAGATCGTCGCGCGCGCCGCCGTCGTCACGGTGTCAACCAATGTGCTTGCGGCGGGCAATATCAAATTCGCGCCTGACATTCCGAAGCGCATGCTCGACGCAGCTTCGAAACTCACTCTCGGCAGCTACGACCGGATCGCGCTGCAGATGTCGGGAAATCCGCTGGGCCTCGCCCGTGACGATGTCATCATCGAACAGAGCAACTCGACGAAGACGGCGCTGATGTACGCCAATATCGGCGGATCTTCGCTCTGCACCCTCGATGTCGGCGGCTCGTTCGGTCGCGATCTTTCCGCAGAGGGCGAGAAGGCCATGGTGGCGTTTGCGGTGGAATGGCTGACAAAACTGTACGGCAGCGAAGCGGCAGCCGCGGTGAAGAAATCGAGCGCGACGCGCTGGAATGCCGCGCCGTTCGCGCTCGGTGCGATGTCGGCGGCTGGTCCCGGCGGGCAGTCCTCGCGCAAGGTTCTGACCGAACCGATCGGCTGCATGTATCTGGCCGGCGAGGCCACCCATGAAATGCTGTGGGGAACGATCGACGGCGCCTGGGAAAGCGGCGAGCGCGCCGCCGAATCCGCGTTGCGGCGGATCGGCGCGCTAAGGGATCCCGAACCGGAAGCGCGGCCGGCGAAGCAGCGGCGGCGTGGGTCGGCGTCCCCGTCCAACTGACCATAAGCACGTACGCAGCAATCGTAGGATGGGCAAAGGCGCACTTGCGCCGTGCCCACCATCACGCACCGTGCAAGAAATGGTGGGCACGCTGCGCTTTGCCCACCCTACGTTTCCTACGCAGCTCGTTAGCGCAGCACGCCATCCAGCGCCGGCAATCCAAAAATCACCGCCGCCGCGATCAGCGCGTAGCAGATCGCGCGGAATACGGCCTCGCTGGCCTTGCCGAACAGCGAGGCGCCGAACCAGACGCCGCAGGCGTAGACCGGGCCGACCACCAACGCGAACTTGATCGCATTCAATGTGATCAGTCCGGTCGCGGCGTAGCTGACGGCCGAAAAGAAATCCGAGGCGCCGAAGAACAGCACGATGTTGGCGCGCGCGATGACGGGAGGGATCGGGCGGCCGAGCCAATAGCCGACGATCGGCGGACCGCCGGTCTGCGCCAGCCCGCTGCAAAAGCCTGATAGGCCACCAATGCCGACTGAGATCGCCGCGTGGTCCTTGCCGCGGTAGCGCCAGCCGGAGAGCAGCAGCATCAGCAATGCGAACACGAAAACGGATATGATCCAGCGCGTCGTTACCGGTTCGAGGCGGCTGAGGAAATAGGTCCCGATCGGTACGCCGATCAGCGCGCCGAGCACTATGACCGCGGTCGCCTTGCGGTCGGCCTTCTGCCACGCATTCGGCAGCAGCGGCGCGGCCGCGACGAAGTCGATGATCAAAAGCAGCGCTGCGACGAGCCGCGGATCGGCGATCGAGCTCGCGAGCGGCATGAAGATCAGCGCCGAGCCGAACCCGGAAAATCCCCGCGCCGTACCCGCGACAAAGGCGACCACGCAGATCGCCATCGCCGCGTTGAGGCTGATGTCAGCCGGGATGAGCGCCGCCGGACTCATGCGGCATCATCCCCGCAACGTGCCGCCGGTCTTCTTCGTCACCTCGGCCACGATCTTCGCCGCCACCGCTTCGATCTCCTGATCGGTCAGCGTCTTCTCGCGCGGCTGGATCGTCACGGCAATCGCGACCGACTTTTTGTCGGGATCGATGCCCTTGCCCTCATAGAGGTCGAATACGGACACATCCGTGATCAGCTTCTTGTCGACGCCTTGCGCTGATCGCACGATGTCGCCGGCCTTGACGGTGCGGTCGACGATGAAGGCAAAATCGCGCGACACCGGCTGGAATGCGGAGAGTTCGAGCAGCGGCCTGGCGCGGGTCGACTTCTTCTTGGCATCGGGAATGCGGTCGAGGATCACTTCGAACGCCATCAACGGGCCGTCAGCGCCGAGCGCTTCCAGCGTGCGCGGATGCAGCTCGCCGAAATAGCCGAGCACATTCTGCGGCCCGATCTGGATGGTGCCGGAGCGCCCCGGATGCAGCCAGCTCGCGCCGCCCGGCACGATCTGCAACGCCTGCATCGGCGCGCCGGCGGCAGCCAGCACCGCGAACGCATCCGCCTTGGCGTCGAGCGCATCGGTCTGGGCAGAACCGGACCAATGCCGGCCCATGCCCTTCGCAGAGGCAAAGCCGTGGCGCACGCCGGAGGCGGCAACGAACTGGGTCTCGGGCTTGTCGCCCTTGAAGACCTGACCGACCTCGAACAGCGCGACATCCGGATAGCCGCGGTTGGCATTGGCCTGCGCCGCAGCGACGAGGCCCGGCAGCAGGCTCGGCCGCATGTCGGAGAGATCGGACGCGATCGGGTTGGCGAGCGCAAGCTCCGCCTGGCCGCCGCCGAACAATTCGGCGTGCGGCTTTGAGATGAACGACCAGGTTACGGCCTCTACCATGCCGCGCGCCGCCAGCGCACGCTTGGCGCGGCGGATGCGGTTCTGCATCGTAGTCAGCACCGGCTTGCGAGCGTCGTCGCCGCGCTCGAACGGCGTCATCGGCACCTTGTCGACGCCGACGATGCGGACAACCTCTTCGACGATATCGGCCTTGCCGTGCACGTCGGTGCGCCAGGACGGGACAGCGATCTTCACCACCGGGCCGTTGCCGGCGACCATGAAGCCGAGATGGACGAGGATGCGCCGCATCTCGATCAGCGGCACCTCGATCCCGGCGAGGCGCTTCACCTCGGCAAGCGGGAAATCGATGATGCGGTCGTCGCCGAAGGCGTTGCCGACGACAACGGTCTCCGACGGCGTGCCGCCGCACAATTCCATCACCAGCTTGGTCGCGAGTTCGAGCCCCGGCACCATGAAGGCCGGATCGACACCGCGCTCGAAACGGTAGCGCGCATCCGAATTGATGCCGAGCTTGCGCCCGGTCTGGGCGATGTTGATCTCGTTCCACAGCGCCGATTCGATCAGCACGTCCGTCGTGTTCTCGTCGCAGCCGGAAGTCTCGCCACCCATGATGCCGGCGAGCGATTCGACGCCGTGCTCATCCGCGATCACGCAGATCGAAGGGTCGAGCGTGTAGGTGCGGCCGTCGAGCGCCAGCAGGCTTTCGCCATCCTTCGCCCGGCGAACCCTGAGATTGCCTCTCACCTTCTTCGCGTCGAACACATGCAGGGGACGGGCGCGGTCGTAGGTCATGAAGTTGGTGATGTCGACCAGCGCATTGATCGGGCGCAACCCGATCGAGGTTAGGCGCTTCTGCAGCCATTCCGGCGAGGGGCCGTTCTTGACGCCGCGTACCAGCCGCAGCGCAAAGCCCGGACACAGCGTGGCATCTTCCACCGTCACCTTCACCGGGCAGGGGAATTCACCCTTCACCGGCTTGATACCGGGATCGATGAACTTGCCCATGTCGGCGGCGGAGAGATCGCGCGCGATGCCGTGCACGCCGGTGCAGTCCTGGCGGTTCGGCGTCAGGTTGATTTCGAGCACGGGATCGCCGAGGCCGGCCCATTCGGCATAGCCCTTGCCGATCGGCGCATCGGCCGGCAGCTCCATGATGCCGTCATGGTCTTCGGAAATCTCGAGCTCCGCCGCCGAGCACAGCATGCCGCGGCTTTCGACGCCTCGGATGGTGCCGACGCCGAGCGTAATGTTCTTGCCGGGGATGAATGTGCCGGGCGGCGAGAACACGCTGACCAGGCCGGCGCGCGCGTTCGGCGCCCCGCACACCACCTGCACCGGCGCAGCGCCATTGCCGGTATCGACCATGCAAACCCGCAGGCGATCCGCATTCGGATGCTGCTCGGCCGAGATCACCCGCGCAATGGAGAACGGCGCCAGCGCCTTCGCCTTGTCCTCGATGCTCTCGACCTCGAGCCCGATCATGGTGAGCTTCTCGGCGAGCTTTTCCAGGGGCTCGTCGGTGTCGAGATGTTCCTTCAGCCAGGAGAGCGTGAATTTCATGACGATGGCTTCTCTTGTCCCCTCTCCCGCTTGCGGGGGAGGGCTAGGGTGGGGGCTCTCTCCGCGACGGGAGCGGCAATTGCTTCGAGGACGCCTGCGCGGTTTTTCATCACATCGAGATTGCTGAAACGAAGGACTTTGAAGCCTTCGGCTTCGATCACGGCGGATCGGGCGGCGTCTTTCTGTTCGGCTTGATCGGAAAAATGCTGGCCGCCGTCGAGTTCAATCACGAGCTTGGCTGCGTGACAGACGAAATCGACGATGTAGTTCTGGATTGGCACCTGTCGACGAAAGCTCGCGCCGTTCAGCCGATGGCCGCGGAGCTCCGACCAAAGGATTCGTTCGACGTCGGTTGAATTCTTGCGGAGCGCCCGCGCATTCGTGCGCAGCCGGTCGGAGACCTTCCAGTTGGGATGTTCCGGATCGACCATCGACACCTCCGATGCGGAGAGACCCCCACCCCAACCCTCCCCCGCAAGCGGGAGAGGGAGTTCGAGCGATTGCTCGGATGGACGGTTCGTATCCATGTTGCGAAAACTGGTTGCGCCAAGCGAGATCTGTTCCCTCTCCCGCTTGCGGGGGAGGGTCAGGGTGGGGGCTCTCTCCGCGACGGCAGTCTCGGCGAGGTTCACGTGCTCAAGCCTCCGGCGAGCATCGGGACGTCGAGCGGCTTGAAGCCGTAGTGATTGAGCCAGCGCACGTCGTTCTCGAACAACTGCCTGAGATCGGCGATGCCGTATTTCAGCATCGCGATGCGGTCGAGGCCCATGCCCCAGGCAAAGCCCTGGTAGACGTCGGGATCGATGTCGCAGGCGCGCAGCACGTTCGGATGCACCATGCCGCAGCCGAGAATTTCGAGCCAATCCTCGCCTTCGCCGAAACGGATCTCGCCCTTGTCGCGCCGGCACTGGATGTCGACCTCGAGCGACGGCTCGGTGAACGGGAAGAACGACGGGCGGAACCGCATGTTGATGTGGTCGACCTCGAAGAACGCCTTGCAGAACTCGTGCAGGATCCATTTGAGGTGACCGAGATGCGAGCCCTTGTCGATGACGAGGCCTTCGACCTGGTGGAATTGCGGCGTATGCGTCGCGTCGGAATCGATGCGATAGGTGCGGCCCGGGCAGATCACGCGGATCGGCGGCTTTTGCGACAGCATCGTGCGCACCTGTACCGGCGACGTGTGGGTGCGCAACAGCATGCGCGAGCCGTCCTCCTTCGGGTTGAAGAAGAACGTGTCGTGCATCTCCCGCGCCGGATGCCCTTCCGGGAAATTCAGCTTGGTGAAGTTGTAATCGTCGGTCTCGATATCGGGACCTTCGGCGATCGCAAATCCCATGTCGGCGAAGATGGTGTTGACCTCCTCGAAGACCTGGCTCAGCGGATGGATGCGGCCCGCTTCCGCGGGCGGCTCGCGCAGCGGCAGCGTGACGTCGATGGTCTCGGAGGCCAGCCGGGCATCGAGCGCGGCCGATTTCAGGACATCGCGGCGCGCGGTGAGCGCCGCGGTGACCTTGTCCTTGGCGAGGTTGATCTTGGCGCCTTCCGTCTTGCGCTCGTCCGGCGACATCTTGCCCAGCGTGGCGAGCAGCGCCGAGATCGAGCCCTTCTTGCCGAGCGCTGCGACGCGGACGGCTTCAAGGGCAACTTCATCGCCGGCGGCGGCGATATCGTCGAGAACAGACTTTTCGAGTTTGGCGAGGTCGGACACGGTCAATCTCTTTCGCAAAAGGCCGCCGGGTTGTCGCCGCTCGGGGGCCAAAACGTCAAGCAAAAAGCCCGTTAGGGGTTTGGGCGCGCATGAACCAGTTCGAGCACCAGCGCACCAAGATGAGTTCGATCAAGGGAGCTCGAGATGCGTTTTGGACCCGGGATGGCCGTTCTGGCCCTCGTTCTATCGTTTGCCGCGCCGGCCGCCGCCGAAGATTGTCCGGCGAAGTCGAGGGACGAGGTCACGGCGGCGATCAAGGCGGCTCCGAGCTGCAAGCGCGCCATGCAGATAGCCTCGGCCTGCTCGGGCGGGGCCACCGGCGACGTTGGGCTTACCGACGCCGTTGAGGCGAGATGCGAGGGTGACTTCCTGGCCCGCCTCAGCGCGCGGCAGAAGCGGACCTATCAGCGCGAGAAGGATGCCTGCGACCGAAAGTTCAGCCACGAGGAAGGCACCATGTACATTTCGTTCGCGGCGTTCTGCCGGGCGAAGGTCGCCCAGCGTTATTCGGAACGTGCGATCAAGGCCAAATAGGCCGGCCTCAGGCGGCGAGGGCGGCCTTGGCCTTCTCGGCGATCGCCTGGAACGCCGCCGGCTCGTTGATGGCGAGATCCGACAGCACCTTACGGTCCACCGTGATGCCCGACTTCGACAGGCCGTTGATGAACACGCTGTAGGTCATGCCGAACGGACGAACCGCAGCATTGAGACGCTGGATCCAGAGCGCGCGGAAGGTGCGCTTCTTGCGCTTGCGATCACGGAACGCATACTGGCCGGCCTTCTCGACGGCGGCCTTGGCGGCGCGGATGGTGTTCTTGCGGCGGCCGTAAAAGCCCTTGGCGGCCTTGTAGACTTTCTTGTGCTTGGCGTGAGAGGTCACACCGCGTTTGACGCGAGACATGACTGTAATCCTTGATCAGAAATGAGGTGACGGGATCGCCGCGCGGGCGCGGCTCGGCTGTGATGGCGTGAACGCGATCAGGCGTTCGGCAAGAAGTATTTCTTGACGTTGTCGCCGTCGGTCTTGAACAGCACGCGGGTGCCGCGGAGCTGACGAATCTGCTTCTTCGTCCGCTTGATCATGCCGTGGCGCTTGCCGCGCTGGGCGTGCATCACTTTGCCGGTAGCAGTCACCTTGAAGCGCTTTTTAGCGCCTGACTTGGTCTTCAGCTTGGGCATTTGGCTCTCCTAAAGGCCGCAACACGAAAACGCCCGCGAAGGCGTTGTGCCGGCTAAAATGCTCGTTAGAGCGTTGAAAGTGCTCAGGTTTTTCCAGAAAACGGAATAACCCGCACGGACATCGACACGGCAGCCCTTGATCAGCCGGGCGATGAAGGTCGGGCTTATGACAGAGGAAACGCCAGAAGGCAACGATGAACCGCGGAAGGGGGTCCTGCAACTACACGGTTATCTCCATCAGCATTCCCGGCCCGGAGCAGGAAAAATGGCCCATTTCGATCGATCGATTGCCGTCACTCTCGCTTTTCCCCGCCTGCGCAGGCTGCGCTGGCTTCCCGTTCTTGCCGCACTAGCCGCGGTCGCGGTTCCCGCTGCCGCCGAGGCAAAGGGCGGCAGGACGCGGGCCTATGACGGCGTCTGGAACGTGGTCTTCGCTACCACGCGGGGCAATTGCAGTTCGGGCTACAGCGTCCCCTTCACCGTCATCGGCAGCCGGGTTTCGTCGGCTGGTGGCGGCCGTGTGTCGGGCTCGGTCAACCGTGCCGGTGCGGTGGCGGTCAATGTGTCGGTCGGCGCATCCAAAGCGAGCGGCGGCGGCCGGCTCGCCGGCACCTTTGGCGCAGGCTCCTGGCGCGGCATCATCACCGGCGACCGCTGCAGCGGCACCTGGCAGGCCACGCGGACGTAGGCGGGTAGCGCGTAGCAGCGAAACCCGGGACCAAAGAAAAACGGCCCGCCGGATCATCCGACGGGCCGCTTTCAATTCCAACCACCCCAAATCAACGCGGCGCCAGCACCATCACGACCTGGCGGCCCTCGAACCTGGCGTCCTGCTCGACCTTGGCGAACTCGGCGACGTCGGCCTTCACCTTGTCCAACAGCTTGGTGCCGATCTCCTGGTGCGCCATTTCGCGGCCACGGTAGCGCAAGGTGATCTTGACCTTGTCGCCTTCCTCGAAGAACCGCTGCATCGCGCGCATCTTCACGTCGTAGTCGTGATCGTCGATCATCGGCCGCAGCTTGATCTCCTTGATCTCGACGATCTTCTGCTTCTTGCGGGCTTCGGCCGCTTTCTTCTGTGCCGAATACTTGAACTTCCCGTAGTCCATAATCTTGCAGACGGGAGGATTGTTGTTCGGCGAAATCTCGACGAGATCCATGCCCGCCTCGAGGGCCATCTTGATGGCCACCACGGTCTCGATGGTTCCGTGGTTGGTGCCGTTCTGATCGATCAGCTGGATCTGCGCGTTGCGGATATCATCATTGGTGCGCGGCCCGTCTTTGGTTGCAGCGGGCGGGGCTCTGTTGGGACGGCGAATGGGTAACTCTCCAAAGTTGTGAAAGGAAGGGCCGTAGTTTGAAGCAATATGCCGAAGACAGCAAGGTGAACTCGCTTACTGCGCCCGAAAACCGTCAAATGCGAGGCATTTCGGTCACCTCAGCCAAATATAGACCGGCCGCCTGATCCGCAAGCGCCGGCGGTCCTCGCTTGACCGATCAGGCGCGCTCGCGGACAAAGCGGCAGGGCGAGAGATCGATCCATGACCAATTCAGCACCAATCGACCAGGAACCGGCCTTTATCGAGGTGGGAGAGGGCGACAGCCGTCGCCGCATCGCCGTGCGCGCCCGCGCCGGCAGCGGGCCGGGGCTGTTCTGGCTCGGTGGTTTCAATTCCGACATGAGGGGCACCAAGGCGCTGGCGCTGGACGCCTGGGCTGCGGAACATGGCCGGGCCTGTATCAGATTCGATTATTCCGGCCACGGCGAATCGAGCGGCGCCTTCATCGACGGCACCATCGGGCGCTGGCTGGAAGAGAGCGTTGCGGTATTCGAGCAGTTCGCCCGAGGGCCGCAGGTCGTGATCGGCTCGTCGATGGGTGGCTGGATGGCGCTGCTGCTGGCGCGCGCCATTGCCGGCCGCGATGCGAAACCGGCCAGCCTCGCAGGCCTCGTGCTGATAGCGCCGGCGCCGGACTTCACCGAGCAGTTGATGTGGAACGGCTTCTCCGACGAGATCCGGCAGGAAATCACCACCAAGGGCGTATGGATGCGGCCATCGGAATACGGCGACGGCACGCCGTACCCGATCACCCGCGCGCTGATCGAGGAGGGGCGCAATCACCTCCTGCTCGGCAGTGCCATCGAGGTCGGCTGCCCTCTGCGCATCCTGCAGGGCGCGCAGGATCCCGACGTGCCCTGGCAGCATGCCTTTGCACTGGCGCACCGGCTGCCGGCCGAGGACGTGGTGCTGACCATGATCCAGGACGGCGACCACCGCCTGTCCCGCCCGCAGGACATCGCGCGCATCATGGCCGCGGTGGCAGAGATGGGGTGAGTTCTCACCGCAACCACGGTGTCATCGTCCGCGAAAGCGGACGATCCAGTACGCCGCGGCCTATCGATCAAAGTCGCGGTCTCTGGAATACTGGATGCCCCGCTTTCGCGGGGCATGACAGCCGGGGAGGAAAACAATGAACACATCCGCCATGCTCCGCACCTTCTGCGACGCCGTCGAACAGCGCAACGGCCACGCGTTCGCCGACCTGTTCGCCGAGGATGGCGTCTATCACGATGTGTTCTATGGCGCGTTCGAAGGCCGGGCGAAGATCGCCGGTATGATCGACGACTGGTTCTATCGCACGGCGACCGATTTCCGCTGGGACATGCACGATCCCGTCAGCGACGGCGAGACGCTCTATGCGCGCTACACGTTCAGCTACCGCTCGACGCTGCCGGAAGCGCAAGGCGCACGGGCGATGTTCGAGGGCGTTGCGATCATGCGGCTGCGCGAGGGCAAGATCGTGGAGTATCACGAGGTCGCCAACACCGCGCCGGCCTTTGTCGACCTCAAATTTGCGCCGGAGCGGATCACGAAGATCGTCGCCAAGCAGGGCGCGGCGCTGAAGGCGCGGCCGGAGATGAAGCGGCATTTGGCCGAATGAATACCGTCATTCCGGGGCGCGCGAAGCACGAACCCGGAATCCAGAGGTCGTGGATCGAGATTCTCAGGTGCGCAATTGCGCACCATAGTTCATCGCTGCGCGATGCCCCGGAATGACGGATGAGAGAGCGCTCGCTATGACGGATTCGATTACGGCGGCGGCGGCTTCGCCATCGGCTTGCGCTGTGCCAGCGCGGCCACCGTCGAGGTGCCAATCGGTCCCTGCTCGTCATAGAGCCAGCATTCGCCGATCGCCACGCCGTTGGTGGCGTGATGGTTCACCACTTCGAAGCCGACCCAGGGTGTGACAGGAAGGCGGTGCAGATAGAGCGTGACGTCGCTGTTGATGTAGCCGAGGCCCTGGTCGCCGGCATTGGCGAAAGGGCTGGCGAAGTCCGCGCCGGTCGCGACATGGACGAAGGGCGACATCGGGATGCCCTCGACCAGTTCGCGCACCTCGCTCATCCAGAGACGCCGCGGCCCGAGCGAACCCATGTGGCCGACGATTGGTCGCGTGGTCCATTTGCCATTCATGCCGAGGCGGGGATCGGTGGGCTTCGGAATATCCGCCGGTTTCGGCGCATCCCAGTTCGGCGGCGACCAGACATTGCCCGGCGCATTTTCCGTCTTGCGCAATAGCTGGCAGGAGGCGCGCGCCATGCTGATGCCGCCGGAAAAGAACTCGGCCTCCACCACCCTGATGCGCAAGCCGTCACGGATCTGCTTGCTCCTGACCTCGATCGGCGTCGTGATATCAGGCAGCCGAAACATGTCGACGGTGAGCCGCGCCGGCACGAAATCGTCGGAGCCGTGGCGCTGCTCGATCACATGCGCAAGCAGGCCGATGACGACGCGGCCGTGCAGCGAATTGGGGTCCCACGGACCGTTCGAAACCGGCGTGGGCATGAAGGTGCCGTTGGCGCGGTCGTGGGTGAAGAAGGGCTGGTTTTTTGTCATGGCTGATGACCATGACGGATTTCGTTGCGTCTGTCATCGTCCGCGAAAGCGGACGATCCAGTACGCCGAGACATATCAATTTATCCGAGAGGTCTGGGAGTACTGGATGCCCCGCCTTCGCGGGGCACGACAGCGAAGGCTTACGAAGCTCGCAGCCATTCCTGCCGCACACTTTCATCTGGCTCAGTCGTCGAAGCCCCGGTCGCCAGCGCGTCGAATCTCTCGCGGTTCACCAACTGCGACAACGCCCACACCGCCGCGCCGCGGACCAGCGGGCTCGCATCGTCAAGCAAGCGCTCGGCTTCAACCGCCAGCGACGCATCCTCCGCGTTGCCGATAGCGATCAGCACATTGCGGATGAAACGGTCGCGGCCGATGCGCTTGACCGGGGATTTCGAAAACAGGGCGCGAAACGCGGTGTCGTCGAGCCGGACAAGCTGCGCCAGCGACGGCGCGCGCAACTCCTCGCGTGCAGCAAGCTTCGCTTCGCGGCCTTCTTGCGCAAACTTGTTCCACGGGCACGCTGCGAGACAATCGTCGCAGCCATAGATGCGGTTGCCGATGGCTTTGCGAAATTCGCGCGGGATCGGGCCCTTGTTCTCGATCGTGAGGTACGAAATGCAGCGCCGCGCATCGAGCTTGTAGGGCGCGGGGAATGCCGCGGTCGGGCAGATCTCCTGGCAGGCATTGCAGGAGCCGCAATGATCGGTGTCGGCGGTATCGCGCGGCAGGTCAGTGGCGGTGAAGATCGCGCCGAGAAACAGCCATGAGCCGAATTCGCGCGAGACCAGGTTGGTGTGCTTGCCCTGCCAGCCAACTCCCGCCGCCTGCGCCAGCGGTTTCTCCATCACGGCCGCGGTATCGATAAACACCTTCACCTCTTCGCCGGAGGCCGCAACCAGCCACCTTGCCAGCGTCTTCAGCCGCTTCTTGATCACGTCGTGATAGTCGTCGCCCTGTGCGTAGGCGGAGATCGCCCCGCTGGTGCGCCTGGCAAGAAGCGCGAGAGGATCTTCAGTGGGCCCGTAGTTGACGCCGAGCATGATGATCGAGCGGACGCCGGGCCACAGCACGCGCGGATCCATTCGCCGTTCGGGTTGCGCGGCAAGCCAGTCCATGTCGCCATGGCCGCCGGCAGCGAGGAATTCGCGGAAATATTTTCCCGCCTTGCCGATCGCCTCGGGATCGGTGACGCCGATGCAGTCGAATCCGAGGGATTGCGCCTCGCGGGCGAGCGCGTCTTTCAGATCGGCTGGCGAGAGTTTCGAATTCAGAAGTCGAGGTCCACGTAGGTCCGCGAGGCCGGCACGCCCGCCAGCCATTCGCTCAGCAGCGGGCGGAACGACGGGCGGGATTTCACCCGCGCGTACCACGCCTTTGCCGCGTCGTCCTCGCTCCATGGCACGTCGCCCAGATAATCGATCGCCGAAAGATGCGCCGCGGCGGCGAGGTCCGCGTAGGACAGGCGGTCGCCGGCGAGGAAGTTCCGCGTCTGCGCCAGCCAGCCGATATAGGCCAGATGATAGCGCACATTGGCCTTGGCCGCGCGGATCACGTCGGCCGCCGGCGCCCCGCCGCCGTTCTCCTCGCTCATGAAACGCTTGTAGATGCGCTCGGTCACCAGCGGGTTCGAGGCCTCCTCGAAGAATTTTTCGTTGAACCACGCCATCAGCCGGCGCACCTCGATACGCTCGCCCATCGAGGCTGGCAGCAGCCGCCGGTCGCCCGCTTCCAGTCCGTGCGTCTCGTCGAGATATTCGGCGATGATGCCGGCGCCCGGAATCGGCGGAAAGCCGTCGGCCATCAACACCGGCGTGGTAGCGGCGGGATTGAGCACGAGAAACCCCTCGCGCCGTTCCCAGGCCCGCTCTTCCACCAGGCGCAGGTCGAGGCCATGTTCGCCGAGCACCAGGCGAATGAAGCGCGAATGCGGGCAGAACGGGTGGTGATAGAGCGTGTACATGTAGTCCTTGGATAGCTCGCGGCGTTCAAGGAACCCTTAAAGGGCAATAAATGCCGCGTCATGCGAATCGGACACTAGCCAAGCATGCGCACGAGACAATGGTGTTTTGGCTTTTTTTTGCGATTGCGGCATGGGGAGGAATAGGCGAGAAGGACGCGCTTTTTCCAGCCAGAATGGACCACACCATGATGTCGGATGCAGTGAAGGCGGTGATTCTCGGCATCATCGAGGGTATCACGGAGTTTCTCCCCGTCTCCTCCACGGGACACATGCTGCTCGCGCAACGCTTCTTCGGCCTTGGCGATGGCGCCTTCTGGCAGAGTTTTGTGATCCTGATTCAGCTCGGCGCGATCCTCGCCATCGTCATGCTGTATTTCGCCAGGCTGTGGCGCGTCGCGCTCGGCATGTTCACCAATCCCGACGACCGCCGGTTCGTGATCGGCGTGCTGCTGGCGTTCCTGCCCGCTGTTATCATCGGCCTGATCGGCGGCAAATATATCAAGGAGCTGCTATTCAATCCGTGGGTGGTGTGTTTCACACTGATCGTCGGCGGCGCGATCCTGCTGTGGGTCGATCAGCTCGAACTCAAGCCGACCGAGGATGACGCCACGCGGTATCCGCTCATGATGTATCTGTGGATCGGCATCGCGCAGTGCGTGGCGATGATTCCCGGCGTGTCGCGCTCCGGCGCCAGCATCGTGGCGGCGATGCTGCTCGGCGGCGACAAGCGGTCGGCGGCGGAGTTCTCGTTCTTTCTCGCGATCCCGACCATGATCGGTGCGTTCGCCTATGATTTCTACAAGAACCGCGCCGAGATGACGCTCGATCACGTCGGCGTCCTCGCGATCGGATTCGTGGTCTCGTTCATCACGGCGGCGATCGTGGTGAAGACGTTCCTCACCTACGTCACCCGCCACGGTTTTACGTTCTTCGCATGGTGGCGCGTGGTTGCCGGCACGATCGGCCTGATTGCACTGGCGCTGGGGAAGTAGGATTCGGTGCGCGTAGGGTGGGAAAAGCGAAGCGTGCCCACCATCCAACATTTGTGCTCGCGATGGTGGGCACGCTGCGCTTTGCCCACCCTATAAAGGCCTACGCGCTCTTGCGCTGAAACTGCCCGGCGGCGCGGAACCGCCAGAGATATTGTGGGGCTATCGCTTCCATCGACTCCGGCGTGATGCCGAGGCCTTCCAGCGTGAGACCCGCGGCCTTGGCGGTATCAGACACCACATTGTCCGACTGCAGCAGCGTCACCTGGTCCGGTGTCAGCTTCAGTGGGCCCGGCGCGAATTGCAGGAACATCGCCTGCATCTTCGCCAGTCCCCACGGCAGTGAAACCAGCATGCCCTTGCGCTCGGTGATCTTCAGAATGACTTCCATGATTTCGCGCATGGTCAGCACTTCCGGCCCGCCGAGCTCGTATGTTGCGCCCGCCTTGGTCTTGCCGTCGACGGCATCGGCCACTGCGGCCGCGACGTCGGCGACATAGGCCGGCTGCATCCGGGTTTCGCCGCCGCCGATCAGCGGCAGGAAGGGCGAGATCCGGGCCAGCGAAGCAAAGCGGTTGGTGAATTGATCCTCGGGCCCGAACAGGAGCGAGGGCCGCAGGATCGTGGCCGACGGCACCGCCGCCAGCACCGCCTTCTCGCCGGCCGCCTTGGCGCGGCTGTAAGCCGAGGGCGAGTTCTCATCGGCGCCGATGGCGGAGACATGCACCATCCGCGCGCCGGTGGCGCTTGCCGCCCTGGCGATGGTTTCGGCCCCCTTGGCCTGGACGGCGTCAAAGGTCTGCGCGCCGCTCTCGGCCAGGACGCCAACCAGGTTGATGGCGACCGCCGAATCGCGCATCGCCGCCTCCACCGAGGCCGGATAGCGCAGATTGGCCTGCACCGCGTGGATCTGGCCGACCCGGCCGAGCGGCTGCAGGTGCCCGGCCAGTTCCGGCCGCCGCACCGCCACCCTGATCCGGTATTCGCGCTTGGCCAGCGCCCGCACCACGTTTCGTCCGAGAAACCCCGATCCGCCAAAGACCGTCACGAGCGTTTCCAGGTTCGATGTCATCGGGTCAATTCCTGCCGGTCAAATTCGAACGATATCGGTGGGATTTAGCGGATTCGCGATACGCCAACGCGACCCCGCTGTACAGCGTATTCGGAGGGCGATGAAGCGATTTGACAAGCGCGTGACCGTTCCTTACTAACCCGCCCGGGCCCAGGTGGCGGAATTGGTAGACGCGCTGGCTTCAGGTGCCAGTGGCTTCACGGCCGTGAAGGTTCGAGTCCTTTCCTGGGCACCATTGCCCTTGCCCATGATTCGCTGAACTGCGGCCTGGTTAGGTCCGCTGACCGGTGCACGAAACCGGTCACAGCGCGATGAATGCCCGGCGAGCTATGACCGCGGCGAGCCGGCTATGGACCCTTCTTCTTTCTGCTTCTCGGATTGCTTCTTTGTCGGAGGGCGCTCAATGGTCGGCCGGCGGATGGCGGCGCAGGCTGCGGATCAGGCGTGTAACTATTGAAGTCCGCCAGGCAATTATCATCTCCGTTGGCATTTCTGTGCATTAGCAGGCCATTTTGAGCGAACACCAATCTTCCATTCTGATCACGTCCCGACCATTCCGAGCCTTCAACTTCTTCGGATGAGACATGGTGAGGTACATCGCCAAAAGTGATGGAAATCCCGGCGCCGGGATGATCGGGGTGCGCGCTCATACACCCCCTGATGATGGCACTGCGATTATCTGTGAAACGACCGCCTCCGCCATACGTTGTTCCCTGAGGCCATAGCCCTATGGCGGTCAGCCAGGGAGTGCGACTGATCGCTGTCCAGGCATCAGTATAATTTGTATGCACGCGACGCCCTTGATGCGCGAAGTACAAGAGTAGCTCTCCATCCGGTGACAAGTCGCATTTCTCGGGAAAAATGCGCCCCTTGAACCAAGCTCCCCTGACAAAGGTATCGTTCCGAGTATTCCAGCGAATGACGTGATACCACGCGGTCGGTCCGCGCCTGAAAATCACTGCTTCATGCGCGCTGTTGGCAAAAATGACGAATAGTCTGGGCGGAAGCGGCGATGGAAGCATTGATACTTACCGGCTTTTGCAGCTTGTCGGGCGGAAGTGCCGAGGCAGAAGCAACGACGAACTAGCGACTGGCGCCGTGCGAACGATGGGACTTCCGCGCCGGCGCCCGTGCGATCCGACTACCGCTGTCGTATATGCTGCTGCGCTGGCCCCGAATACCGAGACGACGCATCAGCAATGTGAGCAACATGGCCGGCAAATAGATAGCAAAAATCAAGAGAACGATTCCCTCCGATCCCACGTCATCGGGCAGATTTCTGTCCAGAAATCGAGCAAGTCGCGATTGCGCCGGCAGGGCGCAACGCGCAGCCATTAGTCCTCCCATGGACGTGAGCAGGATTGCGAACGTCCATAAGAGAGCGTTGGCCAATGGTGACGCGCTCGCATCCGTCAAGAGGAAAGCCAGTAGCACGACTCCGAGCCCACCGAACAGCAGACCAGACAAAACGAAAACGATGCGCTCGAACAAATCGTCCTGTTTCAAGGAAGCGGTCAGACGGCGGAAGAACCGTTTCATGAGGTAGATGCTCCGCCGGGAGTGGGAGACCGGCCGTTTCCGGCCTACAACCTACGTGGGCGTCCAAGGATATGAAATAACCTCTAAGCGAGCAGGCGCTATGGTCTGCTTAAGAGCTCAATTCAAACTGTAGTGATCGGTTGGTACCGTTCGTGCAGACCGCGGCTAATAGGCCCTCTTGCGCACCGAACTCACGGATTTTCCGACGGCTTCGGCCGGCCGCTCGCGGCGAACGCCGCCTCGATGCGCGCATAACCTTCGCTGGCGGCAGGCATTCGCGGGTCTAGCCCGCGCGCGATTCGGAAATCTTCGAGTGCTTCCGGCAGCCGGCCGAGCTTCTCGTTGCTTTGCGCACGCTCGACATAGAGGCCGGCCTGCATCGGCGCGTTGCGGATCGCGAGCGTGAAGTCGTCGAGCGCCTTGGCGTGCGCGCCACGCTCGCGAGAGATGCCGCCGCGCTGCAGATAGGGGCCGACCATGCGCGGGTCGAGGCGGATCGCCTCGCTGAAATCCCTGATGGCGCCATCGAGGTCGCCGCCGGCGCGCCGCAGGATGCCGCGGGCCTCGTAGGCCTCGGCATATCCGGGATCGAGGCGGATCGCCTCGTCGAAGTCGGCCGCCGCGCGCTCACGCTGGCCGGCGGCGAACGCGATCGTGCCGCGCGTGACCCGCGCCTCGGCCGATTTCGGATCGAGCCGCACGCCTTCTTCGGCTTCCGCCAGCGGCTCGCCGTGCGCTTTCATCAAGGTCAGGGCGACCGCGCGGCGGCTGTGCGCGTTGGCTAGGCCAGGCTCGAGCTTGATCGCTTGATCGAGGTCGGCGAGCACGCGCTCGGCGTTGCCGCCCTTGCGCAGCAGGCTGTCGGCCCGCTCGACATAGAACGCGGCGAAATAGGGCTGGATCGCGATCGCAGCAGAGGCGTCGGCAATGGCGCGGTCGTAGTCGCGCTTGCGGCGGTGGCTCGCCGCCCGGGAGTTTCTGTAGAACGGATCGCCCGGATCCATCGCGACCGCCTGGTTGAGATCCCTGAGCGCGCTCTCGTCGTCGCCCTTCACCTGATAGGCCTTGCCGCGCGCGGCGTAATGGCTTGCACGCCGCGGGTCGCCGCGGATCAGCTTGCCGAGGTCGGCGATGGCGAGATCGAAGTCGCCGCGCTTCTGGTAGGCCGCGGCGCGCTCGAGCACAGCCTGCGTCTCACGCGGTTCGCGCCGGATCACCTCGCCGAAATCGCGGATCGCCGGATCGAGTTCGCCCATGGCGGCGAGATGGCGTCCGCGCGCCATGTAAGCCTTGGCGACGTCGTGGGTCGTGAATTGCGCTTTGAGCAGCGGGATTTTCGCGACCATGACGATCCGCGAGCAGGCGCTGATGGCGTCATGGCCGCCGTCAACGGCCGTGCAGGCCGCGAAGTCGGATGGCGAGCAGGCGGCGAGGCCGAGGGCAAGCCCGAGCAGCAATATGACGTTGCGAACCATAGCCCCCACACCTCGATGCCAATTCGCCGAGGATTTGGTCGCCGTGGAGGTGCACCGGGTTCGGGGTCGCAAGGCTACTATGTTCGCGGGCGGAACTTTGTTCTGAAGCGCGAGGCCCGCGGCCGCGCTGACGCGATAGATCGGGCGGGGCTATGCCGCCGAATCCGGATCGGACTGGTGTCCGTCCGGACCGCGGCTGAACACGCCATAATCGCTGGATTTCATGCCGTCGCCGTCCTTCGCCAAAACGGTCAGTCCGAGCTTCAACAGCTCGCGTACGGCGGCTGCGCGGGTTGGCATCCGGTGCTTGAAGCGGAAATCGTCAATCACCGTCAGTTCTTCAGGCGAGAGCATCACCTGCAATCGTTCACCACGGAGATCGGCCATCGGCGGTTGTCCGGTTGAGACAGTTGAGCTAGTTTATTCAACTGAGCAAATTACTCAACGCTTGTCTTTGAAGACGGTTCCACCAAACCAGACTCCAGAGCCAAGTTGGATAAATACATAAATAAAAACAATAAGTTAGATATTGATTTGCGATCTCTCAGAGTGCATGATCGGCTTCCTGGAGCATGGCCATGACCGAGAACATCAAGCTGCCTCGCAAACTTTCCGAAGAGCAACAGGCGCCCCCGCCGCGGCGGCCGAGCCATGCTGACGTCATCGAAAATCTCGACCGTTGGGCGAATAGTCCGGGACTGCAACCGCCGAAATCGACCGACGAGAAATCGGCCTGACTTCCTGAGGCTCAGCCAGCAAGATTGCCGCGACAACCTCATCGAACGTGGGCGAATGCCCTGGTGGAAACACAGGGATCGCGACGAACTCAAATTCCCGCCCTATAAGCCTTGCCCAGCCGCTCGCCACCCGCGGCTCCGGGCGCTAGTGTTCCCGTCGAATCCACTAGAGACACGAGGCTTTCCTTCATGACCATCCGCCTGCATCGCGGCGATCTGCCCGATTTGTCCCGCTACAAGGATTCGGTGGCGATCGATACCGAGACCATGGGGCTCAACCCGCATCGCGACCGGCTCTGCGTGGTGCAGATGTCGAACGGCGACGGCAGCGCCGATGTCATCCAGATCCCGCAAGGCCACACCGATGCGCCGAACCTGAAGGCGCTGCTGGCCAATCCGGCCATCACGAAAATCTTTCACTTCGCGCGCTTCGATGTCGCGGTGCTCTACAACACCTTTGGCGTGATGCCGCAGCCGGTCTACTGCACCAAGATCGCCTCGCGGCTGACCCGCACCTATACAGACCGCCACGGGTTGAAGGATCTGGTGCGCGAACTGCTCAACATCGACCTCTCGAAGCAGCAGCAGTCGAGCGACTGGGGCGCGGCGAGCCTCAGCGAGGCGCAGCTCGCTTACGCCGCCTCCGACGTGCTGCATCTCCACGCCCTGCGCGAGCGGCTCGATGCCGTGCTGGCGCGCGAGGGGCGAACCGCCATGGCGCAGGCCTGCTTCGACTTCCTGCCGACCCGGGCCAGGCTCGATCTCGGCGGCTGGGAGGCCGAGGACATCTTCGCGCATTCGTGACCGGGACCATTTGAAGCGCCACGATACCGGCGTCCGCCCCGTTTCGGTCACACTCATCGCGAGTGTCCGGGCTGCATAATCCCGCGATTGCGGGTAGAATGACGCCCTCGGAGCGTCTTTGGAGCCACGGTGAACTCGATACAGAACCCAGCCTACGACCCCGGACTGGAGGTCCGCTTCGCCGCGGCCGCCCGTCACAGCCGGATGGTGCGGATGCTGCGGGTTGCGGTTCCGGCAGCCGTGGCATTGGCAATGGCCAGTATCGTCCTGATCCAGGTCTTCTTGAATCCGTACTGGAAATCGCTGCCGAACCTGCCCGTCGACATCAGCAATCTCGTGGTGTCAGGCACCAAGATCACGATGGAAACGCCGCATCTTGCCGGCTTCTCCACCGACCAGCGGCCTTACGAATTGTGGGCCAAGGCTGCGATCCAGGATCTGACCAACCCCGATCACGTCGAGCTTCAGACGCTGCGGGCCAAGGTGATGATGGAGGACAAGAGCACGGTGACGATGGACGCTCGCACCGGATTTTTCGACAGCAAGCAGCAGATGCTGGACCTGCGCAAGGATATCTTCCTGCAATCCTCCACCGGCTATGAGGCGAAGCTGTCGCAGGCCTATGTCGACATCAACAAGGGTTCGGTGACGTCGGACGAGCATGTCGACGTCAAATTGCTGAACGGGACGCTGACCGCCGATCGGCTCAGGATCATCAACAGCGGTGAGATCGTTCGTTTCGAAGGCAATGTCGTGATGAACCTGATCATGGAAAGCCCTCCGGCACCTGAGCCCGAGCCGGAGCCTGCGCCGCCGCCGAAGACGCGGTCCGTCACCGGCAAGTCCGCCAACACGAAATGAAATTTATGATGCAGTCCTTCTCGCGCAGTTTTGCGGCAGCAGCACTTGCGCTCGCCTTGACCGCCTCCGGTAACGCCTTCGCGCAAGGCGCGATGTCGGGTGTGCCGAATGCGATGCAGGGCTTTTCGCAAAACCGCGATCAGCCGATTCAGATCGAGGCGGCGTCGCTCGAAATGCGCGACAAGAAAAAGGAGGCGACCTTTGCCGGCAACGTGAAGGTCGTGCAGGGCGACACCACCATGACCTCGAAGTCGCTGGTGGTGTTTTACGATTCCGGCTCGGATCAGGCCGCGCCGCCGCCTGCCGCGCCGAAGGGATCGAAATCCGGATCGATGCAGTCCGCGACCCCCGGCCCCGGCGGCAGTTCGTCGATCCGCCGGCTGGAGGCCAAGGGCTCGGTCGTGGTGACGCAGAAGGACCAGGTCGTGACCGGCGAGACCGCGATCTTCGATACGCGGGCCAACCTCATCACCATGGTGGGTGGCGTTGTGCTCACCCAGTGCAAGAACGTGCTCCGCGGCGACCGCCTCAAGGTCGACATGACCACTGGCGTGTCGCGGGTCGAATCCGACAGCGGCAAGGTGCAGGGCATGTTCATCCAGGGAGAGAATTGCGGGTCCGGCTCGGGTGGGGCAAAGCAGGCTCCGGTCGCCATACCGTCGCTGATCCCCGGTAAAAAATAAGACAGATCAATGCTTTAAAGATTCTTATGGCCGCGCATGGTTGAAGCTTGAGGTGCGAGCCTGTATCTACTGGGCAGCACGGCGGGGTGTTTCGCTGGGCAGGGGACATCCATTCATTCATGGTTCGCGGGCGATGCGATTCGCCAGGCGGGCGCGTCGCGGGATCACCGTGAAAGGCTTAAGCGAAGCGGGATGGTGGATTTACTCGGCATGTTCCGTCGACGCCCCGCGAAACGCGGCGCACCCGGTTTTGCGCGTTCGCGCGAGGACATCACGGCGCTCGGCGATTCCTTCGGCGACATGATGACGAGCCCGGTGCGCGATGCGCCGCCGATGGCGCGTGCCGCCTCGCTGCCCGCGCTGGACTTGCCGCAGGTCGAGCCCGACGTCGAACCGCCGCGCGAGGAGAGGTCACGTTCGAGGGGCCCGGCGCCGCGGCCCAAGGCTAACGTCAAGGCCAACGTCAAGGCCAATGGCGGCGAAGCGCCGCACCTGATCAAGCGGCCCGGCTTCCTTGCCGTGCACAGCGTGGAAAAGAGTTTCGGCACGCGCCAGGTCGTACGCGGCGTCAGCATCTATGTCCGCCGCGGCGAGGCGGTCGGCCTGCTCGGTCCAAACGGTGCCGGCAAGACCACGGTGTTCTATATGATCACCGGCCTGATCAAGGCGGACCGCGGCGCCATCGAGCTCGACGGTCACGACGTGACCAAGCTGCCGATGTACCAGCGCGCGCGGCTCGGCATCGGCTATCTGCCGCAGGAAGCCTCGATTTTCCGCGGCCTGACCGTCGAGCAGAACATCCGCGCTGTGCTCGAAGTGGTCGAGCCCAGCCGCAAGAAGCGCGAGCGCGAGCTCGATGCGCTGCTCGACGAATTCAACGTCACGCGCCTGCGCAAATCGCCGTCGATCGCGCTCTCCGGTGGCGAGCGTCGCCGCGTCGAAATTGCGCGTGCGCTGGCAACGCGTCCGAACTACATGCTGCTCGACGAGCCCTTTGCCGGCATCGATCCGATCGCGGTCGGCGACATTCAGGACCTGGTCCGCCACCTCACCAACCGTGGCATCGGTGTCCTGATCACCGACCACAATGTGCGCGAAACGCTCGGCCTGACCGACCGCGCCTATATCGTCTATGCCGGGCAGATCCTGACCGAGGGCAGTCCGGAAGAAATCGTCAACGATCCGGATGTACGCCGCCTTTACCTTGGCGAGGAATTCCGACTGTAGCGCGTGCCCGGACGGTTTGGCGTTAAGGTATTGTGCTTATTCAGGAACCTGTGGTGAGCCGGGGCCCGAAATCGGCCTTCGCCGTTGCCGGCCGCGCCTTAGCCCGTTTTTTGCATCCGTCAAGACGTGTACAAGGGCTTTGGACTAATATAAGCAAGAATCGGACCAACTTTCAGTGGATCGGTTCTTGTTCTCATGGCGCTGACACAGAGATTAGAGTTCCGCCAGTCGCAGTCGCTGGTGATGACGCCGCAATTGATGCAGGCGATCAAGCTGCTGCAATTGTCGAATCTCGACCTGTCGGCCTTCGTCGAGGAGGAGCTGGAGCGCAATCCGCTGCTGGAACGGGCCAGCGACGGCCCCGAACCCCCGGTCGCTGGCGAGCCGGTGGCCGAGAGCGCCGAATTCTCCGATTCCGGCCACGATGGCGATGAAGGCGGCAGCGATGCCTCCGATATGGCCGCAGGCGCGGGCGGCGAGGCCTTCGAGCCCGGCCAGGAGGACTGGCTGAACCGCGACCTCGGCAGCCGCACCGAGATCGAGCAGACGCTGGACACCCCGCTCGACAACGTCTTTTCCGAGGAGCCTGCGGAAGCCGCCGCGCGTGCCGCGCAGGATGCCGCGCCCACCGCCTATACCGAATGGGGCGGGGGCGCCTCCAACGACGACGACTACAATCTCGAAGCCTTCGTCGCCGCCGAAGTGACGCTCGGCAGCCATCTCGCCGAACAGCTTGCGGTCGCGTTCTCCGCGCCGGCACAGCGCATGATCGGACAATATCTGATCGACCTCGTCGACGACGCCGGCTACCTGCCGCCCGATCTCGGGCAGGCGGCGGAGCGCTTGGGCGCCGCGCAGGCCGACGTCGATGCCGTGCTCACCGTGCTGCAGAAGTTCGACCCGCCCGGCGTCTGCGCGCGGAATCTGAGCGAGTGTCTTGCGATCCAGCTCCGTGAACTCAATCGCTACGACCCCGCGATGCAGGCGCTGGTGGAAAATCTCGACCTGCTCGCGCGGCGGGACATTGCCGCCTTGCGTAAATTGTGCGGCGTCGACGACGAGGACATCACCGACATGATCGGCGAGATCCGGCGGCTCGATCCGAAGCCGGGCCTGCGATTCGGCACGTCCCGCACGCAGACCATGGTGCCGGATGTCTATGTGCGGCCCGGCCCGGACGGTGGCTGGCATGTCGAACTCAACAGCGACACCTTGCCGCGCGTGCTGGTCAATCAGGTCTATTACACCGAGCTGTCGAAGACGATCCGCAAGGACGGCGACAAATCCTATTTCAGCGACTGCCTGCAGAACGCGACCTGGCTGGTCCGCGCGCTCGATCAGCGCGCCCGCACCATTCTGAAGGTTGCCAGCGAAATCGTCCGTCAGCAGGATGGCTTCTTTACCCATGGCGTCGCGCATTTGCGGCCGCTGAATCTGAAAGCGGTGGCGGACGCGATCCAGATGCACGAATCGACGGTGTCGCGGGTTACCGCCAACAAATACATGGCGACCAATCGCGGCAGCTTCGAACTGAAATATTTCTTCACCGCCTCGATCGCGTCGGCCGATGGCGGCGAGGCGCATTCGGCGGAGGCGGTCCGTCATCACATCAAGCAATTGATCGACGCGGAAGCCCCGAGCGCGATCCTCTCCGACGACACGATTGTGGAACGATTGCGCGAATCCGGCATTGATATTGCCCGCCGCACGGTCGCGAAATACCGCGAGGCCATGCGTATTCCTTCCTCGGTCCAGCGCCGCCGTGACAAACAAAGCATGCTCGGTAACGCACTTTCTGCTCCCGCCACCTCCTCCGACCGGTCCCGCGACACGGCGCCAGCCTGATTGCGTTCGCCTCAGATCGCGATAGTCTCAGTTCCCCCAAGGCCGGTCCGGGAAGGCCAGAGCAGTCGAGCCATCAAGCGAGGCATCCAATGACCCTTCGAATCTCCGGCAAAAGCATCAGCGTCGGCGAGGCGCTTCGTTCGCGCGTCAGCGAGCGCACCGATGAGGTTTTGAGGAAATATTTCGACGGCAACTATTCCGGCCACATTACGCTGAGCAAGGACGGCTTCGGCTTCCGCACCGATTGCGCACTGCACCTTGATTCGGGGATTACGCTGGAGGCCGATTCCAACGCCACCGACGCCTATGCCAGCGCCGACCAGGCGCTTTTGATGATCGAGAAGCGCCTGCGCCGCTACAAGAGCCGACTCAAGGACCGCTCCGCCCGCAAGGCCTATGCCGCCTCCGCGGCGCTGGCGGAGATCGACAACGCCCCGGTGCTCGACGCGCCGAGCTATGTGATCGAGGCGCCGGCGGAAGGCGACGAGGAGGTCACCTCCTACAGCCCCGTCATCATTGCCGAGGCGACCACGTCGCTGAAACGGCTTTCGGTCAGCGAGGCCGTTATGGAACTCGACCTGACCGGGGCCTCCTGCATCGTATTCCAGCATGGCTCCAGCGGCCGGGTGAACATCATTTACCGCCGTACGGACGGCAATGTCGGATGGGTCGACCCCCCGGCGGTTACCCCCTGACTTATATGGCTAACCGCATTGACGCCCCGGGGCGCCCTCCCTATGGTCCGCCGCCCTTAACGATGGCAGTGCAGGAACCCGCATCCGGGAGTTGGCACCGGCCAAGCGTTGGAGTAGAAGCCCAGCAAATCGGGACCCGGACTAAGCCCGCCTCCCGCCTCATCTTCTTGATCGCCCCGGTTCTAGAACCTATCTCCCAACCTGACGGTTATTCACCTCGGAACGCCCCATGACGATTACCGATCTGGTCGCACCCGAGGCGATTCTCCCCGCGTTGAAGGTCATCAGCAAGAAGCAGGCGCTGCAGGAACTGGCGGCGCGCGCCTCTGCCCTGACCGGCCAGAACGAACGCTCGGTATTCGAGGTGCTGCTGCAGCGGGAGAAGCTCGGCACCACCGCCGTCGGCTATGGCGTTGCCATTCCGCACGGCAAGCTGCCGAAACTGGAAAAGCTGTTCGGGCTGTTCGCCCGGCTTGAGCGCCCGATCGATTTCGAGGCGATGGACGGCCAGCCGGTCGACCTGATCTTCCTGCTGCTGGCTCCGGAAGGCGCGGGCGCTGATCATCTGAAAGCGCTGGCGCGAATCGCGCGCCTGCTGCGTGACGTTGATGTCGCCAAGAAGCTGCGCGCCTCGCGCGACGCCCAGGCGATCTATTCGGTCTTGGCACTGCCGCCGGCGAGCGCGGCATAGGTCCGACCTGCGGTTCTCCTGTCGGTAGAGAACGGGTTAAACGCAATTTTAAGCTAAATAGCGGTTATTTCGGGCGCTGGGATCTTTCCATTTTTTGCCCGGAGAACATTGCCATGACGCTGCGGCTGACGATTTCGCGCGCGATATTGATTTTCGGATTGGTCACCGCCTTGGGTCTCGGTGCCGTAATTGCCACCAGTGTCTACGGGCTGTCACAGCTCAAGGTCGGCGGTCCGCTTTATAACCAGATCAAGCTCGGCAACGACCTCATCGCCGACATCCTGCCGCCGCCGGAATATGTCATCGAAGCCTATCTCGAGGCGACCCTCGTGCTGCACGACCCGGCGAAGCTTGCGGGCCATCGTGACCGGCTTGCGCAGCTCAAGAAGGAATATGATGAGCGGCACGCATTCTGGGTGAAGTCCGATCTCGACCCGGTGCTCAAGACCAAGCTGGTCGACAAATCCGACGGCGAAGTGAAACGGTTCTGGACTGCGATTGAGCAAGGCCTGTTGCCCGCGCTCGCCAAGGGCGACAGCGCTGCGGCCGCGAAATCCTATGCCGAGATCGCCGCACGGTATGCCGCGCACCGCGCCATCATCGACGACATCGTCAAGCAGACCAATGACCAGAATGCGGCGACGGAAGTCGCGGCGACGGGACGCGTCAGCATGTTCACATGGGTGCTGTGGGGTGTTTCGGCCGCGGTGTTTCTCGTCATCGGCGCCGGCATTTTCGGCGTGGCGTTCGGCGTCATTCGTCCGATTGCCGAAATGACCTCCGTAATGAAAGGCCTTGCCGGCGGCGACCTTACCGTCTCGGTGCCGGCGCTCAGCCGCGGCGATGAAGTCGGCGCCATGGCGCGCGCGGTTCAGGTGTTCAAGGACAATGCTATTCGCGTGCAGTCGATGGAGTCGGAACAGGCCAGCCTGAAGCAGAAGGCGGACGGCGAACGGAAGGCCGCGATGCAGCAGATGGCTGACGGCTTCGATGCCGCGATCGGAAAAATCATCCAGACCGTATCGACCGCCTCGTCCGAACTCGAATCATCGGCCGGACAATTGACCAAGACCGCCGAAGTGACCCAGGTGCTTTCGGCTACCGTTGCCTCCGCATCGGAGCAATCCTCGGCCAACGCGCAGTCCGCTGCGGCGGCCGCCGAAGAGATGGCGTCATCGGTGTCGGAGATCAGCCGCCAGGTTCAGGACTCGCACAAGATATCCTGCGAGGCGGTCAGCCAGGTCGAACAGACCAATGCACGGATCGCCGACCTCGCCCAGTCCGCCAGCCGGATCGGCGAAGTGGTCAAGATGATCAGCGCGGTCGCCGAGCAGACCAACCTCCTGGCGCTGAACGCCACGATCGAGGCCGCGCGCGCCGGCGAGGCGGGCCGCGGATTTGCGGTCGTCGCTTCCGAGGTCAAGGCGCTTGCCGCGCAGACGGCGAAGGCGACCGAGGAAATCTCGGACCAGATCGGCCAGATGCAGTCGGCGACCAACCAGTCGGTGTCGGCGATCCAGGAAATCGGCGGCACGATCGGCCGCATCGCGGAAATCTCGCAGGCGATCGCGGCAGCCGTGGAAGAGCAGGGCGCCACGACGCAGGAAATTTCGCGCAACGTGCAGCAGGCGGCGCAGGGCGCGACGCAAGTTGCTGGTAGCATCACCGACGTCAACCGCGGCGCGACCGATACCGGCACGGCCTCGACGCATGTGCACGGGCTGGCCCGCTCGTTGCTCGGACAGAGCAACCATCTCAAGGGCGAGGTGGAGAAATTCCTCTCCACCGTTCGCGCGGCGTGAGAGGGCGCAAAAAAATACGCGGGCCGGTCCTGAAGGACGCGCCCGCGTATGATGAACTTTCGTTGCGGCCTCAATCGGCCATCACATCAGCGCTTCCCGGCGACCGCCGCGCGACTGAAGCAGCACGTGCTGCTTCAGCGACAGCGGCAAGCGTCGCGTCAGTGCACGCTGACGGCCTGAAGCTCGTTGCTCCATGCGTTGGCGATCGCAGCTTCCCGGCTGTCGGTCAGCATGATCGGGGTGCCGTCGGCGGCATGCAGCGCGAACAGTTTTAGCCCTGGCGCGATTTTCGGCGCCTGCGGAAACAGTCCCGGCACGTCCTCGGAACGGACTTGTTTCACGTAGGCGATGTGGCCTTCACCAAGATGGGCCAGTGCCTCAACGGAAACCTTTTCGGATTCGAAGGTCACACTCACGTCACTCATGGTCTCGACTCCTTCTGGGTCTAAGCGGTCGAGTCCGCTACTTGTTCCATTATTCGTGTTCATTGATAGCTATTGTCTTAACGACCCTTTCAGGCTCCGGCCTGGCAAGGTCGATCGACAACAGCCCGTTTTTCAGATCCGCGCCCAGCACCAGCATCCCCTCGGCCAGCACGAAGGTGCGCTGGAAGTGGCGCGCGGCGATGCCGCGATGGATGTATTGCCGGGCCTTGTCGTCCTGCTGGCGGCCCCGGATCACGAGCTGGTTTTCCTCAGTGGTCACATCGAGTTGGTCGCGGGTAAAACCCGCCACCGCTAGCGTGATGCGCAGGCGTTCGGGCTGGCCGTTGGCACGGTCGCACCGCTCGATGTTGTAGGGAGGATAACCGTCGGCGCCTTTGACGACGCGATCGAGCGCACGCTCGATTTCGTCGAACCCAAGCAGGAACGGACTGGATAACGAAGGAACACGAGACATCACAAAGTCCTCTCGAAGCGACTTTGAGGGGCCCTTGCGGCGCCCCATTCAACCGGCCGGCCGACTCGCCGTCCGGTCAACGAACAATATGGGGGTGATTTGGGAAGGGTTCAAGCACCTCTGAAAGCTGCGTAAATCGGCCGCGGCGGGTGTTTTCGCGCCCCGGAATGCCAACCTTAGCCCACCCGCTTCCTTCCATCGGCGGTAAATAGATGCAGCTTGTCGCTCGCTGCCGCCGCTCTGATTCGCTCGCCGATAGCCGGGCCGACGGCGCCCGGAATCCGGACGATGATCTCGCCAGGCGGCAGTTCGCCCGGGGTGGCGGCGACGCCCTGCTCCTCCTTCTGTCTGGTGCCGTAGACAAAGGTTTCGGCGCCGACGCGCTCGATCGCTTCCACGGTGAGGCCGAGCGCCACGCCGCCGGTTACCGTCTCGTTGGTGATGACGAAATCCTCCGGCCGGATGCCGAGGATGCCGGCTTCATTGGCACGGGCGTCGCCGGCCAGTTGCGATTTGAGCTCATCGGAACGTAGCGGCATCAGATTCATCGGCGGGGCACCAATGAAGGACGCGACGAAGGTAGTCGCCGGCTTCTGGTAAATCTCCAGCGGATTGCCGATCTGCTCAACCTGGCCGCCATTCATGACCACGAGAATGTCGGCCAGTGTCATCGCCTCGAGCTGGTCGTGGGTGACGTAGATCGAGGTCGTGGAGAGGCGGCGCTGCAATTTGCGGATTTCAACCCGCATGGCGATGCGCAGCTTGGCGTCGAGGTTCGACAGCGGCTCGTCGAACAGAAATACTTTCGGCTGCCGCACGATGGCACGGCCCATCGCCACGCGCTGGCGCTGGCCGCCGGACAATTGCCGCGGCTTGCGGTCGAGCATGGCGCCGAGTTCGAGAATGCGGGCGGCTTCCTCGACGCGGGTCTTGATCTCGGGCTCGGGCATGCGGCGGTTGCGCAGGCCGTAGGCCATGTTGTTGTAGACGCTCATGTGCGGATAGAGCGCGTAGTTCTGGAACACCATCGCGATGTCGCGATCGGCCGGCTCGATCTGGTTGACGACGCGGCCGCCGATGTCGATCTCGCCGCCGGTGATGGTCTCCAGCCCCGCCACCATGCGCAAGAGCGTGGATTTTCCGCAGCCGGAAGGGCCGACCAGCACGCAGAACTGGCCGTCGCCGACCTCGAAATCGATGCCTTTGATGGCCTCGAAGCCACCGGCATAGGTCTTGCGGACGTTGCGAAGCGTGACGTTGGCCATGACTACCTTACTTCTCCGTCTGGACCAGGCCGCGCACGAACAGCCGCTGCATGAAGATGACCACCGCGACCGGCGGCAGCATGGCAAGGACGGTCGTCGCCATGGCGAGCTGCCATTCGGCGAGCTCATCGGTGGCCACGAGCATCTTCTTGATGCCAATCACGATGGTCTGCATCGAATCCTGCGTGGTGATCAGAAGCGGCCAGAGATATTGATTCCAGCCATAGATGAACTGGATCACGAACAGTGCCGCCATGGTCGTGACCGACAGCGGCAGCAGCGTATCCCAGAAGAAGCGGAACGGACCGGCGCCGTCAATGCGCGAAGCTTCCAGTAGTTCATCCGGCACGGTCATGAAGAATTGCCGGAACAGGAGCGTGCCGGTGGCGGACGCGATCAGCGGCAGGATCAGCCCGGCATAGGTGTCGAGCATGCGCAGGTCGGCGACCACCTTGTAGGTCGGATAGATGCGCACTTCCACCGGCAGCATCAGGGTGATGAAGATGATCCAGAATGCGGTCTTGCGGAATGGAAAGCGGAAGTAGACCACCGCGTAAGCCGAGAGGATCGAGATAAAAATCTTGCCGACGGCAATGCCGATCGCCGAAACGAATGAATTGATCAGCATGTTGGCGACCGGCTCACGGCTGGTGCGGGAGCCGCCGATGAAGATCGCGCGGTAGTAATTTTCCAGCGTCTGGCTGCCGGGTGTTGCCGGCATGTGGCCGCCGACCACGGTCGCGGCGTCATGCGTCGAGGCGATCAGCGCGAGATAGACCGGGAAGGCGACGATGAGTACGCCAAGCGTCAGGATGGCGTAGGCGATGAAATCACTCAGGGGACGGTGCTCGACCATCAGTACTGCACCTTGCGTTCGACGTAGCGGAACTGGATCGCGGTCAGCGCGATCACGATAATCATCAGGATCACCGACTGCGCGGCCGAGCCGCCGAGGTCGCCGCCGAGACGGCCATCGGCATAGACTTTGTAGACCATGGTGGTGGTGGCACCGGCAGGGCCGCCGCCGGTGACGGCGTCGATGATGCCGAACGTGTCGAAGAAGACGTAGACGATGTTGACCACCACCAGGAAGAACGTCGTCGGCGACAGCAGCGGGAAGACGATAGTCCAGAAGCGGCGCATCGGACGGGCGCCGTCGATGGCGCCGGCCTCGATCACGCTCCTCGGGATCGCCTGCAGACCGGCGAGGAAGAACAGAAAATTGTAGGAGATCTGCTTCCACACCGAGACCATCACCACCAGGGTCATGGCGTGGCCGCCGTTGAGCAGGGGATTCCAGTCGATGCCCATGCCGCGCAGTGGGCGCGCGAGCATGCCGAGCGAGGGTTGAAACATGAAGAACCAGAGTACGCCGGCAACTGCGGGCGCCACCGCATAGGGCCAGATCATCAGCGTCTTGTAAGGGCCGCCCGCCTTGAGATTCTTGTCGGCTTGGGTCGCGAACAGGAGTGCGATGGACAGCGAGAGCGTGGCGACCAGCGTCGAGAAGATCACCGTCGTCAGCATCGACTGGTAATATTCCGGCTGAGCGAACAGCGCCTGGTAGTTTTCCAGGCCGACGAACTCGGAAACGAGGCCGAACGCGTCCTCGCGCAGGAAGGATTGCCAGATTGCCTGGCTCGCCGGCCAATAGAAAAAGACAACCGTGATGACGAGCTGCGGCAGCAGCAGCAGATAGGGCAGCAGACGGTTGTTGAAGACGGTGGACTTTTCCATTCAGGCGTCGCGGTCTTACCGGTGATGCGAGCGCTCCCTCCCGCAATTCGGGAGGGAGCGCCGGTAGTCTGGTTCAGCTTCGCCTACTTTGCAGTCTTCTCGAAGGTGCGCAACATGGCATTGCCGCGGGCGACGGCCGCATCGAGGGCTTCCTTGGCGGTCTTCTTGCCGGCCAGCGCCGCCTCGATCTCCTCGGACCAGAGGTCGCGCATCTGCACCATGTTGCCGAAGCGCAGGCCGCGCGAGTTCTCGGTCGGCTCCTTGTTGGTGAGTTCCTTCAAGGGAGTCTGCAGGGTCGGGTTCTTCTCATAGAAGCCGTCCTTGATCGATTTCTCATAGGCTGCCTTGGTGATCGGAAGATAGCCGGACTCCTGGTGCAGCTTGGCCTGCCGGTTGGTATCCGACAGGAAGGTGAAGAACTTGGCGACGCCCTTGTATTCTTCCGGCTTCTTGCCGCCCATCACCCAGAGCGATGCGCCGCCGATGATCGAGTTCTGCGGGGCACCGGCGACATCAGGGTAGTAAGGCATCGGCGCCGACGTGAAGTCGAACTTGGCCGTGCCCTTGGCAGTGGCGTAATAGCCCGATGAAGTCAGGAAGATTGCGCATTCGCCGGAGCCGAAACGGGCCTCATTGGTGCTGGTGCGCCCGCCATAGTCGTAAGTCTTGTCCTTCTGCAGATCGACGAGGTTCTGCAGGTGTTTGACGTGCAGCGGCGAGTTGAACTTCAGCTCGGTATCGAAACCGTCGAGCCCGTTGGCCTTGGTGCCGATCGGCACGTTGTGCCAGGCCGAGAACTGCTCGATATGCGCCCAGCTTGCCCAGGCGTTGGAGAAGCCGCAGGTCGCATGCCCCGCTGCCTTCAGCTTCTTGGCAGCATCGAACACTTCCGGCCAGGTCTTCGGGATTTCGGCGATGCCGGCCTTTTTCAATTCGTCCTTGTTGATCCACATCACCATGGAGGACGAGTTGAAAGGAAACGACAGCATGTCGCCCTTTGAGGTCGAGTAGTAGCCGGTGATGGTCGGCAGGTACGCCTTGGGATCGAACGGCTCACCGGCATCCTTCATCAACTGGTAGACCGGCTTGATGGCGCCGGTGGCGCTCATCATGGTGGCGGTACCGACCTCGAACACCTGCATGATATGCGGCGCATTGCCGGCGCGGAACGCGGCGATGCCGGCGTTCATGGTGTCGGGGTAGCTGCCCTTGTAGGACGGCACGACCTTGTAGTCGGACTGGCTGGCGTTGAACTCTTCGGCCAGCTTGTTGACGATGTCGTTGTTGCCGCCGGTCATGGCGTGCCACCACTGGATCTCGGTCACAGCGTGGGCAGGCGTTGCAAGCGCCAGCGCAACCGTCACTGTCGCCGCTGCGCCGAATTGTCGAAGTGCCATGGAATTCCCTCCGGGTTGGGTTCGTCACCTTCGTTTCGCGCGATAACAGCGCCGGATGACGTGCAAATGACCGTATAAGCGAAAGGATCGTAGTGGGAAAGCGTCCGCGGAGGGAAGCCGGAAAATAGGCGAAGGGCAAATGTAGCCGTCGCCCCTGCGAACGCAGGGGCCCATAACCACAGCCGTGTGTGATTGCAGAAGGGCGGCCGCCACGGCGCCCCAAAGCGACGCCGCGGCGTATAGGCCCCCTGCGCCTGTGCGCAATTGCGCACAAGGCAGGGGCGACCGACGGTTACCGCTTGCGGTCGGAGCCGCAGACCGCGCCTGTGGCGACCAGCGCCTCGATCTCGCCCTTCGAATAGCCGAACTCGCCGAGCACCTCTGATGTGTGCTGGCTGAATTTCGGCGGAGTACGGCGCAGGCTCGGCTTGGTCCGCTCCAGCCGGATCGGCGAGGCGACGCCCTTGTACCAGTCCTTCTCGATGATATCGCCGCGATGCAGCGTATGCGGATTGGCCAGCGCCTGGTCGATCTTCTGCACCGGGCCGGCCGGCAGACCGGCCGCGAGCAGGCGATTGCAGAGCGGCTCAGCCTCGTGCTGGCTGAACACGGCGGCAAGCTCGGCGCGCAGCGCGTCGCGGTTGGCGATGCGGTCCTTGTTGCGGGCAAAGCGCGGATCGGTGCCGAGCTCGGGCTTGCCGATTTCCTTGGCGAGCTTGCGGAAGGTACCGTCATTGCCGACGCCGATGAAGATGTTGTCGGTTTTGGTCGGGAAGATCGCATACGGCACCAGATTCGGATGCTCATTGCCGGTCAGTCCCGGCGGCTTGCCGTGCATGAAATAATTCGCGGTATGTGGATGCATGATCGCAAGGCCGGTTTCATACAGCGTGGTTTCGAGAAACTGTCCCAAACCGGAACGCTGCCGCTCCGACAGCGCCATCAGGATGCCGATCGCGGCATAAAGTCCTGTCGTGATGTCGACGAGGGGAACACCGATCCGCATCGGGCCGCTTTCGGGCGAGCCGGTCGCCGCGATCATGCCGGTCATGGCCTGGATGATCGCGTCATAGCCGGGATTGCCACCGCGCGGGCCGTCGGCACCAAAGCCGGAAATCCGGCAATGCACCAGCTTCGGAAATCTCGCGCGCAGCACGTCGTTGCCGATGCCCCATTTGTCGAGCGTGCCCGGCTTGAAATTCTCGATCAGGACGTCGGCGGTCTCCAGCAATTTCATCAGCACCGCGCGCCCGCCTTCGGAGGCGAGGTCGAGCCCGATCGAGCGTTTGTTGCGGTTGATACCGACGAAATAAGCCGCGTCCTCCTCGTGGAAGGGAGGACCCCAGTCGCGCACCTCGTCGCCGGCCGGCGGCTCGACCTTGATCACGTCGGCGCCGTGATCGGCGAGAATTTGCGTGCAATAGGGGCCGCCGAGCACGCGCGTCAGATCGATCACGCGCAGGCCGGTCATTGCGCCGGTAGAACTCATGGAGAAAACCTTCGCTCAGGATGAGAATGGAAGCCCTGAGCTAGCGGTCTTCAGGCGTGGCAGCAATGGCGTCGCGCGCACAGGCGCATGACGCCGCCGCCGTAGCAGGTGTCGAAAAAATTCCGCGAGGTGAACGGCCCGTCGTATCGGCGACGGGCCGTCCGGGTCGCGTTGTCAGACGACGCCGGTCGTTACATGACCGCCGGTCGTTACACGACCGTCAGGCGCACATCCACGTTGCCGCGGGTGGCGTTGGAGTAGGGGCATACCTGGTGGGCCTTGGCGACCAGGGCTTCCGCTTCCGCCTTGGGAACGCCGGGCAGCGAGACGGCGAGATCAATATCAAGGCCAAAGCCGCCTTCCGAGCGTGGTCCGATACCGACAGTGGAGGTCACTGTAGCGTCCGCCGGCACCTTCGGGCCGCCTTGCGAGGCGACGAACTTCATCGCGCCGATGAAGCAGGCGGCATAGCCGGCCGCGAACAACTGCTCGGGATTGTTGCCGGCGCCACCGCCGCCACCGAGTTCCTTCGGCGTGGCGAGCTTGACATCGAGCGCGCCGTCGAGCGTTGCGGCGGTGCCGTCGCGGCCGCCGGTGGCCTTGGCGCTGGTCTTGTAGAGCACGTTCACGGACATGGTGGTCTCCCTTTGGTTTGCCGTTTCGATGGATTATATATTGCACACAATTAGATTGTGCGCAATATATATTATTGCAGGCGGCGCAATTTGATTGTATGCAATTGAAATCAAGCGCTTAGGGACTCTAGATCGGGGCATGGACGCTGCCCGTTAACGAGGTCGTGATGGCCAGGAAATCTTCGGCGGATTTTCCGCTGCGGCTCGACAATCAAATCTGCTTTGCGGTGTATTCCACCGCGCACGCGTTCAACCGCGTTTACAAGCCGCTGCTCGACAAGCTCGGTCTGACCTATCCGCAATATCTGGTCATGCTGGTGCTGTGGGAGCGCGATGGCGTGCCGGTGAAGGATATCGGGGAGCGGCTGTTCCTGGATTCCGGCACGCTGACGCCGCTGCTCAAGCGGCTGGAGGCCGCCGAGCTGATCAAGCGAACCCGCAGCACCGAAGACGAGCGGCAGGTGTTGATAGCGCTGACGGCAAAGGGCGAGGCGCTGCGGGAGAAAGCGCGAGCCGTGCCGCAATCGATCCTGGCGGCATCAGCCTGCTCCGTCGGTGAACTCGTGGCGATGAAGAACGAGATCGTCGCGCTGCGTGATCGGTTGAATGCGGTGCTGCGGGAGTAGGGGGCGAAGGCTAGAGGCGCTTCTTCGCGAAGGCGCGGCCGGACGCAGACTTCAGGTACTTCTCGAATGCCACAGCCTGCGCCTCGTTGCTGAACGCCACATACGTTTTGATTCGCCACGGGCCGTACTTCGAAGTGTGCGGGACCTCGCCAGCGTTGTGCTTTGCTAATCGTGCGCGCAAGTCGTCGGTGATGCCGACGTAGAAGTGCGCCGAATCGAGACTTTCCAGAATGTAGACGTATTTCATCCGGCTGCCCTGCTGCTGGCCACGCTGAGAAAGCCTTCGCAGGATACCGCTTTCGGGGCAGGTTTATCAGTACTGTCGGATAGAGCCCGGCTTCGCCCTTCGGGCTACGCCGCGGCAGCCTTCGCTTGCTTCGCTACGAGAGGGCTCGGCGTGGCTTGCCGAGCCGTAGCTTGCGAAGCAAGCGAAGGCTGGTGGAGCCAGGCGGGATCGAACCGCCGACCTCTTGCATGCCATGCAAGCGCTCTCCCAGCTGAGCTATGGCCCCTTAACTCTAACGCCTGAGCACGATCATTTCGGAAAACTACTTTTCCAGATCAAGCTCTCCCGCGAGCCTTGGGCGACTCGCGGGGAGACCCAGAACACAGTTCTGGGACGATCTCAAGTCTCTTCATCACCTCCGACGTCACCGATGATGTCGGTAACGTCCTCATCGCCCTCTTCCTCGTCCGGAATGAAGGTCGAATCGTCGTCGTCATCGTCCTCGATGGTCTCATCGATCTCGATGTCGTCTTCCGATTCGGGAACCTGGGCCTTGACCTTGCCGGTGTTCTCCTCGGCATCGGCCTCCTCGAGCGAGACCAACTCTTCGGCCTCGGCGGGCTCCGGCATGTCGGCGGCGGTGGTTGCGGCGGCAGCGGCACGTGCGGCATCGCCGCGGCCCCGGGGCGGCGCAATCGGCGCAATCGGCACGACCTCGCCGGTATAGGGCGAAATCACCGGGTTCTTGTTCAGGTCGTAGAACTTCTTACCCGTCGTCGGGCAAATGCGCTTGGTTCCGAGGTCGGATTTGGCCACGTGTGGATCCTGGGAATTTTTCGAAAAACGGTGCTTCACTTGGCTAGTTGAGGGGCCGCTGTCAATAGCGGTTTGACGCATTTGACGGCGGCGTGACGCCGGGGGGTCCATGTGATACTGCGGCCCCCGCAGAGGACCCCATCTTGACCCATTCAACCGCCCAAACCCCGCTGGAATCCCGTTCCAGTGGCCCCCTGACCGGGAAAGTCCGTGTTCCCGGCGACAAGTCGATTTCGCACCGCGCCCTCATCCTGGGGGCGCTTTCGGTCGGCGAAACCCGCATTTCAGGCCTGCTCGAGGGCGAAGATGTCCTCAATACAGCCAAATCCATGCAGGCACTGGGCGCCAAGGTCGAGCGGACCGGGCCGTTCGCCTGGAAGCTCGCAGGCGTCGGCGTGGCTGGATTCGCCCAACCGGCTGCTCCGCTCGATTTCGGCAATTCCGGTACCGGATGCCGGCTGGTGATGGGGGCGGTGGCCGGTTGCCCGATCACGGCGGTATTTGACGGCGACGCCTCGCTGCGCTCGCGTCCGATGCGCCGGATCCTCGATCCCCTCGAATTGATGGGCGCCAAGGCCGGCGAGACCAGGGAAGGCGGCCGTCTGCCGCTGACGCTGCACGGCGCGCGCGATCCCGTGCCGATCCTTTATCGCACCCCGGTGGCTTCGGCCCAGATCAAGTCGGCGGTGCTGCTGGCGGGGCTTGCCGCGCCTGGCGTCACCACCGTCATCGAGCAGGAAGCCAGCCGCGACCACACCGAGCTGATGCTGAAACATTTCGGCGCCGAGATCGTCTCGGCCAGGGAAGGCAGCCACGGTCGCAGAATCGCGCTCACCGGCCAGCCCGAATTGCATGGCGCCGAGGTCGTGGTGCCGGCCGATCCGTCGTCAGCGGCATTTCCAATCGTGGCGGCGCTGGTCGTCGAGGGCTCGGACGTGACCTTCTCCGACGTCATGACCAATCCGCTGCGTACCGGCCTGTTCACGACGCTGCGCGAGATGGGCGCCTCCATCGGGGAGAGCGACGTGCGCGGCGACGCCGGCGAGCCGATGGCCACCTTGCGCGTGCGCGCGTCCAAACTGCGCGGCGTCGAGGTGCCGCCGGAGCGCGCGCCCTCGATGATCGATGAATACCTGGTGCTCGCGGTCGCAGCTTCCTTCGCGGAAGGCACCACGATCATGCGCGGGCTGCAGGAATTGCGTGTCAAGGAATCCGACCGGCTGGAGGCGACCGCCGCCATGCTGCGCGTCAACGGCGTCAAGGTCGAGATCACGGGCGACGACCTGATCGTCGAGGGCCGCGGCCACGTGCCGGGCGGCGGTCTCGTCGCCACCCACATGGATCATCGCATCGCGATGTCGGCGCTGGCAATGGGACTGGCCGCCGACAAGCCGGTCAAGGTCGACGACACCGCCTTCATCGCCACCAGCTTTCCGGATTTCATCCCGATGATGCGTTCGCTGGGCGCGGAGTTTTCGTGAGGTAGGCGCGATGGGTACAGCCTTTGACCGTGACGCGCTCCTCGACGCTTTCGACAGGATTGGCCGGGCGGCGGCACTGGCTGGAACGAGGTTGCAGATAGCCGTTTAGGGTGGTTCCGCGTTGATGTTGGCAAGCAATTTTCGGTTCGCTACCGAAGACGTCGATGTGTCAAAACTCGAAGATCCGCTGCCTCATTGGCTGGCTACTGTCGTCCGCGAAATCGCGCAACAAAACAACTGGCAAGAAGACTGGTTCAATGACGGGTTGCGTTTCATCTCAGTCCACTAGCCGATAGCGCCGCCGATCATCTCGAGTTCGGTACATTTCCGCGTGATGGCGAAGCCGCAGGCCTTGTCGTTTCGGTCCCTTCGGCAGAATATTTGTTGGCGCTTAAGCTGAAGGCATTTCGTGTGCTAGACCCGCTTCGCGGCGAAACCGAGCGGCTGGATATCCTGAATTTGATGCGCGTCGTCGGTATTTCCACCGTGGAGGATGCCATCGCTTTGCTGGGTCGATATTTTCCACTAAGCGCTGCTTCTTCTGAGAAACAGCAATTCCTGTTAAAGAACATGGAGCGCGTGGGAGCGGCTGATGCGCCCAAATACCTTGGCTGAGGCTGTTGAATGCATTCAGGCCGGTTCGGCACGCGACGTCGTCCTGGCTGAATTTGTGGACAGATTCGACCTGGCGAAAACCGATCAGGATCGCTATGCGTCGATCGAACGCGAGCCGAAGCTGACGGGCGACGACCAACTTGACGCTCTGATTGGCGCGATCGCCGAATATTTGGCCAAGCAGCGCCGGCTGGGGCGTGTTCCTCATTGGGTCTGCGATCCTGCGCGCCGCCTGAATCACCGCTGGTTTACGGTGACAAACCCGTCGGACGCCATGCGCGAATACCTCACCTTCAGCAGCCCGGCCGAATTTGCTTCGCGCAACATTTTCACCGAAGAACGGCCGCTGCGTCGGGCGCGGGGCCCGAATCCAACAAAGCCATAGGGCAGCGCGGTGATCGGCATCGACAGGTCGGCGGCAGCCGGCAAGAGCGCGCGCAGGTGTCGGCTCGCCGCCGGGCACTGGAAGCACTCGCCCGCGGCACCGCCACCAGCGTACCCGATTTCATCCCAATGATGCGTTCGCTCGTGCGGTTCAGGACGGCGCAAGCCCAAGGCTCGTCACGGCTTCGAGCCAGACTGGCGATTCTTCCTTGAAGAGTTTCTGTGTCTCCTCGAAGGTCATCGCGGTGTCGTCGACGCCGAACGATTTCATGACCTTCAGCACCTTTTCGGTCTTGCCGCCGGCGACGAGGAGTTTTGACAGTTTCTGAATGACGTCCGCCGGCGTGCCCGCGGGCGCGGCGCAGCACTGGAAGCCGGTCAATTGGAAGATGCGCGATGTCGCGCCTTGCTCCTTGAAAGACGGCACATCCGGCAAGGTGGACATGCGCTTGCGCGAAACGGCGACGGCGTGGCCGCGGCCGCTTTGCAGAACGGACAATGCCGCGGAATAGCTGCCGTGGGCGCCGTCGATAAATCCGCCGGCAAGATCGGTCCACATCGGCGCCTCGCCGCGATAGTGAACCGCTTCCATCTTGAGGCCGTACTGCTTGTTCATTTCGGCGACGGCCATATGCGCGTATGAGCCTGCGCCATAGGTGCCGATGTTGACCTTCTCGGCTTTCTTCGCATAGGCGACGAATTCATCGAGCGTCTTGGCGCCGGTCTTCTCGCTGGCGACGAAGGGCAGGCTGCCCGCCGGCATGATCGAGACGAGGATGAAATCCTTGTCGGCGTCGTAAGCGATGTCCTTGATCAGAACCCGGTTCATGATCATCGTCGTCGAGATCGTGAACATCAGCGTGTAACCGTCGGGCCCGGCGCGCTTGGCTTCGACGGCTGCGACCGATCCGGAGGCGCCGGCCTTGTTTTCCACCGTCACGTTCTGACCGGTCTCGGCCCGGATGTATTCGCCATAGGTACGCGCGAACAAATCGGTCTGCCCGCCGGCGGGATAGCCCGCGATGATCTTGATCGGCTTGCTCGGCCAGTCGGCCTGCGCCTCGGCCGAAGTCCCGATCAGCGGGATGGCCGAGGCGGCGGCTGCACTGCCGATAAAGCGACGTCGTGAAATCGCGTTCATTGCATCCCTCCCACCGGTGCTATTTCTGCAGATCCTTGATTGGATTTCCCCGGTTCAGACTAGAGACGGATAATGGCCTGGGCGAGGAACATTTGGACGCATCTGGGACGCATCCGTTCGCTCTGCGGAATTCGGGAGATGCGACCGTTCCGGTGCGGACTCCCCCATCCTGCCTTCAACAACCTTTGGCGGCGGCCTTGACCATCATCGCCGCTCTGTGCACATGGCACGCATGATCATCGCTATCGACGGGCCGGCGGCATCCGGCAAGGGCACGCTCGGCAAGCGGCTCGCTCACCATTACGGCTATCGCCATCTCGACACCGGCGTGATTTATCGCGCGGTGGCAAAGGCGCTGCTGGATCAGGGTTTTGACCTCACCGATGAGGCGCGCGCAGTCACGGTGGCGATGGAACTCGATCCCGAAAATTTCGGCCATCCCGAGCTGAAGTCGCAGCGTATCGGCGATGCCGCTTCGGTTGTGTCCGCCATCCCCAAAGTACGTGAGGCCTTGGTCAATTTTCAGCGTCAGTTCGCGGCCGACCCGCCAGGCGCTGTGCTCGACGGGCGCGACATCGGCACGGTGATCTGCCCGAATGCCGATGTGAAGATCTTTGTCGTCGCCGACCCGCAGGTGCGGGCCCGCCGTCGGACGCTGGAAGCGCTGGCGCGGGGCGAAGCCGCCGACGAGGCAGCGGTGCTGGCCGACATTCTCAAGCGCGACGAACGGGACAAGAACCGCGCGGCCGCACCGCTGAAGGCCGCGGCGGACGCCCATATCCTCGATAACTCGAATCTCGATATCGAGGCGAGCGTGAGCGCCGCCATTGCGATCGTCGAGGCCGTCCGCGCCAAGCGGTGACGTTTTTCGGTAAGCCCCCTCGATTGGGCTTGCTCGATTGGGCCTGGATTTTGTCAGTTCTTCGCGCGCTTGCGGTCGAACGGCAATTGCTGTTCGGCCATCATGACGGGCTTCGACTTGGCATTCGACTTGGCGGCGGCAATCGCCTTGTCGGTCGCAAAAGCGGCCGGTTTGCCGGCAACGGCGGTGGCGACGGTAAAGACGGCGAAGGCGGTCAGAGCGATCAGGCTCTTCATGGGTGGAGCTCTCCCTGTTCTTTGGACCCATGCCATCGTGTGGGGCGGGCGCTTAAGGGCGGGTTCCACCGCGTTTGGGCCTACGGGCCTTTTGCGTTATGCGGTCAACAGAGCGTTGAATGCGCGGGCCCATGGTTAGCCTCCGTCAGCGTTAAGGGCCCGTAAATCGGGCATTTTCCGGCTTGCCCGGAAGGCCCACGGGGGCTATATCAGCGCCATCCGGGCCGCCGTCGATAAGATCAGGGCTGTCCGAGCGGGCCGGCAGGAGAGTTCAGTCCCTGCCGTCATTGGAGGAAAGTCCGCTCCAGGCTCCTGAAGTCGACACATTCGTTTCAGGCTCCGGATAGACAATCAACGTATCGAACGTGCAGGCAAGCTGCCGGCCCGCTTTTGCGCAACCCGCAAAAAGCGGTCGTCAGGGATTGCGGACCCCTGACACTTCACGCGCGATGCGCCCTTTAACCCGAATGGCCGGCAATATCCCGCGTTGGAGAACAAATGGCTTCGAATACTGCTGCTTCCTATAATCCTACCCGCGACGATTTCGCCGCGATGCTTGATGAATCCTTTGCCGGCGGCAATCTGCAGGAAAGCTCCGTCATCAAGGGCAAGGTAGTTGCAATTGAAAAGGACATGGCCGTCATTGACGTCGGCCTGAAGACCGAAGGCCGTGTGGCGCTGCGCGAATTCGCCGGCCCCGGCCGCGAAAGCGATCTCAAGGTTGGCGACGAGGTCGAGGTGTTCCTCGACCGGATCGAGAATGCGCTCGGCGAAGCCGTGCTGTCGCGCGACAAGGCGCGCCGCGAGGAAAGCTGGGGCAAGCTCGAGAAGGCCTTCAACAACAACGAGAAGGTCCACGGTGTCATCTTCAACCAGGTCAAGGGCGGCTTCACGGTCGACCTCGACGGTGCCGTTGCCTTCCTGCCGCGCTCGCAGGTCGATATCCGTCCGATCCGCGACGTTGCGCCGCTGATGAACAACTCGCAGCCGTTCCAGATCCTCAAGATGGATCGCCGCCGCGGCAACATCGTGGTGTCGCGCCGCACGGTTCTCGAAGAGACCCGCGCCGAGCAGCGCCAGGAGCTGGTGCAGAACCTCGAAGAGGGTCAGGTGATCGACGGCGTGGTCAAGAACATCACCGATTACGGTGCGTTCGTTGATCTCGGCGGCATCGACGGCCTGCTCCACGTCACCGATATCGCATGGCGCCGGGTCAATCACCCGACCGAGGTGCTCACCATCGGTCAGACGGTGAAGGTCAAGATCATCAAGATCAACCACGAGACCCACCGCATTTCGCTCGGCATGAAGCAGTTGCTGGACGATCCGTGGCAGGGCATCGAGGCCAAGTACCCGCTGAACGCGCGCTTCACCGGCCGCGTTACCAACATCACCGACTACGGCGCGTTCGTCGAACTGGAGCCGGGCATCGAAGGCCTGATTCACGTCTCGGAAATGTCGTGGACCAAGAAGAACATGCACCCCGGCAAGATCGTTTCGACCTCGCAGGAAGTCGAAGTGCAGGTTCTCGAAGTCGATTCGGTCAAGCGCCGCATCTCGCTCGGTCTCAAGCAGACCATGCGTAACCCCTGGGAAGTCTTCGTCGAGAAGTTCCCGGTCGGCTCGACCGTCGAAGGCGAGGTCAAGAACAAGACCGAGTTCGGTCTGTTCCTGGGTCTCGACGGCGACGTCGACGGCATGGTCCATCTGTCCGACCTCGACTGGAAGCTTCCGGGCGAGCAGGTCATCGACAACTTCAAGAAGGGCGACATGGTCAAGGCCGTGGTGCTCGATGTCGATGTCGAAAAGGAGCGCATCTCGCTCGGCGTCAAGCAGCTCGAAGGCGACCCCTTCGCAGAGCCTGGCGACGTCAAGAAGGGCGCGGTCGTGACCTGCGAAGTGCTCGAAGTGAAGGAAGCCGGCATCGAGGTGAAGATCTCGGGCACCGACTTCACCACCTTCATCAAGCGCTCAGAGCTTGCCCGTGACCGCAACGATCAGCGCGCCGAACGCTTTGCCGTCGGCGAGAAGGTCGATGCCCGCGTGATCCAGTTCGACAAGAAGGCCCGCAAGGTGCAGGTCTCTATCAAGGCGCTGGAAGTGGCCGAAGAGAAGGAAGCCATCGCGCAGTACGGCTCCTCCGATTCGGGCGCCACGCTGGGCGACATCCTTGGCACCGCGCTGAAGAACCGCGAGAAGTAAGCGCTCGCCCATTTGTCTGCGACATCAGGCCCCGGTTTCGACCGGGGCCATTTTCGTTCAGGAGGCGGTATCATCCTTCTCCCCTTGTGGGAGAAGGTACCTTCGCGAAACGAAGGCGGATGAGGGGTTCTCTCCGCGGAGACAGACCCCTCATCCGGCTCGCCGCCGCTTCGCGCCGTCGATCCACCTTCTCCCACAAGGGGAGAAGGGAAGAAGCAGGGGTCTTGTTTTCTTCATATTGCACCGCAATTGATGTAATCAGGTAACGCTTGGCTCACGCTGCGGATGCAAAACGCGCGGATGGTTTCAGGAGAAATTCGATGTCGCTCGATTCGGACGTGATCGTCGATCGCCGCAGGATCCGCCGGAAGCTGACTTTCTGGCGCGTCGTGGCCAGTCTGGTTGCGATTGTCGCGATCGTCATCGTCGGCGTGCTCGCGACCAGGAGCGGGCCGGCCGCGCTGACGGCGTCGGGATCGATCGCGCGCGTCAATATCGAGGGACTGATCCGTAGCGACCAGCAGCGCGTCGAGGCGCTGGAGCGGCTGGAGAAATCGAGCCACGCCGCTGTCGTCGTGCATATCAACTCGCCGGGCGGCACTACGGCCGGTTCCGAACAGCTCTATGATTCCCTGGTGCGGCTGAAGGCCAAGAAGCCGCTGGTCGTGGTGGTCGAAGGGCTGGCCGCATCGGGCGGTTACATCACGGCGCTCGCCGCCGATCATATCGTCGCCCGCCAGAGCTCACTGGTCGGCTCGATCGGCGTGCTGTTCCAGTTTCCGAATTTTACAGAGCTTCTGAAGACCGTAGGCGTCAAGGTCGAGGAGGTGAAATCCTCGCCGTTGAAGGCTGCGCCCAACGGTTATGAGCCGACCAGCCCGGAGGCGCGCGCCGCGCTGGATGCGTTGGTGAAGGATTCCTATGCCTGGTTCCGCGGCCTGGTGAAGGATCGCCGCGGCATGGATGAGGCGCTGCTCGAAAAGGTTGCGGACGGACGCGTCTTCACCGGCCGCCAGGCGGTCGAATTGAAGCTGGTCGATCAGCTCGGCGATGAAAAATCAGCCATTGCGTGGCTGGTGGCCGAAAAGAAGATCAAAAGCGACCTGCCGGTGCGCGACTTCAAGCTCACCCCGCAGTTCGGCGACCTGACTTTCCTGCGCGCGGCTGCTTCCATCACGTTCGATGCGCTTGGCTTGAGTTCCATCGCGCGCCAGATCGAGCAGGCCGGCGTCGCGCAGGCGGTCGACCAGTTCGCGCTCGACGGCATGCTGGCGTTGTGGCGTCCTGCTGCCTCCAACTGAACCGCACTGGCTGCTTTGGATCCACTGTTCCCGCACTGCGGGTGTCGTCACAAACCCCTTCCGGGTCGCCTGTCCCGTCATTTCGCGTTGCCCAAAAGTGATTTAGCGTCTTGACAGTTCAAGGTATTTTCACGGAAATGGATATCCGCACGACCCGGATCCCAACTTCGATGATCAAATCCGAACTTGTTCAGCGCATCGCCGAGCACAACCCGCACCTCTATCAGCGGGATGTGGAGAACATTGTGAACGCGATCCTCGATGAGATCGTGGCTGCCTTGGCACGCGGCGACCGTGTCGAGCTGCGCGGCTTCGGCGCCTTCTCGGTCAAGCATCGCCCGGCGCGTGCAGGCCGCAATCCACGCACCGGCGCGCATGTGCCGGTCGACCAGAAGAGCGTCCCGTTCTTCAAAACGGGCAAGGAAATGCGCGAGCGGCTGAACCGCGAAGACAGCTCGCCCGAGGCCGGCGCGTAAGGCTTTTTTCGGACTTTGACGCGATGTAGCCGTGTTGCGGGGCTCGTACCCGCCTTTCTCCATCACACCGAGAGATGGTCATGCGAAAGTTCTTCACGGCGCTGGTCGTCATTCCGTTAGGGCTGATCTTCATCGTCTTTGCGGTCGCCAACCGCCATTTCGTGACGGTGTCGTTCGATCCCTTCAATGCGGCCGATCCGGCGATTGCGGTGAGCATGCCGCTGTTCGCCGTGATCATTACGGTGGCCATTCTGGGCGTCGTGGCTGGCGGCATGGCGACCTGGTTCCGCCAGCGCCACTGGCGCCGGGCGGCGCGCCACCATGAAGCGGATGCCCGCCGTGCCAGGTCGGAAGCAGCCGATTTGCGCGCCGCGGCGGCGGTGTCCCGGGCCGATCAGCAGCGGCTTCCGGCGCCCTCCGGTTACGGATTCTATGGGGCCGCCGGGCGAGACAAGCAGGGCGCGACGTTGTAGAACCCGCCCCGTCCGCCCCGGTTCCAGCCGGTTACGGGGCTCGAACTATGCGCCTGAGAGACCATGTCCCTGCTCGTCAAAATTTGCGGCCTGTCCACGCGCGAGACGCTCGAGGTAGCGCTCTCGGCGGGCGCCGACATGGCGGGCTTCGTGTTCTTTCCGCCGTCGCCGCGCCATCTCAGCCTCGAGGTCGCGCGCGAACTCGGTAAGCAGGCCAAGGGCCGCGCGACCAAGGTGGCGCTGACGGTCGATGCCGACGATGCGACGCTGGAAAACATCGTCGAGACGCTGCGGCCGGATCTCCTGCAACTGCACGGCAAGGAAACCATCGCGCGGGTGCGCGACATCAAGGCGAAGTTTTCCCTTCCGGTGATGAAGGTGATCGCAGTCGAAACGTCAGCCGATCTCGCCGCGTTACCGGGCTACGCCAGCGTTGCCGATCGCATCCTGTTCGACGCCCGCGCGCCGAAGGGCGCTACTCGCCCCGGCGGGCTGGGCGCCGTGTTCGACTGGCACGTGCTGGAAAAGCTCGATCTCCAACTGCCGTTCATGGTCTCGGGCGGCCTTACCGTCGACAACGTGGCGGAGGCCATTCGCGTCACCCGCGCCGGCGGCGTCGATGTATCCTCCGGCGTTGAAAGTTCGCCCGGCGTCAAGGATCCCGAGCTGATCCGCAATTTCATTCGCGCCGCGCGCGCCACCGAAGAACTGATGGTCCGATGAATCCCAACCTGCCCAATTCATTCCGCACCGGTCCCGACGAACGCGGGCATTTCGGCAATTTCGGCGGCCGCTTCGTCGCGGAAACGCTGATGCCGCTGATCCTCGATCTGGAAAAAGCCTATGCGGCGGCCAAGGCCGATCCGTCGTTCCAGACCGAGATGAACGGCTATCTCAAGGACTATGTCGGCCGGCCGTCGCCGCTCTATTTCGCCGAGCGGCTCACCGAGCATCTCGGCGGCGCCAAGATCTATCTGAAGCGCGAAGAGCTGAACCATACCGGCTCGCACAAGGTGAACAATGTGCTCGGCCAGATCATGGTCGCGCGGCGCATGGGCAAGAAGCGCATCATCGCCGAGACCGGCGCCGGCCAGCATGGCGTTGCCACCGCGACGCTGTGCGCGCGCTTTGGCCTGGAATGCGTGGTCTATATGGGCGCAGTGGATGTCGCCCGTCAGGCGCCGAACGTGTTCCGCATGGAGATGCTGGGTGCCAAGGTCGTGCCGGTGCAGTCAGGCACGCGCACGCTGAAGGACGCCATGAACGAGGCGCTGCGCGACTGGGTCACCAACGTGCACAACACCTTCTACTGTATCGGCACGGTGGCGGGGCCGCATCCCTATCCGATGATGGTACGCGACTTCCAGTCGGTGATCGGCGAGGAAACCCGCAAGCAGATGCAGGAGGCTGAGGGCCGATTGCCGGATTCGCTGGTCGCCTGCATCGGCGGCGGCTCCAACGCGATGGGCCTGTTTCATCCGTTCCTCGACGATCCATCGGTCGAAATTTTTGGCGTCGAAGCGGCGGGCCATGGGCTGACGCAACTCCATGCCGCCTCGATCGCGGGCGGTCGGGCCGGCGTGTTGCATGGCAACCGCACCTATCTGCTGATGGACGATGACGGCCAGATCCAGGATGCGCATTCGATCTCGGCGGGCCTCGACTATCCCGGCATCGGCCCCGAGCATTCCTGGCTGCACGAGACCGGCCGCGTCACCTATCTTTCCGCGACCGACGACGAAGCGCTTGCCGCCTTCATGCTGCTGTCGCGGCTGGAAGGCATTCCGCCCGCGCTGGAGTCGGCGCACGCAATCGCCAAGGTGACCGAGCTCGCGCCGAAGCGGCCGAAGGACCATCTGATGGTGGTCAATCTTTCCGGCCGTGGCGACAAGGACATTCCGCAGATCACGGAGATATTGAAAGGCAAGAAGCAGTGACTACCCGTATCGACGCACGCTTTGCCGAACTCGCAAAACAAGGCCGCTCGGCTTTCGTCACCTTCCTGATGGCCGGCGATCCCGATCCGAAGACATCGCTCGACATCATCAAGGCGCTGCCCAAGGCCGGCGCCGATATCATCGAGATCGGCATGCCCTTCACCGATCCGATGGCGGACGGTCCGTCGATCCAGGCCGCGGGCCTGCGCGCACTCAAGGGCGGCATGACCCTGCGGAAGACGCTCGAGATGGTGCGCGGCTTCCGCAAGGAGGACGACACCACGCCGCTGGTGCTGATGGGCTATTACAATCCGATCTACATCTACGGGGTCGACAAGTTTCTCGCCGACGCCAAGGTCGCCGGCGTCGACGGCCTCATCATCGTCGACCTGCCGCCGGAGGAGGACGACGAGCTCTGCATCCCCGCGCTGAAGGCCGGGCTCAACTTCATCCGGCTCGCGACGCCGACGACCGACGACAAACGTCTGCCCGCCGTGCTCGCGAATACCTCCGGCTTCGTCTACTACGTCTCGATCACCGGTATCACCGGCGCCGCCGCGGCCGATTCGAAGGCCGTCGGCGATGCGGTCGCCCGTATCAAGCGCCACACCAAGCTTCCGGTCTGTGTCGGCTTCGGCATCCGCACCCCGCAGGCGGCGCGCGCGATCGCTGAAAAGGCCAATGGCGCCGTGGTCGGTACCGCCCTGGTCGATGCGCTGCGCGACAGCCTCGACACAAAAGGGCAGGCGACCACCAAGACGGTGGCCGCAGTGGCCGACCTGGTGGCGTCGCTGGCGCAGGGCGTCCGGGGCGCGAAGCAGGCTGCGGAATAAGCCACAATTGAGTGGAATTAGGCGGGCATGATCCGGAAAAGTGGAGGCCGGTTTTCCGAAAAGATCATGCCCAAACTGAGAGGTGGCGGCTTGTTGGGTTTGGTTCGGGCCGCCATATATGCGAGGCAATGCGTTAACCGCATTCGGAGCGAAACATGAATTGGCTCACCAACGTCGTCAGGCCAAAAATCCGCAACATCCTGCGCCGCGAGACGCCGGAGAATCTGTGGATCAAGTGCCCGGATTCCGGGCAGCTCGTATTCTACAAGGACGTCGAGGCCAACCAGTTCGTCATCCCCGGCTCGAACTACCACATGCGCATGGGCGCGGTGGCGCGGCTGAAGTCGATCTTCGACAACGAGACCTGGTACGACATCGCGTTGCCCGAAGTGACGGCCGATCCGCTGAAGTTTCGCGATGAGCGCAAATATGTCGACCGTATCAAGGATGCCCGCGCCAAGACCGGGCTGAACGACGCCATCAAGGTCGGCTTCGGCAAGCTGGAAGGCGCCGGCGTCGTCATCGCGGTGCAGGATTTCGATTTCATGGGCGGCTCGCTCGGCATGGCCGCGGGCGAAGCGATCGTGCGCGGGCTGGAGCTCGCGCTCGAAAAGAAGTCGCCCTTCATCATGTTTGCCGCCTCCGGCGGCGCGCGCATGCAGGAAGGCATCCTGTCGCTGATGCAGATGCCGCGCACCACTGTCGGCGTGCAGATGCTGCGCGAAGCGAAGCTGCCCTACATCGTGGTGCTGACCAATCCGACCACCGGCGGCGTTACCGCGTCCTATGCCATGTTGGGAGACGTTCATATTGCCGAGCCGGGTGCGCTGATCGGCTTCGCCGGTGCGCGCGTGATCGAGCAGACCATCCGCGAGAAGCTGCCGGAAGGATTCCAGCGCGCCGAATATCTGCTCGACCACGGCATGGTCGACATGGTCGTGCATCGCCACGAGATGCGCCCGACGCTGGCGCGACTGTGCCGGATCCTGACCAAATCGCCGCCGCTCGAAACAGTCTCCAAGCCTTCGCCGCAGGTCACGGACCCCGCCCAGATCGTCTCGGCGCCGGAAGCCGTGCCGGCCGCGCCCCACGCGTGAACCTGTCGGGCGCCAATCCGCAGCCGCTCGGTGAATTGATCGCGCGGCTGTCTGCCTTGCATCCGAAGCGTATCGATCTCAGCCTCGATCGCATGCACCGCCTGCTGGCGCGGCTCGATCATCCGGAGCGGACGCTGCCGCCGGTGATCCATATCGCCGGCACCAATGGCAAGGGCTCCACCATCGCTTACCTGCGCGCGATCCTCGAAGCTGCAGGACTCCACGTCCACGTCTACACCTCGCCCTATCTTGTGCGGATCAACGAATGCTATCGCATCGGCGAGAGCGGCGGTGGACGGCTGGCTGATGATGCCGAGTTGCGCCGTGTGCTGGAGCATTGCGAACAGGTCAATGCCGGCGAGCCGGTCACGATTTTCGAGATGGAAACCGCGGCGGCGTTTTGCCTGTTCGCGGAACATGATGCCGATGTCGTGCTGCTGGAAACCGGTCTTGGCGGGCGGCTGGACGCCACCAACGTCATCGACCGACCGATCGCCACCGTCATCACGCCGGTCAGCATGGACCATACCGAATTTCTCGGCAGTTCGCTTACCGCGATCGCCGGCGAGAAGGCCGCCATCGTCAAGCGCGGTGCGCCGGTGATCTGCGCGGAGCAGGCGGCGGAGGCGATGGCGGTGATCGAGGCGCAGGCCAATCGCATGCGCGCGCCGCTGCATGCGGCGGGCCAGCAGTGGCATGTCGGCGTCGAACGCGGACGGCTGGTCTATCAGGACGAGCGCGGCCTGATGGATCTGGCGGCGCCAAAGCTGTTCGGGCGGCATCAGTTCGATAATGCCGGGCTTGCGATCGCAACCTTGCGCGCAATCGAGGCGTTCAGGATCGGCATGCCGGCATTCGAGGCTGGCATCGTTGGGGCCGAATGGCCGGCGCGCATGCAGCGGCTGGTCGCCGGCGCGCTGGTCGATCAGGGGCCGAAGGGCTGCGAGATCTGGCTCGACGGCGGACACAATGCCGAGGGTGGTCGTGTTGCTGCGGCGGCGCTCGGCGATCTCGAAGAGCGGGTGTCGCGGCCGCTGGTGGTGATCGCGGGCATGATGGCGAACAAGGATGCCGGCGCGTTCCTCGCCAATTTCGCAGGCCTCACGCGCCACATCGTGGCGGTGCCGATTCCCGGCCGCGACAACGCGATGCCGCCGGACCGGCTGGCGGACGCGGCGCGCGCGCTCGGCATGCGCGTGGAAAATGCTGCAAGCGTTGAAGCGGCGCTGCACGCATTGTCGCGTCTCGCTTATGAAGTGCCGCCGCGGATTTTGATTACCGGCTCGCTTTATCTCGCCGGCCATGTGCTCGCGATCAACGGCACGCCGCCGGGTTAGAAATTAAATGACCGCTGGAATTGCTTCCAGCGGTCGGCCGGGAAAAAATAATTGATTGTTTATGAATTCGCCAGCCCCGGTCTTTGCAAAGAGTAGCCAAGGCGTCTGGATGCTGCGAGCGGGAACCCTGGTTCCGCAATAGGAAACAAGGATAATGTTGCAGGCTGGTTTCACCCAAATGAGGTAGAGGCTGCAGCATCGTTCTTGCACCGTGAGACACGACTGGGGGAGCCGTAATCAACATGCGTTTTGCCGCGATTGCCGACGTCCATGGAAACTATCTCGCGCTGGAAGCGGTCCTTGCCGACATCCGGGCGCAGGGCATCGAGGAGATCGTCAATCTCGGCGACATGGCGAGCGGCCCGCTCGACGCGCGGCGCACCATGGATGCGCTGATGGCGCTCGATGCCGTTCACGTGCTCGGCAATCACGATCGCTGGCTGATCGATCGGCCGCCGGAGAAGATGGGATCGTGGGACCGGCCCGCTTATGCGCAACTCGGCATCGAGCATCTCGATTGGTTGCGCAAGGTGCCATCAACGCAGGTATTTCGCGAGCAGGTGTTTCTCTGCCACGCGACGCCTGCCGACGATAATGTTTACTGGCTTGAGACCGTGACGCCTGACGGCTCGGTCAGGATGTCTTCGTTGGAGGCCATCGAAAAAGAAGCGGAGGGAATCTCGCAGTCGTTGATTCTGTGCGCGCATACCCACATCGCGCGCGCGGTGCGGCTCGGCGACGGACGCCTGGTGGTCAATCCCGGCAGCGTCGGTAGTCCCGGCTTTTCCTACAATGTGCCGTTTCCGCACCTGATGGAGGCGGGGACGCCCGACGCCCGCTACGCAGTTCTCGAACTGGCATCGGGAAGCTGGCGCGTGACCTTCCGTCATGTGCCATACGATAGCGATGCCATGGCGGCATTGGCTCGCCGCAATGGCGATCCTGAATTTGCCTCCGCGCTGGCGACGGGATGGGTTCGGTGAACAATTCGTAGCCCGAATGGAGCGAAGCGTAATCGGGGAGGATCGTGCCGCAAACAGAGAGTCCCGGGTTGCGCTTCGCTCCACGCGGGCTACGAGATCATTCGCCACGAAAACAAAACGGCCGGCTATTCGCCGGCCGTTGTCGGAAAAATTCTAAAAGAGCCGATCAGACCGCCGCGGTGATCCACTGCTGCAGCTTCGCCTTCGGCGCGGCGCCGACCTGGCGGGAGGCCATTTCGCCGCCCTTGAAGATCATCAGGGTCGGGATCGACATCACGCCATATTTCGAGGCCGTCTTCGGGCTCTCGTCGACGTTCAGCTTGACGATCTTGACCTTGTCGCCCATGGCGCCGGAAATCTCGTCGAGCGCGGGCGCGATCATGCGGCAGGGGCCGCACCATTCGGCCCAGAAGTCGACGACCACTGGCCCTTGCGCTTTAAGCACTTCGGCTTCGAAATCGGCGTCAGAAACCTTGCCAACGGCCATTGGAATTACCTCGTTCGGTTAGAAATTAAGGGGCGCGGTCAAGAATCGCGCCCTGGGATGATGTGGCAAACCTATGAACGCGATCCTGCCGGGTCAAGCTCGGGTCACGCCGAGATGATGGATGCCAGCTCGGCCTCCAGCGCGGGGGCCGAAATCTCCATTAATTCAGAGGTTTCGGTCCAGAGCAGCGCGGCCCGGACCGGGAGCCGGGGATAAAGCTTGCCGAGCACCGCCCGGTACAGCGCGAGCTGGCGGACATAGCCGCGCGGGGCCTCCTCGGGCCGGCTTGGCGGGGTGTGGTTGGTCTTGAAATCGACGATCAGGACCTCGCTGTCCGTGACCACGAGGCGATCGATCTGTCCGGACACCAGGGCCGGGCGTCCGCCCGGTCGCTCCAGCCGCCCGACGATCGAGACCTCGGCCCGGCTGCCAGGGGCAAACACGGGCGCAAAGCGCGCGTCCGCGATCAGGGCAAGCGTGGTTTCGGCGAGCCGCTGCCGCTCGTCTTCGGCCCAGCCATCGGCATTGCGGGCCAGATGGGCCAGCGCGGCTTCGCGGCGGCGCTCGGCGGCGATTTCGGGCAGCGACTGCAGCAGCCGGTGCACCAGCGTGCCGCGCTGCAGGGCGCGGGCGCGCTGGATGAGCGATTCGGCCGTCCGTACCGGCTGATGCCCGCTGTCCGCGGGGTCGGAGGGGCGCAGCAGGCTTTCCGGCGAGATTTCGGGCTGTGCCGGGGTCAGCAGCCAGCTCGGCAGAACGATCGGCGCTGCTGAGGACGGCGCGGCCGCCGGAGCGACCGATGGCGCAGTCTCCTCCATCCGCGCATAGCGCTTCACCCGGCCTGCGGGCGTTTCGATCTCCTGAAGCTGCAATCCGGAACCGTCGAGCCCCTTGGTGATCAGATCGTACCAGGACTGTGGCCGGACGCTCTTCATGTTGCCGGGCATGCAGCCGCCGACGACCAGCCGGTCCGCCGCACGCGTCATCGCGACATAGAGCAGGCGGCGGTACTCATCCTCGGTATCGCCGATCATCGCCGCGCGGGCGGCGACGACAGCGGGCGGATCCTCGGCCTTGCGGCCGGCCCAGACCACGACACCGGGGGCATGCGGATCGGCATTGCCGACCGGCAGGTTGATGAGCTTCAGGCGCTGCGTATCCGAGGGCGAGGTCGTGGTATCAACCAGGAAGACGACGGAAGCTTCCAGGCCCTTGGCGCCATGCACCGTCATGACGCGGACCTCGTCGCGCGAAATTTCCATGTCGCGTTTCACTTCGAGGTCCGCCGTGCGCAACCAGGCCATAAAACCCTGCAGAGAGGCCGGCGCCTTGCGTTCGTAATTCAGCGCCAGTTCCAGGAACTCGTCGAGTGCGTCGTTGGCCTCGTGCCCGAGCCGCCGCAGGATGCGCGCGCGGCCGCCGTCGCCGCCGAGCAGCCAGGCATAGAACGCAAACGGCGTTTCGCTGGCGAAGCGGCGTTCGCATTGCTCGAGCCGCCACAGCGCGTCTCTCAGGCGGCCGTCGGCCGCGGCGCGTGCGCTCAATGCGGCGCGCAAAGAGGAGCCTTTGCGATCGAAGGCAATCTTGAACAGGTCGTCGTCGTCGAGTCCGAACAGCGGACTCTTCAATGCCACCGCCAGCGCCAGATCGTCCTGCGGCAGCAAGAGCGCGTCGGCGAGGTTCATCAGGTCGATGATGGCGATGTGCTCGGTCAGCTTGAGACGGTCGGCGCCGGCGACCGGAATCCCGGCATGCTTCAGCGCCTGGATCACGGCATCGAACGCGTTGCCGCGTCGGCGCACCAGCACCAGCATGTCGCCATAGCGCAGCGGCCGGCGGTCGCCTTTGCTGCCGGTCATGGCGCGGCTCGCCACCAGCGCCTTGATCTCGGCCTGAATGCGCCGGGCGAGCTTCACCTCGGGGCTGGTCGCGGCGACGCCATCGAATGGCGCACGCCAGCCTTCGATGTCCTGCCGGTCATCGGCTTCCGCGAGCTCCCAAAGATCGATCTGGCTCGGCCCTGCATCGGCCAGCGCATGATGGATCGGATTGCCGATATCGACCGCGTGAATGCTGCGAAATATCTCCTGCTCGCGAAACACCTGGTCCACCGCATGCAGGATCGCCGGTCCCGAACGGAACGAATAGGTAAAGGACACCGGATCGAACTTCAGCCCGGCGCCCTCGAACTTCCGCTGCAATGCGCGGCGGCGCAGGTCGAATTCGCGCGGGGCCGCGCCCTGAAACGAAAAGATCGACTGCTTCTCGTCGCCGACGGCGAACACCGTTCGCACGATGCCGTCGCGCGCGCCCGCTCCGGAAGTGAATTCGGAGATGATGTGCGCGACGATGTCCCATTGCCGCGGGCTGGTATCCTGTGCCTCGTCGATCAGCACATGATCGACGCCGCGGTCGAGCTTGTAATGCACCCAGCCCGAGGCGACGCGATCGAGCATGGCCAGCGTCCTGTCGATCAAATCGTCATAGTCGAGCAGGCCACGCTCCTGCTTCTCGCGGCGATAGTTCGCCGCAGCCGCGGTCGCGATATAGAGCAGGGCTTCGGTGCGGTCGCGCGCCACCACCGCGCGGCGGCGTTCGATCAGCGGGCCGAGACGACGGGCTTCGGATTCGAACAGACGTCCAACAGCTGGATTGTCCCGCGCAAAATTCTTCGTCACCACGGATTTGCGTGGCGCACGATCGGCGTCGGTGAGGAATACGCAAAGATACTCCTCCACCTGGGCAGCGCCGGAAAACATCAACGCCGCGCGAAGCTGTGCGGCCTGGCCCTGGTCGGTTTTGCTCCCGCTATCCAGAGCGGACGCGATTTCCGGCCAGAGCGATCGCGGCAGGTTTGGCCCGTCCAATATCTCGCGCTCGACGTCCTCGATGCGATCACCGGGATCGACACCGAGCGCTGCCGAAATTTGCGCAGCGGCGGCTTGCGCGCTGCCGGCGGCATCCGTCCAGGCCATGAAATGATCGCGGCTGAGACAGGCCTCGCGCACCACGTCCTTGAAGGTGACATCGGCGGCGCTCGCCATCGCCGTCATCAGCGCGCGCCCGGTGGCGCTGTCGGGATTGCGCGACGCTTCGAGAAAAACGGCGAGATTGGCACGCTCCATCATCTCGTTCTGGTCGCGGTCGTCGAGTACGGCGAACCGCGCGGGCACGTTGGCTTCGAACGGGAACTGCTGCAGCAGCCGCGTGCACAGCGCGTGGATGGTCTGCACCTTCAGTCCGCCCGGCGTCTCCAGCGCACAGGCGAACAGTTTGCGCGCCGATTTGCGCAGGCGTGCGCCGGGATGGGCGATGCCGGCCTCGCGGATCGCCGCATCCAGTGCGTCGTCATCGAGCGTCACCCAATGGCCGAGCGTGGTGAACACGCGCTCGGCCATGTTGGCGGCGGCAGCTTTGGTAAAGGTGATGCAGAGGATCTTTTCCGGCGCGACGCCGTCGAGCAGCAGCCGGATCACCCGCTGCACCAGCACGTGCGTCTTGCCCGAGCCGGCATTCGCCGAAACGAAAGCGGAGGCCGCCGGATCGGACGCGCGCGCCTGGGTGGCGCGAACCGCGTCGGGAATGGTGCGCCGAGCCTTCACCATTCCTCGATCCCCAGGCCGCCGGCCGCCGACCATTCCTTGATGCGGGCGAGATCGTCATAGGCGCCGTAGCGGTTCGACCACATCGACAGGTTCAGCGAGGTGTAGGCCGTCTCCACGTTCTCGAATTTGCGGATCAGCGCTTCAAGCTGCTCGCGGGCGTAATCGGCCGCCTTGTCCGGCGGCTGCGGCGTGTCGTTGCTTCTGATCTTCAGTTCCAGCGAGCGCTGTTCGCCGGGCGGATTATTGCCGCTGAGGCGGACATACACGAGTTCGCCGACGGACGAGCCGGCGTGGATGTTCTCAAAACCGCCCTCGCGCAGGATTGCGGCCTCCAGCGTCAGTTGCGGCGACAGGCCCATCCGCACCTGCTTGCCGGTCGGAGGCTGGCCGGTCTTGTAATCGAGGATCGCAAAGCTGCCGTCATGGCGCTGCTCGATCCGGTCGGCGCGCGCCGACAGCGTGAAGATGCGTTCGTTATCGAGCGGAATCTTGATCTCGCCTTTGATCTCGGCGGCAATTTTCTCGATGTCGTCGCGCCGCGCCTCTTCCCAATCCGCAAACCAGTTGGCGATGCGCTGAAACCGTGGCCACCACAGCGCCCGTGCCTCGGGACGCTCCATCAATGGTGCGAAAAATTTCTCGCCGATGCCGCGCAGCACCAGCGCCGGCTGCGGGGGCAGCGCGTCGGCAAATTTCTGCGTGAACTCGCCGAGCGCGTCATGGATCGCCGAGCCGCGATCGGCCGCCGACAACGGCATGTCGACGGGGTCGAGCGGATCGAGCCGCAGGATATGTCTCGCGTAGATCGTATAGGGATCGCGCAACCAGTCCTCGATCGCCGTGACCGACAGTTTTGTCGGCCGCGTCTCGACCGGCGGCTTCGGCGCGGGCTGTGCGATCGGTTCGACCGCGTCGGGCTGATCCAGCTCCGCGGCGAAGCGGACGTAGTTTTCCCCGGCGCTTTTCGCCTCATGCCAGCGCGCTTCGCCGGCCACCGCCTCCAGCCGATGCAGGAAACGCGAGGCAACCGCCGGCGCGCCGCCGACCTTGGCCGAATGGGTCAGGATCACATCATCCGTTCCCAACGATTGCGCAAAGTCATGTGCGGAGAGGCCGATGCGCCGCTCCGGCAGGTCGAGGCCGAGTTCGTGGCGCATCGGCCGGCTCAGCCACGGATCGACCCGCGGCGCCGGCGGCCATACGCCTTCGACCAGGCCGCCGAGAATGACGCGGTCGGATTCGGTGAGCCGCGCTTCGAGTTGGCCGTAAATCTGCAACTGCGCATTCGCCGATTCCGGCCGTCGCACCATGCGGTCGGCATAGGCGGTCTGGAACACCTCGGGGTAATCGCCGAGCTGGACCATCAGGCCGCTCGACTTCTGCTCCGCGAGCAGGTCGTCGAACGCCGCTGACAGTGCCGATCCCTGGGCTTCCTCGAAGGCAACGGCGACGCCGTGTTGATCCGAAGACAATGCAATCAGGATCTCGCGATGGCGCACCGCCAGTTCGGCGAAATCGTACGGCTTGGACGAGCCCATGATTTCCAACGGCGCCAGCGCCTTCTGTAGCGCCGCGATCAGCGTTTGCGCCTGATCGAGTTCGTCATCCCGCAGTTTCGCGCGCAACTCGGCGGCGTGAAGCGAGGAGGTCTCCTTGCTCCGGAGCTTCCCGAGTTCGACACGGAAACGCTCGAAGTCGCGCACAAGGCCGCTCGTTCCCGCCTGCGGACGGGTGCCGCGCAGCAGCGCCAGTTCGAGGGTTTCGATGGCGTGCTTGAACGCACCGGATGCGCCGCCGAGCCGGAACAGCGGATGCTTCAACAGCGCGAGCAGCGTCGGCGGCTCCAGGCCCGTGGCGGCGGCTTCCGCAGCAAGGCGAGCAAAAATGCCGCTCGGCGTGTCCATCAGCGCGTCGCCGCCGGAATCGTCGAATGCGAGATTCCAGCGCCGCAGCGCCGCCATCACCCGCCGCGCCAGTGCGCGATCCGGTGTCACCAGCGCCGCTGATTTATTCAGGTGCCGCGCCTCGCGCATCGCCACCGCAATCGCCAGCGCCTCCATTTCCGAGCTTGGCGCTTCGACCACCGCGAGCTTCGTCATGCCGGCGGCGATCTTCGCGGCAACATCCGGCTGCGCCAGTCGGTCATGCCATTGCTCGGTCGCCGTGGAGGGGCGCATCGTCTCCGACATCAGGACCTCGCGGCCCTGCGGTGCCGGCGTGCCGAGGATTTCAACGTCGCTACGCTTGATGCCGAAGCGATCCAGCAATCCCTGCATCGCGAATTGCGGATGGTTCGAGGAAGGCTGGGTGGTGAACTTGCCTTGCGCGTCCCTGATGCCGCCGATCGTTTGCCAGGCTTCCTCGTCCAAATCGGTGTCGAGCCCGGGCAGCACCACCGCGCCCTGTTTCAGGTGGGCGACGGCGTTGAGGAATTTTGCGGTTGCCGGCATCGAACCGGTCGAACCTGCCGCAACCACCGGCCCCTCATGATGTGCGGTCAGGCGCGCGGCTTCCGCCTCGATCAGGCGGTCGCGCCGTTCGGCGGGTTCGATCCGGCCGATTTCCTTCAAATGCTCTGGCCACGCCTGGCGCGCGATGCGCAGGAACTCCAGCGAGTGCTGCCAGTATTTGTCGAACTGGTCGGGCACCAGTTTGTCGAGCGCTTCCCAGGCGACGCCGCGCGTCACCATGTCGTCCATCAGCCGCGCCAGATCGCCGGCCAGTGCCAGCGTCGAGGCCGGGCCGCCGACCACGAGCGGCGCCGACACCGGGCTCTTCGCCCAGGCCGCCACCAGATGCGCCAGCGTCAGGCGGCGCTCCAATTCGCCGAGCCGTGGCGGAATGTCGAGCGGTGTCACGCCGCTGAACTGTTCGGAGCCTTCCGCAAACGCCAGCTCGTCCTCGTCGATGTCGCCCAGCGCCACGATGCGCGGCAGGATCGCGGCATCGGTCTTCAGCTCATCGAGAAAGATTTCGCGCGCCAGCCGCAGGGCGCGCCGGGTCGGCAGATAAAGCGTCGCGCGCGCGAGATTGAGCGGATCCCTGCGCGCCTCGAATCCCTCGACCAGCCGGCCGTCAACCAGCGCCGCGATGACGGTGCGCAGGAGAGGTACGGAGACGGGAACGCTGAAAACGCGCATGGGCTGCCTGATTCGAGGTCAGGCGTAATATAGGGATCGATGAGGGAGAGGTCATGCGGGCGAGGGCGGCGTCCCCGCTACTCACTGCCAAAGCAGTCCGGGCCCCACTCTACTTTGCATGGGGTTGTTTTCGAGATTTTTTGTCTGAGCGCGGCGGAGCCGGTGCGTAGGGTGGGCAAAGCGAAGCGTGCCCACCATTCTCGTCGGGATTCGGGGATGCATGGTGGGCACGGCGCGAAGCGCCTTTGCCCACCCTACGGGTCGAGGAATTACGCCACGCTTTCCAGAAACGCCTCTTCCGCGGCCTGCACCGCGTCGGGGGTTCCGACGTGCATCCAGACGCCGTCGAGCCGCAGCCCGAACAGCCGCTCCTGCTCGTTGGCGCGGTCGAACATCCTGGTCAGCGAAAATTCACCTTTGGGCGCGTCGGCAAACAGCGACGGCGACATGATCGCAGCGCCGGCATAGACGAACGGCACCACCTGATGCTCGCGCCGCTTGCGCAGCGCACCGTCCGGCAGCATGGCGTAGTCGCCACGGCCGCCATAACCGATGCTACTGGTGGTCGGCGCCATCAACAGCAGGATGTCCATGCGATCGGGATCGAAAGTCTCGGCGAGCCGCTCCAGATTGGGCCGCACGCCATCGATCCACATCGTGTCGGCGTTGAGGTGAAAGAACGGCTCCGTGCCGAGCAGCGGCAGCGCCTTCACCACCGCGCCGCCGGTGCCGAGCACCTGGTCGCGTTCGTCGGAAATGATGATGTGGGGCCGCTTGCGGCTTGCGGTGTGCTGGATGATCTGGTCGGGCAGGTAGTGCACGTTGACCACGGCCTCGGCGACGCCGGCACCGGCGAGCTTGTCCAGCACGTGATCGAGCAGCGGCTGGCCGGCCACGCTCACCAGCGGTTTCGGCATGTGGTCGGTCAGCGGGCGCATGCGCAGGCCGAGACCGGCGGCAAGGACCATGGCTTTGGTGGGCGTAACGGACATCTGTGGAATTTCTCGAACCATTCAAAATCGCGCCGCGGATCATACCACGGCGATTCGCTTGAACCCAGCAACCATGAGGCCTTAGTGGCCGCTCATGACGACCGTACGACGGCCGCTGGCGCTATCCGGACTCAGGCTTCAGCGTCCTCGGTCCCGCGCTTGGCCGCCTTCTTTTTCTTGTCGCCCTGCTTCAGGAAATTGACGCCGATCTGGTCGCCATTGACCCAGGCCAGTTCGCAGCGCCGATAGGCCAGTCCGGTGGACGACAGCAGCAGGAAAAATTCTTTCAGGTGCAGGCCCTCGACCGAACCTTCGACCGTCAGCTTGGCGCCGGTCTCGGAGACATCTTCCATGGTGCAGTCACGCCGCCAGGTGCCGTCGATTCCCATCATGTGCGCCGCAAAGCCGCGCTCGAATACGACCCGATCTCCCCGGCGCCGCTCCGCCCCCGCCATGGCTGTCTTCCTGTTTCAAAAACCGGCTTACGCCATGTCTGCACAGCATGGCGGGTTCCAGATTAAAGGCGGGTTGGCTAACAGGAGGTAAATCAGGAGAGCGGCGGCGGCACGTTGGCGGCATACCATTCGCGAAACGCCGCCAATGCCGGATGCGCCAGCGAACGGTTCAAATAGGTCCAGATCCGCGGCTGGTGGCGCAGATATTGCGGCTTGCCGTCGCGCCGGTTGAGGCGGGCGAAGGTGCCGAGCAGCCGCGTATTCCGCTGCGCCGACATGATGGCGTAAAGCTCGGCGAAGCTGGCCGGATCGAACTGGCTGTCCGTCGCGCGCCGCGCCTTGATGTAGCGGGTCAGGAGCGACAGTTCGAGCTGCTCGGGAACGTCGAGCCGCGCGTCCTGCAACAGCGACACCAGATCGTAGGCGGCGGGGCCGAGCACGGCATCCTGAAAGTCGATGATGCCGACGCGCAAAATCCCGGTGCGCTCGCCGAGCCAGATGATGTTGGGCGAATGAAAATCCCGCATCACCCAGGTTCGCGGCGCAGCCGCCGGCTTTTCCAGCAGCGTTCGCCACATCGCGACGAACTGGTCGCGTCGTTCCTGGCTCACGTCAGCGCCGCGATCCGGCAGATACCATTCGAGCATCAAGCCGATTTCGACCAGCCACGCTTCGATATCGTAGCGCGGAATGTCGTAGGAAACCTGCGGCGCCAGCGGCGTCGCTTCGGGCAGGGGTTTGCGATGCAACTCCGCCAACATGTCGGTCGCAGCTTCATAGCGCTCGGTGATCGGCCGTGGCGGATCGCCTTCGATGATGCCGGCGCTGCCGAAATCCTCGGTGATCAGGAAACCGGATTCGAGATCGGCATGGCGGATCGCGGGCGCCGAGAAGCCATGCGCACGCAGGCCATTGTCGATGGCGACGAACGGTTTAACATCCTCGGCGAGATGAACGGCCGCGCTGTAGGACTTTCCGCCATAGATCGCCGGGCCATCCGGGCGGCGCGGCGAATTCATCAGGATCGACGTGCCGTCTTTGTCGATCAGGCGCGCATAGGAGCGCGTCGAGGCATCGCCGGGCATGCGCTCGCGCGCGGCATTGAGAAAGCCGGCGTCTTCGAGAAATTCTCGCAAGGCTTTCAGCCGCGCCACCTGCGCCGCCGCCTTGCCATGGCCGGTGATCTCGGCGGCGCGCGCGGCGGAGCCAAGCGCCGGGCGATGGCTGAAAGCGATATCGATACGGTCTTCGGGCAGCGCATCGGGCGCGCGCGCCGGCCATTCGATCAGCGCCAGCGTGCCCTCCGGCAACGGCGACAATCCGATTTCCTCCAGCTCGCTCGCATCGTTGATGCGGTAGAGATCGGCGTGCACGATCGGATATGGCAGGTCGTAGGTTTGCGCCAGCGTGAATGTCGGACTTGGCACTTCCAGCGCGGCATCGTCGGCGAGATAGCGGATCATGGCGCGCGCCGCGGCCGTCTTCCCCGCGCCGAGATCGCCCGATAGCGTGATGACGTCGCCCGGGCCGACCAGCAGCGCGAGGTCGGCCATCAGATGCGCCGTCGCGGCCTCGTTTGCCAGCGCCGCCGTGAATGTTGTCGGGGCGGTCATTCGGCGGCGTTGCGGTGCGCGTTCTGGTCGACCGGGAAGTCGCAGGTGACCGTCGTGCCCTTGCCGACCACCGAATCGACGCGCACCTTGCCGCCATGCAGTTCGACAAAGGAGCGCACCAGCGACAGGCCGAGCCCGGCGCCGCGGTGGCGCGAGCCGTGCGAGTGGCTCTCGAACCAGTCGAACACTTTGTCCTTCACATCGGCCGGAATGCCGGGGCCGGAGTCGCTGACCGTGAAGATCACGCGATGCTCGGTCCGCCGCGCGCTGATGATAACAGCGGCATCGTGCGGCGAGAATCCGACGGCGTTGGCGAGCAGATTATAGAGCACCTGCACCACGCGCCGCTCGTCGCCGGTGAAGTTGCCGATATTGGGATCGATGTCGACCTTGAGTTCGATGCGGTCGGTCGCTAGCCGGTCCTGAATGCCTTCGGCGGCGGCCTGGATGGCCTTTTCGATATTGACCGGGCCGAGTTCGAGCTTCATCGCGCCGGCATCGATGGTGGCGAGATCGAGGATGTTGTTGGTCAGCGCCAGCAGCGCGTTGGTCGATTTGGTGACGTAGTCGAGATACTCCGCCTGCTTCGGCGTCAGCGGGCCGGTCGAGGGATCACTGAGGAAATGCGCGAAGCCGATGATGGTGGTCAGCGGCGCACGCAGCTCATAGGACACGTGGTGGACGAAATCGACCTTCATCTGGTCGGCGGCTTCCAGCGCCTCGTTGCGTTCGCGCAGCGCGCGCTCGACATTTTCGGTGTCGGTAATGTCCTGGAAGGTCAACAGCGTCGCGCCATCGGGCAGCGGCATGGTCATGCAATCAAGCACGCTGCCGTCCTTGCGCTCGAGCTTCAGCGCCACCTGCGCCCGGTTCTCGATTCCCGTGATCGCCTCGCGCAGCGCCCGCCAGGTCAGGGCGTCGTCGAACAGCGGCTTGCACCAGGCTTCCACGGTCTCGATGTGGGGTTGCTCTTTCAGCGAATCCGCCGACAGCTTCCACATTTTCACGAAGGCAGGATTGAACAGCTCGACGCGGCCGTTGCTGCCGAACACCGCAACCGCCTCGGCAAGATTGTCGAGCGTTTCATGCTGGACCCGCGTCAGCCGGTCGTAGCGGCGTGCGAGATCGAGGCTTTCGGTGACATTGTCGAACAGATAGGTGACGCCGCCTTCGAGATTTGGCGTGGTGACGACGCTCAGCGCCCGGCCGTCCGGCAGGAACCAGCTGTAGGTCGCCGGCTCAACGGCGCGATAGGCCTCGTGCAGCTTGGCCTTCCAGGCGCGGAAGTCGGGCTGTTCGGGCAGTTTACGCGTCGCGCGCAAGCGGTCGAGCACGCTGGAATCGTCGGGGTTGGAATCGAGGAAAGCCTGATCCAGGCTCCACAGCCGCCGGTAGGATTCGTTGTAGAAGGCCAGCCGCCGGTGGCCGTCGAACACGGCAACGCCTGACGACAACTGATCGAGGGTGCGACGATGCGCTTCCGCCATCCGCTCCATGGCGTCGTGCAACGCGGTCGCTTCGCTGGCGTCGATGGCGATGCCGGCGCTGCCGCCGCTGAGCCTGAGTGCCTGAACGTCATAGATGCGCCGCTCGCCGCCGACCACGATCGGCAGCCGCGCGCTGAAAGTGGAATTGTCGTTGAGCACCTTGCCCATCTCGACGCGCTGGTCGTTCTCCAGCAGTTCGAGGTTGCGGTGGATCGCGTCTGCGAGGTTCGCGCCCTCGGTGGCGCGCACATAGGCCGTATTGGCGTAACGCAGATTGCCCTCGGCGCTCTTGGCCCAGATCGGCCAGGGCGCCGCGGCGGCGAAGTCGCGCAATAGATCGGTCTCCTCCAGCAGCGCTCTGTAGCGCAGATTGGCTTCGGCCAAGTCACGACGCAGCCCGCCGAGTTCGCGAATCCGCACAATGGCTTGACCGCCGATGGCGCGGCCCATCGCTTCGATGGCGCGGCCGTTCGAGGTGGAAAGGTTGAGCAGAAAACCTTCGCCGGCTTCGCATAGCAAATCGACCGCATGGTCCATCTGCAACGCTGGTTCCGGCGGCAGCCACGTTCCGAAGGCGAGGATGCGTTGCGGCGAGTTCGACAGCGCGTCCTGCGAGATCAAAAGCGAGGTGTCGCCGCTGATCTGGGGCCGGTTGTCGCCCGCCGCCCACGAGATGAGAACCTGCGGCTCGGCGAACAGGAGCGCGCGCAGCCGGTCGGCCTGCACCTGCAGGTCGGCGATGTCGGAGCGCAGGCTGAGTTCCGTTCGGGTGGCCCTAATGCGGGTGCGCATCAAGAGGACCGCCGCCACCACGGTGAAGCCGAGCAGCGACAGCGCCGTCGTCAGCGCCGCGAATTCCTGGTGATTGAGGTCGAACAAGGCGGAAATTGCCTGTGTGATAGTCAAATCGGCGGCGAATGCGGGTTTAGACAACGCGGGGAGAGCGATGGCAAGCGCGAACGTGCCGTGGCGCGCCAGTGAGGTGCACGACAGCAGGGTTCGACGCATCGCCGCGACTACGCCCGACATTATTTGCCCCAAAAACGCACGACTGCAGGCCCGGCGCTACCCCCGCCGTGCACGAATCAAGTGAGAGTATCCCCCAAACGCGACTCAAGGGGTAAGAGTCCAGACCGTGAACGTGAATTCGGCTGTGAAGAAATCAGAGGATCGCCAATTTCAGCCGTGTTCAGCGACGCAATTTCAGCGCCCGGTCGACCCGAAACCGCCACTGCCGCGATCGGTCGTGGAGAGCGACGCCACGGGAACCAGTTCCGCCTGCACCACCGGCGCGATCACCATCTGTGCAATGCGCTCGCCGCGCTTGATCGGGAACGGCACGTCGCCATGGTTGATCAGAAGCACGTTGATCTCGCCGCGATAATCCGCATCCACAGTACCAGGCGAATTCAGCACCGTGACGCCGTGCTTGGCGGCCAGCCCGGAACGTGGCCGCACCTGCGCCTCATAGCCTGACGGCAACGCGATCGTCAGCGCGGTCGGCACCATCGCGAATTTCCCCGGCGAAAGAATCAGTGGCGCGTCCGCCGGCACCGCCGCGAGCAGGTCGAGCCCCGCGGCATCGGCGCTCTGATAGGCCGGAAGGGCGAGACCTTCGCCGTGCGGCAATTGGCGGATGTCGACCTTCACCGTCGCGCTCACGAATTCTTCTCCATGCTCTTGGCAATCTTCGTCACCAGTTCGGCCGCGACCTGTTCCTTGGTCATGACAGGCCAGGACTCCACGTTGATGTTGTCAACGCCGATATCCTTGCCGTCGCGCGTCAGCAGATGGACGGTGTTGCGATCGCCGCCCATCACGCCGGTTGCGGGCGAAACGTCATTGGCGACGATCCAGTCGCAGCCCTTGCGCGCGATCTTGGCCTTGGCGTTGTCGATCAGATGCTCGGTCTCGGCGGCGAAGCCGATCACCAGCGGCGGACGCTTGTCCGTCAGCTTCGAGATCGTCGCGAGAATGTCGGGATTTTCCACCAGTTGCAGCGGCGGCATGCCGGCAGAGGTCTTCTTCAGTTTCTGCTCGCCTTCGTTGGCGACGCGCCAGTCGGCGACGGCGGCGGCGAAAATCGCAATGTCCGCCGGCAACGCAGCCTGCACCCGGTGCAGCATGTCGCGCGCCGATTCCACGCGGATCACGGTGACGCCGGCGGGATCGCGCAATTCGACCGGGCCGGAGACCAGCGTGACGTCGGCGCCAGCGGCTTGCGCCGCTGCGGCGATGGCAAAGCCCTGCTTGCCGGAGGAGCGGTTGGCGATGTAGCGCACGGGATCGATCGGCTCATGCGTCGGCCCCGCGGTGATCAGCACGCGCTTGCCCGCGAGCGGACGCGGCTGCGGCGGGCGCAGGATGTCGACGGCGGCGGCGGCGATTTCGACGGCCTCCGACATTCGCCCGACGCCGGCTTCATTGGACTCAGCCATCTCGCCGGCATTGGGGCCGATCATCTGGACGCCGTCGCGGCGAAGCTGCAGCACGTTGCGACGGGTGGCGGCGTTGTTCCACATCAGCGGATTCATCGCGGGCGCCAGCAGGATCGGCCGGTCGGCCGCGAGCAGGATCGCGCTGGCGAGATCGTCGGCATGGCCCTGCGCCATCTTCGCCATCAGGTCTGCGGTCGCCGGCGCCACAATGATCAGATCGCATTCGCGCGCCAGGCGGATATGACCGGCGTCGAATTCGCTGCCGGGGTCGAACAGGTCGGTATAGACGCGCTCATGCGACAGCGCGCTCGCCGAAAGCGGCGTGACGAATTGCTGCGCGGCTTTGGTCAGCACGCAACGGACGTCGATGTGCCGCTCCTTCAGCCGCCGGATCAGCTCCAGCGATTTAAAGGCGGCGATGCCGCCGCCGATGATCAGGGTGACATTTCGCGCGCTGGAGGCGCTGACCGGGCGCGGGGCCTGTGCGGGGGCTTCGGCGGAGGAAACGGAGGCGCCTGGTAGTTCGGGGCGCCCCTGGATGAGTTCTCCCAGGATGACCCGAACCTCCTCTTCGACGGAGCGGCCGTTCGTTGCCGATCGGAGCCGCAGATAGGTTTTGACGTTCTCGTCGAGTTTTCGAATGGTCAGGCTGGCCATGAGCAGGCCTCCGGCAGGGATGTGCAGTCAATGCTAGCACACCATGCTTGCATTGCAATCACAACTGCCGGATGGCGACCAAAATCCCGATAAAGGTCGCCGCGATGATCCAGAGCGCTACCGTTCGCCAGCGGCTCTTGCGGCCCTCGGCGCGGCCCAGGGCGGCGATCGTCTCTGGCGACAGCGTCATGCCCTCGCGGGTCATCTTCTCCATGTTCTCGATCACAGCAACCGCCCGCGAGGCGATTGCGGGCAGCCCCGTCATGACGCGGCCGAGTTCGCCCGCGCCCGACATCGCGCCCTGAACCCGCCCCAAGGGGCCGAGGTTGCGCTCGATCCATTCGCGCACCACGGGATCGGCGACCTTCCAGATATCGAGTTTGGGATCGAAGCCGCGCGCGACCCCTTCGACCACCACCATGGTCTTTTGCAACAGGATCAGTTCGGGCCGGGTCTGCATGTCGAACAGGCCGGTGACTTCGAGCAGAAGCGTCAACAGCTTCGCCATCGAGATTTCTTCGGCGGTGCGATTATGGATCGGTTCGCCGATGGCACGGATGGCCTGCGCGAAATTCTCCACCGAGTGATGGCCCGGCACGTAGCCGGCCTCGAAATGCACTTCCGCGACGCGGCGATAGTCGCGCGTGATGAAGCCGAGCAGGATCTCGGCGAGGAAGCGCCGCTCCTTCATCCCGAGCCGGCCCATGATGCCGAAATCGACCGCGACCAGCCGGCCGGAATCGTCGAGAAACAGATTGCCGGGATGCATGTCGGCATGAAAGAAGCCGTCGCGCAGCGCGTGGCGCAGAAAACTCTGGATCACCTTGCGGCCAAGATCGGGCAAATCGACCTGCGCGGCTTCAAGGCGCGCGTGGTCGTTCAGCGCGATGCCGTCGATCCACTCCATCGTCAGCACGTTATGGGTGGTGCGATCCCAGTCGACGACCGGCACGCGGAAATCCGGATCGTCGCGCGTGTTCTCCGCCATCTCGGACAGCGCGGCTGCCTCCAGCCGCAGGTCCATCTCCATCGCGACCGAACGCGACATCGTGTTGATGACTTCGATCAGCCGCAGCCGCCGTGCTTCAGCCGAGTGCGCTTCCGCATTGCGCGCGACGAAGAAGAAATCGGCGAGGTCGCGGCGAAAACGCGAGGCGACATTGGGGCGAAGGACCTTGACCGCGACCGGCTGGCGTACGCCATCGCGCTCGACTTCGCCGCGATGCACCTGGGCGATCGAGGCGGCGGCGACCGCGGGTCCGAGGCTGATAAAAGCCTGTGATACAGGGCGTTCCAGCGATGCGGCGATCACGGCCTCGGCTTCAACTTGCGCAAACGGCGGCAGCCGGTCCTGCAGGCTCTCCAGATCGCGCGCCATCGCGACGCCGACCACGTCGGGCCGCGTCGCCAGAAACTGTCCGAGCTTGAGATAGGCCGGGCCGAGCCGCGTCAGGGCGCGCGACAGCCGCGGACCGACCTTGACGCCGGGCCGTTCGATCAGCCGCGCCAGACGCAATGCGAGTTGTCCGGGCGGCGGCACCAGGCTCGGGTCGACCACGCCGAACACGCCTTCGCGCGCGAACACGTAAGCGGCGCGGACGAGCCGCGCGATGTGGGGCGCCGCAGAAATCACAAACGCCAGCCCGAATGCAAAGCCACGATACCGCCTGAGAGGCTTTCCCACTTCACCCGCGCAAAGCCTGCGGCGCGGATCATCTCGGCAAATTGATTCGGGCGCGGAAATTTCCGGATCGATTCGACGAGATATTGATAAGATTCCGCATCGCCCGTCACGGCGCGGCCGAGCGGCGGGATCACCTTGAACGAGAACTGGTCGTACAGCCAGTCGAGTCCGGGAACGTCGACGGTGGAGAATTCCAGGCACAGGAATCGGCTGCCCGGCCGCAGCACGCGATAGGCCTCGCGCAAGGCGGCGTCGATCCGCGGCACGTTACGGATGCCGAAGGCGATGGTGTAGGCGTCGAAGGTGCGATCCGGAAACGCCAGCGTCTCGGCATTGCCCTCGACAAAGGCGACCTGATGGTCGAGATGGCGCGCCAGCGCGCGGTTGCGGCCGACCTCGAGCATGTCGGTATTGATGTCGCAGACGGTGGCGTGGAAGCCCAGGCCTGCCGCCGCCGCCGCGCGGAAGGCGATATCGCCGGTGCCGCCGGCGACGTCGAGCAGCGCAAACGGCGCGTCGTTTTTCGGCGGGTTGAGCGCCATAATCATGATGTCTTTCCAGACCCGGTGCAGGCCCGCCGACATCAGATCGTTCATCAGGTCGTAACGCCGTGCCACGCTGTGAAAAACGTCGTTCACCAGCGTCTGCTTGTCCCCCAAGGGCACGTCCCTGAAGCCAAAATGGGTGGTTTGATCCGGCCGATCCATCAACTTTACTCCGTAGGCCAACCATAGCGCGCCGGCCGCAATGGCGCTATCACGTCACCTCCATAAGGTGAATGCCTGTATGCCCGAATTGCCTGAAGTTGAGACCGTCCGCCGCGGCCTGCAGCCCGCCATGGAGGGGTCGAAAATCCTCAAGGCGGAAGCCCGCCGCAAGGATCTGCGGTTTCCCTTTCAAAAAGATTTTATTGCACGGCTGGAGGGCCAGACCGTGACCGGCCTCGGCCGCCGCGCCAAATACCTGATGGCGGATCTCGGCTCCGGCGATGTCCTGCTGATGCATCTGGGCATGTCCGGCTCGTTCCGGGTACTCGACGGCGTCAACGACAGCGCGCCCGGCCAATTCCACCATCCGCGCAGCGAGGACCGCGCGCATGACCACGTGGTGTTCCACATGTCATCGGGTGCCGCTATCGTGTTCAACGATCCGCGCCGCTTCGGCTACATGAAGATCATCGCCCGTAACGCGCTGGAGGACGAACCGCTGTTGAAGGATCTCGGGCCCGAGCCGCTCGGCAACGAATTCGATGCTGCGATGCTGGCGGCATCCTGTGCCAACAAGAAGACCAGCCTGAAGGCCGCGCTACTCGACCAGCGCGTGGTCGCCGGCCTCGGCAATATCTATGTTTGCGAGGCGCTGTACCGGTCACACCTGTCGCCACGCCGGTTGGCGGCAACGCTGGCGACCAAGAAGGGCGAGCCAACCGACCATGCCGGGCGGCTGGTGAATGCGATTCACGCGGTGCTGAATCAGGCGATCAAGGCCGGCGGCTCCTCGATCAGCGATCATCGCCTGACCTCGGGCGAACTTGGCTACTTCCAGCACTCGTTCGGGGTATATGATCGCGAGGACGAGAAGTGCCAGACCAAGGCCTGCGGCGGCATTGTGCGGCGCTTCGTGCAGAATGGCCGCTCTACCTTTTGGTGCCCGAAATGCCAGAAATGACCGTTACGCCGACGCTCGAAACCAAGCGCTTGATCTTGCGGCCGCTCGCGATGTCGGATGCGCCGGCGATCCAGCGCCATTTCAACAACTGGAACATCATCCAGCATCTCGCGCAGGTCGTTCCCTGGCCGTATCCGGAAGACGGCGCGGTGACCTTCATCACGCGGGAACTGGAAAGGGTCGCTGCGGGCGAAGAGATCTATAATTGGATGCTGGTGCTGCGCGGCGGCGATGGCGAGGCGATCGGGAATATTCGCTTTCGCCCGCGGTCGGACAATGTGAAGGGCAACCGGGGTTTCTGGCTCGCGGAGCGTTATTGGAATCAGGGCTTGATGAGCGAAGCCGTTTCGGCGGTGAATGATTTTGCCTTCCGCACGCTCGGGATCGAGAGCTTCTATGCCTGCAATGCGGCCACCAACGCGGCGTCGCGCCGGGTCAAGCAGAAGACCGGCGCCGAATTCCTCGGCTATGTCGAGCTTGCCCATCACGACGGTCAGACGCTCGCCGAGAAATGGCGCGTGACGCGGGAAAACTGGCTGCGCCGAAATCGATAGCGAAGCAATCCAGCGGGGCTGCTGGCTGGATTGCTTTTGCTTTCGCTCGTTGAGCTTCGGCCGACAAGTCGTCGCTCGCTTCCCGCGATGACACCGCGGGAGGGGGCTATCAGGTCCGAGCCAAGATTCTCAGGAAGCGAGCGCTGTCGTTCGCAATGGATGGGAGCGCCGCCATTGCGGGAAGAATCGCGGGCCTTTCCACCAGCTCCTTGACGATCGGCTCGTCGCGGGCGGTCGCCGCATTGCCCAACCTCGCGTCGACCCACTGCCAGAGGGCCTGGATTTCCTCGGCGGATTTGCCGCCTGGTGCATGTTCGCAGACCGCGAGGCCGGCGCTCAGCGCGTCCTGGTGATCGTTGCGCATCACGATGACTGGTCTCGCAACAATATCGGCGCTGTCGAGCGCGGCCTCATCGCCCAGCGCATTTTCTGCGCAGGCGAGGCGCGCCGCGCTCCGGATCGGGGTCTGGTTCAGGACGTAGGCGAACGGCTTGCGCCAGGCCCTGACGACGCTGAGCGTCGCTGCCGTCGCCTCGATGTCAGCGATGCTCGGACGCGCCGGAATCAGGCAGAAGTCGGCATAACGAATCGCGGAATTGGTCGCGGCGCTGATCCCGCCCGCGGTATCGACGATCGTCACCGTCACGCCCTCACGACCGAGCGATTGCAGGCGCTGTTCGACCTCCCTGACGGCGTAGATCGGCTCGACGATCGGCGCGGCATAGGGGCGGCGGCGCTTCCAGTTCGAAACGGTGCCCTGTGTATCGGTCTCGATCAGGCGGACATTGTGCCCGGCCCGGATGGCGGCAAGCGCTAGGCTGATGGCGAGCGTGCTTTTCCCCGCGCCGCCCTTCTGGGTGGCCAATACGATCGTCTGCATTTCACGTCCTCTGGATGGCTTTCTGGCATTTTGGGTTCCGGCACACGAGCTGCGCCGCATTCTGCGACGCCAAGTTACGCGCTCTCTCAGACGTGCCCAGCCCGATCCAAAGGTCAGGGGATCGCGGTAGTCCGAATCAGTCAGCTTGCAATGATGCCCGATTCTGGAATGGTGGTCATCCGGGCAAATACTGCCGCGTGGTGCATTTTGTGCCCGGTGAAACCACAACAAGAAACGGGAAAACAGCATGACGGGTCATTGGCGGGATCGCGCAGCCACCACTTTTCAATGCCAGAAGCAGCCTGCGGCCGGAAGCCACGGCATGGTGGTCAGCAATCATCCGCTGGCATCGAGCGCGGGCGCGGAAATGCTGGCGGCCGGCGGCAACGCCATCGATGCCGCGATCGCGACCCTGTTTGCGCTGACGGTGGTCGAGCCGATGATGGTCGGCATCATCGGCGGCGGCATGGCCCACATCAGGCTCGCCGATGGCAGCCACCGCTTCATCGACGGCCAGAGCACGGTGCCGCTGGCGGTGAGGCCCGATACCTACACCTCGAAGCCCGGCTCGGCGCATGACGTGTTCGACACCGTCGGCGATGAAAATCTGACCGGACCGAAGGCCGTCGCGGTGCCGGGCTCGCTGAAGGCCTGGTGCGAGACGCTGCAGCGGTTCGGCACCATGAGCCTTGCCGACGTCATGCAGCCTGCCATCAAGTATGCCTCCCGCGGTTATGCGGCGACGCCTTATCTGCACGAATGCATCACCGACAGCGCGGCCGAGATGTCCAAGGACAAGGCGATTTCGGCGATCTACCTACCCAACGGGACGCCGCTGAAAGTCGGCGAGCGCGTGGTGCAGTCGGAATATGCGGAGACGCTGCGCTTCATCTCGCAGCATGGCGAGGCGGCGCTGTATCAGGGGCCGCTCGGCGACATTCTTGTCGATTACATGAAGAAGAACGGCGGCTTCATCGCCCGCGAGGATCTCACGGGCTACAAGACGGTCGAGCGCCAGCCGATCCGCGCGGATTATCGCGGCTGGCAAATTCTGGGCCCGCCGCCGCCCGCGGCCTCCGGCGTGCACATCGCACAGATGCTCAACATTCTCGAAGGCTATGAGATCGCAAAGCTCGGCTTCGGCTCGGCGGAAACCATCCATTATCTCGCCGAAGTGCTCAAGATCGCCTTCGCCGACCGCGCCGCCGCCAGCGGTGATCCTGATTTCATCAACGTGCCGGTCGAGCGGCTGACCTCGAAGGCCTATGCCGACGAGCGTCGCCGCGCGATCGATCCGAACCGCGCGCAGGCGTGGGGCGCGGGTGTGGCGCAGCTCGAAAGCGCCCACACCACGCACATGACCGCGGCGGATGCGTTCGGCAACGTGGTCGCGACCACGCAGACCATCAACAATTTGTTCGGCGCGAAAATCCTGATACCCGGCCTCGGCGCCATCCCGAACAATTACATGAATCTCTACGATCCCCGTCCCGGCCATGCGCTGTCGCTGGCGCCGGGCAAGCGCGTGACGACGTCGATGTCGCCGATGATGGCGTTGCGCGATGGCAAGCTCGTTTACGCGCTCGGCCTGCCCGGCGGAAAGCGCATCTTCCCAAGTGCGATGCAGGCACTGATCAACCTGATCGACCACGGCATGAGCCTGCAGGAGGCGGTCGAAGCGCCGCGGGTCTGGACCGAGGGCAATGCGCTCGAAGTCGAACTGGCGGTGCCTGATCATGTTCGCGCCAAACTTGCCGCGATGGGTCACCAGGTGCAGCCGATGCCGACGGTTGCCGGCGGCATGAACGCGATCCAGTTCCACGAAGACGGCACGATGTCGGGCGCGGCGTGCTGGCGTGCGGACGGAACGCCGATCGGTATTGCCGGCGGCCTGGCGCGCGCTGGCGTGAGATTCGGGTTGAGGTGAGACCTTTGCTCCTGCCGCGCTAAAGAATGTCATACCCGCGAATGCGGGTATCCAGTACGCCGCAGCCTATCGGCTCTGTCACAAACGTCTCTGGATACTGGGTCACCTGCATTCGCAGGTGACGACAGCTTACTTCCTGACGCAGATCACGCGAACCACTGACGCCTTGGCGTCCGCCGATCCACCTGCCGGATTAACCCCATTGGCCTTCAGAAAATCGCGCAGCGTATCGCTGGTCACCAGCACCGCCTGGCCCGTGGGCGCGCCATTGGTGGTCCCTGCGACCTGAACCGGCTTCAACAGCGCGATGCCGGCAAACCTGCCGTCGCCATCCTGCGCGGGCGCACCGGAAAAGCCGAGCGCGGGTGCGGGAGTCAGCGCTATGTCGGCGCCGCCGCCAAGTTGGGCCACCGAAGCCTTGGCGCTGGTGACCGCGGCACCGCCGCCCTGGTTCTGCGGATCGGCGATGCCGGTGAGATCGAGCGCGGTTTTTGTCGCGGAGTTGGCAAGATTCAGCGCCTTCAACCCGCGTGCGCCATAGATGCGCAGCAGCGCGAGATCGTGCTCCTTGTCCTCGGCGACGCGGTCGGCATTGCCGAAGCCCGCGATCGCCACCGTGAGGCAACCGTCGGTGATCTGGCGATCGGCGATGATCGCGCCATCGTCGCCGACGACGACACCGGTGCCGTATTCGACGGTTTTGCGCGGCGGAGGCCCTGCGGTTTGCGCAGCCGCCGGAAACGCGTTGAACGCACTCGACATCGCGATCACGACCGGCTCCACGGTGTTCTCGGTTGCCTGATCGTACATGATGGTGAGGATGCGGACCTCGTCACCCCTGAAGGTGCCCCGCATGTAAAACTTCTTCAGGCCCTGCAGGCCGGACAGCACGAAGAAATCAGGCTTGACCACGGTGTAATCGATATTGCGGCCCGGCTCCTTCTTCTCGCGCTCGGCAAGCTTGGCCGTGGTCGGATTGGCCTCCTTGCGCCGCGCCAGTTGAATCTGGATCGTGCCGGTCGGCGAGGTCCATTTGGTGCCGTTGGCGTCGCTGGCCTGCGCCGGCACCAGCTTGGTGGGAATTCCCAGCCGCGCGCCGGTGCCGGGATCGGTGGCGATCTTCCAGCCGACGCTTTCCTGCTTTTTCCTGGCGGTATCGGCCAGCGCACCGCGCTCCTGCGGGTTGAGCACGCCGGTCGGCTTGCCCCCGCGCGACTTCTGGAATTCCTTGATCGCATTGACCATGCGCTCGCTGACGTCGCCGGTGATGGCGCCGTTATACTGTCCGACCCAGGCGAGGTCCGACTGCAGCGTCAGCCGCTCGGCCTGTCCCAGCGCCTTGGCGGTGTCCTCCGGCTTCTGCAGCGCGGGGCGGACCGGCTCCGTCGCGACCGGCTTGGGCTTGGTGCCAGCCGTGGAAGGCGGCGTCATTTGCGCCTGCGCGGTGGTCCCGACGACCACAAAAACCGAGGCCGCGATCACCAATGTTGCTGAAGGCACCAATCTCATGACAAATCCCGGCGGAAGAGGGAGAGTGCGATCATTGACGTCTGGCCAATTAAGCACATCTGCTTAGTCGGCAACAACTGCGCCCCGGTTCAGGGAATCTCCGGTTCAGGTCTGATAGTCGGGATGCGGGAAAAGGAAGTAGTGCGATCATGCTGACGGCCGACGAACTCGAACGCTATGCCCGCCACATCGTGCTGCGCGACGTCGGCGGCCCCGGGCAGGCCGCGCTGAAGCAGGCCTCGGCGCTGGTGATCGGCGCCGGCGGCCTCGGCGCGCCGGTGTTGATGTATCTGGCCGCCGCCGGTGTCGGCAGGCTCGGCGCTGTCGATGACGACATCGTTTCGCTGTCCAATCTGCAGCGACAGATCATCCACACCACGCCTGACATCGGCCGGCTCAAGGTCGACAGTGCCGCGGAAACAGTTCGCGCGCTCAATCCCCATGTCCAGTTCGAGCCGCATGCGGTGCGCCTCAATGCGGGGAATGTGATGGCGCTGATCGACGACTACGATCTCGTGCTCGACGGCTCCGATAATTTCGAAACCCGCTATCTGATTTCCGACGCTTGTTTCTTCGCCGGCAAGCCGCTGATCACGGCGGCGCTGGGTCAGTTCGACGGATCGCTGACCACGATCCGCGCTCATGAACGGGATGCCGACGGCCGCTTCAACCCGACCTATCGCTGCCTGTTTCCCGAACCGCCGCCGCCAGGCACCGTGCCGGCCTGCGCCGAGGCCGGCGTGATGGGCGCGCTGGCGGGCATGCTCGGCTCGATGATGGCGCTGGAGGCGATCCGCGAAATCGTCGGCTTCGGCGAGAGCCTGGTCGGGCGGTTGGTGATGGTGGACGCGCGCGCGATGCGCTTCGAAACCCTGCGCTATCAGCGCGATCCGCAGAACCCGCTCAACGGCGATACGCCCGTCATCGTCGATCTGAGCGGGCACGCGGCCTAACATTCCCTGCCGCTCATCGCTTCTCGCTGTCCATATGCGCGAGCTGGGCTTCGGGATAGCGCGCGCCGGCGGCGGCGCCGGGTGGAAACGCTTCGGCCAATGCGGCCAGATGAGTCGGCGTCAGCTTTACATCGAGTGCACCGAGCGCCTCAGCGAGACGATCGCGGCGACGGGCGCCGACCAGCGGCACGATATCGCTGCCCTGCGCGGCGACCCAGGCAATGGCGACTTGGGCTGGCGAAGCGCCGACGTCGTCGGCAATTCGCCGCAACGAGTCAGCCAGCATCAGGTTCGCATCGAGATTCGATCCCTGAAAGCGCGGGCTCATGGCACGGAAATCCTGCCCACCGGAACGATCCTTGGTCCAGTGGCCGCTGATCAGGCCGCGCGCCAATACGCCATAGGCAGTGATGCCAATGCCGAGTTCCCGGCAAGTTTTCAGGATGTCGCTCTCGATGCCGCGTGCGAGCAACGAATACTCGATCTGCAGATCGACAATCGGATGCACGGCGTGCGCCCGGCGAATAGTTTCGGAACCAACCTCGGAAAGGCCGATGTGCCTGATCCAACCGGCTTTGATCATGTCGGCCATCGCGCCGATGGTTTCCTCGATCGGCACATCCGGATCGAGCCGCGCGGGCCGATAGATGTCGATGGTGTCGACGCCAAGCCGCTGCAGCGAGTAGGCGACGAAATTCCTGATCGCGGCCGGGCGGCTGTCATAGCCGAGAAAGCTCTTGTTGGGATCGCGCAGCGCGCCGAACTTCACGCTGATCTGCAGATTGTTGCGACCGTGACCGGCGAGCGCTTCGCGGATCAGCATTTCATTGTGGCCCATGCCGTAGAAATCGCCGGTGTCGAGCAGGGTGATGCCGGCATCGAGCGCGGCGTGGATGGTGGCGATGCTCTCGTTGCGGTCGGCCGGGCCGTAAAAGTCAGACATGCCCATGCAGCCGAGGCCGATGGCGGAGACTTGGGGACCGGTAGAGCCGAGTTTGCGCTGTTCCATGATGGTTCTCCTCGAATTGCCGGCGGCCGTTTCGCGCCGTCGTGACGAGGCTGATATGAACCCTCGCGGCTGCAGCGATAAGCTGGACAATTCATAATAGGTTGTTCAATATATCGAACAATGAAGGATTTCGACCTCCGGGACCTCAGCGCTTTCGTCGCCATCGCGCGTACGCGGAATTTCCGCCGCGCCGCGACCGAGCAGGGCGTCTCCGTCTCGAGCCTCAGTCAGCGGCTGCGCGACATGGAGGAGCGGCTCGGCGTCCGCCTGATGAACCGCACCACGCGCAGCGTCGCGCTCACCGAAGCGGGCGAGCTGCTGCTGGCCCGCGTTGTGCCTGCGATATCGGATGTCGGCGAGGCGATTGACCAGGTGCGCGGCTTGCGTGGCGTACCCTCGGGGCGTCTGCGTATCAACGCGCCGCCGCCGGCGATCGACCTAGTGCTGGCGCCGATGGTCGCGCCGTTTCTTCAGAAGCATCCGAAAATCGATCTGGAGATCGTCGGCGAGAGTTCGTTTGTCGATATCGTCGCCGCCGGTTTCGACGCCGGCGTGCGCTATGGCGAACATCTGGCGCAGGACATGATAGCGGTCTCGCTGGGTTCGCCGCAGCGTTACGCGGTCGTGGCGTCGAAGGAATATGTGGCGCGGCACGGCCGGCCACAGGCGCCGAAGGATCTGCTCGACCATGCCTGCATTCGCACCCGCTTCGGCAGCGGCGCGATGCTGGATTGGGAATTCGAGAAAGCCGGACGCGTGGTGAAGGTCTCGCCGCCGGCCAAGCTGATCGCGACCTATCTCGGCCTTGCGTTGCGTGCCGTCCATGACGGCACAGGCTTCTGGATGACGTTCGAGGGTTACGTGCGCTACGGCATCAAGTCCGGCGCGCTGGTCAGCGTGCTCGACGATTGGTGCGCGCCGTTTCCGGGGCCGTTCTTGTATTATCCGAGCCGGCGTCAGCCGCCGCCGGCGCTTGCCGCGTTCGTGGCGTTCGTCGCCGAATGGCGCAAGCGGGAAAGGCGGAAGACGAAGACGGCTTAGCCGGCCAAGAACTCGTCGTCGTCCCGGCCTTGAGCCGGGACCCATACGCCGCGGCTCCTCGGTTTGGCACAGGCGTCAGATACCCTCTTTAACCAACAACCGCCGCGGCGTATGGGTCCCGGCGTTCGCCGGGACGACCACCTACAGCATGCTGGGCAGCACGCGATCCGGCGGCTTGTGGTTGTCGAGGAAGGTGCGGATATTGATGATCACCTTCTCGCCCATCTCGACGCGGCCCTCGATCGTGGCCGAGCCCATATGCGGCAGCAGCGTTACCTTGCCGGCCTTGGCGAGCCGCACCAGTTTTGGATTGACCGCGGGCTCGTGCTCGTAGACGTCGAGCGCGGCGCCGCCGATCTCGCCGGCTTCCAGCAGCTTGATCAGCATGTCCTCGTCGATCACCCCGCCGCGTGCGGTATTGACGATATAGGCTTCTTTGCGGATCAGCTTGAGCCGTCGCGCTGACAACAGGTGATAGGTCGCTGGCGTATGCGGACAGTTCACCGAGATGATGTCCATCCGCGCCAGCATCTGGTCGAGGCTTTCCCAATAGGTCGCCCCTAACTCCTCGGCGATAACAGGCGCCACGGGACGGCGGTTGTGATAGTGGATCTGCAGGCCGAAGGCGCGCGCGCGGCGGGCGACGGCCTGGCCGATGCGGCCCATGCCGAGGATGCCGAGCCGCTTGCCGCCGATGCGATGGCCGAGCATCCAGGTCGGCGACCAGCCCGGCCAGCTCTTGCCGTCGGGCAGGATGGTTGCGCCTTCGATCAGCCGCCGCGGCACGGCGAGAATCAGCGCCATGGTCATGTCGGCGGTGTCTTCGGTCAGCACCTTCGGCGTGTTGGTCACCGTGATGCCGCGCGCATGCGCCGCCGTGACGTCGATATTGTCGACGCCGTTGCCGAAATTGGCGATCATGCGCAGCTTGCAGTCGGGGTGCTTGAGCATCCCCTCGTCGATCGTGTCGGTGACGGTCGGCACCAGCACGTCGGCCGTGCGGCTGGCTTCGGCAATCTGCTGCGGCGTCATCGGCGTGTCGTCGAGATTCAACGTCGCGTCGAACAGCTCGCGCATCCGGGTCTCGATCGAGTCCGGCAGCTTGCGGGTGACGACGACGAGAGGTTTTTTCTTAACCGACATGTCCTGCTCTCATGAGGGGGTGCGCTGCAGCGCGCCGTTCAGGCCTCATTAACCCGGTTGTTCGACACTGCGATGGCCACGCGGTCCCGGTATCCGGCTGTTTGCTGAGGCAAGTCCCTTGGGTTCCCAATACTTCCTCGGATTTTCGGCGGAAAATCCATGGCGTTCTGGTTCTAGGCGTTCCGTCCTCTCTATCAGAAGGCCGGGCCAAGACAAGAACCCCTCGGATGTCGCAAGCCGGATGCGGCCAAAGCGGGGCACAGGGGTCTGGGGTTTTTCGGGCGTAGCGGGCGGTTTCAACTCGAAGAATTCGAGTTGGCTCGGCAGGAGACGGGTTGATGGCGTTGAGGCGTTTCTGTTCGGTGGCGGTGCTGGTGGGGTGCTGGCTTGTCGCTTCCGTCAGCACAGGATTTTCGGCCAAGGATTCGGCCACCACCACGAGCGGCCTGCCGGTGCCGCGCTATGTCAGCCTCAAGTCTGATCATGTGAATGTGCGGGCCGGTCCGACCAAGGACAATGATGTCGCCTGGATCTATACCCGCTCGGGCCTGCCGGTCGAAATCACCGCCGAGTTCGAGAACTGGCGCCGCGTGCGCGATTCGGAAGGGTCCGAGGGCTGGGTCTATCATTCGCTCTTGTCCGGCCGCCGCACCGCCGTGGTGACCATGAAGACCAAGGACGAGCTGGCATCGCTCTATGATCGTCCCGACCGGACCAGCGCGATTGCGGCCCGCCTGCAGGCCGGCGTCGTCGCCCAGGTCAAGAAATGCACCAATGGCTGGTGCCGCGTGATCGGCAACGGCTTTGACGGCTGGATCGAGCAGCAGCGTCTGTGGGGCGTTTACGCCGACGAGAAGGTGGATTGAGCTTCTTGGTCGTCCCTGCGAACGCAGGGACCCATACGCCGCGGCCTCTCAATGAGGCGCGCAGTTAGACGCCTTCCGCAACAACAAAGATCTGTGGTTATGGGTCCCTGCGTTCGCAGGGACGACGAAAACGGCTAGCGCTTCTTGCGCAGCCGCACGACCATGTCGACGCGGGAAATCTCATAGCCCTCGGGCACGTCGGGCATCTTCGACAGCACCAGATGCGGGTCGGGAATGTCGACCAGCTCGTGGTTGTTCTCGAGATAGAAGTGGTGGTGCGCGGTGACGTTGGTGTCGAAATAGGTCTTGGTGCCGTCGACCGAGACCTGGCGCAGCAGGCCGGCATCGGTGAGCTGGTTGAGCGTGTTGTAGACGGTGGCGAGCGAGACCGGGACCTTGGCCAGCGTCGCTTCCTCGTACAGCATTTCCGCCGTCAGATGGCGTGCGCCCTTGCCGAACAACAGCCAGCCCAAAGCCATGCGCTGGCGGGTGGGTCTGAGACCCGCGGCTTGCAACATTTCGTTGACGTCGTGCCAGGGACAACCGGTCAACGCCGGCTGATGTCCGGCGGCACGGGCGGCCGGATCGATACCATCGTCGTTCAGGGGCGAGGCTTGGTCGTTCATGTCCACTTCGGGTACCACACGCGCTAACTTGGGCAATATTCTTGCCCAATATAAAAGGAAATCAGGTAGATGCAAGTTTTTCGCAACTAGAACTGGCCCAATGTAGAGGCGGAACAAGCGCGCCCAACGCGGCGTTTTAGCCCGTTCCGGTGCTTTCCCGGGCCCTAATGCCTATGTTACAGAGCGCGCGGACCACATATGCGATTTCGGCAGAGGCTAATGCCGATAGCACCCTAAGTAGCGCCAAATTGCGGAAACAAACGTTTCCGTCGGGAAAACGGGTCCGGTTCGCTCAAAAAGCGCTCCATCGGGACATCATCTAAGGTAAAGGCTGAATACGATGCTGGATCGCCGCAGCGGTTACGAATACGAGGACTTGCTGGCCTGTGGCCGCGGCGAGATGTTCGGCCCAGGCAATGCCCAATTGCCGCTGCCGCCGATGCTGATGTTCGACCGCATCACCGAGATTACCGACAAGGGCGGCGAATTCGGCAAGGGCCTGATCCGCGCCGAGCTCGATGTGACGCCGGACCTCTGGTTTTTCGGCTGCCATTTCAAGAATGATCCTGTCATGCCGGGCTGTCTCGGCCTGGACGCGATGTGGCAGATGGTCGGATTCTACCTCGGCTGGATCGGCGGCGAGGGACGCGGCCGCGCGCTGGGGCTCGGAGAATTGAAGTTCTCCGGCCAGGTGCTGCCGAACGCCCGCAAGGTTGTGTACAACATCGACATGAAGCGCGTGATGCGTTCAAAGCTGGTGCTTGGCGTCGGCGATGGCTGGCTTTCCATGGATGGCGAGATTATCTATCGCGCCAAGGATCTGAAGGTCGGGCTGTTCAAGCAGGGCACTGCGCCAGGCTGAACGGCGCGATTGCACAACGAACATATTTTCACACACGAACGAAACGGTAGGGCGAGGCGGTCATGAAGCGGGTTGTCATTACGGGGATGGGCATTGTCTCGTCCATCGGAAACAACACCCAGGAAGTGCTTGCGAGCCTTCACGACGCGAAATCCGGCATCAAGCGCGCGGAGAAATACGCCGAGATGGGTTTTCGTTCGCAGGTGCAGGGCGCGCCGACCATCAATCCGGCTGACGTCATCGACCGGCGCGCGATGCGCTTCCTCGGCGAGGGCGCGGCGTGGAATCACATCGCGATGGAGCAGGCGATCCAGGATTCCGGCCTGACGCCCGCGGAAGTGTCCGACGTCCGCACTGGCATCATCATGGGCTCGGGCGGGCCGTCCGCGCGCACCATCGTCGAATCCGCCGACATCACCCGCACCAAGGGTCCGAAGCGCGTCGGGCCGTTTGCAGTGCCGAAGGCGATGTCATCGACGGCGTCTGCGACGCTTGCGACCTGGTTCAAGATCAAGGGCGTCAACTATTCGATCTCGTCGGCCTGCGCGACCTCGAACCATTGCATCGGCAATGCCTATGAGACGATCCAGATCGGCAAGCAGGACGTGATCTTCGCCGGCGGCTGCGAGGAGCTCGACTGGTCGCTGTCGGTCTTGTTCGACGCCATGGGCGCGATGTCCTCGAAATACAACGACACGCCCGCCACCGCCTCGCGTCCCTACGACATCAGCCGCGACGGATTCGTCATCGCCGGCGGCGCCGGCGTCGTGGTGCTGGAAGAACTCGAGCATGCCAAGGCGCGCGGCGCGCGAATCTATGCCGAGGTGGTCGGCTATGGCGCGACCTCCGATGGTTACGACATGGTGGCTCCCTCCGGCGAAGGCGCCGAGCGCTGCATGCGCATGGCATTGTCGACGGTGAAAACGCCAATCGACTACATCAATCCGCACGCGACCTCGACGCCCGCCGGCGATCCGCCGGAAATCGAGGCGATCCGAAAGGTGTTCGGTACCGGCGACAAGTGCCCGCCGATCTCGGCGACCAAGGCGCTGACCGGCCACTCGCTCGGCGCCACTGGCGTGCAGGAAGCGATTTATTCGCTGCTGATGATGAACAACGGCTTCGTCTGCGAAAGCGCCCACATCACCGAGCTCGATCCTGTCTTCGCCGACATGCCGATCGTGCGCAAGCGCATCGACAATGCCAAGCTCGGCACCGTGCTGTCGAACTCCTTCGGCTTCGGCGGCACCAACGCTACGCTGGTGTTCAAGCGGATGGATGCGTAATTTCGTTTTTGCCTCTCCTCGCTTGCGCCGAGAGATCGGCAGGCGGCGGACGGGGACGCTGCTACAATCCGAAACGGGGTAAGCATGATCATTGAACCGCGCGTGCGAGGCTTCATCTGCACGACGGCACATCCTGTCGGCTGCGCCAAAAACGTCCGCGAGCAGATCGCCTATGTTCTCCGCCAGGGGGCTGTTCCGGAATGCCCCAAGCGCGTCGCCGTGCTGGGGTGTTCGACGGGGTACGGCCTCGCGAGCCGTATCGTTGCGACCTTCGCAGGCGGTGCCGAGACCATCGGCGTGTCGCTGGAGCGCGAGCCCACGGCCACCAGAACCGGCAGCGCCGGTTGGTACAACAACCGTGCCTTCGAGATCGAGGCCGAGAGGATCGGACGGTCGCCCCTGACGCTGGAGGGCGATGCCTTCTCCGACGAGCTGAAGAAAACCTTCATCGAGCGTGTGCGCGAAAAGTTCGGACAGCTCGACATGCTGGTCTACAGCATGGCGGCTCCGGTCCGGACCGATCCGGTCACCGGCAAGACCTGGCGCTCGGCGATCAAGCCGCTCGGTGCTCCCGTCGAAATCAAGACCCTCAACACTGAAACCGGCGAAGTCTATGAGACGACCATTGCGCCGGCGAGTGAGGACGAAGCGACCGCAACGGTAGCGGTGATGGGCGGCGACGACTGGAAGCGCTGGATCGACCAGCTCGCGGATGCCGGTGTGTTGGCGCCGGGCTTTCGGACGCTCAACTACACCTATATCGGCAGCGAACTGACCTGGCCTATCTACTGGAACGGCACGCTGGGTCGCGCCAAGGTCGATCTCGACCGCAAGGCGGAAGCGATCCGGGGCCGCCTCGGGCAGGACGCGGCCCGCGTGGTGGCGCTGAAGGCTGTCGTCACTCAGGCAAGCTCAGCCATTCCGGTGGTGCCGCTCTATGGGACGGTGCTGTTCAAGGTGATGAAGCAACTCGGCAATCATGAAGGATGCATCGAGCAGATCGATCGCCTGTTCCGGACCCGTCTTGGTCCCGGTGCTGAACTTGACGAGGCGCAGCGCCTCAGGGTCGACGACTGGGAGCTTTCATCAGAAGTTCAGACGGAGGTGTCGCGCCGATGGCCTCTGCTCACGACGGAATCGCTCGGTGAGTTGGCAGACCTTGCGGAGTACAGGAGAGAATTCCTTCGCCTGTTCGGATTCGGCATCGACGGCGTCGATTACACGCAGGATGTGGATCCCCGCGTCGTCGCGTGAGCCATTCGGGAAACCGCTCTACTTTGCATGGGGTTGTTTTCGCGATTTTGTCTCCGGGCCTGCGGCGAGGTCGTGTAGGGTGGCAAAGGCGCAGCCGTGCCCACCATCTATCGCCAGATTGCGTCCGGAATGGTGGGCACGCTTCGCTTTGCCCACCCTACGATTTGGTCACCCTGCCGCGATCTTTTCCGCGCGCTGGAACGCCGGACGCGCCACGCAGCGGTCGATATAGGCGTCGAACGAGGGCCGTGGCGGCACCATCTTGAACAGGCGCACCGCGAAATTCAGGCCAGAGCCCAGCATGATGTCGGCGGCCGAAAACTTCTCGCCGAGAATCCACGGTCCCTTCTGCAGCGCGGCATCGAGCACGTCGAACGTCTGGGTCGCGCTTCCCCATGCCGCCGTGCTCGCCGGCACCTCCAGCTTCGTGAAAAGCTGGATCAAGGCCGGCTCGATGCAGGCAGGCGAAAAGAACAACCATTGCAGATACCGCGCCCGCAGCGGATCGGTTGCCGTCGGCGCGAGGTTGGTTTCCGGATAGCGGTCGGCGATGTAGGCGCAGATCGCCGCCGCTTCGCCGAGCGCGGCGTCGCCGTCCTTCAGCCCCGGCACCTTGCCCATCGGATTGATCGCGAGATATTCCGGCGCCTTCTGCGCGCCCGTGGTGATGTCGGTGAGCACCCGCTCGTAAGGCAGCCCGGTTTCTTCGAGCAACCAGATGGCCGAGATCGAGCGCGAGCGGGGCGACCAATAGAGCTTTATCATTCTGTAACTCCTCTCGATCAACCGAAGGTGAGTTCTGTCGGTGCGATCTCACTCCTGCTTAAGGTAAGCCGCGACCGCTTTGTCCAGTCTGGCTGCAAGTAAGGCGCGGGTATGATCGCGCAGGGTCGAACTCGCGACCGCGTCCGCCGGGGAAGCGGGGAAGTCCTCCGCTTCGAGCTTGGTGAGCGGGTCTTGTCCCAGGCGTCCAAAGCTCCCCGCAAGGACGGCGCCCAGATCTGCAGACGGTCTTTTAGCGATGGCGAAACTCTGGCCGTCAAATACCCTCAGCACAAAATTGGCGAACAGGGACGTGTTGCTGAAGGGCCCCGAGCCGTGGTGAAGCACGCCAATGCCCGGGAGCGATTGATTGGTGCCCTGCAATTGTGCTGCGTAGGTTGTGAAAACGAAATAGCGCGCGCAGTTCGAACTCGTCGTGATTTGCCTGACGACCGCCGTCAGCTCTTCGTCGTCGTTCCGAAACAGTCTTGTCGGGGGACGGTAATAGGGCTCGAACGTGCCCTTGGCATAGGCGATCTTCCGCACGTGAACCCCGGAAGAAGCCGCGCGAACGCGAGCGACGACGAGATCGTCAAGGCCCCACCTGTCGATGGGCACCTCGGTCAACTCGTTCCCGAACACGGTAAGGCCGACCTTCTGAACCGCAAACTTGTCGCCAATCGCCGAGATGATACCAATCTGGCAAGGCCCGCTCTCCGCCGGTGCAGACTGCTTGGCACCGGTTTTGGTTTTTGGCGCGGCTTTCTTGACGATCGATGTGGCGGCAGCAGGCGTCACTGGCTGCGTTGTTGTTCCCGGCGCGGATTGCCCTTGCGCGAACGACGAAATCGGGAGGGATGACAGAAAGATCGCGGCGAAGACGACTCGAACCATAACGAACTCTGGACAGGTGAGGAGGTGTCGGGACGATTTTGAAACTAGAGGGTGTCCACGGCGCGCGCAAGGTGCATCGGGCGCATCACGTCAGCCAGCGCTCTTCCATCGATAATATTTCATCGTCCGGCCCATCATCGGTTCGACCTGCTCCTTCTCGAACACAAAGCCCTCGCGTTCGTACCAGCGCCATGCCTTTTCGTTCTCGCGCACGCAGCGCAGCCAGATTTCATTCGGCAAATGGTTTCGTGTGAAGGCGAGCAAGCGGCGCCCGAGGCCGCCACTTTGATATTCGGGCGCGACGAACAGCTGGTCGAGGTAGCAGTCGGGCAAATGTATCGCCAGCATCGCTGCCAACCTTCCATCGTCGTCGGCGACGTAAAGGCTCCAGCCCTTCTCTACTTCCATCGGGACGCGCGCGCGCAATTTTTCCAGCAGAGGATCACTGGCGTCCTCGAGCCCGGTCGAAACCCAACTCTCCATCCAGACCCGGGCGATCTCGTCATATTCGTCGGAGCGGGCAGGGCGGATCACGGGCTCAGGCATGGCAATGCTTCCAGGCATTTGTTGCGACGGTCGGGTTCGAGGCGACCCGTCCCCCATGAACATGGGAGGACAATGCCGCTGCGCACGGTGCACTTTCGGCCGTAACGGCCATGTCCGCAATGCCTCCATGCAAGGCATCCGCGCGGCCGCTTCTACGGCTTTCACGGAGGAACGTGGCGTTGCTGACGCGCTGGATTCGCTCGCATCTGCTGACAAGCGCGGCCGGCCTCATCATGGCGGGCATCGGCGGACCGGCTTTCGCGCAATCCGCGATCTGGGATGCGGCACTCTCCAATTCGCATTGGTATGTTCCGGCCCCGCAATTGCTCGCCTATGCCGCGCCAAGAACCGGCTTCTCCAACCCCATCCCGATCGGCGATCAGACGCTGTGGGCGCTGGGGACCGCCAGCAACGGCGCATTCACCGGAATCAGCAGCGCGCAACTCGCGCTCGGGCCGGCGCAGCATACCGAGAATTCGACGATCCAGGGTTTTGTCACGACGGCGGGGCAGATCACCATGGTGTTTACGCCGGTCGGCGGCGGCGCCGTCACCGTCGGCCTCGGCCAGATGCGCCTCGTCAACGGCGTGACGCAGATGGAAATGCAGATGATCACAGGCGACAATCTGTTAATCACGCATTGGGCCTATATGGTCCCGTACGATCCGCTGACCTTCGTGCCGCCGGCGCCGCAACCCATGATGGCCAATTCCGTGCCGGAATGGGCGTGGACCTCGGGTACGCGCTGGCGCATCACGAGTCCTTCGATGTTCGGCACCACGACGCCGGGGCGCTTCGTGGTGAGCAATTATCAGAACGGATATTTCTGGGGCAGCGGCGCTGCGCCCACCGGCAGCAATGCCGGCAATTTCACCCTGCTCAGCTCGATTACGCCCGAGGGCCGGGTGCTCTTCAACACGCTGTCGCGCGGCAACCTCACCAGCCTCTATGGCTCCGCTTCCGGCGACGCGTCGGGCGCGCAAATGCTCGTCAGCACCTACGGTCTCTCCGGCAATCCGACCGGAGGATGGGCCACAATTTCCCTCGTGCAGCCCTATGCCGAGGTGTTGGCGGAGCAGAACAATCGCGCAGGCCTCGGCGCGGCTGTTGTGCTCGACCGGATGGCGTCAACGCCACTTGGATTGACCGGCGCGATGGCGCCGACATTTGCGATTCTCGACAACCTCGATGCGCCGGCGCTTTCGAATGCCATCAGCCAGACCTTGCCCGTGCTCGCCGGCGCGGCGTCGCAGGCGACCTACGCCACGCAGCGCGCGCTTCAGCACAGCGTCTACGGCCGGCTTGATGACGCCTACGGCCTGCGCACTGCCGGAACGGCGGCAGAACGAAATGTCTGGCTCAAGCCGCTCGGCGGCAGCGCCAGCCAGGAAGGCAACGATGGCGCGCCCGGATATCGTGCGAACGGTGGTGGCTTCGTCGCCGGGCTCGATACGCCGGTGTCATCGCGAGCGGTGCTTGGTGGATTGTTTTCGTATGGGCATCAGAACATCGCGGGCAGCGATCCGACCGTGCCCAACCGGCTTGGGCTGGATAGCTATCAGCTCGGGCTCTATGGCGCCTACGCGCTGAGGCCCGGCACCGAAATCGATTTCCTGCTCGATGGCGGCATCAATCAGAACCGCGTCAACCGGTCGCTTTCTTTCGTGGGCAGCACTGCTGTAGCAGATTATCTCAGCACCACCGGTCATGCTGGATTTGCGGTCAAGCAGCTCATTCCGGTCCACGAGGGATTTTCGCTGCTGCCCTCGCTGCGGCTTGATTACGCGCAGGTGCGTGCCGATGCCTACAGCGAAAGCGGCGCGGGCGGACTGAACCTCAACGTCAGTTCGCAGCTCTATCGCGAGTTGATGCTGAGTGCGAGCGTGAAAGGCTCGTACCGGATCGCCGACCGCCTTTGGCTCACCGCCGACGGCGCGGCCGGGTACAATCTGCTCAACAACCAGCTGCAGATATCGGCGGCATTCGCGGCCGGCGGCGACAGCTTCGTCGCCACGGCGTTCAGCCAGTCGCCATGGCTCTATTCGGCCGGCATCGGGCTAGCCTCGCAGCGGACCGAGAAACTGGATCTCAGCGTGCGCTACAGCGTGCAGACCAGCCCTTCCGGGTTTCTGAATCAGACGGGATCGTTCGCACTCAGGATAAAGCTCTAGGCTCGTTCGGCGTCTTCTGCGATGGTGATCTCGCCTCGCGCTGTGCGCGCAGCGCGTCGGCTGCGAGACAAACAACTTCCGAAATCTGCTGAAGCTGCCCGGCGAGCGGGCTCGTCTTGCGCCAGACCATACCGATGGTCCGCGACGGCTGCGGATTCCTGAAGCGGGCGACGGAGACTGACGCCGAGCGTGTTTCCACGCCGACCGCCATTTCCGGGATCAGGGTGACGCCGATGCCGGCGCCGACCATTTGCACCAGCGTCGACAGCGAGCTTGCGTCCAGCACTTCCCGTGGCGGCGAGGATTGCATGTTGCAGAACGACAGCGCCTGGTCGCGGAAGCAGTGTCCCTCTTCCAGCAGCAACAGCCGCATCTCGCGCAGCGTCTCATGGCTCGGCACCGGCGTTCCCTCATCCTCACCCGGCCTCACCAAAAGGAAATTCTCCGAAAAGCAGATGACCTCGGTCAGCGATGGTTCGGATACCGGCAAGGCGACGATCGCCGTGTCGAGCCGTCCTTCGACAACCTCCTTGATCAGCTTTGGGGTCAGCGTCTCGCGGACGTGAATGTCGAGCTCGGGGTGCATGCGCGCCAGGTTCTCGATCACCTTGGGCAAGAGATAGGGCGCGATGGTCGGGATCATGCCGATGCGCAACCGTCCTGCCAGCCGGTCGCGCGAGGCGCGCGCGAAGTCACCGAGTTCATCGACCGAACGCAGGATATCGCGGACGCGCTGGACGATCTCCTCTCCGAATTTCGTCAGCGTGACCTGCCGGGCGCTGCGCTCCAGCAGCACGCCGCCCAGCACTTCTTCCATTTCCTTGATCTGCATCGACAGCGCCGGCTGCGAGATTGAACACGCCTCGGCCGCGCGCCCGAAATGGCCGTGACGGGCCAGCGCGTCGAAATAGCGAAGCTGTCTGAGCGTCATCTGCATCATCAGAATATCTTATCAGTTCGATCATTAAAATCAACTTCACCTGATGGAGGCCGGCGCTTAGATTGCTTCCAATTCCAGACTGGAAGGACCATCAGGAGACAATCATGGACGACAAAACCAAATGCCCGTTCTCGGGCGGCAATCGCGCGCGCACGAACCGCGACTGGTGGCCGGACGCGCTGGACGTATCGGTCCTGCACCGCAATTCGACCCTGTCCGATCCGATGGGGGAAGCATTCGACTACGCCAAGGAATTCAAGACGCTCGACCTCAACGCCGTGATCAAGGACCTGCACGCGTTGATGACGGACTCGCAGGAATGGTGGCCGGCCGACTTCGGTCACTATGGCGGCCTGATGATCCGCATGGCCTGGCACAGCGCGGGCACCTACCGCATCACCGACGGCCGCGGCGGCGCCGGCGCGGGTCAGCAGCGGTTTGCGCCGCTGAATAGCTGGCCTGACAACGCCAACCTCGACAAGGCGCGCCGGCTGCTCTGGCCGATCAAGCAGAAATACGGTCAGAAGATTTCATGGGCCGATTTGATGATTCTTGCCGGCAACGTCGCGCTGGAATCGATGGGCTTCAAGACGTTTGGTTTTGCGGGTGGCCGCGCCGACGTCTGGGAGCCGGAGGAGCTGTTCTGGGGTCCTGAGGGCACCTGGCTCGGCGACGAACGCTATAGCGGCGAACGCCAGCTCGCGGAGCCGCTCGGCGCCGTGCAGATGGGCCTGATCTACGTCAATCCGGAAGGGCCGAACGGCAAGCCGGACCCGCTCGCGGCGGCCAAGGACATCCGCGAAACCTTCTTCCGCATGGCGATGAACGACGAAGAAACCGTTGCCCTCATCGCCGGCGGCCATTCCTTCGGCAAGACCCACGGCGCCGGCGATCCGTCGCTGGTGGGAGCGGACCCGGAAAGCGGTGCGCTCGAAGACCAGGGCCTTGGCTGGAAGAGCAAGTATGGCACCGGCGTCGGCGCCGACGCCATCACCGGCGGCCCGGAAGTCACCTGGACGCAGACGCCGACGAAGTGGAGCAATCTGTTCTTCAAGAACCTGTTCGAAAACGAATGGGAGCTGACGAAGAGCCCGGCCGGCGCCCAGCAATGGAAGGCGAAAGGCGGCGAAGCCTCGATCCCGGACGCCTACGACAAGTCGAAGAAGCATGTGCCGACCATGCTGACCACCGACCTGTCGCTGCGCTTCGACCCGGCCTATGAGAAGATCTCGCGGCGCTTCTACGAGCATCCGGATCAGTTTGCGGATGCGTTCGCGCGGGCCTGGTTCAAGCTCACGCACCGCGACATGGGCCCGATCGCGCGCTACCTCGGCCCGCTGGTGCCGAAGGAAACGCTGATCTGGCAGGACCCGATCCCGGCCGTGGATCATCCTGTCATCGGCGAGCAGGACATCGCCGCGCTGAAGACGAAGATTCTCGGCTCCGGCCTGTCGGTGTCCCAGCTTGTCTCGGCCGCATGGGCGTCGGCATCGACGTTCCGTGGCTCCGACAAGCGCGGCGGCGCCAACGGCGCGCGTATCCGCCTCAGCCCGCAGAAGGACTGGGAGGTAAACCAGCCGGCCGAGCTCAAGACGGTGCTCTCGAAGCTCGAAGCGATCCAGAAGGAGTTCGGCAAGAAGGTCTCGCTTGCCGACCTGATCGTTCTCGGCGGTGTTGCGGCGGTAGAGAAAGCCGCCAAGGACGCCGGGCTGGACGTGAAGGTGCCCTTCACGCCGGGTCGCGCGGATGCGTCGCAGGACCAGACCGATGTCGAGTCCTTTGCGCCGCTCGAGCCGCGTGCCGACGGCTTCCGCAACTATGTCAACAGCAAGAAGCATCAGTTCATGTCGCCCGAGGGGGCGTTGGTGGACCGGGCGCAATTGCTGCAGTTGACGGGTCCCGAACTGACGGCTCTGGTCGGTGGCCTGCGCGTCCTCGGCGCCAATGCCGCCGGGTCCAAGCATGGCGTGTTCACCAAAAAGCCGGGCACGCTGACGAACGACTTCTTCGTCAACCTGCTCGACATGAGCACGCAGTGGCAGCCTGCCGGCTCTGATGGCACCTATGAAGGCCGCGATCGCAAGACCAATGCGGTCAAGTGGACCGGCACCCGCGTCGATCTGATCTTCGGTTCGCACGCGCAGCTCCGCGCCTTTGCGGAGGTGTACGCCTCCGCTGACGCGAAGGAGAAGTTCGCCAAGGATTTCGTGGCGGCGTGGACCAAGGTGATGAACCTCGATCGGTTCGAGGTCGCCTGATCCTGTCGAGAGCGATCCGGAAAAAACAAAAGGGCGGCCGAGAGGCCGCCCTTTTCATATGTCATTGCGGCGTAACACACCACCATCATCCCCGCGCATGCGGGATCCAGTACGCCGCGGCTTCTCGGTTTAATCACTTCTGTCGCTGGAATACTGGGTCGCCCGGTCCCAGTGCGCAATTGCGCACAAGGCCGGGCGATGACAACTGAATGTTCGGTTGCGATCTCGTCCGAGGTTACTATCAGCTTCCCGATCTCATGCGCACTTACACGCCGAGCGTACCTGCCTTCGCCGCGGCATAACGTTCGGCGATCTTGGCCCAGTTCACCGTATTCCACCACGCCTTGAGATAATCGGCGCGGCGGTTCTGGTAGTTCAGATAATAGGCGTGCTCCCAGACGTCGTTGCCCATCAGCGCGCGCTTGCCGTCCATCAACGGGCTGTCCTGGTTCGGTCGGGTCTCGATCGCGAGCTTGCCGTCCTTGCTCACGGTCACGAACACCCAGCCGGAGCCGAATTGTCGTCCGCCGGCGGCGTTAAAATCGTTCTGGAATTTTTCCATGCCGCCGAGATCGCGATCGATCGCCGCCAGCACCTCGCCTTCCGGCTTGCCGCCGTTCGGGCCCATGATCTGCCAGAACATGGTGTGGTTGGCATGGCCACCGAGATTGTTGCGGACGGTGAACTTGATGCTGTCGTCCAGCGCATTCAAATTACCGAGTACGTCCTCGATCTTCGCCGTTCCCAACCGCGGATTGGTCTTGGCGGCGTTGTTCATATTGGTGACATAGGCCGCGTGGTGGCGGTCGTGATGGATTTCCATCGTCTTGGCGTCGATGTGCGGTTCGAACGCGTTGGCCGGATAGGTAAGCGGCGGCAGCGTGAAGGGACCGGTCGGGGCTGCCGGGGCGGGCGCTGCGGCCTGCGCGAAAACGATGCGCGGGGCCGCCGCCATGGCGGCAACACCGGTTGCGGCAAACATCAGTTGGCGCCGGGACATGAATGACATCGAATTCTCCTTAACCTATGGGTGACTGAGATGAGTACCTTTGAACGGGGAGGCCGTACGCCGCTGCGCGGCAAGTTACGGTCGGCCATCGGGATCGGGTTTCGTTTTTAGCCTCGCGAGCCTGCGGCGGAATCGCACAGGTTCCTCAATACTCCCAATGTAACGCAGCCAGACAACAAAAAAGGGCGGCCTTTCAGCCGCCCTTTGTCACATTCCAGCGATGCCTTACTCGCCGGCCGCTTCGCGCGGCGCCTGGGCTTCCGCCTTCTGCTTGGCCTCAAGGTCCTCGCCGGTGGTCTGGTCGACCACCTTCATCGACAGCCTGGTCTTGCCGCGGTCGTCGAAGCCGAGCAGCTTGACCTTGACCTTGTCGCCTTCCTTGACGACGTCGGAGGTCTTCTGCACGCGTGCCGAAGCGAGCTGGCTGATGTGGACGAGACCGTCCTTGGCGCCGAAGAAGTTCACGAACGCGCCGAACTCCATCACCTTGACCACGGTGCCGTCGTAGATCTGGCCGATCTCCGGATCGGAGGCGATTGACTTGATCCACTTGATCGCAGCCTTCATCGCCTCGCCGTCGTTGGAGGCGACCTTGACGGTGCCGTCGTCCTCGATGTTGACCTTGGCGCCGGTCTTCTCGACGATCTCGCGGATCACCTTGCCGCCGGTGCCGATCACTTCACGGATCTTGTCGGTCGCGATCTTGAAGGTCTCGATGCGCGGCGCGTATTCGCCGAGTTCGGCGCGGGCGTTGGTGAGCGCCTTGGCCATTTCGCCGAGGATGTGGATGCGTCCTTCCCTGGCCTGGCCGAGGGCGACCTTCATGATCTCCTCGGTGATGCCCTCGATCTTGATGTCCATCTGCAGCGAGGTGATGCCCTGGTCGGTGCCGGCCACCTTGAAGTCCATGTCGCCGAGATGATCCTCGTCGCCGAGAATGTCTGACAGCACCGCAAAGCGCGAACCTTCCAGAATGAGGCCCATCGCGATGCCCGCGGTCGGCCGCTTCAACGGTACGCCCGCATCCATCAGCGCCAGCGAGGCGCCGCACACCGAGGCCATCGACGACGAGCCATTGGATTCGGTGATCTCGGAGACCACGCGCACCGTGTAGGGGAATTCGTGGTGCGGCGGCAGTACGGGGTGGATGGCGCGCCAGGCGAGCTTGCCGTGGCCGACCTCGCGGCGCTTGGTGCCGCCGAGGCGTCCGGTTTCGCCGACCGAGTAGGGCGGGAAGTTGTAGTGCAGCAGGAACGTCTCTTTGTACGTTCCCGACAGCGCGTCGATATACTGCTCGTCCTCGCCGGTGCCGAGCGTGGTCACGACCATCGCCTGGGTCTCACCGCGGGTGAACAGTGCCGAACCGTGGGCGCGGGGCAAGACGCCGACTTCAGCGACGATGTTGCGCACCGTCTTGACGTCGCGGCCGTCGATACGCTTGCCGGTGTCGAGGATGTTCCAGCGAACGATCTTGGCTTCGAGCTCCTTGAACACGCCGGCGATGCGCAGCTTGTCGTATTTCGGCTCCTGCCCTTCCGGGAAGTAGTGCGCGATCACCTTTTCCTTGGCGGCGCCGACCGCCGCGTAGCGGTCCTGCTTGATCGGGATCGCGTAGGCCGTGCGCAGCTCCTGCTCGATCAGGCCGAGCATTTCCTTCTCGATCGCGCTGTTGTCGATGGTGGTGACCTCGCGCGGATCCTTGGCGGCCTTCTCGGCCAGTTCGATGATCGCCTTGATCACCGGCTGGAAGTGGCGATGGCCGAACATGACGGCGCCGAGCATGATCTCTTCCGAAAGCTCCTTGGCTTCGGACTCGACCATCAGCACCGCGTCGGTCGTGCCGGCGACGACGAGCTCGAGCTGCGTGTCGGTCATCTCGTCGAGCGTCGGGTTGAGGATGTATTCGTCGTTGCTGAAGGCGACGCGTGCCGCACCGATCGGCCCCTTGAACGGGGCGCCCGAAAGGGTCAGCGCTGCGGACGCGGCAACCATCGACAGCACGTCGGGATCGTTCTCCATGTCGTGCGAGAGCACGGTGACGATGACCTGGGTTTCATTGCGCCAGCCGTCGGCGAACAGCGGACGGATCGGGCGGTCGATCAGGCGGGAGACCAGCGTCTCCTTTTCGGTCGGACGGCCCTCGCGCTTGAAATAGCCGCCGGGAATGCGGCCCGCGGCATAGGTCTTTTCCTGATAGTCGACGGTCAGCGGCAGGAAGTCGACGCCTTCACGCGGCGCTTTCGCAGCGACGACGGTGGCGAGCACAACGGTCTCGCCATAGGTGGCGATCACGGCGCCGTCGGCCTGACGGGCGATCTTGCCGGTTTCCAGCTTGAGGGGACGTCCACCCCAGTCGATCTCGACGGAATGCTTATTGAACATAGTGGTCTTCTTTCATGGGTTCACGAGAGCGCGGAGCCCAAAAACACAAAGACCATGCGCAAGACGGCGAGATCCTGGTCGCTTTTGCGAGATCAGCATCTGGCGATCCTGCCATGGTCTTTATCTTTCGGATGGCGTCCATCCTCTCGGCAGTCACGGGCACCTTGCCCTGCCCAGCGGCCGGATTGCTGCTGGGCGTTTGTCGAGCACGATCCTTGTCGGATGATGCTCCTTGCGCATGATCGTCTCCAACAATCGGAGTCCGTTTTCTTCGGGAAATCATGCGAAAACGCGCGCAATCTGCGCGCGTACTCTCAAATCAACGACGAATGTTATGCTTTTCGAGCAATGCCTTGTAACGCGCCTCGTCCTTCTTCTTGATGTAGTCGAGAAGGGAGCGGCGCGTCGACACGAGCTTCAGCAGGCCGCGGCGTGAATGATTGTCCTTCACGTGGGTCTTGAAGTGGCCCGTGAGATTGTTGATGCGTTCCGAAAGGATCGCAACCTGGACCTCGGGCGAGCCGGTGTCGCCGGCTTTGGTGGCATTCGTCTTGATGACTTCCGCTTTGCGTTCGGCGGTAATCGACATCGTCAAACTCTCTCATTGCTGCGACCGGGGCTGGCAGTCAGCCCGGTCAGGTTGAACACGCGCTTGGGGATGAGTTCGCCATTGCCAATTTCGGCGAGGGCCAGAAGACGGCCTGCCACCGTGACATAGACTGTGCCGCTACTATTGGGCGCATCCCGTCCGCGCAACAAAACGGCCTGGCCCCTGTGGAGCCTTGCCGCATCAGCCCGTGTGACGGCCAGTGCCGGGATGTCGTCCAGCGCGGTCTCAACGGGCAAAAGCGCGTCGGCGAGGCTTCCCTCGCCAGACGCGGCTCTATTGCATAAAGCCTCCAACTCTTCCAGCGGAATCATGTCCGTCTCGCGGAATGGGCCGACCAACGTCCGCCGCAACGCGCAGATATGGCCGAAACAGCCCAGAATCCGGCCGATATCGCGGGCCAGCGCCCGGACATAGGTTCCCTTGCCGCACTCGGCCTCGAACACGGACTGGCCGTTATCTCCATGTTCTACAAGGGTTAATTCGTGAATTTCGACCGGCCGGGGCTTCAATTCGACGGTTTCGCCGTCCCGCGCCAGATCATAGGCCCGCTCGCCCTGGACCTTGATCGCTGAATATTGCGGTGGGATCTGCTCGATCAGGCCGGTGAACTGCGGCAGCAGGGCCCGTATCGCCTCAGCCGATGGCCTGAGTTCGCTGGTCCTGACAACCCGCCCCTCGGTATCGTCGGTATCGCGCTCCTCGCCCCAGGCGACCGTGAAGCGGTAGCGCTTGCGGCCGTCCATCACGAACGGAACGGTCTTGGTGGCCTCGCCGAGCGCGATCGGCAAGCCGCCGGAGGCCAGCGGATCGAGCGTGCCGGCATGGCCGGCGCGCTTGGCCTGGAACAGGCGCTTGAGCACGGCAACCGCATGCGTCGAGGTCATGCCGATCGGCTTGTCGAGAATGACCCAGCCATGGACGTCGCGCTTGTCGCGTCGGGGCTGATTGTTCTGGCGCGGCTGCTTCTGGCGCGGATCGTTATTGGTGCGGCGTTCGTCGTCGCCAGCGCGACGTTCGTCGTCGCCGGCGCGACGTTCGTCGTCGCCAGCGCAGCGCTCGTCGCGCGGCTCACCTGAAAAAATATTTTTTTTAGCGCCCTGCGAATCGGCAGTTTGCTGCGCGATCGCGCGGTTGGCGGAGGGCATCGTCATCACTTGTCGTCCGAATCGGGTGCGAGGTCTCGTTGCACCGCAGGTGTTCTCAGTAATTTCTCGATCCGTTCCGCTTCGTCGAATCGTTCGTCGACGCGAAAGCGGAGCTCAGGGGAAAATTTTAAGTTAACGCGGTGAGCGATCTCGCCGCGCAGGAATTTCTTGTTGCGATCGAGCGCCGCGAGCACGATGTCGGTATCGCGGCCGCCGAGCGGCATCACGTAAATCGTCGCGAGCTTCAGGTCGGGTGACATCCTCACCTCGGGAACGGTGATGATGTGGCCTTCGAGGTCGGGGTCGTGAACGTTACCCTGCGACAGAATATCGGCGAGGGCATGGCGCACGGTCTCGCCGACGCGCAATTGTCGCTGCGAGCCGCCGGGAGCGGAACCCTTGTTGTGGTGACGGGGCATTAGAGTCTCTCATAGCCGTCAAGCCCGCGCGTCTCGCGGGCATCACGTCTTGCTTGTTTAATCAGGATCAGGACGTGGATGGCCGGAACAAGTCCGGCCATGACGCCACATTTTCAGTCAATAAAATCCGAAGCTCTTCGCAAGGTTTGGACTTACAGAGAGCGCTGGATCGTCTCCACGCGATAACACTCGATGACGTCGCCGACACGCATGTCGCCGTAATTCTCGAACGCCATGCCGCATTCCTGGCCGGATTGCACTTCCTTTACTTCATCCTTGAAGCGCTTCAGCGTCGAGAGCTTGCCCTCGTGCACCACGACGTTGTCGCGGATCAGGCGAACATTGGCGCCGCGCTCCACGGTGCCGTCGGTGACGCGGCAGCCGGCGACCTTGCCGACCTTGGAAATGTTGAACACTTCCAGGATCTGCGCATTCCCCAGCATGGTTTCGCGCAGCGTCGGCGCAAGCAGGCCGGACATCGCCTTTTTGATGTCGTCGACGAGATCGTAGATGATGTTGTAGTAGCGGATCTCGATGCCGTTGCGCTTGGCGGCTGCGGCGGCTTCCTTGTTGGCGCGCACCGAGAAGCCGATGATCGCGGCATTGAAGCCTTCCGCCAGCGTGACGTCGGATTCGGAGATGCCGCCGACGCCGGCATGCAGGATGCGCGCGGCAACTTCCTCGGTGCCGAGCTTTTCCAGCGATCCCAAAATCGCCTCGAGCGAGCCCTGCACATCGGCCTTCACGATCAGCGGGAATTCCTTGCGGCCCGCAGTCTTGAGCTGCGACATCATCTGCTCGAGCGAGCCGCGCATGCCGGAAATCGACGCGGCGGCGTTCTCGCGCTTCTGGTGGGCGCGGTAGCTCGTGACCTGGCGGGCGCGGGCTTCGTTCTCGACGACAGCAAGGCGGTCGCCGGCTTCCGGCGGGCCGTTGAAACCGAGCACCTCGACCGGGACCGAAGGTCCGGCCTCGTCGATGTTCTCGCCCTGATCCGAGATCAGTGCGCGGACGCGGCCCATCTCGGCGCCGGCCACGATGATGTCGCCGACGCGCAGCGTGCCGCGCTGGACCAGCACGGTGGCGACCGGACCGCGGCCGCGATCGAGCTTGGCTTCGATCACGGTGCCTTCGGCGGGCCGTTCCGAATTGGTCTTGAGGTCGAGCAGTTCGGCCTGCAGCGCGATCATCTCCAGCAGCTTGTCGAGATTGGTCTTGTTCTTGGCGGAGACTTCGACGTCGACGACTTCACCGCCGAACGATTCGACCTGGACCTCGTGCTGCAGCAGTTCGGTGCGCACGCGCTCCGGCTTGGAGTCGGGCTTGTCGATCTTGTTGATCGCCACGATCATCGGCACCTTCGCCGCCTTGGCGTGGTTGATCGCTTCCACCGTCTGCGGCATGACGCCGTCATCGGCCGCAACCACCAGGATCACGATGTCGGTGACCTTGGCGCCGCGGGCGCGCATCGCGGTGAACGCGGCGTGGCCGGGGGTGTCGATGAAGGTGATCTTCTTGCCGCTTTCCGGCGAGGTCACCTGGTAGGCGCCGATATGCTGGGTGATGCCGCCGGCTTCGCCCGACACCACGTTGGCATGGCGCAGCGCGTCGAGCAGCGATGTCTTGCCGTGGTCGACATGGCCCATCACGGTGACGACAGGCGAGCGCGGCTCGGTATCGGTGGTGTCGTCGACGATGTCGAACAGGCCCTCTTCCACGTCGGACGCGGCGACGCGCTTGACGGTATGACCCAATTCCTCGGCGATCAGTTGCGCCGTGTCGGCATCGATCACGTCGGTGATCTTGTGCATCGCGCCCTGCTTCATCAGCAGGCGGATGACGTCGACCGCGCGCTCCGACATGCGGTTGGCGAGTTCCTGGATGGTGATGGCTTCTGGAATCGTGACCTCGCGGATCAGCTTTTCCTTTGGCTCGTTGGAGGCGTGGCCCTTCAGACGCTGGGTACGGCGGCGGAACGAGGCGATCGAGCGCTCGCGCACATCGTCATTGAGCGCGGTGACCACCGTCAGGCGGCCGCGTTCCTTCTGCGGTCCGGGCTTGTGGGTGGTCTTGGGGGGCGCTGCGGGGCGCATGGCGCCGCCAGGGCCGCGCCGAACCTGACGCGGACCTTCGTCCTCGTCGGAACCATCGGCGGCGACGGGCGTGCGCGCAGCCGGTGTCGCTGCAGCGGGACGGGCGCCAGCCGGGCGTGCGGCAGCCGGTCGGGCGGCGGCGGCAGCAGGTCGCGCTGCGGCGGCGGGTGCCGCCGGCGCCGCGGGCTTGGCCTCGGCCTCGCCAAATCGCTTCTTGGCCTCCACTTCGGCCTTGCGCTTGGCTTCCTCTTCCTGGCGATGCCGCTCTTCCTCGGCCTTGCGGCGGGCTTCGGCGGCCTCGCGCTCGGCCTGCTCGATGCCTTCGCGGCTGGCGCGGCGCTTGGCCTCTTCCTCGGCCAGGCGCCGTTCCTCGACTTCACGCACCTTGGCGTCGGCCAGCGCGCTGGCGCGGGCGGAACGCTCGTCTTCCGTCAGCGTCCGCAGCACCACGCCCGAACCCGAGCGCGGCGCGCCACCGGGCGCTGCCGCGGGGCGGCCGAGCGGGGGCTTTGCCGCGGGCGCCGCCTTGGCGACGACCGGCTCCGGCGCATGCGTTTCCGTGGCGGGCGCATCGCCGCCGACGCGGCGCTTGCCACGCTTTTCGACCACGACCTGCTTGGTCCGGCCATGGCTGAAGCTCTGGCGCACGGTGCCCGTCTCGACCCGCGGCTTCAGCGTCAAGGTCTTGGTCGGAACACTCAAAGTCTTGTCGCCAGGCGTTTTGGTATCAACCATTCAGCAGTCCTAATCTCGTTAGCATGGTGCGTTTTCCGCACCGTCATTGCAGCAGGGTCTTCGGAACCAATCGTCGTCGTCAGAATTTCTGGCCGCCATCCCCGGTCTTGTCGTCATCGTCCGTCCGGTATCGAACCAGGATCTGGCAGCGCGACAGGAACGTTTTGCTCGCCGGGCCCGCGAGCAGCGCAGCATGTATCACATTTGACCGGCCCAGTGCCAAATCCAATTGTGCCGAGGTTAAAGCAGTCACAACCGGCAAATCCCGCGATTCGCCGACATTTCGGCCCCTTTGCCCGGCGATCGCGTCCAATTTGCGGATTCCGTCGGCCGCGCCGTCGGAAGCGTGAATCAGCACATCAGCCCTGCCCTGTTCGAGCAGGCCCTGGACCTTGGCAAAGCCGGAAATGACCTGACCGGCCTTGGCCGCCATGGCCAGCGCCTCGGTGCAGCTTCGTTCCAGCAGGGCCTCGGTATCGGCGGGAAGGGTGGCCGCGACCCGGACGTCGCGCTTGAACCCTCGGCTAAATTGGTGACGCCGGACCGCTTCCGCAACCGTCCGGCGCGAGGCCGATACCCAGAGGCCGCGGCCGGGCAGCTTGCGTTTCAGATCGGGAACGACGTCGCCGGAGGGGGCGACCACGAAGCGGATCAGCTCGTCGATGCCGCGCACCTCGCGGCTGACCGCGCACATCCGCATGGTCGCGGACTTGTCGGTCCGCGGCCCATGGTCGAGATCGGGGTCAGCCAAAGCCAGCATGCCTGTTGAACGGTCCCTGTCATCTGCGCACGGTCGGCGCGCAGCAAAGAGTTTCGGTTTTGCGGAACACCCGCATTACGCCGTCTGGTCTTCGGCAGCCTGGGCCGCCTCGGTCTGCTTGGCGAGTTCGGCCTCGGTGATCCAGCCGGCAATGACGCGCGCCTGCATGATCATGCGCTCGGCATCGTCGCGGGAGATTTCGTTGGCGTCGAGAATGCCGGCATGCTTGGTCGGCTCGCCGCCTTCCTTGCGCTCGGTCCAGCCGACCAGATCGTCGGTCGCACAGCCCGCCAGATCCTCGACCGACTTGATGTCGTTCTCGCCGAACTTCACCAGCATCTTCGAGGTAACACCGGGCACCGTCTTCAATGCATCATCCACACCGAGCTCCTTGCGCTTGTTTTCCAGCTCTGTCTCGAGCTGTTCGAGATATTCCCTTGCCCGGCTCTGCAGCTCATTGGCTGTTTCCTCGTCGAAGCCTTCGATACCGGCCAGTTCCTTGACATCGACCAGTGCGAGTTCCTCGACCGAGGTGAAGCCTTCCGACGCCAATAGCTGGCCGACGACCTCGTCGACGTTCAGCGCTTCCATGAACACCCGCGTGGAGTTCTCGAAATCGGCCTGGCGGCGTTCGGATTCTTCCTGCTCGGTGAGGATGTCGATGTCCCAGCCGGTCAGTTGCGAGGCGAGGCGCACGTTCTGTCCGCGCCGGCCGATCGCCAGCGAGAGCTGGTTGTTGGTGTCTGGAACCACGACCTCGATCCGCTCGCGGTCCTCGTCGATCACGACCTTGGCGACTTCGGCGGGCGCCAGCGCGTTGACGACGAAAGTCGCGATGTCGGGCGACCATGGAATGATGTCGATCTTCTCGCCCTGCAGCTCGTTCACCACCGCCTGCACGCGCGAGCCGCGCATACCGACGCAGGCGCCGACCGGATCCACCGAGGAATCCCGGGAAATCACGCCGATTTTCGCGCGCGAGCCGGGATCGCGGGCCACCGCCTTGATCTCGACGATGCCGTCATAGATCTCAGGCACTTCCTGCGCGAACAGCTTTGCCATGAATTGCGGATGGGTGCGGGAGAGGAAGATCTGCGGGCCACGGGTTTCGCGGCGGACATCGAAGATGTAGGCGCGAACGCGGTCGCCGTTGCGGAACACTTCGCGCGGCAGCATCTCGTCGCGGCGGATGATGGCTTCACCGCGGCCGAGATCGACTATCACGCTGCCATATTCGACGCGCTTGACGACGCCGTTGACGATGTCGCCGATGCGGTCCTTGAATTCCTGGTACTGCCGGTCGCGCTCGGCCTCGCGCACCTTCTGCACGATCACCTGCTTGGCGGATTGCGCGGCGATGCGGCCGTACTCCAGCGGCGGTAGCGTATCGGCGATGGTGTCGCCGACCTGCGCGCCCGGATTGGCGCGCTGCGCGTCCGCCAGCGAAATCTGGTTCGAGGAGTTCTCGACCTGCTCGACGACCAGCATGTGGCGCGACAGCCTGAGCTCGCCCTTCTTGGCGTCGATCTCGGCGTGAACGTCGGTCTCGCTGCCGTAACGGGCGCGGGCCGCCTTGGCGATGGCGTCCTCCATCGCGGCGATCACGATGCCGCGGTCGATCGACTTTTCGCGGGCGACCGCGTCGGCGATCTGCAGCAGCTCGAGTTTGTTGGCACTGACTGCCATGGCCTAGTCTCCTTCGGTAGGATCGGTCTCGCCCCTGCGCAGTCTTTCTGCGGCGAGGCGGTGTCTCTTGGTATTCGTCGGCTCCGGCTTCTTGCCGGACTTCGCCTTCGGTTTGTTGCTCCGGGCCGGATCGCTCTTCTTCGCGTGCGGCGGAGGTGGCGGCGCCAGCCCGAGATTCTGTTTGAGTTCGCGCTCGGCCTGCTTGCCGCGTCGCATCGATTCCGCAATCAATTCGTCGGTCAAAACAAGCCGTGCATCGGAGATGTCTTCCATCACCAGCAGCACGTCGGCATCTTCGTCCGCGCGTGTGTCATCCCGATGTAGGCGCACGGCATCGCCTTCGACGCCGGCCAGCGTACCACGGAAACGCTTGCGGCCCTGATGGGCGACAGCCATTTCGATCTTAACGAGATGTCCGCCAAACCGTTCGAAATCGGAACGGCGCACCAGCGGGCGGTCGATGCCCGGCGAGGATATCTCCAGCCGGTAGGCGCGGTCGATCGGATCGGCGACGTCGAGCACCGGCGACAGCGCCCGCGAGATCGCCTCGCAATCCTCAATCTGCATCGTACCATCAGGCCGCTCGGCCATGATCTGCACCGTGCAGCCGGCCTCGCCGGAAATCCTGATCCGGACCAGCCGGTAGCCCATTCCCTGCAGCACCGGGGAGGCCACTGCCGACACCCGCGCCGCTACGCCCGGCTCGACGACGAGACGGGGCTCGGCCAGGAGGTCGGCATCCTCGGGAACAGCAGTTGGATCGGTCATGTCCAGGGTCAAAAGCGTCTTACTTGCATGGGTTTAGGTCGGGCCTAACCGGAGGTCCGGCCGGTTCCCTGAGCCGCCCCTGATGTCCATTCTGGGCAGGGCAGGTTCAGGTAATAAAAAAGAGCGGGTCCCGGGGGGCCCACTCTCAATACGCGATCGTATGAGATCCATAAGTTGCCGCGGATATAGCGGTTTTTCCGCAATCCGACAAGGCCCGCGATCCCGTTAAGTCCGATTTTGCCAAGCTTTGAGAGGTGGGCAATAATCTAACCCTTCATTCACAAACGCTGCCTAGATTTCCCGAAAATCAGCCAATTTGGCCGGTTTGGACGGGGTTTATGACTATTTCACCATCGCTGATTCCGGAACTCGACGACATCGTCAGTCGTGGCGACCCCAAGCGCCGCGCCGATGCCATGCGCCGTATCAGCGAGCTGTTCCTGCAGGGTGCGGCGAGCTTCCGCGCCGATCATGTCGATCTGTTCGATGGTGTCCTGACCAGCCTCGTCCCGCATGCCGAGATCGAGGCGCGCGCCGAACTGGCCGAGCGCCTGTCGACGCTGGCGAATGCGCCGCGTGGTCTGGTCGGCCAGCTTGCCCATGAAGATGAAATTGCCGTCGCAGGTCCGTTGCTGCGCCACTCGCCGGTCATCGACGAAAAGATGCTGCTCGAAATTGCCTCCATGAAGGGCCAGGGTCATCTGCTGGCGATGGCGGAGCGTCCCGCGCTTTCGGCCGATCTTACCGATGTCATGATCGCCCGCGGCGACCGCGCCGTGGTCAGGCGCGCTGCCGGCAATGCGGGCGCAGCGTTTTCGTCAGATGGATACTCGACGCTGATCAGGCGGGCCGGCCAGGATGGCGTGCTGACGATCAAGCTTGGCCAGCGCGACGACCTGTCTTCCGAACAATTGAAGGAGCTGCTCTCCGGCTCCATCGACGTCATTCGCCGCCGCCTGTTCCAGGTCGTCAAGCCCGAGCGGCAGGCCGACATCAAGCAGGCGATGGTTGCCATCACCGCCCCGTCCGAACGCGAGGAGCGGCGCGACTTCCTGCCGGCACAGCGCACCGTGCTCAAACTCCACCGTGAGGGCATGCTCGGCGAGGGCGCATTGCTCAACTTTGCCAGGGCCTTCAAATACGAGGAGTCGATCGCCGCGCTGTCGGCGATGACCGGCGTCAAGATCGAAACCCTCGATCGCCTGATCAGCGGCGAACGCTACGATCCGATCCTGATCGCCGGAAAATCCATGGACCTCGAATGGGCCACGGTGCGCGCGCTGATCATCCTTCGGCTCGGCCCGACGAAAACGCCATCGCCGGCCGACATCGAAAACGCGCGCGTGAATTATGTGCGCCTGATGCCCACGACCGCCCAGCGCGTCGTCGAGTTCTGGAAGACGCGGTAATCGGTCTCTCCTCGTCATTGCGAGCCAACGGGTCGCGCGAATGCGCGCCCGATGACAGGCTCCGCGAAGCAATCCATCTCTCCGCTCGGGGATAGATGGATTGCTTCGTCGCTTGCGCTCCCTTGCGCAAACGCTTCGCGTTTGTCGTAGGCAATGACGGCGTCAGCGGAAATACCTCCCAAACCCCGAAACGGCGCGCTATCCTTCACGTCAAGGCGCGATACGGCGTCATTCCGGGGGGCGCGACATGACGGACGTTCAGGTTCAAGCCCATGCCAACAGGATCCACGACGACGGTTTCACCGTCATTGAAGGCGCGGCAAGTCCCGAACTGGTCGAAGGCTTGGTCACAACGCTGGAGCGCATCGAGCGCGAGCATCAGCTCGGCCCTGCCAAAACCTCGTTCGAAGGCTTCAAGACCGTCCGCATCAACAATCTCCTCACCTATGACGACCTGTTCTGGGAGGTGCCGTTGCACGAGAACGTGCTGCCGGTGGTCGAGCACGTGCTGGACAGGGAGTGTCTTTTGTCCTCGTTCTGCTCGCTGGTGCTGGGACCGGGACAGGAGGCGCAGCCGATCCACGAAGACACGCAACTGATCCCGTTGCCGCGCCCGCACATTCCGATCACCATCAATGCGATCTGGGCGCTGTCGGATTTCCGCGACGATAACGGCGCGACGCGGATCATACCCGGCAGCCACAAATATGATTCCTCGCCGGAATACGGCCAGGACTATGCGCGGTGACCGCGACGATGAAGGCCGGCAGCGTGATGCTGTTCGACAGCGCGCTGTGGCACGGCGGCGGCGCCAACAACTCGGATGAGCGGCGCTTCGCCTTCTCCTGCGCCTATTGCTGGGGCTGGATGCGCCAGCAGGAAAATCTGCAGCTCGGCATTCCCCGGGAAACCGCCAAACGCTTCCCGCGCCGTCTGCAGGAGCTATGCGGCTACAGCGTCTACAAGGGGCAGTTCGGCCACATCGACAATCACGATCCGATCGAGCTGCTCGGTCGCGAACGCGGCAAACGCATGGTGTGGGAAGCGACGGACGCGCGTAAGGCGCGGATGGCGAAAGGGACGAGCTAGCTCTCTCCGTCATGGCCGGGCTTGTCCCGGCCATCCACGTCTTTTCCGCCGCACCACCTGTAAGACGTGGATGCCCGGGACAAGCCCGGGCATGACGAGCATATAGCTCAGCTCACTCTCCGAAACCTCAAATACGCCGCCACCCGTCCCTCGCGCTCGGCTTTGCGGCCGTAGCGCGTCATGGTGTAGGCGTCCCACGGCTGTTGCCAGTCGGCGGCGCGCTCGGCGGTCCAGAGAAAATCCGGCGAGCGCATCAGATGCGCCAGCGTCCAGGCGCAGTAATCGTCGATGTCGCTGACGAAACGAAACTCGCCGCCGTCGCTTAGGATGCGCGCCATTGTGTTGACGGTAGCGTCCTGCACGAAGCGGCGCTTCCAGTGCCGGCGCTTCGGCCAGGGATCGGGATGGATCAGGTCGATCCGCGCCAGCGAACGCGGCGGCGCCCAGGCCAGCAATTCGGCGGCGTCGCCGGCATAGAGGCGGATGTTGCGCAGATTATGCGCCTCAATCTGCGTCAGGATTTTCGCCATGCCGTTGACATAGGGCTCGCAGCCGATGAATCCGATGTTCGGATAGGCCTGCGCTTCCGCGATCAGATGCTCGCCACCGCCGAAGCCGATTTCGAGCCGGACGTCATCGGTGCCGCCATCGAAGAGATCAGCAAGCCGCGCGGGCGCTGGCGTTGCGATATCGAGCGCCAGGTGCGGCAAGAGATTATCGATCAGGTCGGCCTGATGGATGCGAAGCTTGTGGCCCTTGCGGCGGCCGAAGAACGAGCCGCGCGCATGTGCCGACGCGCCGTCATCCGGCGGCGCGCCGCCGTCGCCAATATCGCGCGGTGCGGTCATCATCGCAGCGTCTGGTACAGGCGATACAACAGCCGCGCCCTCGGCTCGATCGAGGAAATGTACATCTGCTCGTAATGGGTATGGGCGCCCTGGCCGTCGACGCCGAGCCCGTCGAGGGTTGCGGTATGCGGCGCGGTGAAATTGCCGTCGGAGCCGCCGCCGGTCGAGGTATCGACCAGGTCGAAGCCGATCTCCGCCGCGATCGTTTTGGCGTGCTCGTAAAGCGCCGCTCCGGCATTGCTCTTTTCATAAGGCGGGCGGTTCAACTCGCCTGTTACCTTGACGGTGACGCCTTCGGTGCGCGATTTCAGATTGAGGATTTTTGCAACGAGCTCTTCGGAATCGGCGATCGTCGGCACGCGCGTGTCGACCTCGGCATAGGCTTCTTCCGCGACCACGTTCGGCTTGGTGCCGCCTCTGATAACGCCGACATTGACGCTGATGCCGCGCGCATGATCGTTCATCGCCTCCAGCGTTTGAATGACATTGCCGAGTTCGTGGATGGCGCTGCGGCCGTCCTGCGGCCTCGTGCCGGCATGCGAGGGCACGCCCTTGATGAACACCTCGAAGCGTCCGACGCCCTTGCGCCCGGTGACGATCTTGCCGCCGTCGCGCGCCGGTTCGGTGACCAGCACATATTTCGCCTTGCGTCCCTCGGCCTCGATCAGCGCGCGCGAGGTCGGGCTACCGATCTCTTCATCCGAGACATAGAGCTGGGTGATGCCGAGCGGCGGCCGGGCGCCGTCGGCGCAGATCTGCCGGAACGCATGGTAGGCGAGATAGGCGCCGCCCTTCATGTCGTAGATGCCCGGACCGAACGCGCTGTCGCCCGCGATGCGGAACGGCAGGCGCTCGATGAAGCCCATTGGGTGCACCGTATCGAGATGGCTCAGCACCAGGATGCCCGGCTCGTCCTGCCCCCATGACGAGCGCGCCACCAGATGGTCGCCGCAGCCGGAGTGCCCGGCGATCCGCTCCACGGTCGCGGGCAGGCCGCGATAACCCTCTGTGACGAGGTCGGCGAGCTTGTTGACCTGCTCGGATGCTTCGGTGGGGGTTTCGATCTCGACCCAGCGGCGGATGCCTTCGAGGATCGGCGTGGCGTCGAAAGGATTGGATGTCGTCATGTCGTATCCGATACGGCGTCATTTCCCGATGTGCAATTGCCGATCGAGAAATGAGGCATATTCCAGAATACGAAATTTTCAAACCGGTGCGAGCTGAAGTCAGCGCGGGTCGGGGCCGTTGCGCGAGGCGATCTGCTCGACCAGCTCGACGATCGAGCGCCGCATTTTGGAATCGTCGATGCGCGTGAACGCGCGCGTCAGCGCGAGACCCTCTGATGTTGCGAGGAAATCGGACACATAGGCTGGGGAGGCGCCGTCGCCGAAACCCTCACCATTGGCTGCGCCGCTCGGTCCGCCGTCGAACAGAAACGACACTGGTACCTGCAGAATTTCAGAGATTTGCTGCAGGCGGCTGGCGCCGACCCGGTTGGTGCCTTTCTCGTATTTCTGAACCTGCTGGAAGGTGAGACCGAGCGCTTCGCCCAGTTTTTCCTGGCTCATTCCCAGCATGATGCGGCGCATCCGGACGCGGCTGCCGACATACTTGTCAACCGGATTGGGCGCTTTGGTAGACATCTGCATCGCTCCTGGGATGGCGCGCCGGGATTGAGGCAGTGGAAGAGTCATGCCTCAGGCGCGCCGTTACCGTCATATCCTGCTCGGAGGATCGGGTAGAATTGCGGACGATCTGAGCAACGGAAGTGACTGGTTGTTGTTTTTGGCTTGCAACCGCAGAAAGCGAATTGCAGGCTGTCTGTCAACTGGTGGAACCGCACACGCAGCGTTTTTAGTAAACCAGTGACAAAACTGCGCTGCGGAAATCTCAGGCAGCGTGCTTTGCTGCGCGGCGTCTGATGACGAGCATCAGGGCAACGGCCACAATCACGGCGGCCGGGATATCTCCAAAGCGAGCATAAATCGTCGGCGACAGCGCCGACGGCAGGCTGGCATCCAAAACGCCTTCGATGCCAAGGCCAAGGCGTGCGACAATCCGCCCGGAAGGATCGATCACCGCCGAGATGCCGGTGTTGGCGGCACGCACCATCGGCAGCCCTTCTTCGATCGCACGCAGCCGCGCCTGCTGCAGATGCTGGTAGGGACCGGTCGAATTGCCGAACCAACCGTCATTGGTCAGGTTGATGATCCAGCCGGGACGATCATCACGCGCCGCAACATTTCCGGGAAAAATCGCCTCGTAACAAATCAGCGGTAGCGCGCGCGGTGCATTCGGTATCTCCATCGCATGGCGCCGCGTGCCGGGAATGAAGCCGCCGTGCACTTTCGTCAGTTGCACGAAGCCGAGCTTTTCCATCCATTCCTGAAACGGCAAATATTCGCCGAACGGCACCAGATGCAGCTTGTCGTAGACCGACAGCACGCCACCGTCATGGTCGATCACATATATCGAGTTGTGGGCGCGGGAGACGCGGGCGCCGGGCGGACCGTCGGGCGCGCGCACGGAGCCGGTGATCAGCACCGTGCCCTTGGGCAGGAGCTCGGCGATCTGCGCCATCGCGTCGGCTTCGCGGGTCAGGAAAAAGGGGAAAGCCGATTCCGGCCAGATCAGGATCTGCGCATCACGCACGCCGGTGGATTGCGGCCCCGAGGCGCGGTCGGACAGCGTCAGATACTTCTGCATCACTTCAGATTTGGCGCCGTAATTGAATTTGACGTCCTGCTGCAGGTTCGGCTGCATGATGCGCAGTTTGACGTTGGTCAGGGCCGTCGGCTGCAGCGACAGCCGTACGGCGCCGTAAATCGCCATTGCCACCAGCAGCACCAGCGCCGCCACCGGCGCGATCCAGGGCTTGCGGCCGCGCGAGGTGCCGTCGATCAGTACCGCCGGGCTGGCAAAGATCGCGACGGCCAGGAAGGTCATGCCCCACAGCCCGATCAGCGACGCCGTCTGCGCCAGCGCGAGCGGCTCCGACAGCGCGTAGCCATAGGCATTCCACGGGAAGCCCGACAGCAGGTAGCCGCGCAGCCATTCGCTGACCGTGAGGGCAACCGCGAGCGCCAGCACGCGCGAGATATCCCGCGTCCAGATCAGCCGCGCCAGCGCGAAGCCGAGCGCGGGAAACAGGGCCAGGTAGGCCGGCAGGCCGAGCACCGCGAACGGCATCAGCCAGGCGAAGGTCTGCGCATCGACCAGGAAGGCATTGCCGGTCCAGTAGAGGCCGGGCACGAAATAGCCGAGCCCGAACCAGAAGCCTGACAGTGCCGCCGCCGGCACACCGCGCCATTTTCCGGCCGCGGCTCCGTCGATCAGCCAGACCGCAACCGGAAAGGTGATGAACAGCACCGGCCAGGCATTGAACGGCGCCATCGCCAGCGCCGACATCGCGCCCGCGACCAGCGCGATCGCGGCGCGCTTCCAGCCCCAGGCGAGGATGATCGAGAGTCCCGCCACGCGGAATTTGCTTGAGGGCATCACTGCGAGCCGGCTCCGTCGCTGGAACTCGGCGGCGTGTTGTCGTTGGCCTGCGGTGTGCTGCTGTCGGGCGCGCTCTCGCGGCGGCTGCGCTCGCGCGCCGTGCGCGGCGTCGGACGTTCCTTCCGAATCCCGATCCGCAGCCGCTTGACCCGCCGCGGGTCGGCGTCGAGCACTTCGATCTCGAAATTGCCCGGGCCCGCGATCACCTCGCCGCGCACCGGCAGCCGGCCGACCTGCGCCACCAGATAGCCGCCCAGCGTCTCGACTTCCTCGCCGGCTTCGCCGGTGACGAATTCCTCACCGATCATCTTGCGCGCATCCTCGAGGCTGGCACGCGCGTCCGCGATGAACGCATTGTCGCCCTGTCGCACGATCGCCGGCGGCTCGTCGCTGTCGTGCTCGTCGTCGATCTCGCCGACGATCTGCTCGACGATGTCCTCAATCGACACCAGCCCGTCGGTGCCGCCATATTCGTCCACCACCAGCGCCAGATGGATGCGCGAGGCTTGCATCTGCGCCAGCAGGTCGATCGCCCGCATCGACGGCGGAACATAGAGAAGCTTGCGGATGATGTTTGCTTCGGCAAGCGGCATCGCGAGATTGACGGCGCGCAGGTCAAGGCCCGCGGGGAACGGCTTCTTGCGCTTCGGCTTGTCGGTCTCGCCGACGCGCGCCTTCGCGGTCATGAACGCCAGGAGGTCACGGATGTGCACGATGCCTTCGGGGTCGTCGAGCGTTTCGTTGTAGACCACGAGGCGCGAATGCGCCGCGCTCTCGAACAGGCTCATCAGCTCGCCGAGCGGAATGTCACGCTTGACCGCGACGATATCGGCGCGATGCACCATGACGTCGGCGATCCGCCGCTCGTTGAGGCCGAGGATGTTGCGCAGCATGGTGCGCTCGATGGCGGAAAAGCCGACATCATCCGGCGTCGAGGCATCGAGCACGACCTGAAGGTCGGCGCGCACCGATCCCGCCTTCCAGCCGAAGAGCGTCCGGATCGCCCGCATCAGCCAGTTATCGGCGGCGGGGCGCAGTACCTCGCCTTCCTGCACCAGAACCGGCAGATTGCGCGTATCGCGCGGGTTGTCCTGTATAGGGTCGGAGTCCGGCATTTCAGTCCATCCGCTCCCGGTCCGCATACGGATCGGGAATGCCGAGCTGGGCGAGGATCTCCCGTTCGAGACTTTCCATGGCTTCGGCGTCGTCGTCATTCTCGTGGTCGTATCCGATCAGATGCAGGAAGCCGTGGACTGCGAGATGGCTGAGATGATGATCGAACGGCTTTTCCTCGTCATCGGCCTCTTTCCGCGTGGTTTCATAGGCGATAGCGATGTCGCCGAGCATGCGCGGGGCGTCCGCCGGCGCGTCGCCGGTCGGCTGCAGCGCCGGGAACGACAGCACGTTGGTCGGCTTGTCGATGCCGCGCCAGTTGCTGTTCAGCGTGCGAATGCCTGAATCGTCGGTCAGCATGATCGCCAGTTCCGCCTCGCCGACATCGGCATCGGCGAATTCGGCTGCGGCGTTGATGGCGCGATGGATCACTGCCTCGGCATCCGGCTCGGTCTGCCAGCACTCGGCGACGACGAGAACTTCGGTGAGAGGAAGGGCGGACGACACGAGCGTTCCAGCGGTTTGCATAACAGTGTTCTGGTTGCGGCCGCGGCCTGCCTGCGGCAGGTCCACGGCCGAGGATATTTCGGTCAAGATTTTCCGGTTGCCGGCTTCTGCGGCAATCCCTCATAGGCGGCGACGATCCGCGCCACCAGTTCGTGGCGGATGACGTCCTCCGCGGTGAATTTCACCTGCGCAATGCCCTCGACGTTGTCGAGCAGCTTGCAGGCCTCGGCGAGCCCCGACGCCTGCCCGTTCGGCAGGTCGACCTGCGAGGGATCGCCGGTGATGATCATGCGGCTGTTCTCGCCGAGCCTGGTCAGGAACATCTTCATCTGCATCGACGTGGTGTTCTGCGCTTCGTCGAGGATGATGACGGCGTTGGTGAGCGTGCGGCCGCGCATGAAGGCGAGCGGCGCGATCTCGATCTCGCCGGCCTGCAACGCACGCTCCACGATCCGCGAATCCATCAGGTCGTACAGTGCGTCGTAGATCGGTCTCAGGTAAGGGTCGACCTTCTCGCGCAAGTCGCCCGGCAGGAAGCCGAGCCGCTCGCCGGCCTCGACCGCGGGCCGCGTCAGGATGATGCGATCGACTTCCTTGCGCTCGAACAACTGCGCGGCATGCGCCACCGCGAGCCAGGTCTTGCCGGTTCCGGCCGGGCCGATGCCGAACACCATCTCGTGGCGCTTCAGCGCACGGATGTAGGAATCCTGCGCCGCCGTGCGTGCCCGCACCGGACGCTTGCGCAGGTTGATGGTCTCGAACGTCGACTTGGCAGTCTTGGCGTCGAACTCGAACAGCGAGCCCTGCGCGATCACGGCGCGGATGGCGCCCTCGACTTCGCCCTGCGAGAGATCGTGGCCTTGCAGCGCCTGCGCATAGAGCGTTTCCAGCACGCGCCGCGCGGCGTCGCAGCCATCGCGGGTGCCAGCGATGGTGATGTGGTTGCCGCGGGAATCGACCACGACGCCGAGCCGCCGCTCGACCAGCGCCAGGTTCTGGCCGTAGGGGCCGACGAGGGCGGAAGCGGCGCGGTTGTCGTCGAAGTCGATGACGACCTGGGTCTCGGGCGGAACTTGCATGTCGCGGTCAAATTTGCGGCTGGGAGCGAGCGAAGGTGAATCCGATGCGCTTTTTGGCAAGGGTTCAGGCTCCCCGAGTCTGTTGAGAAGAATTGGTCATGGTGGAAAGCGTCGATGGCGCAGGCCGCGCGGAGGGACCGGCGAGTTCGCCGAGCAGGCTGTAGCGCTCGAGGCTCTCGATGTTCACCGGCAGGATCTGTCCGATGATGTCGGGCGAGGCAAAGACATGCGCAGGCTGAAGGTAAGCAGTGCGGCCGACGATCTGGCCGGGATTGCGGGCCGCGCGTTCGAACAGCACGTCGACGGTTTCACCAATCATGGCCCGGTTGAAGGCCGATTGCTGGGTGTCGATCAATTCCTGGAGCCGCACCAATCGCTCGTCCATTTCAGCCGCTGACACCGTCTCCTGCATGTCCGCCGCCGGCGTGCCGGGCCGCGGCGAATATTTGAACGAATAAGCCGCAGCGTATCCGATTTGCATGACAAGCGCGAGGGTCGAGGCAAATTCTCCCTCGGTTTCGCCTGGGAAGCCGACGATGAAATCCGATGAAAACGCAATATCTTGGCGGGCGGTACGGAAACGATCGATGACACGCCGATAATCATCGGCGGTATGCTTGCGGTTCATGGCGGCCAGAATCCTGTCGGAGCCGGACTGCACCGGAAGGTGGACGAACGGCATCAGCGCGCCCAGGTCGCGATGCGCTGCAATTAGCGTCTCCTCGACGTCGCGGGGATGGCTGGTCGAATAGCGCAGCCGCGCGATGCCCTCGATTTCCGCGAGGCGGTGCAACAGCTTGCCGAGCGGCCAGGTCCGCCCATCAGGGCCTTCGCCGTGATAGGCGTTGACGTTCTGGCCGATCAGGGTGATCTCGCGCACGCCGTTGTCGGCGAGCCGCTTCACGTCGTCGACGATTTTGGCGACCGGGCGCGAGACTTCTGCGCCGCGCGTATAGGGCACCACGCAGAAGGTGCAGAACTTGTCGCAGCCTTCCTGCACGGTGACGAAAGCGGAGATGCCGCGCGCGCGGATGGCGTCCGGCTTCGGCTGCGGCAGGAAGCCGAACTTGTCCTCGACCGGAAATTCGGTTTCCAGCGCCCGGCCTTCGCTTTTGGCGCGTGCCAATAGCTGCGGCAAATGATGGTAGCTTTGCGGCCCGACCACGACGTCAACCGTTGGCGCGCGGCGAATGATCTCCTCGCCCTCGGCCTGCGCGACGCAGCCGGCGACCGCGATGCGCATCTCGCGCCCGTTCCGCGCCGCCTCGTCCTTCGCGACCCGCAGCCGCCCAAGTTCGGAGTAGACCTTTTCGGAAGCCTTTTCCCTGATGTGGCAGGTGTTGAGGATCACCAGATCCGCATCCTCGGCGCTGTCGGTCTCGACGAAGCCTTCAGGCGCCAGCGTATCCACCATGCGTTGCGCATCGTAGACGTTCATTTGGCAGCCATAGGACTTGATATGCAGCTTGCGCGGCGGCTTCATGGAACCTTGGATATCGGGCTTGAATGGGCGCCAATCCGGCGTCAGGGGCTCAAATATAGCCTTGAGGCGTGAAAATCCAGCCGGTTAGGCCGCCATTTCGGGGCGCAAAGGCACCCAGAATACCTGCCGCGGTCCAGCTCAGTTCGCCTTGCCCCACAGATCGAACAGTTCGGGGGGCGGAACTTCCACCCATTCGTTGCCGAGGTTGATGCGGTAGGGCGCGCTGCTCGAAGCCCCCGACAGCCGCCACAATTTCGGATCGACAGCGCGACCATGGGCGCGTACCCACCGCGCAATCGGTTCGAGCGCCGCCGTCTGTTTGGCCGGGGCCAGCGTATATCCGCCCAGCATCACGAAGCGTAGCTGCCGCTCCGACACCAGCCGTTCGATATCCGAAGGCGTCAGGATCGGATCGTCGCCGAGATAACCGCCCATCGCCATGACCGGCAGGCCGGTTGCGATGATTAGCGGCGCGGCGACATTGGCGTTGGGCACTGCGACGAGAAACTTTGCGGCCTCGCGATTGGCGGCCAGGTAGCCCGTGAGCTTCTGGCGGGCGGCGCCCAGCCGCGCTGTCCGTGATGCCAGGCGGTCAGTGTCGGATGGCGCGAGCAGGGCGGTCATGTTGGCGACCGGCGTGGCGATGTTCGGGCGCCTCAGAACGACGCTCGCGGCAGTCAGGGTCGGTGAAACGAGTAGCGCGCCGAAGGCCGCGACAGCGAACAGTTTTGCCGGTCTGATGTCCTGTCGCGGAAGGGTGTAAAGGACGGCAGCGCAAATCGCAGCGACTCCAATCGACATCAGCCATGTCAGGCTGAGCCAGTCGGATCCGATCGTCTCGGACTGCGCGATGCAGAGATAGGCCTGCCAGGCTGCCGTGGCGACGATGACCAGCGGCAGGTGCAGCCGCGCGAGCTTGCCCGCTTGCCATCGCGACCACAGCCCGGCTGCGGCGATGCCGGAAAACACCGCGAGCGGCGGACCGAGCACGGCGACGTAATAGGTGTGGATCAATCCGCCCGCGAAGCTGAGCACGATCCAGTACATCGCGAGCCAGCCGGTCCAGACAGCGGCGCCGACGCGGCGTGACCTCACTGCGCCCGGGCTCCACGCGTCCGACCAGGCGAACGCGAGGCCGAGAAGCGCGAACGGCAGCAGCCAGGCGAACTGCGTCGCGGCCCGCGGCCGAAACAGGCGGAGAGGGCCGACCGGCGAGTCGTCGGTCATGACGGGCTGCCGGACTGCCGCGCCGGCAGGTGACGTTTCACTCAAGGCAGCGGGCGAGGGGCTTGCCGGAGTGCCCGCGGGCGCAGCCATCGCAAGGAAGCGGGCCGCGCCATTATGCACCAAAGCAAGCTCCAGCATCGAATTATGCCTGGTGCTGCCCGCATAGGGCCGGTCCCGCGCCGGCGTGAGATCGAAGAGAACGGCCCATGACAGTGCGACGATGACAAGGACGACGCCCGCGAGTGCCTGTCGCCCGAGATGCCAGGTTACGGGAGCGCGGGGTCGCGCAAGGCTGAACGCCAGGGCCAGCACGGGCGCCAGCACCAGCGCCGCGCCCATCTTGACGTTGAAGCCGACGCCGATCGCCGCCATCGCGGCGCACAGCAGCGCGAGCCGGCCGGTTTCGGCGGCGCGCATGCCAAGCCACGCCGCCGTCAGCAGCACCAGGATCAGACAGCTCTCGGTATTGTTGGAACGGTCGACCGCAACATTGACCGGGCTGAGCGCGAGCGACAGCGCGGCCACGGCTCCCGCCATCCTGCCCCAGTATTTCTGCACCAGAATGTAAACGAAGAGGATCGCGGCCAGCCCCGCCATCACCTGGGCGAGCAGGATCGACAACGTGGAAAAGCCGAACAGTTTCGTGCTTGCGACCTGCAGCCAGATCGCCACCGGCGGCTTGTCGATGGAAACAAAACCCGCAGGGTCGAACGAATTGAACAGAAAATTGTGCCAGCTCTCCAACTGACTGCGCACGCCTGCGGCGTAATACTGCCTGCTGAATTCGTTCTGCGAAAGCTGCCAGCTTCGCGCGAGCGCCGCCACCGCCACGATCAGCGTGAGCGGCAAGGCGGCCTTCAACATGTCGGATAATTTCAGGATGCGCCGCCCCCTCACGCAAGTTCGCGTGAGACTATCACCTGCGGCTTCCGCGCCCAGTTAACTCGCGGCAAGGTTGCTCGATTGAGTCTAGCCGCCCGTTCGACCGACGCGTGCAATCAGGTCCGGCAACTGACGCATATCGTCGAACGTCACGGCGGCGCCAGCGGCGAGCAGCATCTCGGCATGGCCGGGCTGACAATGGCTGCCGCCGTGAAAACCAAGCACGGTCATTCCGGCGGCGCGCCCGCCGGTGACGCCGGGAACGCTGTCCTCGATCACGACGCACTGGGACGGTTGCACCTTCATCTGTTCGGCCGCAAATAGAAACAGATCGGGCGCGGGCTTGCCGCGATCGACCTGCGTAGCGGAGAAAATATGCGGCGCGAGTTGGTCGTAGAGGCCGGCGCAGGTGAGGCCGTGGCGAATCTTTTCCGGCGTTCCGCTGGAAGCGACGCATTTGGGCAGTCGTATCGCGCCAATCGCCTCGCCGATATGGGCGATCGCCTGCAGATCGTCCTCGTAAAATTTCAGCGTCGCCGCCTTCACCTGTTGCTCGAAGTCATCGGGCAGTTTGCGGTCGATCTCACGCTCGATCGTCTGGCGCGCCTCGCGGTCAGAAACGCCGAGAAAGCGAACGAGCACCTGTTCGGACGTGATCGGATAGCCGTGACGCGTCAGCGTCTCCGCATGCGCGCGGCACGAAATGACTTCGCTGTCGACCAGCACGCCGTCGCAGTCGAAGATGACCAGATCGAAGTTCTGCTTCAAGGTGGCCCGCGATCAGGTTTTGTCTTCGTCGAGCGGGACGCAATAAAGCTCCAGCCGATGATCGACCAGCTTGTAGCCGAGTTTCCTGGCGATCTCGGCCTGCAATTTCTCGATCTCCTCGGAGGTGAACTCGATCACCTTGCCGTCGCGCAGATTGATCAGATGGTCATGGTGGCTGTCGGGCATCTGCTCGTAGCGCGCGCGGCCCTCGCGGAAATCGTGCCGCTCGATGATGCCGGCATCCTCGAACAGTTTGACGGTACGATACACCGTTGAAATCGAGATCTTGTCGTCGACCGCGACACAGCGCCGGTAGAGCTCCTCGACATCGGGATGGTCGACCGAATCGGCCAGCACGCGTGCGATCACCCGGCGCTGTTCGGTCATGCGCATGCCGGTGGCGGCGCAGCGCGCCTCGATGCCGGTATTTTTCTGCGCAGACGGAGATTTCAATGCGGTCATGGTCTCTAAAGGCCTTGAGGGCGGGTTGGGGGCTTTGTGCCACCGTGTGCATATTACGACAAGTCGCGTCGCATCAGAAGCGCATTCAATTGTTCGCCACCGGGCTGCTGATAATAGCGTTCCCGGCGGCCGACGACCTCAAATCCGGCCCATTCATACAGACGCCGCGCCGGCTGATTGTTTTCTTCGACCTCGAGGAACACCTTGCGTACGCCATGGCCGGCGAGATGACCGAGATGCGTGAGCAACAGGTTGCGCGACAGGCCGCGGCCGCGCTGGTTCGCATCGATGGCAATCGACAATAGCTCTGCCTCATCGGCGGCCATGCGCGATACCGCAAAGCCGATGATCTTGCGCCCAAGCCTGAGGCGGTGCACGAGCGTGTTGCGCTCGGTCAGCATCACCTCGAATTCGCCTTCGCCCCAGCCGCGATGAAACGATGCGCCATGCAGATGCGCCAGGCGCGCCGCGTCGCGCTGGATAGCCGGTTCGATCACCGCCGCGCCGCCGCCCCACCAATCGGAGAGCCATGCCATCATGATGACTGCGGCTGCGCTGCGCCGGACAACGGATCCTTCGGCGGCTTGGCGTCGGGCGCGCGCAAATAATAGGGGCGTGCCGGCGAGCTCTCGGGATTGACCGCGGCGCCCAGCCACGCCACCCAGGCGATATCGGGCGCGGCCTGCTGGTCCACCTTGAAAGGCGGTGGCGCATCGGCCGGCCAGCGGTCGGCGAGAATATTCGCCGCGTTGCCGACCAGATGCGGTGCGCCGAAGCGCACGGCGTCGAGCGCTTCTGCAACCGGCGCGACGTTCGGCTTGATCAACGAACCGCCGTCGCCGTCGAGCACCTGAAAATAGACGTGATCATGCCGCGCATCGACGGCTGATATGACGGGATGTTCGCTGCTCCCGCTGACGATCGGGGCGGCAAACGCGGTCAGCGTCGTTACGCCGACGACCGGCTTGCCGGCGGCAAGCGCAATGCCGCGGGCGGCGGAAAGGCCGACGCGCAATCCGGTGAAACTCCCGGGACCCGTCGTTGCGGCGATGCGGTCGAGCGCGGTAAAGGCGACGCCGGACGCCTTCATCACGCGTGCGATCAGCGGCATCAAGGCTTCGGCGTGGCCGCGCTTCATCGCCTGCGATTCCTGCGCGATGGTTCCGCCCGAGCTGGTGTCAAGCACGGCCGCGGCGCAAGCGTCGAGCGCGGTATCGATGGAGAGGATGAGCATCGGCTATATTCTCGTCATGCCCGGGCTCGTCCCGGGCATCCACGTCTTTTGCTTAGCACAAGATAAGACGTGGATGGCCGGGACAAGCCCGGCCATGACGAAATCCTTAATTCCATTGTATCGGGTGAGCCCGATCAGCCTTCTTACATCGGCCGGACTTCGACCACGTCAGGCACGAAATGCTTCAACAGATTCTGGATGCCGTGCTGCAGCGTCGCCGTGGATGACGGGCAGCCGGAGCAGGCGCCCTTCATGTTGAGATAGACGACGCCGTCCTTGAAGCCGCGGAAGGTGATGTCGCCGCCGTCATTGGCCACGGCTGGGCGCACCCGTGTCTCGATCAGGTCCTTGATGGTAGCGACGGTGTCGGCATCGGCCTCGTTGAAGAACTCGCCTTCCTCGTCCGCCGCTTCGTCGCTGCCGGCGGTTCCGTCCGCGAGCAGCGGCGCGCCGGACATGTAGTGCTCCATGATGGCGCCGAGGATCGCGGGCTTGAGATGCTGCCAGTCGCCATCCGTCTTGGTCACGGTGACGAAATCATAGCCGTAGAACACGCTTGCAACGCCGGGTACGCCGAACAGTCGTTCGGCCAGCGGGGAGCGGGCGGCGGCGTCGCGATTGGAAAATTCCATCGTGCCGCTATCGAGCACGGTGCGGCCCGGAATGAATTTCAACGTGGCGGGATTGGGCGTGGCTTCAGTCTGAATGAACATGGTTTTTCTCCGGCGTCGCCGGTTCAAGGCCGGCGCGTGGGTGTCCCTTAGCAGATGGCGACCGCGGGCGCACGATCAAGAGGGGAAATCAGTAATTCTGTAGGTACATCAAAGCGTTTTCAAGCGAAGTGGGGACCGGTTCGCGTGAAGAAAACGCGTCAAAACTGAAAATACTTAAGACAGGCCGTCGATCTCGGCATCGGTGAGATCGCCGGGCACGATGGTCACCGGAATCGGGAACGAGCCGGCGACCTGCGCCATCATGCTGATCAAGGGCCCCGGCCCTTCGGGACCCGGATTGGCCGCCAGCACCAGCATCGAAATATCGACGTCCTGGTCGATCACGTCGAGGATCTGGGTGATCGGGTCGCCCTCGCGGATCACCCGTTCCGGCGTGATGGCCGCAATGCCGTTCGCGCGGCCGGAGGCGCGATCGAGCGCCTCATTGGCGGCGTCCTCGGCCTCGGCGCGCATCAGGTCGGCGACGCCGAGCCATTGCTGGTTCTGGTCCTCGATGGCGATGATGCGGAGCATCACCACGCCGCCGCCGACGCGCACCGCCCAGCGGCTGGCGTAATACACCGCACGGTCCCATTCCGCGGTGTCGTCAACGATGACAAGGCATTTTGGCTTGTGACCCGTTTCGTAGCTTCGTCGCTGGGTGGTCATGCATGTCCCGGTGCTGCGCCAAACCGCCGCATGCTGCCACGGCGCAGCCGCTTTCGACAAGCGGCGTTGCTGTTGCAACGCAGCTAGCGCAACTAACCCTTTCGGATGAAACCGACGATGTCGCGGGCCGCCCGCATGGTTTCATCGGCGAGGACGCGCGCGCGGTCGGCGCCGTCGACCAGGATGCTGTCGACATGGCCGGGGTCGGCGACCAGCCGCTTCATCTCGGAAGCGATCGGCGCGAGCTTTGTGACGCAAAGTTCCACCAGCGCGTTCTTGAAGCTGGAGAACTGCCCGCCGCCGAATTCGCGGAGCACGTCGGATTTGCTGCGGTTTGCCAGCGCCGCATAGATGCCGACGAGATTGTCGGCCTCGGGCCGGTTCTCCAGTCCCTTTTCTTCCGACGGCAACGGTTCCGGGTCGGTCTTGGCTTTACGGATCTTTTGCGCGATCAGGTCGGCGTCGTCGGTCAGGTTGATGCGCGAATTATCTGACGCGTCCGACTTCGACATCTTCTTGGTGCCGTCGCGAAGCGACATCACCCGCGTCGCGGGGCCGGTGATCAGCGGCTCGGGCTGCGGAAAGAACAGCCCGTCACCGAAGCCGTGGCTGCGAATCGAATCGCCGAAATCGTTGTTGAACTTCTGCGCGATGTCGCGTGACAGCTCCAGATGCTGCTTCTGGTCCTCGCCGACAGGCACATGGGTGGCGCGGTACAAGAGAATGTCGGCCGCCATCAGCACCGGATAATCGTACAGCCCAACGGAGGCGTTCTCGCGGTCCTTGCCGGCCTTCTCCTTGAACTGCGTCATGCGGTTGAGCCAGCCGATCCGCGCCACGCAATTGAAGATCCAGGTCAGTTCGGCATGGCCGGTGACCTGGCTCTGGTTGAACACGATGTGCTTCTTGGGATCGATACCGGCGGCGATGAACGCCGCGGTGACCTCGCGGGTGTTGCGCGCGAGCTCGGCCGGGCCGCCCCAGACGTCGACGCCCATCGTGATCGCGTGCATGTCGACGACGCAATAGATGCAGTTATGGGTTTCCTGCATCTTCACGAAATTGACGATCGCGCCGAGGTAATTGCCGAGATGCAGATTACCGGTCGGCTGGACGCCCGAAAAAACCCGTTCAACAAAAGCCATTGTCAGCTTCCCCAAGGATCCTGTTTCGGATGCCTGTTTCGCGCCGTCGTTTGCCACGCAGGGGCTACAAGCGCAAGCCGCTAACCCTTGCCTTGCCTGACGGCGTTAACCGCCTCGCGCCAGCCAATGACGCCGAAAAGCCGCAAGAACAGGCCGTATGCCGCTATTCCTGCCGAGATCACGGCCAGCAGCAGGACGGCTTGCACGAGGCCGTGCGCGCTCTCGGCGAGGGCAGGCAGCGCCCGGGCCGCGAGCCACAGCAGCGCGCCCATGCCGAGCGCGGCGAGCGCGATGCGCGGCAGCCGCCGCTTGGCGTCGGCATCGATCGAAAACCCAAATATCTCGGCGCCGCGGCGGATCAGGCGGAATGCCATGCTCCACGCACCGAGCGCAATCGCCGCCGCAATACCGTCCGCGCCGTACCAATGGCCCAGCAGATACGCGAGCGCGACCGCCAGCACCACGCCAAGCAGCGCGGCGATCAGCGGCGTCATCGTGTCCTCGCGGGCAAAGAAGGCCGGCGACAATGCCTTCACCAGCACATGCGCCGGCAGCGCCAGCGTCAGCCACATCAGCGCGCGGGCGGTGGCCTGGGTGTCATCGGCGGTGAACGCACCGCGTTCGAACAGTAGCCGCACGATCGGTTCGCTCAGCACGATCAGCCCCAGCGTTGCCGGCAGCGCCAGGCCAACCGCGAGTTCGAGGCCGCGCGATTCCGCGTGCGCGATCGCGGCATGGTCATCGCCGCGCACCGCGCGCGTCAGTTCCGGGATCAGCACCGTACCCATGGCGACGCCGACAATGCCGAGCGGCAGCTCGACCAGGCGGTTGGCGAAATAGAGCCACGAGACCGCCGAGGGCGAGGCCGAGGCGATGATCGCGCCAGCCACCATCAGCAATTGCGGCGCGCTCGACGCCATCATGCCGGGTGCGGCCTTGCGGACGAAGCTGCGGATTTCGGTGTCGAAGGAAATCCGCAGGGGTGCAGCGATGTTCTCGCCACGGCGCAATGTCAGTACCGACAGCTGCAACAGGCCGGCGATGCCGACGGTCGCGGCCACGATCTGCGCTGCCTGTACTGCATCCGGTCGCGCGACAAGCAGCACGGCCATCACTGCGATCAGCGCAATGTTGAACAACAGCGGCGAGAACGCCGTCAGCGCAAATCGTCGTTGCGCGTTCAGCAGCGCCATCATCACCGTCACCGGACCGGCAAAGGCGAGGTAGGGCAGCATCAGCCGTGCGTTGTCTGTGGCGAGCTGCAGCGTTTCGCGTCCCGCAAATCCCGGCGCCAACACCTTGATCACCAGCGGCATGACCAGCGCGAGCAACGCGGTGGCGACGATCAGCGCTGCCGTGACGGTCCCGAGCACGCGCCCCGCAAACGCTGCGGCCGCGACCGCGCCGTCGGTTTCGCGGACCCGCAACCAGGCCGGCACCAGCGCCGCGTTCAGCCCGCCTTCGGTGAGCAGCCGCCGCACCACATTGACCAGTTGGAATGCCGCCAGGAACGCATCCGCCACCGCGCCTGCGCCGAGCAGCGCCGCGAGCGCCGAATCGCGCACAAATCCGAGGAGCCGCGAGGCCAGCGTTCCCGAGGATACCGTGAGAAAGGAGCGGATCATGGAGCTTCTATAGCAGCCGCTTCCCTTGCTGGCGCTACGCCGATCTGGTAGGCCGCAACCTTCTTAGCCGCGCTCGGCTTCTTCGCGCAACGCCGTAAACAGGACGGACGAATGACTGACGCAAAATACGACGTTCTCGGGATCGGCAATGCGATTTTCGATGTCTTCGCGCAAACCGACGAGAAATTCCTGGCCGACCACGGCATGGCCAAGGGCGGCATGGCGCTGATCGACGAGGCCCGCGCCGCGTCGATCTACCGCGACATGGGACCGGCCACGGAAGTCTCCGGCGGCTCCGGCGCCAATACCATCGTCGGCGTTGCCGGCTTCGGCGCCCGCGCGGCCTTTATCGGCAAGGTGAAGGCCGACCAGATAGGCGGCCTCTATACCCATGACATTCGTGCCGCTGGCGTCGCGTACGAGACCAGGGCAGCCGATGCCGGCCCCGCCACCGGCTGCTCCTACATCCTGGTGACGCCGGACGGCGAGCGCACCATGAACACCTATCTCGGCGCGGCGCAGGATCTGACCCCCGCCGATATCGACGAAGGCCAGATCGCGGCGTCCCGCATCGTCTATCTCGAAGGCTATCTCTGGGATCCCCAGAGCGCCAAGGAAGCCTTCGTCAAGGCCGCGACCATCGCACACGGTGCCGGCCGCCAGGTGGCGCTGACGCTGTCGGATTCGTTCTGCGTCGACCGCTACCGCGACGAGTTTCTCGACCTGATGCGCAAGGGCACCGTCGATCTCGTGTTCGCCAACGAGGCCGAACTGCATTCGCTGTACCAGACCTCGGATTTCGACACCGCGCTGAAGCAGTTGCGCGCGGATACGAAACTGGGCGTCGTCACCCGCAGCGAGAAGGGCTGCGTCGTGGCTGCGAAGGACGGCGTCGTCGCAGTGCCGGCGCATCCGATCGAGAAGCTGGTCGACACCACAGGCGCCGGCGATCTCTTCGCCGCCGGTTTTCTGTTCGGCCTCGTGCGCGATGCCGGTTACGAAAACGCCGGCCGTCTCGGCGCCCTCGCCGCCGCCGAAGTGATTCAGCATATCGGCGCAAGGCCGCAGGTGTCGCTGAAGGAGCTGGCGCAGCAGAAGGGGCTGCCGGTTTAGGACGAAGGTTTCTCAATTCGTCATGGCAGGGCTTGTCCCGGCCATCCACGTCTTTCTTGCCGATGGTCCGTCAAGACGTGGATGCCCGGGACATCTAGCGCGAAGACGCGCTTCGCGCTCTTGCCCGGGCATGACAGCATACCGTTTTCGTTCACGCCGTCTTCGCAGCCTTCAATCCTAGCCGCGCCTCCACCGCCTCCCGCATCAGGAACTTCTGGATCTTCCCCGTCACCGTCATCGGGAATTCGTCGACGAATTCGACGTAGCGCGGGATCTTGTTGTGGGCGATCTGGCCCTGGCAGAACGCGCGCACGTCCTCGGCGGTGAGCGTCTCGCCCGGCCGGGTGCGGATCCAGGCGCAGAGCTCCTCGCCGTAGCGGTCGTCCGCCACGCCGAAGATCTGCACGTCCTGGATCTTGGGATGGCGATAGAGGAATTCCTCGATCTCGCGTGGGTAAAGGTTCTCGCCGCCGCGAATCACCATGTCCTTGATGCGGCCGACGATGTTGCAATAGCCTTCGGTGTCGATGATCGCGATGTCGCCGGTGTGCATCCACCCATTGGCGTCGAGGACGTCGGCGGTCTTTTCGGCCTCGTCCCAATAGCCCAGCATGACACTGTAGCCGCGGGTGCAGAGTTCGCCGCGCTCGCCGCGCGGCACCACGCGTCCTTCGAGATCGACGACCTTGACCTCGACATGAGGATGGATGCGGCCGACGGTGGAGACGCGCCGTTCCAGCGGATCGTCGGTCGAGCTCTGGAAACTGACTGGCGACGTCTCGGTCATGCCATAGGCAATCGTCACCTCACCCATGTTCATCTCGTTGTTGACGCGCTTCATCACCTCGATCGGGCAGGGCGCACCCGCCATGATGCCGGTGCGCAGCGATTTCAGGTCGAAGCGCGCGAATTCGGGATGATCGAGTTCGGCGATGAACATGGTCGGCACGCCGTAAAGCGCGGTGCATTTCTCCTGCTCAATGGTCTGCAGCGTCGCCAGCGGATCAAAACCTTCGCCCGGATAGACCATGGTGGCGCCGAGTGTGACGGAAGCGAGGTTGCCCATCACCATGCCAAAGCAGTGATAGAGCGGCACCGGAATGCAGATGCGATCCTTCTCGGTCAGTCGCATCGCGCGGCCGACGAAATAGCCGTTGTTGAGGATGTTGTGGTGCGTCAGCGTCACGCCTTTGGGCGAGCCCGTGGTGCCGCTGGTGAACTGGATGTTGACGGCGTCGTCGAACTGCAGCGTCTTCGAAAGCTCGGCTAGCTGCTCATGGTGTCGCACGCCACCCATTTTGCTCACGTCATCGAAGGCAATGGTGCCGGGGGATTTCGGTCCGCCGATCTGGATTACCGCGCGCAGTTGCGGCAGCCGCTGCGCCTGCAGTGCGCCCGGCTGCGACGCCGCAAGCTCCGGCAGCAGCGTGTTCAGCATCTCCATATAGTTGGAAGTCTTGAAGGCGGTCGCGGTGACGACCGCCGCGCAGCCGACTTTGGCAAGCGCGAATTCAAGCTCGCTCAGACGATAGGCGGGATTGATGGTGACGAGAATGAGCCCCGCCTTGGCGGCGGCGAATTGCGTCAGCGTCCATTCCGGCCGGTTCAGCGACCACACGCCGATCCGCGCGCCACGCTCAAAGCCGAGCGCGAGAAAACCCGCCGCCAGCGCGTCGACGTGACAGGCGAATTCTTTCCATGTCCAGCGCACGCCATGGCTCGGCGAGACCAGCGCCTCGCGATCGCCCCAGCGCGATGCTGCCTGATCGAGGCAGTGCCCGATGGTATCGCCGAGCAGCGGTGCGTCGGAAATGCCGGAGACGTAGCTATCAATGGTGTCGGTCAAGTGTTGTTCTCCATGAGGAGCGAAGGCGGAAGCAATCCATCTATCCCCGTGTTGAGGGATGGATTGCTTCGCTTCGCTCGCAATGACGGTCTCTTAGGCCGCCTTCTGTCCCGCATCGAGCCCGGCGTACACCCCGCGCTCAAAGCCCGCAAACGCTTCCAGCGCCTTGCCGTCGAAGAACGGCAACAGCTGCATCAGGATCACGCCGGCGACGTTGCGGGTCGGGTCGATCCAGAAATAGGTGTTGGCAAGACCCGCCCAGGCGAGGCTGCCGGCGCTGCGGCCTTCCTGCGTCTTGGCGGTGTTGATCAGGAAAGAGAGGCCCCACTTCTTGACGATGTCAGGAAAGAGATCGACATCGTTGGTATACATTGGCGCCATCGTGGCTATTTTTCCGAAGGTGAGATCGCCGATATGGTTCTGGCCCATCAGCGCGACCGTCTCGGGCTTTAGCACCTGGTTGCCGTTGCCGCGGCCCTTGTTGAGGATCATCTGGGTGAACTTGATGTAGTCGGCCGCCGTGCCGTAGAGGCCGCCGCCGCCCATATGGAATTCCGGCGCCTGTTCCAGTTCGAACGGGATCGGCGCCAGCGCGCCGTCTTCGCCCCGTGCGTGCATGCCGACCAGCCGCTGCCGCATGCTGTCGCTGATCTTGAAGCCGATGTCGTTCATGCCGAGCGGCGCAAAGATGTCGTCGCGCAGATAGGCATCGAGCCGCTTGCCGCTCACAGCTTCCACCGCCTTGCCGACGAAATCGATATTGGTGCCGTATTCCCAGCGCGTGCCGGGATCGGACATGATCGGCGTCTTCAGCGCGGCGTTCAGGCAGGAAATGATGCCGGGCGTGCCGGTCTTCTCCATGTATTTCCCCATGTCGCCGTTCCACATGTCGTAGCAGAAACCGGCGGTGTGGGTCATGAGATGGCGCAGCGTGATCGGTTTCGTGGCGGGGCGCAGTTTCGGCTCGCCGCCGGCGTCAAAACCTTCCAGCACCTGCGGGGAGGCGAGATCGGGCAGCAGCTTGCCGATCGGCTCATCCAGCGAAAGCTTACCCTGCTCGACGAGCTGCATGCCGGCGGCGCAGGTGATCGCCTTGGTCATGGAGGCGATCCAGAACACGCTGTCCGCGGTCATGGCGTCATCCTTGCCGAGGTCGCGCTTGCCGAACGCGCCCTGGTAGATCACCTCGCTTCCGGTAGCGGCCATTGCGACCACGCCGGGAATTTCCTTTGCCTCGCACTTCTGACGCAGAACCTGATCGATCGCGGCTTTGCTTTGCATGGGTCACCTCCCGAATGGTTTTTATGGAAGTGGAACGATCTTCCTCCCGGCTGCCTTATCCCGCAAGCGGGAGCGGACGGCCGCGGGCCATGTCGCGATCTCGTGATGGGGCGATGGAAGCTAAAGTTAGGTTTGGGCAGGTCTCGCGGGGCCATCCGGCACAAAACTGCAACACCCCGCCGCATTCTGCGGCGGAGGGTGGCCAATGGCCGTGACCGGATTCACCATCCACGATATCGTGATTTCGCCACGATTCCCGCCGCTGATTTTTTGCAGTAAAGCGTTCAAATTCCAGCACAAACGTTGCGCGTTGGCTGGTCCAAATTAACCAAAATTGTCTCATTTCTGCCCGTCGCAAAGGTGCGCAATGATTTCGACTTGGAGTGAATGGAAGCGGTATCCCCGTCCCGGACGGGGCGAGAACATCGAGGCGCCGATAACACCCGGGCTGTATGAAGTCCGCTACGCCGGCACCGGCGCGCTGCACTCTTTCGAGGCGGTCGACAATGTGGCCCAGGCGCTGGCGCAGCTTGCGGTCGGCGCCAAATCCTGGTTCGGCCGCCGCGACACCGCCAAACTGCCCGACCTCGAATACCGGACCTGCGCGACTTCCTCGAAGGCCGATGCGAAAGCGGCGGCGCAACGCATGATCGGCCGCCGCGAGACGTATATGAGCGGCGCGGCGTAACACGACTGTCATTCCGGGGCGATGCGCAGCATCGAACCCGGAATCTCGAGATTCCGGGTCTGGTCCTTCGGACCATCCCGGAATGACGGTGGTCCCCCATAGCCCTCAAAATTCCTTGAAGCAGGGTTGCCTCAGCCAGCGGTGCATTGCCCGCGATGCAGGCCTATACTCGGATCAATCCTGCAAGAAAATCCGAGGAGTACGCCATGAACCCACCCGTCGCCGCACGCGCTTCAGCTTCCGCCCCCTCGCTGCATGACCGCCTGAAAGATCCCTCGCTGTTGCGCGACCGCTGTTACATCGACGGCGTCTGGGTCGGCACGCCGTCGCGCCCCGTCACCAATCCCGTCAATGGCGTCGAACTCGCAAAGGTGCCCGCGCTCAGCACCGCGGAAGCAACGCAAGCTGTTGAAGCCGCCGAGCGCGCGTTCCCGGCCTGGGCCAAGCACACCGCCAAGCAGCGCTCCAATATCCTGCGCAAATGGTTCGAGCTGATCGCGGCGAACCGCGAGGATCTCGCGCTGATCCTCACCTCCGAGCAGGGCAAGCCGCTGGCGGAAGCGCTCGGCGAGGTCGATATCGGCGGCGCCTATGTCGAGTTCTTTGCCGAGGAAGCGCGCCGCGTCTATGGCGAAACTATTCCGACGCAGCGGCCTGATGCGCGCCTGCTTGCGATCAAGCAGCCGATCGGCGTCTGCGGCGCGATCACGCCGTGGAATTTCCCGTGTTCGATGATCACGCGAAAGGTCTCACCGGCGCTCGCGGCCGGTTGCACCGTCGTGCTCAAGCCCGCCAATGAAACGCCGCTGACCGCGCTGGCGCTGGTCGCGTTGGCCGAGAAGGCCGGCGTGCCCAAGGGTGTGTTCAACATCCTCACCGGCAATTCGTCCGCGATCGGCAAGGTGTTGTGCGAGCATCCCGCGGTGCGCTTCGTCGGCTTCACCGGCTCGACTGAAGTCGGGAAAATCCTCTATCAGCAGGCTTCGGTGGGCGTGAAGAAGCTCGGCCTCGAGCTCGGCGGCAACGCGCCATTCGTGGTGTTCGACGACGCCGATATCGATGCGGCGGTCGAGGGCGCCATTGTCTCGAAATACCGCAACATGGGTCAGACCTGCGTCTGCGCCAACCGCATCTACGCCCAGGACAAGATCTACGATCAGTTCGTCGAGAAACTGTCGAAGAAGGTCGCGGCGATGAAGATCGGCGACGGCACGGAGCAGGGCGTAATGCAGGGCCCGCTGATCAATATGGAAGCGGTCGACAAGGTCGAGAAGCACATTGCCGATGCGGTCAAGGGCGGCGCGAAAATCGTCACTGGAGGAAAACGCCATTCGCTCGGCGGCAGTTTCTTCGAGCCGACGGTGCTTTCGAATGTGAAGCCGGATGCGCTGGTGGCGCATGAGGAAACGTTCGGCCCGCTGGCGCCGGTGTTCCGCTTCAAGGACGAGGCCGACGTGATCGCGATGTGCAACAACTCGCCGTTCGGGCTGGCGTCGTATTTCTATTCCCGCGATCTCGGGAGAGTCTGGCGCGTCGCGGAAGCGCTGGAATCCGGCATGGTCGGCGTCAACACCGGGCTCATTACCACCGAAGTTGCACCCTTCGGCGGCGTCAAGGAATCGGGTCTCGGCCGCGAAGGCTCGCATCACGGCATGGAAGAATATGTCGAGATCAAATACGTGATGATGGCCGGGGTGTAGCTTTCACGCGTAGATCCTATGGGTGGCAGGTGTTCAGGGGGTAAGTTGAGTTTGCGACCCCCACTCACCCAGAGGATCCACGATGTGCACAGATCACGCTGACACACCCGCCGGCTGCGAGTATGCCACGGTTTACGTTGCTTTCGAACTGAGCAAGGCGAAATGGCAGCTAGGCATAATGATGCCTGGTGCCGAGAAGGTGAGCCGTTACCGGATTGACGGTGGCGACTTGGCGGCGTTGTCGAGTTTGCTGGTCAAGGCTCGATCGAAGGCGGCGCAGACGGGGAAGCCGGTTCGTATCCTGTCTTGCTATGAAGCAGGTCTCGACGGTCATTGGCTGCACCGCTGGCTTGCCGACAACGAGGTGCTCAATTACGAGATCGATGCGTCGAGCATCGAGGTGAACCGGCGGGCACGGCGTGCCAAGACCGATCGGATCGACCTGGCGCAGTTGATGCGCTCGTTTCTGGCTTACCTGCGTGGCGAACCGCGGGTTTGCAGCATGGTTCGGGTTCCCACGCCTGAGGAGGAGGACCGCAAACGGCGCACGCGCGAGCGCGAGCGGCTGCTGGAGGAGCGCACCGGGCACAGCAATCGGATCAAGGGGCTGCTGCATGGCCAGGGTATCCGCGATGTCATGCCCCTGAAGCCGGACTTCTTGTCGGGTCTGGAGGAGATGCGTACCGGCGATGGGCGCGCTCTGCCGCCGCGGCTGAAGGACGAGATCCGTCGCGAGCATGAGCGGCTGGTCTTGGTGCACAAGCAGATCAAGGCGCTCGAGGCAGCGAATGCGGCCGCGCATCGGGCACCGGCCAAGGACTCGGTAGAGGCGAAGGCGGTTCAGCTTGCCCAACTCAAGGCGATCGGCCCGCACATCGCCCAGCTTCTCGCCAACGAGGTCTTCTACCGCAACTTCAAGAACCGGCGTCAGGTCGGCAGTTGCTTCGGACTGACCGACATGCCCTACGACAGCGGCGCCAGCCGCAGGCAACAGGGCATCAGCAAGGCTGGCAATCGCCGAGCGCGAACGACCGCCATCGAGCTCGCCTGGCTATGGCTGAGCCATCAGCCCGACAGCGAGCTGAGCCGCTGGTTCCGCGAGCGGGTTGGCAACCTCAAGGGTCGCATCCGCAAGATCGCCATCGTGGCGCTGGCGCGCAAGCTGATGGTGGCGCTCTGGCGCTATCTGGAAACCGGCCTTGTGCCGAGCGGCGCTGTGATGCGTCCAAGTCTCTAACCAACGCCGGTGTGCCAATGACGGCCGACGTGATCCAGGACAGACGTGTGACCGAACCCGGGCTTGGGTCTTCGGATTCCGCTTTCGTAGATGGGTCCCGTCTCTTCTGGGCCTTACCTTCACCCGTGCATGAAAGATCAGGGTCCGGGCCACCACACCCGACCGGATACAAGTTGATGCGGTGTTGGCCGCATACGACGTCACGGCCCAGTCCAGGACATCACGTCAAGCTGTCAATCGCGCGCCTCGAAACGTCCCGATCCGAAAGCTTCGCACCGGCCTTGCCACCGTCAAGGCCGCTACGCGCCGCCTCCGGCGGTGGCCTGCGGCCAGCCTTGACCGTGCCGCGTCCGGCGCAGCGGCTATCCATCGGAACGAAACAGCCATCAAGAGCCGTTGCTCTCCACCGAACATGCCAAGGCAAAGCCATGCCCTAATGAATCAATCCCCTTGACAACCACTACCCCATACAAGCCCGGATGGAGCGAAGCGCAATCCGGGCCATATCTGCTTGCGAGAACCCCGGATGGCGCTCCGCTCCATCCGGGCTACGCAAAATGATCAATCGCTGGCGTCGCTTGCGAACGCACCATGCCGACCCACGCCGGAGGCGAACCGCGTCGCGCCCGACAGTGTTTCGCCCGAGGCGATCACCTTCAGCCCGCCGCGCATTTCGTTGGCGATGGCGTCTTCCTCCGCAAGGTCCCATTGCTGCAGCGCCGACAGCCGATCGGCGCACAGGCAGGTCTGCGGGAAGCGGGCGATCTCCCTTGCAAGTGTGATCGCGTGCGCAACGGCCTCGCCCCTGCCGACGACGCGATTGGCGAGCCCCATCCGCAGCGCCTCCTGCGCGCCGACCGGGCGCCCGGTGAGGATGAGGTCGATCGCCTGCGAATGGCCGATCAGCCGCGGCAGGCGGATGGTGCCGAGATCGATCAGGGGCACGCCGAAGCGGCGGCAGAAGATGCCGAAGGTGGCGTCCTCCGCCACCACGCGCATATCGGCCCATAGCGCCAGCTCCATCCCGCCGGCCACCGCAAAGCCTTCGACCGCGGCGATCACCGGTTTCGAGAGCCTCAGGCGGCTCGGCCCCATCGGCGCGATCGAGTCGTGGCCGCCGAGTTCGCGCTTTTTGTTCGGATCCCCCACCGCCACCGCCTTCAGATCAGCGCCCGCACAGAAATAGCCGCCCGTGCCGGTGAACACCGCAATGGATGCGTTCTCGTCGGCGTCGAAAGCGAGGAACGCATCGTGAAGTTTCCGCGCGGTCGCGCCGTCGACGGCGTTGCGGCAATGCGGGCGGTTGATGGAAACGACGGTCACGGGGCCATCGCGTTCGACGAGCACGGAATCCGTCTCGGTCATGGGGCGCTCCCTGTTGTTGTTATGGGAGCCAGCTTCGCACTGGACGGCGGGTACGGGCAATCGAAGTTTGTCCGACACTCTCCGTCATTCCGGGCACGTGTAGCACGAACCAAGCCGTCATCACCCGCGAAGGCGGGTGATCCAGTATTCCAGAGAAGTCACTGATTAAATCGATGAGCCGCAGCGTACTGGATCGCCCGGTCAAGCCGGGCGACGACATCGAGGTATTGGCGCGAGGTGATTACGAATCAGATCGTCAACTCATCCCCGGTCACCCGCCGGTACGCCTCGAGATACCGCTTGCTGGTCGCATCCACCACGCTGTCGGGCAGCGGGGGCGGCGGGGCGTCGCCGTTCCAGCGGCCGGCGCGGCGCTCGGCGTCGAGATAGTCGCGCAGCGGCTGCTTGTCGAAGGAGGGCTGCGGTCGGCCGGGCTTGTAGACGTCGGCGGCCCAGAACCGCGAACTGTCCGGTGTCATCACCTCGTCGATCAGGATGATGCGGCCATCGGCCGCGCGGCCGAATTCGAACTTGGTGTCGGCGATGATGATGCCCTGGTGACGGGCGATCCGCTCGCCGAAATTATAGACCGTGCGCGCCATGTTCTCGAGCTTCTCGGCGACATCATTGCCCAGGAGTTCGCGCACCCGCGCCACCGTGATGTTCTCGTCATGGCCGGTCTCGGCCTTGGTCGCCGGGCTGAAGATCGGCGCGCCCAGCTTCTCGCTTTCCACCAGGCCGGCTTCGAGCTGCTCGCCGGCAAGCGTGCCGGACGCCGCATACTCCTTCCAGGCCGAGCCCGAGATATAGCCGCGGATCACGCATTCGACCGGAAACACGGTGGTGCGTCGGCACAGCATCGCGCGCCCGAGGATATCGGCGCGATGGTCCTTCAGCGCAGGCACTTTGCGGATGATCTCGTCGGCATCGGCGCTGATCATGTGATGCGGCACCACGCCCTCGAGCTGGCGAAACCACCACGCGCTGATCTGCGTCAGCACCGCGCCCTTCATCGGGATGGTTTCCGCCATCACCACGTCGAACGCGCTGATGCGGTCGGTGGTGAGCAGCAGCACGCAATCGCCGCCGGTGGCATAGATATCGCGCACCTTGCCGCGGCCGATCCGGGGCAGGGGCAAATCGCTGGCGAGCATCGCGTTCATCAGACCAGGCTTTCGAAGGGGCACGCGCGCCGGGGTGCGCGTGCGGAAACGGGAAAGCGGAGCAATAGCTCACTCCGGTAGCGGAATGAACTCATGTTCTTGCGGAACGGCGGCAAACCGGCCGGTTTTCCAGTCCTGTTTGGCCTGCTCGATCCGCTCCTTGCTGGAGGAGACGAAATTCCACCAGATATGCCGCGGGCCCTCCAGGGCGTCGCCGCCCAGAAACATCATCCGCGTCGGCCTCACGGCCTTCACGGTGATGCGGTCGCCGGGCCGGAAGATCAGCAGCCGCGGGCCCTCGTAGCGCTCGTTGGCGATCTCGACCTCGCCGTCGACCAGATAGATCGCGCGCTCCTCATGGTCCGGGTCGAGCGGCACGGAGGTAGCCGCCTGCGCCGTCACCTCGGTGTAGAACCACGGCGATACCATGCTGACCGGCGATTTCACGCCAAAGCCGCTTCCTGCGATGATGCGCGCGGTGAAGCCGTTCTCCTTCACGGTCGGCAGCGCTTCGGCCGCATAGTGCTGGAAGGACGGCGCGATTTCCTCCGATCCGGCCGGCAGCGCGATCCAGCTCTGTAGGCCCAGCATCTTCTGACCGTCGCGGCGCTGCACGTCGGGCGTACGTTCGGAATGCGCGATGCCGCGCCCCGCCGTCATCAGGTTCATCGCGCCGGGCTGGATCTCCTGGATATTGCCCTCGCTGTCGCGATGCATGATCGAGCCGTCGAACAGATAGGTGACGGTGGCAAGCCCGATATGCGGATGCGGCCGCACGTCCATGCCCTTGCCGGCCATGAACTGTACCGGGCCGAAATGATCGAAGAAGATGAAAGGCCCGACCATCTGCCGCTTGCCATGCGGCAGCGCGCGCCGCACCGCAAATCCATCGCCGAGATCGCGGGTGCGCGGCACGATGATGAGATCGAGCGCATCGCAGGTTTTGGGATCGCCGAGCACGGGATCGTTGGAGGGTTGCCAGCTCATGTGGGGGCTCCTTGTGTTTGTGCGATTATAGCAGGAAATGCAGGGGCGGACTACGCGCACCAGCCTCACCACGTCATTGCGAGCGTAGCGAAGCAATCCATTTCGCAACGAAGCAAGCATGTATTGCTTCCGCCTTCGCTCTCAGAGCTACGGCGGACGGGTCGTCGCTTGCGCTCCTCGCAATGACGGCGGTAAGCAACCATGCAGATAATAATTGCAGAAAAATGGAGGCAGGAAACCCATGATCCCTCCGCTCAAGCCCAGCGCCAAGTTGTTGCGCGTCGACGGCCCCGTCGTCGAGACCGCGCGCCTGATCCTGCGGCCATGGCGCAGCGACGATATTGCCGCGAATACGGCGATGCTGTCCGATCCCGATACCGCACGCTACATCACGCCCGACGGCAGGGCGATCACTACCGAAATCGGCGGCTGGCGTAACGCGGCGGTGATATCGGGGCATTGGGCGCTGCATGGCTTCGGCATGTTCGCGGTGGAGGAAAAATCGAGCCGCCGCTATATCGGCCGTGTCGGGCCGTGGTGCCCGCCGGGCTGGCCGGGTTTTGAAGTCGGCTGGGGTATCGACAAGGAATATCGCGGCAAGGGCTACGGGGTCGAAGCGGCGCGGGCTTCGATAGGCTGGGTGTTTTCGACCTTCGAGATCGACGAAATCATTCACTGTATCGAATCCTCCAACGCCCCGTCGCAAGCCGTCGCGCGGCGGCTGGGGGCGAGGAGGGATGGCGAAGTCGATCTGTCCGGCAAGATCAATGAGCGCTGGGTGACGTCGCGGAGCAGCTGGAAAGGCTGATCGGTGCAAATTGAACCGCGGAACGATTCTCACTAGATTGACCGCGCGGGAATGACCCGCCCCAACGGACCACCCGAATGCTGCTTTCCACCATCGACATCGCCTTGCGCGGCGCCGCCGTGGCGTTGCTGCTGGTGCTGGCTGTGTCGCTGTTCCGCGGTTATGGAACGGTGCTGGCCGGACGGCTGGCTGCGGTCTTCGCACTGGGATCGGCGGCGCATGCCGTGACCGCTTCGATCGGCGTGACGTCACTGGTCTCACCGGCGTATGTGCCCCTCATCGCGCTCTCGACTGGCAATGTCGTGGTGTTCTGGCTGTTCACGCGCGCGCTGTTCGATGAGACATTCCGGCTGCGCTGGTGGCACGCACTGATCTGGGCAGCGGTTACCGCATTCAGTTTCGTCAATTGCATGTGGCTGGCGCCCACCTCCGGCGTGAGGGCGGCCATCATTGCGATCAATCTGCTGGCGCTGGGATTCATTGGGCTCGCGGTCGGGCAAACCATTACGTCATGGTCATCGGACCTCGTCGAGGGCCGCCGGCGCGTCCGCGTCTTCATTGTCAGTGCGGCGGCGCTGTATGGCGGTCTGAACGCGGTGCTGCAGATTTCGTTGTCCGGTAGTGGCGCCGCCGAATTCGCCAACACGCTGAATTCAGCGATGCTATCCGCCGTCGTCGGCGCGATCACGATTGCGATGATGCGCGTCGATGGCGCCGATCTGTTTCCGGCTCCACCCGAGATTCAGGTCGATGCCGGCGAAGCGGCCGCGGTCGAATCCGGCGCCGATCAAAAGCTGGTCGATGCGTTGATGCGGCTGATGGCCGACGAGCGCATCTATCGCCACGACAACGTCACCATCGGCACACTCGCGACCAAACTCGCCATTCCCGAATACCGGTTGCGGCGGCTGATCAACCAGCGCCTCGGCTACCGCAATTTCAATGTGTTCCTCAACGAACACCGGATCGCGGAGGCCAAAGCCGCGCTGGCCGATCCGAGCCAGGCCGAAGTGCCCGTGATTACGATTGCGATGGACGCCGGCTTCCAGTCGCTTGGGCCGTTCAACCGCGCGTTCAAGGCGATCACCGGTGTCACGCCGACCGAATATCGCCGGCTCAAGGCGATGGCCGCCTAATCTTCATCGTACTGTTATTGCTATTGAATTTCGGAATCGGCGAGCCGCGTTGAGCTTTCGGCCAGCGCGAATTCCAAATCCGGCGAGCGGCCGGCGGCAGCCTCGCCATTATCCCCGGCACGCGCTGATGCGTCATGCCGGAGACCCCTCGTGACCAGACGAAATCTCATCCTCGCTGCCTCAACCGCGCTGAGCGCGCTAGCGCTCACGGCCGCCCGCGCCCGCGACGTCCCAAAAGTCGCGACCGGCTTCGTCGCCAACGTGCTCTGCACTGAGACCTTCGTCTCCGGCCTCGATCCGGCCCGTGTGTTCACTGAGACGACCTCGGCCATGCCGGGCAGCGGCCTGATCGCCTGGGCACTCGACTATCGCGTCGATCGCGCGCGCAAGGATGTCACGGTGACGCTGTTCGGCGTTGGCCGGAGCCACGCGGTCTACCGCGGCGAAGGCCTTGGCTGCTACCTCAATCACGGTGGACCCGTGGCCGATATTGCCTTGCCGCCGCCGGAAGCGAGGCCGGCGCAGCTGCCCGAGATCGCAGGCCGCGCCATTGTCACGCCGCAGACGCCGCAACTCGCTGCGGCGCTCGATCGCGCCTTCGCCGAGCCTGATAGCTCGACGCCGCGCAACACCCGCGCCATCGTGGTCCTGAAGGACGGGCGCATCATTGCCGAGCGCTATGCCGACGGCGTCGGCATCGACACGCCGCTGCTCGGATTCTCCGCCACCAAGTCGGTGATCTCGGCGCTGGCCGGCATCCTCGTGCGCAAGCGCGCGTTGAAGCTGCACGAGCCGGTGCCGATCGCAGCGTGGCAAAAGCCTGATGATCCAAGGCGCGCCATCACGCTCGATCATCTGCTGCACCACACCGCGGGGCTCAAGCTCGGCAGTTCACTGCAGGCATCGTTGCTGTCCGCGCTCGAGCCGGTCAACCGCATGAAATTCATGGAGTCCGACATGGCCGCGTATGCTGCGAGCATGCCGCCGGAGTCAGCGCCGGGCGCGGCGTGGAACTATCACGACGGCAATACGGTCCTCCTCGCGCATCTGATCCGCCAGGCCACCGGCGGCAGCGCGGCCCATCTGATAGGTTTTGCGCGGCAGGAATTGTTCGAGCCGCTTGGCATGCGCAACGTAACCCTCGAATTCGACGCCTCGGGCAATGCGGAAGCGTCGAGCCAGTTGCTGGCGAGCGCGCGCGACTGGGCGCGTTTCGGCCAGCTCTATCTCAATGACGGTATGGCCGGTGGAAAGCGCATCCTCCCCGAAGGCTGGGTGAAATATTCGGCGACGGCGACGCCGAATGCCTGGGTCGGCCAGGGTGCGGGATTCTGGACCAACCTCGGCGACAGCTTTGGCGCGACCTACCGCACCGAACGCGGCTGGCCGCGCGAAGCATTTTTCGCGAAGGGTACGATCGGGCAATACGTGATCATAATCCCGAGTGAGAAGCTTGTGATCGTCCGGCTCGGCCGCTCGCCAAACTGGCCGCCGGAAGCCGACGGCGTGTTCGACCTCGTGCGCGATGTCGTGGCGGCGACCGGTAACAAGGGAAAGCTGGCCGGAGCGAACTGAGGTGCTTACCCTCCAGGGGAGGGTAAGAGACGCCGCCGATGTTGATGCCGGTTCGGTCTACTGCCGCCCCAACTGCGTGGCCTTCTCGACGCGATCGAATCTCTCCAGCGACAGGATCGCATCGGCAAGCTGGTCGGCGCGGCCGTTCAGCACGGGACGGGCGAGCGTGAGGAATTTCTGCTGCATCGCCTGCGCGTCCGGGAACGAATCCGGCTCACCGGAGGGGTCGGCATAGAGCCGTTCATGCACGCCGTCGTCGGTGGTGGTGATGGACACGCGCGCGCCGAAGGGGTGGGTGCGGCCGATCTCGAGGCGGTCGTCCTGCACGACGTCGAACTTGTCGGCGAGCGCATTCACCGCGGTATCGCCAAGCCGGTCGTAATCGTCCCAGCCGAAGCTGCCCTGATCGAGTGCGAGCGCGCCGGTGAAGAACATCGAAAACTGCCCGCCGACGATCGAGGTCGGATGCCGCTTGGTGGCGGCGTCGCCGGTCAGCGTGATGCCATTGCGATGCAGGCCGATCTCGACGCGCTTGATCTGGTCCGGCGTCAGATTGTGCTCCCGGCGCATCGCGATCAACGCATCCAGCGCCGCATGGGTATAACGGCAACTCGGATAAGGCTTCACGCCGATCTTCAGCGTCTCATAGGTCTTGCCGAGGCCGACGGTCGCCTTGTCCGGGTGCGCGTCGTCGCTGTAGCCGACGAGGAGGCCATGCTTGCCCTCGACCGATTCCGTCGAGCCGATGAAATTGTTGCGCGCCAGCGTGGCGGCGATCACGCCGTTCATCGCCGACGCTCCGACCTGATAGCGCTTGTTCCAGGCGCCGTTGACGAGGAATTGCAGCGAGCCCGCGGCCTGGCTGCCGGAAACGCCAAAGGCCGAGATGATCTGATCCTTCGAGAGGCCGAACAGTTTTCCGGCGGCGGCCGCCGCGCCATAGGTTCCTGCCGTCGCGGTCGGATGGAAGCCACGCGCATAATGCGAGGTGGGATCGAGCGCGTTGCCGAGGCGGCAGCACACCTCATAGCCAGCCACGATCGCAGTCAGCACGTCGCGCCCGGACGCCCCGACCATTTCGCCGACCGCAAACGCCGCCGGCACCACGGGCGCGCTCGGATGCAGCGAGGAATCCGCATGCGTGTCGTCGAAATCGAGGGAATGGCCGAGCGCGCCGTTGAGCAGCGCGGCAACCGCCGGCGTCCAGGTCTTGCTATCGCCGAACACGGTCGCCTCACCCTTGCCGTCCAGCGCCAGCGCTTCCAGCATCTTCAGCAACGACGGGGTGGATTCCGCATCACGCCGCGCCCGGATCGTGCTGCCGAGGAAATCGAGCGTCAGCACCTTGGCACGTTCCAGCACCTGCGGCGGGATATCTTCGAATTTGAGGCCGGCGACATAGGCTGCGAGCGTTGCGGTTTCGTGGGCCATCGTGTTTCCTCGTATTTGCCGGGCAGGGTAGGCGGGCCGACTTGACCTTTCAAGCCGCCTCCCTGTCGCGGGCATCGCTATCCCTGATGTCGTCTAGCACAGGCATGGCGTGCAGATTCCGGGATGCAGCGCATGATGGCCTTCGCAAAACGCATGCTTGAAGCGATCGGAGCGCGGAAGACACAACTGTCGCTGGCGGTCAGGCTCGCGGTTGCCGCGGTTGCGGCCTATGCGACCGCCAGGGCGTTGCATCTGATGCTGCCGCTATGGGCGGTGCTGACCTCGCTGATCGTCACCCAGATGAGTGTCGGCCGGTCGCTGAAGGCAACCCGCGATTACATGCTTGGCACGATCGGCGGCGCGGCCTATGGCGGCGCCATTGCAATGCTGATCCCGCATTCCGGCGAGGGTGGATTGCTGGCGCTACTGGTGCTCACGGTCGCGCCGATGGCGTTCATCGGGGCCATCAATCCCAGCCTGAGCGCCGCCACGGTAACGGCCGTGATCGTGTTGCTGGTGCCGGCGATGAACCACGCCAATCCGCTGGATTCCACCATTGACCGGCTGTTCGAGGTCGCCGTCGGCGCACTCACCGGGCTCGTGGTCTCATTCCTGGTGTTGCCGTCGCGGGCGATCAGTCAGATCCGCATCAATGCGGCGCAGCTCTTGGAGCTGCTGGCTGCCGCATTCGCCGAACTGCTCGCGGGGCTGACACGCGGGCTCGATAACGACGCCCTGCATCGCATCCAGGATGGCATCGGCACCGCGATGACGAGCCTCCATGCGATCGGACTGGAAGCCGAGCGCGAGCGCGGGGCGCACCTGTCGTCGGGACCGGACACCGGCCCCTTGCTGCGCACCATCCAGCGCCTGCGCCACGATGTCGTGATGATCGGCCGCGCCAGTGTTGTTCCGCTGCCGGCCAACGTGCAGGCGAGGCTGGCGGGCCCGCTGGCCGGCGTCAGCAAGGCGATCGTCGACTATATGCGCGCGGCGGCTGCGTCCTTGCGAAGCGGCAGTGGCGCGGTGGACATCCAGCCCGTCGATGCGGCGCTGCAGGCCTATGCTGCCGAAGTCGCCGTGCTACGCAGCGACGGCCTGACCCGCGGCGTGCCGGTCGACGTGGCGGAACGCTTCTTCGCACTGGGATTCTCGTTGGAGCAGATGCGGCAGAACCTCAGAGATCTCGACCGCTGTCATGCCGAGTGGTGCGAGACGGCGTCTGGTGCAAAGGTCTAGTCGAGATAGATGCCGAGGAGGCCGAGGATTGGCGTATCGCGTTCATGCGCTATCGGCGCTTCAGGCCCTTGCCTTCCATGCGCCAGATCAGCAGATCGATACGGTCCTGGCCGAAGAACGGCTCGTTTTCGAACACGAAAGTGGGCACGCCCCAATGGCCCGATGCGGCGTGGGCCTGCTCGTTGCCGGCGATGATCTGTTCATGACGGTCGGGATCGGCCGCGATCTCCGCATCCATCGCGGCGAGATCGAAGCCGGCTTCCGCCGCAGCCCTGGTCAGATGATCGCCTTCGTTCCAGCCGGCGACGCTGCCATCCCACAGCACGCGGCTGATCGCGCGCGCGAACGGCAGCGAGCGGCCCTCGGCTTGCGCGGCAGCCCCGAGCCGGGTGAGGCGATGGATGTAGGGCTGGTGCTCGGCGACATCGAGAGTGGTCATGTCCTGCACGATCGGGTCCGGCCGTGGAAAGCGGAACGGGATGTTCTCGTGCTGGGTGACGCGGCTGCTGTCGAGCACCACATAGCGCGCAAACTGCGGATTGGCACGCTTGAAGAAGCCGGGAATACGCACGGCGATCGGATAGACCGGACGCAGGTTGACCGTCACGTCGTAATCGGCGGCCATCTGCATGGTTTTTGGCAGCGCGAGATAGCTGTAGGGACTGCGGAAGGAAAAGAAGAGGTCGACTGACAATGTCATTGAATGTACCGCGGCTCGCATGGACGATCCGAGCAAATCACTGATATCGCGACACGTCTATCGTTTCGGAAAAGGCTATGCCGGCCGTCAGGCCGCAACCTGGCGCAGCAGGGCCGGCACGATCAGCCGATGGAACGGCATGATGATCGCGAGATAAGTCCGGCCGAGCCAATTGTGCGTCCTGACCAGCGTCGTCGCGGTGACCCGCCTTGGGCCGCCGGGCGCCGTCACGTCCACAACGACGCGGAAGTCGAGATGGCGGTCGTTGAAGCCGGCGATCAGGCGCTCGGGTGTTTCGCTCACGACCGGAAAGATTCCGATCATGTCCCGCGGCGCGCTTGGAGTGGCGCCCGACGTTTTCAGCCCGAGCGGTGCGACCAGGAAATTGCGCAGCGACAGCAGCGCCTCGGCCCATCGCGGCTGCCGCGCCATCATCAATTCGGCCGCGCGGCGGGCATCGAGATTGTGATCGTCGATTTCAATCTGGAACGCGTCGGCGAACTGCGCGCCGGCCAGCAGCGCATCGGCATCGACGGCAGGTGCCACTTCGCGGACGGTCATGGTGAGGGCAGCCTGCTCGCCAGTAGCCGGAATCGCAAGACGAGCAGAACGGCGAAGACGAAGGTACCGATCGACAATCCGACCCAGACGCCGCTCGCGCCAAGCAATGTCCAGAACCCGAGTGCACAGGCGGAAGTAAAGCCGATCAGCCAGTAGCTGAAGATGGCGAACAGGAGTGGCACGCGCGTGTCATTCATTCCGCGCAGCGCGCCGGCGGCGATGGTTTGGATACCATCAGCGACAAAGAAGGTGGAGCCGATCAGGAGCAGCGTTGCCGTCAACGTCGCGGTCGCGTCGACGGCTTCGCCGAGGAATAGCTGGGCGATCTGGAACCGTGCAAGGATCACGGCGAATGTCATCGTGGCCATGAACGCAGCGCCGAGAAGTATGGCCACATAGCCTGCGCGGCTGACGGCGTCGCGGTCGCGGCGGCCGACCGCATGGCCGACCCGAACGGTTGCCGCCATGCTGATTCCGAACGGCACCATAAAAAGGATGGCTGCGATCTGCAGTGCAATCTGGTGCGCGGCGAGTGCCGTGGTGCTGATCAGGCCCATCAGCAGGCCGGCAGCGCCGAACAGCCCGTATTCCAGCAGAAACGCCATCGAGATCGGCGCGCCGACGATCGCGAGCTTCGCCATCAACGGCCAGTCGATGCGCCAGATGTTGCCGAGTACGTGATATTTCCGGAACGGCCGGCGCAGCGCGGTGAACCACAGCCCGGCCAGAAACGTGCCGAGATTGACCATGCTGGTCGCGAGGCCCGCGCCGAACAGCCCGAGTTCGGGCAGGCCCCATTTCCCGTAGAGCAGCAGATAGACCAGCAACGCGTTCGCCGGGATCGCGGCCAGCGTGATCCAGAGCACCGGCTCGGGCCGGTTCACCGCGCTCATGAAGCCGCGGATCGCAATAAACCACAGCGCCGGCAGGATGCCCCAGGCAAGGCCGAACAGATATTGCTGCGCGAGTTTGGCTGCCATCGGCGCTTGGCCGAGCGCGATCAGGATCGCCTCGCCGCGGAATGGCAGCACCATCAGTGGCAGTGCGATCAACAGCGCCGCCCACAGGCCGACGCGCAGCGCACGCCGCACCATGCGCGGATCGCGTGCGCCAAAAGCCTGCGCTGCCAAGGGCGCTACGGCCGATACCAGGCCCATGCCGAAAGTGAAGGTGACGAAGAACACCGTATGGGCGAGGGCTGCCGCAGCTACGGTTTCGCTGCCGAGGCGGCCAATGAACGCCAGATCGGTCGTCATCATCGCGATCTGCCCGAGCTGTGTCAGCGCGAGCGGCACCGCGAGCTTCAGCGTCTCGGCGAGCTCAATCGCGAGATGGCGGTCGGGCACGGCCGCTGAGGCAGGCGGCGCGACAGAGGCGCGTTCGATTTTGTCGAGCGAGGTCATTGCAACAGAATAGTACCGGCGAAGGTCGAAAAGGTGACGCCGGCGGCCGCGACCTAATGGCCGTCGCGTGCCGGCACTCGGGTGATTCTCGCGCCCAGCGCGTTGAGCCGTTCCTCGATGCGCTCATAGCCGCGCTCGATCTGATCGGCGTTGTTGATGGTCGACGTGCCTTCAGCCGCGACGGCCGCGAGCAGCATGGCCATGCCGGCGCGGATATCGGGCGACGTCATCAGCGCGCCGCGCAGCCGGCTCGGGCCGGCGACGATCGCGCGATGCGGATCGCACAGCACGATACGGGCGCCCATCGAGATCAATTTGTCGACGAAGAACATCCGCGACTCGAACATCTTCTCGAACATCAGGATCACGCCGTCGCATTGCGTGGCGGTGACGATCGCAATCGACATCAGGTCGGCCGGGAAGGCCGGCCAGGGCTGATCCTCCAGCTTCGGCACATGCCCGCCGAAATCGTCGTGGATCTTCATGGTCTGCCCGGACGGCACGACGAGATCGTCGCCCTCGACGCCGCAGACAATGCCGAGCCGCTCAAAGCCCATCCGGATCGAACGCAGATGCTCGACGCCGGCCTTCGCAATGCGCAGCGGCGAGCGGGTTACGGCGGCGAGCCCGATCAGCGAGCCGACCTCGATATGGTCGGGCTGGATCGAATAGCTGGCGCCGCCGAGCGTCGCCGGACCGTGCACGATGATGGTGTTGGTGCCGATGCCCTCGATCTTCGCGCCGAGCGCGACCAGGAAATGCGCGAGATCTTGCACATGCGGCTCGGAGGCCGCGTTGCGCAGATAGGTCGTGCCATGGGCGGCGACCGCTGCGACCAGCGCGTTCTCTGTCGCGGTGACGCTGGGCTCGTCGAGGAAGACGTCGGCGCCCTTCAGCCTGACAGCGCGGAACTCCAGCCGGTGCGTGGCGGTGACGGTGGCGCCCAACTGCTCGAAGGCGAGGAAATGCGTATCGAGGCGGCGGCGGCCGATGACGTCGCCGCCCGGCGGCGGCAGCGCCACCTCGCCGCAGCGCGCCAATAGCGGCCCCGCCAGCAGGATCGAGGCGCGGATGCGCGCACACAGTTCGGGATCGAGGTCGGCGGCGCGAACTTCCTTGGCTTGGATCACCAGCGTATTGCGCGCCTTCCATTCCGCGGATGCACCAACCGAGCGGATCAATTCGACCAGCGTTTCGGTGTCGCGAATGCGCGGCACGTTATCCAGCGTCACCGGGTGCTCGGTGAGCAGGGCGGCCGCGATGATCGGCAGTGCCGAATTCTTGTTGCCGGACGGCTCGATCGTGCCCGAAAGCCGGTGGCCGCCTTCGACGATGTACTGGATGGGCGGCACGGGCGCTGTCCCCGACATGATTTCCAGGCTCCCATTACGAAAAATTCTGCAGCAAAATCAACGATTGGTGCAGGCGCTATAGCAGATAACACCTGCACAAGTAATGCGTTCATTGACGCTGCGGGGGGTAGTCCAACGAAGATCCCCGACTTACCAGAATTCGCCCGAGCGCGCAGCAGCCGCAGGCGAATGCCGACCATCCGCATCCTCTCGCGACGGCCGTCAAGCCGCAGGACGTCCAAAAGGCAGGTAGTCCCGGCCGAGTTGTCTGTGAAGCTGAAGCCAGAGTGGTAGCTGTCGCGCCATCTGTCGATCGCCCTCGATCGACAATGTTTTTCCAGCGACCTCATGCCAATGCACGTACCCGAGATAAAGCCGGACAAGGATGGCAACATCGCCGCGAACGGTCAGGTCGGCGGCGTATCCCGGATCCTTAAAGCAGATGTCAGCGCCCGTCCGTTCGAGAACAAGCCAAATCACGCGCAATGCCGTTCGGCTTCTGGGAACGCCGGAGAATTCGAAGCGGATCACCACGCGATGCTCCGGCAACGCGCTGATGTCGACGCGCTTGCGCATTCGCCACATCAGCAAGCCAGGATTGAGATCGCTTGCGGCGAGGCGATCGCGGGCATGCGCCAGGCCCCAGCGCGACAGGTCGCGCAACACATCGTGAAATGCTTCGCCTGACGGCGTCAGCCAGTATTCATGGGTTGAGCCGTCAGGCTGAGTTCTTTTTGTGATGATTCCGTCTTGTTCCAGATGCCGCAGGCGCTCGGCCAGGAGCGTCCGCGACATCAACGGCACGCCGCGGTGAATGTCGTTGAAATTGTGCGCGCCCAACATCAACTCGCGGAGAACGAGCGGCGTCCGACGTGTCGCGAAAATTTCGGACGCCTTTGCTATCGGGCAGAACTCGCCGTAGCCGCTTTTCATGGCGAGGATTCAAACACGTTCGGGTAGCCCGAACCAGTCCAGATTTTGGACTTGTCGCCGTCGGGCGTTCGGCAAACGATGCTGTCCTTTCTCGCTCCAAACCCGCTGTGCGGCGGCAACTTGTGGAGAGAGCCATGGGCCAGCGCAGCTATGCAGGCTTTTCGCGCCGGGACGCCTTGGCCGCGATCGGTGGCGCGGCAATCGCCGCGGTCGCGACCTCAGGCGATTCGAATGCGCAGTCGCAGGAGGGCCGCAAGATGATCTATGTCCTGATCCATCCAGCCTGGTTCGGCGGCTGGTGCTGGAAAAAGCTGACGCCGCTGCTGCGTGCGCAAGGGCACGAGGTGTTCGCTCCGACGCTGACCGGGCTTGGCGAACGTGCGCATCTGGCCAAGCCGGAAATCGGGCTCGAAGCCCATATCCGCGACATCGCCAATGTCATCGAATGCGAGGACCTGCGCAACGTCATCCTCGTCGGCAACAGTTCGGGCGGCATGGTGATGACAGGCGTTGCCGATCACATGCCCGAACGGATCGCACATCTGGTGTTTCTCGATGCGTTCGTGCCTGACGACGGCCAGAGCATGCTGGACGTGATCGCGCCCGACCGCCGGCCGGCTCTGGAAGCATTGGTGCAGAAAGAGGGCGACGGCTGGCTCCTGCCGCGTTTCGCTGCCCCGCCATGGAAGAAGCTTGTCGCCGAGACGTGGCTAGTGACCGATGACGCCGATCTCGATTGGATACTGCCGAGGCTTCGCCCGACGCCATTCGGCCACTTCAAGGAGCCGGTGAAGCGCAGGAATGCTGCCGCCGAAAAATTGCCTCGCACCTATATTCGCACGCAGTGGCCGCATCCGGGATTCGATCGCTACGCGCGGGCGGCGAACGAGACGGCGGGATGGCGATCACGCCAAATCGCGAGCTCGCACCTGCCGTACATTACGCATCCAAATGAGCTGGCGAGCCTGCTGCTGGCAGTGGCGGGCTAAGCGGGACAGGCGCCCGCTGCCTCACACGTCGACATTGGCGCTGAGCGAGTTATCCTGGATGAATTCGCGGCGCGGTTCGACCACGTCACCCATCAGCTTGGTGAAGATGTCGTCGGCCTCGTCGACCTCCTTGACCTTCACCTGCAGCAGCGAACGCTCGTTGGTGTCGAGCGTGGTTTCCCAGAGCTGATCGGGATTCATCTCGCCGAGGCCTTTGTAGCGCTGCAGCGCCACGCCCTTGCGGCCGGCGTCGGTCACCGCCTCGAACAGGCTGACTGGCCCGTGAATGGTGGTTTCGGTATCCTTGCGGCGCAGCAGGCCGGGATTCGGATAGGCTTCCTGCAGTTTCGCGGCATAGTCGTCGAGCTTGCGCGCATCCGCCGAGCCGAGCAGGGCGTCGTCGATGATGGCGACATCCTTGACGCCGCGGATGGTGCGCTCGAAGAAGAACCCTTCGCCCTCGGCGAAACGGCCGACCCAGCCGCGCTCGACTTCGTCAGCCAGCTTGTCCATACGCTTGGCGATGTATTCGGCCGCGGCATTGGCGGTGGCGATATCGGCGGTGATCCTCGGGTTGAGGACGCCCGCAATCGCGGCTTGCTCGACCACCTTCCGGTTATAGCGGCTGTGCAGATTGTTCAGGATGCCGCGGATGACGCGCGCGTCCTCGACCAGCGACAGCAGGTCGCGGCCCGCGCGCTCCGAACCCGATGCCGGTTTGAAGACGCAGTCGTCAAGCCCCGTCGAGATCAGATAATCTTCCAGCGCGCGCTCGTCCTTCAGGTACTGCTCGGACTTGCCGCGCGTTACCTTGTAGAGCGGCGGCTGCGCGATATAGAGGTGGCCGCGATCGATCAGTTCGCGCATCTGCCGGTAGAAGAAGGTTAGCAGCAGCGTGCGGATATGGGCGCCGTCGACGTCCGCGTCCGTCATCACGATGATCTTGTGATAGCGCAGCTTGTCGGCCGAGAAGTCGTCGCTGATGCCGGTGCCGAGCGCGGTGATCAGCGTGCCGATCTGCTCGGAAGACAACATCTTGTCCGTGCGGACGCGCTCGACATTGAGGATCTTGCCGCGCAGCGGCAGCACCGCCTGGAATTCGCGGTTGCGGCCCTGCTTGGCGCTGCCGCCGGCCGAGTCACCCTCGACGATGAACAGTTCCGACTTGGCCGGATCCTTTTCCTGGCAGTCGGCGAGCTTGCCGGGCAGCGAGGAGACGCTGAGCGGGCTCTTGCGGGTCAGCTCGCGCGCCTTGCGGGCGGCCTCGCGCGCGGCGGCGGCCTGGATCACCTTGCCGACGATGACTTTCGCTTCGGTCGGATGCTCCTCGAACCACGCCGCCAACGCCTCGTTGAGGACGTTCTCGACCACCGGGCGCACTTCCGAGGACACCAGCTTGTCCTTGGTCTGCGACGAAAACTTCGGGTCCGGCACCTTCACCGACAGCACAGCGGTGAGGCCCTCGCGGCAATCGTCGCCGGTGAGCGCGATCTTCTCCTTCTTCGCGTTCGCCTCGGCATAGCCGTTGACCTGGCGCGTCAGCGCGCCGCGGAAGCCGGCGAGATGGGTGCCGCCGTCGCGCTGCGGGATGTTGTTGGTGAAGCACAGCACGTTCTCGTGGTAGCTGTCGTTCCACCACAGCGCCGCCTCGACGCCGATGCCATTGGCTTCCGACCGCACCATGATCGGGATCGGCACGATCGCCTTCTTGTTGCGGTCGAGGTATTTGACGAACTCCTCGACGCCGCCGGCATATTGCATCTCCTCGCGCTTCTCGACCGCGTGACGCATGTCGGAGAGGATGATGTGAACGCCGGAGTTGAGGAAGGCGAGTTCGCGCAGCCTGTGTTCCAGGGTCGCGAAATCATACTCGATGTTCTTGAAGGTCTCGGTCGAGGCAAGGAAGGTGACTTCGGTGCCGCGCTTGCCTTGCGCTTCGCCGACTACCTTGAGCGGCGCCACCGAGTCGCCATGGGCGAACTCGACGAAATGTTCCTTGTCGTCGCGCCAGACCCGCAACTTCAGCGAGCTCGACAGCGCGTTGACGACGGAGACGCCGACGCCGTGCAGGCCGCCGGAAACCTTGTAGGAGTTCTGGTCGAACTTACCGCCGGCATGGAGCTGGGTCATGATGACCTCGGCTGCGGAGATGCCTTCACCCTTGTGGATGTCGACGGGAATGCCGCGGCCGTCATCGCGCACGGTAACGGAATTGTCCGCATTGAGAACGACATCGACGCGCGTGGCGTGGCCCGCGAGCGCTTCGTCGATGGCGTTGTCGACGACCTCGTAGACCATGTGGTGCAGGCCGGAACCGTCATCGGTATCGCCGATATACATGCCCGGCCGCTTGCGCACGGCATCGAGGCCCTTCAGCACCCGGATCGATTCCGCGCCATACTCGACCGGAATTGGATGCTCAGTATCGGCAGGGGTCTGCCGGGCAGGTTCTGTCATGTGAGGCCTTCGAGGGTGTCCCGAATCAGCTGCACAATATGAGGCGCTGATTGCTCTATTTGTGCCATGAAAGAGGCATTGCGCCTAGCGCAATCTCTCCATCTACAAGTCTTTGAATAAATGGTGGTTTTTTACCCTTTTTCAAGGTCTTCAAGGGTCGATTCTGAGGCTCTCGAAAAGCGCGATTCGAGGGTCGATTTTGCGCCCTCGATCGCCTGATTTCTGCGGGCCATTGCACGGAAAAATGGCAGGTCGCCGCGGACCTGCTGGAGGTCTGCGGGGCATTGCGGTGATGCTGGTCCTGCGCGGCGTCTGCAAGCAGGCCGCGATAGGTCGCGCTCAGTACATCTGCAACGGCAGCACGTCGCCGCCCGGGCCGATCATCACGCCCCAGGTGTCGCCGGCGCCAATCTCGATCTGGTTGCTGCGCGTCGGCCCGCCTGCGATTTTCAACGCATACTGGTATTTGCCCGGCGGCAGATCGATCATCGGCGGTCTGGCCGATTGCGGACCGCCGGCGCCTGCCGCGACCTTGATCGTCTGCTTGTTGATCGAAATCGTGGCGTCGCTCTTGCCGATATTGCCGAACATCAGCTTCGAATGACCCGGCTTCGGCACGACGTCGGCTTTGGCGGCTGCGGTGGGATACTTCTGTGCGAGATTGACGGTGGTTTCGCCGTTCCTGCGGCCGAGCTTCAGCGTCGCCGGTCCGTCGGAAGAGGTGAATGCCAGGTGCGCCTGGTCGGGCTTGACGACGGCGCCTTCGGTCTCCTGCCAGCCGCGCTTGCCGAGTTCGCTGCGGTAGAAGGCGAGCACGGTGTTGAGCTCGGCGGGGATGCTGGCTTCCAGCTCCTTGCGGAACGGTGCATCGCTGCCGGGCATTTTTCCGGTGCCGATCGAGGTCATGGAGCGTTGCTTCGGCACCGGCAGCGCCGAATCCGGATCGAGCTCAAGCGTGTCGACCGTCTTGCTGGACGATCCGCTCGATGCCTTTCGGCTTTCCGATGCGGCGCTCGCCACCACCAGCCCCGATCCATCGGCGCTGACGCGGACCTTGGGGCCCATCTGCATGGCGGTGAGCGACAGCGTCTTGCGGGCCTTTGAAAATTTCATCACGGCCATGTTGGGCTGGTTGATGACCGAGGGCCTCTCCTTCCAGCCCTGCGACTGCAGCGAGCTACGGTAAAAGGCCGAGACCGCCTTCACGCTGGAAGCGGAATTGAATTCGAGGTTGCCGTCGGCGCCGTCGAATTTCACGTCTTCCGCGTTCTCCGGCAATGGTAGCGGGGTCGCATTACCGGCAAGTGCGCGGAGCGGCGCATCCGAGAGATTGGCGGCTTGGGCAACGCGTCGCGCCGCGTCGGCGGCAATCACCTGCTTGGCCAGAGCGGCCGCGTCATTCATGAATCTCGCGTCCGCTTCCTTCTTTGCCCTGGCGCGCGCTGCCAGCGCCGCTTCCGTCATCTGCGTGACGAGACCGACGACGGTCAGATCGTATTTGCGCGCGAGCGTCAGCGTTGCAGTCTGCTCGGCGGAGACGAAATTCAGCGTGACGTTATCAGGCGTGACCACCGCGCCCTTCGTCTCTTCGGTCCAGTTGCGGCTGGCGAGTTCGCGGCGATAGAAGGCAAGCGTTGCGGGCAGTTCGGCGATGACCGCGACCTCGACCTGGCGGCGGACGGAATCCGAGCCGCCCAAACTTTTCGCCGCCTTGGTCGGCTTCGGCCTGGGCAGGCCGGCCATTTCAGAGTCGGCTTCCAGCGTCTCGGGTAGTGCGAAAGACGCGACCCGGATTTCCACGCCGGTCTGGCCGTCGCTGCGGCGCTGCAGTGTCAGCATGACCGGCCGCTGCCGGTAGAACCCGTCGCCGTCGGCGTGCGTGTAGTAGATACGGACGCCGTTCTCCACCGTCTCGTTGAACTCCGCGTTCGGCCATCGCGCGGCCACGTCAGCGGCGGTGAGTTGTTTCCAGCCGATCGCCGCCATCTCCTTGCGGAAGAAATCCAGCGTCGCGTCGAAGGCGGCAGGCGCGATGCAGCCGAGATAGGGCCGGTGCTGGTCAAACACGATGCCGGTCGCCTGAGGTGGGAACGGCACGTTCGAGGTGATCCGGTCGGAATTGTAGGACACCACCGATTGGTCGGGACGGCCGAGCCCCTGGGTGAAGTGGATGCTGAGCCCTTGCTGGGCCTTCTTGAAAGTCAGGGTGGTGCTCTTCTCGTCCAGCGGCCGCAAAAATTGCACCCAGCCGTCGGCGACGAGCAGCTTTTTGGTGGCTTGCGTCGTGATCGCGACAACGCTGCCAACGCCATAGCTCAGGCTGTAGGATTGGGTACGAGCGGTATCTTCCACGGCGCCTTCCAGCCGCGGCAGGGTGCGGACGTCGACGGTGCCGCTGTCGGCTCGGGCTGCAAGCGGTAGGCTGACGCCGATCAGGAAGATCAGCGGCAGCAGGTGTTTTCGGGCCGGGACGATCCCGCGCTTGGTTCTCGACATTCTTCGTCTCCGGTATCGATTGGCGCGCCATTTTCGCCCGCGCGGCCACGCAGGCTCCGGCGTCGTAACGCCGCTTCCGAAAACTAGTCGAGCGTTTCCTTGGTTCGAATCATAATCAGGCGGCCTCGGCAAGTTTGTAGGACCAAGTATGGATGACCGGATGGCGGTTGACGTCGTCGATGCCGGCCATGATGCGCTCCTTCAGCTCGTGTTTTGAGGTCACCCGGATGTGGCGCAACGTCGAGCGGGCAAACTTGGAGAAGAAGCCCTCGATCAGGTTGAGCCAGGAGCCGTGCTTGGGAGTGAAGGTGAGTTCAAAGCGTCCGACGGGGCGGGCGTTAAGCCACGCTGTGGTTTCTCTCGATATGTGCGCGGAATGATTGTCGAGGATCAGCTTGATTGCAGTGCCTCTCGGATAAGCGGCATCGAGTAACTTGAGGAATTCAACGAACTCCCGGCTGCGATGGCGGTCTCTCACGAGAGCATGGACCTTGCCGGTCAGCAGATCGATCCCGGCCAACAGACTGAGCGTGCCATGACGTTTGTACTCGTGATCCCGCGCAAAGGTGGCGTGAGCCCCAGGCACGGGCGGCAAATCCGGCGCCGTCGTTGCGATAGCCTGGATTCCTGGCTTTTCGTCGCAGGAGACGATTGCCACCGGCTTGCCTCGCCTCTTCGATCCGGTAGAGGTTTTTTTCAGAACCTCGACTTCACGATAGACACACAGGACCTCGGCCATCTTCTGTTCGAATTCGCTGTCGCGGTTCTCCAGATAGTAGTGCACCTTGTGCGGCTTGATTTCCTCTTTGCCGAGGATCTTGCACACCGTGCCCTGGACCAAATTGGCCAGACACCTGTGCCCTGCCGCTGGTCCATGCACGCGCGCATGGCGTGCCAGCAATCGCGTCGTCCACAATTCATGCGGATGGCCGTGGTCTTTGGCCTTGTCGCACGCCAGCGACGCCAGCCAAGCTTTGGCCTCCGGCGTGATCGTGGGCTCCCTGCCAGGCCGCGGCCGATCGTCGAGGGCCCCCAGCGGGCCATGGGCCAGCGCCCGCTCGACACAGCGCTCGACGGTCTGGTGATGGACCCCAAGTCTGCGCCCCACGGCACAGAACGACGGATTATCCCGGTAGGCCAGCAGCATCTGTGCCCGCGAGACCCGGCTCGCTGGCTCGGTTCTTGACCGCGAAAGAGCCGCCAACGTCTCAACCTCATCGTCGGTCATCGCCAATTCGATCGCTTGCCGCCATCCTGCCATGATACTGTTCCTCGTCGCGCCAGCCGCAACCGAGGAATCCGCCAACACTCAATCAGTTCCAGTGCGGGTTTCTTGGAATCGAACGTCTAGTCGGGCCAGTACAGGATTTGGTTCAAGCGGGGCGGGTTCGCAGGCCTCAGGTGCGGCGGCTTACCTGGCCGGCCTCCACGTCGAAAATCTCGCCGCCCGGGCCGATATCGACGAAGGCGGCTGGATCGGCGCCGGTCATCCAGACCTGCGCGCCGAGCTTTGCGAGCTCATCGAACAGCGCCTTGCGCCTGCTGGGGTCGAGATGGGCGACGACTTCGTCGAGCAGCAACAGCGGGACGATGCCGGTCATCTCGGCGACGAGGGTGGCATGGGCCAGCACCAGCCCGATCAAGAGCGCCTTCTGCTCGCCGGTGGAGGCGTCGCGCGCCGGCATGTTTTTCGGCGCATAGACCACCTGCAGGTCGGTGAGGTGAGGGCCATCCAGCGTGCGGCCGGCGGCGGCGTCGCGGGCGCGGCTGGCGCGCAGGGTCTCGCGGTAACGATCCTCCACAGCGGTGGCTGATTCGTTGACCAGTGCGTTTTCCATCCAGCCGTCGAGCATGATCTGGGCCGACGGAAAGGCGGAGGCTTGCCCACGTTCGCGCAGCATCGCCGCCAGCCGCGTCACAGTCTGGCCGCGCGTGGCGGCAACCGCAACCGCAAGCTCGGCGGTTTCGCGCTCGATCGCGTCACACCAATGGTCGTCATAGTTGCGCACTTCGAGCAGGCGGTTGCGCGAGCGTAGCGAACGTTCCAGCGCAGACACGCGGCTGGAATGTTCGCTGTCGATCGCCAGCACCAGCCGGTCGAAGAAGCGCCGCCGTTCCGAAGCCGCGCCGAGAAACAGCCCGTCCATCGTCGGCGTCAGCCAGACCATCCGCAGATGATCGCCGAACGCGGTCGCCGAACTTACGGGCTCGCGGTCGATCCGGCAGCGCCGGCTCGTGGAGGCGCCTTCCGCAGCCGGCGCATCGATGCCGGTGCCGAGCGTGGCAAGTCCGAGCGCCCCCTCGACTTCGGCGGACACCGCCCAGGAGCCGTTGCCCTGATTGTCGGCGACATCCTCCAGCGTCGCGCGCCGCAGGCCGCGTCCGGGCGAGAGAAACGAGATTGCCTCCAGGCAATTGGTCTTGCCGGCGCCGTTCGGCCCCACCAGCACCACCACGTCGCCGCGCGTCTGCACGCTTCCCGCGCGGTAGTTGCGGAAGTGCGTGAGCGAAAGACGGTGGATGCGAGAGGGGGTCATATCAGGTTGTCATTGCCGGGCTTGACCCGGCAATCCATCGTCCGCGCTAGCGGACAATCTCATCGTACAAATCCTTCCAATCGGGATTGCCCGCGACGATTAGATCGATTTTCCACTCGCGCGACCAATGCTTGATGTTCTTCTCTCGTTGAAGCGCGGTCGCAATTGCGTCGTGTGCTTCGAAGTATACCAGTGTTTTGATGCCGTATCGCTTGGTAAATCCGTCAGCCAAGCCTTCGCGGTGCTGGTAGACGCGCCTCACTAGATTGTTCGTTACACCGACATACAGTGTTCCGCCGGGTTTGCTCGCGAGGATGTACACCCAATAGGTCATTTTTGTTTGATGGATTGCCGGGTCAAGCCCGGCAATGACAGTGAGGCTCACACCCGCATCGGCATCAGCACGTACAGCGCGCCCTTGTTGTCCTTGTCCTGCACCAGCGTCGGCGAGCCGGGATCGGCCAGGCGCAGCACGGCGACTTCGCCTTCGATCTGGGCGGCGATGTCGAGCAGATAGCGCGAGTTGAAGCCGATATCGAGCGCGTCGGAGGCGTATTCGACTTCGAGCTCTTCGGTGGCGCTGCCGGAATCCGGATTGGTCACCGACAGCACCAGCTTGCCCGAAGACAATGCGAGTTTCACGGCACGGCCGCGCTCGCTGGAAATGGTCGAAACGCGATCTACCGCAGCCTCGAAATCCTTCTTGTCGACGATCAGTTCCTTGTCGTTGTTCTGCGGTATGACGCGGCCGTAATCCGGGAAAGTTCCGTCGATCAGTTTCGAGGTCAGCACCACATTGCCGAGCGTGAAGCGGATCTTGCCCTGCGACAGCTCGATTTTGATTTCGGCTTCATTGTCCTCGATCAGCCGCTGCACCTCGCCCACCGTCTTGCGCGGCACGATCACGCCGGGCATGCCGGTGGCACCGGAGGGCAGCGCCAGATCGATTTGCGCCAGGCGATGCCCGTCGGTCGCCACCCCGCGCAGGGTTGCGGCCTTGGCGCTGCCGGCGGTGTGCAGATAGATGCCGTTGAGGTAATAGCGGGTCTCTTCGGTTGAGATCGCAAACTGCGTGCGATCGATCAGCCGCTTGACGTCGGAGGCCGCAAGCGAGAACGAATGCGTCATGTCACCGGCGGCGAGATCGGGGAAGTCGCTTTCAGGCAGTGTCTGCAGCGTGAAGCGCGAGCGGCCGGCGCGGATCGCCATCACCGAGCGGTCGCCGTCGGCTTCCAGCACGATCTGCGAGCCGTCGGGCAGTTTGCGGACGATGTCGTAGAACATATGGGCCGGCACCGTGGTGGAGCCGCCGGTCGCGGTTTCCGCCGCCAGGGTTTCGGTCACCTCGAGGTCGAGGTCGGTCGCCTTCAGCGACAGCCTGGCGTTTTCGGCGCGGACCAGCACGTTGCCGAGGATCGGGATGGTATTTCGGCGCTCAACCACGCGATGGACGTGACCCAGCGATTTCAGCAGTTGCGCGCGTTCGACGGTGACCTTCATTGCAATACCCGCCAGAGATGGAAAAGCCGGGCGGCCCGTCAAGGCAGCGCCGCGGCATTGGAAACCCGAAAAGCCGGATCAGGATCGGATTTGATCAAACCCCCGGGGGGACCGCAAGGTGGCGCGGATGGCCCTCCGGTGCAAGGGAGGCGGGCCCCCGTTCCCCACTTTTGCGGCAGGAAAATGGGGCAGAAAAAAATTCTCCCGCCCTGGAATCGGGGCGGGAGAGGTTTGGGAGGAGCCAGGTCCTGTTCCTGCAGCCACTATTCCTGCAATTGCCGTTTCAGCGACTCGACCTCTTCGGACAGCGCCGTATCCCGGGCCACCAGTGCCTCGATCTTGCGCACGGCGTGCAGCACGGTGGTGTGGTCGCGTCCGCCGAACCGGCGGCCGATCTCCGGCAGTGAGCGCAGCGTCAGCGTCTTCGCCAGATACATCGCGACCTGGCGCGGGCGGACGACGTTTGCGGTCCGGCGGGACGACAGCAGGTCCGAACGGCTGACATTGTATTGCCGCGCGACCACCCGCTGGATGTCTTCGATCTTGATCCGCTTCGGTTCCTGCGGACGGATCAGGTCCCGCACCTCGCGCTCGGCCATTTCCAGCGTCACCGGCTGGTTGTTGAGCTTGGAGTGGGCGAGCAGGCGGTTGATGGCGCCTTCGAGGTCGCGGCCATTATGGGTAATGGTGCGCGCCAGATAATCCAGCACCGTTTCCGGCACATCGAAGCTCGCGTGATGCGCGCGGGCCGCAGCCACGCGCGATTTGAGGATTCCGAGCCGGAGTTCTTCGCCGAGCGAACCCATTTCGACAACGAGCCCGCCGGCCAGCCGCGAGCGCACGCGATCATCGAGGCTTTCCAGATCGGACGGCGGTCGGTCGGCGGCGATCACCACCTGGCGGCCGGCATCGATCAGCGCGTTCAGCGTGTGGCAGAACTCGGCCTGGGTCGACTTGCCCTGCAGGAACTGCAGGTCGTCGATCACGAGCACGTCGATGCCGCGCAGCGCTTCCTTGAAGGCCAGCGCCGTCTGTGTCTTCAGCGCGGCGACGAAGCCGTACATGAATTTCTCGGCGGTGAGATAGAGCACCTTGCGCTCACTGCCCGAATTGCCGGCCCACGTCACCGCCTGCAGCAGATGGGTTTTGCCGAGGCCGACGCCGGCGTGAATGTAGAGCGGGTTGAACATCACGGGATCGCCGCGACGTCCTTCGGCGACCTGACGCGCGGCGGCATGCGCCAGCGTGTTGGAGCGGCCGATCACAAAACTTGCAAAGGTCAGCCGCGGATCGAGCGGCGAGCCGCCGAGCGCATCATGACTGGCGGATACCGGCGCCGTCGCCGTGGCGCGCAATTCAGGCGCGGGCCGGCCGTTGACCTGCTCGGTGCGGCGTTGATCGGCCGGCGCGGTTGCTTCCTTGGCGGGTGCGGCGGATCGCATCGCCGTGCGCACGGTGAGGTCGATCCGGTGCACTTCCGGCATCTCTGCCTGCCAGCAGGTCAGGACACGGTCGGCGTAATGCGCCTGGATCCAGCTCTTGAGAAACCGGGTCGGCACCGACAGATGTACGGCTTCGTCCTGCACGCTTTCGAGATCCATGCGCGCAAACCAGCTCGTATAGACATCCTCGCCGACGCTCGTCCGCAACCGCCCCTTCACGCGCGACCAGCGATCCTGTTCCATATTTGTCATTGCCTGAGAACTTTTCTGAATGAGTAATAGTATTTTGCGAAATCGTCTGGCGGCTGCCCTGCAGGTTTCCTGCCAGACGTGACCTCGACATGGCGCTTCAGTCACCTCCAGACACAGATCGGGCGTACGGCAGAATCGCCGTTTGCTCAGATCAAGGGCTGGAGGGAGTGAGAGGCTACCGCGAGGTCAGCGCGTACTCGACGGTCTACCCGGAGCTCGCGTGGGGCGGCTAAATACGTCGTTCAGGGATTCTGCAGCATTCAGGGATTCTGAAGCGGTCACGATGGAAATGGGCGTGTCGAATGTCGCGTTGATTCCGTAAAGCATAGTACCTCCCCCTCTCACCGCGAGAACGCGCGGCGAGCAATCAGATCACCAGTGTTTTCAAAGCCAGTCTGCCGCCACCGAACATCCGCTTGTTCGTTGCTGCGCCGCCGCGTACCTCAGTCTGTCGTCTTCAACACGTTCACAAGCTCCGCGTTCCCCATCGTTGCATCGTCGGTAAGCATCTCATTCCCCTTGTCCGGAGCGCGCTTGCAACGTGAGCGCCACGCCGGGAAATTTAGACACAGAACAGCCGTTCTCATATTGCTATGAGTTACCAACTCAGCTTCGCTTGGAAAGCGTCGCTAACGCGCACACCGCCGCCGATTTGCACGTCCGCTCTTGGGTCTCATACCGCGCTGGTCAGGAGAGCCTTGAACGTCGCGAACGAGTTACAAATACACCAAGCGCGATTTCTGACAATCCGTGATTCGACACGGCTGCCCGACTCTGCGGCGGTGTTGCAACGCTGCAATTGCGAAACTCCACACCAAGTTTTTGAATCAGCGCAGAGAATCCGGCGGCGCGAGCGCGCGTGACAGTTTTCGCTGCACTCGCAAAATTTTTTAAGAAACCGTTACAATCGTGGTTACCGCGACCGGTTTTCAAAACGCTTGTCCTCGCTATGTGGATAAGTGATTAGCGAGACGAAGTTTTTCGGAATTGCTTTTGAAGGGTAACCCTTCGCGGCAGAGATGCAGGTGGAAGAAGCTCGCGCCAGATTAGCGATCATTGTGGTCGCACCTTTCGCAACTGCGCACGACAACGCCGCTGCAATAAGTTGCACCTCGTAAAATTACGGGTGCGAGAAATGTGACACGTAAGCCGGTGTCCAGCAACGAGACAATTCGAATTGTCACGGTCGGTCCCGTGCGTGTCCTTCCGTGTGTGCCCGAAAGTCAACAGAATGCACGCGCGCGGCGAAATTGATTTTGCCTTCGTGCGCACCACCAAAAAAGAAAAGCCCGGCGAAGCCGGGCTTTGACTAATATCGATTTCTGTCAGCTCACTTCGCGAGCTTGGCGATCGCGTGAGTCAGGCGCGACACTTTCCGGCTCGCATTGTTCTTGTGAATGATGTTGCGCTGCGCCGCCTGCATCAGTTCCGGTTCCGCGCGCTTCATCGCTTCCAGGGCTGCATTGTGATCGCCGCTCTTGATCGCTTCCTCGACGGTGCGGACAGCGCCACGCATCTGGGTGCGGCGCGACTTGTTGACGATGGTGCGGCGGGCAATCTTGCGGGTCGCCTTCTTGGCGGAAGTGGTATTGGCCATGTTCTCAACTATCCTTCGGCTGTCATCGCTCGGGTGGTCGGCCCTTGAGCGCGCCGGCCGTTCAAATTGCGTGGACGCTGGTTGTGTTTTCCAGGGTGTTCTGACGTAGCCGTTCTTGAGGATGCCATGGACGGAGGCCAAAATGCTTCCGAAGGCGGCGCTGCTCAAAGAACAGCGGCGGCGGGATTGCGCCCGCCGCCATTGGGGGTCTTATAGAGGGCGCATTCTGCACCGTCAACGCTTTCCGCCCTCTTTGGGGGGCCGGAAAAGGGGGCGTAAAGGGTGCGTAAGGTGCTGATGAGGTTGAATTTCCGGGGTACCCCCGGTATTGGCTGACGGCCTTTTTCGGGGCAACAGATATAAGGTGACGCATGATCCGCGGTTTTTTCCGGCTTATTGGCCTCCTGCTCCTGGCCGGCGGATTCATCTTCATGGTCTATGACGGTGCCCGTTTCGTCGCCGACCAGACCCTGCGGTTCACCCGGTTCGGCCAGTTCTGGAACGACGTCCATCAGTCCAGCCAGCTCGCGTTCCGGACCTGGCTGGAGGGCATCTCGCCCTGGCTCTGGAACAGCGTCGTCAAGGTTTTGTTGGATCAGCCGGTGTTCGCCGTGCTGGGCGTGGTCGGCATTCTGCTCATGATCCTGTTCCGGCCTCGCAAGCCGCTGATCGGCTATTCGCGGGACTGACCGGAGCCCCGTTCCTGCCCTGGGGGCGTAACAGGGCTGCGGCTTCCGACGTAAAGACATATATAGAAGTCCAACCGGCCGACGCGCATCGTCGCGTCCGCCGATGTCCCGCCTGGAGGTATTCCATGTTGTTCATGCGCAAGACCACCGCGTTGCCAAGTGCAGCCGAAGCGCTGCCGGGCCGTGCCGCCCCGATACCGACTGCGACCGCGCACTTCGTCAACGGCCGCAAGCTTCAGCCGCCCTATCCCGCCGGCCTCGAGCAGGCTGTGTTTGGCCTCGGCTGCTTCTGGGGCGCGGAGCGCAAGTTCTGGGAACTCGGGGACGGCATCCATGCCACCGCCGTCGGCTATGCCGGCGGGCATACGCCCAATCCCACCTATGAAGAGGTTTGCTCGGGCCGCACCGGCCATACCGAAGTGGTGCTGGTCGTGTTCGATCCGAAGAAGATCTCCTACGAGCAACTCCTCAAGACGTTCTGGGAAAATCACAACCCGACGCAGGGCATGCGGCAGGGCAATGATGTCGGCACCCAGTATCGTTCGGCGATCTACACGTTTGGCGATGCGCAGCGCCAGGCCGCCGACGCATCGAAGGCGATGTATCAGAAGGCGCTGGCGTCCAAGGGGCTCGGCGCCATCACCACCGAGATCGCGCCGTCGGGTGAATTCTATTTTGCCGAGGATTATCATCAGCAATATCTCGCCAAGAACCCGGCGGGCTATTGTGGATTGGGCGGCACCGGTGTGTCGTGCCCGATCGGCGTCGGTGTGACGGCCTGATCCGGTTGCCTTTCCTCTCCCCGCAAGCGCGGGGAGAGTGAGGTTCATTTACTCCACCTCCGATCGCAAAAAACCCTTTGTTAACCATACCCGGTGCAAGACTAGAGCTGTCTCGCTTTGAGGGATGGCTCCGGTGCGGGTTGTACGCGCGTTTCGAATACCGATCACTGCAATCATCACGGCGCTCGCTCTGTCGGGCTGCATGCACACGACCGGCCCGGTCGCTGTCGCGCCGCAAGGCGATCTCGATTCCGTGGCTTATGGTTCGCCTGGCGGCCCGCCGCCGCAGGCGGCCGTGGCCGATTCCAGTGGCGGCGCCGTCGCCGCGCTTCGCACCGCCTTCGCCTCCGCGCCAGGCGCAGCGCCGCCGGCCGTCGTGATGGCCGCGCCGGTCGCCTATGCCGAACCCGCGCCGGTGCGACACGACGCGGCCTATCATCTCGATGCCGGCGACAAGTTGCGCGTCGTTGTCTACGGTCAGGAAGGTCTCACCAACACCTATGCCGTCAGCGCCGGCGGTTCGATCACGATGCCGCTGATCGGTTCGGTGCCGGCGCGCGGCCGCACCACCGCGGGGCTGGCGGCAGCGATTGCCGCAAAGCTGCGCGCCGGCTTCATCAGGGAGCCGTCGGTCGCCGTCGAGATCGAAGCCTATCGTCCCTTCTTCATTCTCGGCGAGGTCGCAGCACCCGGCCAGTATCCGTATGTACCGAACATGACGGTCGAGAGCGCGGTGGCGATTGCCGGCGGCTTCTCGCCGCGCGCCCGGCGCGACAGCGTCACGGTCACGCACACCGATGCGTCAGGTACGTCGCGTTTCGTCGTTCCGCCCGGCAGTCCGATCAGCCCGGGCGACACCGTGCTCGTCAGCGAACGCTGGTTCTAGAGCGCAGAGCCATTTCGCCGCATCGTCATTTTCGATCCGGCTTTTTCCTGAGCATCTGTGTCAGGCAATTGCCTCGCATTTGACCTGGAAAATTCATCATTCATTTTGCGCCGAAATGGATGCTGCGTTCCGCATCGCGTTGCGGCTTCAATCTGAGCGGAATGGTCTAACTTACAGTGGCAAACGTGCGGCTTCACACGTGTCTGGAAGCTCCAGGTTGCGGTGAATTGGCGCTATGCGTTGAATACGTTCGAAACCATGTTCCATCTTGCGCTGCAGCGATGTAGAAACTCGTCGTTCAATCGAGGCGCGCCGGTTTGTCGGTCGAGTGCCTGCAATCCGGAGTATGACCATGAACTATCACTTGCCGGTCAGCGTGGTGCGCGCGGCGACTGCGGCAGCACTGCTTGCTTCCATCGCCGTGACGGCTTTGTGCGCCTCCTCGCATCAGGCCGCGGCGGATACCTATCCGAGCCGGCGCATCACCTTCGTCGTGCCGTATCCCGCGGGCGGCGCGACCGACGTGCTGGCGCGTTTGCTGGCCAACAAATTGCAGGAAGCGTGGAAGCAGACCGTCGTCGTCGAGAACAAGTCCGGCGGCGGCGGCGTGGTCGGCAATGATTACGTCGCCAAGGCACAGCCCGACGGCTACACCGTGCTGGTCGGCATTACGCAGATCATCCAGGCGCCGAGCCTCATGGCGAAGCTGCCCTATGATGTCTTCAAGGATCTCGCGCCGGTCACCCAGGCCGGGCTTTCGACCATCGTTCTGGTGGTTCCCGAGCAGCAGCCGATCAAGTCCGTCAAGGAGCTGGTCGATTATGCCAAGGCCAACCCCGGAAAGCCTTACGGCACCTTCGGCAACGCCACGACGTCGCATCTCTATGGCGAACTCCTCAAGAAGGTCGCCAATATCGACATGACCCACGTGCCCTATCGCGGCTCGGCGCCTCTCACGAACGACCTGCTTGCTAACACGGTTACCTCGGCGTTCCAGGACCTGACCACGGCGAGCGCGCAAATCAAGGCGGGCAAGCTCAGGCCGTTGGCCGTTGGCGGCGAAAAGCGCAGGACCGCGCTGCCCGACGTGCCGACGATGGGCGAACTCGGTTACCCCGGTTTTGAAATCGAAGGCTGGCTCGGCGTGTTCGTGCCCGCCGCAACGCCCAAGGAGATCGTGAAGAAGCTTTCGGACGAGCTCGCCCGCATCATCGCCTCGCCCGAGGGCGTCGCCGGGCTCGAGACGCTCAGCCTCGTGCCGGTCGGTGGATCGGCGGAAACGTTCGAGAAGGTCTTGCGCCGCGACTACGAGAAATGGGCCGATGTCGTGAAGGCAACCGGCGTCAAGGGCGAGTGAGGCGTTAGTTGCAGTTCGTCATTCCGGGGCGATGCGGCAGCATCGAACCCGGAATCTCGAGATTCCGGGTCTGGTCCTGCGGACCATCCCGGAATGACGGCGGAGAGTAGACGCCTTACTTCTTCAGGTGCTTCGCAAAAAACGCCAGGCTGCGCGGCCAGGCGATATCAGCGCTGGCCTTGTCGTAGCTCGCCCGTTCGTCGCAGTGAAAGCCGTGCTGCGCGCCGGGATAGACGTGGACTTCGACCTCCGGCCGCTTGGCCTTGATGGTCTCGACATCCGTCAGCGGGATGCCGGCGTCCTTCTCACCGAAATGCAGTTGCGTCGGCACTTGCGGCCTGTCGTCGGCGAAGCGGACGACGGCGCCGCCGTAGTAGCCGACCGCGGCCGACAGGCCGGACAACTTGGTCGCCGCGGCATAGGCGATGCTGCCGCCGAGGCAGAAGCCGATGATGCCGACCGGTCCGACATCCTTCACCGCATCGATCGCCGCCTGGGTGTCGCGTAGCATCGCCGCCCAGTCGGGATTGGCGATGAATTTTCGCGCGTTCGCAATCTCGTCGGGTGAATAGCCGCATTGGAAGTTCGGCTGGGTGCGATCGAAGATCGACGGCGCAATCGCGACATAGCCTTCCGCTGCCAGCCGATCGCAGACCGAGCGGATGTGGTGATTGACGCCAAAGATCTCCTGGATCACCACGATGGCCGCTTTCGGCGCACCGGCGGGATCGGCGCGATAGCCGCCGAGTTTGAAACCATCCGAAGCCGTCAGTTTGATATCCTGTCCCACGGGTCATCCCTTTTTGTTTGGGTTGTTTGAGTTGCACGAAGTCGGTTGCGAGGATCTGTTCCCGGGGCGGCTACTGCCACATCCAGTTGTGACCCCAGTCGCCCTTCCAGCCGGCCAGTCGTCCTTTACGGAATTGCAGAAACAGCCGGTCCTTCTTGTAGAACAATCCGCTGCCGCCGATGTTGCGGAAGGCGAGGAAGATTTCATCGCCTGGACGACCGCGGATGTAGTTGAGCGGGACGCCGAGCGCGTGCGCGGCCTCATTGGCGTCCATGCCGAACGCCAGCGGAATGTTGTTCGATAGCGTTTCGGTGAAGGGCGGCGGGTAGGGGCCGCCGATCGGCGGCAAGTGCTGCGCGGCAGCTTGCGAGAAGCTGGCTATGATCAGCACGAAGGCGAGAGCGGTCGTCTTCATGAGGCGGCTTTCTGTCCTGCCTTGGCATCGAGGCTGTCGAGGAACGGCAGCACGGCATCGATGAAGGCTTGCGGCTGGTCGATGTTGACGGCGTGGCCGGCGGCCGGGATCACCACCTTCTGCGCGCCGGGAATCTTGGCCGCCATGTAGTCGGAGGCGGCGAGGAACGGCGTGTCGTCGGCGCCGACCACGATCAGCGACGGCACCTTGATATCGGGCAGGGATTCGATCACGCGGGCATCGTGCTGGGTCAGCATGCCGCGCGCGGCGCGCGCAAGGCCCGTAGCATCGCGATGGGTGACGCTGGAGCGCTCGCGGCTGGCCGTTTTCAACACCGCCAGCCCCTCGCGCTCGAAACGGTCGCCGGTGTCGTGCGCGCGCTTGTTCCAGACCTCGCGGGCCTCGTCCTTCTTGAAGCCCGGGCCGGTATCGATGATCAAGAGCGCGCGGACGCGATCCGGATGGGCGCGGTAGAACGCCAGCGACATGTAGCCGCCGAGCGAAAGCCCGCCGACGATCGCCTTGTCGGCGCCGACGGTATCGAGCAGCGCCGCCATGTCGGCGACCGTCAGTGCTTCGCTATAGGCCGCGGTATCCTCGGGGTAACCGGACTGACCGTGGCCGCGCATGTCCCATAACACGAGCTTGTGATGCTTCGACAAGGCCGCGATCTGGCCCTGCCACATCCCACTGGTCGAGGAATAGCCGTGAGTCAGCAGCAGCGGTGGGCCGGAGCCGTGAACCTCGTAATAGATCTTGACTCCGTCGCGATCGATGGTCGGCATTGTCGATTTCCCAAAGCAAATCCCGCGAGATTGTCGGCCGGGGCCGTCATTGCCAGCCGCATCCTAGCGCGATCCATTCGGGAATAGGAAATGCGGAAACGGAAGATGCGCCTGCTGCCGCGCGCGTGATTGACAAGCCCACGACGAAGCCTTGCCGCAGCGCACAAGCGGGCAGCTTCAAAGCTTTACTTGCTTCGAACGATTCCAAATTGGATTGCCTCCGGGAAAGTTCGGTATCATTCTTCGCGCCGACTGGCATCGACCCGGTGGATGCCGGCCAATACCCAAACGTGAGAATGCCGCCGTAAGCGGCTGCCAACACCGGAAGGGGAGACGAGATGCCAAATCTCAACATCAATGGACGGAATATGTCCGTCGAGGCGGCCGGCGATACGCCGTTGCTCTGGGTCATCCGCGAGCAATTGCAGATGACCGGTACGAAGTTCGGCTGCGGCGCAGGTCTCTGCGGCGCCTGCACGGTTCACGTCAATGGGGAAGCCGTCCGCTCCTGCCAGACCCTGGTCAGCGAGGCCGTCGGCAAGAAGATCACCACCATCGAAGGCCTGTCCGCCAAGGGCGATCATCCCTTGCAGAAGGCCTGGATCGCCGAGCAGGTGCCGCAATGCGGCTACTGCCAGTCCGGGCAAATCATGCAAGCGGCGGCACTGCTGTCGAAGAATTCCAATCCGACCAGGGATGAAGTGGTCGCGCATATGGACGGCAATCTGTGCCGTTGCATGACTTATTCGCGCATTCAAAAGGCGATCATGCGCGCCGCATCCGAAATGCGTACCGCCTCTAACGCCGGCACCGAGCGGAGGGCCACATGAATACGCATGTAAAAGTCACCGGCAGCGCGCCTGCCGATCTCAGCCGCCGTTCGTTCCTGGTCGGCTCGGCCGCCACGGGCCTCGTGCTCGGCTATGCCGCCGCCCCCGGCATCGATCAGGCGCTCGCCGCGCCCTCCAGCTTCGAGCCCTCGGTGTGGTATTCGATCGGGCCCGACGGCATCGTGACCGTCACCTGCGGCAAGGCCGATATGGGCCAGCACATCGCCTCGACCATGGCGCAGATCGTCTCCGAAGAACTCGGTTCGAACTGGAAGGACATGCGGGTGCAACTCGCGTCCAACGATCCGAAGTTCAACGATCCCGTGCTCGGCGCGCAGATTACCGGCGGCAGCTGGAGCACGATGATGAACTTCGACGCGATGAGCCGCGCGGGCGCCGCCGGCCGTATCGCGTTGACGGAAGCAGCAAGCAGCATCATGGGCGTGCCGGCCGGCGAGCTGGTGGTGCGTAATTCCGCCGTCGCGCACACGAAGTCGAAGAAGCAGATGAGTTTTGCCGACATCGTCAAGAGCGGCAAGATCACCAAGACTTTCACGGCGGATGAATTGAAGGCGATCAAGCTCAAGACGCCCGATCAGTACACCATGATCGGCGTCTCGGTGCCGCAGCTCGATATTCCGCCGAAGAGCAACGGTACGGCGAAATACGGCATCGACGTCATGCTGCCGGGCATGGCCTATGGCAAGGTCGTCACCCCGCCGGTGCGTTTCGGCGCCACGGTGAAATCGGTCGACGACAGTGCGGCCAAGAAGGTGCCGGGCTTCATCAAGGCCGTGACGCTCGACGACAAGACCGGCAGCACGTCCGGATGGGTGGTGGCGGTCGCCAATACCTATGCCAACGCCCGCAAGGCGGCGGATGCACTGAAGATCACCTACGACAACGGCCCGAATGCCAAGCTGTCGAGCCAGTCGTTGATCGACGAAGCCAGGCGGCTGCAGGCGCTCGACGATTCCGGACAGTTCTTCGTCAAGGACGGCGATACGGCGGCGGCCTTCGGTACCGCGGCCAAGGTGCTGGAAGCCGAATACACCACCAGCATCAACATCCACGCGCCGCTGGAGCCGATGAACGCGACCGCCGAGTTCAAGGGCGACATCCTGCACATCTATTCCGGCAACCAGTTCGCGACACGCTCCGGCGCGATCGCGGCCGGTGCAGCCGGGATTGATCCCAAGTTTGTCGTGATGCACCAGATGTGGCTGGGCGGCGGCTTCGGCCGGCGGCTCGATGCCGACATGATGGTGCCGGCGGTGCAGGCGGCGAAGGCGGTCGGCAAGCCGGTCAAGGTGATCTACAGCCGCGAAAACGACATGACCATGGACTATTCGCGTCCGCTGACCTTCCAGAAGGTGAAGGCGGGTCTCGATGGCGATGGCAAGCTGATCGCGCTCAATCACGACGTGGTCAGTGCGTGGCCGACTGCGCGGTGGGGAATCCCCGATTTCCTGACGCCTTCGGTCGACAAGAAGGGGCCGCTGGACTCGTTCACCGTGAATGGTGCGGACTTCTTCTATTCCGTGCCCAACCACAATGTCCGTGCGATCAAGAACGAGATGGCGCACACCGCCACCCCGTCCGGGCAGTTGCGTTCGGTGGCTCCGGGCTGGACCTTCTGGGCGGTCGAAAGCATGATCGACGAACTCGCGCATGCGGTCGGCCAGGATCCCGCGCAGTACCGCATCGCGATGCTGGACGGCAAAGGCAAGAACGACGGCGGTGCGCAACGCCTGCGCAACACGCTGCTGGCGGCGATGGGTATGGCCGGTTACGGCACCACCAAGCTGCCGAAAGGCGAGGGCATGGGCATCGCCTGCGTCTCGTCGCAGGAGCGCGCGACCGCAAGCTGGACCGCCTGCGTGGCCCACGTTGCGGTGTCGCCGTCCGGCGAGGTCAAGGTCAAGAAACTGACCGTCGCCACCGACGTCGGCATGCAGGTGCATCCCGACAATATCCGCGCCCAGGTCGAGGGCGCGGCGCTGTGGGGCCTTTCGCTCGCCATGTATGAGAAGGCGACGCTGAAGGACGGCGGTATCGAACAGACCAATTTCGATACCTACACGCCGTTGCGGATGAGCCAGACGCCGGAAGTCGCCGTCAACGTCATCGCCAACGGCGACAAGCCGACCGGCGTTGGCGAGCCGGCGGTGACGGTGGTGGCTCCCGCGCTCGGCAACGCCATCTTCAACGCCTGCGGCGCGCGCATTCGCGCGTTGCCGATCACGGCCGAAGCGGTGAAGGCAAGCATGAAGGCGTAACAGGCAGAAAAGTTATCGAACGACACGATCCGCCGAGGGCCATGCTCCCGGCGGATTTGTGTTGGCGGTTGTCCCCGGGTCCCCGCGAAGTGCCTCTGAATCATGCGCTTTTCGCAGGAAGATCGTGCTCGGTGCGCCGCACAGCGAACGGAATCGTTCAAATTTTAGCGTTTGCGGTAGTCCTCTTTCACGATGCCTCTTAAGCCCCGGAGAACTCCTTATCCGCTAGCCTCGGTTGCACGTCATCACCGCTAGGGGTCTGGGGTTTTATGACAACCGCCACCAACAAGACTTCGACCAGGCGCCGGCTGCTGCTGGCTTCGGATCGGAGCGATCAAAGCAGCGAACTCGCCAGCATTCTGCGATCCGTCGGCCAGGTCGACACCATCGCGACATCAGATATTCCCGATGCGCCGGAGCGCGATCTGGCGGGAATCGTGGTCGACATCAATCTGCGCTCCGCCGAGAGCGTGCAACTGGTGCGCAACAAGTTGCGCGCCGAGGCCTATCGCGAGATGCCGCGGCTGTTTGTGCTGGCAGATGCGCTTCACCACGGATCGATGCAGGCCTGGGCGCTGGGCGCCACCGATACGATCGCGCGTCCGTTCGATGCGCAAGGCATCCTGCAGCGCATCCGCGCCGCGTTTCCGGACAGCGATGGATTTGACGAAACCGATCGCGGCAAGGCCCTCAACAGGGGCGTCGAGGCCGCGCATGCCGTGATGGTCAAGATCTTCGAGAAGCTGCCGGCCGGCGTTCCCCTGAAATTCACTGACATCGTCGAGGCCGAGAACAAGATTCTCAAGGCGATCAAGCATTCGTCCTTGCGCGAATGGTTGACGACGGTCGGTTGCCATCACGCCGGCAGCTACCGCCATTGCCTGTTCGTCACCGGCTTTGCGGTCGCCTATGCGCAGCATCTTGGCATGCGCGAGGACGACCAGCGCCGGCTCGCGCGCGCGGCGCTGCTGCACGACGTCGGCAAGGCGTTCATTCCGGTGGCGATCCTGGACAAGCCGGGACCGCTGACGCTGGAAGAAATGGAAGAGATGCGTCAGCATCCGCGCCGCGGCTACGAGGCGCTGTTCGAGCAAGGCGGGTTTCCGCCGGAGATGCTCGACGTGGTGCTGCATCACCACGAGTTCCTCGACGGCACCGGGTATCCGAACGGCCTCAACGGCAAGCAGATCAGCGACATCGTGCGGCTGACCACGATCGTGGACATCTATGCCGCGCTGGTCGAGAAGCGCGCCTACCGCCTGCAGTTCACCCACGCCCGGGCGTTCGGCATGATGGAAGAAATGGGCGACAAGCTCGACCAGCATCTGCTGCACGCCTTCCGCCCGGTGGCGTTCGGGTATTATTGAGCGTCCTTCCGTCATTCCGGGGCGCGAAGCGAACTATGGTGCGCAATTGCGCACCAGAGAATCTCGAGCTTCCGGGTTCGATGCTTTGCATCACCCCGGAATGACGAGGGCCTGGTCTCCCAGCCGCTCAACGCAAGCATGCGACTTTTCAGCCCGCTAGTTATCGGCGATCATCGGCACCGCCGATGGCTAACGATCGCTGGCAGGAAATCCATGGACACGACCGCCGACCCAGCAGCGAACCTCGACATTCCCGCCGACATCGCGGCAACCCTGGTCGATCCGGCCGCCTATGCCGACCGTCGCATCCATGACAGCTACCGCTGGCTGCGCGCCAACAACCCGCTCGGCATCGCGCGGCCGGAAGGATTCGACCCGTTCTGGGTGGTGACAAAGCACGCGCATATCCAGGCCATCAGCCGCCAGAACGAGCTGTTCCACAATGCCGACCGGCCGACCACGCTGACGAACCGCGCGGTGGAAGAGCGCGTCCGCAAGATCACCGGCGGGCCCAATCTGGTGCGCTCGCTGGTGCAGATGGATGCGCCCGACCACCCGAAATACCGCGCGCTGACGCAGGGCTGGTTCATGCCCGCCAATCTCGGGAAGTTCGAGGGGCGCGTGCGCGAGATCGCGCGGGCCACCGTGCAGCGCATGCTCGACAAGGGCGGCGCCTGCGATTTCGTCGAGGACGTGGCGCTCGGCTATCCCCTGCATGTCATCATGGAAATTCTCGGCGTTCCCGAAAAGGACGAGCCGCGCATGCTCAGGCTGACGCAGGAGCTGTTCGGCCCGCAGGATCCCGATACGGCGCGGATGAAGGAGAAGCTGACGGCGGAGCAGTTCTCCGGGATGATGCAGGCGGTGGTCGCCGATTTCGGCGCCTATTTCCGTGGCATCACCGAGGACCGCCGCAGCAACCCGCGCGAGGATCTCGCCACCGTCATTGCGAATGCGAAGATCGGCGGCGACTACATGCCGGACCATGACGCCACCAGCTATTACATGATCGTCGCCACCGCGGGCCACGACACCACGTCGTCCTCCACCGCCGGCGCGATCTGGGCGCTGGCGAAAGATCCCGCGCAGTTCGAGAAGGTGAAAGCCGATCCCGGGCTGATTCCGGGACTCGTCGACGAGGCGATCCGTTGGATGACCCCGGTCAAGCATTTCATGCGCTCGGCGACGGCGGACACCGAGCTCGGCGGCCGCAAGATCGCAAAAGGCGATTGGCTGATGCTGTGCTACGCGTCCGGCAATCGCGACGAGGACGTGTTCGAAGAACCATATCAATTCCGCTGCGACCGCAAGCCCAACCGCCACGTCGCGTTCGGCTACGGGGCGCATCTCTGCCTCGGGCAGTATCTGGCGAAGCTGGAGATGCGGATTCTGTTCGAGGAACTGCTGCCGCGGCTGAAATCGATCACGCTGGATGGCGAAGTGAAGATGACGCAGGCTTACTTTGTCAACGGCCCGAAGAAGCTGCCGATCCGTTTCGAGGTGAACTGATCGAGACAGCGTAGGGTGGGCAAAGGAGCGCCAGCGACGTGCCCACCATGAGCTTGCTCCGCTGCCGATGAATGGTGGGCGCGCTTCCGCCTTCGCTCGTTGAGCTACGGCGGACAAGTCGCTTTGCCCATTTTCACCCCAGCATCTTCCGCAACTCCGCTTTCGCCACCTTTTCCAGCGTCGAGCGCGGCATGTCGTCGACGAAGTGAATCTCGCGCGGCACCTTGAAATCGGCGAGGCCGTTTCTGCAGGCGGCCATCACTGTGTCATGCAGGTCGGCCGGTGCGCCCTTGACGCCGGCCTGCGGAATGATGAACACGACGGGCACCTCATCCAGCATCGGATGCTTCTTCGCCACCACGGCGGCCTCGCGCACGCCGGGCACGACAGCGATCACCTGCTCGATCTCGGACGCCGCGACGTTCTCGCCGCCGACCTTGAGCATGTCCTTGGTGCGGTCGCCGAACTTGATGAAGCCGTCATCGAGTAGCGTGACGCGGTCGCCGGTGATGAAATAGCCGTGCTCGTCAAAGCTTTCGCGCGTGGCCTTTTCGTTGTGGAGATACTCCGAAAACAGCGACAGGCCGGGGATGCCCTTGATCAGGAGGTTGCCGGTGCCACCGACTTCCGTCGGCGTGCCGTCATCCTCGACGATGCGGATCTGATACTCGGGCGCGGCGCGGCCGATCGACATCGGCGTGTTGGGCTGGTCGACCTCGCCGACGATCCCGTGCGTGATGGTTTCCGTCATCCCCCACCAGCCGATGGTTTTGACGCCGAATGCGGCAAATGGCGGTGGCTCGGATACGGCAGTACCCCAGAGCCGGAACTTGTGGCTCTTCGGAATCTCGTGCTCCAGCAGCGCCTTCATGCAGAAGGGAATCGTCGAGGTCCAGGTGCAGTCGTGTTCGAGCGCGACGCTCCAGAACCGGCTGGCCGAAAATCGTGGCTGGATCACGCAGGAGGCGCCGACCCACAGCGTTGCCAGCATCGAATAGGCGAGCGCGTTGGTGTGGAACAGCGGCAGATAGGTCTGGTGTACATCGCCGGCATGCAGGTCTTCATGCGCGGCGTTGATCTTGGCACCCCACAATGCGTTGGCATGCGTCCACAGCACCGCCTTCGGCCGTGACGTGGTGCCGGAGGTGTATTGCACGCTGCACGGTGCGAACGGATCGGTTGCGCGGCGCGGCCGGTCGGCGCTGTTGGCGAACAGGGACTCAAAACTGTCGCCGCGCGGCGCGCCCTGCGCGGGTGTACTGCCGGCATCATGCGAGATCACGGCGATCCAGCGCAGGCCGCGACAATTGGCCGAGACCAGTTCGGCATAAGCTGGCTGGGTGATCGCGGCAACCGCACCGCAATGGCCGGCGAAATATTCCATCTCGGCTGCCGCCGAGCGGGTGTTGGTGGTGACGGCGATCGCGCCGAGTTCGACGCAGGCAAACCAGGCCAGCATGGCCTCGATGCAATTGTCGAGATGGATCAGAACGTATTCGCCGGGTTTCACGCCGCGCCTGGCGAGGCCCGCGGCAAGCGCGCCGACGCGCTCGTGGAATTCGCCGTAGGACCATTTCCGCGCCGGACCCTCGAACGGCGCCCAGATCAGGAAGGGATGGTTGCGTCGGCTTTCGGCGCGCATCCGCAACAGCCACGGCACATCCAGCCCTGCGAATGGTCCGATAATGCCCGGCGCTGGCTGTGAAGCTGGCATGGAAGTCCTCCCGTGCGGCCTTGCGGCGGCTTTTGATTTTGCTTGGGAGTAGTTCTGCCATTGGACGGCGCGATGGGCAAATCGGGAGTTTGCCGTGCTCCATCCCCGTCATTGCGAGCGAAGCAATCCATACTTCCCGCGGGGACGGTGTGGATTGCTTCGTCGCTACTCCTCGCAATGATGGGGAGCGAGCGATGCTAGCTCGCGCCATCGTCATACGACGAAATCTCGATCAAGCTGCCATCCGGGTCCCGGCAATAGACCGAGCGCAGCGTGCCGCGGGCGCCTTGCTTCGCCACCGGGCCTTCCTCGATCGCGATGCCATTGGCGTTGAGATGCGCCACGACTTCATCCGGTGTGCTCGAGGTCAGGAAGCACAGATCGTCGCTGCCGGCGGTCTCATGGTCGGCCGTGAACCACTCGACCTTGTCGGCATCGCGCGGCCGCACATTGATCTTCTGGTTGCCGAACACCAGCGAGGTCCGCGGCGTTTTGCCCGGGCCGGGATCGAACACCTTGACCTCCATGCCGAGGATCTTGCGGTACCACTCGGTGGAGCGCGCCACGTCGGAGACATTGATCACGAGATGGTCGAGCGCGTTAACCCTGACGGACATGTCTTATCCTTTCGTCGCGGTCTGCGGCGCCTGTGCCGCACTGGCCGCACCTGACTTAGTTTGTTACAACTCGGGCCGCGTTCGGTTCAATAGAACCTCGCCTCAATAGAAACGGACCGGGCTCTGAATCCCGGCCTTCAAGGAGAATGCTTTATGATTTCACGTCGCACCGCGATTTGTCTGGCCGTGATCGGCCTTTCCACGGCCGCTTCGGTCGGCAGCGTTTCGGCGGCGGATTATCCGACCCGGCCGGTGAAATGGGTCGTCGGATATCCCCCGGGCGGCGCGACCGACATCATCGCGCGGCTGATCGGCCAGCGGCTTTCCGAACGGCTCGGCCAGCAATTCGTGATCGAGAACAAGCCCGGCGCTGGCAACAACATCGCGACCGAATCCGTCATCAATGCGGAACCGGACGGCTACACGTTGCTGCTGGTGAACCCTGCGAACTACATCAACGCCACGCTCTACGCGAACCTGAAGTTCAACGTCGTACGTGATATCGCGCCGGTCGCGGCGTTCAATCGCGTGCCGAACGTGATGACGGTCAACAAGGACGTGCCGGCGAAAACGGTCGCCGAGTTCATCGCCTATGTGAAGGCCAATCCGGGCAAGGTGAACCTGGCCTCGTCAGGCAACGGCACGTCGGTGCATCTGTCGGGCGAAATGTTCATGGCGATGTCGGGCGCCAAGATGCAGCACGTTCCCTATCGCGGCGCTGCGCCTGCCATCACCGATCTGCTCGGCGGTCAGGTCCAGTTGATCTTCGATAACATGCCCTCCATCCTTCAGCATGTCCGCGCCGGATCCGCGCGGGCGCTGGCCGTGACCAGCGCGACGAAATCGTCGCTGCTGCCCGACGTGCCTGTTCTCGCCGATACCATTCCGGGCTATGAGGCGAGCGCGCTGTTCGGCGTGGGTGCGCCGAAGAACACCCCGAAGGACGTCATCGCCAAGCTGAACAAGGAGATCAACGAGATCCTCGCCGAACCCGCGATCAAGGCCAGGCTGGTCGATCTCGGCGGCGAACCGCTGATCGGCACGCCGGAAGCGTTCGGCGCGATGGTTCAGGCCGAAACCGACAAGTGGAAGAAAGTCATCGAGGAAGCCAAGGTAGAAAAGGTGCAGTGATCAAGCTGCAGTGATCTAGGTCACGGAACAACGGTGCGGTCGTGGTGTTTCATGCAAAAGGGACCGGCTTTAGTAACGTGAGGAGATCTAAGATGCGCAGTGCAATGTTAGCGATCTTGGCGCTGTCGGCGGCGACAGTTGCCACGGTGGCAGGCAGCTCGCCGGTGGCAGCCTATGATTATCCCTACTGCCTGCAGGGCAGGGGCATCGGCGTCCCCGGTGACTGCTCCTACGCGACCTATGGGCAATGCATGGCGTCGGCCTCGGGCCGCGCCCTCTATTGCAACATCAATCCGCGCGTAGCCTACGGACAGCAGCGGCGGATGCGGGTTTATCGGGACTATTGATCGCGCTTCGCTTCCGCAACATGGCCGGATCATCCAGCTCAAGAAGCCCGGATGATCCGGCCATTTGTGCATCTGGTTGCCGCCTCTCGAATCCGTGATGCAGACGCCGGCTTGACGGCGTTTTGTTTGTGTCTATACTAAACCATATGGTTAAGTATCAGGAAGACATTCTGGACCGCACCTTTGCCGCGCTGTCCGATCCGACCCGTCGTGCGCTGCTGGCGCGGCTGGGGGATCGCGAAAGTCTGTCGATCAGCGAACTGGCGCAGCCGTTTTCGATGTCGCTGCCCGCGATCATGAAGCATCTCGATGTGCTGTCGGACGCCGGCCTGATCGCGCGCGAGAAGACCGGCCGCACGGTCGCGTGCCAGCTGACCGCGCAGCCGATGGAGCAGGCGATGGAATGGCTCAATCGCTACCAGCGCTTCTGGTCCGACGCTCTCGACCGCCTTGCCGCTTTTGTGGAGGAAGATCCATGGCCACCCAGTCAAGCCTTGCCAAGCACGATACCATCAGCGACGCCGAGCTCGCCGCGCGGCCCAGTCTCACGCTCACGCGCCGGCTCAACGCGGCGCCCGAAAAGGTCTACGCCGCGTGGGCCGACCCGGAAAAGCTAGTGCAATGGTTCGGGCCGGCCTCGGTAGAGGAGGGCTCCGTGAAGGCCGACAGCGACCTGCGCGTCGGCGGCCGCTACCGCATCAGCTTCAATGCCAACGGCAATTATAACGAAGTCGGCGGCGTCTATCGCGAGGTCGTGCCGAACCAGCGGCTGGTGTTTAGCTGGGCGTGGCATTCGACGCCGGAGCGGGAATCGCTGGTGACAATTTCGATCAAGCCGGAAGGCCGCGGCACGCTGCTCGTCTTCAATCATGCGCAGTTCGTCGATGAGAAAGCGCGCGACAGCCACGAGCGCGGATGGACGGAACTCCTCGCCAAGCTCGAAACGCATCTTGCTTAAGGAGGCCGCCCATGCAGCCGCACAGCATTGTCTCTCGCGAGGAATGGATCGCCGCCCGTCAAACCCATCTCGCGCATGAGAAGGAATACACCAAGGCGCGCGAGCGCCTGAACGAGGAGCGTCGTGCGCTGCCCTGGGTCAGGGTCGAGAAGAACTATTCGTTCGACGGCCCCGACGGCAAGGTGTCGTTCGGCGATCTCTTCAAGGGACGCAGTCAGCTCGTGGTGCAGCACCTGATGTTCGCACCCGACTGGAACGAGGCCTGCAAGAGCTGTTCGTTCTGGGCCGACGGGTTCGAGCGCATGATCCCGCACCTGGCCGCCCGCGACACCACGATGGTTGCGATCTCGCGCGCGCCGCTGCCAAAGCTCGCCGCATTCAAGCAGCGGATGGGCTGGACCTTCGACTGGCTGTCGTCCGGCGGCAACGAATTCAATTACGATTACGGCGTGTCGTTCACACAGGAGCAGATCGCGGCGGGCAGCAACTACAATTATGGAACTACGCCGTTCGGAGGCGAGGAAGCGCCCGGAATCAGCGTGTTCTATCGCGATGAAGCAGGGAACATCTTCCACACCTATTCCTGCTTCGCGCGCGGCCTCGACATGATGAACGCCGCCTACCACTATCTCGATCTGACGCCGCTCGGGCGACACGAGGAGGGGCTGCCCTATCCGATGGACTGGGTGCGGCTACGTGACCAATACCAGCCGTCGCAGGTTCAGGCATCTTGTTGTCATAGCTGATCGCGCCTGACCGTCATTGCGAGCGAAGAGAAGCAATCCATGTCGTGGCAGAGTGGATAGATGGATTGCTTCGTCGCTTCGCTCCTCGCAATGACGCCGAGAATGTGAAAAGGAATCCCGCATGCCTTACGTGGATGGCTTCATCGTTGCCGTGCCGAAGAAAAATCTCGAGGCCTATACCCGCTTGTCGAAGAAGTGCGGCAAGATCTGGCGCGAATACGGTGCGCTGGACTACCGCGAGTGGGTCGCCGATGACGTCAAGGTCGGCAAGCTCACGTCGTTTCCGCGCAGCGTAAAGCTGAAACCCGGCGAAACCGTCGTGTTCGCCTGGATCACCTACAAGTCGCGCGCCCAGCGCGACAAGATCAACTCCAAGGTGATGAAGGATCCGCGGCTCGGCGAGATGATGGATCCCAAATCAAAGCCGCCGTTTGACGGCAAGCGGATGATCTATGGCGGCTTTGAAAGCCTGGTGAAAGTGTAGCGCGTCGAGACGACCAGCGATTTTCCGCGCGCAGGAATTGCCGACCTCGTTCCGCCGTCTCGTGCATCCGCGCGCGGCGCTCATCGTCGTCGGCAATCGATTCAATCGGCGGCGCTGACCACGCGCTCGTCGTCGTCACACTGGCATGTCTTGGAAAGAATGATGATCGTCATTCCGCTCGGCGGGACGGTATCCGTATTTGCACGGAAGCTGCGCAAGGCAGGGTTTACCCGCGATTAATGGGCCAAAGCTATCGTTGCCGCCGTCAAGGACCCGCCCATGCGACCGACAGGTGCTGCGAGCTGAAACTCGACAACTGCCGGTGACCAAGGAAACAGAATGTTCTCCCGCACCAGGATGCCATCCGCGGCCACAGGCCTGCTTGGTCTCGTCGCCATTTTCTCCACGCCCGCGTCATCAGCGGAAGTGGTGTTGCGCTTCGGCTCGATCAATACCGAAAACACGCCGGCCTATGAACAGGTCCTGCTGCCGTTTGCAAAGGCGGTCGAGGAGGAGTCCGGCGGGCGCATTGAAGTGGCGCTGAAGCCGCTTGGCGGTTACGGCAAGCCCGCCGAACTGTTCACCATGGTCGAGAAGGGCGCCATCGAGATGGCGGCAACCGTGCAGGGATATCATCCCGGCCGCTTCCCGCAGTCGTCGGTGATGGAACTGCCCTTCATGTTCGATAATTCGATCTCGGGCACTTCCGCGATGATGTCGCTGTACAAGGAAGGCTTGCTCGACAAGGACTATGCCTCGGTGAAGGTCCTTGGTCTTTATGTTCTACCGCCTTATCCGATCTTCACGACCGGCAAGAAGATCCAGTCGGTGAAGGATTTCCGCGGCCTGCGCATGCGCACGCCGAGCACGACCGTCGGCGTGGCGCTGGCCAAGCTCGGCGCGGTCCCGCTCGGCATTCCCCTCAACATGATCGGCGACACCATCGCCAGCGGCTATGTCGATGCCATCGCCTATGGCTGGGATTCCACGACCACCACCAAGGGCGCGGCTGGAAAGTTTCTGGCCGACCAGTTGAAGGTCGTGATCGACGCGCGGCTGGCCGCGCCGGCGCTGATGATCGTCATGAACCGCGCCGCGTGGGAATCGATGCCGGCCGATCTGAAGAAGATTATCGAAAAACACTCTTCCGACATCGCGATGGGCAGCGCGCGCATCCGCGAGGCGCAGGAAGCCGTCACCAAGAAGAAGCTGCAGAGCGATCCGCGCTTCACGGCGCTGGCCTTCAGCGACGGGCAGCGCGCCGAACTGCAGCGGGTGACCGCGCCGGCTGTGGTCGAGTGGAAGGCCAACATGGCGAAGCTCGGCATTGACGGCGAGCGGCTCTACACCCGCGCCCGCGAATTGATCCAGCAATACAAGGTTGCCACCAAGTAATAACAAGCCGCACTCAAGAATTGAGGAAACAGACTGTGACATCAGCTCGCAAACTCGGCATCCGGGCCAAGCTTTTCTTCGCTTTCGCCGCGGTATCGGGAACCACCGTGATCGCCGGCGCCGCCGCCTGGCTGATGTTCTCGCAGGTTCGCGATCTCTTCCACGGTGTCGCTGGTCGCAACATTCCGGAGATCGTCGAAACGCTGGGATTGCAGACGGATACCCAGGCGCTGGCCGGCTCCGCCCCGACCTTGCTGGCGGCAAAATCGCAGGCGCAGCGGCAACAGGAAATGACCGCGCTGAAGGCGCGTCAGGAAGGCATCGCCAGGCGACTCGACGAGATCGCTCGCACCCAATCCGATCGCGACGCGATCGATCGGCTGAAGAAGCTGATTGCGGCAATGAACACCAAGCTCGCCGCGCTTGACGGGGCGGTTGACGATCGCCTCAAGCTCAGCGCCCGCGGCGAAGAGATCGTGAAGGCGGCCCAGAACACCCAGACCAAGCTCAATGACGTGCTGTTGCCGGCCGGCGAAAAGGCCCAGGCTGATATCACCATGGTGTCGATGACCCTTGGCGGTGACGCCAACCAGACCATGATGACGCTGCTCAAGCTGGTTTCGACCCAGGTGCCGGTGTCACAGGGCTTTGCCGACCTGGTCGGCTTCGTCAATCTGGCATCGAGTCTCCTGGACCGCGCGGCGGTCGCGCCGAATGCCGACAGCGTCACGGCGCTGGAAAAGAACTTCAAGGCGATGTCGGCCAAGGTCGAGGAGAAGCTCGATATCGTCAACACCCTGCAACCGACCGAGGGCCTGCCCAAAGCGGGGGAAGCCTGGCTGAAGCTCGGCTCGGGCGAGACGATCTTCGAGGCGCGCCGCAAGGAGCTCGCTGCCAGTCAGCTCGGTCAAAAGCTGCTGGACGAGACGCGCGGCTTGACCGGCGACCTTGCAAAGGAAGTCACCGCGCAGGTCAAGGCCGTCACCAACAAGACCAAGGAAGCCACCGACCGTTCCGACGAGGCCATCGGTTTTGGCACCTCCGTGATGCTGATGATCGCGGCGATCAGCGTCGCCGGCGCCGCCTTGTTCGTCTGGTTCTATATCGGCCGTAATCTGGTGGCGCGTCTGGTCGGCCTGGAGAAGACCATGACGCGGCTCGCCGGCGGTGACCTCGCCGCCGAAGTCGACACCAGGCGTGGTGGCGATGAGATCGGCCAGATGGCGGAAGCGCTGTCGGTGTTCCGCGAAGGCATCGTGCAGGCCAACGCCGCCGCGGCCGAAAAGGCCGCCGAGCAGGAGGCGAAGCAGCGGCAGGCCGCGTTGATCGACCAGTTGACGCGCGAGTTCAATGACGGTGCGACCAGCGCGCTGGCCGCGGTGTCCAATGCCGCCTCGCGCATGAAGGGGTCGGCGGAAAAGATGTCACAGGTCGCCGCGCAGGCCAAGGAACAGACCGGCGCCGTCGCATCGGCTTCCGAGCAGGCTGCCGCCAATGTCCAGACCGTGGCATCCGCCACCGAAGAGCTTTCGAGCTCGATCAGCGAGATTTCCCGGCAGGTCGGCGAATCCACCCGGATCGCGGCCCAGGCGGTGGAGCAGGTGGCGAAGAGCGAAGTCACGGTCACCGAGCTTGCCAACGCGGCCAATCGCATCGGCGAAGTGGTCGGCCTGATCAACACGATTGCAGCGCAGACCAACCTGTTGGCGCTTAATGCGACCATCGAGGCCGCGCGCGCCGGCGAGGCCGGCAAGGGCTTTGCCGTCGTTGCCTCCGAGGTCAAGAGCCTTGCCACGCAAACGGCGCGCGCTACCGAAGGCATCACCGCGCAGGTCTCCGCCATTCAGGGCTCGACCCAGGAAGCGGTCGATACCATCAAGGGCATCGGTCAGATCATCGACAAGATGTCGGAGATCGCCACCACAGTCGCTGCCGCGGTCGAAGAGCAGGGCGCGGCGACGGCGGAGATCGCCCGCAACATCCAGCAGGCCGCCTCCGGCACGCAGAATGTCTCAAACAACATCGTCGGCGTCTCGAATGCGGCCAACCAGACCGGCGAGACGGCGTCCGACGTTCTGGAATCCTCCGACGGCCTCGCGGCAGAGTCGGAGGCGCTCAGCAACGAGGTCGGCCGCTTCCTCGCCCGCATCAAGGCAGCGTAAGCAGCAAGCGCGTTGCGGCAGGCCGGGTTGACACCGGCCGCGCCGCAGCCAGACTGTCGCGCATGCGCATCACCCTGATCCACGCCCTGAAACATTCGATCGTCCCGATCGAGGCTTCCTTCGCCAGGCTCTGGCCGGAGGCGCGCCTGATGAACCTGCTCGACGACAGCCTGTCGGCCGATCTGGCGCGTGACGGCGGGCTCACCGACGCCATGACCGAACGTTTTCTCCGGCTTGGGCGCTATGCGGCCGGCACCGGGTCTGACGCGATCCTGTTCACCTGCTCGGCGTTCGGCCCCTGCATCGAGGCGGTCGCGCGTGCCCACGCCCCGATGCCGGTGCTCAAGCCGAACGAGGCGATGATCGAGCAGGTGGTCGCGCGGGGTAAGAAGGTCGGATTGCTGTCGACGTTTCCACCGACGCTGGTCTCGATGCCGCCGGAGTTTCCGCCGTCGATCGAACTGGTGCCGAAACTGGCGGAAGGCGCGATGGCCGCGCTCGATCGCGGCGACCGCGCCACCCACGACCGGCTGGTCGTGGACGCGTCAAGGGATTTGCGCGACTGCGACCTGATCGCGCTCGCCCAATACAGCCTCGCGCCGGCGGCGGACGAGGTCGCCAGGGCGACGGGGCGGCCGGTCCTCACCACCCCTGACAGCGCGGTGCAGAAGCTGAAAAAGTTGCTGGGCGTCGAGGGCGGCTAGGCCTCTTTCGTCTTTGCGGCCTTTTTTGCGGGCTTCTTCGCAGCTGCCGCCGCCTCCTCGGCCGCATTCCGGATTGCCCGCGCGTAGCTGTCGGCGGTGATTGCCGCCGAGTTTTGCAGCCGCTTTGCCGCGGCCGTGCCGAGCTCCATTGTGCTCCTGGCGATCAACCGGAACTGGTCCCGCGTCTCCTTGTCCTTGGCCTTGGCCGCGCGGGCCATGATCTGGTCGCGCCGCTTCTTGACGGCGGCCATCAGGTTTTTGTTCTGCGTCTTTGCGATTTGCCGGATGAGAACGTCGAGATCGGCTTCAGCCATTATGGGTCACTCTTAGCGCACCATGCCGTCCGCGCGGTGCGGGGATCATTGGCGCATTACGTTTGAAGGATGGGCGCCATTGTGTCGCCGCGCCGCCGTCATTTCAAGCGCCGATTCTCGCAATCGAACGCTGTGGGCCGTCCGCGCAACCCGATAACAGTCGATTAACGTTGTATTGGTACGAGTTCTCAACCAACAGGAAGAGAAACGGCATGCGTAACCTCACCGTCTACCAGCGTTTTGCGATGATCATTGCGGCGCTGACAATCGTGCTCTTTGCCGTCTCCGCCCTGCAGATCCTGGTGTTGCGCGACGCGGTGCTGGACGAGCGGCGCACCACCGTCCGCAATCTGGTCGAGGCCGCGACGAAGATTCTCGCCACCTACGAAGGCGAGGCCAAGGCCGGCCGGATCAGCCCGGACCAGGCGCGCCAGGCAGCGTTTGCCTCGATCAGCGCCATGCGCTGGGGCGAGTACTCCGACTATATCGGCGTCTATGGCACGGGAAGCTCCGATGCCGGCGTCACCTATGTGCACGCCAATCCAAAATACATCAACGTCAATCGCTGGGAGTTCAAGGACAAGAGCGGCAAGCTCTTGATCCAGGACATCGTGCGTACCGCGCGCGCCGGCGGCGGCTTTGTCGAATATCTGGCACCCCGGTCGGCCGGTGGCGCCGAACTTCGCAAGGTCTCCTATGTCGGGTCTTTTGGCGCGGGCGACAAGCTTCTCGCGCTGCAGGCGGGCGCCTATGTCGACGATATCGACGCCGTGGTCTTCAGCCGGATGATGTGGGCCGGAATCGCGGGCCTCGCCGGCCTGACCCTCGCGGCGCTGGTTGCGTTCTGGCTCGGCCGCGGCCTGGTCGTTCCGCTCAACAAGACCTGCGCGGCGATGGATGAACTGGCCAAGGGCAACCTTGCGGCCGACGTGCCATTCGTCGACCGGACCAATGAAATCGGCCGGATCGCGCGCAGCCTCCAGGTCTTCAAGGATCATCTGGTCGAAACCACACAACTCCGCACCGAGCAGGAAGCGATGAAGTCGCGCTCGGCCGAGGAGCGGCAGGCGGTTCTGTCCCGCATCGCCGACGATTTCGAGCGCAGCATCGGTGGCGTGATCCGCGGCACCGCCACCGCCGCCGACGAGTTGCAGAATTCGGCCTCCTCGATGTCGACGATCGCGGTGGGGACGACGGGTCAGAGCGCGAAGGTCGCGGCCGCCGCCGAGCAGACGGCGTCGAACGTCCAGACCGTTGCAGCGTCGGCGGAAGAGCTGTCGTCGTCGATCCAGGAGATCGCGCGGCAGGTCACCCAGTCTTCGTCCATTGCCCAGAATGCGGTGGGGCAGGCTAACCGGACCGAAGCGATGGTCGGCCGGCTCGTCGAGGCCTCGCAGAAGATCGGCGAGGTCATGGCGCTGATCCAGACCATCGCGGGGCAGACCAATTTGCTGGCATTGAACGCGACCATCGAGGCCGCCCGGGCCGGCGAGGCTGGCAGGGGGTTTGCCGTCGTGGCCAACGAGGTCAAGGCGCTGTCGTCGCAGACGGCCAAGGCTACGGACGAAATCACCAGTCAGATCCAGGAAATTCGCGATGCGACCGGCTCGACCGTCAACGCAATCCGCGAGATCGGCACCACGATCGGGCAAATGAACGAAATCACAGGCTCCATTGCGGCCGCCGTCGAAGAGCAGGGCGCTGCGACCAACGAGATTGCCCGCAGCGTGCAGCAGGCGGCGCAGGGCGCCCAGGAGGTAATGCATAACATCACGGGCGTGCGCGAAGCCTCGAGCAAGGTCGATGCTGCCGCCACCCTCGTCCTGAATGCCGCCGCGCAACTGACCTCGCAGTCCGAGCAGCTCGAAACCGAAACCGGGAAATTCCTCGGCAACATCCGCGCGGCCTAAGGGCGCGCGCAGCATTTCCCGTCATGCCCGGCCAGCGATGGCCGGTCAACCACAGGCGTCAATTAAGCCGCGCGCCGATTCCCGTAAGCACGCGAAAATCCGGCTTGGACTGAACCCCGTTGTGCTGGTTGATGACCGGCACGCCGACGGACACGAAGCCCGAGAAGCGATCGACGCCGACGCGCACGCCGGGCGAGAGATAGACGGTGGTGCCGCCCGAATTGGGATCGGGAATGCCGGCGATGCGCTGCTTGTCGTGCCACTCGCCATTGAGCTCCAGCACGAGATCGAGCGTGTAGGGCGTCTTCTTCATGTCGCTGTGGTCGTGATTGGCGTGATAGAGGCAGTGCTCCTGCAGCTGGTTGCGCGGCTGCATGCAGTACTCGTGCAGCTCGATCTCCTTCGCCGAGCCGGTGGCGCCGACCAGGCGATACGACACCGCGCCGCCGAACAGAAAGCGGTCGCCGAGATTGGTAATCTGCGTGCCGTTGGTGATCAGATAATATAGGCCGCTCACGTCGAACGACCAGCGACCCGCGCGCTTGGTGAAAGCGGCGCCGATCAGTCCGTCCCATGAGCCCGAGCCCGGCTGAAACTCGGCCTGGAAGAGCTGGCCGAAGGCGTCGCGCTGGCTGGTGCTGCCGGTCGGCGCCTTGAAGCCGAACAGCACGGCGGCCGATGTTCCGGTCTGCGCGTTGCTGTGGAAACGATACTGCCCGAGCATGGTGACGTCGCCGAAGCCTGCCGAGTTGCCACGCCGGTTGACGCCGTCAGGACTCATCAGGCTGCTCATGTCGTTCGCATTCATCATGCCCATATGGCCGCCGCTCAGCATGTCCTCGCCGACCTCGCGGATATCCGAGCGGCGCACGCCGGAGGCGCGAACGGCGACCGTCAGGTCATTCGTGATGCCGTAGGCGACCGAAAGCGAGATGGCGTCGAGCGAGCGGAGCGAATGCGCGTGGGTGCCCCTGTTTGCTGCGGCGATCAGATCGGTATCGTTGAGCTGACCCAGCCGGATAAACTCGTAGCGGATGGATGCAGCGAACATCCCTTCGGCAAGCGTGTCGGCCGAGATGGTGTTGATGGGGCCGCCGCTACCGGTATTGCCGCCGCCGCCGGGATGATGCGCTTCGGCGGGCGCAACGAGAAACAATATCATGGATAAAAAGATGCCGGCCGCGGGCCGTCTAAGATACGCACACACATACGCCCCCTTACACTTACTGTGTTGCGATTAGTCATCGCAATCGGGCGCCAGATTGACTGGATCGTGCGAGAAGCGCGACTTGCTGGCGACGGAAGCGAAGCGGAAAAACGAAGACGTCATCGCGGGCGCGGCATCCGTGTGGCTGTCGCGTGTTGGGCACATGGCGAAAGCGGCGTGGCCTGCTCGCCGGTTGTGCGTCCTGAATTTTCGCGTTCAACGTAGACGTAGCGGTAGCCGCAATCACGTCCGGCGGCAGCCTCAATCACGGCGAGCACCAGCCGTAATCGCGTCTGAATGTTTCTCTACACGTCCCTCCGTCCAGCGCGTATCGGAGTAGGACATTATGACAACCGTCGTCAGGGATATCTTTGTGTTTGTCACCGCGGCCATTTTCATCGCCGCAACTTTGCTCATCGCAGGCGCCGCCGGCGCGCACGAATACAAGGTCGGCGCAATCGACATCGGTCATCCCTGGTCGCGCCCGACGCCGAAGGATGCCAACATCGCGGGCGGCTATCTCACCATCACCAACAAGGGAAAGACGACGGACCGCCTGATCGGCGGCACGTCGCCGGTGGCGAGCCAGATCGAGGTGCACGAGATGGTCGATGTCGACGGCATGGCGAAGACGCGCCCTGTCGCCAACGGCATCGAGATCAAGCCCGGCAAGACCGTGGAGCTCAAGCCCGGTGCCTATCGCATCCTCCTGATGGGGCTCAAGGAGCCGTTCCAGGTTGGCCAGAAGGTGAAGGGCACGCTGGTGTTCGAGAAGGCCGGGCCTGTCGACATCATCTACAACATCGAGGAAAACGCCGGAGCCGCCGTCAGTGGTGTCAATGGTGTCTCGCACAAGCACCATTAGCGTGTCCGCGCCGCCTCGCACCGAACAGCGTGCAGCTGAGAAGAGGCTTGAAACAATGCGCCGCCGCTGAAAGCGACGGCCGATCTTCGAACCGTCATTCTTCATGGGGAATACTGACCCGTGTCCAGCTCAAGCCAAGTGTCGCTCGCTAACTCGGGCACGGCGCGACCGTCGTCGCAAGTAAGATCAGTTGGCTTGCCGTCCGTTGCCGCGGTCTTGTCCGCGTCGCTTCTCGGCATTGGACTGGCTTACTGTGCTTGCACTTTGTTGATCCCCGCTGTCGCGCACGAGGGAAGCAGTTCTTCACTTCTTTCGGCGGATGGTCGTTCGCAGGATGTCATTTGCTCAAGCAGCAGTCCTTCGATCTCGGCGCAGGCGTCTCGCGCGGAGCCGTAAGCTTCCGGGAGGTCGCTCGGTGTCCGCTCGCTGCTCGTCCGCCGTCAACAGTTCCGAAACCACGCGCGCGCTCTCCCGGCCGCGCTAACCAATCGAAAATCGTTCTGCCGCAAGTTCGTCTCAGGGAAAAGGAATGGGGAGATCCTGATATGAACGGCCTGGCCATCATGGAAAACGTTCGCCGATATCGCACGATTGCATCGCTGTGCCGCCAAACCGCGGCCTACCGGCCGCTGCACAGCTGTTCCCTGCTGGCGCAGGCCAGCGAGTGGGAGCATCGCGCCGTTGCCGAGCTGGAAGCTTATTATGAGGCTTTCTGTCACGTGGCATCAGGTCATACGCCGGCCCACTCCGCCAGCTACGCCGTCAACTGACGGCGGGCGCTCCGGGGAAAGGAGCGCGCCTCAGGAGAATGCGGCGGCGTCGGGCAAGATCAACGAGCAGTTGGTCCGCCTTCGCCGTCCCAGGCGGGTGACTTGATCGGTTGAGCTAACCTGAGCGATGGCAACCGCATTCACAGCCCCGCATTCGGCTTTGCGCCGTCGATGCATCGGGGGTTGACCGATCTCGGGTAGGCAGCCGCGACAAATTAAGAAATGCTCAAAATTCTGGCGCACCCCTGCACGCTTCGAACGTGTGATCTTTACCTTCGGGGCAAGTTAGACGGCCATTCGACCAAATTCGATGGGGCACGCTATCGCGCGCTATGCCAGTGCAATCGTTAATAAAAACTGAAATGCGTTCGGCCCTGACGGGTCCTGCGGCATGGCCTGATTTCTTTCCAACTCTTCCGCGACAGAGGATTATGACGCGGGAGAAGCGTCGTGGGTAGCTCACCAAGAGAATGATTGACGCTGTCGAATTGCGTAAGAAAGATTAAGTCATCCTGGGTGACAAGCTCCCTGGTTTCGGGCTCCGCGTCTCCACATCCGGCAAAAGCAGCTATCTCATTCGGTACCGGTCTGCTTATCGTTCACGCCGGTACACAATCGGATTGCATTCACTCGTAAAGGGCCTCGCTTCCGAGGAGAAGAAAATTGAAACATCCCGCTCTGACTCGTTTCCCGGCTCGACTGCTGGGTCTGACCACGCTCGCGCTGATAGCGGCCTCAGCACCCGCGCAAGCGCATGTGAAATGGTTTGCGCCCTACATCGTCGGTGCACCGCCGCAGCCGATTGCGGCCACGCTCACCAATCTGTGGTTCTGGACCGGCATCGCGCTGGTACTGGTGTTTTTCCTGGTGACACGAGCGATTGAGAAGTCGAGCGCGGGTGAAACGATCCTGCGCGGCATGGACCGGATCACCGACCCGCTCTGGAAGCGCCTCGATGACTTCGTGCGCGTGGTCGTCGCCGCCTTCTTCGTAGCGATCTTCGCAGTCGGCGGCGTCTACCTGACACCCGATCTCAAGACACCTGCCGAATGGGTATCATGGGTGCAGCTTCTCATTGCGGGACTGATTTTTTCTCGCAAGACGCAGCCGCTTGCGGCTCTCGGCATCATCGGCCTGTGGCTGCTGGCACTGCGCGACTACGATGTCTTTCATCTGCTCGACTACCTCGCGCTCGGCGTCGGCGTCGCCGCCTATCTGGTGCTGGAGGCATCGTCCAATCCGGAATGGCGCAAGCATCGCTTCGAGGCGCTGCGTTGGGGCGTCGCCATCGCGCTGATGTGGTCGAGCCTCGAAAAGTTCGCCTATCCCGACTGGTTCTATCCGCTCGTGGAGGAAAAACCCTTCCTGACTTTCGGCATGCCGCGCGACGTCTTCATTCCAATGGCCGGCGTCGCCGAGTTCACGATGGGATTCGGCCTGATCTGGACGCCGCTGGTCCGCCGGCTGTCGGCCATCGCTCTCTTCGTCATCTTCAACGCAGCCGTCTATCCGTTCGGCCGCACCGACCTGATCGGCCACGCGCTCATCATGGCGATCATCGTCGCCATTGCGGCCGATCATACAAGGGAGGTGCATTTCCTGCCTGCCGTCAAGCGCAGGCTGGTCGGCGTCCCGGCAGGACTTGCGGCAGCGCTCGTCATTTTCGTAGCGGGATATTGGGGACTGCACATCGCGATTTACGGCATCGAAGGAAATACCGGGGCGTCGGCCGGCGAGCGACTGACGCACACGCCGAACCCCGAGCATCCGCACAGCATGCACGGCGCCACCGCGACGGCGGCATTATCAGCGGCGACGGCCGAGGCGGCCTATCGCACCGCCATGGACCGCATGCATGGCCCCATGATGCAAGGCATCGCCAATGTCGATCCCGACCAGGCCTTTGTGCTCGGCATGATCCCTCACCATCAAGGCGCGATCGACATGGCCGAGATCGTCCTGAAATTCGGCAAGGATGCTCGAAACCAGCACCTTGCTCGCGAGATCATCGATGCCCAGAGGCGAGAGATCGGCGAGATGCGCGAATGGCTCAAGCAGAAAGACATCCCGCAACCCTAGAGGACGGCGACGAACACGAAGCGACCGTCCAAGGCGACCGGATGCGCCTTCAATATAACCGGCCCGTCCAATCCGGACGCTGGCGGCTGGGATTATGGATCCATCAAATCAAAGCTGTTGGCGTCATACACAATTGAAATTGCTTGTGATTTTTCCGTCCCATAGTCCGGCGGCCGTCGGCGCCGACTTCGGCCTCACGCTCACCCGTAGGGAATTTCACCACGCCTCACGACAGCGTGCGCCTTTCGCTCGGCGATCGTAGTATTGTCGGCGGCAGCCGGCGACAGCTCGAGACTGAGGATTCGCGTACGCACTCGATCGTGGCGTTCGAAGAGATGTACTACAGGATCAGCTGATGATCGCGGCGGCGGTCGGACGGCGCGGCAATGGAGGTCATCATGGCTTGGCGTGACGACAAGGCCCGGGCAACTCTCATCCGCGATGCCGCAGGTAACGTTCAGCCGGGCAAGAGCCCCCGGGCCTTTGCCGAACCGTTGTTCGGCTACACCAATACCGAGGACCTCGCGAATTACGATGCCGCCTCGCTTGCGCTCTTGGCGGAGCAGGCCTGGGAACACGTGCAGCGGCGCACGGCCGGCAGCGCCGATATCCGCATCGTCAACCCGATGATGCCGGACGGGCGCGAGATTTCCGTGCTCGAAATTCTCAATGACAACATGCCTTTCCTGTTCGACTCCACCATGGCGGAGCTCACCGAGCAGGGCATCGAAGTCACCCTCGTCGCTCACCCGATCATCGCCGTGGAGCGCGATGACCAGGGCAAGCTGCTGCGCTTCTACGGCGAAGTATTGCCCGAGGGCGCAAAGGGCACGCGCGAAAGCCTGATTCATCTCCACATCACCCGCCTGGACGCCGATGCCGATCAAAAGAAGCTGATCGACGGCCTCACCAGGACATTGAGCGACGTCCGCGCCTGCGTCACCGACTGGCGCGCCATGCGCGATCGCGTCGAGGAAGCGATCAAGACTTTCTCGTCCAATCCTCCGCCGCTGCCGATCGACGAACTCGCCGAAGCCAACCAGTTCCTGCAATGGCTCTGTGCAGACAATTTCACCTTCCTCGGCGTTCGCGAATATCGCTTCTCGCCCGACAGCGATGCGCTCGACGAGATGACAACCGGCGAAGGCCTCGGCATCCTGCGCGATCCCGACGTGAAGGTCCTGCGCCGCGGCAACGACATGGTGGTGATGACGCCGGAAATTCGCGACTTCATGCGCGAGCCGACCCTGCTGATCGTCATCAAGGCCAACGTCTCCAGCCGCGTCCATCGCCGCATCCGGATGGATTATGTAGGCATCAAGCTCTATACGCCCGACGGCCGGCTCGAGGGCGAATTGCGCGTCGTCGGCCTTTTCACCTCAGGCGCCTATACCCGCTCGGTACGGCAGATCCCTTATGTCCGCCACAAGGTTTCGGGGGTGCTCCAGCGCGCGGGCTTCGACCCGAGCGGCCATTCCGGCAAAGCGCTCATGCATATTCTCGAAGAGTATCCGCGTGACGAACTGTTCCAGATCGACATCGACACGCTCAACAATTTCGTCATCGAGATCCTGATCCTCTATGAGCGCCCCCGCGTCCGGGCGCTGGCGCGGGTGGACAAGTTCGATCGCTTCGTCTCCGTCCTCACCTTCATTCCGCGCGATAAATACGACACCGAGGTCCGCACCCGCGTCGGTGCCTTTCTGGCGCAGGCCTACAAGGGGACATTGTCCGCCTCCTACGTATCATTCCCTGAAGGGGCGCTTGCGCGCGTCCACTACATCATCGGCCGCTATGAAGGCAGAACTCCCGTCATCGAGCGTGCCACGCTCGAGGCCGGGATCAGCGCCATTGCCGCGACCTGGGCCGACAGGCTGAAGGCCGCGCTCACGGCGTCGACCGATGGCATGCGGGCGCGCATGCTCACCAACCGATACGCCCAGGCCTTTAGCGGCGGCTATACCGAGGTGTTCGGCGCGGAACAGGCGATCGCCGATATCGCGACCGTCGAAAAGCTCACGCCAGCCCGGCCGGTGACAATTTCGGTTCACCGCGTCGAGGGCGAGAACGATCCCAGGCGCTTCGGCCTTAAGGTGTTCTCGGACGCCGCACCGCTATCGCTGTCCTACCGTGTTCCGGTGATCGAAAATCACGGCCTTCGCGTGGTCAATGAACGCACCTATCAGATCGTGCCCGGTACCAGGCCAGCGCCGGTCTGGCTGCACGACATGACGATCGAGACCAGCGACAGCCAGCCAATCGAGATCACCCCGGAATTCAGCCATCGCCTGGAAGCCTCGATCATGGCTGTTGTCGCCGATCGCGCCGAATCGGACGGGTACAATGCCCTGATCCTGCGCACGGCACTCGGCTGGCGGGAAGTCTCGGCGATCCGGGCGCTGTCGCGCTACCTGCACCAGATCCGGGCTCCGTTCACTCAGGACTACATGTGGGAGACCTCGCGCAAGAACGCCGCGATCACGGCCACCCTCGTCGCGCTGTTCCAGACCCGCCTCGATCCACGCCTCGCCTTGACGGATGCCGAGCGCGCGGCGCGCGAGACGGCCCTGCTTGCCGAGATCGAGGAGCAGCTCAAATCCGTCGCCTCGCTCGATGAAGACCGCATCCTGCGGCGCTTCACCAATCTGGTGCAGGCAACCATCCGCACCAATCTGTGGCAGATCGGCGAGAACGGACATCCGCGTCCGGTGATCTCCTTCAAGTTCGACGCGCGGCGGATCGACGACCTGCCGGCGCCACGACCTCTCTACGAGATCTTCGTCTATTCACCCCGGGTCGAAGGTATTCACCTGCGGTTCGGCAAGGTTGCGCGCGGTGGCTTGCGCTGGTCCGACCGGCCGCAGGATTTCCGCACCGAGATCCTGGGCCTCGTGAAGGCGCAGCAGGTCAAGAACGCCGTGATCGTGCCGGTCGGCGCCAAGGGCGGCTTCGTGCCCAAGCGGCTGCCGCCGCCTTCCAATCGCGAAGCCTGGCTCGCGGAAGGCACCGAAGCCTATCGCATCTTCGTTCGCTCGCTGCTCGAACTCACCGACAATCTCGACGGCGACATCGTCGTGCCGCCCGAATCCGTCGTACGCCATGACGGCGACGATCCCTATCTCGTCGTCGCCGCCGACAAGGGCACCGCCACCTTCTCCGACACCGCCAACGCGATCTCGGTCGAGAAGAACCATTGGCTCGGCGATGCCTTCGCTTCCGGCGGCAGCCAGGGCTACGACCACAAGAAGATGGGGATCACCGCGCGCGGCGCCTGGGAGGCGGTCAAGCGCCACTTCCGCGAGCTCGGCACCGACATTCAGACCATGCCGTTCACCGCGGTCGGCGTCGGCGACATGTCCGGCGACGTTTTCGGCAATGGTATGCTGCTCTCGCCGGCGACAAGGCTTGTGGCGGCTTTCGATCATCGCGACATCTTCATCGATCCCGCGCCTGATCCTTCCGTAAGCTTTGCTGAGCGCAAGCGCCTGTTCGACCTGCCGCGATCGAGCTGGCAGGACTACAACAAGTCGCTGATCTCGGAAGGCGGCGGCGTGTTCTCGCGCCAGCTCAAGGCGATCCCGCTCGCGCCGGAAGTGCGTACCCTGCTCGATCTCGACAAGCCGCAAGCCACGCCTTTCGAGGTGATGACGGCGATCCTGAAGGCGCGCGCGGATCTCTTGTGGTTTGGCGGGATCGGCACCTATGTTCGCTCCTCCGGGGAAAGCGACGATCAGGCCGGCGACCGCGCCAATGATCCGATCCGCATTACGGGCGGCGACGTGCGCGCCCGGGTGATCGGCGAGGGCGCCAATCTCGGCGTCACCCAGCGCGGCCGTATTGAAGCGGCGCAGAAGGGCGTCAAGCTCAACACCGACGCAATAGACAATTCGGCCGGCGTGAACACGTCCGACGTCGAGGTCAATATCAAGATCGCGCTGGCGCGCCTCGAGCGCGAGGGGCGGCTCAGCCCCACCGAGCGCAACAGCCTGCTTGCCGCGATGACCGACGAGGTCGGCGTGCTGGTGCTGCGCAACAATTATCTGCAGACGCTGGCGCTCTCGCTGGCCGAACGCAAGGGCCTGGCCGAGACCGGCTTCCTCACCCGCCTGATGCAGTCGCTGGAGCAGCGCGGCCTGCTCAGTCGCGCGGTGGAGTTCCTGCCCGACGACGCAGCGCTCACCGAGCGCACACGGCGCGGCCAGTCCCTGACGCGGCCCGAGCTTGCCGTGTTGCTCGCCTACGCCAAGCTGACCCTTTACGATGACCTGCTCGCCACCAGCGTGCCCGATGACCCCTATCTTGCCCGCGAACTATCCCAGTATTTCCCGCGCGAGTTGCAGGACAAATTTCCGACAGCGGTCGAATTCCATCGCCTGCGGCGGGAGATCATTGCAACTTGCCTCGCCAATGCGGTGATCAACCGCGGCGGCCCGGCCTCCGTGGTGCGCCTGATCGACGAGACGGACGCCGATATCCCGACCATCGTCATGGCCTACGTGGCGGTCGATGAATGCTTCGGACTGAAGTGGCTCAATGACGCGATCGATGCACTCGATACCCACATCGACGGGCAGCTACAGCTGTCCCTCTACGCTTCCGTGCAGGACCTGCTGCTCTCCCGCATGGCCTGGTACGTCCGCAATGTCGATTTCAGGGACGGGCTGGAGGCTGTCGTCGTGCGCTTCGGGCCTGCTATCCGCGAAATCGTCGCCGGGCTCGATACCACCCTGCCGCCGGACCTGCGGGCCGCGCGCGGCAAGCGACGGCAAGAACTCACCGACGCCGGTGTCCCGTCCGGCCTCGCTGGCGAGCTTGCCGATCTCGACGCTCTGGTCTCGGCACCCGATATCGTGACGGTTGCGGAACGCACCACGCGCGACATCGGCGATGCGGCGGCGACCTTCTTCGCCGCCGAGGCCAACTTCCGTCTCGACCGCATTATCGCCGCCGCGCGCGGCATGCCGGCAAACGATTACTTCGAACGGATGGCCATCGATCGCGCCGTTGAGCAGATCGCTGGCGCCGAAAGAAGACTGGCCGCGGATATGCTGGCAACCGGACAGTCCGGCCAGCAGGCCGTCGAGACCTGGATCGCGGCTCACCCCGAAGCGACGCGCATCCGCCGCTCGGTCGAGGAGATTGGTGCCAGCGGCCTGACGCTCGCCAAGCTGACGGTCGCGGCGAACCTGCTGGGGGACCTGGTCAAAACCTGAGGGCGCGCGAGAGGACGCGATGTGAAACTCTGCCAGCCGGCGAACGGAGGAATCCGATGATCCACGCGACGTGCCATACCGCCGATAATGTCCGCTGCATCGAGTTCGATGCCACACCCTGGTTCAGCGAGGCTGACGCGCCAAGCATTATCGATTTGGCCCGACGCGGATGGGCCAGCACGGCGATTGCCGATTCCCTCGAGCGCCGACGAGGATACGAACCCTTGCATGACCTCATGGAGTATGCGGCCGAGCGACTGAAACCGGAATCCCTCGAGGACCCAACCTGGGAAACCTTCGAGTGCGTCGTCGACGGACCCGAGGCTGTGGCCTGGCTTGAGAAAAACCGGCCAGAAATTGTGGCAAGGATCCCGTAAGCCACACCATGGCCGACACGGCAGATACTGCGAACGTCATTGTCCGGCCGCCGATCGCATGGGCGCTCGCGGTGCTTGCCGGGTTCGCGCTCAACTGGCTCATGCCCTTGCCATTCCTGCCGGCCGGGCTACCGGCAGGCTGGCTCGGCGCGATCGTGTTTGCGCTTGCACTGGCGCTGCTCGCATGGGCGATCTCGACCATGACCCGGGCCGGCTCGAACGTGCCCACCAACCTGCCGAGCACGACCATCGTTGACACCGGCCCCTACCGCTTCACGCGCAATCCCATCTATCTCGGCATGGTGCTGGGGCTCATCGGCCTGGCCCTTGCCTTCAACAGCCTCTGGCTACTGATGACGCTGGTGCCCTTCGCGCTCGTCATCCGCTACGGCGTGATCGCCCGCGAGGAAGCCTATCTCGAGCGCAAGTTCGGCGACGTCTATCGCCGCTACTGCGCGCGGGTACGACGCTGGCTGTAGGGTTTGCCGGCCAGATACAGGCCGGGGAACCCGTGCCTCGCCGTTCGCGCTACGCAGAACGGCATGGGCATGGGTCGTCGGAAGGCGTATGATTGTGCGGTCCTTCGCGCCATTGATCAACGTCACGTGGAGGTGGCCATGAAATATGTGCTGCTTGGTAATCTGAGCCCGGAGTGGGCAAGCAAGCAATCGGAGCGGATCGGCAAGGCCAAGGCAAAACTCGACAAGCTGGGCATCAAGGTCGAGTCGATTCATTACACGCAGGGCTACTACGATTTCGTCGACATCGTCGATGCCCCGAATGAGGGCGCGATGCTCGCGTTCTCTGTCTGGTACGCGACCCAGGGTCTCGGGCGGATTCAGAGTATGCCGGCCTTCGACGCAAAGACCTTCGAAACCGCAATCAAGGACGCGGCGGGCTAAGCGTCGGGGTTAACTAGCAGGAACGTAGGTCAACCTGATCACGTCCTCGCCAATCCGATCATTGGCCATAAGGCGGAGCGGCGGCCGGGGTCCGGCGAAATATGGCTTGCCGTGACCAAGCACGACGGGGTGCAGGTAGATTCGATACTCATCGATCAGGCCAAGTTCAGTGAGGCTTCGCGCCAGGTCCGGGCCAGCAACTTCGATCTCCCCGTCGTGCTCCGCCTTTAGCTCGCGGATCGCGCCTTCAAGATCATTCTCGACAAGCCTGGCGTTGGGGCCGACCGACTTCAGCGAGCGCGAGACGACCCTTTTCGGCTGGCTCCGCCACGCCACCGCAAAGGCGCGTTCCTCCGCACCCCATTCAGGATGATCGTCGTCCCAGTAACGCATGATCTCATACATTTGGCGACGGTACACACTGCCCGCCTGCCTCTGAGCCTCCTCGATGAAGTGGCGGAAGAGCGTGGGGCTTGGCGCAAACGCCATATGATCGACATAGCCGTTCAGGGACTGGTTCATTCCGAACACGAGCTTAGCCATGCTGCAAAAATCTCCATCCAGCTTCTTCAGAATAGCTTGAGCCGACGGGTAGGCGGAAGTGAGGGCCGAGGGGGCAGTTCACCAATGCGAGCGCCGCGCGCTATCGAACACCGCGCCCTCTACGAGGACGGCTTCTTCCCACATAGCCTATCATAGCAGGCCGTAGTCTCGGTGGAATTGGCGCACCCGACACGATTCGAACGTGTGACCTTTGCCTTCGGAGGGCAACGCTCTATCCAGCTGAGCTACGGGTGCGTTGGGGCTTCCTTTAGCCGATTGGCCGGGCAGGGGCAACGCCCCATGCCGGGGTTGGTGAGACGAAGGTGGCGGCCGATAACCACGTTCTCGATGCAAAATTCCGATCCGTTCCCATTATTTGGTGCTAGTCTTGGCGCGTTGAACCATGGATGGGGACGTCCGATGTATAAGAAGGTTCTTCTCGCCTATGACGGCTCGGTCGAGGGGCGGCGTGCGTTGCGGGAGGGCGCAAAGCTCGCACAACTCTGCCGTTCCGAGGTCTTTTTGCTCGCCGTCGTCGAGGTTTCCTCGATCATGACGCCCGAGGCCGGGCTCACGATCCCGATCGAACTGCAGACCGAGGATTACAAGGCCATCCTGAACGAAGGCACCGAGCGGCTGAAGGCGTTGGGATTTAACCCGACCGCGCGGCTCGAGGTCGGCGATGCCGGACAGAAAATCGCCGAGGTGGCCGAGGAAATCGGCGCGCATCTCGTCGTCGTCGGCCACCGCCCGCAGGGCGCGCTGGCGCGCTGGTTCGGCTCGATCGGCAGCTATCTGGTCAAGCGCCTGCGCTGCAGCGTGCTGGTGGCCCAGACCGAGATCAGCGACGCCGAATTCGAGCAGCTGAAGCCGGCGGAAGCGACGGCCTCGGGATAGACATAGGCTAGTTCGTGGGAACGATGATCTTGCCGATCGGCCACAGTGCGATTCCGGCAAGCTTCAGGTGTGCCCAGGCAAAGGGAATGCCGATGATGGTCACGGCCAGCAACACTGCCGTGATCACATGCCCGAGCGCAAGCCACCATCCCGCCAGCACCAGCCAGATGATGTTGCCGATCACCCCGAGCGGTCCGGTGCCGATATCCTCCTGCCCGGTATAGGCGTCGCGCGAGACCGCGGTGAAACCGAACGGGAACAGCGTGTAGGCCGCGATGTTGAATGCGGCCCGCGCCCAGGGAATCCCGATGATCGTGATCGCCATGACGATGGACGCGACCAGCCAGCCGAACGCCATCCACGCGCCGCCGAGAACGATCCAGATGATGTTGAGAAGCAACGAGACTGGAGACATGGCTGAGAACTTATCTTGCCGTGAACGCGATTGGAATCGAAAACCGCCCCGCAAGGGAACCCGATTGCCCCAGGCTCATCAGCCGCTAAACTCATCTGCCTAACGACCGAGCAACAAGGATCGACAGGGAGAAACATTCATGCGTCCACTCGAATTTGGCTGGTATCTGCCCACGCATGGCGACACCACCGCCTATGGCCTGATGGACGCGCAGATTCCGGGCTCGCCCGAACTGTGCGACCGCGTGGTGCAGGCGGCGGAAAAGGCCGGCTTCGAATATCTCCTGATCCCGGTCGGCTCGACGTGCTGGGAAGCCTGGATCACAGGCGCGTTCATGGCGGCGCGTTCATCCTCGATCAAGCCGCTGATCGCGGCGCGGCCGGGCTATATCAATCCCGTGCTGCTGGCGAAGATGATCTCGACCTTCGATCAGATGTCGGGCGGGCGCATCTGCATCAACCTGATCGCCGGCCAGAACGAGAGCGAGGTCGAAGGCGAGGGCGTGCGCTACCCGAAGGAAGCGCGCTATGAGTTGATGGAGGAGGAAGTCTCGATCCTCAAGGCACTGTGGACCACGCGCGGGCCGGTAAACTTCGAGGGAAAGTTTCACAAATTGTCCGGCGCCCATATCCGGCCGCGGCCGCAGCAGCAGCCGTTTCCAAAATTCTATCTCGGCGGCGGCTCGCGCCAGGCCTGGGAATTGTCGGCCAAACATTCCGACGTGCATCTGTTCTGGGGCGACCTGCCGGAAAAGATCGCCTCGAACATCGCCGAGATCAGGGAGATGGCGCGCGCGCACGACCGCGAAAGCGATATCGGCTTTGGCATGCGGCTGCAGGTGATCTGTCGTGAGAACGAGGCGGATGCCTGGGAGGCCGCCGACCAGCTGGTGCGGCACGCGACCGAGCGGCAGAAGCAGGAAATGAAGACGCTGTACAACAAATCGGAAGCGAACATGCGTGTGCAGCAGCTCGCCCGCGAGCATGGCGACCTGCTGCTGCCGCATCTGTGGACCGGCATCACAAAGGTCCGTCCCGGCGCCGGCATTGCCGTCGTCGGCAATCCCGTCCAGTGCGCCGAGACGCTGCAGCAATTCATCGATGCCGGCTGCCACTCGTTCTGCCTGTCCGGATATCTGCATGACGAGGAGGCCGAGCGCTTTGGCCGGCTGATCCGTCCCATTGTCGCCGAAAACAATCGTGGCCGGTGGGCGGCGTAAATCAGGGGCGCGGCGGTCATGCTGCAGTGCATTCGTAAGGCGCCTGGCACGCGACTGCTGTTGCGGTGCGCCAGCTTGCAAGCCTTTATATCACTCGCGGTAGTTTCTGCCCGGCGCTAAAGTCGGGTCGTTTCAACCGGGTACCGCCAAATGAGTGGATCGAGTTCGGTACTTGCGTGGAGCTCCGCGCTGGAGGAGTTCGCGCTGTTTCGAACGCTCAGTGCCGAACAGCGGCTGAAGGCTCTCGGCGCCATGGTCCGCCAGGATCTGGTGCGGGGGCAGATGCTGGTCGCGCAAGGCGGGCCGTCGGATTCGCTTTTCCTGGTGCTGCACGGCGCGCTTGCGGTGCGCAAGACCGGCTATCTCGAGCCGATCGCCGAGCTGCGGGCCGGCGAACTGGTGGGCGAGATCGGCTTCTTCGCCGATGTCCCGCGCACGGCGGACGTGATCGCGATCCGCGACACCAGCGTGCTGGCATTGACGCGTCCTGCCTACCAGAAGCTGGTCGAGGAAGCGCCCGCCATCGTCGAGGCGCTGCTCGCGGCGCTGGCGCGGCGGTTCGCCAGGGAAACTGCGCGCATCGCGCCATTCCGCACCTCGCCGAAGGCGCGAACGGTGGCGCTGATCGGCGGTGGATTGGAGCCGCTGCCGGGCGCTTTCGAGCGCCGGATGCGCGAGGGGCTCGCCACGATCGATGCCGAGATTGTCGACGCCGACCGTCTGCAGACGATGTTTCCGGGACGCGCGCTCGATGCGCATGACGTGACCGAGTGGCTCAACAAGCTCGAACACACCGCGCCGCTGGTGGTCTATCTCGGCGGCCATGACGCATCGCCCTGGGCGCGCAAGGCGATCCGCCAGGCCGACATGGTCGTGTTCGCCTGCCGCGGCGATGCGCCGGCAGCGCCATTGACTGACATCGAGGCCTTTGCCTGCGAGGTTCATGCGATTTCGGCCCGGCGCCTCGTGCGCGTTCATGACCGGCGAAGCGGCGAGGTCTCTCGCACCGCGGCCTGGCTTGCCCGGTTGCCGGCCTTCATGCATCACCACGTCGCGCTCGAAGACCAGGTCGATATCGACAGCCTGGTCCGCTTTCTGTGTGGTCGGGCAATCGGCTTCGTCGCCGCCGGCGGCGGCAGTTTTGGCACGGCGCATGTCGGGATCTACAAGGCGTTTCGCGAACGCGGCGTGATGTTCGATATCTTTGTCGGCACCAGCGTCGGCTCCGCCATGGTTGCGGGCTTTGCCAAAAACCTCGAAGCCGAGCATCTCGAGCGCGGCACGCACGAGATCTTCGTCAGGAGCAGAAGTTTTCGGCGGCCGACCTGGCCACGCTACGCGCTGCTCGACCACAAGGCCTTCGACCGCGCGCTGGCCCATCAATACGGTCCCGACTGCCGGATCGAGGATTGCTGGCGGCCATTCGCTGCCGTCGCCACCAATCTCTCGACGCACAATCTCGAACTGATCCGCTCGGGGCCGGTATGGCAGGCGGTGCGGGCATCGAGTGCGATTCCCGGGCTGTTGCCGCCGTTCTACACGGCGGAAGGCGCGATGCTGGTCGATGGATGCCTGATCGATAACGTCCCGCTCGCCTCGATGCATCAGCTCAAGAGCGGTCCCAACCTGGTCGTGCATTTCGGCGAGCCGGCGGCGGAGATGTTCGACGTCGATTATGCCTCGCTGCCGGGACGGCTGGAGCTGATCGCCGCCATGCTGACGCCGTTCCGCAAGAAGCTGCTGCCCACGGCGCCGAGCGCGGTGAACGTGCTGTGGCGAAGCCTGGTGGCCCATCAGCGCTACGATACGCTACCGGTCGGACCGTTCGACACGGTGATGCGGCCGCCGTCTCCGGTCGGGATCGACGTGACGGATTTCGATCGCCACACGGAAATCTTCGAGGCCTCCTACCTCTGGGCCAAGGAGGCGATCGTGGCGCTGGAGGCGGGAGGCAGTTCGGCGATCGCGGCGATACTCGATACCGGCGCGCTGGAGCGGCGTCAGGCGACGGCCGTTGCGGCTTCCAATCGCGCACCCAGCAATCGCCTGGCTTCGGCCGCGGGCTTGGGTGCGCTGAACAGATAGCCCTGCATCTGGGTGCAGCCGAGCTGGCGCAATATCTCGCGCTGCTGCTCGGTCTCGACGCCTTCCGCCGTCGTGGTCATGTTGCGGGCAGCTGCAATATTCACCACCGCCTGCACGATTGCCGCCGAACCGTCGACCTCGATATCGCTGACGAAGCAGCGGTCGATCTTGATCTTGTCGAACGGGAACCGCTTCAGATAGCTCAGCGAGGAGAAGCCGGTGCCGAAATCGTCGAGCGCGATGCGCACGCCGATGGCGCGAAGCTGATGCAGGATCGCGAGCGCGGTCTCGTCGTCATGGATCAGCACCGCCTCGGTGATTTCGATCTCGAGCCGATCGGGCGCCAGGCCGGAGGCGGCCAGCGCGCCGGTGATCCGCAGCGCCAGCGTCGGCGACTTCAACTGGATCGGCGACACGTTGACGGCGATCCTGACCCGGGACGGCCAGCCGGCTGCCTCGGTACAGGCGGTCTGGAGCACCCAGTCGCCGAGTTCGTTGATCAGTCCGGTGTCCTCGGCGACCGGAATGAATTCGGCCGGAGAGACCATGCCGCGTTCGGGATGGCGCCAGCGCAACAGCGCCTCGCAGCCCGTCACCTCATTGCTCCCGAGATCGAGCAGCGGCTGGTAGTAGATTTCGAAGCCGCCGTCGGCCAATGCCTGCCGCAGATCCTGCTCCATGGTGAGCCGCGCCTTGGCGCGGGCATCCATCGCGGGCTCGAAGAAGCGATGGACGCGCCGCCCCTCAGCCTTGGCGGCGTACATCGCGAGGTCGGCGTGCTTGATCAGCTGGTCGAGTTCGGTGCCGTCTTCCGGCGCGAGCGCGATGCCGATGCTGGCGTCGGTCGAAAGCTGATGCCCGAGGCATTGATAGGGCTGGCGGATCGCCTCGTAGACGCTCGCCACGAATTCCTCGACATCGGCGCGGCCGCGGATCGCTGTCTGGATGACGGCAAACTCGTCGCCGCCCAGGCGGGCAATAAGATCGCCGGGCTTGATGCAATCCTTGAGGCAGGCCGCGACCGCCTTCAGAAGTTCGTCGCCGACATGGTGTCCGAGCGAGTCGTTGATGCCCTTGAATTCGTCGATGTCGATATAGAGCAGGGCGAATGGTTTGCCGCCGGCGGCGTTGCGCAACTCGCGCTCGATCTGCTCGCGGAACAGCACCCGGTTCGGAAGATCGGTGAGCGCGTCGTAATGCGCCAGATGCGCGATCTTCTCGTTGGCAAGCTTTCGCTCGGTGACGTCGTCGACGACGTTGATGATGTAACGCGCCTGACCGGCGGAATTGCGGATGCCGAGCCGTCTGGAGGTGATGTAGCGCGGGCCCAGCCCTTGCGTTTCCCAGACATGCTCGTCCTTGAACAGGCCGTCAGGGGACTGCAGCGTTTTCTCTTCGTCGGCCGCAATGATCTCGGCGGCGGCCTCTGTAAAGAGGTCTTCGGCTGTCTTGCCGATGATGAGGTCGCGCGAAACGCCGAACTGGGCTTCCGCCACGCGGTTGACGAGCAAATAGCGTCGGTCGTGCACATCCTTCACGGTGATCTGCGAGGGGATGTGGTCGATGATCTGGCTCAGGAAGGCGTAGTTGCGGTCGCGCTCCTGTTCGAGATTGCGCCGCTCGGTGATGTCTTCCATGGTGGCGACCCAGCCGCCATCCGCGAGCGGCCTGCTGACGGCCAGGAAGGCGCGTCCGTCCCGGCATTGCATGATGCTGTGGGTGACCTGACCGTGCGCGACGTTTCGCATGACAAGGGAGCAGAACGCATCGACGTCGCCGTCGAACGATCCATTGTCCTTGCGATGCTGCATCAGGTCGCGAAAGCGGCAGCCCGGCTTCACGATGTCGGTCGACAGATCGTGCATTTCGACATAGCGCCGGTTAAAGGTGACGAGGCGCGCCGAGGCGTCGAACGTTACCAGGCCCTGGATCATGTTGTTCAGGGCAGTATCGAGGCGTCCCCGTTCCGCTTCCAGCCGCTGCTGCGCCTCGCGGTTCTGCCGGGTGATCTGCCGGATGATCAGGAACAGGGTCAGGGCGATCACCGCCGCCGACAGCGTGGCCGCAAGGACCAGAAAACGGGTCTGCTCGCGCCAGTCGGCAAGTGCCGCGGAAACCGTGTTGGTCGCGACCACCACGCCTGAGTAATACGAGAGCGGTGCCGCGGATCCCAGCCTGTCCGTCTGGTCGATCGGGCTTTGGACACGCAGCGTCTGCTGGCCGCCCATGTCCCGAACGCGCTGCAACAGCGGCGCCTTCGCGAAATTCTGGCCGATCTGTTCGTCGACACGCGGATAGCGCCAGCAGGGTGCCGTCGGCATGAAATATCGAGATGGCAGCGCCGGGGCCGAGGGCGACGGAAGCGAAGAATCTTTCGTAATTCGCGGGGTTGATTCGCCGCGTCATCACGCCAAGGAACGCGCCGTCCTCGCCGCGCAAGCGATGCGCGATGACCGAGTTCAGTTTTCCGGTAAGATAGCTGCGAACCGACTCGGTGAGAATGGACGGCGATCGCGGGTCGAATTTGAAGCTCCTGAAATAGCTGCGCTCGGAAATGTTAAGCGTCGGCGCCGGCAGCGGCCGCGACCAGTTGATCATGTCGCCATTGGAATCGAAGACCGAGATGTCGCCGAGATACGACAGGACGCCCGCCTTGGATCGCAGGATCTCGCGCGCTTCGGAGCTCGCGACGCGTTGCCGGAACTCCTTCTCCGAGGCGATGCCGGAAATCTGCAGTCGGGTGATCACGTCGTCGGCGAGCGTGTCGGAATCCTCGAATTGCTGGTCGAAATGCCGGGCGAGCAGGCGAACGGTGTTCTCCAGTTCGCGTTCGCTGTTGACAAGCGCACGCTCGCGGAATTCACCGGCCATCATGATGGTGCCGACGAAAATCGCCGCGACCAGTATCCCGCCGCAGAGCGTCAGCCACAGCACCGGGCCCCGGATGGTCGCGGCAAGGTGCCGCCCGGTCGCCACGGTTCTGGCCTTCATGCCATGCAGGTGGTGCAACAGCTCGCGCATTTCGCCCTTCCCCCGGGAACGTGCATACGATGCGCGGATGTCATAAGCCGTTAGGAAATCCGGTTACTTAAGGCTTAATGCGGCTCTTGCAGCGGCGAACTGCCCTTGGTGGGTCACGCGGAGACGCTCGCGGTTGGCCAAATACCGGATCTCTCTTCAAGCGCTGTCGTGACGGCGGCGCTTGAAGAGGTTCCGATCAGCGGCGATAGGTACCGGTGCGGGCATAGCTAGCGCGGGTTTCCGGCGCGGGGCGGCTGACCAGACCGGCGCGCGCCTCGCTGGCGCGCGGGGTCGCCAGCTTGAGATCTTCCAGGAAGATCGGCTTCGAGAAGTAGTAGCCTTGCGCGAAGCGGATCTTGGTTGCGGCCTGCAGATAGGCCAGTTCCTCGAAACTTTCGAGCCCTTCGGCGATGACGGTCATGCCGAGCGCTTCGCTCAAGGATTCGATCGCCCGCAGGATGCCCTGGCTGCGCGGCCGCTTATGGATGTCGGTGATGAAGGAGCGGTCGATCTTGATCTCGTCGGCGGTGATGTCGGCCAGCGCCGAGAGCGACGAATAGCCGATGCCGAAATCGTCGATCGAGATCCTGACGCCGAGCTTGCGGAACAGCGGCAGGATCTCGTCGTGGAAATGCGTCTTGGTGACGAAAGCGTCCTCCGTCACCTCGATCATGAAGCGCCTGGGAAATCCGGTGGCTTCGATCGCCTGGGCGAACGGTCCCATGAATTCGGGGTTACCGGCCTGCTTGGCTGCGACGTTCATGCTGATCGTGGTGTCGGGGCCGAAGGTCTCGTTGATCAGGTCGATCGATTTGACGATCTCCGCCAGCACCAGGTGGGTCAGTTCGTCGATCAGGCCGAGTTCGGTGGCAAGATTGATGAACGTGCTGGGGGCCTGAATCACGCCCTCGTCGTCGCGCAGGCGCACCAGCGCCTCGACGCCCTGGATCTCCTGGGTCCGGATGTCGACCTTGGGCTGGAACGCGCAGCAGAAGCGCTTTTCCAGGATCGCCACCCGCAACGCCTGCTCGACCTTCATCCGCGCCAGCGCCTCGCGCTCCATGCTGGCATCGAAGAACGCCGCGGCGCCCTTGCTGCCATTCTTGACGCGGTACATCGCGATATCGGCGTTCTGACGCAGCTCCTCATAGCTGCTTCCGTGCTCGGGATAGAGGCTGACGCCGATCGAGGTCGAGGCGAAGATTTCGGACTGGTCGATGAAGAACGGCGCCTTCAGCCGCTGCAGGATGAAGCGAATGAACTCGGCGACCTCCTCTTCGCTTTCGATCGGATTGAGCAGCAGAACGAATTCGTCGCCGCTGATCCGCGACAGGATGTCGGAATCTCGCAGATCTAGACCCACCCGCTTGGCCATCTCCACCAGCAGCGCGTCGCCGACTGCATGCCCGTAGTAGTCGTTGATGTGCTTGAAATTGTCGACGTCTAGGAAGGCCAATGCGAACCGGCCCTGTCCGTTGTCGTACTTCAAGAGACTGTTGACGCGATGCTCGATCAAGCGCCGCGTCGGCAGCCCGGTCAATTCGTCGTAATAGGCGGAGCGGAAAAGATGCTCCTCGAATGCCTTCTGTTCGGAGATGTCGGTGGAGCTCGAGATCAGCAGATTGCGCTCTGCGATCCGGACCGGCCGGTGCGAGGTCAGCAAGACCTGCTTGGCTTGGCCGCCGGCAATGGATTCTTCCAGCACGGCCGTGCGGCCGGCACGCAGCAATTCGAGGCAGGTTTCGCGGCGATCGTTAAGTTGCGATGCTTCCGGCGCGGCGGCAGCCCTCTGCAGCGTGGCCGCCGCGGCCTCGTTCATCAGCACGAATTCGCCGTTCTCGTCCTGAACCGTCACGCCGTTCGGAAGCAGCCTGAAGACATCTCTCAGGATGTTCAATTCGGATTCGAATGAACTTTCATTGCTGGCCTGCGTCGCCGCGGCCTGAAAATCGTTTTTCTTGGGACTATGCATGCGATGGAACTTGGCAAAGTCCCTTGTAGTATTGGTTAAGCGGACTTCCGAAAAGCCGCAACAACCCTAGAAGTCAGCGATTTCCAAGCTACGTCCGCTCGATCGTCATTAACAGAGTATCAACACCGGGCGAGAATGTCTCGTGCAAGGCGAATCTCGATTCACCGCGTTTCGAGTGCACGACGAACATCTTGCGTCGGCATGGATGTCTCAAGATGAGAAAAGGGCGCTAAAGCGGGATGACTTATCTTCGAATCGTCATCCGCTTCATCTTTTTGGTTTGAGCATGATCTCCGCGCAAACGCGTTCCGCGAGGGAAAACCGCTACACACTTTTGCGGATCATGCTCTACCGTGTCTAGCTTGCGGGAAGCCGGCACTGCATCGTGCAATGCACGCCGGTTTTCAGGAAGCTGATCTCGGTCTTGCCGTCGAAGGCACGAAGCGCCGATTGCAAGAGTTTGGTGCCGAAGCCCGCCGGGCCGACCTTCTCGACCACGGGACCTTCAGTCTCGTCCCAGGTGACGTTGAGGCGCCCGTCCGACACCGACCACGACACCTGCAGCAGCCCGCGGGCCGAAGAAAACGCGCCGTACTTGCCCGCATTGGTCGCGAGTTCGTGAAAGATCAGCGCCAGGCTGACCGCCAGTTTGGCCGGCAGGAACAGCGAGTCGCCGTTCAAATTGAATCGGACATGGCCGTACGGCCCGAGCTCCGAGCGCAGCATGTCCTTGATGTCGCAGCCGCTGCCGTCCAGCCGCGCAATCAGATCATCGGTCGCCGACAGCGCGCGGAGGCGGCGATCGATGCTGCCCCAGATCTGCGGCTGGTCCTGCAGGACCTGGTGCAGCACGGCGTGGATCGTCGACGTCTTGTTCTTGAGCCGGTGCTGCAATTCCTCGACCAGCAGCTTGCGGTATTCCTCTTCCCGGATCAGGCGTTTGGAATCCTCCCGTTGTTGCGCGACGATCGTCCGGTAATGCTCGACGCCCCAGATGGCGACGCCGCAGACCCCCCAGAACATCAGTAGCAGCGCAAGCCGCGCGGAATCGGCCGGAGCGCTGCTGAAATTGACGGTGACGCCGAGCACGCCTCCCGCGACAGCCGTCGCGATCCCGAACCGGGCGCCGCCGATCGCGGCGGCCAGGAACACCGCCGGGAAATAGGGCGTGAAGAATACGTCGGGGCGGATCTGGGCGACGCCCCACCGGGCAATAGTCGACAGGACGAGGCAGCCGGCCGCGAAGGCCGTGCTGAAAAACGGCGAGGGCTGGGAGATGCCATGCCAGCCGCGTCTGAATTCGTCGATCAATTTCTTCATCGGAATGGTCACTTCACGTGATCAGCGAATCCAAAATATGGCCAACCCTGCCGAAATTCGAGGATTTCGGGGCATCTAAGGTCGCAAACCGGCCCGGTGCCTGAGGGAACGCGATGGAACAAGCGCGCTTGCCTTGCCGGCAAGAGGCGGGAATATTGGCGTCAACCAATATCGGGGGGAACAGCATGGGACGGCTGGACGGCAAGGTCGCGGTGATCACGGGTGCGACGAGCGGCATCGGATTGCGTACCGCCGAGATCTTCGTCGCAGAGGGCGCGAAAATCGTCATCGCCGGCCGCCGCGCGCCGGAAGGCGAGGCGCTGGCCAGGAAGCTCGGCGCTACTTGCATCTTCCGCCAGACCGATGTCACGGTGGAAGCGCAGATGAAGGCGCTGATCGATCTCTCGGTGGAAAAATTCGGCCGCATCGATTGCCTGTTCAACAATGCCGGCGGTCCGGCGCAGACCGGCGGCATCGAAGGCCTCGAGGTCGAGCGGTTTGATGCGGCGATGGCGACGCTGATTCGCAGCGTGATGCTCGGCATGAAGCATGCGGCGCCTTACATGCGCAAGCAGGGCTCCGGCAGCATCATCAACAACGGCAGCATCGCCGGCACGCTGGCTGGCTATTCATCGTCGATGGTCTATAGCGCGGCCAAGGCCGCCGTCATCCACCTCACCAGATGCGTGGCGATGGAACTCGGCGAATCCAACATTCGCGTCAATTCGATTTCGCCCGGCGCGATCGCGACCGGTATTTTCGGCAAAGCTCTGGGCCTGTCGGTGGAAGCCGCCGAAAAGACCCCGGCCGTGATGCGCGAGGTCTACAAATCGGCGCAGCCGATCCCGCGCGCCGGCCTGCCGGATGACATTGCGCACGCGGCGGTGTTTCTGGCCAGCGACGAATCTTCCTTCGTCAACGGCCATGATCTTGTGGTCGACGGCGCCATGATCGGCGGCCGCAACTGGAGCCAGCAGCAGCAGGGTTATGTCATGCTGAAGAAGGCGTTCGATCAGGGCGCGGGGTAGTGGCCACACCGTCATTGCGAGCGAAGCGAAGCAATCCATCGCGCGGCATACCGGACAGGTGGATTGCTTCGTCGCTTTCGCTCCTCGCAATGACGGCGATATACTGAGAAAAGGGGAGAGACGCAAATGTCTGCAACATTCCAGCAATCACCATCCGAAGGCCGTCCGTTTTATCTCGCCATCGTCGCCGGCCTCGCCTGCGCCTTCGTCATCGGCAAGACGCTGCCGTCGACCATGGATGCGGTCTCGGCGATCATCGAGCCGCTCTGCGCCAACAGCGTGACCGGCTCGCAGGATGTCGTCGAGCCGATCAGCTCGCATGCGCTTCCGAACGTGGCGGGCAAGCGCGTCACCATCGTGCGCGTGTTCTATGGCCCCGGCGGCTTTACGCCGCCGCACCAGCATTCCGGCTCCGTCACCGCCTATATCACCAAGGGCGAGATCCGCTCGCAATTGGCCGGTGGTCCGGTCGAGACGTTTGGGGTCGGCCAGTCGTTCTTCGAGCCGCCCGGCTCGACCCATCTGATTTCGGCCAATGCCAGCATGACCGAACCGGCGGAATTGATCGCAGTGTTCGTGGCAGATGAGGGCGCGCAACTCACGACGCTGGTGAAGTAGCGGCAAATCGTAGGGTGGGCAAAGCCAACGGGTCGCGCGAATGCGCGACCCGTTGGCTTTGCCACCCTACGCATATGGCTAAACCGCCTTCACCACCACCCGCAGCCCATCCCGCGGTTTCGGGATCGGCCACATCTGCCAGTCTGCCTTGTAACCGGGCTCCAGCGACACTTCGAGATTCTGCAGGAAATGCCGCGCGAAGCATTTCGCCTGCATATAGGCGAAGTGCAGGCCGAGGCACATATGCGCACCGCCGCCGAACGGCACCCAGGCGAAGCGGTTGCGGGCGCGCTGCGCCTCCTCGGAGAAACGCATCGGATCGAACTTGTCGGGCTCGGGCCAGATCTCCGGCATATGGTGCGTGAACAGCGGGTTGGCGCCGACCAGCGTGCCAGCGGGAACGTTGTATCCCCGAAACGAAAAGTCGCGCACCGCGCGGCGCGGCATCGACGGCACCGGCGGCTTCAGCCGCAGCGCTTCCTTGAAGGCCATTTCCGACAGCGGCATCTTTTCGAGATTGTCGAGGCTGGAAGGATCGTTGGCCTCGATGCCGAGGCCTTTGACTTCCTCGCGCAACCGCTGCTGCCATTCGGGGTGGGCGGCAAGCTCGCCGACAAAGGAGGTCAGTGACGATGTCAGCGTGTCATGCGCCGCCATCATCAGAAAACTCATGTGGTCGATGATGTCCTGGGTCGACAGCAGCGCGCCGTTCTCGTGCGTCGCCTGGCATAGCTGCGAGAACAGGTCGTCGCCGCCGCCGCGCGCGCGGCGGATCGGTATCTGCTCGGCGAAGTAGGCAACGATCCGCTTGCGGCCGGCAACGCCGCGGCCCATCTGCGTGAACGGCAGCGGCCGCCGGATCGGCGCCACGGCCGCGGCCACCATATCGACGAAGGCGCGGGTGATCTCGTCGACCTCCGGCCCGATATCGGCGCCGAGGAACGACGTCGCCGCCAGATCGAGCGTGAGCTGCTTCATCGCCGGATACACCAGCATCTCGCCCGGCTTCGCCTTCCACTGCTTGACCCGCGCGGCAATGCCGCGGTCGAGATCGACGAGATAGGACTTCATCGGCCCCGACTTGAACGCCACCGACAGCGCGCGGCGGTGCAGGCGGTGCTCTTCAAAATCCAAGAGCATCAGCCCGCGCGGAAACAACAGGCCGAGGATCGGTCCCCAGCCATGGGTGGAGGAGAACAGGCGTGCCTGGTCGAACAGCACGAGCTCGTTGGCATCGGGCCCGAGCATCGTCACGCTGGTCTCGCCGAACAGATGGGTGCGGTAGATCAGGCCGTATTTGGCGGCCGACTTCTCGATCTGTCCTTTGGGGTCGGCCAGCACCGCCAGCGTGTTGCCGATAAACGGCCAGCCCTCGTTGCCGGGAATATGCCGCAACGCCTTGGGGTTCGGCGGCACCGGAATATTAACTGATGAAGCCACATTCTGCATCGACATGGCAATTGCTCCGGGCGATCTGCGAAAATCGCAAATATTATCCACCGTGTCGGTGGCTTTGTCGCGGCTTTAAATATCGGCCGGGCAGCCGCGCCTGGCTGCCCCCGGGCGTAACTCCTTGTTTAGCCGCAGCAAAGCCTGCGTTCGGCCGGCGCCATGCCCGGGATGTTCCAGATCGCGTCACAAAGCCGCGAGCATGTGGTAGGGTGCGCCAAAATCAAATGGTCAGGGGGTAGATGTGCCGCGGATGCTTGGATTGCTCGTGCTGGCGCTGGTTACGCTCAGCGGAAATTCGTTGGCGCAGGCCCAGACCAAACCCTTGGTCAAAACGCTGGGGCCGGATTTTCCCAAGACCGAAATCTTCATCGGCAACAGCTTCTTCTACTACAACAACAGCATGCACAGTCACGTGCTGGCGATGCAACGCGCCGCCGACGCCGACAACAAGCAGGCCTACCGCGCCACCTCGTCACCATCAGCGGCTCCGGCATCGACTGGCATGATGTCGAAAGCTATTTCCGCCCCAAGGCGATCGGCTCCTATTCCTTCGACGAGAACAACAACGTCGTCTTCAACAAGCTCGATAAGTTGTTCGACGTTGCCATCATGATGGATTGCAGTCAGTGCCCGGTCCATCCGACGCTCAAGTCGGTATTCACCGAGTTTGCCAAAAAGAACAGCGAGATCGTGCGCGCCAAGGGCGCCAAACCGGTGTTCTTGATGTCCTGCGCCTATGCCGACAAGCCGGAAATGATGGCGCAACTCGCCGAGGCCTATACGATCGCAGGCAATGCAAACAATGCGCTGGTGATCCCGGCGGGCCTTGCCTTTGCGAAAGCGCTCGACAAGCAGCCCGAGATCAGTCTGTACGCCGCCGACAAGCGCCATCCGAGCCTGGCCGGCACTTATCTCGCCGCCTGCGTGGTCTTTGCGGCGCTCACCGGGCGCTCGCCGGTCGGCAACGCCCATCTCGCCGGCCTCGACGGAAAAACTGTAGCGTTCCTGCAGAACATCGCGTGGGACACCGTGCAGGAATATTACGGGAAGTAGGGGGCTTCTGGCTCGCGAATAGAGCGACGCTGCTAACCCCGTCATTGCGAGGAGCGCAGCGACGAAGCAATCCATCTATCCCCGAGTTGAGGGATGGATTGCTTCGCTTCGCTCGCAATGACGGGGGAGAGATCTCCGCGCCCCTTACAAAGCCATCACGCCTTGCGCTTCGCCGCTTCCTTCTGCAGATCCGGCGCGTTAATGGTCGGGATCGCCACCCGGCCCGGGCCGGTGTGCTGCAAGGCGGCTGCCGCCTTTTCGTTCTCCATGATCTTGGCCATCACGGCCTGGCCCGCGCGCTCGAACACCGCGCGATTCTCGATCAGGAATTTCTGCGACTCGCGCAGCTTGGCGACATAGCCGTTGATCTCCGGGATGACGTAGCGCGCCACCATGTCCCAGCTTCGGCGGGTGTTTTCCGGGTTGGCCCAGTCGTGCACGAAGCCGATGATGGCGCCGACGCCGCCCGAGACGTGCATCAGGTTCTTGATGGTTTTGACCAGATCGTCCGGCGTGCCGATGGTGGAGGCGGCATTCTCGCCGCCGGCCGTCTTCTCGAGCGCATCCTCTGGCGAGGTGAACGGCTCCAGCCCCGGCCGCTGCAGCGTGCGGACATTATATTCATTGTGCCAGCGCATCAGGCCGGCGCCGGCCTCGCGCTGCGCCTGCTCGCGGGTCTCGGCGATGTGCCAGCTCAGGAGCACGCGCCAGTCGGAGCGGCTCACCGTGGTGCCGGCTTTCTTCGCGGCATCCTCGGCAAAGCCCCATTGCGTTGGCAGCGCCATCAGGCCCTGCGTCGACATCGAGCCGAGCGAGATGATGCCGATGCCGTATTTGCCGGCCAGCGTCATGCCCGAGGGCGAGATTTGCGATGCCACCACGAACGGCATGTCTTCCTGCAGCGGCAGCAATTGCAGCGCGGCGTCCTGCATGGTGAACCAGTCGCTCTTGGCGGTGACGCGCTCGCCCTTGAACAGGCGGCGGATGATCGCGATCGCTTCGTCCTGACGGTCACGCTGTGTCATCGGATCGATGCCGAGCGTGTGCGCGTCGGAGGCGAGCGCGCCCGGCCCCGAGCCGAAGATGGCGCGGCCGCCGGTCATCCAGTCGAGCTGCACCATGCGCTGCGCCACGTTGTAGGGGTGATGATAGGGCAGCGAAACCACGCCGGTGCCGAGCTTGATGCGCTTGGTGCGCTCGCCGGCCGCCGCCAAGAACATTTCGGGTGAAGCGATCATTTCCCAGCCCGAGGAATGGTGCTCGCCGCACCAGAACTCGTCATAGCCGAGCGCGTCGATCTGCTCGACAAAGTCGAGGTCGCGGCGGAACTGGAGCAGCGGATTCTCGCCGATCGGGTGATGCGGGGCGAGAAAGGCTCCGAACTTCAGGCGTGCCATGGGGTTTGCTCTCCGAAATTATTGTTCTTTGGATTTGCTCGGCAGCAAACCTACGGGGTGGGCAAGGGCAAGGCAATGCTGCGAGACCGCAACCAGCGCATGGTTGTCGCGCGGCCCGGCTGACATGCCGCCGCCCGGAATTCCCGTTCCTGATACTCTGTCAAACAGGCGGTCAGGCACACGGGGTCCGACGGCATTGGCAACCGCTGCGGGTTGGCCGATGCGCCTTCGGCAAGGGAAACGGCCAGCATTGCGGCGAGAGCGGCGGGCAGCAATTTCGAAACGGCAGGCATGAAGCTTCCTTGAACCATCTTTGGGCGCAAACGGCGATGCTGCTTGGTTGCAGGCCGCGGGAGCTGCGTTCACGGACGCGGGTGATCGCTTACCTCCGGGGTAATCGCTGAGATGACCGCGGCCTGAGATCATCCGGCGCAAGAATTCCCGGACAAGGCCCATCCTCATGCATCAGATCGTCTCAACTCCCGTCGATACCTCGCGCCGCTGGTTCGTGCTCGCGACCGTGGTCGCGGCGCAATTCATGTTTGGGGTCGATGCCTTCATCGTCAACGTGGCGATCCCGACCATTGCGGTTGAGCTGCACGCGAGCGCGGCGCAGATCGAGGCGGTCATTGCAATTTATCTCATCGCCTATGCCACGCTGGTCATCACCGGCGGGCGGCTTGGCGACATCTACGGCACACGCAACGTCTTCATCGCGGGCGTAGCCGGCTTCACCGTCACCTCGCTGTGGTGCGCGCTCGCGCAATCCGGGCCCGAATTGATCGTGGCGCGGCTGGCGCAGGGCGCAACCGCGGCGTTGATGGTGCCGCAGGTGCTCGCCACTATTCATCTGCTGTTTGCGGATGCCTCGCGCGGGCGCGCCTTCGGCATTTACGGCATCGTGCTCGGGCTGGCCGGGGCGGCCGGTTTTCTGCTCGGCGGCCTCCTGGTGACGCTTGATCTGGCAGGCGTCGGCTGGCGTGCGGTGTTTTTCGTCAACGTGCCCTTCGGCGCCGTCATCATCGCAGCCGCCTGCAAGATCATGCCGATGGCGCCACGCCGGGCCGGCACGCGGCTGGATATATCAGGTGCCATCGTGCTGTTTCTCGGTCTGCTGTGCCTGATCGGCCCACTGCTGTTAGGCCATGATGTTCACTGGTCGCCGTGGGTCTGGCTAGTGATGGCGGCGGGTCTCGTCATTGTCGCCGGCTTCCTGCGGCTGGAGCGGGCGGTCGCCCGCCGCGGCGGCATGCCGCTGATCGATCTGGCGCTGCTGTCGGATGCCGCGTTCATGCGTGGGTTGCTCGCGGTGTTCTTTTTCTTCTTCGCCAACCTCTCGTTCTACCTGGTCATGACGATCTACCTGCAGAAGGGACTGCACATTCCGCCGCTGCGGGCGGGGCTGGCCTTCCTGCCGCTGGCGCTCACCTTCGTGGCCGCCTCGCGGCATGGTGGAATACGCGCCAGACATCGTGGCACGCTGGTATTGATCGAGGGCTGCGCCGTGCAGATCGCGGGCCTTGCGGCGCTGGTCGCTGCAGTCGAATGGATCGAGGCGCCGTCTGCCATCGTGCTGGCGCTGGTGCTGACGGTCTTCGGGTACGGTCAGGGTCTTGTCATGGCGCCGCTGTCGAGCGCGGTGCTGTCGAGCGTCAAGCCGGCGAGCGCCGGTGCGGGCTCGGGCATGTACGGCACGACGGCGCAAATCGCCAACGCCGCCGGCGTGGCTGCAATCGGCGCGGTATTCTTCGCGATCGAATCAGCGCACTCCGCGCGACTGGCGTTGCTCGCTTCTGTCGCGCTGTTTGTCGCGTCGATCCTCGCCTGCGCCGCATTCCTGACATGGATGCGTCGGATCACGGGATGACAAATTAACGTCACCTGCCAAAATTTGATTGTGGGGAATGACAGTGCACGGCCTTTTTATTTTGCAGTGCAGCAACTATGTGTTCTGGATCGCGTGATCTAAGAACAATCGCCCCAGGAGCTGTCGTTGTCCCTCGCCAAGAACGTCGAATTCTTGCGCCATTTCCCGAAGCTGAACGGGTTCAATGGCCTGGGAATCTATGGCCGAAGCACATCGGCCGGGGCCCAGAGTCCGCTGGTCGAAATCAGCGGATTCGGTACCAATCCCGGCGCGCTCAAGATGTTCGCCCATGTGCCGGAGCAATTGTTGCCTGCACGCGCTCTTGTCGTCGTGCTGCACGGCTGCGGCCAGACGGCAACCGGTTACGATTTCGGCACCGGCTGGTCGACGCTCGCCAACCGCTACGGCTTCGCGTTGCTGATGCCCGAGCAGCAGGCGGCCAACAACGCCAATACCTGTTTCAACTGGTTCAATCCGGGCGACATCGCGCGCGGCCGCGGCGAGGCCGCGTCGATCCGGCAGATGGTTGCGCGCATGGTCGCCGATCACAAGCTCGATCCGCGCCGCATCTATGTGACCGGGCTTTCCGCCGGCGGCGCGATGACGTCGGTGTTGCTGGCGACCTATCCGGACGTGTTCGCGGGCGGTGCCATCATCGCCGGCCTGCCGTTCGGCATCGCCAGCAATGTCCGGGAAGCGCTCGGCGGCATGATGCAATCGACGTCGCGTCCCGCCGGCAAGCTCGGCGATCTCGTGCGCAAGGCCTCCAGGCACAAGGGGCCCTGGCCGAAAGTGTCGGTGTGGCACGGCACCGCCGACCGCACGGTGAACCCGGGCAACGCGAACGAGATCATCAAGCAGTGGCTCGACGTCCACGGTCTGCCGGCGGCGCCGATGTCGATCGGCGATGTCGACGGCTATCCGCGCGAAGTCTGGTGGAATGCCGACGGCGAGACCGTCGTCGAATCCTACACCATATCAGACATGGCCCACGGCACGCCGCTGGGGCTCTCCGGCAATGACGAGCGCTATGGCGCGGAAGGCACGTTTCTGATCGAGGCGGGGATTTCCTCGTCCTATCACATCGCCAATTTCTTCGGCCTCACTGAGCGCGTCAGTCCGGCCAGCGAAGCGGCCAAGCCGGCGCAGGCGCCGAAGGTCGTTGCATCGGCCGCGACGGAAACCCTGCAGTCGTCCGATCTTGCCGCCAAGCTCTGGTCGAGGTCTCACAAGCCGGTTCGCCAGCCCAAGCCGGCGCCGCGCGAACCGAAGCGCCGCGGCATCGATGTCAGCGGCGTCATCACCCGCGCGCTGACGGCCGCGGGATTGATGAAGTAGCCGCGCGCTACCGCATCAGGTCGTCAATTCGGCTCACATCTCGCCGGTGAGGAACGGATTGGTCAGCCGCTCCTGGCCGAGGCTGGAGCCGGCGCCATGGCCGCAGATGAAGCCGACGTCGTCGCCGAGCGGCAGCAGCTTTTCCTTGATCGAATTGATCAGCGTGGCGTGGCTGCCGCCGGGCAGGTCGGTTCGCCCGACCGAGCCGTTGAACAGGACGTCGCCGACATGGGCGAAGCGCAATTCCTTGTTGAAGAACACCACGCTGCCCGGTGAGTGGCCGGGGCAGTGCAGGATGTCGAAGGTGAGGTCGCCGATCGAGACCTGATCGCCTTCGTCGAGCCAGCGGTCGGGCCCGAAATTGCGCACCCCGGTCATGCCGAAGCGCTCGCCGCTCGAGACGACGTTGTCGAGCAGGAATTTGTCGGCGATATGCGGGCCTTCGATCTTCACCTGCAGCGCGTCGCGCAATTCGGCGGCGCCGCCGACATGGTCGATATGGCCGTGCGTCAGCCATATCTTCTCGACCGTGACGCCGGTCTGCTTGATCGCCTCCAGAATCCTCGGAACGTCCCCACCGGGATCGATCACCACAGCCTTCTTGGAAGGCTCGTGCCAGATGATGGTGCAATTCTGCTCGAACAGCGTCACCGGCACGATCATCGCGCCGGCCTTCGCCTGGGTTTCGGCCTGGGTATCGGTTTTGTTGTCCATGGGGGCACCATATTCATCCCGGGAAGGTGGTCAACACGGGTTTGTAATCATCGTGTTACCGGCGTGTGATGCACACGGCTCCGTGATAGGTTGTGTGTGGTTTGAAGGCTCGGCGTGCGGTGCCGGATAGCGCCGCCGCCGGCCAGTTCCGGGGGGCATCGTGGTTTCGGCAGTTGGGACTTCCATGAGCCAGGCTTCTGCGTCGCCGCTGGTCGGGCCCCGTATCACTGCCCGCGCCTTCTTCGTCAGCGAGCGGCTGAATATGTCGGGCCTCGAGCGCGGCGATGTCCTTGCCACCATACCGCTTGCGTTTCGCGTCAATGCGAATGGCGTCGCTATCCTGTTCCGCTATGGCGTGGTGGTCCTGATCGGGCTGAATGCGCTGGAAGAGGAGGAGTTCCTACGCGGCCTGGAACATCGGATGACGGGCAAGCTCGCGCGACGCGACGAGGAAATCGCCATCATCGAGCTGGCTCCGGAAAAGGAAGACCAGATCCCGCCCGGCGGCCCGATCTGCCTGCAGAGCCTTTCGCCCGACAGGCTTATCCTGATCGGCGAGGCGTTGGCGAAGAGTGTCGTTCTGGCGCGGCACGAACGCGAAGTCGCCAGCGTCTTTGACACGACCGAACCGTTCGCGCGGGAACTGGCGCGGAGCGGGCGCATGCGCGGCAGCCGTCGCTCGATCCTGCAAAATATTGGAAGCGCGCTTCTGGTGCGGCACCGGGTGTCGGGGCCGGTCGAAGTGGAAGAGAAGCCCGACGTGCTCTGGGACAAGCCGCATCTGGAACGGCTGTATGCCCGGCTGGAGGACGAGTACGAACTCAAGGAGCGCGCGGAATCGCTGAACGGCAAGCTCGCCGTGATCGCCGAGAGTGCGCAGGTGTTGACCGATATCATCGATACGCGGCGCTCGCTGCGGCTCGAGGTGATTATCGTGCTTCTGATTCTGTTCGAAGTTCTGGTGACGATCTATCAGCTCGCCATGGGCCGACACACCTGAGTGAGGGCGGTCATTCCGGGGCGGCTCGGAGAGCCGAACCCGGAATCTCGAGATTCCGGGTTCGATGCTTCGCATCGCCCCGGAATGACGGGTTATTACCTCACCGCTTGATCTGCGCCTTCAGCGTATCCTCGACGACGCGGTCGAACGAGGATGTTTTCGGCGCCGCCTTGGCGCGCTGGTCGGCAACATACTTGTCACGCTTGGCGACCAGCGCCGAAAGCTTCTCGTTGAGTGCCTTGCGCTGGGTCATCTGCTTGTTGACTTCGTCCATGCGCTGTTCGGGCTTCAGCGCGCGCAGATTGTCGGGCAGCTCTTCCTCCTTGATTGCGGAGATGCTGCTGCGGCCGGCCGTGACATCGGCGACGAGATCGCCGTTGCCGGTGACGGCTTCGGACGTCACCTTCGAGCGCTTGTTGAGATAGCTTGCCATTTCCGAGGCCTGCGCGGGCGCTGCGGCGGCGACGTCGGACAATTGCTTGGTCTTGCCCTCGGTGCGTTTCTGCAGGTGTTTCGGTCCGTAGGGGATCACGGTGCCGTTGATCTCGCGCTGCAGGATGATGATCTCCTCGTCGAACGGCGTCTCGATCAGCACCACTTCGCCGCCGTCCTGCGGGATCGGAATGAAGCGGCCGTTGCCGTTCTGGGCGATATCGCGCCAGATCCGCGCGGTGTCCTGGGCGTTGCCGGCCAGCACCGCGTTGACGATGATGTCCCTCTGCTTCGCCACGGAGAGCGTGACCGGATACTTGGTGTCCTGCGCATAATCCATGTGCGGCGGCGCGTCGCCGACCAGGAATACGATCCGCCTGACATCGCCGCCGCTGGTCCATTGCAGCTTGTTGACGGCAACGTCGAGCGCCTCGTTGACACTCTCCGGCCAGTCGCCGCCGCCGCGCGCCTTCAACTCCAGGAGATGGGCGTAGAGATCCTGGATGTCGGTGGTGAGGTCGATCTTCCTGGTGACGTAGTCGTCGCCGATGTCGCGATAGGCGACGAGGCCCATGCGGATGTCGGCGTCGGGATTGGAATCGACGATGGCTGTGGCAATGGACCAGATCTTGCGCTTGGCGCCTTCGATCAGACCGCCCATCGAGCCGGTGGTATCGAGCACGAAGGCGACTTCGACGGCGGGCTTGGCGATGGCCTGTGACAGGCCGGCGGAGAGAGGGAGGGTGGCGAGAGCGAATGCGAGCGAGCGAAGGGTGTTGCGTGACTTCATGGATCTCCTCCAGATGTTTCGTCCTCTCGGAACCCAAGTTCCACCGCCTCGCGGTGGGCTGTGGCCGAAAACAAGGCGGGCCGGGGTCGAAATTGCGGCTGACGGTGCGCTGGTCCGACTGTTGGACGGTCCGAAATCGGTTATGGTTCGAGCGTCATGGAATCATCACCCGCCCGCCACATCAGTCTCGTGCCCGCGCCCGATCGCCGCCAGTCGGAGACGGCGCTGGCGATCGCACGCGGCACCGCGCGGCTGTTACGGTCGCTGGGATTTTCCTGCGTCAGCGAGCTGCCGCTGCCGTCGGGCCGGCGCGCCGACCTGGTGGCGCTGAACGAGCGCGGCGAAATCTGGATCGTCGAGATCAAGTCGTCGGTGGAGGATCTGCGCGCCGACCAGAAATGGCAGGACTACCGGATGCATTGCGACCGGCTGTTCTTCGCCTTCACGCAGGATCTGCCATGCGAGATATTTCCTGAAGATACCGGCCTGATCATCGCCGATGCCTATGGCGCCCATCTGCATTGCGAAGCGCCGGAGCATCGGCTGCCGGCGGCCACGCGCAAATCGATGACGGTGCGGTTTGCAATGGCCGCCGCGCAGCGCATCAACCGCCTGGTCGATCCGCAGGGGCATAGCGAGTTTTAGCCGGCGAAGCAGGCGGGCCGCTTCAAGCCGCCTACCGGGTGGCTTGGTCCTCCCAGTCCTCCCACTCTACGTCATGGACTTCCAGGTAGCTGGAAACGGCTGCGCCGACGGTGAGGAAAAAGCAATTCTCGCCAAGCTGCGCCAACAAACCGAATTTTCTCAGCTTGTCCTTCACGGGATCCTTGAGTTCGGCAAAACAAAGCTCAATTCCCTGTGCGTGCAACGCCTCGTCCAGTTCAGCGAGCGTATCACCGGCAGTGACGTCCACGCTGGTGACCGGCTCCGCCGCAACGACCAGCCAACGTACTGATGTCGGCGACTTCGCCACCGCATCCAGCGCGCGCTCCTTGAAAAATTCGGCATTGGCGAAGAACAGGGGCGCATCCCACCGGAACAGGACCAGCCCGGGAATCTGGCGTGCATCCGGATATCTCGTGATGTCGTGATAACCTTTCACGCCGTCGGCGCGGCCCAACACGGCGGAGTGGGGACGCCACCCGTCCCATAGAAACTCGGCAATGGCGATGGCGATTGCCAGACCTATTCCCGGAATCACGCCGAGCACAGCGACGCCGACAAAGCAGACGATCGAAAGCCAGAACTCCCACCGCTGAATGCTGTAGATGCGCTTGAGATCGGTGATCTCAATCAAGCTGATCGCTGCTGCGATGACGACGGCGGCCAATGCCGCGTTGGGCAAATGTTGAAGGAGGTTCGGCGTCACCAGCAGAAGGAAGGCGATGGCGAGCGCACCAACGACACTGGTCAGTTGGGTGCGGGCGCCGGCGGCTTCGGCAACAGGCGTACGCGAACTGCTGCTGCTGATCGGAAAACCCTGGAAAAGTCCGGTTGCCAGATTGGCGGCGCCGAGCGCCACCATTTCCTGGTTGGGGTCGACCCGATCGCCCAATCGTGCGGCATATGACCGCGAGAGCACGCTGGTGTCAGCAAAGGAAACCATGGCGACTGCGCAACCGCCGATCAGCACCGGGATGACGTCGGCGGGGCCGATCCAGGGAACGGCGAAGCCGGGCAGCCCCAGCGCAAGGGGGCCCAGGACCGTCACGTCGTAACGCGTCGCAAGATCCAGCGCAGCGACAACGGCTGTTGCCCCGACGACTGCAATCAGGACGACTGGCAGTCGCTTGTATCTCTGAAGCAGCAGGATGACCGCCAACGTGCCGAGCCCAATCCCGGCGGCGGCCCAGTTGGTCTTTCCGTCAAAGACGGCGCGGGCGGTCGCCCATAGGCTCCGCAAAGGTCCGTCGCTCTCGATCGAGAAGCCGAAGAGCTTCGGCAGTTGGCTGATCAATACGGTCAGCGCAATTCCGTTCATGTAGCCGTAGCGTATCGGCTTCGAAAGCAGCTCGGTCACAAAGCCCAGACGCGCGACGCCAGCCAGAATGCATATCGTTCCGGAAACGATTGCCATCATGGCGGCCAAGGTTGCGGCGCGGAGGGGATCGCCACCCGACAACGGAACGAGAACGCCAAGGATAATAGCTGCAAGTGCCGAGTCCGGTCCCAGGACAAGGATGCGGCTTGGGCCGAATAATGCGTAGACAATGAGCGGTATGATCGTCGCGTACAGACCGTAGATGCCGGGCAAGCCCGAGGCCTCCGCGTAGGCGATGCCAACCGGGACCAGCATGGCTGCCAGCACGAGCCCGGCAAGTATATCGTGCCTGAGCCACGCCGCTTCATATCGGCGGAGGGTGTCGAGACCTGGCAGCCAGCGCATCCAATGCTTCATGGCCGGTCACTCCAAGCGCGGGCGGGCTCGCTAGCTTGGGCTGCGACTGCGATTGGCCCAGCCGGAATACAGTCGAGGCTGTTGCACCCCGCGGCAAGCGAAAAAATCTGATCCGCTTAGGAGCAACCGTTACCGGTGATGCAATCGGAGAGCAGATATCGTAGCCTGGATGAGCGAAGCGACATCCGGGGCCGGTGCTAATGAAATCCCGGATGTCGCTGCGCTCATCCGGGCTACAAGATCGGGAAGTCAGCGCGGCGCGCGCTTCGCGAGAATCCGCTGCAGGGTGCGGCGGTGCATGTTGAGGCGCCGCGCGGTTTCGGAGACGTTGCGATTGCACATCTCATAGATGCGCTGGATGTGCTCCCAGCGCACGCGATCCGCCGACATCGGGTTCGACGGCAGTTCGGATTTCTCGGTGCCGCTCGCAAGAAGCGCGGCGACGACGTCGTCGGCATCGGCGGGCTTGGAGAGATAATCCACCGCGCCCATCTTCACCGCCGTGACGGCGGTTGCGATGTTGCCGTAGCCGGTCAGCACGATGGTGCGCGCGTCGGGACGCTTGCGCTTCAGCGCCGATACCACGTCGAGCCCGTTGCCGTCGCCGAGCCGCAAGTCCACGACCGCAAAAGCCGGCGCGGCCTTGTTGATCTGCGCCAGTCCGTCGGACACGGTGTCGCAAGATGTCACCGCGAAGCCGCGGGTCTCCATCGCGCGCGACAGGCGCTCCAGAAACGGCTTGTCATCCTCGACGATCAACAGCGAGCGGTCGGCGAGATCGTTCAGTTCGGCGATGGCGTTCAAGGCAAGGTTTCCCGGTTGCGGATTCAGAGCACTATATAGAGCATATGGCGCGACGATTCAGCACTGCCAAGGGCTCCAAAGGTCGCGCGGCGCCGGTTTTCTCAATCCCAAACGGAATCCTAATTCTCTGATCCGGCAGCGGATTCGGTAGTTTCCGCGGCCTCGAAACGGGCGCGCGGCCATGCGATCTGCACCACGGCGCCGTGATCGGGAAAGGTCCGGTTGGAGAAGGATACCTTGGCGCCGGTGCGTTCCAGCAGCGTTCGAGCGATGAAAATGCCAAGCCCGAGGCCGGCACGTTCGCGATGGGCCTCATCGGCGCTACGGCGCCGGGACAAATAGGGTTCTCCGATCCTTTTCAGCATGTCGGGGGCGATGCCCGGCCCGTCGTCGGAAATGACGATTTCGACCGTATCGGCGTTCCACCAGGCGTTAACCTCTACCGTCGTCCGGGCGAAATCGACGGCATTCTCCAGGATGTTGCCGACGCCGTAGAGGATTGCCGGGTTCCGCGCGCCGACCGGCTCGCGCGTGGCTGCGACAGCAAGCCGCACCTTGATCGCGACGCCGAAATCCCGGTGTGGCGCCACCGCTTCCTCGATCAGCGTCGATATCGGCATCAGGTCAAACGGCGCGCCGGAGGAGGAGAGCTGGGTGATCTTGGCCAGGATGTCGCGGCAGCGCTGCGCCTGCTCGCGCAAAGTCTTGAGGTCGGAGGCGAGCTGACCGTTGCCCTCGATGGTCTTTTCCAGCTCCCGCGAAATCAGGAAGATCGTCGACAAGGGCGTGCCGAGTTCATGCGCGGCGGCAGCCGCAAGCCCGTCCAGCTGGGTCAGATGCTGCTCGCGCGTCAGCACCAGTTCGGTCGCGGCCAGCGCGTCAGAAAGCTTTCGTGCCTCCTCGGCCGCCTGGAATGCATAGAGCGAGGTGACGCCGATCGCGAGCACGATCGAAAGCCAGACGCCGAACAGGTAGATCGGCGGCAGCACCAGCGGGTCGTCACTGTCCCAGGGTAGCGGCAAATGGAAGAACACCAGCGCCGAGGCACAGGCGACCGCGAGCAGGCCGAGCCCGATCGTCAGCCGGATCGGCAGCACCGTCGCCGAGATCAGAACCGGCGCGAGGAACAGGAATGAAAACGGATTCTGCAAGCCTCCGGTCAGGAACAGGAGTGCAGCCAGTTCGACGATATTGAGCGCGAGCAGCGCCGCCGCATGGAGCGGTTCCAGCCGCTGCATCGGGTTGAAGGCCACCTGCAGCGCGAGATTTAGCAGTGCGGAGACCGCGACGACGGCGACACAGGCAATGACGGGAAAGTCGAACTCCAGCCCATGCGCCACGATGAAGATCGCGGTGAGCTGGCCGAGCGCCGCCAGCCAGCGCAGCCGGAGGATCGTATCGAGACGGACATAGCGGTGCGGCAGGCGGAAGTCGGAGGCTGCAACGTCGGACATGGCGGGAGTTTAGCCGTGCGGGGCAGCGATCACAAATTGCCCCGTTCGACGCATTCTTTCTGTCATGGCCGGGCATAGCCGTCCGAAGGACGGCGTCGCTACCGCTCGCCTATGTCCCGGCCATCCACGTCTTTCTTGCGGCGGCATCGAGAAGACGTGGATGCCCGGGAGCGCAGGCAAGTTTACGTAGTCTGCGCCAGGCAGACTACTATGCCCGGGCATGACGACGTTATATGACGAGCCTCACTTGCGCTCATCCCCGCAATGGCCCAATGAACGTCCCCGAAATGGTCGATAGCGAGACAGTGCCAGCGCCATCGCCCGCGGCCGGGCCGCAAGGTCCTGTGGCGATCGAGGTCGCGCATCTCATAAAACTCTACAAGACCACCCGGGCGGTGGATGACATCTCGTTCCGGATCGCGCGCGGCAGCGTCACCGGGCTGCTCGGCGGCAACGGCGCCGGCAAGACCACGACGATCGCGATGATCATGGGGCTAGTGCTGCCGACCTCGGGGCACGTGCAGGTGCTGGGACACGCGATGCCGGAGCAAAGCGCCGAGGTGCTCGGCCGGATGAATTTCGAGAGCCCTTATGTCGATATGCCGATGCGGCTCACGGTGCGGCAGAACCTCACCATCTTCGGCCGGCTCTATGCGGTGAAGGATCTCGCTGAGCGCATCGAACAGCTCGCTACCGACCTGGACCTGAAGGATTTCCTCGATCGCGCCAATGGAAAGCTGTCGGCCGGGCAGAAGACCCGCGTCGCGCTGGCAAAGGCGCTGATCAACCAGCCCGAGCTGCTGCTGCTCGACGAGCCGACCGCCTCGCTCGATCCCGATACCGCCGACTGGGTGCGGCAGCACTTGCAGAACTATCGCCGGAGCCATGACGCCACCATCCTGCTGGCGTCGCACAACATGCTGGAAGTGGAGCGGCTGTGCGACCGCGTCATCATCATGAAGCGCGGCCGTATCGAGGATGACGACAGCCCCGACCAGATCATGGCGCGCTACAACCGCACCACGCTGGAAGACGTGTTTCTTGACGTCGCGCGTGGCCGGGCGGCGAAGGTGACGTCATCGTGAGCGAGATCACAGCCCATCGCGCCATTTCCTGGCACCGTATCCAGGCGATGGTGCTGCGTTATTGGTATCTCCTGATGTCGTCCTGGCCGCGGCTCCTGGAGCTGATCTATTGGCCGGCGCTGCAGATCATCACCTGGGGCTTTCTGCAGAACTACATCGCGCAGAACGACAATTTCTTTGCCCGCGCCGGCGGCACGCTGATCGGCGCGGTGATCCTGTGGGATATCCTGTTCCGAGGCCAGCTCGGTTTTTCGATCTCGTTTCTCGAGGAGATGTGGGCGCGCAACCTCGGCAACCTGATGATGAGCCCGTTGAAGCCGATCGAGTTTCTGATCTCGCTGATGATCATGAGCCTGATCCGGCTTGCGATCGGCGTCATCCCGATGACGCTGCTGGCGTTGTTCTTCTTCGACTTCAATTTCTTCGCGATCGGGCTGCCGCTGATCGCGTTCTTCTGCAACTTGATCTTCACGAGCTGGTCGATCGGGATTTTCGTCTCGGGCCTTGTGCTGCGCAACGGGCTCGGGGCCGAGAGCATCGTCTGGACGCTGATGTTCGGCCTGATGCCGCTCGCCTGCGTCTATTATCCGGTCTCGGTGCTGCCCGGCTGGCTGCAATGGATCGCCTGGACGCTGCCGCCGACCTATGTGTTCGAGGGCATGCGCGCACTTCTCATTAATCAAACTTTCAGGAGCGATCTGATGGTCTGGTCGCTGGCCATCAACGTGGTGTTGTTGATTGCCTCCTTTGCGATCTTTCTTGCCCTTTTGCGCAGCGCCAAACGGGTAGGATCGCTGCTCGGGGGTGGCGAATAAGTCACTATTCCGGTGGATTCCGCGGCTTTTTGGCCTGTGTAGTACGTAGATATACTTATCGCTGCATTGACGCTTAATTTCGCATTTGGCAGCATGCTGCGACGCAAAACAGAGGTTAGAATAGATGCCGATTGGTGAGTTTGGCGGCGCACCGCCGCTGGTGGCCGAAGGCAGTCCGGCGTTCACGACGCCGATGTACTGGATGTACGAAATGGGCCACGCGTCGCTCAATCCGGCACGTGCGGTGACCGACGCCACCAAGATCCTGTTTCAAAACCCGCTTAATCCCTGGTCGCATACCGAAATCGGCAAGTCGATCGCCGCCGCCTGCGAATTGTTCGAGCGCACCACCCGCCGTTACGGCAAGCCCGAATGGGGCCTCGACTTCACCGAGGTCAACGGCGTCCGCACGCCGGTGGAGGTCCGCTCGATCTGGGAAAAGCCGTTCTGCCGCCTCCTGCATTTCGATCGCAAGCTGACGCGGCCGTTGCGCAACCCCCATCCGCGCGTGCTGATCGTGGCGCCAATGTCCGGCCATTACGCGACGCTGTTGCGCGGCACGGTCGAGGCGTTCCTGCCGACGCATGAAGTCTACATCACCGACTGGACGGATGCGCGCATGGTTCCTCTCACCGAGGGCCGCTTCGATCTCGACGACTATGTCGACTACGTCATCGAGATGCTGCACGTGCTCGGCGGCAACATGCATGTGATCGCGGTGTGCCAGCCCTCGGTCCCGGTGGTGGCGGCGGTTTCCGTGATGGAAGCCGCACGCGATCCATTCGTGCCGTTGTCGATGACCCTGATGGGCGGCCCGATCGATACCCGCCGCAACCCGACCGCGGTGAACAACCTTGCCGAAGAACGCGGCATCGAATGGTTCCGCAACCACGTCATCACCAAAGTGCCGTTCCCGCATCCCGGCGTGATGCGCGACGTCTATCCGGGCTTTTTACAGTTGTCCGGCTTCATCACCATGAATCTCGACCGCCACACCGACGCGCACAAGGCACTGTTCAACAACCTGGTGAAGGGCGACGGCGACATGGTCGACAAGCACCGGGAGTTCTACGACGAATACCTCGCGGTGATGGATCTCACGGCGGAGTATTACCTGCAGACGGTCGACGTCGTGTTCGTCAAGCATGCGCTGCCCAAGGGCGAGATGACCCATCGCGGCAAGCCGGTCGATCCCTCGAAGATCCACCGCGTGGCGCTGATGACGGTGGAAGGCGAGAAGGACGACATCTCAGGCCTCGGTCAGACCGAAGCGACACACGCTTTGTGCCCCCACATTCCCGATCATCGTCGCGTGCACTACGTGCAAAAGGGCGTCGGACACTATGGTGTGTTCAACGGATCGCGATTCCGTTCCGAAATCGTGCCGCGCATCTCCGATTTCATGATGTCAGCGGCGAATACCAACGTGTCAGCGGCCACTACCAAGCCAACACTGGTCCGTGCGGCCGAATAGTGCACCCGGCGCATCGCTCCCGGGCCGCCGATAAGTTGCTGAATAGATTCAAACATTCCAGATTTCGGTCGAATCAAGGGGTGAGTTCAGACTCACTCCTTGAGGCCGTTTTGGACCCCCGTTAGACCCCCGGTTCCATCCAAAAAATCAGGTTCCAGGCCCATCCTGTAGAGGCCTTTTAGCGCCGAGCCCCTGTATATTGGGCAAATGATTTGTTTTTGCGCCGAGCGATTTAGATGAGATTCCCTTGGCGGCGGATATGGCAGAATCCGGGCGAACTCCTGCTCCCCGGACTCCAAGACATGGCTACTCGCGCCCTCCTTTATCGGCGGCCCGCCGAACCCGCGACCCTTTTGGTCAAACACGGCTCGCAAGTCTTTGCGATTCGGCTGCGCCGGCACCGCCGCGCGCGGCGTTACACCTTGCGCATTCATCCGACGGATCGCGAAGCGATCCTCACCATGCCGCCGCGCGGCACACTCCCTGAAGCGCGAGACTTCGCGCAGATTCACGGCGGCTGGATCGCTGCCCGTCTCGGCCGATTGCCGAAGGCGGCGCCGTTTCAATCCGGCACGATCGTACCGTTGCGTGGCGTTCCGCATCGCCTGGTGCATCGAGCCGGCGAACGCGGCACGGTGTGGACCGAAACCCGCGACAGCGGCGAGAAGATTCTGTGCGTCGCCGGCGGCTCCGAGCATATGGACCGGCGCGTCCACGACTTTCTCAAGCGCGAGGCGCGCAAGGACCTGAACAAGGCATCGCTCGCCTATGCGGCGGAACTCGGCGTCAGGGTCAGGCGGGTGTCGATCCGCGATCAGTCGAGTCGCTGGGGTTCGTGCACCTCGGCCGGTTCATTGTCCTATTCCTGGCGATTGATCCTCGCGCCGCCCTATGTGCTGGACTACCTGGCCGCCCATGAGGTCGCCCATCTCGTCGAGATGAACCACTCGCCGCGGTTCTGGCGGGTAGTCGGCCGCATCTGCGACCATGTCGACCGCGCCAAGCGCTGGCTTGATACCTACGGCAACGATCTGCATCGGTATGGGGTCGAGGATTAGCCACTATGTCGTCCCTGCGAAAGCAGGGACCCATAACCACCGTCGTTAGTTGTTGCGAAGACAACTGGCTCCATCGCTCAATCGATAAGCTGCGGCGTATGGGTCCCTGCCTTCGCAGGGACGACAGGGGACTTCCAAACAGCCCATCCACCGGCCAACCAGACATTGGGAACCCTTCCGGTTGTGTTAGCCTGCGGACGTCCCTTCGGCTGAAGGACGCCGAAGCCGCCACCGCTCGCGAGATCCAAATGCCTGATTTCAAGAAACGGCCTGTGATCCTGCCGCTCCTCGCATTTCTGGCCTTCGTTCTCGCGGCCGGCCCTCCCGCCGGCGCGCAAACGTTGAAGGCGGTCAAGGAGCGCGGCGCGCTCAATTGCGGCGTCAGCCAGGGACTGCTGGGTTTTTCCAGTGCGGACGACAAGAACGCGTGGACCGGCTTCGACGTCGATATTTGCCGAGCCGTGGCGGCGGCGATTTTCGGCGATCCCGCTAAGGTGACGTTCGTGCCGCTCGATGCGGTCACCCGCTTCGCGGCGCTGCAGTCGAACCAGATCGACGTATTGTCGCGCAACTCGACGTGGACAATGTCACGGGAAAGTTCGCTCGGCCTGATGTTCGCCGGCGTTGCCTATTACGACGGCCAGGGCTTTCTGCTGCGCCGGGATGCCGGGATCGATACCGCCCTGCAGCTTGGCGGCAAGACGGTTTGCACCCAGACCGGCACCACCAGCGAACTGAATTTGACGGACTATTTCCGGGCCAACGACATGGCACTGAAGGTTCTGTCCCTCGGCACTGCGGAGGAAAGCCTAAAGGCCTATGACGATCGCAAATGCGACGTGCTGACTAGCGACGTTTCGCAACTCTACGCCGAGCGTCTCAAGCTGTCAGCACCTGACAGCCATATCATCCTGCCGGAAGTCATTTCGAAGGAGCCGCTCGGGCCGGTGGTGCGGCAAGGCGACGATCAGTGGTTCAATCTGGTCAAGTGGACGCTCTATTGATCAACGCCGAGGAACTGGGCGTCAAGTCGGCGACGATCGACGATGCGGTGAAATCTCCTAATCCCAATATAAGGCGGCTGGTCGGCACCGAAGGCGAATATGGCGAACAGTTGGGCCTAGCGAAGGACTGGGCCGCACGCGCCGTCCGCGCGGTCGGCAATTACGGAGAGATCTATGAACGGAACGTTGGAACACAGTCCAGGCTCAGCATCCCGCGCGGACTGAATGCGCTCTGGACCCAGGGCGGAATTCAATACGCGCCTCCCGTGAGGTAGATATTCAGGGGTCAGATCATGACCGTGGATTATTACTCGCTGCTGATGAAAGCGATTGCAGGCAAGGACGCGGTCGCACGTGATCAGATCTACAAGGACGCCTTTAGCCTCATCACGAGATCTCACCTCACGCGCGAGGCCGCCTCATCTCATGCCGCAGCGCTCGAAGACGCCGTCCGGCGGATCGAAGATGACATTGCCGCCGAGGAGGCGAACTCCGCAGCGGCCATCAACGAAGTGTTGTTGACAGACCGGAACTGGAAACCGCTCGTTATCGGCGCCTTCGCGGTAGCTGCAGTCATCGCCCTGTCGGCGTTGGTCTACGGCTTTGTAGCAACGAAAGGCCCCGCCATCGTCGCAGCCAGCGTGAAGACGTCATCGCCGAACGCGCAGCGCGGGCGCGAAGACGTCGTGATGGCGGACTTGAAGCCCGGCGTCGATGGCGGCTCTTCGGGCGAAGTCCTGCCGTTTGCGCTGCAGCGGCAAGTGGTATTCTACCGCACCACCGTCGTTCCGGGCTCGATCGTGGTCGATCGGGAAAACCGCTTTCTCTATCTGATCGATGCCAACAATTCCGCACGCCGTTATGGGATCGGAGTTGCCCAGGAGTGCCTGAAGGGGGGCAGCCTATCTCGCGTCATGAACAAGCTTGAATGGCCTGACTGGCGGCCTTCGGGCGCGAACACGAAGGACGCCGACGCGCTGCTCGCGGCGGCCGTCCCGGCAGTCCGCTGGGAGCACGCGCGCTGTTGCTGGACAAGCCTGGGCTGCTGATTCACGGCACCAACTCACCCAAGACCATCGGCCATCTGGTCGCGTCCGGATGCATACGGCTCGTGAACGACGATGTCGAGGATTTGTACCGGCGCGTTTCGGTGGAAACGCGGGTCGTCTTCGCCAGCTAGCCGTTCGCCGTTCATCGGGAAGCGCGGCGCAACGGTGCGCTACCGCCCAAACAACCGATCCACCAGCCAGCCATCGAGTCCTGCAGCAGCCTCGGGCCGCGCATTCGGGTTGGGCGGCGGCGCCGACGTTCGTGCCGGCGCCGGCCGGTACGAACCGCCCTGCGGCGCCGATGGCGGCGGCGCGGTGCTGACCTGCGATGCGGTCTGGAACAGGTTCGACATGAAGCCGCCGCGTTGCGCGTTCGGCAGAGCTGCCACCGGCACGCCCTGATGGGCCGTGCGCATGAAGCGGGTCCACACTTCCACCGGCAGGCCGCCGCCGGTCGCCTTCTTGGTCGGCGAGTTGTCGTCATTGCCGAGCCAGACGCCGGTGACGAGGTTCGCCGTGTAGCCGATGAACCAGGCGTCGCGGAAATCCTGGCTGGTGCCGGTCTTGCCGGCGGCCATCCAGCCCGGAATCTCGGCCTTGCGCGCGGTGCCTGACAGCAGTGTTTCCTGCATCATCGTATTCATCATCGCGGCATGACGCGGCTCGATTACCTGGCCGAGCTGGTCAGGCTGTCGGGCATACAGCAGCTTGCCTTCATTGGTCCGGATCTTGGTCACCACATACGGGGAGATGCCGAGCCCGCCATTGGCGAACGGCGCATAGGCCGCGACCAGTTCGATGACCGAGACTTCCGAGGTGCCAAGCGCGATCGAGGGGTTGGCGTCGAGCTTCGATGAGATGCCGAGCCGGTGCGCGGTCCGCACCACGTTCTTCGGCCCGACTTCGAGACCGAGCCGCACCGCGACCGTGTTGAGCGACATCGCAAGCGCCTGCGTCAGCGTCACCGCGCCGAAATATTCATGGGTGTAGTTCTCGGGCCGCCAGCCCTTGAGGTCGAGCGGTGCGTCCTGGCGGATCGTTTCCGGCGTCAGCCCGCCTTCGATCGCGGTTAGATAAATGAACGGCTTGAACGCCGAGCCGGGTTGGCGCTTGGCCGTGACCGCGCGGTTATACTGGCTCTCGGCATAGTTCCGCCCGCCGACCATGGCGCGCACCGCGCCATCGGGGGTCATCGCCACCAGCGCGCCCTGCGTGACGTTGAATTTCACGCTCTTGGCCGCGAGTTCATCGATGATGGAGGCTTCCGCCACACTCTGCAGCTTCGGATCGATCGTGGTTTCGACCACGATGCTCTGGTCGATCTGGCCGACGAGATCGTCGAGTACCTCGCCGATCCAGTCGGCAACGTAATTGACCGTGCCGGCGCCGGCCGGCTTCACCTTGTAGGAGGGATGGCCGATCGAGGCCTTGGCCTGGGCATCGGTGATGAATTTGGCGTCCGCCATTGCCGCGAGCACGATGCCGGCGCGCGCTTCCGCGCCTTCGGGGTTGCGGTTCGGCGCCAGCCGCGACGGCGATTTGACGAGGCCAGCCAGCATCGCGGCTTCCGCGACCGTGACATTCTTCGCCGACTTGCCGAAATAGCGCTGCGAGGCAGCCTCGACGCCGTAGGCGCCGGAGCCGAAATAGACGCGGTTGAGATAGAGTTCGAGAATTTCGTTCTTGGAGTGCTTGCGCTCCAGCCATAGCGCCAGCTCCACTTCCTGCAGCTTGCGCGCCATCGTTCGTTCCTGGGTCAGGAACAGGTTCTTGGCGAGTTGCTGCGTCAGCGTCGAGCCGCCCTGCGAGACGCCGCGGTGCATGACGTTGGCCACGACCGCGCGTGCGATGCCGACGGGATCGATGCCGTAATGCGAAAAGAAGCGGCGGTCCTCGATGGCGATGAACGCCTTCGGCAGATAGGGCGGCAGATCCTTCAGCGCGACATTGGAGCCGGGGGCTTCACCCCGCGAGGCCAGCACGCTGCCGTCGAGGCCGACGATCTGAATCGTGGGCGGGCGCTTCGGGATTTCCAGCGACTGGATCGCCGGCAGATGCGCGCCGACCCAGACCACGACGCCGATGATGGCGATCGCCGCCCACAGGCCCAGCACCGCGCCCCAATAGACCAGCCGGCCGAACCTGAAGCGGCGTTTCGAGCGTCGCTTGGCGCCGCTTTTGGCCGCGCGGGCTTTGCGCTCGCGCGGCGGCTCGTCGTCGTCCTCGTCGTGTTTGCGCTTCGGCACTGGCTTTTTCGGCTTGTCGTCGTCGGTGGCGTCCGGAATGCGGTCGGCGGGCGTCAGACGCAGGTCCGCGAGCGCTGCCGGAAGCCCGAACAGCGGCTCCTTGCGTCCGCCGCTCTTTTTCCGTCCCCACGCCATCGCAAACGCCGTTCACACCCGTCCTGCTTCACGCTAGCGGTGGCTGTTTAAGGGTCGGTTACGGAAAGGTTAATGCGGGATTAGGAGGTGCGGCGGAGCCATATTAGGATCGGTGCAACCGACCGTGTTCTCAGGGGAAATCCGCATGGGCCACATCGATCCGACGAAAGAAGTATTCGCGCAGTTTCGGGCCAACGACCGGCCGGGTCCGATCCACATGCTCAACCTGGTCCGCCTGCGCGAGCAGGCTGCCTATCCCGACGGACGCAAGGCGACCGGCGCGGAGGCCTATGCCGCCTATGGCCGGGAAAGTGGCCCGGTGTTCGAGCGGCTCGGTGGGCGGATCGTGTGGCAGGGCCGGTTCGAGCTGATGCTGATCGGACCGCAGGACGAGCGCTGGGACCATTGCTTCATCGCCGAATACCCCAGTGTTGCCGCGTTTGCCGAAATGATCCGCGATCCCGTTTACCGCGAGGCGGTCAAGCACCGCCAGGCCGCGGTGGAAGATTCCCGCCTGATCCGCCACGCCGTGCTCCCGGTAGGCAAGACGTTTGGCGAGATTCCGAAGTAGGGCCGGACCCGTAGGGTGGGCAAAGCAAAGCGTGCCCACCATCCACGCCATGACTCGTTGATGGATGGTGGGCACGCTGCGCTTTGCCCACCCTACAGCACTACAGCACCGGCAAAAAAATCGGCGGCCCCGAAGGGCCGCCGATCGCTTCTTCCGCCGATCGTTTCGATTGGGTCGCTAGCCTAGCCCGCGGGACCCTTGTCCTCGAGGATCGGGCCGAACATTTCCCAACGCTCGCCGTTAAACCGCATCATCTGCAACTGCTTGTTGACGCGATAATCGTCCGGCGCCGTGTTGGCGGTGATGCCCGGCAGCAGGAGATCGAGCTGAACGTTCTTCAGGCTGGTGGCCTGCTTCAGCACGTTCTCGCGGGTCAGATTGTCGCCACATGCCTTGAGCACATGGATCAGCAATTGCGTGGTCATGTAGCCATAGGAGTTGAAGCTCGAATCCTTGTCGCCGTCTGGATAGTACTTCGCCATGAATTCGAAATACTTCTTCATGCCCGGATCGTCCTTCCAGGTCGGATCGAGCGGGTCCTTGCCATAGTTGACGCTGATCACGCCCTTGGAGGCTTCGAGCCCCGCCGGTTTCATGACGGCGCCGACCGAAGTGGCGTTGATATCGAGGATGTGCACCGGCTTCCAGTTGAGCTCATAAATCTTCTTGATCGCCTGCGCCGCCTGTTTCGGCGTGGTCGCCGAGAAGAACAGGTCCGCGCCGGCGTCCTTGATCTTGAGGATCTGCGAATCGATGGTCGGGTCGGAGACTTCGTAGGAGGCTTCCGCCACGATCATCTTCGCCGCCTTGTCGCCGAGGCCGGCCTTGATGCCGTTCAAATAATCCTTGCCGAGATCGTCGTTCTGATAGAGCACGCCGATCTTGGCGTTCGGATATTCCTTGATGATGTACTGGCCGTAGATGCGGCCCTCGACGAAGTAGTTCGGGTTGAAGCCCATCGTCCATGGAAAATTCTTCGGATCGGTGAACTTCGAGGCGCCGGTCGCGGCGAACAGCTGCGGCACCTTCTTGCTGTTGAGATATTTCTGCACGGCTGCATTCGAGGGCGTGCCCAGCAGTTGGAAGGTGAGCAGCACCTCATCGCTTTCGACCAGCTTGCGCACCTGCTCGACGGCCTTCGGCGGCGAGTAGGCGTCGTCATACTGGATCAGATTGATCTTGCGGCCGTTCACGCCGCCCTGGTCGTTGATCATCTTGATATAGGCGGCCTGGGTCTTGCCGATGGTGGCATAGGCGGAGGCCGGTCCCGAAAATGGATTGGTCTGGCCGATCTTGATCTCGGTGTCGCTCGCGCCGGTGTCGTATTTTTTTTGCGCGGACGCCGTAGAGACCGACAGCGCAAGAGCGAGCGCCGTGCCGGTGGCCAGTTGGAAAAAACCCTTCCTCATATTGCTGTATTCCTCGTGTGTTTATGATTGAGCTAATGATTTTGCCCGGGGCTTTGAGCCCGGCGGATGCCATCGCTGCCACGATAGTGGCGGAAGCGATATTGCATTGCAAGATACGTCGGTAGTCGACAAAAGGCGCAGGTTCCGCCTGCACAAAAAGAATCCAGTTCGCCGGTTGCCTCGAATTAATGCAGGAACGAGGCTCATCGTTCGGGCCAGGAATCTCGCGTCCCGAGGCGGTGCTCCGTGTAACGGTGCACCGCGTAGCCGGGACACGAAGAGCCAGAGCCTAACCGGCCGGGCCGGCATCCTCGATGATGGGACCGAACAGTTCCCAGCGCTCGCCGTTGAACTTCATCATCTGCATCTGCTTGTTGATGCGATAATCGGTCGGCGAGGTGTTGGTGACCATGCCGGGCAGCGACAGGCTGCCGGTGACGTTCTTCAGATTGGCCGCCTGCTTCATGATGTTTTCGCGGGTGAGATCGTCGCCGCATTGCTTGAGGATCTTCACCAGCAATTCCGCGGTCGAATAGCCGTAGGTGTTGACGGTGTTGAGCTTGTCGCCCTCCGGATAATATTTGTCCATGAAGGCAAAATAGGCCTTCATGCCCTCGTCGTCCTTCCACTGCGGATCGCCGGGGTCCTTGCCGTAATTGGTCGAGATGATGTCCTTGGAGATGTCGAGGCCGGCAGGCTTCAGCGTTGCCGACACCGGGCTCGCATTAATGTCGAGGATGTGGACCGGCTTCCAGCCGAGATCGGCAACCTTCTTGATCGCCTGCGCCGCGAATTTCGGCGTCGATGCGTCGTAGAGCAGGTCGGCGCCGGCGGCCTTCAATCTGACGATCTGTGAGTCGATGGTCGGATCGGTCAATTCATAGGAGGCTTCGGCGACGATCATCGACGCCGCCTTGCCGCCGAGCGCCTCTTTCAGGCCGGTGATGTAGTCGCGGCCGAGATCGTCGTTCTGATAGAGGATACCGATCTTGGCATTGGGATGGTTCTTCAGAATGTACTGGCCGTAGATGCGCCCCTCGGACTGATAATTGGGATTGAAGCCCATTGTCCACGGGAAGTTCTTCGGGTCTGTGAATTTCGATGCGCCCGTCGCCGCCAATAGCTGCGGCACTTTCTTGGCGTTGAGATATTTCTGCACGGCGGCGTTCGACGGCGTGCCGATGATCTGGAAGGTCAGCAGCACCTCGTCGCCTTCGACGAGTTTGCGCACCTGCTCCACCGCCTTCGGCGGCGAATAGGCGTCGTCATACTGGATCAGGTTGACCTTGCGGCCGTTGATGCCGCCCTGCTCGTTGATCATCCGCATATAGGCCGCCTGCGTCTTGCCGATGCCGGCATAGGCGGATGCAGGGCCCGAGAACGGAACGGTCTGGCCGATCTTGATCTCGATGTCGGTGGCGCCGGTATCGTATTTCTTCTGCGCACTTGCAGATGTCGCCGACAACGCGACCGCAACCGCCGCGCCTGCAAGCAGATGAAGAATGCCACTTCTCATATCGCTGCCTCCGTTGTGTTCACCGATGATCGTGTCCGGTCATCGATCTGGATGGCCAGCCGTCATCGTTGCCAGGGAGTTTGGCGGAACGGATTTGGCAACGCAAGGCAGTGACGGAAAGGTGAGACTCTCACGCCAGCCAGAGCAGGACCAGGGCGAGTACCGCGGGCGCTGCCTGCACATAGAGAATCCGGCGGCTGACGGTCGCCGCGCCATAGGCGCCGGCCGCGATCACGCAGAGCAGGAAGAACACCTCGATCTGGAACGCGAAGGCCGGATTAGGATGAATGAGGCCCCAAACGAGGCCAGCCGCGAGGAAGCCATTATACAGGCCCTGATTGGCGGCCAGCACCTTCGAATCCCCAGCCTTCTCGATGGTGTTGCGGAAGATCTTCAGGCCCAACGGCTTGTCCCAGAGAAACATCTCCAGCACGAGAAAGAACCCGTGCAGCGCGGCGACCACCGCGACCAGAGCGTTGGCGATGAAGATCATGTGCGGTTCCCCAACCGGCAGCGGAATTCGGGTGGACGCTAGCACGCCACGGGTGAAAAATGCGCCATGACCCGCGGATATTTTTCGCTGCGCGGATATTTCAGGGAATGACGATGCCCGAACACTTCAATCTCGACCGCCTGCCGACGCCGATCGGGACCGCGCTGTTGGTCACCGACGCGGACGGCCTGCTCCGCGCGCTGGATTGGGAAGACTATGAGCTGCGCATGATGCAATTGCTGCGACTGCATTATGGCGTGGTGCATTTGAACGATGCGCGGGCGCCACGCGATCTACGCACGGCCTTGACCGGCTATTTCAAGGGCGACCTCGACCGCCTCGCCGCGATCGAATGGCGCGTCGCCGGCACGCCGTTCCAGCAGAAAGTCTGGCACGCGCTGCCGAAGATCGCGGCCGGGACGACGATGAGCTACGGCGCGCTCGCCGCAAAGCTCCTGATGCCGCGCGCCGTTCGCGCCCTCGGCCACGCCAACGGTTCAAATCCGATCAGCGTGGTGCTGCCCTGCCACCGCCTGATCGGCGCCAACGGCTCGCTGGTGAAGTATGGCGGCGGGCTGGAGCGCAAGCGCTGGCTGCTCAAGCACGAGGGCGTGGCGATTTAGCGCTCCGGAACAGGAGAGGCGGATCGGCCGGGCGCGTTGAAACTGCGTCGGGGGCATCCGCTATTCGGGTCAATCGCGGTCAGGGCGAGCGTTTCGCATGTCCCGCAAGATATAGAGGAATACGACCAGCAAGGGTCCCCATGCGAGCAGCGCGCCGATCAGCATCGCATTTACCGTGGCCAACATAGTCCCTCCGCGCTTATCGGCTGGAGCAGTAATCTCTGCGGCCCGCAGGTGCCGGCACCTGGTAGAGCCATTTCCAATAGGTTCGGTTGCGCTCCAGTTGGCGCTTGTAGAGGTCGCGACAACTCGTCGAGCAGAACTGCTGGAAGTACCAGCTACGCCGGACCAGTCCGAAGGGACGCTTGCATTCCGGATTTCCGCAACAATTACTCATGACGCGACCTCCGCATTTGCACGCCGTATCCAACGAATGAAGTTCTCGTGACCTTTGTCGAGACAGAAGCGTCCGCAGTAGCGTTCGCGTCCTGGATTTCGCAGAGCAATGATCTTGGGGTCTTCGCAGTCACATTCGGAGCAACGCGGTTCTGTACGCATGGCGACCTCCTTCTGAGGAATTGCCGCTTGCCGAACTAAAATGTGTGATGCTTTGCGTCCTCCGCTTCTCGGAAGGACATGCGAAGTTTTGCGCCGTCGCTGGATTATCTTCAATTCGTCTAGATGTTTGGCGCGGTCATCCTTACGTATGAATGGCTCGCATGCGGGCCTATCCGGTTGCGGACCGGCCGTTTGACGCCAGCGCGGCTTCGAGGCACTTGATCAGCGTTTCCCCATCGAACGGCTTGCTCAGGAAACAGGTTGCTCCCGCCTTCATGGCGCGGTCGCGGTCGCTTTCGACTGAGAAGGCCGTGACGAAGATGAACGGAAACCTGTACCCGGTGGCGAGCAAATGAGCCTGCAGGTCGAGCCCGCTCATGGCGGGCATTCTGATATCCGTTATCACGCATGACGTATCGTTCAGGCGCGGCGATCGCAGGAATTCCTCGGCCGACGCAAATGTATTCACGACGTAGCCGAGCGACCGCACGAGATTGTGGGTCGCGGCGCGAACCGATCCGTCATCGTCGATGATTGATATGATCGGGCTGGACAAGGCATTCCTTTGTGGAGACGACCAGAGGGTGTGTTCTGCTGTGCCGCCGCGTAGGGGAAGAGTGCGCTGCAAATCAGGGCGGGAAAATCATACTTAGGTTTGCGGCTGACCGGATGCGGGTCCGATCCCGAGCAGCTCGGCCATCCTCACCAGGTCCGGCAGCGACTTCGCCCCCATTTTCCGCATGATGTGCCCGCGATGGATCTTCACCGTGATCTCGGCCAGGCCGATTTCGGCTGCAATCTGCTTGTTCATGAGCCCCGTCGTCACGAGCGCCATCACCTGCCGCTCCCGGGGAGTGAGGGTCGCGAAAAGCTCGTGCAGATTTGAGAGAACCTTCGCTTCATCGCGGCTGTTGCGGTCGCGTTCGATTGCCGCGGTTACGGCATCCAGCATGTCCTGATCGCGGAACGGCTTGGTCAGAAAATCGACGGCCCCGGCCTTCATGGCGCGGACCGTCATCGGAATATCGCCATGACCCGTCATGAAGATGATCGGGATCTGAATGTCGGCCTTGGCGAGTTCGGCCTGAAAGTCGAGACCGCTCAGGCGGGGCAACCTGATGTCGAGGATCAGGCAACTGGGGACATTCGGAAGCTTGCATTGCAGAAACTCGTGAGCCGAACCGAACGCCTCGACGCGCAACCCCACTGACCGGAAGAGACTGCTCAGTGCCTCACGTACCGACGCATCGTCGTCGATGACGAAGACGATCGGGTCTTCGGCGCCTGCGAGGGAAGGCGATGCCTGGCGCCCGGTCACGGTGCATCCTCCTGATCCAGCGGCAGGGTGAAGCTGAATGTCGCGCCAGGGCCGGTATTTCCAGACGCGGACAGCCGTCCGCCATGAGCGTCGACGATGGAGCGGCAGATCGACAGGCCCATCCCCATGCCACCGGATTTGGTGGTGAAGAAGGCGTCGAACAGCCGATCCGCATTCTCGGTGGCGAGCCCGACGCCGCAATCCTTCACTGTCACCATGATCTGCCGGGCTTCGTCCTGGCACGTCCGAATCATCAGTTCCCGCGGCCGGTCCATGACCGGTTGCATGGCCTCGATGCCGTTGATGACCAGGTTCAGGATCACTTGTTGCAACTGGACCCGATCGGCGACGACGAGGGGGAGATCGGAGGAGAGTTCCAGCCGTAGCCATATCCGGTGGTTGAGCAGTTCATGCTGCACCAGGCTGATGACCTCATTGATGACATCGTTGATGTTGAGGGGCGCTTTCTGATCGGGAGCCTTGTTCACGAGCGCGCGGACACGCTGGATCACTTCGCCGGCCCGATTGCCGTCCTTGATGATTGACTCCAGGGTCCCGCGCGCTTCCTTCAGATCGGGAGGATCGCGATCGAGCCAGCGCCGGCATGCCGCCGCATTGGTGACGACGGCGGCGAGCGGCTGGTTCACCTCATGGGCGATCGACGCGGCAAGTTCGCCAAGCGCGGTCACGCGCGTGACATGCGCGAGGGTCGCCTGCGCTTCATGCAATTTCATCTCGGCTCGCTTGCGGGCCGTGATATCGGTCACCGCGCCGACAAATTCCATCTCGCCCGACGCATCCGTTACGGCATGCGCGGTGGCATGGACATGTTTGACCGAGCCGTCGGGCATCAGCAATCGATATCCGTGCGCAAAGTCCTTTCCGTCGCGGGACGCGCGGTCGATGGTCTGTTCCACGCGCGCGCGATCGTCTGGATGAACGCGCTGGAAGATCGTGGCGTGCTTAATGGAGGGGTCCTTGTCGTAGCCGAACATTCTGAATGTTTCTTCCGACCAGATGATTTCGCCGCTGGCGACGCGCCAGCCGAAGCTGCCTGTGCGGCTTAATCGCTGAGCTTCGGCCAGGTACATTTCACTCTGCCGCAAGGCATTTTCAGCCTCCTTGCGTTCGGTGATGTCCTCGCATGCGATCAGCACGATCAGTTGATTGTCGAGCCGCCGCACGGCCTTGGCGTTTTCACGAACCCAGAGCGACGAACCGTCCTTGCGAACCTTGCAGATTTCCCAACTATGGGTTTGGCCGATGTTCTCTAGGCATACGGCAACATTGCTCTGGGCGGCACGTTGCTCTTCGGCAGGAAAGACCTTCAGCACGGATTTTCCAAGCAATTCGCTGACGGAGTAGCCAAGCTGTGCGGCGCCGAACGTGTTGACGGACAGCACGGTCCCCGTCGCATCGACCATGAAGTACATCACCGGGTTATGCTCGAACACCTCCTTCCATTGCGCCTCGCTGTTGCGCAGCGTTTCGATCGCGTGCGCTTCGGCGCTCATTCGGCCCCGAAGCATCGCTTCCATCTGCCGGCGCGTGCGGCCCACCCGGCCCATCAGGATCAACGAGGCGGCAAGCGAAGCGATCAGCAGCGCGAGGGCGGCGAAATGAGGGACGGCCATCGGGACCGGACCGACCAGCAGCCAGATACCGGCTACCGCTCCCAACGCCAGCGCCATGCTGCCGAGCAGCCATTGCTCGGCCGAGCGCCAGGACTTTATCGTCGGCTCACGCATCATCAGCACTGACACTCGGCCATTCCCGAGCGGCGCTGCGTCGCTTGCTGTTCACAATCATCAGCGGCGACAACGTCGCCCTCCTAACAGGCTGGATGTTACCAGCTTTTCGGATGTCCGAACGGTAAAATCGGCCCGTTCTCCAAGCTCCGTCGAGCTCCGGGCGCGATCTTCCGTCGCACGAGGCCCAGGCTGTGATCCTAAACCTTCGTATGGCCCGCTCAACCGAATGGAAAGTTTGGGGTCAACCTCCGTTCAATGGCCCGCTGCTTCTCGATGATTACGCTGACTGGCGAACCGGATGGCGGCAGAACGCCGGTATTGCCATGCGGAAAAGTGTCGCGGAAAACCCATCGATCTGACGTCTTGCCGGTCGCAACCGTCGCCGTTGTCAAACCCGCTCGTTCAGGGATTGCCGCTCTGGGGACTGATATGCCGAAAGCACGCCTGCAGTTGATCCTTTGCTCCGATGACATCAGACCCGAAGCAAGGCACCGAAGGTCCGACCGCAGCTTCCGACCTTCCGTGATTAACGGCGGCAAGCGGGCAATTGCCGTGCCGGCAGGGAACCCGTGGCAAGCTTGGCTCGAATTGTTCGACCTGGGTGTTCTGGTTTCCCAGACAAATTATCTCGCCTTCGTGGCGGCGAGCTTGGCGACACTGGAGTCGCAGGGCTGGGTAGAGCGACGCGAAACCCGTTGCCACGTTCACCGGCATTGATGGGTATTGCTTCGCTCGCAATGGCGGAGACAGCGACTACGCCGCCGGCTTGGCGACGTTGTCCTCGCTGGAGAGCAGATGGATCAGCGCGCTCTTGATCGCGGCCTGGCGGGTCGGGGCGGTGATCTGGGCGCCGAGCAGATCGGTGACGTAGAACACGTCGCGGGCGCGTTCGCCGAAGGTCGCGACATGGGCGGAGGCGATGTTGAGGTTGAGCTTCGAGATCGCTGTCGTGAGCTGATACAGCAGGCCGGGGCGATCGAGGCCGGAGACCTCGATCACGGTGTAGCGGTCCGACCACTGGTTGTTGATGGTGACCTCGGGCTCGACCACGAAGGCGCGCACCTTGCCGCGATTGGCGGCCTTGCGCGCCACCACCTCGGGCAGCCGCAATTTGCCTTCGAGCACGTGCTCGATCATCTCGCCGATCCGGGTGGCCCGCCGTCCCTCGTCCTCGTCGCGGTCGTATTCCCTTGATATCGCGATGGTGTCGAGCGCGCGGCCGTCGGTCGTGGTGTAGATCTGCGCGTCGACGATGTTGGCGCCGGCGGATGCGCAGGCTCCCGCAATGATCGACAGCAGCCACGGATGGTCGGTCGCAAGGATCGTCAGTTCGGTGACGCCGCGCGCCTCGTCGAAGCCGACATTGATCGCGAGCTGATGCCCGGCCTGTTCGCTGGCGCGGATGAAGCGCGCCTGGCGGATCTTTCGCGGCAAATCGACCTTGAGCCAGTAGGCCGGGTAATGCCGGGCGATATAGGCGTTGAGTTCCGCTTCCGGCCACTCGGTGAACGCGGCGCGGAATTCGGACTGCGCCACGGCGATGCGTTGCGCGCGGTTCACTTCCGAGAAGCCGCCGGTCAGCACCGGCTCGGTTTCGTAATACAGCGTGCGCAGGAGCTGCGCCTTCCAGCCGTTCCAGACGCCGGGGCCGACGCCCCTGATGTCGGCGGTGGTCAGGATGGTCAGCAGCTTCATCTGTTCGACCGATTGCACGACGGCGGCGAAATTCTCGATCGTCTTGCGGTCGGAGAGGTCGCGCGACTGCGCCACCGTCGACATCGTCAGGTGCTCTTCGATCAGCCAGGCCACGAGCTCGGTGTCGGCGGCGGAAAAGCCGAGCCGCGGGCACAATCGCCGCGCCACCCTGGCGCCCGCGATCGAATGATCTTCCGGGCGACCCTTGGCGACGTCGTGCAGCAGCGTCGCAATATAGATCACCGCGCGATGCTCGGGCTGGATCTTGCGGAACAGGTCGCTCGCGACCGTGAATTCGTCGTTGCCGCCGCGTTCGATCTCCTGCAGGAAGCCGATGCAGCGGATCAGATGCTCGTCCACCGTATAATGGTGGTACATGTTGAACTGCATCATCGACACGATCTTGCCGAAGGCGCGGATGAAGTGACCGAGCACGCCGGTCTCGTTCATCCGCCGCAGCACCGTCTCGGCGTCGTTCGAGGTCAGGATCTCCATGAAGAGACGGTTGGCTTCCGGGTTCTCCCGAAGCTGGGTGTTCACCAGTTTCAGCGAGCGCGTCACCATGCGCATCGCGTCGGGGTGGAAGGCGAGGTTGTTCTTCTGCGCCAGATGGAAGATCCGGATCAAATTGACCGGATCATGCTTGAAGACGTCGGGCGCGGCGAGGTTGATGCGGTTGTTGTCGATGATGAAGTCGTCGCTGTCGGGCACCCGCCGCCGCTTGGCGCCCGGCCGCAGCCGCGCCACCATGCGGCTCAGCACCGGCGCGGGCTTGGCCTGCTCGTCTTCCAGCTTGGCGCACAGGATCGCGGTCAGATCGCCGACGTCTTTCGCCACCAGGAAGTAGTGCTTCATGAAGCGTTCGACATCCTGCATGCCGGGATGCGAGGTGTAGCCGAGGCGGACCGCGATCTCGCGCTGCATGTCGAACGACAGCCGCTCCTCGGCGCGCCCCGAGACGAAATGCAGATTGCAGCGCACTGACCACAGGAAATCGGCGCAGCGGCGGAAGGTGCGGTATTCCTGCGCGTCGAACACGCCGCGCTCGACCAGTTCGTCGGTCTCGCGCACGCGATAGACATATTTGGCGATCCAGAACAGCGTGTGCAGGTCACGCAGTCCGCCCTTGCCGTCCTTGACGTTGGGTTCGACCAGGTAGCGCGACTGCCCGGCGCGGCGGTGCCGCTCCTCGCGCTCGGCGAGTTTGGCGGTGACGAATTCCGAAGCCGTGCCCTGCACCACGTCCTTGTCGAACCGGGCCACCAGTTCGTCATAGAGCGGCTGGTCGCCGGTCAAAAAGCGCGTCTCCAGGATCGCAGTGCGGATCGTCATGTCACCGCGCGCCTGGCGGATGCATTCGTCGACCGAACGCGTGGCGTGGCCGACCTTCAATCCCATGTCCCACAGGCAATAGAGAATGGCTTCAGCGACCTGCTCGCCCCAGGCGGTCTGCTTGTAGGGCAGGATGAACAACAGATCGATGTCGGATTCCGGCGCCATCAGCCCGCGGCCATAACCACCGGTGGCGACGACAGCCATGCGCTCGGCGCCGGAGGGCACGTGCGAGCGATAGAGATGCCGCGTCGCTGCCGAATAGAGGATGCGGATGATTTCGTCCTGCATGAAGCACAGCCGCTCGGCGCAACGGCGGCCGTGGCGGTCCTTCAGCAGCACCGCCTGCGCGGTGGCGCGCGCTGCGATCATCTCGGCTTTCAGGAGTTGCGCCAGCGCCGAGCGAAACACGTCCTCGCGGCCGGCATGTTTCTCGGCGAGGGCATCGACCGCGGCGGTAACCCGCGCGGTATCGAAACGGTCATCCGCCTCGGGGCGGTCCTCAGTCACGACGCTGTCCATGATCTCCCCGATATCGGACGGCGCAGGGGCTGTCACTGATGATTGTAAGCCAAAGGCAATTCTATGCTGGATTCCGTACCGCTTGGGCAAAGCTGTGCTTGCTCCGCCGCATTATGGGCATGTATTTTCTCGTTGCGTCGCAACCTAACTTATTGAAAATAAATGATGTTTTTCAGCGTCTCAGGGGAGGGCGACCATGCTCAGGATTTCACGGCGCGCAGTGGCTGCGGTTATCGCGCTTTCAACCTTGCTGCCCGGCGCGGCCTTTGCCGCCGACCCGCTCAAGGAGATTCGCATCGACTGGGCGACCTACAATCCGGTGTCGATGATCCTCAAGCAGAAGGGATTGCTGGAGAAGGAGTTCGCCAAGGACGGTATCAGCATCGTCTGGGTGCAGTCGGCCGGTTCCAACAAGGCGCTCGAATTCCTCAACGCCGGCTCGATCGATTTCGGCTCGACCGCGGGCTCGGCGGCGCTGGTCGCCAGAATCAACGGCAACCCGATCAAGTCGATCTATGTCTATTCGCGCCCCGAATGGACCGCGCTGGTGACGGGGAAGGATTCCAAGATCGCCTCGGTTGCCGACCTCAAGGGCAAGCGTGTCGCGGTGACCCGCGGCACCGATCCGCACATCTTCCTGGTGCGCGCGCTGCTCGGCGCCGGTCTGACGGAAAAGGACATCACCCCGGTGCTGCTGCAGCACGCCGACGGCAAGACCGCGCTGATCCGCGGCGACGTCGATGCCTGGGCCGGCCTCGATCCGATGATGGCGCAGGCCGAAGTCGAGGAGGGCGCCAAACTGTTCTTCCGCAAGGCGGACGCCAACACCTGGGGCATCCTCAATGTGCGCGAGCAGTTCCTGAAGGATCATCCCGACGCCGTTCGCCGCGTGCTCGCGATCTACGAGGAGGCGCGCAAATATTCGCTGGCCAATTACGACGACCTGAAGAAGACCTTCATCGGCGTGACGAAGCTGCCGGAAGCGGTCGTCGACAAGCAGCTCAAGGAACGCACCGAACTGACCCACAGCCGCATCGGCGCAGCCCAACGCGAATCCATCCTCGCCGCGGGCCTCGCTTTGCAGCAGGCCGGCGTCGTCGATGCCAAGGTCGATGTGAAAGCGACGCTGGATGCGCTGATCGACGACCAGGTCCCACTGCCGACGAATTGACGCGTCCTTCCCTTCTCCCCTTGTGGGAGAAGGTGGCGCGAAGCGCCGGATGAGGGGTCTCTCTCCGCGGAGACAGACCCCTCACCCGTCTCGAATGAGCTGACGCTCATTCGATCCACTCTCTCCCACAAGGAGAGAGGGAAGAGCGTCCACCTTGCAATCCCGCGCGAGAAGCGTCTTGCTATGTCGATGACCGTCGAAATCCCGGCGCTGGAACGGACCGATGCGATGCCGCCGTCGCCTGCGCGCCTGCGCCGTTGTGCACGGCCGGCGCTTGGGCTGTTGCTGCCGGTCGGGCTGGCGCTGTTCTGGGAGCTCTGGGTCTGGCTCGGCTATTCCAACGGCCGGCTGGTGCCGCCGCCGACGAAGATCTTTGCCACCGTCATGGAGCTGGCGAGGAGTGGTGAACTGACGCGCCACGTCATGGCGACGGTGACGCGCGTCGGCGCCGGCTTCGGTCTCGGCGTCGTCGCCGGAACCATTCTGGGCGCGATCTCCGGCTATTGGGGTCTTGCGCGGCAGTTGCTCGATCCCACGGTGCAGGCGCTGCGCGCGATTCCCTCGATCGCCTGGGTGCCGCTGTTTATCCTGTGGCTCGGCATTTTCGAGACCTCGAAGATCGCGCTGATCGCGGTCGGCGTGTTCTTCCCGGTCTATCTCGGCGTGATGGGCGCGATCCTCGCCGTCGACCGCAAGATCGTCGAGGTCGGTCGTATTTTCCGCCTCTCGGGTCCGGCGATGATCCGCCGCATCCTGCTGCCGGCGGTGTTGCCGGCCTATGTCGTCGCGCTGCGCGTCGGCCTCGGCCTTGGCTGGATGTTCGTCGTCGCCGCCGAATTCATGGGCGCCTCCGAAGGGCTCGGCTATCTCCTGATCGACGGCCAGCAGCTCGGCAAGCCGGCGCAGATCGTGGCGGCGATCGTGATTTTTGCGATCCTCGGCAAGACCACCGACTGGCTGATCGAAGTCGCCACCGCGCCCTTGCTGCGCTGGCAGGATGCGTTCGGCCGCCAGAGCGGAGCGGCCTGATGCTCGCGCTGGACAAAGTCGGCAAGACCTATCCCAACGGCGTCCACGCGCTGGAGCGCTTCTCCGCCAGGATCAAACCCGGCGAGATCGTCGCCATCATCGGCGGCTCCGGCTGCGGAAAATCGACGCTGCTGCGCGCCATCGCCGGCCTCGATCGCGCCAGCACGGGTACGGTGACACTCGACGACGCTGTTATCACGGCGCCGCACGCCAAGATCGGGATCATTTTTCAGGAGCCGCGGCTGCTTCCCTGGCTCAGCGTCGCCGACAATATCGGCTTCGGCTTGTCGGATCTGCCGGCCGATATCAGGCGCGAGAAGGTGGATCGCGCGCTGGAGCGCGTCGGCCTCGCCGACAAAGCGAAGGCCTGGCCGCGCGAACTCTCCGGCGGGCAGGCGCAGCGGGTGGCGATTGCGCGTGCGCTGGTGCCGCAGCCGGAAGTGCTGCTGCTCGACGAGCCGTTCTCCGCGCTCGACGCCTTCACGCGCCGCGACCTGCAGGACCACCTGCTCGACCTCTGGAAGGATACGCGCCCGACCCTGATCCTGGTGACGCATGACGTCGACGAGGCCGTGGTGCTGGCGGATCGCGTGCTGGTGATGCGGCCGCGGCCGGGGCGGCTGTTCGAGGTGATCAATGTCAATCTGGCGCGGCCACGCGACCGCGCTTCGCCCTTGTTCGAGAATTTCAAGCGCCACGTGCTGACCGCGCTCGATCGCTCGCTCGACCGCAACATACCCGACACCGACCCAAAATCGATGGCCGGCGAAGCGATGTGGTGGTGACAGCGGCGCCATTTCGCACTAAATCCGGCAAGCCAAAGAAAATCCGGGAGAACAAGATGGACGCCGCCGAACTCCGCGCGATGCAGGCCCCTATCAAGGAACGCTACAAGTCCGATCCCTCCGCCGCCGTCATTACCCTGAAAGCCAAAGGCTCGATCGACAATGAAGGCATCGCCTGCAAGGTCGAGACCGGCCGCGCGCTGGCGGTCGCCGGGCTGCATCCCGCCACCGGCGGCTCGGGGCTGGAGCTCTGCTCCGGCGACATGCTGCTGGAAGCCCTCGTCGCCTGCGCCGGCGTCACGCTGAAGTCGGTCGCCACTGCCGTCGAAGTGCCGCTGAAGACTGGCATCGTCATCGCCGAGGGCGACCTCGATTTCCGCGGCACGCTCGGCGTCGACAAGGAAGCCCCGGTCGGATTCGAGGAGATCCGCCTGCGCTTCGAAGTCGGCACCGACGCGCCGCAGGACAAGCTCGATCTGCTGCTCAAGCTGACGGAGCGCTATTGCGTGGTCTATCAGACCATCAGGAACGGCCCGAAGATATCGGTGTCGATGAAGCGGGTCTAACTCGGTGTCGTCCCTGCGAACGCAGGGACCCATAACCACCGGCGTCAATTGTTTGCTGAAGCTATCAACTAGTGCGGCCCGAAACCGATAGGCCGCGGCGTATGGGTCCCTGCGTTCGCAGGGACGACGAATAAATGTCCCCCGAACTCACCTTCCTGCTCACGCTCGGCCTGCGCATGGCGATCACCGCGGCGTTCGTGGTGACGGCTTCGATCGTCACCGAACGCTCGGGCCCGGTGATCGGCGCCCTGATCGCGACGCTGCCGATCTCGGCGGGACCATCCTATGTCTTCCTCGCGCTCGACCACGACGCCGCCTTCATCGCTGAAGGCGCACTGGCGAGCCTGCCGATCAACGCCGCCACGATTTTCCTCGGCCTCATCTACGTCGTGCTGGCACAGCGCCATGGCGCGCTGCTCAGTTGCCTCGCGGCGGTTGCGGTGTGGCTCGTGCTCGCCACGGTCATCCGCTCGGTGCAATGGTCGCTCGCCGGTGGCGTGATCGCAAACGTCATCGCCTACGCCATTTGCGTGCCGCTGCTCGCCCGGTACCGCCACGCCAAAATGCCGCCGATCCGGCGGCGCTGGTACGACATCCCGCTGCGGGCCTCGCTGGTCGCAACGCTGGTGGCGACGGTGGTCACGACATCGAGTTGGGTCGGCCCCAAGGTCAGCGGCATCATCGCGCTATTCCCGATCGTGTTCACGTCGATGATGTTGATTCTGCATCCCCGCATCGGCGGCCCGCCGACCGCGGCTGTGCTCGCCAACAGTGCTTGGGGCTTGATCGGTCTCGGGATTGCGATTGCGGTGCTGCACGTCGCGGCGTTGCAGTTCGGATCAGTGATCGGGTTGGGCCTGGCGCTGGCGACGTGCGTGGGGTGGAATCTAAGCCTGTGGTGGCTCGGGCGGAGGAAGGCGGCTGGTTGAGCGTCATTCCGGGGCGTTGCGTAGCATCGAACCCGGAATCTCGAGATTCCGGGTCTGGTGCTTGCGCACCATCCCGGAATGACGGGTGTGGTTACTTCGGCAATTTCGCCTTCAGCGCATAGAGCGCCTCCAGCGCCTCGCGCGGCGACATCTCGTCGGGATGCAGCGCCTTCACGGCCTCCATCAACAGTTCGGCCTCGCTCGGCGGTGCCGCTTCCACCGCTGCGCGGGAGGGGACGGCAAACAGCGGCAAATCGTCAGCGAGCGCCCGCGCCGTCTGTCCGCGGTCCTGCGCCTCGAGTTTTGCCAATACCGATTTGGCACGCGCAATCACCGCCGGAGGCAGGCCTGCAAGCTTCGCGACCTGGATACCGTAGGAACGGTCGGCCGAACCCGGCAGCACTTCGTGCAGGAATACGACGTCACCCTGCCACTCCTTCACCCGCACAGTAGCGTTGAACATCCGCGGCAGTTTTGCCGAAAGCGCGGTCAGCTCGTGATAGTGCGTCGCGAACAGCGCGCGACAGCGGTTGGCCTCGTGCAGGTGCTCGATCGCGGCCCATGCGATCGACAGGCCGTCGAAGGTCGCAGTGCCACGGCCGATTTCGTCGAGGATGACGAGAGATCGTTCGCTGGCCTGATTCAAAATCACGGCGGTCTCGACCATTTCGACCATGAAGGTGGAGCGCCCGCGCGCGAGATCGTCCGCGGCGCCGACGCGTGAGAACAGTCGATCGACGACGCCGATCCGGGCGCGCGACGCCGGCACGTAGGAGCCGATCTGCGCCATCAGCGCGATCAGCGCATTCTGGCGCAGGAAGGTCGACTTACCCGCCATGTTCGGACCGGTGATCAACCAGATCTGGCCGGATTTCTGCGCGGGTCCCGGTGAGAGGTCGCAGGCATTGGCAATGAACGGCTGTCCGTCGCGCTTCAGCGCCTGTTCGACGACGGGGTGCCGGCCGCCCTCGACCGCGAAGCCCAGCGAGCCATCGACCTCGGGCCGCACATAATTGTCATCGACCGCAAGCTTCGCCAGCGAAGTTGCGACATCGAGCATCGCAAACGCATGCGCCGCGGCGCGTAGGTCGTCACTGATCGCCAACGCCATGGCACAGAGGCGCTCGAAGATTTCGAGCTCCAGATTGAGCGCGCGGTCGCCGGCATTGGCGATTTTGGCTTCGATCTCGCCGAGTTCGGAGGTGGTGAAGCGGACCTGCCCCGCCAGCGTCTGGCGATGGATGAAGGTCGCGTTCAAGGGCGGCGCCATCAGCTTGTCGCCGTGCTGGGCGGTGACCTCGACGAAATAGCCGAGCACGTTGTTGTGGCGGATCTTCAGCGCCTTGATGCCGGTGTCCTCGGCGTAGCGCGCCTGCATCGCGGCGACGACGAGGCGGGAAGCGTCGCGCAGGTTCCGGCTCTCGTCGAGCGCAGGCTCATAGTTCTCGCGTATGAAGCCGCCGTCGCGCTTGATCAATGGCAGTTGTTCAGCGAGCGCGCGCTCGAACTCGCGCGCGAGGTCGCGCGAGGGCCGGCGCAAGGCTTCCATCACGGCCATGATCTCAGATGGCGGCGCTTCGAGTTGCGCGAGCCGCGCCAGCGCCTGATCCGCCGCGAGGATGCCGTCGCGCAGTCCTGCAAGGTCGCGCGGGCCGCCGCGTCCGACCGACAGTCGCGCCAACGCGCGCGACATGTCCGGTGCGGCGCGCAGCGTGGTCCTAACATCGTCCCGGGCGGCACTGTCGGTCACAAAGGCCGCAATCGCATCCAGCCGCCGCGCGATTCCCGCGCTGTCGGTGAGCGGCGCGGCGAGGCGTTGCGCCAACAGGCGCGAACCGGCGGCGGTGACGGTGCAATCGATCGCATCGAGCAGCGATCCGCGCCGCTCGCCGGCCAGCGTGCGCGTCAGTTCGAGATTGGCGCGGGTAGCAGGGTCGATCGCCATCGTGGTGCCGGCAGCCTCGCGCGAGGGCGGCGACAGCGGCGGGCGTTTGCCGACTTGCGTGCGATCGATATAGGTGACGGCGGCTGCAGCGGCGGTCGCTTCCAGCCGCGACATCGCGGAGAGACCATCCATCGTCGCGACAGCGAAATAATCGCAGAGGCGTCGCTCGGCGGTGGCGCCGTCGAAGACGTCGCGGGTCAGCGGCGTCACCGAGGGCAGTTCGCGCAGCAGCGGCCCGAGATCGGCATCGCCATAGAGCGCGTCGGTGACGATGGCCTCGTTCGGATTGATCCGCGCCAGTGTCGCCGCCAATTCCGCGGTCGAGCATTCCGTCACCATGAACTCGGATGTGGAAATATCGATCCAGGCAAGCCCGATGCGGTCGCCGCCGGCGGAGGCGCGGGCGCGCGCAATCGCCAGCAGGTAGTTGTTGGTGCGGGCATCGAGCAGCGTGTCTTCGGTCAGCGTGCCCGGCGTCACCAGCCGCACCACGCCGCGCGCTACGACGCTCTTGTTGCCGCGGGCGCGTGCCGCCGCGGGATTTTCCGTCTGCTCGCACACAGCAACACGATGGCCGGCATTGATCAGGCGATGCAGATAGTCCTCGGAGCGCTCCACCGGCACACCGCACATCGGGATATCCATGCCCTGATGCTTGCCGCGCTTGGTCAGCACGATGCCGAGCGTTTTGGAGGCGATCTCGGCGTCCTCGAAGAACAGCTCGTAGAAATCGCCCATCCGGTAGAACAGCAAGAGCCCGGGATGGCCGGCCTTGATCTCGAGGTACTGTTCCATCATCGGCGTGACGCGCGATGTTGCGTCGGTAGCCGGTGCGGCTTCGGGGGGCGCGGGGGCGGGGATGGATTGCTGGATCGTCATGCGGGCGGCAAGCTACAAAATTTCGCCGCCCGGTCCTATTCCCTTACCCTCGTTGTCAGAGTTTTCCACGTCCGGCGCTGTTCAACTGATAGTCCCCCTTGAGAACGCATGACGGCCCCGCCGCGAAAGCGCCGCAGCGTGAGCATGCCTCAATTGACCTGCCGCGGGCACGCTCCTAAAACTCGCCGACAGTTCCGTAGGGCTCAACGCCTAAAGCACGGCATTCAGGGAGAGATTCTATGCGTGATGTATTCATTTGTGATGCCGTCCGGACCCCGATCGGCCGTTTCGGCGGCTCGCTCGCCAAGGTGCGCGCCGACGATCTGGCCGCCACCCCAATCAAGGCGCTGATGGCGAAGCATCCGAATCTCGACTGGTCGCAGGTCGATGAGGTGTTTTTCGGCTGCGCGAACCAGGCCGGCGAGGACAACCGTAACGTTGCAAGAATGGCGCTGTTGCTCGCGGGCATGCCGGAATCGGTTCCCGGCCAGACCCTCAATCGCCTCTGTGCGTCCGGCCTCGATGCGGTCGGTGCGGCGGGGCGTGCAATTCGCGCCGGCGAAATCGATTTCGCGATTGCCGGCGGTGTCGAATCCATGACTCGCGCCCCGTTCGTGATGGGCAAGGCGCCGGAAGCATTCGCGCGCTCGGCCGACATTTACGACACCACCATCGGCTGGCGCTTCATCAACCCGCTGATGAAGGCGCAGTATGGCGTCGATGCGATGCCGGAGACCGGTGAGAACGTTGCCGAGGAATTCCAGGTCTCGCGCGCCGATCAGGACGCGATGGCGATCCGCTCGCAGCAGCGCGCGGGGGCTGCGATCGCCGCGGGCTATTTCGCCGAGGAGATCACGCCGGTCCAGGTGCCCGGCGGCAAGGCCGGTCCCATCACCGTCGACAAGGATGAGCATCCGCGCCCCGAGACCACGCTCGAAGGATTGGCAAAGCTGAAGCCGATCGTGCGCAATCCCGGCACCGTGACCGCGGGCAATGCCTCCGGCGTCAATGACGGCGCGGCCGCGATGATCCTCGCCTCGGAAGCTGCGGTGAAGAAGCACGGGCTGACGCCGCGGGCGCGTATTCTCGGTCTCGCCTCGGCCGCGGTGCCGCCGCGCATCATGGGCATCGGCCCGGTGCCGGCGACGAAGAAGCTGATGGAGCGGCTCGGCATCAAGATCTCCGACTTCGATTTGATCGAGCTCAATGAAGCCTTCGCCTCGCAGGGCATAGCCTGTCTGCGGCAACTGGGCGTCAAGGACGATGCCGACTTCGTTAACCCGCATGGCGGCGCGATCGCGCTCGGCCACCCGCTCGGCATGAGCGGCGCGCGGCTGGCGCTGACGGCAGTGCACGGCATGGAGAAGCGGGGCGGGAAGCTTGCCTTGGCAACCATGTGCGTCGGCGTCGGCCAGGGTGTGGCGGTTGCGATCGAAAAGGTCAATTAAGACAAGGATTTGGGAAGGCGAAAAATCGCCCTTTCCCAAATTAGTTATGTCATATAATGATCTGGCGGGTGGCTGAGCGACAAAATCGCAAAACGATTTTGCGCTGATAGCGCGGTGCGAGGGAGGAGTTCGTCATGACATTGGTCTATCCAGTGCAATCACTCGCGGCGCATCCGCCGCGGCTGTCTCCCGCCTACAAGAGCACGGTCAAGCGCTCGCCCTCGAAGCCGTTGATTCCGATGCGGCACACGCTGTCGGAATTGACCGGGCCGGTCTACGGCCACGAGACCGTGCGTGCGAACGATCACGACCTCACTGTTCAAGGCAAGGGCGAGCCGCTCGGCGAGCGCATCATCGTGCACGGCCATGTGCTCGATGAAGACGGCCGCGGCGTGCCGAACACGCTGGTCGAACTCTGGCAGGCCAATGCCTGCGGCCGCTATGTGCATGTCGTCGATCAGCACCCTGCGCCGCTCGATCCGAATTTCACCGGCGCCGGCCGCACGCAGTCCGACGCGGAGGGTTATTATCGCTTCATCACCATCAAGCCTGGCGCCTACCCCTGGGGCAATCACCACAACGCCTGGCGTCCGGCCCACATCCACTTCTCGGTGTTCGGCCATTCCTTCGTCTCGCGGCTCGTCACGCAGATGTATTTCCCGGGCGATCCGCTGTTCCCGTTCGATCCGATTTTCAATTCGGTCACCGATGAAAAGGCGCGCAACCGGATGATCTCCGCCTTCGATCTTGACAATACCAAGCCGGATTGGGCGCTGTGCTACCGCTTCAACATTGTGCTGCGCGGGCGCAACGCCACGCCGATGGAGAACAAGTAAGTGGCACAGATCAAGCCAGACGGGGTCACCCCGTCGCAGACCGTCGGTCCGTATTTCGCCTACGGCCTGACCTCGAACGGCAAGTACGACTGGAACGACGCCTTCAGCAACAACCTCGTCACGGCGGATACGTCGGGCGAGCGCATCCGCGTTGAGGGAACGGTGTTCGACGGCGACGGCGCGCCGATCGTCGATTGCATGCTGGAGATCTGGCAGGCGGACGCGCAAGGTAGATTCTCCGATCCGCAAGACAAGCGTGCGCTGCCGAATTCCAGCTTCAAGGGTTTTGGCCGCATCGGCACCGACGCCAAGGGCGCTTACGCCTTCGACACCATCAAGCCGGGCTCCGTGCCCGATCCCGACGGCAAGCCGCAGGCGCCGCATGTCGTGCTTGCGGTCTTTGCGCGCGGCATGCTGCTGCATCTCTATTCCCGGATCTATTTCGACGGCGAGGCCGCCAACGCCGCCGATCCGGTGCTGGCGCTGGTGCCGGCCGACCGCCGCGCGACGCTGATCGCGACGCGGCAGCCCAGCAACGGCAATGCAGTTTATCGCTTCGACATCCATCTGCAGGGCGACAAAGAGACGGTATTCTTCGACGTATAGCCGCAATCACATCGCGGACGACGCTGAGCGACAGGCAAGACTTCGCACATGATGACGCTTCGCCAGGTCGAGGTGATCCGCGCCGTGATGGTGACCGGCACGATCGGCGGCGCGGCAAGGCTTCTCAACGTGTCGGCGCCCGGCATCAGCCGTCTCGTGAAATACACCGAGAAATCGCTGGGCGTGCGCTTCTTCCAGCGCCAGAACGGGCGCTATTTCCCGACGCCCGAGGCCCGCAACATCTTCGAGCAGATCAACGGCGTTTACGAAAAGATGGATGATCTCACCGAGATCATCTCCAAGATCGGGCGGGGCGACCTGTCCGAACTGCGCATCGGCTCGGTGCCGAGCATCTCGCAGGTGATGGTGCCGCGCGCGATCGAGCGGGTGCGGCGCCGCTATCCGGAACTGCGGATCGACATCAACATCCTCAAGATCGAGGAGGCCGTCGACTATCTGTTGCTGGGCCGCGGCGATTGCGTCGCCATGAGCTACCGGCTTGAGCATCCCGGGCTCGATTTCCTGCCGCTGGCATCGGGCGAGTTGTTCTGCATCGTGCCGGCGGGGCATGAGCTGGCCGGCTGCAAGCAGGTCTCGGCCAGGGAGATCATCCGCTATCCCCTGATCGGCATCGATCCCAACGATCCCTATGGGCGGATCATGGCGGAGATCTTTGCGCGCAACAAACTCGACTACGACATCACCATTCGCGCGCGCTTCGGCACCACCGTGTGCGCGCTGGTCAAGGCCGGCCTCGGCATTGCCGTGATCGACCAGTTCACCGTCGCCCATGGCGGCTATCCCGGCGTCGAACTGTTGAAGATCGTCGAGCCGACCCGGTTCGATACCTACATCGCGGTGAAACGCGGCGCGCCGCTGTCGCTGCACATCGAGCATTTCATCGAATGCCTGCGCTCGGAGATGCGGGCGGTGGGGCCGGGCAAGACGGCGCCGCGAAAGGTTGATACCAAGCTCCGCAAGAAATAACATGATGTTATCTATCCGGCATAAATGGGTAATTGTGTTAGGTTGGCAAAACGCTATCGTTTGGCCGGATCGGGGCGTATCCCGAACCGTCCCTAGCCACTAACGCGCATTTGCGCCCCATAAGATCAATGAGCCCTGCCGCCCGCCCCATTGCCCCGGCCGACCGCCGCTTTCTCACCGGCCTGATCGGCGCGCCGATCGCGCATTCGGCGTCGCCGGCGATGCACGAGCGGGCCGCCGAAGCGCTCGGCGTCCATTGCCACTACCAACTGATCGAAGTCGCCGGTGCCAGCCGCGAAGAATTGAAACTGCTGCTCGACGGCGTGCGCCTGCTCGGATTCGCCGGCGTCAACGTGACCTTCCCCTACAAGGAAGCCGTGATTTCCCTGCTCGATGAATTGTCGCCGGGCGCGGGTGCCGTCGGTGCCGTCAACACCGTTGTGGTCCGGGATGGCCGACTGATCGGATACAACACGGATACAACGGGATTTGCGCGGGCGATCACCGAACTTGTCCGCGATCCCGCGCAGAGCCGCGTCGCTGTGATCGGCGCGGGCGGTGTCGGCAAGGCAATTGCCTTCGCGCTGGCCGAGATTGGCGTGAGTGAAATCCGGATCTTCGATACCGACGCCACAAAGGCGACGCAACTTGCCGACCAGATCGCGAAGCATGATAGCGCGAAGGTTGCCGGCAGCGTCGAGGAGGCCATGCGCGGCGTCACCGGTGTGGTCAACGGCTCGCCGGTCGGCATGCTGCCGAACCGCGGCACGCCGGTGCCGGATGCATTACTGCACGGGGATCTCTGGGTGGCGGACGCGGTCTATACGCCGCTCTGGACACCGCTATTGAATGCCGCCAAGGCCAAGGGCGCCGAGGTCATGACCGGGCGGGAGCTCGCGATCTATCAGGCCGCGGACGCCTTCGAACTGTTCACGGGATTGAAGCCGTCGGCCGTCGAGATGGGAAATGCATTCGACGCCGTGATGGCCAAACGCTACGCTAAAGTGAACGCAGCTTGACAACGCGGCCGGTCACAAGGTCGCGCATTGGATCAAAGAAGAGGGGATGGAAATGAGATCTGGATTTTTCGCAGGACTCCTGCTGGCCACTGTGTCGACCACGGCCGCATTCGCGCAAGGCGCACCGATCAAGCTCGCCGATGTCGCCGAACTGTCCGGCGGCGGCGCCACCGTCGGCAACAACTGGAAAAACGGCATCGACCTCGCGATCGAGGAGATCAACGCCAAGGGCGGGGTCCTCGGTCGCAAGCTGGAAGTCACGCATGCGGATTCGCAGTCGAATCCCGGCGTCGCGCGCGCACAGGTACAGAAGGCGCTCGACAATGAGCCCTATGTCCTGCTCGGCCCCGGCTATTCGGGCTCCGTCAAGGTCACCTCACCGCTGGCGGCTGAAGCCGGCATCACGCAGATCATGGGCGGTGAAGCCGCAGAGCTGACGCAAGGCGGCAACAAGTTCCTGTTCCGCACCTCGTTCGGCCAGCAGTCCTCGATGCCGAAGGTCGCCAAATACATCAATGACGAGCTGAAAGCGAAATCGGTCGCGGTCGTCTGGGTCAACAACGACTTCGGCAAGGGCGGCCGCGACGTCATCACCAAGGAATTCGCCAAGTACAACATCAAGGTTGCGGCGGACTTGTCTACCGAAGCAGGACAAGCCGACTTCGCGGCCGACGTCAGCAAGATCAAGGCCGCCGCACCCGATGCCGTCTTCATCTACCTCAACGAGGAAGAGAGCGCGCGGATACTGAAGGAGCTGAAGCGCCAGGCGGTCACCGTGCCGCTGATGGGCGAGACGACGCTGGTCGGCCAGAAGGTCGTCGAACTCGCCGGGGATGCCGCCAACGGCGCGCGCGGCCATGTCGGCCTCACCACCGATGCGCCGGTCGATCTGGTCAAGGCCTTCCGGGAAAAGTTCGTCAAGAAGTACAATTACGTCCCCGACCACAACGGGCTGAAGGGCTATCTCGCGATCTACATGATCAAGGCGACGACCGACAAAATGGGCAAGGTCGACGCCAAAAAGTTCGCTGACACGCTTCACGGCCTCACCATCAAGGCCGCGAGCGAACCCGGCATCCTGATGGATGTGACCTTTGACGAGAAGGGCGACATCGACCGCCAGGGATTTCTGGTCGAAATCGTCGAGGGCAAGCAGGTCGTCAAGCAGGTGCTGCCGAAGCTGAATTGAGTCGGATGGGCGCGTGCGTTTGAGCGCGCGCCCCGTGATCAGCATAACGAAATCATTGGCGCCGTCCGTGCGTGACGGGTGAGGGGAGAAGCATGTCCAATCTGCTCGATCTTCTCGTGGCAGGCCTGGCGACCGGGGCGATCTATGCCCTTGTCGCGGTCGGGTTCACGCTGTTGTGGCAGACGTCGCAGACCATCAATTTCGCGCAAGGCGAATTCGTGATGCTGCCGGCGTTCCTGATGCTGGCGGTGATGCACGCCGGCGCGCCGTTCTGGCTCGCCATCATCGCAGGCATCGTGCTGTCGCTGCTGCTGCTCGGGCTGGGCTTCAAGCTGCTGCTGGTCGATCCGATGCTGCGGCATGGCGTGCTGCCGCTGGCGATCGCGACCATGGCGCTGGCGATCGGCATGAAGGAAGCGGTGAAGCAGTTTTTCAGCGCCGAGGCCTCGCCATTTCCCTCTATCGTGCCGGCCGGTGACGTCTCGATCCTCGGCCGCGTGGTGTCGTTGCAGAGCCTCGGCGTGCTCGCGCTCGCGATCGCCGTGGTGATCGGCCTGACGATGCTGCTGAACCGCACCTCGATCGGTCACCAGATGCAGGCGACCGCGCAGAACCCGACGGTTGCCCGCATCATCGGTGTGCCCGTCGAGCGTATGATCCTGCTGACGTTCCTGATCAACGCCTTTCTGGTGGCGCTGGCCTCGCTGCTGATCACGCCGATCTATCTCGCGAAATTCTCCTCCGGCGAGGTTCTGGGGCAGGCGGCATTCATCGCGGCGATCGTCGGCGGGTTCAACCAGGTGCGCGGCGCCATCGCCGGCGGGCTGTTGATCGGCGTCGTGGACAATCTGGCCGCGGCCTATGTGTCGACGCAGTATCGCGCCGCGGTGCCGATGGTTCTTCTGATCGTCATCATCCTGTTCCGGCCGCAGGGCCTGCTCGGCCGGCCCGAGGAGCGCACGGTATGACCATCAACGGAAAATATTGGCGCATCGCTCTCGGCATCGCCGTCATCGTGGCCCTGATCATCGTGCCGATGAATTTTAACCGCTATGGCCTCTATATCCTGAGCCAGTGGGCGGTGATGACGATCGCTGCGATGGGGCTCAACCTGACGCTCGGATATGCCGGCCAGGTGTCGCTGGCGCAGGGCGCATTCGTCGGCATCGGCGCCTATGCGGCGGCGATCATGACAACGCAGGGTCTGCCGCTGATTGCAGCGCTCGGCGTCGCCATCGTGCTGTGCTTTGCGATCGGCTGGATCCTCGGCTATCCCGCGCTGCGCGTGCAGCATCACTATCTGGCCTTCGTGACGCTGGCGTTCTCGACGCTCGCGTTCCTGGTGTTCCGCAACGAGGACTGGCTCACCAAGGGCATCTACGGCATCTCAGGCATTCCGCGGCCCAATGTCCTCGGCTTCGCCACCAACCGGCCGCTGCCGTTTTACTATTTCTGTCTCGGATCGCTCGCCGTCGTCTCGCTCGCAATGTGGTGGCTGATCCGCTCGCCCTGGGGCCGCGCCTTCGTGGCGCTGCGCGAAAACCCGGTGCGGGCGCTGTCGCTCGGCATCGACACAAGGCGCTACACGCTGATGGCCTTTGCGATCGGCTCGGCCCTTGGCGGTGTCGCAGGCACGCTCTATGCACCGCTGACGCAATATATCGATCCCGTCCCGTTCAATCTCTCGCTCTCGCTCGACCTCCTGATGATGGTGATCGTCGGCGGCTCCGGATTCTTCTTCGGTCCGTTCCTCGGCGCCATGATCGCCGTGTTGCTGCCGGAATGGCTGCGCTTCACCCAAGGCTACTACCTGATGCTGTACGCGGTCGCCGTGATGTTGCTGCTGATCTATTCGCCGACCGGCATCCTCGGCATCCTCGATCGCTATCTGGCCGAGCGCCGCACCAAGGCGGCATCGGCGCTGCGCGCGGTTGCCAAATCGAGACTGGAGACGGCGCCATGACCGCAGTCCTCGAAGTCAGCAATGTCAAGAAGAGCTTTGGCGGCATCAAGGCCGTCGATGGCATCAGCTTCGACGTGCAGGAGGGCGAGATCCTCGGCCTGATCGGCCCGAACGGCTGCGGCAAGTCCACGCTGTTCAACTGCATCCTCGGCCAGCTCACGCCGACCGATGGCGAGGTGAAGGTCGACGGCAAGGTCGTTACGGGATTACGACCGTCCGAACTGAATCGCCTCGGCGTCAGCCGCACCTTCCAGCTCCTGCAGGTATTCCCGAAGCTGTCGGTGCGGGAAAATTTGATCCTCGCCGGCCAGGAGCACCAGGGCAACATGATGTCGCGGCTGTTCGGTCCATCGGATGCCGGATTATCAGCGGCGGCCGACCAGATGATCGGCTTCTTCAAGCTCGATCATCTCGCCACTGAGGCCGCAGGCGGCCTGTCCTACGGCCAGCAAAAACTGCTCGACGCCGCGATGGCGTTCATGGGCGGGCCGCGGCTGGTGCTGCTCGATGAGCCCGCCGGGGGCGTCAACCTCACCATGCTTGGCGATCTCAAGGAACGGCTGGCGGCGATCAATCGCGAGAAGCGCGCCACTTTTGTCGTGATCGAGCACAACATGGAATTCGTGATGTCGCTGTGCACGCGCGTGATGGTGATGGCGGAAGGCAAGCTGTTGGCGATGGGTACGCCGGCCGAGGTGCGCGCCAATCCCGCCGTCATCGAAGCCTATCTCGGCCACTAAAGGGATCGATCCCATGAGCGATGCCATCCTCGATGTTCAAGGCCTCATCGGCGGCTACGGCAAGATGACGATCCTCAACGGCACCAGTTTTTCGGTGCCGGCAGGCTCCATCACCACCGTGATCGGGCCGAACGGCGCGGGAAAATCCACCGTGTTCAAGGCGATCTTCGGCCTGTTGAAGCTGCGCGAAGGCAAGGTCGTATTCAAGGGGCGTGACGTCACCGGGCTCAGCCAGCGCGAACTGCTCAATGCAGGCGTCTGCTACGTGCCGCAGGGCCGCAACATCTTCCCCGAGCTGTCCGTGCGCGACAACATCCAGCTCGGCGCCGTTGTCGCGCGCGACATCGCCGATCTGCCCGCCAGGATCGAGGCCGCGCTCGACAAGTTCCCGGTGCTGCGCAAGAAGGCGACGCAGCAGGCGTCCACGCTGTCGGGCGGCGAGCAGAAGCAGCTCGAAATCGTCCGCGGCCTGCTGCTCAATCCGCAACTGGTGCTGATCGACGAACCGTCGATCGGGCTATCGCCGCTGATGGTGCAGCAGACGTTCAACATCCTGAAGGAATTGCGCGACCGCGGCGTATCGATCCTGATGATCGAGCAGAACGCGCGCTCGGCGCTGGAGATTTCCGATTACGGCATCGTGCTCGAACTCGGCCAGACCCGGCTCGTCGACAAGGCCGACCGCGTGCTGAACGATCCCCGCATCGGCCAATTGTTCCTCGGCGGCGCCATGACGGAGACGGCCGCATGAACAAACGCTCGATCGCTACCGTTTCGCTCAGCGGCGCGCTCGACGAAAAGCTGCGCGCGATCGCCGAGGCCGGGTTCAAAGCCGTCGAGATCTTCGAGAACGATCTGCTCTCGTTCAACGGCAGCCCGCGCGACGTCGGCCAGATGTGCCGGGATCTCGGGCTGTCGATCTGTGCCTTCCAGCCGTTCCGCGACTTCGAGGGCATGCCGGAGCCGCAGCGCGGGCGGAATTTTGCGCGCGCCGAGCGCAAGTTCGACCTGACGCTGGAATTACAGACCGATTTGATGCTGATCTGCAGCAACATCTCGCCGGCCTCGCTCGGCGGCATCGATCGCGCGGCTGCTGATTTCCGCGAGCTGGGCGAGCGGGCCGCCGCGCGGGGCCTGCGCGTCGGCTATGAGGCACTCGCCTGGGGCCGTCACGTCAACGACTACCGCGACGCCTGGGAGATCGTGCGGCGCGCCGACCACCAATCGATCGGCGTCATCCTCGACAGTTTTCATGCGCTGGCGCCGTCGTTTCCGACGCTGCCGATCCAATCGATTCCCGCCGACAAGATCTTTCTGGTGCAGCTGGCTGACGCGCCGAAACTCGGCCTCGATGTGCTGTCCTGGAGCCGGCACTTCCGCTGCTTCCCCGGTCAGGGCGATTTGCCGGTCGCACGTTTCGTGCAGGACGTATTGGCCACGGGTTATGCCGGCCCGCTGTCGCTGGAAATATTCAACGATCAGTTCCGCGCCGGCTCCGCAGTCCGCACCGCAACCGACGGGCTGCGCTCGCTGATCCTGATCGAGGACGACGTCCGCGCGGCGGCTCCGAGTGCTTCGGCAGCGCCGCTGTCGCCGAAAGCGCGCACGCGTGGCGTCGGCTTCATCGAATTCGCCGTGAGCGAGGAAAAAGCCAAAAGCCTCGCCGCGCTGTTCGGCCAGCTCGGTTTCCGCAAGACCGGTGCGCATCGCAGCAAGGACGTCGAGCGCTGGTCGCAGGGCCATATCGACCTCGTCATCAACTGCGAGCCGGACGGCTTTGCGCATTCGCACTTTGTCGCGCATGGCCCTGGCGTCTGCGCCGTCGCCGTCGACGTTGATGATGCCGGCAGGACCATGGCGCGGGCGGAAGCGTTGCAGGCGCGGACCTTCTACCAGCCGGTCGGGCCGGGCGAACTGGAAATTCCTGCGATCCGCGGCGTCGGCGGCAGCCTGCTGTATTTCCTCGAACAGGCCGGCAAGAACTGGGACCTCGATTTCGAATCGCTGCGCAGCGATGCCTCCGGCGACCGGCTCGATGCTGTCGATCATATCTCGCAATCCATGCCCTATGACGAGATGCTGTCGTGGCTGCTGTTCTATACCGGCATTCTCGATCTGGAACGGCTGCCGCAGATGGAGATCGCGGACCCGGTCGGGCTGGTGCAGAGCCAGGCGTTGATCAACGGCAATCAGGGCCTGCGCATGGTGCTCAACGGCTCCTCAGCCACCCGCACGCTGTCGGCCCGTTTCATCCACGAATTCTTCGGCTCGGGTGTGCAGCATGTCGCGTTCTCCTGCGGCGACATCTTCGCGGCGATCGCCGACATGCGCGCGCGGGGCGCGGATTTCCTCAAGATTCCCGACAATTATTACGACGACATCGAAGCCAAGTACGGCCTCGATGCCGACATGATGGCCGCGCTTCGCCACAATCAGATTCTCTACGACCGCGAAGGCGAGGGCGAGTTCTTCCAGGTCTATACCCACGCGTTCGACGAGCGGTTTTTCTTCGAGATCGTCGAGCGCCGCAACTATCACGGTTTCGGCGCCGCCAACGCCGCGATCAGGCTCGCGGCCCAGACCCGCGAATCGCGGCCGCTGACCATGCCGAAGGCGTAACTATCAGGAATGGAAAACGAGAAGACGTAAGGGGGAGCGAGACGATGTCGATCATGAAACGGAAGGCCATTGGCGCAACATTGCTGTTTGCTGCCTGCGGTTATCTCTCGCCGGCTTGGGCCGATACGCTTTCCTGCGATGACGGGATCAAGACGGCGTTCCGCCCTGACGCCGACACCAAGGTCGTCGCGGTTCGGCTGGTGAAGAAGGGCGAGGAGCTGAAAGCGCCTGACGCACCGCAGCCGGTGACGGCGGCGGCCGATCTGTGCCTCGTGAAGCTGTTGGTCGGTTGCGGCGCCACGGCGGAAAAGGGCAAGAAGGCGCGCTCGTACTCCGAAGGTATCGGCATCGAGGTCTGGCTGCCGACGCATGCCAACTGGAACGAGCGCATCCGCAATTATGGCGGGGGCGGATGGGTCGGCGGCGGTCATCGCTATCAGGACAAGATCGGCAGCAAGGTGCCGGCGATCGTCAACGCCAATATCGGATACGCCTCGGGCACGACCGACGCGGGCCAGCCCTGGTATCAGGATGGCTCGTTCGCGTTCCTGTCGGACGGCAAGGTCAATGTGGAATCGCTGCGCGATTTCTCGGTGCGCGCCATGGTGGAACAGGCCGTCAAGACCAAGGCGCTGGTCAACCTCTATTACGGCAAGGCGCCGAAATATACCTACTACGACGGCCATTCGCAGGGCGGCCGGCAAGGCCTGAAGCTCGTGCAGGAATACCCTGAACTGTATGACGGCTACATGATCGCGCAGCCGGCGCTGAGCATCGCGAAATTCGGAACGGCGGGTCTCTATCCGCAGATCGTGATGAAGACCGAGCTCGGCTTTACCTCGGCGGACAAGCCGAAGGCCACGGCCTTCGCCGCCAAAATCGCCGCCGCCAACAAGCGCGCGGTCGCCGCCTGCGACAAGGCGGGCCTCGGCTTCCTGCTCGATCCCTTTGCCTGCGACTACAATCCTGCGCGCGATGCCGACATCCTGTGCGCGGGCGAGGCCGGCGAGGGCGTCACCAGCAAAAATGCCGATGCCGCGGCCTGCATGAACCTCAAGGAGGCGCATGCGCTGAACCGGATCTGGTACGGCGCGACCAGCGATGGAAGTTTCGATGCCGCGCAGAGCGCCGAGGCGCGGTCCGGCAAGTCGCTCGGCAAGAATCAGCTCTGGTGGACGTTCACCAGGAGCACGGCCATCGGCAACCTGATCACCAGCGCCTCCTCCTACGGCGTCGCTCTGGCGCTGCAGGATGTCAGCTACGCGACGGATGCCAGTACGTCGTCAGGCGAACCGATCGCGAATGCCTCGACCAATGTGCGCAACAAATGGCTGGAGTTGGATTACGCCGGGCTCGCCGACGCCGTGAACAAGGGCGTCGCGCTGCAGCCGACGCTGTTCAGCGACCTCATCACCGACAAGGCGGACCTTGGCAAGTTGCGCGATCTCGGCCGCAAGGTGATCGTCTACACGGGCCTGGTCGACGACGCGATCCCGCCCGCCGGCAACATCAATTATCACGAGCGCGTGGTGGCGGCGATGGGCGGCGATGCCGAGGTACAGAAGTTCATGCGAATGTATCTCGTGCCGGGTTCGGCGCACTCTTCGCAAGGCCGGGCCTATACCGTCGGCGGCAAGAACGACAGCGTGCCGTTGCCAAAGCTTCCGGGTAACGCCAACCAGACCCCGACACGCGAGCAGGATCAGTTCTTCACGACGCTGACCGATTGGGTCGAGAAGGGCACGGCGCCCGGCGAAATCCTGCTGACCTCGCGTGACAACAGCCTCAGCTATCCCGTCTGCGTCTATCCGCTGCGGACGACATGGAATGGCAACGGAGATGCAAAGCAGGCTTCGAGCTATAGCTGCCGGTGAGCCGGCGCGTTAAGATCGTGGCATCTACAGGGCGTCAGCACCGGATTGCACATGATCGAACCCAAGGAAGCCGCCGGCAAGACGCATGAAGTGTTGGGCCTGCTCGGCTTCCTCTTGGTTGCGACCGCTCAGGTCTCCAACATGATCCTGGCGCGCGGCGTCGCCGGGAGCGTGCCGCCGTTCTCGATCGCGTTCTTTCGCTGGAGCATCGTCGCGCTCGGCCTTCTGCCGGTCATTGTGATGGCGTTGCGGGAAAAGCCCGGCGTGTTGCAGGGGCAGACGCTGGGCATCGTGGCGGCCGGTTTCCTCGGCATGTTTATCTGCGGCGGCCCGGTCTATCTCGCCGGCGTCACGACTTCGGCGATCAACCTCGCGCTGATCATGGCGCTCGCGCCGCTTGCGGTGCTGCTGTACTCGTTCATATCGGGCCAGGAACCCATCCACCGAAGCCAGATCATCGGCATGCTGCTGTCGCTGGCCGGCGCGGGCCTGATCATTACCAAGGGGAATGCCGCCATCGGTGCCGGCGTGGTGACCGGCGATCTGTTGGCGCTGATGGCCATGCTGGGCTGGGCGGGCTACACCCTGCTGCAGAACCGGGTCGGCAGCGGCGTAAGTTTTCTGGCGCGGATCGGCCTGTTCGCGGCAGCGGGCGCGATGTTCTCGCTGCCCTTTGCCATCCATGAAATGTGGTCTACGCCTGCTGCCGCGTTCAGCGGCCGCGCGGCGCTGGTCTATCTCTTTGCAGGGCTCGTTCCCGGGCTGTTTGCCTATGCGGCCTATGCCTATCTCGGCGCGAAGTTCGGCGCGGTGTCGACGTCGCTCAGCCTCTATCTCGGCCCGATCGTCAGCGCGGTGCTGTCGATCCTGTTCCTCGGGGAGGCGCCGACCATGGTCCATCTGATCGGCGGCGTGTTGTCGCTTGGCGGCATGTGGTTGAGCCTGCAGGCCAAGCAGGGCGCGGCGAAATAGATCCGGCGCGGCGCGCTACTCCATCACGGCATGGTCAGGCGCGGCCGATTGCTGGCGCAGGGTGGCCTTGGTCGAACCGATCATGATGGCGAGCGGGATCGCGCAGGCGGTGAAGATCATCACCAACTGGTAGTCGTGCGAGAATGCGATGATCTGCGCCTGCACCTTGACCATCATGTCGGCCATGGCGCGGCCGGTGTCGGTCGCGAGATCGATCATGCCGCGCACGTTCGGCATCTGCAGCGCGTGATTGAACGGGTTGATGTGCTCGGACAGGACCGCGTAGGTGTAGCGCGTGCCCTGTGTCAGCTGCGCGATCACCAGTGAGATCCCGATCGAGCTGGCGACATTGCGCATCAGGGTCAGCATCGAGGTGCCGTCGGTGCGCAGATGATTGGGCAGCGTCAGGAACGCTACCGTGGACAGCGGCACGAAGACGAGACCAAAACCAAAGCCCTGCACCACGCTGATGATGACGATCTCGGTCGCGCCGGTCTGGTCGGTCCAGCCTGTCATGTAGTATAGCGACAGGCAGGTGATGCCAAGGCCCGACACGATCAGCGTTCGCGCCTCGATATGGTTCATCATGCGGCCGACCAGCATCATCGCCACGAACGTGCCGCAGCCGCGGCTCGCCAGCAGAAGCCCGGCGGTGATGATCGGATATCCGATCACGTTCTGCAGGAACGGCGACGACAGCGCCATGGTGGAGAACAGCACCAGTCCCATCACCGCCATGAACACGCATCCGGCGACGAAGTTCTTGTCCTTGAACAGCGCGAACTGGATGAACGGATGCTGCGTCGTCAGCGAATGCGCCAGGAAATAGTAGAAGCCGATGCCGGCGACGATGAATTCGGCGATGATCTCGTTGGATTCCAGCCAGCCGAGCTGCTCGCCGCGGTCGAGTGCGAGCTGCAGCGCGCCGATCGCGATCGCCAATGCGGTGAACCCGAACCAGTCGAAGCGCAGCCCAAGATCCTTCTTCGTCTCGTCCATGAAGATGATAAGGCCGAGCACGGTGATGACGCCGAACGGCAGGTTGACGAAGAACACCCAGTGCCAGGAATAGGTCTCGGTCAGCCAGGCGCCGAGCGAGGGACCCATGATCGGGCCCATCATCACGCCCATGCCCCAGATCGCCATCGCCTTGGCGCGTTCGTGCAGCGCGTAGGAATCGAGCATCACCGCCTGCGACAGCGGCACCAGGGCTGCGCCGAACACGCCCTGCAGCAGGCGAAACACCACCATCTGGGTGATATCCTGCGCCAGTCCGCACATCACGGACGCAAGGGTGAAGCCGGCCGAGCAGATGATAAAGATGCTCTTTCGGCCGAAGCGGTTGGCGATCCACCCGACCGGCGCGGTCATGATCGCGGCGGCGACGATGTAGGAGGTCAGCACCCAGTTGATCTGGTCCTGCGATGCCGACAGCGTGCCCTGCATGTAGGGCAGCGCGACATTGGCGATCGTCGTGTCCAGCGCCTGCATGATGGTCGCCGTCATGGCGCAGATCGTCACCATGTTCCGGCGCAGGCCGGGAATGGATGCCGATGGCTGGCCCGGCGTTGCCATGGCGCTAATCGTGGTCCTGGTTGGCCACCGCGGGCGACAGGCCAAGCAGCGCCGACAGCGACCGGCTATGCTTGGTATCGATGGTGGCGTAGACGCTCATGCCGGCTTTCAGCTTGCGGACGAACTTGTCGTTCTTGTCGAAATAGATCCGCACCGGCACACGCTGCACCACCTTGACGAAATTGCCCGACGCATTTTGCGGCGGCAGGATCGCGAATTGCGCGCCGGTGCCGGGCGAGAGCGAGCCGACCGTGCCCTTGAACGGATGGTTCGGAAAGGCGTCGACCTCCAGCGTGACGGACTGCCCGACCGCGACATAGGTGAAATCGGATTCCTTCGGGTTGGCGTCGACCCAGGGGTTAGAGGTGTCGATGATGCTGAACACCGGCGTACCGGCGGTGACGAAGCGGCCGAGCTGAATCTGCTCGACCTGGGTGGCAACGCCCGGCATCGGCGCGCGCATCACCGTGTGGTCGAGATTGCGCTGGGCCTGGTCGAGCGCCGCCTTGGCCTGGGCATAGGGCGGGAATTCCGCGAGCGGCAGGTCTGGATTGCCGAGCAGTTGCGCCTTGGCCGTCGCGATCTTCTGCTGCAGCAGCTGATACTGCGCGCTCGCGGTGACGAGGGCGGTCGATGCATTGTCGAGGTCGAGCTGCGAGCCGAAATTATTCTTCACCAGCGAAGACTTGCGTTCGACATCGCGCCGCTTCAGCTCCATGCCCTGTTGCGACAGCTCGCTCATCTGGCTGTAGATCTTGAGGTCCGCGATCAGATTGTCGTAGGTGACGTTGGCTTGCGCGAGGTTGGCCTTGGCCTGCGCGACGGCGAGGCGGAACGGCACTGGATCGAACTCGAACAGCACGTCGCCGGGATTGACCTGCTGGCCCTCCTTCACCACGACCTTCTCGATCTTGCCGGAGATGTCGGGCGTGATCAGAACCTTTTGCGCGCCGACATAGGCGTCGTCGGTGGTCACGTAGCGGCCGCCGTTGAGGTAGAACGTCACGCCGGCCACCAGCGCGACCAGCGGCAGCACCACGAGCAGCAGGAAGCGGCGATAGCGGCGCAGGCCGGCCAGCAGCCGGCGGCGCGGCTCAGCCGCAAGCTTCGGCCGCGTTGTGGGAGCGCCCTTCTGCTCGGGCGGAAATTTGAGCACGGGATCAGCCATAACGCTGCTCCTTTCGCGGAGGTTCGTTCGCAGGATGCTGGATCGCGTTGCGGACGTTCTCCTTGATCAGGTCGAGTTGGTCGAGCAGGCGGTGCGCATCGGCGGGGTTGATGCCGTCGAGCGCGGTCGCCGTCAGTTCGGAGCGCAGTCCGGCAAGCTTGCCGAGCAGCGGGCGCGCGGCCTTGCGCAGATAGAGGCGGTTGACGCGGCGGTCGTTCTCGTCGCCGCGGCGCTCGATCCAGCCATTGTCGCAGAGCTTGTCGATCAGCCGCGTCAGCGTGATCGGCTGCATCTCCATCTGTTCGGCGAGTTCCGATTGCTTCAGGCCCTCGGTCCGTTCGACCTTGGCCAGAACCGCCCATTGCGCGCGGGTGATGCCGTAGCGTGCGGCCTGCCGATCGGCATAGGCGCGCATCATCCGCTGCACCTCGCCGAGCGTAAACAGGAAATTCATGTCCACCGAACCGCGCATCGCCCTCAGCCTCCATAAGCTAGCGATATAATAAGCTTGCTTATGAATTTCGCATGCCGAGTTAAAGATGGCCTGACCCGCTTCCAGCACATGGCTGGGAACCAATAGGCGGCCGGGCTTTTGGATTGGCGGGCAGAGGTGCTACAAAAGGTTAAGATGACCCTGACAAAGCCAACGTTTCCCGCGCCGGACCACGATCACGGCCGCTGCACTGCGGAAGCGATCGCCCATGCCGAGCAGGTTTGCGCGCGGCGGGCGCAGAAATTCACCCCGATCCGCCGCCAGGTGCTGCAGGCGCTGCTGTCGAGCCACCGCCCACTCGGCGCCTATGAGGTGATCGACGAACTGGCCAAATCGATGCCGCGCCCGGCGCCGATCACGGTCTACCGCGCGCTCGATTTCCTGATGGAGAACGGCCTCGTCCATCGGATCGAAAGCCGCAACGCGTTCCTCGCCTGTGCGCATGACCATGACGAGACCTCGATGGTGGCATTTTTGATCTGCGAACTCTGCGGCTCCGTCGGCGAAATTCCGGCAGCCCCCGTAGCGCAAAGCCTCAACGCGGCGGCGCGCGCGTCAGGTTTCGCCCCAAAGCTTTCCGTCGTCGAGATCGCCGGCACCTGCGCCCATTGCCAGAAATAAAGAACACGGCGGCAAGCCGGTCACGAGGATAGATGTCGTCCAAGCCATTAGAACCTTCCACCGGGCGTGCGCTCACCCCGGGCGCGATCGCCTTGATGCTGATGCTGTGCCTGAGCTGGGGGTTCAATCAGATCGCGGTCAAGCTCGCGCTGCCCGATGTGCCGCCGATGATGCAGGCGCTGATCCGTTCCGCCGGCGCTCTGCCGGTCATGCTGTTCGCCGGATGGCTGCGCGGCGTAAAATTCTTCGAGCGCGACGGCTCGCTGTGGCCCGGCCTCTTGGCCGGCACATTGTTCGGGATCGAATTCGTGCTGATCTTCACGGGGCTGGTATTCACCTCGGCGTCGCGCGCCGCCGTGTTCCTCTACACCGCGCCATTCTTCGTCGCGCTGGGCTCCTACCAGTTTCTCGGCGAGCGGTTGAGCATGCTGCAATGGAGTGGGTTGGGCCTCAGCTTTGCCGGCGTCGCGCTGGCGATCGGTGTGCCGCAGGCAAACGTCGATGCAAAAGTGCTGCTGGGCGATCTGCTGGTGGTAGGCGGCGGCGCGCTGTGGGGCGCGACCACGCTGATTGCGAAAGGCACGAAGCTTCGTAACGCCGCGCCTGAGAAGGCGCTCAGCTATCAGGCGGCTGTGTCGATTCCGATCCTCGGCGCCGCATCGCTGCTGTTCGGCGAGGAGATCACGCACATGCCGAGCGCGTTGTCGATTTCGCTCCTGGCCTATCAGGCGATCTGGGTGGTGGGATGCACCTTCGTGCTATGGTTTGCACTGGTGAAGACCTACTCGGCGAGCAAGCTCTCGTCATTTACATTCTTCACGCCGCTGTTCGGCGTCGTCGCCGCCTATTTCATCCTGCACGACACGCTGACGATCGCGTTCGGCGTCGCGGCGCTGCTGGTCATCGCAGGGCTTTATCTTGTCAACAAGCCCGATCCGAAGGTGGTGCCGGATCCGAACGTGCCGGCGTAGTGCTTCCGGCGTCATTGCGAGGAGCGTAGCGACGAAGCAATCCATGCTTCAGCGCGAGTGGAGAGATGGATTGCTTCGCTTCGCTCGCAATGACGGGGAGAGAGTCTACCCCGTCTCGATCGGCAGCGACGCATCCTTGGCCCATTCGCCCATCGAGCCGTCGTAGAGGGTGAGGTTGTCGTAGCCAAGCCGGTGCAGCAGAAACAGATCGACCGTCGCCGAGATGCCGCCGCCGCAATAGGCGACCACACGCTTGTCTTTCGTGATCCCCTGCGCCTTGAATTTGGCTTCAGCCTCGGCGAGCGGCACGAAGGCCTTGGTTTTGGGATCGAGCAGCGTCGCGGCCGAGACGTTGCAACTGCCGGGCACGCGGCCGGGCCGGCCGTAGCGGCTGGGCTCCAATCCCCTGTGAAACTGCGGGCCGAGGGCGTTGACGACGACGGTGCCATGCTCGGACGTTGCGGCAAGCGTTTCGTGCTTGTCGACGAAAAATCCGTCCTTCGGTTCGGCGATGAACGTCGCCGGCTTATATCCCTTCGCAGGCCCCGTATCGAGCGGACGTCCCTCGAATTTCCATTTGTCGAGGCCGCCGTCGAGCACAGATACGTTCTCGAAGCCCAGCGATGTGAGCATCCACCAGAACCGCGTCGCCCACATCGGGGTGCCGAGGCTGTACAGCACCACGCAGCTGTCATTGGATACGCCGTGACGGCCGAACGCGGCCTCAAGCTGCGCCACGTCAGGCATCATGAAGCGAAGCTCGGTAGTGGCGTCGGAAAATTCGCCCTGCAGATCGAGAAAGTCCGCACCGGGAATGTGCCCGGCTTCGAAGGTGTGCCGCCCGGGGACGGTGAGATAGGGCTGGCTGGAGCCTTCGGGCGCGGGTTCGAGATAGGTGGTGCAGTCGAACAGGCGCAAATTCGGCCGGTCCAGGATATCAGCGAGTTCCGCCGTCGAGATGAGCCCGTTATGCCCCGACATGGATGGCCTCCCGTTATTTTAGGCTGATGCTAGAGCCTGCATCGGGCTATGAAAAGGCGGCCGGGAGGGATGCCCGCCCTTTCAATTCGGCGATTCCTGTCCAATATAGCGGTTAACGGAAGACGAGGTCTTTTGCCCTGCTGCCGGCCGCCGCGATCGCCATAAGCCATTGAAGATACAAGACAAAAATCAAAGTGTGACGAGGCGCACAGCGCTTTCGGCGCCCACTTGGTGATTGTCACCAAAACCTGATATTCGAGGCCCCATGAACAAGCCCGAAATAATCCCGCAAGACGACGTCGCAGGCCCCAAGGCCCGGCATAAAACCACCCAGGTCATGGTCGGCAATGTTGCCGTCGGCGGGGGGGGGCCGATCGTCGTGCAGTCGATGACCAATACCGACACCGCCGACGTCGATGGCACGATCGCGCAGGTCGCGGCGCTGTCGCGCGCCGGATCGGAAATGGTGCGCATCACCGTCGATCGCGAGGAGGCGGCTGCCGCCGTCCCGCATATCCGTGACGGCCTGCGCAAGCGCGGCATCACCACGCCTTTGATCGGCGACTTCCACTATATCGGTCACAAGCTGCTCGCCGAATATCCGGCCTGTGCCGAGGCGCTCGACAAGTACCGCATCAATCCCGGCAATGTCGGCTTCAAGAACAAGCGCGACAGCCAGTTCGCCGACATCATCGAGATCGCCAACAAGAACAACAAGGCGGTCCGTATCGGCGCCAACTGGGGTTCGCTCGATCAGGAGCTGCTGACCAAGCTGATGGACGAGAACACGGCCTCGCCAAACCCGCGCGATGCACGCGCGGTGACCCGCGAAGCCATGGTGCAGTCAGCATTGCTTTCCGCGGCGCGGGCGCAAGAGCTCGGCATGCCCAAGAACAAGATGATTCTTTCGGCGAAGGTTTCCGCCGTGCAGGACCTGATCGCGGTCTACCAGACGCTCGCCGCGCGCTCGGACTACGCGATCCATCTCGGCCTCACCGAAGCCGGCATGGGCTCGAAGGGCATCGTGGCCTCGTCCGCCGCGCTCGGCATCCTCCTGCAGGACGGCATCGGCGACACCATCCGCATTTCGCTGACGCCCGAACCCGGCGGCGATCGTACCCTTGAGGTGCAGGTCGCGCAGGAATTGCTGCAGACCATGGGCTTCCGCACCTTCGTGCCGCTGGTTGCGGCATGCCCGGGCTGCGGCCGCACCACCTCGACCACGTTCCAGGAGCTGGCGCGCTCGATTCAGGACTTCATCCGCGACGAGATGCCGACCTGGAAGACGCAATATCCCGGCGTCGAGCAGCTCAACGTCGCTGTCATGGGCTGCATCGTCAACGGCCCCGGCGAATCCAAGCACGCCAATATCGGCATCTCGCTGCCCGGCACCGGCGAAGCCCCGGCCGCGCCGGTGTTCGTAGACGGCAAGAAGTTCCGCACCCTGCGCGGCCCGACCATTGCCGCCGATTTCAAGGCGCTGGTGATCGATTATATCGACCAGCGTTATGGCGCGGGTGCCAAGACGCCGGAAACGACCGCGGCGGAGTAAGATTTCTCCGTCGTCCCCGCCTAGTGCGCAATTGCGCACGGGGCGCGGGGACCCATAACCACAGGGTTTCGTGGTTATGCCGGGTTGTGGCTCCAGCCTCCGTAACAATGAACTCCTGTGGTTATGGGTCCCGGCGTCCGCCGGGACGACGTCGCGGAGAGATTGCGCTTCGCCCCACCTCGGTTACGATGCGTCTCAATCAAAAACGATTGGGAGATCGCCCATGTCCTCGCTGTCCGGCAAACAAGGCCCGCGCTACCGCCATCTCGCCGACGACAGCGATCCCTACGAGACCATTGCGGTTGAAAAACTGACGCCGATCATCGGCGCGGAAATCTCCGGCGTCGACATCGGCAAGCTCGTCTCGAACGACGCGCGCTCCAATCGCCAGATGGACGAGATCCATCGCGCGCTCGCCGAGAATCTCGTGATCTTCTTTCGTGACCAGCATATCAGCTCCGACCAACATCTCGCCTTTGGCCGCAAGTTCGGCGAACTGCACGTGCATCCGGCGGCGCCCAACGAGGGCGATCCGGCGCTGATGAAGATCTACGCCGACAAGGATTCGCCGCGCGCCAATGGCGAGGGCTGGCACTCGGATGTGTCCTGCGACCTCGAACCGCCGATGGGCTCGATCCTCTACATCAAGCAATGCCCGCCGCGCGGCGGCGATACGCTGTTCGCCAACATGTATGCGGCCTATGAGGCGCTGTCGGAGAAGATGAAGACCTATCTCGACGGGCTCACCGCGCTGCACGACGGCGAGCAGACCTATCGCGGGCTCTACGCCAATTACGGCGTCGCCGATCGTCCCGAATATCCGCGCGCCGAACATCCGGTCGTACGAACCCATCCGGTCACCGGCAAGAAAGCGCTCTACGTCAACCGCGGCTTCACCCGCCACATTATCGGTGTCCCCCGCGACGAGAGCGACGCCATGCTGGCCTATCTCTACCAGCACGCGGAAAACCCGCTGTTCCAGTGCCGCTTCCGCTGGACCGAAAACGCTATCGCCTTCTGGGACAACCGCTGCGCCCAGCACCGCGCGATGTGGGACTACTGGCCGCATACGCGTTCAGGCACGCGGGTGACGGTGAAGGGGGAGAGGCCGGTGTAATTTTCGTAGGGTGGGCAAAGCGCAGCGTGCCCACCATTTCACGCCATGACTCGTTGATCGATGGTGGGCACGCTGCGCTTTGCCCACCCTACTGCTGCATTCGCGTTGACGCCTAGCCGCGTCTGCGTCAAGCTCCGCCAAAAGCAAAAACATCCGGAGGACGCCCGATGCTCCGCGCCGAAGACAACAAATTCCTCACCGAGAGCGGTGCAGGCACCGGCATGGGCGAATTGCTGCGGCGATTCTGGATTCCCGTACTACTTTCCGAAGAGCTGTCCGAGCCCGACGGCACGCCGAAGAAGATCGTCGTCATGGGCGAGGAGTTGCTTGCCTTCCGAGATACGCGCGGCGTGGTCGGGGTCATCGATCAATATTGCCCGCATCGCGGCGCCAATCTCTGGCTCGGCCGCAATGAGGAATGCGGCATCCGCTGCGTCTATCACGGCTGGAAGTTCGATACCGACGGCCGTTGCGTCGACATGCCGACGTCCTACCCGGATCTCAACGCCAAGGACTTGATCCGCATCAAGTCCTATCCGGCGCGCGAATGGGGCGACATGATATGGGCGTATATGGGCCCGGCGGACCAGATGCCGGAATTGCCTGATCTGGAAATGGCGCTGGTGCCGCCGTCGCACCGCTACGTCACCAAGAAATGGCAGGACTGCAACTGGGTGCAGGCGCTGGAAGGCTCGATCGACACCGCGCATTTCACCTTCGCGCATCTTTCCTTCGAGAAGGAAGAGAACGAAATCCTCGACATCAAGAAGCATTTTGTGAACCCGCTGACGCGGGTGGCGACCGACCACATGCGATGGATCGCCGAAGATCCGCGCCCGGTGATCAAGATCAATCCGCACGAGGCCGGCCTGACGGTCGCGGGCGGGCGGCTGACCGGATCAGACAATATCTACTGGCGTATCGCCCAGTTCCTGATGCCGGTGCACGCCTATGCGCCAAGCTCGATGCCCGGCGAGAATATTTTCGGTCAGAGTTTTGTGCCGGTGACGGACACCAATTGCTGGATCTACACCTATGCGTGGAATCCGGAACGTCCGCTGACGCAGGCCGAACGCGATGGCTATGATCGCGGCAACGGCGTCATGGCCGTGGTCGACGAGAATTATGTGCCGCTGCGCAACAAGTCGAACGACTACCTGATCGATCGCAAGCTGCAGAAGACCTCCAGCTACACCGGCATCAAGGGCGTCTCCGAGCAGGATGCCGCCGTGCAGGACAGCCAGGGCCCGATCGCCGACCGCGCCCGCGAACATCTCGGCCCGACCGATCTCGGCATCATGCATTTCCGCAAGCTTGTCATGGATGCCGCCCGCGCGCTGCAAAAGGGAGAAGCGCCGCCGCACCTGAAACATCAGGACCGCTACGCCGTGCGCTCCGGTGCCTGCGTCACCAGCAAGGCGAAGGACCTCACCGCGGTCATGATCGAGCGGTTCGGCGATGCGGCAGGCTTCGTCGGCGGTCCCGGCAGGAACGCGGCGGCGGAATAGGGGCCTGTCGACAAGAGCCGACCGTTGCTATCGCTCCCTTGCGCAAACGCTTCGCGTTTGGCGCAGGCAATGATGGCTCTACACCGCGATCTTCCGATACGGATTACTCGCGCAGATCGTAGCGGTAGGATTTCGAGACGATCTTCCAGCCGTCGCGCAGTTTCATCGCCACCAGATAGTCGGTGAAATAACGCGGCGGCAATTGGCAGCGCACCTTGATGAAGGCGGTCTGGTCGTCCGAGCGGTCGATGGTGACGATGAAGTCCTCGCGCGGCTTGCCTTCAGCCTTGGCAGACGGACGCTTGCGCACGCGATCGAGCCAGTCCGGCACGGTCAAAACCTGCAGCTCGCCTTTTTCAAGCCAGCGCAGGTCGGCGGTCGCGTCGAAGATCGCGCCGAGCCTTTCGGCGTCGCCCTCATACAGGCCGTCGAAATAATGCTGCACGACGGCTTCGACGGTCGATCGGTCAGGATTCACGGATTTCCTCCCGGAATAACAGAAATTGTTCGGGGTGAATTAAGCCATGAACCGGCAGATTGCGCTATTGAGAAAAGGCGAACGCTCGCATCGCTGCGGCAGAAGGGATTTGTCCCATGAGGCTGCCGCCGGGTGCCGCCCGATCCGGGAACCCCGGCAGAAATGGCGTCGGCAGTGGCCGAACCTTGCGGCCCGGTCGTCTGACTAAGGAAATAATGAGGACACGTTTCACGTTGGCGTGGTTCGTGACTTAACTCACAAAGCCGGGCCGCGGCTTCTGGTAGGCAGGCCGGTGTGGTAAAAAGAGCGTAGCTCCGGAACAAGTGTTATGAAGAAATCTGGATCGCTGAAACTGCTTCAATGGGCCGCTGCAGCGGCCACCCTCCTGTTCGTGAGCGGACCGGCCCTTGCCGAAAAGCGCGTGGCGCTGGTGCTGGGCAACTCCAGCTACCAGAATGTCGCACCGCTCGCCAATCCCGTTAACGACAGCAGCAAGATGGCCGCGACGCTGAAAGACGCCGGCTTCGATGTCGTCGATTCCCGCCGCGACCTGGCGGCGGCCGAGACCCGCCGCGCGCTGCGCGACTTTGCTGACCGGGCGCGCGATGCCGATATCGCGGTGGTCTATTATGCCGGTCACGGCATCGAGGTGGACGGCGCGAACTACCTGATTCCGGTCGATGCACGGCTGGAACGCGACACCGACGTTTATGACGAGGCTTTCTCGCTCGATCGTATCCTGATCGCGATCGAGCCGGCCAAGAAGCTGCGGCTCGTGATTCTCGACGCCTGCCGCGACAACCCGTTCTCCCGCACCATGAAGCGCACCGTTGCGTCGCGCGCGATCGGGCAGGGCCTTGCCAAGGTCGAGCCGACCAGCCCGAACGTCCTGATCGCCTATTCGGCCAAGGCCGGATCGACCGCAGCCGACGGCGATGGCAACAACAGCCCGTTCACCGCGGCGCTGTCGCATCATCTGACCAAGCCCGGCCTCGACGTGCGCCGCGCGTTCGGCTTCGTCCGCGACGAGGTGCTGAAGACCACCAACAACCGGCAGGAACCGTTTGTGTATGGCTCGCTCGGCGGTGAAGACGTGCCGCTGGTGCCGGCTCGCCCGGCGCCCGCCGCGGCGGCGCCTGCGCCGGCCCTGAACGCACAGGCCGAAGTCCGCCGCGATTACGAGCTGGCGCTACAGATCGGCAACAAGAGCGCGCTCAACGCCTTCCTTGCGCAGTATCCCGACGGCTTCTATTCGAGCCTCGCCAAGCTTCAGCTCGACAAGATCGCCGCCGAGGAGACGCGCGTCGCGGCAACCGAAAAAGCCCGGCTGGCCGAACAGGAGCGGGCGCGGCTCGCTGCCGAAGGCGCGCGGAAGTCGCAACAGGCCAAGGCCGAGGCGGAAGCCAAGGCCGCCGAGCAGGCGCGCATCGCGGCCGAGAAGGCCAAGCAGGTGGCGCAGGATCAGGCTGCCGCGGCCGAACAGAAGCGCGTCGCCGCCGAAAGCGCCGCCGCGGACAAGGCTGCGGCCGACAAGGACAAGCCGATGGACGTGGCGGCGCTTACGCCGGCCACGCAGCAGCCTGACGTTACCAAGTCAGTGCAGGCCGAACTGCGCCGCGTCGGTTGCCTCTCCGGCAACGCCGACGGCAACTGGAATAACGCCTCGCAGCGGTCGCTGACGCAGTTCAACCGCTACGCGGGAACCAAGCTCGACACCAAGGTCGCCAGCGTCGACACGCTCGATACGATCAAGTTGAAGTCGTCGCGGGTGTGCCCGCTGGTCTGCGAGCATGGTTTCAAGGCCGAGGGCGAGCGCTGCACCAAGATCGTCTGTGTCGAGGGTTCGTACCTCAACGACGACAATGAATGCGAGAAGCGCCGCGCCAGGCCGGTCGCCAAGCGCGACAGGCCGGAAACAAGACGGGATCGGGATCCGGAAGTACGGCAAGCTCGTCAGCCCAGGCAAGCTATTGTCACGCGTTCTCAAGGACCGACTGGTGCAGGGATGTCGTCTTCAGGTCGTCCGCTTACCGGCCAGGAACGTGCGACGGGTTGCCACTCCTTCGGCGCCATCATGTCAGGCGTGTGCCCGTAGAGCCTTTTCGAGCGGCACCGGTTCGCGTCAAGAAAAGGCGCCAAAACACGCATCTCAAGCCCGGGGCTGATTCAATCAGAGCCGGCCTCAAGAGCGGGAGGGATCAGGCCAGGCCGTGACAACGGACCGTCTCGCGCCGCGGCCGCAGGCGGCGTGAGCCCAGCGGACCGGGGCCCGTTCTACTTTGCATGGGGTTGTTTTCGATATTTTGTATCTGCATCGTTTCCCTGTCCTGACGACGGGGCCTTCCGGCCCGGTTCGAGGCCGGGACGGCAGAGACTCAGATCGCGCTCGCCGCGATATTCACCATCAAGGCCAGCAGCGCCGTGTTGAACACGAACGAAATGATGCCGTGCACCGTCGCGGTGCGGCGGATCACCCGGTCGGTAATGCCGACATCGGAAACCTGCGCGGTCATGCCGATCACGAACGAGAAGTAGACGAAGTCCCAATAGTCGGCCTCGGCAGGCTTCTCGCCGCTCGGAAACTGCAGGCCGCCGGGCTTGCTCCCGCGGTAGAATTCGTGCGCGTAGTGCAGCGAGAAGGCGGTGTGAACGATCGCCCATGACAGCGCGATCGTCACCATGGCCAGGATCAGCCCGGGCGTGCTGCCCTTCGAGGCGCCGAGCTCGAACACGATGGCGGCAAGGCTCGCGAAAGCGCCGAGTGCGGTCAACAGCAGCAGCAGGAAACGGCCGTCGTCCTGCAGCACCGCGCTGCGCCTGATATGGCCGGTGTCACAGCGCAGCATCATGATGTAGGCGAGCACGAGGTAGAGCGCGGCAAACACATCCCAGCCGACGATGAGACGTGTCGCCAGCCGACGCGTGTCGGGCAGCAGGAAGAAGACGGCGATGCCGAGCGCGATCGCGAGGAAGGTGCGCGGTCGCCCATAGATGACGCGGACCGGCAGCGGCAGGTTTCGGAACCGAACAAGGTGATCTTCGAATTCCCTGCTCATCCGTTGCCTTTGGTTGCGCGCTAGTTCTTGCGCTCCGCGACGAAGCGCGCGGCGGCCCGCAACACGTCGCCCTTGGCGCCGAACACCGACAACGCCGAATCCGCTCGCGCCAGGAGGTCCCGCACGCGCTGCTTGGCGCCTTCGATGCCGAGCTGCGTTACAAAAGTGGTCTTGCCGAGCGCCGCGTCGGCGCCGGCCGGCTTGCCGAGCGCTGCGGCATCGCCCTCGACGTCGAGCAAATCGTCGGCGATCTGGAAGGCCTCGCCCAGCGCGCGGCCGTAATCGTCGAGCGCCTGGTATTCCTTTTGCGAGGACTGGCCGAGGATCGCGCCGGCGATGCAGCCGTAGCGCAACAGCGCGCCGGTCTTCATCTGCTGCAGCCGCGCCACGTCGACCGGTTCCCGATCGCCGAACCGGCCTTCGCCGGCGAGGTCGAGGATCTGGCCGCCGACCATGCCGCCGATGCCGGAGGCGCGCGCCAGCGCCCGCGTCAAAAGCAGGCGCACCGTGGCGTCCTTGTGGATCTCGTCGCGGGTGACGATGTCGAAGGCCAGCGTCAGCAACCCGTCGCCGGCGAGGATCGCGGTGGCGTCGTCGGTCTTCTTGTGCAGCGTCGGCCGGCCCCGGCGCAAATCGCTGTTGTCCATCGCCGGTAGATCGTCATGGATCAGGGAATAGCAGTGGATGCATTCCAGGGCAGCGCCGACCAAAAGGCCCGCCTCACGCGGGACGCCGAACACGGCCGAGCTTTCGACCACCAGAAAGGGCCGCAGCCGCTTGCCGCCGCCGAGGCTGGAATAGCGCATCGCGTCCATCAGCCGCTTCGGCCGGGCGATCTCGTCGGGTAACAGCGTATCGGACAGCAGCTTCGCCAGCAGCGCTTCGGTATCCTCGGCGGTCTGGTCCAGTCGTTTGGCAAAATCGGCAGTGGCGGTGGTCATTAAGAATAGCTCCAGATCAAATTTGGCCCGGACAATCGTTGATGCCAGAGGCTTCGTCAATTCCATGACTTCCGTCACAAAAGCGCTGGAAAACTCCCGAAATATCATGGAGATGTCACTTGGGTGGGGCCTGTTCACCGGTCCTGGACGGCTTGGTCTGAACCGGAAGCATCCGATTTGCGCATTGTCCGAATTTTAGTGCTGATCCTGCTGGCGGTGCTGCTGCTGCCCTATGTGGTGACGCCGTTCTACCGCACCGGCCATCCGGTCTCGACGCTGATGGCCTGGCGCTGGCTCAAGGGCGCGCCGGTAACGCGGCAATGGATCGATTTCAACGCGATGTCGCCCTACCTGCCGCGCTCGGTGGTGGGTTCCGAGGACGCCAGATTCTGCAGCCATCGCGGGGTCGATTGGGGGGCCCTGCAGGACGCGATCGACGATGCGGAGGATGGCGAGCCCACCCGGGGCGGCTCGACCATCACCCAGCAGGTGGCCAAGAATCTGTTCCTGTGGCCGGGCCGCAGCGTGGTCCGCAAGGCGCTGGAACTGCCGCTGGCGATGTGGATCGATCTGGTGCTTCCGAAGCAGCGGATCCTGGAAATCTACCTCAACATCGCTGAACTGGGCCCGTCCGGGCAGTTCGGGGTCGAGGCCGGGTCGAAGTACGCGTTTGGCCGGTCGGCGGTGACGCTTTCGGCACGCGAGGCGGCCTTGCTGGCGGCAATCCTGCCCAATCCGGTCAAGCGCAGCGCCCGGAATCCCGGCCCCGGGGTGCGCCGCCTGGCCGGGACTTACATGGCGCGCGCCAATGCCGTGGCCTTGCAGCGTTGCTGGAGCGAGAATCGTGCCTTCTGAGCCAATTTTCGGCTGTTTTTACCGTAAGGCGGCCTAGCTTTACGCCGTCCGTTCCTCTATAAGCGCGGCCTTATCGGCATCGTAGCCCGTGCACGAAGCGCTGGGCCGTCCGGTTTCGGACGATGCCTCCGACAACACCCCTAGAGGACCGTTATGGCCGTTCCGAGAAGAAAAACATCGCCCTCGCGGCGTGGCATGCGCCGCTCGGCGGACGCGCTGAAGAAGCCGACCTATGTCGAGGACAAGGATTCCGGCGAACTGCGCCGTCCGCACCATCTCGACCTGAAGACCGGCATGTACAAGGGCCGGCAGGTGCTGAAGAAGAAGGAATCCTGACCGGATAGGGGATAAGGCGCCGCTTTCGGCGGCGTCTGCCCGAATTTGGCCAACGAGTGGGCCAACGGTTCCCGAGGGGCGAGGCGGGGTGCTTTGCCCGGGGACATTCCGGTTTTCCTAGCAAGGCGCGATACCCATGGTCGGTTTTCCGCTGCTTCTGATTCCGCTCGCGATCTACAACATCATCGTCTTCCTGATGCCGGAGGTGTCGTTCACCGATCCTCTGGTAAAGGTGACGCTGATGTCGGGCGCGGAGTGGGCGGTGTCGTTGAGCGACGTGCTGCTCACGCTCAGCATTTTGCTGCTGCTTGCCGAAGTCATCAAAGGCGCGCGCCCCGGCGCGAAATATCTGACCGACCACCTGCTGTCACTGATCGTGTTCGGTGCGGCGGCCGCCGAATTCGTGCTGTGGCCGAAGTTCGGCACGTCGACCTACTTCCTGATGACGGCGCTCGCGCTGGTGGATTTCCTCTCCGGCCTCGCCCTGCGGACGCGGCGCCGTGCCGTTGCCGCGGCGCCGGCGCCTGCACCGAAAAGCGCCGAAAAGGTGGAAGCCCCCGTAGCCGAGCCCAAAATCGAGCCGGCGCCGGCAGCAGCACCTGCGCCCGTTGCACCAGCGGCGCCGGCAGCAGCCTCTGTTGCCGAATCCGTGTTGAAGGATCACCCCGAACCGAAACCGGTGCCGCCCGCGCCCACCGTCGCGCCCGAGGCAGCCCCGGTCGTTCCCGAAGTGGTCTCGCCGAAAACGCCTTCCCCGGAAGCCACATCGCACGAGGCCTCATCGCCGGAAGTCCCGTCGCCGGGGCTGCAGCCGGGTCCAGGCCCAACGCCATCCCCGGATAAACCGGACACGCCTCAGCGCTGATTCCCCAGAATCTAGATGGTTTGCCGTGTCCGGAGGCCGGCGCTGCAGCGCCGGATCTGGCTGGCGCCATAGGCGGTCTGTGCGTCGGCCAGCGAGGCCCGGCGCAGGCTGCGGGTTTGCGGCGCCTGATCGGCGGTCGCGATCAACTGCGCAAGGAAGGTCGGATCGGGCCGCGGGATCGCCCGTCTTGGCGACCACTGCACCGGCTGGGTCACTGGCACCAGCTCGACGCAGGGCGGCTCGTCGAGATTGACGAACTCGCCATCCAGGATTTCCTCTGGTCGATCGGCATCCAGCATCGCACACCGCAACCGGCAAAAACTGTCACGTTTTGGGACGTAACGCCCCACTGCGATAGGGACCTCGCAAGGCCTATGCCGCTCCCATCCGATTCGTTCCCGGCTGGCGCGGCAAGTCTGTGAAACATGGTTTCCGGATTATTTATCAACTTCACCTAGCCTCTGTTTCGGAAGAGCCACTATCCTTGCCCCAGGGAATCACCCGGCGGTGTCCCGAATCGAGGCGACCTGATGCTTCCTGTCCCGCAAGCCTCCAGCATCCTCGCCTCGCTAGGCCAGGCGAGCTTCCTCTGGGACCTGATAGCCGACACCCTCACCTGGAGCGACAACGCCGGTGCGGTTTTCACCGACATTCCACCGGAAGCGCTGGCCAGCGGCGCCGGTTTTGCCCGGCTGATCGAGCCTTCCCGCTCGGTCCGGACCGACGCGCTCGCTCAATCGGCGTCGGCGCGGGGCGACGAAGGCGTCCCCTACCGGATCGAATATGGCGTGCGGGCCTCGACCTCCGCGCCCGTGATCTGGATCGAGGAGACCGGTTGCTGGTTTGCCGGCGCCGACGGCAGGCCGGTGCGCGCGCAAGGCATCGTCCGTGTCAACAACGAGCGCCACGCCCGCGACGAGCAGCTCATGCGGCTGTCGCGGCACGATCCGCTGACCGGTGAACTCAATCGCACCCATCTCGTCGCCGCGCTGGCGGAATCGATCGAGGAAGCCATGCGTTTCCGATCGACCTGCGCCTTCATGCTGATCGGCATTGATCATCTGGCGCGCGTCAACGACGCCTTCGGCTTCGACGTCGCAGACGCCGTGATTGCCGAAGTCGGAAAACGCATCCGCGCCAAGCTGCGCGGCGGTGACGTGCTCGGGCGGTTCTCCGGCAACAAGTTCGGGCTGATCCTGAGGAACTGTACCGTCGACGACACCAATATCGCGGCCGAGCGCTTCCTCGCCGGGATCCGCGACGAGGTGATCCCGACCAAATCCGGCCCGGTCTCGGTGACCGCCTCGATCGGTGCGATCACCACCCCGCGCTATGCCCGCAATGCCGACGAGGCCATCAACCGCGCCCAGGAAACGCTCGATGCCGCCAAGCGCCGTCGGGCCGGATCGTTCGCGCTGTGGAAGCCGAACGTCGAGCGCGACGCCCAGCGACGCGTCAACATCCGCGTCACCGACGAGATCGTTACCGCGCTGAACGAGCGGCGGATCGTCACCGCCTTCGAGCCCGTGGTCGAGGCGCGCTCGCGGCAGCCGGCGTTCTACGAATGCCTGGTGCGGATGGAGCAGGCGGATGGGCAGGCGCTGCTGGCGCCCGATATCGTTCCGGTGGCCGAGCGTTTGGGCCTGATCCGGCTGGTCGATCACCGCGTGCTCGAACTCGCGATCGCCGAACTTGCGGCCTCGCCGAACGTGCGGCTCAGCCTCAACATCTCGCCCGACACCACGATGGACCCGGATTGGTGGATGGGTATCGAATCGCTGATGCAAGCCTGTCCCGGCGCCGGCGAGCGGCTGATCGTCGAGATCACCGAAACGGTTGCGATCCAGGATATCGACGATATCAGGGACTTCATCACACGACTGAAGAACTTCGGCAGCCAGATCGCGATCGACGATTTCGGCGCCGGCTACACCTCGTTCCGCAACCTGCGCAAGCTCGGCGTCGATATCGTGAAGATCGACGGCGCCTTCGTGCAGAACATCGCGCGCTCGGCTGACGATCGCGCTTTCGTGCAGACGCTGATCGATCTTGCGCGGCGGCTCGGTATCAAGACTGTTGCCGAATGGGTGCAGGACGAGGAAGCCGCCGTGATACTGCGCGAATGGGGCTGCGACTACATCCAGGGCCGCCTGATCGGCCTTGCCTCGCCGCAGCGGCCGTGGGCCGCATCGCCTGACAAGACGCTGCCGGCCGCAGGCTAGTCTCGCGCCGAACTTTCTTCTCCACATTTCGCGTCGCGCTGCGGAAATTCCGCTGAGCGGACATCGTGTGCCGAAATGTCACCACGTCGGACATCGCCTGAATGGCGTCGTCATGATAGCGCTTGCTCAAGCAAAAAAATATCAACGCGCACCAAGGGCAGGAAAATGACGATGCTGACGCGGCGAACGTTCGTGACTGGATCGGCGGCCCTGATGTGCGCTCCCGCCGTGATCGCGCAGGCCCAGACGGCGTGGCCGGCCAAAACGGTTCGCATCGTCGTGCCGTATCCGGCCGGCGGCCAGACCGACGGCATCGCGCGCGCCTTCGGTGACTATCTGGCGCGGCAGATCAACAAGACCGTCATCGTCGAGAACAAGGCGGGCGCCGGCGGCACCATCGGTGTGACGGAAGCGAAACGCGCCGATCCCGATGGCACCACGATCCTGTGCACGATCTCCTCGTCGCTGATCCAGAATCGCGTGACGGTGAAGGATCTGCCCTACGATCCCGAAAAGGATTTCACCTATCTGACCATGGTCAGCGGCGCCGGTGGTCCTGTTGTCGCGGCCAAGAAAACCGGCGCGACGAATCTCAAGGAGTTCGTCGAATACGCAAAGAAGGCCGGCAGCATCAACTGGGGCTCGTACGGCATCGGTTCGACGCCGCACGTCCTGATCGAGACGATCGCCAAGCAATACGGCATCAAGTTCCAGGTCATCCAGTATCGCGGAGAGGCGCCGATGTGGAATGACATCGCGGGTCAGACGCTCGATGGCGCCGCGGGAAGCTACGCAGCTGCAGCCCCCGTCGTGCAGGCCGGAACGGGCAATCTGATCGGCGTGGTCGGCGCCCGCCTGCCGCCCTATCCGGACACGCCGACGATGACCGAGCAGGGCGCCGTCGGCGACTTCTACGATCTGCGGGCCTTCACCGCCTTCGCGGTGCCCTCGGCGACGCCGAAGGATATCGTCGACAAGATTTCGGCGCTGCTGATCCAGGGTGGGACCGATCCCACGGTCCAGAAGATGCTGACCAACTTCATCTTGTCGTCGCCGGCCGATCTCCAAACGACGAACCGGATATTCAAGCGCGACAGCGAGGTGATGCTCCGCATCCTGCGCGATCTCGGGGTGAAGCCCGAGTAATCGCCCAAACGAAAATGGCCGGGACGAGCCCGGCCATCACAAATTCAGTTTGCGCGAAAAGAACTACTCTTCCTTCTTCGGCTCCTTCGACATGCGCTCGAGGCGGTCCTGCATGTCCTTCATCTGGCGGCGAAGATCGTCGATATTGTCCTCGTCGGGCGCCGGCTCCGGCGCCTTGTCCGGTTCGGACGAGTTCGACCCGCCGCGCGGCGGCACGAACGGCTTGAACATCGAGAAGGTCTGCTGAAACAATTCCATGTTGCGGCGGACATGCTCTTCGAGCGGCGCGAACGGCGTGCCGCTGAACGTGTTGGTGAGCTGCTGGCGGAATTTTTCCTGCTCGCGCGTCAGCGTGTCGATCGATTGTTCCAGATATTTCGGCACCACCATCTGCATGCTGTCGCCGTAGAAGCGGATCAACTGGCGCAGGAAAGTCGTCGGCAACAGATTTTGTCCGGCCTTGTTTTCCTGTTCGAAAATAATTTGCGCCAGCACCTGACGTGTAATGTCGTCGCCGGTCTTGGCGTCATAGACGAGAAAGTCCTCGCCTTCTTTCACCATCGCCGCGAGATCTTCGAGCGTTACATAGGTGCTGGTGCCGGTATTATAGAGCCGCCGGTTGGCGTACTTTTTAATAGTCGTAGGTTGGTCTGACTTTGCCATAAGCTCACACATCGACACCGAGAGCGGGGAACCCGGCAGCTTGGCCGACGGGCAGACGAGCAACGCAAACGCAGCAAAGTAAGCATTTTCAATGCGGCTCGGCTACCGTTTTGTGCGGCACGGTTAATTCCAAGGCATGGACGCTGCTACGGAAACCCCGACCGGGATCATTTTGAATGCGCCGCGACAGGAATTTAGGCCTTGCCGATTGACATGGGTCAACGGGGTTAACAGGATAAGGTGAGAGACAGGCACGCCATCCGGCCCGCCCGCCGTCCAAGAAACCTCAAGCCCAAGAAAACCCCATAAGGAGATGTCCATGTCAGACGATGTCGTCATCGTCAGCGCCGCCCGCACCCCGGTCGGCAGCTTCAACGGCGCGTTCGCCACCACCCCGGCCCATGACCTCGGCGCCATCGCCATCAAGGCGGCGCTGGAGCGTGCAGGCGTCGAGCCGGGCCAGGTCTCCGAAGTCATCATGGGCCAGATCCTGACCGCCGCCCAAGGCCAGAACCCGGCCCGCCAAGCCTCGATCAATGCCGGAATTCCGGTGGAGAGCCCGGCCTGGGGCGTCAACCAGCTCTGCGGCTCGGGCCTGCGCTCGGTCGCGCTCGGCTACCAGGCGCTGCTCAACGGCGATTCCTCCGTTGTCGTCGCCGGCGGCCAGGAATCGATGAGCATGGCCCCCCACGCGCAATATCTGCGCGGCGGCGTCAAGATGGGCGGCCTCGAGCTGGTCGACACCATGATCAAGGACGGCCTGTGGGATGCCTTCAACGGCTACCACATGGGTAACACCGCCGAGAACGTCGCCAAGCAGTGGCAGATCACCCGCGCCCAGCAGGATGAGTTCGCCGTCCACTCGCAGCAGAAGGCCGAGGCCGCGCAGAAGGCCGGCAAGTTCAAGGACGAGATCGCCGCCGTCACCATCAAGACCCGCAAGGGCGACGTGGTGGTCGACACCGACGAATATCCCCGCCACGGCGCAACCCTGGAGGCGATGGCCAAGCTGAAGCCGGCCTTCGAGAAGGAAGGCACCGTGACCGCCGGCAGCGCGTCGGGCATCAATGACGGCGCCGCTGCGGTGGTGCTGATGACCGCCAAGGAAGCCGCCAAGCAGGGCAAGAAGCCGCTCGCCCGCATCGTGTCGTGGGGCCAGGCCGGCGTCGATCCCAAGATCATGGGCTCCGGTCCGATCCCTGCCTCGCGCGCCGCCCTGAAGCGGGCCGGCTGGAACGTCGGCGACCTCGACCTGATCGAGGCCAACGAGGCGTTCGCGGCACAGGCCTGCGCGGTCAACAAGGATCTCGGCTGGGATACCGGCAAGGTCAACGTCAACGGCGGCGCGATCGCGATCGGTCACCCGATCGGCGCGTCGGGAGCGCGCGTGCTGGTGACACTCTTGTACGAGATGCAGAAGCGCGACGCCAAGAAGGGCCTCGCCACTTTGTGCATCGGCGGCGGCATGGGCATCGCGATGTGTGTCGCGCGCGACTGAACTAAAGGCAGAGTGAACGGTTGAATGATGAAAAGATCATCTCGTAACCGCGGCTCGAATTGATAAAGATGAAATGCCCGGTCTCGCGCCGGGCATTTTCATCTCTGAAGCGTTCAAGAGCGCTTTCAAGAACGGAAGACCGACATTCGTCAAAAGACCGGGACAATTCCGGCGTACTATGAGTTTACCAAGGAGGACTACGACATGGCACGTGTTGCACTGGTTACGGGAGGTACGCGAGGCATCGGCGCTGCGATCAGCAAGGCGCTGAAGGCCGCAGGCTACAAGGTTGCGGCAAGCTATGCCGGCAACGACGCTGCCGCCGAGAAATTCAAATCCGAGACCGGTATCCCCGTCTACAAATGGGACGTCTCTTCGTTCGACGCCTGCGCCGAGGGCATCAAGAAGGTCGAGGCCGATGTCGGTCCGGTCGACGTGCTCGTCAACAATGCCGGCATCACCAAGGACGGCGCCTTCCACAAGATGACGCTCGATCAGTGGAACGCCGTCATCAACACCAATCTCGGCTCGCTGTTCAACATGACGCGCCCGGTGATCGAGGGCATGCGCGCCCGCAAGTTCGGCCGCATCATCAACATCTCCTCGATCAACGGCCAGAAGGGACAGTTCGGCCAGGTCAACTATTCCGCGGCCAAGGCCGGCGATATCGGCTTCACCAAGGCCTTAGCGCTCGAGAATGCCAAGGGCGGCGTCACCGTGAACGCGATCTGCCCGGGCTACATCAACACCGAAATGGTGCAGGCGGTGCCGAAGGACGTGCTGGAGAAGAGCATTCTGCCGCTGATCCCGGTCAACCGTCTCGGCGAGCCCGAGGAAATCGCCCGCGCCGTGGTGTTCCTCGCTGCCGATGAGGCCGGCGGCATCACCGGCTCGACGATGACGATCAACGGCGGGCAGTATATGACCTGATCGTTGTTTTCGACCGCCGTTGCACGTCGCGATGGCCATGAAAAGTTGTCATGCCCGGGCTTGTCCCGGGCATCCACGTCTTTACAACGAGCAGCAAGAAAGATGGATTGCTTCGCTTCGCTCGCAATGACGCCCTCATGACTCCCCGTGCCGCCACCCTGATCGGCCTGACCGCGATCCTGATGTGGTCGCTGCTGTCGGTGCTGACGGTCGCGACTGGAAAGATCCCGGCGTTCCAACTCGCCGCCATGACGTTTGCGATCGGCGCGATGGTTGCCTTTGCGAGCTTCCTGTTCCGGCCGGCCGCCTTCAATGCGCTCAAGCAGCCCGTGGTCGCCTGGGTCGTCGGCGTCGGCGGACTGTTCGGATATCATGCGCTTTACTTCCTCGCGCTGCGCTTTGCGCCGCCGGCGGAAGCCGGGCTGTTGAATTATCTCTGGCCGCTCTTGATCGTACTGTTCTCCTCGCTGCTGCCGGGTGAGCGGCTGGCGCCGCATCACATCATCGGTGCGCTGCTCGGGCTCGCCGGCACGGTGCTGCTGCTTGCCGGCAATACTGGCGGCTTCATGCCGGCCCAAATCCCCGGATTGGCGGCCGCCTTCGTAGCAGCCTTTGTGTGGGCGGCCTATTCAGTGATGTCGCGCAAGCTCAAGGCGGTGCCGACCGATGCGGTGGCCGGCTTCTGCCTCGCCACCGCGCTGCTCGCGGCGCTCGTCCACGGCATGGTCGAGACCACGGTGTGGCCGGACACGATCGGGCAGTGGCTTGCGATCATCGCGCTCGGCGTCGGTCCGGTGGGCGCCGCGTTCTTCGTCTGGGACATCGGCATGAAGCGCGGCGACATCCGCGTGCTGGGCGCCGCGTCCTACGCGACGCCGCTGCTCTCGACCGCGTTTCTGATTCTCGCCGGTTTCGCGCAAGCCACCGCCACGATCGCCATCGCCGCGATCCTGATCGCCGGCGGCGGCCTGATCGCGGCAAAGGATATGGTATTGAGAAAGAATCCGTAAGGTGGGCAAAGCGAAGCGTGCCCACCATTCTTAGGTGCAACAGCAGACCAAGATGGTGGGCTTGCTGCGCTTTGCCCACCCTACGAAGCAGGCTCCCAACCCTTCGGTGCCAGCTCGAATTTCGCAAACTCGAATCCGGGCGCGACGGTGCAGCCGACCAGCGTCCAGTCGCCGGTGCTCTCGGCCGCCTGCCATGCATGCGCTGGCACAATTGCCTGCGGGGTTTCGCCCGCGGCAAGATCGGCGCCAAGTGCGATAATGCGTTCGCCATTCTCATCCGCGATTCGCAGCGTCAGCGCGCTCCCTGCGTAATAGTGCCAGGTCTCCACGGCATCGACGCGGTGCCAGTGCGAGCGTTCGCCGCGGGCCAGCAGGAAATAGATCGCGGTCGATCGCGAGCGACCGTCGGCGTCGACGCTTTCGTCGCGAAACGTCTCGCGATAGTAGCCACCCTCGGGGTGCGGCTTGAGGTCGAGCCGCGCGATGATGTCGGCGGCTTGCTTCGGCAGTGCCATCAGGACTTGTTCTTGCGTTCGCGGAGTTCGCCGAACACTTCGACGGCGCTGGCACCCTTCATGTGCAGCCTGGCGGCTACCGACGGCTCGTCGGCGCGCAGGAACACGTTGGTCTTTTTCTCCTCGCCCAGCAGCACCGGGATCGTCGGCTTGTTCTCCGCACGCAGCCGCGTCACTTCCGCGGCGCGGAGCTGCAGCGCGGGATTGTCGCCATCGACGGTCAGTGCGAACTTGACGTTGGAAGCGGTGTATTCATGGCCGCAATAGAGTTTGAAATCGTCCGGCAGCGCGCGCAGCTTCAGCAGCGAATCCCACATCATGGGGTAGGTGCCCTCGAACACCCGGCCGCAGCCGATCGAGAACAGCGTGTCGGCGGCGAACACCGCCTTCTCGCCGTCGAATACGTAGGAGATGTGATCCAGCGTGTGGCCCGGCGTTTCCAGCACCCGCACCAGCAGGCTGCCGACCTTGATGACGTCGCCATGGCTCGTGCGCAGATCGACATTGGCGATCTTGGTGGACTTGTCGTGCGGTGCAACGACGCGGCAGTTATATTTCTGCTTCAATTCGGCGACGCCGCCGACATGGTCGTGATGGTGGTGGGTGATCAGGATATCGGTCAGCGTCCAACCCTCGCGCTCCAGCGCCTTGATGATCGGACCAGCTTCCGGCGCGTCGATCGATGCGGTGGCCTTGGTTGCGGGATCGTGGATCAAATAGCCGAAATTGTCGCTGAGACAGGTGAAGGTGCGAATTTCCGCGGCCATGATCGCTCCGTGTTCAGGCTTTCAGCCCCATTAATTCCAAAGAAATATGGCGTTAACGCTTGCGCGGCAATGCCATTTTCGGTGCGCCGCAATGTAACACGGTGTGGTAGATTGCGCGCATGACCATCGACGTCATCGATCTCCGCGATTTCTATTCGCAGCGCCTCGGCATCGTGGCGCGGCAGTTGATCAACCGCGGTATCCGGGCGCGCTGGCCCGACGCGGCGGGGCAGCGCGTGCTCGGCCTCGGCTACCCTACGCCCTATCTCGGCCTGTTTCGCGAGGATTCCGAGCGCTGCATTGCGTTCATGCCGGCGGCGCAGGGCGTGTTGAAATGGCCGACGGCGCGGCCAGCGCTGGCGACCCTGATCGACGAGTTTTCAATGCCGCTACCGGACGCCGCGGTGGACCGCATCCTGCTGGTTCATGCGCTGGAAATGTCCGACGATCCCGAGCGCCTGCTGCGCGAGGTGTGGCGGGTGCTGGCGCCGTCCGGTCGCCTGATCGCCGTCATCCCGAACCGGCGCGGCGTGTGGACGCGCACCGACAATACGCCGTTCGGCCACGGTCGGCCCTATTCGCGTGCACAGATCACGCAATTGCTGCGGCAGACCTGGTTCACGCCGGCGGCGTGGGGCGAAGCGCTGTTTCTGCCGCCGGTCGGCAAGGGCTGGTTTCTGCGTTCGGCGATGGCGTGGGAGCGCGTCGGCGCCGCGCTGTCGCTGCCGTTCGCCGGCGTGCATATCGTGGAAGCGACCAAGCAGGTCTATCGCGCGATCCCCGCGGGCCGCGAACGCACGCGGCTGATTCCCTCGCTGGAGCCGGTACTGGTGCCGTCGTCGACGGCAACGCGGGACAAGCTCAAGGGATCGTAGAAACGCAGGGTGGGCAAAGGCACGTCAGCGCCGTGCCCACCATTTTATCCGCAGGCTCTGCAAGAGCGGTGGGCACGCTTCGCTTTGCCCACCCTACGAAGCTGAGTGAATTCGCTTACTCGTTCCCCGGATTGAAATCTTCGCTCGGCGCGGCAGGGGCGGCCATGCTGTCGGGACGCGGGCCATGCGGCCGGCGGCGACGGCGCGGGAAACGCTCGCCGCGGCCCTCTTCATATCCGCCGGGTGTGCCATTCACCTGCGGCTGTGGGCCGGTGATGAAGGAGGGCAGGCGATCGACGCCGCCGGTATCGGCAACCACCGGCTGCGGCTGAGGCTGTTGCGGCTGATATTGCGGCTGCTGACGATGCTCGCGATCGCGATCGCGATGATGCTCGCGCGGCTGCTGCTGATCACGCTGGTAGGGCTGGCTGTCGCCGCGCTGCTCACGCGGATTGTTGTCGCGGATATAGGGCTGCGGCTGCTGCGGCACGAAGCCCGGCTCTTGGCCGAAATGCGAGAAGCTCTCGCCCTCGTCGTCGCCGTCTTCCGTCGGCTGCGTCTCGGTGTCGATGCGCGGCTGCGGCTGGTTCTGCCGGAACTGCTCCTGGGCTGCGGCGATCAGGCGGAAGTAGTGTTCGGCGTGCTGGTAGTAGTTCTCGGCTGCGACCGGGTCGCCGGAAGAGCGCGCGTCGCGCGCCAACTGGACGTATTTTTCGGCGACGTGCGAGGCGGTGCCGCGGATCTTGATATCGGGTCCGTTCGATTCGAACACCCGGGTCATCGGGTTCTGACCACGCCGGTTATTATTGTTGTTATTGTTGTTGTTCCGGTTACGCATCCGCTTGTTGTTCTGACCGTTTCTCATGTGTCGCCTTTATTCCAGCCCTGAAGTTATGCAGTTGCCGTCGTAGCCTTGATCCGATCCGGACGCGCGCTTATGCGCACCGAATCACGATGCCGTTCAGTTTCATGTCGTCGATTTCGCCAACCATCGCGTTCAGCAAAGACGCGTTCCCCAACCGGCGGCTGACATTCGCCCGCCGGACCAAATCATTCAGCCTGCCAAAACCAGCCTAATCGTCTTGCGTGACGGCTTCGCGTGAGTGGCTGTTGCGTAAGTCTTCAAGCGCAATATCAGGCTTTCGTTCGCTTTACGGTCGAGAGCAGCACAGCTCCAGCTATTGCGCTCGATTCGACCTGTGTTTGGAACCTTTCACCCGGCGGGCTCTCGTTTCGAGAACTCTGGCCTCACCCGCATGAACTACGGGGCCAGCGACCCTGGACCGATGTTGTGGCCGGAACGTAGTCGCTCCCGGGGAATATTCCAAGGGGTTTTTTTGCGTTTCAAGGGGACTTTATCGGGCCATTTTGTGGCCCGCGACCGCCCGCGGAATGCCCGCCAGATCGGCCTTGGGTGCTGTTGTGCACATTAACCCTGCGGCCGCCATCAGCGCCTGGATCGGGCCGCTTTGGCCCTCTCCGGCCTCCACAACCAAGGCGGCGCCCGGGGCCAGAAACCCGGCCGCCTGGGGGATCAGAGCGCGGTAGGCGTCCAGCCCGTCGGAGCCGCCATCGAGTGCGGCCAGGGGATCGTGCTTCCTGACCTCCTGGTCCAGATCGGCGATATCAGCCGAGCGGATATAAGGTGGATTCGAAACGATCAGATCGAACGGGCCGGATAATGCGCTCGCATAGTCGCAGGCGACGAACGTCGCGCGATCCGAAAGTTCGGTGCGTGCCGCGTTGGCGGCGGCGGTCTGCAAGGCTGCCGCCGAAATGTCAGTGCCGAATCCGTGCGCCGCCGGCAATTCGGACAACAGCGCCAGCAGGATCGCGCCGGAGCCGGTGCCGAGATCGGCGATGCGCAACGGACGATCGAGGTTTCCGCCGGCGCGCAGCAGCTCCAGCGCCAGTTCGACCACCGTCTCGGTATCGGGCCGTGGCACCAGCGTCGCGGCCGAAAGTTGCAGCGGCAGCCCCCAGAACTCTCTCTGGCCAATGATGCGGGCGACCGGCTCGCTCGCGAGACGGCGGCGGGCGAAATCTTCGAGGCGCGCCGATTCATCCGACGTGAGCTGGCGCTGTGCCGACGTGATGATGCCGGTCAGGTCAAGGCTGAGCGCATGGCCGATCAAAAGCCGTGCGTCGAGTTCGGCAGATTCGATGGCGGCGGTTTTGAGTTGCGCGGCGAGGGCGCGCCGCGCGGCTTCGACAGTCTGGTTGGCGAAATCCGTCATCTGGCGCTCTCGCGCAAACCTCTCCACTCGTCGTCCCTGCGAACGCAGGGACCCATACTCCGCGGCCGTTCGATTGGGGCGGTGCGGGTTAAGATCTTGGGTAGCGACAAAAGCCGGTGGTTATGGGTCCCTGCTTTCGCAGGGACGACAGTGGGGATGATGCTCACGCCGCCGCGCCCTGCGCGGCAAGCTGCGCGGCCTGGTGCTCGGTGGTCAGCGCGTCGATCAGGTCGCCCAGCGATTCGCCCGCAATGACCTGCGGCAATTTGTAAAGCGTCAGGTTGATGCGATGGTCGGTGACGCGTCCCTGCGGGAAATTGTAGGTACGGATGCGCTCGCTTCGGTCGCCGGAGCCGACCTTCTCTTTGCGATCGGCGGAGCGCGCGGCATCGACGCGCTGGCGTTCGGCGTCATAGATGCGCGAGCGCAGGATGTTCATCGCGGAAGCGCGGTTCTTATGTTGCGAGCGGCTGTCCTGCATCATCACGACGATGCCGGTCGGAATATGGGTGATGCGGATCGCCGATTCGGTCTTGTTGACGTGCTGGCCGCCGGCGCCTTGCGCGCGCATGGTTTCGATCCGCAGATCCTCGTTCTTGATGTCGACGTCGACATCCTCGACCTCGGGCAGCACGGCGACGGTGGCGGCGGAGGTGTGAATGCGTCCCTGTGTCTCGGTATCAGGCACGCGCTGCACGCGGTGCACGCCGGATTCGAATTTCAGTTTGGCGAATGCGCCGCGGCCCTGCACCTCGGCGATGATTTCCTTGAAGCCGCCGACGGTGCCTTCCGAGGCAGAGATCACCTCGACCTTCCAGCCCTGCAAGGCCGCAAACCGCTCATACATCCGGAACAGGTCGCCGGCGAACAGCGAGGCCTCATCGCCGCCGGTGCCGGCGCGGATTTCCAGCATCACGTTGCGGTCGTCCATGGCGTCCTTGGGCAGCAGCGCCACGCGGATCTTCTGCTCCAGCTCGGCAACGCGCGCCTGCAGCGTCTCCAGCTCGGCTTCAGCCATGCTGCGCATTTCGGGATCGGTGGCGGCATCAGCCAGCAGCGATTCCGCGCCGGCAATCTCGGCCCGCGCCGCGCGATAGGTCTTCACGGCGTCGATCAGCGGATTGAGCTCGGCGAGCTCACGCGTGATCTGGACGTATTTTTCGGAATTCAACTGGCCCAGCAGCTCCGCCTCGAGCGAAGCGTGGTGGGCAAGCAGGATATCGAGTTTGGCTTCGGGTAGCATGGCGTTGTTCTCAGGCGGCGAATGCGGAAAGGCGGCGTTGTCGGGCAAGAGCCTCGCTACAACGACAGCCCCTCGGCTTCCGCGAATTCCGTCAGCTTCTGCCGAATCGAGACGCTGCCGGCCGGCGCGTCGAGCAGCGGCATGATAACAGCCTCGGCCTTCTTGGCGTCGAGGTCGAGAATCATCGCCTTTACCGGGCCGTGGCCGGTAGCCGACAGCGACAGCGAGCGGTAACCCAGCGCAATCAGCGCCAGCGCGCCGAGCGGCTTTGAGGCCATCTCGCCGCACAGCGAGGCCGTCTTCTTCGCCGCCTGCGCCTTGCGCACGATGTCGCGCAGCGCGCGCAGGATCGGCGCCGACATGGTGTCGAAGCGATCGGAAACTTTTGCGTTGCCACGGTCGACCGCGAACATGAACTGGAACAGGTCGTTCGACCCGACCGAAACGAAGTCGACCTTCTTCAGGAGTTCGTCGAGCTGATAGAGCAGCGCCGGCACTTCCACCATGGTGCCGACGTCGATGCGCTCCGGCAGCGCGTGGCCGTGCTGTCGCAGATACGTTAGCTCGCGTTCGACGATGGCCTTGGCCTGGTCGAACTCGGCGACATCGGAAATCATCGGAAACATGATCTTCAGCGCGCGACCGCCACCGGCCCGCAGCAGCGCGCGAATCTGGCCGCGCAGCAATCCCGGCCGGTCGAGGCCGAGCCGGATCGCGCGCCAGCCGAGCGCGGGATTTTCCTCGATCACGGCCTCCATATAGGGCAGCGCCTTGTCGCCGCCGATATCGAGGGTGCGGAACGTCACTGGCTTGGTGCCGGCGGCGTCCAGCACGGTGCGATAGAGCGCGAGCTGGTCGGACGAGCGCGGCAGGCTCTGGCCGACCATGAACTGCAGCTCGGTGCGGAACAGGCCGATACCGGCACTGCCGGTGTCGTCGATATGCGGCAGGTCGATGACGAGACCCGCATTGATCATCAGTTCGACTTTCTGGCCGTCCTTGGTCACGCAGGGCAGGTCGCGCAGCGCGGCATATTGCGCCTGGCGGCGGGCGCGGAACCGCACCCGCTCGGCATAGGCGGATTCGATCTCGGCTGAGGGGCGGATGTAGATCGAGCCCGAAGTGCCGTCGACGATGATGGCATCGCCGGGATCGGCGATGCCGGGCGCATTCGGCACCTCGCCGACGGCGGGAATGCCGAGCGCACGCGCCACGATCGAGACGTGTGAATTGGCGGTGCCTTCCTCCAGCACCAGGCCGCGCAGCCGCTTGCGGTCGTAGTCGAGCAGGGCGGCCGGGCCCATCGCGCGGGCGATCAGGATGGCGTTCTCGGGAAGCTGCTCGCGCGAGGGGGCGTGATCCTGGCCGACCAGTTGCCGCATCAGGCGATGGCCGAGGTCTTCCAGGTCGTGCAGGCGGTCACGCAGATAAGGATCGGTCGAACGCAGCATGCGCGCGCGGGTGTCGGACTGCACGCGTTCGACGGCGGCTTCCGCCGTGAGGCCGGTGGCGACCGCCTCGTGCAGCTTGTGCGACCAGCCGTGGTCGTTGGCGAACATCCGGTAGGCTTCCAGCACCTCGCGGTGCTCGCCGCCCTCGGCGACATCGCCGCGCTCCAGCATGCGGTCGAGATCGGCGCGCAGCTTGGCCAGCGCCGCATCCAGTTTCTTGATTTCCTTCGGCAGGTCTTCGGCAATGTAGTTGGTGATGACGACGCGCGGTTCGTGCAGCACGACGTGGCCGAGCGCGATGCCATCGGAGAGGATTGCACCCGTCTTGTGCAGGGAATGCCGCGCCGCCGGTTCCGCGCCGGGCTGCGCCAGCGCCGCCAGTTCGCCGGAGGCGATCATCTCCGCCAGCACCATGGCGGTGGTCTGCAGCGCCTCGACCTCTTCCTCGACATAGGTGCGCTTGGCGCGGTTCTGCACGACCAGCACGCCGAGCGTGTTGCCGGCACGCAGGATCGGCACGCCAAGGAACGAATGGTAGATTTCTTCGCCGGTCTCCGGGCGGAACGAGAACGCCGGGTGGCTCTGTGCGTCCGAGAGGTTGAGCGGGCTCGCCTCGCTGGAAACCAGGCCGACGAGGCCCTCATGCGCGTTCAGCACGGTGCGGTGCACCGCGTCGCGGTTCAGACCCTCGGTGGCATAAAGTTCGAGCGTATTATCGATGCGCAGCACGTAGCAGGAGCAGACCTCGGCCACCATGTTGGCCGCGATCAGCACCACGATCTTGTCCAGGCGTTCCTGCGCCGAGACCTTCTCCGCCATGGTTTCGCGGAGCCGTCTCAACAAGACGCGGGGACCTCCCGACGTGCTCCGCATATGCTGGTATCCTCCCCCGCGAGGCCAGCCCGCCGGGTGGCCGGTAGCTGGCGTGAAACACACGAAATACTACAATTTTATTCATTCGGCGCTGCCGCAGGAACGGATCCCGCCGAATCGGGATCGCCAAAACCTTGGTGCAGTTTGCGGCAACCCACCTCACAGGCCGTATAGCCAATCGAGGCTTGCTTTGCCAAGCAAAACGCCTGCCAAAAGCAATAACGTGTGTGTCAGGGCCGATGCTGCGCCCGCGAAGCGGAGATCCGCCGAACCAAGCCGGTTTGGCGATCAGACCATGCGCAAAATTTGAGAGAAAATCGTTCTAGGTCTGATCCAGCCCGTAGAGCGTGTGCAGCGTGCGCACCGCGAGCTCGGTGTAGGCGGCATCGATCAGCACCGAAAACTTGATCTCCGAGGTGGTGATGGCGCGGATGTTGATGTTGCGCTCGGACAGGGCCTTGAATGCCTTCGCCGCAACGCCGGCATGGCTGCGCATGCCGCTGCCGATCACCGAGACCTTCGACACGTCGGTGGCGCTGTCGAGCCGGGCATAGCCGATCTTGCCCTTGGAGGCGGTGATGGTGTCGCGGGCGCGGTTATAGTCGGAGGCCGGAACGGTGAAGGTGAGGTCGGTGGTCTTGCCGTCCTCGGACACGTTCTGAACGATCATGTCGACATTGATATTGGCATCCGCCAGCGGGCCGAAGATCGCGGCGGCGACGCCGGGTTTGTCCTCGATCTGGCGGAGCGAAATCTGGGCTTCGTCCTTGGAGAAGGCGATGCCGGTGACGACGTGGCTTTCCATGATTTCCTCCTCGCTGCAGATCAGCGTGCCCGGCGGCGTGCCATGCGGGTCGATATCCTCGGGCTTGTCAAAGCTGGAACGGACGAACACGGGCATGTTGTGCACCATGCCGAGTTCCACCGAACGCACCTGCAGGACCTTGGCGCCCAGCGAGGCGAGTTCCAGCATGTCTTCGAACGCGATTTTGTCGAGCCGCCGTGCCTTGGGAACGACCCGCGGATCGGTGGTGTAGACGCCGTCGACGTCGGTATAGATGTCACAGCGGTCGGCCCGGATGGCGGCGGCAATCGCCACCGCCGAGGTATCAGAACCGCCGCGGCCGAGCGTAGTGATTCGGTTGGTATGCGGATTGATGCCCTGAAAGCCGGCGATGACGGCGACTTCCTTGCGATCTCCGAAACGGTTGATGATTTCGGTGCCGTCGATCTCAAGAATGCGCGCCGAGGCATGGGCGTCGGAAGTCTTGATCGCGATCTGCCAGCCCTGCCAGGAGCGGGCCTGGATGCCCATGCCCTGCAGCACGATCGCGAGCAGGCCCGAGGTCACCTGTTCGCCGGACGCCACCACGGCGTCATATTCGCGCGCATCATGCATCGGCGAGGCGTCTCGGCACCATTCGACCAGCTCGTTGGTCTTGCCGGCCATGGCCGAGACGACGACGGCGACATCATGCCCGGCGTCGACTTCGCGCTTGACGTGACGCGCGACGTTGCGGATTCGGTCGATATTAGCGACGGACGTGCCGCCGAATTTCATCACGAGGCGGCCCATGACGACGCGTGCATTCCCTGTGAGGATAAGTTAGGTGACCCGCACGGAAAGTGGAGCGCCCGGGTCGAAAGCGGCGTATACATAGCGGCGCGGTCCGGGGCAAGCACCCCCGGTTCCGTTTTCGACCCAAAATGGCGCAAATTGCAGTGGTAGCGGGTTAATTCAGGGCGAGCGTATGGGCCGATATATCGATGAGATCCTGCAGCCCGGGGAAAAGGTGCTGTATTCGACCAATGCGCACTGGATATTTTTCCTGCCGGCGATCATCGGCTGGATTGTAGCGGGCGTATTCCTGACGCTCTCGGCCATGGTGCCGGCGGGACCATCCGTGCTGATCTGTCTGTCGCTGGCGGCGATTGCAGCCGTCGCTGCGTTGTACAAGACGGCGACCGCCTGGTTCCATCGCTGGACCACCGAGACTGACGTCACCAATTTCCGCGTCGTTCACAAGACTGGCTTTGTTAAACGGCAGACGTTCGAGATGAGTGTCGACAAGGTTGAGAGCGTTGACGTCAACCAGAGCATCCTCGGTCGCCTCCTCAACTACGGCGACGTAACGGTCCTGGGGGTCGGCGAGGGTGGAAAGACCCTCGATATGATCGCTTCGCCATTGTCGTTTCGCAATGCCATCACCGCACGACCGGCCGGCACCTGAACCATGGCTATGCAGCAGAATTCTTCCGCCGGTTTCTCCGCCACCGGCTCGACCGTTGACCCGGCCGAGGTCGCGAAATTCTCCAAACTGTCCGACGAGTGGTGGGACCCCAGGGGCAAGATGGCCCCGCTGCACAAGATCAACCCGCTGCGGCTCGGCTACATCAGAGACGCCGCATGCCGCAAGTTCGAGCGCAATGCCCGGAGCCTGAGCTGCCTGTCGGGCCTGCGGATCCTCGATATCGGTTGCGGCGCGGGTCTGTTGTGCGAGCCGTTGACGCGGCTCGGTGCGCAGGTAATCGGGGTCGACCCGTCAGCGACCAACATTGCCGCTGCCAGGCTGCATGCCGACAAGGGCCATCTGTCGATCGACTATCGCTGCACCACCGTCGAGCAGATGGACCACCGCGAGCGCTTCGACATCGTGCTGGCGATGGAAGTGATCGAGCATGTCACCGATGTCGGCGCGTTCCTCACCCGCTGCGCGGCCATGGTCAAGCCGGGCGGGTTGATGGTGGTCTCGACGCTGAACCGCAACTGGAAGAGCTTTGCGCTCGCGATCGTCGGCGCGGAATATGTGCTGCGCTGGCTGCCGCGCGGCACCCATCAATGGGACAAGTTCGTCACGCCGGACGAGCTTGCGCAGCATCTCGCCAACAACCGCCTCACCATCACCGAACAGGCCGGCGTAGTTTATAACCCGCTCGCCGACCGGTGGAGCATCTCGTCCGACATGGACGTGAACTATATGGTGGTGGCGGAGGGCGTGTAGGGATTCTTGATCCCTGCTTTCGCAGGCACGACACCGCCTTTCGGGCCGAGCGCAATCCTGTCATGACGCCGCTTCGGTTGACCTGATCCGTCCTGCCCGGCACGGTGCGGCAGCTCCCGCCGGTATTTCCGATGTTTTCCATCGCCTCGCTCTGGATTCCCTTCACCCTCATCGCTGCGCTCGGCCAGGTCGCGCGCAATGCGATGCAGCGCTCGTTGACGGGACCGCTCGGGACCTGGGGCGCGACCAATATCCGCTTCCTGTTCGGCTTTCCGTTCTCGGTTATTTTCTGCGCGCTCGTGATCGCCGTCACCGGCGATCCCGTGCCGTGGCCGGCCGCGGTGTTCTGGCCATGGCTGCTGCTCGGCGCACTGAGCCAGATCGTCGCCACCGGCCTGATGCTGCTGGCGATGAACGACCGCTCCTTTGTCGTGACGACGGCCTATCTGAAGACGGAAGCAATCCAGACCGCGATCTTCGGCTTCATCTTCCTCAGCGATCATTTGACGGTGCTGAAAGTGGTCGCCATCATCATCGCGACCGTCGGCGTGGTCATCACCGCGCTGCGGCCGGGCGGTGAGAAGGGCTTTGCCGAGCTTAAGCCGACGATCATCGGCCTCGTTGCCGCCGGTTGCTTTGCGCTGTCGGCAATCGGCTTCCGCGGCGCGATTATCTCGGTCCCCGGCGCCTCCTTCGTCACTACTGCCTCCTTCACGCTGGTGTTCGGCCTGTTCGTGCAGACGCTGGTGCTGACGGTCTATCTGCTCGCCCGCGCGCCTGATGTGCTGATGAAGATTTTCGGCCTGTGGCGGCCCTCGATGCTGGCGGGCTTCATGGGCGCGTTCGCCTCGCAGTTCTGGTTTCTGGCGTTTGCGCTGACGGCGGCCGCCAACGTGCGCACGCTGGCGCTGGTCGAGGTGTTGTTCGCGCAGGCCGTTGCGTATTACTCGTTCAAGCAGCCCATTTCGGCGCGAGAGTTGTCAGGGATCGTGCTGATCGTGCTGGGCGTGGCGCTATTGGTGGCGGCGTAGTCAGAAGCCGTAGGGTGGGCAAAGCGAAGCGTGCCCACCATTCCAACCACAGATGTTTGCCGCTACATGGTGGGCACGCTGCGCTTTGCCCACCCTACGGAATCGTGCCCGCTTCTTAATTCCTGTCGTCCGGCAGCACCGGCAGCGGGGAGACCTCGACGCCTTCGTCGATCAGCGCGCGCGCCTCGTCCGGCGAGGCCTCGCCGTAGATCGGGCGATGCTCGATATCGCCGTAATGCATCTTGCGCGCTTCGTTGGGAAAGCGCTCGCCGACATTGTCGGCATTTTTCACGATGTGATCGCGCAACTCCTTCAACTTGGCGCGCAACTCGCGCTCCTGCGCCATCAACAGCGGCGTCGATTCCGATCCCGCTGTTTCTGCGGGCGCCGGCGCGGGCGCGGCTTGCTCGCGGCCCTTCTTGCTGACGATCTGCGGGGCCATGATGGCGCGCTCAACCTTCACCGAGCCGCAAGCAGGGCAGCTCACCAGCCTGCGCTTTTCCTGGCTTTCATAGGCCGCGGAGCTTTGAAACCAGCTTTCGAACGCATGGCCCTTCTCGCAGCGAAGGTTGTAGCGGATCATGCCGAGCCCCGGACGAGGTGCAGATGCTCGGGGCCGGCCTTGGGGTCGGCGATGCCGAAGCGCCTGCCATGCTGCAGCGACGGCACGGCCTTCCGCGCCGTCTCCACCTTGGATGTGTCGATCTTGGCAAGGAACAAGCCGGGCTCGACGCCGCCCTCGGCGAGAATTTCGCCCCAGGGCGCGATGATCAGCGAATGCCCGTAGGTCTCGCGCTTGTTCTCGTGCATGCCGGCCTGCGCCGCGGCGAACACGAAGCAGCCGTTCTCGATGGCGCGGGCGCGCAGCAGCGTGTGCCAATGCGCTTCGCCGGTCTTCTTCGTGAACGCGGAAGGGACGGTGAGGAACGATGCGCCGGCTTCGGCCAGCGCCCGATAGAGCGCGGGAAAGCGCACGTCGTAACAGATCGTCAGTCCGATGCGGCCCCACGGCAGATCGGAGATCACGGCGGTTTCGCCCGGCTGGTAGTTGGCTGACTCGCGATAGCTCTCGCCGCCGGGCAGGTCGATATCGAACATATGGATCTTGTCGTAGCTGGCGAGCAGATTGCCGTCAGGCCCGATCAGGAACGAACGGTTGACGGCGCGCTCCGGCGAGAAGCGCAGCGCCAGCGAGCCGATATGGAGATGAATCTTCAGTTCCGCGGCCAGCGCGCGATAGGCTTTCAGCGAGAGGTCATCTTCTTCCGATGCGAGATGCTCGAACAGCGCCTTGCGATTCAACTGCATCATGTTGCTCACTTCGGGCGTGAGCACGTAGTCGGCGCCTTGCGCCACGGCCTCGCGGATCAGTGTGACACCCTGCTCGAGGCTCGGCTCAGGCAACAGCCCGGTGCGCATCTGCACCATGGCAGCGGTGAAGGTGGAATCAGCGCTCATGATGAGGCCTTTTCTCCGGCCAGCAAGGCGTCGAGCTTGCCGGCGCGGTCCAGCGCGTAAAGCTCGTCACAGCCGCCGACATGGGTCGTGCCGATGAAGATTTGCGGAAAGGTCGAGCCGTGGCCCGCACGGTCGTACATCTGATCGCGATAGATCGGATCCGTGGCCACGTTCAGTTCCGTGAACGCGGCATTCTTGCGCGTCAGCAGCGATTTGGCGGCGGTACAATAGCCGCAGCCCGGACGGGTATAGATTTCAATGGCAGTCATGGCGCGCCCTGATTTGGCAAGTCCTTGAAGCACAAGCCTTTGAATTATATGGGAGCCCGGTGGCTGTCCACAACCCGCGCGAATACCAGCACGTCGACCTGTGCGGCCTTGGCGCGCAGCAGCGCGCGGGCGCAGGCGTCAGTGGTGGCGCCTGATGTTAGCACGTCATCGATCAGGATGACGCGGCGGCCCTGGATGTCGGCCATGCGATCGGCGGCGACCTTGAAGGCGCCCTGCACATTGCTGGCGCGTTGCGGCCGCGACAGGCCGATCTGCTGCTCGGTGGCGCGAATGCGGCGAAGCGCCTCCGCGGCCAGTTTGACGCCGCTTTGCTGCGAAATCACCCGCGCCAGCGCGCCGGACTGGTTGTAGCGGCGGCTCCAGCCGCGTCGCCAGTGCAGGGGTACCGGCACCAGCACGTCGGTCTCGTCGAGCAATTCCTTGCCCGCCCGGGCCATCCAGCGGCCCATCGCCGGCGCGAGATCGGTGCGGTCCTGGTACTTCAGCGCATGAACCAGCGTGCGTGCGACGTCGTCATAACGCACCGCGGCGCGGACGCGCTGATAGGCCGGCGGATTGGCGATCGCCTCCATCGACAGCAATTCGGGGCCGGGATCATAGACAAAGGGAATGCCGAGCCGCGGACAGAACGGCGGCGCGATGAACGACAATTTTGCCCAGCATTCGGCACAGACTCCCTCGCCATCCACCGGTTCGCGGCAGGAAACGCACTGCGTCGGCAGCGCGATGTCGAGCGCCAGCCGCGGGATGTGTGCAAACATGCCGCGGCAGGCGCCGAGCGCGCCGCGAAGCTGGCTTGCGATGGAGCGTGATCGTGATGCCTCGGCGTCCATGGGATGAGGCTAGCGCCGTGCCGCGTGCGGCTCAAGCGCGGCATTGCCAGAGATGGGCGGCCGGCGTACCAACCGCGCATGGCTTCGAACCCGATCACCGCGCCCCTCCTGTTCGACCGCGCGTTGCTGCGCGCACGGATGGACCGCGCGCGGCGTGGCGGGCCGGTGACGTTTCTGCTCGATCGCGTCCGGGAGGATTTTGAAGAACGGTTGCAGGCGGTGATGCGGAATTTTGCCGATGTCGCAGATATCTGGACGCCGGGCGAATTGCTGCGAAAACCTGTTGCGGATCGCTTCCAGTCGATCACCCGTATCGATCCCGATCAATCTGAAACGCTGCGCTTGCCGCCGCAGTCCCTCGATCTCGCCGTCTCTGCGCTTGCATTCCAGTTCGTGAACGACCTGCCGGGCGTGCTGGCGCAGGTTCGCCGTGCGCTCAAACCCGATGGCTTGTTGCTCGCAGCGATGCTCGGCGGCGATACGCTGACCGAGCTCCGGCAAAGCTTTGCTGGGGCGGAAGCCGAATGCGAGGGCGGGGTGTCGCCGCGGGTTGTGCCGTTCGCCGATCTGCGCGACGTCGGCGCGCTGCTGCAGCGGGCGGGCTTCGCGCTGCCGGTGACCGATGTCGATCGCGTCGTGGTGCGCTACGACAGCGCGTTTGCCCTGATGGCCGATCTCAGGCGGATGGGGGCGACCAATATCCTGGTCGAGCGGCGGCACACGCCGACCCGTCGCGCGACCATGTTGCGGATGGCGCAGATTTACGGCGAGCGGTTTGCCGACGCGGATGGCCGCATCCGCGCGACGTTCGATATTGTCTGGCTGTCCGGCTGGGCGCCGCACGAGAGCCAGCAGAGGCCGCTGCGGCCGGGATCGGCGAAGGCGAGTCTGGAGGCGGCAGTGAAGAGGGTGCCGAAGGGCTGATCCGAACTCGTCATTGCGAGGAGCGGAGCGACGAAGCAATCCATTCTATGCCCGGGTGGCCACATGGATTGCTTCGCTACGCTCGCAATGACGGCAGGAGAAGTGCTCGCGAACGAGCCTCACATCAGCAAATCAATCAGATGCGGGATCAGCGGAATGTCCGCGGGCGGCATCGGATAGTCGCGCAGCTTGTTGGCGCGGACCCAGGCCAGTTGCTGGCCCTCGCGCGCGACAACCAGGCCTTCCCAGCGCCGGCAGATATAGAGCGGCATCAGGAGGTGAAAGTTGTCATAGGCGTAGCTCGCAAAGGTCAGCGGCGCCAGGCACGGCTCGCTGACGTCGATCCCGATTTCCTCGTGCAGTTCGCGGATCAGGGTCTGCTCCGGCCGCTCGCCGGGCTCGACCTTGCCGCCCGGGAATTCCCAGAGGCCGGCGAGTGCCTTGCCTTGCGGACGCTGCGCGATCAGGACGCGCTTGTCGGTATCGACCAGGGCGCAGGCGACGACGAGGGTGAGCTTGATGTCAGCCATGCGCCGCTGCCTCGCTCAGGACCGGTAGTCGCCGTTGATCGCGACATATTCCTTGGTGAGGTCGCAGGTCAGCACGCGGTCGCGGCCCTTGCCGAGGCCAAGCGCGACCTTGATCTGGATCTTCGGGTTCTTCATCACCTCGGAAACCTCCGCCTCGTTGTAGGACGGATCGCGCGCGCCGCTTTTGGCGACGCGGATGCCGTTGAACGAGATCGAAAGCTTGTCGCGATTGGCGGGCTCGCCGGCCTTGCCGACCGCCATCACCACGCGGCCCCAATTGGCGTCCTCGCCGGCGATCGCAGTCTTCACCAGCGGCGAGTTTGCGATCGACATCGCGATCTTGCGCGCCGAGGTCCTGGTGGTCGCGCCTTCGACGATCACCTCGACCAGCTTGCGTGCGCCTTCGCCGTCGCGGGCGACCTGTTCGGCAAGGTCGGCCAGTACCTCGTGGAAAGCCTTGGCGAATGCCTTCAGGCGCGGATCGCTGGCGCGGCTGATCTTCGGCGCGCCATTGGCAGCGGCCGCGCCGGTGGCGAAAGCCAGCAGCGTATCCGATGTCGAGGTGTCGCTGTCGATGGTGATGGCGTTGAACGTGTCCTCGACGCCGGTCTTGAGGAGCGACTGCAGCACGGCGGATGACACCGGCGCGTCGGTGAAGACGAAGGACAGCATGGTGGCCATGTCGGGCATGATCATGCCGGCGCCCTTGGCCATCCCGTTGATGGTGACCTTGGTCTTGCCGAGCTTCACCGTGGCGGTTGCGACCTTCGGGAAGGTATCGGTGGTCATGATGGCCTTGGCGGCGTCCATCCAGTGGTCGGGCGTGGCAGCTTCAGCCAGTGTTCCCAGCACGCCGTCGAACTTGGTGGCATCCAGCGGTTCGCCGATCACGCCGGTTGAGGCGAGGAACACGTCTGATGTCGAGCAGCCGACCGCCTTCGCTGCGATCTGCGCGGTCAGCGCCGTCGACTGCTTGCCGGTCTTGCCGGTGAACGCATTGGCATTGCCGGAATTGACAACCAGCGCGCGGGCAAATGCTGGCTTAGAAGATCCGCCGCGGCCTAGCTTGGCGCGGCACCACTCTACCGGCGCGGACGGGCATTTCGATTTGGTGAAGACGCCGGCGACCGTGGTTCCCTTGTCCATGACCGCGAGCAGCACGTCGGTACGGTTCTTGTAACGGATGCCGGCGGCCGCGGTGGCGAGCTTCACGCCCGCAATCGCGGGCATGTCGGGGACATCGGTCGGGGCGAGGGGGGAGACGGTAGTGGACATGCGAGCACCTTCTTCGACCGGATCAACCGCAGCCGGGGCTGCCAACTCGTCCCCGGACATGGAATGGCCGGGCGCTTCGGCCCGGCCATGACAACGGTAAATACTATCGGTCTCGAAGAAGTGACAGCGGTTTTTTACTTCTTCGCCGGCGCCATCTTGGAATCCGCGGGCTTGGCGGCATCCGGCTTGGCGTCGGTCTTGGCGGCCTCGGCCGGCTTGTCCATGCGCTCGACCTTGGCGGCTTCGCGCAGCTTGGCCACGTATTCGGCCTGTGCCTTGCGCGTTACATAGGTCTCGATCTGGGCCTTGACCTGCTCGAAGTCGGGCGCCTTGCGGGCGCGCTTTTCCTCGACCTTGATGATGTGCCAGCCGAACTGCGACTTCACGGGGTCGGAGATCTTGCCGGGTTCGAGCGTGAACGCGACGGCGGAGAATTCCGGCACCATCTGTTCCTTGGTGAAGAAGCCGAGATCGCCGCCATCGGAGGCGCCCGGGTCCTTGGATTTCTTCTTCGCCAGTTCGGCGAAGTCACCGCCCTTCTTCAACTCTTCCGCGATCGCCTTGGCCTCGTCCTCGGTCTCGACCAGGATGTGCCGGGCGTGGACTTCCATTTCGCCGGTGATCTGCTTGGCGGCCTCCTCATAGACCTTCTTCATGGCCTCGGCGGTGGTCGCGGCCTTGCCCTCGGACGCGAGCAGGCTGTCCATCAAAAGGCGGCTGCGGGTGAAGGCCAGGCGCTTCTTGAAGTCCTCGGAATTCTCGACTTTTTTGTCCTCGGCAGCCTTGGCGACGATCTTCAGGTCGATCAGGAAGGCCAGCACATTGTCCTTCTTGGTTGCCGGGTCCATTTGCGCGAGGCTGGGGCCGAGTTCCTCCTCCGCGAGCGCAACGTCGCTCTGGCGGATCTCCACGCCATTAACCTTGGCGAGAACGGGGTTGTCCTGGGCACGAACCGGCAGGCTGGCAGCCAGAATCGCAGCCAGACAGGCCGTGGTGGCCAGGGAGGCGAGGCCGAAGCGCAGGCCGGTTTTCGTTTCCGGGAACGAGGTGGTCATGGAAAATCCTTGTCTTGAAGAGGGGGCGGCAAAGGCGGCGGGACACTCGCCCAATCATGCCGGCTTGGCAACGCGAAAAGTCTGTCAAAATGATGAATTCCTTGACAGATGGACCTACGTTGACAAGACCCCGACCCAGCCATATCTGTGCCGGAACCTCCAGCGGCGATAGCGCTTATTTTGCTGCGTTTTTTGCCGTTGAACCTTGGATTGCTTAATTCCCACTCATTAGGCGAATGATGCCCCGGAACGGGTATTTGCCGCGATGCGTCACGGTGAGTTGATAGGCAACTTGGTGGACCACGTCACGGCGTAACGCAAGTAACGGCAAAGGCAGGAATTGGCATGATCGGCGCGCTCGCCCGCAAGTTTTTCGGCTCCGCCAACGACCGGCGGGTGAAGGGGTACCAGTCCCGAGTCAACGCCATCAACGCGCTTGAGCCCGAGGTCTCGAAACTATCGGATGAGGCGCTGAAAGCCCGCACCGCCGAATTCCGCCAGCAGCTCGCCGACGGCAAGACGCTCGACGACATCCTGATTCCGGCCTTCGCCACCGTCCGCGAGGCCGCCAAGCGCACCCTCGGCCAGCGGCATTTCGACGTCCAGCTGATCGGCGGCATGGTGCTGCATGAGGGCGACATCGCCGAGATGAAGACCGGCGAAGGCAAGACGCTGGTGGCGACGCTGGCGGTCTATCTCAACGCGCTGGCCAGTCGCGGCGTTCACGTCGTCACCGTCAACGATTACCTCGCCCGCCGCGATAGCGAATGGATGGGCCAGATCTACAATTTCCTCGGGCTCACCGTCGGCGTGATCGTGCATGGCCTCGATGACGCCGAGCGCAAGGACGCCTATTCGCGCGACATCACCTACGGCACCAACAACGAATACGGTTTCGACTATCTGCGCGACAACATGAAGTACCGGCTGGAGGACATGGTCCAGCGCGGGCACTATTACGCGATCGTCGACGAAGTCGACTCGATCCTGATCGACGAAGCGCGCACGCCGCTGATCATCTCCGGTCCGCTCGACGACCGTTCGGATTTCTACAACACCATCGACACCTTCATGCCGAAGCTGGAGAAGGTTGTCGACTTCGAGGTCGACGAGAAGCAGCGCACGGTGACGCTGACCGAAGGCGGCATGGAGAAGATCGAGACGCTGCTGCGTGACGCCGGCCAGCTCAAGGGCGAGTCGCTCTACGACGTCGAGAACGTCTCGGTCGTGCACCACGTCAACCAGGCGCTGCGCGCCCACTCGCTGTTCACCCGCGACAAGGACTACATCGTCCGCGACAACGAAGTCGTGATCATCGACGAATTCACCGGACGCATGATGCCCGGCCGGCGCTATTCCGAAGGCCTGCACCAGGCGCTGGAAGCCAAGGAGCACGTCCAGGTCCAGCCGGAAAACCAGACGCTGGCCTCGATCACCTTCCAGAACTATTTCCGCATGTACGAAAAGCTGTCGGGCATGACCGGCACGGCCGCGACCGAAGCCGACGAACTGTTCGACATCTACAAGCTCGAGGTCGTGGAGATCCCGACCAACGTGCCGGTGGCGCGTCTCGACGAGGACGACGAGGTCTACCGCACCCAGAACGAGAAATACGCCGCGATCCTGGCGGAGATCGAGCGCGCCAATGCGCGGATGCAGCCGGTGCTGGTTGGCACCGCCTCGATCGAAAAGTCGGAAGTGCTTGCCGACTATCTGAAGAAGCACGGCTACAAGCAGATCGATTTCGGCAGCGAAGCCGGCATGGAGAAGCTCTATGCCGCGGCGCGTGCCGGCAAGCCGGCCAAGCTGTTCGCGGTCTTGAACGCGCGCTTCCACGAACAGGAAGCCTATATCGTCGCCGAAGCCGGCGTCCCCGGCGCGATCACGATCGCGACCAACATGGCGGGACGCGGTACCGACATCAAGCTCGGCGGCTCGCTCGATATGCGGATCCAGCAGGAGACCGCCAACATCACCGATGAGGCCGAGAAGGCCAAAAAGATCGAGCAGATCAAGGCCGACATCGAGCGCTTCCGCGAGATCGTGCTGAAGGCGGAGGAAGTGGTCGAGATCGAACCCGCCAAGGGCTCAAAGCCGGCCAAGACCATGACCAAGCCCGGCGGTCTCTACATCATGGGCTCGGAGCGGCATGAATCCCGCCGCATCGATAACCAGCTTCGCGGCCGTTCCGGCCGTCAGGGCGACCCCGGCCGCTCGAAGTTCTTCCTGTCGCTGGAAGACGATCTGATGCGGATCTTCGGCTCCGACCGTCTCGACACCATGCTGCAGCGGCTCGGCCTCAAAGAGGGCGAGGCCATCATCCATCCCTGGATCAACAAGGCGCTGGAAAAGGCGCAGCAGAAGGTCGAGGCCCGCAACTTCGACATCCGCAAGAACCTGCTCAAATTCGACAACGTCCAGAACGACCAGCGCAAGGTGATCTTCGACCAGCGCGTCGACCTGATGAAGGACGACAGCGTCGCCGAGACGGTTGCCGACATGCGTCACGCCTTTGTCGACGACGTCGTCGCCAAGCACGTGCCCGAGCATGCCTATGCCGAGCAGTGGGATGTCGCCGGCCTGAAGGACGAATTGAAGCGTGTGCTCGATGTCGATCTGCCGGTCGACGAATGGGCCAAGGAAGAGGGTATCGCCGACGAGGAGTTGCTGGCGCGCATCGAGAAGCATGTCGACGAGCACATGGCGGCCAAGGTCGCGCAATGGGGCCCCGACGTGATGCGCTATGTCGAGAAGACCATCCTGCTGCAGACGCTGGACCACCTCTGGCGCGAGCATCTGATCATGCTCGACCATCTGCGCCAGGTGATCGGCCTGCGCGGCTACGGCCAGCGCGATCCGTTGCAGGAATACAAGTCGGAGGCCTTCAGCCTGTTCGAGGCGATGATCGCGCATCTGCGCGAGGCGGTGACGGCGCAGTTGATGCGCGTCGAGATCGTGCCGCCGGAAGAGCAGCAGCCGGTGCTGCCGGCGATGGAGGCGCACAAGTTCGATCCCAACACGGGCGAGGACGAAATGGCGTTCGCCAACGTCTCGCTGGTGCCCCAGGTCGCCGCCGCAGATCGCGATCCGAAAAATCCCGCCAGCTGGGGCAAGGTCGGCCGCAACGAGGATTGCCCCTGCGGCAGCGGCAAGAAGTTCAAGCACTGCCACGGCAAGTACGGTTAGGCGCTGATTTCAGAGGACGACAATGGTGGCAGGTCATCGCCTGCCACCATTTTTATGACCGTGCTCGACAGTGTGCAGGCAAGTAGCCGGTCACCGATCACTTAGCCGCCGGGCGGCGTGTACGAGCCTTTGATCTGGACCGCCTTTTGCCGAACCTGCGTGATTTCATCCGGCGTCCAAAGGCGAGTGAGGGTTACATTGTGGACGGCGCCGCTCGCAATCACGACACCTGACATCGCCGATGCCGAGTTGGGATCGGGCACATCGAAGATCACGAGAACGCCGGGCCCGTTGGCAGCAGTGCTGTACATCGAAATCAACTTGCCGCCGGCGGCTTCGACCATCTTCTTGGCCGCTTCGTAGCGATTGGTCTTTGGATTTTCCAGGATAGCGTTGAGAGATTTCGGCGTGTATTGCGCAGTCATACAGAAGTGCATGATGTCCTCCTGTCAGGGCGTGTTTGATCGATGAGGCGTTAGCCTCTCTTCCGGCTCACATGAAAAACGAGCCGGCACAAAACCTGGAGATGAAGGATTTCAGCCCCGCCGTGGGCACCAGGCCGCTGATACTCCGACGGGCCTTCGGCACTGCCCGCTGGCGGCCTGTTATGAGGCTACATCACCTCCTTGCCGCGCGGAAGGGTCATCGAGCTGGACCTGCGATCGTTTGAAGCGGTCGTTCAGCCAGCGAGCTATGCTTAGAGGCATCCTGGTGTTGCGCGGCAACAAGTTCGAAATCGAAGAGGCTGCGTACTAGTAATGCGGAATGAATCGTTCCGAGCCGACTGCGTTGATCGTCCAGTGCGGCTCTTCCGTCCGCGTCTAGTTTCACCGCCTCGATGCGGGTGTTGAGCATAAGGGCGGCGCGGAGCGCCCGAGCTCAAGTCCGTCTTCGGATTTTGCTGAGTATTCAATCTTGAAATGCAGAAATCGCGATAAAGGAAGGCCGTGCTACCACAGGTTATAGCTAGAGTAAGTCGCACCCCTCGCGCACGCTATATTAACCGGAGCTCATATTTAACAGTTTATCCCGTCTTGACACGATTCAAAAGAATCAATTTTATGGTGCCCAATTTTAATAAACATTTTTGAGGCAGGGACATGTTAAATTACCGTTTGGGTTTGATGTCTTTGGGGGCGCTGTCCTTCGCGCCAAGCGTGGCTGATGCTGCTATCGTCGGGGTCACAGGCCTTAACCAGTCGATAGCGCCAAATTCAACCTTTACGCTGGATATCGACGGCACCAATAAGTTCGCGATAAACAATGCCTACGGCTATGCCGGCACCGATTACTACGGCACTGCCTACTATAATAAGTCTGTCGGCATACAAATCGATCGGGACAACTCTTGTCGGTCCACCCGTTTCCTCGGGCGTGACTCCGGGTTCGTCCCCCAGCTTGTCGGGCGAAATCCTAGCCAGCCAAGCCGCTAGTTTTTATTCCGCGCAGGTCGGCACCTACTATGCGGGAACGGGAAGTTGCGGAAAGAACTGCTCATACCCGATTTACTATCCGATCTACGGTACTTTGGCCTCCTATAACTTCGGCGGTAACACGGGCGAACTGTTCGTTCCGATGTCCTTTACCTCTGGAGCACAGACCTACTTCGGCTTCATTGATCTGGTTATCACCAACAGCAATGTACACTCGCCTTATAATGTCGTCCTCAAGGGATATGAGTACGACAACACCGGCGCCAGGTTTGCTGCGGGATCACCGTTGACGCCTACTCAGGTCGCTGCTGTTCCGGAGCCTTCGACCTGGGCTTTGATGGCGTTGGGCTTCGTGGGACTTGCCCTTTATCGGAGACGAGCGAACAGCAAATCGCTCGCCGCCGCCTAGGCGATTCGGCCAAAGCCAAGCCTTGAGGCTGAGGAAAGCTCTTCCATCGGATATCGAGGGAGTAGTCCGGCTGATTCCGGATATCCCCTCTTCCAACGTGCCGATGGAGAGCATTTTCGTTGCGGAAACTTCCGGCGGCCTTGCCGGAACTGCATGTTTTTCCCTCACGCCCTATGGAAATCGTGTCTATGGGCTGCGAGGAAATGTCGTTGTTGTCCCAGAATTTCGTCGTCAGGGAATTGGAAAAGCGCTCTTAGACGAACTGGGAAAGGAAGTTCGTCTTTGGCAGGTTGAGCGACTCTTTGCTTGGCGCCCCACGGCATATCCCCAGGAACAGACTCGACTTCTGTCTTGGGGTTTTCAACCGGAATATCACAACTACACATTCGAGATATTCTCCGTTCCGACGATCGCGGCCCTGGCGCCCAAGGTCGAGAAATTGCGTGCCCACAAAAAGATTCCGACCGATCTGATCATCGCTCCGCTTCGCACTTTGGATATCGTACCCGCGAGCTCGCTCTATGCCCAATTCTACGGAATGGATTCGCAGCAAGCGCAGCACCGCCTTAACTATCTGCTGCGGGACGAACGCTGCGCGCGCTACTCGATCGGGATCACGCAGAATGGTCTCTTGCTGGGCCTCATCGTTTGGGACGGCAGCGGCGAAGTGCCTTCCGTCGATCTCTTGGCCGTCAGTCCTTCGTGGAAATCTCCATCGGGGCCGCTACTTCTGCTTTATGAATCGGTGCGGATTTTTTTTGAAGCAGGAGAGGAGAAAGCACATTACAAGTGCTCGGACGCGGTGTCTTTCTCCCTTCAAATTGCTCGATTGAGCGGCGCGAAACAGGTCAAGGATGAAGTTGCGTACTCGCTCGACCTCCGCCGCTAGACATATGGTCATTGCAATTGAAGGGCTGGGTTGGGACCTGCTTTCCAGGTTGTTGGAAGCAAAGCGCCTGCCGCACCTGGAAAAGCTTTCAAGCCTAGGCCATCGGCGTCCTACATATTTTCCTCCCCCTCATCTTTCAATCTCTTCCTGGGCAACGGTTGCGACCGGCTGTCATGCAGATCGTCACGGTATCGTTCTTCCATTCAGGCAAATCGGAGAAACTGCGCTCTATGAAACGGTAGGTTTTCGAGCGGGGGCCGCAAAGACCATCTGGGAGTGTCTTGATCAAGCCGGAATCGTCACGGCTGTGATTAATTGGCCGGCAACTCATCAGCTATGCTTGGAAAATGGATACGTAGTGGCCCCGGGATTTGAAGTATCTCCGCCTCCGGGCGTCGGCGTCTGGCCGCTTAATCCATATAGCTACTCTCCGCCGAATCTTCGCGAGCCGATACTTGAATGCCGCCTGGCTTCTGACCAAGTCCAGATCGACCAAATTGGCCAGTTGTTGCGAGAAATTCCAGTCGCCCGAAGAATTCCATTGGGTCTTCAAGTCTTGGCAGCGCTCTCGGCCCAATCAACAGTTCACAATCTTGCAACTTATGTGTTGGAGGCCTATTCGCCGCAGGCTTTTTTCGTGAAGCTGAACTTCCTACATGATGTCATGCGAGCTATTGACGTTGTCGATTGCCGTAGCAAGTCCGCCGCCGCCATCGAAGATGCGGCAGTTTTCATCGATGCGCTGATTGGGCGCTACATGAATATCGCCGGTCCGTCGGCCTCTTACTCCATCATTTCGACTCCGACCTACGCTGACGCGTCGATATTTGGGACATGCATTACGAGCGGCGATGCAACTCCCGAGCCAGGGCGAGCCACTGAACCGGAAGAGTGCACCACTCTTTTTTACTCGTTGCTAAGACGGATTTCAGTCGAGGCCCCCACGACCACGTGTGTTGGCGGCGATTGTCCGCTAAGCGCTGATCTGGTGTCCGTGCTGGCGAAGCTGCATTATTATCGCAATGAGATCGATGCTGCGGTCGAGGTCCTGTCAGACGCTCTGCAGCGAGCGCCATCGCTGGAAAATGCGATTCTTCTTTCTGACCTCTTGCTTGAAGTACCGCACGAGCGAGCCGCACAAACAGTAGTCAATGCGCTGCATCAACTGCCAAGGAGCGCATCGATATCGGTCCATCTAGTCGACGGCCTGAAAAGCTATGTAACTCAAGACTATCAAGGGGCCTTACGAGCTTTCCAGACAATGACGGACCTTCCGCAAATCCCGATTAACCCACCGTCCTGGGCCGGTTGGTCTTTGATGAGGATGGCGCACTATCAGGATGCAGTCACGAGCTTCGAATTAGCAGTGAAAAGGGACCCGCTTGACTGCCGCGCATGGGAGGGCCTCGCGCTCTCTCTCCTCAACGTCCGGCGAATTGGCGATGCATACGGTGCTTTCGTTCGAGCTTCCAATATCGCCCCCAATAGTCGGCGGCTAAGAACTCTCCGCGATTTTGCGGCGAAAGAAGCCAAGGGAGCCAAGCCGGGCGAAATGGCCTGATCAGCGGCAGATCTATTCAAAAGTGCCGTTGGCCGCCTCTTCCTCGTCGGTCAGGAGACGAAACGAGGCTTCCTACTTCACCGCCCCGAAGCGGCTGTCGAACGAGTTCGTCGACACGATCGGCGCCGATCCCGAGACCCGATTGTCCTTGGCGGCCGGAGCCGGAGCATCCGACACCGACGGTTTCAGCGGCGGGCGAGTTGCGGCAGCGTGCTTGGTGTCGGGCTTCGGTGCCGTGGTCTTGGGTGCGGACGCTTCAGGACGCGGGGGCTGCTTGGCCTCGGCCGCCTTCGGTTTTGAAGGCGGTGTGCTGGCGGTGGCGTCGGCTGCGCCGCCACCGAACCCGACCTTGCGAGCGAGATTGGAGAACCACCCATCATTCTGGCTCGTGGCTGCCGGCGCTGCATTGGCAACCCGCGTCGGAGCGGGGGCAGGAGCGGCGGCCGGCGCGGCGACCAGCTTCGGCTGTTCCGGCGCGCCCATCAGCAAATTCTCGGAAGGCGCCCGATCGGCGGGCGCTTTCGGCGGATTGACGTGGGAGGGAACGGTGCCGGGCGCCCGCGCCATGAGCGACAGGCTCGAGCCGTCGCCGGGTTCGGAAAGACCGGTGCTGCCCTCGGGCACGCGGGCCGCGAACACCCGGTGCATGCCGCCGTCGATGCCGGTGTTGATGCGTGCCATGGGCGTTCCCTTGGCGATCAGCCGCGCGGTCTCGGCAAGGTCGGTGGCCTGCTTGTCGCGCACGGCGTCGGCGATCTCTTCGGGAATCACATAGGCCGGGCACTTGGCCGAAGCGTCAAATACCAGGTCACGCGTCGCGTTCGGCGGCTTGGCGGCATCGAACACGTATTTCTTTTCGCAGAAATCGACCTTCGGTTCCTGCTTCGTCACCTCGAAATGATCATTGCCTTCCTTGATCATTTTCCAGAACGGCATGTTCGGGTTGTTGCGATGCTTCGCCATGTTCGTTGGCGTCATCTTGAACGGATAGGCCTGCAACTGGAACGATTTCTGGCCGCCGAAGAAGGATTCGCGGCCCAGCGAATAGATTTCCGCGATCTGCTCGTCGGTCATCGCGTAGCAGCCGCGCGAGGAGCAGTCGCCGTGCACCATCAACTGCGAGCCGGTGCGCCCCAGCGCCTTGTCGAATGCGTTGGGATAGCCGGTGTTGAAGGAGAGATAATAGGCCGACTGCGGATTCATCTGCGCCGGCGAGATCGAATAGAAGCCTTCCGGCGCCTGGCGGTCGCCTTCCTTGATCTTGGGGCCGAGATCGCCCGACCAGCGGCAGATCGGATAGGTCTTCAGGAGCGCGAAGCGGCCGGAGCGGTCCTGCTTCCAGATTTCCAGTTCGGCTTCCTGCTTGAACAGGCGGACCAGGATCGGGGATTGCAGATCCATGTCCTTTGCCGTCATGTCGGCGACCAGCTTTGGCGGGACGGGCTGGTTGGCCTTGGCGTTATTGGCGAGGGACATGTCCCCGCCGTTACAGCCGGCCAGTAATGCGCCCGTGCCTGCGAGGGCAGCCGACGTGACGAGCGCGCGAACCAGCGACCGGTTAATCAAAGGCTAAGCTCCACACCCACCCGGGCATTTTCGCACCCCAAATCACAGCGAACATGCCCTGAAGCCATTAGATAAAACTGTATCCTTTGACCTTCTGCGCCGCAACCCAAACGAGACCGTCCAGCGGCTGCGGGTGGCAGGCATGGTCAACAGAATTTAAAGACCGGCGCCGCGGCCTAATTGCGGCCGAATCAAGCGCGCTGGCGAAAATAATGGCCGTTTAGAGGTTGTTAAAGATTGTGGCGGGCAGGCCCAAGTGACCGCACCAGACGCGATCATCCGAGGGCGAAACAATCAGCCCAGTTTGCGGCCGATATCGAGGAATTTCTGCCGCCGCTGCCGGCGGATACCGTCCGCATCGAGGTTGCGCAGCTCGTTGAAGGCCTCGGCGATCGCATCACCGGTGGCCGAGATCATCGCGGCCGAATCGCGATGGGCGCCGCCGGAAGGCTCTTTCAGGATCTGGTCGATCACGCCGAAGCGCAGCATGTCCTGCGCGGTGATCTTCATGTTGGTGGCGACTTCTTGGGCCTTGGTGCCGTCGCGCCACAGGATCGAGGACGCCGCTTCCGGCGAGATCACGCTGTAGATCGCGTGCTCGAACATCATCACCTTGTTCGCGGTGGTGATGGCGATGGCGCCGCCCGACATGCCTTCGCCGGTGATGATCGCGACATTGGGGACGCCGAGCGCGAGGCAGGTGTCGGTCGAGCGCGCGATCGCTTCCGCCACGCCGCGCTCTTCGGCGCCGATGCCGGGATAGGCGCCGGCGGAATCCGCAAGCGACAGCACGGGGATGCCGAAACGGTCCGCCATCTCCATGAGCCGTACCGCCTTGCGATAACCTTCGGGGCGGGCCATGCCGAAATTATGCTTGATGCGGCTGTCGGTGGTGGCGCCCTTTTCCTGGCCGATCACGCAGATGCTCTCGCCGCGGAAACGACCGAAGCCGCCCATCAGCGCCTCGTCGTCGGCGAATTTGCGGTCGCCGGCGAGCGGGGTGAATTCGGTAATCAGCGCATTGACGAAATCGGTGAAGTGCGGGCGCTGCGGATGGCGCGCCACCAGCGTCTTCTGCCACGGCGTCAAATTGTCGTAGAGATCGGTAAGCGCCTGCTGCGCCTTGTCCTCAATGCGCGAAATTTCATCGCCGATGTCGCTGCCGGACGCCGCCAGCGCGCGCAATTCGTCGACCTTGGCTTCAAGTTCGGCGACGGGTTTTTCAAAGTCGAGATAGCTGCGCATCTGATCCGGCATCAAAGCAATATAGGTAACATCGTGCATTGTGGCGAAGCGGTTTCGATTCGCTTCAGGAAAGCACGCATCTTCAATGATTTAGCGCGCATCTCGGTCCGGCGACCCGGCTTTCCGAAAGCGCGCCAAACAAGGCCGCGGGCGGGAAACGGCTGTTTCGGGGGAGATGGCGCGGAAGTCAAGGCGTCGCTTGGGGCGAAGGTTACTTCTCCGCTAGCGGATGCAGGTCGCGCACCAGGCTTTTCAGCCGTTCCTCGACCACATGGGTATAGATCTGCGTGGTGGAGATGTCGGTGTGGCCGAGCAGCGTCTGCACGATGCGCAGGTCCGCGCCGTTATGCAGCAGATGACTGGCAAAGGCGTGGCGCAGCACGTGCGGCGAGACCAGCCGCGGCGCAAGGCCCGAGGCCGCCGCCAGTTCCTTCAGGTCGCGGGCAAAATGCTGCCGCGTCAGGTGGCCGCTCTCGCCGAACGAAGGAAACAGCCATTTCGACGGGCTGGCGCTTTTCTTCTTCTCAGGTCTGAGCGCTTCCATCGCGGCGAGATAATCGGCCATCGCCTGCCGCGAGGCTTCGTTGAGCGGTACCAGCCGTTCCTTGTTGCCCTTGCCGCGCACGACGATCATGCGCGCATCGCGCCGCGAGGCCGACAGCGGCAGCGCCACCAGTTCCGAGACGCGCAGGCCCGTGGCGTAGAGGACTTCGAGGAGGCAATAGAGCCGCAGCGCACGCAGCCGCTGCTGGGGTGAAGCGTTCTCGGCCTCGGTCAATTCTTTCGCCCGCGTCAGCATGCGGTCGACATCCGCGATCGACAGCACTTTCGGCAGGCCGCGGCCGCGTTTCGGGCCGGACAGGATCGCCGCCGGATCGTCGCCGCGGATCCGCTCGTTCAGGAGGAAGCGGAATAAATGCCGCATCGCCGACAGCCGCCGCGCCACGCTGGAGGATTTGAAGCCGCGGGTGTCAAGGTCGGCGAGGTAATCGCGCAGCACGTCGGTCCCGGCGCCGGAAAAGCTCTCGCCGGCGCGGGTCAGAAACTCCGAGAGATCGGTGAGGTCGCGGCGATAGGCGTCCAGCGTGTTGTCGCCCGCGCCCTGTTCCGCCGCGAGCATGTCGAGGAACAGGTTGATCAGTGTCCCGTCTTTGGCCGTCTTGCTGGTACGCATTGCCCGGACATCCCCGTCGATGGAGATGCCTCTCCCCGAATTGGTCTCTCACCAATCAGACGATAGCGGCTATTTCTTGAGGAACTTGTCTGCGGGGATCGTGACCGTCATTTCCCGGGGTTTTGGGGTGACGAAGTTCGCCAGCGCAAAAATGGCGCCATAGATCACCGCGGCGATCACGCCGACGACCGTCAGAAAGCGGAACAAACTGGGCATAGGGGGCTCAGGGCGGCGAATTAACCAATGAAATCATCCATCATGTTCCCATCCCCGTGGCAAGAGTCTCTGGCAACGGCCTCGATGGGGGTAGTATAGGTGGCGCAGCGCGGGTCAAATCCCGCCAAACAGCAGGGTTTTTGATGTCCGAGACCGCCGCACCGGCACAGGCGAGCCCGACCCAGGAGGCCGACATCACGTCGGCGCTGGGAAGGCGTTCGATCGTGCTGGTCGGCATGATGGGTGCCGGCAAGTCGACCATCGGCCGGCGGCTGGCGGTGCGGCTGCAACTGCCCTTTACCGACGCCGACACCGAGATCGAGACGGCACACCGGATGACGATCCCGGAAATCTTCCAAAACTATGGCGAGCCCTATTTCCGGGATGGCGAAGCCCGGGTGATTGCACGAATTCTCGAGGGCCGCCCCGTGGTGCTTGCCACCGGTGGCGGCGCCTTCATGCGCGAGGAGACCCGCAATCGCATCCGCGACAGGGCGGTCTCGATCTGGCTAAAAGCGGACGTCGACATCATCATGAAGCGCGTCAGGCGCCGCGCCGACCGGCCGCTGCTGCAGACCGAGGATCCGGTCGCGACCGTCAGCCGCCTGCTCGAAGCGCGCGAGCCGGTCTACCAGACCGCCGACCTGACCATTCTGTCACGCGACGTGCCGCACGACCGTATCGTCGACGAATGTATCGATGCCCTGCGCGCCCGGCTGTGCGCTGGCAGCCCTTCTGCCCAGCCGGCAACCGACGGGATCAACGTCACGCCATGACTGCGCCATTGAAACATTCCGCTGACATCACGGTCGATGTTGCCCTCGGCGACCGCGCCCATGACATCGTCATCGGCCGCGGCGTGCTGGAGACGCTCGGCGCGCGCGTCGCCGCGCTGCGCCCGGGCGTGCGCACCGCCATCGTCACCGACCGTACCGTGGCAAAGCATTGGCTGGAGCCGACCGAGCGTTCGCTCAGCGAGGCCGGCATTCCGACCTCGCGCGTCATCGTCGAGGAAGGCGAGATATCGAAAACCTATGCCGGTCTCGAGAAGGTCTCGGAAGCGCTGATCGCGGCGAAGATCGAGCGCAACGATCTGGTGATCGCGCTCGGCGGCGGCGTGGTTGGCGATCTCGCCGGCTTCGCGGCGGCGATCCTGCGCCGCGGCGTCGATTTCGTGCAGGTGCCGACCTCGCTACTGGCGCAGGTGGATTCGTCCGTCGGCGGCAAGACCGGCATCAATTCGCCGCAGGGCAAGAACCTGCTCGGCGCGTTTCATCAGCCAGTGCTGGTGATCGCGGATACCTCCGTGCTCGACACCCTGTCGCCGCGCCAGTTCCGCTCCGGCTACGCCGAAGTCGCCAAATATGGCGTGCTCGGCGACGAAGCCTTTTTCACCTGGCTCGATGCCAACCACGCCGACATCTTCTCCGGAGGCGCGGCGCGCGAGCACGCCATCGCGACCTCCTGCCGCGCCAAGGCCGCGATCGTCTCCCGCGACGAGCGCGAAAATGGCGAGCGCGCGCTGCTCAACCTCGGCCATACGTTCGGCCATGCGCTGGAGGCCGCGACCGGCTTTTCCGATCGCCTGTTCCATGGCGAAGGCGTTGCCATCGGCATGGTGCTGGCGGCGGAGTTTTCCGCTCAACTCGGCATGATCTCGGCGGCCGACGCTGCCCGCGTCGAGCGTCACCTTGCGTCCGTCGGCCTGCCGACCCATTTGCAGGACATCGCGGGCTTTGCCCAGGAGGGGCTTGCGGATGCCGACGCGCTGATGGCGCTGATGGCGCAGGACAAGAAGGTCAAGCGCGGCAAGCTGACCTTCATCCTGCTGCAGGCGATCGGCCGCGCGGTGGTGGCAAACGACGTGGAGCCGGCGCTGGTGCGCGATTTCCTGCAACAGAAGTTGTCGGGATGAGAACGGGATTGCCGGGGCGCAGCGTGGGGCAAGCGTCGCGCGTGGCCGGGGCTGTCACGAGGCATATATGAGTTCGACCGCGTCCAATCTGCTGCTCGCGATTCTGTTGCTCGCCGCCAACGCGTTTTACGTGGCCGCCGAGTTTGCGCTGGTCAAGAGCCGCGGCTTTCGCATCCGGGCGATGGTCGAGCAGGACCGCTTCGGCGCGCGCCTGTTGCACGGCATGATGGGCAATATCGAGGCCTATCTCGCCTGCTGCCAGCTCGGCATCACCATGGCCTCGCTCGGCCTCGGCTGGGTCGGCGAACCCACGGTTGCGGCGCTGCTGGAGCCGCTGCTGATCCCGCTCGGCATGTCGGAACGTACCCTGCACTTCGTGTCGTTCCTGGCCGGCTTTCTGATATTCTCCTCGCTGCACATCGTGATCGGCGAGCAGGTGCCAAAGACGTTTGCGATCAGGCAGCCGATGCCGGTCTCGCAATGGATCGCCTATCCGCTGCATCTGTCCTACCTGGTTTTCTGGCCGCTGAACTGGCTACTCAATAGCGCCTCGCGCGGGATCCTGCGCATGTTCGGCGTGCAGGAATCCTCGCAGCATGAAATCCTCACCGATTCCGAGATCGAGGGACTGGTGGAGGAATCCGCCGTGCATGGCGGGATTGAGAGCGGCGAGGCCGAGTACATTCACAACGTCTTCCGCTTCGGCGATCTCGCCGTATCCGACGTCATGGTCCATCGCACCGCTATGATGATGATCAACGCCGATCTGCCACCCGAAGACCTGGTGCGCGAGGTGCTGGCGACCGAGTACACTCGCATTCCGCTGTGGCGCGACAAGCCCGAAAACATCATCGGCGTGCTGCACGCCAAGGATCTGTTGCGCGCGATCCGCGCCTCCGAAGGCGATATGTCGCGCATCAACGTATCGGCGATCATGCTGCCGCCCTGGTTCGTGCCGGAGATGCGGCCTTTGTCCGAACAGTTGAAGGCGTTCCGCCGCCGCAAGACCCACTTCGCGCTCGTCGTCGACGAGTACGGCGAGGTCGAAGGCATGGTGACGCTGGAAGATATCCTGGAGGAGATCGTCGGCGATATTTCCGACGAGCATGACGTCGTGGTTGCTGGCGTCCGCGTTCAGGCCGACGGCTCCGTGGTGGTGGATGGTTCGGTGCCGATCCGCGATCTCAACCGCGCCATGAACTGGCATCTGCCCGACGAGGAGGCGACCACGGTGGCGGGCCTCGTGATCCACGAAGCGCGCTCGATCCCCGAACGCGGCCAGAATTTCACCTTCCATGGCTGCCGTTTCCGCGTGTTGCGCCGCGAGCGCAACCGCATCACCGCGCTGAAGATCACGCCGCTGCCGCGCGAAGCCGAGGGGGAAGATCCGAAACCGAAGCGGGCGGGGACGGCGTTCTAGCCGGCGTATGCCGCAAGCGGCGTCGGCTATTCGATATCGATCGCGACGCCAGATAGTTTCCACTGGCCGTCGGAGGGAATGAAGCCGAGCTGGTACTTCACCTTCTTCGGCGTGGTATCGAAGCGACCTTTGAGGCGCAGCACGCCCTTGTCGTCGATTTTCGCGTCTTCCTCTGAAATGACCGGGCTGGCGACGATCGCGTCAAACACGGCGTGCTTCTCGACCAGGTCCTTGAAGATGATCCGGAGCTTCTCGGGCGGAAACTGATCGCGGAACGGCTTTGAGATCTTGGCGTGCAGGACCGTGAAATTATCCGACACCACCGCATCGTTGAGCGTCACCAGAATGCTCTTGACCAGCACTTCCTGGACAAAGGGGCTCGGCATATCAAGCGCCTGCGCCCGCACGGAAGGTGCCGCAATCGTCAACGCCACGGCGGCGGTCCATCTGAAGCGTGTCCAATATCGCATCGGACGACCCCATCGAGCTGCGATGGCATCTGGGTCAGCCCGACCCCGCATCCGAACGGAACTTGATGCATCGCCTCAGTGATTGTCTCACGTTTGCGAAAATCGTTCTACCGTCTCCGCCGATCTTCACAGAAAGCTGGCTGATAGCCTCATGTCAGGTAGCCGATGGCTTCGGCGAGCAACCGTTCGGGCGGGTGCGCCGACGTATCCAGCGTCAGCCTCGCATCGGTCCAGGCTTCATATTCCGCGCGCCGCTTCTCGACCCTTTCCCAGGTGACCTCGGCCATGCCCTCGATGCCGCGGATTCGCGTTTCGATCCGCCGGCGATGCGTCGCCTGGTCGACGCAGACGCATTCGATGACCTTCAAATCCGCGCGATATTTTGCGGCGAGCTTTCGCCACGCCGCGCGCGGCGCCTCGACCGGATTGACCGCGTCGATCACGACGGATCGCCCCAGTCGTAGATGCTCCTCGGCCAAGGCTTCCGCGACCACGTAGGCCGCGATTCCCGTATGATCCCGGGACAGCCCGCCGCGCCACATCGCCGCCTCGATCGGGTCGACGGAAAACAGCGGCAGCGAAAAATGGTGGGAAAGGCCTTCGGCCAGCGTGCTCTTTCCGGAACCGGGAAGGCCGGCCAAAACAATGAGCCTCTGCGACACCATCGGATGCTCACATTCTTGCGCCGGGTTTGCCGGATTACCGGGCGGCTTCTCCCGGCGCCTGCGCCCTGATGGCGAGCGCATGGACGGATCCCCTGAGTTCCGCCTCAAGCGTCGCATTTACCATGCGGTGGCGCTCGATCCGGCTCTTCCCTTCGAAGGCCGGAGACACGATATACACTCTGAAGTGCGTCTCGCCGCCCGGTCTGTGGCCGGCATGGCCCTCATGCAGATGAGATTCGTCCGCGACGTCGAGGCTTTCCGGCAAGAAAGCTTCACGCAACTTGTTTATGATAATATCCCTGGTGCTCATGGTGGTGGCAGATAATTCCGTGTCTGCTTTTCGTCAATGTTGTATCCGAACGGAGGTATTCGCAATGTCAAGACTTGAAGCCTTGCGCATTGCGTAGTCAAAGTCAGCTATGCCGATTGATTCATCCAAGTTCTTCGATTCCATTCGCATCAAGCCCAACAAGGTCAGCGCGAAGGCGCAGGCGCGTGCGAATGAAGAATCCGCCATGTGCGAATGGGCGGGCTGCCAGAACAAGGGCCCGCATCGCGCGCCCAAGGGCCGCGAGAATTCCCGCGAGTACTTTCACTTCTGCCTCAACCACGTCCGCGAGTACAACCAGAACTACAATTTCTTCCAGGGCATGAATGCCGATGCCGTCGCGCGCTACCAGAAGGATGCGCTGACCGGCCATCGTCCGACCTGGAAGATGGGCGCCAACACCGGCGGCAAGAAGGGCAAGCAGCCCAGCGCCGAGGACTTTGATGGCGCCGCCGATCCCTTCAGCATGTTCTCCGAGCTCAACGGCCGCGGCCGTTGGCGGCCCGGACCCGGCGCGGAGGCCAAGGCCGAAACCCGCAAGGTGATGAACGCCGAACGCAAGGCGCTGCAGGTGATGGGGCTTTCCGCCGAAGCAACGCTGGATGACGTCAAGGCCAAGTACAAGGCGCTGGTCAAGCAGCACCATCCCGACGCCAATGGCGGCGACCGCTCCACCGAGGACCGCCTGATCGAGATCATCAAGGCGTATAATTATTTAAAGACCGTGGTACGCGCCTGATCGTCGCCCCTGCGAAAGCAGGGGCCCATACGCCGTGGCTTCTAGATTTAATTCCACTGGTTGACGGCTTTCGCGCAACATCACGCATTTGTGGTTATGGGTCCCTGCTTTCGCAGGGACGACAGCGGAGATGATAGCTCCGTTGTTGCCTTCCAAACACTTTTGCTCGCTTACCCCGGCATGGGCCCGATATACGCCGAACTCGGCCGGATCAGCCGTCCGCCGCGCTGCTGCTCGCGGGCATGCGCCGTCCAGCCCGCCGCACGGGCTACCGCGAAGATCGGCGTAAACGCCTGCCGCGGGATTTTGAGCGCGTCGAGCAGGATCGCGGTGAAGAACTCCACATTGGTGTCGAGCGGCCGGTCCGGATTCTTGATCCGCAACGCGCTGCGGATATAGGCCTCGACCTCGCCCGCAAACGGCAGGTCGGTGCCTTCACCGGCGAGCCGCTCGATCGCGCCCTTGAGAACATCGGCGCGCGGGTCGCGGACGCGGTAGACGCGGTGGCCGAATCCCATCAGCCGCTCGCCGCGGGCGAGCGCACTATCGACCCACGGCTTGATGCGCTCGGTCGAGCCGATCGCATCCAGCATTTCCAGCACCGGCTCGGGTGCGCCGCCATGCAGCGGACCCGTCAGCGCGCAATAGCCGGCGGTGACAGCCGCGAACAAATCCGCCTGCGTCGAGGCGACCACGCGCGTCGCAAACGTCGACGCGTTCATGCCGTGGTCGCAGACCGTGACGAAATAGGCGTCGAGCGCGGCGGCTTCCCGCGCGTCAGGCTTGCGGCCGAGCATCATCGACAGCGTGTCGGCGGCATGGCTTGCCGTCGGATCGGGTGCGACGGGATCATTGCCCTTCACCCGCTGCACCAGTGCGCCGGCAATCACCGGAAAGGCGCCGACGATCGTGGCCTCATGCGCGAGGCCTGCTTCCGCGCGCAGCCCGGCGATCGCCGCCCGAAAACCGTCGATGATCGACAGGCCGCGCGTAATGCCGAGAAGATCCGGCAACCGGGCGAAGGCGCGTTCACGCCCCGCGCCGAGCGCTGCACGAACCGCGGCTTCGCCGATCGGCTGGCCGGTGCCGCCGCTCCATAACCGGGCGGTCACGCCCTCAAAACCGGTCTTGCGGGCGAGGTCGCCGACCCGCTCGCCGGCGATGATCAGTTCCCCGCGCTCGCCATCGACATGGCTGAGCACGGTTTCGGCGGCCGGAATGCCGTCGAGGCCGATCGGGGTCTTCGAAATCTGCATGTTCATGGGGCTCTCCTTTGCCTGCTGCCAAAGGTCGGGCCTCTCGACAGATTGATCAATCTTGATTATGTAAATCAATATGAAAAAATCTGCCGGCCTTTACCTCTCGGCCCGCGAGGCCTCCGCCGAACTCGCGATCTCGCAGGCCACCCTTTATGCCTATGTCAGCCGTGGCCTGATCCGCTCGGAGCCGTCGGAGGATTCCCGCAGCCATCGCTACCGGGCCGAAGACGTCCGCACGCTGAAGGAGCGGCGTACGCCGTCGCCGGAGCCGCGTGGCCTGCGCAGCTTCGACGCCGATCTGCCGGTGATGGATTCGACCGTCGGGACCATTACCGAGGAGGGTGCGATCTATCGTGGCGTCAACTGCATCGATCTCGCAGAGCGCGACACGCTCGAACATGCCGCGACGCTGCTGTGGGACGTGACCGGCGTCGACCCGTTCGATCAGGACAATTGCCCGATCATTTCAGACGAAATGCGCGCCGTCGCCGAGGCCACGCGCAAAGCCAATGCGATCGATCGCGCCATCGCCGTACTGGCGCTGGCGGCCGCCGCGGACCCGCGCGCCTTCACCCGGGCGCCCGACGGGCGCGCGATGGTCGGCGGCCGCATCGTGCGGCTGGTGGTTGCGACCATGCTGAATGCAAAATCATCGGCAAAACCGCTGCATTCCCAGATTGCCCGCGCCTGGGCGCCGGACAACAAGCACGCGCCCGATCTGATCCGCCGTGCGCTGGTGCTGCTGGCCGACCATGAACTGAACGCGTCGACCTTCACCGTGCGCTGCGCGGCGTCAACCGGCTTGAACCTCTATGATGCGGTTATCGCCGGCCTCGTCGCGCTGAAGGGGCCGAAGCATGGCGGCGCCGGCGTGCTGGCGGCGCAGCTTCTGAAGACGCTTGCCAATGGCGAGGTTGCCCCCGTCATCCGCGAGCGCGTCGCGCTCGGCGAACGTTTCGCAGGCTTTGGCCATGGGGTCTACAAGCACGGCGATCCCCGCGCACGGGCGCTGCTGGAAGCGCTGGCGCGCTCGGGCGCCGACCGCAAGCTCACCCACGAAATTCCTGAACGGATTGCCGAAGCAACCGGTGAGTTCGTCAATATCGACTATGCGCTTGCGGTGCTCGTGCACACGCTCGGCCTGCCGCCGGGTCATGAACTGGTGCTGTTTTCGATGGCGCGCACGGTCGGATGGATCGCGCATGCCTGCGAGCAATTGCAGCACGGCCGCCTGATCCGGCCCCGCGCGCGCTATGTCGGTCCGGCGCCGGGACGAAGCCCCGGCCGCGCCTGACGGCGGCGCAGCGTCCAGACGCCGAGCGCGATGATCGCCGTTGCGAACACGCCCAAAATCCAGAGATGTTTGCCGATGTGTTGGTGATGCGGCAGGCCAGCATAGTGGTGCAGCGCCGAGACCGCGAATACGCCCGGCAGCACATGCGCCGAAGCCCATGCAAGGACGGCAGCAATATTGACGCTGTAGAACCTCGCCGGCGACATCCCGAGCGCGCCCGCAGTGATCGGTACGAAGGCGCGAATCGGCGGCACAAAGCGCGCGAACAGCACGGCGAGCGCTCCCCAACGCTGGAAGAACGTCTCGCTCTGGGCCATCACGGCGGGATATTTCGACATCGGCCAGGCGCCGAGAATCTCGCGTTGCGAGCGATGGCCGGCCCAGAAGGCCGAACCGTCGCCGAGCAGGGCGCCCGCGATCGCGGCCGCCAGCACGCCCCACAGATTCAGTTCGCCGCCGGGCACCAGCGCGCTCAGGGCCAGGATGATGGTCGATCCCGGCACCAGCGCGCCTGCGACCGGGATCGCCTCCAGGAGGGCTGCGAGAAATAGCGTCAGATAAGCCAGCCACGGGTGGGCCGAAACGAATGCGATCACGGGATCGAGGAATGAAGTCACAACCTTGCCGTCCTCTGGGTGGGCCGCCTGCATTCAGAGCTACCAAGCCCGGATGAGGCCTGAAAGTGCCGCCGCCCTCCGGTTTGGGCGTGGGCAGGGCGCAAACCGGCAAAAGTGCGGCGTGATTCGCAGGGCAGCCCTCCAAAAAGTCGATACACAGCCTATCTCAATGATAAGGCAACGGAACTTTGATTGCGCCGCGGGCTTCTGCCGGCCCTTGCTCTCTGCTAGGTTGGTAACAGCCCCCATCCGCAGCCATTTAACAGATCTGGTTTCGGGAACGCCCGGGACCTCTCGGAGGATTGATGACGACCGCCGCCATGAGCAAAGTTTCGGAGCCCGCCGGTATGCCCGACATGAAGGTGTCGGTCCGGCAGGTCTTCGGTATCGATAGCGACCTCGAAGTGCCGGCCTATTCCGAAGTCGACCCGCACGTGCCGGAGGTCGATTCGGATTACCGCTTCGACCGCGCCACCACGCTCGCGATTCTCGCCGGTTTCGCCAAGAACCGCCGCGTCATGGTCACCGGCTATCACGGCACCGGCAAATCGACCCACATCGAGCAGGTTGCGGCGCGCCTGAACTGGCCGTGCGTGCGCGTCAACCTCGACAGCCACATCAGCCGTATCGACCTGGTCGGCAAGGACTCGATCGTCATCAAGGACGGCAAGCAGGTCACCGAATTCCGCGACGGCATCCTGCCTTGGGCGCTGCAGCACAACATCGCGCTGGTGTTCGACGAATATGACGCCGGCCGCCCCGACGTAATGTTCGTGATCCAGCGCGTGCTGGAAGTCTCCGGCCGCCTGACGCTCTTGGACCAGAACAAGGTGATCAAGCCGCACCCGGCGTTCCGCCTGTTCTCGACCGCCAACACGGTCGGCCTCGGCGATACCTCGGGTCTTTATCACGGCACCCAGCAGATCAACCAGGGCCAGATGGACCGCTGGTCAATCGTCACCACGCTGAATTATCTGGCGCATGACGAGGAAGTCGAGATCGTGCTTTCCAAGGCGCATCACTATCGCACGCAGGAAGGCCGCGACATCGTCAACAAGATGGTGCGGCTCGCCGACCTCACCCGCAACGCCTTCGCCAATGGCGACCTGTCGACGGTGATGAGCCCGCGTACCGTGATCACCTGGGCCGAGAACTCCGAAATCTTCGGCGACATCGGCTTTGCGTTCCGCGTCACCTTCCTCAACAAGTGCGACGAGCTGGAACGGCCGCTGGTGGCCGAGTTCTATCAGCGCTGCTTCAACGCGGAGCTGCCGGAATCGGCGGTCAACGTGGCGCTCAGCTAGCCCATGGCGAAAATTTCCGTCGAGCGCACCATTGGAAAGACCAAGAAGGCGGTGCTCGGCGGACTTCTCGGCTTCAACGCCGAGAAGATGGGGAAGCAGAAATACAAGCGCCTCGCCATCGCGCTGCGTGAAGAGGACAAGATCGTCGGCGGGATCGTCGGCGAAGTCTGGACCACGGTGCTGTTCATTCAGCTGTTCTGGATGGAGCAGAAGCTTCGCGGCAAGGACTATGGAACGAGGCTGATAAAGGCGATTGAGGACGAAGCGAGAAGGTTTGGGGCCACGCGGTCCTATCTGGACACGATGAGTTTTCAGGCGCCGGGTTTCTACCGCGCTTGCGGTTACGAGGAATTCGGTTCGATCGAAGGCTATCCCGGCGGCGTCACGCGGCACTGGTTTACGAAAGCGCTATGAGCACATCATCCAACTCCAAATTCCGTACCGGATCCAAGGAAGCGCCGACCGAGCCGTTCAAGCGCGCGGTGACCTCATGCCTGAAGGCGATTGCCAAAGCGCCGGAACTGGACGTGACGTTCGCGGCCGAACGTCCCGGTCTCGCGCCGGGCAAGGCGCGGCTGCCCGAGCCCGCCCGCAAGATGACCAAGCGGGACGCTGCGATCGTGCGTGGCCACGCCGATTCGATCGCGCTGAAGCTCGCCTGTCACGATCCCAAGGTGCACCGCAAGCTGATGCCGGGAAATCCGCAGGCGCGCGGCGTGTTCGAGGCGGTGGAGCAGGCCCGCGTCGAAGCGATCGGCTCGCGCCGGATGTCAGGTGTTGCAAAAAATCTCACCGCAATGCTCGATGATCATTTCCATCGCGGCAAGTATGACGAGATCACCGACCGCGCCGATGCGCCGCTGTCGGATGCGCTGGCGATGCTGGTGCGCGAGCGGTTGACCGGCCTTGCGCCGCCGACGGCTGCCAAGAAGATGGTCGATCTCTGGCGGCCGGTGCTCGAAGACAAGATCGGCGCCCGGCTCGACAAGCTCAGCCGCGTCACCGAGGACCAGGCCAAGTTCGGCGACCTCGTGCATGACCTGCTGTCGGCGCTCGACCTCGGCGACGACCGCGACGCGGATGCCGATGACGACGAGAACGACGACGAGAACCAGGACGGCGAGAACGATCAGTCCGGGGCCGAGGGCTCGCCCGACAGCGATGCCGCGCAGGAAATGAGCGCTGACCAGGCGCAGGCGTCCACCGACGAAATGTCTGAGAGCGCTATGGAGAGCGCGCAGGCTTCCACGTCGGATACGTTCGACGACGGCGAACTCGGCGACGACGAGACACCGGGCGAGGCGACACGGCCGAACACGCGCGGCGCCAACGAGCCGCGCGGGCCGGAATATCACGCCTTTGCGCCGAAATTCGACGAGGTCATCGCCGCCGAAGATCTCTGCGACCATGACGAGCTGGAGCGGCTGCGCTCCTATCTCGACAAGCAGCTCGCGCATCTGCAGGGTATCGTCGCGCGGCTCGCCAACCGGCTGCAGCGTCGGCTGATGGCGCAGCAGAACCGGGCCTGGGAGTTCGATCTCGAGGAGGGCATCCTCGATCCGGCGCGACTGTCGCGCGTGGTTACCGATCCCTATCATCCGCTGTCCTTCATGCATGAGAAGGAGGCGACCTTCCGCGATACGGTCGTGACGCTGCTGCTCGACAATTCCGGTTCGATGCGCGGCCGCCCGATCACGGTGGCGGCGACCTGCGCCGATATTCTCGCGCGCACGCTGGAGCGTTGCGGCGTCAAGGTCGAGATTCTGGGCTTCACCACCCGCGCCTGGAAGGGCGGGCAGTCGCGCGAGGCGTGGCTTGCCGCCGGCAAGCCGGCCAATCCGGGCAGGCTGAACGACCTGCGGCACATTATCTACAAGTCTGCGGACGCGCCCTGGCGGCGCTCGCGCAAGAATCTCGGCCTGATGATGCGCGAGGGCCTCTTGAAGGAGAACATCGACGGCGAGGCGCTGGATTGGGCGCACAAGCGCCTGCTCGGCCGGCCCGAACAGCGCAAGATCCTGATGATGATCTCGGACGGCGCGCCGGTGGATGACTCCACGCTGTCGGTCAATCCCGGCAACTACCTCGAGCGGCACCTGCGCCACATCATCGAGGAGATCGAGACCCGTTCGCCGGTCGAACTGATCGCGATCGGCATCGGTCACGATGTCACGCGCTACTACCGCCGTGCGGTCACCATCGTCGATGCCGAGGAGCTCGGCGGCGCCATCACCGAAAAACTCGCCGAACTGTTCAGCGAGACTCACGGCGCCGCGCCCGTCTCCGGCCACCACCGGCCGCGCCGCCTGCATTCGTGAGCGCATGCCCCCACCCATAGGCCGCCGCCGCCTTTTGAAATATGCAGCGGCGGGGCTTTCGTTAACGGCCATGCCGGCCATCGCGGCTGCGCAAACGGCCGTCCAGCGGCCGCCGAAGCAGGCGACTCCTGACGAGTTCACCGTCAGCACCCCGGTTTCGATCGACGTCAACGCCCGGCCGCTACCCTCGTTCGATACCCGCGACCGGTCGCGGGTGCGGTTCGGCGAACTCGAATATCGCAGCGGCCTCATTCTCACTTCGCGCTTTCGCGGCTTCGGCGGATTGTCGGGGCTGCGGCTGGACGCCAAGGGCGAGCGCTTCATCGCCATCAGCGACAAGGGCGGCTGGTTCACCGGCCGCATCGTCTACAAGGGCCGCGAAATGGCCGGGCTCGACGATGTCGAGGCCTCGCCGATGATCGGCCCCGACGGCAAGCCGATCACCTCGCGCGGCTGGTTCGACACCGAGGCGCTCGCGCTCGACGGTTCGCTGGTCTATGTCGGGCTCGAGCGCGTCAACCAGATACTGCGCTTCGACTTTGCCAGGGGATTCACGCGCGCACACGGCGAGTTGATTCAACTGCCGCTGGGCGTGCGCAAGCTGCCCTACAACAAGGGCATCGAGGCGCTGGTGGTGGTGCCGAAGGGCTTGGCCCTGGCGGGAACGCTGATCGCGATCTCCGAACGCGGGCTCGACGCGCAGGGCAACATCACAGCCTTCCTGATCGGCGGCAAGTCGCTGGGGCTGTTCAGCATCCGCCGCACCGACAATTTCGACGTCAGCGACGCGGTGCTGCTGCCCTCCGGCGGGCTGTTGCTGCTGGAACGCAAATTCTCCTGGCTCGGTGGGGTCGGCATCCGCATCCGCCGCATCGCGCTCGCCTCCATCGTCCCCGGGGCGGTGATCGACGGTCCCGCGATATTCGAGGCCGATCTCGGCAACGAGATCGACAACATGGAAGGCATTGACGCCCATGTGACGGCCGAGGGCGAGACGGTGCTGACGCTCGTCTCCGACGACAATTTCTCGATGATCCAGCGCAATCTGCTGCTGCAATTCACGCTGGTGGAGTAGGGGAGGGTTGCAGCGGCACGGGTTGAGGAGAGGAGAGCGGCTCGCTAGCATTGAGGCCCGCTTTCCTTCCGGATCCCCCTGTCATGAGCGCTCTGTTTACCCCGATCAAGCTGCGCGGCCTCAACCTTGCCAACCGCATCATGGTGGCGCCGATGTGCCAGTACTCGTCCGTCGATGGCGAGGCCAATGACTGGCACTTCACCCACATCAATTCGCTGGCGCTGTCGGGCGCCGCGATCTTCTGCATCGAGGCGACGGCGGTGGAGGCGTCTGGCCGCATCACGCCGGGCTGCCTCGGCCTCTACAACGACGCCACCGAAGCCGCGCTGAAGCCGATCCTCGCCTCGGTGCGGAAGCGCTCGAAGGCAGCGGTGATGATGCAGCTCGCCCATGCCGGCCGCAAGGCGTCGAGCCATACGCCGTGGGACGGCGGACAACTGATCCCCGTCAGCGAAGGCGGCTGGCGGGCGGAGGGGCCGTCGGCGATCCCGCACAAGCAGGGCGAGACGCCGCCGGTTGCGTTCGACGCCGCCGGCCTTGCCCGCGTGCGCGAGGCGTTCGTAGCGGCGACGAAGCGCGCCGAGCGGCTCGGCATCGACGCCATCGAGGTGCATTCGGCGCACGGCTATCTCTTGCACCAGTTCCTGTCGCCGATATCAAACCAGCGCACCGATCAATATGGCGGCTCGCTTGCGAACCGCATGCGCTTTCCGCTCGAAGTGTTCGACGCGGTGCGCGCGGCGTTTGCGCACGACAAGCCGGTCGGATTGCGCGTCTCCTGCACCGACTGGGTCGAGGGCGGCTGGGATCTGGCGCAGACCATCGAATTCGCGCATGAACTGAAGAAGCACGGCGTCGACTGGATCGACGCGTCCTCGGGCGGCGTGTCGCCGCTGCAGAAGATTCCGCTCGGCCCCGGCTATCAGGTGCCGTTCGCGCAGGCGATCCGCGAGGCGACGGGGCTCATCACCATCGCTGTCGGCCTGATCACGGAGCCGAAGCAGGCCGAGGAGATCGTGGCGAGCGGCAAGGCCGACATGGTCGCGCTCGCCCGCGCCATGCTCTACGATCCGCGCTGGGGCTGGCACGCGGCCGCCGAACTCGGTGGCGAGGTGTTCGCGCCGCCGCAATACTGGCGCTCGCAGCCCTCGACACAGAAGGCGCTGTTCGGCGCGACCACGTTCGGGACGAGGTAGCGCGTTGCTTTCTTTCCTTCTCCCCCTGTGGGAGAAGGTGGCGCGAAGCGCCGGATGAGGGGTTCTCTCCGCGGAGACAGACCCCTCATCCGTCTCGCTGCCGCTGCGCGTCAGCGAGCCACCTTCTCCCACAAGGGGAGAAGGGAAGGGAGCGCTCCGCTCTTTCCCCGTCCTTGCGAGCGCAGCGAAGCAATCCATTCTTTCTTTGTGCGGTGAGATGGATTGCTTCGCTTCGCTCGCAATGACGATCTCGAAACCTGACCTCTGCCCATCCGTTTCGTCATAACTCGGCCGCACGCCGGGCGTGCTATGCTCTCGCTTGCGCGCGACAGACGCGTTTTCAATAACAACATACAGCGAGGACGCCCTATGGAAATCGGATATTTCACGATGCCGTCCCATCCGCCGGAGTGCGGATTGAAAGAGGGTCACGACTGGGACCTGCAGACGCTGCGCTGGCTCGATGAACTCGGCTATCAGGAAGCCTGGATCGGCGAGCACCACACCGCGCCCTGGGAACCGCATCCCTCGCCCGATCTCGTCCTCGCGCAGGCGTTCTTGCAGACCAAGAATATCCGTCTCGGCCCCGGCGGCTTCCTGCTGCCCTATCACCACCCGGCGGAACTGGCGAACCGCGTCGCGATGCTCGATCACCTCTCCGGCGGACGTCTCAACTTCGGCGTCGCGGCCTCGGGCCTGCCGAGCGACTGGGCGATGTTCAATGTCGACGGCATGTCCGGCCAGAACCGCGACATGACGCGGGAGGCGCTGGAGATCATCCTCAAAATGTGGACCGAGGACGCGCCCTGGAACTACACCGGCAAGTTCTGGACCGTGAACAAGCCGGACACGATGTTCGACTTCCTCAAGCCCCACCTCAAGCCGCTGCAGGCGCCGCATCCGCCGATCGGCGTCGCGGGCCTTTCCAAGGGCTCGGACACGCTCAAGCTCGCGGGCGAGCGCGGCTACATTCCGATGAGCCTCAACCTCAATCCCGCTTACGTCGGCAGCCACTGGGAATCCGTCGAGGTCGGTGCTGCGAAAACCGGACGCAAGCCGAAGCGCAGCGACTGGCGGCTGGTGCGCGAGGTCTTCATCGCCGATACCGACGAGGAGGCGTGGCGGCTTTCGGTCGGCGACATGATGGGCCGGATGATGACCGAATATTTCCTGCCGTTGCTCGGCCATTTCGGCTTCAAGGACTATCTCAAGGCCACGCCCGATATCGCCGACAGCGACGTCACCGCCGAATATTGCGCGCGCAACAACTGGATCGTGGGCTCGCCTGCGACGGTCACCGAGAAGATCGAGAAAATCTATCACGAGGTCGGCGGCTTCGGCACGCTGCTGGTGTTCGGCTTCGACTACAAGCACAAGCCGGAAGCGTGGTACAATTCGCTGCGCCTGCTGCGGCACGAAGTGATGCCGCGGCTGAAGCATCTCGACGCTGGGCTGACAAAGGCGGCGTGACGGATCTTCCCTTCTTCCGCAAGGGGAGGAGGGCAACTGAGTTCGCCGCTCCTTCCACGTCATTGCGAGCGAAGCGAAGCAATCCATTCTTTCTTTATGCCGAGAGGTGGATTGCTTCGTCGCTAGCGCTCCTCGCAATGACGGTGGATGGAGCGTCGCCTCATTCCTCACTTCGTCTTTGCGGCATCCGCGGCGCGGACTTGCCAGAATTTCAACAAACGCCGCGCGTTCTCCACCGTCAGCCTGGCGTATTGCTCTCTCGCTTTCGCCAGTTCATGGCGGCCCATGCTGCCGGCGGCAAAGCGGCTGTCGAGGATGGCGGCCACCGTTTCCCAGTTTAATCCGGCGACGCGGCAGGGGATCAGCACGCCGTCGTCGCGCAGGCTCTGCATGACCGGGCGGATCACCTCGATGCTCGACGCCGACAGTTCGGCGAGTGCTGCGACGGTCTCGGCGTATTTGCGCTCCTTCGCGAACGCCAGCAGCGCCGGCTCGTTGAGCTTGCCGTGTTTGCTAAGTGCCGCGACGAAGCGGCGGGCGGCGGAAAAATCGCGGGTGCGCGACATTTCGCGGCTGGCGCCGACGGAGGCGGCCGCGATCGCGCTGCGGATTTCCTCGAACAGATGCGGCGGTGCGCGCGACAACAGCCGGGTGCGCACGGCCTCGGTCGCGCTCTGCAGCAATTGCCGGCGCTGCTCGACCGGCAGGTCGACGCGAATGCCGGTCTCGACCGCGAGATCCGGATCGCTTTCCGCCTGCTTCAGCACGATGGCATAGCCGGACGCTGACATCCGCGCGCCGGGATTGCTCACCAGCCGCCGGCTGACGGAGGGATAATGCCGCTTCAGCAGCGCGTCCGTGACGATCTCGGTCAGCCACCAGCGCCCGGAGATCGCGAGCAGATGCTGCTCGCTCTTGGTCTCGGCGAGTTCGATCAAATCCTCGGCGGAAAGCCGCGCCGATTCGGTCAGCACGGGACGCGCGATCGTGATCTCGTCATTATTCGCGAGCCTGCGGATCACCGCCTTCGGCGCCTGCTTGATGGAGGCGAGCTGCGTGCTCATTTCGGCGAGCGCAATGCGCGCGGAGACATCGGCCAGCGCGCGCAGCTCGATGGTGCGGATCAGCCGTTCCAGCACGTCGCCGAACAGCTCGATCTGTTCGCCGGAATAGCCGTCGGCGGACAGAAACAGGTCCGTGACCTGCCTCAGCGCGTCCAGATGTTTTTCCGCCGAACCGGCCTGGATGGCCGCCTCGACTTCGTCGGCGATCGATCGTGTCAGCATCGCTCGTCCTGAGCGTTTCAAGCCGGTTCTGGCCCCAGATGGGTGAGAATAGGGGGCAGTGTTGAACGATTCGTAAACCATTTGGGTCGTGCGGCGGCGGGAATGGGGCCGGAGGGTAGCGGAGGCGATGGGCCAATGGCCGAATAGTGCGGAGTTCCCCCTCTCCCGCTTGCGGGGGAGGGCCGGGGTGGGGGTCTCTCCGGATAACGCGCTCATCATTACGATCCCCATCAATCTCTGTGCAGATGTCGTTCCATTCGACGAGTCATTATGCGGAGGCACCCCCACCCCGACCCTCCCCCGCAAGCAGGAGAGGGGGAGGCGCACCGCCGCGTTCTCGCAGCGTGGTTCGCCCGAGTTTTTCCATTTCGTTCACCCCCCAAAATCGAGAGGGCGCTGGGAATGCCGGGTGACGGCTGCCACCCGCGGTCTCGTGTGCAATGTGTAGAGAGAAGCGCACACGAGCATACAGGTGAAGCCGGGGCACGCCGGCATTCCCTGCGCAGTGGTTTTACGGCTTATGCCGTGCTCTCCCTGGAGACGAATTCCTTTTGCCTCCATCGCCGGCGGATTGAAGGTTTTGAAAAGCCCGGTCGGGCTTTTGCAAATCCTCCGCCGGCTTAACGCCAGCCACGGGCGCCAGGACCACACGGTTTTGCCGTACGCGATTGCGCCGCTCGTCCTGCGCGGAATTGTTGCTCACGGCCAAAGGGCCGCCCTGCAATGCCTCGCGCGCGCGTGCGCTTTCACGTCCACCGCTCCCCGCACTCCACGTATCGTGACGACGCGTACGCCCCTCTTCGATGAGGCGGGATAGCGCGCAAAGGAGGGTGATTTGCGTTGAAAGGGAAGCGGAATATTTTTGCCGGGCGATCTGGACGGCGCAAATCACGTTGAATCGGCTGATGAAATTAGATTATTCGCGCAGCGGGTTTTTGCCTTCTCCCTGAGAAGGGAAGGGGGCACTCCGCTCTTTCCGCGTCATTGCGAGGAGCGAAGCGACGAAGCAATCCACACTTCCGCTTGCTGAGGCATGGATTGCTTCGCTTCGCTCGCAATGACGGCTGAGAGACAGTTTCGCTCGCTTTCTCCGTCATTGCGACGAGGCCGTAGGGTGGGCAAAGCGAAGCGTGCCCACCATTCGTGACGCGGGTGAGGATAGATGGTGGGCACGCTTCGCTTTGCCCACCCTACGAAACTAGCCTCACTCCGCTCCAACCTCCTCCGCGCTCGCATGCGCCGGCGGCACGGGCATCGGGAATTTCTCGTAACTCCGCGGCAAATTCACCGGGCGGTAGCTCGGCAGCGCGTCCATGCGCTGCAGCGCGGATTCGTGGATCACGGCGCCGTCGGGAATGAAGCGCGGCTCGCCATCGGGAATGTAATAGCCGAAATGCGCCCTTCGCGCCGGCCATTCCTTGTAGGTCGCGCGCTTCGGCAGATATTCGAGCAGCCACCACGCGCCCTTCAGCGAAATGTGCAGGTCGCCCCTGATATCGGGCACGACATAGGAGAACGGACTGCCCTTGCGCTGGACGCCCCAGGCGAGCTGGTTCACCGTGGCCTGGTTCACCGTGAGCCCGCATTTGGTTGCCTCGTCGATCATCCAGAGCAGCGGATATTTGGAAAGCCCGCTTTCCTTTTCCGGATAGCCGCCGCCGATATCGGCATGCACGCCGGCGAACCACACCTGCAGGATATCCTGCGGCTCGGCATGGGCGTCGTTGAAGCGGTTGTGCTTGTAGGTTTGCGGGGCGTCCCACTTTTTCAGGCGGAACATGCAGCGCCGCTCGTCGATCGAGATCGCCTGCCGGAACGTCTGCACGCTCGGGTTCACGATGGTGAACGCCAGCTCCTCCAGGCTCGGCCAATAGAAGCGGTCGGCCCGCGGCACGATCACGCTCGCCACCGTATCCCAGACGCCGACGAAGCGGATGGTGGGCCAGCGCGTCGAGGTGATGCGCGCGAATTGCGCGGCGTTGTCGAAGGCGTTCGGCGGCAGCGTGTCTTCCGCGGCGATCGCCTCGATGGCCGACGTGAACTGCGCCCGAAGCTTCGGCGCCACGTCGGAGGAGAACTGCTTGTAGGCGATCAGGCCGCTTCCTGCGAGATTGACCTGCTCCGGCGTGATCAGCCCGATTTTATGCACCAGCCCCGCCAGCACCCGCACGGTATAGGCGCCGCGGGAAAAGCCGAACAGGTAGATCTGGTCGCCGGCCTGATAATTGTGGACCAGGAAGGAATAGGCCGCGAGCACGTTGTCATCGAGCCCATAGCCGGTGGCGAGCCCCAGGATGGCGTTGAAATCCTGCTTCAGCTTGTGCCACGGGTCCGGGCGCTCCAGCGTGCCGACCCCCGGATCGTAAAACACCAGCTGCCGCGGCTCGGTCTTCTCCGTCTTGCGCAGGCAGCGATAGAGCTTGAGCACGTTGGAGATGTTCTCGGAAATCTCGTTGCCGGTGCCGTCGCAGCAGATGATGATGTTGCGCATGGTGTCTCCCCAATGCTACCTCAGCGAGTATAGGGGATTCTAGGAGAAATGGCCTATGCGCTCGACGATTACCAACAAATGCCTAGGGTTATCAGATCGGAACGATTCGGCGGGCACAGGACGGATATCCGCCAAAATGCAAAGAAACTAGCCTAAATCTCGAAATCACCGGGAGTTCGAGGTCGAGTTGGATAGGACGGAGCGCCCACCCGAAGAGCATGAAAAGAATAAGCAATTTTCTAGCGCGTCCTTTGTTGTCTGTAGCGGGCTTTGAATTGTATCCGGTTCAAGGTCATTCGGCCTATGCCGGAATCCCTCTTCGGCTTTGATCAAAGAGCCAAGACTTTACCCTTCCGATGAACTCCCAAACGTCGCCCTCAGTAGGCCGCACATACTGGGGCGCGGTAGGTTCCTCGCCCATCCGAGTGAAAATATCTATCAGCCACGGTGGTCCGTGACCCTTGGCCCCCAATTCCTTAAGCCATGATTCCAACTCGCCCCGAGGCACAACAAACAGTCCATATTCGGCCATTTGCCTAAAAAGACTTTCAGCGGCCTCGCGGGGGTCGCCGGCTAAAACAGCGATTCCTCCATCCCTTTTCATATTTAAGCTGGTTGCATCGATTGCTGTCTTAATCGCAGTTCGGAGAGCGGCAAACGATTGTCTCGAAGTCTGAGGAATATTTGCTCCATCCAATACGCCAGACCATTGCGCCCCGGTGTCCTTCAATACATCGACATCAACTATACCGGCAGCCGGAATGCCCAGCTTGCGAAGGGGGCGCATGATGGTCTGTAACGTGTGTTTGCCCTGCGAGTTCAAGAAAAGGCAATTTGGGACACCCCACTCTGGTCTAAAACGCAGCAGACGTTCGTTGATCTCCTGATAGAACGCGCGGTCAGCATCAGATTCCGTGACAATGACATGCTCATAGAAAAGACCATTCAAGACACCTGTTGACCGCAGCAGAGGGTTTCGCATTAGCTCCAAAATTTCTGCACTGGGTAAAACTCGAGCTGTGGGCACGCCAGCACGATAGGTGAGCCGCACTATGTTTATTGGCGCTCCCGATTGAATGCACCCCATGACAAACTGTGGACTGTGCGTAGACGCAAAGATGCGTTTATTTGAGTCCACGGCTGCGCGTGAGATTTCATAGCCGAGCTTCGTAGCAAGTGAAGGATGGAGAAAAGCTTCCGGCTCATCGATGAGCAGAACGCGCGGATCACCGGCGATCAATGCCATTACAATACCAATAAACGCCTTGACGCCGTCACTAGCGACGTCAATCGAAGTTGCTAACGAATGGAAAGCTACGCCTTCAGCGTGAATATTCCGCTCTTCTATGTCGTTCACAGGCGGCCGCGGCGATAGTCGGATGCGGAGCTGCCCGAGGTTCGTTGGATCAATTACAAAGTATGAGCCAAAGGCCTCGTGGACGATGCGGCGGACCTCTTTCCTCTTCACTTCGTCCTTAAATAACGATTGTAAGGCGTTCTGAGGTCGCGCTTGTAAATCGCCCGCGTTCTGTTGTCCGATGAGCCCCACTCGGCCCGGCCCATCGAGCTTTAGGATGAAGTGCCGGAGGAACCAAGCAGCGAAGATATTCGTACTAGAGGATGGGTTCTGAAGGGTTTGAAGCAGTTGATTGGTTTCAACATGCACCCGACCCCCTCGAACGCTTTCTAGAAAAATATGACCTGGGGTCAGTGTCTCGTTCTGATTTGGACTGACCGTGATGTCGGCTACGGCCATTTGAGCTTCGTCGGCTAGCAATGGTTGAAAGGTAAGCCTATCAAGTATCACGTCAGCCGTGCTCGCCAGTCCTTGAGTCGAGAAGCGCTCGATTTCCGTCAGAACCTTACTTTTTCCTGAGTTGTTTGGCCCGACGAAGAGCGTCACAGGAGCCACTGACGTTGCTAACGCAGGTACGCCGGGAGCGCTTCCAAACTTCAAAAGCATTTCGCTGATCATGTTTTACTTTCGGCCTAATGGAGACCCAAGTTGAGCAGACACTAAGCGCAATAAACCTAAGCGTGAACGATCCGCGCACAGCAAGTTCATTGTAAACGTAAGGATTTCGGCGTGGTCAGGTCAGCCTTCGAAACAAAGCGGTCGATCCGTCCAAACGCAACGACCCTCTTCGTTTAACTCGCCAATTCCCCCTCAGTTCGCCTTCGCGACCGGCGCGCGGAATTGTCATGATTAGATCGAACACCCGATGCTACACGCATCGGCTTACGTTCCCGCAGGCCCCTGATTGACATCCACCACGTGCCGGTCCTGCCCGACAGTAATCACAATCGTATAGCTCTTCTTCCCACCAGCCTGATCCGTCGGCGGCGCAAGATGCAACTGGCCGCCGTACCATTCACCGGGCATGAGCGTGTTGTCCTTGATGACCGTCTGCTCAAGCGTGGCCATGTTGCGCTGTCCCGTTTCGACGACAGCGGCGAACATGGCCTCGTTCTGAATGGCGGCGTTGTTCTGTGCGATTACGGCGGCTGTCGGGCTATAGAAGGTGCCTGTGCGACCGCTTGGTGTCGTGTAGGTCCCATGGCCGGCCTGCGAGGCGCTATAGGCGTTCGCAGCACCAGCAACGCCAGCAAGCACGGCGCGGGCTACCTGCCGGTTTTTCTCTTCCTGCTGCAGCATCTCGAAGGTGACGATCTGCATTCCAAAGTCGGAGCCGCCGACGTGCTGGACGGCTTCCACTTGGGCGACGCGGAATTCGGTGGGTTGTTTGCCGACGTTGTTGATGCCGACGACAAACACCGGCCGTCCGTTCGCCTGCAATTGGCGCGAGGCTGGTCGCACCAGCACCAGCGAGCTCTTCTGGCGTGAAACCAGCGCCGGTTGCCCGTCGCGCATCATCGCCTGTTGTTGTGGATTGGAAGCGCGAAACGCAATGGTTTCGCCGTTCGAAACACAGCCGCCCAACGCGGCGCAAAGCGCCACGATTCCCAGATTACGCATGACAAGACCCCCAGACCCGTCGTCATACAAGCGCAACCGGAAGGCGCAGACAAGGTCGAGTGCGCGAAACTTGTGGAGGATGTCTCGTCCGTGAAATTACGGTGATCGTGACGCGGTGAAGGGCCGCGGCGTGCTATATAGCCACGAGGGCGCGCCTTCGTGCGCGGCGCGGCAAGGGTGAGACAAAGCCGATATGTCGAAGCCGGTCATTTTTGCCATTTCCGCGACGTGGGACGATGACGCTTCGGTCTGGAGCGGGCATTGCGACGACATTCCGGCCGCGGCCGACGCAGCCACGCTCGACGAGTTGCTGGCGAAGATATCGGCGATGGCGTTCGACCTGCTGCCCGACAATCATCCGGACGTTGATCCTGCGTCGATGTCATTCCAGATCACCGCGCTGCGTCAGGCAGGACTGCCGAAGGCGTTTTGAGCCGGCACGGCAAGTAAGACGTGGATGGCCGGGACAAGCCCGGCCATGACGGAAAGAGCGGAGCCCGCGTCCCCAAAAACAAAAACGGCCGGGTCTTCCGACCCGGCCGCTCCGAACTCCGATCCGCCGATTTCGCTTGGCTCAGCTCGCCTTCTTCACGAACGCGGGCTTGCCGATCTTCTTCTCGATGGCGCGCTTCAGGTCGAGCGCGCGGGGGGAGAGGACGTCGACCTTGGCCTTGAGGAGGTAGGCGTCGAGGCCGCCATTGTGGTCGACGCTCTTGAGCGCGTTTGTCGAGACGCGCAGGCGCACGTTGCGGCCGAGCGCGTCCGAGATGAAGGTGACGTTGGTCAGGTTCGGCAGGAAGCGCCGCTTGGTCTTGATGTTCGAGTGGCTCACCTTGTGGCCCACCTGGGGGCCCTTGGCCGTCAGTTCGCAGCGCCGGGACATCTTGCAAATCCTCTTCCATCCCCGCCTAAAGCCAAGCCGCATCTCGCGGGCGCCGCGGGGGTCCAAAATCGCGTCCATTTCCAGGAACCGCGGACGTATAGGGGGAGACGGCTGCGGGGTCAAGGTTCTTTGGCCCGCCGGGCGGCGCGGAATGGGGCCGAAATAATAGGGAGTTCCAGCGGCTTAAGCCTTCCTTATAAAGGGCGCAATCCGCGCCGACATCATGGGTTTCGCGATTAAGACCCCTCGGCCGCAGGATGTGGCGCCAATACCGGGTCAAGTGAAGCGTGTTTTCGCGTCAACACGCGTTGTTTGCGGGATATTTCTGCCTAAATGAACAATAGCTCGCGCCGATCCCGGGACCTGCAGGAATTGACCAGCCGCAAAACCCCTCCACCCCTCGCCAGGCTCGCGCTCGGCCTCGGCGCCGCCGCGTGCCTCTGGCTGGCGCCGCAAGGCGCTTCGGCGCAGGGCCGGCTGGATGCGCAATATGAGGCGACGCTGGCGGGGATTCCCGTCGGCAAGGGCACCTGGACCATCGAAGTCGGCGACGACATGTTTGCCGCCACCGCCAAGGGCGGCACCGCCGGGCTTTTGAAGGCGTTTTCCGGCGGCAGCGGCTCCGGCGCCAGCGTCGGCCGGATCGTCAATGGCGCAATGGTCCCCAGCTCCTATACCGCGACCACCACCACGCAGAAGAAATCCGAAACCATCCGCCTGTCGCTGGTGGGCGGCGGTGTGAAGGAATTTTCGATCGACCCGGCGCCGCCGGTCGATCCGGACCGCGTTGTCGTCACCGAGGCACACCGCAAGGGCGTGCTCGATCCCATGACCGGCTCGATGGTGCGGGTGCCAGGGAATGGCGAGGTGATGACGCCGGATGCCTGCCGCACCGGCACCGGCATTTTCGACGGGCGCATGCGCTACGACCTCAAGCTCGATTACAAGCGGATGGAAACGGTCAAGGCGGAGCGCGGCTATCACGGGCCGGCGATCGTCTGCGCGATCTATTTTACGCCGGTTGCGGGCTACATCCCCGATCGGCCCGTGATCAAATACCTCGCCACCGAGCGGAAGATGGAAGTCACGCTGGTGCCGATCACGGGAACCCGGGTCCTGGTTCCCTTCCGCATGACCATCCCGACGCCGTTTGGCCTGGCGATGCTGGAAGCGACGTCGTTTGTCACGACGGCGACGCCGCCGAGGGTAGCGAAGACGAATTGAGGGTTCGGTCGGCGCTCGCAATCCACGCTCCGCCGTCGTCCCTGCGAAAGCAGGGACCCATACGCCGCGGCCGTGCGGATTGAGGGACTCGGAGTTACTGCCGGCGCCAACCAATGAGCGCCTGTGGTTATGGGTCCCTGCGTTCGCAGGGACGACGGCGCGGCGGGAGTTTGCTGAATCCGCCTTGACTCTTACCCACTTCTGATTCGACTCCACTCTTTAAGAATTTGGTCCCGAAACCGTCGCTTGTGGAGCCCGCGTAAACTTGATCTAGTGCCGCCCCTGGCGTGTCAGCGCGAGATGTTGCGGTGAACGTATCGGGTCTCGGGAGGAGTCAGCGATTCGGACTGGATTCGTTCCAGACTCGTTCCAGAGCTTAAGCCGCGACCGCATCGCCGTCGCAAAGTGAAACAGAATCGGCCGAATTGACGCCGAGCGACCAGAAAGGCTTCCGTCATTGCGAGCGTAGCGAAGCAATCCATGGCGCGGCAAAGGAACAATGGATTGCTTCGTCGCTTCGCTCCTCGCAATGACGGCTTGAACGCCAGCGCTTAATAGAAACACCTGCATCGATGGCTTTCTCTCCTTCCACGTTCGCAACCGAACGCGCGCCCGGCGCGGGCGTTACTGCCGTGCTCGGGCCGACCAATACCGGCAAGACCCATCTCGCCATCGAGCGCATGCTGGCGCATTCGTCCGGCGTGATCGGCCTGCCGCTGCGCCTGCTCGCGCGCGAGGTCTACAACAAGATCGCCGATCGCGCGGGCGTTGAGAGCGTCGCGCTCGTCACCGGCGAGGAGAAGATCAAGCCGAAGAATCCACGCTACTGGGTCTCGACGGTCGAAGCGATGCCGAGGGATCTCGACGTGTCGTTTCTCGCCGTCGACGAAATCCAGATCGCCGCCGATCTCGAGCGCGGGCATGTCTTCACCGACCGCATCCTGCATCGCCGCGGCCGCGATGAGACGCTGCTGCTGGGCGCTGCGACGATGCGCCCGATCATCGAGCGGCTGCTGCCCGGCGCGTCGATCATCACGCGTCCGCGGCTGTCGCAGCTCGAATTCGCCGGCGATCGCAAGATCACGCGGCAGCCGCGCAGAACGGCCATCGTCGCGTTCTCGGCCGATGAAGTTTACGCGATCGCGGAGTTGATCCGGCGCCAGCATGGCGGCGCTGCTGTTGTGCTCGGCTCGCTCTCGCCCCGCACGCGCAATGCGCAGGTCGCGATGTTCCAGAACGGCGACGTCGATTACCTCGTCGCCACCGACGCGGTCGGCATGGGGCTGAACCTCGACGTCGATCACGTCGCCTTCGCCTCGGATCGCAAGTATGACGGCTATCAGTTCCGACGCCTCACGCCCGCCGAGTTCGCGCAGATCGCGGGCCGCGCCGGGCGCGCCACCCGCAACGGCACATTTGGTACGACGGGACGCTGCGCGCCGTTCGAGCCGGAGCTCGTAAACGCGCTGCAGAACCACACGTTCGACAGCGTCAAAATGCTGCAGTGGCGCAATTCGAAACTGGATTTCTCCTCGCTCGGGAGCTTGCAGGTCTCGCTGGCGCTGCCGCCGGGGCACGAGGTTCTGACCCGCGCGCCGATCGCCGAGGACCAGCGCGTGCTCGATCACGCCGCCCGCGACGGCGAGGTGAGGGACATGGCCCACGGCGCAGGCGCCGTGGAACGGCTGTGGGACGCCTGCGCGATCCCGGATTACCGCAAGATCGCGCCGGCTGCCCACGCCGAGCTCGTGACTACGCTTTATGCATTCCTGATGAAAAAGGGCCGGATCCCTGACGCATGGTTCGCCGCCCAGGTCGACCAGGCCGACCGCGTCACCGGCGATATCGACACGCTGTCGGGCCGGATCGCGCAAATCCGCACCTGGACCTTCGTCGCCAACCGCCCGGACTGGCTGTCCGACCCCGACCACTGGCAGGGGATCACCCGGGAGGTGGAAAATAAATTATCCGATGCGCTGCATGAACGTCTAACGGAGCGTTTCGTTGACCGGCGGACCAGTGTATTGATGCGCCGCCTGCGGGAGAACAGTGTTTTGAATACGGAAATTGGCAAGACCGGCGAAGTTATTGTGGAAGGCCATGCGATCGGCCGGCTCGATGGATTTACCTTTGCACCCGATGCGGCGGAAGCCGGCTCGGACGCCAAGGCGTTGCAGGCCGCAGCGCAACAGGTGCTGGCCAGCGAGATCGACGCGCGCGCCACGAAGCTTAGCGCCGCGCCCGACGATCAGTTCGTGCTGACCTCGGACGGTACCATCCGCTGGACCGGCGACGCGGTCGCAAAGCTCGTCGCGGCCGACGATGCGCTGCATCCGCGCATCCGCATCATTTCCGACGAGCGCCTCTCAGGCGCGCCGCGCGAGGCCGTGCAGACGCGGCTCGATCTGTGGCTGAAGACGCATATCGAAAAGCTGCTGGGTCCGCTGTTCGGCCTGTCGAAGGCCGAGGATATCACCGGCATCGGTCGCGGCATCGCGTTCCAGCTCGTCGAGGCGCTCGGCGTATTGGAGCGATCGAAGATCTCTTCCGAGATGAAGGATCTCGACCAGGCTTCGCGCGCGACGCTGCGCAAATACGGGGTGCGCTTCGGCGCTTACCACATCTATTTCCCGGCGCTGCTCAAGCCCGCGGCGCGCGCGCTGGCGTCGCTGCTGTGGGCCGAGAAGCAGGACAATGTCGACATGTCCGCGCTCTCGGGCGCGCAGCATCTGGCGAGCTCGGGCCGCACCTCGTTCCCGGTCGACAAGGCGCTGCCGCGCGATGCCTACCGCGTGCTCGGCTATCGCCAGTGCGGCGAGCGCGCGGTGCGCGTCGACATTTTGGAACGTCTCGCCGATATCATTCGTCCCGCGCTGGCGTGGCGCGAGACGTCACCCGGTGAAAAACCCGCCGGCGCGTTCGACGGCCGTGGCTTTGTGGTGACGCAGGCGATGACCTCGCTCACGGGATCGGCGGGCGAAGATTTCGCCTCGATCCTGCGCGCGCTCGGCTATCGCATGGATAAGCGTCCGCCGCTGCCGCCGAAGCCGGCGCCCGAGGTCGTCGTCGAGACGGTCGCCGCCGAGACGCCGCCCGTTGAGGCGAGCGCCGAAGTGACGGCAGAGACGCCGGCAGAAGAAGTCGCGGCGGAAGTGCCTGTGATGAGCGAGCCGGTGTCGTCGGCTTCGCTGCTGCCGGATGTGACGCCGTTCGCGGCGCAAGAGCCTGCGTCCGCCGAGGTAACGCCGGCGGAAGCCGCGATCCTCGATGCGCCGCCGGAACAGGAGACCGCGGAAGTCGTCAGCGCGGCGGAAGCAGCCGCGGAGCCCGCTACCGCGAGCGAAGCGCCCGCAGAAGCCGAAGCGCCGGCTGAATCCGCTGAGGCCAAGCCTGAAGCGCAAATCAAGCCTGAAACGGAAACCACGGCGGAGGCGAAATCCGAGGCGCCGGCCGAGCCGCAGCTCGTCGAAGTCTGGCGGCCGGGCGGACGTTCCGACGAGCGCCGTCCGCATCACGACCGCAACCGCCAGCGCCATCATCGCGCGGGCGAAAGCGCGCAGGCGGCTGGTGGCGAAGGTGGAGAGGGCGCCCAGCGCGAGCAGCGCCACCGCCGCGGCCGTCGTCACAACGAATTCAGAAAGCCGCGCGAGGGCGCGCCGGCCGATGCTGCAGCGGCGCCGAGCGCAGAGGGCGCGCCGGCGACAGAGGCGCGTCAGGACCGCCCGCCGCGCGAGCGTTTCGAAGGCAAGGGCCGCGATCGCGAGGACCGCCGCGACAAATTCGATCGCAACAAGGGCGAGCGCAAGGGCGGCCGCGACAAGGACCGCGAACGTGGCGGCCGTGATTTCGGCGGCCGCGACAAGGGCGGTCGCGACAAGCGCGACTCCGGCCCCTCGCACCGTCAATGGGCGACCAGCGCGAACCCGCGCGAGCGCGACCGCGCGGCCGATCCGAATTCACCGTTCGCCAAACTGGCGGCGCTGAAGGAACAACTCGCGGGTAACCGGAAAGATTAGGCATAGCGTTTTCAAGCGAAGTGGGTACCGGTTCGCGTCAAGAAAACGCGTCAGAAAAATAGACTACGGGCAGGTCGTTGGAGCGGCAGCGTCTCGACAAATGGCTGTGGCACGCGCGGGTGGTGAAGGCCCGCACCTCCGCTGCCGCCCTCGTCGAGGCCGGTCACGTCCGCATCAACGGCGTGCGCGAAAAGTCGCCGGGCCATTCGGTGAAGATCGGCGACGTGGTCACGATCGCGCTCGATCACGGCGTGCGCGTCCTGAAAGTGGTGGGATTTTCCGAGCGGCGCGGCGACGCCACGGCCGCGCGGGTGCTCTATGATGAATTGCACAGTGGCAAGCAGTAACTATCTGCAAGAGGCTTGCAGGGATGCCTGAAATTGGGCCGCCAGAGGCTCGCTGCTTCCCTTGCGGCAGCGCACCGCATGCGCTACGCAAACCCCGGAAAACTGATCCGTTTCGGAGCGTTGGATGACTTACGTCGTCACAGAAGCCTGCATCAAGTGCAAATATACCGACTGCGTTGAGGTCTGCCCCGTCGACTGCTTCTACGAGGGCGAGAACATGCTGGTCATCCATCCCGACGAATGCATCGACTGTGGCGTCTGCGAACCCGAGTGCCCCGCCGACGCCATCAAGCCGGACACCGAGCCGGGCCTGGAGAAGTGGCTCGAGGTCAATACCGAGTACGCCAAGACCTGGCCCAACATCACGCAGAAGAAAGAAGCTCCGCCCGACGCGAAAGAAATGGAGGGTGTGGAGGGCAAGTTCGAGAAATATTTTTCCAAGGAGCCGGGCTCCGGCGATTAAAGCCTGTGGATAAGTTAAGGGCTCATTGGGCCTGATTCGGATCCCAATCTGTACCGGACGCGCTTGTTTGATTTAACCCTGTTCGCGGACTTATGGCGGGAACGGGCCCATAAAGCCCCGGAACCCGGCGTAAATCATTGATTTTTGCGGAAAATGTGCTATATTGGGCACATTATAAGCCGATCCTGGCCATGCGTATCCTGTGGCCCCGGTGGGTTCCGTAAAAACATCGAACAGGGGCGTGGCAGTTCCGCGCGCAGGCTGTGTCACAGAAAACGCGTAAAAAGAGTGCTTCCAAGAACGTTAAAAAAGCCGCTCCGGCCAGCCGCAGCGCAACCAAGGGCCGTGCCAAGGCGTCCGTGAAGGATGCCAGGAAGGTTGCGGCCACAAAGTCCTCAAAGAAAAGAAGCGCGATGCCAGAAAAGACTGCCAAGACCGCCGCGAAAGCGACGTCGAAGACCAATGCCCCGAAAGTTGCTGCCAAGGCTCCCGCAAAGACCCCTGTGAAGGCCGCGCCTCCGAAGGCTGCCGTTGCGCCGAAGGCTGCCGCCCACAAGCCGGCCGCTGCGGCCGCGCCGCGCGTCGAGGAACCGAAGAAGGTCGTGACCCAGCGTCAGGGCTTCAAGGCCAATGAATTCGTGGTCTATCCGGCTCACGGCGTCGGCCAGATCCTGGCCATCGAGGAGCAGGAGATCGCGGGCGCCAAGCTCGAGCTGTTCGTGATCAATTTCATGAAGGACAAGATGACGCTCCGCGTGCCGACCGCCAAGGTCGCCAATGTCGGCATGCGCAAGCTGTCCGAGCCGGCGCTGGTCAAGAAGGCGCTGGAGACGCTGAAGGGCCGCGCGCGCGTCAAGCGCACCATGTGGTCGCGCCGGGCGCAGGAATACGAAGCGAAGATCAATTCGGGCGACATCGTCGCGATCGCCGAAGTGGTCCGCGACCTCTACCGTTCGGAATCGCAGCCCGAGCAGTCCTACTCCGAACGCCAGCTCTATGAAGCGGCGCTCGACCGCCTGTCGCGCGAAATCGCGGTCGTCCAGCATTCGACCGAGACCGAAGCGGTCAAGGAAATCGAAAGCCAGCTCGCCAAGAGCCCGCGCCGCGGCGCCAAGGCCGAGGCGACCGAGGCTGACGGCGAAGCCGACGAGGCGGATGTCGACGCCGATGGCGACGATGCTGCGGTGGCGGACGAAGCCGCCTGAAAGAATCGCGAGGACTGAAACGAAAAGCCCGGTCGCAAGACCGGGCTTTTTGTTGTGCGCCGAGCATGATCGGCAGCTTGGAGGTGAAAGTCCTCTATCCAGCCTGATGACGGCGAAGGATTAGCGAAGCGCAAGGGCGTCATCGTGAGGTGGGGTCTGAAGGAAGCGTGGAGCAAATCTGCGGCCGGATGGACAAAAACCGGATAACGAGGCCTACCCAGCCGGACGAGCGGGCAACTGATCGCGAAGTCCATAGTCATCAAGGGCTGGGGTGGTAAATCCGGCGGACGTGCAGGGAAGGCGGTCGATCTTACCTCGGGAGATCTCCGTCGTGTCCGGGACACCGGACTGAGCGGGTCGCAAGGCTCGTGATCGCGGCGGAGAAGTCAGCAGACGGCGTAGTAGGTGGAACGAGTTTCGCTGAAGGCCTGAACGCTGGAAAGACGCTTGGATGTGGAAATCTCGGGCTTGCCATGCGGCAGAAAATCCAGGTCACTGGCCTTCGGAGCAGCGGGAAAGGGTGAAGCCCGGACGGCGCCGTTCAAAGGGACCGAAGCCAGCACGTAGAAGTCCACTACCAGAGCCTCTGGCACGGACGCAAAACAAACCGTCTGTGCTTAATCCGGCGAACCGCCGTATACGAACCCGTATGTACGGTGGTGTGGGAGGGGAGGAGTCGCGAGACTCCCCCCTATCCCGATTGGCGCTTGCTGTTTGGTGCTTGCGCGAACGGAAGATCTCGAGCGCGCTGCAGGCGCAGCAAGGACGCGACGGTTCCGGTTCCATTCCTTGGCGCGGAAACGGCCAGTTTTCGACCTCTTGTGACCCGAATCGCGGGAGATTGTCCCGGCTGCTACTTCCAGATTTACCGCAAGGGGGATTCGATGAAAGGGCAGCTACAGTCCATCTGCGTCGCCGTTCTCATCGCGGCTTTCCTGGCCATGCTTGTTCCACTGAGCGCGCCGGCCGCGCAGGTCAGGCAGTGCAGCGCCGCCGTGCCCAAATCGGCGAAAGGGCATTGGTCCTGGCGCATGATCGACGGCCGTAAATGCTGGTACTCCGGCAAGGCCGTGATCCCGCGGTCAGCTTTGCGCTGGCCCGCTGCGGCGCCGGCACCGGTGCAGGCCAAGGCCGAAACGGCACCAAAGGTCACCGTCAGCGCCGCCGCGGAGAAGCGCAGCGATCCCATGGAGGCGCAGGCGCAGATGACTGACGATGCCGATAGCTTCGAATCGCGGTGGCAATTGCGCGTCGTTTCGAGGTAGGGCCGACGAGCCGCCGCAGCGCAAGAATCGTCTCGGCGGCATGAGTTGAACCGTTGTTGCCGGCGTTGAGTTGCCGGGACGTCGCGCCGGAAGGCTTGCCGCAAGGCCGCGGCCGGGTGTTCCCCGAACGGGAACTTTCGGGTGTCGGCGGGAACTTTCTGCGCACTAATGCGTTGAAATGCATGACCTATGAAAACCGAACGACACCCCCGCGCTCTCGCGAGGAGCGAGCGGCATTGATGGAAAAGCGCCGTGAGGATGCCGAGAAGGCCCTCGACGAGCGCAGGAAGGCCGATGACGCCTTCCGGGCCAATTTCGAGCGGCTGAAGGCAGAGCGTCTCGCCCGCGAGGCGGCAGCCAGCAATTCATGATTGAGTGATTGGCGGAAGTGATTCAGCGGCGAATAACTCGCCGCTGAATGCCACGGCGGCTGTTGTTGTCATGGCGAGGAGCAAAGCGACGTACGCATCCGGTGAAGACCGCTGAAACGGTCGTTGACCGCGCGACTTCGGTTGTGCTTGGCGCCTGTCAGGCAGCGGCCTTTTGCGAGCGGTCGCGTTTCCAATTCCAGGGCAGGAACTCGTCCGCCAGAACGATCTTCATTCGACTCGACGATGACGCAGCAACAGGCCGGGTATGAGTGATCATCGCCTGTGCAAACGTAACGGTGCCCTCGTTCCCGCTCAGTCGTCCTTCGCGTATCAGGCGCCGCCAAGTGAACAGCTGGCCCGGCCGCAAGCCATGTCGTCGCGCCGTCGCCGATACCTGCCGTGGCCCGCTCTCGCTCCCTCCGCCGACCACCGCGCCCCGGTCTCGATCACCTCAAGCCGCGATACCTTCGACATAGGAGCTCAGTCAGTTCCAGGTATCTGTATCTACGTACTGGGCTCGAACGGACCCGGTTCCGAGGAGCCCTCGATCAATTCGACCTTTGCGTAGTTCTCAGCGATGCTCTCGGGTGTCAGATGTGCGTCGTAGAAGCCAGGTCCCATAACGATCGCGATACGTTGGATTGCTCCGGCTCCCACGTTGTAGATGTTGTTCGTCTCCGAACAACTATCGCTTGCCAGCCAGACGATCGCTGGCGCAACAGCCTCAACCGGCATGGTGGTTTTTCCATCTGCCTCAGACAAGCGGGATCCTGCAGCCGGGTGCATCCTCGTGTACCCGACTGGGGAAATGGTATTCACGAGAATCCCGTGCTCAGCACCTTCAATTGCAAGAATGCGCATCAGTCCAACTACTGCGCACTTCGCCGCCGCATAGGTGGCTTGGCCACGCAGTCCGAACAGGCCGCTGACTGACGTCGTGAGGACGATCTTCCCGTAGCGCTGAGCGACCATATGCGGCCAGGCCGCCTTCACCGTGTTAACCGGCCCGCCAAGGTGCACGCGCCAATAGTGATCGAAATCGTCAAGGGTGGCATCCTCGAATAGCTGGCTTCCGCAGATACCAGCGTTGTTCACGAGAAGGTCTATTCTCCCGAAATGCTCGATGGTCGTCGCGATCAGGTCACTGCCACCTTCAGGGGTGGAAACGTCGCTGTCATTCGCGATTGCCTCGCCTCCACGTGACCGAATGAGGTCGGCCACCTGTTCCGCTATCGTGGAGTCCTTCCCGAACCCCGATACGTCGGTCCCCAGGTCGTTCACCGCGACCCGGGCACCGCGTTCGGCGAGAAGTTCGACGTATGCCCGCCCCAGCCCGCGGCCTGCCCCAGTCACAACCGCGACCTTCCCGTCCAACGAAATTCGTTCAGTCATCTCGCGGTCCTCTTCCGACAAGATTCAACGCCCCTCCGTAACTGAGATCAACTCACTGTCGAATTTGCCGGCGCATTCGCGCTCAAGGATCAGCGACGCATCGCCTTCGCTGGTCGCGTCCACAAAGACGGTCACCGTTACCGCATAGCGATTGGTCTGATCCCGCTGCATCCGCCGAACCGTGAGCACACAACGGATATACGGAAGGAACGTCCCCGTCCGTTCCCCATAATGTGATGGCATCTGGGGGGCCTCGCAAGGCGGCCCTCGCCGGGTGCTTACTAAGCGACGAAGCAATCCATCTCTCGGCTCGCGGAGAGGTGGATTGCTTCCGCCTTCGCTCTTCGAGCTACGGCGGACAAGTCGCGGCGCTCGCAATGACGGCTGTAGCCGTTGTCAATCCACCACGATCTTGACGCGATCCCGGGGCTTGACCTGCGCGTGCTGGTCAAGGCCGTTGAGGATGCGAAAGCGCTCGGCCGGGCGGTCGACGCCGGACATGCGGTGGGAGAGCGATTCCACGGTATCGCCGGGCTGCGCGGTGATGACCTTGATGCGCAGCGGGCGCGCGGCCTGGATTTCTTCCATCGTCAGGCGGCGGAACGAGTTCACGGTTTCGCGCGCATTGCGCTCGCTTTCGGTGTTGCGCTGCTTGGCGGCGAAGATGAAGCGATAGACGTCGCTGCCGTAGCGCAGCGCAAACACCTTGAACTGCCACTGATCGCCGTTCGCGTTCGCCGCGGCGACCGGGAAACCGTTGATCATGAGGTCTTCGGTCGAGCCCTTGTCGACGCCTTCCATCCAGCCGGAATTGAGGTAGTCGGCCAGCGATTGTTCGGCCGGCACGCGCACCACGTCGAAGCGCATCGCCTGCGTGCCGCCATCGCGTACGCCGATCACGGCCTGCGCGGTATTGTCGAGCGTGAACGTCTCGGGGGCCTGGAAGGTGAAGCCGAGCTTGGGGTGCAGGAAGCGACGGCCGCGCACAAAGCCTTCGCTGGGATCTTCGCCATAGACAATGTTGTCGATTGCGGCGAGATAGGTCTCGCGGTCGCGCTCGCCGCTCTGCGGCGAGGTGTATTGCCGGGCGCTGGCCTGCGCGTTCTGCACCCGCTCGGGGGTCGCCGGGTGCGAGGACAGGAAATCCTGCGCGCGCGGATCGAGCGAGGTCTTGCCGGCCTTCAGCGCCGCGTTGCGTTCCATCGCGGCAAGGAACCGCGAGGCGCCATAGGGATCGAAACGGGCGCGGGCCGAAATGCCAACGCCGATGCCGTCGGCCTCGAATTCCTGCGCGCGCGAGAAGCTCGCCATCGTCAGTTTTGTCTTGGCCAGCGCCAGCGCCGTCAGATCGGGATCGTTGCTCATGTCGGTGACGACACGGGTCACCACCGCCGCCTGCCGCGCCTGGTCTTCCCGGATCGAGGCGTGTTTTGCGATGACATGCGCCATTTCGTGGCTCAGCACCGAGGATAGTTCCGACGTGTCGCTGGCGAGCGCGACCAGGCCGCGCGTCACATACAGCTGGCCGGTCGGCAGCGCGAAGGCGTTCACCGCGCCGGAATTGAGGATGGTCACCCGATAGGCTTGGTCGGGGCGGTCGGAGGCCGCGACCAGCCGGTCAACCGTCTTGCCGATCAGGGTTGCGAGTCTCGGATCGTCATAGGCGCCGCCATAGGAGGCCAGAATCCGCTCATGCTCGCGCTCGCTCGCCGGCGTCTGTGCGACGATGCGGCTCGGCTTCGGCTGGGGAACCACCGGCGCGGCGGTCTCGAGTTTTCCCAGATTTCCACAGGAAGAAAGTGTCAGCGCGGCGCACAACAGCGCAGGCGCAGCCAGAAGGCGGCAGCCCGTGTTTCCTCCGCGCCGTCGTGCACGATGCGTCAAATCAGCCACTAAGATCACGATCCAACTGGAATCGCCGATCTCATCCCTTGTTCTTTCGCGTGTGATCCAAATGAAAACCGGTGCCCAGTCTTCGGATCAAGCGCTATTTCCCGCCCAGCACCTCAATCTGCTCCACCCGGCGTACCTCAATCCGTGGCCCTCCCCGCGACGAGACAATGCCGCGGACACGAATCCTTCGATTTTCGAACGACTTAGGTCCAAGGCCGGCGTTCTCGAACGCCGGTATGATGTGCCTTGAAATAGTCGCGGCAAAGTCCTGTGTCCAGTTCCGCCCGAAGTTCAGGTAGGTAATCGCCCCCGCCTGCCGAACGGACAATACTCTGCCCTCGACCACCGTAAAGTGCCCAACCGCTGCCAGAATATCGCCCGGACTTTCGGTGTTTTTTATGGCCGTGGTTTCAGCCCAGATGCCCAATTTGGCCTGCCGCGCGCTGGTCTCGGCCGATGCCAGTGCTGCAGCGCAATTTTTCTCGGATATATCGCTCGAAACCAGCGCTTCGCCGCGGCGCAACAGCTCGATTTGCACCGAGCGTTCCGAGCCTTCGACGAACACGAAGGCCGACTGGCGGCCATAGCGGTCTGGCGAATCGTCCTCGCCGCGCAGCGTCACGTCGCGGCCGCCGACGATTGCCGACAATGCGGCTCTGATTCGGGCCTGATCGGTTCCGGCTCGCTCGATGCCGGCGAGGCGGATCTCGCGGCCGTCCTCGAGGCGAAGGCTACGCGCATCGATCACGGCGGTGACGCGGCCTTCGCCTTGCGGCTCGAGCGCGCAATCGGCCGCCTCGGCGCGTCCGATCACGGCCAACGCGAGAAAGGACGCGGCATATGCCGGCAGCGCAGCGCTGCAACGCGATTGCTGACACATCTTGACGCTGCTCTCGGTCCCCAAATGTTCCTGTATGCTCGATCAGTAACCGCATTGCTACCTTAGATTGCCATGACGGAGGAGACAATGGAAGTCAACGGCATCGCCCATATTTTCCTCACCGCCTCGAATTTCGAGCGCTCCCGAAATTTCTATCGAGCGTTGCTGCCGTTCCTCGGCCTGAAGCCGGTCGTCGAGACCGAGACGACCTGTTACTGCGTCGGCGGTCGCACTGCCGTCGGCATCAGCGCGCCGTCAGCGGAGCATGAAGGCGCCGCCTTCGAGCAGAAGCGTGTCGGCCTGCATCACCTCTGCTTCCGCGCCCGCGAGCGCGCCGATATCGACGAACTGCATGCCTTTCTGCAGACGCTCGGCGCCAAGATCATCCGCGCCCCGCGCGAGGACCAATGGGCGCCGGGATATTATTCGATCCTGTTCGAGGATCCGGATGGGATCAGGCTCGAACTCAATCATGTGCCGGGGAAGGGGCTGTTGGGATAGATCGCGCGTTGCACTTCGCAGGATGGGTAGAGCGAAGCGAAACCAATCATCTTTCCGCGCGGGGACTCTGATGGGTTTCGCTTCGCTCTGCCCATCCTGCGCGTCGGTTGTGCAACGCTGCTTGCTGGCGAATGTGCGCGCACCACAATTGAGTTGTCGTCATCATATCATGCGCTGCTCGGTAGCGAGCACTGTAGCGGAGCACCGTTTTTGCCGGAAATAGAGCGCGAACCGCAGCCAAATTGTCGCATCAGCGCGTGCCATGGCGGAGATCTTGGGATAAGTTTTTCCTCGCCGTGGCCCCAACATTCGGCCTGCTGTCAACCACGCATCCGGTGGATCCCATGCAGCAGATTTCAGACTGGCTCGAGAATCTCGGCATTGGACAGTACGCGAAGCGTTTTGTCGAAAATGGAATCGATGTCAGTGTTCTTCCCGAATTAAAGGACGAGGACTTCGACAGGCTCGGGGTTCTGCTCGGCCATCGCCGCAAGATGCTGCGCGCCATCGCCGACCTCAATCAGGCCGAATTGATTGCGCCTCGCCGGCATGATGCCGAGCGACGCCACCTCACCGTCATGTTCTGCGACCTCGTCGGCTCGACGGCGCTCTCGGCGAGCCTCGATCCCGAGGACATGTGGGAAGTGATCCGTGCCTATCGCGCTGCCTGTGCGACGGTCGTCGCCGCCTATGACGGCGTGATCGCCAGGTTTGTGGGCGACGGCATCCTCGCCTATTTCGGCTATCCCCGCGCACACGAGGACGATGCGGAGCGCGCCGTTCGCGCCGGCCTCGATATCATCCCTGCCGTGAGGCGGCTCGACATGCGTACACAGGAGCGGGTCGAGGTGCGCGTCGCCATCGCGACCGGACTTGTCGTGGTGGGCGACCTCACCAGCGGCAGCGTATCGGAGCAACAGGCCATGGTCGGCGACACGCCAAACCTTGCTGCCCGGCTGCAAGCGCTGGCGGAGCCGGGGGCGGTTGTCGTTGCGGATTCGACGCGCCGGCTGCTCGGTGATCTCTTCAACTTTCAGGACCTCGGACACCGCGAGGTCAAGGGCATCTCCGAACCGATCGCGCTCTGGGCGGTCGAAGGCGGAGCCGCGTCGGAAAGCCGCTTCGAGGCGGTGCGTACCGCGCGATCCATCGGCTTTGTCGGCCGCAAGGCGGAGATCGAGCTCGTGCGCGCGCGCGAGCAACTGGCGTATCAGGGTGAAGGGCAGGTGGTGCTGATTTCAGGCGAGGCCGGGATCGGCAAGTCTCGCCTTGTGGCGATGCTCTCCGAGACTCCTGCGTTGGGGGCGCCCCGCCGGCTGCGATATCAGTGCTCGCCCTACCACTCGAACACCGCGCTTCATCCCTTTATCGCACAGCTCGAGCGCGCCGCCGGCATCGGGCTGCAGGATAGCCCTGAGCAAAAACTCGACAAGCTCGAGGTTATGCTGGCGCTCGGAACGCAGCAGGTGGCCAAGGCGGTGCCGCTGATTGCCGCGCTGCTTTCGATCCCGACCGGTGAGCGCTATCCACCGCTGGGTTTAAGTCCGGTGCAGCAGCGGCGCCAGACCTTCGCCGTCCTGCTCGACCAGTTCGAAGGCCTGGCACGGCAGCAACCGCTGCTGATCATTTGCGAAGACATGCATTGGGCCGACGCCACGACGCTCGAACTGTTCGATCTCGCGGTCGATCGGATCAGGGGCTTGCCGGTGCTTGCGCTCGCGACATTCCGGCCCGAGTTCGAGCCGCCCTGGGAGGGGCTGGCCAATGTCAGCCTGCTGCGGCTCGATCGACTTGACCGGCAGGAGACGCGCGAACTGGTCGAGCAGGTGACCATCGGACGAAAGCTGCCGGGCGAGATGATGCGGCAGATCATCGACAAGACCGATGGCATCCCGCTGTTCGTGGAAGAATTGACCAAGATGATGCTGGAGTCGGGGCTGCTCGTCGAAGACGCCGGGCGCTACCGTCTCGATAGTCCGCTGCCGCCGCTCGCGATTCCCGCTACATTGCAGGACTCGCTGATGGCGCGGCTCGACCGGCTGGCGCCGGTCAAGGAGGTGGCGCAGATCGGCGCTGCCATCGGCCGCGAGTTCTCTTACACGCTGCTGCGATCAGTGGCGGGGCGCGATGACCTGACGCTGAGCGCTGCGCTGGCGCAACTCGAGGAAGCCGAACTGCTGGTATGCTGCGGCGCGCCGCCGGAGGCGACCTACAGCTTCAAGCATGCACTCGTTCAGGAAGCGGCTTACGAGAGCCTGCTCAAGAGCCGGCGGCAACTGCTTCACCAGCATATCGGCGATGTCTTGCGCGACAAGTTCCCCATCATCGCCGAGACCGAGCCGGAAGTTCTTGCACATCACTTCACTGAAGCGGGGTTGAGCGCAACAGCCCTCGACTGGTGGCGCAAGGCCGGCCAGCAAGCCCTGAGACGCTCGGCCTATACCGAGGCGATTGCGCATCTCGGCAAGGCGGTTGCCATCGCAGATAAACTGCCCGTTGGGCCGGGCCGGATCATGAACCGGCTGCAGCTTCAAATCGCCTATGGCCGCGCGCTGCGGAGCAACCTCGGGCACAGCGCCCCCGAAACGGTGGCGGCATGGAAGCGCGCGCGCCAATTCGCAGCCGACATCAATGATCCCGTTGAACTGGCGCCGATCCATTCGGGCCTGTTCAATGCCTGCCTGACCCATGGCGAGATCGCGCCGATGCGGGAGCTGGCCGAGGCCATCATGACCGCCGCCGGGCAGCGACCGGAATCGCCGGTGGCCGCCGTCGTCGCGCACTGGACGACCGGAGTCACCTCCTGGTTCGGCGGCGATTACCTCAACGCACGACTGCATCTTGGGCGCGCGCTTGAAATCTATGAGGCCGAGCCTGATCCGGCGACCTTCAAGGCGTCGGCGCTGGACCTGCCGTTCGTCATCATGAGGTTCCTTGCGCTGGTGCTTTGGCCGCTTGGCATGATTGACCGATCGCGACGGCTCGCCACCGAGGCAGTATGTGCCGCGGGAGAAAAGCGGGCGCTTTCTCAAGCCAACGCGCTCGTCCACAAGGCGGTCTTCGACGGACTGTGCGGCGGCATGTTGCAGGAGACGGAGACGATCCTGGCGCTTGCGCTGGCCCGCGAGCATACGATGCCGTTGTATGTCGCAGCCGGCAGCTACCTGAACGGCCTGGCACAGTGGCGCGCCGGCGACCGAACCGGCGGGCTTGCGGAAATGTGCCGGGGCTGGACGTTGCTTCATGAGAATGACTGCTACCTCTGTGAACCATTCTGGGGGATGCAGATTGCGGTGGCGAATGCGGAGGCCGGGGACGTTGATGCCGGGCTGGAAATCCTGCGGGAGCTGATCTCCTGGACGGAACGATCCGGCCAGCATTGGCTCGATGCCGAACTCCATCGCAGCCAGGGTGAGCTTCTGTTGCGTCTTGACCCGCCTGACATATCGATGGCCGAAGACGCTTTCCGCAAAGCCCTGGAAATCGCCCGCGCTCAACGGACGAAAACGTTCGAGCTGCGCAGCGCCGTTGGACTTGCGCGGCTCTACAGCGCAAATGGCCGGGTTGATTCGATATTCGAGCTGCTCGCGCCGATCCTCGTTGATTTCGGCGCGCGGCAAGATCTTCCCGAGATCGAGCAGGCCGAAATCCTGCTCCGGCAAGCCGCTCCTTTCGAGCCCGTGCGCAGGATGGGTTGAGCGTCGCGTCATCCCCGCAGGCATTCCGTTCAACGGAAAACGTCAGCGCCTTGCCGCTGCTGACACCATGCGGCATGATCGCGCCGACCAAAATTCAAAGCCGCAAATCAATGCGGCGCGCCGACAAGGGAGGCCTTCCATGAAAAGAGCAATAACAGGCATGATTGCCGCCACGCTGGCCGTCTCGGCGAGTGCGGCATTGGCGCAAAGCAAGCCGCCGCTCAAGCTTGGCGGCATTCTCGATATGTCGGGACTCTACGCCGATATCACCGGGCCGGGATCGGAGACTGCGGCTAAGATGGCGGTGGAGGATTTCGGCGGCGAGGTGCTGGGACGCAAGGTCGAGATCCTCGCGGCCGATCATCTCAACAAGGCCGATCTTGCCGCCAGCATCGCGCGCGACATGTTTGACAACCAGGGTGTCGAGATGCTGTACGACGTGGCGGCGTCCGCGACGGCGCTTGCCGCCGGCGAAATTGCGAAAACGCGCAACAAGATCGTGATGTATAGCGGCCCGGCCTCGATCCGCCTCAGCAACGAGGCCTGCGGTCCCTACACCGTGCATTATTCCTACGACACGTTTGGACAGGCCAACGTCACCGGGCTCGCCACCGTCAAGAGCGGTTTCGAGACGTGGTTCTTCCTCACCGCCGATTATGCCTTCGGCCAGGACCTGGAAAAGGACACGACCAACGTGGTGGTGAAGTCTGGCGGCAAGGTGCTCGGCAGCGTCAAGCACCCGCTCAATACGTCGGATTTTTCATCATTCCTGCTGCAGGCGCAGAGTTCGAAGGCGAAGGTCGTCGGTCTTGCGAACGCCGGTGGCGACACCATCAATGCGATCAAGCAGGCGGCGGAATTCGGCCTGACCCGGAGCGGCGGCCAGAAACTCTCGCCGCTGCTCGCCTTCGTGACTGATATCGACAGCGTCGGGCTGCAGACCGCGCAGGGCCTGCTGCTTGCGGAAGCTTTTTATTGGGACCTCAACGACGACACCCGCGCGTTCTCAAAACGCTTCATGGAGCGCGTCAAGCGGCCGCCGACCGCGGCGCAGGCCAGCGTCTATTCTTCCGTCCTGCACTATCTGAAAGCCGTGAAGGCCGCGAACACCACGGATGCGGCCGCCGTCATGAAGCTGATGAAGGAAACGCCGGTGAACGACATGTTCGCCAGGAACGGCAAGATCCGCGACGACGGCCGCATGGTGCACGACATGTATCTGTTCGAGGTCAAGAAGCCGTCGGAGTCGAAAGGACGCTGGGACTATTACAAGCTGCTGGCGACGGTCCCCGGCAGCGAGGCGTTCCAGCCGCTGGAATCCTCACGCTGCCCGCTGGTGAAGAAATAGACCCATCTTCGTAGGGTGGGCAAAGCGCAGCGTGCCCACCATTCCAGCGGCAAAGTTGGTGGGCACGGCGCTAGCGCACCTTTGCCCACCCTACGAATTCAATCACAACCAACAACGAAAGCACGACACATGAGCGCAAACGAAATGGTCCTCCAGAATCTCGAGCAGGGCTTGCTCACCATCACCATGAACCGCCCCGACCGGCGCAACGCGCTCAATCCGGACATGACGCGCGGGCTGGTGGAGGCGGCGCGCCGCGCGCAGGAGGATCACGAGGTGCGGGCGGTGCTGATCAAGGGCGCGGGCGGCACGTTCTGCGTCGGCGGCGACGTCAAGTCGATGGCGGAGGGCAGGGCGCCGCTTCCCTTCGAGGCCAAGATGGCGAACTTGCGCCGCGGCATGGAAGTCTCGCGCATCCTGCACCAGATGCCGAAGCCCGTGGTGGCGCAGCTCGACGGCGCGGCCGCCGGCGCCGGCCTTTCGATCGCGCTGTCCTGCGACCTGCGCGTTGCCAGCGCCTCCTGCAAGATCACCACCGCCTTCGCCAAGGTGGGCTTCTCCGGCGATTACGGCGGCACTTATTTTCTCACCCAGTTGCTCGGCAGCGCGAAGGCGCGCGAGCTCTATCTGCTGTCGCCGGTCCTGAGTGCGACCGAGGCCTATAACCTCGGCATGGTGACAAAGGTCGTGCCGGACGCCGACATTGACGCGGAGGCGCGCGACCTTGCGATGTCGCTGGCGACAGGGCCCTCGATCGCGCTCGGCTTTATCAAGCGCAATATCAATAATGCCGAGACGATGTCGCTGGAGGCTTGCTTCGATGGCGAGGCGATCCATCACACGCGCGCCGGCGACACCGCCGACCACAAGGAAGCGGCAAAGGCTTTCGTCGAGAAGCGCAAGCCCGCATTTCAGGGACAGTGAGATGGCCGAATATCTCAGGCTGCGGCAGATCTGCCTGGTGGCGCCGCATCTCGAGCCGGTGATCTCGGACATTGCCGCGATCATGGGTCTCAATGTCTGCTATCGCGACGGCAACGTCGCCAAGTACGGCCTGGAGAACGCGCTGCTGCCGGTCGACACGATCCTGCTCGAAGTGGTGGCGCCGACCCAGCCCGGCACCGCGGCGGGACGCTTCCTCGACAAGACCGGCGGCCGCGGCGGCTACATGGCGATCTTCTGCTGCGACGATCCCGACGCGCGCGGCAGGCACGCCAATGCGATCGGCGTGCGCACGGCGAACGTGATCACGCATGCGCCCTATCACGGCGTGCAACTGCACCCGCGCGACTGCCGCGCCGCGTTCATCGAGTTCAATCACACTGACGGCAGCGACGATGTACTCGGGCCCTATCCGCCGGCCGGGCCGGACTGGCAGAAGGCGATCCGCAAGGACGTGACGCTGGCGCTAACGGAAGTTCAGATGCAGAGCCCGGACCCGCAGGGCTTGGCGGAGCATTGGGGGAAGATTCTGGAAGTGCCTGTCAGCAAGAGTGCGGGCGGCGAGCCGGAATTGAAGTTGCCCAATGCGCGCTTGCGCGTTGTGAAAGGTGGAAGCGATCTGATGAGCGGGTTGACGTTTCGCGTGGCCGATGTTGCCAAGGTGCGCGATGCAGCGAAAGCGAAAGGATGCAAGTTGTCGGGCGATACGTTCGATCTGTGTGGCGTGACGTTCAGCCTGGTGGCGTGAGCGAGAATTCGTAGGGTGGGCAAAGGCGCGCTTGCGCCGTGCCCACCATATATCTCAAATCTTGAATCAGATGGTGGGCACGCTGCGCTTTGCCCACCCTACGAAGTGACGTTCGGCGCGATCCTATCGCCCCTTGAAATTCGCCACCCTACGCTCGGCGGTGGCTTTCACGCCTTCCTTGAAATCCTCGGTCGCGCGGAGTTTCGTTTGCTCGACGAGTTCGTGATTGGTCGCGGCGAGCACGCGGTCGGCGAGGCCGGCGCGCATGGTGGCGCGGGTTGAGATCAGGCCGAGCGGGGAGCATTCGGCGATTTCCTGGGCGAGCTTCATCGCCTCGGCCCGCACCTGATCCTGCGGCACGCAGACATTGGCGAGGCCCATCCTTGTGGCTTCCTCGCCGGTGACGCGGCGGCTGGTGTAGAAGATCAGCTCCGCATTGTTCTTGCCGACCAGTTCGGGAAGCGTAGCCGTCAGGCCGAAGCCGGGATGGAAGCCGAGCTTGGTGAAGTTCGCCGCAAAGCGCGCCTCGGGGCAGGTGACGCGGAAGTCGGCGGAGACGGCTAGGCCCAGGCCACCGCCGATGGCAGCGCCATGGACGGCGGCGACGATCGGCTTCTTGTTGCGGAAGATGCGCACGGCCTGAACGTAGAGATGGTTGATCGGCAAATTGGCCGCCGGGTCCGTCTTCGCGCTTTCTTCCTGCTCCTGCCGCTTCGGATCGGAGAAGTCGGCGCCGGCGCAGAACGCCTTGCCTTGGGCCGCGAGCACCGAGGCGCGGATTTCGATGTCGTTGTCGAACTCCTCCAGCGCGTCCGCGATCTGGTTGATCAGCGAGACGTCGAAGAAGTTCAGCGGCGGCTTGCGGATTTCGATCAGGCCGACATGACCGTGCTTCTCGACGCCGATATCAGTGTATTTGCTCATAACGCTTCCTCGTTGAATTAGCGCAGACCAGCCCGCGCGGCTAGCGCAGACCGAGCCCGCGGGCGATGATGCCGCGCAGCACCTCGGTGGTGCCGCCCTGGATCGTCAATTTCGGCGCGGTCTTGATGGCGAAGTCGAGCTGCTTTTCCAGCGTCTCGCGATTGGTGGCGGTCTCCTCGACAAAGGCTGATAGCTCGCGCACGCGATGCGGCAGTTGCTGCTCCCAGATGGTGCCGATGTCCTTCACGATGGATGCCTCGACCACCGGCTCCTTGCCCGCCTGCAGCATGCCCGCCACCGACACCGACATGCGCCGCATGGTGTGCACCTGCGCCACTAGGCGGCCGATGCCTTCGGCGCTGCGGGTATCGGGATTGTTGCCGACGGCGCGGACCAGTTCAGTCAGCACGTAATAGGTTTCGAGGAAGCGCTCGGGGCCGCTTCGTTCATAGGCGAGTTCGCTCGTCGCCTGTTTCCAGGCGCCGTCGATTTCGCCGAGCACGTGGTCGTCGGGAACGAAGTAGTCGGTGAACACGACTTCGTTGAATTCATACTGTCCGGTAATCTGGCCGATCGGGTTCACCTGGATGCCCGGCTGCTTCATCTTGACCAGGAATTGCGTCAGCCCGTGGCGGCGGTTTTCCTTGGTCGGCGGCGAGGTCCGGAAGATCGCGATCATGTAGTCGGCGATATGGGCCGAGGAAGTCCAGATCTTGGTGCCGTTGATCAGATAGCCGCCGTCGGTCTTTGTCGCGCGGGTTTTCGCCGCAAACAGGTCGGAGCCGGAATTCGGCTCGCTCATGCCGATCGCAAAGCAGATCTCGCCTTTGCAGATGCGCGGCAGGATCTCCATCTTGATGTGCTCGGGCGCGTATTTCAAAAGCACCGGGCCGCTCTGGCGGTCGGCGACGAAGAAACGTCGCGTCGGCGCGTTCGCCACGCGCATTTCCTCGGTCACGACATAGCGCTCGAGGAACGAGCGCTCGTGGCCGCCATATTTCTTCGGCCAAGTCATGCCGAGCCAGCCGCGCTCGCCGACCTTGCGGGAAAATTCCGGCACGTCGGTGTCTTCGCGGTTCGGCTTGTGCGGATCGAAAGTGCCGGCGGCGATTTCTTCGGCGAGGAAGGCGCGCACTTCCTTGCGCAATTGTTCGCATTTCGGCGGCAGGCGGATCGGATCGAAACGGAGGGCTGCGGTCATTGTTGATCTCTATGCAGGCAAATCGGTGTTGACGTCAGCGCGAGGCTACCAGCGGCCACAATTCATCGGCGCCTCTGATACAGACGAGCTTGCCGAGCTCGACCGCCCAGTAGCTCTCCGAGCCGAAATCGTCGCGCCAGGCCAGCGCGCGCAGCGAGTAGCGATGCAGGATGTGTTCGATGGTGAAGCCGATCGCGCCGTGCACCTGATGGGCAATCGCGCCGCCTTTCTCCGCCGCCTCCGAGCAGCGGATCTTTGCCGCCACCGCTTCGAGGAATACTTCGTCGTTGAAGGTTTCCGCGTTGGCGATGGCGTCCGCCGCCGAAGTCGCTGCCGCCAGCGCCGCCGCCGATTCGCCGGCGAGCCGCGCCAGATTGTGCTGCACCGCCTGGAATTTCGAGATCTTCTTCTCGAACGCGACGCGCTCGTTGGAATAGCGCACGGAAATTTCCAGCATCGATTCCAGCGCGCCCGCGATCTGCAAGGCACGCGCGACGCCGCCCATCAGCATCAGCCGGGGCTGGTCGAAACCTTTTGGCGCTTCCTTGGTCGTGACCGGCTGCACCTTGTCGAGCGTCACAGTATCGGAGTTGTCGCCGCCGAGGCCGATGCCGGCTTCGATCCGGCACTTGGTGGCATCGACCAGCGCGATGGAGAAACGGCCCTTGGCATCGCTTGCGAGCACGGCAAAATGCTTTGCGGCCTTGGCGAACGGCACGCCGCGCGCCCGGCCCGACAGGCTGCCATCGGCATTGACGGTAATCCGGTCTTTCGGGCTGGCGGGCACCACTGTCATCTCGCCGTCGGGCGACGCGATCTTGGCCTGCGCCAGAAGCCAGCCGGCCAGCATGGTCTCGGCGAGCGGGACCGCGACGGCAAAGCGCCCGGCGGCGCTGAGAACGCTAAAGCCTTCGGCGAGCGATGCGCCCGAACCGCCGCAATCTTCCGGCACCCAGGCCAGCGGCAGGCCGGCCTCCGTCAGCGCTTGCCACAGCGGGGCCTTCCACTCGCCCTTCTTGTCGTGATTGATGGTTTGGGCGTCGGCGAGATCGGCGAAGATTTTCTCCGCGGTCTCGGCAACGATGTTCTCACTCTCCGCCACAGCGTTCCCCGATGTTGAGATTGGCATGCCAGTCCCGACGTTTGTGCCGGGTTCGGCTGCGGTCTTTTCTTGCGCTTAATGATGGGCAAAAGCCATAGCCGTGACAAGCGCTGTCCGCAGGGCGGCATGAGGCGGTGGCATGATGATCGCGGGCGAAGAATAAATTCCGCGCAACGGACTTCTTCGGATTTGCACGCGGTTTGCCGCGCGATATGGTAGCCACTGAAGCCTCTCCACGGGCGGATCGAAACCCAGCCAAAAGCAACAAGAGGAAATGCGGATGTCGAAGGATGGTTTGTGCGCGATTGTCACTGGTTCAGCTTCCGGCCTGGGAGCGGCGACCGCGGCCATTCTGGCAAAGGGCGGCGCGCGCATCGTCGTCAATTATTCCAACAGCAAGGCGGAAGCGGAAGCCACCGCCGATCTCTGCCGCAGCGCCGGCGCTGAAGTCGTCGTCGTGCAGGGCGACGTGTCGCGCGACGAGGACTGCAAGAAGATCGCGGCCGCGGCGGTGCCGTGGGGGCGGCTCGATGTGCTCGTCAACAATGCCGGCACCACCAAGCACGTGCCGCATCACGATCTCGACGGGCTGACGGCTCAGGACTTCCAGCGCATCTATGCGGTGAACACGATCGGCCCATTCCAGATGATCCGCGCGGCGCGCGCGCAACTCGAGGCCGGCGCGAAGGCGTCGGGGCGGGCCTCCGCCGTGGTCAACGTCTCGTCGGTCGCCGGCATTTCCGGCGGCGGCTCGTCGGTCGCCTACGCTGCGAGCAAGGGCGCGCTCAACACCATGACGCAATCGCTGGCGCGCGCACTGGCGCCCTTGATCCGCGTCAACACGGTGTGCCCCGGCTATATCGATACGCCCTGGTTCACCAAGGGCCGCGGCGAGGCCGGCGCGAAAGCGGTGCGCGACGCCGTGGTGGCGAAGGTGCCGCTGAAGGTGGCGTCGACCGCGGAAGATATCGCGCAGCTCGTGTGCTTCCTGGCGTCGCCGGCGTCGAGCAATATGACCGGCGAGTTCGTGCGCATGGACGCGGGCATGCATCTGGTGTTGTGAGGGCTACGATCGTAGATGCGTAGGGTGGGCAAAGCGACTTGTCCGCCGTAGCTCGAAGAGCGAAGGCGGAAGCGTGCCCACCATTGTCGATTGAGCAAGTGATGGTGGGCACGGCGCATGCGCGCCTTTGCCCACCCTACGGATCTCATCGATTCCCCGGATCCGGGATCACGCGTCTCGCCACCAGCCGGTTCCAGATGAACAGCACCACCAGCGCGCCGATGGTGGCGGTGATGAAGCCGGCGCCCTGGTCGGGGCTGTAATGGCCGATCGCCTGGCCGATCCAGGTCGCCAGAAACGCGCCGGCGATGCCGAGCACCGTGGTCAGGATGAACCCGCTCGGGTTGTTCGGACCGGGTGAAAGAATCCGCGCGATGATGCCGGCGATGAAGCCGACCAGGATGATCCAGAGAATGCCGCTCATGGTTGTCCCCTTCCAATATATCAATGGGTGAAGTGGCACGGCGCGGACCGCGCGCCGCGCCAGCGCGGCGTCAGATTCGGTCTGACAATTCGTTCTCGCTCGGCAGCCGCCCGTCCGGCGTCAAATGATTGACGACATCGGGCAAGAACTGGCTGAGGCCCTGCAGCAAATCGTTGCGCGAGAGGCCGCTTTGGGAGGCGAGGGACTCGATCTGGTCGGCGCCGAGCGCATTGGCGAGATCGCCGGGCTCGACCTGCTTGTTGGGGCCGTTGCTGACCCAGGAGTCGGCCTGATCGCCAAGGCCGTTCTGTTGCAACTGCTTCATGAGGTCGCCGAGGCCGCCGCTCAGGATGGTGCCGGCGGCGCCGCCCGCGAGCAGGCCGCCCAATCCGCCCTTGAGCAGGTCGCTCATGCCGCCCGCGCCGCCGCCGGGCATGCCGGCGGTCACATTGCCGGGGGCAGGGGCAGGGGCGGGAGCGGGTGTCGGTCGCGGCGCGCTGCCCGCCTGATTGCCGGTGAAATGCTTGATGCCTTTCCAGGCCAATAGCGCCAGGATCGCCATTGTCATCGGTGACATGCCGCCGCCGCTATCGGATTCTGCGCTGGGGCGGCTCGGGCCGCGCGGGCCGTTCTGCATGCCGTTGAGTACGTCGAGTAAACCCATGGTCGTCTCCTCCGCGTAGCCCCGTGCGAAACATAAAGTCGGCCCATGACGGTTACAAGTCGCGGCCGGAGGCGCCCGATAGGCACTGGCTGACGGTTCTGCTATCGAGGCTTGTTGCAACGCGATGGGTGCCAAATGGTTTCGGGCCAGACGATCGGTGTCGCGGGGGCGGGCAGCATCGGCTGCTTCGTCGGCGGCATGCTGGCGGCCGGCGGCCGCCGCGTCGCGCTGCTGGCGCGTCCACGGGTGATCGCTGAAATCGAATCTGGCGGCCTGCGGCCGACCAGCTTTGAGGGCTTTGACCAGACCATCACGCGCGATCGGTTCGCATTGTCGGAAAATCCTGGCGTGTTTGAGAACGCCGGCGTCGTGCTGGTCACGGTCAAGAGCGCGGATACCACTGCCATGGCCGACGTGATCGCAAGGCACGCACCACCAGATGTGGTCGTCGTCAGCCTGCAGAACGGCGTCGGCAACGCCGCCGTGCTGCGTAATCGCCTGCCGGGCCGGCGCGTGCTCGGCGGCATGGTGCCGTTCAATGTGATCGCGCTCGGCAACGGGCGGTTTCATCGCGCCACCTCGGGCGACATCGTCATCCAGCAGGACGAGGCGCGCACGGCGGAGACGCTGTCGGTGCCGGGATTGAAGGTGCGGCCGACCGGTAACATCGAGGGCGTGCAGTGGGGCAAGCTGCTGCTCAATCTCAACAACGCGCTCAACGCGCTGGCCGACCTGCCGCTGCGGCGGCAATTGGCGCAACGAGAATGGCGGCGACTGTTCGCCGACCAGGTCGTCGAGGGGCTGGCGGCAATCAGGGCCGAAGGCATCAAGCCGGTCTCGCCGACGCCGATCCCGTTCGGCTGGATGCCGTCGCTGCTGCGTCTGCCGGACCCCATCTTCGAAGCGTTGCTGGGGCGCACGATGAAGATCGATCCAGAGGCGCGGTCGTCGATGTGGGAGGATTTGCAGCACCGCCGCCGCACCGAGGTCGATTACCTGCAGGGCGTCATCACCGACATTGCCGAGCGTCGCGGGCTGGATGCGCCGCTGTCACGCCGCATCGTCGAATTGATCCGGCAGGCCGAGCGCGACGCCAAGGGCTCGCCCGGCCTGACGCCGGAGCAGGTTCGCGAGGTTCGTATCGCAAAGCCGATGGGAGAAGCGACATGAAACGAACGGGCCTTGTGCTGTTGGCGATCGCCGTTCTGGCTGGCTGGGCGCACCTCACGCCCGCGCAGGCCGTGCCGCCGACGGTCACGCCCTCACCGGGCTATGACGCGCGCCTGCAGGAGCAGCGGGCAGCGGCACGGGCGGCCACAACGCCGGTCGTCAAGCCGCGCCGGGTCAAGAAGCCGCGGGCGCATTGATGCCGATGTCACGTCGTCCCTGCGAACGCAGGGACCCATAGCCACCGAGCCCAGTTGTCCTGCGATGACGTCTGCCGTTTCGCCTTAGTGGATAGATCACGCGGTATGGGTCCCTGCGCTCGCAGGGACGACAGAAGGAGCTAGCCCTTCTTCTGCTTGGTCGGCTGCTGTTGCTGCTGCGGGTTGAGCAGCTTTTTCAGTCCGTTGATGCTCTCCGAGAGCCGCGGCCATTCGCAAGAGAATTGGTTTTTGGCGCAATGGGCAGCCCGGATGCGAGCGGCCTGCTTGACGGGACTGGCCACCGGTATCGGTACTTTTTCGGTCTCGACCGGCGGAGGGGCCTGCTCCGCGTGCAGTGAAACCTGTTGTATGCTCTGTACAGGCGGCGGCTCCGGCTGGTGCTGCCTGGCCGCCTGCGCCGCGGCGGCGTGGTTGCGCCGCTCGCGCTCGAGATAGGCCGTGTAATGCTCGTCGATCTTCTTCTGCTCTTCCGGCGTCGGATTGGGGCCCGCGATGTCGAAGGTGCGGTCCTGCATGAAATCGTAATAGGTGTAACCGCCGCCTGCCTTGCGGCGGCCGGCGAACTTCGCGTTGCATTCGGCGAGCTTCGCCGTCTTTTCTTCCTTGGTACTCGCTTTCTCGGCCACGTCGGCGCATGATTCGAAATCCACCGGCGTGCTGCGCCACCATTGCGCGTTCGAAGGCGCCGGCGCGAGCACGAGCAGGCCTCCGATTGCGGCAATGACAAATGACGGTGCACGTGAGGCGATCACGGACGGTTTTGCTCCAGTCGAATTCTTGGGAACTTTGATTGAGTCGATTGTCATCATTTTGGCAGCGCTGTCACGCCGAAATTGCACGATGTTCCCGCTGGCGTTGTGACTCTATCTGCTGGATGTGACCGATGGAACACAGCGCTAGGCCATTAAAAATCTTGAAGAAATTCAACAGCAAAGCAAAGTTTCGCGCGCAACCTTGCAGCGATTCTAAGCGCGGCGAGCGGATAAGCACGCCACATTGTGGCAAGATTCAGTCAGAGCCGCGCGCGCGGGCGAGCGTGCTCGATGCCGTCTCATGGAACGTGGCGCGATAGAGCCGCGCGAACTCGCCCATGTGGTGGAAGCCGTTGGCGCGCGCGCACGACGTCACGGTGATCGCGTCGGAACCCTTCACGAGTTGCGCGCGGGCCGACCAAAGCTGCTTGAGGCGCAAGTAGCGATGCAGGCTCATGCCGCGAACACTCGCCACCGCCGTGCCGAGTGTCCTGACCGATACACCGCATTGTTCGGCGAGGTCGGCGCTGTAGATCGGCGAGGCGGCGTGAAACGCGACATATTCGTCGATCATGCGAACGAGCCGGCAATAGCCCCTGCTTGCGATCCTGCCCGCCACATCAGGCGTTTTGCCGCGGCGGAACATCTCGTCGATGGCGAGCAGGAGACCTTCCTGGAGGGCCAGCGCCGAGTGCGGATCCAGCAGCAACTCCGGCCTGGCCGAAGCCGTCTGCAAGATACCCGTCGTGATGGATCTGACATTGGTCAGAGTCTCGAGGGTAGCCGTGAACGGGCAGAGCAGGTCCGGCGTATCGAACCATTCCCGATCCTGCAGGCCTGCGCCCAGCGTGATGATCGCGTGCAGCGATCCGCGGGGTTCGACGAACTGCAAATCGACATTGCCGCGCATGCCGATGAAGGCCGGACGGTCCACGGACATGCCGTTGACGGCGACGTCGTAATCGTTCTCGATCTGGAAGATGACGACGCCGTGCGCCGCGCGGTAGCTGACATCGACAATGCGGGGGAAAGAACTGAGCACGGCGATCTGGCAACCCGGCAACTGCACCATCGCGCGCGCGGTACGAAAATTCGCAAGGCTGAGCGGGACGCTGCGCGCGTCCGCGACAAATTCGACCGGCCGGAAGGCATCGATGTCTGAGAACTGGACGATCGAAAGCGCCGGCGAGGGGGCAAGCTTCTGGAACTGCATCGTGAGGCACCGGCAGCGCGAATCTCTGCCGCCAGCGTCGGCGGGTCTGGTTAAGGTCGCATTAAGAAGTGTGGCCGGGGAGAGGATTGCAAGCGGCTTTCGGTCGCAGAGAAAAAGCAGGGGCTGTCCGTTTTCCCGGCCGGCCGCCCGGCCGCGCTGACCCATCCAAATCCATTATACCTGCTCAAGCGGAATGCTAATTGTTTTGCCGCAACCGAAGTCATCATGTGGCGGCAAATGCTAATTGTTTTGCCGCAACCGAAGTCATCATGTGGCGGCTGGTCTGGAGCCCTCGTGCCGGGCGTGCCGGAGCCGCAGGAGGGAACAGTTTTTATGACTATCACCACGGCCATGACCAGCGTGCCGAAGCCCGCAGCCGACCTGATCGAAGCCTTCCGGGAGGCGCCGACCTCGATCATCTCAGACAATCTCGCCCGCCTGCCGGGCGCCGTGGGTCTGCGTCCCTTCCATCGCGGCGGGCGGCTGGTGGGGGTTGCCTTCACCGTGCGGACGCGGCCGGGCGACAATCTGGCGATTCACAAGGCGCTGGAACTGGTCGGGCCCGGCGACGTGATCGTGGTTGATGGCGGTGGCGACGAGACGCGGGCGCTGGTCGGCGAAATCATGAAGACAATCGCCGAGTACCGCGGCGCCGCGGGCTATGTGATCGACGGTGCCATCCGCGATGTCGCGGCGTTCGCGGCATCCGACTTTCCATGCTTTGCGCGGAGCGCCATCCACCGCGGCCCGTACAAAAGCGGTCCGGGCGAAATCAATGTGCCGGTATCGATCGGCGGTTCGGTGATTTCTCCCGGCGATATCGTGGTCGGCGACGAGGATGGCGTGGTCTCGTTTCCCGCTTCGACCGCAGCCAGCCTGCTGGAGGCGGTCCGCGCCCAGATCGCACGCGAGGAGCAGACCCTCGTCTCGATTCGCGAAGGCCGCTATCAGGGCAGTTACGGCAAATCCTGATTGAACGGAGGAACGATGAGCCAGAAAGACGAATTCCACAATCTGGATAAACCCGACGACGGTCTGTTTCGCGAGCTCGCCGCCGGCGTCACGACGCGCATTTTCTCCGGCGAGCACGCGATGCTGTCGGTGGTGACGCTGGCGCCGCATTCGCAAGGCACCCTGCATCACCACCCCGAGGAGCAATGGGGCGTGCTGCTCGATGGGTCGGCGGTTCGCGTCCAGGGCGGGGAGGAAATTCCGGTCAAGAAGGGCGATTTCTGGCGCACGCCGGGAAATGTGCCGCATACGATGCGGGCTGGACCGGAAGGCGCCCGCGTGCTTGACATCTTCAGCCCGCCGCGACCCGAGTACAAGAAAGCCGGGTCCGGCTTCGGCACTTAAAACAAGCCTTGCGAACAAAAACAAAAACGCAGGCGACAATGGGAGGAGAGGTTCGGTGAAGATTACACGACGCAATTTGCTTGCGGCGTCAGCCGCGTTCGCGGTGACGCCCGCGCTCGCGCAAGGCGCCAAGAACATGACACTGGTGGTGCCGTTTCCGCCGGGAGGATCGACCGACGCGCTGGCGCGGCTGCTGCAGTCTCATCTGCAGACGAAGCTCGGCCGCACCGTGCTGGTGGAGAACAAGTCGGGCGCAGCCGGCTCGCTCGGTGCCATCCAGGTCGCCAAGAGCGCGCCTGACGGCGCGACGTTCCTGGTGACCTTCGATTCGCACGCGGTGATTCCCTCGATCCTGGAAAAGCCGGGGGTGGATGTCGAGAAGGATCTGGTGCCGGTGTTTCTGGTCGGCACCGCGCCATACGTCGTCGCCGCGAATGCCGAGCGGCCGTACAAGAACTTTGCCGACGTGGTCGCGGCCTGCAAGAAAAATCCAGGCGCTGTGAAATATGCCTCCGTCGGCATCGGCACGCTGGGGCATCTGGCGATGACGGTGCTCGGCAAGAAGGCCGGTGTCGAGATCACGCATGTGCCCTACCGCGGCGGCGGTCCGGCGATGAACGACGTGCTCGGCGGCCATGTCGACATGATCGTGGGATCGGCGGCGCTGATCACGGCGCAGCTCGGCACCAACATGCTGCGGCCCATCCTGCAGATGGGGCGCGAGCGGTTGCCGGTGCTCAAGGATACCCAGACCGCGATCGAGGCAGGCTTTCCCGATTTCGAGACTCTGGCCTGGTGGGGCATCTTTGCGCCCAAGGACACGCCGGCCGATGTCATCGCCGCCATGGCGAAATCGGTGAAGGAGATTTTGAGCGAGCCGGCGGTGGCGACGCAACTGCAGGAAACGCAGCAGATGAAGCTGCTGCTCGCCGACGGCAAGGAGTTCTCGACGTTCTTCGCCAAGCAGGTCGGCATTTGGGGCCAGGTGGTGCGCGAGAACAATATCAAGGCGTAGCGGCGGGGTGAGCTCATAATCAAGGCCCCGCCGGAGCGGGGCCTTGACCAACCGAAGCTGTGGGACGCTTTAGTTATAGTCTGAGTACTTGAATTGCGGCATCGCCTTGAGCTGCTCCTTGGTGCCGCTCATCACGGCGTGATCCGGCGTCCAGTCGTTCGCACTGCCGGTGCGCGCAGTTGTGCTGGTGGTCGTGGCCGCGCCGGTGGTTGTTTCCTTGGTGGTCTCGCGCGTCGTCGTTGCCGGGGCCGTCGAGCTGGTGCGGACCGGCTCCTCCATGAATTTGAGCTTGTCCATGGAAACGGCGATGTCGTGCTCGCCCATGCCGAGGAAGCCGCCGACGCCGATGACCACGGCAGCGACCTTGCCGTTCTTGTCCACGATCAGCTCGTTGATGTCGCCGAGCTTCTCGTTGGCTTCATTATAAACGTCGAGACCCATGAGCTTGGACGCGCGCCAATTGCCCTTGAGCATCATCTTTTCCTGCGTGCCGGCGCTGGTCGCGGCAGGCGCGGCCTTATCCGCGGGCTGGGGCGACTGTGCATAAGCGGGCACACTGAACACGGCGGCGCTCAAGAGAGCCGCAGCAAAAACTTTCTTCATTTTTATCCTCCTCGGAAGTGATCGATGTTCCTAGAACAGGACGCTAGCGAGAATGTTCCTAGGCGTTTTTCCGCGAAGCTTCGGAACAAGTCTGAAGGAGGCGACGCGGCGATATGCGGCGAAGCAGGCCCGCAAGGCAGGCCGCATGGCCGCGGGCCTTGTGTGTCCCGGCTCGGAAACATGTGTGGGCGGTCTGCGTTGAAATATCGGCTCATGCCGGGTGGCAACCGGCCGCAACGGAGAATGATGGACGCAGTTATTTTGCCGATTTCTTGCTGCGACACCAACGCATCGGTACGCGCTGACATCTAACCCGTTCCCGGCGTGAGCGCTCCCTTTCATCCGGCGGCTAGCCCAAGAGGGCTGGCGATGCCAGGCCTGCTTTGCTATGAAGCGTCCCAAGCACCTGCTGCTCCAGCAGGTCCGCGGTCCCGTAGCTCAGCCGGATAGAGCGACGGTTTCCTAAACCGTAGGTCGGAAGTTCGAGTCTTCCCGGGATCGCCAGCTATTCGCCGCCGCTCTCTGGCGGCCTGGCGATCTGCCTTTAGCCCCATCTGCGCGATTTCTATCGTGACGTGCGCCGCGCTCCCGCTACAAAGGTCCAAACTGGGGGCGTTCGCATGCTGGCTGTCTGGTACTACACTGAGGGCGGCGATGTGCCGTGCGGTCCCTTGCCGCTGGCCGAACTGCTCCCGCTCCTTTCGCAAATGGACGATCCTCAGCACGTCAAGGTTTGGCGGCACGGCTTTGACGACTGGAAGCCGGTCGGGGAAGTACGCGAGGTCGCTCGGCACCTGCCAGTTGCCGCAGAAGGTGCGGAGATAAAGAATATCGAGCCTGAGCTGTCCGGTATCAGCGGCTGGCTTGGTCTGCTGGCGTTTGGTCAGGTGATGGGCATTCTGCGTCAGGTCGTGGCCGTCGGCCAATACCCTCAAACGATCAGCGACGATATTTGGAGACGCTTTCCGATCGCGTTGTGGGGCGAAATGGCAATGTACGCCGCGTTGATTGGTCTATCGATCTACACGGCCTGGCTCCTGTTTAATCACTCGCGCCGCTTTCCAGGCTTCTTCCTTGCACAAATGGTCTGCGCAATCTTCTTTCCGATCGTGGACCTTTTTTGGGTGGCGACGATCTTTTCGGTTTCGCTCGACCAGCCGATGAGTAAGTTCCTGACGGTCGAGCCGCTTGAGGCCGGCAAAATACTCGTTACCGCGATCGTTTCGCTTATCTGGATTTCCTACGTGCTGCGCTCCCGGCGGGTAGCAAACACGTTCACGAAGTAAGGAGCCCTCTCCACATGCGCTGGGAGATGCCGACGCATTGCGGCGGCATCATCATTGTCGCTCTTGCGAAAGTTAGGCAGCCACACCCTTTTCCAGCAGCGCCTTGAAATCCGCCCGCGCGCGTTGCGCCTCGTGCTTCGCCGTCTCCGAGGCTTCTCCAAGCCCGAAATAGCCGTGGATCAGGCCGAGGCCGTCGTAATAGCTGGTCGGTACGCCGGCGGCCTTTAGCGCGTCCGCGTAGGCCTTGCCCTCGTCGCGGAGCGGATCGAACCATGCGGTGCAGACGATGGCCGGCGCGACACTAGCGAGATTTTTGGCGCGCAGCGGCGAGACGCGCCAGTCGGTGCCGTGGGCGCTGTCTTCGAGGTAATGGCCGCAAAACCATTCCATGGTGGCGCGGGTGAGGAAATAGCCGTCCGCGTTTTCGGCGCGGGAGGGAAAACGCGCGTTCTCTTTTGCATCGGCGAAATTTCCAGCGACGTCGGTGACGGGATAGACCAGCAACTGCGCTGCCAGCCTGATGCCGGCGTCGCGGCAGGCGATGGCGGTGGTGGCCGCCAGATTGCCGCCCGCGCTGTCGCCGGCAACGCCGACGCGCGCGGCATCGCCGCCGAATTCGGCGATACGGGCGACGACGTCCTTGACCGCTGCGAAGGCATCCTCGAATGCGCCGGGAAAGCGCACTTCGGGCGGGCGGCGATAATCGACGGAGACCACGACCGCGCCGGTCTCGATCGCGAGCCAGCGCGCCTGCCGGTCATGGGTCTCGAGATCGCCGGCGACCCAGCCGCCGCCATGGAAGAACACCACCGTCGGCGATTTGTCGCTCGAGTTCCGGTAGACCCGCGCGGCCAGGAAACCGGCTGCGCCTTTCACCTTGATGTCCTCCGCGCTCATCACCGGTGGCGGCGGAACCGCCGCGCGCGAGGCCGCCAATGCGCGCAGTGCCTCGCGCGCGCTAAGCGGCGTCATCGACGTGGGATCGCGCAACGGCAGCAGCGGGATGATCTGGGCGACGACGGGATCGAGCGGTGGAATCATGGGTGCCTCGCAGGGAACGGTGGAATGCCAGAATAGGTAACGGGCATGGCTGCGGCAATTGCGCTGGGCGCCACCCAGACCCGCCGATTTCCTTCAATTGATAATGATTCCCTTCAAGCCGGCGCGCGGGGCGCGTCGGCAGAATCGGAGCGCCGTTTACTTCTGGTTATCCTTAAACAAGCGTACACGGGGAACGGCTGGGCGCGCCGCTCATTACTCCCGCCAGAGGGAGTGTGTGATGGATCAAATTAGCGGAATGGATCGGGTGCTCGACGAAATGCTGGTGCAACTCGGCGGGATGGTGCTGAGGCTGTCCAGCCCGCAGGTGACGCGCACCGCCGAGGAGCGGCACGCGCTGGCGTGCTCGGTCAATCAATATTCGGTTTGTGCGGCGCGCTCGGGCGATCCGCGCGTGCACCAGCTCAAGGCCGAGCTGGCGGAGACGATCAAGCCGCAGCTGCGGCTGGTTGCCAGCAGGTAATGCAGCCGTTCGGCGGCGGCGACGTCCACGTGCACAACCACGACCGGGCGAAGACCGGCCGTGGTATCAGGCGAATGGCTCAGAGCGTCTTGAGGTATTCGATCAGCGCCTTCCGATCGCCCTCCGACAGCTCCGGCCCGATGACGCCCTTGATTTCCTTGTTTTTATCGTAGTCCTTCCGGAATTCGTGGCCTCTGTTCGAGTTTCCGCGAATGGACGTATCGAACAGGAAACCGTTGGTGATCGGGTCGGTTTTGTATCCGAGCTTCACGGGGTCGTATTCGCGGCTGCCGAGATAGAATGTCTTCGGCCGTTTTGTGGGGTCGCCGAGCAGGTCGTCGATGGTCGGCACCGAGCCGTTATGGAGATAGGGCGGCGTCGCCCAGACCCCGTTCAGCGGACGGACCTTGTAGGCGAGCTCTGCCTGGATTTCGTTGGGCATGTTTCCGTCCAGTCGCTGCCGCTCCTCCTTGCTCGGCGGTGGCTTGCGCTGGTCGTAGATGTAGTTGACGGTTTTCTCGACCACGTCTTTCAGTGCGAAGCCGAACCGGGTGTCAGTGATGCCGAGGTGGGCGGGAAGCGCGACCGTCCGGTTCGCCATGTCCTCCGCCTGTGCGGGATCGGTCCCGATATGTGAGATCGGGATATTTTCGACCACGACGATCGCCTCGCCGGCCTGGTTCTTCGTCCACCACTTCGGGTTACTGAAGTTGTAGAATGCCTCGCTCGTCACCGGCGGGCGATGACATTCCTGACAATGGGTCTTGTAGAGTTCGGCGCCCTTGTCGGCGAGTTTCTGATCGATCGGCGGCAGGATGTCGGCCGGCCATTTCGGAGATTGCAGGCCGGAGAATTTATCCTTCGCGTTCGGTGGCTTGTCGCCCTTTATCATCTGCTCCATGTCGTCGAGTGACTTCACGTCGACGCTCGATTTATAGAGGCCCTTTGACGGATCGGTCAGGTTGAGCTCCGCCGATACGCCGAGCGATTCGCCGGCGTTGCGCACCATCGGCTGCATGATGGAGCCGTTATACTGCACCCAGTCGAACCACGGCGTGTTCCAGATCCGCGGGTAATGCACCGGCGCGGAGGAGCCGGCGTAGTTTTCCGGCTTCTTGAGGTCGATTGAAAACACCTGATTGCCGATTCGATTCAGGGCGTCGAGCCGTCCGTAACCTTCCACAATGCTCCAGGGGGCGACGCGTTCTTCCAGGTCCTTGACCTGCTTGTACTGCTTGAGAACCTGGCTGATCTGATTCTTCAGCGCCTCGCGGTCCTCGTCGGTCGCGTCCGGTCCCAGGATGCGCTCGGCGAAGCGGTCGAACCGGCCGGGCCAGTAGCGCGTCAGCAGGAGCGAGATGCCCATGCCCTGCTTCATGGCGAACAGATTGGTGAGCGCCGGTCCGCCGTCGATGACGACGGCGGTGTCCTTGTAGGTGAAGCTGCCGGTGTGGCAGGCCGCACAGGTCAGGCCGATGCCGGTCATGTCCTGCCTGCTGCGCGGGTTGCGCCAGGGCGCCCCTGTCGAGTCGAGCATCGGGCCGCCCTGCGCAAAACCGATCGGAAGCGGTTTCTTGTCGGGGATGATGGTATCGGCAATGAAACCGTAGCGATCGAGATAGGCGGTCTCGCTGAACAGGCCGGGGGAGGTGAACAACAGCCACGGAATCGTTGGCTGCTCCAGCGCCATGAACCACTCATAGGGGAAGCCGAAGGTCCGCGTTCCCTGATCGGCGTGATAGAACCAGCTCAGTTTTTCCTTGGGAATGCCCTGGTCGAGCCAGACGGTCTTCTTCGGCGTCGGATGCTCCACGATTTTCACGTGAAGATCTTGCCAGGTCTTGGCGATATCGTCCTTGAAGGCGTAACCGATGCCGACGACCGCCAGCACGATCACGATTGTCGCAATCCTCTTGCCCCGCATGGCCTGCCCCTCTTCAAAACTGCGCCGCGCGCGCACTATATCTGTCTGTCTATCAAAAGCGCCGGAAAGCGAATCATCCTCGGCGTGCGATCGAATATGACGCCATCCTATAGTGGCATCATAAGTCTGTCCATGAATCAGCACTTCAGCTCTGGCGCAAGATCTGATGCTGATCACGGCATATTATGGCGCTCCCGAAATCCCTCGATCGATTTCGGGTGCCGCCTTCCCAGGAATTCCCTGCCAGCTTTTCGACGCAGGCATGTATGAAAAACCAGATTGACTTTGACGTCGCGTCAAACCCGCATAACGCGTTCCTCGAAGCAGAGGAGCCCGCTCATGTCCACCCGCCGCAGCTTTCTTCAGTTTTCCCTTGAGCTTTCCCTTGGCGCCCTTGCCGCAACCGCCACCGCGGTCATTTCGTCGCATCGCGCCCAAAGCCAAGCCCGTACGTTCAAGGTCGCGACCCGGAATGGCACCGGGCTATTCGTCAGGGATAGCGGAGGCTCGGGCCGCGCTGTCGTGATGACCCATGCCTGGCCGTTGAACGCCGATATCTGGGACTATCAGGCCATGCAGCTTTCAAAGGCCGGCTTCCGCGTCATCACCTACGATCGCCGCGGGTTTGGCCGCTCGGACAAGCCCGCCGGCGGCTATGATTTCGATACGTTCGCCGACGATCTCGCTGATGTGATTGAACAAACCAGCGTACGGGATGCGACGCTCGTCGGCTATTCCATGGGCGGCGGCGAGGTGGTGCGCTATTTCTCGCGCCATCGGGGGCGCCATGTCGCAAAGGCCGGCCTTGTCGGCGCTGCAGCGCATTATCTGATGAAGACCGAGAACAATCCGATCGGGATCGACGGCGCGGTGTTCGAAGGCATCAAGCAAGGCGTGCAGGGCGACCGCAAGGCGTATCTGACGGGCCTGCTCCGCGACGTATTCCTCGACGCCAGGCGGCCATCGGCCCATCCCGTAACGCAGGAGATGGTCGATTCGACGCTTGCCATGGCGATGCAGGCCAGCGTCGCCGCAACGGCGGCCTGCGTCGATGCTTTCGCGAAAACCGACTTCCGGCCCGAACTCGCCGCCGTGAAGGTGCCGACGCTGGTGTTGCACGGCACATCGGACATTCCGGTGCCGTTCGCGATCGGCAAGGCAACGGCCGACGGCATCGCCGGATCGAAGCTGATCGAATATCCTGACGCCTCGCACGGCATCGTGCTGACCGAACGGGACCGTGTGACCCGCGACCTGCAGGCCTTCATCGCAAGCTGAGATCCGCCGATGGATCGCCACGAGATTGGAGCGCTCTGATGTTTCGTATCGGTGAGTTCGCCCAGATCGCGCAGGTCTCGAGCAGGCAGTTGCGCTTCTACGACCAGCTCGGGCTGCTGCAGCCGGCCCATATCGATCGTGAGACCGGCTATCGCTACTACAGCATCCGGCAATTGCCGCGGCTGAACAGCATTCTTGCGCTGAAGGAACTCGGCCTGACGCTGGAACAGATCGGCCCGCTATTGAAGGACAGCATTTCGGCAGCAGAGCTTCGCGCCATGCGCACCCTGAAACGGGCGGAGGTGGAGCGCTCGCTCCACGAACAGCAGGCGCAGTTGCGCCATATCGAATCCCGCATCGCGCAAATCGACCGGCATGGCCGGACGGAGGGTTTTGACGTCATCCTCAAATCGGTCGAGCCGGCGCCGTTCCTGTCGCTGCATTGCGCGTGCGCCGACATGGACGAGGTGGTCCGCATGATCAGCCTCGTCGCCGAGGACGGTGCGCGGCAGATCAAGCCGGCGCTGCGGGACAAACTGATCGTGGTCGCGCGTAACGACCATGATGACGAGAAGCTCGATCTCGAGATCGGTTTCTCGTTGACCCGGCCCTCGAACGCCGCCGTCCGCCTGCGCGGCGATCATCTGTTGCGCGCCAGCGAACTGCCGGCGGTGGAGATGATGGCGACCATCGTGCGGCCGGGCACCAACATGGAGAGCCACACTTCGTTCGGCGCGGTCGGCACCTGGATCGAGGCCAATCATTATCAGATCGCGGGACCATGCCGCGAAGTGTTCCTCGAGCCGATCACCGGTCCGCCGGGCTTCGAGGGCGCGCTGGTGGAAATCCAGTTTCCGGTCCGGCAGGCCGCCTAGTTTCGCTTCCTTTCCTTGAACCACCCGATCCGGACGCATGCGCGTTCCGGCAACGCGAACCGCTGTGTCGGAACCCGGCCGACGGTTAAACCTCAACAGGAGTGAACATGCTTACGATCCACGGCGTTCCGCTTTCGGTTCATACCCGCAAGGCCATCGTTACCGCGATCCTGAAGAACATCGATTACAAATTCGAAGTGGTGATCCCGGTCATTCCCGGCAATCCGCCGGCCAACTGGAGCACGCTCAGCCCGACGGGGCTGATCCCCGTCCTGCAGGATGGCGACTCCACGCTCGCTGATTCGACCGCCATCTGCCTCTACCTCGACAGGAAGCAGCCCGCGCCGCCGATCTTTCCCGAAGACATCAGGGACTATGCCCGGGTGCTGTGGTTCGATGCCTATGCCGGCGGCACCATCTTCCGGCATGTCGTGCATCCGCTGTTCGTCCAGACGGTCGTCGGCCCCAATATCCGCAATGTCTCGACGGACAGGGCCGTGGTCGACGACGTCCTCACCAACGTGCAGCCAAAGATTCTCGCCTATCTCGAATCGCAGATCGCGGGCAGATATCTGGTCGGCGATGCCATGACACTGGCCGATATCGCGATCGTGTCGAACTTCATTGTCTATCAATATCTCGGCTTTGAAATCGACGCTTCCCGCTATCCGAAGCTTGCCAGATATCTGCGGGAGATCGCGGCGACCGCCGTGTTCCAGCGGGCGCTGGCGGACGAAAGACCGTTCGTCGACCAGATGGGGCTGAAGCGGGACTTCCTTTCGGCGGCATGACGTTTAACAGTATGGCAGCGTGTCGGCCGTGGCTGCTTCGGCTCCGGCCGGCATGTTGCCCTTTTCGGGTATAGAGTCTCGATCATGCAGTTGAATATCGGTCACAGCATATGACGGCAGACGAGGCGCAATCGCTCCGGATTGAGGTGGGCTCCGATCAGACGGTTTCCGCGCTGCTGATCGAGCCATTGCAATGCCGCGCCTGTTACGTGTTCGCGCACGGTGCCGGCGCGGGCATGGCCCATGCGTCGATGGCAACGGTTGCCGAGGGTCTCGGCCAACGCGGCATTGCGACGCTGCGCTATCAGTTTCCCTATATGGAGAAGGGCAGCAAGCGGCCCGATCCGCCTGCGGTCGCGCACGCTGCGGTGCGCGCGGCGGTGGCGGAGGCCGGTCGGCACTTTCCCGCGCTGCCGCTGATTGCGGGCGGCCGGTCGTTCGGCGGGCGGATGACGTCGCAGGCGCAGGCAAAATCAGCTTTGGCCGGCGTTCGCGGGCTGGCGTTCCTCGGCTTTCCCCTGCATCCGGCCGGAAAACCTTCCAGCGAGCGGGCCGGGCATCTCGCCGACGTCAACATTCCGATGCTGTTCCTGCAGGGGACACGCGATGCGCTGGCGGAATTGAGCCTGCTCAAGCCTGTGGTCAAAGGCCTGGGATCGCGGGCGACGCTGCATCTGCTCGATGGCGCGGACCATTCCTTTCACGTGCTGAAAAGTTCGGGACGCAACGATCGCGCGGTGATGGATGAGGCGCTGGATGCGTTTGCGACGTGGGTGGATGGTATCGTGAGCTAGCCTCTCCGATGTCGTCCCTGCGAACGCAGCGACCCATAACCACAGACGTATGTGGTTGAAGAAAGCCGTCTAACCTTGTGCCCCTTTCGCCGGCCGCGGCGTATGGGTCCCTGCGTTCGCAGGGACGACGTGGATAGAGTTGCGCCGTGCGCCATCCTGACTACGATGTATCAATGACAAGAATCCTGATCGTCAATCCAAATACCACTGCCTCGATGACCGAAACGATCGGCGCCGCGGCGCGCGCCGTCGCCGCATCCGGCACCGAAATCATCGCCGTCACCTCGGCGATGGGGCCGGTTTCGATCGAGGGCTATTACGACGAGGCGTTTGCCGTGCCCGGCCTGATCCAGGCGCTGATGAACGCGCCGGACGCTGACGCGGCGATTGTCGCCTGCTTCGACGACACCGGGCTCGATGCCGCCCGCACCGCCGCGCGCTTTCCGGTGGTCGGGATTTGCGAGGCGGCGCTGGTGACGGCCGGCCAGATCGCCAAGCGCATCGCCGTCGTCACCACGCTGCCACGCTCGATCGTGCCGCTGGAAGAACTGGTGCGCCGTTACGGTTTTGCGGAGCGAGCGCAGGTCACTGCCTGCGATGTCGCAGTGCTCGACCTCGACAAGCCCGACTCAGGCGCGGAAGCCAAGCTTGAAGCCGAGATTGCCCGCGCGCTCGACAAGGGTGCGGAAGCGATCGTGCTGGGCTGTGCGGGCATGGCCGACCTCCCGCAAAAACTGTCACGGAAATTCGGCGTGCCCGTCGTCGATGGCGTAGCCGCGGCGGTGAAGCAGGCCGAGGCGCTGGCCGGCCTGAAACTCACGACATCGCGGCGCGGTTCTTACGCGTCACCGGGCGTGAAGGCCTATACGGGACTCCTGGAAAAGTTCGCGCCATCAGACCCGTCATTGCGAGCGAAGCGAAGCAATCCATAGCGCCGCAAGCGGACGGATGGATTGCTTCGTCGCTTGCGCTCCTCGCAATGACATTGTTAGGCCGGCGCTCCGTAGATCTTGTCGCGCAGCCGCCGCATGCCTGATAGCCAGCGGTCGTGGTTGGATGCCTTGCGCTGCATGTATTCGGCGACCTGCGGGTGCGACAGGATGAGAAAGCGTTCTTCTGCCATCGCCTCGATCACCATGCGCGCCACCTCCGGCGGCTGCAGCACGCCGTCGACCCGCGCCGCGCTGGGGCCGGGCGTGGTCATGGCTGTTTGCACCGACTGCGGGCACAGTACGGAGACGCGGATACCGCGGTCGCCATATTGAATGGCGAGATGTTCGGCGAGCGCCACCGCGGCGTTCTTGGTGACGCCGTAAGGCATCGAGTTCAGCGACGCCAAGAGGCCCGCGGCGGAAGCGGTGTTAAGGAGATAACCGGAGCCGCGCGCCAGCATGCCGGGCACCAATGCGCGGGCCGCGAACACATGGCTCATGACGTGGACGCGCCAGCTCACGTCCCAGTCGGCATCCGATGCCGTCTCCTGACCCTTGCGCGACAGGCCGGCGTTGGAAAAGAACACATCGACGGGGCCGTATTTGTCCTCGGCCGCGGCGATCAGCGCCTTGATGTCTTCCTCCAGCCCGACGTCGGCCGTGATCGGCAGTCCGTCGATGTCGCCGGCGACCTTGGCGAGTTTCTCGCGCGAGGTCTTGAGGTCGGCGACCACGACGCCGCGTGCACCGGCTTCAGCATAGGCGCGCGCTACCGCTTCGCCGATGCCGCTCGCAGCTCCCGTGACGACACAGACCTTGCCTTTGACGTGCATGACGCGGTTTCCCCTTCTTCATTTGAACCGCCGTCATTGCGAGGAGCGGAGCGACGAAGCAATCCATGGCTCGGCATGTGGAGAGGTGGATTGCTTCGCTTCGCTCGCAATGACGGCTCGGACTGCATTGCCTAGCCTTGATACAGCCCCTTGTCGCGCGCCTGGCGGATGGCGAGCGCGCCCATCATGTCGAGCATCGGTGTCGAAAGTCCGGCGGCGCGGGCGAACGCAGCGGGCGCGCGGACCAATACGTCGATTTCCATGGCGCGGCCAAGTTCGTAATCCTGCAGGATCGACGGCTTGTGATCCGGCGCGGGGCCGGAGCGGGTCACGCGCCTGACTTCGGGAAAACAGCTTTGCGCTATGCTGTTGGCCTCGTCGAGCAGGCGCGGCACGATGTCGGCCAACGCCGGGTCGTCGCGCACGGCACGCGCGGTCTGTCCGGTCAGAAGGCACAGCACCGACATCGACATGTTGGTCAGGAGCTTTGACCAGATCGTCTCCCTGATCTGCGCGACTTCGGGCGAGTCGATCGCGGCGTCATTTAGCGCCATGCGCAGCTTTGCGACCCGTTCGCTGGCGCGGTCGTCGCACTCGCCGATCAGGAGCCGGTTGCGCTCGGGTGACAGGTTTGCGACCACGCCCGGCGCCACGACCTCATTCGATGAAAACACCACGCCGCCGACGATGCGCTCTTTCGGGATCGCCGCGCGCAGGCGTCCGCCCGGATCGAGGAAAGCCAGATCCGGCACCGGCGGATGTCTTGGCGCGAGCCCGATATCGTACCACCAGGGAACACCGTTCTGCGCGAAGACGACCGCCGTGTCGTCGCCGAGCAGCGGCTGCAGGGCGTTAGCGAGGCTGGAGAGGCCCGTCGCCTTCAGCGTGCAGATGATGGCGTCCTGCCGGCCCAGCGCGGCGGGATCGCTGGATGCGCGCACCCTCGCCTTGAAGTCGCCATCTCCGACCCGCAGCGTCAGGCCGTTCGCGTTTACGGCATCCAGATGTGGACCGCGCATCACGCAGGAAACGTCATGTCCTGCCAGCGCGAGCCGCACCGCAAAATGGCTGCCGACGGCGCCCGCACCGAAAATGCAAATCCGCATGGATGGGAAATCCTGCTGGGGAAAATGTCCTTGCTAGTTTTCACAAGCCTTGATCGGGCGCAACCGGCCCGCCGCACAGAGCGGCTTGCGGCGCGTGCAGCCTTGGCGGGCGGGAACTTTTGGCATTCAGCCAGCGTTCATCAACATGCCGCCAAGCTTGCAGCATAGCGACAATGGGACGTGCGACGATGAGGGGACGTGCCATGTCAAGGATCGTAGTGGGAATTGCCGCCGTTGTCTTTGCAACGGCGCTGTGCGTGGCGGACTTCGCGATCGCGAAAGGTGGTCATGGCGGCGGCCACGGCGGTGGTCGCGGCGGCGGTCATGGTGGTGGTCATCATGGCGGCGGCCATCGTGGTGGCGGTCATGGTCACGGCCATCATTTCGGCGGGCGTCATCATGGCGGCCATTTTCACGGCAGGGCGCATAGCCGATCATTCTCAGGACACCGTTCATTCTCCGCGCATCGCATGAACTTCGCCGGCGGCGGCCGTGCGCTGAACTCGCGCGCGCTCGCCCGCAGCTATCGTCGCACCGCCGCCCTGCATAGTCCCGCCATGCGGGCCAGCGTGACCGCCGGCGCCGCGCTGGCGGGCTGGCAATACGGCCGCGGCAGGGGCGGCGGCTGGTGGCGGCACGGCAATGGCGGGTACGGCTGGGTCGGGCCGCTGTTCTGGCCGTTCGCCTATTACGACATCTACGACTACACGCTGTGGGGACCGAATGTCGGCGCGCCGTTCTGGTACTACGGTTATGACGATATTTATGCCGGCCTGTTCGGGCCCTACGACTATCAGGGCCTTACCGGCTACCTGCCGCCGCGCGGCTCTCCCGACGCCGGGCCGGACCGGCTGGCGCTGCTATGCGGCGAGGACAGCCGCGAAATCGCCGGACTGCCGATCGACCTGATCGCGAAGACCATTGAGCCGACCGAGGTGCAGCGCGTAGCGCTCGACGATCTCGCCAATGCGTCGGTGACATCAGCACAGAAGATCAAGGCGGCTTGCCCGACGTCGATCGCGTTGACGGCGTCCGGCCGGCTTGCATCGATGCAGCAGCGCATCGAAGCAATGATCGCAGGCGTCGCGACCGTGCAGGCGCCGCTGGACAAGCTTTACAGCCTTCTGAACGACGAACAGAAGGCGCGACTGAACGCGGTCGCCGAGGAGCAGGAAAGAAGGGCCGAGCGGCGCCGTAGCAGGTCGTTGGCGCGGCCCTGCGACGTCGCGCAGTCGTCGGCCTTGCAATGGCCGACCGAGGAAATCGATGCAAGGCTGCAGCCGACCGACGTGCAGCGCACCGGCCTGAAGGCCCTGCAGAATGCAAGCGCCAAGGCCAGCGAGATGCTGAGCACAACGTGCCGGCCCGAGGAAGCTGCTACCCCGTCCGCCCGGCTCGCCGCCGCCGGCAAGCGGCTCGAGGTCATGCTGCAGGCGGTCAAGCAGGTGCGCACCGCGCTCGACGACTTCTATGCGACCCTGAACGACGAGCAGAAGGCGCAGTTCGAGGCAATCGGCCCGCGGCGGACCTCGTTCGCCGATATGACGCGGCGGTACGGCCGCCGCTAGTTCGGCGGCGGTGACAACGGCGGCGATCCCGGCCTATGGTTCGGCATAACAACACGCCGAACAAAGGGGCCGCCGAATGACCGCCAATCCTGTCTTGTGGAATCTCGACGCGCGCGGCGTCGCCACCGTCACGCTCAATCGCCCCGAGGTGAACAATGCCTATGACGCCGGGCTCATCAACGGCGTGCTATCGGCAATGGACGAACTCGGCAGGAAGCCGAACCTTCGCCTCGTCGTGCTGAAAGGCAACGGCAAGCATTTCCAGGCCGGCGCCGACCTGAAATGGATCAACGGCGTCCGGCCGAAATCGGTCGAGGAGAACGAGGCGGTTTCGCGCGCGACGTTCGAAGCCGTGCAGCGGCTGAACACGCTGCCGATCCCGACGGTGGCGCTGGTGCAGGGCGGCTGTTTCGGCGGCGGCACCGGGGTGATCTCGGCCTGTGACGTCGTGGTCGCCGCCGACAATGCGATGTTCTCGATCACCGAAGTGCGCTGGGGACTGACGGCGGCCATCATCATCCCGCAACTCTGCGATGCCATCGGCGTCCGCCAGGTCCGCCGCTACGCACTGACCGGCGAACGGTTCGGCGCGGAGGAGGCGCGGCGCATCGGCCTGGTGCATGAAGTGGTGCCGCTGGCCGAACTCGAAGCGGCCGGGGTCAAATTTGTCGAGCAATTGCTGGCGAACGGCCCCGAGGCGCTGGCCGAGACCAAGCGGCTGGCGATGGAAAGCTCGTTCGGTGGCATGAGCGTCGACGACGCGGCCTATGCACGGCTGGTGAAGATGCATTCCGCGCGGCGGCAGACCAGCGAGGCGTCGGAAGGCCTGGCGTCGTTTGCAGAGAAGCGGGCGGCGAATTGGGGTGCTATGAGGAAGTAGGATCTTTCGCGGCACAGTACGGCAGTGGCGAACGTGAAATAGTTTGCTATATTGGAGCCATGACAGCGAAAGATCTTGAGGCACTCATAGAGCGCGTTCGGCACTGGCCCAAGGAGCGCCAGGAGGACGCGGCGGAAGTCTTGCTCGAAATGGAACGGCAGGACGAAAGCCGCTATCGCCTGACCGATGCTCAGGCGCAGGAAGTCGCTCGTATCCAACGCGATATTCGCGAGGGCAGGGGCGCGCTCGCAACCGACGAGCAGATGGCGTCGCTTTGGAAGTCATGCGGCCTGTAAGGTTGCGCTTCACCGCGGAAGCGCGGGAACACATTGCCGCGATTTATAGCTACATCCGAGAGCGCAATCCCATTGCGGCGACGCAGGTGGTCGCACGCATCCGTCTGGCGGCCGAACGATTGACGGAATTTCCACGCATGGGACATGTCGGTCGTGTGCCGGGCACCCATGAATGGGTGGTGCGCGGCTTGCCCTATATTATCGTCTATGAAATCGGTTTGGCCGATCCCGACGAGGTGCTGGTCCTCGGTGTATTTCATGCGGCACAAGACCGAGAACAAGAATGAAGTCGCAATCACAGGAGCGTCACGGCGTGCCATCGAAACGCATTGCCATTGCCGGACTGGGTGAGATCGGCAAGACTGTCGCGCGCAAACTTGCTCAGGGGATGCCGGGCCTTGTGCTCTCCGGCATCGCGACAAGGGATCAGGCGAAAGCGCAGGCGTGGCTCGATCGCGAAGGCGTCGCCTACCCGCTGGTCGCGCTCGATGATTTGCCTGACCATGCCGACCTCGTGGTCGAGTGCGCGCCGGCCGCGATTCTCGATCAGATCTGCCGGCCAATGCTCACCGCTGGCAAGCAGGTCATGGTGCTGAGCGCCAGCGCGCTGCTGCCGCGTCCCGATCTCGTCGATCTGGCGCGGGCGCATGGCGGCCAGATCATCGTGCCGACCGGCGCACTGATCGGCTTCGATGCGGTTTCGGCGGCTGCCGAAGGCACGATCAGCTCAGTGCAGATGGTCACGCGCAAGCCGCCGAACGGACTTGCCGGTGCGCCTTACCTGACCGAGAACCGGATTTCCGTAGAAGGGCTGACGTCTGCTCTATGTGTCTTCAAGGGCTCGGCGCGCGATGCGGCCGCGGCCTTTCCGGCCAATGTGAACGTGGTGGCGGCGTTGTCGCTCGCCGGCATCGGTCCCGATCGGACCACGATCGAAATCTGGGCCGATCCGGCGGTGACGCGGAACTGTCACCAGATCAAGGTCGACGCCGACTCGGCCTCGTTCACGATGTCGATCGAGAACGTGCCGTCGGAAAATCCGAGGACGGGCCGCATCACCGCGCTCTCGGTGATCGCGGCGCTGCGCAAGCTGACCTCGCCGCTGCAGGTCGGAACCTGAGCCGCCTGACTTGCTGCGATAGCTGAAATGGCGCGTAATCCTCCATCCACCTGATCCGGAAAGTCGCACTTGACCGCCAAAACCATCACCGAACCTGCCCGCCAGATCCCGCTCTATGGCGAATATGAAGTTGCCATTCTTGGCGGCGGACCTGCCGGTATCGCTGCCGCTGTCGCCTCCGCACGCGCGGGCCGCCGGACGTTGCTGATCGAGCGCTACGGCTTTCTTGGCGGCATGGGCACGGCCGCGGGCGTGACCAATTTCTGCGGGCTGCATGCCAATGTCCATGGCGCGATGCACCGGGTGGTGCAGGGCATTGCCTCTGATCTGCTGGCGCGGATCGACCGGCTCGACGGGCTCAATACGCCGCATCTGATCCTCGGCAAGATCTTTGCGCAGGCCTATGACACGGCGGCCTACAAGATCGCGGCCGATGACCTCTTGGCCGCGCACAAGGTCGACATTCTCTTTCACGCGCTCGGCGCCGGCGTCGTGATGGATGATGACAGGCGCATCCATGCGCTGATGGTGGAGACCAAGGCGGGCCGGCAGGCGGTGCGCGCCGGCATCTTCATCGATTGCTCCGGCGATGGCGATCTTGCGGCCTGGGCGGGCGCGCCGTTCGAGGTCGGCGACAATGCCGGCAGCATGCTCTATCCATCGATGATGCTGCGTCTCAACGGCATCGATCCCGAAAAGGCGGGTGACGCCTGGCGGGCGATTCCGGCGCTGATGGAAAAGGCGGAGGCTGCGGGCACGCATCGGTTTCCGCGCAAATCCGCGATCGTGCGGCCGCAGCGTTCCGGCATCGAATGGCGGGTGAACTTTACTCAACTCGCGCGCGAGGACGGCAGCGCGGTCAGCGGGATCGATCCGGACCAGATGACGCGCGGCGAGATCGAGGGGCGGCGGCAGGCGGTGCAGGCGTTCGAATTCCTGCGCACGGTGCCGGGCTTCGAAAAATCCTACATCGTCGATCTGCCGCCGCAGCTCGGCATCCGCGAAACGCGGCGCGTGATCGGCGGCTACATGCTGTCGGGCGAGGACGTGCTCGGCTGCGCCTCGTTTGAGGATTCCATCGGCGTCAATGGCTGGCCGATCGAAGCGCATGTCGCGGGCGATGTGATCTTCAAGTTCCCGCCGATCTCGGAATCGCGCGGTTTCAACGAATTGCCGTATCGGATGCTGGTGCCTGAGGGCATCGACAACCTTCTGATGGCCGGCCGCTGCGCCTCGATGACCCATGAGGGCCAGTCGGCGGCGCGGGTCTCCGGCGCCTGCTTTGCGATGGGCGAGGCGGCGGGTCTGGCGGCGGCGCAGGCGCTGTCGGGAAATACGATTCCGCGCCACATTGCAGTTGAAAAGTTGCAACAAACGTTGAAACAACAGGGCGCGTTCATCGGGCGGGACCAGAGCGTGCCCGAAGGGTTATAAAAGAGTTGCGGAGGAAACCGGATGTCAAAATTTGCACGGCTCGCGCTGGCGGGTCTGCTCACGGTGGCGGCAGGCGGGATCGCGCGGGCCGACGATGCGCTGAAAGCCAAAATCGGCGTGCTCCGGCTGTCGTCGTCGGCGCCGGTGTTCATCGCGCAGGACAAGGGCTATTTCCGCGAAGCCGGGCTCGACATCGAACTAAAGTTCTTCGACGCCGCGCAGCCGATCGCGGTCGCGACCACGTCCGGCGACGTCGATTTCGGCATCACGGCCTTCACCGCCGGGCTCTACAACCTCGCCGGCAAGGGCACGCTGAAGGTGATCGGCGGCATGAGCCGAGAAAAGGCCGGCTATCCCCTGATCGGCTATTTCGCCAGCAACAATGCCTATGCGGCCGGGTTGAAGACGCCGAAGGATCTGGCGGGCAAACGCATCGCGATGACGCAAGTCGGCTCCTCCTTTCACTACTCGCTCGGCCTGCTCGCCGACAAATACGGCTTCAAGCTTGCGGACGTGAAAATAATGCCATTGCAGTCGCTATCGAATGCGGCCGCCGCGCTGAAGGGCGAAACCGTCGATGCCGCGCTGCTGCCGATTTCCACGGCGCGGGCGCTGGTGGATTCCGGCGGCGCCAAATTCCTCGGCTGGGTCGGCGACGAGACGCCGTGGCAGTTGGGCGCGGTGTTCGCCTCGCCCAAAACGCTGGGCAACAAGCCGCTGGTGACCAAGCTCCTGACCGCGCTGAAGCGCGCCGACCGCGAATATCACGACGTGATCCTGGCCTCGGTGAAGGACGGAAAGGCCGAGATCAACGACAAGACCAAGCCGCTGCTCGAGATCATCGCCAAGTACACCAACCTGCCGGTCGAGCAGGTGGTCGGCAATTGCGCCTATATCGATCCCGACGGCAAGCTGGATGTGAAGAACGTCGACAACCAGATCGCGTGGCTGCAGGAGCAGGGTTTTGTCGACAAGGGGTTCGCGGCGGATGCGATCATCGCCAAGGAATATGTGAAGGCGGATTGAGGGGAACGTCATTGCGAGCGAAGCGAAGCAATCCATCTATCCCCATGCCGAGGTATGGATTGCTTCGCTGCGCTCGCAATGACGCGTCTGGCATCGAACCAGGAACCACATGGACCTGATCGCCGACCATATCAGCCACCGCTTTGGCGCCCTCGATGTGCTCGACAAGGTGTCGTTCACCGTCGCCTCCGGCGAGGTGGTCGCGATCGTTGGTCCCTCCGGCTGCGGCAAGAGCACGCTGCTGTCGATTCTCGGTGGGCTGCTGCGGCCGAGCGAGGGGAGGGCGGAGCTGCGCGGCGCGCCGCCGGCTGACAGCCTCAATCCGCTGACCTTCGTCTTCCAGGATTTTGCGCTGCTGCCGTGGTGCACGGTGGAAGCGAATGTCGAGTTTCCGCTGGTCCATACCGGCCTAGGCATAACCGAGCGCCGCGGCGTTGTTGATGATGCGCTGCGCCGCACCGGGCTATCGGATTTTCGCGGCGCCTATCCAAAGCAACTATCCGGTGGCATGCGCCAGCGCGTCGGCATTGCGCGGGCGCTTGCGGTGCGGCCGGCGATCCTGCTGATGGACGAGCCGTTGTCTGCGCTGGATTCGCAGACCCGTGAATTGCTGATGGAGGATTTCATCCGCCTGCTTGCCGACGGCGCGATGGGCGCGGTCTATGTCACGCACAATCTCGAAGAGGCGGTGCGGCTCGCCGACCGCGTGGTGGTGCTGTCACGGCGGCCCGGCCGGGTCCGCGAGGTCGTGACGATCCCGATGACGCGCGACGAGCGCGGCGGCATCGACGCCCGCGGCCAATTGCTGACGTTGCAGAACCAGTTGTGGTCGCTGATCCGCGACGAGGCGATCGATGCGGAGCGCGAGGTGCAGCATGCTTGAGCGCGCGCCGTCACAGGATACAAAACACGACACGAGCGCACTGCGGCCGGTCGCCTTTCGCGGCGCGGGTTTTATGCCCGGCGGCGGGCGCGTCTCGGGATGGATCGCGCTGGCGCTGGTGCTCGCGCTCTGGCAACTCGCCGGCAGCGCGGGCTGGGTCAATCCGCTATTCCTGCCGCCACCGTCCGCGATTGCGGTCGCGATCTACAAGCTCGCGGTGTCAGGCGCGCTATGGCAGCATGTCTCGGCGTCGGTCGTTCGCATCGGCTCCGGCTGGCTGATCGGCACGGTGCTGGGCGTGATCACAGGCTTTGCGATCGGGCTGTCGACGCTGGCGCGTGGCGTCGGCATCACCTTCATCTCGGCGTTGTTTCCGATTCCGAAGATCGCGCTGCTGCCGCTGTTGATCCTCTGGCTCGGGATCGGCGAGGAGCCGAAGATCGCGACCATTGCGCTCGGCGTGTTCTTCTCCACCGCGATCTCGGTCTATAGCGGCGTCGACGCGGTGCCGCGCAATTTGATCCGTATGGCGCAGAGTTTTAACGTGCCGTTCCCTGCCATCGTTGCCAGAGTGGTCTGGCCGGGCGCGCTGCCCTCGATCCTCGCGGGCTTCCGCATCACGGCGTCGGTGGCGCTGCTGCTGGTGGTGAGCGCGGAAATGATCGGCGCGCAATTCGGCATCGGCGCGTTCGTGCTGCAGGCCGGCAATCTGATGCAGACCGATCAGCTGCTCGCCGGGGTCGTGATCCTGTCGCTGTTCGGGCTGGCGGTGGGGAAGGCGATCAACGTGCTGGAAGCGCGGTTGCTGCACTGGCGGTGAGGGCCGAGCGCGGGATTCGTAGGGTGGGCAAAGCGAAGCGTGCCCACCAACTTTTTCTCTTCGCAAGAATGGTGGGCACGTCGCTTCGCTCCTTTGCCCACCCTACAGTTCTAATTCCTCACGCGTTCCCGCGGTCTTCGCGGAACAGGTCGAGCTTCTGCTGCACCGGGCGGTCGGAGAACGAGAACAGCACCGCATCGGTGTCGGCCTCGTGCGTGACCCAGTGCCAGCTCGGCACCACGAACAGGTCGCGCGCGCTCCATTCGAAGATCTGGTCGCCGATCCTTGTACGACCCTTGCCTTCGATCGCGGCGAACACGGTGGCGTCGGTCGCGCGGTAGCGCGCGGTCTTGAAGCCCTTCGGCAACAGCTGAATGAAGGTGCCGATAGTCGGCATCGCGAAATCGCCGGTTTCGGGATTGGAGAATTTCAGCTTCAGCCCGTGGCAGGCGTCCCACTCGTTGCGCGTCTTGGCCTGCTCCAGCGCCTCGCGGGTGTAGCTGTAGGGATAGTTGAAGATCGGCGAGGTCTTTGACTTTCGCTTCTCGTCGACCGGCAGCAGATTGTGGCCGTAGCGCGCAAAACTGTCGCCGGCAGGCTTGGAGAGCTTCTGCTGGTCCTCGTTCGATCCTTCGGCAAAGGAGGCGTCGAAGAACTGCACCATCGGGATATCGAGGCCGTCGAGCCAGAACATCGGCTCCTTGGTTTCGTTGGAATGGTCGTGCCAGGTCATCGAGGGCGTGATGATGAAATCGCCGGGCTCCATCGCGGTGCGTTCGCCGTCGACGGTGGTATGGGCGCCTTTGCCTTCGAGCACGAAGCGCAGCGCCGACTGGCTGTGCCGGTGAGCCGGGGCCACATCGCCCGGCACCACCATCTGCACGCCGGCAAACAGCGAGGTCGTGACCTTCGACTGGCCGCGCAGGCCCGGATTCTCCAGCACCAGCACCCGCCGCTCGGCTTCCTTGGCGGTGATGAGCTTGCCGGCTTCGTTCATGTAGTCGCGGATGGAATCGAATTTCCACAAGTGAGGCCGGCAGGCGCTGCGCGGCTCCGGCGTGACGAGATCGCCGAGCACGTTCCAGAGCGCGGAAAGATTTTCGCCGTCGATCTTCTTGTAGAACGCCTCGCGCTCCGGGGTCTTCTGCACGGCTTCCATGGTCAAGCCTCCCGTCATTTTTGTGGTTCTGCCGATTGACAGTATACTTACAATATGAGTAGCGTCAATGACCGCCTGATCAGGGCGTAATGACATAGACCGGGAGGTTCCGATGAAGCTGCATGGCTATTTCCGCAGCAGCGCGGCGTATCGGGTCAGGATCGCGCTCAACTTCAAGGGACTTACGGCAGAGCACCTGCCGCATCATCTCCGCAAGGGCGAACAGACCGCGCCTGACTATCTCGTGCTCAACCCGCAGGGGCTGGTGCCGACGCTGGAAGGCGACGGCGGGACCGTGCTGACCCAATCGCTCGCCATCATCGAATGGCTGGACGAGACGCATCCCAATCCGCCGCTATTGCCTGGGGATCCGCTGCGCCGCGCCAAGGTGCGCGCCTTTGCGCTTGCGATTGCCTGTGACATTCACCCCGTACAGAATCTGAAGGTGCTTGCCCGGCTACGCCAGCTTGGCCTGGCCGAGGAGAAGGTGACGGAGTGGGCGGCCTGGATCAACCGCGAAGGCCTTGCCGCCTGCGAAGCCCTGATCAAGGGCGAGCAGGGGCCGTTCTGCTTTGGCGACAAGCCTACGATGGCCGATCTCTGCCTGGTGCCCCAGTTGGCGAATGCGCGGCGCTTCGGTGTCGACGTCTCGGCCTATCCGCGGCTGCTCAAGGCCGAGGCCGCGGCCAAGGAAATGAAGGCGTTCGCGGATGCCGCGCCGGACAAGCAAGCCGATGCCGAGTAAGCCCCCGCCTATCACCATGGATGCGGTCTACACCGCGCCCGGCTATCTGTTCCGCCGGATGCAGCAGATCGCGGTCTCGATCTTCGTCGAGGAATGCAGCGCGTTCGACCTGACGCCGGTGCAATATGCGGCGCTGGTCGCGATTCACACCCATCCCGGCATCGACGCCACGCGACTCTCGGCGGTGATTGCGTTCGACCGCTCGACGCTCGGCAGCGTGATTGAGCGGCTGGAGAGCAAGGCGCTGATCGAGCGCAAGCCGTCGCGGGAGGACAAGCGCGTCAAGCTGCTCTACCTCTCGAAGTCGGGCGCGACCGTGCTGCGCGACATCATGCCGTCGGTGGAACGCGCGCAGGTGCGGATGCTGCAGCCGCTGAAGCCGGCCGACCGCAGGGCGTTGCTGACGCTATTGACGCAGCTCGTCGATCTCAACAACGAGGCCTCGCGCGTGCCGCTGCGCGCCGAAGACGCGCTCGAACATCTCGGGAAATCGAACTGATGGATACAGGGCCGGTTCTCATCGCAGGTGGCGGAATCGGCGGGCTCGCCGCAGCGCTCGGGTTGGCGCAAAAGGGCATCCGCTCGATCTTGCTGGAAAAGGCATCGACGCTCGGCGAAATCGGCGCCGGCATTCAGCTCGGACCCAACGCCTTCCACGCCTTCGACTATCTCGGCGTCGGCGAAGCCGCGCGTGGCATGGCGGTCTATATCGATCAGCTCCGGCTGATGGATGCGCTCACCGCCGAAGAGATCACCCATGTCGATCTCGGTGATGCGTTTCGCGCGCGCTTCCGTAACCCTTACGCCGTCGTGCATCGCGGCGATCTGCACGGCGTTTTTCTGCGCGCCTGCCAAAACCATGAGCTGATCGAATTGCGCGTCAGCAGCGAGGTGGCCGGTTACGACCAGGACGGCGCGTCTGTGACGGCGCGGCTTTCGAACGGCGAACGCGTCACGGGGCGGCTGTTGATCGGCGCCGACGGGCTGTGGTCGAACGTTCGCAAGCAGGTGGTGGCGGATGGGGCGCCTCGGGTCTCCGGGCATACAACGTATCGCTCGGTGATTCCGACCGAGCAGATGCCGGAAGATTTGCGCTGGAACGCGGCGACGCTGTGGGCCGGTCCGAAATGCCACATCGTGCATTACCCGCTATCGGGCTGGAAGGTGTTCAACCTCGTCGTCACCTACCATAACGACGCACCGGAGCCGGTGGCGGGCAAGCCTGTCACCGACGAAGAGGTTCTGCAGGGCTTTGGACATATCCATCAGCGTGCCCAGGAGATCATCCGTCACGGCAAGAACTGGCGGCTGTGGGTGCTGTGCGACCGCGATCCCGTCGAGCGCTGGGTCGACGGCCGGGTTGCGCTGCTCGGCGACGCCGCACACCCGATGCTGCAATATTTCGCACAGGGCGCCTGCCAGGCAATGGAGGACGCGGTGTGCCTGTCGCATATGCTGGCGAACCATGATGATTACGCGGCAGCGCTGGAAGCCTATCGTGTGCAGCGTTTCCTGCGCACCGCAAAGGTGCAACTGATGTCCCGCGCCATCGGCGAGCACATCTATCATCCCGCTGGTGGACACGCCCGGCTGCGCAATGCGATCATGGGCGCGAAGACGTCGGAAGAGTGGTACGGCGATCTGGCGTGGTTGTATGGCGGGACGGGGTTGACGGGATAGGGCGTTATCGTAGCCCGGATGAGCGAAGCGATATCCGGGATTCACACGGGCACCGCTCCCGGTTCGCTCATCCGGGCCACGGGGCGGAGTCAGATCGTCATTGCGAGCGCAGCGAAGCAATCCATAGTGCGGCAAGTGGAGGAATGGATTGCTTCGCTTCGCTCGCAATGACGGGCGCCCCTACATCTTCATCAGCGCCTGGCGGTCGATCTTGCCGGTGCCGGTCTTCGGCAATTCGGCGATGAAGGTGATCTCGCGCGGGTATTTGTAGGGCAGCAGTTTTGCCTTGACGTAATCCTGCAATGTCTTGGTCGCGCTCCTGGTATCGAACTCGCCCTTGTTCATCACGACCACCGCTTTCAGCGTCATGCGCCGATCAGGCAGTTCGGCGGCGAACACGGCGCATTCCCGGATGTCGGGGTGCTCGGCCAGACACAGTTCGACCTCGAGCGGGTAGACCCACTGTCCCGAAATCTTGATCAGATCGTCGGCGCGGCCGCGGAAGAAGTGGAAGCCGTCGGCATCGCGCATGAAGCGGTCGCCGGTATAGATCCAGCCGCCCTCGCGAATCGTCTCGGCCGACTTGTCGGGCCGGTTCCAGTACAGCGGCGTGTTGGAATCGCCACGCACCCACAAGATACCTTCCTCGTTGTCGCCGACCTCGCGGCCGTCCTTGTCCTTCAGCAGGATCTCGTAGCCGGGCACGCGCAGGCCGGCGGCACCGAGCTTTTTCTTTTCAGGGCGGTTGGAGAGATAGATGTGCAGGACTTCGGTCGAGCCGAGCCCCTCGATGATCTCAAGGCCGGTCAGCGTCTTCCAGCCGTTGAACACTTCCGCCGACAGCACTTCGGCGGCCGATAGCGCCATGCGGAGCGAGGAGAAGTCTGTAGCCGCCGCGCCCTCGGCCTTGGTCAGCGAGGTGTAGAGCGTCGGCAATCCGTAGAACACGGATGGCCGGTATTTTTCGATTGCCTCGAAGATCGTTGCCGGCTTCGGCTGGCCGGGGACCAGCAGCGTCGCCGCGCCGACCGAGAACGGGAAGGTGATGGCGTTGCCAAAACCGTAGGCGAAGAAAATCTTCGGCACCGAGAAGCAAATGTCGTCGGGCCCGAGCTTGAGCACGTGGCGCGCAAACGCCTGCTCGCTATAGGCCATGTCGTGCTGCAGATGCACGATGCCTTTTGGGCGGCCGGTCGAGCCGGATGAATACATCCAGAACGCCATGTCGTCGCGCCCGGTGTCGGCCTCCGGCAGATCGGCCGGGAATCCCTGCAGCCATTGCGCTGCGTCGAGGGCCTTCGGCACCGCGTGTTCGCCAGTTGCGCCATTGACCACGATCAGGGTTTGCAGTGGCGTGTCCTTGCAAGCCTCTGCGTTGAACCGCGAGGTAAACTCAGCCTCGGCGACCGCGACCATCGCGCCGGCGTCCGAGAGATAGAACTGCAACAGGTCCGGTGGTGTCAACGTGTTGATCAAGAGCGGCACGAAGCCCGCGCGCACCGCGCCGAAAAATGCCGCCGGATAGGCCGGCGTGTCGTCGAGGAACATCAGGATGCGGTCGCCGCGTTTCAGGCCCAGCGACTGGAATCCGTGACCCCATTGCGCCGCCTCGGCGCAGAGTTCTGCATAGGTCCGCGTGCCGCCGGGGCCGGTCAGCGCCAGCCGTCCGCCGCGGCGGGCGGCGAGGTTGTCGAACAGGATTCGACTGGCGTTATAGCGCTCCGGGATCGCAAAGCCGATCTCGCGCGCGCCCGGATTGTCGCGGGGGACCAAATCAGAAATTGTCGTCATGCCTGGCTCCCGATCTTCTTCGCCGCTTCGTAGCGTGCCATGAATTCCGGCGACATCGCGCGCAGCCGCGCGTCGGCGATCCGCCCCGAACGGGTGATGTAGCTGTAGGCAAAGTCCATCAGGTCGAGCTTCATGTGTTCGGGAAAATGCTCGTACCAGTCGGCGCTGGTGCGCGCCGCGGTCACCAGCTTCTGCACGATCGGCTTGCGTTCGGCCTGGTAGCGGGCGAGGCCGGCGGGAATTTCCGTCTCCGCCTCCAGCGCCTTGGTCAGCGCGATGGCGTCCTCGATCGCAAGGCGCGTGCCCGAGCCGATCGAGAAATGCGCGGTATGCAGGGCGTCGCCGATCAGCACCCTGTTGCCGTACGACCAGTTCTCGTTCCAGATCCAGGGGAAATTGCGCCACACCGATTTGTTGGAGACCAGCGGGTGGCCGTCCAGCGTCTCCGCGAAGATCTCCTCGCAGATCGCCTGCGACTCCTCGATGGTCTTGTGCTCGAAGCCGTAAGACCGCCAGGTCGCTGCATCGCATTCGACCAGGAACGTGCTCATCGAGGGTGAGTAGCGATAGTGATGGGCGTTGAACGAACCGCGATCGGTCTTCACAAAGGTCTGCGACAGCGTGGCAAAGCGCTTGCTGGTGCCGTACCAGGCGAACTTGTTGGTGGAGTGCGAAACCGAGGCGCCGAACTCCTTCTCGAATCCGCGGCGCACCAGCGAGTTCAGCCCGTCGGCGGCGACGATCAGGTCGTATCCCGCAACTTCGTCCAGCGACTGGATCGTGGTGTCATATCGTGCCGCCACACCAACCGCACGCACGCGCTGCTGCAGGATGGTCAACAGTTCGAGCCGGCCGATCGAGGAGAAGCCGACGCCGTCGATCTCGACGGTCTCATCGCGCAGATTGAGCGTGATGTTCTTCCAGCTCTCCATCCGCGGCGTGATGGCGTCGACCGTCTCGGGGTCGTCGGCGCGCAGGAATTCCAGCGCCTGTTCGGAAAACACCACGCCGAATCCCCAGGTCGCGCCTTCGGGATTCTGCTCGAACAGGTCGATATGGGCGTCCGGGTGACGCCGCTTCCAGAGATAGGCGAAGTAGAGGCCGCCGGGGCCTCCGCCGATGACGGCGATGCGCACGTCTTCCTCCCAATCGACAGTATACTTACTAATTTGGAGGGAGACTAATCCGCGCCGGAAATTTGCGCTACAGAAAAATGAAGAAGGTATCAGGCGCGGGTCCGGTCCCGACCGCCTCAGGACCGGGCGCCACTGGCCGTGCTTCGTCTGCCGGTTCTGTCCGCGAACGGTTGTCCGCTCAGCGGTGATCCGGCTTTGCCGAAGTGCTTGGGCTCAGGTGCAGCGGCGAACCTTCACGCCGTTCACCCACACGGTCTTGCAAACCACGGCTGGTTTTTTGACAACGACCGCGCCGCGAGGCCCGGCGCAGCCGGCGCGGACAACGCCGTCGGCGCACACTGCGGCATTGGCGTCGGTCGATTCAAAAGTCATGGTAGCGCCCAAGGCGAGGAGGGCGGATGCAATAATCAGCGAGTAACGCATGTTGGTCTCCCGGACTCGTATTGTTGGCATTTGGTCTCGAAAATTTCCGATCGAAAGTTTCTCTGCAGTTTTGGAAGGTTCTGCGGTCGCTGGCTTCGGCGTGCGCCGATTCCGTTACGGTGGCGGGCATGAGCGCCAGCCATCGTCAGTCATTTCTTCTCGGCGGCTGCGAGCACCTTCTTGCAGGCCGGGGTGAGCTTGTCGTTCTGTTTGGCGAGGCAGGCGATGATGCGGGTCGAGCATCCGCGGATCGGAGTGGCCGGCCTTCTTGCTTCTTGATCGCGGACCCGCTGTAGTGAAGCTCCCATTCATCGCTGCAGGAAAACCCAAGGAAAGTTCGAGGGAAACTCATGGCGCAGGTCAGAGCCAGATGGCTGGCGTTCTATGCCGAACATGTCGAGCCGGTCTCCAAGGAAATATTTTCGCACGTCGAGAAGATGATCATCGGGACGTTGATCGTTTCCGCCGGCGCCCATGTCTCGAGCAACGAGCCTGCGATCGTCCTGTTCGGCTATCTGCGCCACGGTCTCATCGGCCGCGGCGTCATGCTGTTCGGCGTCATCCTCCTGTTCCTGAACTTCGTCGACGGGCTCTACAAGCTCGCCAGGCTCAATTGGCATACTGCGTACCAAATCGTGATGACGATCGTCTATGTCTCGCTGTCGGTGCGGCTCATTCAGCTCATCCTCGCCTTTCGCGGCGGTGAGTGACCGAGGACCGCCGCGGCAGGCGCGTGATTATCGCGCCGCGAACTGGGACAGCACGTCCTTGCAGGCCGGCGAAAGCTGCGCGGCGTTGGTCGCCAGGCACTGCACGATCCGGCCGCCGCCCGGCGTCACGGTGCCGCAAATCGAGCGGACGTCGGCGCCGCAGGCCGAGCGCAGCACGAACAGTTCTTCGCGCGGCCGCATCGGGCGCAGCACGATGACCGTCGGCGCTGCTGCCGCGGCCGGTGCTGCACCGGCGGCTGCCGGTGCTGCGGCCGCGGGAGCTGCGCCTGCGGCGGGTGCTGCCGTCGCTCCGCCGGTCGCGGCGGCGACGGCTTTCTCGCAGCCAGCCGATAGCTTGCCCTTGTTCTTCTCCAGGCATTGCAGCGCCGGGGCGCCGCCGGTTGGCACGCCCGCGCAGACCTTTGGATAGTCGGAGCGGCAGGCGCCGCGAATGGCGGAAATCTGCGCGTTGGTGGGCTGTCCGGCAGCGGGAGCGGCGGCTGCAGCCTTTGGCTCGGCGGATTTGGCCGGCGCGGTTGTCGCGGCCGCGGGCGCTGTGGCGGCAGGTGCAGCGGCCTTGGGCGCTGCAGTATCGGCCGGCTTGGCCGCCGCCGGCGCCGCTACGGCGCGTACCGCGCCCTGACAGCTCGATGACAGGCTCGACATATTCTTCTGCAGGCATTGCAGCGATGCTTCGCCACCCGGCGGCACGCTGGAACAATGCGCCATGTAATCGGAACGGCACTGGGACTTGATCGCGTCGCGTTGCGCCTGGGTCGGCGCTTGCGCAAGCGCGGGTGCTGCAATTGCTGTTATCGCGGCCGCCAACAACGGCCCGTGCATTCTCGCGCGCGTCAACGTGTTGATCATTTGAATAATCCTTTTGTCGTCGCCGGAAGCCCGCCGCTTCAACCGAAGTAATAATCTCGAAACCGCCTGAAGAAAAAATCGGGCCGCATCATTTTCGCTTTCCGGTTCCGCTGCAAGCGGATTGTTGCTATTTTCATGGGGTAGCCGAAAGCCGATTTTTGAATAATGCCTTTTCCGGAACAGAACCTATTGGGGCACTGAAAATGAAGGCTGCGCGTTCGCCTGCACGCTTGAGATCATACGGCACCGCCGCACAAGGAGGCGCCGCCGCCTGCCGCGCGGCGTTCGCCATCGCCGCGATTTGTGTCTTAAGTGGCTGTGAACAAAATACTTTTGTCCAGCCTCCGCCGGCGAAAGTCGATGTAGCGGTGCCGGTCCAGCGGTCGTTCACGCGCTATCTGGAAGCGACCGGCAATACGGCAGCTTTCAAGAATGTCGATCTGGTCGCGCGCGTGCAGGGCTTTCTGCAATCGATCAATTATAAAGACGGCGCCTATGTAAAGGAGGGCACGTCGCTCTTCACAATCGAGCCTGAAACCTACAAGCTGAAGCTCGAACAGGCGCAGGCCGCGGAGACCGGCGCGCAGGCAACGCTGAGGCAGGCCGAGGCGGATTTCAAGCGCCAGCAGGAATTGGTCCAGCGGCAAGCCGTTTCCCAGGCCACGCTGGATACGTCGACCTCGACGCGCGACAACGCCCAGGCGAGCCTGCTGCAGGCCCAGGTCAATACCAAGATCGCGGCGGTCAATTACGGTTATACCAATGTGGCCGCGCCGTTCGACGGCGTCGTCAGCGCGCATCTCGTCTCCATCGGCGAACTCGTCGGGGCATCGTCGCCGCCGACGCAACTCGCCACCATCGTGGCGCTCGATCCGATCTATGTGAATTTCAACGTCAACGAACAGGACGTGCTGCGGATCCGTGAGGAAGCCCGCCGGCGCGGCATGACGGCTGACGATCTCCGGCAGTTGCCGGTCGAGGTTGGGCTACAGACCGAGACCGGCTTTCCGCACAAGGGCAATCTCGACTACGCCGCGGCGACGCTCAACCAGGCGACGGGCACGCTTCCGGTGCGCGGCGTGCTGGCCAATGCGGACCGTGCGCTGTTGCCGGGATTTTTCGTTCGGGTTCGCGTGCCGGTGGATCAGGTGCAGAACGCGCTGTTCGTGCCTGACGTCGCCCTCGGCGCCGACCAGGCAGGACGCTATCTGCTGGTCGTGAACGGCGAAAATATCGTTGAACAGCGCAAGGTGCGGGTCGGTCCGCTGGACGGCGGACTGCGCGTCATCGAGGAGGGCCTGAAGGCCGACGACCGCGTCGTCACCGCCGGGCTGTTGCGCGCGATTCCCGGCCAGAAGGTCGATCCGCAACTGAAGAAGATCGAAACACAGCCAACTGCGGCCAAGTAGGAGCCGGGCCATGATTTCGAAATTTTTCATCGAGAGGCCCGTTCTTTCCAACGTCATCGCGATCCTGATGATCCTGATCGGCGGCGTCTGCCTGTTCCGGCTGGCTGTCGCGCAGTATCCTGAGGTCGTGCCGCCGACGGTGCAGGTCACCACCCGCTATCCCGGCGCCAGCGCGAAGACCGTGATCGATACGGTGGCGCTGCCGATCGAGCAGCAGGTCAACGGCGTCGAGGACATGCTCTACATGCAGTCCTACAGCGGCGCCGATGGCACCTATACGCTGACGGTTACGTTCAGGATCGGCACCGACCTCAACTTCGCGCAGGTGCTGGTGCAAAACCGGGTGTCGAGCGCGCTGGCGCAACTGCCGCAAGCGGTGCAGAACCAGGGCGTCACGGTACAGAAAAGATCGACAGCGATTCTGTTGTTCGTGACGCTGACCTCGCCGAAAGCAACCTATGACAGTCTGTTCCTGAGCAACTACGCCACCATCAATATCCGCGACGAGCTGTCGCGGTTGCCCGGCGTCGGCAATGTTACCGTGTTCGGCGCCGGCCAGTATTCGATGCGGGTGTGGCTCGATCCGAACAAGCTGTATGCGCGCAACCTGATGCCGCAGGACGTGATCAACGCGATCCAGCAGCAGAGCCAGCAGGTCACGGCGGGCCAGGTCGGCGCGCCGCCGGCACCTGCAGGGCAGGCGTTCCAATATACGCTGAACGTCGCCGGGCGGCTCGACGACACCACCGAATTCGAGAACGTGATCGTCAAGACCGGCAGTAGCGGCGATGTCACGCGCGTGCGCGACGTCGGCTGGGTCGAGCTTGGCGCCCAGACCTACAGCCAGGTGTTCTCGCTAAATAACAGGCCGGCCACCGGCATCGGTGTGTTCCAGTCGCCCGGCGCCAATGCGCTCGAGGTCCAGCAGGCCGTCGAGAAGAAGATGCAGGCGCTGGCGAAGGCGTTTCCGCAGGACGTAACCTACGACACGCCATTCGACACCACCAAATTCGTCTCGGAATCGATCAATGAGGTCTACAAGACGCTGATCGAGGCCGGCCTTCTCGTCCTCGTCGTGATCCTGATCTTCCTGCAGGACTGGCGCGCGATGCTGGTGCCGGCGACCACGGTGCCGGTGACGATCATCGGCGCCTTTGCGGCGATGGCGGCGCTCGGCTTCACCATCAATATCTCGACCCTGTTTGCGATCGTGCTCGCGATCGGCATCGTGGTGGACGACGCCATCGTCGTCGTCGAAGGCGCTGCGCACAATATCGAGAAGGGCATGTCCGGCCATGACGCCGCGATCAGCGCGATGAACGCGCTGTTCGCGCCGATCATCGGCATCACGCTGGTGCTGATCTCGGTGTTCCTGCCCTCGGCGTTTCTGCCGGGATTGACCGGGCAGATGTATGCGCAGTTCGCGCTGGTCATTGCCGCAACCGCGCTGCTCAGCGCCATCAATGCGGCGACGCTGAAGCCGACGCAGTGCGCCTTGTGGCTTCGTCCGCCCGCGCCGCCGGAACAGCGCAACTTCTTCTACCGTGGCTTCAACGCGGTCTATAACCGCTTGGAGGCCTGGTATAGCCGGCTGATCGGCCGTCTCGTCGCGCACAGCAACATTTCGGTGATTTGCGCCCTGATTCTGATCGCGATTGGCGGCTATGGCCTGTCGCGGGTGCCGACCGGTTTCATCCCGATCGAGGATCAGGGCTATCTGCTGGTGGCCGTGCAACTTCCTGACGGCGCATCGCTGGATCGAACACAGCGCGTGCTGACACGGGTCAGCGAAATCACCGGCAAGGCGGCCGGCGTCGACCAGGTGATCACCATTGCCGGCATCTCCGCGCTCGACAATTCCTCCAGCCTCGCCAATGCTGGGGTGGCCTATCTGATCCTCAAGGAGTGGAGCGCGCGGGGCGAGGGAGAGGATCTGCGATCGCTATTTGTCGGATTGAACGAGAAGCTCTCGGTGATCGATGAGGCGCGGATCCTGGTTGTTCCGCCGCCGCCGATCCAGGGCATTGGCAACGCCGCCGGCTTTGCGATGCAGGTGCAGTTGCGTGACGGCAGTTCCGATTTCAGCAAGCTGCAAGCCGTCACTGGCGCGATCGTCGCCAATGCGTCGTCACAGACCGCGCTGCAGCGTGTGAGTTCGCCGTTCCGCTCGACGGTGCCGCAGTTCGACATCGAGGTGGACCGGATCAAGACCCAGACCCTGCATGTCACGACCGACCAGATCTTCTCGACGCTGTCGTCCTACATGGGTTCGAGCTTCGTCAACCAGTTCAACAAGTTCGGCCGCACCTTCCAGGTCTATGCGCAGGCGGACGCGCAATTCCGCCTGACGCCGCGTGACATCCAGAACATGATGGTGCGCAACAGCAATGGCGACATGATCCCGCTCGGCACGGTGGCAAAGATCACGCCGGCGGTCGGGCCGTCGCTGATCAGCCTGTACAACCTCTATCCTTCCGCAACCATCATCGGCCTGCCGGCCACGGGCTACAGCTCGGGACAGTCGATGAAGCTGATGGAAGAGATCGCCGCGAAGACGCTGCCGCAGGGCACGGGCTTCGAATGGACGGCGATGTCGTACCAGGAGAAGGTGGTCGGCGGGCAGATCTACTGGGCGTTCGGCCTGGCCCTGCTGCTGGTCTATCTCGTGCTGGCCGGACAATATGAAAGCTGGTACGCGCCGATCTCGGTCATTCTCGCGGTGCCGCTATCCTTGCTCGGCCCGATGATCGTGCTGAGCGGGCTCCGGATCGAGAACAATCTCTATACCCAGATCGGCATCATCCTGTTGATCGCGCTGTCGGCCAAGAACGCCATCCTGATCGTCGAGGTGGCCCTCGAGCTTCACGTGCGCGACCGCAAGCCGCTGTTGGAATCCGCGGTCGAAGCGGCGCGGGCGCGATTCCGGCCGATCCTGATGACGTCGTTTGCCTTCATCTTCGGCATGATCCCGCTGGTGCTCGCGACCGGCGCCGGCGCCAACGCCCGGAAATCGATCGGCATCACCGCCTTCTCGGGCATGCTGGCCTCGACCTGTCTGGCCGTGCTGTTCGTGCCGACGTTCTTTGTCGTGATCCAGCGGTTCGAGAACTGGCTGAAGGAGCGGAAGGCGAAGAAGGCCGGCGTGCAGGCCGCGCCGCAAGCGCCCGCCGCTACGCACTAACTCGTAGATTCCATGAGGCGGTGAGCGTGGCCTTTCCGATAAGGTTTGGGTTTCCACACTCGAACCCCTCGGAGAGTCAGATGCAAGCATCCACCGTAGCCACGCCCACCGCCGGCCATATTGGCACAATTTTCGTTGCAATCGAACTGAGCCAGCGGAGCTGGCGGGTCGCGCTGCACAGCCCGGACAAGGACAAGATATCGCACCACAAGCTGGAGGGTGGCGATCATGCCGAGCTGTTGGCGTTGGTGGGTCGGGTTCGGGAGCGGGCGGCTCGAGCGCTGGGAGGCGTTCCGGCGGTGGCGAGCTGCTACGAGGCGGGCTACGACGGGTTCTGGCTGCACCGGCTGCTGCTGGCGGCCGGCATCACGAACTACGTGTTTGATCCCGCCAGCATTGCGGTGGACCAGCGGGCGCGGCGGGTGAAGACCGACCGGATCGATGGCGAGCGGATGCTGCGCACGCTGATGGCGTATCTGCGCGGCGAGCCGCGGGTGGTGCGGATCGTCCGGGTGCCTGCCGCCGAACAGGAGGACGCGCGCCGCGGCAGCCGCGAACGCGACCGGCTGATCAAGGAGCAAACCGCTCACACCAACCGGATCAAGGCACTGCTGCGGCTGCGGGGCATGGCGGTCGGGAACCCGCGGCGGCGCGACTGGCTGAGCTGGCTGGCAACGCAGCGGGATTGGCAAGGCCAGGCGGTGCCGCCGCGGATGCTGAGCGAGATCCGACACGAGCACGCGCGGCTGATGCTGGTGCGCGATCGGCTCGATGCGCTCGCGCAGGAGGCGGCCGCAGCGGAGCCAATGCCTGCGGAAGCCGAGATGACCCGGCGCAGCGAACTGCTGCGCCGGCTCAAATGTCTCGGCCCGGCGTTCGCGACGACGCTGACCAGCGAGGTGTTCTACAAGGACTTCCGCAATCGCCGCGAGGTCGGGAGTTATTTCGGACTGACGCCCAGTCCATGGCGGAGCGGCGGCATCGACCGCGACCAGGGCATCAGCAAGGCGGGCAATCCGCGCGCCCGCTGTGCCGCGATCGAACTGGCCTGGCTGTGGCTGCGGCATCAGCCGGACAGCAAGCTGACCCTGGAGTACCGCAAGCGCACGCTCGATGCCGGCAAGCGCATCAAGCGCGTCGCCATCGTCGCCCTGGCGCGCAAGCTGATGGTGGCGCTGTGGCGCTACCTCACGACCGGTCTCGTGCCGGAAGGCGCGGTGCTCAAGGCCGTAAAGATCTAACCACTTCAACGAACGCGTCAGCGTCGCGGCATCTGCCGCGGTCAGCGCGGGATGGATGGTGACCGTGCCACCCTTGGGCCAGCAAACAGGCTGTTTCGTAGATGGGTCTCATCCTCGTGGCTTCCTCGCCGCATGCATGCGGAATGTGGGTGCGGATCACAGCGGTCCGACCGGATATGAGGTGATGCAGTGAGCAACTGCATAAATCGCCGGAAGCCAGTCCCTGAGCGCACCGACCGCGGCGGCACGCTGCGCTACGCATGGCTCCGCGCGCCGCCGCTCCACCGAACGTAAAAATCACATCCAAGCCCCGCCGGGATGCTTGACTCAAAACGCCTCATATGAGGGTGGGCAAAGCGAAGCGTGCCCACCATCTCCCGAGCGAGCTGTTAGATGGTGGGCACGGCGCGTTGCGCCTTTGCCCACCCTACAGAGATTGCCCCTACACCCTCACCATCCGCTTGCCTCGGTTCTCGCCGCCGAGCAGGCCGATCAGCGCTTGCGGCGTGTTTTCGATGCCGTCGATCACGTCTTCCTGCACCTTGAGCTTGCCTGACGCGACCCAGGACTGCAGGTCCTTCAACGCCGCGGCGCTCTGGTCCATGTAATCCATCACGATGAAGCCTTGCATGACGAGGCGCTTCACCACGATCAGGCCGGGCACGCCGCGGGGGCCGTGCGCCGACGGCACGCCGTCATATTGCGAGATCGCGCCGCAGCAGGCGATGCGGCCGCGGTTGTTCATCAGCGAAAGACAGGCTTCGAGAATGTCGCCGCCGACATTGTCGAAATAGACGTCGATGCCCTTGGGAGCGGCGGCACGCAGCGCCTTGAAGGTGGCGCCGTCCTTATAGTCGACCGCGGCGTCGAAGCCGAGTTCTGATGTCAGCCACTGGCACTTGTCCTTGCCGCCGGCGATGCCGATGACGTTGCAGCCCTTGATCTTGGCGATCTGGCCGACGATCGATCCGACCGAGCCGGCGGCGGCCGACACCACGACGGTCTCGCCTTCCTTCGGCTTGCCGACATGCAACAGGCCGAAATAGGCGGTAAGGCCGGCGACGCCGTAGACGCTGAGCAGATGCGTCATCGGTTCCATCTTCGGCATCTTGTTCAGATGCTTTGCCGGCACGGCGGCATAATCCTGCCAGCCGGTGTCGCCGAACACGATGTCGCCCGGTGCAAGTCCCGGCGCCTGCGAGGACACGACTTCCGCGATGCTGCCGCCCGCCATCACGGTGTTGGCCTCGACCGCCGCACGGTAGGTGGCGCCGTGCATCCAGGCGCGATTGGCGGCGTCGAGCGAGATATAGCGCGTCCGCACCAGCACCTCGCCGTCCTTCGGCGCAGGAACGCTGCCGTTGACCATCTTGAAATGCTCAGGTCCGAGCTTGCCGGTCGGCTTCTCGACCAGCAGGATCTGACGATTGACGGTGTCGCTCATGACGTTCTCTCCCCTTGGTGTCGTATTCTGACGCTCTCTCCGGATCATGATCGCGGACAGGCGTTCGGTCGCACCGATTGTGCGCCACGTTCAGAAAAAATCCAACTCTTCCGCGCGGCCGCCCCTGACGACCGTTGCGTACTCGACCGCCAGGAATAATCCGCCGGCCACATACACTTTTCGCTTTTGTGCTCGGGCCATATCCTGCGAGAGGCGCGCGGCCTCCGCGATCGTCGCAGCGACCTGAATGTTCGCTGTGGGATTACCGCGCCTGGCCGCAGCAGCGATGGCTTTCCCATCAGCTCCCTTGTGATGCGCCGCGGTGCAGATGATGGTATCGAAGGAGGGTGCCAGCGCGCCGACGATCTCGTCCGCCTTCTTGTCGCGCGAAGCGCCGGTGACGAGAATCCAGCCGTCCGCGCCATGGACTGACGTGAGGCTCGCAAGGGATTGCCTGATGCCATCAGGCGTGTGGCCGACGTCGATCAAGGTTAGCGGATGCTGCTGGATCACCTCCAGGCGGCCGGGCCATCGCGCATCACGCAGGCCTGATCGGATGGCCGCTTCGATCCGCTCGGGATCATTGCGCGGATGGCGTTGCAGCCAAAGCAGAAACAGCGTCGTGGCGATGGCAGCGTTGTTGAACTGGAACGCGCCGGGCAGGCTCACCTCGATGCCGGGGAAATCGTAGTCGCCGAAATGGAAATCGAAATGCTGGCCCGATGTCGCCGCAACCTCATTGTCGATGCCGATTTCGTCGCGGACGAACAGCGACGTGCAGCCGCGCCAGCGATTATATTCGACGAGGTGCCGCCGCAGGCCGCCGCAGTTTTCGCCATAGACAATCGTGCCGGCGGCGGCGCAGGCGTCGCTCTTGTCTGATACGATCAGTTCAAGCGTGTTGCCGAGCAGTTCGACATGCTCGTAATCAATCGAAGTGACGCAGGTTTCGCGGGCACCGATCAGGCGGACCGGATCGTAGCGCCCGCCGATGCCGGCCTCGAACACGGCGAAATCACATCCGCTCTTCTGGAAGTGCAGGCAGGCGAGCGCGAACAGCGCTTCGAAAGCACCGACTTGTTCGCCGCGACGCTTCGAGACATCGTCGATCGCGGCCTCGACCTGCCGCTTCAGCCGGGCGAACGTGTCGTCACTGATTTCGACGCCATCGATCTGGATGCGTTCGTTGAAACGAAACAAATGCGGGGAAGTGAAGAGACCCGTGCGCAGGCCATAGGCGCTGCCGATTCGAGCGCACATCGCCGCCGTGCTGCCCTTGCCATTCGAGCCGGTTACCACGACCGAGATGCGCCGTAGCTGCGCGCGGTCGACAGCCAGCACGTCCAGCAGTTCCGCCATGCGCGCCAGGCAGATGCCATCACCAAATTTTGGCAGATCGAACACTACAGCAATCCCATGGCGGAAAAGGTGTGATGCCAGATCTTCAGGATGAGGTCGCCGCGATTGGAGTCCTCCAGCAGGCGGATCGCGGGGTTCGAGTTCACCTCGATGATCTCGATGGTCTCCGGATTGCCGCCGACATCGACGAACATGTCCACCGCCGCGACACGAAGCCCGAGTGCGCGGGCAGACTGCCGCGCCAGCGTAACCGCCTTTTCGGAAGGCGCTGGTGCCAGCACCATCGTGCCGCCCGCGCTCAGGTTCATTCGCCCGGGGATCTCGTGGCGCTCGCCCTTTGCCGGCACCGCATCGAGCGATGGATCGTTGACCGGCAGCGCAGCAGGCGACAGGCCGCGGGCGCGCAGGGCGTCGTTATGGGCGGCAAGTAATTCACGAATGCTGTGCACGCCATCGCCTGAGACGGACGGCGGATATTTGCGCGCGCAGTAGAGCGCGTCATCGTCGAGCAGGAAAACGCGATACTCGACACCTTCGACGATCGGCTGGATCAGGACCGCGTCGTAATACTTCATCACGTCGTCGAGATGGCGAACCAGCGCCGTTTCGCCGTGAACGGCCTGCGCAAAATCGCCGCGCGATCCTGTGAGCGGCTTGACGAAGGCTGCGCCGCCCAACTTTCCGAAATAGTCGATCGTATCGCTGCGCTCATGTCCCTCCGGGCGATGTGCGCGGTGGCGGTCGTGCAGGAAAAAGTATTCGCCGCCAAGCGCCGGCACGCCGGCCTCTCGCAGAATCCGGCTTGCGAAATATTTATCTGATGCCAGCGCCGAGGCGGTGGCATTGTTCTGCGGATACCAGGAGCATCGGCCGGCGCCGAAATGAAGCAGCCTGTCGCGCGAGGCGACGCTGAACAGCAGTCCCGAGCCGCCGTCGAGGTCGCGAAACACGAGGCCAAATTCGGCACAGGCAAATTCCGCATAGACCGACTGGTCCGGATAGAAGCCCGGTTTTCCCTTTCGAAACGCTATTGGGCTCAGCATGCGATCTCTTTTGAAACGTTCTTAATTTGCCGTAGTCATTTATTGCCAGATGGGCCTTGAATTCAGCAAGTTAATTGCGTGAAGGCCGCATTAACGAAGCCAATCGAACCTTTTTGCAAAATAGACCGACAGCTATTCCGAGTTCTCAATTGTGCTGTAGGTCATATTGACTATGTGTGTGCCGTGCGCAAATGAAGCGCCAAATCGCCGATGATTTCGCTGATTTTTGGCACTTTGAGGCCCGAAGACCGAAACGTTCTACACCGAGACGTCAGGAAAAACGAAAACACATGAGCGCGTTCTATCGAGAGAAAGTTCTTGCTGTTCGCCACTGGACCGACACGCTTTTCAGCTTCCGGGCCACCCGCGATTCCGGCTTCCGCTTCCAGAACGGCCAGTTTGCGATGATCGGCCTCGAGGTTGAGGGCCGGCCGCTGCTGCGCGCCTACAGTATGGCGAGCGCCAATCACGAGGAAGAGCTCGAGTTCTTCTCGATCAAGGTTCCGAACGGTCCGCTGACCTCGAAACTGCAGAAGATCCGCGAGGGCGATGAGATTCTGGTCGGCCGCAAGGCGACCGGCACACTGATCACCGACAATCTGATTCCGGGCAAGCGCTTGCTGCTGCTGTCGACCGGCACGGGGCTGGCGCCGTTCGCGAGCCTGATCAAGGATCCTGATGTCTACGAGCGCTACGAGACCATCGTGCTCGTGCATGGCTGCCGTCAGGTTTCCGAACTCGCCTATGGCGAGGATCTGGTCGCCACGCTGCGTGACGACGAGCTGTTCGGGCCGCTGTTGTCGGAGAGGCTGCTGTATTACCCGACCGTGACCCGCGAGCCGTTCCGCAACCGCGGCCGCATCACCGACCTGATCTCGTCCGAGCAGTTGTTCAACGACATCCACCAGTCGCCGCTCAACATCGACACCGACCGCATCATGATGTGCGGCAGCCCGGCGATGCTGGAAGAGCTGAAGCAGATGTTCGAATCCGGCGGCTTCATCGAAGGCAGCGGCAGCAAGCCCGGCCATTTCGTGATCGAAAAGGCGTTCGTCGAGCGCTGATAAGTTTCCGGTCATCCCGGGGCGCGTCGAAGACGCGAACCCGGGATCTCGAGATTCCCCGGTGCGCAATTGCGCACCTGAGGTCTGGTCCTTCGGACCATCCCGGAATGACAGCCGGCCATGTAGCCCACCCCGTTCCCTCACTGCTATAACCACTCCCCAACGTCGCGCGGCGTATCCGATGCGACGATGAGGGAGTTTCGTGCTTGTCGCTACTTGAGCCAACCGGCCGGCCCAAGACCGCCTTCGTCTTCGCAGGCGGCGGCAGCTTCGGCGCGATCCAGGTCGGCATGCTGCAGTCGCTCGCCGCCTATGGCGTCACGGCGGACATGGTGGTCGGCTGCAGTGTCGGCGCGCTGAACGGCGCGTTCTATGCCGGCGATCCCACGCCCGACGGCGTGCAGCGGTTGGCCACGATCTGGCGCGGATTGCAGCGGCACGACGTGTTTCCGATGAGCTGGCGCACGGTGCTGAGCTTCCTTTGGCGCCGCGATTTCCTCATTCCCCATGACGGCATCCGCAAGCTGATCGACGATCACATTCCCTATCGCAATCTCGAAGAAGCAAAGCTGCCGGTGCACATCGTTGCGACCGACATCATCTCCGGCGACAGCGTGGTGCTGTCGGAAGGTTCGGCGGCGGAGGCGATCGTTGCGTCCACCGCGATCCCCGGCGCGTTCTCGCCGATCCGCTACAAGGACACCTATCTCGCCGACGGCGCGATCTCCAGCAACACGCCGGTGCAGGTCGCGGTGAAGCTGGGCGCGAAACGGCTGATCGTTCTGCCGACCGGCCATGCGTGCGCCAATCAGGCGCCGCCGGTCGGCGCGGTCGCCAATGCGCTGCACGCGCTGACGCTGCTGATCGCGCGCCAACTGGTCAACGAGCTTGAAATGCTCGGGCCCGACATCGAGTATTTCGTGGTGCCGCCGCTATGTCCGCTGGTGGGTTCGCCTTACGATTTCTCGCGCACCGCCGATCATATCGACCGCGCCATTCTTTCCACCGACGCCTGGCTGGTCCAGCACGGCCTGCAGCAGGGCAGGATTCCGCACGAGATGCGGCTACACAGCCACTGAGCCGCGGCGGCGGAGGTGGCTTCGTTGCACTGCAAAAGGCGGCAGGCTTATTTCGGCCGGGCGAGGCCGGCCGTCCATTATTTTTTCAAGCCGCCGTCACTTCCGTGAGGACCGCTTCGTATATCGTGTAGCGCGCGCCACAGCGGTTGGACTAAGCTGCTGGCCGGCAAGGATAATCGGCTGAGGGGTTCCATGGAAACGCTGCTGCTTCCGTTCTCGCCACGCTACATCGTGCTGACGGTCTGCGCCGTCGTCACGGCATTGCTGATCGGTATCGGGATTTTCGACCATAACGTGAAGGTGTGGGAAATCCTGCTGATCCCGATCGTGATTTTCGGCGCGCTCACGGTGCTCGGCATTCGCGATCTCCTGCAGAAGAATCATGCCGTCCTGCGCAATTATCCGATCTCGGCGCATATTCGTTTCCTGCTCGAGGAAATTCGCCCGGAGATGCGGCAATACTTCTTCGAGAGCGAGAAGGACGGCATGCCGTTCTCCCGCGATACTCGCGCGCTCGTCTATCAGCGCGCCAAGATGCAGCTCGACAAGCGGCCGTTCGGCACCCAGGAAGATGTCTATCGCGAGGGTTACGAATGGATGCATCATTCGGTGGCGCCGAAGACTCGTGGGGCTGCGGAATTCCGCGTCACCATCGGCGGCCCCGATTGCACCAAGCCGTATTCGGCGTCGGTCTTCAACATCTCGGCGATGAGCTTTGGCGCTCTCAGCCCGAACTCCGTGCGGGCGCTGAATACCGGCGCCAGGAAAGGCGGCTTCGCGCATGATACTGGCGAGGGCGGCGTCAGTCCCTATCATCGCGAAAACGGCGGCGATCTGATCTGGGAGATCGGCTCCGGCTATTTCGGTTGCCGCAACCGCGACGGTTCGTTCAACCCGGAGGAATTCGCCCGCGTCGCGGCCGACGATCAGATCAAGATGGTCGAGCTCAAAATCAGCCAGGGCGCCAAGCCCGGCCATGGCGGCGTGCTGCCGGCCGCCAAGGTCTCGGAGGAGATTTCCAGGATCAGGGGCGTGGCGATGGGCGAGGATTGCATTTCGCCGGCCACTCACGGCGCGTTTTCGACGCCGCTGCAGATGATGGCTTTCATCGGCGAGATGCGCCGGCTGTCGGGCGGCAAGCCCGCCGGGTTCAAGATGTGCATCGGTCACCCCTGGGAATTCCTGGCGATCTGCAAGGCGATGCTGGAAACCGGCATCTATCCCGATTTCATCGTCGTCGACGGCAATGAGGGTGGCACCGGCGCGGCTCCGCTGGAGTTCATGGATCATCTGGGCATGCCGATGCGCGAGGGCGTCAGTTTCGTCCACAACGCGCTGATCGGCATCAATGCGCGCGACCGCATCAAGATCGGTTGCGCCGGCAAGATCGCGACCGCCTTCGACATGGCGCGGGCCATGGCAATCGGCGCGGACTGGTGCAATTCCGCGCGCGGATTCATGTTCGCTCTCGGCTGCATCCAGTCCTTGAGCTGCCACACCGATCGCTGCCCGACCGGCGTGTCGACGCAGGATCCGATCCGTGCCCGGGCGCTGGTGGTGCCGCTCAAGACCGAGCGGGTCTACATGTATCACCATGCCACCTTGCACGCGCTGTCAGAGCTTCTCGCCGCTGCCGGCCTCGACCACCCGAAGCAGCTGCGGCCAATCCATTTCTCGAAGCGCACGTCGAGCACGGAGGTGATGTCGTTCGCAAAACTCTATCCGACGCTGCGTCCGGGCGAGTTGCTCGAAGGCACACAGGATCCGCGCTTCCGCGATGCCTGGGCGATGGCACGCGCGGATTCGTTCCAGCCGGTGGGGTAGAAATCTCAGCGGTTTCCCACGCTCTTTTGACCTCATCCGGATGGGATTTCTGGTAAGAGATTTGCTTCCGTGGTGGGAAGGTGGGAACCGGTACCCACAAGAAAACGAGATAATGATCTACCTCGATCTCGGGATCGTTGCGGTCCTGATTGTCACCAACGGCTTGCTCGCAATGTCAGAGCTGGCCATCGTTTCTTCGCGGCCGGCACGACTGGCGGCACTAGTTGAAAAGAACGTCAAAGGTTCCCGCCGCGCGCTGGCTCTGGCGTCCGATCCGGGCAAATTTCTCTCGACGGTGCAGATCGGTATTACGCTGATCGGCGTGCTGTCCGGGGCATTTTCCGGCGCCACGCTCGGTCTGCGACTGACGAACATGCTGGTCGAAGCCGGATGGTCGCAGGGTCTGGCTGACGTTATCGGAGTCGGGACCGTCGTGACGGTTATTACTTACGCGTCGCTCATCATCGGCGAGTTGGTGCCCAAGCAAATTGCCCTGCGCGATCCGGAATCGGTGGCAATTCGCGTGGCGCCTTACATGACGCTGCTTGCGAAGGTCTCATTGCCTGCGGTGTGGCTTCTTGATCGTTCCGGCAAGGCATTGTTGTGGCTGCTCGGTCACCGTGGTGCGGCTGGAGAGAAAGTCAGCGAGGACGAGATCCGCTCCCTGGTCGTCGAAGCCGAAAACGCTGGGGTGCTCGAACCCGGGGAAAAGGAAATGATTGCTGGCGTCATGCGCCTCGGCGATCTCCCCGTCGGTGCCGTCATGACGCCGCGTCGCGAGGTGAGCATGATCAACCTGACCGACGATATGCAAGCCGTTCGCGCCGCGCTCGCGGCCAGCAGCCATTCCCGTTTTGTGGTGTTCGATCCGGCCACCGATGCCGCGGTCGGCATCGTCCAGGCCAGGGATATGCTGGACTGCTATTTGTCGGGGCAGACGCCCGATATCGCCAGGCTGGTTCGCACCGCGCCGGTCATTCCGGAGTTTCTCGATGCGAGGGACGTCGTCGCCATCCTGCGCGATTCCGCTGTTCACATGGGACTGGTTCACGACGAATATGGCGGGTTCCAGGGCGTGGTGAGCAGCGCCGATATCCTGGAATCGATCGTCGGCGGTTTCCATACCGAGGAGGGGCCGCCGGAAGCAGCCGTCATCCGGCGCGACGACGGCTCGTACTTGATCTCGGGGTGGATGTCGGCCGTCGAGTTTGCTTCGCTGCTCAAGTTCGAGTTACCGGTGTCTCGCCATTACCAGACGGTTGCGGGGTTTCTGCTCAGCCAATTCGGCCGGATTCCCGATATCGGCGATCACGTCGCGGTGGATGGTTGGCGTTTTGAGATCGTCGACCTCGACGGCCGGCGCATCGACAAGATCCTCGCTACGAAGATCGGCGATGCTTCGGCCAGGAACGACACGTGACGCGTCGGATGGTGAGACTAAAAGTCATAGCCGCCCTTTACAATCTGAAGCTGGATTGTTGCCCTCATCGGATTTGTTGGCATCTTCGTTGAGTTCTCGCGCGGCCTGACGATAAAACTCTTCGTCTCTACCTTTCGGCTCGCCTGCTTGCTGCCACAACTCGTAAGCTCGCCGTGTAATCCTCATTAGTTGGCTATCGTCCATGTTATCTCTCCTTCCGAAGCGCTCGCGGAGAAACGAAATATGGATACCCCTCTCAGGCGCTCTGCCATCGAGCTTGTCGCTTGGGCGTTGACGCATCCGTACGCCGCTTGGCAGAATATGTTGATCTCGCAAAAGCGATCATCAATGAAAGCGCGAGCCCGTGTCAGGAAAAACCTGTCGGATACGCAATATGCAAATACACCAATTGTGCTTGTTCAGGCGGTCTTACTGGGTCGCTAGTTGGCATTCGCGCATAAGCCGGCGGTCTTTGTGGGTCATTTTGTTCATTTTTGTATTCCCCGCCTACTGCCTAGCCGGTGAAGGGAAACCCATCAGCATCACCGTGGTGGCCGACCATACGAAGGCCAGCGGACAGCCTTGGGACGGCATTCCAGGCCTTGGCGGAGGACGAGGTCCGACGGCCATTCCCATCCCCAACAAAAATGCGCCGCCCGATCTGGCGGTCTGCGTCGTTCGTTTGGAAACGCCTCCGGAATGCAGCATGCGGTATGTGAACTTGAAGCAATATTCGCTTTGCCAGAACAGCTATGATTGCATTTTCAAGCGGGTGAGCATCCCCGATAGTGCTTTCGGGCTCATCATTCTGGATTTGGACTTACGGCGGCATGACCTGGTTGGTTTCCTTTTAATGACTGCTGAAAAGGCTCTTACTCCTGACCAGCGAGCCGCTTTGGAAAGTGAGATTCGGAGAAGAGCGGACCAGTTAGCGCCCCCATTTTCCCAAGCAGAGAAGCAACGCAGGTTGAGGGAGATGCTTGTTGTTCCGATGGACCGCTGCGCCGAAGCTAAGGGATGCAGGCTCGTCCAATCCGAAATCCGCGTGAATTCGGCCGAGTGATCCTTGCCGGGGCAGCTCCGTCCCGTCGCCACGTCAAAGGTGATACGAGCGGCAAGCCGCCCTTGACGTGCCGCGCGGCGACTATCCTTAGTGCCGCTTTCCCCATTCACAAGGACCCGCTTGCACCGAGCTGCGACCAGACGCGACCACGGCTGTCGCACAAGGGGCTAAACGACGAACCGTGGCCGCTCCGGCCGGAGGAGAGGGACCGATCCTCCAAGCGTCTTCACGGCGGGGCGGAGCCTTTCGCAGCATACTTCACTTGCCGGTATCGCAAGCCTTCCTTGGCGATTTCGTCTGAACTCAACTCCCGCTCTGCTTTCACCCGCCGAAGATCGATTTGCGAACTCAGGCTGCGGCGCACTGCGTCCACTGCCGATTGCCTGGTCGGATGCCCCACGTAGAAAAAGCAGTACTCAAAGAATACACCACCTCTTTGGCGCCGGCCGATGCTTACGACCCACGCCTTTCTCGCGCATTCTTCCATTCGATCGCCCTGTCCCGAGATCCCACCAATCGAATCTTTCCGTGTTGTACCTGACCTTGGCCTCCGCGTGTGTCAGGATATCCCCGACGAACAAGGGTGTGCGCCCCCTGTAAGGCTTCCAGCTCCCAGGAGCTGTGCGCTGCCCTTTCTGAGAACGTCGATGATCGCCCTGCATTCCAGGGTTGAGACTGCAAATGGTTAGTGCATTCACCTATTACGAAGAGAACCCTGCAAGGTGCGTCTAGAGATAACTCAACCCCAGCGACTCGCTAGGCTTCGGGACCGACTTCCCTCGGCGTCTCGGATGACGGCCACCGAAAATGGCCTGCGCCTCCCCCGCACGCGCAGGTGAAACGCGTCTGCGGCCAACTCATCTAACCAAATCTCATCGCGCTTAGAACTCTCCGTGCAGCCGCCCGGAGAACACGTGGACCGGGCCGCGGTCGGCATTAAACGCGGGGTTGGTGACGAACTGGTAGTCCGCCGTCAGCGTGATCGCTTTGGTAAGCGCGTAAGCGTAATAGGTCTCGAGGATGCGTTCCTTGCGGTAGTTGAGCTGGCCATCGCCGATCAGCGGGCCGAGTCCGCCGGCGGCAAGGAAGTCGCGATGATCGCGCGATAGCGCGTTGATCGCGCCGGCGATGCCGATGGTGTCGTCGGGCCGCCCCCATTTGCTGCCCTTGATCGAGGTGCCGAGCGAGAGCGAGGCATCGATATCGGTGAACGACATGATCTCGGTCTTGCCGTTGTTCCAGCTCCAGCGGCCGAACAGGCCGATGTCGTCGGTGACCGACTGTTCGACGTTGAAGACGTAGCCGTATTTGAGCCGGCCCGTACGCGTCAGCGCGATGTCCATGTTGAGCGTCGGATCGTTCAGTGTGTCGCGATAGCTGCCGGAATTGGCGCTGCTCACCCAGCCGATGGTGCGCAGCTTGCCCGGACGGTTGAAGATCGAATAGCGCGTCTCCAGTTCGGCGACATACTGGCCGCGACGGAAAACCTGCGTATCGAAATTGTTGGAGTTGGATACCGCGCCCATCATGAAATAGCCGGCGCGCAACGCCCATTGCTTCTGGTTGAGCTCGGCGGTGAAGCCGTAGGTCAATCCAAGCTTGTCGGCGGCATAGTCGAAGGCGCCGGGCGCCCAGATCGACCAGTTCATGAAGTCGCGCCGGGTGTCCTTGGCGTAGGAATTGCCGTCAAAGACATCGCCGACCGAGAACTTGCCGGCCTGCAGCGTCAGGCGGTTGACGTCGACCTTGCCGGCAAGCTGCTGCTGCCCGCTGGCAAGCTCTTCCTGCTCGCCGCCAAATCCAAAGGTCTGGCGCACATAGAGCCGCGAGGTGTTGTAGTGCGGGTAGGGGAAGTTCGACTTCTGCGCCTCGCCGCTGGTAAAGCCGGCGACGCCGACGGTGTCGCTGAGGCCAAAGCCCTGCAGCAGTTCGGGATTGTAATAGACCTCGCCGCCTTCCCAGAGCCGGGCGTTGAGGTAGAGGCTGTTGCTCCAGGTCGCCTGCGCCTGTCGCGCCGGCGTCAGGCTGTTGGTGCCGGTATAGGGCGCGCGGAATGCCGGATAGCCCTGGCCGAGATAGGTGGTCTGGCCGTGGATTTCCCAGCGATCGGATTCCGGATCGGTGAGGTCTGACTTCGGCGTGCGGCTGTTCGATCCCGGCCAGTCGACCTTGCGGTTGAGGCCGATACGGATCTGCTGGAAATCGAGCGTGGAAGTGTGCTCTGCGCCCGAGGGGAAACGAATGTTGGCGCGATCGAGCTGGCTGTAGAGATATTCGAGCTTGACGCTCCAGTGCGGCGCGAAGGCGTATTCCACGCCGGCGCCGGCGGCCCAGCCGGGGCGGACATTGATGATCTTCTGGTCGGTGCCGACATCGGGCGTATTGATGAAGCGCTCGCCGGCAAAGGTGAAGCCCCCGGTGGCGTAAAACAGCCAGTGGCCGCTGGCGTAGCCGATGCGGCCGCGCACGGTGCCGGCATAGTCGAACGCCTCGACGACCTCGGAACGCGCGCCGGTCAGCGTGGAGACGATCTTGTTCGAGGTGAAGTAGTTCGGAAACGTCAGGTCGGCTTCGACGCCGAGCAGCACGCCGGACGGCAGCTGAACATTGTAGCCGCCCTGGACACCGCCGGTCGCGCCGCTGAAGACGCTGTTGGTCGAGACCGCCAGCGGATCTGACAGCGCCGCGGTCGAAGACCCGCGGCTGTAGCCGGTGTGCGCGCCGATATAGAAGCCGCTCCAGTCGAATGCCGGGCGAAGATAGGACGCCTTCAGCGGCAGGTCGGCCGCGATCGCCGGGCTGCCGAGCGCCAGCGCACCAAACGCGGCGCCGGCCAGCGCATGTTCCAGGGGTCGGCGGTTGCGGTTCACGATGCTGATGTTCCAGGCGCGACGTTTGCTGTCGCGCACCATCACCGCAGATTCGAACGCCTGCCGCCACCCAACAAATGAAGTCATCAAACCTGCAGCCCCAATGCCTACGGTTCTCCCGGCCAGCGCCGGACCGGAATACCGCCGTTCACGCCCAATCCTTATTGCGAACAATTCGCAACAGCAAGAAGAAGGCGACCGCTTCGGTTCGATGGCACCGTTATGTGACGCTGCTGCAACAGCCTTGCGATATCGCGGGTGGGAAGGCGGCGTCCGTTCGGACACATGGCTGACGCGCCGTCGCTGGTTGCCGGCCGGTCCGCGCAAAAGGTTGACCCGCCCGGTGGGACGCCGGGCGGGTCGTGTTCGGCACGGGGGTGGATGAGGCGCCCGTGCCGGACGCAAATCCACGACAAAGCGTTTTCGAGCGAAGTGGGCCTTCCGGTTCGCGTGAAGAAAACGCGTCAGACAAGAGAAGCGTGTTCAGCGGCTGATGTGGTTCGCTTGCGAAAGAAGACGCTTCTCAGCAGCAACCAAGTCAGCCGAAGAAATCAGTAACTGCAGGTACGGACGCGGCCGATGTAATTGCCGAAGGCGTCGTACTGGCGAACCCAGCCGCAGCGGCGATAGCCGTCGTAGTAATAGCCGGGGCCGGAAGCGGCGATCGCGGTGCCGACGATGGCGGCGCCAACGAGGCCGGCGCCAACACCCCAGTGCAGCGGCTTGGCCTGCGCCTGCGAAGAAGCCATGGCGCCAGTGACGGCAAGGGTAGCGAGAGCGATAGCGGCGAACTTGGTCTTGATCGACATGGAAGTCTCCATCCTGTGTTGAGCGGCCAGTGTGGTCCGCATGCCCAGTTGGACGGAGCGCCCCCGAAAGCGGTTCGAAAAGACCGCCGGAAATATGGTTTCGTCAATTATTTCCTAGAAATTACAGATAGTTAGCTGAAGAGATCTCAGCTTCGTATTTTCCGAAGAAACAATTCCGGATCGAATGTGTCGACATCCTCGAGCAATTCGCAGAATGCGCGCGCGCCGTGATCGAGCAGTTGTTCACCCTTCTCCGCGGAAGCCTTGGTGGCGTCGCCGACCGCGCCGCTTTCGTTAAGGTCCTGCGCCTGCCATGCAAACGGGACCGGCCGATGCGCGGAGAGCCAGCGAAATTTTTTCTCCATCGCGATGCTGGAGGATTGAAAATTGGCGATCGCTTCTTTCCGCACGGTGTGCGGATAGCGCGCCAGCATGATCGAGGTCTCGACCGCGCCGCCATGAATGCCGTGACGGATTTCTTCGGCGGAAAACAATCCATCCGGCGCGCCGAAGCGCGACCAGCTTGTCGTCACCACCAGCAGGCCGTGATGCGCGCGCAGATCCTGCGCGACCAGCGACATCGCCGCGCTGTTGCCGCCATGGCTGGTGACGATCACCAGCTTGCGGATGCCAGCTTGCGCGACGCGCTCGCCGATCGCCATCCACGCCTTCAATGCGGCATCGGTCGGCAGCGTCTGCGTTCCCGGATAGTCGATATGCTCGGTGGAAATGCCGACCGGCTGCAGCGGCAGAAAGGTGACGGGAAGCGCCACAGGCACCAGTTCGCGCACCCGCGTCAGATAGGCTTCCCCAATCAGGACATCGGTTTCCAGCGGCAGATGCGGGCCGTGCTGCTCGGTTGCCGCCAGCGGCAGCACCGCGATCCAGCGCGCGGCCTCGGCCCTGGCGACCTCAGGCCAGTGGATCTCGGTCCAGTCATGGGGCGGAACGGTTGTGGCCATCGAGCGAAGCGTTTCTTTGGATGAATTTGCAGGGTAGTTTGTTAGATAGTCAGGGAATTGATCCAATCCCTGGATACAGCCGTGGGACGATATCCACGTCCACTGCCTCCATCATGGGCCAGAACGATCGACGGAGTCCAACCATGAACCCGGCCTTTTTGCCGCGAGCGTTAACCGCAGGTCTTCTGGCGCTGGTTTCCGCCCTGATGCCCGCGCGCGCCCAAAACCTCGACAAGGTGTCATTTGGAACCAACTGGGTCGCGGAGGCCGAGCATGGCGGCTTCTTCCAGGCGGTCGCCGACGGCACCTACAAGAAATACGGCCTCGACGTCACCATCGTTCCCGGCGGGCCCAACACCAACAACCGCATCCTGCTGACCGCCGGCAAGCTCGACTTCTTCATGAGCGCGAACACGCTGCAATCCTTCGATGCCGTCTCCAACAACGTGCCGCTGATTGCGGTCGCCGCGGTCTTCCAGAAAGATCCGCAGGTTTTCCTGACCCATCCGGAAACCAAGATCACCAAACTCGAAGACCTCAAGCCGCTGACGCTCCTGGTGTCCAAGGAAGGCGTGGCGAGCTACTTCCAGTGGCTGAAGTCCGAATACGGATTCAACGAGAGCAAGGTAAAGCCCTACACCTTCAATCCGCAGCCCTTTATCGTGAACAAGCAGAGCGCGATGCAGGGCTATGTCACCTCGGAGCCCTATGCCGTGGAGAAGACGGCGGGCTTCAAGCCCGGCGTGATCCTGTTGGCCGATCACGGCTTCAACGCCTATTCGACGCTGATCGAAACCCGCCGCGAGATCGTCGACAGGAAGCCGGACCTCGTGCAGCGCTTTGTCGATGCCTCCGTGATCGGCTGGTACAATTATCTCTACGGGGACAATTCGGCCGGCAATGCGATGATCAAGCAGATGAACCCAGAGATGACCGACGAACTGCTCGGCTATTCCGTCGACAAGATGAAGGAGTACGGCATCGTCGATTCCGGCGATACCTTGCGCGACGGTATCGGCGCCATGACCGACGCGCGGGTGGCGAGCTTCTTCGACAAGATGGTGCGGGCCGGCGTGGTTCGCCGCGACATCGACTACCGCCAGGCCTACACGCTGCGCTTCGTCAACAAGGGCGTCGGTCTCGACCTGCGGCCGAAGAACTGACGCGAGATGGCGGAGCCCGCTTTGTCCGAGACGGATATCGACGCGGCGGGCCTTGCCGTGCGTCTGCGTGCCGTTACCAAGACCTATGACACCGGCGTGACCGCGCTGGGGCCGCTCGATCTCGACATCGCAAAAGGCGAATTCGTCTCTCTGCTCGGGCCTTCCGGCTGCGGAAAGTCCACCGCGTTGCGGCTGATCGCGGGGCTCGCTGCGCCGAGCGCGGGCACGGTGGACGTTTCCCATCGCGCGAGCAAGGCCGATGGGCGGCATCCCATCGGCTTTGTGTTTCAGGAGCCCACCTTGATGCCGTGGGCGAACGTGCACGACAACGTGCGCCTGCCGCTGAAGCTGGCGCACGTGACGGCGACTGAGGCCGACCGGCGGATCGAGGAAGCGCTGGCGCAGGTGGGACTGGCCGAATTTGCCGATGCCTATCCCCGCGAATTGTCCGGCGGCATGAAGATGCGGGTATCGCTGGCGCGCGCGCTCGTGACCGACCCGGATATTCTGCTGCTGGACGAGCCGTTCGCGGCGCTCGACGAGATCACGCGCTTCCGCCTCAACAACGATCTGCTTGATCTGTGGCGCAAGCTGCACAAGACCGTCATCTTCGTCACCCATTCGGTGTTCGAGTCGGTCTATCTGTCGCAGCGCGTGATCGTGATGACGGCGCGGCCGGGCCGGCTTGCCCGCGAATTTCGCGTCATGACATCGGAGCCGCGCAGCGAGGAGTTTCGCACCTCGGCGGAGTATGCTGCCCACTGCCGCGAGGTCTCAGGCGCGCTCGCGCCTTCCTATTCCGGGCAGCGTAGCGCATGAGTTCCCTGCAGAACATCGGCCGCATGCTGCTGCCCATCGCCGTATCAGCGGCGGGCCTCGTGCTGTGGGAGCTCGTGGTCCGCGTCAACGGCATCCAGCCCTACGTGCTGCCGAGCCCTTATGTCGTGTTTCAGACGCTGGTCAGCGACTGGCCGGTGCTGTCGGAATCGCTCGGCGTAACCCTGCTCACCACGCTGCAAGGTTTTATCGCGGCCGCCGTCGGCGGCATCGCGCTGGCGCTCTTGTTCAACCAGTCGAAATGGCTGGAATATTCGCTGTTTCCCTATGCTGTCATCCTGCAGGTCACGCCCGTGATCGCCATTGCGCCGCTATTGCTGATCTATCTGCCGCAGCAGACCGCGGTCATCGTCTGCGCCTGGATCGTGGGATTCTTCCCCGTTCTGTCCAACACCACGCTCGGGCTGAATTCGGTGGATCGCAATCTGGCGGGGCTGTTTCATCTCTATGGCGCGTCACGGCTGCAGACGCTGCGGTTTCTGAAGCTGCCGGCGGCGTTGCCCTATATCCTCGGCGGCTTGCGGATCGCGGGCGGCCTGTCGCTGATCGGCGCAGTGGTCGCCGAAATCGCGGCGGGCTCCGCGGGCTCGGGCTCGGGCCTGGCGTTCCGGATCGCCGAGTCAGGCTATCGCCTCAACATTCCCCGAATGTTCGCGGCGTTGCTGTTGCTGTCGGTGGCCGGGATTGTCATCTATGGGCTGCTGGCGCTAGTTTCGCACCTGGTATTACGGCGCTGGCATGAAAGCGCGCTTGGAAAGGAAAATTGATGGCTGCCGCTGATATTTCGTCCGAGAAGATCGATCTCCTGATCTATGGCCCTATCAGGCCGATCCTGGAAAACGGCTTTTCGGATCAGTACGTCCTGCATATGGCGGAGAGCCGTGCCGACCTCGAGCGATTGACGCCGGATGCGGTCGCGAAGATCCGCGGCATGGCGGTGACCTATCACATGGTGCCGGCCGATGGTAAGGCGCTGTCGCATTTCCCCAAGCTCGAGATCGTCGCGAGCTTCGGCGTCGGCTACGACCACGTCGACTCCGCTTATGCGCGCGAGCACAATATCGTCGTCACCAACACGCCCGACGTGCTGACGGAAGAAGTCGCCGACGTCGCGATGGGGCTCCTGATCTCGACCTTGCGCGAGTTCGTCAAGGCTGACCGCTATCTGCGCTCCGGCCTGTGGCAGGCGCAGAACTATCCCTTGAGCGCCGGCTCGCTGCGCGACCGCAAGGTCGGCATCGTCGGCATGGGTCGTATCGGGCAGGCGATCGGACGCCGGCTGGATGCCTCGCTGGTGCCGGTGTGCTATCACTCGCGCAATCCGTCCTCGGCCGTCTCCTACAAGCATTACCCTGACCTCCTGGAAATGGCGAAGGACGTGGACACGCTGGTCGTGATCGTGCCCGGCGGCGCCTCCACCGCGAAGATGATCAATGCCGATGTGCTCAAGGCGCTCGGTCCGCATGGCGTCCTGATCAACGTCGCGCGTGGCTCCGTCGTCGACGAGCCGGCGCTGGTCGCTGCGCTGAAATCCGGCACCATCCTCGCGGCCGGCCTCGACGTGTTCGCCAATGAGCCGAACGTGCCGGACGAGCTGAAGGCCATGCAAAATGTCGTGCTGCTGCCACATATCGGCTCGGCTTCCGTGGTAACGCGTAACGCCATGGATCAGCTCGTCGTCGACAATCTGAAGAACTGGTTCGCCGGCAAGGCGCCGTTGACGCCAGTTCCGGAAACCCCTGTAAAGGGACGCTGATGTCGCGCAGGTGTTCAGGCATCGCGGCTGCGCTGACGGCGCTGCTTATGCTTGCGTCGCAGGCAGCGGCGCAGGATGCCTCGACCCTGAAGAAGGAAATGATCGGGCAGTGGGAGCTTGCCACCACCGAGCGCAGCAAGACCTGCGTCGTCACGCTGAAGAGCGATACGACGGCGCAAGGGCTCAAGCTCGAGCTTGAGCCCGGCTGTCCCAAGGCGTTGCCGTTCACCAAGGACATCACCGCCTGGAACATCAAGGGGCTGGATATCGTACGGCTGCAGGATGCTGCGGGCCAGCCGGTGATCGATTTCACCGAAGTCGAAAGCGGTATCTTCGAAGGCTTGCGGACCGGCGAGGGCGTCTACATCCTGCAGAACCTCGCCGCCGCGCGCTCGCTTGCCAAGTCGATGGACCAGATGATCGGCGACTGGTCGATGGTCCGCGGCAACGGCCGTCCGATCTGCGGCCTGACGCTGACCAACACCGAAGCGACCGGCGATAATTTCCAGGTGTTCTTGAAGCCGAAATGCGATCCCGCGGTCGCGGCCTTCGCGCCGACGGAGTGGCGGCTGGATCGTGGGCAGATGATCCTGACGTCGAAGTCCGGCGAGAGCTGGCAATTTGAGGCAGACGACAATGCGCAGTGGCGGCGCGTGCCCGATACCGCCGATCCCCTGATCATGCTGCGGGGACAGTAGCGTCCAGTGGCTCGGATCGTGAACCAGGACGTCTACTCATAAATCAGGTGCTTATTCTTGGTCGCGCCTGATGTCGGCTCATAGCTCGACAGCAACGCAAAAGCGGACGTCGCCGAAGGGCCACAAGCGGTCCAGCGGCTCAAAGGCGGGAACGTCGCAAAGGGCCGTAACCCCCTTCATATGCGGTCTTTCATAAGGTAGTTGGTGGGTTACGAGAACTAGACCTTGGTCATCCCAATGTTGCGCAGGCTAGTCTTTATTATCGTCGCACTGACAGTGACCGCGCTGTGCGCTGCCGCGGCCGGTCCATGGCTGCTCTACTGGTATGGACTTCGACAAATAGATGGTCGTCCGACCGCAGCTACTCATATCGCTACAGCTGAACAATCGGACCGCCTGTTTAAAAAGCTAAAGATAGCCCCACCGGTTCATCTCGAGATACTTTCGCCCTACACGTATGTGCTTCAAGGAGCACGCCCGACATCCAGCGGTCGGCTCGCGTGGAGTATCGCTAGATCCTACAATCTAAACCACTTGGGAGATCAAAAAATACGGATGTGGCATTTGTCCGGTGCGGCGCTGACGATATGGCTCACTCGCAACTGGACCCTGACCGAGCTAATCGCGAAGGCAGTCGAGTTGGAGGCACCCATGGGGGATTCGACCATCCCGTAAGCAGACTTTCGCTTCGGGTCAAAATGCGACATCGCCTAGACTTGCGCGCACTTCTGCTCTGCTCCCGAAGGCGGACATCGTCCGGCCCGCGCGCTCTGTTTCCACAAGGTCTCGTTGCAAAACGGCGGTGCTATTGGCACCGCCGCTATCATCGGCCGATTCGTTGGTCTTCTTGAAGTTTACTTTGCTGCTTGTTGCGGTTGCGGGGGCGGCGGCTTAGGAACCGACGTCAGCATACGAATTTTCCATTGCCCATTCTCACGAACTTCAACAGACGTCCAAATTACGTTTAGCTCCAGTGGATCGCCTTTCTCGCTCTTGCCAGACCGTCGCGGCGCTGGCCGGCGCCGATGCGAGCGCGAATATGGCCGTGATCGCCAAAGAACCCAGAAATCCAGGCCGAAAGGCGCGCAATTTCACGTTACCCCCGATATGCATCGATCCCGGGAACCCTACAGCGCGAATATCTTCCATTGCAATCATATGGGCGGGCACTCCGGGGAGCCGGGCAAATTTTATCAAACCCCCTGTCGATCCGGCGCCTTCCCGTTCGTCGTCTCCCATAGCGAGCCAGTTTTGCGGGCGATCACCGCCGCAACTCGCCTCAACGGGAGTTCCTCATGCGCATCATGTACATCGTCACGTCCCCGCAGTCCGACAGGGGGCCGACCCCGGCCCTGATGGAGGCAATGGGCAAGCTCGCCGACCGGGAAATCAAGGCCGGCCGCATGCTCGACACCGGCGGGTTGATGCCGATTGCCATGGCCGGCGCACAGGTCCGGATAACGGATGGCAAGCTCGGCGTGATCGACGGACCGTTCGTCGAGACCAAGGAACTGATCGGCGGCTACGCCATCTTCGAACACCGGGACATGGAAGAGGCAATGGCGGGCGCAAGGGAGTTCATGCAGTTGCACCTCGAACACATGCCGGGCTGGGAAGGCACCTGCGAGGTTCGTGTAATGGCGACACCGGGCGTGGATGGTGCCTGCGATGTCGGCGCGCGTGCACACGCGTGATGGGGAAGATCGGCAGACATAGTCGGCGGCGATGACGGCCGCCGACGTCAACCGCACCATCCTCGCGGTCTGGCGCATCGAGCAGCCGTGCCTGATTACGGGCCTGTCCCGGATGTTGCGCGACGTCACGTTGGCCGAGGACCTGACGCAGGAAGCGCTGGTGGCGGCGCTCGAGCATTGGCCCGTCACCGGCGTTCCAGACAAGCCCGGCGCGTGGCTGATGGCGACCGCCAAACGCCGCGCGCTCGACGATCTGCGCCGCCGCCGCATGCTCGCGCGCAAGCACGAGATGCTGACGCGCGAGCAGGAGCAGGAGCAACAGGCGATGCCCGATCCGGACGCCGCCCTCGACGATGATATCGGCGACGAGCTGCTGCGGCTGATCTTCACCGCCTGCCATCCGAAACTGTCGCGCGAAGCCCGCGCGGCGCTGGCGCTCAGGATGATCTGCGGTCTGACGACGGAAGAGATCGCGCGGGCCTTCCTGCAGCCGGAGGCGACGATTGCCCAGCGGATCGTGCGCGCCAAGCGCACGCTGTCGGAATCCGGGCTTACTTACGAAGCCCCACGCGGCGCCGAGCTTTCTGAGCGGCTCGCCTCGGTTCTGGAGGTCGTCTATCTCATCTTCAACGAGGGCTATACGGCCGCGCGCGGCGACGAGTGGTTGCGGCCGCAGCTCTGCAACGACGCGCTGCGCATGGGCCGCGTGCTGACGCTGGTCGCGCCGCAGGAAGCCGAAGCCCATGGCCTGCTCGCGCTGATGGAACTGAATGCTTCGCGCCTCGCAGCACGCACGGACGCAGCTGGCGATCCGATCCTGTTGATGGACCAGAACCGCGCGCGGTGGGACCGACTTCAGATTCGCCGCGGGTTGCTGGCATTGGCCCGGGCGCATGACCTCGGTGGTGGGCAGGGCTTCTACACGCTGCAGGCGGCGATCGTCGCCTGTCACGCGCGTGCCAAGACGCCTGCCGATACCGACTGGCCGCGCGTTGCAAAGCTCTATGCCGAACTTGCCGCATTGGTGCGTTCGCCCGTCATTGAGCTCAACCGCGCGGTGGCGATCGGCATGGCCGAGGGGCCGGCTACCGCGCTTGTCATCGTCGATCAGTTGGCGCACGAGCCTGCGCTGAAGAACTATCATCTGCTGGGCAGTGTCCGCGGCGATCTGCTCTACAAGCTTGGTCGCTTTGCCGAAGCGCACGCAGCATTCGAGGTTGCCGTGAAACTCGCCGGCAACAAGCGCGAGCGGGAATTGTTGATGCGGCGCGCAGATGAAGCGCGCGATGCGATGACAATCATTCGCTGATTTCTGAATGAGCGAAGAATCTCGCGCACGCTAGAATTGTCGAATCCACTGCAAACAAAGCCCTCCCGCTGCTCGTAGTACTACGGGCTTCGGAGTTCTGATTCCGAACACAGTGATTAACCAATCGGCACTATCGTCACTGCGACTCATTGTTAGATTTTCGGATTCGCCTTTCGGTCGCGCGCTTCGAGCGGTCTTTGGCGGTACTTTCGAGGACGCGGCATGCCGGGACTTTTCCCTCGTCGATCAAACCTGTTCGGGACCGTCGTGGTTGCCGCCAGTCTCGGTGCCGTCGGCTTTGCCAGCATCGGCCTCGGCGCCGTCGTTGTCGGCGAGACGCGCCGCATCGATCTCGGCTCGAAGGCTGCGCCCGGGATCGATTCGATCAAGACGCAGTACAAGCGGCCGGCAACGATCCCGTTCCCGAAGGAAAATCCCTACACGCCGGAAAAGGCTGCGCTCGGCAAGAAGCTGTATTTCGACACGCGGCTCTCAGTCTCGATGGCGCAATCCTGCGCGAGCTGTCACAGCCCGGGTTTCGGTTGGGGCGACGGTCTGGCCGTCGGTGTCGGCCACGGCATGGCGAAACTCGGCCGTCACTCGCCGACCATCGTCAACGCCGCATGGGGCGCCATCTTCATGTGGGACGGCAGGCTCGCCACCCTCGAAGAGCAGGCGCTCGGCCCGATCGAGGCCGCCGGTGAAATGAACATGCCGCTCGACAAGTTGATGGGCCGGCTCGGGTCGATCAACGAGTACAAGCCGCTGTTCGCCGCCGCCTTTCCCGGCGAAGGCATGAACGCCAGGACGCTTGCCAAGGCGATCGCGACCTATGAACGCACGGTCGTTTCCGAACGCGCGCCATTCGACGCCTGGATCGAAGGCAACGAGAAGGCGATTTCCGAAGAGGCCAAGCGCGGCTTCGCCGTCTTCAACGGCAAGGCGATGTGCTCCGCGTGTCATGAAGGCTGGAACTTCACCAACGACGGCTTTCAGGACATCGGCCTTCCGAGCAAGGATATCGGCCGCGGCGAGTTTGTGCCCGGCGTGGTCAAGATGCAGCATGCTTTCAAGACGCCGGGCCTGCGCGAGATCGAGCGCCGCAGCCCCTATATGCACGACGGATCGCTCGACACGCTGGAAGCCGTGGTCGAGCATTACGACCAGGGCGGCGTCGATCGTCCCAGCCGCTCCGACCTGATGAAACCGCTGGGCCTCTCCGCTCAGGAAAAGGCCGATCTGGTCGCCTTCATGAAGACGCTCACCAGTAACCTCAGTCCGACCGCCGTGCCGGTCCTGCCCCGCTGATCCCAGTCACCCGCTCCAAGGAATCTTCCATGCACAAGACCATCGCGTTCGCTCTCGTCGTCCTCACCGGCTTCTCGGCTGGCGCACTCGCCGCCAACCAGATGATCTACCAGAAGGGAAGGGTGTTCTCTTCCGAGAGCGTCTCTATCAAGAAGGGCGATGCGCTGACCTTCGTCAACGACGACAGCATTCCCCACAACCTGATGTCGGCCACCAAGGGCAGCGAATTCAATCTCGGCTCGCAGGCGCCCGGCACGTCGACGGACGTGACCTTCAAGGAAGCTGGCGACATTCAGGTGATCTGCGCGATCCATCCGCGGATGAAGATGATGGTGAAGGTTACGGATTAGTCGCACCAACGCTGCGCCGGAGATTTTTGATGTCGATCCGCTACAAGATTTTCGGCGCCTTCAGCGTTGTCATCCTGCTCGCCTGCGGGCTCGCGTTCTACGGCATTCAAGGCATCTCCACCGCGGGCGATCTGGTGGTGCGGCTTTATGACGGCCCGCTGATGGGGATCAACCACGCGCGCTCGGCGCATGCAGGGTTGAACGAGGCGCGTCTCATCATGCAGCGCAGCCTGACCGACGGGGCGACGAGCGAAGCCGTGGCCCGCTTCGAAAAGCTGGTTCGCAACATCTCCGAAGATCTCAATGTGGTCCGCGACCGGGTCCACAGCGCAAACGCCAGGGCTGCCCGCGAGAAGGCCGAAGCCAGCCTCCGCGGCTGGTCGGATGCCGGACTGAAGATCCTCAAGCCGGCGCCGGGCGGTCTGACCGAGATCCCCACGATCTTCGTGCTGACGCAGCAGGGTGACGAGGCTGTTGCCGCGCTCGACGACCTCGTGGAACTGGTGGCAGCGTATGGCTTCGACTACCGGACCGAGGCGGAAGCGTCGGTCACTGCGGCACGCAGCGCCATGCTGGGCATCGCGGTCGGGACCGCGCTGGTCGGATTCTTGATCGCCATGGCCTTTGCCTATTCGCTCAGCAAGCCGATCTCGGCTGCGGTGCGCGTTGCCGAACGCGTGGCAGCCGGCAATTTCGCCGACGATATCGCGGTCCGGCGGCGGGACGAGCTGGGCCGGCTTCTGAAATCGCTTGCCCTGATGCAGGCGAGCCTGAAGGCCCGGGCCGATCAGGATCTCGCGCTGATGTCATCGAAGGACGAGACGCATGCGCAGCAGGTCAGCCGCCGTCAGCGCATCGAGGCCGAGATCGACGCCTTCCGCTCCACCTTCACCGCGGCTCTCGCCAACACCGACCGGATGACGGGCGAATTGACGAACACCGCGCAAACCCTTTCCTCGATCGCGCATGCCGCCGGCAAGCAATCGGTCGAGACGGCTTCAACCGCCGGCCAGACTTCGGCGAACGTTCAGACGGTGGCAACGGCCGCGAGCCAACTCGGCGATTCCGTGCAGGCGATCAAGACGCAGGTCAACGACGCCACCATGATCGTGCAGCGCGCCTCCGGCATGGCCGGGACGGCCAACGATACGATCCGGGCGCTGGCCAGCTCCACGCAACATATCGATGAGGTCGTGGGCTTCATCCGCAATATCGCCGGCCAGACCAATCTGCTGGCGCTCAACGCCACGATCGAAGCCGCGCGCGCCGGCGAAGCAGGCCGCGGGTTCGCCGTGGTCGCCTCGGAAGTCAAGGCGCTCGCCACCCAGACCGCCAAGGCGACCGAGGATATTTCCTCACAGATCGCCGAGGTGCAGTCGGCGACCAAGCAGGCGGTCGACAATGTCGGCGCCATTGCTTCGATCATGGACGAGATCGATCGCTTCACCGCGGCGATTGCCGACGCCGTCAGCCAGCAGAATGCCGCGACAAATGAAATATCGCGGAGCATCGGGCACGCCGCCGCCGGAACGGAAAGCGTTGCCCGAAGCATTGCGGGAACAGCCACCGCGACCGAGAACACCAATCGTTCCGCCGACCTCGTGCTGGCGACTGCGCGTGATTTGTCGGACCAGGCGGCCGATCTGCGCGCGTCCGTCGATCGTTTCCTCTCGAACGTGGCCGCGTAGTGCCCCTATATCCGCGTCCCGGACGCGGCGCGGCATGAAATGACGCGTCGCAGAGCCGGCACTCGGGTTGAGCCCCGACTTCAGATGAAGCGGAACTGCGACCGCTCGCGTTTGGCGAGTTTCGGAATCGCCTGCCCCAGGATGATGTTCTTGAAGTGGTCGGTCTGCTGATGCTCGGCGAAGGCCGCTTCACCAGCGAACACCTCGTAGAAGAAGAATTCCTGCGGCTTTGCGATGTTCTGATGAATTTGAAACTCTCTGACACCGGGCTCGCGTTGCGCCTGCGGCAGAAAATCCTTGAGAAGCCCGGCGACGACAGCTTCCTCGCCCGAATTGACTTCCCAGAATGCGGTGACGACCAGGTTCTGGTTTGCGTTGTTGGTAGCAGCCATGGCGTTCTCCTGTGAAACGGCCGGCTCGGTTCTGAACCGGCGCGCCAGATCATCATGACCTATTTCCTGACAACGATGCTTCGACATCAGACGAACTATGATATCTACGGCTCGCTGCGCCGCAAAGCAGGATCTGCTTCAACACCACGCCGGCCGACACGGCGGACGCCGTGCAGCGATGGATCTCGCCATGAGCGCGGCTGCGCTCAAGTCGTGCGGAAGGAGCCGAGCAGGCCCGATTCACGCAACTGGAAGCGGTCCGCGCTGACGAACGATCCTCCAGATCCAGCCTATGGCGGCAAGCGCGAGCGCCGCATACGTCGCCCAGGCTTGCGGCTCTCCCATCGTCTGGAGGGTCAGGCCGCTCAGGAGACACCAGAGTATGGGGATCGGCAGCAGCAACGGCAAAAGCCTGCCGCGGGCGAGGAGCAGAACGCCGAGCGTCGCAATCACCGTTGGATCCGGTGCGATGCCGAAGACTTCCGACGAGGCCCAGCCGCGTCCCTGCAGCGGGGCAAGCAACGGCTGTCCGAGAAGTGCGAAGCCGATGATCAGGTATCCTATCCAGTCGGCAGGCCCGCGCCGGTCGAAGGTGAGGGCGCCGTGCAGGGATGCGACGAGGAGCAACACGCCCTCAACGAAAAAAGCCGGCGCGATATAGGCGGCAGCCCAGTTGATGGTGGCGTAGCGGTTCCACAGGAAGGACCAGCCGACGAAAATCCAGAGCATCGCGAGGATAGATGCGACCCAGCGCGCCGAGCTTCCCGGCCGCCACGCGATGAGCAGGAGGATGATAAGGCCGGCGTCGAACGTCACGAAGTGCAGAGGCCAGAGCGCCGCATTGTGCAATTCGAACATGCGCCAGTAGACGCGCGGCGAGAACAGCAGGAAATCCTCCGCCCGATAGGTCCACCATTCCGACATCAAAGTGCCTTCACTTGCGCGGCGATGCGCTGCCGCATGGCGGTATCAGGCATCGGTCCAGCCGCAGCCGAGAGGTTTTCACGCACATGGTCGACGCGCGTGGTCGCCGGAATGGCGACGGTGACGGCGGGGTGAGAGAGGATGAACTTCAGCATGAGCTGCGCCCAGCTCGATACGCCGAGTTCGGCGGCCCATTCAGGCAGTGGCTTGTTCTTGAGCCGGTCGGTCAGCGCGCCCTGTCGGAACGGGCGGTTGACGATGACAGCGATGCCGCGCTCCGCGGCGAACGGCAGCAGCCGCGCCTCCGCCTCGCGGTCGACTACGTTGTAGGAGAACTGCACGAAATCGATCGGTTCGCTCCGCATGATCTGTTCGAGCAGATCATGGCGGCGGCCTTCCGATGTGGTGATCCCCACGTAACGCACCGTGCCGGTGGCCTTCATCTGGAACAGCGTCTGCAGGTGCGGCTTCCAGGTAAGCAGATTGTGCACCTGAACGAGATCCAATTTCGGCACACCCCAGTAGCGTCGCGATTGTTCGATCTGGGCCGGACCTGCAGATGCCGAGGAGGTCCAGACCTTTTCGGCCGAGAACAGCGCCTGAGGACGCCGCCCAAGCTTTTGCAGGCCGTAGCCGACCACCGGCTGGGACGAGCCATACATCGGGGAGGAATCGATCATGCGGCCGCCCGCCTCGAAGAAGGCGGCCATGACACCAGCGCACTCGTTCCTGAGCGCCGGATCGTCGCCGACGTTGAAGGTGATCCAGGTCCCCAGCCCGACGATCGGAATCTCCTCGCGGGTCGAGGGTATCGGACGGCGAATGGGGAGGCCTTGCTGGGCATGCAGAGAGATTGGCAGGAGCGCAGCAGCGGCCGTCGCCAGGGAGGTCCGCATGAACGTTCGGCGTGTGGTTCGCATCCGATGCTCCATCATCGCGGCTGGCAAACTCCCGCGCAAGAAATGCGCGGAGTAACGGAACGCCGCTGCCAGCCCTGCAATACAAGATTGCAGATCAACGCGCTGGATCAAATATGTAGTCGCACCGCGTGCTCAATCCAGGATGGACGTCGCGAGATGAACGGCAGCCCTCTCAAAGCTGCGCGATCTGTGGCACGAGCCCTCGCGCTTATTCGTCTTCGTCGGGCTCTCTGACGACCGGCGGCTCATCGTCCGGCTCGTCGTCGTTGTCTTCGTCCTCGTCCTCGTCATCATCATCGTCATCGTTGGGAACGCGCGGCGGCATCGTGCCCATGATGGTGACGGGTCTCCACTCGGCCGCGGAATGGTTCTCAGGGATGCGCTGGGTCATGGTCGGCTCCTTTCTGGATTCGCGGAGCGTTACCTCAATGCGCGCTGAAGCTGAGGCCGGCGCGTTCCTTCAGACGCTTGCGCAACGCCGGACCCATCAGCGCGCCCGGCGTCCAGGTGCCGCCCTCGCCCTGCACGTCGCGCACGAGGCAGAGCGCGCTCTCGGTGATCATCTTGCTGGTCGAGCCATAGCCCGGATCGCGGTCGCCGGTGACGACCGCCTCAACCCGTCCGCCATCCGGCAGTTCGCCCAGGAAGAGGATGTCGTAAAAACCCTTCTCGCGCACTTCCCGGGTAGGACCCGCGCCGGGTTTGAGGCCGCCGGTCCCGAACATGGAAACCAGCGTGGCGAACGCCTCCGTCGTGACGCCGGCGACTTCCCCGAGTCCTGGCGCGACCATCATCTCGTCATAAACGAAGTCCGTGCCGTAGGGATGACCCAGCAGGAAATTGGTGCGGTGCACGTTCTTGGTGTTGATCGGCGCCATTGGGAACGGCACGAGCAACGCGTTCAGGCTCGGGTCGTATTCAGGGATGAGGCCCGACGGTTGAGACGGCCCGGTGAATCCCGGCGTCAACGCGAAGGGATCGGCGAGCAACCGGACCAAGGCCGGGTCGCGCGCGGCGGCGGCCAATGTCGCTTGGGCGCTCGCCGCGGTGCCACCGGACATCCCGCCTTTTACCTTGCGCAGGCGGGCCTTCACCCGCCGCGCCGGGCGTCCGAATTTCTCGCGTGCCTTCTCCTGCAACGTGAGCACGCCGAGATCGAACGGGATGGAATCGAATCCGCAAGAGAACACGATGCGTGCGCCGGTCCGTTTCGCTTCGTCGTGATGGGCGTCGATCATGCGCCGCATCCAGGCCGGTTCGCCGCACAGATCGACATAGCCGGTGCCGGTGGCAGCGCAGGCCGCCACAAGCTCGGGACCATAGCGCTGATAAGGTCCGACCGTCGTGATGATGACGGCCGCGCGCTCGCACATCGAACGCAGGCTGGCCGGCTCGGCGGCGTCCGCCTTCACCAAAGGTAGATCGTCCGGTGCGCCGATGTCGGCGCGCACCTTCTCGAGCTTGTCGGTCGAGCGTCCGGCGATCGCCCAGGACGGAGCATCATCGCCGCGATAGGACGTCGCCAGATATTCGGCGATCAAACGGCCAGTGTAACCTGTCGCACCATAGACGATGAGGTCGAGGTCCCGCTTCACGACGTTGATCCTCCTCCATCGCGTTTGACGGAGGATACCACAGTTCCCGTCTTTTTAGGGCGCGATGCCCGGTTGGGGTCACAAGCGGCGGTGGGGGACCGCGCGAGGCAAGTCCAGTCTATCCCTGACTGCGAACGCCCTGGGGCCCCCTCGAGTTCCTTCGGGTGGGGGCCAAATCCGGAAATCCAGGCATCCCAATTTCAGTCGCAGGTCAATTCCGCTAGACTTCTGCGGCGAACGGGGTGTGAACGCGACTATACAAGCCCGCGGTTCTAACCCGGTGGCTCAGAGCCGACGCTCGTCTGCGCGCGAAATTATGGCGTCAGCTACGCGGCTCGCAGCGTGGAGGCGACCCGGACAACTTCTTCCGCATTAGCCAGAAAATCGCTCCGGCGAGGGAGTGGAGCATCATGGAGGTGCAGATGGCTGATCAATGGCTATTCAAGAGCGAGACGTATGATAACTGCAATTGCGCCATGAATTGTGGTTGCCAGTTCAATCTGCCGAGTACGCACGGCTATTGTCAGTCGGCCTTCGTCGGCACCGTCGTCGAAGGCCATTTCAACGATACGCCGCTCTCAGGCTTGAACTGGGCAGCGCTGTACAAGTGGCCCGGCGAAATCAAGGATGGAGGCGGCCGGCGCCAGATCGTTGTCGACGAGCGCGCGGATGAAGCTCAACGGATCGCGCTTGAAACGATCGTCTCAGGCAAGGCGTGCGAACCGTTGAGCAATCTCTTCGCCGTGTTCGCGTCCACTTGCTCGGAATTTTGCCAGACGTTGTTCCTGCCGATTGATCTCGATGCGAACTTGGAATTTAGGACCGCGAAGGTAGAGATACCCGGCGTCATGCGCAGCATCGGCAGGCCGAAGATCAACGAGTTTACCGGTCAACCGTTCCACATTGCGCTGGCGCGTCCTAGCGGAAGTTTCGAGTTCACCTACGCGGAAATCGGGCTGGGTACCACGGTGGTCACGGGTGACATGGACATGGCGTTCGAAGATTCATGGGCGCACTTTTGTGTTCACCACTTCAATCAGGATGGCCTGGTCAGGCAAAGATCACGGCTGACGGCATGGCTTGGCACATGACTCCGCGGGCCGTGCCGATGGCTCAGAACGATCCTGTCACCGAGCCGAGTGCGATGACGGCGGCGAGGGCGACGAGCGGGCCGACGATGCCGGCTATGACGATATCGCGATAGCTGTCCCGGTGCGTCGATCCGCAGACCGCGAGCAGCGTGACGATCGCGCCGTTATGCGGCAGGGTATCGAGCGTACCCGAACTGATCACCGCCACGCGATGCAACAGCGCCGGATCGAGCCCGATCTCCGCCGCGCGCGTCATATACGTTGCCCCGAGTGCGTCGAGTGCGATGGTCATCCCGCCCGATGCCGAGCCGGTGAGCGCGGAGAGCACGTTGGTGGCCACCGCGAGCGAAACCAGCGGTCCGCCGCCGATGCCGAGCACGGTGTCGCGCACCACATCGAAAGCGGGCATCGCCGCCACTACCGCGCCGAAGCCGACCAGGCTCGCAACGCTGACGGCCGGCAGTACGGCGGCGTTGGCGCCGGCGTCCATGGTTGAACGCAGGGCCGGCAATCGCCGATGGCTGACGGTGAGGACCGTCGCGATCGCACAGGCGAGGGCGGTGATGACAGCCCATACGCCACCGACGGCTGCGAGCGAGGTGTGGCCCCAGCGAGCCTCGGCAAGGAAGCGGGTGTCGAGCGCCGGCAGGATGAACAATGACATCGCGAGGTTGACGACAATCACCACGATGAGCGGCAGCCCTGCGAGCACAACCGACGGCGGCGCGTCGGTCACCGCTCCGTGCGCGATCTCTGCCGGATCGAACTCGCGTGCGGTGGTGGCGCGTTCGCGCAGCTTTTCGTCGGAGGCAAGACTTGTGGAAGGCATCGGCACGCCGTCGCCAAAGCCTTCGCCGTTCCTTCTTGCGTTGGCTTCTTGGCGGTTGAGCCACCACAGGCCGAAGCCGAGCATGATCAACGATGCCAGAATGCCGAGGCCGGGCGCGGCGAACGGCGTGGTGCCGAAGAACGGCATCGGGATCGCGTTCTGGATCGATGGCGTGCCGGGCAACGCCGACATGGTGAAGGTGGAGGTGCCGAGGGCGATCGCCGCCGGCATCAGCCGCCGCGGGATGCCGGCGGTGCGAAACAGCTCATGCGCCATCGGCGCGAGCACGAAGAAGGCGACAAACAGGCTGACGCCGCCATAGGTGACCAGCGCTCCGGCAAGCACCACCGCGAGCACAGCCCGCCGCGTGCCCAGCCGCTGCGTCATGTAGGCCGCGATTGCGGCGACCGAGCCGCTGTCTTCCATCAGCTTGCCGAACAGGGCGCCGAGCAGAAACAGCGGAAAGAACTGCGCCAGAAAACCTGCAGCGCTGACCATGAAGGTCTGGGTCCAGTGGGCGAGCAGCGGCTCGCGGGAAAACAGCGCGGCAACCAGCGCGGCAAGCGGCGCAAGCAGCAACACGCTCCAGCCCCGATACGCGAACAGAATCAGCAGGCCGAGCCCGATCAGGATGCCGAGAAGGCCCAACAGGGTCATCGCCCCTAGCACTCCGCCAGCAGCACATCGAGATCGGCGGTGGAGCGCCGGCCGAGGTCGCCGGCATGCGCCCTGAGGAAGGCGTCGGCGCTCTTGCGTCCTTCTTCCCTGAGCAGTGAAACGAACTCCCATTCCGCGTTGAGTTTGGATGATGCGCCGAATTGCGTGAGCGCGTCGGTCATGATCCGGTGCGTGCGCATTCCGGCCCAGCGCGCGCCCTCGCCGTGCCCGGGGTCCGCCACCTGGCGCAGCAGCGCCATCATGCGCAATTCCTTCATCAGCGGCGAGTTGAAGGAGATTTCGTTGAGGCGGTTGAGGATCTCGTTTGCCGTGCGCGGCGGCTCCGGCCGTTCGCGCGGATTGATCTGCACCAGGATGGTGTCGCACGCGTCGCTTTCGCGCACCAGCGGCGTCAGCGTCGGATTGCCGGCATAGCCGCCATCCCAGAACGGTTCACCGTCGATCTCGATCGCGTGGAACATGGTCGGCAGGCAGGCCGAGGCCAGCAGGACGTCGGCGGTGATCTCCTTGTTGCGGAAGATGCGGCCGCGGCCGGTGCGCACACTGGTCGCGGTGACGAAAAGCCTGATCGGCGCGCGGGCGAGCCGGTCGAAATCGATGCTCTCGGCGAGGATGGCGCGCAGCGGATTGAGGCCGAGCGGATTGAGATCATAGGGCGAAACCACGCGGGCCATCAGGTCCATGGCGACGTAGGCGGGCGAGGTGTCGAGCGTCCAGCGGCCCATCATCCGGTCGAGCGGCGAGCGCTGCAGCGGGCTGAACGCCGCAGCCTGCGACACGCGCCGCCAATAGGCCGCGAGCGCTGCCCGCGCGCCTTCGGCTCCGCCTTGCGTCCACCCGTCGGCCACTAGGGCTGCATTCATCGCGCCCGCCGAGGTGCCGGAAATCGCCTCGATCCGCAGCCACGGCTCCTCGGTCAGCCGATCGAGCACGCCCCAGGTGAACGCCCCATGGGAGCCGCCGCCCTGCAAGGCGAGGTCCACCAGGACAGGTTCGCGCGCTGTTTCGTCCATCGTCACCCTCGCTGGCCGGAGATGAAACGACACTCAATTCAGGACGTTCCGAAACCCTCTCTCGACTCTTCGTAGGATCGACGCAGCAGCGCGAACAGGCTGCCGCCCGTCGCCGCGCCCAGCAGGTAGGCGACGGCGGCCAGCAGCGCGAGCGGCACGCGGGCGTTAAAGCCGAGAAACGACATGGTGACGATCTCGAAATTCTGCAGCGCGAAGATGACGGTCGCGGCGACGAACAGAATGATGACGGCGAGGTAGATCCAGCGCATGGGCGCCTCCCTTCGTCGATCAGGAGACTGCGCCGCGCGCAGTCCGCGGACCACAGCTCAGCGAGCGCGGCGCAAGCCGAAACCGAGCCCGATATAGCCGGCGCCGGCCATGATGAGGTCGATGCCGAGGAACAAGCCGAGGATATAGAGGCTCGACACCGGCCAGCGCGCCAGGATCAGCAGGCCGAGCAGAAGCGTGATCACGCCTGACAGCGCCACCCAGATCCAGGGCGTTTCCCGTTTCATGCTGAAGGCCAGCACGATCCGCATGATGCCCGAGACCACCAGCGATGCGCCGAGGATCAGTGTCAGCAGCACTGCGGCGAGCAGCGGATTCTGGAACGTGACGAAGCCGCCGATGATGTAGAGCACGCCGAGCAGGGCCCAGAGCAGGAATTTACCCCAGGTCTTGATCTGGAAGGCGCTGATCACCTCGGCGACGCCGGCGATGATCATCATGATGCCGACGACAAAGACGCTGACGACGGTGGCCGTCGCGACGCTGCCAAGCGCGATGAACCCGGCGAACAGATAGACGACGCCGAGCGCGACGATCCACCCCCATTTGGCGCGCAGCGGCGCCGTATCCGAAGCGGCTGTATTCACGGTGTCTGAAGTGCTGGTCATGACGGTCCTCCGATACGAAAACCTATCCGACGTCAGTATGCCGGTCCTTCGACGCGACAGCGCGCGGGATGCTCGAGAGGTGGATATTAGCGCAACTGCGCGTTGCGATCACCCCGATTTCGGTGTTTTCGGCCGCGATTTCGTCCACGCGGCCTTGCCGCGGCATGATGCTGGTCGCCCCGTTGGGGGACGATTATTGAGCGGTAGCGATCCGCTAGATCAGCTTCATCCCCTTCAGGCTCGAATGCCCGTTCTTGCCGACGATGATGTCGTCGTGCACGGCAATGCCGACCTGGGTGGCGATCTGGACGGTCGCCTTGATCATCTGGATATCCGCGTGCCATGGCGAGGGATTGCGCGACAAGACACTTCGCATAAACAACGCCTCCGGCGACTGATCCTCACGAGCAAAGGGCCGCCCATTTTGAGGCGGCCCTTTGTGCCTGGATGGCGGTTCGACCGTGCCATCGCGCTATGGTCGCCGAATCAATCGAACAGCACCTTGGTTCGCACCTCGTTGCCGGCTAATCTGTCGATTTCAGCAAGCGCCATCGCGCTCCTCAGTTCCTCGAGCCAATCGAGAAATTTGTCGACCAGGTGCCCCGGGCTCATCGAAAGCGCCGCGCCGCCTATTCGCCCTGCTAGCTGATTCATCATCGATCCCCTCTCATTCGAAAATGAGTTACCCCCTCTCATCCGCTGAACCACTCTCTCACGCATTCGGCAAAGCGCGAAGCGGAGAGTTAACAAATGGTAAATGCAGGCGATCAGCTAGATCAGCTTCATTCCCTTCAGGCTCGCGTGCCCGTTCTTGCCGACGATGATGTGGTCGTGCACGGCGATGCCAAGCGGCTTTGCGATCTCGACGATCGCCTTGGTCATGTGGATGTCGGCCTGCGACGGCGTCGGATCGCCGCTTGGATGATTGTGCACCAGGATCAGCGCGGTCGCCGATAGTTCGAGCGCGCGCTTGATCACCTCGCGCGGATAGACCGGCGTGTGGTCGATGGTGCCGGTCTGCTGGATTTCGTCGGCGATGAGTTGATTGCGCTTGTCGAGGAACAGCAGGCGGAATTGCTCCTTGTCGGCAAACGCCATTCCACTCCGGCAATATTCGATCACGTCGTTCCACGACGACAGTGCGATCTTGCGCCTGATTTCGCCTTTGGCCACCCGGCTCGCGGCAGCGGCGAGCAGCTTGATCTGGTTGATCGAGGCCTCGCCGATGCCGTCGACCTCGCGCAGGCGCCCGACAGGCGCGTGAATGACCTCGGCGAAGGAGCCGAATTTCTTCAACAGCGCTTTCGCCAGCGGTTTGGTGTCGCGCCGGGGCAGGGCCGGGAAGAGCGCCATCTCCAGGAGCTCGTAATCGCTCAGGGCCTCCGGCCCCGCGCCATAGAAGCGCTCGCGCAGGCGTTCGCGGTGGCCGTGATAATGCGGCGTCTCGGTGGGTTGATCGGGAGGATTGCTGGTCCTAGCGGGCATCGGCCGTAACCATGCCGTGCCCGCGAGCTTTTGCAACTCTAAAGTGCGAGCGCATTTGAGGAAAAGGCGCCGCACAGAGCACGGCGCCTTCGGATCATTTCAATTCTTGCCTGCGATCAGGCCTTCACGGCGGCGAACGCATAGCCGTTGCCGTCCTTGGTCAGCGTGCCGACATTCGGGAAGCCGAAATGATAGCCGGCGATCATGCCCTTTTCGGCGATGACGCGGTCGAAGAAGGCGCGCCGCGTCGCTTCCGCCTTCGGCCCATCCGCATCGAATGCCGAGAACCAGCCTGGATTTCTGACGAACAGCTGGTGGATGCCGGTGACATCGCTCTGGATGAACAATTGCTGCCCGCCGGACGCAACGAGGAACGACATGTGGCCGACGGTATGGCCGGGGGTCGCGATGGCCTTCACGCCCGGCGCGATGTCGGCGCCGTCATTGTACTGCTTGACGTTCTTCCAGGTCGGGAAGGTTGCCTGAATCCGCTTGATGAACGGACGGTTGGCTTCCGGCACCTTCTCCACCAGCGCCGGATCGGTCGCGAACTTGAACTCCACCTCGGGCATCAGGATTTCCGCGTTCGGAAATACCTGCGCGCTGGTCTCCTTCACCCACAGGCCGGAGATGTGATCGGGATGGAAATGCGAGATCACCACCGTGGAGACGGTTGCCGGATCGAGGCCGGCCGCCTTCATGTTGTCGGCGAGCTTGCCCACGGTCGGCGGCCCGTTGCCGCCGAAGCCGGTATCGAACAGGATAACCTTGCCGCCGGTGCGGATCGCGGTGACGGTGAAGGGGTTGGCGATCTTGTCAGGCCCGATGCCTGCGGCGGTCAGCGCCTTCTTGACATCGTCGAGCGAGGCGTTCTTCACCATGCCTTCGGTGACCGTACGTTCGATGGTGCCGTCATGCAGGCTGAACACCTCGATGTCGCCGACCTTGTATTTGAGGCTGTCTGCGGCGCGCTGCGCATGCGCCGCGCCGATGAATGAAACCGGTCCCTTGAGGCCGAAAACCAGCGCCGCCCCCGCGCTCCCGAGGACCAGATCGCGACGTGAAATCTCGAACATTGCCCTTGCTCCCTTTATTTGATCCCTAGCCCGCCAGAGCCTTCTCTTCCGGAAGACTCGCGCAGTACTACCCCGGACAAGGCGAGCTATTCCGGTGCGCTCCCGCTTCAATTGCAGGCATGTTGCTGCATCGCAGCGTCCCTACGCCCTCAGCAAATGCGAGGCATTTGCAAACAGGGCTCGCGGCCAGGGCGGCCAACGCGGAACGCTTCGATGAAGCCGCCGTCCTTCTGAGTCACGAAGACGGTTTTGCCGTCAGGACCGCCAAAGGTGAGGTTGGTCGGCTCCTTGCCGCGCAGCGGTATCTCGCGCTCGAGCGATCCGTCGGCGCCGATCACGGCGATGGTGCCGGCGGAAAGCCGGGCGAGATAGATCCGGCCGTCGACGTCGGTGCGCAGGCCGTCGACCTCGAAATCCGCAAACCCCCGGATCAGCCGTGGATCGAGCAGTTTGCTGCCGTCGAGCCGATACGCCCATACCTGCCGCGAATTGGATTCGCTCACATACAGGGTGACGCCTTCAGGGCTGAGGTCGATGCCGTTGGTCACGCCAAGGCGCCTGGTGGAGGACATCACCTCACCTTGGCCCTTGCCATCAGGCCCACGGGTAATGCGCCAGATCTGGCCGCCCCGCGGGCGATGCAAATCTGGGGTCGCTGGCATAGAGCGTGCCGTCCGCCGCGATCGCGAGGTCGTTCGGCTGATTGAACCGGTCGGAATGAAAGTAGATTCGCGGCGTGGTTTCGCCTGATGCGATGACCCACACATTGTGCTTCTTGAAATCGGCAATGTACATCCGCCCATCACGGTCGAAGCGAATGCCATTGCCGATGCTGCCCGCGGGAAGCGATGTTAAGAGCTGGGATTGCGAGGCGCCGGGCGCGACCTTGCCGATGGTGCCGCGCTGTCGAAAATTGACGACGTAGAGGTTGCCGGATGCGTCGACCGCGGGACCTTCGATGCCGGACGTGTACTCGCCCTGTGGCGTAATCCGCTTGCTCGCAAACAACTCATCCTCGGCGGCAGCGATTGGGACTGCGAAAAAAGCAACCCATGCGATCAGGCAGGTCGCGGCAAATCCCGCTCGAAGGCCTCGTTCCCGGGTCATCACCGCCTGTCCATGCTGCAATGCCATCGGCGCAAGCGCGCTTCCCGGGGATGCGAGCAGGTCCGGCTAAAGGCGCCGCCTCAGACGGTGACGTACGGCTTCTCGCCGTGGCGCTCCGACAGCGTGAAGATCTCGACGCCGGTCGCGGTCACGCCGACCGAATGCTCGAACTGCGCCGACAGTGAGCGGTCGCGCGTCACCGCGGTCCAGCCGTCGGACAGGATCTTTACATGCGGCTTGCCGAGATTGATCATCGGCTCGATGGTGAAGAACATGCCGGGCTTCAGCATCGCGCCTTCGCCGGGCCGGCCGATATGGATGATATTGGGCTCGTCGTGGAACAAGCGCCCGAGGCCATGGCCGCAGAAATCGCGCACCACGCTCATGCCCTGCGGCTCGACGAAGCTCTGGATGGCGTGGCCGATGTCGCCGGTGGTGGCGCCGGGCTTCACCGCGGCGATGCCGCGCATCATCGCCTCATAGGTGACCTCGATCAGCCGCTCCGCCTTGCGGGCGATCGGGCCGATCACATACATGCGGCTGGAATCGCCATACCAGCCGTCGACGATGAAGGTGACGTCGATATTGACGATGTCGCCCTCTTTCATCGCGCGGTCGCCGGGCATGCCGTGGCAGACCACGTGATTGATCGAGGTGCAGGTCGAGTAGCGGTAGCCGCGATACATCAGCGTCGCCGGATAGGCGCCATGGCTGAAGGCGAAGTCGCGGACGAATTCGTCGATCCGGGAAGTCGGGACACCCGCCTTGACGATGTCGGTGAGTTCGTCGAGGCATTTGGCGACCAGCGCGCCGGCCTTGCGCATGCCGGCGAAGCCGCTGGCGCCATGCAGCTTGATCTGGCCGGTTTTTCGCAAGGAGGTATCTGTTGCTTCGATATAGCTCATGGGCGGGTCATGCTTCGGGAACGGAAAAGGGCTGATTTGAACGTCTAATTTAATGATCCGACTGCTCAGTGCAAGCCAAGGTTGGGACTCCGGGACGCCTTAAAAAGCTTGCATCTAGCCGGAGACCTCCACCACCTGCTCGACCGGCAGCGCGCCGCCGCGGACGCGGATTTCGCGGACCGGATAGGGAACGCGGATGCCCTCGCGCTTGAAGGCGTCCCACAGCGCCAGCATCACCTCGCTCTTGACGTTGTCGAGGCCATCAGGATCGGGCATCCAGAAGGTCAGGGAGAACTTCATTCCGGCCTCGGCGAACTCGGTCAGGATGCAGTTCGGGGGCTTGTTCTTGATGGCGCGCGGCACGGCGCCGGCAATGTCGATGGCGAGCTTGCATACCGCCCGCGGATCGGCGTCGTAATTGGTGCTGAACAGTACCTTCACCAGCGTGTTCTTGTCGGTATAGGTCCAGTTCACGACCTTCTGCGTCACCAGATCCTCGTTCGGGATCAGGAACTCGCGGCCGTCGCCGGCGGCAACCGAGATGTAGCGCGTCTTCATGGCGCTGATCCGGCCCGAACTGTCGCCGATGGTGACGAGGTCGCCAGGCTTCACCGACTTGTCCGCCAGCAGGATGATGCCTGAAATGAAATTGGCGACGATCTTCTGCAGGCCGAGACCGATGCCGACGCCGGCCGCGCCGGTAAAAACCGCGAGCGCCGAAAGGTTGATGCCGACGGTACCGAGCGCGATGGCGATCGCCACCACCATCAGACCGATGCGGATAATCTTGACCAGCAGCACCTGGACCGACGGCGTCAGGTCGCTGGCGCGGGTAATCCTGCTTTCGATGAAGTTGCTGGCGATGTTGGTCAGCCAAAGCGCCGCGATCAGCAGCGCGCCAGCCTTGATCAGCAGCAGCGGCGTCAGGCGCAAGCCGCCGATCTCGATCGCAAACGAATCCAGTGTGTCCGCCGCGGGGTCGAGCTGGCCGATGATGCTAAGCGCCGCGACGAACCATGCCGTTATCGACACCAGCTTGACGATGAAGGCGTTGCGGATCACCGAGGTTATGAGCCGGATCACGAGCCACGCCAGGGCCAGCTTGGCGGCGACCATCAGGAGGTAGCTGCGGCTCGGCCACGTCAGGTGGTACATCGTGACGCGCTCGGCGATCACCAGGACCGCGAACACCGCGGTCGACGCGCTGCCGACCAGCACGCGGGCGAAATGCCGGAGCGGCAACGGCCAGCGCATCGCCAGCGACGTCATGTCGACCCGCGCGCGGATCGCCGCATCCGCCGCATAGGCGATGCCGGCGGCGGTCAGGATCAGCCCGAACTGCAGATAGAACCATGGCGAGGCGACCTCTGCACCGACCGACCGCGCAGTCGATTGCAGAAACTCAATGACTTCCTTTGGGGCCATATCCATCGGTAAAATCTCGTCAGGTGTAGTGCAGGCAAATTTGATTCGAAACGGTGGGCAGATTTCCACAAACGGGCCGGGCGGACCATCGATACATGGGCCGGCCAAGCCAATTAAGCCCTTAAATCAGGGCACATTGCCGCGATCGCAGAAATGGGTTGGCGATCAAGTGTGGCAACGATAAGGATGCAATTGCAAGTATTTGCGATCATTTAAAGAGGTTCATGGCTTCTCTCGATTCGGTCAGCATCGCCATCTTTCTGGGCGCCATTCTGGTGATGGCGGGCATCCTGTCGAGCCTGCTCGCGCTGCGCTTCGGGGCGCCCCTGCTGCTGGTGTTCCTCGGGATCGGCATGCTGGCGGGCGATGCAGGGCCGGGCCAGCTCAGCTTCAACGACGTCCGCACCACCTATCTGGTGGGGTCGGTGGCGCTGGCGCTGATCCTGTTCGATGGCGGCCTGCGGACGAAATTTCAGAGCATCCGCACCGTGCTGGCGCCCTCGATGGTGCTGGCGACGATCGGCGTATTGCTTACCGCGCTGGTCACCGCCCCGGTCGCCAGATATGTGCTCGACCTCAATTGGACCGAGTCGCTCCTGGTCGGCGCGGTGGTGGCGTCGACCGACGCCGCCGCGGTGTTTCTGCTCGTCCACACCCAGGGGCTGCGTCTGCGCCCGCGTGTCGGCGCGACGCTGGAGGCGGAATCCGGCACCAACGATCCCTTTGCGATCTTCCTCACGTTGATGCTGGTCGAATTCATTTCGATCGGTGAAAGCTCACCTGGACATGTCGTATTCGAACTCGTCCGCGAGGGTCTGCTCGGCGCCGTGATTGGCGTGATCGGCGGCCGACTGGTGGTGCTGGCGCTCAATCGGGTAGCGCTGCCGCAGGGCCTGCATGCGCCCTTCGTCACCACGGCCGCGCTGGTGATCTTCGGCGTGGCGCAGATCGCGCATGCCTCGGGCTTTCTCGCGGTCTATCTCGCCGGCATCATCGTCGGCAACCGGCCGACGCGGGCGCATAATTCAGTGATCACCTTTCTTGACGCCGCGACCTGGCTGGCGCAGATCGTGATGTTTGTCCTGCTCGGACTGCTCTCGTCGCCGCAGCGTTTGCTGGACAGCGTCGGGCCGGCGGTGATCGTGTCGCTGGTGTTGATGCTGGCGGCGCGGCCGGTCGCAGTGTTCCTGTGCCTCGTGCCGTTCCGCTTCAACTGGCGCGAAAAGATATTCATCGCCTGGACCGGCCTGCGCGGCGCGGTCGCGATCTTCCTCGCCTCGATCCCGATGCTGGTCGGATTGCCGAAGGCCTATCTCTATTTCGACGTCGCCTTTGTCGTGGTCATCATCTCGCTGCTGTTGCAGGGCTGGACGCTGGCGCCGGCGGCGCGGTGGCTGCATGTGGCGCTGCCGCGCGTGGACCGCGGACCACGGCGCGTCGAGCTCGATCTGCCCGGCCAGCTCGAGCAGCAACTGGTCGGCTATCCCGTGCGCCCGAAAAGCCTCTATTTCAGGCGCGGCCTGTTGCCATCCTGGTCCAAGCCGACGCTGGTGATCCGCGAGGAGCGGATTCTATCGCCCGCCGAGGCCGACCCGGTCGCCGCAGGAGATTACATCTATCTGCTGGCGCCGCCGGAAAAGGCCGAGGCGTTGGACCGATTCTTTGTCGATATGGCGCCGAGCTCGGCGCCTGACCCGCATCTGCTCGGCGATTTCATGGTGTCCGGTGAGCATACGCTCGGTGAGTTGGCCCAGATCTACGGCGTATCGGCCGGCGAAGAGCAGGCCACGCTGACGCTGGCGGATTATTTCGACATTCATCTCGATCATGCGCCGAAGGTGGGCGCCGAGCTCGTGCTCGATCCGATCGTGCTGGTTGCACGCAGCATCAGCGGCGGCCGGGTCAACGTGGTCGGCCTGCGCCTGCCCGAGGAGGAGGAGAAGGCGGTGCCGCTGACGCGCAGGCAGAAGGCCAGGCGCAAGCTGGCGGATATCTGGTCGTCGGTCGCCGGAGTTTGACCGCCGTAGCCTGACCTTATTCCTCCAGGGTAAATCCAACCCGCAACGTGACCTGATAATGGCGAACAGACCCGTTTTCGATATGGCCTCTGGTCTGCACGACTTCGAACCATTTCATTTCGCGGATGGTTTTTGACGCGCGGGAGACGGCGTTCTGGATCGCGTCCTCGATGCTTTTTTCGGAAGAGCCTACGAGATCCAGGATCTTGTACACGTGATCCTTCATTCCGGCGGTATCGGGCATGGCAAACCTCCGTTGCGGCCATCGGTGTTCATTCTGAACGAGTTATCGACCTCCTCAGTTCCATGACTTTCTGCCGACTTGTGCATCCGGTTGACCGCCGCGCGACTGAGGCCACGATCAAGGCCCCGCGTGCGATGCATCGATGCGCAGCCGGGATGCATCATCCGGCGCATTCGGCTGTTGAGGAATAGCTGAACTATCATTAGCTTGGCCGGAGGTCAGTCGGCGACCTCATGGTGGAAACGCAGGAGAGACACAACAATGTCCGCCCCGTCAGACGATCAGCTCGGCTTTGCGCCCGACTACGATTCTCCTGTCCCCTATATGCAGCGCACCCGCGATTATTACGCGGCGATCGGCTACACCACGCCCTACCGCTGGGCGCATTATGTCGATGCGCCGTTTCAGCCGCTGAAGAAGCCGCTGGCGCAGTCACGCGTGACCATCGTCACGACCGCCGCCCAATATGATCCCACCAAGGGCGATCAGGGACCCGGTGCCGCCTATAATGGCAGCGCGAAATTCTACCAGGTCTATGACGGCGATACCTCGAAACAACACGATCTGCGGATCTCGCATATCGGCTACGACCGCAAGCACACCACGGCCACCGACAGTGGCACCTGGTTTCCGCTGCCGCAGCTTCTGAAGGCGAAGGCTTTGGGCCGGATCGGCGAGGTCGCGCCGCGCTTCTTCGGCGCGCCGACCAACCGCAGCCACCGCGTCACCATCGATGTCGACGCGCCCGAGATCCTCGCCCGCTGTCTCGCCGATCAGGTCGATGTCGCCGTGATCGTGCCGAACTGTCCGGTCTGCCATCAGACCTCGGCGCTGGTCGCGCGCCATCTCGAAGCCAACGGCATCGCCACCGTCGTGATGGGCTGTGCCAAGGACATCGTCGAGCACGCCGCCGCGCCGCGCTTCCTGTTTTCGGACTTCCCGCTCGGCAATTCTGCCGGCAAGCCGCATGATGTGGAGTCGCAGGCGTTGACGCTTGAGCTGGCGCTGCGGCTGCTGGAGTCCGCGCCCGGCGCGCGCACCACGATGCAATCGCCGCTGCGCTGGAGCGAGGATGCCTCCTGGAAGCTCGACTACAACAACATCGCGCAGATGAGCCCGGAAGAACTGGCGCGGCGCCGCGCCGAGTTTGACAAGCAGAAAGAGATCGCGCGCGGCAACCGGGCTGCGTGACACAGGGCACGGCTCTCAGAACCGTCATTGCGAGCGAAGCGAAGCAATCCACGCTGCGGCAAAAGAAAGAATGGATTGCTTCGTCGCTGCGCTCCCTTGCACAAACGCTTCGCGTTTGTCGCAGGCAATGACGCTCGCAGGAGGAAACGGAATTGACCCGACCGTTCGAAGGCGTGAAGGTCCTCGACTTCACGCAGGTGCTGGCCGGCCCCTACGCGAGCTACCAGCTCGCGCTACTCGGGGCCGACGTCATCAAGGTGGAGCGCCGCGAGGGCGAGGACATGCGCCGCACGCCGCTGAGCCGCGAATGGGCCGAACGAGGCCTCGCGCCGGGATGGCAGGCGATCAACGGCAACAAGCGCAGCCTCACCCTCGATCTCTCGAAGCCGGAGGCAATCGCCATCGTCAAGCAGCTCGCCGCGCAGGCCGACGTGGTGATGGAGAATTTCCGCCCCGGCGTGATGGACAAGCTCGGCATCGGCTACGCCGCGCTCTCGGTGATCAATCCGCGACTGATCTACTGCGCTATTTCGGGTTTCGGCCAGACCGGACCGGCGCGGCTGGGCGCCGGCTATGACGGCAAGATCCAGGCGCTGTCAGGCATCATGTCGATCACGGGCCACGCCGAGACCGGGCCGACGCGCGCGGGCTTTGCGGTCTGCGACGTGCTATCGGGCGCCACCGCAGCCTTCGGCGTGTCGAGCGCGCTGTTCCAGCGCACCCATACCGGCAAGGGGCAAATGGTCGACGTCTCCATGCTGGAGGCGACGCTGGCGTTCCTGTCGGGCCAGGTGGCGGATTACTCGGTCGCCGGCCATCGCCAGCAGCTTTCCGGCAACCAGGCGGTCAGCCGCCGCCCGACCGCAAATCTCTTCAAGGCCGGCGACGGCTACCTGCTGCTCGCGGTCAACAGCGAGAAGCAATACATCGCCTTGATGACCGCGCTTGGCCGCGCCGATGCGCTGGAGGACCCGCGCTTCGCCGACTGGTTCGCCCGCCAGGAGAATGAGCCGGCGCTGCGGGCTATCATCGAGGAGGCGCTCTCGAAGAAGGACCCGCGCGAGTGGGAGAAGATCCTGGAGGCCGCAGGCGCGCCCTGCGCCAGCATCTGGAAGGTCGAGGAAGTGATCGATCACCCGCAGATCGCCGCGCGCGGCGCCATTCAGGAGATCGAGACGCCCTATGGCCGCCTGCGCTTTGCCGGCAGCGGTTTTCAGCTCGCCCATGGCGGCGGCCGGCTCGACCGGATGGCGCCCGCGCTCAGCGCCCATACCGAGGAGGTGCTGGCCTCGCTCGGCTACGATACCAAGGCGATCGCGGAGTTGCGGGCCCGTGAGGTCGTCTAGCGGTAGCGGGGGCCCGGGCGGCCGGTTCCTGTCCCGTTTTGGGCGCCGTCGCGCATAACGACCTTGCGCCAAGCCGCTTTGAGCGGCCGCGCTTCCCGTCTAAAAGACGCCTTTCCCGCTTCCCAGAAGGACAGATCATGCCCGCCTACCGCTCCCGAACCACGACCCACGGCCGCAACATGGCGGGCGCCCGCGGCCTCTGGCGCGCCACCGGCATGAAGAACGAGGACTTTGGCAAGCCGATCATCGCCGTGGTCAATTCCTTCACCCAGTTCGTGCCCGGCCACGTGCACTTGAAGGACCTCGGCCAGCTCGTTGCGCGCGAGATCGAGAAGGCCGGCGGCGTCGCGAAAGAGTTCAACACCATCGCGGTCGATGACGGCATAGCCATGGGCCATGACGGCATGCTCTACAGCCTGCCGTCGCGCGAGATCATCGCCGACAGCGTCGAGTACATGGTCAACGCCCATTGCGCCGACGCCATGGTCTGCATCTCCAACTGCGACAAGATCACGCCCGGCATGCTGATGGCCGCGCTGCGCATCAACATCCCGACCGTGTTCGTCTCGGGCGGCCCGATGGAGTCGGGCAAGGTCAATCTCAAGGGAAAAATCCGCGCGGTCGATCTGATCGACGCCATGGTCGCCGCCGCCGACAGCAACGTCAGCGACGCCGATGTGGAAGTGATCGAACGCTCGGCGTGCCCGACCTGCGGTTCGTGCTCGGGCATGTTCACCGCCAATTCCATGAATTGCTTGACCGAAGCGCTGGGGCTGGCGCTGCCTGGCAACGGCTCGATCCTGGCGACGCACGCCGACCGCAAGGGTTTGTTCGTCGAGGCCGGCCACCTGATCGTCGACCTTGCGCGGCGCTATTACGAGCAGGACGACGACACCGCGCTGCCGCGCACGATTGCCAACTTCAAGGCGTTCGAGAACGCGATGACGCTCGATATCGCGATGGGTGGCTCGACCAATACCGTGCTGCATCTGCTGGCTGCCGCCTATGAAGGCAAGGTGCCGTTCACGATGCAGGACATCGACCGGCTGTCGCGGCGGGTGCCTGTGCTCTGCAAGGTGGCGCCGTCGGTGGCGGACGTGCATCTGGAAGACGTGCACCGCGCCGGCGGCGTGATGGCCATTCTCGGCGAGCTCGACCGCGCCGGGCTGTTGAACCGCGGCCTCCCGATGGTTCACGCCAAGACGCTCGAGGACGCACTCGGCCGCTGGGATATCGTGCGCACCAAGAGTGAAAGCGTGCGGAAATTCTTCACGGCGGCGCCGGGCAATGTGCCGACGCAAGTCGCGTTCAGCCAGGAGCGCCGGTTCGAGGAGCTCGACACCGACCGCGCCGAGGGGTGCATCCGCGACGCCGAGCATGCATTCTCCAAGGACGGCGGCCTCGCGGTGCTGTCAGGCAATCTCGCGCTCGACGGCTGCATCGTGAAGACCGCCGGCGTCGACGAGAGCATCTTGAAGTTCGAGGGACCGGCGCGGATTTTCGAAAGCCAGGACGCCGCGGTCGAAGGCATTCTGGGCGGCAAGATCAAGCCCGGCGATGTCGTCGTGGTGCGTTACGAAGGCCCGCGCGGCGGCCCCGGTATGCAGGAGATGCTTTATCCGACCAGCTACCTGAAATCGAAGGGACTCGGCAAGGTCTGCGCGCTGGTCACCGATGGCCGCTTCTCGGGCGGCTCGTCAGGCCTGTCGATCGGGCATCTCTCGCCGGAAGCCGCCGAAGGCGGTCTGATCGGCCTCGTCGAGGATGGCGATCTCATCAAGATCGATATTCCCGCGCGTTCGATCAGCTTGGTCGTGGATGATGCCACGCTGGCGAAGCGCCGCGACGCCATGCTGGCCCGTGGAGCGGATGCCTGGAAGCCGGCCCAGAAACGCAAGCGCAACGTGACGATGGCGCTGAAGGCCTACGCGGCGCTGACGACAAGCGCCGCCCGCGGTGCTGTCCGCATCGTGCCGGAGTAAGTGCTGCGGCGTCTCTGGACCGGAAGCGCCGCTACCGGCGTGAAATCCGGGCCTGGTCGTTGCCGGCGGGCATGCTGGAATAGGCGACGTTTCCGCCGGCGGTAGCGAGCACGTCGCCCGAGCGCAGCGAGCCGTCCAGCGCGAGATCGACTGGCGCAAGGCCGGCTGGATTTTGGCCGTTGCAGGTGCAATCGGCGCGCAGCGCCTTCCGATAGGCAAAGGCGTTTTCGCTGTCGGCGTAGCGTTCGCCGGTTGCGGCATAGGCGCTGTCGATGTTGGAGCCGAAGAAAATTTTGGTCGGGCTTGCCGGGCAGAAGGCCTGGCACAACTGCGCCGGCGGGGCCGCGCCGCGCATCAGCGGAAAATACTTGCCGTCGCAACTGCGCACGCAGAAGGCAGGTCCCGTGCTTGCAGCGACCGGTCGCGGCGGCGTTAGTTGCGGATTGTTGTTGAAAATGTTGCCGAAGAACGAGTTCTGCTGTTGCTGCTTCGGGCCGCCGCCGAAAAGGAAATCAAGCAAGTTTTCGGCCGAGCTCGTTTCCGGCGCCAGCGCCACGGGGCCCGCGATAGCGGTAGCAACAAGCATGCGGCGCAGCTTGCGCTGAAAGGACAATTCGGTTCGCAACGCTTGATCCATCGGACGCCTCTCTCGCTAGTTAGGGGCGCGCTGAGTTCTCATTTGCGGCAATCTTGGATTTGAAACGCGCGCTAAGCGGGGCGAAGAAAGGGAAAGAAATAGGCGAGCGGGCACCGCAGGCGCCACATTTCGGCCGTTATGGAGCGCCGTTGGGGCCGTGGATCTCCGTGGGTTCGTCCGCATTGAAGCGACCCCGAAGACCGATAGGGGCGATCGCGTCGGTTCTGCCGCAAGCCGGGGAATTCCGCTCCGCCCGCCCCCAACAGGACATCGTTACCGCGCGAGAGGCGCCGTCGCTCAGTGACAAATCATCGGCATGCCGGAATAAATCCACAGTGCACTGATTGTGATCCCACTGAACCAGCCAAGGATCGCCCATCGTCCTGCTTGCCGGGAGAACCACGGAAAGCGCCAATGCGACTTGCTGTACGTCAGCGATTGTCCCGACAGCAGTGTCATCGAAGGTCTGCCGACGCCCGACGGATGCCAGCAAACGCGTAGCAGGCGCCAGCCACATAGACAGCTATGCTAAGCCCCTGCGCGGCGAGCCACAGGTTCTTGCCGGCGGGAATCGCATGGTAGTAGAAATTCGGCCAGAAAAAGTTGCAAATCACGTAGCCTGCGGCAGCTGATACGAGCGTGGCGATCAAGCCGAAGGTGCAGAGCGTGGGGGCAATGCGTTCGTGACTTGAAATATCCAGCGGCGCGCCCTGCCGTTGGATTGCCTGATAGCAGAAGCCGATGGCAACCATGCCAAGACCACCTGCCTTGAGGACCAGCTCCGCAAGCACCGCCGGACAACCCCACCAAAGCGTGATGTTTCTCAGGAAGTCCGGCCCGACATCTCCGGCAATGGCCCCAACCATATAATGCGCAATAGGAATGAAGCCCGTCAGGAATCCCGTGATGAAGAGCCCCAGGCCCCAGCGAATGAACTTCCAGCTTAGTGCCGTCGGAGTGACGATGGCCTGGCTGTTCATTGCAATGGTCGCGTTGGTCATTGCGGCCTCCCATTTCCGTCAACTACGAAGCTCCCGCCTTCGTCGGCGTGGACGCTGCAGACGCCACCGCCATCAGCGCCAACGCCATGCATCGGCCATTTCGCGGCCGTGCGAGAAACTCAAACCTCGAGCTCATGCCGGCCTCGCGGGCCGGCATGAGCAAGGATTTCAGGCCGCGACCTTCACGGCGGCAGGAATTTTCCATGTGCCGTTGATGATCGACGGGTCCGTTTCCTGAGGCCAGTACATGCGCAGCATCAGTATGAAATCTCCCGCCGGCGCCGGAAGCCAATTCGCCTCCTTGTCTTTGCCGGGCGAGTCCTTCTGGATGTAGAGATCGGTTGAACCGTCCGGATTTTCCTTCAGGTCCTGCCGCGCGCTGATCGAGTAGCGGTTGAGCGGATTGTTCACGAAGAAGTAGCCGCTGTCGTACATCGTGAGTGACCAGAATCCCTCGACCGGGGGCAACTGCCCCTTGGGAAACCGCATGACGTATTTGTGCGCGCCGTTGTACTTGTCGCCGTGCGCATCCTTTTGCGAGGTCGGATACACCGCATCCTGCGGACGGTTGGCGCCGAGCCCGATCGCGGTTATCAGAGCTCGCATCGGATAGTCGGTGCCATAGATGCCGGTCTTGGTGGTGAAGGCAAAACCGTTCTCGTCGGTGATCGCCTTGTTGATCTTGAACTGAAGCATGATGCGATCGAACGAAAGCTCAGGTACGCGCTTCAGGAAATCCGCCTTCAGCTTGCTCTCGTCAAAATCCTGTCCGGGGACGATGCCGATACGGGCAAATCTGGCGAGCTGCGGCGCGTCCGCCGCGTAAGGCGGATTGGCCTTCATGAGTTCGCACAGCAGCTTGAAATACGACACCGCGTCCATGCGATTGACCTGCTCGCGGACGGCGGTCTTCATGTCGATCGACGGATCGACCTTTCCCGCAGGTGGTGTGTACGGCTGGCCGTAGGCACTCAACGGCACGAGCTTGCACTCGTCCTGCAGCTTGTGCACGGCGGCATAGTCTTCCGGCGTGCCGGTACAATAGATGCGGCCGAGCAGCCATACGATGTTGGTCTGCGACTTGTACTGCTTCACGCCATCCGGCAGCGTACCGCTCCACCGCGGGCCGGTGATCGCGTAGGTCTGTGCGCCGGTGCCGGTCGTACGCTTGCCGGGGACCTGGAACACCGTCGTCCAGCCGTCCAGCATCGGCATCAGGAAATAGCGCCCCTTCATGTCGGGAATGCTGAGGACCCATGGCTCCTTCCCAACATCGAAAAAGGCGGTAGTGTAGAGAGTGTCGGCGTTTGGCGCCGTGACGTCCCTGAACGAGGCGTCGGGATATTGGCGCAGCTTGATGATGTGGCCCATTGGCCCGCGCGTCCCAGCTGGTTCGGCGACGTTGGTGATGATCCGGCGGGTCATCTCCATCGTCACCAGCGGATAGCCGAAGACGTAGGCGTCGCTTGCGAGCCAGAAATCCTCCAGGCCCTGACCGACCCCGAGGAAGGAATCTTGAGCAAGAGCCGATCGTGCTGCGGCCGCTCCTGCCAGCAGTCCCATTCCACCAAAAGCAAGGGATCGACGTGTGAAGTTCATCGTTGTCTCCTTCGAAAATAGATTAAAGGTGTGGCGTAATGATTTTGGATTTCATTCCGGGACGGACGAGGCATCGGATTTCGCGATGCCTCGCTGTCGGGACAGATTGCGTCGCGCTGCGGCGGCGATGCCGTTCATCTGCGCGGCTCAATAGCAAGGCGGATAGGGATAGTATCCGCAGCGGGGCGCATAGTACGGATAGGCCGCGGCTCCGGCGACGGCGGCCGCTCCCGCAAAGGCCGCGCCACGATAGAAAGCACCGCGCCAAGCCGTTCGTCGGGCGACGCCGGCAAAGGACAGCGGCGTGAACGGCCGGCCGATGATGTCGATGAAGACCGATGCCGGTCCATCGGCTCCCGCCAGATCGCCCTCGAGCACATCGACGTCGAAGGTCAACCGGTCGCCTTCAAGCTTTGGCGATTTCAGTACGACGACGGCGTCAACCACCGACGATCCGTCTTTCTTGAACCCGGATACCGTCGCGTTTGGCGGATCTTTCGCAAAATTGTCGCTGCCATTGCCCCAGTCCTCGACGATCCGCGCGGTGAGATCGTGGCCGGCGGCACGGACGGGCCGATCGGCGAACACGATCGCATTCGGCGAGATTCCCGTCAGCACCAGCTTGGCGTCCTTCAGGCTTGCACCGCGCGAATTGAGGACGAAAAGGGAGGGAACGACTTCAGGCTTTGCCTGACCGATCGATTTCTCAAGCGGCACATGAGGTTTGGAATCGGGGGCCGATTGAGCAGAAAGATTTTGGGGCCAGACCAGCAACCCGCCAGCGCAGAACGCAATCAAAGCAACTCGAAACGTCATGGTTGTTCTCTCCCTTGAAAGAGGGGTAGTTGGTCGGCTCGCAGCGCAAATCGCCCCCGGCATGATCTTGCCTTGCAACACGCGGCTCCTTCCGGAGCCCGGCAATCTCGATAAGCATTTCGCGCCAATTCAAATCGCGCGTCTTGCCATTTCGCGCCAATCGTCGGGGATGGTTCAGCGGCCAATCGCGTGAGGCTGTCCGCGGGGACGTGCGGGATCGCGCTTGCCGTCACGTTGTTGCCGCCGGTAAACAACGGGTTGAATTTTCATCAGGCGCGCGAACGAACGGCTGAAGCTGCTTGCGTTGCTGTAGCCGAGGAATTTGGCGATATCCGACAAGGGCTTGCTCGAATCGACGAGCAGCCGGCACGCAATTTTCAGGCGTATCCCTGCGAGCATTTCGCTGTGACTCGTGCCCAGGCGCCCGAGATGACGCTGCAGCGTACGCCCGCTGATTTTGAGCGCACGGGCCGTGCCATCGAGGGTTGCGTCACCGTGCCGCAGCGATGCGACAATGGCCGCGCGGACCGCCTGGAATGAAGGCAAACGGACAGCTCTCATCGGTTGGTGTGAGCGTGAAGCCCATGCTCCCTCAATAGAAAACTGATCTTCAAGGCTACAGGCATTTTGACGGCCCATCTGGCCATCAGCCGCCAAATAATTTCGCCAGATGGTCGGCAAGGCGCCTTCCATCCATCGGTTAGGATTGTGCGGGTAAAGCGAAGCAAGAGACTTGGCTCCCTAAGACCCGAGGTTGACCAAGTATCAGCTACCTACTTCGACAGACGAAAAGGTCGGCAACTACCTTCCGTCGCTACCGTCTGTTTGATTTGCGCGGCTACGCAGGAAAAGCTAGGCTCAAACGATAGCCCGCGGTTAAACCACAGCCGGACAGCAAGTTACGTCAATCGCTTTTCAAATTCGGCCTCGAGGTGCGGCCCAATGGCAAAGATTCATCTAACGCGTTGCCAACACCTTAGTCCCTTCGTCGACATCTTGAATGGCCTTGGAGCACCAACGGCGTCGCTGCTGGGAAAGTTTCGCCTTCCGACGTCGTTGGAAGGAAAAGCAAACCATTATGTCCCGATCTTTTCCGCGATCGAATTCGCGGAATTTGCGTGCCGATCGCAAGGCATCGAGGATTTCGGATTCCACGCTTCTCGACAGCTGCATTTCGGTCACCTGAGCGAAAAGACCCGCAATCTAATCGGCCTTTCCCCGACACTGCTCGTAGCACTGCAGCAGACCTGCAAGTGGGCATCGCTCGAAGATTCGAACTTGAGCAACTGGCTCGAGCGACACGACGATCACGTGAGAATTTGCAGCAGGCTAGCTGGAAGCAAAGGGTTACTGCATCTCGAGCATTCACAGTGGCTTCAGAACATCTTCCCGATATACATCGTCCGGCAATTCGCCGGCCCCGACTGGGCTCCGGCAACTATCGCGTTTGAAGCGCGCTACACGCCGAGCCCTGCCTGTCAGTCATTCTGGCCACGTTCACGGTTCCTGTCGGGCCAGAAGGCGTCATGGATCGACGTGCCGATATCGTTGCTCGCCCTTCCCAACCGCGCGAACGAGGATATTCCTCGTCTGGAGGACGACGAGGTCGCCCAATCCGACTTCGATATCATCGAAACGCTAAAGTTGATGTTGCCGTCGTACCTGGACGAACGAGCTCCGGTTCTCGCCGAAATCGCAGAAATGGCAGGCCTCAGTACGCGAAGCTTTCAACGCAAGCTCTCTGTCGCCGGCCTTACATATTCAGACCTGCTCGATACCGTCCGGTTTGAGAACGCCAGCAAGCTGTTGAGAGAGAAGGATTCCAAGATTATCGAAGTCGCATTCGCCTCGGGCTACGCGGATCCTGCGCACTTTACCCGCGCCTTCCGCAGGATTGCCGGTGTTACGCCGCGGCAATTTCGCGAGCAATGGCGACCTCAATAAGACAATTCTTCCAGATGCTCCTGTGCACGGTGTACTGGATCCTCCGCCTTCGCCGGGGGCGACAGTGTCAATCGTGACGCCCTACCCCAGCACCTTGACGCCGCCGAGCGCGGTCACCCGGCCGCGCTTGAGCATCACGATCTGCGTCGCGAGCTGGCGCAGCTCGGCCGCGTCGTGGCTGACATAGACCATGGGGATGCCTTCGTCGCGCAGCCGCACCAGATAGGGCAGGATCTCCTCCTTGCGGCCTTCGTCGAGCGAGCCCAACGGTTCGTCCAGCAATAGCAGACGCGGCTTTGACAACAGCGCGCGGCCGAGCGCGACGCGCTGGCGCTCGCCGCCGGAGAGTTGGCCGGGCCGGCGGTCGAGCAGATGGCCGATGTCGAGCAGGTCGGTGATGCGCGTGCGCTGAGCGGAATCGTCGGCGAGCTTGTTCATCCGCCGCCCGTAGTCGAGATTTTGCCGCACGTTAAGATGCGGAAACAATCGCGCATCCTGAAACACGTAGCCGATCCGGCGCCGGTGCGGCGGCACATGGATGCCTTTCGACGTATCGTCCAGTGTTTCACCATCGAGCGCGATGACGCCGCGATCGGGACGCAGCAGGCCCGCGATCATGTTGATCAGCGAGGTCTTGCCGGCGCCGGATGCGCCGAACAGGCCGGTGACGCGGCCCTGGCTCTCGAACGAGGCTTCGAGCGAGAATTCGCCGAGCTGCTTGGTGACGTCGACGCGCAGCATGGTCAGTTCCCGTGCAGGCGTTTGGTGGCGCGCCGGGCGAACCATTCGGATGCGATCAAAGCGCCCATTGCGATCACGGTAGAGACGACGACCAGCCGTCCTGCCGCGGCGTCGCCATCCGGCGTCTGGATCAGCGAATAGATCGCCGACGAAATGGTCTGGGTCTCGCCGGGGATGTTGGAGACGAAGGTAATGGTGGCGCCGAACTCGCCGATCGCCTTGGCAAAGCCGAGCACCATACCCGCGAGCACGCCCGGCAACGCCAGCGGCAGAGTCACGGTGGCGAACACCTGCCACGGCGCGGCACCGAGTGTGCTCGACGCCTGCTCCAGACGGCGATCGATCGCCTCGATCGAAAGACGGATCGGCCGCACCAGCAACGGAAACGACATGATGCCGCAGGCAAGCGCAGCTCCGGTCCAGCGAAACGCGAACACGATTCCGAGGTTATCGGCAAGCCACGCGCCAACCAGGCCGCGGCGGCCGAAAGTCAGCAGCAGCAGGTAGCCGGTGACGACCGGCGGCAGCACCAGCGGTAAATGGACAAGCGCATCAAGGATCGATTTGCCCCAGAACTCACGCCGCGCCAATAGCCACGCCAGCGCCACGCCGAACGGGGTCGCCACCAGCGTCGCGATGATGGCGACCCGCAGCGACAGCAGGATGGCAGTCCATTCGGCAGGCGAGATCTCGAACATCAGGTTGACGGGCTGACAAGGAATTTGAAGCCGTATTTTTCAAGGATGGTCTTCGCCGCCGTTGAGCGCAGGAAGGCGAGATAGTCAGAGGCTTGCGGTTTCGCGGTCGTCGTCGCCGCCACCGGATAGATGATCGCGGGATGGGAATCGGCCGGGAAGGTGCCGACGATCTTGACGCCGGGCTCGATCTTGGCGTCGGTGGCATAGACGATGCCGAGAACGGCTTCGCCGCGCGCCACCAGCGTCAGCGCGGCGCGCACGCTCTCGGCCATGGCGAATTTTGGTTCGGCCGGCTGCCATGAACCCAGCTTCTCCAGTGCGGCCTTGGCATACTTGCCGACGGGCACGGATTTCACATCGCCCGTAGCGATCTTGCCGTCGCCGGCAAGCTTGGCGAGGTCGAAGCCGGTGCCGATGTTCACATTGTCGACCTTGGAGTCCTTCGGCGCGATCAGCACGATGCTGTTGCCGAGCAGATTGACACGGCTCGACTCATTGATGGTCTTCTTAGAGATCGCGTAGTCCATCCAGTCGGTGTCGGCAGAGATGAACACGTCGGCCGGTGCACCCTGTTCGATCTGCCGGGCAAGCGCCGAACTGGCGGCGTAGCTGACGGTGATCTTGACGCCCGTCTTTGCAGTATAGGCGGCGTCGATCTCGTCGAGCGCATTCTTCATCGAAGCCGCAGCGAACACTGTCAGGGATTTTTCCTGCGCGGCGGCGGGTGAGGCGGTGACTGCCAATGATATGGCGAAGGCCAGGAAAAGGCTGGCAAGACGATTCATCGGGCGCTCCATGCATGATTGCGAACGGCCGGTTGCCGCGCACAAGACAGGCGTTGGTTGGGTAAGGCGACCGTCGGAAGCGCAGTTCCGGTATCCCTGGTGGACTTGCGGTCGATCGGGATGTCGCCAGCCCTGACAATAGTCAGGATGGGGGAAGAGGTAAAGGCAGCTGCACCGCCTCGCAAGGTGCAGCCAGGCCGAGTTGCCGTACCGTTAATGATGATGGTGTCGCTTGTGGCCGCCGCTGCCGTAGCCACGCAGCTCCGCATACTTCGTCATCTGCGACGGGGTCAAAATGCGCGCCGTGGACAAATGATATTTCAGATGGGTCTCGCGCAGCATGCCCTGCGTGGCGGCGACGGCCGCGGTGGACGCCTTCAGGCTTTCCGGCGTGACGGTGCGGGTCGCAAACTGCTTGTCCAGTTCGGCTTCCTGCTCGATCAGCCTGGCGCCGAGCGGCATCGCCTCGGCCTTCATGGAATCGAACAGGCGCTGCATGCCGGCGCGTTGCTCGGCGGAGAGTTCGAGCTTGTCGGCGAGTTCGAGCACATGCAACGGCCCCGGATAGCCGTTGAGTTCGGCCGCGAGCGCCAGGCCCATTCCGCGGCCGGCGCCGAGGTCGGCAATCTGCTGCTCGGACAGCGCCTTGATCGAGCGCGTCTGCATCCCCGCGTAGGGGGTTTGTGCATGCACGCTGGTGACGAAAGCGATGGATGCGATCACGGGCCAGATCTTCATCGATGTCCTCCTTGAGGTTTGTTCGCCGTCAGTGCTTCACATCGGGCGCGTTCAGCACTGCCTTGCAGGCGGGCGGCAGCGACGCCATTGTCAGCGGCGGTTTCGGCTTTGGCGGCACCTTGGGCGGCTTCGGATGCAGCACCGCATCGCTGAACCAGTAGGCGAGATCGCCCGTGCTGCAGCCTTCGCCGTCGTTGGGCTCTGGCTGGCTGTCGCATTCGCCGGCGCCGGGCGGGCATCTGATGCGGATGTGGAAGTGATAGTCGTGGCCGTACATCGGGCGCACCTTGTGCAGCCAGTTGCGGTTGCCCTTGGCCTCGCGGCACAGCGCCTTCTTGATCGCGGCATTGACGAAGATGCGCTGCACGCTGGGCTCCTGCGCGGCGGCGCGGATGACGGCAAGATGCGTCGGCGTCCAGGCGTGCGGATCGATATCGAGCCGATCGCTGCGCACCATCATCACCGCCGACATTTCCTCGCGCTCGTTACGCGATAGTTGCCGGTTCGGCATCGGTGTCAGCCAGATGTCGGCATCCAGCCCCACCTGATGGCTGGCATGCCCGGTAAACATCGGCCCGCCGCGCGGCTGCGACATGTCGCCGACCAATATGCCGGGCCAGCCCGCATCCCGGCGTGCTCTTGCTGCCAGCCGTTTCACCAGCGCGACCAGATCCGGATGGCCCCAGTAACGATTGCGCGACAGCCGCATCACCTGCCAATTGTCTCCATTGAGCGGCAGCCCTTCCGCGCCCGAAATGCAACCATGGGCGTAGAATCCGTGCACCCGCGTCGGCATCGCCGCCGGCAGCAGCTTGCGGCCGAACAGTTCCTTGGCGGCGACATTGGGATCGTTGGGATTGGAGAGCGGCGGCAGCGGTTTAGGATTGACCGAGCCCTTGTCCTGCGCCCATGCGCTGGCGGCATGGGCGGCGGCGATCAAGGTGAGGAGCGGGATCAGAATCAGGCGAGGGAGCATCGGATCACTCAAATTCGCGCAAGCGTAGCATGAAATTGGAGCGGGGACGACCACCCTCGTTGGTGACCCCGCTCCAGCCTCATTCCCGGTTCTTGTTATCCGTGCGCCTGCAAGGCCTGCCGGATGGCTCGCTCAACCGGCGAATAATCGCCGTCGGGTCGCGCAAGCCTGAACGGCTCCGCCGGGTGCAGCGGCGGTTGCGCCATGAAACGCGGCGAGGAGCCCCGGTGCATCTGTGCGGCGTGAACGAGGAACGGGTGGCACAAATAGACCGTGCCGGCCTCGCCGGTCGCCAGCACCTCGGGCCGGCCGCTTCCTATTTCGTCCAGCACGAGATGCGACATGCCGGCCTCGCCGGCCGGTTCGAGCAAGCGCGCCATATCCAGATGCGAGCCCGCTCTTATTCGGGTGGGCGCATCGGATTCTCCAACATCGGAGAACAGGAACAGCATCAGCAGCGCGCGCCCGCGAGACGTCACGTTCACGCGCCAGGCCGCGTAATCATGATTATCGCCTGCGTCCTCCGCGGCGAAACTGACATCGACATGCCAGCCGGCATCGCCGGGATCGCGCGGGCTCGGAAACCGCACCGGGAACGTTCCGAGGTCGCCCCGCGGCCACCAGCGTTTCCGCCCGACGAGCTGGTCGAAGGCTGTGTGAAGCTGCGGGGTATTGACGGCCTTCCTGAACGGTTCGTCGCCGTAGTATCCAAGGCGGATCACCGGCTCAGTCCACGTCGCGGGATCGTCGGGGTCGCAGGGCAAATCGCGCCACAGGATGGCGCGGCCCTGCTCCGCAAGTTCGCGCGGAAAGGCGTGATCGATCCGAACAAAGCCGTCGTGAATGAATTGCTCGATCTGCGCATCGCTGAGCGCGCGCGCTGGTTTGCTGTCAGGCATGAAAATCCTCTTATCGCTGGGCAAGCGTCCATGGCCCTGCGCGAAGCAGGTGCGGCCGGACTGTTTCTATCGAAAACTTCCGCCCGCCTTAGCGGGCAACGCGTCAGCGCGCGAGGAAGAAGACCGAAGCGATATGGGAGGTGCGGATCATCATGGCATTTGCAGTGTAGCAAACCGGCGGCCGGCGTTCAACGCAGCCGCGCTCATTGCAACTCGATATTGGCTGATTTGATCACCGCGGCCCAGCGGTCGATTTCCTCGCGCATATAAGCGGATGACTTGTCGACCGGGCCGCCGAAAATCCCGGCGGATAGTTTCTTGAGTTGCTCCTGCACCTGGGGCTGGCGCAAGGCCTCGTTCACGTCGGCGTTGATCTTGTCGACGATGTTTTTCGGCGTCTTGGGCGGCGCGACGATGCCGTACCACGCGACCGCTTCGAAACCCGGCAGCGTCTCTGATATCGTCGGTACGTCCGGCAGCGTTGGAAGCCGCTCGGACGAGGCCACGGCAAGCAATTTCAGCTTGCCGGCCTGGACCAGCGCCAGCGAGACGCCGAGATTGTCGAACATGACGTCGACATCGCCGGCCACGAGCCCCTGCAGCGCAGGCGCCGAGCCGCGATAGGGAATGTGCCGCATCTTCACCTTCGCCATCAGTTGAAACAGTTCCGACGTCAGATGCGAGGTCGTGCCGTTGCCCTGCGTGGCGCAGATGGTCCTGTCGGATTTGCCTTTCAGGTACGCGATCAACTCGGGCACGCTCGATGCCTTGATGTTGGTCGGATTGACGATCAGCGCGTTCGGTACCTTGGCCATCACGATAACAGGCTCGAATTTCGTCGGATCGAATCCGAGCCTGGGATACAGATTGTGATTGATCGCAAGCGGCGGCGGCGGCGAGGAGAGCAGGGTGTAGCCGTCGGGTGCCGAATGAAAGACCTGTTCGGCGCCGATGTTTCCTGCGGCGCCGGTGCGGTTTTCGATCACCACCGGCTGGCTCCATTTGCGCGACAGCCAGTCCCCGACAATCCTTGGAATGGCATCGGCCGTTCCGCCGGCGGGGAAGGGAACGACGATCTTCACGGGGCGGTCCGGATAGTCCGCGGCCGACGCATGCGTTGAAAAATGCGCGGCCAAGGCGAGAGCCAGCGGCAACAGCGCCAGTTTACGGCAGACGGCAAGCAGCGCTGGCATGGAGCCATGCATTGAAACTCCTCCCGCTATCGTTTTCCGTCCGGTCTGAGCTGTCGGCGCCGGCACTTGGTGTTTGCAGCAAGGGAGGATAGCTTGAACGCGCAGGCTTCCGAAACATTTTTCGCGTGGGACGATGACGCAGCTCACTGTCGTGATCATTGGAGGCGGAATCGGCGGATTGTTCGCCGCAAACGCGCTGATCGCGCACGGCTTCAAGGCTTCCGTCTATGAGCAGGCGCCCGCGCTTGGCGAGGTCGGGGCAGGGGTATTTCTGACGCCCAACAGCGTGCGGCAATTGCAGCGGGTCGGCCTCGGAGATCAGGTGGAAAGACGGGGGGCCAGGGTCGGCACCGGCTCCCATTATTTTCGCCACGACGGCGCGCCGATCGCGCCGGTTCAGGTGACGGACTCGGCCGGCTGGAATGCGACCTTCGGCATGCATCGCGCAGACATGGTCGAGATTCTGGCCGGCGCCTTGCCGCCCGGCGTGGTGCACACGGGCCGTCGCTGTACCGGTTTCGAGCAGGTCGATGAAGTTGCGCGGGTGACATTCGACAATGGCGCCGTCGCTGAGGCTGATGTCGTCATTGCTGCTGATGGTATTCACTCGGAGCTCCGGCGATATGCGGCGCCGCCGTCACGGCCGGTCTTTCACGGCTCCGTCGCCTATCGCGGCGTGCTGCCGCATCGGCGCATTCCGCACTGGCCGACCGATCGCTGGCAGATGTGGCTCGGCAAGGGAAAGCATTTCCTCTCCTTTCCGGTGCGATCGGGTGAACTGATCAACTATGTCGGCTTCGTGCCGGCCGATGCAGAAATGAAGGAATCCTGGTCGGCGCCCGGCGACGCGGACGTGCTGCGCCGCGAGTTCGAGGGCTGGGACCCGCGCATCGCCACGTTGTTGAGCCAGGTCGACAAGACGTTCCGCTGGGCGCTGTATGATCGCGAGCCGCTGCCAACCTGGACTCGCGGTCGCTTGACACTGCTCGGCGATGCCGCGCATCCGATGCTGCCGCATCTCGGTCAGGGCGCCAACCAGTCGATCGAGGACGGCATGGCGCTGGCGACCATTCTGGCGCGGGTGACGCGCGCCGATGTACCGGCTGCGTTATCGGCTTATGAGCGGCTGCGGCGCGAGCGGGTGGCGGCGGTCCAGCGCGGCGCGCGCGAGAACGGGATGCGCTACGACTCAACCTACGCCGATCTCGGCGTTCGCGATGCCGAGATATCAGCCCATGCAGCGTTCCGCAGGCGGCTTTACGACCACGACGTGGTGCCGGAGGCGCAAGCGGCGGCAGCTTCCCTGGGCTGAACAGGCGTTGCGCGCGATCGCATTAACCGTGCAATAACCTTCCCGGCCATTGACGGACATTTTATGCGCACGCGCGGCGTTTCGCGCATTCCTTGTGCACCCACGGCGCGAGTGCCAGTGTCCCGGCAGCCACGCTTCGATTTTGCCGCGTGCATCTGTGGTCCGTATTGAGCCGACACACGCAAGGCGTGTGTGCGACCACTTCATCAGGCGGCGCGTCGCCATGCACAACAGAAGTTTCTACGACAAGAGATACCTTTTTTTCAGAGACTTGTCTGAAAACTTTGCGCGCAAAGTGCGAGTAGAGCGTTGTAATGCCGAAGAAGAAGCCGAAAGCAACCGGGAAACCGAAGAAGTCGATTGTGCGTTTTCCCGGCCGGCCGGCAAAGCCCGCTGCGAAGCTTTCAACCAGCCGCGAAGACCGCGACATCATCGGCCTGCGCGCCAACATCACCGAGTTGAAGCAGCGCGAGGCGTCGTTCCGGCTGCTGTTCGATAGCAACCCGGTTCCGATGATCGTGTGCGCGCAGGGTGACGAACGAATCCTCGCCGTCAATGACGCTGCCATTGCCCATTACGGTTATGGCCGCAGCGAATTCGAGAAGTTGACGATCCGCAACCTGCAGGCCTTCGACGTCGAGCCGCCATGGGCCGGCGAGCATGCCGGCGACGAGCGCGCCGCCCACGCTTGGAAGCATGTCAGGGCCGACGGCGAGCTGATCGATCTGGCGATCTATTCGCGCCAACTCGTCTACGGCGGCCAGCCCGCGGTCCTGCTCGCGCTGATGGACAGCACCGAACGCAAGCGCGCCGAGGCGCGGCTGACATTCATGGCCCAGCATGACGGCCTGACCGGGCTGCCGAACCGCAATCTGCTGCGTCAGCAGATGGACGACATCCTGCTCCACACGCGCCGCAACGCCGAGAAGGTGGCGGTGCTCGTGCTCGGCCTCGACCATTTCAAGGCGATCAACGATACGCTCGGCCATGGCGTCGGCGACAAGCTCCTGCGCGGCGTCGGCAAACGATTGCAATCGATGTTGCGCAAGGACGATGCGTTGGCCCGGCTCGACTCCGACGAATTCGCCGTCGTGCTGACCGGCGTGACGCGGCCCGAGGATGCGGTGTTCATGGCGCGACGCCTGCTGGATGCGATCGGCGATCCCTATCTTCTCGACGGGCATTCCGTCGTGATCAGCGCCAGCATCGGCATCGCGATGTCGCCGGGCGATGGTGATGAATCCGAGAAGCTTCTGAAGAACGCCGACCTCGCGCTGTCACGCGCCAAGAACGATTCCCGCGGCACGTTCTCGTTCTTCGAGGCCGGGATGGACGCGCGCGCCCAGACCCGTCGCAAGATCGAAACCGAGCTGCGCGAGGCCGTCCAGGGCGATGCGCTGCGGCCCTATTACCAGCCGTTGGTCGATCTTGCGAGCGGGCGCATCACCGGCTTCGAAGCGCTGGTGCGCTGGCCGCATCCCGAGCGCGGCATGATCTCGCCGGCCGAGTTCATCCCCGTCGCTGAGGAGACCGGGCTGATCAACGCCGTCGGCGGCTTGATGCTGCGCCGTGCCTGCACCGATGCGGCGCAATGGCCCGACGATGTCCGCGTCGCGGTTAATCTGTCGCCGCTGCAGTTCCGCGTCGGCAATCTGTTGTCGCTGGTGGTGGATACGCTGAAGCAGTCCGGCCTGCCGGCGAAGCGCCTGGAGCTCGAGATCACCGAGACGCTGCTCTTGGAAAAGAGCAGCGAGGTGCTGGCGACGCTGCATGCGCTACGCGCGCTCGGCGTCCGCATCTCGATGGACGATTTCGGCACCGGCTATTCCAGCCTGAGCTACCTGCGCAGCTTTCCGTTCGACAAGATCAAGATCGACCAGTCCTTCGTGCGCGACCTCGCCGCCAATCCCGACGCGCAGGCGATCGTGCGTTCGATCATCAGCCTCGGCAAGGGCCTCGGCGTCACGATCACGGCCGAAGGCGTCGAGACCGAGGCCGAGGTGAGCTGCCTGCGCAACGAGGGGTGCCACGAGGGCCAGGGTTTTCTGTTCAGCCGCGCGCGCCCGAATGGAGAGATCGTCAGCCTGTTGCAGACGCAGGGTAACTGGAGCGCCGCGGCGGGTGCGGCGCTGGTGGCGTGAGGCTCGTCATTGGTGGCGTGCGTCATTCCGGGATGGTGCGCTAGCACCAGACCCGGAATCTCGAGCTTCCGGGTTCGATGCTTCGCATCGCCCCGGAATGACGATCATCTCTCCTTCCGCTTCCTCGCATGATACGTCAGCGCCAGCGCCACACAGTGGCGCAGCGCTTTCTCGGGAAGCTTCTCGCCGGCGTCGAGTAGAATGGCGCGGTTGCCGCTGTAGCGCAGTTCCGGATAGAGCTCGCGAAAGGTCTCGACCAGATCGGTCTGGCAGTGGAAATAGACCGCGTAGCGGCCGGCTTCCGCCTTCACCTGGTCGATCCGGATCGTGCTGCCGCTCTTGCTCTCGGTCGTGAGATAGCTCGGCTGACCCCATTTCAGCGTCTCTTCCAGCGCGCCGACGCCGTTGGTCGTCTTGGCGGTATCGAAGATCAGCTGGCGCAGCGCCGATAGCTTCGCCTTGACCGGACCGGGATAGGTGCTGAAGACGGCTTCTACCGCGGCATTCGCAGCCGCAATCGACGGCCGGCCGGCGCTACGCTTTGCCGCTTTCTTCCGTGCCGTAGCTTTCATGGAGGTCCGCGCATCCTGCCAAGGTCTGACTGCCAAGAGCTGTCGCGCGCAGCCTAGAGCAGGATGCAATCCGGCGGAAGCGGAAACGAAACGCCTAGCGCCGTCGCGCAGTCTTGCGCGCGCCGGATCGCGACGTCTTGCGTGCGCTGGATCGCGTTGTCTTGCGGGCGCTAGACCTTGCCGCTGCCTTTCGCTTGCGCGTGGCAGCGGCCTTCTTCGCCGAGCGGGATCGCGCTGCCGCGGGCCGACGTGCCGCGGCCTTGCCGCCGCGCGGGCCGCCGATCCGGCCACCCTTTTTCGCTGAGACGTTGGTGTCCTTTACGCCGCGTCCCGAGCCGCTCTTGTTGCCGCCGCCGGTTTCCTTGTTGACGGTCGCCCAGGCGCGCCGCTCGGCTTCCTTCCTGCCGATGCCACGCTTCTCGTAACCTTCCTCGATATGCTCGGCCTTGCGTTTCTGCTTGTTGGTGTAGCTCGATTTATCGCCGCGGGGCATGGGTCATCTCCCTCGCTGTTGCCATTGAAGCGCAACGCATACACGGCGAGGGGGTTCCGAAAGCGGCGGAGGTGATCGGTCGCTACGGATCCCTAAGCGGCGTCGCGCAGGCCTGCCAGGAACGTGTCGACGCTCTTGTACAGCGCGCTCGCTTGCTGGCCGAGCTGGTCGGTTGCGCTCGCCACATTATCGGCGAGGGCGCGCGACTGGTCGGCAGACTGGCTGGCGCCGCTCACGTTGACCGAGACTTCGCCGGTGCCGGTGGCCGCCTGCTGGACGCTGCGGGCGATTTCCCGCGTCGCCGAATCCTGCTCTTCCACGGCTGCGGCGATGGTGGTGGCAATAGCGCTGATTTCGCGGATGGTGTCGCTGATGCCGCCGATCGCCTTCACGCAGTCGCCGGTCGCGGATTGAATCGCCGCGACCTGCCCGGCGATTTCCTCGGTCGCCTTCGCGGTCTGGCTGGCAAGCTGCTTGACCTCGGATGCGACGACGGCAAAGCCGCGGCCGGCCTCGCCGGCGCGTGCCGCCTCGATGGTCGCGTTCAGCGCCAGCAAGTTGGTCTGGCTGGCGATCGCCCCGATCAGGCGAAGCACGTCGCCGATCTTTTCCGCCGCGGAGGCGAGGCTGCTCACCATCTCGGTGGTCTGTCCGGCCTTGATCACGGCGTTATCGGCGACCTGGCTGGAATGGGTGACCTGGCGGCCGATCTCGGCCACCGAGGACGCCAGCTCCTCGGTCGCGGCGGCAACCGCATTGACGCTGGCGGATGCCTCGTCGGAAGCGGCCGCCGCGGCGGCGGCCCGGTGCGAGGTGCCGTTCACGCTGGTCGCGATCTCGCCGGCCACGCGCTGCATGTCGGTTGTTGCCTGCGCGACCGCGGCGACGACGCTCTTGACGTCGGTCTCGAAGCGATCGGCCATCTGGCGCTGCATGGCCTTCTTCTCGAGTTCAGCCTGCTGCTTGGTGGCTTCCTGCGCCTCGCGCATCCCGCGCGCCTCGATCATGCTGCGGCGGAACACATCGACCGCGCTCGCCATGGTGCCGAGTTCGTCGCGGCGCTCGCGGCCGGGAATCGTGACGTCGATCTCGCCGCCGGAAAGGCGGTTCATGACCGCCGTGATCGCGGCCAACGGACGCGACAGGCCGCGACCGAGCAGGAACGCCAGCACGATCGCGCCAAACAGGATGGCGACCGTACCGAGGATCAGGTTGCGCTGCGAGCTCGCCGCCGCTGCTTCATACTCGGTCGTATCCTTGATGATCTCGAGAATGCCGACCGGTTGGCCGGCGTAGTTCTTGATCTGCCCGAGATAGAGCGCGGCGGGCCGGCCGCCAATCGTGGCGTCCCGGCGCAACGGCTGGCCGTCGAACACGCCCTTGAGCTCGTCGGCGGTCGTAACCGCTTCGTCGCCGAAGGTCGTGGACAGCTTCTTGAAGGCCTTGCCGTCGTATGAATAGACCGCAAGGTCGATGCCGAAGCGCTTCTTGGCGCGATCGACGAATTCCTTGCCGAAGGCGGCGCCGACGTCGACATTGGCCAGCGTCTTGCCGTCACGCACGATCGGCGTCATGCCGAAGATCGAGAGCGCCTCGCGGCCGGGCTCGACGCCGACGATGGACTTGCCGGTCTTGATCGCTTCCACCACGGTGGAGCGCCGTGCGGAAGCATCGTCGTCGAACACTTTTGGCGCATGGACACGGTAGACGGAAATCGCAGGCGCCCGCCAGAACGAGATCAGCGGGATGCCCTGCGCTTTCATCGGCTCCAGGGCCTCGCCGAGCAGCTTGCCCAATGCATCGCGGTCGGTCTTTGCGAGGGCATCAGCGACAGGCGGCAGGGCTGCGATCACGGATGAGACCGCGAGCGCGGCCCGCCCCTCATAGTCGATCGCGGCGATCACGCTGTCATATTGCAGTTTGAGCTGCTGATCGAGTGCGAGCTGTGTCAGCGAGCGTTGCTGGATGATCGAGAAGGTTCCGAGGATGCCGCAGGCGACGGCCACCGTCAGCGAAATGGCGAGGATCAGTCGAACGGCGATCGAACGAATCTTGAACATGAGAAATACGCAATGCTCCAGGGGCGAGGCTTCCCAAGAGATTTCATGAATTGTTTAACAACAGGGGGCGCTGGCAGGTCCGTAGAACTACGGACTGAAATCCATCACCGCATCGTCGGTGGGGTGTCGAGATTGCCTGATAGGATCGCCTTGCCCGCATCCTCGTAATGCGCGTCGCGGCCCTGGATCTGCTGTGCGATCGCATGCATGTCGCGAAAGCGGCGCTCGAACCCGTTGGCGTTGAACACGGCGGTGGCGCCGGCCATGCGATAGGCGGTGTCGACCACGGCGGCCGATTGATGGATGGTCCAGGTGGTGGCGATGCGAAGGGCGATGCGGTGCGCTTCCGTGATGGCCTCGCCGCCCGACAGGTCGCGCCAGACCTCGGCGGCGGTCGAATACAGATAGGCGCGGGCGCCGCGCCATTGCGCCTCGGTGCGGCCGATCAATCCCTGCACGGCATTGTTGTCGCGCATCGCCTTCAGCGCCTGCGGGGTCTTGGCGCGGGCAAGGTCAATCGCCGCATCGAGCGTGGCGCGGGCGACGCCGAGCGAGGTTGCCGCAAAGCCCATGCCGAACACCATGTTGGTGGAGAGCTTGTATAGCGGCCCGCTTTCGCGCCGCGCCGCCGGCTCGTCGCGAAGCGCTGCGAATTTTTCCGGGATGAAGAGATTGTCGACCGAATAGGAATCGGTGCCGGTGCCCCGCAACCCGATCACGTCCCAGACGTCGTGCATCGTGGCGCTGGTCACCGGAAACAGGATGGTGCGAATTTCGGCGGAGCCGTCCTTCTTGCGCCGCGGCGTGCCGTCGGCCTCGACGACGCGGACATGGGCGCCGAGCCAGCTCGCCTGCCGCGAGCCGGAAGCAAAGTCCCAACGCGCACTGGCCTTGTAGCCGCCCGGAACCGCCTGCACTTCATGATTGATCGCGCCCCATGCGAGAATGCCGGGCGCGACGTTGAAGATCTCGTTGGCAGCGTCAGGATCGAGATAGGCCGCGGTCATCGCACAGACGCTGCACTGGCCGAGGCACCACGCGGTCGAGGCGTCGGCTTTTGCTACCTCCTCCTGCATCTGCATGAACGCTTCAAGCGAAGCCTCGGCGCCGCCAAAACTCTTCGGCAGCAGTGCGCGGTAAAGCCCGTTCTCGATCAGCGCCGCCGTTACCGCCGGGGTCAGCCGTCGCGTCCGCTCGATCTCGTCCGCCTCGTTCACGATCAATGGCGCCAGCGCCCGCGCGCGTTCCACGAGGTCGATCCCGGGCTGCCTGTTCATGCGTTTCCTCGCATTTTTCTTTTTCTTGGGTTGCTCTCGGTTCTCACACCGTCGCCCGCCCCAGATCGAGCGACGATTGCGGCGGCCGCTTCGCTGACGGGAAGCTCAACGCCACCGCGACGGCCGCCATGCCGATGGCGAACGAGCCGACGTAAAGCCAGTTGTAGGCGTGGAAGGTGTCGAACACCCATCCGCCGGCCAGCGGCCCCAGCGCCATGCCGAGGCTAGCAAAGGCGGAGACGGCGCCGAACATGCTGCCCATGATGCGCACGCCGAAATATTCGCGCACCAGCACGGCATAGAGTGGCATCACGCCGCCATAGGCGAGGCCGAAGACCACCGACAGCGCGTAGAATTCGCCGAGCTGGCCGACCGCGAGGTAGGTGGCGATCGACAGCGCCTGCACGAACAAGCCGCCGACCAGAATGTGCTTGGCGCCGAAGCGATCGGCCAGCACGCCGAGCAGCAGCCGGCCGCCGAGACCGGAAAATCCCGCGAGGCTGTAGACCGTGACCGCCGTTAGCGGCGCGATACCGCAGACCATGGCATAGCTGACCAAGTGGAAGATCGGCCCGGAATGCGCCGCGCAGCAGGCGAAGTGCGCGCCTGCCAGAATGATGAATTGCGGTGTTCGCAGCGCCTGCGCGACGGTCCACTGCCCGTCGGGCGCGTCGGTTCCGTTTGCTGCCTCGGGCGTTGAAGGCTCCGGCGGCTGCCGCACCAGCAAGGAGGCCGGAATCAACAGCGCCAGAGCGACGATGCCGATCACCAGCATCGCCGTGCGCCAGTCATAGGACGCGATCAGCCAGCTTGCGAAGGGAGCGACGGTGAGCGGCGATACGCCCATGCCGGCCGACACCAGCGCCACTGCGAGGCTCCGGTGCTGTTCGATCCACGCGCTCGCGGCCGCCACCATCGGCGCGTAAAAACTGCCGGCCGCAATGCCGATCAATACGCCGAACGCCAACTGGAATTGCCACAGGCTGGTGGCCTGGCTCGCGCCGATCAGGCCGGCGCCGAGCAGCAGCGTACCCGAGAGCACCACGATGCGGGTGCCGAAGCGGTCGGACAGCGTGCCCCAGAAGAACGCCGCCAGCCCCATCGCGAGAAAGTCGATCGTCGCGGCCGCCGAGATGCCGCTGCGCGACCAGCCCATGTCGTGCGAAATTGGCTGCAGGAACACGGCAAGCGACAGCATCGAGCCGAACGCCACGCACGTCATCAGCGCACCGGCGCCGACCACGACCCAGCCGTAGGAAGACCCGGCGGACTTGCCCATGCGATTCCCCGCTCTTTTTGTAATTATGATCTGAGCGGGGGCGATGGTGGCCTATCCGGCCTGCGAGGGCAAGACGAACGCGGCTGTTGACAGCGATCCGTCGCGACGGCGGTCGGCACCCGTTCTACTTTGCATGGGGTTGTTTTCGCGATTTTGTGTCCAGGCCCACATCGGAGAGGCGCCACACCCGGCTCACGAGATCGTCAGTGCTTCGCGACGGACGCCTCAGCTATCCACCTTCAGCGCCGCGATAAATGCTTCCTGCGGGATGTCGACCTTGCCGAACTGCCGCATCTTCTTCTTGCCTTCCTTCTGCTTCTCCAGAAGCTTGCGTTTGCGGGTGATGTCGCCGCCGTAGCACTTGGCGGTGACGTCCTTGCGGAGCGCGCGGACGGTTTCGCGGGCGATCACCTTGCCGCCGATCGCGGCCTGGATCGGGATCTGGAACATGTGCGGCGGAATCAGTTCCTTCATCTTCTCGACCATGGCGCGGCCGCGGCCTTCGGCGCGGGTGCGGTGCACCAGCATCGACAGCGCGTCGACCGGCTCGGCGTTGACGAGGATCTGCATCTTGACGAGATCGGCCACCTTGTAGTCGGTCAGATGATAGTCGAACGAGGCGTAGCCCTTCGACACCGACTTCAGCCGGTCGTAGAAATCGAACACCACTTCGTTGAGCGGCAGATCGTATTTCACCATCGCGCGGGAGCCGACGTAGGTGAGCTCCTTCTGCGAGCCGCGTCGATCCTGACACAGCTTCAGCACGCTGCCGAGATATTCGTCCGGCGTGAGGATCGTCGCCTCGATCCACGGCTCCTCGATGTCGGCAATTTTGACGACGTCGGGCATGTCGACGGGATTGTGGATCTCGATTTCCTGGCCGTCGGTCAGGTGCATCTTGTAGATCACGCTTGGCGCAGTCGCGATCAGGTTGAGGTCGAACTCGCGCGACAGCCGCTCCTGGATGATTTCCAGATGCAACAGACCGAGGAAGCCGCAGCGGAAGCCGAAGCCGAGGGCCGCGGAAGTTTCCATCTCGAACGAGAAACTCGCGTCGTTCAGCCGCAGCTTGCCCATCGCCGCGCGCAGCGTTTCGAAATCGTCGGCGTCGACCGGGAACAGGCCGCAGAACACCACGGGGATCGCCGGCTTGAAGCCCGGCAGCATTTCGGTGACCGGCTTCTTGTCGTCGGTGATGGTGTCGCCGACGCGGGTGTCGGCGACTTCCTTGATCGCCGCGGTGATGAAGCCGATCTCGCCGGGGCCGAGCTCGTCGACCTGCTGCATCTTCGGCGTGAAGAAGCCGACGCGCTCGACGTCGTAGGCCGCGTTGGTGCCCATCATGCGGATGCGCTGGCCCTTCTTCATGGTGCCGTTGACCACCCGAATGAGCACGACGACGCCGAGATAGACGTCGTACCAGCTATCGACCAGCAGCGCCTTCAGCGTCGCATCGCGGTCGCCCTTTGGCGGCGGCAGGCGGGTGACGATGGCTTCCAATACGTCGGGCACGCCGAGCCCGGTCTTGGCCGAGATCATCACGGCGTCGGAGGCGTCGATGCCGATCACGTCCTCGATCTGCTGCTTGACCTTGTCGGGCTCGGCCGCCGGCAGGTCGACCTTGTTGAGGACCGGCACGATCTCGTGATTGTTGTCGAGCGCCTGATAGACGTTGGCGAGCGTCTGCGCTTCCACGCCCTGGCTGGCGTCGACCACGAGCAGCGATCCCTCGCAGGCCGCCAGCGACCGCGAGACTTCGTAGGCGAAGTCGACATGGCCGGGCGTGTCCATCAGGTTGAAGATGTAATCCTTGCCGTCCTTGGCGCGGTAGTTCAGCCGCACCGTCTGCGCCTTGATGGTGATGCCGCGCTCGCGCTCGATATCCATGGAATCGAGCACCTGTTCCTTGCCCGCCATTTCGCGATCTGTCAGCCCGCCCGTCATCTGGATCAGGCGATCGGCCAGCGTCGATTTGCCATGGTCGATATGGGCGACGATGGAGAAGTTGCGGATGTTGGAAATGGACGAGGTTGTCATGGGGCGCGGGATAGCATTCACGCTCCTGTGCGGCAACCATCTTGCTGTATTTTAAGGGGGTTTCTTCACGGCAAGCTGATTCCACTCGGCCCCAAAACACGCTACGGAGTGGGCCATGTCCACTGCATCCATTTCGCCCGCGGCCGCGCGCGGCAGGCGTTTCCCATCGATCCAAAGGCTGACAGCGTGGCTGGCCTCGCAGGCCAGCGATCCCAAGGCTGGGCTCTGGCTGGTGACCGGCTTTGCCGTGGTCCACGCCGTGCTGTGGACGCTGATTCTGGTCAACCTGAAGACCGGGCAGGACGTCCATATGGACGTCGCGGAGGCCTTCGCCTGGGGCCAGAAGTTCCTGCTCGGCTATGGCAAGCATCCGCCGCTCTCCGGATGGGTTGCCGGCGCCTGGTTCATGCTGTTTCCGGTCACCGACTGGTCAAGCTATGCGCTGGCGATGGCGACGCTGGCCTGTGGGCTCGTGATCTGCTGGTGGCTGGCGCTGCGCGTGGTGGATCATCGCCGCGCGTTCTTCGTCGTGGTGATGCTCGCGCTCTATCCGATCTTCAATTTCAAGGGCTTCAAGTACAATCCCGACCTGTTGCAGCTCGTCACGCTGCCGCTCGTCGTGCTGGCCTATCTCGATGCGTTTGAAAAGCGCAGCATCAGATCCGGTGTGTGGCTCGGGCTTGCCGGCGCGCTGGCGCTGATGACCAAATACTGGGCGGTTACCATGATCGGCGCCATCGGCCTTGCCGCGCTGATCCATCCCGCGCGCCTGCAGTTCCTGCGTTCGCCGGCGCCGTGGGTCGCTATCGTCACGCTCGTCGTCGCGATGTTTCCGCATTTGATGTGGCTGGAGCAGGTGAACTTCGTTCCGTTCACCTATGCCGGTGACACCTATACGCTTACCGACCGCACCACGATCAACGAGCTCGTGGTGGGCTATATCGGACATAATCTCGCATTGCTGGCCTTGCCGGTGGTGCTCGGTGCGATCGCGCTGATGTGGCGGCCGTGGCGTTTGACGCCGTTTCCGGCTTTCGCGCGCGGCGCCAATTCAGGCGTGAACACGTCCCAGGCGCTCAATGTCTGGATCATCCAGGCCGTGGTGGCGGTCGGGCCGCCGCTCGGTGCGTTGATCCTGCATTTCTACCTCAAGACCGATTGGGGTATCCCGCTGTTCTTCCTGACACCGCTCGCGCTGGTCGCGATATCAGCGGTGCGGGTCCGGAAAGTCGCGCTGATGAACCTGACGGCGACCTGGCTGGTGATTTCGCTGATTGTGCTGGCGATATCGCCCAGGATCGTCGCCTATGAACTCAGCGAAAAGCGCACGGCAGGCGCGACCTACCGGGCGCGCTCCGAACTTGCCCGCGAACTGACGGAAGCCTGGCACACCCGCTTCCGATCGCATTGGCCGGTGGTCGCCGCCTATACCGATACCGGCCAGCCCGTCACCTTCTACAGCCCCGATCATCCGGCGTCACTGACGCCGGACGAACCGTGGTCGTCGGGCCTGACCTCGCTCGACGAAGCGAAGCGATCCGGCTTCATCGGCATCTGCGAAACCGGCGACTGGAAGCTGGAAAAATGCGAGGCGTGGATGAAGACCCATGCCGCCAATGCCGAACGCATGGTGATGACCACGCGGCGATTCTTCTTAGGTCACCCCGGCCCCGCGACGGCCTGGAACATCTACATCGTGCCGCCGGCCAAGTAGCTGCGGCTAGAAACGTGAGGGGCAACGCATGAATCTCGATCTGACGGACAAGACGGCGCTGGTTACCGGCTCGACGCGCGGCATCGGGCTTGCAACGGCCATTGGCCTTGCGCAGATGGGCGCGGCGGTGATCGTCAACGGGCGTGAGCAGACGGCGGTCGACAAGGCCGTGGCAAAAGTCCAAGCGGCGGCACCGTCGGCCAAGGTGCATGCGGCGGCGTTCGACCTCGGCGATGCGGCGGGCTGTGCTGCGCTGGTGGCGCAATTCCCCGATGTCGACATCCTCGTCAACAATCTCGGCATCTACGAACCAAAGGGCTTCTTCGAGATCGAGGATGCCGATTGGTCAAAAATGTTCGAAGTCAACGTGATGAGCGGGGTGCGGCTGACGCGGCATTATCTGAAGCGGATGCTGGATCACAAGGACTGGGGCCGCGTCGTGTTCGTCTCCAGCGAATCCGGCGTCTTCATTCCGAAGGAGATGGTGCATTACGGTTTTTCGAAATCGGCGCAGCTCGTCATCGCGCGCGGCGCAGCCGAGACGACCAGGGGCACCAACGTCACCGTGAATTCGGTGATGCCCGGCCCGACCTGGGTCGAGATGGCGCCGGTGCGTCTGGCCGCGCGGGCGAAAGCCGCGGGAACGACCGTCGACGATCTCGTCTCGCGCACCTTCAGCGAACGCCGCCCTGCGTCGCTGCTGCAGCGCTATGCCAAGCCGGAAGAAGTCGCGAATCTGATCTGCTACGTCTGCTCAAAAGCCTCCAGCGCCACCAACGGCGCCGCGCTCCGCGCCGACGGCGGGATTGTTACGAATCCGTTTTGAGTTATCAGGCCGTGGTGCCGTAGGGTGGGCAAAGCAAAGCGTGCCCACCATCCGTGTCAGCTGCTCGGATAGATGGTGGGCACGGCGCTATCGCGCCTTTGCCCACCCTACAAATTCCTCGCAAGCGCGGAGAGGTGAGGCAGAGCCATTCAGCTCAGCCTCTCACACACCCTCTTCATTAAACTTGTCGGCAATGAGCGCGGCGATCGCATCGACCGCGGCTTGCGCCTCGGGGCCGGTCGCGGAGACCGTAACGGTGGTTCCAGGCCCCGCCGCCAGCATCATCAAGCCCATGATCGAGGTGCCGCCGACGGTTTCATTGCCGCGGGTCACCCAGACCTCGGCGTTGAAGCGCTCGACCATCTGGACGAACTTGGCCGAGGCCCGCGCATGCAGGCCGCGCTTGTTGATGATGAGAAGTTCCCGCGAGATGGCGCCGGCCGGCACGCCGGACCCGAGTTCCTTTCCGGGCGCGGCGTCGTCGCTCATTTGCCGGCGAGCACGCGGCTCGCGATGGTGACGTATTTGCGCCCGGCTTCCTGCGCCATGGCGATGGCATCGGGAAGCGAGCGCTCCTCGCGCACCTTGGCAAGCTTGACCAGCATGGGAAGATTGATGCCTGCGAGCACCTCCACCTTCGGGCGGCTCATGCAGGAAATCGCTAGGTTGGAAGGGGTGCCGCCAAACATGTCGGTAAGGATGGCGACACCATCGCCGCTGTCAACGCGATTCACCGCTTCAATGATATCGCTTCGACAAAGATCGGAGTCGTCCTCGGCTCCAATCGTGATGGCTTCGATTTGTTTTTGCGGACCCATGACATGTTCGAGCGCCGCCTTGAACTCGTCGGCAAGGCGCCCATGGGTCACAAGCACTAGACCAATCATCGGAAACTCCTCGCGGGTGCTTTTTGGTGCACCGCACGAACGCGCCACTTTGACCATCCAGAGGCCCCGCGCAAGAGGGCATCTTGGCTATTGTTCCGGAATTTGCCGGTAAGAAGTGAGGCCTGCGCCGGATTAATCGGTGGCGATATTGGGGCTTATATGGTTACCAATTCCCTTCGAGCAATCGTCCAAAGGTTTGAAGGAACCGGAACCATCGGTTGTAGTCAGGGCAGCTGCAATCAGTGGGAAGGGGTCAAAGCCCACCGGGACGGGAATTCGCGGTAGCAAAACACCATTAAGGCGGATTCTGAGCGCTTCCGGCGGCGGTAGCCGCTCCGCGTCGCCGGCTGCGAGATCGGCGACGAGGCCGACCATCGCCTCGCCCACGAAGTCGCAGCGGCGGATCCCGAGGCCCCGGACCTCGATCAGGCCGGCCAGTTCCCGCGCCGGCCGGACCCACAATTGTTCGGCCACTGTGTCGAGATGGACACGGTCATCGCCGACCAAAACGGCCGGCGGAAGCTGTCCGGCGCGTCCGGCGAGAATCAGATCGAAGGCAAGTCGCGACTTGCCGGCCCCCGACGGTCCCCGGATCAGCACGGCGCGCTCGCCCACCAGTACGGCGGAGGCGTGCACGCTGGCTTCCCCCGTCATAGCGCGGGCAGCCGGACCACGAAGCGCGCGCCAGCCACGCTCGGCTTGCCGTCAGCGTCGGCCGGGCCGTGGCGATTTTCCGCCCAGATCCGCCCGTTATGCGCTTCGATGATCTGCTTGGAGATCGAGAGCCCCAGGCCTGAGTTCTGGCCAAAGCCCTGATGCGGACGGTCGGTGTAGAAGCGCTCGAAGATGCGCTCCAGCGCATCCTCGCCGATGCCCGGCCCGTCGTCATCGACGATGATTTCGATTTCCGAACGCGCACGGCGGCAGGTGACGCGCACTTTCCCGCCGGGGGTGGAGAAGGATTGCGCATTGGACAAGAGGTTGGAGATCACCTGTCCGAGCCGGGAATCATGGCCCGGCACCAGGAATGGGTCGGTAGCTCCGCGGCCCTCGAAGCGCGCCTCGACTGCGACGTCGTGACCCAGCCTGGTTTCGTTGGCCACCGAGGTCAGCGTCGTCAGCAACCGGCGCAGATCGACCGGCGCCATGTCCTGGCGCTGCAATTCGGCATCGAGACGGCTGGCGTCGGAGATGTCCGAGATCAGCCGGTCGAGCCGCTTGACGTCGTGCTCGATCACCTCGAGCAGGCGCGCGCGGCTGGTGTCGTTGCGCGCCAGCGGCAGCGTCTCCACCGCCGACCGCAGCGAGGTCAGTGGATTCTTCAATTCGTGAGCGACGTCGGCGGCGAACATCTCGATCGCCTCGATGCGGCTATAGAGCGCATTGGTCATGTCGCGCAGCGCGCCCGAGAGATGGCCGATCTCGTCGCGGCGGCGAGTGAAGTCGGGAATCTCGACACGGGTCTGGATGCGCCGGCGGACGCGCTCGGCGCCGTCGGCCAGCCGCCGCACCGGACCTGCGATCGTGCTCGCGAGCAATAGCGACAGCACGATCATGACCGCGGAGGCAACGCCGCCCACTTTCAGGATCGCCAGCCGTTCGGCGGTCACCATCTGGTCGATGTCGTCGCCCTGCGTCGACAGCATCAGCGCGCCATGCACGGCGCGGAAGCGCTGCACCGGGACGGCGACCGAGACGATCACCTCGCCGCGGTCGTTGACGCGCACCATGCTGCTTTTGACGCCGTCGAGCGCCTGTACGATTTCCTGGTAGCCCTTGCCGTTTTCGGGGCCGAGCTCGCGATAGAGCGGCAGGTCGCCGCGATTGAGCCAGGTACGGATCGAGATCGTGGCGCGCTCGACAAAACCCGGCTTCTCCGTCGACGGCGGCGGCAGTTCGAACCGCATCACGTCGCCGCGGCCATAGAGACTGCGGCTGTCGAGGATCATGCCGCCGTCGCCGCCATAGATGCGCGCGCGCGTCTTGGTCGGCGAGATCAGCCGCCGCAACACCGGCGCGACGCGCTCCGGATTGATCGGAAAATCAAGCCCCGAAGATTCGTCCGGCGCGCCGTAGCTTTCGCCGGGCTTGAGATCGAGCAGGCGGTCGGGATCGATGGTGATGGTGTTGGTTTCGACGGTGGCGGAGGCGGCGATCGCGCCGGCGATGATTTCAGCCTGCACCAGGAGGCTCTGCGCCCGCGCATCGATCAGGCCGGCACGGAATTGCGAGAGATAGAGAATGCTCGCCACCAGCGCGACGAGGCCCGCCAGATTGAGCGAGACGATGCGGCGCGTGAGGCTGGAGAAGGAGAGCGCGAAGAAGAACTGTCCGGCCCGTCGCAGCCAGCCGAGCGGCCGCCGCCAGCCCGTCTCGCCGACACTAACCTCGGCGGCAACGCGTTCCCGTTCGAGGAGCTCCAGAGCATCCTCGTGGTTCAGGCTGGGATCGGGCTGCGTTCGATCTAGCAATGGCCGAGCTGCCGGTTGTGATGCGCCGTCTTCTAGTTCTACGCTTCTACGTCGTCCGGGCGGATGTGTCAGTCAACACTTCCGCCCGGAGGACGCAGATCAGGCTTCCTTGAATCGATAGCCGACGCCGTACAACGTCTCGATCATCTCGAAATCGTCGTCGACCACCTTGAACTTCTTGCGCAGCCGCTTGATGTGGCTGTCGATGGTGCGGTCGTCGACATAGACCTGGTCGTCATAGGCGGCATCCATCAGCGCGTTGCGGCTTTTGACCACGCCGGGCCGGGTCGCCAGCGCCTGCAGGATCAAGAATTCCGTCACCGTCAGCGTCACAGGCTCGTTCTTCCAGGTGCAGGTGTGACGCTCCGGGTCCATCCGCAACAGGCCGCGGTCCAGCGCGCGCGCATCCGGCTCCTTCGGCACCGCGGTCGGATCCTTGGGCTGGCCGCGGCGGAGCACGGCCTTGACGCGCTCGACCAGGAGGCGCTGCGAGAATGGCTTGCGGATGAAATCGTCGGCACCCATCTTGAGACCGAACAATTCGTCGATCTCTTCATCCTTGGAGGTCAAAAAGATCACCGGCAGGTCGGACTTCTGCCGCAGCCGGCGTAGCGTTTCCATGCCGTCCATGCGCGGCATCTTGATATCGAGGATCGCGAGGTCTGGCGGCGAAGTGCGGAAGCCGTCCAGCGCCGAGGCACCATCCGTGTAGGTCATGATGCGATAGCCTTCGGCTTCGAGCGCGATCGACACGGAAGTGAGAATGTTGCGGTCATCATCGACCAGGGCGATTGTGGGCATGAGCCTGCTTTCGAATAAGAGAGTGGCTTAAACGGCGGGCACTTCAGCCAGACGCCGCATAAATGGGCTTCGTACACGGTCAACGAGCAATGCAAGCTGGGCTGAACTATGACCGAGTTCCGCAAAACGCCCCCAGGGAGACGCACCGTCCCCCATATAGCACCCTGTCTAGCCGAGAAAAGGCCCTTTTTGCAATAAGATGGCCGGAAAGAAACCATGCAGCCGACCGCAAATTTTGACGCTTCCAAGCTCGCTCGTTCGCTGCTGCGGCGCAGCCGGCAGGGCGCGCTCGCCACGCTTATGCCTGAAAGTGGCGACCCCTACTGCTCGCTCGTTAACGTTGCGAGCCATGCCGACGCCTCGCCAATTCTGCTGGTTTCGCGGCTCGCGCTGCATACGAAAAATCTCCTCGCCGATAGCCGAGTATCGCTGATGCTGGACGAGCGCGCTGCCGGCGACCCGCTGGAAGGTGCGCGGATCATGCTGGCGGGCCGGGCCGAGGAGGCCACCGGGGAGCCCGCGAAAATCCTGCGCCGGCGCTATCTCAATGCCCATCCCTCCGCGGAAGCCTTCGTGGATTTCAAAGATTTCTCGTTCTTCCGGATCGCCCCGTCGGGTCTGCATCTGGTCGCCGGCTTCGGCCGCATCATCGATCTCAAGCCGGCGCAGTTTCTGACCGAGATCGGCGATGCCGCCGATCTGCTGGAAGCCGAGCAGGGCGCGGTGGAGCACATGAATGAGGATCACCGCGAGGCGATGAACCTCTACGCGACCCGACTGCTGGGCGCCGAATCCGCCGATTGGCGCTGCACCGGCTGCGACCCCGACGGCATGGACATGCAGGCCGACAGCGCAACGTTGCGGCTGGATTTCCCGGAGCGCGTCACCAGCGCGATGGCGCTCCGCAAGATGCTGGTGCGGCTGGCGGGCGAGGCGCGGGCCAAAGGCTGACGAAGGGCGCACAAGGGTTAACGCCAGCCAATAGCGAACGCGGATTTGAACGGGTGCGGAAGTTTCCGCGACCTAATGCAGACCTGCGCGTAGTTGACCAGCGAAAGCCCGCATGAAATCCCGCAATCGATTGATATTTTCCGTGTGCCTGGCGCTGTTGTCGGGCACGTGCCTCTCCACGCCATCGCTGGCGCAAAAGGGCGACCTCGCCGCGGTCAGCGCCAAGGTCAACGAACTCGGCCGCGCCGGCAAATATGCGGAAGCCGTGGCGCTGGCGAAGGAACAGGTGGAAAGCCTCGAAAAAAGATTCGGTCCTTTGAACCGTGAGGTTGGCGCGGCGCTGAACAATCTGGCGCAGGCCTACGGCAATCAGGGCAGGGATGGGGAGGCGGAGCCGTTGCTCAAGCGATCCATCGCGGTGCTGGAAAAGACGACCGGTCTTGAATCGCCGGAGATCGCGGCTGCGCTGACCAATCTGGCGGCGCTGTACCAGCGCCAGCAGCGCTATGCCGACTCCGAGCCCTTGTTCAGGCGCGCGCTGTCCGTACGTGAGAGGTCGCTACCTGCCGGTCACCCGGATATCGGACAATCTCTCAACAATCTGGCGACGCATTACGAGAAGCTCGGCCGCCATGGCGATTCCGAACCGTTGTTCAAGCGGGCGCTGGCGATCTACGAAAAGGCGGCAGGCCCGGAGCATCCCGCGGTGGCGACGCTTTTGAACAATCTCGGCCAGGTCGCCAAGGTCCAGCGCCGCTATGCCGAGGCCGAGCCGCGGATCAAGCGATCGCTGGCGATCCGCGAAAAAGTGCTGGGCCGCGAACATCCCGATGTCGCGCGCTCGCTCAACAATCTTGCCGATCTCTATGAGCGGCAGGGCCGCTACGCCGAGGCGCAGCCGCTGTTCGAGCGCGCCTTGGCGATCCGCGAACGCGCCGTCGGGTCCGATCATCCGGATACCGCGACGTCGACCAACAATCTGGCCTCGTTCTATCAGGCCTCGGGTCGTCCCGGCGAGGCGCTGCCATTGGTGCAGCGGCTGATCGGAAGCGGACGCGCGCAACCCCGCGCCGCGCTTCCGGTACTGGCGGATGCGGAGCGCCAGCATCTGGTGCCGCGCGACAAGGCCGTGAACGATATGCTCAGCGTGATCCAGCGCGGCACCCAGTCCTCGGTTGCCTCGGCCGTGAACAAGCTGGCGGTGCGGCTGGCCGCGGGAAGCGATCGCCTGTCCGAACTGGTGCGCCGCGATCAGGATCTCGCTTCTGAATCGGAAGCCCTCGACAAGTCGATCGTTGCAGCGGTCTCGAAAGAGCGCTCGAAGCGCGACGCCGCTTCCGAGCAGCGCGCCCGCACCCGGCTTGCCGCTGTCGCGACCGAGCGGGCGTCACTGCAGAAGACGTTGTCGGCGGAATTTCCCAACTACGCCGCGCTGTCGAATCCATCGCCGATGACGGTGAAGGAGATCCAGTCGCTGCTGTCGGAAAACGAAGCGCTGGTGCAGTTCGCCGTCACCGAGGTGGAAAGCTACGTCATTGCCATCACCCGCGAGAGCTTTGACTGGAAGCCGATCCCGCGCGGCGCGGAAACCTTGTCGCAGCAGGTGGCCGCGTTCCGCCGCGGGCTGGATCTCGGCAAGGCGAACGATGCCTCCGGCAAATCCGGGCTGTTCGATCTCGCACTCGCCAATGAGCTGCACGGGACGTTGCTGGCGCCGGTCGATGCGTTGATCAAGGACAAGCCGTCGCTTCTGGTGGTGGCGTCGGGCGCGCTGACGGCGCTGCCGTTCCATTTGCTGGTGACCGAAAAGCCGGAGGCCGCCATCCCCGAGACATTCGAGGGCTATCGCGATGCGGCCTGGCTGTTGAAGCGTCAGGCGGTCTCGATATTGCCGTCGGCCGCGAGCCTGAAAGCGCTGCGGGTGTTCGCGCGCAAGGAGCAGAGCACCAAGCCGATGACGGGCTTTGGCGATCCCATTTTCAATCCCGCTGCAAAGCCTGCCGATGGCAATCGTTCCAGGACCGCCGCGCGCAGCCTCGCGAGCGGCGCCTACACCGATTTCTGGCAGGGCGCCGGCGTCGATCGCGCGCGGCTTTCGGATGCCTTGGCGCAACTGCCCGATACCGCCGATGAGCTCAACACGATCGCCAAAAATCTCGGCGTGGCGGCGGCCGACATTCATCTCGGCGAAGACGCCAGCGAAACCACGCTGAAGCGCACGCCGCTCGCCGATTACGGCATCGTCTATTTCGCCACCCACGGCCTCGTCGCCGGCGACGTGAAAGGGCTTGCCGAACCGTCGCTGGTGCTGAGCATTCCGAGGCAGCCGAGCGAATTCGATGACGGCCTGCTTACGGCAAGCGAAGTCGCGCAGTTGAAGCTCAACGCCGATTGGGTGGTGCTGTCAGCCTGCAACACCATCGCCGGCGACAAGCCCGGCGCCGAGGCGCTTTCGGGACTGGCGCGATCTTTCTTCTATGCCGGCGCGCGGGCGCTCTTGGTGTCGCACTGGGCGGTCAGTTCGGAGGCCGCCACGCGGCTATCGATATCGACCTTCGACCGCCTGAAGGGCGATCCCAAGCTCGGGCGCGCCGAGGCGCTGCGGCAGGCCATGCTGGCCTATCTCAACGACCCGTCCTCGCCGCGCAATGCCTATCCGGCGTACTGGGCGCCGTTTGCGTTGATCGGAGAGGGCGCCACGCGCTGAAAAATTTCGATGGTGCGACGCAACAATTCCGACCTCTGCCGCGTTGAGACGGATGGTCGCGCAACCATGGCGGCAAACGAACAAGAAGCGCCGCAGCAAGCGATTGATGCAGATCAACCGCCCTTGCCTGCATAAACCAATTCGCGTGGATCGGCTTGGCAAGCCCGGCGTTCATCAGTATTAGGTCGCCGGACCGAGGCCGAAAGGCTATATTCACAGAGGTCACCGCGACAGAGCGCGTCAAGCGACAAGCGCGCGACGAGTGTAACGCGGGTTCGAGGAGGAGTCTTCGTGCAAGAGACGGGTCTACGCAACGGTGCCTTCGGCGCTGACAAATTCGGCTTAAAAAATCTCAAGACGGTGCACTGGAATCTCGGTGCGCCGCAGCTTTATCAATACTCACTCGCGGCAGGCGAGGCCGTGCTGTCGGCGGACGGCGCGTTGTGCGCTGACACCGGCGAGTTCACCGGCCGCAGCCCCAAGGACAAGTTCACGGTTCGCGATGGGACCACCGACAAGAACATGTGGTGGGCCGGCAACCAGTCGATCACCTCGGAGCAGTTCTCGGCACTCTATACCGACTTCCTCAAGCATGCCGAAGGCATGACGCTGTTCGCGCAGGATCTCTATGGCGGCGCCGATCCGAGCTTCCAGATCAAGACCCGCGTGTTCACCGAGCTTGCGTGGCACTCGCTGTTCATCCGCACGCTGCTGATCCGCCCCGAAGTTTCGGCGCTGCGCGATTTCGTGCCTGAACTCACCATCATCGACTTGCCGAGCTTCCGCGCCGATCCGAAACGTCACGGCGTGCGCTCGGAGAACGTCGTCGCGATCGATTTCGCCCGCAAGATCGTCCTGATCGGCGGGTCTTATTATGCCGGTGAGATGAAGAAGTCGGTCTTCACCACGCTGAACTATTATCTGCCCGCCAAGGGCGTGCTGCCGATGCACTGCTCGGCCAATGTCGGGCCCAAGGGCGACACCGCGATCTTCTTCGGGCTATCCGGCACCGGCAAGACCACGCTGTCGGCCGATCCGAACCGCACGCTGATCGGCGACGACGAGCACGGCTGGGGCAATGATGGCGTCTTCAATTTCGAAGGCGGCTGCTACGCCAAGTGCATCAAGCTGTCGAAGGAAGCCGAGCCGCAGATCTTTGCCGCGAGCAACCGCTTCGGCGCCGTGCTGGAAAACGTGGTGCTCGGCGAAGACAACCGGGTGCCCGATTTTGACGATGGTTCGAAGACGGAAAATACCCGCTCGGCCTATCCGCTCGACTTCATCCCGAACGCTTCGCGTACCGGCCGCGCCGGCCAGCCGAAGAACGTCGTGATGCTGGCGGCCGATGCCTTCGGCGTGTTGCCGCCGATCGCCAAGCTTTCGCCGGCGCAGGCGATGTATCACTTCCTGTCCGGCTATACCGCGAAGGTCGCGGGCACCGAGCGCGGTCTCGGCAACGAGCCGCAGCCGGAATTCTCCACCTGCTTTGGTTCGCCGTTCCTGCCGCTCGATCCTTCCGTCTACGGCAACATGCTGCGCGAGCTGATCGCCAAGCACAATGTCGATTGCTGGCTGGTCAACACCGGCTGGACCGGCGGCAAATTCGGCACCGGCAGCCGCATGCCGATCAAGGTGACGCGTGCGCTGCTCACCGCGGCGCTCGACGGCTCCTTGCGCAACGTCGAATTCCGCACCGACAAGTATTTCGGTTTCGCGGTACCGACCGCGCTGCCGGGCGTGCCGAGCGAGATCCTCGATCCCGTTAACACCTGGAAGGACAAGGCCGAGTTCGACAAGACCGCGCGCGCACTGGTCGGCATGTTCCAGAAGAACTTTGCCAAGTTCGAAGCCCAAGTCGACGCCGAAGTCCGCGCCGCCGCGCCGGACACCAAGCTCGCGGCGGAGTAACTGCATCGGATCATCCGAGAACGACGAGGGCGGCCGCGAGGCCGCCCTTTTCGTTTCAGGCGGCACTCTGCGTTCTCGCCTCGATAGAGGCAAACATCGTGGCGCGCAGTTCCAGCAGCGCCCGCCGCAAATGCGTCTTGACGGTATTGGCGGGAATGCCGAGCCGCTTCGACAGGTCGTGGCGGCTCTTGTCCCTGAGATACGCCTGCATGATCAGCTGGCGCTTGTGTTCGGGTAGTCGCGCGAACGCCGCCAGCGCCTTCGGACGCAGCCGCGCGAGATGGATTTCGTCGACCGGATCGGGATCGCTCGACGCGAACGCGGCGATCTTGTCCTCCGCTTCGAGCGCCTCGAGCTGGCGTTTCCGTAAACTGTCGATGGCGCCATGCCTGACGATGGTCGCCATCCAGGTCATCGGCGAGGCGATCGCAGGATCGTAGCTTGCGGCGTGACGCCAGATCTTCAGATAGCTCTCCTGCAGCACATCCTCGGCCAGCGCCCGGTCCCTCAGGACGCGAAGGGCGATGCCGAGCAGCTTGGCGTGGGTGAGGCCGTAGAGCCTTGCGAAGGCGGATTTGTTGCCGCCAGCGACGTCCGCGAGCAATTGCAGAAGAAGCGCTCTGCCGTCCTGTTGTCCGGTCGTACCCTGCGGCGTCGCGTTCACCATGGTTTCCCCAACTCGATTTTCTGACCACCTGCTCGCAAACATCCCGCGTTGAGCAGGCCTTATCCCGCCAGTACGGATGGCCCGCAAAAAAAGTTTCGGCCCCCGGGGCACCGGCGATGATTTTTTGGCCGCCGGCGGCAACGCCTGCTTTGAAACCTCGGCCCGTTGAACCGTAGCTTCCTGAGCCCTATAGTTCGCGAGGAACAGCCACCCTTGATTGTGCATCCGGCCTATCCCGCTCAGAATGCGACAGATTTCCGAGGACGATTTGGGGCAGGTGCTCAGGTCTGTCGCCCAAGGCGACCGGGCGGCGTTTCGTCGGCTCTACGAGCAGACAGGCCCGACGCTATTCGGGATTTGCAGTCGGATGCTGCGCGACCGCAACGCCGCCGAGGACGCCTTTCAGGAGGCGATGCTGCGGATCTGGCAAAAATCCTATCTGTTCGATCCCGCCAGAGGCGGTGCCATGAGCTGGATGGTGACGGTTGTGCGTCGGGTGGCGCTCGACCGGCTGCCGGCGCGGCGGACAGCGCCGGTATCGCTGACCGACGAGAGCGTCGTGGCCGTGCTCGAAGCGCTGTCAAACCAGGTGCCGTACGATCCCGCGCTGGCGCCGGACTTGCGAAAGTGCCTCGGCCTTCTGGAACAAAACTACCGGCAATCCGTGCTTTTGGCCTACTATTACGGCTTGAGCTACGAGGAGCTGGCCGCGCATTCAGCCGTTCCGGTTGGAACGATCAGGACCTGGATTCACCGTGCTGTTGAGAAGTTGCAGCTATGTCTAAGCCAGTGAACCCCGGGGCCCACGATGCCGCCGAATATGTCCTCGGGCTGCTCGGCGAGGAGGCGAGAAGCGCCTTCGCGCAGCGACTGAAAGCGGACGAAGCGCTGCGGGCCCAGGTCGAATATTGGGAGAGCATGTTTGCCAATCTGCCGGCGGGAGAGGCCGAGCCGCCGCCGTCAGGGCTGTTCGAAAAGATTCTTGGCCGGATCGAGGGTGCGGGCGCCGACCTGCCGGGCACCGTGACCAAACGCGCGGGGACGGCGAACTGGTTCGAGGTCAGCCCGGGCATCCAGGGTCGTTTGCTGCACGTCGATCGCGCGCAGAACCGGCAACATCTGTTGATCCGGATGGCGCCCGGCGCGTCCTATCAGCCGCACGCGCATGACGCCGACGAGCACACGCTTGTCATCGAAGGCGATCTCTCGTTCGGCGATCTCAATCTGAGGGCAGGCGACTTCCACGTCGCGACGCCGTCATCCTCGCACCCGCCGGGACGCACCGTGAATGGCTGTCTGGTGCACGTCATCATGAGCCTCGATCAGCGCTAGAGTTAGCCGCCCGGCGCAGAGCCGTTGCCCGGTAACATCGCATTGCTCGGCGTCCGCCGGTCGGTGATTTGCAATCCGAACAGGCTGCCGATCAGCTCGACGGCAACGCGCGCGGTGCGGCCGCGCTCGTCGAGGAACGGGTTGAGCTCGACGACATCGACCGAGCGCACCAGCCCGGAATCGTGCAGCAGCTCCATGATCAAGTGCGCCTCGCGATAGGTCGCGCCGCCCGGCACCGTGGTGCCGACGCCGGGGGCGACCGTGGGATCGAGGAAGTCGACGTCGAAGGAAACATGCAACACACCGTTCCGCGCCCGCACGCGTTCGATCACCTTGCGGATCAGGACGCCGACGCCGAACTCGTCGATCGCGCGCATGTCGGCGATCGCGACGCGGCGCTCGAACACCAGCTTCTTCTCCTCAGGATCGATCGAGCGGATGCCGAACAGGTCGAGCTGGTCCGGGCCGATCGAGGCGCGGGGCGTGCCGCCGAGCAGATCGTCGAGGCCGCCTTCGCCGCACAGGAACGCGGCCGACATGCCGTGCATGTTGCCGGTCTCCGTCGTCTGCGGCGTGTTGTAGTCGGCGTGGGCATCGACCCAGAGCACGAACAGCGGCCGGCCCTGTTCCTGCCAATGGCGCGCGACGCCGTTCACCGATCCCATCGACAGCGAATGATCGCCGCCCATGAAGATCGGAACGGCGCCCGAACGCGCCAGCGCATAGGAACGTTCGCTGAGTGCGCGAATCCAGCCCTTGATCGTGTCGTAATATTTGGCGTTCGCGGGCGGCGGTCCTTCGGCGGGAGCAGGGCCGGGCTTGGCCATGTTGCCATGGTCCTCGACGGCAAAGCCGAGCTGATCGAGGATGCGGCCGATCCCCGCGGTACGCAGCGCATCCGGTCCCATCAGGGTGCCGAGTTGCGAGGCGCCGATTTCGATGGGAACGCCGAGCAGGGCGATGCGGGGAACGTTGGCGTCGGACATGCGGCCGCCTTTCGATAGAGCCGTAGGGTGGGCAAAGCGAAGCGTGCCCACCCTTTCCAGGTAACGATCGGATACATGGTGGGCACGGCGCTGCGCGCCTTTGCCCACCCTACGCCACTACGCCTTGAAATAAGCGATTTGCGTCGTGGTTGCGAGCAGGCGCCCCGAGGGTGACCACAATTCGCCGTGCTGGTCGCCGTAACTCCTGTGGAAAATCCGGGCGTCGGCGGCCGCCAGCACGTGCGTGATGTCCTCGCCCGCCAGCTCTTCCGACGCGGTATGAAAATACGTGGTGATTGACACCGTGCCGAATGGAACAAGTTCCCGCCGCGCCAGAAACACCCGGCCGAAGAAGGCATCCGACATCGACATCAGCGACAGCATGTCGACCTTTCGCGGCACGCGGTCGCCGATCCACTGCTTGGAGAAGGCATCGAGCGGCTCCGCCGCGGGCGAGCCGTAGAAACTCGGCTCGCCCTCGACAAAGCGGAAATCATACTGGTGCGTCCAGGTCATCGGCGTGTTCGGAAACGAGCGTGCCTGCGCGAACGGCGCGGCGTCCGGAAATTTCACCTGCTGGTGCGACCATGACGGCCGGCGCTCGGCGAACACAGCGGTCGCCAGCGTCGCAACGTCGCCGCCGCTCTGCGTCATCTCCACGCACCAGTGCTGGCTCGAACGGTTGGCCTTGACCAGCCGTACGTCGAGATCGAAAGCGCCTTCCGCCACCGGCGCGCAGAAATTCACGGTAAGTGACAACGGATCGCCCGCCCGCTGCGGATGCTCCATCAGCGCGCGCAGGATCGTCGCTGCCGTGCAGCCGCCGAACGGGCCGACAAAGGCCCAATAGTCCGGGCTGGTCTTGCCCTGCCAGCAGCTATCGCCGGCGGTTACCCGTGTTGCGTCGTCGAAGAGGTGAGGGGATTTGGTGAGCATGGGACCTTCCGTCGTTGCGAGCGTAAGCGAAGCAATCCAGAGGCGACAAAGCAAGTGTGGATTGCTTCGTCGCTTGCGCTCCCTTGCACAAACGCTTCGCGTTTGTCGCAGGCAATGACGCCGTTGCTATCACGGCCCTTTCGCCGAATTCAATGACGCCAGAGGTAGTGGCCTCCGCCGTCATGGCCGAGCTTGACGACTGCTCGCTACCGCGTCGCCCCGCGCTGGGCCTCGGCCTCCGGCACCGGCGCAGCCCGCACTGGAACGTGCCAGATATCCTCGGCATACTCCCGGATGGTGCGGTCGGAGGAGAACCACGGCATCCGCGCCACGTTGAGAATCGAGGCGCGGGTCCAGGCCGGTATCACCCGCCAGCGGGCGTCGACGCCGCGCTGCGTCTCGTAATAGGAATCGAAGTCGGCCGAGACCATGTAATGGTCGAGGTAGCGCAGCGCATGGCCGATGGAAGCGAAGCGGGCGGGATCGTCGGGCGAGAACGCGCCGCTCTCGATCGCGGTGATGGCCCGCGCCAGCCGCGGCGAGCGACGGATGATATCGCTCGCATCCAGCCCCTGCTTGCGCCGGATCATGACGTCGCCGGCCTCCAGGCCGAAGATCGCGATGTTTTCCGCGCCGACGTGGTCGCGGATTTCGATATTGGCGCCGTCGAGCGTGCCGATGGTCAGGGCGCCGTTGAGCGCCAGCTTCATGTTGCCGGTGCCGGAGGCCTCCATGCCGGCGGTCGAAATCTGCTCGGAGAGATCGGCGGCCGGAATGATCACCTCGGCGAGGCTGACATTGTAGTCGGCAAGGAAGACCACCTTCAGCCGTCCCGCGACATCAGGATCGTTGTTGACGACTTCGGCGACGTCGTTGATCAGCTTGATGATCAGCTTGGCGTAGCGGTAGCTCGCCGCCGCCTTGCCGGCGAAGATTTTCACCCGCGGCACCCAGTCGCGCTGCGGCTCATCCTTGATCGCCTGGTACAGCGCGATGGTCTCGACGACGTTGAGCAATTGCCGCTTGTATTCGTGGATGCGCTTGATCTGTATGTCGAACAGCGCCGACGGATCGATCTTGGTACCGAGGCGCTCGTTGATCACCCGCGCCAGCGCCACCTTGTTGTGGTGCTTGACCTCGCGAAAGCGCTGCTGGAAGGCATTGTCGCTGGCGCGGGCCTCGAGGCGCTCGAACAGGGAGAAATCGTCGAGCACGGCCTCGCCACAGACCTCGCGCATCAGGCCGGTCAGCTTCGGATTGGCCAGCATCAGCCAGCGACGGAAGGTGATGCCGTTGGTCTTGTTGGTGATGCGGCCGGGATAGAGGTGGTTGAGATCGTGGAACACGGTCTCCTTCATCAGGTCGGAATGCATCGCCGAGACGCCGTTGATGCGGTGCGAGCCGACGAAAGCGAGCTGTCCCATCCGCACCCGGCGGCCACTTTTCTCGTCGATCAACGAGACCGAGGCGCGATATTCGATGTCGCCCGGGCAACGCTGATCGGCCAGCGCCAGATGCGCGGCATTGATGCGGTAGATGATTTCGAGATGCCGCGGCAGCAGCCGCTCGAACAGTTCGACCGGCCAGGTCTCCAGCGCTTCCGGCAGCAGCGTGTGATTGGTGTAGGACAGCGTCGCCACCGTGAGCTTCCACGCTTCGTCCCAGCGGAAATTGTGCAGGTCGACCAGGATGCGCATCAACTCGGTGACGGCGAGGCTCGGATGGGTATCGTTGAGCTGCACCGCGACCTTGGAGGGGAGATTGCGCAACTGTCCGTCAGACGCGAGGTGCCGCTTGACCAGATCCTGCAGCGAGGCGGAGACGAAGAAATATTCCTGCCGCAGCCGGAGTTCACGCCCGGCCGGGCTCTCGTCGTTCGGATAGAGGAATTTGCAGATCGATTCTGCGCGCGCTTCTTCGGCAACCGCGCCGAGGTAATCGCCGGTGTTGAAGACGTCGAGCCGCAAGGGATCGGGCGAGCGGGCCGACCACAGCCGCAGCGCGTTGACGTGCTGGCCGCGCCAGCCGACGATCGGCGTGTCGTAGGCGACCGCTTGCACGGTTTCCGCCGGACGCCAGGTCGCGCGGTCGCGCCCGCGGTCGTCGACATGATCGACATGGCCGCCGAAGTGGATGTGATAGACCACCTCGGCCCGCTGGAATTCCCAGGGGTTGCCGAAACTCAGCCATTCGTCCGGATATTCCTGCTGCCAGCCATGCGAAATGATCTGGCGGAACAGGCCGAAATCGTAGCGGATGCCGTAGCCGATGGCGGGAACGGCCAGCGTCGCCATGCTCTCCATGAAACACGCCGCGAGCCGCCCGAGGCCACCATTGCCGAGCGCCGCATCCGGCTCGCATTTGCGCAAATCGTTCAGGCCGACGCCGAGATCGCCGAGCGCCGTCTCGAACACCGGCAACAGGCCCATATTGTTCAACCCGTCGGTGAACAAGCGGCCGATCAGGAATTCGAGCGAGAGATAATAAACGCGCTTGCTGCCGGCGTCGTAGCTCTCCTTCTCGGCCGTCAGCCAGCGGTGCACGATGCGGTCGCGCAGCGCCAGCGCGGCCGCCTTGTACCAGTCGCGCCGCGTCGCCATGCCCGCGTCCTTGCCGATCGCAAGACGGAGCTTGGCGAGAATGGCGCCCTTGATCTCGGCCAGCGCCAATTCGTCGACCGGCTGCCCCGGCGCCGGATAGTTCCCCGGGAATTGTTCCTGCAACACGTTGATTCCTGCAGTTGAGACTCAAGACAAGATAAGCGCGTTGTCCCGCGATCGAAACCACTGGAGCGGTTTGTGCATTGCGCTGGCATGATTTTATGCAAGGACCGGGCCGATTTCGCGGCATCGGCTGCCGGGTTTTGGTGATATAATCGTGGTGCGAAGCCGAGGAGCGCTGGGGTTTCAGTGGCCGGGTGCCAGTGGGCGCGAAGCAGATGCGTGCCGCCAGAACGGAGGCTTGCCATGAGACTGACGATCGAGATCGCCGCCGCTACGCTATTGGTAGTGTGCATCAGCGCGACCAGCGCAGCCTTTGCCGCAGGCAAGGCCGACAAGAGCGCCGACGGCCTGAGCTGCACGTTCAGCGTTGCGCAGGGCGCTTCGCCCGCCGCGCGCTGTGCGGCGATGAAGCGGCAGTGCGGCGGAAAGTTCTACGCCAATTATTGCGGCGACAAGCTGTTGTCGGCGATGTGAGGGATTGAAGGGCCTCAACGGTTCACGCCGCGGCGCCGTCTCGGTCCTGGCGTTCCTCGGCGAGCGCGGGGTAGCGCAGATAAAGCTTCTGCAGCAGCTCGAAATGTAGGGCAGATGACACCTCGTCGAGCGCAGTGGACAGCAATGCCCGATCATCGCCGTCGAGCGTGACTACGATCGCGTTCGCTCGATCGATCGCGTCGGCCGCTTCCAGCAACAGCGACCGGATCTGAATGGCGTCCCGTTCATCGTTCTCGATCCTTTGCCCCAAACCGCAGAAAAACAACCTTTGATAGGAAATATTTTGTCCAACCGCTAGAACAAATTAAGAACACTTTAGCAAGTATCTGATATATCATTGTGATTCGGCGCGTCGCCGACACAACATTTATGGTCTATCCGAGTTTGCGAGGACTACATGTCCACTATCGCCTTCGATCAGTTCGCTCTCACCCGCATCGCCGATTTCGCGCGCTCGCTGTCGCGCCTGCACCAGGCCTCGCGCCGCCAGCTCGTCGACGACGACGCGATCGACCGTGAGTTCAACGCCGTCTGCATGTCGGTGTGGGGTTACACCACGGACGATTTCAGCGACGAATTGTTTTCGATCGAGGACCACGCCTTTCTCGACGGGCTGGATGAAGCGCAGGCGCGCATCTTCGCAGCCCAAGCGGGCTACGATCTCGTCGACGATCAGGGCATGCTGACGGACTGGTGGGGCTATTGCTGGATGATCCTGGCCGAGAAGCGCGGCCTGCTGACGCCGGAAAACCGCGCCGCGGCACGTGCGGCGATCGAAGAAAAATATCTGTCGGCGCCGAACGTGATCGGCGTGATCGTCGGGCGGTGAGTAGTCTTGGTCATTCCGGAATGGTCCGAAGGACCATATCCGGAATCTCGAGATTCTCAGGTGCGCAATTGCGCACTATAATTCGATGCTGGCGCATCGCCCCGGAATGACTACCCCCTAATTCACTTCCGCCCGCTTCGCCGCTTTCGGCTTGACCGTCTTCGGGATGGAAGCCGTCGGCAGATCGGCGTCGCGGCTTGTTTCCGGGAGTGGCGCGTTCGCCGCGACCGTTTCTGCGCTGACCGGTGCGACCTTCATTTCACCGAGCCGGGCGCGGACCTCCGCCGTGAGGCCGGGATAGGAGGCGACGGGCGTGAACTCGGCGGTCTGGTCGGCACCGAGGCGCACGCCCGTGTAGGCGACGAGACCGTCGGTGGTGGCGATGACGTCGCCAGAGCGGAGCGAGGTGTCGAGCGCGAGATCGACCGGCGCAAGCCCGGACGGGCTTCGGCCGTTGCAGGTGCAATCGGCTCTCAGCGCCTTGCGGTAGGCGTAGGCGTTTTCGCTGTCGGCATAGCGCTCGCCGCCGCTCGCGGTCGCATGATCGATGTTGCTGCCGTAAAACACCTTGGTCGCGCTCGCCGGGCAGAAGGCCTGGCAGGTCTGAACCGGCGAAACATTGCCGCGCATGGTCAGCGGAAAATATTTGCCGTCGCAGCTACGCACGCAGAACGCAGGGCCGCCGGAGCCGGCAACGCGCGGCGCCGGTGCGGCCTGGGGCGGCTGATGGTTGCCGAACGGATCGGCGAAGAAGTTGGCCGGCGAAGGGGCCTGCCGCGTCTGCTGCTTCTGGATGCCGCCGAACAGGAAATCGAACAGGCCTTCGGCGGAGACGCTGCCGGGCGTCAGCGTGAGCGCGCCCACAAGGGTCGCGGCGGCCACAAACGTCGCGCGGCGCCGCACGCGCGAAAAAGCCAACTCTGTACGCAACGCCAACTCCACCCAACGCAACAAACGCGCTGAAGCGCGACAGGCTTCAGCCGGGAGTAACCTTAACGGGGGATGGTAAAGGAGCTTTTACCGGCGGCGAGAGGGCCGAAAAGAAATGCGGAGATGCGCGAGGAGCCGCGCTCCTTCCGCGTCATGGCCGGGCTTGTCCCGGCCATGCACGTCTTTCTTACCGCGCTAGTCTTAAGACGTGGATGCCCGGGACAAGCCCGGGCATGACGGCTGTGTGTGCAGAGAGACCGCAATCATCCCTTCAAGAATTCACCCGCTTTGTACAGCGAACGAAACGCGAGGCCGGCCTCGGCAAACGCTTCGGTCGCCCCTTCCTCGCGGTCGACCATGGTGAGCACCAGCACGATCTCGCCGCCGGCGTCGCGCACGGCCTCGACAGCCTTCAGCGCCGAGCCGCCAGTCGTGGTGACGTCCTCGACGATCACGATGCGCTTGCCTTCCAGGGTCTCGCCCTTGGCGAGGCCTTCCACCGCGAGGCGCGCGCCGTGCTCCTTCGGCTTCTTGCGCACGAAAAACGCTGCGATCGGGTGGCCCTTGATCCAGGAGAGCTGCGCGATCGCGCCTGCCAGTGGGACCGCGCCCATTTCCAGCCCGCCGATGAAGTCGAGATTGTCGTCTTTCAGCGCCTCATAGGTCAGTTCCGCCAAGAGCGCTGCGCCTTCGGGGTCGAGCATGGTCGGCTTGAGGTTGAAGTAGAAGTCGCTCTTGCGGCCCGAGGCCAGCGTGATCTCGCCGCGTCCGAACGAGCGTCGGCGGATGATCTCGGCGAGGCGGGCGCGGGAGGCTGATTTGGACAAGGCGGTTTCCCCTGGGGTTTTCAGGCGGGCCGCAATCTATCGGCGCTCTCCGGCACATTCCAGCGCCGATCCAGCGCCGTCAACAGGGCATGGTGTCCTGCGGCGGTCTCGTCGAATGCAGGGACGGCATTCGGAAAGGCCCGTTGTAAGACCCTTTGGTTCCGCGCTACGGGATCGTCAAAGCTTTGCTAGAGGCTCCTCTGGGGGGAAACCGTAAATGACGATCGAACTGCACACCTGGAACACGCCGAACGGCCGCAAAATCTCGGTCGCGCTGGAGGAAATGGGGCTGCCCTACAAGGTGATCCCGATCAACATCACCAAGGGCGAGCAGATGGCGCCCGGCTTCATCAAGATCAGCCCGAACAACAAGATCCCGGCCATCGTCGATCCCGACGGCCCCGGCGGCAAGCCAGTCAGCATCTTCGAGTCAGGCGCGATCCTGCTCTATCTCGGCGAAAAGACCGGCAAGTTCCTGCCGAAGCCGCTGGCCGAGCGGATCCCGGTCTATGAATGGCTGATGTGGCAGATGGGCGGCTTTGGGCCGATGCCCGGCCAGGTGCACCATTTCATCGCGCTGGAGAACGAGACCGACCGCGCCTATGGCCTGAAGCGCTACATGGCCGAGACCCGCCGGCTCTATGGCGTCCTCGACCGGCGGCTGGCCGACCGCGAATTCGTGGCGGACGCGCTGTCGGTGGCCGACTTCGCCATCCTCGGCTGGGCCTGGCGCCACCCGCGCCACAAGGTGGAGCTGAAGGATTTCCCGAATGTCGAGCGCTGGTACAACGCCCTGATGGCCCGCCCGGCGACCAAGCGCGGCATGGAAGCGAAATTGGATTGATGCTTTCCGTCCCGACCGCTCACTGTCGTCGCCCGGCTTAACCGGGCGATCCAGTACGCCGCGGCCTTCCGACTAAGCGAAGTGGTCAATGCCGCGCGAGTTGGGCATCAACCGTGTGCTCTGGAATACTGGGTCGCCCGGTCCCGGCTACGCCAAGGCTTCGCCGAGGCTTTCCCTTTGGGCTCGCCGTAGCTTTAGCGGAGGCGGCAAGCCGGGCGATGACAGCTGTGAACTTGGAGAGAGGGCGGCCTCACGCCCGCTTCGCTTCGAACGCCATCTTCACCGCAAGCCCCGCCAGCACGGTGCCCATCAGCCAGCGCTGCAGCAACAGCCAGCTCGGCCGCGTGCCGAGGAACATCGCGATCGATCCGGCGGCGAGCGCGATCATCGCGTTGACGCTGACGCTGATCACGATCTGGATCGCACCCAGCGCCAGCGACTGCGTCAGCACGCTGCCCACAGCGGGATCGATGAACTGCGGCAGCAGCGCCAGATACAGCATCGCGATTTTCGGATTGAGCAGATTGGTGACGAATCCCATCGCGAACAATTTGCGCGGGCCGTCGACCGCGAGCTTATTCACCTGAAACGGCGAGCGTCCGTTGGGCTTCAGCGCCTGCCACGCCAGCCAGAGCAGATAGGCGGCGCCGGCGAAGCGCAGCGCATCATAGGCATAGGGCACCGCGAACAACAGCGCCGTGATGCCGAACGCCGCGCACAGCATGTAGAACACAAACCCGAGTGCGACGCCGCCGAGCGACACGATCCCGGCCGCGGGCCCCTGCGTGATCGAGCGCGAGATCAGGTAGATCATGTTCGGCCCCGGCGTCAGCACCATGCCGAGCGAGACCAGGGCAAAACCGAGCAGCGTTGCAATGTGAGGCATGGGAGACTCGCGGGAGGGATGGACGCTTACTAGCGCGCACCAGCCGGCGATGTCATTTCGTATATTGCTCCGAGGACATTTCTGTCGGTCGGCAACCACGTCTGTCATCGCCCGGCTTGACCGGGCGATGACGGCATCTCTCAATGCGCCTCTTCCCAATTGTTCGCCGCCCGCGCGTCCACTTGCAGCGGCACCGACAGCACGACGGCCGGGAACGGCGCGTCCTGCATCACGTGCTGCACCACCGGCAGCGTCGTCGCCACTTCTGCGTCGGGCACCTCGAAGATCAGTTCGTCGTGCACCTGCAGCAGCATCTGTGCCGACAGCTTCTTCTCCGCCAGCGCGTCTTCCATCCGCGTCATGGCGCGGCGGATGATGTCGGCGGCGGTGCCCTGCAGCCGCGCGTTGATCGCGGCGCGCTCGTTGAAGGAGCGGACCGAGGCGTTGGAGGCCTTGATGTCAGGGTAGTGGCATTTCCGGCCGAACAGCGTCGTGACATAGCCGTTGGTGCGGCAGAAGTCGCGCGTCTCGTCCATGTAGGCGCGGATGCCCGGAAAGCGCTCGAAATATTTCTTGATGTAGGCGGAGGCTTCCTCGCGGGCGATGCCGAGCTGGTTCGCAAGCCCGAAAGCGGAGATGCCGTAGATGATGCCGAAATTGATCGCTTTGGCGCGGCGGCGCACTTCGCCCGGCATGTCCTTGATCGGCACGCCGAACATCTCGGACGCCGTCATGGCGTGAATGTCGAGCCCGTCGCGGAACGCCCGCTTCAGCACGGGGATGTCGGCGATCTCGGCCAGTAGCCGCAATTCGATCTGCGAATAGTCCGCCGACACCAGCTTGTGGCCCGGCGTTGCGATAAAGGCGCGGCGGATCTTGCGGCCGTCCTCGGTACGGACCGGGATGTTCTGCAGGTTCGGCTCGTTCGATGACAAGCGCCCCGTGGTGGTCGCGGCCAGCGCGTAGGTCGTGTGCACGCGATGGGTCTGCGGATGGACGTATTCCGGCAGCGCGTCGGTGTAGGTCGATTTCAGTTTCGACACCTGCCGCCATTCCAGGATCTTCTTCGGGAATTCGTGGCCCTGTTCGGCGAGCTCGTCGAGGATCTGCGCCGAGGTGGACCACGCGCCGGTCTTGGTCTTGGTGCCGCCGGGTATGCCCATCTTGCCGAAGATGATGTCGCCGATCTGCTTGGGGCTGCCGACATTGATCGGCTCGCCGGCGATCTCCTGCAGCTCGGCCTCGACCCGCGCCGCGGTCTGGGCGAAATCGCCCGACAGCCGCGACAGCACCTGGCGATCAATGGAGATGCCGCGCCGCTCCATCCGCGCCAGCACGGTCACCAGCGGCCGCTCCAGCGTCTCATAGACCGTCGTCATGTGCTCGGCGGCGAGCCGCGGCCTCAGCACGCGATGCATGCGCAGGATCATGTCGGCGCTCTCGGCCGAATAGGCGGTCGCCTTGTCGATCGCGACCTGATCGAAGGTCAGCTTGTTCTTGCCGCTGCCGACGAGTTCGCCATGGCTGATGACGGCATGGCCGAACCAGCGCTCAGTGAGCGACTCCAGCGCGTGCGAGTTGCGCCCGGCATCGAGCGCGTACGACATCAACTGCGCATCGTCGACATTGCGCAGGGTGATGCCGTGCTGCGCCAGCATCACGGCGTTGAACTTGATGTTGAAGCCGATCTTGAGAATGCCTGCGGATTCCAATAGCGGATTCAGCGCCGCCAGCGCGTCGCCGGCCTTGATCTGGTCCGGCGCCAATCCGGCATCGAACAGGCCCGCGCCGCCGCCGGGCTGCTTGTGGGCGAGCGGCACGTAGCAGGCATCGTTCGGCGCCAGCGCCAGCGCGATGCCGCAGATGTCGGCCTGCATCGGATCGTCGGAGTTCGCCTTGGCGTCGATCGCAAATGTGCCGACATCGTAGGCGCGCGCAATCCAGGCCTTGAGCGCATCGAGGCTGCCGATGGTTTGGTACTTGCCGCGGTCGACCGGCAGTTTTCGCAACGCCTCGGCGCGCACGGCGGCGAGCGAGACCGGCGCGCCCTTGTGGCTCGCGGCCTTGTCTTGCTTGTCGGCGCCCTTGTCCGGCGCCGTTTTTCCCGTGCTCGCGGGAGAGGCGCCGGGGGCGTCGAACAGCGTCGCGCCTTCGGCATAGCCTTCCGGCTTCTTGCCTGATGGCGGCACCGCGAAGACACTGGCGCCGCTCTTGTTGCCTGCGTCCGGCTCGATGTCGGCCGGATCGACCTGCGAATATTCGGCGACGCGGCGGGTGAGGGTGGAGAATTCCATCGCCTTGAGGAACGCGATCAGCCTGCGCGCGTCGGGCTCTTGGACCAAGAGGTCGTCGAGCGGCACTTCGAGGTCGACCTTGTCGTCGAGCAGCACCAACTGTCGCGAAATCCGCGCCTTCTCGGCATTCTCGATCAGGGCCTCGCGCCGCTTCGGCTGCTTGATTTCGCCGGCGCGGAACAGCAACTGCTCCAGATCGCCATATTCCACGATCAGTTGGGCGGCGGTCTTGACGCCGATGCCGGGCACGCCCGGTACGTTGTCGGTGGAGTCGCCCGCCAGGGCCTGCACCTCGACCACTTTCTCCGGCGGCACGCCGAACTTTTCGATCACTTCGGGAATACCGATGCGGCGGTCCTTCATGGTGTCATACATCGTGACCTTGTCGGTCACGAGCTGCATCAGATCCTTGTCGGAGGAAACGATGGTCGTGGTCGCACCGCGCTCGCCGGCCAGCCGCGCATAGGTCGCGATCAGATCGTCGGCTTCAAAGCCAATTTGCTCCAGGCACGGCAGGTCGAACGCGCGCACGGCTTCGCGGATCAGCGCGAATTGCGGGATCAGATCGTCGGGCGCCGGCGGCCGGTGCGCCTTGTAGTCGGGATAGAGCTTGTTGCGGAACGTGATCTCGGATTTGTCGAACACGATTGCGAGGTGGGTAGGCCGGTCATCCTCCGGCATGTCGCGCAACAGCTTCCACAGCATGTTGCAGAAGCCGAGCACGGCATTGACCTGCAGCCCGTCAGACTTGCGGTTCAGGGGCGGCAGCGCGTGATAGGCGCGGAAAATGTAGGAGGAACCGTCGACCAAAAAGACATGGTCGCCCTTGCCCGGATTTTTGGCTTGTGCCTTGGCAGGGGTTTTGGCGGGTGCGGGCTTGGCGGCGGCTTTGGGGGCTGATTTCGGCATGGCCGAAATTTAGGGATTTTTGCGCGGATTGACAGCCTTGTGGGACGGTTTTTGAGCCCAATACACACCCCGTCATCACCACACACCTCGTCGTCACCCGCGAAAGCGGGTGATCCAGTACGCCGAGGCGGTCATGTTCAACTGAGATGGCCCGGCGTACTGGGTCGCCCGGTCGAGCCGGGCGATGACAGCAAGGGTGTGTCGAGCAGCCTACTCCGCCGGCTGCAGCGCGGGCCGGGCCTTTTTCGGTGCGATCCAGAATGCGGCCGGCCGCTCGAACAGGAAATCGGCGCGGACCAGCAGCGCCAGCCGCCAGATCAGAATCGCTCCCGCGACACCGGCGACGGTCACGATCAGGGAAACCGTCCCGATATCGGCGATCAGGCCGGTCTTGAGCAGCAGCGTCCGGGTCACGGCCATCGGCAGGAAGAAGGCGAGATAGATGACGATGGAATGCCCGCCACAATAGCGCAGGAAGTTCAGCCACTGTATCCGTGCCAGCAGCGTGCCCATGACGATGATGGCGCATGCGCCCGCAAATCCGAGCGCGAGCGAAACCAGCGGCCATTCGTCAACGCCGGATGCGACCAGCACGCCGTTGACGATCGCCCACAGCGCGAGGCCGGCGAGCGCCAGCACGGGCTTCTCTCGCGAACGATCCGAGAGTGCGAACACGTAAGAAGCAAACAGATAGCCGGAATAGAAATAGACGAAACGTCCGCAGAATTCGTCGATCACGGTCCAGCCGGTCGCGACATGCGCCATCTCCAGCGCCGCGGCTACGATCCAGATCGCGGCTGATGGGAGCTTGCGTGACAGTTTTGTGACGACGAAGAACACCGGCAGCAGATAAATGAACCAGAGCGTGCCGAACGGCTCGATGAAGGTTTGCAGATACAGCATGCCAACATGCTGCCAGCCGCCTTCCGCGGCGAAGCCAGGGGCCTTGAAACCGAACTGAATCGCCACCCACAACAGATAGAAATAGGCGAAATGCACGACTTTGCGGTCGAGATAAGTGCGCCAGTCGCGATCGATCACGACCGCCAGGAACAGGCCCGAAATCAGAAAGAAATCCGGCATCCGGAACGGTTTTGCAAACATCACGAAGGCATGCATGAAACCGGTGTCGCCGGCGGCCTTTTCCACGCCCAGCACCGAATGCATCATCACCACCATGACGATGCAGATGCCCTTGGCATAGTCCACCCAGTCGATGCGGGTGGAGCGTTCGGTGACGGCGGATGTACCGTTTAAGGTCATCGGTGTTCCTTTTCGGCGCGACGTGGCCGCATCTTCGGCCCGATCCGTTGCTTTCTCCTTTATTCATACAAATGACATGCCGACTTACCTCGTTTTTTCCGATTTCCCCTTGGACGAAAAATGCTCTAAGACGCCGACAAAATCGGGATTGGCGTTAACCATACGGGTTGTTTTCATGCGAATCGCCATGATTGGCACGGGCTATGTGGGGCTGGTATCCGGCGCCTGCTTTGCCGACTTCGGCCACCAGGTCACCTGCGTCGACAAGGATGCCGGCAAGATCGAAGCCCTGCGCCGAGGTGAAATCCCGATCTTCGAACCCGGGCTCGATGAACTTGTCGCCTCCAACGTCAAGGCCAAGCGGCTGGACTTCACCACCGACCTGACCGCGCCGGTCGCGGAAGCCGACGCTGTGTTCATCGCGGTCGGCACGCCGTCGCGGCGCGGCGATGGCCATGCCGACCTGACTTACGTCTACAGCGCCGCGCGCGAGATCGCCGCGGTGCTGTCGGGCTTTACGGTGGTGGTGACGAAATCGACCGTGCCGGTCGGCACCGGTGATGAGGTTGAGCGCCTGATCCGCGAAGCCAATCCGTCGGCCGATGTGGTGGTCGCCTCCAATCCGGAGTTCCTGCGCGAGGGCGCGGCGATCCGCGACTTCAAATTCCCCGACCGGATCGTGGTCGGCACCGACGACGAACGCGGGCGCAAGGTGCTCGGCGACGTCTACCGGCCGCTGTCGCTGAACCAGGCGCCGGTGATGTATACGGCGCGGCGCACGGCTGAGCTGATCAAATACGCGGCGAACGCATTTCTCGCCACCAAGATCACCTTCATCAACGAGATTGCCGATCTCTCCGAAAAGGTCGGCGCCGACGTCCAGCAGGTCGCGCGCGGCATCGGCCTCGACAACCGTATCGGCCCGAAATTCCTGCACGCCGGTCCGGGCTTCGGCGGCTCCTGCTTTCCGAAGGATACCCGCGCGCTGGTCAAGATCGCGCAGGATCACGACGTGCAATTGCGCATCGTCGAGGCGGTGCTCGGCGTCAACGACATCCGAAAGCGGGCGATGGCGCGCAAGGTGTCGAATGCCGCCGGCAACTTGCGCGGCAAGACGGTCGCGGTGCTCGGCCTCACCTTCAAGCCCGACACCGACGACATGCGCGAGGCGCCGTCGATTCCGCTGGTCACCGGCCTGCTCGACATGGGCGCGAAAGTGCGCGCGCACGATCCGGTCGGCATGGAGCAGGCGAAGAAGGAACTGCCCGAGATCGCGTATTGCGACGATCCCTATGAGTGCGTGAAGGGGGCGGACGCGATGGTGATCGTCACCGAATGGGTGCAATACCGCGCGCTCGATCTGGATCGAATCAAGGGCGCGATGGCGCAGCCGGTCGTGGTCGACCTGCGCAATATCTACCGTCCCGAGGACATGGCCGCGCACGGCTTTACCTACGAGAGCGTCGGGCGGGCGTCCGAGCCGCTGGTGTAGGCGCACGATGGTAATTTTCGTCATGGCCGGGCTTGTCCCGGCCATCCACGTCTTGTTCTCTGTTGGGCACAAAAGACGTGGATGCCCGGGACAAGCCCGGGCATGACGAGCTGGTGAGACCGTTGCCCCGCACTTTCGACACCCCTCTCCCGATCGACGTGGTGCTCGACGAGCTCGATCGCGCGCTCGCGGCCAACAACACCGCGGTGCTGGTGGCGCCTCCCGGCGCCGGCAAAACCACGCGGGTGCCGCTCGCGCTGCTCGATGCACCGTGGCTGAAGAACAAGAAGATCATCATGCTGGAGCCGCGGCGGATCGCGGCGCGCGCCAGCGCCGAGCGGATGGCGCGGACGCTCGGCGAGCGGGCAGGGGAGACCGTCGGCTATCGCGTCCGCTTCGGCTCGAAGATCTCGCGCGCGACCCGGATCGAGGTCGTCACCGAGGGAATCTTCTCGCGGCAGATTCTCGACGATCCCGAGTTGAACGGCGTCGCCGCGGTGCTATTCGACGAATTCCATGAGCGGTCGCTCGACGCCGATCTGGGCTTAGCGCTCGCCCGCGACGCGCAAACCGGCTTGCGCGAGGATCTACGTATCCTCGTGATGTCGGCAACCCTCGACGGCGCGCGTGTCGGCAAACTGCTCGGCGATGCGCCTGTCGTTGCGAGCGAAGGCCGCGCCTTTCCGGTCGAGACGCGCTATCTCGGCCGCAAGGTGGATGCGCCGATCGAGCGGCAGATGGCGGATGCGATCGCAACCGCGCTGCGCGCCGATCCCGGTTCGGTGCTGGCGTTTCTGCCGGGCGCGGCCGAAATCCGCCGCACGCAGAATTTTCTCGCCGAACGGGTCCATGATGCGAGCGTGGAAATCGTGCCGCTGTTCGGCGCGCTCGATGCGGCCGTACAGGACCGCGCCATCGCGCCGGCGCCGAAGGGAAGCCGCAAGGTCGTGCTGGCAACTTCCATTGCCGAGACTTCACTGACCATCGAGGGTGTGCGCATCGTCGTCGATTCCGGCCTGGCGCGGGTGCCGCGATATGAGCCTGACATCGGCCTGACGCGCCTGGAAACCGTGCGCGCCTCGCGCGCCGCGGTCGATCAGCGCCGTGGCCGCGCCGGCCGTACCGAGCCCGGCGTCTGCTACCGGCTGTGGGACGAGCCGCAGACGGCCTCGCTTGCCGCCTATACGCAGCCCGAAATTCTCTCGGCCGATCTGTCCTCGCTGGTGCTCGATCTCGCGCAATGGGGCGTCCGCGATCCCAGTACATTGGCGTTTCTCGATCCTCCGCCGGCGCCGGCGCTGAAGGAAGCCAATAGCCTGCTGCACGAGCTCGGCGCGCTCGATCCGGACGGCCGGATCACGGCGGAAGGCCACAGCCTGCGGGCGCTGGCGCTGCCGCCGCGGCTGGCGCGCATGATCGTGGATTCGCACCGGCTGGGCGCAGGGGAGGAGGCGGCCGAAATCGCGGCTGTTCTGACCGAGCGCGGCCTCGGCGGTGACAGCGTCGATCTCGATGTCAGGCTCGAGCAGTTTCGTCGCGACCGTTCGCCCCGCGCGTCCAGCGCGCGCAGCCTGGCGCAGCGCTGGGCGCAACAGGTGGTGGCGACAGAGGGGACGCCCGAAGAGGACGCCTCGCCGTCCACCGGCATCATGCTCGCGCTGGCCTTTCCCGATCGCGTCGCGCGCAATCGCGGCAACGGCAGTTTTGTGCTCGCCAATGGTCGCGGCGCCGCTGTCGAGCAGGCCTCGTCGCTGGCTCGCACGCCCTATATCGCCGTGGGTGAACTGACCGGAACGGCAGCGCAGGGACGCATCCTCCTTGCCGCGCCGATTGCGCAAGCCGATATCGAAACGCGCTTCGCCGACCAGATCGAGAATGCGGATGAGATCTCGTTCGATCGCAGCGCGATGGCGCTGCGCGCCCGCCGCAAGCGGACGCTGCACGCGATCACGCTGTCGGAAGCGCCGATGGCGCTGTCGCCGTCGGCCGAGACCGCGCGCATCTTCGCCGCCGGATTGATCGCCGCCGGCCTCGACAAATTGCCATGGTCGAAAGCGCTGAAGCAGTGGCGCGATCGCGTGATGTTCCTGCGCAGGGCGGAGGACGAAAGTTGGCCCGACTTGTCGGATGCGGCGCTCGCAGCCGAATCCGAAAGCTGGCTGGTGCCGGCGCTCTACGACAAGACCTCGCTGAAGGATTTTTCGCCCGGCGATCTCTCCGATGCGCTGATGACGCTGTTGCCGTGGGAATTGCGCGCGCGGCTGGAGCGCGAGGCGCCGACGCATTTCGAGGCGCCGACCGGCACCATGCTGGCGATCGACTACGAGGCCGAGCAGGGGCCGACGATTGCCGTACGCCTGCAGGAATTGTTCGGACTCAACACCCATCCCTCGATCGCCAAGGGCGCGGTGCCGCTGGTGCTGGAATTGCTGTCGCCGGCGCAACGCCCGGTGCAGGTGACGCGCGACCTGCCAGGCTTCTGGCGCGGCAGCTATTCCGCCGTGCGCTCCGACCTGCGCGGCCGCTATCCCCGCCACCCCTGGCCGGAAGATCCGGCGAACGCGCTGCCGACCCGCCGTGTCAAGCCGCGCGGAACGTGAGGCGCTGCTCCCTCGCCCCGCTCTTGCGGGGAGAGGGTCGGGGTGAGGGGCTCTCTCCGCGAAGATAGTGAGAGACGAGTCCGCGGAGAGAGCCCCTCACCCGGCCTCTCCCCGTAAGAACGGGGAGAGGTGAAGCACCGCCCGTTAACGCTTCACTCATCCTTTTCGTCAAAATGGCAGGCCCGGCCATCGCCGTTAGTCGCGGTTTCGCGACTCGCATGGTGATATCGGCGGTCTGGCAAAGCGAGCGTGGCGTATGCGTAACCTGATGATCCTTGCCGCCGTTCTGGTCGGCCTCGGCACCTATATGGGGCAGATGGCGGGCAAGATGTCGGCGGCACCGGCGCCGGCACCTGCCAGCGCATCGCCGAAAAAGGCTCCGCCGCAAACGGTCGCGTACGCCTCCGGCCGCACCCTCGACATTCCCCGCGATGCCCGCGGCCATTTCCAGACCGACGGCCACATCGACGGCCAGCGTATCAATTTCCTGGTCGACACCGGCGCCTCGGTGGTGGCGTTGAATGAGAAGTCCGCGGCCCGCTTCGGCCTGCGTCCTTCGCTCAGCGACTACAACGCGACGGTCTCCACCGCCAACGGCACCATCAAGGCTGCGCGCGCGCGGCTCGCGATGATCGATCTCGGCGGCATCGTGGTGCGGGACGTCGACGCGCTGGTGCTGCCGGACGAAGCGCTGTCGGAGAACCTGCTCGGCATGTCGTTCCTGTCGAAGCTGAAGCGCTTTAACTATGCCAACGGCCGCCTGGTGCTGGAACAGTAAGGTTACCCGGCTACCAAACCGCCGCAATTGATCGCCACAACGCGCCGGCCCGCTATCGCCCGGCCTGCGTATTCGCTATGGCTGCGGTTCCCCTAGCTTTCCACGACAAGGTTATTTCATGTTCCCGAAGCCCAAATCCGTGCTGGTTCCGAATACCTATGCCTTCGAATCCGGGCCGATGGTGAAGGCGACCGGCTTTCGCGAATATGACGCGCGCTGGCTGTTCGAGAAGGAAATCAACCTGATGGGCGTGCAGGCGCTGGGCATGGGGCTCGGCGCGCTGATCGCGGAACTCGGCGTCGCCAAGGAAATCGTCACCGGCCATGATTTCCGCGGCTATTCGGCCTCGATCAAATACGCGCTGATATCAGGCCTGATGGCGGCCGGCTGCAAGGTGCATGATATCGGGCTTGCAGTAACGCCGATGGCCTATTTCGCGCAGTTCGATCTCGACGTGCCCTGCGTCGCGATGGTGACGGCCTCGCATAACGACAATGGCTGGACCGGCGTGAAGATGGGCGCCAACCGTCCGCTCACCTTCGGCCCCGACGAGATGACGCGGCTGAAGGAAATCGTGCTCAATGCCGAGTTCAAGAACAAGGCCGGCGGCTCGTATCAATTCCACGAGAATTTTCCGGCGCGCTACATCGCCGATCTCACCAGCCGTCCGAAGCTGAAGCGCAAGCTGAAGGTCGTGGCCGCCTGTGGCAACGGCACTGCTGGTGCGTTCGCGCCGCAGGTGCTGGAAGCGATCGGCTGCGAGGTGATCCCGCTCGACACCGAGCTCGACCACACCTTTCCGAAATACAATCCGAACCCTGAAGACATGGAGATGCTGCACGCGATCCGCGACGCCGTGCTCAAGCACAAGGCCGATGTCGGCCTCGGCTTCGACGGCGACGGAGACCGCTGCGGCGTGGTCGACAATACCGGCGAGGAAATCTTCGCCGACAAGGTCGGCGTGATGCTGGCGCGCGACATGTCGGCGATCCACAAGGATGCGCAGTTCGTCGTCGACGTGAAATCGACCGGCTTGTTCGTGACCGATCCGGTGCTGCAAAAGCAGGGCGCAAAAACCGCCTACTGGAAGACCGGCCATTCCTACATGAAGCGCCGCACCAACGAGATGGGCGCGCTGGCGGGCTTCGAAAAATCCGGCCACTTCTTCTTCAACAAGCCGTTCGGCCGTGGCTATGACGACGGTCTCGTCTCCGCGATCGCGATCTGCGAAATGCTCGATCGCGCGCCGGACAAGTCGATGGCCGACCTGAAGAATGCAATTCCGAAAACCTGGTCGTCGCCGACGATGTCGCCGCATTGCGGTGACGAGGTGAAGTACGGTGTTGCCGATGCCGTGGTGAAACATTTCGAAGCGCTGCAAAAAAAGGGCGAGACGGTCGCCGGCCAGAAGATCCGCGATCTCGTCACCGTCAACGGCGTGCGCGTGACCGTCGAGGACGGAAGCTGGGGCCTGGTGCGCGCCTCATCCAACAAGCCGGAGCTGGTTGTCGTGGTCGAGAGCCCGGTCTCCGAACAGCGCATGCGCGACATGTTCGAGGCGATGGATTCGGTGCTGCGGACGCATCCGGAAGTCGGCGAATATAATCAGAAGATTTGAGTGAGTAGCGCGCACTCTGGCCACATCAATATTTGTCATCACTAGCGAATGCGGGTGACCCGGTACGCCGCGGCCTCTCGGTTCAATCGCCATAGGGAATCAATTGAGTTGTGCCCGCGGTGCGATTGGAAGTATTTCTCGATTGAATGTGAGACTCTATCCCCTCAGTGCATTGGGTGATCCACGCTTCTTTGCAGCATCAATCGCTAGGCCGCGGCCATCTCGTGGCCAAACACAGTTGCCAATGCTCGAGATTATCCCTCGATGGCTCTCCGGGTTCCGCTGTCGAACGAGCTTACTAAACGATGCTTCCACTCTTCGACTGTTGCGCAATCGCGGTTGACCGAAGCCACAATTCGGTCACCCGTCTGGCCGAGATTTGCTGGTGAGCTTACGGGTTGTCGAGTTTGGAGGCTGCTGTGATTGCGATGAAGACCGCCCGGTTCCTCGGGAAATATGCATCGAGCGATCCAATCAAGCTTGCCGATATCATACGACGGCGCGCTATTGAGCAATTTTCGTCGGCGCCCTCGAGCATTGCGAGAACGCACTTCAGTGGTGTGCAATACGAGCTCGACATGTCTCTTCATCGCATGATGAAGAAATACTTCTTTCATACCCACGAAATGTTCCTCGAGCGCATCTTCGATCGTTGCCTGGTCCCTGGCACGATCTTCGTCGACATTGGCGCGAACTGCGGCTACTGGTCAGCCAGAGCTGCATCGCTCGTCGGCCCGAGCGGCGAGGTGCATGCATTCGAGCCGGTGCCGCAATATTTCAGCATGGTCCGTCGGCTCGCCGAACTCAACCCCGATTATCGGATCATTGCCAACCAGATTGCCTGTGGCGCGCGAAGCGAAACACTCTCCATGGCGGTCGTTGGGCCGGGGCCGACGAACTTCAACAATTACGATACCAACATTGGATCGAGCTCATTGGCTGCGGGCTTCCTTGATCACGCTCACGAGCTCACGGAGCAAATCGCCGTCCAGGTGATTCCCTTCGACGCTTATGTGCGTCATCACAATCTCGATCTCGATCGCATCGGTCTCGTCAAAATCGACGTCGAGGGGTTTGAATCGGCGGTGTTCGACGGTATGCAGGACGTGCTCACAAAGGAGGGCCGCAAGGTGCCGATCCTGTGCGAAATCCTCACCGATCGCACCCGCGCCGAGCCGCTCGACGGCCGGGTAATTATCGAACGCTTGGAATCTTGCGGCTATCGGTGCCTCGACGCCACCCATTTGCGGCCGATTAATCGAGATGCGCTCGGCTTCGAAGAAAATATCTTCTGCTGCTGACGCTCGGGGAACAGCCCGCTCGCAGCGGCAAAGAGGCCGGGAATCAGGCCCGGGCTGAGCCGCGTGCCGGCGAAGGCGGATCGCGGGGGATGACAGTTGTGGTTAGGCGTGAAGCGCGCGCCTTACGCCGCCGGCACCGGCAGCGCGGTCACCGACTTGATCTTCTCCATCGCAAAGCGCGAGGTGACATTCTTCAGCGGTACGGCGCTGATCAGTTTCTTGTAGAACACGTCATAGCTCGCCATGTCGGCGACCACGACGCGCAGCATGTAATCGACGTCGCCGGCCATCCGGTAGAATTCCATCACCTCGGGCATGGCGCTGACAGCGCTGGCGAAGGTCTTCAGCCAGGCTTCCGAGTGGTCGGAGCTTTCGACCGAGACGAACACGGAAATGCCGAGCCCGATCTTGTTCTGGTCGACCAGCGCCACCCGGCGCAGGATCACGCCGTCGGCTTCCAGCCGCTGGATGCGCTTCCAGCACGGTGTCGATGACAGTCCGACCCGGTCGCCGATCTCGGCGACGGAAAGGGAGGCGTCCTCTTGCAGCACGGTGAGGATCTTGCGGTCGATGGCATCCAGGCGGCGGTTGCCTTCGTGGAGCTGAATGGCGACGTCGGTCATGAGAAAATTGTTCCATAGACAAGGTTTTGATACCTCATATATAGAAAAATCTTCTCATGCAAGCCTAACTATTGGCCGCTCCTGGCCACGGCCGCACTTTGGCCATGGCTCAAAAGCTCTTCAACTTCAATACGTTGCGGCGCTGCGAAGGCGCCACCGAAGCGGGTGCATTTCAGCGCTGCGGCGGCGGACGCGAAGCGCAGCGCCTGCCGCAGGTCCTGCTTCTCTGTGATAGCCAGCGCAAACGCGCCGTGGAACACGTCGCCGGCGCCGAGGGTATCGACCGTGTGCACCGGGAAGGCCGGGGTCTCCTGGATACCGCCGTTCTCGTCGAGCCAGATCGTGCCCCGGGGCCCCCTTGTGCCGGCCAGGAAAGACGGGGTCAGCTTTGCGATTTTCTTCAGCGCCTGGGCGTCGTCGGAGACGTCGGCGGTCTCCTGCAGCGGCTCGCTGGAGAACACCAGATGTGTGGAGGCGTTCAACAGGCCCTCGCGCAGCGACATCGCGCGATCGACGTCGACGATCACGGGAATGCCGCGGCGGACGGCCTCGGCGCAAAGCTCGGTGCAAAATTCGGCGCAGCGGCTCTCGGTGAGAATGGCCGCGCAATCGTCCAGCAGCGTGTCGAAGTCGGGCAATTTCACGTGCCATAGTTTCGGATCGCGGAAGGTCACGATGGTGCGCTCGCCGGACGGATCGATCATGACAGCCGAGATCGGCGTCACCAGATCAGGCATATGGATGAGATGCTTCGTCTCGATGCCCTCACGCGCCATCTGATCGAAGATGAAGCGGCTCGATGCTTCGTTGGCATCGCCCATCGGTCCGCAGATCGAGGCGCGGCCGCCGAGCCGAACGATGCCGATCGCGCCATTGAGCGCATTGCCGCCGCAGATTTCGTCGAATGCGGTGGCGTTCTCCTTGGAGCCGCGCCCGGGAACACCAGGCGTATGAAAGGTGAGATCGCGCACCGGCATGCCAATGCAGAGAATCCGCGGCGGGAGTTTGGGCGCCTTGTCTTGAAAGTTCATTCGGGAATCCGTCATGTCAGTTCCGCCCTCTGCCGGAACCAAGGTCCCGAGTTAATCGACTGGCCCATGGACGGTTCCCGCTATGCGCGGGTTTCGTTTCCCCCATGCACCCAGCGGCCGATCAGATGGTGCGCGATCGCAAACGGATGTGCGGCAAATAAGCCGTCAGGATGTTCGCGCCGGTGCATCAATGCGACCTCGTCGCGGCTGAACCAGCGCGCGTCCTCGAGCTCTACGCGATCCACCACGATGTCCTCGTTGAGCGCGCGCGCCGAGCATCCGATCATCAGCGAGGACGGATAGGGCCATGGCTGCGTCATGTAATAGTTGACGTCGGTGCAGCGGATGCCGGATTCCTCGAAAATCTCGCGACAGACCGCGTCTTCGATGGTCTCGGCCGCTTCGACGAAGCCTGCCAGACACGACCACATCCCGGACATGAACTGCTTCTGCCGGCCGAGCAGGCATCGATCGCCGTGCGTGACCAGCATGATCACAACCGGATCGGTGCGGGGGAAATGCTCGGCCTTGCAGCTCGGGCACTCGCGCTTCCAGCCGCCTTCCTTCATTGCGGTGCGTGTACCGCAATTGGCGCAATAGCCGTGGCGCTGGTGCCAGGTCACCATCGATTTAGCCATCGCGATGGCGGAGAGCTGTTCCAGCGGGACGGCGCCCTGCATCGCCATGCCGCGCAGCTCCGTCACGGCGACGTCGTCGCGTCCGATCAGTTTTTCAACGGCCGCGGCCGAAATGCCCATGCCGAAAATGGGCGCGTTGTCGCGCAGGCCCAGAAAGATCGTGCCGGGATTGGCGCCGAGCTTCACCGCCTCTTCGACGCCGAGCAGCACGCGCGGCCCATCCGCCTCCTGCCGCACCAGAAGCGAGTCGCGGTAGATCACATAGGCGCCGGCGTTGCGCTGGCTCTCCATCGCAAACAGTTTTTCGTCATTGCCGCGCAGATGCGCGGCGCGATCGAGGATATTGGTAACGAAAGCAGGCTTCCCGAGCGGATACTTGTCGAATGCGGACATCTGTTCAACCCAACCAGATCTTGCGGCGAAGCGCGTTGATGAAATTCTGTACTTCCTCGGCGTCATGCGCCAGCGGCGGCATCACGCCCCAGACCGGGCGCGGCCAGGCCGCGTCGCTGGTGCGCCGCGCGATGACGTGGACATGCAGCTGCGGCACCAGATTGCCGAGGGCTGCGACATTGAGCTTGTCGCATTTGGTGACTTCTTTCAGCGCTCGCGACACCCGGGATATTTCGGTCATCAGCTGTGCCTGCGCGACGTCGTCGAGGTCGATGATTTCGACCGCGCTTGCCCTGCGCGGCACCAGCAGCAGCCACGGGTAATGCGCGTCCTTGATCACCAGCACCTTGCACAGCGGCAGGTCGCCGATGTCGATCGTGTCCTTTTTGAGCTGTGAGTGCAGCGTCCAGGCGTCTGAGGGCATGCATATTTCCTCGTCATGGCCGGGCTTGTCCCGGCCATCCACGTTTTTTTGCGCGCCGCTGAGGAAGCAAGACGTGGATGGCCGGGTCAAGCCCGGTCACGCCCGGCCATGACGAAATGGGGGTGTTCCGGCGCATGGCACCCGTCAACCCCGCTTGCTTTCCGGCCCTTTTGGCCCCAAATAGGGACCGGGAGATTGGCGGTGGACGAGCCACTCGCCAACCGGGTCAGGTCCGGAAGGAAGCAGCCCTAACGAGGTCCGGATCGGGTCGCTCGTCAGTCTCCTACCTGTTTTTCGAGCGAATCGCGCAGGAAAGCGGCTAGTCCCCGCCATGCGCGCGGTTTCGCGCCTATCCGCAAGCCGGCCCCGAGAGACAATCAATTGCGGATCGACCGATGAGTGATGCTGGCGCTCCCCCCGATAAATCAGACGGCGCTGGCCAGGGCGGTTTCGCGCTCGGCGGCGGCGAGGCCGCCAAGCCCTACCGGGTGCTGGCGCGAAAATACCGTCCCTCCAGTTTTGACGACCTGATCGGCCAGGAGGCGATGGTCCGCACCGTTTCGAATGCGTTCGAAACCGGGCGTATTCCGCAAGCCTGGATCCTGACCGGCGTCCGCGGAGTCGGCAAAACCACGACGGCGCGGATTCTCGCCCGTGCGCTCAACTACGAAAAGCCCGATGGTTCGGTGAGGGGGCCGACTATCCACATGCCGGACCTCGGCGTGCATTGCCAGGCGATCATGGAAAGCCGGCATATGGACGTGCTGGAGATGGACGCGGCGTCCCATACCGGCGTCGACGACGTCCGCCAGATCAATGACAGCGTGCGCTATGCCCCGGCGAGCGCCCGCTACAAGGTCTACATCATCGACGAAGTCCACATGCTGTCGACGGCGGCCTTCAACGCCTTCCTGAAGACGCTGGAAGAGCCGCCCGAGCACGCCAAATTCGTGTTCGCGACCACCGAAATCCGCAAAGTCCCGGTCACCGTGCTGTCGCGCTGCCAGCGTTTCGACCTGCGCAGGGTCGAAGCCGACGTGCTGATGGGGCACCTTTCCAACATTGCGACCAAGGAAGGCGTCGAGGTCGAGCCGGAGACGCTCGGCATTATCGCCCGCGCCGCGGAAGGCTCGGTGCGCGATTCGCTGTCCCTGTTCGACCAGGCGATTGCCCATGCGGCGGGCACCGTGCGCGCCGACGCGGTGCGGCAGATGCTGGGCCTTGCCGACCGCACCCGGGTGATCGACCTGTTCGAGCATCTGGCGCGCGGCGACATCGCCAGCGCCTTCGGTGAATTCCGTTCGCAATACGACGTCGGCGCCGATCCGGTCGTGGTGCTGTCGGACCTCGCCGAATTCGTCAATTTCGTCACCCGCGTGAAGATCGTGCCCGCCACCGCCGACAATGTCGCGTTCGGCGAGACCGAGCGCGTCCGCGCCCGGGAGTTTGCCGCAAAACTGTCGATGCGGGTGCTGTCGCGGATGTGGCAGATGCTGCTCAAGGGCATCACCGAGGTCCAGACCGCGACGCGGCCGGCGGCAGCGGCCGAAATGGTGCTGGTCCGCATCGCCTATGTCGCCGACCTGCCGACGCCGGACGAAGCGATCAAGATGCTCGACCAGAATGGCGGGGGAGCACAGATTGCCTCCGGCGGCGCGGCGTCTGCACGGGCCGCGCCCTCCGCGCCGGTATCTTCAATGTCAGCTCCGCCGATGCGGACGCCGGCCTCGCCCCGCTCGGGCGCGGAAGCCTCCGCTCGCCCGCAAATGGCACCGTCGGCGCAACCGGACTCCGCGCCCGTGCTGCGGATCACGACCTTCCCGCAACTGGTGGCGCTTGCCGGCGAGAAGCGCGATATCCTGACCAAGACGGCGCTGGAGGCCGATATGCGCCTGATCCGCTTCGAGGACGGGCGCCTGGAAGTGGCGCTGGAACGCGTCGCGGCGCGGGGGCTGGTCAACGACCTCTCCCGCAAGCTCGAACTATGGACCGGGCGGCGCTGGACCGTGATCGTCTCCAACGAGGCCGGCCAGCCGACACTGCGCTCGCAAAATGAGCAGGCGAGGAACGAGCACGCCCGGGCCGCCGAGGCTGACCCGCGCGTCCAGGAGGTGCTGGCGCGATTTCCCGGCGCCAAGGTGATTGAAGTGCGCCGGCTTGCCGCCGAGCCGCCGGAATCCAATATTATCGCTGACGACGTGAACGAGACTTCCGACGGCGACGACTGATCGGACTCTCGAGAGGACGGACGAAATGGCTGATTTTCTCGGCATGATGAAGCAGGCCGCGCAACTGCAATCCAAGATGCAGGCGATGCAGGAAGAGCTCGGCAATCTCGAGGTCGAGGGCATCTCCGGCGGCGGACTGGTCGCCGTGCGCATGACCGCGAAGATGGAAGTGAAGGGCGTCAGGATCGATCCCTCGCTGATGAAGGCCGAGGAGCGCGAAGTGCTCGAGGACCTCCTGGTGACCGCGCATGGCGACGCGCGGCGCAAAGCGGAAACCGCGGCGATGGAAAAGATGCAGACACTGACCGGCGGCCTCGGCCTGCCGCCCGGACTCGGTCTGACCTGAAATGGCCGCCAGCGTTGCCGGACCTGAAATCGAACGCCTGATCCAGCTCCTGGCGCGGCTGCCGGGGCTTGGCCCGCGCTCGGCGCGGCGCGCGGCGCTGCACCTGATCAAGAAGCGTGAAGCCCTGATGACGCCGCTCGCTGGCGCGTTGCAGGTCGCGATTGACCGGATCCAGGTCTGCAAGACCTGCGGCAATATCGACACGCAAAATCCCTGCACGGTATGCACCGATCCGCGGCGCGATCCTTCGACCATCGTCGTGGTCGCCGATGTCGCCGATCTCTGGGCGCTGGAACGGGCGAATGCGACCAACGGCCGCTACCACGTGCTCGGCGCCACATTGTCGCCGCTCGACGGTGTCGGCCCGCAGGATCTGACCATCGATGCGCTGGTAGCGCGTGCGCACGAATCACAAGTCAGCGAAATCGTTCTGGCGCTCAACGCAACGGTTGATGGCCAGACCACCGCGCACTACATCACCGATCTTCTTCAGGACGCCAACGTCAAGGTCACCCGGCTCGCGCATGGCGTGCCTGTCGGCGGCGAGCTTGATTATCTCGACGAAGGTACGCTATCGGCTGCCATGCGGCAGCGAACGCTGTTCTAACCCCACAGACGGAACTGATCGATATGACGAAACCACGATTCGGCAGACGCTCCCGCTTTGCGCTCATCATGGCGGCGGCGCTGATCGCGCCTTCCGCATGGGCACAACAGGGCGAGCCGGCGCCGAAGCCCGGCAAGCCGATCAATGCCGGGGACGTGCTGTCAGGCGAACTCAACGCCATGAAGGGCGGCAAGAGGAGCAAGCGCGCCGCGACCTACCAGATCACCAGCGAACCGCGCCGCCTGCCGCCGCCGAACGGGCTGTGCAATCTCGAAACCGGGCCCGAGACATTCCAGCTCGTCACCACCAGCGACGCCCAGGCCGCGCAACTGAAGAATTTCATCGGCAAGGAAATTTCCGTGAAGGTCGACGAAGTCGCCTGCGCACAGGATGCCGGGCAGATGAGCGAAGCCGTCATCACCAAGTGGAGCGTGGTGACGAAGCACTGACGTAGTCACAATATAGGTGTCTTCGCCCGGCTCGACCGGGCGATCCAGTACGCCGCGGCCCATCGGCTCTATCGCGACTGCTCTGGAATACTGGATCCCCGCCTTCGCGGGGATGACAATGGAGCCTAAACCTTCACCGGCCCCACGGCCTCGAAATGCCCGCGCCGCTGCAGCCAGGCCAGCAGGATCAGGCTGGGCACCGCCACCACGACCGAGATCACGAAGAACAGCGGCCAGCCCGTCGTCTCCGCCACAAAGCCCGCGCCTGAGGACAAATAGGTGCGCCCCACAGCGGCCAGCGCGGTGAGCAGTGCGTATTGGGTCGCGGTGTGCAGCGGATTCTGGCACAGCGCCGAGAGATAGGCGACGAAGATCACGGTACCGATCGCGCCGGTGAAGTTTTCCGCGGAAATGGCGGCGGCCAGCGCCCATTGATTGGTGCCAACAAAGGCGAGCCATGCAAACACCAGGTTGGAGATCGCCTGCAGCACACCGCCGATCCAGAGGCTTGCGACCAGCGAATAGCGCCGCGCCACATAGCCGCCGGCAAAGCCGCCGATCAGGGTCGCGGCGAGGCCGACGCCCTTGACGATGGCGGCGTAGTCGTTGCGCGTGAAGCCGAGGTCGATCACGAACGGCGCGGTCATGGTGCCGGAAAACGCGTCGGTGAGCTTGAACAGAACCACGAAGGCGAGCGCCACCCAGGCATGCTTGCGCGACAGAAATTCGGAGAACGCCCCCGTGGCCGCATGCATGACGCGGGTGAGAGCCGTTTCGTCGCGGGTCGCTTCTTCCGCGCGCACCGATTGCCCGGGTTCGGTGGCGGCGAGCGCCGTGAGGGCGCCGATCAGCACCAGCGCGGCCATGACGACATAGCCCCACATCCACGCCGAGCTACGCCCGATGCCGGTGCTCTCGAACGCCGTCACGATAAACAGCACGCCGGCGGTCGACACCAGCATGCCTATCCGGTAGGCCGCGACATATGAGGCCATGCCGGCGGCCTGTTCGCTCTCGGGCAGACTTTCGACGCGAAACGCATCGACCACGATGTCCTGGGTGGAGGACATCGTCGCGACCAGAAGCGCGCCAAGCGCCACGAACAGCGGCGAACGCGCAGGGTCCGTCAATGCCAGCAGCAGGATCGCGCCGATCAGGAGCAGTTGCGAGAACACCAGCCAGCCGCGGCGGCGGCCAAAGGCGCGGGTGAAGACCGGCACATGCAGCGCATCGACCAGCGGCGCCCAGATGAATTTCAGTGTGTAGGGCGTGCCGACCAGCGCAAACAGCCCGATGGTGCCGAGATCGACGCCGGATTCGCGCATCCACACCAGGAGCGTCGACCCCGACAGCGCCAGCGGCAGGCCAGACGAAAAGCCGAGCATCAGCACGATCAGCACGCGCGGCTGCAGATACACGGCCCAGGCCTCGCGCCAGGTGGGCGCAGGGGCGGCCGATGTCGGGGAGGCTGCTTCAGGTGCGGTCATGGAAGGGTGTTAGCAGAGATTCGCCCCCAAAAAGACTGTCATCGCCCGGCTTGACCGGGCGACCCAGTATCCCAGAGGCCTATCCGCCGCCTCCGGCAATCTCAGGGTAAAGGTCAATCCAGTCTGGATTTTGTTTCTCGATCAGCGATATTTTCCATGCTCTCGGCCATTTCTTCAGGCGTTTTTCGCGCTAGATCGCAAATTCGATCTGATCGAATGCTTCGAAATAGACCAGCCGGCTCACCTCATACTTCCTGGTGAAACCTTCTGTGATCTTCAATTTGTGCTCGCCAATGCGACGGACCAGATCATTGGTCACGCCAATGTAGAGCGTGCCGCCGATGCGGCTGGCGAGGATGTAGACGTAGTAGCTGCGTGTTCCCAACTACTGCCTCTGGGATACTGGGTCGCCCGGTCAAGCCGGGCGATGACAGCCTGTTATGTGGTTATAGCTGGGCAATGATCGTCACTCCCCCGCCTGCAGCTTGCGCGGGGCGGGGAACAGCTCGGGGGTGCTGTTGTTGACGAAGCGGGGCACTTCCACCGGCGCGTCCGCCTTGCTGAAGTCGAGTTCCTCGATCCGTCCGGCGCGCTTTTCGATCTTGTCGGCGGAGATCAGGATCTGGCGCACGTCCTCGTTCACGTCGCTGAAGTGTTTTTGCAGCTTCAGCACGCGGTCGCGCAGGCGCCCCAGATCGTCGCCGAGGTTGAGCACTTCGGTGCGGATCTGGTCGGCGGCATCGCGCATCCGCGCGTCCTTCAGGATCTGTTGCATCACTTGGATCGCCAGCATCAACAGCGAGGGCGACACCAGCACGACACGGGCGCGGTAGGCCTTCTGGATCACGTCGTCAAAGCCGTCGTGGATTTCGGCATAGACCGATTCCGACGGCACGAACATCAGCGCGGTGTCCTGCGTTTCACCCGTAATCAGGTATTTCTCGGCGATGTCGTTGACGTGCTTCATCACATCGTTGCGCAGGCGTTGGGTGGCGAATTTGCGCTCCTCGTCGCTGCGCGCGTCGTGCAGCGCGGTCATCGCTTCCAGCGGGAATTTCGCGTCGATGCACAGCGGGCGCTGGTCGGGCAGGAACACCACGCAGTCCGGCCGCTTGCCGGAGGAGAGCGTGTACTGGAATTCGTAGGAGCCCTGCGGCATGCCGTCCTGCACGATCGCTTCCATCCGCGCCTGGCCGAAGGCGCCGCGCGACTGCTTGTTGGCGAGGACGTCGCGCAGCGTGGTCACTTGAGACGTCAGGTCGGTGAGGTTCTTGTGCGCGTTGTCGATGATGCCGAGCCGCTCATGCAGCACGCGCAAGGAATCCATGGTGTGGCGCGTGGTCGCTTCCATCGACTGCCCGACGCGGTGGGTCACCGAATCCAGCCGCTCGTTGACCGCGCGCGCCATCTCGGCCTGACGGCCGGCCAGCGATTGGGCCATGGCGTCGACCCGGCCGGTGGATTCGCTCTGCGCCCGCAGCATCTCGCTCAGGCGCTCTTCCAGTTCGTCGGCGCGGATCGCCTGCGCCATCGCCAGTTCCGCGCCCCGTCGGCCGGAGCGGGCGATCACGATGGCGATGGTCAGCAGCAGCACCAGCGCCAGCGTGCCGAACCCGATCAGCGCCTCGCCAACGTGAATCGGCAGGTCGCCGACCGTGAGAAGAATTTCGTTCATGTCAGCCTTGTAGCCCGATTCGGCATCGGATGCGAACGAAGAGGGAACGTTTATGGTAAACAGCGGGTTAATTTTCGTGGTTAACGCCGCGTTAAAAATCATGGTTAAGGCCGCCTTAACGAGGTCCCCGGCGCATTGACCCCGGCAAATCAGCAGCTTAAATCGCGCGCTATGGCCCTTAGAGAAATCATCATCCTGCCGGACAAGCAGCTCCGGCTGGTCTCCAAACCCGTCGAGAAGGTGACGACGGAGATCCGCAAGCTCGCCGACGACATGTTCGAGACCATGTACGACGCGCCCGGCATCGGGCTGGCGGCAATCCAGGTCGCGCAGCCGCTGCGGCTGATCACCATGGACCTCGCCAAGAAGGACGAGAACGGCGAGACCAAGCCGAAGCCGCGGGTGTTCATCAATCCGGAAATCATCTCCTCGTCCGAAGAATTGTCGGTCTACGAGGAAGGCTGCCTCTCGATCCCCGAATATTACGAGGAGGTCGAGCGCCCCGCGAAGGTCCGCATCCGCTTCACCGATCTCGACGGCAAGGTGCATGAGGAAGACGCCGACGGCCTGTTCGCCACCTGCATCCAGCACGAGATTGACCATCTCAACGGCGTGCTGTTCGTCGATTACCTGTCGAAGCTGAAGCGCGATCGCGTGATGAAGAAGTTTACCAAGGCCGCCAAGCGCGCGGCGGAGTAGGCCCCACTCTATCCTCGTCATGCCCGGGCTTGTCCCGGGCATCCACGTCTTCCTTTCTCGCTGCAGCAAAGACGTGGATGGCCGGGACAAGCCCGGCCATGACGGAGTAAACTAAAACCGTCCCGGGATTTTCCGCCTGATGTCTCTCCGCCTGATCTTCATGGGCACGCCCGATTTCGCGGTGCCGACGCTGCTGGAACTGGTGGCCCATGGCCATGAGGTCGTGGCGGTCTACACCCGCGCGCCAAAACCGGCCGGGCGCGGCATGAAGATGCAGCCGAGCCCGGTGGAGCAGGAGGCACGGCGGCTCGGCATTCCCGTGATGACCCCGGGCACGCTGAAGACGCCGGAAGCGCTCGCCGAATTTCGCACGCACAACGCCGATGCCGCCGTCGTCGTCGCCTACGGCATGATCCTGCCGCAGGCCATTCTCGACACGCCGCGCTATGGCTGCTTCAACCTGCACGGCTCGCTGCTGCCGCGCTGGCGCGGCGCCGCCCCGATCAACCGCGCGATCATGGCCGGCGATGCCGAGAGCGGCGTGATGGTGATGAAGATGGATGTCGGCCTCGACACCGGCGACGTCGCGATGGCGGAGCGGCTGGCGATCACGGACAGCATGACGGCCGCCGATCTGCACGACGCGCTGGCGCCGCTCGGCGCCGACCTGATGGTGCGCGCGATGGGCGGGCTGGAACGCGGCGGATTGCAGCTTACGAAGCAGAGCGAGGACGGCGTCACCTACGCCGCCAAGATCGAGAAGGCCGAGGCGCGGATCGACTGGAAACGGCCGGCACGCGAGGTGCTGCGGCATATTCATGGCCTGTCGCCATTTCCCGGCGCCTGGTGCGAGCTGGCCGGAGAAGCGGAGCCGGTGCGCCTCAAGATACTGCGCTGTGAGTTGGCGAACGGGTCGGGTGCGCCCGGCGATGTGCTCGACGACAACCTTGCCATCGCCTGCGGTGACCGCGCCATTCGCATTGTCGAGCTGCAGCGCGCCGGCAAGGGGCCGATGAAATCAGCGGAATTTCTGCGCGGCACGGCGCTGAAGCCGCCTGCGCGGCTGGACTGATGCCCCGCTACAAGCTCCTCATCGAATATGACGGTACGCCGTTTTCCGGCTGGCAGATCCAGGATAATGCGCCGACCGTACAGGGCGCGCTGGAAGCCGCGGTGAAGGCGATCTGCGGCGAGGAGGTGCGCGTGCACGGCTCGGGCCGCACCGACGCCGGCGTGCACGCGCTGGGGCAGGTCGCGCATTGCGATATTCAGAAGCCGTTTCCGCCGGGCCGCCTGCGTGACGGGCTGAACGCGCATCTGCGACCGCATCCGATCGGCGTGCTCTCGGCCGACATCGTGGCCGATGATTTCGAGGCGCGCTTCTCCGCGACAAGGCGGCACTACCGCTATCGCATCACCAACTCCAGAGCCAACCTCGCGCTCGACATCAAGCGAAGCTGGCGGGTGCCGCGCCATCTCGATACGGATGCGATGGACGTCGCGGCCAAGCGGCTGCTTGGCAAGCACGATTTCACCACCTTCCGCGACACCGAATGCCAGGCGAAGTCGCCAGAGAAGACGCTGGATCAGCTCGACGTCATCAGGGAGGGCGACGCGATTTCGATCCTCACATCCGCCCGGTCGTTCCTGCACAGCCAGGTGCGCTCGATGGTGGGATCGCTGGTGTGGGTTGGCGAAGGCCGCTGGAGCGCCGACGATCTCGCCGCGGCACTAGCCGCCCGTAACCGCGCCGCTTGCGGTCCCGTCGCCCCGCCGGAGGGGCTCTATCTGGTGCGGGTGGAATATTAGGCTGGCTTGAGTACCATGTGCGTGGCGTTTGCCGTCGCGACATGGTCGGTCACCTCGTAGCCAAGAGCCGGTAGATCAAGCCCCGCGAACAGGTTCTCACCAGATCCAAGAAGGATCGGCGCGATCGCAATGTGCATTTCGTCGATCAGGCGGGCGCGCAGATATTGCTGGATGGTCGCGACGCCGCCACCCACCCTGACATCCTTGCCGCCGGCGGCCGCGCGCGCCCTCTGTAGCGCCGCCTCGATGCCCTCTGTGACGAAATGGAAAACCGTGCCGCCCTTCATGGTGATGGGCGCGCGGGCATGATGTGTCAGTACGAAGACATCGCAATGATAAGGCGGCTCGTCGCCCCACCAGCCTTTCCAGGCGTCATCCGGCCAGGGGCCCCGCACCGGGCCGAACATGTTGCGGCCGAGGATCCAGGCGCCGATGTTCTCAAAACCTTGCGTGGCAAAATCATCGTCCGCCCCGCTCGTGCCGCCATCCTTGGCGAACAGCTTTTTCTGAATGGTCTGCGTCGGCAGGATCCATTCGTGCAGCCCCATTCCACCGACGCCGAGCGGATTGTCGGCGTTCTGGCCGGGGCCCGCGCCATAGCCGTCGGCGGATACGCTGAAGCAGCGGACAACGAGCTTGCTTGTGGCTGAACTGGTCATGACGTCACATCCTCAGGGATGATGACGGCACAAGTCAGGCAAAATAGCGGTCCAGCACGCCGCGATAGATTTTCGTCAGCTTCTCCAGGTCGGACACCGGCGTGCGCTCGTCGACCTGGTGCATGGTCTGGCCGACCAGGCCGAACTCGATCACCGGGCAATAGGTTGAAATGAAACGCGCATCCGAGGTGCCGCCGGAAGTCGAGAGCTCCGGCTTGCGTCCGGTGACTTCCTCGATCGCACTGACGGCGAGATCGGTGAAGGCGCCGGGCTTGGTCACGAACACGTTGGAGTTGGAATATTCCCACGCAATGCGGGCGCGGATGCGGTTGCCGCAGGCTTTCGCCAGCCGCTCTTCCACCAGGGCGCGCAGCGTTTCCTGGGTATGGTTGTCGTTGTAGCGGATGTTGAATTTTGCACGCGCCTGTCCGGGGATGACATTGCTCGCGGTGTTGCCGACATCGACCGAGGTAAATTCGAGATTCGATGCCTGAAACTGCGCGCTGCCGCGATCGAGGGGCTCGTCGGAGAGCGCCACGATCAGCCGCGAAATATCCGGCACCGGGTTGGAGGCGCGGTGCGGATAGGCGACATGGCCCTGCACGCCGTCGACATGGAGCGTGCCGGACTGCGAGCCGCGGCGGCCGATCTTGATGCAGTCGCCGAGCACTTCGACATTGGAGGGCTCGCCAAGTACGCAATGGTCGAATTTCTCTCCACGCTCGGCACACCATTTCAAGAGCTTGATGGTGCCGTTGACGGAAATGTCCTCCTCGTCCCCGGTGATCAGAAACGAGATCGAGCCTCCGCCATTTTTTTGCGGCTTGCCGCCATTGTCCTTGAGATAGTCGAGCACGGCGGCGACGCTGCAGGCGATGCCGCCCTTCATGTCGACCGCGCCGCGGCCATAGAGGAAGCCGTCCTTGATATCGCCGGAGAACGCACCCTGCGTCCACGCCGTCTCGTCGCCGGCCGGCACCACGTCGGTATGGCCGGCAAAGGTGATGTGCGGCGCCTCGGTGCCGATGCGGGCGTAGAGGTTGTCGATGTCTGATGTGCCGGGCTCGCCGAAGGTGACGCGATGCACCTCGAAGCCGGCGTCTTTCAACAGGCCTTCGAGGACGCCGAGCGCACCGGCATCGGCAGGCGTGACAGAAGGGCAGCGGACGAGGTCGCGGGTGATGGAAACGGCGTCATTCATAGCCCGGCTTAACACGCCAAACCGGCGGCGGGCTAGCGGTGTGCGGCACCATTTCGATTTCCCTCTGCTGGTCCCAGGGCGGGCGTGTATCGGGCCGCGGCGGCGATGCCAGCGGATCGGGGCCGAACCGGTTGGTCTTGCGGGAGCCCTTGATGAAGTACAATTCGACGAAGATCCAGATGCAGCCAGCGAGGGCGATGAGGCCAAGCGGAAGGGCGGCATCCAAGAAATAGGAATCGTCAGGAAGCAGATCGACGAGCTTGTTGTAGAGTGGAACGGTGAAAAACAGAATCACCCACCAGCCGCTCCTGTCGCGGTCATGGAGGCGTTTGATCGAGGTGGCCAGCCAGACCCACATGAACAGCGTGGAGAAGGCCGTATTGAGAAAAATTCCGGGCAGGTCGGCCAGAGAAAGCGATCGATAGGAAGCAGGATCGAAGACCTTGAAGAGATCTTCGAAGCCGTAGCCGAGATTTTTCGGCGCGGTGCCACCGAACAGGACGACAAGGCCGATCGTCAGCGCGCCCAGGAAGATCATCCAGCACAGGATGATCAGCGTCGCCAGCCAGTACCGGGCGCGGTTGATGCGGCCCTGAAAACTGAACAGATACCAGACGTAGTCCATCGCCCGACCTCCGAACGGCGGCATTTACGCCATCCGGTACATTGGTCGCACCATGGGCCCCGGGGTTCGAACGGGGTGATCCGGCCCGGCTTCGGGCCAGATCATGCCCGAAATGGCCGAATCCTAGTCCCGCAGCAGCTCGTTAATGCTGGTCTTGGCGCGGGTGCGCTCGTCGACGCGCTTGACGATCACGGCGCAGGCGGTCGAGGGGCCGGGCTGGCCGTTCTTCATGGGCTTGCCGGGCAGGGCGCCGGGAACCACGACCGCATATTCCGGCACCTCGCCGATGAAGATTTCGCCGGTCTCGCGGTCGACGATCTTGGTGGAGGCGCCGAGGAACACGCCCATCGACAGCACCGCGCCCTTGCGCACGATCACGCCCTCGGCGACTTCCGAGCGCGCGCCGATGAAGCAATCGTCTTCGACGATCACGGGCTCGGCCTGCAGCGGCTCCAGCACGCCGCCGATGCCGACGCCGCCGGAAATATGCACGCGCTTGCCGATCTGCGCGCAGGAACCAACCGTCGACCAGGTGTCGATCATGGTCGCTTCATCGACATAAGCGCCGAGATTGACGAAAGACGGCATCAGAACGACGTTGCGGGCGATGAAAGCCGAGCGGCGCACGATCGCGCCGGGCACCGCGCGGAATCCCGCATCGCGAAAACGGTTCTCGCCCCAGCCCTCGAACTTCGAGGGCACCTTATCCCACCACGACGCCTTGCCGGGACCGCCGGGGATCTGGCCCATGTCGTTGAGGCGGAACGACAGCAGCACCGCCTTCTTCAGCCACTGATTGACCTTCCACTTGCCCGAGGCCTCGCGCTCGGCGACCCGGGCCTCGCCCTTGTCGAGCAGTTCGAGCGCGTGATCCACGGCCTCGCGAACCTCGCCCTTGGTCGACGTCGAAATGCCGTCGCGGGCATCGAAGGCAGAGTTGACGGTGGATTCGAGCGCGGACAGGGACATCGGGATTTCCTCAGGGATTTCGGGCGAAGCGGGAGGCTTTTTCGGGATTTGGCGGGGGAGAGTCAAGGCGGGATGTCGTCCCTGCCGTCCTCTCAACTCGTCGTCCCCGCGAACGCGGGGACCCATAGCCACGAACGTTCGTGGTTACGACGGGTCGTCGAACAGCGTTCTTAAATCGATAGATCACGCGGTATGGGTCCCGGCGTTCGCCGGGACGACACCGATTAGGTGCTCAACTTCTCCAAAAACCCCGTCAGATCATCCGTGACATGATCGACATAGGCCGCATCCCGGCCTTCCAGCTCCCAATCCTCGCGCACCACTTCCTTGGCGCCGTCGGGCACCACCAGAACCGTGGTCATGCCGAGCTGGTGCGGCACCACGAGGTTGCGGGCGAGGTCCTCGAACATCGCCGATTTCGAGGGATCGACGCCGTGGACGCGCAGGAAACGGTCATAGGTCTGTGGCGCCGGCTTCGGTTCCAGTTCGGCGGCGATGATGTCGAACACCGCCTCGAAATGTTGGGTTATGCCGAGCCGCTCCAGCACCGCGCCGGCATGGTCGGTCGAGCCGTTGGTCAGGATCAGCTTGCGGCCGGGAAGTTTTGCGATCGCAGCCCCCATCGCCGGGTTCGGCTCCAGCGGCGAGTGATCGATCTTGTGCACATAGGCGAGGTAATCGTCGGCGTGCACGCCGTGCTCGGTCATCATGCCGCGCATGCTGGTGCCGTAGCGGCGGTAATAGTCCTTCTGGATCACCCGGGCTTCTTCCGCCGAGATTTTCAGGAACGCGCTGATGAACTCGCCGATGCGGGCGTCAACCTGCTGCCACAGATTGACGTGATGCGGGTACAGCGTGTTGTCGAGATCGAACACCCAGGTGTCGATATGCGTGAAGGGGCGGGGAGTCATTCCGATCGTTGCCATTGCTCTCTCAACCCGTCGTCCCCGCGAACGCGGGGACCCATACGCCGCGGCTGCAATTGATGAGCGCGGTGTGCGTTATCTTTGCGCGTGGCTGGTCTGGGGACAATAATTCAATCCTGTGGTTATGGGTCCCTGCGTTCGCAGGGACGACAATGGAGCGAGGGCCACTCACGGCATCGCAAATCGCAGCGTCTTGCCGCCGCTGGACATATCGACCGGCGTAAAGCCGATCGGCGCCAGCCCGCGCGTGCCGCAATCGCCCTGTTCTGAAATCTCGAACTTGCTGTCGCGCGTGCAGAGCTCCTTCGAGCCGCCCCAATTCAGCGGCCTGTCGCGGTACTTGATGGCGCGGTTCTCGCCGTCGACGGCTTCGGCAAAACTATAGACCTGTTTCGGTTGGCCGGTCACATCGGGATGCAGGCATTTGCCGGGATCGATGCGGTACCAGCCGCGGCTGGTCACGGCCTTGCCGTCATCGGTGGCGACCGCGGCCATGATCTTGTGCGGCGTGTCGTTGCACCAGGTCAGCCCGGTGGCGGAGGGCTTTTGCACCGCGTCGATCATGGTGGTGAAGAAATTTTGCGACTGCACGGTCTCGGCGGCAAGCCCGCGGCTCTTCAGGAACGCCGCGAGCGCGGCTTGCGTCTTCGGCCCGTCGACGCCGTCGATCGGGGCGGCGTCATAGCCGGCGATGACCAGTAGCCGCTGGATGCCGGCCAGCCGCGCCTGCTCATCGTCGTACTCAGAATCCTCGGCGAGATAGGCGACGAGGTTGCCGTCGTCGGTCCGCGTCGGCGTGATCTGGGTGAATGGCGCGGGTGTCTGGTTGCTGCGGCACTGCCGGGCGGCGGCGATGACGAAATTGTCCGGCGCGATGCACAGCGTGTCGCTGCCGTTCTGCGGGATCGGCGAGGCGCCGTAGACGCCGAGCGCGCGCGCATTCAGCAGGATGCGGTCGGCGGTCAGCGCACCCTGCAGCACCACGCGGCAGGCGGCCGGATCGATCCGGAACCAGCCGCGTGTCGCGGTCGCCGATTTCTCGTCGATGCCGATCGCGGCCTCGACGACATAGCTCATGCGGTTGCAGAGCTTCAAATCGGCAAAGGCGGGCAGCGAGGAAACGAACAGCGAGATCGCCGCCGCGGGCAGCGACATCAGGAAACGCGTCAATGTTGAGCGAGGTCGCAGCCCGATTTTCCCCTCGTCATGCCCGGCCATGACGGCCCTGGTTCGCGTCGCCGCTGTGCTCATTACTTGTGGATCAGCGTGCCGGTGCCCTGATTGGTGAACAACTCCAGCAGCACCGCGTGCTGCATCTTGCCGTCGATGATGACGACGCCCTGCACGCCCTGTTCGAGCGCATAAATGCAGGTTTCGACCTTCGGAATCATGCCGCCGGAAATCGTGCCGTCGGCGATCAGCTTTCGCGCGTCCTTCACCGAGAGTTCCGGAATAAGCTTCTTCGACTTGTCGAGCACGCCGGGAACGTCGGTCAGCAGCAGCAGCCGCTTGGCCTTGAGCGCGCCGGCCACCGCGCCGGCAAAGGTGTCGGCGTTGACGTTGAGCGTGTGGCCGTCATGCGAGGTCGCCAGCGGCGCCAGCACCGGGATCAACTCATAGCCGATCAACTGGTTCAACAGCGTGAGATCGACCTTGTCGGGGTCGCCGACGAAGCCGAGATCGATCGCCTTTTCGATGTTCGAATCCGGATCGACCATGGTTCGCGACGTCTTTGACGCCTTCACCATGTTGCCGTCCTTGCCGGAGAGGCCGACGGCCTTGCCGCCGGCCTCGTTGATGTAGCCGACGAGCTGCTTGTTGACCGAGCCGGCCAGCACCATCTCGACGATCTCGATCGTCGCCGCATCGGTGATGCGAAGCCCGGCGGCGAATTCCGACTGGATGCCGAGCCGTTTCAGCATGGTCGCGATCTGCGGCCCGCCGCCATGGACCACCACCGGATTGATCGCGGTCTGCTCCAGCAGCACGATGTCGCGCGCAAACGCCTTGGCGGTTTCTTCCGCGCCCATGGCATGGCCGCCATATTTGATGACGATGGTTTCCTCGTCGTACTGCTGCATATGCGGCAGCGCTTCCGACAGGATGCGGGCCTGATCGAGCGGGCTGATATTCTGCGTCATGAAGCGGGTCTCGCCATTGCCGATGTCGGGCCGGGTTCTATCTGATTGGCGGGCAGGGCGCAAAGTGCTCTCTCTTCCCCTCTCCTCTTGTGGGAGAGGGTGGATCGAATGGGCGAAGCTCATTCGAGACGGGTGAGGGGTTCTCTCCGCATACACAGATCCCCGTGGAGACAACCCCTCATCCGGCGCCGTAGCCGATGCGAAGCATCGGCGTTCTAAGAGACGGCGGCCATGGGCCGCCTATGCCACCTTCTCCCACAAGGGGAGAAGGAAGAGGACTCAACCCCGCTTCGGCCAGGCCGCCGCGACCGCCAGCGCCAGCCAGCTCGCGATCAGCAGCGTCCCGCCGGTCGGCGCGGCCATTGGAAACAGCCCGTGCCCGGCATAGTGCCGCAGCGTCAGGTCGCCGGCGAACAGGCCGGCCGCGAGCACGAAGCCGCAAGCCGCGGTGATACCGATTTTCGCGTGCACGATCCCGCGCTCGGCCAGCGCGACGGCACCTAATACGGCGCACGCATGAAACAGCAGCACCGATGAGGCCACCGTCAGCCGCGAGGCGTCGGCCCCATGCGCGGCCGCGGCCGCCAGCATGACGCCGTCGGCGCCCATGATCCCGGCGAGAACGATCAGGATGCGGTATGCGCGGGTCATCAGGCGCGCTCGCGCAACAGGCGCACCATCGCGGCGCGCAATTCCGGCATGCCAGCGCCCGAGCGCGAGGATGTCACCAGAATTTCCGGAAACGCGGCAGGATGCTTGGCGAGCGCGGCCGTGGTCTCGCTGATGGATTTTTCCAGCTCGGCCCGCTTCACCTGATCCGCCTTGGTCAGTACCACCTGATAGCTGACGGCGGACTTATCCAGCGTCTTCAGCACGTCCTGGTCGACATCCTTGATGCCGTGGCGCGCGTCGATCAGCACATAGACTCGCGCCAGCGTGGCGCGCCCCAGCAGGAATTGGTGGATCAGCCTGGTCCAGGAGGCGACCTGGGTCTTCGGCGCCGAGGCGTAGCCGTAGCCGGGCATGTCGACCAGCCGCAGGCCAGCCTTGTCCGGGCCGTCGAAGAAGATCAGCTCCTGGGTGCGGCCCGGCGTATGCGAGGTGCGCGCCAGCGCGTTGCGACCGGTCAGCGCGTTGATCAGGCTGGATTTGCCGACATTGGAGCGGCCGGCGAACGCCACTTCCATGCCCGCCATCGGCGGCAGCGTCTCGATCGAGGGCGAGGCCCAGACGAACTTCCAGTCGCCGGCGAAGAGCTTTCGCCCTTCTTCAATCAGCTCCGCATCAGGCTCGGCGGTCATGCGAAGGTTCTCGATTCACGCCGTCATTGCGAGGGAAGCGGCAATTCTTTCTCCGTCATTCCGGGATGGTGCGTAGCACCAGACCCGGAATCTCGAGATTCTCAGGTGCGCAATTGCGCACCATAGTTCGATGCTTCGCATCGCCCCGGAATGACGATGTCACGTCTTCTCGACGGCCTTCTTGGCGAAGGTCGCCTTCATGTTGTCGAACAGCTCCACCTTCACGCCGTTCTTCCGCATGATGTAGCTCTGCTGAATCACCGAGAGCAGGTTGTTCCAGGCCCAGTAGATCACGAGACCCGCCGGGAAGCCCGCCAGCATGAAGGTGAAGATCAGCGGCATCCAGTCGAAGATCATCTTCTGGGTTGGATCCGGGGGCGTCGGATTGAGCTTCATCTGGATCCACATCGTGATGCCCATGATGATCGGCCAGACGCCGAGCATCAGATAGGCGCCGACATGCGGACCGAACACCGCGAGCGGATCGAACGGGATTAATCCGAACAGATTGAAGATCGTGGTCGGGTCGGGCGCCGAGAGGTCCTTGATCCAGCCATAGAACGGCGCGTGGCGCATTTCGATGGTGACGAACAGCACCTTGTAGAGCGAGAAGAACACCGGGATCTGCAGCGCAATGGGAAGGCAGCCCGCGATCGGGTTGATCTTCTCCTTGCGGTAGATTTCCATCATCTCCTGCTGCTGCTTCTGCCGGTCGTCGGGATAGCGTTCCTTCAGTGCCTGCAGTTGCGGCTGCACCGACTTCATCTTCGCCATCGAGGCATAGGATTTGTTGGCGAGCGGGAAGAACAGGATCTTGATCAGCAGCGTGACCAGCAGAATGGAGACGCCGAAATTGCCGAACAGGTGGAAGAAATAGTCGAGCACCAGGAACATCGGCTTGGTGATGAAGTAGAACCAGCCCCAGTCGATCAGCAGATCGAAATGGTTCAGCCCGAGCTGCTTGTTGTAGCCGCCATGGCCGGCCAGCGGGAAGTTGATGCCGACCACGCCGGCTTCCTTGGCCCCCGCAAACAGCCGCGCATTGGCGCTGCCGGTGCCGCCGATCGCAATCGTCTGCGGGTCCTGCAGGTAATCGGTCTGATAGCGAACCTTGGGGCCCGGTTCTTCGGCGAGGAAGCGTGCCTTGAGGCGCGCCGAGGTGTCGGGCAACAGCGCGGCCGCCCAATATTTGTCGGTGATGCCGAGCCAGCCGTTCGTCACGTTGAACTCGAAGCCGCGCCCGCCATTGCCCAGAACGGGCGCCTCGGCGACCGCCTTGTAGCCGTGTTCCTGCAGGCCCTTTTCGCCGAGATAGCCGATCAGGCCTTCATGCAGGATGTAGTAGCCCGAGACCTCGGGCGTGCCGTGGCGGGAGATCAGCGCGTACGGGTAGAGCGTGACCGGCGCATTGCCGACGTTGGTGACGTCGTCCTTGATGGTGAAGAGATAGCGGTCGTCGATCGTAATGGTGCGGCGGAAGGTGAGGCCTTCGCCATTGTCCCATTTCAGCGTCACGGGCTTGTCCGCCGTCAGGCTGCCGGAGCCCTCCTGCTGCCATTCCGTATCGCGGCCCGGAAGCCGCGCGGTCGAGCCCGAGGCCGCGACCCAGCCGAACTCGGCATAATAGGGATGCGCCGTGCCCGAAGGCGAGAACAGCACGATCGCTGGCGATTTCGGATCGACGGTGTCGCGGAACTTCTCCAGCGAGAGGTCGTCGATGCGTCCGCCCTTCAGTGCGATGCTGCCTGACAGCCGCGGCGTTTCGATCTTGATGCGGGCCGATGCGGCAATCGCGGCGGCGCGGCTGACGACAGGCTGACTGGCGGGCGTGCTGACTGACGGCGTCGCGCCCGGCTGCGGGGTCGTGCCGGGGGCCGTCTGCGGCGCGGATTTTGCGAGCTCGGCCTGGGTCTGGCTTTGCGCACGCTGCCGCTCCATCTGCGGCGCGTTGTAGAAATACTGCCACGCGATCAGCACGAGGCCGGACAGAATGACGGCGAGGATGGTGTTGCGATTATCGGTCATCGGTTTGGGGTCTCGCCATTCAATTCGGATGTTTCGGCGCCTGCCGGTCGAGCCGGTTCAGCGCCGAACGGAGATCGTCGAGCATGGTTGCAAAGTCGCGGGTGAGCGCGGCCCGGCGGCCGACCAGCACATAATCATGGTGAGGTCGCATGGAAATGACGTCCAGCCGCTTCACCAGTTCGCGAAGCCTGCGTCGGATGCGATTGCGCTCGGTGGCAGTACCGTTCTTCTTGGTAACGGTGAAACCGATCCGGATCGGGCCGTCATCGGCGCGGGCGCGGCCCTGCACCACGAAGGCAGCGCTATTTGCCCGCGTGCCATTGGCAACGGCGAGAAAGTCCGCCCGCTGCCTCAGCCGATCCATGAATGAAATCTCCGGAAAGGATCCGGCTCAGGCGCTCAGACGCTTGCGGCCGCGCGCACGGCGAGCGGCGAGGACCTTGCGGCCGCCGGCGGTGGCGAGACGGGCGCGGAAGCCGTGACGGCGCTTGCGCACCAGTTTGCTGGGTTGATAAGTCCGCTTCACGGGTAGTTCTCCGCTGACCGGGCAATTTGCCTGTTGGATTGAGATCGAGTCCGATGATGCGGGCCGGCCCAAACGGGCCATTTACGGCCCCAAATGAGCCGCCCCCGGGGATGCCGGGCCATCGCGGACAGTTGGCGCGGCTTATAAGGGAGCGACCTGTTTTCGTCAATGTCAGGGGTTGCCCCAGCGCCCGTTCTTTGAAACGTCGCAATTGGGGCGAATATATCTGTTTTCGCGGGGTTTTAGGGGCGAGACGGCGGCCTGCCCGGACCACCGGAACCGCGGGACATTAGCGATCGGTAATTTGACCGACCGTTGGCCCGCACGCATCCTCGGAATCATGCGGTAACCGACCTATATGGGCCAGGTTGGCCTGTCCGGCGGGCTCAAAACAGAGATATCAAGGCGGATATTCGTGTCAGCGACCGACGACCAGCCGACTCTTCAAGCGCCGCGGCCCCAGGTCCCGCGTCGGCTCGGCTTGTCCGGCAAGCTTCTGCTGCTGACGATCCCCCTCGTGATGATCGCGCTGTTGATGATCTATGTGCCGTCGATCGCGAATTTCTGGACCAACCGGCTGAACGACCGCCTCGCGGCGGCCAACACTGCCGCCCTGGTGCTGGATGCGGCGCCCTTGGGGATGGTTCCGGATTCGCTGGCGCGGCAAATTCTGTCCAGTGTCGGCGCGCGGGCGGTCGCCATCAAGATGGGGCAGCAGCGCCGGCTGCTCGCCAGCGCCGACCTGCCGGCGGCGATCGACCGCGACATCGACATGCGGACGCTGACGGTGTGGTCGGCCATCGTCGAGTCCTTTGAAACCATGCTGGATCGAGGCAACCAGACGATTCGCGTGGTGGGGCCTGCGCCCGGGGCTGCGCAATTCATCGAGGTCGTGGTCGATGAAAAGCCGTTGCGGCAGGCGATGTACCGGTTTTCCCGCAATCTGCTGGTGGTCGCGCTGGGGATCGCGATACTCGCCGCGGGGCTGGTCTACCTCGCGCTGCATTATTTGTTCGTGCGGCCGATGCGGCGGCTGACGGCCAATCTCGTCGGCTTCCACGAAAACCCGGAAAGCGCGGCGCGCATCATCGTGCCGAGCCAGCGCGGCGACGAGATCGGCATTGCCGAGCGCGAACTGTCCGACATGCAGCGCGACCTCGTCTCGATGTTGTCGCAGAAGAGCCGGCTCGCGGCGCTGGGCCTCGCCGTGTCGAAGATCAACCACGATCTGCGCAATCTGCTGGCGTCCTCGCAATTGCTCTCAGATCAATTGGCCAGCGTGCCGGACCCGCGGGTGCAGCGCTTTGCGCCAAAACTGATGCGCTCGCTGGAGCGCGCCATCGACTTCTGCCAGTCGACCCTTTCCTACGGCCGCGCCCAGGAAGCCGAGCCCGACCGCCGCATGATCCAGGTCGAGCCCGCGGTATCCGAGGTCCGCGAATCCGCCGGCCTTGCCGCCGACGCCTCGATCACCTGGATCAGCGCGATCGAGCGCGGCCTCTCGATCGATGCCGATCCCGATCAGCTGTTCCGCGTGCTGCTCAATCTGGTGCGCAATGCGGTGCAGGCACTGGATAGCCGCCCGAAGGGCGAAGGCTCGCCCTTGCAGATCCGCATCACCGGCCGCCGCGAAGGCTCGGTCGCCATCATCGAAGTGTCCGACACCGGCCCCGGCGTGCCGGCCAAGGCGCGCGAGCACCTGTTCGAGGCGTTCCAGACCTCTGGCCGTCCCGGCGGCAGCGGGCTTGGGCTAGCGATCGCCGCCGAGCTGGTCCGTGCCCATGGCGGCGACATCCACCTGGTCGAAGGCACCATCGGCGCCACCTTCCGCGTCTCGATCCCCGATCGCCCGGTGGAACTGCAAAGCGTCCGCAACGAACGGGCGCGGGCGTAAGCGATTGGTTTTTCATGCCATTCCGGGGCGATGCGCATCATCGAGCCCGGAATCCCGAGATGATGTGGGATGCTGATCCCGGCGCCATGGCACCTGAAATCGCTAACCATCATTGGCCACGCAAAGCCCGTTTCCGGACCTTGCAAAGCGAGGCCGGAGCGGGTAGCTAAGGCGCTCTTTCGCGATCCTCCGAACGATATCGGATGCATCCGGGCCCAAAGCCCAAATGTGCAAGCGAAAAACGCGCCCGTAGCTCAGCTGGATAGAGCACCAGACTACGAATCTGGGGGTCAGGAGTTCGAATCTCTTCGGGCGCGCCAGTATTCTTCTTAATTGGAGTCTTGTGCCAAGGCTGGCCTTTTGAAATCGGCCTTCGGCTGGCTCTAAAGCTCACCAGCTTGTCGTCACGTGCGCAGGCCATTGATTTCTCGCTGAAGACGAATCGATTGGCACTCACCGCGCCCGAATGGGATGGATCGGCGTGGGCGATTCGCCGACCACCCCAATCGGCCCCCGATCTGCCCGCATGGAGAATTCGTCGTCGATGCTCGGCTGTGGGGCGAGAACGAGCCGCTGCGTTATCGCTATCGAGGCGTGGAGCTGACCGCCATTCACGATGAGGCATATTACAAGAACCTCGATCCCTGGCGGGAGAAGTCCCTGGAGTTGCTATCGCTCACGAATCCGATGGCCTGGCAGGAGTTCCTGATCACAACCGGCTTCGAACCCCTTGTGCGCGAGCTGACCTTGCGCACCCTGGCTGAGGCGAGGCGCGCCTGGCCGGAGTGCGATCGGCTGGCGGGCTTCGCGTTCAATTGCAGCTCCGCTTGGGGTGATCTTCACATCAGCCTGGCTATCGACCCGGCGCGCGCAGCGATGGAGCCGCCCGATTGGGAGCATGAATGCGCCGAGGCCGAACTTGCTGCGGCCGTTCCCGGATGGCGGGAGCGATACGAGCCCGTGCGCGAGCGCTACGAGGTCGAGCGCGCCCAACATGCTGGTTATCCGGAGCGCTTCCTCGACACGCTGCGCCATCTATTGGTGCGAATGGAACGCGACGGGGCGTTTGCCGACATGTCGGGCATTCGGCTGCTGGTGACGGAGGTTGACGCCGACACCGCAGCGGAAGAGATCGCGCTGAACCGGGTTCGAGATCAATACCCAGGCTGATCGCCACGTTGGGCCCGCTACGGCTGCTCGCTCACCGCGATGCAGTCCTGTCCCGCAACTGTCATGGCCTTCAACTGAGCTAGCGTGGTCGGGAGCAACTCGGGATGCGCGTTGAAGCGGAACCGGACGGTGTGCGGAAGCTGTAGCAACCGCGCGCCTTCATCGCTCAGCACAAGCTCGACATGGTCGAGGTGTCCAGCCAGCCTGATCACCTCACGGCCGTCGCAAGCCTGATCTTGGTCGGTGCGCTCGATATGGAGCAGGTCTTCGACTGGCGGCGGCCGGCGGCCGCTGCGCTGTCGGCCGCACGCAAAATGCAGGACGTCGAGCGGATCGCGCGCCGATGCGAAGCCGAGCGAGAGCACGAGGAGATCACCATTCTCGGTGAAGATCTCCTCGATTTCGAAGTCGCTGCGTTCAATGTCCAATTCAGCCAATCTCCTGAGCCGGCCTTGTCCTTTCTTATCTCAAGCGACATGATAAGAATCCAGTCATGACACAAGGCAACCTTCTTCCCACCCTCGACTGGTTCACGCTGCGTGAGTATTTCGCGGCCGACGGGCGGCGTGCGGATGGGAGCGCCCCCCGAGAAACCGAGCGAACATTCTTCAAGAATGGGCGTGCGCGGTAGGAGCATGGCTACGACGGACAATCATTTCCGCAGCGCGCTCCAGTCGATCCTTCAGGCCGAACTGGCACGGGGAAACCGGATTCGCTCGGCCGGTCCGTGGCCGCCCACCTGTCATTTGTTGGTGTTGCTGGATCGCCCGTTCAGGCGGCGATATGCGCTTGCGCCCGGTGTGGGGTTCGAAAATCCGAAAGACCCGCACTACTGGAAGGCCGAATACCGAGCCGAGGTCGAGCCCGGTGTCTGGGAATGCCTCGCATGCGGGTTCTAAGCGCGCCGCCCCCGGGTTTCGTAACGGCGCATAGCACGCCCAAGTTTGACGCAATCCCCGCGCATTGTCGCGCGACTTTTGCTGTTGACGCATGTCAGCTCATGCATTCGTTCAATTCGATTGCGGAGATATCACCGATGCGTTGGCTCACATCACTGGGACGGACCAAACTGGCGCGGCGTCTGGACAGCTATCCGCCGTACCGGGCGCCATTCCCAGGCGATAATTTCAAGCTGAGCGTCGAACAGGCGCAGGCCAATCTCGACTACCTGCTGGCGCACCGTGCAGAGCGGCTGGCCGTGCTTGGCGAATTGCTGGCGGAGGAGAATATCGACCTGCGCGTGGGTTTCGCTGCCGATGATTACAAGCCGCTGCTCGACGCGCTCCACAGCTGGGCGAAATCAGAGTGGCCCGGCATTCACGACCGCAAGATCGCCTCGTTCAAGACCTGGCTTTCATCCAGCCGCGAAGGACCCGAGATCGCGTACTCGCTGGTGATGGATGTCGCCATCCTGCTCGGCGAGTTGATCGTCACCCGCAGGCCGCTATTCGTCTGGTCGCTGGATCTCGATCCCGAAAACGGCCCGGCGGGGCCCGATCCCGCCTCGTTCGACGATGCGATGGACAGTTACAAGCGGCCGGTCGTGCAGATTCCGAAGGGCGGGCCATTTCCGACCATCATCCTCGATGTCGAAGCCGTCGTCGCCCACAAATATATGAAGGCGCGAGAGTCGCTGACGTGGGCGCTCAACGACTTCCATTATTTGGTCGATCAGGCCGTGAGTGGTGCCCATGAAGAGTACTGGGTCGCCGAGGCACAGCGTGCGGCGGAATCCCGGGGCTGAGGTTCCGCGGTAGAGGTAAATTTCATCCGCGTGCTGGATGCCATCCGTTGTGGCATCGTCATTGCATCGAAGCCGGGCATTGGCGCGAGGGCGATGATATGAAATGTTCCCGTGACCGTAACTGGAAAGTCGATGCCGGAACAAAATACTGACGTCGTGGTGCTCGGCGCGGGCATCGTCGGCGTGTCAACAGCCTATGCCGCGCGGCAGCGCGGGATGTCGGTCGTGCTGATCGACCGGCGCGAGCCGGGGAGCGAGACCTCCAATGGCAATGCCGGCATCATCAGCAGCGGCTCGGTATCGCCGCTCAATAATCCGTCGCTGTGGAAGTCGCTGCCGAAATATCTGGGTAACCGCCACGCAGCATTGCGCTGGAATTCGCTCTGGGCAGTTCGAAACGCGGGATGGGTCGCGCGTTTTCTGGCGAATTCGGCGGCCTCACGGTTTGAGCCGCGCGCGACCGCGCTGCATGGATTGATTGGGGCATCGGCCAAGCTGCACCGCGAATGGATCGTGAAGGCGGGGGCGGGTCATCGGCTTCGCGAGACCGGCTGGCTCCGCGCGTGGCGCAGCGATGCGGCCGCGTCGGCGAAGCAGGAGCAGGCGATGCTGGCCGACTACGGCATCGCCAGCGAACTGCTCGACCGCCAGGCCATCTCCGCGCTCGAGCCTGATATCGTGCCGGTCTACAAGGTGGGCCTGCTGCACACGGAGACCGCCTCGGTCGATTCGCCGGGCGCGGTGGTCAAGGCCTATGCGCGGATGTTCGCAGGCGCCGGCGGCGAGGTCAGACAGGCGGAGATCAAGGCGATTACTCCCGACGGCGATCGCTGGCGCGTGGTGCTGGCCGGGGGCGAAATTTCGGCGCGGCATGTGGTGGTCGCGCTGGGACCGTGGTCCGCGGACATCTTGCGGCCGCTCGGTTATCGCGTGCCGCTGGCCTATGAGCGCGGCTATCATCGCGAATTCAAACCAAACCCGGCGCGTTCGTTGCGGCGTCCGATCTATGACATCGACGGCGGTTTCATCATGACGCCGATGGAGCAGGGCATCCGCGTCACCTCGGGGGTCGAACTGACCGACCGCGATGCGCCGTCCTCTTTCGCCCAGATCGATCAGGTGGTGCCGCTGGCGCGCGGCGTGGCTGAGTTCGGCGACGCCGTTGGCGAAGCATGGCGCGGCTCGCGGCCGACGCTGCCCGACAGCCTGCCGATGATCGGCCCAGCCCCGCGGCATGCCGGCATGTGGCTTGCGTTCGGCAACCAGCACATCGGCTTCACGACCGGTCCCGCGACCGGCGCCGCCATTGCGGCCATGATCAGCGGTGCGCCCGCGTCTTACGATGTCGTCGCGTTCGCGCCGGGCCGTTACATTTCATGACGCCGCAAGACGCCGCTGGCGCAGCGTCGCTGCCCCGGCGGCGACCAGCATGAGGAAGCCGAGCACTCCGCTCACCCCGGCGTGATGAAGAACGGCTTCACGTCCGCGCCGGGGCTGAGGTCGAGGACGATCGGCGGCGACGCGACCGCGAGGTTGTTCTTGCGGTAGTGCTCTCTGACGGCCCCCGGAAGACCGCCACGCACCAGAACGCCCGGCTGCGTCGTCATCTGGAACGCTGGCGTCCTCGGCGAAAGCATCAATATGCCGCCGCCACCGGGCGGCAGCATAGGCTGCAAATGCGCGGCGCGACGCTTGGTCGGGATTGCGTCAATCCTGCGGTGCGGACTGAGACATATTTGGGACGTCGTAGAACAAGACGGATAGGTTGCGCTTTTTAGCCTTGGGGAGTTCGCGAAAATGATCGCCTCACCCCGCCCGGCCACATGAGGCCGAGCGCCACAAGCAAGGCACCAGCCAGCTCGGAATCGTTCGCTGCCAATGAGCCCCGACGCTGCGCAGCCGGCGGCCGTGTGGGGTCATCTCGGCTCGGATCGCTCGAAAAATGAGCGTCAGCCTTTCCAAAGGTCACGCAGGGGAGGGCGCCGAAGCCGTGCGACATCTTGAGCCGGCGGGATCCCAATGCCGAATTGGTCCGGGAATGGCCAAGTTTCTCGATCAAGGAGGGACGAGAGATTGCATTCCGCGTTGGCACACACATTGCAATCATCGCAACAGTCTGTCGTCGCGGCGGAATATCGTTGCAATCGTCTCTTGCATGGCGCGACAGTTTGGTGACACTTGCGCTTGCTTCGCCGCCCTGGGAACGTGGGTGCGCGCCTTGTCGGCGCTGGAGTTTGTTGATGTTGCGTCTGATCGCCCGGCGTCTTGCTCTCGGTGTGCTGGTCGCACTGACCGTGATGACGCTTGCGTTCCTGCTGACGCGGCTGTCGGGCGATCTTGCGGTTTCGATCGCCGGCCCTTCGGCGACGCAGGCCGACGTCGAGATCGTGCGCAAGGCCTATGGCCTCGACCGCCCGCTCTATGTCCAGTTCTTCGCCTGGGTCGGCCGCGCCATGGTCGGCGATTTCGGCCAAAGCTATTTCTTCAAGGACAGCGTCGCCAACCTGATTCAGAAGCGCCTGCCGATCACGCTGACGCTTGGCCTGGTCGGCCTGAGCCTTGCCTTGGTCATCTCGCTGCCGCTCGGCATTTTGGCGGCGCTGCGCGAAAACACCTGGGTCGACCGCAGCGTCACCATGTTCACGATGGTCGGGCAGGCGGTACCGAGCTTCTGGCTGGCGCTGATTTTGATGATCGTGCTCGGCCTGCAGCTCGGCGTACTGCCGATCTCGGGCACCGGCACCTGGCAGCATTTTGTGATGCCGGGCATCGTGCTCGCCTTCACCGCGATCCCGGCGCTGACGCGGCTGACCCGCTCCGGCATGATCGAGGCGATGGCCTCGGACTATATCCGCACCGCGCGCGCCAAAGGCCTGTCGCGGGCGCGCATCATCTTCAAGCACGCGTTGCGCAACGCCGCCATTCCCGTGGTGTCGATTGCCGCCGTGCAGCTCGGCTTCATGCTTGGCGGCTCGATCGTGATCGAAACCGTGTTCGCGCTGCATGGCGTCGGCTATCTCGGCTGGGAGAGCATCGCCAAGAATGATTTCCCCGTGGTGCAGGCGGTGGTGCTGGTGCTGGCCGTATTCTATATCGGCCTCACGCTGCTGGCCGACATCCTCAATGCGCTGCTCGATCCGAGGCTCAGGACCGGATGAGCGAACCCGTTGCCATTCAGGCGCCGCAGCCTTCGAGCGTCGGTGCGTCGCGCATCGGCACCGCGGGCTTCGCGATCGGTATCGCCATCGTCGGGGTCGTCCTGTTCGCCGCGCTGTTCGGCAACGCGCTGGTGCCGGCCGATCCGTTCACCCAGGACCTCGGCAACCGCCTCAAGCCACCGTTCTGGATGGAAGGCACCCAGGCGGGCCATTGGCTCGGCACCGATCAGCTCGGGCGGGACTATCTGGCGCGACTGGTTTATGGCGCGCGCATTTCGCTGCTGATCGGCATCATGACGGTCATCACCTCGGGCCTGATCGGCATCACGCTCGGCGTGCTCGGCGGCTTCTTCGGCGGCCGCGTCGATGATTTCGTGCTGTTCGCCATCACCACGCGATTGTCTATCCCCGTCGTGCTGGTCGCGCTTGCGGTGGTCGGACTGATGGGATCGGGCCTCGGGCTCGTCGTCGCCACCCTTGGCCTGCTGTTATGGGACCGCTTCGCCGTGGTCGCGCGCGCCACCACCATGCAGGTCCGCAACAACGACTATGTCAGCGCCGCCTGGTGCGCCGGCGCCTCGATGCCGCATATCCTGATCAAGGAGATTTTGCCGAACATCGCCAGCCACCTCGCCGTGGTGGCGACGCTGGAGATGGCGCTGGCGATCCTGCTCGAAGCCGCGCTGTCGTTCCTCGGGCTCGGCGTGCCGCCGCCGCTGCCGTCCTGGGGCCTGATGATCGCCGAGGGCAAGGACTACATGTTCTTTTCGCCGTGGGTGATCATGATTCCCGGCGTCGCGCTGTTCATTCTGGTGCTCGGCATCAATCTGGTCGGCGACGGCCTGCGCAATTTGCTCGGCGCGGAGCGGCTCAGATGAGTACGCTTCTGGAAATCGAAGGGCTCGAGGTAACGTTCGGCCGCACCGCCGCGGTGCGCGGCGCCTCGTTCCGGGTCGAGCGGGGCGAGACCCATTGCCTGGTCGGCGAATCCGGCTGCGGCAAATCGGTGAGCGCACTTGCGGTGATGAGCCTGCTCGCCCGCGGTGGCCAGCGTTCGGCGAAGAAGATGAGCTTTGCCGGCACCGATCTCACCTCGCTGTCGGACCGCGAGATGGCGCGCATCCGCGGCAATCGCATGGCGATGATCTTTCAGGAGCCGATGACCAGCCTCAACCCGGCCTTCACCATCGGCTCGCAGATGGCGGAGGTGATGACGCGCCACAAGGGCGGCACGCGTGCGGCCGCGCTCGACCGTGCCGCCGAACTGATGGCCCGCGTCGGCATCACCGCGCCCGGCATGCGGCTCGGCCAGTTTCCGCATCAGCTTTCGGGCGGCCTGCGCCAGCGTGTGATGATCGCGATGGCGCTGATGTGCGATCCGGAACTCTTGATCGCCGACGAGCCGACCACTGCGCTCGACGTCACCGTGCAGGCGCAGATCCTGCGGCTGCTTGCGGGCCTCAAGCGCGAGCTTGGCCTCTCGATCCTGCTGATCACCCATGACCTCGGCATTGTCGCCCGCGTCGCCGATCATGTGTCCGTCATGTATGCCGGCGAGGTGGTCGAGCGCGCGCCAACCGCGGAATTGTTCCGCGCGCCGCAGCACCCCTACACACGCGGCCTGCTGTCCTGCGTGCCGGTGCCGGGCCGCGTGCAGCGCGACCGGCCGCTCGGCTCGATCCCGGGTGTAGTGCCGGCGATCGGCGCAGGCTTTGCCGGTTGCGCGTTCCGCTCGCGCTGCGCGCACGCCGACGAGACATGCACGCGCGCGATACCGCGGCGGCAGGCGGGCGATGCGCATGATTATCTTTGCCGGCTCGAGCCGGACTGGGCGGAGCCGCAACCCGCATGACCGCCGCGATCGAGGTTCAGAATCTGCGATGCGAGTTTCGCGTGCGCACCGGCCTGATGTCGCAGGAAAAGCGCGTGATCGCGGTCGACAATGTCACGTTCAGCGTGCCGGCCGGCAGCGTGCTCGGCGTCGTCGGCGAGTCCGGATGCGGCAAATCCACGCTGGCGCGCCTGATCCTTGGCCTGCTCAAGCCGACAGCGGGCACGGTGCTGGTCGACGGCAGGAGCCTGTTCGATCTCGATCGCAAGGCGCGGGCGCGGCTGATCCAGCCGGTGTTTCAGGACCCGTTCGCGTCGCTCAACCCGCGCCGGCGCATCAAGGACATCGTGGCCCTGCCGCTGGCGGCCCAGGGCACCTTCTCGCGCGGCGAGATCGAGCGCCGCGTCGGCGGCATTCTGGAGCGTGTCGGCCTCTCGGCTGCGATGGGCGAGCGCATGCCTGCGCAACTCTCCGGCGGGCAACGCCAGCGCGCGGCGATTGCACGTGCGCTGGTGCTGGAGCCGCGGATCGTGATCTGCGACGAGCCGACCAGCGCGCTCGACGTCTCAGTGCAGGCGCAGATCCTCAATCTGCTGGCCGATCTGCGCCGCGATCTCGGGCTGACCTATCTCTTCATCAGCCACAATCTCGCGGTCGTCGAGCATGTCGCGAGCGAAGTCGCGGTGATGTATCTCGGTCGCTTCGTCGAGCGCAACGAGACCGACGCCCTGTTTCGCACGCCCCGGCACCCCTACACCCAGGCGCTGCTGGAAAGCGTGCTGACGCCGGAGCCGGGCAAGGGCGTACCGGATATCGGCCTCGGCGACGCCATGCCCGATCCGTCCAATATTCCGCCGGGCTGCCGGTTCAACCCGCGTTGCCGCATCGCGGTCGAGCGCTGCCGCCATGAGGCACCAACGCCCATGGTCCGGCCGCCCGCGGGGATGGTAGAATGTCATCTGGCATAGGGCGTGCTTCACTTTGTAAACGGAAAATAATGGAGAGCGATATGCGCATGCAAAGCAAGCTCCGGGTTGCAATTCTGGCGGCGGTTCTCTCGGGCGCCGGTGCATTGCCGGCGGCGGCACAGAAATCAGCCGACACGCTGCGGATCGTGATGCGCGACGCGCTGCCCAACTCGATCCCTTCTACAACAACCTTCGCACCGGCGTGGTGATGCACCACCAGGGCTGGGACGCGCTGGTCTACCGCAATCCGGACACCTTCAAGCTCGAGCCGCTGCTGGCGACCGAATGGAAGCTGCCGGACCCGACCACGATCGAGTTCGTGCTGCGGCCCGGCGTCAAGTTTCATGACGGCAGCGCGTTCACAGCCGACGACGTCGTCTACACGATCAACCTCGTGGCTGATCCGGCGAGCCGTGTATCGACGCCCGCAAACTACAACTGGATCGACAAGGCGGAGAAGACCGGCGATCTGTCGGTGCGCGTCAAGCTGAAGCGCCCGAACCCGGCGGCGCTGGAATATTTCGCGCTGGTGCTGCCGATCTACCCCAAGGCCTATCGCGAAAAGGTCGGCGCGGAAGGCTACGCCAAGGCGCCGGTCGGCGCGGGCCCCTACAAGATCACCAAAGTCGAGCCCGGCGTCTCCATCGACTTCGAGCGGTTCGAGGATTACTGGGCCGGCAGTCCCAAGGGCAAGCCCACGATCAAGAAGATGAGCGTGCGCTTCGTGCCTGACGCCGCGACCGAGATGACCGAATTGCTCGCCGGCCGCGCCGACTGGATCTGGAACATGAATCCGGACCAGCTTGAGGCCGTGAACCGGATGCCGCATCTGCAGGCGGTGCGCAAGGAATCGATGCGGATCGGCTATCTCTCGCTCGACGCCGCCGGCCGCACCGGCGCCGACAATCCCCTGACCAAGCAGAAGGTGCGTCAGGCGATCTGGCACGCGATCGATCGCAAGGCGATCGCTGAGAAGCTCGTCACCGGCGGCAGCCGCGTCCCGGGCGCACCATGCTTCCCGTCGCAGTTCGGCTGCGACGCCGAAGCCGCGGTGACCTACGACTATGATCCCGCGAAGGCAAAGAAGCTTCTCGCCGAGGCCGGCTATCCCGACGGCTTTGACGTCGAGCTCGCCAGCTACGTGCTGCCGCAATGGGGATCATCCGTCCAGAACTACCTGCATGCGGTCGGCATCCGCGCCAAGCTCAACCAGCTTCAGACCGCGGCCCTGATCCAGCGCGCCAAGGCCGGCGAACTCAGGATGTATCTCGGCAGCTGGGGTAGCTATTCGATCAACGACGTCTCTGCCATCATGCCTAACTTCTTCGATGGCGGCGCCGACGACTACGCGCGCGACCCCGACGTGCAGAAATCGCTGATCCAGGGCGGATCAACCATCAACCCGGAGGTGCGCAAGGAGGCCTATTCGGCGGCGATCAAGAAGATCACCGAGCAGGCCTACTGGGCCCCGCTGCACACCTACGTAACGACCTACGGCCATTCGAAGCAGCTCGACTTCACGCCGTACCCGGACGAACTGCCGCGCTTCTATCTGGCGAAGTGGAAGTAGGACGGGCCGTCACTTGTGCGTTCGCTATATGCACTGCGCGGGGCTTTGGCCCCGCGACCGCGACCCGGCGCCCCGACGTTCCGGAATATTTAATTTTTCGGCCGCATAGTCCGGTTTTTAATTGCTATCTCCTTTGATGTTGATGTCCCGCGGAGTTTTCGCGATGGTCGAAACCCGGATTGCGCCACGTGTCCGTGTCATGAAGGCCGCCAAGATCGAGTATGGCGGCGATAAGTATGCCTGTACCGTTCGCGATATATCCACCACGGGCGCGGCGCTGGATTTTCCGGACCTGATCCGTATTCCCAATGAATTCACATTGATCCTCCCTGAGGACGGATTGAAGCTGCCTTGCCATGTCGTTTGGCGCAGGGAGTACAGGGTTGGCGTAGCGTTCGACTAGCGGCGCAAGAATTTTGTAGGGTGGGCAAAGCGCAGCGTGCCCACCATTGCGAGCGGCGTCCCGGATGGTGGGCACGGCGCGAAGCGCGCCTTTGCCCACCCTCATATGAGGCGTTTTGAGTCAAGCATCCCGACAGGGCTTGGATGTGATTTTTACGTTCGGTGGAGCGGCGGCGCGCGGAGCCATGCGTAGCGCAGCGTGCCGCCGCGGTCGGTGCGCTCAGGGACTGGCTTCCGGCGATTTATGCAGTTGCTCACTGCATCACCTCATATCCGGTCGGACCGTTGTCCGTACCCACATTCCGCATGCATGCGGCGAGGAAGCCACGAGGATGAGACCCATCTACGAAACAGCCTGTTTGCTGGCCCAAGGGTGGCACGGTCACCATCCATCCCGCGCTGACCGCGGCAGATGCCGCGACGCTGACGCATTCGTTGAAGTGGTTAGATCTTTACAGCCTTGAGCGCCGCGCCTTCCGGCACGAGACCGGTCGTGAGGTAGCGCCAGAGCGCCACCATCAGCTTGCGCGCCAGGGCGACGATGGCGACGCGCTTGATGCGCTTGCCGGCATCGAGCGTGCGCTTGCGGTACTCCAGGGTCAGCTTGCTGTCCGGCTGATGCCGCAGCCACAGCCAGGCCAGTTCGATCGCGGCACAGCGGGCGCGCGGATTGCCCGCCTTGCTGATGCCCTGGTCGCGGTCGATGCCGCCGCTCCGCCACGGACTGGGCGTCAGCCCGAAATAGCTCCCGACCTCGCGGCGATTGCGGAAGTCCTTGTAGAACACCTCGCTGGTCAGCGTCGTCGCGAACGCCGGGCCGAGGCATTTGAGCCGGCGCAGCAGTTCGCTGCGCCGGGTCATCTCGGCTTCCGCAGGCATTGGCTCCGCTGCGGCCGCCTCCTGCGCGAGCGCATCGAGCCGATCGCGCACCAGCATCAGCCGCGCGTGCTCGTGTCGGATCTCGCTCAGCATCCGCGGCGGCACCGCCTGGCCTTGCCAATCCCGCTGCGCCGCCAGCCAGCTCAGCCAGTCGCGTCGGCGCGGGTTCCCGACCGTCATGCCCAGCAGGCGCAGCAGCGCCTTGATCCGGTTGGTGTGCGCGGTTTGCTCCTTGATCAGCCGGTCGCGCTCGCGGCTGCCGCGGCGGGCGTCCTCCTGTTCGGCGGCAGGCACCCGGACGATCCGCACCACCCGCGGCTCGCCGCGCAGATACGCCATCAGCGTGCGCAGCATCCGCTCGCCATCGATCCGGTCGGTCTTCACCCGCCGCGCCCGCTGGTCCACCGCAATGCTGGCGGGATCAAACACGTAGTTCGTGATGCCGGCCGCCAGCAGCAGCCGGTGCAGCCAGAACCCGTCGTAGCCCGCCTCGTAGCAGCTCGCCACCGCCGGAACGCCTCCCAGCGTTCGAGCCGCCCGCTCCCGAACCCGACCCACCAACGCCAACAGCTCGGCATGATCGCCACCCTCCAGCTTGTGGTGCGATATCTTGTCCTTGTCCGGGCTGTGCAGCGCGACCCGCCAGCTCCGCTGGCTCAGTTCGATTGCAACGAAAATTGTGCCAATATGCCCGGCGGTGGGCGCGGCTACGGTGGATGCTTGCATCTGACTCTCCGAGGGGTTCGAGTGTGGAAACCCAAACCTTATCGGAAAGGCCACGCTCACCGCCTCATGGAATCTACGATTTGCGCGAGCGCGGGTCGCCTCGCTCGCAATGACGGTGGCCCTGCCAGGGCGCATTTGCGGTCTCAGTCGCCGAACCGTTCGATGACATCCGCGAGCGGGATGTGGCCGACACAAGCGCCTGATCCCGAACCAATGTCTCCGCTCTCCAGCGCCGTTGCATGGATGACGGCTGGGTCGGCATCAAGGCGCCGGCGTAAGGCGGCGAGTTTTGGCCAGCGCGAGGGATCAGCGACCTGATGGAAGTCGAGCCATCGCGCGACGCCGATCAGAATGCCATCGGCCAGCGTCGGGCGCTCACCCATGAGAAAGGATTGATCGCCGATCATGGCTTCGAGCTTGTCATGCCGTTCGATCACCCGCGCGGAGCCGAACTCACGCAGCGATGCCTGCAGTTGCGGGTTCGGTTTCGCCATCTCCAGGGCGACCCATAGCGGCGAGAAGGCGCCGGTGAAGCCGGTGTTAACAAAGGCCATGAGCTGGTGCATCCGGTCTGCTTCCGGCGAAAGCGGTTCGAAGCTGATGCGTCGTTCGCTGTCTCTTGCCTCCAGCCAACTGGCGATCGCCATCGCCTCGGTCAGCACCCGCCCTGCATCCGTAATCAAGACCGGCGTTTCATGCCGGGCATTGATGCGGGCATAGGAAGGATCGCGCATCTCGCCGAGCATATCGACCCGGCAGAGCGAATAGGGTTTGCCAAGCCATTCAAGCGCGGCGACAAGCCCCATCGAGCTTCCGGCGGGGAAGCCATAAGTGAGAATCGGTTCCACTGGTTTGTTCTCCGTGATTTCTGTCGATCACGCTGCGCAGCGTGACTGGAAACTACGGATCGCGCTGCCCAAGTAAATTACGCACCTTTTTGTAACCACGAGTCATCGGATGAAAGATCTCGTCTCCCGCTGTCCCATCGAAGAAGTGATGCAGGTCATCAGCGGTCGCTGGCCCGGTCTGCTGATCTACTATCTGAAGCAGGGCACCAAACGCTTCAGCGATTTGCGCAGGGACAACCCCACCATCTCGCACAGGATGCTCACATTGGAGCTTCGCAAGCTGGAGGACGCCGGCATTGTCGCGCGTACTGAATTCGAGGGATATCCGTTGCGCGTGGAATATGACCTGACGCCGGCTGGTCTCAAACTGGTGCCGCTGCTTGACGCCCTCGGTGACTGGTGGGATGCGACTGAAGCCGGTCGCAGTCAGGCCGGCACGTTGCCGGTGCAGGCCACGGAATAATCTGCGAGCAGTTGCCCCAGGCCGACAAAGCCATCAATCGCCGCGGCGCTGGCGGTCGCGATAGGCTCGGGTCTTCTCCCGGTTTCCGCATCGGTCCGATGAACACCAGCGGCGATTGCCCGGCTTGGAGCGGTCGTAGAAGACCCAGTGGCACTCGTCGGAACTGCATATCTTCATACGTTCAAGCCTGCCGCTGTCGGACAGGCGCACGAGCTCGGCCAGAACGCCGCCAAGCCCGCTGCTCGCACGCCGCACGACCGGCCGCAAATCGAGCGAACGCTTCCGGGAAGCCGTGACCGACAATGGAAAGCGGGCGGCGGCGCGTTCAAGCTCGATGGCCGCCGCGCTCTGCTGTGCCGGCGATGAGCTCAGGAACTGTCTGAGGGCGGTACGCAGCTCCAGCGCTTCGCGGTGCTCGGCGTGCGAAATCCGGGTGCCGGATTTTAGCAGGCCACGTGTCTGCAGCCATTTTTCGAGCTGCGCCGGCGTCTCCAGCTCGTCACCGGGCTCATGCGCGACGCCCTGCTCGACATATCGGCGCAGGTCGACCGAGTTCACGAAATCGTACAGCAACGCGATATCGCCCGGAACCGGGAATTTTTCCGAAAGTCTCATAACACCAGCATAATCTTTTTACTGGTTTCTGCAACAAACACCTGTTAATTACGTTAGCAGGTGTCGAAGGCAGCAGGGGTTCCGCACGCCTGAGCAGAGGAGATTCCCAAATGACCCATTCCCCGATCTCGACCGAGGAGGTGTCCTACCGGAAGCGTGTGGCGGTGCTGGATACCAACATGGCTTACGTCGATGCCGGCGAGGGCGATCCGATCGTCTTCCTGCACGGCAATCCGACGCCGTCATATCTGTGGCGCAACATCATCCCGTACCTGCTGCCCTATGGGCGCTGCCTTGCGCCGGACTATGTGGGCATGGGCAATTCCGGTCCTGCGCCTGATGGAAATTACCGGTTCGTCGATCATCGCCGCTATCTCGACGCCTGGTTCGAGGCGATGGGCTTGACGAAGAACGTGATCCTCGTCGTCCACGACTGGGGCTCGGCGCTGGGCTTCGATTGGGCTCGGCGCAACCCCGGGCGCGTGAAGGCGATCGCCTACATGGAGGGGATCGTGCGTCCGTTCGCGTCCTGGGATGAATGGCCCGCGGCCACGCGCGCCTTCTTTCAGGGACAGCGGACCGATCGCGGCGAGGACATGATCCTCCGGCAGAATCTGTTCATCGAATATCTGCTGCCGCTGCGCCACATCCCCGAGGAGGCGATCGAGGTCTACCGGCGCCACTATCGCAATCCCGGTCTCTCGCGCATGCCGATGCTGGCCTGGACGCGCGATCTGCCGATCGCCGGCGAACCGGCAGATGTGGTGGCGATCGTCGACGACTACGCGCGGTGGCTCTCCGCAAGCCCGATACCAAAACTTTTCATCGACGCCGAACCGGCCGGTTTTCTGATTGGCGCGCAGCGCGAGTTTTGCCGCGCCTGGCCCAACCAGCAGACGGTCATGATTCCGGGCGCGCACTTTCTGCAGGAGGAGGCGCCTGACGAGGTCGGCAGAGCGCTGGCTCGCTTTGTCGCGAATGTCCACGCGGGAGCGATGGGCTGAGCGTCATGGAGCAGTTGCATTTCCTGGAGCTGACTGACCTGGCGGAGTTGATCCGGAGGCGCGAGATATCGCCTGTCGAGGCGACCCGTCAGCAACTCGACCGGATCGCAGCGCTGGACGGCACGCTCGCCAGTTACGCTGTCGTCACGGCCGAGCGCGCGATGGCCGAGGCACAGATGGCGGAAGCCGACATCGTCGCCGGTCGTTATCGCGGCCCGCTGCACGGGGTGCCGCTCGCTGTAAAGGACTTGTTCTGGACCTGCGACGTGCCGACCGCGGCGGGAACGACGATTAACAAGCGCTTCAGGCCAAGCGAGGACGCTACTGCCGTGCGGCGCCTTCGCGAAGCCGGCGCCGTGCTGCTCGGCAAGCTGCAGATGACGGAGGGCGCCTATTCCGATCATCACCCTGAGATCGCGCCGCCCCGCAATCCCTGGAACGCCGACTATTGGCCGGGCATCTCTTCAAGCGGGCCGGGCGTGGCGGTGGCGGCCGGGCTTTGCTTCGGCGCACTCGCCTCCGACACCGGCGGCTCGATCCGCTGGCCGTCGGCGGCCAACGGCCTGACCGGCATCAAGCCGACATGGGGGCGGGTGAGCCGCCACGGTATGTTCGATCTCGCACCGAGTCTCGATCATGTCGGACCGATGGCGCGCAGCGTCGCGGATGCCGCCGCGCTTCTGACCGCCGTCGCCGGTGCTGACCCGGCCGATCCCACCGCTTTGCAGGCGCCGGTGACGAATGTCGCGGCGATGGCGAAGCCGAGTGTCGATGGTCTCAGGATCGGCGTCGATCGCGACTGGGGCCGCAGCGACGTCGATCCGCAGGTGCTTGCGGTTCTCGATGATGCGGAGCGCGTGCTGTCCGCGCTGGGCGCCGAATTCGTGGAAGTGCAGGTGCCTGACGTTACCCAGGCCGTGGCCGATTGGGCGCCCAATTGCGCGGTGGAAGCCGCGGTCGCGCACAAGGCGACTTATCCTTCGCGCCGGGCGGAGTACGGTCCGGTGATGCGCATGGTTCTCGATACCGGACGCGCTCTGTCCGGCCTCGACTATCAGGACGTGTTGTTACGGCGGATGGCTTTCCGCGGCCGCATGCGCGCTCTGTTCGGAAAGATCGACCTGCTGCTCGTGCAGGCGCATCCGTTCGCGCCGCTGTCGCTGAAGACCATGGGGACGATGGGGCTACAGCCGGAACTGATCGCGAGGCTCCAGGCCTACACCGCGCCCTTCAATATGACGGGCCAGCCGACGCTGACCCTGCCAGGCGGGTTCAGCACCGATGGCTTGCCGATTGCCTTCCAGATGGTGGCCGCCGATCTCGGCGAGGCGACGCTGATCCGCGCCGGCATCGCGTTCCAGCGCACGACGGACTGGCACCGCCGGCATCCGGCGCTGTAGCCGCGCCGGCCGGGCTCAACTCGCGGGCAGGCCGGCCGCGAGCATCAACTGCATGATGCGTTCGGTAGCTTCGATGTAGACCGGGCTGGAATTCTTCTTGGGCGTCGGGACGTTGTGATAGGTCGAGCCGGGCCGCAATTCCATGCCCTTTTCCATCGCCGCTCTGGCTTCCTCGGTCTTGCCCAACTGCTGATAGGCCGCCGCCAGCAGCATATGCGTGCGGCCGCTCGCGGACGTGATTGCGATCGACTTCAAAAGCCACGGCACCGCGTCCTCGGCGCGGCCCATCAGCATGTTGGCCCAGCCCGCGCCGATCTTCCAGGTCCAGCGCGACACCTGCGGCGTGTCGAAGCGCTCCGCCTGCATGAACGTCGCCAACGCGTCCTCGAAGCGTCCGGTTTGAATCTGCGCAAGGCCGACATGATACAGCGCGATCCCGTTCCACGGATCGAAGCTCAGGGCTTTCGCGCAAGCCACGAGACTCGCGCGGAACTGGTTGGTCGCGTTGAGGAAGCGGCAATAGGCTTCGTGCGCCGGGATGTAGTTCGGCTTGGCGCGCAGCGTCTGCTGCAGCATTGCCTCAGCCTTGATCTCCGCTGCCTCGCGCTCGGGTCCGCTCAGCCACACCATCTGCACGCCGCGCATCAGCAATGCTGCAAGCGCGACCTGAATCTCGACATTGTCGGGGTCTTCCGCGAGCGCCTTCTCCAGCATGGCCTGCGCCGCCTGAAAACGTTCCGGCGAAGTCTGCTTGATATGGGCGGTCGCCTGTTCGATCACGACCTTGCTCTTCGCGGCCGATGACGCGTCGGCATTCAACAATTCGTTGACGCGCAGCGCCAAGGCGTGACCGACGCCCGCCGCGAGCCGGGACTGCTGCATCGGCAGATCCGTATCCGTCAGGTCGACCGAATAGGACGCGGTCCACTTGACCTCGCCGGTTGCCGCCTCGGTCATGCGCGTCCGTATCGTCCAGGCCTGCTCGCTCTTTTGCAGTTCGCCCTTCACCACGAAGTCGGCCTTCGCTGCGCCTGTTTCCGGAGCCCGCACGCGGATGTTTTCGATCTTCGCCAGCCCGTCGGTCAGCCGTCCGCTGACCTCAGCGGCCATCTGGGCGACGAGCGGATCGTTGCCCGCGTCCGTCATCGGCATGACGGCGATGGTCGTGGCCCCGCGCGCAAAGATCAGTCCGGGACGCACCGTCACAAGCGTGAGCGCCGCTCCCAGGATGACGAGCACGGCTGCAGCCGCGAGCGCGGCGCTGCTTCGCAGGCTGACAGCGAACCGGCGCCCGACCGGTTCGCGGTTCGCCTCGGTTTGCGGGGGCGGGGCAGTGGTGGCGTCGCCCGCGGGGCAGGGGCCGCCGTGTCTGTTACCTCGGCCTGGAAAAGGTAACCGCGTCCCGAGATTACCCGGACCACCTGCCGCTTGTCGTCGCCGAGCGCGGTGCGGATCTCGCGGATGCACTGGAACAGGCTGTCTTCGCCGACATGCACGTTCGGCCAGACCGCCTCCATCAATTGTTGCTTGCTCAGGGTGCGGCCGGCATTCTCGACGAGCAGCCGCAGTATCTCCAGCGTCTTGGGCCGAAGCTTGATCGTCCCGCCATCGGGTCGGCGCAGTTCGGCGCGCTCTGGATCGAGCTCAAAACCAGAAAAGCGCAGCACCGTCCCCTCCAACCGGCAACGGACCCCATTTAGCGCGGGGATCGACCCCAAAAATGTGCCCAAACGCACAGGTGTGCCGAATATCAGAAAAATTTCAGAATGTCTCAGCCGCAGTTTCAGGACCTTGCCGAGCCGAAATGACATGGAATGGTCAGGGTTGACGTGGGGAGTCGTGCCGAATGGGGACTGCGATACCGGCACTTGGATCGAACGGCGCGACGAGCCGTCTGTTTGGGACCGCCGCCGGGGCCGATTACTGGTTCTCAGCACATACGCTAGCCGGCTTTGCGCTGGCCGGCGGCGGTACCAATTTTTCCGTCGCCAATGGCGCGATCCGCACGCTGCGCGGCCGAGCCGCATGGGCGCACGATTTCAATCCCGACCGCGCCATCGCTGCGACGTTCCAGACGCTGCCCGGCGCAAGCTTCGTGATCAACGGCGCAGCCCAGGCGCGCGACGCCGCGCTCACCACCGCCTCCGCCGAAGTGAAATGGCGCAATGGGCTCGCGGTCGGCGCCACTTTCGAAGGCGAGTTTTCCAGCGTTACCCGCAGCTACTCCGGCAAAGGCGTCGTGCGCTATGTGTGGTAAATTTCACAAATGGACTGGAACTTTGATGCTAAAGTCAGTGTGCCCCGCCTACGACCCCGCCCTTGAAGAAGCCGATCAGCCCGCAGAGCAAGGTCCGAACAGCATGGACGACGTCCTGAACCTCGCCCAGGTCATGGCCGAATTGTCCTATCTCGCGCGTCTGGAGGAAAGACGCGAGACCAACATGGCGAGCTTGAAGCGCCTGAAGGAAGCCCGCGACGCTCTCCTTGATAGAGGAGGGGAAGTCGCGGAGGGCTCAGTCGCACGAAGATCCTAGAGTAGGATCAGATTAGGTCGGGCCGTGACGACGGATCATCTCGTGCCTCGGGCGAAAGCGGTGTGAGTGCTGCGAGCCGGGGGCCCATTCTACTTTGCATGGGGTTGTTTTCGCGATTTTATGTCTGGGCCTATCATCGGGCGGCGCTTCGCGCCGACCCGTTGGCTCGCAATGACGGTTGAGATCAACCCTTCGTCACATGCACGCCGGGCCTCTCGCCCGCATTCCATTTCCCCTCGATCGCCCGCTCGATCTGCGCCGCGAGCTGCAACAACAGCCCGTCATTGGCCTGCTTGGCAATGGCCTGGATGCCGAGCGGCAGGCCGTGTTCGTGGGTGGCGAGCGGCAGCGAGATCGCGGGGATGCCGCAGAGATTGGCGAGCGGGGTAAAGGCAAAATTGCGCCAGAGATTGCCGAACCAGTCGAGCACATCGGGGTTGTCGCTGGTGGTCAGGTACTCCGTGGTGCCGACCTTCGGCGTCGGCAGCGCGGTGATCGGCGTCAGGATGATGTCCCAGTCCTCGAAGAACGCGCCGAACGCGCGCGATGTCGTATTGAACACCGCCTGCATGCGGGCGCGGTCGGCATAGCTCGTGTGCCGGCCGTGCTCCCAGATCCTGACATTGATGGGTTCGATCAGGTCTTCCGGCGGCCGCTCCAGCCCGCGCGCCGCCAGCATGTTGGAGATGACCACGGCGAAATTGCTGATGTAGCAGGTGGTCTGCGCCGCAAAGGCTTCGCTGTAGTCCAGCTCGGGCAGGGCGTAGTCGACGTGATGGCCGAGGCCTTCGAGGAAACGCCCGGCCTTTTGCAGCTCGGCCGCGATATGCGGTGTCGCCTGGTAGTCACCCCATTTGTACGACAGTGCGATCTTCAGCCGGCCCGGATCGCGCGCGATCATCCGCGTATAGGGCTCGGGCGGACTCCAGAACGGCATGAACTCGCCCGGCGCCGGGCCGCGGCAGGCATCGACGAAGGCCGCGGTGTCGCGCACCGAGCGCGACTGGCAGCCCTGAATCGAAACCAGCCCGCTGAGATCGGACAATAGTGGCGACAGCGAGAACACGCCGCGCGAGACCTTCAGCCCGATATTGCCGTTGACGCCGGCAGGAATCCGGATCGATCCGCCGCCGTCGGTCGCATGCGCGATCGGCACCGCGCCCGCCGCGACCATCGCGGCGCTGCCGGCTGACGATCCGCAGGTGGTGTAGTCGGTATTCCAGGGATTGCGCGTGACGTAGACGGCGGGATTGTCAGCCGAACTGCAGACGCCGAACTCCGGCGTCGTCGTGCGCCCGATCAGGTTGAGCCCGGCCCCGCGCATCTTCCTGGTCATGAACGTATCGGCCGTGGCGCGATTGCCGCGCATATAGAGCGAGCCCATTTCCTGCAGCCGGCCCTTCAGCGTCGGTCCCAGATCCTTCATCAGGAACGGCAGCCCGGCAAACGGCCCGTCGAGCGCGGTGCCGTCGGTCGCGGGATCGGCGATCGCGTCCTCGAACAATTCGACGACGCCGGATAGTGCGGGGTCGACCTTGGCAATGCCGGCGGCCGCCTGCGCCGCCAGTTCGGCGGCGGTCAGTTCGCCCTTCGCAACGCGCGTAGCCAGCGCAACGCCGTCATGCGCGGCCCATTCGTCCCAGCTCATCGGCAAGTTCATTTAACTTCATCCTTTCGGCGCAGCTTTGGCCCCAGCGCATGGGACGCCGCGCTCATTCGTTCGTCGCGCTGTCAAACCTTGATCAGCCGCACCCTGGTGCCCCAGGGATCTGATGTCTCGATGCCATTGGTGATGGTCTCGACTGCGGCGCCCGCCTGCCGCAGGCGCTGCTGCTGGGCCTCGAGAATTTGCTGTGCCTCGATCTCCAGCGAGAACCAGGCAAGCCCCGTCGTCGCGTCATCCCGCGGCCCGGCACCCGAACTTTGCCAGACGTTGATCGCGAGGTGATGGTGATAGCGCCCCGAGGACAAAAACGCCGCGCCGGTCCGCTTGCGGGTTGGCGCGAAGCCGATGGTGCCGGCATAGAAACGGTCGGCCTGTTCGAGATCGCCGACGCGCAGATGCATGTGGCCGATGCGCAGGCCGTCGGGCGCCTTGGCATAGTTGGTCGTCTGCGTACCCGCGAGCGCCAGCAGGCCGTCGATGTCGAGCTGGTTGGTTGCCATCGCTACCGTTCCGGCTTCCCACTTCCAGAGTTCCGGCGCGCGGTCGGCATAGACTTCGATGCCGTTGCCTTCGGGATCGTCGAGATAGACGGATTCGCTGACGAGGTGATCGGCGAAGCCGGAGAGCGGGATCTTGTTCTTCGCCGCATGCACCAGCCAGCGCCCGAGGTCCTTGCGCGTCGGCATCAGGAACGCGGTATGATAGAGCCCGGCCGCGTTGCGCTCCTCGCGCGCAGCGTTCTCGCGCCGCTGCAGATTGAGCAGCGGCACCCCGCCCGAGCCGAGCTGCGCACCCGTCTCGGTGCGCGCCATGACGGTGAGCCCGATCGCATCGCGATAGTAGTCGGCGACCTTGTCGAGGTCGCGCACGCGCAGCGTCACCATGCCGATCCGCATCGGCGTGCGGTTGGCGAAGGTCGGCCCGCCCGAGCCTGCCGAATTCCCCTCGGCTCGCGCCGCGGCCATGGCGGCCGCGCTCAGCGACGAGGCGCCGGCGAGGTGAAGCAGCGTGCGGCGGGTCAGGTCGATGGTCATGAAATTTTCCTTTTCCGGCCGGTTCGCCGAAGCAAATCCTGCGCCGGTTTTAATCTCTGGCGTCGCCGCATCAGGGCTAACCGGAACCTTCGTTGCAGCAGAACGTTTTGCTCCGAGCAAGCTATTTTTCAGCCATTGGAGACGAAAATGATCCGCGTCGCGGCAGCGATTCTCGTAGCGGCAATTGGAGTGAATGCGGCGTCCGCCCAGACCACGGCAGGATCGACCGATAAGACGGCCTGCACGACATCACCGGCTGCGACATCGGGAAGCGGCGAGGAGAAGACCTCGAATTCGGTGACCGTCGGCAAGAGCGCAGTGCTGCCGGATGCCGGCGGGGCGAACTCGGCGGCACCGACCGTGCAGAGCGGCGGCAAGCCGCTGAAGGTATCTCCGGATTGCCCGCCGGATTCCAAGCCGAAGTAACGATGCATGCATAGTGCGTAGGGTGGGCAAAGGAGCATTAGCGACGTGCCCACCATCTATCACCGTGCGAGCTTCGCGATGGTGGGCACGCTTCGCTTTGCCCACCCTACAGGCCTGCCCCACCCAGCCTTTCAATTTTGCGATAGAAGCCATGTCCACATTCAAATTCCTCGAACCCCCACCGCGATCTATTCTCGCGCCAAATCAACCGGGAATCGCAGAGGAAATTGAGCCCGATGGCGGAAGCAGCGAAATCACGAAGCGAGGCGGCGCCGGCGCTCCCGACCTGGCCGGACGAGATCTACCGCGTGCTGAAGGACGCCGGCATCCGTCAGGTCGCCATGGTGCCGGACGCCGGCCATAGCCGCCTGATCCGCTCGTTCGAGGCCGATCCGGAAACCCGCGTCGTCACGCTGACAACGGAGGAAGAGGGCGTGGCGATGCTGGCGGGCGCGTGGCTCGGCGGCGAGCGCGGCGTCTTGCTGCTGCAGTCGAGCGGCGTCGGCAATTGCATCAACATGCTGTCGCTGCCGGTCATCTGCCACATGCCGCTATTGATGATCGTCACCATGCGCGGTGATTGGGGCGAGTTCAATCCATGGCAGATCCCGATGGGGCAGGGCACGCGTCCTTCGCTGGAGGCCATGGGCGTGATCGTGAACAAGGTCGATGAGCCGCATCTCGTCGCTTCCGCCGTGCAGGGCGCGGCGAACCTCGCCTTCAACACCTGGAAGCCGGTCGCGGTCCTGATCGGACAGCGCGTGCTCGGCGCCAAGAATTTCAAGGAGCTGGCCCGCAAATGAGCAATCCGAACGCGCTTCTGCATCGCCGCGACGTCGTCAACGAATTGCTGCGCGACCGCGCCGATCTCCTCGTCATCGCCGGCCTCGGCGCGCCGAACTGGGACGTCTCGGCTGCCGGCGATCATCCCAACAATTTCCCGCTCTGGGGCGCGATGGGCGGCGCCTCCATGATCGGGCTCGGGCTGGCGCTGGCGCAGCCGAGGCGCAAGGTGCTCGTCATCACCGGGGACGGCGAGATGCTGATGAATGTCGGCTCGCTCGCCACCATCGGCGTCGAAGCGCCGAAGAATCTCACGGTCGCCGTGCTCGACAATGAGCGCTTCGGCGAGACCGGCATGCAGAAGACCCCGACGGCTTCCGGCGTCGACCTCGCCGCCATCGCCACCGCCTGCGGCATCCGCACCTCGCGCATCGTCCGCACGATGGCCGAAGTCACTGAATTGCGCGACCTCGCACATGAGGGCAGGGGAACGGCCTTCGCGCAGATCAAGATCAATCCCGAGGCGCTGGTGTTCGTGATGCCGCCAGCCGACGGCGTCATCCTGACGACGCGCTTCCGGCAATCGGTGCTGGGAGACGAGGCGCTGTTTAATTGAAGTATTACTCATGATGACGTCGTCATGCCCGGCCTTGTGCCGGGCATCCACGTCTTTGCAGCATAGCAAAGAAAGACGTGGATGGCCGGGAGCGCAGACAAGTGTACGTAGTCTGCGCAAGGCAGACTACTATGCCCGGCCATGACGGAGAGAGAGTGCGCAGCCGGCTACGCCGTCATGTTGATCTTCCAGCGCCCTTCCTTCGAAAGCTGCTGAATCTCGGATACGATCAGCGTCGCGATCGTCGTTGTCGCAATCGACGGCGGATGCGCGATCGGCGAAGCCAGGATCAGTTCGCGCGACACCGAGGGACTGACGGCAGCCATCTCCAGGCGCTTTGCCGCCACTTCAGTGCGTATGGCGGAAGGCGGCAGCAGCGTATAGCCGAGGCCTTCCTCCATCAGGCTGATCTGCGCGCGGTAGGAGTCCACCTCGATCATCGCATCGAGTTTCAGCTTTTCGCGGGCCAGCGCCTTCTCCAGCAGCGCCCGCAGGCCATGCGAGATGCTCGGCAAAATCAGCTTCTGCTTCACCAGCCATTTCAGATCGATCTGCTTGCGCTTGTTCAAACCCGACCCCGGCGGCCCCACGGCGACGATGTCCTCGCGGCCGATCGACTGGACCTGGAGATGCAGATCGACGGCGGGGCCATAAATGATCGCGAGATCCATTTCGCCGCGGTGCAGCCATTCGACCAGATGCCCGCCATAGCTCTCGACGATGCGCAGCGAGACGTCGGGAAATTCGTTGAGGACACGGCGGGCAAACCGTCCGGACAGCACCGCGCTGACCGTCGGCACCATGCCGAGGATGACGCGGCCCGACGGGTTGCCATTGGCCGATTTGAGGTCGTCGCTGACCTGCTCGATCTGGCGGATCAGGCCTGTGGTGCGGTCGAGCAGCATCCGGCCGGCGCTGGTGAGCAGCATGCCGCGGCCGTTGCGCACGAACAGCTCGACCCGCAGTTCATGCTCGAGCAGCTTGATATGCCGGCTCAGCGCCGGCTGCGCGGCACGTAGCCGGTCGGCGGCCTTGCTCAAGCTTCCGAGTTCGGCTACGGCCCGGAATGTCCGCAATTGTTTGAGATCCATCGCCCGCTCAGCATGCCCATGATGCCAGCGATCATATGCCGTTTTCGGAAATCCCGTCCATGACCGTACCCTCAGTCACGCCCTCGCAAGTCCGCACCGCGCTGCTGCTGCGCCAGGAAATCGCGCTGCTCGACGTCAGGCACGAAGCCACCTTCGCCACCGGCCATCCCCTGTTTGCCGCCAACATGGCAGCCGACCGGATCGCGCTCGAAGCCGAGGCGCGGCTGCCGCGCAAGGACGTGCCGATCGTGCTCTACGACGCCGGCGAGGGCCTCGTGCCGCAGGCCGCGGAACGGTTGGCCGCACTGGGCTATTCCAATGTCCGCCAGCTTGATGGCGGGCTGCAGGGCTGGAAGTCGGCGGGCTATGAGGTGTTCGAGGACGTCAATTCCTACGCCAAGGCCTTTGGCGAACTGGTCGAGTCGCGCCGCCACACGCCGTCGCTGGCCGCCGAGGAAGTCGGCGCGCTGATCGCAGGCGGGGCCAACATCCAAATTCTCGACGTCCGCCGGTTCGATGAATATGCGACCATGAACATCCCCGGTTCCATCAGCGTGCCTGGCGCGGAACTGGTGCTGCGCGCCGGCCGCGCCGCGCCCGATCCTGAGACTACCATCATCGTCAATTGCGCCGGCCGCACCCGCTCGATCATCGGCACCCAGTCGCTGATCAATGCCGGCGTCACGAACAAAGTGGTGGCGTTGCGCAACGGAACGATCGGCTGGACGCTGGCAAAGCAGAATCTCGAGCATGGCTCCGGCCGCCGCGGCGAGATCGGCGCCATTGCAGGCGGCGAGACCAACGCGCGCGACGTCGCCTATCGCGCCGGTGTTCGGCACATCGGCCTTGTGGAAATGACGACGCTGCAGGCGCAGGCCGATCGCACGCTGTATCGCTTCGACGTGCGTTCGGAGGAGGAATACACCGCCGGCCACCTCGCAGGCTTTCGCCACTACGCCGGCGGACAGTTGGTGCAGGAGGTGGACATGGCAGCGCCAGTGCGCGGCGCACGCATCGTGCTGACGGACGACAGAAGCGTCCGCGCCGACATGACCGCATCCTGGCTCGCGCAGATGGGCTGGGAAGTTTACGTGCTCGAAGGCGGTTACGATGCCGCCGCGCTGGAAGTAGGTCCGCCGCTGGTTATCCCAAAGCCCGATCCGTCACACCGCTATCGCCGCCCCTATGAGGGCACTGACGTCAAAGAGAGCGCGATGCAGGCCTATCTCGACTGGGAATACGGTCTCGTCGACCAGCTCCGCCGTGACGCCACACATGGGTTTTTCGTGATCTGATGGCCTGTCGCGCCGTAGCTCGAAGAGCGAAGGCGGATCATTCATCACCGCCCATCATGCTTTCAAGTTTTTCCGCGGCGTAATTCTCTCCGATCGACAGCGCGCAAATCCGCGAGATGTGCACGTAGGGAAGACCGCTCTCCTTCGCCCACGCATTGAACTGCGCCTGCACCTTGGCGAGATCGCGCTTGGAAGTCACGGTCTCCGCGATGTCGAGCCCGGCATCGCGCAGGCAGAGCACGACATCGCGGGAAGTGACAAACCCGTCCCAACCGAGAAAGCGCAGCATCATCTGCCCGGTATTGCCGCCAAGCCGGCTGCCGCGCTTGGCCAGCAGTTCCAGCAGCCCGGCCTCGTCGGAGGACGGCCAGTTGGCGAGGAACTTGCCGAAACTGCCGTGCTCCCTGGCGATGTCCCGGACGAAGCTTGCATTGGCGCGCACCGACATGATCTTGGCGCCGTTGCGGACGATACGCGTGTCCTTCATCAGATCGTCCCAGAACTCGTCCGGCTTCAGCGACAGCGGCCCGGGCTTGAAGCCGAGAAACGCCTTTTCGAAGCCAGGCCATTTGTTCTCGATCACGCTCCAGGCGAAGCCCGCGCAGAACACCCGCTTGGCCATTTCAGCCAAAATCCGGTCGTCGCCGAGCCTGGCGAGCGCCTTCGGATCGGGCTTGGCCGGCAGCAGCTTGGCCAGCGCCTTCGGCCCGCCCTTGCGCTTCTCGGCGCGGGCGCGAATCGTCTTGAACGCAGTCACGGTGCACGGCCCCCCGGTGAAATCCCCTGAAACCATAGCCTAGAAGTGATCGGCTGACCTGCAAAGAATGGATGGCGTCTGGGGTCGATTTCGCCTAAAGCATCCCCACCTCATTCAAATCCGTCAGGCCGTGCGGCTGCGCGTCGTCAATGCGCAGCTTTAAGTCGTTTCGGTTCGAGGCATCCATTTCATATTTCCCGGCTGACAACGCCAAGCAAGGTCTGACATCTCGTGACTTTTCTACCTACCTGTCCGCCGCTCGCCCGAGCCCTGGCGGAACGCAATTTCGACCGCCTGACGCCGGTGCAGACGGCGGTGCTGGCTGATGATGCCGATGGCCGCGACCTGCTGGTTTCGGCGCAGACCGGGTCGGGCAAGACCGTCGCCTATGGCCTGGCGGTCGCGAGCAACCTGCTGGAAGGCGCCGAGCGGTTCGGGCAGGCCGCGGCGCCGCTGGCGCTGATCGTTGCGCCGACCCGCGAGCTGGCGCTTCAGGTGCATCGCGAACTCGCCTGGCTTTATCAGCACGCGGGTGCCCGCGTGGTTTCCTGCGTCGGCGGCATGGACCCGCGCCGCGAGCAGCGCGAACTGGCGGTAGGCGCACATATCGTGGTCGGCACGCCGGGGCGGCTCTGCGACCATCTGCGGCGCGGCCGTCTCGACGTTTCCGAGTTGAAGGCCATCGTGCTCGACGAGGCCGACGAGATGCTCGATCTCGGTTTCCGCGAGGACATGGAATTCATCCTGCAGGCCACGCCGGAGGACCTCCGCACGCTGTTGTTCTCGGCGACCTTGCCGCCCGGCATCGTCGCGCTGGCGAAGGACTATCAGCAGGACGCCTTTCGCGTCGAAGTCGCGGGCGAGGAGGGTGGACACGCCGATATCGAGTACCGCGCGGTCCGGATCGCGGCCGGCGATGTCGAGCATGCCGTCGTCAATATTCTGCGCTACTTCGAATCGCCGGGCACGCTGGTGTTCTGCAACACGCGCGAGGCCGTGCGGCATCTGCAGGCGACGCTGCTGGAGCGCGGTTTTTCGGTGGTGGCGCTGTCGGGCGAACTGACCCAGAACGAGCGGACGCTGGCGCTGCAGGCGCTGCGTGACGGCCGCGCCCGGGTTTGCGTCGCGACCGATGTCGCCGCGCGCGGCATCGATTTGCCGAACCTCGATCTCGTCATCCACGCCGACCTGCCCAACGATCCCGAAGTCATGCAGCATCGCTCCGGCCGCACCGGGCGGGCAGGGCGCAAGGGCGTCAGCATTCTCCTGGTGTCCTCGGCCCGGCGCCGTCGCGCCGACATGCTGCTCAAGCTGGCCGGCATCGACGCGGCCTGGGGCGTGGCGCCGCAGCCCGATGAGATCCGAAAGCTCGATCAGGAGCGGCTGCTGCGCGACGATGTGTTCGCAGGCGAGATAACGCCTGAGGACCAGGCGCTCGCGCAAGCCCTGCTCGCCGAACGGTCGCCGGAACAGATCGCCACGGCGCTGGCGCGGCTCTATCGCGCACGCCTGCCGTCGCCCGAGGACATCGTCGATTCCGGCGAGGATCGGGTCAAATCCCGTGCGGAGCGCGCCCGTGAACGGGCGGATCGCGAAGCCGAGCGCGGATCGAAGCCTGGCAAAGCTTCGGTGCGCCATCGCATGACGGAGGACAGCGTCTGGTTCACCGCCGCGATCGGACGGCGCAAGAACGCCGAAGCGCGCTGGCTGCTGCCGATGCTGTGCCGTCGCGGCAGCATCAAGAAGGAAGACATCGGTACCATCCGCATTCTCGACACCGTCACCGAATTCGAAATTTCCGCGCGTGTCGCCCGCCGCTTCGCCGCGCGCATCCGCCGCCCCGACAAGGAAGACAGCATTCGCATCGAGGCGCTCACAAGTGGCGCCCCCAACGAGGAAGTACGCGAGAAGGAAAGGGCGCCAAAGCCGCGCGGCAAAAACAAGATCTCTGACAAGCCGGCGTTTGACAAGAAGGCGCATTACGATACCAAAAGGCGGGATCGAGGCGAGCACGCGCACGCGGGAAAGCCGCGGCATGAGAATGGAGCTTCTGCGAAGCCCGTATTCGGAAAGAAGAAAAAGAAGAAATTTCGGGGCTGACCGGAGCGACATCAGCTGAAAGCGCCGACGCTCACCTGCCACGCAGATGAGGATCCATCATGAGCGTCTACACCATCGCCCAGTTGAAATTCACCCGCCGCGAACTCTACGACCGCTATCAATCGCGCTTCATGGGCGTGTTCAGGAAGTTCAGGGGTAAGCTGCTGGTGGTGGATGCGCACCCCGTCGTGCTGGAAGGCGAATGGCCGCGCGACAAGGTCGTGATCATGGAATTTCCCGATGACGCCGCGGCCAGGGAATTCCAGAATTCGCCGGAGTATCGGGAGATATCGGTCGACCGGAAAGCGGGCGCCGACACCATCGTGCTGACGGTGCGTGGCTTGTGACATAGGCGCGCTGCCTGAAGCGGTTCCCTGCTCGGCATTGTTGCATTCCGGAACATCACCGAGATCGGGTTTCGCCGGACCATACTTGTGCTATGGCTGTTGTCAGGCGCTTCGCTCGCCTTGGCCTGATGGTGTGATCACGGCGGAAGGCGGCGAAGCCTTAACAGTCCTTCAGCATTGGCCGAAAGAATCATGACTGCAGTTCAGCGCAACGTTTCCGCCCCGATCGATCCAGTAAAACTCGACCGCCTCGCCGAAGTCGCGATCAAGGTCGGCTTGCAGTTACGGCCGGGACAAGACCTGCTGGTGACCGCGCCCTCGGTCGCGCTGCCGCTGGTGCGCCGGATTGCCGAACATGCCTACAAGGCCGGCGCGGGTATCGTGACGCCGTTCCTGGCGGATGAGGCGATCACGCTGTCGCGCTATCGCCATGGCCATGACGCAAGCTTCGATCGTGCCGCCAACTGGCTTTATGAGGGCATGGCGAAGGCATTCACCGCCAATACCGCGCGGCTGGCCATCGTTGGCGACAATCCGATGCTGCTGTCGGGCGAGGATCCGGTGAAGGTGGCGCGCGCCAGCAAGGCCAATTCGATCGCCTATCAGCCGGCGCTGGAGAAGATCGTCAATTTCGACACCAACTGGAACATCATCGCATATCCCAGCCCGTCCTGGGCGAAGCAGGTTTTCCCCGATGTCCCGGAGGATGTCGCGGTTGCAAAACTGGCGGACGCGATCTTTGCGGCGTCCCGCGTCGATCAGGACGGTGCCGTCGCGGCCTGGGAGAAACACAACGCGGTGCTGCGCGAGCGGACCGAATGGCTGAACGGCCAACGCTTTCATGCGCTGAAATATTCCGGTCCCGGCACTGACCTGACGATCGGGCTCGCTGACGGCCATGAGTGGGAAGGCGGCGCCTCGACGGCGAAGAACGGCATCACCTGCAACGCCAACATCCCGACCGAGGAAGTTTTCACCACGCCGCATTGCCGGCGCGTGAGCGGCCATGTGGTCTCGTCGAAGCCGCTGTCCTATCAGGGCACGCTGATCGACAACATCCAGGTGAAGTTCGAGGAAGGCCGCATCGTCGAGGCGAAGGCTTCGCGCGGCGAGGAGGTGCTGAAGAAGGTGCTCGACACCGACGAGGGCGCGGCGCGCCTCGGCGAAGTGGCGCTGGTGCCGCATTCCTCGCCGATCTCCAGGAGCGGGCTGTTGTTCTTCAACACGCTGTTCGACGAGAACGCCGCCTCGCACATCGCGCTCGGACAATGCTACTCGAAGTGCTTCGTTAATGGCGACAAGCTGACGCCGGAACAGATCGCGGCCCAGGGCGGCAACAAGAGCCTCATCCATATCGACTGGATGATCGGCACGGCCGAGACCGACATCGACGGCGTCCACGCCGACGGACGCCGCGTCCCGGTCATGCGCAAGGGTGAATGGGCGTAATCAGTCCAGCTTGAGCCTGTAGAAGCCCGTCGCCGTCTTCGAGAACAGCGCGGTCTTTTCGGCTTCGCTGTACTGCGCGGCCAGTCGCTTGAAGGCGTTGAAGATCACCTGATAGCTGCACTGGCCTTTGTCCGGCGGGAAGTTGCTTTCGAACATGCATCGATCGGGCCCAAAGGCCTCGATGCAGGTTTCGATATAGGGCCGCCACGCGGCGGCGGCTTCCTCGGATGAGGGCGGCTTCGGCCGCAGATGAAAATCATACCCAAGCAGGCACATCGCGAGCCCGCCGAGCTTGACCACCACGTTCGGGCATCGCGCGATTTCCTGGATCGAGGCTTTCCATCCCGGAAAGACCTCCTCGCGCCGCCCGGCAAAGCGGCCGATGCCGGCCGGGCCGCCGCAATGATCCAGCACGATTTTTGTGTCGGGAAAGGCGCGGGCGAGATCGGTGAGTTCGCCGATCTGCGGATGAAACAGCCAGGCGTCGAAGCTCAGGCCCAGCGGCGCAAGGCAGGCAAAGCCCTTGCGGAAGGTGGTATCGAGCAACAGCCCCTGCGGCCGCGTCGCATACATCCCGGCCACGTTGGGATCGGCATCCCAGGCCGAAGAGTGCCGGATGCCGCGGAAGCGGCCGTTGCCGGCCGCGATCTCGGCTTCGAGCACGGCTTTCGCGCCTTCGCCGAGCAGGAGATTGACGTGGCTGACGATGCCGGCGCAGATCGCAGCCTTGCCGTAGCCGCCGCTCGCCGCCATGGCAGCTACGCCATTGGCGAATTCGACCTCGCCGACCGGGCGAAACGCTTCGGGCCCGCGCGCGCGGTACATCGAGCGGCAATCGACATAGACGGTTGCGATGACGTTGTGGCCGGGGGCGATGTCGGCGGCCATCTCCTCGATCATGTAGCGCAGGCCGCCGCGATCCCAGAGATGGTGATGCGGATCGACGATCGGACGGGCGGGATCAATAATCTCCTCGGTGTGCTGCGCCAGCCAGTCTTCGCGCGGATCGGCAAAAAGCCCGCTTTTAGCGGCGGGTGCAGTGCTCGCCATGAGTTTCTCTCCCTGATTGTTGTTGTTTGTTCTGCTGGCCATTGCGAGGAGCGAAGCGACGAAGCAATCCATCTCTCCGCTTGTTGCACTATGGATTGCTTCGCGGAGCCTGTCATCGGGCGGGCATTCGCCCGACCCGGTGGCTCGCGATGACGGCGGCAGGCTTTCGCACCTACGTTTCACACCCCTTCCAGAATAATCACCGTCGGCGTGCCCGGCAGCGTTTCCCGCGAAATCTTCAGCGTTCGCTCGCTCCGCTGATCGATCGTGAATTGCTGGCCGATCAGACGCATGAACTCGTCGAGCGGGGTGGCGAAGCGGTGCATCGGCAGCACGATCGAGGAGCGCAGGCGCCGGGTGATGTCGGAGACGCCGTCGAGCGACATCGTATAGGTGCCGTCGATCGGCACCATCACGATATCGAGCCGGCCGATCGCCGCGAAATGCGTCTCGTCGAGCTTGTGGTGGAGATGCCCGAGATGGCCGATGCACAGGCCGGCGACCTCGAAGATGAAGATCGAGTTGCCGTCCTTGAGCATTGCGCCGGAGCCCTCGCCATAATAGCGGCGGATGTCGGTCGGCACGTTGCGGATATAGACGTCGCCGACGCGCGTCGAGACATGCGCCGCCTGTCCGTTCTCGCCCCAGCCGTGCAGGACATGCGGAATCTTCGGATCGGGAAACAACGTGTAGTGCGTCGAGTGCGCGCGATTCATGGTGACGACATCGGGCAGCCGGCCGGTCCGGTAGGCGCCGTTGAAGTCGGTTCCGATCCGCACGCCGCCGGGCGTGTCGATATAATAGGTGGAATGCCCGACATAGGTGATCGCGACCTCTTCGGCCTTGGCGGCGGTGCGGTGCAGGCTGACCGGGGTCGCGCGCGGCGGCGCGTTTGCCATCGCCAGGCACTCGCTGCGCAGCGGCTGTTGTTGGGCGGCCGCCGGGACGATCAGCGAACCGAGGAGGGCGAGGGCAACGGCAGAGGATCGCAACATGGCTTGACCCAATCTCGCGGCAAAGGCGGAATACTGTATCGCCGAATTTTGCAGCCGTCATGCTGACATTCGCGCACAGCTCTGCACCGGAATTGCTTCATCGGCAGGCAGCCGTGTCATATGGTGAAATTCAACCCAGGGAGTTCGCCGTGACCGAAAACGCCCCCGCTACGCGCGCTCCATCGTCGAAACGGCTCGAACCGTTGCGGCAGGTCGATGCCGGTCCGCTGAGCATCGCGTATTACGAAGCGGGTCCCGCCGATGGACCGGCCGTGATGCTGATGCACGGCTTTCCCTACGACATTCATTCCTATATCGACGTCGCGCCGCAACTGGCCGCGCAAGGCTGCCGCGTCATCGCTCCCTATGTGCGCGGCTACGGTCCCACCCGGTTTCGCGATGACGCGACGCCGCGCTCGGGCGAGCAGGCGGCGGTCGGCGCCGATATGATGGCGCTGATGGACGCGCTCGGCATCCGCCGCGCGGTGTTCGCGGGCTATGATTGGGGTGGCCGCGCGGCCTGCGTCGGCGCGGCGCTGTGGCCGGAGCGCTGCATCGGGCTCGTCAGCGTGAACTCCTATCTGATCCAGGATATCGCCAATGCCATGGTGCCGATGCGTCCCGAACGCGAGGTGGCGCTCTGGTATCAGTATTACTTCCAGCTCGAGCGCGGCCGCGCCGGGCTTGCCGCCAACCGGCGCGAGATCGCGAAGATCCTGTGGGCGCAATGGTCGCCGAACTGGAAGTTCGATGATGCCTGTTTCGAGCGCACGGCGGTGGCCCACGACAACCCTGACTATGTCGATATCGTGATCCACAGCTACCGTCACCGCTTCGGTCAGGCCGACGGCGATCCGCAATATGCCGACATCCAGCGCAGGCTGGCTGCGTTGCCTGTTATCACGGTGCCATCGATCACGCTCGACGGCGCGGGCGATGGCGTCATTGCCGCTACCGACGGCACGGCCAGCGCACCGAAATTCTCCGGCCGCCGCGAACATCGCGTACTCGCGGGCATCGGGCACAATCTGCCGCAGGAAGCGCCGGAGGATTTTGCGGCGGCGGTGATGAAGCTGATCCGCGCCTAGGTCGACTTTGCCGCATGGCAAGCCGTTCCGAAAACCGTCATCTTCGCCGCGCAAGTCCTCTTCAGAAGGACGAAATTTTACGGGGCGGAATTCCATGGCAAAGCGTCACGTCTTGCTTGCGATCGTCTTCGCATCCTTCGCTCTTGTCGCACCGGCCCCGGCCGAAGAATTTCCCAACCGTCCGATCACCTGGGTCGTGCCGTTCGCGCCGGGCGGCATCACCGACACGACGTCGCGCATCGTCGCCGAAGAAATGTCGAAGACGCTCGGACAGTCTGTCGTGATCGACAATCGCGGCGGGGCGGGCGGAACGGTCGGCATCGAGCAGGTGGCGCGCGCCAAGCCCGACGGTTACACGATGATCTATGGCACGCAGGCCACGATGGCGGCCAACGTCTCGCTGCGCAAGAACCTGTCCTACGATCCGCTGACGAGTTTTGCGCCGGTGCACCTGGTCGGAGAAAGCCCGAATCTCTTCGTCGCCTATGCCGGCGCGCCATATAATTCGGTGCCGGAGTTCATCGCCTATGCCAAACAAAATCCGGGCAAGGTGTCCTTCAGTTCGGCGGGTGTCGGCACTGCGACGCATCTGGTCGCCGAACTGTTCAAGACGATCGCCGGCATCGAGATGCTGCATGTGCCCTACAAGGGCAGCGCGCCGGCATTGAACGATCTGATCGCAGGACGCGTCGATGTGATGTTCGATTACCCGGTTTCCGTCGGCCCGCATGTTGAAGCCGGCAAGTTGAAGGTGCTGGTGACCACCGCGCCGGAACGCCTGCGTGCATTTCCGAACGTGCCAACGATGGCCGAACTAGGCATGAAGGAGATGACGACCCAGAGCTGGTCGGGCCTGATGGTGCCGGCGGGAACGCCCGCGCCCATCGTCGACCGGCTGGCGGAAGCCGCGCATGCGGCGCTGACGTCCGAACGCGTGCGCTCGCATTTCGAAAAATTCGGCACTCGCCCGATGATGCTGCAGAAGGCGGAGATGATCCCGTTCATCGAGAAGGAGATCAAGCGCTGGGGCGACGTGATCGAACGGGCAGGGCTGGAGAAGCAGTAGCAAGCTATGTTCTATCGTTTGCGTTTACTGGCCCAACCCAGAGCGGCTGCTTCGTTGATTTCGTCGACTGAAAGGGAAGGATTATCCTCCCTGCTCAGGAAACCAAAAACGTCTGAAGTTTTTCCCTTGGGTCGAAAGGCTTTGATTGCAATCCGATGACCGGGAAGTTTTTCTATAGTGACCTGCAGGCCGGGCTGAACGCCAAGGTGCTTCAGCAAGTCTTCGCTAAGAAAAATGTGTCCTTCCATCGAAACGATAAGCGTGTCCATGATGTTTTCGCCTCGCGTTTGCGATGTACTTCTACAATCGACCCCGGCAGCGTTCGTCAATAGATCGCAGTTCAAATGCGAATAGTCTGCAGCGACCTAGCCAATTCTCTGAAATGACCCAAACCTGACCATGCACCATGAGACCCAACGACGTAAAGGTCCTGCTTGGCACGCGAGACCGCCACATTGAGGATATTGGGCGTACCGGCGGCCCAGCTTCGTGCTCCACCTTGCGACGCCTTGGGGGCGCCCAGTAACAAGAATACGGTGTCTGCCTCCCGGCCTTGGACAGTGTGAATTGTACCCACTCGATTGTTTCCCCATTCATAAGCATCGACCTCTAGAGCAGAAAGCAATGCAGTCTCCTGCTCCATGAGTCGGCGCATCTCCTGGGCAACGATTCGGAATGGGCTAATGATGAACAAGTCTGGATTGGTGACTCCGGCTGCAGCAATTTTCTTGAGTAATGCGATGACCAGCTGGCCTTCTGCGGGGCACCATTTTGAATCGGCTTCGCCGTCGATATCGAACCATTTCGACGATCCGAGAACAGCTCCAACAGCGCTCGTGTTCCGCTGCTCTGTCGCGTAAACCATCTGGCCGTCATAGGCGACCCTGTTGGAGACGCCAAAACATTGGCTCCCGGCATCGTCGGTGAACGAGCAACGGAATTCCCACCCTTCGCGACCCCTGTTCGGACCGGAACTCTGCCTGAAATTGCGACGCTCGATCGGAGACCGTTTGGGCAGACGCATCGGGCGCAGCCCAAGCAGATCTGTCTACCTTGAAGAAACTGCAAATCTCGAGATTTAGCCGTTCTGGCAGAGTAGCAATCGGCGGGATTTGTATGGGGTCGCCCACTACAATGGATCGCTTCGCCCGCATGATTGACCCAACTGCGGCCTGCGGCAATGCTTGGCCCGCCTCGTCAACTAAGAGCCAACCGATGCTGCCAGCCGGAAGCCCACCAAGCATGCGATCGACGGAGGCGAAAGTGGTGGAAATTACTGGTATGACGAGGAAAAGCGTTGACCAAAGGTCGTTGAGGAGCGTGCGCTTTGCTTCGTCTTGCATTGGTCCCGACGACAACACGTCCATCAACACATTGAGATTGTGAAGAATTTTCTGTGCCGAGGCATCGATAAAGGCACGGTGTACAGCTAAGGCCGCAACGAAGAGATCCTCGCGCTTCTGATGTAGGCGATCAGGAATCCATGGGGCCGTGAGATTAGTAGCCTTATGACCGAGAGCAAAAAGCTGCTCGTCAACAAGTCTGCTTCCGAGCGTGCGGCGCTGCGCTTCCACGCTTTGTGAAAGTTGAGCCACGTTTTGTCGCGCGGCAGCCAAGCTGCCCTCTGGAAGGTCTTCAACGCTTTCGCCGCTTCCTCCGACGCTTGTTCAGCAATGTTGAGTTGGCGACCTGCCACTAGTTCAACATCAATCAAGAGTATGTTTACGCTTGACCATGCCTGCCAGCTTCGGGTTCGGAAAATGCGTGCGAAGAAGTTGGGACGCAGCTTTCGATGGCGGTGCAAGTCAGCGACGCTTTGGTTGTGCTTGGCGCGGGTGCCAACAACATGGTCTTGCGCTTGGGCGATCGATACTTCTAGTGCCGGTAGCTTTGACACAAGCGTTTTAACATCAATCTCTGTTTTATCTAACTCGCGGCGAGCGTCGTGGAGCCGAAGACAAAGCTGCCGAATATTCTCCAGTGCCTTGAGTTCGTTATCGACTTCTCGCTTTAAAGTGAGAAGTTTGGTTCGCGCCTTGCTCCACTTGGCTTTCGCCTCCGATGGTGACGGCGGCTTCTCGAGGTGGACAACAGCAGGCGTTCTTCGTCGGATTTTGCCAGTATCGGGGTCAACCAGCTCTCGAACTACAGAATCGCCCTTCGCGGCCTTCAAATAGATCCGAAAACCACGGTCGTCGTGCCACCAGAATGATTGCTGAAATGCAGCCCTATTTCTCGCGTTGCCCAGCACGGCTGCGATTAGACCCCACGTCTCAGCCGGAATAGCCATCGCGTCGCTGTCATCGCTATCAATAGCTTCACGCAGTTCATGCACTAAATCACTGATCGAGTTGAAATAGCTCAATTCGTCCGTGGTGCGATTGATAGCCTTCGTTGTTGGAAGCTCCTTACTAATATTTTCGACGGCCTTGTTGTTGCTAGAGGCGACTAGGACTTCGTGGCCCCTGAGGCTGGGGTTCAGTGCATAGAGATGGAAGAATGCCTTTTCACCAGCGGCCATTTTTTGGCCCGATGGTGTAAAGGCCTTCTCGGGATCTTCGAATGCGGTCATAGCCATTGCTCGATCGAGCACGCAAGCTGCGACAATGTCGCGAAGCAAGGTCGTCTTACCAGTTCCGGGTGGTCCGTTTACTGCAATAAGCCCTTCGGTGTTGGTGAGGTCTGATCTTGCGAGGTTGACGGCCGCCTGCTGCAACATCACCAGTGGGTGGCCGCCAGGAGAAGGCCATCGCGCAGCGGGAGTCATTGCCGGCGCGACGGCTCGCTCCAGAGCGACTTGGTTGTTCAGTAGATCGAAAGCTTTCCTTGGCCAATCAATTCCCAAATAGCGCTTCAAGCCGGCCGGAGCCGCATTCTCATTGACGAGGGTTATGCCTCTGGCCAAGTCGCCAAGGTAGAATGAGTTCAGCAGCGTGGCTTCGGGTGGATTTCTTGCTTTGTAGTAATGATAGACGCGCAAAGCGAAAGTTGGCGGCTCGACAAGGTGATCGGGCAAGTCAAATTGCGTGACAAGCCAGCGATACGCTTCTTCGATTGTCTTCAGGTCAAGGGGAACAGGTCTTCCTTCACGATCGACGCGGCGAATAATTTTTTCCAGTTTCGTGATGATCTTCGCTTCGATTGTTGGCCAAGCGCCAAGACAGCCGAGGTTGAGCTTTAAGGCTAACGGAAGCGCCCAGGCAAAACTTGAAACGGCGATACCATTTTCCTCAACGATCAATCCGTTCTTATCTACGAGGATTGCACCAATCGCGGCTTTTTCGCGGACTCGATCGTTTCGTTCCTCATCATCACCAAATGCCTTTACCAGATCCTCGGTTGCTCGCCCCATAGGTATCGAACCCAGAACAATCTGGTAATAGAGCCGTTTTCTCGGGCGCGAATTTTCTCTCGTCTCCCAAGGGACGCGCCCCTTGGTAAGATCGGCGACGCATCGGCGGTCACCGGCCACAAGATCATCTGGACGGCGATAGGTTTGTGGCGACAAGGCCTCTAGCGCGATCCATGCTGCGAGAACTGCTGTTGGCTCGTTGGCAGTTTTGGGCATCGAGAACGATGGGAGGTCGCCGAGGTCGTCCGCGGGCTCAATGACGACCTCGGCTACGGGCTGGTCTTGTCCGGGCCGGGAATTCTCGGGCGATTCGGGGCGGGCCTTATCAGGCGCGCCAGTCAATGCAGCAGCGGACGGTTCCTCAAAGCCATTGCCGGACTGTTCGTCGACGGCCTCCTCGACTTGTCCAGCCGACAATCTTGTGAGTTGGTCCGATATTTTCGACCGAAGCTTCGCGGCCCGGACCGTTGATCGGTAGCTAAGTTCGCGGTCGAGCGTTCGAAGAATGTCCAAGTCTGACAGAGCCTGCTTAAACAGACCCTCAAGCTGCACGATCGAACTTTTGAAATACGGACGATGCGCCGCACCTGGCATTTGCTGCTGCCCCCGGACGTTTAAAGGCCTTTTCCGATAAGCAGACTTTTATCGCAACCAGAGGCTGATATCAAAGCTGCCTAAGAAGTTCAGCTCCGCCGCGGACTGATCTTCCACGTTGCCGCGAGGATCGCCACGGTGAGCGCGCCGCTGATCACGGCGGCGATCGGGATCGTAACCGCAAGCGCCGCGGTGGCGGCCCAGCCGATCGAGCAGAAGGCTTCCGCGAAGGTCGCCAGCCGCGACGAAGTCTGGCGGCGGCGGAACTGGCTGCGTTTGGCTTGCACGCGAAACCAGAGCTGGATCGCGGCGGCGGAGATGGTGGCGACGATGACGCCGATCGCAGTGACGATCGCCTGCGTCATTGATGCAAACGCAAGCGCTGCGATCAGCGGCGCGAAGATGACGCCGATTGCGATCAGCACCACTTCAATCTTGGCGCGGATCACGCGCGAGGGCGGCAGCGGTGCGGTCGCGACCAGGTCGGCGGCGTCCTCGCCCGAGATCGTCAGCCAGGCGAGGCCGCCGGCAAGCTGACCCGCCGCCATCACGATCACGGGCGTGATCAGCACGATCGCGGCCGAGCTTTCCGAAAAACTTCGCCACAGCATCAGGGCCGGCGGCACCAGATACAGCAATTGCATCAGGCTTTGCGACAGCAGCCACGGGTCGCGCCGCAGCAGCAAGAATTCCTTGGTGCGCAGCGCCTGTTGCCGCGAGCCGCCGCGAAACGCCGTCGCGTGCGGGCCGCGACGGACAGACCGCGCAGTTGCGGCGACGCGGACAACGGTATCGGCAAATCGCGGCGAGAAAATCGCCATCACGGCGCCGAGCAGCAGGAGCCCGCCGGCCATCAGCCACGACAGCACCGTGCCGTCGCCGATCGCCGCGCGCGCCGGCCACCACAGCGGACTGTCGAGATCGGGTGCATAGACGGAAACCGCATCTGACGTCAGCACCGCGAAGCGGGACAATGTGCCATAGGAAAGGATGGCGGCGACCTGGAGCGCGATGACGAAGCCGGCGCCGATGATGGCGGCCACGATCTGCGCGACGAGGCGGGTGCGGCTCGGCCCGATCAACCTGAACAGCGCGACCGTGATCGCGATCGCAACGGCTGCGGCCGAAAGCCCGATGGCGATGACGACGCCGAACGCCGCGAGCCAGCGCGCCCCGCCGCCGATCACGAGAACATCGACAAAGGGCGTCGACAGTAACAGCGCCATGCCGATGACCGACAGTGCGATTGCCGCGATCCGTACCGAGAACACGTTGGCGAGGTTCGCCGGTGACGACATCAGAAGATCGAGATCGGCGCGGGCGTAAAACACCCGCGTCACCGATTCGATCGCCTGTGACAGCATCAACGCCCAGGCGAGGAAGATGGTCGCGGTGATGACGATCAGCTCAGGCTTGTCGAGCGGGGCCTCCAGATCGGCGAAGCGGCCGATCACGGCGTAGGCCGGAAGGTGCATGACGGCGGCAAACACGATCAGCGCGATGATCGCGCGCTTCCGTTTTCCCCGCCTGCCGGCGATCATCGCCAGCCATTCGCGCCAGGCCAGCCGGATTTCGTGCCGGGCAAACCAGGTGAGCGCCGCGGCCGAACTCATGCGGCCGCCGCCTCGGCATCGACGAGCGCGATGAACATGTCTTCGAGGCTGGTGTCGCCGCGGCCGTTCTGCTGGCGCAACTCGGCAAGCGTGCCCTCGGCGACCAGCCGGCCTGCGGCGATGACGCCGATCCGGTCGGCCATCCGCTCGGCGACTTCGAGAATATGCGTCGTCATGATCACGGTGCAGCCGGAGCGCACCCGCTGCTGCAGCAATCCCTTGACGTGACGCGCGGAGAGCGCGTCGAGGCCGGTGAGTGGCTCGTCCAGGATGATCAGCCGGGGATCGTGAACCAGCGCGCCGGCCAGCGCCACCTTCTGACGCATGCCCTTGGAGAATCCCTCGCAGCGCTCGTGCAAATGCGGCTCCAGTCCGAGCGACACCAGAAGCTGGTGTGCGGAGGTTTCGGAAACCGTGGGATCGACACCCCAGAGGCCGGCGACGAATTCGAGATATTCCAGCGGCGTCAGCTTGTCATAGATCATCGGCTCGTCGGAAACCCAGGCCATGATCTGCTTGGCGGCGACGGGATCGGCGAGCGCATCGATGCCCAGAATGGAAACGGAGCCGGCGTCGGGCTTGAGCAGGCCGGCGACCATGCGCAGGGTCGTGGTCTTGCCGGCGCCGTTGGGGCCGAGCAGGGCATAGAACTCGCCGGTGCGAATGGTGAGATCGAGCGCGTCGACCGCCGGGCGGTCAAAACGCTTCGTTAACCCTCGCACCTCGAGCGCCAATACATCCGCTTTCATGATTTCGGAGCGATCCAGTTGTTCGTCGCGGACCATGAACCGAAGAACTTTCGGCGCGGTGAATCCGGTGGACCAAATCGCGCAAAACCCCGCAACTTCCCGGGCTGCGGCATTTCTCCGCAATTGTTAACGGCACAGTACGCAGCGCTTTGTTGACAGCGCTTGGTGCTTTGGGCTCAATGCAGCGGGACATGTGCGGCTGCTTCGTGGAATACCACGCAGCGTGTAGACACAAGATGCGGAAGAGGCGATCGACAGAATCGCCCGGCATCTGGGGAGGGAAATGATGCTGGACTTCGTTCAGCAGCTGGTGAGTGGCATTGCGCTCGGCTGCGTTTATGGCCTGATCGCGCTCGGTTTCGTGCTCGTTTACAAGGCAACCGAGGTCGTCAATTTCGCCCAGGGCGATTTGATGATGCTGGGCGGGTTCTTCGCCTTCACGTTCATCGGCATGCTTGGCCTCAATTACTGGCTTGGATTCGCCGGCGCCGTCGCGGCCATGGCGGCATTCGGCATGCTGGCGGAGCGCGTCGTCGTGCGTCCGATCCTCGGCTATCCGCAGTTTTCCATCATCATGGCGACGATCGGGCTAGGATACTTCCTGCGCTCGGTGGTCGGCATGATCTGGGGCACCGACGACTTCAAGATCGAGACGCCGTTCAGCGATGGCGTGTTGCGTATAGGCTCGCTGGTGCTGGCCTACGACAAGCTGTCGGTGATCGCGGCCACCATCATCCTTTGCGCGCTGCTGTATCTGTTCTTCAACCGCACCACGCTCGGCACCGCGATGCGTGCCAGCTCCGAGAACATGCTGGCTGCCTACTACATGGGCATTCCGGTCAAGCGCGTGGTGTCGATCGTGTGGGCGATCTCGGCAGCGGTGGCGACCGCGGCCGGCGTGCTGCTCGCGCCGATCACCTTCATTCACTCCAATGTCGGTCTGGTGCTGGGCCTGAAGGCGTTTCCCGCCGCGGTACTCGGTGGCTTCGGCTCGATTCCGGGCGCCGTGGTCGGCGGCGTGCTGATCGGCGTGATCGAGAGCATGGCCGGCTTCTACCTGCCCCAGGGCTGGAAGGACGTCGCGCCCTACATCGTTCTTCTGGTGGTGCTGCTGCTTAAACCCGAAGGCCTGTTCGGTGTTCATACGCGGAAGAAGGTCTGATGCGATTTCTTTTCAAAACGGACTACGAAGACGACATCAAGCTGTTTCCGCACAGCGGCTACTACGTCTCCTACGGCATCCTGATCGCGTTTCTTCTGATCGCGCCGTTCGTGCTGTCCAGCTACCTGGTCAGCCAGCTGGTGTTCGTCTGTATCTACGCCACCGTCGGCGTCGGGCTGATGATCCTCACCGGCTTCACTGGTCAGGCCTCGCTCGGCCATGCCGCCTTTCTCGCGATCGGCGCCTACACGGCGGCGTATCTGCAGCAATATGACGTGCCGTTTCCGGTCTACTTCCTGGCCGGCGGCCTGCTCACCGGCGTGGTTGGCGCGCTGGTCGGATTTCCGGCGCTGCGGCTGACGGGTATCTACCTCGTCATCGCGACGATCTCCTTTGCCTTCATCGTCGAGGAAGTGCTGGCCCGCTGGGAAAGCGTGACCCATGGCAACGAGGGCATGCGGGTCAAGACGCTGAGCCTGTTCGGGCAGGCGGTGCCGCAGAACGGTCCGACCTTCTACTATCTCTGTCTTGCCGTCCTGGTCCTCACCATCGTCGGCACGCTCAATCTCTTGCGCTCGCCGACGGGGCGCGCCTTCGTCGCGATCCGCGACAGCGAGACCGCGGCGCGCAGCATGGGCGTCAACGTTTCGCTCTACAAGGTGAAGTCGTTTGCGATCAGCGCTGGTATCACGGGGCTCGCCGGTGTGCTGTTCGCGCACAAGCTCTCCTTCATCTCCCCGGAAATGTTCACGTTGCAGCTCTCGATCGAGTTCATCATCGTGATCCTGATCGGCGGCACCTTCAGCCTGCACGGCGCGGTGCTCGGCGCGATCTTCCTGGTCATGATCGATCCGTTCCTGACCTACCTGAAGGACGACCTGCCAGGCATCATCGCAGGCGTCGCCGCAACCTTCGGCGCCGACAGCGTGACGGCCACCAAAATCCACGCCAATGCCGCGGCCATTGCCTCGGCCAACGGCCTGAAGGGCGCGATTTACGGCGTCATCATCGTGCTGTTCGTGCTGTTCGAGCCGCTCGGCCTGTACGGGCGATGGCTGAAGATAAAACTCTTCTTCCAGCTCTTCCCGCTCTACAAGCGCGCCACCTTCAAACGCCAAAAGATCTACGTGAAATCGGAGCGGAACCGATGAGCTATTTCCGTGCAGAGAACCTGTCGCTGCATTTCGGCGGCCTCAAGGCGGTCGATTCCGTCAGTTTCGCGGTGGAGAAGGGCGAAATCCTCTCGATCATCGGCCCCAACGGCGCGGGCAAGAGTTCGATCTTCAACCTGATCTCGCGGATCTATCCGCCGACCTCGGGCAAGATCTTCTTCGAGGACCAGGACATCACCGAGCAGCCGGCCTATGAGATCGCAGGCCTCGGCATTGCGCGCACCTTCCAGAACATCGAATTGTTCGAGAATGCGACCATGCTGAGCAACCTCCTGGTCGGCCGCCACCGGCATTCCACCACGCAGCTCTGGCAGGAATTGCTGTTCCTGCCGAGCGTGCGCGCCGGCGAAAAGCTTCATCGCCGTCGCGTCGAACAGGTGATCGAGTTCCTCGACCTCGAAGCCTATCGCGACAAACTGATCTCTGGACTTCCCTACGGCGTCCGCAAGGTGATCGAGCTCGCGCGTGCGCTATGCTCGGAGCCGAAGCTGATCCTGCTCGACGAGCCGTCGTCCGGGCTCAATGTCGAGGAAACCGAGGACATGTCGTTCTGGATCCGCGACATGAAGAGCGAACTCGGCATCACCGTCTTGATGGTCGAACACGACATGACGCTGGTCAATCGCGTTTCCGACCGCGTGATTGCGCTCAACTACGGCCGCGTGCTCGCGATGGGCTCGCCGTCGGAGGTGCAGCGCCATCCCGACGTCGTCGCCGCCTATCTCGGCGCATGAGGATGATGCCATGAGTGCTTCCGACATCATCCTCAAGCTCAGCAATATCGAGAGCTATTACGGGCCGATCATGGCCATCCGCGGCATCAGCCTGGAAGTGCCGCGCGGCCGCATCGTGACCCTGCTCGGCGCCAACGGCGCCGGCAAGACCACCGTGCTCAAGACCATCTCCGGCATTCTCGATCCCCAGAAGGGCTCGATCGAATTCCTGGGCAAGCCGATCCAGCGCATGGAGGCCGACAAGATCGTGCGGCTGGGCCTGAGCCATGTGCCGGAGGGACGCGAGGTGTTTCCGTTCCTGTCGGTGCGCGAAAACCTGATGATGGGGGCCTATCCGCGCAAGGACCGCGATGGCGTCGCCGAGGATCTCGACCGCGTCTACGGCTATTTCCCGCGGCTGAAGGAGCGCATCAACCAGCCCGCCGGGCAGCTTTCCGGCGGCGAGCAGCAGATGTTGGCGATCGGGCGGGCGCTGATGAACCGACCGACGCTGCTGCTTCTGGATGAGCCGTCGCTCGGGCTGTCGCCGATCCTGGTCAAGGAGATCTTTACCATCATCAAGCGCGTCAACGAGGAGCAGGGCATGTCCATCCTCCTCGTCGAGCAGAACGCCAAGGTGGCGCTGGAGACGGCGCATTACGGCTATGTGCTGGAAATCGGCCGGGTCGTGATGAACGACACCTGCGAGCGGCTGATGAATTCAAAGGACATCCAGGAGTTCTATCTCGGTGCCAAGGAAGAGGGCGCCCGCGGCGAACGACGCTGGAAAAAGAAGAAAACCTGGCGCTAGAGCATGATCCGGAAAAGTGGGTGCCGGTTTTCCGGCAAGATCATGCTCAAGTTCAAAGATGTCGCAGTTAAGACCTTGGCGTTACGAAGGAATTCGAGCTAAATTCGAGCCCTGCCTCGAAAGACAAGACCGGCTCTCAAGACCGGCGGTCGAGGCAGGCGACAGAGGGAGGAAGACGCATGGCCAGACCGGCAGTGCTGACGGTCGCCGACACGATCGCGAGGAGCTTTCTGAAGTCCGTGGAGGCGCGCGGCGACCGGCCGGCGATCCGCGAGAAGAAGTTCGGCATCTGGCAGCCGACCAGTTGGCGCGAGTGGCTGCAGATCTCGAAGGACATCGCCTTCGGCCTGCATGCGTCCGGTTTTCGGCCCGGCGACGTCGCCTCGATCATCGCCAACGCGGTGCCGGAATGGGTCTATGCCGACATGGGCATCCTGTGCGCCGGCGGCGTTTCCTCCGGCATCTACCCGACCGACTCCTCCTCGCAGGTCGAATATCTCATCAACGATTCCTCGACCAAGGTGATCTTCGCCGAAGACGAAGAACAGCTCGACAAGATCCTGGCCTGCCGTTCGCGCTGCCCGACGTTGCAGAAGATCGTCGTGTTCGACATGGAAGGCCTCCACGGCTTCAGCGATCCGATGGTGCTGTCGCTCGGAGAATTCATGGCGCTCGGGCGCAACCACGAGCAGGGCAACGAGGCGCTGTGGGACGAGATGATCGGAAGCCGCAACGCGAACGATCTCGCCATTCTCGTTTACACCTCCGGCACCACCGGCCCACCCAAGGGCGCGATGCATTCCAATCGCAGCGTGACGCATCAGATGCGCCACGCCAACGATCTGTTTCCGTCAAGCGACAACGAAGAGCGGCTGATATTCCTGCCGCTGTGTCATGTTGCCGAGCGGATCGGCGGCTACTACGTCTCGCTGGCGCTGGGATCGGTGATGAATTTCGCCGAGAGCCCGGAGACTGTGCCGGACAATCTGCGCGAGGTGCAGCCGACTGCCTTCCTCGCGGTGCCCAGGGTCTGGGAAAAGTTCTATTCCGGAATCACGATCGCGTTGAAGGATGCGACCACGTTCCAGAACTGGATGTACCGCAACGCGCTCGCGATTGGCAATCGCATGACGGAGTACAGGCTGCAGGGCGACACACCGCCATTGTCGCTGCGGCTCGCCAACCGCGCCGCCTATTATCTGGTGTTCCGCAACATCCGCCGCATGCTCGGGCTCGACCGTTGCCGGCTGGCTTTTACCGGCGCGGCCCCGATCGCACCCGATCTGATCCGCTGGTATCTCGCGCTTGGCATCGACATGCGCGAGGTCTACGGCCAGACGGAAAATTGCGGTGTGGCCACCGTCATGCCGCCCGATCGCATCAAGCTCGGCTCGGTCGGCAAGGCCGCGCCGTGGGGGGAAGTGGCGATTTCACCGCAGGGTGAAATCCTGATCCGCGGCGATTTCCTGTTCATGGGCTACCTGAACCAGCCGGAGAAGACCGCCGAGACCATCGACGCCAAGGGATGGCTGCATACCGGCGATGTCGGCTCGATCGACAATGAGGGGTTCGTCAGGATCACCGATCGGATGAAGGACATCATCATCACTTCGGGCGGCAAGAACATCACGCCGTCGGAGATCGAGAACCAGTTGAAGTTCTCGCCCTACGTTTCCGATGCCGTTGTGATCGGCGACAAGCGGCCGTATCTGACGTGTCTGGTCATGATCGATCAGGAGAACGTCGAGAAGTTCGCGCAGGATCACGACATCCCGTTCACCAACTACGCCAGCCTGTGCCGTGCGCAGGAAATTCAGGACCTGATCCAGCGCGAGATCGAGGCCGTCAACGTCAACTTCGCGCGCGTCGAAACCATCAAGAAGTTCTATTTGATCGAGCGCCAGCTCACGCCCGAGGACGAGGAGCTGACGCCGACCATGAAGCTGAAGCGCAGTTTTGTGAACAAGCGCTACGCGGCCGAAATCAACGCCATGTATGGCGAGCGGGCGGTGGCGTAGACGGAGATTGGGACCAAAATATTTGAAAACGGCGAAGGACTGAGAAGGCCCCACCCTTCGCTCAACACGGGCCAAACGAAGAGGAGACTGTAATGTCGAAATCGTTGAAGGTGCTTGGCCTTGCGGTAAGCGCCCTTGCGCTGACCCAATTGCCGGCCGCAGCCCAGACCAAGGTTACCGATCAAGGCATCTCGGCGGGCGAGATCGTCGTCGGCACCCATCAGGATCTGTCCGGCCCGATCAAGTTCTGGGGCGTTCCGGTATCCAACGGCATGAAGATGGCGACCGAGGAAATCAACGCCGCCGGCGGCATCCATGGCCGCAAGATCAAGCTGGTCCTTGAAGACAGCGGCTACGATCCGAAGCGCGCCGTGCTGGCGTCGCAGAAGATGGTCGAGCGCGACAAGGTTTTCGCCATGGTCGGTGCGATGGGCTCGCCCACCGTGCTTGCCGCGCAGGACATCCTGTTCGATGCCGGCGTGCTGCAGCTTTTCCCGCTGACGGCGGCCGAATTCACCTACAAGTTCGATCCGGCCAAGCCGCAGGAACGGCTGAAATTCAGCAACATCCTGCCCTATGTCGAGAGCACCCGCGCTGGGCTCAAATACATGATGGAGCTGAAGAACTTCAAGAAGCCCTGCATCATGTACCAGGACGACGAGTACGGCAAGAACGTGCTCGACGGCTTCAACCAGCAGCTCGAAGTGATGAAGGTGAAGCCCGCCTCGATCACGAGCTACAAGCGCGGTGCGTCCGACTTCAGCGCGCAGGTCGCCAAGATGAAATCCGACGGCTGCGACATGGTCCTGCTCGGCGCGGTGATTCGCGAGCCGATCGGGGTGATGAGCGAGGCCAAGAAGCTCGGCTGGGACGTGACCTTCCTCGGCGCCACGCCCGTCAACGTGCTGGAAGTGCCCGCACTTGGCAAGGAAGCGGTCGAAGGGCTCTATTCCATCTCGGGCTTCGAAATCCCGTACGAGGACACGGCCAAGGGCAAGGTCAAGGAGTGGCTCGCCAACTACAAGAAGATGTTCGGCAGCGACGCCAACACCCAGGCGATCATCGGCTACAACGCGGTGATGACGTTCGCGCATTATGCCAACAAGGCTGGCAAGGATCTCACTGGCCAGAAGATGCTCGACTCGCTGGAGTCCGGCGACAAGTTCCAGGATATCTTCAATTCGCCGCCGACCGTGTTCTCGAAGACCAACCATCTCGCCACCACCATCACCCAGGTCCAGCAGGTCAAGAACGGCCGCTGGGTGCTGGTCAAGGAGGGCCTGATGTTCTGAGGGAGCGCTTCGCTCCTGCTGTACAGAGCTAAATGACCAGGGCTGTGCGATCATCTCGCACAGCCCCTTTGCTTTGGATCGCGCATTCGCACTGCTAACACTTCCCAATGGGCGGGCGAGCGCAGATGACGAACGGAGAGGAGCCAGCTCTGACGGGCCGAGACGCTGACATTTGCAACCGGATTCAACGCGAGCGCCGGGCCGGCTACACCCGATGCGGCGTCGTCGAAGGCCGGATGAGTGTTACGGAGGTCGCCCGCGCCTTTGGGCTGGCTGATGACGGCGCAATCTACCGATCGATCGGGAGCCTCGAGGCAAACAAGATCGCAACCCACGTGCTGTGTTCCGATCTCGCCTATAGCCTGGAAATCATGAGTGTGTCCGAGGCGACCGATCTCTGGCGGCAATTCATGGCGCTGTTCGATGGGCAAGACGTTGTGTTTGTCTCGAACACTGGAGCTGAGTGCGACTCCTGGATGCCGGCAACGCCGGCTACGTTTGACATGGGTGTTCTCGTGATAGGGACGACCAAGGCCGGTTGTCTTTGGGTTGAGGACGAGGACTGACCGGGACACTATTTTCGCGCTTTGCGAGACGATCGCGCACCCCTTATTTTTGCGTTATCAGCCGTTGCCAGTATTGTCGTCATTGCGAGCGAAGCGAAGCAATCCATGCATCCCCGCGGGGAAAGATGGATTGCTTCGTCGCTTCGCTCCTCGCAATGACGGCGTTTCAAGCGGAGACCGCCTACGCGACACGCAAGAGGGCTGCGCGATGACCTCGCACAGCCCTCTTTCTGGGTTCAGCCGCTGCGGTGTGAGATTCGGGCATGGCGCTTGCGCGACCATACCCGGATGACGCCGTCACTTCGGCCGGATCGCGTCGGCCGTGCCCTGAATGAAGGCCTGCAGCTTCGGGATATCCGCTTCCTTCAGCTTGCCGGTGAAATCGGGCATGCCGCGATCGCGGAACGGGCCGTTGAACACGATGTCCTTCAGGTTGGTGATGGTTTCGGGCGCAACATAACCGAGGTTCCTGATGTTGCCGCCGTTGTCGACGCCGGGCACGCTGTGGCAGGCAGCGCAGGCGGCGACATAGATGGCCGTGCCTTCAGGGATATCCTTCGGGTCATACTTTACGCCCTTCAACAGGCCTTCGGTCTGGTACTTCGTGAAGGCGGGCAGCGGCGTCTTGCCGCCGAGCGCAAAGGTGTAGACCGTGCCGGGGCTACTCAACTCGGTGACCCGAATCCACTGGCCGATCACACCGCCCCAACCGACCGCGATCGACACATACTGCTGGTCGTCGATCATGTAGGTCGAAGCCGCCGCGACCACGCCGGTGCCGGTTGGGCTTTCCCAGAGTTTCTCGCCCGTCGTGGCATTGTAGGCGACGAAACGACCGTCGGCGGTGCCCTGGAATACGAGGTTGCCCGCGGTGGTGAGCGTGCCGCCATTCCACGGCGCGACGTGCTCGACGCGCCAGGCTTCCTTCTGCTTGACCGGATCCCAGGCCAGGAGACGCCCGAATGCCGGATTTTTCGGTGGCGTGGCATTCAGAGCGAAGCCGAGATTCCAACCCGTCGCGCTGGCGAATTTGCCGGGCTCAACGGCATTGTGCTTGAAGGCCTTTTCGGGCGTGAGGTTGGTAGGCACGCCCTGCGCCGGAATATAGGCAAGACCGGTCTGCGGATTGAACGACATCGGATGCCAGTTGTGGGCGCCGGCCGGACCGGGAATGCTGTCATAGGCTTCGTCGCTGCGCGCCTCCTTGATCTCGATCGGCCGGCCGTTGGCGTCGTAGCCGGTAGCCCAGTTCACGTCGACGAAGTTCTTGGCCGAGATGAACTTGCCGTTGGTGCGGTCGATGACGAAGAAGAAGCCATTCTTCGGCGCGTGCAGGATCACCTTGCGCGGCGCGCCATCGATCGTGATGTCGGCCAGGATCATCGGCTGGGTCGCGGTGTAGTCCCAGTGATCGCCGGGTGTTTCCTGATAGTGCCAAGCGTACTTTCCGGTATCGGCGTTCAGCGCGACTATCGAGGACAGATAGAGGTTGTCGCCGCCGGCGGGGCTGCGAACCTTCTGGTTCCAGGGCGCGCCGTTGCCGGTGCCGATATAGACGAGGTTTAGATCAGGATCGAAGGTGATGGTGTCCCAGGCCGTGCCGCCGCCGCCGTTGACCCAGTATTTGCCGGCCGGATCCCAGGTCTTGGCCGCCGCCGCCATCGATTCATCCTCGAACGGCTTGGACGGATCGCCTGGTACTGTGAACCAGCGCCACGCCTGGTTACCGGTCTCCGCGTCGTAGGCGGTGACATAGCCGCGCACACCGAATTCCGCGCCGCCATTGCCGATCACCACCTTGCCGTTGAATACGCGCGGCGCGCCAGTGATGGTGTAAGAGTGCTCCTTGCTGACGATGGTATCTTTTTCCCAGACCACCTTGCCTGTGGCAGCATCGAGCGCAAACAGCCGGCCGTCATAGGCGCCGAAGTAAACCTTGCCTTTCCAGAGCGCGACGCCGCGGTTGACCACGTCGCAGCAGCCCCGATAGCCCTTCTCGCGGTCGATCTTCGGATCGAAGGTCCAGATCCGCTTGCCGGTGCGGGCGTCGATGGCGTGCACCACGCTCCACGACGCAGTCTGATACATGATGCCGTCGACCACCACCGGCGTCGCCTCGACGCCGCGGGAGGATTCGAGCGGATAACTCCATACCAGCCCGAGAGTCTTGACGTTGTCGGCGTTGATCTTGTTGAGCTTGGAAAAGCGCGTCTCGGCATAGTCGAGGCCGATAGTCGGCCAGTCGTTCGAGGTTGCGGTGTTGGCCTTGATCGATGCGCCGTCGACCGCCGAGGTGACGGCCTTGATGTGCTCGGGTGATCCCTTGGCGGGGCTCTGCGCAAGGGCTGTGCTGCAGGATAGCGTCAAGCCCAGCCCGACGACGATCGCAGCCTGTGCAAGGCGCGCCGGTCGGCGGGAAGTAGCGGCAATTTCAGGAAGCAGACGGCAAGCGGAATCAACACGCGGCGAACGTATCATTTCATTCCCTCCCAGTGATCTCTAGCGGATCTGATGGAATGCTATGCCGGTGAGAAGGATCGCGTCAATCAAGCCGGGGTACGAAATGCAAAAGAGAAAATTTGTCTCGTCCCGTTTTCACCGAAACGCGCGCGCGCTGGTATACCGGCTGCAGCGCAGCATCTGCATGAAGCAGGGAAGATCAGGCAGGAAAGATCGGAAGGAAAGCAGATTGTTGTCAGTCGTCACTGCGCAACAATTGCGCGCCGTCATTCAGTCAGCGCATTCATGTGATCGGTCCATGAGCCAGCCAGAGCGCTCACGACGAGTGGCGCTGCGGGATTGGTGTTCGAGGCGTCGGCGAGCAGGGGCGCATCGGCATATCGCATCACGCCGTGCTGGCCGATCACGAATGTCGGCCGGAAGTTTCTGACATCGGCGTCCTCGACCATCGCCATGCGGCGGTTATCGAGCATCAGCCAGTGTCCATCCAGCCGCGCGGCAGCCACCGCATGATCTTCGCCGCGGATGGTATCGCGCAGCACCACGATCCTGAGGTCGTCGGGCGAAAGGCCGGCGCGGCGTAAGGCCACGAGTTTCGCAATCGCATAATCCTCGCAGTCGCCACCACCGCGGGCGAGCGTTGCGAGCGGCGGCGTCCAGACGTCGATCTGGCCGTGCCGGGCGAGATCGCTCGCCGGCCGGATGGCGAGATTGATGGCGCGGTTGATTTCGCCAAGCCGGGCGCGGCCTTCGCGCAAGCGCGCGGCGTCGACGATGTCGAGGAATGTCAGCGCGGCCGGAGAGGCGCAGCCGTCACGGTCGCCCTCGCAGAGCGCAAGCTGCACCATTTCGTCGTCGAGCCGGTGCTGAACGCCGAGCCATTTGTCGTGCAGTCCACCGCTGGTAAGCGCGGACACGGGAAGTCCGAACGGCTCGGCCGATCGTGTCATTGATTCCGTTGAATCGGGCTGAGGCTGCATTTCGGCGCGCAGATCGCCCGGGCCGAAACAGGCCATGCCGCACGCAATGATGCCCGCGCGCCATGCGCGCGAAAACACTGACAACCCCATCTGACGCCCCTTGTCCGGGCATCGGCTGGCTTGGTCTGCCCGCTCGCGACCGGATCATTTCGCAGGGGGAAAGGATGGGCGAGGGGGCTTTTGATCTGCTTAAAACGGGGTACTCCCAGCCGCAAAGGGCGAAACAGCCTGAACGTCGCCTTGCCAGTTACAGCTAATTTTATCGATCCACTCGGGATTGGCGCTCGTCAAAGCCGATCGGTTATCAGGGGAGGCTGCGGGATACGGCGCAAAGTTTACGGTTGCGAAAGGGTCACAGCGTCACCGAATTAACCTTGCCCGCAGGGTCGCTCGGTAGGCGATTGCAACTGTCCCGATGCCTCGAAGGGATGGCGGCTTCAATGGGAGCGGGGAGATGATCAGCCTTTAGACGGTTGTCGCTTCCCTCAGGAAGCAGCATCGCTGCGCTGCGGCAAAGATGCTGCGGCAAAGATAAAGCATTATGACGACTTATCTTTATGCCTCGGTAAGGCCGTGCCCATTTTTCAATCGGGCTGGGGCAGCTCCCGCCTTTTCCTCGCCACACTCTCGCCCGACACTTTTTCCGGACCTTTTCGGTCCTGTTGCAGACTTACCCCATATTAAGGGTATTCGCGGCGCGTGTTCTTTTGTGTTCCTTACCTGCGTGGTATGAAAACTCCGCGGGGAAATTTCATACTTCTTAACCATTTAGATCGGTGGTCCATTGAACTACGCCGGCAAATTCGGATCGGGCGACCTCGGCCCTTTTTCCGGCGCGGATATTGGCCTTGGGCCATGGCCGTCACCGCACGGCCATCTTTCATCTCCCGGCAAGGTCCAGGTCGACAAAGTTTCGACACATGCGCCGTCCGACGCCATCATTGTTCCTGATGCGCATCTGCTGTTCAGCGGCGACTTCAAGCGGTCGGGCGTCGACCTGATCCTCTCGAGCGGCGAGCGCGAGCTCGTGCTGCCCGACTACTTCAAGGGCGAGAAGCGCGCCGCGCTCGCCTCGCCCGATGGCGCCCATCTGACCGGCGACATCGTCAACGCGCTGGCCGGGCACACCCAGTTCGCGCAGGCCGACGGCAGCGCCAGCGTCGCGCCGCAAATGATCGGCCATGTGACGAAGCTGGTCGGCAATGCGACGGCGATCCGCAACGGCGTGTCGATCATCCTGAACCAGGGCGACACCGTCCATAAGGGCGACGTCGTCCAGTCCGGCTCCGACTCGACGCTCGGCATCACCTTCATCGACGGCACCGTGTTCGGCCTCGCGTCGAACGCCAGGATGGTGCTGAACGAGATGGTCTACGACCCCAACGGGTCGGACAACAAATCGCTGCTCAGCCTGGTGCAGGGCACGATCTCCTTCGTCGCCGGCGCCACCGCCAAGAAGGGCGACATGAAGGTCGATACGCCGGTCGCCACCATGGGCATCCGCGGCACCGCGGTGCTGGTCGAGATCGACTTCGAGGTGCCCGGGTCGGGCGTCGCGCCGCCGGCGAAATTCCAGGTGCTGGTCGAGCCCGACGGCACCACCGGCTCCTACATCCTGTTCGACAAGACCACGCTGACGCCGATTGCGACCGTCAACCGGGCCGGCACGCAGACGATCATCAATGGTCAGGGCGGTGTCAGCTTCCAATCGTCGGTGCAGCTATCGCCCGATGCGCAGAAGATCATCAGCGACGTGTTCTCGCTGAAGTTCACCGACCTGAACAACCCGAACACCAAGCTCACCACCAATTTCACCGACTCGATCATTCCGGAGACGTTGTTCGTCAAGCTGACCGGCGGGGAGTTCATTCCCGTGACGGTTCAGCTGGTCAACGTCCCGAACGGGGCTACCCCTTCCACGGATACGGGTCCGCCGCCCAGGCTCGAGCACATTCCGGGCCCGCCGCAGGCTGATGCGTCCGGCGGCGCCGTTACCGAACGGATAGATGTGACCGCGAGCTCCGCGCTCAACAGCATCTCCGGCAGCGTCAGCTATCTCGACCTCAACCGCGGTGACATACCGAGCGTCAGTGCGCAGTTTTCTTCCTTCATCTATCAGAATGCGCAGGGCGCCAACGTCACCGCCACGCTGACGGCGGAGCAAATCGCCGCCATCCAGGCGGTCGAAGTGCCGCTGTCTGTAGCGCAGGATCCCAATGGCAAGAATTTCGGGACGGCGACCTGGACCTATAATATCGGCGATGGCGCGTTCGACTTCCTCGCCGCCGGCGAGAAGCTGGAGCTCACCTACCTGGCGCGGGTCGACAACAACTATGCGCCGTTCAACGAGACGACGTTCGTGCCGTTCACCATCGTCATCACCGGCACCAACGACAAGCCGACGATCTCCGCGACCGGCGGCGAAATCACGGAGCGGATCGGTACCGGCAACACCGCGATCGATGTCGTGTCCGGCACCGTCACTTTCGGCGACGTCGACCTGACCGACCGTCCTGTCGTCAGCGTGGAAATCTCCGCGACCGATCCGTTCCGCTATTACGACGCTGAGGGCAACGACGTCACTGCGACGCTGACGCCGGAGCAGTTGGCGGCGATCCAGACCGTCGAGGTGCCGCTCAGCGTGGTGCAAGGGAGCGGAAACACCAACAACGGCTCGGCGAGCTGGACCTACAGCATCGAGGACAGCAAGTTCGACTTCCTCGCCAAGGGCGAGACGCTGGTGCTCAACTATGTCGCCAAGGTCGATGACGGCCATGGCGGCGTCATCACCACGTCGATCACGGTCTCCATCGACGGCGCGGACGTTGCCGTCTCCGGTACCAACGACCTTCCGACCGTTGAGGCGACGAGCGCGGCATTCCTCGAATTGTCGAATCCCAGCCAGCCGAATCCGACCGGATCGCCGGCGCTTCATACCATATCGGGCACCATCAGCTTCATCGATGTTGACCTGACCGACCGTCCGGTGGCGAGCGCGGCGTTCACGTCTTTCGCCTATGCCAGCGCCGCCTACACCGACATCACCTCATCGCTCACCGCGGCCCAATTGGCCGCGATCGCGAATGTGGATGTGCCGCTGACGGTGGTGCAGGCCAGCGGCAATACCAACAACGGTTCGGCAAGCTGGAGTTACAGCGTTGCCGACGGGGCGTTCGACTTCCTCGCCGACGGCGAAATCCTCAACCTGACTTACACGGCGACCGTCGACGACGGGCATGGCGGCGTAGTGACCAAGCCGTTTACCGTCATGGTCACCGGCAGTAACGATACGGCCGAGATCACCAGCGATCCACAGGTCGCGACGATTGCGGAAAAGGCCGACACCCACAATTCGACGACGCCGGATACGGCCAGCGGCGCGATCACGTTCACCGATGCCGACCTGACCGATACGCATGAGGTCAAGATCACCGGCGTCAGTGCTTCCGGCGTGATGACGGGCCTCGCCGACGGCACGGTTCAATTGAGCTGGCTGTCGCTGGGGCCGCTGATCGATTCCACGGATGGCGTGCTGGGTTCGAATATCTGGTCGTTCTCGGCGCCGGACAAATATTTCGACTATCTCGCCGATGGCGAGGCGGTCACGCTGACCTACACGGTGCAGGTCGATGACCATCATGGCGGCGTCACCTGGCAGGATGTCGCCGTTACCATCAACGGCAGCAACGACGCGCCCGAAATTGCCGATGTCGCACTGCAGGGCCTGACGGAGCCGACCAATACCGCGGCGCTGACGACGACGGTCTCGGTCGCGTTCACCGATCGCGATTTGTCTGACGTCGGTCATACCGCAACCATCACCGACGCGGTGGCGACCGGTACCACGTCGGGCCTTGCGCTCGACAATGCGGCGCTGATCGCGCTGGTGACATCAGGCGCGGTGACCAAGGCTGCGGGCTCGTCGTCCGGCTCGGTCGACCTGTCATTCTCCGCGGCTTCGACGGCGTTCGACTATCTGGCCACGGGCGAAGTCCTGACGCTGACCTATACGGTTGCAATCGACGATGGCGATGGCGGAACAGCGTCCAGGGCTTTCACGATCACCGTCACCGGCACCAACGACGCCCCGGTTTTCACCGCCGCCAATCTCGCGCCGACCTATCAGGCGGGCGAAGCCGCAGTGGCTCTCGCCGGCAGCGTCTCGGCCAGCGACGTCGATAGCAGCAATTACGCCGGCGGATCGTTCAGCGCGACCGTGACGGATGGTGGACACCAGGGCGACACGCTCACCATCGCGAACGGCGAGTTCATTTCGGTCAGCGGCACCGATATTCTGTACGATGCGGATGGGACGGCCGGTCCGGGCAGCGCCCAGATCGTCGGAACGTTTTCGGATTACGATACCAACAGCCTGACCGTGACGCTGAACGGCAGCGCCAGCGATGCGGCCGTCGCCGCACTGGCGCAGGCGATCGAGTTTTCGAATTCCACGCCCGATCCGGTTGCCGGCGAGCGCACGGTGACCTTCACGCTCCAGGACGGCGGCGGCACCGCTCATGGCGGACAGGATTTGGCCTATTTCACCGCAAAGGTCGACGTCGAGGCCGTCGCAAATCCGGCCGCCCCGGTCCTGAGCGCCGAAAGCATCAGGGTTGTGGAGAATGGCGACGACGAGTTCACCACCACCGTGTTTGATATCAAATTGTCCGATGACGACCAGGACGCGGACGTGACGATCACGGCGAGCGCTGTGCACGGTACGCTTTCCCCGGTGGAGGCGGGCAATGTTTCGGACATCAATGACCAGTTTGCCGACGGCATCATTTACACACCGACGGACTACAACGGCGATAGCCACCTGAACGACATCGTCACGGTGATCGCAACAGATGCCAATGGCCACAGCGACACCCTGAACTTCGTATTCCAGCAATCCGGATGGAACGGCGCCACGCTCGAAGGCACGAACGAAAAGGACGTCATTTTCGCAACCGAAGGCGACGACACGCTGACCGGCCACGCCAAGGCCGATCAGTTTGTATTTGCGCCGGCGGACCAATACAACGATCCGAGCGCCGATGAGATTGCCGACTTCAAGCCGGGCGAAGATCACATCGATCTGCGCGCGTTCTCCGAGGTCAATTCGTCCAATATCGAGACGTGGCTCAGTACCCATGCGACGGCGAGCCCGACAGATGACGGGGACACGCTGATCACGCTCACTCACGGCGAAACCATCACCCTCAAGGGGGTCGCGGTCGCCAGCCTGCATACGAGCGATTTCATCGTCTCGCCGCATCCCTAGTATGGCTATCCGCCATTCGCGCCCGCATCCTTGATGCCGGTGCCATCTTCCGGCTTGTCTGGCGCCGCCAGTTAGCGAACAATCGAGAGCCATGAAGCGACTACGGGCCTTACCGAGGTGGTTCAAGCGGCGCATTGGCTATGCAAGGCTGCTGTGCCTTGTACTGCTGATCGGGTTTGCCGCGCTGCGCGTCGCCGATCCGGCGCCGGTGGAAGAAATTCGCGTCAGGACCTTTGACGCTTTCCAGCGTATCGATCCGCGCAAGAAAACGGCACGGCCGGTCACCATCGTCGACATCGACGACAAGAGCCTCGAGAAGCTCGGGCAGTGGCCATGGCCGCGGACGCGGATCGCAGCCCTCGTCACCGAGCTGACCAGGCTGGGCGCCGTGGTGATTGCCTTCGACGCGGTGTTTTCGGAGCCCGACCGGCTCAATCCCGGTGTCGCGGCCGAGGCGATCCCGCAGCTCGACGAGGAAACCCGCGCCAAGCTGCGTTCGTTACCGAGCAACGACCAGATCTTCGCCGACGTGATCCGCAAGTCGCGCGTCGTGCTCGGCGAGTCCGGGCTGCCGGAGGAAATCGCGGCCCTCGATAAGACGCTGCCGGTCACCGGGCTCGCGATGCTTGGCGAGGAGCCGCAGCGCTTCATGTTCGAATTTCCGGGCCTTCTGCGCAACGTGCCGGTACTGGAGCACGCCGCCGCCGGGCGTGGCCTGTTCACCATCAAGCCCGAGCGCGACGGCATCGTGCGGCGGGTGCCGATGATCATGCTGGCGCAGGGCCAGACCATGCCCTCGCTGACCTTCGAGATGCTCCGCGTCGCTGCCGGCTCCGGCACCATTCTGATCAGGGCCGAAAAGGGCGGCATCAAGAGCCTCGGCATCGGGCGCGTCCAGATACCGACCGATCTTAACGGGCAGCTCTGGGTTCACTATGCCCGCAACGACGCCTCGATCTACGTTCCTGCCTTCAACGTGCTGGAGCAGAACGTCGCGCCCGACATGATCGCAGGCAAGCTGGTGCTGATCGGCACCTCGGCGGTCGGCCTCAACGACATCAAGACCACGCCGGTGTCGCGCGCCATGCCCGGGGTCGAGATCCATGCCCAGGTGCTGGAGAGCGCGCTGACGGGCACGGTAATTTCGCGGCCGATCTACGGTACCGTCCTCGAATTTACGGCGGCGATGTTGTTCGGGCTACTGGTGATTGCGTTCGCGCCGCTGTTCGGGCCGGTCACGCTGGTCATCGTTGGCGGCGCGTTTGCAACCGTTCTGGTCGGAACATCGGCGTATTTCTACGCGCAGCACCGCTTGCTGATCGATTTTACCTATCCCCTGATGTCGACTACCGCGATCTATCTCACGCTGATCTTTTCCAGCTTCGTGCGCGAGCAGCAACAGCGCAAGCAGATCCGTGGCGCCTTCGCGCAATACATGTCGCCCGTGCTGGTCGAACAGCTCGCGCAGTCGCCGGAAAAGCTCGTGCTCGGCGGCGAGGAGCGTGAGTTGACCATCATGTTCTCCGACATGCGCGGCTTCACCTCGATCTCGGAGACCTACAAGAACGATCCGCAGGGCCTCACCGCGCTGATGAATCGCTTCCTGACGCCGCTGACCAACGCGATCCTCGCGCGCAAGGGCTACATCGACAAGTATATGGGCGACGCCATCATGGCGTTCTGGAACGCGCCGCTCGACGACAAGGATCACGAGCTCAACGCCTGCGAGGCGGCGGTCGACATGCTGGAGCGCATCGACGAGCTCAATCAGGCGCGCGAGCAGGAGGCCAAGGAAGAGGGGCGTCCGTTCATTCCGCTCAATGCCGGCATCGGGCTCAATACCGGCATTTGCGTGGTCGGAAACATGGGCTCCGACCTCAAGTTCAATTATTCGGTGTTCGGCGACAGTGTCAATTTAGCTTCGCGCCTCGAAGGGCAATCCAAGGAATACGGCTTCCCCATCATCGTCGGCTCCAGGACCGCGCTGGCGGTCAAGGACAAGTTCGCCATCCTCGAACTCGACTTCATCATGGTGAAGGGCAAGAAGGAGCCGGAGGTGATCTACGCCATCGCCGGCCGCGAAGACGTCGCACAGTCCGGCCGCTTCCAGCGCCTGCGCAACCTGACCATCGAGATGCTCTCCTGCTACCGCGCCCGCGATTGGGACGGCGCGCTCGCCGCGATCGAGCGCGGCCGCAAGACCGACGAGGCAAATTCGCTGGAGCTGCTCTACAATTTGTACGAAGCCCGCATCCGCGACTATCTCGAAAACCCGCCGCCGGAAGACTGGAACGGCGCGTTCGCGCTATTGACGAAATAATTCACTCGCTGTCATCACCCGCAAAAGCGGGTGATCCAGTACTCCGAGACGTTAGAGAATTAACCGGGAGGTCGCGGCGTACTGGATACTCCGCTTTTCGCGGAGTATGACGATCTTTGTGAGGGGGCGGTCGCCTTATTCAACGAAGATCCGTAGGGTAGGCAAAGCGACTTGTCCGCCGTAGCTCGAAGAGCGAAGGCGTGCCCACTATCACGAGCGTGGAACGGAATGGTGGGCACGGCGCAAGAGCGCCTTTGCCCACCCTACGATTCCCGCTACTCCAGCCCGATCTGGGTCAGATCCTGGAACCAGTGCTGCGCCTGCACGAACTTCTTCACCTTCGGCGACAGCGCATGCGGGTTGGTGTCGTGCACCACCCAGACCAGGGTGGCGTCGTCGACGATCGCTGCGTGCGCCTGCGCCAGGAGTTCGTCCTGCTTGGCGACGTCAAAAGTCTGCTTGGCCTCGTCGATCAGCGCGTCGACCTTCGGATTCTTGTAGCCGCCCCAGTTGACGCCGACGGGCGCGATCTGGCCGGAGTGGAAGAAGCGCACGATGGCGTAGAGCGGGTCTGACGTGACATAGGCGATGTTGTTGGAGGTGATGTTCGCATTCATCTCGTCGGCCGCGCCCTTGCGCCATGCTGTATACAGTGTTTCGAGCTCGACCACCTTGAAGTCGATCTCGATGCCGATTTCCTTGAAGCTCTGCTGCAGGAATTCGTTCATCGGCAGCGACAACATCTGCCCGGTGCCGCCCTGCGCGATGACGAAGGTCGTCTTCAGCGGCTTCTCCTTCGAGTAGCCTGCCTCTTGCACCAGCTTCTTCGCCGCCGCGACATCGTATTTGAGCCCGAAGGCGGGTTTGCCGAACCACGGGCTCGACGGGTCGACCTGTCCCTTGGCGGGCTTTGCCAATCCGTTCATCAGGCCAACCACCGCGTCGCGATCGATCGCGAGATTGAGCGCCTTGCGGAGGCGAATGTCGGTCCAGGGCGAGCCGGGCAGCACGCTCAGATGATAATTCCAGACATGCGGCGTGACGTTGTCGACGATCTTCATGCCGGCGGATTTGAGCTGCGGCACTGCATCGGGCGCCGGCGTTTCGATCAAATCGACCTGGCCGGCCAACAGCGCATTAGTGCGCGTCAGCGCCTCCGGCATCGGGATCAGCACGATCTTGTCGGCCTTCGGAAGCCGCCTCTTGTCCCAGTAATCTGCGTTCTTGGTCAGCTCCGCGAGTTCGCGCGGCACCAGCTTCGTCAGCTTGAACGGCCCGGTGCCGGAGGGCTGGCTGGCAAACTTGTCCCAGTCCTTGCCGAGCTTTTCATATTGCGCGGGGCTCGAGACCAGGAACCAGAGCATCTGGTACGGGAAGAAGGAGTCGACGGTCTTGGTCGTGATTTCGATCGTGTCGTCGTCGATCTTGGTGTAGCTGGCGACCGAGGGCAGGCGGGTTTTCACCTGCGCGCTCTGCCGCTTGTCGAATTGCGGTGCCTTGTCGTTGAGCACCTTGTCCAGATTCCAGATCACGGCGTCGGCGTTGAACTCGCTGCCGTCGTGAAACTTGACGCCTTTGCGCAAGGTGAAGCGCCACTTCTTCTTGTCCTGCTCGTCGACCTTCCATTCGGTCGCCAGCCCCGGCACCAGCTTGCCCGGCCGGTCGGCCACGTCCATCTCCCAGGCGACCAGCGGATCGTAGATCGTATAGGCCGAAAACTGGTAGGCGCCGGCGCCACGGTCGGGCTGGCCGGTGGTCAACGGAATGTCGGCCATTGATATGCCGTAGCGCACAACGGTCTCCGCCTGCGCCGAAATTGTAGGCAAGCCAAGAGGGAATCCGAGGGCTATTGCCGCGGCAGCAAGAAGCATCGAATATCGGGTGCGCATGATTTAAGCTCCATCGGGCAGGGGTTGGAGCTAAAAAATGCAAACTTGGTGCCAGATGGAGCATGGAAGGCGCACTTGCATGCGCGCACTCACGGGAGTTGTGCGGCTAATGGCCTCCTGCGGGGCGCCGTCCTTGGCACAGGCGTTGCATACCTTTGCATAAGAATTAGTCACCCAAGTCGAGAAGGGATTGCTGCATATGCGTAACGAGACATCGAAGAAGACGGCCACCGCGTGGCTGCTGGCGACTGCCCTGGTGGTGGGGCTGCCGCAGCTCGCAAGCGCGGAGACCGTGCTGCGGATCGGCATGACGGCGGCCGATATTCCGCGCACGCTCGGGCAGCCCGATCAGGGGTTTGAGGGCAACCGCTTCACCGGCCTCACCATGTATGACGGCCTGACGATGTGGGACCTCTCCTCGGCCGACAAGGCGAGCGTCATGATTCCCGGGCTCGCGACCGAGTGGAAGGTCGATGAGGCCGACAAGAAGAAGTGGACCTTCAAACTTCGCCCCGGCGTCAAATTCCACGACGGCAGCGACTTCAATGCCGACGCCGTGGTCTGGAATGTCGAGAAGGTGCTGAAGCAGGATGCGCCGCATTTCGACGCCAGCCAGGTCGGCGTCACTGCCTCACGCATGCCGACGCTGGCGTCTGCGCGTAAGATCGACAACATGACGGTGGAATTGACCACCAAGGAGCCGGACAGCTTCCTGCCCATCAACCTGACCAATTTGTTCATGGCGAGCCCTGCCAAGTGGCAGGCGTTCTATGACAAGGCTGAAGGCGCCGACGCCAAGGCCAAGTCGCAGGCCGCGTGGGCCGCGTTCGCCAGGGATGCGTCGGGCACCGGCCCGTGGAAGATGTCGAAGTTCACGCCGCGCGAGCGTCTCGAACTCGTCAAGAACGAGGGCTATTGGGACAAGGCGCGCGTGCCCAAGGTCGACCGGATGGTGCTGCTGCCGATGCCGGAAGCCAATGCCCGCACTGCGGCGTTGCTCTCCGGCCAGGTTGACTGGGTCGAGGCGCCGGCGCCCGATGCCGTCAAGGAGATCAAGCAGCGCGGCTTCCAGCTCAAGGCCAATGAATCGCCGCACGTCTGGCCCTGGCAGTTCTCGCGCATCGAAGGTTCGCCTTGGAACGACATCCGCGTCCGCAAGGCCGCCAATCTCTGCATTGACCGCGAAGGCCTCAAGGAGGGCCTGCTTGCCGGTCTGATGGTGCCGGCCACCGGCACCTTCGAGGCCGGCCATCCCTGGCGGGGAAAACCGACCTTCGAGATCAAGTATGACCTGAAGGCTGCCCAGAAGCTGATGCAGGAAGCCGGCTACGGCCCGAGCAAGAAGCTGACGGTGAAGACCCAGACGTCTGCCTCGGGATCGGGCCAGATGCAGCCCTTGCCGATGAACGAATATCTGCAGCAGGCGCTGGCCGAATGCTACTTCGACGTTCAGCTCGACGTTATCGAGTGGAACACGCTGTTCACCAACTGGCGCCGCGGCGCCAAGGATCCGACCGCCAACGGCGCCAACGCCACCAACGTCACCTATGCGGCGATGGACCCGTTCTTCGCGCTGGTGCGCTTCCTGCAGTCGTCGATGGCGCCGCCGGTGTCGAACAATTGGGGCTACATCAACAACCCGAAGTTCGACGAGTTGGTGACCAAGGCTCGCCAGACCTTCGATCCGGCAGCACGTGATGCGGCACTCGCCGACCTGCATGCGGCGTCGGTGGACGACGCGGCGTTCCTCTACGTCGCCCACGACGTCTCGCCGCGCGCGATGAGCCCGAAGGTGAAGGGCTTCGTGCAGCCGAAGAGCTGGTTCGTCGACTTCTCGCCGGTGACGATGGCGCCGTAGGGAGAGGGACTACTTCAGTCGTCATGCCCGGGCTTGTCCCGGGCATCCACGCCTTCCTCGCTGTTGTGGCCAAGACGTGGATGGCCGGGACAAGCCCGGCCATGACGCGTTCGAGAAGCCACCTTCTCCCACAAGGGAGAAGGGAAGAAGAGAGCCGCTCGTGTTCGCCTATATTGCTCGACGTATCGTCTACGTCATCCCGATCGTCATCAGCGTCGCGCTGGTGTGCTTCCTGCTCGTGCATATCACGCCCGGCGACCCGCTGGTGGCAGTGCTGCCGGCGGATGCCTCGCAGGAACTCGCCGCGCAAATGCGCACGGCTTACGGCTTCGACCGGCCGCTGCCGGTGCAGTTCGGGCTGTGGATTTGGCGCGCGCTCCACGGCGATCTCGGCGCCTCGATCGCTACCGGCCGCCCGGTGCTGTCGGAAGTGCTGCGCGCGGTCGGCAACACCGTGACGCTCGCGATTGCCGCAGCGCTGATCGGCTTCACACTCGGACTGTTGTTCGGCCTGATCGCCGGCTATTTCCGCGACACCTGGGTCGACAAGGTCGCGACTTCTGTTGCCATCGCCGGCGTCTCCGTGCCGCATTACTGGCTCGGCATGGTGATGGTCATCATCTTCTCGGTGCAGCTCAACTGGCTGCCCGCGGTCGGCGCCGGTCCCGGCGGCTCCGGTTCCTGGGGCTGGGACTGGGAGCACATGAAATATCTGATCCTGCCGGCGATCACGACCTCGGTGATCCCGATGGGCATCGTCACCCGCACGGTACGCGCACTGACCGGCGATATCCTTTCGCAGGATTTCGTCGAGGCGTTGCGCGCCAAGGGCCTGCGCGAATGGGACGTGTTCAAGCATGTCATCAAGAACGCCGCGCCGACCGCACTGGCGGTGATGGGCCTGCAACTCGGCTACATGCTCGGCGGCTCGATCCTGATCGAGACCGTGTTCTCCTGGCCCGGTTCGGGCCTGCTGCTCAATTCGGCGATCTTCCAGCGCGACCTGCCGCTGCTGCAGGGCACCATCCTGGTGCTGGCGCTGTTCTTCGTCACCCTCAATCTCCTGGTCGATATCGCGCAGGCCGCGATCGATCCGCGCATCAAGCGGGGCTGATCATGACCGTGATGTCGGATACCGCGTTACAAGCCGCGCCCATCACCAAGGCGCGCGGCTATTGGGCGACCGTCGGCCGCCGCATCATCAGAGACAAGGTCAGCATGGTCTGCGCCTTCGTGCTGGTGCTGATCTTCGCTTCCGCGCTGCTGGCGCCCTGGCTGGGCCTCGCCGATCCCTATCAGGGCTCGATGATTCGGAGGCTTCGCCACATCGGCACGCCGAACTATCCGCTCGGCACCGACGAACTTGGCCGCGACATGCTGGCCCGGCTGATCTACGGCGGGCGGCTGTCGCTGATCATCGGCATTCTGCCTGTCATCTTTGCTTTTGTGATAGGCACCTCGCTCGGCCTCGTCGCCGGCTATGTCGGCGGCCGGCTCAACACCGCGATCATGCGCACCATCGATGTGTTCTACGCCTTCCCCTCGGTGCTGCTGGCGATCGCGATCTCCGGCGCGCTGGGCGCTGGCATCGTCAACTCGATCGTGTCGCTGACCATCGTGTTCGTGCCGCAGATCACCCGCGTTTCCGAAAGTGTCACCACGGGCGTGCGCAACATGGATTTCGTCGAGGCCGCGCGCGCCTCCGGCGCCGGCCCTTTCACCATCATGCGCGTGCACATGCTGGGCAACGTTCTGGGACCGATCTTCGTCTACGCGACGGGATTGATCTCGGTGTCGATGATCCTCGCCGCCGGCCTGTCGTTCCTCGGTCTGGGGACAAAGCCGCCGGAGCCGGAATGGGGCCTGATGCTGAACACGCTGCGCACCGCGATCTATGTCAACCCATGGGTGGCGGCGCTGCCGGGCGTCATGATCTTCGCGGTGTCGATCTGCTTCAATCTCTTGAGCGACGGCATGCGCAGCGCCATGGATATCAGGAACTGACGCGATGAGTGAAGCAAGCCCGTCAGTCGAACTACTGGAACAGGTTGAGGACGTCGGCGGCGCCGCGCAGCCGCTGCTGCAGGTCACAGGCCTCACCAAGCATTTCCCGGTGCGGGGCGATCTGTTCAGCCCCCGCAAAACCGTGCGCGCGGTCGATAACGTCTCCTTCTCGATCGCCAAGGGCGAGACCGTCGGCATTGTCGGCGAGTCCGGCTGCGGCAAGTCGACCACGGCGCGGCTTCTGATGCACCTGATGAAGCATGACGCCGGCGATATCGTCTATGACGGCATGCAGGTCGGCCGCGCGCTGTCACTGCGCGAACTGCGCCGCGGCATGCAGATGGTGTTTCAGGACAGCTACGCCTCGCTGAATCCGCGCCTCACCATCGAGGAATCGATCGCATTCGGCCCAAAGGTGCACGGCATGGCGGATGCCGCCGCGCGCACGCTGGCGCGCGAACTGCTCGGCAAGGTGGGCCTACGGCCCGAAACCTTCGCCAACCGCTACCCGCACGAGATTTCCGGCGGCCAGCGTCAGCGCGTCAATATCGCGCGTGCGCTGGCGCTGTCGCCGCGGCTGGTGATCCTGGACGAAGCGGTCTCGGCACTCGACAAATCGGTCGAGGCGCAGGTGCTCAACCTGCTCGCCGATCTGAAGCGCGAATTCGGCCTGACCTATCTGTTCATCAGCCACGACCTCAACGTCGTCCGCTACATCTCGGACCGCGTGCTCGTCATGTATCTCGGCGAGGTGGTCGAGCTCGGCCCGGTCGACAAGGTCTGGGACGCGCCGGCCCATCCCTATACGCGGGCGCTGCTCGCCGCCATGCCGTCGTCCGACCCTGACAATCGCACCGAGACGCCGCCGATTTCGGGTGATCCGCCCAATCCGATCGATCCGCCGTCCGGCTGCCGGTTTCACACCCGCTGTCCGTTTGCGGAGCCGCTCTGCGCAAATGCGACACCAGACCTCAGCGATGTCGATACAATGGGCCATCAGGCGGCGTGCTACATGGCCATCCCGGGCTCCGGGCACAGCCGCGCACCGGCCAATAAAAACGAGGGAGCAAGCGTCGCATGACAAGACCCGATCCCAAACAGGTCAAGGTAATGACCGACGTCGCTGGCGTGCCGCAGGATGCGGAAGTTTCCGCGCGCATCGCCAATTCCATCGGCCCGGCGTTTGACGGCTTTGCGCCGGTCGTCGGCACGCTGCCGATGGATCTCGAGCCGGCGAGCTTCCTGCTGGTGCAGAATGCGAAGGTGTCGAAATGAGCGGCGAACCGGCCCTGATGTCGCTGGTCGCGGTCGCCAAGGCGATCGGAGCCAGGAAAATCTCCTCGCGCGAGGTGACGCAGTCCTGCCTCGACCGGATCGCGCAGTGGCAGCCCCGCGTCAACGCCTACATGGCAATCGAGGCCGATGCGGCGCTTGCCGCGGCCGATGCCGCCGACGCTGATCTCGCCAAGGGCAAGATTGCCGGCCTGCTGCACGGCGTGCCGATGGCGCACAAGGACATGTATTACGAGGCCGGCAAGGTCGTGACCTGCGGCTCAAAGATCCGGCGCGAATTCGTGGCGACAACGACCTCGACCGCACTGCAGCGGCTGAAGAACGCAGGCTCCGTCAGGCTTGGCTCGCTGCAGATGGTCGAGTTCGCCTACGGCCCGACGGGCCACAACGTCCACTACGGCGCGGTGCGCAATCCCTGGAATGTCGATCACATCACCGGCGGCTCGTCGTCCGGCTCGGGTTCGGCGGTCGCGGCGCGACTGACCTTTGCGGCGCTGGGCTCCGATACCGGCGGTTCGATCCGGATGCCCGCGCATTTCTGCGGCGTCACCGGCTTCAAGACTACCGTGGGCTTGATCAGCCGCGCCGGCGCGATGCCGCTGTCGCAATCGCTCGATACCGTAGGCCCGCTGGCGCAGACGGTCGAGGACTGCGCGCTGCTGGTCGGGCTGATGGCGGGCGCTGACCCTGAGGACCCGACCACGTCGACGCGGCCGGTGCCGAACTACATGGCCGCGACCACAGGCTCGCTCAAGGGCACGAAGATCGGCGTGCCCACGGCGTTCTATGTCGACGATCTCGATTCCGAAGTCGCGCGCGTGCTCGACGCGGCCATCGCGACTCTCAAAAAAGAAGGCGCCGAAATCGTCAAGGTCGAGTTGCCGGATCAGCGCCAGCTCACCGCCGCCTGCCAGATCGTGCTCGCCACCGAAGCCGCCGCCTTCCACAAGCGCTGGATGATCGAGCGTCCCCAGGATTACGGCGCACAGGTGCTGATGCGGCTGCAGAACGGGCTCGCGATTCCGGCCGTGACCTATCTCGAAGCGATGCGCTGGCGTGGCCCGGCACTGGCCGCCTACCTCGCGGCAGTCGAAGGCACCGATGCCGTGATCGCGCCGGTGGCGCCGATGCCCGCAGTGACCATTGCCGAGAGCGACGTCGGCAACAGCCTCGACGCGGAAGCCGTGATCCAGCGCATCACGCGCTTCACCCGTCCGATCAATTATCTCGGCCTGCCGTCGCTTTCGATCCCCGCCGGCTTCACGAGCAAGGGCCTGCCGGTCGGCATGCAGTTGATCGGCCGAGCCTTTGACGAGGCCGGGCTGGTGCGGATCGGTGCCGCATTCCAGCGCGCCACCGACTATCATCAAAAGGTACCCAAGCTGGCATGAGCAATCTTGTCGACATCCGCGACCTCAACATCCGCTTCACCGGCGAGCGCACGGTTCATGCCGTCAACGACATCTCGCTTTCGCTCGGCGAAGGCGAGGTGCTCGGTCTGCTCGGCGAATCCGGCTCGGGAAAAAGCGTGACGCTGCGCGCGCTGATGCGGCTGTTGCCCCGGAAGCGCACGCAGATTTCGGGCACGGTGAAAGTCCTGGGACGCGACGTGCTGGCGATGAACGACGAGGAACTTTCGGCGTTTCGCGGCCAGACCGTCTCGATGATCTTTCAGGAGCCGGCGCTGGCGCTCGATCCCGTCTACACGATCGGCCGCCAGATCGCGGAAAGCGTGATCCGCCACGAGGGCAAGAGCGAAAAGGAGGCCATGGCGCGCGCGCTGGAAATGCTGGAGGTGGTCCGCATCCCCTCCGCCAAGCGCCGCCTTGAAGCTTATCCGCACGAAATGAGCGGCGGCATGCGCCAGCGTGCGATGATCGCGCTCGCGTTGGCCTGCAAGCCGAAGATCCTCCTGGCCGACGAACCGACCACGGCGCTGGACGCCACCGTGCAGATCCAGATCCTGCTGCTCTTGCGCGAATTGCAGCGCGAGTTCGGCATGTCCGTGATTTTCGTGACCCACGATATCGGCGTCGCCATTGAAATCTGCGACCGCGTCGCGGTGATGTATGCGGGACAGATCGTCGAGCAGGGCCGCTTGCGCGACATTGTCCGCACGCCGGTGCATCCCTATGCCAAGGGCCTGCTGGCCTCGACCGTCCACGGCGCCAAGCGCGGCCAGCGCCTCGAAACCATCCCGGGCACGCCGCCTTCGCTGGACAAGGCCCCCGCCAGTTGCTCCTTCGCGCCGCGTTGCAGCGTCGCTCAGCCACGCTGCAGCGAACGCCTGCCGCCGAATGTGCAGGTGTCGTCCGACAGAACGGCGCGATGTGTTTTGGCGGAGCCGGCTGAAGTCGTTGCTACCTGATAGGTGATGGCTGAACTCGTCATGCCCGGGCTTGTCCCGGGCATCCACGTCTTGGCAGTGTCGCAGCGACAAAGACGTGGATGGCCGGGACATCTAGCGCGAAGACGCGCTTCGCGCTTCTGCCCGGCCATGACGAAGAAATCGGTTCTCGGATTGCGCGCCCCTTACCCGCCCACTCCAGGATCGGCCCATTGCTCGATCTGCGCCGGACCCACGACCTGCTTCGGCTGATGCGGGTTGAGCGTGCCTGCGCTGGCGGACCAGCCCTTGGCCAGGATTTGCATTGCGAACAGCTTGGCGTCGATCTCGGATTTGAACGTGCGGGTCGAGCGGGCCATGCTCTCCGCGGTCTCATCCGTCTTGTCCGGACCAAAGGTGACGTACCAAATATCGCTCTGTTTCATGCCGACATAACGCGCGTGACATAAAAAAGTTTCACTTCGCTGGCCGCATCGGCAAAGCGCGCGGACGGCTCGTGCCATCGGACGATGATGGACAGGCTGCCGTTGGCCTGCGTCGCAAAACCCTGGGGGCTTCAAATGGTGATTTCCAACGAAGGCATTCTCGTCATTCTTTTCGTCGGCCTGGTGGCCGGCTGGCTCGCCGGCAAGATCGTGCGCGGCACCGGCTTTGGCATCATCGGCGACATTCTCGTCGGTATCGCCGGCGCGCTGCTGGCGAGCCTGCTGTTTCCCAAGCTCGGCATTCGTCTCGGCACCGGGCTGGTGTCCGAAATCGTCTATTCCACTATCGGCGCCATTATCCTGCTGGTGATCGTGCGGCTGCTCCGAACCGGCGGGCGATGGTAGCGCGCGCTACTTTCCGTGCGCCACTGCGTCGACGACCCAGCGCGGCACCGCGGCGTCGGCGCACAAGCCAGGTGGCGATCGGCGGGTTGGGGGCGATAGCGGCGTCCAGCCCGACGTCCGCAGCGAATCGGCTGGGTCTCGATATCAGGAATTCTGGTCCTAGCCCCGAGCCTGAACCCGCGGCGGGACCGGCGCCGGCGTCAAAATAGCTGCCGAAAAGCGCGCTTCACCCCCTTTATGGCGGTGAACTGGATGTAGGTTAACGTGACTTAAAATGGACGGTGTACGAAAACACCGATAAAATCAGCACGTACCTTATCCGTTTGAAGAGATACGCATAAATGGCAGCCGCTCCCGGCGTCCGGAAGTCCGAGCTCGGCGAGGCGCTGCGCGCCTGCCGCAACGCCTTTATCGGCGTCGGCGTCATGAGTTGCATGATCAATCTGCTGTACCTGACCGGCTCAATCTTCATGCTGGAGGTCTATGACCGCGTGCTGCCGAGCCGCAGCGTGCCGACCCTGGTCGGTCTCGTGATTCTCGCCGCCGGCCTTTACATCGCCCAAGGCGGCCTCGATCTGATTCGCGGCCGCATCCTCGGCCGCATCGGCACCGCGCTCGATGAAGCCATCAATGCGCGCGTGTTCGAAACCGTGGTGCGGCTGCCGCTGATGGTCGGCAGCCGTAACGAAGGGCTGCAGCCGCTGCGCGATCTCGACAATGTCAGGTCGTTTCTCGGCAGCATGGGGCCCGGCGCGTTCTTCGATCTGCCGTGGCTGCCGTTCTATCTCGCCATCTGCTTTGCGTTTCACTGGCTGCTCGGCGTCACCGCGCTGGCCGGCGCCATCATTCTGGTGACGCTGACGCTGATCACCGAGTTCCTGTCGCGCACGCCGGCCAAGGAGGCGATGACGCTGGCGGCGCGCCGCAACGATCTTGCCGCCACCAGCCGCCGCAACGCCGAAGTGCTGGTTGCGATGGGCATGTCCGGGCGGCTGATGAAGCGCTGGGGCGAGGCCAACGAGACCTATCTGGCCGGCAACCAGCGCGCCAGCGACATCGCCGGCGGCCTCGGGGCCGTCGCCAAGGTGCTGCGCATGATGCTGCAATCGGCGGTGCTCGCGGTCGGCGCCTACCTCGTGATCCATCAGGAGGCCACCGCCGGCATCATCATCGCGGGCTCGATCCTGAGCGCCCGAGCACTGGCGCCGGTCGACCTCGCCATCGCGCACTGGAAGGGCTTTGTCGCCGCCCGCCAAAGCTGGCATCGTCTTTCCAAGCTGCTGGAGCAGATACCGGCGTCGAACGCGCAGACGATGCTGCAGGCGCCGACCAAGCGGCTGTCGGTCGAGGCCGTCAGCATCGTGCCGCCGGGCGAGCAGCGCGTCATCGTGCAGGACGTCAATTTCGCCGTCGAGGCCGGCACCGGCGTCGGCGTCATCGGTCCGAGCGGCTCGGGCAAGTCGTCGCTGGTGCGCGCGCTGGTCGGCGTCTGGACGCCCGCCCGCGGCAAGGTGCGGCTCGACGGTGCGGCGCTCGACCAGTGGTCGTCGGACGTGCTCGGCCGTCACATCGGCTATCTGCCGCAGGACGTCGAATTGTTCGCCGGCACCGTGGCGCAGAACATCTCCCGCTTCGACCCCGAGGCGAAATCCGACGCCATCATCGCCGCCGCCAAGGAAGCCGGCGTGCATGACATGATCATCAAGATGCGCGAGGGCTACGACACCCAGATCGGTGAGCAGGGCGCTTCGCTCTCGGCCGGGCAGGCGCAGCGCGTGGCGCTGGCGCGCGCGCTGTATGGCCATCCGTTCCTGATCGTGCTCGACGAGCCGAACTCCAACCTCGACAGCGAGGGCGACGAGGCGCTGACCCGCGCGGTGCGCGCCGCCCGCGAGCGCGGCGCCATCGTGGTCGTGGTCGCGCATCGGCCGATCGGCATCGAGGCGGTCGATCAATTGCTGGTCTTGAAGGATGGCCGCATGCAGGCGTTCGGTCCGAAGGAAACCGTGCTCGGCCAGGTGCTGCAGCGCGTCCCGTCACCGCCACCACCGATCAAGATCGTGTCCGAAGCAGGAGCTGCGAAAAAATCATGACCGCCGAGCTGAAAGGCGCGCGCCGCTCGATCCGCTCCCACCTCATCCTGGGGCTGGCGCTGATGCTGGTGCTCGTCGGAGGGTTCGGCGGCTGGGCCTCGACAGTGCAGATCTCGGGCGCGCTGATCGCGCCGGGTTCGGTGGTGGTCGATTCCAACGTCAAGAAGGTGCAGCATCCGACCGGCGGCGTGGTCGGCGAGGTCCGGGTGCGCGACGGCGATATCGTCAAGGCCGGCGACGTCGTGGTGCGGCTCGACGAGACCGTGGTGAAGGCGAGCCTTGCCATCGTGGTCAAGACGCTGAACGGCTTGTGGGCGCGCGCGGCGCGGCTGGAAGCCGAGCAGCGCGGTCTCGATACGATCAAGTTTCCGCCGCAGCTCGCCGATCGCGCCGACGATCCTGATGTCCGCGACGTCATCGCGAGTGAAACAAAGCTGTTCGAGGTCCGCGTGTTCGGGCGCGCCGGGCAGAAATCGCAGTTGCGCGAGCGTGTCGCGCAGCTCAACGAGGAAATCGCCGGCCTCACCGCGCAGGAGCAGGCCAAGGATAAGGAAATCGCGCTGGTCGAGAAGGAGCTGGTCGGCGTTCGCCAGCTCTACGAGCAGCGCCTGATCCAGATCTCGCGCCTGACGGTCCTGGAGCGCGATCTCGCCCGCCTGTCGGGTGAGCGCGCGCAGTACATCGCCGCGCGGGCGCAGGCGAGGGGCAAGATCACCGAAACCGAATTGCAGATCATCCAGGTCGACAAGGACGTCGTCAGCGAGGTCTCCAAGGATCTGCGCGAGACCAATGACAAGATCGGCGAGTTCGTCGAGCGCAAGGTCACTGCCGAGGATCAATTGCGCCGCATCGACATCCGCGCGCCGCAGGACGGCGTGGTGCTGCAGTCGACGGTGCACACGATCGGCGGTGTCATCACCGCGGGCGACGCCATCATGATGATCGTGCCGAAGGCGGACGACCTCTCGGTCGAGGCCAAGGTCAATCCGCAGGACATCGACAAGCTGCAGATCGGCCAGAAGACGCTGCTGAGGTTATCGGCCTTCAACCAGCGCACCACGCCTGAGCTGAACGGCGTCGTCACCCGCGTCTCCGCCGACGTCACCACCGACCAGCGCACCGGCCAGAGCTATTACACCATCCGCGTCTCGATGCCGCCGACCGAAGTCGCCCGCCTCGGCGACAACGTCAAGATCATCCCGGGCATGCCGGTCGAAGCCTTCGTGCAGACCGGCGACCGCACCATGTTCTCCTATCTGATGAAGCCGTTCAGTGACCAGTTGATGCGCTCGTTCCGAGAGCGGTGAGGGGGCCGTCGCATAGCGCTCCGCTGTCATCATCCGCGAAGGCGGATGATCCAGTATCCCAGAGACGTCAGTGATAGAACCGCTTGGCCGCGGCGTACTGGATCCCCCGCTTTCGCGGAGGATGACGACCGTTGTTGGGATGAGACTACTCTCTATCGCCGATCATACTCATCCGGCCCCATCGCCCAGGCCCACTCCTCATGCCCTGGCGCGTAGGTGCGGTTGGTTTCGGCCGGGTTGCGGTTGAGCAGCGGCCGCATGAACATCGGGTGGGTGGCGCTGCGCACCTCGTGCTCGACGGTGAACAGGTGCTTGCCGCTGTCGAGATCGACGATGTCGCGAAAGCGGTACTGATACTGATTGTCTTCCTGCGAGATCAGGCCGCGCTCGCCGAGGCGTCGGTAGGGACCCGAGAAGTCCGTGATGTAGATCTGCACGTGATGCCCGTCGTATTCAGGCTGCACGCGGTCGGTCTCGCGAAACTGCAGATATTGATTCTTGCCGGCCTTGACGCGCGCCACCGTGCCGCCGCCGTTCAGAAGCTCGGCCTGCATCCCCATGATCGCGGGGTAGAAGGCAGCGATCGCTTTCGCGGTCCCGACCGGCACGTCGAACTCGACATAGGGAATGCCGAGCGTGATGCGCCCGAAGCGCGCCGCATCCGGCTCGTAGCAGCGTACGCGATTGCCCCACGGGCAGACGGCTTCGACATGATCGTTGTGTTCGCGATACGCAAACGCCGTGCCTTCGAGCTTCTTCGCGACCGACGCCAGCCTGTCGAGCAACGCTGCGCGGCCCGCGATGACGATGCCGGTATGGCCACGCAGCACCTGCGCGCTTCCGTTCGGCAGATGAAACTGGCTCCTGCCGACATTGACCCACATGTTGGTGTCGGACACCATCAGATAGGGATCGCGGGTCAGCCCGAGGCCCGTGACATAGAACAGCGTTGCCAGCCGCTGATCGGGGATGGTGACGTTGACGTGCTCGAAATGGATCGAATTGCCGAGATCTTCTGCGGCGCGGTCGAACTGTTGCATGGATGCGATCCTCGATGGCCTGCTCTCGTAGGGTGGGCAAAGCGCAGCGTGCCCACCATTCACTCAACGGATCATGTGGGCACGCTTCGCTTTGCCCACCCTACGGTCGTCTTACTTCGACAAATTCTCCAGCAGCAAATTCAGCGCCGTCTTCGCAAACGCCTGCATGTTGCCCTGCCGGTCGGCACTGCCTGTCTCCAGCGTGAATACCTCGCTCTGCGGCCCCGCCACCGCTGTGCAGCAATGGCCGGCCGCATCGCCGTAGCGATTGCCGGTCGGCCCGGTCGCGCCGGTCTCCGACAAGCCCCAATCCGTTGCAAAGCGCTGGCGAACCTGGCTTGCCAGCAGTGATGCATAAGGCTCGGATGCCGAACGAAGCCCCTTCATCGCCTCGTCAGGAATATCCATCAACAACCGTCGCGCGTCGCGGGTGTAGACCACGGCGCCGCCGAGGAAATAGGCCGATGCGCCCGGCACCGACAGCAGCGCTGCCGAGATCAGGCCGCCGGTTGAAGATTCCGCCACCGCAATCGTCTGTTTGCGCGCGATCAACTGAGCGGCAATCTGTTCGGCTATTGTTATGAGTTCTTTCATCTCGCCTCCCAAAAATCCGGCCAGTCATGTCTTCCTAGCACAGGAGGGATACGCTTGCCGAGTTGCGGCACGCGAGCCGCCCTGATTGAATACCTCAAACAACCGCGCTGATGCGGCGAACGAGGAAACATCATGACGTCGCCGCTTCCCGGTGGCGTGGATTGCGATCTGCATCCCGCTGTTCCGCATCTGACCAGCCCGTTGCCCTACATGAACGACTATTGGCGCGATCAGGTGACGACGCGCGGCATGACCGACCTGGTCTCGCAATCCTATCCGACCAATTCCCCGATCTCCTCGCGGCCGGACTGGCGTCCGGCGCAGGGCAAGCCGGGCGCCGATCTCGCCGACATGCAGAAGCAGGCGCTCGACCGGTTCGGTGTCGCCTACGGCATCTGCAATCCCTTGTACGGCGTGCAGATGGTGTTTTCCGAGGATATGCAAGATGCGTTCTGCCGCGCATTGAACGACTGGCTCGCCAAAGAATGGCTCGACAAGGACGATCGGCTGCGCGGCTCGATCGTGATCCCGACGCAAAGCGTCGAAAAGTCCGTCGCCGAGATCGAGCGCTGCGCCAAGGACAAGCGTTTCGTCCAGGTGCTGATGCTGGTCATGGGCGACATGCCGCTGGGAAAACGCGCCTATTGGCCGATCTACGCCGCTGCCGAACGGCTGGGCCTCGCCGTTGGCGTCCATGCCGGCAGCGCCTATCACAATCCGCCGACCTCGGTCGGCTGGGGTTCCTATCACATCGAGGATTATGTCGCGCAGGCGACCGCGTTCCAGACCCAGCTCACCAGCCTGATCGTGGAGGGCGTGTTCGCCCGGCATCCGAAACTGAAAATGGTCATGCTGGAGTCCGGCTTCACCTGGCTGCCGGCGTATCTCTGGCGGCTGCACAAGTTCTGGCGCGGTATACGGATGGAAACGCCGTGGGTCGATCGCGCGCCGCTGGAGATTGTGCGCAGCAACATCCGCTTCTCGCTGCAGCCGGTCGATGCGCCGCCTGATCCCGCAACCCTGAACCGCCTGTTTGACCATATGCAGTCGGACGAATTGCTCCTATTCTCGACCGACTATCCCCACTGGCAATTCGACGGTGACGAGGTGCTGCCGCCGGGCCTGTCGGGCGATCTGGTCCGCAAGATCATGATCGATAACCCGCTCGCGACATACGGCCGGCTGCTGACGGTGAAGGAGACGACGCCATGAACGTCCAGTTCCGCCCAGAGTCTTCGGCTTCCGTCAGCATCAAGACTGCGATCGCCGATTGCGACATCCATCCGGCGCGCGCCACCAACGACGAACTCTTTCCGTTCATGGCCAAGCGCTGGCACTCGCATCTCGATACCTACGGCAAGCAGGCTTATCATGGCATGATGGAAGGGCCGCCCTATCCTAAAGCGCAGCCAAATGCCTCGCGCCGAGACGCCTGGCCGCCGGAAGGCGGGCCGCAAGGTTCCTCGCTGTCCTTCATGCAGAAGCAACTGCTCGATCCCTACAGCGTCGCGCTCGGCGTGCTCAATCCGCTCAACAGCGGGCAGGGGTTGCGCAACCAGGATATGGCTGGTGCGATCTGTTCCGCGATCAACGACTGGCAGATCGAGAAATGGACGAGCAAGGACAGGCGCCTGAAAGGTTCGATCGTCGTCGCCAATGAGGATGGCGTGGCCGCCGCCGCTGAAATCCGCAAGCGCGCGGGCGATCCGAACTTCGTCCAGGTGCTGCTGCTCTCGCGCAACGTCGAGCCGCTCGGCCAGCGCCGCTACTGGCCGGTCTACGAGGCCGCGCAGGAAATTGGACTACCGGTCGGCGTCCACGCCTTCGGCTTTGGCGGCAATCCGCTTACCCCCTCGGGGTGGCCAAGCTTCTACATCGAGGAGATGGTCGGCCATGCGCAGTGCCAGCAGACCGTGCTGGCAAGTCTCGTGCTCGAAGGCGTGTTCGAGCGTTTTCCGAAACTGAAAATGGTGATGATCGAGGCCGGCTTCGGCTGGGCGCCGTCGCTCGGCTGGCGGCTCGACAAGAGTTTTGAAAGGCTGCACAGCGAGGTGCCGTATCTGAAGCGTAAGCCGTCGGAATATATCCGCGATCACATCTGGTGGACCACGCAGCCGATGGAAGATCCGGAGCGCCGCGACCACCTGTTCCAGACCATCGAATGGATCGGCTGGGACAAGCTGTTGTTCGCCACCGACTACCCGCATTGGGATTTCGATGAGCCGTCGCGCGTGCTGCCGCCCGGCGTCAGCGAGGCCAATCGCGAAGCGTTCTATCTCGGCAATGCGAAGAAGCTGTACGGGATTGCGTAGCATGATCCGAAAAAGCATGCCCTCGGGCCACGACCCGATGGGTGGGAACCGGTTTTTCGAAATAGATCATGCGGCCTTAAAATGACTCGGCATGTCATTGCCGCGGTGGATGAATTGCCGCCGGGGACGCGAAAATTCCTCGACATCGATGGCCGGCCGATCGCGATCTTCAACATCAAGGGCGAGTTCTTCGGCCTGCTGAACCGCTGCCCGCATCAGGGCGCGGCGCTGTGCGAAGGGCCACTGATCGGGCTGGCGCAATCCTCCGATCCCGGCGAGATCGAGTACACAAAACTCGGCGAGATTATCCGCTGTCCCTGGCACGGCTGGGAGTTCGACATCCGCACCGGGCAATCCTATTGCGACCCCAAACGCTTTCGCGCACGAGCGTATCCGGTCAATGTCGAACCGGGAACAGCGGTAGTGAAGGGACCTTATGTCGCAGAGACGATCGCAGTCTCGGTCGAGAGCGATTACGTGGTGGTCGATTTGTAGCAGCCATTGGCCCTTCTACTGGCTTCCGTGGCCTTCCGCGGAGTGCTAGCGTTCCGGCCGAACCCACTCATCTGGGGGAACATTCCAAGAGCGAGTGGACTTACATTGCTGTTTCCGGCCGATCTGACCTCGTTTCTCGACCTCATACGCCAGCACGGCGATGCGGCCTATAGCTTCATGTTTGCCTATGCAGCCTCGCATAGCCTGCTGCTTGCGCTTTTCGCGGGCTACGCGGCGCATTCGGGGGCGCTGGGTCTTGGCACGCTCATCGTGGTCTGCTGGCTCGGCAGTTTCACAGGCGACGTCATTCGCTTCTGGATCGGCCGGCGCTATGGCGCCCGCTTGCTCGATCGTTTTCCGCGGTTCGAGCGCACCGTGCAGACGGTTATTCGCCTGACGGAACGTCACTATGTCTGGATGATCCTGTTTCATCGTTTCCCGCACGGCGTCCGCGGGCTCGCGGGGTTTGCCTACGGGATATCGCGGCTGCCCTGGTCCACTTTTCTTGCGCTCAACTTCGTCGCGGCGGGCCTTTGGTCCGGCGTCGTTGTCTCGGCCGGCTATGCCTTCGGTCAATTCTCGGAGGCGTCCATCAACAATGCCTCATCGGGCCTGGGCATTGTGATGCTGGTCGCGTTCCTTGGCCTGTCCTGGTTGCTCAGCAAGAAGCTCGATCAGATGGTGCAGCGATACTGAAGCGACCAGGGTGGGCAACGGCGCTCCTGTGCCGTGCCCATCATCGCCCCGGCATATCCAGCGTGTTTGGTGGGCACGCTTACGCCTTCGCTCGTTGAGCTACGGCGGACAAGCCGCATTGCTGCACCCTGCGGTGCTACTCCTCCATTGGGCCGGCAAGGCTGCGACGGAGTTGCTGAGCTTCGCGCCAGGTCTCAAGAACCTCTTTCCCAAAACGCGCGAGCTTGCTTGCGAATTGCATGATGATGAGTGTGACCATGGCTATTGACCTGCCTTGATCAGCAAGCGGCTGATCTGTCGTTCGGCGTCGTCTGACAGCTTTTGCAGGCCGTGGCTGGCAATGTACTCGTCAACAACACGGTCAGCCTGCCGCTGACGGGATTCGACGAAGACGCGCAACAATCGTTCGAAAAATGAAGGCTTTTTGATCGGGGCAGAAAGCCAGGCCCCAGTGGTTAATGCGTTCGCCATTGGATGGCTCCTTTATCGGAGTTGTCCCTGAGCGAATTTCCTACCTGAGCCAGACATAGGTATTGGCAAGCGCCAATGCCAGACCAAATAGCGTGCATGGCTGCATTGATTCATTGCGCAGGGATTAACGGCCGTAGGGTGGGCAAGCTGTCGCTTTGCCCGCCCTACAATTCGTTACTGCGGTTGGTTAGCGACCGCCGCCGCCGCCGCCACCACCACCACCGCCGCCTCCGTCACGCAGCGCCTGGTTTTCGCGCGGATCGAGATTCTTCATGTAGCTCAGCGAAGTGTCGGGGCGGGTGCGAAGCGACTGCACATAGTTCATGTGATCTCCGCAAGCCTGTCGCGATACTGCCTGATCGCAGTAGGGCGACGGCACGAACACGGGAGCGGCCATGCTGCTCGTCGCACTGAGTGCGACCAAAGCTGCCGCCGACAGCATCAACTTCATCGACATCTGTACTCTCCATTCCTGGTTGGGCGAAGCCGGAATGGCTCGCACAGACGTTCGACGGTGCGAGAAGAAAAGTGGTTCGGAAGGGCATGTGATGTAGGTCACGCAGGTAACCCGAATGTGAGCCCGGTCATTTCGCGCGCGTCCTCAATCGTCGTCACCCGCGAAGGCGAAGGCGGGCGATCCAGTATTCCAGAGACAGCAGTGTTGCACCGAGAAGCCGCGACGTACTGGATCCCCCGCATGCGCGGGGGACGACAGTCGAGTGTTGCGTCGCTATCACCGCGTCATTGCGACCCGTTGGCTCGCAATGACGGAGAAAGACCGGAGAGCTTTACTCGACCGCCCCATGCGCCGTCGCCTTGCGCTCCATCGCATAACGCACCAGTGCCGTGAACCGATAGATGCCGTGCACGAACTTGCCGTAGGGCATGGTGACGAACAGCGAAAACACCACGCCGAGATGCAGCGCCAGCAGCGGGCCCATCGCCGCGGTCTCGCGCAGGATCAAAAGCGCCATGCCGGTGAGGCTGGTCAGGAACAGCATCACGATGAACGCGACATCCATGCCGTAGCGCGCCTCGTCCACCAGCACGGCATCGCGCTTCCATCGCTCGGCGAGCAAACCGATCGGCCCGATCAGCAGTCCGATGCCGCCGAGCGTGCCGAGTACGACCGGCAGATCCCACCACGGATACGGCGCCTCGCGTGCGAACAGATAGTGATAGAGCGTCGCGACCGAGGTCGAGGCGAAGCACAGCGCAAAGCCGTAGAAAGTGAAATGGTGATAGAGCCGGCGGCGGTCGGTCGGGCGATCGTCCTCGTTGAAGCAGCCGACACCGCCGCCGTCGAGATAGCGCAACTCGCCGGCATCGCGGATCGCCTGAAACAGCGCGGCCGCATCGGTCTTCATGCCGACGGGCTCGCCGATATCGCGCCAGAACGCGCGCACGCCCATCACCAGCGCAACGATCGCATAAAGAAATGCCGCGCCGAACAGGGCTGCCATCGCATTGTGCGGCATCAATTTGTAGAACGCGCCGGGACCGGTATGCACGCCGAACAGCACCTGCCGGTCGTTGAAAGCAGCAAAGCCGAAGATGAACGCGGCAACGCTGAGCGCCGCGATCAGGCTGATGACGAGTCCGTTGCGCGCGAACGCGCCCGCGAAGGCGCGCGGCCACGTATAGGCCGCGTAGGATTCGGCGCGTGCGACGGCGAGCGTCTTCGGAACGTTGACGTCGAATTCATGCGGCGGCGAGAACTGGCAATCGGTGTAGCAGGCGCCGCAGGCATGGCAGAGATTGGCGAGATAGTTGAGGTCGCCGTCGGAGAAGGCGCGGCGCATTTCCATCGCCGGAAATACCGCGCACAGCCCTTCGCAATAGCGGCAGGAATTGCAGACCGTCATCAGTCGGTCGGCTTCATCAAGGATTCGCGTTCCGTGCATCCGTTGCTTCCTGCCCTCCGGCCTTTCCGGTTACTTCGTCAGGCCTTTGCCTTCGAGCCATTTCTGGATCAGCGCGGCGACCTCGGCGTTGTTCTTGTCCATCATCACCATGTGCGAATTGCCCTTGATGCCGGCCTGCGGCAGGTCGACGACATCGACGCGGCCGCCGGCGGCCCTGACGGCCTCCGCGAAAGCAAGGCCGTTGGCACGGATCTTCGGCCAGCGCGAATCCTTCTCGATGTAGTCGCCATAGATGATCAGCGTCGGAATGCTTTTCAGCAGATCGGCCTTGGCGGGATCGCCGAGGCCGGCCGGCTCGACCGCAATCAGCGCCTTGACCTTGTCGGGCCGCGCCTGCGCCACCTTGAAGCCAAAACTGCCGGCCTGGCTGTGGAACAGGATGATGGACGGACCGACGCGGTCGATCTCGGCTATGTAGGCGGCGATGATCGCATCGTCGGTCGTGGTCCAGCGCGGCACGTTCTGCTTGACGAAGTTCTCATAGCCCTCGTTCGGAAACTGGCTGCCCGGCATCAGCTTTCGTTTGGCCGGATCGGGATCATAGGAGCCCACGCCGTCGCCGATGCGAAAGCGCTCGAACGGATTGGCCGTGGTCAGAAACACCGGCTCGCTCTTGAAGATGTCTGGATATTGCGCCCAGCCGGCGCGGCCGCGCTCGACCGCATCCGAATTGTAGACGGCCCAGCCCTTGCGCAGGAAATAGTTCAGCCAGCCCTCACGCCCGTCCGGCGTCGTCTCATAGGTGACGCCGGTGAGGCCGCCGCCATGCCACATCAGAAGCGGATACGCGCCCTTTTCGTTGGCGGGCAGAAAATACTGCACATACATCTGCTCGACCTGATAGGTGCCGTTCGGATCGACCTTGGCCGGCACGCCACCGGGCGTGAAGGTCACTTCCTTCACCGGCTTGCCGGAAATTTCCACCAGTCGTCCGCCGACATGAAACGAGCCCATATCGCGCAGCGCGATCGGCTCGGCGGCGCTGGCCGCGGATGAAATCATCAGGGTCATTGCTGCTGCGGCAATTGCTGTGCGCGACATGTTTCCTCTCTCCGTTGTTATCTCCCTCTCCCCGCTCTTCGCGGGGAGAGGGCAGTGGTGAGGGGCTCTCTCTACGAGCTGCGCTCGCCGAAATTCCCCCACCCTAATTCTTCGCATTCTTCGCCGCCTCGCGCCCGGCCACCCGCCCGAACACGCTGCCGATGGTCATGCCGATGCCGGCGGCATAACCCTTGCCCAGCACATTGCCGGCCATGATCTCGCCGGCCGCAAACATGTTGGCGGAAGGCTTGCCGTCCTTCATCACCATGCGTGACTGCTTGTTCACGCGGGTGCCGAGATAGGTGAAGGTGATGCCGGGCCGCACCGGATAGGCGAGATAGGGTGGCGTCTCGATCCTGCGTGCCCAATGCGTCTTCGGCGGCGTCAGCCCATCGGTGCGGCAATCGTCCAGGATGGTGTGATCGAACGTGCCGGGCTGCACGGCGGCATTGAATTCGGTAATCGTCTTCTCCAGCGCTGCGGGATCGAGTTCGAGCTTGCCGGCAAGCTCGGCGATGCTGGCGCCCGCGATTGGCGGAAACAGCGTCGGCATGAAGCTGGTGACAACAGTGGAATCGAAAATGATGTAGGCGATCTGGTCCGGCTGCGCCGCCACCAGCCGTCCCCAGATCGCGTAGCGCTTCGGCCAGATGTCTTCGCCCTCGTCGTAAAAGCGCTGTGCATGCTTGTTGACGACGATGCCGAATATCACCGAGTCGTGCCGGGTGATGATGCCGCCATCGAATTTCGGCGCGCGGGCGTCGATCGCGACCGCATGGCATTGCGTGGGATCGCCGATGTCCTGCACGCCCTTGTCGAGCAGCATCTTCAGGATCGAGCCGCGATTATAGGGCGTGCCGCGGATCAGGAAATTATCCGCCGCCTCGCCCCAATACTCCTTCAGCCATTCGATGTTGGCCTCAAAGCCGCCGGCCGCCGCGACAAGCGCGGAAGCGCGGACGTCACTGATACCATCGATCGGCTGCTTCAGTTTGGCGGAGAGGAACATGCCGTCTTCGATCTCGAGGTCGATAACCTCGGCATCGTAGGCGATCTCGACGCCGAGTTTTTCGGCGGTGAGATACAGCGCATTCAGCATCGCGCGGCCGCCGCCGAGGAAGAACGAATTGGTGCGGCCAAGGCTCAGCGTGCCGCCGAGCGAGGGCTGCCAGCGCACGCCCTGTTCGACGATCCAGTTCAGGATGTCTTTCGACTCCCTGATCATGAATTTGGCGAGTTCCTCGTCGGTCTGCCCGCCGGTGAGGCGCAGCAAATCGTCCCAGAATTCTTCCTCGGTGTAGGGCCCGGTGAGAATCTCGGTCGCCGCGTCATGGGCACAGCGCATGTTGCGGGTGTGGCGGGTGTTGCCGCCGCGATAGAATTTCGGCGCGCCTTCCAGCACGAGCACGGAAGCGCCGGCGCGGCGGGCGCTGATGGCGGCGCAGAGGGCAGCGTTGCCGCCGCCGATCACCAGTACATCGAATTTCCGATTCAAATCGGCCATGCGCTCTTGTTGTCGTTGTTGGCCTGGAAAATCAAACCGGCGCTCGGCCAGGCAACTCCATCCGCCCCTCAAGATTTTCTAGCCTGATGCAACGGCCGCGTCACGCCTCTCGTGCACTCGCATGCGTGATTTGCGCGGCGGCATGCGACGATGTCGCATGCCGCACGCTGTGCGAAATAAGCGCACACGCTCAGGGATGGTTCCGCACCGAGGCGAGCAGCCATTGTCGGAACGCCGCAAGTTTTGGTGGATCGCTTCTGCCCTCGGGCGACACCAGATAGAATCCCGCATCGACCGGAAAAGCGATCTTGAAGGGAACGACGAGGCGTCCCTTGGCGATGTCTTCCTGCACATAGGCAGTGCGGCCCATGGCAACGCCGAGGCCGTCGATCGCGGCCTGCACGGTCATGAAGATCATGTCGAAGGTCACGCCCGGCTGCTTGGAAAAATCCGCCGGCAGGCCAGCGGCCGTCAGCCACAGCCGCCAGTCGTCATAGTTGGCGTTGCTGGTGTGCAGCAGCACGTGATCCCGCAGGTCCTCCGGGCATTTCAGCGGCTTGTTGCCTTGGAGCAGCGCCGGGCTGCATACCGGGAAGAGCTCGTCCGCCATCAGCCAGTCGGCGCGAACGCCCGGCCATTGGCCGCGGCCATAGCGGATGCCGGCATCGACATTGTCGCGCTGGAAATCGACCAGGTTGGTCGAGGTGGTGATGCGCACGTCGATGCCGGGATGAACTTCCTGGAATGCGGTCAGTCGTGGCAGCAGCCATTTGGCCGCGAGCGAAGCCAGCGTCGACACCGTCAGCACACGGTCGTCGTCCTTGCGCAGCAGGCGGTCGGTCGCAAGGCGCAGATCGTTGAAGGCGGCGCGGATGCCCGGAAGGTAGTCCTGCGCTTCCGCCGTCAGCGCCAGCGAGCGGTTCTGGCGGATGAACAGGCGGACGCCGAGCTCCTCTTCCAGCCGCTTGATCTGGTGGCTGATCGCGGTCTGCGTGACGTTCAGCTCAGAGGCGGCCTGGGTAAAGCTTAAATGCCGGGCGGCGGCCTCGAAGGCCCGCAGACCATTGAGCGACGGCAGCCTGGCGGTCATTCCGCGATCCCCCAATACATGAGTTTATTTCATCCGAAACGGTACAAAGTGTCGTTTGTGGAAGGCCCGAACAAGGCAGATACTAGCACCAACAGATTACTACAGGAGCCGAAAATGTCCACTTACACGCATGAATCGATGATAAATCATCATGGAGCGGGGGTTTTGAGCCAGTTGGCCGAAACCCTTCATGTCTGGCGGCAGCGCTACCAGTCGCGCCGCGAACTGGCGAGCTGGTCGGACCGGGAACTGCACGATATCGGCATCTCCTGGAGCGACGTCGCCTACGAGGCCGATAAGCCGTTCTGGCGGGCTTGAGTAGCAGCCGGCTGGCGCCGCCTCATCAGAGGGGCGCCAGCCATTTTCTTTAAGGGCGGCAGGAGCGCGCCATGACCACGCTACGTTTCGACGATTTCAGGCAGTATTCGGACGTGCTGCGCTCGCGGCACGGCCAGGCCGTGACCGTGCGCTTCGTCGAGCCGCGCGATGCCGAGGCGCTGCAAAATTATTTCCGCTCGCTCTCGACGCGTTCGCGCTACAGCCGCTTTCTCGGCGCAGCCAGCGAGCTGCCGCCATCGGTGCTCGAGGATTTCATTCACGTCGGCGAAGCTGACCGATTCAGCGTGGTCGCGACCGTGCTGGTCGATGGCCGGGAGACCATCGTCGGTGAGGCCCGCTACGCCTTCGACAGCGAAGCTGCTTCCATCGAGTTCGGCCTGTCGATCGATGACCGCTGGCAGGGCCACGGTATCGGCAAGGCGCTGTTGAAGAATCTCGAATGCCGCGCGGCCTCGTTCGGCGCCGAGCGCATCTTTGGCGACACGCTGCGTTCCAACGACGTCATGATCGCGCTCGCCCGCAAGGCTGGCTACGCCTTCACCAATACGCCCGGCGACTGGAGGCTGACGCGCTTCCAGAAACAGATCCATATCGAGCCGCAGGAAATCCCATGCGCCAGTTGGCGGCTTGCCGCCGTCTCTCCCAGCGCCATGTCCTCGCTTGCGGTTTGATCACTGAGCCCGGTTCTGGCCGCACCAGAACCGGGCTATTTTCCGTCGTTACGCGGCTTCGTCAGTGAAGTCGGTAGAGGTCGCCAGCGTCCTCCATTCCGTCAGTTCCCTTGCAACGAACGCGTTCTTGGCTTCGATCCGCTCCACCGTGTCGCTGCCGAGCGGCAGCCGCAGCGGCGGGTTCTTCGCATTCACCAGCGCGATGAACGCGCTCGCCAGCTTGCGCGGGTCGCCGCGCTGGCCGTGATTGACGTCGGCGGCGTACGCCCGGGTGTTGCCGACGCTCTCGCGATAGTCGTCGATGTGCTGCGCGGTGCGCGCCAGCGACGTCTCGTCGAGGAAATCGGTGCGGAAGAAGCCGGGCTCGACCACGGTGACCTTGATGCCGAGCGGCGCGACTTCGGCTGACAGCGCCTCGCTGATGCCTTCGACCGCGAACTTGGTCGCGCCATAGACGCCCCAGCCGGGATAGCCGGTATAGCCGCCGACCGAGGAGATGTTGATGACGTGGCCCGAGCGCTGCCGGCGCATATGCGGCAGCACCGCCCTGGTAACGCCGAGCAGACCGAACACGTTGGTGTTGAACAGCTTGGCCGTCTCGGAGGCGCTGGCTTCCTCGATCGCGCCCAGCAGGCCATAGCCGGCATTGTTGACGAGGATATCGATGCGGCCGAATTTTTTCACCGCCTGGCCTGCAGCCTCATGGGCCTCGGCCTCGCTGGTGACGTCGAGCCGCGTCGCCAGCAGCCGCTCATGTGTGCCGAGCCGCGCAGTGACGGTGTTGGGATCGCGCGCGGTAGCGACCACCGCATCGCCCGCCTTCAGTGCGGCTTCTGCGATCAGCGCGCCAAAACCCCGGGAAGCTCCTGTGATGAACCAGACACGCATTTTCTTGCCCTTTCGGTAGGGCCCGGCGGGATCGCCTGGCCTGATGGGCAAGGAATAGCGGTTCGCCATATCTGAGATAATCCGCTAAATACTCCATGAGTTACTGAGAAAAATTCATCAATGCGGATTGACCCGTCAGACCTCGCGACCTTCCTGGCCATCGCCCGGCACCGCAGCTTTCGCGCGGCCGCCACCGAGCTCGGCGTCTCGGCCTCGGCGCTGAGCCACGCGCTGCGCAACATCGAGGAGCGGCTGGATCTGCGGCTGATCAACCGCACCACGCGCAGCGTCGCGCTGACGGAGGCCGGCGAGCGGCTGTTCTCGCGGATCAGCCCGGCGTTCCGCGATATCGACGACGCGCTGGAGGATCTCAATAACTTCCGCGGCAAACCGGCCGGCACGCTGCGCTTCAACGCCGCGCGGCAATCGACGCAACTGGTGCTGCTGCCGATCGTGACGCGTTTCCTCAAGAGCTTTCCCGACGTCAATGTCGAGATCGTCATCAACGACGCGCTGATCGATACGGTCGCGGCGGGCTTCGACGCCGGCGTCCGGTTCGGCGAGACCATCGCCGCCGACATGATCGCGGTCCCGATCGGCCCGCGGCACCGCTTTGCGGTCGTGGGCTCGCCCGGCTATTTCAAGGCCCACAAGCCGCCGATCACGCCGCATGACCTCAAGGGCATGCCGTGCATCCGCTACCGCTTCACCAGCGGCGTGATATATCGCTGGGAATTCGAGCGCGGCGGCATCGAGGTCGATATCGATGTCGAGGGGCCGCTGACGCTCAACGACCAGGATTTGATGGTCGATGCGGCGCTCGACGGCGCCGGACTCGCCTTCGTGTTCGAGGCGCAGGTCGATGAGCTGATCGCCAAACGCAAGCTGGTGCGCGTGCTGGCCGACTGGTGCCCGGCCTATCCCGGCTTCTTTCTGTATTATTCGAGCCGGCGGCAACTGCCCGCCGCGCTGCGCGCGTTCGTCGATTTCGCGCGCGGGGGCGGGCGGCGGCCGATTGATAATGCTTCCGCCGCGGTCTAGCCTTCCTTCCGCGACTTCGCAGGGAGGGGCTGATCATGGCAGTCGATGCGGAATTCGTGCGAAAAATCTTTGCCGGCCTCGAGCATGGCGATGGCGCCGGCTTCTTCGCCCACGTCGCCGATGACGTCGACTGGACTGTGATGGGCACGCATCCGCTCGCCGGTCGTTATTTGTCGAAGGCCGATTTCATCGCCGGCACATTTGCCAACCTCGGCAAGGTGCTGCCGAACGGCGCGCAGCTACATGTCGACAGCCTGATCGTGCAGGACGATGTCGCGATTGTGGAGCTGCATTCCGAAGCGACCGCCAAGAACGGCTTCCGCTTCGACAATCATTACTGCTGGGTCTGCTATTTCAGGAACGACGTTATCGTGCGCGTCCGCGCCTATCTCGATTCGGTGATGGTGGCGCGGCTGTTTGCGGAGAACCCGATCTAGTTTCGCAACTTCGTAGCCCGGATGAGCGAAGCGATATCCGGGGAAACTCTCGCTGCAGCGGGACCCGATCCCGGATGTCGCTCCGCTCATCCGGGCTACAAGATATTCACTTGCCCTTGAACACCGGCTTGCGCTTTTCGATGAAGGCCTGCACCGCTTCCTTGTGATCGGCGGTCACCTGGGTTCGGATCATGCGCTCCGCCTCATGGTCGCGCGCCGTGGCGAAATCGAACATCAGGGCCTCGTCCAGATTGTCCTTCATGTAGCGGATCGCGATCGTCGGTCCTTCGGCGATCGATTTGGCGAGCGCGAAGGCTTCCGCCTGCAACCGGTCGTCGGGCACCACGCGGTTCACCAGGCCGATCGCCTCGCACCTGGCGGCATCGACCCTGTCGCAAGTGAACATCAACTCGCGCGCCCGCGAAGTGCCGACCAGGCGTGTCAGGAGCCAGGCAATACCGTAGTCGCCGCTGAGGCCGACCTTGAGATAGCCGGTGGAAAGGAACGCCGATTGCGCTGATATCCTGATGTCGCAGGCCAGCGCCAGAGCGAGGCCGGCTCCGACCGCGGCGCCGGGCAGGGCGGCAATGGTCGGCTTCCGCACCGCGACCAGCGCCCCGGTCAACAGACGTTGCCGCTCCTGCAGATCGGCGACCCGCTCGTCGTGGGACATCGCGAGCTTTGTCTTGTCGCGGTTGGCGCCCATGCCCTTGACGTTGCCGCCGGCGCAGAACGCAGTGCCGGCGCCGGTGAGCAGCAGCGCGCCGACCTCGGGATTTTCACCGCAGGCCTTGATCATGTTGCGCAGCGCCGGCGTCAACGTGTCCGAAAACGCGTTGCGCGCTTCCGGGCGGTTCAGCGTGATGATCGCGACACGGTCGCGGATCACGCAGAGCAGTTCCTCGGTGCCGGTATCGATTTTGGTTTCGGTGGTCATGGTTTCCCCCTTATTTATTTTTGGCACGTCATTCCGGGATGGTGCGTAAGCACCAGACCCGGAATCTCGAGATTCTCAGGTGCGCAACTGCGCACCGTAGTTCGATGCTTCGCATCGCCCCGGAATGACGGCATCGGCTGCTAAAACTTCTCCACCCACGGCCGCAATTCCACTTCCCAGGTCCAGGCGCTACGCGGCTGCTGCAGCACGCTCCAGTAGCTCAGCGCGATCGCGTCGGGATCGAGCATCGAGTCCGGCTTATCGGCGGGCTCGGTGCGAACAGCGCTGCGGATGCCGCCGTCGATGACGAAATGCGCGACATGGATGCCCTGCGGCGACAATTCGCGCGCCATGCTCTGGGCCAGCCCCCGCAGCGCGAATTTTCCCATCGCGAACGGCGCCGACTGCGGATAGCCCTTGACGCTGGCGGAGGCGCCGGTGAACAGGATCGCGCCGTGCTTGTTTGGCAGCATGCGCGTTGCCGCCTGCTGTGCCACCAGGAAGCCGCCGAAAGCGGAAACCGTGATGGCGTTCGCAACTTCGGCCGGAACCAGATCGGTGAAGGCGCCACGCGCGCGGGCGCTGGCATTATAGACGACGATGTCGGGCGTGCCGATCTCGCGCTCGACCATGCCGAACAGGCGTTCGACCTCCTCGGCCTCGGTAGCGTTGCAGGCAAAGGCGCGGGCGCCGGTTTCGGTGCAGAGCGCGCCGAGTTTCTCGATCTTGCGCGCGGCGAGCGCAACCTTGATGCCTTCGCGCGCGAACAGCCGCGCCAGCGATGCGCTCAATCCCTCGCCGACGCCGACGATCAGGGCAATCTTGTACTTCGGAATTTCCATGGGACGGTCCTCGGATGGTGGGACTCGGTATTTAGGAACCCGATTCCGCCTGGCAATCGGGCGGCCCTCCAATTATGCGTGTTGACGGCGCGTCCGCCTGCGTTATCGGTAGATGATCAAGATCGGGCGGAACGAACAAGGGCCAAAAATGCATCCACTCATGCAAGATCGCGGAGCGGCGTCAGCCAGCCAGCCGGGATTGCTCGCGCCTGACACGACGGGCATGAATTTCTATCGGGCCGATCCGGCGTTGACGGATCTGCTGCGGCTGCATCTATCAGATGCGCTGTTCCGCCATATCGAGCCGCATCTCGACCGCCTCGGTGAACTCGCTGGCGGTTATCTCGACGAATGCGCGCGGCTCGCCGATCGCCACACGCCGGTGCTGCACCAGCGCGACAAGTTCGGCCGCGATACCCAGTATATCGAATACCACCCGGCCTATCGCGAGCTGGAAAAGGCTGCGTTCGGCGAGTTCGGCATTCACGCACTGTCGATCCGCAAGGGCATCATGGGCTGGCCGGACAAATATCCCGTCGTGGCCAAGCACGCCTTCACCTTCCTGTTCAATCAGACTGAATTCGGCATGGGCTGCCCGATCAACGTCACCGACGGTTGCGCAAAGCTGCTCAACAATTTCGGCAGTGACGCGCTGAAGGCAAAATATCTCGACGGCCTGACCCAGACCGACATGAGCAAGCTGACCCAGGGTGGCCAGTTCATGACCGAGAAGGAAGGCGGTTCCGACGTCGGCACGCTGACGACGCGGGCCGTGCAGGAAGGCGATCACTGGCGCCTGTATGGCGAGAAATGGTTCTGCTCCAATGCCGACGCCAAGGTGGTGATGCTGCTGGCGCGCCCGGAAGGCGCAGGCCCCGGCACCCGCGGCGTGGGGCTGTTCCTGATGCCGCGCTTCCTCGACGACGGCTCGCAAAACCACTACCGGATCGTGCGCCTGAAGGACAAGCTCGGTACCCGCTCGATGGCCTCGGGCGAGATCAAGTTCGAAGGCGCGATCGCCTATGCGGTCGGCAAGCTCGATCGCGGCTTCGTGCAGATGGCCGAAATGGTGAATTCATCGCGGCTCTCCAACGGCGTCAAATCCACCGCGCTGATGCGGCGTGCGCACCATGACGCGATGACGGTGGCGAAGAACCGCGTGGTGTTTGGCCAGCGTATCATCGACCTGCCGCTGGCACGGCGGCAATTGATGAAGATCATGCTGCCGACCGAGCAGGCGCTGTCGATGAGTTTTCTCACCGCAGACGCGCTCGACCGCGCGGAAGCCGGCAGCCAGGATGCGGCGGCGCTGCTGCGTATCCTCACCCCGACGCTGAAATTCCGCGCCACGCGCGATGCGCGCAAGGTCTGCGGCGATGCGTTGGAGATGCGCGGCGGCATCGGCTACATCGAGGAATTCGCGACCGCCCGGCTGCTGCGTGACGCCCATCTCGGCTCGATCTGGGAAGGCACCGGCAACATCGTCGCGATCGACACGCTGACGCGCGCGGTCGGCCGTCACGGCGCCGATGCCGCGCTCGCCGCCGATCTGCATGCCCGTCTCGACGACAGCGCCAACGTGCCGCAGGCGTGGCGCAATCGCCTGCGCGAACTGACCGACCGCGCGGTTGGCTTCGCGCGCGAAATCGCCAGCCGCAGCGACAATGAGGGCGATGCGCGGCGCGCCACCAGCCTGCTTTATCAGGTTGCCAGCGCCGTCGCGCTGGCTTGGGAAGGCGGCCGCATTCACGAGATGCGTGGCGATGCACGGCGGCTGCTGCTGTCGCGGATGGTAATCGACCATCGCGTCTCGACGGGCGATCCGTTCCGCTTAACGGAAAATGCCACCCAGCGCGCCATCACCGACCACCTGCTCGGCGATCGCGACGTCGGCATGGCCGAGGTTGGCGAATTGCTCGTCGCAGCGTAGGCTGATTTCAATACTGGTTCAAAAATAACAGAAATATAGGGAGCACCCGATGAAGGCCGCCGTTCTGCATGAAGTCAACCAGCCGCTGGTGATCGAGGATGTCAGCGTGCCGAACCCCGGCCCGCGCGAAGTCCTGATCCGCACCCGCGTCGCCGGCCTCTGTCACTCCGACCTGCACTTCATGGAAGGGCTCTACCCGCATCCGCTGCCCGCCGTGCTCGGGCATGAATCCGCCGGCGTGGTCGAGAAGGTCGGCCCCGACGTCACCTACGTAAAGCCGGGCGATCACGTCGTGACGTGTCTCTCCGTGTTCTGCGGCACCTGCGACAACTGCACCACCGGCCGCACCGTGCTCTGCACCGACACCACCGTGAAGATGCTGCCGGGTGCGTCCAACCGGCTGTCCTGGGCGCGGTCGGAGAAGCTCAACCAGTTCCTAAACCTGTCGTCCTTTGCCGAGCAGATGCTGGTGCACGAAAACGCCATCGTCAAAATCCGCAAGGACATGCCGCTGGAGCTGGCGGCGCTGATCGGCTGCGGCGTCATCACCGGCTACGGCGCCGTGGTGAACACCGCAAAGGTTCAGGCTGGCGAGACCGTGGCGGTGATCGGCTGTGGCGGCGTCGGCATGGCCGCGATCAATGGCGCCGCGATCGCGGGCGCCGGCCGTATCATCGCGATCGACACCAACCCCGCCAAGCTGCAGCTTGCGACCAAACTCGGCGCCACCGACATCGTCGATCCCGCGCGGGGCGACGTGGTGCAGCAGGTGCGCGAGCTCACTGGCGGCGGCGTGCATCATTCCTTCGAGGTGCTGGGCCGCAAGGAAACCGCCGAGCAGTCCTTTGCGATGCTGGCGGCCGGCGGCACCGCGACCATCGTCGGCATGATCCCGTTCGGCCAGAAGATCGAGCTGCACGGCTTCGACTTCCTGCGCGAACGCCGCATCCAGGGCTCGTCGATGGGCTCCAACCATTTCCGCGTCGACATGCCCCGCCTCGTCGAGTTCTACATGCGCGGCAAGCTACACCTGGAAGACTGGATTTCGGCCAAGCTGAAGCTTTCCGAAATCAACGAGGGCTTTGCCAACATGAAAGCCGGCAAGACGCTGCGCAGCGTGATCGTGTTTGATAGCTGACGACAACGTCGTCATCCCGGGGCGATGCGAAGCATCGAACCCGGGATCTCGAAGTTATGTGCGGCACAAGATTCCGGGTTCAGCCCTGTCGGGCTGCCCCGGAATGACGCCCATAATTCACCGCGACACATGCGCTGACACGGCCAGCCACTTCCCGTTCTGCCTCGCCCAGCAATCGGTATAGCGCCCATGCGCCTGCTGGCCGTCCGCGGTCGTATAGCGGGTGGCGGCGTGGATGATGGCGAAGTCGCCGAGCACGCGAATCTTGACGTCGTGCGCGGTGAGATTCTTGATCGTCACCGGCACGGCGGTTTGCTTCAGGAACGCCGCGCGGTCGACCAGCGACTTGTCGGGATTCGAGCAATAGAAGTCGGCGGCAAGAATTTCGTCGAAGCGTTTGACGTCGGAGTTCTGGACTGAATTCACGTAATCGCGGTTGAGGGCGGTGAGTTCTTCGATGTCTTTGCTCATCGGATTTCCTTCGCTCCATCCTTCGTCATTGCGAGCGCAGCGAAGCAATCCATGCCGCCGCTTGCGAGATATAGATTGCTTCGTCGCTGCGCTTCTCGCAATGACGCCGCAGGTAAGTTTCGCTCCTCAATCGTCAAACATCGGCGGCGGTTTGAACCCTCCGAACTCCCGCTCGATCAGTTCGGCGAGCTTCAGCGGCGTGCGGTCTTCCAGCCAGGGGCCGACGACCTGCACGCCGACCGGCAATCCACCTGGTGAAAATCCGGTCGGGATCGCGGTGGAGGGTAGGCCGGGTAGCGTAGCGATGCCGGGCCAGGAGAGCATGTCGGGATAGACGTGTTCCTTGCCGTCGATCCTGATGCGGCGCTTTTCCTGATCATCCGAATGATCGTGCGGATAGGCCGGCGTCGGCATGATCGGGCAGATCACAGCATCATAAGTCTTGAATAATTCGCGCCATTGCGCGCGCAGGCGCGCACGCGCGCCGTCGTCCATCAGCCAGTTGCGGTGGCTTTGCGCTATGCCGCGCAGGCGTTCGGCGGCGAGGCTTGTCTCGCTCGCCGGCAGCGCGGCGACGGCGGCCTGCGCGCCGGCATAGACCTCCGGCGGGAAGGAGGCGCCGAGGAACGACATCAGCATCCGCATGTAGAGGCGGGATGTCTCGGCAAAGTTCGGCAGCAGCGGGCTGTTGCGCTCGATCCTGACGCCGGCCTTTTCGAGATTGGCAGCGAGTTGGTGGATCGTGCCGCGCACCACCTCGTCGGTCGGCATCACCGGATCGGTATCGACCACCAGCACGCGAAAATCCTTCAGCGCGGCGTGACGTGGAGCCGGCAGTGCGAGCGTGTAGCCCTTGCCGGCCTCCAGCGGATCGGGGCCGGCGATGGTGTCGAGCAGCAGCGACAGATCGGCGGCGCTGCGTGCCATCGGGCCGATCACGGCGAGGTCGCGATCGATCGGCAGCGGCTGGAACGGCGGCGGCGTGTGGCCGCGGCCGGGCACCAGTGCAAAGGTCGGCTTGTGCGCGTAGACGCCGCAATGGAACGCGGGCACGCGCAAGGAACCGCCGATGTCGGAGCCGAGCGACAGCGGGCCGTAGCCGGCCGCGAGCGCGGCCGAGGATCCGCCGGACGAGCCGCCCGGCGTGCGGCCGAGATCGAAGGGATTGTTGGTGGTGCCGTAGATCTCGTTGTAGCTCTGCCAGTCGCCGAGCCCGAGCGGGACGTTGGTCTTGCCGAGGATGACGCCGCCGGCGTCCTTGACGCGCGAGATCGACAGCGCATCCTCCACAGGCCGGAAGTCCTTTTGCGCCGGAATGCCCCAGGTCGTCGGCAGCCCCGCGATATTGTAGGATTCCTTCACGGTCAGCGGGATGCCGAGCAGCGGCTTCCTGACGCCGCGCGCCAGTTCGGCGTCGGCGGCGCGGGCGGCGGCCAGGCCGCGCTCGAAATCGCGAACGCACATCGCGTTGATCTTCGCATCATGCCGTTCGATGCGGCCGATCGCGTCCTCGGCGAGTTCGACCGCGGAGACCTTCTTCGCTGATAGTGCGGCCGATAATTCGACGGCGGTCTTGAAGCTCCATTGCGATTTGGCCACGGCGTACTCCCCGCTCTGTTTCGATGAAGGCTGCGGATGATGCTCAGTTTGAGCGCACGCGGCAAGAGCAATGGCTGTACAGTGGCGGTTCGGTCGCGCTGCTACCCCTTGGCGAAGCCGCCGTTTGCGCGCTAATCTGCCGATCAACAAAAAATGAAAATAGCGGGGAGGCTCCGATGAGATCGGCGTGCATCGCAGTGATGGCCATCACGATCGGCAGTGCGACGGTGCCGGCGCGCGCCGCGGAAATCAGGTTGGCCGAACAATTCTCGATGGGCTACCTGCAATTCAACGTCATGAAGCGCGACAGACTGATCGAGAAATACGCCACGCAACGCGGCCTCAAGGATTTCAAGGTTTCCTGGCAACGCTTCAACGGCCCGGTGGCGATGAACGAGGCGCTGCTGTCGAATTCGACTGACATCGTCAGCGGCGGCGTGCCCGGCCTGATCACGCTATGGGACAAGACGCGGGGCACCTCGTTCGAGGTCAAAGGCATCTGCGCGCTGAGCTCGCAGCCGTTCCTGCTCAACACCGCCAATCCCGCGATCAAGTCGATCAAGGATTTCACCGAGCGCGACCGCATCGCGGTGCCTTCGATCAAGGTATCGGTGCAGGCGGTGCTGCTGCAGATGGCGTCAGCCGCCACCTTCGGCGATGAGAACTACGCCAAGCTCGATCCGCTCACCGTGTCGATGTCGCCGCCGGACGCGACCATTGCGCTCTTGAGCGGCGCGGGCGGCATCAGCTCGGCCTTCAGCGTGCCGCCGTTCCAGTTCCAGCAACTGGAACAGAACAACATCCGCACCGTGCTGTCGTCGTTCGATGTGCTGGGACCGCACACGTTCACGGTGGCGTGGACCTCGGCGCGGTTCCGGAAGGAGAATCCCGAACTCTACGCCGCCTTCCTCGACGCGGTGAAGGAGGCGACCGCGATCATCGCGGCCGATCCGAAGGGGACCGCGCAAAGCTGGATCAACGACAGCAATTCCAAGCTGCCGCTGGAAATGGTGACCAAGGTGGTGACCGCTTCCAATGTCGAATGGACGATGACGCCGGCCGCGACGATGAAATTCGCAAAATTCATGCGCCGGGTCGGCACCACGAACAACGAGCCGGCCACGTGGAAGGAGATGTTCTTCCCCGAGATCGGCGATCTGAACGGGAGCTGACGCGGAAGCTCCTAAGCCGCCCCGATCAATATCCCCACCGCCAGCACGATTGCTCCGCCGAGCACGATCTGGAACACCGCCTGCAGGAACGGCGTGTCCATGTAACGTGCGCGGATGAAGGCGATCGCCCATAATTCGAAGAACACGATGATGCAGGCGATCGCGGTCGCGATCCAGAACGCATTCGGCCAGGAGTCGGGAACGAGATAGGGCAGCGTATGGCCGATGCCGCCGAGCGTCGTCATCACCCCGCAGGTGATGCCGCGCAGCCAGGGAGAGCCGCGCCCGGTCAGCGAGCCGTCATCCGACAGCGCCTCGGCAAAGCCCATGCTGATGCCGGCGCCGATCGAGGCGGCCAGCCCGACCAGAAACGTCTGCCAGTTCTGGTGCGTGGCGAAGGCCGCGGCAAACAGCGGCGCCAGCGTCGAGACCGATCCGTCCATCAGTCCGGCCAGCCCCGGCTGCACATATTGCAGCACGAACATCCGCCGGCGCGTCTTGTCTTCTTCGGCGCGCACATCGGGGCTGAGGATCTCGCCCGTCAGCTTGACCGCCAGCCTCTCGTGGTGCTTCTCCTCCTCGGCGAGATCCCCGAGCAAGCGGCGGACGCCGACGTCGTCCGCCTTCTCGCTGGCCTTGGCGTAGAAGCGCTCGGCCTCGAGCTCCATCGTCTCGACTTCTTTCCGGATGGTGTCGAGCGGCAGGTTCTTGGTCAGCCAGATCGGCCGTCGCCGCAGGAATCCCTTGACGTCCTCGCGACGGATCGGCGGCAGATGTGAGCCAAAACGCTTCTCATAGAGTTCGAGCAGGCGGTGCCGATGGCCGCGCTCTTCTTCCGCCATCTCCTCGAACACTTTTGCCGAGTCCGGATAGCGCTCCGCGAGGTCCTCGGCGAAGGTCATGTAAATGCGGCTGTCTTCTTCCTCGGAAGAGATCGCAACGGCCAGCACTTCGCGCTCGGTCAGATCGGCGAAATTCTTCACGGAACGCCTGCCTTTTCTTAATTTAGAATCATTCTAATATCGGCGTTTGCCGTGGTCAATTGTGGGGCGTGCCCGGGCCTTCGTCTAACTGCTCGCCTTCGTCCCTCGCAGGAATTGCACCAGCAACCAGCTCACCTTGTTGGCCTGCTCCTGCTGCACCCAGTGGCCGGCGCCGTCGACGAGATGGCAGCCGATCATGTTCGTGCAGGCCCTCGACTGCATCGTCTCGTACACGCCGGGGCGTTGATAGGTGCCCCAGTCCTGCTTGCCCGAGATGAAGGCGGAGCGCACGTCGATGGTGCGGCCCGACCATGTCTGCAATTCCGGTGTGAACGCGCCCGAGGTGCCGCAACGATACCATTGCAGACCGCCCTGGAATCCGGTGCGTTCATACTCGGCGCTATAGAAAGCCAGCTCGCTGTCCGGCAACCATTTATTCCCGGCGATTTCTTCCGGCGAAGGCATTTGCTCGGCGACCGTGGCGGCCATGTCCTTGGCGTGGTCCATCACGTAGTAGGTCGGCAGCTTCGCGATTTCGTCCGCGGTCCATGATTTGAGCGGATAGGGCTTGTTGTCCTTCCAGTCCGCGCTCTTGTGATGATAGTAGGCGCGCAGGAAATCATGCACGCCCTGCGGCGCGTGGTGCATGTCGTCGTTGGCCTCGCGCGTCGAATAGTACCATTGATAATGTTTGCGCGGGCGCGGCAGCGCGGCCAGATCGCGATGAATGGGATCATCGCTGCGTCTGGCAGGCTCGCTCACCGTGTTGAACGGCAGCGGCGGCGGGCCGCCGAACGGCGCGCTCATCATGACGACCGAACGAAACACATCGGGCCGGATCAGTGCGCACCATGCCGCGACCGACGAGCCGAAATCATGACCGATCACGGCGTCGACGCTTCTGTAGCCGAACGCCGACACCAGCCCGAGCATGTCGCGCACCAGATTGGGGAGCCGGAACGAGGCGAGATCGCCGTCGTAGTCTGGATCCCATCCGGTGGTGCGGCCATAGCCGCGCTGGTCCGGCGCTATGACGTGATAGCCGGCCTCCGCGAGAATCGGCATCACCCTGCGCCAGGAGAAGGCGAGTTCGGGGAAGCCGTGCAGCAGCAGCACGCAGGGCCGGCCGCGGGTTTCGAAGCCAGCTTCCAGCACATGCATGCGCAGGCCGTTGATGTTCTCGATGTAGCGCGAGCGGATGGAGGCGGGCAGCGGGATATCGGGGAGGGTGGTCATAATGGATTCGCCTTTCTCTCCCCTCTCCCCTTGTGGGAGAGGGTGGACGCGATGCGCAGCATCGCGGACGGGTGAGGGGTCTGTCTCCGCGGATAGAGACCCCTCATCCGCCTCCGCGTTCCGCGAAGGCACCTTCTCCCACAAGGGGAGAAGGGAAGGAAGGACGAAAATAATCGCGGCATTTCGTAGGGTGGGCAAAGCGTAAGCGTGCCCACCATTCTTTGCGCGGATCAAATGGTGGGCACGGCGCTTTGCGCCTTTGCCCGCCCTACGATTCTACGCCTTCGCCGCCGGCTTGGGCCAATAGCGGTCGCGCAGATGCCGCTTCACCAGCTTGCCGGTCGGCGTGCGCGGCAATTCCGCCTCGAAGTCGATGCTTTTCGGGCATTTGATTGGCGACAGATGTTTGCGGCAGAACGCGATTAGTTCGACCTCGAGCGCCTTGCCCGCTTTTGTCATATCGTGCGGCTGCACCACGGCCTTGACCTCTTCGCCCATCTCTTCGTTCGGCACGCCAAATACCGCAACGTCGGAGACGGCGGGATGGGTGATCAGGACGTCCTCGGTCTCCTGCGGGTAGATGTTCACCCCGCCGGAGATGATCATGTAGCTCTTGCGGTCGGTGAGATAGAGATAGCCTTCGTCGTCGAGATAGCCGACGTCACCGAGCGTCGACCACCCCTTATCGTTGTAGGCCTTCTTCGTCTTCTCGGGATCGTTGTGATAGGCGAAGGCGGGCGCGTCGGCGAAGTAGACGGTGCCGATTTCGCCGGTCGGCCGCTCCTCGTCGTTCTCGTCCAGGATTTTCACCTTGCCGACCACGGCGCGGCCGACGGTGCCGCGATGGGTGAGCCATTGCTGCGAGGTCGAGACCGTGACGCCGTTGCCTTCGGAGCCGGCGTAGTACTCGATCAGGATCGGCCCCCACCATTCGATCATTTTTGCTTTCACGTCGACCGGGCAGGGCGCTGCGGCATGGATCGCGCCCTTCAGGGTCGAGACGTCGTAGCGGGCGCGCACTTCGTCGGGTAGCTTCAGCATGCGCACGAACATGGTCGGCACCAGCTGCGACTGCGTGACCTTGTATTTTCCGACCAGCTTCAGGAATTCCTCGGCGTCGAAGTGCTCCATGATGATGGAGGTGCCGCCGAGCGTGATTGCCATCATGTTGAAGCGCAAGGGAGCGGCATGATAGAGCGGCGCCGGCGACAGATAGATGCTGTCGGAATTCATGCCGCACATGTCGGCGCAGAGAATTTTCAAGAGCGGATTCGGCACGTCGATCGCCTTGCCCTCGAACTCCTTCTTGATGCCCTTCGGCCGCCCGGTGGTGCCCGACGAATAGAGCATGTCGTAGCCGGCGACCTCGTCCGCGATCGGCGTCACGGGCATCGCAATCGCTTCCCTGTCGAAGGAGCGGAAGCCGGGCGCGGGCTCATCCACCATGAAGAACAGCGGCTCGCCGGGTTCGCCCTTGATCAGCCCCGTGACCTTGTCGGCGCATTGCGGCGTGGTGATGAAAACCTTGGCGCCGCAATCCTTGACGATGTAGGCGATCTCTTCCTCGGTGAGGTAGCGGCTGATCGCGGTGTAATAGAGACCCGCACGCTGCGCGGCCCAGCAGATCTCCATGAACGCCAGCCGGTTCTCCATCAGGAAGGCGATGTGGTCGCCGGCCTTCAACCCAAGTGAACGGAACAGATGCGCGCCTTGGTTCGAGAGCTCGTCGAGCTCGCGATAGGTGATCGCCTTGCCGGTCGCCGCCATCTGATAGGCGATCTTGTTCGGCTGGGTGCGGGCGTAGACGGACGGATGGGTCATGGGTGTTTCCTCAATAAGAAAATGGCGAGCAGGAAGCGCACTTCCTGCCCGCCAGTCGCCGATCGCCTTTGTTGTTCTTAGAGTCGCTCGACGATCGTAACGTTGGCCATGCCGCCGCCTTCGCACATGGTCTGCAGGCCGTAACGCTTGTTGTTCTGCTTCAGGGCATTCACTAGCGTGGTCATCAGCTTGGTGCCGGAGCCGCCGAGCGGATGGCCGAGCGCGATCGCGCCGCCATTGACATTGAGCCTTGAAGGGTCGGCGCCGGTCGTCTTCAGCCATGCCACCGGCACCGCGGCAAAGGCTTCGTTGACCTCGAACAGGTCGATGTCGTTGATCGACATGCCGGCCTTTTCCAGCGCGCGCTTGGTGGCATGCAGTGGCGCGTCCAGCATGATCACGGGATCGCCGCCCATCATGGTCATGTGATGGATGCGCGCCAGCGGCTTGACGCCGAGCGACTTCAGGCCCTTCTCGTTGACGACCATCACGCCGGAGGCGCCGTCGCAGATCTGGCTGGCGCTGGCGGCGGTGTGTTTGCCGTTTTCCGCGATCAGCTTGACGCCCTTGATGCCATCAAGGCTGGCGTCGAAGCGGATGCCTTCGTCGATATGGTGGGTGTCGGTCGAATTGTCGGCGCGGGTGATCTGCAGCGGAACGATCTCGTCCTTGAACTTGCCGCCTTGCGTCGCCGCGATCGCGCGCTGATGGCTGTTGTAGGAATATTCGTCGAGCTGGTCCTTGGAGAGGCCGTACTTCTCCGCCATCATCTCCGCGCCGGTGAACTGGCTGAACACGATGTTCGGATACTTTTGTTCGATGCCCGGGCTCTTGTAGTGGCCAAAGCCGTTCTTGGCGGGCAGCGACGAGGCGAGACCCATCGGTACGCGCGTCATCGATTCCACGCCCGCCGCAATCACGATGTCCATGCTGCCTGCCATCACCGCCTGCGCCGCAAAGTGCAGCGCCTGCTGCGAGGAACCGCACTGGCGGTCGACCGAGGTCGCGGGCACGCTCTCAGGAAGTTTCGAGGCCATCACCGCGTTGCGGGCAATGTTGTTGGACTGTTCTCCGGCCTGCATCACGCAGCCCATGATGACGTCTTCGATCTGGGCGGGATCGACGCCGGAGCGATCGACCAGCGAATTCAGCACGGAAGCGGCGAGATCGGCCGGGTGCCAGCCCGCGAGACGTCCCCCCTTGCGGCCGCCCGCGGTGCGCGCAGCGGCGACGATATAGGCCTCGGCCATTCCTGTTCTCCCTGATCGTTGTTGGTGAGTTTTCGAAGATGGGGCGGATTAAAGGGGTGTGTCGGGATTTAGTCAATCAATCAATTAACTCTTGAGTGCAGCCGCGGCATGCGCTTATGTGCGGTCAGATTTCCCGCCCTCAGCCGTGATGAGATCGCCGTTGAATACCAGCGTACCGACCAGGCTTGCGAACGGCAAAAATACCACCGCCGAGAAGCTGCTTGTCGCCGCGAGCGAACTGATGATCGAGCGCGCCTCGATCGAGGTCTCCCTGTCCGACATCGCGCAGAAGTCGGGCGTCAACGCCGCGCTGGTGAAATATCATTTCGGCAACAAGGACGGCCTGTTGCTGGCGCTCCTGGCGCGCGATGCCGCGACCGAGATGTCGCAGCTCGAATACCTCATCAGCCAGCCGATCACGCCGACCGCGAAACTGCGCCTGCATATCGGCGGCATCATCCGCGCCTATCACCAGTTCCCCTATATGAACCGGCTGATCCACTATCTCCTGCACGAGAGCAGCGCGGAAGCCGCCGACGAAGTCTCGCAATTCTTCGTCGCGCCCTTGCTGAACTTCCACCGCCGCCTGCTCGCCGAGGGCGTCAAGGCCGGCGAGTTCCGCGATATCGATCCGGTGCTGTTCTACACCAGCCTGATCGGCGCCTGCGATCACCTGTTCTTCGGCCGCCACGCGATGTCGCGCGCGACCGGGGTGGGTCCCGTCACCGACGAAGTCTGCCGCGACTACATCAAGCACATGGAAGCGCTGATCTTCGGCGGCATGCTGAACGGGAAGGAAAAGGGTGCCGCCGCCGGATGACGAAAGCGACACTTCAGTAGCCTGCAAATCCAGAGAAGAAACGCACCAAGGAAAGGTAGTTACCATGCAGTTGCAAGACGTAGCCGTTCTCATCACCGGCGGTGGCTCGGGCCTCGGCGCCGCGACCGCCCGCGCCATGGCCGCCAAGGGCGCGAAAATCGGCGTCATCGACCAGAACAAGGAAAACGCCGAGAAGGTTGCTGTCGAGGTGAAGGGCATAGCTCTCCACGCCGACGTCACCGATGAGGAAGCGATCAAGGCGGCGATTGCCAAGGCCGAAGCCGCGCACGGCATCGCGCGCGTCTTGATGAATTGCGCCGGCATCGGCGGCTCGCAGCGCGTCGTCGGCAAGGACGGCGTCTATCCGCTGGCAAAGTTCGTCCGCATCATCAACGTCAATCTAATTGGCACCTTCAACGTGCTACGCCTGTTCGCCGAGCGCCTCGCGACCGCGCCGCCGATCGGCGAGGAGCGCGGCGTCGCCATCAACACCGCATCCGTCGCCGCCTATGAAGGCCAGATCGGCCAGATCGCCTATTCGGCATCGAAGGGCGGCGTCGTCGGCCTGACGCTGCCGGCTGCGCGCGACCTCGCCAGCCTCAAGATCCGCGTCAACACCATCGCGCCCGGCCTGTTCCTGACGCCGCTGCTGATGGGCCTGAACGAAGAGGCCCGCAAGAGCCTCGGCGCCCAGGTGCCGCATCCGGCCCGCCTCGGCGACGCCTCGGAATACGGCAACCTCGCGGTTCACATCGTCGAGAACCCGATGCTCAACGGCGAGACCATCCGCCTCGACGGCGCCATCCGCATGGCGCCGCGGTAGGGCGTTCTTCCCTTCTCCCCTTGTGGGAGAAGGTGGCAGCGAAGCTGCCGGATGAGGGGTTCTATCCACGAAGAAAGATCTATCGCGGAGCCAACCCCTCACCCAATCGAATGCACGGCTAATACCGGCGTAGCCCTCTCCCACAAGGGGAGAGGGCAGCAATGAGCGCCGCAACTCGCGGATGCAGGGAGCGCCTCGTGACTCAACCGCTGCTGATCGCACATCATGACGGGGCCGATTGGGTCACCCTCAATCGCCCGGACAGCCTCAACGCGCTCGATCCTTCGTTGATCGACGCATTGAACACCTATTTCGAAGGCCTGCAACGCAACCGTTCCACCCGCGTCGTGGTGCTGAAGGGCGCCGGCGCCTCGTTCTGCGCCGGGCTCGATCTGAAGCACGCGATGAAACGCCGCGCCGGCCAGCAGGAGCCGCCCGGCGTCACCGAGTCATTGGACTCGCAGCGGCGCATCGCCGACATCGTGATGCTGATGCGGCGTTGCCCGCAGCCGATCATCGCGCTGATCCAGGGTGCGGCCGCCGGCGGCGGTTTTGCGCTGGCGCTTGCCGCCGACATCCGCATCGCCACCCGATCGGCGCGGATGAACTGCGCCTTCATCAAGCTCGGTCTCGGCGGCTGCGACATCGGCACCTCCTACTTCCTGCCGCGCCTCGTCGGCGTGTCGATCGCGTCCGAATTGATTCTCACCGGCCGCTTCATCGGCGCCGAGCGCGCGCTCGCGGTCGGTCTCGTTTCTGAAGTGGTTGAGGAAGGCGGGCTCGATGCCGCGGCCGAGCCTTACGTCGATGCGATGATAACGGCCTCGCCGGTGGGCTTAAGGCTCTCCAAGGAATGCCTCAACATGAGCGTTGATGCCGGCTCGATCGAAGCCGTGATCGCGATGGAAGACCGCAATCAGGTGTTGTGCAGCCGTTCCGAAGAATTCAGCGAAGGCATCAGGGCCTTCCTTGAGAAACGAAAGCCTGTCTATATCAGGCGATGACGACAAGATCCGCAAAGGACCGAATTCCGGGAGACGCAATATGGGTGGGAGTGCAGCGAAGGTGCTGACAAAGCCGGCCTTCCGCAAGATCGAGTGGCTGCCGCGCGACATCGCGGTCGAGCGTCGTCCTGATGGCGTCGTCATCCTGAAGTCGCGCATTCCGCTGCAGCCTTACGAGAAGCACATTCCGGCGTCGCTCGCGAAATGGGCGAGCGAGGCGCCCGAGCGTATCTGGCTGGCGCAGCGTGGCGGCGCCGACCGGCAATGGCGGAAAGTTTCCTACGGCGAAGCCAAGCGCATCGTCGACGGTCTGACGCAGGGCTTGCTCAATCTCGGCCTCGGCGAGGGCCGTCCCGTCGCAATCCTCTCCGGCAACTCCATCGAACACGCGCTGATGACGCAGGCCGCAATGCAGGCGCGCGCTCCCGCAGCGCCAGTGTCGCCGGCCTATTCGCTGATGAGCCAGGATCATCTCAAGCTCAAATATCTCTTCAACCTGATCAAGCCTGCGGTGGTGATGGTGCAGGACGGGCCGACCTTCGAGAAGGCCTTGAAGGCGCTCGATCTCACCGGCGTCACCGTCGTGCACGTGTTGCGGCCGTGCGAGGGTATCAAGAGCCTGTCGTTTACCGATCTCGCCGCCACGCCGGTAACGAACGCAGTCGAGGAATCGATCGCGAAGATCACACCGCAGACGATCGGCAAGCTGCTGTTCACCTCGGGCTCGACCGGCATGCCCAAGGCCGTCATCAACACGCAGGAAATGATGTGCGCCAATGCGGCGATGATGATGCAGGTCCGCCCGCGCGATCCCAACGGGCCGACCTCGATCGTGCTGGACTGGATGCCGTGGAATCACACCATGGGCGGCAACGCTGCGTTCCATCCGATCCTGGTCGATGGCGGCACGCTCTATATCGACGACGGTCGGCCGATGCCGGGCCAACTCGAGGAGACCCTCCGCAATCTCCGCGAGGTTTCGCCGACCTATTATGCCAACGTGCCCGCAGGCTACGCGGCGCTGGCGGCGGCGATGGAGCAGGACGACGCGCTGTGCCGCAGCTTCTTCAAAAACCTCTCCATCATGGGCTATGGCGGCGCGCGGCTGCCTGACGATCTCTACGATCGCATGCAGGCGCTGGCGGTGAAGGCCACCGGCGAGCGCATCGTGTTCTATACGGGCTGGGGCTCGACCGAGACCGCGCCGACCTCGACCGGCACCTATTGGGACACCGAGCGCGTCGGCCTGATCGGCCTGCCGTTCCCCGGCGTCGAACTGAAGCTGGTGCCGTGCGGCTCGAAATACGAGCTCCGCCTGCGCGGCATCAACGTCACGCCTGGCTATTTCGGCCAGCCTGATCTGACGAAGAAGATGTTCGACGAGGAAGGCTTTTACTGCATCGGCGATGCCGGCGTGTTCGTCGATGACAGCGATCCGCTGCAGGGCATCATCTTCGCCGGCCGCGTCGTCGAGGACTTCAAGCTGACCACAGGCACTTTTGTGCACGTCGGCTCGCTGCGCACGGATGCGATCGCGGCTGCGACACCCGTCGTGCACGACGCGCTGGTCGCAGGACAGGATCGCGAATTTATCGGACTGCTCGCCTGGCCCAATCTGCATGCCTGCCGGCAAATCGTTGGTAATCCCGATGCGGCGTTTGAAGAGGTGATCAAGCATCCCGAGGTGATCGCCTGCCTCAAGCGCGGGCTGGAAGCGCACAACGCCTCTACTACCGGCAGCAGCATGCGGATCGCGCGCGCCATGCTGATGGCCGAGCCGCCCTCGATCGACGGCAACGAACTCACCGACAAGGGCTACATCAACCAGCGCGCCGGCCTCGAACGCCGCGCCGCGCTGGTGGAGAAGCTTTACGCCGACAAGCCCGGCGAAGATGTGATTGTGCTGCAATGAAAACGACGCTCTCTCCATCCGTCATTCCGGGATGGTCCGAAGGACCAGACCTCAGATGCGCAATTGCGCATCGGGGAATCTCGAGATTCCGGGTTCGATGCTCCGCATCGCCCCGGAATGACGGCAAACAAATAACAGCAAGCCAAGAAGGTAAGCCGCCATGAACTTCGATTTCTCCGACGACCAGAAACAGATGCGCGACGCGGCGAGGAAGTTCCTCGCCGAACAGTGCCCGCCGAAAGCCGTTCGCGAGGTGCTCGACGGCAAGGCCGCCTATGACAAGAAGCTGTGGCAGGGGCTCGCCGAGATGGGCTTCCTCGGCGTTGCGATCCCCGAAGAATTCGGCGGCGCGGGCGCCGGCCATCTCGAGCTCTGCGTGATCGCCGAAGAAATGGGCCGCGCCAACGCGCCGGTGCCGTTCTCCTCCACCGTCTACCTCGCCGCCGAAGCGTTGCTGCTGGCCGGTTCTGACGCGCAGAAGCGGAAATGGCTGCCGAAGATTGCCTCGGGCGAGGCGATCGGTACGCTGGCGCTGTTCGAGGGCAAGGGCAATCCGTCGTCCAAGGCGATCAAGCTGCAGGCTTCCGGCGGTACGCTGTCAGGCGTGAAGAAGCCGGTGCCGGACGGCGCGATTGCCGATTTCGCCGTCGTCGCCGCGCGCACCGGCTCCTCGGGGCGCGATTCCGACATCTCGCTGTTCCTGGTCGACCTCAAGGCCGGCGGCGTGGAGGTGAAGTCGCTGACCAATGTCGATCCGACAAGGGGGCAGGCCGAGCTCGCCTTCAAGAACGCCAAGGCCGAACCGCTCGGTGCGGCCGGCGAAGGCTGGAGTATCCTCACGCAAGTGCTGGACCGCGCTGCCGTGCTGCTCGCGTTCGAGCAGGTCGGCGGCTCCGACCGTGCGCTGGAAATGGGCCGCGACTATGCGCTCGATCGTATCGCCTTCGGCCGGCCGATCGGCTCGTTCCAGGCGGTGAAACACATCCTCGCCGATATGTATGTCTCGGCGACGCTGGCGCGCTCGAACTGCTATTACGGCGCCTGGGCGCTCTCGACCAACGCTTCCGAATTGCCGGAGGCCGCAGCGGCCGCGCGCATCAGCGCGACGCAGGCGTTCCAGCACTGCTCCAAGAACAACATCCAGGTGCACGGCGGCATGGGTTTCACCTGGGAGTTCGACTGCCACATGTACTATCGCCGTGCTAACGCCACAGCGCTGACGCTCGGCAGCCTGTCGTACTGGGAAGATCAGTTGATCGACCGCATGCGCAAGAAGAACGCGGCTTGATGAGTCATTCCGGGGCGATGCGAAGCATCGAACCCGGAATCTCGAGATTCCGGATCGACCCGCTTCGCGGCTCGTCCGGAATGACGGACGAGAGGATAGAACATGAACTTCGACGACACCCCGCAGGAAGCCGCATTCCGCGCCGAGGCCAAGGCGTGGATACAAGCCAACGCGCCGAAGCAATATGAGGAAGAACTTCGCAAATCCTCTCTCGGCCGAACCGTCCTCAAGGGCGCCAATATTCTGGAGGTCGCAAAGGCCTGGCAGAAGAAGAAGGCCGATGCCGGCTGGGCCTGCCTGCACTGGCCGAAGGAATATGGCGGCCGCGGCGCTTCACCGATCGAGCGCGTGATCTGGCAGCAGGAAGAGGGGCCGTTCGGCAAGCTTTCCGGCATGTTCATCATCGGCCATGGCATGTGCGGGCCGACCATGATGGCGTTCGCCGGCGAAGAGCAGAAGCGCAAATATCTGCCGCCGCTGGCGTCAGGTGAAAAGGTCTGGTGTCAACTATTCTCCGAACCCGCCGGCGGCTCCGACGTCGCAGGGCTCCGTACCCGCGCCGAGAAGAAGGGCGACGACTGGATCATCAACGGCCAGAAGATCTGGACCTCGGGCGCGCATTATTCGGACTACGGCATTTTGCTCACGCGAACCGATCCGACCGTGCCGAAGCACAAGGGGCTCACCATGTTCTTCCTGGACATGAAGAGCCCCGGCGTCGAGGTGCGGCCGATCAAGCAGGCGAGCGGCCAGTCCGACTTCAACGAGGTCTACTTTACCGACGTGAAGATTCCGGATTCGCAGCGGCTCGGCGCCGTCAATGACGGCTGGAACGTTTCGCTGACGACGCTGATGAACGAGCGCATGTCGATCGGCGCCGGCGTCGCGACCGGTTTTCCCGAACTGTTCGATTTCTGCAACAGCCTGATGCTGGAGGATGGGCCGGCGATCGAAGACCGCAGCGTCCGTTCCAGGCTGGCGAACTATGCCGTGAAGGCGAGTGGGCTGCGATACACCAGCATGCGCGCGATCTCGGCGCTATCGAAGGGCGAGCGGCCGGGGCCGGAAAATTCCATCGGCAAACTGGTGGCGGGATCGATGGTGCAGGAAGTCGCGATGTACGCGCTGGACCTGCAGGGCGCCGCCGGCGTGTTGAGCGGGCCGGAGGACGCCGAAGTTGCCGGCAAATTCCAGGCGATGCTGCTGCGCGCGCCCGGCACCCGCGTCGAGGGCGGCACCGACGAGATCATGCGCAACATCATCGCCGAGCGCGTGCTCGGTTTGCCCGGCGATATCAGGGTCGACAAGGACGTGCCGTTCAACCAGATCCCGACCAAGGGAAGGGCGTAGTTATCGTCATTCCGGGTTCGCGCCAAGGCGCGCCCCGGAATGACAAGAAAAAAGGAAGCCGCCATGAACTTCGACGACACCCCGCAGGAAGCCGAGTTCCGCGCTACCGCCCGCAAATGGATCGAGGCCAACGCCCCGAAGCAATATGAGGCGGAGCTGTCAAAATCCTCGCTCGGCCGTATCCGGCTGGAGAAGGAAGAGATCGTCGATGTCGGCAAGGCCTGGCAGAAGAAGAAGGCCGAAGGCGGCTGGGCGTGTTTGCACTGGCCGAAGGAATATGGCGGCCGCGGCGCGACGCCGATCGAGAAGGTGATCTGGCAGCAGGAAGAGGGTGTCTACGGCAAGCTGACGCAGCCGTTCCAGATCGGCGAAGGCATGTGCGGGCCGACGGTGATGGCGTTCGGCAGCGAGGAGCACAAGCGCTACTATTTGCCGAAGCTTGCGTCCGGCGAGCACATCTGGTGCCAGTTGTTCTCCGAGCCGGCCGGCGGCTCCGACGTCGCGGGCCTGCGCACGCGGGCGGAAAAGAAGGGCGACAACTGGATCGTCAACGGCCAGAAGATCTGGACCTCGGGCGCGCACTATTCCGACTACGGCCTTTTGATCACGCGCACCGATCCCAACGTGCCGAAGCACAAGGGCCTGACGATGTTCTTCCTCGACATGAAGAGCAAGGGCGTCGAGGTGCGGCCGATCAAGCAGGCCAACGGCATGCAGGAATTCAACGAGGTCTATTTCACCGATGTCGTGATCCCGGACAGCCAGCGTCTCGGCGCGGTCGGCGACGGCTGGAACGTGTCGCTGACCACGCTGATGAACGAGCGCATGTCGATCGGCTCGCGGCTCGCGACCGGCGTCCCCGAGATGTTCGAATTCTGCTCGAATCTCATGCTCGAGGATGGGCTCGCGATCGATGATCCCGCGGTGCGCTCCAAGCTCGCGAGCTGGGCGGTGAAGTCGAACGGGCTGAAATACACCAGCTACCGCGCGATCTCCTCGCTGTCGAAGGGCGAGCGGCCGGGTCCGGAAAATTCCATCGGCAAGCTGGTGTCGGGCATGATGCTGCAGGACATCGCGGCTTACGCGATGGATCTGCAGGGCGCGGCCGGCGCGCTGACCGGCACGGATGAGGAAATGGTTCACGGCCAGTTCCAGCAGATGCTGCTGTCTTCACCGTCGATGCGCATCGCCGGCGGCACGGATGAAATCCTGCGCAACATCATCGCCGAGCGCGTGCTTGGTTTGCCGGGCGACATCCGCGTCGACAAGGACGTGCCGTTCAACAAGATCCCGACCAAGGGACGGTAGCCATGGACGCAAAAGCGCCGAAGGCGCGCCATTCGACCGCCGATCGCATCGGCGTGCTCGAAGAGCTCCTGAACGAGCGCTACTCCGTGCGCGCATTCCAGCCCCGCGAGGTGCCGCGCGCGACCATCGAGCAGATCTTGAAGGTAGCGCAGCGCACGGCGTCCTGGTGCAACAGCCAGCCCTGGCAGGTGCTGATCGCGAGCGGCGAGGCCAAGGAGGCGTTTCGCAAGGCGATCTATGCCGAGGCGGCCTCCGGCGCCAGGGACGACCACGACTTCAGGCCGCCGCGCGAATATCTCGGCGTCTATCTCGAGCGCCGTCGCGAGAGCGGCTTTCAGCTCTACAACACACTCGGCATCGCGCGCGGTGACAAGATGGGCTACGCCAAGCAGGCGCTGGAGAACTACAATTTCTTCGGCGCGCCGCATGTCGCGATCATCCACACCGACGAGCCGCTCGGCATCTACGGCGCGGTCGATTGCGGCGCCTATGTCTCGAACTTCATGCTGGCGGCGCAGGCGCTCGGCCTCGGCACGATACCGCAGGCCGCGCTGGCGCGGCATTCCGGGCTGATCCGGCGACACTTCAAGCTGGCCGATGATCGCAAGGTGGTCTGCGGCATTTCCTTCGGCTTTGCCGATCATTCCCACAAGATCAACAGCTACCGCACCTCGCGCGCAAGCGTGGGGGATACGGTGACATTCGTGGACGAGTAACTCGTCGTAGACGCCACAAACTCGTCATGCCCGGACGTGATCTGGACAAGCCCGGCCATGACGAGAGAGTTGCGCTTCAAGCTTCGCGCCCCAGCAATTCCTCGGCGACGTCGTCGGAGAATTGCCTTCGCACGCGCGCGACCATTGCGTGTTCGGATTCGCCGGCGATCGCAATGGCACCGGGCATGCCATGGTCGCACAGTGCGCGTGCACAGCCGGCCCAGTCGCCGCCTTCGACTGGCTCGTTGAGGGACGCCCATGACAGCGTGCCGCAAGCATTGTCCCCGAAGCCATGCCGCTCGGTCCACTCAGCGCCGTGTTCGAGCAGAAAACGCGTCAGGCCGGCATTGCCGCGGAATACCGCTTGGTTGAGCGCAGATGCATCCCAGTCGCCGCCGCGCACCGCGATCGGCCAGCCGAGCGTGACCATCAGCTTCACGACGTCATCGGCGCCGGCCGCGGCCATGTCAGGCAGCAATCGCAATTGCGCCGGCGACAGCGAGGCCGGCAGGTCGCGCCGCCGGGCTTGAATCGCGCGCGCCTCGGCTTCATCGCCGCGCGCACACGCGGCGATGAAGCGCTCTTCGTCGGAGATGTCAGGTTCGCCGGCTGGCCCGCGCAGCAGCGCCGCGGCATCGGAGAGGCCGAACCGCAGCGCCAGCCGGTAGGGACTGACATCGGCAGCGGTCGGCCGCACCGGGTCGGCGCCGGCTTCCAGCAGCGCCATCACGTGACGCGGCCGCCTTCGGTAGATCGCCCAGGCCAAAGGCGAGCCCCAATCCGTCAGCGGCGGATTTTGCGCCGGCTCGTTCGCATCGCCGCCATGCTGCAGCAGCAGTTTCAGCGCGGCGTCGTCCTCGAGGTCGATCGAGCGGTAGATCGCGTTGCTCCCGGCAATGCGTGCGCCGTGCTCCAGCAGCAGGCGCGTGCATGCCGGATTTTCCAGCGAGTGATAAAGCGATTCACCGTCATTGGGATTGGCGCCGGCATCGAGCAGCAGCTTCGTCAGCACCGGATCATGGTTGCTGCCGGCCGCGCCGTAGAGCGTCGAGAGCGGGCAGCTCTGGTCCGGCTCGGCCAGCGAGCCCGGCGGCCAGCGGCTGAAAATGTGCTGGTTGACGTCGGCACCATCAGCGATCAGCAATCGCGCGCTGGCGTGCAGGCGCTGGCGAAATTCGTCCACGCGCGAGAGGCTCGAATGCGCAATCGCCAACAGCGGCGGCAATCGCAGCGGGCCGCCGGGACGATTAACCCACGCCGGATCGGCCTCCGTCGCCCGCCGCAGCGCGCCTTCGTCGCCGATCGCGCAGGCGAGCCAGGGATCGCCTGCGATCAGGTCGGGATCGTCAGCCAGGATCCGCAGCGCGACGCGCGGGTTGGCGCGGTTCACCGTGCCGCTGACATCGCCGGAATAGAGGAGCTGCGCCCAGTGCAGGACGCGGGCGTCGCGCTTGTCGCGTGCCGCCATCTGCACTTCGACGTATTGCTTCAGGTCGGGCCAGGACACAAAGCCATGCTCGCGCGCGATGCATGATTGCGCGTCGTGCAGGCGAAGTTCGAGGGAAGCAATATCCCCATCGCTACGGCCGGAAGCTACCGGCAGTGCGCTGCGCAGCCGCACCATCGTTGCCGCGTCGCGGCTTCGATAGAGACGGATCAATTGCTTGGCTTGCTTTTTCAGATGATCGAGATTCAGTCGATCGGGTGATCGGTCCATCAGACACCTCCGTGCGTGACATCGCCGACGGCCCGCAAAACCGGCTGCACAAAGGCTCTAGATGTCGCTCGAAAGCTTGCAAGTGGGTTCAACCCTTCCCGCGGGCCCGGGAGCGGCTTGCACCGCAGGCGCCACAATATGGCCGCCGCGGGCAGGGGTCAACGCATCAGGCACGCGGAAAAATCCCGGTCGCGCAGTGCGGCCGGGATCTTTCTTGACTAACTCTGTTGGATCAGTAGGCGCAGACGTTCACGGTGCGCAGGCGCACGCCACGGCGGGTTTCGACCCAGCGCTGCCGCAGGCAGCCGTTCAGACCGGTATCGACATAGACGCCGCCGAAGCCGACGCTGACGGCGGGACCCCAGCCGTAACCATGGCCCCAATGATGGTGATGAAAGCCCCCGGCGGACGCGGGCGCCGCAGCAGCAAAGGTGAGGGAGGCGGCGGCAATCAGTCCGAGGGTAATCTTGCGAAACATACTCAATTTCTCCAATTCTTTGGCGCGAGGCCGTTGTTGCGTCCCTGCCCATCAGTCGAGCCGGCAACGGCTTGCGTTCATGCGCGAAGCGAAGAATCGTGTTTCAGGAATGTTTCGCGGAACGGGATCTTCGTAAATTTTCTCTATCCGGACATCGGTAGCGCGCGGCCATTTCTTGCGTCAGCTCGGCCATCTTGTCGCGCAGCTCCGCCGGCGCCAGCACCTCGGCATCCGCGCCGAGACGCAGCAGTTCGGCGGCGGCATGCCATACCGTTTTCCCGATCGGCACGACGGCGATTCGCCAGCCGTCTGCGTCCGCCGTCTCCTCGATGCGGGTGCGCGTCCGCACGTAAGGCTGGCTCAAGGCGTTGAGCAGTTTGACGCCGAACGGCGACAGCCGCACGGTGGCGGCGTTCGGATGCATCTCAGCCTCGAGCCGCAGTGTTGCCGCCTGCCAATAGGCGGCGAGATCGAAATCGGCGGGGCGTACGAAGCCCTTCTCCAGCACATTGCAATCGAGAACGCGCGCCACGCGATAGGTGCGCACGCTGCCGTCGACATCGCCTGCGAGATACCAGCTACCGCCCTTCAGCACGAGACCGAGCGGCGCGACGCGGCGGCGCTTCTCTGCCCGCCAGCTCTGGTAGCGGATTTCGATCAAGCTTTCGCGCAACAGCGCAGCAGCAATGGCGCGCAGATGTTTCGGCTGCTCGGCCTCGCCAAACCAGCCGGGCGTATCGAGATGAAAGCGCTCCTGCATTCGCCCGGCGTTCGGGCGCAGATTTTCGGGCAGCGCCGCCATCAGCTTGGTCTGCGCCGCCATCATCGCAGCATCCAGGCCGAGCGCAGCCGCAGGACCCGGCAGTCCCGTCATGAACAGCGCCTCGGCCTCCGGTTGCGACAATCCGTTCAGCCGCACGCGATAGCCGTCGAGCAGGCGATAGCCGCCTTCCGCGCCGCGCTCGGCATAAACAGGGACGCCGGCCGCCGCCAGCGCATCGATGTCGCGATAGATGGTGCGCACCGAAACCTCGCAAGCTTCGGCGAGTGCAGGCGCGGTGATCTGTCCCCGCGCCTGCAGGGTGGTGAGGATCGAAAGCAGCCGGCTCGCGCGCATGGCCCCTTAAACCATACCTGACACAGGATGTCAGGTATGGTCCGGCATAGAAGGCCTGCTGCCCGTCGGCTTCAAAAGGAGACTGCCAATGACCAACCAGGACCGCATCACGCTTTATTATTCGCCGCAGAGCCGCGCCACGGGCACGCGGGTGCTGCTGGAGGAACTGGGCGCGCCTTACGATCTCCATGTCCTGAACATGAAGGCAGGCGAGCAGCGCCAGCCGGCCTATCTCGCCATCAACCCGCTGGGCAAGGTTCCGGCGATCCGCCATCGCGGGGCGCTGGTGACCGAACAGGTCGCCGTCTACACCTATCTTGCCGACCTGTTTCCGAAGGCCGGGCTGACGCCCGCGCTCGACGATTCGCAACGCGGCCCGTATCTACGCTGGATTGCCTATTATGGATCGTCGTTCGAGCCGGCCCTGATCGACCGGTTCATGAAGCGCGAACCGACGCCGGTGTCGCACTCGCCCTATTCCGATTACGACACCATGCTTGGCGTATTGGAGGCGCAGCTTTCGAAGGGGCCTTATCTGCTCGGTGAGCGCATGACAGCCGCCGACATTCTCTGGGGCGTGGCGTTCAGTTGGACGATGATGTTTGGCCTCGTGCCCGGAAACGACGTATTCAAGGCCTATGCCGAGCGCATCACCTCGCGCCCCGCGTTCAAACGGATCAGCGCGGCCGATGATGAAATGGCGGCGCAGCACGCCGCAGCCCCCGGCGCGTGAGGCCAAGAAGACGCGGCATCAAGAAGGCCTGGATTCCTGGATGACAAAGACCGTTCACACGACCAACTGCTTCGACACCTTCATCCAGGTCGCGGAAGATTGTCCCGCGCGTACCGGCGAAGAGCCGCCGGCGCGCGCAGGGAATCCGACCGTGGCTGGCCTTCAGTACCAGATGATTGCGGAAGCGCCCTACAAATACACCTCCGATGATGTGGTGTTCGCGACCTCCGCGCCCGGCCGGCAGCTCGGCGCAAAGGCGACGAAAAAGGAGAAAAACCTCGCCCGCGACGAATTCTTCTCTAAGGGGCAGGCGTGCCTGCGTGCATCGGGGCTCGGCAAGCGCTTCGGCTGGGGCGTGCATGCCGATGCCGAAGGGCGCGTCGCGATCTATGCCGTCGACAGCCCGCGCTACAAGGCGCTGGCGCGCGATCCCGCGATCAAGCAGGTCCGGGCGATGCGGACGAAGCGGGCTTAAGCTTCTTCAGAACTTCGGCGGACGCTTTTCCGCCAGCGCTCTTACGCCTTCCCTGATCTCGGCGCCGCGCATGCTCTCGCGGTGGCGCACGTTGGCGGCGTCCTCGTCGAGCTTGCCGCGCGCGAATTCGTTGATGGCGCGCTTCATGCCGCGCATTGCAAGCGGCGCATTGCCGGCCAGGATGGCGGCGAGCTTGTCCACTTCCTCGTCCAGCCTTTCCGGCGGCACCATGGCGGTGAGGTAGCCGATCCGCAGCATCTCCGGCGCGGTGATTTTCTGTGCGGTGAGAAACAGCATTTTTGCGTTGTCGACGCCGAGCCGCGACACGTAGCGTTCGATGCCGCTCTTGTAATAATGCAGCCCGAACCGCGCCGCCGGCATGAACATCTCGGCGGTATCGACGCCGATGCGGAAATCGCAGGCCAGCGCCAGATCGGTCGAGCCGCCATAGACGCCGCCATTGACCCGGCAGATCGTCGGCACGCCGAGATCCTCCAGCCGGTTGACGACGACCTCGAAGGCCGAACCCGCGCTCGGCTGTTCGTTCTCGCTGGTCGCGCGGTCAGCCACCGAATTGAGATCATAACCGGAGCTGAAGGCGCGGCCGGTGCCGGTCAGCACCATGACGCGGATCGCCGGATCAGCCTCGATCCGGTCGAACAGTTTCAGGAGATCGCCGAGATCTTCGCTCTGCAGCCGGTTCATGTGCTGCGGCCGGTTGAGGCGGATGGTGGCGCGGGCGCCGTTGATTTCGAGGATCGGCGCACTCGCCGCGTCGGCTACGTCGGACATTATTCTCTCCATTTTTGACCGTCATTGCGAGCCATCGGGTCGGCGCGAAGCGCCGCCAGATGACAGGCTCCGCGAAGCAATCCATCTTGCTGTGCAAGGGAAGAATGGATTGCTTTGTCGCTCTGCTCCCTTGTGCGAACGCTTCCCGTTTGTCGCAGGCAATGACGGATTGTGGTTTTGGTTGCTTATTTTCTTGCGTGCCGCAACTGCCGCAACCCGGAATGAGCTGTACGACGTTGAGCACCCGGAGGATGTTGAGCGGGCACGCCCATAGCACCGCATCGACCCATTGGTGCGCCGCCTCGGAGGCGGGGGCTGCCGTGAGCGCCACCATCGCACCGACGCGGCGGCCACCGCGATATGGGCCGCCTTGGTCATGTTGCGGCCAGCCGTCTTGGCGGTGAACTGAACCAGTGCCGAGAGAACGAGCCGCTTGGACATCGGATGAGAAGGGGCCTGGCAAGTGCGATAATGCGGGATAAGGGTCAGGCTGCAGCGTGACCAATGCCGCGCAAAGTGCCCGCCTGCGGCGAGGCCGCCAACGACAGCTGCGCCACGGCCGGCCGGTTCAGGCCGCGGCCCGAGAAGGAGAGCGAATTTTACCCCTGAATAGTGAGAATCCCGACAAAACGTCGCCTTTTCCTCGTATACCAAAAGGGCCCCGCGCCGTTTACGATGGCGGCGCCGCAGCAGAATCGCGACAAAAATTCAGTCCCTGAAGCAATTGGTTGGCATCCAATGGATACGTCTCATCTGGCTCAACACGCAGGAACGGCCGGCGCGTTATTCGCGACAATTTTCGTGGTCGCCACCACCACGATGAAGACCATGATCCCGTTGCGGGTCTTTGGCATTCTCGCCAACGTCATCCTGATCATAACCGCGATCCCGGCCCACAACTACCTGGTGATGGTGGTGCAGTTCGCCATGCTGCTGGTCAATTCCTACCGCCTGCATCAGATGCTGCAATTGGTGCGCGACGTGAAGAAATCCGTCAACAGCGACCTGTCGATGGAATGGCTGAAGCCGTTCATGACCGAGCGCAATTGCGCGGCCGGCGAGATCCTGTTCTACAAGGACGAGAAAGCCGAGGACATGCTCTATATCGTCAGCGGCAAGTTCAAGCTGGTCGAATCGGGCATCGTGCTGCCGGTCGGCGCCATCGTCGGCGAGCTCGGCATGCTGTCGCCCTCGAACACGCGAACCCAAACGCTGGAGTGTATCGAGAGCGGCCTGATCCTGAGCGTCAGCTACACCAAGGTCGAGGAGCTTTACGTGCAGAACCCCGCGTTCGGCTTCTACTTCCTCCGTCTCGCCAGCGCGCGTCTGTTCCAGAATCTGGATGCGGCGGAAAAGCGGCTGGCCCAGCATCTGGCGTCCACCGCCGAGCCGAAGCCTGCGTAGAGGCCGGAGCAGGGAGAGTGACAGACCGCGGGTTCCTGTCGTCGCTGCGTTATCTGTTCGCCGACTTCATCGGCGAGGATGATGACGACACCGCGCCGTTCCTGCCCGAGGGGCTGCCGGAGCCGGTGATGGCGGTGGCGAGCGAGGCCATCCATCTCCTCATCGACTATCAGGGCCCGGGCTACGCCCGGCTCTATGTCGACCGGCTGCGGCGCTTCATCGGCAAACGAGGCGTCGACGACGTGATGCTTGGCGAGATTGCGCGGCTGATGGCGGTGCGCATGAGCTATCAGGATCCGATCCGGATCGCGCAGCTCAAGCTCGCCGAACTGCAGGGACGTTCTGCCGGCTCCGTGGACGTCAGGAAATTCAGGCTCGTGGAGTTGATCGGCGCGCTTCCCGCCATCTTCGCCGAATACGTCATCGATGCGCTGGATTGGCTGGGCTGGGCCCAAAGGCGCGTCTCCATCCGCTTCAGCACGGCGAGCCGGTACGGCATTCGTCGCCTCAAGATGGAGGCGGGCTTGCGGCGATGGCGGCTGTTTTCGGTACGCTATGCCAAGGAGCGGGTCTGGGTCGAGCGCTGGCTGCACATGATCGATCGCAGCCTGACCAAGCAGCCGCAGGCGGCGCCGACGATCATCCAGACCGCGACTATGATCGAGGGTTATGGCGACGTCTATCGCCAGGGCATGGCGGACTGGAACGCGATCATCGACGGCCTCGCCAAGCCGACCTTCGACGGCGTGCTGGCCTTGTCGGATCTCGCCGGCGCGGTGACCGAGGCTCGCGCCGCCGCGCTGCCCGATCCGCGGCAGTCCGCGCTCAAGCGCAAGATCGCGGAGATCCGCGCGCGGGCGACTGCCAGCGCGTATGTGGCGATTTCGTCTGAAAAGACGTAGGGTGGGCAAAGCGAAGCGTGCCCACCATCTATCTGCGTCGGTGGTTTGAATGATGGGCACGCATCCACGTTTTTTGTCATGGCCGGGCTTGTCCGGGCGTCGTCCCGGCCATCCACGTCTTTCTTGTTTTATTGAAGCAAAGACGTGGATGCCCGGCACAAGGCCGGGGCATGACGAGAGTGGGTTCACGCACTCTGCGCGGTCTTCACGACCACGACCTTTTCATCCGCGGCATGCCGCTTGAGGTGCTCGCGGCGCAGGCCGATCTCGTCGCGCACGAATTCATAGCCGAGCTTGAAGGTATCCAACCCGTCGCTACTGATGGTGCCGTCGCGCAAGCCGATCACCACGCCCCGCAGGATCGTTTCCAACTCGTCCTGCAACTCGTCGAGCGCGTCCAGCGAGTTGGCGTATTCCATGCGCTCGCCGATATCGAGAATGGCGGTTGCAAGCTGGCTGGCCTTTTCCGGCGCCACCCGGGTGATCTTGGCATAGATGGCGGCAAAGATGGTGCCGATGATGCTGAGCGCTGCGAGTGCGACATACATCAGGTCGCTGTAGCGTTCGACGAAGGACTTGGTTTCATCATTGATGTATTCGGCGGCGCCCGGATGCGCCACGATGAAGGCGTCCTTGTCGGTCGCGGCCGGCTCGATCTTGGAGGCGAACCCGTCGGGAAGCGCGAGCTCGGCCTTGTTCTCGTAGATGATCCGCGCCAGATCGCCCACAGTCGTGGTCGAGAGCCTGGATTGGGCGACCAGCAGCCATTCGAGCCCGATGGTGTCGACGTCTTCGGCGGGCAGGGCGGGGGAGGCGGACAGCATTCCGGTTGCCACCGTTTCCTCCGATATCGCCGGGTACTTTCGCGCGATCGCCTTCGCCGACTCGATGGCATTCAGCGTGAAGCCGCCACGCCTGGCATATTGCTCGTAGCTCTTGTCCTTTACGATCTGCGAGGCGTGCGCGATCTTGATCACGGCGCCGAAGCCCGCGGTGAAGAGCTGGTCGAAGGTCTGGCCCGGCGCCGCCATCTGCACCCGTGTCGCCGCGTCCGGGGTGTCGGACAATTCGAGAATGTTGCGCACCAGCACAGCCCCGCTCTCACTGTCGGCGATAACCGCGATCTTCTTTTTCTTGAGATCCGCGATGGTCTTGATCTTCTTGCCGTTCGGGCTGATCAGCAGCAGCAGGTCGTGTTCGAGGATCGCCAGCGCGCGGGCGCGGGGCGGTATCCTGGCGTCGGTGCGCAATATCGCAAGGTTGGCTTCCTTGCGGTCGAACTGCGACAACGCCCTGGCATTGTCGCCGTTCGGCACGATCTTGAGCCGGAGCCGCGAGGAATTATTTTTCAGCACCGTCGCCAGCCTGGCGGCGAAGCGCGCCTCGGGACCGTTGGTATCACCGACCGCAAATACCAGCGTCTCGGAATTGCGCAGCAGGGTCCGGCCACCCCACACCACGGCGGCGGTCAGGACCAGCGTCAGGATGGAAAACAGCAGGATCTGAGCCCGGTTGCTCTTGACCGTCCGCGACCGGCGACGCGGCATTTTCGGATGCGGCGTTGGGGCTTCAGCACTCATGGCTCGTACCCGGAAGGTCAGGGACGTGTCGCCGCCGAGCTGGCGCGGCAGGCGTCCGAATGAATTCGTAAATACCTAGAAAAGAACGATAATTTTGCCTGCCTGGGAATGATAGCCCGCTCCTATGGGATTGCAAACCGCGCTGGCCGGTAACCTTACCCGTATAAGTCCGCTGTGCGCCGGTGCCGCAGTATCGCAGTTCCGCCACACCGTGCGATTTTCAGACTACCGAGAGGTGCATTCCTGCCCGGGAGATGTCATAAATAAAGGCAACGTTAGAGTAGTCCGGGTTTGAAAAGAACATTGCGCTGACAGCCTAGGCCCCGGTTTTTTCGCCACCCCGTCAGTCCCAGCAAAGGGCGTCAGCTTTGTTGTTTCCTTCGATGTCGTCCTCGGTTCCGGTAGGTGCGCTGGTAGGATGGATGCTGCTTCTGACCGTGAAGCACGTCATTGCCGACTTCATGCTGCAAACTTCCTGGATGGCGATCGGCAAGGATCAGAAGACCGGCTGGGCGCTGCCGCTGCTCGCGCACTGCCTCGTGCACCTGGCGGTGTCGCTGGTGTTGATCCTGATCGTCGCGCCGCGCTTCTGGTTCGTCGCCTTTATCGATTTCTTCATTCATCTCATCGTCGACCGTCTCAAGGGGATCATCGCGTCCCGCTTCGGCGTCACGCTGGAGAACGAGCATCCGTGGTTCTGGACGCTGATCGGCGTCGACCAGGCGCTGCATCATCTCACCGGTTTCGGTCTGGCGATCTTCATGGCGGCGAACTGATCCCGCGTTCGGCGCGGTCGCACTCCTGGTCTCAATCATCCTTCGGCATCAGAAAACGTCGCCTCCGCGTCGACCACGAATCATGTGTCGATTCCGCTTCAGTCGTGATTGGAAAGTCCCCCCGGAACACTACTGGCAAGCGTGGTTAACCCTTCATTAGAGAATTGCGCGGCATCTTCCGGAAAGGGAGAACCCGCAATGTTTTCAAGCCGCGAAGCCTTCGAGAATGATTTCTGTCCGGTCCGGGACGAGCTCTTGGGCGAGATGTACCGCGCCAATGCGCACGGCCTGCCGCTGCTGGTGGACAGCGTTTCTTCCGACGTCCGCGCCATGCTGGCGCTGTTCTGCTACCGCCGCAGCCATCTGCACGCGCTGGCTCTCGCCATCGCCGCGAGCTGCACCGAGCGCGAGCTGATCCACTTCGGCGGCCGGGTCGGTTCCACGCTCTATGCACTGTCGCGCGAACCCGCGGCGCGTTCCGCCTCGTCGTCGTCCAACGGCGGCCGCAAGCCGATCACCCTTTCGACCAAGCCGCTTTCGACGTTCAAGCCGATCGACGACGAGATCGACGAAGAAGATTTTGCGGAAACCGTGACGGCGTAACTTTGTAGCGCCGGGACCCTCTCGCAACCGGCCAAAGCTGCCCCGGACTGCGCGGAGCCTGTCATCGGGCGCGCATTCGCGCGACCCGTTGGCTGCATCCGGGCTACGGATCTAGGCAGGAACGACGGGAAGAATCGGCAATCCGTGCCGCTTTCGCGCCATCGCGCATTCGACATCGCCCGGCATGCAGGTGCGGCACACTTCGGGCCGCACCGCGTAGACCAGGCACGACGTCGCCTCGCCGACCTTGCCTGACAGCGCCGAACAGCGGTCGCCGTCGCAGCGCATGCCCGACAGCCGTTCGTTGACGAACCGTTCCGGGATCAGGTCGAGCGCGGCATCGTCCTCGATGGTGAAACGCGGCCAGTTCTGCGAGTAGCTGCAGCAGGCGCCGCAGGCCTGGCAGGGACTTTGGTAGGCGCTTTGGTTCTCGGCGGCGATTCCTTGCATGAACAGCGTTTAGCCCGGAATGACGGCCGCGGCCAGCGGCCGCCGTCAGGTATCTTTCGGCGCTTCCCAGACCAGGCTACGCCGCCATTTCGCCCGCAGGATGTCGCGCCGTTCAGGATATTTTTCGTCGTGGTAGACCGCGTCGATGACGCGGTCGGTGCGGAAGCTGCGAAAATCCTTCCGCAGTTCGCACCATGCCGCCAGGATCCGCACCGCCTCGTGATAGCCGACCGCAATCGGCCAGATCGTGCGCTGGCTGTCGCGGCCACGCTCGTCGCGATAGTTCAGCGTGATCTTCTTGCCATCGTGAATTTGCGACCGTGTCCGCACCATGTCGATGCGGTCGGGCTCCCGGTTCCATGCCCGCCGGGCGCGGCTGGCGGGTTCCAGCACGAACGGCCGCAGGCGCTCGGGCACGGTCTCGGCGACTTTCGCCATCAGGTCCTGCGCAGCGCGCGCCAGCGCGGGATCGGCATGGCCGACCACCCATTGCGCGCCGAGCACGCAGGCCTCGATCTCATCGGGCGTGAGCATCAAGGGCGGCAGGTCAAATCCCTTTTCCAGGATGTAGCCGACGCCGGCTTCGCCGCGGATCGGCACGCGCTGTTCGATCAGGGTCGTTATATCGCGGTAGATGGTTCGCTTCGACGTCTCCAGCTCGGCCGCGATCGCGTCTGCCGTCAAAGGTTTTCGGGTGCGCCGGAGCACCTGAATGATCTGGAATAGCCGGTCGGCCCGTCTCATGGCTCATCTCTTTTTTAAAAGGCGTCTGCCCGATGCTGACAGCATGTTGGCAGCAGGGGGTCGGTATATCGGGACAACACCTCAAGTGAAGGGAATTTGTCCATGACGATTTTCAGCGAATTCGGCCCCCTGGGAAGCCGCGGACCTCTCGCAAATGCCCAGGGCTTTGCACTGGAACAGCTCGTTTCGATCCACTGCGTCACGTCAGACCTGCGCTGGGCAATGCTCGAACTGGCCTGGCGCTCGCTCACGGCAATGTGCGCCCTGGCGCGAGCGCAACTCGTGGCGTGGGCGCGCAAGCACCGTACGCCGCGGGAGGAGGAGCGCCATAGCCAGCATTGCTGCTGCTGACACCATGGTGGCAGCAGGGGGGCGCTAGCCTCGGGGCATGTTTTGAGATCGGGAGACCTGCATGATTGTCCTTTACGGCTTCGGCGCCGGTTTCGGCCTGCCGGAGATCAGCCCCTTTGTGACCAAGACCGAGGTCCAGCTAAAGATGGCCGGTCTCGCCTACCGCAAGGAAAAGGCCAAACCACCTGCCTCCCCGAAGGGGCAGTTGCCTTATATCGTCGATGAGGCCGAGACGATCGCCGATTCCACCTTCATCCGCGCGCATCTGGAAGCCAAATATGGCTTCGATTTCGACGCGCCGCTCAGCCTGCAGGCGCGGGCGCAGGCCTGGGCCTTCGAGCGCATGATCGAGCACCATGTCTATTGGGCGCTGGTCGGCGCACGCTGGGTCGATGGCGACAACTTTGCCAAGGGACCGGCGCATTTCTTCGACAGTGCACCAATGCATCTGCGCGAGAAGATGCGCGAGGATGCGCAGTTTCGCGTCGCCGAGAACTATCTGCTCAGCGGCCTCGGCCGCCACGCGCCGGATGAAGATATCGATCTTGCCGTCCGCTCGCTGTTTGCGCTGTCGGTGCAGCTTGGCGACAAGCCCTTCCTGATGGGCGAAACGCCATGCGGCATGGACGCCACCGCCTTCGGCGCGCTCGCCGGAATTCTGACGCCGTTCTTCGAATCGGCGCTGCGCCAGCGCACCGAGCAGTTCGCTAACCTCACCGCCTATGTCGACCGGATGATGCTGCTGTACTACCCGGAATTCGCCTGGGCGCCGGTGCAGCAGGCGGCGTGATTACGGCGCCGCTGCTGTGTGCTGCCCCTTAAGGGCAGCCAACTCGGACTCCAATTCGGTGATGCGGGCGTCGCGCACGGCCAGTGCCTGCGCGACGTCGGCGGCGTCGAATTTCTGCGGGATGTGCTGCGGGCAATTGGTGTCCCACGCCGCGATCCTGAACAGGATGACCTGCTCGGGGCGCGCCTTGTAGCCCTGCGGCATCAGCGCTTTCGTTAGGGCTTCATCGTCTTCCACCACGCGCGCCTCGCCCCAGATCTTCACGCGCCGGCGATGCGCGTAGTCCATCACGAAAATATGCGCGTGCGGATTCTCCGACAGATTGCCTTGCGTGATGTACTGCCGGTTGCCGCTGTAATCGGCGAACGCAATCGTGTTCTTGTCGAGCACTTTGACAAAACCCTTCGGCCCGCCGCGGTGCTGGATATAGGGCTGGCCGTCGGCGGAGGCGGTCGAAAGAAAAAAGCTGTTGGTCTCGGCGAGGAAGCCGGCGAGGTTTTCGTCGATCTCGGTGCGCCAGCCGCCGCGCGCCTCGACATTGGCATAAGCGTCGCGCGAGCCCTTGCGGGCCTGGATCGCCTTCACCGCCGGGGTGAAAGCAACGTCGCTGGAATAGGTGTGAACGTCAGACATCTGAGCCTCCTCATGGAGCGCCAACACGGTCGTCCTTCGGCCCTCAAGATGGACGTTTCGGTAGCATAAACAATCCTGGCAATTGACACTTCACCATTGCTGGATATGCAATAGTAGGATGGACCGGCTCGATGCCATGCAGGCCTTTGTCGCTGTCGCCGACTTGCGGGGCTTTGCCCCGGCGGCGCGCAAGCTCGGCCTGTCGCCGTCCGCCGTCACGCGGCTGATCGCGGCGCTAGAGGACCGCCTCGGCGCGCGGCTGCTGCAGCGGACCACGCGGCAGGTGACGCTGACCGATGCCGGCTCACGCTATCTGGAGCGGGCGCGGCGGATTTTGGCCGACGTCGACGAGGCCGAGGGCGCCGTCGCCGGCGAGCGGACGTGGCCGGAGGGGCAGCTCGTGATCTCGGCGCCGGTCGGCTTCGGCCGGCTGCATGTCAGCGGAATCGTGACCGCTTATCTCAAGCGCTATCCGGACGTGGGCGTCGATCTCCGTTTGTCCGACCGCATGGTCAACCTCGTCGAGGACGGCGTCGATCTTGCCGTCCGCATCGGCCATCTGCCCGACTCGACGCTGGTGGCGCGCCATGTCGGCGAGATGCGGCGGATCGTGGTGGCCTCACCGGGCTATCTCAAGGCGCGCGGCGAACCGCAGCGGCCGGGTGACATCCCGGCGCATGACACCATCCAGTTCGGCGCCATGACGGCGGCGCTCGACTGGCGCTTCGTCGAGGACAACAGCGAGGTCCGCATCGCCAGCACGCCGCGCTTCGCCACCAACAGCTCGGACGCCGCGATCCAGTATGCGGAAGCGGATGGCGGCCTGACGCGGGTGCTGGCCTATCAGGCCGCCGAATCGCTGAAGGCGCGCCGGCTCAAGATCGTGCTGGCGCAATTCGAACAGCCGGCCCTGCCGATCCACATCGTCTATCCGACCTCGCGGCTGCTCTCGGCCAAGGTGCGTACCTTCATCGACCTCGTCACTGAGATGGCCGACTGGCATTTCGGTTAGGCCACCGGCTCCTTCTTCGGCACCACGCGAAACGTCGCATTGGCCCGTGCGATCACGACGCCGTCGGCCTTGATCAGGCTCTGCGCGAAGCAGATCGTCCGGCCGGTCTTGACGACGTCGCTCTCGATCGCGAGCCACCGCCCGACCTCCGCGGTGCCGACGAAATCGACCGCGAGGGAGACCGTCACCAGCGACGACACGCCGCCCATCACATGGGCGCAGCTATGGCCCATGGCGTTATCGGCGAGTGCGGCGATCAATCCGCCATGGATCAGGCCGCGACCATTGGTGTGCGGTTTTGCCAGACGCAGCCCGATGATGACGGCCTTGTCGGTCGTCTTCGAATACAGCGGCTCCCAGGGGTCGGTGAGCGGGCTCCTTCGGGTGCGAGGCGTGAAGCCTGCGGGAATGTCGGTGGCGGTCATGTGCGGCTCGCGTGTTGACGAAGTCTGTCGTCATTGAACGCAACGCGCGCGCGAAGTCATCGCCTACAAAGTTTTAAACGGGATTACGACGGATGTTTGAAATGCCCGCGCTCTCTCCCCGTCATTGCGAGCGGAGCGAAGCAATCCATCGTCCCGCATACGCAGATGCATGGATTGCTTCGTCGCTTGCGCTCCTCGCAATGACGGTAGTGCTCACCCTGCGGCTCCCGCCTAAAACGGCAGCCCGACATAATTCTCCGACAATGACGCCGACGCCGCTTTCGAATTGACCACATAATCCAGCTCGGCAAGCTGAATGCGCGCGCCGAATTCGCCCTCGTCGGGGAATTGGTGCAGCATCGAGGTCATCCACCAGGAGAAGCGCACCGCCTTCCAGACCCGCGCCAGCGCGCGTGCCGAATAGCCGTCGATGCCGGCGGAGGATTTCTCGTCGTAATATTCGCGCAACGCCTGCGAGAGGTAATGCACGTCGCTGGCGGCGAGGTTCAACCCCTTGGCGCCGGTCGGCGGCACGATGTGGGAGGCATCGCCGGCCAGGAACATCCGCCCGAACCGCATCGGCTCGGCGACGAAGCTGCGCAGCGGCGCAATGCTCTTCTCGATCGAGGGGCCGGTGACGAGTTCGTCGGCCGCCTTCTGGTCGATCCGGCGTTTCAACTCGTCCCAGAAGCGCTCGTCCGGCCACTGGTCGATATGATCGTCGAGCGGACATTGCACATAGTAGCGGCTGCGCTTGGTCGAACGCATGGTGCAGAGCGCAAACCCGCGCGCATGGTTGGAATAGATCAGCTCGGGGCTGACCGGCGGGGTCTCCGAGAGGATACCGAGCCAGCCGAATGGATAGATCCGCTCATAGGTCTGGATCGCCGACGGCTTCACGCTGGCGCGGCTGACGCCATGAAAGCCGTCGCAGCCGGCGATGAAGTCGCATTCGATCTCGTGGGTGACGCCGTCCTTGACGTAGCTGACCCGCGGCCGGTCGGTATCGAAATCGAGCGGCTTGACGTCGGCGGCCTGGTAGACGGTGGTGAGGCCGGCAGCCTTGCGGGCGTTCATCAGGTCGAGCGTTACCTCGGTCTGGCCGTAGATCATGACGGTCTTGCCGGTGGCGCCATGCATGTCTATGCGATGCCGTGCCCCGCCAAAGGCGAGTTCCACGCCGTGATGGATCAGCCCCTCGCGATGGGCGCGCGCGCCGGCGCCGACCGCGTCGAGCAGCGCCACCGTGCCTTCCTCGAGCAGGCCGGCCCTGATGCGGCCGAGCACATATTCGCCCGTCTGCCGCTCGAGGATGATGTTTTCGATCCCGTAGAGATGTAATAGTTGCCCAAGCAACAATCCTGCCGGACCTGCACCTATGATTGCGACTTTTGTCCTCAAGGCCGGCTCTCCGATTGCTGTAGTCTACAGGTCCGCCGCGCGCGGACTTGCCGTGATGATTATATCATATAACAGTCTTGGCAATGCCGGTCGGCGCAAAAACGCGGCGCGTCGTTCGCCGCAGCGCACAAAACAGATGCGGCCGAACGTCCGTTTTGAAAACGCGCGTCCGTCTTGAAAATGCGGACGCGTTAGATAACATGTTAACTAACGGAGCCGGGTAAACAGGCCTGTCATGAGACTGCCAAAGAAACTGCCAAGGAAACTGCGAGGGGAGAGAATGTCCATGAGAAAAGCGTTGTTGGCGCTGCTGCTTGCAGCCGGTGTGACGCCTGCGCTGGCGCAGGAAAAGACCTTCGAGCTGAAGATTTCGCACTGGGTGCCGTCTTCGCATCCGCTGCAGAAGTCGCTGGAAGACTGGGCGGCCGCGGTCGAAAAGGATTCCGGTGGCACGATCAAGTCCAAGGTGTTTCCGGCCCAGCAGCTCGGCAAGGCGTTCGACCATTACGACATGGCGCGCGACGGCATCGCCGACGTCACCTATGTCAACCCCGGCTACCAGCCCGGGCGCTTCCCGCTGATCGGCGCCGGCGAACTGCCGTTCCTGATGTCGGATGCCAAGGGCGGCTCGATGGCGCTCGACGCCTGGTACCGCAAATATGCCGAGAAGGAGATGAAGGACGTCAAGTTCTGCCTCGGCTTCGTCCATTCCCCGTCGTCGTTCCATTCCCGCACCAAGAAGATCGTCGTGCCCGACGACATCAAGGGCATGAAGATCCGCCCCGCCCACGCCACCATGGCCAATTTCGTCACCCAGCTCGGCGGCACCAACGTGCAGTCGTCCGCGCCTGAGGTTCGCGACATCATCGAGCGCGGCGTCGCCGATGCCGTCACCTTCCCGTGGGGCTCGCTGCTGCTGTTCGGCATCGACAAGGTCACGAAGTACGACATGGAGGCGCCGCTCTATGTCACGACATTTGCCTTCGTGATCAACAAGGACAAGTACAACGCGATGTCCGACAAGCAGAAGAAGGCGATCGACAACAACTGCAACACCGAGACCGCGGGCAAGGTCGGGGAGCACTGGGGCAAGATGGAGGATGCCGGGATCGCGAAGATCAAGGCGGAGCCCAGCCACGAGGTCTATACGCTGACGCCGGAGCAGATCGGACTTTGGAAGAAGGCTGCCGAGCCGCTGGTCAAGACCTGGGGCGACGGCGTCAAGAAGAACGGCGGCGATCCGGACACGGCGCTGACCGAGCTCAAGGCCTCGCTCACCAAGTACAACGCGCTCGCGCAGTAGACCTTCTTCTCCCTCTCCCGCTAGCGGGGGAGGGCGGGGTGGGGGTGTCTCTACACGGAGAATCTTCGCGTGGAGAGAGCCCCACCCGGCGCTGCGCGCCGACCTCCCCCGCAAGCGGGAGAGGTGAATACTGAATTCTGAGCACCACTTCAGGAACCTCCGCACATGAATCGCGCGTGGATGGATCGTTTCATCGACACGATCGAATGGATCGCCGCCGGCTTCGTCGGCATCGTGGCGCTCAACATCTTCATCGGCGTTTTGCTCCGCAACACGCTCAATTATGCGATCCCCGATTCCTTCGACATCGGGCGCATGCTGCTCGGCATCCTGATCTTCTGGGGCATCGCGGCCACCAGCTATCGCGGCGGCCACATCACGGTCGATCTGGTCTGGGCCAATGTCGGCCCGAAATACCAGCGCATGATCGACGTGTTCGCAACGCTGGTGCTGCTGTTCGTGGTGTCGGTGCAGACCTGGACGCTGTTCGACAAGGTGCGCACCACCTATAACGACAACGTCCTCACCTTTGACATGCACATGCCGACCTGGCCGTTCTTCGCCATCGCCTGGGCCGGCGACGGCGCCGCGGTGCTCTTGATCGCGATCCGGACCTACCGGCTGATTTTCCACCCCGAAGACATCCATGACGCCAAGGTCAAGACGGTAGAGTAGGTCGCATGAGCACAGATGCCGTCGCTGTCATCGGATTTGTCGCGCTGTTTGCGCTGATGCTGCTGCGCGTGCCCGTCGGCATGGCGATGGGCCTCGTTGGCGTCTGCGGCTTTGGTTATCTGGTCGGCTTCACGCCGGCGCTGAAACTGGTCGGCCAGACCTCGATGCGCACGGTGACCGACTACACCTTCGGCGTGATCCCGATGTTCCTGTTGATGGGTACGTTCGTCAGCAATTCCGGCATGAGTCGCGAGCTGTTTCACGCTGCCAACGGCTTTGTCGGGCATTTGCGCGGCGGGCTCGGCATCGCCACCGTCGGCGCCTGCGGTGGCTTTGCCGCCATCTGCGGATCGTCGGTGGCGACCGCCGCGACCTTCTCCGCGGTGGCCTATCCCGAGATGCGCCGTTTCGGCTATCCGCAGTCCTTCGCGACCGGTGTGATCGCGGCTGGCGGCACGCTGGGCGCGATGCTGCCGCCGTCGACCGTGCTGGCGGTCTACGGCATCATCACCGAGCAGGATATCGGCAAGCTCTTCATCGCCGGTATCATTCCCGGCCTGCTGGCGATGACCATGTACATGCTGACCATCGCGCTGATCGGCTATGTCAAACCTGATTTTCTGCCGCGGGGTAAACCGACGTCATGGCGCGAGCGCTTTGCCGGGTTGAAGAACATCTGGGCGCCGGTGCTGCTGTTCATCTTCGTGATCGGCGGGCTCTACGGCCTGCCGTTCCTGCCGCGCTTCACGCCGACCGAGGCGGGCGGTGTCGGCGCCACCGGCGCGTTCCTGATCGGCGTGCTCACCGGCCGGCTCGACAAGGAGAAGATCCTGGCCTCGCTGCTGCAGGCGACCCGCACCGCGGCCGCCGTCTTCACCGTGCTGATCGGGGCGCTGATCTTCGGCTACTTCCTGACGGTGACGCAGACCCCGCAGAAAGTGACTGAAATCCTCACCGGTCTCGGTCTCGGCCCCTACGGCATCCTTGCGCTGATCATGGTGATGTATCTCGTGTTGGGCTGCCTGATGGATGCGATGGCCATGATCATCCTCACCGTGCCGATCATCTTCCCCGTCATCATGCATCTCGGCTTCGACCCGATCTGGTTTGGCATCATCATCGTGATGACGGTGGAACTGGGCCTGATCCATCCGCCGGTCGGCATGAACGTCTTTGTCATCAAGAGCGTGGTGAAGGACGTCTCGTTCTCCACCATCTTCCGCGGCGTGCTGCCGTTCGTGGCGACCGACCTCATCCGCCTGGTGATCCTGATCGCCTTTCCGATCCTGGCGCTGTGGCTGCCGCAACGCATGGCCGGATAGACTGGTAGCCCGGATGGAGCGAAGCGCAATCCGGGACAACTTCAGCCGGTGCGAGGCAGCCCCGGGTTGCGCTGCGCTCCACCCGGGCTACGATGCTTTGCAATCGGAGATCAACGGTGGCCCGATGACCCCGCAGCTTGAGACCAGATACGTCTTCACCATCACCGCCCGGATCGGCGAGGTGACGTCCGCCGGTGAAATCGGCACCGGCGTGCGCCGGATCATTCCGATCATTGGCGGCGAGGTGAGGGGCGAGCAGGTCAACGGCAAGGTTCTTCCCTTCGGCGCCGACTTCCAGATCATCCGCCCCAATGAGCTGATCGAGCTCGAAGCCAAATACGCCTTCGAGACCGACGATGGCGCGGTCGTCTATGTCGAGAACAAGGGCCTGCGCTTCGGCCCGGTCGAGCTGCTGCAAAAACTCAAGCGCGGCGAGCCGGTCGATCCCAAGTTGATCTATTTCCGCACTGTGCCGAAATTCGAGACGGGCGCGCCGAAATATCGCTGGCTGATGGAAAACCTCTTCATCGCCTCCGCCGCCCGCCACGCCGACCGGGTCGTCATCGATGTGCACCAGGTGCTGTGAGCTTTTAGAGCCGTAGCCGTAGGGTGGGCAAAGGAGCGTTAGCGACGTGCCCACCATCCATCACCGATCGCGCGCGCTCGATGGTGGGCACGCGGAGCCTGTCATCGGGCGCGCATTCGCGCGACCCGTTGGCTTTGCCACCCCTACGGGCTTCGACAAGATAACCGACAAACAAATCAATTCTGATTTTCCGAAATCGTGTCAAGCCCGGAATTGAAAAATATTCCGCTTAACAGGCAACCCAAATCAGTCGCATAACTCCGTCCGTCTCACGGCAGATGAGGGGCGCTTCGCGATCGTCACGAACGTGCGGTGAGATGCGGTGGACGCGAGGGCGTCGGCGCGCAAGGCGGCTGCAGGGCGATGTCAAAGTCGTGAGCGGCTCACGGCGCGCAAGATGAGCGACGCCATTTGCGTACGGCAAAACCGTGTGGTCCTGACACCCGTGGCTGGTGCCAAGCTGCCGGTGGCTATTCTGATCCAACCGGATCGATTTAGTCATCAAGCCGGCAACGACGGAGGCCAGAGGAATTCGGCTCCGGGGAGACCACGGCATAAGCCGTCAACCCATTGCGCAGGGAATGCCGGAGTGCCTCGGCTGTACCTGTATACTCGTGTGCGCATTTCCTACACCCATTGCACACGAGACCGCGGGTGCAGCAAGCACCCGGCATTCCCTGCTCCCTCTTTCGAGGGATAAGGTTCTTGGTAAAGCTCGGGCAGTTCATGTCGCGAGATCGCGAACGCATATTCCGTTGTCGTTACCCGCGAATGCGGGTGATCCAGTATTCCAGAGACGTCAGGGATCGAACCGAGAAGCCGCGGCGTACTGGATCCCCGCATGCGCGGGGATGACAGTGGGGCTCGTGGCGCTATCTCCCCGTCATTGCGAGCGCAGCGACTTGTCCGCCGTAGCTCAACGGAGGCGCTACTTCGAACCCACCGGGATACCCGCCTTGACTCCTCCCGCAATCGTTATAAAATATAACTATTCTGCAGAGGAAGTAATATACGCCCATGGGAAACGCCGGCTCCACCGCAGCAGCGGGTCAATCCGACTTGCTCAAGATCGAGCAGAAGGGCGCGGTGCTGACCGTCGGCCTCAACCGTCCGGCCAAGCGCAATGCGCTGAACGACGGCATCATTCTGGCGATCCAGGATTGTTTCTCTAACCTGCCTGACGATGTCGGGGCCGTGGTCATCCATGGCGTCGGCGATCACTTCTCGTCCGGCCTCGATTTGTCCGAACTCACCGACCACGATGCGACCGGCGGCCTGCTGCACTCGCAGATGTGGCACCGGGTGTTCGACCGTATCCAGTACAGCCGCGTCCCTGTGATCGCAGCGCTGAAGGGCGCAGTGATCGGCGGCGGGCTGGAACTGGCCTGCGCCGCGCATATCCGCGTCGCCGAACCATCGGCCTATTTCGCGCTGCCCGAAGGCCAGCGCGGCATTTTCGTCGGCGGCGGCGGATCGGTGCGGCTGCCGCGGCTGATCGGCGTGGCGCGGATGATCGACATGATGCTCACCGGGCGGGTCTATTCGGCGACCGAAGGCTCGGCCTATGGCTTCTCGCAATACCTCACCGAGGCCGGCGGCGCGCTGCTCAAGGCGCTGGAGCTTGCGGAGCGCGTCGCGGCGAATGCGCCGCTGACCAATTTTGCCGTGCTGCAGGCATTGCCGATGATCGCGGAGGCCAATCCGCAGACCGGCCTTCTGATGGAATCCCTGATGGCGACGGTGGCGCAAAGCGACAAGGAAGCCAAACGGCGCATTCGCGCGTTTCTCGATCACAAGACCACAAAGGTGAAGCCGACCTGACATGAGCGCTCAGCCCAGCATGTCCGCCTCGACCGACTCAGCCGCGCGCGAAAATCATCCGCTGCGCCCGATCTCGTTCGGCACGCCTGCTGTGCATGTCGAGCGCCACGACGACGGCACCATCTATCTGCGCCCGAAGGCACAGCTCACCGACTACCCCGTGCGCATCACCGACCGCCTGCATCATTGGGCAGCAAGCGCGCCCGACCGCGTCTTCATGGCGGAGCGCAACGCCGCGCGGGGCTGGCGGCAGATCACCTATGCGGAGTTATTGACGTCATCGTGGCACATCGCCTCCGCACTGCTGGCACGCGGGCTTTCGGCCGAGCGGCCCGTCGTCATCCTCTCAGGCAACTCGATCGATCATGCGCTGGTCGCATTCGGCGCGCTCTATGCCGGCATTCCCTTCTGCCCGGTATCACCGGCCTATTCGCTGGTGTCGCGCGATTACGGCAAGCTCGCCTATCTGATGAAGCTGCTGACGCCCGGCCTCGTCTTCGCTGACGACGCCACGAAGTTCGCCGATGCGCTCACAGCCAACGTGGCCCTCGGCACCGAGATCGCGGCCTCGCGCGGCACGGTAGCCGGGCGTGAGGTGACTAGCCTGGCTGATCTGGTGGCGACGCCGCTGCATCCGCGTCTCGACGCGGTGCACGCGGCGATCGGCCCGGACACGATCGCAAAATTCCTGCTGACGTCGGGCTCGACCGGCAATCCGAAAGCCGTCATCAACACCCAGCGCATGATCTGTGCCAATCAGGTGATGTTGCGCGATACGCTGGCGTTCCTGAAGGACGAGCCGCCTGTTATCGTCGACTGGCTGCCGTGGAATCACACCTTTGGCGGCAATCACAATATCGGGCTGACGCTGTACAATGGCGGCTCGATGTATCTCGACGAGGGCAAGCCGATGCCCGGCGGCATCGAGGAGACCGTGCGCAATCTTCAGGAGATTTCGCCGACGGTCTATTTCAACGTGCCCAAGGGCTATGAATCGCTATTGCCCTATCTGCGCGACGATGCAGCCTTGCGCAAAAAATTCTTCGCCCGCCTCCATGCGATGTTCTTCTCCGGCGCAGCGCTGTCGGCCTTCGTCTGGAACAGTCTCGACGAATTGTCGGTTCGCGAAACCGGCTATCGCGTGCCGATGTTGACCGGGCTTGGCGCCACCGAGACCGCGCCGTTCTTCATGTCGGTCAATCCGCACACCAGCCGCTCCGGCCATGTCGGGCTGCCGGTTCTCGGCAACGACGCCAAGCTCGTGCCCAACAACGGCAAGCTCGAGGTTCGCGCCAAGGGGCCGAATGTGATGCCGGGCTACTGGCGCCAGCCTGATATGACGGCGAAGGCCTTCGACGAGGAAGGCTTCTACAAAATGGGCGATGCGCTGAAGCCGGTCGACCCCGATAATTTCGACGCCGGGTTCGATTTCGACGGCCGCACCGGCGAAGACTTCAAGCTCGCCAGCGGCACCTGGGTCAGCGTTGGGCCGTTGCGGGCGCGTTTCGTTGGAGCTTGCGCGCCGCTGGTGCGCGACGTCGTCATTGCCGGCATCAACCGCGACGAAATCTCGGCGCTGGTGGTGCTCGACCTCGACGGCTGCCGCCTGATCAATCCGACGCTTCCGCTGGATGATCTTGCCGTGGTGGCGTCCGATCCGCTGATCGTGGCAGCCTTCCGCGAACGCTCCCAGCAATTGATCGCGGGCGCGACCGGCTCATCGACAAGGATCACGCGCGCCGTACTGCTCGATGCGCCGCTGTCGATCGACCGCGGCGAGGTCACCGACAAGGGCTCGATCAACCAGCGCGCGGTTCTGGAAAACCGCAGCGCGCTGATCGAGGAAATTTACTCGCCAGCGCCGCCGGCACGGGTGATCACGCTGTACTGAAATCGAACAAGCGTTTTGTAGGGAGAGCACCATGCAGTTGAAGGATCAGGCCGCCATCGTCACCGGTGGCGCATCGGGATTGGGCGCAGCGACCGCGCGCCGGCTCGCGGCGCAGGGCGCCAAGGTCGCGGTCTGCGATCTCAACGCCAAGCTGGCGGAGGCCGTTGCCGCCGAAATCGGCGGTGTCGCCGTGGTCTGCGACGTCTCCGACGCAGCCTCGGCCGAAGCGGCCATCGCCAAGGCGGAGGCGGTCCACGGTCCGGCGCGCGTGCTGGTGAACTGCGCCGGCATCGGCGTCGCCAAGCGCGTGATCGGCAAGGATGGCCCGATGGCGCTCGGCGATTTCGACAAGGTGATCAAGGTCAATCTGATCGGCTCGTTCAACATGCTGCGGCTGGCGACGGCGCCGATGTCGAAGCTGGAGCCGCTTGCCACCGGCGAGCGCGGCGTGGTGATCTCCACCGCCTCGGTCGCGGCCTATGACGGCCAGATCGGTCAGTCGGCCTATTCGGCCTCCAAGGGTGGCATCGTCGCCATGACGCTGCCGATCGCGCGCGAGCTGGCGCAGTTCGGCATTCGCGTGCTGACGATTGCGCCGGGGCTGTTCCTGACGCCGCTGCTCGCCAACCTGCCGCAGGAAGCGCAGGACTCGCTCGCCGCCGCGATCCCGTTCCCGCGCCGGCTCGGCCAGGCCGACGAGTTCGCCTCGCTGGCGCTGCACATGATCGACAATCCGTATCTGAACGGCGAAGTGGTGCGGCTCGATGCCGCGCTTCGCATGGCACCGCGCTAGCGCATGATGAAATCAGATTTGATTGTGACCACGAGGAAGGTGCGCTCCCTCTCCCGCCTGCGGGGGAGGGTTGGGGTGGGGGTGTCTCCGCGGGTGACACTGCCCGAGTGGAGAGAGCCCCCACCCGGCGCTGCGCGCCGACCTCCCCCGCAAGCGGGAGAGGTAAAGCGCGTCTGCGGCTAAACGCATCTAACCAAAAATCATCATGTTCTAGGAAATTTCATTCCATGTTCGTCAACCGGCGCGACGTGCAGATCCAGTGGGGCGACTGCGACCCCGCCAACATCGTCTACTACCCGCGCTATTTCGCAATGTTCGATGATTCGACCTCGATCATGTTCGAGGCCGCCGGTTTCTCGAAACAGGACATCATCCACAAATACGGCCTGGTCGGCATCCCCATGGTGGACACGCGGGCGAAATTCCACATCCCGTCGACCCATGGCGACTGGATCAGGATCGAAAGCTGGATCGAGAGCTTCAAGCGCTCCAGCTTCGAGGTCGTTCACAACGTGTTCAAGGGCGAGGCGCTGGCGATCGAGGCGTTCGAGACCCGTGTGCTGGTCGGCAAGCATCCGGACGATCCGGCGAAGCTGAAATCGGCGCCGATGCCGCCGGAGATCATCGAACGGTTCATGCGGGGCTGACGAAGACGCCCACATGACCTAAAGAAGGGGCTGAATAGTCCGACGAGTTTTGCTTAAGACGATAAATAGATAATCAAGGGAGGAATGAATGAAGAAGGCCTTTCTGTCCGCTGCAGCCATTGTAGCGGCGCTCGCTTTGCCGGGCTCGCCGGCGGTTGCGCAGACCAACGAAATCACGATCGGCATCACCGTCACCACGACTGGCCCCGCGGCGGCGCTCGGCATTCCCGAACGCAATTCGCTCGACTTTGTGCCGAAGGAAATCGGCGGCGTGCCGATCAAGATCATCGTGCTCGATGACGGCGGCGACCCGACGACGGCCACCACCAATGCGCGGCGGTTCGTGACCGAATCCAAGGCCGACATCATCATGGGCTCGTCGACGACGCCGCCGACGGTTGCCGTCTCCACGGTTGCGAACGAGGCGGGCATTCCGCATTTCGGCCTCGCGCCGCTGCCGATCAATGAAGCGCGCATGAAATGGTCGGTCGCGATGCCGCAGCCGATTCCGATCATGGGCAAGGTGCTGTACGAGCACATGAAGGCGCATGGCATCAAGACCGTCGGCTATATCGGCTACTCCGATTCCTACGGCGATCTCTGGGTCAACGACTTCAAGACCCAGGCCGTTCCGATGGGCCTGACCATGGCGACCGAAGAGCGCTATGCCCGTCCCGATACGTCGGTCGCAGGCCAGGTTCTGAAGCTGGTCGCCGCCAATCCCGACGCCATCCTCGTCGGCGCTTCCGGCACCGCCGCGGCGCTGCCGCAGAGCACGCTGCGCGATCGCGGCTACAAGGGCCTGATCTACCAGACCCACGGCGCCGCCAGCATGGACTTCATCCGCATCGCTGGTCCCGCGGCGGAAGGCGTGATCATGGCTTCGGGCCCGGTGATGTCGCCGGAAACGCAGCCCGACAGCGCGCTGACCAAGAAGCCGGGTCTTGCGCTCAACACCGCCTATGAAGCCAAGTACGGTGCCAACAGCCGCAGCCAGTTCGCCGGCCACTCCTACGACGCCTTCGAGGTGCTCAAGCGCGTCATTCCGGTGGCGCTGAAGACCGCGAAGCCCGGAACGCCGGAATTCCGCGAGGCAATTCGTCTCGCGCTGATGTCCGAGAAGGAAATCGCGGCAAGCCAGGGCGTCTACAACTTCACCGAAAAGGATCGCTACGGCCTCGACGACCGCTCGCGCATCATCCTGACGGTGAAAGACGGGAAATACGTCCCGGCGAAGTAGGCGGTCCGTAGGGTGGGCAAAGCGAAGCGTGCCCACCATAAAGCGGCGAATGGGAGAGATGGTGGGCACGGCGCGTTGCGCCTTTGCCCACCCTACGGTTAACCGCTCGTCGACGCGACCAGCCGCGACGGCGTCGGTTGGGAGTGCCTCTCATCGACGCTTCGCAACATCGCACGGGCCTGCCTAGCGGCATGCTCGACCAGCCATCGCTCGAACGCTTCCGGCGCCATCGGACGCGCGCAGAGATATCCCTGCACGACGTCGCAGCCGAGTCCGGCCAGCAACCTGCGCTGCCCCTCGGTCTCGACGCCTTCGGCGACCACGGCCATCGTCAAGCTCTGGCCGACCCGGACGACGGCGGTCGCGATCGCGAGTGCGCTGGCGTCGCGCTCGATGTTGCGCATGAAGCTGCGATCGATCTTCAGTTCACGGATCGGCAGATGCGCCAGCCGGCTCAGGCTCGAATAGCCGGTGCCGAAATCGTCCAGCGACAGGCCGACGCCCAGCTTGCGGATCGCATTCATGGTCTCGATTGCGGCCGTACGCTCGTTGACGAGCACGCCTTCGGTGATCTCCAGCATCAAGGCTTCCGGCGGCAGGCCGTTGGCCGCGATGGTCTCCGCCACCACGGCTGCGAGCTTCGCGTTCTGGAAATTGAGCGGCGACAGGTTGACCGCCACGCAGGGCACGTCCAGCCCGGCGCTGCGCCACGCGGCCATCTGCCGGCAGGCTTCGCGGATCGACCACAGGCCGATCTGTTCGATCAGGCCGACCTCCTCGGCCAGCGGGATGAATTTCGAGGGCGGGACTTCGCCGAGCTCGGGATCATGCCAGCGCGAGAGCGCCTCGACGCCATAAAGCGTGCCGTCGACGGTTCGGGTCTGCGGTTGATAGACGAGCCTCAATCCGTCATTGGCGATGGCCTGGCGGAGCGCTGCGCTTATGACGAGCCGCTGCTCGGCGAGGCGGTTCATATCAGCGCTGAAGAAGCGGTGGGTCGAGCGGCCGGCCTGCTTGGCCTGGTACATCGCCGCATCGGCCTGCTGCATCAAGTTATCGATGTCGGTCGCGTTGTCGGGATAGATGCTGATGCCCATGCTGGCGGAAATCGGCACCTGGCGGCTGTCGATCCATATCGGCGAGGCCAGCGCCGTGGTGATGTTGGAGGCGACCAGCGAGGCGCGGGACGGATCGCAGTTCGGCAGGACGATGACGAACTCGTCGCCGCTCAGCCGCCCCAGCAGGTCGGATGGCTGGATGCGGGCGCGCAGCCGCTTGGCAAATTCGACAAGCAGCGCGTCGCCGGCCGAGTGGCCGAGCGTATCGTTGACGTCCTTGAAGTGATCGAGATCGAGAAATATCAGCGCGAGCTGCTTGCCCTGGCCATCATCGATCGCCTGGTTGATCAGTTGGCGCAACTGCGTGCGGTTCGGCAACCCGGTCAGCATGTCGTGGTAGGCGAGGCGGGCGATCTGGGCCCGCGCCTCCTTGCGCTCGATCGCCAGCGCGCCAAGCTGAACGCAGGCGTCGACGATCCGCTGATGCCAGCGGCTCGGCGCGCGGTGTTCCCGGAAATAGAAGGCAAAGGTTCCGATCACGCGGCCGTCCTTGGCCTTGATCGGCGTCGACCAGCAGGCCTTCAGCCCGACCGCCAGCGGCCTCGTCTTGAACGGCTGCCAGCGCGGATCGGTATCGAGATCTTCGGCCAGCACCGGTGTGCCGTAATACGCGGCCGATCCGCACGAGCCGATGTTCGGACCGATAGCGACGCCTTCGAGGGCACGGCTGTAGTCGTCGGGCAGGCTGGGGCCACCCAGCGGATGGACCAAGCCGTCCGAGTCGACGTGCAACACCGAAGCGACGACATCAGGCGCGATGACTTCGACGCGCCGGCAAAGCCGATCGGCGATCTCGGCGAGTGGAATTTCGTCGGCCAGCGCGCCCATGATGAGTTGCTGCAGCGACCGCAATTGCTTGCTCTCGGAGATGTCGCTGAGCAGGGCGAACACGTATTTGATGCGCCCACGATCGTTGCGGAACGCCTTGACCGTGGCTGAGATCCAGATCTCATTTCCATCTCTGTCGCAGGCAAGGATCTCCTCGTCGTCACCGCGTCCGTCGCAGATCCGGCGGCGCAGCCTCGCCAGGGTCTTGCGGTCGGTAAGCTGCCCGGCGAGCAACTCATTGGCCTGCCGTCCCTGCGCCTCCGCGGCCTTGTATCCGAACATTCCAGTGAACGCCGCATTAGTATAGACAACGCGCAGGTTGCGATCGGTGACGACGACCGCACGCGTGGTCTTGTCGGCCACCAGGTTCAACAGCGCGATCCGCTCGCGCCGCTCGACCTCGGCGGTGATGTCGCGAACGAAGGCCATGTAGCTGTTTCGGCCGCCGATCTCGACGCGCGAGACGGATACGGATGCGCGAAGCCGGGTGCCGTCGCTGCGGCGGATGGTGATCTCAGAATTTGGCTGCAGGTCCGTGAGACCGAGACAGCTTGCATCGAGACCGAGGATATCCGCACGGGCAACGCCCCAGATAGATTCCGCAGCGGCATTGAAATGGCTCACACGCAGATCAGCGTCGACAATGACGACCGCCTCGCTGGCCTGCTCAAGCGCCGCCAGCAGGAATTCGGGGGTTTCGACATCAGGATAATCGGAAGCACGCATCGTCTGACCTTGTGATCCACCAGCCGCTCTCGACACCCGGCGTCGGGCGGAAAGCGGCTGCAGTACCGCAAGTTAGGAGACCGCGAGTATTCGGAAAGTTGTGCAACTCACCCGATAGGGGCGGAACTCATATCATGCTTAAGATTGTGTAAGTGAAGGTGCGGCGAAATCCACTGCCGACGCGGCGGGAACCCTGGCGCTGACGCAGCGAGCTGCTCTGCCGAGCCGGCTTCGTGAGTACCCGACCTAGATCTCGCTCGCGCCTTCATGCTGGAAGCCGAGATAACTCGCCGCGACCCGCTGGTTGCTGGCGATATCGCTCGCCGATCCCGACAGGATGAATTCGCCGAGCTCCATGACGTAGGCGCGATCGGCGATCTTGAGGGCCGCTTGCGCGTTCTGCTCGACCAGCAGCACCGAGACGCCGGCCGCGCGCAGTTCGCCGATGGTACGGAAGATGTCGGCGACGATGATCGGTGCGAGCCCGAGGCTCGGTTCGTCCAGCATCAAGAGTTTTGGCGCGCCCATCAGCGCGCGGCCCATCGCCAGCATCTGCTGCTCGCCGCCGGAGAGCGTACCGGCCAATTGCTTGCGCCGCTCCTTCAACCGCGGAAACAGCGCATAGACGCGCTCGAACGATTGTGCGGCCGTGGCTTTCGGAATCCGGAAGGCGCCGAGCAGCAGATTGTCCTCGACATTCATGGTGCCGAACAATTCGCGGTGCTCGGGGACGAGACAAAGGCCCGCCGCGACGCGGTCCTCGATGTCGAGCGCAGCCATGTCCGTGCCGGCGAAGGCGGTGGCGCCCTTCAGCGGCAGCACGCCCATGATGGCGTTGAGCAGCGTGGTCTTGCCGGCGCCGTTAGCGCCGATGATGGTGACGATTTCGTTGTCGGCGACGTCGAGCGAGACCGAGCGCACGGCTTCGACCTTGCCGTAGGAAACATGGGCGTCAGAGACCGACAACAGCGCGCTCATGCGGTAGCTCCGAGATAGGCCTTGATCACATCGGGATTGGTCTTGATCGCAGCCGGCGTGCCCTCGGCGATCTTGGTGCCGAAGTCCAGCACCACCACGCGATCGGCGAGATCCATCACAAAACCCATGTCGTGCTCGACCAGCAGCACCGACATGCCGCCGTCGCGCAACTGGCGCAGGAGGGCGGCGAGCCGCTGTTTCTCCATGTGGCGCAGGCCTGCGGCCGGCTCGTCCAGCAGCAGCAATAGCGGATCGACACACAGCGCCCGCGCGATCTCGACGATGCGCTGCTGTCCCAGCGACAGGCTTCCCGCCAGCTGGTCGATCTGGTCGCCGAGGCCGACGCGCCCGATCTGGCGTGCGGCTTCCGCCAGCAACTTTGCCTCGTCGGCGCGGTCCAGCCGTAGCATGCTGGAGATCGCGCCCGCAGACCCGCGCAGATGGGCGCCGATCGCGACGTTCTCCAGCACGGTCATGTCGGGCACCAGCTTGACGTGCTGGAAGGTGCGCGCGACGCCAAGCTTGACGACCTCCTGCGGCGGGGCGTTGTCGACCTTGTGGCCGAGCACCGAGATGGTGCCGCCGGTGGTCGTCAACACGCCCGTGATCAGGTTGAATGTCGTGCTCTTGCCGGCGCCGTTGGGGCCGATCAGGGCGACGATCTCACGTGCCCCGACGTTGAAGGAGACGTCGTTCACCGCGATCACGCCGCCGAATTGCTTGCGCGCCTTCTCGATCTGCAGGAGCACGCCAGCTGAGGCTGGCGCGCGCTCGCGCTTGGCAAGGGGAAGCGATATGTCGGGTACCTTGCGGCCCGGCCTGAACGGCAGGCGCGACATCAGCCAGGGCCAGACGCCGGTCGGCGCCAGTTGCAGCAGCACGACCAGCAGGATGCCGAACACGATGGTCTCGAGCTGGCTCTGACCGCCGAAGACATAGGGCAGGTAGCTCTGCAGGATCTCTTTGAGGATGACGACGATGCCGGCGCCGAGCACCGCGCCCCAGACATAGCCGGCCCCGCCGACCACGGCGATGAAGAGATATTCGATGCCAGCATGCGCGCCGAACGGGGTCGGATTGGCCGCGCGCTGGAAATGCGCATAGAGCCAGCCGGACAGGCCGGCGAGAACCGCCGCATAAACGAACACCAGCAGTTTTGCGCGCGGCGTCTGTACGCCGAACGCTTCACCGGCGATATGGCCGCGCCGCAACGCACGGATCGCGCGGCCGGTGCGGGAGTCCAGCAGGTTCATGGTCAGCAATGCCGAGACCAGCACCCCGATCCAGATCGCAAAATAGATCGTGCCGGGATCGAGCATTCTGAAATTGCCGATCGAAAGTGGCGGGATGCCGGAGATGCCGTCGTTGCGGCCGAGGAACTCCAGCTTGCTGAACAGATAGAACAGGCCGATGCCCCAGGCGATGGTGCCGAGCGGCAGGTAATGGCCGGATAGCCGCACCGTGATGATGCCGAGCAAAACAGCGGCGATGCCGCTGACCAACAGCGAGAGCGGCAGCGTCAGCCACGGCGAGACGCCGTAGGCCGTGGTGAGTACCGCCGTGGTGTAGGCGCCAAAGCCGCAGAAGGCGGCCTGGCCGAACGAGGTGAGGCCACCGACGCCGGTCAGCAGCACAAGCCCCATCGCCACCAGCGCGGCGAGGCCGATATTGTTGAGCAGCACGATCCAGAACGGCGGGATGCCCGGAATGAACGGGATCGCCGCCATCAGAGCTGCGAAGATGAGGAGAGGGGTTCGCTGCTTCATCGCCGTCAGTCCTTCTCTTCCTCGACCGCGGGCGCTGCGAGCGAACGCAGCACCAGCACGGGAAGGATCAGCGTAAAGACGATGACCTCCTTGAAGTTGCTGGCGTAGAACGAGGAGAACGCCTCGACGCTGCCGACCAATAGCGCGGCGACCGCTGTCAGCGGATAGCTGACGAGGCCACCGATGATCGCGGCGATGAAGCCTTTCAGGCCGATCAGGAAGCCGGTGTCGTAGTAGAGCGTGGTGATCGGCACGATCAGGATGCCGGAAATCGCGCCAATCAACGACGCCAGCAGGAATGCGATCTGTCCCGACAGCGTGGTGCGGATGCCGACCAGCCGGGCGCCGAGCCGGTTCACCGCGGTGGCGCGCAGCGCCTTGCCCATCAGCGTGAAGCCGAAGAACAGCCACAGTGCGACGATGAAGGCGATCGTCAGCCCGTAGACGGCAAGGCTCTGGCCGGTAAAGCGCAGCGGGCCGATGGTGAGGGCCGCGCTCGACAGCGCCGGGCCGCGCAGACCCTCGGCGCCGAAGAACACCAGGCCCAGGCCTTGCAGCGCGAGGTGGCAGCCGACGGATGAGATCAGCAGCACCAGCACCGAGGTGTGGGCGAGCGGCTGAAACGCGATGCGGTAGAGAAACAGCCCGATTGCCGCGACGATCAGCAGCGACAGCGCGATGTTGACCGCAATCGGCGTCTTGGGCCCGGCGAGGCCGTAAGTCAGAGCCAGGATCGCGGCGGGGAGAGCGATGTTGAGGGCTAGTGAGCGGAGGACCTGTTTGAGCCGCAGCGACCGCCGCGCGTCAAACAGATCGAGAGCAAAGGCCGTCGCGCCCATCGCGAGCGCCAGCCACGCGGTGCCAGGCACCTTGCCGGTCGCCAGCACGGCGTAGCTCAGCGCGCCGAAGGTGACGAATTCGCCCTGCGGGATCAGGATGACGCGCGTGACGGCAAACACCAGCACCAGCGCAAGCCCGAGCAGCGCATAGATCGCGCCATTGGTGATGCCGTCCTGCAGCAGGAACAGCATGATCGTCGTATTCAAGACTGGCGCTCCCCCTAAAAGCGTCGCCGGTCCTGACCTCACGTGGTCTGCCGGCTGTCCCATATCTCGGCAGTTGAAAGACGCCGATATTTGATATATCCAATAACAATTATCAAATATAACATCAAGGCCCCGGCTATCGGCCGAGGCACTTTCTGGGTGCGAGCCTCACGCCATGACAGTTTCCAAGGCAGCGACCGATGCCGTCAAGCCGTCGCGCAGCAGTGGCAAGGAGATCGCCGATGGCGGCGCTGACAATGCCGGGCTGCAACTGGGCGAACTGGCCGACCTGCTCGGCTATTCGCTCAAGCGCGCCCAGCTCAAGGTGTTCGAAGACTTCCTGCATTGCGTGGCGCCGCTGCAATTGACGCCGGCGCAGTTCTCGGTGCTGCTGCTGCTCGACCGCAATCCCGGGCGCAACCAGACCGAAATTGCCAACACGCTCGGCATCCTCAGACCGAACTTCGTCTCGATGCTGGACGCGCTGGAGAGTCGCGATCTCTGCACCCGGATGCGCTCGACCAACGATCGCCGCTCGCACATCCTGGTTCTGACCGACAAGGGAAGGGCGGTGCTGGCGCGCGCCAAGAAGCTCGTCGCCAGCAAGCATGAGGCGCGCCTCAACGAGTTGCTGGGGCCTGCCAACCGCGTTGCGCTGCTCGAAATGCTGTCGAAGATCGCGACGGAGTTTTGAGTGATGTCGTCATTCCGGGATGGTCCGAAGGACCAGACCCGGAATCTCGAGATTCCGGGCTCGATGCTGCGCATCGCCCCGGAATGACAGTTCCTGAAATCAAGCCGCGACGATGCGGCCCTGAGCCTCGCGCGGGCCGCGGCCCGACAGGAACTGCCGCTCGATCTCGGCGGCGGGAAGTGGCTTGCTGAACAGGAAACCCTGCATCTCCGTGCATCCCTCGGATGCGATGCTGTGGAGCTGCTCCGCGGTTTCGACGCCCTCGGCGGTGGCCGTCATGCCCATGCCATTGGCGAGCGCCGCAACAGCCCGCACGATGTTGAGCGAGCTCGAATCCTCGGTGATGTTCTTGACGAACGAACGGTCGATCTTGATCTTGTCGAACGGAAAGCTCTGCAGGTAGGTCAGCGACGAATAGCCGGTACCGAAATCGTCCATGGCGATCCGGATTCCGAGTTCGCGCAGCTGATGCAGCAGCGCGAGCGTCGCTTCCTTGTTGTGGAGCAATACGCTCTCGGTGATTTCGATCTCGAGCCGCGTCGGCGCAAGGCCGGAAGCGGCGAGCGCGCCGATGATTACCTGCATCATGCCGGGACTGCGAAACTGGATCGCCGAAATATTGACGGCGACGTGAAGGTGGTCGGGCCATTGCGCGGCGGTGGCGCAGGCCTGTCTGATCACCCATTCGCCCATTGGAACGATGAAGCCGATCTCCTCGGCCAGCGGGATAAAGCTGGCAGGCGAGATCATTCCCTTGATCGGATGATTCCATCGTATCAAGGCCTCGAAGCCGCTGATTTCCTTGCTCGCGAGGTTGACGACCGGCTGATAGTACAGTTCGAACTCGCCTCCCGGCAGCGCCCGGCGCAGATCCTGCTCCATGATGCGGCGGGTCTGCATCTGCAGGTCCATCGCAGGCTCGAAGAAACGGAACGTGCCGCGGCCGTCGCTCTTGGCGCGATAGAGCGCCAGGTCGGCATTGCGCAGCAATTTGTCGGGGTTCGAACCGTCGCCGGGGCCGACGGAAATACCGATGCTGACGCCGATCACGGCCTGCTGGCCGTCGATGTCATAGGGCTCGCTCAGCGTATCGATGACGGCCTGCGCCAGCGAAGTGGCGTCGGCGGGATCAGCGATCGCGGCCTGCACGATCACGAACTCATCGCCTCCCATCCGCGCGATCGTGTCGGCCACGCCGACGAGTCCGCGCAGCCGCTCGGCGACGATCCTGAGCAACTTGTCGCCGCCGGGATGACCAAACGTGTCGTTTACGGCCTTGAACTGATCGAGGTCGAGATGATGGACGGCGACCATTTCACCGTGCTGAATCCTGCCCAGCGCATATTCGAGCCGCTCGTTCAGCAGCACGCGGTTGGCAAGGTCGGTCAGCGCGTCGTGATGCGCCATGTATTCGATCTTGACCTCGGACTGGCGCTGCTCGGTGATGTCCTCATGCGTCGCGACCCAGCCGCCGCCGGGCATCGGACGATGGCGGATCTTGAAGGTGCGGCCGTTCATCAGTTCGACGATGCTGTCTTTCGCGACGTTGGAAACCGCCACATTGGTGCGCCACTGCAGATATTCGTCCCGCGTCATGGCGGGGAAGCTGCCGGCTTCGAAGCGCAGGTCTACGATCTCGACCAGCGACATGCCGGGGCTGACGCGCTCGGGCGCGATATCATACATCTCGACAAAGCGATCGTTGCAGACGATCAGGCGGTGGTCGGAATCGAAGAAGCACAGCCCCTGCGACATGTTGTTGATCGCGGTGTCGAACTGGAAGTTTCTGATGCGCAGGGTTTCTTCCTGCTGCCTGCCGAGTTCGTATTGTTTCTTCAGCCGGGCATTGAGCTCTTCGCGCTCGGTGATGTCCTCGTGGGTCGCCATCCCACCGCCGCCAGGTATCGGATAGACGGTGTAGGCGATGAACCGGCCGTCGGTGAACTCCTGCACCGTGGTGTCGAGCGCGATGTCGCGGCCGACGCGCTCGCGGATATAGTCATCGACCGCGACCTGCACCTTCAGGCCGAGATTGAGCCGGTGCCGGATCAGTTCATGGGTCGGTGTTCCCGGCTTCACCTGTTCAGGCGAGAGCCCGTACATCTCCCTGTAGCGCTCATTGCAGAAAACGACTTCGCGCTTGTCGTCGAAGATGACGATTCCAAACGACAAATGGTTGATCGCCTCTTCGAGCCGCGCACTCGATTGCGCCGACCGCGAGGCGGTGATCTGGCCGTGATCCGTCATGTGGCATTTCCCCAGCCGCCGATGGCGGCTCTCCTCCTCCAGGAGAGCGGTCATTAGAAGACCATGCTGGTGAATCCACAGCTTCGAGGCGGGCAGGTCCGCGCCGGTTCCTCGCAACTTGCTCAACAGAGCGTTAACGCCGTCACGGCACGTACAGGGTGTCGACGATCGCCCGAAAAACCTAAGCGGGGTCCACCAGGATCACCCTGACGTCATTGACGTTGGTGAGCGTCGGGCCGGTCAGCAGGAGATCGCCGGTGGCCGAAAAGAACGCGGTGGCATCGTTGTTGGCGAGATAGGCCGCGGGATCGAGACCGAGCGATTTCATCTTCGCAAACGTCGTCTGATCGATCACGGCGCCGGCCGGATCGGTTGCGCTGCCGGCGCCGCCGTCGGCACCGTCGGTGTCTGCGGCCAGCGCGACGATGCCGGGCTTGTCCTTCAGGAGATCCGCCAGCGCCAGCGCATATTCCTGGTTGGGGCCGCCGCGGCCATTGCCGCGCACGGTTACCGTGAGTTCGCCGCCCGACAGGATCGCGATGCGCTTGCCTTCGCTGCGCGCCTTCAGCGCCAGCCGCGCATGGTCGGCCGCGACTTCGCGCGCCTCGCCCTCGAGATCCGCGCCGAGGGCGATGACCTCATATCCCGCGTCCTTCGCGATCTTGATGGCCGCGTCGAGCGAAGCCTTCGGTTTTGCGATCATTTCGAAGTGCGCGCGGGCAAAGGCGGGATCGCCGGGCTTGCAGCTCTCATTCCTGGAATCTTCGAGGGAGCGCCGGACCGCGTCGTCAACCGTGAGGTTATACTTCGCCACCAGCGCGCGGGCGTCCGCCAGCGTGCTCGGATCGGGCACCGTTGGTCCCGATGCGATTGCGGAGGGATCGTCGTGCGGCACGTCTGAGATCGCGAGTGTCACGATTTCGGCGGCGTGCTGTCCGGCGCGGGCCAGCCGGCCGCCCTTGATTCGCGACAGATGCTTGCGGACGATATTCATCTCGCCGATCGGTGCGCCCGAACGCAACAGCGCGCGGTTCACCTGCTGCTTCTGCGCGAACGAAACCCCGTCCGCCGGCGCGATCCAGTTCGCGGAGCCGCCGCCGGACAGCAGCACCAGCAACAGATCGTCCGCGGTTGCCTCGGCGGCGAGGCGCAGCGTTTCGTCGGCGGCCTTCAGCCCGGCTTCGTCAGGCACGGGGTGGCCGGCCTCGATCACCCTGATCCACCGCGTCGGCACGCCGTGGCCATGGCGCGTGGTGGCAAGGCCGGCCAGCCTCGACGGATCGAGCCCCAGCGCGTCGAGGTAGTGCCGTTCGGCCGCAGCCGCCATCGCCGCCGCGCCCTTGCCGGCGGCGAGGCAGATCACCTTGCCCTTCGGCACTGGGCGTAGATGCGCCGACAGCACGACGTCGGGATGCGCGGCCGCAACGGCCGCATCGAAGATCGCACGCAAGAGGGAACGTCGGTCGGTCATGATGGCACGTGAGCTGGATGAGACGGGAGGTCTGGTTATCCATCCAATCGCTGCAAAAGAAAACCCCCGCGAGCGTGCCACGGGGGGTCTTGTTGGCCGTAAATTGGCCGATCAGGAATCGAGATGACTAGCGACCCGCTCCGATGGAATCGGAACGGGTCTCCAGATTTTTGGGTGGACGCGTTTTCTTGACGCGAACCGGTTTCCACTTTGCTGGAAAACGCTCTAGCCGCCGGCGTCGCCCGAGAGGATTTCGCCGAAGCGTTCCCAGGTCTCGCCCTTGAACTTGATCAGTTGCACCGACGAGATCGGGGCGAAGTCGGTCGCTGACGTGTTGACCTTGATGCCCGGCAGCAGCCCGCCGAGTTCGAGATCCTTGATGCTGGCGGCCTGCTTCATCACGTTCGCGCGCGTGAGATTGTCGCCGGCGGCTTTCAGCACGTGCACAAGGCCCTGCGCCACGGTGTAGCCGAACATCACCGAGGCGTCGGCGCGGTTGGCTTCCGGATAGTACTTGTCCAGGAACTCGTTCCACGCCTTCATCCCGGCATCGTCCTTCCACTGCGCATCCGTCGGATCCTTCAGATACTGCGAGGAGATGATGTCCTGCGCGTTCTCCATGCCGGCGGGCTTGATGACGCTGCCGATCGAGGCCGAGACGTTGTTGAGGAAGTGCAGCGGCTTCCAGCCGATCTCCGCGTTCTTCTTGATCGCCTGCGCCGCGAATTTCGGCGTGGTGATGTTGATGAACACGTCGGCGCCGGTCGCCTTCAGCTTGACGATGTGGGAGTCGATGGTCGGTTCGGAGACTTCGTAGCTTTCCTCCAGCACGATCATCGACGCGGCCTTGGCGCCGAGACCGTCCTTGAAGCCCTTCAGATAGTCCTTACCGTAGTCGTCGTTCTGGTAGAGGATGCCGATCTTGGCGTCCGGCTTGCTCTTCAGAATGTACTTCGCATAGATCTGGGTTTCGCTCTGGTAGTTGGGCTGCCAGCCCATCGTCCAGGGGAAGCCCTTGGGATCGTTCCACTTGGTGGCGCCGGTGGCGACGAACAGTTGCGGCACCTTCTTGCTGTTGAGATATTTCTGGATCGCGGTGTTCGGCGGCGTGCCGAGCGGATTGAAGACCAGCAGCACTTCGTCGCTCTCGACCAGCTTGCGCGCCTGCTCCACCGTCTTCGGCGGGCTATAGGCGTCGTCATAGCTGATGAAGTTGATCTTGCGGCCGTTGATGCCGCCCTCGGCATTGATCTTCCTGAAGTAGGCTTCCTCGGTCTTGCCGATCACGCCATAGGCGGAAGCCGGACCGCTGTAGGGCATGATGTTGCCGATCTTGATCTCGGTATCGCTGGCGCCGGGATCATACTTCTTCTGCGCGAGAACGCCGCTCGAAGATGCGGCGAGTAGTCCAAACGCGGCCGAAGCAACCGCAAGTTTTTTCATTGTGGACATTTCTGTCTCTCCCTTTTGATTTATTAAACGTACCCGTCAGGCTTCCTTGAACGAAGCTCTTTTAATGGCGTCGTGAGTAGCATCTTGCTGGAGACCTCACAACAAAAAGCCCTGCGGCAAAGCCGCAGGGCTTGCATCTTCGATAGGCGGTGCTGGCTTACTAGCCTCCGACGTCGCCCGAGAGAATTTCGCCGAAACGCTCCCAGTTCTCGCCCTTGAACCTTATCAATTGCAATTGCGAGAGCGGAGCAAAATCGGTCGCTGACGTGTTGACCTTAATCCCAGGCAGCAGACCGCCGGGCTCAAAGTCCTTGATGCTGGCCGCCTGCTTCATGACGTTTGCGCGGGTCAGATCGTCGCCGCAGGCCTTTAGCACGTGCACCAAGCCTTGTGCGACGATATAGGCGTACATCACCGACGCATCGGCCCGGTTAGCTTCCGGATAATACTTATCCAGGAACTCGTTCCATGCCTTCATCGCGGCATCGTTCTTCCATTGCGCGTCGGTCGGATCCTTGAAGTATTGCGACGAGATGATGTCCTGTCCATTCTCGAAGCCGGCCGGCTTCATCACGCTGCCGATAGAGCCCGAGACGTTGTTGAGGAAGTGCAGCGGCTTCCAGCCGATCTCCGCGTTCTTCTTGATCGCCTGCGCCGCGAACTTCGGCGTGGTGATGTTGAAGAAGACGTCGGCGCCGGACGACTTCAGCTTGACGATGTGGGAGTCGATCGTCGGTTGCGAGACCTCATAACTCTCCTCCAGGACGATCATCGATGCCTTGGCGCCAAGTCCGTCCTTGAAGCCCTTCAGGTAGTCCTTACCGTAATCGTCGTTCTGATAGAGGATGCCGATCTTGGCGTTCGGATGGTTCTTCAGGATGTACTTGGCGTAGATCTGCGACTCGCTCTGGTAGTTGGGCTGCCAGCCCATGGTCCAGGGAAATTCCTTGGGGTCGTTCCACTTGGTTGCGCCGGTCGCGACGAACAGTTGCGGCACCTTCTTCGAGTTCAGGTATTTCTGGATCGCGGTGTTCGGCGGGGTGCCCAGTGAATTGAACACGAGCAAGACTTCATCGCTCTCGACCAGCTTGCGCACCTGTTCCACCGTCTTCGGCGGAGAGTAGGCGTCGTCATAACTGACGAAGTTGATCTTGCGACCGTTGATGCCGCCCTCGGCGTTGATCTTCCTGAAATAGGCTTCCTCGGTCTTGCCGATCACGCCGTAGGCGGAAGCGGGTCCGCTGTAGGGCATGATGTTGCCGATCTTGATTTCGGTATCGGTGGCGCCGGTGTCGTATTTCTTCTGCGCAAGCGCGTCGCTGCTGGTCGCAGCAAGCAATGCGAGGGCCGCCGAAAAGGCTCCCAAGCGCAAGTTGATGGCGAGCATTTTTTGATCTCCCTGGGATCGATGACTGTGTCATTGTTTTTGACTGGAGCACTTGGCGGCTCTTGATTGCATTGAATACCTTTCGGTTGCATCCAGCAACAAAAAGCCCTCCGCGACGGTGTCGCGGAGGGCGATATTTAGTCTGATCCCCGGGAAACTACCGCCCGGCGGAATATTGGTTAATGGCCGAGTTCGCCACTCCCGAGTTTCTTCTTGTTCTCAGTTCTTCCTGAGATTGCCGAGCATCTGCTGGGCGACCATTGCGACCTGCCTTGCACCATGCGGCACGAGGAAGATGACGAGGAACAGCAGCACACCGAACACCGCGCCGGAGAGGCCCTTGGAGATGCTCTCCGCGATGTTCGGCACGAAGATGATGAAGGCGGCGCCGACGAACGAGCCCGGCAGCCAGCCGACACCGCCGACCACCATGCCGAGGAATAGCGCGATGGCTAGGTTGATCGTGTAGCTGTCGGGCGCGACGAACGCCACGACGATGGCGCTGAGCCCGCCGGCGATACCGGTGATGCCCGCGGACACGCCGAAGGCGAGCGTCTTGTACTGGGCGACGTCGACGCCCATGGCGGAGGCCGCGATCTCATTGTCGCGGATCGACATGAAGGCGCGGCCCGAGCGTGAGCGTAGCAGGTTGACCGACCCGATATAGATCGCCAGCGCGATCGCCAGCGTGAAGTAATAGAGCCACTTGTCCTGTCCGATCGGCAGGCCGAACGGCGCATCGGGTTTCATGACGGTGAGGCCCTGCACGCCGCCGGTCCAATGCTCGAGGAAATGCAGCTTCAGGAGTTGCGGCATGGCGACGGCCAGCGCGAAGGTGGCTAGCGCCAGATAGATGCCGGAAAGCCGCAATGCGGGTTTGCCGAACAGGTAGCCGGCGCCGAACGAGACAAGCCCCGCGATCGGCAGCGTCAACGCGTAATTCACGTTGAAGTTTTCCATCAGGACCGCCGACGTATAGGCGCCGAGCGCGTAGAACGCGCTCTGGCCGAGCGAAAACTGCCCGCTGCCGCCGGTCAGGATGTTGAGCGCCAGCACCGCGATCCCGTAGATCATGACCATCGTCATCTGGAACACGACGAAGTTCTTCACGAACACCGGGGTGACGAGCAGTGCCGCCAGGATCACCAGCGAGGTGCCGGTACCCAGCGTCATGGCGCGCTTCGGAACGGCCTCGACGGCCGGGGCTTCTGTAACAGTGTCTTCTGCAGCGGCGCTCATGATCAGACTCGCTTGACGATGGCTCGGCCGAACAGACCGGCAGGTTTGAAGACCAGGACGGTGATGATCAGCGCAAGCGCGATCGGAAGTTTCAGTTCATTGCCGACGCCGGGGATATAGGTGCCGGCGAGGTTCTCGAAGACGCCGACCAGGAAGCCGCCGATGACGGCGCCAAGCGGCGAGGAAAGGCCGCCGAGCACGGCGGCGGCAAAGCCGTAAACCAGAACGCCGCCCATCATGTTCGGTTCGAGGAACACGACCGGTGCGATCAGGATGCCGGCGACGGCGCCGATCGCGGAGGCCATGCCCCAGCCGAGCGCAATCATCCAGGAGGTATTGACGCCGACCAGGCGCGCCGATTCCGGCAACGCCGCCGCGGCGCGCATCGCAAGGCCGATCCGGGTGAACTGGAAGAACAGGTAGAGTCCGACCAGCATCAAGAGTGTGACGCCGACCATCCCGGCCTGGTGGGTCGAGATCAACTGGCTGCCGAGGAACGGCGCGGAGCCGAACGGGGTCGGATACTGCTTGATGGTGAAATCCCAGATCAGTCCGGCCACCGAGTTGACGATCGCAAACAGCGCGATGAAACCGGCGACGTTGGTCAGCACCGGCGCCTTGGCGAGCGGCTTGAACAGCAGCCGCTCGATGAGGATGCCGCCGGCGAACGAGATCGCCAGCGTGAGTATGAACGACCACCAATAGGGCACGCCCCACTGCATCAATTGCCAGGAGATGAAGGTCGAGAACATCGCCATTTCGCCCTGGGCGAAATTCAGGTGGTCGATCGCCTGGTAGATCATGACCACCGCGAGCGCCATACAGGCATAGATCGCGCCCGTGGCGATCCCGGCCAGGACTTGGTTGGTAAACAGCTCCATTGTCCTGCTCCTCAGTAGCCGAGATAGGATTTGCGGACGTCTTCGTTGCTCGCGATTTCCTTCGCGTTCCCCGACATCACTATCTTCCCGGTTTCGATCACATAGGCCTGGTCGGCGAGTTCCAGCGCCAGTTGCGCGTTCTGCTCGACCACCAGAATGGTGACCTTGTCCTCGCGGTTGATCTTGCCGAGAATCTTGAACAGCTCGCGCACGATCAGCGGCGCCAGGCCGAAGGACGGCTCGTCCAGCAGCATCAGCCGCGGACGCAGCATCAGCGCGCGCGCGACCGCGAGCATCTGCTGCTCGCCGCCCGACAGCGTGCCGGCCTGCTGGGTGTGGCGCTCCTTGAGCACCGGGAAGTGCTCATACATGCGCTCGATATCGGCGACGATGTTCTTCTTGTCGGTGCGGGTGATGGCCCCGAGCTGCAGGTTCTCCTCCACCGTCATGGTGGTGAAGGTGCCGCGGCCCTGCGGCACATGCGCAATGCCGAGCCGGACGACGTTTTCGGTGGACTTGCCGGACAGCGGCTTGCCCTCGAACTCGATCGCGCCGGTCGAGCGCACCATGTTGCAGATCGCCCGCAAGGTGGTGGTCTTGCCGGCGCCGTTGGCGCCCAGCAGCGTGGTCAGCGAACCCTCGTTGAGCGCAAAGGTGAGGCCGTGAAGAGCCTGGACCTGGCCGTAATAGGCGCGCAGGTCCTTGACGTTGAGCATCGCGGTCATTGGTCCTTGCTCCCCAGATAGGCTTTGATGACATCCGGATCGGCCTGGACCTGGGCCGGCGTTCCCTCGGCGAGCTTGCGGCCGAAGTTAAGCGCGACGACGTGGTCGGCGATCGACATCACCAGACCCATATGATGCTCGACCAGCAGCACGGTGAGATGCCGCTCGTCGCGAAGCTTCTTGATCAAATCGCCGAGCACATAGACTTCCTCGTGGTTGAGGCCGCCGGCGGGCTCGTCAAGCAGCAGGATCTTCGGGTCGGCGGCGAGCGCGCGCGCCAGCTCGACACGCTTCTGGGTGCCGAACGGCAGCCCCGACACCACGGTGTGGCCGACCTCCTCGAGATCGAGATAGGCGAGGATCTCGTGGACCTTCCTGTTGACGTCGGCTTCGCTGCGGCGAACCCAGGCGAGCTTCAGCGAGTCCGAGACGATGTCGCTCGACGTGCGCGAATGGCAGCCGACGCGGACATTGTCGAGCACCGAAAGGTTGGGAAACAGCGCGACGTTCTGGAAGGTGCGGCCGATGCCGATCTCGGCGATCTTGTGCGCCGGGCGCGTCAGGATGCTGGCGCCTTCCATCAGGATATCACCGGAAGACGGCTGATAGAGCCGGGAGAGACAGTTGAACAGTGTCGTCTTGCCGGCGCCGTTCGGTCCGATCAGCCCAAGGATATTTCCCTTGTGCATGTTAAAGGTCACGCCGTTGAGCGCGATGATGCCGCCGAACACGACGCTGACGTCGCGAACCGCGAGCAGGGGCGAATTGCCCTGCGCGAGCTGTGCCTGCGTCATCGCGTCCCGCCCGCCCTGATCACGGAGCGGGAATGACCGCGCGAATATTTTCGCCGGTCATGGTGAAGACTATCTGATCCCCTCGGCCAAACGTGCAACTCTTCCTCCTGCTTTGGGTTTTTTGTTTTCTGTTTTTTTTGATTGCGGTGCTGCGCCGCCCAGCGCCGTCTCGATGTTCCTTACCATCGTGACAAGGCGAGGTCCAATGTCGTTGACCAGGCGATCTTCCGTGAAACGGAAAGCGGGCGCGCCGCAATTGAAGGCATATGGTCCGGTTCCGTCGCTGAGCTTCAGCGGCACGCCGACCGCGTGCACGTCCTCCTGCCATTCGCCGGCGGAGATGGTGAAGCCGCGGCGCGCGAGCATTTCGCCCGCGCGTTCGATGCCGTCGCGCATTTTGGACCAGCGATTGCCGTAATGGTCGCGCAGTTCGCGCAATAACGAAGCGCGTTCGTCGTCGGGCAGGGCCCAGATATAGGCGCGTCCCATCGCGGTGGTCGCGATCGGCACGTGCGAGCCGACGTCAAGCTGCACACCGAGCAGGCCGGTGCGGCTCTGCCCGAAATAGATCATGCTGTGACGGTCGCGCCCGCCGACCGCGACGGCGCCGCCGGTCTCGCGCATCAGCGCTTCGCGATAGGGCTCGGACAAATGCCGAACACCGAGATTGGCGAGCGCGGCATACCCCAGCGCCATGGCTGATGGCGCGAGCTGATACTTCTCGAACCGGGGAACGGGTGTAAGATAACCGAGCTTGGTCAGGGTGTAGGTCAGCCGGGAAATGGTTGGCTTCGGCAGATTGGTACGGGCGGCAAGTTCTTGATTGCCGAGAAGTCCGTCGTTGGGATGAAATGCGCGCAATACATCCAGTCCGCGGGAAAGTGCGACGACGAAGCTGCGATCAGTCGCCACTTTCTTCCCTGGACGCTTCATTACCCGCCACTGCTGATGAGCTCGTTGACAAGGGACGTGCTTCAAAATAACCCTCCCTGTCAAGATGTGGAATTAAATTTCGCAGTGCGAAATTGACGAGACGGCCGTAGCCACTCAACGCAAGTCGAGTGGCATCCAAGAACAAGTAATCCAGGGAGAGTCCCGTGAGCGAAGTGGTAAAACTCGAGCGTCAAGACGTCATCGCGATCGTCACGGTCAACAGCCCTCCGGTAAACGCGCTCAGCGCCGCCGTGCGCGGCGGTATTTTCGAATGCATGAAAAGTGCGATCGCGGATGCGGAGGTGAAGGCGATCGTGCTGACCTGCGACGGCCGCACCTTCATCGCCGGCGCCGACATCACCGAATTCGGCAAGCCGCCGAAGCCTCCGGGCCTCGCCGAGATGCTGGAGCTCATGGAGAAGTCGCCGAAGCCGATCATCGCCGCGATTCACGGCACCGCGCTCGGCGGCGGTCTTGAAGTTGCGCTGGCATGCCACTATCGCGTGGCGACCAAGGAAGCTAGGCTCGGCCTGCCCGAGGTGAAGCTTGGCCTGCTGCCGGGCGCCGGCGGTACCCAGCGCCTGCCGCGTGCGGTCGGCCCCGAACTCGCGGTCAAGATGATCGTCAGCGGCGATCCGATCAGCGCGGCGGATGCGCTCAAGAATGGCCTGATCGAGGAAATCGTCGAGGGGCCGGCGTCTGGTGGCGAGGCTTTTGCCCGCAAGGTGCTCGCGGAGAAGCGCCCGCTGCGCAAACTGCGCGATGACGACAGCAAGCTCGCGGCGGCCAAGGCCGACATCTCGATCTTCACCAACGCGGTCGCCGCCTTGACCAAGAAGGCGCGCGGACTGGAAGCACCGTTTGCAGCGGCGGACGCCGTGCGCGCCGCCATCGAGTTGCCGTTCGATGAAGGCCTGAAGAAGGAGCGCGAAGGTTTCCTCAAGCTGGTGTCGAGCGATCAGTCCAAGGCGCAGCGTTACGCCTTCTTCTCGGAGCGCGAGGCGGCCAAGATCGCCGGGGTTCCGGAAGGAACGAAGGCGCGCAATGTTTCGCGTGTCGCCATCATCGGCGCCGGCACCATGGGCGGCGGCATCGCGATGTCGTTCGCCAATGCCGGTATCCCGGTGACGCTGATCGAGACCGGCGAAGAGCAGCTCAAGCGCGGCATGGGCGTCATGCAGAAGAACTACGAGGCGACCGCCGCCCGTGGCGGCATCCCCGCCGATGCCCCGGCCAAGCGCATGGGTCTGATCGACGGCAAGGTCGGCCTTGAGAACGTCAAGGACGCTGACCTGGTGATCGAGGCCGTTTTCGAGACCATGGCGGTCAAGAAGGAAGTGTTCGAGGCGCTCGACAAGCACGCCAAGCCGGGCGCGGTGCTGGCCTCCAACACGTCGTATCTGAACATCGACGAGATCGCGAAGGTCACAAAACGTCCGCAGGACGTGCTCGGCATGCACTTCTTCTCGCCGGCGAACGTCATGAAGCTGTGCGAGATCGTCCGCGCCGACAAGACCGCGCCGGATGCGCTGACCACCGCCGTGTCGATTGCGCGCAAGATCGCAAAGGTGCCGGCGGTCGTCGGCGTCTGCGACGGCTTTGTCGGCAACCGCATGCTTGCCCAGCGCGGCAAGCAGTCCGAAAAGCTCTTGTTCGAAGGCGCCTTGCCGCAGCAGGTCGACGCCGTGGTGACGAAGTTCGGCATGCCGATGGGTCCGTTCGCGATGAGCGATCTTGCCGGCCTCGATATCGGCTGGCGCTCGCGCAAAGACCGCGGCATCAAGTCGGAAATCGCCGACGCGCTGTGCGAAGCCGGGCGGTTCGGCCAGAAGACCGGCAAGGGCTACTATAAATATGAAGCCGGCTCGCGCGCGGCGCTGCCGGATCCGGAGGTCGAGAAGCTGATCGACGAGACGCTGCAGCGTCTCGGCCGCAAGAAGCGCGTCGTCAGCGACGACGAAATCCTCGAGCGCATGATGTACCCGATGATCAATGAGGGCGCGCGGATCCTCGAAGAGAAGATCGCGGCGCGGCCGAGCGACATCGACGTGATCTGGCTCTACGGCTATGGCTGGCCGATCTACCGCGGCGGCCCGATGTTCTATGCCGACCAGGTCGGTCTCAAGCACATCGCCGATCGTCTCTCTCATTACGCCAAGGAGACCAACGATCCCTCGCTCGAACCGGCGCCGCTGCTCAAGCGCCTCGCCGCGGAAGGCAAGACGTTTGCGTCGCTGGCGCAGTCGAAAGCGGCTTGATGGGCTGGTACGCTCTCTCCACGTCGTTCCGGGGCGCGCATAGCGCGAACCCGGAACCTCGAGATTCCGGGTTCGCTCGCTGGCCGCGAGCGCCCCGGAATGACGGCTTGGCTAGCACGCTGTACTGAGCGCACAAATGCCCCATCCCGGCGAACAGTTCTATCCGCAAGGCGTCCGCTGGGACGACGCGATCGCGCGCGGCACGCTGCCGGACCTGTTGTCGGACGCCGCCGCAGAGTTCGCCTCGCGGCCGGCGCTTGAATTTCGCGACCGGCCGATCAGCTACAGCGAACTCGAATCGCTGGTGGAAACCGCCGCCAGCGCCTTCCTCCGCGCCGGCTACGGCAAGAACAGTTCGATCGCGCTGTTCCTCGGCAATTCGCCCGATCATCCCGTCAATTTCTTCGGCGCGTTGAAGGCCGGCGCCCGTGTCGTGCATTTGTCGCCGCTCGACGGCGAGATCGCGCTGTCGCACAAGCTCTCCGATTCCGGCGCGCGGGTGCTGGTCACCAGCAATCTGTCGGCGCTGCTGCCGACCGCGCTGAAATTCCTCGCTCACGGCCTGCTCGATCGCCTGATCGTTTGCGAGGACGATCATTGGGGCAAGGTCGGCACACAGCAAGCGGCGCTGCCAGATAATCCGAAGATCATCACGTTCAAGCAGTTCATTGACGGCGCGATGAAGCCGGCGCAATGGCCCGCAATCTCGGCCGATGACGTGGCGCTGCTGCAATATACCGGCGGCACCACCGGCCTGCCGAAGGGCGCGATGCTGAGCCATGGCAATCTGACCTCGGCAGTGTCGGTCTACGACGTCTGGGGCAGGCCGTCGCGCGCCGAGCGCAATGCGATCGAGCGCGTGATCTGCGTGCTGCCGCTGTTTCACATCTACGCGCTGACGGTGGTGCTGCTGTCGTCGATCCGGCGCGGCAATCTGATCTCGCTGCATCAACGTTTCGATGTCGAGGCCGTGATGCGCGACATCGAAGTGAAGCGCGCGACGGCGTTTCCCGGCGTGCCCACCATGTGGATCGCGATCGCCGCCTTGCCGGACCTGGACAAGCGCGACCTGTCCTCGCTGGTCAGCGTTGGCTCAGGCGGCGCGCCGCTGCCGGTCGAGGTCGCGCGGATCCTGGAGCACAGGGTCGGGATGAAGCTCAAGAGCGGTTGGGGCATGACCGAAACCTGCTCGCCTGGCACCGCACACCCGAAGGAGGGGCCGGACAAGCCCGGCTCGATCGGCCTGATGCTGCCCGGCATCGAGATGGACGTGGTGTCGCTGGAGGATCCGACCAGACTGATGCCAGTGGGCGAAACCGGCGAAATCCGCATCCGCGGCCCGAACGTCACCAAGGGTTACTGGAACAGGCCGAAGGAAACCGCGGACGCCTTTGTCGGCGACCGCTTCCTAACCGGCGATATCGGCTACATGGACGCGGACGGTTATTTCTTTCTGGTCGACCGCAAGAAGGACATGATTATCTCCGGCGGCTTCAACGTCTATCCGCAGATGATCGAGCAGGCGATCTATACGCATCCCGCCGTGCAGGAAGTAATCGTGATCGGGATTCCCGATGATTACCGTGGCGAGGCGGCGAAAGCCTTCATCAAGCTGCGTGACGGCGCAAAACCGTTCACGCTGGATGAATTGCGCGTCTTCCTCACCGGCAAGCTCGGCAAGCATGAACTGCCGGCGGAGGTCGATTTCGTCGACGAACTGCCGCGCACGCCGGTCGGCAAACTGTCGCGCCACGAATTGCGCATGCAGCAATCGCAGCTGCAGGCTGCGCCATCGAAACAACAAGCCGTATCAGGAGGTCGTTCCTAAATCCCGCCGTCGTCCCGGCCTTGAGCCGGGACCCATACGCCGCGGCCCAGCTTGGGGCAGTTGGGGAGACGGCTTTGGTAACAACGGAAGCCGGTGGTTATGGGTCCCCGCGTTCGCGGGGACGACGAGATAGAGAGTTCGCAGGAATCAAGTTCGCTCACAGGAGGATCCGATGGATCTCGCTTTCAGCAAGGAAGAAATAGCGTTTCGTGAGGAGGTCAGGGCCTTCTTCCGGGACAACGTGCCGCCGGAGACGCGGCGCAAGATGGTGGAGGGCCGTCACCTCTCCAAGGACGAGATGATCGCCTGGTGGCGTATCCTCAACAAGAAGGGCTGGGGGGTCTCGCACTGGCCGAAGGAATATGGCGGCACGGGCTGGACCTCGGTGCAGCACTATATCTTCAACGAAGAACTGCAGATGCATCCGGCGCCGGCGCCGCTGGCCTTCGGCGTCAGCATGGTCGGCCCGGTCATCTACACCTTCGGCAACGAGAAGCAGAAGCAGCAGTACCTGCCGCGCATCGCCAATGTCGACGACTGGTGGTGCCAGGGCTTCTCCGAGCCCGGCTCGGGATCGGACCTCGCCTCGCTCAAGACCAAGGCCGAGCGCAAGGGCGACAAGTACATCATCAATGGCCAGAAGACCTGGACCACGCTCGCCCAGCACGCCGACATGATCTTCTGCCTCTGCCGCACCGACACCAATGCGAAGAAGCAGATGGGCATCTCCTTCATCGTGTTCGACATGAAGTCGAAGGGCGTCACCGTGCACCCGATCGAGACCATCGACGGCGGCCATGAGGTCAACGAAGTGTTCTTCGACGACGTCGAGGTGCCGGTCGAGAACCTGATCGGTGAGGAGAACAAGGGCTGGGACTACGCAAAGTTCCTGCTCGGCAACGAGCGCACCGGCATCGCCCGCGTCGGCGTCTCCAAGGAGCGGCTGCGCCGCATCAAGGATCTCGCCTCCAAGGTCGAATCGAACGGCAAGCCCGTCATCGAGGACCAGGGCTTCCGCGAGAAGCTTGCGGCCTGTGAGATCGAGCTCAAGGCGCTCGAACTCACCCAGCTTCGCGTCGTCGCCGACGAAGGCAAGCACGGCAAGGGCAAGCCCAACCCGGCGTCTTCGGTGCTGAAGATCAAGGGCTCGGAAATCCAGCAGACCACCACCGAGCTTCTGATGGAAGTGATCGGCCCGTTCGCCGCGCCGTACGACGTGCATGGCGACGACGGCTCCAACGAGACCATGGACTGGACCGCCCAGATCGCGCCGAGCTACTTCAACAACCGCAAGGTCTCGATCTACGGCGGCTCCAACGAGATCCAGCGCAACATCATCACCAAGGCGGTGCTTGGGCTTTAGTGTCACCACAACACACATGTCGTCCCCCGCGAAGGCGGGGGACCCAGTACGCCGCGGCAGTCATAGCTTACGACGCGCCGGTGATTACTGGATCCCCGCTTCCGCGGGGATGACGACGGAGGGGTCGGCAACGGCGTTGCCCGAGTTGAATTCTAGAGAAAGTAACGAACATGGATTTTGATTTGTCCGAGGAGCAGCGTCTTCTCAAGGAAAGCATCGACGGTCTGTTGACCGACTCCTACGATTTCGATGCGCGCAAGAAGTACCAGAAGGAAAAGGGCGGCTGGAGCAAGGTCGTGTGGGGCAAGCTCGCCGAGCAGGGTTTGCTGGGCCTGCCGTTCGCGGAAGCCGATGGCGGCTTCGGCGCCGGTGCGGTCGAGACCATGATCGTGATGGAAGCGCTCGGCAAGGCGCTGGTGCTGGAGCCTTATCTGGCGACGGTGGTGATCGGCGGCGGCTTCCTGCGCCATGGCGGCTCGGCTGAGCAGAAGGCCGCGCACATCCCCGGCATCATCGACGGCAGCAAGACCTTTGCCTTCGCGCAGCTCGAAAAGAACTCGCGCTACGATCTCGGCGATGTCGCAACCACCGCCAAGAAGAAGGGCGCGGGCTGGGTCATCGACGGCGAAAAGTTCGTCGTGCTCAACGGCGAGAACGCCGACACGCTGATCGTGACCGCGCGTACCAAGGGCGGCCAGCGTGACAAAGGCGGCATCGGCGTGTTCCTGGTGCCGGCCAGTGCAAAAGGCGTCACCCGCAAGGGCTATCCGACCCAGGACGGCCTGCATGCGGCTGATATCACCTTCACCGGCGTCGAGGTTGGTGCAGATGCTGCGATCGGCGATCCCGAGAACGGCCTCGCCCTGATCGAGCGCGTGGTAGATGAAGCCCGCACCGCGATGTGCGCGGAGGCTGTCGGCGCGATGGATGAATCGCTGAAGAGCACGGTCGAATATCTCAAGACGCGAAAGCAGTTCGGCGTTGCGATCGGCACCTTCCAGACCCTGCAGCACCGCGCCGCCGACATGTTCGTGGCGCTGGAACAGGCCCGCAGCATGTCGATGTTCGCGACCATGGCGGCCGATTTCGACAGCGCCAAGGAGCGTGCGACCGCAGTCGCCGCCGCCAAGGTGCAGATCGGCAAGTCAGGCAAGTTCATCGGCCAGCAGTCGATCCAGCTTCACGGCGGCATCGGCATGACCCAGGAAGCCAAGATCGGCCACTACTTCAAGCGGCTGACCATGATCGAGAATACGTTTGGCGACACCGACTACCACCTCCGCCGCGTCACCGACGCGGGCGGGCTGGTGTAATGCGGCAGTGAAGCTGTCATCCCCCGCGAAAGCGGGGGATCCAGATGCTATGAGGGGGTGGCGGCAGGGTCAGCGGCGGCGAGGGTATCGACACCTCGGGCGCCGTGGTCACGCAATGGAGCACGCCATGTCGCAACCGTTTGACGTCAGCAGGTCCCTCACCGCCTTCGAGCAGGATAACACACTCGTTGCAGTTATCGAGATGAGCCAGTCGAAGTGGCTGGTTGCAGCTATGATCCCCGGCGTCACACGCCGGCCGCTGAAGAAGCTTGATGCAGACGCGAACGCTCTGCTGAAGCTGCTGCAGCGCTGGTGCGAGGAAGCGCACAAGGCGGGACGCGCGGTCAAGCGAATCGTCTGCGCCTATGAGGCCGGACGGGAGGGGTTCTGGCTGGCCCGCTGGCTGCAGGCCCGCGCCATCGAAGCTTACGTCATCCATCCTGCGAGCATCGCGGTGTCTCGCGAGCACCGGCGTCCCAAAAGCGATCGGATCGACACGGAACTGCTGATGCGTTCGTTGCTGGGTTGGCTGCGTGGTGAGAAGCGCCATTGCAGCATGGCCACGATCCCGACCATGGCGGAAGAAGACGCTCGACGACCGGGCCGCGAGCGGGAGAGCCTGGTGAGCGAGCAGACGCGGATCGTCAACCGGGTCAAAGCCGTCCTCGCCTTGTTCGGCATCGGCGGGTTCAATCCGAGGCTTCGCAAGGCGGCGCAGCAACTGGAGACACAGCGTACCGCGGAAGGAACGCCGCTGCCGGACAATGCCAGGGCGGAGCTGCGCCGCGATCTGGAGCGGCTATGCCTGCTGCGCGACCAGATCCGCGCCATCGAAAGCGCACGGCTGCAGCGCCTCACCGCTGCGCCGGCCACATCACAAGGACCCCATGCGATGGTTCGTCTGATCGCAAGGGTTCTGGGCATTGCCATCGAGACCGCCGACATGCTGGTGAATGAGATTCTGTCGCGCAATCTGCGCGATCGCAGAGCTGTCGCGCGCTATGCCGGGCTAACCGGCGCGCCGGACGAGAGCGGTCAGCGCCGGCGCGAGAAGGGACTGGCCCGCGCCGGCAACGGCCGGGTTCGCCGGGGGATGATCCAACTGGCCTGGCGCTTTCTGATCTTTCAGAAGGGCAGCCGGCTCGCCAACTGGTTCCGTGAGCGCACCGCCGATGGCCGACGCACCACGCGCAAGACCATGATCGTGGCGCTGGCCCGTAAGCTACTCATCGCCCTGTGGCGGCTTGTGACCACCGGCCAGCTGACGGAGGACATCAAGTTACGACCCGCCGGCACCTGACCGTGCAGCTTCCCTTAACCCCACACCATTGACGGTTTGGCAGCCCGGCGTGCGGTCTGCCAACGGCATCCGAGGTGGCGATGATCCGCAGGAATACATGGCCTTTGCGCCGCGACCCAGAATGGACCCGCCGCCCCGGAGCTCGCCCCGATGCGCATGCATGCATCATGGTTCTGATCCCGATCGATCAACCGAATACAAGTCTGCGACGCGATATCGCGTCCAAGGCGGGCTCGCCTCGGAAGTCGTCCTCATCTCGCCACCGACATCCCCGCGTGCCGACCTCAAGCCTGCCGCCAAGCTTGCGACCGTCAAGGGCTGCGTCGCTACGCGATGGCCTCCGGCCACCCTTGACGGTCGCTGCGCCAAGGCGGACAGCCCGTCTTGAGGTCGGCACGCGGGGATGTCGGCCTCCCTCGGAGATCAACGCAATGACCTAGCAACGACCACTATTGACCAAGCCCCATACAAGTATTCCAGAGAACGTTCAATCATCACTAACGCCGCGGCGTACTGGATCGCCCGGTCCCAGTGCGCAATTGCGCACAAGGCCGGGCGATGACAGTGGTGCGTGCGGAGCAAGCGGAGGCAACAACAATGAAAAACACCCCGTTCGATCTCACCGGCAAGGTCGCCATCATCACCGGCTCCAGCCGCGGCATCGGCCGCTCTTCCGCCGAACTGCTGGCCAAGCTCGGCGCCAAGGTCGTGATCTCCAGCCGCAAGGCCGACGCCTGCCACGAAGTCGCCGAGGGCATCAAGAAGGCCGGCGGCGATGCCCATGTCATTCCCTGCAACATCTCGCGCCGCGAGGAAGTCGAGGCGCTGGTCGCAGGCACCACCAAGCATTACGGCAAGGTCGACATCCTCGTCTGCAACGCCGCGGTGAATCCGTATTACGGCCCGCTGCTCGACATCAAGGACGAGGCCTTCGACAAGATCATGGGCTCTAACGTCAAGAGCAACATCTGGCTCTGCGCGCTGGCGATCCCGCAGATGGCCGAGCGCGGCAACGGCTCGGTGGTGATCATCTCTTCGATCGGGGGCATGCGCGGTTCCACCGTGATCGGCGCCTACGGCATCTCGAAGGCGGCTGATTTCGCGCTGTGCCGCAGCCTTGCCGGCGAATGGGGCCCGAAGGGCGTCCGCGTCAATTGCGTGGCGCCGGGCCTCGTCAAAACCGATTTCGCGAGGGCGTTGTGGGAAGACCCTGACAACCTCAAGCGCCGCACATCAGGTACCCCGCTGCGCCGCATCGGCGAGCCCGACGAAATCGCCGGAGCGGTGGCCTATCTGGCGTCTGACGCGTCGACCTTCATGACCGGCCAGACCATCGTGGTGGATGGTGGCGTTACGACAGCGGCGACATGATCTCTTACCCTCCCCTGGAGGGGGAGGGTCGCCGCGAAGCGGCGGGGCGGGGTGACGGTCTCTCCACATCCAACAGTGCCCGAGTTGAGAGATCACCCCACCCCGTCACGTATCTCGCTTCGCTCGATCCGTCCCGACCCTCCCCCTCCAGGGGAGGGTAAGGAAGGTCCCGCCGCCTTCATATTGACGAACCTTTCCCAATCGGATTGCTTCAGGCAACCAACAATCCTCCCCGGGGAAGCAACGTCATGTCCTTTGTGCTGGCCATCGATCAGGGCACCACGTCCTCGCGCGCCATCGTGTTCCGCAGCGACATCTCCATCGCTGCGACGGCGCAAGCCGAATTCCAGCAGCATTTCCCGGCCTCCGGCTGGGTCGAGCACGAGCCGGAGGACATCTGGACTTCGACCGTGATGGTCTGCCGCCAGGCGCTGGAGAAGGCCGGCCTCACGGCCAAGGACATCGCCGCCATCGGCATCACCAACCAGCGCGAGACGACCGTGGTCTGGGACCGCGCCACCGGGCAGGCGGTGCACCGTGCCATCGTCTGGCAGGACCGCCGCACCGCCGACATCTGCGCCAAACTGAAGAATGAAGGCCACGAGCCCGCGATTTCGGCGAAAACCGGCCTGATCATCGATCCCTATTTCTCCGGCACCAAAGTCGCCTGGATCCTCGACCACGTCCCCGGCGCGCGCGAACGCGCCGGCCGCGGCGAACTGATGTTCGGCACCGTCGATTGCTATCTGCTGTGGCGGCTGACCGGCGGCAAGGTGCACGCGACCGACGCCACCAACGCCTCGCGCACGCTGCTGTTCAACATCCACACCGGCGAGTGGGACGACGAGCTCCTGAAGCTGTTGCGCGTGCCGCACTCGATGCTGCCGGAGGTCAAGGACTCCTCCGCCAAGTTCGGCGACTGCGTGCCAGACCTGTTCGGCGGTTCGATCGCGATATCCGGCATCGCCGGCGACCAGCAGGCCGCGACCATCGGCCAGGCCTGCTTCGAGCCCGGCATGATCAAGTCGACCTACGGCACCGGCTGCTTTGCGCTGCTCAATACCGGAACCACGCCGGTCGCTTCGAAGAACAAGCTGCTCACCACCATCGCCTATCAATTGAACGGCAAGCGCACCTACGCGCTGGAAGGCTCGATCTTCGTCGCAGGTTCCGCCGTGCAATGGCTGCGCGACGGCCTCGGTATCATCAAGCAGGCATCCGAGACCGGCCCGCTCGCCGACAAATCCGATCCCATGCAAAGCGTCTATCTGGTGCCGGCCTTCGTCGGCATGGGGGCGCCTTACTGGAATCCGCGCGTACGCGGCGCGCTGTTCGGGCTGACCCGCAACACCGGCCCCGCCGAGCTCGCGCATGCGGCGCTGGAGAGTGTCTGTTACCAGACCTTCGATCTCCGCGAGGCGATGCGCGCCGACTGGCCGGGCGAGAAGGCCGCCAACGTGCTGCGCGTCGACGGCGGCATGACGGCGTCCGACTGGACCATGCAGCGCCTCGCCGATCTCCTCGACGCCCCGGTCGACCGCCCGGTGATCCAGGAAACCACCGCGCTCGGCGCCGCCTATCTCGCCGGCCTGCATGCCGGCGTCTATCCCGAGCCCGCAAAGTTCGCCGACAACTGGCGGCTCGAACATCGCTTCAAACCCAACATGAGCAAAGCGACGCGGGACCGCAAACTCGCCGGCTGGGCGCGGGCCGTGAAGGGCGTGCTGGCGAGCGATGAAGGGGAGTGACGTCAATTGATCGTGCCCGACGGCTATTCCGATATCCCCAATGGCAAGGTCGCCGCCATCGTCACGCACCTGGAAATGACCGCGCGTCCCGTGCCGCGCCCCGATCCCGCTGGCGCCTGGACGTTGCGCCGGGTCGAGACGCCGCCGCTGGACTGGTTTCGCGACCTCTACCGCCGTATCGGCGAGCAATGGCTGTGGGTTTCGCGGATCAGGATGCGCGATGCCGAACTCGCGGCTCACCTGCATTCACCGCAGCTCGAAGTTTATGCGCTGGTCGATGTCGGCAGCGACGAGGGCCTGCTCGAGCTGAATTTTGCAAAGCCCGGCCAATGCGAGATCGTGATGTTCGGCGTCACCGCAAAGCTGGTCGGTAGCGGCGCGGGGCGCTGGCTGATGAATCGCGCGCTTGATATCGCCTGGTCGCGCCCGATTGATCGCCTCTGGCTGCACACCTGCACCTTCGATCATCCCGCCGCGATGGCGTTCTACCAGCGCACGGGCTTTCGTGCCTTCCGGCGGCAAATCGAGGTGATCGATGATCCGCGACTCGACGGCACCGTGCCGCTCGATGCCGCGCCGCATCTGCCGGTGGTTGAGTGAGGCACTAACGCGTCCTCTTTGTCGGCTGTCATCCCCGCGCATGCGGGGAGATGGATTCACGTTTCCAGTATTCCAGAGCAGTTGCGATAGGGCCGAGCGGCTGCGGCGTACTGGATACTCCGCTGGAGCCTGTCATCGGGCTCGCCAAAGGCGAGACCCGGTGGCGGAGTATGACAGATGTGCTTGCGGCGCTTTCGGAGCATTTCTCAAAACACCTCCTGCTTCGCCCGCGCCAGCGAAAACCCACGGCGATCGGTGTTGAAGCACGTCACACCCGTCTGCTCCGACTTGCACGTAAATCCCCCGCGCTGCCAGACCTCACCATAGCCCAGCACCGGCAGCGATTTGTCCATTACGGTGTCGCCGTGGCAGATGCGCGCGGCCGCACCCTTGGCGTTCATCTCGAAGGCGCCGCCATAGTCGAGCTCGCAATCGGCGGGACGGCGCGACTTGGTTTCCATCGCGCTGATGTCGCAGCGGAGCACGTTCTGCTTGTCGTAGTCGAAATACTGGCAGGCGACGTTTTTGGACGGCGACTGGAAGCCGGTGGGGGCGGTTTGGGCATGGGCCGTCGCGGCAAATGTCAGCAGGAACAGCACGGGGGCAAATGAACGCAACATGGTCGATTCCTGGCTCGGATTGTCGTGCCCGGACTTGATCCAGGCATCCATCAAACTAAGATTCTATCTGAAGAAGGATGGATGGCCGGGTCAAGCCCGGCCATGACAAGCAGAGAGCAAAAAGAACCATGATCCTGATCGGCCAATTCGACTCTCCCTTCGTCCGCCGTGTCGCCATCGCCATGCGGCTTTACGGCATCGAATTCGAGCACAAACCGTGGTCGACCTTTGGCGATGCCGACAAGATCGCGGCCTACAATCCGCTGCGGCGGGTGCCGACGCTGGTGCTGGATAGCGGGGAAGCGCTGATCGAGAGCGCGATGATGCTGGATTATCTCGATGACCGCGTCGGCGCCGACAAGGCGATGATCGCGCGGAGCGGCGAGGCGCGCTGGCGGCATTTGCGGATCTGCGCGCTGGCGATGGGGCTCGGCGACAAGGGCGTCAGCCTGCTGTACGAGCGCGTGCTGCGCAAGGAGAAGCAGCTCGATCTCTGGGTCGAGCGCTGCAAGGCGCAGATATCAGGCGTGCTGGAGATGCTGGAAAAGGAGCGGGCCGAAGTCAAGACGCCCTATTGGTCCGGCGACAAGATCGGCCATGCCGATATTGCGGTGGCCTGCGTGCTGCGCTTCACCGGCGAGGCGCATCCCGCGCTGTTCGGTGATCGCTATCCCGCGCTGAAGGCGCATTCCGAGCGGTGCGAGGCGCTGTCGCCGTTCCAGGAAATCGTGCAGGCGCTGGCCCCGCCGAAGGGGTGAGTGGCTGTTGCTGTTGTAGGGTAGGCAAAGCGCAGCGTGCCCACCTTCTATGCCGAGGGAATGGTGGGCACGTCGCTACGCTCCTTTGCCCACCCTACGGCTGCGCTCGCACGAGCGCGAGCCGGCCTCAATCCTACTTTGCATGGGGTTGTTTTCACGATTTTTCTGGTCGGGTGCGGAGAGAGCCGCGTCGCCGGATAGCGAGCCGCGCTCATCACCCCTTCGCCCGCATCGCCTCGGGCGTATCCGGCTGTGCCAGCGGATGGGCTTTCGCGAACTCCGGCAGCGCCATCGCGGTTTCGAAGATGCGCTTCACGGTCGGATAGATTTTCAAATCGATCTGCTGCGTTACCGCCACGGTGACGTGGCCGACCATGCAGATATCGGCCAGCGTCGGCGCATCGCCGTGGCAGAATTTTCCGGTGTCCTTGTTATCGGCGAGATGTCCCTCCAGCGCCGCCAGCGTCTCCACGATCCAGTGTCGGCGCCAGGCCGCCTGCTGGGTGTCGCGCAGATTCAGTTCGTGATCGAGATAGCGGCGCACTCGCGGCGTCAGCAGGGGATGGCCCTCGCAGGCCACCATCAGCGCCAGCGCACGCACGCGGGCGCGGCCGTTTAGGTCGGCGGGCAGCAGCGGCGGGGAGGGATATTTCTCGTCGAGATATTCGAGAATGGCGAGCGACTGGAACAGCGTGGTGCCGTCATCCTCGACCAGCGCCGGCAGCGCCATCTGCGGATTGACCTTGCGATATTCGGGATCGCGATGCGCGTTGGCGTCGAGGTCGACGAAGATCACGTCGGCCGGGACATTTTTCAGGTTGAGCGCAATGCGAACCCGAAAGCTCGCCAGCGATCGCCAGAACGAGAAGAATTTCATGGCAGAGTACACTCCGGCGTCATGCCCGGACGTGATCCACGGCTGTCCGGTTTAGTTTTAGCATAGACTTAGGCTCATCTGCCGCTGATCTTGGACGATTGGCGATGGTTCGAGCAGCTTGTCGATCGATCGGCGGTGCATGAGGTTGGCCCGAACCAGCCTGCTGAAGACGGTTGGGCTTGGAACGGCTTTCTGTGCAGCCTGGGCCAGGCGCAGCAGCAGGAAGGCGATGAGCGCGACCGCAATCTGGATGCGTATGGCATTCTCGGATGTGCCGACGAAGCGAGTGATCTTGAGGGTCTGCTTGATCCAGCGGAAGAACAACTCGATGGCCCAGCGTCGACGATAGAGATCAGCGATCTCTTGTGCGCTGGCATCGAGATCATTCGACAAGATACGCAGCATCTTTCCGGTATCGGTCATGATGCGGACCTCGCGTACCGCATCCTGCATTGGATTGCAGCGGCTCTTGGCCTGGCGTGCGGGAAGGAAGCCGATGCGGTCGGAGAGGATGTTGCCGTCCGGGATGACGGGCAGTTCCTCCACCACGTCGAGCGGCGTGTTGGATTTGAAGCGGCTGACGATCCGGCAGCCGGCGGCATCGAGCGCGGCCCACCAGGCATAGTCGTAATAACCGAGATCGAAGACATAAGTGGCGCCCGGCTCGATCGGCATTTGCTGGGCCATGGTGATGTCGTTGACGTTGGCCGGAGTGACCGCGGCATAGATTGGGCGATCGGCGTCGGCGTCGTAAATTACGTGCACTTTGGCACCGCAGACCCCCGCCGAGAACCGCGCCCAGCCGGCGCTGTGTTCGTTCAAGCGCACGCTCGTGGCATCGATCAGGTAGGTCGTCTCGGCAAGCTTGCGACGCAGCCCGCGATGCGCCTGCTTCATCATTATCGCCAACAGTTCGGTGAACACGGCGGCAGGCCGCTGTGCGTTCGCATCCGAGAAGGTCGATCGTTGAACCGGTGCCGCGCCCACATGGTAGAGCCGCACAGCATGGCTCGAAAGTCCTGCCACGATCTCGCGCAAGCTCGCCGCCCCCGAAAGCTGACCATAAAGCAGCGCCACCAACTGGCTCTTGGTCGACAACCGGCGCACCCGCGCATCGGCTCCATGCTCCTCCACAAGCCTGTCGAACCGATGCCATGGAACGTGCTTTAGAAGTCCGTGGAATACGCTATTCTGATGCAGCATGGCTTGATCCTTCTCCGTGTCCCAAAACGTCGCCAAACGCTTGGAGCACAGAAGAATCAACGCCATGCGCCTTGTCTACAAAAATTAAACCGGACAGCCGTGGACGTGATCCGGGCATCCATCACCTTCGCGAGAGTCTTGTGAAGATGGATCATCGGGTCAAGCCCGGTGATGATGATCGGGCTGTGGCGGCGATGACGTGCTTCACCCTCCCCTGGAGGGGGAGGGTAGGCTCGCATGGAGCGAAGCGCAATGCGAGACGGGGCGGGGTGACAGTCTTTCAACTCGGGCACTGTTCGAGCGGAGGGACCGTCACCCCGCCCCGCCGCTCATTGCATGAGCGTCGACCCTCCCCCTCCAGGTTGTTCAGACCGGAGACAAGGTGGACGGGTGTTCGGAGACATCGTGGACACTTTCGGGCTCGCGGTCGAGGGGCCGGATGTCGATGGTTGCAATCATCTGGGTTCTGAAGACAACGTCGAAGACGCCATCGTGTGTAGTGGGTCGGAACGCCACAGCCCTTCCGCGGAAGGCTTTGGGAACTTTGACGGCGCGGCCGAGGAGGCTGACGTGACCGCCTTGCTGAACACGGCGCACGACGTCGTCCGAGGCATATTCGAAGGGCGCGACGATCTCGACATAGTCGCGCGGGCTCGGCTGATAGCGGCTGGCCGGGACAGCAAGCTCGAGCGCCTCGTGCGGCCGTTGTGTGTTGTAGACGTTGCGCCAGCGATCGAGGGCGCGCTCGGCCGCGGCGAGATCGGCGAACGGCGGACCGGACAGCACCTCGGCCTTGAGGCTGCGATGGAAGCGTTCGTCCTTGCCCATGGTCTGTGGATGATAGGGCCGCGAATGGCTGATCTTGACGCCATGCTCGATCAGCCAGACCCCGAGCGGAGTGAACGGGTTGCCCGGTCCGTCGCCCCAGGGCGAACCGTTGTCGGTGATCAGCCGCTCCGGCAGGCCGTAGCGGCGGAAGGCGATGATGAGCTGCTGGCGGACCGTCTCGGTCCGCTCGTTGGCGCAGGCCGCAAGCAGCACGGAGAAGCGGGAATGATCGTCGAGCACGGTCAGCGGATGAAGCCGGCCGGCATGCAGGGCCACGTGGCCCTTGAAGTCCATCTGCCACAACTCGTTCGGCCGCGACCGCTCGAACCGGGTGAAGGCGGACTGACCGCCGCCATGTGCGCCCAGTTCGACCCCGTGCCGCTTCAAGATCGCCGTCACGGTCGAGGGCGCCGGAATGGCTTCCCGTCCCAGATCCTTCAGCCGCCTGGCGATCTTGCGACCGCCCCAGGCCGGATGCTCCGCGCGGACCGAAAGGACAGCTTTCTCCGTCGCTGCGGCGCTGCGCGACGGCGAATTCTGCGGCCGACGTGACAGCTCGTGAAGCCCCGCCGTTCCTTGCAGCCGCCAACGTTCCAGCCATTTGTAGCCAGTCGTCGGGCTCACGCCGAAGCGCCGGCACAGCTGCCGAACATTGGCTCCCTCCACCGAGGCCAACATCACAAATTCCAATCTCGTGTCCATCCGGCACACCTCGCGGAACGGCATCCGACAGCCTCCTTGATTCGCTGTCGAAAGTGTCCACGATGTCTCCGAACACCCGTCCACCTTGTCTCCGGTCTGAACACAGGGGAGGGTGAAGTGTTAGCCTGCTCCCACTGCCTTTTTGCGCCAGGCCAGGTGCACGGCGCAGGTGCAGCCGGGCGGGTGCGAGGCGACGTCGTTGGCGGGCACGATTTCCGCCACCGGTGCCTTCGCCGCAGCCCGCTCCTGGGTGGGAATGTAATTCAGCACCGGCGCGAGCCAGCGCTCGGTCTCCGCCACCGCCATGCCCTTGCGCGCCGCATAGTCCTCGACCTGGTCGCGCTCGATCTTGCCGACGCCGAAATAGAAGCTTTCGGGATGGGAGAAATAAAGCCCCGATACCGACGAGCCCGGCCACATCGCAAAGCTCTCGGTCAGCTTTACGCCGGCAGTGTTTTCCGCGTCCAGCAGGCGGAACAGCGTCGCCTTCTCGGTGTGATCGGGCTGCGCGGGATAGCCGGGGGCAGGGCGGATGCCGGCATATTGTTCGAGGATGAGCTGATCGGAGGTCAGCGCCTCGTCCGGCGCGTAGCCCCAGAACTCCTTGCGGACGCGCTGGTGCATCCGCTCGGCGAAGGCTTCGGCGAGCCGGTCGGCCAGCGCCTTGCACAGGATCGAGGAATAATCGTCATTGGCGTTCTTGAAGCGATCGGCCACCGCGTCCTCGCCGATCCCCGCGGTGACGACGAAGCCGCCGATATAGTCCGGCACGCCCGACGCCACCGGCGCGATGAAATCCGACAGCGCCGCGTTGAAGCGGCCTTCGCGCTTCTCCAGTTGTTGGCGCAGCGTGTGGAGGGTTGCAATCTTCCGCTTCCGCGTATCGTCGGCATAGACGGTGATATCGTCGCCCTCGGCGTTGGCCGGCCAGAAGCCGATAGTGGCGCGCGCGGTGAACCATTTCTCCTTGATGATGCGGTCCAGCATCTTGCGCGCGTCGTCATAGAGCGAGCGCGCGACTTCGCCGATCTTGGGATCGTTGAGGATGGCGGGGAAGCGCCCGGTCAGTTCCCAGGTCTGGAAGAACGGCGTCCAGTCGATGTATTCGGCAAGCTCGGCCAGATCATAGGCGTCAAAGCTCTTGATGCCGAGGAATGCCGGCTTCTTCGGCGGCATTTTGGCAAAGTCGGCCTTGACCGCGTTGGCGCGTGCATCTGCCAGTTTCAGCCGCTTCTTGTCGGCCTGCGCGCGGAAATGCGCGTCGGATATCTTGGCGTATTCGGCGCGGACGTCGGCGGCATAAGCCTCGCGCTTGTCGGGCGAGAGCAGCGACGACGCGACGCCGACGGCGCGGCTGGCGTCGTTGACGTGAACCACCGGCCCGCCCTTGTAGTTCGGGTCGATCTTGACCGCAGTGTGCACGCGGCTCGTCGTGGCACCGCCGATCAACAGTGGCATCTTCATGCCCTGTCGCTCCATCTCGCCGGCCAGAAAGCTCATCTCGTCGAGCGAGGGCGTGATCAGGCCTGATAGCCCGATGATATCCGCGCCTTCGGCCTTGGCGGTCTCGATGATCTTGTTGGCAGGCACCATGACGCCGAGGTCGATCACCTCGAAATTGTTACATTGCAGCACAATGCCGACGATGTTCTTGCCGATGTCGTGGACGTCGCCCTTCACGGTCGCGAGCACGATCTTGCCGGCGGCATTGCGGCCATCGCCGGTCACGCCATTGGCGAGGTTGCGCGCCTTTTCCTCTTCCATGAACGGCATCAGATAGGCGACGGCCTGCTTCATTACGCGGGCGGACTTCACCACCTGCGGCAGGAACATCTTTCCGTCGCCAAAGAGATCGCCGACGACGTTCATGCCGGCCATCAGCGGCCCTTCGATCACGTTCAGCGGCCGCTCCACCGTTTTGCGCGCGGCCTCGGTATCCTCTTCGATGAATTCGGTGATGCCGTGTACCAGCGCGTGGCTCAGCCGCTTCTCGACCGGCCATTCGCGCCAGGCGAGATCCTGCTCCTTGCCCTGCTTCTCCTTGCCACGGAATTTTTCCGCCAGCGCCAGCAGTCGCTCGGCTGCGCCGGGGTCGCGGTTGAGGATCACGTCCTCGCACACCTGGCGCAGCGCGGGGTCGATGTCGTCATAGACGATCATCTGCCCGGCATTGACGATGCCCATATCCATACCGGCATGAATGGCGTGATACAGAAACACCGAGTGCATCGCTTCGCGCACCGGCTCATTGCCGCGGAACGAGAACGAGAGATTGGACACGCCGCCGGAGACATGCGCGCCCGGCAGGTTCTGGCGGATCCAGCGCGTCGCCTCGATGAAGTCGACGCCGTAATTGTTGTGCTCCTCGAGGCCCGTCGCGATCGCAAAGATATTCGGATCGAAGATGATGTCCTCGGGCGGGAAGCCGACCTCGTTGACGAGAATGTCGTAGGCGCGCTTGCAGATCTCGGTCTTGCGCGCGAACGTATCGGCCTGCCCGACTTCATCGAATGCCATCACCACGACGGCTGCGCCATGGCGGTGTGCGATCCGGGCCTCGTGGATGAATTTCTCCACGCCTTCCTTCATCGAGATCGAGTTCACCACCGGCTTGCCCTGAACGCATTTCAGGCCGGCCTCGATCACGTTGAATTTCGAGGAGTCGACCATGACAGGGACGCGGGCGATGTCAGGCTCGGCGGCGACGAGGTTGAGGAAGGTCACCATCGCGGCTTCGGAATCGAGCAGACCCTCGTCCATGTTGACGTCGATGATCTGGGCGCCGTTCTCGACCTGGTCGCGCGCCACTTGCAACGCTGTGGTGTAGTCGCCCGCGGTGATCAGCTTGCGGAATTTTGCCGAGCCGGTGACGTTGGTGCGCTCGCCGACGTTGACGAAGGGAATCGCTGATGTCAGCGCGAACGGCTCCAGTCCCGACAATCGCAGGCGCGGCTCGATGACCGGCACGACGCGCGGCTTGTGCGGGGCGACGGCGGCGGCAATCGCTGCGATATGGTCCGGCGTAGTGCCGCAGCAACCGCCGACGATGTTGACGAGGCCGGCCTCGGCGAATTCGCCGATCAGCCGCGCCATGTATTCCGGCGTCTCGTCATACTGGCCGAACTCGTTGGGCAGGCCGGCGTTTGGGTAAGCACAAACCAAAGTGTCGGCGACGCGGCCGATATCGGCGATGTGGGCACGGAGATCTTCGGCGCCGAGCGCGCAGTTGAAGCCGACGGTGATCGGCCTGGCGTGGCGGATCGAATTCCAGAACGCTTCCGGCAATTGCCCGGAGAGCAGGCGGCCGGACTTGTCGGTGATGGTGCCCGAAATCATCACGGGCACATCGATGCCGCGTTCTTCAGTGATTTCGGAGATGGCGTAGAGCGCCGCCTTGGCGTTCAGCGTATCGAAAATGGTTTCGACCAGCAGGAGGTCGGCGCCGCCGTCGAGCAGGCCGTTGACCTGTTCGCCATAGGCCTTGCGCAAATCGTCGAAGGTGACGGCGCGATAGCCGGGATTGGAAACGTCGGGCGAGATCGAGGCGGTGCGGTTGGTCGGGCCCAGCGCGCCGGCGACGAAACGCGGCTTGCCGTCCTCGGCCGAGACGCGCTCGGCGGCAGCGCGCGCCAGCCTGGCGCCATCGCGGTTGAGCTCATAGGCGAGGTCCGACATGTCGTAGTCGGCCTGCGCAATCGAGGTCGAAGAGAAGGTGTTGGTGGCGACGATGTCGGCGCCCGCGCGCAAATAGGCGGCGTGAATGTCCTCGATCGCCTTCGGCTGCGTCAAGATCAACAGGTCGTTGTTGCCGCGGACGTCGCGATGGAAGTCCGCGAAACGTTCACCGCGAAACGCGGTTTCGTCGAACTGCAGGCCCTGGATCATCGTGCCCATGGCGCCGTCGAGCACCAAAATGCGCTCGCGCGCGGCGGCGAGCAGGGCGGTACGCTTTGGCGAAATCTTGGCAGTCATCGGATCAGGCGGCTTTCTGTGCGCCATTGGGGCGAATGCCCAGCAGATGGCTGATCGCGAACACGAGGTCCGCGCGGTTCATGGTGTAGAAGTGAAAGGTGTCGACGCCGTGCTTGGCGAGTTTGTGCACCTGGCCGGCCGCAACGGTGGCGGCAACCAGCTTGCGCGTGTCGGCGTCGTCGTCGAGGCCTTCGAACTTGTCGGCGAGCCAGTTCGGCACCGTGGTGCCGGCGCGGGTCACGAAGCTGCGCGCCTGCTTGAAATTGTGCATCGGCATGATGCCGGGGACGACAGGAATATCGATGCCGCGGGCGCGCACGCGATCGAGGTAGCGGAAGTAGAGGTCGTTATCGAAGAACACCTGCGTGATCGCGCGCGCCGCGCCGGCGTCGACCTTGGCCTTCAGCGTGTCGATATCGGCATCGATGGTCGGGCTCTCCGGATGCTTCTCCGGATAGGCCGAGACCGAAATCTCGATATCAGGATAGCGCTTCTTGATGCCTTCGATCAGGTCGGGCGAACTCTGATAGCCGTCGGGATGAGCGTGATAGGCGGTGCCGATGCCGGTGGTGGGATCGCCGCGCAGTGCCACGATGTGGCGGACGCCGATCTCGTGATAGCGCGCCACCACGTCGTCGATCTCGCCCTTCGGCGCGCCGACGCAGGTCAGATGCGCCGCCGGGACCAGGCTGGTCTCTTTCAGGATGCGCGCGATGGTCGAATGGGTGCGCTCGCGGGTAGAGCCGCCGGCACCATAGGTCACGGAGACGAAATTTGGCGTCAGCGGCGCCAGCCGGTTGATGGTCTCCCATAGGCTGCGCTCCATCTCTTCGGTCTTGGGCGGAAAGAACTCGAAGGAAATCCGGGGCGAATGCAGCACGCGATGGCCGTCGAATGCGGGGGGCGTAACGTCGGTCATGGCACTCACAAGCTCCGGAAACGATGGGCGGACATCAGGCCTAGCGGCGATCAGCTAAAATAGGCCAAATCGGGTCGATCAAACAGCCCATCGACCATGGGAAATAGCCCACTTTATACTAAATAATTGACATGAAGGCGGGGATGGAAGGGATTGTGGGCTAAAGCCATTTGTGTGTTTTATTTAACTATAACAGCGAGATGATCTTGGTTCGGCTCGGTATTAAGGGTGACATTATGCGTTGGGCAACATGAAGAACTACGATTTTGTTGCATTTTGTCCCACACTTTGGCGGTTACCCAACACGCCTTTCCCCACAAGCGCGGGCCTGATCTGCGCCGACCGGGCCTTTGTCGCCTTCGATTGCCGCACTAGTTTAGCGCCATGATCCCGCTTTCCGTTCTCGACCTCTCCGTCGTCACCACTGGCACCCGCCCGGCCCATGCGCTGCAGAACAGCATCGATCTGGCGCGCCATGTCGATGGTCTCGGCTATATCAGGTACTGGCTCGCCGAGCATCACAACCTGGCTTCGGTTGCGAGCCCCGCGCCTGACCTGATGATCGGTCAGATCGCGGCGGTGACGAAGAACATCCGTGTCGGCTCCGGCGGCGTGATGCTGCCCAACCATGCGCCGCTGGTCGTGGCTGAGCGCTTCAAGATGCTGGAGGCGCTGTTTCCCGGCCGCATCGATCTCGGCCTCGGCCGCGCGCCCGGCACCGATGGCGCCACCGCGCATGCGCTGCGCAGCCGGCTCGATCGCCGCGAGGGCGACGATTTTCTCGAGCGGCTGAGCGAACTGGTGTTGTGGGAAACCCGCGGTTTCCCCGCCGGTCATCCCTACAACAATGTGGTGGCGATGCCGGACGACACGCCGCTGCCGCCGATCTGGCTGCTCGGCTCGTCCGACTACAGTTCGGAATTGGCAGCACAGGTCGGCATGGGCTTCGCGTTCGCGCATCATTTCGCGTCCTACGACGCGATCGCAGCGATGACCAACTACCGCAGCCATTTCAAGCCGTCCGGCTGGCGGGAGGGGCCGCACGGCATCCTCGCCGTCGCCGCGGTCGCCGCCGAAACCGATGCGGAAGCCGAACAGCTCGCGACCTCGATGGACCTCAACCGCCTGCGGCGCGACCGCGGGCAGTACCTGCCGCTGCCGAGCGTCGAGGAAGCGCTGGCCTATAACTACACCGACTCCGAGCGCGCTTCGATCGCTCGCAACCGTTCACGCTTCTTCGTCGGCAGCCCGGCGACCATCATGGCAAAGTTGCAGCCGATGATCACGGCGAGCCAGCCCGATGAATTGATGATCATCACCGCCGTCTACGACCACGACGCGCGGAAGAAGTCGTACAGTCTGCTGGCGGACGCGTTCGGGCTGAACAAGAAAGTGGCTGCGTAAAGCCAATTACTCCTCTTCGAATTCGTCATCCCGCTTGTCTTGTTTGAGATGATTTTTCGGAAAACCGCTGCGCGCTTTTCCAGATCGTCCTCCAGATCGTGATGACTTCTCCATCTCATTTTTGAGCGTACCCGGTGCTGGCTTCGGATCTGAGGAGCAACCAAACGTTGTCAGAAGGGTTGTTGAGGTCTCCAACCAAGGAGACGAGCCATGGAACTCAAATCTGCTATTGTTGGGTTGGCCGCTCTCGCCGGCGTTGTGCTCACCGCCACTTCGGCTTCCGCGGCGATGCCGAACGGCCTTCCGCAGGCCGACCAGATTTCACGTCAAGCCAACGATGTCGAGCAGGTCCGCTGGGTCTGCAACGCTTGGGGGCGCTGCTGGTGGCGTCCGGGTCCAAGATGGGGCGTCTATGGCGCCTGGGGCCCGCGTCGCGTGTGGCGTCCGGGATGGCACGGCGCCTATGCGTGGGGTGCCCCGCCAGTTTGGGGGCCGCGCCCGGTTTGGGGGCCGCGCCCATGGGGCCCGCGCCCAGGATGGGGCCCGGGATGGGGCTGGAACCGGTGGTGATTGGAGAGGCGGCGCACGCCGGCCGATAACGGCCGCGAGTACCACTTCACAATAGCCATATCGGCCACGCCGCTAGAGCATGATCCGGAAAAGTGTGTAGCGGTTTTCCGAAAAGATCATGCTCAAACAAAACGATAAAGCGGGATGACGATTCGAAGAAACGTCATCCCGCTTTAATGACCGCAAACCCGCCGTTCGCCGGTAAGGGTTCGGCGAGCAGAAGTGTGCGCGTCCTCAATCCTGTTTTTCGCTGAACGTCGCGCGGAACGGATGGGCCGGATAGACGCCGACGATGCGGAATTCGCGCGAGAAGAATTTCAGCTCCTCCAGCGCAAAGGCGAGGCCCCTGTCGTCGGGGTGGCCATCGACGTCGGCATAAAACTGCGTGGCAAAGAAATTGCCGTCGACCATGTAGCTTTCCAGCTTCGTCATGTTGACGCCGTTGGTGGCGAAGCCGCCGAGCGCCTTGTAGAGCGCGGCGGGCAGGTTGCGCACCCGGAAGACAAAAGTGGTGACCAGCGGGCCGGAGTTTTGCCTGGCCCAATCCGCCTCGCGCGCCAGCACCACGAAGCGGGTGGTGTTGTGGGCTTCGTCCTCGACATCCTCGGCCAGGATATCGAGGCCGTAGATCTGCGCTGCCAGGCGGGAGGCGATTGCGGCAACGCTCTTGTCCTTGCGTTCGGAGACGTCGCGGGCGCTGCCGGCGGTGTCGGCCGCCACGATCGGCTTGATGCCGAGCTTGCGGATGATGCGCCGGCACTGGCCGAGCGCATGGACATGGCTCTCGACCGTCTTGATGTCGGAGAGCTTTGTTCCCTTCGGCGCCATCAATTGATGGCGGACCGGCAGAAACCATTCGCCGACGATGAACAGGCCGGAGGCCGGCAACAGATGGTGGATATCGGCAACGCGCCCCGCGACCGAATTCTCGATCGGGATCATGCCGAGATCGGCCTCGCCCGAGGAGATCGCCGACAGCGCGTCCTCGAAGGTCGCGCACGGCATCGGTTCGGCGTCCGGATAGGCCTCGACGATAGCGATATGGGAATTGGCGCCAGGCTCGCCCTGGAATGCGATTTTGAGCTTTTTGGTCATACTGTCTTTTCCTGGCGGGCCTTTTAGGCAGCCGGTCACGCCTTGGCTAGTATCTTGCGGGCGGTTTCGAGGTCGGCCGGGGTGTCGACGCCGCGAGGGACGCTGTCGACGACGGTGATGTCGATCCGCATCCCGGCTTCCAGCGCGCGGAGTTGTTCGAGTTTTTCCTGCTGCTCCAGCGGGGAGGGGGGCAGGGCGACGAACCGCTCCAGCGCGGCGCGGCGGTAGGCATAGAGGCCGATATGGTGGTAGCGGGGGCCGTCACCGTGGGGCGCGGTGGCGCGGGTGAAATAGAGCGCGCGCAGCCGGTTCGCCCCGATCGGCGAGCCGACCGCCTTCACCACGCTGGGGGCCTGGTCCTCTTCCTGGGTGTGGATCTGCGAGGCGAGGGTGGCGATATCGACAGCGGGGTCGTCGAGCGGCGGCAGCGCGGCGCGGATGGTATCCGGCGCGATGGTCGGGAAATCGCCCTGCAAATTGACCACGATCTCGGCCTTACCTGACGGATCGAGCGTCTGCATGGCCTCGTGGATCCGGTCGGAGCCGGAAGGATGGGAGGCGCGGGTCATCACCACCTCGCCGCCGGCGGCCCTTACCGCGGCGGCGATCTCGGGGGTATCGGTCGCCACCGCGACCCGGCCGATCTGGGCTTCCTCGGCCCGCCGCAGCACGTGCACGATCATGGGCAGGCCGGCGATATCCAGGAGCGGCTTGCCCGGCAGCCGGGTCGCCGCCATCCGGGCGGGGATCAGCACCAAAATACGGGAATCGGTCATCGTCTGAGGGCCCGGCCGGACTAGTGGATTTGGTGGGGATGGGATGAAATTCGGCGCGTTTATACGGGTTGCCAGAGCCCGGGCAAACCGATATCTCAACTCTGCTGAGGGTGCGGCGCAAAAGCTGATTCCTCGCGCCCATCCGCGGCCGTTTTGCCGGCCTTCAGTCGACCTTTCCGGCCTGGAGCCTGATCCGTTATGGACTCCTTCGAACTCAACAAGATTCTCGGTGCCGTCCTGGCCACCTGCCTCGTTCTCCTGGTGACGAGCTTTGCCGCCCACGCGATTTTCGCGCCCGTGAAGCCGGAAAAGCCGGGCTTCGAGATTGCCGTGAAGGAAGACGCCTCTCACGGTGGCGCCAAGGAAGCCGCAGCTCCCGCCGAGCCGATCGAGAAGCTGTTGCAGACCGCCTCCGTCGAGAAGGGCGCCGCCGCCGCCAAGAAGTGCGCGGCCTGCCACACCTTCGAGAAGGGCGGTCCCAACCGCGTCGGCCCGAACCTCTTCGGCGTCGTCAACGAGCCGAAGGGCGCAGGCCACGGCGGGTTCAATTTCTCGGCTGCCATGAAGGCCAAGGGCGGCAACTGGACCTTTGACGATCTCAACAAGTTCCTCACCAATCCCAAGGCTTTCGTTCCGGGCACGGCGATGGGCTTCGCCGGTATCGCGAAGGACAGCGAGCGCGCCGACGTCATCGCCTACTTGAATTCGCTGTCGGAAAAACCGGCACCGCTGCCAACGGCGGCGAAGTAAAATCTTTTGACCGTCCGGCACGGACTTTGGCACGACGGCCAGGCATCGCCTGGCCGTTTCGCTATGCGGGATCACATCTTTACTAGCGGAGTTGTTACCGGGACTATTCGCCGCAGCGGCGGTGTTCCCAAGCTGCTATCATGAGGAAAAAGCAACGTAATTCGTCGAACCCTTGCCTTATATTGGGTCCTCACTAGCTCGGCCTTGTGCTTGCGGGTTTCGCGTCTGGGGCCGCCGCGGACCTCGACAGCACGGATACTGGTATCAGCAACAGGAATTCTGCATTTGGCCATTACCCGACGACATCTTCTCCAGGGCGCCGCGGTTGCCGCCATGGCTCCCGCCCTAGGTATTGCGACTACGCTTCCCGCGATCGAAACGGCGCAGGCCGCAAGCGGCGAACCGGCCTGGCGGCACGCGCTGTCGCTGTTCGGTGACATCAAGTATCCGGCCGACTTCAAGCGGTTCGATTACGTCAATCCGGACGCGCCCAAGGGCGGCGTCGCGCGGATGATCTCGATCGGGACCTACGACAATTTCAACATCGCCGTGGCTGGCATCAAAGGCTCGCTCGCCCCCGCCGCTGCCCAGATCTACGAAACCTTGATGGCGAAGTCGCTGGACGAGGTCATGACCGAATACGGTCTGCTCGCAGAGACAGCCTCCCATCCGGACGATTTCTCCTGGGTCATCTATCGGCTGCGCAAGGAAGCGCGCTGGCACGACGGCAAGCCGGTGACGCCGGAAGACGTGATCTTCTCACTTGAGACGCTCAAGAAGCAGAGTCCGTTCTACGCCGCCTATTATCGTCACGTCGTCAAGTCCGAGAAAAGCGGGGAGCGCGACATCAAGTTCACCTTCGATGCGCCGGGCAATCGCGAACTGCCGACCATCGTCGGCGAAATTCCGGTGCTGCCGAAACACTGGTGGGAAGGTACCGACGAGCAGGGCCGCAAGCGCGACATCTCGCAGACCACGCTGGAGAAGCCGCTCGGCTCGGGTCCGTACCGCATCAAGGATTTCGTTGCCGGCCGCTCCGTTGTGCTGGAGCGGGTGAAGGATTACTGGGGCGCCCAGCTGCCGGTGCGGATCGGACAGAACAATTTCGATGAGTTGCGCTTCGAATTCTTCCGCGACAATCTCGTGGCGCTGGAAGCGTTCAAGGCCGATCAGGCCGACTGGATCGCGGAGAATTCCGCCAAGCAATGGGCGACGGCCTATGAATTTCCGGCGGTCGTGGACAAGCGCGTCGTCAAGGAAGAGTTTCCGATCAACGATTCCGGCCGGATGCAGGCTTTTGCCATCAACAATCGGCGGGAGCAGTTCAGGGATGCACGGGTCCGTCGCGCCTTCAACTATGCGTTCGATTTCGAGGAGATGAACAAGCAGCTCTTCTACAGCCAGTACAAGCGCATCAACAGCTACTTCGAAGGCACCGAGCTTGCCTGCTCGGGCCTGCCGCAGGGCCAGGAGCTGGCGCTGCTGGAGCCGCTACGCGATAAGGTACCGCCGGAAGTCTTCACCACGGCCTACGCCAATCCGGTTGGCGGCAATCCCGAAAACGTCCGCGCCAATCTGCGCGAAGCCACCAAGCTTCTGAAGGAAGCGGGATTTGAGGTGAAGGAACGCAAGCTGGTCGACACCTCGGGCAAGCCCGTCACAGTCGAAATCCTGGTCCAGGATCCTTCTGCCGAGCGTATCGCGCTGTTCTACAAGCCTTCGCTGGAGCGCATCGGCGTCACCGCCTCTATTCGTGTCGTCGACGACGCGCAGTATCAGAACCGCCTGCGCAGCTTCGATTTCGACATGATCATCGATCAGTGGGGCCAGTCGCTGTCGCCCGGCAACGAGCAACGCGAATTCTGGGGCTCGCCCGCGGCCGACCAGCCGGGCTCGCGCAACACCCTCGGCATCAAGAATCCCGCCATCGATGCGCTGATCGAGAAAGTGATCTTCGCCACCGACCGCGAGGGTCTGATCGCAGCAACGCGGGCGCTGGATCGCGTCCTCCTGTGGAACTTCTATCTCGTGCCTCAATTCACCTACGGCTTTTCACGTTATGCCCGCTGGGATCGGTTCAGCCATTTCGAGCCGGCGCCCAAATACGGCCGTTCCGGTCTACCGTCGCTCTGGTGGCACGATGCGGAGAAGGCCGGCAGGATCGGCAAGCGCTCTTGAAGGATACTTTGCGGATGGCGCAATTCTCCCGCCGGCACGTCCTCGGCCTTGGCGCAGGCGCGCTGAGCGTTCTGGGGCTTGGCCCCGTTCGCGCTACAGAGGAAAACGGCGCCGAGGTGCACGGCATCTCGGCATTCGACGATCTGAAATACCCGGCCGACTTCAAGAGTTTCGACTATGTGAATGTCGCGGCGCCCAAGGGCGGCGTGTTTTCGACCATTCCTTCGACGCGCGCCTATAATCAGTCCTACCAGACCTTCAACTCGCTCAACGCCTACATCCTCAAGGGCGAGGGCGCGCAGGGCATGGACCTGACCTTCTCGGCGCTGATGGTGCGCGCCGGCGACGAGCCGGACGCGATGTATGGACTCGTCGCCAAATCAGTGCGGATTTCGCCGGACAAGCTGATCTACCGCTTCACGCTCCGCCCGGAGGCCAGGTTTCACGACGGCTCGAAGATATCAGCACATGACGTCGCCTGGTCGATCAATACGCTAAAGGCAAAAGGCCATCCGCTGATCCAGGTACAGATGCGCGATGTGAAGGGCGCCGAGGCGGTGGACGATGTGACCGTTATCGTCACCTTCGCCGAAAAACGCGCGCGCGACGTGCCGCTCTATGTCGCCAGCCTGCCGATCTTTTCGAAGAAGTATTACGAGACGCGGCCGTTCGATGAATCGACGCTCGATACGCCGCTGGGTTCGGGGCCGTACAAGGTCGGCAAGTTCGAGGTCAACCGCTTCATCGAGTACGAGCGCGTCAAGGACTGGTGGGGCGCGAACCTCCCGGTCTGCCGCGGCCACTACAACTACGATGTGATCCGCTACGAATTCTATCGCGACCGCGACGTCGCCTTCGAAGGCTTTACCGGCAAGAACTATCTGTTCCGCGAAGAGTTCACCGCGCGCATCTGGGCGACGCGCTACGACTTCCCCGCGATCAAGGACGGCCGCGTCAAGCGCGAGCAGGTACCGGACGAAAGGCCGTCGGGCGCGCAGGGCTGGTTCATCAATACCCGCCGCGACAAGTTCAAGGATCCCCGCGTGCGCGAGGCGCTGATCAACGCCTTCGATTTCGAGTGGACCAACAAGACCATCATGTACGACGCCTATGCGCGGACGCATTCGCCGTTCCAGAATTCGGACATGATGGCGAAGGGGCCGCCCTCACCGGACGAGCTGAAGCTGCTCGAGCCATTCCGCGGCCAGGTACCCGACGAAGTGTTCGGCCAGCCCTACGTGCCCCCGGTTTCGGACGGCTCGGGGCAGGACCGCAACATGCTGCGCAAGGCGCAGCAATTGCTCAACGAAGCCGGCTTCGTCATCAAGGACGGCAAGCGGATGACGCCAAGCGGCGAAGTGTTCCGCATCGAATTCCTGTACGAGGAGCCCTCGTTGAATCCGCATCACGCGCCCTACATCAAGAACCTGGGCACGCTCGGAATCGAGGCGAGCCCGCGCGTGGTCGATGCCGTGCAGTATCGCGCGAGGGTGGAGGATTTCGATTTCGACATGACGATCACGCGCTTCTCGATGTCGACGACGCCGGGCGACTCGATGCGCGCCTACTTCTCCTCGCATGCCGCCAAGACCAAGGGCTCGTACAATCTCGCAGGCATCGAGAACCCGGCTATCGACGCGCTGATCGAAAAGATGATTGCGGCCAATACCCGCGCCGAGCTGACCGTCGCCTGCCATGCTTTCGACCGCGTTTTCCGCGCCGGGCGCTACTGGGTGCCGCAGTGGTACAACAAGACCCACCGGCTGGCCTATTGGGACCAGTTCGATCGCCCGAAGAACCTGCCGCGTTATCAGATCGATGCATCGGGGTCCGGCGAGCGCGTTATCTGGTGGCATGACGCCGCCAAGGCGGGCAAACTCGAGCAGGCGAAGCAATAATGACGGCCTATATCGCCCGCCGCATCCTCCTGATGTTTCCGACGTTGCTCGGCATCCTCTTCATCTCCTTTGTGGTGGTGCAGTTCGCGCCGGGCGGCCCGGTCGAGCGCGTCATCGCGCAGCTGTCCGGCGCCGACACCGGCGGCTCCTCGCGCATCTCAGGCTCTTCCAGCGGCGATTTTGCCGGCCGCACGCCACAGGCCGGCGCCTCCGCCGACGCCGTCAATTCAAAATACCGCGGCGCGCAGGGACTTGATCCGGATTTCATCAAGAACCTCGAAAAGCAGTTCGGCTTCGACAAGCCTGCGTATGAGCGGTTTGCGCTGATGGTGTGGAATTTTTCCCGCTTCGATTTCGGCAAGAGCTACTTTCGTGACACCACCGTGGTGCAGCTGATCAAGGAGAAGCTGCCGGTCTCGATATCGCTCGGTCTCTGGTTGACGCTGCTGACCTACCTGATCTCGATTCCGCTCGGTGTCCGCAAGGCGGTCGCGGATGGCTCGCGCTTCGATACGTGGACGTCAGCGGTGATCATCATCGGGTTTGCGATCCCCGGATTCCTGTTCGCGATACTGCTGATCATCCTGTTTGCGGGCGGCTCGTTCTTCAACGTGTTCCCGCTGCGCGGCCTGACCTCGGATGGCTGGGCGCAGTTTCCCTGGTACTGGAAGATCATCGACTACTTCTGGCACCTCACGCTGCCCCTGATCGCCATGGGCCTGGGGGCCTTTGCCACCATGACGCTGCTGACCAAGAACTCGTTCCTCGACGAGATCAGGAAGCAGTATGTGATGACCGCGCGCGCCAAGGGCTGCGGCGAGGGGCAGGTGCTCTATGGTCATATCTTCCGCAACGCCATGCTGATCGTGATCGCGGGCTTTCCCGGTGCGTTCATTGGCGCGTTCTTCTCCGGCTCGCTGCTGATCGAGACCATCTTCTCGCTCGACGGGCTCGGGCTGCTCGGCTTCGAGAGCGTGCTCAACCGCGACTATCCGGTCGTGTTCGGCACGCTGTTCATCTTTTCCCTTGTGGGCCTTGTGGTGGGGCTGATCTCCGACCTTGCCTATATGTGGATCGATCCAAGAATCGATTTCGAGGCGCGGGAGGTCTGATGACGGTGCTCGCCCCGCAGCCGATCGAGACCGGGACGCAGTCGCCGCTCGGCGTCGTCGTACCAGTCTCGCGGCATCCCCTTGCGATGTCGCCGCTCAACCGCCGGCGCTGGCAGAACTTCAAGGCCAACCGCCGCGGCTACTGGTCGCTCTGGATATTCCTCGCGCTGTTTGCGATCTCGCTGTTCGCGGAGTTGATCGTCAACGACCGCCCCTTCATGATCAAGTATGACGGGAGGCTCTATTGGCCGGCTTTCGTCAGCTATTCGGAAACAACCTTCGGCGGCGATTTCGAGACCGCGGCCGATTACCGCGATCCCTATCTGCAGAAGCTGATTGCGGAGAAGGGCGGCTGGATGATCTGGCCGCCGATCCGCTATTCCTACGCCACCCATAATCTCGACCTGCCGACGCCGGCGCCGTCGCCGCCGACATGGATGCTGACGGAAGAGCAGTGCAAGCCGGTGCTCGAGAAGAAGGGCCTGAAGAGCTGCAGCGATCTCGAATATAACTGGCTCGGCACCGACGATCAGGGCCGCGACGTGGTGGCGCGACTGATCTATGGCTTCCGCATCTCGGTGTTATTCGGCCTGACGCTGACCATCCTGTCCTCGATCATCGGCGTCATCGCCGGCGGCGTGCAGGGCTATTTCGGCGGCTGGACCGATCTGATCTTCCAGCGTGTCATCGAGATCTGGAGCGCGATACCCTCGCTCTATCTGCTGCTGATCCTGTCATCGGTGCTGGTACCCGGCTTCTTTGTGCTGCTCGGCATTCTCTTGCTGTTCTCCTGGACGTCGCTGGTGGGCCTCGTGCGCGCGGAATTTCTGCGCGGGCGCAACTTCGAATACATCCAGGCCGCGCGTGCGCTCGGCGTCTCCAATGGCGTCATCATGTTCCGGCATTTGCTGCCGAACGCGATGGTGGCGACCATGACGTTCCTGCCGTTCATCGTGTCGTCCTCGGTGATGACGCTGACCGCGCTCGATTTCCTCGGCTTCGGCCTGCCGCCGGGCTCGCCGTCGCTCGGTGAGATGCTGGCGCAAGGCAAGGCCAATGTGCAGGCGCCCTGGCTCGGTTTCACCGGCTTCTTCTCGGTAGCGATCATGCTGTCGCTCCTGATCTTCATCGGCGAGGGCGTGCGCGACGCCTTCGATCCGCGCAAGACCTTCCGGCAGGGGTAGCGGCATGGACGCCATCAACCAACCGCTGCTCGACGTCCGCGATCTCTCGGTCGCGTTCGGCAACAGCATTGCCGTCGATCAAGTGTCGTTCTCGATCAAGCGTGGCGAGTGCGTGGCGCTGGTCGGTGAATCCGGCTCCGGCAAGTCCGTCAGCGCGCTGTCGGTGCTGAAGCTGCTGCCTTATCCGGCCGCCTCGCATCCCTCTGGCACCATCCATTTCAAGGGCCGCGAGCTGCTCAATGCCTCGGAACGCGAGATGCGCGAAATCCGCGGCAACGACATCTCGATCATTTTTCAGGAGCCGATGACCTCGCTCAATCCGCTTCACACCATCGAGGCGCAGATCGGGGAAATTCTCTCGCTGCATAGGGGCATCGGCGGGGCGGCGGCTCGGGCGCGGACGCTCGAGCTGTTGACGCAGGTCGGCATTCCCGATCCGGAAACGAGGCTGCAAAGCTATCCGCATCAATTGTCCGGCGGCCAGCGCCAGCGCGTCATGATCGCGATGGCGCTCGCCAACGAGCCGGACCTTCTGATTGCGGACGAGCCGACCACCGCGCTCGACGTCACGGTGCAGGCGCAGATCCTGGCGCTGCTCGCCGAGATCAGGTCGCGGCTCGGCATGAGCATGCTGTTCATCACCCATGACCTCGGCATCGTCCGCCGCATCGCCGATGTGGTCTGCGTGATGAATTCGGGAAAGATCGTCGAACAGGGGCCGGTCGAACAGGTCTTCACCGCGCCGAAGCACACTTATACGCGCGCGTTGCTTGCTGCCGAGCCGAAGCCCGACCCGGCACCGCCGCGGCCCGAGGAGCCGGTGGTGATATCGGCCGACAATCTCAAGGTCTGGTTTCCGATCAAGCGCGGGCTGTTGCGCTCGACCGTCGGCCACATCAAGGCGGTGGACGGCGTCAGCCTCGCGGTGCGCAAGGGCGAGACGCTCGGCGTCGTCGGCGAATCCGGCTCGGGCAAGACCACGCTGGGGCTGGCGCTGTTGCGGCTGATTTCCTCCGACGGGCCAATCGTGTTCCTCGGCAACAACATTCAAGGCCTGCGCTTCAAGGCCATGCTGCCGCATCGCCGCGACATGCAGATCGTGTTCCAGGATCCGTTCGGCGCGCTCAGCCCGCGCATGTCGGTCGGCGATATCGTCGCCGAAGGCCTTTCCGTGCACCAGAAGTCGCTGTCCTATGAGGAGCGCGAGGCGCGCGTCGTCAAGGCGCTCCGGGACGTCGGCCTCGACCCCGAGACGCGCTTCCGCTACCCGCACGAATTCTCCGGCGGCCAGCGCCAGCGCATCTCGATCGCACGCGCGGTCGTGCTGGAGCCGAATTTCGTCGTGCTCGACGAGCCGACCTCGGCGCTCGACATGCTGTTCCAGGCCCAGATGGTCGATCTGCTGCGCGAGCTGCAGCGCAAGCGCGACCTGACCTACATGTTCATCTCGCACGATCTGCGCGTCGTCGCCTCGCTCGCCAGCCATCTGATCGTGATGCGCCACGGCAAGGTGGTGGAGGAGGGGCCGGCCGCGGAGCTCTTCAAGAATCCGAAGAGCGATTACACCCGCGCGCTATTCGCCGCTGCGTTCCGGATCGAGGCGGTGCCGGAGCCGTAGTAGCAGTTGTCATCAGCTACAGCCGTCATACCCCGCGCATGCGGGGTATCCAGTACGCCGCGGCTTCTCGGTTCTTTGCTCAAATTGCTCTGGAATACTGGATCACCCGCCTTCGCGGGTGATGACGGGCGGAAGGCGTGGTTAGAGGCGCTTGATCGCCGTCACTTCGCTTCCCGCCGCCTTGATCCGCGCGATCGTTTCCTGGGTGTTCTCGATCACCGTCGCCATGTGATGTGCATTGGCGTGGACGATGGTGTCGGCGTCGCGGACGATGGCGACGTGGCCTTTCCAGAAGATCAAATCGCCGCGCTGTCGCTTCTTCGTCTCCGCCACATCCAGCGACCGGCCGAGGCCGTCCTGCTGCATATCGCTGTCTCGCGGGCAGCCGATGCCGGCAGCGGTTAACGACACCTGGACCAGGCCGGAGCAATCGATGCCGAGCGAGCTCTTGCCGCCCCAAAGATAGGGCGTGCCGACGAAGCGTTCGGCGACCGCCACGAAATCCTGCTCCATGGCGTTGAGGCCGCCGACATGATTGCGCGGCAGATAGAGGCCCTCGCTGGTCACGACGAACGGGCCGTTTTCGCGCATGACCGTCACCCTTGCGCCCGTCGTGAGCGTCTCGACCGGCGGCAGCTTGATCGAAGGGCCTGGAAAAGCGTATGTGCGCAACGCTGTGATCTTGTGCGTCGGTGTGGCCACCGGCTTTGCCAGCGCGCCATCGGCTATCCAGCCGACATAGCCGTCACTGCCGAGCTGTCCCCAGGCAAGCCCTTCGCCGTTGCGGTCGTAGACCGTGACGCGTTCGCCCTTCAGCGCCTGCGTCGCCATCATGGCGCCCGCATCAGCTGTTTCCCACAATGGCGCGATGGCCTCGCGCACGCAAAATTCCTCGCCATCGACGAAACGCGCGGCCTTCACCTTGCCTTCGAGATATTTTGCGGCGATTTCGGGCCGTGCTGGCGTCAGGCGCGGATCATGCATAACGTTCGCTCAACAGTTTGTAGATCGCGCGGGCGGCCTGGCACTCGCCGCCCTCGGGACGCGCCGGCTTCGCCGACGGCGTCCAGCCGTAGATATCGACATGCAGCCAGCTTTTGGCATCGGTGACGAAGCGCTGCAGGAACAGCGCGCAGGTGATCGATCCGGCAAAGCCGCCTGATGGCGCGTTGTTGATGTCGGCGACCTTCGAATCCAGCCAGGAATCGTAAGGCGGCCACAGCGGCATTCGCCACAATGGATCGTTCTCCCGTTTCGCATGGGCTGCGACGCTTTCGGCGAGCGTCTCATCCTGGGTGTAAAAGGGCGGTAAATCCGGCCCCAGCGCCACCCGCGCCGCACCCGTCAGGGTGCCGAGGTCGACCAAGAGATCCGGCTTTTCTTCGTCCGCCAGCGCCAGCGCGTCCGCCAGCACCAGCCGTCCCTCGGCGTCGGTGTTGCCGATCTCGACCGTAGGCCCCTTGCGCGACTTGAAGATGTCGAGCGGACGGAAGGCGTTGCCGGCGACTGCGTTCTCCACCGCGGGGATCAGGACGCGCAGGCGGACCTTCAGCTTCGCATCCATCACCATCTGTGCCAGCGCCAGCACGTTGGCGGCGCCGCCCATGTCCTTTTTCATGATCAGCATGCCGCTGGACGGTTTGATGTCGAGGCCGCCGGTATCGAAGCAGACGCCCTTGCCGACCAGCGTTACCTTGGGATGAGTGCGGTCGCCCCAGCTCAGGTCGATCAGCCGCGGGGCGCGCGTCGAGGCCATGCCGACGGCGTAAACGAGCGGAAAATTCTGCTTCACAAGCTCGTCGCCGACAATGCAGTTGAACTCGGCACCGAAGCGGGCCGCAAGGGCCTGCGTGGCATCAGCCAGTTGCTCCGGGCCCATGTCGTTCGACGGCGTATTGATCAGGTCGCGCGCCAGCGCGGCGGCTTCCGCCATCCGCGCGATATCGACGACATCGATGCCTTCGGGCGGTACCAGCCTGACGTCAGGCTTCTCCGCCTTGCGGTAGCGGCCGAAGCGGTAGCTCCCCAGCGCAAAGGCCAGCGTCGCGAGGCGCAAATCGTGCGGCGCATTGGCGAAGCGATAGACGCCGGGCGGCAGCAGGCCGGGCAACGCACCGGGCCGGAACAGGTCGCGGGATTTGCTGCTCTCGTCCTCAAGCCCGAACACGACCTGCGCAATCTGCCCGTCGGGCCCGGGCAGCGTCAGGCATTTGCCGGGCTTGGCGGTGAAATCATTGGCAAGGGCAAACTGCCGTGATGGTTCGGGAAGGCCTTTGGCGATTTCGCTCCAGCTCGTCTTGGTGGCGAAGGTAATTGGAATGGCGGAGGCGGTGGGCGCGGTCTCGAACGGGAATGGCATGCTTGTCTCGCGGAGGGGACGGGGCAGGGGCGGTGTGGTGAAGCTGGCATAGCACGGCCGGTTAACCGGCCGTTAGGGTTAACACTCTATTGCTGGCTCGTACGGCTCCATTCGTCCGCCATTCCCGTGAGTTGAAGTGCCATGCGTCGACAGCCCCGCAACGCCGGATCCCTTGCCCGGTTCCTGACCTCGGCCGCCGTAACGGCGGTTCTGGCCGCAGGCCTTGGCGGCTGCCAGACCATGTCCGACATCACGGGATCGCTGACCTCCTCGTCGTCCAAGGCACAGGCCGTCCCCGACGATCCGCGCCGGGCAGCCGAGATCTATGGCGAGCGATATCGTGCCAATCCCAAGGATGCCGAGGCGGCGCTGGGTTACGGCCAGGCGCTCCGTGCCACCGGCCAGCGGGCACAGGCCGCTGCCGTGCTCGAACAAGCCACCATCGCCCATCCCGGCAACAAGGCGCTGCTCGCCGCTTACGGCCGCGCGCTCGCCGACAACGGCAATTCGCAGGCCGCGTTCGACGTGCTGAGCCGCGCCCATTCGCCGACCAATCCGGACTGGCGCATTCTTTCGGTGCAGGGCACCACGCTCGACAAGATGGCCAAGCACGAGGAGGCCCGCGGCTATTATGCGGCTGCGCTGAAGATCGTGCCGGAAGAGCCGTCAGTGCTGTCCAATCTCGGTCTCTCCTACATGCTAACGCGGGAATTGCCGAAAGCCGAGGAAACGCTGCGCCGCGCCTACGCCAATCCGCGGGCCGACGGGCGGGTGCGCCAGAATCTCGCGCTCGTCGTCGGCCTGCAGGGCCGTTTCGCGGAGGCCGAGACCATCGCCAAGGGCGATCTGCCCGCCGACGAGGCCACCGCCAACGTGGCTTACCTGCGGGAAATGCTGAGCCGCAAGGACAAGGACCATTCGCGTCCTCCCGGCAGCAAGGCGACTGTCCCGGTTGCATCTCTCAACCGGCCGGATTGATCTTTCTTACCCAAGCTAAAGCGTGAGCCGTCCCCCCGAGGGCGGGTCGGTCACCGCCGCGTTGCACGCTCGAGCGCACCTCAGCGTCTGAATCAAAATGCAGTCATTGAGGACTCCTCATGCCCGGCCTTGTGCCGGGCATCCACGTCTTTGCGTTAGTAAGCAAGAAAGACATAGATGGCCGGGACATCTAGCGCGAAGACGCGCTTCGCGCTTTTGCCCGGCCATGACGAAAATCGGTTAGCTGAGTTGAAGGCCCCCGCGGTGCCCGCCGCGCCGTTCGCCTTACGGCATCATCTGGAGCTTGATGTAGGTCGGTCCGAGAATGACGATGAACAGGCAGGGCAGGAAGAACAGGATCATCGGCACGGTGAGCTTCGGCGGCAGCGCGGCTGCCTTCTTCTCGGCTTCGGTCATCCGCATGTCGCGGTTTTCCTGTGCCATCACGCGCAAGCTCTGGCCGAGCGGGGTGCCGTAGCGTTCCGACTGCATCAGCGCCAGACAGACCGATTTGACGCCCTCAAGGCCGGTGCGCTTGGAGAGGTTCTCATAGGCCACCTTGCGGTCCTGCAGGTAGGACAATTCCGCCGTGGTCAGCGCGAATTCCTCCGACAGCGCGATCGATTGCGACGCGATTTCGGTCGAGACCTTGCGGAAGGCGACTTCCACCGACATGCCGGACTCGATGCAGATCAGCAAGAGATCGAGCGCATCGGGAAAGGCGCGCTTGATCTGGAGCTGGCGCTTGCTGATGGCGTTCTTCAGGAACAGCATCGGTGCCTGCAATCCGAGATAAGCGGCGCCGATGCAGATGCCGAGCTTGATCGTCAACGGCTTGTCCATCTGCGTGACCACGAACACGTAGAGGGCGGCGCCGAGGAACAGCACGATCGGCGTCACGGCGCGGGCGAACAGGAAGGTGACGTAGGGCGCCTGGCCGCGGTAGCCGGCCATGATCAGCTTGTCGCGCGCGGCTTCCTGCGCCAGCCATTTGGTCAGGTTGAAGTCTTCGACGACCTTGGAAACGAGCTGCTTCGGGGTTTGCCGCAGCGACACTTTCTCCGACTTGTTGAGCCGGTCGCGCTCGCGCTGGCGCAGCCGTTCACGCTCGCTGGCGACCGCCTTCATGCGCTTGGCAAGGCCCTCGCCGGCGAACAGCGGCATGATCAGCGTATAGGCGGTCGCGCTTGCCGCGATGCCGGCAAGCAGCATGGTCATGAACTGCGCATCGTGCATCTTGGCGATCAGGAACTCAATCATGGCCGTTACCGTCAGAAATCGAAGTTGATCATTTTCTTCATCACCATGATGCCGATCGACATCCAGCCGACGCAGCACACCAGCATGAACTGGCCGATATGGTGGGTCCAAAGCAGCGAGATGTAGTCGGGCGTTGAAAGCCAGACCAGCAGCATCACGATCGGCGGCAGCGAGCCGATGATGCCGGCGGAGGCCTTGGCTTCCGTCGACATCGCCTGAATCTTTTCCGCCATCTTCTTGCGGTCGCGCAGCACCTTGGAGAGGTTGCCGAGCGCTTCCGACAGGTTGCCGCCGGACTTCTGCTGGATCGCGACCACGATGCCGAAGAAGTTCGCCTCGGGCACCGGCATCCGCTCGTACAGCCGGCCGCAGGCTTCGCCGAGCGGCATGCCGATGGTCTGGGTTTCGATGATGGCGTTGAACTCGCTCCTGAGCGGCTCCGGCGAGTCGGCCGCGACCACCTTGATCGACTCGAACAGCGGCAGACCGGCCTTGATGCCACGCACGATGACGTCGACGGCGTCCGGCAGCGCCTTCAGAAACGCCTTCTCGCGCCGCTTCTTGAGATAGCTGAGCATCCAGCGCGGCAGGCCGAGGCCGGTGCCGAAAGCCATCACGACGGCGCCCAGCGGGGAGCCGCCGATGACGAATGCGGCCACGAAGCCGACCGCGCCGAAAACACCGGACACGATCCAGAATTTCTGCGTCGTCCAGGTTCCCAGGCCGGCCTGGGCGAGGCGAGTCGACAGCGCGACGGTCTTGTCCTTCTTGCGGCGGGCGTCGAGCTCCTTGAGCGATCCTTCGACCTGCTCGCGGCGCGAGCGCTGGCTCTTTTCGGCCTGCCGCGCCGGAGCGTCGTTCCGGGCGATCGAGGCGCGGCGCGATTCCGCCTTCCGCTCGCCTGACAGCAGCGGATAGATGAACACCCATGCCAGGCCGCCGAGGGCGGTGGCGGCGAGGAAGGCCAGTGCGAGTGCCTGCATGCTTGTTGCCTTCCTCAAACTTTCTCGATGATTTCGGCGGCATCGAGCGCGGCCGCAAGCCGCTTCTCTTCGTTGTAGTATCGCGCGCGTTCCCAGAACTTCGGGCGGCCAATGCCGGTCGAGCGGTGCCGTCCGATGATCTTGCCGTTGGCGTCTTCGCCCATCATGTCGTACAGGAACACGTCCTGGGTGATGATGGTGTCGCCTTCCATGCCCATCACCTCGGTGATGTGGGTGATGCGGCGTGAACCGTCGCGCAGGCGCGCGGCCTGCACGATGACGTCGATCGACGCGCAGATCATCTCGCGGATGGTGCGCGAGGGCAGCGAGAATCCGCCCATCGTGATCATGGATTCGCAGCGCGACAGAGCTTCGCGGGGATTGTTGGCGTGCAACGTTCCCATCGAGCCGTCGTGGCCGGTGTTCATGGCTTGCAGCAGGTCGAACGCCTCGGGTCCGCGGACTTCGCCGACGATGATGCGTTCAGGGCGCATACGCAGGCAGTTGCGGACCAGCTCGCGCATCGTGACCTGGCCCTCGCCCTCGATGTTGGGCGGCCGGGTTTCCAGCCGCACCACGTGCGGTTGCTGCAGCTGCAGTTCGGCGGCGTCTTCGCAGGTGATGACGCGCTCGTCATGCTCGATATAGTTGGTCAGGCAGTTCAGCAGCGTTGTCTTGCCGGAGCCGGTGCCGCCGGAAATCAGCACATTGCAGCGGACGCGGCCGATGATCTGCAGGATTTGTGCGCCTTCCGGCGAGATCGCGCCGAATTTGACCAGCTGGTCGAGCGTCAGCTTGTCCTTTTTGAATTTACGAATGGTGAGCGCGGGGCCGTCGATTGCCAGCGGCGGAACGATGGCGTTGACGCGGCTGCCGTCGGCGAGGCGGGCGTCGCAGATCGGCGAGGATTCGTCGACGCGCCGGCCGACCTGGCTGACGATGCGCTGGCAGATGTTGAGAAGCTGCTGGTTGTCGCGGAAGCGGATGCCGGTCTTCTGGATCTTGCCGGCGACTTCGATGAACACCGTGCCGGCGCCGTTGACCATGATGTCGGCGATGTCGTCGCGCGACAACAGCGGCTCCAGCGGGCCGTAGCCGAGCACGTCGTTGCAGATGTCATCGAGCAGCTCTTCCTGCTCGGCGATCGACATCACGATGTTCTTGATCGCGATGATCTCGTTGACGATGTCGCGGATTTCCTCGCGCGCGGACTCGCCATCGAGCTTGGCGAGCTGGGCGAGGTCGATCGCCTCGATCAGGGCGCCGAAGATGGTCGCCTTGACCTGGTAGTAATTGTCGGAACGCCGCGCCTCCATGGTGGGGGCGGGCGGTGGCGGTGCCTTGGGCGCGATTGGGGGAGAAGCGACGGCCGGCGCGGCCATTTCGCGCGCAACGACCGGCGCAGCCGCCGGCTCCGGCGCCTGCATGGCGGGCTTCATTACCCGCGTATCACTATCATTTCCGCTACGCTTACCGAACACGATGGCACTCCACGCGGGCTGTCTACTTCTTGGCCCGCAACTTCTCGATCAAAGGTGACAGCAACGAACTCTTCGGCTTCTTGGTCTCGCCGCGGCCGGTGAGCCGCTGCGCGATCTGCAGAAACATCTCGGTGGTGCGATGGGTCGCGGAGATCTCCGCGATCATCTGGCCGTTGTTGGCGGCCGAGCCGAAGATCTGCGGCTCGAACGGGATGGTGGCGATCGGGTGGTTTTCGATCGCCTTGGCGAACTCGGCGGCGGGGATCTCCGGCCGCTTCGGGATGCCGACCTGGTTGAGGCAATAGAGCGGCGCGCGGTCGTTCGGCCGCGATGCCTTCAGGAGGTCGAAGATGTTCTTGGTGTTGCGCAGATTGGCGAGATCGGGCGCCGCCACGATCAGGATGTCGTCGGCCGCGATCAAAGCGCGCTTGGTCCATCCCGACCATTGGTGGGGAACATCGAGCACGATGCACGGCATCGTGGTGCGAAGCGTGTCGAAGATCGAATCGAATGCCTCGGCGCCGAAATCGTAGACCCGGTCGAGCGTCGCCGGCGCCGCCAGCAGGCTCAGATGATCGGTGCATTTCGACAGCAGGCGGTCGAGGAACGCGGTATCGATCCGGTCGGGCGAGAACACCGCGTCCGCGATGCCCTGCGGCGGATCCTGGTTGTAGTCGAGCCCGGCGGTGCCGAAGGCAAGGTCGAGATCGGCGACCACCGAATCCAGCGCCAGATCGCGCGCAATCGCCCAGGCGACATTGTGGGCGACGGTAGATGCGCCGACGCCGCCCTTGGCGCCGACGACGGCGATGATGCGGCCGACGGCCTTGGCTTCCGGCGACGAGAACAGGTTGCAGACCGAGCGCACGACGTCGATGGCGTTGACCGGGGCGATGACGTAGTCGCTGACGCCGCGGCGCACCAGCTCGCGATAGAGCATGACGTCGTTGATGCGCCCGATCACGATCACGCGGGTTCCGGCGTCGCAGACGCTGGCGAGCTGGTCGAGGCCGGCGAGAATGTCGTTGCGGCCCTCGGTCTCCAGGATGATGACGTTCGGGGTCGGGGCCGAGCGGTAGGCCTCGATGGCGGCGGCCATGCCGCCCATCTGGATCTTGAGATGGGCCTTGCCCAGCCGGCGGTCTTCGCCCGCCGACTGCACCGCGGCCGCCGTTTCCACCGTCTCGCAGAAGGCCTGCACCGACACCCGCGGCGCCGGCGCGATGTGATCCTCGGTCGACGGTGCCGTGATTTCCGGCTGCTGTTCTGAATTCTGGCGCGAGTAAGTGATCATTTGCCGGTATCGCTGAGTTTGGCCTTGTCGGCCTCGGGATAGCTGGTCGTGGTTGTTGCGCCCTTGCGATATTTGTCGAAGGCGACGGCACGGCGCGGCGTAAAGGCTGGCGTTTCGGGGCGCGGCTGCGCGAGGTCGGCCGGATTGTCGACCATCGCCGCTAGATTGCGCTGATTGGCGCAGCCGAAATTGTAATAGGACTTGTTGTCGAAGTAGCCCTTGTTGTTGATCGACGGACCGAGATCCTCCGGCCACAACCCGCATGGGCCGGCCACGGCCGAAATCTTCGGATAGTTGAGGCGGATCGCAGCCATATGCCTGGGATCCTCGGGACTATACCGGCGGACATTGACCGCGCGCGGCGGCACGCCGGCGGCGGAGAAGGCGGCCTGGATCTCCCGCAATGAATCCTCGGCCGCCCGCGCATTCGGTGTATTGACGGGGACGTCGACGCTGATCGCGCCTGTGCCTTCGCGAAGCCAGGTCTGGGCCAGGTACATGACGTCGGCGCGCTGGGAGGCGGAAAGGCCGCCACGCCCGCGACCGACGAAAACGACGATCGAGCGGTCGGCTTCCTGGACCGCGATCGGGTGGCGTAGGCGGTAATCATCGGGGACGCTGGCCGTCGTCGCGGGATCAACGACGGCATGCTTGCAGGCGCCGAGCGCCAGGGAAAGACCGATCAGCGCTCCCGTCAGGCGGAGCGCGCGCTTGCGATCGGCGGGTTTTGGGAATGTGCTCTGTGGTGTCATCGTCCCGCCTCAGTCCGTAATAAAGCCGTAGGTGCCGCGATAATTCCGTGCCTTTTCGACCCGGCCCGGAACGCCGTAGATGCGATTGATGCTGCCGAGCAGGTCGGCCTGCGGGTCCGCCGCGGCGGCAAAGCCGTCGTCGGGGCGCGACAGGTCCTTCTGCGCCACCGCGCGTACCACGTATGGCGTAACCAGAACCATCAGTTCGGTCTGGTTGTTGACGTAGTCTCGGCTGCGGAACAGCGAGCCGAGAATCGGCAGCTGCGCCAGGCCGGGCAGGCCGTTGATGGCCTGCTTGGTCTGCTCCGCGATCAAGCCCGCCATGGCCATCGCGCCGCCGGAGGGAATCTCCAGGGTGGTTTCCGCGCGGCGGGTCTTGATCGAGGGAATGGTCAGCGAATTCGTCGAATTGTTGTTGAGAGCCTGCGTCAGCGTGATCGAGTTGTCGTTCGACAGTTCCGACACTTCGGTCATGACGCGAAGGCTGATCCGTCCTTCGGTCATCACCACCGGCGTGAAGTTGAGCGAAATGCCGAACTTCTTGAATGAAATCTGGGTCGTACAGACGCGCGTGACCGGATCGCAGGCATAGCCTGCGGGAACGGGAAATTCGCCGCCGGCAATGAAGGTCGCGGATTCACCCGAGATCGCTGTCAGGTTGGGCTCGGCCAGCGTGCGCACGACGCCAGCGCTTTCCATTGCGCGCAGCGTAGCGGTCACCGACGAACCGCCGCTCCCGAATGTTCCCTGTGCCGAGTTGCCCGGGACCAGCGAACGGCCGAGGGCGGTGAACGGATTGGCGTTGGTGAAATTCACCACCGAGGTGCCGTAGGTGAAGCTGGCCGAGAGATCGATGCCCAACTGCTTGATGATGTTGCGGGAGACTTCGGCGACCGTCACCTTCAGCATCACCTGGTCACGGCCGCGGACCGCGATCGAATTGACGACCTTCTCGCTGCCGCCGACGAGGCGGGCGGCAATGTCGGCGGCCTGTTGCGCTTCGATAGGGCTTGCTGCGCTGCCGGTCAGCACGACGCCGTCGCCGACGCCTTCGATCACGATGTCCGAATTCGGTAGCGACTGCTTCAGCGCGGCGCGCACGCCGTTGAGGTCGCGCTTGACCGCAATGTCATAGGCTGCGATCTGCGCGCCGGTGGAGTCGAAGAAAACGATGTTGGTCTGGCCGACCGCGGCGCCGATAATATAGGCGCGCTGGGTCGTCCGCACGACTGCGTTGGCGACCTTGGGGTCGGCGACCAGCACGTCCTTGATCTCGCGCGGCAGGTCGACCACCATTGATTTGCCGATCCCGAGCGAAACGAAACGCGCGTTCATCTGTCCGTCGGCGGCGGCCGGAGGCATGGCGCGATAGTCGCTCGCCACCACCGGCGTCAGCGCCGGATTGAGCGTCAGAGCAGCCACGGCCGAAAACGACAGGGCGCGGACGATGAACGTTCGCATCATCGGCTGAATTTCCCTGCACTTCATATCGTGCGTCCTTTCGGTCACTTCTGCATCATTTGCTGGCTGGCGACGCCATAACGAATGACGTTGAAATTCTCGCCGCGCCTGTTGCGTTGTTGTTCATCCAGATCATCGACCGTGTTGACGTCGGCGATGCTGCGCAGCGCCAGCGTCAGCGTGCCGCTCTGGCGCGACCGCGCCAGCATCTCGGCCTGCTCGGGCTTCAGTTCGAGGGTGACGGTCTTGCCGACCAGCGAGTTGGCGCCTTCCTTTTCCTTCGGCGCCTGGTCGATTGCGAGAACGCGGACGTTGGAGAGGATGATTTCCGAATTGGAGACGTCCGCACCTCTGCCGTTGGCACTCCTCTCGCGTTTGGTGAGAAGCACGTCGACGCGGTCGTTCGGCAGGATGAAGCCGCCGGCGCCGGTTTCCGGCGAAATTTCGGTGGAAATGGCCCGGTAGCCGGCCGGCAGGATCGCCGCCATGAAGCCGGAGCCATCGGCTTTCACCAGCTTCTGCTCGCGAATCGGCTCGCCCGCGATGAACGGGGAGCGCGCGATCGAGCCGGTGATTTCGGTGATGGCGTCGGCCTTGCTGGCCTTGCTGATGAAGTTGCTGTTGGCGGTCGCGGCCGGCCACATCTGCCATTGCAGATCGTCCGGCTTGACCGACTGGCCGAGGCCGATATCCGATTTCGCGACGAGAATTTCGACGGTCTGCATCTCCGCGACCGGTGCCGGCGCTGGCTTGTCGCCGGACCCGCTGGCGAGATAAGCGGCAATGCCGCCGGCGACGATCGCGATGGCCAGAACCACAATGCGTGGCTTATTCATACGCTTCACTTTCCACATTACGCTGCGACGCTTCCGCCGCGGTGATGGGAGTTGACCAGCTATTCGTCAAAGCATGGTTAATGAGGCGTGTGTAAATTGCCTTAACGGAAAGTTAGCGACGCCGGATCAGCGCATGGCGAGGTGAGTGAGACCGATCGCCTTGATCCATTCGGTCTCCGGATAGACGATCAGCGCGCCGAGCGCGAGGGCGATGCCATAGGGGATTCCGCTCTGCTTGTCGTGCAGCCGGTTCAGCCAGGCTTGTCCTGTGAGGAAGGAGGGCAGCGGCCATTGCCGGAACTGAATCAGCAGGATCGTCAGCGCGCCGCCGAGCAGCGAGACATAGAGCAGATAATTGAGCAGATGGTCGAAGCCGAACCACAGCGCCACGCTGGCCGCGACCTTGGCGTCGCCGCCGCCGACCCATCCCATCGCGAAGCAGCCAAAGGCCACCACCAGAACGGCGGCGCCGGCGCTGAAATGCAGGAGAATGTCGTGCAGGCCCATGCCGCCGAGTACCGCAAGCGCGACGAAGCCGGCGATCAGTGCCAGCGAGACCCGGTTCGAAATCGTCATCGTGAACAGGTCGCTCGCTGCTGCGAACGCCATCAGGGCCGGAAACAGCAGGAGGCGGGCGGTATCGAGGATCATGAAATCACGCTTGCTGCGGTTGACCGGGGTGCAGGCTCCGGCCGAGCCTAGCCACCAGAAATGAACAATCGGGAAACGGCGGAACGTTGCGGGGGCATGCCGCTTCCGGCAGTCGGATCGCCGGTGCGGGCTCTGACGGAAAACGAAAAAAGGCCCCGGCTTGCCGGGGCCTTTGACGCTAACTCGCAGCCGTCGCTTACTTCAGCGAGCTCGAGATCGTGTTGAAGTTCGTCGACAGCTTGGTGCCGAGACCGTTGACGGCGGTGATGATCGCGATCGCGATGCCGGCGGCAATCAGACCGTACTCGATGGCGGTGGCGCCGGACTCATCCTTCACGAAACGCGAAACGAGATTCTTCATAGATGATAACTCCTGTGTACACGTGGCTGGTCGAACTTAAGTTTGGTCTTGCCGGCGTTCTCAGCACCGTGACCATGGCGTCACCCTAGGGTGCGACAATTTCGACGCAGTTAATTCGAACGTCGAAAAATGCTCGGAACTTGCTGTTATTGAGCACAGTAAACGCTGCATTAAAGCGTTCGATAAAAATCGAAATGCGACTTCGAAGCGCCTTCGTCGCGATCGCATTGTGTCGGCCGACTCCTTCGATTCACGGCTCCTTAAGCGCGAGCGGATACCCCTTTGCAGATGTGATCGAGCGGGGCCGTCATGTCGAGTTTGCCAATGGAAGTCATCGAGGTGGTCGGCCAGACGATGGCGAAGGTCGTTCCGGTCACGATCGTGCTCGCCGTTGTATTCACGGTGCTCTCGCATTTCTGGGCCTGCAATCCCGGCAAACCCTGGTGGCGCAAGCGCGAACTCATTACCGACATCTGCTACTGGTTTTTCGTGCCGGTGTTCGCGCGCATCTTCCGCATCGGCCTATTGGTGATCGGCGCTTCAGTCGTCTTCAACATTCACGAGGTCGACGAACTGATCGCATTCTACGACAACGGCCATGGACCGCTGGCGCAGCTTCCGCTCTGGATGCAGGCGATACTGTTCCTCGTCGCGTCCGACTTCATGCTGTACTGGCTGCACCGCATGTTTCACGGCGGCGGGTTCTGGAAATATCACGCCATCCATCATTCCTCGGAAGATCTCGAGTGGATCTCGGCGGCGCGCTTTCACCCCGTCAACCTGTTCATCGGAACGATCCTGGTCGACGTCATCCTGCTGATGGCGGGCATATCGCCTAACATCATGCTGTGGGTGGGGCCGTTCACGACCTTCCACTCCGCCTTCGTTCACGCCAACCTGAACTGGACGCTCGGGCCGTTCAAATATGTGCTGGCCACGCCGGTCTTCCATCGCTGGCATCACACCTCGCTGGAAGAGGGCGGCAACACCAATTTTGCGGGCACCTTTCCGCTCTGGGACATTCTGTTCGGAACGTTCCGCATGCCCGAGAACCGGCTGCCTGAAACTTACGGCGTGGACGAAGATCAGCAGGTCCCGACCGAGATTGGCGGGCAACTGGCCTATCCATTTCGTCAATAGGACCGGCCGGTAATTTCGCATGAGCATCGAAGCGGAGGCGATCCGGAGCGAGAAAACCTTCAGCCTTGCCGACATTCCGGCATGGCTGTGGCTCGGCATTGGCGTCTACGCGCTGTTGCTGATCCGCGGCGCGGCGCTTCTGAACGATTCCGACACTTACTGGCAGATCGCCGTGGGTCAGTGGATCCTCGACCACCACGCCTTGCCGCGCGTCGACATCTATTCCTTCACCAAGGCCGGCGAGCCGTGGACGTCGTCGTCCTGGCTGGCGCAGGTGCTCTATGCGGTGAGCTACAATCTGGCGGGCTGGACCGGACCGGTCGTTCTCGCCGCGAGCTCGATCGCAGCAACCTTCGCATTGTTTGCCCACATTCTAGGCCGCCGCATCCCCGCCGGCTATGCGGTCGCGGTCGCGATCGCGGCGCTGGTGCTTTCGATGGGGCATTTTCTGGCGCGCCCGCACGTGCTGGTGCTGCCGATCATGCTGGCGTGGGCGTACGGGCTGATGTCGGCGAGCGAGCGCGGAGAGGCGCCCTCGCCATGGCTGTTGCCGTTGCTCGCGTTGTGGGCGAACCTGCACGGCGGGTTCGTGTTCGGCCTCGTGCTGGTCGGCGCGTTCGCGCTGGACGCGCTGTGGAATGCTGAGCACGCCCGGCGACGGTCGGTGACGCTGCGCTGGGCAGTGTTCGGCGTCGGTGCGCTGGTAGCCTGCTGCGCCACGCCGTACGGCTGGGGATCGATCCTCGCCGCCCGCAAGATCCTGGATCTCGGCGAACTCCTGCATCTGATCTATGAATGGATGCCGGCGGACTTCAGCAAATTCGGCGCGTTCGAAGCGGCGATCCTTCTCTTGATCGCCGGCGGGCTCTATGGCGGCGTCAAGCTCACGCCGCCACGAATCGCGCTGGTGCTGGGCCTGCTGCACATGGCGCTGTCGCATGTCAGGAATGTCGAAATCTTCGCGCTGCTGCTGCCGATCGTGGTGCTCGCGCCGGTGGCCTCGCAGTTCGCGCTGCGGCCTGCCTGGTCCGCCCGCACCGGTGCCCCGATGTCCGTGGTGGCGATGGTAATCGCCCTGCTCGGTGGCTGGACGTGGCTGCTGGCGGCCAACACCACTTTCGCACCGCCCCAAAACCATTCGCCGGCGGCGGCCGTCGATGCGCTGATGGCGCATCATCCGAAGCGGGTTCTCAACGATCTCCCGTTCGGCGGCTATCTGATCTGGCGGCAGATGCCGGTCTTCATCGACGGGCGTGCCGAGCTCTACGGCGAAGCCTTTGAGATGGCCTATTACCGCGCGATGCAGCTCAAGGACGTGAACGAGCTTCTGAATATCCTCAAGGCCTGGCAGATCGATGCCGTGCTGCTGACGCCTTTCACGCCGGCGGCCAGCCTGCTTGACCACACCGCCGGCTGGCGGCGCGTCTACGCCGATGGCAACGCCATATTGCACGTCCGTACCGCCGGCACACCATGACACGGCGCAACCAGTCGCTGGATCTTTTGCGCGGCGTCGCCATTCTGCTGGTCGTGCTGGTGCACTGCCAGGAAGAGTCCACCGGCGTCGTTCCCGGCCTGACCTGGTTTGCCAAGAACTACGGCGGGCTCGGCGTCCAGCTCTTTTTCATCATCAGCGGCTATACGATGATGCTGACATTCGGCGACAGGCTCGATCTGGCCGCCGCCCGCTCGTTCTATATCCGGCGCTTCTTCCGTATCGCGCCGCTGTTCTGGGTCGCCATTGTTTTTTATCTGCTGGCGACGCGCGGTCGCGGCATCACGAATTTTGCGCCTGACGGCGTCGGCGTCAGCGAGGTGCTGCTGACGTTTTTCTTCCTGCATTCGTGCAGCGTCACCGCCTACAATTCGGTCGTTCCGGGCGGCTGGAGCATTGCGGTGGAAATGCAGTTCTATCTGCTGTTCCCGCTGCTGATCTACCTGTTCCGCCGCCGCAACGGCGCCACGCTGTGTTACACGTCGATCGCGCTTGTCAGCGTCATCGGACAATTGGCCGTCGAGCCCTATCTGATTCCGCGGTTGGCGGCGTCGCTGCCCGCCAGCCAGGCGTTTCTGGCTGAAGGCGTCTTCACCAGCTGGCTGCCGCGCCAGGTGATCTGCTTCGGCTTTGGTATCCTGCTGTATGACTATATCGAGCTGAAGAACAGGCCGACATTCGCCGCGCTGCTGCTGCTCGGCGCTGCGCTGATCGTCACGCCGCAGGCTGCCGAAATCGCGCTGCTGGCTGCATTCGCGTTCGGTGTCCTGATCTCGAACGTCGCGCTGTCCTGGATGACGGTGCTGGGACGCCACTCCTACGCCATCTATCTCGTTCATTTCGCCGTGGTGTCGCTGATCGCCGGACTGGTCCCGGTGGGCCTGGTGCCGCTGTTCTTGCTGGTTTCCACCGTGTCGCTGGCGTTCAGCTATTATCTGATCGAGCCCCGGATCGAGCGTCCCTTCAACCGGCTGGGCCACGCATTGGCGTCGGCCGGTGGTGCCCCGAAAGCCGTCGTGACGACCGCCTGAAGCCCGCCGACGGCTGGGCAACTGGCGGCGAGGCGGGGATTCTGATACGCCGGTCGAAATGAATCTGCCGACCGAAATCGTCGAGATGTTCGGCCAGACCCTGGCCAAGGTGGTGCCCGTCACGATCGCGCTGGCGTTGCTGTTCTCGCTGCTTTCGCATTTCTGGGCCTGCAATCCCGGCAAGCCCTGGTGGCGCAAGCGCGAGCTCGTCACCGACGTCTGCTACTGGTTCCTGGTGCCGCTGTTCGCGCGCGTATTTCGCATCGGGCTGCTTGTGCTCGGCGCCGCGCTGCTGTTTGGAATTCGCGATGCCGACGAACTGATCGCCTTCTATGACAACGGCCACGGCCCGCTATCGACGCTGCCCTTGTGGCTGCAGGCGATCCTGTTCCTGGTCGCCGCCGATTTCATGATGTACTGGCTGCACCGCATGTTTCATGGCGGCGGGTTCTGGAAATACCATGCCATCCACCATTCCTCAGAGGACGTGGACTGGATCTCGGCGGCGCGCTTTCATCCCGCCAACCTGCTGCTCGGGACCATCGGGGTTGACGTCGCGCTGCTGCTGGCCGGCATTTCGCCGGGCGTGATGCTCTGGCTCGGGCCGTTCAACATCTTCCATTCGGCCTTCGTCCACGCCAACCTCAACTGGACGCTCGGGCCGCTCAAATACGTCGTGGCGACGCCGGTGTTTCACCGCTGGCACCACACCGCCCGCGAAGAGGGCGGCGACACCAATTTCGCAGGCACCTTTCCGCTCTGGGACCTCCTGTTCGGGACCTTTCGGATGCCGAAAGACCGCCTGCCGGAGCATTATGGCGTGGACGATCAGGTCTCGTTTCCCCGCGAGATCGTCGGGCAACTGGTCTATCCGTTCCGCAAGTAGAGCCGGACCCGCAGGGCCACGTTAGCGCAAAAGTGGGCACCGGTTTTCCCTCGCGACAAACGCGAATGCGCTTGCGCGGAGATCATGCTCAAATCAAAAAGGGTAAATGGCGGATTTCTTGCCGCCGGGCGCGGCCTATTTGCCCTTTGTTCATGAATTGTCGTCAGATTCACCTTGTCGGGCGCCGGTTCCGCTGTGTATCCGCCATTGCCGGCCTGTTGATGCCCCGGGGTAGAGTATGTCGTTCAAGTTTCCGCGTATTCGCGCGCGCGCGCGTTTTGGATTGCGTTCCGTCGTTGCAGGAATCCTGCTGTGGCCGGCCGTCTGCCTGGCCTCGCCCGATCCCGACCGCATCGCCGTCTATGTCGACCAAGCGAAGCTTGTGAAGCTTCCTGCCAAGGTCTCCACCATCGTGGTTGGAAACCCGCTGATTGCGGACGTGACGCTGCAGAGCGGCGGCATCGTCGTGGTTACCGGCAAGGGCTACGGCGCGACCAACTTCATCGCCATGGACCGCAACGGTGAGGTGCTGGTGGACCGCCAGATCCAGGTCGAGGGCCCGTCCGAGCAACTCGTCACCATCTATCGCGGCGTCGAGCGCGAATCCTATAGCTGCATGCCGACCTGCCAGCGCCGCGTCACCCTCGGCGACGGTGTGAACTACTTCCAGACCGCAATCAGTCAGGCCGGCGTGCTCTCCGGCCAGGCCGCGGGCGCGGCGGCCGGCGGTAGGAACTAATCCGTTGCACGGGCTCGCCCCCCATTGGATTGGGGGCGTCGGCAACGGTCTCTCGGCACGGTTAAGACCGGTTTAACGCAACGGGTCGTTCTGGCTGGATCGGCCGAAACAATTCAACAATCAGTTTCGGATAGGTTTTCGCGGCAATCCCCTCGCGTTCTGAGGTCTCGTCGATGCCGCCTTCCACAGCTTCCAAGACAAACATCCTGCGCCGGTTTCGTCGCAATCGAAGGGGCACGGCCGCCGTCGAGTTCGCGCTGATCGCGCCGATATTCTTCGGCGTCCTGTTCGCGATCATCGAACTGGCGCTGGTGTTCTTTGCCAGCCAGATTCTCGAGACGGTGACGCAGGATACGTCCCGTCTGATCTTGACCGGCCAGGCGCAGAACTCCTCCTTCACCCAGGCGCAATTCAAGAACGCCGTTTGCGCCAAGCTCACCATCATGTTCGATTGCGTCAACGGCATCTCGATCGACGTGCAGAGCTACAAGGCGTTTTCCAGCGTCAACGTTTCCGACCCGATCGTTGCGGGAAATTTCGTTCCTCCGAACAATTATCTGCCGGGCGGACCCGGCGACATCGTCGTCGTGCGGCTGTTCTACAAGTGGCCGCTGTTCGTCACCGGCCTCGGCTTCAACGTTGCGAACATAGGCAACAATCAGCGGCTGTTGACGGCGACCGCGGCATTCCAAAACGAACCCTACCTATAGGGCCCAGGACGATGAAACCGATTACTGGAATCTGGCTTCGTATGCGCCGCCACGCGTTCGAATTGGTTGGGAACAACCGTGGTGTCGGAGCGGTCGAATTCGCGATGATCATGCCCCTCATGGCAATGATGCTCGTCGGAACCTACGAGTTCTCGGCCGGCGTCGCCATCGACCGCAAGGTGACGATCATGGCGCGCACGCTGTCGGACCTGACGTCCCAGAACGAGAAGGTCACCGATGCGCAGTTGACCAATTTCTTCAATGCCAGCAAGGCGATCATGACGCCTTATGCGTCGACTCCGGTGGAGGGGACGATCACCGAACTCTGGATCAATCCGACCACGTTGAAGGCGCGGGTACAGTGGAGCCAAGGCGCCAACGCGCACTCCGCGGGCGACATCATCGAGATTCCGGAGGCGCTCAAGATCGCCAACACCTACCTGATCTACAGCGAGGTGAAATACAAATATGTTCCCAGCGTTGCCTGGTTCATCAACAAGGCGAATGGCATCACGCTGAGCGATGTCACCTTCACCCGTCCGCGCCAGTCGCTTTGCGTGATGTACAATACGACGGTCTGCGAACAGAAATGAAACGCCCGTGCCGGGCGAACTGCCAGGAAAACGATGAGATGAAAAAGGCCGCGCCATGGGCGCGGCCTTTTGATTTATTCGGCTGAATTGTTCAGCGGCGATCTTCGGGACGCTGTCGGCCCGAAAATCGCTTATCCGGCGGCGCGCAGATTGTCGGCCGAAGATTTGCCAGAGCGGCGATCTGCCACGATTTCGTAGGAGATCTTCTGGCCTTCACGCAACGTTCCGAGGCCGGCACGTTCGACAGCGCTGATGTGCACGAACACGTCATTGCCGCCGTCATCCGGCTGGATGAAGCCATAGCCCTTGGTTGCGTTAAACCACTTCACGGTTCCCATGCTCACTGGGGTAGTCCCTTCTCAGATATACAAGTCGTAGCCCACCCTTCGATGGGCTGGTGAGATCGAATTTTTGGAAGGGTCGTCAGCGTCTAAACCGGCTGTACCGGTGGATAGCTAATGTCGTCCGGCCGAAAATCGATGCTTAATATTATTCGATTGCATCAGTCAAAACAATCCTGACGTGCACGATTTTTTGATTCGGCCGGCCAGCCGGCCGCGTTCGCGCACGACAAGAAGCGTATCGGGCGCGTTTTCGCAGGTGTTAAGGGTTCGTTTACCGGCGACGGAACTGTCCGCCGCGCGGTGGCGCACCGCGCGGGGCGCCGGGATTGCTGGGACGCTCGTCCTTGTGACGGAAGATCAGGCGTCCTTTCTCCAGATCATAGGGTGACATTTCGATCGTGACCCGATCGCCTGCGAGCGTCTTGATCCGGTTCTTCTTCATCTTGCCCGCGGTATAGGCAACAATCTCGTGTCCGGCATCGAGCTGCACGCGATAGCGCGCGTCGGGGAGGATTTCGGTCACCAGTCCTTCGAACTGGATCAGCTCTTCTTTAGCCATGGTGGTCTCCAGGTCGATCGAGGCTAGCGCTGCGGTCGGTGGCTACGGTTCGGTTGATTATTCGGACGGCTCTCGCGATGCAAGAAGGCGACGCCTTGAATGCCTTCGCTGTGGCCGGCTTGGCTCTTGCTGCCCTGCTGCGGCTGACGCGGCGACTCATGCCGGTTCGGCTGCGGCGCGGCATTATTACCACCACCGCGGCGTCGTCGGCGAGGGCCTTTTGACGGCTGCTGCTCATTGGAACGGCCAGCATGGGCGCGCGGCGCGGACCGTCCGTTCCGGTGCTGGGCGGAGTGATGCGGGGCCGCCGGTGCGGCGTCGCGGCTCCCCGGCGTGCGGCGGTCTTCCCGCGGCAGCGCAATTCGGATCAGCCGCTCGATGTCGCGCAGATAGCCCATCTCCTCGGCGCCGGCGATCAGCGAGATCGCGACACCTTCCCTGCCGGCGCGGGCGGTACGCCCGATACGGTGCACATAGGTTTCGGGCACGTTGGGCAGGTCGAAATTCACCACATGGCTGATGCCGTCGACGTCGATGCCGCGGGCGGCGATGTCGGTGGCGACCAGGGTACGGATCTCGCCGGAGCGGAACGCCGCCAGCACGCGTTCCCGGTGGTTCTGCGACTTGTTGCCGTGAATGGCGTTGGCTTCGATGCCGGCCTTGGCCAGCACCTTCACTACCTTGTCGGCGCCGTGCTTGGTGCGGGTAAACACCAGCGCGCGGTCGACCGGTTCCTGCTTCAAAAGCTGCGCCAGCACCGCCGGCTTGGCAGCGAAATCGACCTGGATGATGCGCTGGGCGATCCGGTCGGCCGTCGAGGCCACCGGGGTCACCGCCACGCGGGCGGGGTCGCGCAGCATGGATTCGGCGAGTTCTGCGATATCCTTCGGCATGGTGGCCGAGAAGAACAGCGTCTGCCGCTTGATAGGCAGCTTGGCGACGACTTTGCGAATGTCGTTGATGAAGCCCATGTCGAGCATGCGGTCGGCTTCGTCGAGCACTAGGAACTCGACCTGGTTCAGCTTCAGCCCGTTGCTCTGGACGAGATCGAGCAGGCGGCCGGGGGTGGCCACCATGACTTCCACGCCCTGCATGACCGAGCGGACCTGTCGGCCCATTGGCACGCCGCCGATCGCGAGCGCCGAGGTCAGGCGGATGTGGCGGCCATAGGCGTTGAAGCTGTCGAGGATCTGACCGGACAGTTCGCGGGTGGGGGACAGCACCAGCACGCGGCAGCTCTTCGGCTGCGGCCGGACGCGGTTCTCCAGGATCCGGTGCAGGATCGGCAGCGCGAAGGCCGCGGTCTTGCCGGTTCCGGTCTGGGCGATGCCGACGACGTCGCGGCCGGTCATTGCGATGGGGATGGTCTGGGCCTGGATGGGCGTGGGCGTGTGGTAATTTTCTTCCTTGAGCGCACGCGAGATGGGATCGGCGAGGCCGAAATCCTGAAAGAAGGTCAAAAGGGTGGTTCTTTCCATAAAAAGAGCAGGCGCCCGGCGGTTTCAGCCAAGGAGCGCGCGAGTGTGTCTGGAGACACCCGCGTGTTTGGGGCGTCGGTTTTGCTAGCTGAAGGGGGCAAGCCAGAAACCGCAAAACGGGATCAGAACACGCGGCTCGCAGGGACCTGATGATTCTCTAGGTCACGGGGATCATATGGAGCAGTCGCACGGCGCTTTCAAGGTGAATTCCGTGCGCTTTGCCTGCGCTGTTAAGGAAGCCGATCGGCGCGGCCCGCGTGGTGCCGCTCGTCAGACCGAAACGATCAAAAAGCGTGCAAGAAATTTAGCCAAATTGCGGCTTTTGCACAAAAAATAGATAGTTTGCCGCCAAAGCATACATTTCCGAAGCTCAGGAAATAGGCATATCGGCCGTCATCGGTTTTGGTGTAGCCAGAATTTTCAAGCGATTAGAGGAGCTTATGCCGTCATATAGCCGTGGCATGGTTCTTGCGATTCCCTTAACGCAGGCGGCCGTGGGGCCGTTCGCAGCGTTTAACGCCTGCGTCAGGGAGATGACATTTCATGCTTACAAAATTGACTCACGATATAGCGACGCTGAGCCGCCGCCGCTGGCTGGCGGCCACCGCCGGCCTGGTTCTGGGTCTGGCGGCGTTCTCGAACGCCAAAGCGCAGGAGACCATCAAGGTCGGCGTCCTGCACTCGCTCTCCGGCACCATGGCCATCAGCGAAACCACGCTGAAGGACACCATCCTCTTCCTGATCGACGAGCAGAACAAGAAGGGCGGCGTGATGGGCAAGAAGCTCGAAGCCGTCGTCGTCGATCCCGCGTCGAACTGGCCGCTGTTTGCCGAAAAGGCCCGCGAGCTGATCACCAAGGACAAGGTTTCGGTCGTGTTCGGCTGCTGGACCTCGGTGTCCCGCAAGTCCGTGCTCCCGGTGTTCAAGGAGCTGAACTCGATCCTGTTCTACCCCGTGCAGTACGAGGGTGAAGAATCCGAGCGCAACGTGTTCTACACCGGCGCCGCCCCGAACCAGCAGGCGATCCCCGCTGTCGACTATCTGATGAAGGACGAGAAGGTGAAGCGCTGGGTGCTGGCAGGCACCGACTACGTCTATCCGCGCACCACCAACAAGATCCTCGAAGCCTACTTGAAGTCGAAGGGCGTCAAGCAGGAAGACATCATGATCAACTACACGCCGTTCGGTCACTCCGATTGGCAGACGATCGTGGCCGACATCAAGAAGTTCGGCTCGGCCGGCAAGAAGACCGCCGTGGTCTCCACCATCAACGGCGACGCCAACGTTCCCTTCTACAAGGAGCTCGGCAACCAGGGCATCAAGGCGACCGACATTCCGGTTGTCGCGTTCTCGGTCGGTGAAGAAGAGCTCGCCGGTATCGACACCAAGCCGCTGCTCGGCCATCTCGCCGCCTGGAACTACTTCCAGTCGATCAAGTCGCCGGAGAACGAGAAGTTCATCAAGGCGTGGCAGGCCTACACCAAGAATCCGAAGCGCGTGACCAACGATCCGATGGAAGCGCACGTCATCGGCTTCGACATGTGGGTCAAAGCGGTCGAGAAGGTGAAGTCGACCGATCCGGACAAGGTGATCGACGCTCTCCCGGGCATCGAAGCCAAGAACCTGACCGGCGGCACCTCCAAGATGCTTCCGAACCATCACATCACCAAGCCGGTATTCATCGGCGAGATCAAGGCCAACGGCCAGTTCGACGTGGTGTGGAAGACCCCGGGTCTCGTCGCTGGCGACGCCTGGTCGAAGGAGCTCGACGGCTCCAAGGACCTGATCGGCGATTGGGTCGGCAAGAAGTGCGGCAACTACAACACCAAGACCAACAAGTGCGGCGGTCAGGGCTCCTGATCCCGATCTGATCCGACAGGATCATGATCCTCCTGACGTAAAAAAGCCTTTTAAAAAAACTTCCAAGAGAACTTCCAAGAGAACCTGAACTACAAGCAAGAACGGAGAAGGCGGCGATACCGCCGCCTTCTCCCCACACTCCTGCCGGGGCGTATTGTGTCTGCCAATTTCCTTGACCGTTTTCGCGCGGTTCTACTCGCCATCCTGCTCGCCGCTTGCGTTGCCGTGCCGGCGCTGGCCGGTCCGTTCGAGGATGCGGTCGCCAAATTCGCCAATGACGACTTCTCCGACACCGACGAGGCGATCGGCGCGGTCGCGACGTCGGGCAATCCACTCGCCTTTCCCATCATCAGCGCGCTGCAGGACGGCCGTCTGTCGGCCGATCCCGATACCAAGAAGGTTTTCGTCACCGGTGCCGACGGCAAGATCATCGACGCCGCTACCGGCGCAGCCGTCGACAAGCTGCCCGACAATGCAGCCGCCGTCCGTCTCAACAACCGCCTGCGTCGCGCCGTGGAGGCTGCGCTCGGCGGCCTGACCCTGTTGTCGCCCGATCCCGCCAAGCGCATCGCCGCCGCGCAGTCGGTCTTCAAGAGCCACGACGAGAATGCCTTGCCCGTGATCGACGGCGCACTGGCCAAGGAAACCAACAAGACGGTGAGTGCGGCCTTCGCCGAGGCCCGTGCCGCTATCCTGCTTTACAAGTCCGACGCCACCGAACTCGAAAAGCTCGAGGCCGTTGCCGTGGTCAAGGCAAAGGGTGACCAGGAAGCGATGGCGCTGTTGACCGGTCTCGGCAGCGATCTGCCGCCCAATGTCGCGCGCGCCGTGACCGGCGCGATCGCCTCGATCCAGAGCAATTTGCAGATGTGGTCGATGGTGCAGAACGCCTGGTACGGCCTGTCGCTCGGATCGGTGCTGCTGCTTGCCGCGATCGGGCTCGCCATCACCTTCGGCGTCATGGGCGTCATCAACATGGCGCATGGCGAAATGGTGATGATCGGCGCCTACACCACTTTCGTGGTGCAGGAGGTCATCCGCACCCGCTATCCCGGCCTGTTCGATTACTCGCTCCTGATCGCGGTGCCGCTGGCGTTCCTCGTCGCCGGCGCCATCGGCGTCCTGATCGAGCGCGGCATCATCCGCTTCCTCTATGGCCGTCCGCTGGAAACGCTGCTGGCGACCTGGGGCCTGTCGCTGGTGCTGCAGCAGGCCGTGCGCACCATGTTCGGCCCGACCAACCGCGAGGTCGGCAATCCCTCCTGGATGAGTGGCGCATTCGAACTCGGGCAGATCACCATCACCTATAACCGGCTCTGGATCCTCTGCTTCACGCTGGCGGTGTTCGTCATCCTGCTGGCGATGCTGCGCTACACGGCGCTTGGGCTCGAGATGCGCGCGGTCACTCAAAATCGCCGCATGGCGGCCTCCATGGGCATCGCCACCTCGCGCGTCGATGCGCTCACCTTCGGCCTCGGCTCGGGCATTGCCGGGATCGCGGGCGTCGCGCTGTCGCAGATCGACAATGTCAGCCCCAACCTCGGCCAGAGCTACATCATCGACAGCTTCATGGTCGTCGTGTTCGGCGGTGTCGGCAATCTCTGGGGCACGCTGGTTGGCGCCTTCACGCTCGGCATCGCCAACAAGTTCCTGGAGCCGGTGGCCGGCGCCGTGCTCGGCAAGATCGCCATCCTGGTGCTGATCATCCTGTTCATCCAGAAGCGTCCGCGCGGCCTGTTCGCGCTCAAGGGTCGGGCGGTGGAAGTATGACGCCGCATGTCCTGACGCGATCGCTGGATCGCAGCGCCACCATATTCCTCGTCGTCGTCGCTGGCCTCGGCGTGCTGATCCCGCTGTCCAACCTGCTGATGCCGGCCGGCTCGGCGCTGCAGGTGCCTACCTATCTGGTCGCGCTGTTCGGCAAATACGCCTGCTACGCCATCCTCGCGCTCTCGATCGACCTGATCTGGGGCTATTGCGGCATTCTCTCGCTCGGCCATGGCGCCTTCTTCGCGCTCGGCGGCTACGCGATGGGCATGTACCTGATGCGCCAGATCGGCAGCCGCGGCGTCTACGGCAATCCGATCCTGCCCGACTTCATGGTGTTCCTGAATTATCCAGCGCTGCCGTGGTACTGGCACGGCTTTGATATGTTCTGGTTCGCGGCCTTGATGGTGCTGCTCGTCCCGGGCCTGCTCGCGTTCTGCTTCGGCTGGCTGGCGTTTCGTTCGCGCGTCACCGGTGTCTATCTCTCCATCATCACGCAGGCGATGACTTACGCGCTGCTGCTGGCGTTCTTCCGCAACGATTTCGGCTTTGGCGGCAATAACGGCCTGACCGATTTCAAGGACATTCTGGGTTTCAACGTGCAGGCCGACGGCACCCGCGCGGCGTTGTTCGCATTGAGTTGCCTGGCGCTGATCCTGACTTTCCTGATCTGCCGCGCGGTGGTGACCTCCAAGCTCGGCAAGGTCTTGATTGCGATCCGCGATGCCGAGTCGCGCACCCGCTTCCTCGGGTACCGCGTCGAGTCCTACAAGCTGTTCGTATTCACGCTGTCGGCCTGCATGGCCGGTGTCGCCGGTGCGCTCTACGTGCCGCAGGTCGGCATCATCAATCCGAGCGAATTCGCGCCGGGCAATTCGATCGAGGCGGTGATCTGGGTCGCCGTCGGCGGCCGTGGCACGCTAGTGGGCGCAGCCCTCGGCGCCGTCGTCGTCAATTACGCCAAGACCTTCTTCACGTCGGGTCCGCTGGCGCCATACTGGCTGTTCATGCTGGGAGCGCTGTTCATCCTGGTGACGCTGCTGCTGCCGAAGGGCATCGTCGGCACCTTCAATGCCTGGCGGGAGTCCCGCAAGGAAACGGAAAAAGCCAATGCCGAAAGCGCCGCGCTCGAGGACGGCGTCGGCGAACCGAAGCCCGCGGAGTAAGCGCATGAGTGTCATGGAGGGAAGGACCACTTCGGCGCTGCTCTATCTCGACGGCGTGCACGTCTCGTTCGACGGCTTTCACGCCATCAACAATCTTTCGCTGACGCTCGAGCCCGGCGAGATGCGTGCCATCATCGGCCCCAACGGTGCCGGCAAGACCACGATGATGGACATCATCACCGGCAAGACCAAGCCGGACGAAGGCACGGTGCTGTTCGACGGCATGACCGACCTGACGCGTCTCGATGAGACCCGCATCGCCGAGCTCGGCATCGGCCGCAAGTTCCAGAAGCCGACGGTGTTCGAAAGCCAGACCATCGAGGACAATCTGCTGCTCGCGCTCAATGTCGATCACAGCGTCAAGGGCACGCTGTTCTGGCGCGGCAACAAAGCCGAATCCGAACGGATCGACCGCGTGCTGGAAACCATCCGCCTGACCAATGCCCGCAATCGCCTAGCCGGCAGCCTGTCGCACGGCCAGAAACAGTGGCTGGAGATCGGCATGCTGCTGGCGCAGGACCCGAAACTGCTGCTGGTCGACGAACCCGTCGCCGGCATGACCGACGTCGAGACGCATCAGACCGCGGAGCTGTTGAAGGAAATCAACAAGGAAAAGACGGTCATGGTGGTCGAGCACGACATGACCTTCGTCCGCGAGCTCGGCGTCAAGGTGACCTGCCTGCACGAAGGCACGGTGCTGGCCGAAGGGACCATCGATCAGGTCTCGTCGAACGAGCGGGTGATCGAAGTGTATCTGGGGCGCTGATCCATGCTGAAGGTCGACAACATCAGCCTTTATTACGGCGCGGCTCAGGCCCTGCGCGGTGTCTCGCTGTCCGCCGAGCCGGGCAAGGTGACCTGCGTGCTCGGCCGCAACGGCGTCGGCAAGACCTCGCTGCTGCGCGCGCTCGTCGGGCAATATCCGATTGCGGGCGGCTCGATCACGCTCGAAGGCAACGACATCACCGGCTTGAAGCCCTACGAGCGCGCACGGCGCGGCATTGGTTTCGTGCCGCAGGGCCGCGAGATCTTCCCGCTGCTCACCGTTGAGGAAAATCTCAGGACCGGGTTCGGTCCGCTCAAGCGCGACGATCGCTACATACCCGATGACGTGTTCTCGCTGTTTCCGGTACTGAACACGATGCTGGGACGCCGCGGCGGCGACCTCTCCGGCGGGCAACAACAGCAGCTCGCGATCGGCCGCGCGCTGGTGATGCGACCGAAGCTGTTGCTGCTCGACGAGCCGACCGAAGGCATCCAGCCCTCGATCATCAAGGACATCGGCCGCGCCATCTCCTATCTGCGCAGCCTCGGCAACATCGCGATCGTGCTGGTCGAACAATATCTCGACTTTGCCTGCGAGCTCGGCGACAATTTCGCGGTCATGGACCGCGGCGCGGTGAAATTTGCCTGCGACCGCGCCAACCTCGACCCCGCCGAGATCAGCCGCCAGATGGCGCTGTAAACCTCGTGTGTCGGGGAGCGTCGTAACGTCGTTTGGGGGACGGATGCAGGCCGAAATCGCGCGCGGGACGTCAGCCACCTTCGCGGCCAACCGGGCACAGGGCGCGGTTCGGTTCGGCGTGCATTTACGGGATGGCGTCACGCGCCGCGGCGACCTGCATGAGTCAGGCTCGCTGCGTGTGCGTTTTCCTTCCCCTGAAGCGGAGGGCCTGTCGGGCGTCTTCGTCAACACCGCCGGCGGCATTGCCGGCGGCGACCGTTTCGACATCGACATCAGGGCAGGCGAGGGGACGCGGCTGACGCTGATGACGGCAGCGGCCGAAAAGGTTTATCGCGCGCCCGGTCCTGCCGCAGAGCTCACCATCGCCCTGAAAGCGGAGGCCGGTGCGCACCTCGCCTGGCTGCCGCAGGAGACCATCCTGTTCGACCGTGCGCGGATCATCAGGCGGATCGATATCGATCTGGCGGAGAGTGCTTCGCTTCTGCTCTGCGAAATCGTCGTGTTCGGCCGCGCGGCGATGGGCGAAACGATGCAGCATGGCGAATTCGTCGACCGCTGGCGGCTGCGCCGCGGCGGTCGCCTGGTGTTTGCGGAGACCGTCCGGCTCGATGGTGACATTGGCGCGAAACTGGCGCGACCGGCCGTTGCGAAAGGCGGCGCAGCTATCGGGACCGCGCTGATCGTGCCCGGCGACGAGGCGCTGGTGGAGCGCATTCGCGAGGCGTCGGAAGCGTTCGGCGGGGAGGTCGGCATCTCCTCGTGGAATGGATTTGCAATGGCGCGCTTCTGTGCCCAAGATGCCGCCCGGCTGCGTGCCGACATGATGACGGTGCTCGGCCGCGCCAGCGGCACAGCGCTACCAAGGCTTTGGCTAAGCTAAAGGCTGTGGCTCAACTAGGTCTATCAATTACCAGAGTGCTCGCATGAATCTCTCCCCCCGCGAAAAGGACAAGCTCTTGATCTCGATGGCGGCCATGGTGGCGCGCCGCAGGCTCGAGCGCGGCGTCAAGCTCAACCATCCCGAGGCGATTGCCATCATCTCCGACTTCATCGTCGAGGGCGCGCGTGACGGCCGCACTGTCGCCGAACTGATGCAGGCGGGCGCGCAGGTCATCACCCGCGCGCAATGCATGGATGGGATCGCGGAGATGATCCACGACATCCAGGTCGAGGCGACGTTTCCCGACGGCACCAAACTCGTCACCGTGCATGAGCCGATCAGATAGTCATCGTCATTCCGGGGCGGCCGCAAAGCGGCCGAACCCGGAATCCAGAGGTTGTATTTGCGAGATTCCGGGTTCGATGCTGCGCATCGCCCCGGAATGACGGAGGAGGAAAGATGATCCCCGGCGAACTCTTCATCAAGGACGGCGAGATCGAGCTCAATGCCGGCCGCAAGACGGTGACGCTCACCGTCGCCAACACCGGTGACCGCCCGATCCAGGTTGGCTCGCACTACCATTTCTTCGAAACCAATCCCGCGCTGAAATTCGACCGCAGGAAAGCCCGCGGCATGCGCCTCGACATCGCCGCCGGCACCGCGGTCCGCTTCGAGCCCGGCCAGACCCGCGACGTGCAACTCGTCGCGCTTGCGGGCAAGAAGACAATTTACGGCTTCCGCGGTGACGTGCAGGGGAAACTATGAGCGTCAAAATCAAACGTAGCGTCTATGCCGACATGTTCGGGCCCACCACCGGCGACAAGGTGCGGCTGGCCGACACCGATCTCATCATCGAGGTGGAAAAGGATTTCACCACCTATGGCGAGGAGGTGAAGTTCGGCGGCGGCAAGGTGATCCGCGACGGCATGGGGCAATCGCAGGTCACCAACAAGCAGGGCGCGGCCGATACCGTCATCACCAATGCGCTGATCGTCGACCACTGGGGCATCGTCAAGGCCGACGTCGCAATCAAGGAGGGCATGATCGCCGCCATCGGCAAGGCCGGCAATCCCGACATCCAGCCCGGCGTCACCATCATCATCGGCCCCGGCACCGACGTGATCGCGGGCGAGGGCAAAATCCTCACCGCCGGCGGGTTCGACAGCCACATCCATTTCATCTGCCCGCAGCAGATCGAGCACGCGCTGATGTCCGGCGTCACCTCGATGCTGGGCGGCGGCACCGGTCCCTCGCATGGCACGTTTGCAACCACCTGCACGCCGGGTCCGTGGCACATGGGACGGATGATCCAGTCGTTCGATGCCTTCCCGGTCAATCTCGGCATATCAGGCAAGGGCAATGCTGCGCGCCCCGCAGCGCTGGTCGAGATGATCAAGGGTGGCGCCTGCGCGCTGAAGCTGCATGAGGATTGGGGCACCACGCCGGCCGCGATCGACAACTGTCTTGCGGTGGCCGACGATTACGACGTCCAGGTGATGCTGCACTCGGACACGTTGAACGAATCCGGTTTCGTCGAGGACACGGTAAAGGCCTTCAAGGGCCGCACCATCCACGCCTTCCACACCGAAGGCGCCGGCGGCGGCCATGCGCCCGACATCATCAAGATCGCCGGGTTGAAAAACGTGCTGCCGTCCTCGACCAATCCGACGAGGCCGTTCACGCGCAACACCATCGACGAACATCTGGACATGCTGATGGTGTGCCACCATCTCGATCCCTCGATTGCCGAAGATCTCGCGTTCGCCGAAAGCCGCATCCGCAAGGAGACCATCGCGGCGGAAGACATCCTGCATGATCTCGGCGCGCTCTCGATGATGTCGTCGGACTCGCAGGCGATGGGCCGGTTAGGGGAAGTCATCATCCGCACCTGGCAGACCGCCGACAAGATGAAGAAGCAGCGCGGCGCGCTGCCCGAGGACAAGGGCAACGACAACGACAATTTCCGCGTCAAGCGCTACATTTCGAAATACACCATCAACCCTGCGATCGCGCACGGCGTGTCGAAACTGATCGGCTCGGTGGAGAAGGGCAAGCTCGCCGACCTCGTGCTGTGGTCGCCGGCGTTCTTCGGCGTCAAGCCGGATTGCATCATCAAGGGCGGCTCGATCGTGGCGGCCCCGATGGGCGATCCCAACGCCTCCATTCCGACGCCGCAGCCGGTGCATTATCAGCCGATGTTCGCCGCCTACGGCAAGTCGCTGACGGCATCCTCCGTGGTCTTCACCTCGAAGGCCGCGATTACCGGTGGGCTGGCGCGGAAACTCGGCATCGGCAAAACCCTCTATCCGGTCAAAAATACCCGCGGCGGCATCTCCAAGAAGAGCATGATCCACAACGGCGCCACGCCAAAAATCGAGGTCGATGCCGAGACCTATGAGGTGCGCGCAGACGGCGAGCTTCTGACATGCGCGCCGGCAGAGGTTCTGCCGCTGGCACAGCGCTATTTCATGTTCTAAGGTCGCTCCCGGAACTTGAGCCAGAACAAAAGTCCGGGAGGATTGAAGTGATTTACGTCGTTGCCACGCTGACCATCAAGCCTGAAACGCGCGCCGATTTCATCGCCGCGGCCACCGCTTGCATCAAGGAAACCCGGAAAGAGCCCGGCAATATTGCCTATGATCTGCATGAGAGCGTTACCGATCCCGCCAAGATGGTGTTCGTCGAGCAGTGGGAGAACATGGAAGCGCTGGGGCCGCACCGCACGGCAGAACACATGAAGACGTTCGGCCGCGTCGCCGTGAAATGCATGAGCGCGCCGCCGAAGATCGAGTATATCACGCCCGAGAAAGTCGAAACTCGCTAACAAGAAAAGCAACGGGAGAGAATTCATGATTTACGTCATCGCCACCACGCCGATGAAGCCGGAAAACAAGGACGACTTCATCAAGGGACACAAGGCCTGCACTGTCGAAACGCTCAAGGAGAAAGGCTGCATCTCCTATGAAGGCCATGTCAGCGTGAACAACCCCAATCTCTATGTGGTGGTGGAGCGCTGGGAAACCCGCGACGATCTCAATGCGCATGGCCGTGCGCCGCACATGAAGGTGTGGCGGGAGTATTCCTCGCAGATGAAGACGGCGCCGACGGTGATCGAGATCATCAGCGACGGCAAGGTGGAGAAATTCTGAACCCATGATCCGCGCGACCAAAGTCCTGGGCCAGCATCGCTGGACGCAATCAGCCACCGATACCGTCGTGCTCGATTTCGACGACCGGCACCGGCGGCGGATGGCGATGACCGGGACGCGCGGGCTGGAATTCCTGCTCGACCTGGAAAACGCGGTCGCGCTGCGCGGTGGTGATGCGCTGGTGCTGGAGGACGGCAGGCTGATCGAGGTGGTGGCGGCGGCCGAGCCCTTGATCGAGATTCGTGGGGCCGATCCCCTGCATCTGGTCCGCATTGCCTGGCATCTCGGCAACCGCCATCTGCCAACGCAGATCATGCCGAAGGGCCTGCGCATCCGCCGCGACCATGTCATCGAGGCGATGGTGAAGGGGCTCGGCGCGCGCATCATCGAGATCGAGGCGCCGTTCGATCCCGAGGGCGGGGCGTATGCGCAAGCGGCTCATGACCATGCCGCGCACGATCACGGCCATTACCATCATGCTCACGGTCATCATCACCACGGTGATCACCATCACCATGATGATCACGACCATCATCACGACGAACATTGCGACCACGATCACCACCATCACGACCACTCCCATGCTCATGACCACAAATGAGCCCGCGCCCGCCGACGCAATCGGCGGGATGACGGCGGAGGAAGCTGGGGCGCTGTACCGGCTGATGACCTGGCTGTCGCCGTCGTTTCCGGTCGGCGCGTTTTCCTATTCCAGCGGCATCGAATGGGCGGTGGAGGCGGGGGACATCACCGACGCCGCATCGCTGCGCGACTGGCTGGCGGCGATGCTGGCCGATGGGTCCGGTTTCTGCGACGCCGTGTTCCTGGCGCAGGCCCATCGAGCGGCGACCGCACGGGATGACGAAAGACTGCGCGGCATTGCCGAACTGGCGGCTGCTTTCGTGCCCTCACGGGAACGCCAGCTCGAAACCGCGACGCAGGGCCGCGCCTTCATCGATATCGCACGGTCTGCCTGGGCCTGCGACGGCCTTGACGTGATGGTCGCAGCTTGTGGTGGCGCGATCGTCTATCCCGTTGCGGTCGGCCTCGTCGGCGCCGCCCATGCCGTTCCCCTTCCGCCCGCGATGCACGCTTTCCTGCACGCGCTGGTGTCGAACTGGATTTCCGCCGGCGCCCGCCTCGTGCCGCTCGGGCAGACCGACAGCCAGCGCATTCTCGCGAGCCTCGAAGCCGACGTTGCCGCCACGTCGACGCGTGCGCTCGCCGCCTCGCTGGATGATCTCGGCAGCGCCACCTTCCGCGCCGATCTCGCCAGCCTCCGCCATGAGACGCAATATACGAGGCTGTTCAGGTCATGATGCCGCAGCAAGCTGTAGCCCGGATGGAGCCAACGGGTCGCGCGAACGCGCCCGATGACAGGCTCCGCGCAAATCCGGGGCCGTCCCACATTTGGATCAACCTGTCCCGGATTGCGCTGCGCTCCATCCGGGCTACGATCGTTCAAGCGCAACTGGAAGAGCATTCGACATGTCTAATTCTCACGGACCCTTGCGGATCGGCGTCGGCGGCCCCGTCGGCTCCGGCAAGACCGCGCTGATGGACCTGCTCTGCAAGTCGATGCGCGAGCGCTACGACATCGCCGCGATCACCAACGACATCTACACCAAATGGGATGCGGAATTTTTGGTGCGCTCGGGCTCGCTGACGCCGGACCGCATCGCCGGCGTCGAGACCGGCGGTTGCCCGCACACCGCGATCCGCGAGGACGCCTCGATGAACCTCGCAGCCGTTGCTGACATGCGCGCAAAGTTTCCCGATCTCGATCTGGTGCTGATCGAATCCGGCGGCGACAATCTCGCCGCGACGTTTTCGCCCGAACTCGCCGATCTCACGATCTACGTCATCGACGTCGCCGCCGGCGACAAGATCCCCTCCAAGGGCGGACCCGGCATCACCCGCTCGGACCTTTTGGTGATCAACAAGATCGACCTCGCGCCCTATGTCGGTGCATCGCTCGAGAAGATGGATACCGATGCGAAACGGATGCGCGGCGAGCGGCCGTTCGTGATGACCAACCTGAAGAAGAGCGAGGGGCTCGATCGCATCATCGGCTTCATCGAGGCCAAGGGCGGCCTGCGCCCGGCCGCGAAGGCCAAGGCCAGGTAATCCAAGGAGCAGCCCGGGAGACAAGTAGCTCAGAAGCAAGCAGGCTTCGATAATCAGGCCGGCCGGGCTCGGCGAGCAGGCGGCCGGACCAAGCGGTCAGGCCAGCGGGCGGTGAGCTGCGCGTTAATCTTAATTTGCCGTCTGCCGCCAAAGCCCGCGGATTTGTCCGTCCGCGGCGGAACCAAATCGACGCTGTCAGCTTATCAATCTCTGGCCCCGCCAAATCAGCGTTAACGGCGGCCGTGTTGTTGCCCGCTGCCAACCTCTCAGTTGCGTGCTGATGATCGCTCCGTCATATTCGCCGCGGTTGGCTTGCGCGCTATTGCCAATGTGTTTCTGCCCCGGCAGACCCAAAAATGCTTTCAATACGTCGTCGCCAACACGTCATTCCTGAGTAAGCGAGTGGTTCGGCTGGGCTTCATTATCGGCTTTATCGCGCTGATCGGAGTTCTGCTCTCCGGTCTCGCGGCCTATCGCGTCCACGATCAGGAACTGGCGCTCGACGGGATCGCGCTCGCCCGCGCCATCGACGTTCATGCCAGCTTGGTGCAGGACCGCCTGACCGAACGCGAATTGCTCGCACGCGTTGCATCTGGACTGTTTCGCACACCTTCGGTAGTGAAGGCCAATATGCTGCAGCCGCTGCGCTCGGCAATCTATGCCTTCAAGGCCGATTTCGTAGTCGCGTCCTGGATCGCGCGGCTCAAGCCGGGCGATCTGGCTGTGGCGCAGGCGGAGCTGAAGAGCGCTGGCTTCACCAATCCAGCGATCCGGGATTTCGACGACAAGCCGCTGGACATCAAGACGATCAACAAGCCGATTGACGTGCTGATGGACGTCGAGCCGCGCAACTCGGATACGCTGGGCGCTCCGGGCCGGGCCTACGACCGGCATTCGGTGATCGGGCCGATGCTGGTGCAAGCGGCGGCGGCCGGCAAGCCGCTGGCATCGGACCCGATCCCGCTGTTGCGCCAGAACGGGCCGATCGGCATCGTGCTGGCGTCCGCCATCGTGCCGGAAGGCAGCGCCGAGCCGGCAGGCTTCGTCACCTTTTCGTACGAGTTGGCGCCCTTGATGCTGACCAATGACGACCGCTCGCTGTTTGCGGTGGTGCTGAAGGACCCCGATGACGTCAGCGACGAATATGTCGCCAACGAGCAGGGCGTCGTCACCTTGCGGCCGCTGAAGCAGGGCGATCCGTTGCCGTCGGTGGTGCGGACGGTGACGTTCGGCGGCCGCGACTGGTCGCTCGGCTATTATGCTAAGAACAACGCCGCACTGCGCGCGCAGCAGACGGCGATGATCGTGGCAGCGATCGGCCTTGCGCTCACCGGCATCGTCTGCGGCCTGTTCGGCTATGTCGCCTACAACAATCTGCGGCTCAGCCGCGAGATTCAGGTCCGGATCGGTTTCGAGCGGCGATTGACCGCCGTCATCGACGAGCTCAACCACCGGGTCAAGAACATCCTTGCCGTGATCCAGTCGATCGTGACGCGCACGCTGCGCCACGGCTCCGACATGGACGTGTCGCGCGAGCTGTTGATCGGCCGCATCCACGCGATGTCGAACGTGGTGACGCTGCTCAGCGAGAGCCAGTGGCAGGGCGTCAAGCTCAGGGGCCTGTTCGAATCGCGCGCGATCCCGCATGCCGACCGCATCGTGGTCAACGGGCCGGACATTTCGGTGAGTGCGCGCGCCGCGCAGTCGCTGTCGTTGCTGTTTTTCGAGCTGGCCTCGCATTCCGATGAGGGGCTGTCGCTGGTCGGCAAGCATCCGCACATCGTCGCCAACTGGGAAGTCACCGGCGAGGAGCCGGACGAGATCTTTCATTTCCGCTGGGAGGAGTTCAACACCAGCGCGGCGACGCGGCGGGAAGACAGTGATTTCGGCCTGATCCTGCTCGATCGCGTCGCGCCGGAAGCGATGGGCGGCACCGCAAAGCGCTACTTCACCGACGTCAGCTACGTATACGAACTCACCGCGCCGATGGTCACCGTCGTCGACATGACCGAGCGCGACCGCACCGGCGAGATTTCCGCGCCGCTGCGTTGACAGGATCGTAAGGGTGGACAAGGGCGCATTTCGCCATGTCCACCTGACGGCTTCGGAACCCCTGCATGCCCCATGCATTTAATCCTCATCAAAAGCGAGGAGTTCGTCATGGGACGTTATCTTTTGCTGTGGCTGCTCGGCGTGCCAATTCCGATTCTGGTCCTGATCTACGCCTTCGGCGGTCTGAATTGATCGAGGGTAGCCCAATGTAGCGAAGCGCAATCCGGGAGTCGGCGGCGCGACAAAGTGTGTCCTGGGTTGCGCTGCGCTTCACCCGGCTACACCTCAAACAAAAAGGCGGCCCATCGGGGCCGCCTTTTCCATGTCATTTCGATAGCGTCATCATCCGCCATTGCCACCGATCACGGCGCGCACGGTCTCGTCAGGTCCGAAATCCTCGGCGCCCTCGACATAGAGCAGGGCCGAGAGTTTCGAGCGCGCGCGATTGACGCGGCTCTTGATGGTGCCGACCGCGCAGCCGCAGATAGCGGCGGCATCCTCATAGGAGAAGCCGGAGGCGCCGACCAGAATCAACGCTTCGCGCTGGTCCTGCGGCAGCTTGTCGAGCGCGGTGCGAAACTCCTCGAATTCCAGATGCGCGCCTTGCGACGGCTGGGTCTTCAGGGTCTTCGCATAATTGCCCTCGGCGTCCTCCACCTCGCGCCGCCGCTTCCGGTAGTCGGAGCGAAACAGGTTGCGCAGGATGGTGAACAACCAAGCCGGCAGGTTCGAGCCGGGCTGGAACGAGTCGATGTTGGCAATGGCGCGCAGCAACGTTTCCTGCACCAGGTCGTCCGCACGATCGCCATTACCGGAGAGCGAGATCGCGAACGCGCGCAGGCTGGGTACCGACGCCAAAATGTCGTCGCGAAGAGAGTCGGTGAGAGGCATTAGTCCCTCCCGTCATTTTTTGCTGTTTCGTCGATTTGAGCCGCCGCCGCTTCCGGCCCATCGAGCTTTCGGATCAGCTCCGCAAAGCGGTCCGGCACGCCTTGTCGGACCACGTCATCGTACATGGCGCGGAGCTGATGGCCGATCCTGGATTGAATCTCGGCGTTAAGCCCGCCCTGCTTCTTTACTTCCTTCATGGTGTGATCCACGCTTCCCCGAGAGTTAATTCTCTGTGTTTTCAAGAGGTTACCTCGAAATTGGGCCTAGGCCGCCGCGTTATTGGTCACAGGCTAATGCGAATATGCGCGGAAGGTTCCGAATTCCTGGAACTTTTTCTGGAACTTTTTTGCCCTTCGCGAGTAATCGGGGGGACAGGGGAACCTGGGTCCCCCCGCCGAAGCTCAATTGACGCCCGCCGCGGCGCCTTGGTTACATCCGCCCGGCTGAGACCCTAACTACGGCCAAGGTTACGGCCCAAGATAAGGATGGAATGGGGATGTCCCGATCACAGCTCGTTGCTGAACATCTGCCGCTGTTGCGGCGCTATGCCCGTGCGCTGACCGGAAACCAGGCCTCGGGCGATGCCTATGTGGCCGCCATGCTGGAGGCCCTGCTGCAGGATGGCTCCCTGCTGGACGAACGCCACGGCCCGCGCGCCGGGCTGTTCAAACTGTTCACCCAGATCTGGAATTCGGTCTCGCTCAACGACAACCCTGACGTCGCGACGCTGGCGCTGCCGCCGGAGCGCAGGCTGTCGAACATCACACCGCTGCCGCGGCAAGCCTTCCTGCTGCTGTCGCTTGAAGGCTTCTCCGAGGAGGAGGTGGCGTTCATTCTCAATACTGACATTGCCGAGACCCGGCAGTTGACGGACACCGCCGGCCGCGAGATGGCGGCGGAAATCGCCACCGATGTCCTGATCATCGAGGACGAGACCTTCATCGCGATGGATCTCGAGAGCCTGGTGAAGAACCTCGGTCACAACGTAATCGGCGTCGCCCGTACCCATGCCGATGCGGTGGCGCTCGCCAAGAACAAGAAGCCTGGCCTGATCCTCGCCGACATCCAGCTCGCCGACGGCTCGTCGGGCCTGGATGCAGTCAACGAATTGCTGCGCGTGTTCGAGGTGCCGGTGGTGTTCATCACTGCCTACCCCGAGCGCTTCCTGACCGGCGAGCGCCCGGAGCCGGCGTTCCTGATCTCGAAACCGTTCCAGCCCGCGATGGTCTCGGCGGTGGCGAGCCAGGCGCTGTTCTTCCAGCGCAACTCGCGCAATCGTGCGCCGCGGGCGGCCACGGGCTGACAGTTCTTCGCTGAGTGAGTAGAAAAGGATCCGGCGTGCCCACTGCGCGCCGGATTTTTTGTCGTGAATTGTTGACCTCCCATTTTGGTCATGTGCTGGAAGCGGTGCATCCGCCAATGTCACCGCAACGAACCTTTGAATGGTGAAATCGATGAGCATCGGGCTGATAGGCCTTCTCGATGATGTTGCCGCGATCGCGAAAGTAGCCGCGGCCTCGCTCGATGACGTGGCCAGCCAAGCCGTCAAGGCAGGCGCGAAGGCGGCCGGTGTCGTCATCGATGACACCGCAGTCACGCCCGGTTACGTGATCGGGTTCGAGCCGAAGCGCGAACTTCCCATTGTCGGCAGGATCGCCGCGGGATCGCTACGCAACAAGCTGCTGATCCTGCTGCCGGCGGCCCTGCTGCTGAGTTATTTCCTGCCCTGGATGATCACGCCACTCCTGATGCTGGGGGGTGCGTATCTCTGCTACGAGGGGGTGGAGAAGGTGCTCGAGGCCGTCATGCCCCATCATGCGCACCAGCATGAAGCCCAGCTCGGCACCGTGGCGTTGAACGCGCAGTCGGTCGAAGATCAGAAGGTCGCAAGCGCGATCAAGACCGACTTTATCCTCTCGGCCGAGATCATGGCGATCACACTGGCCGCGCTTCCCGCAGGGAGCATCTGGAAGCAGGCCCTGGTGCTGGCGGTGGTGGCCATCGGAATCACCGTCGCCGTGTATGGCGTGGTGGCCCTGATCGTGAAGGCCGACGATGTCGGTGTGGCGTTGGCACGGAGCGACGGTGCCTCGTTCGCCGGCCGCGCGCTTGGACGTGGCATTGTTCGCGGCATGCCGGGGCTCCTGAAAGTCCTCAGTGTGGTCGGGACTGCTGCCATGATCTGGGTTGGCGGCGGCATCATCCTGCATGGCGTCGAGGTCTACGGCCCGCCTGCGATCCACCACGCGGTCAAGGCCGCAGCCGAGGCCGTGGCTCACGCATTTCCGCCCGCTGCCGCAATCCTCGAATGGGCGGTAGAGGCGGCCATGTCCGGCGTCATCGGCCTCCTGGTCGGCGCCGCAGCAATTCCGGCGGTCGGATTTGTGTTCGCGCCGGCATGGAAATCGCTAAAGCGCCTGCGGCAACGCCGTCAGGACCGGCGACCATAAACCTTCGTATAGCCGGTCCATCCGTTTCGATGTCGGTCATTTACCTCGGTACAATTGAGCATGGTGTGAATCGGCCCTAACCTCGGCATGTCGAGGCAGGTGGGCACTATCGAATTGCTCGGCGCGTTGTCTGTTCCTCCCGGTCGCCGGCGACGCCTGCCTCGTCACCTCGATCAATTTAGGCGCCGCATTGCCTGCGGCCAAAGCCTGCGCGAATATTTCTCTTGGCCTGCGTATCCTGAATGAGGGGTCAGTGCCCGATGTCATCGTCTGCCAGAATTGCGCTCTTTATCGATGGTGCCAATCTGTACTCGACCGCCAAGGCGCTCGGCTTCGACATCGACTACAGGCGTCTATTGACGGAATTCCAGGACCGTGGCGCGCTGTTGCGCGCGTTCTACTACACGACCATTATCGAGGATCAGGAATATACATCGATCCGTCCGCTGATCGATTGGCTCGACTATAACGGCTACACCGTCGTCACCAAGCCCACCAAGGAATTCATCGACGCCAGCGGCCGGCGCAAGGTGAAGGGCAGCATGAATATCGAGCTTTCCGTCAATGCAATGGAGCTCGCCGATCATGTCGATGCCATGTATCTGTTCTCGGGCGACGGGGACTACCGTCCGCTGCTGCAAGCGGTGCAGCGTCGCGGCGTCCACGTCACCGTCGTTTCCACTCTGGCTAGCCAGCCACCGATGGTGGCCGACGAACTGCGCCGTCAGGCTGATACCTTTCTCGACCTTGCGGATTTGAAGCCGAAGCTGGGCCGCGATCCCTCGGAGCGGCCGCCGGCACGCGAGCTCCGCCAACAATCGCCGCAATTCCTGCGCGCGACGGTCAATGGAAATGGTCTGGCCAAATGATTGACCCTTTGCCCCGCAGACGCGCCGGATTTGCGCGCGCCGTGTGAACCAGTTCACGTCGCCTTCGCCGGGCTCGCGGTATTATTGTCGTGACACGGAGACGACGCTTCGGGAAGGGCGATCCAGGTTCGCGGCCAGGCACCTCCCCCTGGCTGGGCCACCAGCTTCGATCTGAAAGCTGGTCGGACTGATCCGGCGCGTTCCACCAGCGCGCCGGATCTTTTTTGCGCGCAACGACATGGAGCCATTGTCTGCAAGCTGCTAAGCGATGGGCATGGATGCGGTGCGGGGCGACAGGTGGATCGGCTTTCTCTGCCTGGGCGTCACCGCCTTCGGATGGGCGCTGAACTGGCCGCTTATGAAGCTGTTGCTGCAGCAATGGCCGCCGCTGTTTGCCCGCGGGCTGGCCGGCGTCGCCGCGGCAGTCATCCTGTTCGGATTAGCGAAGGCGTGGGGACAGTCGCTGCAGGTCCCGCGCGAGGCGCTGGGTCGGTTGTCGTTCGCGTCCTTCACCAACGTGTTCGCCTGGATGGGATTTTCCACGGTGGCGATGAAGTTCGTCCCCGTCGGCGAGGGCGCGCTGATCGTCTACACCATGCCGATCTGGGCCACGCTCCTGGCATGGCCACTGGCCGGAATCCGGCCCAAGCTCGTGGACATCGCAGCGCTCGTTCTCGGCGTCGGCGGTATCGCCGTGCTGCTGGGAGGCAACGGCCTTAGCTTCGACAGCGGGCGGATCGTCGGAATCCTGCTGCTGTTTTCCGCGGCGATCCTGTTTGCGGTCGGCAATATCCTCAACCGCGTTGCCTTGCCGATGCCGCCTTTGGTCGTGGTCGCCTGGCAGGTCGGGCTCGGCTGTCTTGTGATGCTGATCCTTGGCGTTGCGTTCGAACAGCCGAACTACCGCGCGCTCACTGCGCAAGGCCTGGCGTGCTTCGTCTACATGACGCTGGTGCCTATGGGGCTCTGCTATCTCACCTGGTTCGAGACCCTGCGCCGCCTGCCGCCGTCATCGGCCTCGACCGGCATGTTGCTGGTGCCGCTGATCGGCGTGATCTCGGCGGCGCTCATCCTCGGCGAGCCGCTCGGTGCGCGCGAGATTGTCGCGATGGTGCTGGTGCTGGCCGGCGTGGCGCTGGCGCTGCAGCGGGCGTAAGCCGCATTGTTTGTTGAACTGCGCGGCGGGCCCGCATAGGCTCGCTGCAGCAACAAGAAAATAACCGGAAACGTCCCTTCACCGATGCAGTCCGCCGAGCGGCCTTTCCCCCACCGCCGGGGCCTGATCATCGTCGCGACACTGGCCACCGCCTATGTCGCCAGCCATTTTTTTCGCGCCTCCAACGTCACCATCGGCCTCGATCTGATGCGCGATCTCGCCATCGGGCCGGAAGCGCTGGGGGCGCTGACCGGCGCGTTCTTCTTCGGCTTTGCCGCGATGCAGATTCCCTGCGGCTTCTTCTTCGACCGTTTCGGCCCGCGCTATACCGTGGTCGGCATGCTGATCGTGGCCTCGATCGGTGGTGCAATGTTCACGCTGGCGCCGAGCTGGCCGGTGCTGCTCACCGGCCGCGTGCTGATGGGCGCCGGCTGCGGCGTGATGCTGATCGGCAGCATGGTGGTGATCTCGCGCTGGTTTCCGCCCGATCGTTTTTCCACGCTGACCGCGATGGTGCTGTCGATCGGCCTGCTCGGCAACCTCGCGGCCACCACGCCGCTTGCCTGGGCATCGCAGGCGGTTGGCTGGCGTCCGGTGTTCGGCGCCGTCGTCGTCTTCATCGCGCTCGCTACCGTCGCGATCTTTCTGGTGGTGCGCGACGCGCCGCCCGGCCATCCCTTCCTGAGCCGCAAGGTGGAACCATCAGGCGAGATGCTCAACGGCTTCCTCGAGGTGCTGCGCAACCCGCGCCTGAAGCCGATCCTGGCGCTGAATTTCTGCAACTACGCCTGCACCTTCACCGTGCAGGGCTTGTGGGGCGGTGCGTTCCTGCGCGAGGTCCATGGTTTGAGCCCGATCGCAGCCGGCAACATCCTGCTTTGCGCCGTGATTGCCTACCAGGCTGGCATGCTCGCCTTCGGCCCGCTCGACCGCCGGCTCGACACCCGCAAGGGCATTGCGATCGGCGGCACGCTGGTGATCGTTTGTCTGCTCGCGATTCTCGCGCTGTTCTCGCGCCCGCCGGCCTGGCTGCCGGTTGCCGTCATCATCGCCATGGGCTTCTTCTCTGCTTCCTCTACCATGGTGATGACGCACGGCCGCGGCATCTTCCCCGACCGCCTGATCGGCCGCGGCATCGCAACCATGAACACCTCGGTGATGCTCGGCGTCGCCTGCATGCAGACGCTCTCCGGCATCATCATCGGCGCGTTCGAGCCGCTCGCAAGCGGCGCGCGCACGGAAGACGCCTACCGCGCGCTGTTCGGCACGCTGACGCTGGTGCTGATTGCGGCGGTCGCGATCTACAGCCGCTCGCAGGATGTCAAGCCGAGTGATGAGATGAAGGCGGCTCGCGATCCGGCGCGAGCTTAGCGAGCGGGTGCGGCCCAGGCTTCTGCGCCGCCTACAGGACAAGCAAGCATTCCGCCGGGGCTCAAGTCCGACATATGTGAGGTGCTTCACAGACACCACGTGGCTAAATTTGATATGACGCCCGCGCGTTCCGTCACCACTCCCAGCGCGCTCATCTGCAGCGATTGGTCTTGGAGAAGAACGGACGTGCGTAATCGTCGTTCTTGGATGCCGACAATTACGTCAAGCCGGATCAAATGCGCTCAAGGTCCTTGCCACGGCTCGAATAGACGTGGTCGTGTGAAGGGCTTGGGGGCGCGCGCGATGCGACCCGGATATTGGACGTTGCAATTCGCTCGATGGTATCGATGGTTTTATTGAAGTATTGAAGGCAGTGGTATTCCCGTAGGGGTGGGTAGCCAAGCAAGGGCGCTTTATTCACTCCTCTTCGCGACGAGGTTTTCATGGCCGATCGTGCGCGCAATAAGGACGGACTTGGCAAAGCCGTTACGTTCAACGTCATCACGCCGATGAATCGCTTCGGCACCTGCGTCGTTCGCTTGCTGCTCTGGATATTCGATCGCTGGAAGCGAACCCAGAACACCGCGAAGGCGCTGGCGTTTCTGCCTTTCGTTCATTGGGTTGTGATCAAGCGCGATCGCTTTCCGCAACTCGAAGGTCAGCCTGCGGAAAAGCTGAACTACGATTATCTGTTCTTTTTGAGCACGTTCAATGGTCCGTGGGGTCCTTACATCGAGGCCTTCGCGGACGTCCTCTATGCGCCACTCGACGCCGTGTGGTTCTGGAGCATCCGCTATCCCATGGCCCGGCCGGTCGGGCCGCTGAAGACGTACATCAAACGCAATCAGGTCGAGTCGGATCACTCGTACAGCGCTTACCCCGGCGCCTCGGTGCGCGACGTCCGTGCGGGCCTCGAGGTACGCCGCGAGCTTGAACAGTTCGCGAGAGATTCGCGCGACCTGGCGCCCGATAAATTTGCGACGGAATTCGATCGCCTGCTCATGAGCCTGCAGAACAAGCTGGGTAGCTTCGGCCCCATTCCCAAGTAGCAAATCGTTCGAGCGGAGTACCCGCGCATGGCAAATCAGAACGGCGAAAAATACGGCTTTACCGGACTGTTTCCAATCAAGGATGGGCAAACAGCCGCGTTGCGCGCCTTTCTGCGCACACTGGACGAAAAATATCCGCGCGGTTCGCCGTTGGCTGAGGTTTCGGTCGTCCACATGGCCCGCTTTGTCGTGATCGACCGGCTTGCCTATCAGGGAACGCCGGCGAAGGTCGATACACTGAAGTCAAACTATCTGCTGTTCGCCTGCGACTTCGACGGTTTCAGCATCGACGTTCTGATCCGTGAAATGGTCGCGCATATCCCGGATCAATTGAAGACCATTTGGCAAAACTGCCGTGGCTTTCCGGGCATCGAGAGCCGCGATGGTCTCTCCAGGTATTTTGAGCAGTGCCAGGTTACGACCAATTTGTTGCTGGCCGACCAGCCCGACGCCACCGTGAACGATATTCTGCTGGGGCTGATGTACCGGCGAGGGCTCGGGGAATTCATCAGGCACGTTCAGGAAACGCAGCCAACGCCGGCAGAACTCAAGGAAGACTTCGCGAAGTTGTGGCAAAGGCTGCAAGAAGTCAGGCCGCACGCAGGAGATTTGTGACGACATAGCGATTGAAAGCGAGTACCGCGATGTTCGACTTTTCCAATATTCAAGGCAATATTCTTCGTGGCTACGGCTCCTTTCCGCATGCGCGTTTCCTCTATCTGGCCATTCACGATGAGCGCGCTGCCAGGACGTTGCTGCAACAGCTCATGGACACGGGATCCGTCACCCCCGGCCAGTGGAGCGAAAAGCCGGATACGACACTCAATCTTGCCCTGACCTTCGACGGCCTGCGCGCCCTCGGCCTTCCGGAGGAAAGTCTCGCGACTTTTCCGGCCGAGTTTCGGGAGGGCATGAAAGTCCGTGCAGACGAACTCGGAGATGTCGGAAAGAGTTCGCCGCGATATTGGGATGAACCGTGGAGGACGGGCCGCGTCCATCTCCTGGTCATGATCTATGGCAAGACGGAAGCAGCGCTCGAGGCTGGTTGCCGAAACTTCCGGCGGTTGTTGCCGGCCGGTCTGGAGGAACTCGGGCCTGAGCAATCTGCCGAAAGTCTCCGCATCGAAGGCGAGACGGCGCGTCGTGAGCATTTCGGTTTCGTCGACGGCGTGAGCAATCCCGATGTCGATGGTGTGCCGCGAGAGGCGGGCGCGGCGAGATCGCAGGACATAGGCAATCCCGATCACAGCGGAAAATTTCGCAAGATCCCGCTGGGGGAATTCATCCTCGGCTACCCTGGCGAAGGTGGGGATCTCGCGCCGATGCCGCTGCCGAACCTGCTTGCGCATAACTCAACCTATATGGTGTTCCGCAAGCTCGAACAGAACGTACCGTTGTTTCGAGACTACATCAGCAAGCAAGCCAAATCGTTTGCCCGCACGATCCCCGGCGGTCTGCCGGACGACAAGAGCGCGGAAGAATTCCTGGCTGCCAAGATGATGGGACGGTGGCGCGACGGATCTTCGCTGATCAACCATCCGCATGCATCGGCCAAGGATATCAGCAATGCATTCGCCTATGCCGACGATCCTGCGGGCGCGCGATGTCCGTTGGGGGCCCATGTGCGGCGCACCAATCCGCGCGATGCGCTGGGTTTTGGCGGCAAGACCATGAGCCGGCACCGCCTGATCCGCCGCGGCATCACCTACGGCAAGTATCTTCCGCCTGGCGATCGTGATGAGGAACGGCGGGGCCTCATCTTCATCGCCTTCAATTCCGGCTTTGATCAATTCGAGTTCGTGCAGCAGTTATGGATCAACTTCGGCGACGAGTTCGAGCAGGGCAACGACGGCGATCCGATTGCCGGCAGTCGCGAGGGCAGCCAAATGATGATCCCGGGCGACGAGGCCACGGGACGGCGGCCATTTATATGCTTCGACATCCCGCGCTTTGTCGAAACCAAGGGCGGCGATTATTTCTTTGTCCCGAGCCTCGCCGCGCTCAGGCTGTTGGCCTCCGGCAGAGTGCACGCGTCATGAGCCGGTCCGTCACCCCGCGGCGGCTCGATCAGCCCGCAACAGGGAAGTGGCTCATGGCGCATCTCATTGGAGATCAGCCAGTCAGCCTCGGCTTCCGCACGGCGCGCCGCCTGAGGGAATTCGGCCAGATGGTGCTCCAGATCGTGCGCCCGGCGCGACACGGCCCTGAGCGGACATCGGCCGCGAGCCCGGCGCGATACCGGCACCTCGTGAACGCGCTGGAATTTCCGGACCGGCCAATGCCGTTGCATGTGCTCGAGCGGGCCGTGCCTGGCGAGGCAACCATGACCCGGCAAATGGCGCGCATTGCCGCAGAAGCGGTGATTAGCAATTACTGCACGAGCAGGGTCTCGGACAGCTTCGTCCCCGCGATGCGCGACCAGCACGCGAAGTCGCACGGATGCGTGACCGCGGAATTGATCGTTCGCGAGGATCTTCCGGCCGAGTTCACCACAGAGCTGTTTCGTCCAGGTGCTCGCTATCCGGCCGTGGTCCGGTTTTCCAACGGGCTCGGCCGGCGCCAGAGCGACCGCAGGATGGACGCGCGCGGCATGTCCATCAAGCTTCGCGAGGTCGGGACGAAGACCATTCTTTCAACGCTGGTGCCCGACAAGGTGTCACCCGGCGAGCATGATTTCGCGCTCTCCAGCTTTCCGATCTTCTTCTGCAAGGATGTGGTCGATTATACGCAGCTGATGAACGCGGTGAGTGCACCACAGGCAACCTGGCGGGAAAAGCTTCGCAAGGCAGCGCTATGGCTCGGGTTCATAGTTCGGCGTCCGCGCCAATTTTACCTGTTTTTGCGGACGGCGCTGCAGGGCCTTTTCACCATCCGCAATCCGCTGACGGCCACCTATCACAGCATGTCGCCGTTCTTGTTCGGCGAGCACAGGGTCGTGCGCTATGTGGTTGGTCCTGCCGGCGGCCGAGACAAGCCCGCCCGATGGTGGACATTCATGTTTTGGGCTCGATCGAAAAGCTTTCTTCAGGATGCGCTTGTACGGGATCTGGACCCGCATGCGCGTCAGCCCGGCCTTGATGCCGTGCTGGATTTCTCCATACGGGTGCGGCACGCCGCCACGTCGGATGACGTCGAGGATGCGTCCCGGTGGTGGACCCGTCGCAACGACAAGATCGTGCGGCTGGGGAGCATTGCTATTCCACGGCAGAACTTTCTGGCGCAGAATCAGCTGTACGATACCGAGCACATGATGTTCAATCCCTGGAACTGTCTGCCCGAGCACAGACCACTAGGCAGCGTCAACCGGATGCGGCTTGCGGTCTATCTTGCCTCGCGGCAGATACGACGGAAATTGAACCTGGTCGCGTCATGAACAGCCAGCCGCCGCCCGATCCGTCGGGCGGACTTCAGCGGACATCGTCGCCGCCGAACGTCGAGGGCGAGGCGCTGCACGCCGAACGTCGGCAGCTTACCGTGGTATTTGTCGACATCGTCGGCTCGACGCCGCTGAGCGAGCGGATTGATCCGGAAGACTTCTTCGCGGTTATCAGAACCTACCGCGATATCTGCGACGAGCAGATTCGCCGCTACGGCGGTCACATCGCCAGAATGATTGGCGACGGATTGCTGGCCTATTTCGGCGTGCCACAAGCCCATGAAAACGATCCTGAACGGGCGGTGCGCGCCTCGCTGGCGATCGCTGCGGCAATCAAGGAACAGAAGTTTCCCCTGTCGGATGGCAGCTTCGTCCGCCTTGGTGTGCGCATCGGGGTCAACACCGGGGAGGTCGTCGTCGGCAGCGTGCCCGGCGAGCCCGCTGATCGGCGTGAAGTGTTCGGCAGCTCGGCACATGTCGCTGCCCGCCTGCAAGGGCTCGCCAGTGAGAATGGTGTCGTGGTCGGTTCGAGCACCTACGAGCTGACGCGCGGCACGTTCAGCTACACGCCGCTTGGCAGGCGCCCGCTCAAGGGCGTGGAAGAGCCGGTCGAAGCCTGGCGTGCGGAAGCGCTGGCGTCCAGCGGAAGCAGGTTCGACCGGGCGCAGAGGTCGCCTTTGGCCCCGATGATCAACCGAACCAACGAAGGCGCATTGCTTGCCGAGATGTGGCGGCAGGCTGCAGCGGGCTCGGGACGGGTCGGCGTGGTTTCCGGTGAACCCGGCATCGGCAAGTCACGCCTGATCCGCCAGTTCCGCAGTAATCTTGATGCGTCTCCGCGTGAGGTTCTGTCGCTGCAGTGCTCGCCGTTCCACGTCAACACGCCGCTTGCTCCGGAAATCGAGCGGCTCAGGCGCGCGACCGGCATCCAGGAAACCGACGACCCCGAACTTGCATTGGCGAAATTGCGCGCGCTCCTGGCACGAGCCGTGCCCAATGTTGGGCACGCGCTTCGCTACTACGGAGCGGTCCTGTCGATACCGGCCTGCTCGGAGTACGAACCGGCGGATCTCGGATCTCCTTTTGAGCGAGAGCGTGCTTTTCAGGTGTTCATCGATGTTCTCGTCTCGGCGTCGCGCAGGCAGCCTATCCTGATGATCTTCGAGGACGTTCAATGGATGGATCCGACCACCATCGAACTGCTGGTACGCGTGATAGCTCACTGTTCCGGCGAGCGGGTCATGATCCTGATCACGCATCGCGATGACTACCGGGCGGACTGGTTGTCGGGCTCTGCAATTCAACGGATTGCTCTGCAAAAGCTGGCAACGCATTACTGCGAGGAGATGGTCGCAGCCGTCGCTGGCAAGGATATCGTGTCGCGCCGGATTACCAGCCAAATCGTGGAAAGAACCGATGGCGTGCCACTCTTTGTCGAGGAGTTTACGCGGGCCGTGATCGATTCCAGCACGGTCGCCAATGCCGCTGACGGCTTGGCGCTGGGCGAAAAACTGCCCAAACCGCTGGTGCCGTCAAGCATTCACGATTCGCTGATGGAGCGCCTTGATCGTCTCGGTCCCGCCAAGCGCGTCGCCCAGATCGCCTCCGTCTTCGGAAGGCAATTCACCTATGACGGCATTTTCAACGTACTCCCGGGTAAAGGCGAAACGCTGAGACGCGCGTTGCAGGCACTGGCGAGCGCCGGCGTCGTGTATCGCATCGAGGAATCTCAAGGCACCGTCTTCACCTTCAAGCACGCGATGATACAGGAAGTCGCCTATTCCTCGCTGCTCAAGGAGGAAAGGCGCGAGCTCCATGCGCGCGTCGCGTCGTGGTTGCTCCAGGAGGCCGCGATCGGCGAGAGCAGCCAGCCTGCCGTGCTCGGCTATCACTATGCGCGCGCGGGGAACATCCCGGAAGCGATCGAGGCCTGGCTTCAGGCGGGTAAATCCGCGCTCCGCCGATCCGCAACCAAGGAGGCCGTTGCCCATCTTCGCGAGGGTCTCTCGCTGATACCGAAGCTGCCCGCCTCGGCGCGGCGTTTCGAGGCTGAAATCGCGCTGCAATCCAACCTGGCGATGGCATACACCGCCAACGCAGGATGGTCCGACCCGAACGTCTATGGACCGTATAGTCGCGCACTCAAACTTTGCGCGAACTATGGCACCATTCGCGAGAAGGCGACGGTGCTGTGGGGAAGTACCATCGCCAAACTGGTCAACTGCGAGCTCACCAAGGGCCTCAAACACGCACAGGATTTCGTCCGGCGGGCCGAGGAGTGGCGCGACGACGAGGCCGCCCTCATGGCGTATACCGCTGCCTTGATCGCCAATTTCTTTCTCGGTCGTCTGGAGCAGGCGGCTGAACTCGCGACTCTGGTCAGCGCCCGCTACAATCCTCGCGAGCATGCCAAGCTGGTCCAGATCTATCAGCATGATCCATTGATCGTGTCGCTCGTCTATTCCGGACACACCGAATGGCTGTTGGGCCGGCCCGGGCGGGCCCGAGAGTGCTGCGAAACGGCGCGACAGCTCGCGAGCGAGATCGGGCATCCTTTCATGCTGGCGTTTGCCTCTATTCTCGGGGTTAGCGATCATTGGTACGAGGGCGATCTTGCGGCCAATCTGGCCAGCGTCGAGCGCGGCATGAAGGTTGCTGACGAGTATGGCTATCCGATGTACCGGGTCATCGGTCCGTTGTGGGCGACCTCTGCGTTGGCGGCACGGGGCCCTGCGCCGGAAGTGCTCGAACACCTATGTCGCCTGCTCGGCAAACTGCCCGCCGAGAACAGGTGCATCCAGATGCCGCTCTATCGAATCCTGCTCGCCACGGAGTTCGGAAGAATCGGGCAGATAGAAAGAGCTCGGAGCTTCGCTGCTTCGGCCGAAGCTCTGATGAAGCAAACCGGCGAACGCTGGGCTGCTCCCGAGATTTATCGGATTCACGGCTCGCTGTTGTGCCAGGAACCTTTGCGGGACGACCGGGCGGCCAAGCGTCTGTTCAAGCGCTCGCTGGACTCCGCCAGGAAGCTCGGGGCGGTGGGCTGGGAATTGCGCACTGCCATCAGTATCGCCCGCCTGCTCAGCGCTGACGATGGCGCATCCGGGCGCGCTGAGGCGCGCGAACTGCTGATATCAACCAGGGCGAAATTCGCCTCCGCGGAAACTTCCGGCGATCTGCGCGAGGCGGACGAACTGGTAAGAGCGCTGAACTAAAGCGTGATGACTTTTCTTCGAATCGTCATCCCGCTTTATCTTTTTGTTTGAGCATGATCTTTTCGGAAAACCGCTACACACTTTTCCGGATCATGCTCTAGCTTGTCAGCGCGTGATCGCTGCAGGATTGCTGGCGCCGGCGGCATGAGCGCGCCTGATGCGAAAGGAGGGTTGAACTGGTGCGTTGTCAGTTCGCCAAATTCGCCAGCGGAATTTGCACCTTGATGATCAGGCCGTTCTGCGACCAGTCGTAATCGATGCGGCCGTTGTGCGAGGCAATCGTTGAGGCAACCAGATTGCTGCCAAATCCCAACTGAGCCGGCGCCTCGACCGGTTTGCCGATTTCACGCCAGACGATGTCGACGTTTTCGTTTTCGATCCGCCACGCCACGTCGACCTTTCCGTCATCCCGGAGAGCGCCGTATTTCGCGGCGTTGGTTGCGAGTTCGTGGAAGACGAGGGCGATGCTGTTGGTGGCGCGTTCTCCCAGCGACACCATCGGCCCGTTCAGCTCAGGCATGCTGTAAGGCCGGAGCACGGTACGGATGGCCTCCGCCATGTCCACGCCCTTGAGGGCGCTGCCGGCATTGAACGAGCGCCGAACCAGCGAATGGGCATCGGAGAGGGCGGTGAGGCGGCCGGTCAGTGACTCGGTCATCTCTTCCTTGGTTTCGGTGTGCCGCGCGGTCATCTTGATCATCGCGCCGGCAACGGCAAACAGGTTCTTGACCCGGTGGCTCATCTCCTTGGCCAGGATCTCCTGGGCTTCGAGCGCCTTCTTCAAGTGAAGGTCAGTGTGGATCATCTGCAGCGCGATGCCGGTGAACACGGCCAGCTCGGACAGCACGCGCGCATGCCCCGAGTGGAACTTGTGTCCCTCCTTGGCGACCACCCAAAGCGTCCCAACCGGGATGGTGCCGTTCCTCAACAGCGGCACCAGCAGAACTTCGGGCACGGTGATGTTAGCTTCCGCAATCCACGAGTAAGCGCGCTCGGGCCGCTCCATCAGGATCGGACTGCTCTGGTCGAGACAAACGCCGCACGGGCTGAAGTTCCGGGGCGTGGTCGCGCCTTCGAACACCGATAATTTGCCGACGAGGGAGTTCCAGCGAAACACGTCGCCATCGAGAACGCTGACGCCGGCCGAGTCCGCGTCGCAAGCTTCCATCGACAGCCTGACGAGGCGCGGCAACACTTCGGCGGGATGATCCGCCATGTTGCTGGCGAGGTCCTGCAGTGCCAGCTTTTCGCTGAGGTAATCGGGCGCTGGCGCCGGGCGAACCAAAAGTTCGTCGGTCGTGAAAACCTGCGCTATTGCGGCGGGCAGTTCTGTTGGGCGGCCCATGATCTCTTCCCCCTCCGGCACTATAACCCGGAGATCTTCGGCGCCTGGCTCGCTAGTTTGTCGGGGCAGAGTTTCGTCAGGATCGTAACTGGATCACGTTGCGCCAATTCAGCATCGCTCGTCGTCGATCCATCAGCAGAAAAAAGCAGGGCGCGACCGGCATCACCACGGTCGCGCCCTACGTCGCCGGTCAATGGGGCAGGGGGAATAACCGGCTGCCGGGATGACTCCGACCCCCCCAAAGTCGTTCCATGGTGCCGCAAATATTTTTCGTACACGGTTAAGTGATCGAGAAGTGCCGGACCCCCGGCGGCTCGCTTCGGGTTATTTCGGTGATCGCCATGGGGCGAGGGATGCACCGTCATGTCACAGATTTTCCAAGCAATTTTTACCGTTCTCGCCGTCTCCGCCACGTTAGGCGCCGTCCAGCTTGCTTCCGGTCATGATCTCACCGGCCGCCAGGAACTCACTCCACCCGCGCCTGCGACGGACATCAACCGTGCTGCCAAGGCCGACCGCGTGGGCCTGAAGGTCGCACCGGGTGAGAGTGAGACGATTACGATCCGCACCGTCGGTCTCAAGGATACGTCGGTGGTGGTTCGGGTTCCCGTCGTCAAGGACGAAGCACGGAACCGCCCGCCGCCGCCAGCCAAGCCCGACAAGCCGAAGACGACGATTGCCTGCGAACCGCCGGTCAGCGTGCTGACCGAGGTCGCCAAGCTGCTTCAGCCCGGTCGCTGCGTGACCTGATCGCGGCGTAGGACGAACCTCTCCGTCCTTGCGTCAAGACTTTACCGCGCCCGCAGTCAGTCCGCCCACCATATACCGCTTGAATGCGTAATAGATCGCGGCCGGCGGCAGCGCGTAGATGAAGCCGGTGGTCATCAGCAATTCCCACGGCGAGTCGTCGGCGGCCAGGAAGTTGCCGAGCGCGACCGGGAGCGTGATCTCGGTGTCCTTGGAGAGCAGCAGGAACGCGTAGAGATACTCATTCCAGGCCAGCAAGATCGCGTAGGTGCCGATCGCCACCAGCGAGGGCATCATCAGCGGCACGTAGACCAGGCGGAACAGTTGCAGCGTGGTGGCGCCGTCCATGGTGGCGGCTTCGTCGAGTTCGACCGGCAGCTTGTCGGACGCCTGCTTCAACACCCAGATCGCGTAGGGAGAGGCGATCGTCACCATCGCCAGAATCAGCGACCAGTGATTGTTGAGGAGGCCGTAATTGCCCATGGTGCGGTACATCGGCACGGCGAGGAACGCCGCCGGGATGAAGTAGGTGAACAGCGCCAGATTCATCACCCAGCGGCCGCCGGGCACGCGCAGCCGCGAGATCGAGAAGGCGGCTGCGGTCGCGATCATCAATGTCAGCGCGCCCGCTGAAAGCGCGATCACCACCGAATTGAAGAACTGGATCCAGAAATCGCGCAGGAAGTAATGCTCCTGGTAGAACACGATCTTGAAATTGTTCAGCGTCGGATGCGCCGGCCACAGCTTGCCCGAAAACGCGTCCTCCTTCGGCGAGATCGCGAACAGGAACATGTGATAGATCGGCACCAGGGTCCAGATCAGCACGGGAATGCCGATCAGAAGCAGCTTCGCTTCGGTGCCGATTTCGTGCAGTGTTGGCAGCTTCATCGCGACAACCGTTTCATCATGAAATAGACCAGCGGCAGCACGAACGGCAGCGCGCAGACGATCGAGGCCATCGCGAGTGAGAGCTGATCGAGCCTGAGATAGCGGATACCCAACGTCGCCAGCACATGAGTGAGGTCGGCGGGGCCGCCGCCGGTGAGCAGATAGACGCTGTTGAAATCGCCGAGCGTCCAGATCATCGAAAGCAGCGTGCAGGTGACGTAGAGCGTCTGCATCGATGGCCAGGTAATATAGCGGAATTTCTGCGACCAGCTCGCGCCGTCGACTTCGGCGGCCTCATAGAGGTCATGCGAGATCGCGAGCCGTCCGGTCATCAGGATCAGCGTCCAGAACGGCAACGATTTCCAGATATGGACGCCGATCGCCATGCCGAGCGCCACGGTCGGATCGTTCAGCCAGTTCGGGCCGTCCTCGGCGGTGAGCTTGAAGATGATCTGGTTGATCACGCCCCATTCCGGATTGAGCATGAACCGCACGGAGAGGATGGTCGGGATCGACGGCACCGCCCAGGGCAGGATGAACAGCACCGACAGCCATTTGATCCAGGTGCGCTGCTGCGCAAAGAAGCCGGACAAAAACAGCGCAATCGCCATTTTCAGATTGATGCCGACCAGGAGGAAGATCAGCGTATTGACGGCAGCGCGCGCAAAAATCGGGTCGTGCCAGAGCGCGGCATAGCTCGCCGGATGCCGCGCCAGCCACAGCCCGTAGCCGACGGGATAGACCACGAAGGCCAGGAACACGAGGATGTAGGGCGCGAGCAGCACGATGCCCCAGACCTGCGGCGTGGTCAGCCGGGCCGATAAAGGCGGGCCTGGAATTGCCTGATCGCCCGAAAGCGTGATTGCCATAGGTTTACTCTTGAAACGAGATGCCGGCCGCGGTTACGCCGTCGTCCCTGCCTAATGCGCAATTGCGCACGGGCGCAGGGACCCATAACCACAGGCGGTTGTTGGTACGCAAGGTCGTCGACCGGCATTTTTCAAAACGGCCGCCGCGGCGCATGGGTCCCTGCGTTCGCAGGGACGACGAACAACATACTGCGCGGCGGCCGGCATGAGCTATCTTAACCAGCGACCTGCTTGATGCGGGCGATCAGTTCGTCGACGGCCTTGTCGACCGGCACCTTCTCGCTCACCACGCGGTTCATCGCCTTGGCCCAGACGTTCTCGTTGTTGAGGATCGTGAACTTCCAGTTCTTGGTGAAGTCGAACGGCGTGGTGCCGCCGGTGAACTGGTTGTACACGGCCTTGCGATGCCGGTCAGCCTGCCAGAACGGGCTCTGCTGGCTGGCCGTCGTCACCGGGAACCAGCGGCCGAGCGCGCCCTCGATATAGGGGCGGAGGTTCTCTTCCTGCATCAGGAACTTGATGAACTCCTTGCCTTCCGCCTTGTTCTTGGCGGCGGTGAACATCAGTCCGGTCTTGACGTCGGAGCGATACTTGATCGGCGTGCCGTCCGGCTTGTTCGGGAAGGACGAGGTAATAATGACCTCGTCATAGTTCTTCTTGCCAAGCGCGCGCTGCTCCGGCGTCAGCGCCGGATTGTTGGCGTCGTCGAGCCATTTCGCCGCGATCGAGATCGTGAAGTTGTGCGTCATCACGATCGTCTTGTTGTGGAAGGCGACGTTATTGTCCGGATCCTTCCAGGTGGTGGAGGAAGGCGGCGTGCAGCCCTTGATGTAGGTGTCGGTATAATCCTTCATCGCCTTGATCAGGTTTTCCCGCACCTTGGGATCGTCGACCAGAAGCTTGCCCTCGTCATCGACCAGCTTGACGTTGTGGGCGTCCATGAAGGTGTAGAACGACTGGAAGCTGTCGGTGGATTCCACACCCATCGGCTGGCCGACGGCGTAGACCCGCTGACCGGTTGCCTTGCGCGCTGCGGGCTGCACCTTGTCGCACCAGAACGACCAGTAATCCTCCCACTTGGTCGGAATATCGCTCTGCTTGAAGCCGGCCTGCTCCAGCATGTCCTGCCAGATCTGCACGTGCATGCTCTGCTGTTTCAGCGGGAAGCCGTAATAAGCGCGCTTCTTGGCTACGTCGTTGTAAAGGTTGACCGTCTCCAGCGTGTTCGGCGCGAACGCCGGCTTCATCGGCGTCATGATGTCGGAAAGATCTTCCAGCTTGCCTTCGAACGCCCATTTGCCCTGCGCCTGGACGTCATAGCTGTCGGAATAGGCGACATCGGGCACGGTGCCGGAGTCCAGCGCGGCCACCGTCTTCGGGATCATGTCCTGAATGGCGTATTGCGACAGTTCGACCTTGATGCCGGTCTTGGCCTCGAATTTCTTGATCGCCTCGAGCAGCGCGTCGTCTTCGGATTTGTAAAAGCCCTTGCCGAACCAGACCGTGATGGTCTTCTGCTGGGCGAGCGCGGGTGCAGTGGCGTAAAACAGCCCGACCGCAGCGACCGCGAGTGAAACTGATCTCCTGGATATCACGTTGTTCTCCCTGAAAACCCGGCTTGTTAACCGGTTGGATAATGATAGCGCAACCATGTGGCGCGATCCAGATGGCGCGGTGCAAACTTGTGTAGGGGGATGTTCGCGGCGCAAATGCGGCAAAGCGCTCGCGCATGTGCGGGCGTTGGTTCAACCATTTTGGCTTCATGGTTCAATCATTTTGGGTCCAAGCATCCTGCGTCCATGGATACCGTGAGCCCACGACGCAGAGCGTAAGTGTCGTTCACAACGTTTTCTTCCGAAACTGAGGATGTGGTGGAACGCCGGACCCTTGCTATCGGTCGGTGAGCGTTGATCGGTACGACGCCTTCGGCCGCTCGAATTGCTGTCCGCCGTCGACCGCCGGCGCAGCACACCCATGACGGCTGATCATTTACTTGTTATCGACCCGCCGTGTTGCTGGCGGAGAAAGAGAAACATTCGGGGCCGGCGAAAGGTTTGCCGCTGTTGCGGCCCGGTGGCAATCGGCCGGCAGCCTGATGTCTCCTCGCGAACAATGATCAGCAGTCCGCTTGCCTAATCAATGATCGGCATTTCGTCGCCCACGGATGTCGCTTTACTCATCCGAGGCGCGATGGCCAAGCTGCCCGCGTCCGGCTACAGCGTATCGGGTGTGCGGACGGGCGACGACTTGTCCTCGTTGCGCAGTTCCTGTTCGGCGAGGCGCCAGAATTCGTCCTCTTTGCCTTCGGGCCTGCCGTTGCGCTCCCAGATCTGATAGGCGCGGTTCTGGATTTCCTTTTCGGTCGGCTCGCCCATCCAGGTCCTCCTATGCCGGGCTTCCCTTCGGGAATAAGCACGCAGCGAGGAGCAAGGTTCCTGGACGGCAGCCGCTCGCTCAGAACGAGTTCGCCAGTTCGATCTCCGCCTTCAGCGCGGCAATCCGCCGATCGGCTTCCTGTGCAGTCAGGTTCTTCTCGAACAATTTTGGCTGATAGGCCTCGGCGCTCAGCGTCCGGAGCGTCGTCGATTGGCGCGGCGTCATCGGCGCGTCGATCTGGTCCGGAAGGCGGGGCATCGAAAACTCCAAGATTCTTTGATCGGGGCCGGACTCTTAACTTGAAATTTGTTCTTTATTTGTTCTTGTGAGGCTCAACCGCAGCGAGGTGGTCCATGGACAACAAGTTGAATGAAATTCGCAGGAAAATCAGGCTCTTGCGGACGGAGATGCTGATCGCGGAGGTCAGTATCCGCAAACAGGTCAACCGGGACGAGGACTGCTCAGAAGCTGCTGTTCACCTGATGTCCATGCGAGTCACCATGCTCGGCCTGATCAGAGAGCGGAATCGGCTCGGCGGCGAAGAACGCCTGCTCAATGTCGATGAGCGGCTGAAGCTGGATGTCCGCGCGGTCAGCAGAAGGCCTTCGAACGAGGCGGTCGACCGCCGTGAGCGATGATCGGATTGAAATGATGCGCCGGCGGATTGCTGAGCTGGACCGGCTTATGCGTCAGCTCGATCACTCCGGACTGGACAATGCGCGGGCGCAGCTCCTGCTCGCGCGCATGCGAGCGGAGCTGAAAGATTTCATCGACAGGGGCCAGTTATGTGTGGACCGCTTAGATGGTACGGCCAAGACGCAGACAACCCGCCGTGGATAAAGCCCCTGGCGGAGGTGCGGATCAGGGCGGGCGTGGCGAAGATCGCATCCAAATAGTTCGATACGCCGATCAATCCATATCGCAGGTTGAAGCAGGGTAACACATGTGTTACCCTGCTCCTCCGATTGATATCCGCTACTATGTCGATGTTGGCGGCGATGCGCCGTTTGCCGAATGGTTTGCGGAGTTGGAGCCGGTGGCAAGCGCCAGGATTGCGCGTGCCATTGCCCGCATGGAGCAAGGCAATTTCTCCAACGCCAAGAGCGTTGGAGAGGGCGTGCTGGAATACAAGATCGATTTTGGACCGGGTTATCGCGTATATTTCGGGCGAGACGGCGACACCATCGTCATCTTGCTCACGGAAGGTACAAAGAAGCGGCAGCAACGGGATATCGATGCGGCAAAGGCGTACTGGCGGGACTACAAGCTGAGCAAGCGTGGGCGGCGTTGAGAAGTGCGGAGAGACAGATGGCGAAGACAGGAAGCTTCAAGGAACTGGTGCAAACCCGCGTCAAGAATGACAAGAAGTTTGCCGAAGCGCTGCTTCGTGAAGGCGTCGATGCGATGTTAAGCGGGGATGTCGAAACCGGCAAAACGATCCTGCGTGATTATATCAAGGCAACTGTCGGATTTGAAGAGCTTGGCGAGGCGACCGGCACCCAGCCCAAGAGTCTTATCCGGATGTTCGGTCCGCGCGGTAATCCGCAGGCCAAGAACCTCTTTAGCGTTCTCGGTTATCTTCAGAAGCGTGCGGGTTTGAAACTTCACGTCGCATAGAGAACGCGAGGTCACCGACATGCGGGAATAATGAAAATAAGCCCCGGATGTCGCCATGCTCATCCGGGCTACGCGCTGAGACGGTTTTCACGCAGATATTAGTTCTGCTTCGCGCTCTCCGCAGCCTCAGGCGCCGGCTGTCGTGGTCCGCCGGTAAACCTTTCGATCACCGAGCGTACCGCATCGCGCGTCTTGCGATCCTTCACCGCGTCGAGCAAGGGCGCAGCGCCCGGCGAGCGGCGGATCAGGCTTTCCGGATCGGGAAACACCAGCGGATCGTCCCACGGGCCCTGCACGACGAAGGGCAGCTCGAATCCCTTGTCGCCGCCGGCGGCGGCCGAGGTCAGGCTGGCGACCCCCTTGAGGTCGTATTCGCGTGATGGCACCGAGGCGGTGCCGGTCAGCGACAGGCGTGTCGTCGGGCCGTCGACACGGAGATCCTCGACGGTAGCGATGCCGTCATTGAACCGAACGGAAACGTTGAGATTGTCGTAAGGCGTCGAGCCGCTGCGCAGATTGCCGCCGCCGGAGAGCGGCCGCCGCTCCAGCCGCTTGAGCAGTTGCTCGACATTGAAGCCCGCGATCGCGCCGTCATGGCCGGTCAGCGTGGCGGTGCCGTCGAGCGAGGAGGCGAGGCCGAACGGGCTCGAGCCGGAGGCCGTTAGGGAGAGGCCGAGATTGCCGCGGCCGGACAGTTTGGTGATGCCGAACAATTCGTTGGCGCAGGTCTGCAGATCGACATCGGTGAACTGGAGTTGCGCCTTGACGTCGGCGACCACATCGGAGCGCGCGATCCCGAGCGAGCCCTTGGCGATGCCGCCATACATCTGCGCTTCGCCGATCGAGAGCGCCAGCGCGCCGCCGCGCAAATTGGCGCCGAACGCGGTTCGGCCGAGCTTGGTCGGGCCCACCGTCACCCGCGCCGCCGACAGCCGCATGTCGAGATCGGTGGCGGAGAGCGAGGAGAGGTCGAACAATTGCCGGTTCCAGTCGCGCGCGCCGCTCGCGAGCAGGCGGACGGTCGAGATGTAAGGCGTGAAATCCAGATTGCCGGCCGCCAGCGTCGCTTGCAGCGTCTGACGGCCATTATTGGCGACCGTCATCACGCCTTCGGCGGCGTTGCCGTCGAGCTCGACATTCACGTTGGTCAAGGCGACCGAGGCGCCGACGACATTGGCGCGGGCCTTCAGCGTGAAACGGCCGAAGCCGCCGCTGCCGGGCACCGGCTGTCCCATCCAGCGCAGCGCGTTGCGCAGCGACAGGCTGTCGACGCTGACTGTGCCCTCCATCATCAGGCTGGTGCGGTTGGCGACAAAGCCGTCGAAGCCGAGCTTGAGCGGCGCGCTGACCAGCCGCGCCTTCAGGCCGGAGCGATCGCCCGACAGCATCGCGACGAAGTCGCTGGCCGAGATCGAGCCGTCGACGCGTTCGCCGCGAAAGTCGAATTGCCCGGTCGCCGCGAACGAGCGAGAGATCGACGGCCAGGCCAGCGACAGATCGATGTCGCCGAGCTGTTCCTTGACGTTGTTGGTGGCGTCCTCGTATTTCAGCACACCGTCCTGAATCCTGATTTCGGAGAACGACACCTGATTCTCCGCGCCGGGCCTCATCGTGCGCGCGATCCGCTCGACGAACGGCGTCCAGTTGCTCTCGCCGCCGGCTTCCCTGACGACGCGGATGTGCGGCCGCAACATCATGACGTCGGCGATCTCGAACCGGCGCAGCAGCAAAGGCAGCAGGCGCAGGTTGGCCGTCAGCACGTCGACCTGCAGCGCAGGGTCGGTGGTGCCGCCGCCCTTCAGTCCGACATTGTGAAAGGAGACGTAGCTTCCCGGAAACACCGACACGTCGATCGCGCCTGACACGACCAGATCGAGCCCGGTGACTGCGCGGATCTGCGCCTCGACCGCCTGGCGCAGCGCGTCGCGGTTGAGGAACCACGAGGTTCCGATCAGGGCGAGTACTGCCGCGCAAAACAGCACCGCAATCGGCATCCCGAGGCGCTTCATTCCTTGAGCCATCGTCAATGACATATCCGGATCTGGCTAAACCGAACTCGGCTTTGATGCTACAGGGTCAATGTTGATGACGGCAGGCGGCGCCAAAGGTGATGCCCGTGCCAACCCACACAACTTGAAGGGTTTTCTTGACGCTTTCAAGGCCGAGATGGCGCTCCTTGGGCTACTCGGCGGCATAATCCACCCGTCATTGACGCACCGCGAAGAATTCGCCTAATAATCCGGAGATAAATGCCGGCTTTCAGCCGTTCCCTCCATCAGGTCATATTCCATGAACAAGGTTTACCCCGACGCCAAATCGGCACTCGACGGCGTTCTCAAGGACGGCATGATGATCATGTCGGGCGGTTTCGGTCTGTGCGGCATTGCCGAAACCCTGTCGGACGCGATCCGCGATTCCGGCGTCAAGGGTTTGACGGTCGTTTCCAACAATGCAGGCGTCGACGGCATCGGCCTCTCCAGGCTCCTGGAAACGCGACAGATCAAAAAGATGATCTCGTCCTATGTCGGCGAGAACAAGCTGTTCGCCCAGCAATACCTCGCAGGCGAACTGGAACTCGAATTCAACCCGCAGGGCACGCTGGCCGAGCGCATCCGCGCCGGCGGCGCCGGTATCCCGGCCTTCTTCACCAAGACCGGCGTCGGCACGCTGATCGCCGAAGGCAAGGAAGTGAAGGAATTCGACGGCGAGAAATACATCATGGAGCGTGGGCTGTTCGCCGATCTCGCCATCGTTCATGCCTGGAAGGGCGACACCGCCGGCAACCTGATCTATCGCAAGACCGCGCGCAATTTTAACCCGATGATGGCGACCGCCGCGAAGATCACGGTGGCCGAGGTCGAGCAACTGGTTCCGGCCGGCGAACTCAATCCCGACCACATCCACACGCCCGGCATTTTCGTCAAACGCATCATCGAGGTCGGCACCGGCAAGAAGCGGATCGAATTCCGCAACACCCGCCCGCGGCCCAGCGCATGATCCGGAAAAGTGGAAACCGGTTTTCCCTGCGACAAACGCGTAGCGTTTGCGCGGAGATCATGCGCAAACTAACGAGCATTTAAGGAGCTCCCCATGGCCTGGACCCGTGAACAGATGGCCGCGCGTGCCGCGAAAGAGTTGCGCGACGGCTATTACGTCAACCTCGGCATCGGCATTCCGACGCTGGTCTCGAACTACATCCCCGACGGCATCGACGTGAACCTGCAGAGCGAGAACGGCATGCTCGGCATGGGTCCGTTCCCGTATGAAGGCGAGGAAGATGCCGACCTCATCAACGCCGGCAAGCAGACGGTGAGCGAACTGCCGTCGACCAGCTATTTCTCCTCGGCCGATTCCTTCGGCATGGTGCGCGGCGGGCATATCGATCTGTCGATCCTCGGCGCAATGCAGGTGGCGCAGAATGGCGACCTCGCCAACTGGATGATCCCCGGCAAGATGGTGAAGGGCATGGGCGGCGCAATGGACCTCGTCGCCGGCGTCAAGCGCGTCGTCGTGGTCATGGAGCACTCCGCCAAGGACGGCCCGAAGCTTCTGAAGACCTGCAACCTGCCGCTGACCGGCGAGCGCGTGGTCGACATGGTGGTGACGGATCTTGCCGTCTTCACCATCGACAAGCACGGCAAGGACGGCATGGCCCTGATCGAGCTCGCCGACGGCGTCACGCTGGATGAGGTCAAGGCCAAGACCGAAGCCGAGTTCCGCGTCGCGCTGAAGAACGCCTGACGCGATGGCGGCCGGGCGGTCGCAACCTGCGATCCGTCCCGCGCGCAACGACGACGCCGGCTTCATTGCCCGTAATATCCTGGCCTCGCAGCGCGGCCCGCTGCCGCGCGGCTGGTTCGACATCGCACTCGGCTGGAGTGAGCCGGAATGCCTGGCGTTCGTCGAACGGATTGCCACAGCAAAACAGCCGTCATGGTGGCACGTCTCGCAATTCATCATCGCCGAGGTCGAAGGAAAGCCGGCGGCCTCGCTGTGCGCGTTGCCTGCCTCCGGCATCGGCCCTGCAGCGAAGGTGGCGATCGAAATGGCGGCGGCCGAGAGCGGGCTGACCGCATCGGATGTCGCGGCGATCTTCCAGCGCAGCGCTTACACCAGGAATTGCTGGGTGCAGGGCGGCGACGGCGACTGGCTGATCGAGCATGTCGCGACGCTGCCGGAATATCGCGGTCGTGGGCTGGTACAGGCGCTGATCGACCACGCAGTCGCCGCCGGCAAGCAGGCGGGCTTCGAGCGGGCATCGATATCGTTTCTGATCGGCAACGAGGCGGCCGAGCGATGTTATGCGAAAGCGGGCTTTGCGTTCGCCGAAGAGAAGCGCGATCCGGCGTTCGAGGCATTGACGGGATCACCTGGCTTTCGCCGGTTTGTGCGCGCGATCCCGTAGGGTGGGCAAAGCGAAGCGTGCCCACCACCCGTCCTCAATCTCGGAACGCAATGGTGGGCACGCTTGCGCTTTGCCCACCCTACGCACTGCTTACGCCGGTCCGGCCGGCACATCCGAAAACCGCGTCAGCCACGCCACCGGGCCGATGCTGGCGGCGACGATCAGCAGTGCGGCGAGCGCGCCTTCCTCAAAACTGCCGCGGCTGGCGTACTGGTAGATCGAGGTCGCCAGCGTGTCGACGTTGAGCGGCCGCAGCAGCAGCGTCGCCGGCAATTCCTTCAGGCAGTCCACGAACACCACGATGACGGCGCCGAGCATGGCAGGGCGCAGCAGCGGCAGATGGATCAGCCACATCGTCGTGGTCTGGCCGGCGCCGACCGCGCGTGCGCTGTCGTCATAGTCGCGCGGAATCCGCTCGAATCCCGCCTTGATGAATCCGGTCGGCACCGCCAGAAACCGGATCACATAGGCGATGATGACGGCAGCGCCCGAGCCGACAATGATCAGTCCCGGCAGCGATTGTCCGAGCCACCCGGCGAGCGTGTTGATGCCATTGTCGATGGCGAGCACCGGCGCGAGCAGGCCCAGCGCCAGCACCAGTCCCGGCAGTGTGTAGCCAGTTTGCGCAATGTTCATCGCAACGTAGCGCAGCCCGTTCGGTCGCCAGCGCCACGCCAGAATGGTGGCGAAGCCGAGCAGGAGCGCGGTCAGCGTGGCAATGCTTGCGAAGGCAACCGAGTTGAAGGCGTCGCGCCACAGCGCCATGTCGAAATTCGCGAACAGTCCGCGCTTGAAACTCTGATGCGCGAGAAACAACAGCGGCACCAGAAATCCGAGGCATACCGGCAGCAGGCAGGTGGCGAAGGCGCAGGCGCCCTTGATGCCGGTGAGCGGCGTCCGTTGCGTGAGCCGCGGGCTTTCGGCGGAAAATTCCGTCGTTACATTGCGTCGTCCGTAACGCTCGATCGCGATAAGTCCGGCCACAATCGCCAGCATGAAGCAGGACAACTGCGCTGCGCCGGCAAGGCTGCCGCGATTGAGCCAGGTGGTGAACACCGAGACCGTGAGCGTACGGACGCCGAGATATTCGCTGGCGCCGATGTCGTTCAGGGTTTCCAGCGAGACCAGCGCGACGCCGACGGCGAGGGCCGGTCGCGCCATCGGCAGCGAGATGCGCCAGAAGGTGGTCCAGCGGCCGGCGCCCAGCGTCTTCGCAGCTTCGGCGAACTCCGCGCTCTGAAACTGGAACATCGTGCGCGCCGAAAGATAGACGTAGGGGTAGAGCACCAGCGCGATCACGATGATGGCGCCGGGCAGCGAGCGCAGGTTGGGAAGCACGCGCACCGCGTCTTGCAGTGGCAGCCAAAGCGCGAGCGTCTTGTGGATCAGGCCGAGCGGCTCGAACAAATCGACATAGACATAAGCCGCCAGATAGGTGGGGATCGCGAGCGGCAGCGGCACCAGCCACAGCAGCATCTGGCGGCCGCGAAATTCATGCAGCGAGATCGCCCACGCCGTGCCGGTGCCGATGGCGAGTGACAAGATGCCGACACCGCCGAGCAATAGTGCGGTATCGAGCAGGCTCCGCGGCAGCACGTATTCGATGAGGGGCTGCCAGACGTCCGGCGCTGGCTGCATCGCTAACGCAATGATCGAGATAACGGGGGCCGCAACCAGCATGGCGGTCCCGACCGCAATCGCTGCCGCGATCCGGCCCGAGTGCGTAGTCCGGGTCACGCCGGCTCACATCGGCAAGGAGCCCGAAGCCCATGCAGCAATATGCCCTCTCCCGGGGAGGGAGAGGGCATATTGAAGGAAATGCTTTCGCGACTTGGTGCGATCAATTATCGAACCCGACCTTGTCGACCAGCGTTGACGCCGCCTTGCGGTTGGCGACAATCTTGGCGATTGGCGTCGGATCGGCGGTGAGTTTGCCGTAGCCCGCAATGGTCGGGTTGACGGCGACGCCGGCGCGGATCGGGTATTCGTAGTTGGCATCGGCGTAGATCTTCTGCGCCTTCTCGCCCGCGAGCCACTCGATCAGCTTGACGCCGTTAGCCTTGTTCGGCGCGTGCTTGGCGAGAAGGACGCCGGAGAGATTGACGTGGGTGCCGCCGCCCTCGAACGTCGGCAGGATCACCTTGGTGGCTTCCGCCCACGGCTTCTTCTCGGGGTCGTTGTTCATCATCAGCGCCCAGTAATAGGTGTTGCCGATGCCGATATCGCACTTGCCGGCCGCGACGTCGCGCGCGGCTTCGCGGTCGCCGCCGGACGGCTTCTGCGCCAGATTGGCCTTCACGCCCTTCAGCCATTCCTCGGCCTTGGCCTCGCCGTGCTTGGCCACATAGGCCGCGAACAGGCCGTTATTGTAGATGTGCTGGCCGGAGCGGATGCAGATCTTGCCCTTCCACTTGGGATCCGCGAGCTCTTCATAGGTGATCTTGTCCTGCTTGACGCGGTCCTTCGAGGCGTAGATCACGCGCGCGCGCATCGAAATGCCGGCCCACTGTCCATCCGGATCGCGATATTGCGCCGGCACGATCTCGTCGAGCACCACCGACTTGATCGGCTGAGTGACGCCGGCCTGTACGGCGTCGTCGAGGCGGCCGAGATCGACCGTGAGCAGCACGTCGGCCGGACTATTGGCGCCCTCGGCCTTCATCCGCTGCTCGAGACCCGAGCTTGCCGAGACCACGTTGACCTTGATGCCGGTGTCCTTGGTGAAGGCATCGAACAGCGGCTGGATCAGCTTGGTTTCACGATAGGTGTAGACGTTGACCTCGCCGTCGGCGGACGCTGTCGAGGCTCCGAATGCGGTGAAACAGAGCAACGCTGCGGTTGCTGCGGTAGCGCGAAAATTCGTCATGAGGGCTGCCCGACAAAGCTGGTGGAGATGCCGGTTTCAGTAGCGCAGCAGCCAGCATGGCGGCAGCGACTGGATGTCGCGAACGGCTTCATTTAGAGCGATTCCAGTATTTGATTTAGAGTGATTCCAAAGTGTGGCCCGGGACTAATCCTCGTTTGCCTTGAATCGGTTCATCCCCTTCAGCACGAACGGCGCCAATAGCGCAATCAGCGCAATGCCGAGCAGCGTCGCCGACATCGGACTTTGCAGCAGCACCAGGGGATCACCGAGGCTGATCGCCAGCGCCCGGCGCAACTGGCTTTCGGCGATCGGGCCGAGGATGAGGCCGACGACGACGGGCGCGATCGGAAAATCGTACCGGCGCATCAGAAAGCCCAGTACGCCAAAACCCGCCAGCATCGACAATTCGACCACTGACGGTTTTGCGGCGATGGTGCCCATGGTCGCGAACACGAGAATACCGGCGTACAGCCACGGCTGCGGGATCGCGAGCAGCCGCACCCACAGTCCTACCAGTGGCAGGTTGAGAACCAGCAGCATGACGTTGGCGATGAAGAGGCTCGCAATCAGGCCCCACACCAGATCGGGCCGCTCGGCGAACAGCAGCGGCCCCGGGTTCAGGCCGTATTGCTGAAAGCCAGCCAGCATCATCGCGGCGGTGGCCGAGGTCGGAAGGCCCAGCGTGAGCAGCGGCACGAGCGTGCCGGCGGCGGAGGCGTTGTTGGCGGCTTCCGGCCCGGCGACGCCTTCGATCGCGCCCTTGCCGAATTCCTCCGGATGTTTCGTCAGCCGCCTCTCGGTCGAGTAGGACAGGAATGTCGGAATCTCCGCGCCGCCGGCCGGCAGCGCGCCGATCGGAAAGCCGAACATCGTCCCGCGCAGCCACGCCTTCCATGAGCGCTTCCAGTCTTCCATCGTCATCCATAGCGAGCCGCGCACCGGCTCGATCTTCTCCTCGGCATGATGGCGGCGGGAGGCGACGTAAAGCGCTTCGCCGACGGCGAACAGGCCGACCGCCAGCGTCGTTACTTCCACGCCGTCGAGCAGTTCGGGGATGCCGAACGCAAGCCGCGCCTGTCCCGTGAGCTTGTCGATGCCGATCAGGCCAAGCGTCAATCCGATGAACAGGCTGGTCAGCCCGCGGATCGGCGAATCGCCGAAGGTCGCCGATACCGTCACGAAGGCCACGCACATCAGCGCGAAATAATCTTCAGGCCCGAACTTCACCGCGAAATCGACCAGCAGCGGCGCGAGAAAGGCCAGGCCAATGGTGGCGATGGTGCCCGCGACGAACGAACCGATCGCCGCCGTCGCCAGCGCCGGGCCGCCGCGGCCGGCCTTGGCCATCTTGTTGCCCTCCAGCGCGGTCGCCATCGATGCGCTCTCGCCGGGCGTGTTGATCAGGATGGCGGTGGTCGAGCCGCCATACATGCCGCCGTAATAGATGCCGGCGAACATGATCAGCGAGCCACCGGGGTCGAGCTTGTAGGTGACCGGCAGCAGCAACGCAACGGTGAGTGCCGGGCCGATGCCGGGCAGCACGCCCACGGCAGTGCCGAGGAACACGCCGATCAGCGCGTAGAGCAGGTTCATCGGCTGGACGGCGACGGCCATGCCATGCGCGAGGGCGGCGAAGGTTTCCATTACAGCAGTCTTTCAAGGGGGCCGGCAGGGAGGCTCAACGTCAGCAGCCGATCGAAGGCGAGATAGATCAGGGTGGTCATCACCAGGGCGATGACGAGATCGGCGAGCAATGCGCGCCGTCCGAACGCCGCCGAAGTGGTGACGAACAGCGCCGATGTCGCAAGGATGAAGCCGCCGCCGAGGCCGATGATGGCGATCAGCAGCGCAAGTCCGCCCAGGATCAGCAGCACGGGCTTCGGATCGGCGCTCTCGCGCGGCGGCAGGTTGCCGCGCAGCGCGTCGATCAGGTTGCCGATCGCAAGCAGGCCGAGCCCGACCGCGACGACGATCGGCATCGCCTCAGGGCCCATGCCGTACATCGTGGTGGCGGGCAGTTGCCATGCATCCAAGACCAGCACCACGGCGAGCACCGCGAGCGCGGCGGCAACCACCAGACCCGCAGGATCGATGCGCCGCCCCGCCGGCCCCTGCGGAAAATCGCTCGAAGGGGTGTCCGTCATGATTTGACGAGGCCGACCGATTTCAGCACGTCGGTGACGCGCGCCGTTTCCTTCTTCAGGAAGTCCGCGAACGCATCGCCGGAAAGATAGGCGTCATCCCAGCCCTTCTGCTTGAGGATGTCCTTCCAGGCGTCCGATTTGACCATTTTCTCGACCGCCTCGCTCAGGACCTTGCGCTGCTCCGGCGTGATGCCGGGAGGCGCGACCACCGAGCGCCAGTTGGCGATCACGAGGTCAATGCCCTGTTCCTTGAAGGTCGGAATGTCGACGCCGGCGATGCGCTTCTCCGAGGTGACGCCGAGCGCGCGCAATTTGCCCGACTTGATCTGGCCTTCGTACTCGCTCAGGCCCGAAATGCCGGCAGTGACCTTGCCGCCGAGAATCGCCGCCAGCGACTCGCCGCCGCCGGAGAACGGAATGTAGTTGATCTTCTTCGCGTCGGCCCCGATCGTGCCCGCAAACAGCGCCGCCATCACATGGTCGACGCCGCCGGCCGAGCCGCCGGCGAAGGTCACCTTGGCAATGTCGGCCTTCACGGCTGCGGCAAGATCCTGCGCCGTCTTGAGCGGTGAATTCGCCGGCACCACGATCACCTGGATCTCCTCGGTGAGGCGCGCGATCGGCGTCACCTGTTCGAGCGTCACCGGCGACTTGTTCATGGCGAGCGCGCCGACCATGACGAAGCCGTTCACCATCATCTGGTTGCCGTCGCCCTTGGCGCCGTTGACGAACTGCGCGATGCCGACGCTGCCGCCGGCGCCTGCCACGTTGGTGACCTGAATGCTGCGGGCGATTTTGGCGGCGACCAGCGCCTGCTGCATCGCGCGGGCGGTCTGATCCCATCCGCCGCCGGGGGCTGCGGGCGCCATGATCTTGAGCTCGAGCTGCTGCGAGAGGGCAGGCACGCCAGCTGCAAGCGTCAACGCGACGACCGCGCCGAACAGGCGCGTTTGAAACGGAATCATGGGGTTTCCTCCAGGCTCGCGCGGAGCCGCTGTGTGTCAATTCGCCGCATATCAGCCGGAAAAGCCGCCGCTGTCCAGAAGGACGTTTGCGTGAGCGCGCCGGATCTCAAGGATTTCGCTAGGGCTCTGAAGCGCGTGCGTTTTTGGCCTTCGGCACTTGCCTTGAACGAAGTGAAGCGCCAATTGCTCGGCACGTCCGAAGCGGCGCCGTGCTTTGCTTGGCCTTGGCCTGGGCTAGGGCGCCTGAGCAGGACGCGATGACGAAGGTGGCCAGGGCCTCGGGGTCGAGCGCGCCAGCGATGATTGAGGGAAATCGATGCACCAGGATGCTCAATCCGGCCGAGAAGCCGACCGAAGCAGCGGCCGCAAGATGCGGTTGTTCTCCGCCGCCTTGAGCATGTTCGGCGCCAAGGTTCAGATTGCCGCGCACGAGAAGGACATCGACTTCGAGCTGGTCATGGTGCCCTTCACCCAGAAGGAGGGTTACGCGCCAAAGCATCCGGAAGTCGTGCGCATCAATCCAAAGCGGCAGGTGCCGGTGCTGATCGACGGCGATCTCGAGATTTTCGATTCCACCCAGATCTTCGAGTATCTCGAAGACATCAAGCCGCATCCTGCGCTGTGGCCCGCAAGTCCGGCAGCACGAGCCCGGGCTCGCCGGCTGGAGCATGAATCGGACGAAGTCTATTTCCCGCACATCATCAAACTGATGCCGCTCTGGAAAACGCCCGACGATCCCGCCGGCAAGCCCGCGCGCGAGGCCGCCGCCGCCTTTTATCGAACGATGGAGCGCACGCTTGGCGACCGAGAGTTTCTCGCCGGCGAATATTCCTTTGCCGATATCGCGTTCTATATGGCGCAGCTGTTCGGCGCCCGCATGGGGGCCGACATGACCGGTGAGGCGCCAAATCTTCTGCAATGGCGGCAGCGCATGACGGCGAGAGCGGCCGTCATCAAGGTCGTCAAACCGATGGCCGATTATCTGCGCAGCGATGGCCGCAGCGTTCCAGCGTTTCTCTCGCCGATCGCGTGATCGCCGCTACGCGCGCGCGACCGCGTGCGGAAATACGATCTCGATCAGCGTGCCGGAGCGGCCACCGGTCTTGATCTGGAATTTGGCGCGGTTGGCTTCGACGAGGGCCTTGGTCAACGACAGGCTGACGGCCGAACTCTCGGCCCGATCCGACGGCGCCGAGGTGCGGAACGGCTGGAGCGCGGCGGCAACCTCGTTGTCGTTGAGGCCGTGGCCGGTATCGCGGATCCGCAGCATCACCTCGCCGAAATCGGACAGCGCGGTGGAGACGATGACCTGGCCGCCGGCATTGGCGAGATGGATCGAGTTGCCGATCAGGTTCAGCGTGATCTGGCGCAGCGCGCGTGCGTCCGCGATCACGGGCGGCAGCGTATGCGCCAGCGAGGTGCGGATGATGATGCGCTCGCGGTTGGCCTGTGGCTGCATCACGGCGACGCAGCTCTCGACCAGTTCGTTGAGGTTCTGGTTGGTGAAGGCGAGATCGAGTTTGCCGGTTTCGATTCGCGACAGGTCGAGCAGGTCGTTGACGATTGCGATTACGCGTTCGCCGGAGGCGCGGATGTCCTTCATGTATTCGAGGTAGCGCTCGTTGCCGAGCGCGCCGAAGCGCTCGCCGATCATGACTTCCGAAAAGCCGATGATGGCGTTCAGGGGCGTGCGCACCTCGTGGCTGATCCGGGCCAGTATGTCGGCCTTGGCGTTGGCCGCGCGTTCGGCCAGCCGCCGCGCCTCGCGCAGTTCGCTCTCGGTCTTCTTGGCTTGCGACTGGTCGCGGAACACCGCGAAGAAATTCGGGCCGTCGGCGCGGGTCCGGCCCATGGTCATCGACAACGGAATGATGCCGCCCTTGCTTTCGCGGCCCAGCACCTCGCGTCCCTGATCGAGCAGGCTTTCGACGCCGGAGGCCTTGATGGCGGCGAGATATTCGAACACGCCGTGCCGGCTTTCCGGCGCAAAGAGGTCGGCGAGATTGTGCTGCGCGAGTTCGTCGCCGTCACGGCCGAACAGCGCTTCGGCGCTGCGGTTGACCGCGTTGATGTTGCCTTCGGCGTCGAACATCACGATGCCTTCGGCTGTCGTGTCGAGGATGGCGGCGAGTTCTTCGGCATTGGCGTGACCGACGGCCGAGGGCTCGGACACGTCAGGCTCAGCTGCCGGCTCGGCCTGCGAAATGGCGGCGGCGACTGCCGCGGCTTCGTGGCGGGTGCCCGAGAAGATCAAAGCGAGGGCGGAATCGCCGTCCCATGAAATCGTGTGGAGGCGGGCCTCGGCGGCCGATGACGGCGCATCCGCGTCCGCCGGCACGCTGGCGGAGATGGTCACCGGCCTGCCGGTGTCCGATGTCGAGGATGTATTCGACGCACCGGGTTCGACATAGAGCGCGTCGAGGCCACCGGCTTCCTCCAGCGCATGCAGGTTCGGATAGCCCATCTGCGTCAGGAAAGCGGGATTGGCATAGAGCAGCCGGTCGAGCCGGTAGATCAGGATGCCGACCGGCAGGAGATCGAGCAGCGCCTTGTCGCGCGCGGCCTCGCCATACGCGGGTGGCTCCGGCTGTGCCAGCCATTCCGGCGTCTCGCCGGCGGCTTCGCGCAAGGGCGATACGGTCTGTGGTTCGAAGATAGTTTCGCCGGCGACGTCTACCGCCGCCTCGTTGCCGTTCTCGGGTTCGAGCCGTGCCGACAGTTGCCGCGCCAGTTCGTCGAAGGCGCTGTTTTCAACCGGCGTCAGCGCGAGCGCCTTCGCCTCGCCGGGGGCGCGGAACAGCAGCACGTTCGCGGCATCCGCCGGAAATTCGGCTGCGGTTTCGGTTGGGGTATCCTGCATGGTTTCCTTGGACGATTCCTTGGGAGGTTCCACGGGCGTTTCCAGATCTTCTTGATGTGAAGTCTCGACAGCAATCGGCTCAGGCAATTCGTCGGATGAAGGCGATGCCGCAGCGGCCGGTTCTGAAACTGGCGCGGCGGGCGCTTCTTGCGGCGGCGTCCCTTCGCCGGATAGCTCCGAAAGGCGCAGCGCGGCGAGCCGTGCCAGCGCGTCGAAATCGCGGCAGACGCCGAAGCCGCGATAGCCGGCGAAATTTCGTGCGTCGTCGAAGATCGGAAGGCCGGACAATTCGATCGGCAAAGTGCCGCCGCCATCCACCGGCCAATTCAGCGTGATGCCGCTCCAGGTGGCGCCGGTCGCAAACGCCTGCATCATCCGGCCGGCGGGATCGAATCCGAAGGTCTCGGCGATCTCGCGCCATGGCCGGCCGAAGGCGGCTGTCGTGCGCGGGCCCATCAGGCCGGTGAACTCATCGGTGCCGAGCGTGAAGCGGGCGTCCCGATCCATCTGCCAGGTGAAACGTAGCGGCAGGCGTCGCGGCTGCGGTGCCGGCTGGCCGGCGAGCGTCTGGATCGCGGGCTGCGGCGCGCGCGGAATGGGGGCGGCCGCGGGCGGCTCCTCGGCGGCAGGCTCCGCAAGCGCATCGAACAAGGCAAACTCGGCGGGCGCTTCGCCCGATCGCGCCGGCTGTGCATAGTTGGGAACTGCTTGCGAAGCGACCGGCAATTCGATGACGGGCATGGCGGGCGCACTCGGCTGCGGGGTTGGTTCCGATGCGCCCTCTGGCTGCATCTCGTTCTCGCGCGGCTCGTATGCCTGCACCGGCCGCGGCGCGATCAAGGTGACGTTGCCGGCGGCGATCAGAACGCCGTGGCCGCCATTGGGAAGGTCGAGCCGCGAACAGCCGCAGGTCGCAAGGCCGCCGAGCGCCGCGCCAAATCCCTGCAGGCGTTCCAGCCGGATGGCGCCGTTGGCGAGCAACCGGCCGGCCAGCCGCGCAACCTGCCGCCGGTGCCGGTCGGCCGGTCCGAAGGTTTTTTCGGCAAGCGCCGCGGCACTGGCGGCGCCGAGCACGCGCGCGCCGGCCGCATTGGCCCACAGGATGCGCTTGCCGTCGGCGGTCCATAACCAGGCGGGCAGGGGGCTCGCCGCATAGGCTGCCAATCGCGGATCGCCAAGCGCCCGCCACTGAAATTCCGCTTCCGTCATCGCAAGTACATGACCGCCTGGCGTCAGGATCGGCAGCCACGATGCCGACAGCGTTAAGGGAACATTACTATTGCAAGCCGGCGGTGGCAGGTCCACGGCCCGGCGCGCCCGGGGTAATTTAACCCATGGATAACCTTAACCGGGTGAACCCTTCGGCCGGCCGCCGCGTTGGGTGAGCTGCAAACCGCCGTGAGGTGCCAACGATGGCAACCTCCCGGGCGCCGCATCCGTTTCCGGAACGCTCCCCTTGGCGGTATCTGCACGCAATCCCTGCCAATGCAAAGGAGCCATCATGAGCGATGAAGCGCGAGACCGTTTCGAAATACCCAAGGAAATGCGATCGATGGCGGAAGCAAGCTTCGAGCAGGCCCGCAAGACGTTTGAGAAATTCGTGGAGGCCGCGCAGGCCGCTGCCGGCTCCATCGAGGAGCGCGGTGCCACGGTGCGCGAGAGCGCCAAGGATGTCCGGGAGAAGGCCGTCGCCTATGCCGAGAAGAACGTGCAGGCCTCGCTCGATCACGCGCAGGCGCTGCTGAAGGCCAAGGATTTGCCCGAGGTGATGCGGCTGCAAAGCGAATATGTGCAGGTGCAAATGCGCGCACTGGCGGAGCAGGCGAGCGAAATGAGCCAGATCGTCGGCAAGGCCGCGGTGGAAGCCGCCAAGCCGAAGGCCTGATCTTTCACCGTCGGGCAGGGTCACCCGGCTGGAACACGCATCCGGTGCGGGTTTATTTGCGGCAACGCACCACAAATTGCGGTGCGTTGCACAAATTTGACATGATATGGGTGCTTATTGGGCGAGCCCGAGGATGGGCACTTTCCGTGAGTGCGTGTGTGCGTTACCCCTCGGCCGCTTGCCTGCCCGGCCTCCTCGAGGGGGACATCGTTTAACCCCGTTGTGAAGGATGCAAGCCGTGACCAGCCCCACCGATCCCTTCTCCGCCTCCATTATCCCCTTCGAAGTTCCCGAGCAAGTGCGTGCGTTCGCCGAAAAGGGCGTCTCGCAGGCCCGCGACAGCTACGCCAAGTTCAAGGATGCCGCCGAAACCCATAACGGCACCATCGAGGCCGTGTTCACCTCGGCCAGCAAGGGCGCCAGCGAGTACAACGGCAAGCTGATCGAGTTCTTCAAGGCCAACACCTCGTCCTCGCTCGATTTCGCGCAGGAGCTGCTCGGCGTGAAGACGCCGGCCGCGGCGCTGGAGCTGTGGACTGCGCACGCCAAGAAGCAATACGAGACCTTCACCGCCCAGGCCAAGGAGCTCGCCGAGCTCGGCCAGAAGGTCGCCGGCGAGACCGTCGAGCCGATCAAGGCTTCCGCCTCGAAGTATTACAAGCCGGCCGCCTGATCGGGCCGCATCGCTTCCGAAAAGCCCGGGCGAAACGGCCCGGGCTTTTTGCTGCTGGTGGCCGATTTGGCCGGCTTCCGGGACCGTCGGCGGATTCCGCGCGTTGAACGAATTGCGCTTGCCGGATGACCAATATTGTGTGACTTCGCGCACTTGCCAAAGCGAGGCGTTGCACCTAGTTTCCGGCCCATTCGCGACCCCCTTCGGGGCCCCGCAAGGATGCAGTTGTAGCTCAGTTGGTTAGAGCGCCTGTCTGTGGAACAGGAGGTCGGTGGTTCGAGCCCACCCAACTGTACCACCCGTTACGCCCTTGAATTTACCGCTCGACTGCCGCGACACTTGTGCTGTGGCGTGCTGTCCACCCGTGCTTGCGAATCCTCATCCGCTCACCCACAATTCCGCCAAATTTTGCACTGGGGGGATTTGATGACGATTTTTCGCGCAGGGAATTTCCGGTTCGGATTGATGCTGGCCACGGCACTGTCGGTTTCGATCTGGTCCACCGCCGGCCACGCCTACACCCCCGAACAGGAGCAGGCCTGCACCGGCGACGCGTTTCGCCTCTGCAGCGCCGACATCCCCGATATCAGCCGCGTGACGGCCTGCATGGTCGCCAGGAAATCCCAACTCTCGCCGGCCTGCCGCGCGCATTTCCGTACGCATCCGACGGGGGCCGTCTTGCGTGACGGGTGGCAATTCGCGAAGCGTGTGGCCTTAAGTCTAGCTTTAAGGTCATCAGGCGATGCGGGTCGAGGTTTTGGGTGGGCTGGAGCGGCGGCGGCGCTGGTCGCAGGACGACAAGGCACGGATTGTCGAGGAGACATTGGCGCCGGGCGCGAAGGTGACTGAGGTTGCGCGTCGCAACGGAGTAGCGGCCAGCTTGGTGTTTACCTGGCGTCGACAAGCACGGACATCGGAACAAGTTGTACCATCTTTTACGCCGGTGCAGATCGCTGCCGTAGCGGCATCGGCTGAGGAAACTCCGAGGCTTTTGCCTACGGTTGATGGCCGAGTTCGCTCCGTGGCAGCCGCGCGTACTGGATTGATAGAGATCGATCTCGGCAACCGACGGTGCATCCGGGTGGATGCGCACGTCGATTCGGAGGCGTTGGCGCGGGTCCTCGATGTGCTTGGACGCCGATGATTGCGATACCGGGGAATGTGCGAGTGTGGCTCGCGACAGGCTACACGGATATGCGCAGAGGCTTTCCGTCGCTGGCACTCCAAGTGCAGGAGGTGCTGCACAAAGACCCGCTCAGCGGTCATCTGTTCGTCTTCCGCGGTCGCCGCAGCGATCTTGTGAAGGCGATCTGGCACGATGGCCAGGGAGCCTGCTTGTTCACAAAAAGACTCGAGAGAGGAAAGTTCATCTGGCCATCGGTTGCCGGAGAATCGGTAACGATCTCGCCGGCGCAGTTGAGCTATCTGCTGTCCGGGATCGATTGGCGTAACCCTCAAGAAACCCATCGGCCGACGCGGGTCGGATAGCCGCTTTTACGGTTTGAATCTGCTGCTTGATCTGATTCAATGGCTTCATGATATCGAAGCCGGACGATCTTCCATCGGACCTCGTCAGTGCCCTGGCGGCGCTGCAGGCCGAGCGTGAGGCACGGCTGCGAGCTGAGGCGGTGGCTGCCAACTGGCAGGCGCAAGCCGCGAATGCGCAGGCGCAACTGTCGGATACCGAGGCGCTGATCGCGCATCTCGAGCTGCGGATCGAGAAGCTGAAACGCGAACTGTACGGGCAACGCTCCGAACGCACGGCACGGCTGCTCGAGCAGCTGGAGCTGGAGCTGGAAGAGCTCGTCACCACGGCGAGCGAGGATGAGCTTGCCGCGCAGGCCGCCGCGGCGAAGACGCAGAACGTCCGCCCCTTCATGCGCAAGCGGCCGGTGCGCAAGCCATGGCCGGATGACATCGAACGCGAGCGCGTCGTCATTGAAGCTCCAACGACCTGTGCCTGCTGCGGTGGATCGCGGCTGGCGAAGATCGGTGAGGATGTGACCGGGACGCTGGAGGAGATCCCGCGGCGCTTCAAGCTGATCGAGACGGTACGGGAGAAATTTACCTGCCGCGATTGCGAGAAGATCAGCCAGCCGCCGGCGCCGTTTCATGCCACGCCGCGTGGCTTCATCGGCCCACAATTGCTGGCGACGATGCTGTTCGACAAGTTCGGCATGCATATCCCGCTCAACCGCCAGAGTGCGCGCTTCAAGGCCGAAGGGATCGACCTGCCGTTGTCGACGCTGGCCGATCAGGTCGGCCACGGGACCTTCGCCGTCATGCCGCTCTTCCACTTGATCGAACGCCATGTGCTCGCGGCCGAGCGCCTGCATGGCGATGACACCACCATCCGTATCCTGGCGAAGGGCAAGTGCACGACCGGGCGGATCTGGACTTATGTGCGGGATGACCGGCCCTTCGCCGGGCCTGCGCCGCCGGCGGCGGTCTATTACGCCTCGAGCGACCGACGAGGCGAGCACCCCCAGAAGCATCTGGCCGCCTTCACGGGTATCCTGCAGTGCGACTGTTACAGCGGCTTCGAGCCGCTGTTCGACCCGCAGCGGAAAGTGCTGCCGATGACGCCGGCGTTTTGCTTTGCCCATGCGCGGCGGGGCTTCTTCGAGCTGGCTGACATCGAGAAAAATGCTCGGGAAGGTAAGAAGGGCAAGCCGGTCTCTCCGATCGCGCTGGAGGCGGTCAAGCGCCTCGATGCGTTGTTCGAGATCGAGCGCGCCATCAACGGCCGTGGCGCCGACGAGCGGCGCGCCGTGCGCCAGGAAAACAGCAAGCCGCTTCTCGATGACATGCGCGCCTGGTTGCTGCGTGAGCGCGAAACCCTCTCGCGCTCCTCCGATGTCCTGAAGCCGATCAACTACATGCTCAGGCGCTGGGACGACTTCGCCAGCTTCCTCGACGATGGCAGGATCTGCTTGACCAACAATTGTGCTGAGCGCGCATTGAGAGGCATCGCATTGGGAAGGCGCAACTGGACCTTCGCCGGCAGCCAGCGTGGCGCCAACCGTGCCGCCATCATGCTGACGATGATCACGACCTGTCGCCTCAACGACGTCGATCCCAAGGCTTGGCTCGCCGACGTCCTCGCCCGTATCGCCGATCTTCCCGCTTCGCGTCTGCACGAACTGCTGCCCTGGGAATGGAAACTCCTGCGCCAAGCCGCCGGTCAGCAGGCCGCCTGACCTTCACGCAACGCCATCATAGAGCCCGCCGCGCCCGCGCGCATGCGTCAATCAGGCGGTCTTCGTCGTATGCGTACGCATTTCCGACCCGAGCCGGGAGAAGTTTCGGCGAGACCAGCCGGCCGGCCGACCGTCATCCGGCCGGCCGCCCCGCGCAAGGCCGCGACCGCCAAACCGCGCGAGAAGCCGAAAAAGCCCGCGACCTGACGGCGGCTCATTAATTTCAAGATCTCTTTCAGGCGACAGACTGACGCTTGCCGGCGGCCGTTCCAATGAACATCTCCTCACACAAGAGGAGAGGGTTCATTGAGTCAGCATCAAAAGGAACTCGACCGGCACTTTGCCTGGTTCGAGAAAAAGCTGCCGCCCGGGCCGGCGAAGTTCGTCGGCTGGGTGCGCAAGCCGTCGTCGATCTATGTCAGGATTCCGCTCGCGCTTCTCTTGGTCGTCGGCGGTTTTCTCAGCTTCCTGCCGGTGCTCGGACTCTGGATGCTGCCGCTCGGACTCCTTTTGTTCGCGCAGGACGTGCCGCCGCTGCAGAAACCTATGGCGCAGGGACTTGGATGGATCGAGCGCAAATGGCTCGAACGTCAGCGCGTAAAACTCGAACGCGAGCGTGCAAAAAGCACGCAATGAGCCAAGCAAGACAAGGCTTTGCCGACTTCCTTTTCGGGTAACCGGAGTTGCACGGTGTGACTCAAAAACCAGCCTTATTGGCAATTAAGTGGCCCCATCGCGGCAGTCGATAAATTTTTCTTTCACGAATCAGCGCGCTGATTCATTTTCGGCTTCTGGGGTCAACTGGAGGCCAAGGTATGAACGTAATTGTTTTCGCATCACGTAAGGGAGGCTCGGGAAAAAGTACCCTGGCTGCTCACCTCGCTGCCCATGTTCACAAGGCAACGAAGCCCATTTTGCTCGTCGACGCCGATCCGCAGGGTTCGCTTACGCTCTGGCACAAATTGCGCGGTACCAATGAGCCGCCGATCAAGGCTGCGGTGAATTCCGTCAGCGGCATCGTCGCCGCCGCCAAGCGCGACGGCGTCGAATGGGTGTTCATCGACACGCCGCCGAATTTGTCGGCCGTCGTCGACGACGCGATCCGCAACGCGACGATGGTGATCATTCCGGCGCGTCCGGGCGTGTTCGACGTCAACGCGGTGCAGGAAACGATTCAGACCTGCCGCTCGGCGCGCAAGCCCTATGCGGTGGTGGTCAACGGTGCGCCCGCCGAACGCGACGGCGCCGAGAGCCGCATCGTCACCATCGCGCGTGAAGCGCTGGCGAAATTCCGCGCGCCGGTGTGGAGCGGCCAGATCACCAACCGCGCCGATCTGATCATGGCGCTGAGCCAGGGCGAGGGCGCCCGCGAATATTACGCGGAAGGCCGTGCTGCGGCGGAGATCTCCAGGCTGTGGGGCGCGATCGAACGTTCGATCAAGGCGATCCGCGGAACGGCGTCGGCTTCGGGCGCCATGCACAAGCAGGCGGCGTAACAACGCCGCTTTCTTTTTCTGACTGACAAAGACGCGCGGCATTCCGCGCGTTTTTCTTTTGTGGGGAGTCGTCATTCCGGGGCGATGCGAAGCATCGAACCCGGAATCTCGAGATTCCGGGTCTGGTCCTTCGGACCATCCCGGAATGACGGGGGAGAGAGTCCGGCTCTTACGCCACCATCAGCACGTAGAACACGACGACCGGCGACAGTGTCAGGATCACCGACCAGATGCCGACGGCCCACACAATGTCCTCGGTCGAAAAACCCTGTTGATCAGAAAAGCTATTGTTTTCGAAATGCACGACGCGCCCCCGCGTTTCCTGTGGCTCCTTCCTCTTCCGATACGCGATCGGCTTTAAAAACCTGGTTCCGATTTCGCTTGCATTTGACCGCACCTGCTACCCGCGATTAACCACCGCCACATCTGGTTAACATTCCCTGATCGCACGGCGTCAAAGTCGAGCGAAGCGTCGCGCGCGACATTAAAATTTTACGCGTATGGGTGTCCCTTGGAGAACAACGGGGGAGACCAATGAGCGCGCACAACAGGAAATTTCCGACCGGCGAGTTTGCCCAGAGCATGCATGACGTCCTCCTGGTGTCGTCATTCGCGATCTGGGCGATGCTGCTCGGCTTCGCGCCTGTGATGACCTATCGCCTGCTGGTGAGCTGACTCTCTTTCTCCCTCTCGCCGATGCGACGAGAGGGCGTCGATCGCAACCTTAGGCCCGCCGCAACAATGGCGGCCTGCGCCGTTCGATTTCCTCGTCCAGCAACGCCGCCAGTTCTTCGCTCACTTCCACCATCGGCAGGCGAACTTCGGCGCTGTCGATCAGTCCGCTGCGCGCCAGCCAATGCTTGGCCGGCGCCGGGCTCGGCTCGGCGAACAACAGCCGGGTCAGCCGGGAGAGTTCCTTCCAGCACGCCCGCGCGCCGTCACGGTCGCCTTGCCTCAGCAGCGTCCGCATCGAGGCGAAGGCTTCGGTCTCCAGATGCGCCGACAACAGGATCGCACCATCAGCGCCGTCGGCGAGCGCATCGTGATACTCCGCGTCTTCGCCGGTCAGCACGCGAAAGCCCGCCGGCCGCCGCGCCAGCAGGTCGATCGACTGCGCGCGGTCGGCGCCGCAATCCTTGATGCCGACGATGTTCGGATGCGCGGCAAGCTGCAGCAGCGTCTCGTTGCTGAGGCTGACGCCGGTCCGGTAGGGGATGTTGTAGAGAACGATTGGCCATGAGGCGTGGTCGGCGAGCGCGGTGAAATGCTGCAGCAGGCCGCGCTGCGATGGGCGGATGTAATAGGGGCTTGCGATCAGATAGCCGTCGATCGGCCAGGCCGCCGTCTCGTCCAGCGCATCCTTCATCTTCGCGGTGGAGGCGCCGGACAGGCCGAGCAGGATCGGCAGATGGCGCTGGCAGAGGGAGAGCTCGCTGCGCGTCAGCGTCACCAGCCGTTCGAGTTCGTCCGCGCGAAGCGACATGCCTTCGCCCGAGGTTGCCGCGAGAATGAAGCCGTCGACCGGGCCGGCCGCATAGTGTCGGACGAGGCGGCGCAGCGAGGCCTCGTCGAGTTCGCCGTTGCGGAACGGCGTGATCAGCGGCAGCCACAGGCCGTGCAGCCGGCTTGTTAGGTCGTTCGTGGGAGCAGTCATCGTTCCATCTCCTCATGGGGTGAGCCGGAGACGGGACCAATAAAAAACCCCGTCCACACGGCGGGGCTTCGGATCGCGGGTTGCGGCAGTTTTAGCGCGCGCGTCGATCTCGGGTCCCCGGGTGGGGACCTTTTTTCGACGACAAGGCTGCGCACGAACTCGTGATCATGTGCGGATGATGGAGGCCGAGAACCTCAATGTCAATCTGCGCGGGAACACGGCATGTCGCTGAAAGAGACTTGGACTCAAAAAAAAGCCGGGCCCGAAAGCCCGGCTCAAGGTATTGGCCACGTGAGGCCGACACAATCACCTTCCAAGAGGGATTACTGAACCACCGCGTCACTGGAGGAGGGGGACATATGCGCGACGCGATCACTCAGCGTTCAAGTACTATGATCCTCATCAGCGCCATGCAGCAAGCGCCCAAGCCGCATGTCAGACATGCGGTGAGCGCGCCCTCTATTAAATGGGCTAATCCGAAACAACAGGAGCCGCTTCGCTACCTTGTTTTTTGAGCATGATCTCCGGGTAAACACGTCGCGTTTTTCCCGAGGGAAAAACGGTGCCCACCCCGCATCAAGTGCGGGGCATGCTTTCCCGGATCATGCGCTAGGACGGCCAGCGCTGCGCCTTGCTGACCACGAAGTCGCGGAACACCTGCACGCGTGCGACCGTCTTCAGTTCCTCGGGGTAAACGAAATACGTGTCCACCGCGATCGAGTCGGTCTCGCCGAAAAGCTGCACCAGGCGATTGTTTTCCTCGACCAGGTAGTCGGGCAGGGCGGCGATGCCGAGCCCCTGCTGGCAGGCGCGGACCAGGCCTAAGATATTGTTCACCTTGAAATAGGCTTCGCGCGGGCCGGAGCCATTGCGGCCGGCGTCGATCAGCCAGCTCCGGTTCTGCAGATGCGGCGGCACCTGTGCATCACCGAGCATGATGATGCGGTGCGAGTCGAGGTCGTCGAGCGTACGCGGCGTGCCGAAGCGCTTGATGTATTCCGGCGAGCAATAGGCATGGAAGCCGATCGAGAACAGCTTGCGCTGGATCAGGTCCGGCTGGGTCGGCTTGCGGGTCCGGATCGCCACATCCGCCTCGCGCATCGACAGATCGAGATCCTCGTCGGTGACGATCAGCGAGATGCGGATATCAGGGTAGAGCGCGGTGAATTCGTCGAGCCGCGGGATCAGCCAGTTGATGCCGAGCGCCGGCGGCGTCGTGATCTTGAGGTCGCCGCTCGGCCGCTCGCGGCTGTCGGTGAGCTTGGCGCGCGCCGCCTGCAACTGCATGAACACGTCATGCGCGGTACGGAACAACAGATCGCCCTGTTCGGTAAGGATGAGGCCGCGCGCATGGCGGTGGAACAGCGACACCGCAAGCTCCTGCTCCAGCGCACTGACCTGCCGCGATACCGCCGATTGCGACAGCCCGAGCTGCTCGCCGGCATGGGTAAAGCTTCCCGCTTCCGCCGCCGCGTGAAACACCTTCAGCTTGTCCCAATCCATGTCCGTAAATCCGTCCCTTGTTCGAGGCATGATTATTCTGCCGCCGCGCGATCGCTCGCACGCAAAGCCAGGAAGCGTTCGGCCTCAAGCGCCGCCATGCAGCCGAGCCCGGCGGCCGTGACCGCCTGCCGGTAGGTTTCGTCAGCCACGTCGCCGGCAGCGAACAGGCCGGGGATCGAGGTGGCGGTCGAGTTCGACGCCACCTCGACATAGCCGGAGGGTTTCAGCTTGATCTGGCCCTTGACGAGGTCGGTTGCGGGTGCGTGACCGATGGCGATGAAGACGCCGTCCGCCGGCACTTCCGTACATGTGCCGGTCCTGACGTTCTTCAGCCGCACATGGGTGACCTTGCTCGGGTTCTCGGCGCCGAGGATCTCGTCGATCGCGGAGTCCCACACCACCTTGATCTTCGGATTCTTGAACAGGCGGTCCTGCAGGATGCGCTCGGCGCGGAAATGATCGCGACGATGCACGATCGTCACTTGCGACGCGAAGTTGGTCAGGAACAGCGCCTCCTCGACCGCGGTGTTGCCGCCGCCGACCACGATCACTTCCTTGCCGCGGTAGAAGAAGCCGTCGCAGGTCGCGCAGGCCGAGACGCCAAAGCCCTTGAATTTTTCTTCCGAGGGGATGCCGAGCCAGCGCGCCTGCGCGCCGGTGGCGAGAACCACCGTCTCCGCCAGATAGACGTCGCCGCTGTCGCAGGTCAGGCGGAACGGCCGCTGCGCCAGTTCGAGCTTGGTGACGAGATCGGTGACGATCTTGGTGCCGACATGGGCCGCCTGCTTCTCCATCTGCTCCATCAGCCAAGGGCCCTGGATGACGTCGGCGAAGCCCGGATAGTTTTCCACGTCGGTGGTGATAGTGAGTTGTCCCCCCGGCTGGATGCCCTGGATCAATACGGGTTCGAGCATCGCGCGCGCCGCGTAGATCGCCGCGGTGTAACCGGCGGGGCCGGAACCGATAATGACGACCTTGGCATGGATAGGCGCAGGCATCGGCGGATCCCTCTCTTATTCGGGGGTTTGTTTTGACTTGAGCAGAAAGCGCTCGGCAGGACGTCGCGGCGGCGCTGAAAGTGTCAAATCCAAGTCTAAGATATCTGGGTAGCTATGCAAGAATTGCAATTCATCCCAGCGAATTTTCCCCGGAACTGAAGTCACTTTTGCGAAATGTGGCGCTGCACGCGCAATAAAATTGCGCAAGCGGCGCGGCCTGGGCTAAAGAGTTGCCGGTAAGACCTGCCTAAGCGCAGCCAAATTAGGGAACCCGACGCGCGTGTCGAAGAATCTTGACGAAATCGACCTCCGAATCCTTGCCGAGATCCAGGCGGATGGCCGAATCACCAACGTGGAACTGGCCAAACGGGTCGGCATCTCGCCACCTCCTTGTCTGCGCCGCGTCCGCACGCTGGAGGAGGAAGGTTACATCCAGGGCTACCGCGGCCTGCTCGATCCGCGCCGACTCGGCTTCGACGTCACCGTGTTCGCGTCCGTTCATCTGTCCAGCCAGGCGGATGCGGATTTGCGCGCGTTCGAGGATTTCGTCCGCGCCGAGCCGCTGGTGCGGGAATGCTGGATGCTGTCGGGCGAGGTCGACTTCATCCTCAAATGCGTCGCGCCCGACATGGCGACGTTCCAGGATTTCGTCACGCACCTGACCGCCGCGCCGCATGTACGCAATGTGCGGACGTCCCTGGTGCTGCACAATTCGAAATACGAAGCGGCGGTGCCGCTCGATGTGAAGGTCGCAGGGTGAGGCTAAGAATCATTCCGGGGCGCGTCGAAGACGCGAACTCAGGTGCGCAATTGCGCACCTGAGAATCTCGAGCTTCCGCGTCGTGCTTACGCACGAACCCGGAATGACGGCATTCAGCCTATTTCTTCCGTATCATCGCGTCGGCGCTGATCGGACCGCCGCCTGCGGTCGCCAGATAGAGACAGGCGAAGCAGAACAGGATCGCGGCGGTGCCGCCATTGAGTATCGGGTGAAAGACCGGCGCGGCGGGCGCCTTGAACATGTGCCCGATGAAATAGGCGAACGCCATCTGGCCGGACAGGATGAATGCGCTGAGGCGCGTGAACAGGCCGATCATCAACAGCGCGCCAAGCACGAGTTCGATCGTACCGGCCACCACGATCAGCGGCGGTATCTTTGCGAACATCGGTACGACCGGAAAACCGAGAATCTTGGCGACACCGTACTGAAACAGCAGCAAGCCCGTGATGAAGCGAAGCAGGCTCAGCGCCTGCGGCTGCCACTTCGCGAGCAGTCTGTCGATTTGGTCCATCTCATCGTCCCCCTTTGTTTGGCACGCCAGAAACTAGCGTGACGAGATTACACGGTGTTGGCAGATCGCGTGTGATGCCGACACAACACCTTTGAATTTGAATCATTCCCCGTCACCTCGCCGCTGCGCGACATTGTCGCTGATGCAACGCAGCAAGATGACGCCCCGGCAGACCGCGACGTTTAGTCCATCGCCGCGAAATGCCGGGTTTTTCCGCCGATCGACTTAGTTATAATCTATAAGTATTGCTTGGAGCGGATATTCAAAAATCCGCCGCGCCACCACTCACAATCCTGTCAGCGCGACGGCAACAAAAAAGCCGCGTGGCAAACGCGGCTTTGTCGCAACAGTAACTTGCAGGTGACTACAGCATGATCCCCAGGCGGATCGCGCTTTAGCGCCACTCGACCTTGGTGATCTCGTAGGCCTTGGCGCCGCCCGGCGCCATCACTTCGACGGTCGTGCCCTTCTTCTTGCCGATCAGGGCGCGGGCGAGCGGCGAGGTGATGGAGATGCGGCCCTTCTTGGCGTCGGCCTCGACTTCGCCGACGATCTGCCACACCGCCTTCTTCTCGGTGTCCTCGTCGACCAGCGTGACGGTGGCGCCGAACTTGATGGTGTCGCCAGAGAGTTTCGAAATGTCGATCACGTCGGCGCGCGCGAGCTTGTCCTCGATCTCGGCGATGCGGCCTTCATTGTGCGACTGCTCTTCCTTGGCCGCGTGATATTCCGCGTTCTCGGAGAGGTCGCCATGCGAGCGCGCTTCCGCAATATGCTCGATGATGCGCGGACGCTCCACCGATTGGCGCTGCTTCAACTCGACCTCAAGCGCGGCATAGCCGCTCGCAGTCATCGGAACCTTGTCTACCATTCTTCCGTCCTTCCATCGCACGAGCCGCCCATTGCGCGGAACGCACGAGGTATTTCCTAGATTTTGATTCGGGCTTTCGTGGCCCGATAACGAGCCCGCCAGCCTATTAATTTCGGCCCCTTCAGGGGCCGATTCAACATCCAAACGAGCGGTGAGTTCCAGCCATACGGCTTTATTGCCAATCGTTTAGCGGGCATTCGCCCGGCCCAACGATCAGGTCTCGGAAAAGTAACTCTGCAGTGTGCGGACCTCAAGGTCCCCGCCCAGATAGGCGCGGATGCCCTGGGCGGCCGCAATAGCACCCGAAAGAGTGGTGTAATACGGCACTTTATGCAAGAGGGCAGCCCGCCGCAGCGAACGGCTGTCCGCCAGCGCCTGCGGCCCTTCGGTGGTGTTGAAGACGAGCTGGATGTCGCCATTGGTGATGGCGTCGACAATATGCGGGCGTCCTTCCAGCACCTTGTTAACCTTCTCCGTCGGGATGCCCTTGTCGGTCAGGAAACGTTGCGTGCCGGAGGTGCCCATCACCTTGAAGCCGAGCGAGTGCAGCAAGCGGACCGCATCTGCGATGCGGTCCTTGTCGGTCTCGCGCACCGAGACGAAGACGGTGCCCTTGCGCGGCACGCGGGTGCCGCCGCCGAGCTGGCTCTTGGCGAACGCGACCTCGAACGAGCGGTCGATGCCCATGACCTCGCCGGTCGAGCGCATTTCCGGACCCAACACGGTATCGACGCCGGGGAAGCGCGCAAAGGGGAAGACGGACTCCTTCACGCCGACATGGCCGAGCTGCTTCTTCTTCAGTTTGAAATCGGCAAGCTTTTCGCCGGCCATGATCCTTGCTGCGATCTTCGCCACCGGCGTACCGACGACCTTGGCGACGAACGGCACGGTGCGCGACGCCCGCGGATTGACTTCGAGCACGTAGATCTCGCCGTCCTTGATCGCGTACTGCACGTTCATCAGCCCGACGACGTCGAGGCCGAGCGCGAGCTCGCGGGTCTGCCGCTCGAGCTCCTCGATCATCTTCCCGTCAAGCGAATGCGGCGGCAGCGAGCAGGCGGAATCGCCGGAGTGAATGCCGGCTTCCTCGATATGCTCCATGATGCCGACGATGAAAGTGTCCTTGCCGTCGCAGAGGCAGTCGACATCGATCTCGGTGGCGTCGGACAAATAACGATCGAACAGCAGCGGGTTCTTGCCGAGCACGGTGTTGATCTGCCCGGTCTTGTCGTTGGGGTAGCGCGCCTTGACGTCGGCCGGCACCAGTTCGGGCAGGGTGCCGAGCAGGTAGTCGTTGAGCTGGTTTTCCTCGCGGATGATCTGCATCGCGCGGCCGCCCAACACGTAGGATGGGCGCACCACCAGCGGCAGGCCTAGATCGGCCGATACCAGCCGTGCCTGCTCGACCGAATAGGCGATGCCGTTCTTGGGCTGCTTCAGCCGCAGCTTGTCGAGCACGCGCTTGAAGCGGTCGCGGTCTTCCGCGAGGTCGATGGCGTCGGGCGAGGTGCCGAGGATCGGCACGTCAGCGGCTTCCAGCGCGCGCGCCAGCTTCAGCGGGGTCTGGCCGCCGAACTGCACGATCACGCCGTGCAGCGTGCCGTTCTGCCGCTCGGTGGCGACGATCTCCAGCACGTCTTCGGCGGTGAGTGGCTCGAAATAGAGGCGGTCGGCGGTGTCGTAGTCGGTCGACACCGTCTCCGGATTGCAGTTGACCATGATGGTCTCGTAGCCGGCGTCGTCGAGCGCGAAGCAGGCGTGGCAGCAGCAATAGTCGAATTCGATGCCCTGGCCGATCCGGTTCGGGCCGCCGCCGAGGATGATGACCTTCTTCCTGTCCGACGGCGCGCTCTCATCGGCGAGCGCGCCCGCAAACGGCGCCTCATAGGTCGAATACATGTAGGCGGTGGGCGAAGCGAATTCCGCAGCGCAGGTGTCGATGCGCTTGAACACGGGACGGACGCCAAGCGCATGACGCTTCGCGGTGATCTCGGCTTCCGTGGACTCGGACAGCACGGCAAGCCGTGCGTCGGAAAAGCCCATCGCCTTCAGCATGCGCATGCCATAGCCGTTCGGCGGCAGGCCGTGCGCCCTGATCTTGGCTTCGATGTCGATGATGCCGCGCATCTCGCTGAGGAACCACGGATCGATCTTGCAGGAATTGAAGATCTCCTCATTCGACCAGCCAAGCCGCATCGCCTGCGCCACCTGCAGGATGCGGTTCGGCGTCGGCGTGCCGAGCGCCGCGCGGATCGCGTTCTTGTCATCGCCCTGGCCGAGGCCTTCGATCTCGATGTCGTCGAGCCCGGTCAGGCCGGTCTCGAGCCCGCGCAGCGCCTTCTGCAGGCTCTCCTGGAAGGTGCGGCCGATCGCCATGACCTCGCCGACCGACTTCATCGAGGTCGTCAGCGTGGTGGAGGCGCCGGGAAATTTCTCGAACGCAAACCGTGGAACCTTGGTGACGACGTAGTCGATGGTCGGCTCGAACGAGGCCGGTGTGGCGCCGCCGGTGATGTCGTTGGCGATTTCATCGAGCGTGTAGCCGACCGCGAGCTTGGCGGCGACTTTTGCGATCGGGAAGCCTGTCGCTTTCGATGCCAGCGCCGAGGAGCGCGACACGCGCGGGTTCATCTCGATCACGACCATGCGGCCGTCCTCGGGATTGACGCCGAACTGCACGTTGGATCCGCCGGTCTCGACCCCGATCTCGCGCAGCACCGCGATCGAGGCGTCGCGCATGATCTGGTATTCCTTATCGGTCAGCGTCAGCGCCGGCGCCACCGTGATGGAATCGCCGGTGTGCACGCCCATCGGATCGAGGTTCTCGATCGAGCAGACGATGATGCAATTGTCCTTCTTGTCGCGCACCACCTCCATCTCGAACTCTTTCCAGCCGAGCACGGATTCCTCGATCAGCACTTCGTTGGTCGGGGAGGCGTCGAGGCCGCGTTCGATGATGTCGAGGAATTCTTCCTTGTTGTAGGCGATGCCGCCGCCGGTGCCGCCCATGGTGAAGGAGGGGCGGATGATCGCCGGCAGTCCGATCTCGGACAGCGCCATCAGCGCCTCGCCGAGTGCGTGCTCCTGGTAGCGCTTGCGGCGCTCGTTCTCGCCGATCGTCCATTGCCGTTCGAGTTCATCCAGCGCATCGCCGGACAGTTTCTCGCGTTCGGCGAGGTATTTGTCGCGATAGGATTTCTTCAGCGCCGAGGCATTGGCCAGCCGCGATTTCGGCGTCTGCAGGCCGATCTTCTCCATCGCGTTGCGGAACAGCTGGCGGTCCTCGGCCTTGTCGATGGCGTCGGCAGTGGCGCCGATCATCTCGACGTCGAACTTGTCGAGTGTGCCCTGGCGGCGCAGCGACAGCGCGCAGTTCAGCGCGGTCTGGCCGCCCATGGTCGGCAGCAGCGCAAAGCCGCCCGGAATGACGTGGCGCTCCGCCTCGATGATCTTGGCGACGATCTCAGGGGTGATCGGCTCGATGTAGGTGGCGTCAGCCAGTTCCGGATCCGTCATGATGGTGGCCGGATTGGAATTGACGAGGACGATGCGGTAGCCCTCTTCCTTCAGCGTCTTCACCGCCTGGGTGCCGGAATAGTCGAATTCGCAGGCCTGGCCGATCACGATGGGACCGGCGCCGATGATCAGGATGGTGGAGATATCTGTTCTTTTGGGCATCAGCTCTCAGACTGGATTTTGGGCACAAAAAAAGGGCGCGCAGCCGCGCGTCCCCTAAGCCAAGAGCGCGGGTCACCCTCGCGCGCGGGTGGTCTTTAGACCAGATTTTGCACCCGCGAAACCCCCAAAAACGGGCCATCAACGGGGAAATTCAGGGATTTGGCGCTCTGCGCGCTACGGCGGTCTGGGTCCGTCTACGCTTTCGCTACGCTCAAGCTACGCCGGACACGCTCCGACCTGACGGTCTCCGCGTGGCTCCGCCACGCGTAGCCCGTCAGGGTGAAGCGTGGAGGCCCGGCCTGGATTTGAACCAGGATAAAGAGCATTGCACTGCTCCCGCGTCGTCGCTTCCGCCACCGGGCCGCTTACATCATTACCGATCACGGCGCGGTGAACCATGCTTACCGCACTTTAGGGTTAACAACCTTAGGGCGTAGTAGGATTCAACTGAGCTGGAGAGCGTGCCGGGCCACGAAGGTCATCCGCCAGGGGTTGTGGCCGATGTTCTGATGCGCGCGCGAGGTGGAAAAGCCGGCCCGGGCGAGCTTCTCAATCATCTCCTTCTCGCCGTAGCGCTGCAGCCCGACGCGGGTGCGCAGTTGCCGATAGTCGGACAGCGCCGTGCTGGCGAGGCCATAGAGCGCGTCTTTCAGGAAGCCGTGGGCGCGTGCGAATTTCAGCAGCGCCAGCACGTCCCGGGCCATCCCGACTTCGGGCCGCAGGATGTCGCCCAGCACCAGTCGGCCATTGGGCTTCAACAGCCGGCGTATGACGGCAAACGCCGAATCCAGTTCATCCGGTGTCATGTATTGCGCGACCGAGTTCATGACGACGAGGTCGATCGAGCCCTCGCTCATCGTCCGCAGTTCATCGAGCGAACGGACGCGGATCTTGGTGTTCGGCGCAAAGCGCGCGATCAGCCGGCCGCGGACGCCGGGCGCCGGCTCGGCCAGATAGAGCTTGGCACAGGCGTCCGCCACCCTGGCGGCCGACAGCGCCTCGCCGCAGGCATAGTCCAGCACGACGGCGTCGGGCGAGGCGATATAGCCGATGATGTCGCGCGCGATGACCTGGAAATGCAGGTCGCGATGCAGCTTGCTCGCATAAATCGTATGCGTTGAATCGTAATAGTCGATCCATTCATCCATGCGCGCAATGTCCCGCAAAACAGTAGGTTCCGGAGCCGGAACCAGCCTGAAAGTAATGCGTTAGGTCGTCCAGCGGCCAATGTCCACCCGCCGCCGGTTTCCGGTTCCTAACAGGAAGGTGCAACGTGAGCAAAGCCAACAACAAATCCGACAAGGTATCCCCCGATCTCGATACACCGACCGACCTGGCGCCGGCCGCCGTCGAGAAGATTTCGGCGTCGCTCAATGTCCTGCTGGCGGACGCCTTTGCGCTCTATCTGAAGACCAAGAATTTCCACTGGCACGTCAGCGGCCGCCATTTCCGCGACTATCATCTCCTGCTCGACGAGCAGTCGGCAGCGATTTACGGCACCACCGACCAGCTTGCCGAACGGGTGCGCAAGATCGGCGGCACAACAATTCGCTCGATCGGACAGATCGGCAAGTTGCAGACCATCCAGGACAACAACGAGGCCTACGTGCCGGCGCGCCAGATGCTGCGCGAACTGATGGAAGACAACAAGAAGATGGCGGCGGCGATGCGCAAGGCGCACAAGCTTGCCGACGACAATGAGGACAGGGGCACCGCGAGCCTGCTCGAACAGTTCATCGACGAGACCGAGCGCCGCACCTGGTTCCTGTTCGAGGCCAGCCGCCAGGAAGGCGCCAACGCGGCGTAGGACGCAATTGCGATTTCGCGAGGCGCGCACAGCGCAGGGTCGGCCTTGCCATCCCTGCGGCCTGCGGCGTTTGCCTTCCGAAAGGACATTCCCGTCGCGTCACGGTCGGTTTTGACGGTGTAGCTTCGAACGAAGAAGCGGCGAATCGCCGACTGACGGACGGCGTATCTGGCTACGTTAGATACATGCTTAGCGAGAGATACAGCGAGGCATCGATCCGCTAAATCTCTTGAGAACGATCGAGCCGTCCGAGCCACCCGATCCTAATATTTTCTGACGATGGGTTTCGTTGTCGGAGGCGCGCCGGGCGCCGGCGGCGAGATCGCGAAGGTGACCCAGGCATTCCAGCCACTCGGACGATTCTCTGCAGCAAACTCTCCGTAAGCCTTGAGATTGAGATAGCCCTGCATGTCGCCGACCGGAAAAAGGAATCCGATCTGGGGACCGACGCCAACCACCTGGGACTGGAAGCAGCCGACACGGTTGCCTGAACCGCTGTCGCAGCCGAGTTCTTTGTAGACATAGCCCACGAGGCCAACCATGACCTGCTTCGACAGGAACTGCGATGCACCCCAGTCGAAGTGCATGTCGACGCCGCTCTGATACTGCGTCGAAGGATTCTTGAAATTGTAGGTGAAGCCGAGCACGCCGGAGACCTCGTGGCCGGTCTGCGGATTGAAATAGGTATAGCCGCCGCCGGCGTCGATCGCGCCGTGTCCGATGCCAAGGTTTGACAAGCGCGTGGACTCGTAAGCGCCAACCGGGATATCGCCCGTGATGTAGGTCATGTAGTTGTGGACGCCGGCGTTCCAGCGCAATGCGAATTGCGGTATCAGATCCCCAAAGCCCCATGTCGTGTCGCTGAAAGTATCGGACCGCGAGAAGGGGATGTTGTTGCCGAGCGGGCCCGTGAGCACGCCGGACAAGGTCCCCGCCAGGCTGGTGCCGACGACACCATACGCCCCTATGAGGGACACCGACGCCTGGCCGCCAAGTACCGGCGTCGAGAATACATAGGTCGGGATCACAAAGCCCAGATTGCCGGTGGCGTTGACGCTCAAATTCAGGTTTGCGTTCAAGGTAACGTTGGCCGGAACCCTGTTGAGCGAGAAGTTACGCGCACGCGCGACGTCGGCGCCGGCCGATACGGAGGTGTGGTAGTAGATATTCGCCAGCGACCAACCCGGCTGCTGCGGCGTGGCCGCGAGGCTTCCAAAGAAACCGGGGACCCAGAAGCTGATGCCGTTTTCATCGGCGCGTGCCACGCCGGGAAGGGCGGCCAGCATCGCAATCGACAGGCCGGCACCTGCATATTTGAGAAGGGCGCCGAGTGCTCGATTGAATGGTTCGTGTGCCATCTGTTGCTCCCAATGCCCTGAGATCACAGTGATCAATCCGAGATTGACATAGATCGAATATCTCGTCGTAAGCCATCGCCCCGCGAAAACGGTCCAGATCGAAAATCCGTCGCGACTGTTGCGCTGAAGTCACGAGACTATCGCCTGCTATGCACGTCAACGGGCTTTGCGAAGGCGGCCCTGCGTCCGGCATCGGCGGCGGATCAATGAAGCCCGCTGCGTGCCGGTGCGCGATTGTCCTTGATGCGACTGGCCGAAGACCGAAGCGTCCGGGCTCTAAGAAAGATGCTTTCTCGCACAACGATGAATCTGCGGGCATCCTTTTGATGCCCGCAGATCAATTGGATTGGGCTAGTCTCTCGCTCTTTCGAGCGCGTGCCGCATCAGCTTTTGCTCACTGCCCGTCATTTGCGTCGCGCCAAGTTTGTAGGTGAGCTTGTCGATTTTGCCGGTGAACCGGAACGGCAGCTTGTAGCTGTCGTCCACTGCGGTGCGGGTATCACTGCCGATGTCAAAGGTCTCGTCGATCGCCATCAGGAAAGGAATCGAGTGCGGCATCGACTTCTTGGCGACCTGCTTGCCATCAACCGTGAGAACACCGGTGCCGCCCTTGCCGGGGCCGGGTCCATCGTACTTGAAGTCAAACACGATCGTGTGCTTGCCGGGCTTGAGCGCGTGGCCAAAGACATCGCGACTTCCCAGGCCGGCCTCCCAGCGATACCGCTTGAGATTGAGCATATTGTAGGAAAACACCGGCTTTCCCTTGAGCAGATAGAGGCCGTATCCGCCGAAGCGGCCGCCCAGCGTGGCGATCATTCCTTCCGCGCCGCCCTGGGGAACGGTTATCTCGGCGGTGATGGTATAGTCCTTGTTGAGGATGCTAGGAGCGTTACCGTCGGGAATGCCGGCATTCTCTCCCTTGAACGTGAAGACACTTCGCCCGGCGGTCGCGCTTGGCCGCGGCGTCACGAGACGGGGCAGGACCGAGTTGTCCAGTGGCAAGACCTGGTATTTTGCCGCCTCCGTCAGGAACAGTGCCTGCATCTCCTTCAGCTTGTCGGGATTCTTCGCAGCGAGGTCGTTGTTTTGCGAAAAGTCCTCGGTGATGTTGTACAACTCCCATTTGTAGTCGTTGATCTCGGGCAGCTTCGCCGTTCCCAAGACCCACGGCGGCACCGGCGGCGTCGTCGCGGCATACCAGCCATTGTTGTAGATTCCGCGATTGGCAAACATCTCGAAATACTGGGTTTCGCGTTTTGATGGCGCGTTGGCGTTTGCCTTGTCGAACGTGTAGGCCATGCTCACGCCTTCGATCGGCTTTTGCGCGATGCCGTTGACCGTGGCGGGCGCCGCGATGCCGCATGCTTCGAGGATCGTCGGCACGATGTCGATGATGTGGTGGAACTGGCTGCGGATGCCACCGGCGTCCTTGATGCGGCCGGGCCACGATATCGCCATGCCTTGTCGTGTACCGCCGAAGTGCGATGCCACCTGCTTGGTCCATTTGAACGGCGTGTCGAACGCCCACGACCAGGCCACCGACATGTGCGGGTAGGTCTTGTCGGAGCCCCAGGCTTCATAGTTCAGCATCAGCTCGGCTTCCGGGAGGTCCAGAATGGCGTTGTAGGCGGTCATCTGGTTCGGAGTGCCCTCGAGGGTGCCCTCGGCGCTCGTGCCATTGTCGCCGCTGATATAGATGATCAGCGTGTTGTCGAGCTTGCCCATGTCCTGGACGGCCTGGATAACGCGGCCGATCTCATAGTCGGTATAGGCGGCGTAGCCGGCAAACACCTCAGCCTCGCGCGCGTACAGCTTTTTTCGCACGAAGGAAAGCGAGTCCCACTTCGGCAGCGTATCCGGCCAGGGCGTCAGCTGGGTATTCTCGGGGATGACCCCGAGCTTCTTCTGGTTGGCGAAGATCTGCTCGCGCAGCTTCTCCCAGCCCATGTCGAACTTGCCCTTGAACTTGTCGATCCATTCCTTCCTGGGCTGGTGCGGCGAATGCGTGCCACCCGGCACGTAGTAGACAAAGAACGGCTTGTCCGGCGCGGCGGCGTTCAAGCCGTTCATGTAGTTGATGGCGTCATCGGCCATGTCGGTGATGAGGTTGTAGTTTTGCTTTCCGATCCATGGAAATACCTGGGTCGTATTGCGAAACAGGTAGGGCGTCCACTGGTCGGTCTCGCCGCCCATGAATCCGTAGAAGTATTCGAAGCCCATGCCGATCGGCCACTGGTCGAATGGTCCGGCCGCGCTGTACAGATAGGTCGGAGTGTTGTGGTTCTTGCCAAACCACGACGTGGCATATCCGTTGTCGCGCAGAATGGTTCCGATCGTTGCGCTCTCCTGGCCGATGACGGAATTGTAGCCGGGGTAGCCGGTAGACATTTCACCGATGACGCCATACCCGACCGAATGATGGTTGCGGCCGGTGATCAGCGCGGCGCGTGTCGGCGAGCACAGTGCGGTCGAGTTAAACTGGGTATAACGCAGGCCGGCGTTGGCGATGCGATCCATGTTCGGGGTCGGGATCACGCCGCCGAAGGTACCGGAAACGCCATAACCCTGGTCGTCGGTCATGATCAGCAGCACGTTTGGCGCCCCTTTGGGCGGAGCGACGGACGGCGGCCAATACGGCTTGGAATCCTTGGCCGTTTCGTTGATCACGCCGCCGAACTTCGGGGGCTCCGGCGGCAGTTGTTTGCCGTCGATCGTCATCGTAGCGCCGGGCGTGCCCGGGGTGCCCGTGATTTGCTGGGCGGCTGCGGATCCAGCGAGAAGAGCTGGAAATGCGACGAGCAGGGTCGCAAGACCGGTGGCCAATAGCCATTTCTGTTTCGGCCGACACTTGTCTTGTTCAGCGATCATGGGATTTTCTCCACTCGTGTGACGCAGCGAACGTGAGTCGTGACGAATACCCTTCCCAGAATCTCTTGCGCAAAAGCTCTGGTCTGCTCCTCGTCAGGGCTTTCGTGTTTGCGCGACCGGCCGCCGGCGCCGAAGCCCCGGCGGCCGTCAACGCTCATTGAGCCGAAATGCCTACCGTTGTTTGCGACTTCGTGACCGGCGGCGGATTCCATTTGCCGGTCAGCGCTTCCGACTTCGGTGCGTACAGACGCATCGTCAGATTGAATGGCCCCTTGGGCGCGGGAAGCCAGTTGGCTTCAAGCTCCTTGCCGGGGCTGGCGTTCTGGAAATAGAGATCGAGCGAACCGTCCGCATTGTATTTGAACGGCATCCAGCTGCTCACCGCAAAGCGGTTCAGGACGTTGCCGACCTGGAAGCCTTCTGGATCGTAGAGTGTGATCGACCAGAACGCGTTGACCGGCGGCGCTGCGCCCTTGTCGAAGGTGATGGTGTATTTGTTGGCGCCATCGAGCGGCTTGCCGGATTCGTCGGCGAGGTTGAGTGGATAGATGGCATCCTCGGGCAAATTGGCGCCAAGCCCCACTTGCGAGACGATCGCCCGCTTCAGATAGTAGTTGCCGTAGACGCCCATCGTGTCGGTGTTCATCGACCAGCCATTGGCGACGCGGGCCAGCGTCGGCACTTTCCAGGCCATCAGCTTTTGTCCGTCCTGCGGCGCGGTTTCGATCGCTCTCTGCACCGCCGGATCGAGCTTGCCGATGTCAAAGCTTTTGCCGGGCTCGATACCGATTTTCTTCATCTGCGCGATGATCGGCTCGTCGGTGATGTGAGGCGAGTGAACCTTGAGCAGCTCGGCGGCATTGGCGAAATACACGCCTGCCGACATGCTATCGACCTGGACCTTTGGCGGCGTCTTCATGTCGATGCTCGGGTCCGGCTTGAACTCGACCGGCCTGGGAGCCTTGCCATACTCGGAAAGCAGCGCGACCTTGTAGCCGGCCTGGATTTTTCGGACCGCATCGTAGTCGTGCGGGCCATCTGTCTTGGTCCGGCCAATCACCCAGACGTAAGACGTTGGCGCTTCGATCCGTTGGGTGTCTTTCGGAAGCTTGAACTCCTCCACAAACCTGTCGCGCAGGTCCGGCCGCCAACCCGGAGGCGTGATCAGAAACGTCCCGGCCCCGGTGCCCGTCGTTCGCCAGCCCGGCGAAGCAAACACGTCGGTCCACATGTCGAGCATCGGCAGCAGATAGTAGCGCCCATTCGTATCCGGTGCTGAGATCACCACAGGCTCTTTCGACATGTCCAGCCATGCAGTGGAGTATAAAGTGTCGAAGTTCGAACGAACGACACCCCTGAAGTCCGCAGGTGGATATTCGGGTACGTTATTGAACATGTTCATCGGACCCTTCCCCATTTCCTTGTCTGGCCCGATGTTGGTAAATTGCTTTCGCGTGACGTCCATCGACAGCAGCGGGTAGAAATAGAGGTAGGCGTCGACCGCGATCGCGTGCGCTTCCTGTTCGGTGATGGGCGCCTGCGCCAGCGCCGCGGGCGCAGCCGCTGCGCCGATACAGAGAGACAATGTCAGGGGCAGAATTTGCTTTAGCATGTCGCCTCCTCCTGTTCTGATGTGTTCAAGGTTCTGGAGTTGCCGCCTGCGTCTGATCCCGGTTTTCCTTGTGCTTGCGGGAAATTCCGCTTCCGGATGTTCGAAGATCAATCAGACGCATTCTAGCGGCTCATGAAGTGGTGCGTATCGCCAAGAAGAACGTGCATCATCGCTGCAAAAAAAGCTTCGCGCCGGGGACCGGAAGAACCGGGCTCTGTCGGCCTTGTATACAAGCCTGCGTTGTAGAATCCGCCTCGTGCAGGGTATTGGTATTGACCTATGTCAAGGCGTCGTCTCACGCGCAATTTTCTGCGCGCTTTCTTGATGATCGCAGGCGTATCCTGCTGCACCATTCCTGGGCCGTGCGAAGGGCGCCGGCAATGCAGGTATCGGGAAGCTCCTAAAGTTCAAGATGCACGAAAAACGCGCGCGTATTGAAGGCGCGCTGCAAGATTCCGATAATCAATTTAAGCGAGCCTGCGCGAGGCGACACTATGATGGGTGGGGCCATGATCCCGGGCAGAACGAACCGGGGACACCCCGGCCGTGCAATTGGTTCGAATTTGGATTTTAGTGATGCAACAAAAAGTAATTGAATTTCCCGGCACGGCTGAAGTCATGCCGGGGCCGTCGGCGGTGGCGCCGCCCTCGATCGAGCCGATATGGACGGTCGTCGATTCATTGTCTCGCACGCTGGATTGCATCAAGACCATGTGCGCGGATGCGCCGACCGGGCCGGTCCGTGACAAGCTTGAGATCGAACGGGCCAACCTCGTCATCGGGCTCTTTGTTGCCCGGGTCGCGGCGATGCGGGTGTCCTTGGGAGAGCCCGCCGCGGAACGGGCGGCCGATCGGATTGCCAGCCGCGGCTAGTGGCGGGCCGCCTTATCGCGCGGCGCTTCTCCATAGCTTCACCAGCGGTCCGTCTTCGCCCCGCACCGGATCGGTCTTCGGCAGCTTCACTTCCGGGATCGTCTTCAACGCCTTGGCGTGGTTCTCCGGCGTCGGGCGCGTGATCTGCATCGGCGGTCCCGGCGGATAGGCGCCGACGACGCAGAAATCGGGGCTGGCGAACACGCATTGATGCCCGGTGCCGGCGGGAAGGATGGCGACGTCGCCGGGCGTGATCTCGAGCTCCTTGCCGCTGTTACCGCCGAAGCGGACGCGCGCGCGGCCACGGGCGACGCCGAGCGCCTCGTGCACGGTGGCGTGGTAATGCACATAGTCATAGACGCCGTTGCGCCACATCGCGCCCCAGCCATTGGCGCCGAACAATCCCTCGATGGTCTTTTCCGGATGATCGTTCGCGACATCGACCGCGCCCTTGTAAACCAGGAACGGTAGCGGATTGTTGGGCACGAGGCCGTCATCTTCGAAGATGAAGGTGAGCGGCTCGATATCGGCGCTGACGACGGACATGGCTTTGCTCCGATGTGTAGGGTGGGCAAAGGAGCGTAGCGACGTGCCCACCACTCTAACCGAATACACGACGTGAGATGGTGGGCACGCTTCGCTTTGCCCACCCTACGCTCTATAACGTCAAACCAAACTCCGCCCCTCACGTTCCCTTCGGAATCTCGAAAACCAGACACGTCGTCGTCGCATGCGCGAGCAGCCGGCCGTTCGCGTCGGTAATACGCGCTTCCGCCGTCGCGGCGCGGCGGCCGACATTGAGCGTCTTGCCCTCGGTGCGGACGGTGCCGGTATCCTTGCTCATGCCCCTGATGAAGGAGATCTTGAATTCCAGCGTGGTGTAGCCGGTGCCGGCGGGTAGCGCGGTTTGCACCGCAAGCCCCATCGCCGAATCCAGCAGGATCGCGGCATAGCCGCCATGCACCGAGCCGATCGGATTGTAGTGCCGGAAGCCCGGCACGCTGTGGAACACGACGTGGCCTTTCTCGGCGGTGGACTCGAACGGCTCGACATTCTGCATGATCGGCGGCGAGGGCAGTTTGCCCGCGAACATGGCGCGGACGAAGTCGAGGCCCGACATCGATGCCATCACATGCGTCGGCGTTACGCCGTATTCGACGGCGGCGGACTTGTCGGGCATGGCAAATTCCCTTCGTTAAATTATGATTATAATATTATACCGCGTGGCGGAGCACTAGTGCGGCAAATTTTCTGTCATGGCCGGGCTAAAGCGCGAAGCGCGTCTTCGCGCTAGTTGTCCCGGCCATCCACGTCTTCGTCGCTGCGGCACTGTAAAAACGTGGATGCCCGGGACAAGCCCGGGCATGACGACATGGATGAATATGCGGCGCAGCGTTTAGCGAAAGCGTCTTACGCCCGCTTCTTTTCCCGCATCAGATCCGCAAACCGCTTGAACAGATAATGCGAGTCGCGCGGGCCGGGCGAGGCTTCGGGGTGGTACTGCACCGAGAACACCGGCTTGTCCTTGAGCTCGATGCCGCAATTGGAGCCGTCGAACAGCGAGATGTGGGTCTGCGTCGCACCCTCAGGCAGGGTATCCTGGTCCACCGCAAAACCGTGGTTCATGGAGGTGATCTCGACCTTGCCGGTGGTCTCGTCCTTCACCGGATGATTGGCGCCGTGGTGGCCCTGATGCATCTTCTTGGTCTTGGCACCGACGGCCAGTCCCAGCATCTGGTGACCGAGGCAGATGCCGAAGGTCGGCGTACCCGACGCGATCACCTCGCGGATCACGGGCACGGCGTATTTGCCTGTGGCCGCCGGGTCGCCCGGGCCGTTGCTCAGGAAAACGCCGTCCGGCTTCATCGCCAGAATGTCTTCGGCCGATGTCGTCGCCGGCACCACCGTGACCTTGCAGCCTTCACCGGCGAGCAGCCGCAGAATGTTGCGCTTGATGCCGTAGTCGATCGCGACGACGTTGAACTCCGGCTCGCTCTGGCGGCCAAAACCCTGCTGCCAGGCCCACGGCGTCTCGTCCCAGGTGAAGCGCTGGCCCGACGTGACCATTGGCACCAGGTCCATGCCTTCGAGGCCGGGCCATTCGCGCGCCTCTTCCTTCAGCCCATGCAGGTCGAACGTGCCGCTCTTCGAATGCGCGATCACGGCGTTCGGCATGCCCTTGGAGCGGATCAGCGCGGTCAGCGCGCGGGTGTCGATGCCGGAGAGGCCGATGATGCCGCGGGCGCGCAGCCACTGGTCGAGATGCTTGGTGGCGCGGTAGTTCGAGGGATCGGTAATGGCCGTGCGCAGGATCACGCCGCGCGCGCCCGGCGTCGCCGCCATGTTCACCGTCTCGATATCCTCGTCGTTGGTGCCGACATTGCCGATATGCGGGAAGGTGAAGGTGATGAGCTGGCCGGCATAGGAGGGATCGGTGAGGATCTCCTCATAGCCGGTCATCGCGGTATTGAAGCAGACCTCGCCGACGGCGTGGCCTTCCGCGCCGAGGCCAAAACCTTCCAGCACGGTACCATCGGCAAGCACGAGGAGCGCGGTCGGTTTCTGGTCCGGCCAGGCTGAGGAATTATTGGATGTTGTCATGAGCGCACTTCATAGTCGCAAGCGCCCCCGCGCGTCAAAGCCGGAAGGCCAGAAAACAGGGTGATTCACATGCGTTTGCTGCATATTTGACCGCCGGTTCCGCCGGCCCTCGGTCTTTTGGGCCAAATCCGCCTTAAACGGACCGCTAAGGCTTAACCAATTCGAGCCGGTCTCGTTCGTTTCCTGCCCCGCCGGCCGGCCCATAGGCCACTCCCGCAGTGGCGTGGTTCGCCCAGTCGCTATATAGACGCGGAATCTTCCGATAGACCCAAGGCCCTTCCAGCGGCGCTAATTTCAGTGAGGCACCATGCTGCGCGACGACATCAACAATGCGGTCAAGGAGGCCATGAAGGCGAAGGAGGAGCGCAAGCTCTCCACCCTGCGCATGGTCAATTCGGCGATCAAGAACGCCGATATCGACGCGCGCGGGCAGGGCAAGCCGCCGCTCTCCGATGCCGACCTGCTCGGCCTCCTGCAGAAGATGATCAAGCAGCGCCAGGAATCCGTCGAGCTCTACGACAAGGGCGGCCGCGCCGAGCTCGCCGCGCAGGAGCGCGAGGAGATCGCGGTCATTTCCGCCTATCTGCCCAAGCAGATGTCGGACGACGAGGTGAAGGCCGCGATTTCGGCCGCGATCGCCGAAACCGGCGCCGCCGGCATGAAGGACATGGGCAAGGTGATCGGCGTGCTGCGCGCCAAGTTCGCGGGGCAAATGGATTTCGGCAAAGCCAGCGGCATGGTGAAGGCGGCGCTGGCCGGGTAGTTTTCCTCGGGAACCTTTCCACCAGCGCCGCATCCAACAGGCTCAAGCTCCGTTGGCACGCGTCGTGGAAAGGCATCTCGATGAATCCGAATGTACAGGCACTTAATCGCGCAAGGACATCGCTGTCCGATATCCAGAGGCCTGGTAGGGCCGAGGTCGAAGCGGCCGTTCGCACGATCATCCGATGGACGGGCGAAGACCCTGATCGGGACGGCCTGCGCGAGACGCCGGCGCGGGTGACGCGCGCGTTCGAGGAGTTCTTCTCAGGCTATGGTCAGGACCCCGTCGAAATCCTGAGGAAGACCTTCGAAGAGATCGAAGGCTATGACGAGATGATCGTGCTGCGCGGCATCCGTTTCGAGAGCCATTGCGAGCACCACATGGCGCCGATCGTCGGCCAGGCCTGGGTGGCCTACATTCCAAACGGCCGCGTGGTCGGCATCAGCAAGCTGGCGCGCGTCGTCGACGTCTACGCCAGGCGCCTGCAGATTCAGGAAAAGATGACCGCGCAGATCGCCAACACCATCAATGACGTGCTGGAACCGCAGGGCGTCGGCGTCATTATCAAGGCGTCGCATCACTGCATGACGACGCGCGGCGTGCACAAGCCGGACTCCGATCTCGTGACCAGCCGCATGCTGGGCTGCTTTCGCGACAATGCGCTGACCCGTCAGGAATTTCTGGGAATGGCGACCTAACGCAACCCAAGCGGAGGACGACATGGCCGATCAGCAAGCTCCGCCCGCCGGTCCCGATCTGTCAAAGGGCATCCTGTTGTCCGAATTCGCCGGCGAGACCTTGCTTGGCCATGTCGGCGACGAGGAAGTCGTGCTGGTGCGCTCGGGATCTGAGATTTTCGCGGTCGGCGCCCATTGCACCCATTATCACGGGCCGCTCGCGGAGGGCTTGGTGACGGGCGGAGGCATCCGTTGTCCCTGGCATCACGCCTGTTTCGACTTGCGCACCGGCGAAGCCACAAGGGCGCCGGCGCTCAGTCCGATCGCGGTCTGGAAGGTCGAGCAGGAAAACGGTCGCATCCTGGTTCGCCAAAAGCGTGAACAGCCCAAGCCGCAGGTGATCGCCATCACCGATGCGCCCGGCCGGATCGTGATCGTCGGCGGCGGCGCGGCAGGCTTCGCCGCAGCCGAGATGCTGCGGCGGCAGGAGTATCCCGGCAGCATCGTGATGCTGAGCCACGAGGCGGCGGCGCCGGTGGACCGGCCGAACCTGTCCAAGGATTATCTCGCCGGAAGCGCGCCGGAGGACTGGGTGCCGTTGCGGCCGGATGATTTCTACGCCGAGGCGAAGATCGACCTCCGGCTCAACACCGAGGTCACGGCCATCGACACCAATGCGCGCCATGTCGTCACGTCAGGCGGGGAGACCATTCCGTACGATCGGTTGCTGCTGGCGACCGGCGCGGAACCGGTGCGCCTGCCGATACCGGGCATCGATCAGCCCCATGTCCACGTGCTGCGCTCGCTCGCCGATTCCCGCGCGATCATTGCATCGGCGGACGGCGCGCGGCGCGCGGTCGTGATCGGCGCGAGCTTCATCGGGCTGGAAGCTGCGGCCTCGTTGCGCGCCAGAAATATCGAGGTTCACGTCGTAGGCCTCGAGCAGCGGCCGATGGAGCGCGTGCTCGGGCCGGAGCTGGGCGATTTCGTGCGCGCCCTGCACGAAGAGCACGGCGTTATCTTCCATCTCGGCGATACCGTCACCGCGATCGACGGCAAGCGCGCGACGCTGAAAAGCGGCGGCGTGATCGACGCCGATCTCGTGGTGGTCGGCGTCGGCGTGCGTCCGCGCCTTGAATTGGCCGAGAAGGCGGGACTGGCGATCGATCGTGGCGTCACCGTCAACGCCTATCTGGAAACCAGCATCGCCGGCATCTATGCTACGGGCGATATTGCGCGCTGGCCCGATCCGCATTCCCTTCAGACCATCCGCGTCGAGCATTGGGTGGTGGCCCAGCGTCAGGGCCAGACTGCAGCGCGAAACATGCTTGGGCAGCGCGAGCCGTTCCATGCGGTGCCGTTTTTCTGGAGCCAGCACTACGATGTGCCGATCAATTATGTCGGCCACGCCGAGAAATGGGACGAAATCACCGTCGATGGCGACATTGCCAGCAAGGATTGCCTGCTGCAATACAAGAGCAACGGCCGCGTGCTGGCCGTCGCCTCGATCTATCGCGACATCGCAAGCCTCGAGGCCGAACTGGCGATGGAGAAGGCGCGGGCGCCTTAAGTCGGGGCGACAAAACATCTCTCCACGTCATGCCCGGGCTTGTCCCGGGCATCCACGTCTTTAGACTTACGACAGGCAAGAAGACGTGGATGGCCGGGAGCGCAGACAAGTGTACGTAGTCTGCGCAAAAACAGACTACTATGCCCGGCCATGACGAAGGGAAACAACCAAGGCCATGCTCACCGAAGCCTCAACCTACGACGAACTCTACCGTAACTTCCGCTGGGACGTCCCGGATCGCTTCAACATGGCGACGGCGTGTTGCGATCGATATGCCGATGGCAGCAACCGGCTGGCGCTGATCTATGTCGACGAGGACGGCGTCACCACGCGCACCTCGTTCGACGAGGTCGCCGAGATGTCGCGCCGGTTTGCCAACGTGTTGAAGGCCGACGGCCTCTCGCGCGGCGACCGCATAGCCGTGTTCCTGTCGCAATCCCTTGAATTGCCGATTGCGCATCTCGCGGCGTTCCGTTCCGGCATGATTTCCATTCCGCTGTTCGCGCTGTTCGGCGAGGATGCGCTGGAATTCCGGCTGTCGAATTCCGGCGCACGGGCCATCATTACCGACGAAAGCGGATGGGAGAAGCTCTCGAAGATCCGCGACCGGCTGCCGTATCTCCAGGCCATCTATGTCACGACCAGCATCGCGCACGCCGGCGCGAAGCCGTTCTGGCCGGCGATCGAGGAGGCGGACGACGTGTTCCCTACCGTCGACACCTCGGCGGATGATCCGGCCCTGATCATCTACACCTCTGGCACGACGGGAAATCCCAAGGGCGCGCTGCATGCGCATCGCGTGGTGCTCGGCCATCTCCCCAATGTCGAGATGTGCCACAACTTTCTGCCGCGGCCCGGCGACCTGATGTGGACGCCAGCCGACTGGGCCTGGATTGGCGGGCTGATCAACGCCCTGTTCGCGTTCTGGTATCACGGCATTCCGCTCGTCGGCCATCGCGCGCGCAAGTTCGAGCCGCAAGCGGCGATGACGATGATGGCCGAGCTTGGCATTCGCAACACCTTCCTGCCGCCGACCGCGCTGAAACTGATGCGGCAGGCCGGCGTGAAGAATCCCGGCTTGAACCTGCGCAGCATCTTCACCGGCGGTGAATCGCTTGGCGGCGAACTGCACGGCTGGGTGCGCGAAACCTTCGGCATCGACGCGCATGAAGTGTTCGGCCAGACCGAATGCAATCTCGTGATCGGCAGCAATTCGAACCTGTTCCCGATCCGGCCCGGCTCGATGGGCAAGGCGACACCGGGCTTCGACGTCCGCATCGTCAACGACAAGGGCGAGGAATTGCCGAGGGGCGCGCGCGGCATCATCGGCGTGCGCCAGCCTTGTCCCTGCACCATGATCGAGTACTGGAAGAATCCGGACGCGACCGCGAAGAAATATGCCGGCGAGTTCCTGCTCACCGGCGATCTCGGCGTGCAGGATGAGGACGGGTATTTCTGGTACGTCAGCCGCGAGGACGACGTCATCACCACCGCCGGCTACCGCGTCGGCCCGTCGGAGATCGAACACACGCTGATGAAGCATCCGGCGGTTGCGATGTCGGCGGTGGTCGGTATCCCCGATCCGATCCGCACCGAATCCATCAAGGCCTGGATCGTGCTGCGCCCGGGCTTTGCGCCGAGCGACGAATTGGCGCGCGAGATCCAGGAGTTCGTGAAAGTGCAACTCGCCGCGCACGAATACCCGCGCTTCGTGCAGTTCGCCGAGACGCTGCCGATGACGGCGACGGGGAAGGTGCTGCGGCGGGAACTGCGGGCGCTGGGTTAGGCCCTTCGATCAATTCGACGCGGTAGAAAAATGCAAAAGAAAACGTCTCACGCCGCGGGCCTGCACCGCGCCTCGCTCAAGAAGCTCCATGATCTGGATGCAGCGCTGGAGCTCATGTATTACGGCTGGCGCGGCATGACGCTTTCGGCCGATGAGTATCTCGCCACGCTTGGCCTTTCGCGCCCGCATCACCGCATTCTCTATGTGGTCGCGCGACAACCCGATATTTCGATCGGGGCCCTGATCGAGATCCTCGGCATATCCAAGCAGGCCGTGAATCGGCCGCTTGGCCTGTTGCTGGAGCGTAAGCTGCTGACATCGAAGCGATCGCCCGAGCAGCATCGCTCCAAATTGCTGCGGCTGACAGAAGCCGGTCAGCGCATCGAGCAACGGGCGTCGGGTTACGAGCGCAAGGTCCTGCGCGAGGCGTTCGATCGTGTCGGCCAGCCCGGCGCTGCTGCCTGGATGGCGGTTATGGGGGTCATTGCAGATAACAATTGATCGCTTTGTCACGTCAACATGGTTGACGTTAGGATCGCCCTGTGTCATCTCTTCCCGGCAGTTGCACCCGAGGGAGGGGCGCGAGCATGAGCGAACAGATAATGGATCGCGCGGCGGCCGGACGCTTTGTCGAGGCGTGGTGCGCGAACTGGCGCAAGGTCGATATCGACGCCGTCGTTTCGCACTTTGCCGAAAACGCCGAGATGCGCAGTCCTTTGGCGCTCAAATTGACGGAGTCGCCCGTGGTCGCGGGCGCCGAGAACATCCGTGCCTACTGGCACAAGGCCTACGGCCATATCGAGAGCGCGGACCTGAAAATCCTGAACTGGAGCTGGGACGACACGATCGCGCGGCTGACGGTGTGGTGGCAGCTGGGCGACGCGCGCGCCAGCGAGTTCATGGACTTCGACGGCGCTGGCCGTGTCGTCCGCAGCGAGGCCTTTTACGGAAAGTAGCCATGCGATTTTCGGATATTGTTCTGCTTCTCAATACGCTCTGGTTCGGCGGCGCGTTCATCCAGTTCAGCATTGCCCAGGGCAATACGCTGAAGATACTGGTGCCGCGCGAGGAGCGCGGAAATCCGATCGCGCCGACTTTGTCGGCCAGCGTTGCGTTTCTGGGCGGGATGAATCTGCCGATCGGCCTCCTGTCGCTGTATCTCCTGTTGTTCCGGCCGCCCTTCTTCGGGGCTTTTGACGCGCAGCTTGCATTGTTCCTGTTTTTCTCTGCGTGTCACTTCAGCCAGTTCGCCTACAACCTTCCGGTCCTGATGCGTGGCGGGCGGGTCGGGGTGGCGTATTGGCCCGTGTTGAAGGGGCCGATGCTCCGGATTTTCGTCATCGATGCGGCGCTGTTTGTTGCGAACCTTGTTGTGGCGCTCCTGCTCCTGCCCCGTTCCTGACAAGCGCAATCCGGCTGCAATGCCCGCATCATGAGGGAGGGAGCACAACTCTCGCTGTCGTCCCTGCGAACGCAGGGACCCATAACCACCAGCGGAAACTGTTTATACGCCGGTCGCTATCTGCCTTTTCCAGCAACAACGGCCGCGGAGTATGGGTCCCTGCGTTCGCAGGGACGACGGTAAGAGAGAGGTGGTCACCCTCTCAAATATTGACCAAGATCAACGCGCCTCCGTTGCACCCTGCCTCAATGTCCCAAACCCAGGGAGGACTCGATGGAGACGATCTCCGGCAAGGCCGATCCGGTGGTGCGGCCGATTACGGCGGCCGACATCGCGGAGGCGCTGAGCCAGGGCCTGCGGGATTTTCAGGCGATGCCGCTCTACGGGCTCGCCTTTGGCGCGCTCTATGCGGCCGGCGGGATCGCGATCCTGCTCTGCTTGACCGCGTTTGGCATGGTCTATCTGGTTTATCCGCTCGCCGCGGGCTTTGCGATGATCGGCCCGTTCGTCGCTGTCGGGCTCTACGAGGTGAGCCGGCGACGCGAAGCCGGGCGGCCGGTTTCGTTCGGAGCGATCTGGGCCACGATAAGGTCACGCAGCGAAATCGGCTGGATGGCCTTTGTCACGCTGTTCGTGTTCGTGGTGTGGATGTACCAGGTACGGCTGCTGATTGCGCTGCTGCTCGGGCTCAATGCCTCGTTCTCCAGCCTGCATGAATTCATCACGGTAGTGCTCACGACCAACGAGGGCCTTCTATTCCTCGCCATCGGCAACGCGGTCGGCGCCGCGCTGTCGCTGATCCTGTTCTCGCTCACCGTGGTGTCATTTCCGCTCTTGCTCGACCGCGACGTCGATTTCGTCACCGCGATGATCACGAGCGTCCGCGCGGTGGTGACGAGCCCGTTGCCGATGATCGGATGGGCGGCGCTGATCGTGGTCCTGCTCGCGGTTTCGGCGATGCCCTACTTCCTCGGCCTCGTGGTGACGCTGCCAGTGCTCGGCCACACCACCTGGCACCTCTATCGCCGGATCATCGCGCCGGTGGCGGCGTAGCCCGGCGATCAATTCGCCTTCAGGACCGCGCGCAGCATCGATGCCAGATCGTGCCGGCGGTAGGGCTTGTTCAGGATCCGCACGCCGCGACCGGCCCCGTCGATCGCCTTCGCGGGATGTTCGGTATGGCCGGAGGTCAGGAGAATCTTCAATTGAGGCCGCAGGCGCGCGGCCTGGCGGGCGAGTTCCGTCCCGAACATGCCGCCGGGCATCGCGACATCCGTGAACAGGAGATGGATGTTCTCCGGGCCGCGCAGAATTTCGAGCGCCGCTGATGCGTTGGGCGTGACGATGACGCGATAGCCGAGCGCCTTCAATTCGCCTTCGACATAGCCACGCACCATGTCGTCGTCCTCGACAACGAGAATGGTTTCGCTGCCGGTCGGGGGCGCCTGTTGATCGGTGGAGGGCACGGCCCTGATCTGAGCTGTCACGACGCGAGGAAAGAAAAGCCTGACCGCGGTGCCATGGCCCGGCTCGGAGCGTATCTGCATTGCGCCGCCGGATTGCTGGGCGAAGCCGTAGACCATGCTCAGGCCGAGGCCGGTGCCTTTGCCGACTTCCTTGGTGGTGAAGAACGGCTCGAAGGCGCGGCCGGCGACCTCGGCCGTCATGCCGGTGCCGGTATCGGTCACGGTGACCATTACATAGTCGCCGGGCCGCGCTTCGCCGTTGACGTCGACGTCGGTTTCACCGAGCGACGTGTTCTTCACCTCGACCGTCAGCTTGCCGCCTGATGGCATGGCGTCGCGCGCGTTCAGCACCAGGTTGAGCAGCGCCGAGGCCAGTTGGCCCGGGTCGACGCTGGCCTGCCACAGGTTCTGATCCAGGTTGAATTTACATTCGATGTGTTCGCCGAGCGTCCGGCGCAGCAATGGCTCCATGCCGAGAATTTTCTGACCGATGTCGATATGCTTCGGCATCAAGGGCTGCTTGCGCGCGAACGCGAGCAGGCTTCGGGTCAGGTCCGATCCGCGTTCCGCGGCGGTCGCGATGCTCTCGGCGATGTTGCTCAGCTCCTTGTGAGGAGCCAGCCGCTCGGCGAGATGCTCCGCATTGCCGAGGATGACTGTTAGCAGATTGTTGAAATCATGCGCCACGCCGCCGGTGAGCTGGCCCATCGCCTCCATTTTCTGGGATTGGGTGAGTTTCTGGTTGAGCTCGTCAATGGCGGCGCGCTGACGCTCGAGCGACTCAGCGGTGCTGTTGAATTGTGTCATCAGCCCGCCCAGTTCGCCGCCCGGATGGGGCTGGGCAATTCGTGCACTCAGGTCGCCAAGCCCGAGCTTCGTCGCCATCGCGGCCAAACGTCCGACCTGACGGCCGATGATCATGGTCGCGAGAATCCAGACGCCGGCCAGCAGCAGCAACGAGGCTACCGCCAGGATTGCCAGGTCCTCGTAAAGACGGCGGTTGGCCGCGGCCACCAGGCTGTCCTTGGGCCGCCCGACCATGATGTGAAGCCCGGCATCGCGTGCCGAAGGCGAGCGAGCTGCAGCCCAGACGCGGGTCCGGCCTTCGCGCTTGGCCGCTTCATGGAACGGCTCGCGGTTCGGCGAAGCCGCAAACCGGAACAACTCAGAATTCGCAATCGACGTGCCGGCCGGCTCGGTCCAGTCCTTGCTGTCGGGTGCGACGAGGACCGTGCCTTTCCTGTCAACCAGCAGAATCTCGCTGTCATCAGACAGGCGCCTGTCGTGATCCTCGGCGAATTTCTTCAGATTGAACGAGGCGAGCAGGATGAATTTCAGCTCGCCGGATTCGGAGCGAACGGGATAGGCGATCTGCAGCACGGATGTCCCCGTCAGGCGGCCGAACACGGGCTCCAACGTGACGATGCCGTGTGCCATCAACGCTTGCCTGAAGTATTCGCGATCCCTCAGATCGAGCGTCCGGTTGGTTCTAAGCGAGTCGCAGAACAGGCTGCCGTCCGGATTGATGGTCAGGATGCCGGTGTAGCGCGTGTATTCCTCGCGCACGGCGGACAGGAACGCCGAACAGGCCGCCTTGTCGCGCGTATCGAGATCGCGGGCGCGGGCGAGGCCGTAGTGAAGCTGGGCCGTGCCCTGGATCTTCTCGTCGAGATCGCCCAGGATATCGCTGGCGGTGGCCGACAGACTGGCCCGCGCGGCATCGATGTCGCTGGTGCGGTTCTGGATGAAACGCAGTCCCACAAGGATGGCCGGCACCAGCATCGCGGCAATAACAAGAATTAATAGCCGGGTGCGCAGGCTCATCGGTGCGTCGTTCCGCGCTCAAATCAGCGGTTTCGTTGCAAAGTAGAGTGACGTTCGGCCTCTACATGCGAGGCAGCTGTTCTGTGCTGGAACTGCTTGCGCTGGAATATCCCTTAGGCAGGCTTGAGTCCACTCGCGAAGCTTAGCAAGTAGGCTATGGCGCTCCATCGTCGTCGCCTTGGTTGGGACTGTGTGCTCCTATTTGTGCGCGGGTTCCGCCGTCGGATCACGAAATCAGGCCATAGATCACACTGCCGAGCTTGCGTTCGTCGCCGTCGAAACTGGCAATCATCGCCGCCAGCATTTCGTCCGGCTTCAATTTTTCGATTTTGAGCGGATGGCCTGCGTGGTCGGCCAGCAGGGCGAAGAACGTAAGCTGCGATCGTCCATTTCCTTCGCGGAACGCATGGATCGCATTCAGCTCTGCCAGGAAATGCGCAGCTTGGCTTGCGAATGTCAGCGCATCGAGATTGTGGAGGTAATCCGCAGATCGCAAACCGTCGAACAGCTTGTTCGCCTGGTCCTCGATGTTTTCGGGAAAGCAGAATGGATTGCCGCCCTTCGCAATCCTGACCGTGCGGACCTGCCCTGCCCACTGATAGACATCTTGAAACAGATGGTGGTGGATAGCCTTGTAGTGCGCGAAGTCCATCGATCCATCTGGCAGCGGTTCTTCCGCTCGCGCGCTGGAGATTTCTGCCTCGAACGCGTCGAGTTCATCCTGGCTTCGCAAGTCGAGCTTGTTCACCAGTACGGTCGAGTTCTTGTAGGTGTAGGGATCCTCGATCGCATCGTACATGCGGTCGGTCAGCCCTTGCGATGGCTACGAATGATTGCCTGGCGATATTCTTCCGCTGTGAGGCCTTTGCTTCGCGCTTCGCCGGCGCGCTTCTTCATCGCCGGGGTGAGCCTGATGCCCTCGACTTCGCTGATCTTGGCAAAACGACCTCGTCCGAGCACAAACCGGCCCGACTTCGTCCCTTTTGTTGCAATGTTCTTCTGTTTCGCCATAGCCGCAGATTACCACGAGTCGCCGTCAATAGCACGCTCGGCATGCACTTGAATCGGCAGGCGAGCGATGGCCGGAAGAGGAAGGACGCTCCCTACGGCGTCCCGATCCCCATTTCCTTCAGTGCGGCCAGCATCCGCTCCGGCGGCCGCATCTCGATGGCCAGTGCGTTGCCGGTCTCCAGGAGGCTCTTCAGGCTGGACAGGATCGCGGGCCAGCCTGTGCGTCCGCCGGACAGGATGTCGTCGCTGATGTCGCGGTCGTGCGATTGCAGCATCGTCAGCTTCACCACGTTGCCGGCCTTCTCGATCTCGTAGGTCACGAGCGTCGGCCCGAGCTTTTCCACCAGCGCCGGCCAGTTGACGTTGAAGGTGACGGTGAGCTTCTTCAGCGGTTCGCATTCGATCACCTCGCCCGAAATATGCAGGGCGCCGTCGGGCGTGCGCATGACGAAGGCGCCGCCCACCCTGAGATCGACCTCGACCGCCTGGCCGGAGAAATACTGCCTGGAAAACTCCGCGCGCGTCAGCGCCTCCCACACCTTCTCCGGCGTCGAGGCGATGTAGATGGTGTAGACAATGGCAGGCTTGAAGTTCTTGATGTTCATGACACACCTTCGATGCCGAGCGCGGAAACCGGAATTTCAAGCGCGGTGCCGGATTCCAGCAGGCTCTTGAGGCTGGACATAATGGCCGGCCATCCCCTGGAGATGCCGTCCAACAGCTTGCTGCCCTCTGCAAAACCTTCATGCGTGAGCGTCAGCTTCACCAATCTGCCGTGCGGCTCGATGGTGAAGACGACCTTGGTGGCCTTCTCGTTGCGGTACGCCTCGTTGGTCACATGCTGGAAAGTGTAGGAGAGCCGCCGCGGCCGATCGGCCTCGAGAATCTCCCCGGTATCGGTAGTGGTGCCGCCCATGACCAGTTCCAGCGGTGAGCCAACCTTCCAGTCCGATTTCAACTCGGTGCCGAACCAGTAGCGCCTCGAGAATTCGCTGGACGTCAGTGCCTCCCACAATCTCTCCGGCGTGGTCTCGATATAGGTGACGTAGACGAATTCCGGCTTACTCATCACGCTTCTCCAATTGTCGTTTCAACTCGGAGAGCGCGGCAAGTTTCCCGCGCTCGAATTTCTTGATCCAGCGTTCGCCGATCTGATGGATCGGAACCGGATTGAGGTAGTGCAGCTTCTCGCGGCCATGCCGGAGCGTGGTGACGAGGTTTGCCGCTTCCAGAATCCCCAGGTGCTTGGTCACGGCCTGCCGCGTCATGTCGAGGCCGTCGCAGAGCTCGTTCAGCGTCTGTCCATTGTTGGCGTGAAGCCGATCCAGCAGCGAGCGCCGCGACGCGTCGGCGAGCGCTTTGAAGACTTCATCCATGGTTGGGATAATAGGCAACCAAAAGGTTGCATGTCAAGGGCGTGTGTTGGGCGCATCCCAAGGATGTGTTAGCTTATCGCCAGCCAACGCAGATTGGCCTTGAACAGTCGGGGTGGAACATGGGCGATCGCCTCAAACTCGCAGCCTGGTGCGCGATCTATTTTCTCGCATGCTCGGGCGCTCACGCGCAGCAGCAGGTGATCGGCGCGCCGCCCGAAGCCTCCAACATGAAGCTTGTTGGAACCAGCGATCTGCAGGCCCGCAGCGCCTATCAGCCGACCATCCACCATCAGGGCGATCGCTGGATCGCCTATATCGGCCATCATGGCGGCAGCGACGAAATTCCAGCGCCGGTCAATCCGCAGACCGGCAAGGCTGAACCGAACGGCACGTCGATCGTCGACGTCACCAATCCCTCGCAGCCGAAATATCTGCGCCATCTCCCGGGCCAGGAAGGAAAATATGAAGGGGGCGGCGCGCAGATGGGGCGGATCTGCGACGGCAAGGCGTTGCCGAAGGGCGATCGCAACGCGGTCTACATGCTCAGGACGTTCGGCGGTGAGGCCCATGAGATCTGGAACGTCGCCGATCCCGCCAATCCCGTGCTGATCACGCGGATCGCCGGCTTGAAGGATACGCACAAGAACTGGTGGGAATGCGACACCGGCATTGCCTTCCTGGTGTCGGGCGCGCCGGACTGGCGCACGCGCCGCATGACGCAGGTCTACGATCTCTCCGATCCCGCGCATCCGCAGAAGATCAGGGATTTCGGCCTGCCCGGCCAGGAGCCGGGCTCGACCGGCGCGGTGCCGACCGAACTGCACGGGCCGATCTCGACGGGGCCTTCCGGCAACCGGGTCTATTTCGGTTACGGCACCAACAAGGGCGGCATCCTGCAGATCGTCGATCGCGAGAAGCTGCTCAACGGCCCGAAGGAGCCGACCGCGGACAATCTGCGGCTTCCGGAAATTGCGCGGCTGCCGATGTCGGCGTTCAACGGCGCCCACACGACGTTTCCGATGCTTGGCATGCCGATTGCGGAATTCGCGCGCGACAAGGACGGCAAGACCCGCGACATCGTGATGATCGTCGATGAGGCGATCCTGAACGAATGCAACGAGCCGCGGCAGATGGTGTGGTTCGCCGACGTCACGGTCGAGAACCGGCCCATGATGATCTCGAGCTACACCGTGCCGGAAGCGAGCGGAACGTTTTGCGAGCGGGGCGGACGGTTCGGCGCGCATTCCTCCAACGAGAGCATGGCGCCGGTGTTCTACAAGAAGATGGCGTTTATCGCCTTCTTCAATGCCGGCGTCCGCGCGCTCGACATTCGCGATCCCTTTCATCCCATCGAGGTCGGCTATTTCATTCCGGCGATTACGGCGGCGACCGACAAGCGCTGCGTCAAGATCGATGACAAGAACCGCTGCAAGGTCGCGATCCAGACCAATAATGTCGAAACCGACGAGCGCGGTTACATCTACATCGTCGACCGCGCCAACACTGGCCTGCACATTCTGGAACTGACCGGCCCGGCGCGCGCCGTCGCCGGCCTGCCGTAAGGTGCCGACGATGCGCCGCTGGCCGCTCATTGCATTTTTCATTGTGACGCTCGGCGCGCTGTCGGGCGCTGCGGCCTATCAGCAAGCCGGGCCGCGCCACGAGGAGCAGCAAAGTGCGTGGCGTGAAATCGCCTGGCCCTTCCCGCGCGACGGCTGGCCGGCCGGCAAGGCGTTTCGCTGCGATGGATGCGGCGGCGATGTCGTGATCTCTGTGCGGCCGAAGATCGGCTTCTGCAATTGCGACCGCGGCGTCGCTGACGACGATGAGGTTGATCGTGTCGCCGATGTCGATTTGATCAATCAGCGCTTTGTACCGGTCAGCAGCGGACAGGTGGTGCGCGTGGCAGATATGCCGGGGCGGATCAGGACGTATGAGTTGCCGCCGGCCGCCGGCGCAAGACACGCGGTAGGCATCGCGGTTTCGCGCGGCTGCGACCTCCTCGTCGCGGTCGCGCACGGCAAAGGCGAGGCGTCGGCGATACAGCGCGCCGCGCTGGCGTTTCTGGCGACCGGCGAAATGACGCGCTGGATGGTGGCTGCGATGGAGGGACGGTGAAACACCTCCGTCATGCCCGGGTCAAGCCCACGGCTGTCCGGTTTAATTTTTGTAGACAAGGCGCATGGCGTTGATTCTTCTGTGCTCCAAGCGTTTGGCGACGTTTTGGGACACGGAGAAGGATCAAGCCATGCTGCATCAGAATAGCGTATTCCACGGACTTCTAAAGCACGTTCCATGGCATCGGTTCGACAGGCTTGTGGAGGAGCATGGAGCCGATGCGCGGGTGCGCCGGTTGTCGACCAAGAGCCAGTTGGTGGCGCTGCTTTATGGTCAGCTTTCGGGGGCGGCGAGCTTGCGCGAGATCGTGGCAGGACTTTCGAGCCATGCTGTGCGGCTCTACCATGTGGGCGCGGCACCGGTTCAACGATCGACCTTCTCGGATGCGAACGCACAGCGGCCTGCCGCCGTGTTCACCGAACTGTTGGCGATAATGATGAAGCAGGCGCATCGCGGGCTGCGTCGCAAGCTTGCCGAGACGACCTACCTGATCGATGCCACGAGCGTGCGCTTGAACGAACACAGCGCCGGCTGGGCGCGGTTCTCGGCGGGGGTCTGCGGTGCCAAAGTGCACGTAATTTACGACGCCGACGCCGATCGCCCAATCTATGCCGCGGTCACTCCGGCCAACGTCAACGACATCACCATGGCCCAGCAAATGCCGATCGAGCCGGGCGCCACTTATGTCTTCGATCTCGGTTATTACGACTATGCCTGGTGGGCCGCGCTCGATGCCGCCGGCTGCCGGATCGTCAGCCGCTTCAAATCCAACACGCCGCTCGACGTGGTGGAGGAACTGCCCGTCATCCCGGACGGCAACATCCTCTCCGACCGCATCGGCTTCCTTCCCGCACGCCAGGCCAAGAGCCGCTGCAATCCAATGCAGGATGCGGTACGCGAGGTCCGCATCATGACCGATACCGGAAAGATGCTGCGTATCTTGTCGAATGATCTCGATGCCAGCGCACAAGAGATCGCTGATCTCTATCGTCGACGCTGGGCCATCGAGTTGTTCTTCCGCTGGATCAAGCAGACCCTCAAGATCACTCGCTTCGTCGGCACATCCGAGAATGCCATACGCATCCAGATTGCGGTCGCGCTCATCGCCTTCCTGCTGCTGCGCCTGGCCCAGGCTGCACAGAAAGCCGTTCCAAGCCCAACCGTCTTCAGCAGGCTGGTCCGGGCCAACCTCATGCACCGCCGATCGATCGACAAACTGCTCGAACCATCGCCAATCGTCCAAGATCAGCGGCAGATGAGCCTAAGTCTATGCTAAAACTAAACCGGACAGCCGTGGGACGAGCCCGGGCATCCACGTCTTTTTAACGGGCGCGCTTTGCGATAAGACGTGGATGGCCGGGACATAGGCGAGCGGAAGCGACGCCGTCCTTCGGACGTCTATGCCCGGCCATGACGTCTCTCCCAGCCGAGGTTCCCACATGTCCCTTCAGGTCTATCTCGCCTTTGTCGCCGCCTGCATCGCGCTCGCCTTGCTGCCGGGTCCTGTCGTCACGCTGTTGATCGCGAATGGCTTGCGATACGGGACGAGGGCGGCGATGATCAATTGCGCCGGGGTGCAGACCGCGATGGCGATCGTGATCGGCACCGTCGCGATCGGTCTGACCTCGCTGATGGCGACCATGGGCTACTGGTTCGACTGGGTGCGCTTTGCCGGCGCGGCCTATCTGATCTGGCTCGGCATCAAGCTGATCCGCGAGCCGGTGGAGGGCCTCAACGCCGACGAGCCGCCACCGCCGCCGCGCGGCGGCTTCTTCCTGCAGGGCTTTCTGGTGCTGCTCTCCAACCCGAAGGTGCTGATCTTCTTCGGTGCGTTCATTCCGCAGTTCATGGACATGGAGAAGCCGCATCTGCCGCAGGTGGCGCTGCTCGGCATCACTTTCATGGTGATCGCCGCCTCGACGGATGCGATCTATGCGCTGCTGGCCGGCCGCGCACGAAAATTCTTCTCCAAGCAGCGGACGCGGCTGGTGTCGCGCGTCTCCGGCGGCGTCATGATCGGCGGCGGCATCTGGCTGGCGCTGACGCGCGCGCGCTGATTTTACGGCCGCCGCTTCGGGCGCATCAGCGACGCCGCTTCCCGTAATACGGGTTGGTAATGCACTGCGCCGAGCGGCCGGACGCGACTGCCTTGCACTGCGCCATCGACCCAAAGCGGCATGAAATGCCGCCTTGAGGCCCGTAAGACTGCAGGCAAACCGGGTAAGCCGGATCATACATCTGGGCTCGCGCCGGCAGCGTCGTCAGACCGAGAACCAGCACGACTGAAAGGGTCAATGCGCGCACCTTAACTCTCCCTTGTGTGCGTGAGGGGCGCCGGAGGAGCAATCCGCGTATGGCGAGAACTTGTCTGACAAACCGCACATCGCCTAGATTTCCGGTTAGGGCAACTCTGCTGTTTGATCTAGATCAACCGTAGGTAGCTGCGCATGTAATTTCGCGCCGGCGATCGGTAAGGCTAGGTGACCGAATACTGCACGTTGGATCAATAGCAAACGCTGCCTGTTTCACGCTTCGATGCGATTGCGACCGCAGCTCGCCGGCACCCACCCGCCAAGCGTGCTCGTGCGCCGGCGAGACCCAAGGCTCACCTCTCAAACGGCCAGGGCGGTCTTGCCGGCAGGCCGCACTGTGTGGGCCAAAAAAAGAGGCATCCCTTGGAGACTATACATCTGGACTGTCCGAGATGCGGACGGAAAATGATCCTGGTCACAGCGCGCGACGGCAAGAGCCCTGCGATCATGCAGTGCCCGACATGTGATCGCCCGGACCCGCTGAAATCCGAAATCGTCGAAGGCTGGATCACCGCGCTTCGGCCGCCTGCGTGACGAGCAGCTCGCCGCAGCGATTCCTATCGCGCCTCGGTGCATGGCCAAAGCTGTCGAGAAGAGTAGCGCGAGCTTGCCGCATGGACAGTGCGCTGCCTTCCCCGCAATGGAGGAACGCATCCCATCCGCGGTGAGTCTCGCCACGCGCAAACTCAGATCAACCGCTTCGCCCGCAACATCACTTCGATCTCGCCGAGAATTCGCGCCAGCCGGTCCGCCCATGCCGTCTCGCCAGCTACATCGCTGATCAGATCTTGCCGGATCTCGATCCCCGTGTTCATCAGCTCGCGCGCTTCGCCGTGGACGGGGATCGTGTAGTCGGTCTCGTCGCTGACCGCATAGGGCTCGTTGTCGCCGACCACGAGATCGCCCTCGGCGCGCAACAGCTTTAACAGCAGCGGCGGCAGATGCGTGTCGCGGTGGTAGAGCGTGCCGATATGCCAGGGCCGCGCGATCCCCGCATAAACAGGCGTAAAGCTGTGCAGTGATACCAGCACCGTCGGCATGCCGGCGCTGCCGCGCTGGTCGATGATCTCGCCGATGCGGCGGTGGTAGGGATCGAAGATCTGCGCGCGCCGGATCGCGGCGGCCTCGCGCGAAAGGCCTTCATTGCCGGGTATCGTGGTCGCCTCGCTGATGCGCGGGATCGAGCTTGCGACATGGGGCGGGCGGTTGCAGTCGATCACCAGCCGCGAGTAGCGCTGCGCGATCAGATGCGCATCGAGATGCCTTGAGAGCGCTTCCGCGACGCCGGCAATGCCGATGTCCCAGGCGATATGGCGCGTTAGTTCGCTCTCGCTCACGCCGAGATCGCCGAGCACGGCCGGAATCAGCCGCCCGTAATGATCGCACGTCAGGAGAAACGGCGAGCGGCCTTCTGCGTTAACTTCGTGGACCGGAGGAACATCTTCAGTGCTTAGGAGTAGTGGTGTTGTGCTGCCCGCGTCGTTCAAAGCATTTCCTCAAGCGCATTGCCTATCGAATCGGCACCCCGACCTACAATTGAGCATGATCAAGCCTGAATTAGGACCTGCCAGAATCGATGATTGTTTGACGATGCCGTTCCTGACCATCATCCACAAGACCGTTTATCGCAACCGGCCGGTCGTGGGCTGGATCCATGATGTGATCGTCAGCGCTGAAGTGCAAGACGAGGTACGTCAGGCGGAAGAGGTCTGACCCATGGAGATCAAGGTCGGCTTCGAGATTTCCTATGCGGCCGCGCAGCCGACGCCGATGGTGGTCATGCTCTCGATCCATCCGTCGCGCTTTGCCGACATCGTCGGTACCGAGCGTATCGTCGCCGAGCCGGACGTTCCGATCAGTTTCTATCGCGACGGCTTTGGCAATGTCTGCGGCCGCCTCACAGCGCCGGCCGGTGGCGTCACGTTGCGCGGCGCGGCGCTGGTGCGCGATTCCGGCCTGCCCGATGCGGTGGTGCCGACCGCGCAGCAGGTGCCGATCGATCAATTGCCCGACGACGTGCTGCTTTATCTGATGCCGAGCCGCTATTGCGAAACCGACAAACTTACCGATATCGCCTGGTCGCTGTTCGGAAATTCGCCGGCCGGGTGGCAGCGGGTGCAGGCCATCGTCGACTTCGTGCACAACCACGTCACCTTCGGGTACGAACATGCCCACCACATGAAGTCGGCGCATGACGTTTACGAGCAGGGCGCCGGCGTCTGCCGCGATTTCGCGCATCTGGCGCTGACTTTCTGCCGCTGCATGAACATCCCGGCGCGCTATTGCACCGGCTATCTCGGCGACATCGGCGTGCCGCGCAACCCCGCGCTGATGGATTTCTCCGGCTGGTTTCAGGTCTACCTCTCCGGCCAGTGGTACACCTTCGACGCCCGCCACAACGCCCCCCGCATCGGCCGGATCCTGATGGGCACCGGCCGCGACGCCGCCGACGTCGCGCTGACCACGAGCTTTGGCCGCATGGATCTGGTGAAGTTTCTCGTCGTCAGCGACGAGGTGGTTGCGGCGTAGCTGCCTGCCTCAGCCGTCATTGCGAGCGCAGCGAAGCAATCCATTGCCCCGCACGGCGGAAACACCGTATGGATTGCTTCGTCGCTTCGCTCCTCGCAATGACGGTGTCCCAAGCTCCATGATTTCAGATCGTCTCTTCGTCTACGGCACGCTGATGCGCGGCTTCGACCATCCGATGGCGCAGCTATTGTCGCGCAGCGCGGATTTTCTGGGCACCGCCACCTGCCGCGGCCGGCTCTATCGCATCAAGCATTATCCGGGGCTGGTGCTGTCGGACGATCCCGCCGACATCGTGTTCGGCGAACTGTACCGGCTGCGCGACCGCGACGCCTTGCTCGGCGAACTCGATATGTATGAAGCCTGCGGCGAGGGTTTTCCGGAGCCGACCGAATACATCCGCCGCATGCTGCCACTGGCGCTGGACGACGGCAGCACGGGCGAGGCGTGGACCTACGTCTACAACTGGCCCGTCACCGGCCTGCCGCACATCGCCTCGGGGAAGTTTCTGGAAGAATAGAGTCTGGCGGCGGACCGGCGTACAAGACTGTCATACGCGGGCTTGACCGGCTTGACCCGCGTATCCATCCTTCTTGAGAGATGGATGGCCGGGACAAGCCCGGCCATGACGAGATACGGTCAGCCCGCATCCAGCCGCTCGCGCTCCATCCTGATATCGATCTCGCGCTCGACAAATTTCCATTCCTCGGTGGCGCGCAGGGTGCTGACCAGCTCCTCGAATTCGTCGGCATGCGCAGGGGCGTACTCGAACCAGGTCAGGAAGTCGAAGGGCTCGCCGAGATCGCGGCTGTGAAACAGCTGGCGGGCGACTGCCGGCAGGTGTTTCAGGCTGTCTGCTATGTGATGGGATTTGTCCTCAAAAATCTGCCGCCGCTCCTCCTGCGTCAGTTCCCACCACGCCGCCGATTTCTTGATCGGGATCAGCGCGGCAAAGGTCGCCTCGGGGCGGCCGATCTCGGCGGGCGAGGCGTCGAGCTCCGTCTTCTCGGCCCGCTCGGCATAGCGCAGGTGGCTGGCGACGCCGGCGAGCCGCCAGGCGGTCGGCGAGGGCATGATCGGCAGCGTGATCGACAGCGAATGCACGACCGATACCGAAGGCGTCGGCGCCAGCGACGCGCCCTTGACGGATGCGAACCGCGTCACCCGCCACGCCCCGCTCCTGCCGCCCCGGAAGATCGTGAACATGAACGGGATGGAAGCGCGGAACAGGCAGGGATTCAAGCTGTCTCCGTCATTCCGGGGCGCGTAGCGAACTATGGGGCGCCGTTGCGCCCCTGAGAATCTCGAGATTCCGGGTTCGATGCTGCGCATCGCCCCGGAATGACGGCCCCTGTGAATAGCGGCAAGAAGCCCAATAAACTTCGCTTTCGGGACAAGCCTCCCTGTATCGCTAATCGGTTGGCACGGCCCCACGACTCTGGCAGCTACCTGATCCATGCGCTTCACCCCCCAATTCCTCGAAGAGCTGCGCGCCCGGCTTCCGGTTTCGGAAGTCGTGGGCCGGCGCGTGAAGCTGAAGAAGGCGGGGCGGGAGTTCAAGGGGCTGTCGCCGTTCCAGCAGGAGAAGACGCCCTCGTTCACGGTCAACGACCAGAAGCAATTTTACCACGACTTCTCGACCGGCAAGCACGGCAACATTTTCGACTTCGTCATGGAGACGGAAGGCGTTTCGTTCCCCGAGGCCGTCGAGCGCCTCGCCTCCATGGCCGGCATGCCACTGCCGGCGGCGACCCCCGACGCCGCGCGGCACGAGCAGCGCCGCAAGACGCTGCACGACGTGATGGAACTCGCGGCCAAATTCTTTGCCGATACGCTCGCCTCCCGCAATGGCGCCAAGGCCCGCGGCTATCTCGGCGACCGTGCCATTACGCCGGCGACGCAACTGCAGTTTCGCTTGGGCTATGCGCCGCCGGATCGTTTTGCGCTGAAGGAGCATCTGGGCGCGCAGGGCATTTCTACCGAAGACATGGTGGAAGCCGGGCTGTTGATCGGAGGCGACGACATCCCCGTTCCCTACGATCGCTTCCGCGACCGCGTGATGTTTCCGATCACGGATGCCAGAGGCCGCGTCATCGCCTTCGGCGGCCGCGCGCTGGAAAAGGACGTTCCGGCAAAATATCTGAACTCGCCGGAAACGCCGCTCTTCCACAAGGGCGACAATCTCTACAATCTCGCCACCGCGCGGCAGGCAACCCATAACGGCGCGCCGCTGATCGTGGTCGAAGGCTATGTCGACGTCATCGCCATGGTCACTGCGGGCTTCGGCGGCGCCGTCGCTCCGCTCGGCACGGCCTTGACCGAAAACCAGCTCGCGCTGTTGTGGAGGATGGCGGACGAGCCGATCCTCTGCTTCGACGGCGACCGGGCCGGGCAGAAGGCCGCCTACCGCGCCGCCGACCTCGCAATGCCCAATCTCGCGCCCGGCAAAAGCCTGCGCTTTGCGCTGTTGCCCGAGGGGCAAGACCCGGACGATCTCGCGCGCACCGGCGGGCGTGTTGCGATCGAAGAAGTGATCTCGGCGGCGCGCCCGCTTGCCGACATGATCTGGTCGCGCGAGATCGAGGGCGGGACCTTCGCGACGCCCGAACGGCGGGCGGCGCTGGAAGCGCGCATCAACGAACTTTCCAACGGCATCCGCGACGAGGTCGTGCGCCGCTACTACCGCCAGGATCTCGCCGAGCGTCTGCAGCGCACCTTCGCCCCACAGGGCGGGGGCGGCGGCTACGGAAGGGGTAATTTCCGGTCCGGCCGCGGCGAATCACCCCGCACGTTTGCCCCGCGCGGAGCAGCGCCGGCCGGCCGATTCGCCCCCCGCGGTGGCCGCCCGCCGGGAGCAGCCCCGGGGATCGCGCCCGGCCCCTACCAGGCGGCGAGCCCCCAGCTTGCGACCAGCCCGATCATGCGCGGACAGCGCAGCGCCATGTCCCGCCGGGAGGCGCTGATCCTGCAATCCCTTATTAACCACCCCTGGCTGTTGCACGACCATCTGGAGGAGGTGGCCGCCCTGGAACTGGCCCATCCCGAGGCCAATAAGCTTCGCGCCGGGATTATCGCGGCCTTTGCCAACGACCATCACCATTCCCCCGACGTCGAGGAGCAGGCCGAAAAAATGCGCGCCGATCTCGAGGCGCGTGGATTAAGCGAGGTTCTTCAACGGGTTGAACGGGCGATCACGACCGCGGCGGTGTGGGCCGCACGGCCCGGCGCGGCCCGCGAGGATGTTTTGGCCACCTGGCAGCAACTGGTTGTCTTGCATCAGAAAACACATGCCCTACTTAGGGAGAAGAAAGATGCCGAATTGGCGTTGGCTGAGGAGACCAGCGAGGCCAATCTGGCATGGCTGAAGGATGTCAGCGCCCGGCTGGACTCCCTCGACGGCACCGAGGCCCTGATCGAGGGTTTTGGGGAGCTTTCGGGCCGGTTCCGAAAAAGCGTTTGACGTTTAAAAAATGATGCGGACTGCCTTGGCCTGGCCCGCGAAAAGACTCGCCAAATCCATGATTTGGCGGCAAAAACAGGGTTAAGCGAAGCTTAAGGGCCTTCGGGCTACGAAAGACAGAAACCGACGAATTGGAATTCGGGGTGGCGACGGTCTGCGCCGCCCTTTGCGCGTCGTAACCATGGTGCAGAAAAGCGGGTGCCGCTTTCCTCTCGTCATGCGAAGGCGAATGAACAGAACGAGGTGACGATCGCACGACGTCACTTCGGACGAATGAGTGAACAACTTGCGGGCCGGTGCGACGCACGCCCGCATGAAGCGCGTTTCGGGAGCTTGATGAATGGCCACCAAGGCAAAGACGCTGCAGGTTAAGGACAAGGAAAAAGACGACAAGGCAGCGGACGCCCCTGAGAAGGATAGCCCCGACGCGCCGTCGCCGTTGCTTGACCTCTCGGATGCCGCCGTCAAGAAGATGATCAAGCAGGCCAAGAAGCGCGGCTTCGTGACCTTTGATCAGCTCAACGAAGTCTTGCCCTCCGACACCACCTCGCCCGAACAGATCGAAGACATCATGTCGATGCTCTCTGACATGGGCATCAACGTCTCCGAGGCCGAGGAAGCCGACGAGGAGGGCGAGAAGGAAGAGGCCGACGACGACACCGACAACGAGCTTGTCGAGGTCACCGCCAAGGCCGTCACCGAGGTCAAGAAATCAGAGCCCGGCGAGCGCACCGACGATCCCGTCCGCATGTATCTGCGCGAGATGGGCACTGTGGAATTGCTGTCGCGCGAAGGCGAAATCGCGATTGCGAAGCGCATCGAGGCCGGCCGCGAGGCGATGATCGCGGGCCTCTGCGAAAGCCCGCTGACGTTCCAGGCCATCATCATCTGGCGCGACGAGCTCAACGAAGGAAAGATCTTCCTTCGCGACATCATCGATCTCGAAGCCACCTATGCCGGCCCCGACGCCAAGAACAACATGAACCCGGCGATGATCGCCGCTCCTGCCGAAGGCGCCGCCACCAATGGCGAGGCCGCACCCGCGCATGTCGCGCCGCCGGCTGCCCCGCCGTCGCCGACCCCGTTCCGCGCCGCGCCCGCCGGCGATGCCGACGCCGAGGAGAAGGATCCGGCCGAAGCCGCCGCCGAAGGCGACATGGATGACGACGAGTTCGAAAACCAGATGTCGCTGGCTGCGATCGAGGCCGAGCTGAAGCCGAAGGTGGTCGAGACCTTCGACAAGATCGCCTCCGAGTACAAGAAGCTGCGGCGTCTTCAAGAACAGGATATCGCCAACCAGCTTCAGAGCGAGTCGCTCTCGCCCTCGCAGGAGCGCAAGTACAAGAAGCTGAAGGACGAGATCATCGTCGAGGTGAAGTCGCTGCGCCTGAACCAGGCCCGCATCGACTCGCTCGTCGAGCAGCTCTACGACATCAACAAGAAGCTGGTCTCGTTCGAAGGCCGCCTGCTTCGTTTGGGTGACAGCCACGGCGTCGCGCGCGAAGACTTTTTGCGTAACTATCAGGGCTCGGAGCTCGATCCGCGCTGGCTCAACCGTGTCTCGAAACTCTCCGCCAAGGGCTGGAAGAATTTCGTCCATCACGAGAAGGACCGCATCAAGGAGCTGCGCCATGAGATCCAGTCGCTGGCGGCGCTCACCGGTCTGGAGATCGGCGAATTCCGCAAGATCGTGCACGGCGTGCAGAAGGGCGAGCGCGAGGCACGCCAGGCCAAGAAGGAAATGGTCGAGGCCAACCTGCGTCTCGTGATCTCGATCGCCAAGAAGTACACTAACCGCGGCCTGCAGTTCCTCGACCTGATCCAGGAAGGCAACATCGGCCTGATGAAGGCGGTCGATAAGTTCGAGTATCGCCGTGGCTACAAGTTCTCGACCTACGCCACGTGGTGGATCCGGCAGGCGATCACGCGCAGCATTGCAGACCAGGCGCGCACCATCCGCATCCCCGTGCACATGATCGAGACGATCAACAAGATCGTGCGCACCTCGCGCCAGATGCTCAACGAGATCGGCCGCGAGCCGACCCCGGAAGAGCTCGCCGAAAAGCTCGGCATGCCGCTTGAGAAGGTCCGCAAGGTCCTCAAGATCGCGAAGGAGCCGCTGTCGCTGGAAACGCCTGTCGGTGACGAAGAAGATTCACACCTCGGCGATTTCATCGAGGACAAGAACGCGATCCTGCCGATCGATGCTGCGATCCAGTCCAACCTGCGCGAGACCACCACGCGGGTTCTGGCCTCGCTCACCCCGCGCGAAGAACGCGTGCTCCGCATGCGCTTCGGCATCGGCATGAACACCGACCATACGCTGGAAGAAGTCGGCCAGCAGTTCAGCGTCACCCGCGAACGCATCCGTCAGATCGAAGCCAAGGCGCTGCGCAAGCTGAAGCATCCGTCAAGGTCGCGGAAGCTGCGGAGCTTTTTGGATAACTAAAATTGACTGTCATTGCCGGGCTTGACCCGGCAATCCATCGAAAAAAGAAGCGGCGGGCCGAGGCCCGCCGTTTTTGTTTGTGAGGTCTATTTCTTCTTCGCGCCCACCCGGCTGATGCTCTTGATCTCGAGCTGCGGCCGGCCGGACTTCTCGGCGATCTCGCGATCCTGCTCCATGATGTAGGTGCGCGCGGGTTCGTCGCCGTCGAGCCCGCCGAGCAGTTCGGCAGGCACGCGGCGGTTGGAGCGCTGGGAGTCGTCTTCATAAACGACGTTGAAAAAGGCGAATTCGCCTTTGGGATTGGTTCCGGGTTTTTTGGCCATGGGCGGCTTGTCCTCGATGGGATCGCCGCTGTCAAAGTAAATCACACGCGCCTCGCGCTGAGCTGCCCTGCGCGAAGCGGGCGGACAAAGCTCTTGCGAAGCGGAGCCACGTACGGGGCACCTCGACGCGGCAGCGGTAGGCGATTACGCTTCGCAACGCCATGCCCGCTCGTCTGACCATCTGGTACAACACGCGCTGCCCGGTCTGCGACGCCGGCATTGACTGGCAACGCAACAGGCTGCTGGCCGCGGTCCGCGCCGGTGCCATCTCGTTCAAGGATATCAACGAGCAGCCCGACGCGCTGGCATCCTACGGCGCGTCGCTCGACGACGTGCGCCGCCGCCTGCATGCAACGGATGAGACCGGCCGCCTGATCGTCGGCGCCGATGTCGCGGTCGCGATCTGGCAGATAACGCCGGGCGAAGGCTGGTTGGCTGCGCTCGTCGGCAATCGTTTCATGCTGCCGCTGACGCGGTTTGCCTATGATAGGTTCGCCGACGTGCTGTTCGCCTGGAACAGGCGGAAGGGGCGGTGGTGATGCCGGCAGCCTCCAACACGAAGAGCGATCTCGCGCCCGTGCTCGCGGCGTGCTGCCTGGCCATGCTGGCGGTGGGCGACAACAGCACGGCGATCATGGCCGCGCTCCCCGACATGAAGGGCAGCCTGCAGCTTGGTCCGGCGGAGCTCGAATGGGTGGTCAATGCCTATCTCCTGACCGCCGCGATCTTCATCGTCGTCGGTGGCGACGCGGCGGACCAGCTAGGCGCGCGCAGGTCCTCGGTCGCCGGCATCGCCTTGTTTGCGCTCGCCTCGCTGATCATTGCGCTGGCGCCGGCAGGTCCCGTCGTGGTCGGCGCCCGCGCGCTGCAGGGATTGGGGGCCGCGTTTGCGGTAGCCGGCACGCTCGCGGCGGTGAGCGAAGCCGCGCCTGACTCAAAACGAGCGGAGGCGATCGGCGCCTGGACCGGCTTTCTGATGCTCGGCTTCAGCATCGGCCCGCTGGTCGGCGGGGCGGTGACGCATTACGCCGGCTGGCGCTTTATCTTCTGGCTGAACGTCGCCGCCATGGCGCCCGCCGCGCTGATGCTGTTGCGGCATCCCGGCGCCGGCGGCCGGCGCGCGATCTCGATGGACTGGGTGGGACTCGGCATTCTCGCCGTCTTCATGGTGACGCTGATATCGGGATTGCAGGCGCTGGCGCATGTCCGCACCAATCCGCTGGCCGCCATCGTCCCGCTCGCGCTGGCCGGGATTGGGTTCGCGGCCCTGATCCGGACGGAGACGCGGCGCCCGCAGCCGCTGGTCGACTTCAGCCTGTTCGCGAACCGCAGTTTCGCGATTGCCGCAGGCCTGTTGTTTCTCGTGATGTTCGACATCATGACGCTACTGCTCTACTACAACCTCTTCGCGCAATCCGCCGACGGCCTCGGCATGTCCGCCATCGCGGCCGGCCTTTCTCTGCTGCCGCTCTCGGTCGCGCTGTTTGCGTTTGCGCGTGCGGCTCCCTTGATCGGAACGAAGATCGGCGTGCGGCGCATGCTGACCGGCGGATCGCTGCTGCTCGCGCTCGGCTGCGCCATCATCTATCTATCGTTCCAGGTCGAAGCGAGGTTCGCGATCCTGATGCCCGGCCTGTTTGTCGCCGGCGTTGGAATCGCGCTGATTTACGCCTCGGCGCCGCGGCTCGGGCTTGCAACGCTCCCGCAACTGCAGGCGGGGAAGGGGTCAGGCATGCTCAATTCGTGCAGCTTTCTCGGCGGCACGGTCGGGGTGACCTTCGGTGGCATCGTGTTCGCGCTGAGCGGATTGCCCGGCGTGCTCGTGCTGCTGGGAATTTCTGCGCTGACGAGCGCGGTGCTCTGCCTCCGTCTGAAGGCGGATTGAAACTGCGCTTTATCTGAGGGGAATCTGCAAATCTTTGCCCAGCTTTGATCGCGGTCATCAGCCACGCTCCGCCGCGTGCATGACTTCGTAAAACCTCCGACCGCTTCCCCGCATCCCGCCCCGAGTGCCGCCGCCATCTGGCCGCCGCTCCGCCGTTTCATCGCCGGCGAACACCGCCTCGGCCGCTTCATGGCGCGGCGCCGCGCGACTTCGGCATGTTACGAATTTTTCCGCTTCGGCGTGAAACAGGCATGGGCCTGCCTGTTCGGCGGCATCGCCGTCTTTCTGATGATCGCCACCTGGCGTTTCTATCCGCAGGAAGCGCCGCTTGCGCGCTACGACTTCCTGTTTCTCTGCATGATCGCCGTCCAGATCGCGCTGCTCGCCGGCCGGCTGGAAAGCTTCGAAGAAGCCAAGGTGATCCTGATCTATCATCTCGTCGGCACCGTGATGGAGCTCTTCAAGACACAGGTTGGCTCCTGGATCTATCCGGAGCCGAACTTCTTTCGGATCGGCGGCGTGCCGCTGTTCTCCGGTTTCATGTATTCCTGCATCGGCAGCTATCTCTGCCGTGTCTGGCGCCTGTTCGATTTCGAGTTCACCGCGCATCCGCGCCGCCTCGCGTTCGCGGCACTCAGCGTCGCGATCTATGTCAACTTCTTCAGCCATCACTACATCGTCGACCTGCGCTGGCTGCTGTTCGCCCTTGCCGGCTGGCTGCTGTTCCGCACCCGCGTCCATTTCCGGGTCTGGCACACGCACCGTTCGATGCCGCTGTTTCTCGGGCTCGTACTGGTAACGCTGTTCATCTGGCTTTCGGAAAATATTGGCACGTTCACGAAAACCTGGATCTATCCATCGCAGCGGCACGGCTGGTCGATGGTATCCGTCGACAAGATCGGTTCGTGGTTTCTGCTGCTGATCATCAGCTACACGCTGGTCAGCCTGATCAACAAGCCGCGGGAGAGGCCAGTTCGAAGCGGGCTGCCTGGCGACGTCCCGTCGCCGACAATTTATGTCGATTCAAGGCGTTAAAGCCAAAGTAGCCGGTATCGACGGTGACGTTCGAAAATGCAGCCAAGGTGGACCTCTGTTGATCTAGATCAAGAAGAATTCTCGCGTCGCTTTGTCCTCTGTGCGCAGGACGTGCTGCTCTTGCCGCGCTGGCAGCTCGATTTCCGCTTCCGGTGCCACGCGGGTGTGTCATTCACGCCGCCTTATGTCTGCGAGCAGGTAAGGCGGACGTGGGACAGACATGGAGCAGCTGTTTTCGATTGAGCAGGAGGGCAACATGCCGCTTTCAATTTCGATGATCGCTTTAAGTTCTCAGCTCGTCGTTGCGGTAGCCGACCGGGTGCCGACGTTCGATATCAACCGAAGCTGTAAACTCGACGCCGCGGCCGCGACTGGCATGACCCTTGATCAGTCGATGAAGAGCTGCGTGGACGATGAGAACAAGGCACGGCAGCAGCTCACGAGCCAATGGTCCAGTTTTCCCGCCGCTGGCAAGGCGAACTGCATCCCCCAGGAGAGCATTGGAGGTACGCCAAGTTACGTCAGCTTGCTGACGTGCCTGCAGATGGGGACGTGGACTCGGTAGTTGCGGCGGTCAGGGAAGCCGTCCAGGAAGACGCGCAATGACGCCTGCCCGAGAAGAACTCAATCGCATGCCGGATTTTTGGCGTCCCGGATCGTGAGGAAGGTGATCGTGGCCGGCGCAAGCTCAATCGTATCGGGTGGCGCTGTCACCGCGGCAAGCTGCGGAAGGCCGTCATCCGGGCCAAGCTCCAGGACCGTTCCATTCAGCTTCACGGCTTCGCTTTGCAGATCGTCCGCCGACAGCGTGTAACGCTCGCTGGCCACAGATAATCGCAGCGCTGCGGCATTCGTCCTGTCCGTATTGATGGCAAGCAATGTGACGGCCCCACGCACGCCGCGCCGGCAATGCGCGTAGAAATGCATCCCCTTGTGCGCGCCGGCGTCGAGAACGGTCGTTCCCATCAAGACGCGCCACAGCAGCGCCGCCCAATAGTTCGGCCGCGGGCGGAATGTCGTCTCGTCCAGCAGGCCGTAATCGCTCGCAGCCAGCGTGTTGTGCGCGACCACCTGGACGCCGGCCCGGGCAAGCCGGCCAAGCTGATCGAGATATCGGAACGTATCGAGGAAAGTGGAAGCCCAGGGATTGCCGCCACAGGCTGCCTCGGCGGTCTCGGTCAGCCACATCGGCCTGCCAGGCGCAAACTCGTCCCGGAGCGACTGGTAGAACGCGCGCGTCCGGTCGGTGCTCTCAAGCCAGTCTTTCGAAAGCGCGGCCTCCGGTGTGGTCTGACCCGGAATGCCGGAGCATCGTTGCGAGAGCGCGCCATAGTGGTGATAGGAAAAAGCCTCGATGCCGGGGCCGGATGCCGTAAGCAAGTCGCGTGCGTTGATGAAGCCGGGGTTGGATGGCGACTCTGCTGTCTCGCCGATCGAACCGGGGCCGAGAACGATCACATCCGGTTCGCTAGCCTTGATGAACGCAACAAAGACCTTGAAGTCCCGCCCGTAAGCTGCCGCATCGTAACCCTTGGGGGCACCGCCCATCGCGGCGAGTGTCGGCTCATTCATGAACTCGGCGGCGGCAATTCTGCCGCCGGCGGCTCTGGTATAGGCGAAGAGGCGACGCGCCTGGTCGCTCTGCCACAGACCCGCCGCGTCGCGGACGCCGGGGCTTGTCGCCATCGAGGTCACGATCTCGGCGCCAACAGCGCGGGCAAAGTCGATGACACCCTTCCAGCGCTCGCGGCTCAGCACCGCGCGGAAACCGTCGGGCGGCGTCGAGGGCTCATCATTCTCGGCAAAGTAGGTGGTGTTGGCCCAGGTGCCGCTGACGCGTACGTAAGCCGGCGCCAGCGCCGCAGCCAATATGCGCAGTCGCGGATTTGATAGGTCGATCGGTTGGCGATATTCGTAGAGGTCGGGATTGCCGCCCGTTGGCATGTTGCCGGCGTTCACCGCGTCGCGCGCTGCCGCCGAGGCGGTTGCCTTGTAAGGCTTCCAGAAGCGTCCCCCGGTCACCTCGACCATTTCAACGTTATACGATTGAAAGCGCGCGTCGACGGTGCCGAGGCGGGGCAACCGTGAAGGATCGACGGAAAGCGTTGGCGCCTGGGCGGCCAGCTTCGGGATTGCCGCCAGCGCGGCGATCGCAATTCCCATTCCGACTTTGAAACCACTGGACCTGGTCATAGCCATTGTCCTTGGCAGCCAAAGCGGGCCCAAGCCCACGCATTGAAGCTACGGCGCCACCAGCTCCACCCGTCGGTTCAGCGCGCGGCCGGCCTCGGTGGCGTTGGAGCCGGCCGGCGCCAGCAGTCCGACACCCGCGGTGCGCAGCCGCGGCGCACCGATGCCGTAGTTCTTCACCAGCTCGGCGGCGATCGCCTCGGCGCGGCGTCGCGACAGATCGAGATTGTAGGCGAAGGGCCCCTGGTTGTCGGTGTGGCCGACAATGAAGACGGTGAGCCCGACCTGAGCGGTCAGCAGCTTCGCGATCTGCTCGAGGGTGGGGCGGCTTTCGGGCTTCACCTCGGCCCTGTCGGTATCGAAATAGATCCCGTAGAGCGCGATGCGGCCGGTCTCGCGGAGACCCTTGGCCATGACGGCAGCATCCACCATCTTGTTCTCGATCGCGACTGGCACGGCGATGACGAGCTGCGCGTAGGTATCGCGGTTGTTCTCGCTGACGATGAGGCTGACAAAAGTCTCGCGGCCGCCGTCCACCTTGCGTCCGGCAAAATAGCGGTAGTTGAACCCGTCCACCCACATCTGCGGGATCGGCAGCGCGTCGACCGCTTCCGAGAAGGGAATGCCGCCGCAGGCGTCGGTGTCGCAGGCAAGCAGCGTTTCGAATCCAGCCTTCGCCAATTGCGTCTCGAAATTGCGCGACACTTCCAGGATCGACGGGCCGGGATTGGTGCGATAGGCGATGCGGGTGATGCGGCCTTCCAGCCGCCGCGCATCGGTGGGCTGGCCGTCCTTGAACGCAGCCCCTTGCATCCGCGCCGCATCAAAATCTTTCACCTGGTATCCTGTGATGACGCTGCCGCCGAAACGGCCGATGCCGGGATAATCTTTTGCGCCGACCACGTCGCGCGTCTGCGCGTCGGCGTTCGTCGTCGCGCCAAGCGACATCGCGAGCAGCAGGAGGATCGGCCTGAACAGAGTGCGCCGTAAGCCCATGAGAAATCCATTTGTTCGAGGAACGATCGGGGGAAGGGGCAGGACGAAGTATGACTTGTAAAGGTAGCACCGGCAGATCAACCGGTTCAAATTAGTCGCAATCATGGCCGTTTTCGGGGAGTTTCTGCCCCCGCGTTTTGCCGTAACCCTCGAAGCGCGGCCAAGGACGTGCTAGAAGCCGATGCTTATTTGCAGTGCTCTCTCAGGAACGGCTTTTCCATGCTCCGCATCGCATTTGCTTTCAGCGCCACCCTGGCAATGTTCGCATGCTTCAACTCCCAATCCCACGCCGCGCAATGCGGCAGCTCGTCCGGCGGTTACGAATCCTGGAAACAGCAATTCGCCGGCGAAGCGCGCGCCAAGGGCGTCAGCGCCTCGACCATCCAGGCCCTGATGGCGACGAATTATGCGCAGGCGACCATCAATGCCGATCGCGGCCAGCGCAGTTTCAGTCTCTCGCTCGATGCGTTTCTCGCCAAGCGCGGCGCCACTACCATCGTCGCGAAAGGGCGGCAGTTGAAGCGCTCGCAGGGCGCACTGTTCGCCTCGATTCAGGAGCGCTATGGCGTGCCGCCGGGGCCGCTGCTGGCGATCTGGGGCATGGAGACCGGGTTCGGTAGCCAGCGCGGCAACCAGAACATGCTCGCCTCGATCGCGACGCTCGCCTATGACTGCCGGCGCTCGGCTTATTTCACCGAGCACCTTTACGCGGCGCTGCAGCTGATCGATCGCGGCGCGCTGTCGCCGAGCCAGCGCGGCTCGATGCATGGCGAGGTCGGGCAGACGCAGTTCATGCCGAAGGCGATCCTGGCTTACGGCACCGGAAATCTCGAAAACTCGGCGAATGCGCTGATGTCGACCGCGAACTTCCTGAAGGCGCATGGCTGGCGCGCCGGCGCGGGCTATCAGCCCGGCGAGCCGAACTTTGCCGCCATCCAGGCCTGGAATGCCGCCGGTGTCTATCAGAAGGCGATCGCACTGATGGGACGCCAGATCGACGGCGGCGAATGAGGGCAGATCCGGCATGTCAGGCCGGCTGGCCTGACATCGCTCTGTACACCCTCACCGCATCGCGCCGGCGACCCTCTGCCTTGTGTTGCTCACAAATAGTGTGAGTTGCTGCAGTCCGTTGTCCTCGGAAAGCACGTCGAGCGGGCGCTTGCCGTCGAGCTTGTCGCTGCGCGCATTGAGCCATTCACTGAACTGCTGGATATCATGGAAATACTGGCGGACTGCGTTTCGCAGGACGGTGATCTTGTCCGGCAAGTATGATTCCTGTACATCCCAATGCCGCCGGATGCCTTTGGGCAACATGGCGCCAAGCACGAAGCCGAGCCCGCCATAGAGCACAATGAGAAATTCCCGGTATTCGATGCTGATGTTGCTGAACGTCAACTCGGCCGCAAGCATGGCTGCAATAGTCATCGCGGAGGCCTGCAGCCCGCCCGATAATGCCTGCTCGAAGCGGGTGCCCGCGGGACGATCAAGCGTATAGGACGTCATGACGCCACAGATCGCCGGAACGGTCGCCCACGCCAACTGCGGAGAGAAATATTGCCAGAGCAACTGCACCTGCGTGACCGTCGGGTGGTCGCCGTTGATTGTGGAAAGCGCCGCGATGAGGTTGGGACTGTACAGTACGAGATTCAGGAGCAAAGACGTAATCCAGCACTTGAGGAAGATCTGGACGTAGGCCTCCGCGCGGCCGTTACCGGATTCGGCGTAGTATGCATTTCGGCCGAGGAGTTTCGCGCGCAAGGCGAGGGACTGGCCGATCGCAAAAATATGGACGACAAGAATTACCATCAGTAACTGCAGCACGTCGTCTGTGGTGGTCGGAATTTGCGTCTGCTCGGTCGTGCCCAGAAACGTGTTGATCGCAAGCAGGCAGGCCGCAACAACCACGAATGCCGCAGCGCCGGTGGCCTTGAGGATCGGATCCCACGGGATTCTCTGGGCCGGCGGATAGGGGGACACAAAGCCGGCGGCGCTCAAGCGATCGAAAATCCGTCCATTGCCCCTTGCTGCGGTAACGGCGCCGGCGAATATGACGTAGAGCCACTCCAGATTCTTGATCAGGTCGCGCTGGATGGTGAGAACAGCGCGCCGTCTGTCCAGCGCCTCGGGCGCCGGCAAGTCGGACAAGCGTGCGTAAATCGCCAGCAGATTGGTGCCGACGTTCTGTATCTCCGCGCGGTACTTCCGGAATATTTCCAGATCGAGATTGCCGGCCAAATCTTTCGAGTCGTCGAAACTGGCATCGCCCGCCAAGGTCGCCGCACGGGCATACAGCAGCACCACCCGATCGAACGTGGCGCAAGCGCTTTTCAGATCCGGAGCAGGTGACGCAGGCCGGTCCAGGTCGATTGCATTCCAGGCGTCGGCAAGCTTGTCCGGCTGCAAATCCATGTCGGAGAAGCGCATATAGTTCAGGAGCCGATCGATGTTTTTCGGGATGTAGGCCATTCGGTGCGCGAAACCGCGAATGCTGATTTCGAAATCCAGGGCTTTCGGCAAATTGGGGTTGAGACCCACGATGTAGAAAGCGACCAGAATCGGAAAGGTCGGATAGTTCTGCAATGAGGTTTCGGCCGCCGGTGATGCCGTCGGCATTTCGCTCTGCGTAGCGGCTGCGGTGACTGCCTTCAGTATCTGAAAGAATGGTCCCGGCCCGATGATCGAGGTGGCCAGAAAGATCGTCATCATCAGGCCGAAATAGATCGAGTAGCCGGTCAGATATTCGCTTGGTGTAGTCTGATAGCGCAGAATGACGAATTTCCATGGGCAATTGTCGTCATTGCCGGCAATCGATTTTCCAAACTGATCCAGGCAAAACTTGTGGATCACAAAAGTACCAACGAGAAGGCCCAGTATAAATACCAGTAGGGCGTTGCCTGTCGGAATGGTCGGCAGATAGGCGTTCATGGCACCCTCACATCGTCAAGGACACCTCGAAGTGATTGTCCCGCGCGTTCGTGAGCTGCAGGCACACGTCCACCCAGGCCTTCTTGGTGAATGCGCAATAATTTGTTGCGGTCGCCCGCATCGAACCTTTTTCGGATAATTTATTGACTGGCGCACCGCCGCCGCAGTGCTCAAAATACTCACACTCGCTGGCACAGTTCGTAACGCCGTCGCTGATTTCCCGATACGCCGATATAAACCGATCGTCGGAAAGGATGTCTCTCAGCTCCTTGCAATGATGAACGTTGCCAAAGATGAAGCGCTGCCGTTGCGGGGCGTTCAGCGCCAGCAGCTCGGGAGAAAAGGTGCTGATATCGCCATTGTACGCGATATTCAGCATGCGTAGGGGAATGACCTGATCGTTATCCTCGGGTACTCCCGCGATCAGCGATGCGATGGTGCGCTGAAAGTCCCGCAGTACAACCGGCCCGTCGCCCTCTTGCGCCGCCGCCCGCAGCACGTCGCTGATAAAGCGCTCGAACGTCTCGCGGCTGCCGTTCTCGTAAAGCGACGAATGCGTGTTCTGTGCTTCCAGCTCCTCGATGTTCAGTCCGATCGCCGCAGGGCCGAAGCGCCGATAGTAATCGACAAGCTCTGAGCCGCGGGAAAGGGTCGGCGCTGTCACGACACCGATAAAGTGAAATGGATAGCCTCGCGCCTGCAATTTCGCGATACCGGCGAGAGCGCGTTCGTGGCTGCCGGACCCATTCCGGTATTTCCGATTCAGGTCATGCAGGTCGCGCGGGCCGTCCAGGCTGATCCCGACGGTGATGTTCTGCTGCTCGAACAGATCGATAAAGGCGTCGTCGATCAAGGTGCCGTTGGTCTGAATTCCGTAGTGGACCGCGACATCCTGCGGGCGCCGGCGCTCGATGATCTCTATCGCCTGCCTATAGTAGGCGGGCGGCATCGTCAGGGGCTCGCCGGCATGCCAGACAATATCGAGCTCGTGCTTGAGCAGCGGCCGGTCGAAAATCAATCGTGCAACTTCCTCGACCGTAGCGAGCGTCATCGTGTGGCGAGGATTGGCGCGATCCGGCAAGTAGCAATAGGCGCAATCGATGTTACAAAATTCCGTCGATTGCAGCACTACCAACCCAAGAGGACCAGCCGCCAGCATTGGAGCCTCTAACAATTTCTCCAGGAGCCACGCATGCAATTATTGAAGTTGAAGAACTGGACAATATTGTTGATCTTGCCGCTTGTCGCATCATGATCGCCCGGCGAGGTCGCGCGAAGCTTTTCCCGCAATCGTTCAACGCGAAGCGAAAGCAGCTCGGGGAACGGATTGGTTTGTTCAGCAGCATCGCGATAGATGCTGCCATCGGCCGAAACGGAAAGGCACAAAACCGCTCCAGAAGCGGTGACGGCCGCCAGTAGTCTTCGTTTCGATTTCATGGCAACCCCCAGCACGTTGAGGTTGCCTGACAGGCTATCTCGGATTGCGCGTTGCGTGCAAGTGACGTATTTCACACTTGCGCATTTCGCTACCGTCTTTTCTTGTCGTTGCTGACGTCGGTATCGGCTTATGTTTCGAACATGGTGTCTCGAACGCGGCCGATGCTACAGTTGAGTCGAGAGCAAATCTGCTGCTCGGAAGGAAACTGTCCCATATGCCCATCGGCCGCATCACCTTGGCGCTCTGCGCTCCCATTCTTACCCTGCTGCTATCTTCGACCCCCACCTACGCCGCCCGCTGCGGCGGCGATTTCAACACCTTCGTGTCGGCGATGTCGCAGGAGGCGGCAGCGGCCGGCGTCTCGCAGTCGGTGATCAGCCAGTCGTTTGCCGGCGTCACGCAGGATCCGGCGGTGCTCGCCTTCGACCGCCGGCAGCGCGGCACCTTCAACAAGTCGTTCGAGCAATATGTCTCGACCCGCGTCGGGCCCGGGCGGATCAATATCGGCCGGCAGATGCTGCAGCGGCACGGCTCGCTGCTTTCGCGCATCGAGCAGAAGTTCGGCGTGCCGCCGGAGATCGTGGTCGCGATCTGGGGGCTGGAGAGCGATTTCGGCAAGGGCGATGTCGGCAAGCTGCCGGTGATCCGCACGCTCGCCACCATGGCCCATGATTGCCGCCGCACCGAACTGTTCCAGGGCGAGCTGCTCGCTGCGCTCAAGATCGTGCAGCGCGGCGATCTGCCCTTGCGCGACCTGATCGGCGCCTTCGCCGGCGAGATCGGCCAGACGCAATTTCTGCCGTCGTCCTACATCAAATACGGCGTCGATTTCGACGGCAACGGCCACGTCGATCTGCGCCACAGCGTGCCTGACGTGCTCGCCTCCACGGCGAATTTGCTGCACGTCTCCGGCTTCAAGGGCGGCGCGCCCTACGGCGAGGGCACCGCGAATTTCGAAGCGATGCGCGAGTGGAACAGGGCTACGGTCTACCGCAAGACGATCGGGTATTTCGCGGATCGATTGGTTGGGCGCTGAGGTGCGTAGGGTGGGCAAAGGCGCGTCAGCGCCGTGCCCACCATCCATCACCGATCGCGCTGCTCGATGGTGGGCACGCTTCGCTTTGCCCACCCTACGGCTCCGTCCATATCCTACGGGCGGGACCCTTGCCCCGACATCCGCTCGATCCGCTTCGCGAGCACCTTCCAATACGTCGCCGGCCGAAACCGCTGCAGCAGATCCATGAGCCATGCGTCGTTGCCGATCAGTATTCGCGGCTGGTTTTTCTCGATGCCGGCGATGATGCGTTGCGCGGCAATCGGCGGCGTCGTTTTCGCGATCGCGTCGAAACGATCGATCGATTCCGCGCGTCGCGCATTGTCGGTGATGCCAGATCCAGTGCGGGAGTTGCGCACGATGTTGGTCAGCACGCCGCCGGGATGCACCACCGAGAGCTTTACCGGGCTGTTGGCCATCGCAAGCTCATGCCGCAGGCTCTCCGAAAAGCCGCGCACCGCGAATTTCGCGGCCGCATAGGCGGTCTGGCCCGGCGGGGCGATGATGCCGAAGATCGAGGACAGGTTGACGATATGCGCCTCGCGCTGTTTCGACAGATGCGGCAGGAAGGCGCGGGTGCCGTGCACGACGCCCCAGAAATTGATGTTGATCAGCCATTCCATCTGCGCCTGGTCGACCTCGTTGAAGCTGCCCATCAGCGCAACGCCGGCATTGTTGATGACGATGTTGAGCGAGGGGTGCGCCGCGATCGCCGCGCTGGCAAATTCCTGGATCTGGGCGGGCTCGCCGACATCGACACGATGGGTCGAGATGTTGCGCTTGCTGGTCTTGCCGATCTCGGCGGCGCCTTCGAACAAGCCGGCCTCGTCGCGGTCGGCGAGTGCGAGGTCGCAGCCGCGCGCGGCGAGCTCGAACGCGAGCGCGCGGCCGATGCCGCTGGCGGCGCCGGTTATCGCGGCCGCGCTTCCGGATATCGCAGTCATCGGTATCTCACCCCATCAAAATGAAAAAAAATCGCGGGTTCCCGCAACTTTTGCAAATTGGAACCGAACCATAAAGCGGTTTCCGCTCTTAGTGTCGAGTACCCGACAGAGTGATGTTTTCGACCGACGAGACCCTTTGCAGGAGGCTGATATGGGACGATCAAAGCCCTTCGAACGATCAACACCCTCTCGCGCAACCGCCCTCATCGTCGAAGACGACCCGATGCAGCGCGACATGATTTGCCTCTTGCTGGAGGAAAGCGAGGTCGACGTCATCGAATGCGAAAGCGCGGAGGCGGCCGAACTGGTGCTGGAGTGCGCCGCCGGCAGCCTGGTCTTGATGATGACCGACGTGCAGCTCGCCGGCAATATGGACGGCGTCGAGCTCGCGCATATCGCCCGGAAGTACAATCCCGAGATGGGCGTCATCGTCACCTCGGGCAAGCCGTTGCATCAGGAATTGCCCGACGGCGTGGAGTTCTGGGCCAAGCCATGGGCCCCGCTCGACGTGATCCGCACGGCGGAACGCATGGTGCATGAACGGCGTCACGACCATGGGGCGCGCGCGGGTTCGTGAGCCGCCGGCTGCTTCCACGGCGGATGCCGCCGTGGTAAGGGCAGGGCATGACGTGGTCGTTCCTGTTGACCTCCCTGATCGTGGTCGCCTCGCCCGGCACCGGCGTGCTCTACACGCTGGCGGTGGCGCTGACATCGGGCGCGCGGCCGAGCGTCGCCGCGGCGTTCGGCTGCACGCTCGGCATCGTGCCGCATATGGTGGCCGCCATGCTCGGGCTCGCCGCGGTGCTGCACACCAGCGCGCTGGCGTTCGCCATGCTGAAATGGTGCGGCGTTCTCTATCTGCTCTACATGGCCTGGCAGGCGCTGCGCGAGACGGGCGCGCTCGCGGTCGATACGGGCGCGGCCGCGAAGGCGCGCTCCAGCCGGCGCGTCATCGTCACCGCCGTGCTGGTCAACATCCTCAATCCGAAACTGTCGATCTTCTTCCTCGCCTTCCTGCCGCAGTTCGTCGCTGCCGACGAGCCGCAGCCGCTGGCCCGCATGCTGGAATTGAGCGCGGCCTTCATGGCGATGACCTTTGCGGTGTTCGCAATCTACGGCCTGTTCGCCGCCGCCCTTCGCGACCGCGTCATCACAAGGCCGAAGGCGATGGCCTGGCTGCGCCGCAGCTTTGCCGCGGGATTTGCCGCGCTCGGCGCCAAGCTCGCATTCGCGGAGCGGTAGGTTTTTCGCGCGGCCGTCGTTGCGCGCGAAGCGACGCAACGGGCTACGGGTTCGCCGCTACGCATTGGCTACCGCCGGAATCAAAAAGGCGGACCCTTGGCCCGCCATTCTCCAAAATTCACCCGGAGTTGGGAGCCCGGGCGGAGCTGAGCACTCCACCCGGGCCAAAATTCACTTCTTCTTGGCTTTCTTGGCCTTCTTGGCCTTCTTCGCCTTCGCCTTCTTCGCTTTCTTAGCCATAGTATCCTCTCAAGGTTTTCATGGATTGAAACGCGACACCGAGGCATGCTTGGCGGAGGGCCAGCCTCGCAACATCCTCGATCATGATCCCACCAGATTCGCAGGCTGATGCCGCGTGCCGTCATGGCGTTGTCATCACGTTATCCACAGTTGTTATGCATTTTGACGCGATTTTGGGTCGAAACGCGCGCCACCGCCGCCATCCGCGTCGCGCGCATCATGCTTAACGATGCCCGAACACGCGCGATCTTCATCAATTCAAAACCAAGGATTGGATTGGCCGACGGCGGTCAGGGTCCGTTAAGCGGCGCGGATGCACCTTGTTCCGCAAGACGACGGGGATCGCAGGCTAAAGGGAAGTCTCGGGCGGAAGTCTTGAGCGGTTGTTAGACAAGAGGGGAGACGGGGCGTGCGCGTCCCGAGTTCGCGATGCTGAGCGTTCCGACGCTGTGGACGGTGTTCGTCATCAATTTTCTGGCGCTGGGCCTGATCTGGGCCTACGTCATGCGCTGCTATCCGTCATTCGAGGCCGCGCGGTTCTGGACCGGCTCGGCATTCGTGGCGGCGGCCGGCGCGGCGATGGCAACGCTGCGCGTGATCTTTCCCGATACGCTGGTGCCGCTGCTGTTCGCCGGCACCGCACTGATCCTGGCGATCTGCCTTGCGTCGATGGGCGTGCAGAAGTTCTTCGATCGCCCCCTGTCATGGCGCAACACCCTGCTCATCACGGGTCTCGGCACCATCGGTCTGTGGTTCTTCACTTTCGTCCATGACAGCGTCCCTGCGCGGATGACGGTCTTCACCATCGCTCAGACCGTGCCGATGGCACTGAGCCTGAAGCTGTTGCTGAGCCGGCATGAGGGCCGGGTCAATCCGGGTGCCCGGCTCGCGGGCATCGTCACGATTCTCATCATGGCCTTGCTCGTCATCAGGATGATCGGCGCGGTCGCCGGTGGCGGCTTCTCCTACATGCATTTCAGCCCGTTGCAGTCGGTGGTCGTGCTGGTGCTGGTGTTCCTGTCGATGGCGCTGAATTTCGGCTTCCTGCTGATGGCGATGGACCATCTGCGCAACGAGGTCGCGGACCTCGCGCTGCTCGACGATCTCACCGGCGTCGGCAACCGCCGCTATCTGCTGCAGCGGCTGACGGAAGAGTGCATGCGCTCGGAGCGCAGCGGCCAGCCGTTTGCGCTCCTGGTAATCGATCTCGACGGCTTCAAGGGCATCAACGATACCCATGGCCACGCGGCCGGCGACGCCTGCCTGCAGCACTTCACCCTGATGGCGCAAACCCGGTTGCGGCCCGGCGACATGCTGGCGCGGACCGGCGGCGACGAGTTCTGCATCGTGCTGCCGTCCTCGACGCTGCGCGAGGGCGCCATGATCGCGCGCCGCGTGCTGGAAGTCTGCCGCGCCGACGCCGAGCAATGCACCGGCAACGACATTCCGATCGCCGTGTCGATCGGCGTCGCGCAATGGAGCCGTGAGATGGGCGCCTATCCCGACCGCCTGATTGCGGCCGCCGACCACGCGCTCTACGACGCCAAGAAGGCCGGCCGCAACGGCTTTGCCACCTACGATCCGGCGCCGCCACTGGCGCCCGAACCGGCAAGCGCGCCGATGTCCGACATGGTCCTGCGCAAGCGGGCCTGAAGCATGCTATCAAGGTCCGTCACTGGACCCCGAGCATGATTCATCGCCTCGTCGCGGCCGCACTGTTCGTCCTCGTATTCCCCGCATCCGCCTCCGCGCAAACGCCCGACCTTGCCGCCATCGCGCGCACATCCGGCACGCCTGACATTCCCGGGCTGAAGATGGTCTGGCTGGCGCCATGGGGCGACCTCGCAAAATCGCATCCCTGGCGCAACATCATCGTGCACCAGACCGAAGGCCCGGCCGGCTCGGCGCGCGGCGGCGCGCAGGCGCAGGCGAAGAACCCGACGCGGCGTGGCGTCATGGTCTGGGTGGAGACCGATGGCACCGTGTACTGGGCGGTCGGCGAACATCTCGTCCCGACCCATGGCGACGGCGCCAACCGCAACGACAACAAATACATCGACAACAAGCCGACCTATCGGCAGGTGGTCGGCAACAATTCGGTCGGCGTCGAATTCGCCGGCAACTATCCCGACGTAACCCGCGGTCCCACCGAGGCGCAAATCGCGGCGTGGAAAATCCTGGTGAAGGTGCTGCGCGCCCGTTATGGAATCCCGCTCGATCGCGTCTACGCGCACAACTGGATCGATTACAAGGACGCGCGTTATTGCGAAGGCTGCGCGCTGGCGACGATGGCGCGGGAGTGGGGGGAGTAGGGCGCAGCTGTCATCGTCCGGCTTGACCGGACGATCCAGTCTTCCAGGGGCCGTAGTGATTGCGTGCCGTCTCACGACCGCCGCGGCGTACTGGGTCCCCCGCTTTCGCGGAGGACGACAGCGGAGTTGATGAGATAGCTCCTGCAAAAACAAAGAGCCCAAAAACAAAAAGCCGGCGTCGCCGCCGGCTTTCGTCATCAGTTACTTCGACCGCGATCAGTGCGCGGCTTCGAGTTCGGCTTCCTGCCGGGCGATCGTGCCCTTGACGGCCGACTGCACCTTCTCGAAAGCACGGACCTCGATCTGCCGCACGCGTTCGCGCGACACGCCGAATTCGGCGGCGAGGTCTTCCAGCGTCATCGGCTCTTCCGCCAGGCGCCGCGCCTCGAAGATGCGGCGTTCGCGCGGGTTGAGCACGCCGATGGCGCCGGTCAACGCCTTGCGGCGGTGATCGAACTCCTCGTGCTCGGCCATCACGGCTTCCTGGTTGGGCGAGTTGTCGACCAGCCAGTCCTGCCATTCGCCGGCTTCACCGTCGTCGCGGATCGGCGCGTTGAGCGACGCGTCGCCGCCGAGGCGGCGATTCATGTCGACCACGTCCTGATCCGTCACGCCGAGGCGCTTGGCAATCAGCTTCACTTGGTCGGGGTGGAGATCACCCTCGTCCAGCGCGGAGATCTTGCTCTTCGCCTTGCGCAGGTTGAAGAACAGCTTCTTCTGGTTCGCCGTGGTTCCCATTTTCACGAGCGACCAGGAACGCAGGATGTACTCTTGAATCGAGGCCTTGATCCACCACATGGCGTAGGTGGCGAGACGAAAACCCTTCTCGGGCTCGAACCGCTTGACCGCCTGCATCAGGCCGACATTGCCTTCCGAAACGACTTCGGAGATCGGCAAGCCGTAGCCGCGATAGCCCATGGCGATCTTGGCCACGAGCCGGAGATGGCTGGTGACAAGGTGATGTGCCGCGTCGCGATCGTCATGCTCACGCCAACGCTTGGCGAGCATGTATTCCTGCTGGGGCTCCAGCATTGGGAATTTGCGGATCTCGGCGAGGTATCTTGAAAGACCGGATTCTCCATTGAGAACCGGCAACGTAGCTGTACGGGCCATTGAGCGCCCTCCAGTGGTTCAGGCCCCCGATAGCGGCGGGCCCGGCAGGTGATCGCTTTGTTAAAGCCGACCAGGCTGCGATGTTCCGCGCTGGATATTCAGCGCAGGTGCAACATAGCGGAAAACGAACAAATAGGGAAGGAATGCTGACGTCACGTCCCCGTGTGCCAGCTATAACCTGTTGTCATAACTAAGGTTTTCTGAAGGGCCTGCGTCATACGGCCGCTTCCAGCGCGCTTTTGAGGAGGCGCAAATCCTCCGGCAGGGCGGCCTCCCAATGCAAAAATTCCCCGGTTCGGGGGTGTTCCAGGGCGAGCAGATAGGCGTGCAGGGCCTGCCGGCCGAGGGCAGTGAGTGCATCCTTACCTTTGACGCCGAGCTGCCCGGCCTTGGTCTTGAAGTGCGGGCCATAGACGGCATCGCCCATCAGGGGGTGGCCGATATGGGCCAGGTGCACCCGGATCTGATGGGTCCGTCCGGTCTCGAGCTGGCAAGCGAGCAGCGACGCAACCGGCTTGCCGCCGCGGCCCTGATACGCCGCCTGCAGCTCCCAATGAGTGACGGCTTCACGGCCGCTTTGGCGCACCGCCATCTTCTCGCGGGCAAAAGGATGCCGGTCGATCGGCGCATCGACCGTGCCGCGCTGGCGATTGGGCACGCCCCAGATGAAGGCCATGTAGCCGCGCTGCATCGGCCCGGTGCGGCCGTGATCGGCGAATTGCGCGGTCAGCGATTGATGCGCCTGGTCGTTCTTGGCGACCACCATCAGGCCGGTCGTGTCCTTGTCCAGCCGGTGCACGATGCCCGGCCGCCGCACGCCGCCGATGCCGGAGAGGCTGGCGCCGCAATGGGCGATCAGCGCATTGACCAGCGTGCCGGTCTCGTGTCCGGCGGCCGGGTGGACGACCAGCCCCTTCGGCTTGTCGATGACGATGATGTCGTCGTCCTCATAGACGATATCGAGCGCGATATCCTCGCCCAAAGGCTCCGGCGGCGCGGCTTCGGGGACGTCGATTGTGATCGTATCCCCGCGCGCGACATGATAAGCGGGGTCGCGGATGGGGGCGCCCTTGGTGCAGACGGAACCGGCCAGGATCAGCGCTTTCAGCCGCGAGCGCGACAGTTCCGGGCGGAGCACCGCGAGCACGCGATCTAGGCGCGGCGATCCCTCGTCGCCGCCGACGGTGACCTCCAGCCTTTGACCGCCACTAGATAATCCCTGTTCCAAAACCGAGCCTTGCATGACCGATACCGTTGCCCCCGAACCGACCCCCGAACAGGCCGCGCTGATCGCGCGGGTGCGGCGGATGATGCTGATCGCGGGCCTGACCTCGGCGCTTGCGGTGGCCGTGGTCCTGATCGCCGTCGGGTACCGCCTTTACCGCGGCGAGGGAAGCCCCGCGGCGGCCACGACGGACATCATTGCAAGCCTGCCCAAGGGCGCCCGCATCGTCGCGACCGCAGTCGCCGGCGAGCGGCTGGTGTTGACCCTCGACATCGGCGGGGTGACCGAAATCCGCACGTTTGAGGCCAAAACGCTGAAACCGGCCGGAACGCTCAAATTCGTCAACGAACCCTGAAGCCTGCGCGATCGGCCGAAAATGCGAGGGGACGGCGCGAGGAGGCGAAGCCACAGGTTTACCCAACCGTGCGAAGGCCCGCAGACTTGCCTTGCCCACCGCACATTTCGCGGCTATTCCCTGAAGCCAACGCTCCCTTCGTCTAGCGGTTAGGACGCGGCCCTCTCAAGGCTGAAACAGGGGTTCGATTCCCCTAGGGAGCGCCAGCAAACTCAGGCACTTAGGTAGCCATCAGCCGCGTTCGTTGAATAGTGGTTGAATACGAAGCTGGTGAACAGCGGCGAACGCTTGGGGAATTTGCTGCCGACATCAGCAGACTAGCCTCGGCACGATGCCTCACTGTGGCTGGCGCATTCGCGAAAAATTTCCTTCGTCGCCCTGGTGTCCGGGAATATTCAAAGCGCCGCTGACGTGCGCTGTCGTACGCGAGCGCCCTCGGATGTTCGCATCCATATGAGCGGAGTGCCGGTGCCTGTGCGCCGCCGGACGGGTCTCAATACTCACGCATATATGAGCTGTGTTGATAACCGCATGCGGGTTGGAAGGTTTAATCTCAAGCCGGCGGCGCGTTAAATGTCCGCAATGCCAGTTTGTGCCTGGCGCCCCTGTACAGGGAAACCGTTGATGGAACGCAAGCTCGCCGCGATCATGGCCGCCGACATTGTCGGCTACAGCCTGATGATGGCCGAAAACGAGGCCACCACCTATAAAGAGCTGCGCACGGTCTTCGATAATCTGATCGATCCCACAGTCGCGCGGCATGGCGGACGCATCTTCAAGATGACCGGGGACGGGTTTCTGGCGATGTTTCCAAGCGTCAACGAAGCCGTTGATGCGGCCGCTGCCATCCAGCAAGCCTTCGACAACGCCCCGTTTGAGCTGCGCATAGGCATCAACCTCGGTGATGTCATCGAGGATAATGGCGATATGTACGGCGACGGCGTTAATGTCGCCACACGGCTTGAGGCGATGGCCGACCCCGGTAGCATCTTTGTCAGCGGCGCTGTCGTCATGGCCGCAGACCGCAATCGCGGCGAGGTGTTCGCGCGTGTGGGCCGCAGGCGCGCCAAAAACATTCCCGAGCTTCTTGATGTCTACCGGGTACGGCGCGCGCAATCCTCGTGGTCTCGCTGGCGGAAAGTCCCGCGCGTTCTACGCGGTACCGCTGCGCGCTGGTCGTATGGCGTCGCCGCCGTAGCCCTTGTCCTCATCGGCACCCAAATCCAGCCGCTTTCCCTGGCCGCGATGGTCAGCCGGCTCCCGACTGCGCTGTCTTTCGACCAGACCCGCGCCGACCCGCGGCCGTCAGTTGCGGTCATGCCCTTTGCGACCATGAGCGGCGACCAGTCGTACTTTGCAGACGGGCTGACCGAGGATGTGACCACGGCGCTTGCAAGGAATTCCGAGCTTCAGATCGTCGCGCGCGACTCCACATATGCCGTGCGCGGGCAGGAAAGCGATGTGCGCAAGCTCGGGGTAAAGCTGGGCGTTTCCTACGTGGTGGAAGGCAGCGCACGCCGCGAGGGGGACCGGCTTCGCGTCTCGGCGCAGTTGATCGACGTGAAATCGGGCGCGCACCTTTGGTCGCGCAGCTTCGACAGGCAGGTTGCCGACGTCTTCACCGTACAAAGCGAGCTGACCACGGAAATCGTCGCCCAGCTCGCGCCGTATATCGGCCGAAGTGAAGCCACCGCTGCCGCGCAACGTCCGACCGACAACCTTCAGGCTTACGATCTTGTCCTGCGGGCTCGTCATCGATACCGGCATGGCGCCAAGGATGCGGAAGGACTTATGGAGGCACGCGGCATATATCAGCGCGCGCTGGAAATGGACCCGGCCTATGCCGCCGCCCGTGCGGGCTTGGCCCTCACTTACATTGCGGATGTGGCCAGGAGGTCGAATGGTCGGGCGACAGCGCATGAGCTGGAACTAGGTCTTAGCGAAGCGCGCCAGGCTGTGCGCCTCGATCCCAATCTCTCGCTCGGCTATCAGGTAATCAGCTTCGGGCTCGCGGTGCAGGGCGATTATGCAGGCGGCCTGCAGGCCGCCAGGCGCGCCGTCGAACTGAATCCCAATGACCCGGATAGCATGATGGCATTGGCAAAAGCGCAAGTCCGTTTCGGAGACTACGCGGACGCCGTTGCCAATGCCGAGCGGGCACGTCGCCTTCATCCCATGGCGCCGGAATATTACGCCTATGTGCATGGCCAGGCTCTTTACGCCGCTGATCGTCGCGATGAGTCGGCTACCGTGATCGCCGAATGCCTTGTAAGGGCGCCGCGCGATGCCAACTGCCTGCTGATCCAGGCTGCGCTGCAAGGGGGGCGCGGTGATATAGAAGCGGCGCAGCTGACGATGACAAACCTGGTGGGGGCCCAACCGACATTTTCGTTGGAGTCGGAGCGTTCTTATCGCCGGTTTGGCAACAAGCCGCTGATGGATCAGTTCCTGAAGGACCTGACACGGGCGAAGGCACCGGAGGCTGCGTAATAGGATTGTTGTAGCTTAAGTTCAATGAGACAGCAGTTCTCAGTTTCATCTCGTCCGGCGCGCCATTTTGCTACCACTCCAGGACAAAGATGGGCACCTCTTCCGGCTGCTTTGCGCCCATTCCGGCCATCCCCCAGAGTGAATTTTGCTCAGTCCGACTCGTCAAATTCGGATTCTAAGTCATCATCGTAGCCGACGCGCCCGCTATTGCAGGGCGAGGCGGCATTTACAGGATTGCGGAATGGTGGAGGAATGCCGCTGATTTGCCCGACGTGTCAAGTTGCCATACGAACGTCGGCAGCTGCCTGCCGCTTTGCATAGGGTCGTTTTCGATATTTTGGGAGCGCGCCTTCTATCCCGTCCTCGGCATCCTCGTCACCGGAAGAGGTGGACGAGCCCGATGCTCAGGCCCAGCAAGAGGAGCAGCGACAGCGTGACGGCGGCGGTGACCCTTCCACCGACAGTCGAGAGCACGCGCACGTCGACGCCAAGGCCAAGCGCAGCCATCGAGAGGACGGTCAGGATGGCCGCCGTCTTCGTCACCGGTGCGACCACAAGATCGGGCACCAGGTGAAGCGAGCGCAGGGCTGCGAGCACCAGAAAGCCGATGATGAACCAGGGCACCAGCTTGAACGGGCTGATGGCGGCGGCCTTGGTTTGATCGGCGTGGCGCTTGCGGCGTCGCGCCGCGACCAGCGACAGGGCCACCACGATCGGCCCCAGCATCAGCACACGCACCAGCTTGACCAGCGTGCCAATTTGCGTGCTGACGATGCCGGCGGGCACGGTCGCCGCCAGAACCTGCGGAACGGCATAGACGGTGAGGCCCGCCAGAATGCCGTATTGCGTCGCCGTTAGACCAAGCAGGGGGATCAGGAGCGGCAGGCCCAGCACCATCAACACGCCGAGGATCGCGGTGAACGAGATCGACGATGCGACATCGTCGCTATTGGCCCCGATCACCGGCGCGACGGCGGCAATTGCCGAGTTGCCGCAGATCGAATTGCCGCAGGCGATCAAGATCGACATTTTTGTCGGAAGCCCGAGCATGCGGCTGAGGCCATAGCTCACCGCGAGCATCACCACGACGGTGGCGACGATCGCGCCGATCAGGAGATAGCCGGAGGCAACGATCGCGCCGAAGCTGATGGACGCGCCCAGCAGCATGACGGCGACCTCGAGCAGTTGCTTGGCGCTGAACGCAATGCCGGAACGCCAGCGCTCGGATGGCTGCCAGACCGTGCGGATCGCCATCCCGAGCAGGATCGCGATCACCAGTGCCTCGACGTAAGGATGGACGAAGACGTGCTCTTCGAGGTGTTGCGCCCCGAGCGAAACGGCGGTGATGATGCCGCAGAGCACGATCCCTGGAATGAGGGCCAGGCCGCGGCCAAACATGCCGGGTCGTGGCGTTGGATCGTCAGAACGGCTCTGGGGTGGCGGCACTTATCCTCCTTGGAGAATAATTTATGCGCCGGACCACGCAGGCTCGCTAGTCCATTTTCGGATTGTGCCCATACAGAGAGGTTATATCCCTCAACCTGCATTTGCAGGTGAGGCCGCCCCGGCAATCCCGCCCGGGACAGCGCATGCCGGCAAGCTGCTAAAGCGAGGCGAGCAGACCCTGCGCCCACGCCACGGCGTGCTCGAAGCTGAGGTCGCCCGGCTCGAAAAACACCGCGCGCGCCAGCACGATGATGCCGACAAGCCCCCAGAACAGCCCCACGCCGCCCGACTTCAGCCATCTGGACGCACGAATCGGCGCGGTCGAGGTGTCGACCGCCGGGACCGGCTCTCCAAAGGGATCGAATGCGGGCTGGCTCATGGCGGCTTCCGTTTTCGCTGAAGCTCAATGTCGCGAATAATCGTGCGGAAGCAAGGGTAGGGGAATGCGTTTTGCGGCAGCGCCGTGGAAGCCCGTTTTACGCTGTCGCCCCAGGGGAGGGTTTTCTTCTATCGGCCCGAAAAACCCCCTTCAGCCCGCGAGAGGCCATCAAGCGCGGCAAGGGCTTGCAGTTCTGTTCTGAGTGGCGCGCCATCTCGTTCCCGGCGATACGTCCGGAGGTCGTGCATTGTTCCTAAAGATGCTCTGACCAACGAGCTGTGATCCATGGCTCAAGCTGCTTCGGCCGACGGTCCACAGTTCACCGCAGCGGGCGTGGCTTTCAGGGCGCTCCGAGAGGAGCACCGGAAAATTCATTCATCGGCAATAGGCCTGCTCGTCGACGCTAGTCGCTCTTAACCTTGCCTGTTATCTTCTTGCTGACGCCGGTTTCTTTCGCGCTCCTGCCATTCGCGTTCTCGCTCTCGGCGTTCGTGTTCTTCGCGTTGCCGGTCCCGTTCTTCCCGAATGATTTTCTGCTCTTGCTTGCGCAAACCTTCTTCACGTTCCTTGGGTGACATGTCCGCAATCCCTACTAAGCAAGCATTGGAAAATAAGCGGCGCTTGCTGGTTGAAGCGCTTTCGAAACTCGCGGCCAATGAGCGTAAGGATTATCTGGAAAAGCTCGAAAAGCAAGCCGAGACCTATTTGCAGGAGCAATTGAAAGCAGCTCTGGCAATCACCCAGCGCGCAGTCACATTGGCTGCCATTCTAGGCGCTGTTATAGCCGCGATAGCGGGATTGGTCGGCACGCTTGCAGCGAGGCTGGTCGATTTAGGCGTGCACTATGCCGCTCTCGTTCCCTTGCTCATATGCTTGATCGTGGCGCTCGCCCGCGTAATCCGAGCCACGATGCCAGGGAGGTTCTTTTACGCCGGTACGAACCCGATCCACTGGGCAGACGACATTGTGCAAGGGCGAAAGCTTGAGGACACGCGGATCGAACAACTCGGGCTGTATTCTGAAAGTATTTCGGATAACACCGTTAGTATGAGGGAAGCCCAGGACTGCTTAACGTCTGGTTATACGTGGATCGGGCTCGGCCTAGCCGCTTTTCTCTGTGGAGAGTTCGCGATTGCTCTCAGCTTCATCGCTAAGCATGGCTTGCCGTCTCTCCCTTGAACAGGCGGCGAGCCAGCCGAGCGGTGCGGGATGAGAGTTGCCGCTATTGAAGGTGGTAACAAGGCGTGGTAGCAATTCGCTCGCAGTCAAGCCAATTTGCTTTTATCTTTCAGTATCTTCGCGTAACGCCCTTCGTCTTCCCTGGGGATCGCCAGGGCTTCAGGACGCCGTCGCACGGGTGTTGAAGTCGCCCCGGCCCAAATAGGTCTTCCTGAAATAGTCGCTGGGAGAACGCTTGATTTGCGAAGGGGCAGGCCCGTGAGCATTGGTTCAAAGCGTGTTGAGGTCGCGTTAAGCTCTGAGCTGGCTGTCAACCTCTTGGCCGTTACATGGCGATTCTGATTCCCAGCCTGGGCTTCGCGCGCTTCGACACCCGCGGCGAGCTGCGGCTCGCGGAGCGCCTCAAGGACTTCCTCGAAGAGAACGCCGTCGTTTGGCACAATCTCCGTGCGCGAGAGCCATCCCCTGGAGCAGGCTCGCAAATACACGTTCGAGGTCGTGCGCACGCTGGAGCGGGATGGGCAACTATTGTTTCCGGCCGGTCACCACTTCATGGGCAAATCCATCGTTCCGTTCGGCTTCGGAGCCGTGTTCACCAATATCACGCGCAAGCAGTTCGATCAGACCAATCTCAAGGAGGTGTTCGCCGAGCATCTCAGTGTGTTCAAGGATGAAATGACTGAAAGCGCGGACCCCGAGGAATTCCGGTCCAGATTATGGCGCATGGTCTATCCGCGTCTCGGAGAGCCTCTGTCGATGCCGCAGTTCGACCGGCTGCGCGCGCTGCTCTTTCCCGAAATCCGCATACGACAGATTGCGCTGCCTCTCGACGAACCAGTGGTGCCCGATCCATCCGACCGGACGCTTGCAGTCATGGACATGCATCAGGAGCAGATCGCGCGCAGTCTGGGAGAGGGGCATCGAATTATTCGCGGCGTCGCCGGATCGGGCAAGACGCTGATCCTTGCCTTTCGAGCCGAATATCTGGCGCGTTCGGCGATGAAGCCAGTGCTCATCCTGTGTTACGCCAACGGCATCGCCGGGCGACTTGAGGATGCCATGCAGGATCGAGGCGTGGAGGACCGTGTTCAGGTCCTTACCTTTCATGCCTGGTGTTACCGGATGCTGCGGACCTACGGGATTCCCGCCCCATCCGAGCGAGAATATCCGGACTACGCAAAGCGTCTGGCTGCGAGCGTCTCAGAGGTCGTCAAGGCTGTAGACCAGGGACATATCCCAACGGAACAGTACGATGCGGTCCTGATCGACGAGGCACACGACTTCGAGCCGCAATGGCTGGCGCTTGCGGCCAAGATGGTGAACCCGCGCACGAAGGCGCTGATGGTCGTCTATGACGATATACAGGCCATCTACAAGGGACGTGAGCGCCCGGTGTGGAGCCAGCTCGGAATTGAAGCGAAGGGCCGAACGACCGTACTGAAAGTCAACTACCGCAACACGGCCCAAATCGTTGCCTTTGCGCGACGCTTCGCTTCAGACGTGATCGGCGCTCCGGGTACGACGGCCGATGATGAGCACCCCATCCTGTTGCCTGAAGATGCAGGTCGGCAGGGACTGGTGCCGGACGTGCGGCAGTGTGTGAGCATCGACGCGGAAGCACACTGCGTCGCCGAGTGGTTTCTCGGGCGGAAAAAGGCGGGGTACGAGTGGCCGCAAATGGCTTGCCTTTATCCGGAGCACTGGATTGGCGAGCGGATCGCTCAGGTACTCACCAGGCATGAAGTGCCGATCGATCTGGCCAGGAACAACAAGAACAGGGTGTCGACGAAGCGTATAGCCGTGCGGTTGTTGAGCATGCACACCGCGAAGGGGCTCGAGTTTCCGTGCGTCGCTATTGCAGGTCTGGGCTTGCTCGGCCGCCACGGCGAGGCGGTCGAGGAATGTGTTCGACTGACATATGTTGGGGTTACTCGGGCTACTCACGAGGCGCTTTTGACCTACTCGAGTGAGTCGGCGCTGGTGCAGCGGTTGATCGCGTAGACTGCGATAGGAGGAACCCTGTGACGAAAAAAACTTCGGGCTTTGATCCGTGGTGGATGTTTCGGGCGCCGTTGTCCGGCGACGTAGCTCAGCGCATTACAGCGCCGTGGTTCTCGCCATCGCTTACGGTCAATTATGCTGGCGATCCCGCGGTAGAGGACCGGGTCGTTACGGAGGTTGCGAGCTATGGAAAACAGCTTGGCTGGCTTACGGAGATCGCGATCGCGTTGGCCAGGATGCAACCAGTGCCCGCGGAAACATTGGGCCGTTTGGAAAAGGCCGCGAAGGACATCGCCGTAATCAAGGAGCAGGTTGGCGTCTCCGCCGTCGAGGCGGCGAATGACGCGCTCGATCGCCTGGAACGTCACGACCCGGCTCAATATGATAACCTGCTGCGCGAACGGCGAAGCGCCAAATAGTCGAGAGATGCGGCCCTTCAGGAGCAGCAGGCGTAGCCCGGATGAGCGCAGCGAGATCCGGGGGATGGTCCATCCCGCAGATCGCTGCGCTCATGCGGGCTACTCGCTGTCACCGTAATCGGCATTCGCGCCAAGCTGCTCAGCGACGGCGGCCCGACCATGTGGGAATCCATCTCGGCTCGAAACCGAAGCGTCGAACCGGCCGAAGCGTAGGCGAACGGCTGCAGGCGGCCTATGGGAAGGTGATGGCGAAGAGGGCCAAAGGCTGACGGCAGCGAGGCGCAACCCGCGATTGCCTGACGAACGTCGCGGGACAAGCGGCCTCATGCCTACGCAAAAACGGCAACTGCCCCCTTCACAGGAAAGCTATTGAGCCGCCGTCACCCGCAACGATTTCCTCAAAGCCCGTTCGGGGCTCGATTCCGGATCCGCGATCGGGCGGCGGTAGGTCGCGATGCGGCGCAGCCAGCCGACCTCGAAGACACGGTTGGAGGGAAGGTTGCGAATCCTCTGCTGCAGGACGAACTGCGCCGCATCGGCGAATTCGGCGCGCACGGCCTTCGGATCGCCGGTCACACCGTTCATCTTGAGCAGCACCTGCTTGAGACCCCAACCCTGCCGCCGCCCGGTCTCCCGGTTCATGGCGGCTTCGTTCGGGTTGGTGCCCTCGCCCTTGAAATTGATGTAGTCGATCAGCGGATAAAAATTCTCCGAGGCACGAACGACGCGCGTGAACTGGATGACGAGATGGTCGCGCTCCGGGCCCTCGGGCGTCGTCTTGAGGATCTTCTCCATCGCGCCTTGCGCCCGCGCCATCATGAATTGCGTCTGCTCCGCCACGGTGTCGAGCAGAAACTGCCTCAACTCATTCATCTGCGGCGAGTGGGCGTTCTTCCTGAACTCGGCCCGGCTGGTCCACGGGTTGGCCGGAATTTGCGTCTGGTCCAGCCAGGCGGGCAAACGCACGTTCTTCTTGCGCATGGATTCGAGCAGGGCCGGGAAGCTCTCCTCGAAAGGCAGCCATTTGCCGACAGGAAACCAGATGAAATGACCGATGCCGAGGGACGCGAATTCCTCGTTCGCATTCCATGACGTGATCGCCTCACGTTTTCCGCCCGTTTCATTCAGCCAGATCTTCTGGCCGATCTTCTTCGCCAGATCGTCCGGCAAGACGAACTGGGGTACAGGTAAATCCTTGGCCTCTAAATTCTTGGCGTCGGGGCCCGATTTCCGGGCTTCCGGCATTTGAACGGCAGCTTCCGGCGCCGGCTTCTGCACCTCATTCTGTCGCAGGACTGTTTCGGGCTCCGGCTTCTGCGTGCGGGAGGCTTGTGCGGCGCCAGGCCCACCCTGGTCTTTTTCGCTATCAGCGGCGCGTGTCGCGGCCGGCGCGGCTGTTTCCGCCCATGCCGTTGGCGTCGCCATGCCGGCGACGATGACACACGAGAGCAGCCATGAGCCGCAAGCAAGCGCCTTCGCGCTGCACTTTCCAGGCTTCGCCTGCCGTGCCGTTCTCCCGCCGCCACCCGCACGCCAGCGGCCAATGAAATCACCGCCCATGTCCATGTTTCCGAAGGCTAGCCTGACGGGAAGGGTCGTACGGACGAACAACACGATGCGTATGGCGAAATCGTGGGGTCATAGCGGCGGCCCGGTGCCGAATTACGGTGACGGTGCTGGAAACTCTCGCCCGCAGTTGAGTGCACTGTTGCTTTAATCCCCGCAACGTGGGCTAGCCAGCGAAGGCGTCCGGTCTCGGCCGCGAAAGCCTTTACAAGACGCTGGCACCGGGCGCCAAGCCGCGTTTCGAAACGATTGCCACCATCATGCGGGCGCTGAATGTCGGATTTTCAGTCGAAAGCAGGTTGCCCGCGCGAGCGAAGAAGGCTCGCAAGTTGACCGCGGCGTAGGTGGCGAGCGAGGCTGCGAAACGCACTCACTTCATCCCTTCCAGCAACTTCCGCGCTTCACCCAACAACGCCCGAATCTGTCGTCGCTCGGCGATCGCATCCCCAGTGAAAAGGCCGTGCTTGCGCGCGTTCCGGTTTGCCCTTGGCGCGCCGGATCCCTGTGCGCCGCCGTGCATGCGGCAGCGCTTTTTGCCGTGCACCGCCGGCGAGCGGCACGCGCCACTGGTGCGGGTGTTGGCGCCACAACGCGGGCTCGCCAGCATCGGGCCGGTATTTCTGATGTGATCGCTCATGCCTATGCTTCCCGCTTGGAACAGACGGAATCGCGCTTTCGCCTGGAGCCCGCGGCCTTCGGCGCCTTCCGCGCCGCGGATGCCGGGTTCTTGTCCGACACGATCACGTTCGCATGTTGCGTGACGTTGCCGACGATGGCCTTGCCGCCGTCGCCCACCGACACGTTCTGCACGGTGATGGCGGGCTCGCCATGGCTTCGGTAGCGGTTGAGCGCGTCGATCTGGGCGGGAAACGTGCGGGCGAGCCTGCCCAAGGCGCGCGCGGCGCTGTCGTGCTGGGCGAGATCGTCCGCATTCGCAAGGTGATGGGCGCATCGCATCGCCATCACATGAACCGAAACCATCTGCGCCACCAGCATGGCCTCGACGGAATCCCGCGGCCGAATGCTCTTCACCATCGAAATCATGAAGGAGAGGTTGACCTCGTCGGGACTCTCGCCGCTCACGCTGGCCTTTACCAGTTGCCTGAGAATGCCATGCATCGCTTCGCGGTCGGCGACACCCAGTGTATCAGCCATGAGCTGTTCGCCGAGCTCCGGGTCTGGATGGTCGATGGAGAATCCATGCGACAGCAGCTTGATCCGCGGGGTGGCTACCGCTTTGGCTTGGTCGGTTGCGGCGATCGCCGTTGGCGTAGTGATATCAGGAGCGGTGTTCATGTCGATATTCCTTGGGCCACGCGTGGGCGAAGCGCGGTTCGGCCACGCACGCGCGATCGTTCGCTGCGGTGATCCCTGCAATTTCAATGGTGGGTGAGGGCTTTTCAGCCGCAATCGCAACCGACGCGCCCGCTATTGCGGGGCGAGGCGGCGTTTACAGGATTGCGGAATGGTGGAGGAATGCCCCTGATTTGCCCGACGTGTCAAGTTGCTGTTCGAGCGCCAGCGGCCGCCTGCTACTTTGCATGGGGTTGTTTTCGCTTATTTTGGGAGCGCGCATGTCAAGGTTGCCATTGCCCTGTCAGCGAAAATGGACCGGGAAATGGTTGAAGCCTTGCGAAACTGATCCGCGTGCCTGATCTTGCCTGTCGAGACTGGCGCGAGCGCCGAGCCGCGTCGCCACCGCGGCGCGGGTGCGGCGTCATTTGCGATGTGTGCCGGGAGCTGCAATGAGCCGGAAGAATCGCGTTCCGCTTTCCGATCGCGTCGTGACGGCGGCTGAAGCGGCCCTTGCCGCCCAGCACTTCGTGAGCGCCATCGACGTTCTCACAGGGATCGGATGGCTGGACTCTGGCGCGGTGGAGCGTTGGCGCCGCGGGCAGATCGATTGCCTGGAAGAAGTTATCCAGACTGGTCTGCCGGGCATCTCGGAAGCCATGCGGTTGTTCCAGGCTTGGGCGACCGCCAGGGGACTGTTGCCCAGCGAGACGGCATACGTCGACCGTACGGCGCGCCGCCAGATACTGCGCTTCAGTCGAAGCGGAAATCCTGCCATTGAGGCGGCATATCGGACACACTGGGTCTCGCCCGAGCTTTCCGAGAAAAAGCGCGAGCGCATGGCAACAAAGGCAAGCCGCGCTCTCGAGCTGGTAGTAATCCAGCCATTGAGTACGGAATGGACATGCCATCGGTGCGGCGGCACCGGAGATCTGCTAATGATGGAGAAGCCCGGCCCGGCATGTCTGCGCTGCGTCGGTCTCGATGATCTCGCGTATCTGCCGGCGGGAAATGCCCTCCTCACGCGGCGCGCCAAAGCGAACAGCACCCGACATGCTGTCGTCGTGCGCTTTAGCAGGACGCGTCGTCGTTACGAACGACAGGGCTTGATGGTCGAGCCCCAAGCCTTGGCAGACGCGCAGCGAGATCGTGAGGCGCGGTGACGGTTCGCGTGCGCCCTAATCCCTGTCCCCCGCCTGCCTCAACTTGAAATGTCCGAACGCCGTCGCGATCGGCTTTGATGCATCCTCCTGCCACGCCTGCGCCTGGAAGGCGACGATGCGCTGGCCCTGCCTGACGATCGAGACATTCGCGAAGCTGTCCAGCGCCCGTCCCGAACGCAGATAGTTGATGGTCAGACCGATCGGCTTGGGCGGCGTTGCAATGCCGAGTTCGCGCGCCACACCGACGATCGCCGTCGTCTCCAGGAAGGCGCCGGTGATGCCGCCGTGGATGGCTGGCAGCACCGGATTGCCGATGATCCTCGGCGAGAAGGGCATGTGCAACACGCCGTCCTCGGCGACGCGGATGCCGAGGCAGCGGGCGAACGGGCTCTTGGCGAATGCGCCTGAAACGTCTTCCGGTGCGTCGAGGACCGGCACCTCGTACGCCTCCCTGTCCTGCAGCATGTTCGTGCGGTTGGCGCCGATCATGAAGCAGGCGGCGGCGGTCGCAACAGGATCCTGTTCGGTTTCCTGATAGGCGGTCGAGCGCACGAAGGCGATCGAACGCGAAACGTGGTAGCAGATCGAATGCGCCTTGATGTCGAGGCCGGGTTTGGCAGGTTTCTGGTAATCGATGCGCAGATCGAGCGTCGCGATCGCGCGGCTGCCGTCGAGCGCGAGCTGGACGGCCATGCCGCAGCTTTCGTCCAGCATGGCGGTGACCACCCCTCCGTGGATCACGCCGGACTCCGTGTCGCCGGCGAAGACGGATTGGTAGGGCAGGCTGGACCAGGCTTCGCCGCGCTCGGCACGATCGATGCGAAGCCCGCTGGCGCGGCCATAGGTAGACCGGCGTTCCGCGATCGCTTTCGCGAGCTGTTCGAACGGCAGCGGTTGCCCATCATAAGTCGAGATTTCAGACATGCCGGAAGTTTAGCACGTCGCGGCGATGAATGGTGCAGCAATACGCATGAGGTGCCGGCATTGCCGGAGGTGGTTGTCGGTCCGAAAATCTGCCTCTGGACGCGAAGTCGCCCTCTTGTGGCCCGCCGACATGCGTTGCGGACCTGCGTGCGGCCGGGGAAATTGGGTGCGCTTAAGGCCGCAAAACTTCTTGAGTGCGATCATCACCTTTGGGCGTATCGCGATCCGCTACCGCCGCTCGGCTTGAGCGTGACCTCGATGATCGCTCGATGCACTCAATGTCTTCTCGCAATTTCTTCAGCTCGAAATACGCTTTGATGAAGTTGAGATCTGCTGAAGTAGCCGCGGCGGGATGTTTGCGCATTTCAATCACTCGCTTTTTCCAGGAATTAATAACAAGAATCGATAAATCGTCGCACCTGCGCTCGAAAAACGGAGCGTGCGGACTCGTGGAGGTTAAGCCCCCATGGCCCTCGACGAGTCCGCAACGACCGCGCCGCTTTAACTACCCCCGCAGGCACACTTGCTGATGTTGGCCGCAGAGTCTGTAGCGCGGCGAACACAACAACACTGAACTCGCCGATGTGGCAACGAAGTTACAGTTATTCACGCTGTGGGCCGCTTCCAAAATCTCCCGTCCCGCTCTTGGCGAGGCGATGCTGCAATCTCGGCGATCGATCTGGAGAGGAGGCCTTTGCGATGAATGCCAAGGATATGGAGCAATACGCGCATGATGCGCCGGCGTCAGCGGAGGTAGTCGTCGGTCCGAAAATCTGCCTCTATTGAAGTCGAGGGCGGCTCGTATGTGGGCGGGGCAGATACCTGCGGAGCTGTTGCCGGGCCTTGCCGGACCGGCCTCTTTACGTGCGGGAGTGGCGATATGGGCGGCTTGATGATCAGTGGCGGCCGGGTGGTGGATCCGGCGAGCGGGATGGATGCCATTGGCGATGTGGCGGTACTGGATGGCCGGATCTCGGCCGTCGGCACCGGGCTCGGCAGCGCCGAGCGGGTGATCGACGCGACCGGCCTGGTGGTGGCTCCGGGCTTCATCGACCTGCATGCGCACGGCCAGTCGATCCCGGCCGACCGCATGCAGGCGTTCGACGGGGTGACGACGACGCTCGACCTCGAAGCCGGAGTATTGCCGGTCGCATCCTGGTATCGGCGGCAGGCCGATAAGGGACGCGTGCTGAACTACGGCGCCGCAGCCAACTGGGCGTTCGCGCGCATCGGCGCGATGACCGGCTCCAACACGGAGAGCTCGCTGGAGGCGTTCGGCAATGCGATGCGCGATCGCCGCTGGATCGACAACGTGGCCAGCGACACCGAGGTGGCCGGCATCCTCGACCGCCTGGAGATTGGCCTGAACGAGGGCGGCATCGGCATCGGTATCCTCAACGCCTATGCCCCGGGTGCCGGCGTACAGGAGCTTACCGCCGTGTGCCAACTGGCGGCGAGGCATGATGTCGCGACCTTCACCCACGTCGCCTACATGTCCCGCATCGACCCGGAAAGCGCGGCCGAGGCCTATATCCGCCTGATCGGCTATGCCGGCGCCACCGGCGCGCACATGCACATCTGCCACTTCAACTCTTCCAGCAAGACGGACGTCGAGCGTTGCGCCGTGCTGGTGGCCAGGGCGCAGGCGCAGGGCCTGCCGATCACGGTGGAGGCCTATCCATACGGCACCGGTTCGACGGTGCTGGCGGCAGCGTTCTTCAGCGACCCCGAATTCGTGGAGCGCAACGGCACCGGCTACGATTCGGTGCAGCGGGTGACCGACGGACGGCGCTTCCGCGATCGCAAGGAATTGCTGGCGGCGCAGGCGGAGGAGCCCTCCACGTTGGTGCTGTGGCACATCCTGGATACCGAGAACAATCCGCATCATCGCGACCTCCTTGATATATCGGTGCTGTATCCGGGCGGCGCGATCGCCTCCGACGCGATGCCCTGGACACTGTCGGACGGAAGCGTCTACACCGGCGACGCCTGGCCGCTGCCTGATGACGCCACCTCGCATCCGCGTTCGGCGGGCTGCTTCACCCGCTTCATCCGCGAGTGGGTGCGTGAGCGCCGGGCGGTGTCGCTGCTCGAGGGCATCCGCAAATGCGCCCTGATCCCGGCGGAGATCCTTTCCCACAGCACGCCGGCCATGCGTGCCAAGGGAAGGCTGCAGGTGGGCGCGGATGCCGACATTGTCGTGTTCGATTTCGATGCGCTGACCGACCGCGCGACGTTCTCGGCGATGAACCGCCCGTCAGAAGGCGTGCGGCATCTGGTGGTGAGCGGCGAGCCGTTGATCACAGATGGTGTGCTGGATGTGGCGGCGCGGCCCGGCCGGCCGGTGCGCCGGCCTGTTGCCCAAGCTTGACGGACGGAGGCTGATCGTGCCGGTCCCGGTCCTGCTGATCACCGGCTTCCTCGGGGCGGGCAAGACCACGGTCGTGAACCATCTGCTGGCGCATGCAGCGGGGCGGCGGATCGCTGCCGTGGTCAACGATTTCGGCGCTGTTAACATCGATGCGGAGCTGATCGCGGGCGCCAGCGACGGGGTGGTCAGCCTGAGCAATGGCTGCATCTGCTGCTCGCTGGAAGGCGATCTCCTGCGCACGCTCGCCACGCTGCTGCGGCGCGATCCGCGGCCGGAGTACATCGTGATCGAAACCAGCGGGGTCGCCGATCCCGCTGATATCGTGCGCAACCTGATGGATCCCGTGATCTGGCGGGAGGCGCCGCTGGAGACGGTGCTGTGCGTGGTCGACGCGACGACAACGCCGGAGACGTTGAACGGCGATGCGCTATTGCGGTCACAGCTCCGGGCGGCAGACGTGGTCGCGCTGAGCAAAGTAGACTTGGTAGACGCGGCGCGTCGCGCGCAACTGTGCAAGGCCATTCGCGTACTGCATCCGGCGGCGGTGGTGGTCGATGCCCTGCATGGCGAAGTCCCCGCAGCGCTGCTGTTCCCTGTCGACGTGGACCGCGTGCCGGCGCTGCGCGAAGCAGGGCCTCGACGGCCAACGACGGACCGGTTCGAGACGCTGAGCTGGACATCGGAACAGCCGGTGTCGCTCCCCCGATTGCAGCAAGCGATCGGCCGACTGGCGCCGAAGCTCGCCCGCGCAAAGGGATTGTTCGAGACGCTGGAGCAGCCCGGGCGGTTGATGGTGTTTCAGCTCGCTGGCGGACGCGCAACGCTGGCGCCGGGCGGGGTGCCGGCGGCCGGGGCGCCGCGGGCACGGATCGTATTCATTGCCGAGCTCGGAGTTCTTTCGATCGCCGAGATCGACAGGATCATGCAAGAGTGCATCGAAGCTGAATGAAGTGAGCGGGGCCGATCCGTCCAAGGCATCGCGAGCCATTCACGCAGCCGGTCGGAAATGTCCGGGCGGATGTTTGGTATCGCGCCGGATCAGCCGGCGCAGCGTGGAAGGCTCCGCATATCCGACCCTCCGCGCGATCTCTTCGACGGATAGCCGCGTGGTCTCCAGCAGCAATCGCGCGGTCTCCAGCCTGATTCGCTGGACGAACTGAATCGGTGAAACGCCGCAGGTCGCCGCCATTCGCCGGGCAAATGTCCGCGGCGCCAGCGCGACGGATGCGGCGAGTTCCTCCATCGCAAAGTCGCGCGCGATGTTGTCACGCACCCATTGCTCGGCCTTGGCGATTTTGGGGTCCTGGCCCGCCAGATAGGTCATCGCCATGAAGGGCGCCTGGGAGCGCCGCTCATCCAGCAGCAGAAAGTTGGCGCAGGCTTTTGCTAAGCGCGGTCCGGCGAACCGGCTGACGACCGCGAGCATCAGGTCCATCTGCGCCATGGCCGCGCCGGCCGTCGCGATCGGCCAATCGGCGACGACCATCTGCTCCGTCATGAGTTCGACGCGGGGATAGCGCTGGCGAAACAGCGGCGCGAACCACCACGTCGTGGTCGCCCGCCGGCCATCGAGCAACCCCGTCTCCGCCAGCAGGAAGGTGCTGGCACAGGGCGCGGCGAGCATGGCGCCGTTGCTGAACGCGCGGGTGAGCATGTCGCCCGCACGCCGGCACGCCGGGCTTTTCAACTTGCTCTCCAGCTCGTCCGCCGACGGAGTGCCGAGACCGGGGACGATCACGAGTTCTATCCCTCGCAGATTGACGTCGCTTCGGCGGGAGCCGCAACGCACGGTCGTCACCTTGAAAGGCGGAGCACGCTTCGCAGCACTGATCCGGTTGGCGGTCGCCATGACGTCGTGGGCGATGGCGGCGCTTGAGGCCATGCATCCCTCGATCTCGATAACCGCGACTTTGGTCATGTCAAAAAATGCCTGATAAATGTCATTTTCGACACTAGCCCGCCGGCCGCGAAATCGCAACGATGTCCGCCAGACTACCGATCAGGGAATTGCGCCGATGCCGAAACGGTCCATGAAGCAGGACGATCCGCTCGAGGATTTCACGCGCCGCGACATCGCGCTCGACGATGTCACCAAGGCCGTCTATGTCGCCGGCACGGGACCTGCCGTCATCGTGATGACGGAGATGCCGGGCATCAGCCCGCACGTCGCGCGGTTTGCCCGCTGGGTTCGCGATGCCGGCTTTACCGTCTACATGCCGTCGCTGTTCGGCCGCGACGGCGCCGTTCCGGGTGCGGAGGAGGGCGCCGCGGTCTTTCAGCGCGCCTGTGTGAGCGCCGAGTTTCGCGCTCTGTCCTCCAACCAATCCAGCCCGGTGACGAAGTGGCTGCGGTCGCTGGCGCGGTTTGCGCATGGCGCGTGCGGCGGTCCCGGCGTCGGCGCCATCGGGATGTGTTTTACCGGAAATTTTGCGCTGACCATGATGCTTGAGCCGTCGATGCTGGCGCCGGTGCTCTCGCAGCCGTCGCTGCCGATGAACGATCCGGCCGGCATTGAAATCGCGCCCGACGAAGTCAGGGCGGTGCGCGAGCGGCTCGAACGGGAAGATCTGACAGTCATGGCCTATCGCTTCGAGGGCGACAAGTTCTGCATGGCGCAGCGCTTCGCGGCCTACACAGAAGCGCTCGGTGACCGCTTTATCGGCCGGGTGCTTCCGGACAGCGCGGCGAATACCGATCTGGCGCCGTTCTTCGCGCGCCACGTGACGACGCCGCACAGTGTCGTCACCGCGCATCTGATCGACGAGGCCGGCCAGCCGACCATCGCCGCGCGTGACGAGATCCTGGCGTTCTTCAGGCATAGGCTCGCAACGCCGCGAGGCGAGCGCAAATCATAGGTTCGAGTGCGGGATCAATCAGGTGTGCTTGTCGAGGCGGCGCTTCAGCAAGGTCAGATGTTGCAGCAGGTCCGATTGCGCGACGGGCGACAGCTCGCCGATCAGGGCAATCACCCATTCCTCGTGCCGGCGCGCCATCCGGCCGAATTCCCTGGCGCCTTCCTGCGACAGGCGCAAACGGAAGGTACGGCGGTCCTCGGAATCGACCTCGCGATGGATCAAGCCGTCGGCTTCCAGCTTCTGCACCAGTGCGGTGATGGCGCCGTTCGAAACCATCAGGAGTTCGGAGACCTCCGACATGGTCGCGCCTTCGGGCTTGCGTGTGAGCTGCGCGAGCAGGTCGAAGCGGGCCAGCGTGGTGTTGAACTCCTTGCGCAGCCGCGCGTTCAGCGCCTTCTCGATCCGGGTAGCGCAGGACAGCAGCCGCAGCCAGATGCGCAGTTCGAGATGCGCGCCGTCGGATTCGTGCGCCGGCTCGACCGGCCGCAAGGGCTGAACGCGCGCGCCCTTCGCGGACCGGGCCTTTCGTTTGACTGTGGCATCCATGGTTGTGATCTCAGATGGAAATCGATCCGATGCTGGCTCCGCCGCAGACATAAAGGGTTTGTCCGGTGATGAAGTTGGCATCCGGTGAACTGAAGAAACTGACGGCACGCGCGACGTCGCCGGACTCGCCGAGACGGCCGACCGGGATAGATTGCGCGAGCTTTTTTGCGCGCTCGGAGTCCGGCGACATCACGCTTTCGAACATCTCGGTGTCCGCAATCGGGCCGGGGGCCACGACGTTGACGGTGATGCCGTATGGAGCAAGCTCCAGCGCCCAGGTCCGCGCCATGCCGATGATGCCTGCCTTGGTCGCCGAATAGACAGTGCGTGTGGTGGCTCCCAGTGCGGCGCGGGAGGACAGCAGCACAATGCGGCCGAAGCGGGCCAGCTTCATGCTCGGCAGCGCCGCCTGCACCAGCGCAATCCCTGTCCCGAAATGCAGTTGCGCCAATGCGCCGACATCCTCGTCAACAACCTCTTCCAGCAGCTTCGCGCGGATCGCGCCAGCATTATGTACGACATGGGTGATCGCAGCCTTCGCCGCGATTTCCGACGCCACCTGCCGCGTCGCCGCCGCATCGAGCAAATCGACTTCGTACGACATGAATTGGGGGTGGCTCCAGTCGGGTTTGCGCCGTGACAGCGAGATCACGTCGTAGCCGTCGGCGAGGAAGCCGCGGGCGATCGCAGCACCAATGCCGGTATTGCCGCCGCTGACGATTGCCGTGTAGGGGAGCGCGGGCATCTCACCTCACATGAAGAGCTGGATGTTGCCGAAGGCAGCATCGCAATTGATCAGGTCGACGCGCTTGAGCTTGATCTTCAGCTTGCCGTTCTCGACGCTGAGATGATGCGTGGCCCAGGCGGCATAGAGCGTCTGCTCCTCCAGGCGGGTCTCGACATAGTGCATCGGGGTCCAGGTGACGTAGCTGTTGGCGGCAGCGTCGCGTGAATCCACCTGCGGCGTCTGCAGCACGTGATGGCAGCGGCTCTTCGGCTTCTGGCTGAAGGTGCGCGCGCCCTTGAGCCGCTCGACCCGGATCGAGAGCAGCAGCTTGTCCTCGTACATCAGCGAGCAGGTCAGCCGCGGGTCGGTCTGATTCCATTCCAGCGGCATCCAGTAGAAGGCGTCGTCGGCGTAGAGATCGAGCCATTCGTCGAAACGCTGCTGATCGATCAGTCGCGCCTCGCGAACCACGAAGTCGATCAATTCCTGGTCGGTTGGCACTGCATTCTTCAGGGGAGCTTCAGCGACCATGGTCATGTCACATCCCCATCGTCATGAATTTGGTCCAGGCCCGGAACTGGTGGCGCATCGGCCACTCGCTGGTGCCGTTGACCGCCACATTCGTCTGACCGGCTTCATCGGGACTGTAGAGGCGCTGGAGGTTGACCCACTCATTGGCATTCGAATGCAGGCCCTCCTGCGCGCGTTCGTACATTTCGAGATCGTCATGGCCGACAATGGAGGTCGGCGCATTGATCAGCCGGTTGTACATCAGCGTGCGCTCCAGCAGCATGTCCGGCGCATCGACGAGCTGGAAGGTCCAGGATTCGACCAGCGTCTTGTTGGCCGCGATCGGCTTGAAATGCCGCAGCAACTGGATCGGCCCCTTGATCATGATGTTGGGGAAATAGACGGTGTTGTGCCGGTTTTCGCCGAGGATCGCCTTGGCGCGTTCCTCGCCATAGGCCGCCGTCATCTTCTCGAAATAGCCCGGTATTGCCGAATAGTCGGAATGGATCGAGTGGTGCACGCCGGTGTGGCCGTGGCCGTTGTCCCAGATCCGGATGCCCATGTTCTCGAAGAACTCGTACGGGCTCATGAAGGGCGCGATGATCTCGACGGCCATCGGCTTCTTGGTGCCGGGCGGCGCCTTCTTCCAGACTTCGACCACGGTGCCGGCGGAGGATTCGTGCGCCACCATCGGATGGCAGGTGTCGGTCTGGTTCTCGACCAGCATCTTCCAATTGCAATTGTGCATGTAGCGCAGGACGCCGCCGGCGACCTTGAGCTGGCCGACCGGCGAACGGTCGATCATGTTGTCGAAGCTCGACAGGCTTTCGCCGAAGAACTCCTCGAAATCGAGGCCGCCATCGTTGATCTTGGCGAACACGAAGCCGCGATAGTTTCTGATATGGCGCACCGGCGCCATTCCGGTTGCGGCGTGGCTCTGCTCGAATCCGGTGTTCTCGTAGCCCTTCTTCAGGGGGATCGCGAGCAGCGAGCCGTCGGTCTTGAAGCTCCAGGCATGATAGGGGCAGCGGAAGAATTTTCCGGTGTTGCCGCAGGTCTCGGAGGTGATGCGCGTGCCCTTGTGGGGGCAGCGGTTGTGCAGCACCTTCACCGTGCCGTCGGTGTGGCGAACCAGCAGGATCGGTTGCGTGCCGATCGTGGTGCCGTAATAGTCGCCCGCGTTGGGGACCTGGCTGTCGTGGCCGACATAGACCCAGCTGTTCGGGAACATGTGCTCCATCTCGAGCTGGAACACCTCCTCGCTGACATAGACGTCGCGGTGAACCTCCTGGTCGCGGACCAGGGCGCGGAGCGCCGCGGCATTGCCGGCGTATCGGGTCATGCGTTCCTCCTTCACAGGTCGAGCACGAGTCGCTTGGTCTTCGCGCGCGAAATACAGATCTGCATCACCTTGTTCGACGCTTTCTCGCTGTCGCTCAGGATGTAGTCGCGATGATCGGGGATGCCCTCGATGACAGTGGTCTGGCAGATGCCGCAATCGCCGCGCTTGCAGTCATGGATCGGGTCTTCGCCGGCCTGGAGCAGCACGTCGAGGATGGTCTTGCCGGCTGGAATTTCGTAGACGCGGCCGCTGCTCTTGAGCTCGACCTCGAAACTGGCGTCGCCGGATTTTTCTTCCGGCGCGCTGAAGATTTCGAAATGCAGTCGTCCCTGCGGCCAGTTCATCCGTTTCGCCAGTGCGATGGCGGCTTCGATCATCGGCAGCGGGCCGCAGAGATAGAGCGGCACCTCGGGCGCGAGCCGGTTCATCAGGCCTTCGAGATCGAAGAAGCCGCCGGCTTCCTCGTCGGCATGGATGATCGCGCTCGCGCCGGTCAGCCGCTCGATCTCGCCGAGAAAGGCGAGTTCGCTGCGGCTGCGGCCGGCGTAATAGAACGAGAACGGCCGTTTCGCCGCACTTAGTTCGCAGGCCATGGTGAGCAGCGGCGTCACGCCGATGCCGCCCGCGACTAGTACGACCTCGCCGACGCTCGCATGAAGCGGAAAATTGTTCGCCGGCGGCGAAATCGTCAGGCGGTCGCCGACCTTGAGGCCGTGCATGAAGGTGGAGCCGCCGTGGCTCTTGCTTTCCTGCAGCACGGCGATGCGATAGGCGGTCGGATGTTCGGTCGCGCGGGGCGATGCGGTCTCGATCAGCGAATAGGAGCGCCGGCCGACATCAGGCAGGTGGATGTCGATATGGGCGCCGGCGGCCCAGCCCGGCATCGGCGCGCCATTGGCGCGCGCCAGCACGAATTCACGGATGCGCGGCGTGAGCGCCTCGGCCTTCGACACCACGACTTCGAATTGATCCATCCTCAGGCGTCCTCAAACAGTGTCTCGACGGTCCGCAGCGCGCCGTCGAGCTCGGCGCCGTCGGCGTCCTTCAGCGCGACCTTGATCAGCCGTTGCACCCATTCGGCAGCGTCGGGCCGGCCGGCCAGGCGTTCGGACGCCAGCATGACCTTGTCGAATTTCGATTCGCCGCGCGAATGCGTGTCCGAATAGCCGCCGACGAGACGGCGGGCCTCGCACACGGCGATTGCAAGCGCGATGTCAGTCGCGGCGAACTTCCTGACACGCTGCGCCCATTGATCGAGATGACGCATCTCCCGGACATGCCGCAGCGTACGGCGGCGAAAGCGGCGCAGGCCGGCGACGCCGTACAGCATCAGGAACGCCAACGGCGAGGTCGTGCGCAGTTTGCGTCCGCGATCGATCAGCCGCGCGAGCCGTTCGCTGCGCTCGACCCTTTCGCCGAGACGCGGCGGCAGCAGCCCCGCCATTTCCTCGATCCGCGGATGGAAGAACTCGGTGATGGCGAGAACCTGGTTATCGCCGGCCCGCACCTCGCGGCGCACCCGGTCGAACCGCCCCGCGCGCGTCTTGAGGTCCGCGACGCGGATGACGTCGTCATAGGCCATCGCGACCGCGAGATATTTGGCGAAGGCCTGCATCAACCCGGTGGCCTCGCGCGGCATCGCCTCCAGCCGGGCGAGATATTCGCCGCCATAGGCGACGTCCTGATAGTCGACGACGCGTTGCAGGCCGGCGGCGACGATACCATGCACCTCCGGCGGCAACTGCCGCGCCCGTGCGACCAGCGCGTCGTAATCGGCATGGCCAATCGGTTCGAGACTCGGAAAGCGCTTGGCGAGTGGCGGCTTCGCTGCCGGCTTGATCTTCGGATCCTGCTTGAGCGTGGCGACGGCGCGCTTGCGGCCGGCGGTGAAGGCGCGCAGGCTGGCATCGACTCCGACACCGGCAGCCCGGATCGTTTCTTCGAAATCCTCGGTGGCAAAGGGCAGGGCGCCCGAGCCCGCGAGCGCGCCGAACAGCACCGAGGAGACCACGCTGCCGGTGGCCTCGGCAATCTCGGCCATGTCGAACGCGATGAAGCGGTTGGCCGCAACGTTCGCGGCCTCGTAGACCTGCGACGCATCGGCGGTGCCGTCGCCCGGCGCGGTCTTCTCGATCACCGCCAACGAGCGATGCGAGGAGCCGATCAGCAGCGTGCGATCGGGCGACACCAGCCCCCGCAGGATGGCGCGGCCGGCCTCCATCAATTCGGCGCCGATCACGATGTCGACCTTGCCGGGTGCCGGCATCAGCGACAGCACGGGGTGACGCTCCGGCTTGTTCGCGTCAGGCGCGATCATCTCGATGTAATAGATCGTGGCGCCGGTGCGCTGGGCGACGCCGGGCACGGATGTCGACTGCGCGAACCAGCCGCGCCGCTCGGCGAGCGCCACGATCCAGTCGACCAGCACGCCACCGCCCTGGCCGCCCATCGCCAGCACCGCGACGGTAATGGGCCGTGCCTGGCTGAGTCCGACGGAGGAGGGCGCTACAGAGACGTTCATGCCGCCTCCTGCTCGAACATGACCCGTCGCCCCGCCCGCCAGCGCTGCAATGCGCCGATCATCCGCTGCCAGATACGGTCGAGCCGGGCTTCGAATGCGGTCGGGTTGGAAACGACATCGGCACGGTAGAAGGAGGGGCACAGTACGGCCGCGTCCGCGACCTCGCCGCAATGGCCGCAGCCGACGCAACTATTGTCGACGGCGGCGACCGGATTGTCCTTCAGCGGATCGCTGGTCGGCTTCACCGACAGCGACGGGCAGCCGGACAGGCGGATGCAGGCGTGGTCGCCGGAACAGACGTCCTCGTCGACACCGAAGCGTTCGCGCACGATGCGCTCGCCGCGTTTGGCGGCGGCCGCCACCAGCGGCTTCACGCGCCGCTGCTTGTTCAGCATGCACTCCGACGAGGCGACGATGATCTTCGGTCCCTTTTCCTCCGTCGTCAGCGCCTCGCGCAGCGTGTCGCGCATGCGCGAGACGTCGTAGGTGCGGTCGATCTGGCGCACCCATTTGGCGCCGACGCCCTTCACCGCCTCGACGATGGGATGCTTGGTCGAACGCGAACGATTGTCCGCGCGCGAGGAGGGGATATCCTGGCCGCCGGTTGCGGCGGAATAGTAATTGTCGACCACGACGATGACGCCGTCGTGCTGGTTGAAGACGGCATTGCCGACGCCGCTGGTCAGGCCGTTATGCCAGAAGCCGCCATCGCCCATCATCGAGATCGGGCGCTTGCCTGCGGGCACATTGAAGGCGGAGGCCGACGCCGGGCCGAGCCCGTAGCCCATGGTGGTGGCGCCGATATTGAACGGCGGCAGGATCGAGAACAGATGGCAGCCGATATCGGCGGCGACGTGGTGCGGACCCAGCTCCTTTTCCACCAGCTTCATCGCGGAAAAGATCGGCCGCTCCGGGCAGCCGGTACAGAAGCCCGGCGGCCGCGGCGGCACGACGGTCGCGAGTGCGCGTATCTTCTCATCGACCTCGGTGCGGTCGATGTTCGGTGCGCGCGCGGCATCCGACAAGGCATCGGGGCGCCAGCGGCGGATGAAGGCGCCGATCGCCTCGCCCATCACCTGCGCGGTGTATTCGCCGGCCATCGGAAACAGGTCCTTGCCGTGCAGCTTGGCCGGAATGTCGGCATTGCGCAGGATCTTGTGCAGCGCCTGTTCGATGAATTCGGGCTGGCCTTCCTCGACCATCAGCACGGCTTTCTTGTCGCGGCAGAAGTCGATCACCTCGCGGTCAACGATCGGATAGGTCACGTTCATCACATAGAGCGGCACCCGCGTCTCGCCCCAGATGTCGGCAAGCCCGGCCTCGCGTAGAGCGGTGATGACGCCGTTGTACATGCCGCCCTGCATGATGATGCCGATATCGTCGATATCGCCGTCGAAGGTTTCATTCATGCCGCGCGCGTGGATAAATTCGACCGCGGCGGGCCAGCGGTGCTCGATCTTCTCTTTCTCATGCAGGAACGAGGCCGGCGGCAGCACAATGCGGTTGGTGTCGCGCGACGGCTGATCCAGCGCGCGGGACAACGGAAAGGCGGGGCGGACGTTGTCGCGGGTGGCGAAGCGGCCATGAACATGGCAGGCGCGTATCCGCACCTCCAGCATCACGGGCGTATTCGACGCTTCCGACAGCTCGAAGGAATCGTGCACGGCCTTGACGATCGAGGCCACATTGGGCCGGGGATCGACCAGCCAGAGCTGCGACTTCATCGCAAAGGCGTGCGAACGCTCCTGCATGATGGAGGAGCCTTCGCCGTAATCCTCGCCGATGATGATGAGTGCGCCGCCGGTCACGCCGCCCGACGTGAGGTTGGCAAGCGCGTCGGACGCGACATTGATGCCGACGGGGGCCTTGAAGGTGACCGCGCCACGGACCGGATACATCACCGAGGCGGCCAGCGTTGCCGCAGCGGTAGCCTCGCTCGCGCTGGATTCGAAATGCACGCCGAGGTCGGACAGGATATCCTGTGCGTCCGACAACACGTCCATCAGATGCGAGATCGGCGCGCCCTGGTAGCCGGCGACATAGCTGACGCCGCATTCGAGCAAGGCCTTGGTGATGGCAAGGATGCCTTCGCCGCGAAATTCCTGGCCGGCGCCGAGCTTGAGGTCCTCGACCTCGCGCGCGAAAGAGCGTTCTGCCATGCTCGCCTCCAAGGCCTCGGTCCGGAACTCCGGGACGACCGAATATAATTTTAGACATGAAACAAAAATGATGTCAATCGGGGTTGCAGGTTCAGAGAGCGCAAAAGCGCCGATCGCGCATTTATGTGCAGTTTTCAGCCTGTTTCGTAGGCTTCATGCACAGCTGCCGCGCTTCGGATTGGCGAGCGTCTCGCTTGACAGGATATTTTAGCCATGAAACATTATTGGAGCGCGCTGCCCTGGCGGCGTGCGCCAAGAGCGGCCTTTGCGGGAGACTAGTATGACTCCGGTTTCGCCATTACGCGGGCCGTCGCGCGAACACCTCGCGTGGCCATTCTTCGATTCCCGTCACAGCGAATACGCTGCCGCGCTTGATGCATTTGCAGCCGACCTTGGCGATACCCACGGCCATGACGTCGACGGAACCTGCCGTTCGCTGGTCCGCAAGCTTGGCGCCGCCGGATTGCTGGAGGCGTCCGTTGCGGGCGACCAGCCCGATGCGGTGATCGATTCCCGGCTGATTTGTCTCGCCCGCGAAACGCTGGCCTGGCACAGCGGGCTCGCCGATTTCGCCTTTGCGATGCAGGGGCTCGGCACCGGTGCGGTGGCGATTGCCGGCTCGCCCGAACTGCGCGCGCTGGTGCTGCCGAAGGCGCGGCGCGGCGAATGGGTTGCCGCCTTTGCCCTGTCGGAGAAAGAGGCCGGTTCCGACGTTGCCGCCATGGGCTGCAGCGCGCGGCGCGAAGGCGACCATTACATCCTGGATGGCGAGAAAACCTGGATTTCCAACGGCGGCATCGCCGACGTTTACACGCTGTTCGCGCGAACCGGCGAGGCGCCGGGCGCGCGCGGCATCTCGGCCTTTGTGGTACTGCCCAACGATCCCGGCTTCTCGATTGCCGACCGCATCGACGTGATGGCGCCGCACCCGCTGGCGACGCTGCGCTTCGAAGGTTGCCGGATTCCGGCGGCCCGGCTATTGGGTTCGCCGGGCGAAGGTTTCAAGATCGCGATGCGCACGCTCGATATTTTCCGCGCATCGGTCGCCGCCGCAGCGCTGGGTTTTGCCCGCCGCGCGCTCGATGAGGCCGTGGCGCATGCCCGGACGCGGCGGATGTTCGGTGGCGTGCTGGGCGACCAGCAATTGACGCAGGCTACCCTCGGCGACATGGCCGCCGATGTCGATGCCAGCGCGCTTCTCACCTACCGCGCAGCCTGGCGGCGCGACGTGCAGAAGGCCTCCACGACGCGCGAAGCGGCGATGGCCAAGATGGTTGCGACGGAAGCCGCGCAGGCGGTGATCGACCGCGCCGTGCAGATGTTCGGCGGCCGCGGCGTGCGCTCGGGCGAGATCGTCGAGCAGCTCTATCGCGAAATTCGCGCGTTGCGCATCTATGAAGGCGCGACCGAAGTCCAGAAACTGATCATCGGACGCGACGTCCTGAAGGCGATCTAGCCGCACGGCCGTCCAGTCGCGTCCTGCTATGGGAGTTAGGAAATGTTCCAAGTCTTGCAGCCGCCCGGTTGGGCCAAGCCGAGCGGTTACGCGAACGGCGTCGCCGCCCGCGGCAAGATGATCTTCATCGCCGGCCAGATTGGCTGGAACGAGCAATGCAAGTTCGAGTCGGACGATCTGGTGGATCAGATCGGTCAGACCCTGAGGAATGTCGATGCGGTCGTGCGCGCCGGCGGCGCCGCACCCGAGCACGTCGTGTCGATGACGTGGTTCCTGCTCGACCGCAAGGAATATTCGGCGCGCCTGAAGGAAATCGGCGTGGTCTACCGCGGCGTGATGGGCCGTCACTTTCCGACCATGACGGCGCTGCAGGTTTCGGGGCTGGTCGAGGATCGCGCCAAGGTCGAGATACAGGCGATTGCGATGATACCCGATTAGATGAATTGACAATGTGGCGCCGAGAACGGCGTCAACTCGCAGGAGGGCGAGATGGCAACGAAAGCTCGTGAGAACCACCGGGAAGATGTGGCCGGGCGGGCCAATGTCGAGGATACGCCGGAACTGCTCGCCTATTACGACGAACTTGAAAGGCTGGAGGCAGGCGCCCTTTGGACAGTGGCGAACAAGATCGAGCCCTGGCAGCCCAAATCATCCTCCGTTCCGGTGCTGTGGCGCTATGAGGATCTCCGCGCGCATGTGTTGCGCTCCGTCGAACTGGTGTCGCCGGAGAAGGCCGGACGTCGCGTCATCTATCTGAACAATCCCGGCCGCCGCGACCACGCCGCCGCCGTCGGCTGGCTCTATTCCGGCCTGCAGGTCATGCATCCGGGCGAGGTCGCATCCGCCCACGCCCATTCAGCCTCTGCGCTGCGCTTCATCATGGAAGGCGAGGGCGCCTACACCATCGTCGATGGCCACAAGATGACGCTCGGCGCCAACGATTTCGTGCTGACGCCGAACGGCACCTGGCACGAGCACGGCGTCTCCAGCGACGGCACACCTTGCATTTGGCAGGACGGCCTCGACATTCCCCTGGTCAACACGCTCGAAGCCAACTTCTACGTCGTCCATCCCGATCTGCAGCAGAGCGTCGGCTATCCCGTCGACGACATGACGCACACCTGGGGCAGTCCCGGCCTGCGACCGGCCGGCGCCGAATGGTCCAAGAGATATTCGCCGCTGCTCAAATATGAGTGGGGCCCGACCTACGAGGCGCTGCAGCGCTACGGCAAGGCCACCGACGGTTCGCCGTATGACGGCGTCCTCATGAACTATGTGAATCCCGCGACCGGCGGACCGGTGATGCAGACGATCGGCGCATCGATGCAGATGCTGCGGCCGGGCGAGAGCACCCGCGCGCATCGTCACACCGGAAGCTTCATCTATCAGGTCGCGAAGGGAAGCGGTCACTCGATAATCGACGGCAAGCGCTTCGACTGGAAGGAGCGGGACATCTTCTGCGTGCCGTCCTGGGCCTGGCATGAGCATGTGAATGGCTCAGCCAGCGAGGACGCCTGCCTCTTCACCTTCAATGATCTGCCGGTGATGCAAGCGCTCGGGCTCTACCGCGAGGAAGCCTTTGGCGACAATGGCGGCCGCCAGCCGCTCATATCCTAGGAGAGCAACAGTGCGTCTCGTTACCTATCGCTGCACCGTTGAGGCCGCCGCTCGTCTTGGCGCTGTCGTTGGTGATCTCGTCGTGGACGTCGAGAAGGCCGGGCAGCATGCCGGGGTTTCTCTTCCGTCATCGATGCTCGATTTCATCGATCTCGGGCCGCACGCGCTGGCGGCGCTCAAGAAGATATTGAATGAGGACAGGGATGGCTGGCCCGTCGGCGCCGCATTGCCGCTCGCGAATGTCAGGCTGCTGGCGCCGATCCCGCGTCCGCGCAAGAACATTTTTGGCATCGGCCTGAATTATGTCGAGCACGTCGCGGAATCGTCGCGCGCCCTCGACACGGCGAAGGACCTGCCGAAGCAGCCCATCATCTTCTCGAAACCGCCGACCAGCGTCATCGGACCGGACGAAGCCATCCATCACAACAAGGCGATCACGCAGCAGCTCGACTGGGAAGTCGAGCTTGCGGTGGTGATGGGGCGGACCGCGCGGCGCGTGTCGGAGGCGGACGCGCTCGGCTTCGTGTTCGGCTACAGCGTGATGATCGACGTCAGCGCCCGCGACAATCGTCGTGCCGGCCAATGGATCTACTCCAAGGGCCAGGACACCTACGCGCCGTTCGGGCCGTGCATCGTCACGGCGGATGAAATCACCGACCCGCACGCGCTCGATCTCTGGCTGACGGTGAACGGTGTCGAGAAGCAGCGCTCCAACACGCGCCACATGCTGTTCAAGGTGCCGCTGCTGATCGCCGACATTTCAGCCGCGATGACGCTGGAACCGGGAGACATCATCGCGACCGGCACGCCCGAGGGTGTCGGCGCCGGGCGCTCTCCTCAGGAATGGCTGTGGCCGGGCGACATTGTGGAAGCCGAAGTGACCGGCATCGGCCGGCTGCGTCATCCCGTGGTGGCGATCTGAGAGGTCGGCATGATCTTCGACATGGAGACGCTGGAGGCGCAGAATCGCTACAAGATCCTGACGGCCACGGTAACGCCGCGGCCGATCGCCTGGATCACCACGCTCTCCGCGAGCGGCGTGATCAATGCCGCGCCTTTCAGCTTCTTCAACGTCATGGGACACGAGCCGCCCACCGTTGCGATCGGACTTTTGGCAGGCTCGGAACGGTTCAAGGACACGGCGGCGAACATCCTCGATACCGGGGAATTCGTCGTCAACCTCGTCGCCGAGAGCAACGCGGAGGCCATGAACATCACCTGCATCGATGCGCCACCGGAGATCGACGAATTAAGGCTTGCCGGACTGACGGCGGCCGCCTCGCAGGCGGTACGGCCGCCGCGTATCGCGGAATCGCCGGTGTCGTTCGAATGCCGCGTCCTCACCTCGCTGGTGACGGGACCGCGGCAGACCGCCGTCATCGGCCGCGTGCTCCGGGCCCATGTCGACGATGCCGTGATCCTGGACAAGGAACGCTGCCACATCGACACGCAGGCGCTGCACCTGATTGCCCGCATGCACGGCAGCGGCTGGTACGCGCGCTCCACCGACCTGTTCCAGATCGACCGGCCGACCTGGGCGGCGTGGCAGGAGAGGAACGTCAAGGTGAATCCCGCATAACGGTTTCCGATGCACGTCGAGAGATGGCGCATCGATACCGAACCGGACGACAACGAAGCTGGAGGTCATTTTGAAAATCGCAGTGTTGGGTGGCGGAAACGGTTCGTTCGCGGCGGCTGGTGACTTTGCGTTGGCCGGTCACGAAGTCCGGCTGTGGCGTCGAAATCCTGCCGATGTCGAGACGCATCGGGCGCAGGGCAGCACGATAACGGTGATCGACCGGTCCGGCCGTCGTGATGCCAAGCTCGCGGCGATCACGTCGTCGATTGCGGAAGCCATCGAAGCCGCCGATCTCATCCTGTGTCCGGCGCCTGCATTTGCGCAAGGATCAATCGCCGAGCTGGCCGCGCCGCATTTGCGCGACGGCCAGGTCGTGTTTCTGCCGCCCGGCACGTTCGGCTCCTACATCTTCGCCCGCGCCGCCCGCGATGCCGGCAATCGCGCGGAGATCGCAACCGCCGAGACGGGTACCTTGCCGTGGCTGGCGCGCAAGCAAGGTCCTTATGCCGTTCGCATCTCCGGCAGGGGCGCGCGGTTGCCGACCGGCGTGTTTCCGCAGCGTCTGGCCAAGCACGCGCTGGGTGTGATCGAGCGCGCGTTTCCGAACGCCATTGAGCCATGCGGCGATGCGCTGTCGGGCGCGCTGATGAATGCCGGCCCGATCATCCATCCGCCGCTGATCACCATGAATGCCGGCCCGATCGAACATTTCGAGAAGTGGGACATTCACAAGGAAGGAACTCAGCCGTCGATCCGCCGCGTCACCGATGCGCTCGATGCCGAACGCATCACCATCCGCGAGGCGCTTGGTTACGGAGCGCCGCATTTTCCCTTGGCCAACCATTATTCGAAGGACGGCGAGCCCTGGATGTATGCGCGCGACGCGCACGACCAGCTTACGGATTCCGGCGACTGGTCCGAGCGGCTCATTCTTGTCGAGCACCGCTACATGCTGGAAGATCTCCGTCTCGGCCTGTCGTTCCTTGCATCCGTAGCAGGTCTCGTGGGCGTGCAGACACCGCTCGTCAAGGCGTTCCTCGCGATCGGCTCCGCCATCGCCGGCGAGGATTTTGCGGTGACGGGCCGCAGCTTGTCCTCGCTCGGTCTTGGCAATCTCGATTGGGCCGCGCTGCAAAATCTTCTGGTCGAGGGCTTCAGATGAAACCGGTCATCGGATGTCTTGGCGCCGGACGGATGGGACGCGGCATCGCCGTCGTGTTCGCGTTCGCCGGCCATCATGTGGTCGTCATCGATTTCAAGGAACGGGAAGCGGCAGCATTCGAGGCGTTAGCGGCGGAGGCGAGGGCGGAAATCCGCTCGACGCTCGAGATTCTCTCGCGCATCGATCTGCTCCCGCCCGAGCTTGTATCCAGAATTGCCGAGCGGGTCACGATCATGCCCCGGCAGGAGGCGGCTGCAGCGCTGCCACGCTGCGATATCATCTTCGAGGGGATGCCGGAAATCCTTGAGCTGAAGCGCAAGGCGTTGGCCGAGGCCTCGCGGTTGACAGGCGAGCGCCCGATCATCGCCTCGACCACCTCGACGATGCTGGTCGACGATCTCGCAGGCTCGATCGAACATTCTGGCCGCTTCCTCAATGCGCACTGGCTCAATCCGGCCTATCTGGTGCCGCTGATCGAATTGTCCCCCGGGCGGCTCACCGCGCCGGAGACGACGACGCGGATGAAGACGCTGCTCGAAGGCATCGGCAAGGTGCCGGTGGTCTGCGCGGCGCGGCCGGGCTTTATCGTTCCCAGAATTCAGTCGCTGGCGATGAACGAAGCGGCCCGCATGGTGGAGGAGGGTGTTGCCTCGGCGGAAGATATCGACAAGGCCGTGATCTACGGCTTCGGATTCCGCTTTGCGGTGCTGGGCCTGCTCGAATTCATCGACTGGGGCGGCGGCGATATTCTGTATCATGCCAGCCGCTATCTGGCCGACGCGCTGGGCGACAATCGTTACGCCGCACCGCCGATTATCGAGACCAATATGCGGGAGGGACGCATCGGCATGAAGACTGGACAGGGCTTCATGAACTATGAAGGCGTCGACCAGGCCGCCTACCGCGAGCAGCGCCTTGCGGCCTTTGCGTCGGCGTTGCGGGCCATGGGCCTTGCGCGCGAACCCGTCGCGTAACGCGCGCTGTCCTCGCGACTAGGTCTGGTGCATTAGGACGATACGACGCCCCATTTCTACTTTGCATGGGGTTGTTTTCGCAATTTTGGTCCCGCCCTTGGTCGCTCTAATGCCCGCCGAGATAGGCCGCGATCAGCTTCGGATCGTGGATCAGGGTGTCAGCCGGGCCGGACTGGATGATCTCGCCGGTTTCCAGCACGTAGCCGTAATCCGCGGTCTCCAGCGCAGCGCGAGCGTTCTGCTCGACCAGAAGCACCGACACGCCAAGGCTCCGTAGCGAGGCGATGGTGCGGAAGATTTCGCGGACGATCAGCGGCGCCAGCCCGAGGCTGGGTTCGTCCAGCACAAGCAGTTTCGGCTTCGCCATCAGCGCGCGGCCGAGCGCCAGCATCTGCCGCTCGCCGCCGGACAGCGTGCCGGCGGCCTGCTTGCTGCGCTCCTTCAGTCGTGGAAAACGGTCGAACACGTCGTCGAGGCTTTTGCGCGTCGCCGAGCGGTCGCGCAGGCTGTAGGTGCCGAGCAGGAGATTGTCGGCCACCGACATGTCGGCGAACAGCTCGCGCTTCTCCGGCACGAGGCACAGGCCACGCTCGACGCGGCCTTCGACATCGATCCGTGCAAGGTCGGCACCCTGAAAGACCATGCGGCCCGTCGATTTCAGCAGGCCAATGGCGGCCATCAGCAGGGTGGTCTTGCCGGCGCCGTTGGGGCCGATCACGGTCACGATCTGCCCTTGCTCTACGGACAGTGAGACGTTCCGTACGGCTTCCACCTTGCCGTAGGCGACCGACACATTCTCGACCGAGAACATCTGTGTCACGCGACACCTCCGAGATAGGCTTCCTGGACGCGGGCGTCGCTGCGGATCGCCGCCGGTTCGCCTTCGCAGAGTTTTGAGCCGAAATCGAGCACGACGATGCGATCGACCAGCGACATCACGAACTCCATGTCATGCTCGACCAGCAGGATGGTCAGGTGTTCCGCGCGCAGCGACCGCAAGAGCTCCGCAAGCTTCAGCTTCTCCTGTCGGCGCAGGCCGGCCGCCGGCTCGTCGAGGACGAGCAGCGTCGGATCGGCCGCGAGCGCGCGGGCGATTTCGAGCACGCGCTGATTGCCGAGCGGCAAATTGCCGGCGAGTTCGAACGGCTTGTCGCCGAGACCGACCCGCTCGAGCTGCTTCAGCGCCTCGTAGCGCGCGCTGGCCTCTTCCGCCCGGTTCAGGCGCAGCGCGCCCGCGAACAGGCCGGTCCTGGTGCGCGAATAGGTGCCGAGCAACACGTTGTCGAGCAGTGTCATGCGCGGGCGCAGTTTGACGTGCTGGAAGGTGCGGGAGATGCCGGCGCGGGCGATGTGGAATTGCTGATCGCGGGTGATCGAGCGGCCTGCAAACGCGATCTCGCCGCTGTTGGTGCGCAGCGCCCCCGTCAGCAGGTTGAACATCGTGGTCTTGCCGGCGCCGTTCGGCCCGATCAGCCCGAGGATCTCGCCGGATTTAACTTCGAAGCTGACATTGTTGACGGCGACGAGACCGCCAAATCGCCGCTGCGCCTCGCGCACTTTAAGAAGGAGTGTGCCGGGCTCCGGTTTGTCACGGAGCGGTAACGGATCAGCAGTTTGCGGACGGGACTGCTTGAGGTCAGGCAGAAAGCCTGCGAGGAACGGGACGATGCCTTGCCGGGCCCGTTGCAGGAACAGAATGAACAGCGCCGAGAACGCCACGATCTCAAGCTGGCCGGACGCGCCCTTCGCGATCAGCGGCAGGTAATCCTGCACGGTATTCTTCAGCAGCGTGACGATCGCGGCACCGACCACGCCGCCGAGAACGCTGCCGGCGCCGCCGACCATCGCCATCATCAGATATTCGATACCCATGCCGGCTTCGAATGGACCGGGGCTGACGAAGCGGCCGAGATGGGCATAGAGCCACCCGGACAGCGCGCCGAGAAACGCGGCGATCACGAACGTCACCAGCTTGATCTGGAACGCGCTGATCCCGAGGCTTTCGACCAGCGTATTGCCGCCGCGCAGCGCGCGCATGGCGCGGCCGATGCGGGAGTCGAGCAGGTTGTAGCAGAGCAGGAGGACGGCGACGACGATCGCCCAGATCAGGAAATAGATCTGCTTGCTCTCGACCAGAGCGATCGGGCCGATCGAGATCGGCGGAATCCCCGAAATGCCGTTGTGCTGACCTAGCCCATTGATGTTGCCGAACAGGAACGCGATCGCCAGTCCCCAGGCGACCGTGCTCAGCGACAGGAAATGGCCGCCCAGCCGCAGCGTCACGAAGCCGAGGATCGCCGCGATGCTGCAGGTCAGGATAACCGCCAGCACCAGTCCGAGCCATGGCGAATAGCCATTCAGCGCGGTGACCCACGCGGTCGAGTAGGCCGCGACGCCGACGAACGCGGCCTGGCCGAACGACACGATACCGCCGACGCCGGTCAACAGCGCGAGCCCGATCGCCGCCAGCGAGTAGATGCCGATATAGTTCAGCAAGGTGATGCTGAACGGATTGAGCACGAAGGGAGCTGCGATGAGGCAGGCGATCGCCGCAGCGATGATGAGACGGATCTGCTGCAGGGTCATTCCTCGACTTCCTCTTCGGAATGCTGCGAGGCGAGCGAGCGCCAGAGCAGGACGGGGATCAGCAGCGAGAAGACGATGACGTCCTTTAGAGTACTGCTCTGGAACGAGGCGAAGCTTTCGAGAAGGCCGACGCCGAATGCGCCGAGCGCAGCGCCCGGATAGCTCGTCATGCCGCCAATGATGGCGCCGACGAAGGCTTTCAGGCCGAGCAGGAATCCGGAATCATAGAAGATCGTGTTGACCGGCGCGATCAGGACGCCGGAGACGCCCGCCATCAATGATCCCAGCAAATAGGCGATGGTTCCGGCACGCGCAGGCCTGATTCCCATCAGCCGGGCGCCGGTCCGGTTCAGGGCGGTGGCGCGCAGCGCCTTGCCGACCAGCGTGAAGTCGAAGAAGGCAAACAGCAGGCCGCTGAACACCAGCGCGGCGGTGAGGATCAGCACCGTCTGTCCGGAAACGTGCACGCCGGCGATCTCTATCGCCATCGACGTCAGCGGCTCGGTCCTGACGCCTTCGGGGCCGAAGAACAGCAGGCCAAGTCCGACCAGCGCGAAATGCAGCGCGACCGAGACCGTCAGCAGCAGCAGCACCGAAGCATCCGCGATCGGGCGGAACACAATCCGGTCCAGCAGCGGCGAGATCGGCATGATCAAGAGCAGCGCCAGCACGATCCGGACCGGCATCGGCGGATTGAAGCGCATCGTCAGCCAGACGATGCCGACGACGATCAGCGGCAACACGAGATAGCCGAGCACAGCCTTCGGGACGGAACGAAGCTCGCCGGCGCGCGCCAGCGAGACGGCCTCCATCACGGTAGCCATGCACGCCAGTACGACAACCAGTCCGACTGTTCCCGGAAGCTGCCTGGCGTCGAGCGCGGCCAGCGTCAGCGCCGTGAAAGCTGCGATGTCGCCGAACGGAATGAAGATCACCCGCGTCACGGTGAAGATCAGCACGGTGCCGATGGCGACCAGGGCGTAGACCGCCCCGGTCGCTATTCCGTCGATCGCAAGGATCGCTGCGATATCTGCCGTCATGCCGTCGGCCGTCCTTCCGTGTTACGTCTCGATATCGCTCAGGGCTCGTAGGTCCAGGCGCCGTTGTTGAGGCGGACGATCACCAGCGCGCGCTCGTCCACGCCGTGATAGGCGCCGGGCTTGAAGTTGTAGACCGCGTGCACGCCCGAGAGCTCCTTGGTGGCGAGGATCTCGTCGCGCAGCGCCTTGCGGAATTCGACGGTGCCCGGCTTGGCGGTCTTCAGCGCCCGCTCGGCGGCAGAGGTGAAGATCCTCCAACCGTCGAAGGAGTAGGCCGAGAAGCCGTCCGTGGTCGGGACATTGTTGGCCTTCAGGAAGGCCGCGCGGAATTCGAGCGCCAGCTTCTTGGCGAAGTGGCTGTCGGGAAGCTGCTCGGCGACAATGACGGGACCGGCAGAAACCTGGATGCCTTCCGCGGCCTTGCCGCCGACGCGCACGAAATCGGGATTGACCAGCGCGACCGTGCCGTAGGTCTTGCCCTTGAAGCCGCGTTCGCCGAGCGCCAGCAGCGGCAACGCGCCCTGCGTGCCCGATCCGCCGATCAGCACGGCATCCGGACGCACGGCGAGAACCTTGAGGATCTGTCCCGTGACCGAGGTGTCGACGCGCGCATAGCGCTCGTTGGTCAGTACCTTGATGCCGTCCTCGGCTTCCACCGCCTTGGCGCCGTTATAGACGAGATCGCCCCAGGCGTCGGAGAAGCCGATATAGCCGATGTTCTTCATCGCATCGCGCTTCATCCGGTCGGCGACGACTTTGACCAGCAGCGAAGCGGGCTGTGGAACGGAGATGGCCCACTGATCGGCCGGATTCGGTTGTCCGGAGAGTGGGGAAACGGCGATGAACGGCACCTTCAACTCTGTCGCGACCCCCATCATCGCGATGGTCGATGGGGTGGTCGCGGTGCCGATCAGGAGATCAACCTTCTCTTCCTCGATCAGCTTGCGCGCATTGCGGGTTGCGGCCGAGGGATCGGAGCCGTCGTCGAGCTGGATCAGCTTGATCTTCTCGCCGTTGACCTCGCTCTTGTATTCCATCGCGGCCTGGATGCCACGACCGTACGGGATGCCGATCGAGGAGCCGGGTCCACTGAGCGACGTCACGAACCCGACCGTGATGTCGGCCTGTGCGGTCGAGGCCACGACGAGGCCGGCGATGAGTGTAGTCAAACCTAACATCTTGCGCATTGCATTCCCCTTGGTTGAAATCAGCCGCGACCTGAGCGAGATGTCAGCATGGATCGAGGTCGGACCAGCACGATCGATGCCGCGATTGTCGCCGAAAGCAGGCGTGGGCCTGGTGCCTGCATCCGGATGGGAGTTACGAAATGAGCGCTACAAGAACCGGTTCCGGCGTCGAGCGTCGCTTTGTTACGACGCCTCTTGGGCGCATCCATGTCGCCACGGCGGGAACCGGCTTTGCCGTTCTCCTGCTGCATCAGACGCCGCGTTCGTGGGATGAATACCGCGACGTGCTGCCGCTGCTCGGCCGCGATTTCCGCGCCATCGCGATGGACACGCTGGGCTTCGGAGATTCCGACCGACCGACCGGTGATCCCTCGATCGAACTGTGGGCCGAGGGCGCGTTCGCGGTGCTCGATGCGCTGGAAGAGCCACGCGCCGCCATTGTCGGTCATCATACCGGCGCGGCGATTGCGGTGGAGATGGCCGCGTCGGCGCCTGCGCGCGTCAGCGCGCTGGTGCTCTCGGCCTGTCCGTTCGTCGATGCGGCGCGGCGGGCCAAGCACCACGGCATGCGGGTGATCGATGATGTCGAGACGCGTGCCGACGGCTCCCATCTCACGGAGCTCTGGGCGCGCCGGCAGCCGTTCTATCCCGCTGATGACACCGATCTGCTGCAGCGCTTCATGGTCGACGCGCTGCGGGCCGGCGAGATGGCGGCGGAAGGCCACCGGGTGGTGAATCGCTATCGAATGGAGGATCGTCTGGGAAGCATCCAGTGTCCCACGCTGGTCATTGCTCCGACAGGCGATCCGCACGTTCATCCCGTGGCTCCAAAGGTCGCTGGAGCGATCGGTGGCAGTATCTTGCGTGAGCTCTCAGGAGGCATGGTGCCGCTTCCCGATCAGATGCCGGAGGCTTTTGCCGGAATGGTCCGTGACTTCGTTGCCGCGCAGGTGGCCAAGACTCAGGCAGTCAAGACCTGAAACGGCGGGGCCAGCCGCGGCGAGTGCGAACCCGCCCGTAGCACGCGCTGTTCCGAGGTCGATGATCTCAGCCACGATTGAAGAGCCTTTATCAACGCAACCATCAGCGCGACGTGCATCTGTGCACGGCGGCGCCCACTCCCTGTCAATTGTTTAAAGCCTAAAGTATTTCTCGGCTGCAGGTCAATACGCCAGATTCGCGCTCGGCGGAAAAAATTTGCGGCACTGCGAGCGGCTGGGAAAGCCGAATTCGCTTGTGCAAAAGGGTGAGGCGCTATCTGCCTGTCCTTTCGGCAAACCGATCTTGTCGTGCGCAGCGCGCGCCTGCGCGCGGTTCAATTGACGCCAAAATTATTTTGTGGTTGAAATATTTCAGTCGATGGGATGGCGCCACTCTATAACGCGCCTACGCAACGACAGGCGTGTGCGTATCGTTACCCTCGTGCTGTGGGGGGCGAGGCTCCGCACACTTCGCCTGTGAACAGGATATCCGCTGTGCGCATCTTCTGGCAGAGCTTCGTCGACCAGGCTACGAGCGCGTCCTACATGGCGCGGCTTGCGGCCTATCTGAACGAGATCGCAGCACCCGGCACCAGTGTCCATGTCGAGGGCATCACTCCCGCCGATCGCGACTTCGGCCGGCTGGCCGAATTCCGCTGTGCGATCCAGGCCGTCGATAATGGCATCGCGGCGAAGGAGAACGGCTTCGATGCTTATGTCATGGGCCACTTCCAGGATCCCGGATTGTATGAACTGCGTTCGGCGCTGACGATTCCCGTGGTTGGCGCCGGCGAGGCCACGCTGCTGGCGGCCTCGCAGCTTGGCCGTCGCCTCGGCCTTGTCACGCTCGATAGCGCTTTCGAGGTCTGGCATTACGAGCAGGCCGATCGTTACGGGCTTTCCGGCCGCGTGGTGCATGTCACCGGCATGGGTTGCCGCCCCGAAGATTTCAGCGCAGCGTTCGCGGGCGATACCGCGGCAAGGGCGCGCATGCTGAGCGACTTTGCAGCCTGCGCGCAGCCGCTGGTCGATCGCGGCGCCGACGTCGTCATCCCGGCCGGCGTGTTGCCCGGTCTCCTGATTGCGAGCGAGCACGGTTTCAAGGTCGGTCATGCGCCGGTGGTGAACTGCGCGGCGGTGGCGCTGAAGAGCGCCGAGATGTGGGTGCAGTTGCAGCGCCTCAACGGCACCGAGCCGAGCCGTGGACCGAGTTTTGCGCTGGCCAATGACCGCGCCCGCCAGGATTTCCGCGCCATCGTCGCGCGCACGCAAGCCGACAAACCCTAGGGATAGAACATGCTGCAGCCAGACAAGATTCTGTATGAAGCCGAGGTGACGGCAACCGGCGGGCGCGATGGCAAGGCCGCGAGCGACGACGGGCTGTTGTCGGTGGCGCTGTCGCTGCCGAAATCGCTGGGCGGTCCGGGCGGGCCGGGCACCAATCCCGAACAGCTTTTTGCCGCGGGCTATGCGGCGTGCTTCCTCGGTGCGGTGAAGCTCGTTGCGCGCACCCGCAAGATCACGCCGTCGGCGGAACCGACCGTCACCGCCAAGGTCGGCATGGGCCCGGTCGAGGTCGGCTATGCGCTGACGGTCGAGCTTAAGGTGCAACTCCCGGGGCTGGAGAAAGCCGTGGCGGAGGAAGTCGTTGCCGGCGCCCATGAGCGCTGCCCTTATTCCAACGCAACGCGCGGCAATATCGACGTCAAGCTGACCGTGCTCTGAACGGCTCACAGGAACCCGGCAGTCCGATGCAGAACTCCATCCGCACACCTTACGACCGGGTCGTGATGGCGGTTCCGGTGACGATTCCTTACGTGCGCTATTCGATTGAAAGCGCGCAGTGGTGGATCGGCCGCGCACTGAAGGAACTGGTCGACGGCGCCGGGATTACGCCTCGCGATATCGACGGATTCTGCGTTTCGAGTTTTACGGCGGGGCTCGATAGCGGGATCGGACTTACCCAGCATTTCGGTCTTTGCGTGCGCTGGATCGATACCATTCCGCTCGGCGGCGCGAGCGCGATTGCCGCGCTCCGCCGCGCCGCACGGGCCGTGCAGGCGGGTGACGCCCGCATCGTGGCCTGCGTCGCCGGCGATACCAACCACGTCGATTCCTTCCGCTACACGCTGGAGAATTTTTCGCGCTTCAACCAGGACGCCGTCTATCCCTATGGCGCCGGCGGCGCCAATGCGAGCTTTGCGCTGATCGCACGCAACTACATGCGGATATTCGGCGCAACGCGCGAGGACTTTGGCAAGATCGCGGTTGCCCAGCGCAGCAATGCGCTGCGCAATCCCCATGCCCTGATGAAGGCGCCGCTGACCATCGAGCAATACATGTCGGCGCGGCCGATTGCCGATCCGATCCATCTGTTCGACTGCGTGATGCCGTGCGCCGGCGCGGAGGCGTTCCTCGTGATGAGCGAGGACGTCGCCGCATCGTTGAAACTGCCCGCCGTCAAGATCCTCGCCACCATCGAGCGCCACAACGCGTTCGGCGACGATCCCGTTCAGGTGCGGGGCGGCTGGGCGATGGACATCGACGAGCTCTACGCAATGGCCGGCGTCAAGCCTGACGATCTCGATTTCGTCCAGACCTACGATGATTATCCCGTGATCTCGATGATGCAGTTCGAGGATCTCGGCTTCTGCCGCAAGGGCGAGGGGCCGGATTTCGTCAGGCAGCACGATCTGACGATCGACGGCAGCTTCCCGCACAACACGTCCGGCGGCCAGCTCTCGGTTGGGCAGGCCGGCGCAGGCGGCGCCTATCTCGGGGTGGTCGAGGCGATGCGTCAGGTGCTTGGGCAGGCCGGTCCGACGCAGGTAAGGGATGCGCGCATCGGGTTGGCATCGGGCTTTGGAATGATCAATTATGATCGCGGCCTCGCCTCGGGCGCGGCGATCCTTGCGGGAGCGGGCTCATGATCGAGCCGATCGCAAAGCCGCGCCGGAAAAATCCGCTGCTGCGCACGCGGCTGCCGACGTCGCCGCCGCGCGCGCGCAGCCGTGCATCGCACGGCTTTACGCGGGCCGCCGCCGAGGGTCGCTTCATGCTGCAGCGTTGCGGCGCCTGCGAAACATTCTGCTATCCGGTGCGCGACGCCTGTCCGGCGTGCCTTTCCGCCGATCTCGTCTTCACCGACGCGCCGCGGCGCGGAACGCTTTTGTCCGAAACCACGCTGCACATTCCGGCCGATGTGCACTTCCGCGAACGCGCGCCGTGGCGCGTCGGTCTGGTCGCGATGGAATGCGGGCCGAAACTGGTGACACACCTGCATGCCGATTGCGAAGAGGGCAAGCCGGTCGTGATGTCGTTTCAACTGGACAAGAGCGGGCAGGCCGTGGCCTTCGCCCATCCCGAACGGGAGACATCGAACATGACGGATGACAGGCAGTGGCGTGAGATGACCGCCGATCCGAAATTCCGGCGCGCTCTGGTGACGAACGGGCGCAGCATTGTCGGCCAGGAAGTCGTGGCCGCACTGAAAGCAGCCGGCGCGTCGATCGTGTTTGTCGGCGTCGCCGAGCCATGGAAGCCGTTCCGCGGCGAGGAAACGTTGCGCGGGCTGGAGGGCGTCCAGATCGTCCCGCTCGATATCGGCGACGAGAAGTCGGTTGCCGATCTGGCGGCCGATATCGGCGGCAAGGTCGATATTCTCGTCAATACCACCGAGCATGTCCGTTCCGGCGGACTGCTCGACCGGCAAGGTACCAGCGTCGTGCGCGACGAGATCGACCAGACCTATCTCGGCTTCGTGCATCTGGCGCAGGCATTCGGACCCGCGATGCGGATGCGGGGCTCCGATGGCGTCAACAGCGCCGCCGCCTGGGTCAATATCCTGTCGGTCTATGCGCTGGCGAACTGGCCAATGTTCGGGGCCTATTCGGCGTCGCAGGCGGCCGCGCTCTCGCTGTCGCACTCCTTGCGCGCGGAGCTTCGGCCGGGCGGCGTCAAGGTGGTGAACGTGTTCACGGGTCCGCTCGATATCGAATGGTTCCAGACGGTGCCGCCGCCGAAGGTCGCGCCGCGCGCGGTGGCGAATGCGATCGTGTCGGCGCTCAAGCGTGGACTCGAAGATGTTTTTGTGGGCGATGTCGCCGAGGACATTCGCCAGCGCCTTGCGGCCAATCCCAAGGCGGTCGAGCGTGAACTTGGGTCGTAGCTTGTTGAGAACGGGAGAAGCGCAATGGACAGCAACAGTCTCATGCAGTTTGCCGGCGCGGTTGCATCCGGCGCGGTGCGCGTCGTCGATCTGACCTTTACGCTCAGTCCTGATTTCCCAGTCATCGTGCTGCCGCCCGAGTTCGGCCAGGCCGCACCGGTCCGCATCCAGCAGATTTCGCGTTATGATGCGAGTGGTCCCGCCTGGTACTGGAACAACCTGACTTTCGGCGAACACACGGGCACGCATTTCGACGCGCCGATCCACTGGTTCACCGGCAAGGACCTGCCGAACAATTCGGTCGACACGCTGCCGGTCCGCGACATGATCGCGCCGGCCTGCGTGATCGATTGCTCGGCAGAGGCTGCGCAGGATGCGGATTTCCTTTTGACGATCCCGATCGTCGAGGCCTGGGAAAAACGCCACGGACGGATTCCGGAACGGCACTGGGTGCTACTGCGCACCGACTGGTCCAAGAAAGGCTGGCGCGACTACGCCAACCTCAAGGACGACGGCGCGCATACGCCCGGACCGGATGCGGCCGTGATGCGCTGGCTGGTCGAGGAGCGCGGCGTCATCGGTTTTGGCACCGAGACGATCGGAACCGATGCCGGCCAGGCCGGTCATCTCGATCCGCCCTATCCGGCGCATCATTTCCTGCATGGCGGCGGGCGTTACGGCCTGCAATGCTTGTGCAATCTCGATCAGTTGCCGCCGACGGGTGCTGTGATCGTGGCAGCACCGCTAAAAATCCAGAACGGCTCGGGCAGTCCGCTGCGTGTCCTTGCGCTGGTGCCCAGGCAGGGCTGAACCTTTTCGTCGACATCGAGTGACATCATGAAAAAGAAAAATATCTTGTTGATCGGCGCCGCGCTTCTGCTCGGCGCTTCTGCGCCGGCGCGGGCCGAGATTCTCGTCGGTTTCGTCACCGGCCTGAGCGGGCCGGTATCCTCGATCGGGGTGCCGAACGCCAAGGGCCTGGCCGCAGGCCAGGCCTATATCGGCGAGGTCGATGGCGAGAAAGTACGCGTCATCCAGCTCGACGACGGCTCGGACCCGGCCGCGTCGACGCGCAACGCGCGCAAGCTGGTTGAGCAGGAAAAGGTCGACTTCCTGATCGGCACGTCAGGCGCACCGCAGACGCTGGCGATGGCGACCGCAGCGATCGAGATGAAGGTGCCGATGGTGGCGGTCTCGCCGATCGCGCCGGTTCCGGCCGGGGAGGGCGGGCCGTGGGTGGTGCAGACACCGCAGCCGACGCCGCTGCTCGTGCAGGGTATCGTCGATCACATGAAGAACCGCAACGTGAAGACCGTAGCCTTCATCGGCTTCTCCGACGCCTTTGGCGACCTGATGTATAATTCGCTGCTGCAAAGCGCCGAGAAAGCCGGGATCAAGGTGATCGCCAACGAACGCTATGCGCGCTCCGACAATTCGGTCACCGCGCAGGTGCTGCGTGCGGTCTCCCTGCGTCCCGATGCGATCATGCTGGGCGGCACCGGAACGCCTGGCGCGCTGCCCGTGATTGCGCTGGCGGAGCGCGGATACAAAGGGCCGCTCTACGGCAATCACGGTATGATCAGCGCGGATTTCCTGCGGCTGGCCGGCAAATCGGCCGAAGGCATCATCTGCCCGACTGGGCCGGTGACGGCGGGTGAACAGCTTCCCGAGAGCAATCCGATCCGCAAGGTCGTTCTCGCCTTCCGGGCGGCCTATGAAAAGGCCAATGGCGAGGCGCCGGCCGATGCGTTTTCGCCCTATGCGTTCGATGGCTGGCTGGTGTTCATGGATGCGGTCAAACGCGCAAAGGCATCAGGGGCGACGCCCGGCACGCCGGCGTTCCGCAACGCGCTGCGCGAGGCGCTGTTCACGACCAAGGATGTGGTCGGCGCGCACGGCATCTACAGCTACACGCCCGCTGATCGCCACGGCGTCGACGACCGTGCGCGGATCCTGGTCCAGATCGAAAACGGGAAGTACAAGTTGCTGCCGTAAGGATGGCAGCTACGGGTCAGGCGTGGCGCAGCTTCGCTTTCAGCGCGCGCATGTCGATGGCGCGGTTGACGCTGACGGCTTCTGCTGCGAGCGTCTTGATCTCGCCCCGGGCGAGCTTGCGCGTTGACGACAGCGGCAGTTCCTCGACGATGGCGATGTAGCCGGGCACCTTGTGATAGGCGAGGCGCTCGGCGCAGGTTTTGACGATCGATGTCGCAAGCTCTGCAGCATCGTCGACCTTTACGTTCGGCACGATGAACGCAAAAACTTCCTCGCCGCGGATGTCGTCGGGAACCGGCGTTACTGCGCATCCGCTAATGCGCGTGTCCATATGAAGCGCGCTTTCGACCTCGAGCACGCCGATGTTTTCGCCGCTGCGCCGCACGATGGTCTTCTTGCGATCGAAGAAATACATCAGCCCGTCTTCGTCGGCGAAGACGAGGTCTCCGGTGTGGAACCAGCCACCTTGCCACGCCGCTTCGGTGGCTTCCTCATCCTTCAGGTAACCGCTGAAGAATCCGGCCCTGATATCATCGCCTTTGGCACGGACCAGCAGTTCGCCGGGTTTGCCGAGCGCGACATCGGTACCCTGATCGTCAACGAGGCGATATTCCATGCCTTGAGACGGCCGGCCGACGCAGCGCGCGCCAAAGCCTGCCGGCTCGCGCGACGTGGTGGTGGCCGCCGCGCCGCCGGTCTCGGTCATCGCCCAGGCCTCGACGATCGGGATGCGATAACGCTCCTCGAAGGTGGCGCGGTGGCGGACATCGACGCCGGGGGCGAAAGCAAATCGCACGCGATGCTGGCGTTCGACTTCAGTTGCGGGCAGTTGCAACAGAATGGCAGGGATGACGCCGAGACAATGCACGACGGTCGCGCCGCTGTCGGCCACGCATTGCCACCAGCGATTGGCATGAAAGCGGTCCAGCGGCACCACGGCGCCGCCCAATACCATCATGCCGACGGCGCTGCAGCCGAGCGCGTTCATGTGAAACATCGGCAGCGGCGTCAGGTTGATCTCGCGGTCCGGCTGCAGTTCGGCGACGCCGCCCTGCCCGAGGTACCAGTCGGCGACCTGCAGGAAATAGCGGTTCGAGAGCATGCAGCCTTTCGGCTTGCCGGTGCTGCCTGAGGTGAACAGCAGCGCGCATTCGCCGTTGAACTCGGGGCTTTGGCCGGCGACATCAGTCTGGCACGGCGGAATGCGGCTATCGGTATCGATCAGGCGGGCGCGGCCGAGCGCCGCATCTTTCGTCACATGGATGCGATCGGGCGTTGCCACCAGCAGGTCCGCCTGCGACAGTTCAAGCTGGAACGACAATTCGTCGGGGCGGACGTCGGGGTTGATCGGAACGATCGAAACCCCGAGCGCATTGAGCGCAAGCCAATGCAGGAAAAAGACCGGGCGGTTTTCCAGCAGCAAGGCAACCCGCGCCCCGCGTCCATAGCCGGCGGCTGCATATTCCGCGCGAAGCCGGTCGACCTCGGTCTTGAACGCGCCATATTCGATCCTGAATCCTGCTGGCGCGTAGGGCAATTGCGCACTCGCAGGCGCCAGCAGGAATGGCGCGTCCGGCCGCCTCGTGGCGGTGGCCGCGAAGGCGTCGGATGGCGATCGATAGGGAGTGTCGAGGCTCATTACGGACATCGCTCCTGTTCATATCCTGCTGCCACACGGCGCTGGCCGGAAGTCCGCACGCGGCCCTTGCCGCGGCGGTTTTCGGCGAATACTTTAAGCCTAAACTATCTGGCTGGCCAAGTGCGATCTATCGCAGACCTGCCCGGCCTTGGAGGTGCGTATGCAGGCAGGTAACAGCAGCGCGGCCGGGCAGCGCCGGGGTGGGTCGATCTGGCCGCAGGCGGCCGAGCGTTTCCCGCCGGCGGACCGGATTCTCGCGACCATTTTGACGCGCCAGGCTGCGCAATCCGCGATCGTCCGCTGTTTGTCTTCGGCGAAACGCGATGGAGTTACGCTGAAACGGCGTCGATCGCGGCTGCATCAGCTGGCCGCCTGATGAGGGCCGGAATTCGCGCGGGCGATCGTGTCGCGCTGATGTGCTCGAACCGGCCCGAGTTCCTGGAGGTTTATCTCGGCTGCGCCTGGATGGGCGCCGTGTCGGTGCCGATCAATACCGCGCTGCGCGGCATCCAGCTCAGCCACATCCTGCGCAACGCCACGCCGAAGCTGCTGGTGATCGAGTCGTGCTTCATGCCGGCCGTCGAAACGTTGGAAAGCGACGTCGCGCCGCCGGATCTTGTCTGGACAATTGGCGAAGGCGGTGCGCTGCCGGGATCAACCTCGCAGTTGCCTGCGCCCGGCGAGGGCGCTCCGCCCGCGCCGGTGCGGCCGGACGATACGGTCGCGATCCTCTATACGTCGGGCACCACCGGGCCTTCCAAGGGCGTCTGCTGCCCGCAGGCGCAGATGTTCTGGTGGGGCGTCTATTCGGCGCGGGCGCTCGGGATCGTCGAAGGTGATGTGCTGTTCACGACGCTGCCGCTGTTTCACACCAATGCGCTGAACGCGTTCTATCAGGCGCTCCTGAACGGCTGCACCTATGTGCTCGAACCAAAATTCTCCGCCTCCGGCTTCTGGGCCGCGGCGCGGCGGCATCAGGCGACCGTCGGTTACCTCCTCGGCGCGATGGCCGTGATGCTGCTGGCGCAGCCCCCGTCGGCGAACGACACTGCGCATTTCGTGCGTGTCGCGCTCGGTGGCGGCGTTCCCGGCGAGTTTCACGGTCCGTTTCTCGAGCGCTTCGGCGTGCCGCTGCTCGACGGCTACGGCTCGACCGAGACGAATTTCGTATTTGCCGGCACGATCCCGTCCGATCGCCCCGGCACCATGGGCTATCTCGCTGAGGGCGTTGAGGCCTGCATCGCTGGTCCAGAGGACGAGCCTTTGCCTGACGGCGAGGCCGGCGAACTGCTGCTACGCGTGCACGAACCGCTCGCCTTCGCGACGGGCTACTTCGAAATGCCGGACAAGACGGCTGAGGCCTGGCGACACCGCTGGTTTCACACCGGGGACCGCGTCGTGCGCGATGCGGACGGTCACTATCGTTTCGTCGACCGGATGAAGGATTCCATCCGCCGCCGCGGCGAGAACGTTTCATCCTGGGAGGTGGAGCAGGTGCTGCTGAAGCATCCGGCGATCACAGCCTGCGCGATCTATCCACTGCCGTCCGAACTCGGCGAAGACGAGGTTGCGGCGGCGATCCAGCTCGAACCCGGCCATGCGCTTGAGCCGATCGATGTCGTCAGGCATTGCGAGGGCAAGATGGCCTATTTCGCGGTTCCGCGATTTGTCCGCATCGTCACCGAGATGCCGCTGACCGAGAACGGCAAGATCAGAAAGGTCGCCCTGCGCGAGGCCGGCAGGACGCCCGACACCTGGGACCGCGATACCGCCGGCTACAAGCTGCGCCGCTAGGCTCGGGCTTCTTCCGTTGCGCGCTTCACGGCGTTCTTGAGATCATCGAGTTCCCTGACCAATCCATCGAGCCGCGCTTTCGGAAATTCGGCGAGCAGCGAAGCCAGCCACAGGCTGTGCTTTTTCGCCATCCGTCTGAACGCCCTCCTGCCTTCGGCCGTCATGCAGACGATCTGCACGCGGCGGTCGAGCGGCGACGGTGAGCGCGTGATAAGGCCGTCTTCGACCAGACGATCCACGATCGGGGTCAGATTTCCCGCCGTGACCATCAGCCGCTTCGGCAGTTCACCCAGCACCAGCCCGACAGGTTCGCGATCGAGTTGCGCCAGCACGTCAAAACGCGGCATCGTGAAGTCGAACTCTTCGCGGAACTGGCGTCGAAGCTCGGCGCCGATCAACGACGTACAGGCCAGGAGGCGAAGCCATACCCTGACCTGGGCGCGGTTGTCTGCGTCATCGCCGGTGATGTTCTCTTCGTCGATCAGCGCGAGCTCCTTGCCGGCCATCAATCCATATCTCCCGACGTTCCGTTGTGCAGCCGTGCCGACCGGCGTCGAAGGTTCGGACGTGCAATTCCTTTAGGACCAAATCAACTCCCGGCACAAGAAGGCCGAGCAACACCGCTCGCGGGGCCGGCAGTTTTGCGGCGTCCGCGACCGTATTGGAAGATGCCGTGGCAGGGCAAGCAGGACGCGACATAGGCTGAACTTCGATGCTCGACATTATCGACCGGCGGGGATATAGAAAATACTTTATACCTAAACTAAATGAGCCCCGTGCATGGCCCGTTTCGAACCTCTGACCCTCTCCGAACTGCCTGATGGCATCTGGCGCACGCGCCTGCCGGTGCGCTTCGGCTCCTGCGATCCGGCCGGCATCGTCTACACGCCGGAATATCTCAACCTGTTCAACGGCGTGATCGAGGATTGGTACGGCGACGCGCTGCGACTTCCCTACCATGAGCTGGTCGGAACACGGCGGACCGGCCTCGGCTATGCCCACGTCTCGGCGGATTTCGCCACGCCCAGCAGGATGGGCGACGTGCTCGACGTCGCGGTGATCGTGCGCGAGATCGGACGTACCTCGGTGAAGTTCACGGTTCATGCGTTCAAGGATGGTGCCGAGTGCGTACGCGCCACCTTCGTGACCGTGACGACGTCGCTGGTGGATCACAAATCGATTGCGTTGCCCGACGACGTGCGCCTCGCGCTGAAGAATTATCAGGCAAGTTGCGACGCGTCGGCCAGCCTTGCGTCAACAGACCTGAGATACGAATCGAGCAGCGGCCTGCCGGCGTGATTGCCGTTCCCCGGCGGCACGCGACGGCACACGCGTGTGGTAAGCTCCTTTTCGGAAGGAGCCCCCATGCGCCTGTTGGCTTGCACGATTCTGACGATCGCAACAGTGTTGATGGTCGCGCCCACGCGCGCCCAGACCTATGACCCGAACTACCCGGTTTGCATCCAAACCTATTCCATTGGTGGCGGCAGCATAGACTGCAGTTTCACATCGCTGGCGCAGTGCGCCGCGTCCGCTTCGGGCCGCTCGGCTCAGTGCCTGAACAATCCGTATTTCACGCAGGGCAGCAGGAAACCGCCTCGGCAACGCGGCGTTTACTAGGGGCGGCATCGGCTTGCGTCGTCACGCACAATTTTGCCCGCGCCATCGCTTGTACGTATAATCCGGCGAAACCACCACTCCGTGAGGTCATGTGACTGCCCCCAATCCTGCCGCCGGCAAGCCGGTCGATCCCGCCTCCCTCGTCAACGTGCCGCAATTGGTAACGGCCTATTTTGCGTCGAAGCCGGATCCGGCCGATCCCACCCAGCGCGTTGCGTTCGGAACTTCGGGCCATCGCGGGACATCGCTGAAGAACTCGTTCAACGAAAACCACATCCTGTCGACGACCCAGGCGATCTGCGATCACCGCCGCGAGACCGGGCTCACCGGCCCGCTGTTCATCGGCATCGATACCCATGCGCTGGCGGAGCCGGCGCTCGCTAGCGCGGTGGAGGTTTTTGCCGCCAACGGCGTCGACATCATGATCGACGAGCGCGGCGGCTACACGCCGACGCCGGTCATCTCGCATGCGATCCTGAGCTACAACAAGGGCCGAACGAGCGGGCTCGCCGACGGCGTCGTCATCACCCCCTCGCATAACCCGCCCGAAGACGGCGGCTACAAATATAATCCGCCGCATGGCGGTCCGGCCGATACCGACGTGACGGCCAAGGTCGAAAAGGCCGCCAACGCCTACATCGAAGCCGGCATGAAGGGCGTCGCGCGGATGCCGTATGCGCGCGCCCGCAAGGTGCCCACGACGCATCTGCACGATTATATCCGTCCCTATGTCGCCGATCTCGGCAATGCCGTGGACATGGCGCTGATCAAATCATCCGGCGTGAAAATCGGGATCGATCCATTGGGCGGCGCCGCCGTGCATTACTGGCAGCCGCTGATCGAGCACTACGGGATCAACGCGACCATCGTGAACGACGCCGTTGACCCGACGTTCCGTTTCATGACCGCGGACTGGGACGGAAAAATCCGGATGGATTGTTCCTCGCCGTTCGCGATGGCGAGCTTGATCCAGATGCGCGACAGGTTCGATGTCGCCTTCGCCAACGATACCGATGCCGACCGGCATGGCATCGTCACGCGCACGGGCGGGCTGATGAACCCGAACCATTTTCTTGCGGCAGCGATCGCCTATCTGTTCGAGCATCGGCCGCAATGGGGCAGCGACGCCGCGATCGGCAAGACCATTGTCTCCAGTTCGATCATCGATCGTGTCGCCAAAAAGTTGAACCGCAAGCTGGTCGAAACGCCGGTCGGTTTCAAATGGTTCGTCGAAGGCCTCGGCACCGGCGCGTTCGGTTTCGCGGGCGAGGAAAGCGCCGGCGCCTCGTTTCTCAAGCGCGACGGCTCGGTTTGGACGACCGACAAGGACGGCATGGTGATGGGGCTGCTCGCCGCCGAAATCCTCGGCCGCACCGGTCGCGGTCCGAGCCAGTTGTTTACCGGACTGACGGCCGAACTCGGCGTTCCCTTCTACGAGCGGATCGATGTGCCGGCGACACCCAAGCAGAAGAGCGCGCTGAAGGCGCTCGGGCCGGAGCAACTCGACATGCGCCAGCTTGCCGGTGAACCGGTCAGTGCGATACGGACCCGCGCGCCCGGCAACGACCAGTCGTTCGGCGGCATTAAGGTCGAGTCCGAAGCGGGATGGTTTGCCGCGCGGCCATCGGGCACCGAAGACGTCTACAAGATCTACGCAGAAAGCTTCCGGGATCAGAATCATCTGAAGACGATTCAGCAGGACGCCCAGCGCGCCATCGCGAAGGCTTTTTGAATTTCAGGTGAGAGCGGTCGGAAGTCGATATCCGGAAACGCCGAAATCAGGGCGCAGCGTAAGAATATTGCGCCCGGTCGCATCAGTTCGGCACAGTCTTGCCGATGGGACAGCGGAACTGAAGCTTAGGCGCCCGGCGACTTGCGATCACGCTGAAATCACGAAGGCCCGAGCAGTGTTAGGCTCGGGAGTTAGCTGGCCAGAAAGTCCGTCCCGAACAGGCGGTCTGTCAGCTATCGCGAGGTACCGGGGGATGAAATGAGTGCTGAATCGGTCGTCTACTATCTGAATCGCGTGCCTGAAAGCGATCCGAATGACCAAACCGAATGGCTTGTAACAGCGTTAGGACAATATACCGGCGCGGAACTGCGCGAACTGCTCTATGTGGCGGAAGAACCTGGCTTCTTTGAACTCATGCGCGGGCTGTTTGCGCTCTCGGACGAGAGCCGTGCTGCCCTGCAGCATTTTCTCGAGACCGGGCACCCTCCGGCCATGAAGGCGGGAATCGACGCGAAGGGACGGTTGACGATCGAGCACGTCACTGACGAGCAGCGCGTGAAACTGCTCCCTGGGATCGCGAATTAGCATCTGCATCTCCTTAGGGTTGTGCTAGGGTCTCCCAGCTTGAAACAGCCCGGGGGAGCCTGCCGATGGCGACGAGGAAATCTGGCCCGCTCGATGCGATGGTGGGCACCAGGATTCGTATGTTTCGGATCAACCGCGGCATGAGCCAAAGCCTGCTCGCGGAACGAATTGGCGTCACCTTTCAGCAAATCCAGAAATACGAGCGGGGCGTCAACCGGGTCGGCGCCAGCCGGTTGTCGCAGATCGCTTCCGTGCTGGGCATTTCGGTCGGCGAGTTGTTCGAATCTGTCGGACCTGGATCTTCCGGCTTGAATTCAGCGGCTCACTTGCTCGCCGAGCCGGGCGCCTTGCGCGTTCTCAAGGCCTATGGGCGCACGACCAGCCCGCGCGTCCGGCTTTGCATCGCGAAGCTGGTTGAAAGCATCGCCGATCGAGCGCCCGTGGCGAAGACCACGGTTGCCCTGCTGAATACTGTCGATCGCGATGAGCGGCGGAGGTTTCCTTCGCAGGGATAGTCTTCGTCAAGGAAAGACAAGCAGCGATCTCATGCCGCTCCGTTGGATTGGATGGTCCGATCGCCGAGTCAACCGGTCGCGCGAATCGCAAGCCGCTCCGGCGGCCTGCTGCCGGGAATGAATTCGCCGATCCAGTCGCGGCGCGTCGCCTCGATATGCCAGGACATTGCCTCGGCCGAATAGGGGGCCGGATCAGGAATGTCCTTGCGGATCTCCTTGCCGTCGAGCCAGCCGCAACTATGCGAGTAGCGCGCATTGCAGACGAGATGGATATCGCCGTGGTCCTGCAGCAGGACGTAGCCATCGGCCGGGAAAAACGTACCGGCAAGTTCGATCGCAGCGGGCAACTGACGTACCAACAGGAACGTGCTGGTGGATTGCTTTTCCGATTCGGAGACCAGCACGCCGACCAGGCTGTGAATTGGCGTTATCGACTGTGGTGCAACCAGCGCGAGAGGCTCCGTGATCGGGCCGGCCGTCGCAATCGAAAGATATTCGCCCTCAGGTCCCCAACGGCAGGCGATCAGCCATTCGCGGCTACGGCCACGAATCAAGGTCGGCTTGGCATAGTCCGATCGGGCAATATCTGCTGCCATGGCTATGACTAAGGCTTTCGCGAGCATAAGTTCCTCCAGGGCGAAGGCGGGGCTTGCCTTACGCCCTGAGTCTGCCCGTCAAGTCGTGAGGTCACCGTGAGCGGTACCGAAAATTCGATGCAAGAATTGTTTGCACGCGCGGCAGCGTTGCTTCTTGGCAACGAATCGGACGCGACCGGCGATCACGATGCCGAACGTGTGCTGCAGGCGCTGGAATATGGCGTTAAATCCAGTGGCGAGATTGATTCGGAGATCACGAATCGCGCCCATTTGTTGATCGCCGCCTCGCGGTTTTCGCGGGTGTTCGAATTGGCCGCGCCCGATGCGCCTGGCCTGATCAGCTTTGGTGCGCAATTCGATCCGGCGCTTGCCGATCCCTTGCATGACGGAAGCCCCATGGTCGGCGTTTCCGGCGTCGGTCTGACGTTGCAGGAAGCATTCCAGGGCTGCATCGGCGAGGGAATAGAATATCTCTCTCAATTGCAGACCGGTACCGACCTGTTGCTCAAGCCCGGCATCGACGATCGGGTTGGGAAACTCGGTCCGAAGGCACTGGAATTGGTCGCCGTGCTTTCAGAACGAAGCTTGCAACCGGAGCGGGTGCATTCCTGGTGTCGTGCAACGCGCGTAACCGATGGCGGCGAGGTGTTGCTGCCGGCTGATATCTGCCTGCGGCGTCCGCCGGCGCACCGCGACTTCGCGCCGCCATACCCCTTGAGCATCGGCTCGGCCGCGGGTCCGTCGCGGGACGCCGCGGCACTGCACGGCCTCCTGGAATTGATCGAACGCGATGCGGCCAGCCTGTGGTGGAGGGGCGGTCAGTTGCCGCGATCAATTCCGATGCAGCATAAAGCCGGCCTCGCGGCGGAAGAGTTGTTGCAGAAGCTTCGCAATGGCGCAGCGGTGCAGCGCCGGACATGGCTGCTCGATATCACGACGGATATCGGCGTGCCCTGCGTTGCGGCGGTCTCCTGCCGGTCGGATGGTTCGGGTTTTGCCTTCGGCCTCGCCGCGCGGCCGGCGCTCGAGGCTGCGGTCCGCTCCGCGATTGTGGAAATGTGTCAGCTCGAATTGGCCGACGCCATCGTCGCAACCAAACGCAGCGAGCGGGGTGACGGCGCGCTGAACGCACAGGACCGCATCCACCTGCAGCGCGCGGCCATCGATGCCGGCCAGTGCAAACTGCTGCAGCCGGTCGCAGAGCACGCGGCCCATCTGCCCCTTCCCGCAACTGAAGCGAGCGGCATATTTGGATTGATCGTGCAGCGTTTGGAAAAACTGGGAGTCGAGACGTTCTGTATCGCACTCACGCGCCCGCGCTTCGCCGTTCCGGTGGTCCGCGTGATTGCTCCCGGCCTGCAACTCGAGCCATCCGAAATCGTCACGGCCAGGCTGCAGGATGCGATAGCGCGAACCGGCGGCGGCGCAACCTATACCGGGGGTGTCGCTTTGATATAGACTGGCCGGTATTAGCCAACCGGTTCCCAGAAACATGCCGGCCATTGCCAACGCCATGACATCAGACAACGCCGCGGCGGCGCCCGAAAGCGCGCCGCGCCTGTCGGTATCGCTGGTCGGTCGGTTCGGCGTCCGGTTCAACGGCCGGGCGATCGAACTGCGAACCCGCAAGGCCGGCGCCGTCCTGAGCTACCTCGCGCTATCGGAGGCGAAGCAGGAGAGCCGCGAGCGGCTGGTCGGCCTGCTCTGGAGCCGTTCGGACGAGGAAAAAGCGCGGGCTTCGCTGCGTCAGGTCGTGCGCGAACTGCGGTCCACGCTGGAGGAGGCCGGCTATGACGGTTTCGTTGCGGAACGCCTGCTGGTCGGTCTCGACACCGGGCGAATCGAAGTCGACATCGAAAGCGTGATTCAACTCGCCGAAACCGGGCGCGTTCACCCGCTGCTGCTCGATACGCCGCAGCTCGACGGCCGGCTGCTCGAAGGGATGGATGATCTCGATCCCTCGTTCCGGGTCTGGGTGCTGGCCAAGCGACAGACCATCCATGAACGGCTGATGCGCAGTCTCGACGAAGGCCTGACCTCCGCGAGCGTGCCCGCCGAAGCCAAAAAAAGGATCGCGGCTGCGATCGTCAATCTCGATCCGACCCATGAATATGCCTGCCGCTATCTGATGCGGGCGCATGCGGAAGAAGGCGATACTGCCGGCGCGTTGCGCATCTACAAGTCGCTGTGGGATCTGCTGGATCGCGACTACGCGATGGAGCCGTCGTCGGCCACCGAAGAACTCGTCGCCAATATCAAACTCGGTATTCTGGAGCGCGCGCCGACCGATCGGGCCGCATCCGCGGCGAATGACGAATTCGCCGTCAGAATGATCAGGGGAACCGCCGTTCAGCCGCCAGTCCCGATGTCGCCGGCGGTCCATGCATCCGCCAAGACGCGCCTCGTGCTGCGGCCCTTTGCGATGCACGGCGTTGATGAGGATCACAGCCATCTGGTGCAGGGGTTCTCCCAGCATCTCGCCGCCTGTCTCGTGCGTTTCCGCGAATGGAGCGTGGTCGACCGTCCGCCGGCCACGGTGGTGCTTCCCGCGCCGGACTCCGCGCCGCAATACTGCATCGAGACCACGGCCTATCAGGCCGGTGCCGAAATCAATATCGTGATGGTGCTCCGGGACGACACCACGGGAATCTATATCTGGAGCGAAAGCTTCCGCCTCGGCCTCGGCAACTGGTTCGAAACGCAGCAGCGCATCATCCGCCGGATCGCGACGTCGTTGAACGTGCAACTGTCGACGGAGCGGCTGATGCGGCTCGCCGGCGAGCCGGACGTGTCGCTCGATCTGCACGACCGCTGGCTGCGCGGACAGAATCTCATGTCGAAATTCGACCCCGAAAGCTGGCGGCGGGCGGTTGCGATCTTCCGCGATGCGATCCGCGACAATCCGGGATTCTCACCCTGTTACAGCAGCCTGGTGCAGATGAACAACATCGAGCATCTCGTGCATCCCGGGATCTTTCGCGATCTCGACAAGGCCAAGGCGACGCTCGAGCTGGCGAAGACCGCCGTCCAACTGGACCCGGTCGATTCCAGGGCGCATCTGTGCTGCGGCTGGTCCTATGTGATGGCGCTTCGCGAGACGGAGGCTGCGCCGCACATGGCGCTCGCCTGCGAGCTCAATGACAATGATCCCTGGACGTTGCTGTCCAGCGCTCACTATGACGCGTTTTGCGGATCGATCGAGCAGGCGCGATTCAGGGCGGATCAGGCGCTGACGGTCTCACCGGCGCCTTCCTATCTCGAATGGGCCTATCACGGCACCATTCGCTTTCTGTGCGGCGACTATGAAGGCGCCCTCGAGGCCTGCGACCGCGCCAACAGTATCGTGCGGATCTTGCCGGCATGGCGGACGGCCACGTTGTTCTACCTCGGTGAGTTGGAAAGGGCGCGCGAAGAAGCGCAGCGCTTCGTCAACGGATTGCGCTCGTTCTGGGTAGGCACATCCGTTCCGACCGACGAGGCAGTGGTTCGGTGGGTCATGCAAGCTCACCCGATCAGCGTGAGCGAGCGACGGGAAACCCTTCGTCGAGGTTTGCTCGGCGCAGGGCTTCCTGTCGGAGATATCGCCCAGCTCTGACTAGCGCGAGATGACCTTCTTTGAAGCGTCATCTCGCTCTATTCTTCGATCCAGGCACGATCTCCGCGCAAACGCGTTTCGCGTTTGTCGCGCGCGGAAACCGATATTCACCTTGCGCGGACGCGATCCTTCGGGTCCGGATCATGCGCTAGGCGCAGAAGCTGATCGTGTAGTCGCCGATACGTTCGGCGTGCACCTTGAACTTTTCGGCTTCCGGAATTACCGGATCCATCCCGTTGAAGAGCCGCTTGTAGAACGGCGGAAGCGGATAGGTTGCGCCCGGCTTGCTGAGCTTCTCTTCGGAATCCGCGATTGCCACCGCAGGCGGCAGGCGCACGACGATCGTGTCCAGATGCTGCTCGACGAACTGTACCTTCGTGTAGCGATCCGGAACCGTCATGAACACCTGCGCCTTGGCGAGTTGCTCCTTGAATTCGTCGATGTTGGTCGGGATCGGATATTCGTTGTCGTCGTCGAGGTAGTTCTTGCCCGTCGACCAGGTCTTCACCAGATTGCCCCAGCGCTCATGATTGGTGACTTGCATTCTCTCGAGTGCCATCGTTCTTACTCCTCCGGGTTGCGTGAAGCGGAGAATCCCGCTTCACAAAAATGCGGGCACGGCCTGCCGCAGATCGGCAATCTCGGTGGTGAATTCCACCAGTTGAGCCATGTTCGAGATGTCTGGAATGTCCTGAAGTACGTTCGCCAGGTAAAATTCGCGGGAAATCCGATCCAGTTGATCGGAGAGCGGGCCGCCGGCCGGTTGCGGGTCGCTCGCGAGCGCCCCGAATATCACCTCCGATACGACGATCGAACCGAGCAGCCCGAGCTGCAGGCCCGCCGTCTGCTGCATCGCCTCGAACAGGACGAAGAACGGCAGCGGCGGATCGTTCGAAAGCGTCTCGACGTCCTCGTCCGTCAGCGCGCCGTAGGTCTGTGACGAGACGAGCCATTCGCGAAGCTGATCGACACGGTAGGCGCGGTCGGCAAGCAGGCGAGACATGGCGATCAAATGCGGCCGCCTGTCGCCGATCTCGGCAATCAATGCATCTACCGACCACATGCCGGCGACGCCGGCGCCGAGCAGGTCGCGATAGAGCAGGCCGACCCGTGCGGTTTCGTCGAATGGCGGAAAGATCTGGTCATTGCCCAGCCCATCGCTGAGATGAGGCCCGATGCGGCGGCTGAAGTTCGGCGTCGACCCGTTGATCTCGAAGAAGCGCGACCATTGCACCATCCAGGTCTCGTCGAGAGGCATGTTGCCTGGATCGTTCGCGGAGGTCTTTTCGAGGGTGTTGTTGAGATCGTGGAGCGACAGGTCGTTGATCTGGTACTCCGGTCGCACCATGGCATGACCGAAGCGGAACGCACCGTGCGAAAACTCGAACGGAATTTCCCAATCTGCGGGCGCTGGGCGGTCGGCTGAAGCGAGGCGGTCCATGAAGTGTGGGGAAGGCCCGCAATAGCTTGCGTAGATATCAGGATGAATCACCCGCCGCATCAGGTCGTTGCGGATGATGTTGTGATAGATGGCCGTCAATGCGCTGCGGGCGCACAGGAAGCGCTTGTAGGCTGCGCCGAACCGGCCGTTCGGCCCGGCAGTATCTTCCCGGCCGCGAATGATGTCGACGAGCCCGTTGTGCAAGAGTGCGAGCAGCGCCGTGAGCTGCGACATGACGGCATGATCGTCGTTGCGCGGATCGGCGACCAGCGCCTCGGTGAGTGCAATACGAACGCCCACAATGCTGCGGTCGATCCCCGTCACGTTCTCGGCCGGTGTCCGCGCGATGTCGCGGAACGGGCAGCCGCTCGCAGGCTCGTTCTCCTTCCAGCGCATTCGCCCGAGACGAAGCTTGGTGCGGCGGTCGTCGTTCGGCGCGTCGAGCGCATAGATGTGCGGCGATCCGACAGGGCCGCTGCCGTATAGCGTCTCCAGTCGAAGCGGCGTGCGGCGGGCGTTGGTTGTCCCGCGACCGAGTCCTCCCGCGACTGAAAGCGGAATCGCCGAGTGAACCAGATCATGCGCGATGAATTGCAGCAGATAGGTGTAGCCGGAGGGAATGAAGGGATTTTCCCAGCACTCCGCCGATCGAGCGTGATGTGGCGGCCATTTGATTGCAGCATCCATTCGCCGTGACAGGCGATGCATCAGGCCGCGAAGCTTTGCATGGTGCGCAGGCGAACAGAGCGGATCGACACCGAATGCGCGGAAGCGTTGTGAAGGCGCTGGTGTACCGAGGAAGTGACGAAAGCCTGGAGTATTCGCCGCTGAATCAGAGGCGCACGCTTTGAGCTCTGAAGTTCGGAGAGAGGATGCGTCAGCGACCTTCTGCACAGCCATCAAACCTGTCTCGCGCTTGGTCAAGGCCACGAGATTGCGAAGAAAGTCGTGAAATTATCGTGAGTGAAATCGTTAGAACCTGTGAACAAGTGTGGACATCTTTTTGCCGGCACCGCAGCCTAATACTGCGCAACGCAGCGCCTTCCGGCCATTCCCGGCAAGCGATGCGGTAGTGTGATCCGGCGTCTCGCAAGGGCGGCTGGCGTAGGCGCATGCGCGCGCGCGCGTGAAGCATCCTCGGCGCGATGTCGCGGCACAATGCTCGCGGTGGTCATTGCTGTTCCGAGCGCGAGCTGAGACCTAACGCTGAGAATCTCGTGCTTCCGGCGTCGAAGCAATCGACATCGAGGTACGCTGCCGGCGATCGATACCTGGCTGCGCGACTGCAAATGATCGGGACACGCTCGGCGTTTTCGGAAACGTTGCCTGGCCCGGCCGTTCCGGATAGCCATGGCGGAGAAAGTTTCCGCGCGAGGCATACTCTCACCATGGCTGATTTCCACGGCGTCTTTCCCTATCTGGTGTCACCCCTCGATGTATCAGGCGAAGTCAGCACCGATGTGCTGGGCCGACTGTGCGACGATCTCATCAAGGCGGGCGTGCACGGGCTGACGCCGCTTGGATCGACCGGCGAGTTCGCCTATCTCAACCAGGCGCAGCGCGCGAGCGTCGTGCAGGCAACGATCGAGGCGGCGAAGGGCCGCGTGCCGGTCATCGCCGGCGTCGCCTCGACGTCGACGGCGGACGCGGTGGCGCAGGCGAGGGCGCATCAGAAGCTCGGCGCCGATGGCATTCTCGCGATCATGGAGGCGTATTTTCCGATCGCGGATGCGCAGGTCGAATCCTATTTCCGCGCCATTGCCGACGCCGTCGATATTCCCGTCGTGATCTACACCAATCCGCAATTCCAGCGGTCCGATCTCACGCTCGATGTGATCCAACGGCTCGCGACCCATCCGCGCATCGGCTACATCAAGGATGCCTCCACCAATACCGGCCGCCTGCTGTCGATCATGAATCGCTGTGGCGACAGCATCAAGGTCTTCTCCGCGTCCGCCCATATTCCGGCGGCGGTGATGCTGATCGGCGGGCTAGGCTGGATGGCTGGGCCCGCCTGCATCATTCCGCGGCAGAGCGTCGAGCTTTATAACCTCTGCAAGGCGGCGCGCTGGGATCAGGCGATGGCGCTGCAACGCCGGCTCTGGCGTATCAACGAGGCCTTCGCACGGTTCAATCTCGCCGCCTGCATCAAGGCCGGACTCGAACTTCAGGGCTACCCGGTCGGCGACCCGGTCCCGCCGCAGGCGGCGTTGACGGCAGACCAGCGGAAGGTGGTCGAGGCCGCCCTGCGCGATCTGGCCTAGGAGACGGTCAGACCATATCTCCAACAGGGGCAGGAAACCACCGGCTGGCTGGAACGTTGCTTACGCGGTTCCGAACGGCTGATTAGGCCGGTTTGCTCGCGGCATCCATCCTTAGCACGCGGCAGCCCTGGCCAAGGGGAGTAATCGATGAACCGTCGCTTCGTGCTTCTTGCAGCCATTGTCGCAGGCGTGTTGGTGGCGCTAACCGTTTCCAACATCCGCTATAGTCCCTGGACCAACACGGTAGCTCGGACCGTCGACCAGCGCGGCCCGCTGGCCGATGCCGAAAGGGCGAATATCGAGCTGTTCGAACGGGTCTCGCCGTCGGTGGTTCAGGTCGCCGCACGCTCTGCCGCCGCCAACCCGCTGGCCGAGGATGAAGGCGGCGGCGCTGGCGCTGCCTCGGGTACCGGCTTCGTCTGGGACAATGACGGTCATGTCGTCACCAACAACCACGTCGTGCAGAACGGCAGCGAAGTTGCGGTTCGCTTTGCCTCGGGCGAGGTGGCGCAGGCCGAAATCATCGGCGTCGCGCCCAACTACGATCTCGCGGTGTTACGGATCAGGGGCGCACGCAAGCTGCCGCCGCCGGTGGCGCTGGGCAGTTCAAGCGAGCTCAAGGTCGGTCAATCGGCCTTTGCGATCGGTAATCCCTTCGGCCTCGATCAATCGCTGACCAGCGGCATCATCAGCGCGCTCAAGCGCCGGCTGCCGACCAGCAGCGGCCGCGAGATCACCAACGTGATCCAGACCGACACCGCGATCAATCCCGGCAATTCGGGAGGGCCCCTGCTGGATTCGGCAGGGCGGCTGATCGGCGTCAACACGGCGATCATCTCGCCGTCGGGGTCGAGCGCCGGCATCGGGTTCGCGGTGCCCGTCGATATCGTCAATCGCGTGGTGCCGGAGCTCATCAAGAACGGCCGCGTGCCGACGCCCGGGATCGGGATTGTCGCCGCCAGCGAGGCCGTTTCGACCAGGTTGGGCGTCGAAGGGGTGATCATCGTGCGCACCGCGCCCGGGAGCCCGGCCGAACGCGCCGGCATTCGCGGCGTTGATTTCAACTCGGGTGCGCTCGGCGACGTCATTGTCCAGGTTGACGGCAAGCCGGTGCACCGGCTTTCCGACCTGACCGACCAGATCGAGCAGGTGGGCGCCGGCAAGAGCATTCGCATCAGCCTGAAGCGCGACTCGCAGACGCGCGACATTACCATCGATATCGTCGATATCAGCCGCAGCTGATACTTCCTTTTTTGCAGCAGGATCATATCCGCCCGCGACACCCTCCGGTGCCGCGGGGCTTGGCGCATTTATTGCAGCGAATTGAATGAGTTGTCTCGGGCCGAAAAACCGCTAAAACCGCGCCCGATCCGACAAGAAGCTTTAAGGACAAACTGATGAACATTCTTCCCGGCAATATGCGTTTTGGTGCGGGCCAGCCGATCAAGCGTTTGGAAGACCAGAGACTGCTCACCGGGAAGGGACAGTTCATCGACGACAAGCCAGAGGAAGGGGCGCTGTGGCTCCATTTGCTGCGCTCGCCCCATGCCCATGCCAGGATCACCTCGATCGATACGGCTAATGCCGCCGCCATGCCCGGCGTTGCCGCCATCTACACCGGCGCGGACCTTATCAAGGACGATATCGGCACCCTCCCGACGCTCGCGATCTTCCAGCGGCCGGACGGCAAGCCAATGACGGTGCCGCCGCGGCGGCTACTTGCGCATGAAATCGTGCGCTATGCCGGCGAGGCCGTCGCTGCCGTGGTCGCAACATCGCGGGTGCAGGCACAGACGGCGGCCGAGGCGATTACCGTTGAATATGAGGTGCTGCCCTCCGTGGTCGATCCCGTCGAGGCGGTGAAGCCCGGCGCGCCGGTGGTATGGCCGGAAGCGCCCGACAACATCGTGGCTGCCATGAGCTACGGCGACGCGGCCAAGGTCGAAGAAGCCTTCGCCAATGCCGCGCACAAAGTCTCGCTCGATCTGGTCAGCCAGCGACTTGTTCCTTCCGCGATGGAGCCGCGCTCGACGATTGCCGAGATCGAGAAGAAGACCGGCCGTCTGATCCTGCACGTGCAATCGCAAACCCCCGGCTCGACCCGTGACCTGCTCGCGGAATCGATTCTGAAGCGGCCGAAGGACAGCATCCGCGTGCTGGTCGGCGATATCGGCGGCGGCTTCGGCCAGAAGACCAGCCTCTATCCTGAAGACGGCATCGTTGCTTATGCCGCGACCAAGCTGAACAAGAAGATCCGCTGGCGCGGCGATCGCACCGATGAGTTCGTCGGCGGCACCCATGGCCGCGATCTCACCTCGACCGGCGAATTCGCGCTCGACGCCAAGGGCCGCGTGCTGGCCTATCGGGTGCGCTCGATCGGCGGCACCGGAGCGTACTCGTCGGGGACCGCCAACATCATTCCGCTGGTGCTCGGCCCGTTCGTGCAGACCGGCGTCTACGATCTGCCGCTGGTGCATTTCGAGGTGAAGTCCGTGATGACCAACACGGCTCCGGTGGGCGCCTATCGCGGCGCCGGGCGGCCTGAAGCCGTGTTCATCGTCGAGCGGCTGATGGATGCCGCTGCCCGCCAGATCGGCATGGACCCACGTACCATCCGCAAGATGAACTACATCAAGCCGGCGCAACTCCCCTACACCAACGCCGTCGGCCAGGTGTACGATTCCGGCGCCTTCGCGCACATGCTGTCGCGCGCCGCGGAGCTTTCGGACTGGGACGGCTTTGCCGCGCGCAAGAAGGCGGCCAAGAAGAAGGGCCTGCTCTACGGACGCGGCCTCACCAGCTACATCGAATGGACCGGCGGGCGCGCGCACACCGAAAAGGTCAGCCTGCATGCGACCGCGGAAGGCCGCGTCATCCTGCATTCCGGCACTATGGCGATGGGGCAGGGGCTGCAGACCACCTACAGCCAGATGATCTCGGAATCGCTCGGCATTCCCCTGGACAAGATCGATGTCGTGCAGGGCGATACCGATCTCGCCACCGGCTTCGGTAGCGTCGGCTCACGCTCGCTGTTCGTCGGCGGCACGGCGGTGGCGGTATCGAGCAATGACATGATCCAGAAGGCGCGCGAGAAGGCGTCGAACGTGCTAGAGACCTCGGTCGGAGATATCGAATATCGCGACGGCTGGTTGACGGTGGTCGGCACCGACAGGCGCATCAGCCTGTTCGAGATCGCCAAGAACGAGGATGGCGCGCGGCTATCCGTCAATAGCGAAGGCGAGGTTGACGGGCCGAGCTGGCCGAACGGCACGCATATCTGCGAGGTCGAGATCGATCCCGAGACCGGCGTCAGCAAGGTGGTGCGCTACACCACCGTCGACGACGTCGGCATCGCCGTCAATCCGATGCTGGTGACCGGCCAGGTGCATGGCGGCGTTGCGCAGGGTATCGGGCAGGCGCTCTATGAAGGCGTTGCCTATAGCGAGGAAGGGCAGCTATTGACGGCGAGCTACCAGGACTACTGCGTCCCGCGCGCTGACGACATCCCGCCGATCGTCGTGACGTTGGATGATTCCGCGCCCTGCCGCACCAATCCATTGGGCGCCAAAGGCTGCGGCGAATCCGGCGCCATCGGCGGCCCGCCCTGCGTCACCAACGGCGTGATGGATGCGCTCAGCGAACTCGGCATCAAGCAGCTCAACACCCCGCTGACGCCGGCGAAGGTGTGGCAGGCGATCCGGGATGCGAGGGCGGCGGGGTAATCCACCGCCGTCATTCCGGGGCGCGTCGAAGACGCGAACCCGGAACCTCGAGGTTCCGGGTTCGATGCTTCGCATCGCCCCGGAACGACAGCAATCAAAGCCCCAACACCATCTTCGCCACGATCTCCCGCTGAATCTCCGACGAGCCGCCGAAGATCGTATACGCCCGCCCGTTGAGATGTTCCGGCACTACCGGCAGCAATTCCTCGGGGATTCCCGGCGTCTCGTTGAGCCGATACAGCGGCCGCACCGGCTCGACATAGAGGCCGTCATTGCCGATCACGTCGACGCCGAGCCGCGTCACCGCCTGGCGGATTTCGCTGTTGCGCAGTTTTAAGAGCGACGACACGGCGCCGGGATTTTGTCCGGTCTGCAATGCCGAGAGCACGCGCAATTCAGTCATCTCCAGCGTATCGATATCGACCTCGATCTCCGACATCCTGATCGCGATATCGGGATCGTCGATGGCGCGGCCGGTGACTTCGGATTCGGCAAGCTCCGAAATCGTCTTCAGCGCGTCGCGCAGCTTGGCCGAGGCGATGCCGGCGCCGCGTTCGAACTCGAGGAGATACTTGCCGTAGGTCCAGCCCTTGCCTTCCTCGCCGACGCGATTGGCGACGGGCACGCGCACGTCGTCGAAGAACACCTGGTTGACCTCGTGGTCGCCGCCGATGGTGAGGATCGGTCGCGTCGTGATGCCCGCGGTCTTCATGTCGATCAGGATGAAGGAGATGCCGTCCTGCTGCCGCTCGGTCTCGTTGGTACGCACCAGCGCGAACATCCGGTTGGCATGATGGGCGTGCGTGGTCCAGATCTTGGTGCCGTTGATGATGTAGTCGTCGCCGTCGCGCACGGCACGGGTTTTCAGCGAAGCGAGATCGGAACCGGAGCCCGGCTCGGAATAGCCCTGGCACCAGTAATCCTCGCCGGAGAGAATCCGCGGCAGATAAAAGTTCTTCTGCTCGGGCGAGCCGAAACCGATGATGACGGGGCCGACCATCTTGACGCCCATGACGTTCACATTGGGCACGCCGGCACGGGCGCATTCGGCCTCAAAAATCCAGCGCTGCGCCGGGGTCCAGTCCGGCCCGCCATGGTCCACCGGCCAGCCTGGCGCACCCCAGCCCTTTTTGTGCAGGGCGCGCTGCCAGGCCATGCCGATGTCGGGGTCGGAGAAGACCGACGGCGTCAGCGCGGTGGCGCGCTTCATCTCCGGCGTGAGGTTTGCTGCAATGAAGTCGCGGACTTCCTGCTCGAAGGCGCGCTCTTGTGTATTGAATGTAAGGTCCATGATGCGCTCCGGTTCAGGCCTGAACGGCACGGCCGCCGAGGACGGCGTGACGGCGGTAATGATGGGCGCTGCCGCCGAACAACGTGTCGAAGGCGAGCAGCCGCTTGAAATAGGAGCCGATGTCGAGCTCTTCGGTGACACCCATGGCGCCATGAAGCTGCACGGATTGCTCGGCGACGAAGCGCGCGCATTTGCCGATCTTGGCTTTCGTACCCGAGGCGGCACGGCCGCGCGCGACAGGTTCGGCATCGGCCATCAGCGCGGCGCGCAATGCCATCGAGCGCGCTTCGTCGCATTGCATCGCCATATCGGCAAGGCGATGGCGGATCACCTGATTGGCGGATAGCGGTCGCCCGAACTGTTTTCGTATCTTGGTATATTCCAGCGTCTGGTCGAGCAGTGTCTGCATGATACCGACCGCCTCTGCGCCGAGCGCGGCCATCGCGCGATCGACCACAGCTTCGATCGCGGGCAGTGCGTCGCTGCCATCGCCGAGCAGCGCGTCGGCGGGAAGCTGCACGCCGTTGAGATCGAGGTTGCAGGCCCGGCCGCCGCCAAGCCGAGGAAAGTCGCGCGAGGTAAGCCCGGCTGCGCCGCAGGGCATGAGGAAGAGGCAGAGCTTGGCGCCATCGTCGCGGGCGGAGACGATGATCTGCCCGGCGGCGTTACCGTCGAGTACGGCGGTCTTCTGTCCATCCAGACGCCAGCCGTCAGGCATCTTCTTTGCTGATGTCGCGACCTTGGCCAGATCGAAGCGCGCCTGGCGCTCCGAATGTGCGAACGCCAGGATCAGCGAACCGTCGGCGATTTTCGGCAGCAGCGCCTGCTTCTGCGCTTCCGTGCCGCATTCCGCGATCAGCGACGCGCCGATCACGACGGTGGAGAGATAGGGCTCGGAAACGAGACCCCGCCCGAACGCTTCCATCAGGATGCCGATCTCGACGGCGCCGCCACCGAGCCCGCCATGGGCTTCCGAAATCGGCAGCGCCAGCCAGCCGAGATCGGCGAACTGCTTCCAGATCTCGGCGCTGAAGCCGAGCGGATCGCTCGCGATCTTTCGGCGGTGATCGGCGATATAGGTCTCGCTGACAAAGCGGTCGGCACTTTCGCGCAGCAACCGCTGCTCGTCGCTCAAGGTGAGGTCCATCTGATCTTCTTTGCTTTTCTATTTCGCTTGGGCGGGTTTACGGACGGACGGGTGAAGGCCTGCCGGATCTACGATCATCCCGAACTCCTGCAGATTGTGCGCGTGGCAGAGCTGATGCAGCGCGAATGCCTGCTCGATCGCCGCGGGTTGCCCCATCACGTCGACCGAACGATTGACGGCTTCTTTTGTCAGCTTCAGCGCGAACGAAGGCTTGGCCGCGATCCGTTCAGCAAGCTTCATCACGAAGGCGGAGAGTTCATCCCGCGGCACCACGTGGTTGACCATGCCGAGTCGGTGCGCTTCCTCCGCGCTCCAGACGTCGGCGGTGAACAGCAATTCCTTGGCCTTGCGCGGGCCCAACTCCCAGGGATGCACGAACCATTCGACGCCGCAGACGCCCATGGCGACGACGGGATCGCAGAACTCGGCATCGTGGCTTGCGACAATGAGGTCGCAGGCCCAGGCCAGCATCAGCCCGCCGGCGATGCATTTGCCGTGCACCTCCGCAATCGTCGGCTTGGCGAGGTTGCGCCAGCGCCGGGTGATCTGCAGATAGATTTCCTGCTCGCGCGCGAAGCGGCCGTGGGCATTAGGCTCGGCGAATCCGCCCCAATTTCCAACCGGCGGAAAATCCACACCGGCAGTGTTCTTGGCCCCGGGGCGCAGATCATGCCCCGACGAAAAATGCAGGCCGTTACCGGCGAGGATAATGACCTTGACGGCATCGTCCTGCACCGCCTGGTCGAAGGCGGCGTTGAGGTCGTAGGTCATCTGCAGGTTTTGCGCGTTGCGCGCCTCGGGTCGGTTCATCACGATCCGCACTATTCGCGGGTCAGGCCGCTCCACGACGATGGTTTCGAACTCCATGGGCGCCCTCGCGTTTCCTTTTCGTTGGCGGTCATGTTGTTATTTCGGCAAATGATACGCAAGGGCCGTCGCCTGTAAAATTAGGCTGACGCGGCCTCGCGCCTGCATACCGGACGCAACTAATCTGCTATGGTGACGTTGGACTTTTCTTTGGGGAGAGTTCGATGCGCAGATTTTGGAGCGTGCTGGCGACCCTGTCGTGCCTGAGCCTGACCAATTGCGGCTACAACGCCATCCAGACCACTGACGAGCAGGTCAAGTCGGGCTGGTCGGAAGTGGTCAACCAGTATCAGCGCCGTGCTGATCTGGTGCCCAATCTCGTCAATTCCGTGAAGGGCTTTGCACAGCAGGAGAAGGACGTCCTGCTGGGTGTCACCAATGCCCGCGCCAAGGTCGGCAGCGTCCAGGCGACGCCAGAGGTATTGAACGACCCTGCTGCATTCCAGAAATTCCAGGCGGCCCAGGGCGAACTGTCGAGCGCTTTGTCGCGGCTGTTGGTCGTGACTGAGAACTATCCGCAGCTCAAGTCGGACGCGCTGTTCCGCGACCTGATGGCGCAACTCGAAGGTACTGAAAACCGCATCACGGTCGCGCGCAATCGCTACATCAAGGCGGTGCAGGACTATAACGTCGGCATCCGCACCTTTCCGAACAATCTGACGGCGATGGCATTCGGCTACAAGGAGAAGCCGAATTTCACGGTCGAGGACGAGAAGGCAATCTCGACCGCGCCAAAGGTGGACTTCAACCCGACGCCGGCGCCCGCGAAGTAGCGGACGAAAATGCGCGCGGCAAGAGCCTCTCTTCTTGCACTGCTGCTGTGCTGGGCCGCCGCGGCGCTGGCGCTTGTGGCGGTGCCGCCGCTGAGTGGCCGCGTCGTCGATCAGACCGGCACGCTCTCGGCCGGCGATACCGCCGCGCTGACGCAGACATTGCGGGATCTGGAGACGCGAAAGGGCAGCCAGATCGCGGTGCTGATCGTGCCGACGACGGACGGCGAGGCCATCGAGCAATTCGCGCTGCGGGTCGCGGAGGCCTGGAAGATCGGTCGCAAGAAGGTCGACGACGGCGCGCTGCTCGTCATCGCCAAGAACGACCGTCATTTGCGCATCGAGGTCGGTTACGGCCTCGAAGGGGCGCTGACCGACGCCACCACGAAGCGCATCATCGATGAAGACATCACGCCGAAATTCAAGGCCGGCGATTTCGCCGGTGGCGTCTCTGCCGGCGTGAACCGGATTGTCCGAGTCGCCGACGGCGAGAAATTGCCAGAGCCGGAGCCGCCGCACTGGCAGGGGTCAGGCCTGTCCAACTATATCGACCCGTTCAATCCCTTTTTCCTCGTCTTCGCTTTCATCATCGGCGGGGTGTTGAGGGCCTTGCTCGGCCGGTTCATCGGCGCGGCGGCAACCGGCGGCATTGTCGGGATGTTCGGCTGGTTCCTTGCAGGATCGCTGGTGGCCGCGATCCTCATCGGTTTTATCGCTTTTGTCGTGACCTTCCTCGTCCAGAACATGGGCGCCATGGGCCCAAGCGTGGGACGCCGCGGCAGGGACAATGGATGGGTCATGGGCGGCAGCGGCGGCTCATGGTCCGGCGGATCCAGCTCCAGCAATAGCGATAGTGGCAGTTTCAGCGGAGGCGGCGGCAGTTTCGGCGGCGGCGGTGCATCGGGGAGCTGGTAGCCATGAGCATCGGTCGTATCACCAGGCATCTTCTCCAGCATCACTGGCGCCGCCGGCGCGATTTCCCGCCGGCCCTCCTGGCGAGGATCGAACAGGCGATCAATGCGGGCGAAGCTACCCATTCCGGGCAGGTTCGTTTCGTGGTCGAAGGCGCGCTCGACGGCGCTCCGCTGTTTCGCAACCAGTCCGCGCGGGAGCGGGCGCTGGACGTGTTTTCGCATTTGCGGATCTGGGACACTGCCGACAACAACGGCGTGCTGATCTATCTCCTGCTTGCCGATCGCGATGTCGAAATTGTCGCCGATCGAGGTATCGACACAAAGGTCGGCGCCGCCGGCTGGGAGAAAATCTGCAAGGAGATGGAAGCGGATTTCCGGACAGGGAATTTCGAACGTGGCGTGATCAGGGGCATCGCGGCAGTGTCGCGCGAACTGACGGCGCATTTTCCAAGGACGGGCGGCGGGACGAACGAACTGCCGGATACGCCAGTGGTGCTGTAAAGCGCTACCACTGCCCTAAACCAAGGGATAGTCGGCTCCATCCGTTTGCACAGCGCGAGCCTACCTCAAGACGGTTTGGCCATACCTGCATGCAATGGCATCGGCCGGCGCCGGGTGTTACCAATCAAGGTAGATAGCAAGCGGAATGCAAGCAACGGAACCGGACCCCGTGAGCCGGCAGTTGCAAGATGAGGTCGGCGGCGTAACGCCCGCCGGCCTTTTTCTTGAGCGGTGAGCGAACTGCTACTTTACGCCTTCGCCGAAGGCCGCTCTCCCACCCGCGCCATCCAGGTCACGATGTTGGCATTCGTCGTATCGAGCGGCTGGCCGACCTGGCCGGCGAAATCGAGCCAGCCGTAAAGCAGAATATCGGCCAGCGTGAAGCGCTTGCCGCAGATATATTGGCGGCCGTCGGCCATCTGGCCGTCGAGCCATTGCAGGCGGTTGGCGGCGATCATCTTCAGGCCGGGCGAAGCCTCGGGCGCGCAGGGAATCCGCTTCTCGAAAAATTTCAGGCCTTCGCCGAAGCGGAAGCCGTTGCCCATATGCTCGCAGATGTTGAGATCGACGCGGCGCGTCCACATCCGGCATTCGGCGCGCTCTTCCGGCGTTGCCCCGATCATCGGCGGGCTAGGATGCTTCTCTTCGAGATATTCGCAGATCGCGGTGATTTCGGAGAGATAGTTGCCGTCGTCGAGTTCGAGCGTCGGCATCTGGCCATGCGGGTTGCGCTTCAGATGCTCGGCCTCGCGGTTCTCGCCCTTGCGCAGATCGACCGTCTGCTTCGGCATCTCGATGCCCTTCTCCGCCATGAACATGCGGACGATGCGCGGGTTCGGTCCGACCGAGTCGTAAAACTTCATGGTGCTGTCTCTCCCGATGTTTTTGCGCAGTGTTGTTGGGAACCGTTGAACAGGCCACCGTGCCATTTGTCAAATGGCCGAACCACACATTCGGCGTGGCGGAATATGTTGCGGACGAACCGGCCTAGCTGTCGTCGAGCTTGTTGAGGTCGCGTACCGACTGCATGATCGGCTCAAAGTTCGCCCGTGCATCCAGTGCATCGAACAATTGTGCGGTGTCCGACAGCAATGCGTGCGAGCGCTGGATCGCGATCCGCACGTCGTCCTGCGGCGTATCGGACAGCCGGCCGTGGCCGGACAGCAGGATTTTTGAGTTCAGGCCCTTCAGCCGCTCCAGCGACTGGATGTAGTCGGCGATGCTGCCGGAGCCGAACACGCCGCCCATCACGCCGCCGGGCATCAGCGTATCGGAGGCGAACAACAGGCCCTTGTCCTGATCGAACAGCGTGATGCAGGCCGAGGTATGGCCCGGCGTGTGCATCACATTGAGGCGAAAATTCCCGAGGTCGACCAGATTGCCTTCTTCGAGCCAGAGGTCGACATTGATCGGCACGTTCGGCTCATTGAACATCTTGCGCAGCATCGAGAAGTCGTCGCGCAGCATGATCTTGTTGGCGGCCAGCCGATGCGCGGCGATGAAAGCGCTGTCATGGAAATGATAGGCCGCGCCGATATGATCGAGGTGCTCGTGGCTCAGCACCACCATGTCGATCTCGTCGGGCTTCACCCCGAGATGGTTGAGGCACGTCAGCAGGTGCGGATAGTTCGAGGATAGCCCGACATCGATCAAGATGGTGCGCGAGCTGCCGCGTACCAGATAGGCGTTCGCCGCGCGATTCTTGAAACGCACCTGATAGACGTCCTCGGCCGCCTCGATCAGCGTGCAGACGTCGCTGTCGAGCAAAGTCTTGAACGGGCTTGGCCGGCGCTCGCTCATGAGTTCGCTGCGGTCCTAAAGGCGACCGTGTTGGAGGCCCGCAGGCGCTTGCTGAGCGCATCCATGATCATCAGCGCAAAGGCCGGCTGCTGGCTGACGAGATAGACGAAGCGGGCGTGATTGATCCGCATCACGCGGGTGTGGGGCGCGGCCGCAATGGCGGTTGCAGACCGGGACGAGCCGTCGATGACGGCCATCTCGCCGAAGAACTCGCCCTTGCCGAGGGTGACGATCACGGTCTTGCTGGCGCCGTTCATCTTGGCGATCTCGACCTTGCCGTCGAGCACGACAAAGAGTTCCCGCCCGGTCGAGCCTTCCTCAAAAATGACGTCATCTACATCAAACTCGTTGATGCATTTTTCGATGGTCATGGCGAACCTCCTGCCTTTCTGGCTGGTGGTCACTCCATGTTAGTCGGGAAACAGACCGGCGCAAACGGAACACGGATGCCGCAGGGCAGCATGGAGGGCCCGGACGTTACGGCCCGCAGACGACGGCCCAAGGCCGGGCCGGATGAGTTCCTAAAATTTCGGTAAGGCCGGCGCCGGTAACGATTTGGCAAGCAATAAAAGTTACCAAATGGTCAATCAATTCTGGAGAATCCAACGTGAGCGATCAGCAATCCCTGCCCACCAGCGGTGAAGCCGGAACTCCTGGCGCCGCGCCGGCTGCTCCCGGCGCGGCTGCGACGGGCGAGCCGGCAGCGGCCGCGGCAGAGGTCGAGACGGCCAAGCTCTCACCCGGGCAGGAAGAGACCGCGCCCAAGTCCGACGCACCCAGGGTGGAGGCCGTCGGCATGGAAGCGCCGAAGGTCGAGATGCCAAAGGCTGAAGCTCCCAAGATTGACGCTCCCAAGATCGACGCCGTGAAGCCGGAAGCACCGCGCTTCCCCGGCAACGTGACGATCATGTCGCCCGGTGACCGCGTCGGCTCAGAGGCGAAGGCTGCGCCGGCGGAAGCATCGTCCGGCAAGCGCAGGTTCGGAGCGATGGCCGCCGTGGTGGCGCTGGCGACGGTGGCGGGTGCGCTCGGTGGCGCGCTGGCAACCGCGGGGGTCGGAAAGTTGATGGCCCGAGATGTGGCCCAGGATACGGCCGCGGCCGCGGTGAAGGACAGCGCGCTCGAAGCTTCGGTGGCGCGGATCGATGCCGAGATCGTCGCGCTGAAGGCGAGCCTCGAACATACCGCCAAGGCTGGCGTGACCCAGTTCAACAAGGCCAGCGACCGCCTCGACAAGGTCGAGAAGGCGCAGGCCGAGCCTGCCGCAAAACTCGCCAGGCTCAGCGAATCCGTCGACAAGCTCCGTGCCGCCCAGGCGTCCGCAGCGACGGCTCCTGCCACCGCGAAGGACGTGACGGGCTCGGTACCGCAACAGGTTGCTGCCGCAGCTCCACCGCCAGCGGCTCCGCCGAAGCCTGAAGTTGCCCGGCTGCCGACTGTCGAGGGCTGGATCTTGCGCGACGTCGCCAACGGCAGCGCCCTGATCGAGAGCCGCCGCGGCATGTACGAGGTCTATGCCGGCGATCCCGTGCCGGGCCTTGGCCGTGTCGACGCCATCCGCAAGCAGGACGGCCGCTGGGTGGTCGTGACCAGCAAGGGTCTGATCGTCGCACGCTGACGACGACATCTAAACAGGAAGGCGCTTCACAGCGATGTGAGGCGCCTTTTTCCTTGAATAGACCTCTTTGCGCGGTGTTAGTTGGGGCATGAGCCGCGCGCCCTTTCTTGTCCTCGTACTTGCTCTGCTGTGCGGTGCTTTGCCGGCGCGCGCCGCCGAGACGGCCGCCCTGGAGCGCGGCACCGCCATCACCGATCCGGCGGCGCTGCGCGAACTCGGCGGCGGAAAATTTCGCCTCGACCGCATGCTGCTGCCGGAGCGGTCGGCCGATATTCCGCTCGCCAACAGCGCGCTGTTCGCCTTGCCGTCGATGATGCCGGTCCAGCAGGCGATCGATGGCGAGTTCGATCGCTACATCGCGCGGCATCAGGCGAGCCTACCGAAGGAGACGATCGGCGTCGGCGAGGGGTTTGATTTCCAGCTGTTCGACCGCACGCTGCTTTATTCGCCCGAGACGCGGTTCGTGCTGGCCGGCATCGTCAACCGCATAGACCGCACTTACGCTGCGGAAGCAAGCTGCGGCGAGATCCGCCTGATCTACCGCCTGACACGGATGAACAAGGCGGCCGGCGACCAAGCGTCGCCGCCGCGGCTGCCGATGACGCTGAACGTCGTGCTGAAGGCGAGGGGTGAGGGGAAGGCGATTGCCTGTTCTGAAATCGCCGGGCGCTGGCTCGCCGCGCCGCTCGCCGGGACAGACCTGATCCGCCATGAAAATATCGACCGCATCGAGACCAATCTGCAGATCGCGCACGCGCCGAAATCAGCCGTGCGCGATTTCCGCACCGACTATCTGTTGAAGGTGTTTCGCTACGATCGGGACGCGCGTGTCTTCTCGGAAGCGCCGATGGAAAATCAGATCGACCGTGCGCGCCTTCTGGCGGACGATGGCCTCAAGCGCGAGTTCAGGGCATGGCTGCTCGATCCCGTCAACCTCGTCGCGTTCGATCGCGGCACCGTGCTGATCCCGGAAAAATTCCTCGCAAACGGCGCGATTGCGCCAACGCCGGTCGGGTTCGACCCGTCGGATCTGGAGCCGGAATTCGGGCTGGTGCAGGGAGAGGGAGCTGTGTTCAGCGAAGCTGACGTCGTGGCTGCGCTGAGGAAGGCAACAGAAGGCGGCGCGAAGTTGCAGAACATCCGCTCGCTCGCCGGGTTCGAGCGGCGGCTCAACGACGTGACCTGTTCCGGTTGCCACCAGACGCGCGGTATCGGGGGCTTTCATTTTCCCGGTGTCGACTGGATGGCGGACAAGCCGTCGAACGCGACCGTGGTACCGGCCTCGCCGCATTTCTTCGGCGACCAGATCCGCCGCCGCGATATTCTTGAAAGCCTGCGCGACGGCAAAGAGCCGGACTACTCGCGCGGCTTTGCCAGCCGTCCGCAGTTGCGCGGCAGCACCGAACTCGCCGGCACCAATTATCAGGACGGTTGGGGCGCGCATTGCTATGTGCAGGGCAAACCGGCCGCCAGCAATGACGCGAGTTTTCGTGACTGGACTTGCGCCGAAGGCCTGACCTGTCAAGCCGCCGGCAAGACTTCCCGTATCGGCATGTGCTTCGTCAAAAGCCGCTAGCAACCACCCTCACTTGGCGTAGTGCGTCAGGCGTTTGCCGGGCAACAGGTCATAGGCCGATTTCCAGCCGGGCAATTGCGCCATTCGCTTAAGCCACGCATCGATCGCGGGATGGCTGACCGCCCAATCATACCCGGTCTCGTCGGCGGGATAATGCAGATAGGCCATCATGGAAATGTCGGCCACCGTCGGCCGTTCGCCGATGGCGAATGCATTCTTCTGCAGGTGCTGCTCGAGGATCGACAGGAAATCATCAAGCCGCCTGCGGAAATGCTTCAGCACATGCTCATCCGGCGACGGCGTGAAGGTGCGGAAATAGCGGTAGGTCGCCATGTAGCCGGTGAGCTTGTGGTTGTCCCAGAACAGCCAGCGCAACAGTTCGAACTGCTCCTGCTCGGTCTCGCCGCCGAACCGGCCGAACTGTTTGGCCAGCTTGAGCAGGATTGGCGCGGTCTGGGTAAGACACTCGCCGTCCTCTTCCAGCACCGGAATTTCGCCCATCGCGTTGACGTCGCGCCGCCATTCCGGCGTGCGGGTGACGCCACCGCCGAAATCGGTCCAGACCGGCTCAAACTTCTGCCCGCACAGAGTGAGCATCAGCGCGAGCTTGTAGCTGTTTCCGGACTCCGCAAAATAATGCAGGCGATAGCTGGGCATGGCTTGCTGCCTCACGCCACCGCGCCGGCCGCGCGCAGCTTGCCGATCGCGGCCTCGTCATAGCCCGCGTTACGCAGGATCTCGTCGCTGTGCTCTCCGATGCCGGGCGGCTTGCGCGGCTGAACCTTCTTGCTGCCATCCACCCAGATCGGGCTGGAGATCGTCAGCATGGTGTCGTTCTCGAACGGCACCAGCACCTCGTTCTCGATCATCTGCTTGTCGTTCGGGATGTCGTCGAGAATGCCGACCACGCCAAACACGAGGCCGTTGCCGTCGAGGATCTTGCGCCATTCGGCAAGGTCCCTGGTCGCAAAAGTCTCGTCGAAGATCTTGATCAGTTCGAGCGAGCGCGCATGGCGGTCCTTCTTGGTTTCGAAGCGCGGATCGGCGATGAGATCCTCGCGGCCGAGGCAGCGCGCCAGCGTCGGCCATTGCCGGTCCTCATTGAGCAGCGAGAGGATCAGCCAGCGGCCGTCCTTGCACTGGTAGTGATTGGTCACCGCGTTCAGCGCGCGCTCGCGCGGGCGGCGTTCGCCGAATTTTGCGCCGACCAGCTTTGCCTGCGCCAGCACCGAAGCCGCCCAGATGCCGTTGGCCATCAGGTTGGAGCTGACATGCGAGCCCTTGCCGGTGCGCTCGCGCTTGTAGAGCGCGGTGACGATCGCGCCGTAGAACGCCATCGCACAGGGGTGGTCGCCCATGCCGGCGATCGAACGCGCCGGTGTGGTGTGCTCGTCCGCGCGCACCAGATCCATCAAACCGGAGCGCGCCCAATAGGCGTTGGAGTCGAAGCCGGGCTTGTTGGCTTCCTCGCCCTTTTCGCCATAGCCGGTGAAGGACGCGTAGATCAGACGCTCGTTGTGGGGCGCCAGATGCTCATGGGTGATGCCGAGCCGCTCGCGCACTTGCGGCGGATAATTGGTGATGAAGACGTCGGCCTGGGCAGCGAGGCGATGCAGCACGGCCTGGCCCTCGGGCTTGGACAGATCGAGCGCGAGGCTCCGTTTGTTGCGGGCTTCCAGCATCCACGCGAAATTATGCTCGCTATGCGGGTAGCCCGGCAAATTCGGCAGGTTGCGATAGGGGTCGCCGGCGCCGGGCGGCTCGATCTTGATCACGTCGGCGCCGAAATCCGACAGCACGGTGGCGGCCGCAGGGGCTGCGATGAAGCTCGCGCAGTCCAGAACCTTGAGGCCTTCGAAAATACCCTTATCCATCGTGGCGCCGCTCCGTCTGGCTTGTCTGATTGTTTTTCGTGGGTCGGAATTACCGCCAGCGAAAGCCGGCATCCGGATGCCATTTGACCCATCTCGGGTGGGCGATGCAACTACTCGCCGCCGGACATCAGCGCTGCATTTCCGCCGGCTGCGGCGGTATTGATGGTCACCGTCTGCTCGGTCGCAAAGCGCGCCAGATAATGCGGCCCGCCGGCCTTCGGGCCGGTGCCGGATAGCCCGTGGCCACCGAACGGCTGCACGCCGACGACCGCGCCGATCATGTTGCGATTGACGTAGATGTTGCCGACCTGAACGGCGTCGATGACCTCCTCCACCGTGTCGTCGATCCGGGAATGGATGCCGAGCGTGAGCCCATAGCCCGAGCGTCCGACCGCTTGCAGCACGTGGTCCAACCGGTCGGCGCGGTAGCGCACCACATGCAGCACCGGGCCGAACACTTCTTCAGTGAGCTGTCCGGCATCGGACAATTCGAAAATATGCGGCGCGACGTAATTGCCTTGTGGTGCGTGACCCGCAAGGTGCACCCGGGCTTCCTTCTTCATGCGTTCGATATGCGCATCCAGCCGCTGCTTGGCCTCAGTATCGATCACCGGTCCGATATGGGTGGCGGGATCTGCGGGATCGCCGATGACAAGCTCGCGCGCCGCGCCAGCGATCATCTCGATCATGCGGTCGGCGACGTCATCCTGCAGGAACAACAGCCGCAGCGCCGAGCAGCGCTGGCCGGCGGAGCGGAACGCCGAGGTCACGACATCGTCGGCGACCTGTTCGGGCAGGGCGGTGGCATCGACGATCATGGCGTTGATGCCGCCGGTCTCGGCGATCAGTGGCACGATCGGCCCGTCCTTGGCGGCGAGCGCGCGGTTGATGGTGCGCGCGACTTCGGTCGATCCGGTGAAGACGACACCGGCGATGTCGGGATGCGCCACCAGCACGCCGCCGATCCGGCCGTCGCCTGCCACCAGATGCAGCGCTGACGTTGGCACGCCGGCTTCATGCAACAGCCGCACAGCCTCGGCCGCGATCAGCGGCGTCTGCTCGGCCGGCTTCGCAACGACCGCATTACCCGCCATCAATGCTGCGGTAACCTGGCCCATGAATATCGCGAGTGGAAAATTCCACGGCGAGATCGCGATGAACACGCCGCGGCCGCGCAGGCTGAGAATATTGCTCTCGCCCGTCGGCCCTGGCATCGTCTTGTCTTCACCGAACAGTTCGCGCCCTTGGGCCGCATAGTAGCGGCAGAAGTCCACGGCTTCGCGGACTTCCGATATCGAATCGTCCAGTGTCTTGCCACCCTCGCGTTGCAGCAGCGCGATGAAGTGCGGCGCGCGCGCCTCCAGCAGGTCGGCGGCTTCTTCCAGCGTGGCTGCGCGCGTTCCAGCTGGCGTTCTGGCCCAATGCCTGAAGCCGTTCCGCGCTGCCAGTATCGCCGCATTGGCTTCGCTCTCGGTTGAGTCAGCGATGCTCCCCGTTGCAGGCAATGGTGTGACGGCGATGGCCGAGACCAGTTGCCCCAGCGCCGCGCGCTCGCCGAATTCGATCCCGCGGGAGTTTTTCCGCTTGGCCCCATAGAGATCGCGCGGCAGCGGAATGTTCGGATGGGCCGCATTGTCCGCGCGGCCGATGATGTCGGCCGGACGCCGCAGCAATTGCGGCACCGGGATAGCCTCGTCGGCGGCGAGCGCAACAAACGACGAGTTCGCGCCATTCTCCAACAGTCGCCGCACCAGATAGGCGAGCAGGTCGCGGTGGCTGCCGACCGGCGCGTAGGTGCGATGGGCAATATTGGGACGATCTTCGCCGAGCTTTGCGTAGAGTGCCTCGCCCATGCCGTGCAGGCGCTGAAATTCGAAGCCGCCTTGCTCCGTCGCAAGCTCGAGGATGGTCGCGACGGTCAGCGCATTATGGGTAGCGAATTGCGGAAATAACCGCGGCCGCAGCGCCAGCAATTGTTGTGCGCAGGCGAGGTAGTTCAGATCCGTCATCGCCTTGTGGGTGAAGACGGGATAGCCGTCGAGGCCCCGTTCCTGCGCACGCTTGATCTCGGTGTCCCAATAGGCGCCCTTGACCAGCCGCACCATCATTTTGCGATCGAGGCTGCGCGCGAGGCGATCGACGTAATCGATCACGGCGGCCGCGCGCTTCTGATAGGCCTGGACCGCCAGCCCGAAACCGTCCCAGCCTGCAAGCGAGGGATCGGCGAACGTTGCCGCGATCACGTCGAGCGATAACTCCAGCCGGTCTGCCTCTTCGGCATCAACCGTGAAATTGAGGTCATGGGATTTTGCCTGTCGGGCAAGATCGATGAGCCGCGGCACCAGTTCGTCCGTCACCCGGGTGCGGCTTACCGCCTCGAAGCGTGGATGCAATGCCGAGAGCTTGACCGAGATACCGGGACGGTTAGGCAGCGGACGGTTACCCGCCGTGCGGCCGATCGCTTCGATCGCGCTCGAATAGGAATTGAAATAGCGCGTGGCGTCATCTGCGGTGCGCGCGCCTTCGCCCAGCATGTCGAAGGAGTAGCGCTGATGACGCGACGAATGCGGCTGCGCGCGCGACAGCGCCGCCTCGATGGTCTCGCCGAGCACGAAGTGATTGCCCATCAACCGCATCGCCTGGCGCGTCGCCGCCCGCACCGCTGGCGCGCCCAGCCGCTTGGTCAGCCGGCCGATGGTCCCCTGCGGCGTCTCGCCGGGCTGGATCACGCGGGCAGACATGCCGAGCGCCCACGCCGAGGCATTGACCAGGAAGGCGCTCGACCTCGTTTCGTGGTGGACGAAGTCGCCCTCGGCGAGCTTGTCCTCGATGAACTGGTCGGCGGTGCGGGCATCCGGCACGCGCAGCAGCGCTTCTGCCAGCACCATCAGCGCCAGTCCCTCCTTGGTCGAGAGCGCGAACTCGCGCAGCATGTCCTCGACCCCGCCGAGTGGATCGTCATTGGCCCTGATGGCTTCGATCAGCCGCGTCGCCATGCGATCGATGCGAGCCTCCTGCGCCGCGTCCAGCCGCACGGCCTGGAGCAGGCCGGTGGCGATGGCGCGATCGTCGGGCGCGTAGGGTGCGCTGAAGGGCGGAGGCGGCGCGGGAATCAGCATGGGATTCTCTTCGTTCTAGCCAGCTTATCGGGACCGGGATTGCCGGAACAGGCGCAAATCCCCCGATTGTCCAGGGTGGCGGGCAGCCCAGGCAGCACAGGAATGGTATGGCGGAACCACCTGGCGCAAGGAGAGCACAGCGGGCGGAATTCCGGCGGTGCCGTCCCCAGATCGCGGCCTTGCTGGTTGGCAGTGCGCGGGAGCCGCGCTAAGCGTCACGAACGCCGTCGCTTGGGAACCGCAGGGATGATGAGAGAGGCCGCTCTGCCGACACTGGGAAATCTCACGCGTAACAGCTTCGCGGCCGCGCTCGTCGCGTTTGTCGCCGCGCTGTTTGCAGCGCCGCCTGCGAGAGCGGTCGAGATGAGTTCCGAGGTCGCCAACCTCTACAGCTCGGTTTCAATCTATCCGCCATCCGCCACGTCGATGACCGTCTGCTACGGTTTCGTCTGCCGCCGCCGCGAGATCCTCGATTTTACCGCCGGTGACCGCGGCGCGCTGACCCAGATCATGGCGGCGGGCCGCGCCTCGGCCGCGGCGGAGCGTGCTGCGATTCAGAAGGCGGTGGTGTGGTTCGATCGCCGCATGGGGCCGATCCTCGGCACCGACAAGCGTGTGGCGAAGGCGGATTTCCGCTACTTCGACGACAAGCACAATTACGATTGCTGGGACACCACGCGCAACACCACCAGCCTGCTCCTGGTGCTGCGGGAGTGGGGCCTGTTGAAGCATCACGCGATCGGTGATCCCCGATATCGCGGCAATACGCTGGTATTGCAGACGCCGCACAACACCGCGGTGCTGGTCGATCGCGCCACCAAGGTCGAATGGGTCGTCGACCTCTGGCCGCGCGGCTATCTGCAGCCACCGGACGTGATGACGGTCCAGAAGTGGGTTACGGAAGATTGAGCGGCCGGTTTTGGCGCAACGGTCTAGCCATCGCGCGTGCAGAAGCGGTGCCCGCTCCGCCGAACGCTCACAGTTTTCGAGAAGTTTTTTAAGCCCAACTCCCGGATTTAGGTCCGAGAGCGTGCCGTTGCCGGTTGCGCTTGCGCGCTAAACCTTGAGGTTCTCGGCCGAAGTCTTGCCGCGGTTGGCGATCTCTTCGTACTCGACGGTCTGCCCTTCATTGAGCGTCGAAAGCCCAGCTTTCTCAACTGCCGAAATATGAACGAACACGTCCTTGCCGCCGCTTGAGGGCTGGATAAATCCATAACCCTTCGTCGGATTGAACCACTTCACCGTACCCTTAGCCATTCACGTCGTCTCCGCGGAATCAAAAAAATATACGAGCCGCCGGTCCCCGCACTAACCGGCATGCCCGCGGCGGCAGGATACGCGGGTTAGGGCGGGCTGGGTAGCGCAAACGGACCAGCCGATTCGACAAAAATGCCCCCATTCGCGGCCGATTTAGGCTGTTTTGCCGGTTTCGCCCTCATTTGACGCAGCCGGACAGTAAGGATTTCCAAATCGGTCGATTGGCCTGACTCGCTGCGTGCTGAGGTCATTCTTGCGCTTGGCCCCAGGCATGGCGTGACGCATCGTGCACGGAAGACCCCGGCCGCTAGCCGCGACCGGGGCCAATGCATTGATCTAGATCAATAGCAGATGTTTACCGTCCGCCAGCGGAACCCGTACGGCGTCAGCACTCGGCGGGTCACGTAGCAGCCGCCATAGCCGCCACCGATCAGGCCGATGCTGATGCCATGGCCATGACCATGGCCGTGGCCGAAGTGGTGGTGGTGATGGTGATGCGGCCAGAACCCGCCCGCCGAAGCGGTGCTGGGAGCCAGCGCGACGGCGCTGAGGGACGCGGCGGCAACAAGGGCGAGGGTCACTTTGCGAAGCATGGTCGTTCTCTTTCAAATGTGCGCGGTCGACGTTTCGTCTCGGCGCGGGTTTAAGTTTCAGTCTTACCCATCGCCAATCTGTCGTGTGCTTGAGAGAGCGGGTTCGAGGTTTGCGGCCTGCGTTCGCCGAGAATTTTCTGAACGATTATTCAGGTGTGAAAAACATCACACACGCTTCGAACCGCTATAACTGTAGCGCTTTCACGCTGCCGCGCTTTGCTGTTCGTTAACCAGCGCCGCCAAGCTTCGCGCATCCATTACCGTGCGTACGATCATCGGTTCGTTGCGTCCGCGAATCTCGACGTCATGCTGCGGCAGCGCATCGGCGTCGAGGCCAGCCGTTGCGCGAACTTCATCGGAGATGACGGCCTCGCATACCAGGCTCTTGGTCATGTCCTGCAAGCGCGCCGCGACATTGACGGGATCGCCGAGCGCGGTGAACACCATGTGGTCGCGATAGCCGATGTCGCCGACGATGACTTCGCCGCCATTGATGCCGATGCCGAAGCGGATCGGCTCGCGCAGGTCATGTTCGAGAAACTTGTTCAACTCGTCGACATTGGCGGCGATCATCGCCGCCGCCTTCAGGGCCTGACGGCACGCGTTCTGCCGGCTGGTCGAGAGCCCGAACAGCGCCAGCATGCCGTCGCCGACGAACTGGTTCGGCCTGCCGCCGCTCTCGATCACCGCCTGCGACACCGCTCCGAGGAATCGGTTGACGATGAAGACGGTGTCGAACGGCAGCCGTTTTTCCGCAAGCTTGGTCGAGCCGCGCATGTCCACGAACAGGCTGACGAGATAGCGCTCCTGGCCGATCCGGGTCGGGTTGGAGTCGTGGCCGTCGGCGGACATCGTATGCGGCAGGAACAGCTGGAAGAACGAGAGGTCGGCCGGCGGCCGTAACTGGCAGGCGAGGCGGATAGATGGATCCGACGTGCCGACCCGGCCGAGCACGAAGGCTTCGCGCTGCGAAGGCTCCGGCAGCGCGCTGCAATCGCCGATGATGCGGATGCGGCAGGTCGAGCAGCGGGCGCGGCCGCCGCAGACGCTGGCATGCGGCACGTTGTTGCGCAGGCTCGCCTCGAGCACGCTCAGCCCCTTCGGCACACGCACCGTGCGGCCGTTGCCGTAAGAGAGATTGATCATGCCGCGGCGGCGCTCGTTGACGGCGCGGACGCCCCGCGCCACCAGCGCGATGCCGATCAGGCCGAAATAGCCGAACAGGAAATAATCGGTGATGCGATCGAGCGCCTGCGCCTCGGCTCGCGTGCCGATCTGGCGCTCCGACTGGGTTTCCGCCCGCCACTCGGTGCTGTCATTGTCGATGACCATGCGCCCGCTCTGATAGAAGCCGAGCATGGAGAGCGTCGGGATCAGCACCGCCGCGGCGAGCAGGAACGGTGCGGCGCGCTTGTAGAACGCCCGCATGCGGAGCCAGAGATAGAGCCCGATACAGCCATGGACCCAGGCGATGGTCATCACCGCGAGCATCATCGGGATGCGCCACGGCGCCCAGATCCAGTACAGGAACAGTATCTGCGGATAGAGTTTCTCGTGCTCGTAGAGTGTCTGGCCGAGCCGAACGCCGATGATGTGCGCGATGATCATCATCGGGATGCTGAGGCCGAGCGCCAATTGCAGCGGCTCGATCGCCTTCCAGCGAAATTGCCGGCGTTCATACAGCGCCCAGATGCCGAGCGCGGTGTGCACCAGGCATGCGGCGTAGAACAGGATCGTGACCGGCAGGAATTGCCAGAACGCCATGTGGATCTGGACGCCGCTCTCCAGCGCCTCCAGCGAGATGTTGCCGAGCGCGTGGTTGAGGAAATGGCTCACCAGATAGGCGAACAGGATCACGCCGGTGGCGAGGCGGACCTGCCGCAGGCTGATGCTGCGGACGAAGGTCGTGATCTGGTCTCGAGAAAGGGCGGCCATGCGATCCACAGGGGTCAATGTTGGGCGATGGTAGCGCTTAATTCATAAGCTAGATACCGGTCCCCGTCGTCCCTGCGAAAGCAGAGATCCATACTCCGCGGCCTCTCCATGTCGCTGTAGCCCATGCGGTTCTCCTTACCACGATCGGTGGCTATGGGTCCCTGCTTTCGCAGGGACGACGATTAACTTTTCCGTCACGGCGCGTTGACACTCCCGGCACAGTCGAGGAGAAAGCGCGCCGTGACCATAGCCCCACCCGATAAGCCCAAAGCCAGTTCCGCCGCGCCGCCATGGCTTGCCGTGGCGTTGCTGATCGCGGCGATGACGGCGATGCGGCTGGTCTATGCCGGCATGCTCGACCTGCGCACCGACGAGGCCTATTACTGGACCTGGTCGAAGGAGAGCGTGCTCTCCTTCCTCGATCATCCGCCCGGCATCGCCTGGTCGATCCGGTTCGGCACCGCGATCTTCGGAGACACCCTCATCGGCGTGCGGTTCGGCGGCATCGTCGCGATGCTGGTGACGCAGCTCCTGCTCGCCGACATCGTCCGCCGCGTGACGCATGATATGCGCGCCATCATCTTCGCGGTGCTGTTGCCGGAAGCAGCGCTGTATTACGGGCTGTTGATGGCGAAGGTCGCGCCCGATACCGCGATGATCCCGTTTGCGGTTGCGATGCTGTGGTCGCTGGTGCGGCTTAACGAGAGCGGCAACCCGCGCTGGTGGCTGGCCGCGGGGCTGTTCGCGGGGCTCGCGCTGCTGTCGAAATTCACCGCAATCATGCTGCTGCCGGCGGTGATCGCCTTCGTGCTGGTGCCGGACTGGCGGCGGCGCTGGCTGCTCAGCTCGTATCCGTGGCGGGCGGCGCTGATCGCGGTGATCGTGTTTTCGCCGGTCCTGATCTGGAATGCGCAGCACGACTGGGCCTCGTTCCGTTTCCAGCTCGTGCGCGCAGTCGCGGACCGCCAGTTCTCGCTGCGCACGGTCGGCGAATTCATCGGCATGCAGTTCGGCCTCGTCGGCTTCGTGCTGCTGCCGGTAGTGCTGTTCGGCGTGATGCTGACGGCCTGGCGCGGTTATCGAACGCGCGAACCGGTTGCGATCCTGCTCTCGACTGCCGTGCTGGTGCCGTTCCTCTATTTTCTCTGGAAGTCGCTGACGCTGCGCGTCGGCGACACCTGGCCGATGTTCCTGTGGCCCGCCGGCTTTGCTGCGACCGCGATCAACCTCGTCATGCTGCGACGCGAGGGCGTTTCGGAACGCATGATCAAATCGACGTTCTGGTGGGCGAGGGTGGCGGTCATCTCGGGCATCGCCTTCGTGGTCGGTGTGTTCTTCTACTACGTGGCGGCGCCCTGGAATTTGATCGGCCGAACCGATCCGGTCGGCGCCGAAGCAGGCTATGAACAGGTCGCGGCACGTGCGCGCGAGCAGTTGCGGGCGACCGATGCGACCTGGATCGCGACGTCGGACTATCGCACCTATGCGATGCTGCGCTGGCATTTCAACGGGCAGGTGCCGGTCATCCAGATCAACGAGCGCGGCAGGTTTCAGGGCTTTCGCGATCCCGGCATGGACCTGATCAAGGATCATCCCGGTCTCCTTGTCGCGCGCGAGCCGGACCATCGCCTGCCGCTGTGGGATCTGACGACGGCGCAGCGGCAGCCGCTGGAGCGGGTCGAGCGCGTCTGGCGCGGCACGGTGATGGACACCTATGCGCTGGAGAAGCTCACCGGCTGGACGCCGGAGCTGTCGCCGGCGCCGGATTCGCCGCTGTTCCACTGGCGCGTGCTGGCGGAAGGTGAGGGATGCAGCCGCCTTTCTTGAAGTCGTCGTCCCCCGCGCATGCGGGGGATCCAGTACGCCGCGACTTATCGGTTCTATCATGATGTCTCTGGAATACTGGATCACCCGCCTTCGCGGGTGACGACGACTGTGGGAATGAAGCTTGTAGTAGCCGCTGCGCTCGCAATGACGGTGGATATAGCGTCGCGATCTCGCGACATATTTTGCCCGAGGTTTGCATCTTCGTTTGCCCTCCTCGAAATTCAGAGGGCGCAGGGAAGACCGGGTGCTTGCTGCACCCGAGGTCTCGTGTGCCGTTGCGCATAGCAAGGAAACGCACACGAGCATACAGGTACAGCGGAAACACTCCGGCCTTCCCTGCGCAATGGCTTTACGGCTTACTTCGTGCTCTTCCCGGAGAACGGCTCTTTTGCCTCCGTCGCCTGTGAGAAGCTTGCGCTTCTCAGGACTTAACGCCAGCACCGCGGCGCCCGAACCACACGACTTCGCCGTACGCCTCACGTCACGTACGTCATCGTGACATCAGCGTCCATCGCATCTCACCGCACGTTCGTGACGATCGCGAGCGCCCCTCATCTGCCGTGAGACGGGCGGAGTTATGCGACTGATTTGCCCCAGATGTTAAGCGGAATATTTTTCAATTCCCGGCTTGACATGATTTCGGAAAATCAGAATTGATTTGCCCTGGGAGCTATTTTGTGCAGTTTGCAAATCAGTTCGCAGTTCGTGGAAGTTCGTAGGATGGCTGGAGCCCCAGCGTCTGACCCATTGGACCGATTGCGGTCCGAACCTGAACATCACCAGGAACTTTCCAATCTTGCCTTGGCCTTCACCAGATCCGGCGTGTCAAAACCCTCGCTAAAAGATCCATAAACCTCGCCGAGCTGTGAGCGACACCTGCCGGCGGCTGGTCTCAGCTCATACAAGTCACACAAACTCAGACAAACTCTAAGTTCAAAGGATTTGGCTTTCTGCTCGCGCGCGACCTCGAGACCTTTGCAAAAATAATGCTCCGCCTGATCCAGATTCTGGTTCGATTTAAGGTACGTTTCGCCAAGCAGACGATATATTTCCGCCGCGTAGAAGCGTTCGCAGTTCTCTCCATTGAGTCCTGATTCCACCTGCTTCAAAGCGTCAAGCGCTTGCCCATAACGTTTGTTCTTGATGCAGGCATCCGCCATCAATCCCAAAGAGTACGATTCCAGCAGCAAGGCCCCGGTCGCCCGCTTTTTTTCCAGGCCTTCTTGAATCTCGGCAATACCCTTCTCAAACTCACCTTGGTCGGCACTTGCCCACCCGCGCAGAATCAACGCCATGGCCAGATAGTGCACAAACTCATGCTCTTCGCAGAATGCGATAGCGGCATTGGCCTCACCTGCAACAACTGCAGCATCGCCGCGAAACTGGTGCACCCGAAGGCCTACCGTTCGGGCAATTGCCTCGCTGAACGGATATTGAGATGCATCTGCGTATCGGCGAGCGTCCGCGCAAAGCCGCAACGCCTGATCTGGATAGCCGAGCACCCAAAGTGCCATGCCGTCGTATGACCTTGCATGAACTCGCGGATCTTGTGCTGAAAGTTCAAGATATTCTGCGGCCCTGCAGTCCTCGCAGAGACTGATACTGCGTCGTAGCTCCGCGTGGGCAGCAGAAAATTTCCCTTGTGCAAACAGGGTAAACCCCAAGGCTTCGTGGCCAAGAACATCATAAGCCGAATTTTCGGCGCCCTCAGCGCTCTTCAGCAAATGTTCGGCAAGGGCTTGAGCCTCGCCAAGCGAAGCACGAACGAAATTCCAGCTCCATAGGCCAAACACCGCAGGCAAGACATGTTCGTCAAGCCCACTCTCTTTACACAGTTGAACCGCCCGCGTGCACGCATGCTTCACACTGTCAGTGCTCCAGCCCTTAACCGCCCGAAGGGAGTTGCCGAGAGAAATTTGGAGAAGCAACTCCGATTTATTTCGGAGCATCGGTTCGTCGATGTTGGGAATCTGATTCAACCCTTGTTTCAGATGACCGATCGCTTCGTTGTGCGCGGAACGAGCCGCAGATTGTTTGCCTGCTTCATACCAATAGTGCAGGGCCCTTTTGTAGTTTCTCGCTTGGGTGTAATGGTAGGCAATAATTTCAGGCTGAGTTTGCACGACTTCAGGAAATTTCTGCTCGAGCCCCTTTGCGATCGCGGCGTGTAGATGCACGCGCCGGCTCTTTAGCAGCCCGGCATACGCCGCATCCCGCACCAACGCGTGCTTGAAAGTGTATACCGAGTTTGGAATTTCTCCCCGGCAGAACACCAGTTCCGAGCGCACCAATTGGTCGAGCGCCTCGTCCAATTTCTGCTTCGGTAGCCCGGCGACCGCATTCACAAGCTCGTAATGAAATTCACGGCCCGCGACGGCACTGATCTGGGCCACATCCCGCACGGGCGACAGCCGGTCAAGGCGAGCCATCAGCGAAGCCTGCAAGGTGGTTGGGATCGCGAACGAAGGTAGAGGGCCATCAAGAACGTATTCGTGGTCACGCTCTCGCAACAACCCGCCTTCGATCACCATCTTCGTCAGTTCCTCTATGAAGAGAGGCACCCCGTCGGTGTGCGCGAGAATGTGCTTCATTACCTCCTCGGGAAGCGTCTTGCCCCCGGTCACCCGCAGGACCAGCGCCGCGCCGTCGCGTCGGCCAAGGCGGGTGAGCGGGATCGTTGTGGTGTGAGGATAGCTCGGCCATGGGGGAGTGAATTCTGGCCTGGCCGTGATCAGCATCAGTGCCCGAAGCTGCGGCACTCGCTCCACAGCGGCTGCAAGGAGCTCGAGCGAGGTTGGGTCAATCCAGTGTACATCTTCGAAAATAAGAAACACCGGTTGCTGCGCCGCCAATCCATCGAGCTGGGCCAGCAATGCGGCGAAGGTTTTCTCCTTGCGTTTTTGTGGAGTGATGTCCCGCATTCGGTAATGATCATCGACCCGTAGCGCCAGCAAGTTGGCCAGAACTGCCAGGTGTTCGGAATTGTGTGTGGATTGCCCCAGTAGCGCGCCGAGCTTGGACAGTCTCTCCTGAGGTGAATCGCCGCGCTCGAACCCGGAAGCACGTTCGAGCTGGGTGATGAATGGGAACAATGCGCTGTGGGTATGATGCTCGGAGCAAAAATAGCGCAAGGTGATGTGTGGTTCACCCTGGATCCGCTCATTAAGCGCCAATGCGATGTGTGACTTGCCAATACCTGGCTCTCCTGTAAGGGTCACCGCTCGCCCCCCTTCCAGGGTGACCTGTCGCCAGCGACGCAACAGAAGCTCTATTTCCTCCTCGCGCCCGAACAGAGGCGGCAGCTTGGCAGCGTGCATCGCCTCGAAACGGCTCTCTACGCCGCTCGTTCCCAGCACCTGATAAACCTGGAAGGGCTTCGCCCAGCCTTTCAGCACGACGGGGCCGAGGTCAGCGTAGTAAAACTTTCCCTCGGTGAGCCGGCGCGTGCTCGCGCAGATCAGCACGGTCCCTGGCTCCGCTATCGCTTGCAGCCGCGCGGCGAGGTTTGGCGTCTCACCGACGACCTCTTGCTCCGCCAATATTTTCTCAATCAGAAGCTCGGCGACGACCACAGTGCCCGTCGCAATGCCGATACGGATCTGCAGTGTCTCGGCGACGTTCCGGATGCTCGCCACGGCATCAATGAGTGCGAGCGCAGCGCGCACGGCCAGTTCGGCATCATCCTCATGTGCTTGCGGGAAGCCGAAATAGACCAACGCACCGTCGCTCATATAGCGGGCAATCTTTCCGTTATAGCGACCTATGACTGCCGCGATGCAGCTGTGATACGCGCCAATCAGCGCGCGCATGTCCTCCGGGTCCAACCGCGCCGCAATGGCTGTGGAGCCAACCAAATCGCAAAACATCACTGTGAGGTGGCGTCGCTCGCCTTCATCCGGTCGCCTCGGCTCGGTCGCTGCTTCCGCCGGTTTGGGCCTGGCTGCGTCTTCAAGCGCCGCTATGGCGCGCAGCAGCTTGCGGCGATGACCTAAAAGGACGCCCAGTTCCTTCAGGTCTTGCTCCGTCAGGTCGCGGAGGACCGAGAGGTCAATGCCGTTTTCGCCGAAGCGCTGGGCGTACTCCGACAGGCCGATTGACTTGAGCCACTCGGTGACGCCTCTCATGGCGCTCCCCGCTCAGTTCTCGGTCCCCGGAGCGTTTGATACGGCACAAGGTATCACAAACGGAGAAAAAGTGAATGCGCGGCAAGACAGGTTTTGAACAAGCGGGCCGGCGGCAACCTGTACTCGACCCTTCTATGGTTTGAAACGTTTGGACGCAGCGGGTCGGGCCGCCTCACCGCGGCCGGTGTCAGCCCGCACTTCGTAGGGTGGGCAAAGGAGCGTTAGCGACATGCCCACCATCTATCGCCGATCGCGCTTGCTTGATGGTGGGCACGCTTCGCTTTGCCCACCCTACGCAACTCACTCATCGTCGCGCTTGCTCAGCAAATCCTTCGCGAGATCGGAGAGCGCCGGTCGCGGCAGCGCGGTGAACGGCAAGGGGCGCGTGACGTCGATGGCCGCAAGCCCCAGCCTTGCCGTGAGCAGGCCGTTGAGCACGCCTTCGCCGAGCCGCTGCGAGAGTTTGGCGGCGATGCCGTGGCCGAGCATCTGCTGCACCAGGCTGTCGCCGACCGCCATGCCGCCGGTGATGGCAAGATGGCCGATGACGTGGCGCAACAGGCTGATCATGCCGAGCGTGCCGGGACGGCCGCCATAGAGCCGCGCCAGTTGCCGGATCAGGCGCATCGCGGCGACGAACACGAACAGCACGTCGATCAGGGCGCGGGGGCTCACGGCGGTGACGACCGAAACGCGCTGTGCGGCGGTCGAGACCAGCCGCCGCGCCTCTTCGTCGAGCGGCGCCATCAGTTCGCGCTCGGCCAGCTTGATCATGTCGGCGCCGTCGATGATGTCGTCGGCATGGCTGACAAGCGTGGCGCGGGCGCGCGCCAGCTGCGGGTTCTGATGCGCGAGCTTGAGTAGGTCGTTGACGACGGCGCGGCTCTCGGCGCGATCGTCGCTGCGCAGTACCTCCGTGGCGCGCAGATGCAGCTTTTCGATCGCCGCCAGCCGCGCCAGCCCGAACGCTTCGCGGCCGATGACGACGGCGAGCGCCAGCCCGGCCGCCACCGCAAATGCCAGCGCGACGTAGCCAAGCGTCTGGCTGCGCGCGAACAGATCCTCGATCAGGTTGACGATGCCGAGCCCGGTGCCGAGCAGCACCAGACCGCCAACCGCCGACCAGAACAGCGTGCCCCAGCGAAAGCCGCGGCGCACCGGGATACGGGGCGCGTCGATCGGCACGGGCAGCAGCGCGGGATCGGCCTCGGGCGTGATCTGCACCGTGCCGCGGGCGGGGCGGCCGGTCTCGTCCGGATCGATCACGACGACTCCGGGATCGCCGAGCTTGAACGTCGCCGGCCGCCGATGCGGCGTCTTTTCGCTCATTGCAGTCGGTCTCCGATCAGGAACTGAAGGGCGCGGTCGAGGCGGATGTGAGGCAGCGCGGGCTCTTCCTCGGGCTTGCGTTCCAGGAGCGGCGGCCGGAAGCGCAGGAAGCGGAAATCGGCGTTGTCGTGCGGCGTGCTCGAAAGGCCGCGAAAACCACCGTTGAACAGTGCTTCGGGATCGGCGGGCAGGTCGCCCGGAAAGGTCGCAACTTCGGTCTCGCCGTCGAACGTATCACCATTGGCGGTCTCGCCGGGCGCGGGCGTGCCGAGGATCGACGGCAGCTTTTCCCGGCCGCGTGCAACCGTCGCTTCGCGCGTGGCGCGCACCGCGGCGAGCGCGACGACGTCGATGGCAGCTCCCGCATATTCGGCGCGGTCGGCCGCCTTGGCGACGGCGCGCCGCAAGACGGCCTCCAATCGGTCGTGACTGGAATGGTGCAGATGATCGGCCTTGGTGGCGGCAAACAGGATGCGATCGATCCGCGGACGAAACAGGCTGCTCAGGATCGTGCTGCGGCCGATGCGAAAGCAATCGAGAATGCCGGCCAGCGCTGCTTCGAGATCGTGCAGCGCTTCGGGGCCGGCGTTGAAGGCGGCGAGCGCATCGACCAGCACGATCTGTCGGTCGAGCCGGGCAAAATGATCGCGGAAGAACGGGCGCACAACCACGTCCTTGTAGGCTTCATAGCGCCGCCGCATCATCGCCCACAGCGAGCCGTCGGGCGCGGTGCCGTCGATGGCCACATCGAGCGGCGCAAACGTCAGCGCCGGCGAGCCGGCGAGGTTGCCCGGCATCAGGAAACGGCCGGGCGGCAGCAGGCTCATGGCGAAACGTTCGTCGCGGCAGGCGCGCAAATAATCGGTGAACAGTTTTGCGGCGGCGAGTGTCGCCTGTTCGTCCTCGCGGCCCTCCGCGTCAAGCGTCTTCAGGTGCGCATGCCAGGGCGCGGCGAGTTTTGCGCGCGGGCCCTCGCGCGACAGCGCAAGGCTCTCGGCGGACCATTGCTCAAAGCTTCTATTGAGCAGCGGGAGGTCGAGCAGCCATTCGCCGGGATAATCGACGATGTCGATGGTGAGCGTGCGGTCTGCGCCGTTCTGGCGCTGGTAGTCGATGCCGAGGCGCAATTCGCTGATGTCGACGGTGGAGTTCGGCCAGCGCCGCTCCTCGATCAGGGTGCGGACGTGGCTCTCATAGGCGAAGCGCGGCACCGCATCGTCCGGCTGCGGCTCCAGCCTGGCACGGGCGATCCGGCCCGTGGCATACGGCTCGAATACGGGAAACCTGCCGCCGCGGGTGAGGCCATGGATCAGTGCCGTGATGAACACGGTCTTGCCGGCGCGCGACAGGCCGGTGACGCCGAGCCGGACGGTGGGATTGAAAAAGCTGTCGCCGTAGTCCAGCAGCGCCCGCGCCGACAGGCGCGCTTCCTCGACGATATCTGAAAAACTGGGGGGCATGCGGGTGGAGAGCTCGGTGCAAGGACTCGGTGGGCGATGCTCAGGAAAGTGGCGATTGGAGAGGTAAAATCAAGCTCTTGTGATCGCCCGAGAATGTATCCCAGCTCGTCATGCCCGGGCTTGTCCCGGGCATCCACGTCTTGCGGTCTTGCGGGGAAAAGACGTGGATGGCCGGGACAAGCCCGGCCATGACGGAGCATGAGTTGGCTGTTCCCCGCACCGATAGGAGGTCGTTCTCGGCAGCACGAAAATGCCACGGCGATGGGGTATGTGATGGTCTGCCGGAACTTGTCGCCGGGCGAGGACTCGCGTGCGACCCGCTGACGGGTGATGGCGTTCAAGCCGACGGCTTGAACGCTTCGTTGACCTCGGAAGACCCATATCTTATCGCTCTCCCACCAGCTTCTGCGGGCCTGCATGACCATTTTCAGACTGAAGCAACTCGCCTCGACATCGATCCATGCGGCGGCCGACGCCATGCACTGGAATTACGACCGCGCCGAACTGATCGCCGACGGCGTCGTGCACATCGTCGGCATCTCGCTCGGGCTTGTCGCCGCCACCGCCCTGATCGTCTTGACCGCGGTCTATGCCAGCGCGTTCGAGATTGCGGTGGTATCGATTTACGTCGCGGGCCTGCTGGCGATGCTGACCTTGTCGGCGGTTTATAATCTCTGGCCGGTGTCGCGGGCCAAATGGGTGCTGCGCCGTTTCGATCATTCGGCGATCTATCTCTTGATCGCCGCCACCTATACGCCGTTCATCGTGCAACTCCGCGAGAGCTATCTGGCGATCGCGCTGCTCGTCGGGGTGTGGTGCATCGCCATCGCCGGTATCGTGCTGAAGCTGTCGGTGCCGGGGCGGTACGATCGTCTGGCGGTCGGGCTCTATCTCGCGCTCGGCTGGAGCGGCGTTACGCTATACGACGCGGTGGTGAAGGCGGTGCCGCCGCTGGCGCTGGGTTTCGTGGTGGCGGGTGGCGTGCTCTACACTCTTGGCGTGATCTTCCATGCCTGGCAGCGGCTGCGCTTCCAGAATGCGATCTGGCATGGCTTCGTCTTGCTCGGCGCCGCCTGCCATTATACGGCTATTCTCGATATGATGGTCCTGACGTAGGATCATCAAAAACGGGGAGAGCGCTCATGCAGGTGGCCGGCAAAGTCGTGGTTGTCACCGGCGGCGGCAATGGCATCGGCAAGGCGATGAGCGAGGCCTTCCATCGCGAAGGCGCGGCCAAGGTAGTGGTCGTCGATATCGATCCTGCCGCCGCGCGGGCCGTCGCCACGCCGATCGGCGGGGCCGCCTTCAAATGCGATGTCGGGAAGGAGAAGGACATCCTTCACGTCATAGAGGAGACCGAGCATCAGTTCGGTCCGATCGCGCTGTTCTGCTCCAATGCCGGCATCGGCGGCGGCTTCGATCCGCTGTCGGTCAACGCCGGCGGAACCTCCGACGAGCCCTGGTCGCGAAGCTGGGCCGTCCATGTCATGGCCCATGTCTATGCTGCCAGGCATCTGATCCCGCGCATGAAGGCGCGCGGCGGCGGCTATTTCCTCAACACGATCTCGGCGGCGGGATTGCTGTCGCAGGTCGGCAGCCCGGCCTATTCGACCACCAAGCATGCGGCCGTAGGCTTTGCCGAAAACCTCGCGATCTCGCACAAGGCCGATAACATCAAGGTGTCGATCCTGTGTCCGCAGGGCGTCGACACCAACATGCTGCGCTCGATACCGAAGGGCCCGCAATCCGGCGACGGCGATCTGTCGCCGGAGCAGGTGGCCCAGGACGTGCTGAAGGGCCTGGAAGCGGAAAGCTTCGTGATCCTGCCGCACCCGCAGGTGCTAGGCTACATGCGCAAGAAGACCGAGAATTACGACCGCTGGATCGCAGGCATGGCGAAGATCCAGGCGAAGATGCGGGAGAGTTACGGGAAGTAAGCTGAGGTCATCTCTCACCACTTCATTGCGAGCCAACGGGTCGCGCGAATGCGCGCCCGATGACAGGCTCCGCGAAGCAATCCATACTTGATGCGTACAATTGGTTCTTGGGGGTTCGATTATGGACAGCCACGAAACCGACTACCTCGTGATCGGCGCAGGCGCCGCGGCGATGGCTTTTGCCGACGAGGTGCTGACCAACAGCGATGCTCGGATCATCATGGTCGACCGGCGCGACAAGCCGGGTGGCCATTGGAACGACGCCTATACCTTCGTCCGTCTTCACCAGCCCTCCAAGTTTTATGGCGTCAGTTCGCGGGAGTTGAGCCATCCTGGGCTCGACGTCGCGGGCCTGAATGAGGGCCTGTATTCGCTGGCGAGCGGCGCGGAGGTGCTGGCCTATTACGACCAGGTCATGCAGCAGCGCCTGCTTCCTTCAGGGCGCGTGCAGTTTTTTCCGATGTGCAACGTCACGGCGGACGACGCGTTTGAATCCCTGCTCACCGGCCGGCGGCATCGTGTCGCCGTTCGCAAGCGCGTGGTCGACAGCGCCTATTTGACCTTCGACATTCCCTCGACCCGCGAGCCGAAATTTTCGGTCGCTCCCGGCGTGAAATGCATCCCGCCAAACCAGCTTCCGGGCATGGCATCGCGATCGGACAATTTTGTCGTGGTTGGCCCGGGAAAGACCGGGATCGACGCCTGTCTCTGGTTGCTGGGTCACGGGGTCGACCCGGTGCGGATCCACTGGGTGATGCCGCGCGACGCCTGGTTCATCAACCGCGCCAATATCCAGCCGGGCGACGAATTCCTGCTCGCATTCATCGCAAGCCTCACCCGGCAGTTCGAAGCGCTGAGTGCCGCGGCCGACATTGCCGATCTCTTCGAACGGCTGGAGGCGAGCAGTGAATTGCTGCGCCTCGACCCGCAGGTAGTGCCGACCATCTACCGCTGCGCCACGATCACTGAAGCTGAACTGGTTCAACTGAGACGGATCGGCAATGTCGTGCGGAAGGGCTATCTGAAGGCTGTCTATCCCGATCGTCTCGTCCTCGATCATGGCGAGGTAGCGCTGGTGCCGAATTCGCTGATCGTCGATTGCTCGGCCAGCGGCATTTCACGAAAACCGCCGGTCCCGATCTGGGACGGCAGCCGTATCAACATTCAGATGATACGAACCTGCCAGCCGACTTTCAGCGCCGCGTTGATCGGCTTCATTGAAACGGCTTTCGCCGATGATGCGCAGAAGAACGCCTTGTGCGCACCGGTGCCGAACCCGGTTCTCGATACGGACTGGCTGCGCATGCTGGCGGTCTCGACCAGGAATCGCATGGGCTGGCGCGCCCAGGCGAACATCGAGGAGTGGTTGGCGCGGTCGCGCCTGAACAGTTTGTTCGCCGCGATGGCGCGGGTCGGGCCGGAAGAGACGGAGAAGCTGGCGGCGCTGAAGCGCTTCCACGATGCCAGCGCCGAGGGCCTGGCGAAGCTTCCCCAGTTGCTGGCCGGCTTGAGCCGGAAGGTCACGCAGGAATCGGCATGAGCGCGATCGACTTCGTCACGATCCGGAACGGCGATGCTGCGGGGTACGGGCACTGGGTGCAGCAGGAGGCGCCCGCGGCGACCAACACCACTCTGCAACGGTTCATCGACGGGCTTCGAGGCGTCGCCGCTTGCACACCGGACTGGAGCACAGGAGAAGGGCGGTCCTTCGGCCGCCTTTCCCGTTTGGCTACCTTACTGGCACCTGTGCATCAGGCCGTCTTCGAGGCGGACCAGTGTGCCGGGCTGGCAGATAATGCCATTGCGCGCCGCGTAGTCCTGACTCCATACGCCGGGGCCGCCGTAATAAGCGGGGCCGCCATATGCGCCGGGACCACCGTAATAGGCGTAAGGACCGGCGCCAGCGTAGTAAGGGCCGCCACTGCCATAATACGCAGCGCTCGCTCCGGCAGCGACAGCACCGGCAGCGACAGCACCAGCGCCCATTGCCGTCGCGCGGCCAACCCTCCGCGCCGACCGGCGGGGGGTGACGCCCGGGGTCGATGGGTCAACCATCTGTGCCTGCGCGCGCTCGATGGACAGCGAAACGCCTTTTTGTTCGCTCCGGTCAAATGACAGCATGCTCGCGCATGCGAATACGGAGACCACGAGGGCGGCTTTTCCGAGCATTGGCTGTTTCATGATACTCACTCCACAGTTGCCCCATACCGAATTCTCGTGCGAGCGTAGAATGCCGTCAAGTAACGTTCCGCGGACGGAACTTGCGGGCGAGTTGGCAAGCGTTTGAATCAAATGGGGTTCTTATGAGCTGGCGTGCCTGGCTATTCGGAAAAGCTGCACCGGCGCCGGATGCTCCGCACGCGCTACTTGCCGATATCGAGAAGCAGGGCAGGCAATATCTCGACGACGCCGACAACGGCAAATGGGTCTACCCGGCATGCAAGCGCAAATCCTCGGACGCAGGCGCCGACAAGCAGACGGTCTGCGATCATACGCGGCTGGAGGCCGTTCGCTATCTCCTGATGGTGCCGCGAGGTGAGTTCAAGCTGCTCGCGGAAGCGGATTCGCAAAGTGCGATTCTCGATGCCTATCTTCGCCAGCGGCCGCATGAAGACACCGTGATCGAATTCTCCGGCAATACCATGAATGACCTCGCGATATCAGTGGTCGCCGGATTCAACTGGCTTAATCATTGCGCCAGCCTCGCCGGCGCCGACCGCCGGCAGTTTTCCGGCATGCTCAACCACTTTCGCAAGGTCGCGACATCGGCGCAGAAGTGGTGGGAAATGGATGGCGCGAAGGAACGCTACGCGCAGATGTTGCAGGCAGGGCAGGAGCCGCCGCTGCTTTTGAATCTGGTCTGGGCGGATTACGGCCGGCTTGCGGGGGAAGTCGCGGCGGTGCGTCGCGCATAGCCTTTCGCGTGGCGTCGTGGCCTATCCCCGTCATTGCGAGCGCAGCGAAGCAATCCATAGCGCGGCAAGCTGAGCCATGGATTGCTTCGTCGCTTCCGCTCCCTTGCACAAACGCTTCGCGTTTGTCGCAGGCAATGACGGAGAGAGAGGCGTGCCTCACCCCTTCTGCGCGTAGAGCAGCGGCACCGCCGAATCCACCAGCACCTCGATCAGACTGACGCCGTCATGGGCGAGCCCGGTCTTTAGCGCGCCGGCGAGTTCGGATGATTTTGTCACGCGCACGGCGTGGCAGCCCATGCCTTCGGCGAGTTTGACGAAATCGATGCCCGGCAGTTCGAGACCGGGCACATTGCGCACCTGCATCACCTGGCTGAACGAGCGCATCGCGCCGTAGCCGGCATTGTTGATCACCACCACCGTCAGCGGCAGATTGCGGCGCGCGGCGGTCCACAGCGCCTGGATCGAATACATCGCCGAGCCGTCGCCGATCAGGCAGACGGTGCGCACGCCCGACCGCCCCAGCGCCATGCCGACCGCCGCGGGCAGGCTGTAGCCAAGGCCGCCGCTCGCCATGGTGTAAAAACTGTCCTGGCCGCGCATCGGCATGAACTTTTGCATCGCCGGTCGATGCGACGGCGCTTCCTCCACCAGCACCGCATTGTCGGGCATGGCTTGAGAGAGCGAGTGCAGCAGGAATTCGACGGGGAGCGGATCGGCGGCCACTGGTGCCGGTGGCAGCACGCGGGCGGGCGGCATGGCGCGCTTCGTCTCGGGCAGCAAATCGAGCAACATCGCGAGCGCCGGCTTCATGGTGGCGATGATGCTGGCGCCGGAGGGCGCGACGGCGGCGGCGTCAGGATCGTCGGTGATCTGGTAGATCGTGGTGGCGCCGTCGAAGATCGCGGCATGGCCCTCGACGTGGAAGGTGAAGACCGGCGCGCCGATCACCACCACGAGGTCATGGCCGCGCAGCGTGTCCGATAACTGTCCGGGCGAAGCATGCAGGAAGCCGGCGAATTGCGGATGCCGTTCCGGAAACGAGCAGCGCGCCGAGAACGGGCTGACCCACACCGCTGCCTTTGTCTTCTCCGCCACCTTCACCATCAGCTCGACCGCTTCGGCACGGTCGACCGCGGGGCCGACGACGAGCGCCGGGCGCTTGCTGGCGATGAGAGCATCGGCCAGCGCCTTCATTGCGTCGGCGTCGGGCCCGAGCTCGCGGCTGACGTGGCGGGCTTCGACCGGCTGCGTAGGACGGGTCCAGTCATCGATCGGGATCGAGACGAAGGTCGGCCCGCAGGGCGGCTGCATCGCGACATAATAGGCCCGCGCGATCGCAGCCGGCACGTCTTCGGCGCGCGCCGGCTCGACGCTGTATTTGACGTAGGGACGTGGGAATTCGGAGGCGCGCTCGGCATAGAGAAAGGCCTGCAGCGGCAGGATCGAGCGCGCCTGTTGCCCAGCGGTGATGACGAGCGGCGTCTGGTTGCGATGGGCGGTATAGATATTGCCGAGCGCATTGCCGACGCCGGCGCCCGAATGCAGGTTGACGAAGCCGGCGTTGCGGGTCGCCTGCGCATAGCCATCGGCCATGCCGACGCAGGAGGCTTCCTGCAGGCCGAGCACGTAATCGATGTCGTCGGGCCAGTCGCTGAGGAAGGGCAGTTCGGTGGAGCCGGGATTGCCGAACACGCGCTTGATGCCGAACGCGCGCAGCAGGCCGAAGGTGGCGTCCTTGACCGTCAGGGAATCGGCTTTGGCTGGTTTTCGGGACGACATCGGGCGGCGGCTCCCATCTGGATTTTCTTGTGTTCCGCCATGGCCCTGGAGCGAAGGCGGAAGCGATCCACCTCTCGATGGATTGCTTCCCGAAGTCAAGCCGGCGGGCCGTGCGAGGACGCCACCGCCAAGGCCCGCTCAGGCCATCTTCTCCCACAGCCGGGGTACCAGCGTTCCCGCTCGCTTCTCGATCGCCGCCGCGGCATCCAGTGCGAGATCCTCGCGATAGCGCCCCGCAATGAGTTGCACACCGATCGGCTGGCCTTCATGCAGCGTTACGGGCACGACGGCGCCGGGCAGACCGAGCACATTGATCGCGGAAATGAAGCGCAGGTCGTTCCAGAACAGTTCACCCGTGCGCTCCGTGCTGATGGCATCCTCGCGCGGGCCGGGCGTCGGCTTCACCGTCGTCGGGGCGAGGACCACAGGGAAATCCTCAAGGAACAACTGCCAGGCCCGGATATGGGTGTTGCGCGCCGCCGTGGCGCGCATCCAGCCCAACAAGTCGAGCGTGTTTGCCTTCGACTTGATGCCGCTCCAGGCGGCATGGAAATCGGGCGAAGTCACTTTCAGCATCCCGGCTTCCTGCAGCATCGCGGTTTCGTTGGTGATGATGTCGCACCAGGTCTGCCAGACACCGTTGATATCAGGAACTTCGATCTCGCTGACACGGTAGCCCGAACGCTCGAGATGATCCGCGGCCTGCCGGAGCGCAGCACGCACCGAGGGGGCGACGTCCATGTCGTCAGGTAGCTTCGCGAGCGCGACCTTGATCGGGCCTTTCGGTTTCGGCCCGACCAGGGGCGCTGCGACCCACCAGGGATCCCGCGGATCGCGCCGGCTCATGACCTCGAGCGCCGTCCTGACGTCGTCGACGCTGCGCGCCAGCGGCCCTTGCGCGGACATCAGATGCGCGAGCATCGGCCGCTCTGTCGCGGCGCTCTCGTTATAGGCGGGGATGCGGCCCTGCGTCGGCTTGATCGTGACGACGCCGTTGCAGTGCGCCGGCCAGCGTAACGAACCACCGATGTCGTTGCCGTGCGCGATCGTGCCGATGCCGGCTGCCACCGCGGCGCCGGCGCCGCCGGACGAGCCGCCGCAGGTGATATCGGGATTCCACGGGTTCAGCGTAAGCCCGTGCAGCGGGTTGTCGGTGAAGCCGCGGAACGAGAACTCGGGCGTGTTGGTCAGGCCGATGACGATCGCGTCGGCCTTTTTGAGATTGCGCACCACCGGCGCATCGGAGGGAGCGATAATATTCATCTGCGCGGCCACCCCGTTGGGGTTGGGCCGCCCCTCATAGTCGACGTTTTCCTTGATCGTGATCGGCACGCCGTGGAGCGCACCGAGCTCGGCCCGTCTTGTTCGGGCGTTGTCCGCGGCTTTGGCCGCTTTCAGCGCTTGCTCCGACAGATCGACGACAACCGCGTTGAGCTTCGGATTGACATCGCGCACTCGCGCGATGTGCGCTTCGACGACCTCCATCGAGGAAATCGCGCCTGAGCGGATGGCGGCTGCCGTCTGCAACGCCGACCATTGCCAGACTGGCCCCTTGGGCGGGCGCGCCTTGGCGGACTTTCGTGAGGTTGGTTTCTTCTGTGCTTTTGCGCCTGCGCCTGCGCGGCTGGCGGACTTTTTCGTCGATTTCTTCGGTGCTGCTTTTGCCGAGCCGCTCTTCCGCTTGGTCACGGTTTTCTTTGCCATTTCTCGCCCCATTTCTGCGCTGAGAACGTTAAAGACGCCGGAGCCGCGAGTCGAGACGGGTGGAGAATTTTGTGGGGTCCGGAGGCTGGAATAGCCCTTGGGCCAAGGGGGCAGGTCGAATGCAGCGCGCCTGATCTTTAGTCAACGTCCTCAATCACGCCTGAATTGTCGGATTGCTTCGCAAGCTTCATCGAGGCGCAATTCCTTGTGGCTTGGCCCCAGGAGAGACGAGCGTGGCCAGGAAAAAAGCAACCTTACCAGAACCGGTCAAGCCCGCGGCGCCCCGGACAAAGAAAGCAACAGTAACTGGCAGGACGTCGGATCGGGTTCAGCTCCGTCTGCCAGAGAGGATACGAGACAAACTCGTCGAAGCGGCGATGGCAAACGCGCGCTCGCTCAACGACGAGATCATTTATCGGCTCACGCAGTCGCTGGAGCGCGACGAGATGCAGAAGCTATCCGACCGCCTCAAGGCACAAGGCGACCGGCTTGCAAAGTTCGAGGGAGAAATAGCCGCCATGGTCGAGCAACTCAGGCTACGCGACGACTAAAGCGTGATGACGTTTCTTCGAATCGTCATCCCGCTTTATCTTTTTGTTTGAGCATGATCTTTTCGGAAAACCGCTCACACTTTTCCGGATCATGCTCTAGCATCCGTGCAGCGGCCGCGTACCCGAGCGCCTTGCAATTATCTTTCAGCCCTGACTATGCCGCGTTGCGCCCCTGCTCGGTTCGGGCGTCGAGCAGCGCTGCCTCGACCAGCGCGCTTCGGATCCGCGCAATTTCCGCGTCCGATATTTTGACCAATGGCGGACGCACAACGGCGCGCGGCAGTTTGCCGAGCAGTACCAGCGCTTCCTTCATGCGGTTGTGCATGTCGACAAAGGGATCGGCATAAAACACGCGCGCCGTCGGATGGATCCGATCGTTCAGCCGGCGGGCTTCCGCGAGATCGTTGGCCTTCACGGCACGGTACAGCCGGGCCTGAAGATCGGCGATGACGCTGCCGCTGCCGGAAAGCAGGCCATTGCAGCCGAGCACCAGCGAGCTCAACAGCCATGCGCTGTTGGTAGACAGCACGTTGATGGGGCGCGCACGCCCCTGCAAGGCGCGAATCTGGCTTTCATGCTGCGCCACCTGTGGCGTCCAGTCCTTGATGGCGCGGATGGTCGGCACTTCGTCGAACAGCCGCTCCAGCGTCGCCGCCGGATAACCCTGGCCCGTGGCCAATGGATATTGAAACACGATCAGTGGCAGATTGGTCGCATCGCTGATCGTCTTGAAATGGGCCAGCGCCATCTCGGCCGACTGGCCGAGGGAGAAGGGCGCCGGTGGGAATACCAGCAGCGCGGAAGCGCCGCCGGCCTCGGCCTGTCGAGCGATCCGCGCCGCCTCCAGGCTGCCGTCCGCCCACACGCCGTGAATGATCGGCAGTTTGTCGCCGACTTCCTCGCTGGTGATCTCCATGACGCGGCGCTGCTCGTCCTGGGTACAGGAGGCGACCTCGGTGGAATGAGCGTTGACCGTGATGGCAGACAGGCCCTGCACCGAGGCGACATCGCGCAAATGAGCGCGGAAACTCGGCTCGTCGATCGAGAAATCGTTGTGGAACGGCAGCAGTACCGCCGGGATCACGCCTTGAGGCACGAAATCAGGATGGCGGCTCATGTCTCGTCTCCTCCTGGCTCAAACGACGGGGACGCGCTTCGCCGCCACCGCGGCCGGCGAAATAACCTCGATGTCCAGCGGCACCTGCCAACGTTCGGTGAAGCGCACCTGCGGCGGCGTATTGCTGGAGCGCGCACCCTTCAGAACGAAGCCGTCATAGGCATTGTTCATCACCTCATTGCACTTCTGCACATAGATCGGAAAGCCGCCGATATAGGGCATGAACACGCGAGGCCTTCCGGCAATGTTGGTGCCGACATACCAGGAGCTGCAGGTCGAACGCAGCGAAACCGTCGAGACGTCGTTGACGTGGGCGACCCAGGCGTCCTCGTCTGCCTGAACGGGCTCGATGCTGCGGGCGCCGACATCGCGCATGTGACTGAGGCAATCGGCCAGCCAGTCGACATGTTGCTCGATCGCCTGGATCATGCTGGCCAGCACCGACGGGCTGCCGGGGCCGGTGATCATGAAGAGATTCGGAAATCCCTCCGAAGCAAGGCCGAGATAGGCGCGGGGGCCGGCGCGCCATTTCTCGCTGAGCGTACGGCCGCCGCGGCCGGTGATCCCGATCTTGTCGAACGAGCCGGTCATGGCGGCAAAGCCAGTGGCGGAAACGACGGCGTCGAACTGATATTCGGTGCCATCAACCACGATGCCATCTTTGGTGAATCGCTCGATCGGCGTCTGGGATACGTCAACCAGCTTCACATGCGGCAGGTTGTAGGTCTGGAAGTAGTCGGTATCGACACAGAGCCGCTTGCAGCCGAACACGTTCTGCGGGCATAGCAACTCGGCGGTCGCGGGATCATTGACGATGCCGCGGATCTTCTGCCGTGCGAATTCGGCGATCGTATCGTTAGCCGACTTTTCGAACAGGAGGTCGCCGTAGGCGCCGAGAAAGGGAAGTCCGCCGCGCTGCCACGCCGCTTCGTATTGCTGCTGACGCTCCTGCGCGTTCGCCTCCAGGGCCGGCTGGGTATTGAACGGGAAATAGAAGCCGGTCGGACGGGCGCGCGCCTTCGCGCGCAGTTCCGGATAATGCGCCTTGGCTTCCTTCAAATATTCTGGCGACAGTGCCTCATTCCACGCCGGCACGGACCAGGTCGCGGTGCGCTGGAACACGGTGAGTTGCGACGCCTGTTGCGCGATCATCGGGATCGACTGGATTGCCGACGAGCCGGTGCCGATGACGCCGACGCGCAAGTCCGTGAAGTCGACGCCTTCGTGCGGCCATTCGCCGGTATGATAGATCGGGCCGCAGAAGTCATCCATGCCCGGGAAGGCCGGACGGTTCGGCGCCGACAGGCAGCCAACTGCCATGATGCAGAATCTTGCCGTGACGCAGTCGCCGCGATCCGTCTCGATCAGCCAGCTATCGGTCTCCTCGTTGAAGGTTGCCGCCGTGACGCGGGTGTCGAACACGATCTGGCTGCGCAGGTCGAAGCGGTCGGCGACGTGGTTGGCGTAAGCGAGGATTTCCGGCTGCGGCGAATACTTCTCCGACCAGTTCCATTCCTGGTCCAGCTCTTCCGAGAACGAGAAGGAATATTGCAGGCTCTCGACGTCGCAGCGGGCTCCGGGATAGCGATTCCAATACCACGTCCCGCCAACGCCGCCGCCGGCCTCGTAAACCCGGGCCGTGAATCCGAGCCCCCGCAACCGATGCAGCATGTAGAGGCCGGCAAAGCCGGCGCCGACCACGACGGCATCAAAAGCTCCCGTTTCGGGAGGGCGCGCTGTACTCGCCTGACCCATGGCCTGTCGGTTCCCTCTGCTTTTCTTGGTCACGTTCTCTTCGACGCGAGAGCAAGATTAGGGCGGCGGCACGGAGGTCGGCAAGCTGGACTGTCACCGCATCACGAATGGCACCTATGCCGCGCGCGTGTCGCTTCAGGAGTCATGGCCCCTGACCGGCGCTCTGTGATTATTCTCGGGAGCGGCTTGTACCTGTGGATCGCGAAGCGGCGCTCTGCGAGGATGGAAAATGCCGCCATTGCCGTCGAGGCGGGGGCTGCCGAATGACCGTCGTCCGATCGGGTTCTCGGCAATGGACCAGTCCTGCGGTGCTGGCTGTTATTACCGTGGCCGGCCTCTCGGCATTGATCGGAGAAGGCGGCATCTGGTGGGCGTTTTCGTGGGTGGCGCTCGCAGTGCCCTGCGTGTGCAGCGTCTTCTATTTCATTCGCGGCGCTTTTGGTGCGCCGGCACCGTCTGCGATTGATGGCGAGCGGTCGACCCGCTAACGTCAACGAAGTTGTTGGCGGGTGGCGACCCTACCAGGTCGCTGTGCCCTTCATCGTCGGTTGGCCCTCGGCGTTGGCGATCCACAGTTCCATGCCGGCGTGGGTCTCGTTGGCGTTGATCGAGAACTCGCTGCCTTCGAACAGCGGCTGCACGCCGCGGTAGCTGAATTTCTTCGGCGCCGAGTCGCCGTGAAGTTTTGCCGCGAATTCGACGATCAGGGCGGCCTGCAGGGGACCATGGAAGATCAGCCCCGGATAGCCCTCGATCTTGGTGACGTAGTCGCGGTCGTAGTGGATGCGGTGGCCGTTGAAGGTCAGCGCCGAATAGCGAAACAGCAGCACGGGATCGCTGACGTGGCTTTCGCGATGCTTTGCGACCGGCGGCGGAGGAGGGGCTTTCGGCGGGGAAGCGGGCGCTGTGCCGCCGATATCGCGATAGACGATGTCCTGCCGCTCGCGGACGGCAACGCCGCGCGGTGTCGTGACCGTGTGTTCGACGGAGACGAAGCACAGCGTGCCGGTCGAGCCGGTCTTCACCGTCACATCTGCGATCCGCGAGGTTCGCGTCGATTCATCGCCGACGCGCAAGGGCTCAATGAACTCGATCTCGCCGCCGGCCCACATCCGGCGCGGCAGCGGCACCGGCGGCAGGAAGCCGCCGCGCGTGGGATGCCCGTCGGGGCCGAGCATCGACATCGGAAACACCGGCTGCGCCAGGCACCAATGCGTGGTCCACGGCGCGGCGTCACCCGTCTGGGGCTCGCCGATGTCCTGAAACAGCGTCGCGCGCAGGCCCTTCACGAGTTGTGCAGTGACGATGTCGGATGCTTCCGTGCTGCGGCCGATCCATTGGCGCAGATGGTCGAGATCGAGTTTGGCGGCGGCTTCGGTCATGACTTCAGGCTTTTGATACGGGCTGCGGGAAGTTCGACGTGTTCGCCGATGGCGGGCACGGGGCCATAGTGCCTGTCTTCACCAACGAAGATCGCGGCGGGCGCGGCATAGCTCACCTTGCCGTTGGGCGTATCGACCTCGATGCGGCGCAGATGCGGGTGCACGGCGAGATCGGCCATGGTGTTCACCTCGGCGAAGGCAATGTCGGCCTCGTCGAGGCGCTTGAGCAACTCGACGCGATTCATCGAAGCAAAGGCATCGGCTACCGTCTTGTCGGTGAGCTGGCGGTTGCGCACGCGCTCGACCATGTTGGCAAAGCGCGGATCGTTCGGCAGGTCGGGCTTATCAATCACCTCGGCGCAAAGCTTCTTCCACTCGCGTTCGCTCTGGATCGAGATCAGGATGCCCTTGCCGTCCTTGGAATTGAACACGCCGTAGGGCGCGATCGAGGGATGGGCCAGCGCCATCCGCTTCGGCGGATTGCCGGCTTCCGAATTGATCAGCGGCACCGCCATCCAGTCGGCCATCACGTCGAACATCGAGATGCGGATATCGGCGCCCTTGCCGGTGCGGCCGCGCGCGATCAGCGCCTCAAGGATCGCCGCATGCGCGGTGGCGCCGGTGGCGATATCGACGACGGAGATGCCGACGCGCGACGGACCCTCGGGGCCGCCGGTGATCGAGGCGAGCCCACTCTCGGCCTGGATCAGCAGATCGTAGGCCTTGCGGTCGGCATAGGGGCCGCTGTCGCCATAGCCGGAGATGGTGCAGCAGATCAGCGCCGGATAGTCCTTCTTCAGGCGCTCCAGCGAGAAGCCGAGCTTGTCCATCGAGCCCGGCTTGAGGTTCTGCAACAGCACGTCGGCGCTCGCGATCAGCTCTTCCAGCGCGGCGCGGCCCTCTTTGGTCGCGAGGTCGATCACTTGCGAATTCTTGCCGCGGTTGAGCCAGACGAAATAGCTGCTCTGTCCCTTCGCCGCCGCATCATAGCCGCGGGCGAAATCGCCCTCGGGGCGCTCGACCTTGATGACATGTGCGCCGGCATCCGCCAGCCGCGAACTGCAGAACGGGGCGGCGACCGCCTGTTCGACGGAGACGACGATCAATCCTTCCAATGGCAGCATCTGGCGTTCTCAATAGGAGCGGGGCAGGCCGAGCACGTGCTCGGCGACGTAGGACAGGATCAGATTGGTCGAAATCGGCGCGACTTGATACAGCCGCGTTTCGCGGAACTTGCGCTCGACGTCGTATTCTTCCGCAAAGCCGAAGCCGCCATGGGTCTGCACGCAGGCATTCGCCGCTTCCCAGGAGGCATCCGCCGCCAGCATCTTGGCCATGTTGGCTTCCGCGCCGCAATCGAGACCGGCTTCATATTTGCGGGTGGCTTCCTTCACCATCAGTTCGGCGGCGCGCATCGCGGCGTAAGCCTTGGCGATCGGGAATTGGATGCCTTGATTCTGGCCGATCGGACGGCCGAACACGGCGCGCTCCTTGGCATAGCCGGTGGCTTTTGCGATGAACCATTTGGCGTCGCCGATGCATTCCGCTGCAATCAGAATGCGCTCGGCGTTCATGCCGGACAGGATGTAGCGGAAGCCCTTGCCCTCGTCGCCGATCAGGTTCTCGGCCGGCACCCGCATGTCCGTGAAGAACACTTCTGTCGTGGCGTGGTTCATCATGGTTCTGATAGGGCGGATCTCCAGACCCTTGCCCTTCACCTCGCGCATGTCGACGATGAACACGGAGAGGCCATCGGTGCGCTTCCTGGCCTGTTCCTTCGGCGTGGTGCGCGCCAAGAGGATCATCAGGTCGGAATGTTCGGCGCGGCTGGTCCAGATCTTCTGGCCGTTGACGATGTAGTGGTCGCCGTCGCGCTTGGCGACGGTCTTCAGCGAGGAGGTGTCGGTGCCGCTGGTCGGCTCGGTGACGCCGAACGCCTGCAGCCGCAATTTGCCGCTGGCGATGGCCGGCAGATACTTTGCCTTCTGGGCGTCGTTGCCGTGCCGCAGCACGGTGCCCATCGTGTACATCTGGGCATGGCAGCCGCCGCCGTTGCAGCCGGCACGCTGGATCTCTTCCAGGATCGCCGCCGCGGCCGAGAGCTTCAGCCCGGAGCCGCCATATTCCTCGGGGATCAGCACTGAGAGATAGCCGGCCTCGGTGAGCGCATCGACGAACGCCTTCGGATACGCCATCTGGCGATCCAGCTTGCGCCAGTATTCGCCGGGAAATTGGGCGCAGAGCTTGGCGACGGCGTCGCGGATGTCGTGGAATTCGTCTTGTTGTTCTTGTGCGGTCATTGGTTTTTTTTGGGCGTTGATGGTGGTTGATGTCAATTGCCTAAGGCGCGGGCCGTTGTGAAACGGCGGCAGTGCCCCTATGCTGAATTGTTATAGCGTATGAACCTGCCTTCGAAGATTGGCAAGCGATGGATATCCGGCAGCTCAGGACTTTCAGTTGCGTGGCCGAGCTCGGCAGCCTCAGCAAGGCTTCTGACACGCTTCGCGTGGCGCAGCCGGCGCTGAGCCGGCAGATCAAGCTGCTCGAGCATGAATTGCGCGCCGAGCTGTTCACCCGGAACGGCCGCGGCATGGTGCTGACGGATGCCGGCCGGCTTCTGCTTGCAAGGACGGCCGGCATCGTCCGGCAGATCGACCAGGTGCGCGACGAGATCCAGTCCGCCGGCGGACCGCCCTCGGGCCGCGTGGTGCTTGGCCTCGTGCCGACCGTGAGCTGCGTGATTTCGGCGCGGCTCGCCCGGCGCACCGTCGACACCTATCCGGGCATCTCGCTCTGCATCGTCGAAAGCTACAGCGGCCATCTGACCGAATGGCTGCACCGCGGCGAAATGGACCTGGCGCTGATCTATGGTCCGTCGAGCGATCTGCATCTTGCCGTGCAAGGTCTCGGTCGCGATCCGATCGTCGCCGTCGGGCCGCGCGGCAGTGGCCTTGCGAAAAAGAAGCAGGTCGATATCGGCTGGCTGCTGAAACAGCGCCTCGTGCTGCCAAGTCATTCGCACGGCCTCCGGGCGCTGATCGAGCAGGCGGCGGCGAAGAAGAAATTGAAACTCGACGTCAAGCTGGAAGCGGATTCGTTCCGCGTGTTGACGAGCCTCGTTGAGGAAGGCTTGGGATATACGCTGCTGCCGCCGTCCTCGGTGCGAAACGAAGTCGCCAGCGGCCGGCTGGAGGTGGCGGCGATAGCAAAACCGTCACCGATGCGCGAACTGACCCTTGCGTCTCCCATCGATCATCCCGGCTCGACTGCGATTGCGCTGGTCACCGAATTGCTTCGCGACGAGCTGATCGCCTGCCGCGAAGAGGGCCTCTGGGACATCAGGCTCGCCTGAGCTGATATCGGGCCGTGGCGATTGGCTTAGAGCAAAACGGCCGAGGGCGGCATTCTCATCTGGCTACAGCTGTCATGCCGCAATTGTATAGGGCGTAAGTCGCTGACGCCTTTCAATGAAATTGTCGAAGCAGTGCTATTGATCGTGGCCGCCTGGCAAACCGTTGACCAATGTCGCTTCTATATGTTACACGTTGTAACGTTATCGAAGGTCGCATATGATGGATGATGATCTACCGGAGCTCGGCGAGCTTGAACGAGAGGTGATGCTGCTCGTGTGGGCTCATGCGCCGATCACCGCGGAATCGGTGCGGGAGCGGCTGGATCGACCGCTAAAGGAATCCACCGTGCGCACCGTGCTGCGCAGGCTGGAAGAAAAAGGCTTCGTCGCGCACGAGGTCGAGGGGCGGACGTTTTTGTTCCGTCCGGTTGAGGATCGCCGGAAAGTGGCAGCGAAGGCAGTTAGGCGTATCGCCGCCTGGTTCTGCAACGGCTCGATCGAGGATGTGCTCGTCGGCATCGTAGACGCCAAGATGCTGAACAAGAAGCAGCTCGAACTGCTGTCGCAGAAGATTGCGCAGGCAAAGAACGAGAGGAAGTGATGTTGGCAATCGTCGTCGAAGCCGCGATCCGCTCATCCATCCTGATCGTGGCGGTCTGGCTTGGATTGAAGGCGCTGCGCGTGAGCAATCCGCACCTCCTGATGTCGGTATGGCGGTTGGTCTTGCTCGTTTCTCTTGCGTCCCCCCTTCTGGTCGGCCGGCCGATTTTCACTTTGGGAGCAGACGTGTCGTCTGCTCTTGTCGTTCTGACGGGAAGTAGCTCGATCTCCTCTTACACGCCAGACTTCGTCCCCGTTCCTGTTACGCCGCATGGCGGAATCTCGCAGCATTTCAATTGGAGCGTGCTTGCCGCCGCGATCTATCTGTCGGTTGCCGGCTGGCTTCTGCTGCGCTTGGCGATTGGCACCGTGCTCAGTTGGCGGCTGCGGGTATCGGCGCATCCCGTCCACGAGGATTGGACCGTGGGCAGGGACGTGCGTTCAAGTCCCGAGATCGCGGCACCGGGGACGTTCGGCTCAACCATTCTCCTGCCTGCACATTACGGCACCTGGGATGTTCTGGACCGGCGCGCAATTATGGCTCACGAGGAATCGCATGTGCGTCGAGGCGATTTCTATCTGCTGTTGCTGGCGGCGATCAACAGGGCCGTTTTTTTGGTTCAATCCTCTGGCCTGGTGGATCAATAGCCAGATCGTCTATCTGGCGGAAGCCAGAAGCGACGCCTCGGCGATTGAAGATATCGAAGATCGCATCCGCTATGCCGAGCTTCTTGTCGGGCTGGGGCGTGGACCGCGTGGTCCGATAAGCCTGGCCATGGCGAGATCCGAAACCGTCGCGCGACGGGTCGAACAGCTTCTGGCAGAAACCTGTCTGCCAAGAAAGGTCGATTGGAAGACACGCGCGGCAATCATCGCCTGCATTCTGCCGCTGGCGGCAATCTCGACCGGCGTGGTGGCGCAGACCCCTTCATCTCCAAGAGCGGACAGTGCAATGACATTTGATCCCGACGCGATCGCAAAACGCGCGCAAGAGCAGGCGCAGCCGCGTACAGAGGCTCCCATCGATCCGAAGATATTCGACAATTACGTTGGCTATTACCTGCTGGTGGGGCAGGTCTTCACCGTCACGCGGGAAGGCGATCAATTCTTCACGCAGCTTCCTAGCCAGCCGCGAGTGCAAATCTATCCCGAGAGTTCAACCAAATTCTTCGCCAAGGTCGTCCATGCCCAGATTTCCTTCATCACGGACCCGCAGGGGCGAGCCAATGCGCTGATCCTGCATCAGGGCGGTCTGGAGCAAACCGCGAAGCGAATCGACAAGGCGGAGGCGGACCGCATAGCCGAGCAACTCGCAAAGCGGATGAAGGACGGCATTGCGCAGCAGGGCAGTGAAGCGGCGCTACGTCACACCATCGAATCGCTTCAGGCCGCACAGCCGAACTACGACGAGATGATGCCGTCATTGGCCGAACTCACGCGCCGGCAGCTGCCGAACCTCAAGCGTGCCCTGGAAGAATTGGGGCAGCTGCAATCGATCTCGTTTAGAGGAGTCGGTGGTGGTGGCTTTGACATCTATGAAGTCCGATTCACGAATGGCTTGGCGATCTGGCGGATTTTTATGACACCGGAAGGAAAGATAAGCGGACTTCTGCTTCAGACCGGACCGTAGTCGGTTGCCATGCGGGAATTGCGGTGAGCAGGTCGGCCGCGCCGGGCGCGGCCGAAAGCGTCAATGTGCCTGCCGTTCTCAGCCGGCTAAGGTACGGTCATCGGCAGCCGCGAATAGCTCCGAAGCGCCGGAACCGACTGCCAATCAAGATCACTGCGTTCCCCCGCTCGGAAGAGAGACTTGGCGCGTGTACCACGGAATGGACGCAATACTCACCAGTTTCTCTGAGCCGTCGAAAAGCGGCGCAATGTTCGAGCCTTTGATCTTGAATGCAACTTTCTGGACTCGATCGACCCCAGTCTCACTGCTCCGCACGACGTCAATTGCCTGCTCGATCCGGTAGATGCGATAGAAATCCGGCATCTTTGCTGAGTAGATCCGCGCTTCCACCTTGGTCCTCGCAGTGGGCGCGTGGCCGAATTGCAATTGGACCGAGACGCCCGCGTTGTCATTGGCGCTAAAATCCCACGATTCTTCTGCGCTCGATCTGCCCTCTGGATCAGTGCGTGTCGTTCGCGCAACGGTCGCCTTGGCAAGCTCGAAGGCACCATATGCACCCGGAACGTTGCCGGCGTTGGACACGAACCCGGCAAAGACCATTGGCGCCGTCGCTTCCGTTCCCGTTTTCTTCGCCAGGAACACCAGTACGGCGCCTTGCCCGGTTGCCTCGGGCTTCCCGTCCGGACCTTGGATAGTAATAGCGTCGATAAGAACTAAAAGTACGTTGGCCCCTTTTGAGGGCCCACTACCGACCGGGTTCGATTGCCAGCCGGCGGGTACGAATTTTTGGAGAGCCGACTCAGTCACCTTGAAGGACAAGACGGTGCGGACCTCACCATAGGTGCCGACCAACTTCTCCTGAGCTAGCGCGGGATATGCCGCGGACCCGACGAGCGACAGTGCGGTGGCGCCTACCACCAACAACTTCCCTATTGCCATGTGGACCTCCCTGAAAGTGTGAGAGACACGCTGAGTGGTTATTGAAATTCGGACAACCTCGGCGTCCGAAGTTTGATTTAGCGCAATCCACACTTGTCGCATCGCTGTTGAACTTTCGCGAGGTTCCCGTGACCCAACCTAAGGGGGCTTCCGGATCACGGAGGTTCTGATGACGAGACATCGAACGATTACTGGGTTCGTGGCTGTCGCCCTGCTCGCGGTCGCCGCAACCGCCGCCACCATGAAGTCGCACTTGCATTGGAACGACGGCACTGTCGTCTCCGCCGGTACGACTGCGAAAGACCTCCCGGTCGACGCGAATGAGCTACCGGCTGCGAGTTTTGACGACCGCTGGTCCGCGATGTCGGCTCCGACAACTGATACGGCTGAGCGCAAGCCCGACGATCGCTAAGTACTGTCTTGGCGAAGCCTGCAAAGGCTCTTGGTCGTTGGGGCGACGCTTGCGCGTAACGGGCGCGATTGCGGCTGTGCGCACGACAAGATGATTACGGAGGTACATCCACACCCCATTTTTGGAGTCATTTCGAAAATTCAACTTTTCGAAGGAGGCAACGATGAACGTATTGAAAGTTGCAATCGTCGGCCTGGCCCTGATTTCCGCTCATACACCGGTCCGCGCTGATGTCATCGGCGACTGGAACAACACTGCAATGGACGTAATGAAGGCCGTCAACGTCGCCGGCAATCCCTGGACGCGCAGCATGGCCCTGGTGAACGTGTCGATGTCTGACGCGGTCAACTCGGTGCAGAGCCGATATTCACGTTACATACCGGAGCTTCCAGCTAACCCGAATGCCTCGGCCGAGGCCGCGGCAGCGGCGGCGGCCCGCGAAATTCTCATGCGCCAGTATCCCGGCCAGAAGGAGCGGATTGAGGCAGCCTTCGCGGAGACGATGAAATCCATTCCGGACAATCCCGCACGGGCCGCAGGTATCGATCTGGGTAAAACCGTTGCGGACGCCGTTTTCGCGGAACGGCAGAGCGACGCGACAAACATGCCCGACACATATCGTCCGCTCACCACGCCTGGTGTCTGGGTGCCGACCACGCCGCCGATCTTCCCGCAATATGCGACGGCCAAGCCGTGGGGCATGGACAGCGCCAGTCAGTTCCGCCCGGCTCCACCCCCAGCCCTCAACAGTGCCCTTTACGCGCGCGATTACAACGAAACCAGGGAAATGGGCGGCGCGAAGAGCACGAAGCGGACCGACGCGCAGTCCGACGCCGTGCGCTTCTGGACCCAGGCCAACCTCGGGCCGGCATGGTTCCAGGCGGCCAGGCAGGCATCCGCGCGTCACAATCTCCCTGTTGCAGAAAGCGCGCGCGTATTCGCGCTTATGTCCATGGCACTCGCCAATTGCTTCATCGTCGATTGGGACGCCAAGTTTCAGTATAATTTCTGGCGACCGATCACCGCGATCCGCAACGGCGACCAGGACGGCAACGATGCGACCGAGCGCGACGCCGGCTGGCTGCCGCTGAACACCACGCCGATGCACCCGGAATACCCGTCGCAGGCGGGAATCAACGCGGGTGCGGCGCGAGGCGTTCTGGAAGCTGTTTTCGGCAACGGGACGGAAAGCTTCACCGCGACCGATACGTCCGACGCGCGCCTTTCGCGCCAGTTCACCAGCTTTGCGCAGATGGCCAAGGAGCACGAAGAAGTGCGCATCTGGGGCGGCATTCATTTCCGCAATTCGCTGGAGGTCGGAGACGCGATGGGTCGCAAGGTCGCCGACCATCTCGTGGCAAACTACATGAAGCCTGTGCGGTAGGCCCATGTTCGGCGCCATCTCACGGCGCCTGGTAACCGGCGGCGCGCTGCTGCTCGCCGCCTTCCTCGCCGCTGATGCCGCTGGCATCGACGACGATCTGCCCGACGTTTCCGACCAGATCGGGCGGATGGCCGCCGACGTCGCACACGAATTGCAGCAAGTCTGTCCGCCCGCTTCGCCCTCGGACAACGTGCACTGCTCGAAAGCGGCGCAGCTTTCGAACAACAGGTGAAGGCCGCGAAGGATCGGGAAGCAACACATCGGAATTGAATGGCACGCGACTGACCCGGTCGCGGCACGGTAGCCAGACTCGAATTGAAGCGAGCCAGCAGATCCAGGCCACCATCCTGTCGGTGTCGCGCCAACTCGCCAACGCCGCTTGATTAGCTTACCGGAAATGACCGCTGTGGTCTGAAGCTGCCGATGCGCAATGTCTACGGCTGTGGTGGGAATTGACGATCAAGCCAACGCCGCCAATCGGCCTCGACGTGACCAGCCACGGCGCGCCCTGCGTCGCCGTAGAGGTAGAGACGGATCGACAGCAAAGTTGTCCCTCCCATCGGCATGGCGAAGAGATGTGCGAGTCCATGTGCCGGGTGCTCGAGCAGCAATTGCACCATTGGCCATTGCGGAGGATTGACGGCTTCTGCGATGCCGCGCAACTCTGGCGTTCCGGCTTGTGTCGCGAAGCGCGCACCGGCGCTTGCCTCAGCCAAGCCGAGCGGGCCGACCAGGCGGTCCCAGGCATTGGTGTCGTTCGACATCGCGGAAAGCGCGACGATCGTCGATGACTGCCCACGAAATTTCTCCAGATAGAGCCGCAGGTTCCGGAAGAATGCGATCCAGCCGTAGGTGTGCCCCTCGAACTGGCCATCCCAATCGTCGGTATCCGCGAACCAGCTGTGAACGACCCTGACCACACATGTGCCGCCGTCCTTGGCTTCGACGGTCCACTCGGTGGCCACCGCGCCAGGTCCTTCGTGCGTTTCGGCAACGAAGCGCTTGGCCGGCTCCCAAACGGTGATCTTGGCATCGGAATCCATTCCCGGGCCAAAGTTCGATTTGGTACGGCCGCCGACTTTCTCGTCCAACGTCGTCGGCACAAACCACGACGAGATGCCGGGACCTGTCGCAATCGCCTGCCAGACCTCTTCGGGTGTGCCGGGGACTTCAACCTTGGCCTCGACGCTGCGACGGCCAGACGGTTCCTTCTTTACGGGCATGGTCCGTCCTTTCAGTGAGACGCTTGAGGCAAAGGATGAGACACGATCACCAATCGATGGTTACGGCCGGCCGAAGCGCTCGCAACGTGGTAGCGGCTGACCAGCTCGGTGATGGCTTGCGTCAGCTCATGCGTGAACGCCACGCGGGCCGCGGGAGACGCGAAGCGAACCTCTGTATCAACCGCCAAGGTCGCAAGCTGCTTGTCGGCTTTTCGTGCGCGTTTCCAGAGATCGCCGACCTCGCGAACGATCCGGGCACCGAGTGCGATCAGATAGCTGGCCGCGAGCTGATCCTTGCTGCGTTTCGGATCGGCGGCGACCGCGCCCAAGGCCTCGGGCGAAACAACGAACGATTTGGCCGACAACACCAGCAGCCGCTCGGTCAATCCGCCCCACTGCCGTTCGTCCGCGACCTCGACCAACCCGCACGCTTCGAGCGCGCGCAGGTGATAGTTCACCTTCTGACGAGGCAATCCCACGCGCGTCGCCAGAATCGCCGCAGACGCGGGCTCTGCGAGTTCGGCCAGCAACCGGCTTCGCATTGGGTCAAGGGCGGCTACCGCAACCGCCGGATCGCTGATTACTTCGATGTCGATCATGGCGGTAGCGTACATTGACAAATTTTTTTGTCAATGGCTCGATCGGCGTAGCCGGTCGCGAAAACCCTTCAGCTACGCCGTGGCAGGGGGGCCGAACCAATTGGTCAGCGCGGCAGCGAGTCCAAACCGGGCCTCGTCGCCAACCCAGGCCACATGTCCGTCAGGCCGGATCAGCACGGCGCTGGGAGCGGTGACTGCGCCAAGCACCGGAAGCTCCCACGCACCGGCATATTGGGCGTCGACCTGCCGTACCCGATCCGCCCACAGCGTGATGTCGAAGGCGCCGGGCTCACCGAGGTTGAGCAGCAGCGGCCGGGCATCATGCAGCAGGGCGAAGGTGCGCAGCGGACCGTCCGAGGTGATGAGGTCGAGGTCGGGCATGCGGCGGCCCAGCAGGGGGTGTCCCTCGCCGAGGTCGTAGTGGATGTCGAGGCCGGACATCATCGCCGCAATTCGTTTGCGCGGCTCGTCGATGCCGAGCAGTTCGGACATGGTTTCCTGCAGGGCCTTGACGCGGTCGTCGGGACGACGCATCAGCGCGACTTGCGCCATCGTATTGCACAGCACGCGCGCCGCGACCGGGTGGCGCTCGGCGTGATAGCTATCCAAGAGGCTTTCCGGCGACGTCTGCTTGACCACCTGGGCCAGCTTCCATCCGAGATTCACCGCATCCTGCACGCCGGTGTTGAGGCCTTGTCCTCCCGCGGGGTAATGCACATGCGCGGCGTCGCCGGCCAGCAGCACGCGCCCCTGGCGGTAGGACGCCGCCTGCCGTGTCATGTCGGTGAAGCGGGAGATCGAGGTCGGGCTGTGGATGCCATAGTCGGTCCCGTAGACCGCGATCAGCGCCTCGCTGAGATCGTTCAAGGTGGGCTCGCTGGTGCCACCAAGCTGCTGTTCGGTCACCATGACCCGGACCGGCCCGCCATCCTCCATCCGGCTCAGTCCATGGATGCCGCTGATGTCATGGCGCATGCCCCATTCCGGCTCCCGGGCGACCTCCACCTCGGCGATCAAATGGCTGGTGGTCGGATCCCAGCCGGGGAAATCGATGCCTGCTGATTTACGGATCAGGCTGCGGCCGCCGTCGCAGCCGACGAGATATTTCGCCCGCAGCGATGCTCCGTCGGACAGCGCGACGTCGACGCCGCTGTCGTCCTGCGTAAAACCTGTCACCTCGCGCCCGCGATAGACCGGCACCGAAAGCTCCTCGACCCAGCCGGCGAGAATGCGCTCGATATGGTTCTGCCACAGCGCCAGCCCGTAATTGTGCCGGGTGGGAAAGTCGCTGATATCAAGCCGGATAAAGGCGAAGCCGGCGACCTGGGCCACCTGTCCCTGCGCGAGGAACCGATCGGCGATGCCGCGCTGATCGAGTACCTCGATGGTGCGGGCGTGCAGCCCGCCGGCACGCGAGCCGACGAGGTCCTGGCTGGTGCGCCGCTCGGCGATGGCAACATCGACGCCCGCGAGCGCCAACTCGCCGGCCAGCATCAGGCCGGTGGGGCCTCCACCGGCGATGATCACCGCATGATCGGTCAATGCACCCATTTCGTCACCCCGCAGGTTGTGGCTTCGGTCAGCGGTTGTACGGGATATCAGGGGTCTTGAAGCAAGCCCGTTGCGCCCCACATATTGAAGTGGGAGAGGGGCCGCTGTGTGCGGCCCTTTTCGTCATGGCCGGGCTTGTCCCGGCCATCTATGTCTTTCTTGATTGATTGAAGCAAAGACGTGGATGCCCGGGACAAGCCCGGGCATGACGAGCCCGATAGAAACAGCCGGCCAGCTCGTCGTTCAGCCGTGATACGCAAACAGCTCGATCGGCTCGCTGAAGCCGCGCACGGGGTGTTCGCCAACGTGTTCGAGGTCGAAATCGCTCTGCACCAGCTCGGCGAACGCCTTCGACAGCAGCACCGTCCTGCCCAATTGCTTGGTGAGCGCCTCGAGCCGCGAAGCCATGTTGACCGCGGGACCGATGACCGTGAAATCGAGCCGGGTGCGCGAGCCGATATTGCCGTACATGACGTCACCGACGTGGATGCCGATGCCGTAGTTCAGCGGCGCACGGCCGGTCTTTCCATTCGCTTCGTTCAGGGCAATCATGGCCTGACGAGCATCGGTCACGGCGCGCAGCAGATTGGCGCAGGCCGATGGCTGGCTGAGCGGAAAAATCGCGAGCAGGCCGTCGCCGATGAATTTCAATATTTCTCCGCCATGCCGCACGATCGGCTCCGACATCGCGTCGAAATAGCCGTTGAGGAGATCGATGACGTCATCACGCGGCCAGTTGTCGGAGATCTTTGTGAACTCGCGCAGATCGCAGATCATGATGGCGGCGCGCACCGTCGTGCCGCTGCCGCGCCTTGTGGCGCCGGCCAGAATGAGTTCGCCGGCGTGCGATCCGACATAGGTTTCGAGCAGCGTTCGCGCCAGCCGATTCTTCATGCGGATTTCGCTGACCAGCGCCAGAACCGGCAACAGCTTGCGCAGCTCGGCGATATGCGCGTCGTCGAAACCGCCGGGCCGGTCGGTTGAGAAGGTCACGATGTGCCGCTTGCCGAGCGTATGGTACAGCGGCCAGGCCACATAGTCGGTCAGGCCTTTCGCGCGCATCTCGTCGTAAAGGGCGTGACTGCGGCCGAGCGGGGAATCGCGTTCGAGGTTCTCGCGCACCTCGGTGGCGCCATCAAGGATTTCGCTGGCGGGACTGCCGATATACTCGGATCGCTCCCTCACATCGTAGTCGACCCGTTCAATCTCCGCCTCGCGCATCCCGTCCGCCCATATGATCCGGGCACCAAGCCATTGCGGATGATAGATCAGGAGATGAAGCGTCGCCCGCTTGACCGGAATGCCGGCGTGCTGAAGCCGCATGCACAGCTCGGCGAAAATATTGTCGATGAAGCGCTGATCGCGCGTCTCGTTCGTCAGCCAGTGTACGACGGCATTGTCGGAATCGGCGGGAACGGGATCGATGTTGCGGGGCGCGTCCATATCTTCGTCCTCGGCGGTGAGCTCGGTCGGCGGTACGGGATATGTCGTGTCCCGGCTCGACGGTGTCAACGGAGGCCGCTTCAATCTGGTGAGCTTTGGGCTGTGCGTTGAGGGACGCCACGCAGACTGACAGCGCTGCAAGGGAACGTCGACCGCAGGCATAGCAGCCGCCGGGAGTGGGCTTGCAGGAAGAGTGATGCACCGCCGATATTGCGACAAGCGGAAATGAGCGGAATGATGATTCCGCTCACAAAGTGGTTCAACTAAAGATTTTAGTTGGGAGCTTTACCAACCAAAAGGGAGGCGCTATAGACGGTGCCTGAAGTGCAATCAAAGGTGGCTCGAGCGTTCATGCCAACTCATCTCGGATCCATCGTGCCGGCTATCGGCGCAATGTGGTTTATGTGCTTTCTGCTCGCCTATACGCTCACCGGCAGACAAGCCTCACTTTGGCTCGTAATCGGCACTGGTGTACTGGCTATTGCCCTGGTCTGGCTTGTGAAGTCGCGCGGCTCCAACACCTAGCGCGGCCGCAACTCGGCCGGCAGATCCATAGCGCGCACAGTCACTATGCAATGACGTTCCGAGGATGAAGTATGCCGCGGCGGCGATACCATCTCGCTTGCAGTATCTGGTAAGCGTGGCGGTGGTCGTTCTTCCGCAGACGGGAGCACCTCTGACTGATCGGAGTTCACCGCGCGGTACCCGTTGAGGGTTTTGCCCTGCATCTCGCGCTCGAAAATTTCCTCGGGTATCGCCGCGAGTTTCTACCAGCGCGAGGATTGATTGTAAGAAATGTCCACATCGGAAAGCCTCGTGTCCGTCCAGGCGTTTGGCCGGCCGTGGCGTTCGTCAACGGACTGTTCGCAGCCGATGCAACCCGGCCAGCGGCGTTTGGTGCTCGACACATCAAACACTCGACTAATTCGTGAAAACGACCACGCATGCTCATCGCCGTTCCGCTTCGAGGTCAAATATCAGCGCGTCCCAAGGAGCGTTGCGCCAGGCAATTCTTGCTTGCGCGCCCCGACGAGATACATGCCCTTGGCTGCGGTACAGGGGGCTGGATTGAGCCAACGCGGTTTTCTCGCCGGAGCGCGCGCACAAGAGAGCTCCTGTGGTTGCGATGTTACGAAAACTGAAACGTTCGGAAAGCCGGCAATCTGGATGTACCAATTTTGATGGTACCGGGTAACTGTCAGCAAGCGTAGCCCGAATGAGCCGACGGGTCGCGCGAGTGCGCGCCCGATGTCAGGCTCCGCGACATCCGGGTTTGGTGATGCCTGGTCCGGCACATCGCTTTGTTCATGCGAGCCCCTGCTGCGTTATCGGTACAACCGCGCTACAGTGCGAGAGCTGGCCTGATCGTCATTCACCTCAGGAGCCCGCATGTCCACGGCAATCTCGGTACTCGGCGGCGTAGGTCTGTTCTTGCTTGGGATGACCGTGATGACCGAGGGCCTGAAGACGCTGGCCGGCTCCGCTCTGCGCGCGATGCTCAGCAAGGCGGCGGCGACGCCGCTGCATGGCTCCTTTTGGGGTGCTATCGTCACGCTCCTGACGCAGTCCTCCAGTGCAACGACCATGACGACGATCGGTCTCGTCAGCGCGGGCTTGTTGACGTTCCAGCAAGGGTTGGGCCTTGTCTTCGGCGCGAATGTCGGCACCACGGGGACCGGCTGGCTGGTCGCGCTCATCGGCGTCCGTGTCTCGCTCACGGCCGCGGCGCTGCCGATGATCTTCGTCGGTGCGTTGACCAAGCTTCTGACGCGCGGCCGACTATCCGGGGCGGGCGCCGCTCTCGCCGGGTTCGGGCTTGTGCTGTTCGGGCTGACGACCCTGCAGCAGGGCATGGGTGGGCTGGCCGAACGGTTGCACCCGGCGGACCTGCCTGCGGTTCTCGGAGGTCCGGAAGGCCGGTGGTGGTCGGGCCTGCTCGGCGTGCTGGTGCTGGTCGTGATCGGACTGGTGATGACCGCGCTGATGCAGTCGTCGACGGCCGCGGTCGCCGTCACGTTGTCCGGCTACTACGCCGGTGCGGTCGGGCTGGACCAAGGCTGCGCGCTGATTATCGGCCAGAACATCGGAACAGCAACGAGTTCGGCCCTGGCAGCGATCGGCGCGAGCACCACCGCCAAGCGGCTGGCCATCGCTTATATCCTTTTCAAGCTGATCGCCGCCCTGATCGCGCTGATGCTTTTTCCCGTCGTCATCCCTCTGCTTGAGCGTGCCTCGAGCACCGTCGATGGCGTCACGTTGCTGGCCGCGTATCACACGGCGTACAATGTTGTCGGCGTAGTGGTCCTGCTGCCCCTGATCGACTGGTTCACGCGCCTGGTCGAGCGTATCCTGCCCGAGCGTAGCTCACCGCTTACGCGGTGCCTCGAACCCTTGGCGCTCGCCAATCCGATCGTGGCGGTGGAAGCGGTGCGGCGAACGATCGCGCGGGTGCTCGTAACCGTGTGTGGTTCGGTCGAGGCGGCACTGGCCGGCAGCGCCAAACCAATCCGTCTTGGCAAGGACACCGTATCGGTGCAGGAAGCGGCCGACGCCTTGCGCCAGGCACAAATATTCCTGTCTGATGTGACCGGACCGCCTGATACCGACGACGAGCAACGGCGTCTCACGAGCACACTGCACGCACTCGACCGCGCGTCTCGACTGACGGAAGTGGCGAACGGAGGGATCAATTTCGGTTCGGTGCGGGATGGGCCGGAGGACAGTCGCGCGGGAGAACTATGCGCAGAAGCGATGCGGAGCGCAGCCGCGATTGCGCGCGGCGTGGCGGTGCCGCCCCGCGTTGCTGGATCGCCACAGGTCGCGCCGGCCTCACGTGGCGCCGACGCCATGGCCGGTCCGCGCGCGATTCCGCCTGACGAGGCGATTGCCGAGCTCGAGCGTTGTACGACGCAACTTGGCGAAGCGCTGCGTATCCATCGCAGCGCGACGCTCGGCGCGGTCGCCAATGGAACGCTCACCGCCGACGCCGCACTGCTTCGCGTCGACACGGTACGAAGCCTCGAAGCGATGTCGCTTCATGCTTGGCGCTCCGCGGCTCATCTTGTCGGTCGCGGCTAGCCAAGGAAACAAGACTGCGGCGGGCTCTACCGGAACCAGGCGGATCGCGCTTGAGACGGACCGCACGGCTGCGGTTGTGGCGAAGAGTACCATGCCGGCGAGAAGGCGCCGAGGGACGATGCCCTGGACGGGATCATCCCATGCCTCCTCATCGGGCACGCGTTTTGACCTGGCTCAAGCACCTGTCGTCAAATTCGCATTTTAACCTGACGCTATGGAACGGATCGGCGGTTTGGGGGTCGGTTGTTCGCATGTTTCCCAGGAGGTCAGCATGCAATTGATGACAAATCCTAACGAACGAGCATCCGCCGAAGACCTGGAACTGCTCGACCGCTACTGGCGCGCCGCCAATTATCTCTCCGTTGGCCAGATCTATCTGCTCGACAATCCGCTGCTCAAGGAGCCGCTCAAGCCGGAACACATCAAGCCGCGGCTGCTCGGGCATTGGGGAACCACGCCGGGCCTCAACTTTATTTATGCCCACCTCAATCGCGCGATCCGCATTTATGATCTCAACGTCCTCTATGTCTGCGGCCCTGGCCATGGCGGCCCCGGCATGGTCGCCAACACCTATCTCGAAGGCACCTACACGGAAGTCTACCCGGACATCACGCGTGATGCGGATGGCTTGCGAAAGCTGTTTCGCCAATTCTCTTTCCCTGGCGGCATTCCGAGCCATGCGGCGCCCGAAACGCCGGGCTCTATCCACGAAGGCGGCGAGCTCGGCTATGCGTTGGTGCATGCCTACGGCGCCGCGTTCGACAATCCCGATTTGATCGTGGCTTGCGTGATCGGCGACGGCGAGGCCGAGACAGGCCCGCTCGCCGCATCATGGCATTCCAACAAGTTCCTTAGTCCCGTGCATGACGGCGCGGTGCTGCCGATCTTGCACCTCAACGGCTACAAGATCGCCAATCCCACCGTGCTGGGGCGAATGAGCGACGAGGAGATTCGCGGTCTCTTCAGAGGCTACGGTCACGAGCCGCTGTTCGTCGAAGGCGACGATCCGCATGCGATGCATCGGCTCATGGCCGATGCGCTCGACGTCGCGCTCACCAGCATCCGCTCGATCCAGCAAGGCGCGCGTAACCACACGAGCAGCTTCCACCGGCCGCAATGGCCGGTGATCGTGTTGCGGAGCCCGAAGGGCTGGACGGGACCGAAAGAGATAGATGGACTAAAGGTCGAAGGATTCTGGCGCGCGCATCAGGTGCCGATCACCAATCCACGCGGCAATCCCGATCACTTGAAACTGCTTGTACAGTGGATGAGCAGCTATGAGCCCGAGAAGCTGTTCGACGCGAACGGCGGGCTTATGCCCGAACTGCAGCGGCTCGCGCCAACAGGCAACCACCGGATGGGGGCGAATCCGCACGCCAATGGCGGCCTGCTCAAGCGCGAGCTCAAGCTGCCGGATTTTCGCTCCTATGCCGTCGACTTCCCCAGCCCAGGTGGCACGGTCGCCGAAGCCACGCGCGAGCTCGGCAGGTTTCTGCGCGATGTCGTGAAGCTCAATGCGGACGCACGCAATTTCCGCATCATGGGTCCGGACGAAACTTCATCCAACCGGCTGGACGCGGTGTTCGAGGCAACCGATCGCATCTGGATGGAGGGGATCGAACCCTACGACGTCCACCTTGCCCATGACGGGCGGGTGATGGAGGTGCTGAGCGAGCATCTTTGCCAAGGCTGGCTCGAAGGTTATTTGCTTACTGGCCGACACGGCTTGTTCTCCTGCTACGAGGCCTTCATCCACATCGTGGATTCGATGTTCAACCAGCATGCCAAGTGGTTGAAGGTCTCGCGCGCGCTGCCTTGGCGGCGCCCGATCGCCTCGCTCAATTATCTCCTCACTTCGCATGTCTGGCGTCAGGATCACAACGGCTTCAGCCACCAGGATCCCGGCTTCATCGATCTCGTCACCAACAAGAAAGCCGATATCGTCCGCGTCTACCTGCCACCGGACGCCAACACGTTGCTCTGGGTCGCCGATCATTGCCTGCGCACTTATGACCGCATCAATGTGATCGTCGCGGGCAAGCAGCCTTCCCCGCAATGGCTGTCGATGCGCGAGGCGATCACGCATTGCGAGGCGGGCATCGGCATCTGGCAGTGGGCCGGCACGGAAGCGCCCAATGCTGAGCCCGACGTGGTCATGGCCTGCGCCGGCGATGTTCCGACGCTGGAGACGCTCGCCGCGGTCGACCTGCTGCGCAAGGCGCTGCCGGACTTGAAGATCCGCGTGGTCAATGTGGTCGACCTGATGACGCTGCAGCCGAAGGAGCAGCATCCGCACGGCCTGTCCAACCGGGATTTTGACAGCCTTTTCACCCGCGACAAACCGGTGATCTTCGCCTATCACGGCTATCCCTATTTGATCCACCGCCTGACCTATAACCGTACCAACCACGGCGGCATGCATGTGCGCGGCTACGCCGAAGAAGGCACCACCACGACGCCGTTTGACATGGTGGTATTGAACCAGCTCGACCGTTTCCATCTCGCCATCGAAGCGATCGAGCGCGTGCCAGGGCTCGGCATCGCGGCCGCCCACATCAAGCAGGAATTCCGCGATGCGCTGATCGAGCATTCGCGCTACGTGCGCGAGCATGGGGAGGACATGCCGCAAATCCGCGACTGGATCTGGCCAAGCAGCGCAGGCGGCACGACGGCGCGCCAGGCCGGGGACTGAAGCACTACGTCCGCATAGGTTGGTACTTTCCGGACCTCACGCTCCGTCCGATGTGAGCCGGAAATGCGCACTAAAGTGGACGTCCGCCGACCATTCTGGATTTATGGGTTCGCGTCTAGCGCGGCCGCAACTCGGCCGGCAGGTCCATCGCGCGCATGGTGGCGGTGCCGAAGGCGCAGAGCGTCTCGGCTTCTTCTTTCTTCGAAAACAGCTCGATGGTGGCGACGCCGATCGAGCCCGACATCTTCAGCGTCTTGGCGCGGGCGATCAGCTCCGTGCCGTCGGCGGGACTGAGGAAGTTGACCTTGAGCTCGACGGTGACGCCGATCTTGCCCTTGGGGAGAGCGGACGTGATGGCGATTCCGGCGGCATGATCGGCGAGCGAGGTGATGACGCCGCCGAAAAAATGCCCGAAGAACTGCAGCAGGTCCTCGCGGCGCGCCAGCGCGATTTCGGCATACCCCGGCTTGATGGCAACGATACGGACACCGGCCGCGCCGGGAAAACCCTTGGCGTTGATCGCTTCCGCCAGTTCGGGCGGATTGAGCTCGGCGCTCATCCGGGAATGCGAACCGGCAGCTGCTCGATGCCGCGCACGAAGGAGGAATAGACCCGCTTCGGCTCGCCGACCACTTCGATGCGGTCGAAGCGCTTGAGCATTTCCTGCCACACGATCTTCAATTGCAGCTCCGCGAGGCGCATGCCGACGCAACGATGGATGCCGAAGCCGAACGACAGATGCGTGCGCGGACGGGCGCGGTCGATGATGAACTCGTCGGGCCGCTCGATGCCTTCCTCGTCGCGGTTGCCCGAGACGTACCACATCACGACGCGGTCGCCCTTCTTGATCTTCTTGCCGCCGATCTCGGTATCGACCAAAGCGGTGCGGCGCATATGGGCCAGCGGCGTCTGCCAGCGGATCACTTCCGGCACCATGGTATCAATCAGGGCAGGGTTTTCGCGCAGCTTCTGGTATTGATCCGGGTGCTCGTTCAGCGCCAGCACCGAGCCGCTCATGGTGTTGCGCGTGGTGTCGTTGCCGCCGACGATCAAGAGAATGATGTTGCCCATCAGATTGTCGGGGTCCATGTGCCGCGTGGCGTCGCTATGCGCCATCATCGACAGCAGATCGTTCCTCGGCGGCGCGTTGACGCGCTCGTTCCAGAGCTTTGAGAAATAGGCGTAGCACTCGTCCATCTCCTGGCGCCGCTGCTCCGGCGAGTCCACGACGCCGCTCTTGGGCAACGCGGTCGAGACGTCGGACCAGCGCGTCAGCTTGCGCCGCTCCTCCCAGGGGAAATCGAACAAGGTCGCCAGCATCTGCGTGGTCAGCTCGATCGAGACTCGCTCGACGAAGTTGAATGTCTCGTTGCGCGGCAGATTGTCCAGCACCTTTTGCGAGCGCTCGCGTATCAACTTTGCGAGTTCGTCCAGATGCGTCGGCGTGAACATCGGCGACACCGTCTTGCGCTGCGCCGAGTGCCGCGGCTGGTCCATCGCGATGAAGCTCGGATAGTCGTAGCCGGGTGGCACGTCGCGGATCGAGATGCCGCCGAGCGTGGAGTCGGAGGAGAAGATGCCGTGGTTGGTGTCGACATGCATGATGTCGTTGTACTTGGTCACCGACCAGTAGGGCTCGATCGGCGAGTTCTCGCAGTAGTGAACCGGCTCCTCCTTGCGCAGCCGCTCGAACCAGGGCCACAGGGTGTCGTTCTGAAACAGTCTTGGCGCACCGGGGTGAAAATCCCTGAGCGGCGTCGAATAGGCCTCTTCGCGCGCGGCGCGCAGAAGCTCTTTCTTGTCGGCTCTGATGGAAGTCTGGACGTTCATGTTCGTAAATCCCGGTAGGGCTTTCAGGGTTAGCCGGCGATGCGGACCGGCAGGGTCTCGTAGCCTTTGACGAAACTCGAATATACCCGCTTCGGTTCGGCTATCACCTCAATATTATCGTACCGCTTGAGGATTTCTTCCCAGATAATCCTTAGTTGTAGTTCCGCCAGCCGGATTCCGACGCAGCGGTGGATGCCGAATCCGAAGGAAAGGTGGGTGCGGGGGCGGGCGCGGTCAATAATGAAGTCGTAGGGGTGGTCGATCACGTCCTCGTCGCGGTTGCCGGAGACGTACCACATCACGACCTTGTCGCCCTTTTTGATCTGGCGCCCCCGGAATTCGATGTCTTCGAGCGCGGTGCGGCGCATATGCGCCAGCGGCGTCTGCCAGCGGATCACTTCGGGCACGAAGCTGTCGATCAAATCAGGGTTGTCGCGCAGCTTGCGATACTGGTCCGGATTCTTGTTCAGCGCATAGATGCTGCCCGACAGCGTATTGCGGGTGGTGTCGTTGCCGCCGACGATCAAAAGGATCAGATTGCCGAGGAAATTCTTCGGGTCCATGTCGCGGGTGGCGTCGCTATGCGCCATCATCGACAACAGGTCGCTCTTCGGCGGCTGGCTGATGCGCTCCTTCCACAGCCTTGCGAAATAGGTGGCGCATTCCATCAGCTCTGCCTGCCGCTCCTCCTCGGTAGCGACGACGCCGCCGGGGCCGGGAAGCGTCGTGGCGACGTCGGACCAGCGCGTCAGCTTGCGGCGGTCTTCCCAGGGGAAGTCGAACAGCACGGCGAGCATCTGCGTGGTCAGCTCGATCGAGACCTGGTCGACCCAGTCGAACACCTCGTTCTTGGGAAGGTTGTCGAGGCATTCGGCGGAACGCTTGCGGATGTTGATCGCGAGCTCGTCGAGATGGGTCGGCGTGAACATCGGCGCCACCGTCTTGCGCTGCGCGGAGTGGCGCGGCTGGTCCATCGCGATGAAGCTTTCGCGGCGCAGGTCCGGCGCGACGTCGCGAATGGTAATGCCGCCAAGCGAAGCCGCTGACGAAAACACCGCGTGGTTGGTCTCGATGTCCATGATGTCGTTGTATTTGGTGATCGACCAATACGGCCCGAACATCGAGTCCTTGCAGTAATGTACCGGCTCTTCCCGGCGCAGCCGGTCGAAATAGGGCCAGAATGAATCTGTCTTGAACAGCTCGGGATTGCTGACGTCGAAATCCGCCAGCGGCATGGACTGGGCCGCATCACGCGCGGTCCGCAGATGGGAATCGCTGGCGAGATCGACGGTTCCGTGCATGGGTGGCTCTCCCTGAATTCCACCCACGCGAAGCATGCCGCGCGGGCGATGTTTTACCCTATTACATCTCGACCCGGCTCCCGGCGCAAGGGCGAGTTGGGCGCATTTGGCCGCATCGACTATCCGCCCGATCCTGGACGGTTCAGCGCATTTCGCCGCGTGACAAGCGCAGGCCCGAAGCATAAGTCTGTTTGAAACAACGTTTAATTCGCCGGGAGGCGGCCATGATTCCCAACGCACAACGGATGTTCAATTTCGACCTCGGCGAGACCGCGGATGCGATCCGCGAGACGGTGTTTTCGTTTTCGCAGAACGAAATTGCACCGCGCGCCGACGAGATCGACCGCAGCAACCAGTTCCCCCGCGACCTCTGGCCCAGGATCGGCGCGCTCGGCCTGCACGGCATCACGGTCGAGGAGGAATATGGCGGCGCCGGCCTCGGCTATCTCGAGCACTGCATCGCGGTGGAAGAGATGTCGCGGGCCTCGGCCGCGGTCGGCCTGTCCTACGGCGCCCATTCCAACCTCTGCGTCAACCAGATCCGCCGCAACGGTAATGAATCACAGAAGCGGAAATACCTGCCGAAGCTGATCTCCGGCGAGCATGTCGGCTCGCTCGCGATGTCGGAGCCCGGCGCCGGCTCGGACGTGGTCTCGATGAAGACGCGCGCCGACAGGAAAGGCGACCGCTTCATCCTCAACGGCAACAAGATGTGGATCACCAACGGTCCGGTGGCGGATACGCTGGTCGTTTACGCCAAGACCGATCCCAATGCCGGCCCGCGCGGCATGACCGCCTTCATCATCGAAAAGGGCATGAAGGGATTTTCCACCGCGCAAAAACTCGACAAGCTCGGGATGCGCGGCTCCGACACCTGCGAACTGGTGTTCGAGGATTGCGAGGTGCCGGAGGAGAATGTGCTGAGCGAGGTCGGCCGCGGCGTCAACGTGCTGATGAGTGGCCTCGACTATGAGCGCGCGGTGCTGGCGGCGGGCCCGATCGGTATCATGCAGGCCTGCATGGACGTGGTGCTGCCTTACGTGCACGAGCGCAAGCAGTTCGGCGAGCCGATCGGCACGTTCCAACTAGTGCAGGGCAAGATCGCCGACATGTACACCACCATGAACGCCTCGCGCGCCTATGTGTACGCAGTGGCAAAAGCCTGCGACCGCGGCGAGACCACGCGCGAGGATGCGGCCGGCGCCATTCTCTACGCCGCGGAGAAAGCCACGCAATGCGCGCTCGACGCCATCCAGCTGCTCGGCGGCAATGGCTACATCAACGACTATCCGACCGGGCGATTGCTGCGCGACGCCAAACTCTACGAGATCGGCGCCGGCACCAGCGAAATCCGCCGCATGCTGATCGGGCGGGAACTGTTCGAAAAGACGGCGTAAGGTGACGATTCGCGCGCACGTCACCGTATCCGAGCAAGATCATAGGTGGTCCGAGATGAGCCGAATAGCGGACACATCGCAGATATCGCACGATCGATGCGAATGACCCGAATCGGACATTGTGGCCTTGTCTGCGACTTCCACTATCGCGCAATTTGCATTGGGATAACATGCGTCGAGCTTTTCAGCACCAAGGACAGAAATCAAATGCCAGCGCCAACGCCAAATCCTCGCGGAGCAGATTTTTGGAACAGCACCACGGGACATGCGTGGGTCGCGCAGCAAGCCGCGATCAGCGATGTCTTCACTTCGGTTACGAGCGTCAGTTTCAGTGCCGCAGCGGCAAAGCCTGGCGAGCATGTGGTTGATATCGGATGCGGCACCGGCGACACACTGTTGGATTTCGCAAAGGCGGTCGGCCGGTCGGGTGCCGTGTTGGGTGTCGATGTCTCGGTCCCGATGCTGGGCTTCGCCAAACACCGCGCCGCTGAAGCGGGATATAGCAACGTGTCCTGTGCCCTAGCCGACGCGACGACCTACGCCTTTGAGCCGCGTTGGGCGGATTTGGTGTATTCGCGTTTTGGCGTCATGTTTTTCGATGACCCGGTCGAGGCATTCTCCAACATCCGCAGCGGGATGAAACCGAGCGCCCGGCTGGTGTTCGTTTGTTTCCGTACTATGCCGGAGAGCTCGTGGTTTCGCGTGCCGGTCGAGGCCGCGCGGCCCCATCTGCCGGCTCAACCGCCAGCGGATCCGCTGGCACCGGGCATGTTTTCGTTTGCCCGCGAGGAGCGCGTTCGCGGAATTCTGAGTGACGCTGGGTTTCGTGAGGTCGCACTCGAGGCCGTTGACGTTCCGATGCACGGCAAGGACATCGCGCAAAGCATCGCGTTCATCACACAAGCAGGTCCTCTACCGGCAATTCTCGAGAACGGCTCGGAAGAACAACGAACGCGTGCCACCGAGGCCGTACGCGAGGCGCTCGCTGCAAACATCGGAGCTGATGGACGTGGGCTCCAGGCGGGGCTGTGGCTCGTGTCAGCGCTCGCTTGAAAAGAAGGAACGGCGCGCGACAGCAGCGAAGTGCAGCCGTGCCGCGCGCAGCGGCGGGGACAGGTCGCTGATCAGGCGATGATCGAACAAGTCCGATGCCGCGGCGGATTTCGGCTTATGCCCTCGTCGGGCTTCGAGTGATGTTCGACTCTAGTCAGCAAACCGCCGCAAAGCGGACTTGGATCGGGCGATATCCTCCATCCCGACTTAAGAGTTCGCGCACTATAGGAACTCATTGTGGGACCAGGGTCACACACCGGCCGACAATAATGTGGTTTTATCCGCTACCGTCGCCCTGGAGTTGAATCATGAATGAGATGAGCTGGCCCCCTCAGGCGCCGCCACCGCCGCCGTCGCCTATGCCGCCGCCGATGCCGGTGGGGTTTTCCGGCAGCCGCGGCGACTTTTTCCATCTGGTCAAGCGCGGCGCCGGGTTGGAATTTGTCACCCTCGGCTTTTACCGGTTCTGGCTGCTCACCGATATCCGCAGGCATCTCTGGGCCAACACCCTGGTCGACGGCGATGCCGCCGAATACACCGGCCGCGGCAAGGAATTGCTGATCGGATTTCTGGTCGCGATGGCGATCCTGGTGCCGGTCTATCTCGGTTATTTCCTGATCGGCCTCGAGGCCGAGCATATTCAGGCGTTTGCCAGTATTCCGCTGGTCGCCTTCTTCTATATCTTCGGGCAGTTCGCGATCTACCGCGCGCGGCGCTATCGGCTGACGCGCACGGTGTGGCGCGGCGTGCGGTTCTGGATGAGCGGCTCGGGATGGAAATACGCCTTGTATGCATCGCTGTGGGGCCTGTTGTCGGCGGTGACCCTTGGGCTGGCGCTGCCGTGGCGCACGGCCGCACTCGAACGCTACAAGATGCGCCATTCCTTCTACGGCGACTTGCAGGGCAGTTTCGAGGGGCGGGGCTGGGAGTTCTTCAAGCGCGGCTGGTGGCTGTGGCTGCTCGCGCCGATCGCGTTTGTGGTGTACCCGGTCGCGCCATTCATCTACGGGGCCTTCAAGGCGATCGAATGGCGCTGGTGGCTCTCGGGCATCCGGTTCGGCGGCGTGCGGCTGGAATCGTCGCTGCCCAAGAGCGCATTGATCGGCCTGTACTGGAAAGTCATCGGCTGGATCGTGGTGCTCGGATTGGTGTTCTCGGTCTATCTGGGGCTGGCGGCAGCGCTGGTCGCCAGCATGAGCGGCGATGCCTTCACCGAGTTTTTCACGTCGCAGGAATTCGCCAGGAGTATCCCGCTGCTTGTACTCATGGGCATCGGCTACCTGGTATTTGCGCTGGCGATGAATATCGTCATACGGGTCTATCTGTCGCGCGACCTCTGGGTGAGGGTGCTCGGCTCGGTCAATATCAGCGGCATCGAGGCGGCCGCCAACGTTGCCGCGCGCGGCGAGATGGCCAACGCGCTCGGCGAGGGCTTTGCCGACGGCCTCGATGTCGGCGGCTTCTAGGGCTTCGGTGTCGCCATGAATAGCGAAGCGTCAATTCCCTCAACATCGACCCTCGACGGTTCGGCGGCCTATTTCGACGGCGCGTCGAGCCGGCGGCGCACTGTGACGCTCCGCCTTGCCGACCAGCTCGAAATCGTCGAGGGCGAACAAACGCTGGCAGCGTGGGCCTATGCCGATATCCGCCGCGTCGACAGTCCGGCCGGCGTGCTGCGCGTGAGCTGCCTGACGGCGCCTGCGTTGGCGCGGCTGGAGGTTCGCGACACCGCCCTTGCGAGCGAGCTCGTCGCGCGCTGCGCCAGCATCGACGACCACATGATCGGCCGCCGCGGCGTCGCTACCATCGTCGGCTGGTCGCTCGCGGCAGCGGTATCGATCGTTGCCGTGGTGTTGTTCGGGGTGCCGCTGCTGGCCGACCGGCTCACGCCGCTGGTGCCGGAAGCGTTCGAGCGGCGGCTCGGTGACGTCGCCGACAGCCAGATCAAGAAGATGTTCGATGCCAGGGACTGCGACAACCCCGCCGGGCAGAAGGCGTTCACCAAGCTCGTCACTGCGCTTCGCGAATCCGCGGGCCTCGACACCTCTGTGCAGTCTGGCGTGCTGTCGAGCTCGATTCCGAATGCCTTCGCGCTGCCCGGCGGCAAGGTCTATGTGTTCGACGGGCTGTTGGCGAAGGCCGAGAACGCCGACGAGATCGCGGGCGTGCTGGCGCACGAACTCGGCCACCTCAAGCATCGCGACAGCATGCGCGGACTGATCCACAATGGCGGCACGTCGTTCCTGATCGGGCTGTTGTTCGGCGACATCACCGGCTCCAGCGCGCTGATCTTCGGCTCGCGCACGCTGGTGACGTCGTCGCATTCACGCGAGGCCGAGCATAACGCCGACAGCTTCGCGATCGACGTCATGCACCGGCTCGGCCGGCCGGCGAAGCCGACCGGGGAATTGCTGCTTCGCGTGACCGGCAAGGAAGGCAAGGGCCTTTCCATTATCTCCACCCATCCCCTGAGCGAGGATCGGCTGGCGCGGATGAGCCGGCAGGACCCGCCGGCCAGCAAACCGCCGCTGCTGACGGCAGAGGAATGGAAGGCGCTCAAATCGATCTGCAGCGCCAAGATCTAGTGCCAAGATCTCGTGCCAATATCTGATGCCGGCTACCTTCGGGCGCTTTTTCGCGACCTTGCCGCTTCGATCGGCGTGGACGCGGCACCGGCCGGCTTCAAATCCCATACCGCCTGCATGGCCGCGAAGGCCTGAGAGATCATCGGCTCGTGGCGCCGCGATGCCAGGCAGGCGAAGCTGAGGTCACAGGTCAGCGACACCTTGTCGGCGATGACGATATTCCGTTTCGGCGCGGTGCGGTCGAGCACGCAGTCGCGGGCGAGGCTGAGGCAGTCGCCGGATTCGACGAAGTCGATCATGGCTTCTTCCTGATCGGCGAAGGCGACGCGCTTTGGCAATGAGCCCGTCGGCCGGAACACGTCGTCGAGCAGCCGTCGATGCGCCGAGTCATATGGCGTCGCAATCCACGGCAGGTCGGCGAGGTCGCCCCAATCCTTGCCCAACACCTTGTCGCTCCATTCGCGCGGCGCGATCACGCGGTAATCGAAGCGCATCAGCGGCATGAGCTGCATCTTGCCGTCGTCGATGGCCCGTTCGGACAGCAGCCCCGACGCGAGGCATTCGGGCGGCGTGGCATCGACATAATATCCGACGTCGAGTTCGCCCCTGCCGATCTGTGCCAGCACGTCGCCGGTCATGCCGTAGCGAAGGAAAACCTCGGTCTTCTTCGAGGAAGTGGCGAGGCTTCGCACGAACAGGCCGAGCCGGATCGACTCGGGATCCTGGATCGTGCCGACGCGCAGCGTGCCGCGCAGAGATTCGCGCAAGGAATCCGCCGCCGTCCTGAAATCTGCCGAGGCCGATACCGTCCGGTGCGCCAGCGGCAGCAGGGCGGCGCCCGCCTCCGTCAGGGTAAAGCCGCCCGGCGTCCGGTTGAAAAGCTGCAGCCCGGTGTTCTCCTCCAGGCCCTTCAGCTGCAGGCTGACGGCAGGCTGGGTGAGGTGCAGCAGCGTGGCCGCGCGCGACACCGTGCCTTCACGGGCCACGGTGATGAAGCAGCGCAAGGCCTGGATTCGAGGCAGGTCGTTCATTTGAAAGACTTATACGAGTCGCCCATAACCAACATTAAATAGGATTTGCTCTTGGAAGTCACAATGTTTCGTAAATAAAACTTTGCGTTGTTGTGGGAATAAAGGCGAATTGTTCTGTTCGGGCTATTCACCGCGTCGTGCAGACGGCGCTCGCGGAGCAATCCATCGTGCGGCATACGCTGAAGCATGGATTGCTTCCGCCTTCGCTCTTCGAGCTTCGGCGGACAAGTCGTCGCTTCGCTTCCTTACGCAAATGCTCCGCGTTTGTCGCAGGCAATGACGCGGTGAGGCCAGTGGCAAACTCACGTCTTCTCCACTCGCAACATTGCGTGATGAAGCTGCGCATTCGCGGCCAGCCCGCAACCCCCTCACTTACGGCAGGTTGTTGACCTTGCGCACCCAGGCGCGCACGTCGGTCAGCACGTCCGGCAGCAACGCCTTGACCTCCTGCACGGTCATGCCGGGCTTGATCCGGGGGTCATAGAGCAGGTTGAGGAGATACTGGTCGTAGACGCCGAAATAGCCCATCGACACATTGTCGTTGAACATCGTCCAGGGCACGCTCGCCGTATCGTTGATCGGTCCCAGCGATTGCAGCAATTCCTCATAGGCGCAGTCGAGGAAGACGAAGTCGCCATTGTCGACGGTGAGGATCACGTCGGAGTGTTCGATTTCGAATTTTTCGTTCTTGCGAAAACCGGACAGGCATTGCGGGTCGAGCGAGGAACGAATCTCGCGCGCGCGGTCGCTGCCGTAAAAGGTCGCGATGGTGCGATAGAGATCGCGGTCGCGCACCAGCTTGACCTGCACGTTGGCGTCTTCGCTGTTTCCGGTCATGGCGATGTCGAGGTGCTGAACGCGCGCGGCGATGTCGGCCACGATTTTCGCAAGCTGCGTCTTGCGGTCGGCCCGGCTGCCGTCGGCGAACACCCGCACCGGCCCGTCATATTTGCGGATGCGATCGACGCGGCCGGCGAGATGGTATTCGGCGCCGAAGGCGATCTTGAGAAAGCCTTCGGTAATCTCGTTATCGGTGAAGATTTTTTTCTCGCCGCGTTGACGCTGCGCGGTGGCGGGAAGGTCGGCGTACGCCGTACACGGCAGCAAAATCTCGCCGAGTGCTGCGGCGCTCAGGGCCGCCGCTAGCGTTCGTACATGGAGGAATCGGCGGAGCGTGCGCATCCGAACGACGCTGCAGCAATCGGCGGGTGCGTGCAAGACCAGAAAGGCCCGATCACGCGCTTGCGCATGATCGTGGCGGGTTCCTGGCCGGTGAGAGTCTAATTCTTCACGACGACCGGCGTGCCGACCGAGACGCGGCTGTAGAGATCGGTCACGTCTTCATTGGTCATGCGGAAGCATCCAGAGGAGACCGCCTGTCCGATCGTCTCGGGCTCGTTGGAGCCGTGGATGCGATACAGCGTCGATCCCAGATACATCGCCCGCGCGCCGAGCGGATTGTCGATACCGCCGCGCATATGGCGCGGCAGGTCGGGACGGCGGCGGAGCATCTGGGCCGGTGGGGTCCAGCTCGGCCATTCCTTCTTTGCGCTGATGCGGTGGGTTCCACTCCAGCGGAAGCCGTCCCGGCCGACACCGATGCCATAGCGTATCGCCTGGCCGTTACCGAGCACGAGATAGAGCCTGCGCTCGGCCGTGCTGATCAAAATTGTGCCGGGGGCGTAATTGCCGTTAAACATCACGGTCTGGCGCGGGATCGGGCTCGCTCCGCTGGGCATGCCGGGCCGGAAGAAGCCGGGGCCGCCGCCCATGATGTCGCGCGAGTCTTCAAAGAAGCCTTGAAACAAACCTTGAGCCTGCGCCTGGCCGGCCCCGGCCAGCATGGTCAGCGCCGCAAACAGCAAAGCAAAAGCCCGGGTCATCTTGTTCTTCCTCGCGAAAAAATCTGAATATGAGAGGACACAGGCCATAATTGCGGCGGTCGTGCAACCAACGAGCCTGTGACCACAGCCATTTTCAATCCCTGCGGTTAAAAAAGGCAACATGTCCTACGCGATGGCTGCCTTGTTCCGCTAAACCTTTGACGAAACGTGTGAACAATGATTGATCGTTGGCGGCTCCTAAAAAAGATCGCGAAGGGAACGAGAGCATGAACGGTGCGGAAAGTCTGGTGCGGACATTGGTCGCAGGCGGCGTAGATGTCTGCTTCACCAATCCCGGCACCTCGGAGATGCATTTCGTCGCCGCACTGGACCGGGTCGAGGGGATGCGCTGCGTGCTCGGCCTGTTCGAGGGCGTGGTGACGGGCGCCGCCGACGGCTATTACCGCATGAAGGGTACGCCAGCCTCGACGCTGCTGCATCTCGGCCCTGGCCTCGCCAATGGTCTGGCCAATCTCCATAACGCCAAGAAGGCCAATTCCGGCATCGTCAACATCGTCGGCCAGCACGCGACCTATCACATTGGTTACAACGCCCCGCTGACGTCAGACATCGAGGGGCTGGCGCGGCCGATGTCGTCCTGGGTGCGGACCTCCCCGGATGCCAAGTCGGTCGCCGCCGACGGCGCCGCCGCCATCGCCGCCGCCAAGAGTTCGCCGGCACAGATCGCCACCCTGATCCTGCCCGCCGATACCGCCTGGAACGAGGCCGACGGCATCGCGCAGGTGCCTGATGACAATCAGCGCGCCAGCTACTCCGCACAGGCTGTCGACCACGCCGCCAAAGTGCTGCGCAACGGCGGCGCGTCGACGCTGCTGTTGATGACCGGCAGCGCGCTGACCGAGCACGGGCTGGCATTGGCCGCCCAGATCGCGGGCAAGACCGGCTGCAAGGTGATGGGCCAGACCTACAATCCCCGCATGGCGCGCGGCAAGGGCCGCTTCTCGATCGACCGCATCCCCTACGTGATCGAGCAGGCGCTGCCGATCCTGAAAGACTTCAAGAACATCGTGCTGGTCGAGGCCAACGATCCCGTGGCGTTCTTCGCCTATCCGAACAAGCCGAGCATGCTCAAACCCCAGGGCTGCGAGGTGCATCGCATGACCACGGGCGCCGAAAATTCCGTCGCCGCCCTGGAGGCGCTGGCCGGTGCGCTGCATGCGCAGCCGTCCGATCGGAAGCCGCAGAAAATGGTCGAACTCGCCAAGCCGACCGGCGCGCTGACGCATGCCTCGATCGCGCAGGCGATCGCAATGGCGATCCCGGAAAACGCCATCGTGGTCGATGAATCCGTCACCACCGGCCGCGGCTTCTTTCCGCCGACGGCGGCCGCCGCTCCGCACGACTGGCTGCAGAACATGGGCGGCTCGATCGGCTTCTCGACGCCGGTCGCAACGGGTGCCGCGGTCGCGTGCCCGGACCGCAAGGTGATCTGCATGGTCGGCGACGGCAGCGCGATGTACACGCTGCAATCGCTTTGGACACAGGCGCGCGAAGGCCTCAACGTCGTCACGATTGTATTTGCCAACAAGATCTACCAGATATTGCGTGGTGAATTCGACGGCGTCGGCGCGGGCGAGCCGGGGCAGCGGGCGCTCGACATGCTCAAGATCGACCGCCCGGACCTCGACTTCGTCGCGCTCGCCAAGGGCATGGGCGTGCCGGCGCGCGCGGTTGCCAATGCCGACGATTTCAACAAGGCGCTGGCGGAAGCCGTCGCCGAGCCTGGGCCGCGGCTGATCGAAGTGCAGATGTAAAGCGACAATTGAGATCGTCATTGCGAGGAGCGTAGCGACGAAGCAATCCATTCCTGCGCTTGCGGCACTATGGATTGCTTCCGCCTTCACTAAAGCTACGGCGGACAGGTCGCTGCTCTCGCAATGACGACGAGACTTGTGGGAAGCGTCATGCAGACCGAACTGAACAAGGTCGTCACCGCACTTCACGAGTTCTACGCGCGCGAGGCCTATCTGCTCGAAAAGGATGTCGGCGAACGCGCGCTGACGCATCGCCTGGCGGTGCATTTCGAACCGCAGTTCACGGGCTGGGAGATCGATTGCGAATACGACCGGCTCGGCGATCGCACGCTGCGGCTGCCGCATGGTTCAACCGTCTCGACCGACGATCATCTGGCGAAATCGATTTATCCCGACATCGTGGTGCACCAGCGCGCGATCCCCAATAATCTGCTCGCGGTCGAGGTGCGCAAATCGGCCAATCATCAGCCGCTCGAGCATGACCAGCACAAGCTGCGGGCGCTGACCGATCCGCATCTGTGGTTCGCCTACTGGATCGGCGTGATGCTGACGCTGGGCAAGACCCACGTCACGATGTCGGAGGTCTATACCAGCGGCGTCTACGACCATGCCCTGTCCGGCTGGTTCGCAGGCCGGCTGAAGGACGCAGGACTACGCGCGGGATAGAATCGCGAACGGAGAAAGCTTGATGACATTCACTCGATCGATCCTGGCCATCGCAATCGTCGCCGTCGCGCAACATGCGCTGACGCAGCAAGTGTGGGCGCAAGCGGCTCCCGCGCCGGATCTGGAAGCCATTCTGGCCAATCCCAGAATCGTCAAGACGCTCGACGACATCAAGGCCGACGACGAGCGGACCTTTGCCGAGCAAAAGCGCATCACCGAAATCCCGGCGCCGCCGTTCAAGGAGAAAGTCCGCGCCGAATATTATCAGAAGCGGATGCAGGAGCTCGGCTTCAAGGACACGTCGATCGACGCGGAAGGCAATGTGATCGCGCTGCGCAAGGGCAGCGGCGGCGGCCGGCCCAAGCTCGTGGTGTCGGCGCATCTCGACACGGTGTTCCCCGAAGGCACCGACGTCACCGTGAAGGAGAAGGACGGTGCGATCATCGCGCCCGGCATCGGCGACGATTCGCGCGGGCTGGCGGCGATGCTGTCGCTGATCAAAGTGATGAACGAAAACAGGATTGCGACCGTCGGCGATATTCTGTTCGTTGGCACGGTGGGTGAAGAAGAGCTCGGCAATCTTCGCGGCGTAAAGGCGCTGTTCCGCGATCACACCGATATTGACGGCTTCATCTCGATCGACGGGCTCGGCATTACGCGGGTCGTCAACCAGGCGACCGGCAGCCATCGCTACGAGTTCACGTTCAAGGGGCCCGGCGGCCACTCGTTCCAGGAGTTCGGATTGCCGAGCGCGACGCATGCGATGGGCCGGGCGATCGCAAAGATCTCGGAGCTGCAGCCGCCCTCCGACCCCAAGACCACCTTTACCGTCGGCACGGTGACCGGCGGCACCTCGGTCAACGCCATCGCGGCGGAAGCGCGGATGGCCGTCGACATGCGCTCGAACTCGACCGAGGAACTCCTGAAGCTCGAGGCGCGGCTGCTCGAACTCGTGAAGGAAGCGGTAGCAGATGAAAACGCGCGCTGGAAATCCGACAAGATGACGGTGGAGGCAAAGCTGATCGGCGACCGCCCGGCGGGCATCGTGCCGATGGATTCGCCGATCGTGCAGGCGACGCAGCGCACGGTCGCGGCCGTCACCAAGGGGCCGCGCCCGACCTTCGCCGGCTCTTCGACCGACTCCAACATCGCGATGTCGCTCGGCATTCCCGCCGTGACCATCGGCGGTGGCGGCGAGGGCGGCAACTGGCACTCGCGCAATGAATGGTACAAGCCGACCAATGCCTGGTACGGCCCGCAGAACGCGCTGCTGACCGTCCTGATCCTGACCGGGGTCGACGGCGTGACCAAACCGGCGCTGGCGGTGCGAAAAGCCGCCAAATAGGGCCAAAACCGGCCGTCAAAACCGCGTTTCGGCCGTTAACCATGCCCCCGATTGGACAAATTGTCGGCAAATTGCGGCCAAAGCGGTAACCGAAACTTCCCCCGTAGTAATACCGGCGTAGGGGGAGTGGCATGGCGTACAGGATCGTGGCGGAACGCAAGGACGAGACCGTCAGGATGGACCGGAGCAGCATGCTGGTGGCGGTCGCCAAGGCGCGGGTCTGGGCCAGCGAGGGATGGAAGGTCACCATCATCGTTGGTGACGAAAACGAAATCGCTCCGGCCGATGCACGCCGGCTTTCCTACGTCTGATTGAAGACTGGCACGCCGTCGCTCCGACGGCGGCCAGATAGCGCGGAACCGGGAACCCGGTTCGGCGTTATGCTTGCGGGCAGGCTTTTTGGAGCAACACCATGCAATGGCGGTCCGCAACCACAGGCGCCGCCGATCTGATGCGCGGCATCAGCGACGACGACAACATCTCCTACGCAACCGGATGGACCATCAGCGGGCTAGCGACGCTCGGCACCATCGTCGCGATCTGGCTGTTCGGGATCTGAGTTAAAACTTCATCCCTGCGCGACCCGCTTGCCGCCGGTCACGAGCGATCCAGCCTTGCGGCCGATCGTGCATTGCGATTTCGCTTCGGCCAATTCTCCAAGCGTGATCACTTTTCTTCGAACCGTCATCCCGCTTTATCTTTTTGTTTGAGCATGATCTCCGCGCAAACGCGTTCGCGTTTGCGCGAGGGAAAACCGCTACGCGCTTTTCCGGATCAAGCTCTAGTCATCCCACGTGCGCTCCCCGCACCGGCATTCGAACATGTGGACGATGGAGCCCGTGCGGGAGTTGACCATCGTTCGAACCAGCTTCAACCTTTCACCGCAGGAACGGCAGCTCTTGTGCGTCGTCTCGCTTTCCAAAACGGCGACCTTCTCGCCGAGGAATAAGTCCATGATCGCCCCCCTCAAGTCGCTGCCGAGAATAATTCGCCAGGAGCCGGGAAAAACCAACGAGATTATTTGACCAGAATCACTTTCGGCCGGCGCGTTGCCTTCCTGCATCGCGGGTGAGCCAGGCGGGCTTTTCCGTATGGGATGGCCAGGTCATGCGGGGGTGTCGATGCTGCAACGCACTACGCCTCTGCCACAAGCTCGCCGCAATGTAACCCGAATCACGCATTTATCTTGCGCATCAGCGCAGACGTTTCCTTTCATTAATTAAATGCTTTGATGATGGTTCAGGAAACCGACAGAATGGTTGTCGGCAGGCGCTTTAAGATGAGCGCGCTCGGAGCCGATCGATGCCCAGAGCTGGCTGAACGGACCGGCATTGTTGTCCATGTCAGTCACAGCACGACCGGCGTCACCGTGCTGTTCGATGGCGCCAAAAGACCAACTGTTCTGCACAAGGATTTTATATCTCTGGGGTAGGGGTCCCGGTACCGCTAGGCGTATTTGCGGCGTTATACTAAGCCGCAACGATCAGCCAGCATCATCTGCCGACGAGCGAAGCGTAGTGGTTGAGAGAAGATGTCGGGGGCCGTGGGCGACACGGCCATTGAGAAACCCGTCGACCCCACAAGGGCGGCGGGTTTTGATTTAGGTGCCTGCTCGCGTCGTGACGACGCAAACTCTCTTCACGCCACGGCACGCTTCTTCCGCCTTGCATCCGCCGCCTGCGCCGAAAGGCGGATACCCATAGCGCCGATGACCCGCATGACGGTCGCGAACTCCGGGTTGCCGCCCGCTCCGAGCGTCTTATAAAGACCCTCTCTGGTCACTCCGGCAGCCTTGGCGACCTCGCTCATACCCTGCGCTCTGGCAACAACATTGAGGGCGTCACGGACCTCGGCAGGGTCGCCGTCAGCGAGAACGAGACTCAGATACTCCGCGCGAGCTTTCGGGGTGCGAAGGTGCTCGGCGGCGTCGAATTTTTTAAGTTTGCTGACTTTCATCCTAGTCCTCCAATTTCTCCGCGATCCCCATTGCCTTCCTGATGTCCCGGCTCTGAGTGCGCTTGTCGCCACCGCAGAGCAAGATAACAAGGGTCTGTCTGCGACGGGTGAAGTAGACACGGTATCCGGGGCCGTGGTCGATCCGACCCGCCGACTGACTTCGCATCTCCCGTTGTTTCCAGCAGCCACGCGGCTGATCCGGCGAACGATGGGAAGGACGGCGCGCTGATCTTTCAGCGCGGCCAGCCAACGGTGAACTCAGGGGTTTCTCGAACTTCGATCACGGATCGTGTGTAATCTGTGGATTACAGGCCGGCAAGCGAAATGTAATCCATGGACTACAAATCACGATCCCAAGCGCGCGAACGCATGGAGAGCACCATGCAATCTGGTGTGTAGGCCGTCACGCCGGCAGCATCGGCTACTTTGCATGGGGTTGTTTTCGATATTTTGATGGGACGGTCACGAAAGCTGCCGGCGAGCGCCCGGCGTCGATGATTGCCCGCAACCCGTATGGTTCAGAAGGCCGATGGTGGACGCACAAGGGATCGAACCTTGGACCTCTCCCGTGTGAAGGGAACGCTCTCCCGCTGAGCTATGCGTCCGGGAAGTGTGGGCGAACAACAGGCCTGTCAGTGCCCGCGATTTACGAAGGACGGGGCCCCAGTGTCAAGCGATCAGTCGGGCTGTAACGTCGTGTTTTCGCGCCGATCCGGGGGAATTACGCCCCCTGCTGGCGGGCGCGGGAGGCGTGTGACTGCAGCGCGCGGATGCGCTCGGCCAGTGTGCCGCCGCCTTCCGAGACGGCGCCGGCTGTGTCATTGGCGGGCTTGGCTGGCACTTTCGGCACGGCCGGTTCCGCCGCCAGCATCGCCTCGATCGCCGAATTCGGTCCCTCGAGCTGCATGGCGAGCTTGGCGACTTCGGCGGCGATGTCGTTGATGCGCTCGCGCAGCAGCGCGTTTTCCATCCGCTCGGTCTGCCACGAGCTTTCGGCCTGCTGCTGAATGGCGTTGATGTCGCGCTGCAGTTTCGCGCGCTCGTCGCGCGCGATGCGGAGCTGTTCCTCCACCGCGGCCTTCTCGCTTCGCAATTTCTCCACGACCGGCGACTTGCCGCCGCTCATGCCTGCGATCTCCGCGCGCAGTTCGCGCGCGGCGCGCTCGGCGTTTTCATTCGACTGCCTTAGCTGATTGTTTTCGTATTCGCGCTCGGCCAGGATCTTGCCTTGCGTCGCCAGCCGCGCCTCGAGGTCGTTGACGCGGTCGCCGAGCATCTCGGCTTCCTTGACCTGCACGATCAATTGCCGGTCGAGATCAGTGACGCGCTGGCTCAAATTTTCAACGCGGCCACGCGCTTCCATCAGTTCGCGGCTCGCATGCTCGGAGTCGGCGCGCTCCTGCACGAGGCGGGCCTGCGTCGTCGAAAATTCCTTTTCGGCGTCGCCGACGCGGCCCTTCAGTTCCTCGATCTGGGTGCGCACCGCGACCAGCTCGACCTGGCGGCTGTCCGCCATCATCGAGCGATCGTTCAATTCGTTATTGATCTTGCCGAGTTCGGCCTGCTTGTCGGTCAGCGCCTGTTCGGCGTTGCGCAACAGCTCGGTCTTGGCCGCAAATTCCTCTTCGGTGGCGCGGAGCTGCTCCTTCACCGCCTTCTCGCGCGCTTCGAGCGCAAAGATCGTGGCGTTCTTTTCGCCGAGCTCGATCTTCATGCGGTTGATCGCATCGCTCTTCTTGCCGAGTTCGGCGAGCTGGCTGGTGGTCTTGTTCTTGAGCTGCTCGACGCTCATTTCGAGCCGCCGCGCCGACATCGCGAATTCCGCGCGGAGCTGGTCCTTGTCGGCCTGGATTTCGGCCATCGACAGCGGGGTCGCCGCCTCGAGCCGCCGCGTCGTCAGCCGCACCGCCCGGTTATGCACCAGCGGCACGATCATCAGACCGAACAGCATGGAGACCAGAAAACCGATCGCCAGATACATGATCGGCTCGATCATGAATGGTTACTCCACACAGACAAGGATTCGTTAATCACATTGCCACGCCGGGCCGGGCCTACGCCAGCCCAATGCCGCGTTAACCTGAATCCGCCTGGGGAAGGCGCGCGTATAGACGTGGCTCAGAAGGGGTTCCAGGTCGCGCGCGGGGTGTATTTGAGATAGCCGACATTGGCGCCGAGCCGCAGTCCGATGCCGGAGCGGATCGGCACCAGCACGATGTTGTTGGCGGTAAGCGCGGTCATGCCGAAGCCGCCGACGATATAGGCGGAGCCATCGATGCCGACGAAGCGCTGGTAGATCGCGCTGGTCGCGGGCAGGTTGTAGACCAGTGTCATGGTGCGCGCGCCGTCGCCGCCCCAGTCGAAGCCGACCGACGGACCCTGCCAGTAGACCCGCAAGTCGCCGGCATTCTTGGTGTAGAGCGTGCCTTCGCCATACCGCAGGCCCGCCACAAAGGCGCCTGAGCCTTCTTCGCCGAGCACATAGCCGTTGGGCAGGCCCCATTGGCTGACCGCGCGCTCGATGATGGAAGCAAGGCCCCGCGAGACGTTGCCGAAGAATTTGTGCCCGGCCGAGACCAGTTCTTCGGGCCCGAAGGTCTCGGGTCCCGGCTGGCGCTGCGGCGGCGGATATTGCCCCCCCGGCGGTGGCGGGTAAGCCCCCGGCGGTGGTGGGTATTGGCCCGGCGGTGGTGGCTGCTGTGCCGAAGCCGGCACGGTCCAACACATCAGCGCGGCGAACGTCACCGCGGCAAGGCGTGAAGCAAACGTCATGAAAGAACCCCTGGCATCGAAATTCTGGCCGCCGCCTTAACCTGACGCCAACAAGCATGGCTCTAGGTTGCGCCCAGTGTCCCCTCGACTCGCATGTTATCGGCACCAACTATGACGGCACAACGGCAGGAAAGATACGGTTTGCGCCCCGGAATGGCCGCTTTTGCCTTATTGGCGAGCTTTTTTTGCGCGCTCAGCCTTGATTTGGCCGCCCGCGCCGCAACCACCGAGCGCGTGGTGGTGAACCGCTATTCCGGCCTCGCCATCGGCGGCTTCGATCCGGTCGCTTATTTCACCGAATCCATGGCCCTCCAGGGCTTGCCGGATTTCGAGGCGCGCGGCGGCGGCGCCATCTGGCGTTTCCGCAACGAGGGCAACCGCGCCTCCTTCGTCGCGCATCCGGAAATTTACGGGCCCCAGTTCGGCGGCTACGACCCGGTCGATCTGGGGCGGGGCATCACCTATGCAGGCAATCCGCGCTTTTGGGTGGTCGCGGGCCAGCGGCTCTATCTGTTCGGCCGCGAGGACAACCGCGATGCGTTTGCGGCCGACCCTTCGCGTTTCCTGAAAGAGGCGACGTCACGCTGGCCGGCGCTTGAGCGCGGGCTCGCGCAGTAGGACTTCCGTAGCCCGGGCGAGCGAAGCGACCCCGGGGGCGGTATCAGACAAACGGAATACACGTTGCGTCGTCGCCACCTTTCCCGGGGTCGCTTACGCTCGCCCGGGCTACGAAGCATTGGTCGCAGCGTTCGGATCGCCCCAGGCGATGAATTCCGGAACGATGAAGCCATTCCGTCCGGTGCCGAATTGCAGGGCAGCGCCGCTTGAATCGGTGACCCTGCCGCCGGCGGCCACAACAACGGCATGGCCCGCGGCGATGTCCCATTCCGAGGTCGGCGCCAGCCGCGGATAGATATCGACGGAGCCTTCGGCCACCCGGCCGAGTTTCACCGCCGAGCCGAGTTCGCAGCGCACCGCGCCCGGCCTCGCCGCGATGAAGGCTTCGCTCCTGGCATCGCCATGCGAACGGCTGACCGCGACCGTCCAGGGCTGGCCGCGCGTCGGGCAGGGCCGGGTGCGTATCGGTTCGACCAGCGGCCTATCCCTGCCAGGCTCCTTGCCAAGCGTCAGCCGCTCGGCGCCGCGACCGACCACGCCGCGCCAGATCAGGCCGAGGGCGGGCGCGCTGATGATGCCGAGCAGCGGCGTCCCCTCCGACACCAGCGCCAGGTTGACGGTGAATTCGTTGCGCCCGGCGACGAATTCCTTGGTGCCGTCGAGCGGGTCGATCAGGAAGAAGCTTTCCCTGTAGGGCAGCGCGGCCGCCTGGGTGCGTTCTTCCGACAGCGCAGGTATTTTTGGCACCAGGCGGGCAAGGCCCTCGGCGATGATTCGGTCGGCCGCCAGGTCGGCCTCCGTTACCGGCGAGCCGTCGGTCTTGCCCTCGACCGTCATGGCGGAACGGTTGACGGCAAGGATAGCGTCGCCGGCGCGGATCACGATCTCGGTCAGCGGCTCGATCAGCCTTGCTGCGGCGTCACGATCGAGCGCGGGTGGACGTGTCTCATTCATGAGCGCGGCCCATTTGCTGTTCGTCCTGCCTTACCATTGCCGCCCCCTGCTGGCAGCACGGGGCTGCGCAGTGTATCACCGATAAGCACGCGTGATTCGTAACGGCCCGCCGGTAATTCACGACTCGGCGGCTTTCCAGGAACCCATGATGTCTGGCACTTCGTCTCCCGGTCCGGCTCCCGATACCCTCGAACTTGCGGCGCTGCTGTGTTCGCGCGTCTGTCACGATCTCATCAGCCCGGTTGGCGCGATCGTCAATGGGCTTGAGGTGCTTGACGATAATCCGAAGCCGGAAGACCGCGATTTCGCGCTCGATCTGATCCGCAAGAGCGCCAAGACCGCCTCCGCCCGGTTGCAGTTCTGCCGCCTGGCGTTCGGAGCCGCGGGATCGGCGGGCGCGCAGATCGATCTCGGCGATGCCCAGACCATGGCGCGCGGCCACATCGAGGACGGCAAGATTACCATCACCTGGAATCTGCCGCGGCTCCTGCTGCCGAAGAACCGCGTCAAGCTGTTGTTGAACATGCTGATCATCGCGCAGCAGACGATACCGCGCGGCGGCACGCTGACCATCGATCCGATCGGCGACGGCGAGACGATGGCTTTTCGCGTCACGTCTTCCGGCCTGAACGCCCGCGTGCCGCAGAACATCGCCGATCTCCTGAGCGCAAGTTCGACGGCGAGCGTCGACGCGCATGCAGTGCAACCCTACTATACGCGCCTCCTGGCGCAGGCCTGCGGGCTCAACGTGACGCTTGTGCCCGACGGCGAAAAGGTGGTTGTTACCGCTTCCTGAAGGCGCCAACGCGCAAACCCTGAACGCGCTAAAGCGCGTTTAAGGTTAACCAACGGTGAAAACAGACGGCAGATTTGATTTCTGCCGTCTTATCTCTTTGTTGATCCCGTTCTTTTCCTCTTGCTCAACCAATATTAAACGCTTTGCATAGAAGCTGGCCTCGTTCCGTAAGGCGCGTCGATGTCGCGTGCCGCTGCGTGCGAAGGCCAGTTTCATGGATGATTTGTTGCGGGAGTTCCTGACCGAAACCAGCGAGAGCCTGGATACGGTCGACAATCAGTTGGTGCGGTTCGAGCAGGACCCGAGCGACGCGAAGATCCTCGATAACATCTTCCGGCTGGTCCACACCATCAAGGGCACCTGCGGCTTCCTGGGGTTGCCGCGGCTGGAAGCGCTGGCCCATGCCGGCGAGACCCTGATGGGTAAATTCCGCGACGGCATGCCGGTCAAGGCCGAAGCCGTGACGCTGATCCTGTCCTCGATCGACCGCATCAAGGAAATCCTCGCCGGCCTGGAAGCCACCGAGACCGAGCCCGAAGGCACCGACGAAGACCTGATCGAGAAGCTGCATGCGATGGCCGAAGGCGGCCATCATGGGCACGCCGAGGCCACGGCGCCGCCGCCCGCACCCGCGCCCGTTCCCATCGCGCCGCCGGCCCCGCCCGCGATGACCCGGGGCACGCTGGTCGAGCAGGTGCTGGAACGCCCGTTGCGTCCGGGCGAAGTCTCGCTCGATGATCTCGAGCGCGCCTTCCGCGAGACCGAGACCGAAGTGGCAGCAGCGCCCGTCGCCAAGGCCGCGCCCGCGCCGGAGGCCAAGGAAACCGCCAAGGAAGCTGCGAAAGAAAAGGCAAAACCCGCCAAGCGCGCCGCCCCGGTCGAGACCGATGGCGAGGTCGCCGACAAGATCGCCAACCAGTCGATCCGCGTCAACGTCGACACCCTCGAACATTTGATGACCATGGTCTCCGAGCTGGTGTTGACCCGCAACCAGCTCCTGGAAATCTCCCGCCGCAACGAGGACACCGAGTTCAAGGTGCCGCTGCAGCGGCTCTCCAACGTCACCGCCGAGCTGCAGGAAGGCGTCATGAAGACGCGGATGCAGCCGATCGGCAATGCCTGGCAGAAGCTGCCGCGCATCGTCCGCGACCTCTCCGGCGAACTCGGCAAGCAGATCGAGCTGGAGATGCACGGCGCCGACACCGAGCTCGACCGCCAGGTGCTCGACCTGATCAAGGATCCGTTGACGCACATGGTGCGCAACTCCGCCGACCATGGTCTGGAGACCCCGGCCGAGCGCGTCGCCTCTGGCAAGGGCGAGCAGGGCACCATCCGCCTCTCCGCCTATCACGAGGGCGGCCACATCATCATCTGCATTGCGGACAATGGCAGGGGTCTCAACACCGAGCGGATCAAGGCGAAGGCGCTGCAGAACGGTCTCGTCACCGAGACCGAACTGGAGAAGATGACCGAAGCCCAGATCCACAAGTTCATCTTCGCGCCGGGCTTCTCGACCGCGGCCACCGTCACCTCGGTCTCGGGCCGCGGCGTCGGCATGGACGTGGTGCGCACCAATATCGACCAGATCGGCGGCACCATCGACATCAAGAGCGTGGCGGGTGAGGGCTCGTCCGTCACCATCAAGATCCCGCTGACCTTGGCGATCGTCTCGGCCCTGATCGTCGAAGCCGGCGGCGACCGCTTCGCGATTCCGCAATTGTCCGTGGTCGAGCTGGTCCGGGCGCGGGCCAACTCCGAGCACCGCATCGAGCGCATCAAGGACACCGCGGTGCTTCGGCTGCGCAACAAGCTGTTGCCGCTGATGCACCTGAAGAAGCTCCTCAAGATCGACGACGGCTCTTCCACCGACCCCGAGAATGGCTTCATCGTGGTCACTCAAGTGGGCAGCCAGACCTTCGGCATCGTGGTCGACGGCGTGTTCCACACCGAAGAAATCGTGGTCAAGCCGATGTCCACAAAACTGCGGCACATCGACATGTTCTCCGGCAACACCATCCTGGGCGATGGCGCCGTGATCATGATCATCGACCCCAACGGCATTGCCAAGGCGCTCGGTGCCTCCGGCGCCTCGGCCCATGAGATGGCCGATGACGCCTCCGCCGCGCATGCGATCGGCGGCGAACAGCTCACCTCGCTGCTGGTGTTCCGCGCCGGCTCCTCGCAGCCCAAGGCGGTGCCGCTCGGCCTCGTCACCCGGCTGGAGGAGATCGCCACCGACAAGATCGAGCTCTCCAACGGCCGCCACATGGTGCAGTACCGCGAGCAACTGATGCCCCTGGTGCAGATGAACGGGGTCAGCGTCCAGACCACGGGCTCGCAGCCGATCCTGGTGTTCGCCGACGACGGCCGCTCGATGGGGCTCGTGGTCGACGAGATCATCGACATCGTCGAGGAGCGGCTGCACATCGAGGTCGCCGGCCAGGCCGACGGCATCCTCGGCTCCGCCGTGATCAAGGGCCAGGCCACTGAAGTGATCGACGTCGGCCATTTCCTGCCGATGGCGTTCGCCGACTGGTTCGCGCGCAAGGAGATGCGGGCTTCTTCAACGGCCCAATCGGTGCTGCTGGTCGACGACTCCGCGTTCTTCCGCAACATGCTGGCGCCGGTGCTGAAAGCCGCCGGATACAAGGTGCGGACGGCGGTCAACGCGCAGGAAGGTCTCGCCGCGCTGCGCTCGAACCAGACCTTCGACGTGGTGCTGACCGACATCGAGATGCCCGACATGAACGGCTTCGAGTTCGCCGAGACGATCCGCGCCGACCACAATCTCGGCCAGCTGCCGATCATCGCACTGTCCTCGCTGGTGTCGCCGGCGGCGATCGAGCGCGGGCGGCAGGCCGGCTTCCACGACTACGTCGCCAAGTTCGACCGTCCCGGCCTGATCGCGGCGCTGAAGGAACAGACCGCCGAAGACAGGCGCGCGGCCTAAGGAACTAAGCACATGACAACAACCAAGACCGACACCATCGAGGGCACCGTGGCCGAATACGTCACCGCGGTGATCGGGGGCCAATTGTTCGGCCTGCCGATCTCGCGGGTCCAGGACGTGTTCATGCCGGAACGGCTGACGCGGGTGCCGCTGGCCTCGGCCGAGATCGCCGGCGTGCTCAATTTGCGCGGCCGCATCGTCACCGTGGTCGACATGCGCGCCCGGCTCGGACTGCCCAAGAACGACGACGGCAAGCCGCCGATGGCGGTCGGCGTCGACCTCAGGGGCGAGTCCTACGGGCTTCTAATTGACCAGATCGGCGAGGTGCTCCGGCTGCCTGACGCCAGCCGCGAGGAAAACCCCGTCAACCTCGATCCGCGCTTCGCCAAGCTCGCCGGCGGCGTGCACCGCCTCGACGGCCAGCTCATGGTCGTCCTCGACGTCGATCGCGTTCTCGAAATCACGCCTGACCTGATGGCGGCATGAAAATCCAACCCGGTATGAAAACATCCCCCTTGGGGATAGGTGCAAGTGGAGGCCTAAAATGAAAACCTGTCTGGTCGTCGATGACTCGAGCGTCATCCGAAAGGTCGCACGGCGCATCCTCGAAGGTCTCGATTTTCAGATCGTCGAGGCCGAGGACGGCGAGAAGGCGCTGGAGGCCTGCAAGCGCGCGATGCCGGAAGCGGTTCTGCTCGACTGGAATATGCCTGTCATGGACGGCTACGAGTTCCTCGGCAATCTGCGCCGCATGCCCGGTGGCGACGCGCCCAAGGTGGTGTTCTGCACCACCGAGAACGACGTCGCGCACATCGCGCGCGCACTGCATGCCGGCGCCAACGAGTACATCATGAAGCCGTTCGACAAGGATATCGTTACCGCGAAGTTCCAGGAAGTCGGCCTGCTCTGATCTCGCGCAGGTTTTCCCGGCGGCTCAACGGCCCTCGGCGTTGTTCTTGTAAGTGTACGCTTTTGAGTTGGGTCGGGTGAAGTAATGAGTGTTGCGTTAACGAAGTCTCCACCGCCAATCTCGACACGGCAGGACAAGCTGCGCGTCATGGTGGTCGACGACTCCGTCGTGATCCGCGGGATGATCTCGCGCTGGATCGGCGCCGAGCCGGATATGGAGGTCTCCGCCTCCTTGCGTACCGGTCTCGACGCCGTCAACCAGATCGAACGCATCAAGCCCGACGTTGCCGTGCTGGATATCGAAATGCCGGAGCTCGACGGCATTTCGGCGCTGCCGCAACTGCTGGCGAAAAAGCGCGACCTCGTCATCATCATGGCGTCGACGCTGACCCGCCGCAACGCGGAGATCAGCTTCAAGGCGCTTTCGCTCGGCGCCTCCGACTACATTCCGAAACCGGAAAGCACGCGCGAGGCGACCGCCGCCGAGACTTTCCACCACGATCTGATTCAGAAGATCCGTCATCTCGGCGCCAGGGCGCGCCGTCGTGCCTCGCCCGCCGCGAGCCCGGCGCTGGCGCCGGCTCCCGACCGGATACGCGAGGTATTGCCCCATCCGGTCGCCGCGCCTGCGCCGCAACTGCAGCTCGCGCGCCGGTCGTTCAGCATGCTGGCGCCGCGCGTGCTCCTGATCGGCTCGTCGACCGGCGGGCCGCAGGCGCTGATGGCGCTTGTCGCCGATATCGGGCCGGTGATCGATCGCTTTCCGGTGCTGATCACCCAGCACATGCCGCCGACCTTCACCACCATTCTCGCCGAGCATCTGGCACGCGCAAGCCGCCGGCCGGCGCATGAGGCCGTCGATGGCGAGATGGTCAAGCCGGGCCGGATCTATCTTGCGCCGGGCGGCCGCCACATGCGGGTCGTGCGCCACGGCGTTGATGCGGCGATCGCGCTCGACGACGGGCCGCCGGTGAATTTTTGCAAGCCTGCGGTGGACCCGCTGTTCAACTCCGCGATCGACGTCTGGCAGGGCAGTATCATGTCGGTGATCCTCACCGGCATGGGCTCGGACGGCATGCGCGGCGGCAAGGAGATCGTCGCCGCCGGCGGCAGCGTGATTGCCCAGGACGAAGCCACCAGCGTGGTGTGGGGCATGCCGGGCGCGGCTGCCAATGCAGGTATTTGCGCGGCGGTCCTGCCGCTCAATCAGATTGCGCCCAAACTGGTTCGGTTGTTTTCGGGAGATCGTTCGTGACGCCTTCAGACTATGAGTATCTGCGTAAGCTTCTGAAAGAGCGCTCCGGGCTCGATCTTTCCGCCGACAAGCAATATCTGGTCGAAAGCCGGCTGCTGCCGCTGGCGCGCAAGTCCAGCCTGCCGGGCATTTCCGAACTCGTCGAGAAGATGAAGGCTGGCGCCAGCGCGCTGACGGCCGAGGTGGTCGAGGCGATGACCACCAACGAGACGTTTTTCTTCCGCGACAAGATTCCGTTCGATCATATGCGCGAGACGGTGATCCCGGCGCTGGTGCAAGCGCGCGCGGCCCGCCGCAGCTTGCGCATCTGGTGCGCGGCTTCCTCCACCGGGCAGGAGCCGTACTCGATCGCGATGTGCCTGAAGGAGGCCGGACACCTGTTGGCCGGCTGGCGCACCGAGATCGTTGCGACCGACCTGTCGCAGGCGGTGCTGGAGAAATCGAAGGCCGGCATCTTCAGCCAGTTCGAGGTACAGCGCGGATTGCCGATTCAGTTGCTGGTGAAATACTTCACCCAGAACGGCGAACTCTGGCAGATCAGCCCGGAGCTGCGCGGCATGGTGCAGCATCGTCAGCTCAACCTGCTGCAGGACTTCTCCCATCTTGGCGTGTTCGACGTCATCTTCTGCCGCAACGTGCTGATCTATTTCGATCAGAACACCAAGACCAACATCTTCGAACGGCTGTCGCGGATGCTGGAGCCCGATGGCGTGCTGGCGCTCGGCGCGGCCGAATCCGTGGTCGGCATTACCAACACGTTCAAGCCCTATCCAGATCGGCGTGGACTTTATCGTCCGAACATCGCGCCGGTGATCAGAGTGGGCGCGTCGACGCTGGTGCCGCAAACCCTGCGGGCGGTCGCCGCGGCAAGCTGATCTCGTTTTTCAGCCCGTGCCTCGGATGCCGCGCGCTATAGAATTGCGTGCGGCAGGAAGCGCGACGTGTTGCCGGTGATCGGATTCTCGTCTTCGCGGATCGACAGGCCGCACGGCGTGCCATCGACCAGCCAGCTTCCGAGCACCGGATATTGGTCGGAAAAACTCGGCAGCGATGCGAACGCCTGCCGGATGAATCCTTCCGCGCCATAGGGACCCTGCTGCTCCGCCAGCGTGGTACCGGCACTGACGAGCGCGACATTGGCGCCCTCGCGCGAATAGAGCGGCTTGCGGACGAACGAGGAGCCGAGCATGGACGCCTTCGGATCGTCCTCGAAGAAGGCCGGCAGCAGATTGGGATGCTTCGGAAACATCTCCCAGAGCAGGGGAAGGATGCCCTTGTTGGAGAGGATCGCCTTCCAGGGCGGCTCGATCCAGCGGGTCGGCGCGCTCGACAGTTTTGCGCCGAACGCGTCCTGAAACATCCATTCCCAGGGGTAAAGCTTGAAGGCGAGCTCGATGGCGCGGTCGTCGAGATCGACGAAGCGGCCATCGTCACCGAGCCCGACATCCTTGATGTCCATCAGCGTCGTTTTCAATCCGGCCTGGCTCGCGGTGTCCTGCAGGTAGGCCAGCGTGCCGGCATCCTCGGTATTGCCGGTCATCCCCGCGAGATGCAGATGCTTGGCGCCGCCGTGCTTCTTCCAGGCGTCGATCAGCCGCTCATGGACTGAATTGAACTGGTCGGCGCGCTTCGGGATGATGGTGCGCTCCATCGCCTGTTCGAGCCAGGTCCACTGAAAAACCGCCGCTTCGAAAATCGAGGTCGGTGTATCCGCGTTGTACTCCAGCAGTTTCGCCGGGCTCCAGCCGTCATAGCAGAGGTCGAGCCGGCCATAGAGGCTGGCGTCACGGCGGCGCCAGCTCTCGGAAATCAGCGGCCAGAACGCTTCCGGTATCTTCAGGCGCCGCAGATATTTTTCGTCCTTGATCGCGCGGCCGACCAGTTCGAGACACATCGCCTCGATCTCGGCGGTGGGCGCCTCGATCCGCCGTTCGATCTCGTTCAGCGTGAACGCGTAATAGGCCCGTTCGTCCCAATAGCGTTCGCCATTGATGGTGTGAAAAGTGAATCCAACACCTTCGGCGGTGGCACGCCAGTCGTCGCGTTCAGGGCAGGGGATGCGTTGCATGAAACTCAGCCGCCAGAGAAGCCGATGGCATGTCCGAACGAGCCGAAGCCGCCGCGCTGCGCCGCGTGCGAGCCGGAATCATACGAGGAATGGCTCGATGATGAGGAAGAGGAGGAGTCGCTGCTGTAGTAGCTGCTGCGCCCCGACGAACCGCCGCCGGAGCCGCCGGAGCTCGAGGAAGAACTGCGTGAGGAGCATTCGGTCGTGGATTGCGTCGGCGATGCGTACGCGTTCGATGGTTGCTCGCAAGTGCGGTTCGGCATCAGCGTGTAGGCGGCGGTGCCGACCGCAAACGTGCCCATCAACAGAAGGGCGACATGACCCGAACGCTTGGCTGGCGGCGGCGGAACGGAACGCGGCGCTGCCGGCACCGAGACCTTGTTTCGCTTGCCGAAATCCTGGTTTGGTTTGTCTGCCATGGTCAGTAGACCATGCAGGCGGCGTTCAGCGCGCCGGCGGCCAGCGAGGACAGCCCGAGCCAGATCGCGGCAGCGAGTTCGCCGGAGGCGATCCGCTCCGACAGCTTCGGCACGGGAACCCTGACGAGATAATAGACGATGATCTGCACGATCAGCGCGATTCCCGCCCAGATCAGGCAATCCCAGACATTGGCCGAATGGGTGATAGCGCTGACCAGCGGCAGCACGAAGCCGAGCAGGCTCAGGCCCAGCGCGATCGCAGCGGCCGGCTCATTGGCGCGGATCAGATCGAACTCATTATGCGCCGTGACGCGGGTATAGACGAAGAGGTAGGCCACCACGGCAACGATTGCCGTGCAGAAATACACCAGAAACGCCGGCAGCCCGGCAAGCGATTGCAGGATCATCGAATTTGCCCCAACTCGTGCGTCCCCAAAGGTTTGCACGATCTGTCAGTCGGCGCATCAGGGCGGCGGGTTCAATCCCAAACAAAACCCCGCCATTTTCGGCGGGGTCCGCAAATCCTCCATGGCGGCCTTGACTCAGCCGGCTATTCCTTGACCTCGATCTTGCCCTTCATGGCCGGGTGCAGGCCGCAGATGTAGTCATAGGTTCCGGCCTCGGCGAGGGTCAGCTGGGTGGTCTGGCCTTTCAGCGCGATCGACGAGCGCTGCGCCTTGGGGCCGGTGATCGTCACCTGGTGCGGTGAGGAATCGGCGTTGTGCCAGGTGATGGTCTGGCCCTTGCTGACGACGACGGTCTCCGGCCCGAACTTGAAATCTGCTATCGAGACCACGCCGGGTCCGGGTGCGGGCTTTGCCATGGCGCCTTCGGGCGTGCCCTTGAGGCCCGCCAGCGAGATGACGAAATCCTGCGCGGCATGTGGCTTGTGGCAGGTGAAGCAGGCCGTCAAATTGGCCTTGTCGTTGACCTTCTTGTCCGGACCAAACGCCTGATACTCCCATTCGCCGTTGCGAATATCGTCCTTGTACTCGGTGCCCCAGCCGTCGCGCTTCTCCATCACCGTGTAGGCGACGAGGTCGCCCTTCTGGAAACGGCCGTTGGCGTCCTTGAGGGGTTGGCCGGCCGCATCGAGTTGCGCCTTGTACTGCACCAGCATCAGCACCGTGCCGCTCGGGATCGGCTGCCCCTTGCGTACCGCATCGACGGCTGCCGTCGTCGCATAGAGCTCGCGATACTGCTTGTTGTCGTAGCGATCGACCGTGGCGTAGAGCGTGCCCTTGTCGAAATTCTCCGGGAAGGCGACCTTGTCGCCGCCGGCGAGCGCCGAATAGCCGATGAGCGCGCCCGATGCCGATCCGAGCGCGACAGCGGCAGCCAGACTGACGTTTTTCATGACTTCCCCCTTCGTTTTGCGGACATTCCGTCAGCTACGAGACACCGCGAAGCGGGTTTCAATCCGGGGCGAAGTGAATTTTGTCGCGATCAGCGACGGCTCACACGGTTCGATGCAATTGCGACGCTCCCCAATGAGTGGGAAGGGTTCTGCCTATTGTTCGCCTGGCTGACGCGATCCCCGAGCCAGGCGGTGAAGCAGGCGGAATGCCAGCCAGAAAAACAGGACGACCAGTGCAAGCGCCACGAGCGGCGCAGCCAGCGCCAGAATCGAGATCAGCGAGGCGCTCCCGAGCTCGGCTGTGGCCACCGCCGAATTTCCAAGTCCACCGGTAAAGACGGTGGATTTTGCCCGGAGCATTGCCGTCAGGCCCTGCGTGATGCCGGCAACGCCACCTCCCGCGATAATGGCCGCCGTCCATTTCACCATCGGCGGCAGGTCGGTCATGACCGCAGCCGATACGATCGTCCCTGCGACGACGGCACCGGGCGTCGCCACCGTGTCGAGCAAATTGTCGACGCCCGGAATGTAGAACGCGGCGATCTCCACGATGGCTGCCGTGCCGAGCATGATGAGGGCGGCGGGTGTGGCGAGCCATACGAACCCTTCATCGAGGCTTGCATGCCCGGTGTAAGCCGCACCGCCCAGAACCAGCAGCGGCAGAAACAACCGAAAGCCGGTTGCAGCCGCGAGCCCGATGCCAAGCGCAACGGACAATGCCAGATCGACATGCGACATGTGCGCAGGCTCCGTCAGCTCCCGCGTGAAGGATCAGCGCCGGCGGATCCCGATGCGTGGCGCGGCGATGTTTCCGATGCGCCGGTGCCCGCCATGAGCGGTTCGTTCAAGCGGTTCGCCGGCCCGTGATGAGACCATACACGAACAGAACGAGGATCGCCCCGACAACCGCCCCGATAAGCCCTGCGCCTTCGCCCGGGTTGTACCAGCCGAGGGCGCGTCCGAGATACGATGCAACGAAAGCGCCCACGATCCCAAGGATCGTCGTCATGATGAAGCCTGACGGCTCGTTGTCGCCGGGCATGATGAATTTGGCGATGACGCCGGCGATGAAGCCAATGATGATCGTCCAGATAATACCCATCCACGCAACTCCCTGCTTTGAGGAGCGACATCTTTTGCTGAGAGGCCAATTGTAGCAGCTTTGATGGAACTTCGAACCGCCAAGTTGTAACATAAGGTGATTAAACTTCTGAGGCGCAATCCGAAACGGAGGGACTAACTTGAGCAAGCAACTGCACTCTTGCTCAGGAGGATCGCTATGGCGACAAATCTGGTCTCTGCAGTGATGCAATTCCTCACACCCGACATGATCGCAAAGATCGCTTCTGTTCTTGGTCTTGATCGCAATGTCACGCAAAAAGCCATCTCGGGAGCAATTCCCGCGCTTCTTGCAAGCCTCGCTGACGTTGCCTCCACTCCCAATGGGGCACGCCAGCTTACCAACACACTGACACAGCAATCCGCATCGATCGACAGTCTGAAGAATCTCATCGGCGGTTCCGGCCAAAACCTGCTGCAGGAAACAGGGGCGAACATGCTTTCGGGCCTGTTCGGTGGCGGAACGCTGGATGCGATGGCGCAGACCATAGGCAAGTTCGCGGGGATCGGCGAGGGGACGAGCAAGTCGATGCTTGGCATGCTGGGCCCCGTGGTCCTTGGCATGTTGGGTCAACAGCAACGCAGCGCCGGTCTCGACGCCAGCGGGCTGGCGTCCCTTCTCACCTCACAGAAGGATCAGATTGCCGCGGCAATACCGTCCGGTCTTGCCAGTCAGCTGAGTGCCGCCGGTCTCATCGACGGCGCGAGTGAGAGCTTGCGCAGCGGCGCGGCAGCGGCCAGCGCGGCTGGTGGCCGAATTGCAGAGGCTTCGGGGCGGACAGCTTACCAGTCTGGTCAGACGGCCTCCGCGGCGGCCCGTTCGGTCACGGCATCACAATGGCCGTATTGGTTGGTCGCCGCCGTAGTTCTGGGTGGGCTTGCCTGGTTCGCCTTCGGCCCTTCACGGGAGGACACAGTCGCTCAGCTGCCGCCTCCTTCCACGACGCGGACCGCAACCGGAACCGTGGGCGCGGCTCCGACGGATCTGACGGTCGGAGGGATGAATCTGGCGAACCAGGTCAACGCCTCGGTTGGTTCCATCAGGACCTTGCTCCCCGGCATCACCGACGCGGCGTCGGCGGAGGCCGCGCTACCCAAGCTGAAGGAAGCGACCGCTCAATTGAATGAGGTCAATTCCCGCGCGGCGCAGCTCTCCCCGGAAGGAAAAACCATCCTCGTGAAGCTGATCGTTGCGGCCACCCCGACGATCAATCAGATGTGTGACAAGGTGCTGGCGACGCCCGGTGCCGGCACCGTTGCGAAGCCGGCGATTGACGAGCTTCGAGGCAAGCTCGACGCGCTCGCCCGTTCCTGAGTGTCCTGATACATCGCCGCCGCCCGACCTGCGCCGGACGGCAGCGCAGCATATTGCGGCGGCGCTGTGCACGCGCGCTGCCGAGGATCGCTCGATCCGCTGTCTGAGTTCATCAGGAGTAAGATCCATGGCCGACAAGACAAACTTCACAAAGGATGAGTGGACGCTGCTGCTGGAGAGCCCGATGATCGCCGGTATGGCCATCACCGCGGCCGAACCCAGTGGTCTCTGGGGGCTGCTGAAAGAATCCTTTGCCGGAGGTGCCGCGCTCACCGAGGCGGCCTCCAGCGCCGGCACCAACGCGCTGGTCAAATCCGTCGTCACGGACTTTGCCAGCAGTGAAGGCAGGAGCGCGGCGCGAGATGGCTTGAAAGCTAAATTCGTGAACAGCAAGCCGGCCGAGATGAAAGGCAAATGCATCGACGAACTGCGACAGGTCTCCGCTCTGCTTGCCGCGAAGGCGCCCGGTGACGCGGCGGAATTCAAGAACTGGCTCCGGCAAATCAGCAAGAGCACCGCCGAGGCGGCCTCGGAGGGCGGCGGCCTGTTCAGTGCCGGCGTCAAGGTGAGCGACGCCGAGAAAGCGACGCTCGGCGAGATATCGAACGCCTTGGGCGCTTAGACCTAGGAAGCTGAACCGCGATTGTTCCGACCGGTGAAGTTGATGGTCGATCGCGCAATTGGCGGGAACCGCCTGTCCAAACAAAAACCCCGCCGTTCCGGGCGGGGTCCAGTCGGGAGGAGTGAGCCTTTCGGCTCGCCGTAAACCCTGATCAGGCCGGGATGCGCTCGTCCGCCTCGTGCGGCTCGCGCAGCACGTAGCCGCGGCCCCACACGGTCTCGATGAAGTTGCGGCCTTCGGAGGCGTTGGCCAGCTTCTTGCGCAGCTTGCAGATGAAGACGTCGATGATCTTCAGCTCGGGCTCGTCCATGCCGCCATAGAGGTGGTTGAGGAACATTTCCTTGGTGAGGGTGGTTCCCTTGCGGAGCGAGAGCAGCTCCAGCATCTGGTATTCCTTGCCCGTCAGATGCACGCGCTGGCCACCGACCTCAACCGTCTTGGTGTCGAGATTGACCACGAGGTCGCCGGTCTGGATGACCGACTGGGCGTGACCCTTGGAACGGCGCACGATCGCGTGGATGCGGGCAACCAGTTCGTCCTTGTGGAAGGGCTTGGTCATGTAGTCGTCGGCGCCGACGCCGAGACCCTTGACCTTGTCCTCGATGCCGGCGAGGCCGGAGAGGATCAGAATGGGAGTCTTGATCTTCGAAACCCGGAGCTGCTTGAGCACGTCGTAACCGGACATGTCGGGCAGGTTGAGGTCGAGAAGGATAATATCGTAATCGTAAAGTTTACCGAGATCGACGCCTTCCTCTCCGAGGTCCGTCGTGTAGACGTTGAAACTCTCGGATTTCAGCATCAATTCGATCGACTGCGCGACGGCGCTGTCATCTTCTATCAGCAAAACGCGCATGCCAGTCCCCTTGTAGTCCGCCGCTCCGGGCGTCAGGTCGGCCGCACTTGCGGCACTCAAAACGCCTTTGAACAACTGATTCGGATCCTGACAGACACATGGTTAACAAACTCTGATTCCGGTTCGCAAGCTCTTTAAGTGCAATTTTTATCGAATCGCCCTAAGATGTTGCTTGGAAGCAGCTTTTTCTAACCGTGCGTGCTCAGTCTCCACATTAAGAGGCGGGCCTAACCGACTCCCGCGACTTACCCTTCTTCTGACGGGCAAGCGCTCTCAGTCACCAAAGACAGTGACGCAATGATTAATGATGCGGGTAAACACGAGGTTAAGCGGTCTCGGCTAAAACGTGGAAACTTAAGGTTTTCGCAATGAAGGCGCTTGCGGAGCAAATCGGCGATATCGACGGCGTCAATATATATGGCCGTGTTGTGGGCGTGCGCGGGCTGATGGTCGAGATCGCGGGGCCGATCCATGCGATGTCGGTCGGTGCGCGGATCGTCATCGATACCGGCGGCAACCGATTCATCCCGGCCGAGGTCATCGGGTTCTCCGGCAGCAATGCCGTCGTCATGCCGTTCGGCGGGCTCGACGGTGTCAGGCGCGGTTGCCGCGCGGTGATCGCGACCGCAGCCAGCCAGGTGCGGCCGTCGCCGGCCTGGCTCGGCCGCGTCGTCAACGCCATGGGGGAACCGATCGACGGCAAGGGGCCGCTGGTGCAGGGCCCGTCGCCGATGCCCTATCGCAACGCGCCGCCGCCGGCGCATTCGCGCAAGCGTGTCGGCCCGCCGCTCGATCTCGGGGTGCGGGCGCTCAATACGTTCCTGACCTGTTGCCGCGGCCAGCGGCTCGGCATCTTCGCCGGTTCCGGCGTCGGCAAATCGGTGCTGCTGTCGATGCTGGCGCGGAACGTCGACGCCGACATCACCGTGATCGGCCTGATCGGGGAACGCGGCCGCGAGGTGCAGGAATTTCTGCAAGAGGATCTCGGCGACGAGGGCCTCGCACGCTCGGTCGTGGTGGTGGCGACATCGGACGAGCCGGCCTTGATGCGGCGGCAGGCGGCCTACCTGACGCTCGCGATCGCGGAATATTTCCGCGATGAGGACAAGGACGTGCTGTGCCTGATGGACTCCGTTACACGCTTTGCCATGGCGCAGCGCGAGATCGGGCTGTCGGCCGGCGAGCCGCCGACCGCCAAGGGCTATACGCCGACCGTGTTCACGGAACTGCCGAAACTGCTGGAGCGGGCAGGGCCGGGAACCGGCGTCGGCACCATCACTGCCATCTTCACGGTGCTGGTCGACGGCGACGACCACAATGAGCCGATCGCGGATGCGGTGCGCGGCATTCTGGATGGCCACATCGTGATGCAACGCTCGATCGCAGAGCGTGGACGGTTTCCCGCAATCAACATCCTTAAATCGGTCTCGCGCACCATGCCGCGAGCGGCCGATCCCGCCTACCTGCCCGTGATCACGCGCGCCCGGCAGGTGATGGCGACCTACGCCGACATGGAAGAGCTGATCCGGTTGGGCGCCTATCGGGCGGGTTCCAGTCCCGAAGTCGATGAGGCCGTGCGGCTGCACGAGCCGCTCGAAGCCTTCCTGCGCCAGGCCAAGGACGAAAAAGCAAGCCTTGGTGACGGCTATGGCCTCTTGGCGCATATCCTCGGCAATTTGGAAACGGAACGCTAACTTTGTCAGGCCATCATCCCCGGCACATGATTAACGACGCCGGTGGGGCCCCCTGGGGAGCCGGCTCCGTCCCGCGTTCAGATTGGGACTTCTGGGGAGTATGAGTCGATGAAGTCACGAGAAACGCTGATCCGCCTGAAGAAGTTTCAGGTCGACGAGAAGCGCCGTAGGGTTACCCAGATCGAAGGCATGATCGCCGACTTCCAGCGCATGTCGGTCGATCTCGAGCGCGAAATCCAGACCGAGCAGGAGCGGGCCGGGATCAACGATCCCTCCCATTTCGCCTATCCGACCTACGCCAAGGCCGCGATCCAGCGCCGGGAAAACCTGACCCGTTCCGCCGACGAGCTGCGCATCCAGCTCGAAGACGCCAAGGGCCTGTTGAGCGAAGCGTTCGAGGAGCTGAAGAAGGTCGAGCTGCTCGACGAGCGCGACCAGGCGCGCGAGCGCGCCGAGGAGAGCGCCCGCGAGCAGGCCGACATGGATAGTATCGGCCTGATGCGCGCCCGGCTTGGCGTCGCCTGACGAGCCTCCGCTGATCTGACACGATCGAAAACCCGGGCCGCAAGGCCCGGGTTTTTCGTTGCCGGCATGCCGACCCGGGCCACTTGGTGGCCCTTTTGACGCAAGGTATGCTACGAAACCTCTCGTCGGCTCCAGCGTAGGACGCGGGTGGAGAATCTGAGATTTTGGGGGACGCTGAATGCTGACGCCAGCGGAGCTGGTCTGGCTGATTGCCGCGGTGGCGAAGGGGGATGAGGCCGCTTTTGAGCGCCTGTACGCCGCCACGCGTGCGAAACTCTTCGGCGTTGTGCTCCGTATCTTGCGGCGTCAGGACCTCGCGGAAGAGGTCATTCAGGAGGCCTACGTCAAGATCTGGAACAGTGCCGGCCAGTTCAACCCGGCCCTGTCTTCGCCGATCACATGGATGGCGTCGATCGCGCGCAACCGGGCGATCGACGTGGTGCGCAAGAAGAGCGAAAGCTCGATCGAGGAGGAGCCTGCCGCGATGGAAGTGGCGGCCGATTCTCCCGATCCGCTGGCGCGGCGCGAGATGACGGAAGAGTTGAAGCGGTTGCTGGAATGCGTCGGCCGTCTCGAGCCGGACCGGCAGAAGCTCGTGCTCCTGGCCTATTACAACGGCTGGAGCCGCGAGCAGCTCGCCGCCAAGTTCGAGACGCCTGTGAATACGGTGAAGACGTGGCTGCGCCGCAGCATGATGGATATAAGGGAGTGTCTCGGGCTCTAAAGGTCCGGATCTTGAACGATGGCCCATAGCGAAGACCATATCGCGCTCGCCGCGGAATACGCGCTCGGCACTCTCGATGCCGACGAGCGCGCCCAGGTCGAGACCATGATGGCCGTCGACACCGAATACAGCGCGCTGGTCCATGCCTGGGAATACCGGCTCGGCGTGCTCAACCAGATGGTCGGTTCGATCGAGCCGCGGCCGATCGTGTGGGAAAACATCAAGGCCGCGATCGGACATTCGACCGAGGCGCAGGCGCCGCTGGTGCTGCCCCGGGCGGAGCAACCCGCACCGCCGCCGCCCGAACCTGCCGCCGAGCCGGTGGTGGCTCCCGTGGTGGCCGACGCGACGCCGGCCGCGCCAGCCACGACGGTCGCGGACAATGCGAACGTCATCCAGTTGGCGGGTCGCGCGAAGCGTTGGCGCAATGTCGCTTCCATCGCCACCGCGCTTGCCGCGGCGCTGGTCGCGATGCTGGCGGTGCAGGTCTACCAGCCGGATCTGTTGCCGGAGCGGCTGCGGCCGAAGCCGCAGATCCAGACGGTCGAGGTGAAGACGCCGGCGCCTTCACCGGTGCCGTCGGCGCAATATGTCGCGCTGCTGCAGCGCGACGGCGGCTCGCCGGCCTTCATCCTGACGGTCGATGCGGCGACGAAGAATTTCACGGTCCGCAAGGTCGGGGCCGATGCGGAGCCCGGCAAGAGCTTTGAGCTCTGGCTGATCTCCGACAAGCTGCCGCGGCCGCGCTCGCTCGGCGTGATCGGCGGCAGCGATTTCACCGCGCGTCCGGTGCTGGCCGATTACGACGCCGGCACGATCAACGCTGCGCTCTTTGCGGTCACCGTCGAGCAGGCCGGCGGCTCGCCGAGCGGCCAGCCGACCTCGGCGCCGGTCTTTACCGGCAAGCTGATCGAGACGGTGCCGGCGGGCGCTCCGCCACGCTAGCCGCTGAACTGGGAGTCGTTCATCGTGCCGAATTGGCTGGGGCCGCTTCTCGTTCTCATCCTGCTGGCGGGATTTATCGGATACGCATTTCGCCAAGGCACGAAGGCCCCACGGAGCGGGGATTCAGGCGAGCCCTGGACAGGCGGTGACGGTTCGACCGGCGGTGACGGGCACTCCGGACACTAGCCCCGACAAAAAGAAAACGCCCGTGGGGAGCGGGCGTTTTCGCAGTCAACTTGGGGGTAGTTGGGGTCTTGATTATCCACACGGCGACTTTGGGGGGCTGTAAAGAGCCGCGTGAATTCCGTGAAATCTCTCCTTTAGCGTACGACTGAGTTGCCTGTACTCGTAATTGCGACCGGCTTGCCGGCCTTCATCACGCGCGTGCTCGCGGTCTGGGTGAGACCTTCATCCGAGGTCGTGCGTGCAGAGATGCTGAACCCGGCGACCACGATACCTGCCACGAGTGCCACGACCACGATCTTGAGATGGGTCATGCGATCTGCGCTGTAGATCGAGTGGTTCATGGAAGTCTCCTGCCGCCTTCCCGCCTACGGATTTGTTGGATGCGCCCGCAGGTTGGTTCAACGTCTCGCGTCAGGAAACGTAGGAATCCGCCATTCAGTTCCAAAGAGGCGATCACAAGGCGGTGAAAAGACTTGAACGGTCGCGATCAGGCGCCGGCGAGAATGAACAATTGTTTATCTTTTACAAGATGTTATGGCAGTCGAAGCGCCAACTGTACGGAATCCGACCCATTTCCCGCGATTTTAATAAACCGTTTGCATGTGGCGAAAAGGCTTCGCCATTTTACCGCTGATTTGCGCCGCGACGCCGGTAGTCCTAGACGCTGCCGACCGTCTTCAGCCGCGCGCGCGGATGAATTTCGGCCTGCGACAAGACAGTGGTTTGCGAGCGGAAGCGTTCGACCAACGAGCGAACGAACGGGCGGATTGCAGCAGAGGTAACCAGTACCGGCGCTTCGCCTTCGCGCGCCGCCTGCTCGAAGGCATTGCGGGTAGCAGTCATGAACTCCGACAGCTTGGAGGGCTGCATCGCGAGGCTGCGCTCCTCGCCCTGGCCGACGATCGATTCCGCGAACGCCTGCTCCCAGCGCGCCGACAGCGCGATCAGCGGCAGATAGCCGTTGTAGGTGGTGTTCTGCGCGCAGATCTGGCGCGCCAGCCGGGCGCGGACGTGCTCGACCATGATGGCGGGGTTGCGCGAGAAGGCGAGCGCGTCGGCAATGCCTTCGAGGATGGTGGAGAGGTCACGGATCGAGATCCGCTCGGCCAACAGGAGTTGAAGGACGCGCTGGATGCCGGAGACCGTGACTTGGCTCGGCACGATGTCCTTGACCAGTTCGCCCTGTTCCTTCGGCAGGTCCTTCAATAGCTTCTGCACCTCGCCATAGGAGAGGAGGTCGCTCATGTTGTTCTTGAGCAGTTCGGTCAGGTGCGTCGACAGCACGGTCGCGGCGTCGACCACCGTGTAGCCCTTCAGCGAGGCCTCTTCCTTCAGCGCGGCGTCGACCCAGGTCGCCGGCAGGCCGAAGGTCGGCTCCACCGTGTGGATGCCGGGCACGCCGACCTGGTTACCGGCGGGGTCCATGACCATGAACTGGTTCGGCCAGATCTTGCCTGTGCCGGCGTCCACTTCCTTGATCTTGATGATGTAGGTGTTGGCCTCGAGCTGGACGTTGTCGAGGATGCGCACCGCCGGCATCACAAAGCCCATCTCGATCGCAAGCGAACGGCGCAGCGCCTTGATCTGCTCGGTCAGGCGGTCGGTGCCGTCAGGCCCGTTGACCAGCGGCAGCAGTGCGTAGCCGAGCTCGATCTTGAGGTCGTCGATCTTGAGCGCGGTGGCGATCGGCTCTTCGGCTGCGGCCTGGGCGGCAGCAGCCGCGGCGTCGGGCGCAGCCGCCGCGGCGGCTTCCTGTGCCTTGACGACCTCCTTGTGGTTGCGCGCCTTCCAGGCCAGCGCCGCGGCGCCGCCGCCGAGCGCGAGGAAGGGGAGCATCGGAATACCCGGCAGCAGCGCCAGCACCAGCATCACGCCGGCCGACATGCCGAGCGCCTGCGGATAACCCGAGAGCTGCTTCATCAGCGCCTTGTCGGCCGCGCCGGTGATGCCGGCCTTCGAAACGAGGAGGCCCGCGGCGGTGGAGACGATCAGCGCCGGCACCTGCGTCACCAGGCCGTCGCCGACGGTGAGCACGGTGTAGGTGCGGGCGGCATCGCCGAAGCTCATGCCCTGCTGGGCGACGCCGATGATGATGCCGCCGACGATGTTGATGAAGACGATCAGAAGTCCCGCGATGGCGTCGCCGCGGACGAATTTCGAGGCGCCGTCCATGGCGCCGAAGAAGCCGCTTTCGTCTTCCAGTTCCTTGCGGCGTGCCTTGGCGGTCTTTTCGTCGATCAGGCCGGCGGACAAATCAGCGTCGATCGCCATCTGCTTGCCGGGCATCGAATCCAGCTGGAAGCGCGCGGCGACTTCGGCGATGCGGCCCGAACCCTTGGTGATGACGACGAAGTTCACGATCACCAGAATCGCGAACACGATAATTCCGATCACGAAATTACCGCCCATCACGAAATTGCCGAAGGCTTCGATGACGTGGCCGGCCGCCGCCGTGCCCTCATGGCCATGCGACAGGATCAGGCGGGTCGAGGCCATGTTCAGCGACAGCCGCAGCATGGTCGAAATCAGCAGTACGGTCGGAAACGCCGAGAATTCGAGCGGCGCCTGGATGAACAGCGAGGTCATCAGAATCAGGATCGACACCGTGATCGAGATCGCCAGGAACAGGTCGAGCACGATCGAGGGCAGCGGGACGATCAGCACCACCAGGATGATGAGGACGCCGAGCGCCAGCGCCAGATCGCCGCGTTTCAGGATATCGCCGATTTCGGCAAGGCTCGGAAACTTGCCTCCTGTGCCTGCACCACCCTGACCCGCCGTGACATCGACCATGGTAGCTGCCCCCCGCGACTGGCGCCCGCGGGCGCCAAACGTCTTCGCGGCGGCCGAAGGGCCGCCGGTTCGAAAGTGAGGCACCGCACTGGCGTCCACGGGGTTCCTCCCGTTTTACGCGGCCGACGACACTCGACTTCACCCGGCAATATTTGCCGGGTGTATGGTTAGCAAAGGGTTAACGGGGGTTCTTGATCCGCTATTCCGGGCCAACGGCCGCGGATACCCTCCGCTGGTAGCCCCGTCATTGCGAGGAGCGAAGCGACGAAGCAATCCATGTCTCAGCAGGTGGCGCCATGGATTGCTTCGTTTCGCTCGCAATGACTGCTGAAGACACACCTCCGCCTTCCCGCGGCACGTTTCGCCCGGGCTTTGCAATATTCATTCGCCCAACGAAGAGGGCGCAGGGAATGCCAGGTGCCTGCCGCACCCGCGGTCTCGTGTGCAAGGGATGCGAAGAGTGCACACACGAGCATACAGGTACAGCCGGGGCATTCCGGCATTCCCTGCGCAATGGTTTTACGGCTTATGCCGCGCTCTCCCTGGAGACGAATTCCTCTTGCCTCCATCGCCGGCGAATTGACGGTGTTGCAAGCCCGGTCGGGCTCGCAACACCTCCGCCGACTTCACGCCAGCCACGGGCGCCGCAGCACGACCACGGCGGCGCCGACAAGCTGATCTATTTGGCCTTCTGAAGCTCGGTAATCGTGATGCCGGCGCTGGCGTTCTCGGCCTGGAAATCGACCTTGTCGCCGACCTTGACCTTCTTGAGCATCGCCGGATCCTTTACGCGGAACACCATTGTCATCGACTCATCCATGCCGAGACTCTTGATCGGTCCGTGCTTCAAAGTGATCTTTCCCGCGCTCTCGTCGATCTTCTTGACTTCACCTTTGGCGACATCCTGCGCGGTAGCGGCAGTCGCGAACAAGAGCGTCGCGGCTGCAATTGTGTGACTGAGTTTCATCGTTGCTTTCTCCTTCTCGGTGTTTTCCAGCTCACTTCACCGTCACCTTGCCGATCATCCCGTAGTCGCGATGGTCGGGGACCAGGCAGGAATATTCGAACGTCCCCCGCTTGGTGAACTTCCAAAGAATCTCGGTAGACATCTTCGGCTTGAGCCGCACGCCGTTCGGATCATCATGCTCCATGTGCGGATTCTTCTTCATATCCTCGGCGTGCTTGAGATTTTCCTTCGTGGTGGCGAGCAGGAATTCGTGGTCTTCCTTGCCGACGTTGCGAATGACAAAGCGGATTTGTTCGCCGCGCTTCACCTCAATGCGTGAAGGATTGTATTCCATCTCGCTCATCTCAACTTCGATCGTGCGCGATGGTTTTTTGGGATTGCCTGGCTCGCCGGCCGAATAGCTTTCGTGGCCATGCTTTTCATGGCCGCTTGCAGGCCATGCTAGTGCCGCCACTGCAATCAGCGTCACGGCGGTTGTGGTAATCTTGTTCATTGGATCGTCCTTCTTGTTGAACTCCGCCGGTCACACCAGCGCTTATGTGTCAAGCCGCTGCGTTCCGAGAAAGCGCATGTAAGGGGCTTGTCGGGACTGCCAAAACAGCACGACCGTGTAGGGTTGCGGCATCCCGCCTTCCATTCCAGGTGACCCCACGGGCATGCCGGGAACGGCAATGCCCTCGGCGTTCGGACGTTCGGTCAACAAGCGCTGGATCGCGGCCGCGGGTACGTGTCCCTCGACGAGGTAGCCGCTCACAATTGCAGTGTGGCAAGCAGCGAGTTCGGGCGGAATGCCGTGCTGTTTTCTTATCTGCGCAAGCTGGTCGGTGTTTTGTACAGCGACCGAGAAGCCGGCCCCGCGCAGATGATCAACCCAGCCCGAGCAACAGCCGCAGTTGGGATCCTTGTAGACTGTAATGACGGGGTCAGCGGCAAAAGCCGGCGCAGCTATACGTCCCGCCAGAATCGCGGCGAGTGCGCCAAGGAAGGATCGGCGCGCAATCCTATATAACGTTTCATTCATCTCAGCTCACCTCCTTAGCAAGTCCGCAGAACTTGCTGCCTGCTACATCTTCATGCCCTTGTGACTGGGCTTGTTGCTCGTGCCCTTCTTCGTCTGTGGGGAAGTCGCAGGCGTTTCCTGCCGCGCCGGAGCGGCAGCGGGTGCTTCGACCTCCCAAGCGACGGTGCCTTGCGGAAACTTGTACGGTCCGGGATCGCTGTAATCGTCGTGCGCCATTCCCTCGCGGATCTTCATCACCGTGAACATGCCGCCCATCTCGATCGGGCCGAACTGGCCGGTGCCGGTCATCATCGGCAGCGTGTTGTCGGGCGCCGGCATTTCCATGTTGCCTATCGCCATGCCGGTCGAGCCCATCACCATGGCGTCGGGCGCGAGCTTGCCGACGGCCTTGGCGAGGTCTTTGTGCGGGACGCCGATCATGTTGCGCACGTCGTGACCCATCGCGTTCATGGTGTGATGTGACTTGTGGCAGTGAAAAGCCCAGTCGCCCGGATTGTCGGCGAGCACATCAAATGCCCTGATGGCGCCTACGGGTACGTCGGTCGTCGTCTCCGGCCACTGCGCGCTCTCCGGCACCCAGCCGCCGTCCGTGCAGGACACCGCGAACTTGTGGCCGTGCAGGTGGATCGGATGGTTGGTCATGGTGAGATTACCGATTCTGACGCGAACCCTGTCGCCAAGCCGCACTGGCAGCGGATCGATTCCGGGAAACACGCGGGAATTCCACGTCCACATGTTGAAGTCGGTCATCTCGTTGACCTTGGGCAGATAGGTGCCGGGATCGATGAGATAGCTGCTCATCACGAAGACGAAGTCGCGGTCGACCGGCCGGAACGATTGATCGCGCGGATGGACGACGAACATGCCCATCATGCCCATCGCCATCTGCACCATCTCGTCGGAATGCGGGTGGTACATGAACGTCCCGCTGTGCTTGAGCTGGAATTCGTAGACGAAGGTTTTTCCGGGCGGGATGTGCGGCTGGGTCACCCCGCCGACCCCATCCATGCCTGACGGCAGGATCATGCCGTGCCAGTGCACGGTGGTGTGTTCGGGCAGGCGGTTGGTGACAAAGATGCGCACCTTGTCGCCCTCGACCGCCTCGATGGTCGGCCCCGGAGCCTGGCCGTTATAGCCCCACAGATTGGCCTTCATGCCTTCCGCGAATTCGCGCACGACGGGCTCGGCGACAAGATGAAATTCCTTCCAGTCGCCGTTCATGCGCCACGGCAGAGTCCAGCCGTTGAGCGTCACCACGGGCCGGTAGTCGGGACCCGAGGTCGGATGCAGTGGCGGCTGCATCACCGCCTTGTCCATCGTTGGCGCTTCAGGAATGGCGGCGGCCTGCACGCGGCCGGTGACGGCGCTGGCGCCGACGAGCGCGGCCGTGCCCAAAAATCCTCTGCGTGAAAACATCGTTTGCTCTCCCTAGTGCGCACCGCCGGCTGCTGGCGTTGCGGCGGCCGTCGTCGTCGGGGTTTCTCGTGCGCCGCCCGATCCGCCGCCATTGACTGCGGTCTGCAGGTCGGATTGCGCCAGCCAGAATGCGCGTTTGGCGTCGATCGCGGCGCGTAGCGAGGCGAGCCGTTGGCGCGCTTCGGTCAGCAGCGCGAACACGTCGATCTGCATGCTGGAGAAGCGAAGCTGCATCTCCTCGGTGATGATCTGACGCAGCGGCAGGATTTCGCGCTGGTAGTGGCTGGCGATGTCATAGGCCGAGCGATAGACGCGATAGGCGTCGCGCGCCTCCGAGCGGACGTTGACGGCTTTCTCCGTGAGAAGGTTGAAGGCCTGATTGTAGCTCTCCGCGGCCTGCCGGACCCGCACCTCGCCGCCGTCGAAGATCGGAATCTGGAACGCGATGTCGAAGCCGCGTTCGCGGAATGGCGCTGCGTCCGGATCGGTGGTGCGCTTCGAAATGCCGGCGACGTCGAAGAGCGTGACGAAGCGCGTCGCCTGGGTGAGCCCGAGCGATTTTTCCAACGCGGCGAGTTCCATGCGCGCGATCTGTAGATCGACGCGGTGACCGACGGCATCGACCTCGATCGTCGGGAGTGAGCGCGGGCGCCGCGGCAGGGCCGGCAATCGATCGGGAAGCCGGAAGCCGAGATCGTTACCCCACAAGCCCATCAACCGCGTCAGGCGTTCGCGCGCGCTGGTCGCCTCCTGACGTGCGCTGGCGAGGTCGGCGGTGGTTTCGGCGTAGAACACCTGTTCACGGGCCTGATCAAGCTTGTTGAGCGAGCCGGTTTCGCCGAGCTTTTTGGCCAGTTGCGCCGTGCTCTCCGCGGTGGATTTGGCGTCAGTGAGAAGGACGACCATTTCGTTGGCCGCAACGCTGCGGTAATACGTACGTCGGACATCGGCGGCGAGCCGCAGCGTTTCCAGTGCCGCGCGCAATTGCGCTTGCCGGAAACGCTCGCGCGCGATCTCGGAACGGAATGGCAGCGTCGCGAGCGCAAGGATATCGCCGACGACCTGCCGCTCGATTTCGCTGGCGCCGTTGCCGCTGATACGCGAGATGGAAAAGGTCGGATTGGGCGGCAGGCTCTGCTGGACAAGATCGGTTTCCGCGAGCGCGAGTTCGTTGTACGCGGCCTGCAGCCCCTTGTTGCTGAGGAGAGCGGTCTGCACGGCGGCATCGACGCTGAGGGTGCGGCCGAGCAGGCGGCGCACGGTGCCACCAGTCCGCTCCGCGTCGTCAGCCGACCGCACGAATGCAACCTCCTTGCCGATGGTCTGGCTGGCGACGCCGGCTACCACGGTCATGCCGCTGTCGGGCGAGAACGACGCGCATCCGGACAGGCCCATGCCTGCCGTCAACAGCAGCGCGAACGCATGGGATCTGGAAGAAGCGTTCATGGCTGTTCCCGTCTGGATTTGGGAGTGACACTGTCGTTACGCTCGCGCCAAGGCGCAGGCGTTGACGGACGCAGGGAGGTGTAAGGCGCAACGGTCGAGCGGTAGCCGGCGCCGGCTACTCTGGCAGTGGGATCAGCCGGGTCCGCACTGGCCATGCGCGTTGTCTCGGGCGTGCAGCCCGCGAGCATGACAGCCGTAAAAATCATAGCGCCGCAGAGCGCAGCCTTGACGATGGAATAGCGTTCGTCCGCCGAACCAACGGCGGCGACCCACGCATGAAATTGCGCAGACATGAATTAATCCCTGATCTCGCGATGAACCACGGGCGTGCGCGCGCTATCGATGCGCGGCTGCCCACGTCGTTACGTCGGATCAGGAGATGGGAGGACGATAGTGCAGAGGGGGCGCCTCACCCGGCAGGCGCCAGGAATTCTCGGAGACGCAGAGCGAAGTCGGTTGTGCGGGCTTGGCTACCGCAGGCAGGTCAGCTGCGATCGCGGATACGCAGAGCATGGCGCAGCAGGGTCCGAAGGAACCCTTGCCGTCGTGTTGATGCTTGGCATGATCATGCGAGGCGTTGCCGCTAACGAGGTGGCTTCCATTCGCCTCATGGTGCTTGTGAGCCGTAGGCAGCGTCGTCGCGTCGTCGTGCATATGCGTGGCGGCAGCCGGCCGGAACTCCATCATCAGGCACGTTGCGGCATCGCCGAGTGCCAGCGCTGCCCCGGGCGCGAGCACGCAAAACAGATAGAGCAGGGCGGCAAACCACCCCGCTTTGACGCGTGCAGGTCTCGTCAGGCGAACGAACATGGCAGCATGCTAGCGCATATCTCCGATTCAGCCAAGGCGTGCGATTTCACGAATAAGGGGAGAGATTTTGCCGCCGCAGCCGCGGCCCGGCGGGCCGTCAAGGCGAAGCGGCTCGCACGGATCCGGTGATCGGGTTCACATGCGTTGAAATCGCCACTTCCGATTCTGCTCAAGGCCAGCGATGCGCATCCAGAACCAACCGGCCCAAACGCTGAAGACGATCTTCGGTTCCTGCGAATCTTGACGGTCAGTGCCGAACTGCTTCTGAGCCAGCCACGTTATGGATGTGGGGCGCAACAAAGTGAGCGCTGCCATGTGGATGGAATTAGGTCTGCTGGGCGCAGTCGGATTGTTGCCCGTGATTGTTGTGGTTGCGATCTTTCATGCCGCTAACTTGCGACGAGGCAGAAAGATCGGGCCGTCTCCGGACCGCGATTGGCTGTCTTCTTCTGAACTCAAAGGCCCGGACTAACCTCTGCAATCAACTCGTGCCGGTCCCCATCGTCTCAGCCAGCGCAGCGAGCGATCTTGTTCCTCCATTCAACGTTCGCGCGTCGGGAACATCCGGGCCGACGTTAACCCTATCGACAAACAGGCTCTACGTGGGTCGAGTCGTTACGTGAGCCGCCGCCAAGTTGCCGTATTAGACCGGAGAATTTTCACCGCCACTAAAAGAATTTTCGCCGCCACTGAACAAGTGGAGAAGCGTCATGCTGAGAATGGTGTTGGTGGGCCTCCTCATCCCATTGGGTGTAGGAATCTTAACGGCAATGGAACTCAGAACTCCGGTACGTAGTGCGGCAGTGGTCGTCGAGCCCCCTGCCGAGACAGCCGTAGGCATTTCCGATTCACATGCGGCGTTGGCGAAGGCTGATCGACTTGAAATTGCCGCTGCGAGCAGCGAGCCACCAGCGCAGCCCGCGCTGGTCGACGAGCGCAGTTCTCCGTCGGAGGAAACCAGTGTCGGTTCTTCGCAACCCCCGAGGGTGATCGTCCACCATCGACACGATTCCAGATCAAAGGATTCCAAATCAAGGAAGGTCACTGCCGTGGTCCGTCCCAAGTCGAAACCAAAGACCATTGCCATCCAGCGAACTGCTGTTTCCGAGCGGCGAAAGGCCGCCAGCAATACCGAATCCTGTCGGCTAAGCGCATTTGGTGGGTTGCGCAAAGCTTTGAATTCAGTCGACTGCGAAATCTGATTCATTGGAACGGCTTCGGTCTGAGGTGCCGCAGTGCATGGGATCAATCTCGCCACATCGATGCAACGTGACTTGCCGAGTTTCTACGACCCATCGAGATTCGAGATGAACAAGAAGCCACCTTGCACGCCTTCCGCGCGGCTGCAGGATCAGGACCACGATCTTGTTCCGGACCAGAATGAATCCACCGCCTTGCCGGATTTGAGCCCTATTGTGACCCATGTCGCGGCCAAAGGTCGTTTCCGTGGGGGCGCAACTCTGGGATTCTCATGTCCGGTTATCTGCGATGTTCCATCGCTGCCTTTGTTCTTCTCGCAGGTCTCCCGACTTCGCCTGCGTCTTCGAATCCGCTTGCAGACTTGTTCAATGTCTCTCCTCCCCAGACAGCCACTGAGCCTGCTCCCGTGGAAAAGGAGAGGGAGTGCTTGCCACGGCCCGGTGCGTCGACAGCGGAGGGGCAGCGCTGGGTCTATCGTACTGAGGGGCGCCGCAAATGCTGGTTCCAGGCTGCCGAGGAGACCGCGACGGTGAAACAGGTTCGTCGTCGCGCCGCGAAGCCTCGCGTCGCCGCTCCCGAGGAGAATGAGGCCGCGCGGCGCAACAAGGCGGTCATGGATGCGCGTGCGGAGATGCTGCGCTCCGCACCGGCGGAAACGTCTGAGCCGACGCGGCCCGCTCCCGAGCTCAACGTGGTTGAGGCCGCTGCCGCCCCGGCTACGGGGGCCGCGGCCTTCGTGCCGCCGGCCGCCGTCGCCGACCGCGCGACCGACCAACTCACGCCTGACCACCCCGCGCCGCGCCGGCTCGACGCGGAGACGCTTCTGGCAGCCGCACCGGCCCGAAGCGACGCGGTTGCCGTTTCCGCACCTTCAGCCGCGCCGGTCGCCTCTGCCGTCGCCCCTATCGCCGAGGCGGCCGATGACGGGTGGGGCTGGATGGCAACCTGGCTTGGCGTGCTGCTGATGGCGCTGGGCCTCGCCTCCGTCTTGGGCTCGAGCCGGACCCTTCGGGAGGCCGTGCTGCTGCGCGATTGATGCGAAGCGCAGTGGCTGTCCTATGCGGGCAGTGACGAGGTAATCCTCAGCCTCTTCGGAGTGGCCGACGAGAGAGGCCGCGAAATCGGCCTTTGCTGCGCGATTCTTCGATCGACGCGGCAAGGCCGCGCAGGCGATGGGTCGCTCCACCCATCCTACGCGCTCAGCAACAGAGATCAGTGGACAGAAAAGCCGAAGCGAAAAACGAAGCGCCGCAGGTCAACCTCTCAACGACCTAAGAGCCAGATCCTTCCGCTCCATAACGCATCAAAAGTCTCGGGGATGTAATTCGGCGTCCGCGCTTGCACGGCTTCCTCCGGTGCCCAATTTTGCACGGCCTCCTTCGGTGCCCAGGCTTGCGCGTCCAGCGGATTGAAGCGCTTCTCCGGGACGATGTCTGCGACTTCCTTGACATCTTTGCGCGACGGTTGCGCGGACACGGCCTTGGGCAGCACGTCCTTGGGCAATGGTTGCGCGGCCTCGCCTTTAGGCCATGCCAGCAAGGCTTTCGAAAGCCCTGGCTTGCCTTCGTACCAGCATTTTCGTCCGTCGATGAGACGATACGACCACCATTTTCCGTTCGGATCTGACGGCATCGCGGCGCTGCACTGCTGTTTCGCTTCCACCTTTGGCATTCCCAACAACAGCGCCGCGACGAAAGCCGTCAGGGCCATTGATGAAAGCTGCTTGCTCATTTGGCTGCCTCGAGGCAACTGCGCTGCTGCAAGCGGCTTACAGCAGCCATCACATCGGGACGTTCGAGAACTTCCACCAGCTTGTCGAGGATACGCTCATTGTTCTGAGGACGGGGTTGCAGGTATTCTTCCAGTATGAGTTGGGCCTCGCCAATGGCCTGAATTGCCAATTGTTGATCAGTCATACGCGTTACTCACAATGCGCCCCGCGAAAAGAAAGGAGGCAAATCAAGACTGCATTTGGGTTTTTCCCCGTTTTTTTCAAAAGTTCCATCAATTTTTGTTTCAGCGCTGCTGAGACCCAACGGTTTCGCAGACTCGGTAATTGGTTGATTTGTCGAATAATTTCGTCGCGTCGCTCGTATTAGGAGCGCTTATGTTGAATGCGGCAACAAGATGCTGACGATAGGCTTGAGCGTCTCATAGGTCGGCCGGATGCCTAACACGGACTCTTTCCGAGCGGCAGGTTCGGCACACCCCTGCCGAGTGGACGTCCAGTACGACACGCCCGCACGCTTGGCTAAAACGACAGCAGGGCCTGTCCGCTCCGAATCTCCAGCGCCTGGAAAATCCATGAGGTGCGGAAGTCACGCGCTTTGATTTAGGTCAACAATAGCGGCCTGTTGCATTGCTGAATCCGATCATGAGCTTCACGACTCGCGTGGAGTGTAGGCAATGCAACCATTCCCCACCTCTCCCATGGTGGCCCAGCTCACCCGAAATGAGCGACAGGGCGCGATTCTGATCGGCCTTGTGGTCGCAATCTGCGGATCTGTGCTTGGTGTGGTCGGGCGTGATGACCCGATCGGCATTCACGGCGCGCTGATCTTCGTGGTCGGCATCCTCACGATCTTTCTCATCGGCAAGGACTATTATGCTCCGGAGCCGTCGGAGGAACGGTTCGCCTCCTACTATGATGATCCTACCAAGGCCGGGATTGTCCTGGCGATGATCTGGGTCGTCTTCGGCCTTGCCGTCGGGGATTGGGTGGCATGGCAGCTCGTCAATCCGAACCTGACCTTTGGCGGCGGCTGGTCGAGCTTTGGCCGGATCCGGCCGGTTCATACGACCGCAGTGATCTTCGGCTTCGGCGGCAACGGCCTGATCGCGACCTCGTTCTATGTCCTGCAGCGAACCTCGCGCGCGCGCCTGCCGGACCAGTTAAGCCCGTGGTTCGTGCTGATGGGTTACAACCTGTTCTGCGTGCTTGCCGTCACCGGCTACATGATGGGCATTACGCAGTCGAAGGAATATGCCGAGACGGAGTGGTATGCGGACATCTGGCTCGTCGTCGTATGGGTGGTGTACTTCCTGATCTATCTGCGAACGCTGGCGCGGCGCAAGGAACCGCACATCTACGTCGCGAACTGGTACTTCATGGCGTTCATCCTCGTGGTGGCGATGCTGCACATCGTCAACAACCTCGCCGTGCCGGTCTCGATCGGCCACGCCAAGAGCTACACGCTGTTTTCCGGCGTCCAGGACGCCATGATCCAGTGGTGGTACGGCCACAACGCCGTGGCGTTCTTCCTCACCGCAGGCTTCCTCGGCATGATGTATTACTTCTTGCCGGTGCGGGCGGGCCGCCCGATCTTCTCCTACCGGATGTCGATCATCAGCTTCTGGGGTATCACCTTCTTGTACATGTGGGCGGGATCTCACCACCTGCATTACACGGCGCTGCCGCACTGGGTGCAAACCCTGGGCATGACGTTCTCGCTGATGCTTCTGGTACCTTCGTGGGCGTCCGCGGGCAACGCGCTGCTGACACTGAACGGCGCCTGGGAAAAGGTGCGTGACGACGCGACGTTGCGCTTCATGATGGTGGCGGCGGTGTTCTACGGGCTCACCACGTTCGAGGGATCGTTCATGGCGATCCGTGCCGTCAATGCGCTCTCGCATTATACCGACTGGACCGTTGGTCACGTTCATGCCGGTGCGTTGGGCTGGGTCGCGATGATCACGTTCGGCTCGATCTACGCTGTGGTGCCGTGGGTGTGGAAGCGCAAGAGCATGTACTCGGCCGGGCTTGTCGAGGCGCATTTCTGGCTCTCGCTCGCAGGCGCGTTGGTCTACGTCTTCGCGATGTGGAATTCCGGCATTATCCAGGGACTGATGTGGCGAACCTATAGCGAGGGCGGCACGCTCACCTATTCCTTCGTCGATTCCCTGATCGCTATGCACCCCTACTACGTTGCCCGCGCCATCGGCGGACTGTTGTTCCTGATTGGCGGGTGCATCGGCGCCTACAATATCTGGATGACCATCAAGCTTCCGAACCCGATTTCCGAGGCGACGGCCGATCAGCCGGAGCCAAAGGCCATCGGGGCCTCGCCACAGCCGGCGGAGTGAGATGCCATGTCGATCTTCGGATTCCACTATCGGATGGAACGCAAGGCAATCGGCCTCGTGATCGGCATCATCGTGGTGGCAAGTATCGGTGGTCTGGTCGAGATCGCCCCGCTGTATACCATCCATCAGACGGTTGAGTCCGCGCCGGGCATGCGGCTCTACACGCCGCTCGAACTTGCCGGCCGCAACATCTATATCCGCGAGGGCTGCTATGCCTGCCATTCGCAGATGATCCGCACACTTCGCGACGAGGTCGACCGCTACGGTCCGTACTCGCTCGCGGTCGAATCCAAATATGATCATCCGATGCTGTGGGGGTCCAAGCGAACGGGCCCCGACCTCGCCCGCATCGGCGAAAAGTATTCCGACCAATGGCACGTCGCCCATCTCATCAATCCCCGCGACGTGGTGCCGCCTTCGGTCATGCCTGCCTACGACTGGCTGCTTTCCACCGAACTGCGCACCCATGATCTCGGCCTTCACCTGAAAGCGCAGCGCGCGGTCGGAGTTCCCTATACGGACGAGATGATCGCCAATGCGTCGCTTGACGCGTTCGGCCAATCCAATCCGGACTCGGCGCAGGCCAAAGGCGTTACCGAGCGTTATGGCAAGGCGACCACTGTGCGCGCGTTCGACGGGCGCCCCAGTCAATTGACCGAAATGGATGCAATGGTCGCGTACCTGCAAATTCTCGGGCGGCTTACCGACGCGGCTCACAAGCCGATCGCAGATGCTGGAGCGAAGCAATGAGCATAGAGCACGATTTTCTGGTCGGCGTTTCCAAATCGTTCGGGCTTTTCTATCTGCTCGCGCTCTCGGCCGCGGTGGTGGTCTACGCCTATTGGCCCTCGAACAAGAAGCGCTTTGACGCCGCCGCGCGGTCAATCCTTCGCGACGAGGACAAGCCATGGCCGTAGATCAGCAAGAGCGCGACAGCTACACCGGCTATCTCACCACGGGCCATGAATGGAACGGCATCAAGGAATTGAACACGCCGGTTCCGCGTGCGGTGTATTTCTTTCTCGCGCTCTCCGTCCTGTTCTCCGTTGTCTACTGGATTCTTATGCCGGCCTGGCCGCTGGGCGTCACCTACACCAAGGGCCTGCTCGGCGTGGATCAACGCACGACCGTTGCGGCGGCACTGAACGAGGCGACAATCGATCGCAGCGTCTGGACCAAAAGGGTCGAAACGGAAAGCTTCGCTGCGATCCAGGCCGATCCGAAGCTCATGGAAAATGTCCGCAACGCCGGCCGCACCTTGTTCGGCGATAATTGCGCGGCATGCCATGGCCATGATGCCAAGGGCGGTCCCGCCTACCCAAACCTGACCACGTCATCCTGGCTGTGGGGCGGCAAGCATGAAGACATCTTCAATACCATCCGCGTCGGCATCAATTCCGCGCACAAGGACGCACGTGTGTCCCAGATGCCGGCGTTCGGACGCGACCAGATGCTGCCGCGGGCCGACGGCATGAAAGTGGCGTCCTTCGTCTATTCTCTCTCGCACCCTGATGCGAAAGCAACCATCGATCCCAAGACGATCGAAGCCGGCAAGGAGATATTCGCCGCCAATTGCGTGTCTTGTCACGGCGACGATGCCAAGGGCAACCCGGAGCTTGGTGCGCCCGACTTGACCGACAAATCCTGGATTTACGGCGGTGACCTGGAAGCCATCGATACCTCGATATGGGGGGGCCGGCAGGGGCAGATGCCGAGTTGGGAAGGCCGTCTGTCCGACCTCGATCGAAAGATCCTCACGCTCTATTTGCTCGACAAGCGGACGGTGACCCCATGAACGATCTCGCCAGGTCCGACAAGCAACCGCGCGCAAGACCGATGATCGGTCTCTGGGTCGTGCTCGCCGCCGCCGTCGCCGTCCTCGTCGCAGCCAATGCCCATCTGGTCTACGTCGCGATCATGTCGCAGCCTGCCTGCGTCGCGCATCTAAGGCAAGGTGAGGGCGATGCCGCGCGGGGACGGTTCAGCGCCGCAAAGTCGTCGTGTTCGCCTTCGACGGCGCTCAAAGCGGGTCATTCCTGAGCAGGGAGAAACGCTATGCCGATGATCCCTCCGGTCGCATCGCCCCTTCCAATCGTCGATCGATGGGGCCGGCCGCTGAAGGTGGATGACCCGTTAAAGTGGCTCGCCGCAGGTTGGCGAGATCTCATGATACAGCCGGCGATGAGCATCGCATACGGCCTGATCATCTTCTTGCTCTCGGTCGGCTTTGTCAGCAGCCTGATCGCGCTCGGGCGCGACTACATTCTGTTCCCGGCTTTCGCCGGCTTCATGGTGGTCGGCCCGATCCTGGCCCTCGGCCTGTATGAAAAGAGCCGCCGGATCGAAGCCGGGCAACCCCTGCACTGGCACGCTCTCTTTTTCGTCAGGCCCCGCTCGGGCGGTCAGATCCTGTTCACCGGCGTGCTGCTATGCCTGTTGATGATCGTGTGGATGCGCGCCGCGGTCATCATCTACGCGCTGTTTTTCGGCCTGCTGCCGTTCCCGGGTCTCAATCGGATTGCGCCTATGCTCTTCACCACGCAGACCGGCTGGGCGATGCTCGCAGTCGGGACTGCGATCGGAGGATTGTTTGCGGCATTCTCGTTCGCAATCAGCGCCTTCTCCGTTCCCATGCTGCTGGACAAGGATGTCGATGCCCTCACTGCGATGGGCAGCAGCATGGCACTGGTCTGGAGCAACCTCCGCGTCCTGCTGATCTGGGCGACGATCGTGCTGGTGCTGTTCCTGCTGAGCCTTGCAACCGCGATGCTCGGACTGATCGTGATCTATCCGCTGCTCGGACATGCCACATGGCACGCTTATCGCGCGGTGCAGCCGGGCGGCGCGTGACGTTGCATCGCGCTGGGCTCACGATGTTTAACTTCGCGAGGTCGTTCTCATGATCGATTTCTTCTTTCTGGTTCCGATTGCGATCGGGATGGGGCTGGTGGGGCTGGCCTCGTTCATGTGGACCTTGAGGAATGGCCAATACGACGATCTCGAAGGCGATGCACAGCGCATCCTGTTCGAAGGCAATGAAGGACCTGTGCTCGAAAAGCATTTCATGCCTTCCAGCCGTATCGAGGCCGAAGCCGGGGAATTGGAACTCCCAAACCAGGGAAAGCCCAACCGCTAGCCAAGCGGAGGGGGACTGCCCTAGGCCGGCAACGGCCATGTAGTTTCCTTACCCTTCAGTTCCCTGTAGCGCCGTGCATGGGCCTGGATGCTCCCCGGATCGGACATGCCGCGCGACAGCCAATCCCGGTCGAGGCGAGCGGCCTGGTCGATGGCTGTCATGGCGGTCGCCTGTAGCGCGCGCTTCGAAAAGGCGTAGGCCGCATGGCAATCCGGCGGCACCAGCGCGGCCCAGACGACGGCGGCATTCAGCAACTCATCGGGTGCAGTCGTCTGCTGAACAATGCCCAATCGGCTCGCGGCAGGGAGATCGTAGATCTGACCGAACAGGGTCAGTTCGAATGCTGCGCGCGGGCCGATCGCGTGCTTGATGATTTCGCAATAGACCGCCGGCATCGGGATGCCGATCGGCACCTCGTTCAGCGAGAACTGGAGCGGACCTTCAACAGCGATGCGGTGATCGCAATCGAGCGCCGTAATCAGCCCGCCGGCATAGGCATGACCGTTGATGGCCGCGACCGTGGGCCTTGGATAGGCGAACAGGCGCAGGTTCGTCGCGCGATAGGCATCGAACCAGGCGTCGATCTCCTTGAGCGAGCGGCGCGCGAATAATGGAAAATGATGGTCGAAATCGAGGCCGGCTGAGAATACCGCACCCGATCCGGTCAGGACGACGGCGCAGTCGGCGAACTCCGCTTCGAGACGATCGAACGCGGCATGCAGGTCGGCGAAGAAGGCCGGGTTTTGTGCGTTGACCTTGTTGGTGTTCATGGTCACGACGGCCACGTGAGGGTGCCGGCGCTCGATGGTCCACGGCATCGGATCTTCTCCGCTGTTCAGGGTTGCGATCGGGAGAACAAGAGTCAGTCGAGCTTGAACAAGCGCCGCGCGTTATCCGCGAGAAATGCGGACCGGGCCGCTTCGCCAAGGTCGAGCCGTTCAAGTCCGGCGATACATTCGCCTGCGGGCCAGAACGGGTGGTTCGATCCGAACAGAACCCGATGCCTGCCATTGTCCAGCATGTATTCGACCAACTCGGATGGATAGCGGCTGGCCTTGTAGGCCGACGTATCGATGAAGACGTTCGGATACTTCATCACCAGCGAGAGCATCTCGCCCAGCCAGGGCACGCCGATGTGGCCGCCGAGAATGCGAAGCTCGGGGAATTCCAGCGCGACGCGATCGAGATAGGGAATAGGCCGTCCCGGCTCCGACTCGCGCAGGGGCCCTGCGTGTCCGACCTGCGTGCAAAAGGGAATATCGAGCTCGCAGCACTCTGCAAACAACGGGTAGTAGCGGCGGTCGTCCGGCGGCAGGCCCCAAAGCCAGGGCAGAACGCGCAACCCCTTGAAGCCGTCCCGTTTGACCCTGAGCCTCAGCTCACGCACGGCCTCGATGGGACGAAAGAGATCGACGGATGCGATGCCGACGAAGCGATCGGGATATTCCTGGCAATAGTGCGCGACTTCGTCATTGCCGATCATCGGCCCCTGAGGACCGTGCCAGGCGCAGAGCATGCCGACGGAAACGCCGGCGCAATCCATTTCGGCAATCGTATCCTGGATGGGAAGCGCCGTTTCCGACCGCTTGCCGGGCCGCCACCGGCGCAACGAATCGAACATCGGATTGCCGATCCACCCCGCATTGGGATGCTGCATCCAGGCATCGATGATCATGTCGGTCTCCCGAAGCGAACGGCGGAGGAGACGACGACTAGGTTCGATGGCGCGTCCGTCTCTTCGAAGGTGAATTGGTCGGGGCCTCGAACGGCCACACCGCCATCCTTAGGCGGGCAGATGGGCCGGCGTCTTGAAGAAATCGGACAGCCCGCGCATGACGTCCCAGCCATGTCTGCTTGAATGCGCCGGGCGAAACGCCGGCGTGCCGCTGAAACTCCCTGGTCAGGTGAGCCTGATCGGAGAAGCCCAGATTGAAGGCGACCCGTGACAGTCCGGTATTCCGGGTCGCAATTTCGTAAACCGAACGACGGAAGCGCTGAACGGCCAGGAAGCGCTTTGGCGCAACGCCGGTCGATGCCTTCATCCGCCTGTGCAGCGTTCGCACCGAACCGCCGACGTGGCTTGCAAGACGGGCAACGCGATCGTGCGACGTATCAAAATAGTCGCGGCTTGCGATCGATCCGTGTTGGGTCTGCCGCGAGAGCGCGAGCAAAAGCTGGTCCAGGGGAGCAAGGATGGCGAAGGACGATGGGCCTTCACTTATGGCGCGCGTCAGGGAGTTTTGACACGCGACGATCACGGGGTCCTCGGCGTGCAACGGATACGGCCAATTCGGTTTGAACTTGATGCCGATGACCCAGCCGAAAAACGCCCTGCCTTTCCTTCGATGCGAAAAGTTGGGTTCGTTCACAACCACTTTGCCACTGCGCGCGAGGCGCGGCGACGCCAGTTCTCGAAAGCTGAAGGTGAGTTCCCTGAATGGTGAGGCGAATGCCAGGCGGTTTGCCGTCAGCCGCCCGCAATCCTTCAGGACGTAAATCGAATCCACAAGATGGCCGTGGCTCTCCGGCGGTGCGAACTCCGCATAAAAGGCCGATTGCGCGAACAGCCGTTCGCCATCGTCGTCAGCCTGTGAGACCCGGTTCGCCAATGCTCCACCCCGCTGGCAGATGCGCATCTTCTAGGCTTCAGTGTGCAGGATGGGAAGCGCGAAGCGAAACCAGCCTGCGTGCTGATTTTGCCGGAGCCCGCAAGGATTGAAGGGGATGTGACTACCACTGCAGAGAGACGCATCCAAAAATAGTTGTGCGTTCACGCGTGCTACTGCCGTCGTTTGTGTCGGCCCTGGCCCAAATTGTTCCAGCCGAACGTCGCTTTAGTTACGGGAACTGTGTGCCCTGAAAGTCGATTGTTGGTGTGCTGCCTCGCCCTGCTAGAGGCAGGGCAAACCGGAAGTGGACGGCACGGGCTTCTGCCGGAGCACTTTAAATGAAAACATTTCTCAAGGTCGTCATCTGGATTGCGGCTCTCGTCGTAGGTCTTGTTTTTTGGAATGTTACGCCTGACTTTCGACCGCTGGTCTCTTCGATTCTGGCGGCAGCCTTCGTCTGTTACGTATTGTCTGTGATCGTCGAAGTCACCGTCAAGCGCGTCATATCGAACGAGCAACTCGAGCTTCGTAGCCGTCTCGAAGTCCTGGATCGCAAGGTCACCGCAATCTTGCGAGACACGTTTGAACGACGTGGCCTTCGATGACAAATTTGAAGCAGCGGCGCGATGCGAGCGCTGACGATAAAGCTCGAGCGGCCCACGTTATTGGCGTCAACGTGCCTTGGTGCCTGGTAGCCTGCTCTGACCGTATTCACTCAAAAAGCAGTAAGATCAGTCCACTACTGAGTGCTGTCAGCCAGATCAGCGAGACCACGAAGGGGACATCGTGATGCGTCATGCTCATCAACCCAGCGAAAGGCCACCCGATCTTATGATCCCGCGGCCTCCAGGTTTACAATCAATTGCGAAGTACAATTGCCAAGTATTATTGCGACTCGCTTGATATCGAAGAATACACCTGCGGCGGGCCGTTTGCCTTCACAAATGATAAGTTTTTGGGAAAAAGTGGCAGGGCAGGCCGATGGTCCAGGAGGCGTCGGTTCGAAATTCCGACCGACGCCCCGAGCGGCAACGAACCCGCGTGAGCCGGCGGCCTAGTCGCAATACGACCACCTGCCATAACCGTCGTCGCACCGCGCTCGCGCGCGGTAAGGCACGGGCAGCGGCGGCCGCGGCGCGTATTCCAGCGCATAGTCCTGGTCCTGCGCGTAGTAGCGCTCTCGGGCGTAGTAACGCGCGGGATAGGCGGGCGCGCGTTCGACATAGGCCGGCTGCGCGGGGTAGCCATACTCGCCATAGACCGCCGTCGGTGCGCGGTAGGCAGGGGGCGGTGCTTCGTAGGAGCGATAGCCGTAACCGGGTTCCGCGTAAGGCGCTTGGCGATAGGCCGCTCCCGGACGCACGTAGACATTCGAGGAGGGCGCGTAGACGCCGCCCGGCGCGACGTAGACGGATGACAGGTCGCTGGCCGCGGCAGGCGCGGAGCACAGGGCAACAAGGGCCAGCGCGAGCGATGATCGGTACATGTGTGAAGCCTCCAACTACTCAAGCCGCGCCAGCCAGCAAGGTTAATTTTCGCTAAACAAATCGCAGGGCGCAATGATATTTTGCGTGATGAAGTGTGCCATTTCTGGACTGCACACACACATTTGCATCGTGTGTTCAGGAACTGCGTGACGCGATCGAGTGCGCGGTTTCGCGATTGTCATGTTTGCAATTCCGCAGAGGGCAGCGTCATTGCGAGGAGCGAAGCGACGAAGCAATCCATACTTCCTTGCGGCTAGATGGATTGCTTCGCTTCGCTCGCAATGACGGCCGAAGACAGGCATACAAGGACCGTCCGCCATGACTGACTTCAACATCCGCGCCATGCGCGCGAACGAAATCTCCCTCGCCATAGACTGGGCCGCCGCGGAAGGCTGGAATCCGGGGCTTGCCGACGATGCCTGCTTTGCGTCGGTCGATCCCGAGGGTTTCCTGATCGGCGAACGCGACGGCGCGCCTGTCGCGACGGTCTCCTGCGTCAACTACGATGCGCGCTTTGCCTTTCTCGGCTTTTACATCGTGCGCGCGGATCTGCGCGGCAAAGGCTACGGAATGCGGATATGGAATGCCGCGATCGCGCATGCCGGCGCGCGGGTGATCGGTCTCGACGGCGTGGTGGCGCAACAGGACAATTACAAGAAGTCCGGCTTTCAGCTCGCTTACGCCAACATTCGCTATGGCGGTACAGTGACAGTGCCGGACGCGTCGCGGGCCGGGATGATTGCCTTGAGCGACGTTCCGATGGCGGCGATCGAGGCGGACGATGCGACGGTGTTTCCGGCGCCACGGCCCGCGTTCCTGCGCGCCTGGATCGGCGCGCCCGGGCATGCCGGTTGTGCGGTGATGCGCGATGGCCGGCTTAGGGGATGGGGCGTGATCCGGCCGTGCCGCAAGGGATTCAAAATTGGGCCGCTGGTGGCCGATGATCGCGCGACGGCGGAGGCGGTGCTGTCCGCCTTGATAGCCGAGGCGGGTGGCGGCGAGATTTTCCTGGATGTACCCGGCATCAACCGCGAGGCGATGGCGCTGGCGGAAAGTTTTGGGCTTGCGCCCGTGTTCGAGACGGCGCGGATGTATACCGGTGCGATTCCGCCGTTGCGGCTGGAGCGGGTATTCGGCGTTACCAGCTTTGAGCTGGGGTAGCTACGCGCCCCGCCGCGATGCCGAAAAAATCTCCCAGCTCACCATGAAGATCGCCGCGATCAGCGGGCCGATGACGAAGCCGTTGAGGCCGAACACTTCGATGCCGCCGAGCGTCGAGATCAGCACGACATAGTCCGGCAGCTTGGTGTCCTTGCCGACCAGGAACGGGCGCAGCACATTGTCGACGAGGCCGATGACCAACACGCCATAGGCGATCAGGCCAAGGCCCTGCCAGATCGCGCCGGTGGCGAGGAAGTAGATGGCAACGGGCACCCAGACCAGGCCGGCGCCGACGGCCGGCACCAGCGACAGGAACGCCATTAGCACGGCCCACAGCAGCGCGGCGTGAACGCCGAGAAACCAGAAGGCGAGGCCGCCGAGCGCGCCTTGCGCCATCGCCACCAGAATGCCGCCCTTGACGGTAGCGCGAACGACATCGGCAAAGCGGCTGAACAAGGCGGCCTTGTGGTCGGCGCCGAGCGGAACGGCGTCCTTGATCCGGTCCGCCAGCGCCTTGCCGTCGCGCGTCAGGAAGAACAGCAAATAGAGCATGATGCCGAGGCCGATCATGAACTCGAACGTGTTCATGCCGATGCTGAGCGCCTGCGGCGCCAGGATCTGACCGCCCTTCATCAGGCCGGATGACAGGGTCTCGCGCAGGCCTGAGAGATTGGTCAGGTTGAACCGCTCCAGCAAGCCCATCGCCCAGGCCGGCAGCGCATCGAAGATGCGCTGGATGTAGCTCGCGAGGTCATACTCGCCGGACTGGATTTTGCCGAACAGGCTTGTTGCTTCCTGCACCAGCGAGGTCGCGACGATGGCGAGCGGCAGGATCACGATGGCGATGGTGAGCAGGACCGTCACCACGGCCGCGAGGTTCGGCCGGCCGGGCATCGTGCGCAGCAGCGCGCGGTTCACCGGCGCAAAGATGACGGCGACGATGATCGCCCACAGGATGGCGCCGTAGAACGGCTGCAGAACCCAGGCGAAGGCGAGGGTGACGGCGAGCAGCAGCAGCCGGAAAACCTGGTCGTCAATTCGTCGCACGGGCGTCTCGTTGGTTGGTTTTCGGCTGCGCCGTCGTTCGGCAATGCGGCTGATGGGTTTCGCTTGCGCTCTACCCATCTTACGGGGTTGCGTCGCGATGTCGAGGAGCGCTCACTTGCTCTTCTGGATCTTCATCACCGTATAGGCCGAGCCGGCCTGCTCCGCTTCGAACTCCACCTTGTCGCCGACCTGCACCTCCTTCAGCATCGCGGGGTCCTTGACGCGGAAAGCCATGGTCATGCCCATGTCCATGCCGAGGCTCTTGATCGGGCCATGCTTGAGCGTGATCTTGCCGGCGGCCTCGTCGATTTTCCTGACCTCGCCCTGGACGGCTTCGGCCTGCGCGCAGGCGGGCAGCAACGAGATCGCCGCGAACATGGCGGCGGCCAAAATCTGCATCGTCTTTTTCATCGTCATCTCCTTGAGCTCGCTTTCACTTCACCGTCACTTTGCCGATCATGCCGTAGTCGCGATGATCGGGGATCAGGCAGGAATATTCGAACGTGCCGCGTTTGGTGAACTTCCAGAGGATCTCCGCCGATTTCGCCGGCTTGAGGCGCACGCCATTGGGATCGTCATGCTCCATATGCGGGTGCTTCTTCATCTCCTCGGCGTGCTTCAGGTTTTCCTTCGTGGTGGCGAGCAGGAATTCGTGGTCTTCCTTGCCGACATTGTGGATCACGAAGCGGATCTGCTCGCCGCGCTTCACCGGGATGCGCGAGGGCGTGTATTCCATCTCGCTCATTTCAACTTCGATCGTACGCGAAGGTTTCTTCGGGTTGCCCGGCTCGCCGGCCGAATAGGTGTCGCGGGAGTGCTTGTCGTGGCTCTGCGCCGGCTGCGGCATGGCTGAAATGGCCAGCAACGCGATGGCTGTCGTCATGATGGTTTTCATTTGATGCTCTTTCTCTTACTTCGCCTGGAATGTGCCGCGCGGACGCGAGATCGTGCGCGCGCTGATGCACGTGGCTTGCCGGGATCATCAGGTCGGGATCAAGCGATGGGGGGACGATACAGCAGCGGCGGCGCCTCACCCGGCGGGCGCCAGGAGTTTTCGGAGACGCAAAGCGAGATCGGCGGCGCGGGTCTGGCGATGGCGGGCAGATCGGCTGGAATCGCCGACAGGCAGAGCATGGCGCAGCACGGATTTGGCGAATCCTTGCCGTCATGTTGATGCTTCGCCTGCTCATGCAGGCCGCTGCCGGTGTCATGGTGTGCAGGCCCTGCGTGGTGCTGATGTGGGGAGTCCGCATGCATGTGCGCCGTCGCGGCCGGTTCGACCGTCAGGCATGACGCCCCGTCGCCGAGCGCCAGCGCGGCCCCGGGCGCCAGCACGCAGAGCAGATAGAGCAGGGCGGCGAACCACCCTGATCTGACACGCGCAGGTCTCGTCAGGCGAACGAACATGGCGGCAAACTAGAGGCGATGGCTGATTCAGCCAAGGCCGCCGCCTTACCTACCCCCACCACAACTGCATGCCCAATATCGCGGCAATGTGGCTTGACGTTAGGCGATTTGCCCCCGAAGTTGCGGTCGCCGTGGCAATTTCTTCTGAGCTTTCCAAGGATTCCGACCTGTTCGTTCCCGACTCGCGCCGGGCGTGGACCCGGCTTGCCGTGGCCGTCCTGATTGGCTCGCTCGGCAGCGTCGGCATGTGGTCGGTGGTGGTGGCGCTGCCGGTGGTGCAGCTCGATTTCGCCGCGAGCCGCGGCACGGCCTCGCTCGCCTTTACGATGATCATGCTCGGCTTCGGTTCCGGCGCGGTGCTGACCGGCAAGATCACCGACCGCTACGGCATCGTCACCGCGATCGGGCTCGGCATCGGCATTCTCGGCCTCGGCTATGTCGTCGCGGGCATGTCGACCTCGATCTGGCACTTCATCCTGGTGCATTTCGCCATCGGGCTGTCGTCGTCGGCGACCTTCGGGCCGCTGATGGCGGAAGCCTCGCACTGGTTCGACCGCTACCGCGGGCTTGCGGTCGCCGTCGCCGCCAGCGGCAATTACATCGGCGGCGCGATCTGGCCGCCGCTGGTGAATTTCGGCATCGAGCAGCTGGGCTGGCGCACCACCCATATCGCGCTCGGCATCTTCACCGCGGTGGCGATGACGCTGGCGCTGATCGTGTTGCGGCTGCTGATGGGGGCAGGCGGCCAGCGCGACCACGAGAACGCGGCCCCGCCGCGCGTGGACTTGCGGATCTCCACCAATGCGCTGACGGCGATCCTGTCGCTGGCCGCGATTGCCTGTTGCGTGGCGATGTCGATGCCGCAGGTGCATATCGTCGCCTATTGCAGCGATCTCGGCTATGGCGTGGCGCGCGGCGCTGAAATGCTGTCGCTGATGCTCGGTTTCGGCATCATCAGCCGCATCGGATCGGGCTTTCTCGCCGACAAGATCGGCGGCATCCGCACGCTTCTGATCGGCTCGGTCGCGCAGGGCACCGCGCTCTTTTTCTACCTGTTCTTCGACGGCCTGACCTCGCTCTATGTCATCTCCGCGATGTTCGGCCTGTTCCAGGGCGGCATCGTGCCGAGCTACGCCATCATCGTGCGCGAGGCGATGCCGGCGTCGGAAGCCGCCACCCGCGTCGGCATCGTGATCTTCGCCTCCGTGTTCGGCATGTCGTTCGGCGGCTGGGTCTCGGGCGCGATCTTCGACGCCACCGGCTCCTACATGGCGGCGTTCGCCAACGGGCTGGCGTGGAACGCGCTCAACATCGCCATCATGCTGCTGCTGTTGATGCGCGCGCGGCAGCGGCTGGCGATGGCAAAAGTTTAGACCGCCTGTCCCGCCTTCAGCAGCGAGCACCCGGTAATTTTCAGGCTGCCGTCGCTCTGCTGCTCCAGCGTGTACATCGCTTCCCAGGCTTCGCCATTGTCGTCGACGATGTGGACGCGCTGGGCGATGCGGCCGCCTGAAGAGCGCGCTTCGCCGAATTCAAAGCTCTTGTGGCGGTAGACCGGCGCATAGCCCTGCCGGACCATCTGCATGAAGATGTCGGCCTGCGGAAACAGCTGCTTGATCTCGGGTGCGGCGTGCGAATAGGCGGCTGCGGCATCGTCGTTGGCGAAGGCCTGCTCCTGCGCACGGATCACGCCTTGAGCTGTGGCGACGTCGTCGGCCCTGGCGGGAGCGACGAAGGCTAGCAGGCAGGCAAGAAGCAGAACGACAGCGCGCATGAGGATGCTCCCGATGGTTCGCGATGAACCGGCAGTGCGCTGAACCAGTCTATCACGGCGCGGGGCAGCGACGATACCGCCTGCGTCGTCGGCACAGACCACCGATTTGATCCAGATACGCAGCCCGGCCGATCCGGGTTCGGATACCGCGCCACGGTCGCGGCACATAAATGCAATTGAGCGAGAATCATGCGCGAACACCAGGAACAAGCCGATGGGACTGTTCGTTTCTGTTCGGGAGGACAACCCCATGACGCTCGCGCGTGGCAGTATCCGAGGTTATGAAATCGACCGGATGGTGCTGCTGTTCTCCATGATGGACGGTCCGAGGGAAATTCCCTGTGCCGTCAGCGCCTCGGCGATGGACGATCTGGAGCATGTGCCGCGGACAGCGCCGGAGCGGCGCGAGGAGCAATTCCTTCGATTGCGCGACCGGATCGAACAATGCGCGTCGCGCAAGTTCGATGCCCGGGAGTTTGAGGGGAGGCCTCCCGGCATCATCATACGCAGTATTGATTTCCGGCGCTAGTTTCCGCCCGCTCGGGTCCGTTGCGACCCGGACACCATCACGGTTCGATCGTGATCTCGATGGTTGCCAGTTCACCAAATCGCGCGCAAACCTGCTGACCGGCGCGCACTGGCAGCATGCCGGTCATCGAGCCGGTCGAGATGGTCTCGCCCGCGCGAAGCCCGTCGCCCCAGTGCCGGCGCTGTTCGGCGAGCCACCACAGCGGTCGCAGCGGATCGCCCATGACGTCGGCGCCCTTGCCCTCCCGGCGCAGCACGCCGTCCAGTTCAACGCGAACCGGGACGGACGACAATCCGTCGCGCCAGTTCTCGATTCGCTCGCCGAAGACGTAGCGTCCGGACGCGCTGCCGTCGGCGAGAATGGCCGGCATCGGCGGTAAAGCCTTGCGCGCATAGCGGCACTCCGCCACTTCAATGCCGGCGTGGACCTCGCCGATCGCATCGCACGCTTCAGCAAACGTCCAGGGCTGCTCGCGCGGCGGCAGGTCGCGCGCCAGCGTGACGAAGAACTCGCATTCGATCAGGGGATCGAGCAGTTCGGCGGCCTTGAACCGCGCCGGCGAGGTGCAGGCGAAGCGGCGAAAGGTGCGGCCGTAGATCGGCCCGTCCAGCCCTAGCTTGCTCTTCACCCCCTCCGTCGTTCCCGCAATCTTCCAGCCCAATAATTCCCAGCCGAGTTGCTCCGCCACTTTGCGGTTCACGGCGTAGGCTTCGGTTGACGTTTGCGGCACCAGATGGGCGGGTAGCGACGACAGTTGGCAGGCATTGCGGCGGGCGCGAACGAGCAGATCCGCCAGTTCTTCCTGTTTCGGTGAAAGGGCAGTCATCTCCGCGGTCACCGGCCCTGAAACACCGCGGCGCGCCGCTCGATGAAGGACTGAATGCCCTCGCGCGCATCGGCGCTGTTGAGCACGCGCTCGCGGACCTTTGGAATGTAGGCGATGGCGGCCTGCTCGCCCTGTTCGACATATTTCAGGGCCGCTTCCTTGGTGACCTGGATGCCGAGCGGCGCGTTGCCGGCAATGATCTTCGCGAGCGCCATCGCGCGCTCGACCTGCTGGCCGGCCGGCACCACTTCCTGCACCAGTCCGATTTCGCGGGCGCGTGCTGCGGTGAACTCATCGCACAGGAACAGATGATACATCGCATTGCCCCAGCCGGCGCGCGACAGGAAGCGGAAATGCGCGCCGCCGAGCGGGGCGATGCCGCGTTTGGATTCCATCTGGCAGAAGCGGGCGTCGTCGGCGGCGACGACGATGTCGCCCGCCAGCATCAGCTCAATGCCGATGGTGAAGACGATGCCTTGCACCGCAGTGACGATCGGCTTCTTGCAGCGCTTCTGCAGCCCGAACACGTCGACATTGCCCTCCCTGAAGTTGCGCTTCTCGGCGTTGGGGCCGAAGAATCGGGGCATGTCGAGGCCGGCGGTGAAATCCTTGCCCTCGGCGCAGATGACGCCGACCCAAAGGCTGTCGTTGTTGTGCAGCTCCGTCAGCGCATCCGACAATTGCTCCATCATCGCCGGCGAGAACGCGTTCTTCTTTGCGGGATTGTCGATGATGATCTTGAAGATGCGGTCGTGGGTTTCGGTACGGATCGTTCCTTCGGCGCTCATGGTCGTCCTCTCGAATGTTTCTGGAATGATTATTGCGGTCGCGCGTTGCTATCGCTCGTATCTGACGGCGAGCGCGGTGCGGATCGCCGCCGCCCGCTCCGGCGAGAAATGCGACGCGCCATGTTCGAGCAGGTCGAGGAACGACAGCACGCCGCCGCGCGATCCCCAGCTTCCTTCCTCGATGATGCGGAAATTGATCCACCAGGCGGGCGAGGGGGCCTTCATCCCGCAGGCCTCCGCCAGCGCGCGATGGATGTTGCGGATGACGGTGGCGCGATCCTCGCGCGTCCAGCAGAAGTCCATCACCGCGACATCGATCAACATGACATCGCTTGGTTTGTCGGAGAGTAACTCGCCACCGTGGGCGATCATGTCGAGCGGCCGCTCGGCGAAATGCACCTGATAGCCGCGGCGCGCCTCCGGCGTGAGCTTGCCGACCTCCGGCACCAGCACGGCATCCGTCAGCGTCTTTGCCAGTACGCGCCGCTGATCGGCGTTCAGCCGACCCTGCGGCGTCATCACGTGGATAAACGTCATGGCGTGCTCCTCCTGCCGGCATGTTCTTGACTATGACAATCGTCATAACTTCACATGGGGCTGGCTATGTCAAGTGTCATATTATAGGATATGCCATTCCGCCGGAGAGGATCCCGATGACGTCAGATACCCGCGCCAAGATGGTGGCAGGCGCCGCCGACCTGATGAGCCGCCGCGGCGTCAACGCCACCAGCATGCGCGAGGTGGTGCGCCATACCGGCACGCCGCGCGGTTCGATCGGCCATCATTTTCCGCGCGGCAAGCAGCAGCTGATCGAGGATGCGGTGGTGTTCGCAGGGAGGCAGGTCTCGGGGCCGCTGGAGCATCTTGTGCAGTCGCGCGGTGCGATCGCAGGCCTGCGCACGTTCATCGGCCTGTGGCGCCAGACGCTGGAGAAATCGAAGTTCCAGGCCGGCTGTCCGGTGCTTGCGGTCGCGGTCGAGCAGTATGTCAACGACGCGACGGAGAAGGACGGCGCGCCTGACGAAGCCGCGCAGCAACATCTGCTCGACCTCGCCGACGGTGTGTTCGCCGACTGGCAGCGCATCATGTTCACGGCGCTGCGCCGCGAGGGCGTGGCGCCCGCCCGCGCCCGGCGGCTGGCGGCGCTCGTCATCGCATCGACGGAGGGGACGGTTGCGATGTGCCGCGCCGCGCGCAGCGCCCAGCCGCTCGACGATGTCAGGCAGGAGCTCGAACTGCTGCTGTCGAGCGCGCTGGCGAAGTGAGGCCGCTGTTGCTGGAAGCACTCACGATGCCAGCGCGGTCAGAAGCATTCGCGCGAGGTCGGCGCTGACATAGGGCTTTGGCAGCAGCAGCACGCCGGCATCGAGACGGCCATGATGTATGAGGGCATTCTCGGCATAACCGGAGGTATATAGCACTTTCAGCTCCGGACGCCTTTTGATCCCCTCGGTCGCAAGCTGGCGGCCATTCACGCCACCGGGGAGCATCACGTCCGTGAACAGCAGGTCAATGCGTTCGGGTCCATCGATGATTGCCAGCGCTTCGGCAGCATTGCCGGCGGCGAGCGTGCGGAATCCGAAGCGGGTGATTTGCGCCACGACATATTCGCGGACCAGCGGGTCGTCCTCGACAATCAGGATAGACTGGTCGCTATGTTCGCCCGCATATCCGCCGGTTTCGCCGGCCGGCTCCTCCGGGCCACCACCCGTGGCGTGCGGCAGATATAGCTTCACGGTCGTGCCGTGGCCTTCTTCGCTGTAGATCTTGATATGTCCGTTCGACTGTTTAACGAAGCCATACACCATGCTCAGGCCGAGCCCGGATCCTTTCCCGACCTCCTTGGTGGTAAAGAATGGCTCAAATACCTTTTCGAGCAGGTTGCTCGGGATTCCATCCCCGGTGTCACTCACTGCAATCATGACGTAGTTGCCCGGTCTGACCTCGCTATTCAGGCGAGCGTAGTTCTCATCGAGCGCCACATTCTTGGTTTCCAGCGTCAGCTTGCCGCCGTTAGGCATGGCGTCACGCGCATTCAGGGCCAGGTTCAGAATCGCGGTCGAGAGCTGACTGGGATCAATCAGAGCCGGTGCGGAATCGTGCGCCAGCATCGATTCAATTTCGATGTGCTCGCCGAGAGTCGGTCGCAGCAGACCCGCTGCATCGATCACCAACGCATTGACGTCGGTGTTGCGCGGCTGCAGCGGCTGTCGACGGGAGAACGCCAACAAATGCTTCGTCAGCTCGGCGCCCCTGGCCGCGGCTCCGCTGATCAGATTGGTTATCTGAACGAGATGTGGACGATCCTTGACGGCATCGCTGAGGATCTCGATGGTCCCCGTGATCACGGTCAGAATGTTGTTGAAGTCGTGCGCGACGCCACCGGTGAGCTGGCCGATGGCCTCCATCCTCTGGGCCTGCTGGATTTTGGATTCGGTGGCCTCCTTCTCCTCAAAACGCTTGACCATGGCCTCGGCCTCGCGGCGTTGCCTGACCTCCTCCTCGAGTGCGGCATAGGCATTCGCGAGCTGAATGCGCGTGGGCAGCACCAGGATCCGCGGCAACGCCAGCAGTAGAACTGCCGTGATCGCGACCGAGATCAGCGCCAGGACAGCTTTGATCAGGGCCTCGATTTCATAGGCCGGCACCCATACGGTGTAAATCGACAGCAGGCGACTCACGCCGCAAACCGCGACGAAGATCGCAAATATCAAGAATACGCCGCGGAACATCAGCTCACGGTGGCGCCGCCACACGAAGAACGCGAGAACGAACGCCGTAACAAAAAAGGCGCCGGCGAGCATTGCGTCGGAAACGACATTCAGCCAGACCAATTCCGGCTTCCACAACAGGCACGCGCCGTGCTCGGTGAGCTTTGACATGTGGAAAAGCTCCAAGAAGCGGCTGCGCGGGTGCAGTCGCACCAAGGAAACTATTCAGCTTTTTCGCCACTCGCGCAAGCGCAGCGCCGGCTCGGCGAATGTTCTCGCGCCGATCTTTGAAATAGCCTTAATTCTCATGACCCGAGTGGCACCGTGCCCGAACCGACCGGGTGACGTCCGCCCTTGATCGCGCGGCGGACCACTGCTTGCGGCAGGCGTGGTCGGCGCCCGCTGAGGCGAGGCGGAGGTCATTCCCTGCAGCGCAACATCGGCCTTTCGGCTGAAATCAACTCGCAGGGCTTTGCGCCGAGGTCGCAGCCAGGGCCTGCCGCATCTCGGCCGGAGTAGCAGGCTCTGCGCCAAGACCGCGCACGATTCGCACGGCCTCTTCAACGAGTTCGAGATTGGTCGCGGTGGTGGCAAGCGGCGCGTCCTCAAGGCCGACGCGAATATGGCCGCCGCGTGCGATCGTATCGCAAACAGCGGGCGAAGATCGGCGCTGACGCCCGCGATCATCCAGGGCGCGCCGGGCGCTTCCTCTTCCAATAGCGCATGGTAGGCCGCGAGCGCATATGGCTTTGGCGGAAGGCCGACGGCGATCAGGTTGCAGAACATCAGACGATAGATGGGCGCCTTGACGCCGGCCGCGCGCGCCAGTGCTGCGCCGGCTCGCAGGCGCCGCCCTCGGCGATGATGGCCTCAACGGTATCGGGAATGCCGGGTTGGAGCGCGCGGCCCCACGATCCGTTCAACGCTGCCTCGATCCAGACCTTGCGCATGCTATTGCTCCCCCTGAAAATTCGTAGCCCGTAGACTGGAGCAGAACCTGTCCGAAGCCACACTTGATATGTTGGTGCAGTTCTCTGCGACTTCTAAGGCTTATTACTGTGTCCTACGCCTGTGGGTCGTTTGAGACTTCATACCAGCTGATCTCGACCTGCACCTATAGGCCACCGATAATGCCTAATGCCGTATCTGCTTGGGCTCGGTTGTCTTTCTGCATAATGCTCTCGCCACGTGTACGAATAACTGGTAAAAAATGACCTTGGGACAGGGAGGTCACAATGCAAAGATTTGCGGGCAGAGGCGATGTTTATCTGCGGCATATCGACGACCGAAATAAGAAGGTGAAGCAGATTCTTTGGGGAGACTGGTTAAACATCGAGCAGACGGAAGGGGAGTGGGGCCGAGTCAAATGGGGCGCTGAGAGATATTGGATCAAGTTAGAAGATTGCGTTGATGAGCGCCCCCTGGAAGTTGTGTTCGTTGACGTCGGCCAAGGCGATGGCTGTTTGGTAGTTAGTCCAGCCGTTCCGCCCGATGAAAAGGTCATGCTGATCGACGCTGGTGCCGGCGACAACATGTACAGGTTCATCAGCTGGCGTTTCGGAAAGCTGGCTAAAGAGTTTCGCTTTCACGCGGCGATCATCACACACTCCGATAAAGATCACTATTATGGCTTTAAGAAACTGTTCGAGCAGCAGAAGTTCTCCTTCGATTACGTATACCACAACGGAATAGCAGAACGTCCTGGTGAAGAGCTGTTTGGCCCTAGCGATGATAGCGGTGAATACGTCGCTGATCTAAAGCCGACGCACGAGGAGATCGAGGCCTTCTACAAGAAAGAAAAATCTCGTAAAGGAAAGCAGTACGCCGAGCTCATCTACACAGCACTCACGAATGGTCGAGTCGATTCCGTTGAGATGCTCTCGACAGCACACGGTACCATCGAGGACAACCGGTCTTGGATGCCAGGATTCGCCCCGAGCGATAATCCAGAACTCACAATCGAGATCTTGGGGCCTGTCGTGGAAATGATTGATGGAAAGCCAATGCTTCGTTGGTTCGGCGATACCGTGGGCTCAACAGGAAAGGACAATGGCAAGACGAAGAACGGCCACTCGGTGCTCCTGCGTCTGTGCTATCGAAACTTCACACTACTTTTCGGCGGCGACCTGAACCTTCCTGCTGAGGACTTTCTGCTACGGCACTACGGCGAAATCGGCGACGATCAATCTCTGGGGGACGCTGTCGACAAGGCTAGCCGTCGGCTTAGGGCAGATGTCATGAAAAGCTGCCACCATGGTTCTGCCGATGTTACGGATGAATTCCTTCAGGCCGTCAACCCGTTCGCGTTCGTGGTATCGTCCGGCGACGAGGAAAGCCACGTCCATCCCCGGCCCGATCTACTGGGCCGTCTGGGCCGCCATGGCCGCGGGGATGCGCCACTCGTTCTTTGCACGGAAATTTTGAGATCCACGCGAGAGAAGGAAGATCAAAAACAGCTCAAGCGGCTGCAAAAGCTGGATGCGCTTATCGAGTCGGCCAAGACTACCGCGAAGCAGAAGCGGGAGTATCGAGAGGAACGAATAGCGATTCAGGGCGAATTGGCTCGACGCAACGTGGAAACATACGGGGCGATAACACTCCGAACGGATGGTAGGCACCTGGCGGTGGGATTTCGTTTGGAGAAGCCTCGGGCCGGCGGAAGGCGTTGGCAGATCTATTGGTATGAGCACGACGAAGAGCATGGCTTCGTGCCGCTCGACAAAGGCAACCATCACTAAGATGGTTGCCTTCGGACCGGTTATCCGCAGCCGGATCGACGACGCTCCGACTGGTAGGATCGAGCACGAGTCATTGTGTCAATGCGACGTCTGCCGAAACGCCCGGACACCCTCTGCTCAAAACGTCGGCGGCGTGCAGGCGCTTATCACCTCGCACGCCTTCGCGCCGACGCAGCGGAAGCGATGCGGCCTGCGGCTTTCGAAATAGTAGGCGTCGCCGGGATCGAGGATGCGGCGCTCGTCGTCGACCGTCACTTCGAGCCGGCCGCTCACCACGATGCCGCCTTCCTCGCCGTCATGGGTCAGCGGCACGCGTCCGGTGTCGCTGCCGGGCTCATAGCGCTCTTTCAGGATCTGCAACGCGCGGCCGAACATGGTGTCGCCGACCTGGCGGTAGGAGATCGGCTGCTTGCCGATTTCGGTCAGTTCGTCGGCGCGATAAAACGCCTTGCGCGGGCGCTCCGGCTCGATCGCGAAGAATTCGGCAAGGCCCATCGGCAGCCCGTCGAGGATGCGCTTGAGCGCGCCGACGGACGGGTTCATCTGGTTCGATTCGATCAGCGAAATCGTCGAATTGGTCACGCCGGAACGCTTGGCCAGCTCGCGCTGTGAGAGCTTGTGCCGGGCCCGGATGAATCGGAGTCGCCCGCCGATATCGACGCTCATCGGAAAATCCCTGTTGCAGGTGTTTCGGATCGAACAAATATGCCCCGGCAGGGTCAATAAAATCAATAGGTTGCAGAACCGAAGAAAAGGACTTGTTGTGGCTTCCCGAGCGTGGCCCGGTGCTATCTTGAGCTGCCAGCAAAGGAGCTACCCGTGACCCTTCATCAGAAGCCGAACACCCTGCAGACCGACTCGTTCTGGATGCCTTTCACGGCCAACCGGCAGTTCAAGAAAGCGCCGCGGCTGTTCGCCTCCGCCGAGGGCATGCACTACACCACGGTCGACGGCCGCAAGGTGATCGACGGCTCCGCCGGCCTGTGGTGCGTCAATGCCGGCCATGGCCGCCGCCAGATCGCTGCCGCCGTCGAACGGCAGTTGATGAACCTCGACTTCGCGCCCTCGTTCAACATGGGCCACCCGCTGGCGTTCGACTTCGCCGAGCGGCTTACCGAGATCGCGCCGAAGGGACTCGATCGCGTCTTCTTCACCAATTCCGGTTCGGAATCGGTCGACACCGCGCTGAAGATCGCGCTGGCCTATCAGCGCGCCATTGGGCAGGCGACGCGCACGCGCCTGATCGGCCGCGAGCGCGGCTATCACGGCGTCGGCTTCGGCGGCATGTCGGTCGGCGGCATGGTGGCGAACCGCCGCGCGTTTGCGACCCATCTGCCTGGTGTCGACCACATCCGTCACACCCATGATCTCGCCCGCAATGCCTTCGCCAAGGACCAGCCGGATCACGGCGCCGAACTCGCCGACGATGTCGAGCGGATGGTGGCGCTGCATGGCGCCGACACCATCGCCGCCGTCATCGTCGAGCCGGTGCCGGGCTCCACCGCGGTGCTGCCGCCGCCGAAGGGCTATCTGCAGCGCCTGCGCGAACTCTGCACCAAGCACGGCATCCTCCTGATCTTCGACGAGGTCATCACCGGCTTCGGCCGCTTGGGCGCGCCGTTCGCGGCTGACTATTTCGGCGTCACGCCCGACATGATGACGACCGCCAAGGGCATCACCAACGGTACCGTGCCTTGCGGCGCGGTTTTCGCCAGCCGCAAGATCCATGACGGGCTGATGGTCGGCCCCGAGGGCACGATCGAGCTGTTCCACGGCTACACCTATTCGGCGCATCCGACCGCCTGCGCCGCCGGCCTTGCGACGCTCGACATCTACAAGGATGAGGGGCTGCTCACGCGCGGCGCATCGATGGCCGAGTACTGGCGCGATGGGCTGCATTCGCTGAAAGGCCTGCCGAACGTCGTCGACATCCGCAATGTCGGCCTGATGGGCGCCGTCGAAGTCGCGCCACGCAGCGATGGCGTCGGCGCGCGCGGCTATGACGTGATGGTCGATTGCTTCAATCGCGGGCTTTATTTGCGCATGAGCGGCGACAGCTTTGCGTTGTCGCCGCCCTTGATCGTCGAGAAGAGCCATATCGACGATATCGTCTCGATCCTCGGCGACGCGATCAAGCGGGTGGCCTGATCCTTGCTCTCAAGGAAAGACAGAAGCCGCGGCAGTGTTGCCGCGGCGTATGTGTGAGGAATCGTGAAAGTCACCGTTCTCGGCAGTGGCGTGATCGGCGTCACCACAGCCTATTATCTGGCGCGCGCCGGCCATGAAGTCGTTGTCGTCGACCGTCAGCCTGAGCCTGCGCTGGAGACCAGTTTCGCCAATGCCGGCGAAGTCTCGCCGGGCTATTCCTCGCCCTGGGCCGGGCCCGGCGTGCCGGTGAAGGCCATCAAATGGCTGTTGATGCGGCACGGGCCGCTGGTGATCTGGCCCAAGCTCGACCCCATGATGTGGATCTGGGGCCTGAAGATGCTGCGCAACTGCACGACAGAGCGCTACGCCGTCAACAAGAGCCGGATGATTCCGATTGCCGAATACAGCCGCGATTCCTTGCGGGCACTGCGCGACGAGATCGGCATCAAATATGACGAGCGCAGCCGCGGCACGTTGCAGCTCTTCCGCAAGCAGAAGCAGCTCGATACGACCGGCGACGACATCGCGGTGCTTAAGCAGTATGGCGTTCCCTACGAAGTGCTCGATCGCGACGGCTGCATCGGCGCGGAGCCTGCGCTGGCGACGGCGAAGGCCACGTTCGTCGGTGGACTTCGGCTGCCGCAGGACGAGACCGGCGATTGCCACATGTTTACGCAAGGGCTCGCCCAGGAAGCAGCCAAACTCGGCGTGCAGTTCAAGTTCAACACGACCATCGAGCGGCTGATCGCGGATGGCGGCAAGATCACCGGCGTGATGACGAGCGAGGGCCTGCTGCAGGCCGACACCTATGTCGCCGCGTTGGGAAGCTGGTCGCCGCGATTCCTCAAGCCACTCGGCATTTCCGTTCCGGTCTACCCGGTGAAGGGCTATTCGATCACCGTGCCGGTCATCGATCCCGACGGCGCGCCGGTCTCGACCGTGATGGACGAAAGCTACAAGGTCGCGATCACGCGGCTGGGTGATCGTATCCGCGTCGGCGGCACCGCGGAAATCTCCGGCTATTCGAATACGCTGCATCCGGCGCGGCAGGCGACACTGGATCATTCGCTGACCGACATGTTTCCGCGCGGCGGCGACTTGAGCAAAGCAAGCTTCTGGTCCGGCCTGCGCCCGATGACGCCGGACGGCCCGCCTGTGATCGGCGCCACGCGATACGGCAACCTGCACCTCAACACCGGCCACGGCACGCTCGGCTGGACCATGGCGTGCGGTTCGGGGCGGGTGATGGCGGACCTGCTGTCGGGACGTAAGCCGGATATCGATGTGAGCGAATTGAGCGTGAGCCGGTACGATCAGCGGTTCGGGTGAGAGCGCACAGCGCTCGCCGCCGTCATTGCGAGGAGCGAAGCGACGAAGCAATCCATGTCTCCGCAAGCGGCGCGATGGATTGCTTCGCTTCGCTCGCAATGACGGTGGAATAGCTCGCGCTCTTCATACAAGGGGCCACTACACCGCATCACCGCTGATCGGGCGGATCAAACGCCCGGATCGGCGGCAACGCCCCCGAATACTTCTCACACTCGACCACCGTCACCTGGCCGCAGCAGCCTTGTGCTAGCCGCGATGTACCGATGTCCCGGGTGAGTACGTTCGGATTGCCGTGGACGCAGAGCGGCTGTTCTGCCGCACCAGGCTCCGGATCGTACCAGGCGCCGGTGGACAACTGGATCACGCCGGACATGACGTCGTCGGTGACGGCGGCGGCGGCCAGGCACGCGCCGCGGTCGTTGAACAGGCGGACGATGTCGCCGTTGGCGATGCCGCGGCGCCTGGCATCGTCAGGGTGAAGGCGCACGACTTCACGGCCGGCGATCTTGCTCGACTGGCTGTAGGCACCGAAGTCGAGCTGGCTGTGCAGCCGGGTCGCCGGCTGGTTGGCGATCAGCGTCAGCGGGTGGCGCGAAGTGGGCGGCTCGGTCGACGGCAGCCAGGCCGGGTGGGGCGGGCAATCGTCGTAGCCGAAGCCTGCGATGGCTTTCGAATAGATCTCGATCTTGCCGCTTGGCGTTGAAAGCTTGTTGCTGACGGGATCGTTGCGGAAAGCGCGAAGGAAGCCGCCGTCATCGGGCCCCGACGGCAGCGCGAGTTCGCCGCGTTGCCAGAACTCGTCGAAATCAGGCGCATCCCAACCGGCTTCGGTCAGCGCCTTTCGCGTCGGCTCGTAAAGATGCGCCAGCCATTGCCGGCTATTGCGGCCTTCCGTGAATGCCTGCTCGACGCCCAGGCGCCGCGAGAGGTCGGCAAAGATGTCGAAATCGTCGCGCGCTTCGCCGATCGGGTCCACGGCCCTGCGCATCGCGACCAGCCTTGGATCGGTGCCGGCGGCGCCGATATCGTCGCGCTCCAGCGTCATGGTCGCCGGCAGCACGATGTCGGCGAATTTCGCCATCGGCGTCCAGGCGCTTTCGTGCACCACGATGGTTTGCGGGGCGTTGAAAGCCCGCCGCATGCGGTTGATGTCCTGGTGATGATGGAAGGGGTTGCCGCCCGCCCAATAGACCAGCTTGATGTCGGGATAGTGCATGGAACGACCGTTGTAGTCGAACGGCTTGCCCGGATTGAGCAGCATGTCGCTGACGCGCGCGACCGGAATGAAATTGCTGACGCCGTTCTTGCCCTGCGACAGCGTCGGTATAGGAACGGCGTTGAGCCGCCGGCCGGTGTGGCCGAGCGCGCCGAGCGCGTAATTGTAACCGCCGCCGGGCAGGCCGATCTGGCCGAGCATCGCCGCGAGCACCGCGCCCATCCACACCGGCTGTTCGCCATACTGCGCCCGCTGCAGCGAATGCGAGACCGCGATCAGGGTGCGCCCGCGCGGCAGACGGCGGGCGAGGTCGACGATCGCGCGGGATGAATTGCCGGTGATGTCGGCCGCCCATGCCGCATCCTTCGGCGTGCCGTCATCGCGGCCGAGCAGATAGCGTTCGAAGTTCTCAAAACCGGTGCAATAGCGTTCGATGAAAGCCTTGTCACAGAGATCTTCGGTCAGGAGCGTGTGCGCAAGCGCCAGCATCAGCGCGACGTCGGTGCCGACCTTGATCGGCAGCCATTGCGCGTCGGCTTCTGCCGGCATGTCGTCACGCAATGGGCTGATGCAATAGAACGCCGCGCCGCGGCGCGCGGCCGTCGCCATCGCGTCGCGCTCGATGTGGCGGCTGATGCCGCCGCTGGCGACGTGCGAGTTCTTCAGCGCCATGCCGCCGAACGCCAGCACAATATCGCTATGCTCGGCGATCTGATCCCAGGTCACGTTGTGGCGCGAGACGGCCTCATAGCCGCCCATCACACGCGGCAGGATCACGGCCGAGGCGCCGGCGCTGTAGCTGTTCACCGAGCGCACGTAACCGCCGAACGCCATGTTCAGGAAGCGATGAACCTGGCTCTGCGCGTGGTGGAAACGTCCGGCGCTGGACCAGCCGTAGGAGCCGCCGAAGACCGCGGCGGCGCCATGTTCAGTTTTGACCCGCGACAATTCGCTCGCCAGCAGATCGAGAACTTTATCCCACGAGCATTCGACGAATTCCTGATCAAAGGTGCGCTCGGTGCGCACGCTGCGGTCCAGCCATGCCTTGCGGACCATCGGCCGCAGGATGCGCGCCTTATGGCGCATCGCGGTGGTGAAATTCTGCAGGATCGGTGAGGGCGCCGGGTCGCCCTCGTAGGGCGTGACATCGAGGGTTTCGCCGTTCCATCGCGCGGAGAAGGCGCCCCAGTGCGCGCTATGCGGCGCCCAATCCTCTCGGGCTTGATCCATGATTTACTCCAGACTGTCGCTCACCCGGCCTGCGTCACGCAGTTCACCCACAACACGACCGCTTTCGCATTATCAGCGGGATTTGAGAAGCGGTGTGGGCGGCGGCTGGCAAACCGAAAACTGTCCCCTTGCTTGAGGTTCCAGGTCTCGGCGTCGACCGTCAGCGTCATCTCGCCTTCCAGCACCAGCCCGGCTTCCTCGCCATCATGCGTATAGAGTTCGTCGCCGGTGTTGCCGCCGGGCTCGAGGTGCACGAGAAACAGATTGAGGCGGTTTTCCGTTCCGGCCGGGCTCAGCAATTGCTTGGAAATGCCGGTGCGCCACAGTTTCAGTTCGGCGCGCTGCAACTGCCGCGTGACCACGCCGCCGGAACCGGCATCGTCGCTCGGCCTGGAGCCGAACAGCGCGGCGATGCCGACGCCGAGCACGTCCGCCAGCGTCGCCAGCACGCGCAGCGAGGGCGACGACAGGCCGCGCTCGATCTGGCTGAGGAAGCCGATCGACAGATCGGTTCGATCGGCAATCGTCTCCAGCGACAATTTGTGTTCGCGGCGCAGATCGCGAATGCGGCGGCCGACCGCCAGGTCCATTGCAGGTTCAGCCGGCCTGGCGGCGGGCTTTGCCTTCGGCGTGCGCGCTGCCTTTCGGGGCTTGGGCGCTGCTTTCTTTATTCTTTTGCCACCGCTCACGTCAGGCTGCTTTCTTCATATGCATGAAAATGGCTTGCAATAGTCGGGGAACTGTGACCACAATTTCATATTGGTGAAAATAGGCCCGAACGGCGTTGCCCGCAACTTCTTCTGTCAAGGCCAGGCGGGCGGCGCCGGAACGGTGTCCGGTTTCAGGAGGATGTGCAATGGCTCTGAAGCGTCTCGTTCAGGCCGCGGTGGCGGCTTTGGTTCTCACAGCCGCAATGCCGGCATCCGCGCAGCAGGTGTTGAAGGTGGGCTCGACGCCAACCGGCGTGCCCTTCACCTTCCTCGACACCAAGACCAACAGCATTCAGGGCATCATGGTCGATCTCATCACCGAGATCGGCAAGGACGCCGGCTTCCAGGTGCAGATCGAGCCGATGCAGTTCTCCACCCTGATCGCCTCGCTCACATCCAACAAGATCGACATCATCTCGGCGGCGATGTTCGTTACGCCGGCGCGTAAAGAGGTGATCGATTTCTCCGAGCCGTTCTACAGCTACGGCGAGGGGCTTCTGGTGCCGAAGAGCGACAGCAAGGCCTACGCCAGCCAGGAAGACCTGAAAGGCGCGGTGGTCGGCGCGCAGGTCGGTACGGCCTTCGTCGATGCGCTCAAGAAGTCGGGCCTGTTCAGCGAGGTGAAAGCCTACGATACCATTCCCGATATTCTGCGCGACGTGAACGCCGGCCGCCTCAAGGCCGGTTTCGCCGATTATCCGATCCTTGCCTACAATCTCAAGCAGGGCGGTTTCCCCGAGGCGCGCATTGTCGAGAGCTACAAGCCGACGACCGTGGGCGCGGTCGGCATTGGCGTGCGCAAGGGCGATACCGAGTTGCTGGCCAAGATCAACACGTCGCTGGCGAAGCTCAAGGCCAACGGCACGGTGGCAAAGATCCTCGATAAATGGGGCCTGAAGGCGCAGGGGGCCTGATGCAGGCTTTCTGGCGCGACACGATCGAGTTCCTGCCGATCCTGATGAACGGCGTGGCGCTGACGATCATCGTCACCATCGGTTCGCTGCTGTTGTCCACGCTGCTTGGCCTGATCTGGGCGTTGATGCGGGTTTCCGGCATCGGCGTGCTGTCGGGACTGAGCGCCGGGTTGATCAACGTCATCCGCGGCATCCCGATCATCGTGCTGTTGTTCTATCTCTACTTCGTGATGCCCGAACTCGGCCTGACGCTGACGGCGCTGCAGGCGGCGATCCTCGGGCTCGGCATCGCCTATTCGGCCTATCAGGCCGAGAATTTCCGCGCCGGCATCGAGGCGATCGACAAGGGGCAGATCGAGGCGGCGCAGGCGATCGGCATGGGCTGGTGGCAGACCATGCGCCGCGTGGTCCTGCCGCAGGCGATCAAGATCGTGCTGCCGCCCTACGGCAACGTCATGATCATGATGCTGAAGGATTCCTCGCAAGCCTCGACCATTACGGTCGCCGAACTCGCCCTTCAGGGCAAGCTGATCGCGTCCTCGACCTTCAAGAACACCAGCGTGTTCACGCTGGTGGCGCTGATGTATCTCACCATGAGCATCCCGCTCATTCTGCTGGTCCGTCACTTCGAAAAGCGCGCGGGCCAGAAATGATCGAGCTGTCAAACGTTCACAAGAGTTTTGGCAAGGTCGAGGTGCTCAAGGGCATCACGGCGTCGGTCGAGAAGGGCGAGGTGGTCTGCATCATCGGCCCCTCGGGCTCCGGCAAATCCACCATCCTGCGCTGTATCAACGGGCTGGAAAGCTATGACAGCGGCGATATCAGCGTCGAGGGCGCGCGGGTGGACCGCAACGCGCCCTCGATCGTTTCGATCCGCACGCAGGTCTCGATGGTGTTCCAGCGCTTCAACCTGTTTCCGCATCGCACTGCGCTGGAGAACGTCATCGAAGGGCCGGTCTATGTGAAGAAGGAGCCGCGCGCCGCGGCGCTCGAACGCGGGCGCGCGCTGCTGGCGCAGGTGGGGCTCGCCGAGAAGGCCGAAGTCCACCCACCGCAACTCTCGGGCGGACAGCAGCAGCGCGTGGCGATTGCCCGCGCGCTGGCGATGCAGCCGAAGGCTATTCTGTTTGACGAACCGACCTCGGCGCTCGATCCTGAACTGGTCGGCGATGTGCTCTCGGTGATGCGCAAGCTCGCCGACGACGGCATGACCATGGTCGTCGTTACCCATGAGATGGGGTTTGCCCGGGACGTCGCCGACCGCGTGCTGTTCATCGACGGCGGCGTGATCGTCGAGCAGGGCCCGGCGAGATCGGTTCTCAACCAGCCGCAGCATGCGCGCACGCAGGACTTTCTGCGGCGCGTGCTGCATCCGCTCTAAGCCTTCGGTTCTTGCCCATGAACGCGCCTGTATCCTTGCCGTTGCCGCCAAGCCTCTATGCCGATACGGCGGTTGCGCCGACACCGACGCCGCCGCTCGATGGCGACAGGAATGTTGCGGTCGCAATCATCGGCGGCGGCTTTACCGGACTTTCCACCGCGCTGCATCTCGCCGAGCAGGGCGTCGACGCCATCGTGCTGGAAGCGCAACAGCCGGGCTGGGGCGCATCGGGCAACAATGGCGGGCAGGTCAATCCGGGGCTCAAGCACGACCCTGACCAGATCGAGGCGGATTTCGGCGCCGAACTCGGCGGCCGCATGATCAATTTCGCCTATGGCACCACGAATTATACGTTCGACCTGATCCGCCGCTACCAGATCCCCTGCGAGGCCAGGCAGAACGGCGCGCTGCGCGCGGCCTATAATGAGGCGAGCGCGGCGGCGATCGAAGCGACCGCGAAGCAATGCATCCGCCGTGGCATGCCGGTGACGCTGTTGAACCGCGAGCAGATGCAGGAGATGACCGGCACCGACCGCTATCTCTGCGCCATGCTGGACAATCGCGGCGGCGATTTGCATCCGCTCAGCTACGCACGCGGACTGGCACGCGCGGCGATCGCGGCAGGCGCTGCGGTTCATGGCGAGACGCCGGCGCTGTCCTTGTCGCGTGAAGGGGGCGGCTGGCGCATCGAGACGCCGCGCGGGATCGTGTGCGCGGAAAAAGTGCTGCTGGCGACCAATGGGTTTACTGATGATCTGTGGCCGGCGCTTCGGCGCAGCATCGTGCCGGTGTTCTCGTCGATCACCGCCACTGCGCCTCTGCCTGATGACGTCGCGCGCGAGATCATGCCGACGCGTCCGGTCCTCTACGAGAGCGGACACATCACGGTCTACTACCGCATCGATCAGCACAATCGTTTGCTGATGGGCGGGCGTGGGCCGATGCGCTGGATCAGCAAGCCTGCCGACGTCGCTTATCTCATCCGCTACGCCGAACGGCTGTGGCCGCGGCTGAAGGGCGTGAGCTGGACGCACGGCTGGAACAGCCGGCTCGCGATCACGCCCGATCATTATCCGCATGTGCACGAGCCCGCGGAAAACCTTCTGATCTCGCTCGGCTGCAACGGCCGCGGCGTCGCGCTCTCGACCGCGATGGGCGGACAACTCGCGCGCCGCCTCGTCGGCGGCAAGGATGCCGAGATCGACATGCCCATCACCGCGATCAAGCCGATGGCGCTGCACGCGTTCTGGCCGCTCGGTGTCACCGCCGCCGTTGTGACGGGGCGGGTGCGGGATCGGCTCGGGATCTAATTCATCGTCACGCGCGGCTCTCCGCTACCGCCTCGCTCCAGGCGTGGAACGGGTCGGTCGCGCCGCTGTTGGTGTCGCCGTTGCGCATCACGATGCTGGGGCAGGCGAATTTCATCGGCAGGGCCTGGATGCGTGCTTCCTCATAATCGAAGCGTGCGCCCAAGGCTTCGCGCGTGGCCTGCGGCAGGCGGACGTCGCCGATCACGATCGCGCCCTCGCTGGCGTCGATGCGGGGCTGATGGATAGCGGCATCGAGATCCATGCCATAATCCATCACGAAGGACAGAAGCTGGCTCACCGCCGGCAGGATACGGCGGCCGCCGGAGGCGCCGACCGCAACGCGGCGGCCATCGGCCGCCTGCGCCAGCACCGGCGTATAGTTGGTCAGGCAGCGTTTTCCCGGCGCCAGCGAATTCGGCACGCCGGGTGTCGGGTCGAACCACATGATGCCGTTGTTCATGGTGATGCCGGTCTGGCCCGAGACGAACTTGGAGCCGAAGGTCGAGAGCAGCGTCTGCGTCACCGCCGCCATGTTGCCGTCGCGGTCGACCGCCGAGAAATGCGTGGTGCAGGCCGGCGCCAGCGCTTCCGCGCCGAGTGAACGCCGGCCGTCCTGGTCGCCCATGTCCTTCAGCCGTTCGCGATAGGCGGCTTGCAGCGCCGATGCATAGGCGGCATAGGCTGCCGCATCCGGTCCGCCGCGCGTGGGCTTCAGATCCTTCTGCAGCAGACCGAGCGTGCGCGAGAGCGTGGGGCCGGCAGTGAGTTCGGGCGTCGCCAACACCTTGCCGCCGCGATAGGGGATCGCCAGCGGCTCACGCAGGTGCGCGCGGTACGGCTTGATATCCTCGACCGACAGCGCGCCGCCGGCGGCCTGGATGTCGGCGGCGAGGCTGTTTGCCAGATCACCTTCGTAGAAGTCGCGCGGGCCGGCGCTGGCGAGCTGCGCCATCGTGTCCCTGAGCTTGTCCTGCGGCATGCGAACGCTGGACTTGATGCCCCATTGCGGATTCGGCGGCAGGCCGTCCTGCAGATAGGCGGCGGCGCTGGCGGGATAGCGCCGCAGATCCACGGCCGAGCTCGAAATCATCACGGTGGTCCACCAGTCGACCAAAAGGCCTTCGCCGGCGAGCGCGACGCTCGGCGCCAGCAATTCCTTCCATGGCAATTTGGCGTGGCGGCGGTGCGCCTCTTCCATGCCGGCGACAACGCCGGGCACCGCGATCGAGCCGGGACCGTGAATATTGCGGTCGTCCTTCACGCGCGGCCAGGGGAAGATGTCGGATGCCGCGCCGCCGCCGGTCAGCGGATAATCCTCCACCCGCAGGCTCGCAGGTGCGCGCATGCCGTAGTCGATCACTTCGTAACGATCATCGCGCGCGCGGTAGAGCACCATCGCGCCGCCGCCGCCGGGTCCGCTCATCCACGGCTCCAGCACGCCGAGCGCAAAGGTGGTCGCGATCACGGCATCGACGCAGTCGCCGCCCGCGGCCAGTACCTCGGCGCCCACTTGCGCGGCCCGGCTCGATTGCGATGCGACGATGCCGCCTTTGGAACTTACGGCAGGTTTGCGAATTTGCTGCGTGGTAGAGAACTGGTCGCGCATCGGGTTTACCTTTTGTTATTGATGATGTTGCGATAGGTGGCTTCCGGCGGCACTCCCGTTGCCTGCTGCTCGCACCGGTCTTGCGACGAGGATACTGGTTCCCCTCGCGTCTTAAGGGAAATTCCCTTATCTCGGAAGAGGCCCGTGGCGCAGTGCCCTAATCCGGAAGTGCTGGGTGGCCAGCAAGATTAGGCTTGCGGAAGCGCTGGGCACGGCGCAATGTTTATGAAATCGCCAGTGAGCTTGGTGCTTGACTCCCTGAACTAAGGCGAATTGGCGCGCCGTGGAGGGTAGCAAATGCCTCACGGTTCGAATTTCCTGCTCGGCCAGCTTGCAGCGGCGACTCTTGCGGGCATCGCGCCTCACCTGTCCGTGATTGACCTTGCCACGGCCGATGTGCTTGCCGAACCGCACCAGCGTATCCAGCGGGTTTACTTTCCGCATTCGGGCATCATCTCCTCGATCGTCGAACTTTCCGATGGCTCCACCATAGAAACCGGCATGATCGGCAACGACGGCGTGTTCGGCGCGAGCCAGGCGCTTGACGACAAGGTGTCGCTCAACCTTGTGACTGTCCAGATTGCCGGCAAGGCTTCGGTCATGACGTCGGACCGGCTCCGTGCCTTTGCCAGCGAACTGCCGGACTTCAAGGCACTTCTGATCAAGTACGAGCAGTTCTTCCTTTCACAGGTGCAGCAGACCGCCGCCTGCAATGCCGTCCATGACATCGATGCGCGTACCTGCAAATGGCTTTCGCGAATGCACGACCTTGTCGGCCCCGACCTTCTACTGACGCAGGAATTCTTCGCCCGGATGATGGGTGTACGGCGCACCAGCGTGACGACGGTGGCCGGCGCGCTGCAGGATGCCGGATTGATCTCCTACACAAGGGGACGGCTCCACATCGTCGATATTAACCAGATCCGGAAGCGGGCGTGCGAATGCGACGACGCCGTTCGATCGAATTATCAGCGGATGTTTCCGCTGGTGGAGGCCGACGCGAAGGATCGATGCGTATGAGGCCTGAATTGCTTGCCGGTGCATGAATGCAGCGCTTCTGACAGTCCCGTACTCACTAAAGGCCTCACTGTTGCACCGCGTGCGCCGCAAGCTGATCGAACCGCTTGATCGAATCCCTGAGGACTTCGGCTTCGCGTTCGCACTCGACAAGTTTCCTGCGCCAGGATTCCGCGAGGTGGGTTCGACCTGCGTGTTCCGCCTGCTTGTACAGTTTCTGCGATAACGCAACTCGTTCATCCAGGGCGCGCAGGCCGCTGTCCAGGGCGCGCCTGAGATTTTCGTCCAGCGCCAAGCTCATCAGTTCGGCGGTATAGGCGTGGCCGACATGGCAGCGATAGCGAAGCAGATCGCCCTCCTTGATCTCCCACATCACGCCATGACAGTCGGGGCAGGCCAGCAACGATCTCTCGCCGATACGGTCCATTTGGCTCATGCTGCCGGTTCCTCCTTTGGCCAGATCGACCTCGTAGACCAGGTCCGAAGATGGCGGGATGGGGTTCCCCTGCGGTTGGCTCACGAGGCGCCGAAACAATGCCGGCATGCCGGCGAGGCTCGTGACGTGGTCCGGCTTGAATTGGGTCAGCGCTGCTTCCGGCATGCCGGAGAAGGCAGCATCATCGGGGTCCTGGACCACGGTCAACCCACCATACTCGTGCAGGATGTGCAGGCCCGAGGCGCCGTCGCCGAGCGTCCCCGTCAGCACGGCGCCGACGCCGCGATGGCCACAACACAGCGCCACCGACCGGAACAGCGGGTCGATCGCGGGACGGGTATTGTTCTCGCGCGGCCCCTGTCCGAGCCTGAGCTTGTCGCCGTCGGTGAGCATATGGCTGTCGGGCGGACCGATATAGATGCGGCCCGGCTCCATCGTCATGTCGTCTGCGGCGAAATGCGCCGGCAGCGGGCCTGCCTGCGTCAGGATGGCGTCCAGCGACGACTCGAAGTGGGGCGACAGATGGATAACGACCAGCACCGAGGCGGGAAAGTCGCCGGGCAGTTCAGATGCCAGAAAACGCAATGCGTCGACGCCGCCCGCCGACGTGCCAATCGCCAGAATATTCCGATTGGACATCCGCGAACTCCATGCCGACCCCGAGGAACAATGTCCGCAGCGTCACCTTGTTCCTGTAATGCAAGAACCGTATCAAAAGTCCTTGCCCGCATCGCCGATCCGAGGTTCGATGCCGTACCGGGGGATACAGGTGATTGAAAACAACGAAAAAAACGGCCGCCTGACGACCAACGGCGCCAAGCCGATCGTGGTCGGAATGGGCGCGTCCGCCGGCGGCGTCAAGGCTCTGCAGGCTTTCTTCCAGGCGCTTCCCGACGAGCCCGGGGCGGCCTTCGTGGTTGTCATCCACCTCGACCCCGACCGCCCCAGTGAAATGGCCGCCATTCTCGGCCTGCGAACCAAGATGCCGGTCGTGCAGGTCGGCGCGCCGCAGCGCATGGAGGTCAACCACGTCTATGTCATTTCACCCAACCGGCGCCTGCAGATTACCGACAGTGAAATCGCAGCTTCCGAATTCGTCGAGCCCCGCGGAAAACGCGCGCCGATCGATCTGTTCTTCCGGTCGCTGGCCGAACAGCATGGCGACGGTTTTGCGGTCATCCTCACCGGCGCGGGCTCCGACGGCGCGATCGGCATCAAGGCGGTCAAGGAGAGCGGTGGCCTGATCCTGGTCCAGGATCCCGGCGAGGCCGAACATGACTCGATGCCACGAAGCGCGATCTCGACCGGAATTGTCGATTTCGTACTGCCGCTCTCCGAGCTTGCGAACCGGTTGGTCGAGCTGATCAAGGACAAGGAGAGTTTCGGCGCAGCCGCGCCGCGCCAGTTCAGCGAAGACATCTTGCGGCGCATCCTCGCCCATGTCCGGGTCCGGACCGGACATGATTTCGCAAAATACAAGCGCGCGACCGTGGTGCGGCGGATCGCGCGGCGCATGCAGGTGATGCGATGCGACGACCCGGCGGAATATTACAACCTGCTGCGCGACCATGCCGACGAAGCCACCGCGCTGCTCGGCGACCTGCTCATCTCGGTCACGACGTTCTTCCGCGACGCCGAGGTATTCGATGCGCTGAAGGACGACGTGTTGCCGCAGCTTTTCCAGATCAGTCAGCCGAGCGAGCCGATCCGCGTCTGGGTCGCCGGCTGCGCGACCGGCGAGGAGGCGTACACGATTGCCATGCTGCTGCTGGAAGAAGCGTCGCGTCACGATCTGCGGCCGCCGATCCAGATATTCGGCTCCGATCTCGACCCGCGTTCGCTGGCGGTCGCCCGGGAGGGTCGCTATCCAGCGGCGATCGAGGCCGATATCAACGAGGAGCGTCTGCGCCGCTTCTTCGTGCGCGAGGGCGAACAATTCCGGGTGCGGCAGGAATTGCGCGACACCGTGCTGTTTGCCAGTCACAGCGTGCTGAAGGATCCGCCGTTCTCCCGCATCAACCTGATCTCCTGCCGCAACCTCCTGATCTACCTCGATCGTGAACTGCAACAGCAGGTCTGCAGCACTTTCCATTACGCGCTGAACCCCGGCGGATTTCTGCTGGTCGGCTCGTCCGAGACCGCCGACAGCCCACCGGGCCTGTTCCGCACCGTCGACCGCAAGGCCCGCATCTATCAGTCCACGGTGCAGGGCGGCGACAAGCCGCGGCTACTGCCGCGCCTGCTGGGCAGCATGGGAGCATTGCAGGACCACGCCGCCAGCGCGAGGGCCTCGCTTGCGCCCAGCGCGATGCTCAGCGAAGCCGCATCGCACCGCAAGGCGATCGAAAAGGTCGCGCCGCCAAGCGTTCTGGTCGACAGCACGCACCGGGTCATTCATCTGTCGGAGAACGCCGGCCGCTATCTGCAGCCGTCCGGCGGGCCGCTGAGCGGCGACGTCGTCGACCTGGTGCGGCCGGAATTGCGGTTCGAACTGCGTTCCGCCCTGCACCGGGTGTTCGAGAACCCGAAACCGTCGCTCAGCCTGCCCATCCTGGTGCGCTTCAACGGCTCGTCCCATCGCGTGCTGCTGCACGTCAAGCCGATCCTCGAAGACGACGGCGAACGGCCGCACGAGGCCGTCGTTGTCTTCATCGAGGGCGAAGCCGTCGATCCCGCCAGCATGCAGGACTTCGACAAGACCGGCGGTGTCGACGAGGTGGTCCGCCGCCTGACCGAAGAATTGCAATTGACGCAGGGGCGGCTGCGCAGCACCCGGGAAGAATCGGAAGCCACCAATGAGGAGCTGCGCGCTGCCAACGAGGAGCTGCAGTCCATCAATGAGGAATACCGCTCGACGTCGGAAGAGCTGGAAACCAGCAAGGAAGAGCTGCAATCGATCAACGAAGAGCTGCAAACCGTCAACACCGAACTGAAACTGAAGCTGGAGGCGGTTTCGCGCGGGCACAGCGATCTGCAGAACCTGATGGCGGCCACCGATTTTGGCACGCTGTTTCTGGATGCAAGTTTGCGGATCAAGCGTTTCACCCAGCAGGTCACCGACCTGATCAGCATTACTCCCAACGACGAAGGGCGTCCCGTCACCGATTTCGCCCACCGGCTTGAATATGACGATCTGGTCAAGGATGCGCAGTCCGTGCTGTCGCATCTTGCGCCGATCACCCGCGAAGTGCGCAGCCGCTTGGGTCGCTGGTTCGACATCCGCTTGCGGCCCTATCGGACGGTTGACGACAAGATCGACGGCGTCGTCATTACCTTTGTCGATATCACCGATCGCAAGGCCTGGGAAACGAGGCAGGCGCTGCTGCTCGGCGAGCTGACGCACCGGGTCAAGAATACCCTGACCGTGGTGCAGTCGATCGCGCATCTGAGCCTGCGCAGCGCGGCGTCTCCTAGCGAATTCGTGGCTCAGTTCGATGGCCGCCTGTCAGCGCTCGCCAAATCGCACAATCTTCTGGTCGAGTCCGACTGGGAGGGTGTCGACCTCAGAGCGTTGGTCCGCCAACAGCTCGAACCGTACATGGTCGGTGGCCGGGACCGGCTGCAAATCGAGGGCGAGCCGGTTGTGCTGCCGCCCGATCTCGCGAGTCCATTCGGCCTGGTCCTGCACGAGCTGGCGACCAATGCCGCCAAGTACGGCGCGCTCTCGCAAACCGATGGCAAAGTTTTTCTGAATTGGACGGCGTCGGTCAGGAACCAGAAGCACTTTCTGAAATTCGTTTGGAAAGAGAGGGGCGGGCCGCGCATCGAGGAACCCGATCACATCGGCTTCGGAACCGCTGCGATCGATCGCGGCGTTCCCGAAGCGGACGTCAAGCGCGAGTTTTCGTCGGAGGGACTGGTGTTCACGATCGAGTTTCCGATGAAGGAGGCGAATGCCTCGAAGCCGTAAGCTGCTGGGACTTTGCGAAGTCGTGTGCTTGCCGGTGGCCTGATGTTGGAGACTATTGACGCGTCCCGACGACGTAGGCCCGGTGGGCAGGCTCTTCGGAGGGAACCAAACGTCCGTGCGACAGGAGGAATCATGCCACTGTATTATTTTATCCTGAAGGCGGGGCGTCACACCTATCCGGACAGCGAGGGCCAGGAATTTCCCGATGAAGCCAGCGCGCAGGCGCATGCCCACGCCGTCGCGCACGACCTCATGCGCAATCGGGAGATCAAGACCAATCACTGGCGCATCCAGGTCTGCAACGACTATCTTGAGCCGCGCTATGAATGTCTGTTCGCCGATATCGATCAGACCTTTCAAAATTACGGCGAATTCCGTACGTCCGTAGCGGCAGTGGCGCGGACCACGGCTGCGCTCGGCGACGCGCTGCGAGGAATCGATGCCGGCATGGCCGACTTGCGGCAAATACTCAGTCGAATGGATTTTATCATATCCAGCCGCCCCTCGCAGTGAGCCGTATGCGTTGACAGCCGGGATCGAGTGAACGGCCGGCTTTGGTGCTGCAGATGCAGGCTGGGCCTAAAAATATTGGTCAAGCCATGAAATAATGACCTGCGAATACCTCGCAGGGTGAATTGGCGTCGAGGCCCGGCGATGGCACATTGCGGATGAACAGGGCATCTGCAAGGGGGCGGGCTTGACCGCGGACGCATTCATTCACCTGCCCGACCTGCGAACGCGGGTTACGCATCCGGAAAAGTCGCTGCTGCGGCTGACACCGGAAATGTTTGCGATGTGGGAGCAGCGGGCGCGGGCCGCGGGATGGCCGGTTGCCTGGCGGCTGCCGGATGAAGAGATCGAAACGTCTCGGCTTTCCGTGCTTGGCAATCATCCTGATGGCGACGATCTCTGGATCTATTGCTACGGCTCGCTGATGTGGGACCCCGGCTTTCATTTCGCCGAGGTGAGACTCGCCGACGTCGAGGACTATCAGCGCCGCTTCACGCTGAAGATCAATCTCGGCCGCGGATCGAATGACTATCCGGCGCTGATGCTGTCGCTGGAGCCGGGCTAGGGATGTTGCCGGGGATTGGCGTTTCGTATCGCTGCCGATTCTGTGCATGCGGAAACCGCGATACTCTGGCGCCGCGAGATGCTGCGCGGCGGCTATGCGCCGGCGATGGTGCCGATGCAGACGCCGCAGGGACCGATCACGGCGCTTGCCTTCGCCTCGAACCGTGCGCATCCGAGCTATGTCGGCGAACTGCCGCTTGCCGAGACTGCAGCGATGATCGCAAGCGGGAAGGGCGTGCTCGGCACCAACCGGGAATACCTCGTGCAACTGGCGACGCAGCTCGCCGCGTTGGGAATCGAGGACCCGTATGTCGAACAGTTGCATGCGCGGATGGAAGCGGGCTCGGCCGCGTAGGGTGGGCAAAGGAGCGATAGCGACGTGTCCACCGTCCATCAACGGTCTCGCGCTGCTCGATGGTGGGCACGCTTCGCTTTGCCCACCCTACGCATCTATCCGTCCGCGCACTCTCGCGCCCAGAGGATCCGGAGCAGGATTGGGGAGCAGGATTGCACTGGGTCCGCCATCTCCGGCCCATGTCGTACATCATCGCAAGGTGCGAGGATCGAGCGCACACGAGAGCCCAGCGCGTCGCCAATTGCCGCTAGCGCGGGTTAGTTGAAGCGACACGCTTGGAAGCAAAAGCGTTTCTGACGGTGGAGGTCAACTTCGTCCAAGTGCACGACAGCGATCCTTTGATCGCGCACGGCTCCAGTTTCGATGGTGGTGTAGTTGGACGGCGCAAGTTGATGGGCATCGGCAATTCGGTGACACTAGGCTGTTCGGTGACACGAGGCTGTTCGGCGGCCAGTTGCTGAACCTCGGCCAAAGCTGCCTCACGCCGCTGCAATTCAAGGAAGCGCCCATATTGCGAATAGATCTGTGCGCGCTCGTTCGCTGTCGGGTTCGGACCAGCTATGTCAAAGCTGCGGTTCTGCAATAAATCATAGTAGGCATAACCACCGTCCGCTTTTCGTCGCCCGGCAAAACGCGCGCCGCAATCCATGATCCGCGCAACGCGCTCGTCGCCCGGAAACATCCTTCGGGTCCACTCCGCGCATTCCTCAAAGTCCCGCGCCGCTGGGGACGAAGGGACGCTGAGCCTGATCGTGATAACCACTAGTGCCGCCACTGCAACAAGAGTTGCAGGTAGCTTTTCTGGGACAGCCCTTGCCGCAGACATGCCAAGATATTTTCCCCGCCACGCCACAGTTGCGACTTCTAAGGAGTTTTTCGCCGCAATCCTATGGCGCGCCAGTCACAGCAAGGCTTTTTTTTGACGCGACTGAGGCGCGGACTTGTAGGGATCCTGTTGCGCGGCGCTTCTCACCGCCGACTGATTTGCTTTGTGCGCAAGCACAATTTCAGGCGGTTACGTGCGACAAATCAACCCGAAGGGCAAATCACTTCTGATTTTCAGAAATGGCGTCAAGCCCGGGAATCAAAAATATTCCGCTTTCGTTCCCGCCCAAATCAGTCGCATAACTCCGCTCGTCTCGCCGCGGATGAGGGGCGCTCGCGATCGTCACGAACGTGCGGTGAGATGCGATGGACGTGGATGGCGCGCTGGACGTACGCGCCTGACGCGTACGGTGAAGTCGTGTGGTCCTGATGTTCGCGGTGCTGGCATCAAGTCCCGGAAGCGAGGCTTCTCGGGGCGACGGTGGCAAAAAAGCCGTTCGCCGGGGAGCAACTGTGTTGATGTAGCCCTGTGATCGGCTGGCCTCAAGGCTGGCGCTACGCGCCACCGCCTCCGGCGGCTGACGGCCTTGACCCCATCCGCTCACCGGTCTTTAGGCTGGGCATGCGCTCGGCGGAAGCCGAGCGGGGTCGCTCACTTTGTAGCGGTTGGCGTCCCATTTTTGGCGTCGCGCGATCATGGTGTTGAGGATGACGATGAGCTTGCGCATACAGGCGGTGAGCGCAACCTTCGGCTCCTTTCCCTTGGCGATCAGGCGGTCATAGAACGCCTTGAGCACGGGGTTGTGCTGGGTCGCAGCTCCCATGCAAGGCATGTAGAAGAGGTTGCGGGCCTTTCGGCGTCCGCCCTTGATGTGGCGGTTGCCCCGCCGTTGGCCACTATCGTCATCGTAAGGTGCTACCCCCAACAAGGCCGCGACGATATTGTCGTTCACCTGGCCCAGTTCCGGCATCGTCGCGATCAGTCCGGCGGAAGTGATCTTGCCAAGTCCCGGCACGCTCTCGATGATCTCGGCGAGCTCGGCAAAATGCGGTGTCGCTTTGACCTGGGCTGCGATCGCAGTATCGAGCTTGGCGACTTCGACGGCAATCTTCTTCAAGAGCCGCGCCTGCATTTTCTGCACGACGTCCGGCACGGAATGCTCGCCACTGTTTTTCAAGCTAGTCTGTAGATCGAGCAGTCCTTGGCGTGCATTGACGATCTTGACCAACCTCTCGCGTGCCGCGTCGTAGGCTTGGCCCGGTGCTTCGGTGAAGGTCTCGGCGAACCAGGCGATCATCTCCGCATCGATCGGATCGTTCTTGGCGAGGCGTCCGGCCGAGCGGGCGAAGCTGCGCACCCGCTTCGGGTCGACGATCCGGACTTCGATGCGGGCCTCGCGCAGCGCCTTGGCCCAGTCCTGCTCATAACCGCCGGAAGCCTCCATGGCTGCCTTGCCGCCCCTGTGTTTGCGAAGCCAGCGGATCAGGGCGCGCTGCCCCTCCGCGGTACTTGGGAACGTCTGCCATTGAGACAGCGAGCGAATGCACGCATCCACCTTGTCCTTGGCCACATCAATACCGACGACAACGACCTCATCTTGTGCCATCATCCACTCCCTTCCTTGCTCGGTTCGGGCTCGAAGCCCGTGCAACTGTTCGGGTTGAGGAAGACCACCGGATCTGTCCCTCGCTCCCCGACAGGCTCTCGGCCTTTGAGCACGAACGGGATCAGATCCAGCGACGGGCGGTTGGTCAGAACCGCCCGTTCGCACATTCTGGCAGATTTTGCGGACACAAGAGCACGTATAAGCCGTAAACCCATTGCGCAGGGAAGGCCGGGATGCTCCCGCCAAACCTGTATGCTCGTGTGCCGCATTTCCTTACGCACATTGCACACGAGACCGCGGGTGCGGCGCGCACCCGGTCTTCCCTGCGCCCTCGATCTCGATGAGGGCAAACGAGATGCAAACCTCGGGCGAATGGCGTCGCGAGAATGCCGCCGCATTTTCCGATTTCGCAACGCAGACCGGCTTGCTGACGCAAGTGCAAAGCCCGGATAATTGTTATAGTGCAGCGACCGCGCACGAAGCGTCGCCGCAAAAGAGCAAGAACGGGGAAGCGCATGACCGGGGAGATCAAGCCGCATTATGAGGTCGTCGTCGTTGGCGCCGGCGTCTCGGGCATTTACCAGATCAAGCGGCTGGCGGACCTCGGGGTGGATGCCCTCGTGCTCGACGCCGCGCCCGATCTCGGCGGGACCTGGTACTGGAACCGCTATCCCGGCGCGCGCTTCGATTCCGAGAGCTATACCTACGGCTATTCGTTCTCGAAGGAACTGCTGAACGAGTGGCACTGGAAGGAGCGCTTTTCGGCGCAGCCGGAGAATCTGCGCTATCTCAACTACGTCACCGACAAGTTCGATTTGCGCAAATACATGCGGTTCAACCGCAGGGTCGTGGTGGCGGTGTTCGACGAGGCCAGCCATCGGTGGCGGCTGAAGCTCGACAATGGGCGCGAACTCTCCTGCCGCTTCCTCATTCTTGCAGTCGGATTGCTCTCGATACCGACGCTGCCGCGGCTGGAGGGGATGGAGGCGTTCAAGGGGCGTTCGTTTCATACCTTCAACTGGCCGCACGAGCCGGTCGAGCTGGCCGGCAAGAAGGTCGGCATCATCGGCACCGGCGCCACCGCGATCCAGGTGATCGGCGAGATTGCCGACAAGGTCGGTGAACTCACGGTGTTTCAGCGACGGCCGAACTGGAGCGCGCCGCTCAACAACGGCCCGATCTCGGACGCGGAGATGGCTGACATCCGCTCGCGCTATGACGACATCTTCGCCGCCTGCCGGCGCACGCCCGGCGGCTTCGAGCACGAGCCCGACAGGCGCGGCTTCTACGAAGCCACCCGCGAGGAGCGTGTCGCGCTGTGGGACAAGCTCTATGACGAGCCCGGCTTCGGCATATGGTTGAGCAATTTTCGCGAGATATTTACCGACGAGGCGGCCAACGCCGAATTCTCCGCCTACATCGCCGAGCGTATCCGACAGCGGGTGAAGGATCCGGCGACGGCGGAAAAGCTGATCCCCAGGGATCACGGTTTTGGCGTGCAGCGGGTGCCGCTGGAGACCAATTATTTCGAGGCCTATAACCGTGACAATGTGCATCTCGTCGACATCAGCGAGACGCCGATCGAGCGGGTGACCGAAACCGGCTTGCGCACCAGTGCGCGCGATTACGAACTCGACATTCTCGTCTACTCCACCGGCTTCGACGCCATCACCGGCGCATTCGATGCGATCGATATCACCGGCGTCGGCGGGGTGAAGCTTGCCGACCACTGGTGCGACGGACCCTCGACCTTTCTCGGCATGATGGCGCACGGCTTTCCGAACCTGCTGATGCCGACCGGACCGCAGAGCGGTTCGGCGTCGACGAACTTTCCGCGCGGCATCGAGAATGGTGTCGGCTGGTGCATGGGGCTGCTCGCCCACATGTGGGACCGCGGCCATACGCGGGCCGAGCCGACGGCCGAAGCGCAGGCGCGTTGGACGGCGCACGTGACCAAGATGTATGCCATCATGCTGATGCGCAAAGCCAAGTCGTGGTTCACCGGGTATAATTCGAACATCCCCGGCCATGAGCACGGCAAGACGCGCTACCTCGTCTATAATGGCGGCACGCCGAAATATGTCGCCGCCATCACCGAGGTTGCCGAGAAGGGATATGAGGGAATCGTGTTCGATGCGCAGGCAGTGCCTTCGGCCACGCATCGGCCGCAAGCATCGAGGGCGGGGTAAATCGCACTGAACTTCGCGCCGCCGGTTTGTGGCACGTAATCCGGCCAGCACCGACCGCTTCGCGGGAAAGGCCCATGCGCAAGATCTCGATTCGTGGCTGGATTGAGCTCCCGTCGCCGCAACGGTTCGACGGCGCGACCGCGATCGTGGGACTCGATGATGTGACGTTGATCGACGCGGTGTCGACGCGGATCGCGGAGGTCGTCATCGAGGGGATCAGCGGAAGGCAGGATCGCATTCCCTTTCATCTGGAAGCACGCTGGGATTTCCGCTCGCGCGACAGCTATGTGCTGGCGGCGGAAATCCGGCGTTCGGGCCGGGACCGACTTGGTCCTGGCGACTTCCTGACGACGGTCGCCGTGCCCTGGACCGTCGACCAGACCGATGGCAATTCGGTGCCGGTTACGCGGATTTGAAGGCGGGAACGTTCCGGAGCGCGGTTGTCGACAAGGTCATATCAAGCGCGATCACAAGCTCGCCGAAAACCTGCGAGATCCGCTTGAGCTTTTCGATGTCGTCCGCCGAGACTTGCAGGCTGGATTCGCCTTCCGCCGCCAGTTTTGCGTAGGTCCTGGCGCGATCGGCGAGATAGCCGATACCGGAACGAAACAGCGGCGCCCCCGACTTCGGAATATCCAGCAACAGCTTCAGCGCCTCCGGGTGCCGGCCGCTGCGCGCCAGATACTCGATGCGAACCGCGAGCGCGTCCGGAAGCCAGGGATAGGAAGCAACCAGATTGCCGGTCCACTCGTCCAGACCTTCGAGCTGATTGGCGCGTATCAGCACGTAGGCGCCAAGCGCCGCGCGAAGCGGGGATTGCTTTTTCGTCGCGTAATAGTCGGGCCGCGTGACCAGCGTGCGCGATATCGACCGCGCCTCGTCGGCCTTGCTGTTGTTGGCGAAGTCTAGCAACGAGTTCAGTTCGCCGTCGTGAAAGTCGAACTCGAGGGTGAGTTTGTCGGTCTTGAGGTCGAGCGACCATTCGACTGTCGTTGAACCGCCTTCGTCGATCGGAACGGCAAAATAGTTACATTGCTTCGATCTCTCGATTTCGATCCAGACCGCCTCCCGCGAGAACGGGATATCCAGGTTTGACCGGGTCGTAGGCTCTCGCTTGAGCGGGACCTGGGAGCTGGTACCGGCGATCTTGTCGGCCAGCCAGTTTCCGCGAACAACCGCAAACGACTGCCTGAAGAAATACTGCGTGACCGGGCGCGAAATCTCCCACAATGAATCCGAAATCGTATTCGTGGTTTCCAGCCTGGGAGGAAAGGCGGCGTCCGGGCACGCGATGTTGAGCTGTTTGCTCTCACCGGGGCTGACGACGACGACCTCGTCGACCGTGGACTGGTCGCCGTTGGGCAGCGTCGCGGTGACGTAGTAGCGCCCCGGCGGCACTTCCAGGCTATCGTCGCTGACTCCGCGTGCCCTGAGGACAAGCTTCTCGTCGCGCACCTCGATCGGCAAGGCGCCGCTCCACCTTTGGTTCGGCGGCGTGTCGAGCTTGAACGTGAGGGTTGCTTTGGGATCGGCCATGACAACTTTCCTCAGCGAGGCTCAGATCGAGGGCTTGAGAAACTGTGACAGATTGTGCGTCCAGGGCTTCAGCGCCGGCTTCATGAAAGGCCGCGGTGGTGAACGAAACGGGTTTGACGCCAATCGTCCCGCGTTGACTTCCAGCCGATAGACGCCCGCCTGGACGGTGAACTCGAACTTCGTCTTGGCGCCGGGGTTGCATCCGGGAACCGCGGCATTGTTCTGATCGAGCACGCCGATGGCGGAGGGTATCCCCAGGCTGTCCGGTTGAACCTCGACGGCTATGTCGATATCCGGCGGGCCCGCCAGATACCGGATCACCGGCGAGCCAACCAGGCTGCCCATGGTCACGAGCGTCCCGAGATTGTTCTTGGTGTAGTAGAAGTCCAGCGCGTTCTTGATCGTCGTCGCCGTCACCGGCCACTGCCCGGTCTCCTCGTCAGGCTCTTCGGCGCCGCGGTTCAGGGCCCGCGTCAGCGCCTCGGCGAAGTGGCTCGGTTTGCGGCTGCGTCCGAGCGCGAACGCGCCGTCGACTGTGCTGTAGATCAGCGGCGCCGCCCGCTTGTCCTTGCCGCTCAGTTCGATTCCGAACACCGGCGGTACCACCGGATTCAGAAAGCTTCTCAGCTTTGCGTTTCGGTCCATACAGGCGTCGACGAAGTAGAACTGCGTCAGCGCGATATTCGGGCGCGTCGCCGTCGGCGCCATGCCGCTTTTCAGATTGTGCATTTCGAAGCACTCGTTGAGCGGCGCGTCGCTCGTCAGAAAGTCGTCGAGCATGAGCACGGAATCCTCGGAGCCGCGCTGCGTGCCGTGGCCCGCGAAGTAGAAGAACGTCATGTCCTCCGCATTGTTCGAGGCGTCCGTGCGCCACTGGGCTGCCAGTTTGGAAAACGCAGCCCGGCTGGCACGGGTTGGCGTGGCATTGGCGAGCCGGGGCTCGACCTGCACCTCGGCCGGCGACGGCGAGAGCAGCAGCCGGACGGTTTTCAGCGGCAGCCGCAGGCCGGTCGTCGTGATGAAGTCGAAGATCTTGAGGGCCGAGAGCGCGGGCGAGGAGAGCTTGTTGAGGTTCCACGTCTCGTCGGGGGACGGTTCGCCGGCTTCGGGGAGGTTGAGATAGTCGCTGACGCCGACGATTAACGCATGAACGCCGGCGCCTTCGACATTGTTGTTGACGACCAGGCCCACCGGTCATCTCCTCATATCGTGATGAGCTTCTTCACCGATGCGATGTCGCCGGCGCTCAGCTTCTTGCGCTGCCCGATCTCGACGCCGGCCTTCTTCGGAATGATCGTGTCTTCGCCATTGGCGCTGAACGCGTTGCGCGGATAATGCATGATCGAGCCATAGTCGTAAGCGAGGAGGTCGACGCCATCCTGAATGTGTTGATTGAAATTGTGGCGGGCATTCGGAATGACCGCATCGAGCTTGACGGTCACGAACTGATTGCGGTCCTTCCTGCTTTGCTCGTGCCAAAGCCCGACCGTGTGGCCGATTTCGTGAATGCAGTTCCCCGTGCTGCAGGCGCTGCCCAGGATGACCTCCTGCCGCCCGCCGCGCCGGCCGACCGACGATGCGCAGCCGCTCCCGGGACGAAACACGACGAAATCTTTATGGGCGGGATCAGCCGCGTTGCGCTTCACAAATTTGATCGGCGTATTGTCTTGCCAGTGCTTGATGGCGTCGAGCACGCGCTGCTGGTTCGGCAGATTGGGATCGATCTCGAAGGGAATCGTGTTGTTCTTCCAGCGGAACTGGGCGCCACGGATTCCGGCGCCGAAGGCCTCGGCGTCGTCCTTCAGGATACCCGGATTGTCCTCCACCAATTTCTTGGTGCCTTGCGCCTCGGCCACGGTTCCAAGAATGATGCATCCCTCGAACACCGCAAGACCGTCGACGGCGGTGTAGGTAACCTCCTTCCAGTCCGTGCCTAGCGGCCTGATCCAGGTCGTATCGGTCGTATCGCTTGTCAGAAATCCATCAGCCATAACAGTCTCCCATCATGAAACGGGTCAGACGGCAATTCGCCGAATGTGCTAGCGGGTGCAGTATCGAAATAGTTCGAGTTACAATCGCGACGCCATCAGTTGATAGAGGCACGTCGCCTAGCCGTAGTAATCGCGCCATGACATCCGCACCATGCCCGGCGGCGTCTCGTCACCGTCGCGCGCGACCGTCACCGGCGGATCATCCTCGATGAAGGCGCTGGCGCGGTTCTCCCAGTCGAACACGAAGGCGTTCTGGTAGTAGGTCGCGATTTCCTTGTTGAAGATGATCAGTCCGGCGTCCCGGTTGCGCAGCACGCCGTCACCGGACCAGTTCGTGCTGCTGACCAGCACGGTTTCGCCGTCCACGATAATTCCCTTGTTGTGGATGCCGCTCTGGCTGCGGAATACCGTTTCCTTGAAGCCGGATTCCACGAGCTTCCTGATCTTGTCGGCCGCGCCGTTGCTGCCGAGGATGATTCTCATGTCGAAGTTCGGGCGGTTGCTGAGCTCGGCGAGTTTCGCGAGCATTTCGGTGAACTTCTTGTCGATCTTCTTGTCGCTGAAATTGATGTAGGCGAACTGCAGGAAGATCGATCGCTTGGCGCTGTCGATCAGCTCCATGATGCGGCCGATGTAGTTGTCGGGCGTCAGGACGGGCGCGACCTCGAACTCGCCGGGCCCGGTCGGCAGGATCTCGGGGGCGATCGGCGTCGGCGTATCAGCGACGTCATCGGCGTCGAACAATGCCTCGACCGGCACAAAGACGTCCGGCAACCGGGCAGCTGTCTGCGCATCCAGCACAACGCCGTCCTCGCCGGCTTCCGCTTCCGCCTTCGAGCCGTCGCGGTCGTGCTTGATGTAGCGCTCGAAGACCTTAGCCAGCTTGTCATCCTCGACGATGACATGCCATTCCCGGTTGCCCTTGCTGTACATCCCTTTGGCCTGGGAAGGGGTTCCGATCGGGTCGATGTTCGGCTGGCTGCGCGAGCTCCAGTTTCCGCTGGACAGCCAGAATGCGCTGGAATCGCGGACCGCGACCTTTTCGTGATAGGCACTGGCGAAGCGGCGCGAGGCGCCGCACCGCACGATGAAGCCGTCGAGATTGTCTTTCAGGGATTTCCTGAGCTTGGTGCGGATCTTGGTCTCCGGCTCCGTCATGCCGTCGTCCCAGGTCAGCACGACCTGAAGATCCTTGTCGCGCACCGTCTCGATGAAGCTCTTCGCGATATAGTCGGCATTGAAGTCGTACATCGCGACGGACAGCGTCTTTTTCGTCGCCTCGAGGAACGGCCGCAGCACCGGCCAGCCGGCGTCAGGACCGATGTGGCAGACGATCGGCTTCTTGACCTTGAACTTCGCGTTGATCGGGTTTCCGGTGATCGGCTTGTAGGTGAGGCCGGACGCCGAAGCCGCGATGCTATCGGCGATGGGCTGATCGCTCATCAACGTCATGACTTGCCGCAACGGATCGGCTTGCATCACGCTGACGCGATAGGGTCCGAGCTGGCGCGGCATGCGCTCTTCCGGCAGCACGCTGGCCGATGGCTTCTTGTGGATCACGTAGACGATGACCGCCGGCTCCTTGCGCACGGCGCCATCGATGATCGGAAAACCGGGTTCAGCGGAAACAAATCCCTCGACCGCGGCCAACTGCGTCATGTTGGCGTCGATCACGGACTGCACTTTGTCCTTGGTCGGTTGATCGAGGAAGCGCATCGTTGTGGTTCCTCCGGCGTCAAATGAATAGTCAATATGGCGATCGTTGAATGCTGCTCTCAGAAAGGCGCGCGCACGGCAGCCGAGCGAACGGTTGCGCGGTGTCGTTGCCAATTCGAAATGAGGCCCATCCAGCGACCATCGCGGCGCTGCCGCGTGTGGCAACAAGCCATCGCGCTGCCGGAGAAATTTCGGTGGTCTGTGCAATCAGGGTAAGCACGGAGATACACTCCGACGCGTGAGATCGTCGTTTCTCTACCTTGCCGCGTCGGCGTCAACCTGTCAGTGAAGCATTTCACAAACCGGTTCGGAGGTTACGACGAAAAGACGACGAGGGTGTTCGCTGCGGGCTTGTCGCTGCAGGAAATCCCGCTCATCCGGTCCAGGGGGCGATATCCGGTATCCGTCAATGCGTCCGCAGCAAGCGCCTCGGATGAACGCCGTCGACATAGCCCATGAACGGCGGATGGATCGAGTAGCCGATCAGTTCGCGTGCACGCTCCGGCAATTGGCTCGCGAGATCGGCGGGGACGGCGAGTGCCATGTTCTCCAGTTGCCGCACCCAGCCCACGCAATATTGCGGCGTAATGATCAGGCGCGGCCGGTCCGATCGGTTGGCGCCGCCGCGGTGCCATAACGTTCCCTTGGTGATCGCCAGCGATCCGGACGGCATGATCAGCTTGATGGCGTCCGTTCGATTGCCTTCGTCGTGCTCGGCTTCGTTGGTGAAGTGCGCGGGTTTCACCGCGCCCTCGATATATTGTCCGTCCCAGAGATGACTTCCCGGAATGATTTCGGTGGCGCCGTTCTGCTCGGTCGTATCGTCGATCGCCCAGAACGTGGAGATACCGAGCGCCGGACGGGGCCGCGGTATCTTGACGCCGCCGTCGTCGAAGTGCCAGGGCTGCACCGTCTCGCCGGGATGAAGATTGATCGCGAGCATGGCCGACAGCAGGCAGCTGTCGCCGAGCTCGGCCTCGACGAAGGCCAGGGCGAGCGGATGGATCGCGAGTTCGGCGAACACCGGCGATTTCGCCAGCAAGGCATACACGCGGTTGGTTTTGGTGCCTTCAAAATCGTTGCGGCCAAGCAGATCGCGCGCCAGGTGCGGCGCCAGCGCAGCGCGGATTTCTGCGACGCGGTCGGGCGCAAGTACGCGTTCGAAGATCAGGTAACCGTTGCGGTCGAACTCTTCCCTCAAGGAGGCGAATGAGCGTCCCTTGAGCCAGGGCGAGATTTGCTCCGCCGTCGCTGCCATCGGCGCTCTCCCTTGCTGGCCCGATCAAGCCGGGTTTCCTGGGATGCATCATACGCCACTATCGATGGCTTTCACGGGATTTCTGCGGCGCGAGTGACGGCAGGAAATCACGATCGCTGCGCGAAAGCGTAGCGGAACGTGCAGCTTGGCGCACCCTGCATCAGGGTCTGTTCTCGGTTGAGGCTGACCTCGCTACCCCCACCGGCAACGATGTCGAAGTCCGTTGCGCAGACCAGCAGCGCGCCGAGCTCCGGCTCGCCGAGCGCGCGAAAGAATTCCGCAAAGCGGCAATGCGTGACGTCGAACTCCAGCGCCTCCTTGTCGTGCCGGCGCATCTCCACCGTCACTTCGCGTTCGGTGACATCGGCAAGCGCCGTGTGCATCGCCGCCCATTTGCGCCGCGCGCTGCCCTCGACGCTCGCGCCGACATCGGCGAACAATTGCTTCGACCAATCGCGCAGGGCCTGTTTGACGACCGCGTCGGCTTTTTCCTTGCCCAATTCAGCGCGCAACGCCCGCAGCACGGGCACCAGGACCTGGGCCTGGATCTTCGTCTTGTCGAGCAGAGACAGACGGGGATCGACCATGTAGCTGTCGAGGAAATTCATTGTTGTCTCCTTCGGCCCGGCGGCCATGGCCGGTCACTCCCGCAGCTCGGTCATGAAAACCTTTTGCGCGATCTGCCAGCGGCCGTCGATCTTCAGAAGCGAGAGTTGATCGGTAAAGAAGCGCGGCGGTATCGCGCATTTGAGCTTGACGTAGGCCATCGTCGGACCGACGAGATCGATCGACAGTATCTCATCGTGGCGCGCCAGGCCCCGCTGCTTTGGCGATGGTCTGTTCCGCACGTTGCCGAGCCAAATGTCGCGCGGCGTGATCGCCAGTTCGCCGCCGTCGTCGATGCTGGTCAGTGCGCTGGTCGGATGAAAGGCGCTCGCAATCTTGCTGGTGTCGCCCTCGTAGAGGCCGTCGAGATAGGATTGGATCACGCCTTCGATATTTCTGACATCGTCCGTGGCGGTCATGGGGTCTGCTTTTCCGTTCTTCTCTTGAGGAGCGTCCCGGCGACGACAAACGAAATCAATGGATCGGTCAACGTAGAAAATCTAATGCATGACAGGCTGCCGGCCGCTCATCTCCCTCTCCCCGTTCTTCACGGGAGAGGGAGAGGCTGCAGATCGTCTATCCCGCTGCGGCGTTGACCGCGATCGGCGATGCGTCGCCGGTCTCTTCCAGCTTCCGCGGCAACCCCGCAAAACCGCGCAGGGCTTCCGCCATCTTCGCGCGTCCGCTGACGCCGGTGATCACCACGTCCACCATCATCAGGGAGGAGTGGATGTGGCCGCGCGCCTGCAGTTGCTCGACCGGGACGCCTGCGGCAGCCAGCGCCTCGGCATATTCGATGCCTTCGTCGCGCAGCGGATCGAACTCGCAAGTCGCGACAAACGCCGGCGGCAGGTTCGCCAGATTGCCGAGCAGCGGCGAGGCGCGCGGATCCGTACGGTCGGCGGGCGAGCAATAGATGTCCCAGAACCAGAACATCAGCGCGCGCGTCAGGAAATAGCCGACCGCATTCTCGGAGTAGGATTGGCGGTCATACCGGCAATCGGTGACCGGGCATACCAGAAGCTGGCCTGCGATCTCCGGCCCGCCGCGGTCGCGCGCGAGCTGGCAGGTGACGGCGGCGATGTTGGCGCCGGCGCTCCAGCCTGCGACCAGCACCGGTCCCGGCTTGCCGCCGAGTTCGGCCGCATGTTCGGCGATCCACTTTGTCGCCGCATAGCCATCTTCCGGTGCCGCCGGGAAGCGATGCTCGGGCGCGTGGCGATAGCCGACGCTGACGACGATCATCCCGCTGCGGCGGCAGATGTCGCGGCAGAACGGATCGTCGGATTGCTCGTCGCCGAGCACCCAGCCGCCGCCGTGGAAATAGACCACGATCGGATGCGGGCCGGGCGTGGCCGGACGGTAGAGACGATAGGGCAGCAGGCCATCGGCGCCGTGCAGCACGCCATCGCCGACCTCGCCGACCGGGCGCCCTGCGGGACGGCCCTTGTTGAATTCGGCGAGGAAGGCGCGCGCGCCTTGCGCGCCGAGCGACTCGATTTGCGGCAGGTTCATTTCCGCCAGCATGCCCAGCACGATCCGCACGTCCGGCTGCAGACGCACGACCTCGCCGTCATTGCATTGCTCGGGAACGTTGGGGCCGGTGAGCCTGAAGCCCAGCATGCCACGGCTGACAACCTCGTTGCAGATGCCGCGGTAGGGACCGACACCGCTGTTATAGGGCATCAAGGTCTGCGCCTTGCCGGGAACGTTGGCGCCCGTGTACCAGGTATTGGCCAGCCGATGCAGCGTCAGCATCGAGCAATCGGCCATGTGCTGCGCCCAGCCGGCCTGCGCCGTTTCGGTCGCATCGATGGTCGTGAAGCCCGCCTCGCGCAACGCCGCCAGGCGATCGACCACCCAGTCGACATGCTGCTCGATCGACACGGCCATGTTCGACAACACCGACGGGCTGCCGGGACCGGTGATCATGAAGAGGTTGGGGAAGCCCGCAACCGTGAGGCCGAGATAGGTCTGCGGTCCCTGGGCCCAGACGCTCGACAAGGATTTTCCGGCGCGTCCCGTGATCGGATGCACCCCCATGATCGCGCCGGTCATGGCATCGAAACCGGTTGCGAACACGATGACGTCGAGATCGACGCTGCGCTTGTCGGTGGCGATGCCGGATGCCGTGATCGCCTTGATCGGCTCTTGCCGCAGGTTCACCAGCGTGACGTTGGGACGGTTGTAGGTCGCGTAGTAGTTGGTATCGAGGCACGGGCGCTTGGAGCCGAATGGATGGTCATGCGGACTCAGTGCCGCAGCCGTCTCGGGGTCCTTCACCACGGTGTGGATCTTCTCGTGAATCAACTTGCCGATCAGCGCGTTGCCATCAAAATCGCCGGCCTGGTCGGCCCAGAGCTGGGTCAGGATGTGGACGAGATCGCCGGCCGCCCACGCTTTCTCGAAGCGTTCGCGGCGCTCGGCATCGCTCAATTGCCAGCTCACCGCCATTTCCTGCGGATACGGCACGCCCGCAAGAGACCAGCGCGCCTGCTCGCGATAGGCGGCGCGGTCAGCCTCAAAGTACGTCTTGCGATCGTCGGGCACCGGACCGTTATGCGCGGGCAGCGCAAAACTCGCCGTGCGCTGGAACACGGTGAGATGCGCAGCCTGCTCCGCGATCAGAGGAATCGACTGGATGCCCGATGATCCCGTGCCGATCACGGCGACGCGCTTGCCTGCGAGATTGACGCCGTCATGCGGCCAGCGGCCGGTGAAATAGACTTCGCCCTTGAAGTCCTTGACGCCGTCGATCTCCGGCGGCTTTGGCGTGGAGAGACAGCCGGTGGCCATGATGTAATAGCGGCAGGATACATCAGCGCCGTTATCGGTTGTGAGTTGCCAGCGCTCGCTGGTGTCATCCCAGTTCGCGGCCTTGACCCTGGTGTTGAAGCGGATGTCGCGACGGAGGTCATAGCGATCGGCGACGAAGCCGAAATAGCGCAGGATTTCCGGTTGCGTCGCGTATTTTTCCGACCACGTCCATTCGCGATCGAGTTCGGGATCGAATGTGTAGCTGTAATCGATGGTCTGTATATCGCAGCGTGCGCCGGGATAGCGGTTCCAGTACCAGGTGCCGCCGACATCGCCGGCTTCCTCGATCACGACCGCCGAGAAGCCGGCCTTGCGCAGTCGATGCAGGAGATAGAGGCCGGCAAACCCGGCGCCGACGACGGCGACATCGACCTGCTGCGTCGTGCCGCTGTTCGTGGTTTCAGAAGAACGTGCTGCGACCGCTGCGTCTGGCATGCCACTCCTCCCATATGTTTTATTTTGGAGGAGGCTACGCCCACGGATTCAGTTTGTCATCAGGACATCTACAATCATTGGATGTTTCCTGCAGGGGGCGCTCTGCCGCGATTGGATTTCGAATTCTCGGTGTGAAGCAGCGACTTGCGCGTGACGCCTTTCGCTAAACGCGCTTGCGCCGTTCGCTCGGGCGGCGTCGCTCGCTTCCAACGGCTGTCCAGCTCGGGCTGAAATGGAGCGTGAAGTCGCGGAAGCTTTCCACGGCGGGCGAAAGCGATGCGCTGTTTCGCACGAACATCGCGATCTTCCATTTGACGGTCGGTTGCATGAGCGGCAGGAACGTCAGTCCGAAGCCGTGCACCAGCGGCTCGGCCATTGAGGGGCAGATCACGGCGCCTTGTCTCACCCGCAGCATCGACAGTGCGGTGTTCACCCGGTGCACGGGCACCAATTCCCCGGGGTGGTGCCGGGGCGGCACGTGGCTCAGCACGTTGATGGCAATGTTGGGCATGTAGTTGAGCAGGGGGCGCTCGCGCAAATCCTTCCAGCTGACTGACCTGCCTTTGGCCAGCGGATCATCGCCGCGCAGCGCCACCCAGAGCGGATCGGCGCAGATCATGTGCACCTCGACCTGATCATCCGGAACGACGCCGGCCGGTCCGAAGCCGATATCGGTGGCGCCGTTCTGCAGGCCGGCCAGCACTTCCTGGATCGGCACGTCATCGAAGCGGACGTGCACGCCGGGATGGCTGTCGTTGTATGCGGCGATCAGCTCCGGCAGCAGCGTGCAGGATAGCGTTTCCGGCGCCGCGACACGCACCACCCCGCGGCGAAGCTCCTTGAGATTGGTCAGGTTCTCCAGCGCATCGTCCAGATTTGTCAGCACGCGCCGCGCCATCGGCGCAAAGGTCTCGCCGACCGCGGACGCCGACACTTTTCGCGTGGTGCGGTCCAGCAGGCGAACGCCGACGCGATTCTCGAGCTCCTTGATCAGGCCGGAGAGCGCTGCCTGCGACAGGTGCATGGTCTTGGCGGCTTCCGAGAAGCTTGCGGCCTCCAGCACGGCCACATAGGCGCGCAACTGCCGCAGTGTCACGTCCATCGCCATGCCGGGCCTCCCGATGCCGCCGTTTCGGAATTCATAGGCCATGCTTATCAATCGGTCAAAAAATACACATTGTTCGGTAGACGGCGCGTATCTATCGTTGCGGCGATGACACCAGGAGCCCGGCGATGCAGCGATGCGATCGCGCCCATGCGGCTCGAATAAAACGGGATGGACGCGACGGGCTGCACCGCACCTTCAGGCGGCGTTCTGCTCCGGGGAGGCAATCATGAACGTCACACGCCGAACGCTGCTGGGGACCATCGCTGCTGGCTTTGCCGCAGGTCCGCGCTTTTCCGCGTTTGCCGAGGGCGATTGGCCGTCACGGATCGTGCGGCTGGTGTCGCCCTACGGGGCCGGCGGGGCTAGCGACATCTCGTTGCGCATCCTGGCCGAGCAGCTTGGGCGCGGTCTGAACCAGCAGTTCATTGTCGAAAACAAGCCGGGTGCAGACACCCGCGTCGCCAACGAACTGGTGTCGCGCGCCGCGCCGGACGGATACACCTTCCTTTATGCGGCGGCGCCGTTTGCGACGGCTGAAGCCTTGTTCGAGAAACTCAACTACAACCGCAAGGATCTGCAGCCGGTGGCGATGGCCGTCATGGCGCCGTTGTTCCTGGTGGTCAATGCGCGGGCGCCCTTCAAGACCGTTCAGGAAATGATCGCCTACGGCAAATCGCGGCCCGAAGGCCTGACCTTTGGTTCTCCGGGGGCAGGCTCGCAACCCCATCTGGCGGCCGAACTGCTGTTCAGGGATGCAGGCGTCAAAGGCCTCATCGTTCCCTTTCGCGGCGATAACATGGCCTACACGGAACTGCTGGCGAGCCGTCTCGACGCAACGTTGACCGCCATCAGCACAGCCTTGCCGCATATTCAAAGCGGCCAGTTGCGTGTGCTGGGCGTGGCGTCGGCCGCGCGCAGCCCGATTTACCAGGAGGCGCCGACCTTGCGCGAGCAGGGACTTTCCAGCGTGATCGCTTCCGGCTGGTACGGTTTCATGGCGCCGGCAGCAACGCCGGTCGCAATCGTCGATCGCCTGCAGGCGGAGATCATTCGTGTCCTTGCCGATCCCGACGTGAAGCAAAAGCTGATCGCTCAGGGACTGGAGGCGCGCCCCGGCACCGCCACCGAGTTAGGCAAGTTCATCGACGACGAAACCCGCAAATGGAGCGAGGTGATCCGCACCGCCGGCCTCAAGGGGGAATAACGCTCAGTTCGCGTACAGGCCTTCGACGATCGGCAATCGCGCGGCGCGGACGGCCGGAAAGAGTCCGCCGACCAAGCCGACAATCAGCGCCAGCGCAACACCCTCGGCGATCAGCCAGGGACTGAGCTTGAAGTCGAACACCACCTGGGTGAAGTTGCCGCCGAGCGTCGAGGCGGTGACGCCATCGAATATCAGATAGGTCGCGGCAGCGCCCAGCAGGCCGCCGATAACCGCGAGCAACAGCGACTCGGCCAGCGTACCGACGAAGGCGGGGAAGCCGCCGAAGCCGATCGCGCGCAGCGTTGCGATTTCCGTGGCGCGTGACGCCACCGACGAATACATCGTGTTGAGCGCGCCGGCGATGGCCCCGAGCGCCATCGCGATCGCCAGCGGCCAGCCGAGTTTCTGAATGAGGTCGGTGGTTTGCGACGCCTGTTCGGCAAAGTAGCTGGCTTCGGATTTGACGTCGAGCTTCAGCCGCGGATCGGTATCGCTATAATTCTTGAGCTCGTTCAATGCGGCCGGGCTGGTGAGACGCGCGCGCACGGTCTGGACGATGTTGTTGCGGTTGAACAGGCTCTGCACCACGTTGAGATCGGCCCAGATTTCGGATTCGAACACGCTGCCGCCGGCCTCGAACACGCCTACGACTGTCCAGCGCGTCGCGCCGAACGCCACCGTAGAGCCGAGGTCCAACCCTTCAAACTCCCGCAGCAGCGCTTTGCCGACCACGATTTCGTTGCTGCCGCGGCTGAACATGCGGCCCGCCGTGATGGCAATGTCCTTGCGCAACGCCATGCCCTGTTCGCCGATCCCGCGCAGCGGCAGGTTGGCCTTGGTCTTGGTCGTGCGCTTGATACCGTCGACCACGAGATAGAGTTCCGGCGAGATCAGGGGCTTGCCGTCGGCTCCGCGCGCGATGCCTGGCGCATCCTCGATCAGCCGCACCTGGTCGCGGCTTACCGTGCTGTTGATTTCGGCCTGCGAGCCGGCCCGCAGCACGATGGCGATATCGTCGGCGCCGGATCCCGCGATCGTGCGCTGGAATCCATTGGCCATCGCCAGGAACGCGAGCAGCACGATCACCACCAGCGCGATCGCGATCACCGTCGAGAGTGAGAGCCAGCGCCGCTGCGCGATGCTCTTGAGATTGATTGATGTGACCGCCGCCACCTGAAGCCAGAGCGAACGCATGCCTATCCCCGTCCGAGCGCAGTTGCGATTCTAAGCCGCATGGCGTTGAGCGCCGGAATGATCCCTGTAATCAGTCCAAGCGCGATCATCAGCGCCAACCCTTGCAGCATGATGGTTGGCGATACCGCAAAGGCTGGAGCGACGTTGGTGAGGCTCGCGCGCAGCGCCATGGCGATCAGGGCTGCAATCGCAAGCCCCGGCACGCCACCGAGCAGCGCCAGCAGTACGGACTCGCCAAGCACCATGGCCAGGATGCGCGGGCCTGAAAATCCAAGTGTCTTCAATACGCCGATCTCACGGGTGCGCTCGCGGATCGACAGCGCCATCGTGTTGCCGACGATCATCAGGATGGTGACGAAGGCGGCGCCTACCACCAGGAACACGATCAGCGCGATGTTGCCGAACTGCGCCACGAACGCCTTGCCGAACGCCTTTTCGGTGTCGGTCGAGGTCTCGGCGGTGGAATTGGCGAACATTGCGTCGATCGTTTTCGCCACGCGATCGTTGTTTTCGGGCGAAGTGGTCTGCAGGATCATCCAGCCGATCGTGTCCTTGCCGAAACTGCGGGTCTCGTCGAAATAGGCGTATTGGAACAGCATGAAGTTGGTGTCGACGTGCTCGACCTTGCCCTTGACGATGCCGGCAATGGTGAGGTCCCAGGTGTGTCCGCCGCTCTTCTGGCTGAAGATGTTGCTCTGGACGGGAATGCGATCGCCGATCTTCCAGCCCCACTTCTGCGCCAGTTTTTCGCCAACCACCGCGCTGCCGCGGTCGCGGATGAAGGCTTGGAGCTGCTCGGGCGGAACATCGAATTCGCTGCGATAGACGTCGAAATAGGTTGATGGTTCGATCGCGAGCGACATGATGAAGTTCTTCGGATCCTGATAATAGCCGCCGAACCAGTTGGCGAAGGTCACCTGACGGACCCCTTCCACCGCCCGCACGCGGTTGTAATAGGCGATCGGCAACGGCTGGGTGAAGTTGATCTTGTTGACGGTGATCATCCTGTCAGCGGCGGCGCGATCCTCTCCCAAGGTAAACGCGCGGTAGAATCCGGCGAGCACGCCGAAGATCATGAAGGCGATCAGGATCGACATGATCATCAGGCTCGCACGCAATTTGCGGCGGAACAGGTTTTTCCGTACCAGGTCGAAATCGTTCACGCGGCCAGCTCCCGTTCGACGAAGCGGCCCTTGTCGAGATGCAGGACGCGCTTGGCGTAGTTGGCCGCCGCCGGGTCGTGAGTGACCATGACGATGGTCTTGCCGAGCTCGCCATTGAGCAGTTGCAGGATCGACAGGATTTCGTCGGCGGACTGGCGGTCGAGGTCGCCGGTCGGCTCGTCGCACAACAGCAGGTTCGGATCCGAGACGATAGCACGCGCAATCGCCACGCGCTGCTGCTGGCCGCCCGACATTTCGCGCGGACGGTGTTTTGTGCGATCGGCGAGCCCGACCACGGAAAGCGCGGTGTTGACACGCTCCGCGCGCTCCTTGCTGCGCAATTTCGTCAGCAGCAGCGGCAGTTCGACGTTCTGCGCCGCCGTCAGCATCGGCATCAGATTATAGAACTGGAAGATGAAGCCGATATTGGCGGCGCGCCAGGCAGCGAGTTCGCCCTCGGAAAGGCCGTCGATGCGGTGGTCCGCAACCGAGATCTCGCCCGCGTCGGCGCGGTCGATGCCCCCGAGCAGATTGAGCAGCGTGGTCTTGCCCGAGCCGGAGGGGCCCATGACCGCGATGAAATCGCCGCGTGGAATCGCCAGATCGAGATGGTCGAAAATCGAGATCGTTTCCTTGCCCTTGGTGAAGCGCTTGGCTACGCCGGTAAGGCGAACCATCGGATGTTCGGCTGTCACGTTTCTCTCCTGTCGGAATTTCTGGCGGGCGCTAGTTTGCGGCGGCCTTGGTGGCGCCGTTGGCCTTACCGCCTGCCTTGTCGTTGGCCTTGCCGTTTTCCTTGCTGTTTCCCCTGGCTTGCAGAAAATTCACCTTCACCGCCATGTCGGGCAGGATGCGCGGATCCTTCTTCTCGAAGCGGATGCGAACCTTCACGGTGGCCTTTTCGCGGTTTGCGGTCGGCACGATCGCGATCACGGAAGCGGGAATGGTCCAGTCCGGATAGGCATCCAGCACCGCGTTGACGGGACCGCCGGGACTGACGCGGCCGATGAAGGCCTCGTTGACGTCGACCTCGATCTCGATCGAATCCATGTCGACGATGGTGCAGATGCCGGTTCGCGTAAAGCCGCCGACCGACATTGGCGAAATCATCTCGCCGGGCTGCGCGCTGCGGTCGATGACAACGCCGCCAAAGGGCGCCCGGATCTGGTGCTTGTCGAGTAGCGAGCCGCTGCGCTTGGCGTCGATCTTGGCAGTCTCGAATTGCGACTGCGCTTGGCGCAACTGCGCGCTGAGCACGCCGACGCGGGCCTGCGCCTTGGTCAGATCGGCCTCGGTGGCAAAATTCTTTTGCGAGAGTGTCTGTATGCGCGTCATGATCCGGGTCGCATCCTCCAGATCGGCCGTGATCGCGGCCACCGCTGCGTCCGCGGTCTCGACACGCGAGCGCGCCAGCTCGTAGTCCTTTTCGGCCAGCACGCTGTCGAGCCGCGCGACGATCTGACCCTCAGTCACTGTCATGCCTTCGTCGATGAAAACCTCGACCACCTTGCCGGTGATTTCGGCCGCGACCGTCGCCTTGCGCCGCGCCACCACATAGCCGGAGGCCGCCAGACTGCCGGCCGTTTTGTCGTTTGTGGCGGCGGGCGGCGGTTGAACCTGCGCGGTCTGCTTCTGTGCGGCCGGCTGCGGCGCGGTCTCCTTAGGGGAGTCCTGCCGGCCTAATTCGTAAGCGGCAAAAGCTGCAAATCCGACGACGCAAATGGCAGCCGCCGCCACTAGCGGCAGCCAGCGCCGGCCCGGTCGCTCCACCTTGTCCGTGCTGCGATCAATGGTCAGCGACCGCAGCAATTTGCTCTTGTCTTCGCTCATCGTTCATTTCCGTCCGACGGCACGCGCGAGAGCCAGGCGGCACTCGTTTTCGACGAGGTGATTTTCTCGGATCGGAAGCCTTATAGCGACGGCGGCAATTCTTGCAACCAGCAAGCGTGTTTGGCGCCGCGCTGTTGCCGGCTGTTGCCAGCGGGGTTGTTTGGCTCCGGTGCCCTGCCGATCTGGATGCGCTCAAAACCCGGCAATTTTGCAGCGGGAACCGGCTGCGGGGCTTTGTGTTCAGTCGATCGCGATCGCCACCTTGCCGAAGTGCGTGCCGCTCTCCATGTGGGAAAACGCCTGTTTCGCCTGATCGAAGGCAAAGGTCCTGTCAATCACCGGCTTCATCTTGTGAACCGCCGTTGCCTCCACCATCGCCTTGAGATCCTCGACCGATCCGACGGTGACGCCCTGCAGCCGCTGCTGCTGCATCACCATCAAGGGGAGGCGCGAGTCTGACGGCGGCGGGCCGGCGAGCACGCCGATGAAGGCGATGGTGCCGCCGATCCTGACAGCCCGGATCGACTCGTTCAGCGTGCCGACCCCGCCAACCTCAACGACGAGGTCGACGCCCTGGCCGCTCCATTCGCGGGCCTTCTTTCCCCAGTCGGGCGTCGCCTTGTAGTTCAAGGTGAAGTCGGCGCCGAGCTGCTTGACGCGTTCGATCTTGCCGTCGCTGGAGGAAGTTGCGATGACGCGCGCGCCGCACATTTTGGCAAATTGAATGGCAAAGAGCGAAACGCCGCCGGTGCCTTGCGTCAGAACGATCTGTCCGGGCCTGATGCCGCCGAACTTGACGACCGCGCTCCAGGCCGTGACGCCGGCGCAGGGGAGTGCGGCGGCTTCGATGTCGCTGAGATGCTCCGGCGTTCTGACCAGCGCATGTTTTGGAAAGATCCGATACTGCGTCAACACGCCGTCGACCGAGCCACCGAGAGCCCGATTCATTTTTTCTGCGCTGGGTTCACCGCTGAGCCAGCTTTCGAAGAAGCTGCCGATGACGCGATCACCGGCTGCGAACTCCCGCACGCCCGGGCCGACCCGCTCGACGACACCAGCACCGTCCGAAACCGGCACAAGCGGGAATTTCTGGCGCGAGCCATAGCCGCCCTTGACGGTGAGGAGATCACGATAGTTCAGCGTTGCCGCTTTGAGCCGGACGAGCACCTGGCCTTCGCCGGGCTCCGGCACAGGCTTGTCGACGAAGGCAAGTCCATCGATTCCGTTCGGTCCCTGCAGCTCATAGCACTTCAACGGGAATCTCCTTCGGTACGCCCCAGTAAGCGCCATATTGCCGCAAATGTTCCGGTTCCGCCAAGGCTCTGAGCACGGCCGCGCGTCAGAACCGCGCAGCCATTTCGGCCAGCCGCCGATGCGCACCTTCGCGTGCGCTGCGGATCGGCTCGGCCGGCCCGGTGGTCGGTCCGATCGGCACGAACCGCACGTCGCTGACGCCGACGAAGCGGAGCAGCTCGCGCAGATAGGGGGTGGCCATGTCGATGCGGCCGCGATTCATGCCGGTGACGAAATCGCTGCCGCTGGCGAGGATGACAACCGTCGGCCGGTCCTTGAACAGGGGCAGATAGCCTTGCGCGGGATCGAAACGGAACGCCAGCCCGGGCTGCGTGATCACGTCGACCCATTGCTTCAGTTTGTAGGGAATACCGAAGTTCCACATCGGCGTCGAGATCAGTACGCGATCGGCGAGCGCGAAGCGGATCGCGATGCGCTCGGCGACCGCAAAGGCATCGCGCTGCGAGTCGGTGAAAGCCCGGCCGTCGATGCGGGCATATTTGGCTTCCAGCACATAGTTCTCGAATTCCGGCAAATGATCCCGCCACAGGTTCATCGTGTCGATGTCCCAGTCCGGCCGCGCCTGCCGGAAACAGTCGATAAACACCCGCGCGCCGGCGGAGGATTCCGAGTCCGCGCGTGGCGAGCAGCTTAGGTGAAAGAGTTTTGGCATGGCAGGATCCCGCTCATCCCAATCCCCTGATCACCGCGTCGGCATTGGTGACGACGGCGACATTCTGCATGGCAAAATTGATGGAGGCGTTGTGCCACTCGGCGTTCATGGTCGAGCAGCAATCCTCGGGCACGATCATGAAGTAGCCCTTGTCCGCGCCGGTGCGGGCGGTGTGCTCGATCGACATATTGGTCCAGGCGCCGGTGTTGATGATCATGTCGCGGCCGGTCGCCTTGAGGATGGTCTCTAACCGCGTGCCTTCCCACGCGCTCATCCGCATTTTCTCGACGACGAAATCGCCGGCGCGCGGCTCGAGCCCCGGAACAGGAGCCGCGCCCCAGCTTCCGCGCACCATCGCGCCGCTGTCGACCAGCCCTTCGAACAGTGGCGCATTGAGCGTGACGCCAGGCGCGCCCGGCTCGACGATGAACCAGACATGGATGATGACGACGCCGCGGGCGCGCGCGGCTTCCGCTAGGCGGCGGACATTGTCGACCACGCGTTGCTGGCGTGCGTGGCCAGGCGAGCCGGAATCGGCGAATGCGCCACCTTCCATGATCACGTCGTTCTGCAGATCCTGAATGATCATCGCGCAGCGGCGCGGATCCAGCTGCATGTCGCCACTGGCCAGTTGGGGAGAGGCAGGCGTAGCGGTGCCAGTATCGGGTCCGGTCGAAGCCCTGCCACTCATATAAGGCTCGTGACGCGGCCCGGCCTTGACCGGGATCGCGTAGACCGAATGCGTCGCAGTCAGATAGAGCGTGCGAAAATCAGGTCCACCCCAGGCGAGATTGGCGACGAGTTCGGGCACGCGCACCTTGCCGAGCAATTCGCTCGCGGGTGAATAGACCCATACGCCGCCGGGCGCGGTGACCCAGACGTTGCCGCGTTGGTCGCACTTCATGCCGTCGGGCAGGCCGGGCTCGAGCTCGGAACGGATGCCGCTGGCGAAGACGCGCGCATTGGACAGCGAGCCGTCGGCCTCGACGTCGAAGACGCGGATCAGCGCCTGCACCGTGTCGTTCACGTACAGCAGGCGTTCATCGGGCGAGAAGCAGAGCCCGTTCGGCTGGTCGAACAGATGGCGGTCGACCACGAGCTTTGGCGGGCCGCCGCCGGGCGGAGCGCGAAAAACGCCCTGGAAGCCGAGCTGGCGCGGCCGCTCGACGCCGTAGACCGGCATGCGGCCATACCAGGGATCGCTGAAATAGATCGCGCCGCTCGAATGGACGCAGACGTCGTTCGGGCTGTTGAGCTCCTGGTTCTCGAAATGCGAGGCGATCACCTCGCGCCTTCCGTCTGGGCGTTCGCGGATCAGGGATGAGGTGGCATGCTCGCAGACGATCAGATTGAGCTCGGCGTCATAGGTCATGCCGTTGCATTTGTTCGAAGGACGCTTGACCTCGACCACGCCGCGCTTGGCATCCCATCGCCTTCGCACGTCGCCGGGCATATCCGAAAACAGGAGATAATGATGCGTCGGATGCCAGATCGGCCCTTCCGTGAATTCAAAGCCGGTGCCGACCTGGCCGACCGGCGCATAGGGGTCGATCAGGGCCTCGAATTCCGGGCGCAGCGTCACGTGCGTCATCGGTCCGTCCTTCTCTCAGCGCTCAGGCCGGGAACCAGTTGCGCTGGGGCAGGCTCTGCACCACAGGACCGGGCACCTGATCGTGCAGGCGGCCGATCACCATGCCGCCTTCGATTTTTGCAGGCCGGTCATGGACCGGGAGCAGATAGCGCGAATTGCTCAGCAGTTTTTTGATAGCGGCCTTCTCCGCGCGCTTGCTGGTGCCGTGATTGCCCGTGGTGCGCGGTTCGGCGTCGTGGATTTCGTTAAAGGGGGTGACGATCTGGTCGTTGAAATCGTAGATCACGTCGCCGCAGATGGTGGCGATGCCGTCGGCGGTATGAACGTGGATGTTCATCGAGCCTTCGGTATGCGCATTGGCGGCGTCGCAATAGACACCGGGCATCAGTTCGACCGGACCGGTCACTTCGAGATCGAGGAAGCGCAGCGCGCTTTTGGTGTGCAGGCGGTCGATCAGGTGCTTGATGTCGGGCGCCGGATATTGCGGGTGCATCAGTCCGGAGACGGAATATTCCAGCTCCTTGCGGTTGAGCACCACCGTCGTGTTCATCGGAAACAGGTCGTCCTTGCCCGCGTGATCGATATGCAGATGGGTGTGGCAGACATAGCGGACGTCGCCCATGCGCACGCCGTGGCGCGCGAGCTGGTTCTCGATCATGTTCTCGTGGAACTGAAGCCCGCGCATGCCGAGCGTTTCCATGATCTGGTTGGAGCGATAGCCGGTATCGACCACGACGGGATAGGGGCCGCCGACAATCAGGAATCCCAGCGTCAGGACACGGCGGGTGCGGCCGCAATCGCGGCCGAGCACCAGGAAGCTCGATTCCAGTTCGATATCCCCATAATCGAGGATCTTGATCTCGAGCGGCATATGTTCCCTCCCATGTTCTTTTAATTGTCGGTTCGCGCCGTCATCGGTCGAGCCGGTAGACGCGCGTGGCCGTCTTTCGCAGAACGGCGTCGCGCTGATCCGCGGCGAGCGAGGCCGTGGCGACGAGAAAGGCGTCGATCAGTTCGCGATAGGTCGTCCAGAGTTTTTCGATCGGAAAATTGGAACCGAACAGGCAGCGATCGGCGCCGAAGATCGCAACCGTATCGGCGAGGATGCCGGCGATGTGGGCGGGGTCGTTGCGATGGATGAAGGTGCCGAGGCCGGAAAGTTTTGAGACGACGTTGGGGCAGGTCGCGAGCCGGCCCATGCCGCTGCGCCAGAGGGACCGGCCCTGCGCTGAAAGGTCCTCCAGCATGCCGGCGTGCTGCAGGATGAAGGTTACGTCGGGGCAGGCTTCCGCGAGGCCGGCGGCATCCGCCATCTGCGGCGCGAACACCTGCAGATCGAAGCTGAAACCGTAGTCGGCGAGCCGCGCGACGTTACGGCGGATTTTGGGATCGGCGCAGAGATCGGACCGGGCCGCAAAACGATAGAGCGGATTCTCGTGCCAGTGCAGTTGCATGCGCACGCCGCGCACCAGCGGATAGTGCGCCAGACGGTCGAGCTGCGGGCGAACGTCGTCGACGTTGAAATCCGCATAGGAGACGATGGCGTGCGGCCAGCCGTGGTCTTTCGCGGTCTCCTGCACCCACGCCGTTTCGTCCTCGAAGCGGTCGTTGGCCCAGTTGGTCTGCACATAGACCGAGCGCGTGACGCCGGATCCTGCGAGGTCGCCGAGATATTCCCGGATCGGATAGTCGCGCCGGATCGGCTCGTAGGGCCCGAAGATGCGCGGCTGCATCGGGCCAACAAGCCAGGGCAGGTCGGCCTGACGCCAGATATGATGATGGGCATCGACGATATCGGTCACGCGGCCTTCCTTTGTCCAAGCGAGAGTACATGCGAAACGATCGCGGCTGATGATCCGCCGTCAACCAAATCATTCACGAAGCGGCGGATCGCGATCAGCGCTTCGGTCTGCGGCTGAAAGCCAGCGCCTGAGGCCAGCGGCGTCAGCCAGCTCAGCCGCCAGGCACGCCGCGACAATTTTGCGACGGCATCGCGCAGGGCAGATGGATCGCCGCGCTCCAGTCCGTCGGAGAGGATGACGACGGCGGCGCCACGTGCATAGCCACCGAACCGCGGCACCGCGAGGAATGCCTGCAGCGCGTCGCCGATCCTTGTGCCGCCATCCCAATCGCTGACCAGATGGGCCGCCGCAGATAGCGCCTGCTCGCGCCGCTTGAGACGGAGCGCGCGGCTGACGCGGGTGAGCCTTGTGCCGAAGGTGAACACCTCGACATTGGGCGCCGCATGCACGATGGCATGCGCGAGCTTCATGTTGTCGTCGGTGCGTCCCTTCATCGAGCCGGAGACGTCGATCAAGAGCAGCACCTTGCGCGGGCGGGTGCGCCGCTTGAGCCGACCGAGCCGCAGCACCTCGCCGTCGTTGCGCACGCTGTCGCGCAAGGTGCGGCGAAGATCCGCCCAAGGACCGCGGCGGGCGCGCATGCGCCGGTGGCCCCGACGTCGCGGCAGCCGGGCAGGAGCCTCGCGTGAAAGCCGACGCAGCGCATCACTGGTTTGGCTTGGCGCGAAGCGGCGCTCGACCAGCGCCTCGGCGCGGGCTGCAACAAGTCCGGACTCGTTGGCCTCGTCAGCCAGCAATGTCTCGTCCTCGCCGCGACCTTCCTCTTGCAGGCGAACCACTTCCTCATCTTCCGCGCCCGCATGATCCACCGCCTCGCTGCCGAGGAAATGGAGGTCGAACAGCCGGTCGTAAGTGGCGCGACGCTCGGGCGGCGGGGCGAGCGTCGCCAGCCCCGCTTGACGGATCGCTTCCATGCTGCGCGGGCCGAGTAGCTCGATCGCTGCCAGGAACGCCGTCGTCTGTTCCGGCGCGACCGCAAAGCCGTTGACGCGCAGTAGCGCGACAAAGGACACGAAGACGCCGGCGGCGCGCGGTAATTGAAGTTCGTCGCTCACGCGGCAGCCTCCGCAATCAGGGCGTCGAGCCGGCCGGAAATGAAGGTGAGGTCCTCCTCATCCTTCAGTGCGACGCCGATCGATCGCTTGAAGGCATCCGGCCAGCGCGCGCCGCGCGCGTGCAACAGCGTGGCCGCTTCCGCCCAATCCACCGCCTCGGCGATGCCGGGCGCCTTGCTAAGCGGCTCGCGCCGCAGCTTGCCGACGGCGGCGACGACAGCGTGGGCGGTGGATTCGGCGACGCTCGAGGCCCGCATCATCACGATGCGCGCCTCGCGCTCGGCGGTGGGATAGTCGATCCAGTGATAGACGCAGCGGCGGCGCAGCGCTTCGTGCAGGTCGCGGGTGCGGTTCGAGGTCAGCACGACGACGGGGCGCTCGGCGGCGCGGACTGTGCCGCGTTCGGGAATGGAGATCTGGAAGTCGGAAAGGAATTCGAGCAGGAACGCCTCGAACTCCTGGTCGGCGCGATCGATTTCGTCGATCAGCAGCACGGTGGAATCGGGCGCGCGCAACGCGGCCAGCATCGGCCGTTCGATCAAAAAAGTTTCGCCATAGATGTCGATGCTCTCCTCACCGGCCTGGCGGATCGCGAGCATCTGACGCGGATAGTTCCACTCGTAGAGTGCGGCGGATGCGTCGATGCCCTCGTAGCATTGCAGCCGGATCAGGCGGCGGCCGAGCACGGCGGCGATGGCCTTGGCGGCCTCGGTCTTGCCGACACCGGGCGCGCCTTCGAGCAGCAGCGGCTTGCCGAGTGCCAGCCCAAGATAGGCCGCCGTCGCGAGGCCGTCGTCAGCGAGGTAATAGGCTGTGCGCAAGGCACGTTCGAGCGCCTCGGGGCTGTCGATGCCAACAATGTTGCCGCGGACCGTCATGCTCTCGCCTCAGCGCCGCGCCTGCGGCCGCGCGCCGCCTTGCGCCTTGATCGCCCGCAAGACTTTCTCGGGCGTGATCGGCAATTCATCCATCCGCACGCCGACCGCATTGAAGATCGCGTTGGCCACCGCCGGCAGCACGGGGTTGGCGCACATCTCGCCGGGGCCCTTGGCGCCGAACGGCCCGTCGGCGGCGGGACGTTCCAGCACGGCGATATCGTGCGGGCAGGTGTCGCCGGGCCCGGGCATCAGATACTCGACGAAGTCGCGCGGACCATGCGCGGGATCGGGATAATAGGGCTCGGGCGTTTCAAACAGCGCGTGGCTGACGCCCATCCAGGCGCCGCCGACGAGTTGTTGCTCCACGAGGCGTGGATTGAGCGCACGCCCGAGTTCATAGGCGCTGTCCATACGCACCATCGCGACTTCGCCGGTCTCATCGTCGACCTCGACCTCGGCAACGAGGCAGGCATGCGCGTAGCAGGTGGCGGGGGACATCTCGCCGGTCTCGGGGTTCACTTCCGACAGCGGCACCAGGAAGATGCCGCGTCCCGAGATCGTCTTGCCCTGCTTGAACTGCGCGGCGATGGCGACGTCCTTGGTGGAAATCGAGCGGTGCGGCGCGCCCTTGACGTGGATGTTGCCGCGACCGTCCGTATCGAGATCGGCGGCGTTGACTTCCAGCTCCTCGGCGGCAGCTTCCATCATGACGCCGCGCGCTTCCCTGGCCGCCGCCATCACCGCGTTGCCGACGCGATGGGTGCCGCGCGAGGCGAACGAGCCCATGCAGTGCGGGCCGGTGTCGGAATCCGCAGTGTCGACATAGACGTCCTCGACCGGCACGCCGAGCGTCTCGGCGCAGATCTGCCGCGTCACCGACTTCATGCCTTGGCCGAGGTCGATCGACGACAACGATACCGTGAACTTGCCGCTGGGGTTGGAATGAACCAGCGCCTGGCTGGGGTCACCGCCAAGGTTCATGCCGATGGGATAGTTGATCGAGGCGATGCCGCGTCCGCGATGTCTGGCCATGGTCAGCGCCTCCTGGTGCCGAAGACGGAGGAGAAACGGGTGGCGCCGTGTGACGGCGACGGTACCGGTGGCCTTGGTGGCGGGGCAGGCGGTGTCGGCGCAGGAGGCGGTGGCTGGACGGCCGCCGCAGGCGCGCGATCATAGGTGGTGCGCTGCTGCGAAACCGCGGCACGTTGCAGAGCAGGCTCAAGCGGCGTCGGCGAAATCGCCGCCCGGCTGCCGCCGCCGTCCTTGCGCGACGACATCCGCTTCACCTCTTCGCGCAGCGGCCATTTTGCTTTCTCGGCGGCGACCTGGACGCATTCGATCAGCGCGGTGTTCTTGGCTTCGCGCCGGTGCGCCTTCATGTCGCCGTCGCGATAGGCGTTGAGAATGCGGAACTCCATTGGATCGATGCCGACGAGATGGGCGAGCTTGTCCATCTGGCATTCGAGCGCAAAGTCCATCGCGGTGACGCCGAAGCCGCGCATCGCGGTCGCAGGCGTGCGGTTGGTGAACACGCAATAAACGTCGCCATGGACATTCGGGATCGTATAGGGGCCGGGCAGGTGAGCGACGCATTTGACCACGGCATAACTTGAAAGCCGAGTGTAGGCGCCGCTGTCGAAATAGGCACGGATCTTGCGGGCGACGATGCGTCCGTCGCGCATCACGCCGTCCTTGATGTAGATGCGCTCGGCGCCGCGCGGCGAGCCGAACTGCATCTCCTCCTCGCGGCCGAGCTGATAGCGCACCGGGCGCCCGGTCAGCATCGCGCCGAGAATGGCGAGCGGTTCGGTGAGTGTGTCCACCTTGCCGCCGAAACCGCCGCCGACGGTTCCGCCGATGAAGTGGAACGTATTGGAAGGCACATCAAGGATCTTGGCGGATGTGTCGAGCGAAAAGAACAGGGCCTGCGTCGAGGTGTAGACGACATAGCGGCCGTTGGTGTCGGGGGCTGCAATCGAGCCGTTGGTCTCGGTCGGCGCATGCTCGATCGGCGACATCTGGTAGCGTTGTTCGAGGACGTGATCGGATTCGGCGAAACCGCGTTCGACGTCGCCGAAGCGAAGCTTCTGGTGATCATAGACGTCGTGATAGATGAATGTGTTCTTGGGGTAGACCTCGTTGACGACGGGCGCGCCCGGTTTCAACGCCTCCTCGACGTCGAACACCGCAGGCAGCGGCTCGTAGTCGACCCGCACCTTTGCCATCGCCTCAAAGGCTTCGCGCGGGCTGTCGGCGACGATGGCGACGATCGGCTCGCCCTTGTAGCGCACCTTGTCGACGGCCAGCGACGGCTCGTCGTCCTTGCCGAAATTGATCAGGCTAAGGAGCGTGTTGAGATTGACCGGCACGTCGGCGCCGCGAATGACGCGTCGTACGCCGGGCGAACGTTCCGCTTCCATCGTGTCGATGCGGCGCAGGCGGGCGTGGGCGTGCGGGCTGCGCAGCACCTTGAGATGCAGCATGCCCTGCAGCTTGTGGTCGTCGAAATAGGTCGAGGTGCCCGTAACATGGCCGAGCATGTCCTGGCGCTGCGTGCCCTTGCCGATCTCTTTCAGATTGTCGTCGCGCTCGTCGGCGAAGATGTCCTTGCGCAGTTCCAGCATGGTGGTTCCCTTCAGGCGCGTGCGCGACCGCTCGTGGCGGCGGTGAGGACGGCGTTGATGATCGGCTCGTAACCGGTGCAGCGGCAGATATTGCCCGAAATGGCCTCGATGACTTCGGCGCGGGTCGGCGAGGGGTTGCGGTCGAGCAGCGCCTTCGCCGCCATCAGCATGCCGGGTGTGCAATAGCCGCATTGGGCCGCGAATTGCTCCATGAAGGCGCGCTGCAGCGGATGCAGGTTGGGGCCGTCCTTCAGCCCGTCGAGCGTTTCGACGGTGCGGCCGTTCACCGTCTCCGCCAGCGTCAGGCAGGAGAGATGGAGCTCGCCGTCGATCAGCACGCTGCAGGCGCCGCAGCCGCCCTGGCCGCAGCCGAATTTCGGCGTCATGTCGCCGATCAACTCGCGCAGGGCTACGAGCAGGTTGACGCCGCCATCCACGAACACGGCGACGTCGCGGCCATTGTGACGAAACTGGAGCGGGGTTTTGGTCATGAACGCTTACTCCAGGCCGGACAAGAGGCGGCGCAGATGGACGCCCACGATCTCGCGGCGATACCAGGCGCTGCCGAGCGCGTTGTCGGTCGGCGATACGCCCTCCGCTGCCGCCGCGGCAGCCGCGCTGATCGCGGAATCGTCGAGCGGACGTCCCTCCAGCGCCCGCTCGGCCGCCCTCGCGCGAATCTGCGTCGCGGCCATCGAACCGAGCGCGATGCGCGCGCCCGAGACGCGGCCGCCGCTGACCGGCAGATGCGCGGCGAGTGTGATCACCGAGCCACCCTTCGGCTTGATGCGGGCGATCTTGCGATAGCGGAAGGCGTCGGCGCTCGCGGGTCGTTGACAGGAGACGGCCAGCACCAGCGCGCCGCTTTGCCGCTCGCGCGATTGCAGGAACTCTTCGATTGGCATTTCACGGGCGCCCAATCCGCCCTGCACCGACACGGTCGCGTCGAGGGCGAGCAGGGCGACGGTGAAATCGCCATAGGGATTGGGTGCGAACAGATTGCCGCCCACGGTGCCCATGTTGCGCACGGCCGGCCCGCCGATCGAACGGGCCGACGCGTGCAGAAAGGCAAGATCGCGCTCGGCCAGAATTCTTGCGAAGGTGACGCCGGCGCCGATCGTCACGCGGGAGCTTGCAACGTCGATCCGCGACAGCGCGGTGTCGGTCGCGCGCACTACCGTCGAAATCGAGACGTCGCCTTCATTGAGCGCGCGCATCACCAGCGTGCCGCCGCCGAGATAGCGCGCGCTGCGGTCGGACGATAAGGCCGACGCCGCTTCGCCAAAGGTCGAAAATGTCTTCACCGTGACGGGCATGGCTTGGCCTCCGCTTTCATGCGGCCTCCTTCAGGTGCCGGCGAATGGCGTCGAAGCCGGCTTGATAGATCTGTTCCGCGACCATCTGTGTCAGCCGCTCAGCATCCGCGGGCCGCGTAGTGAACCTGGATTCCCAGTGCCAGAAGGTGCGGTCGCCATCGGTGACCGGCAGCAGGCGGACATGGGCTACGTAGTTGAACATCGGGATCGGCGTATCGAGCAGGCAATAGCTGAAGGTCTGTTCGAGGTCCGACCGCGCCAGCAATTGCTCGCGCAGCTCCGAGCCATCCTGCAGCTTGAAGCGCCTGACACAACCGATCTTGTCGGACGACTGCGCGCGCTCGATCGTGCTGGTCGCCACCGCGGGGTGCCAGCGATCGTGCCCGTTGAAATCGCGCAGCACGTTCCACACCGCGCCGGTCGGCGCGTCGAGGATCGTGCTTTTGACGATATGCGGCACGCTAGCCTCCGAAAGCGCGCTTGAGCGCGTCGAATCCACCCTGGAACACACCAGCGCCGATGTTGTTGACGAGTTCGTTCTCGCGCTCGGGCGCGCAGTCGAACTCGGCAGTCCATTCCAGAAAAGTCTGGTCGCCGTCGGTCACCGGGGTCAGCCGCAGCGTTGCGACGTAGTTCTCCACTCCCATGGGAGATTCGAGGATGGAGTAGGTGCAGAACATGTCGTAGTCGGAGAGTCCCAGCAGCTTCTCGCGGATGCGATCGCCGTTGCGCAGGCGAAAATCGCGCACGCAGCCGATCTTGTCGGCGGGCTCGCCACCCTCGATCCGGCTCTCTGCGATGGCGGGATGCCAGTTGGGCATGCCGTTGAAGTCGCGCACCCGCGCCCAGACGCGGTCGTTGCGGGCGTTGACGACGGTGGAGACGTAGACGCGGGCCATGGCGTAATCTCACCCTTTCTTGCGCGGACCGCGCTCGGCGGGGGGCTCGCCGGGCGCGTCGCCGGAAGGCGCGGCGTCCGATTTGCCCTTGCGTGTCGAATCCTTGATGCCCTGCATATCGCGGGCTTCGCGAATGAGGCCGGGCATTTTGGCAAGGCTGCCGCCCTCGACGCCGATGTCCGAGAGAATCGAGTCGATCAGCGGCGCCTGCACGCGGTAGCGCAGCGCCGAGTCGATCACCTCGTCGGTGGCGCTGCGGCCGCCGCCACCGCCGCCGATGCCATTGCCGTTGAGGCCGTCGACACTGAGAATCCGGATGCCCTCGATCTTCTCCATCGGCTTGACGCTCTCGCGCACGATGCCCTCGATACGGTCGAGCAGCTTGCGGCGGAACAGCGAGTAGCGCGCCTGGTCGGTGAGCACGTTCTCGGCTTCGTTCAGGAGACGCTGCGCCTCCGCCTCGACTGCGGCGCGCACGCGCTCGGCCTCGGCGGCGATCCGCGTTTCCTCGGCCTGCTTCTCGGCGAGCAGCACTTCCACGGTCTTGCGCCGCTTGGCGATCTCGCTTTCGCGGGCGGTGACGACGCGCTCGGCCGCTTCCGTCGCCCGCACGCGGGCATCCTCGGCCGCGACCTTGGCGGCGGATTCCTCCAGCGATTTCTGATAGAGGGCGATCGCCTTTTCCATCAGCGCCGTCTCGACGTCCTTTTCTCGACCAACTTCTAACTTTCGCAGATCACGCTCGCGACCGATGCGGGCTTCGTCGAGCCCACGGTCGGACGCGATTCGCGCGCGCTCGACTTCCTCGCGGGAAGCAATCTCGGCTTCCTGCAGCGCCTGGACGCGGGCGACTTCGAGCTGCTCGATCGCGCGGCGCCGCGCCAGCCGGGCGGCTTCGAGCGCCTGTTCGCGCGTGACATCGGTGGTTTCGACTTCCTTGCGCGCGTTGATCTCCGCCTGCTTGACCTGGCGGTCGGCGTCGATCCGTTCGGAGCGCTTGGCGGCCAGCGCGATCACGCGCTCCTCGTCGGCGATCTCGACGGCCTTCTTCTGGTCGATATTGAGCACTTCGCGGGTCTTCGAGGAGGCGATGCGCTCCGCTTCGAGCGCCAGTTCGACCTCGACGCGCCGCCGCTCGATGGCGTCGCGGCGCTTGAGTTCGGCGGTCTCGATGGACTCGGTGCGCTCGATTTCGAGCCCCCGCGTCTCCTTCTCGGCCCGGATACGCTGGGCGGCGATCACCTTCTCCTGGGCAATGCGCGCGGCCTCGATGGCTTCGCGCGAGGCGATGTCGGCTTCCTCGACGGCGCGGTTGCGCGCGATTTCGAGCGAGCGAACGCGCTCTTCCTGGGCAATACGTGAGGCTTCGGTTGTTTCTCGCGCCGTAATCCCGGCGACTTCCAGCGCCTGGTTGCGCTCGATCTCCAGCTTGCGCGTGGTGTGTTCGGCGGCGATGCGTTCGGCGGCGAGCGTCCGCTCGCGGGCGATCCGGGCGGCTTCCACGGCCTTTTGCGCCTCGATCTCCGCTTCCTGGATGGTGCGTACCTGCGCAATCTCCAGCGACCTTGTGCGCTCGTCGGAGGCGATACGCTCGACATTGACGATCGTGGTTTGGGCGATGCGAGCCTTCTCGGTTGCCTCGCGTGCCGCGATTTCGGCTTCCTCGACCGCGCGGGTGCGCTCGATCTCACGCCTGCGGGTTTCCTCCTCATTGGCGATCCGCGCATCCGTGATGGAACGATCCTGCTGGATGCGGGCCTTCTCAACCGCTTCGCGTGCCGTGATCTCGGCTTCCTCGACCGACCGTGTGCGCTCGATCTCCCGTTGCCGAACCTCGCGCTCGGAGGCGATACGGGCGGTATCGACCGCGCGCTGGTTGGCGATTTTTGCTTTCTCGATCTCCTCGCGCGCGAGCAGTTCTTTTTCCTCGACTGCGCGCGTCCGCTCGATCTCGCGGTGCCTTGTCTCCCGTTCCGAGGCGATACGGGCTTCGGCGATCGCGAGCTCATTGGCGATGCGCGCCTTCTCGATGGCTTCACGGGCGGAAATCTGCGCCTGTTCGGCCTCGGTCTCGCGCAACGCGCGTTCGCGCGCCACTTCCGTGCGCTGCAGCGCCCGGCGCATCTCGATGTCGCGCTCCTGTTCGAGACGGGCGGTCTCGCTTTCGCGCTCGATTTCCAGCGCCTGTCGTTCGGCTTCGAGATTGCGGGAGCGGATCTTGATCATCGAATCCTGCTCGATGTCATTGCGCAGCTTGCGCCTGGCCTCGATGTCCTCCATCAGCCGGGTCAGACCCTCGGCGTCGAATCGGTTCGACGGGTTGAAATATTCCAGATCGGTCTGGTCGAGATCGGTGATGGCGACAGACTCCAGTTCAAGGCCGTTCTGGGCCAGTGCTTCGGCGGCGGCGGCCTTGACGCGCGCGACATATTCGCCGCGCTGCTCGTGCATCTGTTCCATGGTCATTTCGGCGGCGACGGAACGGATGGCGGAGACGAACTTGCCGGAGAGAAGAGCGTGCAACTGTTCCGGTTCGAGCGTGCGCCGCCCGAGCGTCGCCGCGGCAATTGCGACCGCCTCGCGGGTCGGCTGCACGCGCACATAGAAATCGGCCTCGATGTCGATGCGCATGCGGTCGCGGGTAATCACCGCGTCATGTTTTGCCCGCACGATTCCCATCGGCAGCACGTTCATGTTGACGGGCGTGTAGTCGTGAATGAACGGCAGCACGAAGGCGCCGCCGTTGATCACCACGCGTTCGCCGAGCAGACCAGTTCGGACGAAGGAGACTTCCTTCGACGAACGGTGGTAGAGCCAGTTCACGATATAGACGACGATGGCGATCACGACGATCGCGACGATCAGCCAGAGGATCAACTCGCCAACCAGAGTCCCCGACATCTTCTCCTCCCTTTGCCCTCGGCGTTACCGCGCGCCGATCGCCTTGAATTTACGAACCTGTTCCGTGAGCGCGCGCTCCACCGGCAGGCGCTCCATCGAGGAGGCGCCGTAGAAGCCGTGGCACTTGCGCGTGTGTTTCATGATGAAGTCGGCATCATCTGGCTCGGCGATCGGCCCGCCATGAGCCAGCACCAGTATGTCCGGATTGACGCTGAGCGCCGCCGCAGCCCAGGTGTCGATCTGCTCCGGGCAGTCTTCGAGCCTGGGCGCGGTGTGCGCCCCGATCGCGCCGCCGGTGGTTAGACCGAGATGGCAGACGATGATGTCGGCGCCCGCGATCGCCATCGCCGCGGCCTGGCTTTCGCTGAACACGTAAGGCGTCGTCAGCATGTCCTTGTCGCGCGCCTTGGCGATCATGTCGATCTCCAGTGCGTAGGACATGCCGGTCTCTTCGAGATTGGCGCGGAAGACGCCATCGATCAGCCCGACGGTCGGAAAGTTCTGCACGCCGGCAAAGCCCAGCGCCTTGAGCTGATCGAGGAAGGTATCCATGTCGCGGAACGGATCGGTGCCGTTGACGCCGGCCAGCACCGGCGTCCTGGTGACGACCGGCAGCACCTCGCCGGCCATCTCCACCACGATCGCATTGGCATCGCCGTAGGGCATCAGGCCGGCAAGCGAACCGCGTCCCGCCATGCGGTAGCGGCCGGAATTGTAGATCACGATCAGGTCGACGCCGCCGGCCTCCTCGCATTTGGCCGATAGCCCCGTGCCAGCGCCGCCGCCGACGATCGGCTCACCCCTGGCGGCCATGTTGCGGAATTTCTTCAGGATGGCTGAACGTTCGAACTTCGCCATGGTCACCTCGCGACTTTCCGACGTGTCCCCGGGCGTCCGACCAGAGGGCGGAGCGCGTTGACGATGGCGGATGCAAATTCGGGCTCGTTGATGTGGCGCTTGATGCGGATGAGCTGGCGGTTGCCGGTCTGGCGCACGCTGCGTTCCAGCGCGGTAAACAGTGCGGCATCGGCCTCCGGATCCCAGAACGGCTGTCCCGGTGCGTCGAGTGCGGAGACGCCGCCTTCGGGGAGGAAGAAGCGCACCGACCCGTCCATCCGGTTGAGCTTGTCGCCGATCCAGCGCCCGATCCGGTCGTTCTCCTCCGGCGTGGTGCGCATCAAGGTCACCTGCGGATTGTGAACGTGGAATTTGCGCTGGCGGTAGTGTTCGGGAATCGTATCGGGCGCGCCGAAATTGACCATGTCGAGCGCACCCACTGAGCCGATGAAGGGCACGCGGCTGCGAATGATCGCGCCGAAGCGATCTTCCGTTGCCGGGAACACGCCGCCCATCAGGAGGTCGCAGACCTCCGTCGTCGTGAGGTCGATGACGCCTGCGAGCATTCCGGAATCGACCAGCTTCTCCATCGAGCGACCGCCGACGCCGGTGGCGTGGAAGACGAGGCATTCGAAATCGTTGCGCAGATCGGCTGCGATCTTCTGCACGGCCGGCGTCGTCACGCCGAACATGGTGATGCCGACCGCCGGCAGATCCGCCGGCGCCCTGCGCTCATTCGCGGCCTGATTGTCGAGCCGCGCCTTCACCATGCCGGCGATGGCGTTGGCGCCATTGGCGAGCACGGCGCGCGAGATCGAGTTGAGGCCCTGCACGTCGGTGACCGAATACATCATCGTGATATCGGCCGGTCCGACATAGGGGCCGACATCTCCCGATGCGACCGATGAGATGATGAGCTTTGGTACGCCGACGGGGAGGGCGCGCATGCCTGGTGCGACCAGCGAGGCACCGCCGGAACCGCCCGCCGAAATGATGCCGGCGATATTGCCCTGGCGGCGCAGCCAGTTGGCGAAGGCGTCCGCCATCGCGGAAACCGACGTGCCGCGATCGGCGCCGAACACGCTCGATCCGCCGCGCCCATGATTCAGCGCGATTTCCTGCGCGGAGACGTCGCAGGTGGAGAGCTTGCCGCTGGTGGAGACGTCGACCAGGCGTGTCCGCAAACCCTGCCCGGCGATCACGTCGCGGATGAAGCGCAGCTCCTCGCCCTTGGTATCGAGCGTTCCGACAACGAGGACGACCGGCGGCCCGGATGCGCTTTGCACGCCTGCGCCGGCCTGACGCTTCTGCCGCGCGGCATCTTCGATGCGCGCCACGCCGCTCGAGAGCGTGCGCGCGGCGTTCTCGATGCGGGCGATGGGTATCGGCTGTGACCAGCGCGTCGGCAGCGTGGGATTGGAGATATAGACCCGAACCGGCGCTGCGCTTGGGGCGCGCGGCTGCGCGGGACGCGTTTCGGCGCGTGCGTCGGCGGCGGCGATATCCAGTTCCGGCTCGGCGCCATGGACACCGACGCCAAGCAGCCGCTGTTGCAGCTCGCGGTCGGCGGCCAGGCGCGCGGAGTCGATGATGCGATTGACGCGGCCGTTGACCATGATCGCGACGTTTTTCGAGATCGCGGTGGCGACGCCGATATTCTGCTCGATCACGAGCACCGACATGTCACCGTCCTCGCCGAGCCGCACCAGCATGTCCTCGACCTGGGCGACGATGACAGGCGCAAGCCCTTCGGTCGGCTCGTCCATGATGAGAAGTTGCGGGTTGGTCAGCAGAGCGCGCGAGATCGCCAGCATCTGCTGTTCGCCGCCGGAGAGCTGGCCGCCGCCATGGTCCTTGCGCTCGGCCAGGCGGGGAAACGTCTCGTAGATGCGGTCGATGCTCCAGGCGCCGCGCCGCATTCCGGCGGCAAGCTGCAGATGCTCGTCGACGCTGAGCGAGCGCCACAGCCGCCGCCCTTGCGGTACATATCCGACGCCTGCTTGCGCGATCCGCGCCGGGCTGAGGCGGGTGATGTCCTCGCCGCGGACCCGGACCGAACCGCCGCTCGCCCGCAGCAGGCCCATGATGGTCTTGCACAGCGTGGTCTTGCCCATGCCGTTACGGCCGACCACCGAGAACACGCCGGAATCCAGCGTTAGATCGACGCCCTGCAGCGCATGCGAATGGCCGTAATAGACGTCGAGGCCGCGGACTTCGAGGGCGGGCGCGGCGCGGCGGACATCATTCATGGCCGGCCCCCAGATAGAGTTCCTGCACCTCGGGGTCGGCTTCGATCTCGTGCGGCAATCCCTCTTTGAAGACACGGCCGTTGTGCATCATCGTGACGCTTTCGACGACGCGCAGTGCGACGTCCATGTCGTGCTCGATGATGATGTAGCCGATATGGGCGGGCAGCGACGTCAGGATCTCGATCAGTTCGCGCCGCTCGGTGGGCGAGAGCCCTGCGGCCGGCTCGTCGAACAGGATGAAGCGCGGGGCGCCGGCGAGCGCGAGCGCGATTTCGAGCTGCCGCTGCTGGCCATGCGCGAGTTCCGCGACCCGCTGCTCCCTGACTGATGTCAGATGCACGGCCTGGATCAGGGCTTCGGTCGCATGCATCAGTGCGTCGTTCGTGCCCGGACGCAGCACCGAAAACCGTCCGCGGGAAACGCCGCGGCAGGCTAAATAGACATTGTCCCGCACCGAGAGGCCGGGGAACAGCGCCGAGATCTGGTAGGTGCGGCGCAGGCCCCGCCTGATCCGCTCATACGGCGGGAAGTGGGTGATGTCCTCACCGAAGAACCGGATGGTGCCGGATGACGGCGGAAAATCGCCGGTCACGCAATTGAACAGCGTAGTCTTGCCGGCGCCGTTGGAGCCGAGCACGGCGCGGCGCTCGCCCGGGCGAACCGTGATGGTGACGTCGGTGAGCGCCGCGAGCGCCCCGAACAGCCGGGTCACGCCGCGCAGTTCCAGCGCAGCGCCGGCAGCAACCGATGAAAAGCGTGGCGCGGCATTATCCATGCGGCTTCCCTCCGCTTGGACGCGCGTCAGTGGCTGCAGCGCGGCGGCGCCAGCGCTCCCACAGTCCGATCACGCCATCCGACGACCAGAACACGATGGCGAGGAAGCCGAGGCCGATCAGCAGCCGGAAGCGGTTGCCGTCGAGCCCGAACTTGACCAAGAGATCGAGCGCGAAGGTGCGAAGGATGACGAAGATGAAGGCGCCGATGTAGGGGCCGACGGGACGGCTGATGCCGCCGACAACGGCGATAATCAGGATGTCGATGCAGGCGCCGACGCTGACCGAGCCGGGCGAGATCTGCCGGTAGTTCCACACCTGCAGCACGCCGCCGAGCGCGGCGATGAAGGCGGCAAAGGCATAGGCGGCCACGCGGTGTGCGTTGACATTGAAACCGAGCGCCGCCATGCGGCGGGGATTGTCGCGCACGCCCTGCAGCGCCAGGCCGAACGGGGCACGCGAGACATATTGAACGGCGAAATAGCAGAAAGCAGCGACGCCCAGCGTAACGTAATAGAAGGGGATGTCGGAACGCCAGTCGACGCCCCAGAATTTCGGCGTCGCGACCGTGTTGATGCCGGTATGGCCGCCGAAGATCGCCCAGTTCTGGTTGGTGAAATAATAGAAAGCCGCGCCGATCGCGAGCGTGATCATGATGGTGTAGATGCCCTCGGTGCGCACCGCAAGTGCACCGCCGAGCGTGCCGAACGCGGTCGCGAGCAGCAGCGCCATCGGCGTTGCCAGCCACCACGGCCAGCCGAGGCTGATATTGGTGTTGGCGCTCATGCCGAACACGGCGACCATGTAGGCGGCAAAGCCGGCGACGGTGAGCTGCATCAGGCTGACCATGCCGCCATAACCGGCGAGGAACATCAGGCTGAGCGCGATGGTCCCGAGGATCATCGTGGTGGCGAAGATCTCGATCAGGAAGAAGCCGTTGGCGATGAACGGCATGATCAGGAGGATCACGGCGACCAGCCAAACCGCCGGCTTGTTGAATTCCGGCCACGCCAGCAGTATCGCGCGTGCCTTTGCCGGCTGACTGGTCTGAGGATGGGTGCCCTGGACCAACGACATGTCATCGCCTCGCCAACAGGCCCTGCGGCCGCAGCGCCAGCACCAGCACCATGATGAGGAAGGTCACCACGATCGCGTAGGTCGGGATGTAGACCGAGCCAAGCTGCTCGGCGAGGCCGATGATGACGGCGCCGAGCGCCGCACCCGGAATCGATCCCATGCCACCGACGATCACGACGACGAGCGAAGCCAGCAGAAAGCGGGTGTCTTCGCCGGGCGAGATCGATTGAAAGGTTCCGCCCACGACACCTGCGATTCCCGCAAGCCCTGCGCCGAGCGCGAACACGGCCACGAAGACGAGCTGGATCGGCACGCCGGTGGCCGCGAGCATGTCACGGTCATCGACGCCGGCGCGCACCATCATGCCGACGCGAGTCCGGTTGAGTGCCAGCCACATCGCGATGCCAATCACCACCGCCGCGACGAAGATCACGAGCCGCACCATCGGGTAACGCAGATACACCGCTTCGCCGGAGGATCTGACCGCGGTGACCAGCGGCAATTCAATCGGGCCGACCAGCCAGCTCGGGGTCTGGATCTGGTAGAAGTCGCCGCCGAATGCCCACAGCATCAGGTCCGCAAACACGATCGAGAGCCCGATCGTCACCATGGTCTGGCGCAGATCCTGTCCTTCCATGCGGCGGAAGACCACGATTTGCAGCACGATGCCGACCAGGGCGACACCGAGAAACGCGATGACGAAGCCGAGGATCCAGGAACCGGTCCAGGCGCTGATGGCGTAACCGATGTAGCCACCGAACAGATAGAGCGAGCCATGCGCCAGATTGACGTTGCGCATCAGCCCGAAGATCAGCGTGAATCCGCTCGCGACCAGGAAGTAGAGGCCGCCGAGCGTGATGCCGTTGAAGACGGCGTTGAGAAAGACCCGCTTCCTGCCGAACGCTTCTTCGAGGCCGGGTGGCCAGACGGCAAGGATCAGCCACAACAGCACCGCGACCGCGATCAAGACGATCAGCGCCCATGCCGGATGGCGTTCGATGAATCGTGTCACGGTAGCAGCGCGGCCGTCACCATGCCGTCCTCCCAGACGCGCGGCCGTTTCGGCTCGCGTTTTGGGACCATTCTAATGGGGCCGCGGAGCTTGCACTTGATTGTGAGTATCTTTTCGCGCGCTCTGCGCTCAGGGGCGCAAGACTTTGGCGGCGCGGCGGTATTCGGTCGGCGCCATTCCGACATTGGCGGCGAAGAAACGGGTGAAACCGCTCTGGGAGGAGAAGCCGAGATCGAAGCCGATATCGGCAATCGGCACCTCGGTCGCGACCAGCGCGTCCAGCGCCTGTTCCATGATCAGTGTATTGAGATAGAGGTTCGGGGTGACGCCGGTCTGGGTACGGAACAGCCGGTAGAAGTGCGGGCGCGACAGCCCGGAGGCCCGCGCGATCGAATCCAGTTCGATCTCCGCACCTGGGCTTTCGGACATCAGCTTGATGGATTTGCGGACGCGAAAGTCGGTGATGGCGCTGGCGCTGCGCGTCTCCTGCACCGGCTCGGAACTCTGCCAGCTCTCCTCATAGCATCCGTCGATCAACTGCCTGAGTTCGCTATCGAGACTGCTTAGCGAGGGTGCGCCGCAGACCAGCGCCGCGGTTCGCCGGATATGCCTGTCGAGGGCGACGGTGCGCTTGAAACAGGTATGGCCGAACCGCAAACCGTGAGCGCGCGCCGCATCGGGAGCGAACCATTCGGCGTTGACGTAGAGCACGAAGAAGATCGCGCCGTTCTCCATGTCCGTCGGGACAAAATTGTGTGGTTCCCAGGGGTTGATGGCAACAATGGAATCTTCCGCGAGAAGCCATCGCTCGTCGCACACATCAATGCGCGCCGGTGTTCCACCGACATGAAAGATCAGGTGCCCTTCGCGATGCGCATGCATGTTGAAGGGGCGGTTCAACTGATAGACCGTCGCGCGACCGAACCGGCCGTGGAAGACGGCGAGAGCCTTGCTCATGCCTTCCCTCCCGCGGGATGTTCTTGTCTTTTTCAACCAGCGTTCAACATCCGCCGCGAGAATGCAAGGGAAGATCACGTCCAGCCCGGGCCCCGGCGCGTGACCGGGGCCCGTTCGCAAATGCGAAGAGAGTCAGTACTTCTTACACTCCGGAACCGTCCGGCTCGGCAGGCCGATCTTGGAGAAGACCGCAGGGTCATAGCCAAGCGTCTGGTTCACGTTCGGGATCACCTTCACGACCTTGCTGAACAAGGCGCCCTTGCCGTCATCCACCACCTCGGTGACGAAGTTGGTGCCGATGGCCTGACGGTTGGAGTCAAGCTTGATCTTGCCGTTGGGCGCGTCGAGCTCGATCTTGGCCAGCGCTTCCCTGTATTTCGCCTGGTTGTTGCTGAGATCGCCGTTGACCTGACGCAGCGCGAGGATCAGCGCCGCCGTCGAGTTGTAGTAGTTGGTGGCGAGCAGTGACGGGCTCGGGAAGCGTTTGTTTGGCGGGAAGGCGTCCTGATAGGCCTTCACGAACTTCTGCCAGCCCGGATCCTCCCAGGTGTCGGCCTGGCCGCTCGCGGCAATGGTGCCGAGCAGCGCGTTCTTGGCGTTGCCCTTGGCGGAAAGAATGGTCTGGTCGACCATGATCGAGCCGCCCATCAAATGCGCCTTGCCGCCGGCCTGCTGGTACTGATTCAGGAAGTTGACGGCGTCGGCGCCGCCGAGGCCGAGGTAGATCGCATCGACGTCGTCGGGCAGAGCGGCAATGACCGAGGCAAAGTCCTTGGTGCCGAGCGGCACCCATTGCCGGTTGGTGACCTTTCCGCCGGCGCCGCAGAATTCGAGCACGAGCCCGAACACCTGCGTATAGATGAACGAATAGTCTTCGCCGACTGTCGCTATCTTTCGGTAACCCTTGGTTTCATAGGCGTATTTGCCGAGGCCCACCTGCCACTGGGCGCCGTCCATGTTGTAGCGGAAGAAGTTCGGCGCGGGATCGACAAAGGTGGTTTCCTGCGCGCCGGAAGCGGCGTTGATGAAGGTTAGTTCCGGGCGCGTCTTGGCAAAGTTCTTGACCGCGATGCCTTCGTCACCGGACAGGGGTGAAAGCAGGATCTGGACCTTGTCCTGTTCGATCAGCTTGCGCACGGCACGAACCGCGGAATCGGGCGTGGCATCCGTCGACGCGATGATGAATTCGATTTCCTTGTCGCCGACCTTCTTGCCGAGCGTGTTGATGGCCGTCTGATGTCCGCGTATGCCGTCCTCGCCGAGCACGGTATAGGTGCCTTCGAGCGTCGCGGTGACGCCGACCTTGATTTTCTCCTGGGCTATGGCGGCGCTGGAAAGCAACAGGCTGCTCAGCGCGACCAGTCCCGCACAGCTTTTAAACATCGAACCCCTCCCTTGTATCGCCGGTTTTTGTATCGTCAGGTCGTTCCAAACCCGCCATGCCGTGGATGGCCGATTGCTTGATCGTGCAGCCGGAATGCATGGCGACCGGGACCGCCGGGCGAAAACTAGCTGATGACGAGGGCTGCGCACGCAGCTTCACCTCTCACAACTTGACCGGTAGTCTCATTTTGCATGTTGCGCCGCGACGTGGTTTGCAATGATCGAGGGTCGTGATCGAAGATGTTGGTGCGCAAGGACGACGCAATAAGTCCCTGATTTCGCTGGCAAGCCACGCTGTTTGAAAAGTTGGCGTTTCCGCGGATATGAACGAATGCCCAGAAGCAAACACATGACCGAAGAGAACAGCATCCGGAAGCGGAACCGCGCGATTGTCAGGACATTGCTTGCAGCCGTCTCGATCTGGTGCGCCGGCAGCATGGCCGGCGTGGGCGCCGAGCTTTATCGCACGAAGGTCACCGTGACGGGACAGGGCGAAGCGAACCGCATTGCCGGCTTCGCGACATGCCTGGAAGATGTCCTCATCAAGGTCTCCGGCGCGCAGAAGCTTGCCGGTGACCGGCGGTTGGCAGCCTACAAATCGAAAGCAAAGGATTTTGTCACGACCTTCAGCTATCGCGATCAATTCCTTGGCAAACCCATTCGCGACGAGCAGGGCACCCGCGATCGGCCCTATGACCTCACGGTCGATTTCGAGGAAAGCAAGATCGACGAGATTCTGAGGAAGCTCGGGCTCAAACCCTGGCTTTCACACCGTCCGGTACTTGCGGTCTTTGTCGCGATGGAGCAGGGCCCAAGGAAGTTTGTCGTGACCATCGATGGAACCCAGTCCGACCTGCAGCGCGACGCGCTGCTCGCCGCGGCTGACAAGCGCGGCATGCTTATCGTGCTGCCCGGCGCGGCGGCTTTGGCGAAATCGAACATCACTGGCGAGACGCTGGGGAAGACGCCCTTGTCGGCGCTTGCGCCTGTTGCAGCCGAGCAGGACGCGGAGGCCGTTCTGACCGGGCGACTGGTCTGGGATGACCGGCAGCTCGGCTGGGCCACGCAGTGGCAGATCGATTGGGCCGGCCGGACGCACCGCTGGCAGGTTAGCGGCGTGACGTTCGATGAAGCCTTCCGGCGCGGCATCGGCGGCGCGGCGCAAGTTCTGTCCGGGCAATACCAGTCGGGGCAGACGCCTGCGTTACGGTGATCCGTGCCGGGGGATTATTTCGAAGCCTGACTGGCTGGCCCCCAGCCACGGAGCCACAGCGCGGATGCGACGATGCCGCCGGAAATCAGGGAGCCCGCCGCCACGGTGATGAAGAGTTCACGCAATCCTCCACCCAGACCGGCAACGACGATCCAGCCTAGCCCCGCCGCGACGATCAGCCGGACGGCTCCTCCGAGAACCGGCCACATCACGCGGCCAGCGCCTTGCCCGGCGAAATAGAGCAGCATCCCGAGGCCGGCCACGCCGTAGAACGGCGCGACGATGCGGAAATAGGTCGAGCCGGCGGCAAGAACCTCGGGCTCGGTGCTGAACAGCGTCAGCCATGCCTGTGGAAATATCGTCACGACAAGTCCGAGCAGCTCGGTGACACCGGCTGCAAACAACGCGGCAACCCAGGCGATGCGCTCCGCCCTTCCGATCTGGCCCGCTCCGATGTTCACGCCGACCATGGTGAGCGCCGCGCTGCCCAGTGCGAACAGCAGCGGGATCTGGATGTAGTCGAGGCGCGAGGCTATGCCGTAGCCTGCGATGGCGTCGGTGCCGAACAGCCCGACGGCGCCGGTGACGAGAACGACGGTCAGATTGGACTGGATGGTGCCGATCGCCGATAACCCGCCGACGCCAAGGATATCGCCGAGCAGTCGCAACTTGACGAGGCGGATGTCGAACGGCAGGCGCAGCGAGGTTCGGGCGGAGCGCATGTAGGCGATCAGCACGAACGTGCCGACGAGATAATAGACGATGACGGCAATGCCGGCTCCGGTTACGCCGAGCTGAGGAAAGGTCCCCCAGCCGAAGATCAAGGCCGGTGAAAGCGGAAGCAGCACGAACACGCCCAGCAGAATGACGGCGGCCGGCGCGACGGTGTTGCCCGCGCCGCGAAGTGCCGCCGCCAGAAGGCTCACGATCCAGACCAGGACCGCTCCGGAGAAGATGACGTGGCCATATTCGAGGGCTGCATCGAGTGCTTCGGCCTGGCCGCCGAGCAACCGGTAGACGGTCTCGCCAAACATCCATTCGGCGCCGGCAAAGATGATGCCGAAAGCAATGGCGAGAACGAGTGCGTTGAGTGCAAGCGCCTCGGCTTCGGCCGTTTTGCCGGCGCCGATCGCACGTGCGATCGCTGACGCGACGCCGCCACCGATGCCGCCATTCGACATCATCTGCATCAGCATGAAGATGGGAAATACCAGCGTGACACCCGCGAGAGTTTCCGTTCCGAGGAAGCTGACGAAATAGGTTTCCGCGATCCCGACAAAGGTTTGCACGATCATGACCACGAGCGTCGGCAAAGCGAGCTTCAGGAGCGTCGGCAGCACCGGCCCGTCGAGCATGGCCTTCTTGACGTTCACCGCTTCGTCTTCTTTTCGGCTGCCGGCAACAGCTACCGGTCGCGGCAAGGACGGTTGTTGGGAGGGGAGGGTTGTCATCGTCGGCTCGGCAGGTCTCGAATAAACTCCACCAGCGCGGTGCTGACCTCGTTCGGTCGCTCCTGCTGGGTCCAGTGGCCGCAGCCCGGAAGCATCTGAATCTTGCGCAGGCTGGGAACGAAATTCTTCTGGTTGGCGAGCAACTGGTCCGTGCCGGGTAAGGCGAGCAGGAAGTCGCGATCGCCGGCGATGTAGAGCGCCGGCACTGTCACCTGCAGGCCGGCCATCGCGCCGGTGATTTCCCAGTTGCGATCGATGTTGCGGTAATAGTTGAGCGCGCCGCGGAAGCCGGTGCGTTTGAATTCCTCGCCGTAAAAGTCGATGTCGCTTTCGTCGAGCCAGGATGGCAGGGTCTTGGGCGCGCCGGGTCCTTGCAGAAATCCGCCACCCTTCGGCACCATGCTGAGGTTCAGCGGAGGTCCGCCTGCAGCGACGGAAGCGCGTGCCGCAGCCACGCCGTCGCCGGACGCGCCGAACAGCATGTTGCGAATGGTTGCGCGCGGATCGCGTCCGAGCTCCGCTTCGGCGGGACCGGGCTCCATGAAATAGAGCTGATAGAATTGCGCAGTCTCCGTGCGCGGCATAAGACTTGTGGGCGGCGCCTTGCCGCGCGGGCGGAACGGGACGCTGAGCGCTGCGACCGCCCTGAACCGGTCGGGCCGCATCAGGGCCGCCTGCCAGGCGATGCTGGCGCCCCAGTCATGACCGACGATGACGGCGGTCGCTGCGCCCAGGACATCGAGAATGCCGACCATGTCGCCGACGAGATGCAGGATCGTGTACTGGTCGATCGCCTGCGGCGCATCGCTCTTGCCGTAGCCGCGCAGATCGGGCGCGACGACCCGGAATCCGGCAGCGGCCAGCGCGTCGATCTGATGCCGCCAGGAGAACCAGGATTCGGGGAAGCCGTGCACCAGCAGCACCAGCGGTCCTTCGCCCTGTTCAGCGATGTTGAGGCGGATGCCGTTGCACTCGATGATCCGTTGCGTCGTCCTGCTCATTTTTCCATCCCGTTCCGATGTTGCTGCGAATGCGCTTGACGAGATCGCGTCAGGGGCAATCCGCGATGCGAGCGGCGCCAATGCCGCGGCCAATAGCTGACGTCTGTTCATGGTGTTTCCTCCGGCCAGGCCTGCGCGCGGGCAGCGACTGGCGATGCCTTTACCGTCACCGTCGGTTTTGGTACTGTATGGTACCACAGGATTCGATATATGGTACCAATGGGTACCACGTCAAGCGGGAATGATGTCGATGAGTCCAAGGATGAAACCGCGTGAGGAGGAGGCCGATGGTGCCGCCGTCCGGAAGAGGATTCTCGGCGCGGCCATGGCGGCGTTCATGGAGGGCGGTTACGCGCAGACCAGCACGCTGGAGATCGCGACGCGTGCGCGCGTTTCGAAACGCGAGCTTTATTCGCTGTTCGGCAACAAGGAAGCGATGCTGGTCGCCTGCATCACCGAGCGCGCCCAGCGGTTGAAAGCGCCGGCCGATCTGCCCGAGCTGCGCGACAGGGAAACCCTGGCCAATGTGCTTATCGCCTTTGGAACGAAGCTTCTGACGGAAACGACCGATCCGGTCGTTGTCGCCGTGTTCCGGCTGGCGATCTCGGAAACCGTGCATGCGCCAAAGGTTGCGCAAGCCCTGGAATCGATCGCGCGCAAGCCAACGCGCGATTCATTGTGCGAGATCGTGGCAAAGGCGAGGGCAGCCGGGCTCTGCGATGGCGATGAAGTAGTGATGACCGAACAATTCCTGGGGCTGCTCTGGGGTGATCTGATGACCGGCCTGTTGCTTCAGGCGGCCGATCGCCCGGGCGCCGGCGAAATCGCGCGACGGGCGCGAGAGGCGACGATGGGGTTTCTAAGTATCCATCCGAAGCCCAGGTAACATCATCCGTCTTCGCCGGCAGGCGGATATTGCGATCTCGAATGATCTGCCGTTTTGGCTTGACCGCGGTGTGCGGTATTTCTACGTCCATTCGGATCCGTTCTTCATGAAGAAGGTTGTACCGTGGCATTTGAACTGTTCAATCTCGCCGGCAAACGAGCGCTCGTCACCGGATCGTCCCAGGGGATCGGGCTCGCTATCGCGCGGGGGCTCGCCGAGCACGGCGCTGCCGTCGTCCTGAACGGGCGGGAGCGCAGCAAGCTCGAGGCCGCCGCCGCGAGTCTGACCGCAGCCGGCTACGCAGTTGCGGTCGCCGGCTTCGATGTGACCGTCGCCGAGGATGTTCGCGAAGGCATTGCCACCATCGAACGGACCAATGGGCCGATCGATATTCTCGTCAACAATGCCGGCATGCAGTTTCGTACTCCGCTGGAGGATTTTCCCGCGGAGAAGTGGGAGCAATTGCTCAGGACCAATGTCTCGAGCGCCTTCTACGTCGGTCAGGCCGTCGCGCGCCACATGATCCCGCGCGGAAAGGGCAAGATCATCAACATCGCCTCCGTTCAGAGCGAGTTGGCGCGGCCGGGCATTGCCCCGTACACCGCGACCAAGGGAGCGATCAAGAACCTCACCCGCGGCATGTGCGCCGATTGGGCCAAACACGGGCTGCAGATCAATGCCATCGCGCCGGGCTACTTCAAGACTCCGCTGAACCAGGCGCTGGTCGATGATCCCGAATTTTCGGCGTGGCTGGAGAAACGGACGCCGGCCTCCCGCTGGGGCAATGTGGACGAATTGATTGGCGCTGCCGTTTTCCTGTCAGGAGATGCCTCGTCCTTCGTCAACGGTCACACGCTTTATGTCGACGGCGGCATCACGACCTGTCTTTGACCCGCTTCGGTCGCAAAAAAATAGCGTCCGGCGATCAACGCCGGACGCTACGAGCCCACAATAAGGAGGACCTTACTTCTTATACGTAGCGATCACGGCCTCGCCATCGGCGCCGGCCTTCTTGAGCCAATCGGCCGTCAACTGCTCGCCGATCTTCTCGAGTCCCGTCTTCAACGCCGGCGGTGGCGGCAGCACCTTCATCTTGTTGGCCTGAAGCTGTTCGAGATACCACTTCGCCTTTTCTTCCGCGAGCTTCCAGCCGCGTTCTTCGGCGACCGCCGCCGCCTTGAGGATCGCCTCCTGGGTCGGCTTGTCGAGTGCGTCGAACGCCGCCTTGTTCACGAAGGTGACGTTCTTCGGAATCCAGGCCTGCGTATCATAGAAATGCGTCATGGTTTCCCAGGACTTGCTGTCATAGCCCGTCGAGCCCGAGGTCATGAACGCGTTCACGACGCCGGTCGCCAGTGCCTGCGGCAGTTCGGCGGCCTGGATGGTGACGGGCTGTGCGCCGACAAGCTCGGCGATGCGCGAGGTGCCGACGTTATACGCGCGCCACTTCAGGCCTTTCATATCCTCAACCGTGTTGAGATCCTTCTTGGCATAGATGCCCTGCGGACCCCACGGCACCGCGAACAGCAGCATGAGTCCCTGCGAGGCGAGCTTCTTTTCGATCGCGGGTTTCGACGCGAGCCACAGCTTCTTGGCCGCCGGGTAGCTCGTCGACAGGAACGGGATGACGTCGATGCCGAACATCGGATCCTCGTTCTCGTGCAGCGAGATCAGGACCTCGCCCGCCTGCGCCTGTCCGGTCGCGACCGCGCGCTTGATTTCCGGCGCCTTGAACAGCGATGCCGCGGGATGCACGGTGATCTGCAGCTTGTTGCCGGTGGCGTCGGCAACGTCCTTCGCGAACGCAATCAGGTTCACCGAATGCGGATTGTCCGCCGGATAGGCCGCGGGAAGATTCCATTTTGTCTGCGCCATTGCGGGAGCGGCGAGCGCCGCGACGCAGGCGGCCAATGCGCAGGTCTTTATGAGTTTGAACATGACAAATACCTCTCTAGCCAGGGAACGCTATCCGCGGCAGCAGCATCACGATATCAGGAAAAACCGTGATGATGGCAACCGCCAGAACGAGCAAAAAGAAGAACGGCAGGGCGGCCTTGGCGACCGTGTTGGAATCCTTGCCGCTCATGGTCTGCAGGACGAACAGGTTGAAGCCGACGGGCGGAGAGACTTCCGCCATTTCCACCACCAGCACCAGGAAAATGCCGAACCAGACCAGATCGAAGCCGGCCTGCTTCACCATCGGAATGACGATGGCGGTGGTCAACACGATCATGGAAATGCCGTCGAGCGCCGTGCCGAGCACGATATACATCACGGTGAGCGCCGCGATCAGCGCATAGGGGCTGAGCTGGAGGCTGTTGACCCAGCTCGCGAGCGCCAGGGGGATGCCGGTATAGGCCATCGACGTGCCCATGTAGGAGGCGCCGGCCAGGATCAGCAGGATCATGCAATTGACGCGCGTCGCGCCCATCACGCTCGCCCAGAACGATTCCCAGCTCAGCGCGCCTTGCCACCATGCGATCGCGAGCGATCCCAACACGCCCCAGGCGGCGCATTCCGTCGCCGTCGCCCAGCCCATCAACAGCGACAGAAAGACGAAAATGATCAGCAGCAGGCATGGAATAAGATTGAGCGATTCCGAGATGCGCTTGCGAAAGCTCATCGGTGGCTCGGCCGGCGGCGTGCGGTTCGGATTGGCGAGCGACCAGATTCCGATGTAGCCGGAATAGAGTGCCATCACCAGCAGGCCCGGCAGAAATCCGGCGAGGAAGACCTGAATGATGGAGACGTTCGCCTGCACCGCATAGACCACCATGGTGATCGACGGCGGAATGAGAATGCCGAGCGTGCCTGCACCGGCCAGGGATCCCAAGCTCAGGTTTTCGTCATAGCCGCGCTTTTTCAATTCGGGCAGGGCGATCTTGGCAACCGTCGCGCAGGTCGCGGCTGACGATCCCGACACCGACCCGAACACGCCGCAGGCGAGCACGTTGACGTGCATGAGCCGGCCCGGCAGCCAGTTCAGCCACGGCGCAAATCCGCGGAACATTTCCTCCGACAGGCGCGTGCGAAACAGAATTTCACCCATCCAGATGAAGAGCGGCAATGCCGCGAGCGACCAGGACGCGCTGTTGCCCCACACGGTGGTCGCCAGCACGCTGCCGGCCGGAATGGCGCCGCCGGCGAATTGCATGCCGGCCCATCCCGTCGCCATCAGGGCGACGCCGATCCAGACGCCGGCACCGAGCAGCAGCGCAAGGAATCCGAGCAGGATGGCGGCGATGGAGAGCAGCTCCATGTCAGACCCCGCTCTGCATGGCGCGCTCGACGATTTCCTCGGCACTTTGCGGCTTGGGCAATTCGTAGCGCGGCGTAAAGCCGCGCAGCACATGGATCAGCTCATCCACGAAGGCGATGAAAAGAATGACGAGACCGCCGCTGTAGCCGAGCTGCGGAATCCATAGCGGCACCGCGATCACGCCTTGCGAAATGTCGGAGAACTTCCACGACTGCCACGTCATGATAGCCGCATGCCAGGCGAAGAAGCCGATGAAGCCGACGCCGACCAGAAGCGCTGCGATCTCGACATAGTGGCGGACATTGTCGCTGAGACGGTCGATCACAAGGCCGACGCGTATCATCTCGCCGTGTTTGAACGTGTGTGCCAGCCCGAGGAAGGCGGTCGCCGCCATGCACCAGGAGATGAAATCGTCGCCCGCGGGAATATTGATACCGAGCGGCCGGCCACCCGACAGCAGCAGCATCAGCACAAAAATCGCAATGAGGAAAAGTCCGGCGAGATAGCCGGAGAAAAGGTAAAGCCGATCAAGAAACACGCGGATCATATTTAGGTCCTTACCCCCTCGCACGCTTATCACCCGGAAGCAATAGACGTACCAATTCCTGTAGCCGTTCCCGTCCAGAAGGGCCTGCCGATCCTGGATGGCTGAAATCAGCCCCCAGAAGAGGGCGCAGGTTTCCGGAGTTGTGTCAGGACGTCAAGGCGGGAGCGGGCAAATCCTGCGGATCCTCGCGGGAAGGGCAGTCCGCCTTTCGTCGGATTGCAGTGCGTTCAGAGTGTGAACGCGAGATGCACAACCTGTGGGTCGCTGCCACGGCGGGCCTGGAAGCCGAATTTGCTGAACACCTTTCGCATCGCGGCGTTCTCGGGCAGGACCTCGGCGATCAACTCCTTCAGCCCCGCCTTGCGGGCGATGACGGCGAGATGACGCATCAGCAGCGTGCCGATGCCCTGGCCCTGATAGTCGTCGATCACGACAAAGGCGATCTCGGCCTTGCCGGGCTCGTTGACGATGTAACGTCCACCGCCGACGATGACCTTGCGTCCGTCTTCCTCGGCAAGCGCGACGAGGGCGATGTGATCGGCAAAATCGATGTTCATGAAGAAGGCGATCTCCTTCTCCGAGAAACCGCGCTTCACCACGAAGAAGCGGCGTTGCAGCGATTGCGTACCGGTGCGGCCGATGGCCGCCAGCATGTCGTCCTTGTCACCGGGCCGCAAGGCGCGGATTTCGATCCCGCGGCCGTCACGCAAGCGTTCGGTAGCGGAGTAATTTTCGCTTGCCGTCATCGAACTTCCTCCCGGCCCAAGCAAGGACGGCGAGCGCGCGGGCGGGATTGACCTAAATCAAAGTCCGCCTGGTCCGGACCGCCTTCTATCCGGACTGCCGGTAGAAGGATCGAAATCATGACTTTGGAAAAGCCGGAACTGCCGGGCGGTGCGATGTCCGGGCTCGTTGCCAACGCGGTCGAATACATGGTGGATGCCGGACAGCGCAGCGTGCTGTTCCTCGACATCATGCGTCAGCGTGGCGATCAGTATCGGGACCATGTCGCCCAAACCGCGCCGCATGTCCTGTCCTATGCCGCGGAACTGATCATCGACGGCCGGAAGCTCGATCAGCCCGTCAACTACGCGCTGGTGCGCATCATCCCGCCCAAGGGCGTGGAGATCGACCCCAAGCGCCGCCCCTTTGTCGTGGTCGACCCGCGTGCCGGTCACGGTCCCGGCATCGGCGGCTTCAAGGCTGACAGCGAGATCGGCGTCGCCATGAAGGCGGGCCATGCCTGCTACTTCATCGGATTCCTGCCGGAACCGATGCCGGGCCAGACGATCGAGCGGATCGCGCGTGCCGAAGCGATCTTCATCGAAAAGGTGATCGAGCGACACCCGGAGGCCGATGGCAAGCCGTGCGTGATCGGCAACTGCCAGGCCGGCTGGGCCGTGATGATCCTCGCTTCGCTGCGGCCCGAACTGTTCGGTCCGCTGATTATCGCCGGCGCGCCGCTGGCCTATTGGGCCGGCGTCCACGGCAAATACCCGATGCGCTATTCGGGCGGCCTGCTCGGCGGAAGCTGGCTCACGGCGCTCACCAGCGATCTCGGCGCCGGGAAGTTCGACGGCGCCTGGCTGGTGCAGAATTTCGAGAACCAGAATCCCTCGAACACGCTTTGGACCAAGCAGTACAACGTTTATTCCAAGGTCGATACCGAGGCCGACCGCTATCTTGAGTTCGAGCGCTGGTGGGGCGGCCACGTCAATCTGAACGCCGAGGAGATCCAGTTCATCGTCGATGAGCTCTTTGTCGGCAACAATCTCGCCGCCGGTCGTGTGAAGATGTCCGACGGGACCGCGGTCGACCTGCGCCAGATCAGGTCTCCGATCGTGGTCTTCTGTTCCAAGGGCGACAACATCACCCCGCCGCAGCAGGCGCTGCACTGGATTCTCGACCTCTATGCCGACGTCGATGACATCAGGGCCTACGGACAGACGATCGTCTACACGGTGCATGAGACGATAGGACATCTCGGCATCTTCGTTTCCGGCGGCGTCGCCAAGAAGGAGCATGCCGAGTTCTCCAGCAACATCGACCTGATCGATGTGTTGCCGCCCGGCCTGTATGAAGCGACATTCGAGGCGAGGGGCTCCGACACGACCAATGACGAACTTACGGTCGGGCAATGGGTCATGCGCTGCGAGGCGCGTACGCTTGAAGATATCAGAGCGATGGGAGGGAATTCGCCGGAGGACGAGCGCCGCTTCGAAACCGCCAAGCGCGTCTCGGAGAGGAACCTCGAGGCTTACCGGAAGTACGTGCAGCCCTGGGTCAAATCGATGGTCACGCCGCAGATGGCGGAGATGATGCGCAACTGGCATCCGCTCCGGCTGCAATACGAGGCGTTCAGCAGCAAGAATCCGTTCATGACCGCGGTGGAGAACGCGGCAGACAAGGCGCGCGAGGAGCGCAAGCCGGTCGCCGACGACAATCCCTTCTTCGCCCTCCAGGAAAGGGTATCGAAGCAGATCGTCAGCTCGCTCGATCAATGGCGCGACCAGCAGGAAGCGCTCAGTGAGGCGATGTTCCTGGCGATCTATGGGTCGCCGGCATTGCAAACCGCTGTTGGCGTCGATCCGCAATCCACCCCCTCGCGCCTTCGCGAGATGGACCCGAAGCATCGCGAGTATCTGCAGGCCCGCATCTCCGAACTGAAATCGAAAATCGGCACCGGTGGCCTGAGGGAAGCCGGCCTCCGCGCGCTGCTGTATGTCGGGTCGGCCCGCGGCATGGTCGACGAACGCAGCCTTGAGGCGCTGCGGCGGCTTCGCCGGGCCGACGAGTCCGCGCGGCTGACGCTCGCCGAGTTCAAGACGCTGGTGCGCGAGCAGTTCTTCATGCTGCTGATCGATCGGGACGCCGCGCTTGCCGCCATTCCAAAACTCCTGCCCAACCACAAGGACGAGCGTCGCAAGACCTTTGCGGCGATCCAGGAGGTGCTGTCGGCCAGCGCTGAAATATCGGGCGAGGTGGCAAAGCGCCTGAAACAGGTGGCCGGGCTGTTCGGGCTCGATGAGGGGCATACGGCAAAGAAGGCATCGTAGAAGCAGATCGCTGAGGACGAACCAGTCCTCAGCGTTGCTTCGCTGCCCGGTAGATCATCCAATAAACGAAGCCGACCAGACCGGATCCGCCGACGATGTTTCCGAGCGTCACGGGCACCAAATTGTGCACAATTCCCGCGAGCGTTATTGACGAGGCGTCGAAGCCGGCCGGTACGCCGCCGGTTTGCGTCAGCAGCCACGCCAGCGGCAGGAAATACATGTTGGCGACACAGTGCTCGAACCCCGCAGCTATGAAGGCGGAGATCGGCAATATGAGCGCGACAATCTTGTCGGTGACCGACCGCCCCGCATAAGCCAGCCACACAGCCAGGCAAACCAGCAAATTGCACAGGATGCCTTTGACAAACAGCGTGAAGCTATCAGGCTGTATTTTTGCCACGGCAGTATTCAGTATCGACAGGCCGATGCGGCCGCCGTTCATATCGAGATGGTGAGAAAAGAAGACCAACAAGACCAGGCCAAGCGCACCGGCGAGGTTGCCGAAATACACAATGACCCAGTTGGCCAGCATCTCCTTCATTGACACGCTACCGCTCGCCCAGGCCATGACGATCAGGTTATTTCCGGTGAAAAGCTCGGCGCCGCCCACCAGAACCAATGCCAGCCCCAACGAGAATACCAATCCACCCAGGACCCGCGTTGTGGCGAAACCGAGCTCGGCATCGCTGGCGACGATCGTATAGTACAGGGCGCCCAACCCGATGCTTCCACCTGCAATAACCGCCAGCATGAAGGAAGCCAGGAACGGGAGTCTTGTCTTCTTGACGCCAACCTTCTCGATTGCCTCCTTGATCTCGGCCGCACTGTAGGCGTTCAGGCTAAAGAGGGGCGGTTGCTGTGCCTCTTTATCCGACATGCTGTCTCTCCTGTTTCCTGCTCGCCGCCGTGAGCGAGGAGCGCGTTCGGTAAGGTGGGGTGCAGTCGGCTGGAGTTCAGCGACGCACGGCCGTTCGATTTCGGCCGCCGGTCAGTTGGCGCTGTTTGCCACCGTCAGGAGGCCGACAATCTGTATCGCGATCACCTTCACCAGCGTCATTGACGGGAAGATCATGGCGTAACCGATGTCGGGCCGCTCGGTCGGGGCCATCTTGGTCGAATAGACGAGGATGGCGGGATTGCCGGTCGCGCCCGAAGCCACGCCGACGAGATCATCATAGGGAATTCGCATGACGTAATGACCAACCAGCAAGACGATCGCTACCGTGGTGAGGAGAACGGCAGCGCCAATGAACAGCATGGTGAAGCCGGATTCGGCGACGGTGCGGACAAAGGGCTGGCCGGCGTTGACGCCGACGGTGGCAAGAAACATCGCAAGGCCGAAGTTTCGCAGCACGATGTTGGCTGGAAGCGGCATGGTCCACAGCATAGGCCCGGTGCGGCGCAACTTTCCGAGAATGAGCGCAACGATAAGCGGCCCACCACCGATACCGAGGGTCACGATACCTACGCCCGGAATCGGGATCGGGATCAAGCCGAGCAGAACGCCAAGCACCATCCCGAGCCCGAGGGACACATAGCTGAACTCGGCGGTTGCCTTGACCGTATCGCCGAAGTGCTTGCGTATGTCTTCCTTGCGATCCGGCGGCGTCAATACGCCGACCCGATCGCCAAATTCGAGCATCAGGTCGGGCGAAGGCACGAGGTCGGCATCATAGCGCCGAACGTGCAGCAGATGCGCCGGAACGCCCGATGGCATCGGGAGGCTGGAAAGCGGAATGCCCACCACGCTCGCCTTGCCGACGAAGACCCTGATGTAGTCCAGGTCGGCCCGGTCGCTGGCGAGCCGGCCCGGCTCGAGCTTTCCGAGCCTGGCGGCGGCGTTCGCAATGGCCTCCTGGCTGTCGGCCACGACCAGCACCGCATCGCCGGCGGACAAAACCGTATCATCCCCGGGAACGATATTCTGCTTCGCCTTGCGAACCATCGTCACCTGGACGCCTTTGAGAAACTCCTTGGTCAATTCGCCGAGCGTGCGGCCGGCAAAGCCCGCGCCGATGGAAATCTCGCCCATGTGAAAGCGCTGCACCTTCGCCGGAAATTTCGGCTGCACCATCCGCGTCATGAAATAGATGCACAGAATCGGGCCGATGACGCCGAACGGATACGCAATCGAATATCCGATCGACGGATCCTTGGTCTTGGTGACGTCAAGGGCAGCCTGCAGCGTTGCCGTGCTCGTCATCGATCCGGCATAGATGCCCAGTGTGTGACCGATCTTGACGCCGAAGATCTGCCCGAGCCCGAGTGCCATGCCAAGGCCCGCCAGGCACGCTACCAGCGCAAGCAGATTATATTTTTGCCCGGAGCCGACCATGCCCTCAAAGAACTGTTTGCCGTAGAGAATTCCGATGCCGTAAAGGAACATGATCAGGCCGGTAAGACCGATGGGGCCTGTAATCTGGGCCTTCGGCGCGAATGCACCGATGGCGAGGCCAACGAACAGCACGGCGCCCACACCGAGCGAGAAGCCGCCGATACTGATCTGGCCGACGAGATAGCCGACACCGATCGCGAGAAATGCCGTCAGGATCGGCTGACTACCGATGATATCGCGGGCAAGGTCCAACATCTGCTTCTCCGGATTGGTGTGATCTGTTAGCGGGCGCGGCAGCCCGCATCGCGAAACTGGCCGAGAACCCGGTTCACCAGCTCGCGGCTGGGAGGCGGCGTATCCTTGTGCTTGTAGTCGATGCCCATCGCCTTCCACTTGAACGAACCCATCTGGTGGAAGGGCTGCACTTCGACCCATTCGACGTTCTTCATGGGCGCAACAAACTTCGCGATGCCTTCGACATTGGCGGGATCGTCGGTGAGGCCCGGCACCAGCGTGAAGCGGACCCAGACCGGTTTGGAGATCGACGCGAGGCGGTCTGCGAAGCGCAACGTCGGCGCGATGTCCCGCCCCGTGACCCTGCGGTAGGTATCCGGATCCGAACTCTTGATATCGAGCAGCACCAGGTCGACGACCGAGAGAAATGAGTCATCGGCGCGATCGCCGAGGAAGCCCGAGGTCTCGATGGCCGTGTGCAGGCCCATTTCCTTGGCGCCGGCGAAGATGCGCTTGATGAAAGCGAGCTGCACCATCGCCTCGCCGCCCGAGATCGTCAGTCCTCCATTGATGCTTCGCAGCGCCGGAGCAAATTCGCCGAGACGGCGCAGCACCTGCTCGGCCGATACGTAGGTCCCGTCCTTGAGATGCCAGGTATCGGGGTTGTGGCAATAGGTGCAACGGAGCAGGCAGCCCGATACGAACAGCACGACCCGCAGGCCGGGACCGTCGTACCGGGATGACGTTTCGTAGGAATGGCAGTACCCGAACGCGCCTTGCTCGTCCTTGAACTTGTCCTCATCGGGAGCGTCGGGCGAGGCGCCCGTACGCAGGTCGTGACGGCTTCCCGATTCGAGTGCACCCGGAGTCGACATCGATGACCCCTTTGGGACTCAGATCTGGCCGTGGAAGGTGCGGCTGATCACGTCCCTTTGCTGTTCCGGCGTCAGGCGAACGAAATTGACAGCGTAGCCCGACACGCGGATCGTGAGTTGCGGATACTTGTCCGGATTCTTGATGGCGTCTTCCAGCGTCTCCCTGTCGATCACGTTCAGGTTCATGTGGAAGCCGCCGCGCCCGAAATAGAGGTCGAAGGCCTTGGTGGCTTCTTCGACAAGCTGGGTTTCGGAGAGATGCGCCTTCTGCGGAGCGACGGAAACGGTGTAGCTGATACCGTCGAGCGAATCCTTGTAGGGTAGCTTTGCGACCGAGAGGCAGGAGGCAAGCCAGCCATGGCTGTCGCGGCCATGCATCGGGTTCGCACCAGGCCCAAACGGCTCACCCTTGCGGCGGCCGTCGGGCGTGTTGCCCGTGGCCTTTCCGTAGACGACATTCGAGGTGATGGTGAGGACGCTTTGCGTGTGCGTCGCATTCCGGTAGGTCGGATGCTTGCGGATCTTCTGCATGAAGCTCGTCACGATTGCCGAGGCGATCTGATCGACACGGTCATCATTGTTGCCGAACTGCGGGGTCGATATGTTTCCTTCGTTCTGGTAGTCGACCACCAGGCCGGTCGCGTCACGGGCGACGCGAATCTTTCCGTACTTGATGGCGGCAAGGCTGTCGGCAACCACCGACAGGCCGGCGATCCCAAACGCCATGGTGCGGAGGATGTCACGATCGTGCAGCGCCATCTCCAGCCGCTCGTAGAAGTACTTGTCATGCATGTAGTGGATGCAGTTCATGGCATGCACATAGGTCCTGGCGAGCCATTCCATGGTCGAATCGAATTTTGCCATGACGTCGTCATAGTTGAGGACATCGCCGGCAACCGGCATGCTCTGCGGCGCGACTTGTTCGCCGGTAACCTCATCGCGGCCGCCATTGATGGCGTAGAGCAGGGCCTTTGCGAGGTTCACGCGGGCGCCGAAGAACTGCATCTGCTTGCCGAGTCGCATGGCCGAAACGCAGCAGGCGATCGCATAGTCATCGCCCCAGTACGGCCGCATCAGGTCGTCGTTCTCGTACTGCAGCGATGAGGTGTCGCGGCTCACCTTGACACAGAAGCGCTTGAAAGCCGCCGGCATGTGAGTGGACCACAGCACCGTGATGTTCGGCTCGGGCGCGGGCCCGAGATTGGTCAGCGTGTGGAGCATGCGGTAGCTGCTCTTGGTCACCAGCGCTCGGCCATCGAGGTCCATGCCGCCGACGCATTCGGTCGCCCAATAGGGATCGCCGCTGAACAGCGCGTCGTAGTCGGGCGTGCGCAGGAAGCGCACGATACGCAGTTTCTGCACCAGTTGATCCCAAAGTTCCTGCGCGCCTGCTTCGTCGAGGGCGCCTTCCTTCAGATCGCGCTCGATGTAGATATCGAGGAAGCTCGAGATGCGTCCGATCGACATCGCTGCGCCGTTGGCTTCCTTGATCGCACCGAGATAGGCAAAGTAGGTCCACTGGAACGCTTCCCGCGCGTTCATCGCGGGCTGCGTGATGTCGTGACCGTAGAGCTTCGCCATCGATGCGAGGTCTTGCAGCGCACGCATTTGCTCGGCGAGCTCCTCGCGCATGCGAATGACCTCGTCTGTCGGCCACATGTCGTCGATCTGGGCGCGTTCCTGGCGCTTGACCTCCAGCAGGCGGTTGATCCCGTAAAGCGCGACCCTGCGATAATCACCAATGATGCGCCCGCGGCCGTAGGCGTCGGGAAGGCCGGTGATGATGCCGGATCGACGGCAATTCATGATTTCGGGCGTATAGGCATCGAACACGCCGTCATTGTGCGACTTGCGGTATTTGGTGAAGGCTTCGTGGACCTTGGCATCCGGCTCGAACCCCGCCGCCTTGAGGCCCGTTTCCACCATGCGCAGCCCGCCAAACGGGAAAATCGCCCGCTTGAACGGCTGGTCCGTCTGAAGGCCGACGATCACCTCGTTGTCCCGGTCGATGTAGCCGGCCGGATGCGCCAGCAAGGTCGACGGATTCTGTGCGTCCACTGCAAGGACACCTTTTTTCCGCTCGTCGGCAAAGTAGGGCTGCAGCTTGGCCCACACCGCCTTGGTACGCTGCGATGCTGGAGCGAGAAACTTTTCATCCCCCGCGTAGGAAGTGACGTTGCGGACGATGAAGTCGCGCACGTTGATCGTGGATGACCAGTCGCCGGGCTGGAAGCCTCTCCAGCTATCCGTCTTGGCATCCTGCTTGAGCGCTGCGCTACCCTTCATGATGCGTCTCCCTCCCGAGAAATTGGTTCAGGCCCGGCCGGCGGTACCATGTTGTTTTCCGCATGCTAGAGGAGGCGCGCCAGCGCTCCGCTTGATCTATGTCAAGCCGGAGCGAGACCTTGGCCGTTCGTCAGCCAAAATTTGTGCAGCGGTCGCTTTGGTGCGGTCGGCTTCCACGGCCCGCCTCGTGCAGCAGACGCTTGACCTAGATCAACGTCACCATGGCGGCGCGCTCCAAGGTCCGATGATTAAGTGGATCGATGCTGCCAACTTGTCGGAGCAAAATAATGAGCACCAAGCCAGCCGCAGCGATGGGGACGCAACCAGTGTCAAAGTACGACAAGCTTATCGCGGCCGCGAAAGGCGTTCCGACGGTGTCGACCGTTGTGGTGCATCCCTGCGACGAGAGTTCGTTACGCGGCGCGATCGAGTCCGCGGAGGCCGGGATCATCAAGGCGATCCTTGTCGGACCGGCGTCCAGGATCAGGGACGCAGCCGCCAAGCACAATCTGAACATCTCGGGCTGTGAAATCGTCGATACGCCGAACACGGAGGCGGATGCAGCTACCAAGGGCGTTGAACTGATCCACCAGGGCAAGGGCGAGGTCCTGATGAAGGGCAGCCTGCACACCGACGAGATCATGCGCGCGGTCACTGCAAAAGTCGGCGGACTGCGAACCGACCGTCGTATCAGCCATGTCTTCGTCATGGACGTGCCGGCCTACGCCGATACCGTGTTCGTCACCGATGCGGCGATCAACATCGCCCCGGACCTCGACGCCAAGCGGGACATCATCCAGAACGCCGTCGATCTTTTTAATCAGGCAGGTTTCGGCACGACGCCGCGGGTCGCGATCCTGTCCGCGGTCGAGACGGTCACCTCGAAGATTCCGTCCACCATCGAGGCCGCCGCGCTGTGCAAGATGGCCGACCGCAAGCAGATCACCGGAGCGTTGCTCGACGGACCGCTCGCCTTCGACAACGCGATCGACCTCGAGGCCGCCCGCATCAAGGGCATCAAGTCGGAGGTCGCAGGCCGCGCGCAGATCCTGGTCGTGCCCGATCTGGAGTCCGGCAACATGCTGGCAAAGAACCTCACCTATTTCGCCAAGGCTGATGGTGCGGGCGTCGTGCTCGGCGCGCGCGTGCCCGTCGTGCTGACGTCGCGGGCGGATTCGCCGCGGTCGCGGATGGCGTCCGCTGCCATTGCCGCCCTTCAGGCCAATGCGCGCCGCAAAACCACTCCAATCGCCGCAGCGTGACCGCCATGGATACGATCCTCGTCGTCAATGCCGGTTCCTCCAGCGTGAAGTTTCAGATCTTCGCGGTCGAAGGCGAGGGCGGGCTGCGGCGCCAGATCAAGGGCCAGATGGACGGCATCGGCAGCCGGCCGCGGCTGCGCGCCAGCGGTCCCAACGGTGATCCGATGGCCGATCGGGCCTATCCGATCGAAGCCGTGGCCGATGTTCCGGCCGCGATGGCGGTGGCAGGTGCGTGGCTGCGCGATGAGCTCAATGTAAATCCCATCGCGGTTGGCCATCGCGTGGTCCATGGCGGACCGGATCATTCGCGACCGGTGCTGATCGATCATGGTGTCGTGGCGCGCCTGGAGCGCTACGTCTCTCTGGCGCCGCTGCACCAGCCGCATAACCTCGCGCCGATCAGGACGCTGCTCGGCAAATTCCCGACATTGCCCCAGGTTGCCTGCTTCGATACCGCGTTTCATCGCGATCATGACGCCCTGGCGGACCATTATGCGATCCCGCATCAGCTTCACACCGAGGGCGTCCGGCGGTATGGCTTCCACGGGCTGTCCTACGAATACATCGCCAAGAGCTTGCCGCAGGTCGCGCCCGATATCGCCGGCGGTCGGGTGATTGTCGCTCACCTCGGAAGCGGCGCCTCGATGTGCGCGATACGGGGCGGAAAGAGCGTCGAGAGCACCATGGGCTTCACCGCGCTCGACGGGCTCGCGATGGGAACTCGCCCGGGCCAGCTCGATCCCGGCGTAGTCCTCTACCTCATCGCGGAAAAGGGCATGTCGGCCGCGAACGTGCAGAATTTCCTTTACCGCGACTGCGGCCTGAAGGGGCTGTCCGGCGTCAGCAACGACATGCGGGAACTGGAGACGAGCGCGGACCCGCGTGCGGCGTTTGCGGTCGACTATTTCGTCTACCGCGTTGGCCTCAACGCCGGCATGCTGGCGGCGGCGCTGCAGGGCCTTGACGCCTTCGTGTTCACGGCCGGGATCGGCGAGAATTCAGTCTCGATCCGCGCCCGTATTGCCGAAAAACTGGCCTGGCTCGGCATTGCGCTCGACCAGGCGGAGAATGCAAAACACGCCACGAAAATATCGAGCTCCGACAGCCGGATTCCCGTCTACGTCGTGCCCACCGACGAAGAGCTGATGATTGCGCAGCACACGCTGGCGCTGCTGATGAATAGACAATCGCCCAACCAGAAACGCGTGAGAGCATCATGAACATCCCGGTTTTTCCCGAGACCAAGGTCGCGCTGAAGGGCAAGAAGGGATTGATCGTCGGCATTGCCAACGATCAATCCATCGCGTGGGGGTGCGCCAAGGCGTTTCGCGCGCTGGGGGCCGATCTCGCAGTCACCTACCTGAACGAAAAGGCGAAGAAGCACGTGGAGCCGCTGGCCAAAGCCCTGGAATCGCCGATCTTCGAGCCGCTCGACGTCATGGTCGAGGGTGAAACCGAGAAGGTGTTCGAACGGATCAAGAAGGAATGGGGACAGCTCGACTTCCTGCTTCATTCCATTGCTTTCTCGCCGAAGGGCGCGCTGCACGGCCGCGTGGTGGATGTCGACCGCGAAGGTTTTCAGAAGACCATGGACGTGTCCTGCTGGTCGTTCCTGCGGATGGCGCATCTGGCCGAACCACTGATGAAGAACGGCGGCACCATCTTCACCATGACCTATTACGGCAGCCAGATGGTGGTGAAGAACTACAACGTCATGGGCGTAGCAAAGGCGGCGCTCGAAGCGGCGGTTCGCTATGTCGCGGCAGAACTCGGCCCGAAGGGCATTCGCGTCCATGCCATCTCGCCGGGACCGCTCGCGACCCGCGCCGCGTCGGGCATTCCCGAGTTCGATGAATTGATGGACAAGGCACAGTCGCAGGCGCCGGCGCGCAGCCTCGTCAGTATCGACGATGTCGGCAGGGCCACCGCATTCCTGGCGCTCGATGGCGCCAAGCTGATCACCGGCAGCGTGCTCTATATCGACGGCGGCTATCACATCATCGATTAGGCCGGCTTAACGGTAATGCAGGCCGATCACTTCGGCGACGCAAGCCGGCCGCTGGCCGCCCTCGATCTCGATCGCGACGCGATAGTGCACCCGCAAACCGTTGGGCGGCACGTCCTCGGCTTCGGCGATGCTCACGCGGCCGCGCAGTTTTGAGCCGGCCGGCACCGGCGCGAGATAGCGGATGCGATCGGCGCCGTAGTTCAGCGTGTTCTTCAGCCCCTTCAGGCCCATCACCTCGCGGATGAACATCGGTGTCAGGCTCAACGACAGCAAGCCATGCGCGATGGTCTTGCCACCAGGCATTTCTTCTTTCGCTCGCTCTTGATCGACGTGAATCCACTGTTCGTCGCACGTTGCTTCCGCAAACTTGTTGATGCGGTCCTGCGTGATCTCGATCCAGTCGCTGACGCCTACCTCCTTGCCGACGGCGGCCCTGAGATCGTCGAATCCGTTGAAGATCTGCATGGTCTCGATCCGCGTTCGCGTTTTAAAGCTTCATCTCCGGCACCTTGTCCGGAATGGCGAGTTCGGCTTCCGTCACCGCGAGCACCTCGGCGACTTTCAGGCCCGGCGCCGTCTCCATGAGCGTAGCCTTGCCGCCAGGGAAGGCGATGACCGCCATATCGGTCACGACAAGATCGACCGGACGTGCCGAGGTCAGCGGCAGATTGCACTCGGCGACGATCTTGGACTTGCCCTTGGCGGCGTGCTGCATGGCAACGATCACGCGTTTGGCGCCGGTCACCAGGTCCATGGCGCCGCCCATGCCCGGCACCATCTTGCCGGGGATCATCCAGTTGGCGAGATGGCCGCCGGCGTCCACCTGCAGGCCGCCGAGCACCGTGATGTCGACATGGCCGCCGCGGATCAGGCCGAACGACATCGCGCTATCGAAGGTGGCCGCGCCCGGCAGCGCACTGATCGGCCTTCCGCCGGCATCGGTCAAAAGCGGATGCGCCATGCCCTGCTCGGGAATGGGGCCGGTGCCGATCAGGCCGTTCTCGGATTGAAAGAAAACATTTAGCCCGGCGGGGACGTAGTTCGCGACCAGCGTCGGAATGCCGATGCCGAGATTGACGAGATTGCCGGACCGAAGCTCCTGCGCCACGCGGCGGGCAATGATGGTTTGTGCATCCATGGGTCACCCGTTCGCGACGAGATAATCCACCAGCGGGCCTGGCGTGACGACATGATCGGGAGCGATGACGCCGACCGGCACGATATGTTCGGCGGTGACGATCACCGTGTCAGCCGCCATCGCCATCACAGGATTGAAGTTGCGGGCGGTGAGGGCATAGGAAAGGTTGCCGACATAGTCGGCGAGGAATGCGTGCACGAGCGCGAAATCGGCGCGCAGCGCCGTCTCGAGCAGGTACGATTTTCCATTCACGTCGATCTTCTGCTTGCCGCCCTCGACGAGGGTGCCGACGCCGGTCGGCGTCAGCACGCCGCCGAGGCCGCAGCCGCCGGCGCGGATGCGTTCGACAAAAGTGCCCTGCGGGATCAGGTCGACGGTGATCTGCTTGCCGAGCATCTGCTGCTGCGCTTTCGGATTGAGCCCGATATGGGTGCCGATCATGTTGGTGACCTGGCCGCCCTCGAACAGCTTGCCGACGCCCTTGCCGGGTACCGCCGCATCGTTGCTGATCAGGGAAAGGCCTGACTTCTTCTGCCGCACCAGCTCGTCGAGCAGGCGTTCCGGCGTGCCGACGCCCATGAAGCCACCGACCATGATGCTTGCGCCGTTGGGGATCATCGCGACGGCTTCTTCGGCGGAGACGGGCTTCATGATCTAACTCCGGCAATCGATCGGAGGCGGAACGGTTGATCGAAGATGTTGCGGCCGGGCCAAGCGGCGACCTTGATCTGGGTCAAGGGTCCGCCCGTTCACGCTTCCGCGTCACCCCGGATGCCGATGCCCTCGAGCAGCTCCGCCCACAGCTTCCCGACCTGGCGATGCCGGCCTTCGACCGCCGCGCTGACGGCGTCGCGCATCGGCCTGAGGTCTTCGCTCTTGAGGAAATGAATCTGTGCCTGAATGAGACGGCTGCTCTCGAATTCGATCCGCCGCAACGCCATCACGAACGGATCCTCCGCGGATGCCTCGACCGGCAGCAGTGCGGCAGGCCGGATTGCGCCGTGCACGGCGTGCCCAAGTGCGGCAATATCGATCGTCATTGCTTGCCTCAGGTCGGCAACGCCGGTTACCGGCTTCGGCAGCCAGGCCGCCTCCCAGGTCAGCGCGTGGAGGGGAAGCGTGAATTCCGGCAACCAGGACGTCGCACGTATCAGCAAGGAGACGATCTCGGTCTCGCGATGAAGCTGCGCGTTCAGCTCGGTTTGCCAGCCGGCCTTGAGCTGGCCGGGCAAGGCGACCGCAAGCTGCCTTGCCAGCGCGCCATGCGCCGAAATCAGGAATGCGGCGATGCGCGTTTGCTGGAGCGGCGGAACGCGGCCGGCGGCATCGAGCGGACCGAGGAACTGGCTCATGGCGCCGCCTTCTGCACCGGGACCGCGCGCAAATGGTCGTAGCCGGCCGGAAACGGGATCATCGCGCCGCCGGGCTCCTCCGGTGCGATCCACACCGTCTTGCTGCCCTGCCAGCGTTTCGCCAGCACGTCTTCGGCGAAGCGCGCCAGCAGATCCGCGGTCAATGCCGCCTTCTCCAGCGTGAAGGCGTGATAGGCGTTCGGGATGATGACGAGCGAGCTGTCGGGAATATTGACGCGCAGCGTTTCGTGCAGCGAGCGCGGAGTGAGAAAATCGAACTCGCCGTTCAGGATCATGGTTGGCGTCCTGATGGACGGAAGAAGCGGCGTCAGAGGCTGGAAATCGAGGAACGACTCCATCAGGTTCTGAAGCGCGTAAACGTCGTTGATCAACCAGCCCTGCCGCTTCACGGCATCGAGATTGCCGAGCAGCGGCTTGAGCCAGGCGTCCGACAGGTTCATCGGCAGCAGCAGGTCCTGCAGATAGGTCGTGCCGCCGAGAATGAGGCCCGTTCGCAGCGCATTGCCTAGCAGCAGGAGTTGCGGCGACAGCTCGGCGAATGCGCTCATCGGGACGAGCCCGGCCAGTCTTTCACCATGCTCGATCGCGTACCGCAGCGCAATCAGCCCGCCAAAACTGATGCCGCTCAGGAAAATCGGGCCATCGCCGAGTTCGCCGATCAGGAGCCGAAGCGCTTCGACCTGATCGCCCTGGCTGATGAAAAGCTCTGGCTTGTCGGAAGCGCCCTGGCCGAGAAGGTCGAACGTTGCGACGCGGAATCCTCTGGCCGTCAGTGCGTCGCGGTAAGCGGCCCACAGCTCCGAATATTGCGTCAGCCCGTTGACCAACACATAGGCGGGGGCGCCCTGCGGGCCATCGAGCTCGTAACGGATGCGGTGCGAGCCATGCGCCAGAAACGGCATTCGATTCACTTTGACGATATCGAGCCGCAACCCTGAGGCGCGCTGCCGCGTCAGCCCTTGAGATAGATCAACACTTGGTGAGGTGCCCAGTCGGAAGTTTACGGAAAACCTGTCCAGGGAGGCTTTCCATGAGGCGATTTTTCATCGGTCTGCTGTTGCTGACGGTGAGCGCGTCGCTGGCGACCGCGCAGCCGTTTACGCGACGATCCTCGCAGGTACAGCACGATGGCTTGAAGCAGTATTACGAGATTGCAAATTTCAAGCTCGGCGGCAAATACGACCTCGCCAATCCTTCGAAATGGGAGAATGGCGGCGAGGGCGGCGTCACGCTGGAGTCGCTCGGTGGCGGCAAGCTGCGCACGGCTTACATCGCGGTCGGCACTCCGCGGCGCAACGCCGCCGGCGAGATCACCAACGCGGTGGTCATCAACTCCTATTACTCCGGCGACTCCACCGACATGTACGAGCAGTGGGTCAAGGGCGCCGCGCTCTCGGGCAGCGTACCGATCATTGGCCCGGGCCGGCCGATCGACACCGACCGCTACTACGTCGTGATGGTCGACCCGCTCGGCACCTGGGGCGCGAGCAAGCCATCGGATGGGCTCGGCGTAAAATTCCCGCAATACAGCTATTATGACATGGTGCAGGCCAATTACCGGATGCTGCGCGACCATTTGAAAGTGGCGAAGGTGGCGCTTGCCGCTGGCGTCTCGATGGGCGGCACGCAAACCTATGTCTGGGGCGTGATGCATCCGGAATATGTCAGCGCGATAATGCCGATCGGCGGCACCGCGCAATCCGATGCAGAGGATCCCGTCGGTAACTGGACCTTCCAGCTGATGACGGCCGCAATCGAGTCCGATCCGGTCTGGCAACAGACCAAAGGCGATTACTACAAGATGCCCAAGGAAAAGCACCCGCTGATGGGCATGGCTTTCGGGTGGTCGGTGCTCGGTTTGACCGGCTATGATTTCGGGTATCGGACAACCCAGGCCTTCACCTCGGTGCAGCCCGAAATCTTCTATTGGGATCCGCCGAACGAGAAGGCTGGCCTCAATGTGATCAACCGTTCGAAGCTATATGATGCGGTCGATCTGGTCTGGCGCAACCGCGTCGGCGAAACCCACAATCTCAACCCATATTTGGGTCGTATCCAGTCGCGCACCCTGGTGATGCACATCACCAACGACCTCTGGCTCAACTTCAAGCTGGCGGAGCGCTCCGTCGAACGTATCCCCGGCGCTGATCTGATCGCCGAGGAGAGCCCGGTCGCGCATTACGGCGTGTTTTCGATCATCAACCACCGAAAGAACGATCCGAAGTTCGTGTCGTTCATGGATGACGTTGCCAGCCTCGACAAGGCGCAGCAGTTCGTCGACAAGAACTACCGCGTGCCTGGCGTGGCCTCCGACATCGATCCCAAGAAGTCGTTCTGGAAGGATTTTGTCACCTATCCCTATCCGGTAAAATACGCCAACGCCAAGGATGCCAAGGGCACCACCTACCAAATTGGCTACATGGATGAGTACAACGGCACCGACAAGGATCCGAAGGTGCTGGTCATCATCCATGGCAAGGGCGCGTTCGCCGGCCATTACGGCAACGTCATGCAGTACGCGCTGCGCAGCGGCCTGCGCGTGATCGCACCCGACCTGCCGCATTACGGCATGTCTGGTCCGGGCAATCTCGACAAGAGCCCGGCGCGCACCATGCAGGACTTGCGCGAGGTGGTCTATGACCTCGTGGTCAACCAGCTCAAGGTCAAGCAGGCAACTTATCTGGGCCACTCGCTGGGGGGCCAGGTTATTCTGGGCTATGCGCTAACATACCCGGATGCGGTGAATAGCCTGGTACTCGAAGCGCCTGCTGGCCTTGAGGAGTATCCGCGCGAGGTAACAGTCGCGCCGGGCAAAAAGGCAAAGCTGTTTGACGCTGCCCTCGCGCGGGACTTCGACAAGTGGAAGGAGGTCTGGGGACCGACCCAGGTGCTCTCGAACGAAATCGCCCGTCCCGAGCAGAACATCCGCGAGTTCTTCTATTTCAAGAAGCGCGATCCTGTCACCGGCGTGGTCGGCCGGAGCAAGAGCGGCTACTTCATGAACGACAGCGAGTATGCGCGGTTGCATACCGAGCAGCGCGTCGGCCTGATCAAGGGCAATCCGAAGGAGCTGGAGCAGTGGGCCAATGTCTACATTTTCGACATCTACACCATGGTGTCGGAGCTGCAGCAGGATGACCCGAAGAATCTCTACCGGCGGCTGACCGAGATCAAGGCGCCGATCTTCCTCGCCTTCGGCGACAAGGAGCCCTTCATTCCCGGTACCGCATTCAACGGGCTGAAGGACCTCGGCCGCGACATCATCACGCCCTTCATGACGAAGATGACGCGCGCCAACAACCGGCCGATCCTGAAGATCTATCCCGACACCGGGCACTTCATCCATACCGACAATCCGGTGGAGTTCGCGGCTGACGTCACCGACTTCGTGTCCACGGGCAATCTCGATACCAGCTCGCCGATCGAGACCGACCGTCTGATCCGTGGTGTGGTGGTCTCGGCGATACCGGAGGCACCGACTCCCGACGGACCGAATCCGACGGCGGGTCTCAATAAGTAGGTTGCCGATGCCGCTTGTGCGTGCGGGAGAGATCAGCCTCGGCTGGCGGGAATGGGCGAAGGGCGACACGACCGTCGTCTTCATCCATGGCAATCTCGCCAGCAAGGACTGGATTGAACTCGCCGCGCCCCTGTTTCCAAGGGGCCTGCGGGTCATCGGGATCGACTGGCGCGGCTGCGGCGAAAGCGACAGGCCGCCGCATACGGCAGGATACGCGAACTATTCCATGCAGCAGCATGCGCTCGACATGCTGGCGGCGCTGGATGAGCTGGACATTTCCTTCTGTCATCTGGCGACGCACTCAACCGGCGGCATCATTGCCGCGCGGATGTTGCTGATGCAGCCGCAGCGCTTCGGCCGGGTATTCGCGCTCGACCCCGTGACGCCGCTCGGCATGTCGTTCAATGCCGAGCAACTCGATCTCTTCCGAGCCATGATGTCGAGCAGGGAGGTGACGCGCGCGGTCATGGCGACGGCGGCGGTATCTCTGTTCGAGCCCGAAAGCCTCGCGCCGAATGCGATGCCGCGGTTTCGGGCAGGGTTGGAAGAGGTCGAGAAGCTGTATGAGCGAATCCTGGAACAGACATTCGGCGTGTCGGAGGGTATCTGGATCGGCACGCCGGTCAATTTGACCCTCGAGCGGAAAAGCGGCGAACTGCAACGGCGGATGCCAGAACTCAGGCATCCTCACCTGGTGCTCTGGGGCGAGCGGGACGGCTGGATAGCTCCGGCCGACCTGAGCGCGATGGCGGAAGCGATGCCGGCCTGCCGGCTCGTGGCAGTGCCCGGCATCGGGCATTCCATGAATCTCGAATCGCCGGCCCTGTATGCCGGCTATTTCGGCGCATGGTTCGGCGGCCTCAAGGCCTAGCCGGCGTCCGGATTAACGATGCCGTTGAGCGACCGCTGCAGGGTGGTGGCCAAAAAGCCCCATTGCGCGCGCCACGCCAGCCCCGAGGCCGCGCTGATGACGCTGAACTTACTCAAACACTACGAAAACAGTGCGAAAGCCAATGCTGCGGTGGAGGTCAATGCCGCGCAGATCGCGCCTGCCGCAAAGATCAGTTCTCGGTACTGCCTCGTCCAAGGGGCCCCTCTACGCATCACTGCAACTCCGCTGGGGGTAGGGCATCATCTTCCCCAATCGTGAAATCGGCAAATCACAAGCTCGCGTTGAGCGGTATTGGCTTGTTGGGCTGACCTATGGGTGTACCTCCCATGGATGTACCTTGGGCCCAGTGGCCATCCGTTACCGGAAGGCTGCCTGCCTCCCCGGGTTGATCTGAGTCAAACCGTACCCATGCAGAAGGCGGAATTCTCGCTGTCGGCAGACACGAGGGGCACGGCTTGCGAACCATCCGACAACTCCTCGCAGGCGAGGATGAAATCCAGCTGGCGGTCCGGCTCGCGCTCCTTGCGCTCTTGATCTACTGGTCGTTCGTCGTGATCCGGCCGTTCGTGCCGATCCTCGCCTGGAGCGTGGTTCTTGCCGTTGCGCTCTATCCTGTCTTCAGCTGGCTCTCCGGCCTGCTCGGCAACCGCCCCAGGCTTGCGGCAACCCTGCTGACCCTCGTCAATTTCGGCATCGTCATCGGTCCTGCGACCTGGCTCGGGCTCGGTGCGGTCGAGGGGCTGCGCGGTTTTGCGGCGCAGCTCAGTGCCGGCACGCTCGCCGCGCCGTCGCCGCCCGCGGGCGTCAAGGAGTGGCCGATCATCGGCGCGCAGCTCTACGCTCTGTGGGAGCAGGCATCGACCAATCTGCGCACGGCGATGCGGGAACTGGCGCCGCACCTGAAACCGCTGGCCGGAACGATGCTCGGCCTTGCCGGCGGCGCCGGCATCGGGACCCTCAAGTTCCTCGTCGCAGTGGCGCTGACCGGCTTCCTGTTGCCGGCCGGCCCCCGGCTGGTCGCGGCAAGCAACCGCTTCCTGGCGCGCGTCGTGGCCGAGCGCAGTGAGAATTTTCTGGTGCTGGCGGGCGCCACCATCCGCTCGGTGGCGCAGGGCGTGATTGGTATTGCGGTCGCGCAGGGGCTGGTGATCGGGATCATCCTGAAGCTGGCCGATGTACCGAAGGCAGGACTGCTGGCCTTCGCCGTGATGATACTAGGCATCCTGCAGATCGGCTCGGCGGTGATCGTGATTCCCGTCCTTATCTGGATCTGGGCGACCAAGCCTCTAGTGGTGGCGCTGCTGATCACGCTTTGCCTTGTGCCGGCCTCGCTCGCCGACAACGTGCTGAAGCCCATCGTGATGGGACGCGGACTGACGACGCCCGCGCTCGTCATCTTCCTCGGCGTCATCGGTGGCACGCTGGCACACGGCATCGTCGGCCTGTTCATCGGGCCAATCATCCTGGCGGTCGCATGGGAATTGCTCACAGCGTGGGTGCGCGAGGACGGTGCGACGGAGGTGCCGGCTGACACCGAGGCGGCAGCTCAAAAAAGTGCCGTACAGGGAATTGGAAAAGCGCGATGATGATCCAGCTCCTGGTCGGCTCGTGCGTCAGCATCATCAACATCATCATTCATGCGTTGGCGACAGTCGCCGCCGTCAGCATCGCCCGCTGGACCGGGCTCAATGACACACGGCGTCCGCGCCTCTTTCTGATGGGTGTCATGGTCGCGACCGTGCTGATGCTTATGCTGGCGCACACGATCGAGATCGTCGTCTGGTCGCTGTCCTACGCCGCGGTCGGCGCGGCACCTGAAGGCAGCGATCTCCTGTATTTCGCGTTCGTCAACTACACGACGCTCGGCTATGGCGACGTCATACCGGTCAAGGAATGGCGGCTGTTCGGCCCGATGGCTGCGATGAACGGCATCCTGATGTTCGGATGGTCCACCGCGGTGCTGTTCGAGGTTCTGCTCAGGACGATCGAGCATCTCGGCCCGAATGCGTTAGGGAAGGCCTTCAGTGCTGGAGATCGTAGCTAGCGAGCTTGTCCCGGTCGCGCAGCACGATTTGCCGCTGGTTGTTGCCGATGAAATTGAGAATGCCGAGATCGTGCAGCCGCGACAGCGCGCGTGATACCGTTTCCAGCGTCAGCCCGAGATAGTCGGCGATGTCGCGCCGGCACATCGGCAGCGCAAGAATGCCCGCCGCCGTCGACCGGTGGTCCATCTCGATCAAGAAGGCCGCAACGCGCTCCAGCGAGGTTTTGCGTCCCAGCAGTAGCATGTGATCTTCGGCGTGTCGGAGATTGCTGGTCGTCATGCTGAGCAGATTGTGGGCGACTTTCGCGTCGTTCTCGGCCACCAGTTCGAGGCTGCGTCGCTTCAGCAGGCGAACGGTGGTGTCGACGATCGCCTCGGCGGTAAAGCGATGCTCCGTCCCGATCTCGAGCCCGAAGATATCGCCGACGAGGTGGAAGGCGCCGATCTGACGGCGACCATCGGAGAGCAGCTTGTAGCTCCGCACGGCGCCGGCCGCGACCTGGTAGACATAGTCGGCCGGCTCCTTCTCGCCGAAGATTTCGGCGCCCTTCTTGTAGCTGAATTCGTTCAAATTGATTCTGATCGGCGCCCCACCTTTGGGGTCATACTCTCCAAAGATGCCGGGGAATTCAGCAAAGCTGGTGCTGACGCGGGCAAACATGGACCATCTCCTTGCTAAAACGACACAAGCGCTCGGGTGGTGGTCTCGATTTTTCGCGTTCTGGAATGCGACGCCGCTGTCGCATTTGGCGAAAACCGTTTCACAAGGCGGCCATTCTCGCGATCACCGGTCCGCGGTCCATTGTCCCTGAGGACAGGTCGGATGCGTCAACATGGCTGCCACGGATACGGTATTCTGTGACGGCACACGGGGTGTTCGCGGCCGCTGCCGGATGCTAGTTTTACCCGAGATTCTTTCAGGGGCATCATGGTTAGGATCTGTGGGTGGATTATCGGGCTGCTTGCTTTACTGGCGCCGATCTGCGTTTCGGCACAGCCGGCGCGGCCGCATTCCGTCCTCGTGCTCGACCAGTCGGATTTGCGCGGACCGTTCCACTATCAGCTCTGGTCGGGGCTGCGCGGGGTGCTCGATGCCCGCGCCGGTGTGCGCGTGACGATCTACGGCGAGAACCTCGATCTGCCCCGCTTCGGCGGCGCTGTCTATACGGAAAGCCTGAAGCGGCACCTCAAGGAAAAATACCGGGACAGGCCGATCGATGTCATCGTGTCAATGGGCAGGGGAATGCTTGAGCACACGTTGAGCTGGCGCGCAGAATTGTGGCCGGACACGCCTATCGTATTCGCCATGCTGGACGAGAGGGATCTTGCGAAGCTCGAGCAGCAATCGAACGTAACGGGGGTCATCCTCAAGAATTCCATGGCGGGTGCCATCAAAGCCGCACGGGCTGTGGTGCCTGATCTCGACACCGTTGCCCTGGTGGGAGATGCCTGGGAGCGGCAGGCTCTGTTCAGTCACTGGTCTGAGGAAATTCCCGCCGCAACATCCGGCCTGAACGTGATCGATATCGTTGGGCAGAAGATGTCCGACATCCGCAAACGCGTTGCCGAATTGCCGGAGCGGAGCGCCATTATCTATACGGGCGTGTTCTCGGACGGCGAGGGCACATTCTATCCCGCGGCGACAGCGTTCGGGATGATTGCCGAAAAGGCTAACCGCCCCATCATCGTCGGCGCAGAACCGCTGCTGGCCATGGGTGGGATCGGTGGATACGTCCTGCTCGCGACGGAGATCGGCACGGAGGCCGCGAAAATCGCGCTGCGCATTCTCAACGGCGAACGGGCCGGAGATATTCCGCCGGCTCGCGCCGGCGTGAAGCCGCTCTTCAGCTGGCCGCAGATGCAGCGCTGGAACGTCAGCGAATCCAGCCTGCCCGAAGGCAGCGAAGTTCGCTTCCGCGAGCAGACGTTCCTGGAGAGATATCGCTGGCAGAGCATGGCTGTTGTGGCGGCGCTATTGCTCCAGGCGGGGCTGATCACGTTTCTGCTGCATGAGCGGCACTTGCGGCACGATGCCGAAGTGGAATCGCGCAATCGGATGTCCGAACTCGCTCACGTCAATCGGAATGCGACCGCCGGCGAATTGTCCTCGTCGATCGCGCACGAGCTCAATCAGCCGCTGGGCTCGATCCTGACCAACGCCGAGACCGCCGAATTGATCCTGAGGTCGGATAACCCCGATCTGGAAGAGGTCAGGGAAATCCTTGCCGACATCAAACGCGACGATCAGCGCGCCGGTGAGGTGATCCGCCGGCTGCGCGCCTTCCTGAAGCGCACGCCGTTCGAAACACGGGAGGTCGACCTCAACGAAATCATGAACGAGGCGTTCAAGTTCCTTTCGGTGCAAGCTTCGGGCCGCAACGTCGCGCTCTACCTGCAGACCGCGCCGGGCGAGTTGCGGATCAACGGCGATCCGATTCAGCTGCAGCAAGTCATCCTGAATTTGGTCGTGAACAGCATGGATGCCATGTCCGCGATTCCCTACGGTCGCACCGTGATAGGTCGCACGGAATTGAACGGCGGATCCGCGGTCGAGATTTCGATTTCCGATTCCGGTCCGGGCATCCCGTCCGACAAGCTTAGCCAGGTGTTCGACCCGTTCTTCACCACCAAGGATCAGGGCATGGGGATTGGACTTTCCATTGCGCGCAGCATCATCCTGGCCCACAAGGGAAATATCTGGGCCGAGAACCAAACCGGCGGCGGCGCGACATTTCATTTCACGCTTCCTTTGGCGGCATAGGAGGTGAGGTTGCAGGGTCACGTTCACGTCGTCGATGACGATGCTTCGTTCCGGACCGCGATCGAGCGTCGCCTGAAACTCGCCGGCTATCAGGTCGCGACCTATCCGTCGGCGCAGCAACTGCTCGATTGCCTGCCGGACGATAGCGAGCCCGGCTGCATCCTGCTCGACGTGCACATCCCCGGCCTGAGCGGCCCTGAATTGCAGGGACGCCTCAACGAACTCGGCCTGACCCTGCCGATCGTGTTCCTGACCGGGCATGCCGACACGCCGACGACGGTGCGGACCATCAAGGCTGGCGCGGAAGACTTCCTCACCAAGCCTGTGGAATCAGAACAACTGCTCGGCGCCATTGCGCGGGCGATGGCGCGTCATGCCACCGTGCGCGACGAACGGTCCAGGCTGGGGGAGGTGCGGGCGCTGGCGGCGGAACTGACGCCGCGCGAGCAGCAGGTGTTCGGCCTCGTTGTGCGCGGCAAGCTGAACAAGCAAATCGCCCATGAGCTCGGCACGACAGAGCGTACCATCAAGGCGCATCGTCATCAGGTGATGGAAAAAATGAAGACGCGGTCTTTGGCCGAACTGGTGACGCTGGCCGAACGACTCGGCATGCTTGGTTGATACACGCCAAGACTGTACTTGTCCGGAAGTACAGGGTGAAGATTTACCGACAGAGAGTATGCTGACCAGCATACGAGAGCGCCTTTGGGATCTCGTGGTCGATAAAAGTGGACCAGGTGAGGAACCCTCGTCCAATCCAAAGGTTACTCGGGCTGCCCCTTGAGGCCATGCCGATGAAAGTTCCCGAATAACTGAAGGCGGAGCACCTTGTTGCATCGCAAAGCCGTCTTTGTCGTTGATGATGACCCCTCGATGCTGAAGGGTATGCGCCGGCTGCTCGGGCGGCATGGCTTTGAAGCTGTGCCGTTCGAAACAGCGAGTGCGCTAAAAAATCATGACAATTTCGATGCGGCGTTCTGCCTCGTGCTCGATATCAATCTGAGCGACGGATCGGGCATCGAGTTGCGTCATCAATTGGCGGAATCGGGCGTGAACGTGCCGGTCATCTACATCACCGGCAACGACAGCGACGCCACGCGCATGGCCGCCATGGCCTCCGGATGCATCGCTTATCTGACAAAGCCGTTTACCGCGCAGTCGCTGATCGAGCCGATCGAGCGGGCGGCGGCTCTCGCGTAGCTCATTCGTCGATCTTCTGCTCGAAGACTTTTTCCGGCGCGCCGTTGCGAACGGCGGCAAACTTGTCGAGCGGCAACGAGGTGGTGACCTCGAGCAAGTTCGTGTCGACGACCTCCACCGTCAGGCTCTTGCCCCTCTCCAACTCGCCAAGCAAAGCAGGGCTGGCGACGTCGCCGGCGATGCAGGTGTTGGTGAGGCACCAGGTGTAGGGAATTTTGTGTTCCGGCCCCTTGTCCACACTGAGCTTGACGCCGGGCGGCATGTATAGCCCGACCGGCAGGAACAGCTGCAGCCGTGCCGTGCTGTCGTTCTCGCGCTCGGTCACATAGACGCGCACCGCCGTCTGGCCGGTCTCGAAGGTGCCGCTGATGGCGGTGCGGCAGACTGTCTGTGCGCCGCCCGGCTTGAAGCAGACCTTTTGCCACTCACCATACCTGATGCTACGGGCCTCGCGCTGGCCGCGCAGGGCGAATTCGTCTGCCGCGGGCTTTGCCGATTGTTGCGCGAATGTCGGTTCATTCGCCGCCAGGACGATTGCAATGCCGAAGCATAGAGATAGCCTCGCTGAATGTCGCATGGTTGCTCACCTGTGCTTGTCGAGAAAAGCGCCGACTATTGGCGACCAGATCGCGACGGCGTCCGGCGAGCCGACGAAGAAGTGCCCATCGCCGCCATGAGGCGGAAACAGATGGTACTCCGCATTACCGCCTGCGGCGGTGAAAGCCGCATGCATTCGCTTCGACAACTCCGGTCCGAAAAAGGTGTCGTTCTCGATGTACAGCCACAGCATCGGCACCCGCGACGTACGGCCGAAGTTGCCCGCTGCTTCCACCAGCAGGTCCGGTGCGCAATTGTTATGCGGCTTTCCGTCGACGCGGCCGCCCCGTCCTGCGGCGAAGGTGATGATCGCCTTGACCGGCGGAGGATTAGCGCTCGACAAGGCGATCGAGCCCCAGCCGCCTGCGGACTGGCCAATGACAATGACGTTGCCGGGGACAATCCGCTTCAGCTCGGTCATGTACTCGATGATCCAGAGATTGAGCTGGGCGGCTGCGAGCCCCGCATCGCGGAAATTGGGATTGCTGCACTTGCCGATCTTCGAGAAGAACACAGTGAAGATTCCGGCCTCCGGTATGTCGAGAGCCGTCGCGCCGTAACCGGGGCCGGACGGCGCCACCACCATGTAGCCGCGCCGTGCGAACCACATCGCCGCATCGCGGAATTCGACCAGCGGAAAGAAGCTGCGCTGCTTGGGATCGAGCGATACGCCGTGGTTCATGATGGCGAGCGGGAAGGGGCCGTCGCCGACCGGGCGCACCACATAGGCGATGGTCGGAACGGGCAGGGGCAGTGCCCACACCTCTTCCTGCAATTGCGGTTCATCGGCTGCGGTCGCCAATGACGCTGTCATGACGCTTGCGGCGATGATCAGCAGGCGTAGCAGGCGCATGCCTTGCATCCAGGTTCGGGGCCCTTCCGAAGTCTTGTTGGCCCGCAGAGCGAAACGTTGATCTGGATCAACGGAGGGGCTGCGCGTGCTGCTGCGCTGCGCGGCAACGCGCCCGGCCGAAGCGGCAGAACCGCGATGAGGGATATTCATGAAATTGAGAGAGACCAGACTTTTTCCTCCAGCGCAGTGGTTCGCCGAATACCGCGCCGGCTGGTTACGCCACGACGTCATTGCCGGCGTGACGCTCGCCGCCTACGCGATTCCCGTGTCGCTGGCCTATGCGGCGCTCGCCGGGCTGCCGCCGCAGGTCGGTGTCTACGGCTATATGCTCGGCGGTCTCGGCTATGCGCTGCTCGGCTCGTCGCGGCAGCTTGCGGTCGGGCCGACCTCGGCGATTTCGCTGATGATCGCCGCTACGGTCGGGGCACTGGCGGGAGGCGATTACGTCCGCTATGCCCAGATCGCGAGCCTGGCAGCCTTTACCGTTGCGGCGCTCTGCCTGATTGCCTGGATTTTCCGGCTCAGCATGCTGGTGCGCCTGATCAGTGACAGCATTCTGGTTGGCTTCAAGGCCGGCGCCGGCCTCACCATCATCATGACGCAACTGCCGAGCCTGTTCGGCGTTGCCGGCGGCGGACGCCATTTCTTCGACCGCCTGATCATGCTCGTCGGGCAACTTCATGGCATTCACTGGATCGTGCTGGCGGTCGGTCTTGTCGCGGTCCTGCTGCTCCTGTTCGGCGAACGTGCCTTGCCGGGCAGACCGGTCGGGCTTGCCGTCGTCATCCTGTCGATCCTCGTCGCGACGGCGCTTGGCCTGCCCGCGCTCGGGGTTCCCGTCACCGGCGAAATCCCGAAGGGGTTGCCGAGCCTCGCTATGCCGACCTTCGGGCTTCTGGATTTCGATGAATTGTTTCCGCTCGCCGCCGGCATCCTGCTGCTCGCCTATGTCGAAGGCGTCTCGGCAGCGCGGAGCTTTGCGGCCAAGCACGGCTACGTCCTCGACGTGCGGCAGGAATTTCTGGGGCTGGGCGCGGCCAATCTCGCGGTATCGCTCGGCCATGGTTATCCGGTCGCAGGCGGATTGTCGCAATCCGCCGTCAACGACCAGGCCGGCGCGAAAACGCCGCTCGCGCTCGTCATTTGCTCGCTGACACTGGCGATCTGCCTGCTCTTCCTCACCGGTCTTCTGACAAATCTTCCGAAGGCCGTGCTGGCGGCGATCGTCTTCACGGCAGTGTACAAGCTCGTCGACGTTGCCGCGCTCAAGCGCATGTGGCGGATCAGCCGGATCGATTTTTTTGCCGCGGCGATTGCCCTGGTCTCCGTGCTGCTGCTCGGCATCCTGCAAGGCATTTTGCTGGCGGCGCTCGCTTCGATCTTCCTGCTGCTGGCGCGGGCCTCGCAACCGAACATCGCCTTTCTCGGCCGGGTGCGGGGAACCGGCCGCTATGCCGACAGCGCGCGCAATCCGGACGTCGAGCCGCTTGCCGGGATCATCGCCTTCCGGCCGGAAGCGTCGCTGCTCTACATCAATGCGGAAACAGTTCTTGACGCCGTGCTGGCAAGGCTCGCGGCAGCGCCAGACACCAGGCTGGTCGTCTGCGGCCTTTCATCCTCGCCTTTCATTGATCTCGCAGGCGCCCGGATGCTGCACGACCTCCATGACGAGCTTGCCGCGCGCGGCATCGCTTTCCAGATCGTCGGCGCCCGCGGGCAGGTCCGCGACGTCCTGCAGGCAGATGGCCTCGCCGACAAGACTGACAGCGCCAACTGGACCCGAAGGATGGATAGTTTGCTCGGCGATCTGAAGGCCGGCTGACTGCACCGCCGCGTGCGGTGACGCGTCGAATGCGAGGCGCTGCGCTCAAGACCAGCTTGCGTTGACTTGAATCAAAGGATGCCGCGGGAAGCGGAACAGCATCGGCCAACCGTCGCCGCAAGCTTCCCGGAGCTCCGACATGTCTGAGGACACCAACATCCTGCTTACCGTGTTCGGCTATTTCGCAATGATCCTCGCGCAATAGGCCGGCCGCAGTCTGGAGCCCGGATCATGGTGGTCCGGCTCAAACCCTAGAAGGAAATGCCATGAAGAAGTATCGGAAGCGAATGATGCTGGCTGCCGTGCTGGGATTGTTGGTCTCGGCCGGACTTGCGACGCCGACGATGGCGGAGGTCGGTTCGGTTGCCGTCGTGTTTACCAAGGGCGGTTTCATCGTCGGCGTCGGCGGCGGGGAGGGCGTCCTGACCTTTCGCGGCAAGAAGTATCCGTTCACCGTGTCAGGCATGAGTGTGGGATTCACGGTCGGCGCCTCCACGACAAAATTCACCGGCAGGGCATTGAACCTGCGCAGCCCAGGCGATCTCGCCGGCAGCTACGCCGTGGTCGGCGCGGGAGGTGCGGTGGCGGCAGGGGCCGGCGGCGTCCAGTTGCAGAATGCCAAAGGCGTCATCCTGCAACTCAGCGGGCCCAGGGTCGGCGCCGAAGTCTCGGCGGCCGTCGGCGGCGTGACGATCGCGATGCGATGAACAGAAGCGGCGGGAGCCGCCCGCGCGGCTCCCGTTTGCGAACCTAGTACCGCTCTTCGACGAACTTCATGCCACGCAGGCTGGCCTGGTCATCGTAGCGGCCCTTGTGGGAGCGCTTCGGCAGCTTGACCTGGTCGCGCGCGATCTTCTTGTAGGGGATCGTGCCGAGAATGTGTGAGATGACGTTCAGCCGCGCCTTTCGCTTGTCGTCGGAGCGGATCAGGTGCCACGGCGCGTGCTTGGTGTCGGTCGCCTCGAGCATCATGTCGCGCGCCCGCGAGTAATCGTACCAGCGCCCGAACGACTCGGTGTCCATCGGGCTCAGCTTCCATTGCCGCAGGGGATCCTCGATGCGTGCGTTGAAGCGGATTTCTTGCTCCTCCATCCCGACCTCGAGCCACAGCTTGATCAGGATGATGCCGCCTTCGACCGCGATTTTCTCGATATGCGGGCACAGCTCCAGGAAACGCTTGTGTTCCGCCTGCGAGCAGAATCCCATGACATACTCGACGCCGGCGCGATTGTACCAGCTGCGGTCGAAGATCACGATCTCGCCGCCGGCGGGAAACTGCTCGACATAGCGCTGCAGGAATAGCTGGGTTTTCTGCCGGTCGGAGGGCGCGGGCAGTGCGACCACGCGAAACACCCGCGGGCTGACCTTTTCGGTGAGGGCCTTGATGGTGCCACCCTTGCCGGCGGCGTCGCGGCCCTCGAACAGGATGATGACCCGGAGCTTTTCCTGCTTGACCCATTCCTGCAGATGGCAGAGCTGCACCTGGAGCTTGCGCAACTCCTTCTCATACTCCTTCCGCTTCATCTTCGTCTTCGACTGGCTGCCGTTCTTGGACATGCGCAATGATTCCCGGTTCAATGGCGATCGGTCGCGCTAGGCGTCCCAGCTGATGGTGATGCTGATGTCGCCGGGCACGCCGCCGGGAAAATCGACGATCTGGTAGCGGATGCGATAGCCGCGCGGCTGCAGATAGTCGCTCCAGAGCTGGAAGATCTCCTTGGGGATTCCGGTCAGGGTCTTTTCCCAGCCTTTTTCCATCTGGTTGATGGCTCGGCCGCGGTCGGTGCACAGCGAATTCGGAAAGCGGTAGACCTGCACCTCCGTCAATCCGTTGCGCACCGCTCGCTGGATCACGGTCGAGGCAAGCTTGACCTTCTCATCCTCGGACAGGCCCGACGGCTGGCTCAGCTTGTCGATCAGGGCATGCTTTTCGGCCTCTGTCGCAGCCAGCCGCTTGGCCATCTCGTCCGCCTTTTGCGCCTCCTTCAACGCCGCCTGCTTCTGGATTTCCTTCGCGCTGGGGATCAGGTCGTCGATCTTGGCCATGTACGTCTCTCCCGAATGACCGTTCGCCGCATTGGATGTTCCAACGTTACGGCTGGGGCCGCAGGGCACTTCTTGATTCAGATCAAGCATTGGGAGACCATAGTCCCCACTCTGCACGCGGGGCGGGGCCTTCGGGCGACCTGACAGGGGGAGTACGAGCTTTGAGTGAACAGATACATCCGTTGGCGCCCCACCATCTGCCGTTCTTCATCCCGGGTCCGGACGGATCGGACACACTGATGGTGGTGATGGGAATTTTCCTTGTGGGTGTCATCTTGTGGGTCGGCACCCTGTACTGGAAATTGCATAGCCTGCCGGAGCGGATGGCGCACAGGACGCACAAGCTGCAGTTCGAAATCGTCGCCGTTCTCGGCTTGATCTCGCTCTTTACCCACATGCATATCTTCTGGATCGCGGGCCTGTTGCTCGCGATGATCGACCTGCCCGATTTCAGCACGCCGTTGCGCAGCATTGCCGGATCGGTCGAACGCATTGCCGACGCTGCGCCGGGCACGCCCGAGGCCGAGCCGATTTCCGAAGCACCAGCTACGTCAGGCGGCAAGTCCGGCGCCAGGAGCGCCGCGAAGGAAGAGGTACGCAGCCATGCTTGAGCTGATGATCTGTTCGCTGGTGACGATCCTCCCGGACTACCTCTATCGCCGTTATGTGCAGGGCAAGCGGTTCGGCAAGGAGATCACATTCTTTTCGGTCTGGTATGAACTGCGCTGGGGCATCACGGGCTGCCTGATGTTGACCATCGGGTTGATCACGATGATCTTCTATTTCCACCCCTCGACCACGTCGGCGGCGATCTACTTCCGCACGGTGCCTATCCTGCCTGAAGGCTCCGGCCGCGTCGCCGAGGTGAATGTCGGCTTCAGTGAGCCGGTGAAAAAGGGCGATGTCCTGTTCCGGCTCGACAGCTCCAGACAGCAGGCCGCGGTCGAAACCGCCAGGCGCAAGGTCGCCGAAGTTGAGGCCGCGATGATCAGCGCGAGGGCGGATGTCGTCAAGGCGGACGCCCAGGTTGGCGAAGCAAAGGCCAACTTGCAGCAGGCCAGGGACGAACTGGACGTCAAGAGCGAGTTGCAGCGGCGCAATCCCGGCATCGTGCCGCAACGCGACATCGAAAAACTGCAGGTGCTGGTCGATCAGCGACAGTCCGGCGTCGACGCAGCAAATGCCGTGAAGGAGTCAGCGGTGTTGCGAGTCTCGACGCTGCTACCCGCCGAGAAGGCGAGCGCCGAGGCCGCGATGGCGCAGGCGCAGGTCGATCTCGACAAGACCTACGTGCGGGCAGGTATCGACGGACGGGTCGAGCAGTTTCTCGTTCGCACCGGGGATGTGGTCAATCAGCTCATGCGGCCAGCCGGCGTGTTGATCCCTGAAGGCGCCGGCCGAAATATCCTGCAGGCCGGCTTCGGCCAGATCGAGGCCCAGGTCATGAAGCCGGGGATGGTCGCGGAAGCGACCTGCATCTCGAGGCCCTGGGCGATCATTCCGCTCGTCGTCACGACCGTGCAGGATTACATCGCAGCCGGACAGTTCCGGAGCGGCGAGCAGTTGATCGATCCGCAGAACCTGCAAAGGCCCGGCACGATCCTCGTCTTCCTGGAGCCGCTTTACAAAGGCGGACTTGAGGGGGTCACGCCGGGCTCCAGCTGCATCGTCAATGCCTATACCAGCAATCACGATGTGATCGCCGACCCGAAGACCGGTGCGCTGAAAGGCTTTGCCCTGCATGCCGTCGATGCCACCGGCCTCGTGCATGCGCTCTTGCTGCGCATCCAGGCGCTGTTGCTGCCGGTCAAGACGCTGGTGATGAGCGGTCACTGAGGGGAAAAGATGAGATGAATCGCTTTCACACCAACGCCGCATCTGCGGCGCTCCTGCTTGGCGTCTCGCTCGGACTTTGCGGTTCTGCCGGCGCCTTTGACCTCAACGGCGCGTGGGCGAGCGACGCCGAAAATTGCGGCAAGGTTTTCACGCGCAAGGGCAACCAGATTACCTTCACCGACATGTCCGACGTCTATGGCGGCGGCTTCATCATCGAGGGCGACCAGATCACCGGAAAATTCGCGCGCTGCCGTATCAAGGCAAAAAAGGATGAAGGGGCGACCATCAACCTCCTGGCGGCCTGCGCCTCCGATATCATGCTGCAAAGCGTGCAGTTCAATCTCAGGGAAGTGGACGCCAACACCGTCATGCGCCTGTTTCCGGGGATGTCGGGCATGGAAATCAAATACGCGCGTTGTCCGACGCCGTAGCCGAGATACGGTCGGGCGATGCCTTGATTCAAGTCAAGGCCGCACTCCATGGCACGGGTTGAATGCCGCGCACCATGGAGGACCTTATGGCTACTGAAACACACCGCCGGACATTGCTCCGCACTTCGGCGACGGCTATCTCGATCGGCGTGCTTTCCCTTGTCGCAACGCAAGGCGCACGCGCCGACGATCCCGCCAAAATCCTGAAAGGCATGACAGACTATCTCGCCGGTCAGAAATCGCTCTCGGCAAAATTCGACAGCGACATCGAGATTGTCACGCCGGGGTTGCAGAAGATCCAGTTCACGAGCTCCGGCGAAATGAAGATGAATCGTCCCGACAAGCTGCGCGTCCGCCGCACCGGCGGCTATGCCGATGTCGAGCTGGTCTATGACGGCAAGACGGTCTCGCTCTACGGTAACAACGCAAAATCCTATGTGCAGTCCGATCTCGCGGGCACCGTGGATCAGGTGATCGACACGCTGCAGTCCCGATCGGGCGCGGGGCTGCCCGGCGCCGACTTGCTGCTTTCCAATTCCTACGACCAGTTGATGGCCGACGTCGTCGAAGGCAAGCATATCGGGCTCGGCGTGGTAGACGGCGTCGAATGCGAACATCTGGCGTTTCGCGGTGTCGACACCGACTGGCAGATCTGGGTCGAGCCCGGCGCAAAACCCGTGCCGCGCAAATATGTGATCACCAGCAAGACCGTGACCGGCGCACCGCAATACACGCTGAAGATCAAGGACTGGAAGACGGAGGCGAACGCCGACGGCGATTTTGCGTTCAAGCCGCCGACAGACGCAACCAAGGTCGCGCTCGATTCTGCCGTCATGATCGAGTTCGACGAAATTCCGCCCGGCACACCCGCAGGAGCAAAGAAATGACCGCCTCGCGCAAATTGACTTTCACTTTTGCCGCCGCCGCTGCGCTCGCCGTCGGCCTGTTCTGGAACGGCGAGACTGCAGTGAACAACGGCCTGGTCACGTCGGCGGAGGCGCGCATTGGACGTCCGCTGACGCCGATGAGCTATGCCGGCGTGGCGCGGCGTACCACGCGGCGGGCCGTTGCGGTCGGTGCGGGTGCCGCTGCCGCGGGAGCCGCGGCCGGCGCCTACTACGGATCGGGTTGCGTCCAGGCGGTGGATGCCTACGGCCGGGTCGTCACGCGCTGCTAGCGGGTGGTGCCAGGTAACCGGCGAGGGGGACTTTGCCACAGTTTCCCTGCGCGCTAAATCATGCTGCTATGGCTTCGTGTTGTGCTGTGCAACAGGAAGCTAGGCAGCGGTGACGGGTCGCTCGGGGATCAAGATCGGCGAAAGGCGTCTGACCAGAATGGTCTGGCGCCTTTTCGTGCTGTTGGCGTTGATCAGCTCGGCACCGGTCTACGCCGGCCAGCCCGACCACAAACGGATCATGATTCTGCACTCGGTCGGCCGGGAATTTCGGCCCTGGAACGAATATGCGAGGACCATGCGCGCCGAGCTGGACCGCCAGTCGCCCTGGCCGCTGGATGTTCAGGAGCATTCCCTCGTTGCTGCGCGCTCCGCCGACGTCAATTCGGAAACCCCGTTTCTTCAGTATCTGCAGGCGCTCTACGCCAACCATCTGCCCGACCTCGTCATCGTTGTCGGCGCGCCCGCGGCTTCGTTCATTCAACGCAACCGCGCGCAGCTTTTTCCTGCAACGCCGATGCTGTTTACGACCATTGAGGCTCGCCGTGTCCAGCATTCCGCTTTGACCAGCAATGACACGGTCGTCGCGGTCACCCACAGATTCCTCGTTCTGTTCGAGAACTTCCTCAGGATATCGCCTGACACAAAGACGATCGCGATCGTGAATGGCGACTCGCCGAACGAGCGATTCTGGCGAGGCGAAATGGTGAGGGAGCTGAAGCCGCTCGAGGGAAGAATAGAGATAAGGTGGTACGACAAGCTGCCCTATGAGGACACGCTGAGGCAGCTTGCCACCCTGCCGTCGCACTCCGCGATCTTCTGGTACCAAATGGTTGCCGATGCCACCGGTGTCGCGCACGAAGGCGGCCGGGCGCTGACGAGGCTCTACAACGTCGCCAATGCGCCGATCTTTACGCATGACGACTCGTTCTTCGGCAGGGAAATCGTCGGCGGGCCGATGCATTCGGCGCTCGGCCGCAGCCGGACCGCCGTGAGCGTGGCAATTCGCATTCTCGGTGGTGAGAACCCGGGCGACATCAAGACACCACCCAGCGAATTTGCAGCGGCCAAATACGATTGGCGAGAATTGCAGCGATGGGGCATTAGCGAAGCGCTGCTGCCGCCGGGTAGCGAGGTCTATTTTCGCGAGGCCTCTGCCTGGGAGAAATACCGTTGGCAGATCGCGGCCGCCTGCGGTGTTGTCCTGCTGCAGGCGGCGCTGATCTCTATCTTGCTCTACGAGCGGCGGCGCCGTCGTTTCGCCGAGGTCGAGGCGCGCCAGCGCATGTCGGAACTCGCCCATGTCAACCGCTATTCCATGGCGGGCGAGCTCACCACGTCGATCGCCCATGAGCTCAACCAGCCGCTCGGCTCGATCCTCGTCAACACCGAGACCGCAGCCCTGATGCTGGATTCGCCGACGCTCGACGTGAGCGAGCTGAAGGAGATACTTTCCGACATAAGGCGCGACGACCAGCGCGCAGGGGAGGTGATCAGACGGTTGCGCAGTCTGCTGAAGCGTGCGCCGTTCGAGGCCAGGGAGATCGACCTCAACGAGGCGGTCGGCGAGACCCTCGATCTCGTATCCGGCCTTGCCCATGCGAGAGGAGTTACCGTGGAAAGAGCGCTCAGCGCTGTCCCCCTCCCTGTGAAGGGAGACCGTATTCAACTGCAGCAGGTCCTGCTCAACCTGTTCATGAACGCTGCGGACGCGATGGCGCATCTGGATAGAGCGCGGCGCCGGATCGTCGTGCGCACCGCGCGGGATCGCGATTACGCCGAGATCGAGATTGCCGATCATGGCCCGGGCATCCTCGCCGGAAAACTGGCGGAAATATTCGAGCCCTTCTACACCTCCAAGCCCAGCGGCATGGGGATGGGACTGTCCATCGCGCGCACCATCGTCGAGGCGCATGACGGCGAGATTTCAGCAGAAAACCGGAGCGGAGAGGGCGCGCTGTTCCGGATCCGGTTGCCGCTGGTGCACTCTAGCGCGCTCGCGGCATCTTGATTCCGAGCGCCCGCTCGGCGGCCGACATCACCGTCGCGCGCGGGCTTGTCGCGCAAAAGTCCTTCACGGTCTTGGCGGCTTGCGCGAACTGGTAGAGGTCAATGGTGGTGTTGCGGACGCTCGCATTGTAATAGCCGCTCAGCCACATCGTGATGCCGGCGAAATCCTGGAAGCCGAGCTTGGTAAGCTCGCCGCACGTCATCCTGCTCATGTCGACCACCATCTTGTCCTCCGCGGCCGCTTGCGACCAGGCCAGCAGCAAGGCGGCAAGCGTGGCGGCGATCAGCTTTGACGTGCGCATGTTCGAAACTCCGGCATCACCCTGCAAGGTAAGAGGCCGCCATGGGGGTGACGGCCTCTTGGTGTCGCTCTGGGGGAGCGGCTTGCCGGGTGGGTGGGCGCCGGCTGCTCGACTCTTGCAGGGCGAAGCCGGGCAGCGTTGATCTGGATCAATGGATCGGCTCGCGCGCGGTTGGCTTGATGTCGACCGAGCCTTGGCAAAGCGGCTGTTCGGATCGACGGTCGCCTGAGGCACTGTCAGAGCACGCCGCATGAACCCGATGAGATTGCCGACCTGGCTGCGGATCGCCCTGGTGGCCGGCGTCTTCCTGCTGGTGGCAGGCGCCGGCTTTCTTGGATATCGCTGGTACACGAAGCCGACGACATTGACGGTCGCGGTGGGGTCGCTGGATGGGGAGGCGAGCCGGCTGGTGACGGCCATCGCGCGCAAGCTGACGCAGTTGAACGCGCCCGTGCGGTTCAACATGGTCGAGACCGGCAGCGTGCTGGATGCGGCGACAGCCTTCTCCTCCGGCAAGGTCGATCTTGCGATCGTGCGCGGCGATGTCGGCGATCTGTCACAGGCGCAAGCGGTCGTGGTGGTCGCGCATGCGGTGGCGTTGCTGGTCGCGCCGCCGGGCTCGCCGATCTCGGATATCGCCGGATTGAAGCGGGTTACCGTGGGGGTCGTCGGCGGTGACGTCAATCGGAAGATCGTCAAGGAATTGAGCGACGAGTACGATCTCCCCCGAGCCAACGTGATCTTCAAGAACGTGGCGCCCGCGGACGCGCGAAAGGCGCTTGAGGCAAAGGAGGTCCGCGCGATCTTGATCGTGGTGCCGCTTGCCGAAAAATACCTGACGCTGATCCGTAGCCTGTTTCCACAGAACACCAAGATGTCGCCGGTGCTGATTCCGATCGAGCAGGCCGGCGCCATTGCCGGGCGGGATCGCGCCTATGAGAGCTATGAGGTGCCGAAGGGTACCTTGCGCGGCGCGCCGCCTGTTCCCGCGGAGGACCTGACGACGCTCCGCACCTCGTTCTATCTCGTCGCGCAAAAGAAGCTCAGCAACGATCTCATCACGGATCTGACGCAATCGGTGATGAATGCGCGTCGCGACCTGCTCACGGAGTTGCCGATCCTCGCTCAGGTGACGGCGCCCGATACGGATGCGGATGCTCACCTGCCGGTGCATCCCGGCGCAGCAGCCTTCTATAATGGCACGCAGGAAAGTTTCCTCGACAAATGGGGCAACATCATCTTCCTGGCGCCGATGATCGCTGGCGGACTGGTGTCCGTGCTCGCCGCTGCCTGGAAATTCCTGCGCGCGGACGGGCCGCAGACCCGCGAGCAGGCGCTTGATGCGCTCTATGCGCTGGGGCGGCGCATCCGGGTCAGCGGCAAAGAGGCCGAGCTCGACGAGATCGAGCGCGAAATCGACCGCATCCTGCAGACGCAGCGCCTCAAGGCTGCCGCCGGCGAGGACGAAACCCGCGATGTCACCGCGTTGAATGTGGCAGCACACCGGCTGGAAAACCTGATTCACGACCGCCGGCTTGTTCTTGCGCCGCAACAGGGCGGCAAGGCGCGGGAACAGGTTCGGGGTTAGGCCTGACTGAATTCCTTTGATCTTTATCAAACCTTCGGCCTCGCCACTGCTTGAAGCTGGCCCAGCAATCTGGAGGAGAGCGACGATGTTCCGTTGCGGCAAAATCCTGCTTGCGTGGGCGTTCCTGTTGGCGACGCCGATCGCAACCATGGCACAAACGACAGACAATCAACCGGCGCCATCCGCCCAAACCAGCCAGCCGCCGGCGGCCGCTCAACCCCCGAGCAGCCCGCCGCCCCAACCGCAAGCCGAGCAGCAGCTCCTGAAGCCCGGGCAGCTCGAAGCGCTGGTTGCGCCGATCGCGCTCTATCCGGACGAGTTGCTCGCCAATGTGCTGGCGGCATCGACTTATCCGCTGGAAGTGGTGCAGGGCGACCGCTGGGTGAAAGGCAACAAGAGCTTGAAGGGCGATGCGCTGAAGGCGGCCGTCGACAAGCAGGGATGGGACGACAGCGTCAAGGCGCTCGCTTCCACCCCCGACGTGCTCGCGATGATGAGCGACAAGATCGACTGGACCAAAGACCTTGGTGATGCCGTGCTGGCGCAGCAGCCGGATGTGATGGATGCGGTCCAGCGGCTGCGGGCCAAAGCGCAGGCGCGCAACAAGCTGGCGACCAACAAGCAGCAGAAGGTGAGCGTTCAGAAACAGGACAATCGCGACGTGATCGTGATCGAGCAGGCCAACCCGTCGACGATGTACGTGCCCTATTACGATCCCGCCACCGTGTACGGCGAATGGCCTTACGCGGAGTATCCGCCCTATTACTTCGGATATCCGTCCTATCTCGGCGCCGGAGTGATCGCGGCCGGGCTTGCCTTCGGCACCGGCTGGGCCATCGCGCGCTGGGGCAATTACTGGGGCGGCGGCTTCAACTGGGGCAACCGCAACCTCTACGTCAATCACTACAACAGGATAACCAACGTCGGAAACAACTGGCAGCACAACCCGGCGCACCGCCAGGGCGTCAAATACGCCAACGCGCGCGTCGCGGATCGCTTCGGCAACAACAATCTGAAGGCGGGTGCCGGCAACCGGATGGATTTTCGCGGCCGCGACGGCCAGCAGGTGCTGAAGCCTGGTGGTGATCGTCCGGGTGCGGGTGATCGCATCGGAGATCGTGCCGGTGATCGCGCTGGTGACAGGGCCGGCAATCGTGCCGGCAATCGCGGTGGCGATCGCGTCGGAGATCGTGGCGGCAACCGGCCGGGCGCGGCCGATCGCGCCAAGGCGGGCGGCGGAGATCGCGCCAAGGCTGCCAATCGCGGCGGCGGCGCGCGCGCAGACCGCGGCGGCGGACGCGGCGGAGCCATGAATGTGTCAGCGGGCAGGGGCGCTGCTGCGCATGCGGCCCGCGGCCGGACCAGCATGGCGAGCATGGGCCCGCGCGGCGGCATGGCCATGGCCGGACGGGGCGGAGGTTTCGGCGGTCGAGCCGCGATGGGAGGTGGTGGCGGCTTCCGCGGCGGTGGCGGCGGGGGCTTCCGGGGCGGCGGCGGATTTGGCGGCGGGCGGCGCTCCGACATTGAGCTGAAGCACGACATCACGCTGCTCGGTCATCTCCGTAACGGCCTCGGCTACTACCGCTTCAGCTATCTCGGCAGCACCAAGTCCTATGTCGGCGTGATGGCGCAGGAAGTGCAGATGGTGAAACCGGACGCGGTGACCCGCGGCGGCGACGGCTATCTGCGCGTCCACTACGACAGGCTCGGACTGAAATTCCGCACCTACCGCGACTGGGTCGCGTCAGGCGCACAGATTCCGACGCAATCGAGGATGTGACCATGACGATCCGTCATTCGATCGACTCCGTTCGCACCCGGTTTTTCGCTCCGGCTGCTGCGGTCATGCTGTGCCTGCTGTCGTTTCCCGCCAGCGCGCAACAGACCTTCAAGACTCCCGATGAGGCGGCGACGGCGCTGGCAGATGCCGTCAAGTCGGGAGCCGAGAAAAGCATCCTGCAGGTGCTTGGCCCTGATGGAGCGGACATCGTCTCCTCCGGTGATGATGTCGCCGACAAGGAAACGCTCGAGCGCTTCAACACGGCCTGGACCGCGAAGCACTCGATCAAGAACGAGGGCGACAACAAGGCGACGATCATTCTCGGCAATGACGACTTCCCATTCCCGATCCCGCTGGTGAAGAACAAGGCCGCGTGGGAATTCGACACAGCGGCGGGACGCCTCGAAATTCTGTACCGCCGCATCGGCCGCAATGAGCTCGATGCGATCCAGACCGCTCTCGCTGTTGTCGACGCGCAGAACGAATATGCGGAGAAGGATCGCGGCGCGGGCGTTGGCGTCTATGCGCAGCGCATCGTCAGCACATCGGGCAAGAAAGATGGGCTCTACTGGCCGGGTGACGACAGTCCGCTCGGCGAACTCGCCGCGAAGGCGTCCGCCGAGGGATACAAGGCCGGAGAAGGGGCTACTCCCTATCACGGCTATTATTTCAAGATCCTGACGCAGCAGGGGGCGAATGCGACGGGCGGCGAACTCAACTATATCGTGAAGGGAAAGATGATCGGCGGCTTCGCGCTGCTCGCCTGGCCCGCCGAATACGGCAATTCGGGCGTGATGACCTTCCTGGTCAACCATAATGGCGTGGTCTACCAGAAAGACCTCGGCGCCCGCACCGCCTTGCTCGCCCTGCGTATCGCGCGGTTCAACCCCGACCAGACCTGGAAGAAGGTCGATACATCCTCGAACTAAAGCGTGATGACGTTTCTTCGAATCGTCATCCCGCTCTAGCTTTTTGTCTGAGCATGATCTTTTCGGAAAACCGCTACACACTTTTCCGGATCATGCTTTAGCGGGACTGCGTCGCGAGGTGGTGCGATCAAGGCTGGCGTTCGACGTGGGCACGGATTGCATCTGCCTCGATCCAGCCGTGCTCGCGGGCTTTCGCGACCATCTCGGCAAAGGCCGGTTCCCAACTGTCATCGTCGGGACGGCCATTCAACGTGGGTACCAGTTGGATGGGAACGAGGGCATTGCGGTCATCGACAAAAGTGACGCCCCGCCACGCGCGCGACTCGGCACTTGCTTCGCCTTTCAGCACGAGCTTGAACCTGCGGAAATCAAACGGCTCCGTTAGCTGGATTCCGCCTTCCGGCGAGCATTCGACGATCATGCGTCGGTCCGTTCCGAAGTCTGCTTCAGGAGTGAGCGAGTAGCGGGCTTGCCGATGCAAGCGCGCGCGTCGGGGGATTAGGGCTGCGGCAATGTCCGTAGCGCGCCTTGAAAATTGACCAAAGGATCGCCCTTACCTCCGCGCGTGGCCACGATTCTTCCGACGAAGAGGCCGTGGGTGCCGACGACGTGGTGGTGATGCAGCACGCACTCCAGCGCGCCGACGGCGGATCGCAACAGCGGCACGTCGAGGATGCCTTGCTCCCAGGCCGCCGTCTCGAAGCGTTGGACACCCTTGACGCCATTCTGCCCGGCGAAACGAAGAGCGAGATCCTGCTGTCCGTCGCCGAGAAGGCTCACACCGAAACGACCGGTGGCGAGGATCGCATCATGCGTTTCCGATGTCAGGTTGACGCCCACCAGCAGGCAGGGCGGGTCCATGCACAGCGACGTGACCGAACTCACGGTCAGACCGCGTCGCTTGGTCTCGGTTCCCGTCGCGACGACGGCGACGCCGCTCGCCAGATTCCGCATGGCCTCGCGAAACTCCGCCGCCTCGACGGAGCGGACGTCGCTCATCGGGAGAAATTGACAGCCCATGTGGTCCTCCAGGGTCGCCTCGATACTGACAACTGCTCTATGCCGGGGCCGCTTCCCCGGCGAGCCTGTCTGCGGGCCGGCTTGAGCGGAGTTCGCGCCGGATCGCCGGAATGATCTTGCTGCCCCACAGATCGATCTGACGGAGCATCGTGCGCTGGTCGAAATCGCCGAGTTGGGTCTGGAGCGCGATGTGGGGCGGCTTCAAGATGCTGATCTCCTCCAGCATGCGATCGATCACCTGGTTGACACTGCCGACCGGCAGATTGCTGCGCATCGTCTCCAGGCTCATGTCATTCGGTCCGGCTTCCTCCTTGATCAGGTAACCGTCGTCGCTTTGGGCGCGTCGGAATTTCAGGCTTTCCGACAGCCGACGCTGGAAGCGGGCATTGTCGAGGTAGGCGTGAATTTCATTCTCATTGTCGCTGGCATAGGCGCAGCGCAGGAAGCCGAAATGCGTGTCGTCGATCGAGCGTCCTTCCTTGGATGCAATGCCTTCGAGTCGTTCGCGCAGCGCCTTGATGGCGTCGAGACCGTTGAGAAGGGCGGTCACGAACAAATTGTGATTGTCGCTGATAGCGCGGCCGAGCGTCTCCGGATGCCCCGATGTCACCCAGATCGGCGGCATCGGCTTCTGGATCGTGCGAACGGCGATCGCCGTCGGCGGCATCTGAAGGTGCTTGCCGGAGTACGAGAATATGCGTTCCTTCATGCCCGCCTGAAGGACATCGTAGAACTCCGCGAACAGCGAATGCGAGTCCTTCAGGCCGACGCCGAAGCGGTCGAACTCGAACTGCTGGTATCCCGAGCCGATGCCGAGGTCGAGCCGGCCGTTCGAGACCGTGTCGGCAAAGCCGATCTCGCCCAACAACCGCGCCGGATTGTAAAGCGGCAGCACGCACACAGCAGAGCCGAGCCGGATCCGCTTGGTCAGGCCCGCGCAATGCGACACCATCATCAGTGGCGAGGGACACAGGCTGTAATTGTTGAAATGATGCTCGGCGTACCAGGCCGTATCGAAGCCGGCCGCCTCGGCCGCGACGGTCTGTTCGACGGCATTGTTGATGACCTGCTGCGAGGTTTGGTGATAGCCGCGCTGCTGCGCCAGAATGAATACGCCGAATTCCATCGGATGCGTTCCTCGCCATTTGCGTTTCGGCCCCGTGCGGCCGCTTCAGGCAAAGTTATGGCCTTGTGGTTTTTCGAACAATTGGCGTAATCTGAGCATGTCTTTTGCAGAATCTGAAAAGATCGATGAATCGCCTCCAGGCCATGGAATTGTTCGTCAGCACCGTACGCGAGGGCAGCTTTTCCGCTGCGGGCCGAAAAGCGGGGCTCTCTCCGGCGTCGGTGTCACGCTATGTCGGGGAGCTCGAGGCCCAGCTCGGGGTGCAATTGATCAATCGCAGCACCCGTCATCTCGGGCTGACCGAGGCCGGCAAGATTTTCTTTCAGCGCACCGAGCAGGTGCTGCACGGCATCGAGGATGCCGAGGCCGCGGCGCTCGCCTTGCAAAGTACGCCGCGCGGCACGCTCCGGGTTCATTCGCGAACGCTGTTCGGAATCAAGGTGCTCTCACCGTTGATTCCGCAGTTCCAGAAACTTTATCCGGAGTTGAAGGTCGAGCTTCGTCTGTCGGAGCGGCGCGTCCAGCTCCGCGAGGAGGAATTCGACATCGATTTCCAGATCGCCGCGCCGAAGGATCCGGGCTTGATGCAGCGCAGGCTAGTGAGGAGCGAACGCATTCTGGTGGCATCGCCGGACTATGCCAGGCGAATGCCGAAGCTGCGCGGCCCGGATGATCTGACGGGGCACAACTGCCTGACCTACTGGATGGGACCTGAGGACGTGGTTTGGAAGTTCATGCGCAAGAACCGGCTACGCGAGATCGTGGTGCCATCCTCGTTCAGCAGCAATAACGGCATCATCCTGTGCGATCTCGCCGCGCAGGGACACGGCATTGCGTTGCTCGACGACTATACGGTCGCGGACGAGTTGAAGAGCGGAAGGCTGATGCGCCTGCTGCCGGGCTTCCGCGTCACCAACTCGACCTTCGACGAGGGCATCTACGCCACGTTCCAGCAGAGCAGCTATCTGCCGGAAAAGATCAGGGTGTTTGTCGATTACATGGCCGAGAGCGTGCCGCGGCAGATCAAACGGTCTGCCTAGAGCATGATGATTTTTGGTTAGATGAGTTTAGCCGCAACGCGCTTCACCTCTCCCGCTTGCGGGGGAGGTCGGCGCGAAGCGCCGGGTGGGGGCTCTCTCCACTCGGGCAGTATCGCCCGCGGTAACACCCCCACCCCAACCCTCCCCGCAAGCGGGAGAGGGAGCGCGCCTTCTTCGTGGTCGCAATCAAATCTAATTTCATCACGCTTTAGCGTCAGCCGAACCTCTCGGCCACCAGTCCCTTCACGCCGAGATCCTCGACCGCAAACAATCCTCCGGCATCCGGGCTGTCGTCCGCGAGGTTCGTGCTGCGCGAAATTGACGTCACATAGAGTACATCGAGGCCGGGGCCGCCGAACGCGACGCTGGTCGGATGGCGGACCGGCATCTCGACAAGCCGCTCCATCGTTCCATCCGGCGCGAAGCGAGCAATCGCGCCGATGCGCACCAGCACGGTCCACAAATAACCTTCCGCATCGACCGTCGCCCCGTCGGCGCCCGAGCCTAGTGCGTCCGTATTGACGAAGATGCGCTTGTTCGCAAGCGGGCCCTCGCGGCGATAGTCATAGGCCCAGGTCACGTGCCGCGCCGAGTCCGCGAGATAGAACGTCCTGCCGTCCGGACTGAAACACGGGCCGTTGGTCACGCCAAGATCGTCCTCGATCAGTTCGATCGCGCCCGACGCGTCGATGCGATAGAGGCCGCCAAGCGGCCTTTCATTCTCCGCCCGGCCGCCATGCAGGGTCCCGGCCACGAAGCGCCCGAAAGGATCCGCCTTGCCGTCGTTCAGCCGTACCATGGGGTGTTCGACGTCGATCGAGGGGCCCATGGTCAAGCCGTGCGTGTTGAAATCGTACTGCGCAAAGCCATGGCGCAGCGCCAGGACCCCGCCGCCGGCATGCGTCAGGGCGAGTGACCCGATCGGAGCCGGCACCTGGAATTCCTCGATGGCGCCGGTTGCGGGCGACAGTTTGCGGATCGCTCCCGCAAGGGAATCGATCCAGACCAGCGACTGCGTGCGCTCGTCCCACACCGGGCTCTCGCCGAGCTGGTCCTTGGTTCCTCCGATACGGATGATGCGCGGGGTTTTATTCATCGCGGTATACCTTGTTGGGCTGCAAGGGCTGAGCGGACTTGACCGGTCGGTCGGTGAAAATCTACGGTCGTTCTGGAATGGCGGTCACTGCGGCTTTAGGTTCGGACGCGCCAAGACAGATTGCGGGTTCGATGGTTGAATTATCGACGACAAAGGACGGAATCCCGAACCAGGCGGAGGCGTCCGATCGTGTCCTGCAGATCCTCTCGGAAGCCGGACGGCTGTTCGCCACCAAGGGATATGACGGCACGTCGATGCGCGACATTGCCGTAGCCTGCGGCATCTCGAAGTCGCTGCTGTATCATCATTTCTCCAACAAGGATGAGATCTACGCGCGCGTGGCCGTCGGCTCCACGCTTGAACTGTACCTGTTCGTGCGCGACCGGGTTCCGGACGGGCCGCCGTCGCAGAAGATCCGCGCCTTCATGGTCGCGACCGCCGAGTATTTCCGGAGATATCGCTGGGCCTGGATCGCATCGACGACCGCCTTCTGGAACGATCCGGATCGTCACCGCCAGAAGGAAAGGCTCACGCGCCGCGACCGGTTCGAGAACTTTCTGCGCGGCCTGATCCAGGAAGCGATCGACGCCGGCGAAATTCGAAAGGTCGATGTTCCCATGACCGGGCGGCTGATCCTGTCGTCGCTCAACTGGATGCATCGGTGGTACAATCCCAACAAGAGCGCAACGCCGGAGCAGATCGCCGACATCTTCTTCGACATGGTGTTCAACGGCCTTCGTAGCGGTGATGTTGCGGCACCGCCGCCGGCAGAGCCGCCCAAATCCTCCCGGCGAAAGGCGCGTCAGACGCCGAGATCCTGACGATCGAACGGCCGGGCGAAGACCCGGTTCATTCGAGTGATATATTCTGCGCCGTGATCACCGGTCCCCAAAGGGCCGCGTCCTTGCCCAGTTGGGAATCGAGCAACTGCGGTGCGCCGATGTCGGCTTGCAATCCATCGGTTTCCAGTTGCTTTGCGATCTCCGGCTTCTGCATCGCGGTGTTGGCCGCCGCGTTCAGCCGTTCAATCACGTCGCGCGGGGTGCCGGCGGGTGCGTGCAGCGCGGTCCAGAACGATGCGGAGAGCTCCGGATAGCCTGACTCGGCGAGCGTCGGGACATCTGGAATGTTCGCCATGCGCTTGGCGGAGGAAACCGCGAGAATGCGCAATTGCCCGGTCTTGGCGTGCTCGGCCACGGCGGCCGGCGTTGCGAAATTGAGGTCGCACGCGCCTGACAGCAGCTCCATGACCGAAAGCGGATTGTTGCGATAGGCGACGTCGGTGACGGCGAAGCCCATCGATTTCCCCATCATGATCCCGAACAGATGCGTCACGCTGCCGGGGCCGAGGGTGGCGTAGAACAGCGGCTTGTCGCGGCCCTTGGCATAGGTAACGAAACTCTTCACATCGGTAACCGGCATCTTGGCGTTCACGGTCAGCGACAGCGGGCCGTTGCAGAGCATGGCGACCGAAGCGAAATCCGAAAGCTTGTAGGGCAGGTTTTTGCGCAACAGGACATTCAACGAGATCGGGCCGGTGCCGCCGGCGAGCAGGACGGTGCCGTCCTTGGCGGCGCGTGCCACATATTGCGATCCGACGATGCCGTTGGCGCCGGGCTTGTTGTCGACCAGAACCGGCTGATCGAGCGCTTCCGACATTCCCTTGGCGACCGTGCGCATCAGGCTGTCGATCGAGCCGCCGCTCGCATAGGGCACGATGATGAAGATGGTCTGTGACGAGCGCGCTCTGACGATCGCGGGCGCGGCAAACGGCGCGATGATGGCGCCGGCCACGAGCGTCGTGAACTGACGTCGGCTGATTCTTGCCATGGCGAATTCTCCCGGGATTTTGTTGTCGGTTGGGCAGCAACCTAATACCTGACCGATCGGTCAGTCAACTGATCTGTGCGAACGGCTCTTGCAAGCGAGCAGCCTTGGTGCTATTTGCCAAAAAACTGACCGATCGGTCAGGCGTCTGAAGCCGACGCCGGCGTCGAGGATCGCGTCGTCAAGATCAAGCAAATCAGGAGGAAGCCATGTCCGGCGACATCATCACGCTCGAAGTATCCGATCACATCGCATTGGTGACGCTGAACCGCCCGCCGGTGAATGCGCTCAATCGCGCGATGCGGGATCGCATCGTCAGCGTGTTCGACGAGATATCCGAGCGCAGCGATGTCCGAGTTGCGATTCTCACCGGCGCCGGCAAGGTGTTTTGCAGCGGCGCCGATCTGAAGGATCGCCCGGACCCGACGAAGATCGGTGCGTTTCACGACCACAACCGCATCACCCGCGAAACCGGTAACTGCATCCGCGAGTGCTCCAAGCCGGTGATTGCCGCGATCAACGGCGTCGCGCTCGGCGCCGGCCTCGGCCTGATGGCGTCCTGCGACATCTTCTACGCCTCCGAAGAAGCCGTGTTCGGCATGCCCGAGATCAATGTCGGCCTTGCCGGCGGCGCGGCGATGCTGAACACGTTGTTCGGCCGCTCCCTAATGCGCCGCATGTTCTTCACGGGCTACCGGGTGCCCGCGGCCGAGCTTTATAGGCTCGGCATCATCGAGGACTGCACCACCCGCGAAAACCTGATCCCGGAAGCGATGAAGATCGCGCGCGAGATCGCCGAGAAGAGCCCGGTCGCGATCGAGTATGCCAAGCAGGCCACCAACATGGTCGAGCTGATGCCGCCGCGCGATGCCTATCGCTTCGAGCAGAACATCACCATGGCGCTGTCGAAGACCGAAGACGCCAAGGAAGCGCGCATGGCGTTCCTGGAAAAGCGCGCGCCGGTGTTCAAGGGGCGCTGACGATGCGGCCGGGAGAGGGTCTCGACGCGTTGATGGCGCCGCGCTCGATCGCCATCATCGGTGCATCGCAGGACGCCACCAAGATCGGTGGTCGGCCGGTGGATCTGTTGCGCCGCTACAGCTATGCGGGGCAGATCTATCCGGTCAATCCGAAGGCTTCGGTGGTGCAGGGGCTTCAGGCCTATGCGTCGCTCGACGAGCTGCCGGAAGCGCCGGACCTTGCCATCATCGCGGTTGACGCCGAGAAGGCACCTGAAGCGGTGGAGCAATGCGCCGGACGCGGCGTCCGCAGCGTCGTCGTGTTCTCCTCGGGTTTTGCAGAGCTGGGCGAGAAGGGTCGCGCCATGCAGGAGCGGCTGCGCGTGGCCGCGCGCCGGACCGGCATGCGGCTGCTGGGGCCGAATTGCCTCGGCGCGGTCAGCGTTGCCGATCGGGCGATCGCCACCTTCTCGATCGTGCTCGAGCACAGCCTGCCGGCCGCCGGCTCGCTCGGCATCGTCTCGCAAAGCGGCAATCTCGGCAGCTTCACCATGCGGATGGCGAGCGACCGCGGCGTCGGCGTCAGCCGCTTCATGACGACCGGCAATGAATGCGACATCGATGTTGCCGACGGAATTGCCTGGCTTGCCCGCGATCCCGCCACCAAGGTCATCTTGTGCTGTGTGGAGGCTTGCCGGGATGCGGGTCGCCTGATTGCGGCGCTGACCGAGGCGCGCGATGCCGGAAAGCCGGTTCTTGTGCTGAAGATCGGCACCTCGGCGGCGGGGCAGGCGGCGGCTGCTTCCCACACCGGAGCGCTGGCGGGATCGGACGCGGTCTTTGACGCCTTGCTTGCGCGTCATGGCGCGGTTCGGGTGCGCAGCATCGAGGAACTGATCGAGCTTGGCCATGCCGCCTCGATCCTGCTGCCGGACCGGCTGCCGAAGGGGCCGCGTCTGGCGGTTGTGACCGCGTCGGGCGGGTTCGGTGTCCTGCTGGCGGATGCCGCGCAGGCCGTCGGGTTGTCGTTGCCGGAGCTGAGCGAAGCAACGCAGCGCACGATCCTCGAGCTCGTCCCGTTTGCGTCCGCGCGCAATCCGGTGGATGCCACCGCGCAGATGTCGAGCCGACCCGATCTGTTGCAGAAGATTTTATCGGCAGTCGTGGCCGACGATCGCAGTGACGTGATCGTGCTGCCGCTTCCGTTCTCGCTGCACATGCCGCGCCTGCGCTCGGTCTACATGGAGGCCCTGCGCCACATCCGTGCGCAATATCCCGACCGTCCCGTCATTCTCTGCGTCGACGGCCCGCCCGACGCGCTCGCCGAGCTGCATGCCATGGGCTATCCGACGATTGCGAGTTTTGACGGCTGCTGCGCGGTGGTCGCGGCGCTGGCGCGACTGCAGGCGGCGGCGAAAGCCCCGAAGGATGCAAACCCATCAGTCATTGCGAAAGCCTCGCCGCTTTCCGCGGAGGCGTTCCGGCATGAGCTCGGCGCCAAGCGCGCGCTTGCGGACGCCGGCCTTCCGGTGCTCGCCGAGCAGTTGGTCTTGAATGCCGACGCCGCAGCCCGCGTCGCCAGCGAGATGGGCTTTCCGGTTGTCTTGAAAATCGCCTCGCCCGATCTGCCGCACAAGACGGAAGTCGGAGGTGTTGCCGTCAGGCTTCGGTCCGAAGCCGAGGTGCGGCAAGCGCATGCCGAGATGCTCTCGCGGGTCGCTGCGAAAGCACCGCACGCGGCGATCGATGGCGTGATCGTTGCCCCGATGGCGCAAGGCCTGTCCGAGCTCATCCTCGGCAGCCGGATCGATCCGGTGTTCGGGCCGGTCGTCATGGTCGGTCTCGGCGGCATCTTTGCCGAAATCTTCCAGGACACCGCCGTGCAGATGGCGCCCGTGAGCGAGACGCAGGCTATGGCGATGCTGACATCGCTGAGGGCATTCGCAGTCTTGAACGGGGCGCGGGGCCGGCGGCGCGCCGATCTCGAGGCCGCAGCCCGGGCCATCGCCGCGTTGTCGCGCTTTGCGGTCGCGCATGCGGAATCGGTATCCGAAATCGACATCAATCCACTGCTCTTGAAGGCGGAAGGCGAGGGCGCGGTTGCGCTCGACGCACTCATCGTCCCGCGCACGGGCGGTCCGCAACACTGAAGGCATCAATCAACAAGAACCGCGAAGTCGGCTCAATCACTGCAGGGAGGAACTGATGATGAAGGGGAATATTCGTTTTCTCAACGCCGTCGTTGCGTTGGCCGCGATGCTGTTCGTAACGGTCCCGCTCCGCGCCCAAGGCATCTCCAGCGACGTGATCAAGATCGGGATCATGAACGATCAGAACGGCCCGTATGCCGACAATTGCGGGCCAGGTTCGGTTGCTTCGGCGCGGCTCGCGATCTCTGATTTCGGTGGCGTCGTCAACGGCAAGAAGATCGAGCTCGTCGTCGCCGACGACCAGAACAAGCCCGACATCGGCGTCGCCGTGGCGCTGCGCTGGCTCGACAATGAGGGCGTCGATGCCATCGTGGGCTGCTCGGCCTCCTCGATCGCGCTCGCCGTGCAGGACATCATGAAGGCGCGGAAGAAGCCGTATCTTCTGGCGGGGACGGCAGGGTCGTTCTTCACCAACGATAAGTGCTCGCCGATGACCACGCAATGGATGGTGGACACCTACGCGCAGCCGAAGGCCACGGTGAAGGCCTTGCTGGGGCAGGGCGTGGACACATGGTTCTTCCTGACCGTCGACTACGCCTTCGGCAAGGGATGGCAGGCCGACACCACGAACTTCATCAAGGCGGGCGGCGGCAAGGTCGTGGGCTCGGTGCTGCATCCGCTGAACTCATCGGATTTCTCCTCGTTCCTGCTGACGGCGCAGGCGAGCGGCGCCAAGGCGATTGCGCTGGCTAATTCCGGCGCGGATTTCGGCAATGCCATCAAGCAGGCGCAGGAGTTCGGCTTGCCGCAGAAGCAGTTGCTTGTGCCGCTGGGCTTGATGATCAATCAGGCGCATGGGATCGGGCTGCGCGACCTGCAGAACGTCCGCTTGACCACTCCGTTCTACTGGGACCTCACTGTCGAAACCCGCGCCTTCGCCAAGCGCTTTGCCGAGGCGTCTAACGGCCAGATCCTGAACGAGGCAAAGTCTGCCACCTACAGTGCCATCACGCACTACCTCAAGGCGGTTGCGGCTGCCGGTACCGACGAGGGCGATGCGGTGACGCGGCAGATGAAGAGTACGCCGGTCAACGATTTCGCGATGAAGAATGTCAGCATCCGCGCCGACGGGCAGGTGATGCGTCCGCTCTACGTGGCCCGCATCAAGACGCCGGCCGAGTCGAAATACGCCAACGACTATTACGAGATCACGGGGACCATTCCCGCCGAGGAGGCGTGGCGCCCGGCCTCGGAAAGCGCGTGCGATCTGCTCAAGTCGCAATGATCGGAAAAATCCGAGGAGCGATCCGGTCGATTGCGGCCGGCATCGCTCCCGGTTCAGTTGAAGCGGGAAGTCGACGATGACAGTGATTGAAACAGAGCCGCCTGCAGCCGCATCCGGTGATCTGTCCGGTGAGGCCTATCGGGTCGCGATGCGTCGTTGGCTTCGGGCCAATCTGCCTGCGAACTTTCGCAGCGACAGCGCGGCCTTCTCACCGCCGACCCTGCCGCAATCGATTGCGTGGGAGGCGGCGATGTATCGCGCCGGGCTCGCCGGCATCATCTGGCCGAAAGGCTACGGCGGGCATGGCCGGACCTTGCGCGAACACCTGATCGCGAACCAGGAGATCGGCGCGCTGGCGATGCCGGAAAGCGTCAATTCGATCGGCAAGGAGCTCGCAGGCCCGATCATTCTCGCTGTCGGCACCGAGGAGCAGAAGCGCCGCTTCCTGCCGGCGATCCTGGAGATGCGGGATATCTGGTGTCAGGGCTTTTCCGAGCCCGAGGCGGGATCGGATCTCGCGGGCCTGCGGACGCGTGCCACCCGCAGCGGCGACACCTGGCGGATCAACGGTCAGAAGATCTGGACCAGCGGTGCGTACCGCGCCCAGCGCTGTCTGGTGCTGGCGCGAACGGGCCCGCTGGAGGACCGGCATCGTGGGCTGGCGATGTTTGCCGTGCGGCTCGACGCAAAGGGTGTGCGTGTGCGGCCGATCAAATCGATCGACGGACGCGAGAGTTTTTGCGAGGTCTTTTTCGACGACGTCGAGGTCCTGCAGTCCGATGCGCTCGGAGCGCCGGATGAAGGGTGGGCCGCCGCAATCCGCGTGCTTGAGATCGAACGGGCTACCAACCGCATGTATCGCGCCTGGCGCTTCGAGAACGAGCTTCGTCACGTGATCTCGGCCTGCAAGGCCGATCCGGTGCTGGCGCAACTGGTCGCAGAGCGACACTACGAAGTCAGGCTCGGCGAGATTGTCGTCGACATCGAGGTGCTGAAGGCGCATGTCGAGACGGCCGTGGACGCGCTGGTGAACGGCGACCGGATCGGCGCGCGCGGGAGTCTTGCGAAGCTGCACTGGAGCGAAGCGCACCAGCGTTTTGCGGCGCTCACGCTTGAGCTGCTGAACCAGGCATCGTTACCGCTGCATCCGGCCGTGCAGGTCGCGCGCCGCCGCTTCGAGGCGATCTATCTGCAGGCACGCGCCGAGACGATTTATGCCGGCACCACCGAAATTCAGCTCGGCATCATCGCCGACAGGATTCTGCAGCTTTCGAAAGGCAAGTGATGACATTGACCGGCGAAGGATTGCAGCCGAGCGAGTTCGCCGTTACCGCGGCGCGCGCGGTTGCGGATTGTGCGGATTTGAGTTTGCGGGAGCAGGCGAGACACCTTGCCAATGACGGCCTGCTCGGGGTGATGGCGTCTCACGATGTCGGCGGGCTGGATTTGCCGCTGGCCTTTGCTGTCCCGGTGGTCGCGGCCGCGGGGGCAGGCCTGCTCGGCTTTCCGCTGATGGAGGCCCTTCTTCTTGGCCGCGTGCTGCAAGAAACGCAGCCACGAACGGCCGAAGCCGTCGTATCAGGCGAAATGCTGGCGACGATCGCCTGGCAGAGCAATGTCAGTGCCGCGCGTGAAGGTGAATCGGTTGTGCTCAACGGCTGGATTGCCCGGGCAGCTTGCGCGCGCGAGGCCGATTGCCTTCTGGTCCGCATCGGCGAGAGCGGGGCGGCACTGGTTTCGACCAACAGCAATGGGATCGTCGTCGAGGACGCGACGGGTCTGGATCTGGCGGTGCCCGAACACGCTGTCCATCTGGAGGGCGTTACCATACCGGCGGCGAACCTTCTGCCCGAAAATACCTGGCGTGTTCTGTGCTCGGACGCCAACGTCCTGCGCGCCGCGGCCATTCTGGGCTCTGCCGAGACGTGCCTGACGTTGGCGCAGGAACACGCATCGACGCGCCGCCAGTTTGGCCGCGCGCTATCCTACAATCAGGCGATACGGCATGCGTTGGCCCGCCAGAAACTCGGACTGGAAGGCATACGACACGCCATCACACGCAGCGTCGGCGACGAAGCCGGCGCGCTGCAGCGTGATGCTGCGTTTCTCGCCGCAGGCGTCTATGGCAGCGCGATCAGCGAAGGCGCGCTGCAGATTCATGGCGGCATGGGATTCACCTGGGATGTCCCGGTGCACCGGCACTTGCGCCGTGTCCGCGCCTTGCAGGCGCAGGGTGATGCCAGCGAGGTCCTGGCCGCGCTCGGTCGCCGCTACGTCGGTGCGATCGCGCCGGCTTCCGATGTCACCGCGTCACGATAGGGAAGGGAACTCGCAATGACGGAAATGAAGGACAAGCCGCTTGCAAATCGTGTCGCGTTCGTGAGCGGCGCCGGGAACGGGATCGGACGCGCAACCGCATTGCTTCTGGCGTCACGCGGCGCCACCGTGGGCGTCAACGACCTGAAGCCTGAATTCGTCAATTCGACGGTGGAAGCGATCAAGGCGGCTGGCGGCACCGCGGTTGCCGTCACGCAGGACGTCTCGACCCGCGACGGAATGCGCGCCGCCGTCCTTGGCCTCGCCGAGCAGCAGGGACGCCTCGATATCCTCGTCAACAATGCCGCCTGGGTCCGCTACCAGTCGGTGCCCGACATCGCGCCCGAGACCGTGGATCGCATGCTCAATATCGGCTTCAAGGCGATCATCTGGGGCATTCAGGCAGCGGCCGAGGCGATGGATGGCGAGCGCGGCGGCGCGATCATCAATGTGGCTTCGGTTGCCGGATTGATCTCCGCGAAAAACAGCATCGTCTATAGCGGCATCAAGGCCGGCGTCATGGGCATTACGCGGGCCGCGGCGGCAGAACTTGGCGAGCGCAAGATCAGGGTGAACGCGGTGGCGCCATCGGCGATTCCGACGGAGGGGACGATGCGAAACCGCAATGCGGAGCTCGACGCGCGGCGGATCGCGCGGACGCCGCTCGGACGGCTCGGCACGGTCGACGATATAGCCAACACTATCGCCTTCCTGGCCGGCGACGACAGCAGCTTCATATCGGCGCAGGTGCTGACGGTCGACGGCGGGATTGTCCTCACAAACATCGCCTAGCGCAGAAGACGCCTGGGAGCATCGGGGACCGGTTGTGACGCGAGCCGAACGGGAAGCTGAACTGAGCGGACGTGTCGTCCTGATCACGGGGGCGGCCGCCGGGATCGGTTGGGCAGCAGCGCGGCGCTTTGCAGCCCAGGGCGCCCGGGTGCTGATCGCCGACATCGATGCGGACAAGGCCGCAATCCGTGCCGGCGAGCTTGGTGCAGCGCATGGATATTTCGGCGTGGACATGGCGCGGCCGGCGCAGGTGGCCGAGATGGTGCAGCACTGCGTCCGCCGCCTCGGTGGCCTGGATGTGCTCGTCAACAATGCCGGCCGTACCGACACGGATGGGGTTGGTGTGGTGGATCAGCCGGTTTCTGTCTTCGAAAATCTCGTGGCGGTCAATTTGCGCGGCAGCCTTGTCGCTGCGGAGCAGGCTGCAGCGGTGATGCGGCGTTCCGGCGGAGGTGTCATCGTCAATATCGCTTCCGGCGCGGCATTGCGGCCGGTGCCGTTTCGAAACGGCTACAGCGCCTCCAAGGCGGGTGTGCTTGCGATGACACGCCACCATGCCTGCACATTTGCGCGCGATGGAATCAGGGTCAACGCAATCGCACCGGGCTATACGCGTACCGAGTTGGTCGAGGCGCTGATCGCGCGCGGCCGTATCGACCCGGTCGCGGTAGCCCGACGAATTCCGCTCGGTCGCATGGCGGCGCCCGAGGAAATCGCCGCGGCAATCGCATTTCTGGCCTCGCCTCGGGTATCGTCCATCACGGGATCGACCTTTCTCGTCGACGGTGGATCGCTGCTCGGCGGTCATGGCCACACGGAAGAAAACAAGCGCAGCGCGGCGCCGCCGGGGAGGCCGACCTACGTCGTCGTCGGTGCCTGCAGTTCGCTCGGCCAGGCGACGGTCCGGAGGCTCTCTGATGAGGATGCGACGGTCGTGGCGCTCGATGCCGACGGCAAGCAATTGGCGGCGCTTGCCGCAGGGGTTGCCCAATGCCACGCGCTCCCGGTCGAAATTTCGAACGAGCAAGCCATGGCGGAGGCGCTCGCCAGTATCGCGCGCCGTTTCGGTCGCGTCGATGGGGTCGTAAATGCGGTTGGTGCGGATGCAGTGACCACGGCCCATCGAACCGCTCTTTCTGCCGATGCCGGCGGTGACGCGCTGGCGGTCCATCTGACGGGAGCGCTCCGCGTCGCGAAAGCGGTTGGACCGGTCCTGCAGCAACAGGGCTTTGGCACGCTGCTCAACCTGACATCGATCGCCGGCGACGTCGCGCTCGGCGAAGATGTTGAGGTCGCAGCCAGCGCCGGGGCGGTCGCGATGCTCACGCGGACGCTGGCGTGTGAATGGAGCGGGCGCGGCATTCGCGTCAATGCAATCGCCGCGGGACCGATCGAGGGAACGGCGTCGAGCGCGGTTAGCCGGATGCCGCTGGGGCGCGCAGCATCGGCGCAGGATATTGCCGAGACCGCGGCGTTTCTGCTCGGCCCCGACGCCAGCTTTGTCACCGGCAGCGTGATCGCAGTCGATGGTTGGCTCAGCGTCTATGCGGGTCCCGATCGTGTCATTGCAGGATACGCCTCATGAATCTCACTTCCGAGGAACAGGTCCTGAAGGAAGCTTTCATTCGCGCCCGCGGTTACTGGCGGCCATGGACGGAGGGCCTGCTGCGGCTCGATCCGGCTTTTCTCGCAACCTATGCCCGCTATGGCGGCTATCCCGCCGAAACCGGCCCGTTGTCGCGCAAGATGTGCGAATTGATCTATGTCGCCCTGGATGGGTCGGCGACGCATCTGTTTCGTTCGGGGCTCGCATTGCACACGCGTCTCGCGCTCGAGAACGGCGCGTCGGCGCGGGAAATCATCGACGTATTGCGGCTCGCGACCGCGCAGGGTCTTGATGGCTGCAATATCGGTGTCGGCATTCTGGTCGAGGAGCTAGCCGCGGCAGGGCTCGATACGCCAAGGGGCGAACTGTCCGGCCAACAACAGGCGCTGCGCGAAGCCTATATTGCCCGGTTCGGGGATTTCCCCGACTTCTGCGACCAGTGGCTGCGCCTTGATCCCGGCTATTTCGCCGTGCTGCTCGACCTCCTTGTCGGAGGAGTTGCGGCAGATGGGCTCGATGAGCAGGCGAGCTGCCTGATTTCGATTGCCTTGAATGCCTGCTTCACGGGTCTCAATCCGTCGGGACTGCGCGTGCAAATCAGGCGGGCGCTGCGCCTCGGTATCGACACCAGAGAAATCCTTCAGGTTCTCCAGATGACGGCCCACCTCGGCGTCCATGCCTGCGCCGTCGGTGTGCCGATCCTGCTGGAAGCAATCGACGAGAGGGCGGGCGGGAATCCGGATCAGGAGGGACGAGAATGATGGCGCGGTTTGCGATCCGCGATCAGCGTGCCTTTGCTGCGGGTGCGCTGTTCCTCGGCTTTGCGATCTTCTTTTACGTCGTGGCGCTCGGCTATCCCGCGGGCACCGCGGCGCGGATGGGGCCGGGCTATTTTCCCCGTATGCTCGCGATCGTGCTTGCCGCTATCGGGCTTGCCGTGATGGTGCGGGCGATGCGATCGACGGCAGAACGGCAGCCGTTGCGACAGTGGGACTGGAAAGGCCTCGCCTGGGTCACGGGTTCGGTGATCCTGTTTGCCCTCCTGCTGTTTCCACTTGGTCTGGTGGGCTCGCTCTTCGTCCTGATCGTGGTGTCGAGCAAGGCCAGTCATGAGTTCACCTGGAAGGGAGCGTTGGCAAATGCGGCGGTGCTGATCGCGCTGTGCCTGCTCGTGTTCGTCTATGGCCTCGGGCTGCGGCTCCCGGTATGGCCGGCGCTGTTCAATTGAAGGCGAACTGCGATGGATCTCTTTCACAACCTGGCGATCGGCTTCTCCACCGCGGCCCAACCGGCCAATCTGCTCTACGCCTTCTCGGGATGCCTGCTGGGTACCTTGATCGGCGTACTCCCCGGCCTTGGTCCGCTCGCCACCATCGCAATGCTGCTTCCCATCACCTACGCGCTGCCACCGGAGGCGGCGCTGATTATGCTGGCGGGTATCTATTACGGCGCGCAATATGGCGGATCGACCACGGCCATCGTGGTCAACCTGCCCGGCGAGTCCTCGTCCGTCGTCACCACGATTGACGGCTACCAGATGGCGAAGCAGGGCCGGGCCGGCGTCGCGCTCTCGACGGCCGCGATCGGCTCCTTTTTTGCGGGCTGCGTGGCCACGCTGGCGCTTGCGGCGCTGGCCGGGCCGCTGACGGCGGCGGCCTTGCTGTTCGGCCCCAAGGAATTCTTTGCCCTGATGATCCTGGGCCTCATCCTTGCTTCGGTGCTGTCAAGCGGTCCGTTCATCGAGGGCGTCGGCATGGTCGTGCTTGGCATGCTGTTGAGCCTCGTCGGCACCGACCTCAGCAGCGGAACGCAGCGCTTTGCCTTCGGCGTTCCGCAGCTCTTCGACGGCCTCGATTTCGTGCCGCTGGCGATGGGCATCTTCGGCTTTGCCGAGATCGTCAAGAACCTCGAGCAGGACGACAAGCTGTCGCTGGTGACGCAGAAGATCGCCAATCTGTTTCCGACGCGGGAGGATTTCCGGCGCATGATCCCAGCGATGCTCCGTGGCACCACGCTCGGTACGCTGCTCGGCGTGCTGCCGGGCGGCGGCGCGGTGCTCTCGTCCTTCGCCTCCTACACGCTGGAAAAGAAGCTGTCGAAGCATCCGGAGCAGTTCGGCAAGGGCGCAATCGAAGGCATCGCGGGTCCGGAATCGGCGAACAACGCCGGAGCCCAGACCTCCTTCATTCCGCTTTTAACGCTCGGCGTGCCGTCCAACGTCGTGATGGCGCTGATGGTAGGCGCCATGAACATTCACAACATCCAGCCCGGTCCGGAAGTCATGACCAAGAATCCGGCCCTGTTCTGGGGGCTGATTGCCTCGATGTGGGTCGGCAACCTGATGCTGCTGATCCTCAACCTTCCGCTGGTCGGATTGTGGGTAAAGCTTCTCACTATTCCCTATCGCTATCTGTTTCCGGCGATCATGGTGTTCTGTTCGATCGGCGTCTATTCGATCAACGGCGGCACCTTCGAGATCTATGAAGCGGCCGCGTTTTGCGTGTTCGGCTACGTCCTGATCAAGCTGCAACTACCGGCCGCGCCGCTGTTGCTGGGACTGGTGCTGGGGCCGGCGATCGAGGAGAATTTCCGCCGCGCGATGGTGCTTTCGCGCGGCGACGCGAGCGTGTTTCTGACTTCGCCATTGTCGGCCGGCCTCCTGGCCGCCGCCGCCGTCGCAGTCATTTTGATCACGCTACCCGCGATCCGCGCGCGGCGTGAGGAAGCCCTGCAGGAGTGACGGCCGTCCAGCGACTGCCCGTTTGGAGCGATATCACAAGCCGGTATCGGCTGACGCGTCGTTGGCTCTGACCGATCTGGCGGCCTGCTGCAGAACGCTCAAGTAGCGGCTGGAGTTTTGCCTGATCCGCTCGGCTGCGCCGCCAAGTCCGAGCGCCACGGGTTGTTTCTGAATCTTGGTCGGCAGCAGCACGCAAATGGTGGCTCCACCCAAAATTGGCACATTCTCTGCGGAGCAATAGCCTTTGCCGCGGATCTGGCGAATGCGCTTCATCATCTCCGGGAGCTTGACCCTGTCCGACGCATTCGGCGTAGCGATGTTCGCGCGGCGAACGATGTTGTCGACCTTTTCGTCCGGCATCGTCGACATCAGCAGCCAGCCGAGCGCGGACTGCGTCAGCGGTCTGAGCGTTCCCTCATCGACATGAAAGCGAAGCGGGTGAATGGATTGGACGATCTTGACGTACTGCAGATACACGTCGTTCGTGGTGCCGATCGCAACGGCTTCACCCGTTGCGGCATGAACGTCGCGCATCGCCTCGAGCAGGCGGCTGCTTCCGAACAGCGTGCTCGGGATCCAGTCACCCAATGAGGTCACCTTCGGCGTCGGGAAATACACCCGCGTTTTGCGGTCGAAATTCAGGTAGCCGAGGCCGACCAGCGTCTTGAGCAAAACGGTGGCGCTGGACGGCGGATAACCGAGCGCAACGCCGATTTCCGACATGGCACGCGGCTGCCGTTCCCGCATGAAGAATTCGAGGATTTCAATGGCGCGTAGTGCGGATTTGACCGTGGATCCGGCCGCGGAAATGGAGGCGGATGTCGTCTGCTGCGGTGCCACAACGCCCCTCCCTTTGCCGGAGTAAATTCAAGAATGTGAAATTCAGCTTCACATATGAAGTTTTGTTGGTTGCTTCCACTGCACATGGGATGGTTGCCGCCGTCAAGGAGGGCCGATGTGCGAGTTGCGCATCGAGCCAAGGCTTGGACGGGGCGCGATATGACCATAGCTCAAGCGAAGATCGCCGAGCTGCTCGATCGAGAGGCGATCCGCGACTGCATCTACCGTTATTGCCGCGGGGTTGATCGGGCCGATGAAGCGGCGCTTCGCAGCGCCTACTGGCCGGATGCAACGGATGAGCACGGCCCGTATTCGGGCCCGGTCGAAGGGTTCTTCCAGTGGGCGAGCGGAATCTTCGAAAGCGGCGCACGCAACGTCCATATGGTCGGCAACATCCTGATCGAGTTCACCGCACCCAACGAGGCCGTTGTCGAAAGCTATTTCCTCGCGCTGCAGCGCGGGCCGGGACGGGATGACGTCGTTCGCCAGTTTCTGATTGCCGGCCGCTATTGCGACGTCTTTCAGCGGCGAGACGGCGAGTGGCGGGTCTTCCGACGCGTGGTCGTCTACGACTGGGTGGACGAGCAGGTGGCCGCAACCGAGCCCGAAGCGATCCGCTTTGGACCGCGGCTGCCATTGGGCGCGTGGTTTCCCGACGATCCCATCTACGATCTCCGTCGGCGCTAGCGGACGCCGTCTTCAGGATTCAAGAATCAAATGGAGGAAACGCCGACATGAAGATTGGGACTGCAGGAGGACAGCGCGTTGACGTGGTCGTCGTCGGCGCCGGATTCGGCGGCCTGTACGCCGTCTACAAGTTCCGCGAAATGGGCCTCAGGATCGCGGCCTTCGAGGCCGGCGGCGACGTCGGCGGTGTGTGGTACTGGAATCGCTATCCCGGTGCGCGCGTCGATCTGCCGAGCATCGACTACAGCTATTCCTTTTCGCCCGAGATCGAACAGGAGTGGACCTGGTCGGAAGAGTTCGCGTCGCAGCCGGAGCTTCTGGCCTACTTCAACTTCGTCGCCGACCGGCTCGACATGCGCAAGCACTACCAGTTCAACACGCGGGTCACGCGTGCCGTCTGGGATGAAGCGCGCAAGCTTTGGAAGGTGACGAGCGATCGCGGCGAGACGATTGAAGCCACTTATTGCGTGATGGCGACCGGTCCTCTCTCGATTCCGAGGGATCCCGAGATACCCGGCATCGATGCCTACAAGGGTCAATTGCTGCGGGCTGGTAAATGGCCGCATCATCCGGTGAGCTTCAAAGGAAAGCGCGTTGGCGTGATCGGCACGGGATCGACCGGCATCCAGATCGTGCAGGAGGTCGGCCGGCAGGCCGATGAGCTGTTCGTGTTCCAGCGCACGCCGAGCTTCACCATGCCGATGCGCAACCAGAAGCTCGATCCCGATTACGTGGCGGATGTCAAACGCAACTACGCCGGTATTCGCGAGGCGGCGCGCAACAGCCCGAACGGCGGCGTGCGGCCGTGGACGACCCGCGCGTTCTTCAGCGTGACGCCGTCGCGTCGTCGCGAGCTCCTGGAAGATGCCTGGAAGTCCGGCGGGTTGACCATGCTCGGCACCTTCACGGATCTCTTGAGCAACGAGGAGGCCAATGAGCATGTTGCGGAGTTCGTGCGCGACAAGATCAATGGCGTCGTCACCGATACCGTCACCGCGGAAAAGCTGAAGCCGCGCGGCTACCCGATCTTTGCCCGTCGTCCGTGCCTCGACACCGGCTATTATGAGACGTTCAACCAGCCGAATGTTCGCCTGATCGATTGCGTCACCGACCCGATCGTGGAGATCACGGCGCATGGCGTGCGCACGCAGTCGGGCGAAACCGAACTCGACATGCTCATCTTTGCGACCGGCTATGACGGGCTGACAGGCGCACTGACGGCTTTCGATGTCGTCGGTCGCGACGGCTGTACCGTGAACGAGAAATGGAAGGAGGGGGCCCGGTCATATCTAGGCCTGATGATGGAGGGATTTCCGAATCTCTTCATGACGACCGGACCTAACGGCCCGGCGGCGCTGGCCAACATCGTCAGGATCAGCGAGAACGATGTCGACTGGATCGCCAATGCCATCACGCATATGGCTGACCATGGCCTCGATACCATCGAGCCGACCAGGAAGGCGGAAGACGACTGGATGTCGCTCGTGTTCAAGCTCGCGCAGCGTTCGCTCCTGTCCAAGGCGAAGACCTGGTACGTCGGCACCAACGTCAAGGACAAGGCTCAGGGACTGACGCTGTTCACGGGCGGGTTTCCCAAATACCGGGAGTATTGCGCGGCCGCCATACAAAACGGGTACTGCGATTTCGTTTTTGAACGAGGACGAAAGCCGGTCGCCGCTTGACGGTCGAAGTGCGCGTGATGTCGCCGATTGGTCAGCCGTCAAAACGTCTCGGTAATCTTGCTCAGGCGAGGCGGACGATCGGGGTCAAATCCGCAGGCACGCGCTGCCTGCTCGATCATCCGATAGGCCGGAACGAGCATGGTGATCGGGTCGGTGGCGGGGTCATCCTCGGCCAGCCAGGGCAGCGAGCCATGCGGTCCGCCGCATAGATGCAGCGCGATCTCCTGCTCGCGCAGTTCTTCCGCCACCGCGTCCACCGTAACAGCCGTTTCGTCCATGAGGCGCATCATGACAACCGGCGTGCGCGATGATAGCGCGGCGCGCGGCCCATGCTGCAGCTCGGCAGCGCTCAGACCAATGGAAGGCAGGCGCAGGATTTCCGAAAGCTTGAGCGCGATCTCCCGCGCCGAGCCCAGGCCCAGGCCTCGCGCCGCCACAAACACGGCTGATGCCTTGGCGAGATCATCGGCAATTGCGGACCAGTCGAGCGCCAGCGCGCGGTGCAGGCGCTCGGGCAGCCTGTCGAGGGTTGACCGCAGCGCAGGGTCCTCCGCCAACTCGGCAACAAGCTCGGCGCTGGCGGCCATCGAGCCGATCACGGTCTTGGTCGCCGCCACGGAGTGCTCCGTGCCAGCTTCGATCGGAACGACGAACTCCGCTTCGTCGGCCACCGGCGACGACGTCGCGTTGACGATGGCGATAGTGCGGGCGCCCGCGGCACGCGCCGATCTGGTCGCCGCGACAAGATCCGGGCTGCGCCCGGATTGCGAGATCACGATGAACAGCGCATCGCGCAGCATCAAGGGTGTGCGAAATGCCGTGATCACGGAAGGAGCGCTGGCTGAGACGGGAAGGCGAAGCCGCGTCTCGACAAGGTATCTCAGGAAAACCCCGGCATGCCCGGAACTCCCCCGGCCGCACACGACGCACAGGGGGGCGGAGCCAATCCCAATCCGCTGGGCGATGTCGCGCGTGGCGGGACGGTTGCGAACAATCCTGGCGACAACATCCGGGCTTTCGCCGATTTCGCGCGCCATGGCGGAAGACGTCACGGCTCAACCGCTCCGCCTTGCTTGCGCACCGGCGCTTCCTTGCGATGCCGGTCTTGATCCTTGGTCAGCTCGGCAAATACGCGCCGAAGGTTGCCGTCACAGTTTTTCAGGATGGTCTCGGCATCAACCCTGTCGACACCCAACGCCAGAAGGCTTGCCGTCTTGATGTCGCCCTCGGCCTGCTCGAGCGCGCGTGCCGCGTGCGACGGATCGCAGTGCGCGATTTGCGCCACCATGGCCTCGGCGCGCCGCTTCAGCTTGGCGTTGGTCGGCGGCATGTTCACCATCATGCCGCGATACACCCGGCCAAGCCGCAGCATGATCCCCGATGAGATCAGGTTGAGCACGACCTTCTGCGCGGTGCCCGCCTTCATCCGCGTGGAGCCGGCGATCAGCTCGCGGCCGGTCTCGATCAGAATCGGAAACTTTGCCGATGCCAGCAGGGCGGTGCCGGGATTGTTGGCGACGCCGATCGTCACTGCGCCGAACGCGCCCGCCTGCTGCAGCGCCGCGACCGTGAATGGCGTTGTGCCGCTGGCGGCAACGGCGATCACCACGTCGTGCGGTGTGAGCCGCGCGGCATCGATCTGCGCGACCGCATCATCGACATCGTCCTCCGCGCCCTCGATGCTGGTGACGAACGCGCTGTCTCCGCCGGCAACGATGAAGCGGACGCGCTCCCTGGGCCAGGCGAAGGTCGGCGTCAGCTCGGCCCCGTCCTGGACGGCCACGCGGCCCGAGGTGCCGGCGCCGACATATACGATGCGCCCGCGATCGCCCAGCGCCGCCTTGGCCGCTTCGGTCGCCGCGGTGATCGCAGGAAGGGCGTGACCAATCGCCGCGACGGCCGCGAGCTGGCCCTCCCACATCGCTTCCATCGCTGAGGTCAGCGACCATGCATCAAGATCGGCAAAGCGGGGATCGACTTCTTCGGTGGCCATGTTGTTGATCCAAGCGCCATCAAACGCGGAACTTCGAAGCCTGTTCATGGTCAGTGTCTCTGTCCGTTTCTCTCTCCGTCTCTCTCTTGGGCAGATCAAGCCGCCCTCGCGCCACCAGCAACGCGCCGGCCGCCGCGTCGGCATCGGGAGGTCTCAGGCGGGTGCGCAAGTCAGGCGTCAGCCAGGGAGCCATGGCATCGGCGAGCCCGCCCACCAGCGAGAGCCGGTCAATTCCTCTCGCCAGGAACAGATCGAGCAGATCGCCAATGGCATCGGCCGCGCGTTCGACAATGCGACGGCCGACCGGATCGCCCTGATTGGCGTGCCGCATCACGATCGGCGCGAACGCCGCGTAGTCTGTGGCCCTGGCTTCTTCGGACCAGGCCACCGCCTGATAGGGATCATGATCGAAGGCGCCCAGCACCTCCGAAAGCAATGGGGTCAGCTCGCCGCGGCGATCCGCGGCCCGCAGCGCCAGTCGAACGACGTGGAGCCCGATATCGGCGCCGCTGCCTTCGTCCGACACGGGAAAACCGTAACCGGCGATGCGGATTTCGCGGCCATCGATCAGGCCGACACCCACCGAACCTGTGCCGGCGACCACGATGGCCCCATCCGCGCCGCTATGGGCGCCGAGGCAGGCCGCCAGGCCGTCGCTGATGAAGATGACGGAAGCAAAGGGATGCGCGATCTGGTTGAGCGCCGCCTCCGCGCCCCGCCGACCAAGACCGGCAAGCCCAATTCCGGCGTGCATCTGGGCGAAATCCTCGCGCGTCAGTCCGGCCTGCGCGGCTGCGGCCTCGGTGGCCTCCATGATCGACCGCCAGGCCTTCTCGAAGCCAATCCGCGTCGTCGCAGGTCCGGAGCTCGCTGTTCCGAGTACCCTGCCGTTTTCGTCTTCGATCCGGGCGCGGCAGCGGGTTCCACCGCCATCGATGCCGAGATACGTGGTAGCTTTTGTTACCATGGAACGCTAACGCGAAGGTTTCGCTCCGGGTCCTCTTCGAGGCTCTTCAGTGTACATATGAAGTCCTGTACGGGACTCACCTCACGAGTCCGTGACTGCCATTCTCGGATCAATGCTGATGGGCCACGCCGGTTATTCCTCTCTCACCATTGCCGCGCAGCACATCTTTGATGGTGCCGACATGCGCGGTCCCGGTTCGGTCAGGATCTCCCAAGGGCGGATTGAAAGCATCACCTTTGGCGAGGCGGCGGCGCGCGCCTCAATCCAGCTTCCCGCGGACGCGATCCTTGCTCCCGGATTCATCGACATCCAGGTGAACGGAGGCGGGGGCGTTCTTCTCAACGACCAGCCGACCGAGGCTGGCGTTCGACGCATCGTCGAGGCGCACCGCAAGACGGGAACCACGGGCTGCTTGCCGACCCTCATCACCGATCGCAGCGAGGTCATCGAGCGCCTGGCGGCAGTCGCCGAGGCTTGTCTGACGATTCCCGGCGTGCTCGGCTTTCATCTGGAAGGACCGGCCCTCAACCGGTCTCGCAAGGGCATTCACCCGGAAGCCGAGATACGGGTGCCCGACCGGCGCGATCTCGCCGCGATCAAAAGTTTTGGGGGCCGCGGCCGCTCCATGGTGACGCTGGCCCCGGAATGCGTGCCCGCGTCCATGATCGATGAGGTGATCGGCGCCGGCTTGCGTATCGCGGCTGGCCACAGCGACGCCACCGCGGCCCAAATCGGGCAGGCGGTCGATCGCGGTGTTTCGGGGGTGACCCATCTGTTCAATGCCATGTCGCAGTTGAACGCAAGAGAGCCGGGCCTGGTGGGCGCCGCGCTGGATGATGACCGGCTGTTTGCTGGGATCATTTGCGACGGCATCCACGTTGACCGCGCCGCTTTGCGTGTTGCGTTCCGCTGCAAGGGGCGCGACCGACTGATGCTGGTCACCGATGCCATGCCATTGGTGGGCACGAACGACCGGCAATTCATGCTGCAGGGAAGGCCGATCACCTTGCGCGAAAATCGCCTGACCGGTCCGGATGGCACGCTCGCGGGCGCTCACCTCAGCATGATCGAGGCGGTGCGCAACGCCGTTGCGCTACTCGGAATCTCCCTTGTTGATGCCCTCATCATGGCCTCCAGGACGCCGGCGGCATTTCTCGGCCTTGAGTCCGAGCTTGGACGGATCGCGCCCGGATACCGCGCCGACCTGGTCGCCTTCAATCCAAACTTTGAAGTCGTCGGCACGTGGATAGGCGGTGCCGGTGCGATGGACGAGGCGAGCGAGGTTTCTCAGGGAGGCTAGATGCGCAACCATCCCATCATCGTGCAGAAATATGGCGGTGTCTGCCTTGAAACCCCGGCAAAAATTCGCAGCGTTGCGCGCAGCCTCGCCGACCTGCATGGCCGTGGTCATCGTGTCGTGGCGATCGTCTCGGCCATGGGCAAGACCACCGACCAGTTGATCCAGATGGCTTATCAGGTCAGCCCTGCTCCCAATCGTCGTGAACTCGACATGCTGCTGACAACCGGTGAGCGCATCAGCATGTCGCTGATGAGCATGGCGCTTGCCGATCTCGGCGTGCCCGCGATCAGCTTCACCGGCAGCCAGGCCGGCGTGATGACCGACGACTCCCATTCCTCCGCGCGCATTCTGGATGTACGGCCCATTCGTGTGCGTGAGGAACTTGATCGTGGGCGCGTCGTGGTGCTGGCGGGATTTCAGGGCGTGAACCCGGCGACCCGGGAAATCACCACGCTCGGCCGGGGCGGCAGCGACACCACGGCCGTTGCGATGGCGGCGGCATTGAAGGCCGAACGCTGTGAAATCATCAAGGAAGTCGACGGAGTTTGTTCGGCCGATCCGCGCATCGTGCCGGACGCGAAGCCCCTGCGGCGAGTGGACTTCGCATCCCTGTCGGAGATGTGCTTCTGGGGCGCAAAGGTCCTGCATTTTCGCAGCATAGAGCTGGCGCAGAGTCAGGACGTGCCGCTGGTGATCAAGCAGTGGGGTGGCGTCGAACACAGCACGCAAGTGATGAAAGAGGTTGCAGGCATGGAAAACGGAAAAGCTCTGGCCGTCAATTCGATCGCGCGCATCGAGCATGTGGAAATCGATTGCAACGATCTCAATCACGGCTTCGAGAAATTCGCGCAGCATCTCAAGCAGAACAGCCTGTCCTGGCCGCAGCTCCTCGACTCCGGCTTCGCCGTGGGAAAAACCAGCATGACCGTGGCCTGTGATTCAGAGTGGCTGGATGCGCTTTCGCGCACGCTGGAGCAGAGCCAGGATCTACGCAAGCCGCGCGAGGCTTCAAGCGCGGTCAGTCTCACCTGCTTCGGCGCCGTTTCGCCGGAATTGCCGCTCACGGCGTTGCAGGTTCTCGCACATCACGGGATCGTCCCCGACAAGTACGTGATGTCGCCGAATTCGGTCAGCCTGTTTGTTCCGGTGGAGAACCGGGAGGCCGCGGTCAAGGCGTTGCACTCGCTTGTCCAGCAAGCATAGGTTTGACAAGCGGCAGAACCACCTGACCGGCGGTGCGGCAAGCTCAGCGGTGAGCCCGCATCAATGCCAAGATAGTCCGAAGCCTGTTGTGTCGCTCGGCTAACGAGAGTTCGCGTCAGGATTTCCGGTGCTTTGCATTCACTGCAATCGCCGCGGCCGCGGTGCGATTCTCCACACCGAGTTTCGAATAGATCTGCTCGAGGTGCTTGTCGACGGTGCGCGGGGAGAGACCCAAAATCTGCGCGATGTCGCGGTTGGTCTTACCTTTGGAGAGCCATGACAGCACTTCGCCCTCGCGGGTGGTCAACCCCAACTCGCTGGAGAACTCCGCAGGCGCCTCGGCGCCGGAGTCTTTTGCCAGCCGCAGCAGGAACTCGTTGGCGCCGAGCTTGCCCATATATTGCAGCCGGAGCAACTCGTTGCCAGGCAGCGTGGCCATGATCGTGGCTTTCGATCCTGTCTTGCCCTTGCGCGCCTGTTCCAGCCATTGCGGAATCGGGTCGGGCAGTATCACCTCGTCGGTTTCGCTTGCCAACGCGTCCGACAAGAGCTTTTGCGCCTGCGGCGTCGCCCACATCAGCCTGCCCGTGTTGTTCACCGCGAGTAGATAGCGGCCGGACACATCGAGCGCGGCGCGCGCACTCTGGGTCAGCCGCGCGTTGGCAAGGTGAACTCGGATGCGCGCCAGCATCTCCTCGACTGCGATCGGCTTCGTCACATAGTCGACGCCGCCGGCCTCCAGCCCGCGGACGATGTGCTCGGTCTCGGCAAGGCCCGTCATGAAGATGATCGGCACATGGTCGAGGCCGGCATCGCGTTTCAGCCGCCGGCAGGTCTCAAAACCGTCGATGCCCGGCATGACAGCGTCGAGCAGCACGATGTCGGGGGTGATCTGGTCGACGATCCGCATCGCGGAGGCGCCGTCGAGCGCGACCATCACCGTCATCCCTGCGCCGTCGAGCGCATCGGTCAGTAGCCGCAGCGTTTCCGGGGAATCGTCGACGACGAGGGCGACATCGCGCTTTTTCGGTTCAATGATCATGGCTGTGCAGGGCTTTCAGGGTCGCCATGTACTGATCGAGATCGAAGCGGTCGATCAGCGCGCGCATTTGCGAAACGAAATCGGCATGTTCGGGGTGATCGTTGCCGATCTCATCGAGCTTGACCTGGATCGCTCTGATATAACCGAGTTGCCCGAGCCCGATCAGCTCTTCGACGTGCTTCACCGGCGGCCGCGAGCCCGTATCCGGCTTCCAGTGTGGGGCAGGGATCTGATCGGCCTCATACTGCCATTCGAGCTTGAGCGACTGCCGGATGGTCTCCAGCAGTTTTGGAATATCGATCGGCTTCATCAGATAGCCGTCGTGGAACGGCTGGGCCAGCGGCGCGCCGTGGGCTTCCAGCGCGCTCGCCGATACCATCAGGATGCGGGCCTGATGATGGCCGCTCTCGCGCAACGCCTGCGCTACCGTCCATCCATCCATGCCGGCCATGGAGATATCCAGCAGGAACAAATCAGGCCGGCAATGCTGCGCCAGCGCGAGGCAGCCAGGGCCGTCGGGCGCGCTGAGCAGGATGAAGCCGAGCGGCGCCAGCACCTCGCGCAGGAGATCGCGATGCGTCGGATCGTCGTCGGTGATCAGAATGGTCTTGCGCTGGCCGTGATAGCCGAAGATCGGCGCCTCCACCGGGGCGATCCGCGTCGGGTTGGTGACCTCCGACAGCAGGATCTTGACACGGAACGTGCTGCCGTTGCCGACCTCGCTCGCCACCTTGATATCGCCGCCCATCACGCCCGCGAGCAGCCGGCTGATAGTGAGGCCGAGCCCGGTGCCGGTCTGCGGCTGCGAGACGCCGAGCGCGCCGCGCTCGAACGGCGCGAAAATGCGTTCGAGATCGTCCGCCTGAATGCCGGGCCCGGTGTCGATGATCTCGAACTCCGCGACAGGGCTGCGGTAATGCACCGCGAATTGCACGCTGCCGCTTTGCGTGAATTTCAGTGCGTTCGACAACAGGTTGATCAGAACCTGCCGCAGCCGCTTCTCGTCGGCATAGACCACGACCGGCAGCACCGCAGGTCGCTTGAACACGAAGTCGATGCCCTTGGCGGCAGCCTGGACGCGGAACATGCCGACGAGCTGATCGAGAAATTCGCTCAAGCGTACCTCGTCACGCGAGAGATACAGCCGGCCGGCCTCGATCTTGGAAATATCGAGAATGCCGTCGATCAGCCCCGACAGATGATCGGCGCTTCGTCGCACCACACGGACCTGGTCGCGCGGTTTGGTGGCAAGGCTCGAATCCTGTTCCAGCAACTGCGCGTAGCCCGAGATGGCGTTCAGCGGCGAGCGCAGCTCATGACTCAGCCCGACAACGTAGCGGCTCTTGGCGAGGTTGGCGGACTCAGCGACTTCCTTGGCGCGCTGCAACTCGGCGTCGGTGCGCTTGTGCGCGTCGATTTCCTGAATGAGCAGCGTGGTCTGCCGCCGCGTCTCGGCCTCCGCCGCGCGGCGGCTCTGCTCCGCCAGCACGAACAGCCACGCCACCACGCCGATGATGATGGTGAGCGCGAAAAACACCTTCCACAGCACGTCCGACAGCACAAAGTTCTCGACCGGCATCGTCGCCGAGGTCTGCAGATAGATCAGCCCGAGCGTCAGCCCGACGAGCCCTGCGGATACCGCGAACACGCCGAGGTAATGCCCGAACTGCGAATTGATCCGCGCAAAGATCGGCTCCGGCAGCAGTTTCCCGAGCATGTCCGAGACCTGGGCGCCGGCACGCGCATGCGGCTTGCAGAGATCGTGGCAGCGCGCATCGAGCGAACAGCACAGCGAGCAGATCGGCCCGGCATAGGCCGGGCAGGAGGCCATGTCCTCCGGCTCGAACGAATGCTCGCAGATGCAGCACTGGATCGATTCAAGATTCTGCCAGCTCCGCTTCGGTTTTCGCGCGATGTAATATTTTCCGTCGGTCGCCCAGGCGATCAGCGGCGCGGTGACGAAGGCGACCGCCAGCGCCACGAAGGCGGAGAGGGCCTTCGCCGTCGGTCCGAACAGGCCGTAGAACGCCGAGATCGAGACGATGGTCGCGATCGTCATCGCGCCGACGCCGACCGGGTTGATGTCGCACAGGTGCGCGCGCTTGAACTCGATGTGTTGTGGCCGCAGCCCCAGCGGCTTGTTGACGACGAGATCGGCGACCAGCGCGCCGACCCAGGCAATCGCCACGTTGGAATAGAGCGCCAGCGTCTGCTCCAGCGCCTTGTAGACGCCGATCTCCATCAGCAGCAGCGCGACCACGACATTGAAGACGAGCCACACCACGCGGCCGGGATGGCTATGGGTCAGCCGCGAGAAGAAGTTCGACCAGGCGATCGAACCGGCATAGGCATTGGTGACGTTGATCTTGATTTGCGAGAGGATGACGAAGGCGCCGGTCAGCGCCAGCGCCATGTCGGGCTGTGATAGCACGTATCGAAACGCCTCGAGATACATGTGCGCCGGCTCGGCCGCCTGCTCGCTGGAGAGCCCGTGGCTCAGCGCAAAGAAGGCGAGGAACGAGCCCAGCAGCAGCTTGAGCGCGCCGAAGAGGATCCAGCCGGGGCCGGCGATCAATAGCGCAAGCCACCACGACGTTCGCGACGTGCGACGATCACGCGGCAGAAAGCGCAGGAAGTCGACCTGCTCGCCGATCTGCGCCACCAGCGAGAACACCACGGAAGCCGCGGTGCCGAACAGCAGCAGATCGAGATGCCCGCCGGCGTCGCCGTGTTCGCCGGCGAACTTGCGCCATTCTGTGAACGAAAGCGGATTGGCATAGGCGATCGCGACAAAGGGGAGGATATGCAGGATGATCCAGATCGGCTGCGTCCACAATTGGAAGCGGCTGATCAGCGTGATGCCGTAGGTCACCAGCGGAATGATCACGACGGCGCTGATGAGATAGCCGATCGGCCGCGGGATGCCGAAGCACATCTCCAGCGCGGAGGCGAGAATGACCGCCTCGATGGCGAAGAAGATGAAGGTGAAGGAGGCGTAGATCAGCGAGGTGATGGTCGAACCGATATAGCCGAAGCCGGCGCCGCGGGTCAGCAGATCAATATCGATGCCGCATTTGGCGGCATGATAGGCAATCGGCAGGCCGCAGAAGAAAATGATGACGCTGACGACCAGGATGGCAACGGTGGCATTGGTGGCGCCATAGTTCAGCGTAATCGTACCGCCGATCGCTTCCAGTGCCAGAAAAGAGATCGCGCCAAGGGCCGTGTTGGCGACGCGGGCGGCAGACCATCGCCGCGCGCTCTTGGCGGTGAAGCGCAGCGCGTAGTCTTCCAACGTCTGGTTGGCAACCCATTGATTATACTGGCGCCTGACGCGGTCTATCCGCTGCCGCCCTGCCACTTCTGCTGCTCCTGCCCGCTCAACCGGTCCCTCCTGGCCAGCAAACTTCGTACCAGAAATCTACGTCGCTATTTTGCGGTGCAGAATACGCAATCCCACGTATCTGTGCAGTGCACAATTCCGGGCAATCCTCGCCTGACCAATAAGCGTTCTCGAAACAAAAATGGGGTGCTCATGTCAGACGAACCAAACAAGGGCTTGCAGTCGCCGCTTCGCCGCAAACTGCTGATGGGCGCGGCGGCCCTGCCGCTCATTTCGATCCTTCCACGTCCTTCCTTCGGGGCAGGCCCCGCCACCTCCGTGGTCAACACCACGGGCCTCGCGGTCACGGATACGGAAGTCACCGTCGGCATTTTGCACTCCGCCACCGGCACGATGGCGATCTCGGAGACCGGCTCGATCCAGGCTGAAAAGCTCGCGATCGAACAGATCAATGCCATGGGCGGCGTGCTCGGGCGCAAGATCAGGTTCATCCAGGAAGACGGCGCCAGCGACTGGCCGACCTTTGCCGAAAAGGCCAAGAAGTTGCTCGTCAACGACAAGGTCGCGGCGATCATGGGCTGCTGGACCTCGGCCTCGCGCAAGGCGGTGCTGCCTGTCGTCGAGCAGTACAACGGCATGCTCTATTACCCGACCTTCTATGAAGGCCTCGAGCAGTCCAAGAACGTCATCTATACCGGCCAGGAAGCCACCCAGCAGATCCTCGCAGGGCTGAACTGGATCGCCAAGGAGAAGGGCGCCAAATCGTTCTTCTTCATCGGCTCGGATTACATCTGGCCGCGCACCTCGAACAAGATCGCGCGCAAGCACGTCGAGAACGTGCTGAAGGGCAAGGTCGTCGGCGAGGAATATTACGCGCTCGGCAGCACGCAGTTCAATTCGGTCATCAACAAGATCAAGCTCACCAAGCCCGACGTTATCTTCACCGACGTGGTCGGCGGCTCGAACGTCGCGTTCTACAAGCAGCTCAAGGCGGCCGGCGTCGACCTCTCGAAGCAGGCGCTGCTGACAATCTCGGTGACCGAGGACGAAATCGACGGCATCGGCGGCGAGAACATCGCGGGCGCCTATGCCTGCATGAAGTACTTCCAGTCGCTCGACAATGCCAACAACAAGGCGTTCGTTCCGGCCTTCAAGAAGTTGTGGGGCGAGAAGACCGTGATCGGCGACGTCACGCAGGCCGGCTATCTCGGCCCGTGGCTGTGGAAATTGACCGTCGAGAAGGCCGGCAGCTTCGATGTCGACAAGATCGCCGCCGCTTCGCCCGGCGTGGAATTCAAGGAAGCGCCCGAAGGTTACGTGCGCATCCATGAAAACCATCACCTGTGGTCAAAGACCCGCGTCGGCCGCGCCAAGCTCGATGGCCAGTTCGAGCTGATCTTCGAGACTTCGGATCTGGTCGAGCCCGATCCGTTTCCGAAGGGCTACCAGTAAGGGCTGCGGACTCACCGCAGGCTTCCCGAGCAAGAGCTCCCTGGCGTGGACCGTCAATCCGCGCTTGACGGCCCCGCGTCGCGACTTTGCTCGTGGCGCGGGGACTTTATCCCCTCGACGGAGAAACATCGATGTTCGGCGACTATTCGATTGGCGATCTGGGCTCCATCTTCGTCATGCAGGGCTTTGCGGGCCTGATCCTGTTTTCCGTCTACGTGTTGATGGCGCTGGGGCTCGCGATCATCTTCGGCCAGATGGGCGTCATCAACATGGCGCATGGCGAGTTCATGATTCTCGGCGCCTACGTCACCTGGCTGACGTCGAACACGTTTCAGTCCTATCTTCCGAGCCTGTTCAGCGGCTATTTCTTCCTCGCGATGATACTGGCCTTCCTGGCCTCCGGCGCGCTGGGGATGCTGGTGGAATGGGTGCTGATACGGCACCTCTATAAGAGACCGCTCGATACGCTGCTCGCCACCTGGGGCCTCAGCCTGATGCTGCAGCAGACCTATCGCTCGGTGTTCGGCCCGCGCGAGGTCGGCGTCGAGCTGCCGCAATGGATGCTGGGTTCACTCAAGGTGACCGACAGCATCGAGGTCCCGATCAACGGCGTCTTCGTGATGGGCCTGACGGTGCTGATCACGATCGTGGTCGCCTACGTCCTGTACAAGTCACGCTGGGGCCGCCAGGTCCGCGCCGTGGTGCAGAACCGTATCATGGCCGGCGCCGTCGGCATCAATACCGAGAAGGTCGACCGCTACACCTTCGGGCTTGGTTGCGGCATCGCCGGCATCGCCGGAAGCGCCTTCACCATGATCGGCTCGACCGGGCCCACCTCAGGCCAGCTCTACATCGTCGATACGTTCCTGGTTGTCGTGTTTGGCGGCGCCGCCAGCCTGCTCGGCACGATCGCCTCCGCCTTCTCGATCTCGCAGACGCAGTCGACGCTGGAATTCTTCATGTCGGGCTCGATGGCCAAGGTGCTCACGCTGCTCGCTGTGGTCGGAATTCTGATGCTGCGGCCGCAGGGCCTGTTCGCCCTCAAAGTCCGCAAATAACAGAGAGCAGGCACGGTCATGATCAACTCACGCTTCTTCAATCGATCCGAGCTCATCGGCTTCATTGCGCTCGCCGCCGTCCTGTTCGTGATCCTGCCGCTGTCGCTGGATGTGTTCCGCCTCAACCTGGTCGCGAAATATCTGACCTACGCCTTTGTCGCGATCGGGCTTGTGTTGTGCTGGGGCTATGGCGGCATTCTGAGCCTGGGGCAGGGCGTGTTCTTCGGCCTCGGCGGCTACTGCATGGCGATGTTCCTCAAGCTGGAAGCCTCCAGCGTCGAGAACACCAAGATCCAGTCGACACCCGGCATTCCTGACTTCATGGACTGGAATCAGATCACTGCGCTGCCGCTGTTCTGGCAGCCGTTCCACAGTCTCACCTTTACCATCGCCGCCATCATCCTGGTGCCCGGCCTGTTCGCCCTGATCATCGGCACCGCGATGTTCAAGCGCCGCGTCGGCGGCACTTACTTCGCGATCATCACCCAGGCCGTCGCCGCGATCCTGACCATCCTGATCGTGGGACAGCAGGGCTATACCGGCGGCATCAACGGCATGACCGACCTGCGTACCCTGAAGGGTTGGGACATCCGGCCGGACCATGCCAAGATCATCCTGTACTTCGTCGAGGTGATCCTGCTGTTCGCCTGCATCGGCATCGCGCAGTTCATCCGCCTGACCAAGCTCGGCCGCATCCTGGTGGCGATGCGTGAACAGGAAGACCGCGTCCGCTTCTCCGGCTACAGCGTCGCCAACTTCAAGATCTTCGCCTTCTGCATGGCCGCGGTCTTCGCCGCGATCGGCGGCGCCATGTTCGCGCTCAATGTCGGCTTCATGTCACCGTCCTTTGTCGGCATCGTGCCGTCGATCGAGATGGTGATCTACACGGCGGTCGGCGGGCGGATGTCGATCTTCGGCGCGGTGTGGGGCTCGCTGCTGGTCAACTTCGCCAAGACCGGCCTTTCGGAATCCTTCCCGCAGCTCTGGCTGTTCGGCCTCGGCGCGCTGTTCATCGCGGTCGTGCTGGCCTTCCCGAACGGCCTGTCGGGAATCTGGGCGGATTACGTTCAGCCGCGCATCGACCGGCTGCTGGCATCGCGAAAATCGAAACCTAAAGACGGCTGGAATTCCGTCGCCGACGGCGCACCGGCGGAGTGAGGAGGCAGATATGCTCATCGGTCACCTCGGTGCCGATGCCCAACTGGCGAAATGAGGAAATAGACCATGCTCATCGGTCACCAGCCCAAACCCTTCCTGCTCGCGGTCGAGGGACTCACCGTGTCCTTCGACGGCTTCAAGGCCGTGAACAATCTCTCCTTCTATGTCGAGGAGAACGAGATCCGCGTCATCATCGGCCCGAACGGCGCCGGCAAGACCACGGTGCTCGATCTGATCTGCGGAAAGACCAAGGCCACCTCCGGGTCGATCCAGTTTCGCGGCAAGGAGCTGACGAAGCTGAAGGAGAACCAGATCGTGCAGACCGGCGTGGGACGCAAGTTCCAGACGCCGTCGGTGTTCGAGGACCTGACCGTGTTCGAGAATCTCGAAATTTCATACCCACGCGGCCGCACCGTGTTCGGCTCGCTGGCCTTTAAGCGCGACGCGGCGGTCAAGGAACGCGTCGAGGAAGTTGCCGAGATGATCTTTTTGAAGGATCGCCTCGACACCTATGCCGACCAACTCAGCCACGGCCAGAAGCAGTGGCTCGAGATCGGCATGCTGCTGATCCAGGACCCGGAGCTCCTGATGCTCGACGAGCCGGTGGCCGGCATGAGCGTCTCCGAGCGCGCCAAGACCGCCGAATTGCTCAACCGCATCATCAAGGACCGCTCGGTGCTCGTCATCGAGCACGACATGAAATTCGTCGAGGACATCGCTCACAAGGTCACGGTGCTGCACCAGGGCCAGATTCTGTCGGAGGGCACGATGGAGAAGGTCAAGAACGACCCGAAGGTCATTGAAGTCTACCTCGGACATTAGCGCATGATCCCGGAAAGTGGCGTCCGGTTTCCGGACAAGATCATGCGTAGAAAATAAGGAGAGCGCGTCGATGCTGGCTATCTCGGATCTTCACGTCGCTTACGGCCAGAGCGAAGTGCTGCACGGCCTCAACGTCTCGGTGGCGCCCAACGAGATCGTGGCGATCATGGGCCGTAACGGCATGGGCAAGACCACGCTGATGAAATCGCTGATGGGTATTCTGCCTGCGAAGAGCGGCTCGGTGAAAATGGACGGCGCCGAGCTCAACGCGATGCAGAGCTTCGAGCGGGTCGCAAAGGGCCTCGCCTATGTGCCGCAGGGCCGCATGATCTTCTCCACCATGACGGTGAAGGAGAACATCGAAACCGGCCTGGTCGTCTCAGGCGGCTCGGAAGTGCCCGACGACATCTATGAGCTGTTTCCGGTGCTGCTGGAGATGAAGAACCGCCGCGGCGGCAATCTGTCGGGCGGTCAACAGCAGCAGCTCGCGATTGCGCGCGCGCTCGCGACCAAACCGAAAGTGCTGCTGCTGGATGAGCCGACCGAGGGCATCCAGCCGTCGATCATCAAGGACATGGCGCGCACCTTGAAACGCATCCGCGACGAGCGCGGCCTTTCGATCGTCGTCTCCGAACAGGTCTTGAGCTTTGCGCTCGATATCGCCGACCGCGTGCTGGTCATCGAGAACGGCGAGATCGTTCGCGACGACCCGCGCGACAGCGTCGATGCCGCGCAGGTCTCGAAATTCCTGTCCGTTTGAACCGTAACTGTGCTGTTTAAAAAGGGGAGCTATCGATGCCAGAAACACTGATCAAGGTCGATCTTACCAAATCGGCCTACGAGAACGACATGATCCACAACCGCTGGCACCCCGACATCCCGATCGTGGCGTGGGTCAATCCCGGCGACGACTTCATCATCGAGACCTATGACTGGACCGGCGGATTCATCAAGAACAACGATTCCGCCGATGACGTGCGCGACATCGATCTGTCGATCGTGCACTTCCTGTCCGGCCCGATCGGCGTCAAGGGCGCTGAGCCCGGTGATCTGCTGGTGGTCGACCTGCTCGATGTCGGTCCGCTGAAGGAGAGCCTCTGGGGTTTTAACGGCTTCTTCTCCAAGCAGAATGGCGGCGGCTTCCTCACTGATCATTTCCCGCTGGCGCAGAAATCGATCTGGGACATCAAGGGTCTCTACACGTCGTCGCGTCATGTGCCCGGCGTGAATTTTGCCGGCCTGATCCATCCCGGCCTGATCGGCTGTCTGCCCGATCCGAAACTGCTCGCGACCTGGAACGAGCGCGAGACCGCGCTGATCGCGACCAACCCAACGCGCGTCCCGGGTCTCGCCAATCCGCCGTTCGCCGCGACCGCGCATGCCGGCCGCGCCAAAGGCGATGCCAAGGCCAAGGTCGGCGCGGAGGGCGCGCGCACGGTGCCGCCGCGCGAGCATGGCGGCAATTGCGACATCAAGGATCTATCGCGCGGCTCAAAGATCTTCTTCCCGGTCTATGTGCCGGGCGGCGGCCTCTCGATGGGCGATCTGCATTTCAGCCAAGGTGACGGCGAGATCACCTTCTGCGGCGCGATCGAAATGGCCGGTTGGCTACATCTGAAGGTCGAAATCATCAAGGACGGCGTTGCCAAATACGGCATCAAGAATCCTGTGTTCAAGCCGTCGCCGATCACGCCGAACTACAAGGACTATCTGATCTTCGAGGGCATCTCGGTGGATGAAGCCGGCAAGCAGCATTACCTCGACGTCCACATCGCCTATCGCCAGGCCTGTCTGAACGCGATCGAGTACCTGAAGAAGTTCGGTTACTCCGGCGCGCAGGCCTATTCGATCCTCGGCACCGCGCCGTGCCAGGGTCACATCTCAGGCGTGGTTGACGTGCCGAACGCCTGCGCCACGCTGTGGCTGCCGACGGAGATCTTCGACTTCGACATCATGCCGTCGTCGGCCGGTCCCATCAAACATATCACGGGCGACATCCAGATGCCGATCTCGCCGGACAAGTGATCCCTGCGCGAGAAAGATGCGGGTCGGCTTAAGCGTGCCGGCCGCCCCGCATCCGCCATTCGCGAAATTCTCCTTCGAACTATTCGCGCAAGGAAACCAGATGCCCGTCTACGAATATCTCTGCAACGATTGCGGTCCGTTTACGGACATACGGCCGATGTCCGAATATGACGAACCGCAGGACTGCCCGCGCTGCGACAATGAATCGCCGCGGGTGATCCTGACCGCGCCGGCGTTCTTCTGCATGCCATCCGACAAGCGCAAGGCGATCGCCACCAACGAGCGCAGCGCCCACGCGCCGAAAACGGTTGCCGAATACAAGGCTTCGCACGGCCCCGGTTGCGGCTGCTGTTCAACCGGCAAGAAGAAGCCGGGCCGGCTGATGACCAAGACAAAGAGCGGCGCGAAGGGTTTTCCGACCGCGCGGCCATGGATGATCAGCCACTAGCAGCGCGATCCGTCAAACCCAAACCAGAACAAGAGGCGAGTCCCATGCTTCACGGTGATATTTCTTCCAGCAACGACACGGTCGGCGTCGCAGTCGTCAATTACAAGATGCCGCGCCTGCACACCAAGGCCGAAGTGCTCGACAACGCCCGCAAGATCGCCGACATGATCGTCGGCATGAAGCTCGGCCTGCCGGGCATGGACCTCGTGATCTTCCCGGAATATTCCACCCACGGCATCATGTACGACTCCAAGGAGATGTACGAGACCGCGTCATCGGTGCCGGGTGAAGAGACTGCGATCTTCGCCGAAGCCTGCCGCAAGGCCAAGGTGTGGGGCGTGTTCTCGCTGACCGGCGAGCGCCATGAAGAGCATCCCAACAAGGCGCCGTACAACACCCTGATCCTGATGAACGACAAGGGCGAGATCGTTCAGAAGTATCGCAAGATCATGCCGTGGGTGCCGATCGAGGGCTGGTATCCCGGCAAGTGCACCTATGTCTCCGAGGGGCCGAAGGGCCTGAAGATCAGCCTGATCATCTGCGATGACGGCAATTATCCGGAGATCTGGCGTGACTGCGCCATGAAGGGCGCCGAGCTGATCGTGCGCTGCCAGGGCTACATGTATCCGGCCAAGGAGCAGCAGGTGCTGATTTCCAAGGCGATGGCCTGGGCCAACAACGTCTATGTCGCGGTCGCCAACGCCGCCGGCTTCGACGGCGTCTATTCCTATTTCGGCCACTCCGCGATCATCGGTTTTGACGGCCGCACATTGGGCGAAACGGGCGAAGAGGAATACGGCATCCAGTATGCGGCGCTGTCGAAACATCTGATCCGCGACGCCCGCCGCAACAACCAGTCGCAGAACCATCTCTTCAAGCTCTTGCATCGCGGCTACACCGGCAAAATCAACTCCGGCGAAGACGCAAAGGGCGTCGCCGAGTGCCCCTACGATTTCTATGCGAAGTGGATCGCAGACCCCGAAGGCACCCGTGAAATGGTCGAGGCGCTCACGCGGCCGACCGTCGGCACTGACGAATGCCCGATCGATGGCATCCCGAACGAGCTGACGCGTAGCAATTACTAGAGCCGCAGCGCCATCCACCGGCGTCGTTTAGCCTCTGGGGCAGGCCAAGGCGACCAGTTTTGCTCTGGACCTGACGTCAGGTGGGGACGCTGCGACAGACGTGTCCGGAATTATGCCCTGAGCATCCTGGCCGCAGGATCACCGGCGCCCAAGCGGCGCCACGGGGCTTTCCCATTCTTGCCGACTCCTTGGCGCAAGATTTGCTTAACTTGCATCGATGGAGGCCTTTTTGGCAGGCAAGCTGGCAAATACCTGGAAGATGGGAGCCAACCTCGGCTGGGCCGACCAAGCTCGCTTTGGCGCCATGCTGATGCCCGACGAGAAGGCGCGGGGAGGCGGCCCGGCGCCGCTCTTCCAAGGCCTTTCCGCGGCGGAAATCCAGCAGGTCGTCAGCGCCAGCAAGCACAAGGTCTACTACCGTGGTGCGCAGGTCTTCAGTCAGGGCAGCCCGCAGGACGGTATCTATCTGGTCGAGAGCGGGCGCATCCGCGTCTTCTACATCGGCCCTTCTGGACGCGAAATCACGTTGGCCTATTGGCATCCCGGCAATTTCGTCGGGGGTCCCGACGTGTTCAATCGAGGGATTCACGTCTGGTCAGGCGCGGCTGCGATCAACAGTTCCGTCCTGCATCTACCCGGAGACGTGCTGCGTCAGATGGTCCTGAAAATCCCTGCGTTGGCGCTGGGCATCATCGAAGGTCTCAGCTTCAAGGGACGCTGCTATTCCTCGCTGGCGCAGATGCTCGGCACGCGCTCGCCAACGGAGCGGCTCGCTCATCTGCTGCTGCACTTGACGGACCTTTACGGCGTCAAAGAGCACGGCGGCACATTGATCGCAGCCTCATTCACCCATGCCGACCTTGCGAACATGGTAGGCGTGACACGCCAATGGGTGACCATCACGCTCAAGCGTCTTACCGAGATGGGGGCGCTCGATACGCACGGGACCAACATCCTGATCAAGGATACCGCGCCGCTGGCAAAAATGCGCGACGGCAAGACCGCCAGGACTGGTCTTCAGGACGACGCAGACTGACAACCGGTAACGTGTCGGTTCGACTTGAAACGGCGAGCTCACTTGCTCGGACGGGCGTCATGTCGCTCAATATTTCATCAGAAAGTACGCCGGATCCGGCTAATTCTTGAGCAGTCGGAGTTTTTCGGCAAGGATTTGCGTGCCACCGCCGTTCCTTGTTTTAAGAAATCCTTTCCAAGCCCAGAACTCACGTCAAGCACGGCAATTCGGTCGTCTTGAGGGTTTCGCGAGTGGGCATCACAGCCGCCGTTTCTTCCTTCGTAAATTCGGTGCGTCGCATGCGGCGGACAGGGACAACCTGTCGCGCAGGCAGGGTGCAAACTGGCTTGGCCCTTGCACCCCCGATCGCGCCGAGCGCAGCCCAACGGCGGGCCGCCATCCAGCAAACCCGCGTCAATTTAAGGGGTTAACGTGATGAACGTCACCACACTCGTGTCTTGCGGTTCAAAGGTCGCCCCCTGGTGCGTGGCGGTGGCACTTATGCTCTCCTCCGGAGATTTGCGCGCGCAGGTGTTGGAGATCGGCATCGGCACGCAGAACACGACGACAAATACGGTGACTGGCGGGGTCGTTATCAAGGAGCTTGGTCTTCTCGAGAAGAACCTGCCGAAGACCGGAAAGTACAAGGATTTCCAATACAAACTCAACTGGCAGAACGCGACGTCAGGTCCGCCGATTACCAACGGCATGATGGCCAACAACATCCAGATCGGGATGATGGGTGACTATCCGTTGATGGTGAACGGCGCAACCGGCCAGACCACCAACAATCCGACGCAGCTGGTTGCCATCATCGCCTATAACGCCGTCGGCGGCGGCAATGGCATCGTCGTTCACAAGGACTCGCCGTTCTACGAACTCTCCGATCTCAAGGGCAAGAACGTCTCGGTGCCGTTCGGCTCCGCCGCGCACGGCATGATGCTGACTTCGCTGCAGAAGAAAGGATTGCCACCGGACTTCTGGAGCCTCGTCTCGCAGTCGCCGGAAGTCGGCACTACCAATCTGCAGGAGAAGCGCATCGACGCCCACGGCGACTTCGTGCCCTTCGCCGAGCTGCTGCCGTTCAAGGGCTTTGCGCGCAAGATCTATGACGGTGCCGAGACCAAGGTGCCAACCTTCCACGGCGTGACCGTGCGCAAGGATTTTGCCGAGAAGTATCCGGAGATCGTCACGGCCTATCTCAAGTCGCTGATCGAGGCGAATGAGTGGATGCGCAAGAATCCGAAGCTCGCCGCCGAGAAGATCGAGGAGTGGACCAAGATCAACAAGGAAGTGGTCTACATCTTCCTCGGCCCCGGCGGCGTGCACACGCTTGATCCCACCATCAAGAAGCTGCTGATCGAATCGGCGAGCGGAAGCTACGCGATCCTGCAGAAGCTCAACATGATCAAGCCGCTCGATATGGGTGCCTGGATCAACGACAGCTACATCCGTGCCACCTACAAGGAGCTCGGGCTCGACTACGACAAGCAGATGGCGGCCTTCGACACCTACAACGTCACAGGCACCGACCCCGTCTGCAACGTGCCGGTCAACGATCCCAAGAAGGTCGGCGAAGTCTGGATCCAGGGCGGCGAAATCGTGCCGTTCTCCTCGCCGGTCTGCGCGCTGTTCGGCGTCAAGAAATTCACGAAGGAAGGCAAGAAGTTCAACGCGGTCTATCTCGTTGACCACGAGCTTGGCATCAAGGTGTTTGCCGACGCCGCCTTCTACGCGGTCAAGCCCGACGCGAAGAATCCCGAGGTGGTGCCGTTCCTGCTGAAGAAGGACGCCGAGGCCTATGCCGCGAAGAACGGCGGCAAGCTCGCCACCTACACCGAAGCGCTCAACGCTATCAACGTCGGGCAATAGGGGCGCGCGATGAGCAACATGGCGCGAGCGAAGGTTGTGGCAATCCCAATCCCGACAGGACAGATCGATCCGGAGCGGATCCTCGAGAGCACGATGACATCCACGCCTGAGAAGCCGCAAGTGCCGGTAACGGAAGGGCAGGCGGCGCCTGCGCCGGTTGCGGCCGAGCCGGAGGTGGTCCCTACCCTGTCGTTCCGTACCGTGGCGCGTTCGCTGCTCAAGCACATCACGCGCGACCGCATCATCTCGGTCCTGCTCGGCTGCATCTCGATCAGCGCGCTGTTCCTGGTCTGGTACCTCGGCACCAAGTACCGCTTCGAGTTCTACATCCGCTTCAAGAACGTGCCGACGCCGGCCGAGGTGTTCAACCAGCTGACCCAGGTCGGCCTGTCGAACAAGTACCTCGTCAACATCGCCATCAGCGTCAAGCGCATCCTGACCGGATTCTTCATCGCGATCGCGATCGGCGTGCCGCTGGGACTTTTGATCGGCAAATACGAGCGGGTGCGTGACCTGTTCATGCCCTGCGTGGAAATCCTGCGCCCGATCCCCGCGATCGCCTGGGTGCCGATGTCAATCATGCTATGGCCGAACAACGAGGCGGCGATCGTCTTCATCACCTTCATCGGCGCGTTCTTCCCGATCCTGCTCAACACCATCCACGGCGTGCATTCGCTCGACGGCGTGCTGGTCCGCGCCGGCCGCTGTCTCGGCGCCAACGAGGCGCAGCTGTTCTGGAACGTGATCCTGCCCGGCTCGCTGCCGCATATCTTCACCGGGCTTGCGGTCGGCATGGGCGTCGCCTGGGTGTCGCTGATTGCGGCCGAGATGATCTCCGGCCAGTTCGGCGTCGGCTACTTCACCTGGGAAGCCTATTCGCTGGTCGACTATCCCGCGATCATGCTCGGCATGATCACGATCGGCGTGCTGGGTCTCGCCTGCAGCGGCGTCATCCGCATGGTCGGCGTGCTCCTGATGCCGTGGCTCGCCTACGCACCCGGAGGCAGGAAATGAGCGTCGCAGAAGCACATGCGGAAGCCGCCAGGGGTTTCATCGACGTCCGCAACATAGGCGTGACCTTCGGCCGTGCTGAAAGCGAAGTTGTCGCCGTCAAGGAAGTCTCGATCAACGTGCAGCCCGGCGAGTTCGTTTCGCTGATCGGCCCATCCGGCTGCGGCAAGTCGACGTTGCTCAGCATCGTCGCCGGCTTCGTCAAGCCGACGAAAGGGGCGGCGCTGCTCGACGGCAAGAAGATCACGAAGCCGGGTTCGGACCGCGGCGTCGTGTTCCAGCAATACTCGCTGTTTCCCTGGCTCTCGGTGCGAAAGAACGTCGAGTTCGGCCTGAAGATGGCCGGCGTCGACCAGAACAAGCGCCTCACGACGGCGCGCTCGCTGCTCGATCTGGCGGGGCTGCTCTCGTTCGAGAACCATTATCCCGACCAGCTCTCGGGCGGCATGAAGCAGCGCATCGGCATCGTGCGAGCGCTGGCGACCAGCCCGCAGGTGCTGCTGATGGACGAGCCGTTCGGCGCGCTCGATACGCAAACACGCGTCGTGATGCAGGAGATCCTGACCAACATCTGGCAGCAGTTCCGCATCTCGGTGCTGTTCATCACCCATGACATCGAGGAGTCGATCTTCCTGTCAGACCGAATCTACGTGATGACGGCGCGGCCGGGAAGGATCAAGGCGGAGATCAAGGTGCCGCTGCCGCGGCCGCGCACACCCGAAATGACGGATACGCCGGAGTTCATGAACCTGGTTCAGGAGCTCAAGGGGCTGATCCGCGAAGAATCGCTCGCCGCCATGGCCCCGGAGATCAAGGACCGCGGTCTGTCCGGTTTTGGAATGAAGGTGGGACCGAAAGGAGTGGGCGAACTCTACTGACACATCGAACTCGCTGCCGGGAGGGAGCGAAACAACAATTCGAGGAAAATGACGCGCGACCCGCGTCGTTAAGGGATTGGTGCATCCTGGCGCCAATCGATCGGAGCGATCTATGGCAAGGAAACCAAGCATTCTTCATGCCAACAACCCCGGCATGGCTGAGCTCGGCGCGCCGCTTGCAGCAGTATGGCGCAGGCTCTGGGCGATCTTTGGCAGCAGATACCGACCCGAACGGCACTACATGCGCGGACCAGGTCCGAAATGGCAGGAGAGCCATTCCGCAAGTCCCGCGCAACCGAAGATCAAAGACCCGGCGTGAATAGCGCCACCAACGGAGTTACTATGGCCAAGAAACCAAACATTCTGTTCTTTCACGTCGACAACCTCGGCATGGGCGAACTCGGCTGCTATGGCGGCGGTCGCCTGCGCGGCGCCGACACCAAGCGGATGGACACGTTCGCGAAGGAAGGCATGAAGCTCACGCATTATGTCGTGGAGCCGCAGTGCACGCCGACCCGTTCGGCACTGATGACGGGACGCTTCCCGATCCGCTCGGGCAACCACACCATTGCGCTCGGCGGCAATGGCGGCGGCATCGTTACCTGGGAGCGCACCATTGCGTCGATCCTGGCGGAAGCCGGCTATACCTCATCGATCTACGGCAAGTGGCACATCGGGGCCGAAGACGGTCGCTTCCCGACCGATCATGGTTTTGACGAATGGTACGGGCCGCTGCGCACCTACGACGAATGCATGTGGCTGGAAGATCCGCACTACGATCCCGAGCGCGACGGCTACTCGCATATGCATGAGGGCGTGAAAGGCAAGGGCGCCTGGCCGATCAAGGACCAGCAGCTCACCATGGAAACCAAGAAGACCTGCGACCTCGAATACCAGAAGCGGGCCATCAAGTTCATGGAGAAGGCGGTCAAGGACGACAAGCCGTTCTACTGCTACTTCAACCACTCGCTGATGCATTTCCCGATGAGTCCGCGCGACGAGTTCGTGGGCAAGAGCGACAACGGCGACTGGGGCGACTGTCTGCTGATGCTCGACCACGACTTCGGCGTGCTGCTCGACACACTCGACCGGCTCGGCGTGCGTGACAACACCATCGTCGTGATGTGCGGCGACAACGGCGCCGAGGATCATCTGGCCGGCCGCGGCACCGGCGGCTTCTTCGACGGCTCCTACTTCTCCTCGGCCGAAGGCGGCATCCGCACGCCGCTGTTGATCCGCTGGCCCGACCATGTCCCGGCCGGCGTCGAGAGCAATGAGATGGTGCATGTCACCGACATGTTCACCACGCTCCTCAGGTTCGCCGGCTGCGAGCCGCCGAAGGACCGCCTGATCGACGGCACCGATCAGACCGGCTTCTTCCTCGGCAAGCAGGAAGCGTCCAACCGCGAGTCCTGCATCGTCTGGCTCAAGGACGAGCTGCACGCGGTGAAGTGGAAGGACTTCAAGATCAACTTCAAGCGCCAACAGCACTTCCACGACCCGGAGCTGCCGCTCGGCTTCGCCCGCATCACCCACCTGAAGGAAGACCCCAAGGAGCGTGAGGCCGTCAACCAGCGCTATGTGCGCTGGTGGGTGATGCAGCACGCCCACCGCGTGGTACGCGCGTTCGAGGACAGCGCGAAGAAGGAGGAACTGATTCCGCCCGGTGCGCCGCTCGACTTCGTGCCGAAGCAAAATCTTCGCTGACCGGTTGAGAGCAGGGCCGTGGAACGGATTGCAACACGCTGCTGTTCGCATCAAGGCGCCTCGCTGAACGGCGAGGCGTCCACGGTCTTCCGCGCCGCAAGCGTTGTCCGCCGGGAAGGCATGGTCTGGATTCCCGGCGGGACTTTTCTGATGGGCTCGAACGCATTCTACCGCGAAGAGGGGCCAGTCCACCGCGAGACATCGGATGGTTTCTGGATCGACCGCCATCCCGTGACCAACGCGCAGTTCGACCGGTTCGTCGCAGCGACGGGCTACGTCACCTTCTCCGAGCGTACGCCGATGCGCGAAATGTATCCGGATGCGGCGGAGGAATTCCTCGTTCCGGGTTCGCTCGTCTTCGTCAAGCCGCCGCGGCCGGTCAGCCTGCGCGATCATCGTGCATGGTGGGCCTATGTGCCCGGTGCGAACTGGCGGCATCCGAACGGGCCAAACAGCTCGATCGCCCAGAAAGGCAATCATCCGGTTGTGCACATCAACTACGAGGACGCGCAGGCCTATGCGGCCTGGGCCGACAAGGCATTGCCCAGCGAGGTGGAGTGGGAGTTCGCTGCACGCGGTGGGCTCGAGGGGGCTGCGTACCCCTGGGGCGACGCCGGCAATCCCGAAGGCCGCCATCTGTCCAACACCTGGCAGGGACGCTTTCCTTTCGAGAACCTCGCCGAGGACGGCTTTGAGGGAACGTCGCCGGTCGATGCGTTTCCGCCGAACGGCTACGGCCTGCACGACATGTGCGGCAACGTCTGGGAGTGGACCACGACGGCTTACGCACCCACCGGCAGCGCGGACAAATCGTGCTGCCAGCGCAAGGACGCGGATCAGCGCAAGGCGCTGCGCGTGGTGAAGGGCGGCTCGCATCTTTGCGCCCCGAACTACTGCCTGCGGGCGCGGCCGGCCGCGCGGCAGGGCGAGAGTATCGATTCATCGACATGTCACATCGGCTTCCGCTGCGTCGTGCGCGGGCCGAACTGAAACCCGAGGGAAATCATGCGCACATCCTATCTCTTCACCAGCGAGTCCGTCTCGGAGGGCCATCCCGACAAGGTCTGCGACCGCATCTCCGACGAGATCGTCGACCTGTTCTTCCGCGAGGGCGAAAGGGCCGGGGTCGATCCCTGGAGTATCCGCGCTGCATGCGAGACGCTGGCGACCACCAACAAGGTCGTGATCGCGGGCGAGACGCGCGGACCGTCCTCGGTGACCAACGAACAGATCGAGCAGGCCGCGCGCGCCGCCATCAAGGACATCGGCTACGAGCAGGAGGGCTTTCACTGGGAGACCGTCGACGTGCAGGTGCTGCTGCATCCGCAGTCGGCCGACATCGCCCAGGGCGTCGATGCTGACAAGCCCGGCACCAACCGCGAGGAGGGCGCCGGCGACCAGGGCATCATGTTCGGCTACGCTACCAACGAAACGCCAGAACTGATGCCGGCGCCGATATTCTACGCCCACAAGGTCCTGCGGCTGATCTCGGAAGCGCGGCACGCTGGCGAAGAGAAGGTGCTGGGACCGGACTCCAAGAGCCAAGTCACGGTGCAATACGAAAACGGTAAGCCGGTCGGCGTGCGCGAGATCGTGGTCTCACACCAGCACCTGATCGAGGACATGAGCTCCAACCAGGTGCGCGAACGCGTCGAGCCCTATGTGCGCGCGGCGCTGCCGGAAGGCTGGATATCAGACAAAACGATCTGGCACATCAATCCGACCGGCAAGTTCTTCATCGGCGGACCCAATGGCGATGCCGGGCTGACAGGGCGCAAGATCATCGTCGATACCTATGGCGGCGCGGCGCCACACGGCGGTGGCGCGTTCTCCGGCAAGGACGCCACTAAGGTGGACCGTTCTGCGGCCTATGCGGCGCGCTACCTCGCGAAAAACATTGTGGCCGCCGGTCTCGCCGACAAGGCGACGCTGCAGCTCTCTTATGCGATCGGGGTCGCGCGGCCGCTGTCGATCTACATCAACACCCACGGCACCGGAAAGGTGGCCGACGACAAGCTGGAAAAGGCGGTCGCCGAGTCGATGGATCTGACGCCGCGCGGCATCCGCCGGCATCTCGAGCTCAACAAGCCGATCTATGCGCGCACCGCGGCCTACGGCCATTTCGGCCGCACGCCGGAAAGCGACGGCGGCTTCTCCTGGGAAAAGACCAATCTTGCCGGCGCGCTGAAGCGCGCTGTTCAGTAGGGCATTGCCATGACCGCAATCGACGACCGCGCTGCACAGATGGCACTCGACGACTCTCCTTCAATCGGCTCGGTGCTGGCCTCGCCGCGGGAATTCACGCGCGAGACCCTGGCTGGCGTGGTGACGGCTCTCGCGCTGATCCCCGAGGTCATCTCCTTCTCCTTCGTCTCCGGCGTCGATCCCAAGGTCGCGCTGTTCTCCTCGGTCGTGCTGGGGCTGGTGATGTCCGTATTTGGCGGGCGGCCGGCAATGGTGACGGCTGCTGCAGGATCGATCGCGCTCGTGATTGGGCCGATGGTGAAGACCCACGGCACCGGCTACATCCTGCCGACCATCCTGCTTGCCGGCGCCATCCAGATCGTCTTCGGCCTGACCGGCATGGCGCGGCTGACACGCTTCATCCCGCGCTCTGTGATGATCGGCTTCGTCAACTCGCTGGGCGTTCTGATCTTCTTCGCGCAGGTGCCGCATATCCTGAACGTGCCGTGGATCGTCTATCCCTTGTTCGCGCTGACGATTGCGATCGTGCTGCTTGCACCCCGGCTGATCACGGTTATTCCTGCGCCGCTGATTGCCATCGTCGTCGTCACGGCGATCGTAATTTCGGGCCAACTCACGGTGCCCAATGTCGGCGGCAATGGCGGCGCCATGGCGCCAGGCTTGCCCGGCATCACGCAGTTTACCGTGCCGCTCAATCTCGAAACCCTCGGCATCATCTGGCCGACCGCGCTCAGCGTCGCCTTTGTCGGTCTGCTGGAGACGCTGCTCACGGCCAAACTGGTCGATGACGTAACCGACACCCGCTCGCACAAGGGCAAGGAATCCTGGGCGCTCGGCGTCGCCAATATTGTGGCAGGCTTCTATGGCGGCATCGCCGGCTGCGCCATGATTGCGCAGACGGTCGTCAATGTGAAGATCGGCGGCGGCCGCTCGCGGATATCCACCATTGCTGCGGCGATCGTGCTGCTGGTGCTGGTTACGGTGCTTAGTGGCCTGATGGCGCAAATTCCGCTCGTGGCGCTGGCGGCCGTCATGATGATTGCCGCGGTGAAGACGTTCGATTGGCACAGCGTAATGCCCTCGACGCTCAAGCGCATGCCGAAGTCGGAAACCTCAGTGCTGGCAGTGACGGTGGCCATCACGGTCGCAACCGGCAATCTCGCCTTCGGCATCGCCGGTGGCGTGCTGCTGGCTATGGTGCTCTTCGCCAGACGCGTCGCTCATGTTATCCGCGTCGAGCGAGTGCCGAGCGAGGACGGCAGTACAGTCCGCTACGCCGTGCACGGCCCGCTGTTCTTCGGAAGCAGCAACGACCTCGTTGAGCGCTTCTCGTATCGTGCGGATCCAAAGGAGATCACTGTCGATCTCACATCGTCCCAGATATGGGATGCTTCAAGTGTCGCCGCGCTCGACGCGATCGAAACGAAGTACCGCGCGCTGGGTCACTCCATCAAGTTCACCGGGCTCGATCCGCGAAGCCTTGCCTTTCACGGAAGGCTGACGGGTCAGTTGAACGGACAATAGTTACGGGCGGGTAGGGTGCCTCTCGTCGCCCCGATCTGCAACCACCGTCCGCAAGCGACCATGTCTTCGTCTCTAGAGGCTTGGCAGCCCACGTATCGTAGCTCATCGGCGATTATCGGCTCATGCGCATCCACCTCGTTATGAGCGACGGGATATCCATCAGCTCCGTTGATCTTGCTGCATTTTCGTTTGATTTCGATTGCGTTCGTCGTGTTTCGAAGAGGTTGTTTCCGGTGCGAAACTGGTGCGGTCCAGGGGTGCAACCTGTCCAGCAGGCAACGGGCTTCCACCAAGGAACGGGGACCCTGAGACGGATCAGCTTGAATTGCGCCGCCGTAATCACGCAGAGCCTTTCTCAGTCCTGAGATTTGCACCCGCAAATTGCTTTGATCAACGTGCAAGCCCGGCCATGCGCTTTTGATCAGGGTACTCCGACTGACGGTTACGCCAGGTGCTTCAAGGAGGACTTGCAGGATCGCTAGCGCGCGAGCGCCAAGCCGAACCGGGACGCTTCCGTCCCATAGTGTACGGGTAGCCGCGTCAAAGCGAAACGGTCCGAACAATATCTCTCGGTTCACCTTGCACCTGCTTGAAACCTATATCTCGCGGCGCACAGTAAAGCATTACCTCAGGTTTGCTTACCGGAATATTGGGGATGTCCGTGAATGGGCCCTTAACAGATCGTGGCGTCGGTTACTCGGATGTCTGCTTTCAAGAAGGCCAGGGCGGACACGGGCGGGGCGGGCTGCTGCACGTAGGCTCGAGACTGCAGACACTGGCCTTCCCGTGCATGGCGCATGCACTCGCACACGCATTTCGGCATTGCGCATCGGTGTCAACTACCGGTGACGAATTCGATCAGATTGCTTGCTCACCCAAACTCAGGCGGAGCTACAGAACAGTCTAGCCATTAGCCGATACAAACGCAGGAAATTGGCGCACCCGACACGATTCGAACCTGTGACCTTTGCCTTTGCAGGGCAATGCTTTCGCCCAGCTGCTCTCGAGTAGGAAGCGCCAGGTGATAGTAGGTTTAGCGATACTTCATCGTCGGCTCATTCGCGCCGCCAATATGGACATCGCCGATCTGCACGTTCCGCTCGCAGGTTCGAAGTTGTCGAAAGGTTGTTCCGATCACAGAAATGAAGCGCGTCGCTGGGACAAGGCCAGGCGCTTCTGGTGCGCGATCGTAGAATCGTGCCCCTGATTTGCCCGACGTGTCAATGTCGAAGCCACCTTGGCGGCGACGGCCGGTTACTTTGCATGGGGTTGTTTTCGATATTTTGGTTGGGCTGGCTGGCCCGGCGGTAGCTCGCGGCCCGGAAGCATGCCTACGTCCAATGGGCTTCGGCGCAGCAACCTTCGCTACGATGTGGCTTGCCGAGCCGAAGCTGGCGTAGCCAGCGAAGGCTGGTGGGCCCGGCAGGACTCGAACCTGCAACCAGACCGTTATGAGCGGCGGAATATCGATCAGCTTCGTTGATCTTGCTTCGTTTTTGATTGCTTCCGATCGCGTTTGTTGCGTTCCAGTCGGGCTGTTTCTGGTGCGAAACTGGTGCGCCCCTTGCGAAAGATCGGTCAGAACAAGGCCATATTGGCGGTGGGCGCATGGACCCCGACGTCTGGAAACGCGCATGTGTGCGACAGACGCAAACGCGATGGTCATCGGCTGGTGTCACAGCAATCTCGATGTTGGGTGTTCTCGAACGGCACCTACCGCGCGACACCGCGCGCCTGGCTGGTCATGCATCGTATGAGCTGCGCCGCACTCCGATAAGCCGCAAGATTGCAACCATCCTTCCCGAATCGTCGTCAGTTGCCGGAGATACCAGCTTCCTTGATCAGATTTCGCCACTTGATCACCTCTGACGAAATCAGAGCCTTGAACTCATCCGGACTTGTGTAGATCGGATCGGCTCCGATATCGATCATCCGCTTCTGCACTGCAGGGTCCGACATGATCTTGACCACCTCGCTATGAAGCCGATCGACAATCGGCTTTGGTGTCCCTTTCGGAACGAGCAGGCCGAACCACGCAAAGGATTCCAGATCCGAAAATCCCGCCTCCGCCATCGTGGGGACGTCTGGAAGTGCCTTGCTGCGTTGCTTGCTGGTCACTGCTAGCGGCTTTATCTGACCGGCCTGCAACTGGCTCGCAATGTTGGGTATGAGTTGAAAGCTGGCCGGCACGTCGCCCGACACCAGATCGACGGTTAGTTGGCCAGCCCCCCGGTAGGGGACATGAAGCAAACGCGTTCCTGTCCGGCGCTCGAACAGAACGCCGGCAAGATGTTGCGAGCTTCCATTACCGATCGACGAGTATGAGATCTGTTCTCGGCTGGCTTTCGCAAAATCGATAAATTCCTGCACGTTGGTTGCCGGAATCTTGGTCGGATTGACGACCAGAACATTAGGCATGGTCGAGATCAGCGAGATCGGCTCGAAAGCGGTCTCTGGATCATACGGAAGATCCGTCGTCAGCGTCTTGTTGACGGCGAGGGGACCTGAAGAGCTAAGCAGCAGGGTGTAACCATCCGGAGCGGCCCTCGCCACGTTGTTCGTGCCGATATTGCCGCCGGCGCCTCCCTTGTTTTCGACTACAATCGTGCCGCGAAGAGCCTCTCCCAGTTTGTCGGCGAGGATACGGGTGATAGCGTCACTTGCGCCTCCCGCCGGAAAAGGCACCACCAATGTTATCGGACGGGAAGGGTAGTTGTCTGCGGTTGCCGACGCGCCGTGCATGACGAGAGCGGACAATGTGCAGAGTGCAATGGCGGTGGAGCGGAATAGCATTGGCGTCCTCAAAGGGTGGGGCCGGCGACCGTGGCCACCCGGACACTCTTGTCCATGGGGCTCGTGCGACCTGTACCCAAACGTTTCCTCGTGGCGCACTTGGGCGCCCTTGAGTCAATTCTGGACAGGCAACCGACGCACCTCGATTCCGCCGAGTCTCGGGACTTACCAAAGCGTCTCAAAAAATCGCGAATGGCCGGGCCGTTGAAGACGATCGCGGATGGGGTTCGAACGAAGGCTGCCGCCTTCGCGCTCGGGTTCAGGCAAAATCGAACGTGTGCCTGTGGCGAGATGTGAGTAGGGTCAGCGCGTCGGGAGAATGCGCGCCCAGTTGCCCCATTGCGGTTTCCAATTCTTCCTTCAGCATTGCGGCCACATAGGCTGCGCCTCGCTCGCCGAGTGCGCCGAGGCCGAGCAGGAAAGCGCGGCCGGCAAATGTGCCGCGGGCGCCAAGCGCGAGGGCGCGGGCGACGTCCAGGCCAGAGCGGATGCCGCTATCGAACAGGACGGTGGCCCTGGCTCCCACTTTGGCAACGATGGCGGGTAGGACATCGATCGCGGCAGGCGCCGCGTCGAACTGCCGGCCACCATGGTTGGAAACCAGGATGCCGTCCACTCCCACTGCAACGGCCATCTCGGCGTCGTCGGGCTGCATGACGCCTTTCACGATCAGCGCGCCCGGCCAGGCGTCGCGCATTCGCTTGACGAAATCCCAAGAAAACGTGCCCTTGATCTGGCTCTGCACAAAGCCGGCCGTGTTCGCCAGCGTCGCCGGCTCTTCGACATAGCGCTCCATGTTGCGAAAGGCCGGCGTGCCTGCTCTGGCGAGTGCAAGCAGCCACGGCGGTGACAGAGCCACATCCAAAATGGTTTTGGGCGTGGGACGAAACGGCACCACCAGGCCGTTACGCAGGTCGCGAGGCCGTTTGGAGCGTACCGGCGCATCCAGTGTCGCTGCCAGCACCCGTACGCCGGCCGTAGCGGCCCGCTTGATCAGATCGAAAGTGACGGCATGATCGTTGGCGGGCAGGCCGTAGAGCTGAAACCAGGCATAGGGACCTGCGAGCTCGGCGACCTCTTCGATCGCAGCAGTGGCGAGCGAGCCGGCAATATAGGGAATACGCGCCTTACCGGCGGCGCGCGCGAGAATCCGCGTAGCGCCGGGCCAGATGATGCCGTCGACGCCCACGGGAGAAATACCGATCGGCGCGGCGCAGTGCACACCGAGCAGTTCGACATCCACGCGGACGGGACTGGGATTGCCGTAGCGGGGGACCAATTCCACCGCGTCGAGCGCCAGTCGATTGCGCCGCGTGTTGAGATCGCTCCCGGTGCCGCCCTCGAGAAAGTCGAAGGCAAAGCGCGGGATGCGGCGGCGCGCGCGACGCTCGATGTCATCCAGCGTGGGCAAGCGCTGCCGCAGGCGAGCCTCGGGAGTCGTTCCGCTGCCTGCGCCCCAGGCATGCGCGCGTGATGAAGAGCGGCGAAGATCGCCCGTCATGAGAAAGCGTCCTTGTTGAGTAGCTCCTCATAGAATGCGGCCCGTCATCACCGCAAATAATTAGCGATGATAACCTCGATCATTTCAGATGATTACCAGTGCGATGCAGCGATCGCGACCTGGCGTGTCGGGCAGCGCGGCGCCTCCCGGCGCAGCCGGAATGCGGCTGCACGTAGTTGCTTGCCGATGTCGCTGCCTCGAGCAGGTCGCGGCGAATGATATCCAGCACGGCTCTGGCGGCCGGGGACACCATTCGGCGCGGATGATGAACCCAGGCGATCGATCTGACGATACGCGGTTCGACGAAGCGGTGCGCTCTCACCCTGCCGTCGGCTAGCGACTGTTGAAGTGCAATCGTGGGCAGCACGGTCACCAGATTCGTGGTGGCGATCACATCGCAGACCGCGGGCAGAGTGTCGAGCTCCAGTCTCGGCTTCAATTCGATGCCGGCCGTGGCCGCGTGCTCCTCCAGGATCATGCGCAGGCCGTGCCGTCTCGATGGCATGACCAGGTCGAATTCGGGCAGATTCCCGAAGCGCAGGTTCGTCGGCGGCTTGATGGGCGAATCCTTTCGGCAGGCGAATACCATTTCCTCGTCCATCACATGGTGCGCGGTGAGCGAAACGCGCCGGCGTGGCACGTTGATCAGCGCAAAGTCCAGTTGCCCGGAATTGACCCAGTCCGTCAGCGTTTCCGTGTAGCCCTCGCAGGCCGAGAGCGTGATCTCCGGATAGAGTTGCGCAACGGTTGCCGACGAACTCGCCATCGTGCTTTGCGCCACCGACGTGATCAGCCCGACTGAAACCCGCCCCGAGATCCGGCCGTTGAGCCGCGCCATTTCTTGCTTGGCATATTCGACGTCGCGCACGATCGGAGACACGAGCCGGGAGAATGCTTCGCCGGCCGTCGTCAGCGTCATGCCGTTGTTGCTTCGTTCGAACAGCTTTTGGCCGAGCTCGGCCTCGAGCTTGGCGATCTGCATGCTGAGTGCCGGCTGCACGATGTTGAGCTGGCGCGCCGCGCGGGTCACGTTCCTCTCTTCCGCCAGGCAAAGGAAGTATTGCATCTGCCTGAATTCCATCGCCGTCCCCTCCGGTCATGCTAGACGACCATCATTTCAGATGATCGAGTTTATCATCAATCATTATTTGTTCTGATCCTGGCTTCCCCCTACTGTCCCTTCAAACGGCGCATGACGTTCGACCGTCTGTTGCGCCGCGACACAGGGAGCGGAACGCGAACCGTCATGCAGGATCGGACGCCCTCACGGCTGATTATCGGTATTTCCGGAGCCTCCGGCGTCGTCTATGGCGTCCGCCTGCTGCAATTGCTCCGTAATGCCGGCGTCGAGACGCATCTTGTGATGTCGAAGACGGCTGAGCAGACCTTTGCCTACGAGACCGACCTGAAGATCTCGGAGGTGAGGGCGCTTGCCAATTTCAACCATGCCATCGACGACATGGCCGCCTCGATCGCCAGCGGTTCGTTTCGTACGGCAGGCATGGTCGTCGCTCCCTGCTCAATGCGGTCCACGTCGGAAATTGCATCCGGCGTCACGACCACCCTGCTGACGCGGGCCGCCGACGTGGTCCTCAAGGAGCGACGCCGGCTCGTGTTGATGGTGCGCGAGACGCCGCTGCATACGGGGCACCTGCGCACGATGGCCGCACTCTCGGAGATCGGCGCGATTATCGCGCCGCCAGTGCCGGCGTTCTACGCCAAGCCCGACAGTCTGGACGACATGGTCGAGCACACGGTCGGACGCGTGCTCGACCTGTTCGATATCGATATCGGCGTGGTGCGCCGCTGGGGCGAAGACGAGGCGCTGAAACGCCGACCACTGCGAAAAATTGCTCCCTGAATGCCTGCCGAAGACCACCGAAAGGAGCACATCATGCGGACCGAAAACCTGGCCAGACCCGCTGCTGCGGACGCACCAAAGGATTTGCGCTTCTGGCTCGCCCATCTTGCCGAGCGAGGCAGGCTCGCGGTCGCCCGCGAGGGCGTGGAGCTCGCCGACGAACTTGCTGCCGTTTCGAAGCGGCTGGAGCGCGATCGCGCGGTGCTATTTCCAAAGCCGGGCGGACACGACATTCCGGTGGTCGCCAATCTTTTCGCGGCCCGGGACTGGGTCGCCGAATCCATCGGTGTTGGCGCGGAGCAGTTGCTGGCGCGCTTCCTCGCTGCGGCGCGCGAGCCGCTGCCGAGCCGCGAAGTTAGCAGCGGGCCGGTTCAGGAAATCGTCCACAACGAGGTCGACCTTCTCAGGCAGCTACCAATCCCGAAGCACAACGAGCGCGACAGCGGGCCCTATATCACGGCAGGTCTGCTGATCGCGCGCAATCCGCGCAACGGCATTCAGAACGTATCGATCCATCGCTGCCAGATCAGCGGTCCGAACCGGATCGGCGTTCTATTGCTACCCAGGCACACGCTTTCCTATTTCCGCATGGCCGAGGAGGCGGGCGAGGCGCTCGAGATCGCGATCGTCATCGGAGTCCATCCGGCATTGCTTCTGGCGTCGCAGGCGATTGCCGCGCTCGATGAAGACGAGATGGGGATAGCCGGCGCGCTGCTGGGTCAACCTATTGACGTCGTGAAGTGCAAGACCAATTCCATCGGCGTGCCGGCTCAGGCCGAGATCGTGATCGAAGGGCGAATTCTCCCGCGCGTGCGCGAGCCGGAAGGACCGTTCGGTGAATTTCCCCAATACTACGGGCCGCGCGCAAACCGGGAGGTTATAGAGGTGGACGCCGTCACTCACCGTGCCCGGCCGATCTACCACACGATTGTCGGCGGTGGCTATGAGCACCTCATCCTCGGCGCCGTGCCGCGTGAGGCGACGCTGCTGCAGCATTTGCGGCGCAGCTTCCCGAACGTGCTCGATGTGCGTCTGCCGCGCGGCGGCACCTGCCGCTACCACCTTGCCGTCAAGATCGACAAGACGTCAGACGGGGAGCCGAAGAACATGATCATGTGCGCCTTCGGCGCCCACTATGACGTCAAGCACGTCGTTGTCGTCGACAAGGACGTCAATATCGACGACTCCGAGGAAATCGAGTGGGCGGTCGCGACGCGCTTCCAGGCCGATCGCGATCTGCTGATCGTTTCCGGCGCACTCGGCTCCAAGCTCGATCCGACCACAAGGGACGGCATCAGCGCCAAGATGGGGCTTGACGCGACCGTGCCGGTCGACGCGCCGGAGCTCGATTTCAAGCGCATTCACGTCAAGGGCGAGGAGCAGGTCGATCTCGCTTATGCCCTGCAGAAGAATCCGGATCCTGCGCTTTCGCGTGTTCTTGCCCAAGATCGGCTTTAGGGAATCAAGGCCGGCCTGTTCGACCAACCATCTATCATGAGCCGAAGAGCTGTCGATGTTGATGACTTCAAGCCAGCGCAGTGGCGGCGAAATTCTCGTCGATACGCTGAAGATCAACGGCGTGGATACGGTCTTCTGCCTGCCGGGTGAAAGCTTCCTGGCCGCGATCGATGCGCTTGCCGGCCCGGACGAGACGATCCGCACCATCGTGACCCGGCATGAGGCGGGCGCGGCGCACATGGCCGAAGCGTATGGCAAGCTGACCGGGCATCCCGGAATCTGCTTTGTCACGCGGGGGCCAGGCGCAAGCCATGCCGCAATCGGCGTTCATACGGCGTCGCAGGATTCGACGCCGATGATCCTGTTCATCGGCCAGGTCGCTCGTGGCATGCTGGGGCGTGAAGCCTGGCAGGAGGTCAACTTCCGGCGGATGTTCGGCAGCATGGCCAAATGGGTGGTCGAGATCGATCGCGCCGAGCGTATCCCCGAATTGGTCAGCCGCGCCTTCCATGTTGCGGTGTCCGGGCGTCCGGGGCCGGTTGTGGTCTCGCTGCCTGAGGACATGCTGACGGAGCGAGCTGCGGTCGCGAATGCTGCTCCTTACGTGCGGGTTGCGGGCCATCCCGGTCCCGCTCAGTTGTCGCGCTTGGTCGAGATGATCGACGGCGCCGAGCGGCCGCTGGTGATCGTCGGTGGCGGCGGATGGAATGCCCGAGCCTGCGCGGACCTCGGGAGCTTCGTGGAGACATTCAGCCTGCCGGTTGTCGCCGGCTTCCGGAGGCAGGACATTCTTGACAACCGGCATTCGCATTATGTCGGCCACGCCGGTCTTGGCCCAAGTCCGAAGCTGGTCGAACGCGTTCGCGGCGCCGACCTGATCATCGCCCTGGGCGGACGCCTGGGTGAGACCACGACTTCGGGCTACACGTTGTTTGAGATTCCCCGACCGGCTCAGCGCCTCGTGCACATACATGCCGATCCGAACGAGCTTGGACGCATCTATCAGGCCGATCTGCCGATCAACGCCGGCATGTCCGAGATGGCCGCGGCGCTGGCCGGGCTCCGGCCTTCCGAGCGACACGAAGCGGAGACGGAGGCGCGGCGGAAGGCATGGCTCGCAGCGGCGCGCGAGGAGTTCATCGCCGATCAGATACCCGGATCGATGCCAGGCCCGGTCGATCTCGGCGCGGTGATGCTTCACTTGCGCGAAGCCCTGCCGGACGATGCCATCATCTCGAACGGGGCGGGCAACTACGCGATCTGGGTGCACAAGTTCCATCGCTATGGCGGTTTCAGGACGCAGCTTGCACCGACATCCGGCGCGATGGGCTATGGCCTGCCTGCGGCGATCGCGGCCAAGCTGGTTCATCCTGACCGCGCGGCAGTCTGCTTTGCCGGCGATGGCTGCTTCCTGATGAGCGCCAACGAGCTTGCGACCGCATCGCAGTACGGGCTCGGCGTGATTATCATTGTCGTCAACAACGGCATGTACGGCTCGATCCGCATGCACCAGGAAAAGGAATATCCGGGGCGCGTTCATGCGACGGCGCTCGAGAATCCGGATTTTGTCGCGCTGGCCCGCTCGTTCGGGTGCTATGGCGAACAGGTTCTCGAAATTGAAGGTTTTGCCGCCGCCTTCGCGCGGGCAAAGACCTATGCAGACGAGCGGCGCAAGCCGGCCCTCCTCGAACTGAAGATCGATCCGGAGGCCATCACACCTTCTGCCACGCTAACCCAATTGCGTCAGCATGCGCTGGCGTCGCGGCACGCGGTACGATCCGCGCCATGAAACGAAGCAGCTTGTGAAGGGAGGACCAGTATGTCGACAGCTCTGCGCATCGCTCACGGCGCCTTCGGTAGGGTTGCGCTCCTGGATATGGATCGCTCGCTGGTGCGCCACGCGCATCCGCAGTGCCACGTCCTCCTGAAGGTCGAAGGCGCCGATACGCAATTCATGGTGGGGGACAGAGCCTATCCACTCACCGATACCAATGCTGTCCTGGTCGATGCCTGGACGCCGCATGCCTATGTTCACGATCCGGCGCGGCCGCGGACCCTCATTCTCGCGCTCTACGTCGAGCCACATTGGCTGAAGGAATTTCGTTCCGGCTGGGCCGCCAGCGGCGCGCCCGGCTTTTTCGACCAACCTTCCGGAGAGGTCTCGCCGCGGATTCGTCAGCTCACGCTCCGGCTGGCCGCCGAAATGGTAGAGCATCCGGACTGCACCCGCACCCATGAACAGGCGCTCTCGGATCTGATGATCGCGGTGATCGAGCGTTTCACGCCATGGCACCGCTTTCCGGCTTCGATCCGCATGAATGCGAAGAGCTGTGATTGGCGGATCAGGCGCGCCACGGAAGCGATGCGGACCCGGGAGCATCCGTGCGCGAGCGTCGATCAGTTCGCAAGGGACGCGGGTCTGTCGCGGGCGCAGTTCTTCCGTCTGTTCGAGACGTCGCTCGGCGTGTCGCCCAAGATCTATCTCAACGTAATGCGAATGGAGCGGGCGCTCGAGGCGGTGATGCACCAGGATGTGCCCTTTGGCGAACTCAGCGAACGCTTCGGCTTTCCGGAGCCGGCGCATTTCACGCGCTTCTTTCGTGATCACGCCGGTGTGAGTCCGCGCGAGTTCCGCAACGTCTCGCGCCTTGCCAGCTGACTGGTCGCGGGCAGTCTAAATGAGACGATTTGGTAACTCGCGAGAGCAGCCGGTATGGCCCGGCCTGCGAGCATTCTTACATCTGCTCCACGTGGCTTCGCAGAGCGCGATCGGGAGGAATGTCATAAATGGCGCAGCCTGCGGCTCGATCCGTATCGGTCGACATGGAAGGTCGGAAGGAAGGCCGGCCTTGGGTCGGCCGCTCGATCGAGCGCGTCGAAGATGCGGCGCTCCTGACCGGACGCGGGCGCTTCATTGACGATATCGGAACGCCGCCGGGAACGCTTCATGCTGCGATCCTCCGATCGTCCTACGCCCACGCCGATATCATTTCGATCGACACCGAGGCGGCGCGGCGTGCGCCAAGCGTCGCGGCCGTTCTCACCGGCAGGCAGGTCAAAGAATTGACTTCAAGCCTCGTGGTCGGTGTCAAGGCGCCGGTGGAATGCTGGCCGATCGCGGTCGATCGGGTGCGCTATGTCGGTGAGCCGGTCGCCATCGTCATTGCCGCTGATCGCGCCCGGGCGGAAGACGCCGTCGACCTGATCAACGTCGAGTGCCGGCCGCGCATGGCCGTGGTCGATCCGCTGGCGGCGCTTACGGCCGATGCGCCGGTTCTACACGACGGCTTTCTCGGCAACCTCGCCAGTGACCGCAGCTTCTCCTATGGCGATCCGGACGGGGTGTTTGCGGAAGCCGCGCATCGCTTCTCGATCGATATCCGCTATCCCCGCAATTCCTGCACGCCGATCGAAACCTACGGCGTGATCGCTTCCTACGAAGCGGCAGAGGACGCCTTCGACATCCTCGCCAATTTCCAGGGACCGTTCAGTATTCACACGGTGATCTCACGCGCCCTGAAAGTACCGGGCAACCGGTTGCGGCTGCGCACCCCGCCCGATTCCGGCGGCAGCTTTGGCGTGAAGCAGGGCGTATTTCCCTACATTGTGTTGATCGGCGCGGCTTCGCGTGCTGTCGGACGTCCCGTGAAATGGATCGAGGATCGGCTCGAGCACCTCACTGCTTCGGTCTCGGCCACCAACCGCGCCACCACCCTTTCGGCTGCCGTCGCCGCCGACGGCAGGATCCTCGCCCTAGACTGGGACCAGGTCGAGGATTGCGGCGCGCATCTGCGCGCACCCGAACCAGCCACGCTCTACCGCATGCACGGCAATCTCACGGGCGCCTACGATATCCGCCATGTAAAGGTGCGCAATCGCGTCGTGGTCACCAACAAGACGCCGACTGGCCTCAACCGCGGCTTCGGTGGACCGCAAGTCTATTTCGCATTGGAGCGGCTGGTGCAGCGGATCGCAATCGGCCTAGGCCTTGATCCGCTCGAACTCATCAAGCGCAATCTCGTTCCCGCCGGCGCCTTTCCCTATCGCACGGCAACCGGTGCGCTGCTGGATTCAGGTAACTATCAGGAGGCGATCGCCAGAGCGGTTGAGCAGGGGAAACTCGCAGAACTCAGAACGCGACGCGATGAGGCGCGCGCGCAGGGCCGGCTCTATGGCATCGGCTTCACCGCGGTCGTCGAGCCGAGCGTCTCCAACATAGGCTACATCACGACCGTGCTTACTGCAGCGGAGCGCCGCAAGGCGGGGCCGAAGAACGGCGCGCAGGCGACCGCAACGGTTGCGCTGGACCCCGTCGGCGGCGTTACCGTCCATGTCGCCTCCGTGCCGCAAGGGCAGGGCCATCGCACCGTGCTGTCGCAGGTGGTCGCCGACGTGTTCGGCCTCCGGCCGCAGGACATCCGCGTCAACACCGAGATCGATACCGCTAGGGATGCGTGGTCGATCGCCTCCGGAAATTACGCGAGCCGGTTTGCGGCCGCCGTGGCCGGCACCGCCAAGCTGGCGGCTGAACGCATCGCGCATCGCCTCGCGCGCATCGCTGCGAGCCAGCTCAATGTCGAGCCGGCGGACATTGTGTTCGCCGGCGGCTTTGTTGTCTCGAAGTCCAATCCGGAGAACCGCGTCGCCTTCTCGCGCGTTGCGGCGTTGGGTCACTGGTCGCCGGGCTCACTGCCGGACGATGCCGGCCAGACCATCCGCGAAACCGCGTTCTGGACACCGCCGGAGCTGACAGCGCCGGATGACGATGACCGTATCAACTCATCGCTCTGCCACGGCTTTATCTTCGATTTCTGCGGCATCGAGATTGATCGCACGACGTTTGAAACGCGGATCGATCGCTACGTCACCATGCATGATTGCGGCACGATCCTGCATCCCGGCATGGTGAACGGGCAGATCCGCGGCGGCTTTGCCCAGGCGCTGGGGGCGGCGCTTTTTGAAGAATACGCCTATGCCGCCGACGGCAGCTTTCTGACCGGAACGTTTGCCGACTATCTGTTGCCGACCACGACCGAAGTTCCGGAGCCGCAGATCATTCACATGGAGACGCCCTCGACGTTTACCCCGCTGGGAGCAAAGGGCGTCGGCGAGGGCAATTGCATGTCGACGCCGGTGTGCATCGCCAACGCCGTGGCCGATGCGCTGGGACTGGCCGACGTCACGTTGCCGCTGGTGCCGGCGAAGCTCGCCGACTTGGCGCGCGGGCCGGAGCCGGCGCCGCCGGCAGGACAATTGAGGGCAGGTGCCGCTCGGGAGGCAGACCGCCGGCTGCGCGGCGAGGGCAGCGCCTCCGTCAAAGCAGTGCCGGAGCAGGTGTGGACGATGCTGCTCGACGTCAGGACATTGCAGGCGGTAATTCCCGGATGCCAGCGCGTCGAGAAGGTCTCCGACACGCATTTCCGCGCTGACGTGACGTTGGGTATCGGTCCGGTGACAGGGCGCTATCGCGCCGATGTCGAGCTGTTCGATCTCGACCAGCCCAATGCCGTCACGTTGCGCGGCAAGGCCGAGGGCGCGCTCGGCTTCGGTGACGCCGAGGGGCGCATCACGCTCGAGCCCGACGGCAAGGGCGGCACTAGGCTGCACTACCGCTACGACGCCGCGATCGGCGGCAAGGTCGCCAGCATCGGCGGCCGTCTGCTCGACGGCGCCACGCGCGTGGTCATCGGACAGTTTTTCGCGGCTCTCGCGCGCAAGGCCGGCGGTGGAGCGTCCGCCAGCGGCTTCTCCCTCGTTGCGCTGCTCGGCAGGCTCGCAAGCCTGTTTGGAGGACGACGATGAAGCCCGCCGCCTTCGACTATGTCCGGGCCGAGTCCCTCGACGAAGTTCTGGAAGGACTTTCGAACGAGGGCGGCGATGCTCGCGTGCTGGCCGGCGGCCAGTCGCTGATGGCGATGCTCAACATGCGCCTGGCCCGGCCAAAGGTCCTGATCGACATCATGCGGCTAAAGGAGCTCAACGGCGTCGAGGAGCGGGCTGGCGTCGTGACGATCGGCGCGGGCGTACGCCAGGCCACATTGCTCGCTTGGCCCGAACTGACACGGACGCTGCCACTGCTTGCGCTGGCGCTACCCTGGATCGGCCACGTCCAGACGCGCAGCCGCGGCACCATCTGCGGCTCGCTGGCGCATGCGGACCCCAGCGCCGAGATGCCGCTCGCGCTCATTGCGCTCGGCGGCGAGGTGCATCTGCGCAGCAAAAGGCGGCGTCGCCGCGTCCCAGCTCGCGATTTCTTTGTCGGTATGATGGCTACTGATCGCGCCGAAGACGAGTTGATCGAGGCCGTGTCGTTTCCCGGTCATCGCGGCGGCCGATGCGCCTTCCGCGAGGTCGCCCGCCGTCACGGTGATTTCGCCATCGTGGCCTGTGCGGCGGCGGCAACGCCGAAAGGCGTCCGCTTTGCCGTGGGCGGCGTCGCGGATGTACCGGTGGCGCGGGACTGGCCATGCCTCGATGGCACCGCACTTGACGATGCGTTGAATGGCTTTGCCTACGAGCTTGACGCGCGGGACGACGTGCACGCGACCGCGCGATATCGGCGCGATCTGGTGCGGATTATTGGGCGCGACCTGATCGGCGAGGTGCTGCAATGACGCGTCTTGCCGCCCATGGCCGTCATCCAATCCGCTTTCATCTGAACGGCAAACCAGTTGAGGCCGAGGCTGAGCCGCGCATGCTGCTTTCTGACTTCCTGCGCCACCGGATCGGCGCCACGGGAACCCATGTTGGCTGCGAGCACGGCGTCTGCGGTGCCTGCACAGTCATCATCGACGGCATGCTCACGCGTTCATGCTTGACGCTGGCGGCGCAGGTCGATGGCTGTGAGATCCAGACGGTCGAGGGGCTTGCTCCGTCGCCGGGCCGGCTTGGCATCCTGCAGCAGGCTTTCCGCCGCAACCACGCTCTGCAATGCGGGTTCTGCACGGCCGGCATCCTGATGTCGCTTGACCACCATCTGCGCCGCAATCCCTCGCCGCGCGAAGCCGATATTCGCGATCTCCTCAGCGGCCATCTATGCCGCTGCACCGGATACACCCAGATCATAAAGGCGGCGCTCGAAGCGGCCGCCGAGCTTGCCACCACTACCGAAGAGAAGTCCGATGCTTGATCTTGGCAGTAGCTTTGTTGCAAGCGTCGCGCGAGATCCGGATGCGCTTGCGCTGGTCGATGGCGATGTCCGCCTCACTTATCGCCAGTGGTACCGCAAGATTTCGGCGCTCGTGGCATCCTTCGACCAAATCGCGCTGAGGCCCGGCGACCATGTCGTCGCAGTGCTGCAGAACCGCTGGGAGGCGGCGACGCTGCATTGGGCCTGTCAATTGGCAGGCCTCGTCCTCACTCCCATCAACTGGCGCGCTAAGGCCGACGAGCTCGATTTCTGCATCGAAAATGCCGAGGCGCGCGCCGTGTTCTATCAGGATGTCTCCGCCGAGGCCGTCAGAAATGCCACACGTGCGGCCAGCCTGCAGCGCGTTGCGATCGGCATGAAGATCGACGGCGGCCTGGCCTTCGCGGAGATGGTGGGTGGCGCCGCTTCCGACGCCCTGCCGCGAGTTGGCGCCGATGCCTGGTCGATCATGCTCTACACCTCGGGCACGACATCGCGGCCAAAAGGTGTGCCGCGCCGTCATCGCGCCGAGCGGGCAGCGGCCGTGGCGCATGTAGCGCAGAACCTCTACGGCCGGGGCGAGCGCACGCTTGGCGTGATGCCGCTCTATCACACCATGGGCGTCCGCTCCTTGCTCGCCATGTCCCTGATCGGCGGCGCCTTCATCTGCCTGCCGCGTTACGACGCCCGCGAGGCGCTGGCGTTGATCGACCGTGAGAGGGTCAGCAATCTCTATCTGGTGCCGACGCTCTATCACGATCTCGTTCACCACGACGCGTTTGTCGCCACCGACATCTCAAGCGTTCGAAAGCTCGGCTTTGCCGGGGCCTCGATGACGGATCGACTGCTGAAGAAGCTGGCCGATGTGTTCAAGCCTGAGCTGTTCGTCAATCACTACGGCAGCTCCGAGATCTACACCTTCACGATCGACCAGAATGCGCTGGCCAAGCCCGGCTCAGCCGGCAAGGCCGGCATCAACCAGCACATCAGGGTAGTCCGCATCAACTCCCGCTCGGTGGACGAACTGGCCGCACCGGGAGAGGAAGGCCAGATCATCGCCTCGCTCGCCGGCGACGAGGCGTTCGAGGGCTATTGGCGGCGGCCCGAAGCCGATGCCAAGGCGTTGCGCGAGGGCTGGTACCTTACCGGCGACACTGGCTTTATCGATGCCGAGGGCGATCTCTTCGTCACCGGCCGCGTCGATGACATGATCATCACCGGCGGCGAGAATGTTTCGCCGGTGGAGATCGAGAGCTGCTTGTCGCTGCATCCAGCGGTTTCCGAAGTGGCGGTGGTCGGTCTTGCCGACGAGAAATGGGGCAAGGTCGTCGCGGCCTTTATCAAGCGCAATCGGCCGGTGTCAGAGGCAGAGCTCGAGCAGTTCTGCCGCACCTCGGGCCTTGCCAACTTCAAGCGTCCGCGACGTTACGTCTTCATCGATGCCATCCCGAAATCACCGGTCGGCAAGCTGCTGCGGCGCCTGCTCGTCGCCGGAGAGTATGACGTCGAGCGCCAGCCGCCACCGGACGCGACCTGATCACTTACAAACAGAAGGAAGCAAGAAATGCCGTCATCCTACACTTTTGCCGATCCTCGCCTGGCCAAGCTCGACGGGTTCAAGGTCGAGATCGATGAGGCGCGCGAACGCGCCGACATCATTCTTGGCCGGCCGCCCTATAACGTTGTCGCTATGCCGCAGCGCGACCAGCTGCGGCTGACCTTTGAAACACTCGACGAAGATCCGCGTGTTCGCGTGATCGTGCTGCGGGCCGAAGGCGAACATTTCTCCAGCGGCGGCAATATCGGCGGGTTCATGGAAGCGAGCCCCGAACATGTGTCGAAACTGGCCTGGAATATCGCAGCGCCTGCGCGCTGCGCCAAGCCGGTGATCGTGGCCAACCGCGGCTATTGTTTCGGTGTCGGTTTCGAGCTGTCGCTCGCCTGCGACTTCCGTATCGCCTCGGAGACCACGCAATATGCCCTGCCGGAACAGAAGCTCGGGCAAATCCCCGGGTCGGGCGGATCCGCACGCCTGCAGAAGATGGTCGGCATCACCCGCACGAAGGACATCGTGATGCGATCAAAGCGCATTTCGGCAAAGCAGGCGCTGGAATGGGGGATTGCGACCGAATGCGTGCCGGACGTCGAGCTGGAGAAGGCGACAGATAGGCTCGTTGACGAGCTTCGTACCTTCTCGCCGCTGGCGCAGCGCACGGCGAAGAAGCTCTTGAACGACACCGAAGATTCGACGCTTTCGATCGCCATCGAACTCGAAGGGCACTGCTACAGCCGTCTGCGCCAATCCGAGGACTTCAAGGAAGGCGTCGAAGCCTTCAACGCCAAGCGCCCGCCGAAATTCGTCGGGCGCTGACGATGAGGAGGGGCGGATGCCGCCGGCGGGTAATCGTTGCGGCATTACCGCACCGCGCCGCCAGCCGGTTCGGTCGGTCTATAGAGCTCGAAAGTTCGTGGCGGCTTCGACCAGAGTCGCTCCGATCTGTAGCCGCCCTTCGCAAGCGGCCTCGGCTCTAGGGGCGCGGCAGCCCAAGCGTCGTAATTCATCGGCAATCGTCGGCTCATGCACATCCGTCTCGATGAATATTGCCGATCTGTACGTTCCGCTCGCAGGTTCTTTACCGTCGACAGGTCCTCCGATCGTAGAAACCCGAGCTCTTGCTTGGACTGCTTCTGCGAAAATGCAGCCGAATCTACGATCGCGTGGAGAAATCGTAGCCAGATCGAAACCCGAGAAGTAGTTTGCGGATTGCTGAAGCACGACTGAAAGCAACGAAGCGAGGCATTTCTGGTGCGGTACTCTAACGGAGGATGCAACGAAGGCCGCTAAGTGATTGATTTACTGGTGGGCCCGGCAGGACTCGAACCTGCAACCAGACCGTTATGAGCGGCAGAATATCGGTCAGTTTCGTTGATTTCCCCCTGTTTTTGTTGATTTTGATAGCATTTGTTGCGTTTCAGTCAGGCTGTTTCTGGTGCGAAACTGGTGTCGTCCAGCGTTGCAGCCGTCGGCAAACGGGCAACGCGCTTCGGCTGTTGGATGAGAAGCAGAAGTCATACACCGCCGCAGCGGCGAAACGGTTGCTGCGACTGGTGAAGGGGTACAAGGGTTCGCAGCAACCGCACAGGAGCTCAGGCTGGGACAGAGGCGCGTTCCAGCGCGGCAATCAGCGCCGACGCGATCGGATGATCTGACCGCGGATTCTGCCCTGTGATGAGCTCGCGATCGATAATGACATTGGGTTCGAAGTCAGCGCCCGTGGTCACGTCGCCACCTGCCATCTGGAGCGCATCCGGCATCGTGAAGTACAGCTTGCCATGCAGGATGTGTTGTTCGATCGGCTTCTCTTCGGAGGCCGAGAACACCGTCATCTTATACCCGGTGTATTGCCAGCCCTTTCCCAGTTCCGCCGCCTTGGCGCCGTCCCCGGCGATCAGAGCAGCGCGGTATCCCCTGGCATCCGGTAGGGCGGCCAGTGAAGCTATCGGCCCATGGCAGAGAAGCGCGGTTGGTTTCTTGCTCGTGTGGAAGTACCGCAGAATCTCGCCGAGTTCGGCGTCCTGCATGAGGTCGACGACCGGAGCCTGACCGCCGGGGACGAAAACGCCGAAGTAGTCACCCAGCCCAGCTTCGATGACCGAACGCAGCGTACGGACATTGTTCATCGACGCATCGCTCTCGAAGAAAGTGCGTGCCCGCTGGAAGGCCTTCTCGTCTCCGCCGAAATGTTGTGCGGAGTCTGAGGCGGGATCGATGTGCGGCCTGGTGCCGTCGGGTGTAGCCAGCACCACGTCGTAGCCGGCATCGATCATGGCCATGACCGGCACGACTGTCTCGTTGAGGTATTGGCCCGTCGGCCCTGTGCGTTCTCCCTGAATCTCAATTCGGGTGGCGTTGGAGCCAACGACGAGCACTTTTCCTTTAGACATGGTATCTCCTGTTTGTTTGCTAGGATCGGATTAGAATTTCTAGCAAGCGAGGAGCGCGCGTATTTCCGAATCCTGCGGGATCATGCTCAATCCCTGCGGAATCTCGGCCATCGGGATCAGCCGCTGCCATCGACTTGGCCGCCGCACAGCTCGCGATACTGACCCGGAGTGAGACTCGTGGCTTTGCGGAACACACGCGTGAAATTGGCCTGGGAGCCGAAACCGAATTCCAGAGCAATCTCGACCAGCGACAGGTTGTTGCGTGCCAGCTCTTGCCGCGCAGCCTGGACACGGCGATCGGTCACATAGCGGTGCGGTGACAGTCCCGTCGCTTCGCGGAAAAGCCTGGAGAAATGAAACGGGCTGAGGCAGGCCTGTGCTGCCAGCTCCTCAAGTCGGATGTCGGTTGTGAGAGAAGCCTCGATATAGTCCAACACGCGCTGGAGTCTTCGTGGATCGAGCTGCGGTGACTTGTCCGGTGGGCGCCAGCGGTCGATCGTATAGTGCCCAAGAAGATGCGCGGCGAGCGCGATCTGAATGCCTTCCACGAACAACGTATCGGTCGGTTGGCGAGGACGATGAAGCAGGTCGCGAAGCGGTGAGCAGATGTGGAAGAGCACCTGGTCCGTCAGGCCGTGGGCATAGGCGATCTGCACCTTCGCCGGATCGACATCAAAGTCGGCGAGGGCGCTTTGGTCGAGTAGTGCCGCAGGGAGATAGAGGTGAAGACATTCCATCCGGTCCGAAAGCTCGAGGCGGGTCTCCTGCGTTCCCACGGGTACGAGATAGCTCATGCCCGGCCGGGCAAGGCTCTGCTGTACCTCGCCGTTGCCGTCGCGGCGGACCATTCCGCCGCCTGACAACAACATCACGATCTCCGTGCAGATCGGAACCGGCGTCGCCTGCTGTCCCGCCTCAAACCGTCGATGCTCGACGCTCATCGCCGGCCAGTCGGCGGCCTCAGCGAGTTTCTCGCTGTTCTGGTATTTTTGACTGCCATGCGTGGCAAGCGTCATTGTGACTCCCCCTTAACTGCGGCGAGTCCCGGCCCGTATCGCGAACGAACGCGGATTCCCGTCACGTGCACGGCCGGAATCCCGATCGCTACCAAGCCACGGAAATCTCTCACAAGCGGTGAAACCGGGGCGCTGTGCCGATCCATGGCAATTGTTGGGTGAGCTCGCTGCTGAGTCCAGAGTCGAAGCGGTTAAAAGAGGTAAAAGGCAGGTAGAACAAAGGCTTGTTCAAGCACCCGATTGGGCTTCGCAAGCAGCGGTGACTTCGCAGGAGATGAGCAGGATTTGTCTCTCATCGCGCAGGAATCGAAAATACCGGAATGCACGCCTGATCTAGTGATGGCTCATCGAACAGCATGTCGCCGTTTCGAAGATTGGAGCCTGTCATGAAGCCGATTATCTCCGCGCTTGCCGCGATATCGATCGCAACTGCTCAAGCCGCCCCTGCGGCTTCGGCCGAGAAAGGCGTTTCCATTGTTCTTGTCCATGGTGCCTTCGTCGACGGATCGGGGTGGAAAACGACTTACGACATTCTTTCAAATGCAGGCTACGAGGTGCTTGTCGTCCAGCAGCCGACGATCGCGCTTCGCGAAGATGTCGCGGAGACCGAACGGGTGATCGCCAAGGCTCGACATCCGGTGATCCTTGTCGGGCACTCCTATGGAGGGATGGTGATCACGGAAGCAGGCGACAATCCCAAAGTTCGCAGCCTGGTCTATCTCGCGGCATTCGCTCCCGATGCCGGAGAGTCAGTAAGCACGCTCGCAGAAGCGCCTGCGCCGGCGGGCGAGCACAAAGCTCCGCTCGTCGCCGAGGGCAATTACCTCCTCGTCGACGCCGAAAAATTCCCCTCGTCGTTCGCCGCCGATGTCGACATCGCCACAACGCGCTTCATGAGTGCCGCTCAACTCCCGTGGGGATTGCAGGCGGTGCAGACCAAAGTCAGTCGCGTGGCCTGGAAGACAAAGCCGACTTACTACATGGTGACGAGCGAGGATCATATGATCCCCCCGACCGCGCAACGCAATATGGCCCGGCGGTCGGGTGCGAAAGTGGCGGAGCTGAAGAGCAGCCACGCGGTGATGTTGTCGCATCCGCGCGAGGTCGCAGCGTTCATAAAGAGCGCAGACACATCCGCTCATGACTGAAATTGATCGCGGCAGAGCGTCGACCTCTTGGGTCGACGGTCTCGCGGTCATTCCGAAGGATGGCATGGTCTGCCCGAAACGGAGGATATGCAAATGGTGCTCAAGGATATTCTGCCGGGCAAGCTGGGCTTTGGTGCCGCGCCGCTCGGCAACATGTTCCGCAACATCCCGGAGAAAGAAGCACGGGCGACGGTGAACGCGGCCTGGGACGACGGCATCCGGTACTTCGACAATGCGCCCTTCTATGGCGCGGGGCTTGCGGAGATCCGTATGGGCGCTGCCCTCGCCGGCAGACCGCGCGGCGATTACGTGATCAGCACCAAGGTCGGACGCTTGATCCTGGACGAGATCGAGGATGTAAGCGCGCGTGACCTCGGCGAGAAGAGTGATGTCTTCAGGCACGGACGCCCGAACAAGATCATCAACGACTACTCGGAAGATGGGACGTTGCGTTCGATCGAGGACAGCCTGAAGCGGCTGGGCACTGACCATATTGATATCGCCTTTGTGCATGACGTGGCACAGGACTTCTACGGCGATGAGTGGTTGGCGGTGTTCGAAAGTGCGCGCAAGGGCGCATTCAAGGCGCTTGATCGGCTACGCGACGAGCGTGTGATCAAGGCGTGGGGTCTCGGCGTCAACCGGGTGGAACCGATCGAGTTGCTGCTTGCGCTAGAAGGTCCGCGCCCCGACGGTTTCCTGCTCGCGGGCCGATACACACTTCTCGATCATGCCCGGGCGCTTCAGCGGGTGATGCCGATGGCTGCGGAGCATGAGCTCGCTATCGTCGTCGGCGGCCCTTACAGCTCGGGGGCACTCGTTGGCGGTCCGAATTTCGAGTATGCGCCGGCGGCTCCGGAAATCCTCGACAAGGTGGCGCGTATCAAGGCGATTGCCGATCGCTACGGCACCAGCATGAAGGGTGCAGGCCTGCAGTTCGCGCTCGCGAATCCGGTGGTTGCGGCCGTGATCCCCGGCGCGAGCCGTCCGGAGCGCATCACTGAGGATCGCGCGGCCCTCGAAGAATCCATACCCGTCGATTTCTGGCGCGAACTTCGTTCGGCGGGTCTCGTCAATCCCGCTGCTCCTCTGCCCACGGCTGATTGAGCGGCCGGATAGCGCAGGCAATGCAACCAAAAACCAAGGAGAACGAAATGACAGATGAAAACCACAACGCTCCCGAAATCGGCCGCCGGGCCATGCTTCGAACGGCCGGCGTAGCCGTGATCGCTGCGGTCGGCGGCACGCCGGCAACCACACCGGCCGCCGCACGGGACACCGAGGGCATGTCGGCGGCCGAGCGCAATGAGGCGCCGCTTGGCGCGCGGCTCCAGGGAGTCCAGCATTTCGGGCTCACCGTCCAGAACATGGAGCGGGCCTATGAATTTTATACCGCGGTGCTGGGCGGCACCGAGGTTTTCCGCCACGGCGACTTTCAGGGCGACGGGGTGCAGAACACGCTGCTGGCCGACCAGGAAATCGAGGCGAATGCACGTGGCGTCAATCCGCGGACGATCGGCGTCCCTGATTTGCGGAGTGGCGCCCAGCGGCTCGACGTCCGCTTCATCCAGTTCGACAATGTCGTCATCGAGTTACTGCAATATCGCGACGCCGATCAACCAATGGGCGCCTCGAAGAGCTTCGCCGAACCGGTGCAGCACATGAGCCCCGCCTTTCCGCGCATGATGCATATCTGCTTCCATGTTCGCGACGATGTCGACTTCAACAAGTTCATCGCCGATCTCGAAGCCGAATCCGCCCGCCGTGGCATGACGCAGGTGAGGGCGAACCGCACCGTCCGGGTCATGACCGAGGCGGAACGCAAGGCCGCTCCCCGCAGCGCCAACACGAACCGGGTCACCGACGCGCCGTCGGACGGTTGGGAACTGATCTATTGCAAGGGCCCTGAAGGTGAGCAACTCGAGTTCGTGAAAGCGCTCGGCCCCGTCAAGAAGCGATTCAGCGAAGCCCTGACGAAACGGCAACAGACAATCGCACGCTGATCCGCAAGGCCAGCGGTCGATCGGCCCCCGCCGGGACTGGCAGCGACGGCTTGCTAGCCCGGCGGCACGTTCATGATCATCAATGTGAAGGAATTCGTCATGCAGACTCTCATCCGCAATTGTCTTGCAGCCATCCTGTTCGGCATCTTGCTATCCATGCCAGTATCATTGGCGCACGCTCAGGAGGCGCCGCATGTGCGCTACCAGGAGATTCGGGAAGGCGCCTACTCGGTGGTGGCTCAGGTGCGGGCCAAGCCCGGCAAGGAAGATGCCCTGCGCGCAGCGACCTTGTCGCTCATTGCCCTGGTTCGCGGCGATCCCAAGAATCTCGTGTATTTTCTCCAGGAGGACCGCGCCAAGCCCGGCCACTTCGTATTCTACGAAATTTTTGCCAGCCAGGCTGATTTCGAAGCCCACAACGCCATGCCCTATGTTCAGGAATGGTTCGGCAAGTTGCCGGAGCTTGCCGATGGCGGCGTCGAGGTCATGCGGTTGGCGATCCTTGGCGAGTCCAAAAAATGATCAATCCTTAGGCAAGAAGTGCGCATCGCAAGACTGCAGATGACCATATGTCGGCATGCGCGCGTAGCCTCCTGCGATCGTGTCATATTGGAACGGGACCCTGAGCAGACGATCTTCGTCGCGGCTGGGCCGCGGCGAAATGTCCGCTACAGGCGAATTCCGAGCGAAATCCGGTCGACCCCAAGTTTGCGGCGCACTATGATTGCAGTCGATCTTGTAGATCGATTGGCGATGATCAATGCGGGTTGCCACGGAGACATCGCAGCAAGGCGCACGCCGGCAGGAACTGATATTTTCCTTCGGACCGTTTCGCCTCGTTCCCCGCCGACAATTGCTTCTTCTTGACGGGCGTCCCGTAAAATTGGGTGGGCGCGCTTTCGAACTTTTGCAACTGCTGGTACAGCGCAGCGGCGAACTGGTCACCAAGGATGAGCTGATGGCGGCCGCTTGGCCGGGCACCTTCCTTCACGACAGCAATCTCAAGGTCAATATGTGGAGTTTGCGTCGTTCGCTTGGTGATACGCAGGTTGAATCTATCTACATTGCAACCGTGGCGCGCCGTGGCTACAAATTTATAGCGGAGGTGCAAACCAGCATCGCCGAGGTCGAGGACAATCTTGCGCTTGCTGGGCCGTCCCCTTCGTCCCGGCCGCCATTGTTGCGCGGCATCGTTGGTCGCGAAGCGGACATGGCGGACATTGCCGACTTGTTGATCCAGAAGAGACACATCACCCTGGCCGGCGCAGGGGGGATCGGCAAGACGACCGTCGCCATTGCCGCGGCGCGGGCCTTTTCCTCGCAGTGCCGCGACGGCACGTGCTTTGTCGACCTCGCGACAATCTCTGATCCGACACTTTTCGGCGCGGCGCTGCTGACAGCGCTGGGCATCAGGGGCAATTCGGATAACAGCCTAGCTGCAGTCCTCGAGTATCTGCGACCGCGACAGATGCTGATCATTCTGGACAATTGCGAACATGTGCTCCCCGCCGCCGCCATCTTTGCCGGCAAGTTGATGGCTGACACATCGCCGTCCAAGCTGCTTGCTACGAGCCGCGAGCCGCTCGGCACCGTCACCGAGCATGTCGTGCGGCTTGGTTCGCTTCCCTCACCGAGATCTGGCGACGCCCTGACAGCCGATCAGGCCATCCGATTTCCAGCGGTGCAGCTATTCGTCCGCCGCGCAGCCGAATGGTCGGACTACCAGTTCATCGATGATGACTGCGAGGCCGTCGCCTCAATATGTCATTCGCTTGACGGTCTCCCGTTGGCTATTGAACTGGCGGCAGCCCAGATTGGAACATTCAGCCCCCGCGAGCTGGTGGCGATGCTTGACCAGAACCTCGGTTTTCGGGGCCCAAGCGTTGAAGGTGCGCCGCCACGCCATGAAACCCTCATGGCCACGATCGACTGGAGCTTCAAGCTCCTCTCGCAGAGGGAAGCCACGCTGTTCAGCTTGCTCTCGGTGTTCAGCGATGCCTTCGAGGTCGAGGATGCGGTCTTCATCTCGGAGGCAACGGAACTAACTCCGGTCGATGTCGTCACCGGTCTCGGAAGTCTCGTTGCCAAATCGCTTGTGACCGCGCAGGCGAGAGGCCCGAGCCTTCGCTATCGACTGCTGGACAGCACACGGCGGTACGCGGCCGAGCGGCGCCAGGCCGATCCCGCCTGCGGTCAAGCTCAACGGCATCATGCGCAGCGCGTCCTCGCGCTGTACGAACAGTCCGAAGAGGAGTGGAACTGGCGCGAGCCGGCCGACTGGACCCAGCGCTACCTCGGCCGTATCTCCGATTTGAGGGCTGCCCTTTCATGGGCGTTTAGCGAAGAAGGCGACCCGGTCCTCGGAATCAAGCTTACGGTTGCGGCGATCACTTTATGGTCGGAAACCTCCATTTTGTCAGAAGCCCAAGCGCGGCTGGAATTTGCGCTCGCCCTGGCCAAGACAATCGACTGCGACGACCTGTCGAAGGCAAAGCTCGCCTGTGCCCTTGGATGGAGCCTGTTCTACGCACGCAAAATGTCGAACGAAAACGAGGTTGCCTGGCTTGCCGCCATTGCCTTTGCGAAGCGCGCCGACGATCTTGAGTATCAGCAGCGGGCGCTGGTGGGTTTCGCCTTTTACTTATTGCAGATCGGCAATGTCGCGCGTGCCATAGCCTATCTCGAGGAATCCGCCGAGCTGGCTGATCGCGACCGCGACTCGACGGCAACGTCCGAAGGTGACAGGGCGCTGGCCTGGGCCCGTGCCCATGCTGGCGAGTTAAATCAAAGCCGCGAGGTACTCGATCGCCTTGCCGCGACCTATTCGCTGGCTGAGGGCCGTTCGCGCAAGGATGCGAACGAGGTCTACCGGTTCATCACCGTCCGCTTCAACCTGCCCTTCGTTGCGTGGATGCAAGGGCATGCCGACTATGCCGCCAGGCTGGCCCGCGATGCTGTCGACGCTGCCGATCGCAGCGGTCATTGGGTGTCTCAGTCGAATGCGCTTGGGCTGGCCGCGCTTCCCGTCTCGCTCCAAACGGGGAATTTGGACGCGCTCGAGAGTTTCACCGAGCGGCTGCGTCGCAACCTGGAACGGGAGCGCATCTCGCGCTGGGTTCCGGTCGAGCGCTATTTCTCTGCTTGCCTGCGCGATTTGCGCGGCGATCCGCAGGCGGTGGAGGATATTCGAGCGGCGATTGGCGAACTCATCGAATGTCGCTTTCTGATGCGGATCGGCAGCTATCTTGCAGTCCTGGCGCACACCTTGCTGCGCCAAGGGCGGATTGAGGAAGCGCGCGAGACCATCGCGCAGGCCATCGACTATCAGGAACGCCAGGGAGAACGCTGGTGCCGGTCCGAACTGCAGCGAGTTGATGCATCGGTCCTTTTCCATGCAGGTGAGCCGCTGCGTGCGGAAAAGCGGCTGCAGCAAGCGCTCGCCGAAGCGCGTGCGATAGGGGCTTTGACCTTCGAGCTACGTATCGCCACCGATTTAGCCGAGCACTGGATCGCGACCGGCCGCAGGTCCAAGGCTATCCGATTGCTCGCCCCGGTCTATCAAAAATTCACCGAGGGTTTTGAAACGCAGGATCTTGTTGCCGCCTCGCGCCTACTGCAACGAGCGCGAGCTAACGGATAGCGGCCGCAGCTGGCGCCTGCTTTTAGACCCTTGGCGCGATAACGCCGCCGAATCTACGATCAGGAGAGAGAAGCCATCGTCAGATCGAGTAGTGGAGCGGTAGTATGATGGCCGCTGAAGCAAAGCAATGATATGCGACGATGCAATAGTGCCGCTGATTTGCCCGACGTGTCAAATCGTTCGCGGGGTCGCTCAAAGCATCGACCAGTTGCTACTTTGCATGGGGTTGTTTTCGATATTTTGGTTGGTGGGGAGCGAAGGCTGGTGGGCCCGGCAGGACGCGAACCTGCAACCAGACCGTTATGAGCTGCTGAATATCGAACAGGTTCGTTGATTTTGCTGTCCTTTCGTTTGAATTCGATCGCGTTCGTTGCGCTTTGGCTGGGGCGTTTCTGGTGCGAAACTGGTGCGGTGGCGCCTCGGTCTGGACCCGAACTTAGATAGGGCGTTGTGGCGACCTGACGTCTGTCACTCGTAGCGGACCTTCAGCCTAATGACCTAAGGGCCATAGGTCGAGATCCTATCGGAGTAGACGCTCTTCGTTCCGGGCTCCCCGTCACAACCGGCCCGGATAGCCGGCTTTTTCCCACTTCGCCTCGATATCGTCGGCGACGCACTTTGGATTCTGGGCAGGCTTGGCTACAGCTGCATTCGAACCAAAATATTGCTTGAAGTCGACATGCTTTCCCAGATTTGAGGGGCGATACTGCGCAATTCGGTTGAACAACAGGACCGGATCGCCTGCGAACCGCTGGTAGACAGACTTGTGCATCGTTGCAGCGGACTCATGCGTCTTATCGTCTTCCGGCAACAGCCGGACGCCCTTCTTCAGCCAGCCCCCGGCCTGTTCGTCGTGCTGCGGGCCGCTGGGATGGGGCCACAGCTTCAGCACGCTGCTGTCGTGTTTCAGGCCATCCTGGATAATAGACGAAGCGGCGAGCATCCAGCTCAGGGCGACGTCCGAAAGGCGGGCTTCGTTTTCGAGGTAGCCGCCGCCGATATCCGCGTGAACCCCGGGAAACCAGACCTGTTCGAAGTAAAGGTTCTTATCCTCGTCGCGCTTCATCAGCTTCTCGGCGGTTGGCCTCCAGCCGACACGCGCGAAGTCGGCGCGGTTTTCGTCGATGGACATTGCATGCTTCGCGTAGCCGACATTCACGTTAAGGGTCGTGTCATAGAATTGATGCTTCGGCCGCGTGAGATGCAGCGTCATGAGACGTCTGAAAAAGCCATAGCCGGGCAGGGACGGCGCAATCTTCAAATAATTCTTCAGGTAGATGAGCAGCGCAACGATAACACTCAAATAGCCCAGATCGCGCGTAACCTTGCCGGCCCATGGGTAGGCGGGTTCCAGCCAAGCGCCTATGAAATGCAGCCCGAATGGAATCGCGAGCACAGCCGCGATAAGAATCGGCGCCAGCCACTTATTCCCTAATGCGGCCACAGTGTCGAAGACGCCGATAAAATAGGGAAACACATTTGCCTGCTCGACTCCGTCCTTGACGGCTGAGCATCCGTGTTCGGTCCTGAATTTTTCGGCGATCGCATCGCGCGTCTGCAACATGAACTGGAGATAGTGGCCCACCTTCGTCCGGTCATAGGATGAGCAGAACTGATACACGTCCTTCACCGCGTGTTCTGCAAGTTCGCGCGATCCTTCAAGGTCAAGACGTAGGGGGGCACCACCCGGCAATTGCCGCGCGATTCCGCAATAGGAGATCACACCCGCAAGCGAGCGAACCGTGTAAGCGCCGCGGCTGAAGCCGATCAGGAAAATACGGTCGCCGGGTTCATACAAGCGTATTATCGCAGCGTAACAGTCTATGATGTTTGCGGTGATGCCGAGGCCGGTAGCCATGCTCGCGACGTTGTAGAACGTACGCAGCCAGCCGACCTTGAAGTGACCGCCGTCCGCTGCCGAACCGAGACCGGGGTCGTAGAATGCGACCTGCTCGGAAGGATCAATTCGGGTGTCGGGGCCTACGCGGCAGGCGCGGTACAGCTTGTAGACGTTAGTTCGTGCCTCGTCGAAATTGATGCCGCCCGCCTGGCCTGTGCCATCGGAAAAGATGACGATGCTCTTCGGCATTTGACCTGTCCCGCCCAAAGGTTGCTGAAGAAAGGACTATCATAGATTGTATGGCCGATTCTCAAAGTGTTTATAGAAGGTCTTTTGTCTGCGGGATGTGGATGGTCGTGGCATAGAAATCGGACTGGTTATGCAAACCGCCAGATGATCGTGACAAACACTACCGGCACATCGTCAAGCTCATAACCTGAAGGTCATAGGTTCAAATCCTATCCCCGCAACCATCTCGAATTGCGAAACCCCGGTCCCAGTGGCCGGGGTTTTTGTTTTGAGGGAAATCGCCAAGATTCCGGCTAGATCGCCCCGGACGTCGATCTTCAATTCGCCAGCCTCTGGAGTAAGGATGATCTCTTTCACGAGGGAACGCAGAATCTCGCCAGCCTTCAGCCGGGTTGCCTCGGTATGGTCCTGTAACGCCTCGTGGAGGGCGCCGACCTTTTCCCGGTAGAACGTCGCCATCTCGGGATGAAGAAGGGGCGGCGGCACCTCTGCATCGGTGAGCTGCTGCTCAAGCTCTGCCTTCCGGCCCTCAAGCTGGACCATCTTGGCGTTGATCCTGTCCGCCGCGCCGCCCTTGAGGATCAGATTAAGCAGCGTATCCAGCTCGCGCTCGATGCGCTTCAGCTCCGACCGCGCAACCTCTATCGACGCCGAGCCTTCCATCCGAAGACGATTCATCTCACGTGTTAATTCGTCGCAGAATTCCTTGAACAGAGCCGGGTCCATTAGGTGGCATCGTAGCGCGTTCAGCACGCGTGCCTCCAGCCGCGCGCGGTGGAAACTCCTCCTATTATCGCACGTTCCCTTGTTTCTTGCGGTCGAGCAGCCGATGAGGTCGGCCGAAATCATGGCGTATCCGCCGCCGCAGCATGCGCATTTTATCAAACCTGAGAATAAGTATTTTGGGCGGCGGCGGTCGCGGAAGCTATTCTGCACCTCAGTGCCATCGTCCTGGCGCTTTGTCTTTATGGCAGCTTGTCGTGCCTTTGCGGCATTCCAGAGCCCATCATCTACGATGCGCAATTCTGGTACTTCTTGAATGATCCATTCGGCTGCGGGGTTGTGGCGCGCCTGACGCTTGCCAGTTTCCGGGTCTTTGATGAACCGCTGTCGATTCCAAACGATCCGGCCGATATACATCTCGTTGTTCAAGATGCCGTTGCCACGCTTCGTGTTGCCATTGATGGTACTGAAGCCCCAATCGCCGCCGCCTGGCGCCGCGATGCCATCCCTATTTAGCTCAACAGCGATCCGCTTCGCCGACTTGCCAACGACATAGTCGCGAAAGATGCGGCGAACCACCTCAGCTTCCGCAGGATTAATCATGCGATCGCCACGTATCGGCTCGCCGCTTTCATTGAAGTGCTTCACAACATCATAGCCGTAGGAGTTGCCACCGCCAGATTTGCCAAGCGCGACGCGTCCGCGCTGGCCTCGGCGCGTTTTGTCGGCAAGATCCTTGAGGAAGAGGGCGTTCATCGTGCCCTTGAGGCCCACATGCAGGTGCGTAACCTCACCCTCGGATAAAGTAACGATCTTTACGTTGGCATAGGCCATGCGCTTGAACACGCCAGCGATGTCTTCCTGATCACGTGAGAGGCGATCCATCGCCTCCGCCAGCACCACTTGAAATCGCCCGCGCAAGGCGTCGGTAATGAGCGCTTGGACGCCGGCACGCAGAAGCGACGCACCGGAAATCGCGTGGTCGGAATACTCCTCAACGACTCGCCAACCCTGCTTCTCGGCATAGGTACGGCAGACGCGAAATTGGTCCGCGATTGACGCGTCGCGCTGGTTGTCACTGGAGTAGCGGGCGTAAAGCGCGACCTTCATGAGACGGTCTCCGGCAAAGTCAGGAGCGCTTCGACCCGTGCTCCTCGTTGGCTTGTTCGTACCAGCAGCGCGCAGCATGACGAGCTAGCAGTCGCACGACTTCGACGAGACGGGGATCGGGAGCGTTGGCGCTCTGTGGTGCAACCGTCAACTCCGGTTCGTTGCACCTGGCGATGTCTTTGCGCTTTTGAGCGCCAACGTCTTTCATCGTAATGCCATTGACCGTCGGTCGCACTGGGATAATCCCCAGCACCATCAGCTTTACGATAGACGACAATGATAGAAACTCGATGCGGGGCGCCGGATACACCGGGTGTGTTCGATCGGACGACTTCTGGTCCCCGCGTGCCAAATCGCATTTTGGCGTAGTATGGAAACTTGCGCGTTTCGGCTTGATGGGGAACTAATTGCTTCATCAGATCATGCCAGAATTCACGATGTAGAGAGTGCGGTTCAATTCGGTCCGCGTACTACTCAGTTGGATAGTTGTCGCACGTCGATCGTGCGCGCTGCTGTTTGCACAGTGATTTCAAAGTGGTCCGTCTGCAAAATATCTACGATGTTGCGCGGTCTATGCGCGACGACGTTGATACCCTTGCGACGCCTTAGGCTGTCGTAGAGCAGCCCCGCACGACCTGACGCGCGAATATCCTCGCCAAGCTTCTGCGAAGCATCATAACGTTCGCTCGCATACACTTCGGGAAGTGCGAGTTGCTGCCCTCTGATGTCGAGATAATCTCCTAGCAGCGTAGCGGTGTATGCCCTGTAAGTCCGGCTCATCGTGGCGATGTTGCGAGCAGCCGCTTCGCGCCGAAGGTGATGACCGACCTCGGCAGCCGCCGTGCGAATATCATCAGCCGCATACCAGGCGCCAAGCTCCGGTCCGTTGAATCTCATTCCGCCGGGAGCGACGTGGAGAAAGGCTGCCATGACGATGCTGGAGTTAGGGGTGCCATATACCCATTCGCTCTGCGGTAGCCGATCGATACGTTCGGCCACAAGACGGTCATTCGTCCAACCGACGAGATCCATCACCGCTGAAAGATCGGCCGCTGTCGCGACCGTATCGAACAGCCCGATGGGAGGAAATTGTGAAGGGATCAAACGATGGGCAGGCCGTGGCGAGGGTACGAAAGCGTCCGTCACCGGAAGACGATCTCCGTGTCGTCGTAAGGCGTGAAGGCCTCGTCAATCGTGTTCGGCTGCATGTAAAGGCCGCCACGTGCGCCGTCGAGGAAACGACGCACCGATAGCAACCCATCTTGAGAGCCATTGGTGATGAGATCGAGCGGCGCATGTCCACCGAAGACGATCTCGTTATGTGGAGTTCGCAACCAATCAACACCGAGCCGTTCCTGGGGAAAGAGGATCCCCAGTGCTTGGTGGATACCGAATACCGCTGAAATGCGCGTCAGAACGTCCACATCAAGTGTGAACGCGCCGTGCTCACGGGCTTGCTTGCACCAGTTATGGTAAGTGGACCGGGATGGATACCCGAGCACCAGGAGGCGCTGCTCTTCCGTCAATCCCCAGAGATCCGCAATCGCGAGGAAGGTTCGTAGGGCTGGCGCGCTGAGCCGCCTTCGGTTGGCGGGAGCAAATCGTGAGCTATCAAGACGTTGAGGCCCTTTTACTGTCCCAGTGGGGGTCGGCTTGCGTTTATTCAACATGGATCGCTCCTGTCGAATATGGATATAGTCCAAATCTGGACAAATTGCAAGCCCACAGCCACGTTAAGCACCAGACTACGAATCTGGGGGTCAGGAGTTCGAATCTCTTCGGGCGCGCCAGTCAAATCAAGCACTTAGAAAAGCTCACCGTTTGAGTGCGAGAGATTAAAACGGTTTTTCAAACGGTGAATTTTATCGCGGGCTTATAGTGGTAAATTTTCCGCAAATCGACCGTTGCCGCAGCTTGATGCAATAGCCAACGTGGCATTGTGGTTGCTCGTTCAGCGTTCTTCGCGTGTTCACGGTTTTCTTGGGAATGCCTGCAAAGCGGAGCTCCAGAACGCGGCAAAATCTACGAAAGCTCACCTGAGATTGCGGCGGGCGCGTTCGCAGAATTTCCCGTTTGATTTCAAGCACTACCAACTATTGACAGCGGCTCCACCCAGCATGGAGTATCTTCGATGCTGACCGAAAACGTCGAAGCTGAACTTTGTTCAGCGATAAGGTCTGAGTATGCGGATATCGTTCGACAGCAATGCTTGGGAAAAAATATTCGATCCGGCGGACTGCGATTGGAGACTTATTCGAGCTGCGCTCGCGAATAACCGGATCACTGGATTCATAAGCGAAGCGAGCTTTCGGATCGAGGCAATTCGTAAGACCGATCGAACGGCCTATTTCGCCGAGCCTGCAATGCAGGTGCAGTTTCCCTTTTCCATAGTTGAGAGGGATGGCAAGCCCTACATTCAATTAATGACGATGGGCCCCGATGACGCCCGTCATCCTGGCCTGCCCGTTATCCAATCGGCAAAGCTAAAAAGTGCACTCGATGCGGGTATCAGGCTTATGCGCACCGCGTCATGGCTCGGATTACCCAGGCCGGTCGATATCGCTGACCCGGCGCTCTTTGCGCACGCAGCGCACGGGGACGGCGAGCGCGAGCAACGTCAGATTGATACCTTGGCCCGCATTGAGGCTCGGGGCGTAGGCAGGGCTGCATTTGAAGCCGCTGGTGGGTGGCAGGGTGCCAGCGGAGTGCTCCAGGAGAAGAGGTTTCGCAAGGCCTGTGCAGAATGGGCTGACGGGGAGATTGTCGCTGCCCACATAGCCTATCGAAACGATATTTTGTGCACTAACGATCTGGCTCATGGAACGGTCCGATCGATTCTCAGTCCGACTAACAGAGCCTGGCTCAAGGCGGAGTTTGGGGTCCAATTTGCAACACTGGACGAACTTCTCGGCCAGATCAGCGCGACGTGAACGGATCGGTCGCGACGGTGCCAATTATGAGGCCTTCGCTTCTAGCGGCCACGGTCGTTCGGACATAACGTCTGGATGCCGGGCGTCGTCGGCTGCGATGCCGTATTCGTCTCGGAGCTTGTCAATAGCGTTGAGACATTGCTTGGCGATAGATGCTTCCACGGATGAGCCATTGAGCAACTCGAAGAGCGCTTTACGCAATTTCCTCACAGGAGCCGGATAGATGTTGTAAGCGTTCGAGCCTTCGGCAGTGGGCACCTTGTCAACTGCCACAGCTTCCACAGCTCGCGCCATCTCGCCATTATAAGGCTCGTTATTCGCTGCGTACTTCTTGACCATGGCAAGAAGATCATCCGCGCCGGCCGCATCACCAAAGAAATGCTCAAGCATTGCCCGGCCCGGACCATTGCCAACCGTCTCGTAGCGTTTCCGCAGTTCAGGCTTTAACTCAGAAAATTTCTGCGCGTAATCCGCGAGTTGGCGACCGACATGCCACGCATCGACGCCATGAGGCCCAATCCCCAAGATACGCTCGATGAACAGATCGACGTACAAGAGCACGGATCCGAGAGAGCCCCGGTTGAGGATCGCCTGCATCCAAGCGTGGTCGTCTGCTATATCTTTGTGTTCACGTGCCAGGCTTGTTAGCAGAGTGATCCCTGCTGCATCGGGCACGGCCGCAACCGCCCTTACCACACGTTCCCATCGCTTTGCCCAGTCACGGCCATAGAACGCCTTTACCTTGGCCAAGCCGTCAAACACGGCTTCGGGCCGCGTCGTGAACGGCAGTAATTCGAGCCAAGGCTCGATTTCCCACGTGTTTTGCCGCTTGTGCCAAGCCTTGATTGGATCGTCACCGGCATCCAAGAGCCAGTCGTCGATGGCCTGCATGACGAAATCCACATCGATGATTTGTCCATCGAGCACCATAGCAGCGAGGAGTGTCTGCTTCGTCGCCAAAGGCTGCGGCAAAGCCACAACCCGGGCAACGAGCTCATCACGATCGCCATGCGGCATACTTAAGGCGATGCGGGTTAAGTTGATAGCGAGCAACTGGTCCTCTTTTTCTGCCTCCGATCTTGCCAACCGGTTTATGGCCGCAAAAATCGGTGTCGCGAGCGCGTTGGCAGGTGTTGGCTGAGGCGATGCAGCTCTGCTCTTCCGGGCCGCGTCCACTCCGTCGAACCACGGCCACTGGCGATGAAAGCTTGGTTCGGGCAAGTTTAGTTGCCTGTCGGATATAGATTTGAGTATCAGCGCGGCCGAAAAGCCAAAGTTCCTTTCTTCGAGATATTCCTTAGCAATGGCCGCAACCGCGTCTCCGCCGAGACGGATGAAAGACGCTTGGTACTGATTGTCATAGCGCATGCCTGCATCAGACGACGCTACGATATCTCCACGCCTCAAAGCGGCGGCGCGGCCTTGTTGCGCTCTTTTCAGGCGCACTAGTTCCTCGTACAGGAGACGTTTTAGTTGGGGTGCTAGTTCCTCAAAACCCAAACGACCAATGGCATTTGACACCTCGCTAAGCGCGTATCGTCCTGCGCTAGGTGATGCAATCACCGCGTCGACCCAGCTTCGCAGAAGATCAATCCACGCGCCTTTGGTCGTTGGATCAATCGCTAGAGGTCTGCCGCGATCCTCATGGCGGGCACCGTGATGAGACACAAGAGTTGCTAAGGCCGAAATGATGGAAGGATCGTCTGACTTTGCCTTGCGCAAGATGGTCGCAGCGAAAATCGCAGGGCGCGTGCACTGGATTCTGGACTCGATGCGGTTATGCTCGTCCCACAGCGCGCGGTCGTTCCGATCCTTCCGCAACGCTTGCTTGATCGCTAGATATTTATCGAGGAGCGCCTCAATTGTTGCTGGGCCAACCACTGCAGCAGCAGGATTGATCTTGCGATTCTCGCTACTAACGTCGAGGATGGCATCGACGATCGGTCCTTTATCGACCACGTCCAAGTCCGATAGAATTTCGTCAGCACGGTATGGCAGTTCAAGTCCTGCCTCCAGGCGCCGACGCAGTCCTTCGAGCAGAGCCGCAGGTGCATCTCGTTGCACGAGATAAAGCCAGCTGCGTTGCGGGTCGTTGACGACAAACTGCGGGTCTGCAATCGCCTTTGCAATCGCTGCGTCGCGTCCTGTTGCGGTGGGCAATTGTTGAAAAAGGAGGCTCAACCGCTGCGACGGGTCGTTTGTGTTTCGGCATCGCCCACGATGACGAGCTTCCTGCGCCGCTCTGGCGGACCGAGAACGCCTTCGGGATCAATTGTCCTACCGTCCGCGAGTGTCGCCGGTCTTCCTTCCGCCAGCTCCTTGCGCACCGGACCGTCGGGCACGCCGAGGGCGGCAAGGCGGTCCGGCCGAAGGTGACGGCGAGCCCGACTTTCAAATGAGAATCCGAAGCTGTCGGTATCGCGGTGGCGAACCGGGAAGCAGGCAATTGTGAACTCGCCTCCGTCAATGACTTGACCTGCGGTCAGCGGAACAAGCTCGAGTGGAATGGGTGCCCTTCCCTCGCCCCAGAGGCCGGCGAGCATCCCGATGACGACTTCGAGTGTGGCCGGGCTTGCGTGTATCGTCATGACCTCAGTGCTCTGTCGCAGCCGCAGGGTCGAAAAGAGACCGGGAATGCCAAGCACGTGGTCGAAATGGCCGTGGGTCAACAAGAGCCGATCGAGCCTTCGAAAGCCCGCGCCGCTGCGGAGCAATTGGCGCTGCGTCCCTTCTCCGCAATCCACCAGAATGCGGTGACTTCCGGCCTCGACGAGGAGACCGGGATGATTCCGTTCAGCCGACGGAACGCTTGCCGATGTCCCTAGGAATGTGAGCGCGAACATCGTAGGCCGGCTTTCCCTCTTACCGGCATTGGTACGAGAACGCTCACGCGTGGTTTTCGCCGATCACACGGTATCACAATCAGGCGGACTTGCGCTGCGGCCTGGCTGCCGGCTTCTTCGCCGCCGTCTCCTTCTTTTTGCCGGCGATCGGCATCAACATTTCCTTCTGTCCGGCTGCCGCCTTGCGCGGCTTTTTCGCCGGCTTCTTCGTGGCCTTCGTTTCGGCCGCAGCCCCGCCGACGCTTCGTCGCAACGCCTCCATCAGATCGACGACGTTCTCGCCGCGGGGTCGCTCCTTTGGCGTGATCGGCTTGCCGGCACGCTTCTGGTTGATGAGGTCGATCAGGGCCGTTTCGTACTGATCCTCAAATTTCTCCGGCTCGAAGCGTCCGGACTTCTGGTTCACGATATGCCTGGCAAGATCCAGCATGTCCTTCGTGACTCTAACGTCCTGGATATCGTCGAAATACTCCTGTTCAGAGCGCACTTCGTAGGGGTAGCGCAACAAGGTACCAACCAGCCCTTTATCCAGTGGCTCAAGCGCGATGATGTGCTCGCGATTGGTCAACACCACGCGCCCGATCGCGACCTTGTTCATCTCCCGGATGGTTTCGCGGATGACCGCGAAAGCGTCGTGACCGACCTTCCCGTCTGGACGCAGATAGTAGGGACGGATCAGGTAACGCGGATCGATCTCGGACTTCTCGACGAACTCGTCAATTTCGATGGTACGCGTGGACTCCAGCGCGATCTCTTCGAGCTCTTCCTTCGTCATCTCGATGAACTGGTCTTTCTCGAGCTGGTAACCCTTGACGATGTCCTCGTTGGCGACCTCCTCCCCGGTGTCCGCGTCGACCTTTGAGGTATTTGATGCGGTGACCGGTCTGCCGATTGAGTTGGTTGAACGAGATTTTCTCGGACTCGGAGGTGGCTGGATACAGCGCGACCGGGCAAGTGACGAGGGACAGGCGCAAAAAGCCTTTCCAGTTGGCGCGGGGGGCCATGTACGCAGAACTCCGTTTTCGGGGCAGCTCAGATTCAAGACGATCGAAAGGGGCTGGTTCCGACATGCCGCCCGGGTTTTGCGACTCAATTTGGATACGCACCGTCGACACCAGAAAAGATCATTTACATCCGCCGTTGGTCGGACTCGACATCTGTTCTTGATATGTTCTAATTATGCCATGAGCGATCGACCCGCGAGTTGGCGGATGCCTACCCCGAAACAAATGGAAAAGCTGGCCGCTTCGATTGGAGGTAAATCCATAGGGGCGCCTCATCTTGGCCCACAAGACGAGATGCCGGACGAATATTGGCAGGCCGTGCTGAATGATGCCTATGCCGGCAGCAGGCCTTTGAGACAACCGAGCGCGGGGCAGCGCCTCTCCGAAATCCCGCAACATATCCTGCGGGTGTCCTGTCGCAGATGCGAGCGCATTGTCGAGATCCAGAAGGCCGACGCCGTCCGGCTGTACGGGCAGCAAGCCAGCTGGAGGGAGGTGGGGCAGCGGCTGCTCGACAACACCTGCCAGAACCGGACTGGCCGTCATGAGGAAGACGGCTGCTGGCCGGCCTTCGAGCCTATCTGATCATGGCCCGGCGTCGCTCCGGATGACTCCCAAGTATCACCCGACGCCCCTGTCTGGCAGAGACCGCAAGGCCTTGAAGAAGGAGCTCGGCAAGGCGCGGGCGATGACAGGCATTTTGGCCATTCAGTCAGACGAGTTGCGCGCCAAGGGAGATGCACTGATCCGCCAGGCCGATCGGCTCCTGGCTGAAAGCTGGAACGAGCGGATGTGGGCGGACGGAGAACCGATCGATCCCTCTCCGACCGTCGACCAGGCGATAAACGGCGGCTATCCTTTGCTTCAGATCGAGTGCTCGCGCTGCAAGGCGCCGAGCCAGGTCGATCTGGCTGCCCTGCCCCATCCATCGACAACCTTCGTTCATGATCTCGCCGGCAGGCTGCGCTGTCAGAAATGCGCCAAGGCGGGCCGTCGCCCCGCGGCGACGCTGCTGCAACTAACTCAGCGGCCGCGCATCGTGCCACCGGAGGACTGAACGTGTGCAATCTCTATTCGATGACCAAGAACGTTGACGCGATCCGCCGCCTGTTCAACGCACTCAACAGTCACGTTGGCAACCTGCCTTCCATGCCCGGCATCTTTCCGGACTACCCAGCGCCGATTATTCGCAACGCGCCCGACGGTCGTGAGATCGTCATGGCTCGATGGGGCATGCCGTCCTCCCAGCAGGCGCTCCTGGATGCCACCAAGAAGCGAGCCCAAAAACTCGAGGCCAAGGGTAAGCCGGTCGATTTCAAGGAATTGCTTCGGATGGAGCCAGACAGTGGCACCACCAACATCCGAAACGTGAGCAGCGCACATTGGAAGCGGTGGCTCGCGACCGAGCACCGTTGCCTGGTCCCTTTAACGTCATTCAGCGAGTACGACACGATCGATGGCAAGAAGGTGCCGGTATGGTTCGCTCCGGACGAAAGCCGCCCGCTGCTGGCGTTCGCTGGCCTCTGGACGAACTGGACCAGCGTCCGGAAGGCCAAGGAAGGAGAAGTCACAATCGACGTCTACGCCTTCCTGACCTGCAAGCCGAACGCCGAGGTGGAACGCGTCCATCCGAAGGCGATGCCGGTGATCCTGACCACAAACGAAGAGTACGACGTCTGGCTGCGCGCTCCTTGGGACGAGGCCAAGGCGCTCCAGCGGCCGTTGCCAGACGGGGCGCTAAAGATCGTGGCTACGGGCGAAAAGGAAGATCCCGCGCTAGCCGCCTGACATCCACAGACGGACGGAACACGTGGAAAAGCCATAGGCCATGCAATTCGGAATCTCTGACCTGTGTTAGCAGCCCGGAACCGACGGCGAGGCGTGAGGATTCGCCCGCTAGGAGCGATTTCGAATGCTGATGACCAAGGACAGGCAACCAGCGATCCGGACGCTACGCGGCTGGGCGATTTCGACGCTCAGCGAGGCCGGCGCCATTCGCGAATGCGAGGAGCATGGGTGGATGCAGGACCGCGCCGATCCGCATGCCCGCGACCGCGCATTCCAGATCGCTCGGATGGATCCGCCGGCCGGCGTTTCGTCGCAAGTGGCCGCCGTCGCGATTGCCGAGGTGCTGGACTCGATCGGCGACACCTGCCCTGAATGTCCCTCGGCGGATTGAGGCTTATCTGGTCGCGACTTGGCTTGCGGTCCCCTGTACAATCCACCCATGGTCCCGCCCGATCCGAAACACAGCGTTTCGTCCGCGCCTCACCGCAAGATCATCCATATCGACATGGATGCCTTCTACGCGTCGGTCGAGCAGCGCGACAATCCGGACTTGCGCGGCAAGCCGGTGGCAGTGGGCGGTTCGGCCGAGCGCGGCGTCGTCGCCGCCGCGAGCTATGAAGCCCGCCAGTACGGCGTTCGCTCGGCCATGCCGTCGGTCACCGCGAAACGCCAGTGTCCGGATCTGATCTTCGTCAAGCCGCGTTTCGAAGTTTACAAGGCGGTCAGCCGACAGATTCGCGATATCTTCGCCGAGCACACCCCAATTATCGAGCCACTTTCGCTCGACGAGGCCTACCTCGACGTCACCGAAAACCTGCAAGGCATCCTGCTTGCCAGAGACGTCGCGCTGCGGATCCGAGAGAAGATCAAGGCTGAAACCGGCCTGAACGCGTCGGCGGGCATCTCCTATAACAAGTTCCTGGCGAAGCTCGCCTCCGATCACCGCAAACCCAACGGGCAGTACGTTATCTCGCCGGAGATGGGACCGGCCTTCGTCGAGACGTTGCCGGTCGGGAAGTTTCACGGCATCGGGCCGGCAACCGCCGCCAAATTCAACGCGTTTGGGATTTGGACCGGCCTCGACATTCGCAATCAGTCCCTCGCGTTCCTGCAGGAGAACTTCGGCAAGTCCGGCACCTACTATTACTGGATTTCGCGCGGCGTCGACGACCGCCCCGTGCGGGCCAATCGCATCCGCAAATCGGTCGGCGCCGAAAACACGTTCTTCACCGATCTCACGGAATTCGACGCGATGGTGGCGGAGCTCCAATCGCTGATAGAGAAGGTCTGGCGATATTGCGAGTCGGCGGGCACTCGGGGGCGAACGGTCACACTTAAAGTGAAGTTCGCCGACTTCGAGATCATCACGCGCAGCCGATCCGTGTCTGCGCCCGTCGCGAACCGCGATGATCTCGCGCGCCTGGCGATCGGCCTGCTGGAAGACGCCATGCCCCTTTCAAAAGCGGTCCGCCTCCTGGGAGTGTCGCTGTCTTCCCTGCAAGGTGAGAACGACACGGAGCCGCAACTGGATTTCGGAATTTGAACCGGAATAGGCCAACGCGGTAAGCGTCCAGCCATTCTACGTGATGGCATCGGTTAACCGGGGTGATTAGTCTCAAGATACAGCCGCTCCTTTGGTTGAATCTTGGTTCCAAGTGTTGAAACTGCACGCCAGAATCGCCGGATGTGTCGGCCCTTTCATCAGCGCCCACGTACGCAAGACATGGTCGTTCGTTGATAAGATCAAGGGGACAAAGGGGCTGCCGACGCGTTAGCATCGCGGACCTGACCTCCTCGGCGTTTTGATTGCTTGCAAGCGGAGAGACCATGCGGGTTGTGATTTGCGGTGGCGGCGTAGTGGGCGCCTGCACGGCCTACTTCCTCAGCCGACGCGGCGCCCAAGTGATCGTGGTTGAGAGCACCGAGGTTGCCGCCGCAGCATCTGGAAAGGCCGGCGGATTTCTGGCACTCGACTGGTGTGCCGGCACGCCGTTAGACGCACTGGCCCGACGCAGTTTCCAGCTGCACGCTGCTTTGCCGCAGGAGATCGCCGACGATTGGGGCTATCGTCCCATGACCGCTTACGGCGGCTTCGTCGCTTCCGAGCGCGACCCGCGCCGCCAGAAGCCTTCGGAGCTCGATTGGCTCTCCAACGGGGTTGTTATTGCGTCGCGGTTAAGCACCCCTGAGACGACGGCAATTGTTCATCCCCGCATGTTCACCTCCGCTATGATGCGCGCCGCCCAAGCGCGCGGCGCCGAACTGCGCCGCGGGCGCGCTACTGGCGTGGTGAGGCATACCCACGCGACGACTGTGCGGGACGTCGAAGTTGACGGCGAGATCCTTGAGGCAGACGCCGTCGTTGTCGCCATGGGACCGTGGTCATTGCTGGCGGCGGAATGGATGAGCTTGCCGGCCGTTTTCGGGCAGCGTAGTCCGAGTCTTGTCTACGATACCGGCGCAGACGTTCCCCCACACGCACTATTTCTAGACTATCACGACGAGACCAGCGACATGGTCAGCGTCGAGGTGTTTCCGCGCGCAGACGGCAGCACCCATATTACGGCTCTATCCGACGTGGTCCCGCTGCCGATCGACCCCGCCGCCGTAAAACCGGATTCAGAGGCCATCGGTCGCCTGCAGGCCATCGCCGAACGATTGTCGCCGGTTTTCCGCCCAGAGAGGATCGTCGCGCGGCAAGCCTGTTTCCGACCGGTCACACATGACGGCTTGCCGCTGATAGGCAAAGTCCCAGGCAGCGAGGGGCTCTATGTCGCTACCGGGCACAATGTCTGGGGTATCCTCAACTCACCAGCGACCGGAGAAGCAATTGCCGAATTGATCGCGGATGGCGCAGCACAAAGCGTCGACTTGGCGCCGTTCGACCCGATAAGGCTGCCTGCGCTCGACCCGTCGCTGCTGCGTACGAGTTGAACGTCGATCGAACTTCGCACATCGGACGTTATGGAGTATCGGGCTGACTGACAAGCTTGATGTGATTTGCTCATCGTCGACCAATTGACACCGTTTGCGGCCAAACGCACCGCCCGCTGATTCAAGCCTGAATGGCCCGGCACCGGTCATTGCGGCTTGAACATTTATGGATCGCGAGCCCAGCGGCTCCGCAAAAAGGTCACTCGAAGTGATGTACGACAACTTTTTGCTCAAGGCGCAGCTGTGGCTTTGTGACCAACTACAGTTTCATGTGACTGACATCAGCTCACTAGAAGTCTGATCTCTGATAGCGGACAGTGATCGTTAGCCAGCCGCATCGAATTTCCCAAGCGTGGTGGCTGCGGCGACAACCACCTTTCGGTCTTGTTCTACGGTCGACGATACAAGGCCCGGCTCCCACTCCATGATCGAAAGGTCGAGACGAAAGTCGGGGACCTTCATCAAAGCCGCCCTGACTCTGTTCGGCAACGGATGAACCGCGTTTGGATTTTCCATCACCATTGTGGCTCCCACCGTGGAAAAAACAACAGCAGACACGCGCGTGGGGCCACCATGGGATTTCGTCATTGTTTGGAAGAACCTGCCATCGTGGGCCAGTGGCATAGAGCGGTAATCAAAACTTTGCGAATATAAAAGCGGATCGCCCTTCTTGCCGTATACGGCGAACCAAAACGGACCCGAATTGACGTAACCGTCTTTCCCCTCGGAAAACAGCGGCCTGAAAAACTCTAGGTCGAGCGCGAAACCCCAAACCGAATAATCGTGAAGATCGAGCCACAGAACGAAGGGGCGTTCCGGATCGATCTGGTGCTCCTTCTCCTTGATCGCGGCTATGCGGCTAATCGTGTTCGTAACCCACGTATCGCCTTTCTTGCCCGGCTTTGGTGCCCCTGTTGGAAAGACCTCTTTCTCCCCACTCGTGACAACGCTTTCCGTACTTCCTGTCGAACGGGCGGCAGCGACGGCCTTCTGGTGCGCCGCATTCAGGTCAGCATGGTGCTGCTTCAACCCCTCGGCCTCTGCGTTGTCTAGTTGCCGCGTGTGAACCTCAACGATCACATCTCCATCGCCGTTATCCACCCCGAACTCCGGAGACACTTTTGAATACGGAACCTTGGGACCGGGCGTGACCGCCATCCACGTATCCAAAAGCGCGCCGTATGCGCGAATCTCACCGATCGCGCTGGACGCATGCGTATAGTCGTCAGTTGCGAGCAAGCGGTCCTTGAGGCCTTCAAGCCAAGTCTGATTATGCTGATAGATCATTCTTGCAGCGTGCTCGACGACGTACCACGATCGCTCCTCTTTTCGGGCGATCAAGTCGAGCAGCGGGTGCGTCCTCCCACGTGAACAGTGCTGACGCAATGTTTCAACTTCTGCCTCCGAGATGATTCCGAAATAAATCGGTTCAGTTGACACCTGATCCCCTCCAAAAATGTTTGAAACAAAGCGGCATGCTTTACGAGCAAGCGCCTTTACGCATTGAAACATGTTTCCCCCGCAATTACTGAACTTGCGTCACACTCCAGCCGTCGAACGTTTTGTTAAGGCTACGTAAAAGGCTGGTGCATCGCCCTCGCTGATATCCAGACAAGTAACGTTATAAACGTACTCGCCGTCCTCGACGCCTCGCAACCCCACCACCCAAACAGCCGCGAAGAAGCAGCGGATCGGGCAGGTCCCGCGCAACGACATTAGGCTTCCATTCGCCGACTGGTCCATCCAGAAACACAACCAACGTCTTGCCGCCCGCGTAAGCTTCGCCGCCCTTCTGGCGCTTTTGCTCGATTCCCTTGAGGATCAGCGTTTTTGCGTCATTAGATTCTTTGATCGCGTGACGAGGGACCATCACATGTTCGGTCGGCCATGTCTCACCAGTTTTGACGTCTTGAATGATCCCGTCGCCGCCGATCGGGTCGCTTGAAAACGTTACGTCTGCCCCCTCGACCTCCTTTTTCGTTATGCAAAGGATCAAATTAGCGAGAATTTCGCGCGACTCAGGTCGCCGAGTTGCTTGAATACCTGCCGGCTTGCAGGTGCGCGCCGTTTCGCACGAAACGGCTCGATTTCTTTCAGCGCAAGCTCCAGACTCTTAAAGCGGCGAACGGCGCATTTCACGGTGCTGCCTTCTGTAAGATTGCAGCGCGGATCAGGTCTGCCCTGACGCTTTCAAGATACTGCTCCCGCTCGTCGCTCAACGCCTCCCACACCTGCTGCGCGTTCTCCATGCCGTCCGCTGGCATGACTGGCCTGTCCAGATTTTCGAATTGGTCGAACTGCGCGGCCGGCATCAGGCTATTCAGTCTGCCGCTAGCAAAGAGAATTTCGGCTGATACAGCTTCAGTTACCCGCGCCAGCGTTCTAATCGCGTCTGTAAGCTTGTTGGTTGTCACCATCAGGCCCGCAATGCGCTCCCGCCTTTGTCGCGTTCCAGCATGGGCCAGGGTAAGCATGGCTCCATTTTGCTAAATCATCTGAGCCGCTTTTATCGAGCCAATCTTCGACTGTCTCGATAAGCGCAATCGGCAAGCGGTCCACTCGATTGCGCTTGGAAGGGTCAATGCCAGACAGCCTGTCAAACTGTTCGTGCATCATCCGCGATGTGCTCCATGCCTCCGGCCCGCTTGTTGCCAACCAGACCGGTCCACGTCCTACTTGCTCCTTCATCGCCTTCACCTGGACGTCTTCGAAATCATAGGGAAGGCCGTCGTGACAGACGTAATTCTCTCGCGTGAACAGGTCGAAATGCCTTCGCACATCTTTAATCAGGCGACGCAACGACATGACGTCGCTGCCGTTATCAATCAGTCGGCGTATGGCAAGAACCTGCGTGGTAACGTGCCCGTTGATTACCGCTTCTGCGATCAGCGAATTGCCGAGACTGCTATTCTCATCATCGACGGCTAGCTGAGTGAGAGTTCGAAATGACACGTCTGTCCAAACCATCGCTGATACGGTGGTCCAGATCGCATGGTGTTCATCGTTGTCGAGCCACTCTAGCCAAGTCTCGCGCTTCGCCCGAAACGCCTCAAGTGTGGCCCATCTCTCGGCGGGTACATCACATTGAGTGATCGAATATTGGTAACCCTTGGCCGTCATGATCTCTTTAAATCGATCCGTCCTTGCCGCACGACGTTGAATGTCTTGAAGGCGAGACGTGCTTTGAACACGCTCACGTCCTGTGTCGCTTCCCCAGCGCCCTCTCGACCCCCGCACGGGCGCATGGTCATGGAATTACCCGGCGTCGGCTGCCTCTCGCTCGAACATCACGCGCCGGATCGCAAAAGCATCATCGCTTCGCGCTCGTTCGGAAGGCCGGTCACGAGGTTGCAAGGAATGGAGGAAGCAGTCGCGAGTTACGTCGCACGCGCCGCCGAAAAGATGCGCCGCCAAGGTCTGGCAACAGCGCACCTGTCCGTATTCGTCGAAACGAACCGCTTCAAGCCGACCGATCCGCCGTCCAACGTGACACGCTCGGTCCGGCTGCCGATTGCCAGTGCCGATACCGGCACGCTGGCCAAAGCCGCCAACCGCGTCATACGGGCGATCTACCAACCCCGATTTCGGTACAAGAAAGCAGGCGTCATGCTACTTGATCTCGCACCTGCGGCAAGGGTCCAGGGCGATCTCTGAATCGCGCCAGAAAGCGCTAGGTCGAAGTCGATAATGAAGGCCCTCGACCGCCTGAATGCGTATTACGGTCGTGGCACGTACTGACATACGCATCGTCCGGCAGGCAGCAAGCTTGAAAGCGACATCAAGACCACCTTTCGTCTCGGTACACCACTTGCTGGGAAGAGCTATTAAATGTGTAGCCGAAGCTGTATTATTAAAATCTAGCAAGTCAGCGTTGCGGTTACCAGAAAAATTTGAAAGGGTTGGGGCTAAGCAAAAAGCTACCGATTGAAACGCCCAGTATGTCCGACGAAGCAAGCACCGCCGAGATCGAGCTGCCGTCCATTGACGACCATCATCCGCATGAGGAAGGCGGGCCGACTGCGCGTGCAGGCCTTTCGTATCAAGACGAGATCGTCGTCGATATTTTTCTGGATATGATCGAAGACGCGACCATTCAAAAGGTGCATTGCGAGACGCACGACGACATCTTAATCAAGCGCGTGCAGGACGGCGAAGAGTTCGTCGAATACGTCCAAGTCAAATCGAATGAACCAGATACACTTTGGTCGGTCGCAAGTCTTTGCGCGAAAGGGGCGGATTCCGTTTGCGCAAAGTCGCTGACTCGCGATCAGCATAAAGAGACCGCACGCTTTCGGATTGTCACGCTGCGAGACGTAAATTCAGAACTCAGGCTGTTGACATATCCCTGCTACGGGCCGGGACGCGAAACAACCTGCGCGGACTTCGGCTCGCTTTCGGAATCCGTCAAGGAAAAGCTTCCCGATCTCAAGTCGGCGAAGGGAAGCGGCATCGAATACTGGCTTGAGCACTGTCTTTGGGACGTGCGACATGACCAAGATACGATCCGCAGCAAAAACGTGTTGCGCATCCTGAAGATCGCCTTCAGCCAGAAATTTTTCATTCTGCCTGAGCAGGCAGAAGTCGTGGAAGGCGAACTGCGTTCGTGGGCTTATGACGCAGGGCGGGCATTCTGGATTCCCGACAGGGCTAAAAAGATCATAAGCCGCGCCGCGCTTTTGGCGTGGTGGAGTGATCGGCTTCAAGAACTTGTCGATGGATGCTCTGACGTTTCCGGCGCCAAACTTCGGGAGAAGATGGACGACGCGAGTCTTTCTGACGACCAGATCAGAATGGCACTAGAGTTGCGGCGTGATTATGCGCAAATGATGCGTACGCCACGTTATATGAGCGAGAACGATGTCCAAGCGATGCAGCGGCGGGTCAAGTCGGAGCTTGCCACGTTGCGTGCTGGACAAATGGCAGGCGAGCTGTCTGCTGACGGAGCGATCTTCCATTCTTTGTGTTTGCAAAAAATGGATGCCATTAATCAGAACTCGTCCAACCCCGTTGATGACCAGCCAGCCTTTCTGAAGGGCTGCATGTACGACATCGCGGACAGGTGCCTTCATCGATTCACGAGGCAAGAGCGATGAAGTCGATACATCAAATAGGCCTCGCCCCGGTCAGCTTGCCTTTGTCTGCGGACAACATTGTTGAATTTCATGCAGCTAGAATACTCCTACTTATCAGCCTATGCGGAACCGGCAACCGGATCGACGGATTGACAAAAATGGCGAAGCTGGATTTCTTCGTGAGATATCCAGATTTCTTCGCCGTCGCAAAGAACGCATCGCCGCCTGTTGCAGAAGGCAGCGATACAGTCGAGTCCGCTATGGTCCGGCATCACTACGGCCCATGGGACAAACGATACTACCGTGTTCTGGCCTATCTCGAAGCGCGGCAATTGATCGAGGTCGTGAAGAAGAAGAACGGCTATTTGATAACGCTGACGCCTGACGGGAAAAAACGAGCGACTGCGCTCGCCGGAAAGCCGTCCTTTGCGTCGCTTGTTGAAAGAATGCGTGCCGTCAAAAAGGAATTTGGCTCCAAGAGCGGCAGCACGCTCAAGAAACTGATTTACAATTTGTTTGACGAGGAAGTCGGCAAGAAGCCCCTCGGTGAGGTGATACGCCGATGAGCACGCCAACGCTTCGCATTGTGAGAGTGGAACGCCGAAAGACAGTCGGGGCACCGGAAGAGCTAATCTTCGAGGATGGTGTCAATGTCCTTGTCGGTCGCCCGAACACCGGAAAGACGCGCTGGCTTCAGACGCTTGACTTCCTGCTTGGCGACAGCGGAGCCAATCCGTTCGAGTCCGACATCGATGAGCATCTTGCCATCAAATACGGTGGCGCTTCCGCCGTAATGCGCGTCGCTGATGACACCCTACACGTCGAGCGGAAATGGGACGAGCTGGGCGCAAAATCAAAGGTCTTCGTCAATGGCGTTCCGATGGGCTCGCAAGATTTTCAACGCTTGTTGCTAGAGAAACTGAACATACCCCTGCTTCACTTCCCGAAAGGCAGCCCCTACTCCGGTCAAACGTGGCCGGAATTGAGCTTTCGGATGCTATTGCGACATATATTCCGCCAGCAGCGGTTCTGGACCGATATTGCTGACAAGCAGCCAGAAGGTGAACAACATGCCTGTCTGCTTCAGTTCTTAGGCTTGGCCGAGAGCGTCTTTAGTGACGAATACGGAGAACTAATCCGACTGAAGAGTGAAGCCGCCAAACTTCAGGCGCGACGGGAGCAATACGAAGCGACCTTGCAAGAGCTGGCGGGTGATGTACTCGCGGATGCCGACTTGAAGGGAGCTATAACCATTGCCCGCGTTGTCGAAGCGCAAAAGCGGCTTGAAGACAGCGCTAGCGAGCTTCGCACTAGACGAATCGAAATTCTCGAATCGATCCGGACAAACTCATTGCCGCCAAGTGGACGCGGTCGCAGTCAGGAACTCGGAGAAAAGCGAGCCAGTCTCGTGATCGGAATGGAGGAATTAAGTAAGCGGGCGGCGGGTGTCACCGAACGTATCGCCGAAATGAAGGCTTATCAGGAGACCCTCAACGGGGAAGCGGAGCGCTTGAGCCGTGTCAGCGACGCAGGAGAATTGCTGGCCGACTTGCGTGTAACTCATTGCCCGGCTTGCGATCAATCGGTAACAAATAAAGCATCGAGGCCCTATAGCTGCTTTCTATGCAGCCAGGAGTTACCCGACGGACCCGCGATTCAGGAGCTTGGTGCAGCCAGGCTAAAATTCGAAAGCGAGCGTTTGAAAGGGGAACTAGCCGAGGCGCAACAGCTGCTAAGTCTTCTTCACCGCGACAGCAAGCGCATCGAGGCACAACTCGCAGAGTCTAAAGAGACCCTGAAGATGGTAGACAACGAACTCGCGCCCTTGCGTGCGGCTGTTTCTGCTTTGGTCAGCGAACAGATCAGCGCCACAGACATGGAACTCGGCGAACTGAACGAGCGGCAACGGCAGCTCGGTCGGTTAAAGGGCGCTGTAGAACTTGGCCTGAAGCTGGGATCTGAAATCACCGAGATTGAAAAACGCATCAGACCACTGGACGAAACAGTGAGCGCGATGATCCGCGCAACCGACTTCGACGACGCCAGTAAGGTACTGGCAGATGGAATGAACGAGTACCTGCATGCGATCGATCGGCTAAAGCCGGGCATCTGGCCGCACAACGACGTGTCATTGGACATTTCGGCCAATTCGTTCAGATTCAAAGTTGGATCGAAGAAGTGGCAAGCCGCATTGGGAGGAACCGACTCCCTGTACTTCCTCATGGCTTACCACTACGGACTGTTGACGCTGAGCGCCCAAGCCCAGTGCCATTATCCAGGTCTGGCAATTCTGGATATGCCCGCCGAATTTGCTGGTGAGCTGATCGAAGATAAAGAGAACTTCATCGTCCAACCGTTCATCGAACTGTTGGAACGAGAGGAGTTCGCCCAAACACAGATGATTATAACCGGCGCATCGTTCGTGGGGCTTGAGGGCGCTGCACGCAGACACCTTACTGAACTTCACATTTCGAACTAAGGGTGCCGGCTCTAAGGCAGCGACAGGCCATTGGTCGACTTGCGTTACCTCGTGTATGGCGCAGGCCGGCTCGCACGGTGCCCGCTTGAATTTGACGGATATCCGATTGCGCAACGATGCTAAGGACGACGCTATGCAGCCTCCCCATGGCGAGAAAACATCCGGGCGTGAAGAGCATTCCGATAGCGAACTACTCGAACTCGTTATTGCGGCTGACGAAGAAGCCCTGACGGAAGGACTGGCACCTAAGCAGCGCAGCATGGCGATCGTCTCTAAGGTCATGAAGAAACTTGGCTACATCTCGTTCGTGATGACAGGGGACGGGATGCCTCCGACGGCGCAACGGATACTGGAGATACATGGCTCGCTCTACCGGCCATCGGACTTGGCGATTGGAGGCATTCACGGCGGCGTCTTTATGTTTAGGGATATCTTCGCGCGGATTTACATCCCCTATGGCTACGGCCGGATGTCCGTCAATCCGTTTCAGCTTACTGATCTCTCAGAGATGCAACTTCGTTGGTTGGCATCGCGCCCCCAGGATTTGGCGGCCTTCCACGATCAGTTCATTGATATTTTCGACTTCGCGGGCGCATTAGGTCGGTTGGGCGACTATAAGGTGCCCTCAAAGGAAGCTCAGGAGTTACTTCAACTGGCTTCATTCCAGTTGCAGGCAGCCGCGGCCGCTTTGAGCGTAGCTTTTGATTTTCGAGGAGCCGTTCAATCCAGCCTAATTGGGGCGGAGCTCTCGCTTAAAGGTGGCCTTGCCGCTCAGGGGATCGATGATAAAGAGCGCCGCAAGCATGGTCATGATCTGGCGTCTGCCGCCAAAGCGTTCAGCACGGGGAGCCAAGCGTTCGATCTCGATCGCGTGCTCCTCGTCATCAAGCGGTTACCTCAATACGTCGAGAACCGATACTCTCCGGAACAGCCCGACCGGGTGGCGGTCGGGCACATTGTCATGGGCGCGCAGTACATCGCCGGCGAGGTTGCGCGGCAGATCGGTGACTATTCCATTCGATCTGCAATGACCCCGCCCGTGGTTCGCGTCTATCCTTGATGTCAGAGGGTCCCGCCTGTCTTGCGGCGGATCGTGAGCGCCAGCACTCGCGATGCGGCAGCCCCGCCAAAGCGAATGAATACGCTTTGCAGTTCAAGGAGACGTTGATTGAACGGCCAACGCGCTTAAGCCTGCCGTGCCTTCCACCCCTCGGTGAAGTTCCAATGGGTTTCGAACGGAAAAGCCCCCATGGAGTAGCTCGGATGTGCGTTGTAACTCTTGCAAAAGTGATCAAAGATCGGCCGAAATTCGTCAACAGAGGACGCGTGGACCAGCCCTCGTCGAAACCTTTTTAGGAGAATGCCGAGCTCGCAAGTGTTGATCTCATCTAGGAGATCATAATCTGGAAATTGCAAATCTTGCTTACGAATACCGGTCGTCGTCCAGAGACTCTGGTCTCCGAAATAGAGGCATGAAAGTCTGCGTGCGGCACCGTTCTCATCTTGTCCGAGAACACCATTGAGGCCTTTCGGGATGTCGCGATCGAGCGTTCCGAAGAACTTATGGAAGGATTGGGTTGCCGCCGCACCAAGCCAATAGGGAAAGCGACCGCCGGAGCCGGCCGGCTCAAGAAATGTCGGATCGAAAGGCTCATCCCACGGAATGTGACCTCCTTCTTGCGCAGCATTGAAAACCTTTTCTAGCTCGGCGACTTCGATGATCCAGCGCAGGACGGTCATGCCACGATAAATCTTCGTGACGTAGTTGTCGTTGATCCGAAGCAATCCCAATCCGGCTCGCCGACACAATTCATTCTTGATTGCATCGCGCTCCCGCTGTTCGTCGCTCAATCGGTGCAGCGGCCCGTCATATTCGACGACCATGACCGGTCTGGCTTCTGGGTCGGCAACAACGAAATCGCAGTGACTCCGCGTATAGAAATCGAACTCGCGGTTGGTGAGATGCGTGCTGTTCTTCTGGATCACATCGGACAGCCGCGGCTTGGCGAATATCCTCATTGCATTGTCCGATGCGATCTTTTCGAGTTCGCGCATCACCGTTTTTTCAGAGCGGTTTAGAAGTGAATCAACGACCTTCATGGGAGGCATCCATTATGACACACTCCGCCTTGGTGCATAAGCTGCAACCGCCTGCATCACGGCATCGAGCCATTCGAACCGATGATACTGAAAAACACGGAATTCGCGAGCCGTGAATGCGTCAATCAATTTTGGCGCCTCGTTCCGATAGAAGATGTAATCACGGGAATAGATCTGCGTAACTTCGTTGATGAGGTCAACCTCGGCATGGTTGAGGCCGATGGTGCAAATAGGTGGATTGGTCCAATACCTGCGCGGCGCGAAGGCAAGCACAGCCATAGTCGGCGTGAGCGGTAGGAGGCATTGGTACGAGAGTTCGACGGTGTGACCAGCGAGTGTATTCAAATAGCCTTCGCCCATGACGAACTCTCGTTCGCCTGATCGGAGCAGAACGACTTTCCCGCCACGTTCCAAAGATTGCACGATCTGGCGATAGTGTTGATTGATGTTCAGGGCGATGAGTGCGCCTTCATGTTTTTGAACCCGGTCACCGGTCCGACCCGCAGAGCGCTCCGTTGCCAGATGCAATTGATGGCGATGAGCAGGGCATCGAACCAACAAGGAAGCCAAGCCCTCGCCGAGCAACTTTCGGTCCTCAGGCGTTATCTCGTGAGGTGTGATGCGTTCATCGATCGCCGTGCCACATTTCCCATCAACGTACGACAGGCTTTCCAATTTTGCAGCGAGTGACGGTAAGACACTGTCTGCATCGTCGAAGAGCGGCTCGATCGATCCCGCCCATGGGCCGTTGAGCTTGATGTGGTGGCCATTGGTAATCGCGCCGAATTGCTTGGGTGGCGCCCTTAGCATCGTTCCATCCCACGATAATCGTGTGACCTTGCCTTCCTTGTCCTTCCAAAGTCCGGAGAGACCTCGGGGCCACCAGTGGTGGAGAGATGTCTTAGGAGGCTTGCCGTTGATGCCGGCGATTTTCGTCCGACCGACCATTGCAGCTCCTAGCCTTTCAAATTCCGCGCCTTTTCTGCGTGGGGCATTAGGAAAGTGGCGAGCGTCTCGACGACACCAGGAAGAGGATCGGGATCGACTGCAACGTCCTGGATAAAGACCGTCCATTGCTGGACCTTGGTCGGATCATCCGCATACGCCTTGGTGAGGGCGTCCGGTCGATCCGCTGGAATCTCGGTCTTTCGTCGCGCGAAGGTAGCTTCAATTGCGCGCGCGAGGCGATCGTCCTTGAACTCGTAGGTTCGGGCAAGGACCCAGATATCGTAGAAATCCTTCAAACGCGTGTTGGCAAGGCCAAGATGGACCATCGCCTGGAATTTTTCGGCAATGACAGTCTCCGGCGGATAGGCCCGCAGCCTCGGCGCTGGCTGGTTGAGCAGCGGCAGGAGTTCGATCTCGTTTAGCCCCGGCTCGGTTGCGTCGCCATAGCCGATGTCGATGACAATTCGCACACGCGCCCCGTCAATCGTAGCATAGCATTTGAGACGTAAGCCCCTATAGCCGGAGTCGTCGCGAACCGTGTCGACCTCCAGCGTACCGGTATCGAACGTAACGCCGTCGTCGGCTTGGGTTTCACAAATTTCTTTGAATAAACCTAGGGTCAGTTGCGGATCGCTCTCGCCAAAGCCGAGCAGGTCGAGGTCGCGCGTTGGCCGATGTGGATCATCGAGCCAGTGTCGCAGCAGCATGGCACCTTTGAGGACGAACTTATCCTTGTACTTGCTGATGCTCAGCCGGTAGAGCAGTCGTTCGAGCGCATATTGCGTGAGCAGGAGATCGAACGGCTCGTTGCGCTCTTTCGCAAGATTGAGCAGGCGGGCACGGACGGAAGCCCCGGCATTTTTCAGCGGCTTACGCATTCACAGTCAGCGCCTCAAGGCGCGGCTGAACGATTTTTTCCCATATGCCGGCTTCGACGGCGTATTTTGCGATCTCGGAAGGTGTCGCCTTGCGCAGCCTGAGCGCGTCTTTCATGGCTTGCGTAGCGTGCGCAAGGCCTGCGGGTGCATTGTAGAACGCTTTTTGACGGTGGCCACTTTTGAAGAGGTCGACGATCGTCTTGGCGGGCGTATAAATTGATACCGATACGCCTTCGATGGAATGATGTTCAACGCCCTTGTCGAATTCCTTGGGGCCGAAGCGCGTGATTTGAATGCGAGGGCGCGTGATCTTGGGCCGCCAATCGCGCGGACCAATCGCCATCCACACATAGGGAGGAATGCGATCGGTCAGTTCATGAAAGGAGAGCGCGGAATCGTAACAGATGACCCCGTTGGGAACGAGTTTGGCGGCAACAGCAAGTGAGTGGTTGCTGTCCAGCAGCGCGTCAGGAAGCTGGTAAAGACCGCGACTTAGTTGATTGAGCGCGCCCTTTTGCTCCATCCGGGAAATGGTCGCCGACGTGATTCCTTGTTCGAGGAATTCGGAAAGGCGCATCATACCTCGCTTCTGGAGAAGCGAGATGGCCCTATCCTCCTGGCGTTCCGGCTCTTTTTTCATGGAACCAATATGATACAAAACCTTGCATATGTCAAGACATTACACAAGGATATGTATCATATATTGAAATTACTAGATAATATACCTACGCATTCCGCGGCACGATTATGACATACGTGGACATCTGATCGCTTTCGTCCTTGAGGTCGTTCTCAACACCTCGAGGATTCGTAATACGTCCTTCAGGGTCGTACACCACGCAGAACAGCGTCCGGCATGCTGGATGTCTCTTGTATTTGGCGATGTCGATGATGAGCTGCTCACCGAGCTGCTTCGTTGTCAGACCTGGGCGCGTCATTTTTATTTCGACGACCCCTTCAATCTCCGGCAGCAAGAAATCCATTCTTGAGGCTCGGCCGGCGTATGATGGCACCCATTCCTCTCGGCGAATATCATCGAAATGAATGGCTAGGAGAGCATGAAAAAGATCTTGCACGTCGTATTCGTCAGCGACGTCAAGTGTAGGACGCCCTTCACGACGTTCCCTTAGTTGACGCACAACCCGATGTAGGCGCTCGGCTAGCCTGAAAATGATTTCCGGGTCGATTGATTTTGACGATTTTACCGAAAGCGTCGCTGTCTTAAGAGCAAGCGAATTACGGCGAACACGCGTGAGGGCGGAGACAACAACGCCCTTGACGCTTTCGACGCCATGATGGGAAGGCGAATTCAGCCAATTGCTGATGCTGTCGTTGAAATAAGCGACAAGTGGCTGAGAGTGCCGATGGCCATCAACGAACTCGTCATCAAACAAATCTCGCAATTCCAAGACAATCTGCCTGAAACGAGCATCGTCATCGCTATCGATATGAATGCTGCCGCGCGTCTTACGGAATCGCGAAAGAATCCCCTCAAGCGCAGTTACATAACTCTCCAGACGGGAAATCATTTCGTTTTGTTGCATAAGCAGATTACCTAGTTCATTACCTAGCGTTCTAAGAGCTCCCTACACCACTAACTTTTTAAGTTGCTCAATCAGACCGTAAACCGCGGCAAGAGCGGCCAGTGCCGTTGCTTTGTTGCAAGCTTCGCCGGACCGCAATGCAGGCCCAGGATGGACAAGGTTGCGTGCGTCCTTGGCAAGGCCCGCCTGTTGTTCGGTTGCAGCGTCGATCACTCCATTTGACGCAGCGAGGCTAATCAGGTCGGCGAGATGCAGCTGATCAGGAGGCCGTTTGGACGGTTTCGTGAGCGACACTTGTTTTAACGCCCAGAGAAGAAGGGCCTCCAATGCTGCCCCCGCAAAGACTGTCGCGCCCATCCATTCTCGCGCATTGAAATCCGTCCATGCGGCCCGAATGCGATCCTCAATGCCAAGGCGAATATCGCTATCAGAAATAAAGGGCAGTTCAGGTTCTGTTGGAGGTAATTCATCATGACATTGTTTCATCAGGCGTCGGATGCGCTCCACCGCATCCTTGCCACCGATATCTCGCGCGGGCCGAGTATCGCCGACGTTCCAGAGCGCAAGCGACGTCGCAAGGACAGCGCGGCAGCGCGACAATTCAAGATAGTCCGTCGCCGGCAGATCGACCAGTTCGCTTGGAACTTGATCGAGAAGACCGAGCAGCGCGTGAACCTCGGCACGGTGGACATAGGTGACGGCGCCGGCATCAATTTCGTTTCGGCTGGCGCCGAACATGCCATCAATGGCGTCTACGATCTGGCTCGGAAGAACTTTTGGCATTGATGATCCGACGTTAGATGATCGGTTCTGCCGAACACCATGCCAAGAAACAACTGCAAACGCACCGGCGTGCAGCGGCATGCTTTCTATGTTATTGGTTTTATAAAGGATTCGTCATTTCTTGGCAGGGGCCTGGAGGCAATTCCTAGGATTTTGGGTTGCACGTGCGCGACGATTTCACCAAACGCACCGTTACGGAGATTGCCAAGGGCGTCGCCTATCGCTGCTCCAATCCTGAATGCCGGCGGCCGACTGTCGGTGCCAATGCAGCCCAGGACGGGACGATCATCATCGGCGTGGCGGCCCATATCTGCGCGGCGTCTCCCGGTGGCCCACGCTACAACGCTGCCCAAACGCCGGAAGCGCGACGCAGCAAGGATAACGGACTGTGGCTTTGCCAAAATTGCGGAAGGCTCGTCGACGCCGATCCTGAACGGTTTACCGTCGAGCAATTGACCAAATGGAAACATGACACCCAAGCACGCGCTTTCCGCGAGCTTCTCAACCCCGCTACCGTCCTTGCCGAGGAGCCAGCGCGGGTTGAGGCAGCGATTTCCGCCGATGATCGACCAGTTGATGCCGCGTTCGATATCGTATTCCAGAAGATTCGTTCCGCTGCTGGCGCGGACCTCGTGACACACAAGCGCGGGCCAGTGTGGTCTGGCGCCACAGTCGAGCTCACGCTGAGAATTGACGGAGACAGCGCCGCGCCATCTTTCAGCATCGGAAGATTGCCACTCGCGATCGAAGTCGCGCCTGAGGTAACGATTGTGGCGTCCCCAGGCACAGGCAAAACCACGACCCTCTTGCAACTAGCTGAACACGCGCTCACAGCGCCTTCGATTGTACCGCTTTATTTTAGGCTGGGCGATTGGTCCGCAGGATCAACAGGGCTCCTTGAGAGCCTACATCGCCGTGCCGCTTTCCGGACGATTGACGCTGGCGAGATCAGCGCGCTCGCCCAACGCGGACGCCTATTGCTCTTGCTCGACGGTTGGAATGAGCTTGCACCGGAGGCCCACAAGCGTTTGCGTGTAGAGATCGGGCAAATTCGTCGCGATTGGCCGGACGTTCGCATCGTCGTGACAACGCGGCGACAGGCGCTCGACGTTCCCATATCGGGGCCGCGCGTCGAGATCGAACCCCTCTCTGTGGATCAGCAGATCGCGATCGCAGATGCACTCTTTAGCGAAGCCGGAAAGATGATCGTCGATAGTGCTTGGCGGACGCCCGGCGTTCGCGCGCTGATCGCCACGCCCCTGTACCTTTCTGCCTTGCTCACGGGCGGCGCGCAAGGCGCAATGCCTGACACAAAGGAAGCCGTGCTGCGCTTGTTCGTCGAGCAGCATGAGAGAGCAGTCGACCACGCCGACGCTCTGCGATCAGTGCTACTTGGATGCCACACGGAGATTCTGACCGATCTGGCGAGTCATCTCAATATTGTTGGCTCTACCACCATGTCTGAGCCCGACGCACGCCGGATCGTCACAGCGACGGCTGCTAAGCTGCGAGAACAAGGCCAGATTGCCGGTCCGCTACAGCCGCTCGCAATTTTAGAAGCGCTGACGAGTCACCACATATTGATGCGCTCGGGAGAGGGCATTGCATTTCAGCATCAGCAATTCCAGGAATGGTATGCGAGTGGCCGGGTCGTTGAAATTATGCGGGCTGCCGTAAGCGGTGACTCGAGCGCCCGCGTGCAGCTGCGTGCTGCCATCCTTGATCAGCCTTCGTGGGAAGAATCGGTCTTGTTCGCCACGGAGCGCCTGTCGCGTGAGAAGGGTGGCGCAGAAATCGTGGCTCACGCCATACGCCTCGCCTTGCCCATTGATCCGATGTTGGCGGCCGAGATGATCTATCGCGCTGCGTCCGGGGCCTGGGACCTCGTGCAGGCGGACATCATGGCGTTCGCCGAGCGTTGGCACAAACCGGGCAAAGTGGATCGCGCGGTGCGTTTCATGATTATGACCGGCAGGCCCGATTTCGCGCCGCAGATTTGGCCCTTAGCTTCGGACAGCAATAGCCAGACGCAAATTCCAACTTTGCGCAGCGCGCCGCGCTTTCGTCCGGGGGTTCTGGGTCCCGATCTTCAAGCAAGAGTTGCTACGCTCTCCGAGCAGACGCGGGAGCATCTGCTGGCATTGATTGCCGGAGAGAGCGGCTTGGATGGAATAGATCTGGCGGTAGAGCTCGCGAAGGCGGACCCGAGCCCTAAAGTTCAAGCCGAAGTCATCCAACACCTTCAATTTCGACGGGCTGATCGTCACGTCGCTAGTCTGCTGTCATCGGCGCATGAAGAGACGTGGGAGTTGATCGCAAGGCACGGCTATGCGGAAGAAATCCAAGACGCAGCCGTTGCGGAGAAGCTGCGCACCATTAGGGATTGGCCGACTTGGTTCGGGGTGCGGACGTGCTGGTCATCGAAGCCACGTTTCTGGAACGCGACGCGGCGATTGCGCGCGACTACGGACATCTCACCGCGCGTGAAGCGGCCGCGCTTGCGGCTATGTGCGACGTGAAGCAACTCGTCCTAACTCACATTTCCGGTCGCTATACCGATGCAGACTTATTGGCGGAAGCGAAGAGGACGTTTCCAAACTGCCGGATTGCCATGGACTTCGATCATATCGTGATCTAACTGGCCGCTGCGGAGCGTATGCATGGCGAAAAAGCTGAAGACCTACGAGACATCATTAGGCTTTTTCGACTTGGCGATAGCGGCGCCTTCGATGAAGGCGGCTTTGGAAGCCTGGGGCGCGGACAGCAATCTTTTTCACCAGGGCGCGGCGAAGCAAAGCGAGGATCCCGACGTAATCGTAGCGACGATGGCGGCGCCGGGCGTCGTTTTGAAACGCCCAGTCGGCTCGAGTGGGCTTTTTAAGGAGCACGCTGAACTGCCCACCGATCTCGCCAGCGACCGCGGCTCGAAGACGTCAGGCCGCAAGTCGCAGGGCCGCAGTGCACAGAAGCCCCCAAGACGAGGCAATGACCAGGCGACTGACCGGAAGGCCGCACTCGCTTTCGAGAAGGAGCACAAGCGCCGCGAGCGCGAACGTGCGAAGGAAGAGGCTGCCAGGGAGATGGAGCGCGAGCGACGGCAGCATGCCATCGACAAGGCACAAGGCGCCTTGGACACAGCCCGCCGGAAGCACGAAGAGAAAGCAGCAGGCATTCGAGCAAAGCTACAGGCTCTCGAGGAAGAGTCGCAGGCTGAAGAGGCGCGTTGGGAGAAGGAGATGACGCGACTGCAAGCTGCGTTGCGCCGGGCGCGAGGATAACCAGCCGCTTTCGCCATAGCGGACACCGGTGAATGGGCGTGGACAATAGATTCTTGGTTGATTGAGCGCGCAACCCGTTCGTGGCCGGTGTTGGTTATAGGACTTGACCATATCCGCTCGGAAATCAGCACATGCACGTGCAGGTGAGTCGGCAGTGCAAGGATTCTCCAGCATCAAGCACGGGAAATCGACCTTGGTAGCAGAGCCCTGCTGAAGCGCAGCGTTCCTGCGAAAGGCGTGCAACATAAGGCCGCCCCTGAAACTTCCGTGCCTTACGGCCGTTGACTGCGCGGCCATACCCCCGGCTTGGCTCTTGTACCTTGTTGCGTTCTGGTGCCGGCGTCCCGACCCTACTGGAAGGGCTATCTGAAGCTGTCCTTCGTCTCGTGTCCCATCGCGCTCTATCCCGCAATCTCGGCGGCTGAGCGGATCTCCTTTCGGCAGGTCAACCGGCGAACCGGCCATCGCATCAAACAGAAACTTGTCGATTCCGTTACGGGAGAGGCCGTAGAAGCAGCGGCGCGCGGCTATGAGGTCGGCGAGAACGAGTTTCTGCTGGTCGAAGATCGAGACCTAGAGCAGGCTCGACGCGAGCACCGCGGGCCTGGTGAGGTGGAGGTTGCCACTCCGCCCCGGCGTGAAAGTGCGCCAATCGTCCCCGCCATCCCTCGTGGTGAGCCCGCCGAAGACGCCGCCGACTATGATGATGAAGAGCAGGAGAATCGGTTACTATTCAAAGGCCGCAGAACACGCGCACGATCGAAATCGAGCGTTTCGTTCCCGCCGGGCAGATCGACGCGCGGTATTTCGAGAAGCCGTACTACGTCGGGCCGCGCGAGGAAATTAGCCGGGAATCTTTTGCGGTGATCCGAGATGCGATGAGCCGGGAGGCCGTTAGCGGCCTGGCTCGCGTAGTGCTATCCTCGCGCGAGAGGCCGTTTCTGCTCGAGCCGATGGGCCACGGCCTTCGCGGCGTAACGCTACGCTTCGCGAACGAGGTCCGAAACGAGTCGGAATATTTCAGCGAGATTCTCGAGATGAAGTTGCCGCCCGAAATGATGAAGCTCGCGCAGCATATCATCCGAACGAGGTCAGCCGATTTCGATCCTGCTATGCTGGAGGATCACTACCGCAAGGCGCTCGTGCGCATTCTGCGCAGGAAGAAGGCAAAACGCCCAACGCAGGCCCCTCCGGTCAAGCCCTCACGCGAGAACGTCGTCAATCTCATGGATGCGCTCCGGCGAAGCCTCGCCGCCGAGCGCTCGACAAAGCCTGCCTCCCGAACCCGAAATGGAAAAACGGGCCAAGGCAGGCGGAGCGCGCGCCATCGCAAAGCCGGTTGATCGTATCGGGTCTTCGCTCGAAGGGCGCCCGCCAGGGCGTTAGGCCCTTGTGCCTCATTGAAGGCCTCACAGGAACCCTCCTCGATCAGAAAAGTTCATTGGACAGGAGGCGGTGTGTTGCTGATCGAGCCACCAGATAGCGCGCAGGCGATTGTCGACCCGCGGGACGCCGCCGAATCCGCTGGCCTGAGATACGTATCAGACGAACGTCCCGGTATTCGGCGCAAGAAGGCAGGGACAGGATTTAGTTACATACGACCCGACGGCACAAGGCTCAGCGGATCTGACGCGCTGAAGCGGATCAGGGCACTCGCGATCCCGCCCGCTTGGACCGACGTGTGGATCTGCCCGTTCTCGGACGGCCATGTCCAAGCAACCGGCCGTGACGCAAAGGGACGCAAGCAATATCGCTACCATGCCCGCTTCCGCGAAGTGCGCGAAAGCACAAAGTATGAGCATGTGGTTGCGTTTGCAAACGCGCTTGCTTCCATTCGGGAAACAGTGCGCGAGCACATGGCATTGCGCGGCCTGCCGCGCGAAAAAGTTCTGGCAACCGTCGTGCATCTCCTGGAAACCACGTTGATCCGCGTAGGTAATGACGATTACGCCAAGCAGAATAACAGCTATGGCCTGACCACGTTGAAGAACCGGCACGTGGCGGTCGAGGGAAACGAGGTTCGTATTCGCTTCACGGGTAAAGGGGGTAAGCAATGGTCGCTACGCGTACGAGACCGGCGCATCGCCAAGATCATCAAAGCCTGCCAGGAGCTCCCCGGACAAGAACTGCTTCAGTACATCGATGAACAAGGCAATTGCCAGGATGTCACATCGACCGACGTGAATGAGTATCTCAAGGCAATTACCGGTAAAGAAATTACCGCAAAGGATTTCCGGACTTGGGCAGGAACGGTGCTGGCTGCCATGACCCTGAGCGAACTTCAGAGCTTCGACAGCGCTGCTCAGGCCAAGCGCAATCTTCGCAGCGCAATCGAAAACGTCTCGGCGCGGCTCGGCAACACGCCGACGATCTGCAGGAAGTGCTACATCCATCCGGAGGTATTGAACTCGTACATGGATGGAAACCTGGTCCTTGAGATCAAGTCACAAGTCGAGAGCGAACTTCGGAGCGCTGTCGCAAATTTGAAGCCGGAGGAAGCCGCCGTGCTCGCCTTACTGCGGAGCCGGCTCGCCAAACAGGTGGAGCAGCCGAAGCACGCCAATCACAAAGAATCGCCTAGCAAGCCGCGGGTGCACGCTGCTTGAGTTCGACCATAGTCGGCAGGAATCCGTCATAATAGATCCTCGGCAGGATGCGGCGGGAGTAATTCCTTACCGCCGGCGCCTGAGATGCTTCAGGAGCTGTGGCAGGCTCATGGCATTCAATACCCGGTCCGCTGGTACGCCGCCTTTGCGGGCCATCTCGACGCCCCAGTGCATATGGTCGAGCTCTCCGATCGAGTGGGCATCCGGATTGACGCTTAACATGCAACCGAAGTCGAGCGCAGCCTGATGCCAGCGCCAGTCGAGATCGAGCCTCCAAGGGTGGGCGTTGATCTCTACGGCCACGCCGTGCCTTGCGCAGGCGCGCAGTACCTTCTTGATATCGATGTCGTAGCCTGGACGGCGCATTAGCTGGCGTCCGGTCATATGGTCGAGGATCGTGGTGCGTGGGTTCGAGATCGCGCGGAGCAGGCGGGCCGTTTGCGCTTCCCGGTCGAGCTTGAAGCGACCATGGATACTCGCGACGACGAAGTCGAACCTACTAAGAATTTCGTCGGGGTAGTCCAAGGAGCCGTCGGCCAAGATATCGGATTCGATGCCCTTGAGGATCCGGAACTTCTTGCCGAAACTCTTGTTGAGCCGATCGGCTTCGCGGTGCTGCGCCTCGATCTCCTCGAGCGAGAGTCCGCCGGCGTAATGCGCCGATTGCGAGTGGTCGGCCACCCCGAAATACTGGAAGCCGCGTTTGCGTGTGGCTTTTGCCATTGCCTCGAGCGTTTCGGTGCCGTCAGAGGCGTCCGTGTGGCAATGCAGGATACCGCGCAGGTCGCGGTCGGCGATCAATTTCGGCAGCTTGCCCTTTATCGCACGCTCTATTTCGCCCGCGCCCTCGCGAAGCTCCGGCTCGACAAATGGAAGGCCGAGCGCGCTATAAATTTCCTCTTCCGTTGCAGCCAGCAGGCGCCGGCCCTTCCTTAGCCCTATCGCTTCAAGCTTCATGCCCTTATCTTCGGCGAGCGCCCGAAGCTGCTCAAGGTGTCCCGCTGACCCGGTCGCGTGAAGCAGGGTCGCGCCGAAGTGCTTCCGGTCCGTGATATGGACTGTGAGCCCGCCCCCTCCAGGGCGGCAAGCGCGTCCTCCACTTCAGGCGCTTCTGCAACAAGAGCGAGGTCGCCCACCAGTTCGCACCCGCGCCGGAAGTCGCCAGCGATGGTGACATGCTTCAGATTGGGCCGCGCCTTTTGAAGAGACGCCGTCGCATGTTCAAGCAGGGCGGCGGCGCGATGCAGATGCAGCCGCCCCACGCCGTTTTTCGCGATAGCCAAATTCTGCAGGATCCTGGCTTGCAGCGAGGCGCCCAGCCCTTTGGCCTTCTTGATACGGTCTTCCTTTGCGGCGGCCTCGAGTTCGGCAAGGGAGGTGATGCCGAGATCTTTGTAGAGCCGGAGCACTTTGTCTGGTCTCAGGCCTGGTACCGTCAGCACTTCTAGGACGCCGACTGGGATTTCCTTACGGAGCTTCTCCAGACTCGGATGCGTGCTCGTCCGATGAAGCTTTGTGATGATGTCGGCAATAGCTTCCCCCACTCCCGGAATTTCGGTGAGGCGATCTTCCTCGATCAGCACGTGGAGCGGGACGGCAAGTGCGGAAAGACTGTCCGCAGCGCGTGAGTAGGCCTTTGCACGGTATGGATTGCCGCCGCGCAATGCGGTCCGCTGCGCATACTCCCGTAGCAGCCTTGCGACCGTTTGGGTATCGGCGACTGCCACTCAATTCGTCTCCTGCGGGCCCACCGCGACTTCTTCTCGTGGCGGACGCAATTCTTCGCTGGTCCCGTGCTCCGGTCGATGATTTTGCCTGTTACGATGCAACCGGCTGTGCACGGGCGGAGTGAGCGTAACGCCTATCAATCGAGCGATTTTTCGAGCTTTTGTGCCGCCCGAAAGTCATCCATGTGATCTAGGTTCGGGCCGTACGCGGCCTCCTTCGTCAGGAGATGATAGATCCTTCCCACCACGATCTGGAGATGCCTCATCCGTCCGACAGGCATCGCCCGAGCCTTGCAAAGGGCCCGGACAGCATGAGCTCGGAAATAGTGAAAAGCGTCCGACATGCGGATTCAACGTCTGCCCGCGATTTTGGTTCTTCCGGCCCAAGCTCCTGGAACCGGAAGATCACTCTACGAAAGCTCCAACGGTGAGGTCCGGCAGTTGGTCCGCAATTTGCAGTGGGGCGTCGCGATGATGGAGCACAAGGCGGATGTCAACACCGGTGGGCGTACGTCTCTGATCGAAAATCGGACAACTACTTCGAGCTGACTCCAACGGTCCTGAATACTAAGCGGCTTACTGTGCGTGGATCTGGAATTAAACTTCCTTCCTGCGTCTTTTTAGTTTGCATAAGCGGCCCTCCGATTCTTCACGGCCGGCGGGCTGATTTCTCTCTTGCATTCGATCTCTGATTGCCTTGGGATAGAAATCTACAATGTCTTGGGAGAGAACGACTGTGGCGATAGGCACTGTGAAGTGGTTTAATTCGACAAAGGGCTATGGATTTATCCAGCCCGACGCAGGCGGCAAAGATGTGTTCGTCCATATCTCGGCTGTCGAGAAGGCGGGACTGAGCACTCTGAATGAGGGCGCGAAGGTTAGCTACGAAGTAGTCGCAAACCGCGGCAAAGAATCCGCCGAAAATCTTAGGCTTGGCTGACCCGGCACTAAGCGGCGACATTCATGCCAATAATCAATTGAGTAAGTTGCGCTGGTTGCTCTGTCGGATGGCCGACACTTCGCCGGTCATAAACTGATAGTGACCGTACCGGATTCGAAACTGGAATTGCCGGGGTGAGTTTGCTCTGTAGAGCCGTGGAAGGCGGCCATGCCAGCGTGGAGGACCTAGCATGATTGAGGAGACTCAAAGCAAAGCGCATCCCAGGAAGCGGTTGACCCAAGTGGAGAGACTGAACCGTCCACCTCTTGAAGATAGGATCGCGCAATTAGTAGCGGATCTCAAAGATCAGGCAGAGCGATTGCCGCCGGGATCGGAGCGTGAATCCCTCTTAAGACGAGCGCGTATAATGGACATTTCCGCACACATGAATGAGTGGCTCACCTCGCCCGGGCTGAAGGCACCTAAGTAGGGACGGCTACGCGCCGCAGAGGGGGGCTGTTCTGGCGCGGATCGCAAGCATAGGCCCTCAACCATCGCCGCGTTGGAGCCGTGCTTGATCAAGGCCAAAATAGAAGCCACATTCGTTATTAGCCGGGCCGCCTTGCGGCGAGTTCCACCACGACCACGCTAGGTTGTGCGGCGCCTTCCAGTTTCTCCAGATGGGTAGCGACGTCGACGACGCGGGCTTTGACGCAGTCGCGCTTTTCAAGCCAGAGCAAGCCGGCCGCCAGCTGTCTTAGGTCGTTGCGCGCATGGCCGACCGGCAGCTTGCGGGCGCGCCTCAGGGCGTCAGCAGCGTGTCTCCTCAGCGGAGAGACCTCCATATCAAATGATGATTTTTTGAACATTTCACCCCGGAGCCGCGCGGGTATCGTGACAGACCTATACCGCTTGTCTGTTCGGTGGGCGACTCACTCAGCGGTTTTGAGGCGACGCCACGCCACATTCAAAGCTATCTGGTCAGATGCCCCAGCATGGCGTTACAGGCATCCTCGGCTTCGGCAACGTCTTAAACGGGATCCACCTACCCTGATGGCAGGCCTGCAATGTAGATGGGGCGCCAAGCAGCTACATAGCCCGGCCGCCCGTGAAGTCCAGGGCCACTGGTATTCTCGTAACTTATCACAAATGAGAAGCCGCGCTCGCTCGCGCTCCATATCTCCAGCTCCTCCGTCGCGGGAGCAACGCGGCTGAAGTGCAGGGCCATTCCACGATCCAGCGAGTCCCAAGCGGCCCCAGCGCTTACCGCACTAGCGCCAGGACCGCCAACCTGGGAGGTTTTCCTCTGGCCTGGGGCTTTGGAGGGCATAGTGCCAGAGGCTTGGAATCGACTCCGGGGAGAACCCATCGTTCCGTCGATGTCGGGAAAACAATGCAATTTTAGTCGTAGCGGTCCACCTCGGTTTCGCGTGCGCTGCCTGGCAGGGCCGAAAGTCGCGGGCGCACGCTTCTGAGGCTCGATGAACTATCGCGCCCGGGTACTGATTTCGCGCTTGTGCGTGAAGCAGATCGCAGCCCGCAAGTTCATTGTGCGGTTCCCATCGATCATTTCTGCATCTTTTTCCCAAATGAAACTTGAACCAAACGCGCGATGCTCTGTTTGCAGTGCAGTCACAAGGCAACCGGCATGAACCGGCAGCTATCAACAGGGAAGCGCTTCTTCGGGGCACCTCCAGTCAAGGGAGAGCTGATGATTGATCGATCAAACGGTGCGACTGCCCGGAAGCATCAAGCAATACTGAGGGTCTCCGCCGTCGGGGTGGCGGGATTGTTGTCGATCCTGATGGTGACGGCGGTGGCACCGCCGATAGTTGCCGACCAATCCGATCGCGCCGTCGTCAATGCCCCGGTAACACTCCTTACCGCGCCGATCAGTGGTGAAATCGATGCGCTGACAGCGCTTCCTGGCAGCGACGTGCGCGACGGCGACCGGCTGGCGCAGATCAGAAATCCGAGGCTCGACCGCAGCACGCTGATTTCGCTTGAGGAAAAATCCTCCGACGCGCGCCAGAAGCTCGATGCGACGCGCGCAAAACGCGAGTCGGATCTCGCCTACGTTGCTTCCCTCGACACCGAACTCGCGAGCCAGACCGACCAGCTCAGGGCGCAATTCCAGTCGCAGATCGAGGAACTGCGCGCGCGCGTGGCCCAATCCAACGCCATGAGCGGCGAGAAGAAGGCTTTGGTGGAACGACAAAACAACATGGTGACGCGCGCTGCCGCGAGCATCGAGATGGTCAGACCGACCGCGCAACAATACAACGCGGCCTTACATAATGCGGATGCGGAAACGGCCAAACTGAACCAGAAGCAGGCGCAGCTTGGCGCCCTGAACCGGGGCGTCTATGTGGGCGACGAACTGATTGCGCTCAATAACCTCGCGCAGAAGCGCAGGGATATCGGGCTGGATGCCAAGCGGATGGAAATCGAGGAGAAGCAGCTGTCCGCCGTGCTTGCCGACCTTGAAAGTATGATCGACCTCGAACAGAGTAGGTTGGCGAGCCTTTCAGCCGCCGACGTTCTTTCTCGCGGCGGCGGCAAGGTGCTGACCATCGGCGCGGCGGCTGGACGTCATGTCAATGCCGGCGACACCATCAGTTCGATCGTCGATTGCGACAAACGCTTTGTGGTCGCCATCTTCTCTTATCGGCAGGGACAGAACATGATGCCGGGCACCCGCGTCCGCATCGACGGAAGTTCGTTCCGGTCCGGGATCATCAGCGCCGTATTGCCAAAGACCAGCGACAAGGCCGACGAGCGCTTTGCCGTTCCCTTTCCGCAGACCGAGCGGCGTGAACTCTACGCGATCATCACGCCGGATGGCGCGGACGGCAATGGCTCGCAGGCGCAGCAGGCGGCGACATCGGGCGTGCCGGCCTGTCCGGTCGGCCAATGGGTAACCGTCACGCGCGATAATGGCGTGGTGCCATCGATGTCGGTGAGCTGGCGCCGACTCGGCCACTTCGTTGCTTCTTGGACGCGCGACGCGGGTCTCCACACTGACACTGCCCAAAACTCGCCGCTCGATTCGGATACACGACGCGCCGGTCTCGACCGGCTGCAAGCCGCTTTCCATTCCCCGCGACCGCAGGCGGAAAAACCTGATGAAGACCGGGAGCCCGGAGCCCGCGCGCTCGCGTCGCAATGAAGCTTGCCATCGCGATGACTTTAGGCGCAGCCATCATGGGCGCATGGCCGGCCGCGGGCGAGGAGGCGCAAACGGCAAGCAGCTTCTGCGCCGGGCTGAACCGGGCGGTGACGCCGCTCACACGCGGCGCGGACGCGGTCTTCATCCGCAGCTATGAAGCGGCCGCTGATGAAGCGAACCTGCCTGCGGGCATCGCCACCACTGCCTTCGTCTACGACAACGCGCTTGCCGTCATTGCGCTGATCGCCTGCGGAAACCTGTCGGACGCCAAGCCGATCGGCAACGCGCTGAGCCGGGCAGCCCGCCATGACCGCAGTTTTGACGATGGCCGGATCCGCAACGCCTATCGCGCCGGCCCCGTAGGAGCGGGCGCTCCGAATCTACCGGGCTGGTGGGATGAAAGCGCCAAAATCTGGGCGGAGGATGCGGCGCAGGAAGGCACCTCGACCGGAAATGTCGCGTGGGTGGCGTTAGCGCTGCTGACGCTGCATCAGGCGACGAGCGATGCTCAGTATCTTTCCGACGCCAAGCATTTGACCGACTGGATCATCGCCGCGACAGCCTGCGGCGACGGTTTTTGTGGCGGCTTTCACGGCTACGATCCGCAGCAGGTCAGGTTGACCTGGATGTCGACCGAACACAATGTCGATGTTCACGCCGTTGCGAACTGGCTGTTGCGCCTGACCGGCGAACAGAAATATGCCGACGCGGCGGCGCAGGCACGGCGACTGCTCGATCGAGCCTTTCGGGGCGATCGATTCCTTCTGGGCACCAAACCCGACGGCCGCATGGCCGACGAAGGCGTGCTCGCGCTCGACGTTCAGCTCTGGCCCTGGATGGCCGTGAGCGATGCGCCCGCGGCCTGGCGACGCGCGTTGGGCTTCGCGCAGGCGCATCTCGCTGTCGATGGCGGTTTTGACTTCAATGGCGACCGCGATGGCGTCTGGGTCGAGGGCACGGCGCAGGCGGCGCTGGCCTACCGAATCAACGGCGATGCGACGCAAAGCCATCGTCTGCTGGCCAGCCTGAAAACCGATCAGACCCGCTCGGGGCTGCTCAATGCGTCGCGCGCGGCGCGACTGACGACGGGACTGTCGATTGACCCGACCGGCACCGTGCCCGACTTGTTTTACTATCGCCGCCCCCATCTCGGCGCGACAGCCTGGGCCGTACTGGCCGAAACGGGCTGGAATCCATTCACCGGGGAAAGGATACGCTGATGTTCCCGACTGCCGGCGACGACCTGTCGATCCTGACCATCGATATCGGAATCCTCATCGGCCTTCTGGTGATGGCGCGGCTATTGGACCCGTTGCGCGCTCGCGATCGCATTCTGTTCGGGGTCACGACCGCAAGCTTTTTGATCCTTTATGCGCTGTGGCGGTGGAACGATACGTTGCCGCCGTTCGCGCTGTCGGCTCAAAGCCTCTGGCCTCGGCTGTTCATTGGGTTCGAGCTGTTGGCCATTCTGTACACGCTGATGTCGATCGTGATCCTGTTCCGCAGCACCGATCGTCGCTCGGAAGCCGACGCGGCGCAGCGCGCTTTATCCGCGAATAATGACTACCCCGCTGTCGATGTCTTCATCTGCACGTATGACGAGCCGCTCGAAATCCTCGAACGATCAATCCTGAGCGCGCTGGCGCTCGATTATCCCAACGCCACGGTCTGGGTGCTCGACGATACCAGGCGTGACTGGCTGCGAGAGTACTGCGACCGGGTCGGCGCGAGGCATGTGACGCGGCCCGACAACAAGGGCGCCAAGGCCGGTAACCTCAATAACGCGCTGGCCGTGACCGCGCGCGAGAGCAACGCGCCGGTCATTCTGGTGCTCGACGCCGACTTTGCGCCCCGGGCGGATTTTTTGAAACGCACCGTCGGCCTGCTATTGTCCGACGCGGAAGTTGCGATCGTGCAGACGCCGCAATTCTACTACAATGCCGATCCGATCCAGCATAATCTCTTGGCGGAGAAGAACTGGGTCGACGATCAACGCTTTTTCTTCGACATCTTCCAGCCGGCCAAGGATGGGTGGGGCTGCGCGTTCTGCGTCGGCACATCCTTTGTTGTTCGTCGCGACCGGCTCGAGGAGGTCGGCGGCTTCCCGCAGCAAGCGATCTCGGAGGATATCAATCTCACCTACACCATGCTTGCGCGCGGCTACCGCACCTCCTGGCTGAACGAGCCGCTCAGTTTTGGGCTTTCCGCCGAAGGCGTCCCGGAATACATCACACAGCGCGCGCGCTGGTGTCTCGGCACCATCCAGGTCGCGCTGTTGCGCAACGGCCCGCTGTTCGGCCGCGGCTTCAGCTTCACCCAGCGCTGGCATTATTTTCACGGGGTGCTGAACTGGCTCTGCAAGCCCTTCATGGTGCTGCTGTTGATCGCGCCGACGATCTACTGGTTCGGCGGCCTGCCCGCCTTCGAAGCCGACTATCACACCTTCCTGCGCTACGGCGTGCCGGCGCTGCTCGGCCAGATCATCTACATGGGCTGGATCTCGCGCGCGCGGACGCTCCCCTTGTTCATGGAGGCCACCCACGCCGTCACCTGCTTTGCGGTGACCGCGACGCTGCTGAGCGCCATCGTCAAGCCGTTTGGCCGCCCGTTCAATATCACCGATAAGGGCGGCGACCGCTCGACGCCACGCGTGCATTGGAGGCTCGCCGCGATCTTTGGCCTGATCGCGCTGAGTTCAGCCGCCAGCATCGTCTGGGCGTTCGTCTCGCCCTACGCGGCTGGCGAGATTTCTTCGCTCGACTTCTTCAACTTGCTGTGGGCCGGCATCGCGATGCTAATCGCCTTCATCGCATTTCTCGTCTGCTTCGAACTGCCGCGCACCGGCGATAGTTTTGAAACCGACGAGGCCGCCTGGCTCGCCGGCGAAGGGAAAGTTCTGTCGTGCCGCCTGCTGGCGGTGTCGCTGACCTCGGTGCGCTTTTCGGGTCCGGCCGGAAACGCGCTGGAGCTTGCGGGCTGGCGCTACCAGATACATCTGGAAGGGCTGGGATGGACCGACATATCCATGGTCTCGCGATTCCGCGAGACGGTGGTGGCGCGTCTCGAGCCTACGGCCGAACAATATCAGCGGCTAGTGGTTCGGCTGTTCAGCACATCGCACGGCAACATCGCCAGTGAAGCCAGCCTGAGCGGCGCGCTGGCCGGATTGCTGCGACGGGGATTTCGCGGGGCGTGAGGGCTGGGTGGAATTAAACTAAGCCGTACCTCATCGCTCTCCACCGACACGGCGATGGTCTTTCGCGCCATACGGATACTCAGCTAAACATCGGAAGCTTGGTCACGCAGTCCAACCGCCTTTTGCATCTCATTGTTTCAATAGGCGGACTAGGTCGCTCTCAAAGATCGCCAGCGTCGATTCAAACGTCTCTAGCAGTGCGTCCGCTCCCGGCGCGGCTAAGCCGGAGGCAACGTGATTTCGTCGCCTTCAACGATCCGTCGTCCCGCTTCGACGTGTCGCTAGTCCGCTCGCGAGGACTATTCGGTTTTATCAAGGAATTTAGACCTAAAAGCAAAACGAGGCTGCGGCACCAGCTTCGATTTAATTCGACTCAACACGCAAAAGGGAGTTCAGTTCCCTTTCCGGAACTAGACCCGGGGGTCGCCTTCGATGACATTGGACCAGAAGATCGCTCAGGCTCAACGCCACGTCGAAAGCGGTCGCCTCATCATTGAGCGCCAGCGCAAGCTTGTTGCGCGCATCAACAGCCGGTCCTCCGTCGATCTACTCGAATGCTTCGAGCGTACGCAGCAGATTTTCGAGGCGGATTTGGCCGACCTGCTCAAGAGGAAGCAAGGCATCGGCCTATTCCCGCCCTCGGTTTGAACGGGTATGATTGTGCTCCCGACCAGGGGGCTGAACGATGCCCATTTATCGCCTACTGCAAAACATGCCGATGGGGCCCGAGGAAATCAATCGCCTGACGACGGCCTATGAGCAAGCACTGCGGACCATTGGGCTTGTCGACCGTAACGACCCGATAGCCGAGATGATCGCCAAGAAAATAATCGAGATCGGGCAGACGGGGGTGCGTGATCCTGCGGATATTTCGGCTCAGGCGATCAAGGAGCTGGGAGTTCAGTGAGGCCGGGCGCCCTCTTTTCGTTTTACAGCCCCTGCCGTCGTCCTTCTCTCGCTCGCAATCGAATCAAGCCGATACTGTTCGCCAGAACGAGGATAGTGGGTATCCATCTTGTCGATGAAATCGCGATAGTCCCGACTGGGAGGCCGGAAGTGATGACCCCCTGAAGTATTTTCAGGAGGACCCATGCCCCTCGCCATTCCTCGAGGCGCTAGCGGCGGAAGTCCGCCATTTTGGCGGTGCGGGACGCGGGAAAGGCACTGGGCGATCGCGAGTACCTCCCCAACAAACCCTACAGCGCTGGTGGTGGCAGGCAGGATCACGTCCCCTGATTGTTCGAGATTCCAAGGAAATAAGCAAAAATGCCCGCTCGCCCTCCAGCGGGCTTTTTTGTGAGTTGAGTTATTGCCAAAGCGTACCCACACCATGCCGGGGTTCATTAAACCCCAGCTAGCCACGTTGAAGTCCAAGGCGCCGAACGGCGAACAATGGCTTCACGAAATCAAATACGATGGCTACCGCGTCCAGGTTCACCTCAACCGGGGACGCAAGAAGGTCTACACCCGGAACGGGCTCGACTGGACCAAACGCTTCTCGACAATCGCGGGCGCGTTGGACATCCCCGGCGAAGCCATCATCGACGGAGAGGTGGTGGTCGTTCACGAGGGCCGGACGAACTTTTCCGAATTGCAGGCAGAGCTCGCGGCGGGAAGACAGGACCGGCTGGTTTATTACGCCTTCGACCTGCTCTGGCGCGACGGGGACCTCCGTAAGTTGCCACAGATCGAGCGCAAGCAAGCGCTGCTCGACCTGCTCGGTGAAAATGGCGTCGAGCTGCCGGTTCTCTATTCCGAACATCTGATCGGTGACGGGCAAGAGATGTTTGAGCACGCTGCCAAGCTCAATTGGGAAGGCATCATCTCCAAACGAGCGGACGCTCCGTATCGATCAGAACGCAGTGAAAGCTGGCTCAAGATCAAGACTGTCCAGAAGGGGAAATTCCCCGTCATTGGATTTATAAAGGATCCGACCGGCGTCGCCGCGCTCTATCTCGGCAGGCGCGAAGGCAAGGAACTGGTCTACATGGGAAAGGTCGGGACCGGCTGGTCCCGCACGGTCTCCAGCCAAATCCGCAAGCAGCTTGATGCCGTGGTCAGTCCAAAATCAAAGCTCACCAAACCCATTCGGAAGCCCAAGGCTACGTGGGTTGAGCCGACTTTTGCCGCCGATATCGAGTACCGCGACATCACTTCCGAGGGCCTCTTAAGAGCAAGCTCCTTTAAGGGGCTGTCTCGGAAATAGGCGGGGCTGGCGAGCTGTCCGCCCATTGCTTTGCAGCCAGTGTCTCCCTTGGGTCCAGCTTGTCGCAGAGAAGGCACTTTAGCTCGGTGCGCCCGCTGCAGCTGGGTATGGGGACCATACGTTTCCCGCAGTGCGAACAACGTGTCAGGTCCATGACGTCCTCCAATGCGCGTTCCAACCTAGGAACGTATGGTTTGTTCCTGAGTTGAGCGTCGCAGAGGAGGAACAACATGCAGGCAGCTATTGATCGGGTAATGCAGGCGTTCACGATGATCGCGAACCTCACTCCCGAGGAGGTCCAAACCACCCGCGCAAGACTGGCCGCGCATCTGGCTTGGTTGGACGTTGACGAAAAGGCACTCGCAGTCGAGGGGCTTCGCTATCTAACGGACCAGACCGGATTTCGAGACGGCGCGTAGCGAGGACAGCCTGATGGCGGATAGCCTGACCAGGAGAGAGCAGCCTGGCCGCAGCAAAATCAATATGAACCAGGACCATGAGGTCCATTACTGGACCAGGCATCTGAACATCGCGAAGGAAGAACTGCAGAAGGTTATCGACAAGGTCGGAAATTCAGCCGCCGCTGTCCGCAAGGAATTGGCGGCGGACTGAAGGCGTGGGGTATGCTCGCGATCTCTTGGAGCGGGGCCCCCACGCTTTTTAGTCGCGAACCGCTTCGAGCAGCCGCGCGGGAACGAAAGGCTTTTGCAGGAACGTCGTATCGACCGGCATAGGCTGCACGGTCGTGCCGGACATGATGACAATATTCAACTGCGGGTGCCGGCGGCGGGCATATTGAGCAAGTGCTGCGCCTGACATGGCACCCGCTAGTTTGTGGTCGGTGACGAGCGCTTGCAGCTCGGTGCCGGTTGACGCGATGATCAATTCAGCAGCTTCTGCGGTCGTGCATTCGATCACTTCGAATCCTTCATCCTTCAGAAGTTCGGCCACCGCCTCGCGCTGGAACGCATCGTCCTCAACCAACAGGACTACGAAGTTCGACATGCGCACCTCCAGACTATCAAATAACTCAGAGGGTCGGGGTTGGTTCACGTCATCTGCTACGAGAAGGCAGCAGAAATGTAGGGATGGAGCAGAAGCTTACCGAGCGATCGCTCCACGCTCGAGTTCTCCCGGGTCTGAAACCACTGCGTAGGAACATATCGGTTGAGGGGCCGTTTTCCGGCTATGACCGACACTGACCTAATAGAGCAGTCCTTTGCGATTGCCTGGAGTGTCCTTGAGAAATCCGGTGAACTCAGGGACCCCAATTGGTCTGCGAATTTTCTGCTCGATGAACTCATTGGAATGTTGAGGTGCGGAGAACGACGCAGGCTCGTTCTTTCAAACTGCGCAATCGATGCGTACCGACGTCAGCCGGTCAAACTCGTCTCATGATCAACCCCGACTGCAAGGTCTGTCGCGGTATTGGCTGGGTGTGCGAGAACCACCCCCAACGTCCATGGACTAAAGAATTAGGCTGTCAGTGCGGAGCGGGGATGCCGTGTGAGTGTGTTCGCGCTGACGGCCTCGAAGAGCCTGACGTGAGTGAGGTCATTGAAGAAAGACCGTCAGCACGAAATTAACGTCTCGCCTTCTTGGTAGTCTTGCGCCGATTGTAAGGGGAGCGATTGGTTGGCCTTAGCGAGATACCCTCACGTTGTGCCTTGCTGGCAATCGATGCTGGTGGCCGTTCCATCTTAAGGCTGATGACGCCGGTCGGCGTGTTCGCCTTCGCAAGCGAGCGAAGCTGCTTGACTTCCTTGTCGCTCCACGGCTGACGCGAGCGGCGCTTGTATTTCGGGTTTGTCTTTCGCGGACCCTTCTTGCCGATTGGCGAGCCGGAGCGCTTCCATGCTGGTTGTGCCATTTGATCCTCCTGTAGGGAGCTAAAGCACGAATCGGCAAACCAGTTCCCGACGGTCGGTTCAGAAAGCATTGACCTGTCCTGCGGGTAACTCCGGCCAGTCCCACATCGGAGAAATCGCTTCACGACTATGACGACAGAAAGAGCACACGAGCACGTGCCTTTTGCGCGAGCGGCAAGTGCCGCACCGGGCTCTCGTGAACCGAGCCGCACGGCGTCTCGGTAGGGTAGGCGTGGAACACCTCCGCGGAGGATGTCCCTACGCCTCCCCCCAAACCGTGCGGGCACCTTTGCGATGCACACGGCTTTCCATATGCGTATGCTCTCGATTGGAGACGGCCACCCGGCACGACGGGCACAGGACGATCGTCTTGCGCCGCCAACCGGACCGTTTCCAGACTATCAGCGACCCACTCTGCAGGTCTTGCACGCGGCGGAGGTGATGCATCTCGAATGGTCCTGTCGTGCTGCCACATGCTTCGCATCGGCGAGCATGCAGGCGGTCGATTAGGTCATTCGAGCTTATGACCCACCACGCGCCTCTTGTGAGATCGTCAATTCCTTGACTTATCCAAAAGGTTCGCGTGAGGTGCTTCAGTCTCCACAGTTTGATCGTGCGAAGCTTACCTCGGACTACGGAGGACACCTCGTAATCCGACCCTTTCCACAGACGGGCCATGATCTGTGCCCTCGTCGTTCGATGGCGCAACGCCAGCGTCTTGATGAGGCTGCGGAACACAACGAGCTCCAGCAGTCCCAAGGCACGTTTGTTGTCATCGGCAAACGAGTAGTAGTTGGCAAAACCACGGAACTCTGAGTTATAGGCGAGCACGGTCGCGGTGTCGCTGGTGACCAAGAACTGCTCACGAGCACGGCCGGTCTTCCTGGCGAGGTCGCCATAGCCATGCCGCTTGCAGAACTCGGTTATCCGCTTGCGTGGCACACGCAGACTAACATTGCCGGTAGTCGGTCGACGCGTAACGCGCCATGTCCGTGCTGCCGGTCCCTTGCGGTTGGACTTTCGTCCACCCCCGTAGGACGTGTACGCCACGATGCGGTAGCCGAGGAAGGTCACTCCCTTTGAGGCGGCCTGAATCCCACTCTTCTCGGGCGAGATCGCGAGCTTCAGCGTCTCTGTCAAGAATCGTTCGACAGAGGCCATTGTCTCACGAGCCTCCTCCTTGCTGCCGATGATGCCGATCAGGAAGTCGTCGGCGTATCGACAGTAGCGGAGTCTTTTGAAGTTGGGGTCCATGGGATTGACGGAAGGTAGTTTCCGTCTCTCCTTATTGATGACTTTGATCTCTGCCAACGCGGCATCGATCTCGGCCAGTTCCGCGCCGTTGGCGCGCAGCCGCTCAATCTTCCGGCGGAGGCCAAGGACGCGCCTTTGCAACGCCGCATAGGGCGGGAATGCGCGTCGGTCGCGGCCTCTATCGAATCCCGCCCTCAATGTCTGCATGTGCTGATCCAGCTCATGCAGATAGATGTTGGCGAGCAAGGGCGATACGACTCCGCCCTGTGGTGTACCGCTGTATGTGCGTCCATAGACCCAATCTTCCATGTAGCCCGCTTTCAGCATTCCTTCGATCAGACCGATGAATCTGTCATCATCGATCCGCTTCTTGAGAAGCCTGAGCAGGACGTCGTGGTCGATGTTGTCAAAGAACCCACGCACATCCACTTCGATCAGCCACTTGCAACCCGTCCAAGTCTTCTTGATGAGATTTAGCGCGGTGTGACAGGACCGCCTGGGACGGAACCCATGCGACTCATCGAGGAACACAGGTTCATAGATTGCCTCGAGGATGGTCCTGACCGCCTCCTGAACGAGTCGGTCCTCCACCGTGGGAATTCCCAGCGGTCGTGTCTTGCCGTTGCCCTTCGGGATGTAAACCCGGCGGACAGGTCGGAAGCGATATGTGCCCTCTGCCACGCGACAGGCGAGGTCGGCGAGCTTCGCCAGCGACATGCCGTCGAAGGTCTTGCCGTCAACACCGGGCGTCAAGGCTCCCTTATTTTGGGAGACCTTTTCGTAGGCCCGCTCGAAGAGAAATGGAGATCTCATCAGGCGGTGAAGGCCATTGATCCGCTTGCCCGACCGCGACAAGGTCGGAAGTGATTCAATTCTCCTCTGGATGGTAACGGCCTGCATCAGCAGAACCTCTCCGTTGAAGAATCTCTTCTACGCATACTGCACATGCCGTTGTTAGCGGCATCGTCCTTCCCCCGATCGGAGGCGCTTTCGAACCGGTCACTCGGCCTTATACGCATGATCGTCCGCCTCGCGGCGGCTGTCCCGGCCATTACGCCGGGCATCTGGGTACTACGACGGCTCCGTCGCCATACAGGTTCGCGAACGAACCTGCTGCAGGCGATCCCGTAGTTGCGTGTGTGGGGAGTTACGGTGTGTTTAGGTGTCCCATTCGCTTCCTTGACCCTCCGACGGAGGTCGTCCCACGCCGACTGGTGGCGGATCGCACTGGCCGGTGCGATCTGCCCCGCGTGGCATAGCGTGTCAGCCGCGTTCGCTACGGCCAGCCCTTTGGCAACTGGAAACTGGGATTCAGGCAATACAGCTTTCACCATGCACACCTTACCTTGTGCTCTCCACCGGGCTGCGGCGCCCGATTTCGAGACGTTTCCCGACATGCTCTGGTCCCGTTCCTCTTTCGAGGTCTCAGTCGTTTCCGACACCGGTAAGTCGGGCAGATAAGAGCCAAACCAGTAGGCCCCATTCTTTCGAACACTCCCTTCTTCTTCACGCCACAACGGCGCACGCCATTCGGCTTCGATCCCTCGCGCGATCATGGGTCGCTCGCCGGAGGCACTCGCCTTCGGGGCCCGCCGTCATTTCATTCCGGCGTCGCTATCACTGCCCTTCGGCGGGTGCCTTGTTAACCGGTCTCGCGACTGCAGTCGGTCCCGCGTCCCGCCGCGGTTCCCGCGTCGGCGCTATGCTGACGCTCCTGCGGCTGCCTCTATAGTTTTGTCGCCAATAGGCGAACTGGCTCGCACTGTGCGTTTTTTTCACTGAGAGACTAAGGGGCGCAGCCCCTCGCGCGCGCCAGGGTGAAGCGCCGGCAAGCGCCGGCGCCGACCCGAGCGGTCTCCCCGGTCTTCCGCGCTTCTCGGATCTCCCCTACGCTCGAATTCTTGGCAGTCGCTTGTGCAGACCCGCTCTTTGAGCGGCCCTGTTAGGGCGGGTGATCCCCCTCCGCACGGGTCGCCCTGGCACTTGCTACCCCCGGTCTCGCCGACGGGCAGGGGCGCAGGCGCGGAGTGCGCCTTGCACCCATGAAAGCAAAGGAGATCGATCATGTCGGCCAAGCACGTTGAAGCCAGCCCCGATAGCGCAGTCGGGATTTTCATTCCGCTCAACAAGCTCAAGAAGTCGCCGAACAATGCGCGCAAGACGCCGCATAGCGAGCCGGCGATTGAAGCCTATGCGGCGAGCATCGCCGCCAAGGGCATTCTGCAAAATCTGGTCGTTGAACCGGAGCTGGACGCGGAAGGAGCCGCGACCGGATTTTACTTCGTGACCATCGGCGAGGGCAGGCGGCTTGCCCAGCTTCTGCGGGTGAAGCGAAAGGAAATCAAGAAGACCGAGCCGATCCGATGCATCGTCGATACTGCCAACGATCCGCACGAGATCAGTTTGGACGAGAACGTCACCCGCGAAAGCATGCACCCTGCCGACCAGTTCGAGGCTTTCAAGAAACTCGCTGATGAACGCGGGTTCGGTGCGGAAGAAATCGCGGCCCGTTTCGGCGTCACGCCCCATGTGGTGCGGCAGCGTCTGCGGCTCGCCGCGGTTTCTCCTAAACTGATGCAGGTCTACCGCAATGGTGAACTGACGCTTGAACAGTTGATGGCCTTTGCCATTACCACCGACCACGCTCGCCAAGAGGCCGTCTTTGATCGGCTGTCCTATAACCGCGATGCCAGCAGCATCCGCCGCCTTCTCACCGAAACCCATGTCCCCGCCACCGATCGCCGCGCGCGCTTTGTCGGGATCGAGGCATATGTGGAAGCGGGCGGCAGCATGCTGCGCGATCTCTTCACTGAGGATCGCGGCGGCTATCTGGAAGACATCGCACTGCTTGATCTTCTCGTCACCGCAAAGCTTGGGCGTGCGGCAGATGCTTTGCGAGAAGCGGAGGGCTGGAAATGGACCGAAGCCCATCTAGATTTTCCGCATGCCCATGGCATGCGGCGAACCTACCCGCATGCGGTAGAACTATCGGAGGAAGATCAGGCCGCGCTTGGAACTGCACAATCGGAGTTTGACCGTCTCACCGAACAGCACCGGACGGCCGAGGAACTCACCGAAGATGTGGATGCGCGGTTCGGCGAACTCGAAGCCGAGATCGAGCGTCTGGAGAGAAAGCGTCAGGCCTACGATCCCGGCCACATCGCGCGAGGCGGCGCGTTCGTTATCCTCAACCATGACGGCACGGTCAGGATTGAACGCGGGTTCATTCGCCCTGGGGACGAACAACCCCAAGCCGAGAGCGAAGAAGTTAGCGATACATCGGGCCCGGATGACGACAATGGTGACCCGGACCAACCCGACGAGCCGGGGGAAAGGGAACAAGGGGCTGACGACGAGGAAGAAGACCGTCCCTTGTCTGACACGCTTGTCCGCGATCTTACCGCGCATCGTACCTTGGGGCTTCGGCTCAATCTGAGTGAGCAGCCGGAGGTCGCCATCGTTGCGGCGACCCACGCGCTGACAGCGCAAATCTTCTATCTCGGGGCGGACGCGCATATCGTCGGCATCCAGCCGCTCAAGACCGACTTGGCGGGCCATGCTGACGGGATCGCGGATACCCCAAGCGGCAAGGCGTGGGCAGATCGTCACGCCAATTGGGCAAGGCAGATGCCGCGCGAGGTCACGGAGCTCTGGGCATTCGTGGCCGAATTGGATCACGATAGCCGATTGGCGCTGTTCGCGCATTGTGTTGCGCTCACCGTCAATGCCGTGCGATTGCCATGGGATCGCAGGCCCCGCGCGCTTGCGACCGCGGATCGTCTGGCGGAAGCCGTGTCACTTGATATGACTGGCTATTGGCGGCCGACCGTGCGGAGTTATCTCGGACGCGTCACCAAGGCACGCATTCTGGAGGCCGTGCGGGCAGGCGTGAGCGACGAGGCAGCGGAGCGAATGACCGACATGAAGAAATTAGAAATGGTGGAAGCGGCCGAACAATTGCTGGCCCCAACGGATTGGCTGCCCGCGCTGCTGCAAACGGACAAGCCTGTTGCGGAACCAGTGGAAACGCCGACCGATGTTGAAGGCGGCAAGGCCTATTCGGAGGCTGCCGAGTGAAGATGTCAGCCGGGGCCGCGATAGCGGCCCCGGCTGATTTCAAAAATTTCGGCCGCGCGCCTTTGCGGCGCGCAGCCGGTCGCCTAGTTTTGGACCGCTTGAACCCCCTCGAAGCTGGCGCGGTTTCTCGGAGGTACGCCGTTCGTAGTGGCTGGGGATTGCTGTCGCCGACTCAATCGACGAGGTCTGGTTTTCGCTAGCCGCTCCATAGCCGGATGATTTCGGACCCCTGAATTGCCTCGCGATCTTCCCGACCAGTTTCCGATCCCCTGCGATGGACTGCGAAAACGTTTGCTTGCGTTTGCCTCGCCGCGTTGTCATGGCCATTGATGCGCGTCTGTCCGCATGGGCTCGACTGATGAAGTTGTGTCCTTGTGCAGTGCTGACACCGGCAGCCATGGTGATCTCCGTCAGTTCGTTCGTGGCTCGCGTCCAACGCAACCTCGAATGGCTGATCAGGCCCGAGGGCCGGCCAAAGGCCTCGATCGCCTTCCCGCAACGGCTACGCCTGCTTTTTTCCCCTGCCGCGAAGACGCGGCATTCCTCGCGGAAGTCAAAAAAGCAGGCTCCGCAGTCCTCCGCTGACGCTGCGGGCCCAAGGGCTGCGGGCCGATCGCTCCCCGGGCCACGGATCGCCATCGAGGCCGCGATGGGCGCGGCCCGAGCAACCAACGGAGATTACTATGGCTACCATCGGCACTTTCACCGCGCAGGACAACGGCTACATCGGTTCGATCAAGACGCTGACGCTCAACATCAAGGCGAAATTCTCTCCCAGCGACAAGGAGAACGACAGGGCCCCCGACTATCGTATCTTCGCAGGCACCACCGAATTCGGCGCCGCCTGGAAGAAGACCGCCCGTGACAGCGATCGCGAGTACCTCTCAGTCAAGCTCGATGATCCGAGCTTCCCGGCACCGATCTACGCCTCGCTGGTGAAGGTCGAGGGCGACGAGGGCTTTACCCTGATCTGGTCCCGCCGTAGCGGCGACTGATCCTTTCGGGGATCGCGCCCCGCCTCTTCGGAGGCGGGGCTTTTTGCGCGTGGAAAGAAGAGCATTTGTTTGAAGGAGGGCTAAGGGCTCCGCCCTCGCGCGGGCAAGGGTGAAGCACGCCATGCGTGCCGGCCGGACGGGTTTCCCCGGTCTTCCGCGCAAAGATCTTCCTGGACGATTTGATCGTCAGGCGCGTGCAGACGCGCGCGTACCGCGCGCCCTTGTCAGGCGGGTGATCCCCCTCCACGCCCAGCCGCCCTTGCCCTTGCTACCCCAGGTCTCGCCGACGGGCAGGGTTGCAGCGCAGCGCTGCGCTTCAACCTCAGCTCAAAGGAGAAAGACCATGAATATGATGACCGGGACTCAAGGCAACCAGCCCGTTTCCGGCGGCTTCCGCGTCGATATATCGCGCGGCCAGCGGATCGGCCGCGTTTCCTCGGAGTGGTTTACGCGGCCCGATGACGAGCGCTTTCTGAGCCTCTCTGATCTGTACGAATCCGTGCGGGGCAGGGCGGAGCGGGCGCAGGCGCGGACGGTGGAAAGCCGGGCCATCCGGGTGGAAGCGAACCGGGATAGTTCGGAACGGCTTGCCTTGATGGTACCGGGGCGTGACGAACAGGTCATGCCGACGCATTGGAGTTTCGGGCAGTTGTGCACGCTGGTCGGCGCGCCAACCTCCTATTTGCGGCAGCTTCCCGCAGCTTTGTCCGCCATCAACCTGCAGCACGGCTTGCTGTCCCATCGTGCTGAACTCGTCAAAACGCTGGAAGCTGATAACGGACGCGTGGAGCTTCGTGCCGTCACTGGACCGGACTACGGCCGTATCTGGGATCATGAACTGGTCGCCGCCGTCATGAAGATCGCTGGCAACGGCACTGGCGACACACGGTGGAAGGTCCCGGGTGTGATGGATTGGAGCACGATGACCCATAACCCGTTCGTCGACGTGACCAAGGATACGACGACGCTTTATGCCAGCGATCGCGACGTGTTCCTGTTTCTGGTTGACGACACGAATCCAATCGAAGCCGGACGATTGCCGGATGGCTCACCGGATTTGTATTTCCGGGGATTTTACTGCTGGAATAGCGAAGTCGGCAGCAAGACGCTCGGAATTGCCAGTTTCTATCTTCGCGGCGTTTGCATGAACCGCAACCTGTGGGGCGTGGAGAATTTCGAAGAAATCACGATCCGGCACTCCAAGTTCGCCGCTCAGCGTTTCGCGCATGAGGCGGCGCCAGCCTTGACCAGCTTTGCCAATTCATCGCCGGCGCCGTTCGTTGCCGGTATCAAGGCCGCACGCGCTCGAATTGTCGCCCGGACCGATGACGATCGCGAGAGTTTCTTGCGCAAGGGCGGGTTTTCCAAATCGGAAACCGCGAAGATTATCGAAACCGTGCTTGGCGAAGAAAGCCGGAAACCCGAAAGCGTCTTTGACTTCGTGCAAGGGATCACCGCGCTGGCGCGGACCAAGTCGCATCAGGATGCGCGGCTGGAGCTGGAGGGGAAAGCCAAACGCTTGATGGAACGCGCCATCTAGAGACATGAGCCGCGCAATTTGAGAAAATTGCGCGGCCACTTTCCGTCCAGTACCAGGCGCCAGGTGCGCCGCCGCCGATCCGGTAAGCGGATCGGCGGCGGCGACGCGTGTCCGCGCCGGGGCTCGCCGGACCTTGCGGTCCGGCTCGCGGGGACGATTGGATCCAACTCTTTCGGGGACGATTGGATCCAACTCTTTCTAGTCGCTTAGAACTTAACTATCGGCGGGGCTGCGATGCTTCTTGGGCGCTGTTGGTGGCCGCTTCAGAAGATCACTGGCTTCAACCCCCAGAACGCGCGCAATTCTATCCAGAACGTCGATACTCGCCGCGTAAAGGTTACGCTCAAGCGAGCTGATATAGGTGCGATCGATCTTGGCACGATGCGCGAGCTCTTCCTGCGAGATGCCTCTCACACGCCGAAGCTTTCTTAGATTGAGCGCCAATATCTCTCGGATATCCATATCCGGGAGCGCAGCGGCTTGAAGAGTATTTCACCACGGAGTATTTTCTACAAAGCGCGTGGCGACGAAAATGCCGATCGGTTACTGCTTTCGTTGAGCTTGGCCGCGAACTGCCTTGAATAGGACTAAACTGGGGCTATCAGTTGGCGGGCGCAGCCCCGGAGCTCTCGAAGGAGTGTCATGCCGTCACCCCCACTGGACCCTGATGTTGCGGACTTGGCGCCGGATGACCCCGTGTTGACGGACTATGACCAGCAACATGTCGTCACCTATCTCCGTCTGTTGGATGCCGACTCCGAGAATGCTGATTGGCGGGAGGTCGCGCGCATCGTCCTCCACATCGATCCCGACCAGAGCCCGCAGCGAGCGCGTACCGCCTTTGACAGCCATCTGGCTCGCGCCAAATGGATGACACGTCGTGGCTACGGCCATTTGCTCCGGCGGTCCCGCTAGCGAGTCCGAAGGATTGATAGTGACAGGCCCGGAAAATTTCTTTCTGGCGAAATAATTCGCGTAACTAACTGGTGGGATACAGTATGCAACCATAAAGGGTCCACATTTGGCGTGTTGCTATGCGGCATTGCTAAGCGTGAGGATCAAGTACATGCCGAATTTCGATTGGCGCTCGCCCGAGGCCTATTCAAAAGTGCAAAACGTCGATCTGACGGGCCTCGCCTGGGAATGCCTTCGCCGTAATCCCGAATACCGAAAGCACTATTCCACGCTTGGCAATCCGCTTAACGCCGCCCCAGCCGAATTCCGGAGGAAATGGGGCCTGACTTTTCGCAGCTGATCCACAAAAGGCCTGTTACGAGCAGAATGTCTTTTGGGCGCCTGAAGCGCTGCCGACCGTTTTGTCGGTGACCACTTCGTCGCAGGCTTCTGCTCAACCGGTCTCGCTTGATTTCACAAGTTTGCCCAATGGCGAACTGCGGCTAAGCGCGGACGGATGGCACGCCGTGCTGTGGTCGGGCGGCGCAACCCATCGCATGTGGTTGAAGACGTTGCCCGTCGTGGGCGTGGCGCACGCGATAGAGTTGCCAATGGACTCCTCGTTTGAGCTGCGGTCCCAGGCAGCCCAATCGCTGTGGCGCGCCATGAGCGGCCGTTCTCCCCGTCCGCCGCTCTCGGAGCACTCACGCCGGCGTCAGCAGATGACCCTTGTCTTGCGTGCGCTGGACGGACGCAATGAGGGGCAAACCTATCGCGCGATCGCCGAAGGCCTCTTTGGCAAGAAGCAGATTCCGGAGCGCGCCTGGAAGACCCATGACCTGCGCAACCGTACCATCCGCCTCGTGAAGCGCGGCCTCGCCCTAATGCGCGGCGGCTACCGCGAACTCTTGCGCGCGAGACGAAAGGGCAAATAGGCATGTCTAGGGGTATCGAAAATCGGCCCCCCGATCTTCGGCATCCCCCCGCGACGGAATGCTCCTCCATGATCACCGCATGCACGCTGTCACCGCAGCGCTAGCGCGATCCCTTCATGGAGCCCTCAAATGCCTGATCCCATGGCCGGTCTGCCGCCACGCTTCCTGCGAACGCCGGAGGCCGCGCGGTACCTCGGACTGTCCGGTCGCACCCTGGAAAAACACCGCACCTACGGGACCGGACCGACCTATCGGAAGATCGGTGGCCGCGTCGTATATGCGCTCGATGATCTGAAGGCCTGGGCCGATCTCGGTGCCAAGACATCGACGTCCGACCCCGGTAAGGGGACGGTCCTGCCTGCGAAGAAGCATCCGGCGCTGCGCCCCTATGCCGGCCAGGAACGTCGCTGATGCGGCACAAATTACGATCCGAGCGCAATCAGCTTGAGCTGTTTCGCGCATTGCCAGGCGACCTCGCACCGCGCGATGCGCAGGACCTGATGGCCTATCCATTCTTTTCACTGGCCAAGTCGAAGCGCAGCGTACCCATCGATTTCCGGGCGGGAGGCATTTCCATTCGCGTCGAGCCGGTGCCGGAACACGGCATGGCAACGATTTGGGATGCTGACGTCCTGATCTGGGCAGCCTCGCAAATTGTCGAGGCGCGCGACGCCGGGCTGAAGACCTCGCGTCTGATGGCGGCAACGCCGCACGAAATTCTGACCTTCGTTGGCCGCGGCACCAGCGTGCGCGACTATGATCGCCTCAAGGCGGGTCTGGATCGGCTGCAGTCAACCTCGGTGCTGACATCGATCCGGCAGCCCGCTGAACGACGGCGGCATCGCTTCTCCTGGATCAACGAATGGAAGGAGACGGCGGATGCCAATGGACGCCCCATGGGGCTCGAACTGATTCTGCCGGACTGGTTCTACGCTGGCGTTCGCAATGACGCGCTCGTGCTGACAATCGACCGGGCTTATTTCGGTTTAACCGGCGGACTTGAGCGTTGGCTTTACCGGCTTGTTCGCAAGCACGGCGGCCGCCAGCAGGGTGGTTGGAGTTTTGATTTCCTGCACCTTCACGCCAAGTCCGGCAGCCTCTCGCCCCTCAAACACTTTGCCTTTGATCTGCGCGAAATCGTCCGCCGGCAAACCTTGCCTGGCTATCAGCTCGTGATCACGCGCGAGCGAGACGGTGTCGAACGTTTGAACTTTACGCCCCATTGCACCGATCCACTAGCGGAACGGCTTCGCAAGCGAGGTCTCGCACTTCAGGCTGGAGATAAGCTGTGAATCAACTCGTGCTATCGGGGACCACAACACTCGTGCCATCGGGGACCGGATGCTCGTGCTATCGGGGACCGGAATCGGTTTTAAGCGCTTGTAATCAGGCGCGTTCGAGCCGCCGTAACTTTACTAACCAGAAATCCTTTGGATTTCTTCTAACGGACCACGCCGTTTTCCTGGCTGTGCATAACCACCGCGGTCAGCGTGTGGGCGTGCAAACGTTTGGCCTCCGAGCAGACGGAGGAGGCGCATGAGCGATCTCACGCAGGTCGAGCTTCTCTGGCTTGAAAAGCGTATCGAGAACCGAATTCGCTTCGGTCGCGTCGCCGAGGAGCGAATTCTCGATCGCCGCAGGCGCGTCCTGTCGTTCGCGCCCGGCAGCATCTTCGCGTTTGTCCGCTGGATGTCGAACGATTTTGGAACGGTCGTTTCACGGATCGACATCTTGCGGGCGGTCGCAACCGGCCAGCGCTGCTCGACTGTCCCTTATGTCAAACCAGGCGGAGAGAGCCTTTTGCGCCTGTCAGGCTGGTCCAAGGTCGAACACGTGCTGCAGTTGATCGATGCCATCGAGGCGCTCGGCATTGATCCTGCCGACGCCGCGCCCGACTATTGGCATCATGCTCACAATCGCCTGTCCGTCAACGAATCGCCCCGCGGCTACACAAAGTCACGCCATCAAGCCTGGCTTCATCGGCGACGGGTCGCACCGTGACGCCTCGGACCCGAACAATCCCAATGGCAATTGGCGCAGTTGCCATTCTCGCTGGGACGATCGTCGGACGGCCATCGCCAATCTACATCTGGAACAGTTCTGCGAGCGTTCCTGTCGGCCTCTATCGCGTGCGGCCTGCAGGCAGCCACTACGTCACGGAGTTGGTCGCCGTTTGGCCGCCGGCTCCGCTGGCAAGCTATCTTGACCTGAACGGCTATCTGCCAACCGGTGTTCCGATGTTGAAACGCGTGCTGGCGCGGCAGGGACAAACCGTGTGCAGAACCGGGAGCAGCATTACAGTCGATGGTATCGCGGTGGGCGAGGCGCAGGAGCGCGACAGTCGCGGTCGGACATTGCCGGAGTGGGAGGGGTGTCGCGTCATTGGGGAAGGGGAGCTCTTTCTCATGAACTGGCAATCTGCGGAATCTTTCGACGGGCGCTACTTCGGAATAACACCGGCGGCGGCTGTCATCGGTCAAGTAGTTCCCGTGTGGACATGGGAAGATTAACCGTGCGTTCCGCGTGCACTCAATCTGCCATTCCTCTGTTCGAACGGGGGCGGCACCATTCCTCCGTCCCGACCATCATCGTCAAAGCCACCGCGCACAGCGGCCGTCCAGGGCGGCCGAACGGCCGGCGCGAAGCAGCTTTACCCTGGATGGCCTCGAGCACGGTGGCATGCTCGTCCCTTGTTGGGATTGCCGTTTGCGCTCCTGTGGCGGCTCTCCTCGTGGAGCTTAGCGTGCGCGCACAGACCGTGCCGCGTCTCGCAGCTATTCATCGGTTCGCCATTCATTCATCTGGCCTCCGACCGCTCTGCCGTACCGGCGCGTTGGATAGACCGCGATATCAACGTGCTGATGGCCTACGGGCGATGCCTTCGGCCCGCGCTCTACTCGTCGCTTCGCTCCTCACCGAGCCACCCTACGGGTGTCTCGGCCCTTCGGGTAACGATCGCTATCGCAAACGCTCGCTTCCCTCGCAAACAGTGGGGCTTCGCAGGTCAACTGAGGACGGCAAGGGAAAAGCGCCGCCTTCGGCAGGGCGCATGTGGTTGGCGGGGTTGACGTTTTACCAGGCATCGGGAATAGCCAAGCCGTCGCTCCATTGCAAATCATCAGCGAAATCAATGCGGCGAGAGCCGTCGGCGAGCAACAGCTCGCGGAGAGACGATCGTGAGTGGGCAAGACAATGATCTTCGCGTTCGTCCTGGCCGCATCCGCGACGGCGGACGTAGTCCCTCACGTCCGAAGAGCTTTGTTGGCCAGGTCATGCGGGCGGCCAAGAAGGCCGGTCATGTCGGCGACGCTTTCGGCTGGGGCACGGGCGGCGCGAGCCGGTCGCGCTTCGGGCGAGGCCGGCGCGCAGCGCTCTCCTTGTCCCTCCGCTCGACCTCGCGACGGGTGGTGATGAAGGCGCGCGTGGTCCGTCATCGGGGCACGCGCTTCCGCTCGGCGCCGCTGTCCAAGCACATCACCTATTTGAAGCGAGATGGCGTGACGCGGGACGGCGCCGATACGCGGATGTTCGATGCGGCTTCGGATACAGCGGATGAGAGTGCGTTCGCCGAGCGTTGCAAGGATGACCGGCACCATTTTCGATTTATTATTTCTCCGGAGGATGCCGCCGAGCTCGGCGATCTCCGCGCCTTCACACGCGAGCTGATGTCCGACGTCGCACGGGATCTCGGAACCAAACTGGACTGGATCGCGGTCGACCATTGGAACACAGACAATCCGCATATCCATGTTCTGATCCGCGGCCGCGCAGAGGACGGCCGGGATCTCGTCATCAGCCGGGATTATATCAGCCGCGGGTTTCGGGATCGGGCCGCCGAGCGCGTTGCCCTTGAGCTTGGGCCGCGTAGCGAGCGGGATATCCAGTCTGCCCTGGAAAGAGAGGTCGAGGCAGAACGTTGGACGAGCCTCGATCGGGCGTTGCGTATTGCCGCCGACGAGGGCGCCGGCGTCGCGGACCTTCGCCCCAGTGCGTCGGGAGAAGACCCCGAACTCCGTCGCCTGATGGTCGGGCGGGCCGCCAAACTCGAACGTTTCGGCCTTGCCGAGCAGATTGCACCGGGCTGCTGGACCTTCAAACCCGGTATCGAGGACAAGCTGCGTGAACTCTCAGTTCGTGGCGACATCATCAAAACGATGCATCGGGCGATGGGCGGCTTCGGTCGCGAGCCGGACGTATCCGGCTTTGCCCTGCACGGCGATGCGCCGGCCGATGGGGTGCTCGGTCGTCTCATCGAGCGCGGACTGCATGATGAACTGAAGGGCTTGGCCTACGCGGTCGTCGAGGGTATCGATGGACGAACGCATCATCTCAGGTTCATCGATATCGAAATGACTGGTGACGCCGCGCCCGGTGCGATCGTGGAGACGCGGAGTTACGACGATGCTCAGGGCCGCAAGCGGCTCTCGCTCGCAACGCGGTCCGATCTCAATGTCGAAGCGCAGGTAACGGCGCCGGGCGCAACCTGGCTTGATCGGCAGTTGCTCGCACGGGATACGGTCGTGGCGAACGGCGGTTTCGGATCAGAAGTGCGCAATGCCATGGACCGCAGGGTCGACCATCTCGCGGCCGAAAGCCTTGTGCGCCGGCAGGGGGCAAGGGTCATCTTTGCCCGCGATCTCCTCAAAACGCTAAGACAGCGAGAGCTGGACGCGGCGGTCGCGAGACTCGCGGCCCAGACGGGGTTATCTCACAATCCTTCGTCGGAGGGCGAACGCATCGTGGGCGTCTATCGCCGGCGCATAACGCTTGCGTCAGGCAGGTTTGCCATGATTGACGACGGGCTTGGATTCCAACTCGTGCCCTGGCGGCCAGCGTTGGAGCAGCATCTCGATCGACAGGTCTCCGGCGTCGCGACAAGTGGGGGCGGAGTGACCTGGAGCATTGGAAGGAAAATTGGGTTGGGAATCTGATTGGCGGACTGCCCGGCACTTCCGCGCCATGTCGCACCTCGCGCCCGCCGCCAGGTGCCATGCAATCTCGAGCGGCTTTTTTCTACGCCGATCTATCCGAACGCACGACGGTTGCGATTGAGCAGTTGCTCGGGGACCGTGAGTAGCCCTTTTGTTCAGCGCGTCGGGTGTAGTTGATCGGCACCATTCCGCTGTTTCAGACGCGCACTGCAGGAAATCAGGCTATCAAAAGGTCCAACGATGAAGCCCAGAATTGGCGTCTATCTTTCGGAGCAGATGGCCGCGCGGCTAGCGGCAGCCGCCAAGCGTCCCGGCGCCAGCAAGTCGGCGCTCGTTGAGGCCGCCCTTGCTCAGTTCTTCGGTTCAGACGACGATAGCGATAATCTCCCGGTAGATCGCCGCCTTTCGCTTATGAGCCGCCAGCTCGAACAGCTCGATCGGGATCTTAGGGTTGTCAACGAGAGTGTCGCGCTGCAGGCTCGATACCAGCTTGCGGTGACGCCGCCGCTACCGGCAGCAGCTCTGCGAGCCGCGTGTGCGCTAGGGTCGGAGCGGTTCGATGAATTTGCCACACAGGTTTGGCGGCGCGTTCAGTCGGGGACTTCGCTCGTGCATGAGACGGTGGATCGGCTCGGCCACAAGAGAGGTACTCTCGCTGACGGTTTTGGGAAGGGAGTGGCAAAGACTTCTTCGCCAGTTCACGAGCCAGATCTCCGCACGTCAAACCCGGTTGGCATCGAAGTAGAGCACTCCACTGCCGTCCGGGAGGGCGGCAGCCTGTTCAACTTTCCAGGGAAGGCGGGACTGCCTCTGCACTAGACCTGTTGCGAAGCAGACAATTGCTCACGAAGAATCGGTCGAACAGCCACTACGGTCCCGACTGTCCAGCCATGCGACTCGACGCCGACGTGTCGGCGGCTGGACTGAAAACTGGCACCTGATTCTGCGGGTGTTTCTGCCGTTCGTTGCCGCTTATTATCTCTCATTTCTATTCCGGACTATCAATGCGACGGTCGCTGGCTCTTTGACATCGGAATTTGGCCTCAGCGCTGGCGATCTTGGTCTACTGACGTCTGTTTACTACCTGACTTTTGCGGCTGCCCAGATTCCGATCGGCATCTTGTTGGACCGATATGGTCCGGGGCGGATCCAAAGTGCCGTGATGATTGCCGCAGCTCTGGGCGCGGCGCTATTTGCCGTCTCGGATAATTTTTGGCTGCTCCTCGGCGGCCGAGCGCTGATCGGTCTTGGTGTCGCCGCGTCATTGACGGCCGGCTTGAAAGCCCTCGTGCTCTGGTTTCCCAGCGAACGTGTCCCGCTGCTCAACGGCCTGATGATCATGTTGGGGGCCTTGGGCGCACTGACGGCAACTTTGCCTGCGGAGGTCCTGCTGGTTTCGGCGGGTTGGCGAGCATTGTTTGCGCTGCTCGCGATTGTCTCGGCCGGCTGCGCTCTTGTCATCTATCTTGCTGTCCCAGAGGTGCCAGCACCTATATCGGTGGCAGGCGAACCAAATAGCCTAAGGATGGTTTATGCCGACCGACGCTTCTGGCGCCTGGCTCCGCTTTCAGCCGCCTGTATCGGGACGGCATGGGCGTTGCAGGGACTGTGGGCGGCGCCATGGCTCAGCGATGTCGAGCGCCTCGACCGCTCGGGACTACTCTGGCATTTGCTCATCATGGCAATCGCATTGAGTTTGGGCGGGCTTCTGTGGGGCGTTGCGGTCGATCGGGCGCGTCGACGTGGCGTTGGACCGCGGCCGCTGTTGGGCCTTGTCGCGACGATGTTCATCGCGGCTCAATTGGCATTGATTTTGCGATTGCCGCTCCCGTCGTATGTCCCATGGATCTTCGTGGCGGCAGTCGGCGCTGGGACTGTCCTCAGTTACGCGATCCTAGCCGAGTATTTCCCTAAAGAGCTGGCGGGTAGAGCCAATGCAGCGCTGAACGTCTTCCACATCGGTAGCGCGTTTGTCGTGCAATATATGACGGGGTTAGTGGTTCAGCTCTGGCCTCCCATAGATGGGCACTACCCTGAAGTCGCTTACCAAGCGGCATTTGCTTTCAACGTAGGGCTTCAGATCGTGGCTGGCATCTGGTTTGCCGCACCAATCTGCTCGCCCGGATATCCGAAAATACTCGCAGCCTGCAAGATGGCTTGTCCGCGGATTACGGAGTCACTTGATATTCGATGCCATGTCCGCAACCAGAATACTTTGGGGCCAGATCGCCTGCGTCTTGACCGTCGTGCTCATTACGATGTGGGTCGCGACGCAATGGACGGCATGGCGTCTCGGCTATCAGCCGCAACTCGGACACCCCTGGTTTGAGCTCGCACCGGGCGTTCCCATCTATCTGCCTCCGGCCTTCTTCTGGTGGTGGTATGCCTACGATGCCTACGCACCTGAAGTGTTCGTTGAAGGGGCATGCGTCGCTGCGTCCGGAGGGATCATCTCGATCATAGTCGCTTTCGCGATGTCGATTTGGCGGGCTCGGGAGGCGGAGACGGCGGCCACATATGGTTCTGCACGTTGGGCCAGCCAGCTTGAGATTCGAAGTGCCGGCCTTGCCGGGGCAGATGGTGTGATCCTCGGGCGGATCGAGGGACTTTATCTGCGGCACGATGGACCTGAGCATGTGCTGTGCTTCGCCCCCACCACATCCGGAAAGGGCGTCGGACTTGTTGTCCCGACCCTTCTAACCTGGCCGGGAAGTTGCATCGTTCATGACATCAAGGGTGAAAACTGGACCCTGACGTCCGGTTTTCGCGCCCGGCACGGCCGCGTGCTGTTGTTCGATCCAACCAATTCAACAAGTGCGGCCTACAATCCTCTCCTGGAAGTAAGACGGGGGGAGTGGGAGGTTCGCGACGTCCAGAATGTTGCCGACGTTCTCGTCGATCCCGAGGGGTCACTGGAACGGCGGAACCATTGGGAGAAGACCAGCCACGCCTTACTCGTTGGAGCCATCCTGCACGTTCTCTATGCGGAGCGCGACAAGACGCTTGCCGGCGTCGCGAGCTTTCTGTCCGATCCGAAACGTCCGATCGAAACCACACTTCGCGCGATGATGACCACGCCGCATCTCGGCGAAGCCGGAACACATCCCGTGATCGCTTCCGCGGCGAGGGAGTTACTGAACAAGAGCGAAAATGAACGGTCCGGCGTGCTCTCGACCGCGATGTCGTTCCTCGGCCTCTATCGCGATCCTGTCGTTGCCAAGGTGACGCGCCGCTGCGACTGGCGCATCCGAAATCTCGTTGAGAATGACCGGCCGATAACGCTCTATCTCGTCGTACCTCCATCGGACATCAGCCGCACCAAGCCGCTGGTGCGGTTGATCCTCAATCAGATCGGCCGTCGTCTCACCGAGGAACTCCAGGCAAAGGGCCGCCGGCATCGATTGCTTCTCATGCTCGACGAGTTTCCGGCTCTGGGGCGGCTCGATTTCTTTGAGTCGGCGCTCGCCTTCATGGCGGGCTATGGGCTCAAGAGTTTCCTTATTGCGCAGTCGCTCAATCAGATCGAAAGAGCATACGGGCCGAATAACGCGATCCTCGATAATTGTCATGTGCGCGTTTCCTTTGCGACCAATGACGAGCGTACGGCCAGGCGGGTTTCGGACGCGCTTGGGACTGCCACGGAATTAAGGGCGATGAAGAACTATGCCGGTCACAGGCTTAGCCCGTGGCTCGGCCATCTCATGGTTTCGCGACAGGAGACCGCGCGGCCACTGCTAACGCCCGGCGAGGTAATGCAGCTTCCGCCCGAGGACGAGCTGGTGCTGGTTTCCGGCGTGCCACCGATCCGCGCCAAGAAGGCGAAGTATTTTGAAGATCCACGTTTGACCGAGCGCGTGCTACCACCGTCGAACTCAAGCTCCCTCGACCGAGACGGTAAGGCAGCGTCAGATGATTGGAGCAGGCAGCCAGCTTCGCAGATTTCAAATGTTGCCGAGTCGGTAAGCTTGTCGGGTGCTCGGCAATCTACTGCAAATTCCGGCATTCGCCGCGAGCCGGAGCTTCCCGAGCATGAAAATATCGCGCCAGAGGCCTTGAAGCCTCCACCGGAGTTCGACTTCACGGAAGATGAGGGCGACGGTGACGCCATACGAGCGCGTGTGCTGCGCATGAACGTCTCCAGACTCGCACGCCAGGCCGCGATGGATCCAGACGATGGCCTTGAGCTCTAGGATGAGATAATGCGAACCAAGCACACGTTTCGTTTGCCTCCGGACCTTGCGGGCCAGCTCGCCGATTATGCCAGCCGCAAGCGGGTGCCACAGGCGCTCATCGTCGAAACCGCGTTGGCTTCATTCCTGTCGCCAGATAATTCGGAGCGGATGGAAGCAGCCCTCGGCCGTCGTCTGGACCGGCTGACCCGGCACGTCGAGCGGCTGGAGCGTCACATCACCATTTCAAATGAAGCGCTGGCCTTGTTCGTGCGGTTCTGGCTGACGGCAACGCCGCCGCTCCCTGATACGGCGCAACCCGCTGCGCAGGCCAAGGGCCGGGAACGGTATGAGGGGTTTGTCGAAGCCCTCGGGCGCCGGCTGGCCAGGGGCCAGACCCTGGCCCAGGAGATCTCGCTCGACATCGATCCGGAGCAAACGTCGCCAACCGTTCCTCGTGAGTAATCCCGCCATCTCTTCTTTTGCTACGCCACGGCACGCCGCCTGATTTCAGCTTGTTGCACGAGCGCGTAACCTGCCTTTTCTACTGATCCCCACCGCCGAGCTCATATCTCGGCGACCTTGGGGGCAAGCGTGGCAGTTCATTCCTTTCAATCTGAGGCGGCCTCGCGTGGTGCACGCATGTTGCACACCGCGCTCGGACCGGCGATAGCGGCCTGGCTCGAAGACGCTGGGATCGTCGAGGTTATGCTCAATCCCGATGGCCGGCTTTGGGTCGATCGGTTGGCAGGGGGCCTGGCGGATACCGGCGAGCGCCTCGCGGCAGCCGACGGCGAGCGTATCGTGCGGCTGGTTGCCCATCACGTCGGCGCCGAGGTTCATCCGGCAAGTCCCCGCGTCTCGGCCGAATTACCCGAGACGGGAGAGCGTTTTGAGGGGCTGCTGCCGCCCGTCGTGACCGCACCTGCGTTTGCCATCCGCAAGCCGGCGGTCGCCGTGTTCACGCTCGACGATTATGCCGCCGCCGGCATCATGACAGACGTCCAGGCTGAAGAGCTCCGGAACGCTGTCCGAACACGTCAAAACATTCTCGTGGCCGGCGGTACCTCGACCGGCAAGACCACACTGACCAATGCGCTGCTGGCCGAGATTGCAAAAACGGCAGATCGCGTCGTGTTAATCGAGGATACGCGCGAACTCCAATGCAAGTCGGCTAACCTCGTGGCGCTACGCACCAAGGATGGTGTCGCCTCGCTGTCCGACCTCGTGCGCTCCTCGCTCCGGCTACGCCCCGACCGAATCCCGATCGGTGAGGTGAGAGGGGCCGAGGCGCTCGACCTTCTCAAGGCCTGGGGCACCGGCCATCCCGGTGGCGTCGGCACCATTCACGCGGGCACGGCGCTTGGTGCCCTTCGCCGCCTCGAACAGCTTATCCAGGAAGCCGTCATCACCGTGCCGCGGGCGCTGATCGCGGAGACCATCGACGTGATTGCGGTTCTCTCCGGCCGCGGCGCAGACCGTCGGCTGACAGAACTCGCGCGCGTCGATGGCCTGACCACCGAGGGCGACTACCTCATTTCACCCGCAGGAGACCCTTCATGAACGCCGTCACATTGAGAAGCGGGCTGATAGCTCTCAGCTCCGTGGCGATCTCGCCCACTGCAGAGGCCGCTGGCTCCAACATGCCGTGGGAGCAGCCGCTTAACCAGATACTGCAGTCGGTCGAGGGGCCCGTCGCTAAGATTCTCGCCGTGATCATCATCATCGTTACGGGCCTTACGCTCGCCTTCGGCGACACTTCGGGCGGCTTCCGGCGCCTGATCCAGATCGTGTTCGGTCTATCGATCGCGTTCGCAGCGTCGAGCTTCTTCCTGGCATTCTTCTCATTCGGCGGCGGAGTGCTGATCTGATGGACGGGCCGGTTGAAGGTTTTGCAATTCCTGTGCATCGTGCGCTGACCGAACCGATCCTGCTGGGCGGTGCGCCGCGGGCGATCGCCATCGTCAACGGCACCGTTGCCGCTGCGCTCGGCCTCGGCCTTCGGCTGTGGATCGCGGGCCTACTGATCTGGGCAATCGGTCATGCCGCTGCCGTCTGGGCCGCGAAGCGCGATCCGCTCTTTGTCGAGACTGCAAGACGCCATCTGCGCACCCCAACCCATCTGAATGTGTGAGCAACCAATGATGAACCTTGCCGAATACCGCCGCTCCACTACACATCTTGCGGATTTCCTGCCATGGGCCGCACTGGTCGACGAAGGCATCATCCTCAACAAGGATGGATCGTTTCAGAGGACCGCGCGCTTTCGCGGGCCAGATCTTGATTCCTCTGTTCCAGCAGAACTTGTTGCGGTTGCCGGCCGCCTCAATAACGCTTTGAGGCGCCTCGGATCCGGCTGGGCGGTGTTTGTTGAAGCGCAGAGGTATTCATCGAACGCCTATCCACCGAGCAGTTGCCCAGACGTGGCATCGGCGCTGGTCGATGCCGAGCGCCGGGCGCAATTCGAGGAGGAGGGTGCTCACTACGAGTCAGCCCATTTCCTCACCTTCTTGTATCTGCCGCCGGCCGAAGATGCGGCGCGCGCCGAGCGCCTCCTTTATGAGGGACCTGAGCGCGGGGAGGCTGCCGGCGCCCACCAGGTATTGCGCGGCTTTGTCGATCGGACCGACCGCGTGCTGCAATTGGTCGAAGGGTTCATGCCGGCGTGCCGGTGGCTCGATGACGGCGAGACCCTGACGTACCTGCATGCCTGCGTCTCGACCAAGATACAGCGCGTCCGCGTTCCCGAGATTCCCATGTATCTCGATGCGCTGTTGGCGGACGAGCCCCTGATGGGTGGGCTTGAGCCAATGCTAGGCGACCAACACCTGCGGGTGCTCACGATCGTCGGGTTCCCAACCGCGACCACCCCGGGAATCCTGGACGACCTCAATCGGCTTGCGTTCTCCTATCGCTGGTCGACCCGCGCGATCATGCTCGACAAGGCTGACGCGACGAAACTCTTGACCAGGATCAGGCGGCAGTGGTTCGCCAAGCGCAAATCCGTTGCCGCAATCCTGAAAGAGGTGATGACCAACGAGGCTTCGTCGCTGATCGACACCGATGCCAGCAACAAGGCAATTGACGCCGATGCCGCGTTGCAGGAACTGGGTTCGGACCTAGTCGGCGAAGCCTTCGTCACAGCAACGATTACAGTCTGGGACGAGAATCCGCACGTCGCGGATGAACGGTTGCGCCTGGTCGAGAAGGTCGTTCAGGGACGCGACTTCACCTGCATGGTGGAGACCGTCAACGCCGTCGATGCCTGGCTGGGCTCGTTGCCGGGCCACGTCTATGCCAACGTCCGCCAGCCCCCAGTCTCGACTCTGAACATCGCCCATATGATCCCGTTGTCCGCGGTTTGGGCCGGGCCGGCGAGGGACGTCCATCTCGGTGCGCCGCCACTATTCTTTGCGCGGACGGAAGGATCAACGCCGTTCCGGTTCTCTCTCCACGTCGGGGACGTCGGACATACGCTGGTGGTCGGTCCGACCGGTGCGGGCAAATCCGTGCTGCTCGCGCTGATGGCGCTGCAATTCCGCCGATATCCCTCCTCCCAGATCTTTGCGTTCGACTTCGGCGGGTCGATCCGGGCAGCGGCGCTTGCCATGAAGGGCGATTGGCACGATCTCGGCGGCGCGCTGTCGGATAGCGCCTCCGAGCCGGTCGCGCTGCAGCCGCTGGCCATGATCGACGATGCGACCGAGCGCGGCTGGGCGGCGGAATGGGTCGCAACCATTCTCACCCGCGAAAAGATCGACATCACGCCTGAAGCTAAGGACCATCTTTGGTCGGCGTTGTCATCGTTGGCTTCGGCACCTCACGGCGAACGGACGCTGACCGGTTTGTCCGTGCTGCTGCAGTCCCAGAGCCTGAAAAGGGCTCTCCAACCCTACTGCCTCGGTGGCCCCTTCGGGCGCTTGCTCGATGCCGAGACCGAACGGCTTGGAACAACTTCAGTCCAGGCGTTCGAAACCGAGGGCTTGATCGGGACCGGTGCCGCACCCGCTGTGCTCGCCTATCTCTTCCACCGTATCGAAGGTCAACTCGATGGGAGGCCGACGCTACTCATTATCGACGAAGGTTGGCTCGCGCTCGACGACGAAGGGTTTGCCGGCCAGATCCGCGAATGGCTGAAGACGCTGCGGAAGAAGAATGCCTCCGTCGTCTTCGCCACGCAATCGCTCTCGGATATCGACGGCTCCGAGATTGCGCCTGCCATCATCGAAAGCTGTCCGACGCGACTGCTCCTGCCGAACGAGCGGGCGATCGAGCCGCAGATAACTTCCATCTACCGGCGCTTCGGTCTCAATGACCGGCAGATCGAGATCCTCGCGCGCGCCACGCCCAAGCGCGATTACTACTGCCAATCCCGGCGCGGCAATCGCTTGTTCGAGCTGGGTCTAGATGAATTCGCGCTCGCCTTCACTGCGGCTTCCTCAAAGTCCGACCAGGCAATGATCGAGCGGGTTCTCGCCGAACATGGCCGCGAGGGGTTCGTCATGGGTTGGCTCGCCGAGCGTGGGCTGGGTTGGGCCGCCGATCTCATTCCGGGTCTCAGAGTGCAGGAAGGTTTGTCATGAAGCATTTCCGGTACCTCACTGCGGCGAGCGCCATCGCCATTGCAATCGTCGGCGCGGTCTCGTCCACCTCGGCCCAATTGATCGTATTCGATCCCAACAATTACGCGCAAAACGTGCTCACGGCCGCGCGTGAGCTGCAGCAGATCAACAACCAGATCACATCGCTGCAGAATCAAGCCCAGATGTTGATCAACCAAGCCAGAAATCTCGCCAGTCTGCCGTATTCCTCGCTGCAGCAGCTCGAACAATCCATCCAGCGAACCCAGCAACTTCTCGCCCAGGCCCAGCTCATTGCCTACGACATCAAGCAGGTCGATCGAGCTTTCTCGACGACCTATGCGCCAGCATCGACGAACGCGTCAGATCAAGCGCTGATCGCGAATGCTCAGACACGCTGGCAAAATTCGGTGGCGGGCTTGCAGGATGCTATGCGCATTCAGGCGACCGTGGTCGGCAATCTCGATGCCCATCGCAAAGAGATGTCGGCCCTCGTCAGCTCAAGCCAGGGCGCGACCGGCGCGCTGCAGGCCAGTCAGGCCGGGAATCAGCTCCTTGGTCTGCAGGCGCAGCAACTCGCCGATCTTACAGCAGCAGTTGCCGCACAGGGACGGGCGCAAAATCTCGAAACGGCTCAGCGCACCGCTGCTCAGGACCAGGGCAGGGAGCAGCTTCGCCGCTTTCTGGCATCCGGTCGCGGCTATCAGCCTTCAAGCGTGCGGATGTTTCATCAATGAGCAGGCGTGGTGGATTCAGGCGGGGAATGTTCGTGTTCACAGCAGCCATCGTCTCCGTCCTCTCGGCCGCAGCTTGCACAATCCAGCTCCGCGGCGACACTGACGGTCCACTGGCTGCTGGATCGTCGGCATCCCGTGTAGCCAGTAGCCTTGCCGCCGAGCTCGAACGCTGCCGGAAGGTCACCTCCGAGCAGGTGGCACAACTCCAGGAGTGCCGTCTGATTTGGGCGGAGAACCGCCGTCGCTTCCTTGGATCAAGGAAACCACCGGGCGTTACTTCCGCCGATGCTCAGCCAAACAGCCCGATACCGTCGTTGATGCAGCCCAAGCATCCCGATCGTCTCCCCCAGGGCTGGCCGCCCGTTCCAACACCCGAACGCGAGTGATTCCATGGGTGGCACCGGCGTCATCGACCGATTTCTGGAAACCTTTACCCGCTATATCGACTCTGGCTTTGGGTTGCTTGGCAACGAAGTCGCCTTCCTCGCAACCACGCTCGCCGCGATCGATATTGCGCTCGCCGCTCTTTTCTGGGCCTGGGGCACCGACGAAGACATCATCGCCCGCCTCGTGAAGAAGACGCTGTTCGTCGGCGTGTTCGCCTATCTGATCGGCAACTGGAATAACCTCGCTCGCATCGTTTTTGAGAGTTTTGCCGGTCTGGGCCTGAAGGCATCGGGCTCTGCGCTGTCGTCAGCGGATTTCTTGCGCCCGGGCCGGATCGCGCAGGTCGGCATCGATGCGGGAAGGCCGATGCTGGAATCGATCTCAGGCTTGATGGGCTATGTCAGCTTCTTCGAGAATTTCATCCAGATCGTGGTGCTGCTGTTTGCCTGGGTGATCGTGCTGCTCGCCTTCTTCATTTTGGCAATTCAGCTTTTTGTCACCCTGATTGAATTCAAGCTGACGACCCTCGCGGGCTTCGTCCTGATCCCCTTCGGCCTGTTTGGTAAGACAGCCTTCGCCGCCGAGCGCGTACTCGGCAACGTCATCTCGTCAGGCGTCAAGGTCATGGTGCTTGCCGTGATCGTCGGCATCGGCTCGACGTTGTTCTCACAGTTTACCGTTAGCTCGGCCGGCGCACAGGTCGGCATTGACGATGCCATGGCCCTGGTGCTGGCCGCGTTAGCGCTTCTGGGCTTAGGGATCTTTGGGCCCGGCATCGCCAATGGCATCGTGTCCGGCGGCCCGCAACTTGGCGCCGGAGCCGCCGCGGGCACGGGGTTGGCTGCCGGCGGGGTCGTGGTGGCCGGAGCGGGCCTGGCTGCTGGAAGCGTCGGTGCACTCGGCGGTGCGGCGCGCGGGACTGCGGCGCTAGCGGGTAGCGCGAGCGGGACGTTCAGGGCGGGTGGTTTGTCCGGCGTCGCGGATGCCGCCGCGTCTGCGATGACGAGCCCGCTTCGTCGCGCCGCGGCAAATTCTGCAAGCGGCTCGGCATCAACTGGTGGCGCTGCCAGTGAAGCCGGCGCAGCCCAGCCAGCGGCAAGTTCCTCACCTCCGGACAGTCAGTCCAGCTCGGCCAGACGCATGAAGCTCATGCAGACCATGAGTCACGGGGCGTCGACCGCTACCAACGTCGTTCGCACTGCAGACCATGGTGGAGGAGGCGCCTCTGTCGATCTCTCCGAAGGAGGGAAGTGATGTTCAAACGACCATCCGTTCATTATGGCCGCACGCCCGCGCCCGTAACGCCCTACCAGAAAGCGGCGCAAGCGTGGGACGAGCGCATCGGCTCGGCGCTGGTGCAGGCCAAAAACTGGCGACTTATAGCCTTCGGTTCTCTGATCCTGTCGGCAGGACTTGCGTCAGGTCTCATCTGGCAATCCACACAGGGAAGCATTACGCCCTGGGTCATTGAGGTCGATCGTCTCGGCAAGGCAGAGGCGGTTAGCCCTCCCAATCGCTTCTATCAGCCGACCGATCCGCAGATCGCCTTTCATTTGGCACGCTTCATCGAGAACGTGCGCGGGCTGTCGGCCGATGCCATCGTGCTGCGTCAGGACTGGCTGCGCGCCTACGACTTTACGACCGATCGCGGCGCAGCCGCCCTCAATGACCACGCCCGCGTCAACGATCCCTTTGCCAAACTCGGCAAACTGCAGATCGCAGTGGAAATATCCAGCGTCATCCGTGCCTCGCCGGAAAGCTTTCGGGTCGCCTGGATCGAGCGCCGCTACGACAATGGCCAGCTTACCGCCACCGAGCGTTGGACTGCCATCCTCACCATCGTGATCGAAACCCCGCGTAATGCCAAACGCCTGCGCAAGAACCCGCTCGGGATCTATGTCAACGCCATCAATTGGTCAAAGGAGCTTGGGCAGTGAGCATGCAGTTTATTGGAGTTACCAGGCCGAGTGCGCGCAACGTCATGGGCCCGATTCTGCTTGTCTGCATATTGGCATTCAGCGGCTGTACCACCGTCAAGCCGCCGCAGATCAGCTACGACGACGATGTCCCGCCACTTCCCAGTCCGCCATCGCTGGCGGAGGATCGTCCGCGATCTCTGCACGTTCCGCCGTCCTGGACGCCGGCGAAGGGAGGCAAGAAGGGAAACGTTGAGGCAAAGGAGCCTATTGCGCGGATCGAGACCGCCAATGACGCTGCGCGAGTCGAGCCGCGTAGCGCCGGCTACTTCAATGCCGTTCAGGTCTTCACTTTTAGTCCCGGCGCCCTCTATCAGATCTACGCGAGCCCCGGACAGATCACCGATATCGCACTCGAGCCCGGCGAGCAGCTCACGGGTTCGGGGCCGGTATCGGCTGGCGACACCGTGCGCTGGGTCGTTGGCGACACCGAAAGCGGAAGCGGCGATACCAGACGTGTCCACATCATGGTCAAGCCGACGCGGCCTTCGATTGAGACCAACCTCGTGGTCAATACCGACCGTCGCACCTATCTCATCGAGCTGCGCTCGCGTGAAAAACCTTACATGCCATCAGTCGCCTGGTTCTATCCCGAGGACAGGGCCGGCCGTGCCCGAGCTGTTTCCCCGACGCCAGTTCTCCCCGAGCCTTCTCAGCGGCGCTATCGCTACACCTTCGAGGGCGACAATCCGCCTTGGCGGCCGATCGGCGTCTATGACGATGGCCGCAAGGTCTTTATCGAGTTCTCACCCGGCATCGTTCAGGGAGAAATGCCTCCGCTGTTTGCCATCGGTCCGGACGGCAATTCCGAGATCGTCAACTACCGAACCTATCGTAACGTGCTGATCGTCGATCGGCTGTTTGCGGCGGCCGAGCTGCGACTTGGTGGTGACTCTCAGCAAAAGGTCCGAATCATCCGAAGCGACGGGAGGCCGTCGTGACCGATAACCAAACGACTGGTGCCGGTAGTCATGGTTCTACCTCGCCGAAGAGTGCTGCGGAGATAGCCAGCTCACTGCGCCTGCGTCCAGAACGGCTGCCCGTGACACGCCTGTCGCGTAAGGTATTGGCCGGGGGCACGGCACTCGCGCTCGTTCTCGTTTCCGGAGCCGTGCTGTGGGCCCTGCAGCAGAATCGCACGCGTGGTCCAGCTTCCGAAGAGCTGTACAGCACCGATCACCACAATGTGGCCGACGGCCTTGTCGGGCTGCCGCGCGACTATGCGGGCATTCCGCGCGAGGTGCCGCGCCTCGGGCCGCCATTGCCGGGTGATCTCGGTCGCCCCATCGTTGCGGCCCAGGCCCAGTCCGGGCCGCTTGCGATCGATCCGGAGCAACAGCGGATGAGCCAGGAAAGCGAGGCCGCGCGTACCAGCAAAGTATTTGCGGCGACGAATGTTCGGCCACCGGCGGCAGCGACTCCCGAGACGACCTCAAATGCCGCATCACCGTCCGATGAGGCGTTTGCCCAGAATGGACAGGACCGCAAGCTCGCTTTTGTTAGCGCTGCCGTCGATCGGCGGACCACGAGCCCTGACCGTGTGGCGAAGCCAGCTTCGCGTTATCTCGTCCAAGCAGGGTCTGTGATTTCGGCGGCCCTTATTACGGGCATCCGCTCCGATCTACCCGGACAGATCGTGGCGCATGTGACCGAACCGCTATTTGATACGTTGTCCGGTCAAACTTTGTTGGTGCCCCAGGGTGCGCGGCTGATAGGAATCTACGATAGCCACGTTACACATGGACAGTCACGCGTGCTCCTGGTCTGGACCCGCCTGATCATGCCGAACGGCCGATCGATCGTCCTTGAGCGCCAGCCGGGTGCCGATACCGCAGGCTATGCTGGGCTTCACGACGAGGTCGATCTTCACTGGGGCGAGCTGTTCAAGGCGGCGTTGCTGTCGACTTTGCTTGGTGTAGGAGCCGAACTTGGATCCGGTTCGGATGCTGGCAACGGAAACAGCGCTATTCTGCAGGCCCTTCGCCGTGGGGCAGGGGCCCTGAACCAGACCGGTCAGCAGATCGTTCGGCGCAATCTCAACATCCAGCCGACGCTGACAATCCGGCCGGGCTTTCCGGTGCGGGTAATCGTCAATCGCGACCTCGTGCTCGAACCATACAGAGGCTGAAAAAATGGCAAAGCTGAAGCTCGGCGCCATCGCCGATGACAAGCCGGTAAAGCTCACCGTGGAATTACCGGCCGATGTCCATAGCGACCTTGCGGCCTACATCGACATGCTTGCCCGCGAACCGGGCAGTCGATCTCGGATCCAGCAAAGCTGGTCGCACCAATGCTGGCGCGATTCATGGCAACCGACCGGGCCTTTGCAAAGACCCGCCGCAAGGGTCAGCCTGCGCAAGGCAAGGGATAGCGCTCGCTCAACAATTTGAGGAAGTTTGCCAGCGCCGGATTGTCATTGTCCTTGCGCCAGTGTGCTGAATAATTGACCTGACTCGGCCCCGTGCCGTCTCGTACCTCTCGATAAGCGAGGCCCGCAAAAGTGACGCCGATGTCGGACTCGGCCACCAAACTGACACCGAATCCTATGGATATGAGGGTCTTGATGATACCTCTGCTAACGTCATGGCGTTCGATCTTGGGACGGTCTGCTGTCGAGATCAGCTTCGCCAACAAGAGATCCTCAAGTTCTCGTCCCGGGTCATAATGGCTGAGAAGGACCGTCTCATTCCGCAGATCGGTCCAGTAGATCGCCTTCCTCCCAGCCAGTTGATGTCCCTCAGGCAAGGCCACCAGGACGCGCTCGCTCCACAGCGGCAAGGCGTTGCTGTCAAAGACGTGTCCCCCGTCGGTCGCGATGACAACGTCGATAGCGCCATTCTTTAAGGCGGTGACGAGGCGCATCCGGGACCTTTCGACCATGCCAAGTGCGACCTGTGGGCACCGCTGCCTGAAATCTACCAAGGTCGCTCGTAAATTGCCGGCCGACAGCGATGTATAGAATCCCACAGACAGCCGCCCAGCCTCGCCGCGTCCGTTAGACTTGGCCGTCGTAACCAGCGCATCCATTTGTTCGAGAATCGACCGCGCCGCTCGGAGAAAATCCCGGCCGGCCGACGTGGCGCAGACGCCGCCGCTCGACCGCTCGAACACAATCACGCCTATTGATTCCTCGAGTTCCCGAATGCAGCGGCTCAGAGTTGATTGCTGCGTCAACAACGCTTCTGCAGCCCGCCGGAAGCTTCCATACTCCGCGCAAACAACCGCATATCGGAGGTGTTGAAGGGGGATCGTTGTAGATTGATTGCGGAGGGATAAAAATCTGTGGTCTTGTTCGTCGGCCATTCGCGACCATGTTGCTCTGAGAATGCAGGAGCATCGATAAGATATTTGGAATCGGGTGATTTCATCGGCAGGCTGTGTTTTTTATTGGGCCGATCCGTGCCCTGCCGTCGGCGTCCGGCAGGCGATGACGGAGGCGCCATCCGGACCGCGAGTCGCCCGAGTAGCGCACGCTTCAGAGCGTCGGATAAGCGACTTCGCGTTACGCTACGCGTGGTGAATGCACCTCGTCGTGAACATCGCACCCATAGCGATGGGTGACGTTGGCGGAGCACTTCGGCTTCAATTGAAGGTAACATTCGCTACCTTCGCCACATCGCTCCATGCCTTCAAGTCCTCCTTGATGCGGTCGGTAAATTCGGCTGGCGAACTGCTTACCGCATCCGTTGCCAGCGACCGCAGCTTTTGCCTGACGTCTGCATCCTGCATCGCAGTTCGCACCTCGCTTCCAGTCGGCTTACAGCTTCTGTCGGCGTGCTCTTGGGCACGAAGAGACCTGTCCAGAAAGCCGCTTCAGCGCCTGTGATACCAGCTTCGGCCATGGTCGGCACGTCGGGCAGCTCCCAGCTCCGGATCGCAGCTTCAACAGCTCGGCTGCCAGCGTGAAGGTTGGCGAAGCGCTTGCATAGTTTGCCGTCGATGGATTGGCCTTCGACCAAGCGACCAGATCCTTCAGGGTCTTGTGCGGCGACTCGGCATTTACCACGAGCAAGAGCGGAGACGTCCCGAGCATGCCGACGGGCTGGAAGTCGGCCAAAGTTTCATAGGACGCCGGCGCGCCGATGGCGGGGCCAACGACCATGGCGCCCGTTGCGCCGACAAGCAGCGTATATCCGTCGGCTCGGAATCTATGGAAGCTCCATGAAGACGTTCAACAACGCACGCGCCAAGCCCTTTTGGTCGGCAGGCAGGCCGCGACGACGCGCCGTTTCCTGAAGTGCGACCGTCGCCTCCATGTGGATGCGATATAGCGCCGGGTTTTGCTCAACACCGGCCGTTGCGAAGGCCGGATCGAATACGATCTGCTGGCAACGCGAAACTGACGTCGAGGTGAAGGCTCGGCAAGTCAGCGGCCTGACCTCGTAAACCGAACATCGGTTGTCCTCGCCCAGCAACGGACACCGCCTTCGAAGCCTTACCGGATCCTCCACCTCCGCAGCAGCGGCGGCAGCCTCATTAAGACGTGTCACCAATGCAGTTCGCTCCGTCGGCGAAAAGGTCACCGCGATATGGGCTGCGATCACCTCGGCAATACCTGGGGGGACGGCCACGAAGAGGTGACAACAGGCGGCACAACCGCTTTTGCAGGCGTAGACAGGCTGATTGGGAAAACTCTCGCGGAAACTTGCCGACGCAGCCTCGGTCATTGCCATGGCATAACGCGCCCCATCCGCCATCGTGTCCGCCCCCTGCAAGGCTTCGAGCAGGACAGACCTAAAATGCGAGAAAACTCCCTCGTAGCGTTTCGCCAGGTCTCTGGTGAGAGCACCAACCTCGGCTATATCGGCGACGACGCTCGCTTCAGCGGTAGCTGTTTCCGTAACGTGCGGATTGTTCATCAGAGACGACCAATTGTCACAGATTCCGCAACACGCCGGCCGGCTTCTGGTTCAACGCCAACAACGTGCCGGCGAGCCCGAGCCCCACCGTGACGATCAGGGCCACTGCGACCACGCCGACGGCGCTGCCGGCCTGCCATGCGAAACTCAGCGTCATCAGCCGCGTCACGATCAGCCAGGCCGCAATGGTGCCGGCGATCACGCCGAACACCGCCGTGGCGAACCCGATCATGAGGTATTCCAGCGCATAGGCCCCGAGCAGCCGCGCCCGGGTTGCACCGAGCGTCTTCAGGATCACGGCGTCGTAGACCCGCTGGTGATGGCCTGCGGCGAGCGCGCCGCCAAGCACAAGGATCGCCGAGATCAGCGTCACGGCGCTGGCCCCGCGGATCGCCAGCGCCAGGTTGACCACAACCGTGCCGATGGTCTCCAGCGCCTCGCGCATGCGCACGCTCGTTACCATCGGAAAGGCGTCGGCCACCTGCTTGATGACCTTGGCATCGTTGGTCGGGTCGGGATGTGCCTCGGTCAGCGTCGTGACATGGGTGTGCGGCGCGCCCTTGAACGCGTTGGGCGAGAACACCAGCACGAAATTGACGCCGAGCCCCTGCCAGTCGAGGGTGCGCAGATTGGCGATCCTAGCCGGAATGTCGCGGCCGAGCACGTTGACCACGATATCGTCACCAATCTTGAGCTTTAGCCCGTCGGCGATCCGCTTCTCCATCGAGACCAGAGGCGGGCCCTGATAGTCAGGCCCCCACCATTCGCCCTCGACGATCTTGGAGCCCTTCGGGATCTCGCTGGTGTAGGTCAGGCCGCGGTCACTCTGCAGCACCCACTCGGCGTCCTGCGAGGCTTTGAGCTCTTCCGCCTTGATGCCACGGGCCGCGACAATGCGTCCGCGCAGCATCGGCACGTCCTCGAACGAGGAGGCCGGCATGATCTGCTTGAGGAATGCGCCGAAGCGGTCGGCTTCCGAACTTGGTATGTCGAGGAAATAGAACGCCGGCGCCCGCTCCGGCAGCGAGGCGAGAAACTGCCGGCGCAGATTGCCGTCGATCTGGGTGATGGTGACGAGCACCGCCAGTCCAAGGCCGAGCGACAGCACGACCGACGGCGTCAACGCACCGGGCCGGTGGATGTTGGCAATCGCCAGCCGCAGCATGGTGATGTCGGATCGCGGCAGGCGGCGCGCCAGCGCCATCAGACCGGCGGCGACACCACGCAGCAGCCCAAACACCGCGACTGAGGACACGACGAACACGGCAGCGATCCGCTTGTCGTAGGCGAGCCCGATCGCAACCGTGACGAGGAGGACGGTCACCGCGGCCATCAGCGCCAGATAACTCCAGCGCGGGCGGTGCCATTCGCGGGCAACTACCTCGCGAAACAGCGCCGCGACCGGCACGTCATGCACGCGGCCGAGCGGCCATAATCCAAACACAAGCGCGGTCAATAGGCCGTAGATGAACGACAGCGCCAATTCATCGGGATGCAGGGCAGGGATCACCGGCAGCAGCAGCAGCTTGCCAAACACGCCGACGATAACGAATGGCAGGGCCGCGCCGCCGGCCAGCCCGATGACCGAGCCGACGCCCGCCAGCACGATCACCTGCATCAGATAGATCTGGAAGACGTCGCGCCCGGTGGCGCCGAGTGCCTTGAACGAGGCGATGACATCGTGTCGTCGATCAATGTGGCTCTTGACCGCATTGGCAACGCCAACGCCGCCGACCAGGAGCGCGGCGAGGCCGACCAGGGTCAGGAACTGCGTAAAGCGGTTGATGGTGCGCTCGAGTTGAGGAGAGGCATTGCTGCGGCTGCGGATCTCCCAGCCGGCTTCGGGTAGGGCGCTGCGCGCGCTCTCGATCAATTGGGTGGCGGCTCGCTCGTCGGACGCGTTGTCCGGCAGCTTGAGCCGGTAGATCCAACGCACGAGGCTGCCGGGCTGCAGTAAGCCGGTGGCGCGCAGGCTCGCGTCGCTGACCAGAACCCGAGGGCCAAGGCCGACACTGCCGGCGAGCTTGTCCGGCTCGGCGTCGACCACGCTGCGAATCTGGAGCGTGGCATTGCCTATCGTAATGCGGTCGCCAAGCTTGAGATCGAGGCGGGTCAACAGCATGGAATCGGCCGCCGCGCCAAACGCGCCGTCGCGCTCGGCTAGGACGTCCGCCATCGGCAGTTTTGGCGCGAGCGTGACGTCCCCAAGCATCGGGTAGTTGCCATCGACCGCCTTGAGTTCGACCAGCGCAAGCTTGCCGTCATGGCTCCGTGCCATCCCCCGCAGCGTGGCTGCCACCGAAACCTGCCCCCGCGCGCGCAGGAAGGCGATTTCCTCCGGCTTGGCTTCGCGCTGGATCAGCGAGAAAGCGACATCGCCGCCAAGCAGGGTGCGGCCCTCGCGCTCCAGGCCCCCGCTGAGGCTGGCGGCGACGGAGCCGACGCCGGCAATCGCCATTACACCGAGCGCGAGGCAGGCAATGAAGACGTAAAAGCCGCGCAAGCCGCCGCGCAACTCGCGCAGCGCATAGCGGAGAGCCAGCCAGGACGTGCGGCGTGGGTAGACTGGTTCGCAGACGGTGCTCATGAATGTTCCTCGATACGGCCCGAGCGCAGCCGCACCACGCAATCGCAGCGCTGCGCCAGCGAACTGTCATGCGTCACCAGCACCAGCGTCATGCCGCGCTCGGCGTGCTTGGTGAACAGCATGTCGACGATCTGCTTGCCGGTGGTCTCGTCGAGATTGCCGGTCGGTTCGTCCGCGACCAGGATGGCGGGATCGGGCGCCAGCGCGCGGGCGAGCGCCACGCGCTGCTGCTCGCCGCCGGACAATTGGGTTGGGTAATGATGCAGCCGCTCGCCGAGCCCGACGGAAGCGAGTTCCTCTGCTGCGCGCTTCGCCGCGTCGGGATTGCCGGCAAGCTCCAGCGGCACCGCGACGTTTTCCAGCGCCGTCATGGTCGGGATCAGGTGAAACGACTGGAACACGATGCCGACCTGGCGGCCGCGGAAGCGGGCCAGCGCATCCTCATCGAGGGCATCGAACGGCGTGCCTGATACCACCACCTCTCCGCTGTCAGGGCGCTCCAGCCCCGCCATCACCATCAGCAAGGTCGACTTGCCCGAACCCGACGGTCCGACCAGGCCGATCGCCTCGCCCGATGCCACACGAAGGCTGATGTCCTTCAGGATATGAACGCGGGCGGCGCCTGATCCCAGCGAGAGATTGACGTTCCTGATGGAGATGGTGCCCGGCTCGATGCCGGCAAGTCGCGAGGGTTCGACTAGACTGTCCACGGCTTGGTTCCTATGGCGCTTCCGCCGCTTGGGTTGAGACTAACCTGTTGCCTGGTACGCTTTGAATTTTCGCCAAAAGATGAAGCGTTCATGGAGACGCATGATCCACCTTTCGAATCCTTCGACGTAGGTGAATGCCACGGGCACGACCAACAGAGAGAGCGCTGTCGATGTCAGCAGGCCGCCGATGACGCTTATCGCCATCGACTGACGGAAGCTCGCATCGGCGCCAAATCCCAGTGCTATCGGCAGCATGCCGGCGATCATCGCGATCGTGGTCATGACAACAGGGCGCGCGCGCTTGTGACACGCGTCAACCAGCGCTTCATGCATCGAAAGGCCGCGTTCGCGGATACCGACGACAGCGTATTCGACCAGCAGAATGGAATTCTTCGCCACGATACCCATCAGCATCACGAATCCGATCATGACCGGGAGATTGAGTTGACTGCGCGCGACGAGCAGCGCGACGAAAGCGCCGCCGACGGAAAGCGGAAGCGCCGAGAGAATGGTCACGGGTTGGAGAAAATCCTTGAACAGCAGCACAAGCACGCAAAACATGGAAACAATGCCGATGACGATAGCCAGACCGAAACCAGCCGCAAGTTCGCCAGCAAGCTCGGAATCGCCGGTCCGGATGAGACTTACAGCCGACGGCAAGTTCTGGATCGCGGGCAGAGCCATGGCTCTAGCTTGCGCGGTTCCGAGCGCCATGCCGCCGAGATCGGCCTCAACGGTTACGTAGCGACGGCGATCATAACGGTCGATTTGTGAGGGGCCGCTTTCAACCGAGATCGCAGCAACACTCGACAATGGAACCGGACCATTCCGGCCATTCACACGCATGTTCGCAAGCGTATCGATCTTCTGCCGCGCCGCGTCCGCAACACGCACCCGGATGTAGACCTGCCGGCTATCAAAATTAAGACGTGCGACCTGCGTGTTGAAGTCGCCACTGGTTGCTATTCGGACCACATCACCAATCGAGGCGGTGCTGACACCGCGATCGGCGGCCCGCAGCAGATCGGGACGGACGATAACCTCGGGACGTTCGAGGCTGGCTGTAGACTTGATATTGGTGAACCCGCCGACGCCTCGCAGTTCCTGTTCGAGCGCCTCCGCGCTGGCTCTGAGCGCCTCCACGTTGTCGCTTGAGAGAATGAATTGGATCTTCTCGCCGAGGCCGCCACTGCCGATCGCGAACCGCGCGCCGGGGATGGCGAGAAGCCTGGGGCGCACGAGGTTCTCGATCGCGACCTGACCTTCACGTTGACCGCGGGGGGCCAGCATAAGGACCATGGCGCCTCTACGCACCTCGCCGGCCTGCTGCGCTCCCGGCCCCGTTTGTTGGGAGTCGCCCACCGTCGTGAACACATTGTCGATCCCAGGCACGTCCTTCAGCGCGACGCGCACATCTTCGGCAACTCTCAGCGTGTTCTGCAGCGAGCTGCCTGGCGGAAGCTCGATATTCACCGTCGTAGAACCGCGGTCCGCCGGAGGGATCAATCCGGTGGGGATTAACGGTATAAGCGCGAGCGAAGCGAGGAAGAACAATACCGTCCCCGCCGCTGTAGTCTTCCGATGGTCCAGGCACCAACTGACGGCCCGGAGATATGTTGTCATGAGTGGACCGTCCTTGTGCTCCGTCGACGGTCGTGACTTCAGCAGATACGCGGCCATCATCGGCGTGAGCAAACGCGCGACGAGTAGGGATGCCAGCACCGCGATGACCGCCGTCCACCCAAATTGCTTGAAGAGCATTCCGGAAATGCCGCTCATCAAGGCTGTGGGCAGGAACACGACGACCAACGTCATCGTCGTTGCGACAACTGCGAGCCCGATTTCGGTTACGGCTTCGCTTGCGGCCTCACGCATCGGCTTGCCCATTGCGCGATGGCGCTCGATATTCTCGATCTCGACGATCGCGTCATCGACAAGGATCCCGACGATGACCGCGAGCGCGAGGAGCGTCACGGTATTGAGCGAGTATCCCAGCCATGCCATTGCGGCGAAGGCGGGAAGGATCGATAGCGGAAGGGCCGCGCCGGCGATAAGCGTCGCGCGCCAGTCGCGCAGAAACCACCAGACGACAAGGATCGCCAGCAGCGCGCCCTCGTAGAGCATATGCATCGAGCCCGCATACTGCTCGCGCGTATAGTCGATCGAGCCCGAGATCTGCTTGATACGCAGTGTCGGATCGGTCGTCTGTAGTTGCTCCATCGCCTTCCGAACCGCGTCGGCGATGCTCGCCTCATCGAAGCCTTTGGCACGAAATATCCTGAATCCGACGACGGGTTCGCCGTTCAGCAAAGCGACTTGCGTGCGGTCAGCGATGGTGTCTTGAACATTCGCAACCTGATCGAGGCGCACCTTGGGTGCGCCCGCGAGCGTGATCGGAAGCGCGGCGAGATCTGAGGCCTGGCGCACGATGGCCGTCGTGCGGACGGCCTGCTCGTTCTGACCCAACTGGGCCCGTCCGCCCGACGATTGCTGCTGAACCTGGCGTAGTGCGCGCGAGACATCGGCCGCTGTGAGCCCAAGTGCGGCCAGAGGCACGGGGTCAACCTCAACGCGCACCTCCCGCTGCACGCCGCCGACACGCTCAAAGCGACCTATGCCGGGCACGCCGAGGATTATCTTTGCGATGGTGTCATCGACGAACCACGACAGGGCCTCTTCGTCGAAGCGCGTGGACGATATGGCATAGACGAGCAGGGCGTTGCTACCCGCCCGCTGTGCGCTCACAGTTGGTGGCTGAACGTCCAAGGGCAGTTCCGAACGTACACGGTCGACTGCATCCTTGGTCTCGATCAAGGCTTCCGAGAGATTCTTCTCGAGCACGAACTCGACCCGGATGGCGACCTGACCGTCCGTGATCGACGTTCGCAGATGCTTGAGGCCGCCTAACGTCGCAAGGGAGTCTTCGACTTTGCGGGCGACCTCCGTCTCAAGCTGGGACGGCGCCGCCCCTGGTTGAATCAAGGTGACGTTGACGACGGGCAGGTCCAGATCCGGAAAGCTCTGGATTGGCAACACCCTGAAGCCCCAGAACCCGGCAAGTGCCAGAACCGCGAACAGCATGATCGCCGGGATCGGATTTCGAATCGACCACGTCGCCATATTCATTGGTTGGGATCACCATCCTGAGGACTGAAGGCCGAACTGGCATCGCTCATTGCAGCCAATCGCACTATGTCGCCGTCCTTCAGGAAGCCGGCGCCCTGGACAACCACCCGGTCATCGACCTCGATCCCGGAAGTAATCTCGACATCGCTGCCTTGCCGGCGCCCGATGGTCACGGCTTGAAGTGCTACGCGTGGTCTTGAGTTTCCGTCCGCGATCTTGAGCACGAAACTGCGTCCGTCACGTATGACGACGCTTTCGGACGGGATCACGCGCGCCTGACTTTCGCCCAGGATAACTCTGCCGCCCACATACATCCCGGCCCGCGCGCGGCTCCCGGGCTCGAGATCGGCATAGACCACGCCGAGACGCGATTGCGGATCCAGAGAGGGCGCTGTCTGACGAACCTTTGCAGCGGCGGTGCCGCCGTCCGGCAACGCCAGGATAATGCGCTGCCCCGGTACGATTTGCGCAAGTTGCGCAGCCGTGAGTTCGCCCCGCCATTCCAGGCGATTCTGCCTGATCAGGCGGAACAGTTCCTGCCCGACTGGGACAACGGCGCCGAGCGTCGCCGTTCGTGAACTGATGACACCGTCATCAGGCGCGACAACCTCGGTATATTTCAGTTGCAACTGCTTCGCTACGAGAAGCGCCTCTGCGGTCTTCGCCTCGGTCTCCTGCTGCAAGGCATCCTTATCGCTGAGAAAACCACGGCCTTTTAGGCTCAACGCGCGCTGCCAATTTGCTTCGGCCTGGTCATATCGAGCTTTCAACTGAGCTTCATCCGCGCGCAACAGGTTCGGATCGTGCCGTGTAAGCACCTGGCCCTTCTTGACTTGATCGCCGACGTTTACCAGGACATCGGACAACTGATAGCCGCCGATCTGCGCTCCGATACTGGCTTCTTGCCACGCCGTGATCGTGCCAGACGCTTCCATCGCCATGTCCCACGTCAGCTCACGGGGGATTGCGCTCGTGGCCGTCAAAGCAGGGGCCTGTTGAACTGAAATGGTCGCGGTCGATGCGCGACGATTCACCATGGCAACTGTCATCACGGCGACCACAATTGCTGCAATCGCTGCCGCGGCAACAAGTAAACCCCGGCGCCGACGCGGAGGAGCAACGCCTTCGCCAGACGTTGCCAGCACGGGAAAGTCCGCCGGTTCGGCTACAACAATCCTCCGGTTTGGCGCAGATAGGGACAACTACCTTCTCCTCATTATAGATCGATCGCTCTAATTATAGGAGGCGACTTGCCCGAGTCAATGAAGGAGCCGGGTGGCGACGCCGCGTCGTCGCGTTAGTCAGCAGAATCAGTTCGATGCTGGAGGGGATTGCGCGGGCGTGCCCTTGTCAGTCCAGTCGGGAGGGAGCCCAATTCGCTCCCCGATCAGCCCAGCCACGCCTGGTGCTCTTCCAAATGCCTCGCAGGCGGCTTGCTTTGGTGCGCCGCCCAACGTGGTGCTTAGACTCTCCGCCGATGGGAGTGATGGCCCAGTGCCGAACGGACTGTTGCCAGAGACGAGCAGTTTGCTGAAGTCGGCGCCAAAGGCCGTCGCGAGATCGTATGCGTCTCCGTCCTGTGATACCCGTCCGGCGCTCGTGAAGGAATTCGCTCCGCGTCCCCACACCATGGCGGCTTTCTGCTTGCCGCGAAGGTCCTTGGCCTCAGCCTCCACCGACAGGCTTCCCAGTCCAATAGGAATGCGTGGAACGGGCACGGGTACCCCGGGGAGGAGGATGGTCGGCACCACGGACACGACCTTGGATGCGCCCGCCGCCGCGGGGTCTGTTGGAGCAGCATGGGTGATAACGGCGTGCGCGATCAGATCTGATTGCTCAGTCCCGCCGACGACCTGAAACCGTTCGCTCAATCCAGCGCACACGGCCCGGTCTATGGCATTGCTGATGAGTCTGCGCTGGTCCTCCGAGAATGGAACGCCCGCCGCAGCAGTCGCGGAGAAGCGCGTCGGCATAAGCCGAACGGTCTTCGCTGCAAGGACATAGTCCTTATCGACGCGGAGGACAGATTTCGTGAGGACCCCATCGGAAGCCTTGAGATCATCGTAAGTCGCGAGCGATCCTGCCCGATTGAGCGGCGCTGTCGCGCAACCCGCCGTTACTAGGCACAGTGCTGCTGCAAGCGCTGCCCGTCTAACAGGTGACATTTTTGTAGACTCCGAAGAATACCAATGAGTGGGCCGCTGCAGTCTTCTCAGTTCGCGCGATAGATTCGTGTTTCGCCTTCCCGGAGAGTGATGAACGAGGTCTCGTCTATCCCAGCCATCCTGATCGCGGCGGCCAGGTCCACCAGCGGACGGTCAATTGCTTCCGCAGACATCTGAAAGGTCCCGTGGTGCATTCCGATGCTTTGCGTGGCGCCAAGGTCTTGATGCGCCTGGACAGCTTCAGCGGGATTCATATGCATAGGACTCATGAACCAGCGTGGCTCATATGCACCGATGCCCAGCATCGCGACGTCGGGAGTCCCAAGTCGTCTCTTGATGTCAGAGAAGTGGGTGGAATAGCCTCCATCTCCCCCAAAATAGACTCGGCGATCACCATCCTGAATCAGATAGCTGCCCCAAAGACTCCTTTGACGATCCCGGATCCCGCGCGCCGAAAAATGCTGTGTCGGTGCGAAGGTCACTTTGCAGCCTGGCCTGATTTGGAGCTCCTCCCACCAGTCAAACTCGCAAATATTGGTAAACCCGATAGAGCGGACCAATTCTCCGTCGCCAGCGGCCACCAGCACGATTGGCGAGAACTTCTGCTGAAGACAACGCAGCGTACCTATGTCCAGGTGGTCGTAGTGATTGTGGCTGATCAGGATGAGATCGATGCGCGGCAAGTCATCGATGGCCATGCCGGGCTCCCTGACGCGCTTTGGACCGAGCCATTGGATTGGGCTTGCACGCATCGACCAAATGGGATCGGTCAGAATGTTCAAGCCTTTGCACTGAATCAAGAACGTGGCGTGATTCACGAAGGTTATGGCAATGTCATTGGTGCCGCACATCGCGCGTAGCCTGGGCACTGACGCATTCTCCACTGCAGCTGGCCACCGGCTTCTCTTGTCAAAGATCATTTTCATCGCGCTCGAAAACGTAGGCGCGAAACCCGTTGGAAGAGTGGGGTTATGGAAGCGTTGCCCGTCAAAGTGGTCTGAGACTGGCCACGTCTTGGGCGCCCGCACTCGAATCTGATCCGACGATCCCTGATCAGCGAATTCATGCGTCGTCTCGTCAGACGCCAAGAGCGTTGCCGAGTGCGCTTGAAGTGAGCCATCCGAAGTGAAGTTCAAGGGCGCCCTCCCGTTCGATATCGACATCGATCATAGATCGATTACTCGATCTATACAAGAAACGTATATATGCGCGGTTAAAGTTTCTAGCTTGGACGAATAGCGAAAGTTCCTGGGCGTTCTTTATCTTGAACCAGAGCTCGAAAGTTGTGTGAGGCGAGCCTCGAGCGTCATGTAGCCAATCTTCGCTGAGAGCGAGACGGGGATATAAATCCTCTGCGCATCGACCACTCCGAACGCCAGTTCGACGTCGCCGAGCGCTCCACTCGGCCTCTTGGCCTGTGAACTGCTCTCGCTGCGCATTTCTCCCGCGATGGGTGTTATCCGTAGCTCGCAGACTGTGAGAGGCCCAACGTAGGGGCCCTTGTTCGCCATACGCGTCCCCTTGCTCTTCAACGAGACGTCAAAACGGCGCCGGCCATCAAAGACCGGCACCGTGCGATCGCAAACTCCGGCTTCACTTTTCCCGTCCTGAGCAACCGCCGGCAGCAATAGAGCGCTCAAGGGGTCGGTGATATTCTTGAGATGCTCTAACGTGACGGGAACGTTGATGTTCTCTGATTTGGCGGGCGGATCGATCGACATTGCGTTGACCTTACCGTCTGACATGGTCAGTCCAATCTTTTGCACTCGTTGGCTTCCTTGATGGGCAAGGTCGAAAGTCGCGGGAATAAGGCGGCCCCGCTTGTAAGCGCCGCTCGACACCGCCTCTCCAGTCGCCGAACCCATCAGCCTCGCCGCTCCGGATGTCCGATAGTTGACCCTGACCTTGTAGGCGCCGCCCCGCACGGCAGCCAGGACGTCGGCCTGCGCAATGGTGAGGCCTGCAAACGCCACTTCATAGGCAGCGCGGATATCGCCGTCTTCAGCGGCCGAGGGTCCTGTAGAGGACGCATAGAGAATGGCGGCCCTGATGGTGGCCCTCGTAAGCAAAGCCCGGACCGCCGCGCCGGCTTTCGCCCAGGGTAGACGACGCTCTGGAAGGAGGCTTTTCGCTGCAGGACTAAAACCCATAATCGCTTCCATTCTATTCCTAGAATGATCGATCTATCTAACTACAATGTGTTCGCAAAATGGCCTTTACGTTAGATGCACAGAGCCTTCCTAAATGAGAACGCGGTGAATTGTGAGGCGCTCGACCTAATCGAGGGGGTGGAGCATAATTAGAACAAGTGATCTAATATATGTTGACGCGCATGGGTTTGGTTGATAATTAATAGAAGGTACGCTCTAGTAATATGAGCAACTGCGTAATGAGTAAATTGGGATGAGTGGCCCCGAATGCATCTGCGAACAACTTCGGGTGTGTCCAGATGGTGCCTCGCATCCGTGTTGCGGGACAAAGGCATCATCCGTCGGGTGACCGCGCTTGAGATCGAAAATACTTGCCGCGGACTGAAACCATGGCCCCCGGCCGCACGAATTAGGCGCCCGCATAGTCTCCAATGGTTAGCTCTAACTCGCTCGCGCCCCAAATGGACTTCGAAATCTCCCCGCGTCTGCAACGATAAAACAAACGATCGCCGCGCGCACCTCTCAAGGACATCATCTCCCAAGGAGCAAAGGACATGAGACGTCAGCTCAATGCCGTGCTACTGGCGTGCTTCGTCGCCGCGTTTTCAGCGAAAGGCGCGGATGCGCAGGTTGCCATTTCCAAACAAGAGGTGGCGCCCTTTCGTACCGTCGACTTTGATTGGGTCGATACTTCTCGGGGACGCCGAGTCCCAGCGCGCCTGTATTGGCCTGCTGATGCGTCTTCCGGCCGGGTGCCGTTGATCGTGTTCTCACATGGCATCGGAGGTACTCGCAATGGCTACACCTATCTTGCGAGACAGTGGGCCGCACACGGCATTGCCAGCCTGCATGTTCAGCACACCGGCAGCGACTCCGGGGTTTGGTTCGGCAATCCCCTCGGGATCGTGAATCGCCTTCAAGCCGCGGCACAGGACGGCGAAGCGGCAGCGCGGGCTATCGATTTGCGATTTGCGCTCGACCGCATGCTCTCCAACGCGAGTCCCTATGCCGGCCTCATTGACCCGCACCGGATTGTCGCTGCAGGGCATTCGTACGGGGCCAACACCACATTGCTGGCAGTCGGCGCGCGCGTCATCCGTAGTGGACGGTGGGTCCAGTTCCGCGATCAGCGCTATCGGGCTGCGATCGTGATTTCCGCGCCGCCTTTCTACGGCGAAAAGAACCTGACCGGCGTGCTCGCCAATATCAACGTTCCGACTCTACACGTGACGTCTACCGAGGACATCATAAGAATTCCGGGCTTCTACTCGCCGGCGAGCGATCGCGTGGCGGTCTTCAACGCAGTTGCCAGCCCGCGAAAGCTGCTGGCCATGTTTCAGGGCGGGTCTCATAGCATGTTCACGGATCGGCCTCTCGTCGGAGGCCCGGCGCTGAACCCGATGGTCAAGGAGGCCACAGCAGATCTGACCCTCGCATTCCTGGACTACGCCTTCACAGGGCAGGTGACCGGTTTGAGCCATTGGAACGCCGCCTGGCGAAACATTCTCGCCGAGCCTCCAGCAGGGACGTTGGTTGCTACTACGCCAGCGCAGAAGCTTTTGCAGCCGCCAGCGCCCGGGAGGCCAGCCGCCATGATCACCGAGGTGCGCGCCGAAGGCCGGATCGCGCCTGGCGACGATAGGAGCTCAACGGCTCTTCTGCCTGGGCCGCCGGAGCAGCCTGCAGAGATCAGAATGGGACGATAAGCCATGGACAAAGCTAAGCCGCAGCGCGTCGTTGTCATGACCGGAGCCACAGCCGGGCTTGGCGCTCTGCCCTGCAGCAGATTGCCGCTCAGCTCGACACGCGAGTCATCATCGGTGCCCGTGGTAGCGGGCGAACAGTGCCAAGTGGCGTCGAGGTCATGCCGATCGATCTGGCCTCGCTCGCCAGTGTCCGGGAATTTGCAGATGCAGTGACATGGCAGCTCGGGGACACCCGCATCAACGTTCTGGTCCTCAACGCCGGCATCCATGGTTCCGACGCCAAGCAGCGGAGCGCGGAGGGCTATGGCCTGACCTTCGCGGTGAACCACCTTGCCCACTATCTGCTGGCCCGACTCCTGCTGCCGCATTTGGCCGATCACGGCCGCCTGGTGATCACTTCAAGCAACATGCACGATCCTCCCCTCAAGCGGATCGCGCCTAAGACGCTCGACCTGCAGGAATGGGCCCACCCGACCGAAAATGGTTCTGGCTAGGCATACGCTCCTACACGGCTTCAAAGCTGTGCAATCTGATGACGGCACTGTCCGTCGTCCGACTCGACGAGGTGAAGGCTCGTCAGATCAGCGTCGTCGCCTTCAATCCCGGACTTACCGGCGGCGTTGCGGGTCGTGACGCGTCGGTTTTGCAGAGAGCGTTCGTGAAAGTCCTAACGCGTACGGTCTTTCCGCTGATCGGCCTATTCCGTCCCGAGTTCGTCATGAATACACCCGAACACTCCGGCAAAATGCTCGTTAACGTCGCTCTAGGGGCAATCACCCCGCCCGACGGCCGGATTTACATTTCCCTGGTCAAGGGCGAACCGACCTTTCCCGACCCCTCCGAATTAGCGCGAAGCCGAGACCGTCAGGATCGACTGTGGCGCGAAAGCGCAGCCATGGCGGCCTCGAATTGTAAGTGCTCTTGGTCAAGACAAAACAGACCAGGAAAACAAGGAAGCAAGTACCACGTATGAAAATCACCTTTACGAGAAAGGTCCACGAATACGACGACGTCTACTCGTTTTTCTTCGATGCAACCGGAGTCAAATATAGAGCTGGGCAGTATACCCATTTGAGAGTCGGCGGTGCGCTCGACTTCTTCCTTGGCTCGATACGCGAGCTGTCCTTCGCTTCAGCTCCTGGAGATCCGGAGCTCATGTTCAGCATGCATGTCGGCTCGAAAAGCAAATTCAAGGAAAAAATGAGCGCGCTCCAGCCAAACGATAAGATCAGCCTGTTTGGCACAGGCGCACACATCAAACTGCCCGAAAGCAGGCCCGGAAGCTTGGTTTTCATAGCGGGCGGAGTGGGGATGACACCCTTCCGCTCCATGATTTTGGAAGCACACAAGGCGGGCAACCATCCGATCACGCTGGTTCAGGTACAGCGAGGCGACTTCCTATATCGCAAGGAGCTGGAGCCGCTTGTATCGGACTATAATGCCGTCCGTCCGGAGGCGTTTGTCGATACCGTCAAGAATGTAGCGAGAGGCCGGAGCGATGATGCGATCTTCTATGTATGCGGCTCAAGCAGGCTCATTGCATCTGTCGTTGAAGCCCTAAATGAATCTGGTGTTGAGAAAGACAGCATACAGATAGAAAATTACAAGTAGGAAAGCTCGGAGAGGCGCGGCCTGCGCCGCAGCTACTCAAGCGCGGTTGCTTGGCCTCAATCGATAGCCACGCCTACCCACCGGCGATCCTTCTTCAGGGTGGCATCATTGCTGCAAGCGGTGGCTTCGCGGCCATCGCCATCGCCATCGCACTCTCGGTGACTCGGGCGCAGGAGGCGAGGGGCGTCTCCAACTATGGCCCGGTGGGCAGAGCCCGCGAGGTCGGGCGCGCAATACTCTTTGGGGCAGATGGCGTCGTGCTCATGGCCGATACTTCGGCACGACAGGCCCGTGTATACGCTCTGCTTTGCTCCGACCGGGCAAGCTTCACGCGAGAATGAAGGAATATTCAGCGCGCGACGATCAGGCCCTTGCTGGTCACGACCACCCAGCGGCCGTCCTGCTTGCGAATGGCATCGACCCGGCCGAGACCGGGCACGGGGTCGCCGGCATAGACCTCATACATGCCGCGGTGACTCTGGATCAGTGCGCTGCCATTGGCGACGTCCCGTAATATCCAGCCTTCGACGGTTGGCAGCCGTGCAATTTCGGGCTTGGGCGAAGGAAAAGGAGCGGGTGCGGCCGCAGCCTGCTGCGATATCAACCCAGTCACGTCCTTTGCGGGAGCCGATGCGGCGATGCCCGTTGTCGCGGATGCCTGGGCGGCGCGAAGCTTGTCGACGGCTTCGCTGAGCTTGGCGAGTTTCGCGGCAGGCTCGGTCTGCGCCTTCTCGACCTTGTCGAGGCGGTCGCTGGCCTTGTTGAACTGGGTAGCGCCCGCCGTGGCAGTATGTTCGATGCTTGCCTTCAGCGCTGCGATGTCGGCATCGATCCGCGCCACGGAGGCCTCCAGCCCGTGGTCCTTCGCCGGCGCCAGGGCTGAGGCCGAAGCCGTCTCTCCGGCCATCAACTTTCCAATGCCTGCCGTTGCCAGCGCCCCGCCGAGCGCACCCGCCACCGTCGCCAACGCCAGCACGGCGGCCATCACCCCGAACCGGCGCTTGCTGGACGATGCCTCTGCCGGCGCAGCCTTTGCGTCAGCGCCGAGGCGGTCGCCAGGCGACATGATCGTCACATTACTGGGGAAGCGCCGCGCTTCCGGCTTTCCGGTGTCGATCGCGAGAGCTTCACCCTGTAACGCTTCAAGTTTTTGCGCTTCCGTTGCGACGGCCTCCACCCTGGGCGCGTCGGGCCTCGGCGAGGTTTCTTCCTGGTTGGATGCGATTCTCGCCGTCTCGACCTCAGCCGCTGCCGGCTCGCTGGGCGCCGACACATCGGCAGCGGCTGGGCCTACGCCAAGGGTTCCGGTTTCACCGCTGGTGGGTTGAGATTGCTGATCGCTCACGTGGGATTCTCCAGAACTGAAATCTCAATTAGTAGAATGATCTATCTATTATAATATGTTCGCATAATGACCGCACCTTATGATAGACAGAATGCTCTAAATTAGGAAGGTGGCTATGAGGAAGCTCGATCCAGTCAAGCACGAAGAGAAGCGGCAGCAAATTCTGCAAGCTGCAGCACGCTGTTTTGTGCGGGACGGTTTTAGAGGAGCGAGCACGTCCGACATTTGTGCAGAGGCCAAGATCAGCCCCGGGCACCTCTACCACTATTTCCCGAGCAAGGAGGCGATCGTCAGCGCCATCACCGTATTCGGACTGGCGATGGCCACCGAGATCTTCAGCGCTATCGCTCAAGGGCCCGACGTGGTCACGGCGCTCCTCGCAGAGCTGGAGCGCGGGATCTTCGGCGGCGACCGTTCGAAGGGGACTTTCATGCTCGATTTGCTCGCGGAATCCGCCCGTAATCCCGGGATCGGCGATATCCTGCGCGAGCGTCATTGTGAAATTAGGGCGTTGCTCGCGAAGCTCTTGCAGGAAGGCCAAGAGCGCGGCCAAGTCGATGTTGACCTGGATCCGGACTTGGCAGCGTCGATCCTCATCAGCTTCATCGATGGCGCCAAGGCGATGACGATCCGCGATCCTGGGCTGGACGCGGCGAACACCACCGAGATGCTAAAGATCGCTATCTCGCGCTTCCTGCGGCCTCCATCGAACAAGGCGTCGGCGAAAAAGCGCCAGCATCGCGGTGTGTAGGCTGGAATGCAATTCCAATTCTACCGATCATTGCGAGGGCGTTGGGCTTCCTACGATTGCAGCCGGGAGAAGAGCTGTTCCCTGGCCGAGGGCCTCGTGCTGGGTCAATTGGCCCTGGGAGCCTTGTTCGTTGAGCGGCACAACGTCGCCTCATAGACTTGGGCCTCATAGGATTCCAGAAGAGGTTTTCTTCTGTCATCAAATGCCACATAATGCGGCATGTTGATGTGGTTTTCCAAATCTTTCAAGGTCTCCCACATCTCGAATACGAACATCTCTTGTTCGTTTTCTAAAGAGGGATAATGGGAATAGGCTAGATTTCCGTTCTCCTTCCTTGTGTTTTTTACATTGTCCATCACGAAGGACAAAAGCTCATCCCGCTTTCCGGGCTTGAGAACATACTTGACCGACACGACAATGGTCACTTCAAACTATCCCTTCAAGCAACGCCATCGTTAAGGAGAAAGCGTAGATATTGGTATCATGAAATAACGCTGTCAACGCATGTGTTCGCCGGCAAGCCGCCCTACGCCGCGTCGAACTTAATGTATGCAGCGGTGTCGAGCCAACGCGCGTCTGATGTGCCCTCTGGATCGTAAGGAAGGATCAAGATCGTGTCCTATGTTTTCATCAGCAACACGACCTTGCCGGACAGCCTTGGTCCTAGTTCCGCTTTCGTCAGCATAGTCAGAGCGTCTTCGAAGCGCGCCTCCACACCAACGGCTGGCCTCAACGCGCCCTTGTAAGCAGTTTCAGCGATTGCCGAAAGGTGTTTGATTCCCATGGTCGCGAAGGCGAGTTTGTAGCGTCGCGACACCATTCCTCGAATGAGCCTCGGGGCTGTCGGATTGATATCGACGAACACCCCGTCGGGCTTGAGCATTGAAAGGCCGTCGCCAACACCGAGCGTTCCGAGGGTATCGAACACGGCGTCGAACTTTTCGCCATTAAGGTACGCACTCTTGTTGGAGTACGCGAATATCGGCTGGACACCCGCCGCGCTTGCGCTTGCCATGGAGGTGGGACCGCTTGTCCCGGCAACGCGTGCTCCGTGGGCGATCGCCAACTGCACGGCGAACGAGCCGACCGCGCCCGCGCAGCCATTCACAAATATACTTGAGCCAGGCCGTGCTCGAGCTTGGTCGATGACCGCAGCCCAGGCGGTCATCGCCGGAATGGGAAGGCAGGCTGCTTCGGCAAAGGAAAGCTGCGGGGGCTTCTTTGCGACAAGATTGGCATCCAGGGTGACCTGTTCCGCGAAGGCGCCCGACTTCTTGAAGTCCATGGTGCCGAAGACTTCATCCCCGACACGAACAGTGGTGACGTCGTTTCCGACGGCCTCGACGACCCCGGCAAAATCGGTACCCATCCCCTTCGGAAATGACCTATTCATGAAGAGTTTCATCGCTCCTTGGCGAAGCTTCCAGTCAAAGGGATTGATCGCCGCGGCCCGGACGGCAACGCGCACTTGGTTGCGCCCAAGCAGAGGTAAGTCGAACTCTCCGAAATGCATTTCCGCAGGTCCGCCGTAGCGGTCGTATTGTACTCTTCTCATCCTGGTTCTCAGTTCATAGTTGAAGATCGGTCCCGAGCTCCGCCACCATAAGGCGCGGCTTCGAGGCGGCGGCGCTACCAAGGCGCCGCCAATGAAGCCGATACGAAGCCGTTAGCGGCTGATCTTCAGGTCAGGCTTGTCGCCTTCCCAAGCCTGAAGTCCTCCGGGAATCTCTTGGAACCGAAGGCACTTCGCCATCGTGGTGCCGGAGAGGCACATCGCATCGCCTTTGACTGTCCAGGTGACGGATTGCGTAAACAGGGTCGCGCGCATGCTGCCGGTGCCGTCCTTGTTCAGGGTGAGTTTGAAGCTCCTGCCATTTGGCGAATCGGCCGACCAGGGAGCGCCGTCAACGAGAATCGCGACCGCCTTCTGCGGCGGCAGGTACGCCTGTCCCGCTGCGGCAAACGCGGGGATTGAGGCAAGAATTGCGGCGGCTGCCGGTGCGAGCCTTAGATGTGTTTTCATGTGAATGTCCTTTCTTCCTTTGATCTGCCTGAAGTACGGCGGCAGTGCCGCATAGCGAACGTCTCGCGAGGTAGGTGTCCTTCTATTGCTATCGAGGGACTGACGAACGGATGATGGCGTGCGGCCTGGGCCGTCATGAGGATCGGCAACAGCAGGGCAGGCGGAGTCGTCTGAACAGACTTCATCGATTTTGAAGTAGTCCTTCGAGAGAGAGGGTGGAGCGCCGCCCGCCCGTGGAGGTCTGGGACTCGTTTTCCTCAAAAAGGCCAGACAGGCGACGCTCCGAGGTAGACCTTTTAGGCAGAGCGCGTGCCTCGTCAACAAAAATAGACTGATCGCTCTATAATTATTCGTGATCTGCCCGACCTTGCGATGGTAGATTCACCGGATGCCCGACCAGAACCGGCGAACCCACCTGCAGTCCCCCACAAGGATGAGCCCATCAAGTCAGGCGAGGTCGGCAAGGTCTTCTTCCGTGAGGACGATATCGCCGGCGGCAGTGTTTTCTTCCAGGTGCGCCATGGACCCGGTCCCGGGAATTGCGATCATCGCTGGCGAGAGAGCCAGCAGCCAGGCCAAGGCAATCTGATTGCTGGTTGCTCCGTGTTGGCTCGCAATCCGTGCGAGGCGGCCGTCGTCGATGATCGTCATTCCTCCGCCGAGAGGAAAGAAGGGGCTGAAGGCGATATTCTCGGCCTCGCACGCCTTCAACAGCCAAAGGTCTCCGCGCTGCGCCACGTTAAAGTAATTCTGCACAGCAGCGACCGGCGCGATCGCGCGCGCTTCGGAAAGATGGTCCGGGTGAACATTGCTGAGACCGAGGTGACGGATCAGGCCTGCTTCGCGCAGGGCAGCAAGAGCCTCGAAGCGTTCGGCCAGCGACTCGTCTTGCGGCGGCCTCATTTCTCCGATGCGCAAATAGACTAGGTCGAGCCGGTCCAGGCCGAGGTCCTGAAGGTTTTCCTCGACCAATCGTCGCATGTCGGAGCCGGTGGCGGTCCGGTGGCTGCCATCTGGATTAAAAACGTGTCCGACCTTGGTCGCGATTAGCAGGCCCGACGGATAGGGATAAAGCGCCTCCCGGATCAAGCGGTTCGCGCGAACCGTTTTGTCGCTGCTGTGATAGAAGGCAGCCGTATCGATGAGGTTGACCCCGAGTTCGACCGCGCGGCGCAGCACAGCGCGGCCGGCGGCGGGGTCCCGGGCCGGGCCGCGAAATCCGTTAGCCGCAAGACGCATGGCGCCGAATCCGACCCGTTTGACAGCCATGTCACCGCCAATGCGGAACTCCGTAGCGTTGCTTGATGGCACAGTTGGCACTCCTCAAGAATATTTGCAGTGAGCGGCACATATTGTTACTAGATTGATCAATCTAGTTATGTGACGCAGGTGACAACGTGTCAATCAAATATTAGATTGAGTGATCTATATATACCGTGGGATCCCGGCAGGGCGACCGACGCTGGTGGAAAGAGTAAGGATCAAGATCATGTTTCGGTATGGAACACTCATCTCGCGGAGTTTGGGATGGCCATTCTTGATGGCAGTCTTGATCATCGCACCTGCTTGCGCGCAGCCGAGCTTCGATGAAGTGGCCGGTTCATGGTCGGGTGTGGGTTCGATGAAACCTTCGGATGGACCGCGCGAGCGTGTCCGTTGCAAGGTCAATTACATAGCTAAGAACGAAGGTCAGTCCGTGAAAATGAATGTGCGCTGCGCGAGCGACGCTTACAAACTGGAGCTGACCGCGAATATCGATCAAAGGGGCTCCGCGCTTTCGGGTAACTGGTTTGAAAGCCAGTACCGCCAGGGAGGTAAGATTTCGGGCCAAAACGTCAACGGTTTGATCGAAGCGAGAATCGAGGGCGATACGATCACGGCCTTGCTGACCGTTCGCACAAAAGGAAATCGTCAATCGTTCGCGATGGAATCACCTGGGGCTTGGGTTTCACAGGTCTCGATTGATCTTCTTCGAGATGCTCGATGAATCCGCAGCCGCGAGCGAGCAGCGGCGCTGTTGGAGCGATGTATCCAAGTTGAGGAGGCCATCCAAGACTAGTCGTCGACAGAAGAGCTGGATGCGACTTTCGTGGGGCCCATTGTATGTTCTCCTGGCGGCGTGTTCCTCGGACCCGGCGCGACAGGTTGACACCCCGGTCAGCCCGCCGGACCTATCGAAGGTCATGGAGTCGCTGAAGAAAGTTGCCGCTGAAGCCAAGCTTGAGGAGCCCCATGAGATTTCGGCGCCGATCCGAGCCCATCCAATATCTTCTGTACCGTGGATCATATGTCTTCGGAGCGGCGCTACGGAGCTCTCAAGAAGACGACCGTTAGCGGTCTTCTATAAAGGCAATGAGCACGTAACGACCCGAATGTCGGTGATTGTTGACCGTTGCGAGAGCCAGGCCTTCACCGCATTGAGGAAATGACTGCAGCGGCGACGGCGCCGAAATCTGTTAGCCGCAACGGGCGTGGCGCCGAATTCGCTGGCTTGACGGCAATACTATCGGGTCTTTCTCCGGTCAGTCGCTATCAAGCTCTGGATCGCGCCAGCGCTTTCTTCGTCCGACCAGGTTCTTTTCTCGCGTCTTCTAGAGAAGTCGTCAGCAGGCGAACCAGAAGCTGTTGGAGCAGGGCCGTGACCTTGCTCGCATCCTGCTTCGGATCCTGCAATGCCACTGCCTTCACCGCATGGGTAAGCCCGATGATCGCGGCACCTGCGACCTCCGGATCCAATTGACTCTGGATCTCACCCCGGGATTGGCCATAGCGAAGTACTTCGGCCAGAAGCCCACGCATGCTTCGGTTGTGGCCGTGCACTATCTTGCCCACTTCGGGATTGCGCCTGCTCTCTGCGAGTATCTCGAAAAACAGGGCGAACCCCGCCGGCCCCCCGGGCTGTCCCCCCAGCTCCGACAGGAGCGCCGCCACCACCGAGCGCCCGCCGGAGACGATGTCCTTTAACCGCTCCGATATCTTCTCGAGTCTCCCCTCCGCCAGCGCCGCGATGATCGCGTCCTTGCTTTCGAAGTAGTGATAGAGGTGGCCGGGGCTGATTCCCGCCTCGGCGCAAATTTCCGCTGTCGACGCGCCCTTCAGGCCGCTCCGGAGGAAGCAGCGCATCGCCGCGCCCAAAATTTCCTGACGTTTCTTTTCGTGCTTCTCAGGGTCGAGTTTTCGCATAACTTCTTCTTTAAACTGGACTAATTGATCTATCAACCGCTGTTTCAGTCGGAAGGCCCCTCGCGGCGGGCATCCCGCGCGGCCGGCCGCACCGGACCGCCTCCGATCAACTGGGTCGAGATGTCCGGAGCAGGATCTCGCAGTAACCGAGAGCTGCACTGAGGGTAATGCACAAATCGATGGAGTTCAGCGCAAAAGGCTGCTCTTGTGGACAATCAAAGCGCGGCTAGCCGATTGTGCTACCCGCCGACAGGACAGCGCGTCCCCGAATCGCGGGTATAGCGCGACCTGGCATTTCCGCTAACGCGTATTTCCTGAGATCGTGCGCGATATGCGTTGCCACCAGCTTCGCAAAGCCATCGAGGGAAGGTCTCCCTCAGTCTCATTCTCCGAAGCCAAAATACGTGCGCACCACCGGCTCGCGGAGCTTTCCGGGTTCGAAGACTTCGATGACAACCCCATCGGGAGCGCCAACCATGAAATAGCCGCCACCCCCGCCCAGCGAGCGGATGGGGTTTGGAATATGGAGACCTGCGGCCTTCATGCGCTTGTAGAGTTCATCGATGCCGACGACCTGCATGCCCAGATGATGGACGGCGTTCTTGCCTTCGCCGCGCGAGAGCTGATCGTACAGGTGCAAGGCGCCGATGCCGATCTTCATGAAGAAATTACGCGCGCCGGCAACATCGCCGTCCCACATCACCTCGGCGTCGAACCATTTCTTGTAGAAGTCGATCGTCGCATCGATGTCGGATGCAAAGAGATGCACGTGCTGGAGGTGGTAACGCTGCTTGGTCCCGTAAGGATACTGCCAATCGTCTTGTGTCGTCATCGTTGCTCCCTGAATCTTAGGCTTCCGCTTCATTCAGCGTTTTAGGTGCTCAGAGCTGGGTCAGCCTGGCAAACGAGGTTTTCTGTTTGCGCCTTGAGCGACACTCAAGTCACTTCTGTGGCAGGCTTTACCTTCCGAGCGGGACGCTTCGTTCATGACGCGCGCGGGATATCCTGGTCGCGTGAGTTGCCGAGCCAACTGGCAAAGGCGGCCACTGCAGGATCATCCGCCATCCGCTGCTCGTATTCGAGAACGAAGTGCCGCCGGGTCTGGCGAACGATGGGATGGGCGCGGACGAGCCTGCCGCGCACGAGGTCGGGGCCGAGCAGGCCCTCGATTGCGATGGCCACGCCAAGGCCCGCTTCCGCGGCTTCGATGGCGAGGCTGAGGCTCTCAAAGCTGCTGCCGCCCTGCACAGGCACGTCCGAGAACTGCGCGCAATCCAACCATCGTCGCCAGTCGTCGGGGCGGGGCTTCACATGCAAAAGGGGAATGCTTGAGAAGTCCACTGAGCCGTTTCTGATGAGTTCAGGCGAGCACACCGGCACTGTCGCGATCGGTACCAACGGCCGAGTGACCATGCCGGCCCGCGGTTCGGCATCAGAGACGGCGATCACCGCATCAAATCGGCTGGCCAGGAGGTCCACCGGATTGGCGCTGGTGTGCAAGTCGATCTCGAGGTCTGGATAGGCAGTCCTGAGGCTTGGCCAGATTGGCAGAAGAAAACGAGAGACGAAGAAGCCGTAGACCCCGACCGATAGACGCCTGAAACGCCGCAAGCGGAGCCCGTCAGCCGCATCTGCGATCCGGTCCAAAGCCTCGCGTGTGGAATCGGCGAAGGCCTTGCCGGCGGAGGTCAAGGCCAGCCCACGTGGTCCACGCAGAAAAAGCGCAGTGCCCATGCGTGCCTCGAGCGCGCGCACGTGCCGGCTGACGGCTCCAACCGTGACGTTCAGCTCGTCGGCGGCACGCGTGATCGAAAGGTGTCGCGCGGCAGCCTCGAACGCTCGCACCGCATGCAAGGGAGGGAGTCGTCGTGATGCCATTGGTCGATTCCAGCCGGTGTCGGAGGGTAGGCGGGACTTAAGGGCGGCCCAGGCGATCGAGCGTTGACTTTGGCTCAACCCACCGACCTAAGAAGTCGTTTGCGTGCAGCGGTGTCAAGTCATACGCCAATGCTCCTGGTGAGGTGACTACGATGAATCGATCCACCCCGCGTGAGCTCGCCGGCCTGCTCGCCACGCTACGCCGCGAAGGACGACAGCAAAGTGGACTCGACCGGCGCCTCGTGCCGCCGGACAAGGCGACGGCTTATGGCGTTGCCCGCATGGTCGAGGAAGAACTGGGCTGGGAGGTCGCGGGGTGGAAAATCGCTGCGATGAAGGAGCCGCTGCAACGGCAGTTGCGCACGGACTCGCCGATCTACGGCCGCGTATTTGCATCAGGGATCGTGGAGTCGCCCGGCAACGTCGAACACGCCAGGCAATGCAGCCCGATTCCCGAGGTGGAGTATCAGGCGCGCCTTGGAGCCGATTTGCCGCCGCGCGGCAAGCCCTACACCACTGAGGAAGTAACTGAGGCGATAGTTTCGCTGCACCCGGGAATTGAACTGGCGGAATGCCGGTTCGTCCACGACGCAGCATTTCCTCCGTTGACGGCAGTCCTCGCTGATGGCGCCGGCTCCGGGACGATCGTCTATGGTCCTGCCATCGCGGATTGGCAAAGGCGCGACATTGCCGGGCAGGAGGTCTTCCTAACATGTAACGGCACATTGCGCCGCAAAGGCACGGCCAGAGAGTTTCTCGATCACCCGATGGTGCCGGTGACCTGGCTTGCCAACGAACTTTCGCGCACGGGCATCGGAATGAAGGCTGGGCAGATGATCAGCACGGGCACGCTGACCGGGATGTTGCGGCCGAAGCCGGGCGAGACATTCGTTGCCGATTTTGGACCGTTTGGAACTGTTGAAGCGAGGTACCTATGATCATCGATGCCTGGGGACAGCATCACACACTGCGCCACAGCCAGGATCCGATCTTCGCGTCGCTGCGGCGCTGGACTAAGCGCGCCACGCCGACCGAGGCGCCGCCGGTGTCGGAGACGTTGGCCGCGATGGACAAGGGAAGCGTCAACCGCATGCTGATCAGCGCCTGGGTCGCGCCGCGCAATGTCATGATATCCAATGACGAGGTCGCTTCCTTCGTCGCCGAAGCCCACGGGCGACTGGTCGGCGTCGGCTCGGTGGACATTTCCAGGCCGATGGAAGCAATTCGCGAGGTCAGGCGCTGCGTGCGTGAGCTCGGCTTCAAGGCGATCCGGGTGCTGCCCTGGCTATGGGAAGTTCCGCCGACCGATCGGCGATTCTACCCGGTCTATGTTGCCTGCGTCGAGGAGGGCGTGCCGTTCTGTACGCAGATCGGACACACCGGCCCGCTGATGCCTTCCGAGGTCGGGCGACCGATCTACCTCGATCGTATTGCGCTCGATTTTCCGGAACTGGTCATCGTCGGTGGCCACATTGGTTATCCTTGGACCGAAGAAGCCGTCGCCGTCGCGACCAAGCACGAAAATGTTTACATCGACACCTCGGCATATACGATGCGGCGCTATCCTCCGGGGCTTGTCGAGTATCTCCGCAGCCATGGCGCCGCGAAGGTGCTGTTTGGCACGAACTATCCGATGATCGCACCCGACAAGGCGCTCGAAGGCCTCGACGCACTCAACCTCACCGAAGAGATCAAGGCAGCATTTCTCGGCGGCAACGCCGCGCGGGTCTTCCGCCTCTAGGGCGATTCGAGACGAGCCGCGCTCCGCCAAGGTCCGCATTGGGCCGACCCTGCACGGCGATGGCCGCCCCGGAGTTCGTCATGTCGACGATGGCGAGCACGGTCGATATTCACGGCGATCGTGCCGGTTCGAACCAATTCGAAGAGCGTGGCTGCAACGGAACGGAACGACGCGGTATCTTGGATGTGCCCCGTCACACCGACGCGGGTCACGGAAAGCGACTTCGACGCGAGGAGCATTACGTTGAACGGAGGAACATTGCCTGACGCGTTGCCGTAGTTTACCGCTCGTCCAAGTTGCCGTAGCAGCGGGAGCGATGGAATAAACGTGTCCTTACCGACGCCATCGAAAACGGCCGAGAGGCCACGCGGCCCGATTCGCTTTACTTCGGATACGAAGTCGGGTTTCCCTGTAGAGGACGATGTGATCGCAGCCCAGTCGTTTGGCCGTTTCTGCCTTCTTGCGGGAGCCTACCGTGCCGATTACCGTGGCCCAGGTGCTTTGACCATTGGACTAGCAAAGAACCGACCCCGGCGGCCCCTGTGTGAATCAGGATGATATCGTCCGGTCCCGGCTGGTAAACACCGTTTATGATCAGAGAGGCGGTGCACCCCTTCATGAGCATCGCGGCAGCCCGCTGGTCACTAACGCCGGATGGGACCGTGACCAAGCGATCAGCAGGAACGTTGCGTTCTTCAGCACAGGCTCCGGTATCCTCATAGAATTGCCCGCGCATGCCGGCGTAGGCGACGTGGTCACCGGGCTTGAAGTCGGTCACCGATGAGCCAATTGCCTCAACGATGCCCGCCGCCTCATTGCCGATCCCGAAAGGGAACGAGGGGTTATGGTTAGGATAAAATCCGCCGCGCCTTACGTTCAGGTCGGAAAAGTTCACTCCGATCGCCGTATGGCGCACCCGGACCTCGTCCGGGGCAGGATTGGGAAGCTCGATATCTAGGAGCTCCAACACATCCGGTCCGCCGTGTTGCCGAATGCGAATCGCCTTGCTCATGCTCCCTCTACAGGCCGGTCAACAGACCCAAGCACGAAGTCGCCGTTCGCGATACCGGTGCTGGAAGCCCTTGCAGGCGATCAAGGATGCACATCGGGCGCGGGGCTGCCTAAGACGCGAATCGACCCTAGAGAGAGCCGGATCGTCTGAATGCAGTCCTCGTACCACCCCGGCGGCCAATTGGCCGAGCGAGCGTTGATTTTCTCCAGGTGATCGTCGCCACCAAAGACGATGAGGAAGAGCCGATCTTCCAGGCCGCCAATTGCGGCCTGGTCGCCGGCCGCTGGTGTTGGCAGCGTGAAATCCCGGTCGCCCGCTTCGCCTCATTCGTGCGATGCACCTTCACCGCCGCAAACAGCGCTTAAATCTCCGCTGCATCGAATTAGTGCTGACGATTCAATCCGTCGGAGCGGTCACACGAACTCAGACCGATAATACTTGAAAGCACGCATCAGAGGTTCGTCGGACATGCAGAAGAGCTGAGAGTCCGAGGTTGATTGGTGGCTGAAAGGGGCCCAAGTGGGAATGGCAACCGTATCGCCCTTTTGCCACGCGAATGTCTCCTCGCCCACTTTGGTCTCACCAGACCCTTCCATCACAACGAATATCCGGTTCGCGGTCGAGCGCTGGCGACGCGTTCGCTGTCCGGAACCCAATCGCTCGACTGTCAGGCCCATGGTCGGCATATCAGGCGCCTCAAGCGTGATGCGAGGACCGTGGCCCTCCTCCGGATCGCTCTTTGCCGTATCGAGCCCGGCCAATATCGCGTCGCGACAAAATCGGAAGCGCGAGTCGGCCGCGACCGACGCGATCTTCTCGTATTTGTCGGGATATTCCTCAAAGAACATCGGCTCCATCAGATGCACCAAGGGAATGTCCAAGCCGTCGAGCCAATAAGCAGGCTCTGCTCCTTCGTGGCCATGTCCGTGCCAGTGCCCTCCTGGTGTCAGAATGATGTCGCCGGACGCCATCGGTGTCTTTTCGCCGTTGACGACTGAATATGATCCCTTCGCATCGAGAATGACGCGCAGCGCGTGAGCCGAATGGCGGTGCGACGGTGCCACCTCGCCCGGCAGAATCATCTGGTACGCACAGACAAGCGTTCTCACGGTCGCAAAATTGTTGCCGGGAAACGGGTTTCTCAGAATGAGATTGCGCCGTTCTGCAAGCGCTACGTCGATCAGGGTGCCCGCTGATGCCAGCGCGTCCCGAACCTGGCGGTAGCGCCACTGTGTGGGAACAAAATCGGTGCGCGGCTCCTTCCAGAAGATAGGACGATCACGCCCCACCCAGCCCGGCGTGACTTCGAGACGTTCCGTTTCGCGGTAAAGATCATCCAGCGATGCGATTTCGGTTTGTGGTCCCGCATTATCCTTGATCATGACTGTGTCCATGATTTCTCTCTATCGTTGGAGGTATCGCAGCAATTCAACCGACAGCATCTTCGGCATCGGCGAGAATCTGCAGGCATTTGAGAAACACCGGCCTGAGATAGTCGGGTAAAGGAGAAAGAAGGGCTTCCTGTGCATCGAGCGCCTGCTGAACGACGGCCAGTAGCGCGCTCTTGCCGGTTTCGGTGAGAGCGATTTCCACGGCTCGCCGATCCCGTTCGTGAGCGCGCCGCTCCACGAGATGGCGTTCGACCATGCGCGTCAACATCTCGCCCAAGGTGCTGCGATCAAGATGCAAGCGATTGCCAAGTTCGGTCTGAGGCAGCGGTCCCAGCTGGAAGAGGGTGAGCAGAATGCCGAACTGGCGCGGCGTAAGTTCGGATTGCGCGGTAAATTGCTCGTAGAGCGAGGCTGCGCGGCTATCCAGCCGCCGGATGAGATAGCCCGGCAATCCATGAAGGACGAGACCGCGCGCGAAGGCCTCGGTCTGTGCGACGGTCGTCGAACCGGAAGCGGTCGGGGAGGCGGCTGGTGTTCTTGGCAAGATGCATTTCCTTCGGAAGCTGGAGGTCGCGTCATCGACGGCGATCAAAAAGCCACTAACTACCAACGGGCACGGTCATTTCGCCAAGTGTTTCGCAACCAGTGACAATGACATCCCCAGGGACCACCGCTCCAACCCCTTCCGGGGTTCCGGTCATCAGAATATCACCGGGGTAAAGCGTGTAGGCACTCGATGCGATCTCAATCAGGCGCCGAATGCCGACGGTCATCGCCGCCGTTGAGGATCGCTGCCGCGGAGCGCCATTCAAGGTCAGCCAGAGCATCAGTTGCTCCGGATCGGCAACTTCATCGGCGGTCGTAAGCCATGGTCCCAGGACAGTGTAGGAGTCCGCGGACTTGCGAAAGCTTCGTTCCTCCGATCCACGAACGCTCATGTCCAGCCCCATGCAATAGCCGGCGATGTATTCCATGGCGTCTCGAGCGCTGATGTTCTTGCCAGTCTTGCCGATGACGACGACAAGCTCGGCTTCGTAGTCGTTTCGCTTGTCGCACCAGTTCAGGCTGATGCCGGGGCTCGGCCCCGCAACCGAAGATGTCGCTTTCAAGAACAAGCCGAGCGTTTCAACCGGCCGATCGAGTCCCGCAAGCTGCTTGTTGTGAAAATTATGATGAACTGCGGGGTCCTTTGCATCGATCTCGACGTGGAGACGATAATTCGCCGGGGCCGCCATGATCTTACCGGGATTGGCCACGGGGCTGCGCAATTGAACCTGCGCCAGGTCGAATTTCCTTGCGTGGCCTTTGAGCCGCTGCGCGGCGCTGCAGACAGCTGGGAGATGCGCAATGAGCGCGTCGCCCATCGGATATTGCCAGCGGTAACTCGGAAGGGAGTCGAGCGCAGCGGTGACATCGTAAACAACCTGGTCGTTGACCAGGCCGAGCAAACCATCGTCGAAACGGCATAGGCGCATTGTTCGCTGTCCTTCTGAGGTCCTGACGAAGCCATCCTAACTGTATGTACACGTACATTAATCGGATGGACAAAATCTGTTATCTTCCAGATTTATAGCACGAAATAATTGACAGTCGATAGATATATGTAGGTATACTGACATAAAGACACCTGGCTAGGGGTGCTTAAGGTGGGGAGGAGGAATGATGAAACGCTCTGTCATCGTAGCGGCGGCGATCGCGGCCCTGGTGTCAATTGCCGGCGCGCAGGCCGAGATTTCTAATGGTGTCGTCAAAATCGGCGTGCTGAACGACCAGTCGAGCCTGTACGCCGACGCCGCCGGGCCGGGCTCAGTCCTTGCGGCGCAAATGGCTGTTGAGGATTTCGGCTCCATTGGGCCCGGCATCAAGATCGAAGTAGTATCCGCTGATCACCAGAATAAGCCTGATGTCGGCTCGGCGCTCACGCGTCGATGGCTCGATGTCGATGGCGTAGACGCCATACTGGACGTTCCGAATTCGGGCGTTGCGTTGGCGGTCAATGAGATCGTGCGCGGCTCCCGCCATGCCTTTCTAGCGTCGAGTACGGCGTCTTCCGACCTGACCGGGAAGGCGTGCTCTCCAAATACCGTACAATGGACCTTCGATACGTGGTCCGTCGCCAACGCGACCGTTAGATCCGTTACCGAGCGCGGCGGATCGCCGTGGTTCTTCCTCACGGCAGACTATGCATTTGGCTATGCCCTGGAGCGCGACGCCACTGCGGCTATCACGGCAAACGGAGCCAAGGTCCTCGGCTCCGTTCGTCACCCGACAGGAACGTCGGATTTCTCGTCGTTCCTGCTGCAGGCGCAGTCCTCGAAGGCCAAGGTCATTGGTCTGGCAAATGCGGGCGGCGACACAAGCGTTGCAATCAAGCAGGCGTCCGAATTCGGTATCCCGCAAGGCGGTCAAACCATGGCTGCTCTGCTGGTTTTCGTCTCGGATATTCACGCCATCGGATTGCAGACCGCACAGGGTCTGCTGTTTACGGAAGCGTTTTACTGGGACCTGAACGACAAGACCCGCGAATGGAGCAAACGGTTTGCCGCACGCAACAAGGGCAAGATGCCGACGATGAATCACGCGGGGGTCTATTCTTCGGTCCTCGCCTATCTCGGTGCCGTCAAAGCAACCAACTCGGACGACGGCGCCGAGGCAATTGCGAAAATGAAGGAAGGCGCCATTGATGACAGTCTGTTCGGCCGCGTGGTCGTACGGGCCGACGGCCGCGCGATCCATGACATGTACCTCTTCCAAGTCAAGAAGCCCGAAGAGTCGAAGGGGCCGTGGGATTACTATTCGCTCGTCAGCACGATTCCCGCGAACCAGGCCTTCAGGCCGCTCGATCAGGGTGGCTGCGCGCTCGTGAAAAAATAGTGACCACGGCCGGGCGCGGCCGACGGAACTCAAACGCAAGGCGGTATCCAGGATGAACAAGAACCCCGATGAAATTCTGATCGTGGGTGGCGGTCTCGGTGGCCTTTCCACCGCGCTCGCGCTCGGCAGGAAGGGAATGGCGGTTCGCCTGCTCGAACAAAGCGAGCAGATTGGCGCGATTGGATACGGGATCCAGATTGGCCCCAACGTGTTTCAAGCGTTCGAACAGTTGGGTATAGCCGACCTCGTTCGCAAGCAATCCCATATGCCGAGCGCGCTATTGATGCTTGACGCCTATTCCGGCGAACAGCTTGCCGCGGTTCCCTTTGACGCCGCATTCAGGAGCTGGTTCAGCGCTCCCTATGTCGCGATTCATCGGGTCGATCTGCATCATATTCTTCTCGATGCCTGTCGAAAGCTGCCCAACGTCCGGCTCGACCAATCCGTTACGGTGTCCGGGTTTCGGGACCTCGGCGATCGCGTGGAGGTCGCTACGGCCGACGGGAAGACGATTGAAGGCGCGGCCCTGATCGGCGCCGATGGTCTGCGATCCGTGATCCGGTCGCAGCTCCATCCAAATGACCATCCCCGATCGATCGGATACGTCGCTCATCGCACCATTGTTCCGGTCGATGCCGTACCGAAAGGCGTCCGATGCCACGAGGTCGTGCTCTGGGTCGGGCCCGCATTTCACATCATTTACTACCCGCTGCGAAACCGGACCGAGCTCAACATTGTCGCCGTATTCAAGACCGACACATTCGCTCAGAAGAACAATCCCGCAGCGCACAAGGCCGAACTGCAGCACACGTACCGCGACACGCATCCCGAGGTGCAGGCGGTGCTGGGATTGATCGATCTTTCCAGACGTTGGCCGCTCGCCGACCGGGATCCCATCCGGCATTGGGCCAGGGGCCGTGTCACCCTGCTGGGCGATTCCGCCCACGCGACGCTGCAATCTCTCGCGCAGGGCGCGGGGATGGCAATTGAAGATGCCGTCTATCTTGCCGCTCTTCTGGATGTCCCAAACGGCGACGTTGCTGCCACGTTTCTACAGTTCCAGCGGGATCGCGTGGTGCGGACCTCCCGTGTCCAGCTCGAGTCGCGGGCGCTGTGGGATGTGTATCACGCAGAAGACGCCATTTCCCGCGATGTCCGGCGTCAGCAGTATCAGGATCGCGACGCGGAAGACTATTACCGCTGCTTGAAATGGCTCTGGACGCCTATCGAGATGCCGACGGTGCCAGGAACAGCGCCAGGACTTCGGGGTCAACTGCCGGCACATTGACTCTGTGCAGGCGCATTCATCGCATGAACGTACGGGGCAAACATGCTGCTTGAACGCGATACCTTGAAAGCTGTCACCCGGAGGATCATTCCTTTTCTGGTGCTCTGCTATTTTCTGGCGTTCATCGATCGGGTGAATGTCAGCGTTGCGGCCTTGACCATGAATCGCGATCTGGGCTTCTCTCAGGCCGTCTTTGGCTTCGGCGCTGGACTTTTCTTCGTCAGCTATTTTTTCTTTGAAGTCCCCTCTAATATCATCATGCAGAAGGTCGGCGCGCGGCGCTGGATCGCGCGCATCATGGTGAGTTGGGGTCTCGTCGCGGGCGCCATGGCGTTCGTGCAGGGCGAGCAGAGCTTTTATGCTCTTAGGCTGTTGCTCGGTGTCGCCGAGGCGGGGTTCTTTCCGGCCGTTCTCTTTTATTTGAGCTACTGGTTTCCCGAGGCATATCGCGGGCGCGTATTTTCATACTTTCTGGCTGCGGTTCCCCTTGCCGGCATTATTGGCCTGCCGCTCTCCGGTCTCCTGCTCGGACTGGATGGCGTCCTCGGCCTGAAAGGCTGGCAGTGGCTCTATCTGCTCGAAGCGCTGCCGAGCGTCATTGTGGGCGTCATCGCGTATTTCTATCTCACCGATCAGCCGGCGGAAGCCAAATGGCTTACGCAGGATAAACGGGCCTGGCTGGTGCAGTCCCTGCGCGCCGAGGCCGATCGCCCCAAGCAGGCTCGCCCCGGAAATTGGAGCAACCTGCTCGACATTCGCGTCATCTGTTTCGCCGCGATCCATTTTTGCGGAAATCTGGCCATCTATGGCCTGGGGTTCTTCCTGCCTCAAATCGTGAAGACCCTGGGGCTGACCGATCTCAGAGCCAGCATGGTGGCGGCTCTTCCATACGTCGTGGGCGCCATCGGAATGTTGTACTGGGGCTCGCGCTCCGACCGGGGCGGCGACCGTCGCTGGAACGTTTTTCTTCCCTTCGTACTGTCCGCTTTTGGATTTGTGGGCGCAGCATCGTTGAGCGATCCCTATCTGGTCGTGGCTTCGCTCTGTCTCGCCGCCTTCGGTTGTCTGGGGTATGCGCCCGTGTTCTGGACGTTGCCGACGGCGTTCCTGTCCGGGACTGCTTCGGCAATCGCCATTGCGGCCATCAATTCGATCGGCAATTTTGCCGGTTTTCTCGGGCCCTTCACCGTTGGTTATCTGCGCGATGCAACGGGCTCGTTCTCGGCCGGACTGTTCGCAAGCGCTGCGGTCATGACAACTGGCGCAATCCTGATTTTGCTGTCCACGAGAGGTCGGGCGACAGCTCTGGTGTCCCCGTCGTCTCCAAAGGTAGCTGCAGAATAGATGCGAGCCGCCGTCAGGCTGAACCCATCGATCGTGAGGTGAGATATGACCCTTGACCAGCAGGCTCTCCGAACCTTGCTCGTAAAAGAGCGTCTTCACGAACTGGAGATGGCTTACTGCCGTGGGGTCGATCGCAGGGACCCGGATCTCCTCCGCTCGATCTTTTTCAGCGACGCTGTCGAGGAGCACGGAGAGATGTACCGGGGGGCGGCAATGGATTTTGTCGACTGGGTCTTCAAGGAGTTTATCGGCAAATACGAGCTGACCACCCATTACGTCCTGAACGAATGGTACCGCGTAGACGGCGATCGCGCAGAGGGCGAAACGCACCGCATTTCGCACCACCGCATTCGAACGCCGGAAGCCAAGGAGACGATCGCCGCGTGTCGCACCTTCAACCGCTATGAATGCCGGAATGGAGTTTGGAAGATTTCATATCGCGGAGTGGTGCGTGATTGGATTTATGAACGGCCGTTCGACGAAGCGCTGTATGCCGGGACTTATGCAATGACGCTAAGCAAGCCGGGAGCGGCGGACCGTTCGTACGAACTCCTTTCGCTTTTTCGGAGGGGTGCGATTGATTAGAATATCTAAGTATTGGCTCCCGAGCTGTTTTCCGAATAAGCATGGCCACAAGAGTTCCGCTCGCCCGAGATGACCGAGCCATCCGCTTCTTAATCAGCGATTCCTAAGTTTTACGGCACACCCTGAGGAATTGAGCGATTATATCATTGAATTTATTGGGCAATGGTGAACGCCCTAGGGATGGACCTTGCACCTCTCCCGAGTGGAAAAGCCGCCGCATCATCGCGACGGCTTCTGGCAACGCTGCTGGAAAGATCAGGCGGCAAGTTTGGTGCGGATCTCGTCAGCGTGATTACCGGCGCCATCAGACGAATGAGTTACAGGATGATCCCTTACGCGCGTTTTCCCATCGGCACCACTTTTCCGTCACTCCGCGGCACCAAGGACACGACCGCCGCCCTCGCGAGGTCTTCCAAGGCGGTCGCAATGTATTTCGCGTAGTGCCGCTCGATCATTTTGACCGAGGTGTTGTGCAGTTTGGCGACCTGTTGGATGGGCAAGCCCTTTCGGAGACCGCGCACGATGCTCGAGTGCCGCAAAGCATAGGGAATTACCTCCGGCATACCGGCACGCTCGCGAATGGCCTTCCAGGGACGTGCAAGTTCGCCTCTTTTCCACGGACCGCGTTCAGACTTCTTCCACGCGATACCCCCCGGCTCCTGTTCATGGATCCATCGCTCGAAAAGCGGCGCATCGCTTGGTCGCCCGGCGATTGCCGGCAAAAGCACCTCGATTACATCGTCGCCCACCGGGACCGGGTCTGAGCCGCTATTGCCACCGCGCCCTTTGTAGGAGCCCGGCACCATCAGGCGCCGTGCCGAAACCTGTACGTCGCTCACTCGCATTCGCCTGACTTGGGCATACCGCGCGCCGGTCGCGGCCAGACATACGACGATCCGATATAGATCGCCGTCAAATCCTTGCTCCTGATCGACTTCACACGCAGCTTGAAGGACGGTGCCAACTGCCTCATTCGTGAGAATCTGGTTATCCCGAGCAACCGACGCATTGTCATCATCATCGATCCGCTCGGCTTTGAAGCCGGCCTTCACAATGGCGAGGAACGTCGGATTCAGCTTCTTTCGATCTGCAGAAAGCCGCGGCCACGCGGCATTTAGTGCGGCCTTGAGGTCATTCACGAACCGCTGCTTGGTCGTGACCTTTAAGTCCTCCGGCAGACCCTCGCGCCACGTTATCAGGTCGTTTTCTGTCAAGGCATGCAGATACACCGATGCGCGAGGAGCAGGTTCCGCAGCTTCCTGATTGCCGCGCTTTTCTTGACCAAGAACGTAGCGCCGCAGCTTGGTACTGGCGTCGGATCGGACGTCGCGACCTGTTCGGCGCTTTTCTCGAGCGTCGCGTTCCTGACGTAGGATTCAACGGCCGATCGTACGGTAGGAGCCGGGCCTGCCGCCTGCGAAGCTGCTTCTGTCCTGGCTCGAGCTACGGCCTCCCGTGCCGTTCTCACGGCCTGTTCGAAGGTCAGAATCCCGGCGGCCAGCTTGGCATTGATGTCGTTGGCGACGCCGACTGACACCTGCTTGTAGTTGCCGCCTTTGTGGTGATTACGCCAGCGGACAAACCAAACGCCGCTCTGTTTTCCTTTGCGATAGCCCAGATGTGCTTCCGCATCGAGGCGACGCCAATGCACGCCAAGCTCGAGCCTGAGCGCGCATTAGCCGTCGTGACTTGAGCCTCGGTGAGTGTCTTCGACATTCGGTGAGTGCCTTCGACATAGCGTTTTGTCGCACCGCTATACGTCGAATATTAGTCGAATATACGACGGTGTATGTCAGCGAACAATACTGAACTACGGGCATTCAACCTATTGAAAATACTGGATGTCGGCGAATGTTGGCGAACGAAGGCGGAGCCATTATTTGCCCCTCTCAAGGCTGAAACAGGGGTTCGATTCCCCTAGGGAGCGCCAGCAAACTCAGGCACTTAGGCGGCCATCAGCCGCGTTCGTTGGATTAGGACACTGGTGAACAGCGGCGAACGCTTGCGGAATTTACTGCCGACATTAGCAGCCTCGTTGCGATACCTCACTGTGGGCGGCTCATTCGCGAAAAATTTCCTCGTCGCCCTTGGTGTCCGGAAATATTCAAACCGCCGCTGACGTGCGCTGTCGTACGCGAGCGCTCTCGGATGCTCGCATTGACGTTGCTTGCCGCACAATCAACTCTTGTCCTGTCGAGCTTTGTGCGAATAGGAGGGTTGAGATACAATCGACGAGACAACTGGCGGACAACAGCCGCAGCCGACGAACCATCCACGAGGCCCAGCTGCTCGACCGCCTCCGCGAGCATTATGCAACTGCGACGGCTTAGGGTCTTATGGCACTGGCCACAATATTCGCTTACCGAATCGACACGGATTGAAGCGCCCGCAACGAATCTTAGTTGACGTTATCGGCCAGCATGTTTTGAGTGGCCGTGAGAACGGCAGCGGCACCCTCAATTCTATTCATCAGCGCAATTTCACCTTGTTGCCCATGTCGGATGGCGTGCGCCATAATCCGGAGCCTCGGATCGCCGCGGCGTCGCCATTGCTTATCGGCCATTTTCACCGCCCCCGCATGGTGAATTGTCATCAGCTCAATGAACGTGCGATCGAACTGGTCGCTGGACGCCGATCGCGCCTCTTTCATTTGATCTGTCGTCAGATAACCCGGCATGCCCGCACGCTCCTGAGCGGTGCACTCTGGCATCGGAAGAGAGAACCAGCTTTGCCACCACGCACCGAAGATCCGGATCTCGCCGACTTGGCTGGCGACCATCAGGCTCGCCAGAGCCCGAAGATGCGGATCTTGCGAGCGTTGCTCTCCTAGCCTTGCAAGCTCGATACCCTGTGCGTGGTGCGTCGTCATGTGACGCATATAGGTCTGATCGGCCTCGGGATCCTTGCCCATCCAAGGCCATTCCCAACCGAACTGGCTTGAGAGGGCGAGCATTGCGAGAATACAAATGATGGCCAGGCTACCGGCGCCCCACGCCCGAGCCGCCCTCACTGCCTTCGTCGAAGGCGCGCGACCATGCGGCCAGCGTAGCCACGCGAATATGGGGTACATACCGGCCGAAGCCATATGCACCAGAAGGCCGGTCCAGTATGGCTGCTGAAGTGTGAACAAAGGCTGTTGGAAGGGAAGTAATGGTACCAATACAAGCCATTCGGAAGCGGAAGTGAACACCGCCCAGGGTATGGCCAAGAGAAAGATGCGCAACGGAGAAAGCTCCGCGGTCCAGCGGCCGAGGAGACCGAAGAATATCACGGCCCAGGAAAAATCCGCCCATTGATGAAACGCAATCCCGGCGAGGATCGCACTCCAGGACGGTTCGGCGCTTAGCGCCGCATCGCGCATCGGAATGGCGGCAACGGTCATCCAGTCGACGAAAGCGTCGCGTCCCAAACGGGCAGCGAAGAGCTGGCTGACGATGGTCGAGAAGCTGCTGCTGATGAGTCCTAGTTCGGCTGCCGCGATCCAGTTCGATTTTGGCTCGGCCATGAGGCACCGAAGGATTTGCGCATCCTCAAGTCAATTTGTCGAGGTTGCCGAGAGGCTTGATCTCGGGCGGTTCTTTTCGTTCTTCCCGGCCTTGGCGTTCCTGTGCATTGCCTTCGTCGTGGAGACCTTGGTCCCCCAGAATCTCGCCTATAAGGCGTTTGGCTTTACCGGCGACCTCGTTCGTGATGGTTTTCGGATTGGCCATGACCCTGATCTCCTTAACCAAATGGCTTCATGACGACCTTGATGCAGCCGTCCTTTTTCCCCCGAAAGGTTTTGTAGAGCTCCGGTCCTTGCTCAAGGGTCGCGCGGTGCGTGATGACAAAGGACGGGTCGATCTGCCCCTTTTCTATCCGCTCCATCAGCTTCGGCATGTAATGCTGAACCGGTGTCTGCGCCATTCTGAAAGTGAGGCCACGATTGATCGCGCTGCCCATCGGAATGTTATCCAGCATACCGCCGTAGACGCCGACGATCGAGACAGTGCCGAAGTTGCGGCAGCATTGAATGGCTTGGCGCAGCACATGTGGGCGGTCGGTGCCCATGAAAGTCGCCACTTTGATACGGTCCACGACCGAATCCAGGCTCGCTTTGGTCTCGGGCTCCGTGCCGACCGCATCGACGCAGGCATCGGCGCCTCGACCATTCGTCAATTCCTGGATGCGGTCGTAAATGTCTTCCTTCATGAAATCGAGCGTCGTGGCGCCCGATTTCTGTGCGAGAGCCAGGCGCTCCGGCACTGTGTCTATCGCAATCACGCGCTCAGCGCCGAGTAGAAAGGCGCTTTTGATCGCGAACTGGCCGACCGGGCCGCAGCCCCATACGGCGACCGTCTCTCCGCCTTTTAGGTTGCAGAAATCGGCCGCCATGTAGCCGGTCGGAAAAATGTCCGACAGAAAAAGGACCTGCTCATCGCTCAAACCTTCCGGCACCTGGTAGGGGCCTACATCCGCATATGGGACCCGCATGTATTCCGCCTGGCCGCCTGCGAAGCCGCCGAGCATATGGGAGTAGCCGAATAAACCGGCAGGCGAGTGTCCCCACATCTTCTTGGCTTCCTTGGCGTTCGGATTGGAACGCTCGCAACCCGAATAGTACCCATTCTTGCAGAAGAAGCATTCGCCGCAAGCAATCGTAAATGGTACGACGACCCGATCGCCGACCTTCAGTTTTTTGTTTTCTTTGCCGACTTCAACCACTTCGCCCATCGTTTCATGGCCGAGTACGTCACCCCTTTCCATGGTCGGCATGATGCCATCGAAGAGGTGCAGATCCGAACCGCAAATGGCACAGGCGGTCACCTTGATAATCGCATCGCGTCCTTCCTGAATTTTCGGATCGGGAACCGATTCACAACGGACGTCGCTTTTGCCGTGCCAGGTGAGGGCTTTCATACGGTGCTCCGGGAATATCTATCTGAATCAAGTGTCCTCTTGGCGCGCGGTTCCAAACGAAAATAGGAACGCCGCGGGTGCCGTGCTGATTAAAAGATGAGGGAGCAAAGAGGGACATCATTGGAGACGCTGCATGGCTGGACAATTTGCAATCGTGACTGGGGCTTCCACCGGCATCGGCTTCGAACTCGCGCGGATATGTGCCCGTGAAGGTTTTGATCTGCTGATTGCCGCCGATGAGCCCGAGATCCACGACGCGGCCCAGAAGCTGCGAGATGAAAAGGGTGGAGGTGCTATTGAGGCCCTCCACGTCGATCTCGCCACCATGGAGGGTGTCGATCAGCTTTATGACGCAGCCAAGAGCCGGCTAGTCGACGTGCTAATGGCCAACGCCGGACGAGGGCTAGGCCATGCTTTCCTTGATCAAGATTGGCCGCGGGCGCGGGAAGTCATTGATACCAACGTAATGGGCACAACCTATCTGATTCACAAAGTAGGCCGGGATATGCGCCGAGCTGATCAAGGCCGTATCCTTATCACAGGCTCGATTGCCGGGTTTACGCCCGGAAGTTTCCAGGCGGTCTACAACGCCACCAAATCCTATCTGAATTCCTTTTCCTTTGCGCTGCGCGAAGAATTGCGCGAGACGAAGATTAGTGTGACCTGCCTGATGCCCGGGGCCACCGAGACCGAATTCTTCGCGCGCGCCGATATGCTCGATACCAAGGTGGGCTCGGAAGCAAAGGATGACGCTGCCATGGTTGCCAGAGCCGGCTTCGACGCCATGATGAAAGGCGAAGGCGACGTCGTCAGCGGACTGAAAAACAAGATACAATCCGCAGTCGCCAATGTGACGCCGGCCGAACGGTTGGCCAAGCAACACCGGAAGATGGCGGAGCCCGGAACGGCAAAATCCTAAACTAAAGTTCGCCGCGCGGACCGGTCTCCATGGCCGCCGCGACATGGACAGGAACTGTCAGCCATGCAGCTGCGCTGTCAGCTATGCAGCGAGGCCAATTGACCCACTCTTTATTTGCGAAATGGCACGTCGAAGTGGCCGTTCGCTCTCACAGTATTCCTCCCACGCTTTTGATTTCTTCAGCAGCTTTGGAACTGATTTCAACGTGTACTTCAGCGGATCGAGACCTTGGCGCACCTGCGGCCAAGCCAGAGGCATCGAGACGGGAGCATGTGGTCTGCCACGTGGCGAGAGCGGCGCGACCGCGGTCGAAAAACGGTCATTTCGGAGATAGTCGAGGAAAATTTTTCCCCTACGCTTGGCTTTAGACATATTGACGAGAAAGCGGTCGGGTGAGTCTGATGCCATGGCCGTAGACACCTGACGGGCAAAGCTCTTTGCCGTTGGCCAGTCAAGCTTCTCGCCTTTTCGGGGCCGTGCCAAAGGCGTTACCACATGCAGCCCTTTGCCTCCCGTAGTTTTGCAGAATGAAGCCAAACCAAGTTTCGCTAATCGGTCCCTAAGCTCCAAGGCAGCCTCGATCACGCGATCGAATTCAACCTCGGGCGCGGGGTCAAGATCGAACACGAGGCGACCGGGAAGAGCAGGATCCCCTGGCTGATTATTCCACGGGTGAAGCTCGACGGCTGCGCTCTGGGCCACTGCAGCAAGCCCTTCGATGCGATCGATCTGAATGTATGGTTTGCGATCGCCTCCGACTGAAACCTGCTCCAGCAGATTCGAGCCCCCCTTCATTGCGTGACGCTGAAAGAAGCGCTCGCCCGTTATGCCGTCGGGCGCGCGGATGATCGAGCATGGGCGTCCTTTCAAATGCTGCATAATCCACGGGCCGACCTCCCTATAATATTCGGCAAGCTGCAGTTTAGTCATCGCACCTTCGCCATCGTCGGGCCAGAGGACTTTGTCTGGCCGACTTAGCGGCACGCCCATTACGATATCGTTTGCAGAAGCCTTGCGAACGCCCGCTCGCTTTGTCGCAGGCTTGCGGACTTCGATCGTCTCAAGCGGTGCCGGCGTTTCGGCCTCCACTTCCGTGGCCGGCTTATCTGTCCGCAAGCCCTTGAAGGCGGCCTGCCGGATCATGCCCGACCCTGTCCAGCCCGCGAATTCGATCTCAGCGACGAGGGCGGGCTTAAGCCAGTGTATGCCGGTTCTATTCTTGGGGGCGTCTTTCCCACCGAAGGGATTTACATCCGAAGCCAGAGCCTTCAGCTGCGGCATAAGCCGGCTCACTTTATCGCCGCCATAGCCCGTGCCGATATTGCCGACATAGACGAGATGGTTGCCTCGATAAACTCCGGCCATCAGCGAGCGAAACGCCGAGCCATTGCTGTTCCAGCCGCCGATCACGACCTCGTACCCAGCGCGGCATTTGGCTTTGGTCCAGTGCGCTGTGCGGCCCGATACATAAGGCGCGTCCACTTCCTTCGAAACGATACCTTCAAGTGACATACGACAGGCTGACTTCAGGACGGCATCGCCACCACTCTCGTAGTGCTCCACGTAACAGATTTCGAGTTCTTTCTTTCCAAATGTTGTTACCAGCAACTTCTTGAGTGCATTCTTTCGTTCGACTAGTCCTTTCCGACGAACGTCCAACTTCCTTTGGAATATTAGATCGAAGGCATAGAAGATCAGGTCGTCCGTCTTTTCCTCCGACAACGCTGCCTGCAATCCCGCGAAGTCGGGTGAACCGCGATGATCCAGAGCCACGATTTCGCCGTCGATCAAGCAATCGGGCAGACTGGCGGCTGCTAGCGCGATCGCCGGGAACTTCCTTGTCCAATCGAGACCTTTGCGAGTCTTGAGCGTAACCATGCCGCTGGCGACGCGCATTTGGATCCGGTAACCATCGAACTTGATCTCGTGGACCCACGAATGTCCCGAAGGCGGACGATCGACCGAGGTACACAGCTGTGGCGCTATGAATGCCGGAAGTCTAACGCCGGACGAAGCCTTCTTTTTGCGCCTCGCCGACCCGACAGACGACCGCTTAACCGCTGCGCGTGTACGGGCGGCGGCGCGTTTCGAACCCCAAACCGCCTTTGCCGGCCGCCTTGCGCGTGCGGCGCTCATGAAGGGTTTAGGTCCCTTGCCCTTTCCTTCCGCAATCTCGTCCATGGAACGACCGGAGGCCACCGAACGGTCGTCTTTGAGGATGCTATTCTTCTTCCCTTCACGGGATGCTTTGTCGCGATGTTTGATGAGTAGCCAGTTGGTGCGTCTCTCGCCTTCACGTGGTCGCATGCGGGTCAAGATCCAGCCTCCGGAGAGTTTGTCCCGTCGACGATGAAATCGAGCTTGCCTTTACGGTAGCTCTGCTGCGGATCTTCACATTCCCAATAGCCGCGATCCCAAAGCATCACGGTGCCACCGCCATATTGGCCTTTCGGGATTGTACCCTCGAAGTCGCCGTAATCGAGTGGATGGTCTTCGACTTCCACGGCAAGACGCTTGTCAGAAGGATCGAGCGAGGGTCCTTTCGTCACCGCCCATGATTTGAAAACACCATCGATTTCCAGGCGCAAATCGTAATGCAAGCGAGAGGCCGCATGCTTCTGAATAACAAAACGCAGGCGCTTCGAGCTTTTCACACGCTTGGTGCCGCGCGGCTCGCCAGTCTTTTCGAAGTCGCGTTTGGCATGGTAGCGGGCCAGCAATTTCTTGACCACAGGGATGCTCTCCGATTGCTTCAGGAACAGAAAGCCGACCGTGCTGTTAAAGTTCCAGTTCGGAAGTTGACAAAACGGGAGACATTCGTGCTCGCCATGGAGGCCCGCTCGGTCGACAAACTGCCACGAGGAGCCGAGTGGCAGTATGAGCCCAAGTGGGATGGCTTTCGTTGCCTCCTGATCCGAAGCGGGGATCGCCTTCGGATGCAGTCCAAATCCGGACGAGATCTCGTCCGGTACTTTCCCGAAGTTGCGGTCGCGGCCATGAGCCTGGCCGACATGCAGTTTACGCTTGATGGTGAGCTGGTTATTCCAGTCGGTAATCGCTTTTCGTTCGATGATCTTTTGCAGCGCATTCACCCGGCGGCGAGCCGCATCAAACGTCTTGCCGCGGAAACACCCGCGATATTCCTTGCGTTCGATCTTCTTCGCTGCGGTACCGATGATATGGATAGGCTCCCGCTCATGAAACGACGGCCTGCGCTCGAACGGTTCGCCAAACGGCATTTCAAGCACAGTGACGTCTTCCGACTGTCTCCCTCGAGTCGGGATCATAGCGATGCCAAACGGTGGTTAGCTTCGGCCGGCGGTGGCAGCGACGGTGTCATTGCCAAACGCCTCGATCTTCCCTACCAAAGTGGCAATCGCAACGGCATGCAAAAGATTAAACGCATGCGCTCCGCAGACTGCGTGATCGGTGGCTTTCGCTATGGTGAGAGGCGTACCGCGGGACGCAAGATTGTAGGTTCGCTCCTGTTAGGCCTCTACGATGAAGAGGGCCTGTTGAACCATGTGGGCTTCACGTCGGGGCTCAAGTCAGGACAAAAGGCAGCGCTGACGGACAAACTCGAGGTCATTGCCAGCGACCGCAGCTTTACCGGAAATGTCCCAGGCGGCCCGAGCCGCTGGTCGACAAGGCGATCGGCCGAATGGCAACCGGTAAAACCGAAATTCGTCGTTGAGGTGTCCTACGATCACTTCACCGGTGGGCGCTTCCGGCACGGCACAACAATCCTGCGCTGGCGGCCAGACAAGAAGCCGCGGCAATGCACGATGGAACAGCTCCAGCAGAAAGCAGTCCTGCCGGCGACCTTACTCCGCAGGTCGGTCTAGCGATGACTGCAAAAGGGCTCTTCTATCTGGAGGACTGAGCGAAGCAGAAGAGCAAATCCGGAACCCTCTGCATCGATAAAAAGAAAGGCAGCCTCGCATTTAGGTCGTGATCCGGCGCAACTCCTAGCTTCTCTTGGCTGTCTTAGCTCGTCGATTGTAAGGAGAGCGGTTCACCGGTCTCAATGATATTCCTTCACGGTGGGCTTTGCTGCGGATAGCTGCAATGGGCCGTTGAAGCTTGACACTCATCACGCGGGCAGGAGTGTTACCCTTCGCGAGTTGCTTCAACTTGTTCACGTCCGTCATCGACCAAGGCTGACGAGATCGGCGTTTGTACGAGGGATTTGCCTTGCGCGGTCCCTTCTTGCCGATCGGCGAACCTGGCCGCTTCCATGCGGTTCTTGCCATGAGTTCCTCCGTTAAGTCCTCGTTTAACGATGGAATCCGCCAAATTGTTCCTTTAGTCACCGTTGCTCGGTAGATCGCTCGCAAACGGGCTACGTCGCGAATCGCTCATCCATGATCCGTTTGCAGACATCGGACGCGACTCGATTCGAAAGCCGACGTCGCTGTAGTTTCGAGAGCGCCGCCGTTTGGGAAATCTGTTTACTTTATCGCCTGCAGGTCCAGCGGGTTGCTGCGTCGTCGCGGCGGTGATGGAAAGGCGCGCACCCTGGCGGCGTGTCATGACCAGCACGGCCGAGACTGATGCCATGTCGCACTTGCGTCAGGCCGAGTAGCATCTGGATTCGTGATCCCTTCGGCGGCAGACGAGCCTTCGTCATTCAAGCGAGATTAGGCCGTGTACATAAGCCCCATCGACGTGATGAGAAGGCAATGTTCGCTTTGCCCTATAGCGGCCGGAGTTGTACGGCAGCGCAAAATGTCGCGAAGGGCCGCAACCGGACATCCCGTCAAACGCAAGCCGGTACTCGCATTCCTTTTGACGGAATGCCTACATGCCCTGGGCATGACGGCGTTTCGAATAGCTCCCCATCGGCCAGCACGCGGGCTTCGATCTGAGGAAATCCCGGAGGACTCCGACGCAGCGCTATAGCTCCCGATCGTCGCGGTGATCGGCAAGCCCGCCCGCCACGCGTCGGGTGACCTCCTTCATGTCCATGTCGACGCCGCTGCCGGACTGGCGCTCCAGCCCGTAGACCTCTTCGGGAAAGTTCATCCCTGCCAGGATCGCGTTCAAGTCCTCGTGCTTGTCGGGCGGGAACAGCTGAGCAGGATCGCCGACTGCCACCCATTTGATCGGGACAAGCGAGTTCGGCGGCAGGACGCTGTGCACGTGGACCACGCCGTCGATGCGAACCTCTGTGAGCCGCCCGATGACTGCGCCTTGATAGATTTTGACGCCCGTGGCCAGGAAGCACTCGTCCTCGATGATGCAACCCTTGAGGGAAGATTGCGGCCCGATCAGGACAAAGTCGCCGATCTCGACGGCATTCCGGCTGGTGCTGCGGATGTTGAGGTTCTCGCGGACGACGCACTGTGCGCCGATACGTACCGGCGCGCCGTGTGCCTCAATCACCGCCCCGAACGAGACGTGCGTACGTGGACCGATCGTCACGTCGCCACAGATCACCGCCGTTGGGGCCACATAGGCGGTTGGATCGATGCTCGGCCGCTTACCTTGGTGCTCAATCAGCATGAGAAGCTCCGTTGGTCCCAATCCACGAACGAGTAAGGACAGCTAGCGGTTCCGTCGCGATTGATGGCTACTGGAGCGGTGAGTCCCTGCCTGTCCGGTGCGAAAGGCAGGAACGCGAGGAAAACTTCCTTAGGCTAATGCCGCACTCAACGCAGCACTGCACCGGCTTTTGTGGGTGTGGCCCGTGCGGCCGGCAACGGACAGTAACGACGCTCGGATGGCTAAACGGCAGCAGCCATCTGCGGACGTAAGCCTTGCCAGTTGATGGTTTATAGCTGGGCGTGCTGTCCGCCCGGCCGCGATATCTGGCTGAGCGCTTCACCGGTGCCATTGCCTGCCTGTGCCTGTGCGATATCGCCGAGCGCGATAATGCCGACCAACCGTTTGTCGCGACTAAGCACCGGCAACCGCCTGACCTGGATGTCGCCCATGTTGGCGGTGATCTCGTGAAGATCCTGATCGTCATAGCAGTACTTGACCTCGGCGGTCATGACATCGCCCACGCGGGAATCCGGCCCTCGGCCCAAGGCAACCCCGCGGACCGCGATATCGCGGTCGGAAATCATTCCGACCAGACACTTATTGTCGGTCACTGGAAGCAAACCCACGGCAAGTGCCGCCATCGCTTCGGCCGCATCTTTTAGCGTGTCATCGGGCGTACAGAGCTGAACTTCAGGACTCATGACGTCACGAACTTTCATGAATGTCTCCTGTTGCAGTCGCTTCTGCCGCCAACAGATTTTGCGGATTAGTGTTCCTTTGTTCATCGACATCTTTGTGAAGCGCGGTAAGCAACGAGACCTTTCCTCACCGCGTAATCAGCGTGTGCTCGATGGTTCGCGCCCGTCGATATTCCCTAAAGGCGGCTATCGCGCGGTTCGAAAGCGCCAGCCGGTTCCGCTGTCCCTGTCCGATCATATGTTCAATTTTGCCTGTCAGGAATTGATTGATTTCTCCGGGATCATCAATCTCGCCGCTGCGTTCGAGAAACTCCCAAGCGATCTGCTTGGCTTCCATGAGGAGCTGCGGGTTGGCATCGTCCCTGAACCACGTCGACATCGTCTTTCCTCGATCTTTGACCGAGGAACCCCGCAAATCGGGACGGCTTCCTAAAGATCGCTGCTTGCGGAAAATGATTTGCATCCAGATGCAGCCTGGGAACGACATAGACACGGTCCTCATTGAGCCGAGCTAGGTTCAAAAAGGAGAAATCCGCGAAGAAGCGAACCTCCAAATTCCCGGTCAGTTATTCATAACTGGTGTCTTTTTTTGTGCGTGCATCCGCGAAATCGTTATCTAAGCTTTTGAAAATTCCATTTAGGGAGATCGATTTCCCAACCGAATACCGATCGTCCGCCGAGCGAGGTGGAGCGGCTTCTCTCCGCCGCGACGTAGGCTTCAAACGACGGTCCGGTGGCCGTTCGTTCCAGCCGGCGAGCCTGGTCATCCAAACGCTTTAGGGCCTGCATTTCTTCGTCGCGGCCCAGTTTTGCCTGTTGCACCGCGGATTTCAGCACACGGATGGTTTCATCATAGACCTTGATCGGTACCGGATAAGGGTGGCGATCCTTGCCGCCATGCGCGAGCGAGAAACGAGCCGGATCACGAAAGCGATAGGGCGCGCCATGCACTACCTCCGCGACCATGGCGAGGGACTGCACGGTACGGGCTCCGACGCCCGGGGTAAGCAATAATTCCGGAAAGTCCAGTGGACCCCTCTCGGCGGCGGCGGCAAGTGTGCCGTGCAGGCGGCGGGTGAACACGTCGCTGCTGCGGACGTCGTGGTGGCCGGGCATGAGGAGGTGCGGCAATTCGGGCTGGGTCGCGACCTGGCCCGAGAGCGCCGCATATTCGCGGGTAATGCCCTCAGCCCCCAGCGCGCTGAGGAGTTCGAGCTGCGCGCTCCGGGAGCTTTCCGCCCGATGATCGGTCAGGTTAATGATTTCCCCTTGCGCCGGCCCGTCGATTGCACTGTGGGGTTCGTCGACAAAGCTGCGTAGGTTCTCGGAATGCCAGTGATAGCGACGGGCTTGCCGCTTCTCGCCATTCATGCCTTGTTGCACCACGGTCCATTTGCCGTCATCGGTGACGAAGAAACCATGCAGATAGAGTTCAAAGCCGTCCTGCACGGCCGCGCTGTCAACCTTGGCGACAAGTCGGCTGGCGCGTGCCAGCGCCCGGCCATCGAAACCGGTCCGCTCGCCAATCGCAGTCAACTCGTCCGGCGTGCGACGCGAATGTTTGCCGCGGCCGCCACAGACATAAATGCCGAGCTCGGCTTGCATTGGACTCAGTCCGCGCTTCAAGGCACCGATCACACTGGTGGTAATGCCCGATGAATGCCAGTCCATGCCCATTACAGCGCCAAACGATTGGAACCAGAATGGATGCGATAGCCGCTGCAGGAATTCATCGCGCCCATAGTGGTGAACCACAGCTTGGGTGATGATCGCGCCCAGCGAGGCCATGCGCTCGGCCAGCCAAGATGGCACGCGGCCCCCGTGTAGCGGTAGATCGGCACTGCCGGTTCGTCGGGTCATGGGTTTCCGAAAGGTTGAGTCGACCGAGCATATCGATAATGCGTTCGATCGTCAGGTTCGCTTCACCATCGTCCGAAAAGTGATTGAATATCGGGGAGCCTCCACAGCAGGAATACTGTGCTCCCAGTCCTGTCGGGAGGCGCCCGCCATCATGTAGATCGACCTCGGAGCCACATCGAGAGCAAAGCGCTCCCATTTTTCACTTACGGCCCGCCGAAAGCGGAACTTGCACGGTGAGCCTAGCGATAGCCCGAATATCCTGTCGAAATGCGGTTTGTCGCGGTGCCAGCCGATGCCGACGCCGGTGTCATATTCGGTACAGAGCACTTGAGCGATTTTGGTGCCCGGGCCGCCGAGCCCTTCGACGCGTTCGATCAGTTGCGTGAGCCATGGTGGGATCGGATCAGCCTCCTGCAGATGGCGCAGCGTATAGTCGTAGCGAAAGCCGAACGACGCCACGCGCCGCTTGCCCTCATATTGGCCGAACTGAAAGGGTTGCAGCGGAAGCGCTGCGACATGCTCGATCAAATCCCGTTCGGTCGCCGGCGAAATGAATTCGGCGGCGTAACGCAGGCCTTCGGGAGAGCGAGACGTGACGGCGAATAGCGAAAGCTGCTTGGCCAAACCGCCGGTCCTTTTTCAAGCGAATGAGGGCGCGGTTCATATAGGGCATGGTAAATCGGGAGGGAAGGGGACGTCGGCCCACTTCAAGGCAACGCTTGCATTGACCTGCGATTGACTTGTCGAACGTCCAGACAACTCACCGACTTCCGAATCTGCCTCATCCGAAATCCTGCGGATGCTAGACACCGTCAAACCGACAGTCGCAGTCGCGCGGTCAACGGTTCAATATCGCGTCCGCTCCGGAGCAAGTCGCTCGGCTTTATCCTTGGCGATGAATTTTCCCTCCGGCTTGTTTCCCTCTGTCCTTCAGGTCTGCATCGCGACGCTTGGCTTCCCCTGCATTTTTTGCGGCGTCCTTCCGCTGCCAATCGTTCAATGTTTCGCGAGAAATACCATCCTCTGCCTGGTCGGATTTTTGACTATTGCTCACTTTCATGTCCGCTTTCCTCCTTGTCGCGATTCAAAGTCTCGCCATTATCCTTGAGGATGTCCTCAGTTTCCTACCGGACCCGGTTCCTTGGACTTCCGAACGAGCCGTGCCGGCGGTTGCAGAAATGAATACTGGATTACGTACAGCATCGCTTATTCGGCCTGTTCGATCGCGGCAGGCATTTTTGCCACCGACATCAGCGATCGAGCGACCTGGTTGAGCAACTGGTCGGAGTTCTCTTCTTCAGCCAGCGATTTCGACAATAGCGCGACGATGGCACTATGGCGGAGTTGCTGGGCGAGGTTCTTCGCCGTTGTGTAAGCCGAGATCTCATAATGCTCCACGCGCTGCGCCGCACCAATCAGCGCCAGGTCGGCAGCCGGATCCTCCTTCTCTTCGCCTTCGGCCATGACCTCATCACCTTCCTCGACAAGGCCCATCATGCCCTTGCAAGGTTTCGCGCGGGCGGTCTTGCCGAGCAGTTCGAAGCATTCGTTAATGCGCTCCACCTGATTTTCGGTCTCGACGAGATGCTGCTCGAATAGCTCTCGTAGCTGGTCGAAACGCGCCGCTTCGGCCATCTTCGGAAGCGCTTTCGTCAGCTGTTTCTCCGCGTGCAGTATATCGCGGAGTTCGTCGACCAGTAGCTCGCTCAGCCCATTCGCGTCGACGGACGGCGAACTTTCCGTCACGATCGCGCTCGGGGCGCCAGCTTCGGCCTGAATAGCCGGCGAGTCCGTGAATACCCAGCCATTTCCCTCGTTCCAGGGTCCGCGAGTGTCGATTTCGCCATGCTCTCCGGTGCCAGTGGAATCATTGAAGAACTGGTCGACCAGTCCTGGTGTCGGCGCGATGCGGCCGATGCTGAAGGCTGATTTGCCCATGCTCTCGAGCGCCAAGGCAAACGCCTTCATGTGGGTAATTTCTCGGGTCATCAAGAACTGCAGCGCGTCCTTGGTGCCGGCGTCGTCACAGAAATTGATCAACCGTTCATAGACGATCTTCGCACGCGCTTCAGCCGCGATGTTGTTGCGCAGGTCGACGTCGAGTTCGCCGGTGATTTTCAGATAATCGGCAGTCCAAGGGTTGCCTTGAGAATTGAACAGGTTCACGCCGCCACCGCCCGCGATCGCAATCAGGGGATCGGCTTCGGCCGCCTGGCGATCGAACTTTGTTGGCTTGAGGTGCATGCGGGCGAGGGTTCCTACCACTTCGAGATGGCTCAGTTCTTCGGTGCCGATATCCATCAGTAGGTCTTTGCGATCCGGATCCTCGCAGTTCAGACCCTGTATCGAATATTGCATCGCGGCTGCGAGTTCGCCATTGGCACCGCCGAACTGCTCCAGGAGCATATTGCCAAAGCGTGGATCCGGTTCGTCGACGCGGACGGTGAACATCAGTTTCTTGACGTGGTGATACATTGGAAGCCTCGAAGCGAGAGGGAAATATCGGTTCGAACGGTAGGCGCTCTGGTTTGTTCCTCCGCGGTCGAAGGATTGCCGTCGGACGGCGATGTCGCCGAGATGGAGACGAACTGATTGGGAAGCATTGGATAGGAGCGGGCGAACAAATTGAACGGCAATTCGAAATGGTTGGATGATTATCCGGATGCAATGGGAAGGTCGCCGCCATCTATCAGAAGGACAACCAGCAAGCGCGACGCTGTGCCCGGAGGCGTGCGGTGGCGGAGGGTTCCGGTCCGAGCCGTAAACGACAGAGTAACAACGGGCGGCACGGTCCGGTACTCCCTTCTTTGAGAAGCCCGGTCTTTGGGAAGCCCGGATTCGGCAGCAAGGAGGACCTTTGGCGGCAGCTCGCGCGTTAGGACGGTACCTTTCCGTTCCGATCTTTTGAGTCATGTTTGGAACAGCTAGATTGTCAGCAGGCCGCGCAAGGCGCGGGCCAAGCTTTCCAGTCACGGTCCGGCCGACCAGTGCGGATGTCGCGGTCGCGCGCTCTGTCGCCCGCAATACATCGCGGGCGCCGGAGCGCTTGGCCCGCACCCTGACTTGGGGCGCCGACGAGAAGGTCCTTCTGGCACTGGCAGCCGCCGGCTGGCTTGCGTCGCGCGGGTGCGCCGACTCGCTGCGGCGAGCCGGCAATCATGCTCTACTCGTCACCGTCGCAGCGTCGCTGCTGCCCCATGGCTTGAAGCATATGTTCGACCAGACCCGGCCGGACCGCCGAACAGTTGTCGGCCATGTCCATGGCGTCCCTTTTTCCGGTAAACGTCAGGATGCCTTTCCGTCCGGCCATGCGCTGCATATGGGAGCCTTGGCATCGGCAGCCGGAGCGTTGCCGGCCGGCTCCCGCGGGGCGATCCGCGCGCTTGCGGTCGGGCTTTCGCTCACGCGCATAGTGGTTCTGGCACACTGGGCGAGCGATGTCGTCGCGGGCTTCGCGCTGGGTGCGGTTCTCGAACGGTCCCTCCGGCTTTTGACAGGCTATCCCGGCGACACTTCAACGGAGGACGATCATGCCGACCTTTGAAGACTTGAAGGGATACGCGGAACGCGCAACCGGGCTGCGGCGCCCCGGCAAGCGGCAAGCTTTGGACCTCGCCCGAGTGCGTAAGCCTCACACGGTCCGCTTTAAGGACGACGGTCTTGTCCCAAATCATCCGCGCTGGCCACTGATTATCTATCGAAAGGCTGTAGCGTTCGACGACCGCCAAGACCCAGCGGCCGCGATCGAAGACCTGTTCGAAGCAAACGGGTGGGGAGATACCTGGCGCGACGGCATCTACGACTACGTGCACTATCATTCAGGGATCCATGAGGTGCTCGGCGTCGCGCGTGGCCGGGGGCGCGCTCGCTTTGGCGGCAAAAAGGGGCGAATCTTCACGTTGAAGGCTGGCGATGTGGTCATCTTGCCTGCCGGCACGGGCCATCAATGCCTTTCAGCAGACGATGAGTTCCTCGTCATCGGGGCCTACCCGCCGACCGGCGCATACGACGAGTGCACGACCGTCGAGCACCGTCCGCGGGCGCTGAAAACTATTCCGAAGGTGCCGGTGCCGCGCAAGGATCCGGTCTACGGAGCCGGCGGGCCGATCTCGAAACTGTGGAAGAGAGCGAAATGACTGAATACGCCATCCGCTTCCTCGTCGGCGGCGCCGTCGTATCGGCGTTCGCGATGCTAGGAGATCTTCTGCGTCCGAAGAGCTTCGCCGGCCTGTTCGGAGCAGCGCCCTCGGTCGCGCTCGCAACGCTTGGAATCGCGGTTTATCAGCATGGGGCGGACTACGCGGCCTTGCAAACTCAAGCGATGATTGCGGGAGCGATTGCGCTCGCCATCTACAGCGTCGTTGTCTGCCACCTCCTTGTCCGCGCGAAGCTGCGAACCGTGACGTCTACGTTGCTGTCGCTGGTTGTCTGGCTGATCGTCGCCTTTGGGCTTCTGATCTTCGCCGGAGGTCAGACATGACTCCGATCCGCTTTTCGCGGTCCTCTCTCAAGGAAGGACGCTGGTATGAATACCTGATCCGCTTCGCGCTTGGCGGCGGCGCGACCATTTTTACGGGCCTCGTCAGTAGCCGCTATGGAGCATTCATCGGTGGCGTCTTTCTCGCCCTTCCAGCCATATTCTGCGCGAGCGCGACTCTGATCGAGAAGCACGAAATCCGCCGAAAGCGCGAAGCGGGTCTCGTCGGCGAGCGCCGCGGGCAAATGGCGGCAGCGGTAGACTCCGCCGGCGCCGCGCTCGGCGCGATAGGCATGCTGGCCTTTGCGATCGTCTTTTCGTTGACGGCGGAGACCAGCATCGCGGCTGCCTTTATAGGCGCATCGTTTGCCTGGCTGGTTATTTCGGTAGCGGCTTGGTACGCCCGCCGCAAGACGCGATCAGTGTGGAGAGTGCGGACCGGACAAGAAGGCAGCGACCCCGCGATTCGACGAAGCCGCTGAGGCGACGCGTTCACGCCGCGGTCGAAGCCGTCGCGTTTGATGCCGTTGCGCAGCGCCGCCGTGTTGAGCTCGGTGTTTTGCCGCATTCTCATTCAGATTGGCGAGGAAACGCGCGATGTCGCCATAGCCGAACTCCTCAGCCTCGTCCTTTGCGGCAGATTTTGCAGTGCTCGATGGCTTGAGTGGCGTCGACGAGCCGCTGGCTGCCCGCTGTTCCCATTCGAGATGAGACCTCGGGGGAACAGGAATGGCCGATGGATGCGAATACTTCACCAATCTGAATATGGCACGCGGCGGTGGAAGTATGGGACATCCATGAAGTCACGGTTGAGACCGCAATAAAAGGGGCGCGCCGGGAAGCGCGGAAGCCCGCGCGCCTGCTGCGCAATCGTCACCTCCGGATCGCGCACCCGGCAAAGCCTGGCCCGAGACAGGAGGAACCGCGGTCAGCGGGGCGTGTTGAATGCAAGGCGCCTAATTGCCTCGCGGCTTGCTAAAGAAGACTCAGATGGCCGACGAAACGATCACGACTACTGGCATCGCTGCTCACGGCGCATCTCGCCTCCAATGGGTTGAGATCGATAGCTTCAACCTCGAACTGAAGGATGAGGAAGGATTCCTCGGAGACCGCGCCAGCAAAACCGCTTTCCGGGAAAATCTCGAAGAGTGGCGGAAGCCGCTGCGCAGGTCGGGCGACGACCCGTTCGGCAAGAAGCTTTCCGACAATCTCAGCAAGAAAGAACTTGATGCCACTCTGGTCGGCGACGATAGCGAGGCATCAGCGGTCGTGTACAGTGCGGTCGAGGACTTCGCGCAGGAGCTCGCCCACGTAACGCGCCGCTTCCTCAAGACCAGCGCATGGGATAAGACCGAGCGTATCGTCGTGGGGGGCGGCTTTCGCGACAGCCGCCTCGGCGAACTCGCCATCGCACGCGCCGAAATTATCCTCAAAGTCGAGAACTCCAAGATCGAGATGTTGCCGATCCACCGTCATCCGGATGAAGCGGGACTTATCGGTGCGCTACATCTCGCTCCTTCCTGGATTTTCGAAGCTCATGACTCCATCCTTGCCGTCGACATCGGAGGAACGAACATCCGCTGCGGCGTCGTGGAAACGCGTCGCAAGAAGGCGCCGGACCTCTCCAAAGCGTGCGTATGGAAACCCGAGCTATGGCGTCATGCCGACGACGAGCCAACCCGTGAAAACGCCGTGAAGCGCGTCGTCAGGATGCTCAAAGGTCTGATCGCGAAGGCGGAAGACGAGGGATTCAACCTCGCGCCGTTCATCGGCGTGGCGTGCCCGGGCGTTATCGAGAGCGACGGCTCGATCAAAAAGGGCGCGCAGAATCTGCCGGGCAATTGGGTGAGCGGCAAGTTCAATCTGCCGGCAAGTCTCGTCGAGGCGATTCCCCAGATTGGCGAGCACGATACGGTCGTGGTCATGCCCAACGACGGCGTCGTGCAAGGTCTATCCGAGGTGCCCTTCATGCAGGATGTGAAACGTTGGGGCGTGTTGACCATCGGCACCGGTCTTGGGAACGCCCGCTTCACCAATCGCAATGTCGAACGCTGACGTCATCCTAATGCTTCACGATCTTTCGATTCAAGCGTGCGTAAAAAGTCGCTCGAAACGGCTTCTTCATCTTATCGTTTTAGTAGTGGACGGTTGCCGCAGCGGGCGTTGGCTCGCGGCACGGGCAGCGTGCAAGAAGGTCCTCAGCTCGGGATTCCGCTCCCTTCGAGCTGGGACGTGACTTCGCGTCAACATTGGCAGAGCCACGCTGGCGGTGACCCTCATCGACACGTAGCTGATGCCCATTGCCAGAAAACCTAGAACAATATCGCTTGCCCGCCTAGGAACGACGCCCACAGGTCGTGCGTCGGCGGGCAAAATCGCGGCCGTCGCGTCCATATCGTGGGATAACCGAGTCGTTCTAACGGGCCCGTCCTTTAATGCCGAAATGCAACTAACGCCAGAACAGCGCTAGCAGCAGAAGGATCGGAAGGGGGACACCCAGGAGCCACAACAGGGCTCCTCTGCCGAAGGTCATGGTTAACTCCATCGATCGTTTCACTGACGTTCAACGGCTGGATGCAGCAGCAGTTCCTTCAATAGGAACGGTGGCTTGGACAACGCGTTGCACAATAGGTTCCATTTATTTCTGGAGGAGGTCGTCATGGCCCCGCGCACGTTTCCAAATGCCTTTTTCGGCTGGACTTGGTCGGCCGTGTTGGCCGGCGTATTTGCTTCACTCGTGGTCCAAATCCTGCTGACCATGCTCGGCTTCGGAGTCGGGCTGCTCGCAATCGACGTTCCGACCGCCCAATCGGCGCCCGCCGCCTCCGGATGGGCCGCCTTCGTATGGTGGGCCGTCTCGGGCATCATCGCCGCCTTTGTTGGCGGCGCCGTCGCAGCCGCCAATTCGCCTGACCAAACCGGCCTCGGCCGGGTCGGACACGCACTTGGGGCTTGGGCGGTCGCGACCGTCGTGGTTGTGGCCGCATCGGCGATGATTCCGGCTTCTGCAACTAGCGTCGCCAGCAACCTGGTCGGCCCTTCCTACTCGGCAAGCGCTCGCATGGCCGCCTTTTCAGGCGCTCCGTCGCGCGGCGAGACGGTCGGCTCGACGGCGCGGCCCGCAACGCAGGCGCAGATGGAGGAAGCCCGAAAACACTTCGCCTATGTCATGTTTGCAAGCTTCTGCGCGCTGTTGCTTGGCGCGGGGGCTGCCTATGCGGCTGGAATCTCAACTACCAGCGCAGCGATCAAAGAAGCGGCTCGGCCTGTGACCTGATCGGGGCTTCCCGAGCGCATCTATCTGTGGCTGCGGTCCCGCCGCCGGCACCATGATCTCGCCATTGACAATCGGGTGCAGGCGGCGATGTGTCGTGTATCGGCCGCCTTTTACTGCCGCGCCGAGTGGGCGCACTGGTGTGCTGCTGGTCGGTTTGCACTGTAGCCGTCGGACCCGCCGGGCGCCTGCCGGGAACTTCTCGATCGAGGAAGCCAATTGCAAAGAGAAGGTGCGTTGCGCTTTTCCTGCCGCCTCTGAGGGTTCGGCCCTCTGACGCTTGTCTCGTTCCGCACTCTGGAACGATCCAGAGGCCCGGCAAGTTGCGTTCCAAGAAGACAAGAAACCATCAGGAGAGAAGCGCCATCACTGGAGAGGCAGAGACATTCATGAAAATCGCGGTGATAGGAGGGACCGGACTGATCGGGTCAGCGATTGTAAATCATCTGTCCTCGCGCGGGCATGCGGTGTTTTCGTTAAGCAGAAGCGTTTGCCAATCCGACCCTCGGGCTATCAAAGTCGATCTTTCGCAAGCGACGTCATCGTCCTACTGGTTGTCTCATCTAAACGGCATGGAAGCGGTCGTGAACTGCGCCGGCGTCCTTCAGGACAGTCCCGGGGAGTCGACATCAATGGTTCATCATCAAGGCGTCGCGAGCCTATTTGCCGCCTGCGAGCAGCTGAAAATCCGGCGCGTCATTCATTTTTCCGCAATCGGCGTCGACCGCGAGACCCCGAGCGCTTTTTCACAAACGAAGCTGTCGGGTGATCTGGATCTTATGCAGCGAGATCTCGACTGGGTCATTCTGCGGCCCTCCGTGGTGATCGGTCGATCGGCATATGGGGCAAGCGCGCTCATGCGGGGCTTGGCCGCGCTTCCGTTAGTACCGGTTATGCCGAACTCTGGGCCGCTGCAGATCGTGCTGCTGGAAGACGTCGTGCGAGCCGTGGAAGTCTTTCTCGAGCCAGCGACGCCTGGGAAAAAAATCGTCGAGTTGGTCGGACCGCATCGCTATTCCTTCAGCGAGATCATCGCCCTCATACGGGGCTGGTACAGGTGGGCGCCCGCGCGGGAGATACACCTGCCGAAATTCGCATCGAGCCTGATGTACAGGGCTGGCGATACGATCTCGTTTTTGGGTTGGCGGCCTCCGGTGCGGAGCACAGCCGAACGGGAGATCGCGCGAGGCGCGATAGGCAGCCTCGAAGCAATGCACCATCTTGGGCTCCATCCGAAGAGCCCTTCGGAATTTTTTGCCTCAGAGCCCGCGTCTGTTCAGGAGCGCTGGTTTGCCCGCATGTATTTGCTCAAACTGGTGGTGTTCGGCATATTGTGTCTCTTCTGGATTTCGACCGCTTTCGTTTCGCTAGGGCCGGGCTGGGATATTGGCGTCGGGCTCATGCGTGAAGGCGGCGTGGAAGGTACGTCTGCGACCGTGACGGTTGTCGCTGGCGCTTTGTCTGATCTCGTCATCGGACTTGCGATCGCCTACCGACCCACCAGCCGCTACGGCCTCTATGCGGCGATCGGCATTTCCGTCGCCTACGCTATCATCGGAACCATCCTTGTGCCGCGCCTATGGGCTGATCCTCTGGGGCCGATGCTGAAAATCTGGCCGATCATTGTCCTACACTTCGTCGCGTTGGCGATTCTGGATGACCGGTGATGCTCTACTTCGTTCTCAAGTATTTGCATGTCATAGGCGCAGCCGTGCTGCTCGGGACAGGTGCAGGTATCGCCTTTTTTATGCTTGCAGCTCATCTCGGGGGAAGGCCAGTAGTTATCGCCGGTGTCGCGCGAATCGTCGTTATCGCAGATTTCATCTTCACGGCTACCGCAGTTGTGCTTCAGCCCATCACCGGTACCTTGCTCATCCAAAACGTCGGTTATTCAATATGGGAAGGATGGATCGCCTGGTCGATCGTACTTTATCTCATCACGGGTGCCCTCTGGCTGCCAGTAGTTTGGATGCAAATGCGTCTGAGGGACCTGGCGTTGAAAGCTGCGGTCGAGGGAACGGCACTTCCGCGTCAGTATCATCAGATTTTCTGGCTTTGGTTTGCCTTCGGTGTCCCGGCCTTCGCTGCCGTTGCAATCATATTCTGGCTGATGATAGCAAAACCTCAGATCGCATTTTTCTGATTTTAGACTAGCGAGGTCTTTGGTCGGGCCGACAAGGAGCTGGACGCTGGGGCGGCTTTACTTCGCCTATAGCAGTTGGGAAACAGCGCCACCGGCTATTACCGCGATGACGACAGCAAAACATAGCAGAAGCCAAGGCATGTCCTTGCGCTCTCTCGGAGTCATGAGATGATCCTTACTGCGGTGATCTCAAGCCGGGCGACTGCAACCAATCGCTAATGCGCGAGCCGGTCTCGGCTTGGCGGGCCTTCGTTTCAACCTCATCGCGCTGCTTGCCGTGGGGAAGCAATTCGGCTTCCTTACGCAGCCGCTTCGCCTCTTCAGCAAGACGTTTTTCTAGGGATTGGGCTTGTTTGAAACGGTTTCGTTTCTGCATGGCCACCTCCGTAAGCGGACTGAGAGTAAAACTGGACGCAAGTGGAAGCGTTCCTTAATGGAACAAAGCTGCACCTTTCGTTCTGCCGATCTCCGGAATGTGAACTACGCCATCGTCTCGGTCTGTCGGACCTGTGGGCGGTCGCGGTCCTTGAATCGGGAAGAAACCCTCGTGTTCACCGCGCGTTGTCCTGTTGCAAGCAACAACGGAGCCAACAATGACCAAGCCCCCGCCCGTGCCGCCGGACAATCAAAGCCGCAAGGGCACCGGTGATTCCAAAACCGGTAATGCCCATCAGGTTCAGAAAGGCCGCAGCCATATTGAGAATCCCCGAGAGCAGGGGCAAGCCGGAAATACTGCGCAGAACACCACTCACCAGGGCTATCAGCAGGATCGCTAGTCAGGAGCGAGCGCCATGTCGACTTCAACAAAGACGCCAGCGAGCATCCGTCAGGGTGGCCCGGGCGCTTCCCATGAAAACGCCAAGGAGCCGCTCCACGTCGAGAAACCGCCGGCCGACGATCCGCAACGCCGGCACAGCAAAATATCCGGCGGCGGCGGCGAACGCGATAGCCACCATACTCATGATGCGGAAAGAAAAGGTGGCGGCACCCATCCAGCTTCGAAGGACAGGTCATGAGCACTAAACATGTGAAACTGAACAGGCCGACTAACGTCGACCTGGTACGCAACCCGCTGATCGGCGGCTCGAAGGGAACGACGATGGCAGGAGTAACGCCCGATGAGCTGGAGGAATTTGCCGGCGCTAACACCTTTGAAGGTGACATCGCGAACGACACTAATCCGCAGGGTGGAATCGATAAAGCTGAGGTCCGGGATCGGCGTCGCGGCCCCCCACAAAACGATCGCGACAGTGGTCCACGAAAGACTGCACTACAGGGCAAGAAAACGCACGAGCAGCAACTGCGTATCCTTGAAAGAAAGCCTGATGTTCCTGATGCTAGGAAGCTCGAGGAAGAGATCGCACGCACGCAACACGATGGCGGTGCACGCACTGCGAAGCGTGGTGGACGCCAATCGGAGTTTCCGGTGAGCCGCGGCGGCCTAAACCAGGAAAGCCAGCACAATAAGCACAATCATGGGGGGCAGTCGGGCCACAGGCCCCAAAAGCCACAAGGATAGGCAATCATGATCAGTGGATTAAAGTGAGATGGCAAACATCCGCGCCGGGAGCGAAGGAAAAGGCGCTTGTACTGGTGCGATGACTGACCTTCAGAGCGACCTGATCTGCGATAACATGGTGCTTTCAAACCGCGACAAGCACTGCAGAGAGACAGTAAGTGGACGCAAACCGAACAATTGAAGGATCACGCTGCCAACAAGGACCGCAGTTAGGGCGTGAGATGCGTTTACAGGACGCGCCTTTCATGAGTGCACTACAGGCAGCTCGCTGGAAGATAGCTCGCCTGGTCCGACAACCACGACAAAAATCGAGAATGCTAAACATGGTCAAGGTGAAGACAACCGCAGAGCCGGCAAAAGAATTGGGAAACACGGCGGTAACCGGAATGGACATCACGCGCGAGGCGCCAACAAAGTGGCACGGGCGAGCCGTCAAGCGGCAGGTAAAGAACCTCGTCGTGGCAGCAAAGGTGGCCGATAATCTTGGCGCCGTTAATACGAGACGCTCCTCATGAGGACAGTATTATGCATATGAAAGTGATGAAGGAGCAGTTCGTGCTTGACGGCGACAAGCTTACCCATATGCCGACTGGTGCTACGTTTTGGCTGGGCGACAAAGACGTCGTGGCTTGCGAGCAAGGCCGCCTTAACCTCGATACCGGCGACGATTACGATCTCGACGAATTAAGGGAAGAGGCTTGGCGCATCATGGCGGCCGAGCGCAAGGCCAGCAAGATCACAGACTCCCAGACCTAATCGTCGACGTCACGAATCTTCGCTCGGATATCGGCCAGGAAAGCTGTCAACGCGTCACCTCGGCAGCTTCCACTTTCGGGAGTTAAAAGCGTAATTCCCCAGTGGGCCAGTATCGCCTCTTGCACGGGGTTAAACTCTGCCATGAACACAAAGGAGGGCGGCCGATGGTCCTTATGGCCTGATTTTTCCCATGTCAGCCAAATGCTGTGTAATAGCAGGCGGATATTGGGGTCAGACATGCTGTAGCCAATGAACAGAATGGTGCGACCGAGAGCATCCGCGCGGAATTTGATATCCAGCGGTGAATCGAAGGATAGTCGATCCAGAAAATCGGTCTCGGTAAGAACCAGCGATGCATCGTCATCGAAATCACCATGGTACTTGATGATATGCGTAATGCCGTGGGCAGCGTCTGCGATATGCTTGGCGTTTGCGATCTTCGCATAAGGCTTATGGTGGACCTCGAACGCCGTCTCGAGGTTTCGATCATAGTTGGTGGTATAAATGGCTGGGAAATCGAATTCGACAATGAGCTTGTGCAACTCCGATTGCGCGACCTTGTCTGTCGCGACTTTCCAGTTTCGATCGAGCCAGCTTCGTAGCTGGCCCATTCCACCCTGCTTCAGCCGATAAAATTCGGCGAGCATTTGGTAGCCGTCATTCATTCCATCTATCACCTCGGGAGCGAGCTCGAGCTCCTTTAGCAGATGGTCTATCAGGGTCTGCCAGGACGGCAGACCGACGGCCATCGAGACTCCCGCTCCAACGAACAAGATCACTTGGCGTCGCTTGATCGCACAAGCTAAAAGATTCCTGGAAGATGATCCTTGTTTCTTTTCAACCGAGTTATCCATCAAGTTTTAATCGGTTGCAGGTTGCTCGGTTCCTATGGCCAAGGCATTGCGGGATGGATCTGCATCGTCGGCCGCAAACCTTTGCAGATTTCGCTGCTTTTGGGCCGGCCTATCAAGAAGGCAGGCCTACGGGCGCGGGAAATATGCGCGGCTGTGTGTTCCAGTCGAATTTCGTCGTTGCCGTCTTGTCGTCAGGCTGCCGTGAGTTGCCGTCCCCTGGGATTGCCGGGAAGGGCCGAAGCCCTTAATCAGACCGGATCACTGGCCAAGTTCGGCCGTGGTCGCTCGAGCGAAGACCTTCGTGAGCGGCTGGGGACGATCGAATAACGAAGGCGTTCTAAGTTCACTCTCAATCTATCTCCAAACCTCCGGCGAGCGCAGCGGATCATCGTCATCGAATCGTGCGCCGGCAAGCGAAGAGCAAGTGGAAAAGTTTCGTTCGAAAGGCGTTTTGCGGCTGCCATTTCTTCTTTCAATTCCCTGACCTTGGATCTGTTATCTTCAGAGCTGTTCGATACTCTGCGCGAGGGCAGCTACCACATCCCGGCCGGGAGAACTTGGCGAGAACCATCACGACGGTCGGCGTGGACCTCGTGAGGATGCCGCTCGGAACGCGCTCATGCTGGGAAGGACGCGGTCGTCGAACTGACTGACCTGCAAACACCCTGCAGCTCACCGACTGCCTCCGATTCGGTTTAAGGGGTCGGCCTCTCATTGGACGAAACGGGACCCATTCAAATGCGACGTACTGTCGGTAGTGAGAAAGGCGGTTGCGTAACTGCAGTTTGATGACGTGCGTGTGGCGTCGCCGGACGGACCACAACGGGCTCTGCCAGTACTCTGACGATGGCAGATGGCGCTTCAAGCACAACGGTCGGACATTGCCGGCTTTCAGCCAATCGCTTGCCGCTGTTTTGACCTTAGATCGAATTGTCAACTTTGAATGACCAAAGGGCGTCGCACCCAGGTTGCCGACGCACCGGCGCCACGTTTGTTGCGACGCACCATCGTCCCATGGGTCGCCTAAGTCTGCCGAAGCTCAATATCTCGCGGGCAGTAGACCCCGATGAATATGAACGTCTGTTCATCGTGGCAGCTCGATCGAATTGATCTCGAAACATCGCAGGCGGTCAGGACTTATCGGATGGGAAGGGTGGAGAAATCTGGGACAGATCAAGCGGCAGATAATCCGAGTCTGCGAAAAGGTACTCTTCGATGTCTTTGCTCAATTCGCCTGTTGAGAGATCCAAACTTGGGCTTCACACGATCGAACAGTACGAACCGCTGATCGGTTCAGCTGCGGCGGAAAGAATAGGCTTGAAGGCTGACCGCGTCCGCGCAATGCGCATCGCCCACGTCAGTTCTACATTCTATGGTGGCGGTGTAACCGAACTCCTCACGCCGTTGACGCTGATGATGAATGCGGCGGGAATCGAGACCGACTGGCACCTCATTCAGGGTACGCCCGGTTTTTTCGGCTGCACTAAGAAGCTGCACAACACTCTGCAAGGTGAGAACTTGACCTGGTCTGAGGCCGAGCGAACCATATATGAAGAGGTGGTGTTCGAGAATGCAACGAGGCTTCATCTCGATGAGTGCGACGCCATTATCGTCCACGATCCTCAGCCGCTGCCGCTTATTTCTCATTTTCCCCATCGCGAGGCGCCATGGCTGTGGCAATGTCACGTCGATCTTTCGTCTCCATTTGCCCCCGTGTGGAGTTATCTGCGGACTTTCATAGAAAAGTATGACGCAGCTGTTTTTTCGCTCCCTGAATATGCTCAAGATCTCGGCATAGACCAGCATTTCGTCTCTCCCGCGATCGATCCATTTTCACCCAAAAATGGAGAATTGTCTGATAAAGAGATCGGAAAATTCCTCGCCAACTATAAAATTCCAACGGATCTGCCGTTAGTTGTGCAGATTTCCAGATTTGATCGTTGGAAGGACCCCTTGGGCGTCATCGACGCGTTTCGCAAGGCAAGAAAACAGGCGGATTGTAGACTCGTATTGATTGGCAACAACGCCTCTGACGATCCAGAGAGTCAGGTCATCTTTGAATCGCTGCAGAGTTCGATCGACGAGGGCATCATTGTTCTCGCGGTGGATGACCCGGTGCTGGTGAATGCGCTGCAGCGGAAGGCAACGGTGGTTTTACAGAAGTCGATCCGCGAAGGATTTGGCCTCACTGTAACAGAGGCGATGTGGAAAGGCGCCGTGGTCATCGGCGGGGACGTGGGCGGCATCCGCCACCAGATTAAGAACGAATGCAATGGGTTCTTAGTGAAGACGCCTGGTGAGGCCGCTGAAAGAATAGTCCAGGTACTGAAAAATCCCAAACTTCGAGAGCAGCTCGGCTCACGCGCAAAGGAGAGCGTACGCGAAAACTTCTTGATGAGCCGGTTGTTGGAGGACTGGCTGGATCTAATGGTCGAGCACGGCCGGCTGGGGAAATGACAATAATCACTCCATCAGCAAAAATCGGAGATAAAGCATTTTTGCTCGGGTCACTCTGAAGGAGCGTGAAAATCGATGCGCATTGCCCAAGTAGCGCCTCTAATGGAAAGTGTGCCCCCAAAACTTTACGGTGGCACCGAGCGCGTCGTGGCTTGGCTGGTTGATGAGTTGATCAGCTTGGGGCATGAGGTGACGCTCTTCGCGAGCGGGGATTCAGTGACGAGGGCTCAGCTCAATGCTATATGGCCTCGCGCTCTTCGCCTTGGCCGGCCACGCACCGATCCAATGGCGATTCAATCGGCCTTGTTGGATGAACTGGCGCGAACGGCGGCTGAATTCGACGTGGTTCACGCGCATATTGATTGGCTGCACCTGCCGTTGCTCAGTCGATTGGGCGTTCCTTTCTTGACGACCTGTCACGGCCGGATGGATCTACCGGGTTTCGGCGATGTGGTCCGGCGGTTTCCCTCTGCTCCGTTCGTTTCTATTTCCGACAATCAGCGTGCGTCATTGCCTGAAGCAAACTGGATTGGCACCGTGTACCACGGCCTGCCGCTCAAGCTTTGTGAGCCTTCTTTTGAGCGAGGTTCGTACCTCGCTTTCCTCGGTCGGCTCACGCCGGAAAAAGGGCCGGAAGCCGCCATCCGCATCGCACACGCAGTTGGAATGCCACTTCGCATCGCTGCAAAGGTACCGCGTGGCGAGCGTAGGTACTTTAAGGAGCGGCTGGAGCCCCACGTTGACGGCAACCGGATCCAGCTTACTGGTGAAGTAAATGATGAAACCAAGCGTCAGTTTCTTGCCGGCGCCACCGCGCTGCTTTTTCCGATCGACTGGCCTGAGCCGTTCGGCCTTGTCATGATCGAAGCCATGGCCTGCGGAACACCCGTAATTGCATACAGCTCCGGTTCGGTGCAGGAAGTAATCGATGAAGGAATAACAGGGTTTGTGGTGTCCAACGAGGAGGAAGCTGTTCGCGCTATCGGGCGACTCCAAGAACTCGACCGACGACGCGTTCGATCGCATTTTGAAAGTAGATTTAGCGCGACGCGAATGGCTGAAGAATATGTGCGTCATTATGAGGCACAGTGTGCTTTCAGAGAGGTTGCTTTTCCTCACCCCTCGCTCCGTCAACCCGCGTCAGAAACTCACGTGGTTACTAGATGATTTCAGTAGGCTGAAGCAACTATTGGGACGGAAACCTCAAACCTGACCGGCGGCGGACATTCGGTGTCCTGCGGGGGCACATGTACTGGTTTGGATTAGCTGACAACAGAACCTCCGAGCCCATGTGCATCCCCGTACCACTGATCTATATAATCCTTTACGTCGCCCTGTATGCGGCTTTCGGCGTTGCGTCTCCATTCTGGCCCAAATTTTTCGAGACAAGAGCTTTTGCCCCCCAGCAGATTGGTTTGATTTTGGCCGCCGCATTATTAATGCGGCTTGTCTCTGGACCGCTGGTGGGAATGCTGGCCGATCTATTTGGATCGTTGCGCCTCGTCCTTGCCGGTTGTGCCGTCATTTCCGCTGCCGCCGCGATCGCATTGATCTGGGCTGACGCATTTTGGCTGCTACTTGCCGTAGTCCTTCTTCAGCCTGCCGCTCTTGCCCCTACGACCTCCATTGCCGACGCATTATCGGTCAATTTGGCGAATCCTCGGATAACGGGAAGGGTCGAATACGGCCGGATTCGGGGCTACGCCTCGGCGGCTTTCGTCTTGGGTACGCTGTCGGCTGGACAGCTCATAACCCCTGTTGATCTCTCTCCGGTCATCTGGATGAACGCTGCCTTGTTGATCGCGGCTGCTGGCGCCACGGCACTTCTGCCCAGTGTGGCTCGAAGCGCGTCGCATCGCCCGCCATCGTTTCCGTTCGCGGAGCTGAAGGCACTGGTCAAGATGTCGCACTTCCGAATCCTGATTTTGGTATCTGCGCTCGTTTATGGCAGTCACGCAATGCACGACGCATTTTCTGTGATTCGATGGAGCGATGCTGGCATAAGCACTTGGACGATCAGTTTGCTGTGGTCGGAAGCCGTAGTTGCAGAGGTATTCGTGTTTTTTCTCGCTGGTCCGGTATTGCTTAATCGGTTTGGCGCGCGCGCCGCGATCGCTTTGTCAGCTGCTGCCGGAATTGTCCGCTGGTGTGTAGCCGGCACGACGACCTCCGTGTTGCTACTTTCGCTTATCCAACCGCTACACGGATTGACCTTTGCTTTGCTTCATCTCGCTTGCATGCGGATGATGGGCACTCTGGTTGCGACACGAGTCGCCGCAACCGCGCAAGCTTTCTATGCGTTTGGCTCAGGAATTATGACCGCTGCAATGACTATCTCATCAGGTGCGCTATACGCCTCCTATGGCGGGGCAGCGTACTTTCCGATGGCAGTTCTCTGTGTAGTCGCACTCCCATTCGCCTGGTTTGGCTTCGTCGGCGAGAGGAGCCGATCTGGCGCCCCTGCCTAGTGCAAGGGACGGAGCGTGCAAAGACCGGACTTACGCCGAGGAACTTGGAACCGCCGCCCATCGCTAAGTTTCCGCGATTTTCGGTAAGAAGAGCGTACGGTCGGCCTCAAATGGGGCGATGCCTGACATCGCACGTTTTCCACAAAGCCAACGAGGCGATTTTGACGCGTGGTCGCTGCTGCTTCCACCCACCCGCAATCGTCCTCCAACGGAACCCTTCTCTTGCGGCTCCGTTGGCCCTTTTTGATAAAGGTGCGCCATGAATGTGCGGGATGAACATACGCGATCGCTATGGATGGACATCCACGTGGCCCAGGCTCCGAGCCTGTCGGGGTCCGAGCGGGCGGACTTGGTTGTTGTGGGTTCTGGTATTGCCGGGCTGTCGGTGGCCTATGAGCTTGTGAGCCGCGGCCGTTCCGTGATCGTGCTGGACCGCGGCAGCATCGGCAGCGGCATGACGGCGCGCACGACCGCGCATCTCGCCACGGCGCTAGATGACTATTACAAGGAACTTGTCAGCGCGCGCGGCGAGGAGTGTGCGCGACTCTATTACCAGAGCGTCATGGCCGCGATCAGCCGCGCCGAGGCGATCCAGGATCTCGAAAACGTCGACTGCGATTTCTGCCGGGTGGACGGCCTCTGGGTGCCAGCGCCGGAGACGCCGGGCTCCCTGCTGGATGAGGAACTTGAGTGCTGCCAGCGACTCGGCATCCCCGTCGAGAACCGCAAGACGGCGACGCCGTTTCACTCCGATGGCATGGCGCGATCGTTGCGATTCCCCGGACAGGCGCGCTTTCATCCCACGAAATATCTCGCCGGGCTCGCAAGCGCCCTGCAGCGCGCCGGCGCAAAACTTTACGCCGATAGCTGCGTCGAGAGTATCGAGCATAAGCTGGGCGACGTCGTCGTTAAGGTTGCGTCCGGGCACGAGGTGCGCGCCACCGACGTTGTCGTCGCGACAAACTCTCCGGTCAACCTTGAAGTCGCTATTCACACTAAGCAGGCACCCTATCGCACTTACGTTATCGCGGCGAAACTGCCGGCCGGCGTGCTGGCCGACGCGCTTTATTGGGACACGCTCGATCCCTATCACTATGTCCGCCTCCAACCGCTCTCCACCGAGGAAGTCCTGGTGATTATCGGCGGCGAAGATCATAAGTCGGGCGAGGCCGATGACGGCGAGGAACGATTTGCGGCGCTGGAGCACTGGGCGCGCGAACGGTTGCCTGACATGGGCGCGATAACCTACCGCTGGTCGGGCCAGGTGCTGGAGCCGATCGATTTCGTCGGCTTCATCGGTCGCTCGCCGGACGAGGAGCATGTTTTCATCGTCAGTGGCGACTCCGGACAAGGCATGACCAATGGCCTCGTCGCCGGCATCCTGATCGCGGACCTAATCACCACCGGCGCCAGTCCATGGGAGGAAGTCTATTCGCCGGCACGAAAGATCCACAAGAATCTCGGTGAGTACATCAGCGAGAACATCACGCCGTTGAAGAATTTCGCGGAATATCTTTCGGCGGACGAAATCGCTTCCGTCGAGCGGCTGCGGCCGGGGGAAGGCTGCCTAGTGCGTAGTGGGTTGCGAAAGGTCGCCGCGTGCCGGGATCAGAAGGGGCAGCTGCATCTGCATTCAGCCAGCTGCACGCACCTAGGCTGCGTCGTGCACTGGAACTCGCTGGAGCAATGCTGGGATTGCCCGTGCCACGGATCGCAGTTCGCACCCAATGGCACCGCGCTCAACGGGCCCGCGGTATCGCCGCTTGCCGATGTCGAGAAGCCGGCGCACCACCAGGCCGCCGAATAGCTCGCCGTTGCGAAAGATTTGCCGCCTGCCGGAGTGGGCACATGAGGAACGATTGCCAATGCGATGGCATTCCCTCTTAGAGTCTCTATGAGTGAGTTAATGACGCATCAGTGGCCCTGTCCTCGTAAGTGACTTAGTGGTCCTGGAAGCTTTCGATATCGCACTTGATTACCTGGAGCGGACCGGTCTTGCCGATCCCTATTCAGAAACTCAGCATATCATAGCCCGAGATCATCTTTCGGGAATGGAGCGAAGGTAGGCGCCATCGGGTATGGCTCGCGAACGAGGCGATCGTGGCTGTCGAGCGTAAGCAGAGGTCAATCGAAGTAACTGCGTCCTGTATTCTAAGCTAAGTTCAGCACCAAACCTATTCCGGGTAGAGCGATGACATTAAGCGTGTAGTCTATAGGTTCGTCACGGAAGTAAACCGACTCAGGAGCCGGCGACGAAGGTCCGACAATGGCGGAATGCGGCAGGGTGCTCCTGATCCTAGGACCCAGAAGATGCCATTGAGGACACGTTCTTCGTTCACCCGAGGAACGCCACGCGGCTTGTTCGGCAGCATCGGCCTCATGGCGGTCCATTCATAGCGGCGAGTTCGTAGCGCATGATTCGAGCCCCAGTTTGGGAGTTTGAATCACGGGAGTCCGGCCAAACGCAACGCTCCTGGCCCGAGCCTTGTACGGCGCTTATGGACAGTAGCGGACATGAACCAGCCCTCAATCTCTGCCAAAGCCGTCGAAAATGACTCCAAGCGGACATCCACGGCGATGCGGCGGAGAGCGGCTTTGGGCCGATTTTGTTGAAAAAGTCGGCGCTTGCGCCAGTTGATCTTGGCTGATTCAGTCGTAGCGAGAGGACTGAATCATGATGGGACCTCAGCTGGGTGAGCAGGCTGCGTTGTTCTACGAGTTTTCGCTCGAGCGGCACGTTCCGTCCGATCACCTGTTGCGATCGATCGACCGGTTCGTGGAGCTCGATGGGCTGAGGCGAGAGCTTACAGCACCATTGGGCGCCCCTCGATCGCCCCCGAGTTGATGATCCGCATGCTGCTGGTCGGTTACTGCTTCGGCATCCGTTCGGAGCGGCGCTTGTGCGAAGAGGTTCACCTCAATCTGGCATACCGCTGGTTCTGCCGCCTTGGGCTCGAGGGTGACGTGCCCGACCATTCGACCTTCTCGAAGAACCGGCATGGGCGCTTCCGTGACAGTGATCTGCTGCGACATCTGTTCGAGGCCATCTTGCGCCGTTGCGTCGACGAGGGCCTGGTTGGCGGAGAAAGCTTTGCAGTCGATGCCAGCCTGATCAAAGCCGATGCGAACCGGCAGAACGGCATCGAGGGCGAGAAGGGGCTGCCCCCACAGGTCGCGAGCCGTGCGGTCGACGAGTATCTAGCCGTCCTGGACGATGCGGCCTTCGGGGCTGCGACCGAGATCGTCCCCAAGTTCATCTCGCCGGCTGATCCAGCCGCACGCTGGACCGGCGCTCATGGCGGGCAGGCTTTCTTTGCCTACTCCACGAACTATCTGATCGATGTGGAGAATGCGATCATTGTCGATGTTGAGCCGACCACAGCGATCCGGCAGGCAGAAGTTCTCGCCGCCAAGCGCATGATCGAGCGGACCGCAAGGAACTTCGCTCTCCACCCGTTCAGGCTCCTCGGTGATAGTGCCTATGGTTCAGCCGACATGCTGGGCTGGCTGGTCGATGAACACGGTATCGAGCCGCATGTGACCGTGTTCGACAAATCGGCGCGCAAGGACGGCACCTTCGCACGGGAGGACTTCAATTACGATCCAGCCGGCGACGTTTATATCTGTCCTGGCGGCAAGACGCTGACCACAACAGGGACGCGTGTGGATGATGGCGAGACGCTGCTCTATCGAGCGAGCAAGGCTGACTGTGACGCCTGTGTCTTGAGGCCACGTTGCTGTCCGAACACGCCTGCTCGAAAGGTGCCTCGCTCGATTCATGAGAAGGCCCGCGACATGGCGCGGGCGATTGCCAAATCCTGGGAAGGTCGAGCATCACGACGACTGCGCAAGAAGGTCGAAATGTTGTTCGCTCACCTCAAACGCATTCTCAAGCTCGACCGACTGCGACTACGTGGACCAAATGGTGCCCGCGACGAGTTCCTGCTCGCAGCAACCGCCCAGAACCTCCGGAAACTAGCCAAGCTGGTCCCCATGCCGCAGCCAAAATCGGCCTGAGAGATGGTCGGTTCGCGCTGCAATTTGCGCCGCCTCGGGGCGCGAACGGACTTCTTCAACGGAATCGACCCAAAGCCGCCTTGATCTACGTCAAGGAGTTGTTTTTAGACAGTGCAGGATAGTGACGACCCACCATCACGACACGCCGGACTGAATTTTCCCAGCGGAACACCTGATCATTGCCACCGTGAGAGGAGACGCCATGCGCGTGCCATTTCTTGCCTTCGCTTTAGTCGCGCTGACCTTCGGCCACGCCTCGGCCCAAGAACTTCTTGGGAAGGTCAATGGCGGCGGCGGTCCTATCGTAAAGTCGACGGTGACGCTGTGGGCAGCGGGTGAGGGCGCACCCACCAAGCTGTCGGAAATAAGCACGGGCGACGACGGAGCCTTTCGCTTGCAGTTCGACACCGGGAAGGCTGGCGGCGGCGTGCTCTACCTGACCGCCAAGGGTGGACAGCCCAGGATTGGCGGCTCCCAGGGCCCGAACCCGGCTATCGCGCTGATGGCAACGTTGGGGTCCACCGCACCGAAAGAAGTGACCGTCAACGAACTCACGACAGTGGCAGCGGTATGGACCGGCGCGCAATTCCTCAAAGGTGAAACGCTTAGCGGTCATGCGCTCGGCCTGAAGATCGCCGCAGGCAATGTGCCCAACTTGGTAGACCTCACGACCGGCGGATGGGGCACGGTGATCCAGGATCCGTTGAACAGCACGCAGACCACCTCCCTGGCTGTTTTGAACACCCTGGGTGGCTTGCTGGCGGGTTGCATCACGCGCGTGCAGGCGGACGCCTGCGAAAGGTTGTTTGCCGCCTCAACGCCGCCGGGAAAGTCCGCTCCCACCGATACATTGACCGCGGCGCAGGCGATTGCGCTGCATCCCTGGAATCAGCCTGCAAAACTGTTTGCGCTGTTGGACCATTTCTATCCGGCTGGACGGGAGGGGCCAGGCTCCCGCGCCGTCCCTTTCCGGCCCTACCTCCTGTTCGCTCCCGGCACATGGACGATCGCGCTGCGATACGCAGGTGGCGGTTTGAACGGCCTCGGCGGCATCGGTATCGACGGCGATGGCAACGCCTGGGCGGCAAACAATCAGATGGCAGGCTCGCAATCGACCATGTTCGGCGGGATCGGCGGCACGCTCTCCGCGCTCGCCCCGAACGGCCGCCCCATCTCGCCGATGACGACGGGCTTTACCGGCGGCGGCGTGGACTTTCCCGGCTGGGGTCTCACCATCGCAGGCGATGGCAAGGTGTGGGTGACCAGCATCGGCGGTAAGACGATTTCGGTGTTCGACAAGAATGGAAAGCCGCTGTCCCCATCGACCGGTTACAATTTGAATGGGCAACTCGGTGGAATGCAGGGCGTCAATACGACGCCCGATGGGGATGTCTGGGCGCTGGATTCAAGCAAGAGCCAGATCGTTCACTTGCCGAAGGGCGATCCGGCTCAGGCGCGCATCCTGTGCCGTACCGTTGACGACAAGCCTGTCGACGGCACCTGCCAGGTGAAAGGTCCTTTCCACGTCGCGTTCGACCTGCAGGGCCGGGTCCTGGTTTCCAACTCCAACTCCAATACGGTGACCCGCTTCCCGGCGAATAATCCCGGCAAGGCCGAAGAATTGAAGGTCGGTTACAGTCCCCACGCCATCGCAATCGACAGCCACGGCAACGCCTGGGTCGCAAATGTGTTGGGCGAGCCGAGCATCAAGGAAAAGCTGGACCTGCTCCGGATGAAGCTGCGGAGCAGCTTGGAAAGCAAATTGAAGCCGGCGGGCGGCGGTGACGAGACGGTCGAAAAGTTCATCGCCCTGGTCCGCATCATCGAGGAATTTCCCGGTGGCAGCGTCAGCATGATACGCCCGGATGGCAATCACGGGACCGCCCCGTCGTTCGACGGTGGAGGGAGCATCAGCGGACCTTGGGGCATCACGGTCGACGGCAATGACCACATATGGGTTGCGAACGGTTTCGGCAAAACGCTGACGCAGCTTTGCGGCGTCAGGACCGAGACATGCCCTCCCGGCTTCAAGACCGGCGACCCGATCTCTCCGCCCAAGACCGGCTACGCGGGGAAAGGGATGCAATTTCTGACGGGGGTTGTCGTCGATCCCGCGGGAAACGTATGGGCCGCCAACAATATCGATCTCATGGATGAGGTTTGCCTGACCAAGACGCCGGACGAAACCCTTTCAACGCGCTGCGGTGGCAACGCCTTCGTGGTATTCTTTGGCTTGGCGAAACCCGTGAGGACACCGGTAGTCGGCAGCCAAGTGAGACGCTGGTAACGGCGAAGTAGCAAGCTGCTGATGTCAGCTTGTGGTCCATCGCGACCCATTGCCCTGCCGCACGGAGTCGGTCGCTATAGGGGCAAAGCAGACATTGCGTTAGTCGCATCACGCCGCCGGTTTATGGGTACACGGCCTAGCACTACTTTGGCAGATTTACTCACGCCGCCGCTCGTTGCAAATCCATTTTCGGCAATGCGGGCATCGCTGCGGCGGTAGTCGAGCGATGAGTTCGAGGATGGCGTGGCGCACGGCTGGCAACGTCGGCTGAGGCGGTGGCCCGTTGATTCTTTTTTTTCCGCCCTGCTGTTGCGAGGCGGCGATGCTGGAGGAAGGCGTACGCGATCATCGTCATGAGCGCATGACGATGTAGGCCTTGCCAGGATCGTCCCTCAAAGTGATCGAGACCGAGTTCTTCTTTCACCTGCTGGTGAGCCTGCTCGCAAATCCATCGCGCCTTGATGGTGGCCGCCAAGGTGCGTAGGTTCGTCTTTGCCGGCAGGTTGGCGAGATAGTATTTCTTCTCTCCCGACATCCTGTGCTCGCCGATGAGCCAAACCTCATCCCCTGGCAGATGTTGCTGACCCTTGTCTCTGATCCGCTGCGGTGGTCCGTCGGCTACCCGCACGCGGACAGCGGCAAAACCAGCCTTGAGCTTTCCTTTCGTGCCCGTGCGCCAACTGATGTTCTGCCATGTGGCGTCGGTCAGCATGTCTCCGGCCGCCATCGATAGAATGTCAGGAACGTGCCGCTTACGGGGACGGCCGCGCCCAGCAACCGGCCAGATCATCCGCACATCGGCAGGGTACACCTTGAGGTGATGCGGAATACCGACCGCCCAGGCAAGTTTGCGAGTTGTGAGCCCCTGGCGGAACGGCGCGCTCATCCCATAACCGGCATCCGCCAATACGCAGCCAAAGCGCACACCGGCCGCGATGACACGATCGATCTCTGCCAGGGCCATCTCCGGCTTCGTCCGTGCCGTTCGATATTCGGTCGGAACACCCGCTCGCTCCAATCGAGCCCGATTGCTCGTCCAACTGTCCGGAAGAAACAGCCGCAATGCGAGCATGACCGGTACTTCGCCTCGCGCAAGCGTCAGCGACACCAGCGTTTGGCAGTTGGCGGTCTTGCCCAGCGCCGAAGCATACTGCGGAGCGACACCCACCGAATGCGTACCCTTCTTGGGAAGCGCGGTGTCGTCGATCACCAGCACGGCATCGCTATCGCCGACGAGCCTATCCGCTTGAACGAGCAGTTCCGTCTCAACCGGCGTCGCATCCCAGACCCCGGCCACAATGAAGTGGTGCAATTGATCATATTCGCCAAGTGCAAGCCGCTCCGCCATCGGCTGAATGCTCTTGCGATCACCAGGGCCGATCAGCCCCGATACGTAAAGCGGACACATTTGTCGCCGCGCTTTATGACCCAACCGATCCAGAAATGGCTTGAGCCAGCGTCCAAGCTCTTCATTCCAATCCAGCGTGTTGCCAACCATGGTCGGCCCCTCCAAAGGCCGACTACCCATGAATCATTGGAAAACTGATTTGGGAATCCTATGCCGCTCAAAATCTGCCAAAGTAGTGCTAGCTAGTTGGCACAACGTTTCGAGTATCTCGTGTCGATCGTGACGAGTTGCTTCAAAGAAGCGGATCCCGCACTTGCTTGGCGGACTTGGATGTGATGGGACAGCCGGCCGCGGTGCCAGGTCGTACCTGGCCGCTAAGTCGAGTAAACGTTTCTTCGTGATTGGATCCGCCTTATCGGCGATAGCCGAACGGTCACGGCATGCTGCTTTCGGAATTCGTCATTCATGGAAGCCCCAAGGCGATGAACAAATTATATCGTGGCCAGTGTAACGAACTGGCCGACGAGCAGAATTGCCGTTACAGCTTGAAACACGCCTACGAGAACACTGCAGCAGCCTGCCGCACAGAACCGACCCTTCGTCGTGCCTATTTCTTGCCCTCGCCGACCGTAGGTGCCGAGTTCTTGTCGAGATCCTGCGCCATCTCGAGGTGATGCTTGAGCGCAGGCAGCGTCTTGCCGGCCCAATCCTTCAAATCGGAATTGTCGCCTCCCTTGGCATAGCGCTCGAACAGGTCGACGGCTTCCTTGTGGGCGCTGACCTGCATCGAATTGAACTCGGAGCTGAAATCCCTGCCGCTCGTCCCCTTGAGCTTGTCGAGCTTGCTTTGGTGCGAAGAGTCAAGTGCAGCTGGCAATTCGACTTTTACCTTGCCTCCCGACACCAGCCCCTTCAGTTCCGTGCTGGTCTTGGTGTGGTCGGTTACCATCTGTGTGGCAAAGGTCTTTTCCGCGGCATTGCCCTTCTGCTGGGCAAGCTTGTTCGATTCGATCTCGAACATGTCGGATATCGCGACTTGCTTGACGAAATCCGCAGTGGAGGGGCTCACGCCGAGCGCGGAATTGACTCCGGTCTTCTCACCGATCGATTGCGCCAGCGCCGGCGCCGCCAGCAATAGGCAAGCGGTTGCAATCATCGTACGTCTCATGATTCCCTCCATCAGCTTGCGGCTTTGCGGTTGACGCCTTTGCGCAGCGCCACGCTATTCAGCTTGGTGTTGGCCGCCTTTTCCTCATCGAGATTGGTGGTGAGAAAACGCACGATATCATCGTGGCCGAGCTCCTCGGCCCAGGCGATCAACGTTCCGTAGCGGGCGATCTCGTAGTGCTCGACGGCCTGGGCATTGGCGATGATGGCGGCGTCCAGCACGGACTTGTCCTCGACGTCGCCGGCGGTATTGTCGGCTTCCTTGATCAGGCCGTCGATGGCGGGGCAGTCGGTGGATTGTGGGGTCTTGCCGAGTTTTTTGAACACTTGGTCGAGACGCTCAATCTGCTTTTTGGTTTCCTCGAGATGGTTCTTCAGGCCCTGCGCCAGGTCGCGATTGGTCGCCTGGTCGGCCATCTTGGGCAGCGCCTTGGTGATCTCCTGTTCGGCGTAATAGATATCGTGCAGGCCGTGCAGCAGCAGGTCATCCATGGTTTGGATACCCTTTGAGAAAAGTCCCATGTCTCCTCCGATTGAAAAAGACGGTTTAGGGTCTGTTGAGATTCAGGATTCACAGATTGGAGTGCCCGTGATTCAAGCTCCGAAAGGAGTTTGGAATGCACCGATTCGTTTTGACGGACGCTCAATGGGCGAAGATGGAGCCGCTTTGTTTGGGCAAGGCCACGGACCCCGGCCGCACAGGGGGTGACAACCGTTTGTTTCTCGAAGCAGTGCTGTGGATCGCGCGCACGGGCAGCCCATGGAGAGACCTTCCGCCGACGTTCGGCAACTGGAATACGGTGTTCAAGCGCTATCGCGATTGGGTGAAGGCCGGCGTTTTCAAGCGGATTTTCGATGCCGTATCGGATGATCCGGATATGGAGTTCGCCATGGTCGACGCGACAATCGTCAAAGTTCACCGCCACGCGCAGGGAGCAAAAGGGGGACAAAAAATCAGGCCATCGGCAAGTCGAAGGGCGGCTGGACCACGAAAATCCTCGCGCTGACCGACGCACTTGGGAACCTGGTGCGGTTCATCCTGCTCCCCGGCCATCGCTTTGACACCGTCGGCGTCGCGCCCCTGATCAAGGACCTCGAATTCGGCGGCTTGATCGCTGATAAGGCTTTTGATTCCAACTGGATCATCGAAGACATGAATGAGCGCAAGGCGAAGGTCGTAATCTCGCAGCATCAAAGGCGCGCCAAGCCTCTCGACATCGACAAGGACATCTACAAATGGCGCCACCTGATCGAGAACTTCTTCGGCAAGCTGAAGGAATTCAAGCGCGTGGCAATGCGATGCGACAAGACAGACAGCAGTTTCGAGGCGATGATCTACCTCGCTACCGCCGTCATCCATTCCAGGTGAATCTCAACAGACCCTAGAACATCAACTCGGCATATTCGGGCCAGTTCCTGTGGCTTGATCGATCAGCCGGTAGGACAACGCTGCGATTCACCGGGAACTTGGGGATTCCTTTCTCAGCATTTCGCGAGGGCGAGGCGAGCAGGCTGAGCGGCGACGCTAGCCAAAATTCGACACCGGAGTGTCCGCGAATGGTATAAGCTTAGGTTCCTTCTTAGGGAACACGCCGCCGACAGTTCCGTTGACGTAGGGCAATTCCGCTGACGCACTGGAGGGTGTCAAATCCTCAACGGGAGTTGAAACCGACTAACCGAATGGACCATTCGATTGCTTTTTCAGGCAGGTCGGCGCTCGCCGCCTCCAGGTTGTCGTCATTGACATCTGGCTATCGCCGGAACGGCCAAGCTGCCCGAGGTCGTCCGCCCAGCAGGTACACGGTCGGTCCCCATTTCGCCTGACGCATGCCGCTACCCCACTGCATCAGCGGCACGCAGCTTGCGAATTGCTGCCAGGGCCTTTTGTCGGCGTTTGCGTTGCTCTTTCACGTGATCAGAGGAGATCGAGGGACGCCGCAGGAGCTGGAGACATTCCATGGATTGCGGCCATTCGTCTTAGGCGGCCTCCTCGGTGGCACCTTAATGTACCGGCTCATTTGAGGAGAGGATCGTGTCAACCGAGAAGAAGAAACAGACGACGCGATCCCGAAAGCAAGACCCTGCACGAATGACAGGCGGTCCCGTACACGAGCTTGGTTATGCGGCACGGAAAACGAAGAAGTCGCGTGCGGCAGTCAAGAAGGCGGTGAAGAAAGTCGGCAACAGCAAGGAAGAAAGTCGAGCGGCGGCCGGACCGCTGAGATGGACGTGCCAAGGTGTGTCGAAGGAGTTGGTTGAGGAGGAGATCGGAAAGCTCGAGCGCTTGCGCAAACTTGGTGCGAGTGTCGCTCGCGCGTCCGTGGTCCTCAAGCGAGGCAAGCAGGTAGGGAGGTTAAAGGCACTAAGGAGTTAGGCATCCCATTTCCCCACCTAATCACCATGCGACACGAGAGAAATGGCAAAGGGAGCCCTGGCTGCCGAGCGAGCCTGGATGCCCTCACAAGCCGATCTAAGTGGCCCACCTACAGTTCCGGTGCATCAACATGGGAGCGGCCCGCTTCCGCGAGCTTAGTTCATCGGTCAGGGTCTCCAATCAAGTCGCTGGCCAAGCGGCGTCCACAGTTCGCAAGCAACAAAAAGACGACCCCGGCGCACAGGTTGGGGACGAGTGAAGCGCCGGGGTCTGTCCAGTTCCGTCTCTGCGGCGGGCCAGCGAGACCGTGCCACTTGCTTCGTGTGTCTGTCCTCCAGACACGACCTCAATTCCATTGCCACTCGTTCCCGAAAAAAGTCCCGGCACCGGGGCAATATGCAGTGCCGGGATCGCCCGCCGTCTTAGTGAACGGCGCGAACCAAATAATAGCCCACGCCGCCCACAACGATCACGGCAGGAATGGCCCACATGATGAATACTGGCATTTTCGCCTCCTCAAACGCCCCAGAGGAAACGCTAGCTTCTTACCGCTTGTTCCCGTGAGGTGGCCTGCTTTGGTTCCGCGAGTGGCCTATTTCGGCCAGTACCCAATATTTCCTTGCAGCAGCGGCAGAATTGGTGTGTTTTCCGGCGCTGATGACCTGCTTTCGGTTTTCGCCCTAGTTTGATTTTTGGAACTGACTCGTCGCCTCCCGCATATTAGAATCGGAACTTGCAAACCCAACGGTTAGGACCCGTAGCAGCGAGGTTGTGTCATGCAGCAGCGCCGTCGCTTCAAGCAAACTGAAACTCTGGAAACCCGCCTAGCAAATGAAGCAAAGCGGCTCCGCGAGGAGGCCAAGTTGCTTCCAGCGGGCCGTCCACGCGAAACGCTCCTGCGCAGAGCGAGGCAAGCCGAAACCGGCTCCCACATGAGCGAGTGGCTGCGGTCTCCCGGGTTGAAGCCGCCGATGTGAGTCGATGCCAGAACTACTGCCGCGCGATTGTATTGACTGATACTGAAAGAGATCGGCACGCGCCCTAATCCTTCGTGATCCTGTAAATCTCGCCGGGTTTCAGGCTCACCTCGCGGAAGAGCCTTAGCTGCCTTTCGGTGAGGACTGCTGGCACCACTTCAGCCGTCCAGCCTTCGGGGACATGCGCCAGCACCAGGGTCACGGCCTGACTCGGCTTAGCCAGTGCAAGCCAAACCTGCTTCATTGGCCATTGAGGTTGAAACTATAGAAGGTCGGTTTTCAGGCCAAGTTTACGTTCGATGTGGGCCGGCGTGCGTATCGAGTGCAGCCCTTCTTGGAGTCAGGCTAACGACCGGGCCGCCCGTCACATAGTCGGATTATTGGTGTCTCTGATGGCGTCGGCCAGTGATCACGCCGCTTCTCCTATAAAGCCCTGATGTTATGGAGCTCCGTACCACCTTTGTAATCATGACCAGTTCGGTCGTACGCATACGACGAAGACCGCCTGATTGACGCATGCGCGCGGGCGCGGCGGGCTCTATGATGGCGTTGCGTGAAGGTCAGGCGGCCTGCTGACCGGCGGCTTGGCGCAGGAGTTTCCATTCCCAGGGCAGCAGTTCGTGCAGACGCGAAGCGGGAAGATCGGCGATACGGGCGAGGACGTCGGCGAGCCAAGCCTTGGGATCGACGTCGTTGAGGCGACAGGTCGTGATCATCGTCAGCATGATGGCGGCACGGTTGGCGCCACGCTGGCTGCCGGCGAAGGTCCAGTTGCGCCTTCCCAATGCGATGCCTCTCAATGCGCGCTCAGCACAATTGTTGGTCAAGCAGATCCTGCCATCGTCGAGGAAGCTGGCGAAGTCGTCCCAGCGCCTGAGCATGTAGTTGATCGGCTTCAGGACATCGGAGGAGCGCGAGAGGGTTTCGCGCTCACGCAGCAACCAGGCGCGCATGTCATCGAGAAGCGGCTTGCTGTTTTCCTGGCGCACGGCGCGCCGCTCGTCGGCGCCACGGCCGTTGATGGCGCGCTCGATCTCGAACAACGCATCGAGGCGCTTGACCGCCTCCAGCGCGATCGGAGAGACCGGCTTGCCCTTCTTACCTTCCCGAGCATTTTTCTCGATGTCAGCCAGCTCGAAGAAGCCCCGCCGCGCATGGGCAAAGCAAAACGCCGGCGTCATCGGCAGCACTTTCCGCTGCGGGTCGAACAGCGGCTCGAAGCCGCTGTAACAGTCGCACTGCAGGATACCCGTGAAGGCGGCCAGATGCTTCTGGGGGTGCTCGCCTCGTCGGTCGCTCGAGGCGTAATAGACCGCCGCCGGCGGCGCAGGCCCGGCGAAGGGCCGGTCATCCCGCACATAAGTCCAGATCCGCCCGGTCGTGCACTTGCCCTTCGCCAGGATACGGATGGTGGTGTCATCGCCATGCAGGCGCTCGGCCGCGAGCACATGGCGTTCGATCAAGTGGAAGAGCGGCATGACGGCGAAGGTCCCGTGGCCGACCTGATCGGCCAGCGTCGACAACGGCAGGTCGATCCCTTCGGCCTTGAAGCGCGCACTCTGGCGGTTGAGCGGGATATGCATGCCGAACTTGTCGAACAGCATCGTCGCCAGCAATTGTGGGCCGATGAAGCCACGCGGCGTGGCATGAAACGGCGCCGGCGGCTGGCTGATCTTCTCGCAATCGCGGCAGGTAAATTTCTCCCGTACCGTCTCGATCAGCTTGAAGCGCCGCGGGATCTCCTCCAGCGTCCCGGTCACATCCTCACCGATCTTCGCCAGCCGCGATCCACCGCAGCAGGCACAGGTCGTTGGAGCTTCAATGACGACGCGCTCGCGTTCGATGTCATCCGGCCATGGCTTGCGCACCGGCCGCTTGCGCATGAAGGGGCGGACGTTCTGCGTCTTCGCCGCGGCGGCCTGCGCGGCAAGCTCATCCTCGCTCGCCGTGGTGACGAGCTCTTCCAGCTCCAGCTCCAGCTGCTCGAGCAGCCGTGCCGTGCGTTCGGAGCGTTGCCCGTACAGTTCGCGTTTCAGCTTCTCGATCCGCAGCTCGAGATGCGCGATCAGCGCCTCGGTATCCGACAGTTGCGCCTGCGCATTCGCGGCTTGCGCCTGCCAGTTGGCAGCCACCGCCTCAGCTCGCAGCCGTGCCTCACGCTCGGCCTGCAGCGCCGCCAGGGCACTGACGAGGTCCGATGGAAGATCGTCCGGCTTCGATATCATGAAGCCATTGAATCAGATCAAGCAGCAGATTCAAACCGTAAAAGCGGCTATCCGACCCGCGTCGGCCGATGGGTTTCTTGAGGGTTACGCCAATCGATCCCGGACAGCAGATAGCTCAACTGCGCCGGCGAGATCGTTACCGATTCTCCGGCAACCGATGGCCAGATGAACTTTCCTCTCTCGAGTCTTTTTGTGAACAAGCAGGCTCCCTGGCCATCGTGCCAGATCGCCTTCACAAGATCGCTGCGGCGACCGCGGAAGACGAACAGATGACCGCTGAGCGGGTCTTTGTGCAGCACCTCCTGCACTTGGAGTGCCAGCGACGGAAAGCCTCTGCGCATATCCGTGTAGCCTGTCGCGAGCCACACTCGCACATTCCCCGGTATCGCAATCATCGGCGTCCAAGCACATCGAGGACCCGCGCCAACGCCTCCGAATCGACGTGCGCATCCACCCGGATGCACCGTCGGTTGCCGAGATCGATCTCTATCAATCCAGTACGCGCGGCTGCCACGGAGCGAACTCGGCCATCAACCGTAGGCAAAAGCCTCGGAGTTTCCTCAGCCGATGCCGCTACGGCAGCGATCTGCACCGGCGTAAAAGATGGTACAACTTGTTCCGATGTCCGTGCTTGTCGACGCCAGGTAAACACCAAGCTGGCCGCTACTCCGTTGCGACGCGCAACCTCAGTCACCTTCGCGCCCGGCGCCAATGTCTCCTCGACAATCCGTGCCTTGTCGTCCTGCGACCAGCGCCGCCGCCGCTCCAGCCCACCCAAAACCTCGACCCGCATCGCCTGATGACCTTAAAGCTAGACTTAAGGCCACACGCTTCGCGAATTGCCACCCGTCACGCAAGACGGCCCCCGTCGGATGCGTACGTTCGGTCCGAACCCGCGGCCCTTGAACGAATTCAGATCCATCGTTCCGATACGGGAGAACACGGTGTCAGAGTTGGACGAGAAAATCCTTGAGCAGGCGCTGACGCTCTCATCTGCGTCGACCGCAAAGGAGTGATCATTCGCTGGAACCGCGCCTGCATCGCGCTGTTTGGCTTTGCTGCAGAGGAGGCGCTGGGACAAAGTCTCGATCTGATCATCCCCGGTCATCTTCGAGCCGCACACTGGAATGGCTTCGATGCAGCAATGACAAAGAGTACTCTAAAGCTTCAAGGTCGGCCGACTCTGACCCGAGCATTGCACAAGAGCGGGCGCAGACTTTACGTCGAGATGACGTTTGCAATCGTTAAAGGAGATGACGGAGGCGAAGCGCTTGGTTCCATCGCTATGGCACGCGACGTGACGGAACGCGTCGAGCGCGAGTGCGCTACGAGCCGGTCGTTCTGAGGCAGTTTGCGGCATAATCGAACGGGCACTGCTGCCAGCGAAAGGAGTGCCGTGATTAGACCTCGCGTCGTGTAATGTCGCTAGGCGACATTGCGGCAGGACTTTTTCCGTACCGTCGGAACGAGCGCGTACCGGTCGAGTTTAGCCAAGGAAACCCCCACCTTGTTTAAGGAGGCTAACCATGGCCCGTGCGACAGCCCATCCCGATCATCAATGTGTCTCTAGCGAAGACATTCAGGGAACCGAGGTCTATGGGGCAGGCGGAAAGAATATTGGCGAGATTGACCACCTCATTATCGACAAGGTGTCGGGTCGCGTCGCATATGCGGTCATGAGCTTTGGCGGATTCGTCGGGTTGGGCCACAGCCATTATCCCATCCCTTGGGGCGCTCTGACATATGATCCGTCGCTTGGCGGTTTTCGAACCAGTATTACCGAGCAACAGCTGAAGGATGCGCCTGAGTTCAGCGATGACTCCTGGCAGGATCGAGATTGGGAAACACGTACCCACCGGTATTACGGGACGCCTATGTACTGGGAAGCGCGCACCGGCGGCATGTGACGCCAAGCACCCATGCGTTGCTCTCGGCTTTAGTACTCGTCAATGACGGATCCGTCGCGGGTCCTGAAAGCCGCGTCCAAACAGTGTTCACTCCGAACAGTTGTGAACGGAGATAAGCGACTCGGCGCTGTCGGCGGTGGCCGTTCGCGCGAGGTGCACTCACCTGCGCAGCGCGACGGATTGTCATGTAGCGCGAATGAATGGTTGCCGGCGAGAGCGATGTAGATGTTCCATCCTTGGACGGCTTCAGGCTGACGGTTATCGACCGCTCATGACTTTTGACGACCGGGATCAGGTAGTACAAATGTGGCGTGCAAGGGGCGTTCCATGTGCAAGTTGCGGAGGGAAATTTCTAATCGAGATTGAAAAGACGTGGACTAATAAATCTTTACCACTTTGATCAAGCAGACGTAGATATTGTTGCCACGTGAGAAGAAACGGTCGACGGCGATTAGAGGTGCGCCCGCATCCAATCAATCACGTTCGGCCATACCTTCTCGTGGGCCCGCCGACCCACAATTGGTCCCACGTGCTGAAGCGCAACTCCAATTTCCGGCTCATATGAGAAAACTGAAGGCGCCTTCAAGCATCCCAGTGCGGATGAGGATGGGACCACGCGGCTTGTATGATCGACGATCGCTGCAACGTTACCGAGTAAATCGCACTGGGCAGACCGCCCGAGAAGATGGAGTTCGTTCCGCGCGAACCGATCTTCACGGTAGAGCAGCTGAAGTACATCTTGAATTAGCTGGGCATTTGGGGCGAACTCGTCGAGGCTCCAGCGAAAAACGGCAAGGTGGATTGCCAGCGCTTCTTGATCCGCCAGGCATGCGCAGGCGTCGCCATAACGGTCGAATGCAAACTCCTTTGGATCTGCAGCAATGCTAGCCAAATTGAGAAGAGTTCCCGGGATTGTATCGAGCGGCAATACTGGCGAAGCAAACACAATGGGTCTCAGCGCTCCTGTCTGCTCCCCAAACTTCAGTGGAGATTCAATGAGCACTACTTTCCTGATCTGCTGCGCCTCCAGAGCCGCTGTGATCGCAGCAAGAGTTCCGCCGAGAGAGTGTCCGACCAGGATGGGTGGGGCGCCATGCTTGGTCGCTATCATCTCAGTCGCAAGACAAAGCGAGCTTATACAGGCTTCGAGACCCCATTTGGCATCCTGTTCCTCCGGCCATTCGTACAAGTAAACTGCGAATCCGGCAGAGCGGAGACGCTGTACCACACTAACCTGAGGCAACAGATCGAAAATGTATGCACGCTTGATCGGTGCTGGCACAATCAAGACTGGTGACTTGGTTTCCGCAATTTGTCCGTAGCGCCGTAATCGATAGGCCGAACTCTCGATGCGGTCCCATGCAGTTTCATGCGGGCCGTGACCTGCATTTTCCAGGAGGTCACCCACCATTTTTCTAGCGAGATCCACAACAGAAAAGTACGGAAGCATGGAGCCGCGTACTCCTCTCGCCCCGCCGCGAACCGATCGAGCATCGAAGCAGGTCGTTCAGATCTTTCAATCAACTAGACACGACCCTGACCAATGCTTCCGCAGCAAGGCCTGCTCACGATGTTCCGGCATGGACCATGTCCACCCCTACCTAAAGTCCGGCGATTGTCACCAAACGCGCTGTATTCAGTCGGCACGCGTATAGATTACAAAATAGAAGACGGCGATAGCTCCGAAGATCGCCAACACCGCCAGTGCAACAAGAAGTCCATTTGCGAGCTCGTTCATGGTACGACAATGTGCCCAACGGTTTGAAGTTGCATACGGAGCTTGTTTCGAGCGACGGCTTGTTCCGGATGCTATGACAGGTAAGCTGCGAGTCGGGCTTGGATTGCCATACTCGCGAACGGGCGATCCAAGATGATTGGTTCGGGCGAACAGGTCAGCCAGGTACGCCAGAAGTGAAACCCGTTTCGGCCGGCACGATTATGCCTTTGCGTCCATCATCGATTTGACCGGCTCGCTCGCAATGCTGCGTTCGATCTGTTCGCGGCCAGGCGTTTCCGGTAGCGCCTGCTTGAAGTTCTTCCTGTAGTCCTCAGGCATCTTAGGCGGCGTCATTGGCTCGGATGCATCGACAACCGCCTCGATGACGACGGGCCCTTCCGTGGCGAAGGCCTGATCCAGAACGCGCTCGACGTCTGATGCCTTGGCGATAGTGAAGCCCCGTCCACCCATGGCTTCGGCGGCCTTGGCAAAGTCGATCGGCTGCAATTCGCACCCGAACTGGGGATTGCCAAGGAACATCATTTGCTCCCAGGCGATCTGGTTCAGCATGTTGTTCTTGATCACCAGCACCTTCAGTGGAATTCGATACCGAACTGCGGTCGAAAATTCGCCGAGCTGCATGGCAAAACCGCCATCGCCGATGACGGCAAAGACCGGCCGGCCTGGAAAGGCGATGCCGGCGGCAATTGCATATGGCAAACCGCAGGCCATCGAGGCGAGGCTGCCGGACACAGCGAATGCCTGGCCCGCCTGAAGATCGATGTGCCGGGCGGCGAGTTCAGTGTTCTGGCCGGAGTCAGACGCAAGCAGGGCATTGGCCGGCAAACGGCGGCCGAAGGCGCGGGCGACGACCTGCGGCTTCAGCGGCCGATCGTCCTTTGTTTCGGAGAGCGCCATCAGGTCGCGCCAACGCTTCATGCCGGCCTGAGCCCGCTGCAGAAACGACCGATCGTCCTTGCGCCCTAGCCGCGAGTTGAGCAGGCGCAGCGTCTCCGCACAGTCACCGACGAGGCCCGACTCGACCGGATAGCGCAAGCCTATGCGCCGGCCATCGCGATCGATCTGAATTCCGCGAGCCTGGCCGGGCTTCGGATAGTACTCGACGTAAGGGAACGTTGACCCGACAATAAGCAATGCGTCGCAGCTTTCCATCAGCTCTTGCGAGGGCAGCGTACCCAGTATGCCGATTCCGCCGGTCGTCAGCGGATGATCGTCAGGCAGGACTGCCTTGCCCAGCAGCGCCTTGGCTACAGGAGCCCCAAGCAGGTCCGCAGCACGCTCGAGTTCTTCGCGGGCCTCTATCGCACCGCGGCCGGCAAGTATTGCTACACGGCTGGCTCGATTGAGAATTTCCGCCGCGGCATCGAGTTCGCGCTCGGTCGGAAGCCTGCGGCCCTCAAACCAGCGATTGGGAACATGGCGCGGCCGGTTGCGCTTCGAGCGCTTTGTGGCGTCGAGGGTCTGCTCCTGCACGTCATTGGCGATGGAAAGGTGCGCGACGCCCCGCGTCGAAAGGGCCGACCGGCAGGCGAGGCTGGCGACATTCTCCATATGCGCAGCGTCGGTGACCTGAGCGTTGAGCACAGCCACATCGTTGAAGACGCGTGTGAGATCGACATCTTGCTGGGTAAAGGTTTCGATCAGGTCATGAAACTGCTGCCCGGTAATGGCTAGCACCGGTGCCTGATCGAGCTTGGCATCATAAAGACCCGTGAGCAGATGCGTGCCGCCCGGTCCCGATGTCGCAAGGCAGACGCCTAGTCGACCAGTCCATTTCGCATAGGCCGTCGCCATAAAGGCCGCGGACTCCTCATGGCGAACCTGCACGAACCTGATCTTGTCCTGGCGTGTGCGCAGCGACTCCATGATGCCATTGATGCCGTCGCCAGGCAGGCCGAAGATGACCTGAACGTCCCAGGCGATCAGCGTGTCGATCAGAATGTCGGCCGTGGTAGGCATGCGAACCTCAGTACAAAAGATGCTACAACTCGGGTAATGCCGGGCGGCCAGCGCCTCCGCGAATCTCGGACCAATACCCACCCAGCGTGATCATTCCTCCCGCAGCTATGGCGGTACACGGCACCGATCCCGTCGGTAGCCTTCAACACCACCAACCATGCGAAGTTTGATCACTCCAGCGAAGATTGGCCGATTTTCATGGTCGCTACCTTCTTGAGCCAGACAAGAGACAAAGTGGCCGTAAGTGCCCGCGCGCTATTTTCTACCGCTTTTCGTGCACCGTGCTTTGATATTGATCGCTCTGGATCCTTTTGCCATCCTGGCCACGCGTTTCAGAACGACTGGCCTTGTCTCGATTTGACAATACGTCGTTTTCGCCAAGCTTTTCTTCTGGAAAATCGGTCATTGCTCCGGTCCCCGCGCCCTTGCTCCGCGCGGTGGGCCCGACACCCTTTCTGCCTTCTTTGGTCATCTGATTAGTCCTGTTTCTGCTGCGCGCGCTCAGGTCTTTGCGGTTTGTGATTCTGCTGGGTCTGGTGATTATGTTTGTTTTGGTCGCTTTCCTGGTTCATTCCGCCGGAACTCAGGGGATACTCGCTTTGCCGTTCGCCATGCCGCGCTATCTTGGCGCTGCCCGCCGCCGCATTGAACTGCTTCTGTGCATCTGATCGGTTCGGCGAGGGAACATCCTCCTTGCGCTCGAGAATTCGTTTCTGCTGCTCGTGGGTTTTGTTCCCTTGCATGGCGCAAACTCCTGAAAGGAAGCGACTGGTGCGTTCGCAGGAATCAAATGCGCACGGCTGCAATCGTTCCTTTCTATGTCTAGAACTCACCCATTACGGGCGTGTGTCCTGAATGCCCGAAATCACGGGCGACTTCACACCCAAAAGCTGCGCTTCGCGCCGAAGGCGGAGAGGTACGAAGATGCGCGAGCTCGCGTCTGCGAAACGTATACCCAAGGCGCGCCATTGCTTCCGCCACCGAGTAAGTCCTTGTACGCCGATCTACAATGTTACTCGCCTAAGAACGTCGGGGCAGGGACTTCCGCTTCTGACCACCCAGAGCAGAACCTTAGCGCCCCGCCTGCCAAATAGGCTATGCTGCGCGCATGGATCGCACGATGCGTCTGCGTCACTTGGAAGAGGCGGAGCGGCACGTTGCCGAAGGCGACCGACGAACTGCCGAACAAGAGCAGAGGGTAGCGGCCCTTGCCCGTCATGGGCATAACACGACGGAGGCTCGGAAGCTTCTCGATAGCTTCTATGCGGTACACATGCAGCATATTCGACACCGCGAACGCCTTTTAAAGGAGCTAGAAGAGTAAAGCTAGCCGCAAGTCGAATTTCAACCGCCACGCAGCGGAAACAAGGCGCAAGCAGCTGAAGTCAGCTACTCACTCAGAAAAGCGGACACCGTGTATGAAATCCGGACTTCCGGCGCGTCGACGATGAAACCTACTGATCAACTGTCGTTCGCAAAATAGTTGGATGAGCTGCGCGTTCAGCTCGTCAGATGAAGTTCTCTTGCCGATAGTTGCCAGCGCTGATCGACCGAGAAGGTCGCCGAAAGGACCTTAACGGTTCAGCTTAATCACCAAACCTTCATTTGGCCGCAAATGCGTTGGCCCCACGAGTTTGGCTTGCTCGCGGTCAAGGTAGCTTGTCATCAATCTGATGCCATTACCACGCCATTCCCAGAGCCGCGGCTCACGGCACAGGTTGAGACCAACCAGGATTTGCACTTGATCCAGGACCCGCGCGAAAGAGAAGATGTCATTGTGCGCGCGCATCGGAAGGTACTCGCCGCGCAGGAGGCAGGGTTCGCAGCCGCGCAAAGCGATCAGTTCACGGTAGAGGTGCAGCAGCGAACGCTCATCGCGCCGTGCCGTCTCGATGCTGCACGACCTGTCCTCGCTGAGCGGCAGCCACGGATCGCCGGTCGTGAAGCCGCCTCTCTCGGTTGCATCCCAGCGCAGCGGGGCGCGCTCGGGGTCGCGATTGAGGCCGAAACCTTTCACAAATTTTTCGAACGGATCGCGTATCTTCTCGGGCGGAATTTTGACCTGCTGGGACCCGATTTCATCTCCGGCAAATATGATCGGCGTGCCGCGGATCGTCATTAGCAGCATCGCTAGAATTCTTGCCTGAGCCTGGCCGAGCTTGGTTGCTACCCGGCGCTTATCGTGCCCCCCGATCACAAAGTTCGGCCAACCGCCGTCCGGAATCGCATTGAAGTAGGCGTCGATGGTCGCTTGCAGCGCGATGGCATTCCATTCCGTGTCGAGCAGTGCAAAGTTGAGCGGCAGATGCAGCCGCGGCTTGTCGTTGCCGTAGAAGTGACCGATGCGATCGGTCTTGCCCTGCACCTCGCCGCAGAGCAGCCTTGCGTCATATTCGTCCAGAATGCTTCTGATGTATTCAATGCAGCCCATGGCTTCAGGCCGGTCGTCGGTGAACACCGGCGTGTATCTCTGAGGCGGCGGCGTGGAATCGCCGGCTTCGGGATCGGCAGGATTGTCGCGCAGCAAATCGTCCTTGATCAGCACAGCGCTGGCGTCGACGCGAAAGCCGTCGACGCCGCGATCGAGCCAAAGGCGCAAGACGCCGGCCATGGCTCGGCGGACCTGTTCGTTACGCCAGTTCAGGTCGGGCTGGCTGGGCAAAAACGAGTGGTAATAGAACTGTCGGCGCGACTCGCACCACTCCCAGCCGCTGCCGCCGAAGCGGCTGAGCCAATTGTTTGGCGGCCCGCCGTTAGCGCCCGCTTCCGCCCATACGTACCAGTCGGCCTTCGGATTATCTCGCGATACTCGGCTTTCATGAAACCAGACATGCCGGTCGGAGGTATGGTTGGGCACGAAATCGAGAACGAGCTTGATGCCGGCTTCGTGCAATGCCTCCTTGACGCGGTCGAAATCATCCATTGTGCCGTAGCGAGCGTCAATGGCGGAAAAATCTGAAATGTCGTAGCCAAAGTCCTGATCCGGACTTTTATAGACGGGCGTAAGCCATACGGCGCCGACGCCGAGCCATTTCAGATAATCGATGCGTTGCAATAGACCCGGAAGATCTCCGTAGCCATCTCCATTACTGTCCTGAAACGAGATGGCTGCAACTTCGTAGATGACTGCATCGCGCCACCAGGCCCTCGGTTCTTCCGTTACACTCACGCGCGCAGCTAGGCTCCGTTCGATCGGTGACCTGCCCTCAGTAAGAGCCAAACGTCCGCTCGAAGCAGTGGTTCCTAGCCGGCTGCCAGATCGATGACGAGGCCCTCGTCGCCGACAAGCGTAACGGCGTCTGGGATCCGCTCTCCATCGCGGTCTGCCCTCGTTGATATCAGGATCCGTGCACGTGCGCCGTCTTCCAATTTCAAGGCCTGTGTCCGGTCCGTCAGGTTCAGGACGATGAGTAACCTGTTCTCATTGAATTCCCGGTAATAGGCCAGCAAGTCCTCGTCCGCGGCATACGGCTGGTACGCGCCGGCCGACAGTGCCGGCATTTTCTTGCGCAGGCGCAGCAAGCGCCGATACAGGTTAAGAATCGAAAGGGGGTCCTCGCGCAGCCTCGCCCGGTTGTTCGATCGCCAATCGTCGGCGAGCGGCAGCCAGGGATCGACCTTGCTGAAGCCGGCGTTTTCACCCGAATTCCACTGCATCGGCGTTCTGCAGCCGTCCCGGCCGACTCCGATCCCTGGGACATTGCGTTCGAACGGGTCGCGCACGCGATCGCGGGGGACATCCACTTGGGTCATGGCGAGCTCATCGCCGTAATAGATCGTCGGCGTGCCGCGAAGTGTCAGCAGCAGCATGGCCGCAACCGCGGCCTGGCGCGAACCTACCCTGCCAGCGATACGTGGCCGGTCATGATTGCCGAGCACCCAGTTTGGCCACCCGTCTTTCGGCAACGCGCCTTCATATTCCGCGATCAGGGCCTGGATGCACTTCGCGTCCCAGCGAACATTGAGCAGAGAAAAATTGAAGGGCAGGTGCACTCCGTCGAGATCCCTGCCGTAGTAAGTGACGAGGCGCTCCACCGGCAGATATATTTCACCGATCAACAGTCGATCCGCAAATTCGTCAGTGGTCCGGCGTAGCAAGGCGATGACATCGTGGACCCCGGGCAGGTCGGTGGTGTGCAGCGGTATCAAGGCTTCGTTCGGCGGCCTGCTCTCACGATAATTTGGGTTGGGTGGATTGGCGCGAAATTCATTGTCCTTGATCAGGTGCCAGATTACGTCGACCCGGAATCCGTCTACTCCCTTGCGCATCCAGAAGCGCAGCACCTCCCGCATCGCTTCCACCACTTCCGGATTCCGCCAGTTAAGATCGGGCTGGGAATTCAGGAAGGCATGATAGTAATACTGGCCCGTGGGTGGATCGAACTCCCAGGCGCTGCCGCCGAACTCCGAAAGCCAGTTGTTGGGTGGACCGCCATCGGGAGCAGGATCACGCCAGATATACCAATTGCGCTTCGGATTATTCCTGGACGCGCGGCTTTCGACGAACCACGCATGCTGATCGGAGGAGTGGTTGGGCACAAAGTCCAGGATCACCTTGATCCCGCGCGCATGTGCTTCTGCAATCAGTCGTTCGAAGTCCGGCATCGCACCGAAGATCGGATCGATGTCGGTGTAATCGGAAACGTCATAGCCGAAGTCTTTCATCGGCGAACGGAAAACCGGCGAAATCCAGATCGCATCGACACCAAGATCGAGTAGATGCGGCAGTCTTTGGGTGATGCCGTTGAGATCGCCTATACCGTCGTCATTGGTGTCTTGAAAGGACCTCGGATAGACCTGATAGATGACGGCGGATTCCCACCACGGCATCGATCCATTCATGCTGTCAATCGTTCCGATAAGGACAACGAAGCGAAGCAACCAAGCTCCGGGGTGACGAAAGGTCATGACCGGGCAGTCGGTTGCCTTCGCCACGACAATTCGGCCGGCAAGCTGCAGTTCCGACGAGTGGCTTTGTCGCATTCGTTGCCGCGGGTCTCGCGCGAAGGTATCGCAGCTCCTCCGCTCGGTTCGATCATACTGCGCGCGAATCTTGGGCGGAAGTTGTCGAACACGGTGCTGTAACCGATGGACCGGAGCGAAGTTGCAATTTTTCTGAGTCGATACCTGCCTTTTTTTCGAGCCGCAGCAGGCGCTTGGCCGCGCTGAAAGGAACCGGGCTGGCTTTTCCCCATTGGCTTCTCGCACCACAACTTCAAAGGAGGTGCTGCGATGGCTCATTTCGCCCAACTTCGCAATCGCATGGTCGAGGTTCAACTTGCCGGCCGCGGTATTCGCGACCGACGTGTTCTTGGTGCCATGGCAGAGGTCCCACGGGAGCGGTTCGTCGAATCCGGCTTCGAGGAATTCGCTTATGAGGATGGTGCGTTGCCGATCGCGGGTGCGCAGACTATTTCGCAGCCATATATCGTCGCGTTGATGAGCGAAGCGGCCGAACTGAACCCGGCGGACAAGGTGCTCGAGGTCGGAACCGGTTCAGGTTATGCCGCGGCGGTGGCCTCTCGGCTCGCCGGAGCGGTTCACACGATCGAACGACATGGCGATCTGGCCAGAGTCGCCACCCAACGTCTCGCCGCGATAGGATACGACAATTGCGTGGTTCATACCGGCGACGGTACGCGCGGTCTGCCCGAAGAAGCGCCATTCGACGCGATTCTGGTCGCCGCCGGCGGGCCAACGATACCGGATGCGCTCAAAGAGCAGTTGGCCGTCGGCGGACGCCTCATCATCCCGGTCGGTGGTTTCGAAGACGAACAGTTGCTGCTGCGGATCACGCGCCGGAGTGAAGCGGAATATGACGAAGAAACCTTCGGCGCCGTCCGCTTCGTGCCACTGATCGGAGAGCACGGATGGGCCGAAGACGGCACGCGTTCCGCCAGCAATCACGTCCCTGGGCGCGCACGATTTGGCTCACTGACGGAGATGATCAGCGCTGCCGTCGAACCCTTGCCGTCCTTCGACGATCCCGCCTTCGGCGCCTCCTTCGATCGCTTCGCGCGGTCGCGCGTCGTTCTGCTGGGCGAAGCCAGTCACGGCACGTCAGAGTTCTATCGGGCCCGCGGCGCGATCACGCGCCACCTGATCGAGAAGCAAGGCTTCAAGATTGTCGCTGTCGAAGCGGATTGGCCTGACGCCGCCGCCATCGACAGGTACGTTCGCCGTCGAGTGTCCCACGGTCCGACCGAAAAGCCGTTCGAGCGCTTCCCGACCTGGATGTGGCGAAACGCGGATGTCGCCGCGTTCGTCGAGTGGATGCGCAAACACAATGAAGGGAAACCGGCAAGCGAGCGGGCCGGGTTCTTCGGCCTCGACCTCTACAACATGCGGAGCTCGGTTGCGGCCCTCCTTGGCTACCTCGATAGCGTTGATCCTGAAGCCGCGGCGGTCGCCCGTGAGCGTTATGGTTGTCTCACCCCTTGGCAGCGCGAACCTTCGACCTACGGCCGTGCCGTCCTGACCGAAGGCTATCGGAAATGCGAGGCCGAGGTCCTTCGGCAATGCCAGGAGATCCTGACAAAGGAACTGGATTACGCCGCGAACGATCCGGACAGCTTCCTGGACGCCGCCCAGAACGCACGGCTGATCGCCTCGGCCGAACGCTATTACCGCATCATGTACTATGGCGGCGCTGAATCCTGGAATCTACGAGACACCCACATGTTTGAGACCTTGGGCCATATTCTGGACGCGCAAGGGACTCGATCTAAGGCCGTGGTCTGGGCGCACAATTCTCATATCGGGGATGCCCGATTCACCGAGATGGGCGCGGTCCGCGACGAACTCAACATCGGTCAGCTTTGTCGAGAGAAGTTCGCTGGAGCCGCGTCCCTGATCGGATTTGGCACTCATACGGGCACCGTCGCCGCCGCTTCGGATTGGGACGGCGAGATGGAAGTGATGCGGGTACGGCCCTCCCGGCCGGACAGCTATGAGCGACTGTTCCACGATGCGGGCGCGACAAGCGGCTTGCTGGAATTTCGCCGCGACGAGAGCCTTCGCCGTCGCCTGCTCGAGCCGCGCCTCGAACGCTTCATCGGTGTCATCTACCGCCCGAATACCGAACTGCAAAGCCATTATGCTGAAGCCTCGCTGCCTCAGCAGTTCGACTCGTTCTTGTGGTTCAACGAGACTCACGCGGTCAGTCCTTTAGGACCGCAGCATCGCCCAACGGGGGTTCCGGATACCTATCCGTTTGGGCTCTGATGTCAGGCCGCCATGCCGCTTCTAAACGCAGCGAAATCGGATCGAGCCGCATTCACCGACCTGCAGCCTGCGGAGGCGAGACCATTTCGAATAGGAACCTCATAGCTTGCCCAGGGGTTGGTTCCGAGGTCCTAAACGACGGAGACCACCATGCCTCGCGGCGACAAATCCAGCTACACCGACAAGCAAAAGCGCCAGGCCGAGCATATCGAGGAAGGCTACGAGCATCGCGGCGTTCCGGAGGACGAAGCCGAGCGGCGTGCCTGGGCGACCGTCAACAAGGAGACCCACGGCGGCAAGAAGAGCGGCTCCGGACGAGGCACGAAGGAGGACCACTCGCCGTCGCGCAAGGGCGGCCGCCTGGGCGGGGCCGCCGCGGCCAAGCGTCCGGCAGCGGAACGTTCGCGGTCAGCCAAGAAGGCCGCCCGAACCAGAAAGCGCCACGCCGCCTGAACCGTCCAGGAGAAATCGCCATGGGCCTCGAAGCCGTGTACTTCGTCGGAGCGTTCGTCCTTCTCGTCGCGCTGATCTACGGCGTCCTTAGCTATCATTACCGGAACCGCGCATTGGACCCAGTGGCCAAAGACGTCACGCGTGAAAGATACCGGAAGAACGAAACCTAGATCGCGAAGCGGGATCATCGCATTGGATCACATCCCCACAAAATCGGCGATGCTGTACCGCATGGTGACGCCGGAGCATATCTGCCCATTCGGCCTCAAATCGCTCGACCTCCTGCATCGCCAAGGATTCGACGTCGAGGACCATCAGTTCAAGAGCCGCGCGGAAACCGATGCGTTCATGGCATCCGAGCACGTGGATACAACCCCCCAGATCTTCATCGCCGGCAATCGGGTTGGTGGTTACGACGACCTGCGCCGCTACTTCCACCAGCCGGTCGCCGATCCGAATGCGACAAGTTACCAACCGGTCGTTGCCGTCTTCGCCACCGCGCTGGCAATGGCGCTTGCCGGGACCTGGGCGACAACCGGCACGCTGATATCGGTCCGGTCCGGGGAATGGTTCGTCGCCTTCAGCATGTGCATCCTTGCGATCCTGAAGCTGCAGAATCTGGAGACGTTCTCGAACATGTTCCTGGGCTACGACCTCTTCGCTCAGCGGGTCGTTCGATATGCCTACGTCTATCCGTTCGGCGAAGCGGTTTCGGGTGTTTTGATGATCGCCGGCGGCCTATTCAAGTGGATCGCAATTCCGATCGCGCTCTTCATCGGCGGGATCGGAGCGATTTCGGTCTTCAAAGCGGTTTACATAGATCGGCGAGAGCTCAAATGCGCATGCGTCGGGGGTAGCAGCAAAGTCCCGCTCGGGTTCGTTTCGTTGACCGAGAATCTGATGATGGTGGGCATGGCGACCTGGATGGCCGTTCGTTAGGCTTCGTAGCAATCAGCGGACACGGAGGAGACTTTCCGGACAATCTATCCGGAAACAGCGCCGAAACATCATAAGCAGCGCGTGCCCCAATCGTATGCGGCCAGGAGCGCAGTCTCGAGCGATAGCTCGCAAGGCAAACCCACTGCTAGTGCAAGGGGCTACCGTCGCCATCAAACGAATGGATTCGATCAAGACCGCAGGATGATCCCTTACGCGCGTTTTCCCATCGGCACCACGTTTCCATCACTCCGCGGCACCAGGGACACGACTGCCGCCCTTGCGAGGTCTTCCAAAGCGGTCGCAATGTATTTCGCGTAGTGCCGCTCGATCATTTTGACTGAGGTGTTGTGCAATTTGGCGACCTGTTGGATAGGCAAGCCCTTTCGGAGGCCGCGTACGATGCTCGAGTGCCGCAAAGCATAGGGGATCACCTCCGGCATACCCGCGCGCTCGCGAATGGCCTTCCAAGGACGTGCAAGTTCGCCTCTTTTCCACGGCCGCGTTCAGACTTCTTCCACGCGATACCTCCCGACTGCTGTTCATGGATCCATCGCTCGAAAAGAGGTGCATCGCTTGGCCGCCCGATGATTGCGGGCGAAAGCACCTCAATCACATCGTCGCCCACCGGGACCGGGCCTGAGCCGCTATTGCCGCCGCGCCCCTTGTAGGAGCCCGGTACCATTAGACGCCGTGCTGAAACCTGTACGTCGCCAACGCGCATTCGCCTGACCTGGGCATACCGCGCGCCGGTCGCGGCGAGACATACGACGATCCGATATAGATCGCCATCAAATCCTTGCTCGTGATCGACTTCACGCGCAGCTTGAAGGATGGCGCCAACCACGTCATCCGTGAGAATCTGGTTATCCCGAGCAACCGACACAGCATCATCATCATCGATCCGCTCGGCTTTGAAGCCGGCCTTCACAATGGCGAGGAACGTCGGGTTTAGCTTCTTTCGATCTGCGGAAAGTCGCGGCCACGCGGCATTTAGTGCCGCCTTGAGGTCATTCACGAACCGCTGCTTGGTCGTGACCTTTAGGTCCTCCGGCAAACCCTCCCGCCACGTTATCAAGTCATCTCCTTTCAAGGCATGCAGATACACCGATGCAAGAGGAGCAGCTTCCGCAGCTTCCTGATTGCCACGCTTGTCTTGACCAAGAACGTAGCGCCGCAGCTTGGTACTGGCATCGGATCGGACGTCGCGGCCTGTTCGGCGCTTTTCTCGAGCGTCGCGTTCCCTGACGTACGATTCAACGGCCGATCGTACGGTAGGAGCCGGGCCCGCCGCCTGCGATGCGGCTTCTGTTCTGGCTCGAGCTACGGCCTCCCGCGCCGTTCTCACGGCCTGTTCGAAGGTCAGAATCCCGGCGGCGGGCTTATCATTGATGTCGTTGGCGACGCCGACTGGCACCTGCTTGTAGTTGCCGCCTTTGTGGTGATTACGCCAGCGGACAAACCAAACGCCGCTCTGTTTTCCTTTGCGATAGCCCAGATGCGCTTCCGCATCGAGGCGACGCCAATGCACGCCAAGCTCGAGCCTGGAGCGCGCATTAGCCGTCGTGACCTGAGCCTCGGTGAGTGACTTCGACATTCGGGGAGTGCCTTAATAACGTTTCCCGCACTTGTACGTCGAATATCCGTCGAATAAAAGACGGTGCACGTCGGCGGACAATAGCGGATTATGGATATTGAATTTATTGAAATAATTGGACAGCAGCGGACAATGGCGGACAGAGGCGGAGCCATTATTTGGCTCTCTCAAGGCCGAAACATGGGTCTTCGATTCCCTAGGGGACTGCTCTGCCGCCTCTGCGCTTTTTTACGCGAACCCACTCAATTCTGCGATTGGATGCTCTGAAGCCCGACAAGAGCGGTTGTCGGCTTTATTTCGCGGCGGCCCCTGCCAGGATGGCGATCGGTCATCCGAAATTTCGAAAGCTTCGATGATAGATCGAACGCAACCTGAAATTACACCTAACACTCCGCTTCGCCTTGCTGATGCCGTGAAAATCGCATTTCCTATGGGCGGGATGACGGTCGCCGGTTTGCGCCGTGAGCGCGATCGTAGCCGATTGATTATTGAAAAAATTGCCGGCAAGGAATTCACGACGCTGGCGCACATTGAACGGATGCGAGAGTTATGCCGCGACGAAGCAAGGGAGCCAGGCTCCAGCTTAAGGCCGCCCGCCGTGGCAAAGGTGGAAAGATCACACACCAAGCAACCTGGATCATCCGAGACAATGGTCGGGACGTCAGCACAGGCTGCACTGCAGATGAGATTGCGGCCGCGGAGAAGAAGTTAGAGGAATACATCGCCTCCAAGTACACGCCGAAACGGCGAGTGCGGCATATTGACGATATCCCGATCGCGGACGTTCTCTCGATCTACTTGGATGCGCAGTTAGAAAAGCTTCGTGATCGCTTCAAAGTTGACAGCGAAAGTGAAGACACCGTTGCCGCCATACGAAAATTCAAGAAGCGCATCGAGCGATTGAATGCGTGGTGGGGCGCAAAAATGCTCGGTGAGGTGAGCGGTGAGGCGTGTCGCGCTTACAGAAGGAAACGGCGTAACCGAGGCGGCGCTAGGCGAGATTTGGAGGATCTACGCGCCGCCGTCGGCCATCATGCCGCGGAAGGCTATCACCGCGAAATCGTTAAGGTCTCGCTGCCGGAAAAGGGTGAGCCGCGTGACAAATGGTTGACGCGTAGTGATGCAGCCAAACTGATCTGGACTTGCTGGCGATATCGCGAGTTGCAAAAAAGGTCGCGCCGGCTGATCGACGACATGAAGGCTCCTACAGCCAAGCGTCCACTCCGGCATCTTGCTCGCTTCATCTTGCTGGGAATCTATAGTGGAACGCGCGCGGGAGCCATCGCTGCCGCATCGCCCATTCCGGCGCTCGGTCGGTCTTATGTCGACCTCGAGCGGGGGCGGTACTACCGCCTTCAACAAGGTGCTGCGAAAACTAATAAGCGCCAACCTACGGTTCCGATCCCTCAGCGGTTACTTGCGCATCTGCGGCGTTGGCATCGGATCGACCCAGAGGCGAAGCATTTCGTCGAGTTCAATGGCAAGCCAGTTAGTTCAGTCAAGACGGCGTTCAAGAGCGCGGTTAGGCTCGCGGGGCTGGGTCCAGGAATATCACCTCACACGTTGCGACACACAGCAGCGACCTGGCTTATGCAGAAGGGAGCAGACCCATGGCAGGCCGCTGGTTACCTTGGGATGTCGCTGGAGGTGCTACTCAACACCTACGGCCACCATCATCCCGATTATTTGTCGGACGCAGTCGAGAAAATCGCGATGCGTGAGACTGGCCACGAACGAAAGGCGCACGTATCTGGTGCGGTTTCTGGTGCGGTGATCCCGCTGCGGCGAAATAACCCCTGATTAAGCAATTGATATCGCTGGTGGGCCCGGCAGGACTCGAACCTGCAACCAGACCGTTATGAGCGGCCGGCTCTAACCATTGAGCTACAGGCCCCGCCGCGGAGCGGCCGCGGGAGGGCGGCCGGCAACGGTGCCGCCATCGTTTACAGGCATGACAGCGATACGGCAATGGCGGGTTGGGGGCCAAGAACGGGCTTTCATCGGGCTGTGTGCTTGCCTACAACCTCCATTGCATCATTCGTCATGGAACGCTTGAGGCCAACGATGAAACTCGCTGGGATCGCCTGTGCCGGCCTGCTCCTGTTTGCCGGCGCCGCCATGGCGCAGGACGGAGACAAGGCCATTACCAAGACCAGTATCAGCCTCGGGACCGCGACGCCGGGCGGCGGCTTCCCGGTTTACGGCAATGCCTTTGCGGAAGTCATGAACGCTGCCGATCCGGCGCTCGCGATCGAGCCGCGCAATACCAAAGGCTCCAACGAGAACATTCCGCTGCTGGAATCCGATCAGCTCGATATCGCGCTGATCGCGGGGGAGCCCGCTTACGAAGCCTTCATGGGCATCGGGAGGGCCGCGACGAAGCTGAAAATCCTGACCGCGATGTATTCCAGTCCCGGCATGTTCGTGGTGCGGGCGGACAGCCCCTACAAGACGATCAAGGATCTGGTCGGTCAGCCGGTCGCCTTCGGCGCCAGGGGTTCGGGCCTGCCGATCCTGTCGCGCTATATCCTCGACGGCATCGGGCTGAAGCAGGACGAGGATTTCAAGTCGATCTATCTCGATCGCGCCGGCGACGGTCCGGCCATGGTGCAGGACGGCCGCGCCGCCGCGCTGTGGGGCGCCGGCATCGGCTGGCCGGGCTTTGCCGCGATGGCGCAGGCCCCCGGCGGCGCGCGGTTCATCGCACCCGACGCCGGCGAGATCGCGCGCGTCCGCGCCAAGCACACCTTCCTCAAGCCATTGACTGTCCCGGCCAACAGCTATCCGAACCAGCCGGCAGCGATCGATTCCATCGGCTCATGGAGTTTTGTGCTGGCGCGCGAAAGCCTGCCCGATGACGTCGCCTATCGCCTCGCGCGTACCTTGCATGGGCAGGAGGCCGCACTGTGCAAGAAGCTGCCGCAGGCCTGTGAGACCACGGCGGCGAACACCGTTGCCGCCGCCCCGAATGTGGCGCTGATTCATCCGGGGGTGATGAAGTATTTTCGGGAGGCGGGGGTAGTGAAATAGCGAATGGCGAGTGGCGAATCGCTTCCGCTACTCGCCATTCGCTTACCTCATTTCCTCGCCATCGCACACGCCGGGTCCGGCGGGCCGAACGCTTCGTCGCCCGGGATCTTGGCGAGGATCTGATAATAGTCCCACGGATATTTCGATTCCTCGGGCTTCTTGACCTGCACCAGCCAGAGGTCGTGCACCATCAGATTGTCCTCGCGCAGTCTGCCGTTGCGGGAGAAGAAATCCTCGATCGGCTTTTCGCGCATCTTCGCCGCCACTTTCAGCGGTTCGTCGGTGCCGGTTTCCTTGATGGCATTGAGATAGCTCATGACCGAGGAATAGACGCCGGCCTGCCACATCGTCGGCATCCGGTTCATCTTGGCGAAATAGCGCTTTGACCATTCGCGGGTCTTGTCGTCCATGTCCCAGTAGAACGACGTAGTCAGCAACAGGCCTTGGGCTGCCGGTAACCCAAGCGAATGGATGTCGGTGATCAGCGCGAGCAAGGCCGCCATCTGCTGACCGCCCTTCAGCACGCCGAACTCCGCGGCGGTCTTGATCTCGTTCATGTTGTTCGGCGGACCGGCCGCGATGCCGATGATCTTGGCCTTGGACGCCTGCGCCTGCAGCACGAAGGAAGACAGGTCAGGCGTGGCGAGCGGCGGGCGCACCGATCCCAGTACCTTGCCGCCATTGGCGGTGACGACGCTCGAAGCGTCGCGTTCCAGCGAGTGGCCAAAGGCGTAGTCGTCCGTGATGAAGAACCAGCTATCGCCGCCGCGCTTGACCACCGCCTGCGCGGTGCCGACCGCGAGCGAACGGGTGTCGATCACCCACTGCATCGCGTAGGGCGAACAGGATTTGCCGTGGAAATCCGCGGTCAGGGTCGAATGCGTGATGAACAGCTTCTTCTTCTCATTGGCGATGCCTTGCACCGCAAGCCCCACCGCCGATACCGGCACGTCGGCGATCAGGTCGACCTGATCGACATCGTACCAGCGCCGGGCGATGCCGCCGCCGATGTCTGGCTTGAGCTGGTGGTCGCCGACGATGATGCTGATCGGCTTGCCCAGCACCTTGCCGCCGAAATCGTCGATCGCCATCTGCGCGGCGGTGACTGAACCCTGGCCGGTCGGCGTCGCCGCGGGGCCGTTCATGTCAGTGAGGACGCCGATCTTGACCACATCGTCGGAAATTTGCGCGAGCGCGGCGGTCGATGCCAGCATCGCGGCCGCAAGCACGGTAAGCCTGGATAGGTTCCTGGCGAACATCCCTGTTTTCTCCCTGGAATCGGCGCGTTGGCCGTTTGTGTCTTCAGGCGGTTGCCCCGCCAATTGGTCTCATTTGCAACTATTTTGCGCCGGCGTCAACGTGGCTAAATGGAGCGGCTCGTCAGCGAGCGGTATCCGGTTCTGTTTATTTCCGGCCCGATTCAGGGCATAGGCGAACCATGACCTCGCGCCAGCGCCTGCCGACCACGCTTACGCCGCTCGATAGAGCGCTCGACGCCCTGCTGCAGGGCGTGGAGCCTGTCGCGCCGGCAGAACTTACGCTTGCCGAGGCGCTGTGTTGCATCGCCGCCGAGATGCCGCCGCTTCGGGCACATCCGCCGCGCGACGTCGCGGCGGTGGACGGTTATGCATTCGGCGCGCGCGATCTCGTTGGTGCGTCCTCCTATTCGCCGTTACCGTTGTCGGCGCCGCCGATCTGGGTCGAGGCCGGCGATGCGATTCCCGATGGTTGCGACTGCGTGCTCGATTCCGATTCCGTCGATGTATCAGGTCCGCTGCCACAGGTGCAGGCGGAGGCGATCCCGGGGCAGGGCGTGCGCCGGGCCGGCGGCGATATCGCCGCGGGCAGTTTTGTCGTGGAGGCCGGGCGGCGCGTGCTGCCGCGTCATCTTCTGATCGCGCGCGCTGCCGGATTGGAGCGCTTGGACGTTCGCCGTCCGCGGCTCCGCATCGTCAATGTTCGCGGTGGCAGCGCGACGGCAGAGCTGATCGCCGAGAGCGCGCGGACCGCGGGTGCCGACGTCGTGTCGTCGACCGCCGTAGGCCGCGATGCCGGTTCGATTGCAGCGGCACTGGATGACGGCGCAAGCGATCTGCTCCTGATCGTCGGTGGCTCCGGCGTCGGGCGCACCGACGCGGCCGTGACCGCATTGGCTGCGCGTGGCGAAGTTCTTGCCCACGGCATTGCGCTGCAGCCCGGCCGCACCTCGGCCGTCGGGCGCATCGGCAAGATGCCCGTCATCGCGCTGCCGGGCGCGCCGGATCAGGCCCTTGCGGCATGGTGGACGCTGGCGCTTCCTGTGCTCGATCGCCTCTCGGGGCGTCGCTCGCGCAAGACGGTCAATTTGCCGCTGGCGCGCAAGATTGCATCCAGCGTCGGCATCGCCGAGATCGTGTTGCTGGAGCGGCAGCAGGATAGATGGAGCACGCTTGCCGTGGGCGAATTGTCGCTGGATGCGATCGCCCGTGCTGAAGCCTGGCTCGTGGTATCAGGCGGCTCGGAAGGATTTGCGGCCGGTGCGCCGGTCGATGCCTATATGTTGCGGGAATGATATGGGTTCGGGAATGACCAACACGCCCTCGCCGAGAGATCGCGACAGTAACGAGCAGGATCAGTTCCTGACGATCCTGTCGCGCGAGGATGCGCTGGCGCGGTTCGAAGCCGCGTTGTTCCCGCTGATGGTACCGGGAGAGAAGCGCCTGCTTGCTGACGCGCTCGGCTGCGCGCTCGCCGAAGACGTCACCGCGCCGATCGACGTGCCGCCGTTCGATCGCTCCAACGTCGATGGTTTTGCGGTGCGTTCCGCCGATCTCGCGACCGCCGGTGAGGCTTCACCGGTGCGCGTGATGCTGAACGACGAGATGATCGCCTGCGGCACTGCGCCGACGCGGCCGGTATTGTCGGGAACGGCCACGCCGATCGCGACCGGCGGTCCGGTGCCGCGCGGAGCGGACGCCGTCGTCATGGTCGAGCATACGCAGCCGGCGGGACATCGCGCGATCGAAATCCGCCGCGCCGCTTCGCCCGGACAATTCGTGTCCTATGCCGGCTCCGACATCGCCCGCGGCGAAGCGCTGCTGCGCGCCGGCACCGTCATCGGCTCGCGCGAGATCGGCATGCTGGCGGCCTGCGGAATCGCGGAAGTGACCGTCGCGCGGGCTCCCCGCGTCGCCATCATTTCGACCGGCGACGAGCTGGTGCAGCCCGGCCAGTCGCTGCGGCCGGCTGCGATCTATGACACCAATGGTGCGATCGTGACGGCCGCGATTTCGGAAAACGGCGGTGAGGCTCGTTTTCTCGGCGCGATCCCGGACGACGAAGCGCAGCTCGAATCCGTGATGCGTGAGGCACTCGCGAGCAGCGACATGCTCGTGCTGTCGGGCGGCACTTCGAAAGGCGCGGGCGACGTGTCGCACCGCATCATCGGCCGGCTCGGCAAGCCCGGCATCATCGCTCATGGCGTGGCGCTGAAGCCCGGCAAGCCGCTGTGCCTCGCAGTGTGCGACGGCAAGCCGGTGATCATCCTGCCGGGATTTCCGACCTCGGCGATGTTCACCTTCCACGACATGATCGTGCCGGTGCTGCGACGGATGGCGGGCCTGCCGCCGCGTTCAGACGCCAAGGTCAATGCGCGCGTGCCGGTGCGGATCGCGTCAGAACTCGGCCGCACCGAATTCGTCATGGTGTCGCTGGTCGAAGGGGCGGATGGGCTGATTGCGTATCCTACGGGCAAGGGCTCCGGTGCTATCACCTCGTTTGCGCAAGCCGACGGGTTTCTGCGCATCGATGCGCTCGCCGACCAGATGCCGGCGGGCTGCGAGGCCGAGGTCACGCTGTTCACGCCGCATGTGCGGGTGCCCGATCTTGTCATCGTCGGCAGCCATTGCACCGGGCTCGATCTCGTCACCGCGCCGCTGGCGCATGCCGGGCTCGTCGTGCGCTCGATCGCCGTCGGCAGCCTCGGCGGGCTCGCGGCGGCGAAACGCGGCGAGTGCGATTTTGCGCCGATCCATTTGTTCGACGAGAAGACTGAAACCTACAACACGCCCTATCTTGCCGAGGGTCTCGAACTGGTGCCGGGCTGGCGTCGCATGCAGGGCATCGTGTTCCGCAAGGGCGACCGGCGCTTCGAGGGCTTGGACGCGGAAGATGCGGTGCGCGCCGCGCTCGCCGATCCCACCTGCATCATGGTCAATCGAAACCAGGGCGCCGGCACGCGCATCCTGATCGACCGGCTGCTCGGCGGTGCGCGCCCCGACGGCTACTGGAATCAGCCGCGCTCGCATAATGCGGTGGCGGCGGCCGTTGCGCAGCACCGCGCCGATTGGGGCATGACCATTGCGCCGGTCGCGCATGCATCAAATCTGGGTTTCATTCCCTTTGCCGAAGAGCATTATGACTTCGCGCTGGTGACGGCGCGCAAGCAGAGGCCGGCGGTGCAGGCGTTTCTCGACGCGCTGGCGTCGGAGGCGGGCCGCGCGGCACTGGAGCAGGCGGGCTTCCGGCCGGCCTGACGCGCTCGCGAAGTGTAAGAAGCCGCCAACAGAAGCGGCTCGGGGCAGGGATGGGAAATGGCAACACCGCTATCAATTGCGATTATTGGCGCCGGCATGGGCGGGCTTGCGACTGCCGCAGCGCTGCGGCGGGTCGGCATCGATGTCACCGTCTACGAGCAGGCGACGCAGTTCGCGCGGATCGGGGCCGGCATCCAGATCGGCTGCAACGCCATGAAGGTGCTGCGCGAACTTGGGCTTGAAGGACGGTTGCGCGCACAATCCTTCTATCCGCGCTCCTGGAACAACCGCGACTGGCGCACCGGCGACGTCAAGTTCGACATGATCTTCGGCGAGAGCGCCGAACAAAAGTTTGGCGCGCCCTATCTCCTGGCGCATCGCGGCGATCTGCATGCGGCGCTCGCCAGCGCCGTTCCTGATCAATGCGTCAAGCTCAATCACAAGCTGATCGGCCTTGATGAGGCTGCCGAGGGCGTCCGGCTCGCCTTTGCCAATGGTGCGACCGCGACGGCCGACGCCGTGATCGGCGCCGACGGCATTCATTCGCTGGTAAGGGACATTCTGTTCGGAGCGTCGCCGGTCAGCTTTACCGGGCGCATCGCCTATCGCACGACCTATCCCGCCACGCTGCTGGGAGGAGCAAAAATCGACGACTGCACCAAATGGTGGGGCGAGGACCGTCACATCGTCATCTACTACGTCAAGCCGGACCGCAGCGAGATCTATCTCGTTACCAGCCAGCCGGAGCCGGAGTTCCGGATCGAGTCATGGTCGGCGAAGGGCGATGTCGTCGAATTGCGGAAGGCCTTTGTCGGCTTCCATAGCCAGGTCGAGAAGGTGCTGGCGGCATGTCCAGACGTGCACAAATGGGCGATCGTCGATCGCCATTCGCTGGAGCGATGGACGGATCGCAACGTCACGCTGCTCGGCGATGCCTGCCATCCGATGACGCCCTACATGGCGCAAGGCGCAGCGATGGCGATCGAGGACGCCGCCGTTCTCTCGCGCTGTCTCGATGGCGTGGAACGGGAAGGCGTCGCGAATGCGTTTCGTCGCTTCGAGGCGACGCGCAAGGCGCGGACGGAACGTATTCAATCGACCTCGCGCGCCAACACCTGGCTCAGCGGAAAGACCGATACCGACTGGGTGTATGGCTACGATGCCTGGACGGTTCCGCTGGTGGCGTAGAATGCCGCGCTATCTTCGAGGCAGGTAAAGGAAGTGGTTACGCCGTTCGGCTTCGGCGAGGGCGCGCTGTGCCGCCGGCGTCAGGATTTTTACCGTCGCCGGCACCTCGACGATCTTGTCGCTACCCGTCCACACTCTGGCAAGCTCGCGCAGCCGCGAAACGAACACCCCAATATTCAGGACAAAATCGACCGCCCTGAGGAAGAAGGCCAAAATACCCCATACGATCTCGCTCATCGGCAACTCTCGAGCCTGCGGGACATGGACGGTAGTCGCAACCGTCCGTGATCAGGTTCAGGTCGGCAGAGTGCCGCTCCCGCTGCCGTGGCGCGCCGCAGGTCGTACCGCGATGAACCCGACAGGTACGCGCCGCGACCAAGCAGGTCGAAAGGAGCGCGACACGGCGTCAGGCGATGCGGTCGATCGCGCGGAATGATCCCATGACGCTGTTCGACCGCCTGAGTTTCCGCACGATCGCGGCCCTCGTCGCCGCCGCCGGCACAGTGTTCTGGATCTATACCTTCCATGTGCTCTACCCGCCCCCTGGCGGTGACGGCGGGTTTCATCTGATAGCTGTTCTTCTGCTTAGTGCGATCTTCGGAATATTCTTTCTGCCGGCGTGGTTCCTCGTCGCCATCGGTCGGTTGCCGAAATTAGCCACCGCCTGGGGCCTGTGCGGCCTGATTACATTCGCGGTGATCTGGTTGGCACCCTGACGGAATTTCCGAAATCCTGGTTCTTCTCAGGCCTCCGGCGCCGCGTCCAGCGCTGCCAGCCGTTCGGCTTCCGCGATATCATCCACCGTGTTTGCATTGAAGAAGGGATCGAGTGGCTCGGTCGGCCAGGATACGGTGGCGAGCTTGTAGCGCGCGGTCCAGCGGTCGATCTTCCTGATGTCCTCGACGACAAGCGCATGGCGCAGCTCGTCGCGCAAGGCGATACTCCATAATCCGATGACCGGATGCGACTGGCCGCCGGAAGCGGCGACCGCGAGCTCAGCATTTTCATCAATTAGCGCCTGATGCAGGCGCGAGGCCAGATCGCGCGGCAGGAACGGACAGTCCGCCGCTGCGCTCAATACCAGCGCCACGTCAGGCCGGTTCGCCGCCATCCAGTCGAGCGCTGCCAGGATGCCGGCGAGAGGGCCGGGGAAATCGGCGACGCCGTCGGCGATCACGGGCAGCCCAAACGCGGCAAAGCGCGCGGGATCGCCGTTGGCATTGAGGATCAATCCGTCGCATTGCGGCGCAAGCCGCGTAATGACGCGATCGAGGATGGTGCGGCCGGCGATCGTGCGCATCGGCTTGTCGCCGCCGCCCATTCGCCGCGCCAGGCCGCCGGCGAGCAGCACGCCGGGAATGTCAGTCATCGCTTTCGCCCTTGCGCTTGTGCCGCGCGGATTCCTCCTCGACATAGTCGAGGTTCTGGTCGAACACGATCCGCTCCTGTCCCGACAGCGCAATGAAGCGCTTTCCGCGCGTACGGCCGACCAGCGTCAGTCCGACCTGCCGCGCCAGCTCGACACCCCAGGCCGTGAAGCCCGAGCGCGAGACCAGAATGGGAATGCCCATCCGCACCGTCTTGATCACCATTTCCGAGGTGAGGCGGCCGGTGGTGTAGAGGATCTTGTCGGCGGGATCGACGCCGTGGCGATAGATCCAGCCCGCGATCTTGTCGACCGCGTTGTGGCGGCCGACATCCTCGGTGTAGCAGACGGGCGTGCCTTCCTTGCACAGCACGCAGCCATGGATCGCGCCGGCCTCCAGATAGAGAGAGGGCATGGTGTTGATGGCACGCGTCATCTCGTAGAGCCAGGAGGTGCGTAGTTCCGCCTTCGGCAGTGCAACGCTTTCCACGGCTTCGAGCAGGTCGCCGAACGCGGTGCCCTGCGCGCAGCCTGAAGTCTGCGTGCGCTTTTTCAGCTTGGCCTCGAAATTGGTATGGTGCTCGGTGCGCACCACGACCACCTGCAGGTCGTCGTGATATTCGACCTCGGTGACGACGTCGTCGTATTTCAGCATGTTCTGGTTCAGGAGGTAGCCTAGCGCCAGATACTCCGGGTAGTCGCCGATCGTCATCATGGTGACGATCTCCTGCGCGTTCAGGTACAGCGTCAGCGGCCGCTCCACCGGCACCCGGATCTCGACCGCAGCGCCCGTCTGGTCGGTCCCGGCGACGCGCTCCGTCAGCCGCGGATCCTCGGGATTCGGCACGATCAGGGGGGCGGGGGCTTTTTCCATCTTCATCATAGGACGCAGGTTAGCATGACAAGGGCTTCCAGCCGATATAAAGCATTTCCGGAGATGAACAATGCGGCCACCAGCCGTCATTGCGAGCGAAGCGACTTGTCCGCCGTAGCTCACCGAGCGAAGGCGGAAGCAATCCATAGTGCCGCGAATGAAGCGTGGATTGCTTCGTCGCTTCGCTCCTCGCAATGACGGTGGGGGCCGCCGGGAGAACGCAATGAAGGTAATAGGCCTCGCGGGATGGAGCGGCGCCGGCAAGACCACCTTGCTGACGCGGGCGATTCCGCAATTTTCAAAACAGGGGCTGCGCGTCTCCGTGATCAAGCACGCCCATCATGCCTTCGATGTCGACGTGCCCGGCAAGGATTCCTGGCGGCACCGCGAGGCCGGCGCGGCCGAAGTTCTGGTGTCGTCCGGCCGGCGCTGGGCCCTGATGCATGAGCTGCGCGGCGCGCATGAGCCGCGACTGCCGGAACTGCTGGCGAAGATGTCGGAGGTCGATCTCGTCGTCGTCGAGGGCTTCAAGCGCGAGCCGCATCGCAAGATCGAGGTCCATCGCGCCGCGAATGAGAAGCCGCTGCTGTTCCCCGACGATCCCGGCATTGTCGGCATCGCCACCGATACGGCGGTTGAAACCAGGCTGCCGACTGCCCATCTCGACGATATCGAGGCCGTGGCGGCGATGATGTTGCGGTCCGCAATCTCGCTCGAAGACCTGCTGGCGAAATGCGAAGCTGAGGGCTGATCAGGCACATGGCGCAGTTGTCCGACGATTGCTTTGCCTTCGGCGGCCCGATGATGTCGGTCGATGAGGCCGTGGGTCTCATTGCCACGCGCGTGACCCCGGTGGTGGATGTCGAGAGGGTCGCGCTCGCCCGCGCCGATGGCCGCATTCTCGCGCACGAAATTTTGGCGCCGCTGCCGCTGCCGCCCTTCACCAATTCCGCCGTCGATGGCTATGCGGTTTCGAGCCGTGACTTGCCGCAGAAGGACGAGCAGGCGTTTGTCGTTACCGGCCGCGTCCAGGCGGGCAGCGCTGCATCTGCGCCGCTCAAGCCGGGGCATGCAATGCGCATCTTCACCGGCGCGCCGATGCCTGAAGGCGCCGATACCGTGTTCATGCAGGAGGACGTGCGCGTCGACGGCGACAAGGTCGTGCTTCCCGCGGGCCTCAAGCCCGGCGCCAATGTGCGTCCCGCGGGTGAGGACATCGCCAAGGGCTTTGCGGCGCTGCAGGCCGGCCAGCGGCTGCGGCCGCAGGATGTCGCGCTTGCCGCGGCCTTCGGCCTGACCGGGCTCGATGTCGTCAGGCGCCTGCGCGTCGCCGTATTCTCCACCGGCAACGAGATCGCTTCGCCCGGCGAAGCGCGCGCCGCGGCGCAATTGTTCGATTCCAACCGCTTCATGCTGATGGCGATGCTGTCGCGGCTCGGCTGCGAGGTCAGCGATCTCGGCATCATCAGGGATGATCGCACCTCGCTGGCGCGCGCGCTGCAGGAGGTTGCCGGCAATCATGATCTGATCCTCACCACCGGCGGCGTTTCGACCGGCGAGGAGGATCACGTCAAGGCGAGCGTCGAAAGTGTCGGCCGGCTGGTGCTGTGGCGGATGGCGATCAAGCCGGGACGCCCCGTCGCGATGGGCATCATCAACGGCACCCCGTTCATCGGATTGCCCGGCAATCCGGTGGCGAGTTTTGTCACCTTCGTTCACGTGGTGCGGCCGACCATTCTGGCGCTATCGGGCGCGCGGCCGGAGCCGCTGCTGCCGATGCCGGTTCGCGCCGCCTTCGGCTACAAGAAAAAGATCTCGCGCCGCGAATATGTCCGCGTCAGCTTGCGGAAGGCCTCCGACGGCGCGCTCGAAGCGGTGAAGTTTCCGCGCGAGGGCGCGGGTCTGTTGTCGTCGCTGGTCGATACCGACGGCTTGGTCGAACTCGGCGAACAGGTGACGCTGGTCGAGCCCGGCCAGACGGTTGGGTTCCTGTCCTATGCAGGTCTGATGTAGGGCCGTAGGGCGGGCAAAGGCGCGTTTGCGCCGTGCCCACCACGCATCTCTCTAGGCTCGAATGAAAATAGTGGGCATGCTTCGCTTTGCCCACCCTACAGACCTAAGTTGACGATGCAGGCTCGCTTCGCCATGGTCGATGCATGAGCACTACAAAACTCGATCTCGCCGGCCTGAAATGTCCGCTGCCGGCGCTGAAGACGCGCAAGGCGCTGAAGACGCTGCCGCCCGGCGACAGGCTGGAAGTGCTCTGCACCGATCCGCTGTCGGTGATCGATATCCCGAACCTCATCCGCGAGACCGGCGACAAGGTCGAAATCACCGAGCGCAGCCAGGACCGCATTGTTTTTCTGATAGAAAAAGCAAATTGACCGATAGAAAAGGCGAATGCCTGAGCGGTAAAGTCGCCCGCGTCAATTAGACGACTTCACTACGGCGCGTGATTGCCGGGTGCGACAATCGGACCTACAACTCCCGGCATGAATCTCCCGACATCGAAGGCGAGTGCAGCGATATCCCCTGCGGCAGAACCCGCGGCCAAGTCAGGCAAATCGGCCGGCGGCCCCGAGTTCAGCGCGCTGGCGCAGGCCTCGATCCTGATCGTCGATGACGAGCCCGGGATGCGCAATTTTCTGGTGCGCACCCTGGGGCCGCGCTGCAAGCATGTGGAAGAGGCCGCCGATACCGACGAAGCCTCGCGCAAGCTCGACAAGAGCCGGTTCGACGTCGTCATCCTCGACAACATCATGCCGGGCAAGAACGGTGTCGACTGGCTGGCCGAGCAGCGGGCCGTCGGCTTTTTCGCCGATGCCATCCTGATCACGGCCTATGCCGATCTCGACACCGCGATCCAGGCGCTACGCGCCGGTGCGGTCGATTTCGTGCTGAAGCCGTTTCGCTCGAACCAGATATTGAATGCGGTGGCGCGCTGCCTCGACCGTGTCAGGCTGCAGCGCGAGAATTACGTCTTGCGCTATGCGCTGCGCGCGTCCTCCGATCGCACCTTCCTGCGTGATAACCTGATCGGGGAATCGCCGGCGACCCGCAGCGTGCGGGAAACCATTGCCCGCGTCGCCCGCCTGCCGACATCGATTCTGCTCACCGGCGAATCCGGTACCGGCAAGGAAGTCGCCGCGCGCTCGATTCACTCGCTGTCCGACCGCGCCGACAAGCCGTTCGTGCCGGTGAACTGCGCAGCGATTCCCCCTGAAATGATCGAGGGCGAGCTGTTCGGCCACATCAAGGGCGCCTTCACCGGTGCCGACAGCGGCCGCGAAGGCCTGTTCCTCTATGCCCATGGCGGCACGCTGTTCCTCGATGAGATCGGCGAACTGCCGCTGCCGATGCAGAGCAAGCTGCTCCGCGTGTTGGAAGACCGCCGCGTGCGTCCCGTCGGCTCCGAGCGCGAAGTGCCGGTCGATCTTCGCTTCATCTTTGCGACCAATGCCGATCTGCAGAAGGAAGTGGAGAGGGGACGCTTCCGCGCGGATCTGTATTACCGCCTCAACGTCATGCAGATTCATCTGCCGCTGTTGAAGGACCGCGGCGACGACGTGCAGGAGCTCGCCACCATCTTCATGAGCAAGCTCTCGATGCAACTGGGCATGCCGCCGGTTCCGATCGACAACTCGGTGCGGGCCGCGCTGGCGAGTTACGACTGGCCGGGCAATGTGCGCGAGTTGCGCAATCTGATCGAGCGCACCTTGATCCTCGGCGCGTTCCCGGACGATTTCGCCGGACCGCAGCGCAACGACGGGCAGGCTGCCAGCGCCGACAGTCTCGCGGATCTGGAGCGCCGGCATATTCTTTCGGTGCTGAAGGAGACCGGCGGCAACCGCGAGGAAGCCGCGCGGCGGCTCGGGGTTTCGCGCAAGACCATCGATCGCAAACTTGCGTTATGGAATGGCTGACCGGGCAGGCAGCATCGACGCGCCGGTGCGCGGGCAATCCGTCCGCTTCCGGCTGCTTGCCATCGCGCTGCTGCCGATGTTGGTCATCCTGCCGCTTCTGCTCGGCGTTGCCATCTATCGCTGGAACGCGCGCTTCGACGCCACGCTGATTTCGAAGGTGAATGGTGATCTCACCATCGCTCACCAATATCTGGCCCGTATTCTGGAAAAGACCGGTGTTCAGATCCGCGGGCTCAGTCTCTCGTTCCGCTTCCGCGAGGTGGAAGAGCGTGAAACCCTCGCCGCCGTGGTGGAGTTGCTCGAACAGTCCCGCAAGGAAATCGGTCTCGACTTTCTCTATCTGGTGGACGCCGGTGGAAAGGTCGTCGCCTCGTCACCCCCGCTCAAGGGCGCGCCAAGGGCCGACTGGCCGATCATCAGGTCGGCATTGTCAGGCGAGGCCATGTCGACGGGTATCGACATCTTCACCAACGACGAACTTGCGTCGATCTCGCCTGTTCTCGCCGAGCGCGCGCGTCTCGATCTGGTGCCGACGCCCAACGCAGTGCCGACCGATCGCAGTACGGAAACAAGCGGCATGGTGGTGCATGCTGCTGCCCGCGCAACGGCTCCCGGAGGCGGGCCGGCCGCGCTGGTTGGTGGAATCCTGCTGAACCAGAATCTCGAATTCATCGATACGATCAACGACCTCGTCTATCGCGAGGCGAGCCTGCCGGAGGGCAGCCAGGGCACGGCAACGCTGTTTCTCGACGACGTGCGGATATCGACCAATGTCCGCCTGTTCGAGGGACGGCGCGCGCTCGGAACGCGGGTGTCGGCGGCGGTCCGCTCCGCGGTCCTGGGGGAAGGGCGTACCTGGCTGGACAGCGCCTTCGTCGTCAACGACTGGTACATCTCGGCCTATGAGCCGCTGGTCGACACCTATGGCAAGCGCGTCGGCATGCTCTATGTCGGCTTCCTGCAGAAGCCGTTCAACGACGCCAAGTTCGAGACGCTGCTGATCATCGCGCTTGCGTTCATCGTGATCACGGCGGCGACCGTGCCGATCTTCCTGCGCTGGGCGCAGTCGATATTCATGCCGCTCGAACGCGTTACGGCGACGATCGGCGAGGTGGAGAGCGGCAACCTGTCCGCCCGCACCAAACTGCCGGTGTCGGGTGATGAGATCGGCCGCGTGGCGTTCCAACTCGATACCCTGCTCGACCAGGTCCAGGAGCGCGACCGGCAATTGCGCGAGTGGAACGAGGAGTTGAACACGCGGGTACGCGAGCGAACGAAGGATCTCGAGCATGCCAATCTAAAGCTGGAGGCAACCACCAAGCAGCTCATCATGTCCGAAAAGCTCGCCGCCATCGGCGAGATCACCGCGGGCGTGGCGCATGAGATCAACAATCCCATCGCGGTGATGCAGGGCAATCTCGACGTCATCCGCAGCGTGATCGGCGCCGACGTCGATAAGGCCAAGGTCGAGTTCCGGCTATTGGATGAGCAGATCCACCGCATCAGCCAGATCGTCATGAAACTTCTGCAGTTCGCCCGGCCGGAGGAATATGCCGGCTATATCGAGCGCCATGCGCCGGGAAGCGTCGTGCTGGATTGCCTGCCGCTGGTCCAGCATCTTCTGAACAAGACGGAAATCAGCGTGGTGCGGGAAGATCGCGCGAGCCGCCTGGTCCTGATGAACCGCACCGAATTGCAGCAGGTCGTGATCAACCTGATCGTCAACGCCATCCATGCCATGCCGGACGGCGGCACATTGACTCTCCGCTCCTTCGACGCCGATCGCGATGGGAACCCGGGTATTGCAATCGAAGTGGCCGACACCGGCATCGGCATGAGCGCTGAAGTCATGGAGAAGGTGTTCGATCCCTTCTTCACATCCAAGCGTCGCGAAGGCACCGGCCTCGGCCTGTCGATCAGCCAGACGCTGGTGAAGCGCCAGCGTGGGCAGATTACCGTGGAGAGCGCGGTTGACGCGGGGAGCACTTTCCGCGTGTGGCTGCCGGAGGCGAGCTGACCGGACATTTTGTCCGGCAACGATCAGGACATTTTGTCCGTGGATGCCAACACCATCCTGCTAAGTGATTGATTTTCTGTATCGCGCCATTTGGCACGTCGATTGCTGTCTTCTGACTCAAGAAGTCTGAGTGGGGAGGGGGCGCGATGACCGCAGGTTCGGTCGATAGGTGGGCAAGCGTGCAAGCGAGTTCCGTCGCTTGTCGCTTTGCTGACGCGCTTGCTCCGCACTCCGAACGATTTTGCCCTGAGATCCGCTCCGATCCGGCCATGCGCATCCGGTCGGCGCTTCGCTGCCCCTCATCCATCCCTCAACTTTCCAACTGACGTGCCGGTAAGGCCACGAACCCGGAGGTTTTTTCTATGAGTACAGCCGACGCCACGCTTGCACCGTCAGGTGCGCTCGGGCTCCTCGACAAGGAGCGAACGATCGCGACAGCCGGCTTCAACCGCTGGCTGGTGCCGCCGGCCGCGCTTTGCATCCATCTCTGCATCGGCATGGCCTATGGCTTCAGCGTGTTCTGGCTGCCGCTATCGCGCGCGATCGGGCTGAGCGCGCCGAAGGCGTGCGCCGACATGACGCTGGTGCGGGAGCTCTTCACCACCACCTGCGACTGGAAGGTCGCCAGCATGGGCTGGATGTACACGCTGTTCTTCGTGCTGCTCGGCATTGCCGCAGCGGTGTGGGGCGGCTGGCTCGAGCGCGTCGGCCCCCGCAAGGCCGGCTTCGTCTCGGCGATGTGCTGGTGCGGCGGGCTCTTCCTCGGCGCGATCGGCATCTACACGCATCAGCTCTGGTTGCTGTGGCTCGGCTCGGGCGTGATCGGCGGCGTCGGTCTCGGCCTCGGCTACATCTCGCCGGTGTCGACGCTGGTGAAATGGTTCCCTGACCGGCGCGGCATGGCGACCGGCATGGCGATCATGGGCTTTGGCGGCGGCGCCATGATCGGCGCGCCGCTGGCCAACCTGCTGATGAACTATTTCAAGACCCCGACCTCGGTCGGCGTCTGGGAAACCTTCGTCGCGATGGGCGTGATCTATTTCGTGTTCATGATGATCGGCGCCTTCCGCTATCGCATTCCGCCGGCAGGCTGGCGGCCCGAGGGCTGGACGCCGCCGGCAAAGGCCAATGCGATGATCTCGCAGAACCACGTTCATCTGAAGGACGCGCACAAGACGCCGCAGTTCTGGCTGATCTGGTGGGTGCTCTGCCTCAACGTCTCCGCCGGCATCGGTGTGATCGGCATGGCCTCGCCGATGCTGCAGGAAATCTTCGCCGGCAAGCTGATCGGTTTGCCCGATGTCGGCTTCAACCAGCTCGACGCGACACAGAAGGCGACGATTGCGGGCATCGCGGCGGGCTTCGCCGGGCTGCTCTCACTGTTCAACATCGGCGGCCGCTTCTTCTGGGCGTCGCTGTCGGACAAGATCGGCCGCAAGAACACCTACTACACCTTCTTCATCCTCGGCATCGCGCTCTACGCGCTGGCGCCGACGTTTGCCGCGATGGGCTCGAAGCTGCTGTTCGTGCTCGGCTTCGGCATCATCCTGTCGATGTATGGCGGCGGCTTCGCGACCGTGCCGGCCTATCTCGCCGACATGTTCGGCACCCAGTTCGTCGGCGCCATCCATGGCCGTCTGCTGACGGCGTGGTCGACGGCGGGCATCATCGGCCCTGTGGTGGTGAACTACATCCGCGAATTCCAGCTCTCGGCCGGTGTTCCGCGCGACCAACTCTACAACACCACGATGTACATCCTGTGCGCCATGCTGGTCGCCGGCCTGATCTGCAACTACCTGATCAAGCCGGTCGATGCGAAGTGGCACATGAGCGATGCCGAGGTCGCCAAGCTGCAGGCGGCGACGGCGAATGCCGGGGCTTCGGGGCCGTCGGGCTCCTATGGCATCGGCTTCGGCGGGCTCGACGCCAAGGCTGCGCTGTTCTGGGCCTTCGTCGGCATTCCGCTGGCCTGGGGCGTCTGGAAGACGCTGGAAAGCGCCGTCAAGATACTCTGATACAAGAGGACGCCGCGGGGGACCAGGCATGGCTCCCGCGGCGTCTTGTGCGGCTACGACTTCCGCAGGGGTTCGATCGATACGCCTTCGCAATCGCAGCATAGGATGGCTTTATTGATCTTGCGGTCGTTTTCGAGTTCTCATTCCCTCGTCAGGTAGGGCGACACCCAGCTGATGTCGCCGAGGCTTGAACGCCCGAACCCTGCCACCACCAGCGACTTAAATACTTATCGAGACGCCATAATTTGCTTGGCATCTGGCATGCCAGTGATTAGAGTCGATCTAATCTGGTCCTGAGAACGAGACGCTATCAATGAATGTCCATGACGTGCAGCAGGTCCGCTCGTTCGAACATCCGGGCGCGGGAAGGAAGCGGGCAAAGGCGACGCCGAAGGGCCGCCAGGTCGACCCTACCGCAGCGCACGAGATCGAGCTTCTGCTCGGCGACCGGCCGCGGCGGCGCGATCTCCTGATCGAGCATCTGCACCTGATCCAGGACAAGTACCACCAGATCTCGGCCGCCCATCTCGCCGCCCTTGCCGACGAGATGAATCTGTCCTTTGCGGAGGTGTTCGAGACCGCGACCTTCTACGCGCATTTCGACGTGGTGAAGGAGGGCGAGCCGGATATTGCGCCGCTTACCATTCGGGTCTGCGATTCGCTGACCTGCGCCATGATGGGGGCCGAGCAGTTGCTGCAGGAATTGCAGCGCGGCGCCGGGCCGGAGGTGCGCGTGGTGCGGGCGCCCTGTGTCGGACTGTGCGATGTGGCGCCGGTGGCCGAGGTCGGCCATCACTACGTTTTCAAGGCGACCGCGCCCGAAGTGCTGGCGACCGCGGCGCGCGGCGAGGTTCATCCCGAAATTCCGCCCTATGTCGACTACGACAGCTATGTGAAGGACGGCGGCTACAAGCTGTTGGGCGATCTGCGCGCCGGCCGCGTCAGCAAGGAAGACATTCTGAAGGCGCTCGACGATTCCAGCCTGCGCGGCCTTGGCGGCGCCGGCTTCCCGACCGGGCGCAAATGGCGCGCGGTGCTCGGCGAGCCCGGGCCGCGGCTGATGGCGGTGAATGGCGACGAAGGTGAGCCCGGCACGTTCAAGGATCGCTTCTATCTGCTTCGCGACGTGCATCGATTCATCGAGGGCACGCTGATCGGCGCGCATATCGTCGATGCGACCGATGTCTATATCTACCTCCGCGACGAATATCCGGCGGCGCTCAAGGTGCTTCCCCTCGAACTCGCCAAGCTGCCGCCCGGCGGTCCGACGATCCACGTCCGTCGTGGCGCCGGCGCCTATATCTGCGGCGAGGAATCCTCGCTGCTGGAAAGCATCGAAGGCAAGCGCGGTTTGCCGCGACACAAGCCGCCATACCCGTTCCAGGTCGGGCTGTTTGGCCTGCCGACGCTGATCAACAACATCGAGACGCTGTTCTGGGTGCGCGACATCGTCGAGAAGGGCCCATCCTGGTGGAATTCGTACGGCCGCAACGGCCGCCATGGGCTGCGCAGTTATTCGGTCTCCGGCCGCGTCAAGAATCCGGGTGTGAAGCTTGCGCCGGCGGGCCTGACGGTGCGTGAACTGATCGATGAATTCTGCGGCGGCATGGCGGATGGCCACACGTTCCACGCCTATCTGCCGGGCGGGGCGTCGGGCGGAATCCTGCCGGCGTCGATGGACAATATTCCGCTCGATTTCGGCACGCTGGAGAAATACGGCTGCTTCATCGGTTCCGCCGCCGTCATCATCATGTCCGAGCAAGACAGCGTGAAGGATGCGGCGCTGAACCTGATGAAGTTCTTCGAGGATGAAAGCTGCGGCCAGTGCACGCCGTGCCGGGTCGGCACCCAGAAGGCGGCGCTGTTGATGCAGCGTCCGGTGTGGGACCGCGAACTGCTCGACCAGTTGAGCCAGGCGATGCGCGATGCCTCAATTTGCGGGTTAGGGCAGGCGGCCTCGAATCCGCTGACCTCAGTGATTAAATATTTTCCGGAAGAATTCGTGCCGAACGAGGCTGCGGAATGACGAAGATTCAATTCGAGCTCGACGGCAAGCAAGTCGAGGCCAGCGCGGGCGAGACCATCTGGCAAGTGGCAAAACGCCACCAGAAGGAAATTCCGCATCTGTGCTACTCGCCGGAGCCCGACTATCGGCCCGACGGCAATTGCCGCGCCTGCATGGTCGAGATTGAGGGCGAACGCGTGCTGGCGGCGTCCTGCAAGCGCACGCCAAGCGTCGGCATGAAGGTGAAGACCGAGAGCGCGCGTGCGGTCGCGGCGCAGAAGATGGTGCTGGAGCTTCTGGTCGCCGACCAGCCGGCGCGCGAGACTTCGCACGATCCCGATTCGAAATTCTGGCACTGGGCCGAAAAGGTCGAGGTCACCGAGAGCCGTTTCCCGGCGGCCGAGCGCTGGTCGGGCGACACCAGCCATCCCGCGATGAGCGTCAATCTGGACGCCTGCATCCAGTGCGGCCTGTGCGTGCGCGCCTGCCGCGAAGTGCAGGTCAACGACGTCATCGGCATGGCCTATCGCAATGCCGGCGCCAAGATCGTGTTCGACTTCGACGATCCCATGGGTGAGTCCACCTGCGTGGCTTGCGGTGAATGCGTGCAGGCCTGCCCGACCGGCGCGCTTATGCCGTCGGTCATGCTGGACGAGAAGCAGACCCGCGTCACCTATGCGGACAAGAAGGTCGACTCGCTGTGCCCGTTCTGCGGCGTCGGGTGCCAGGTCACCTATCAGGTCAAGGACGAGAAGGTCATCTATGCCGAGGGTCGCGACGGCCCGGCCAACCACAACCGCCTCTGCGTCAAGGGCCGCTTCGGCTTTGACTACATCCATCATCCGCACCGCCTGACCAAGCCGCTGGTGCGGCTGCCGAACGCGAAGAAGGATGCCAACGATCAAGTCGATCCGGCCAATCCGTTCACGCATTTCCGCGAGGCGTCGTGGGAAGAGGCGCTGGATATTGCAGCAAAAGGTCTCGTCAAGATTCGCGACGAGAAGGGCGTGAAAGCGCTCGCCGGTTTCGGCTCTGCCAAGGGCTCCAACGAAGAGGCGTACCTGTTCCAGAAGCTGGTCCGCACCGGCTTCGGCTCCAACAATGTAGACCACTGCACGCGGCTGTGCCACGCCTCATCGGTCGCAGCGCTGTTCGAAGGTCTGAGCTCGGGCGCAGTGTCGGCGCCGTTTGCGGCTGCGATGGACGCCGAGGTGATCATCGTGATCGGCGCCAATCCGACCGTAAACCACCCGGTCGCCGCGACCTACATCAAGAACGCGGCCAAGAAGGGCGCGAAGCTCTTCGTGCTGGACCCACGCAGGCAGACGCTGTCGCGTCACGCGACGAAGCATTTGCAGTTCAAGCCGGGCTCCGACGTCGCCATGCTCAATGCGATGATCAACACGATCATCACCGAAGGCCTGACCGACGACCAGTACATTGCCGGTTACACCGAAGGATTCCAGGACCTCGAGGAGAAGATCAAGGAGTTCACGCCGGAGAAGATGGCGCCGATCTGCGGCATCGATGCCGAGACCCTGCGCGAGGTCGCCAGAACCTACGCCCGCGCAAAGTCCTCAATCATCTTCTGGGGCATGGGCATCAGCCAGCATGTCCACGGCACCGATAACGCGCGCTGCCTGATTGCGCTTGCCCTGATCACCGGCCAGGTCGGCCGTCCCGGCACTGGGTTGCATCCGCTCCGCGGTCAGAACAACGTGCAGGGCGCCTCCGACGCCGGCCTGATCCCGATGTTCCTGCCCGACTACCAGCCCGTCGGCCGCGACGACATGCGCGGCAACTTCGAGAAGCTGTGGGACCAGGACCTCGATCCCGTCCGCGGCCTCACCGTGGTCGAGATCATGAATGCGATCCACGCCGGCGAGATCAACGGCATGTACATCGAGGGCGAGAACCCCGCGATGTCCGATCCCGATCTCCAGCATGCGCGCCATGCGCTCGCGATGCTCGATCATCTCGTCGTGCAAGATCTCTTTGTCACCGAGACCGCGTTCCACGCCGACGTCATCCTGCCGGCCTCTGCGTTCGCGGAAAAGGACGGTTCGTTCACCAACACCGATCGCCGCGTGCAGCTCGCGCGCCAGGTGATCAAGCCGCCGGGTGATGCGCGGCAGGATCTCTGGATCATCCAGGAGATCGGCAAGCGCATGGGGCTGCCGTGGAATTATTCGGGTCCCGGCGACGTCTACACCGAGATGGCGCAGCTGATGCCCTCGCTCAAGAACATCAGCTGGGAACGGCTGGTGCGCGAAGGAGCCGTCACCTATCCGGCGGATGATCCCAGCAAGCCCGGCAATGAGATCATCTTCACGACCGGCTTCCCGACCGCGAGCGGCCGCGGCAAGATCGTGCCCGCCAAGGTGATTCCGCCGGATGAGCTGCCCGACGCCGAATATCCGATGGTGCTGTCCACGGGGCGCGTGCTCGAGCACTGGCACACCGGCTCGATGACGCGGCGTGCGCAGGTGCTCGACCAGATCGAGCCCGAGGCGGTGGCGTTCATGTCGCCGAAGGACATGCGGCGCTTAAGCGTCTGGCCCGGCGATTTCATCCGCCTGGAGACACGCCGCGGCGCCGTCGAGGTCAAGGTGCGCTCCGACCGCGATGTGCCGGAAAACATGGTGTTCATGCCGTTCTGCTACGCGGAGGCGGCGGCGAATCTGCTCACCAACCCCGCGCTCGATCCGTTCGGAAAAATCCCCGAATTCAAGTTCTGCGCCGTGCGCGCGGAAAAGGTGGCGCTGCAGTCGGCGGCGGAGTAGACGAGATCATCGTTCAACGGCGCCGTGATGACGTCATCGCGATGATGACGGAGCGTCACTGCGCCGGAAGAACGAAGATCTGGCCGGGATAAATCAGGTTGGGATTCCGGATCTGTTCCCGGTTCGCCTTGTAGATCACCGAATAGCGCGTGCCGGCGCCATATGAGAGCTGGCTGAGACGCCAGAGGCTGTCGCCGCGGGAGACCGTGGTGGTCGTGATCTTCGGCACGACCACGGTCGAGGCCGGCGCGCCGCCATCAGGCAAGGTGATACCGCCCGCCGCCGCAAGCTGCGGCTGTTGTGCGCTGCTGGAGTCCGCGCGCTTGGACTGCCCCGACACGGATGCGGTCACCGCGGTGTCGGGAACGTTGAACGGCACCTCGGCGCGTGCCCGCACCGAGCCGGAGTTCGACGCTTCGTCGAGCCTGACACGGTAGTTGCCCGGCGCGACCCCTTCATTGATCGTGACCGCAAAACGTCCATCTGCGCCGGCCGTCACCGACGTAACGAAGCTGTCGTTGAGATAAAGGCGCAAGCCCGCGCCGGGGCGCGCCTGCCCGCTCACATGGAACTTGCCGCCGGGCTCGATCTCGACGGCCTCCACAACCACGGCGCCTGCCGCCGGCTTTGACTCGGCCGGTTGCGACAGCACGACAGTAGGCTTGTCCGGCGTCACCAGTGCCACCATCGGCCGTTCGATCGATTTCGGCTCCAGCGCCGTCGTCACGCGCTGCTTGGATATCATCAGTTTGCCGTCCGCCTGTTTGGCGCGCAGCGTCAGGTCGTAAGTGCCTGACGGAAGCCGAGGCGGGATCATGACGAACTGCCCGGATGGATCCGCGACCGCGCGATCATGCACTTCGCCGTTGCGCAGCAACTCGACCGTTGCGCCCGGCGCCGCCCGACCGGCGATAACAGCTTCGCCAGATGGCTCGATACGGGCGACGTCGAACGTCGGCACGCCATCGCTGTTCTCCGGCGCTGGTGGCGGCCCGATCAGCGCATCCACCACGGCGTTGGCTTCCGCCTTGGCCGTTGCCAGCGGGGTTGGACTCGGCCCGCGCCCGTCCGATGCGGGCCCTGAGATTGCCGGAGCATTTGTCACGGCGGTGGTATCAGCCGGCGCCTCGCGGCGGACGTAAAAGATGGTGGCGGCAACTGCCACGCCACAGGCCGCAACAAGGGCAATGATGGAGATGATGGTTCGGGGCGCCGATATGGCAGTCATGGTAATCGTCCGTCTGCCTGATCGTTGGCTCGCCGGTATTCTATACCGTCTTGAGCAAGGTGGGTACCCGTTTGCGCCCGCAAAAACACGGCTTTCGGCAGGTCATCCTACAACCAGCCGGCGCGGCGGAAGCGCCAGAACAATCCTGCGCATACGAGCAGGATGGTGCCAATCACGCCGAAATAGCCGTATTCCCACTCCAGCTCCGGCATGTGTTTGAAGTTCATGCCGTAGATGCCGGCGATCGCGGTCGGGACCGCGATGATGGCGAGCCATGAGGCCAGCTTCTTGGACACCGCGGTTTCCTGCGCCTGGCCGACCAGCAGGCTCGCCTCGAAGGCAAATGCCAGCACCTCGCGAAGCGAATCGATCCGCTCCTGCACCGTGCGAACATGGTCAGTGACGTCGCGGAACAGCGGCCGCATCGCCGGCCGCACCATCGGCAGATTGTCGTGCTCCAGCCGGCGGCAGACCTCGACCAGCGGGCCGACCGCATTGCGCAGGCGCAACAGGTCGCGACGCAGCATGTACAGCCGCTCGATCTGCGCCCGCGTCATTGCGCTGGCGAGTACCTGCTCCTCCATCGCCTCGACTTCTTCCTGGATGGTCTCGATCACAGGCGAGTAATTGTCGACGATGAAATCGAGGATGGCATAGAGAATGTAGTCCTCGCCGCGGGCGAGCGCGCGCGGGCAGCTCTCGCAGCGCTCGCGAACCGCCTTGTAGGACGTCGAGGCGCCGTGGCGCACCGAGACGATGTATCCCTCGCCGACGAACAGATGCGTCTCGCCGAATGCGATGCTGTTGCCGTCGAGCTGCGCCGTGCGCGCCACGATGAACAGTGCGTCGCCATACTGCTCGATCTTCGGCCGCTGATGCGCATGGTCGGCATCCTCGATCGCAAGGTCGTGCAACTCGAACTGCCGCTGCACACGGCTGAGCACCGCCATGTCAGGCTCGTGCAGGCCGATCCAGACCACATGGTCGGGCTTGCTGCGCCAGCTCGAGGCTTCGTCAATGGCGATATTGGCAACGCGCCGTCCCTCGACATAGACGCCGGCCGCGACCACGCCGTCGGAGGTGACCGGCTCGGTCTTTGCAGCGCCTGACGAGGCGACGTTCATGGCTTCCACCCCGAATGATTGTTGCTAAGCCGTGCTTCGCGGCGGCATTTTCGAAACAGGCTAGCACCACGAAATCCATCGTCAATGCGACCGGATCGACGATGTTCCCGCAAAACCTTTCGATCATGCTGGTGAACCCTGCCGATCTTTATACCGTACCTATGTGAAAGGATCGCCGCGCCTCTCGAAATCATATGCGTATCTCCGCATGTTCGATCAGGCGCACACCTCGCGCCAGATCGGGAGTATGGACATGACTCTTTTCTATTCGCATCACGACCGGTGGCATGGTTCGGCTGCCGGCTTCTCCATTGGCCGCACGTTCCGTCGCGTACGGAGTGCACGGAGGACAATCCACCGCGCAATCGCCGCCGCAAAGATCCGCCGGCTGCGCAACGAATTGCGGCTGCATGCCGCGGCCCGCGTGAACTGGACGCACCAAGCCGACGCTGTGGCGCATGGCGACCGATTTCCGCGCCAGCCGCTGCACCTCGGCGAGAAATGGGATTTTTGATATGCGACAAGTTTCATCCATATCGGTCGCGCTGCTGCGCGCACTGGCTCGCTTGCTGACATGGTTCGGCAACGAGCCGATCAGGGCTTATCGCCCGGAGGCCCATTACATGCGCGGTCCCGGACCGGCGTGGCGGGCAAGGCACGGCGAGGGCTGACCGGGTCTTCGTCGGAAAGGCGGGCGATGGCGACCTCGACCAAGGACTTGGCCGTTTCGTCCAACGGCACGAGCGGCAGGCGCGTATCGGGCCGGATCAGGCCGAGCAGCGCCAGCGCGCATTTCAGGCTGGCCGGATGATCAGCGGCCAGCAATTCGGCCACTGGTTGCAGTCGGTCGGCCAAGTGCAGCGCGGATTGAAGCTGACCCTGCCTGAGATCTGCGTGGAGCGCCCGGCACGATACCGGGACGATGTTGGCTACCGCCGAAACGCAGCCATGGCCGCCGGCCGCCATGTAGGCTGACGCAGTGGCGTCATCGCGGTGAACAGACGGAAATACCGCGGCAGCCGCGGCCGCAGGCGGGCAGAACGCGCGATACTGCCGGTGCGGTCCAGCAATCCGATGAACTGCGCTGACTCGGCCAGCCTCGACAACGTTGCGTCGGTCAGTTCGCGGACGGTCCGCGCGGGGATGTCGTGCAGGATCACCGGCAGCGCGGTGGAGGCGGCGATGGCGCGGAAATGCGCGACCATGCCCTCCTGCGTCGGCTTGTTGTAGTAGGGTACGACCGACAGCACGGCGTCGGCACCGGCGTGCTCGGCGCGCGTCGTCAATTCGATCGCGCGATCGGTTGAGTTGGATCCGGCGCCCGCAATGATGCGGGCGCGGCCCTGCGCGGTCTCGACGGCGCAGCAAATGAGGCGAAGCCTCTCCTTCGTCGTCAAGGTCGACATCTCGCCGGCGGTTTCGCCGACGACGATCGCGGAAGCGCCGGCATCGATCTGGCGTTCGCACAGCGTGGCGAATGCGTTGAGATCGAGTTCGTCACTCCCGTCGAACGGGGTGGGGAGATCGGCGATGTAGCCGATGAGCCAGTCGGTGGGAGCAGCTAGTGACATCATGGGGAATCAGGAGGTCTTGCCGAGCTCTGTACGGTCGCCGCCGGCTGTCCGGCGAACCACTCCACCGCTGTCATGCATCTCAAGTTCGATTTCTCGCGACAGTTCGACGATGGTTTCCGGGTGATGGCCGTTCTCGAACAGTGCGTATTTCAGGGCCTGCGCGCGGTTGACGAACAGGCCGCCATAGAGGCCGTTCTGCTCCTGGGCGACCCATTGGCCGTGCCGATTGCGGCCAATGACGACAATGGTTGACGCGGCGCTGCACGATGGAGGTTCGACGAGTTTCACGTTGGTATTCCTTTACGAGACGGGTAGTGCCTTTGAATATCTTTGCGGCTCGATATGAATTCGAGCGGAGTGCGCGAGCGATCTCATAAGGATCGCGTAGGATCGCGATAGCTTTCGATGAGCGGTCAGCCGAGGGCCTGGGTGAGCACGCATGGGTGCGCGAGGTTCGGCCAATGTTGCATGGCGGCCTTGCCTCAGGCGAAATTGTCGCTGCAGAGCGGTTCGTACTGCGGGTTCGTTTCCTGGGGCACGCTTGGCACGCTGGTTCGCCATGCCGGTGCGCTGACGCGCTGGGCCTCGACGAATGCGCTCAGGATCGCCAGCGCCAGGTCGGCGTGACGGCCCTCGATCGACTGGTCGAGCCATTCGGGTAATTCGCGCTGCCGTGACAGTGCGCAGTACCATTCGCCTTCATCATAGGCGAGGCGGCGGATCTGCCATTGCGGCAGCTCCAGGTCGATCAGCGCCAGCGCCGCGTCGGTCCAGGCTTGCGACTGGATCAGCCGCTCGATGCGGGCGGTTCTGGCGTTCCCGTTCGCAGAGGGAAAGCGCCGGCAGGTTTCGCTGATGATGTCAGACAAGAACTCGGCCGTGACACAAAAGGCATCGCGAAGCCGGTCGCTGAGCGCAGCGGGGAGGGTTTGCTCGAGGAGAATCGACATGGCCGTATCTCTCTTTTGGCGCGGCTGTTGCGATAGCCGCACCGACGAAATTGGCCAGATCGCCATTTGAAAGCGAGAGCAGGCGAGGGGCGAAGAAATAGGGATTTCATAAAGGTAATTGCTTGTCGTCCCTGCGAACGCAGGGACCCATACCGCGTTGCTCTTTCGATTAAGCAGAGTGGCCGACGGCATTCGCTCAATTACGGCCGGTCGCTATGGGTCCCTGCGTTCGCAGGGACGACTGGGTCGTCTTTATGAGATTCCTATAACGTCGCTATTCCTCCCGTCTCGAAAACCTATGCGTCCGGTGGCACCTCACAGCCATCCAATACGCTGGCCATTCGCGCGGCCGGCTCACGTCGCATAGGAACATCCCATGATGGACATTTTCATGCTGGCGCTCGGCCTCGGCTTCTTTGTGGCAGGCATCGGTTACGCCTACGCCTGTGAACGGCTTTAGATGTTGACGCGTTTTCTTCACGCGAACCGGAATCCACTTCGCTTGAAAACGCTATGGAGGAGCGTGCCATGATCTTCGATTACTCGCTTGCCGGCCTCGTCTCGCTCGGCCTGTTGTTCTACCTGACCTACGCACTGTTGCGGCCGGAACGCTTCTGAGCGCGCCATGATTACGCTGGTGGAAGTCATACTGGCGTTTGTCGTCACATCGGCGCTCCTGCTCGCGCTCGTGCATCTGCTGCTGCCCGCAAGAAGATCCTGAAGGGTTTCGGACAATGACTGTCATCGGCTGGTTTCAAATTATCCTGTACTGCGCCATCGTGGTCGCGCTCGTCAAACCGCTCGGCTGGTACATGACGCGCGTGTTCAACGGCGAGGCCACCTTCCTGTCACCGGTGCTGCGTCCCGTGGAGCGCGGCCTTTACTGGATCTCGGGCGTCGATGAACGGCGCGAACAGCACTGGCTGACCTACACGGTCGCCATGCTGCTGTTTCATGTCGGCGGCTTCCTGATCATCTATGGTCTGATGCGGTTGCAGGCCCTGTTGCCGTTTAATCCGGCGGGGCAATCCGCGGTCGCGCAGGACCTCTCGTTCAACACCGCGATCTCCTTCATCACCAACACCAACTGGCAGAACTACGGCGGCGAGAGCACGCTGTCGTACCTGGTGCAGATGCTGGGCCTGACACATCAGAACTTCTTGTCGGCGGCAACCGGCATCGCGCTGGCAGTGGCGCTGATCCGCGGCTTTTCCCGCTCCTCGATGCGCACCATCGGCAATTTCTGGGTCGATGTGACGCGCTGCACCCTTTATGTGTTGCTGCCGATCTGCATCGTCTACACGCTGTTCCTGGTGTGGCAGGGCATGCCGCAGACGCTTCAGCCTTATGTCGAGGCGACGACACTGGAAGGCGCCAAGCAGACCATCGCGGTCGGTCCCGTCGCTTCGCAGGTCGCGATCAAGACGCTCGGCACCAATGGTGGCGGCTTCTTCAATGCCAATGCCGCGCATCCCTTCGAGAATCCGACCGCGCTGTCGAACTTCGTGCAGATGATCTCGATCTTCGCGCTCGGCGCCGCGCTCACCAACGTATTCGGCCGCATGGTCGGCAACGAACGGCAGGGCTGGGCGATCCTGGCCGTCATGGGCGTCCTGTTCCTTGCTGGCGTCGCCGTCACCTATTGGGCCGAGGCCAACGGCACCTCGACCCTTGCCTCGCTCGGCCTGACCGGCGGCAACATGGAGGGCAAGGAAGTCCGCTTCGGCATCGTCGCCTCCTCGCTGTTTGCGGTCATCACCACGGCGGCCTCGTGCGGTGCGGTTAACGCCATGCATGACAGCTTCACTGCGCTCGGCGGCATGATCCCGCTGATCAACATGCAACTCGGCGAAATCATCGTCGGCGGCGTCGGCGCCGGACTCTACGGCATGCTGCTGTTCGTCGTGCTGGCGATCTTCGTCGCAGGCCTGATGGTCGGCCGCACGCCGGAATATGTCGGCAAGAAGATCGAGGCGCGCGAGGTCAAGATGGCGATGCTCGCCATTCTGGTCCTGCCGCTGATGTATCTCGGCTGGACCGCGGTCGCCGTGGTGCTGCCCTCGGCAGTGGCGTCGATGGCCAATGCCGGGCCGCACGGCTTCACCGAGGTACTCTATGCCTTCACCTCGGCGACCGGCAATAACGGCTCGGCCTTCGGCGGCCTGACCGGCAACACCTTCTTCTACAATCTCACGCTCGCCAGCTCGATGTTCGTCGGCCGCTTCTTCATGATCGTTCCGGCGATGGCATTGGCGGGATCGCTCGCTTCCAAGAAATCGATTCCGCCCTCGGCCGGCACGCTGCCGACCACCGGCGGCCTGTTCGTTGGCCTCGTCGTTGGCGTAATCCTGATCATCGGCGGCTTGACCTTCTTCCCGGCGCTCGCGCTCGGCCCGATCGTCGAGCACCTGGCCATGAACGCCAACACGTTGTTCTGATCTTTCGGAGTAACATCCATGGAAACCATGAAACTGCAGAAAAAGGCGACAGCTTCGGCGATGCTCGATCCGAAAATCGTCGTGCCCGCGATCCGCGCGGCATTTGCAAAACTTGATCCACGGCTGATGATCAAGAATCCCGTGATGTTCGTGGTCGAGATCGTCGCCGCGCTCACGACCGTCATCTTCCTGCGCAATCTGGTGACGGGCGGAGAGGGGCTCGCCTTCACCTTTCAAATCATCCTGTGGCTGTGGTTCACCGTACTGTTCGCCAATTTCGCCGAAGCCGTTGCCGAAGGCCGCGGCAAGGCCCAGGCGGAATCGCTGAAGAAGACCCGCACCGAAAGCAAGGCCAAGCTGCTGGAAGGCTCCGACCGATCCTATCGTCTGGTCTCCGGCACCAGCCTGAAGGTGGGCGATATCGTCCTGGTCGAGGCGGGTGACAACATCCCGTCCGACGGCGAAGTGATCGAGGGCGTGGCGTCGGTGAACGAAGCCGCAATAACAGGTGAATCGGCGCCGGTGATCCGCGAATCCGGTGGCGACCGCTCGGCGGTGACCGGCGGCACGCAGGTGTTGTCCGACTGGATCCGCGTCCGCATCACGGCAGCGCAAGGCTCGACCTTCATCGACCGCATGATCAAGCTGGTGGAGGGCGCCGAGCGGCAGAAAACGCCGAACGAGATCGCGCTCAACATCCTGCTCGCGGGCCTCACCATCATCTTCGTGTTCGCGACCGTGACGATCCCGAGCTATGCGGCCTATGCGGGCGGCTCGATTTCGGTCGTGGTGTTGGTTGCACTGTTCGTCACGCTGATCCCGACTACGATCGGCGCGCTATTGTCGGCGATCGGTATCGCCGGCATGGATCGCCTGGTGCGCTTCAATGTGCTCGCAATGTCCGGCCGAGCCGTTGAAGCCGCCGGCGATGTCGACACGCTGCTGCTCGACAAGACCGGCACCATCACGCTCGGCAACCGGCAGGCCACCGCATTTCGTCCCGTCCGCGGCGTCACCGAGCAGGAATTGGCGGATGCAGCCCAACTCGCCTCGCTGGCCGACGAAACGCCCGAAGGACGTTCAATCGTCGTGCTGGCGAAAGAGAAATACGGTATCCGCGGGCGCGACATGAACGAGCTCGCCGCGACCTTCATTCCTTTCGCCGCGCAGACGCGCATGAGCGGCATCGATGCCGGCTCGTCTACCGTCCGCAAGGGCGCGGTGGATGCGATCCTCAACTACGTCGATGGCGGCGGCATTCGGGCGGTTGCCTCCGGCAATGCGGTTCGTGCGCTGCAAACGGGCGCCATGTCCGAAACTGGACGCGAAATCCAGGCCATTGCCGACGAAATTTCCAAAGCCGGCGGTACGCCGCTCGCGGTTGCCAAGGATGGCAAGCTGCTCGGCGTCATCCATCTCAAGGACATCGTCAAGGGCGGAATCCGCGAGCGCTTTGCGGAACTGCGCCGCATGGGCATCCGCACCGTGATGATCACGGGCGATAATCCGATGACGGCCGCTGCGATCGCCGCCGAAGCCGGCGTCGACGATTTCCTGGCGCAGGCAACCCCTGAGGACAAGCTGAAGCTGATCCGCGACGAGCAGGCCAAGGGCAAGCTGGTGGCGATGTGCGGCGACGGCACCAACGACGCGCCGGCCCTTGCCCAAGCTGACGTCGGCGTCGCCATGAACACCGGCACGCAGGCCGCGCGCGAAGCCGGCAACATGGTCGACCTCGACTCCAACCCGACCAAGCTGATCGAGGTGGTCGAGATCGGCAAACAGCTCCTGATGACGCGCGGCGCGTTGACCACGTTCTCGATCGCCAACGACGTCGCCAAGTATTTTGCGATCATCCCGGCGATGTTCCTGGCGTTCTACCCGCAGCTCGAAGTGCTCAACGTCATGCACCTCGCCAGCCCGCAAAGCGCGATCCTCTCGGCGATCATCTTCAACGCGCTGATCATCATCGCGCTGATCCCGCTGGCGCTGAAAGGCGTCGCCTATCGTGCGGTCGGCGCCGGCGCGCTGCTGCGCCGTAACCTGCTGATCTACGGCCTCGGCGGCATCATCGTTCCCTTCATCGGCATCAAGGCCATCGACCTCGCGGTTGCGGCCTTGGGGCTGGCCTAAACCCCAACCGTCATTGCGAGTGCAGCGAAGCAATCCATATCGCCGCAAACACAGAATGGATTGCTTCGTCGCTTCGCTCCTCGCAATGACGGAGAAATCGGAGACACACCAATGCTCAGAGAAATTCGCCCCGCCATCCTCATCCTGCTGCTGCTCACCGCGATCACGGGCCTTGCCTATCCGCTCGCGATGACCGCCGTCGCCGGTGCGATCTTCCCGAAGCAGGCGCAAGGCAGCCTGATCGAGAAGGACGGCAAGGTGATTGGCTCGGCCCTGATCGGTCAGGAATTCAAGGACGACAAGTATTTCCATGGCCGCCCCTCCGCGACCTCGGCGCCGGACCCGGCCGATCCGAGCAAGACCGTGCCCGCGCCCTATAACGCCGCCAACTCCGGCGGCTCCAACCTTGGGCCGACCAGCAAGGCGCTGGCCGACCGGATCAAGGAGGACGTCGACAAGCTCAGGACCGAAAACCCGTCCTCGCCTGTGCCGGTCGATCTCGTCACGACGTCCGGCAGCGGGCTCGATCCGGATATTTCGCCCGAGGGCGCGCTATTCCAGGTCCCGCGCGTCGCCAAAGCCCGCAACCTGCCGGAAGCACGCGTCCGTGAACTGGTCGCGGAGCACACCCAGAGCCGCATGGCAGGATTGCTCGGCGAACCGCGTGTTAACGTATTGGCGTTGAATTTGGCATTGGACGAGGCTTCCAAATGAGACCAGCTAGGCTCACCGGCGGGTGAGGATTATATTGCCGCATGGTCCAAACCCGCCGCGACCCCGAACAACGTCCTTCGCCGGAGGCCTTGCTGGAGGCGGCCCGGCGCGAGGACAGCCGCGCGGGTCGGCTGAAGATTTTCGTCGGCGCTGCGCCCGGCGTCGGCAAGACCTATGAGATGCTGCAGAGCGCCCACGCCAAGAAGAACGCGGGCGCCGATGTCGTGGTCGGCATCGTCGAGACCCATGGCCGGGCCGAGACCGAAGCGCTGCTCCATGGTCTTGAGGTCGTCCCGCGCAAGCGCATCAGCTACCGGGACCAGGTCCTCGAGGAGATGGACCTCGACGCGCTGATCGCGCGGCGGCCGCAGATCGCGCTCGTGGACGAACTCGCCCATACCAACGCGCCCGGCAGCCGGCATCCAAAACGCTATCTGGACGTCCAGGAGCTGCTCGAGCGCGGCATCGACGTCTATACCGCCGTCAACATTCAGCACATCGAGAGCCTCAACGACGTGGTCGCACAGATCACGCATGTGCGGGTACGCGAGACCGTGCCGGATTCGATTTTCGACCGCGCCGACGCCATCGAGCTGATCGATCTCACGCCCGATGACCTGATCCAGCGGCTGAAGGAAGGCAAGGTCTACGTCCCCAAACAGGCCCAGCGGGCGCTGGAGCATTATTTTTCGCCGGGCAACCTGACCGCATTGCGCGAACTGGCACTGCGCCGCACCGCCGAGCGCGTCGACGAGCAATTGCTCACCCATATGCAGGCCAACGCCATCGCGGGTCCCTGGGCGGCCGGCGAGCGTATCCTGGTCTGCGTCAGCGAAGATCCGCGCGCCGCTGGCCTTGTCCGTTATACCAAGCGTCTGGCGGACCGGCTGCACGCGCCGTGGACGGCGATCAGCATCGAGACGCGGCGCAGCCTGCAGCTGAGCGACGAACAGCGCGACCGGCTGGTCGATACCATGCGGCTCGCCGAAGCGCTCGGCGGCGAGGCGTTGACCATTCCCGGCGTCGGCCGCCGCATCGCCGACGACGTCATCCACTTCGCACATGCCAATAACGTGACGCAGATCATCATCGGCAAATCGACCCGGTCATGGTGGTTCGAACTGACACGCGGTTCCGTCGTGCACGATCTGGTGCGCCGCTCCGGCAATATCAGCGTCCACGTCATTGCCGGCGACGAGGAGGGCGTTGCGAAAGCGGCGGTGCAGACCGCGGCGCGGCAGGAGTCGTTCGAGGCGCGGCCCTATCTGATGGCGCTGTTGTTCGTCGCGATCGGCCTTGCCGCCGCCGCGCTGATCCGTCCGCTGTTCGGCGGCATCGAGAACGTCGATCTGATATTCCTCACCGCCGTTGTCGGCGTCGCCGCCCGCTACGGGCTGTGGCCCTCGCTGCTGGCAAGCGTCGTGGCGTCGCTATCCTACAATTTCTTCTTCCTGCCGCCGGTCTACACCTTCAGCATTACCGATCCGACCAACATCGTGGCGTTCTTCTTCTTCATGGTGATCGCGCTCTTGGTTTCCAATGTCGCGGCGCGCGTACGATCACAGGCCGACACGGCGATCGGCCGGGTCCGCACCACCGAATCGCTCTATGCCTTCAGCCGCAAGCTGGCCGGCACCGCGACCCTGGATGACGTGCTGTGGGCGACCGCCTACCAGACCGCGCTGATGCTGAAAGTGCGGGTGGTGTTGCTGTTGCCCGAGGAGGGCGTACTCACCGTAAAGTCCGGCTATCCGCCGGAGGATCAGCTCGATCAGGCCGATCTCGCCGCCGCCAACTGGGCCTGGGGCAACGATCGTCCGGCCGGGCGCGGCTCGGATACGCTGCCGGGCGCGAAGCGGCTGTTCCTGCCGATGCGAACCGGGCGCGGCGCAATCGGCGTCATCGGCATCGACGACGACCGCACCGGCCCGTTGCTGACGCCGGACCAGCGCCGGCTGCTGGATGCGCTGGTCGATCAGGGCGCGCTCGCGATCGAGCGCGTGCTGCTGGTGGAGGACATGGATCGGGTCAAGCGCACGGTGGAATCCGACCGGCTGCGCGGCGCGCTGTTGACTTCGATCTCGCATGATCTGAAGACGCCGCTGGCATCCGTGCTCGGCGCCGCCTCCACCCTGCGCGATCTCGGCTCCGGCCTCGACGACGCGCAGAAGAACGAACTGCTTGCTACCATGATCGACGAATCCGAGCGGCTCAACCGCTTCATCGCCAACCTGCTCGACATGACCAAGCTGGAATCCGGCGCCATCGTGCCGAATTCCGCGCGGCATGACGTCAGTGAGATCGTCGGCAGCGCGCTGCGGCGGGCCGGGAAGATTCTCGTGCATCACAAGGTGTCGCTGGAGCTTAGCCCCAATCTGCCAATGCTGGAGCTCGACGCCGTGCTATTCGAACAGGTGCTGTTCAACCTGCTCGATAACGCCGCCAAATATGCGCCGTCCGGCACCACGATCTCGGTCAGGGGAATGCGCGATCAAGGCGTCGTCTTGCTGCAGATCCTCGATGAGGGCAACGGCATCCCGCCTGCGGAACTCGAAAGCGTGTTCGACAAATTCTATCGCGCCGAGAAGGGCGATCACGTCCGTCCCGGCACCGGCCTTGGGCTTGCGATCTCCCGCGGCTTTGTCGAGGCGATGCACGGCACGATCTCGGCTGCCAACCGCAGCGACCGTAGCGGGGCGGTGATATCAATTCGGCTGCCGGTACCTGCTATGGACAGCGCACTGGATACCGCCGCATGAATGCTCCCGCGATCAAGGTTCTGGTCATCGATGACGAGCCGCCGATCCGCAAGCTGCTGCGGATGGGACTGAGCACGCAAGGCTACGACATCCTGGAAGCCTCCAACGGCAAGCTGGCGCTGGAAAAGCTCGCCGAGAACCCGGCGCTGATCATTCTCGATCTGGGCCTGCCCGATATCCAGGGCCACGACTTGCTGCGCATGATCCGCGGCCGCAATGAAAGCGTGCCGATCGTGGTGCTGTCGAGCAGAGGCGATGAGGCCGGCAAGGTGCAGGCGCTCGATCTCGGCGCCGACGATTACCTGACCAAGCCGTTTGGGATGGATGAGCTGCTGGCGCGGATGCGCGCGGCGCTGCGGCACCAGTTGCAGGTACAGGGCGAGCGGCCGGTGTTTCGCGCAGGTGACCTCTCGGTCGATCTGGTCCGCCGCATCGTCAAGGTCGGCGAGCGCGAGGTGAAGCTTTCGCCCAAGGAATATGAATTGCTGCGCGTCCTGGTGCAGCACGCCGGCAAGGTGCTGACCCATCGCTTCCTGTTGAAGGAGCTTTGGGACGAACTGACGGATGCACAATATCTGCGCGTCTATGTCCGCCAGCTCCGGCAGAAGATCGAAGCCGACCCCGAGCGTCCGCAATTCGTGCTGACGGAGACGGGGATCGGTTACCGGTTGCGCGCGCCGGATTGATCAGATCGTGGCGGCTATTTGCGGCGAGCCTGCTCGCGCACGCGCACAAAGGCAGGTCTTGCCAGGCACGCGTTCAGCCATCGTATCAGGTTCGGGTAGGCAGAAAAATCCAGTCGCGCCATCTTGCCCCATACGAGGATGCTTGCGACGTTAAGGTCGGCGACCGTAAAGCTGTTCCCCGCCAAATAATCGCATCCGGCCAAGGTGTCGTTCAGCACGCCCAGAGGTTTCTTCAGCAGCAATTCGTTCCGCTCCACCGCGGATGCATCACGCGCAAACTCTGCCAGCAGCGCGCGGTGCTCCAGAAGATTGAGCAGCAGATGTTCAACCTCCAGCATCGCCCAGAAGCTCCATTGCGCGGCGAGCCCGAGCACTTCCGGGCTGGTGCAGTGCATCGGCCCGTCATATTTTTGCGCGAGGTAGAGATTGATCGCCATCGACTCCCAGAGCACCAGATCGCCGTCAACCAGCGTCGGAATCCGGGCATTTGGGTTCAATCGTAGATATTCTGCGGTTTGCAGATCGTCCGCACGGGTCGTTTTTTCTACCAGCTGATACGGCCTGCCGACTTCCTCAAGCATCCACAGGCATCGCATCGCGCGCGATCTCGAGTTTCCGTAAAGCTGCAGCATCGATGGAACTCCCGGGCCAATGGCCGTGGTGGGGCTAATAAATCTACCGGTTTTCAACTGACTGCGATAGCTCGCCAAACGATCCGTATCGCATCTGTCACGCGGGTCAGCTTGCCGCACGCTGTCCCACGATAAAATGGTATGCTCACCGTTGGGATGTGACCACTGGGTAGACCGCACGCGCCCGGATGAATCGGAGGAGGACGCAACGCCATGGCCGAGAGTGTCATGTATCACGAAGGTAACCGGCAATTGCAGGATCAGTTCGACAGCCGCCGGATTTCGGACCGGCTGGAAGAGAAGCTGATGCGCAAGGAATTCACCGCTGACGACAAGCAGTATATAGAAAGCCTGCCGTATTTCTTTCTCGCAACCGCCGACGCCGAGGGCCGGCCCGACTGCTCGTTCAAGGGCGGGGCGCCGGGCTTTGTGCGCATCACCGGGCCTTCCGAACTCGCTTTCCCCGACTATGACGGCAACGGCATGTTCAAGAGTCTGGGCAACATCGTCGTCAATGCCGATGTCGGCCTGCTGTTTATCGCGATGCACGACAAGCCGAAACGTTTGCGGGTCAACGGCAGCGCCAGCGTGAGCGATAACGATCCGCTGCTGGCGGAGACCGTCGGCGCGCAACTCATCGTGCGCGTGACCGCGCGGGCGATCTTTCCGAATTGTCCGCGCTATATTCCGACAATGGGGTCGATGGAGACATCGATCTATATGCCGCAGGCCGGACAGGACGCGCCGGAGCCGGCGTGGAAGGGTTTTGCGGATTTCAAGGACTGCATCCATCCGCGGCAACCGACATTCAAGGGCTAGTGGCGACCGCGCGTGAGGTCGCGGAAGCGGAGCTAGAACCACGGCTCCTCATATACCGGCTTGCCGTCGATCAGGAGGCGCTTGATGGCGGCGCGCCCGGAGGGCAGGACTGCCGCGACGACCAGCAGCTTGCGCTGGTTGCGGACATCTTCGAGCTTCCGGCCTTCACCCTCGGGAACGAAATAGCTTTCGAGGTTGTAGCGAATTGTGAGTTTTTCGCAGAAGACGTCTGACTTCGAGCCGCAGCTGGCGCCATAGGCGATGCGGCCGCGGATCAACACCTCGGGGCTCGCAACCGGCACAGGGTTGGCATGGACCGAGACGGGCTCATGGACGCCGTCGCGATTGGGCGTGAGTTTAACGTACACCAGCGGATGGCGCTCGCCGGAGGGCTGGTTCTGAAGCGTGCCTGCCGGCAGTTGCGTAATGTCGTAGCCCAGGATGACGTAGTCGCCGCGCAGGAAATCCCTGGGATCGACGGGACGGGTCTGCAAGGTCACTTCCGTGCCGTCACGCAGAACCTGTATCCGATCGACGATCATCGCGGCCAGCAGCGCGATCTGAAGCAGAGCGGCAACGCCGAACAACACGAATTTTGGAATGCGCGACCAGAGTGCAGCGAGAGATGCGACAGAGCCTGTGATCATTCGCGGGCCCTCGGCACGAAACGATTGAGGATCAAGGCGAGAGCAACAGCGACGATGCCGGCCGCGGCGAGGAATATCGAGCGGTTCAAGAGCGAACCCTTCACCGCCCATGTGATGGCCGCGATAACGCCTGCGATGCCGAGCCAGCCGGCGACGATCCGCGGACGGGCGGCGTCCAGCATGCCGGAAACAACCAGGCAGAGCATGGCGCAGAGCAGAGCGGCATAGGCCAGCCACGGTTCGCTCGATTGCTGAGGCGTCCACGCGGCCGCGGCAGCGAGGACGAGCCCGATCGCGCCTGCGGCGAAAGCCGTACCGATCCGACGTGCCGTTGCGGCGACGGCAACGGCAAAGATCATACCGGCGACGCCACATGAGATGATCCAGAGCGGCTGGTTTGCCAACCCGGTGTGGCTGCGGAAGACCTCGTTGGCCATGACCGCTTCCAGGATCGCGGCGCCTGCCAGTGCCAAAGCGCCGTAGTTCGACAGGACGGATCCGGCACGGGCCGCGCGCTCCCAGGCCAAAGCGGCAAGCGCCAGCCCGCCGCCGAACAGCAATGCCGCACCATTGGCAAGCATGAATGATGGCCGAAAATGAAGATGCGGATGAAGCGAAGAAGCAATCCACCATGGAAATGCCGCGACCGCTACGAGATGCGCCGCCACGCGCGAATTCCAGGCCAGGGCGAGGCCGCCCGCGAAAAGCCAGAACGCCGCAAATGCAAAATGCGGGACTTCGATTTCGAAGGTGCGCATCCAGCTCCAGATGGTTGCGGCCGTAAGCGCCACCGCGAGCGTGCCGCGCGAGCCGGTCAGCGCGGCCGCCGCCAACGCGCCGATCGCCCACAGCAGCATGCCGCCGGCAAAGTCGCCGCCCAGATGATACATCTGGCCGACCAGTGCGATCGCGGCGCCAAAGATGATCGCGCCGACACTGGCGCAGAGATCGGCGAGCACCGGCTGGCCGGCGCGGGCGAACCAGGCGCCGAGGCCATGGGCGATGAGGACGCCGGCAAGCAGCATGGCCAAACGCAACAGCCGCGCCAGTTCAATCCAATGCGCCGCGACGAAAGCCAGGAACGCAGCCGCGATCAGCAGGCCGCCGACGATGGCAACTACTACCGCGATGTTGATGCCGGGAGCGAGCGGGGGAAGGGCGGCGCGGATGGCTGTCAGAGAAGCAGGCGTGATCACGCCATCGGCTTCCCATCGCGTAAGGTCCGCTTCGAGGCGCTGCCGATAGGCTCGGTCGAACATCACAATGACCTATCGGCTCGTACGCCGCGCGACGACGTAAGGGCGGGGCAGGCGGCAGGTGATGCTTGGGCGTGATGCCTCAAGTATCAAGATCGCGTTTAGACCCGGCATTGATGGTCCCCAGTGCCAGGCCAAACTATCATCGTTGCGGTTGTATTGGAATGGCACCTGGATTTTCAGATCGCCGTCATCTCGCCCTTGGTGCAGGCTTCCCGCAGCTTGAACTTCTGGATCTTGCCCGATCCAGTCAGTGGGAAGGCATCGACGACGTACCAGTGTCTTGGCGTCTTGTGCGGGGCGAGCGCGGCGCGCATGTAGTCGATCATCTCGTCCTTGTCGATGATGGCTCCCGGCGCCGGGCGGATGAAGGCTGCGACCTCTTCGCCCCATTTCTCGTGCGGTAGGCCGATCACGGCGACTTCGCCGACCTTCGGATGCTTGAACAGCAGCTCTTCCAGCTCGCGCGGATAGATGTTTTCGCCGCCGCGAATGATCATGTCCTTGAGGCGGCCTTCCACCGTGCAATAGCCGCGCGCATCCATGGCGCAGAGATCGCCGGTATGCAGCCAACCGTCGGCGTCGATCGCGGCGGCAGTCGCGTCGGGCATTTCGAAGTAACCGATCATCACGTGATAGCCGCGGGTGCAGAACTCGCCGATCGTGCCGATCGGAACGGTCTCGCCGGTGTTGGGGTCGATGATCTTGGTTTCCATGTTGGGTAGCGGCAGGCCGATCGTGTTGGCCTTGTCCTCGACGCTGTCGGTGGTGCGCGTTTGCGCCGCGACCGGGGAGCATTCGGTCTGGCCGAACACGATCGTAAAGGGCGCGCCGAGTTTCTCTTCCAATAGCCGCACCAGCGAGGCCGGCACCGTGGAGCCGCCGGAGCAGATCGCCTTGACGGCCGAAAGATCGGTCGCCGCGAATGTCGGGTGCTCCAGCATCGCCACCAGCATGGTGGGAACGCCGAGCATCGCATTGCCGCGATAGGTCCCGAGCATTTCCAGTACGAGGCCGGGCTCGAAGGCTTCCACCAGCACCTGGGTCGCCGCTTTCGATACCGCGCCGATCACGCAGCAGACGCAGCCGCCGGTATGAAACAGCGGCATCGTGGTGACGAAGACGTCGCCGGCATCGACACCCATCCGGTCGGCGGTGTCGGCGCCGTTATTGAGCAGTCCGCGATGGCGGAGCAGGGCGCCTTTCGGAAAGCCCGTGGTGCCCGACGTGTACTGGATCATGACGGGATCGTCGGGAGTAACGTCCGGCAGCGTGACGCGCTCATCGTCGCCAGCCGCGATGAAGGCGTTCCAGTCGTCGAAGCAGATGATCTCGCGCAGCTCGGGGCAGTTCGCAGCCACCGCCTGCACCGTCTCCAGCATCGGATTGCCGCGAAAGCCGTTGACGACGAAGACGCCGGCCGAGCGCGACTGCTTCAGCACATACTCCACTTCACGCGCGCGAAAGGCCGGGTTGACCGTGACGAGCACCATGCCCGCGAGCCCGGCGCCGAATTCGAGCATCATCCATTCCGGAATATTCTGCGCCCAGACCGCGATGCGCTCGCCTTGCTTGAAGCGGGACAGCAGCGCGCGGGCGGTCCGCTGCGCCTCCCGATAGAATTCGGCGTAGGTCCATTGCCGCCGCAGCGCCGGATCGGGCACGCCCGCAATCAGGGCCAGACGATCGGGCGCCGCTTCGGCCGCCTTGCGCAGGAGATCGCCGAACGTCATTTCGCGTACCGCAGGCGTGGCTGGTCCAGCGACGTGCGACGTTGTCAGTGCCATCAAATCCTCCCCGGTCCGGCGCCGTTGTTATCGGTGGCGTCAGTTCCCAGGGAGAAAATGCCTTTTGGTGCCGGGTAATGCAAGCGGGACCGAGGCCACCCCGTCATTGCGAGCGAAGCGAAGCAATCCATCGCTACACACGCGCGGAGGGATGGATTGCTTCGTCGCTTCAGCGCAAAATTGCTTTGCAATTTTGTCGCGAGCTCCTCGCAATGACGGAGGAATCAGCCCGCCTTGCGGTGCCGGGCCGCGGACCGGTGCGCTCGCTTTGTCGTCCGGCGTGCCGGCGCACGCCGCGCCGTTGAGCCATGGCCGCGCCGCTTCGCCGCTGCCTTGCCCTTAAGGCTCGCCTTCAGCGCATCCATCAGGTTAATGACGTTGTCGGGCTTCTCCTCGGGCTCGGGTAGCTTGATTGTCTTGCCGGAAGCCTTGCGCCGCACCAGCGCCTTCAGCGCATCCTCATACTCGTCCTTGAATTTCGAGGGATCGAAATGCGAGGCCTTGGTCTGCAGGATATGGCCCGCGAGCTCGACCATGTCCTTTGTGATCTTCGGGGTCTTGATGTCCTCGAAGAAGTCGTCCTCGTCGCGCAGCTCGTAGGGATAGCGCAGCGTGGTGCCGAGCAGTCCCTTGCCGAGCGGCTCGATCGCCATGACGTGCTCGCGGTTGGTCAGCACGATGCGCGCCAGCGCCACCCGGTCCTCATCCTTCATGGCGTCGCGGATCACCGCGAAGGCGTCCACCGCGACCTTGCCGTCGGGGGCGAGATAGTAAGGGTGATTGTAGTAGCGCTTGTCGATTTCATCCCGCGGCACAAAGCTATCGATCTCGATGGTGTGATTGCTCTCGATCTGAACGGCTTCGAGTTCGTCCTTTTCGATCTCGACATAGCGGCCTTTCTTCAGCTCATAGCCGCGGCCCTTCTGGTCGCTTTCGACGACATCGCCGGTCTCGGCATCGATCATCTGCTGCTTCAGGCGGTTGCCGGTCTCCTTGTTGATCATGTGAAAACGGGTTTTCTCGACCGATGTCGAGGCCGGGTACAATACGACAGGGCATGACACCAAGGAGAGTTTCAGCGAGCCTTTCCAGTAGGCGCGGGGGGCCATTGCAATCTCCGGGCACGGGTTGGGTTTGGGAACTTCAACGGCTAGTATGGGGTTTCGTTCCTGCGTGACAGGGGCGGTCCTGATGGTCGAGGTTGGCCGTGGCGTTGAAGAAACTCAGCACGTACCGCAAGAAGCGCGATTTCGGCAAAACGGCGGAGCCCTCCGGCGACGTCAAGGTCGCGCCCGCCAAACATCGGCGTTTTGTGATCCAGAAGCATGATGCGACAAGACTGCATTACGATCTGCGGCTGGAGTTCGACGGCGTCTTCAAGTCCTGGGCGGTAACGCGCGGCCCCTCGCTCGATCCGCACGACAAGCGGCTTGCCGTGGAGGTCGAGGATCATCCGCTCGATTACGGCGACTTCGAAGGCACCATTCCAGACAGCGAATATGGCGGCGGCACCGTGCAGCTATGGGACCGTGGTTATTGGGAATCCGACGATCCCGATCGCGGCTTCAAGAAGGGCGACCTGAAATTCACCTTGCAGGGCGACAAGCTGCACGGAAGCTGGGTGCTGGTGCGAATGAAGGGCGACCGTTATGGCGGCAAGCGCACCAACTGGCTTCTGATCAAGCACCGTGACGAATACGCACGCGAAGGCGAGGCCAACGACATTCTGGAAGAGGATCGTTCCGTCGCTTCGGGGCGATCGATGGCGCAGATTGCCGAAGGCAAGGGCAGGGCGCCAAAGCCGTTCATGCTGGCCAAGGGCAAGACCAAAGCCGACGCGGTCTGGCATTCGAACCGTGGCGATGCGGCGGAGGCGCGCGCCAGGGGCAAAGCGGCGGCCTTGCGATCCAGTCTCGAAACAAGATCCCGCGCACCGGCGCAGAGCGCAAAACCGAAGAAGGTTTCCACGATGCCGGATTTCGTCGCGCCGCAACTCTGTGCCTCGGTCGAGCGGCCGCCGAACGCGGATGGCTGGTGTCATGAAGTCAAGTTCGATGGTTACCGCGTGCAATTGCGGATCGAGGATGGTGATGCCGCGTTGCTGACCCGGAAAGGGCTGGACTGGGCCGACAAATTCGGCGCCATTACGCGAGCGGCCAAGGCGTTACCCGATGCGTTGATCGACGGCGAGATCGTCGCGCTGGACCACAGCGGCGTGCCAAGTTTTTCCGCCTTGCAGGCGGCAATAGCGGACAACAAGACCGGCGACCTGATCTTCTTTGCCTTCGATCTGCTGTTTGCCGAGGGTGAGGATTTGCGTCAGTTGCCGCTGCGTGAGCGCAAGGAACGCTTGAAACGGCTGCTGGAGGAGCGGCGAAACGGAAAGGATAGACTGATCCGTTACGTCGATCATTTCGAGGAGCGCGGCGATGCCGTGCTGGAGTCGGCCAGGAAGCTGTCGCTGGAAGGTATCGTCTCCAAGAAGCTGGCCGCGCCGTATCGTTCGGGACGTTCCGAGAGCTGGACCAAGGCAAAGATCCGCGGCGGGCAGGAGGTCGTGCTCGGTGGCTGGAAAACCACTAACGGCAAATTCCGCTCGCTGATGGCCGGCGTCTATCGTGGCAACCATCTGGCTTTTGTCGGGCTGGTCGGCACCGGTTTCGGCCAGGATACGGTCCGCCGCATCATGCCGGCGCTGAAAGCGGCGGCATCGGACAAGAGCCCGTTCGGCGGCAAGGATGCGCCGAAGAAGACCCGCGATGTCCACTGGCTGAAGCCCGAACTGATTGCCGAGGTCGAGTTCGCCGGCTGGACCCATGGCGGCAACATCCGGCAGGCCGCGTTCAAGGGTCTGCGTCAGGACAAGCCGGCAAAGGAAGTACGCGCGGAGAGGCCTGCCATGACCCAAGTTGTAACGCCCGTCGCGCGATCGCCGAAAGCGTCGGCCAGATCTTCAGAGGTGCTGGGCGTTGCGATTTCCAAGCCCGACAAGGCGCTGTGGCCTGACGGCGGCGACGGCGAGGCCGTCACCAAGCTCGACCTCGCGCGATATTTCGAGGCGGTAGGCGAATGGATGATCGGCCATATCAGGGGAAGACCGTGCTCGGTGCTGCGTGCGCCCGATGGCATCAAGGGCGAGACCTTCTTTCAGCGCCACGCCATGCCGGGCGGTTCGAAGCTCCTCGAACTGGTGAAGGTCTCTGGCGACCGCAAGCCCTATCTGCAGATCGACCGGATCGAAGGGCTGGCCGCGGTGGCGCAACTCGGCGGGCTGGAGCTGCATCCCTGGAATTGCGCGCCCGGAGAACCCGATGTGCCGGGGCGGCTGGTGTTCGATCTCGATCCGGCGCCCAATGTCGAATTCCTGGATGTCATCGAGGCGGCGAAAGATATGCGCCAGCGACTGACCGCCGTCGGCCTCGAATGTTTCTGCAAGACCACCGGCGGCAAGGGGCTGCACGTGGTGACGCCGCTGCTCCATGGCGCGAGGGACAAGGTGACGTGGAAGGAAGCCAAGGCGTTCGCGCAAGGCATCTGCCAGTGGATGGCGAACGATGATCCCGAGCGCTATCTGCTCAACATGTCGAAGAAGCTGCGCAAGGGAAAGATCTTCCTCGATTATCTGCGCAACGACCGGATGTCGACCGCGGTTGCCGTGCTGTCGCCGCGTGCGCGCGACGGCGCTACCGTCTCGATGCCGTTGACGTGGACGCAGGTGCGCGACGATCTCGATCCGAAGAAGTACACGGTGCGCACCGTGCCCTCGCTGCTGGCGAAGACGAAGGCGTGGGACGGTTATGATGATGCGGCGGCGTCGATCAAGGCGTCGATGAAAAAGCTGGCTTCAATGTAGGGTGGGCAAAGCGAAGCGTGCCCACCATCCTGCGGCCAAAAAGAAAGGTGGGCACGGCTGCGCCTTTGCCCACCCCACGTACGGCGCTTTTCCTACAGCTTCCCAAGCAACAACAGGATCAACAGAATCACGATCACAAGGCCCAATCCTCCGCCACCGTAATATCCGGTGCCATAGAACGGACCGCCGCCGATGCCGCTGAATCCGCCGAGCAGGGCGATGATGAGAATGATCAGGATGATGGTGCCGATAGACATAAACCTCTCCTCAGCCCGAACGGGCGTTCTGCATGTTCTGCCCTTCACGGGGACCAACAACCGGGAGTCACCTAAGTTCCGTTTTGCACCGCCATAATGCGTGAGGCTCTTCCATTCGAAGCCTGTGCAATTACATGCGGTTAGATGAGAGAGGGATTTTGCGATGACCAAGCCGCTCGTGGTTTCCATTCCGCATAGTCTGGGACGCGAAGAGGCGATGCGCCGCCTTAAGTCCGGGCTTTCGCGCGCCGCGTCCGGCGTGCCGATGCTGAGCGTCGATGAGGAGCGCTGGGAAGATAACCGCATGATCTTCCGCGTGCGCGCCCTCGGGCAGGGCGCGGCGGGCCATGTCGACGTCGCCGACGATCATGTGCAGGTCGAAGTGGTGCTGCCATGGCTGTTGCAGCGCTTTGCCGAGGCCGCACAGGCCGCCATCCGCAGTCGGGGCCAGTTGTTGCTGACCAAGAAAAACTGATGCACTAGCCGCGGCTGCGCCGTGGAGACGGCTTTGCGGCGCCGGTGAACCTCGCTTTCAGCACGGCGACGGGCAGATGCGTGAGCAGGTCTGACAGGCGCAACTGCGCAGCGTCGGCATCGGCAAAACCTTCCGCCGCATAGCCGCCGACGTTCAGCACGGCGTCGTAATTTTCCGGACTTGGCCAATGCCTGCCGCTGTCGGTAAACGGCGCAAACCATCGCGTCACGACGACGATTGCCGCCTCCCGGCCTCGCCGCCGGGCGAAAGCAATGAAATGGTCGCGATGCAAGCCGCCCACCTCCAGAGGCTCGTAGTCGCCGTCCGTGAATACATCGGCGAGTTCAGTCCGCAGCTTGAGTAGATGCCGTGTCCAGGCCAGCTTCAGATGCCCGTTCGGCCAGTTCTCCGTCAGCCGACCCCAATCCCATTTCTCCAGCGCGGCGAGCCGGCCTGCGCGTTCGGCAAAATCGACCGGCCGCCGATTGTCCGGATCGACCAGTGAAAAATCCCACAGCTCCGTGCCCTGATAGATATCCGGTACGCCCGGCATCGCCACTTTCAGCGTGATCTGGCTGAGCGAGTTCAGCGCGCCCAGCAGCGATAATCGCTGCGCAAGCGATTGCAGGGAGCTTAGAAATTCACCCGAGAGCGATGGATCGAGAATTTTTGCGATGAAGTCTTTTACGCCGCCCTCGTAAGCCGCGTGCGGATTGAGCCAGCTCGTTTCCTGCTTGCCCTCGCGCGCCGCTTTCAGCGCATACTCCTGCATCCGTTCGAGGAGGGAAGCGTCGCCCGGCTGCCATGCGCCCAGCAATGCCTGATACAGCATGTATTCTGATGTCGCCGAGGGCGCGCGCAACTCGCCATCGACCAGAAGGTGCGGCGCGTTGAGCAATTTCCATCGTGCCACCGTGCTGGTCCATTCGCCCGGGATTTCGGCCAGCGCCATGATGCGCGCCCGCGCATCCTCGCCGCGCTTGGTGTCATGCGTCGCGGTCGCCGTCATCCCATGCGGCCACTCCCTGGCGCGGGTCCGCATCATGTCGTGAAATTCGCCGGCCGTAAGCGCCTTTGCGGCCGGGTCGCCGCCGACCTCGTTGAGGGCCAGCAGGCGGTGGTAGCGATAGAACGTCGTGTCCTCCAGCGACTTCGCCATCATCGGGCCGGTGAATTGCTGCACCTTCAAGGCGAAGCGCCTGACGCGTGGCGCGCTGTGGTGCGCCCGCCCGGGGTTGATCAGATCCATCGTCAGCGTGTCGCGGAGAAAGTCGAAGATGCCGTCGTCGGCGGCAAACCAGTCGCTGCGCGCCCGCTCGATCGCGCCTGATATCAACTGGCGATCATGCACGGACGGGCCTGACGGTGCCAGATAGGTCCGATAGACCGGAAAGTGCAGCACGTAGAGTTCGAGCGCCTGCCGCAGGCTGTCGGCGGAATAGTCGCGGGTAGAGTAATGTCCGCTGGCAATCCGCGCCAACAGCCGCGTCAGCACCGTGAACTCGCTGGCCAGCAGCGTTTCCAATACGCGGCGTTTGGCCTCCCGCAGGATGGGTTCGAGCTTGGGCGACTGGTTGCTGATCTGCCGCCAGATCTCGTCGAGCGGCTCCAGGCCGTTTCCGTCGATCAGCACCTGGGTGATCGCGTTCATCCATTCATAGCCGGTGGTGCCGTGAACCCCGGCGAAGGCCGGCAGCTTCTCGTGCTCGCCGAGGATCTTCTCGATCACCACGTAGAAGGGCCGTGACTGGCCGCCATGCGCCTCGCGAACCAGCCGGCGCAGGCGCTGGAAATACTGCACGGGATCGCGCAGGCCGTCGATGTGATCGAGCCGCAGGCCATGCAGCTTTCCCTCGGCAATCAGCTTCTTGACCAGGCGATGGATCGCCTCGAACGTGGCGGCATCCTCGACGCGCAGGCCTGCCAACGTGTTGATGTCGAAGAAGCGCCGGTAGTTGATGTCGCTGGAAGCGAGCCGCCAGTGGCCGAGCTTGTAGTGCTGGCGTTCGAGCAGATGATGCAGCGCCAGTGTGGCAGCGCCGCGATCCGGTCCGGCGCGATAGGCTGCAAGGCCCTGCGCGATGATCTCGGCGGCTCCCGCGATGCCCTTCAGTTCGGCCTTGAAGCCAGGCGCTTCCTTGCGGTTGGGACGCCGCGGTCCCTGGTAGCGCAGCGCCAGCGCAAGCATGGCCTTGCCGGGCGCGCTTTCTTCCGCATCCGCTTCCTTGAGGATCATGCGCAGGATTTCGCCGTAACGTTCCGGCGCGATCGGCAGCCGATGCTCGAAATACCAGGCCGAGAAACTGCCTTCGCTCGCGTCATAGCGCAGCTCGATCTCGCCGCTTTCCAGTGCCTGGCCATACGACGAGCCGATGATCGGCAGCAGAACGCCGCCACGGGCGCGGTAAGGCAGTTGCTCCCAGTCGATGTCGAAGGATATGGCGTGCGGCGAGGCGGGACCCCACTCCAGCACGTCGAGCCACCAGGGATTGTCGTCAAAATGCACGCCGACATGGTTAGGCACGAAGTCGAGGATCAGCCCGAGATCGTGTTGCCGCAGCACCGCGCTCAGCCGCTCGAAGCCGGCTTCGCCGCCGAGTTCGGGATTGAACCGGGCGTGGTCGGTGACGTCGTAGCCATGCGTGCTGCCCTTGCGGGCGCGCATGAAGGGCGAGGCATAGAGATGGGTGATCCCAAGGGCCTTCAGGTAAGGCACCACCGAAGCGGCAGCGTCGAAATCGAAATCCGCCGACAATTGCAGGCGGTAGGTCGCGATCGGGATCGCCGGAGGCATTTTCCTATCCGATGCGCCAGAGCACCGTCCATGGCGGGACGCTGTCGCCCAACTCGCTGCCCCAGATCAGGGTTCCCGCCGGTCTGCCGGGCGCATGGCTGATGGTCTGGTCCGACAGGTTGGCGGCAAGGCGGAGCGCGGCGCCGTCGCCCATGCGCCAGTTGGCCGTCAGTAGCCCGTTGTCTGCTGCCTCGGCCTTCCCGAAGGCTGCGCCGGCCAGGCGCGGCACGATCTCCTGCCGTCGTATCAGCAACAGTTCTCGCACCATGGTCAGGCGTTTCTGTCCGGCCGGCGCGTTGCGGCCGTCCCAGTCGAGGATGGCGGAATCGCGGGTCGATGCCGCAAGCGCGTCGGGGACCTCGTCGCCATATTCCGCATAGGCCCACGCCAGTTCGACGCGGCGACCCTTCCGGACCGCGTCGGCAAGCTCGCCGCCGAAATCACAGAAGAACGGGAAGGGGACCGTGGAGCCCCATTCCTCACCCATGAACAGCATGGGAATGTGAGGTGCGATCAGCAGCACCGAAAGCGCCGCTTCGATCATCCGCGGGTCGGCGTTGCCTTCGAGCCGGTCGCCGAGCGCGCGGTTGCCGATCTGGTCGTGGTTCTGCACGAAGTTGATGAAGGCCGTTGGCGTCAGATGGCCGCTCGGCTCGCCGCGCTTGCCGCGACGGAACGCCGACATCTCACCCTGATAGACGAAGCCCGACGACAGCGCGCGGGCGATGTCCGATAACGGCGCGCGCTGATAGTCGGCGTAATAGCCCTGCTTCTCGCCGGTCATCAGCACGCGCCAGGCGTGATGATAATCATCGTTCCACTGCGCGCGATACTTCCCGTGCGGCGGGCCTTCCGCGGCGTCCAGAATGCTGGCGCGGTTGTCGCCGTTTTCCAGCACGAGATGAATGTGCCGGCCGGTCTCGGTTGCGAGCTTGCCCGCGGCGGCGCTGATATCATGCAGCAGCGATAGCCCGCCCGGCTCGACGATGGAGTTGACGGCGTCGAGCCGCAGCCCGTCGAAACGATAGTCGCGCAGCCAGTGCAGTGCATTTTCGATCGCAAAGGCGCGGACCGGCGCTACACGATAATCGATCGCGCTTCCCCACGGGGTATGTGCATCCGTGAAGAAGGATGGCGCATAACGGCCGAGATAATTTCCTTCGGGGCCGAAATGGTTATAGACGACGTCGAGCATCACCATCAGCCCGCGCTGATGCGCTTCGTCGATCAGCGCCTTGAGATCGTCGGGCCGCCCATAGGCGCTGTCCGGCGCATACCACAGCACGCCGTCATAGCCCCAGTTGCGCGTGCCTGCGAAATCCGCCAGCGGCATCAATTCCAGCGCGGTGATGCCGGTCTCGACGAGATGATCGAGCCGGTCGATCATCGCGCGATAGCTGCCTTCCTTGGTGAAGGTGCCGACATGGGCCTCGACGATGACAGCCTCCTGCCACGGCCGGCCGCGCCAGTTTTGGGCACGCCACGGATAGGCTGCATGATCGATGATCTCGCTCGGGCCAAAGACGTCATCGGGTTGAAACTCTGATGCCGGGTCCGGCACGTCGATCTCGTCATCGATGCGGAATTTGTAGCGCGCGCCAGCCTTGACGCCGGCAATGTCGGCCGTGAACCAGCCGTCCTCGCCACGCCGCATCGCGTGAGGTTGCTCGAGCATCACCTCGACGCGTTTCGCCGCTGGCGCCCACAGTCGAAAGCGCGTGCCGTAATTGGTCAGAAAAGGGCCGAACTGGCGGTCATTCATGCCGCGCCTGCAAAGGCAAGCACCGACCGCGGCGGCGCGCTGGTCTCTGTGCCGGAAGCGAACTCGGCAAAGCTCTGCACGGTTTCGGTCGTGTTCAGCACCTGCTGCCAGTTCTTGATTTCGGACATCTGCGGCAATTTGAAACCGATCTCTTCAGGCGCGGCGTTCAGCACGATAAAGATCGGCGGCTGGCCTTGTTCCAAGGGCCCCAGCACGTAGGCGAGGAATCGTCCCTCCGGAAAATTCCAGTCGGATTCCTGCATTTCCTCGGCCGCCGGTGTCAGCCACAGCACACCATAGGTGCCATCCTTGCGTCGCCCGGAAAGCCAGCGCTGGTAGCGCAGTTGCGGGAAGCGCCGGCGTAGCGCGGTCATGTGACCGACGAAATCGGTGAGGTCTTCGCCCACCTTGCCGAGATTGTCCCAGGTAACCCAGCCAATCTCATTGTCCTGGCAATAGGCGTTGTTGTTGCCGTTCTGCGAATTGCCGACCTCGTCGCCGGCCAGCATCAGCGGCGTTCCCTGCGCGAGGAACAGGCAGGCAAACTGATTCTTGCGGAGTTGCCGGCGCAGCGCTGTTATCCCGGCGTCGGTGGTCGGGCCCTCATGGCCCCAATTGTTGCTGTTGTTGTCGTTGGAGCCGTCGCGATTGTCCTCGCCGTTGGCTTCGTTGTGCTTCTCGTTGTAGCTGAACAGGTCGGCCAGCGTGAAACCGTCATGGACGGTGATGTGATTGATGCTGGCGCGCGCCGCGCGATTGTCGTGACGGAACAGGTCGGATGAGGCGGTCATGCGGCTCGATACTTCGCCGATCAGGCTGCCTTCGCCGCTCCAGTAACGCCGCATCGCGCCGCGATAGCGATCGTTCCATTCCGACCATTGCGAGGGAAACGCGCCGACCTGATAGCCGCCGAGGCCAAGATCCCACGGCTCGGCGACGAGCTTGACGGTGGCCAGCACCGGGTCCTGCCGCACGGCGGTGAGGAAGGAGGAATTGCGGTCAAAACCGTTCGGCCCGCGCGCCAGCGTGGTGGCGAGGTCGAAGCGGAAGCCGTCGACATGACAGACCTCGACCCAGTAGCGCAGCGAATCCATCACCATCTGCAGCACGCGCGGATGGGTGAGGTTGACGGAGCTGCCGCAGCCGGTGAAATCGTCATAGTAGCGCGGATGCTCTTTGTTGAGCCAGTAATAGGACGCGTTGTCGATGCCGCGGAAGCACAGCGTCGGGCCGAGATGGTTGCCCTCGGCGGTGTGGTTGTAGACGACATCGAGCATCACCTCGATGCCGGCGTCGTGCAGCCGCGCCACCGTGGTTCTGAAAGCATCGAGCGCATTGTCCTGCGCATAGCGCGGCTCCGGCGCGAAGAATGCCAGCGTGTTGTAGCCCCAGTAGTTCGCCAGCTTGCGTTCCACCAGCACCCGGTCGTCGATCAGCCCGTGGATCGGCAACAGCTCGATGGTGGTGACACCAAGTCGCTTGAGATGGTCGATCATCGCCGGCGAGCACAGTCCGCCATAGGTGCCACGCCAGGCCGGCGCCACGTCGTTGCGCTTTTGTGTCAGACCCTTGACGTGGGCCTCGTAGATGATGGTGTCTTCCCAGGCGATGTTCGGCCGGATCTCGCGGCGGCCCCAGTTGAAGGTCTCGTCGACCACGACCGCCTTCGGCATGCCGCGCGCATTGTCGCGGCGGTCGAAGGAGAGATCCTCGCGCGCGCTTCCCGTGCGATAGCCGAAATGCGCGTCGCTCCACACCAGGCGGCCGGCGAGCCGCTTGGCATAGGGATCGAGCAGGAGCTTGTTGGCGTTGAAGCGGTGCCCGCGCTCGGGCGCGTAGGCGCCGTGGACGCGGTAGCCGTAGAGCTGCCCGGGCGAGACGTCGTTGAGATAGCCGTGCCAGACGTCCTCGTTGCGCTCCGGCAGTTCGATCCGCTCGAGTTCGCGGCGGCCCTGGGCGTCGAACAGGCAAAGCTCGACCTTCTCCGCATTGGCCGAGAACAACGCAAAGTTGGTGCCCCTTCCGTCCCAGCTTGCACCTAAGCGGGCGGGACTTCCCGCGGACAATCGCATGCGTCAGCTTTCCGGTACGAGAAAGATCGCGGCCAACGGCGGAATGGTGAGGCTGAGTTCGGGGATGCTGCCATCCAGGGTGTGGACTTCGCCGACATTGCCGACATTGCTGCCGCCATAATGCGCGGCGTCGGAATTCAGCACTTCCTTCCACTTGCCAGCGAACGGCACCCGGACGCGGTAATTTTGATAGACGTTCGGCGAGAAGTTGACGACCACGAGACAGCGCGCATGCGCGTCGAAACCCTTGCGCAGCCAGGCAAAGATATTGTTGCCGGAATCATGGGTAATGACCCATTCGAATCCAGCCTGGTTGCAATCCATCTCGTGCAGCGCCGGCACGGCGCGATAGAGCCGGTTGAGATCGCGGATCAGGTTCTGGATGCCAGCGTGCCGGTGTTGCCCCAGCAGGTGCCAGTCCAGCGACTGATCGTGATTCCACTCGCGCTCCTGGCCGAACTCGCAGCCCATGAACAGGAGCTTCTTGCCGGGATGGCCGAACATGAAGCTGTAATAGGCGCGTAAGTTGGCAAACCGCTGCCACTCGTCGCCCGGCATGCGGCCGAGGATCGAGCGTTTGCCGTGCACGACCTCGTCATGCGACAGCGGCAGGATGAAGTTTTCCGAAAACGCGTAATGCAGGCCGAACAGCACATCGCCGTGATGGTGCTTCCGGTACACCGGATCCTTGCCGATATATTTCAGCGTGTCGTGCATCCAGCCCATGTTCCACTTGAAGCCGAAGCCGAGCCCGCCATATTCGACCGGCTGCGAGACCTGCGGCCATGCGGTGGATTCTTCCGCCGCCGTGGTGGCTTCCGGAAAATGCCCGAACACCTCGATGTTGAAGCGGCGCAGGAATTCGATGGCTTCGAGGTTTTCCCGCCCGCCATGCCGGTTCGGAATCCACTCGCCCGCAGGCCGGCTGTAGTCGAGATAGAGCATCGAGGCGACGGCATCGACACGCAGGCCGTCGACGCCATAGCGATCGAGCCAGAACAGCGCGTTGGAAACCAGGAAATTGACCACTTCGGTGCGGCCGTAATTGTAGATCAACGTACCCCAGTCGAGGTGGCGACCCTGCATCGGATTGGCATGCTCGTAGAGCGCGGTGCCGTCGAAATAGCCGAGACCATGCGGATCATCGGGAAAATGTCCGGGCACCCAGTCGAGCCATACGCCGAGCCCCTCGCGATGGCAGGCATCGACGAGGGCGGAGAAATCCTCCGGCGTGCCGAACCGGCTGGTCGGCGCATACAGGCCGGTCGGCTGATAGCCCCATGAGCCGTCGAACGGATGCTCGCTGACGGGCAGGAATTCGATATGGGTAAAGCCCATGTCCTTTGCGTAGGCCGGAAGCTGCTCGGCGAGATCGCGATAGCTCAGCCATTCGTTGCCGTTCTTGCGCCGCCACGAACCGAGATGCACCTCGTAGATCGAGATCGGCGCTTCCAGCGCGTTGATGCCCGATGGCGCCGAGCGCGGATGCGGAATCTTGCTTTCGTCGACGACGATCGAGGCCGTCGAAGGCCGGATCTCCGCCGCAAACGCCACCGGATCGGATTTCAGCGGCAGGCGCCGTCCGTCCCGGTCGGTGATGTCGAACTTGTAGCGGTCGCCGGCGCGGGCATGGGGCACGAACAATTCCCAATAGCCGACGCCGCGCACACGCATCGGATGCCGCCTGGCATTCCAGTAGTTGAAATCGCCGACCACGCTGACGGCCTTGGCGTTCGGCGCCAGCACCACGAACGCGACGCCTTCGACGCCATCCAGCCGCATCGGATGCGCGCCGAGCTTGTCGTAGATCCGCCGGTGGGTGCCTTCGCCCAGCAGATAGAGATCGAAGTCGCTGAGCACGGGCGGGAAGCGGTAGGGATCATCGAGATCGACGACGTTCTCGCCGAAGCGGGCGCGGAGCTGGTAACGCTTCGATCCGTTCGGCAGCGCGCCCGCGAACAGTCCGGCATCGTGAATGCGCTGCAGCGGTGCGGTCTCGCCATGCTCGCCGATCGCCTCCACGTTGGAGGCTTCGGGGATGAACGCGCGCACCACGCTTTGGCCGCCCTCGCTGTGCAGACCGAGATAGCGGAACGGATCGGAATGCTTGCCTTCGATGATCGCATAGGCCTCGGCGGATAGCTTGGTCATGCGGCCTCGAATGGTGATTGCGACAACGTTCGGATGATTCCGGTCAGGGGCATGCGTAGCCAGTCCGGTCGATACAACAGCTCGTGTTCGATTTCGTTCAAAGCCTTCTCGAGCAGGAAGAAGTTCAATATGCGCTCGGCAGCTCTGGGATCGTTCGGCCACAACCGTTGATCGGTCATGGCTTCGCTGTAGGCGGCGAAAAATGCCACGGTCGCCCGGTCGCGCCACTCGCCAAGCGCCGCACCCAGCTTGCCATGCTCATCGTTGGCCACTTTGAGCGCGCGCTCAAGGGCGGAAGTTGCCGAATAATCGATCGAGCGGATCAGGCTGGCGACATCGCGCGCCGCGGGCACCTTGCGCCGGCGTTCGGCAATCGTGCGCCGCGGCGTGCCTTCGAAGTCGACGATGAAGATGTCGTCCTTGACGATCAGCAACTGGCTGAGATCGAGGTCGCCATGGCAGCGGATGTTGGCGGCGTCGAACTCGCGCGGCAGCAGCGTTTCGAGGCGATCGCGCAGGGCCGGCTGCAACGCCAGCACCTGGTCGGCCAGCGCCCGGTCGGCGGCGTCTTTCAGCGTTTCGCGCCGCTGCCTGAGCAAATCGAAGACGTGTCCGGCGCACAGTGCCAAATCGTCGATCCAGCGCTGTACGTCGTCGCGGCCGGTCGGCTCCGGCGCGAATTCGGCGAGCTCGCTATTGCTGGCGAGCGCGACATGCAGCTCGGCGACGCGCCGCCCGGCCTGCGCGATATAACGCAGATAGGGGATTTCTTCCTCGCGCTCGCCGGGGTGGATGCTCTCCGCCAGCAGCCGCTGCTCCTCGACGAAACGATCGAGATAGGCAGCACTCACGGCCCATAGATCGCCCTGATTGGCGACGAAGGCGTGAACGACACCGACCGCGCTCTTCTCGTTGCCCTCGACCAATTCGGCGCTGCCGAGCAGCACCGGTGCGTTGGGAAAATTGGCGACGTCGGTCAGGAAGCGCCCCATCTCGATCTCGGGATTGGGGCCGGGCTGAAGCGTTCGGTAGATCTTGACGACGTAGTCGTTGTCTACCAGCGCGGTGCTGCGGGGCAGATCGGACTCGACGGTGCGGATGTGCTCGGGCTGCCGGATCGGCTTGTCGCCGAAGCGGCTGGTCGGGCGGAATTCGAGTTGCAGGCCCTGTTCGCTCTCGTCGACCGTCAGCGATTGCTGCAGGTTGCGCAAGAACAGCGAGATGAAGATCTGGTCGGTGGCGACGTCGAGCAAGGTACCCTCGCGGGCACCTTGTCGGACGGCGGCCAGCGCATGCGGATTGTAGCGCTCGCGGTCGAAGCGTACCCATTCGATCTGCATCGGCAACACGTAACGCGTCGTGATGCTGCGCTCCGTGGTTTCGAAGAAAGCGAGCCACGGTCGGTTGTCGCCGATGTCGCAGAACGGTATCGCCGACGTCAGCGCCGGACGGATCGCTTTCTCTGACCGTTCGGGATACCAGCGGCTGCGCGCCAGATGTCCCGGAAGCACATCGCGCTCGAACACGCCGCGTTCGCGCGCCAGCGACACCCAGGTCGCGTTCAGCGGCACCACCAGCGTTTCGAACTCGGGCACTGCGCGCTGCGGCACCGGCGCCGATTTGTCGCGCTCCTGCAGTTCGAACCAGTAGAAGCCGTAAGGCGCGAGCGTGATCATGTAGGGCAACTCGCCGATCGCGGGGAAGCGGGTGCGGCCGAGCATTTCCAGCGGGATGCGGTCCTTGAAGGCGGAGAGATCCAGCTCGGTCGCCTGCGCCGACCGCGACAGGTTGGCGACGCACAGGATGACCTCGTCGCCGTACTGACGCACATAGCACAGCACCGCGCGGTTCTCCGGGCGAATGAACGTCATGGTGCCGCGGCCGAAGGCCAGCGTCGACTTGCGGACCGCGATCAGCCGCTTGGTGGCGGAGAGCAGCGAGGACAGGCTGCGCGACTGCGCTTCGACATTGACCGATTCATAGCCGTAGACCGGGTCCATGATGGTCGGTGCATAGAGCCGCGCGGGGTCGGCGCGGGAGAAACCGCCATTGCGGTCCGGCGTCCATTGCATCGGGGTGCGCACGCCGTTGCGGTCGCCGAGATAGATGTTGTCGCCCATGCCGATCTCGTCGCCGTAATAGATGATCGGCGTGCCCGGGAATGAGAACAGCAGCGAGTTCATCAGCTCGATCTTGCGCCGATCGTTGTCCATCAGCGGCGCCAGCCGCCGGCGGATGCCGACATTGATGCGGGCGCGAGGATCGTTGGCGTACGTCGACCACAGGTAATCGCGCTCGACGTCGGTGACCATTTCCAGCGTCAGCTCGTCATGGTTGCGCAGGAACAGCGCCCATTGGCAGTTGCCCGGAATATCCGGCGTCTGGCGCAGGATGTCGGTGATCGGAAAACGGTCTTCCTGCGCGATCGCCATGTAGATGCGCGGCATCAGCGGGAAGTGATAGGCCATGTGGCATTCGTCGCCGCGTCCGAAATATTCCTGCACGTCCTCCGGCCATTGATTGGCCTCGGCCAGCAACACCTTGCCTTTTGCATAGGCATCTAGCTCGCTGCGCAGCCGCTTGATGATGATATGCGTCTCCGGCAGGTTTTCGTTGTTGGTACCGTCGCGCTCGCACAGATAGGGAATGGCGTCGAGCCGGAAGCCGTCCACGCCGGTATCGAGCCAGCGCTTCATCACCTGCACCAGCGCGCTGACCACGCGCGGGTTGTCGAAATTGAGGTCCGGCTGGTGCGAGAAGAAGCGGTGCCAGTAGAACTGGCCGGCTTCCGGGTCCCAGGTCCAGTTCGACTTCTCGGTATCGGTGAAGATGATCCGGGTGCCCAGATATTTCTGGTCGGTGTCGCTCCAGACATACCAGTTGCGAGCGCTGGAATTCGGGTCCGAGCGGCGGGCGCGCTTGAACCAGTCGTGCTGGTCGGACGTGTGGTTGATGACGAGCTCGGTGATGACCCGCAAGCCCCGCTTCTTGGCTTCCTGGATGAAGCGCCTGAAATCCTTCATCGTCCCGAAATCGGGATTGATGTCGCCGTAGTCGGCGATGTCGTAGCCGTCGTCACGGCCGGGCGAAGGGTAGAACGGCAACAGCCACAGCGTGGTGACGCCGAGATCCTGCAGGTACCCCAGCTTCTCGGTCAGCCCGGCAAAGTCGCCGATGCCGTCGTTGTTGCTGTCGGCGAAGGCCTTGACGTGGAGCTGGTAGATGATCGCATCCTTGTACCAGAGTTCGTCGGCCACGGGGTCGGCGGCTGGCATCTCCTTTGCTTCGAGCAACAGGTCCTTATCCAGCGGATAGGCGCCATCGATAGGGAGGGAGACGCCGGAATGAGAGCTTTCGGCGGTTTGCGCTTTTTTGTTCACGGTGATGCCATTAGCCATGGAAATGACGTCCCCGTTTCGTTTGAAGAAAGGGAGACGTTCCGGACATAGATAAAAAGCCGCTCGGCTCGCTTTGGTTCCAGTGGAACCGTTGAGGGGTCCGAGCGTTAGACACGGTCTATCTCCTTCCCGTAATTGGACAATTTCGCGACATCGGTTTGATGTTTGCGTGCAAAGTACGTGCCGAATGGACCTTTTTGCTCAAGCCAAAGCCCTGGGGATTCAAACCGAGTTCCTGGATGGTCAGGGTCACCGCCGTGTGACGGACGCCGCCGCGCTCAAAATAATTCTGGATGCCCTGCCACCGCAGGCGCCGGGGCCACTGGTCGGCCACCCCGTGGTGGTCCGGTCCGGGCGGCCGTCGCGAACCGAACTCCCGAAGGCCAGGCTCCCGGTGGACTGGAAAATCGTTGCGGATTCGGGAGTTATTGCCAAGGGCGAGAGTTCGGACCACGCCATCGACTGGCCGAAGGACCTGCCGCTCGGCATCTATCGGCTGCAGGTGAGGGATACCGCAACGACCGAGGACGTGCCGCTGATTTCGGCGCCGGAACGGGCGTTTGGCGGCGAGTTCGACCGCTGCTGGCTGCTCGCGGTCCAGCTTTATAGCGTGCGCTCGGCCCGCAACTGGGGCATGGGTGACTTCACCGACCTCGCCAACCTGATCGAACTCGCCGATCAGCTCGGCGCCGATGGTGTCGGCCTCAATCCGTTGCATGCATTGTTCGACGATCGCCCGGGCGATTGCAGCCCGTATTCGCCGAACAGCCGGCTGTTTCTCAACGCGCTCTATATCGACGTTGAAAAGCTTCCCGAATTTCAGCCCGATTCCGAAATCCGCGAGGCGCTGGCATCGTTGCGGGGAGGCGATGTCGTCGATTACGTCGGCGTCGCTGGGTTGAAGTGGCGCGCGCTTCGCGCCGCCTTCGCCGCTTTCAAGTCCGCTCCCAAGCCGGGGCGCCAACAGGATTTTGACAAATTCCGCACCGAGCGCGGCACGTTGCTGTCGCACTTTGCCTGCTTCGAGGTGCTCCGGCACAAGTTCGGCAAGCCATGGTGGGAATGGCCGGAAGAATGGCAGCAGCCGGACGATATCAGATGCGCCGCCTTGCGCCAGGGTGAGGACGCCGGCGAAATCGGATTCGTCGAATTCGTGCAATGGACCGCCGACCGGCAACTCGGCGCGGCCAACGATCTGGCCAAAAAGCTCGGCATGAAGGTCGGGCTCTATCTCGACGTCGCGGTCGGCGTGCAGGCCGACGGGTTCGACGCCTGGAACGAGCAGGTCGCAATATCGCGCCACCTCGGCGTCGGCGCACCGCCCGATCCGCTCAACACCGCCGGCCAGAGCTGGGGCCTTGCCGGCTTCAATGCGGTCGGGCTCGAGCAGCAGTCGTTTGCCCCGTATCGCGACATGCTACGCGCCTCGATGCGGCATGCCGGCGCGATCCGGCTCGATCACGTTCTCGGGCTGAAGCGGCTCTATCTGGTGCCGCAAGGCTTTACCGCGCGCGACGGCGTCTATGTGCAAATGCCGTTCGAGGCGCTGCTGGCGGTGACCGCGCAGGAAAGCGTGGCGCAACGCTGCGTCGTGATCGGCGAAGACCTCGGCACGGTGCCGGAAGGATTTCGCGACCAGATCGCCGATTGGGGCATCTGGTCATATCTTGTGATGATGTTCGAGCGCGACGACCACGGATCGTTCCGCAACATCGATCATTATTTGACCAACGCGCTCGTCACCTTCAACACCCATGATCTCTCGACCTATGCCGGCTGGCGCTCGTTCGGCGATCTCAAGCTGAAGCGCTCGCTCGGGATCGATCCCGGCGAGAGCGACGAGGCGCGCTGGCACGCGCTTGCCATGCTGGACGACGTGCTGCGGCATCACGCCATCGATCGCAACGATCTCTATTCGGTTGCGAGTTTCCTGGCGCGTACCAAATCACGGCTGCTCGCGGTCTCGCTGGAGGATCTGCTCGGCGTGGTCGATCAGCCCAACATTCCCGGCACCGTCAACGAGCATCCGAACTGGCGGCGGCGGCTTCCGGTGACAATTGAGGAAATGACGTCCACGGTCGACGTCGCCGCGCTCAAGGCGGCAACCCATGAGCGGTCGCGCGCCGCGATCTGAAGAGATCATGCACGAGCAGGAAGGCAGAGCGGGATGATGACTGGAAGAAATGCCATCCCGCTCTGGTGGTGAATCACCGTGCCGTGCCCGATCGAAGATTATGGGCTGATCGGCGATTGCGAAACCGCGGCGCTGGTCGGCCGTGACGGGTCGATCGATTGGCTGTGCTGGCCGGCATTCGATTCCGATGCCTGCTTTGCGGCTATTCTCGGCACGCACAAGCACGGCCGCTGGCTGATCGCGCCGGCGGGGGAGGTCACCGGCACCTCCCGCCGCTATTGGGGCGACACCCTGATCCTGGAGACACGGTTCGAGACGGCTGATGGTACAGTCGACCTGATCGACTTCATGCCGCCGCGCGGTAACGCCTCCGATGTGGTGCGGCTGGTGCGCGGCGTTCGCGGCCGGGTCAGGATGCACATGCAACTGGTGATCCGCTTCGGTTTCGGCGTCGACATTCCCTGGGTCAAGAAAAGCGAGGATGGCTCCGCGCTGCTCGCAATCTGCGGGCAGGACATGACGGTGTTGCGGACGCCGGTGGAAACCCGCGGCGAGGACCTGACGACGGTCGCCGATTTCGAAGTGGGCGAGGGCGACACCGTTCCCTTCGTCCTCACCTACGGCCCCTCGCATCTTCCTGTGCCCAAGCCGATCGATCCTGCTTACGCCTTGCAGGACACCGAAACGTTCTGGACCGAATGGTGCAGCCGTTGCACTTTTGAAGGCGAATACCGCGATCTCGTGATGCGTTCGCTGATCACGCTGAAGGCGCAGACCTATGCGCCGACCGGCGGCATTGTCGCCGCGCCAACGACGTCGCTGCCGGAGCAGCTCGGGGGACAGCGCAACTGGGACTACCGCTTCTGCTGGCTGCGTGACGCCACCTTCACGCTGCTGGCACTGATGAACTCGGGCTATACCGAGGAGGCTTCCGCCTGGCACCGCTGGCTGTTGCGGGCGGCGGCAGGTTCTCCCGCCAACATGCAGATCATGTACGGTATCATGGGGCAGCGACGCCTGCTGGAATGGGAGGCCACCTGGCTGCCCGGCTATGAGGGTGCAAGGCCGGTTCGGGTCGGCAACGCCGCGCATGCGCAGTTGCAGCTCGATGTCTACGGCGAATTGATCGACGCGTTTCACCAGTGGCGCGTGGCCAAGCTCGAAATGGATGAAACCAGCTGGGCGATGGAGTGCGCCGTGCTGCAGCACCTTGCCGAAGTATGGCACAAGCCCGACCACGGCATCTGGGAGCGCCGTGGCGCCGGAAAGCACTATGTCTCGTCCAAGGTGATGACCTGGGTCGCGTTCGACCGCGGCATCAAGAGCGCCGAGACGTTCGGCTTCAAGGCGCCGCTGGAGAAGTGGTGCAAGTTGCGCGATACCATTCATCGCGACGTCTGCACCAAGGGTTTTGATCCTGAAATGAACGCTTTCGTCGAGTTCTACGGCTCAAAGATGCTCGATGCCTCCATTCTGTTGCTGCCGTCGGTGGGTTTCCTGCCGTCGGACGATCCCCGCGTGCGTGGGACGCTTGCCGCGGTCGAACATCATCTGATGCGCGACGGTTTCGTGCTGCGGCACGATCCCCGTGAAGTGGAGAAGCAGCCGGCCGAAGGCGCATTCCTCGCCTGCACGCTGTGGCTCGCCGACGCCTATGTGCTGGCCGGGGAGCTTGACAAGGCGCAGGAGCTGTTTGCCCGCGTGGTCGCGATCGCCAACGATCTCGGCCTCTTGGCGGAGGAATACGATCCGACCGCTCGCCGCCAGACCGGCAATTTCCCGCAGGCGCTGACGCACATCGCGCTGATCAACACCGCGCATAATCTCTGCGCGGCAAAGACGCCGACCGAGAAGCCGGCAGTGCAGCGTTCGAAGTAGCGGCAGGCTCCGCCAGCCGCCGGCTCCTGCCGGGATAGCGCTTGCCGAACGTCTCGGACGGATACTCGTCGAACAGGGTGCGGTAATAGCCGGAAAATCTTCCGAGATTGAGAAAGCCATGTTGCAGGGCGATTTCCGCGATCGTCGTCGTGGCGGGATCGGAATCGCGGAGCGCGGAATGAATGTCGCATAGCCGCTTGCGTTGAAGAAAGGTGACCGGACCGATGCCGAGCACCTCGTCGAACGCCCGATGAAGGCTGCGGCGGGATACGCCGCACTCGGCGCAAATCTCGGAAATATGCACGGGCCGGGACCCGGCGGTTTCGATATATTGCTCGGCCCTTTGCGTTACACGTGTCGCCGATGGGATCATCTCCGTCATGCCGGATGATTGCGAATGTTGGACGGTCGCCGTGACGACATCGATGATCGTGCGTCGCCAGAACTCGACGGCCTTCGGCGAGATGCGAGCGTTCGGATCGGCCAGTCGCGACACGATCTCGCGCAGTTTTGCAATGGCTCTCCCGCCGATACGCGGGTCCGCGCGATAGCAATCTTTTCGGTTCCAGTTCGTCGGATCACCCATCCGGTTCTCGCGGCCGAAAACGCCGGCCACGTCGGACAGGTCGAGCCGGAGGGCTGCATATGATGCGGCGCCGTGGAATCGCCCATCATGGTCGACGCCGGGCGGAATCACGAGAACGTCCCCTGGGTCCATATCGTACGACCAGTGCGTGACACGATTCTCTGCACCAAGCAGCATGCCGACGATGAGCTTGGGATCGGACGATGTCCGTTGTGTCCGAAGTCCGACGGAGAAAGATCCGACGCTGAGAGAGAAGTCGCCGGCGCCAATATGGGTCAGCAGGCCGCGAAACCGGCCGCGCTGAAGCTGCATCACATCGACATGCGAGCCGTGGACGGCGTTGCGAAAGCCTTCGAAACCATCCACGCGAGACGTAATGACCGTCAAGTCATCCATCGGCAAAGTCCGCTGTTTCGCTGCTTGAACAGAATGCGTCTGAATCTGCTTGCAGCCGTGTGTTGCGCTAGAACTCAGCCTTCATGCATTTCCACGAACACTATGCGACATCCGCCGAGGCAGACAACTCAATTTATGAGCGAGCAAGACATGGCCGATTTCTGCCCGGCGCGAAGCTTTGATTTGAATTATCGGACAAGCCTTCACGCTGGTCGAATGAGCAACGATTGCGCTGCAGGGTTTCCAGGGGATGTGAGGCGTCGGAAGATTTGGCACGAGCCGTACATTACAGCGTGGTCTATTTCGGTTATGGCATCTGCTGCGCTGGCAAGGGAAACAGAGACTTATCGATCGTATGATCGAGTCAGGGCGGAGCAGGGATTCATGGGGCACTTGGACCGGAACGATCCTGAGGGAGCTTTCAGCCACGACGTGTCCGGATAATCACGTTGACGTGCATTCGGATATGGCGATGCGTTCATGCCCGGCGGCGTGCATATGGCCAGCGTGCGGCGCAGTGATTTTCCACGTCATAGTGAAGACGGTTGCGAACACGCCTCCCGGGCGACGGCAGAAGCCGTCGAGCTTCAGCGTCGATTAGGTCCTGTCGGAGATGTCGAATGCGCATGGCGGTTGAAGACCGAGCAACGCCGGTCGGCGGAAATACCGGCCGGCGGTCGACAATCATACCGGAGGGAGCGACAAGCCCACTGAGGTTGTTGGAAGTCGCGCGAGCCGCCGCCCGTTCGCCGAGGCAGGCTCGGGCTGGGGGGCCTGCCTTCATGGGAGGAGGAGGCGCTCGGACACCGGCTCGCGCTTGCCGATTGTGCCCGCCGACAGGACCGGATTCGTCGCCGGAAGACTTTGACAAGTCCTCGATTTATCCTTCAGGCGGCCTTGATACGCCGGATCGGCCTATCCAAGCCGCAGTACCGTATCGATGGCGGCCGCAAACCCGTCGTGCTCGTTGCTGTCGGAGACATGCGTCGTGCGCTGCTTGATGCTGTCGGCCGCGTTGCCCATCGCAAACGAAACGCCGCTCCTGGCAAACATCGGCAGGTCGTTTTCCATGTCGCCGATGGTCGCGACCGCTGCGGGCGAAATGCCGAGGCGCCTGATCATGGCGTCCACGAAGGTGCCTTTGTCGTGGCCGGGCGGCGTGACGTCGAGATAGTAGGTCTGCGAACGCACCGCGGTCGCCTCAAGACCCACCGCCTCCCTCATGGCCACTTCGCAACGCTGCAGCAGCGCCGGGTCCGAACTGGCGCCGACGATCTTGCAGGCCTCCGCAAGATGCGGCGTGAAGTCGGTGACGATGGTCGGGTCGGCCTTGATGGCTCGTTTCTCGTGCGGGACATACTCGCCGTCGGGATTGCGCGTGTACCAACGTTCGTTGCTGAACAGCCAGATATCGACGCCGAACGCATTGAGCACGTCGAGGCTGCGCTGCGCCACTGCAGGCGGAATCAGGTGCTGCTCGATCGGCTTGAGCCTGTTATCGACGATCGAGCTGCCGTTGAAGGCGCCGATCGGAAGCGTGATCGAAAGCGGATCGATCAGAAAACCCATGCCGATGGTCGGCCGGCTCGAGACGATGGTGAAGCCGACGCCGGCCGCATGCAGCTTGCGCACGGCAGCCTTTGCGCCCTCGGTCAGGATCTTGTCGTGCGTCAACAGGGTGCCGTCGACGTCGGAAACAACGAGTGCGATTCGGGTCATTGGGAAACCAGGTTCAATTGATTGACGATGTCGTCGACGATTGCCTCGACCGGGGCATCGATCGATACCTTGATCGGATGCTCGTCGGTATCAGGCGGCTCCAACGTTCTGAACTGGCTGGCGAGCAGGCCCGGCGGCATGAAATGTCCCTTGCGGGCCGCAAGCCGTTCCGCGATCAGCTCCTGCGTTCCCTGGAGAAAGACGATTCTGACATCGTCGCGCCCGTGCACGAGAACGTCGCGATAGGCGCGCTTCAGCGCCGAGCAGGCGATCACGGCGTGCTCGCCGAACGCTGCGAGCCGGTCGATCTCGTCGGCGATCGCCTTGAGCCACGGCCAGCGGTCTTCGTCGGTCAGCGGATGGCCGGCGCTCATCTTCGCAACATTGGCCGGCGGGTGAAAGCGGTCGCCGTCCTCGTAGCGCCAGCCGAGGCGTTTGGCGAGATGATCGGCGATGGTGCTCTTGCCCGAGCCGGAAACGCCCATCACCACCAGCGCGCAAAGAGTCCTGTCGCTCAACCAAAATCCTCCGGAAGCGCGTCCCGGTCGACCAGCCAGATCGTCTCGCCGGTGGATCGCGCGCGGTTGGCGGGCAGGTTCTCGCCTGCGAACAACCGCGTCAAGATCGCGCGCTTGGCTCCGCCTGCAACCTCGAACAACATTTCGCGGCAGGAGGCAAGGGTGAGCAGCGTAAGCGTGATCCGCGGGACGAATGGTTCGACATTCGCCTTGGGCACGCCGACGACCCAGCGCACGGTCTCGTCGAGCGCGGGATCGCCGGGAAACAGCGACGCGGTATGGCCGTCGGGACCTATGCCCATCAACACGAGATCGAACAGGGGGTAGGCTGGATCGAGCATGTCTGCGCCATAGAACGATCGCAGCTCCTGTTCGTAGAGCGCGGCGCATCGGTCGGGGTCGGCCGGGTCGGCGGTCGCCGTTGGAATCGGATGGATATTGGCCGCCGGCGCGCATCGGTCCAGGAAGGCCGCTCGCGCCATGCCCATGTTATTGAGCGGGTCGTCCGCCGGCACGAAGCGCTCGTCGCCGATGAACCAGTGCACGCGCTGCCATGGAATCCGGCTTCGATACGCATCGGTCGCCAGCAACTGATAGAGCTGCTTCGGGCTTGATCCGCCGGTCAGGCAAATCGCCACGCGGCCGTTGTTGGCGGCTATTCGGGCGAGAAGGCGTTCGGCGGCGGCCTTTGCGAGTTCGGCCGGATCGGCGACCGCAACGACATGGCGATTGTCTTCCGCCGTCATCGCTCAGCCCAGTTTCCGCCAGCTACGGCCGTCGCGTTCAAGCAGATCGTTGGCTTCCTCCGGCCCTTCGCTGCCCGGCTCGTAAACCTTCAATCCCTTGCCGCCGGCCTTCTTCCAGGCATCGAGGAACGGCTGCACGGCCTGCCAGCCGGCCTCGACGCTGTCGGCACGCTGAAACAGGATATTGTCGCCGATCATGCAGTCATAGATCAGCGTCTCGTAGCCGGTAGAAGGTTCGGCCTTGAAGTAATCCTTGTAGCGGAACTTCATCTCGACGCCGTCGATGTTGATGTTCGGCCCCGGCACTTTGGTGTTGAATTGCAGCGCGATGCCTTCGGTCGGCTCGGTCGAGATGATGAGGTAGTTCTGCGACAGCCGGTCCACCGGCGTGTCGCGGAACATCGCGAACGGCGCCTGCTTGAACTTGATGGCGATTTCGGTGCGCTTGACGCCGAGCGCTTTGCCGGTGCGGAGATAGAACGGCACGCCGGCCCAGCGCCAATTGTCGATGGTCAGCTTCAGCGCGGCATAGGTCTCGGTGGTGCTGCCAGGCGCTACGTCGGGGGTCTTGCGATAGTCGTCGATTTCGACATCGCCAATCCTGCCGCCCCGATACTGGCCGCGCACGGAATTTTGCAGCGCCTCCTGCTCGGTCTGGGTCTGGATCGCGGAAAGCACTTCGGCCTTTTCGGAGCGCACCGAATGGGCGTCGAATTTCACCGGCGGCTCCATCGTGACGAGCGACAGCAGCTGGAACAGATGGTTCGGCACCATGTCGCGCAGGGCGCCGGTCGCGTCGTAAAAGCTGCCGCGGTGCCCGACGCCGAGTTTTTCGTCGACGGTGATCTGGATGTGGTCGATATGGTTGCGGTTCCAGATCGGCTCGAACATGCCATTGGCAAAGCGCAGCACCAGGATGTTCTGCACCGTCTCCTTGCCCAGGTAATGATCGATCCGATAGATCTGGTGCTCTTCAACCAGTTTGAGCAATTCGCTGTTGAGCGCTTTTGCCGAAGCGAGGTCGGTGCCGAACGGCTTTTCGACCACCAGCCGCCGCCATGCGCCATTCTCCGCCAGCATGCCGGTGCGGCCGAGCTCACGGCTGATCGGCAGGAACGCGTTCGGCGGCGTCGCCAGATAGAACAGGCGGTTGCCGCCGGTTTGACGAGCGGCCTCCAATGCGTCGAGCTGTCGGCTCATGGCATCGAACGTTTCAGGCTCTTTCGGATCGGCCTCGATGCAGGTGACGCATGCAAGAAGGCGCTCGGCGATCGCATCGTCGACGGCGCGGGTGGCGAACTGGCGCAGGCCTTTCATCAGGTTGTGGCGCAGTTGATCGCTGGTCATCCCCTTGCGGGCGATGCCGACCACGCAGAATTTGTCCGGCAGGAGATCGGCGGCCGCGAGGTTATAGAGCGCGGGGATCACCAGCCGGTGCGCGAGGTCCCCGGTGACGCCGAAGATGACGAAGGAGCAGGGATCTGGCCGTTGCCGTGCTGCTTTACCGACAGCCATGACAGCCTACGCCTTCGTATCAGGTTTCTTCGGCGGCTCCTTGTGGCCGCCGAAACCGGCCCGCATTGCCGAGAGGATCTTTTCCGCAAAGGTGTGATCCTTGCGCGAACGGAAGCGCGCGTAGAGCGCCGCCGTCAGCACTTCCGCCGGCACCGCTTCGTCGATCGCGGCGTTGACGGTCCAGCGACCTTCGCCGGAATCTTCCACGAAGCCGGAGTAATTATCCAGCGTCTGGTTTTCCGCGAGTGCGGAGGAGGTGAGATCGAGCAGCCAGGACGGAATGACGCTGCCGCGCCGCCACACCTCGGCAATATCGGCGATGTTCATGTCGAAGCGATGCTCCGGCGGCAAGGCTTCGATGTTGGCGTTCTTGAGGATGTCAAAACCCTCGGCATAGGCCTGCATCAGGCCGTATTCGATGCCGTTGTGGATCATCTTGACGAAATGTCCGGCGCCGGAAGGGCCGGCGTGGATATAGCCCTGCTCGACGCGTGGGTCGCGGCCCTCGCGGCCCGGTGTGCGCGGAATGTCGCCGGCGCCCGGCGCCAGTGTTTTGAAGATCGGGTCGAGCCGGTCGACAACGGCCTTGTCGCCGCCGATCATCATGCAATAGCCGCGTTCGATGCCCCAGACGCCGCCACTGGTCCCGACGTCGAGATAGTGCAAGCCTTTCTCCTTCAGCGCCGCGCCGCGGCGGACGTCGTCCTGCCAGAACGTGTTGCCGCCGTCGATGATGACGTCGCCAGGCTGCATCAGCTTGGCGAGCGCCTCGATGGTCGCCTCGGTGATCTTGCCGGCCGGCAGCATCACCCAGGCGGTGCGCGGCTTCTCCAGTTTTGCCACGAACGCTTCCAGCGTTTCCGCGCCGGTTGCGCCTTCGCCGGCAAGTGCGGCGACCGCCTTGGCATCCTTGTCGTAGACCACGGCGGTGTGGCCGTTCTTCATCAACCGGCGGACGATGTTGCCGCCCATCCGGCCGAGACCGATCATGCCGAGTTGCATCTGACTTTCCTAACTGAGCGCTTCCGAAATTGCGGCATCGAGTGCGGCCAGTCCCGGCCCGAGGCTGCCCTTGAGGTGGACGCGCAGCGCGCGCCGGCCGCGCTCGGTGAGCACGTCGAAATCGCCGCGCGCCTGCGCCGCCTTGATGATGCCGAAGCTCGCTTTCTGTCCGGGCACCGGCAAATCCTCGGTATCGTCGGCCGTGATCTGCAGGAACACGCCGCTGTCGGGGCCGCCCTTGTAGGCCTGACCGGTCGAGTGCAGGAAGCGCGGGCCGAATTCGGCGCAGGTCGCCAGATGATGCGTGTCGCGCACCGCAAGCCGCATCTTCTGCAGCGAGCCGATCGTGCCGGGATTGCGCGCGATATAGGCGAGCAGGGCGACGTAGTCGCCGCTGTCCGCGCGCGAAAGCTGAGCTTTGATCCAGGAGCCGAGCGTGCCATCGGCACCGGCCTTGCGCAGCTCGGCCGCATTTTGCTCGTCGGTATAGAGATCGGCCTCGTCGGTCGAAATGACAGGCTTCTCCGCCGGGAGCGAACCGGTCTTTTCGAACGCGCCGGTCAGTTCCCGCGTCTTGATCTTCGCCGCTTCCACGTCGGGCTGGTTGAACGGATTGATGCCGAGGATCGCGCCAGCCACGGCGGTCGCCATCTCGAACCGGAAAAATTCCTGGCCGATATGGTCGATCGATTTCATGACGATGCGGGCCACGGGATGTCCGGCCGTTTCCAACGCCTTGAGCCGGTCGTCATGCGAGGCGTCGTCCTCGCCTTCGGTCCTGATATCGATGAAGAAGCGGTCGTTGCCGTAGAGCGAGGGAGCACCGAGCGGCTCGCCGTCGATCGGGATCAGCCCCTTGCCCTCCTTGCCGGTGGATTCGGCGATCAACTGCTCGGCCCAGGCGCCGAAATCGGCGACCTTTTCCGACGAGGTAATGGTCACCTTGTCACGGCCTTCGAGGCCGGCCAGACCCATCGCGAGCCCAAGCTGCACGCCCGGGTTTTCATGCGGCGGCACGTCGGCGCCGCAGGAGCGCACCATCGCGAGCGTATGCTCGATCAGGCTGCGCACGTCGATGCCGGCGGCGGCCGCCGGCACCAGGCCGAACGGCGACAGCACCGAATAGCGTCCGCCGATCGCGGGATCGCCGTGGAAGATACGGGCAAAGCCTTGGCTGATCGCATTCTTCTCCAGCGACGAGCCGGGATCGGTCACGGCCACGAAGCGATGGCCGGCCTTGTCCTTGCCGACCGTCCTGGCGACGCGATCGAAGAAGTAATCCTTCATCACGTTCGGCTCGGTGGTGCCGCCGGATTTGCTGGAGACGATGAAGAGCGTGTGGGCGAGATCGACGGTGTCTTCCATCGCGCGCACCTGCGCAGGATCGGTGGAATCAAGCACGTGCAGTTTCGGAAAGCCGGACTTCTTGGGGAAGGTTTCCGCCAGCACCTCCGGCCCGAGGCTCGATCCGCCCATGCCGAGCACGACGACGTCGCTGAATTTCTGGCCCTTCACGCGCCGGGCAAAATCCTCGTAATTGGCGACGTCGGCTGTGGCGGGGCTGTCGAGCCAGCCCAGCCATTTATTCTCATCCTCGCCGGTCCAGACCGATTTGTCCTTCTGCCACAGCCTTCGGATTTTGGCCGATGCGCGCCAGTCCTCGGTGCTCTTCTCGACGGCCTTTCGGATGCCATCGCCGAGCGCGAGTTGCTGGTGGTCGATGCCGCCGCCGAGAGAGGCGGCGCGCTTGTTCGCGACCGCGCCATAGAGCTTGTCGGCGGCGTCAGCGAACAGCTTGACGCCGTCCGTGACCAGTTCGGCGGTGATGTCGTCGAGCGAGATGCCGGATTTTTCGAGCTCTTCGAGCACGCGCTGCGCGTCCTCGATATTTTCTTCCAGACTGTCGCGCAGCTTGCCGTGGTCGCGGAATGCATCGAGCGTTGCCGGTGGCACCGTGTTGACGGTGTTGGGACCGATCAGCTCCTCGACATACAGCACATCGCTGTAGTCCTTGTTCTTGGTGCCGGTGGAGGCCCACAGCAGCCGCTGCGGCTTGGCGCCCTTGGCGGCAAGCTTCTCCCAGCGGGGGCCTGCGAACAGCCCCTTGTAGTCCTGATAGGCGAGCTTGGCGTTGGCGATGGCGACCTTGCCCTTCAGCGCGCTCAGCCGCTCCTTCTCGCTGGGGTCATTGGCCCTGGCGATCTTCTCGTTGAGCTGCTTGTCGACGGCGGTATCGATGCGGCTGACGAAGAAAGATGCGACGCTGGCGACGTGAGAGGGATCGCCGCCCTTGGCCACGTAGTGTTCCAGGCCCGCGATATAGGCTTCTGCCACCTCGCGATAGACGTCCTGCGAGAACAGCAGCGTGATGTTGATGCTGATGCCTTCGCCGATCAGATGCTCGATCGCGGGCAGGCCTTCCGGTGTTGCCGGCACCTTCACCATCAGGTTCTGCCGATTGACGTCCTTCCAGAGCCGCTCGGCCTCGGCGATCGTTCCCTTGGTGTCCATCGCCAGATAGGGCGAGACCTCGAGGCTGACAAAACCGTCACCGCCGTCCAGGCTGTCATAAACCGGCCGCAGCACGTCGGCGGCGTTCTGGATGTCCTCGATCGCCACCGCCTCGAACAGGTCGGCGACCGGGCGGTCGCCCGCCTTCAGGGCATGGCTGATCGCGCCGTCATATTCGTCCGAACTGCCGATCGCCTTTTCGAAGATCGAGGGGTTCGACGTCACGCCCTTGACGCCGTCGGTGTCGATCAGCGCCTTGAGGTCGCCCTTGGCGACGAAGCCACGGGCGAGGAAGTCCAGCCAGACGGCCTGGCCATGGTTTTCGAGTGATTTGACGGGATTCATGGTGCCTGTTCTGTTTGCGCGGTCTGTTTTTGGGTTTCTGGCAGCTTTCGGGGGCAGGGCCGGAAAGTCAATATTTGGTTGGGCTTGCGGTCGGATGGGGGAGGTTTCCCTGCGATATTAACGCCATTGGCACCGGTTCGATCCCGTAAAATGGCCGGTCTCGATGCCGGCTGGCGGGTCGAACCGGTTGTCGAAATGGCGACACCAACGGGCACAAGCACGAAGTTGTGAAGGAGCCCGTCATGAGCCGTTGTTTTTCGTCTCGCACCTGCCTCGTGCTTTTGGCCGGCCTGCTCGCCTTCGGCCCGCGCGCAGCGGAAGCCGCCGGCGCCGGCGTGCATTTGAGGGTTCATGCGCAAAACATTCCGCGGGCGGTTGCTGGGGGACACAACTCGCATGTCGGGGTGGGAGCGGGCGCGCAGACGCCATCGCGACTGCATCCGAACACAAGAGGCATTCAACTCGATGGCGCGGGCGAAAGTGCGGCGACCAGATCGCTCAAATGAGCGGTCGACGTGAAACATTCACGTCAATCGGCAACGCCTCATGGTCGCAGGTAAAGATAGCCTTGCGATTGCAGCTCGGCGATCCGCACCACGCCGCCGCGGTCGTCGGCGATAAAACCCGGCAACAAATCCGTCAGCGTGACATTCTGCGACTTCATGGTGTTGCCGCAGACAGCGAATTCGATTCCGGCTTTGTTGAAGTGGCCGACGCGCCGGGAAATGTCTGGATTGACGGAAGCGGAGTGAAACGCCCGCAACGCCTGGCCGTGAACCACCAGCGCGATCGTGACGTGATCGGGGCCGCCGACACCGTTGAGATGGTTCTGGATGTTGCTCAGAACGAAGTTCACCTTGTCGAGATCGTTGAGGTGATACACCACCTTCAATTTTGTTGAAGGCGCTTCGGCAGCGGTGTTTGCGCGAGAGGCAGCAAAGACTGCACTGAACGCCGAAACCGCGCCCCACAGCATGTTGCGTCGATGCATAACGTCCTTCCAACGTAACATGACGTCGTTCCAGCCTAAGTGGTGTGGTTCACAAACCTAAGTAGGTGGTTCACCAACTTATGTAGAGTGGCTCACTTGTGCCTGAGTGCCGCAAGCTCCTTGCGATCGGTCACCAAGTCGGAGCATTCGTGCAGATCGGCGCGATCAACGCGGAAAATCTTGTCGTCGGCACCGGCCGCCAGATCGTCGCTGGCGTCTTCGTCGGCCTTGTTGCGCTCCCAGGCTCTGATGCGCTCAAGCCGGATCAGCGCGGATCGCGCATCCTTCATCGCCACCTCGATGCCGCCGCCTTCGCAATCGACGCCGCAGCCGAGCCGAATTTCACCGCCGCTGTTTTCGGCGGCAATGTGACTGCAAGAGCCGCTGGAATCGAAGTTGCCGGCGCGGTGGCGATACTTGAAGCCAAGGCGGAAGGAATAGTTGACGATCTTGTCCTCCGGCGCTTCTTCGGCTGTCACCAGCAGCTTCATCGCGCTGACTTTCTGCCTGGGGTGCTGCGCCAGATGGCTGGCGTCATAACGACGCACGAAGCAGGCATAGGCCTTGTGGCTGAGCGGCCCGCTGAACATCTTGATATTGAAGGTGGCGGCTTTCGCCTTGTCGACCGCCTCCTGGGCGAGAGAGGCATTGGCTCCGACGAGGGAGGCAACAGCTGCGACGATCCAGACGAATTTCATGGCAGACTCGGATTAAACGCGCGGCACCGTACTTTAGTTGCAGTTGGCACGGGGCGCGTTCAACGCCCCGGCCCGCGAAATGAACGGGTGTTAATCTTGGCCCTTTCGCGACTGGCCGGCCTGCCGAAGGTGACAAAAGGCCACCGTTCTCGCACCTTTGGGCCGCCTGGAATCCGGATTTTCTCCGCTTTGCTGCTTCAGACTGCCAAAGCCGTCGCCGATTCGAGCAGTGCAGTGCGCAGAATCGTTAAAAAACCCCTTACCTCCCGCTCGGTATTAGCCCGGTGCAAAATGTTGCCGCGCGGATACAACGGGAGCGAAATGGACCCGTATCTTTACGAGGCTGAGCCGCTTAGCACGACTATTGCATTGCATTGTGATCTGGCTCGCGTGTCCAATCAGTGCAGGTGCTTATGGTGATTCGCGAGACGGAAGCTGTGACGCTCCGCTACTGGAACCCGACGGTGCGTCCGGCATTTATCAGGTGACCATGGAGAGACGGATCATGTACAACGATTCTCTGTTCAATGCTTTCGCCCGGTCCTTCGAAGCTAGAAGCCAGACCGATATGTCGATGGCGGAATATCTGGAGTCGTGTCGAAACGATCCGATGCGATACGCCAATGCTGCGGAGCGACTACTAGCTGCGATCGGCGAGCCTCAGATGATTGACACGGCCAAGGACCCTCGCCTTGGCCGTATCTTTTTGAATCGCACCATGCGGCTCTATCCGGCCTTCGCCGGCTTCTACGGCATGGAAGATACGATCGAGCGCATCGTCGGCTTCTTCCGCCACGCAGCTCAAGGGCTCGAAGAGCGCAAGCAGATCCTCTATCTGCTTGGACCTGTCGGCGGCGGAAAATCGTCGCTCGCCGAACGCCTCAAGTCGTTGATGGAAGTCCACCCCATTTACGTGCTGAAGGCTGGTGACGAACTCAGTCCGGTGTTCGAGAGTCCGCTCAGCCTGTTCGATCCGGAATCGCTGGGGCCGATGCTTGAGGAAAAGTACGGCATTCCGCGCCGCCGCCTCACTGGTCTGATGAGCCCGTGGTGCTACAAGCGCCTCGAAGCCTTCGGTGGCGACATCTCGCAGTTCCGCGTCGCCAAGATCCAGCCGTCGCGGCTGCGCCAGATCGCGATCGCAAAGACCGAGCCCGGCGACGAAAACAACCAGGACATCTCGTCGTTGGTGGGCAAGGTCGACATCCGCAAGCTGGAGACCCTCGCCCAGAACGATCCCGACGCCTACAGCTATTCCGGTGGTCTCAATCGCGCCAACCAGGGCATTCTCGAATTCGTCGAGATGTTCAAGGCGCCGATCAAGATGCTGCACCCGCTGCTGACGGCGACGCAGGAGGGCAACTATATCGGGACCGAGAATATCGGTGCGATCCCGTTCACCGGTCACATTCTCGCCCACTCCAACGAGGCCGAATGGCAAAGCTTCAAGACCAACAAGAACAACGAGGCCTTCATCGACCGCATCTGCGTCATCAAGGTGCCGTACGTCCTGCGCGTCACCGAAGAGCAGAAGATCTACGAGAAGCTGATCCAGAGTTCCGAACTGGCCGCCGCACCGTGCGCTCCGGCCACGCTGGAAACCATGGCGCGCTTCTCGGTGATGTCGCGGTTGCGCAGGCACGAGAATTCGACCGTGTTCGCCAAGATGCGGATCTATGACGGTGAGAGCCTGAAGGAATCCGATCCGAAGGCGCGCAGCGTTCAGGAATACAGGGATGCTGCCGGCGTCGATGAAGGCATGGACGGCGTTTCGACCCGCTTCGCGTTCAAGGTCCTCGCCGCGACCTTTAATCACGACACCAGCGAGGTTGGTGCCGACGCGGTCCATCTGATGTACACGCTGGAGCAGGCGATCCGGCGCGAGCAGCTTCCCGACGAGGTCGAGAAGCGTTACCTCGAGTTCATCAAGGCTGAACTCGCGCCTCGCTATGCCGAATTCATCGGGCATGAGATCCAGAAGGCCTACCTCGAATCCTATTCGGATTACGGCCAAAACCTGTTCGACCGCTATGTCGACTATGCCGATGCCTGGATCGAGGACCAGGATTTCAAGGATCGCGACACCGGGCAAATGCTCGATCGCGAGCTGCTCAATCAGGAACTGACCAAGATCGAAAAGCCGGCCGGCATCGCCAATCCGAAGGACTTCCGCAACGAGGTGGTCAAGTTTTCGCTGCGGTCGCGGGCCCAGAACAGCGGGAAGAACCCGTCCTGGACCAGCTACGAGAAGATTCGCGAAGTGATCGAAAAGCGGATATTCTCCCAGGTCGAGGACCTGCTTCCCGTGATTTCGTTCGGTTCGAAGAAAGACGGAGAGACGGAAAAGAAGCATGGCGAGTTTGTCGCGCGCATGGTCGAGCGAGGCTATACCGAGCGACAAGTCCGCCGGTTGGTCGAGTGGTACATGCGCGTAAAACAGGCAGGCTGAGGCGGATGAGACCGTGGCCATTCACATCGTCGACCGGCGCCTGAATCCGGGTAGCAAGAGTCTGGAGAATCGCCAGCGCTTTCTGCGTCGAGCCAAGGCGCTGGTTCAAGGGGCGGTGAAGAAGTCGTCGCAGGAACGGGACATCAAGGATGTCCTGGAGGGCGGCGAGGTCAGCGTACCCATTGATGGCATGGACGAGCCGCGCTTTCGCCGCGAGGGCGGCACGCGCGACATGGTGCTGCCTGGCAACAAGAAGTTCGTCGAAGGCGACATGCTGCCGCGGCCGAACCAGAGCGGCGGCAAGGGCAGGGGTGCGGGCGAGGGCGACAGCGAGGATACGTTCCGCTTCGTCCTCAGCCGCGACGAGTTTGTCGACCTGTTCCTCGATGACCTCGAATTGCCCGATCTCGCCAAGCGAAAGCTGGCCGAGGTCGAATGCGAGGGCATTCGCCGGGCGGGCTACTCGACGTCAGGCTCGCCCGCCAATATTTCGGTCAGCCGCACCGTAAGCCGTGCCTTGGCGCGTCGCGTCGCGCTGCGGCGGCCGCGGCCGGAGGAACTGGCGGCCCTCGAAGCCGAGCTTGAGGATTGCAGCGAGGCGCGCCGCGTCGAACTGCTGGCCGAGATCGAGGCCCTGAAGGCAAAGATCAAACGCATCCCGTTCATCGATCCGATCGACATCCGCTACCGCCGTTTCGAGACGGTGCCGAAGCCGGTGGCGCAGGCCGTGATGTTCTGTCTGATGGACGTCTCCGGCTCGATGACCGAGCACATGAAGGATCTCGCCAAGCGCTTCTACATGCTGCTCTACGTGTTCCTGAAGCGGCGTTATCGCCATGTCGAGATTGTCTTCATCCGGCACACCGACCGGGCCGAAGAGGTCGACGAGCAGACGTTCTTTTACGGGCCGGCTTCCGGCGGCACGCTGGTGTCGAGCGCATTGCAGGCGATGCACGACATCGTGCGCACGCGGTTCCGCCCCGAGGACTGGAACATTTATGCCGCGCAGGCTTCCGACGGCGACAATTCCTACGCGGACGGCGAGGTCGCGAGCCGGCTTCTGACCGACAAGATCCTGCCGGTCAGCCAGTTCTTTGCCTATCTGGAAGTCGGCCAGGAAAACGGCCTGTCCTACGAAATGCCGAATTCCGCGCTCTGGACCCTTTACGAGGGCCTGCGTGCGAATGGCGCGCCGCTGTCGATGCGCAAGGTCAATGAGCGCAGCGAGATCTTCCCGGTGTTTCACGATCTCTTCCAGCGCCGTAGCCAGCAGGAAAGGACCGCGTCATGACTGCGACCGACCAGTTGCTGTTTCAGGGCGCCGACTGGGATTTCCGGACGCTGCAGAAGATCTGCGACACCTGCGAGCAGGTCGCGTGCGATGAGCTGGGGCTCAACGTCTACCCCAACCAGATCGAGGTCATTACCGCCGAGCAGATGCTGGACGCGTATTCATCCGTCGGCATGCCGCTGTTCTACAAGCATTGGTCATTCGGCAAACACTTTGCCTTTCAGGAGGCATCCTATCGCAAGGGACTGATGGGGCTGGCCTACGAGATCGTCATCAACTCGTCGCCGTGCATTTCCTACCTGATGGAGGAAAACACCGCGACGATGCAGACGCTCGTCATCGCGCATGCCGCCTTCGGCCACAATCATTTCTTCAAGAACAATTATCTGTTCAAGCAATGGACGGATGCTGACGGCATTCTGGATTATCTCGAATTCGCCAAGCGCTACGTGGCGCATTGCGAGGACCGCCACGGCCGGCAGGCGGTCGAACACACGCTCGACGCCGCGCACGCCTTGATGTCGCACGGCATCGATCGCTATCCCGGCAAGAAGAGTCTCGACCTGCGCGCCGAGGAAAAGCGAGCGGGCAGGCGCCGTGCCCATGAGGAGGCCGCATTCAACGATTTGTGGCGCACCGTTCCGGGCGGCAAGGTGAAGAGCAGCGCGATACTGGACGTCGAACGCCGCCGCCAGATGCTCGGCCTGCCGCAGGAAAACCTGCTGTATTTTCTCGAGAAGACCGCGCCGCGCCTGCGCCCCTGGCAGCGCGAATTGCTGCGGATCGTGCGCCACATCGCGCAATATTTCTATCCGCAGAGCCAGACCAAGGTCATGAACGAGGGCACGGCGACCTACGTTCACTATCGCATCATGAGCCGGCTGCATCAGCAGGGAAGGCTGACCGACGGCAATTTCCTCGAATTCCTGCAGTCGCACACCAACGTGGTGTTCCAGCCCGAGTTCGACGATCCGCGCTATTCCGGCTTCAACCCGTATGCGCTGGGATTTGCGATGATGCAGGACATCGAGCGCATCGTCACCGATCCGGACGCCGAGGATCGCGAGTGGTTTCCGGATATCGCCGGCAAGGGCGATGCCATGGCCGTGCTGCGCGACATCTGGGCCAACTATCGCGATGAAAGCTTCATCAGCCAGTTCATGAGCCCGCGGCTGATGCGGCACTTCCGCCTGTTCCACCTGCATGATGATCCGGAGGAGCGCGCGGGCATCCTGGTCGATGCCATCCACAACGAGCGCGGCTACCGCCGGCTGCGGCGCGAACTGGCGCGGCAGTACGACGTCGGTTTCATCGATCCGAATATCGAAGTCGTCGATGTCGACCTTGCCGGCGATCGCCGGCTGATGTTGCGCCACACCGTGGTGAAGGGCGCCCAGCTCACCGAGACCGATACCAAGCGCGTGCTGCAGCACCTCGCCGATCTCTGGAGCTATGACGTATCGCTCGTCGAGAGCGACGCGTCCGGCACGGTCCTGAAGGAGTATGTCGCGCACCCACGGAACATCTCCGTGGCGGCGTAGCTACCGCAGGCTGGCGTTGATCTTTTCCAGCGCCGCCGTGCCAGGGCACAGGTCCTTGGCTTCCAGCGTATTGAGCGGCGTCTCGACGGTGTCGAGATGGGTGTGCAAGTCTTCCGCATCGGGATCGACATACAGCAACCCTGTGACCACCTGGCCCTTGGCGGCGTGCTTCTGCAGGAAGGTCATCGCCGCCAGCCGGTCGCTGGCGTCATAATCGGCGTCGATCTTGCGCAGCGCCAGCCGCGTGCCGTCATGCTGCTCGACCACCTGCACCGTGCCCGGCGCATACTCGACCGTGATCGGGTCGCGGCCGGTGAGCACGTCGAGCCGGTTCACCGCGTCATTGTGCTCGCGGACATAGTCAAAACTCTTGGTCGAGCCGGCATGGTTATTGAAGGCGATGCAGGGGCTGATGACGTCGATGAAGGATGCGCCCTTGTGGCGGATCGCGGCGGCGATCAGCGGCACCAGCTGGGTCTTGTCGCCGGAGAAGCTGCGCGCCACGAAGCTGGCGCCGAGTTGCAGCGCGATCGCCACCAGGTCGATAGCGTTGTCGGTGTTCATCACGCCCTTCTTGGACTTCGAGCCGCGGTCGGCGGTCGCCGAGAACTGGCCCTTGGTGAGGCCGTAGACGCCGTTGTTCTCGACGATATAGGTCATGTTGACGCCGCGCCGGATCGAATGTGCGAACTGGCCGAAGCCGATCGAAGCCGAGTCGCCGTCGCCGGAGACGCCGAGATAGATCAAGTCGCGGTTGGCGAGGTTGGCCCCGGTCAGCACCGACGGCATGCGGCCGTGCACGGAGTTGAAGCCGTGCGAATTGCCGAGGAAATAGTCCGGCGTCTTCGACGAGCAGCCGATGCCTGAAATCTTGGCGACGCGATGCGGTTCGATCGACAGCTCGTAGCAGGCTTCGATGATGGAAGCCGTGATCGAGTCGTGACCGCAGCCGGCGCACAGCGTCGAGATCTTGCCCTCGTAGTCGCGGTGGGTATAGCCGAGATCGTTCTTCTTCAGGCCGGGATGATGAAATTTTGGCCTTGCAATGTAGGTCATGACACGGCCTTGCGGAGAGGGGTCACCTTGAGATGGTCCTGGTGGTCGCCGATGGCATTGGCGATGAAGCGCGCGGTGATCGGTGTGCCGTCATAGTGCAGGATCGGTACCAGCCGGACCGGATCGATGCCGTTCTCGTTGACGATCAACTGCCGAAGCTGGGCGTCGCGGTTCTGCTCGACCACGTACACGAAATCATGGTCGGCGATAAAGCTCGCCACGCTGGAGTGGAACGGGAAGGCGCGGATGCGCATGCGATCGAGCTGGTGCCCGCGCGCTTCCAACAGGCCGATCGCTTCGTCCATCGCGGGCGCCGTCGAGCCGAAATAGATCACGCCGTATTTGGTCGGCTTGGCGGCGTTGGCCTGCAACGGCCGCGGCACCAGGTCCTGCGCGGTCTCGAACTTGCGCACCAGCCGCTGCATGTTGTCGGCGTAAACCGCGCCTTCTTCCGAATAGCGGGCGTAGCGGTCGCGCGAGGTGCCGCGGGTGAAGAACGATCCCTTGGTCGGATGCGTGCCCGGATAGGTGCGGTAGGGAATGCCGTCACCGTCGACGTCGAGATAGCGGCCGAAATCGCGCCCGGGTTCGTCGAGCATTGCCGCCGTCATCACCTTGCCGCGGTCATACTGCCTCGCGTCGTCCCACTTCAGCGGGCGGCAGAGGCGGTGGTTCATGCCGATGTCGAGATCGAGCATCAGGAAGATCATGGTCTGCAGCCGGTCGGCGAGATCGAACGACTGCGCCGCGAACTCGAACGCTTCGGCCGGGTCTTCCGGAAACAAAAGGACGTGCTTGGTGTCGCCGTGCGAAGCGTAGGCGCAGGCGATGATGTCGCATTGCTGGGTGCGCGTCGGCATTCCCGTCGAAGGGCCGGCGCGCTGGATGTTCATGATCACGGCCGGAATTTCCGCGAAGTACGAAAGGCCGATGAATTCGGTCATCAGGGAGATGCCGGGACCGGAGGTCGCAGTGAAGGCGCGCGCGCCGTTCCAGGAGGCGCCGATCACGATGCCGATCGATGCGAGCTCGTCCTCACCCTGGACGATCGCGTATTTCGCCTTGCCGGTCTCGGGGTCGTGCCGCAGCTTCTTGCAGTGGCTCGTGAAGGCCTCCGCCACCGACGATGACGGCGTGATCGGATACCAGGCGCAGACGGTGGCGCCGCCATAGACGGCGCCGAGCGCGGCTGCGCTGTTGCCCTCGATGAAGATGCGGTCGCCGACCTTGTCTGATTTTTTCACCTGCAGTCCGATCGGGCATTTCAGGTTCTGCAGCGCCCAGTCGCGGCCGAGATGCAGCGCGTGGACGTTCGACGACAACAGCTTTTCCTTGCTCTTGTACTGCTCCCCGATCAGTTGCTCGACCAGTTTTGGATCCATGTCGAGCAGGGCGCAGAGCGCGCCGAGATAGATGATGTTCTTGAACAGCTGACGCTGACGCGGGTCGGTGTAGGTCGAGTTGGTGATCGCGGTCAGCGGCACGCCGATGACGTTGATGTCGGCACGAAACTTCGACGACGGCATCGGCTTGGTGGAATCGTAGAACAGATAGCCGCCGGGCTCGATCGAGGCGACGTCCTTGTCCCAGGTCTGCGGGTTCATCGCCACCATCATGTCGACGCCGCCGCGGGCGCCGAGATGGCCGGCTTCGGTGACGCGCACCTCGTACCAGGTCGGCAGCCCCTGGATGTTGGAGGGGAAGATGTTGCGCGGAGAGACCGGCACGCCGTGGCGCAGGATCGAGCGCGCGAACAGTTCGTTGGCGCTCGCCGAACCCGAGCCGTTGACGTTGGCGAAGCGGACGACGAAGTCGTTTACGCTGCTGATCGGGCTTTGGTCTGGCATGTCGAACCTGCGTGAGTCATATCGATGAGGTACTTTTGCATGTCCCAGGCGCCGGTCGGGCAGCGCTCGGCACACAGCCCGCAATGCAGGCAGACGTCCTCGTCCTTCACCATGACGCGCCCGGTCTTGAGCCCTTCGGCGACATAGAGCGCCTGGTCGTGACGCGGCGAGGGCGCTTTCAGCCGCTGCCGCAGGTCCTCTTCCTCGCCATTCTCTGTGAAGGTGATGCAATCCATCGGGCAGATGTCGACGCAGGCGTCGCATTCGATGCAGGCCGGCGCCGAGAATATGGTCTGCACGTCGCAGTTCAGGCAGCGTTGCGCCTCGCCGAGCGCGAGCTTGACGTCATAGCCGAGCTCGACCTCGGTCTTGATGTCCTTCAGCGCGATCACCTTGTCGCGATGCGGCACCTTGAAGCGCTTGTCGCCCGAGATGTCGTTGTCGTAGCTCCACTCGTGGATGCCCATCTTCTGTGAGGTGACATGCACCTCGGGCAGCGGGCGCTCGTTGATGTCCTCGCCCGAGATCATCTTGTGGATCGACAGCGCAGCATCATGGCCGTGCGCCACTGCCCAGATGATGTTCTTCGGGCCGAACGCAGCATCGCCGCCGAAGAACACCTTCGGGTTGGTCGATACAAACGTCTTGGGATCGACCTGCGGCATGTTCCACTTGTCGAACTCGATGCCGCAATCGCGCTCGATCCAGGGGAAGGCGTTCTCCTGGCCGACGGCAACCAGCACGTCGTCGCAGGGGATGGTCTGGTCCGGCTCGCCGGAGGGCACCAGATTGCGGCGGCCCTTGGCGTCGTATTCGGCCTTCACCTTCTGGAAGGTGACGCCGATCAGCTTGCCGTTCACATGCTTGAACGCGACCGGCACCATGTAATTGAGGATCGGAATGTCCTCGTGAATGGCGTCTTCCTTCTCCCAGGCGCTCGCCTTCATTTCCTCGAAGCCGGAGCGCACGATGACCTTGACGTCCGCGCCGCCGAGCCGGCGCGCGGTACGGCAGCAATCCATCGCGGTGTTGCCGCCGCCCAGCACGATCACACGCTTGCCGATCTTCTCGACATGGCCGAACGAGACGGACGCCAGCCACTCGATACCGATGTGAATATTGGCGGTGGCTTCCTTGCGGCCAGGGATATCCAACTCACGGCCACGCGGCGCGCCGGAGCCGATGAAGACCGCGTCGTAATTTTCGGCCAGTAGCTTCTTCAGGCTGTCGATGCGGTGACCGCCCTTGAACTCGACGCCGAGGTTGAGGATGTAATCGGTTTCCTCGTCGATGACCGTATCGGGCAGGCGGAATTTCGGAATCTGGCTCCGCATCATGCCGCCCGCCTTGGGATCGGAATCGAACACGGTGCAGTGATAGCCGAGCGGCGCGAGGTCGCGTGCCACGGCGAGAGAAGCGGGACCGCCGCCGACCAGCGCGATGCGCTTGCCGTTCTTCGCGACAGGCCTCGGCATGCGGTGCCTGACGTCGTCCTTGAAGTCGGCGGCAACGCGCTTCAGGCGGCAGATCGCGACCGGATTATCCTCGACGCGGCCGCGCCGGCATGCCGGCTCGCATGGACGATCGCAGGTGCGTCCCAGAATTCCGGGGAACACATTCGATTTCCAGTTGATCATGTAGGCGTCGCTGTAACGCCCCTCGGCAATCAAACGGATATACTCGGGAACCGGTGTGTGTGCGGGGCAGGCCCATTGGCAATCGACCACCTTGTGAAAGTAGTCTGGCGCCGAGATATCAGTCGGTTTCATTCCTACCTTGTCCGCGCCAACAACCGGAACGCGGCCTCATTTTGCCTTGCGAACGCTTAACGAGCGTTCTTGTGGTTTTTGAATTGGATCATAGGCTTATCTTATTAGAGCCATTCCAGACGCGGCACACAAGCCAATTTTGCGCGATCTCAAGCTTTCAATTGCATAGGAGCTTGGACTTAGCGTCGCAGCATTGATGTGGCACCGCAGCATGTGCAGTGCACTTTTGATTCAATGCTGAATGAACCAAGCAGACGTTAGATCATCGGCAACGCAGCGCCGGCCGCCGCAAGAATGACGACGACGATCCATGGCGGCAGCTTCCACACCGTAAGCAGCAGAAAGCCCGCAAGCGCCACCGCGAAATCGCGCGGCGTGAGTACCGCGCTGGTCCAGACCGGATTGTAGAGTGCGGCGCCGAGGATGCCGACGACGGCGGCATTGGTGCCGCGCATCGCGGCCTGTGTATTGGGGCGCTGGCGCAGCGCATCCCAGAACGGCAGCATGCCATAGACCAGCAGCAGCCCCGGTAGCGACAACGCGATCAGCGCAATCACCGCGCCGGCGAGGCCATTGGGAGCGGGGCCTGTGACAGCGCCGAGATAGGCCGCAAAAGTGAAGAGGGGCCCGGGCACGGCTTGCGCCATGCCATAGCCGGTGAGGAAGTCCGCATTGCTGACCCAGCCCGGCGCTACCACTTCCGCCTGCAACAGCGGCAGCACGACATGTCCGCCACCGAACACCAGCGCGCCGGAACGGTAAAACGCATCGAACAGGGCAAGGCTTTGCGAGCCGGTCTTTGCCGCCACCAGCGGCGTGACCAGGAACAGCACCGCGAACAACACAAGCGTGGCGACGCCAAGCCGATGCGATACTGAAAATCCGAGATGGCCGGTTGGCTCGGGTCCTGCTCCACGGCACAGCCACAGTCCGGCCACCGCGCCAAGGGCGATGGCGCCGATCTGCCCAAACGATCCGCCGATGAAGACCACGATCGCAACGGCCGCAAGCGCGATGGCGGCACGCTCACGGTCCGGCGTGAGACTCCTGGCCATGCCCCAGATCGCCTGCGCGACGACGGCGACCGCGACCAGCTTGAGCCCGTGCAGCACCCCTTCGGCGAACGGGCCGGTGAAGACCGTCGCGCCGAGCGCAAAGGCGAACATGACGACGGCGGAGGGCATGGTGAAGGCCAACCACGCCGCCAATCCGCCGAGCAGGCCGTTGCCGCGAAAGATGCCGAGCGTGAAGCCGACCTGGCTGGAGGCCGGCCCCGGCAGGAACTGGCACAGCGCAACGATGTCGGCATAGCTGCTTTCACTCAGCCATTTCCGCCGCTCGACGAATTCGCTCCTGAAGTAGCCGAGATGCGCGATCGGCCCGCCAAACGACGTGAGGCCGAGCTTGAGGAAGGCGGCGAAAATCTCGGCGATGTTGCCCACGGGCTTTTCCACCATGCATGCGACTCCATTGGCGGCTGAAGGTAACGGGAGCCGGCAATGTCACCAAGTGTGTGAGGCAAGCTTTATCAAGGAAGCAGATGCGTATGGCATCCATTACATCCGAAACAGGACGTCAGTTCATGAAGAACATTAGCGACACAATTGAAAGTGATATGAGAGACTTCGGCAGAAGTTCTCATCTGTCTTCTCGGGGCGTTCGCCCAATATGCGAAGAGAAATCGAAGCCGCTTGACGCAAGCGCTGGCCGTGCGGACCCGCTCTGAAATCGAGCGATGCTTGCCAGAAAGCAAATCTCGCCCAGCGGTTTACTCGACATGTATTAACAGCACCTTCATCGGAAGTTCCTACGTTCGCGGCATTGCCATTTGTTCCCATTCCGGAACGCTCAGATCATGCCGCCAACCGCACATCCAAATTCGCGCGTCGAAGCGCTCGATCTGCTGCGGCTCGCGGCCGTGCTGGCCGTCGTTCTCTACCATTTTGGCTTCTGGGGCCCGGCCTCGCATGGGATACCGCAGGTGGCGCTGCCCTGGCTGACGCCGATCGCCAAATACGGCTATCTCGGCGTGCCCGCCTTCTTCGTCATCAGCGGCTTCGTCATCGCCTATTCGGCCGAGGGCCGAACGGCGACCGGCTTCGCCATCGCCCGCTTTAGCCGGATCTACCCGACCTTCGTCTTCTGCATGACGCTGACCTGTCTCGCGATCGTGGTGTTGGGCCCGCCGCACTTCGAAACCGGCATCAGGCAGTGGCTCGCCAATCTGTTCATCGCAGCGCCCCCGCTCGGTCAGCCCTATATGGATACCTCCTACTGGTCGCTGGTGATCGAAGTGATGTTCTATGCCTGGGTCGCCGTCCTCATCGCGGCCGGGCTCTTTCCGCGCCGGATCGATGCCATCATCCTGGTCTGGCTCGGCATCACCTTCGCCAATGAGCTGACGCTCGACGCTCCGCTGCTCGAGAAGCTGTTTCTCACCGATGATAGCGGCTTCTTCGCCGTTGGCCTCCTGATCTATCAGTTCTATCGCGGCCGCCGCGGACCGGCGCTGTACGGTATGTTCGCGCTGTCGATCGGCACGGCGGTATTTCAATCCATCCACAAGACGGTGAAGCTGGCGCCGCTTACCGGCGGCACGTTCGACGCATGGACGGTAGCGGCGATCTGTCTCGCATCGATCGCGATCATCTTTGTGGCCACGCGCATCCGCCATGTGCCGCTGCCGTCTGCACTCGTGCTCGCGGCCGGCGGTCTCACCTATCCGCTCTATCTCCTGCACATGCAGTTCGGCTACGTGCTGCTTACCCGTCAAGCGCCGGCCAACCCGGTCCCGTCGGTGGTGGCAATCATTCTTGCCACGACGCTATTGGCCTGGATGGTGTGGCGCTTTGTCGAACGGCCGGCGCAGCGCTCAGTCAGGGATTTCCTGTCGGGCCGCGCCAGCCGGTTCGGATGGCGGCTCAAGCTGCCCGCGGCGGTCGGGGGCAGCGTCTAGGGCATGATCCGGAAAAGTGTGTAGCGGTTTTCCGAAAAGATCATGCTCAAACAAAAAGCTAAAGCGGGATGACAATTCGAGGAAGAGTCATCAGGCTTTAGCTGCCGATATCGCCCTTCGCCAGATCCCACATCAGCCGGTAGATACCGCTCGAGATCGTCAACGGCTTCAATGCGATATTGCCGCTGAAGCGCAGCATGGCCGCGGGCAATGCGCCAACGTCGGTGGCATCGATCAGCAGGAACCAGTCGCCGGCGCCGGAATTGGGCGCCGAGGGATCATCGGTGATCGGCTTCGACAGCGCCGGATCGCTCTCGATCAGGTGCAGCGAAATGATGCCGTCGAGCTGTGCCGGATCGAGTTGCTCGTGCAACGCAGCGCGCAGTTTGTCCTCGCCGCCCGATGGCCTGAGCCTGATGATGCCGAGCGCCGCGCCGCGGCCGGTACCCCGGCTGATGGTGATGCGCGCCACGGCGCGGATCATGTTCTGGAAGCGGGCGATGTTGGCCTTCGACCACGCCGTCTGGTTCGCCAGTGCGGTGCGATAGGCCGGGCTGTCCAGCACCTCAAAGGTTTCGGTGGAATAGAGGCTGAGATATTTCGGATTGCCGTCATGGGCGACATAGCGGCGCGCTTCGAGGAAGCCGTCGATGGCAACGCGCTCTTCGAGATGTTCGCGGTCGTACCAGCGATTGAACTCGGCCTCATGCTCGGCGTCGATGTTCATCGACGTCAGCAGCATGCCTTTTCCCGCCATCGGCATTTTTCTTGATTCCTATTTGCTGGTTCGGGACGCCATGTCCGCGATCGCCCTCATCACGGCGTCGCGGACGCCGGGATCGTACAACGTGTGGCCGGCGCCTTCGATCACGCGGATTTCGGTCTCGCGCCAGATCGCCGCGAGCGCATGCGAGGTCGCGGGTGGACACAGCAAGTCGTAGCGCCCCTGCACGATGATGCCGGGAATGCCGGCGAGCCGTTCCGCTTCGCGCAGCAACTGGTTCGGCTGCATGAAGCAATCGTTGGAGAAATAGTGCGCTTCCATGAACGGCGTGGCCGGCATGCTCTTTGACGAATTGAGTGCCGTCAGATCGAGGCGCGTGCGGTTGGGCGTGTGTTCGGAAAGGATACGTTCGGTCTCGCCCCAGGCCCGCGCTGCGGGAATGTGCACGTCGGGACTGGAATTGAGGATCCTGCGAAAATAGGCCTGCAGCGGTTGCGCGCGTTCGTCTTCCGGTAGCGTGCTGATGAAGTCGTCGTAAAGGCCGGGGTAAAACCTTGGCAGCGTTTTGAGAAATCCGTTTTCGATTTCTTCGATCGTGCCGAGGAAGGTTGCGCGCAGCACGATGCCGCTGACGCGGTCGGGGTGAGCCTGCGCATAGGCCAGCGCCAGCGTCGCGCCCCAGGAGCCGCCGATGACCATCCAGCGCTCAAAGCCAAATTTCTCGCGGATCGCCTCCATGTCCGCGATCAGATGCGGCAAGGTGTTGGCTTCGCGGCTGCCCTTGGGGCGGCTGCGGCCGGCGCCGCGCTGGTCGAACAGCACCGCATGGAAACGCTCGGGATCGAACAGCCGGCGATGATCCGGCTGGCAGCCGCTGCCGGGCCCGCCATGCAGATAGACCGCGGGAATGCCGCTCGTGCAGCCGACGCTTTCGACATAGATGTCGTGACCGTCGCTGACCGCGAGCTGCTCCGACGTCAGCGGCGCAAACGGATCGGCACGCTTGATGGATTTGCCGGCGTCGGCGTCAGGCGCCATGTTCGCCTTCCGTCTCCAGCGTGCCGCCGGCGAAATTGCGATAGAGGAAGCGGTCCTGGTGCGCGGCGGCCTCGCGCTCGGCCTGCTTGAAGATCTGCTCATGCATCGGCGACAGCGTGCAGGCCGGATCGGTATTGCCGGCGTCGCCCGTCAGCGCAAACGCCTGGCAGCGGCAGCCGCCGAAATCGATCTCGCGGAATTCGCAGCTCTTGCAGGGCTCGGGCATCCAGCCGGTGCCGCGGTAGCGGTTGAAGGCCTCGGAATTCTGCCAGATCCAGGCGATCGAATGGTTCGAGCGAACGGATTCGAACTCCAGCCCGGTGATGCTCTCGGCCGCATGGCAGGGAAGCACCTTGCCGGCCGGCGAAATGTTGAAGAACTGCCGGCCCCAGCCGCCCATGCATTTCTTCGGCCGCAGCGCGTAATAGTCCGGCACCACATAGTCGATGGCGAGAATGCCCTTCAGCCGTGTCGCGGCCTCCTCGACGATGCGGCTGGTTTCCTCGATCTGTTCGAGCGTCGGCATCAGCGCGGCGCGGTTCTTCAGCGCCCAGCCGTAATACTGGACGTTGGCGACTTCGAGCCGGTCGGCATCGAGATCGACCGCCATCTGGATGATGTCGGAGAGCTGGTGCAGGTTCTGGCGGTGCATGACCGCGTTCACCGTTAGCGGCATGTCGAGCTCGCGCGTCCATCTCGCGGCTTCGATCTTCTTCTCATGCGAATTCTTCAATCCGGCGACGCGATCGGCCACGACGGGCTCGTTACCCTGGAAACTGATCTGCACGTGGCAGAGCCCGGCATCGGCGAGTGCTGACAGCTTTTGCTTGGTCAGCAGCACCGCCGAGGTAATGAGATTGCTGTACAGCCCGACATCGGTTGCGTGCTGCACTAGTTCGACCAGGTCCTTGCGCGCGGTCGGCTCACCGCCGGAGAAATGGATCTGCAGCACGCCGATCTCGGCGAGCTCGCTCAAGACCTTCTTCCATTCCGCGGTGGTGAGTTCGCTATTGCCACGATCGAGTTCGATCGGATTGGAGCAATAGGGGCATTGCAGCGGGCAGCGGTGGGTCAGCTCGGCGAGCACGGCGAGGGGAATGCCGAACGTCTCCGCGGTCGAGCGCTTCTGCTCGAGCACCGCGAGTCCGTCGCTGGGGGCGGCGGTGCCGGTTGTTTTGCCGTCTGCGAGAATGTCGCTCATGACGTCTTCTCACGCGCTCCGGTCAGAAAACCCTTGTCGGCGAGGTCCTGCAGCATCGCAACCACATCGGTGGCAATCGCCTCGCGGGGAGCTGTGTACTTGATGGTAAGCTGGTCGATGATGTCGGCGACGCTGCGCACGCCGTCGCAAAGCTGCAGCACCTCGACCGCAATCTCGTCTGGCGCCAGCACCCGCTCCGGCGCCAGGATCACCCAGACCTGCCGCGTCTCATCGAATTTCAGCCTGGCGTGCCGCGGCAATTTCGGCCGGCTCGCCTCGCTGACACTGATGTTGCGGCTCGCCATCGCTAATCCCCTTTGGGCACGAACGCGCCGGGCGGTATGTGGCCCTCGACATAGGCATGATACAGCGCGTCGAGCTGAACCCATAGCACATTGGTCTTGAAGATCAGCGCGTTGCAGACCGCCTCGCGCTCGGCATGCGTCTTCGCATGCGCCTTGACGTATTCCAGCGCAAAGCCTGCATCGCGAGGCGCCTGGCTCAGGCGGCGGCTGAAATAGCTCATGATGTCAGGATTGACGAAATCATAGTGCTGCAGCATCCCGGAGATGCGCTCCTCATGCAGGTTCGGCGCGAACAGTTCCGTCAGCGAGGAGGCGATCGCCTCCAGCGGCGTCTTGTCCCGGCAGAAATGCACATAGGCCTCTACGGCAAACCGCGTTGCCGGCAGGATGCCTTCGGTCGATTCCACATAGGCGCTGTCGAGCCCGAGGCCCTCGGTCAGCTTCAGCCAGCGTTCGATGCCGCCTTCGCTGCCGACGTCGCCATCGTGATCCTCGATCCGGTGCCGCCACTCGACCCGGGTCGCACGATCGCGGAACCTCGAGATCACCATCGCATCCTTCAGCGGGATCGTGCTCTGGTAATAATAGCGGTTCAGCGCCCAGGCCTGCACCTGTCCCTTGTTGAGCTTGCCGCCGTGCAACAGGCGGTGAAACGGATGCAGGCTGTGATAGCGCGTCGCGCCGATATGGCGGAGCGTCGCCTCCAGTTCCTCGGCATTGTTGAGCGTAATGCCCTTGCCGATCGAGAGCGCGGTCATTCCGCTGGTAGGCACGACATTCACAGCGTGATCTCCGTTCCATCGGCTGGAATCTGCCAGCCCGCCTGTTCCAGTGCCGTTCGTTCGTCCGAGCCGGCGAGCAGAGCGGGGTTCGAGTTGTTGATATGCAAGAACACCCTGCGGCCGATGTCGAGGCCGGCAAGGCTCTCGATCGCCCCATGTTCGCCCGACATCGAAATATGGCCCATGCTCTGTCCCGTCTTGGTGCCGAGGCCCTGCGCGATCAATTCATCGTCGCGCCACACCGTGCCATCAAAGAACACCAGCGCGGCGCCCGAAAGGCGCGATTTGAGATCGTCGGTCACATCAGCGCAGGCGGCCAGGAAATAGAAGTACTTGCCGCTGGCCTTGTCCAGAATCCGCAAGCCCAGCGTATCGCCCGCGCCATCGCCGCCCGCCGGATGCGCCTTGCCTTCGAGATACCACGCGCCCTTGCCGGGAACCGCGAAGGGAAGGATTTCGATGCCTGACGGCGAGCCGTCAGGCAAAGCGGGCTCGAACGCGACGTCCATCTCGATCGCCCGCCGCTTCACATTGTTTTCGCCCAGCACGTTAAAGATGCTGTTGGATCGCAAAATCGCAAGCACCCGCTCATGCGCATAGAGCGTGAAGGGGGAGCCCTCGCGCATCGATAACAGCCCTGCGACCGCATCGACTTCGCCATTGGTCAGGATCACGCCGGCGATCGGGTTGTGCCTGAGCTGGCCAGCTTTGGGATGAAGCTGCGGCGTCGCGATCAATTGCTGGCGCAGGTCGGGCGAGGCGTTGATGAGATACCAGTGCTCGCCGTCGGCGCTGACCGCGATCGAGGCCTGGGTGCTCTGCAATTCCCGATTTTCGGTTCGTGCCTTGGTGCACACCGCACACCCGCAGTTCCACTGCGGAACGCCGCCACCGGCGGCGGCGCCCAGGACGACGACGCGAAGCATGATCCGTCTCCTGGAGATTCAAACTTGAAGATGCGAACTGCTACAAACACCACAAGGTGGACTCCGGACTCAGACACAACCCCGCGATCGGGGATGCGTCATGCCCGCAAATCCACCTGCGTGAGAAATGATAGGCGCTACCGCTTACTTGCGGGTGGCACACATATACATGTTGATTTCCATGCCGACCGGCACTTCGACGATTTTCGGCGCTTTCCAGGCCATTTAGCCTCTCCCTTTGCTACCGGACGAACACCGCCCATACCCTTAAGGTACTGCGGATCAAAAAGTTCGCCAGTTAAATCTTTTTCCCGGAACTCCTAATTGTTATGCTGCGCTGCGAAGACGCTTTCACGGGGTTGTGCGGCGCGTTCCGGTCAAATCAACGTGGGATCAAGCGTTTCGCTGTTGTTCGCAGCGCCGCGAATGGCAATTCTGGGAGGACGGAGCGCTGCCGGCTTCGGATGAAAGAATTTGTGAGACAGTGGCGGCCTCCGGTGGCGGGGCCTTAATGGAATCAGGTTTCAGCCGATGCCGAGATATTATTTCAACACCCGTATCGGCGATGAGCTGATTTCCGATCCCGACGGCGAAGTGCTGGTCGATCCCGATCGCGCCTGGGAAATGGCGCGCGCCATGATCCGGGAGCTGCTCAAGACGGATGGTGCCGAAGGGGCGCTTCTTAGCGCCACCATCGAAGTCACTGACGACGACGGCGAGATCGTGCTGGAGTTTCCGTTCGCGGAAGCGATCCTCGACGCGCCCGGCGGGTCCATCACCCGGCACTGACCGCGCGCGAGAAGCCCGCGGAACGCTTCGCAACGCCGTTCGTTACGGCAGGTGCAACTTGCGAGCGGTAGGTTTCCGATTGCGCACCTACAGAGAAATATGGAGAGTGCCGGCCGGGAAAGCCTCCGGCGCTGGCGTCATATCGGCCCGCGCAACGAGAAAGGCTTCCGCCAGGGAGAACGCCGATGATGAACTACGTGTCGGTGCCGCGCAGCCTGTTGCTGTCCGGCGCATTCTTGACTGCCTTCGCGCTGAATGCCGCGGCCCAACAGGCCGCCGATCCGCCGGCCGCCGCGCAGCAGCCCGCTACGCCACCGGCCGCGGCAGCGCCACCGCCGGCTGCGGTCTCGCCGGGGCTGCCTCCAGGCTCGCCGTTGATCGGCCGTCCCGCGGGCAATGAAGCCGCCGCCAAGCTTGCGCCGAATGCGCCGCCGCCGATACCTGCGGCGCCGGATAAATTGCCGACGGCGAAGCTCAAGGTGCCGGCCGGTTTCAACATCGAGGTGTATGCCGCCGGCATGGCGAACGCCCGCTCGCTCGCGCTCGGCGACAAGGGCACGGTGTTCGTCGGCAGCCGCCTGGTCGACAAGGTCTATGCCATCGTCAACAAGGACGGCAAACGCGAAGTCAAGGTGCTGGCCTCCGGCCTCTATCGGCCGAACGGCCTCGCCTTCAAGGACGGCACGCTCTACATCGCCGAACTGTCCAAGGTCTCGAAGATCGAAAAGGTCGAGGACAACCTGGACAACCCGCCGAAGCCGACCGTGATCTTCGACAAGCTGCCGAAGGATGAAGCCCATGGCTGGAAGTTCATCGCCATCGGTCCCGACAACAAGCTCTACGTTCCGGTCGGGCAGCCCGGCAACAACGTGCTGAACGACGACGAGCATGGCCTCATCAGGCGGATGAATCTCGACGGTTCGGGCGCGGAAGTCATCGCCCGCGGCGTTCGCAACACCGTCGGCTTCGACTGGCATCCGGAAACCAAGCAGCTCTACTTCACCGATAACGGCCGCGACTGGATGTCGGAAGACGTGCCGGAGGACGAGCTCAACCGCATCACCAAGGTCGGCGAACATTTCGGCGCGCCGTTTTGCCTGCAGGGCAACATCGTCGATCCCGAATTCGGCTGGGGTAAATCCTGCAGCGAATACACCGCGCCGGTGGGTCTGCTGGGGCCGCATTCCGCGGCGCTTGGCATGCGCTTCTACACCGGAAGCATGTTCCCGAAGGCCTACAAGAACGCGGCCATCATCGCCCGGCACGGCTCCTGGAACCGCTCCAAGAAAGTGGGCGGCGATCTCGTGATGGCCAAGTTCAACAAGGACGGCACGATGAAGTCGATGGAGCCGTTCCTCACCGGCTTCCTGGAAGACAATAAATATATCGGCCGCCCGGTCGATGTGCTGCAGATGAAGGACGGCTCGCTCTTGGTCTCCGACGACTGGAACGGCGCCGTCTACCGCATCACCTACGGCAAACAGAAGGTGGCGGGGAAGTCGTAGTCGGAGCTAATCCACGACATCGTCATGGCCGGGCTTGTCCCGGCCATCCACGTCTTCGGTGCTGTGACGCAGTCAAGACGTGGATGCCCGGCACAAGGCCGGGCATGACGAGCCATGTTGCAAAGTATTCATCAATGCGAAAAAAAATCCTGGCCTTGGCGTTCGCCTCCATCGCCTTTTCCGCCAACGCCGAAACCATCGAACAGCGCATCGCGCCGTGCCTCGCCTGCCACGGCGAGAAGGGCCAGTCCGAAACCGAAAACACGCCCTCGCTCGGCGGTCAGCAGGCGCCTTATACGTTGATCCAGCTCTTCATGTTCCGCGAGAAGCTGCGCGTCTTCGAGCCGATGAACGAGATGGCAAAGGGGCTTACCGACGACGATCTTCGCCTGTTCTCGGACTTCATCGCCAAGATGCCGAAGCCCGAGGCGCCAGGGGAAAATGGCGATCCGGCGCGGATGCAGCGCGGCCAGGCGCTGGTACAACAGCACCGCTGCGACACCTGCCATAATCCTGATCTGTCGGGGAAGGAAAACGTCCCGCGCATCGCCAATCAGCGCGAGGACTATCTCGCCAAGACCCTTGCCGAGTACAAGGACAACAGCCGCCACGGCTATGATGCCAGCATGGCCGACGTGATGGCCCCAATCTCGGTCGCGCAGATCGTCGATCTCGCCTATTACATCGCCCATATGCGCTAGCTTTGGTCAACCTCGCCCCGCTTGCGGGGAGAGGGAGCGCGCCCTGCCATTTCCTCCCGCTGGCATTGCCCTGCGCCTGGCGCTACAAGGGCGGCAATCGGATGGAGTTTTGCATGCAGGATCTCTGGCGTTTGTCGGCTGCGGAAATGGCCTCGCTGATCAGGTCGAAGAAAGTCTCGGCCAGGGAGGCGGCGACTGCCGCGCTGGCGCGGCTCGATGCGGTCAATCCCAAAATCAATGCCGTCGTCGACCATAGGCCCGAGGACGTTCTGGCTCAGGCTTCCGCCATTGATGCCGCGATCGGGCGCGGCGAAGACACCGGCCCCCTCGGCGGCGTGCCCGTCACGGTGAAGGTCAATATCGACCAGGAGGGCTTTGCCACCACCAACGGGCTGAAACTGCAACGCGATACCATCGCAAAGAGCAACAGTCCGGTGATCGACAATCTACGCAAGGCCGGCGCCGTCATTCTCGGGCGTACCAATTGCCCGGCGTTCTCCTATCGCTGGTTCACCACCAACCTCATTCATGGCGATACCAAGAATCCGCGCGACCCCTCGATCACGCCGGGCGGTTCGTCCGGCGGTGCAGGGGCGGCGGTCGCGGCCGGCATCGGGCACATCGCGCACGGCACTGATATCGCGGGCTCGATCCGCTACCCGGCTTATGCCTGCGGCGTGCACGGCCTGCGGCCGACCATGGGACGCATTGCGGCGTTCAACGCGGCGCTGCCCGATCGTCCGATCGGGCCGCAGATCAGCGCCGTCTCCGGCCCGCTGGCCCGCACCATCGGCGATATCAGGATCGCGCTGACCGCGATGTCGGCGAAGGATTATCGCGATCCCTGGTGGGTGCCGGCGCCGCTGGACGGGCCGGCGATGCCCAAGCGCGTCGCGATGTGCCTAAACCCTGACGGCCTTGATCCCGTGCCCGAGGTGAGGGCCGCTGTTGCCGACGCCGGCAAGCGGCTGGAGCGTGCCGGATGGATCGTCGAGGAAATCGCGAATACGCCGCCGCTACGCGAGCCTGCCGATCTCCAGACAAAGCTCTGGCTCGGCGACGGCTATGAGGCGCAACTCGAAGCCGCCGAACGCGAAGGCGACCCCGGCGCATTGGCCTGCCTGCGCGGCAACCGCGCAAAGGTGCATCCATTCGATCTGTCCAAGGTGCTGACGCGGCGCGCAACGCTGACGCGCGAATGGCTGGCGTTCTTCGAAAACTATGCCGTGCTGCTGATGCCAGTATCGGGCGAATTGCCGTTCCCCGATCAGCTCGACTGCAAGGACGAGGCGTCGTTCGCGCGCGTCTGGCATGCGCAATTGCCGCAGATTGCCATTCCCTTCATGGGGCTTCCCGGGCTAACGGTCTCCACCGGGCTGGTGGGACGCATTCCCGTCGGCGTGCAGCTGGTTTCCGGGCGCTACCGCGAAGATCTCTGTCTCGCCGTGGGCGAGGCAGTCGAAGCCGGCGAAACGCCCGCGGCGGCGATCGATCCGGCGGGCTGAACAGAGAGGACCATGCCAGGCGTTTATGATTTTACGGCGCAGTCGCTCGACGGCGAAGAGGTTCCGCTGAAGCGGTTCGAGGGGCACGCGCTCCTGATCGTCAACACCGCGAGCGCCTGCGGATTCACGCCGCAATATAAGGGGCTGGAGCAGCTGCATCGCGACTTCGCGCCGCGCGGCTTTGCGGTGCTCGGCTTTCCCTGCAACCAGTTCGGCGGCCAGGAGCCGGGCGACGCCAAACAGATCGAGGAGTTCTGCACGAGCAAGTACGACGTGACCTTTCCGATGTTCGCCAAGGTCGACGTCAACGGCAGCCAGGCGCATCCGCTGTTCAATCACCTGAAGAATGCGAAATCGGGATTGCTGGGTTCGTCGATCAAATGGAATTTCACCAAATTCCTGGTTGACCGGTCGGGTGGGGTGGTCGGGCGTTACGCGCCCACCGCCATCCCCGAGGGACTAAGAAAAGATATCGAGGCACTGCTGTGAGCGAGACCAACAAAGCGATGAGCGACCAATTTCCCGACCGGCTTTCGGTCGATCCGAACAGCCCGTACTACAACGCCGAGATCCTCGCGCGCGATGTCGGCATTCGCTTCAAGGGCGTCGAGAAGACCAATGTCGAGGAATACTGCATCAGCGAAGGCTGGGTGCGCGTCACCGCCGGCAACGCCAAGGACCGTTACGGCAACCCGCTGACCATCAAGGTGCACGGCCCGGTCGAGCCGTATTTCCGGGATAAGCCGAAGTCCTGAAGAGGTCTCTCGTTCGTCATTGCGAGCGAAGCGAAGCAATCCATATCTCGGCACAGGGAAAGATGGATTGCTTCGTCGCTTCGCTCCTCGCAATGACGGCATAATCTGAAGAAGGACGCTACGATCTTGGCCACCACGCTTCCCCAACTCTCGCTTGCAAAGGACAAGATCCGGGTCTTGCTCCTGGAAGGTGTCAACGACAGCGCCGCGCAGATGATCGAGGCTGCCGGCTACTCCAACATGACGCGCCTGTCCAAGGCGCTCGAGGGCGATGCGCTGAAGGAGGCCATCAAGGGCGTGCATCTGCTCGGCATCCGCTCGCGCACGCAAATCACGCCGGATGTTCTCGACGCCGCGGACCGCCTGATCGCGGTCGGTTGTTTCAGTGTCGGCACCAACCAGGTGGACCTCGACGCCACGCGCCGGGCTGGCATTCCGGTGTTCAACGCGCCGTTCTCCAACACGCGGAGCGTGGCGGAACTCGTGATCGGCGAGATCGTCATCCTGCTGCGCCGGATCGTCGCGCGCTCGAATGCGGCCCATGAGGGGCGTTGGGACAAGTCGGCCAACGACAGCTACGAGGTGAGAGGCAAGACGCTCGGCATCATCGGTTACGGCAATATCGGTTCGCAGCTCTCCAACCTCGCCGAAGCGATGGGCATGCGGGTGATCTTTTATGATCACACCGACAGGCTTCGTCACGGCAACACCGAGCCGACCGCGAACCTGCATGAACTCCTGGCGCAAAGCGACGTCGTGAGCCTGCATGTGCCGGAAACTCCCGCCACGCACGGCATGATCGGGCGCGAGGAGATCGCTGCGATCAAGCACGGGGCGTATTTCATCAACAACAGCCGCGGCACGGTCGTGGACCTCGAGGCGCTCGCCGACGCGCTGCGCGAGAACAGGCTTCGCGGCGCCGCGGTCGATGTCTTTCCGGTCGAGCCGCGCTCGAACGCCGATCGCTTCGTCTCGCCGCTGCAGGGACTGGAGAACGTCATCCTGACGCCGCATATCGGCGGCTCGACCGAGGAGGCGCAGGAGCGCATCGGCGCCGAAGTCGCACGCAAGCTGGTCGATTACAGCGATTCCGGCTCGACCATGGGCGCCGTCAACTTCCCGCAGGTTCAATTGCCGTCGCGGCCGTTAGGCACGCGTTTCATTCAGGTGCAGCGTAACCTGCCGGGCATGCTCGGACGTTTGAACGAAGTGCTGGCGCGCCATGCCGTCAACATCGCCGCGCAATATTACGAGACCGCCCACGACGTCGGCTACGTGGTGCTTGATGTCGACGCGTCGGCCGCCGACGGCCAGCGCGTGCTCGCGGACATAAGGGCGCTGGAAGGCACCATTCGGGCCCGGTTGCTCTATGAGTACAAGACTTGAAACAGATCGTAGCCCGCATGAGCGCAGCGACATGCGGGGCCTCTCGCAAAGGCTCGAGTTTGGGAAAGAGTGGCCCCCGCATGTCGCTGTGTGCCCCGAAAGGGCGTGTATCACCAGTGGAGGAAGAATCCACCCAGATAGTTGTCGATAGGTCTGGTAGCTGACGAGCAGGGTGGCTGGGTAACTGGTCACACTGAAGCCTCGTGACAAAGGTCGCCTTGGGCGGTCGAGCAATCCAGCGGGCCGTAACGTGAGTGAAGCCTGAGCAGGCCTCGAAAGTGAAGATGCGGATGCCGACCCGCCAGCGATACGGGGAAGGCCGCACAGATGGGGAAGCAATCGACGCGCGCACCCGTCTGATCCGCCGGGGTAATGGGCACGGCACGGTGGAAAGGTGATGCAGGCAACGGGGGAGACCCGTTTGGGCGAGGGTGGCGGCCTCGACGTCGCGAAAGGCGGCGGCCGGAACGGGAGTCGGACAGGGTCATAGTACTGATGAAACCGGGTAACTCCGGTGGAGGGAAGGACCCTGACTTCGGGCACGCCTTTCGAAGGAGCCGAGGAGTGGTGATTGGCGATAAGCCTGCAAACACCAGTTAGCTCCGGACGCTCCTGAGAAGGCTGTACGACAGAACGAAGGCTGATCAGTCGTGTGTTCTGTCGTGAAGCCAGTCGGAAAGCCGGATGCCGGAAATCGGCACGTCCGGTTTGATGAGCGGGGAGAGGAAACGGAACGTTGCCGCATGGCCCAAGTCACCGCGCCTCTCCTCGACTCTACGCGCTCATGCGGGCTACGCAGGCGCAATATCGGCGATCGGATCAGTCGCCGGCCTACGACAGCCGCATGTCGAGCAGCCGTCGCCCCTCGGTCTTCAGCAGCTTCTTTACCGCGCTCGAAGCTGCGATTTCGCCCTGGTTGGCGTAAGCCTCGTGGTTCTTCTCGATGTCTTCGAGCCGGTAGAGGTAGTTGACCATGATGCCGGCGGATTCGCGCAGGCCCTTGGGCGAGAGATCGCCGAGCCAGTCGATCTTTTCCAGCCGCGCGCCGTTGCCGATGTGGAAGCGGGCGACCGAATCGACCAGCCGTCCTTTGGACGTGCGGGCTTTGAGGAAATAATGCGCCGCCAAGGGCTCGATCACGGTGCGCAGTTGCGCCGTCAGTTCCGCATCCTCGAACCAGTCCGGTCTGTCGAGAGCCTCCAGCAGCGTCCGCTCCTCGTCGCTGAGCGGAACGTCGTCGCCCTTTTTCAGCCACTGCATGAAGCCCGGCACCGGCGACAGCGTGATGAAGGTATCGAGCTTCGGCAATTCGCGCCGCAATTCCTCGGCCACCTGCTTGATCAGGAAGCTGCCGAAGGAAATGCCGCCGAGCCCCTTCTGCGTGTTCGAGATCGAATAGAACACGGCGGTGCGCGCGCGTTCGATCGGCACCGGCTGACGCTCGGCTGCGAGCAGCGGCGCGATCGCGGTCGGTATGGCCTCGGTCAGCGCGACCTCGACGAAGATCAGCGGTTCGTCGTTGAGCTGGGGATGGAAGAAGGCATAGCAGCGGCGATCGACCGGATCGATGCGGCGGCGTAAATCGTTCCAGTCGCGGATTTCGTGCACGGCCTCATAGCGAATGATCTGTTCCAGAATATTGGCCGGCGTCGACCAATCGATCCTGCGCAGCACGAGAAATCCCCTGTTGAACCAAGAAGACAATAGATGCACGACGTCGCGGTCGAGCGCGGCCAGATCCTTGTTGCCCTTCATCAGGGCAAGCAGGTCGGCGCGCATCGCCACCAGGTCGCTGGTGCCGCCGGGCGCGCGGTTGAGCCGGCGGATCAGCTCCTGACGCCGCGGCTCGGAAGCAAAGTGGAGATCGCTGGCGTCAGAATCGTTCGGGTGGCTGCGCCAGCTCTCGATCGCCTGCGACAACTTCTCGCGGTCGGGGCCGAAGTCGCGGGCCAGCGCTTCGAAGAAGGTGAGGCGATGGGCGGCGTCGAGGTCGTGGTAGCGATCGAGCACGTCGCGCGCCAGTGCGGTGGCGGACGCTTCGCCGCGGCCCGACAGCAAGGCCTCGCAGAGTTCAAGCAGTTCGGAGGAGTCCTGGCGGGCGACCGATGGATCGCCCCTGCGCAGCAGCGTACGGCTACGTTCTGAGATCGTTGCGAGAAGGTCGGAGAAAAAGGCGTTGGCCATGCGGTTAAGTCGAATCCAGTGAGGGTGCCGGAAACTTATACGGAATTTAGGGCGGTGCCGATCACAATCAAGCGTATGGACTGTACAGAAATATGTCACGCCTCCGCAAAGGGATTACTCACTCCTTGCCGGCGAATTCCGTCGGCGTCTTGCCGGTAACCTGCCGGAAGGCATGGGAAAACGCAGGCACGCTGGCATAGCCCAGATCCGCGGCGAGTTGCTTGACCGAGACTCCGGCCTCGGTCGACAGCTTCTCGATGGCGGCAGCAATCCGGGCCCGCTGGCACCAGCTCTTGAAGCTCAATTGCGTTTCCGCCGAGAACAGCCGCGACAGCGTCCGCGCCGAGGTGCCGACCTCGCGCGCCAGCGTTTCGATTTCATGGTCGCTGGTCACGTCCGCGAGCACGATGTCGGCGGCGCGCCGGCAGCGCGGCTCATGTGGGAGCGGGATGAAGGTGGCCGAATCCTCGGCCTGGTCGAGCTCCATCATGGCCAGCCGCAACAGAAGCTCCGTCCGCTCGCGGTCGCCGCGATCGTCGAACAGCGCGAGGATGGTCTGGTGCAGGAGCGGCGACACCCGCACCACGAATTCCGCATCGAGACTGTGGCTGCGCGCCTCGCGCTGCAGCCAGTCGATTTCGAAATACAGCGTCCGCATCTCGATGTCGGCGAGCACGTCGATCGCATGTTCTGATAGCGCCGGGACCCACACCGCCCGGTCCGGCGGCACCAGCCAGCGGCCTTTCGGCGTCGTCACCTGCATCGTCCCCTTGGCCGCATAGACGAGCTGCGCCTCGCGGTGCATGTGGGTGTGGATCCGAAAACCCTTCTTGTAGCTGTTGGCGATCATGTGGATGCCGTCGCCGGTCGAGGTGAGGCGCCCGATAATGGCGGCAATTGGCTTTTCGGCGATATTCATTGGCGACATCCCGTCAGGACATCCCCGTATAACCTATTTCAGGACATTACGGGATTCGGGAATCGACCATGAACAGCCCCAGCCGGGTCATTACTTTCGTCAACGCCGCCCATTTCATCGACCATTATGCGATGCTCATTTTTGCGGCTGCCGTCATCATCATGGGGCCGGCGCTCGGCATGGCCTATTCGGAGCTGTTGCCATACGCCACCCCCGGTTTCGTCGCTTTCGGGGCGGGCTCGCTGATCACCGGCTGGCTCGGCGACCGCTGGAGCCGGCGCCACATGATGGTGATCTTCTTTCTCGGCATCGGCGCGTCGATGATCGCCGTCGGCTTCGTCTCGAGCCCGCTGCAGCTCGGCGCGGCGCTGCTGGCGATCGGCCTGTTCGCCTCGATCTATCATCCGGTCGGCACCGCGATGATCGTGTCCTATGCCGACCGGCTCGGCCGCGAGATGGGCCTGAACGGCGTCTGGGGCAATCTCGGCGTCGCGTCCTCCGCGCTGGTCACCGGCGTGATCGGGCAATATCTCGGCTGGCGCTGGGCGTTCATCGCGCCCGGCATCGTCACCATCCTGATCGGCGTCGCCTTTGCGCTGATGGTGGTGCACGAGGACCGCACCGGCACCAAACAGGCGGCGGCGCAGGCGCGCATCGCGAAGCAGGACATGTGGCGGGCGCTGCTGGCCCTGCTGATCGTGGTGATCGCGATTTCCACCACCTTCAACGCCATCACGGTGGCGATGCCAAAGCTGTTCGCCGAGCGGCTGGCCGGCGTGACCAACAGCCCGGCGCTGCTCGGGGTCATCGCGGCCGGCGTCTATGTGTTCGGCGCGATGACGCAGTATACGATCGGCAAGCTGATCGACCATTATTCGCTGAAGACGGTGATGCTGCCGCTGTCGTTCCTGCTGGCGCCGTTCATGTATGTCGCGGCCACGCTGTCGAACCTGCCGCTGATCATTGCTTCCATCGGCATCGTGATGGGCGCGTTCGGCCAGGTCACCGTCAACGACGCCATGGTCGGCAAATACACCACCGAGGAATGGCGCTCGCGCGCCTATTCGGTGCGCTATTTCGTCGGCTTTACCGCAGCCGGCGCCTCCGTCGGCCTGGTGGCATGGCTTTATGAAATGGGCGGCTTCTCCACCATGCTGCAGGCATTCGGCGCGCTGTGCCTGCTGGTGATCGTGGCCGCCATCATCCTGCCGCAGGAGATCAAGGTGCCGGCGGCGCAATCCGCGCCATAGAACATGAAACAAATTCATTCGATCTTGGGCAGCACCATCTTCAGGTGATGGTCCGAGATCTGCATCAGGCCCTGGAAGGGGTGGCTGAGATCGACGATCAAAAACAGCGCGCTCGATACCGAGAGCGCGAAAACGAGCGTTGATGTCACGACGATCAACCCCGGTTCCGCGAACAGGCTGAAACTCGCGAAGATCACCGCCAGCCAGAACACCAGCACGATAAAGAACGGCAGAGGTATCGCGTCGTCGGCCTGCGTGAACACGAGAAGCCGCGTCCGGCCCATGTCGGTGGTGATCTGGATGATGCGGGATTTCAGCGAGGTCTGTTCCGCGTTGACGGGATTGAGGCCTTCGACCGCCCGGTAGAATCGTTCGGCCGTCTCGCTGACGACGAAATTGGGATCGCCGCCTTTGCCTGCGGCGTTCTCCCGCCAGATGCGGGCGGCCGCGGACGGGATGATTTCACGGAGCAGGGTGCGCGCCGCTTTCGCCTCCGGCCCGTATTTGGTCAGCATCTCGTCGACCAGCACCGCATTGGTGCCGAGTTGTCTTAAATTGCTGTTCTGGTTGTCGTAGGTGTTCTTCGCCGACGCGATCATCAGGCCGATCACGAGTGCGGCCAAGGTGGAGAGGAAGCCGGCGCTGAGGCGGATCGCTTCCTTGGCGCCGCCTTCGAGCAGTTCGGCCGGCAGGGCGCGCCTCAGGCCTGTGCCGAGGGCCACGCCGATCAGGATCGTGGCGAAGGAGGCCAGGAACGCGGCGGTCGAACTCATGCTGTCATCACTCTGTCATGCTGCAGGTGGCTGGACGGTCATTCGCAAGCCTAGCAAGTCCGGCCTGTCCGGTGGCCCGCCTTGCGACGATTTGTTGCGGCGCAATACATCGAGGAGAACGTAGCTAAATCAAACAGAACACTTGACCATCGCCATCCTCCTTGTGTGAGGTGCGCGCATGACCCGAATCCGGCTTTTCCTTTGCATCATTGCAATATCACTGCCTTCGCTGGCGGCAGCGCAGACCATGAATTTCGAAAAAGCGGGGGCCATGCTGGCCGCCAGTTGCGGCAAGGACATCGACGACAATTGCCGCGGCGTCAATCTCGACGCGACGCGTCTGCGGGAGTGCCTCGGCCGCAACCAGGACGTGGTGTCGGCGAAGTGCAGGACCGATTATCCCCAGGCCCTCGGCGCGATCCAGGCGCGCATTACCGCGCGCACTTCCCTTGTAAAACTGTGCAATTGGGAGCTGAACCGTTTTTGCGGCGAGGTGCGGCAGGACCCCGTCAAGGGCCTGCAATGCCTGTTGGAATCGACCAAGAAAGCGACCCCGAACTGTAACAAGGCGATCAGCGCGGCGGGATATCAATGATGCGGTGGACAAGCGGAAAGCTGCGCGACATCGGCCTTTTGCTGGGCGCCCTGTCCCTGATGGCCTGGCCGACGGCCGCGGCGCGTGCGCAAACGGCGACGTCGACCGCAGATATCATTGAGAAGCTTGCCGTCGAAGCCGAGTCGGATCTCGATCTGCCTGCGTTGCGCCAGCAGGCTGCCGATCGCATCAAGGCTAGGGCGGATGCGCAGCCGCAAAAGCGGCCGCCGATCGCGCCGCAATTGACGAAACTGCCGCAGCTCCGTTTCGACGTCGTGTTCGACCAGGACTCTTCCCTGATCCGCCCGGCCTCCTACCAGACCATCGGCAGCATCGCCGACGCGCTCACGGACCCGAAGACGCGGCCCTACCGTTATCTGATCGTCGATCACGTCGAGTCCGCCGGAAGGCGCGACCATAATCTGATCCTGAGCCAGCGCCGCGCCGAATCGATCCGCGACGTGCTGGTGAATACCTTCAAGGTCGCGCCGAAACGGCTTCAGGCGCTTGGCTTGGGCGAAGAACAGTTGCAGGATGTCAACCGTCCGGCGTCGCCTGCCAATGCGCGCGTGCAGATCATTGTGATCGGCAAGTTTGAAACGGCCGAGCCGGCCAAGCCGGCAACGCCGGCCGCGGCGACACAAAAAGGCGGCGCCGGGGCAAAGAAAAAGAAACAGTGATCATCCGTGAAAGGATGGGCGGCGCCAGCCGCCAGGGGAGGAGCTCCCGATGTTCAATCAGTTCCGGCCGGGAATGTCCGGCCTCCTTCTGGGATTAGCCATCATGACGACAACGCCCGCCGGCGCCGACGCGCTGAAAGACGAGATCGCGCCGACGGGGAAGCTGCGGGTGGCGATCGCGATCAGTCCGGCCGGCGGCGCATTCTGGTCGACCAAGACCGAAACCGGCTACGCCGGCGTGCCGGTCGATCTCGGCAAGGCAATGGCGGAGCAACTCGGCGTTCCCGTCGAATATGTCGCGCACAACAATTCCGGGCAAATCGTTGACGCTGCATCGAAAGGCACTTGGGACATCACCTTCCTGCCGAAGGATCCCGAGCGGGAGGGCCGGATGTCGTTCGGCCCGATCTATGAAGTTGCTGATGCGACCTACATCGTCAAGCCGGGTTCGACGGTGACGAATTTTGCGACGCTGGATCAACCCGGCATCAAGGTCGCCGCGGTCAACAACACGACCACGATGCGCGGCGCGATCGCGCATCTGAAGAACGCCAAGGTCACAGGATACCAGACCTACGACGAAATCTTCGGCCTGCTCAAGGCCGGCGAGATCGACGCTTTCGCGCTGTCGCGCGACCAGCTCAACGCCATGGCAAAGCAGATCCCGGGTACCCGCGTGCTGGACGAAACCTTCAAGCAAACGGTCACGGCGGTGGCGGTACCGCCCAATCATCCGCTGTCGCGGGCGTTCGCGGTCAAGTTTATGAACGAAGCGATCGCCAATGGCATGTTGCGCAAGGCCTATGACAATAACGGCCTGAAGGACCGGCCGGTGCGGACGCAGACGAAATAGGCCGCCGTGAGCCCATAAACGTGGTGGCATGGCGCGACGAAGATTATGTCCGCTTTGTCTCGTGAGCGACCAAATTTGCGCGGCACCGCAATATGTCGCGAAGGGCCAGATTCGGTCCTCATAATGCGCAGGCGCAGACGGCCGGTCTTCCTCCGGGATCGGAAAGACACGGGCGTGCAGTTGCCCGGCCCATGCGTTGTTTCGACCTGGCGGCTAAGGTAGTGGACCCTCCGGGGCGAGGCCGCTAGGCGCGCTTGCTACGCTTCGCCGTCTCGCATTGTTTGTTGCAGCCGGCATCGAGCCGCTTGCAGCGATTCCTTTATGCGGCTCGCCATGGCGTCAACCGCGGAATCCAGCGCGGCACATTAGTCCGAAAGCTCTCGTACTCCGTGCCGAATGTTTGCTTGAGCGTCGGTTCTTCGTACATCACCACAAAGACATGAAAAAAAAGCCAGAGTAGCGCGCCGTACCAGAAGAGACGCCAGTCACCAAACAAAACGGCCTGACCAAAAATGACTGCGACGACCGCGATGTAGATCGGATTTCGCACGTAGCGATAAAGGCCAGTCACTACGAGCTTTTGAGTCGGCGCGATGGGGGCAGGCGTCCCCAGTCCCTCCAGCGCAAAACGGGCAAATGAATCCACAAGTCCGGGCACTCCGGCGAGGATCAATATCCCGCCGAGGATGCGGGTTAGATCGACGCCGAAGAAAGCTGGCCGAAATTCCCACTGCGTGACCCACCAGGGGACGAAGCCTGCCAGCACCAACGGCGCAATGACGAAGAACAGAGCGGAGCCCAAGACGGCAATTGCTTTCGACATTGCGCGCTCCCACGACCCGACAAGAATAGCTTGGCAAATCACTTTTTGCTACGAGCATTGAACTCGGCTCCACAATCAGTTGTCCCGGCCGTCGAGTTCTCTTCACCTCGCTTCTGATCTTCAGGCTGAGTCCGGTATGGGTCATCTTCAGCTGATTCAGCCAGGACTATCGGCCGGTTAATGTCCGCTTTGCCCCGTGACCGACCAAGCTTGCGCAGCGGCGCAATAAGTCGCGAAAGGCCACAAGATGACGCGATCCACTATGCCGTCTTGCGTGGTGCCGCCGTTCTGGCGTCGCCGGTATTCGGCGTTCCGGTCGGTTCGATGAGCAACAGGTGTACTTCCTCGCGGGCGACCGGGCGATGCTCGACGCCCTTTGGAACGATGTACATTTCGCCGGGGCCGATCGTGATCGTTCGGTCGCGCAGCTGGATGTCGAGAACGCCCTTCAGGACGAGAAAGAAATCATCCGTATCATCGTGCTTGTGCCAGACGAACTCGTCCTTCACCTTTACGACCATCACATCATAGTCATTGAGTTGCGCAACGGTTCTTGGCGACCAATACTCATTGAACGTGGCCAGTTTGTCCGTCAGGCTGATCTTGTCGCTCATCGTTGCACCTTCCTTGAGGCGGGCTGACCCGTCGAGGTCTGAGGATAGTCCTTCCGTCATTCCGGGGCGGTGCAAAGCCTCGAACCCGAATCCATCGAGCCTCGAACGCACCAACGCCTTGCGCGCCCCGGAATGACTGATAGGGCGGACTGCGCGGCTGGCGCAACATCTGTGCAACTGCACAAATACAAGGCATCAGTCTCAGTCGGGACATCCTGCGATAAGTCCATAACCACGTAGAAATACGCGCTTTTTCTAAGCCTGCGGCGCGATTTCGGGTTGGCACATCGATTGCTTAATCCTGTCTCAGTCAATGACGACTGCCGTCCTTTTCGGATTGCCAAGGCCAGCGTTGGCCGAAGGCGTTGGGATCAAGCAGCCTCGCGTGAGGTGCTTCGAGCAGTCTTCGGGACTACCTCACGATAGCTCGCGCGTCCCAAGTCCCCGATCGGCGTGACCTGCGTCGTTCCGTGCCGTTCAGAGGCGGCGCGGGATTCGTCGCGCGCGAGGACGGCAAGATTTTCACTCAATCGGTGCACGGCTGCGCAGCATCCGGCGCGCTCTAACGTTGTCTCGAAAGGGGAACAGGAATGGCCTATCTCGCGCCTTCGGAATTCGTGACCAAGATGGTCGACGCCGGAGAATCCAAGATCTTCATGTCGACGCGCGATACGGTCATCCGCGCCTACATGGCCGGTGCGCTGTTGACGCTGGCGGCCTGGTTCGCCGTCACGATGAGTGTTAACACGGGACAGCCGATCATCGGCGCGCTGCTATTCCCGGTCGGCTTCTGCATGCTCTACCTGTTCGGCTTCGACCTGCTCACCGGCGTCTTCGTTCTGTGTCCGCTGGCGCTGATCGACAAGCGCCCGGGCGTCACCCTCGGCGGCGTACTGCGCAACTGGGGTCTTGTCTTTATCGGCAACTTCGGCGGCGCCTTCACTGTCGCGACGATGGCGGCGATCGTCACTACCTTCGGATTCTCGTCGCCGCCCGACAAGGTCGGCATCGCGCTTGGCCATATCGGCGAAAGCCGCACTGTGGGTTATGCCGCGCACGGCGCAGCCGGCATGCTGACGCTGTTCGTTCGCGGCATGCTCTGTAACTGGATGGTGTCGGCGGGTGTCGTCGGCGCCATGATCTCCACCACGGTTCCCGGCAAGGTGCTGGCGATGTGGATGCCGATCATGCTGTTTTTTGCGATGACCTTCGAGCACTCGATCGTGAACATGTTTCTATTTCCCGCAGGACTGCTGCTCGGCGGCAAGTTTACCTGGTTCGACTACATCTTCTGGAACGAGATCCCGACCGTCGTCGGCAACCTCGTCGGCGGCCTCGCCTTCACCGGCCTGACGCTGTACACGACCCACGTCAAAACGGCGCCGAAGCGGTCTGCCTCGCAGCAGCCGGCTTCGTCGCGCCTGGCGGCTTGATCTCGCGCTGCGGATGGGTCTCTCCTTGCGGGGAGGCCCATTGTCGTGAAAGCCGGGAATGCCGCGCCAGCTGAAAATATCGGTCGGACAATTTTCCGATAAGGGAGCCAAGGAAACCAACCAGGATTTCCATGGCGTCCTGATCCCGGACGAGCCGCTGCTCAGCCTCAAGGGCATTTCCATCGTGCTGGCCGACGGCATCAGCACGAGCAAGGTCAGCCGGGTCGCCGCGGAATCGGCGGTCAAGGGATTCTTGACCGATTATTACTGCACCTCTGAATCCTGGTCGGTGCGCACCTCGGCGCAGCGCGTGCTGGAGGCGACCAATTCCTGGCTGCATTCGCAGACGCGCAGCCAGTATGCCTATGACAAGGACCGCGGTTACGTCTGTACGCTCTCCGCCATCGTCATCAAGTCGACCACGGCGCATCTCTTTCACATCGGCGATTCCCGCATCTATCGTCTCTCCGGCAACACGCTGGAGCAACTGACCAACGACCACCGCATCGTCATCTCCTCGCAGCAGAGCTATCTCGGCCGGGCGCTCGGCGTAAATCCGCAAATCGAGATCGACTACCAGATGCTGCGGATCGAGCCGGGCGACGTCTTTGTGCTCGCGACCGACGGCATCTACGAGCATCTGAGCGCCCGTCGCATGGCAAAGGCAGTGAACGAGGGCAGCGGCGATCTCGATGCGGCCGCAAAGGGGATTGTCGACCAGGCGTTTGAAGCCGGCAGCACGGACAACCTCACCGTCCAGATCGTCCGCGTCGATGAGTTGCCTGACGGCGCCGCAGCCGAAGTATTCGCGCAGCCGCAAGAGCTGCCGCTGCCGCCGCTGCTGGAGGCGAGGGCGGTGTTCGACGGCTACCGGATCGTCCGCGAGCTGCACGGCTCCAGCCGAAGCCACATCTATCTCGCCGTCGATATCGAAACCGACGCGGTCGTCACCATCAAGATCCCCTCGATCGATCTGCGCGACGATCCCGCCTACCTGAAGCGTTTCATGATGGAGGAGTGGGTGGCGCGGCGGATCGACAGCCCGCATGTGCTCAAACCCTGCCTGCTGCAGCGCAAGCGCAACTTTCTCTATGTCGCGACCGAATACATCGACGGGCAGACGCTGACGCAGTGGATGATCGACAACCCGAAGCCGGGCCTTGAGACCGTGCGCGACATCGTCGAGCAGATCGCCAAGGGGCTGCGCGCCTTCCACCGCAAGGAGATGCTGCACCAGGACATCAGGCCCGACAACATCATGATCGACGCTACTGGCACGGTGAAGATCATCGATTTCGGCTCGACGAAAATCACCGGTGTCATCGAGGCCGAGCCGTCAGGCATGCGCGACGACATTCTCGGTACCCAGCAATATACCGCGCCCGAGTATTTTCTTGGCGAGTTCGCCACGACGCGCTCCGACCTGTTTTCGCTCGGCGTCATCACCTACCAGATGTTGACAGGAAAACTGCCCTACGGCGCGCAGATCGCACAGGCGCGGACGCGATCACAGTTCAACAGGCTGGTCTATCGTCCGGCGTCGCATGGCGACCGCGAATTGCCGCAGTGGATCGACGGCACGCTGGAGAAGGCAGTGCACCCCAATCCCCTCAAGCGCTACGACAGTTTTTCGGAATTCCTGTTCGACCTGCGCCACCCCAATGCGAACTATCTCTCCACGTCACGCACGCCGCTGATCGAGCGCAATCCGCTGCTGTTCTGGAAAAGCACGACGATCGTGCTGGCGCTGGCGGTGATCGTGCTGCTCGCCATGCAGCACATGCATCGCTAATACTCTGAGGTTACTTTCGGCGGCATAGCCGACTTGGCCGGACTTGCTGCTGGCTCGACCCGGTCGTATTTCGACCCAAAGAAGATATTGGTCGTTCTTCCAAGGTTGAATTGTCGGCTTGGCGATGTATAACGGCGTTCGGGTGCTCGCTGCATAGAGCAGTGACAGGTCAAGCGACGGTCGGGCCGCCTCGCGGAAAGCGTGCGCCTCATGAATCACCGCTCAGCGTTTGACGACCTGCCGCGAGCCCAGCAACTGGCCGAACAGGCCCTCAACACACTTCAACGCTTCCTGCATGTTGAGGCTGTCAGCGGAGTCGTGCTTCTCGTTGCCGCCACCGCTGCATTGATCTGGGCCAATTCTCCGTTCGCTCACGTCTATCACGCCTTCTGGAACCTGCCGCTCACAATCGGATTTGGGGAATATTTTCTTTCCCGGTCGCTGCATTTCTGGGTCAACGATGCGCTGATGACGGTCTTTTTCCTTGTCGTGGGCATGGAAATTCGGCGCGAGATTCATGAAGGCGCACTGAGCAAACTCGATCAGGCCATTCTGCCTTTGATCGCGGCGGCTGGTGGCGTCATCGTCCCCGCGCTTATCTATCTGAGCCTTAACAGCGATCCCACCCGGGGTCAGGGCTGGGCCGTGCCAACCGCTACAGACATTGCCTTTGCCGTCGGTGTACTCGCACTGCTTGGACGATCGATCCCGGTCAATGTGAGAGTCTTCCTGCTTGCTCTGGCGATTATCGATGACATCATCGCGGTGCTGGTCATTGCCATCTTCTACACAGCCAGTCTTCAGTTCAGCGGATTTGCCGTCGTATTGATTGGCGTTCTCGCTGTTTTTGGTTTTCAGCGGATCGGGATCGGTTCCGCGCCCCTCTACGTCTTGCCCGGTTCTTTGGTCTGGATCGGGTTCATGATGGCCGGGGTTCATCCAACCCTTGCAGGTGTCGTACTCGGGCTGATTACGCCGGCGCGCCCTACACCCATGCGGGAACAGCCGCTGGAAGTGGTCTCACGCGTGCTCAAGCAGTTACAAAGCAGTGACGCGGTGAAGGCAAGAGATTCGCACCAGTTAGAGCAACCGCTGCGAGAGCTTCGCGTAGCTCACCGCGAGATATTGCCTCCGGTTTCGCGGGTGCAGATGGCGATGCATCCGTGGGTGGCTTACTGCGTTATGCCGATTTTCGCGCTGGCGAATGCCGGCGTTAGCTTAACAGGCATTGATCTCTCCGGTGGGGGCTCTTTGGTGATGCTGGGCACTGCGCTTGCCCTGATTGCCGGGAAGCCGCTTGGCGTCGTCGGCGCAACCTGGGTTGCGGTACGGCTTGGCTGGTGTCGCCTTGCTCCTGGCGTTTCGTGGGGCGGAGTTTGTCTTGTCGGCCTGCTGGCTGGGATCGGCTTCACCATGTCCATTTTCATCGCGATACTCGCCTTCTCCGATGAAGGGTTGTTGAAGGCCGCGAAACTAGGCGTGCTCCTGGGCTCGCTTGTCGCCGCCACACTTGGCCTCGGCTGGGGTGTCATCTTCGTCCGCCGTCAGTGAAAGCGGCTCCAATGCCATTCAAAGCTCCGCACGTATCGTTCGTATCATTCGCCGTTGAGGTTCTATCCTCTGGGATTACACAGGTGATGATCGTCGAAACTGACTTGCATCTGAATCCCCAGCATCCCGCGTACAATCGATCCGCCGTGGAAACTCTCATTTCGGCCGCGCAAAGCTATATTAGCGCCAATATGGAAGGTCCTGCCTCTATTCGGCTTGTTTCGACCCGAAGCGGGGAGTTCTGATTGGTCCTTGGTCACCTTTGTTTGCCGGAACTGGCCCATCGCGTCATTTAGCTGCGTTGCAAGCTCTGGTCGCTATCGGCGCATAGCGGATGCTGGCAAGCCCTCGAAACGGCGGTTTAGCGGGGCACGGCCTAATTCGTAGCGCCTGTGGCGATCGGGTCGAGCCCACTCTTCACGATTTCGCCGCGCGCCGCGGGCGAGGCGAGGAACTTGATCAGCGCCTTGCCGGCGTCGGGCTCCTTGGAGACGCTGGCGATGCCGGCGGAAAATACCGTGATCTTCTGCAATTCGTCCGGTAGCGGACCGACGATGTCGATGCCCTCGACAGGCTTCAGTTCACTCATCTGCTGGAAGCCGATCTCGGCCTCGCCGCGCGCGACGATCTCGCCGACGGGAGTAGCCGGAATCTTTCGCGCCTTGTCCTTCATTTCGTCTGCAATGCCGAGCTTGCCGAACATTTCGGTCGAGACATAGACGCCGCTGGCACTGTCGGAATAGGCGACGGTCTTCACCGCCAGCAGCGCGCGCTTGAGCGCTTCGGGTGTGCTGATATCAGGCTTCGGCGTGCCGGATTTCACGGCAACCGCGATCGGCGACTTCACGAGATCGACGCTGGTACCGGCGGTCATCTTGCCCTTTTTGGCGAGATCTTCGAGCGCATAGCCGACCATGATCAACACGTCCGCCGGCTCGCCCCGCTCCAGCCGCATGGGAATCGCGTTGGTTGTCGTGCCCATCGACGGCCCGTAGGCGGTCAGCACCTTGTGGCCTGTGCTGCGTTCGAATTCGGGCACCAACGCCTTGTAGGCGGCGGACAGTCCGCCGGAGATCATCACCCGCACTTCCGCGGCAGAGGCCGTGGCGGAGAGCAGGATGGCGCTGACGACGCCCAGTGCGAGAGCGCGAAGATTTGCTGAAAGTCGCATTAGTTGGTCCTCCCGGACGACTCTTGAGCGGTCGGCCTTGGGAGGGTTTTACAGCGTGAGAGCGAGTACGGCTAGAGCCGCAGCGTCATTGCGAGCGGAGCGAAGCAATCCATCGTTCGGCATACGCGGAGACATGGATTGCTTCGTCGCTTCGCTCCTCGCAATGACGCGGCGCGAGTACCCTCACGCATTCACATGCACGAAATCGCGCAGCAGCGGATAGATCTCGTTATTCCAGCGTTTGCCCGAGAACACGCCGTAATGGCCGACGCCGGCCTGCATGTGGTGGACCTTGCGATAGGCGCGCACGCCGGTGCAGAGGTCCTGCGCGGCGAGTGTCTGGCCGATCGAACAGATGTCGTCCTTTTCGCCTTCGACCGTCATCAGGCCCATGCGCCGGATCGAGGCCGGGTCGACCTTCCGGCCGCGATGCATCAGTTTGCCCTGCGGCAACAGATGCTCCTGAAACACGTCGCGAACCGTTTCGATATAGAATTCGGCGGGCAGATCCATCACGGCGAAATATTCGTCGTAGAAGGTCTTGATGAGTTCAGCCTTCTCCTTCTCGCCCTTCGCCAGATGATTGGCGAGGTCGATGTGTTGCTTGATGTGCCGCTCCAGGTTCATCGAGACGAAGGCGGTGAGCTGCACGAAGCCGGGATAGACTCTTCGGAACGCGCCCTTGCACTGCACCGGCACGTAATTGATCAGGTTTTTCTCGAACCAGTTGATCGGCTTGCTCTTGGCGAATTCGTTGACCCTGGTCGGCTGGATCCGGGTGTCGATCGGCCCGGCCATCAGCGTCAGCGTGGCCGGGCGGGCCGGGTGGTTGTCCTCCGACATTACGGCGGCGGCGGCCAGTGCCGAGACCGATGGCTGGCAGATCGCGACCATGTGCGCGCGCGGGCCGATTTTGTCGAGGAACGTGATCAGATGGTCGGTGTAGTCCTCCAGGCCGAAGCGGCCGGCATGAAGCGGAATGTCGCGCGGATTGTGCCAGTCGGTGATGTAGACGTCGTGGTCCTGCAGCAGCGTCTTCACCGTGCTGCGCAGCAGGGTGGCGAAATGGCCGGACATTGGCGCCACCAGCAACAGCCGCGGCTGCTCCGGCGCGTTCTCCTTCTTGAAATGCAGCAGCGAGCCGAACGGGGTCGCATAGGTGACCTCCTCGGTCACCTCCAACTCCTGGTTGCCCACCAGCACCCGGTCGATGCCATAGGCCGGCCGGTCATAGGTGAGGGAGGAGCGCGAGATCAGTTCGAGCGAGGCGGCGAGCCGGCCAAACAGTCGATCAGAGACGCCCTGCGGCACCAGATTGAGGTATTTAAGCGCCGCCGCCGCCCCGGTCCGCCATGGCGCCGTCAGGTCCATGTGGTTCTGATAGGTCTGGTACATCATTGACATCATTCACATCAGCCCCTGTCCCAGGTGGCCATGCAATATCGACGCCAGAGCCGGGCTGGCCGCCTCTAAAACTGGCACGTGGCTTGCTGTGGAACATTCACGACGCACACGCATTAGGCGGCGGCGTATTGGCGCGGCCGGTTGCCGGTGTCCGGGCGGACGACGCTTCGCTGAAGGAAAAGGCCATATGGCAAAGACGACACTGACCATCTCCAGCAAGAACTACTCGTCATGGTCGCTGCGCGGCTGGCTGTTGGCGAAATTCTCCGGCCTGGAGTTCGAGGAGGTGGTCACCGCCCCGGACGATGCCTCGGCGCGGGCTGAAATCCTGTTGCTGTCGTCGTCGATCCTGGTGCCGTGCCTGCGCCATGAGGGCGCCACCATCTGGGATACGCTGGCGATCGCGGAATACCTCAACGAGGTCAGGCCGGAGGCGGGCTTGCTGCCGGCGGACCGGATCCGGCGGGCGCATTGCCGCTCGATCTGCGGCGAAATCCATTCCGGTTTCACCACGCTGCGCGCCTCGCTGCCGGTCAATCTCAAGGGCCATTTCCCCGGCTTCAAGATCTGGTCGCGCGCGCAGGCCGATATCGACCGGGTCTGCACCATCTGGCGTGAATGCCTCAAGGAATCAGGCGGGCCATTCCTGTTCGGCGAGCGCACCATGGCGGACGCGATGTACGCCCCCGTCGTGACCCGCTTTATGACCTATGACGTGAAGCTCGAACCCGCGCTCGCAGCCTACGCCAGCACCATCATGGCGATGCCCGAAATGCAGGAATGGATCGAAGCCGCCAGGGCCGAGCCCGCCGATATCGAAGAGCTCGAGGTCGAATATTAGGCAGGGGCGCGAGGCCTTGCCCGTTTGAACGGCTCAGGTAACGCGCAGGTCTTGCCCAAGCCGGTGTCAGCCAAGGCCCACATCCGGGTGATCTCTTCGCCGTCTTTCGCTGGGTTGCTGAAACCGAATTCCTGCCTCCAGCCAATCGGTTCACCGCACCGCTGCCATCCTCTCGCCGCACTGCAACGCGGCTGGCGCGGATTTCGCATAGCAACATGTTAGCCGTGACGCGACGATGCGAGGCTGCCGAAAATTTGGACGCTCTCCGACTTCGCGCGATCCCGCCAACGCGAACCGTGGAGGCTCCATGAACAAGCAAGCTGTCGTCAGCAAATTCTCCCACGTCAAACCCGGCGATACCGAATTCAAGGGCGGAGGTCTGCGCGACTTCTTCCTGTATCGCGACCTCGGCATCGCGGATGCCACGGGCGGGCAGGTGATCTGCCATCTGGTCAAGGCCAATCCCGACTTGCCGCCGGAAGAAGGTACCGGCTGGCACAAGCACGAATGCGAATTCCAGATCGTGATCATGACCAAGGGCTGGGCGCGCTTCATGTATGAGGACAAGTCGACCCTGGTGCAGGCCGGCGATGTCGTGCACCAGCGACCAGGCATCACGCATTACCTGTACGATTACTCCGAGGACATGGAGTACCTCGAGATCGTCAGCCCCGCCGACTTCAAGACCGTCGATGTGCCGCCGGCCGTCGACAAGGTGCCGCCACCCACCCCCTGGAGGCTGACCGCCATGTCATCTCCCGAGGAATTAACGTTTGTCCTTGGCCGTTGGCTGCGGCCGATTGTTATGGCGCTCTATGTTGTGCGCCGTCTGGGATGGCGGCCGACATCTAGCCGTGAACAACGGAGTACGGCGCTCAATCAGTGATTCGGGCGCGGTTCGTTCCGTTCGCGTTCCGAACATTAACGTCGCGCGTGTTCCCGTCGCATTCTGGCACAAAATGCGGGGTGCGGCCGCCCGCGCCCGCGGTTTCCTCAGATCGCGCTGGAGCGCGGCAGCCGCCAGCCGACCACCGTGGCCTCGACCATGCCGCCGGTCCTGTCGTTGCGCCATTGACCATCGATCCAGCGGCAGGCGAAGGGCAGTTGATAGGTTCCGCTGTGATCCTCGCAAAGAACTTCCACCGGCAGGTTCGGCGGCGGGTCTCCGTTGCCGTCGAACTGCGCCAGCCGCTTTTCACGCGTTGCCATACAATCAATCTCCACTGCCGCGGCCGGTGAACACCGGTTCTGTTCGCGGCTAAATCCATCCACGTTAACGGGATGAAGCACAGCGCCTGAATGAGGTATCAGTATGGTATCTCTGCGGTCGAGGACCTGCTTCGCGCAAATTGCTGTGATAGATGTTCCCTGCGCCAGATGCATTTGGAACGAGGATTTGATGATTGCTCCGAGGATTGCTTTCACCGCTTTCACGCTGCTGATGGCCTCACTGCCTTCGACCGTCCGCGCGCAGGACGTTCCTGGCATCGAGATCTGCACCGTCGAAAAAACCATGGAGCGGCGCACCTCCTGCCTGCAGAGCAATGTCGACTTCCTGCAGAAGACGATCACCAAGCTCACCACCGATCATCAGCAGAAATCGGATGCCGCCAACCGGCAGATCGAGGCGCTGAAGGGCGCGGTCATCAGCCTGCAGAAGGTCGTCAGCGATTTGCAGGCGGCACAGAACAAGGCGGCGGAGGATGCGAGGAAGGCAACGCCCGCAGCGAAGGATGCCGCGCCTGCTGCGAAGGATGCGCCAGCGCCAAAAGACGGCGCGAAGTAGGGTCACACCACGCGGTATTGCTCCATGACGGCCTTGTCGGGCTCATAACCGAGCCCCGGTCCTTGCGGCACCTCGACGTTGCCATGGGCGTCGACATCGATGCGGCCGCGCCACAGACAGGCGGCGCGTTTCATGGAGAACACTTCGACGAAGCTTGCGTCGTCGCGCAACGACATCAGGTGCAGCGTCGCGAGGAAGCCCGGCCCGAAATACGGCGAATGCGGCGCAAGCCGGACGCCGAGTTCGTCGGCCAACGCGACGACCTTCAAGTGCTCGGTGATGCCGCCGACCTTGATGACGGAAGGTTGCGCGTGGCTCACCGCGCCGGCCTTCATCATCTGTCTGAACTGATGCACCGTGCAGGCATTCTCGCCGGCCGCCACATTGAGCCCGCCCTTGCTCCGCACTTCCGCCAGCGTTGCGAAATCTTCCGGCGGCCAGACCGGCTCCTCCAAAAACATCGGCGCAGCGTCGCGGCAGGAATGCGCGAACGCGATCGCATCCTCGCCATTCAGCGGACAATTCATGTCGACCATCAGCGGAATGTCGGGACCGATCGCTTTGCGCGCGGCAAACACGGCAGGCGTCGTGGTCTCGTGGAGCTTGATCGCCTTGTAGTCCTGCCGCAGCGCAGTCTCGCATTCGCGTGCAATGAGTTCGGGCTTGCCGATCCGCAGCAGGCTCGCATAGGCGGGAATCCGCGTGCGCCTGGCCTCGCCGATCAGGCGATGCAGCGGCACGCTCTCGACCTTGGCGGCAAGGTCCCACAGCGCGATATCGAGTGCCGAGATCGCAAACATGGTGATGCCGTAGCGGCCGAACAGATGCAGGTTGCGCTGGATCTGTTCCATGAAGGCGGGAATGCCGGCCGCGTCGGGGACTTGTTGCCCCTGCGCCTGCGGCGCAATCATCTCCTCGATTGCGGCATAGCTGGTACGCGGGCAGACATAGGCAAAGGCATCGCCCCAGCCGGTGATGCCGGCATCGGTTGAAACTTCGACCATGACGATTTCCAGCGCCGAGATCGAGGAAGCACCTTGCCTGAAGCTCGCAACTCCCGCGTCATAGGGAATGCGGATATGATGCGCCCGAACCTTCGTGATGAGCATGGAACCCCTCCCAAAGTTTCGCCTACAGTGTCAGTGGTGAGATTGAAGAGCAAGGACTGTCAAACGACGCGCGGCGCCATCGATCATACTGCGCACGCTTCGCATGAAAGCTGTCAGTCATGAATCCGGCCCAGAAAGCGCTCTGGTACATTGAAAGTCATCTCGCCGAGCCGCTGACGCTCGATGATGTCGCTGGTGTCGCTGGCGTCTCGCGCTTTCATCTGGTGCGGGCGTTTGCCGCCGCCACCGGTCTTTCGGTGATGCGCTATGTGCGCGCCCGCAGGTTGACCAAGGCCGCGCAGGCGCTCGCCGCCGGTGCGCCCGATATCTTGAGTCTCGCGCTGGATGCTGACTACAGCTCGCACGAAGCTTTCACCCGCGCGTTCCGCGACCATTTCGGCACCACGCCCGAAGCGGTCCGCGCCGCAACGTGCCTCGATCATCTCAAGCTTCAGGAGCCGATCGTCATGGATTCCACCCTGCTCGAAAACCTCAAGCCCCCGCGTTTCGAAACCTCCAAGCCGTTGCTGGTCGCCGGTATTGCCGAGCGCTGCACCCACGAAAACAGCGGCGCCGGCATTCCGAACCTGTGGCACCAGTTTCACCAAAGCGTCGATCATCTCCCGGCGCGGATCGGCAGGGTCGCCTATGGCGTCTGCTGCAACGCCGACGATGCCGGCAATTTCGACTACGTCGCCGGTGTCGAGGTTTTGGACTTCTCCGACCTGCCGCGCGAATTCGCCCGCGTGCGGATACCCGAGGCGAAATATGCCGTGTTCACCCACGCCGAGCACATCTCGACCATTCGCCGCACCGTCAACACGATCTGGAATCACTGGCTGCCACTATCAGGCATGAAGGCGGCGGACGCACCGAACTTCGAGCGCTACGACGAGAAGTTCGATCCCGCCACCGGCAATGGCGGGCTGGAGATATGGATTCCGGTGCGGGAGTAGCGTCTCCGCAATGCTGCCCTGCGCTGCTAGATTGCCCGCCCTTGCTTGGCAAGCCAAACCGACTTTGCCATAACAGCCGCAACGAATTGTTGCGCGTGCGGGGTCGAGCCAAAATCCGCCTGCAGCCAAGCGCCAGCCGGGAGGATTTCATGGCCGATATCCGCGTTCTCGCCACCGATCTGGAGTTTCCGGAAGGCCCCGTGGTCATGCCCGACGGCTCGGTGGTGCTGGTCGAAATCCGCGGCAACCGGCTGACGCGGGTCTATCCGGACGGGCGGAAGGAAGTCGTCGCGCAAATTCCCGGCGGCCCCAATGGCGCAGCGCTCGGGCCGGACGGCAAGATGTACATCTGCAACAATGGCGGCTTCAGCTGGATTCCGACCGGCAAGATGATCATGCCGGGACCGCAGCCGGAGGATTATCAGGGCGGCTCGATCCAGCGCGTGGACCTGCAGAGCGGCAAGGTCGAGACCGTCGTCGACAGATGCGGCGAGCATGCGCTGCGCGGGCCGAACGACCTGGTGTTCGACAGGCACGGCGGACTGTGGTTCTCCGATCTCGGCAAGCGCCGCGCCCGCGAGATGGATGTCGGCGCATTCTATTACATCAAGCCCGGCATGAAGGAGATCGTCGAGGCCGTGCACGGCGTGCTGCCGGCCAACGGCATCGGCCTGTCGCCGGACGAGAAGACGGTCTACATCGCGGAGACGCCGACGGCGCGGCTGTGGGCCTATGAAATTTCCGAGCCCGGCACCATCAAGCCGCGCGACGTGATCTATCGCGGCGAGCGCGGCAAGCCGATCGCGGGGCTTGGCGGCTACCAGATGTTCGATTCGATGGCGGTGGAAGCATCAGGCAATGTCTGCGTGGCGACGCTGGTGTCAGGCTGCATCTCCGTGATCGCGCCCGACGGCACCTTGGTCGAGCAGGTGCCGACCGGCGACCGTGTCACCACCAATATCGCGTTCGGTGGGTCAGAATTGAAGACGGCCTACATCACGCTGTCGGGCAAAGGCGAGTTGATCGCGATGGACTGGGCGCGGCCGGGACTGCCGCTGAACTTTTTGAACAAATGAACCATCCCCGTCATTGCGAGCGCAGCGAAGCAATCCATAGCACCACAAGGGGATAGATGGATTGTTCGTCGCTTCAGCGCAAAATTGCCTTGCAATTTTGTCGCGAGCTCCTCGCAATGACGCGGTTGGCAGTGGAGAATTAAATGGCCTTTCTTGAACCTGTAGCCCTGCAGGGCGCGCACGCGCGGCTTGAGCCGCTGTCGCATGATCACACCGCGGGGCTCGTGGAAGCCGTAAGCGACGGCGAGCTGTGGAAGCTCTGGTACACCTTCATCCCGACCGCCGAAAACATGAAGCAGGAAATCGACCGCCGGCTCGGCCTGTTCGCGGCCGGAACGATGCTGCCGTTCACCGTGTTCGACGCCGACGGCAAGGTCGCGGGCATGACGACTTACATGAACGTCGACGCCGCCAACCGCCGCGTCGAGATCGGCTCGACCTGGTACGCCAGGCGCGTGCAGCGCAGCGCGCTCAATACCCAGTGCAAATTGCTGCTGCTGACGCACGCTTTCGAGAAGCTGAATTGCATTGCGGTAGAGTTCCGCACGCATTTCTTCAATCACCAGAGCCGCCGCGGCATCGAGCGTTTGGGCGCCAAGCAGGACGGTATCCTGAGAAGCCACCAGATCGCGCCGAACGGCACGTTGCGCGATACCGTGGTTTACAGCATCATCGCCAGCGAGTGGCCGACCGTGAAGGCCCATCTCAATTATCAACTCAACGACAAGCCGCGGTAACGAAGCCGCGCGAGAAGCGAGACGATGGAAACGTTCGATTATGTGATTATCGGCGCGGGCTCCGCAGGCAGCGTGCTCGCCAACCGTCTGGGTGAAGATCCCGCGAGCCGCGTGTGCGTGCTCGAAGCAGGCCCGAGAGACTGGCACCCTTACATCCATCTGCCGGCCGGCTTCATCAAGACCTTCCACATGAAGAGCATCAACTGGGCCTACCAGCAGGAGCCCGGGCCGTGGACCGGCGGCCGCAGCATCTACGCGCCGCGCGGCAAGACGCTCGGCGGCTCGTCGTCCATCAACGGCCATATCTACAACCGCGGCCAGCGCCAGGATTTCGACACCTGGGCGCAGCTCGGCAACCGCGGCTGGGGCTATCCGGACATCTTGCCCTATTTCAAGCGGATGGAGCGGCGCGTCGGCGAATGCGACGACACCTATCGCGGCCGCGACGGCAGTCTCACCGTCACCACCATGGATTGGCAGGATCCGCTCTGCGAAGCCTTCATGGAAGGCGCCGTCAGCCTCGGCATTCCGCGTAACCCCGACTACAACGGCGAAATCCAGGAGGGCGTCTCCTACTGCCAGCGCACCATCGAGAAGGGCCTGCGCGTCAGCGCTGCGACGGCATTCCTGCATCCGGCGCGCAGGCGGGGCAATGTCGACGTGCGGACGCATGCGCATGTCACCAACCTCATCTTCGAGGGCAAGCGCGCCGTCGGCGTGCGCTACCTCAAAGGTGGCAAGGGCGGTACGCCCGTCGAGGTGCGCGCCGGCAAGGAAGTCATCCTGTCCGGCGGCACCTATAACTCGCCGCAGGTGCTGCAATTGTCCGGTGTCGGCTCGCCGGAATTGTTGCAATCGCACGGCATCGAGGTTCGCCACGCGCTGCCCGGCGTGGGGGAGGGCCTGCAGGACCATTACGCGCCGCGCTCGGTCGCGCGCGTCAAGAACATCAGGACCATCAACGAACTCAGGCGCGGCGTGAGCCTCTGGGTCGAGGCGTTGAAATGGGCGACGACGCGGCGCGGCCTGCTCTCGCTGTCGCCGACCATGGTCTATTGCTTCTGGCACTCCGGCGAGACCACCGAAAGCTCCGATCTGCAGCTCACCTTCACGCCCGCAAGCTACAAGGAAGGCGTGCAGGGCCAGCTTGAAGATGAGCCCGGCATGACGGTCGCTTCATGGCAGCAGCGTCCCGAGAGCCGCGGCTATGTCCGCATCCGCTCCGCCGACCCGTTCGCGCCGCCGATCATCCAGACCAACTATCTGGTGGAAGAGGTCGACCGCCGCGTCGTCGTCGCCGGCATGAAGCTGGCGCGCCGGTTGCTCGCGTCCAAACCGCTCGCGCCGTACTATGCGTACGAGGATTTCCCGGGACCGAAGGTGCAGAGCGACGATGAATTCCTCGCCGCTGCCACCGAGCGCGGCACCACCACGTTCCATCCCGGCTGCACCTGCCGCATGGGACCGGCGGATGCCAAATGGGCTGTGGTCGACGACGAGCTTCGCGTGCACGGCCTGCAGGGTCTGCGCGTAGTCGATGCCTCGATCATGCCGCGGATGATCTCGGCCAATCTCAACGCGTCAACCTTGATGATCGCCGACAAGGCCTCCGACATGATCCGCGGCAAGACGGCACTGGAAGCGGTGAGATTCCCGGTGTCGGCGTAGCGTTGGCACGAGGAAGCATGGCGTTCGCGATCAAGGCCGGGATTTCCGATTCACGGCCGAAGACGTTCGCGTTCACCGCGCAGAGATCAGGCAAACGCCAGGTGTGAGCGTCACCATCGGACGCACCGCGAAGCGATCGCTGGGGCGGAGCGGGCTCAAGCATTTCAACAAGTGGAATGATGGCGAGCCTGCGACCGAACTAAAATTCAAGTTCTATCGTCAGGCAACGAACAAGATCGTCGGCATCTCGGACGAAGCTGCGGCATTCCTCGGCGAATTCTTCTAGGACGGATTGGTAAAGGCGTAGATGCCGCTTCTGATGGCCAAGCGGAACTTACGATCAGTTGGAGTATTACCGCTCGTGAGCCACAGCAGACCTGGGCCGGGGATTCCCCCTTTTCAATAAGGGATTGCTTGATGCAGATCAAAGCGGCTCCTGTTCTTGCTTGTGATTTGAATATCTGGGTGAACAACCGGAGTTGGCGCAGGCGGTATCCCGCTCCGCCTGGGTGAACAAGATGACCATCAAACCGGCAACCATCTACGTTGTCGACGACGACTCATCGTTTCGGGTTGCTATTGCCCGGCTGCTCCGAACTGCCGGTTACCGGGTCATGGTCTATGAATCCGGCCGACAGCTTCTCGCAAATCCGCCGCGCACGGAAACAGGCTGTGTACTGCTGGACATGCGCATGCCCGACCTCGATGGGCTCGACGTGCAGGAGCGATTGAACGAAATCGGCTCTGGTTTGCCTATCTTGTTTTTGACGGGGCACGGGAGCGTTGAGACCAGCGTGCAAGCGATCAAGGCTGGCGCTGAAGACGTTCTAACAAAGCCGATCCTAAAATCCACGTTGCTCGAAGCCATTGAGCGGGCCCTCGCCCGATGCCGCGGTCGCACCGAGCAGCGATCGAAATCGACAAGCCAAATCCGGACCGCGCCGGCAACTCGCTCTTCTGCCGAGCCGGCGGGCGGACTGGACGCGCGATTCGCCGAAGTCATGGATGCCGCCCCGGTGATGATCTGGGTGTCCGGACCGGACAAGCAATGCATCTGGTTCAACCGGCCATGGTTGACCTTTACTGGCCGCGACATGCAGCAGGAACTTGGTAATGGTTGGTCGGGGGGCGTTCATCAGGAGGATTTCGATCGCTGTCTGGAAACCTACGTCAGCCACTTTGACGCGCGGAAGGAATTCAGAATGGAATATCGGTTGCGTCGCCATGATCGCACCTATCGTTGGATCGATGATACTGGAATTCCGCGCTATGCGCGGGACGGTTCCTTTCTTGGATACATCGGCTCCTGTACCGATATCCATGAGTACAGGGAAACGCAGAGCGAACTCCGACGTCGTCTCCTCGAAATCAGTCGATTAACTCGGCGTGCCGACGCTGCGGCGATAGCCTCGTTGTTTGCACACGAATTGAATCAGCCCTTGGCGGCTATCCTGAGCAATATCGAATCCGCAGAGCTGGACGTTGAAGGGTCTTCTGCGCCCGTTGGCGTGAAGGAAATCCTTTCCGACATTCGTCGCGACAGCCTGCGCGCGTCACAAATCATCCGCCATATGCAGAACCTGTTGCGAAGCGGTGAGCCGGAGATACAAAAGATCGACTTGAATGACGTCGTGGGTCTTGTTCATGAAATCTTGAAGCCACATGCTGCCGAAGTAGGTGTCGAAATGAAAACGCACCCTTCGCAAAGCATGCTGGCGGTGCGTGCCGATCCGACTTGGCTGCAGCAGGTTGTGTTGAATTTGGCGTTGAACGCGATGGACGCAACGATGAAAGATCGTCCGGGCCAACGGCGGGTCGTGATGGAAACTCGGCAGGTCGATCAGTCCAAAGCGGGATTTTCCGTCTCTGATACGGGAACAGGCATTCCAGCTCACCAGCTTTCCAGCATCTTCGAACCGTTCGCGTCGAAGCGAGGGGGTTCGGGGCTTGGGCTGTCCACGTCGCGCGGGATCGTTGAGGCTTTTGGCGGAAGGATCTGGGCAACGAACAAAGCGGGCGGCGGTGCCGTTTTTCAGTTCACGTTGCCATTGCTCGGTGCATAGTTCGTCCAACGTTGCACCGTATGAGTCCGCCTCTGTGAAGGGTTTCGGATGCCGGCCGCTTGAGGGACGGCGCCGCGTGCTCGGCGGCCGGCGTCCGAAAGCCTCCAAGGGAGGAAACCGCGCTTAAGGGAACGTACGGCGGTGCGGCAGGCGCTATGGGAATTTGAGTGCCGCGGGCGCGCTGGCTGATTGGGATCGAGCCGAAGCAACGCGTTGTGCGACGGTGAAGCGGCTGACGAACGAGCGGCGGATGACGCTGAACTGCATAAGCTGTCCGACGATTTGCGACGGTGGGCAGAGAGCTGGGCGCGCTCTGCCGTGGCTGGCGGAGGGGCAGCGGGCGCGACGCGCAGATTTGCGGGATTGTAACGCGGTCATGAGGTGTCGATCCTGATGACGGTCGCTGGAGCTGTCGGCCGATGCCGTGGCGTTGCGCCGCGTTCGAAGACCTCAATGATGATCATACGACCGCCGCAGCATGGACAGCTCGGCTTTTTGGGATCGACGGCGGCAGCGGTAGGCTGGTCGTCAGGTTTTGCAACGGCGAGCAGTTCACGGGCGCGGGCGATGTTGTCGGCACAAGCGCCTTTGGCGAACAGGCCGTAGTGGCGGATGCGGTGCAAGCCTTTGGGCAGGACGTGGATGAGGAAGCGACGGATGAACTCGTCGGTGGTGAGCGTCATGTGCTTGTATCGATCGCGGCCCTCGCTGCGGTAGTCCTTCCACTTGAAGGTGACGCCGCGATCGTCGAAGGCAATCAAGCGGCTGTTGGCGATGGCAACGCGGTGGGTGTAGCGCGACAGATAGGCCAGCACCGCCTCGGGTCCGCCGAACGGGCGCTTGGCGTAGACGATCCACTCGGCCTTGCGCAGCGGGGCGAGATAGGCCGCGAAGGATCGCGCATCGGCCAGATGGATGTTCTCGCCGAAGAAGCTGAGGCGGCCGGTCTGGTGGGCGGCGATGAGCTTCTCCAGGAACAATCGGCGGAACAGGCGGGAGAGCACGCGCACCGGGAGGAAGAAGCCCGGCCGGCAGGACACCCAGCGCTGGCCGTCGGGCGAGATGCCGCCACCCGGGACGATCATGTGCACATGCGGGTGATGGGTGAGCGCCGAGCCCCAGGTATGCAGCACGGAGGTGATGCCGATCTTGGCGCCCAGATGCTTCGGATCAGCGGCGATCGTCAGCATGGTCTCGGCCGAGACCTTGAACAGCAGGTCGTAGATCACGGCCTTGTTCTGGTAGGCGATGTCGGCGATGGCCGCCGGCAGCGTGAACACCACGTGATAGTACGGCACCGGCAACAGCTCGGTCTCGCGGTCGGCAAGCCAGTCTTTCGCGGCGGCGCCTTGGCACTTCGGGCAATGCCGGTTGCGGCAGGAGTTGTAGGCGATCGTCGTATAGGCGCAGTCCGCGCAGCGCGCGACATGGCCGCCCAGCGCCGCCGTGCGACAGCGCTCGATCGCCGACATCACCTTCAACTGATCGAGGCTGACATGGCCGGCATGGGCTTGACGCCATGCCGGGCCATGGTTGCGGAAGATATCCGCAACCTCCAAGGCCGGGCGCGACACGAGCGGCCTGCGCGTCAGCTGGGCGGTCGGCTCTCCTTGAGCTTGAGCGCGATATGCTCCAGCGGGCTCATGACCTCGCTGATCGTCTTGGTGGCGACGCGGGTATAGAGCGCCGTGGTGTCGAGCTTGGCGTGACCGAGCAGCACCTGGATGACGCGGACATCGATGTTCTGCTCGAGCAGGTGGGTGGCGAAGCTGTGCCGCAAGGTGTGCAGCGAGACGCGCTTGCTGATCTCCGCCATCTGCGCGGCGGCATGACAGGCACGATTGAGCTGGCGCGTGGTCATCGGCTGCGCCGGATCGCGGCCCGGGAACAGCCAGCCCTGTGGGCGCGCCGCCTTCCACCAGGTCCGCAGCAGGTCGAGCAAGCTCGGCGACAGCATGACATTACGGTCCTTGCCGCCTTTGCCCTGCTCGACGCGGATGATCATGCGCTTGCTGTCGATGTCGGAGACCTTGAGCGAGACCACCTCGGTGGCGCGCAGACCGGCGCCGTAGGCCACGCTCAGTGCCGCCTTGCATTTGAGCCCCGGTGCAGCATCGAGTAGCCGCGCCACCTCCTCGACGCTAAGCACCACAGGGAGCTTGCGCGGCTCGTGAATGATATGGGTATGTTCGACGATCTCGTGCCGCTTCAGCGTGACCCGGAACAAGAACCGCAAGGTCGAGACGGTCTGGTTGATCGTCGGCACGCCAACACCGCTCGCCGTCAGGTGAAGTTGGTAGCGGCGGACATCCTCGAAGCTCGCCGTATCGGGTGATCGCCCGAGAAACGCAGCGAAGTTCTTGATTCTTTGCACGTAGTCATGTTGGGTCTTCGGCGCGAACTTGCGGATCGTCATGTCTTCGATCATGCGCCGGCGCAACGGGCTCACTGCCTCGTCGGTCATGGGGATGCTCCTGTCTTGAGTGAGGTTGTCGAACCCCTCGATCTCAAGGCAGGACGCCCCGTTGCGCTATCCTCTTGGCTCCGTCGCCAGCCGCGGCGCCCTACCGCGCGAGCGGTTTAGTCCTATGGCCCTGAGAGGACATCACAGCCGTGGCGCCAAACGTCCGTTATTGGAGGTAGAGCCGAATAGGCTTGCGCTCGGTGATGTCGCTTAATGACCGACAGCGTTGAAAAAGTCCTCTCGCTGCGACGTGAGGGACCATATCAATTACCGTATTGGCTATCGCTGTCGTCCGTATCGAGTCTACAGAGCCTTGCAGCGGCTGAAATCGCCAAGGCGCTACATTGGCGAGATTTTGGGGCCCGGCGACTTTCGAGTTTTCAACGCAATCGATCCCCAGCGGTATCGCCTAGACGGTTCCTCTTCGCCAGGCTCCGTTGTCATGTTGCTGACGCAATCTCTGTCTTAGTCGGTGAGAACTAAGAACGCTGTGCGAGGACCATCGTCGGTTCCCACAACGGTTCCCGTCGCCCGGGTTGGCGCGAATCCGCAAAGAATTGGCATGAATTCGTGAACGCTTCCGCGTTCGCGTGACCATGTTTTGCGGCATCTGGAACCGGCCGATCGTAGAAAATCAAAGGAGCTATGATGCTGTTCCGCTCGAGCGCCGCAATTTGCGGCGCGCTGGTTGCGCTTGTCATTTCTGTTTCCGCTGCTCGGAGTGAAATCGTTGCAGTTCATTCAATCGCTGTCGTTATGGCCGCTTCGGGAGATGCGATCGTTGGTGCAGCATCCACATACAATCCGTTCAAGCCCGGATGGCGAGAGGGCGGCCCGAACACAGCCTCGGGCGAGCGCTATGATCCCTCTGTCTGGGCGGCTGCCATCAAGACAAGCTTGCGTCAGAAATTTGGTGGGGTCCTATATGGCGCGAGAGCGAAGTATGCCCTCGTTGAGGCTGTAGGCAAGAAGGTCATCGTCAAGATAAATGACGTGGGGCCACTAACGCCTGGACGCATCATTGACCTCAATGAGCGGACGATGCGCTATTTCGATCCAAGCCTGCAGCGCGGAGTAATTAATGGCGTAAAGGTAATGCCGCTCCTGGGGGACTATTGGATCCCGGGACCGGTTGGCTAAACATCGCACGCGAAAAAGGTAGAGCAGGCATTCGCGGATAGTGAAGCGGTCTTGATGGCTCGTCGCCGATGGTCTGTGAGGCGATGCCATCTCTGGCGGCAAGGCGCCGGCCGGCCGCAATTTGCGTTGCCACGTTCGGATGGACCGTGGTCGACGACCAGTTGCACGTCCGCAGGCTGCAGGAGCTACGGGTCGTCGACGCCTCGATCATGTCGCGCATGATCTCCGCCAATCTCAACGCCTCGACGCTGATGTTTGACCATCGAGCGGTCTGCACATTCACCGACAAACCAGTACGGGAATTTTCGCGTAGGTCAGCACCTTGTTTGTCACACTGCCGATTACAAGCGTCGAAAGTCCGCTGCGCCCATGCCATGACATAACAATGAGATTGCAGCCTTTGTCCTCGGCTGCTGCGACGATGGCTTGATAGGGTGGCACGTTCTCTACTTGAATTGTCTCGCAGGAAACACCGGCCTCCTTGGCCGCATTTTTCGCGCGATCCAACACGCTCGCAAAGTCGCCTGTGACTGCAAGAAGCGGTTCCACGACGTAGATTACAGATACCCTGGCTCCAACGGATTTCGCCAACGCCAACCCGTGCGTCACGCCACGCTCCGCTAGTTCCGACCCATCTGTCGGAATGAGAATATGCTGATACATGCTTCACCTCCCGATTGTCTGGACGTATCGCTGCCTCCGAAGGTAAGCTGGGCCCGCGCTTCCGATAAATCAATCTATCGGCCCGTCGTGCTGCGACGCACGTCCGCAATTGGCCCGAGCAGGATTTCAGGTGAGGTCCGCTATTGCGCCGCTATCAGGGGCACGGCGGATTTCATTCGCACCTGACTGCGGCGCAGGTTTATGGGGGCGCGACCGGCGAGACCGGCGCCCGATCCAGGCGCCAGAGCATGATCCGGAAAAGTGGGCACCGGTTTTCCGAAAAGATCATGCTCAAACAAAAAGATAAAGCGGATGACGATTCGACGAAACGTCATCACGCTTTAGACAGTCTCAGCCCGGTACAGCGTATCGATCGTCACCACCCCGATCGCGCGCGACACGCACGGGCAGATCTTGCGGTTCTCGCGCTTCTGCTGATCGCTGAAGAACACGTCGCGGTGATCGATCTCGCCCTCGACGGTGAGGACATCGACGGCGCAGACGCCGCATTCGCCGCGCTGGCAGTCCGATATCACTTCGAAGCCGGCGCCGTTCAGCGCGTCGAGCATCGAGCTGTTCTGGGGCACCACCAATTCGGTATCCGTATCCTTCAGCCGTACGCGAAATTCCGCCGTCGGCATCAGGCCGCTGGAGCCGAAGGTCTCAAAGCGCAGATCGGCAGGCGCTCTCCCTGCGTCATTCCAGGCGCGGCGCGCGGCTTCGAGCATTCGCATCGGCCCGCAAATGACGGCGATGGTGTCGCGCGGCAGCGCGTGGAACGTGGCGTCGAGATTGAGCCGCGCGCCTTGCTCGGAGGCGTGCATGGTCAGCCGGTCGCCGAGCAGCGCTGTCAGCTCATCGAGGAACGCGGCATCGCTGCGCGACTTCACGGCATAATGCAGCGGCGCGTCGATATTCCCTCGGCGCAACGCGGCCGCGATTCCCGTGATCGGCGTGATGCCGATCCCGCCGGCGATCAGGCAATAGTTCTTCCTGGTCCAGTCGATTTCGAGCAGCGATGTCGGGTTCGAGGTCTCGATCCGCGCGCCGACTTTCAAATTCCACATGCTGCGCGAGCCGCCGCGGCTGTCCGGGGCCAGCCGCACCGCGATCCGGTAGGTGCCGGCATCGCTATTCTCGACCAGCGAGTAGGAGCGCCGCGCCGGCTGTCCGTCGATCAGCACGGTGACACCGATATGGCTGCCGGCCGGGTAGGGCACGATGTGGCCGCTCTCGGGACGCAGGCGGAATTCGCGGATCGTCGGCGTCACGTCGCTGACCGCGTCGACCGTGCACCAGCTCCATTGTTCGGCAAAACGCATGGGCGTTCCTATTCGGCTGACGATTTGAGCAGAGCGAGCGCGGGCATCAGTTCGAGATGCGTGCGGTTGCGGACCGCGAGCCGCAGATTGCGCGCGGCAAGGCGGGAATGCTCGCGCATCACGGCCTCGGCCCGCGCGCCCTCGCGGTTCTCGATGGCGTCGACCACGATGCGGTGATGATCCTGTGCGAGCAGCAGGATCTGATGCGCTTCCGGCAGCGCCGACTGGGCCATCACGAACGCGCTGGGCGAAGCGAACGGCAATGCGGAGACGCGATCGATCTCGCGGATCAGCGGCGCACTGGCGGACAGTTCGTTGAGGATGGCGTGGAAGCGCGCGTTCATGGTCACATAGGCGGAGAAGGCCTCGACCGAAATCGGGTCCTGCCGCACCAGCTGATCGAGATCCGCAAGGCACTCCTTGAGCGGCTCGAGGCTGCGCGCGCTGACCCCGCGCTCGGCGGCGAAGCGGGCGGCAAGGCCTTCCAGCGTGCCGCGCAGCTCGATCGAATCGAGAATGTCGCGCTCGGTGAAGGCCTTCACCATGAAGCCGCCGGAGGGGATCGCCTGCAGCAGGCCTTCATCCTCCAGCCGCACCAGCGCCAGCCGTACCGGCGTCCGCGATACACCTGTGATGTCGACCGCCTGCAATTCGCTGATGCGTTCGCCCGGCCGCAGCCGCCCGGACAGGATCATGTCGCGCAGCGCGAGTTGCGCCCGCACGGTCTGCGAGACGGAACGCTCGGTGTCGCGTTCGCTCATGTCTGTTGCTCCGCTTCGCTCACGGCTCACTCCGCGGCTTGCATGGTCGGTGGCGTTCGCTCGCGCGCGACCATGCGGTCGATCACGCGCCGCGCCCACATCGCACCGGCATCGATGTTGAGGTTGTAGAAGGTGCGGTCCGGATTTTCGTCCATCGCGCGCTGCTGGGCTTCGAGGATGATTTCATCCTCGTGGAAGATGCCGGAAACGCCCTCGCGGATTTCGGTGGTCAGCTTCTGCTCCGTGATCCGGTAGTTGCGGACGAAGGCCCAGAAATAGTGACAGGTGGCCTCGGTCTCCGGCGTCATGGTGTTGAGCACAAAGCCGTTGACGCCCTGCGAGCGGTCGCCCTCCGGCGCGCCGGTGCTGGCGGGCGCCACGCCGACGTCGATATTGACGGTGCCGGGCGCCTGGAAATGAATGATCTGCCAGCGATCGACCGGACCAGGCTTCTGCAATTGCGCAGCCCAGAACGGCGGCGCGTCGATGCCCCGCATCCAGCGCGTCACGGTCACCGTCTTGTCGCCATGGGTGACGTCGAACGGGGCTTCGGCGACGTGGTCGTTGCCGATGCTGGAGCCGTGCACAAAGGTCTCGTGGGTCAGGTCCATCAGGTTGTCGACCACGAGGCGATAGTCGCACTTCACATGGATGGTCTTGCCGTCGCCGGCCCAGGCCGGATCGTCGTTCCAGTGCATATCGGGCACCAAGGCGGGATCGGCCAGCGCCGGATCGCCCATCCAAAGCCAGATGAAGCGGTGGCGCTCCACCACGGGGTAGGAGCGGACGCAGGCGGAGGGATTGATGGTGTCCTGCGAGGGCATGTAGGTGCAGCGGCCCTGCGCGTTGAATTTCAGCCCGTGATAGCCGCAGACGACGGTGTCGCCGTCGAGCCGTCCCTTCGACAGCGGCACCAGGCGGTGCCAGCAGGTGTCCTCCAGCGCGGAAACCTGCCCGTTGGACTGGCGGTACATCACGACATGCTTGCCGCAGATCGTGCGCGGAAACAGTGCGTGCTTGATATCGACGTCCCAGGCGGCGGCATACCAGGCATTGAGCGGGAATGAGGACGGCATGGGCTGCACTCCGTGTTGAGTGCAGGATGTATACAGGAATAGCGGAGATGGGGCAAATAGACTAATATTACGGTTTTATAGTACCTTTTAGGTATACATGATATTTGTGAAATGTCTCATTTCGTCGGCTCCCATTAGCCGTCACCTTGATCGCAAGCCGACCGCACCGCTTCCCCGGGCTTGCATGCGTCCCCGGCGCGAATAACTCCCGGCCGCGCTCCAGCGGCGCTCAACGAAAGCGGCGGCGCCAAGCGATTCCGGGCGGCACGCGGCAAGTTCGCGGGGAAATCGCATTCGAAAAACGCAACGGCATCACGGCAAAGGAGGCACGATGGCATCGCAAGTATCGGCCCTCAGGCTTTTCGACCTGATTCACTCGCACCGCGTGACGGCGGCGATCTATGTGGCGGCCCGGCTAGGACTGGCCGAACTGTTGCGGGACGGACCGCGCACGCCTCGCGAACTCGCAAAGGCAACCGGCGCGGACGAAGGCGCGCTTGGACGCCTGCTCGTTGCACTCTCCACCATCGACCTATGTTCGCGAACCGGCGGAGGGAGCTACGCCTTGACGGAAGTAGGCGCCCGCCTCGACGGCGAAGCGGCGCAATCGTTCAAGGGCTGGGCCATCTTCGAAGCCGAGTTGCTCTCGAAAACCTGGAGCGGAATGCTTGAGACCGTGATGACCGGCAAGACCGCGGCGGAATTGCAAGGCTTCGCCAGCAGTTTCGATCTGATGGGCCGATCGCCTGATCTCGTCGGCAAGTTCAATGTGGCGATGACGGAGCTCACGCGGCTGGTCACACCGGATATCCTTCGCTCCTACGACTTCAGCGGGATCTCTCACCTGATGGACGTCGGCGGCGGCTCCGGCGAATTGCTCGGCGCCATCGCGCAGCAAAACCGGAAACTGCGCGGCACTGTTTTCGACCTCCCGCGATGCGCCGAGGCCGCGAGCCAGCATCTCCAGCAAACCGGCATCAGCGATCGCGTTGAATTCGTCGCCGGCGATTTCTTCAAATCCGTTCCTGCCATTGCCGACGCGATCATCCTCAAGAGCATCATCCACGATTGGAACGATGCGCGCAGTATCTCGATCTTGCGAAATTGTCGCGCGGCGCTGCCGGGCAACGGCAAGCTGTTGCTCGTCGAACGGCTGATGCCGGAAACGCCGGCCGCTACCGACGAGGACAAGGCGCATGCGTTGAGCGATCTGAACATGATGCGCGGGCCCGGCGGCTGCGAGCGCACCAGGGAGCAGTATCGCGAACTGATCGAGCAAAGCGGTTTTGCCCTGGCCGCGGTTCATCCCGCCGGCCGCTTCAACGTGATCGAGGCGCGTTCTGCGTAAGCTAGGGAATGCCGGGTGAGGGGATGCAACACCACCCGGCATCACACCTCAGCTGTAAACGAACGCCTTGTCCTTGAGGTCGATGGCCGGAAACTCGTCCTTTTCCGCCCAGTAATCCTGGTTGTGCTGCCATTCCGGCTTTTCGCCGCGCTTGGGCAACAGGTGCATGCCGCGCATCATGTAGCCGGGATTGAAGTTCTCCGGATCGATCCAGGGCAGCAGCGGCATGTTGTGGTCCTCGGGGCGAAGCTCCGCCGTCACTTTCTTGGCGCCGGTCGCCTTCATGTGCGTGAGCAGCCGGCAGACGAAGTCGGCGACGAGATCGACGCGCAGCGTCCAGCTCGCGCGGAAATAGCCGAACACCCAGACGAGGTTCGGCACGCCCGTGAACATCATGCCGCGATAGGTCACGGTGTCGGCGAAGTCGAGCGGCTTGCCGTCGACGGCGAACTCGATGTCGCCATTGGCGCAGAGGTTGAAGCCCGTCGCTGTCACGATGATGTCGGCCTCCAGCTCCTGGCCTGACTTCAGCAGAATGCCTTTTTCGGTGAAGCGGTCGATTTCGTCGGTGACGACGGAGGCCTTGCCGGACTTGATCCCCTGGAACAGGTCGCCGTCAGGAATGAAGGCGATGCGCTGCCGCCACGGCCGGTATTTCGGCGTGAAGTGGGTCGCGATGTCGTAGTCCTTGCCGAGATAGGCTTCGACGGCGGAAAGCAGATCCTTCTTGGCCGCTTCCGGCTCGGCAAACGTCTTGCGGGTGAAGGCGTCCTGGTCGAACAGGATCTTGCGCCGGGTGATCTCGTGGATCCAGTGCTCGTCGACCTGCAGCTTCCGCAGCTCCTCGGCGATCTCGATCGCGTTGCGCCCGGTGCGAAAGTACGTCGGCGAGCGCTGCAGCATGGTGACATGCGCGCAGTCGGCCGCCATCGCCGGGATCAGCGTCGCCGCGGTGGCACCGGAGCCGATCACGATGACGCGCTTGTTGCTGTAGTCGAGGTCTTCAGGCCATTTCTGCGGATGGACGACCGGGCCCTTGAATTTGGCCATGTCCTTCCACTCCGGCGTATAGCCTTCGGTGTGGCGGTAATAGCCCTGGCACATCCAGAAGAAACTGGTGGTGAAGCGCCGCCGCTCGCCGGTGTCGGTACGCGTGGCTTCGATGGTCCAGAGATTTTCCTCGCTCGACCATTTCGCCGAGGTGATGGTGTGCTGGTAGCGGATGTGAGGCGCGAGATCGTTCTCCTCGATCACCTCGCCCATGTATTTGAGGATTTCCGCCGCACTCGCGATCGGCGCCGTGGTCCACGGCTTGAAGCGATAACCGAAGGTGTGCAGGTCGCTGTCGGAGCGGATGCCGGGATAACGGTGGGTGGTCCAGGTGCCGCCGAATGTCTTCTGCGCTTCCAGCGCGACGAACGTCGTTCCCGGGCACTGCGTGGTGAGGTGATAGGCGGCGCCAACGCCGGAGATGCCGGCGCCTGCGATGACGACGTCGAAATGCTCAGTGGTTCGGGGCGCAGTTGCGTCGATCTGGGTCTGAACGTTCATCTTCCCTGTTTCTTTTTCGTTTGTTGTGTCTTGAAAAACGAAACGCCAGAACCGTGAGGTTCTGGCGCCGTAGGTCGTCAGCGAATTACACTTCGCGGCGGCTGAGGAACGCCAGCCGCTCGAACAGGTGCACGTCCTGTTCGTTCTTGAGCAGCGCGCCATGCAGCGGCGGGATCAGCTTGCGCGGGTCGCGCTCCCTCAGCATTTCCGGCGTGATGTCCTCGTTCAGCAAGAGCTTCAACCAGTCGAGCAGCTCCGAGGTCGAGGGCTTCTTCTTCAGGCCCGGGACTTCGCGCACCTCGAAGAAGATGCGCAGCGCTTCTTCCACCAGCCGCTTCTTGATGCCGGGGAAGTGGACGTCGACGATCCGGCCCATGGTGTCGGCGTCGGGGAACTTGATGTAGTGGAAGAAGCAGCGGCGCAGGAACGCGTCCGGCAGTTCCTTCTCGTTGTTGGAGGTGATCATCACGATCGGGCGCAGGCTCGCCTTGATGTTCTCGCCGGTCTCGTAGACGAAGAACTCCATGCGATCGAGTTCGAGCAGCAAATCGTTCGGAAACTCGATGTCGGCCTTGTCGATCTCGTCGATCAGAAGCACCGGGCGCTTGTCGTGGGTGAAGGCTTCCCACAATTTGCCGCGCTTGATGTAGTTCGAGATGTCGGAGACGCGGGGATCGCCGAGCTGGCTGTCGCGCAGGCGCGATACCGCGTCGTATTCGTAGAGGCCCTGCTGCGCTTTGGTGGTCGACTTGATGTGCCAGGTCAGAAGCGGCGCGCCCAGCGCTTTAGCCACTTCCTCCGCCAGCACGGTCTTGCCGGTGCCGGGCTCGCCCTTCACCAGAAGCGGGCGCTCGAGCACGATCGAGGCGTTGACGGCGACCTTGAGGTCGTCGGTGGCGACATAGTCCTTGGTGCCGGTAAATTTCATCTATCCGTTTGCCTTGTTGCTAGTTCTTGGGCCGCTCGCGGCCTGAACAGTAAACGACCGCCGGTCCGGCGGTCGCGATTGGAGTAGCTGGCGGCTGCGTCAGCGTCTGATCAGCGACAGGATCACCAGGATGATCACCGCGCCGATGGTGGCGTTGATGATATCGCGAACCCAGCCGACGCCGAGGCTGACGCCCAGTTGCGGCAGCAGCCAGCCCGCGAGCAGCGCGCCGATGATGCCGACCACGATATTGCCGATCAGCCCGAACCCTGCGCCGCGAACGATCAGCCCGGCAAGCCAGCCCGCAATACCGCCGATGATCAGCGCCGCAATGATGCTCATTGAATTTCCCCTGCCGGAATAAAGCCTTTACCGCTCAATTGTAATTGAAAAAGCCCCCCGGTCTAGGCCTGACAGCTATGCGCTGGCCTTTGGCATGCTCCGCCCTTGACCTTGGCGGCCCGGCGGGCAATCTGTCATCCATGTTCCTGCAATTCTTCACATCGCTCCGCGACGCCCAGGTCCCCGTGACCTTGCGCGAATATCTGACGCTGATGGAGGCGCTCGACGCCGACCTCGCCGACCAGACGGTGGAGAATTTCTATTACCTCTCCCGCGCCGCGCTGGTGAAGGACGAGCGCAACCTCGACAAGTTCGACCGCGTCTTCGGCACCGTGTTCAAGGGGCTGGAAAGCCTGCTCGACGCCATGGACAAGGCCGAGATCCCCGAGGAGTGGCTGAAGAAGCTCGCGGAAAAATACCTCACCGAGGAAGAGAAGAAGCAGATCGAAGCCATGGGCTGGGACAAGCTCATGGAGACGCTTCGCAAGCGCCTTGAAGAACAGAAGGGCCGTCACCAGGGCGGCAACAAGTGGATCGGCACCGCCGGCACCTCGCCGTTCGGCGCCCATGGCTACAACCCGGAAGGCGTCCGGATCGGTCAGGAGAAGAACCGCAACAACCGCGCCGTGAAGGTGTGGGACAAGCGCGAGTTCAAGGATCTCGACGGCAATGTCGAGCTCGGCATCCGCAACATCAAGGTCGCGCTGCGGCGCCTGCGCAAATTCGCCCGCACCGGCGCGCCCGACGAACTCGATCTCGACACCACGATTCGCGAGACCGCCAACCACGGCTATCTCGACGTCGTCATGCGCCCCGAGCGTCGCAACGCGGTCAAGGTGCTGGTGTTCTTCGACATCGGCGGCTCGATGGATTCGCATATCGAGCAGGTCGAGGAATTGTTCTCGGCGGCGAAGTCCGAGTTCAAGCACATGGAGTATTTCTACTTCCACAACTGCCTCTATGAGGGCGTCTGGAAGCAGAACAAGCGCCGCTTCACCGATCGCACGCCGACCTGGGACGTGCTGCATAAGTATCCGCACGACTACAAGGTGGTGTTCGTCGGCGACGCCTCGATGTCGCCGTACGAGATCATGGTGCCGGGCGGCTCGGTCGAGCACGTCAACGAGGAGGCCGGATCGGTCTGGCTGGAACGCGTCACGCGCACCTATCCGCACACGGTGTGGCTCAATCCGGTGGCGCAGAAGCACTGGGACTATTCGGAATCCACCACCATCATCCGCCGGCTGCTTTCGGGCCGCATGTACCCGATCACGATCGAAGGCCTCGAAGGCGCGATGAAGGAATTGGTGCGGTAGCGGTCGTCGTCATTCCGGGGCGATGCGAAGCATCGAGCCCGGAATCTCGATCGGATGAAATAACCTCTGGATTCTCAGATGCGCAACTGCGCATCATAGTTCGCGCTACGCGCGCCCCGGAATGACGGATCAAGAACAACGAAAGGCGCAGTCCAATGCCCCAGACCATCCACCGCGGCATCAAATCCCTGATCGACGAAGCCAACGCCGCGATCGAAACCGTCAGCGCCGCTGACGCCATCAAGGCCGCACAGGACCCGAACGTCGTGATCGTCGATATCAGAGACCCCCGCGAGATCGAGCGCGAGGGCAAGATCCCCGGCGCCTTCTCCTGCACCCGCGGCATGCTGGAATTCTGGATCGATCCGCAAAGCCCTTACGCCAAGCCGATCTTCCAGGAGGACAAGAAGTTCATCTTCCACTGCGCCGGCGGCCTGCGCTCGGCGCTCGCCGCCAAGACCGCGCAAGACATGGGCCTGAAGCCGGTCGCCCATATGGGCGGCGGTTTCGCCGCCTGGCGCGACGCCGGCGGCCCGATCGAGAAGTGGGAGCCGAAGAAGAAGGGGTAATCCGAACCCTTTTCCGTTATCTCCGTCATGCCCGGGCTTGTCCCGGGCATCCACGTCTTGGCTGCACGGCCGAAAGCAAGACGTGGATGGCCGGGACAAGCCCGGCCATGACGAATGCTGAAAGGATCTGCACCATGCCCGCCACCACCGACCCGCTCGTCTCCACCGAATGGCTCGCCGCGCACATCGGCGATGCCAACGTCAAGGTGATCGATGCCTCGTTCAAGATGCCGGGCGTGCTGCCGCTGCCGAAGGACGACTATCTCGCGTCGCACATTCCAGGCGCGGTGTTCTTCGATGTCGACGCGGTATCCGATCATTCCAACCCGTTGCCGCACATGTTTCCCTCGGCCGAGCAATTCGGCGGCGATGTCGGCACGCTGGGGATCGGCAATGATGACATTGTCGTGGTCTACGATTCCGGCGGCTGGGTCGCCGCACCGCGGGTGTGGTGGATGTTCCTGTCGTTCGGCAAGGAGGTGCGCATCCTCGATGGCGGCCTGAAGAAGTGGGTCGCGGAAGGCCGCAAGGTCGAGAAGGGCGAGGTCGCGCCAAAACCTTCGACGTTCAGGGCGACCTTCGATGCACGCCGCGTACGCAGCATGGAGCAGCTCGTTGCCAATCTCTCAAGCCGCGCCGAGCAGGTGATCGATGCCCGCACCAACGAGCGCTATCAGGGCAAGGTCGCCGAGCCGCGGCCGGGGCTGCGTTCCGGCCACATCCCCGGCAGCTTCAGCCTGCCCTACAACAATCTGTTCGATGCTGCGACCGGCACGATGAAACCGCTCGATGCGTTGCGGGCGGCTTTCGCCGGCGCCGGCGTGAAGCTGGATGCGCCCATCGTCACGAGCTGCGGGTCCGGCGTCAGCGCCGCCGTGCTGACGCTGGCGCTCTATCGCCTCGGCGTCGAGAACCCGGCGCTCTATGACGGCTCGTGGACGGAGTGGGGCGCCGCCGACGGCCCGCCGGTCGCGACCGGCCCGGCCTGATCTCTTGATCGAGCCGGCTAACGCGTTGCGCGCGGCGCCTGGAATTGCGCGAACGGATTGGCCAGCAATTGCTGCTGCTGCACCGCCGCCTCACGTGCCAGGCGTGCGCGGCGCGCGGCCAGCTGCCGCCGTTCCCGGGCGCGCTCCGCGGCCCGCTTCTTGAGGGCATTGCGGTCCGGCTTCGCTTCCGTGGTGGCCGCCAATGTCTTTTCATCCACGACGACGGCGGGACCGCCGAGCGTCGCGATCCGGGGCGCAGCCGGGCCGTCTTCGGGGGAGGTCGCTGCCATCGCCGGCTCGGCCGGAGGCGGGGGTGCCACGGCCGAAGGCTGAGGCGTTTCCGCGATGGCGGCAAGCTTCGCTTCCGCCTGGATCGCGGGTGCTTCGGGTGCGGGCGCCGGAGCGGGCGGTGTCTCGGCGCTTGCCTCCTGCGCCGGAGGTTCCGGCTTGGCGGCTTCGTTTGCAGTTTCCTTGGCAGTTTCCTTGGCAGTTTCCTTGGCAATTTCCTTGGCAGCTTCGGCCTGCACGGGCTCATCCGTTTTCAGCGCAGCCAGTTTCTCGGGTTCGGTCGGTCCGGCGTCCGGCGTTTGCCCGATGGTCACCGGGTTGTCGGCGGGCGCTTCCGGAATGGCGGCAGTCGGGACGCTCTCTGCCGGCTTGTCCACGACCGGCGTATCGACACGCAGCAGCGCCAGCGTCGGCAGCGAGTCGTCGGTCTGACGGGCAAACATCGGCTCGGGCGCCGCCCGTCGCGAGGGAAGGTTGGCAAATTCCTCATGCGCGGCCCGCAGCAGCGCGGCAGCGCCCAGGCCAAAAATCAGGACCGACGTCGACAGGATGATTGCAGTGAACAGAAAACGAAAGCCGGGAAGCATGGACGCGAGTTCCACCCCTCCTTGGAGATCGCTGGAGGGTTATTGATTGCCAAGGGAACGCGGTGACCACTGTGCGGCTGGATTTCGCGGGGACGGCGCGCGCGAATCAGGCCGATTTGAGAGTATCTCAATGCCCGGCGGCTTTTTGTTACAAAATCTGCGTTTTGAAGTCGCTCGCCAACGCGATATCGGCGATTTTCGCCGCCCTGAGGCATCTTTGCCGCAGCCAGGCGGCGATCACAAATGACTGGTTTGGGCCGAGTTTCCGGGATTTGTCTTGAATGCGCCGCTATCTTCCGTCATCTGCTGTTAACGGTCCGGTCGGGCTTTGGGGTCTATACAAAGGCGATGATGAATAACCGCATTCTGACGATTTGTGCCGCCATCGCCGCTGCCATGGCGGGAACCTCGCTGGCCCATGCGCAGGGCTATCCGTCAGGTCAAGGCCAAGTCTACCAAGGCCAATCCTATTCGACAGCTCCGGGACAGTACGTGCCCGGCGGCTACGCGGCCCAGGAAGGCCGTGGCTCCAGCGCGCCTGATTTCGATGCGCTGGATGATGATGACGAGGCGCCGAACGCGCAGAGTTCTGCCGCGTTGCCGCCGCCCGGTCCGGTACTGTCGCCCAGCGACCCCCGTTATGGTCGGCCCGCCGGTGCGCCGGTTTACTCGGACCGTGGCGCCCCGGCGCCCACGGGCCCGATCCTTTCCCCTGACGATCCGCGCTATGGCCGCCCGGCCACCGCTGCCGCGCCCACCGGTCCGGTCCTTTCGCCCGATGATCCGCGTTATGGCCGCCCGGCCGGTCCGCCGCCGGTGATCTATGCCGACCGCCCGCCCGCTTCGCAGCAGCAGGTCTATTCGGATCGCGGTGACAGCCGTATTCCCGGCGCCGGCATCGTCTATCCGAACGACGACCGCGCGGGCCTGCGCCCGCCGGGGGCTATCGGCGCCGCACCGGCCCAGGCGCCCGCAGCTACCGGTGCGCTCCCGCAGCAACCCGCCATCGGCGCCGACGGCAAGCCGGTGCAAGTCGCCGCGCTGCCGCCGGAAGAGCAGCCGGAAGTCGGTCCGGCGCAACTTCCGCCGCATCTGCGCCGCCAGGAAGTGTCCTTCGCGACCAAGGAGCCTGCGGGCACCATCGTCGTCGATACCGCCAATACCCATCTCTACTACGTGCTCGGTGGCGGCCGCGCGATCCGCTACGGCGTCCGTGTCGGCCGCGACGGGTTCACCTGGAACGGCGTGCAGAAGATCAGCCGCAAGGCCGAGTGGCCGGACTGGCATCCGCCGACCGAGATGATCGAGCGCCAGCCCTATCTGCCGCGCTTCATGGCCGGCGGCCCCGGCAATCCGCTCGGCGCCCGCGCGATGTATCTCGGTTCGACCGTGTACCGCATCCACGGCACCAACCAGCCGTCGACGATCGGCAAGTTCGTCTCCTCGGGCTGCATCGGCATGCTGAACGAGGACGTCTCCGACCTGTTCGAACGCGCCAAGGTCGGCACCCGCGTGGTGGTGATGCCCGGCAGCCCGCCGCCCGCCAACACTGCATCCGCTGCGCCGCCGCCCGCCGCGGGCCCGGCTGCCGCCGGCCCCGCTGCTGCCGCCCCCGGACCGGCGCAGGCCCAGCTGGCACCGGTTCCCGGCACACAGCAGACGGTCGTTCCGCCGCTGCCCGCACCGGTTACGATTCGCTGAACGGTCTCTTGCCGGACCAGCATTTGAGGCGCGCCGACGGCGCGCCTTTTTTGTTGGGTCGCCTTTGCGTGGCAACTGGGTCCCGACCCGATCTGAGTTCCGCGGCTCGCACAGATTTCCGCCATCGCGACATTCGCCCGCTTGATTTCACGTTCGCTCCGACTACCTGCCGCCAGTCGCAACGAATGTGAGGATCACGCCATGCGAATTCTTGTTGCGGGCGCCACCGGCGCCGTCGGCATCCAGCTTGTTCCGCAGCTGATAGCAGCCGGTCATTCCGTTGTCGGTACGACGCGAATGGCAGCGAAGGTCGAACTCATCAGGCGGATGGGTGCGGAACCTGCGATCGCCGATGGGCTCGACGCGCCGGCTATTCGCGCTGCCGTGATCGCGGCGAAGCCCGAAATCATCATCGATCAGATGACCGATCTCGCCGGGGTCACGGATCTCAGGCATTTCGATCGCGCCTTCGCCACCACCAACAAGTTGCGCACGCAAGGCACCGACTTCCTCCTGGCGGCCGCACGGGAAGCCGGCGCGAGGCGCTTCATCGCGCAGAGCTTCTGCGGCTGGACCTACGGCCGCGGCGGCGAAGCGATCAAGACGGAGGCCGATGCGCTGGACCCCGATCCGCCGGAGGAACTGCGCCGCACGCTGGAAGCGATTCAGTATCTGGAGGGCGCCGTTGCCGGCTCGGCAAACCTGGAAGGGATCGTCTTGCGATATGGATCGTTCTACGGCCCGGACACCGGCATGCTCTCGTGCGCGATGATCGATCAAGTGCGCCACCGCCGCGTGCCGCTGATCGGCGGCGGTGGCGGACGGTGGTCGTTCATCCATGTCGAGGATGCGGCTGCCGCGACCGTTGCCGCCGTCGAGCACGGCAAGCCAGGCGAAATCTACAACATCGTCGACGATGACCCGGCGCCGGTCAGCGAATGGCTGCCCGCACTTGCCACCTTGCTCGGTGCCAGGCCGCCGATACGCGTGCCGGCCTGGCTAGGCCGGCTGTTCGCCGGCGAGCACCTGGTTTCGATGATGACCGAGGTGCGGGCAGGCTCCAACGCCAAGGCCAGGCGCGAGCTGGACTGGCAGCCGGCGCATCCATCGTGGCGTCAGGGATTTGCGGAGGTCGCCAGCGGCGCAACCGCGCAGCACGCAGCCTGACTGAGTTCAGCTAGGCCAGCCGCTGCTTCGGCTCGCCCTTGAACCAGGCGTCGATGCCCTCGACCATCTGCTGGTAGTGGTTGCGGAAGCTGTCCTCGGTGACGTAGCCGAGATGCGGCGTCAGCACCATGTTGTCGAGCTTGCGGTAGGGATGGTCGACCGGCAGCGGCTCGACTGCGAACACGTCGACGCCGGCGCCGGCGATCTTCTTGTGCGTCAGCGCTTCCAACAGCGCGCCTTCGTCGACGATCGGCCCGCGTGCGGTGTTGACGAGGTAGGCGGTCGGCTTCATCCGCGCCAGCTCGGCGGCCCCGACCAGCCCGCGCGAGCGCTGGCTCAGCACCACATGGATGGTGACGATGTCGGCGGTCGAGAACAGCTCGTCCTTGCTCACATAGGTGACGCCGACTTCCTTGCACTTCTCCGGCGTCAGGTTCGGGCTCCAGGCGATCACGTGCATGCCGAAAGCCTGCGCCAGTTTCGACACTTTGGTGCCGAGCTTGCCGAGACCGATGACGCCGAGCGTGCGGCCCTCGATCTCCATGCCGACATGGGCCTGCAGGGGCTCCCCGGCATGCATGCGGGCGTTCTCGCGGCCGATATTGCGGGTCAGTTCCAGGATCAGGCCCATGGTCAGCGGCGCGGTCGGGTCGCGGCCCCATTGCGTGCCGCACAGAGTGACCTTGTGGTCCTTGGCGGCCTCCATATCGATGGCGGCATTGCGCAGGCCCGAGGTGATCAGCAGCTTCAGATTGGGCAGCGCGGCAAACATGGTGCGCGGAAACGGGGTGCGCTCGCGCATCGCGCAGATGATCTCAAAATCCTTCAGCGCGCTGGCCGCGGCTTCCGCGGTCGCAAACGGCTGGTTGAACACGGTGATATCGACCCGATCCCCGACCTTGGACCAGTCGGCGACCGAAAGCGCCACATTGAGATAGTCGTCGAGGATTGCACAGCGCAGCCGCGTCATGGGGAAGATCCGTTGATGGCGAGGATGACGGTGAATGGCCGTCGGGGGAGCGCCATGGTCGCGCGTATCGTGGCTCAGCGCAAGAAGCCGATGTCCCGGGGCTACGAATTAAGCGGCGGTCGCACTTCACCTTTGGTGCGGGCGTTGGTGCGGACTCGATCGTCCTCGTCAATCGCCTTCTGTTCAAGCCGCGACTTCAACTTTCTGCCTCGGCGCGTATAAATCAGCATGCAAGCCGTTGCCGCCAACGCCGACAAGAACACGACGGAAACGACGACATCCGCGGAGCTGATTCTTCCGATATCTTGCTCCTCGAAGAAAGCGAGCGCAGCCGCACCCGCTACACATCCGCCGATCAAGACATACAGGATGCCGTTCATTGAATTTGCTCGCAGGCCGCCTGACCACCGGATCGGCGCCATGCATGATACCAGAGGGGTCGGCGAGCGTCCCGGCAGTTTCTCAGATTTACTCGAACCCGCTTAGTCGCGACGAGCCTGCTTGGCGCGCCAGGCCGGTCCCGGGCCGCGCATATAGTGTTGTTCCGGGCGGTATGGGTTGAACGCCATGGCGATAAACTTCCGCCAGAAGGCGCGGAGTTCTGCCAGCGGTTTTACCAGTCCGGCGTGTATGTGAGCCGGAACGGAAAGAGATGCCGAACCGATCGTAGCCATGACGCGGGCCCTTGTTTTGAGACGCCTTTTTCGGCGCTGAAAACGAGTTTTCGCCCGATTTATTAAAAGATGGTTACAATTGTCGGGATCTCGGCCCGGATGGTGACCAACCCGTATTCACCCGTGGTGAACGGATGGAAAACGGGTTCCTGCGGTTGCCCTTTGGGAGCCACGCCGCTACATCAGCGGCAGCAAAATTTCCATAAATCCTCCGGTTTCAAGGAAGCGCGATGGCTCGCCAGTTCGTCTATTTCATGCAGGGTCTGACCAAGAGCTACCCGACCCGCAAGGTGCTCGATAACATCCATCTAAGCTTCTACCCGGACGCCAAGATCGGCGTGCTCGGCGTCAACGGCTCGGGCAAATCGACCCTGCTCAAGATCATGGCCGGCCTCGACAAGGAATATACCGGCGAGGCCTGGGTCGCCGAGGGCGCCCGCGTCGGCTACCTCGAGCAGGAACCGCACCTCGACCCCGCGCTCAACGTCCGCGAAAATGTCATGCAGGGCGTCGCCAAGCAGAAGGCGATCCTCGATCGCTACAACGAACTGGCGATGAACTATTCGGACGAAACCGCCGACGAGATGACCAAATTGCAGGACGAGATCGAGGCTCAGGGCCTCTGGGATCTCGACAGCAAGGTCGATCAGGCGATGGACGCGCTGCGCTGCCCGCCCGACGACGCCGACGTCACCAAGCTTTCGGGCGGTGAACGCCGCCGCGTCGCGCTGTGCCGTCTTCTGCTGGACCAGCCGGAACTCTTGCTGCTGGACGAACCGACCAACCATCTCGACGCCGAGTCGGTGTCGTGGCTCGAAGGCCATTTGCGCAACTATCCCGGCGCGATCCTGATCGTGACCCACGACCGCTACTTCCTCGACAACGTCACCGGCTGGATCCTCGAGCTCGACCGCGGCCGCGGCATTCCCTACGAGGGCAATTACTCGTCCTGGCTGGTGCAGAAGCAGAAGCGTCTCGAGCAGGAAGGCCGCGAGGAGGCCGCCCATCAGAAGACGCTGGCCCGCGAGCAGGAGTGGATCGCATCCTCCCCGAAGGCGCGTCAGGCCAAGTCCAAGGCCCGCTACCAGCGCTATGAAGAGCTGTTGAAGCAGGCGAGCGAGAAGCAGACCCAGACCGCGCAGATCATCATCCCGGTCGCGGAGCGGCTCGGCGCCAACGTCGTCGACTTCGAGGGACTGAGCAAAGGCTATGGCGATCGCGAGCTGATCGACGATCTCACCTTCAAGCTGCCGCCGGGCGGCATCGTCGGCGTGATCGGCGCCAACGGCGCCGGCAAGACCACGCTGTTCCGCATGATCACGGGTCAGGAAAAGCCTGATAAGGGCACCATCACGGTCGGCGAGACCGTGCATCTCGGTTACGTCGACCAGTCGCGCGACGCGCTCGACGGCAAGAAGACGGTGTGGGAGGAGATCTCAGGCAATAACGAACTGATCCTGCTCGGCAAGAAGGAAGTCAATTCGCGCGGCTATTGCTCGTCGTTCAATTTCAAGGGCGCCGACCAGCAGAAGAAGGTCGGCGCGCTGTCAGGCGGTGAGCGCAACCGCGTGCATCTGGCCAAGATGCTGAAATCCGGCGCCAACGTGCTGCTGCTCGACGAACCGACCAACGATCTCGACGTCGACACGCTGCGCGCGCTGGAGGAGGCGCTGGAGGACTTTGCCGGCTGCGCCGTCATCATCAGCCACGATCGCTGGTTCCTCGACCGCATCGCCACCCACATCCTGGCCTTCGAAGGCGACAGCCATGTCGAATGGTTCGAAGGCAACTTCCAGGATTACGAAAAGGACAAGATGCGCCGGCTCGGCCAGGACAGCATCATCCCGCATCGCGTGAAGTACAAGAAGCTGACGCGGTGAACTAATAGGGCGTTTGCGTGGTGGCCGCAGCGACCGCGCTGCGGCCAGTTGTCGCTTCACAGTGCGGTCAGATTGCGTAGATATAAGCCGCCTTCCGCAATTCGAATCCCTGCAAGCCGAGCCTTCCCTGATGTCCCTTACCCCCGAAACACCCTTGCCGCCCGTGTCTCAGCGGAAGGGATTGCGTCCGATCCCGCTGCTGATCTTCAGCTCACGCTGGCTGCAATTGCCGCTTTATATCGGGCTGATCGTCGCGCAGGGCGTCTACGTGGTGCTGTTTCTGAAGGAGTTGTGGCACCTGTTCGCCCACGCCTTCGATTTCAGCGAGCAGCAGATCATGCTGGCGGTGCTGGGCCTGATCGACGTGGTGATGATCTCCAACCTGCTGGTGATGGTGATCGTCGGCGGCTACGAAACGTTCGTCTCCCGTCTCAATCTGGAAGGGCATCCCGATCAGCCGGAGTGGCTCAGCCACGTCAATGCCAGCGTGCTCAAGATCAAGCTCGCGATGGCGATCATCGGCATCTCGTCGATCCATCTGTTGCGCACCTTCATCGAGGCCGGAGGATTGGCCTCGGGAAAGAGCGCCTACACTGAAACCGGCGTGATGTGGCAGACCATCATCCACACGGTTTTCATTCTGTCGGCGATTGGCATTGCCTATGTCGACAAGTTGTCGAACGTTTCCACCGAAAACGCCAAGCAGGCCATCTCGCATTGATGGGCGGCGTGTAAATCAGTTGGAGTTTTGCTTTTGCGAACGGGAGCGATCGCCGCAATTTTGATAGCGACTGCGGTGACGTTCGGAACGGCGTCTCCGGCGTTCTCCGCCGACGCCGCCTTCATCCAGTTCATCGCCTCGCTGTGGCCGGAGGCGCAGGCGGCCGGCGTGTCGCGCGCGACGTTCGATCGCGAGACGCAGGGACTGGAGCCTGACTACAAACTACCCGATCTCTTGCTGCCCGGCCGGCCCGCCACCGGCGCGCCGGCGCAGGCCGAGTTCGTGCAGGTGCCGGCCGACTATGTGAAGGAATCCTCGATCGCGCGGCTGGCGGGCGAAGGACAGAGGCTGATGCAGAAGCATCGCGCGGCGCTCGGCGAGATCGAGAAACGCTTCGGCATACCCGGCACGATCGTGCTCGCAATCTGGGGCCGCGAGACCGATTTCGGTCGCCACCGCTTGCCTTACGATACGCTGCGCGTGGTCGCGACGCAGGCCTATGTCGGCCGGCGCAAGGATCAGTATCGCACCGAGTTCATTCAGGCGCTCAAACTTCTCGGCGAGGGTGTGGTGGCGCGCAAGGATTTCCGCTCGTCCTGGGCCGGCGCGACCGGCCTCACCCAGTTCCTGCCATCGGAATATTACAAGCACGGCATCGATCTCGATGGCGACGGCCGCGTCGACATCTGGCACTCGGTGCCGGATGCGCTGGCCTCTGCCGCACAGCAGCTCGTCAACAAGGGCTGGCAGGCGGGCGTGCGCTGGGCCTATGAAGTGAAGGCGCCCGCCAATGTCGACTGCACCATGGGCGTGCCCGAGGTGACCAAGCCGATCGCCGAATGGCTGCGCGCCGGCTTCGTGCCCGCACGCGGGCAGCGATTGAGCGCGGCCGAGCAGGCGCAGCCGGCGTCGCTGTTGCAGGTCGAGGGCATCTACGGCCCGGCGTTCCTGACGACCAAGAACTACTTCGTCATCAAGGAATACAATTTCTCCGATCTCTATGTGCTGTTCGTCGGCCATCTCGCCGACCGCATGACAAGTCCGCAGCCCTTCGCTACGCCGTGGTCGGCGTCGACGCAGTTGCGTTCGGCCGATGTCGAAGCCATGCAGCGTCATCTGACGCGCATCGGTCTCTACAAGGACAAGCTCGACGGCAAGGCCGGCATGCTCACGCGCGCGGCGCTGGGGGCGTACCAGAAGTCCGCCGGCCTCAAGGTCGATTGCTGGCCGAGCGAAGCGGTGCTGCGCTCGATGAGTGGGGGACGCTGACGTCGTTCTCCGGCGGCCCGGATGAGCGCAGCGAAATCCGGGATAAGCCTATCCGCGGATGCAATAGTCCCGCATGTCGCTGGCGCTCATGCGGGCTACAATCGCGACAAACAAAAAGCCCGGCCGAGGATGCGGCCGGGCTCTGATTAAACGCGCTAGATCAGATCAGTTGCAGACCTCGACGCGGCGATAGCGCCAGTCGTAGCCGTCCCAGAAGCGCTCGCGAACCATGCGGCACGCCGGATAGGGCGCTTCTTCCACATACACCGGACCGCCGTAGGCCGGGCGGCTGGAGGCAATCGCGCCACCGATGATCGCGCCGCCGAGCAGGCCGGCCGCCACGCCTGCGGCTACGCCGCGCTGGGCGCTGGCGGGCGTCGAGGCAAGCGAACCGGCAATCGTTGCGACCGCGACGAAGGCAGCAAATGTCTTCTTCATGTCCTGGGCTCTCCTGGAGTGACGCCTTCAGGCGCCGGGTTTTAGGGATGACTCACACGCTGTTTCGAACTGCCGCTTCGCTAAAAAAGCGCACATGGGTCAATCGAAAGTAAACGTTCGCAAACGGTGGCCGAAAAAAACGGTATTTTTGGGCCGATGAAGGCAAGCACCCCGGAAAGACGGCGCCTTTCCGGAGTGTTGGGACGTAAATTTAATGAAGATGAACGGCTGTTTTAGTCGCAAACCCTGACGTTGCGGACCCGCCAGCCATAACCGTCCCAGAACCGCTGCCGCTGCCAGATGCAGGATTCGCCGTAACCGGGATCGGCGACATAGGCCGGGCCGCCGTAATAGCCAGGCGCATAGTAGCCCGGACCGCCGTAGTAATAGCCGTTCTGGGAGGCAATCGCCCCGCCGACAATGGCGCCGCCGATCAGGCCGGCCGCGACGCCCGCGGCCACGCCGCGCTGTGCATGGGCCGGAGCGGGAACAGCCACGGCCGAAATGGTCAACGCGGCGGCAGCGCCGAGCGCCATCAATGTCTTCTTCATGGGCTCACCTTTTCTCAGCGTGAAGTATATCACGGTTTTGTCGCGCCAAAAGTTCCACGGTTCACTTGAATAATCAATGAACGCCGGGACCTCTGGCGATGACGAAATCGGGAGGTGAGGCAACTCGCGGTGCGAAGATACCGAATTGTTCTTATTGGTCATTGAACGCAGGACATGACAACGATGAGTGGAATGGCGGCATTGATGGTGGCGATCGGCGGAACGTCGCTGATCTGCTATCTGCTGATGAACCGGGCGCAAAATCGCAAGCCGCGGCGCGAGAGCGCGGGCGGCGACAGCTATGGCACGACTGCCAGCGACGGTTCCGGCGGCGACGGCTGGAGCCTGTTTTCCTGGGGCGGCAGCGACAGTTCCTCATCCCATGATTCCGCTTCATCCAGTGATAGCGGCGGAGGAGGCGGTGGCGACGGCGGAGGCGGTGGCGGCGATTGATGGCGGAAACGCCGGCAGATCAGCGCCGAATTGATTTGCCGCAACGCTGCCAATTTAGATTCATTCCAGTGTTTGCCCGGCATCAGTTTGGAATTGCTTGAAAATGCGGCTTTTCCTTTTGCATCTCGCCGCGCTCTTCCATATCGATGAAGCCGCATCACTGAAGGTCTTAACGGTTTCATGATTGTCTGTTCCTGCAACGTCCTGAGCGACCACGATGTCCGGAATGCCGTGAGTGCAGCTTCGGACCTGCCGCGAAATCCCAAGCAGATTTACGGGTGCCTCGGCTGCAGCGCCGAGTGCGGCCGCTGTGCGCGCACGATCAAGACCATCATCGACGAAGCGCTTGGTGCCTGCGCCAAGGAATGCTGCTCCGGCTGCCCACATAGCCGCCACGCCGCCAACGACGAGCCGGCGCAGGAATCCGCCCCGGCGTTCGCCCTCGCGGCCTGCTGAAAAGCCCCCGCCGAATCCCCAAATTTGCGCCGTTCCCACCGCTTTTTTTGCGGGACGGTTGCTCTTGGCTCCAAACTGATTTAGAAACATTCTAAATTCAGTGTCAGGCCGCGTTTGGCCTGAAAAAATCGGAGTGGACCATGCAGGGCGATCCCAAAGTCATCGACTATCTCAACAAGGGCCTGCGCAGCGAACTCACCGCGATTAACCAATACTGGCTGCACTACCGGCTCCTGAACAATTGGGGCCTGCTCGACATGGCCAAGGTCTGGCGTAAGGAATCCATCGAGGAGATGGAGCACGCCGACAAGTTCACCGACCGGATCCTGTTCCTCGACGGCTTCCCCAATATGCAGGTGCTCGATCCCCTGCGTATCGGCCAGAACGTCAAGGAAATCATCGAATGCGATCTCGCTTCCGAGATCGCCGCGCGCACGCTCTACCAGGAGGCTGCAACCTACTGCCACAGCGTCAAGGACTACGTCTCGCGCGACCTGTTCGAGAGCCTGATGAAGGACGAGGAACACCACATCGATTTCCTCGAGACCCAGCTCGATCTGATCCAGCGCATCGGCCTCGAACTCTACACCCAGAAGCACGTGGGTGGATTGGAGAGCGGGGACTGAGATTTCCACCCTCCCCTGGAGGGTGATCTCTCAATGCCCACCACTGTCGTCACCCGCGAAGGCGGGTGATCCAGTATTCCAGAGACGGCAGTGGCTAAACCGAAAAGCCGCGGCGTACTGGATACCCCGCATTCGCGGGGTATGACGACCTGCTACAACTGCTCCTTGTAGCGCTCGTAGATTTCCGCCTGGCTCTCGCGCGCGCCGAGGCCCGTCTGGTCGTGGATGACTTCGCCGATGCTCGGCATCACCGAGCGCTCGACCTGCGTCGCCCCCCACAATTTCGAGCGCATCAGCGCCTTGCCGCAATGGAAGTATGATTCCCTGACTTCGATGCGCAGCACCGCGCGCGGTGGCTTGCCGAATTCGATCATCGACGCCATCAGCTCCGGGTCCACCGAGACCTTGCCCTTGCCGCCGACACGCAGCGTCTCGTCGATCCCTGGCACGAAGAAGATCAGCTGCACGAAGCCCGAGCCCTCGACGATGTTGCGGAAACTGTCGATGCGGTTGTTGCCCGAACGGTCCGGCATCAGAAGCTCGTTCGGCCCCGCGACGTGGATGAAGCCGGGATTGCCGCCGCGCGGCGAGGCATCGACGCTGCCGTCCGAGCCGGAGGTCGCCAGCACGCAGAATGGCGACATGCCGATGAACTTCTTCGCATGCGCGTCGATCTCCGGCCGCGCCTTGGCGATCACGCGGGGCGAGGGAGCGGGATAGATCGTGGCGAGGTCAGAAGGGGCAAGATCGGACAAGGGCGGCTCCTTTCGATTTCGCGCCAAGGCTATCATCCCGCCGGTTTTGCGTCATCCCCAGGTTGGAAGGCTTCCAGCATTGCGAGCGAAACGATTTGTCCGCCGCAGCTTTAGCGAAGGCGGAAGGGCAGCACGGACGACGTGCTATCGATCTTGCGTGTGGTTCGTGGTGAGATGTGCAGGCGCAGCAAGCCGCCTAACATGCGAGTCAGTCGCCCGCGGTTGGTGGAACGAGCCGCACGATTGGAAACGCGTTGGGCGCAAACCCGAAGATTGCGATAGGCCTGCTTTCACCCGTGGGGCTACTGTTTGCGCTCCCCATCGCGCTTTGGGCTTTCAGCTTCACCGAACTCTTCGGGCAGGAGAAATGCCGCATTGGCTCCATCAGCGACGTCGAATACGAGCGCATTCTGTCTCGGGCCGGCGCGCAACGCTGGACGGTATGGCCCGGCCTGTCGAATGGGGTGTTTTGGCCCTCGGACAATGGCTTCCGAAGCCCGACAGCATCCTTCAACGGTAATATCAATGATCAGCTCCTGTCACATGTCCGAGAGATTGCAGGATCCGACGCGTCCGTCGATCGCCAACTGGCTGCGGGCCATGCCGTCATGCGCAGCATGGGCGCAGAATACGTCCGGACTCAAGAAGTGCCTGATGTGGGTCGGGATCGCGGCGCTTCGAGCGTCCATTTCACATACTACCTGCCGCAAGTGCGTTTCGCGCCTGCGTGTGTTCTTTGCCTGATATGGTGGCACACGACCATCGACGTGATCTTTTCTCATGACCTCGCCACCGACCGATACGGGCTGCAGGCAGTGACCGTTCACCACACTGGGCTGAAAGGCACTCCCGACAAGGAGCGTGCGCGCAACGTCCCATGGGGTAGTTGCCCCAAGTTTCAATGATCCTATCGCAATGGATGATGGATTGAGCGGGACCGCAGGTCGATGCGCGCGAAATCAAGGCTGCTTTGCCACGCGCCGCTTCGCGGAAGCCTTCGGCGCGACATTCTTCCACGCCATCGTCAGCGCGCTTTTCAACGTCGTCGCATCGGCCTTGGCGAGGCGCACATTGGTGTAACCCTGTCTGCCCCATCCGCCCGGCACGGGACGGAAGATATCGGGCTCCGCCTCGACCAGCATCGTTTGCTGTTCGGCTGTCAGCTTCAACGTGCCCCAGTCTTTATCGGGATAGCCCAGCGTCGCGAAGATGCGTTTGCCCGCGCGGAAATCTGCCTTGCCCTGATGCGCGCTCTCGACCGCATCAGGCAGCGCGAGCGCAATCCGGCGAAATCGGCTTGCAGACATCGCGGTCTCTTCGGCCCCTACATCGCCCGCTGCGGCGCGGTCTGCAGCAACTCCTGCAGCTCCTTCTTGTAGAACTTTGCGTTCCCCGTCGTGAGATGGCCGCGCGTCTCGTTCGAGGCCGGAATCAGGAACAGCCGGCCGTTCTTGACGCGCTTCATCGCTGCATCCGTGACGCCGGTTTCCGGCGGATTGCGCTCGTCATCCGCGGCATTGATCAGGAGCAGCGTGGCCGCGATCTTCTCCAGCGACGGCGCAGGATTGTAATCGTGCGAGGCTTCCCACTGGTAGATGAAGTCGTTGGCGTCGGCGGTAACAGCAGTGGCCAGCCGGTCGTCGACCATCTTGTCGGCCTTCGCGGCCGTCGGCGCCAGTGCCTGATAGGCCAGCGTGCCGCCCCCGGTCGCGATGCCATAGGCGTTGATGGCGTATTTCATCATGCGCGGTGGGCTGGTGTAATTGCCGCCATTGTAATCGGGATCGTTCTTGATGGTCTCCAGCATCATCCGCCGGAGCATCCAGTTGCGCGCCGCCATCTCGGTCGGCTGCGAGGCCATCGGCACCAGCGCGTCCATGAATTGCGGATACTTGCCGCCCCAGATCCAGGTGTGCATGCCGCCCATCGAATTGCCGATCACGAGCCGCAGGTGCTTGACGCCGAGACCTTCCGTCACCAGGCGATACTGCGCGTCGACCATGTCCTCGTAATTGTATTTCGGAAACGTGGTCTTCATGCCGTCGGAGGGTTTTGACGATTTGCCGTGGCCGACGCCGTCGGGAATGATGATGTAGTATTTCGCGGCATCGAGCGGCTGGCCGGGACCGAACAATTCACCGCCGAAGGTCGCCGTCAGCATGCTCGCCGCCGAGCCGCCCGAGCCGTGCAGCACCAGCACCGGCTGCCCGGTCGGCTCGCCGATGGTAGTGTAGGCCAGCCGCAGCGCCGGCATCGTCTCGCCGGTGTGGAATTTGAAGTCCCTGGCGATCCACTCGCCCTGTTTCGGCGCGGGATAGTCGGCGGCGAAAGCGGTGATGGTGCTGAGCGCCAGTGCGGCGGCCGACAGCGCGACGTGCGACAGATTCATGATGATCTCCCCGAGGCTGCGGCCGTCTTTGCGGACCGCTTGCAGGGAACTTAGCACACCGGCTGTTTCACCGTCACCACATCACGAAACCATGTATCGACGCGCGGCGCCGCCTAGCCCTCCACGTCGGTCTCTGGGCGGTCGTTGCCGGCGGCGGTTTCCGAGAGCCATCGTCCGTCAGCGGTTTCGTATTCGATCACCTCCGTGCGGCCCGGTACCCGCTGCTCGGTCGCGGCGCGCCGGGCGGCGGCCAGCGCCGTAGCGCGGTTTGGAAACGGCTCCGAAAACACGCCGTTGACGGTGTAGGCCCAGCCGCCGTCATGCTCGACGATCTTGTAGGTCACGTGGGTCATCGGGAACTCGCTGTTTGCAGGTACCGACAGGGGTGAACGTGCCACTGGATTTATGACAGAATAGGGCACGCCGTCGGATTTTGCACCGGCCGTTCGTCCTTGATCGACGACCCCTGCAGAAGAGAGAACCATGTGCCGCAACATCAAGACGCTGTTCAACTTTGAGCCCCCGGCCACGCATGCGGAGATCCATGCGTCCGCGCTGCAATTCGTGCGCAAGCTCTCCGGCTTCAACTCGCCGTCGCAGGCCAATGCCGAGGCTTTCAACCGCGCGGTGTCCGAAGTCTCCGACAGCGCGCGGCGCCTGCTCGCTTCGCTTGAGACCAACGCGCCGCCGCGCGATCGCGAGATCGAAGCCGAGAAGGCGAAGGAGCGCTCGCGCCGGCGGTTGGGCTAGCTGGTTCCTGCGTGGCGTGATGCACCTCGCGGTGCGGCGAGGTCGCGGCGATCATGCTGACATCCTTCTTCAGTCATCGGAGGGATGTCATGGATCAGGAAAAGCGGTTGAAGCTCGCCGCCATCTTCTTCGCCGTCTTCTGGATCGGCGGCATGCTGTGGTGGAGCGGCGAGTATCATCCCGCCTACATCATCCTTCTTGCCGTTTGCGGGACCCTCGGAGGCTACCTCTGGTATCTCGCGATGCGCCGGGTGTTTCGTCACATGCACCTGCTGCCGCGAAATGGCGATAACGGCGCCGGCCGCGAGACGCGGTAACGCTTTCGCCGATCGATCAGCCGGCGTCCCACTTCACCGGCAGATTCAGCAACCCGCGAAACGCCCAGCCGCCGATCCGCACCGGTTCGTTGTTGTCGAGCCGCAGGCCCTTCAGCCGCGCGAACAGGCACGGCAGCGCGACGTCGGCCACCATCGCGCGCGAGGCGAACGCGCCGGCGCAATAATGTGGCCCGGCGCCGAAGGCGATGCTCTTTTGCGTATCGCGGGTGATGTCGAAACGATCCGGCTCGGCAAAGCAGGCCTCGTCGCGGTTGGCGGAGCCGAACATGAAGAACACGCGGTCTTCCGGCTCGAAGTCGATGCCGCCATACGTCCAGGGTTTGGCGACGCGACGCGGCGACATCTGGATCGGCGCGATCCAGCGCGCGTATTCCTCGAACACGTCGATCCACTTTGCCTTGCCCTCGCGCACCAGCGCGAGCTGCTCGGGATGCGTCAGCAGCGCCCAGGTCGCCCCTGCGATCGCATCGCGCGGCTCGTTCTGGCCGCCCGAGATCGCCAGCTTGATGTTGGCGCGGATGCTGTCCATGTTCTGGCCGGACACCAGCAGCACGCTGAGGATCGAGGTGTTGGGGTGTTTCTTCACCACCGGGATCATGTCGTCGATGGCGGCATCGATGCCTGCGGTCGCCGCATGGCAGCGCGCCTCGACCTCCTTGTTGCCGGTGTAGTTGGCGATGCCGTCGATCATCGCCTGCGACCACGCGTCCATGTCCTGGTAGCGCATGTTGGTCAGCCCGGTGACGTCCTTCAGGCATTCGGCCGACAGCGGCAGCGCCAGCGTCTTGCAGAGATCGGCGGCGCCTTGCGGCACCAGTTCGTCGAGGATGCGGTCGGCATGGGCCTGAAACTGGCGGACCCAGGTATCGCGCACCGTGCGCGGCGACACCGCGGGAAACATCGCCTGCCGCTCGCTCATGTGCGCATCGCCGTCCTTGCGCATCATGTTGTGGCCCATCAGCACGTTCATCAGCCCGTTCGGCTGATGCGAGGAGAACACGTCGATGCGCTTCTCCTGGGTGAAGATGTCGTCGCGCCGGGTGAATACCGTCGAGCCGAGCTGCGGCACGAAGGCGATCGGCACCTCTTTGCGCATCTTTGCAAGGGCCGGATAGGGATCGGCCCAGAAGGCGGGAACGTCGATATCAAAATGCGGGGCGTTGGACATGGATGGTGCGTTTCCGTCTGGTGGCTTTTTGAGCAGGGTGACCAAGGGAAACGCGGCTGTCAAATGCCGTGCGGTTGAACCGATACAGCCTCCGAAACCTTAGGATATGGGACGCCGGGCGCGCCGGTGGCCGTCGCCCTTCGAGGCGCGCAGTGCGCACACCCCAGGGCGACGGATCCACCTACACTATCATGCCTTAGCTCACACCGCCCGATAGCCGCCGTCGACCATCACGATCGAGCCGGAGACGTAAGCCGAAAGATCGGAGGCGAGGAAGATCGCCGGGCCGACGATGTCCTCCGCGGTGCCGGCGCGGCCGAGCGGGGTGTGGTCCATGAATGTCTTCACCAGCTCCGGATTGTTGGCGCGGGCATTGGCGTTCAGCGGCGTCGCGATGAAGCCGGGACCGATCGCGTTGACGCGCACCCCTTCCTTGCCGAGTTCGGCGGCGAGCGCCTTGGTGAAGCCCAGCACGCCGTGCTTGGAGGCGGTGTAGGCCGGCGAGCTCGGCGTGCGCACATGCACGAAAGACTGGATCGAGCCGATATTGACGATGCGTCCCTTGCTGGCGCGCAAGGCGGGGAGGAAGGCGTGCGTCACGTTGAAGACGCCGGTGAGGTTGATGGCGATGATGTCTTCCCAGTCGCTGATCACGGCCTCTGCCGCGCCCAGCATGCCGTTGCGGCGCACGATGCCGGCATTGTTGACGAGGACCGAGACCTCGCCGACCTTGTCGGCGATCTGCTTTGCCATCGCGACGCAGTCGTCGCGCCTGGCGACATCGAGCGCAAAGCTTATCGCCTTGTCGCCGATTTCCTTGGCGGCTTCCGCTGCCGCCTTCTCGTCCCGGTCGAGCAGCACGACGCGCGCTCCTTCACGCGCATAGCCGATCGCGATGGCGCGCCCGATGCCGGAGCCTGCGCCGGTGACGACTGCGATGTGATTTTGGAGAAGGGGCATGGGGCGTTTCCTCTTGCTTGATTTTGCCAGAGGATAGCAAGTGCGCCCGCGTGCACAAGATGGGAGGGAAGGCGGGTTTCGTAGGGTGGGCAAAGCGCAGCGTGCCCACCATCGCAAAAAGAAAGGTGGGCACGGCGCTCACGCGCCTTTGCCCACCCTACGCAACTCGCACTTACAGCTTGCAGGTGCCCTTCTTGAGCATGCCGTCCTTCACCGCAAGCGCGGCGACAAATGTCGGGACCGGCTTGCTGACGGTCTTGTAGTTCGACGGGGTCGGCTTGGTCGGAATGCTCTGGTCCCAGACCTGGCAGACGCCGGTGCCTTCCCAGCGGATCAGATGAAAGGCGGCTTCGGCGGGGCTGGTCGCGACGAGCGCAGTGAAGGCAAGGCCGGCGGTGGCAGCAAGGGCGGTCAATCGAAGCATGGGAAAAATACTCCTGTCTTGGAAAATGCGTCGCCGCGCTTCCCGCAACGAATGTGAGGAAGCGGCTCCCAGCCGGGGATGACCGGGCATCCCTTTGTTGTAAATGATACGTGATTGGTTCAATGCGGCTTGCGAAAAAGGCCGGCGATTAATCCTCTCGCCGGCCTTTTCCCGTAGCCCCATGAGTGAAAGCGACATGCGGGAAAGCTCGAATTCGTGAATCCCGGATATCGCGTTCGCTCATCCGGGCTACGAAAGCAGATCAGAACGCGCAGGTGCCGTTGCGCAGCAAACCATCCTTGAACGCCAGCGCGTGGCTGAAGGTCGGCACGTCAGAGCCGACGATCACGGTGTAATTGCCGGGATAGGGCGCGGTCGGGATGCTCTGGTCCCAGATCTGGCAGAAGCCGGTGTCCTGCCAGCGGATCAGATGGTACGAGGCCTCGGCCGGGCTCGACGCGGCAAGTGCGGTGAAACCAATCGCGGCAACGGCGCAAAGGCCAAAAATACGACGCATCTTCAATCTCCTGTTTGAGTCACGGGGCATTGGCCCGGCTACCCGAGTGAGTTGCGGGCCGCGCGAGAAGGTTCAAAGCTCGATGCGCGGTGGGTTAGCGAAATCCTTAACCCCTGTTATGGTCGAACCGCGGGGCGGCGGGGCAGCGTTCTGATGGTGAGGATACGAAGCATGATGCAGACGATCATCCCGCGGCGTTTCTTTCTCCGGCGTTACCGCGCCGGCCATGTGCTGACGATGCTGTGCGCGCTGGCTGCCTTGTCGTTTGCAGGCGGATCGTCCGCCGCCGCGCCGATCGCGGTGGCGGTGGCGGATTTCGATTACTTCGACACGTCCGGAGAGGTCGTGGACCAGAGCGCGGAGCATCGCGCCCGCGTCGCGTCGTTTGCAAAAATGCTGCGCGACAATCTGGCGGCGCAGGGCGATTATCGCGTGGTGACGATCGAATGCCGCGATCATCCCTGCACCGCCACCAGCATGTCGCAGGACGTGTTCATCGCCGCCGCGCGCAAGGCCGGCGCGCGGCTCGTGGTCTATGGCGGCATCCGCAAGATGAGCACGCTGGTGCAATGGGGCGAAATCCAGCTGCTCGATCTCGAAGCCGAGAAACTGCTGATGCGACGAACCGTGACGTTCCGCGGCGACAACGATGCCGCCTATCGCCACGCCGCCGATTTCGTCAGCGATGCGCTGAAAGAAACCATGCCGAAGCCGTAAACGATCGTAGGGTTGGTTAGCCGAAGGCGTAACCCGCCACGGTCTCTCCGCGTGGAAGGACGGCGGATTACGCTGTCGCCAATCCGCCCTGCACGATCCGACGAAACCTTCAGCGGCTGATCGCCGCGTGGATGGCTTCGCAATGGCGCACGAGATTGGAATGGGCCGTGACGAAAGCTTTCAGCGGCGTCGGGATCGGGAAGAAGTGAATGTTGGCGATGAAGCCGTAGATGCCGGCATCGATGCTGGTCGGCTTCGCGCCATGCGCATAGCCGTCTGCAGGGACGAGATCGGCCAACACCTGCAGATCAGCCAGCCCGCGCGCGTAGGCCTGATCGGGCGCATAACGGCCGATGCCCTGGAAATAATAGCGCTGGGCGTTGTATTCTCTGGCCTTGTTCATGCCGGCTTCGTCGATCTGCGAATGTTGCGCCATGAAGCTGTCGCGAAACGCGGGAAAATAGCGGTCGTCCTTCCAGCGCGAATACGACATCACCCAGTAGAGATCGTCCAGCATCCGCGTGACGAGATGGTCGGCGATGCGTTGGGCGGGCGTGAGATCGGCATCGATGGTCAGGCCATACTTGCCGACGAGATGGGCGATGATGGTCTCGCTGTCGCCGATAGTCTCGCCGTCGTCGACGATGTAGGGCAATTGCCCGCGCGGCGCGGGCGAGGCGTCGAAGATGTGTTCATGGACGAAGGGGACGCCTGCGAGTTTGAGGAAGGCGTAAACCTTCAACCCGTAGCCGTTATTGTCGGCGACGCCGAACAGCTCGGGGTAGGAGTAGAGGGTCAGCATCGATTACCGTCCGGAAATCTGTGCGACGCATTCGATCTCGATCAGCATCTTCGGATCGGGCAGCGCCTGCACCACGCAGGTGGTGCGGGCCGGGTAGGGCGCGGGTCCGAAGGCGGATGCATACAGCACGTTCATGGCGGCGACGTCGGAGGCGCGCGTCAGCAGCACGTTGACCTTGACGAGATCGCGAAACGTCGCGCCCGCTTCATCCAGGATACGCTTGATGTTGGCGACGACGAAGCCGAACTGCGCCTCGAAACCATCGGCCAGCGCGCCCTTGTCGTCAAAGCCCGGAATGCCCGAGACGAACAGCAGGTCGCCAACCCGCGTGGCGAAGGAGAGCGGCGGAGACTTGATGCCGGCCGGCGGCGCAAAATGCTGGATCGGAGCCATGAGACACCTTTGTGAGCGGTTCGGTGCCTTTCAGCCTAACGCGCCGCTGCCTCGCTGGAAAGGCAGCGGCGCTGCGCCATTCGACCCGCCGATAGCTCTGGAAAGGTACGATGCGATACGATCGCAGGAAGAAATTGCCGGGTGGATTACTAGCGCAAGATGATCGCGGCAAAGGTAATGCAGTTCACAGGCGCTACGATTATCATGCGCCAGCACCGAAATCTTTCGCACGGGACCGGCAGATTTTGATGAAATTGTGTCGCGCCTGCGTCCCTGTGCGGGCCATCAATGCGCTTTCCGGATTACCTCGATCGAGTACAATCGGCCGGTCACGACTCAATCGGCGCCGCAGGCCGCCAATTCCCTGGAGAAAATATCCATGAAGATGCCATCCGCCCTCCGTGCCGCCGTGCTCGCGCTTGCGGCCTTCGCGGGCGTTACGTTGTCCGCCGCCGCGCGAGCCGATGAAGGTTTCGTGCAGCTCACGATCTACAAGGCGGGCTGGGTGATCGGCGGTTCCGGCGGCAGCGGCGTGCTGGATTTCCGCGGGCGGCGATACGGACTTTCGACCGGCGGCCTCGACTACGGTTTTGTGTTCGGCGGCTCGAAGACGATCCTGCGCGGTCGCGTCAGCAACATCTGGCGCGCCTCCGACGTCGCCGGCGTCTACGGCGCCGCCGGCGCGGGCATCGCAGTCGGCCGCGGCGCACGCGCGATCGTGCTCACCAACCAGAAGGGCGCGGTGCTTGAATTGACCGGGCATCAGGTCGGGTTGATGGCGAATGCCGATCTTTCCGGCCTCGCGATCACGATGCGGTAGGATTCGTAGGGTGGGCAAAGGCGCGAAGCGCCGTGCCCACCAGTCCGCACGCTGAACAAGATGGTGGGCACGCTTCGCTTTGCCCACCCTACGATGCTGTCGCTTCGGGAGCGAACCAATGAACCGCGAAGAATTGATCGCCGCCTACACCGCACCCGGCCGCCACTACCACAACCTCGCACATATCGAAGACTGCCTCGCTGCACTCGCCCGCGTCGATAATCTTTCCACGCGCGACCGCGAAATCCTGTCCGAGGCGATCTGGTGGCACGATGTCGTTTACGACGCGACGCGATCGGACAATGAAGAGCTCAGCGCGCAACTCGCCGAGCAGCACGTCCGCGCCGACATCAGCCAGGAAGTCGGCCGCCTGATCCGCCTGACCAAGACGCACGACGTCCAGCCGGGCGATCGCCTCGGCGCGATCCTGATCTCGATCGATCTCAGCATTCTGGGGGCGGAGCCCGCGCGCTACGACGCTTACGCCGCCGCGATCCGGCCGGAATTCATCCATGTACCGGAGCCTGATTACCGTGCCGGCCGCGCCCGCGTGCTCAGCCAGTTCGCCGCGCGGCCGGTGATCTTTCCCGACGCAGCCTTTGCCGCGCGATATGACGGCCAGGCCCGCAAAAACCTCGCGCGCGAACTGGCGTCGTTGCGCTGACGATTACTTCACGCCGAGAAAATCCCGCTTGCCGATTTCGACGCCGTTGTGGCGCAGGATGCCGTGCGCGGTGGCGGCGTGAAAGTAGAAATTCGGGAAGGCGAAGTTGACGAGATATTGCTGGCCCTTCAGCGTCCGCGTGTTGTTCGGGCCGACGGGGAAGGTCACCTCGCGCGTGTCGCCGCCGTCGAACTGCGCCGGCTTGAACGATTTGATGTAGTCGGTCGCTTTCGCAATCCGCTGCTGCAATTCCTCAAAGCTCTTTTCAGTGTCCGGCGTCGTCGGCACTTCGCTGCCGGTAAGACGCGCGCAGGTCTTCACGGCGAAGTCGCAGGCCGTCTGCACCTGCCGCGTCAGCGGATACATGTCCGGATAAAGCCGCGCATTGAGCAGCACTTCGGGCTGGATGTCCTTCGCCTTGCAATGCGCTTCCGCCTTCTGAAGCAGTCCGGAAAGGCCGCCGAGGATTTGCAGGAAGGCGGGCACGGTTAAGTCGTGGAAAGACATGCGATGCTCTTTTCGTGAAATGGAATAACGCCTCAAGAGGATGAGGTGTTTTGCGAGATGGGAGGCTCGCGGGAAAATTCAACGCTTGCAGAGCATCGAACGCGATCAATTATTCTCTCCCTGCCATCGCCCGGCTTGACCGGGCGACCCAGTATTCCAGGGCCGTTGCGATTGAGCCGAGAGGCCGCGGTGTACTGGATTCCCCGCCTTCGCGGGGAATGACAGAGACCTATCGCGCCGCGGGCATCGCCAAGCCGGCCGGCTGCGCCTGTGCACTTGGCCCGCGCATCCGTGCCAGCAATTCCGCGGTCGGCCAGGAATCCGCCGGCAGGCCGTACTTGATCTGCATTGCCTTCACCGCCGTGCGGCTCAACTGTCCCATGATGCCGTCGACCTTGCCGACATTGAAGCCGGCGCGCACCAGGAGCTGTTGCATCTCCTTCAGCTCGTTGAGCGGCAATTGCGCCACCGGTACGGCGGGCTGCCGCATCGGCGGCGCGCCGGCGATGCGGCTGGCGAGATAGGCCGCGGTGGTCGAATAGATCAGCGAGTTGTTCCACTCGGTGTAGGCGGCGAAATTCGCATACGCCAGAAACGCCGGTCCGGTGCGGCCCATCGGTATCAGCAGCGAGGCGGGCAGATCGTCGTTCGGCAGCGGCCTGCCGTCGGGATAGGTGACGCCGAGCTGCGCGAATTTGGCGCGCGGCAGTTTGGTGGTGAGGTCGGCCTGCTCCCACGGAAAATTTTGCGGCGCGCGGACTTCCTGCAGCCACGGCTCGCCGCGCCGCCATTTCAATCCGGTGGCGATGTAGTTTGCGGTCGAGCCGATCACGTCGGGCGCGCTGCGCAGGAGGTTGCGATGGCCGTCGCCGTCATAGTCCACCGCATAGGTGAAATAATGCGTCGGCAGAAATTGCGTCTGCCCGAGCTCGCCGGCCCATGCGCCGATCATCTCGCTCGCAGCGAGGTCGCCGCGGTCGACGATCTTGAGCGCCGCGATGGTCTCCTTCTGGAACATCTCCGAGCGGCGGCAGTCATAGGCCAGCGACACCAGCGAGCGCAGCGTCGACAGATTGCCGAGCTCGGCGCCAAAACTGCTCTCCAGCCCCCAGAACGCGGCGATCACCGCCGGCGGCACGCCATACTCCTTCTCGGCACGGTTGAACGCCGCCGCATGCATCCGGATTCGCGCCTGCGCATTTTTCGCCGCGCCATCGGACGCCCGGTTTCGTGAGAATTCGTTGAATACCTGGCCGAACACGCGCTGGCCGCGGTCGCGATTGACGATGCCCTGGTCGTAGACGAGGTAGGGCGCGGCTTCGGCCAACGCGCGCTGCGACACGCCCTCCGCGGCGGCCTGCTGCTTCAGGTCGGCGAGGAAGCGGTCGAACGACAGGCCGTTGTGGCAGGAAGCCGCGCGGGGTGTGCGCGGAGCGGCGGCGGGTGGTTGTTGACCGGGTGCGGCCACAGGCCTCGGCGCGGGGCGCGGGCCGGGAGCCGGTTGGGCGATGGCGAGGGAGGGAAGGAGCAGGGACGCCGCGGCTGCAACGAGAAATCTGACATGCGGCATCAATGTCACCCCCGGGACCGTCGTGAATCCGAAGCAAGTCTTAGACCGGCGGGCAGGATTAGCCAACAGGCCGACCTTGTAGCCCACATGAGCGTAGCGATATGCGGGGTCGGTGGTCCCGCATATCGCTAACGCTCATGCGAGCTACGGCTCCCTGCAAATTTCACAATGTCGGAGGATCGATCGCCGCCTCGGAGCAATCGGCCGCGCAAGGCCGCCTTGCGCATAGGAGCCTGCCGTAACAACCTGATCTCGCAGGCTGTTCCAACCGCGTTTCCCCGTGTAGGCTTGCCGTCTGCCCGACTTTGAAGGTGAGCCGACAATCACCGGGGCGGGCGGAACGAGGGAGATGGCGGAAGACCATGACGGAACTCCGATACCTGGCGCCTGATACGCTTGATGAAGCGATCGGCGCATTTGCCAAAGCCGGCAGCGCCGCGCGCATCCTGGCCGGCGGCACCGATCTTCTGGTGCAGATGCGATCCGGCGTGCTCAAGCCCGGCGTGATCGTCGACATCAAGAAAATTCCTGAAATGACCGCGATCGAGCAGACCGCCGATGGCGGCTTTCGCATCGGCGCCGCCGTCTCGGGCATGGCGCTCGCCGAGCACGGAAAATTCGGCAAGATCTGGCCCGGCGTGCTGGAGGCCGTCAACCTGATCGGTTCCAAGCAGGTGCAGGGCAGGGCGTCTGCGGGCGGCAATCTCTGCAACGGCTCGCCCGCCGGCGACAGCGTGCCCGCGATGGTCGCCGCCGGCGCGGTCGTCACCGTGCAGGGCCCGAACGGTCGCCGCGAAATGAAGGTCGAAGATGTGCCGGCCGGTCCCGGCCGCACCAATCTGAAGCCCGGCGAGATCCTGGTCAGTTTTGCGCTGCCGCCGCGGCCACCCGGATCGAGTGATGCTTATCTGCGCATGATCCCGCGCACCGAAATGGACATCGCCGTCGTCGGCGTCGGCGTCAGTCTCACGATCAAGGACGGTACGGTTACATCAGCCCGCGTCGGCCTCGGCGCGGTGGCACCGACGGTGCTCTTGGTCGAAGACGCTGCCAAGGCGCTGATCGGCTCAAAACTCGATGACGCCGCGCTCGCCAAGGCCGCCGCTGCATGCTCCGCCGCCTGCCGTCCGATCGACGACAAGCGCGGCACCATCGCCTATCGCACCAAGGTGGCCGGCGTGCTGCTCAAGCGCACCGCAGGGATCGCCGCCCAACGCGCTCAAGGAAAATAACTCAATGGCCAAAGTTCACGTTACCACCACGATCAACGGCGAGCCGATGGAATTCCTCTGCGAGCCATCAGACACCATGCTCGACGCGCTGCGCGGCACCCTGAACCTCACCGGCTCCAAGGAAGGCTGCGCCTCCGGCGATTGCGGCGCCTGCTCGATCACGCTCGACGATCGTCTCGTCTGTTCCTGCCTGATGCTCGCGGTCGAATCCGAGGGGCACGAGATCCGCACCATCGAGGGCATGGCGCAGGGCGACAAGCTCCATCCGCTCCAGCAGAAGTTTCTCGAAATGGCCGCGCTTCAATGCGGCATCTGCACCTCGGGCATGCTGGTCGCCTCCGATGCGCTGTTGAAAAAGAACCCGGACCCGAGCGAGGAGGAAGTCCGCTTCTGGCTTGCCGGCAACCTCTGCCGGTGCACCGGCTATGACAAGATCGTCCGCGCGGTGATGGAAACCGCCGCCGAAATGCGCGCCCAATAAAGCTGGAGCCAGCCAATGAATCTCGTCACCAACAACAAGTGGATCGGCCAGCGCACCATTCGTCCTGATGGCATGGACAAGGTCACCGGCCGCGCGCAGTTCGCCGCCGACACCACCATGCCAGGCATGATCTGGGGCAAGGTCTTGCGCAGCCCGCATCCGCATGCGCGCATCAGATCGATCAACACGGCCAAAGCGGAGGCGCTGCCCGGCGTCAAAGCCGTCGTCACCTCGAAGGACATCGTCGATTTCCCGATCGAGAAGGGCGCGGTGATGCTCGGCATCCAGGACATGCGCTGGATGTGCCGCAACGTGATGGCGCGCGACAAGGCGCTGTTTCCCGGCCATCCCGTGGCAGCCGTGGCCGCGACTACGGAAGCGATCGCCGCCGAAGCCTGCAAGCTGATCGAGGTCGATTACGAGGTGCTGCCGTGGTCGATCGAGATCGACGACGCGCTCAAACCGGATGCAGCGATCCTGCACGAGTTCAACAAGTTCGACGGCAAGCCTTCGAATATCGCCGGCCGCCTCGAGCACAAGAAGGGCGACATCGCAGAAGGCTTCAAGAAGGCCGATGTCATCATCGAGCGCACCTTCACCACGCGCCCGGTGCACCAGGGCTATATCGAGCCGCATGCCTGCCTGATCTCGGTCGCGCCCGACGGCAAGACCACGATCTGGAGCTCCAGCCAGGGCCAGTTCATGGTGCGCGCGATGACGTCGATGCTGACGGGCATCCCGCAGAGCGACATCCGCGCCATCCCCGCCGAGATCGGCGGCGGCTTTGGCGGCAAGACCATCGTCTATCTCGAACCGCTCGCGACGCTGCTCGCAAAAAAATCCGGCCGCCCCGTGAAGATGGTGATGACGCGCGAGGAAGTGATGCGCGCGACGGGGCCCACCTCCGGCTCGAAGAGCACGGTGAAGATCGGCGCCACCAAGGACGGCAAGATAACAGCCGCGCACGGCACCTTCTATCTGCAGGCCGGCGCCTTTCCGGGCTCGCCGATCCGCGGCGCCGCCGGCTGCAGCTTCACGCCCTACGACATTCCGAACCTGCTCTCGGAAGGCTTTGACGTCTGCTCCAACCGCTCCAAGGTCGCGGCCTATCGCGCGCCGGGCGCGCCGATCGGCGCTTACGCCGTCGAATGCGTATTGGACGAAGTCGCAGAACGCCTGAAGATGGACCCGCTCGACTTCCGCCTGAAGAACGCGGCCAGGGAAGGAACTAAAGCCGCGCACGGCCCGGTCTTCCCGCGCATCGGTTATGTCGAGACCGTGGAAGCGGCGAAAGCTTCGCCGCACTATGCCGCACCGCTCGGCGACGGACAGGGCAAGCTCAGGGGCAGAGGTGTCGCCTCCGGCTTCTGGTTCAACGCCGGCGGTGAATCCTCCGCGCAAGTCAACATCACCGAGGACGGCAACGTCGTCGTCACCACGGGGCACCCCGACATCGGCGGCTCGCGCGCCGGCATCGCCAACATCTGTGCTGAGTTGCTCGGCATCGACTACCGCCGCGTCTCCGTCATCATCGGCGATACGCAAACCGTCGGCTTCTCCAACCTCACCGGCGGCAGCCGTGTGCTGTTCGCGTCGTCCATGGTGGTGACGCAGTCGACCGAAAAGATCATCCAGACGCTGCGCGAACGCGCCGCAAAGATCTGGGAGATCGACCCCGAAGCGGTGAAGTGGGAGGACGGCGCGGCGCACCCCGTGAGTCCGAACGCCGGCCAGTTCGAGCCGCTGACGCTGCAACAGCTCGCCGAGAAGGCCCCGGCGATGGGCGGTCCGATCGGCGCCGGCGTGCAGCTCAACACGCAGGGCGCGGACGGCGGCTTCGGCACGCATGTCTGCGACGTCGAGATCGACGTAGATCTCGGGATTGCGCGCGTGATCCGCTACACCGCCGTGCAGGATGTCGGCCGCGCCATCCACCCCGGCTATGTCGAGGGCCAGCTTCAGGGCGGCGTCGCGCAAGGCATCGGCTGGGCCTTGAACGAGGAATACATCTATACGAAGGAAGGCAAGGTCGATAATCCCGGTTTCCTCGACTACCGCATGCCGGTCTGCTCGGATCTGCCGATGCTCGACTGCATCATGGTCGAAATCCCGAACCCGAAGCATCCGCAAGGTGTGAAAGGCGTCGGCGAAGTGCCGCTGGTGCCCGTGATGGCCGCGGTGGCGAACGCGATCTACAACGCGCTGGGAAAACGCTTCTACGCCCTGCCGATGTCGCCGCCGAAGGTGCTGGAGGTGTTGGAGGCTCCGACGCAACAGGCGGCGGAGTAGAGAGCACGCAACGCTATCGCCGAGCTGTCATTGCGAGCGCAGCGAAGCAATCCATGTTGCCGCAAGTGGAGATATGGATTGCTTCGTCGCTTCGCTCCTCGCAATGACGGTGGAGACCATGCTCATGCGGGCTACCGGGCTGGGAACGGAGCCGACGCCAATGAACGATGTCCTTCCCTTCCGCACCATGGCCTACAACAATGCCTGGGCAAACCACCGGCTGCTCACGGCCTGTCTCGGGCTGTCGCCGGATGAATTCACCGCGAAGCGAACCGGCTTCTTTCCGAGCCTGCGCGCCACGCTCAACCACATCCTGATTATCGATCACTTCTACGTCGATGCGATGGAAGGCGGCACGCTCGGCCCCGCAGCCTTTGCGAACGACGAGCCGTGTGCGACGGTTGCCGCGCTGAAGGACGCGCAGGCCGCAGTCGATCGGCGCTTGCTCAAGGTCGTCGAAGCGCTCGATGGCGCCGGACTGCAGCGCATCGTCTCCGTGCATCGGGAAACCTCGATCCAGCGCGAGCGGATGGACCGCCTGCTGCTGCATCTGTTCCAGCATCAGGTGCACCATCGCGGCCAGGCTCACAGTATGCTGAGCGGAACGTCGGTCAGCCCGCCGCAACTCGACGAGTTTTTTTCGGTCGGTGAAGCGCCGTTGCGGGCGGTTGAGTTTGCGGAGCTCGGGTGGACGGAGGAGAGGATCTGGGGCGGGGCGAATGGTCGAGCTTGAGTATTCGTAGCCCGGATGAGCCAACGGGTCGCGCGAACGCGCGCTCGATGATAAACTCCGCGATATCCGGAACCTTTATTGCACAGCTTCCTACATGTCGCCTGCGCTCATGCGAGCTGCCCGCCGAACGTGAAGACCATCGTGACCGATCAGAACCCACCCGCCACTTCACCCTTCCAATCCATCCACGCCATCGACTACACCGTCATCTTCGTGCGCGACATGGCGGCGATGCGCCGGTTCTATGAAGACATCCTTCGCTTTCCGCTGACGCGCGAATTGTCGGCGGGATGGTTCGAGTATCAGATCGGCGGCAACACGCTCGCGCTGGCGCGGCCGAGCCGGACCGCGAAGGATGCGCCCACGCCCAAGGGGAGCGCTTCGCTGCAGCTTGCGTTCAAGGTTGCCGCTGAGGACGTCGATCGCTGTGCCGATGAACTGGTGCGGCACGGCGTCGATCTGCTCGAGCCACCGAAGGATCAGAGCTTCGGTCACCGCACGCTGTTTTTCCGCGACCCGGACGGAAACCTGCTGGAGGTGTATGCGGAGATTTAGCGCGTTGTCCTCGCCGTCATGCCCGGGCTTGTCCCGGGCATCCACGTCTTACTTTCTTCGTGGGATAAAGACGTGGATGGCCGGGACAAGCCCGGCCATGACGAGCGTAGCCAGAACCGCCGTGCGCCCTAATTCAGCGTCAGCCACACCAGGTTGCAGTCGCTGTGGCAGGTGTTGCAGCGCGCCGGCTGATTGAAGGTGTTGGCGAGTTGCCATTCCTGCGCTTCGTTGCTCCATTGCGCGGTGGCGTGGCAGATGATGTCGTCGGAACCGCAGGCGGCGCAGACCGGCGTGGCGCGGGCCGTGCGATTGATGACCTTCGGCTCGACCGGTTGCGGCTGCGGCCGGTCCGGCGCGATACGGTCCTGGACGATTTCGAACGGGTTCATCAGCTTGACGCGTCGCAACATCGGTCCTGCATCCATTCTCGCGAGTCTTAGATTCGCACCTTTCAAACTAGCGAATCGGCTTGGCCGTTCCATCGCAAAATTGCGGAATACCCACGTTTTAAATGTGATCGTCACCAGCGGGACACAGAAGCGGCCTCCCGGTGAGGGGAAGCGGTATATTGATGCATTGCACTCCGCCAACGAGCGGCCTGTCGAAAGACCGAACCTGCGGACATGCGCACGCGAAACGGCCCGGCATCGCTGCCGGGCCGCGCTGCCCAAGAACTAGTACTTCTTTTTCGTTGCCATGCCGGTCGTGGTCTGTTGACCCGGTGCACTTCCCGAATGGCCCTTGGCCTTCGCCGATTTCTTCTGGTGTCCCGGCGCGTATTCCGAAGCACCCGGCGCGGTCGATGTCTTGGCCTTCTGCATCTTCTGTCCCGGGGCGTAGTCGGAAGAGCCCGGGGACTTCGTGCCCGTCTGCGCAAACGCCGCGGTGGCGAGCAGCACGGTCGAAACGGTAATCAATGTCTTCAGCATTGGTCCCTCCTGTTGCAGGTGACCAAGCAAACGTTCTGCCCGCGGCGGTGTTCCGCTTTTTCCCGATCGTATCGCGAGGCTTAATGCAGATGAACAGTCCTTCATCTTCCGCGATCTCGCGACGGCGTGGGTAGTCACGCGGCGGAGTGTCTTGGGGCGGATTAGCGCAGCGTAATCCGCCAGCGACGCAGTTGAGCGGCGGGTTACGCTGCGCCAACCCGCCCTACGGCCGTTGCGCCAAAACGAAAAGTTTCTCAATCCTTTCAAGCTGATTTGCCCTGTCCAGTCGTACGCGAAAAAAGAAACTCCTTCGCGCGAGACCCAAATCAGTCCTAGAACTCCCGACATCCCGGCCCGCAAGAGGGGCGTATCGCGATCGTCACGAACGTTGGGCCGGGCTGCGATGGACGCGACAGCGCCCGACGCGCGATCAGGAATCGCAGGGCGGGTTTTCCCGTGAGCGATGCCGGCGCGTCAGACGAAGGCGGTGTGGCGTACGGCAAAACCGTGTGGTCCTGGCACCCGTGGCTGGTGTCAAGCCGGCGGAGATGCGTTCGATCCGACCGGATCGCCCGCATCGCCAATTCGCCGGCGACGGAGGCCAGAGGAATTCGGCTCCGGGGAGCAACTGTGTTGATGTAGCCCTGTGATCGGCTGGCCTCAAGGCTGGCGCTACGCGCCACCGCCTCCGGCGGCTGACGGCCTTGACCCCATCCGCTCACCGGTCTTTAGGCTGGGCATGCGCTCGGCGGAAGCCGAGCGGGGTCGCTCACTTTGTAGCGGTTGGCGTCCCATTTTTGGCGTCGCGCGATCATGGTGTTGAGGATGACGATGAGCTTGCGCATACAGGCGGTGAGCGCAACCTTCGGCTCCTTTCCCTTGGCGATCAGGCGGTCATAGAACGCCTTGAGCACGGGGTTGTGCTGGGTCGCAGCTCCCATGCAAGGCATGTAGAAGAGGTTGCGGGCCTTTCGGCGTCCGCCCTTGATGTGGCGGTTGCCCCGCCGTTGGCCACTATCGTCATCGTAAGGTGCTACCCCCAACAAGGCCGCGACGATATTGTCGTTCACCTGGCCCAGTTCCGGCATCGTCGCGATCAGTCCGGCGGAAGTGATCTTGCCAAGTCCCGGCACGCTCTCGATGATCTCGGCGAGCTCGGCAAAATGCGGTGTCGCTTTGACCTGGGCTGCGATCGCAGTATCGAGCTTGGCGACTTCGACGGCAATCTTCTTCAAGAGCCGCGCCTGCATTTTCTGCACGACGTCCGGCACGGAATGCTCGCCACTGTTTTTCAAGCTAGTCTGTAGATCGAGCAGTCCTTGGCGTGCATTGACGATCTTGACCAACCTCTCGCGTGCCGCGTCGTAGGCTTGGCCCGGTGCTTCGGTGAAGGTCTCGGCGAACCAGGCGATCATCTCCGCATCGATCGGATCGTTCTTGGCGAGGCGTCCGGCCGAGCGGGCGAAGCTGCGCACCCGCTTCGGGTCGACGATCCGGACTTCGATGCGGGCCTCGCGCAGCGCCTTGGCCCAGTCCTGCTCATAACCGCCGGAAGCCTCCATGGCTGCCTTGCCGCCCCTGTGTTTGCGAAGCCAGCGGATCAGGGCGCGCTGCCCCTCCGCGGTACTTGGGAACGTCTGCCATTGAGACAGCGAGCGAATGCACGCATCCACCTTGTCCTTGGCCACATCAATACCGACGACAACGACCTCATCTTGTGCCATCATCCACTCCCTTCCTTGCTCGGTTCGGGCTCGAAGCCCGTGCAACTGTTCGGGTTGAGGAAGACCACCGGATCTGTCCCTCGCTCCCCGACAGGCTCTCGGCCTTTGAGCACGAACGGGATCAGATCCAGCGACGGGCGGTTGGTCAGAACCGCCCGTTCGCACATTCTGGCAGATTTTGCGGACACAAGAGCGCGGCATAAGCCGTAAAGCCATTGCGCAGGGAAGGCCGGTTGTTTCGGCTGATACCTGTATGCTCGTGTGCGTTTTCTTTTACGCATGTTGCACACGAGACCGCGGGTGCCAGCCAGCACCCGGCCTTCCCTGCACCCTCTGATTTCATGGGGGCTGAAACAAGAGCAAAGCTCGGGCGCATCGCGCCGCGGGAATGTGAGCGCATATCTATCCGTCGTCCCCGCGAACGCGGGGACCCATAACCACAAATGTTCATGTTCTGCGACGCCGTGGCTACAGCGCCCTCACAACATCCGCCGGTGGCTATGGGTCCCCGCGTTCGCGGGGACGACGGGATGAGAGAGCGCGGCCCTCACAACTCCCGGGCATTGGAAAACGCGAACGACGACACGCGCCGCGTGTTCTCGTCCAAAATCAGCGTCCGCGTGATCGGCGGCTCGGCGCGCTGGCTGCAGTTTTCGCGTTCGCACAGCCGGCAGTTGACGCCGATCGGCGTGCCCTCGGCCTTCTCCAGATCCATCCCCGCGGCATAGACGAGCTTCGACGCATGACGGATTTCGCACCCCAGACCGATCGCAAAGCGCGGCTGCGGCTGCGGGTGCGGCGCGATCGGGCGGCGCACCATCTGCGCGATCGAGAAGTAGCGCGTGCCGTCGGGCAGCTCGATCACCTGCTTGAGCAGGCGGTCCGGCGTGTCGAAGGTCGAATGCACGTTCCACAATGGGCATGTGCCGCCGAATTTCGAGAACGGAAACGTGCCGGAGGAAAACCGCTTGGAGACGTTGCCGGCATTATCGACGCGGAGCAGGAAGAACGGCACGCCGCGCGCGTTCGGCCGCTGCAGCGTGGTCAGGCGGTGGCAGACCTGCTCGAAGCCGGCATTGAAGCGCTGCGCCAGCACATGCACGTCGTAGTTCAGCGTTTCCGCCGCACTGTGGAACGGCTGGTAGGGCATCATCACGGCGGCGGCGAAGTAATTCGCCAGCGTAATGCGGTAGAGCCGCCGCGGCGTGTCGTCGAGCGGGCCGGCGCGGTTGACGATGGCGTCGATGGCAGCGCTGCATTCGGCCAGCCCGATCTGCAGCGCGAGCTGGAAGGCGCGGCCAGAGCCATCGACAAGTTCGGAGATCAGAAGCTGCCGGCGGTGGCGGTCGAACCGCCGCAGCGTCTCGCGCATCACGTCGACCGGCATGATGCGGGTGACGATCGAATGCTTTTCGCGCAAGCGCGCCGCCAGCGCGGCGAACAGCTCCTCGGCGGAGACATTCAGTTCGTCGCGCAGATTTTCCGCGACCTGTTCGAGCTCGGGAAAATAATTGCGGTTGGCCTCGATCAGGTCGCGCACGCGCTCGATCGGATTGGCCTCGAACCGCGCGCCCTCGTCGCGGTCGGCCATCTGCGCCGCGACCAGCGTCTCGCCGCGGCGGGCCTCGGTATAGGCCGCATAGAGGCGCTGCAGGGAGTGGGTGACGCCGGGGCAGAGTTCCGCGAGGTCACGCAGCTCCTGTTTCGGCAGGTCGATCTGGCGGAACAGCGGATCGGAGAAGATCTCGTTCAGCTCGGCAAAGAACCGGTCCTCGTCGGCGGTGGCGAGATCGCGCAGATCGAGATCATAGGTTTCGGCCAGCCGGAGCAGAATCTGCGCCGTCACCGGGCGCTGGTTCCGCTCGATCAGGTTGATGTAGCTCGGCGAAATGCCCAGGCCTTCGGCGATCTGGGTCTGCGACAGGCCGAGTTGCTGGCGAATCCGCCGGAAACGGGGGCCGACAAAGAGCTTCTTTCCGGAGTCGGTGGCCATGGCAGGTTCCCTGACCTTGATTGTGACAAAATTTACAAAATTACATCTATTACAAGTTCAGATGTTACATGACATCACCATTCAAAATCAAGAAGTCTATACGGAAAAAGGTTTTTGGCGTTTAGCTCTCGGTACGTTTCGCAATGCACTGTCAAGAATGTCGATTGAAGGAACAGCACATGAACTACCAGCCACGTGGCATCAGCACCCAGGGACCGGCTTCCTATCTCAGCGAGATTGAAGCTGCTCAAGCGCTCCTCAAGACCAAGCCGACCTGGAACGGCGTCACCGCCGAGGCCGTGGCGCGCATGCGTCTGCAGAACCGCTTCAAGACCGGCCTGGACATCGCCCGCTACACCGCGGCGCTGATGCGCGCCGATATGGCGGCCTATGACGCCGACCCCACCAAGTACACCCAGTCGCTTGGCTGCTGGCACGGCTTCATCGCGCAGCAGAAGCTGATCTCGGTCAAGAAGCACTTCGGCGGCAGGACCGATCGCCGCTATCTGTATCTGTCCGGCTGGATGATCGCGGCGCTGCGCTCCGAGTTCGGACCGCTGCCTGACCAGTCGATGCACGAGAAGACCTCGGTGCCGGCGCTGATCGAAGAGCTCTACACCTTCCTGCGTCAGGCGGACTCCCGTGAGCTCAACGATATCTTCCGCGCCATCGACGTCGCCCGCAAGGAAGGCGACAAGGCGAAGGAAAAGGCGCTGATCGAAAAGGTCGACAACTTCCAGACCCATGTCGTGCCCGTCATCGCCGACATCGACGCCGGCTTCGGCAACGCGGAGGCGACCTACCTGCTCGCCAAGAAGATGATCGAAGCGGGCGCCTGCGCCCTGCAGATCGAGAACCAGGTTTCCGACGAAAAGCAGTGCGGTCACCAGGACGGCAAGGTGACGGTGCCGCACGAGGTGTTCCTGGCGAAGATCCGCGCCTGCCGCCATGCCTTCCTTGAATTGGGCATCGAAGACGGCGTCGTCGTGACCCGCACCGACTCGCTCGGCGCCGGCCTCACGCAGCAGATCGCCGTCAGCCACAAGCCCGGCGACATCGGCGACCAGTACAACAGCTTCCTGGATTGCGAGGAAATGACGCCGGCCAATGCCCGGAACGGTGATGTCATCATCAACCGCGACGGCAAGATGATGCGTCCGAAGCGGCTTGCCAGCAACCTCTACCAGTTCCGTGCCGGCACCGGCGAAGATCGTTGCGTGCTCGACAGCATCACCTCGCTGCAGAACGGCGCCGACCTGCTGTGGATCGAGACCGAGAAGCCGCATATCGAGCAGATCGCCAAGATGGTCGACCGCATCCGCAAGGTCGTTCCGAACGCGAAGCTGGCCTACAACAACTCGCCGTCGTTCAACTGGACGATCAACTTCCGTTGGCAGGTGTACGACGCGATGAAGGAAGCCGGCAAGGATGTCAGCATGTACAACCGCGCCGAGCTGATGAAGCCGGAATACGACGATACGCCGCTTGGCATCGAAGCCGACGAGCGCATCCGCACCTTCCAGGCCGATTCAGCCAAGCGTGCCGGCATCTTCCATCACCTGATCACGTTGCCGACCTATCACACGGCAGCTCTGTCGACGGACAATCTCGCGAAGGAGTATTTCGGCGAGCAGGGCATGCTGGGCTATGTGAAGAACGTTCAGCGCGCCGAGATCCGTCAGGGTATCGCCTGCGCCAAGCATCAGAACATGGCCGGCTCCGATATCGGCGACGAGCACAAGGAATATTTCGCCGGTGAAGCCGCGCTCAAGGCGGGCGGCGCTCACAACACGATGAACCAGTTCGGCTAACGCCGGAATCAATCACGCTACTTGGACAGCTACTTGGACAACAGGAGACTACCATGACCAAAGGCAGCAATTTCTGGGTGATTGGCGGCGAGTTCGGTTCGATGAACTTCCACAAGCTCGTGGAAGGCTCGGCCCAGGTTCAGGGTCCGTTCAAGACCCGCAAGGAAGCCGAGGACGCCTGGCGCGTCGTGTCGGAAGAGAACCGCCACAAGGCCGGCGTACGCTTCTCCATCGTGGAAGAGCCCTCGCGCATCTCGGCCTGAGCCGCTGCTGCCAATAAAGCTAGAAGAAACGCCCCAAGGACAGGCGGCCCCATCCGGAAAACCGGGTGGGGCCGTTTGCGCTTTTCGAGGCCCGCGTCCTTCTCCCTCTCCCGCTGGCGGGGTGGGGGCTGCCGCCGCAGGGGATAACGCCAGAGGGATAACCCATTGAAAACAAACAACCATTGCGCAAGGCATGGTTACTGCTAGGTTAAGCCCAGGCTACTCCCTTCAGGATAAAGGCGGCTCCCGATGTCAAACGCGCAAAATACCGGCAACGAAGCCCGAGACATGCGACCGACCCGGCTGCGCGATGCGCTGCGCCAGGCCCGCATCGAAGCCGCCGACCGCACCGGTGTCGTGGTCGAACTGCGCGATGCCGAGGTGGCCCGGCTCGAGATCCTGAACGAGGCGCTCGATCCGCTGTTTGCCGAGGTGCCGGAGCAGGTCGACCTGTTCGATCGCGGCGTCAGCCAGGGCGAGACGCCCAGGCTGTGGATCGACGTGGTCGCGCATATCGTGATGGGACGCGACAAGCGCATCTATCGCTTCGTGCAGGACACGCGCTTCGGCCGCATCGTGATCGCCGAGTCGCATGACGTGCCCGTCATCGTCGATGCCGTCACCGGCTATGTCGCGCGCCGCATGATCGAGCGCGAGCATGCGATGGTGGCAACGCCTGCCGCCGCCGAGCCGGTCGTGGAGAAGAAGCCACGCGGGCGCGGCTTCGGTATGTTCGTGCTCGGCTTCCTGCTCGGTGCGGTGGCGCTGTTCGGACTGGCGCTGTATGCGAGCCTGAAGAATCTCTAGCCGGAAGAATTGCGCAAGAATGTAGTGGCGCTGCGTATTGCCGCGGCGGGGGAGAATTCGCTCCAATTGCAGGCCTGAAGAACCTAAAGCAGCGTCGCCTGCTTGATCTGCTTGACGCGGAAGTCGGCGTCGACGGCCCGCACGGTCTGCACGCAGCGCCATTTTCCGCCCTCGCGCGCGATCGAAAACAGGTTGTAGGCCGCGGCCGGATAATGCCGGTGCGGCAGCGCCGACGCCGACGGCACGCCGACCGCGGGGATCCTGTGGCCGGCGCCCTCGATCCACATCGTCGAATGGATGTGGTCATGGCCGTGCAGGACCAGTTCGGCGCCATGCCGCTTCAGCACGGCGCGCAGCGCCTTCGAGTCGGTCAGCCGCTTCATCCGCGACGTCGAGTAAAGGGGGTGATGGACCAGCAGCACCCGGAATGCCTCGTCCGGCGGCAACTGCGCAAGCTCGCGGTCGAGCGCATCGAGCTGCGCGCGGCCGAGCCGGCCGGTCGCCATCAGGGGCAGCGTCGGCACCGCCGAGGAGACGCCGATCAGCGCCAGCGGGCCGCGCCGGCGCAGAAACGGAAACGACGCGCCGTCCGCGGCGGCATCGCCGCGCAGATACTGCTCGAACGTGCCGGCGAAATGATGCCGCGTCGCCCGCACATAGGCGTCGTGATTGCCGGGAACGACGGTGACCTGTTGCGGCGTGCCGACGCTTTCCAGCCAGGCCTGGGCCGGGGTGAATTCCGCTTCCAGCGCCAGGTTGACGAGATCGCCGGTCACCGCGATGTGGTCCGGCCGCTGCGCCTGCATGTCGGCAACCAGCGCGTCCAGCACTTCGCGGCGATGATATTTGTGGCGGTTGCGGGTCCAGTTGAGGTAACCGAGCGCACGCTTGCCGGCGAGATCGCGAAGCCGCGCCGCGGGCAGCGGCGGCAGATGCGGATCGGACAGATGCGCCAGCGTGAAGGTATCAGTCATTCGCGCTCCGCCGCGTTCCCTGTGATATAGAGCCGTCGCACGATCATGTCGGCGATATAAGGATCAAACGTGATAGCTGTCCATCCGAGGTTTGCGTGACGGCGCTACAGCACCTGCGGAAAAGTCTGGGGCCGCAACTGCGGCGCGTATTTCATCTGTATTGGCGGATGGCCCGCGGCATGACGCTCGGGGTCCGCGGCGTCGTGCTCGACGGCGACGACAAGGTGTTCCTGGTCAGGCACAGCTATGTCGCCGGCTGGCACCTGCCGGGCGGCGGGGTCGAGGTCGGCGAGACCTTCCTTGAAGCCTTGCGAAGGGAGCTCGTGGAAGAGGGGCGGATCGAGCTGACCGGGGAGCCGGTGCTGCACGGCCTGTTTTTCAACGCCCACGTATCCCGCCGCGACCATGTCGCGGTTTATGTCGTCAGGCAGTTCCGGCAGGACCGCTTGCCTGAGCCCAACCATGAGATCGTCGAGTGCGGGTTCTATGCGGCAGGTGCGCTGCCGGCGGAGACGACCAGGGGTACGCGACTCCGGATCGCCGAAGTGCTCGACGGCGCGACCCGGATTGCGACCTGGCGCTGACGCTGGGCCCGGTTGTTGCTTCATGCGCTTGCAGCGCCTAGAAGCTGACAAGCGGGGTTGGGCGTGGGCAGGATGAAAATTTTCAGGCTTCTCTGCGGCATTGGCCTGCTCGCGGTGCTGGCGAGCAATGTCTGGACGATGTCGCGCTGGAGCGAAAGCCGCGGGGTCTATGACGACGTCTGCTATCTGCGACAGGCGCATCTGTTCCAGAAGCATGGCCTCGGCGGCATCGATACCAACATCATCTTCGACGACGACGATTATCTCAAGAACAAGCTGAAGGCGATCGGCTATGCGGAATGGAACGTCGTGGCACGGATACCCTGCCACACCTTCATTCCGGCCGCCGACAAATACGTGATGCAATACCCGCCGGGTACCGGGTTCGCGCTGGCGCTGTTTCGCGAGGGATTCCAGGTAATCCCGCTCTACATGGTGGCGAACGTGACGGTCCTTGCCTTCGCGCTGCTTGCATTGTTTCGCGCACGCGATCCGGCCTTGCTGGCGCTGGCCGCGATATTCGGCTTTGCCGCGCTTTACTTGATGGTCAACCCGAGCAAGGCGAGCTATTCGGTGCCGCCGACCATGATGGTGTGCGCAGCCGCGGGATGCCTGACGGCGAGATATTTCGTTGAGGGACCGCGGCGCCGCCTTCAACTGCTCGCGCTGGTAGGGCTGCTTGTCGGCCTCTCCGTCAATTTCCGCCTGCCGAACCTTTTTCTCGCCGTGGGCTATTGCCTCTATCTTGCCGGCGCGTTCCTGCTGGCGCGCAGCAGGGAGACTTTCCTGCAGGGGGCCGCCTTCGGCGTAGCTTTCCTGATCGGAATGGCCCCGACATTGATCGCGAATGCGATCAATGCGGGGAGTCCGTTCTCGACCACCTATGGCGGCGTCGATGTCGCGCCGCCCGAGCTGAACGCAAGCGTCCTGTTAAGCTATCTCGTTGACGTTCAATTCACCTTGCTGGCGATATCGGCCGCCTGGACCGTCTGGCTCTGGCGCCTCGATCAAGGCCGCGGCCGTCAGATTGCGCTCCTGGTCGCCGTAAACCTTGCGGTAAACCTGATTTTCTTCATGACCCATCCGATTTTTACGCCATATTATATTATTCCCATCGAGATGATTTCCCTCTGGACCTTGCTGTTCGCAACGCTCGACCTGCGCGGCGAACGGGCCGCCGACAGTGCGGCCTTCCCTCAACCGGCCAACGCCTGATTGCGGTATGACGCGCCATGGACGGACTTAATTCGGCGAGCGTGCAATGACGGGACCGGGCTTGCGGATTGCGGTTCTGGTGCCGTGCTACAATGAGGAGGCCGCGGTTGCGACCGTGGTCTCGGATTTCCGCGACGCGCTGCCGACGGCTCAGATTTTCGTCTACGACAACAATTCCAGGGATCGCACCATCGAGGTGGCGCGCACAGCGGGCGCGATCGTGCGCAGCGAGCGCCGCCAGGGCAAGGGACATGTGGTGCGGCGCATGTTCGCCGACATCGATGCCGACGTCTATGTGCTGGTCGATGGCGACGCCACCTATGACGCGCCGAGCGCGCCGCGTATGATCGATAAGCTGATCAACGAACGCCTCGACATGGTGGTGGGCTTTCGCGTCGATCAATCCGTTGCCGCCTACCGGCCCGGCCACCGCACCGGCAACTGGATGCTGACGAGCTTCCTGTCCGTAGTGTTCGGCCAGGCGTTCAAGGATATCCTGTCCGGCTACCGCGTGTTCTCGCGCCGCTTCGTCAAATCCTTTCCGGTGCTATCGGACGGTTTCGAGATCGAAACCGAACTCAGCGTCCACGCGCTCGAATTGGCGTTGCCGGTGATGGAGGTCGAGACTCCGTACTATGCCCGTCCCGAGGGCTCGTTCAGCAAGCTCAACACCTGGGGCGACGGTTTCCGGATTCTCGGCACCATCCTGAAGCTCTACAGGTCGGAAAAGCCGCTGCGGTTCTTCACACTCATAGGCGTGTTCCTGATGCTGGTCTCGGTCGGCCTCGCGATTCCGATCATCATCACCTTTCTCGAAGAGGGCGTCGTGCCCCGGCTGCCGACCGCCGTGCTGTCGATGGGGCTGATGATCGTGGCGGTGCTGTCGGTGTCGTCGGGGCTGGTGCTGGATACGGTGACGCGCGGCCGCCGCGAAATGAAGCTTTTGGCCTATTTGTCCCAGCCCGCCATCGGCAAGAATTGAGATTGAGGCAATACGGCGATTGCCGCTTCCAGCGATGGACCGCGCCGCCGCCAGATGCTATCCCGCGCCCCATCATGAGCGAACTTGACGTCACCATCCTGGCTGAAACACCAAAGGACGCGCAGGCGATCGAACGCCTGCACGAGCGCACCTTCGGCCCCGGCCGTTTCGTGCTGAGCGCCTACCGCCTGCGCGAGCATGTCGATCACTTGCTTGATCTCTCATTCACGGCGCGGATCGGCACATTGCTGGTCGGCTCGGTGCGTCAGTTGCCGATCTGCATCGGCGATACGCCGGGCCTGATGCTCGGGCCGTTGACGGTCGAGCCGCCGTTCCGGAAGCGCGGCGTCGGCCGCATGCTGCTCGACCGCTCGCTGCAGGATGCCAAGGCCAAGGGCCATCGGCTGGTCATTCTGGTCGGCGACGAGCCCTATTACAGCCGCGTCGGCTTCAAGGTCATACCGAAGGGACGGGCGACCATGCCGGGTCCCGTCGATTACAACCGCCTCTTGGTGGCTGAGCTCGTCGAGGGCGCCTTCGAGGGGGTCTCCGGCGAAATCCGCCCCGACTGGAGCAAGGCGCGATAGCGCCGACGACGGCGAAGGCGTCGTTCCGCGGCCTCGTCGCTATCGGAAAAGTCGCCGCCTTTTGGTGCCGGCCACCGGCTTCGACGCGGACCCGGCGCTTCCGGCTGCCTGCTGCAGTTCGTGCCGAAACTCCTCGCGCTTCTCGTGGATGGAGGCAACGACCAGCCCCATTGCCACTCCCAAGCCGATCAGGGCTGCTTCCGATAACAGCAGGCTTGCCTCGATGGTTTCCGGCACGGCGTCGGTAACGCCAATGCCATAGAGATGTCGCGCGTGGTCGGCGTCGCGCGCGCGAGAAACGATCAGGATGTCTTTCCGCAGTGCGCGAACCTGCGCGACGATTTCGTCGATGCCCTTGGCTTCGTTGATCGTGACGATGACGGCGGCAGCCTCCATGAGGCCGCAGCTCTTCAGAAACTCCGGGTTTGTCGCATCACCGTAGAAGACGGTACGGCCCCGCCTGCGCTGCTCCGGAACGGCCGCGGCATCGTTGTCGACGGCGGTGTATTTGAACTGATGGCGATCGAGCATGGCGCAGACGACCTGTCCAACCCGGCCGTGCCCAACGACAATGGCATGGCCGCTCCCGCCGCTCGGTGCGACGGTGAGTTCAGGATCAAGCGGTTTGTCCTCGCGCACCATCGGCGCCAGCCGCCGTGCGACATGAGAAAGCGCGGGGGTGAGCATCATGGTCAGCGTGGTCAGCGCGACAGCGAAGCTGGATACGTTGGCGTCCATCAGGCCAAGCGTCGTCGCCAGCCCGATGCCGACAAAAGCAAATTCGCCGCCAGGACCAAGCAGCAACCCGACCTCGATCGAAGCCGGCCAGGAGAGGCGAAACATCCGGGCCAGGAAGATGGCGATGGTGGACTTTACGACGAGCAGCCCGGCCGCACCTGCAATCAGCCAGACCGGATCGCGCGCAATCTGCCCAAAATCGATGTTCATGCCGACCGTGAAGAAGAACAGGCCGAGCAAGAGGCCCTTGAACGGATCGATCGCAGTCTCGATCGCCTTGCGGAATTCCGTCTCGGCCAGCAACAGGCCTGCGACAAAGGCGCCAAGCGCCATGGAGAAGCCGACCAGGGCGGCGACTACCCCGGTCGCGACGATCACGAACAGCGTCGTGGCGACGAACAGATCGCTCATGCCGACCGATGCCACAAGACGGAACAGGGGACGCATCACCACACGGCCAACGACGACGATCACGCCAAGCGCGATGGCGGCATTGGTGAGCGCGAGCAGCAGTGTCGCGATGACCGAACCGGAGTCTTCCGCGCCAAAAATGGAGATGAAGAGCAGGAGAGGGGCTACCGCCAGATCCTGCGCCAGCAGGACCGCGAAACTGGCGCGCCCCGCGCTTGTATTGAGCCGCTTCTGCCTGGAAAAAATCTCGACGACGATGGCGGTCGAGGACAAGGCGAGACACACACCGAGGATGAGCGCTACCGGAGCCTTGCTGCCCGCCAGCGCGGCGACGAGGCCGATCACCACCGTCGAGAGCACGATCTGCAGGGTACCCAATCCGAAAATCAGGCGGTGCATCGCTTTCAATCGGTCGTAGGACAACTCCATGCCGATGAGGAAGAGCAGGAACACAACGCCGAGGTTGGCAATGCCAGAGACGTTTGCGGGGTCGACGACGGTAAACCAGTAGAGAAACGGAAACCTGTCGATGAACGATCCCAGCCCGAGAGGCCCCAGGATCGCGCCGGCTCCGAGGTAGCCGAGAACAGGGTTGAAGCCGAACCGCCGTACCAATGGAATGACGACGCCCGCGGTGCCGAGCAGAACGAGCGCGTCGCTATAGACGTGAACATTGATGGACGAAGTCATCTAGTCGATGTGCATCCGCTTCCAGAGGGGAGAGGAGGTCTGACGGCGGATCTGGTATCCGCCGTCCTCGCGGTCGAACGTTAGCTGGTACCCCCAGCCAACGCTACCCCATGGAGCACACTGTATCCGCGTCCTAAAACTTCAGATTGGCAAACGCACGCACACCAAGGCCCGGCATCAGAACCTGATCCTTGGTGTAAGACACCGAATTGCGGATGTCCTCGTTCAGCAAATTGTTGCCGACGAGACCGACCGTCATTTCCCGCGCGCCGAACCAAGTTGGATCGAGCTTCGTGTTGTAGCTTATTTCGGCCCTCAGGAGATTATAACCGGCCGTCGGGGTCTCGGCGATCACAGCCACATCGTTCTGTGCGAAGGCGTGCAACAGGTTGACGCGCGCGAACCAGTTTGTGTCGCGGTAGTAGACGCCGCCGCCCAGCCGCTGCGGCGGAATGCGGGGTACATTGGTGCCGTCGTCGAACGTCGCGCGAACGATGTCATATTGACCTTCGATTCCCCAAAGGCCGTTCCAGACCGGCATCACGTCGTACTGGAACTGGAACTCGGCGCCGCGAAACGTCGCGTCGCGCTGGGAGTAGATCGCCTGGTTCAGTTCGAGACCTGGACCAAGCTGGCACACACCGTCCTCGCAAGTATTGCCGGTCAGGCGGCGGAAAATAAAGCCGTTGAACTTTGTGTAATAGCCGGTGAGCTCGAACCGGAATGGTCCCGTCGCCCTCCGCAATCCCGCCTCGATCGACTTTGCGGTTTCGATTCCGAGATTGGGATTGCCGATGTCGAAAGTCGCGGTGGCATCGTGGCCGCCGCGCGAAAACAGTTCCGCCGGCTTTGGCGCGCGCTCGACATACTGCCCGGTGATGCTGGCGACCAGATTCCATGGCAGGTTCTGGATCAGGCCGATGCTGCCGCTCTTCGGGGTGAAGTTGCGGTTGAATGCCGTCGCGGGGCCGATGGCGTTGGGATCGACGTTGAGGTCGAACGCGTCGGGGACAAAGGCTGGCGCCGTTCCGCTCAGGCTGGCGTTCTCGATTCGTCCGGCGACTTGCGCCTTGGTGACGTCGCTGAACCTGAACTCGTTGAAGATGTAGCCGGCGACCTTCGTGTTCTTGTTCGGATCGAACAACCCGTTGACCGGGCTGCCGGGATCGTCGGGGCTCGGCGCGGTCAGCTTCTGGTGCGATGCCTGAACGCCGACAGCGGTGGTCAGCGCGGCAAAGCGGACGTTGAATGGCGCAAACTGCACCTCGACGCGGCCTTCCTGTTCCTTGTTGGTAAAAGTCTGCCGCACGCCGAGCGTCGTCAGGTCGGCAGGGTCGGCGAGCCCGATTTCGTTGTGCTTGTAGTCGGTCGCCCCGGCCCAGAACCGGATCGCGTCGATAGCCGCAGTGTCCGGCCGGTATTCGCCCTTGGTGGTGAACTTTGTCTGTTCTCCGTCGATCCGGGTCAGGTGTTCGGCGCCGTCGATGCCGGGGATGTGGTAGAGCGCGTTGTGCTGCGTAATCGCCGCGCCAATGAAGCCGCCATTGAAAATGTAGGAGCCGCCGACCGATCCGCCGTAGGCCTGCGATGCGGAATTCGGCTGGCGTCCGTTGAATGGCAACGTCGGGTCGGTCAGATACGGATAGCTCGGGATGGAGTAGTCGCCGGCCTTGCGGCCGAAGGCGTCGGCATGCACCGCGAAGTTTCCTCCGCCCGCATCGAGCAGCACGGCACCATCGGCGCCGCGATCGACCGAACTCACCGCGGTCCGCGTTTCGGCAGTGACGCAGCCCGGCGATCCGACATTTGCCAGTGGCGCCTTGGTTGGGAGTCCGTAGGTCGGAAACGGCGCCGCGCAGGACGGCAAGGCATCCGGAATGCGATTGTTGGTTCCGCTGACCACGCCGCCGATCGCGGTGGAGCCGTAGCGCAGCGTAGCCGGTCCGCGGATGACCTCGACCTGGTTGGTCGACAGCGGGTCGATCGGAACGAAGTGATCCTCGCCGAGATCGGACGCGCCGTTGCTGCCGATTCCGTTCTCGACGATGCCGACGCGGTTGACGTCGAGGCCCCGAATGATCGGCCGGCTGGAGGCGCCGGGTGCAAAGCTCGAGCCGGTGATGCCGGGCTTCGAGAACAGGAGATCGCCGAGCGTGCCACCGCCGTTGCGGCGGATTTCCTCGTTGGGCACGACGGTGACGGTTGCGAACTGGTCGGTCACGACAGGCAACACGCCTTGCTGTGGCGCAGCGGCGGCCGGGGCGGCCTGCGGTTCTGGCGCCGGTTGGCGGTTTTGGCCCGGCGCTGCACGGGCAACGCGTGCCGGCGTTCGCGAGGGCACTACCGGCTTGCGCCGCGCGATCGGGCTCGGCGCCGTCACGGTGATTTCAGGCAGTGGCGTCGATGCCGGTGGCGTGGCCTGGGCCAGCGCCCCGTCGGCCGTTGCGCACAGCAATAGCCAGCTTGCTCCACCGAGGTAGAGCGCTCGTTTCTTCTTTGAAGTCATTGTCCCGATCCTGATCCCGTCGATATGCGACGGATCGATTCCGATTTTCCCTCGGCGGATCGGCCGCGCGGCGCGGCTATCCCCTCGGAAAGTGCGTCAATCAATCGAAGTCAGGAGACGGGAGGCGCGCGCGACTGGAACGCGGGATGAAGCGAGCCGAGATGCGCGAATTCGGCGCCGGTGGTCAGGTGCAGTAGTTCGACCGCCTCCGGCAGATTCAGCAGCGGCGGCGAGGCGAACAGGAAATTATTGGCCAACGAAAGGACGGCGCAGACCGCGCAGAGCTTGGCCGTGTGCTGGTCGTCATCGTGGCCAGCGGGCTGTTGCGGCTGCGTGGATTCGGAATGTGCATCCTGCGCGGCGAGGGTCGCGGCAATCGCGAGATCGGCGTCGACCAGCCCGCTCTGAACGGCCGGCGCCGCCTGCGCGGCTTCGGTCCCGTGAAAATGCCCGAACGACAACGCAAACTGGACCGCGAGCGCAAACAGCGCCAGCCGCGAGCCGTGCTTGAGGTGTTTCCGGAACCAGTTCACGACGCCTACGCCTTGTCCCCCGGTAGCCCAAAGCATCCCGGCCAACCGATGTTACATTATAACATCGGGAAAGGCGGTGGAGTGTCAATCGTCATCCTTGCTCGTCCGCCCGGTCGCCCGACAATTCAATCGGGTGTGGGATTTGTGCAACAGCGACGTTCCTGCTCGCGAAGATTTCCGGGCATCGGTTGACAAGAGTCTCGAAGGTGGATGTTATGTTATAACATAACATCGATGGACCCAATGCGTCGTCTCTCCCGGTTAGGGCCCCGCAAGCTGAAGAGGCTTTTTGATCTCCATGCGCAAACTCCCCGTCACCGTCTTGTCCGGCTTCCTCGGGGCTGGAAAGACAACTTTGCTCAATCACGTGCTCAACAATCGCCAGGGCCTGAAGGTGGCGGTGATTGTGAACGACATGAGCGAGGTCAACATCGATGCCGACCTGGTTCGAGATGGCGGTGCGAACCTCTCTAGGACGGACGAAAAGCTGGTCGAGATGACCAACGGCTGCATCTGCTGCACGCTGCGCGACGACCTGCTCAAGGAAGTGCGCGCGTTGGCAGAGAGTGAGCGGTTCGATTACCTGCTGATCGAGTCGACCGGCATTTCCGAGCCGCTGCCGGTGGCTGCGACCTTCGACTTTCGCTCGGAGGAGGGTGAAAGCCTGTCCGACGTGTCTAGGCTCGATACGATGGTCACGGTCGTCGATGCCGTCAACCTGCTGAAAAACTATTCGTCTACCGTTTTCTTGAAGGATCGCGGCGAGTGGCTCGAAGGCGACAGGCGCACACTGGTCGATCTGCTGGTCGAGCAGATCGAATTTGCCGATGTGATCGTGCTCAACAAGATCGATGCTGCTTCGCAGGGAGAACGCGACGCCGCCCGAATGATTGTCCGATCTCTGAATTCCGAGGCCGATATCATCGAGACCAATTTCTCCAATGCGCCGCTGGAGCGCATTCTCGATACCGGTCGCTTCGACTTTGAACGCGCACAGCAACACCCGTTGTGGTTCAAGGAGCTCTATGGGTTTGCAGACCATAAGCCCGAGTCCGAAGAATATGGCGTCAAGCATTTCGTCTATCGCGCGCGCCGGCCGTTCGACCCCGCGAAATTTCATCAATTCCTGAATGAAAGCTGGCCGGGCGTCATCCGCGCCAAGGGACATTTCTGGATTGCAACTCGCCCGCAATGGCTTGGTGAGCTGAGCCAGGCCGGCGCGATCGTCAGAACCGAGGGGCTGGGATTCTGGTGGGCGAACGTGCCGGCAGATCGCTGGCCGAACGATCCGTTCTGGCGACAATCACTGAAGCAGAACTGGAGCGAGGTTTATGGCGATCGCCGGCAGGAGATCGTCTTCATCGGCACGAACATGGATCAGGACGCGATAACGGCGCGACTTGATGCGTGCCTTGTTTCGGGAAAACCGGGAATGCGAATTGCGGAATGGTCCGGGCTCGTCGATCCATTCCCGAAATGGCGGCGCGCGGACGAGGCTGCATAGAGCGATCTATGTGCTCGGCGCCGCGCTCACCGCCCCTCGCGCAACCAGGTCGCCGCGAACGCACCGAGCAATAGCAACAGCCCGACGAGGCCAGCGAACATCGGCAGCACGCCGACGCCCTTGACGACGCTGGCGTCGCGCATCTTGACGCCCATCCAGCCGTCGCCGTGGAAGATGCCGGAAGCGCGGACCGGCACGACGCGGGGGAGGTCGACGCTTCCGCCGTCGGCCACGCGGCGCGCATCGCCGCCGGTCGCCTGCGTCAGCGGCTTGAGCATCTCGATGGTCGACGTGACTTCCGAAAATTCCTTCGGATTGGTCGGCCCCACATTAATCAGCGCTTTCAGCGCGCCGTCGGTTGCCTGCCACAGGCCGAGTTCGTTGGCGGGAAGGGTGGAGCGCCAGGTGCCGGGCTCGCTTGCGGTCAGCGTGAGTTCCTTGGTGGCGCCGCTCGGCGAGGTCACCGTCACCGGCGGCACGTTGTCGGCCATGGTCTGGCGCAGCACCACGAGGTCCTTGCCCTGGATCTGCAGGCGCAACGCTTCCTCGTCCAGATCCGGCTGCTTCATCAGCCAGTGCGAGGTCCGGCGCAACAGATCCAGATGCGGTCCACCGCCTTCGTAGCCGCGTGCCCACAGCCAGATGTGGTCCGTCAGCAGTAGCGCAACGCGGCCTTCGCCGAAGCGCGACAGCAGCAGCAGCGGCTTGCCGTCGGCGCCGGTCATGACAGGCGCGCCGATCGCGTTGCGTGTTTCTACGGTGCGGAAGAAGCGGCTCCAGCGCGGCGGCTCGCTGGCGGAGCCTTCGAGGCCGCGCGTCACCGGATGACGCTTACCGGCGTCGCTCAGGTGCGCGTAGAACGGTTTTTCGCTGACGCCGACCGGCTCGGCCGGCAGCACCGTGTCCAGCGGCGTACGCCAGATGCTGGTGGTGGAGGCGTAGTCCGGCCCTGCCGATACCAGCACCGCTCCGCCGGCGCGGACATAGCGCGCGATGTTGTCGAAATAGGCGATCGGCAGCACGCCCTGGCGGGCGTAGCGGTCGAAGATGATCAACTGGAATTCGTTGATCTTCTGCTGGAACAGTTCGCGGGTCGGAAACGCGATCAGCGACAATTCGTTGATCGGCGTGCCGTCCTGTTTCTCCGGCGGACGCAGGATCGTGAAATGCACGAGATCGATGCTGGCGTCCGACTTCAGGAGATTGCGCCAGGTACGTTCGCCGGAATGCGGCTCGCCGGATACGAGTAGCACGCGGAGCTTGTCGCGCACGCCTTCGATCGCGACCACGGCGCGGTTGTTGACCAGCGTCAGTTCGTTCTCGAGCGGCGAAGCCTCGATCTCGACGATGTTCGCGCCGGCATGCTTGATGTCGACTTCGACATTGGCGGTCTGGCCGCTGACGAGATTGCGCTCATTGATCACCTCGCCGTCGCGGCGCACCACGATCTTCGCGCGCTGGCCGGTGACGCCCTGGTCGTCGAGCCGGTAGGTGATGGTCTGGGGCTGTCCGACGATGCCGAAGCGCGGCGCGGCCGAGATCGCGATGCGGCGATCGCGCTCGTCCTTGCGCCCGGTGACGAGCGCGTGCACCGGCGCCTGGAAGCCGAGCGCGGCGGCGTTGGCGGGAATGTCATGCACCCGGCCGTCGGTGATCAGGAACGCGCCGGCGACGCGGTCGACCGGAACGTCCGACAGCGCCGAGGACAGCGCGCCGAACAATTTGGTGCCGTCGGTCTCGCCGTCGGCCTGTCCGGCGTCGACGACGCGCACTTCCAGGCCCTTGATCTTCTTCAGCGTGTCGACGAGGGCTTCCTGTGCCTTCGCCGTCTCCTGGTTGCGGGTGCCGAAATTCTGGCTCGGGCTCTTGTCGACCACGACGGCGGCCACCGATGACAGCGGCTCGCGTTCCTCGCGCGTGAAGGAGGGATTGGCGAGCGCGAGCAGGATCAGCGCCAGTGCCGCCACGCGAACCGCAGCGCCGCGTGCGCGGCCGAGCAGCAACAGCGCCGCGATCGCGACGATCGCGGCCAGCGCGACCCAGAGCACGATGGTCGGAACGAGGGGGGTGAACGCGATACCGTAGTTCATGCTCTATTGCCCCAGCCGTTCGATCAGAGCGGGTGCATGGACTTGATCAGCCTTGTAGTTGCCGGTCAGCGTATACATCACGATGTTGACGCCGGAGCGGAAGGCGAATTCGCGCTGCCGCGGCTCGTTCGGCGTCAGCGGCAGCATGGCCTGCCCGTCGGGGCGATGCGCCCAGGCGCCGGCGAGATCGTTCGAGGTGATGATGATGGGCGATACGCCGTCGCCGCCGCGCGCCGGGCGCGAGGCCGCGTCGTCGTCATCCTCGCGCGGCAGGGTCTCGACCCAGGTCTGGCCCGAGGTGAAGCGGCCGGGGAAGTCACGCAGCAGGTAAAACGTCTTGGTCAGCACGTGCTCGCGCGGCACCGGCTCCAGTTCGGGGACGTCGAGGGAGGAGAGAATTTCGCGCAAGGTGCGCATGCCCGGCGTCTGCGACGCGCCGTTCTCGCCGGGCGGCGCCTCGATTGCATCGCGAGTGTCGAACAGCACGGTGCCGCCCTGTTTCATGTAGGCGTCGATGCGGTTGATGGCATCCTGCGGCGGCTTCGGCGCGCCCGGCACCACCGGCCAGTAGATCAGCGGAAAGAACGCCAGTTCATCGCGCGCGGGATCGACGCCGACGGGATCGCCGGCCTCCAGCGCCGTGCGCTGCGCCAGGAACAGGGTCAGCCCGGCCATGCCGGCCTTGACGATGGAATCGACATCGGCATTTCCGGTGACGACATAGGCGAGGCGCGTCTGCGACACCGACTTGATGGCGAAGTCATCGTTGCCCTGGGCGCGCGTCGGCGAAGGCGTGATCGGGGCTGCGGCCAGGATCGCGGCCAGCAGAACCGTGGCAGCCGCCGTGCGCCGCCGCCACAGCGCGGCAAGACCGGCGCCCAGCATCGCCACCACGACCGCGTCGATCAGGAACAGCACCAGCGACGACGACAGCAGGATGCCGCGCAGATCGCGCGGTTCGGCATTGGTGTAGCTGGCGCGCTGCGCACGCAAGGAAGCTGTATCGAGCGGCGCGATGCGATCGGCCGCGGCCAGCGTGTTGACCGCAATCGGGCCGTCGGCCGGGCCGTAGAAGCCCGGCGGATGTTCGGCCGTGGCGCGGTCGCGATAATCCGCCGGCATCGGCTTTGCGGTCGAGGGCGGCGGTCCGAAGGCGCCGAAACCGTCGAGGGTGCGCAGCGGCGCAACCGTCTCGACATTGGTCGCCTCGCTCGCAACGCCGGCACCGGGCTTCGATGTATAGCCGGACATGTCGACCAGCCGCCGCAGCATTTCGACGAAGCTGCCGGACATCGGCAGGTCCGACCAGCGCGAGTCGGCGCCGACATGGAACAGGCTGACGATGCCTCTGCCGCGATGCTCGCCGGTCACCAGCGGCGTGCCGTCTTCCAGCGACGCCCAGGTCTTGGTGGCGAGCACCGCATCCGGCTCGGCCAGAACCTGCCGGTTGACGGTGATGTCCTTCGGCACTGTGAGGCCCGCGAACGGGCCGTCGGCGGCGAAGGAGGCCAGATGCTGCGGCTTTTCCCAGGTCAGGCTGCCGCCGAGGATGCGGCCGCCGCGACGCAATTTCACCGGCACCAGATCGTCATCGGCCTGCGCCAGGCGGGGGCCCGCGAAACGCACCAGCACGCCGCCCTGATCGATCCATGCATTCAGCCGCTCGCGGATCTCCGGCGACAGCGTGCCGACATCGGCGAGCACGATCATCGGCAAACGCTGATCGAGGAATTGCGCGATCACCTGCTGCGCCGCGCCACGGTCGCCGAGTCGCACGTCGGCGAACGGCGACAACGCGCGCGTCAGATAGAAGGTCGATGCCAGCAGCGGCTGGGCGGTATCGCTGGTCGCGCCGGTGACGACGCCGACGGCGCGCCGCCGCCAACGCTTGTCGAGCAGTTGCACGGCGCCGGCCGATCGCTCGCCCGATATTTCCAGCCGCGAAATGTCGTTGCGCAGCTCGACGGGCAGATCGAACGCGGCTTCGCTCTCGCGATCCTGCATGCCGAAGGCGTAGCGCGCCTCACCGATCGGCGAGCCCTTGGCGTCGATCGCCCGAACCACGCCGGCCGCGACGCCGCCGGTGGTGCGCAGCACCTTGACCGTCATCTTCGCCGCGGCGTTTTCGGCGGCGACCAGCGCCTGCGCCGGGGCCGCGCCGCCCTCGAACACCGTCAGCTTGCGGTCGCCGAGCGTCTTGGCGAGATTTTCGACGAACTCGCTGCCGCGCCCGGTATCGACGCCGTCGGACAGCCACGCGATCTCGGCATCGCCGGTGGCCTTCAGGAAGCGGTCGAGCGAGGCGAGCGTGTCGACGCGATCGACCGAATAGGGCTTTGGCGAAATCTGGCGCAGCGCAACGCGCGCGGTACCGGCCGGCATCAGCGTGATGTCGCGTGCGGGCTCGGAGAGCGGAACCAGCGCCACGCCGCGGCGATCGTTGTCGGCGTTGGCGATCAGTTCGTCAGCGGCCTTGACCCGCGTCTCCCAGCTTGCCGCCGCGCTCCAGCCGTCGTCGAGCAGGATCACCAATGGCGCGTTGCTGCCGCCGACCCCGGTCTGCGGATTCCAGATCGGGCCTGCGGCGGCGAGAATGACCAGCGCGGCGGCGGCGAGGCGCAGCAAGGTCAGCCACCATGGCGTTCGCGACGGGGTTTCTTCCCTCGGCTTGATGTCGAACAACAGCCGCGTCGGCGGAAATTCGATCCGCCGTGGCCGCGGCGGCATCACGCGCAGCAGCCACCACAATACCGGCAGGCTCAACAGGCCCAGCAGCAGCAGCGGTTGCGCAAAGGTTAGGGGGAGCCCTGCGATCATGCGCTACGCCCCGCCTTGACGGTTGAGCCGCGCACATTGCCCTTGGCTGCCATCATGCCCGAATGCAGGAACAGCAGGAGTTCGGCGGCGGAGCGGCTGGTGGTGTGGGTCGAGAACAGCCAGTCGAGCCGGTTGGTCTCGCTGCGGATCTCGTCGCGATGCAGGGCGACGCGCGCGACATAGTCGCTGGCCCAGCTCTCGGCGCGGCCGGCGGTGATGACGCCAAAACCTTCCGGCTCGACGAATTCGACCCGGCCGGCATAGGGAAAGGTTTCCTCGGCGGGGTCGACGACCTGGATCAGCGTGCCATGCGCGCCGGAGGCGGACAGCCCTGCGAGCATCGTCCTGATTTCGCTCATCGGCGACCAGAAGTCGGACAGTACGACAATTTCGGCCAGCGCCGACGGCACAAAGGACGGCGGCAGGCTGGCGCGCGCCGTATCGTCGTGCAGCATCGCTTGCGCCATCTTGTCGATCACGTTGCGGCTCGCAGTCGGGTTCATCAGGCCGGGAATGCCGACGCGCTCCCCGCCTGAAACCAGGAGTTCGGCGAGCGCAAATGTCACGATCAGGCCGCGCTCCAGCTTGCTGTCGCGCGCGCCCTTGGAAGCAAAGACCATCGACGGCGAGCGGTCGGGCCACAGCCACACGGTATGGGCGGCCTCCCATTCCTGCTCGCGGACATAAAGATGATCGTCGCGCGCCGAGCGCCGCCAGTCGACGTTCTGCGACGGCTCGCCGGAGACGAAGCGGCGATACTGCCAGAAGCTCTCGCCGGCGCCGGCGCGGCGCCTGCCGTGCAGGCCATGGATGACGTTGGCGGCGATGCGGCGGGCTTCGAGCACGAGACGGGGGAGCGAAGCGGCGAGCGTTCGGCTTTCGCCATCGGCACGTCGGATTGCTAGAAGCTCCCTGGTCTCGTGACTGGTCTCTGCGGCCATCAACCGATCCGCGTCTTCAATTGTCTGATTACGTCGGGAATGGTGCGGCCTTCCGCGCGCGCCGAGAAGGTCAGCGCCATGCGGTGCTTGAGAATGGGCTCGGCGAGATCGAGCACGTCGTCGATCGAGGGCGCGAGGCGGCCGTCGAGCAGCGCGCGGGCGCGAACCGCCAGCATCAGCGACTGGCTGGCGCGCGGGCCCGGTCCCCAGGCGATCAGCTTGTCGCTGCCTTCTTCCGGATTGGGACGCGCGGCGCGCACCAGCGACAGGATCGCCTCGACCACGCTGTCGCCGACCGGCAGGCGTCGTACCAGCCGCTGCGCCGCGATCAGGATTTCCGCGTCCATCGCGGCCTTGGCGAGCGTCTCTTCAGCGCCGGTGGTTTCGAACAGGATGCGGCGCTCGGCGTCACGGTCGGGATAATCGACATCGATTTCCATCAGGAAGCGGTCGAGCTGCGCCTCGGGCAGCGGATAGGTGCCTTCCTGCTCCAGCGGGTTCTGCGTGGCGAGCACGTGAAATGGCTTGGGCAGATCATGCCGCGCGCCTGCAACGGTGATGTGCTGTTCCTGCATGGCTTGCAGCAGCGCCGATTGTGTACGAGGGCTGGCGCGGTTGATCTCGTCGGCCATCAGGAGTTGTGCAAACACCGGCCCGGAGATGAAGCGGAACGACCGCTTGCCGGATTGGCTCTCATCCAGCACCTCGGCGCCCAGAATGTCCGACGGCATCAGGTCCGGCGTAAACTGGATGCGCTTGGCGTCCAGCCCGAGCGTGATGCCCAGGGTTTCGACCAGCTTCGTCTTGGCGAGGCCGGGAACACCGATCAGAAGGGCGTGCCCGCCGGACAGGATCGTCACCAGGGTGTTTTCGATCACCCGGTCCTGGCCGAAAATGACGGTGGAGATAGCCTCTTTCGCGGTGCGAATCTGGCCGGCGACCTGTTCCGCCGACCGGACGATCGCGTCTTCGAGTTTCTCGACACCGTCTGCACTCGCCATGTCTTTCTCCTTCAACCCTCTCAACCGCTCATGACACCGCTGGTTGCGTCGTCATCCCACGAACCCATGCTAAACCTGTGCAAAGGCCGTGCATTCGTTGAATTAAACTATCCCCACATTATCGGTACTTTGGGGTATGAACGGCATCACGATATGGCGACTTAATCCGCATTAGTACGGACGCAAATCGTCGGGAACACATATCTCGGTATGCGTGCACCAATCGTGCCAGATCGAGCGCTAGACTCAGGGCAAACAATGGCGAAGCAAGGGCAAACCGGCGCTCAGGGCCTCGAAGGACTAACTGTCGCGGCGAGGGAAGCCGCCAACGCCGCCCCGGCTGGGAAGGGGCTACCTCCGGTCCATCTGTGGAATCCGCCGTTCTGCGGCGATCTCGACATGCGAATCGCCGGCGATGGTACGTGGTTCTATTTGGGGACGCCAATCGGGCGACCGGCGCTGGTGCGGCTGTTCTCGACCATCCTCAAGCGCGAGGACGGCAAGCACTTTCTCGTGACCCCCGTCGAGAAGGTCGGAATCCGCGTCGATGATGCACCGTTCCTGGCGGTGGAGATGCAAGAGGAGGCCGGCGATCATGGCCGGCTGCTGCGCTTTCGCACCAATGTCGACGACTGGGTGCCATGCGATTCCGACCATCGCCTGCGGTTCGAGATGGCCGCCGATGGCGGGCTCACGCCTTACCTGCACGTCCGCGCCGATCTGTGGGCGAAGGTGACGCGCGCGCTCTATTACGATCTGGTTGACATGGGCGAAGAGCGGATGGTCGATGGCCAGCCGATGTTCGGCATCGAGTCGGGCGGCGAGTTCTTTGCGATGGCGGATGCGAAGCAGGTGAGGGACGCGGTTTGAACGAGCCGATGCTGAAAAAGATGGAGGCTGTGCCGATCAATTCGGCGGAGTTCTTCGCACGGAGCAAGACCCGGCTGAACTTCGACGTGCCGCCTGGCCTGGTCGATCCCAATATCGTTCCGAGGACCGGCGATGCGGGCAACGACCGCATGCTTGAAATCGTGGCGCAAGAGCAGCCGGTGCGCCCGGCGGCGGTCTTGATCCCGGTGGTCGATCACCGCGAGCCGACCGTGTTGCTGACGCAGCGCTCGCCGCATCTGAGCAGCCATGCCGGCCAGATTTCCTTTCCGGGAGGCAAGATCGACGCGACCGATGAATCGCCGCTTGACGCCGCCTTGCGCGAGGCGGAGGAGGAGGTCGGCCTCAAGCGCGAGTTCATCGAGCCGATCGGCTATCTCGATCTCTACGGGACCGCCTTCGGCTTTCGCATCCTGCCGACGGTGGCGCGCGTGAAGCCCGGCTTTAAGCTCACGATCAACGAAGGCGAGGTGGTCGATGCCTTCGAGGTGCCGCTGGCGTTCCTGATGAATCCCGAGAACCATCAGGTCCATTCCAAGGAATTCCGCGGCATGGAGCGCTCCTATTACGCCATGCCGTTCGCCGAGCGTTACATCTGGGGCGCGACCGCAGGAATTCTGCGCGTGCTGTATGAGCGGATATATCTCGCATGATCCGTCCGATTCTGACCGAAATCGGAATTTTCCTGATCCCGTTCGTGGCCTATGCGCTGTTCCTGATTGCCACCCGTTCCGGCGTGTTCGTGTCCTCCTCCTGGCCGGCGCGTCTCGTCGCCAAACTGGTGCTGGGATCGCTGGTCCTCGTCGTGGTCAGCTTCGTCCTGCTGGCGCAATTCTCCGGCGCGCCGCCGGGTTCGACCTACGTTCCTGCGCATATCGAAGACGGCAAACTGGTTCACGGGGTCGAGAAATGAGCGAGGCACGCGTGCTGTCGGATGCGCCCTGGCTCAGGTCGGGCCCGGCCGCGCGCGTGCTCGCGTTGCTCAATGGCGACGGCGAGGAAGCCCGCGTGATCGGCGGCGCAGTGCGCAATGCGCTTCTGAAAATTCCCCTCGGCGATATCGACATTGCGACCACGGCGCTGCCCGACGAGGTCGTCCGCCGCGCCAAGGCGGCCGGCATCAAGAGCGTGCCGACCGGAATCGAGCACGGCACGGTCACGCTGGTCGTCGAATCCCAACCGTTTGAGGTCACGACCCTGCGCGAGGATACCGAGACCTTCGGCCGCAAGGCCAAGGTTGCGTTCGGGCGCGACTGGGTCCGCGACGCCGAACGGCGCGACTTCACCATCAACGGGCTGTCCGTCGATGCCGGCGGTGTGGTGCACGACCATGTCGGCGGGCTTGCCGATATCGAAGCCAGGCGCGTGCGGTTCATCGGCGATGCCAGTCAACGCATCGCCGAGGATTATCTGCGCATCCTGCGCTTCTTTCGCATCCATGCCGCCTATGGCGCGGGCGAGCCGGATCGTACCGGCTATCTCGCCTGCATCGACGGGCGCGCCGGGCTTTCGAACCTTTCCGCCGAGCGGGTGCGCATGGAGATGCTGAAGCTGGTGATCGCGGAGGGGGCTGCGGTCGCGGTGCAGGCGATGGCGGATGCCGGCCTGTTGCTCGCGATCTTCGGCGGTGTCGCCTACACGAGAACATTCGCGGCGATGATCGCGGCCGAACGGGCGCTCGGGTTGCCGCCGAACGCCGTGCGCCGGCTTGCCGCGCTCACGGTCGCGGTCACGGAAGACGCCAGGCGTCTCTCGGCACGGCTTCGCCTGTCCAACGCTGAAACCAAGGCGCTGGACTCGATGGGCCATCGCTGGTGGCGGTTCGCCAGCAAGGATGAGGCGCGGGCCCGGCAGCTTCTCTACCGGCTCGGCGAGGATTCTTATCGCGACCGGCTGATGCTGGCGTGGGCGCGGGCCGGCGGCATCGGCAATGGGGCGACGCCCTGGCACGACCTCGCCACCTTGCCGCAGCGCTGGAGCGCGCCGAAATTTCCGCTGAAGGCGGCCGATTTCATCTCCCGCGGCATTGCCGAAGGTCCTGCGCTCGGCCACGTGCTGACGCTGGCGGAAGACGCCTGGCTGGCCGCGGATTTTCCGCTCGAGCCATCTGCGCTGGCCGCGATCGCCGATCAGGCCGCCGCCCGTTTCACCAGAGATCATCGGCTGTGAACATTCTGGCCGGCTTCGCTGACATTTCGCTCGGCCAGTTCCTGCTGGTTGGAAGCATGGCATTGCTGGCCTCCGTCATCGGCGGTCTGGCCGGCTACGGCACCGGTGCGTTGATGCCGCTGGTGCTGGTGCCGATGGTCGGTGCCGAGCCCGTGGTGCCGATCATCGCGATCTCTGCGATCTTCACCAATATCAGCCGCTTCGTGGCGTATTTTCGCTACGCCGATCGACGCCGTGCGCTGATCGTGATCGGCGCCGCCATGCTGACCACCGCGCTCGGCGCCTATGGCTACACGCGGCTGACGAGCGCCGGCGCGGCGCTCGTGATCGGCAGCATGCTGATCCTGAGCGTGCCGCTGCGCCGATTGGCCAAACGCCGCGAGGTCAGGATCGGCGATACCGGCCTCGGTGTCAGCGCCCTCGGTTATGGCGTGCTGGTCGGCGGCACGTCAGGTTCCGGCGTGATCCTGCTGTCGCTCTTGATGGCGTCCGGTCTCGAAGGGGCCGCAGTGATCGCCACCGACGCGGTGATCTCGGTCGTGACCGGTCTCATCAAGATTTCCGTGTTCGGCATGGCCGGTGTCGTCACGGCGCAGGTGCTGGCCCTTGCCCTCCTGATCGGCGCCATTGCGATCCCCGGCGCATTCTTCGCCAAGGCTTTCGTCGAGCGCATGCCGGTGCATATCCATACCGCGATCCTCGATGCCGCCGTGATGGTCGGCGGCGTCGTGATGATCACCGCCACGCTGCGGCACTGATCGGGTCAATGCGTGACGGCTCGGCCGGACAGTTGAGACTTCGGCAGCACCGTCAGCGCTTGCCGGGCAGCAGTTCCGTGAGCGAGCGGATGATGCGGTCGGGCTTCACGGTGGAGTCCGGCGGCAGGCCGTCGCCATGCACGTCGATCCAGATGGCGTAGATGCCGAGCCGCTGCGGCGCCACGACTTCCCATTCCAGATTGTCGCCGATCATCCAGGTGTCGGACGCGCTGACGCCGAGCGTCTGCATGGCGTGCCGATAGGCGCGCTCGTCCGGCTTGCCGAAACCGTGCTCGCCCTCGATCTGGATGTGATCGAAGCGGTGCGACAGCGCGAAGCGTTCGACCTTGGCGCGCTGGGTGCCGGCGGCGCCGTTCGTCACCAGCGCCAGCTTCACGCCGCGCGCCTTCAACGCGTCGATGGCGTCATGCGCGCCGGGGAAGACGAACATTTCCTCTTCACGATAGGCGGTGAAGCGGTCGGCGAGCCGTATCGCCAGTTCCTCCGGCAATGCGTGGCCACCGGCGGTCAATGCGGCAAATCCGTTCCTGACGGTGATGCGCCGCGCCTCGTCCAGCTTCAGCCGCCATTCGGCCTCGGCAACCGCCCAGAATTTGCGCGCGGAATCCAGAACGGCAGTGGCGACCTGCTGCGAGGTCAGCGGCCCGAACTCGGCGGCAAATTCGGACGCGACGTGATGCCAGGCGATTTCCGGGCGGCCATAGGCCGACAGGATGGTGTCGTCCATGTCGATCAGCATCGCGCGGGGGAGTTCGGTCATCGTTTTCGCGGTGTTCTCGCTTCAGGAGCCATCGGCCGCCGGAAGCGTTGGCCGATCTGCCGCGAATATCAGATCAGCCGCACCGGGTCCAATCCCGAGAAAACGACGCCGCCGGGTCCATTTAATGCCGGCGGCGTCAATTACTTACGCAACCTTGTTGCGGCGGTCGCCTTCTTCCTCGTCCTCTTCGTCGTCTTCCTCTTCCTCGTCGTCCTCGTCTTCGTCCTCTTCGTCATCGTCAGACATATCGGTCTCGGCGAGCTCCAGGACGGCAAGCGGCAGCGTCTCGCGAAACAGATCGCCTTCATTGCCCATCCATACGCACACGACGTTGCCGTCCTTGACCTCCACCACGGTGAGTGGATGGCCGCCCGACTTAAGAATGACGACGTCGCCCGGTTTCAAGTCCATGATCTGCTCCTTGGATTGCATGACGAATCGCACCCTAGCGATCCGTCATGACAAGCTGATCATGCGATCATGGCCACTTTACCTCCGGCGGCATCGACGAGAGGATGGAATCCACATTGCCGCCGGTTTTCAGCCCAAAGATCGTGCCGCGGTCGTAGAGCAGGTTGAACTCGACGTAGCGTCCGCGTCGGATCAACTGTTCCTCGCGATCAGCGGCGTTCCACGCCTGCGCAAAATTGCGCCGGACGAGTTCGGGATAGATTTTCAGGAAGGCGCGGCCGACTTCCTGAGTGAAGGCGAGGTCGGCATCCCAGTCGCCCGAGTCATGCCAATCGTAGAAGATCCCGCCGATGCCCCGCGCCTCCTTGCGATGCGGCAGGTAGAAATATTCGTCGCACCATTTTTTGTACTTGTCGTAGTCGGCGACGCTGTTCGATCCCCCGCAGGCTTCCTTCATCGCCTGATGGAAGGCCTGCGTATCGGGGTCTTCCTGGGTGCGCCGGCGGTCGAGCACCGGCGTCAGGTCGGCGCCGCCGCCGAACCAGGCCTTGGTGGTGACGACGAAGCGGGTGTTCATGTGCACCGCCGGCACATGCGGGTTGTGCATGTGCGCGATCAGCGAAATGCCCGAGGCCCAGAACCGGGGATCGTCGGCCGCACCCGGAATCTGCGCGCGGAACTCGGGGGCGAATTCGCCATGCACGGTCGAGCAATGCACGCCGACCTTCTCGAACAGCCGCCCGCGCATGATCGACATCACGCCGCCGCCGCCGGGCTTGCCGGTGTGGTCGGTGCGATCCCACGGCGTCCGCACGAAACGGCCGGCGTCGCCGGGATAGAGGGCAGGGGGCGCCTCGTCCTCCAGCCGCTCGAACGCCGCGCAGATGTTGTTGCGCAACGTCTCGAACCAGGTTCTTGCGCGCCTCTTGCGATCGTCGATAACGGATACGTCCATTGGCGTTCAGCCCTGCGGCCCAAAGTAAGTGCAGCTCTCGTTGCAACTGTCGCGGTGTACGCTGACGTGGGTGATCTTGCCGGCGTGCTGGACCCGCTCGAAGATGTAGCGCGAGATGTTTTCCAGCGTCGGCGTTCCCAGCGCATCGACCTTGTTGAGGAGCTTGTGGTCGAGCGCTTTGCGGACCTCCTCCATGCTGCGTTCGAGCAGGCCGAGATCGAGCACCATGCCGGTTTCCGGATCGGGCGTGCCGCGCACGCTCACCTCGGCGCGAAACGAGTGGCCGTGAATTTCCTCGCTGGCCGCGCCGAAGGTCGTTCCCTTCAGCGAATGCGCGGCCTCGAAGCGAAATGATTTCGTCAGTTCCCACATCTTGAAAGTCTAGGTCCTATTTGATGCCAACTATCTGATACCGAGCGTCTTGTGCGTTTGCAGGCTGAGCCGCCATTGCGGATGGCGCAGGCAGTAGTCGATCGCGCGCGCGGTGTTGCCGATCACGTCGGGGCCGTCCATCGGCTGCAGCGAGAAGCGTTCGAAATCGAGGCCGGCGAAATCTTCCGGTTCAGCGCCTGACTGCGGATAGACCAGCTTCAACTCGTGGCCGCGGCGCACCACGAGGCCGGCGCCGGCTTTCGGGCTGACGCAGACCCAGTCCATCCCCGCGGGCGGCTCGATCGTGCCGTTGGTCTCGATGCCGATCGAAAAGCCGCGCGCATGCAGCGCATCGATGAAGGGGGTGTCGACCTGCAAAAGAGGCTCCCCGCCGGTCAGCACCACATAGCGGTTGGTGTTGTCTCCGGTCCATTGCCCGGCGATGGTGTCGGCGAGTTCGTCCGCCGTGGCGTAGCGGCCGCCCAGTGTGCCGTCGGTGCCGACGAAGTCCGTATCGCAGAACTGGCAGGTAGCGGTCGCACGGTCCTGTTCGCGGCCGGTCCAGAGGTTGCAGCCGGCAAAGCGGCAGAACACCGCCGCGCGGCCGGCATGCGCGCCTTCGCCCTGCAGGGTCAGGAATATCTCTTTGACCGCGTAACTCACCATCTCTCCTTGAGAACCGCATCGGCCTGGATCGCGGAACCGGTCTGCCGCATCGCCTCGCCCAATGCCATGGCGGCCGCCATGGCCACATTGAGCGAGCGCAAACTCGGCCGGATCGGGATCAGAAGCCGCGCATCGACGGCGGCGACGACCTCGTCGGTAACCCCAGCCGATTCCCGCCCGAACAGCAGGACGTCGTCCCTCTCGTAGCGGAAATCCAGGTAGGAACCAGCCGCCTTGGTCGTAAACAGCACCAGCCGGCAACCCGCCTCGTTACGCCATTGCGCGAATTTTGACCATGAGTCGTGGCGGGTGAGGGCGACATGATCAAGATAGTCCATTCCCGCCCGGCGGAAATGCCGGTCCGAGATCGGAAATCCCGCCGGCTCGATAATGTGGGCGGCCACGCCCAGGCAGGCACACAGGCGCAGAATCGTTCCGGTGTTCTGGGGAATGTCAGGCTGGAAAAGCGCAATCTGCATAGGGTCGAGGCTTTGCTGGCGCGAATGAAATGTCTCGAATAAATCACGGCCGGGCGCGGATTTAGTGCATTGCACGCTTGCGAGCCGATAGCGGGCTTGCGCTCTCACGGCAAGGGTGCCAATAGAACGATTCTGGACTGCTTGTTCCGCCGGATTGGGGGAGGAAAAGCGGTTTTTCTGCCGCCGCGGGGGCCGCGGGCGCCGGCAGCCTCCTTCAGGGCGTGCTTTCGCGTGTCCGGGGCGGTTCCGCCGGCTGCAGACAAGAAAGGGCTTGGAATCGTGACGACAGCGTCTTCGGCGGACCATCCGACACGCCGTGATTTCCTTTATGTTGCAACGGGAGCCGTCGCCGCCGTCGGCGCGGCTGCCACGGTGTGGCCGCTGGTTTCCCAGATGAATCCGGATGCCTCGACGATCGCGGCCGGTGCGCCGATTGAGGTCGACCTGACCCCGATCGCCGAAGGACAGGACATCAAGGTGTTCTGGCGCGGCAAGCCGATTTACATCAGCCACCGGACCAAGAAGCAGATCGAAGAGGCCCGCAAGGTGCCGGTAGCGAGCCTGCCCGATCCGCAGAGCGATGAGTCCCGGGTCAAGGCGGGGCATGACCAGTGGCTGGTCGTGGTTGGTATCTGCACCCATCTCGGCTGTATCCCGATCGCCCATGAGGGCGCCTATGACGGCTTCTTCTGCCCGTGCCACGGTTCGGTTTACGACACCTCGGGCCGCATCCGTCAGGGACCCGCGCCGAGCAACCTGCCGGTTCCGCCCTACACATTCGTTTCCGACACCAAAATCCAGATCGGCTAAGGGCTCGGGCGCCAGCCCGAGACCCCTTAATCCGTCGCGTCGTCTTACTTCCTCAGGATCGCATCAATGAGCGGACCATCCGATTTCCAGCCGACCAATCCCGCCTTGAAGTGGATCGAACGGCGCCTCCCGATCATGGGACTTATGCATTCCTCGTTCGTGGCGTATCCGACGCCGCGTAACCTGAACTACTGGTGGACCTTCGGCGCCATCCTCTCACTGATGCTGGGCGTGCAGATCCTGACCGGCGTGATCCTGGCGATGCACTACACGCCGCATGCCGATATGGCGTTCAAGTCCGTCGAGCTCATCGTCCGCGACGTCAATTACGGCTGGCTGCTGCGCAACGTCCATGCCGCCGGCGCGTCGATGTTCTTCTTCGCCGTCTACATCCACATGTTCCGCGGCCTTTATTACGGGTCGTACAAGGAGCCGCGCGAGGTGCTGTGGATCCTCGGCGTCATCATCTATCTCCTGATGATGGCGACCGGCTTCATGGGCTACGTGCTGCCGTGGGGCCAGATGAGCTTCTGGGGCGCCACCGTCATCACCAACCTGTTCTCTGCCGTGCCCTATTTCGGCGAGAGCATCGTGACGCTGCTGTGGGGCGGTTATGCCGTCGGCAATCCGACACTGAACCGCTTCTTCTCGCTGCACTACCTGCTGCCGTTCGTGATCGCCGGCGTGGTCGTGCTGCACGTCTGGGCGCTGCATGTCGCCGGTCAGAACAATCCGGCCGGCGTCGAGGCGAAGACGGAAAAGGACACGGTGCCGTTCACGCCCTACGCGACCATCAAGGACATGTTCGGCGTCTCCTGCTTCCTGCTGTTCTACGCCTGGTTCATCTTCTACATGCCGAACTATCTCGGCGATCCCGAGAACTACATCCCGGCCAATCCCGCCGTGACGCCCGCGCACATCGTGCCGGAATGGTATTACCTGCCGTTCTACGCGATCCTGCGCTCGATCCCGAACAAGCTTGCCGGCGTGGTGGCGATGTTCGGTGCGATCGTCGTGCTGGCGTTCCTGCCCTGGCTCGATAACGCCAAGACGCGTTCGTCGAAATATCGCCCGCTGGCCAAGCAGTTCTTCTGGGTCTTTGTCGCCGTTTGTATCGGTCTCGGCTATCTCGGCGCCCAGCCGCCGGAAGGCATCTACGTCATCGTCGGCCGTATCCTGACTGTGCTCTACTTCGCCTACTTCCTGATCCTGCTGCCGTTGCTGTCGCGGATCGAGAAGCCGCGTCCGGTGCCGAACTCGATTGCCGACGATGTGCTGGCGAAGTCGGGTGGCAAGGCCGCGCCGATGGTGTCGAGCGTGATCGCGCTGATGGTGGCCGCAGGCCTGCTGTTCGGCGGTGCCGACAGCGCCCGCGCTGCCGAAGGCGGCACCAAGCCGCCGGCGCAGAAGTGGTCGTTTTCAGGCCCGTTCGGCACGTTCGACCGCGGCGCAATGCAGCGCGGCCTCAAGGTCTACAAGGAGGTCTGCGCGGCCTGCCACGGCCTGTCCTTTGTCGCCTTCCGCAACCTCGCCGAGGCCGGCGGCCCCGGCTACTCGGTGGCGCAGGCCCAGGCGTTCGCCTCGGACTACAAGGTCAAGGACGGCCCGAACGACCAGGGCGAGATGTTCGAGCGGCCGGGCCGGCCCGCCGATTATTTCCCGTCGCCGTTCCCGAACGAGCAGGCGGCTCGCGCGGCCAATGGCGGCGCCTTTCCGCCGGATCTCTCGCTGATCACCAAGGCGCGCAGCTATGGCCGCGGCTTCCCGCAGTTCCTGATCGACTTCTTCACCCAGTATCAGGAGCAAGGCCCGGATTACATCGTCGCGCTGCTGCAGGGCTATGAGGACAAGCCGCCGGCTGGCTTCAATCTGCCGGAGGGTTCCTTCTACAACAATTACTTCCCCGGCCACGCCATCAAGATGCCGAAGCCGCTGAGCGACGGCCAGGTCACCTATGACGACGGCTCGCCGGCGACGGTCGCGCAGTACGCCAAGGACGTCACCACGTTCCTGATGTGGGCTGCGGAGCCGCACATGGAGGCGCGCAAGGCACTCGGCATGCAGGTGTTCGTGTTCCTGATCCTGCTCACCGTGCTCCTGTACTTCACCAAGAAGAAGGTCTGGGCCAACGCCCACTGATCTCCACCGACTGATCTCATGGTGCACGCGATTTCGGAAAAGCCCCTGCGGGGGCTTTTTTGTTGTGCAAACGTCATTCCGGGGCGATGCGAAGCATCGAACTATGGGGCGCCCTTGCGCCCCTGAGAATCTCGAGATTCCGGGTCTGGTGCTGACGCACCATCCCGGAAATGACGACGCAATCCGATTGCGTCCTAAGTCCACTGCGGACAAGATGGCCGCCAAATCGGCCCAACATCATTGCGGAGGAACTCATGGGTACCAGCATCACCTTCAAGCGCCCGGACGGCAAGGATGCCAGCGGCTATCTCGCCAATGCGGCGCGCGGCAATGCGCCGGGCGTGGTCGTGATCCAGGAATGGTGGGGCCTGCAGGACCAGATCAAGGGCCTGTGCGACCGCTTTGCCGCGGCGGGCTTCGATGCGCTGGCGCCGGATCTCTACAAGGGCACGGTGGTGCCGTATCACGACACGGATGCGGCCGGCCGGGAGATGAACTCGCTGGATTTCATGGACGCCACCACGCAGACGGTGCGGGGCGCGGCGCAATATCTGTCGCGCAACGGCGCCAAGGTCGGGCTGACCGGCTTCTGTCTCGGCGGCGCGGTAACGATCATCGGCGCCACCAAGATTCCGGAGCTCGCGGCCGGCGTCGTATTCTACGGCATTCCACCGGAGCAGGCGGCAAAGCCCGCGGACGTGAAGATTCCGCTGCAGGCGCATTTCGCCGACAAGGACGACTGGTGTACGCCGGAGGTGGTCAACGCCTTCGAGCAGGGCATGAAGGCCGCCGGCAAGTCGCTCGAGATTTTCCGCTATGACGCCGAGCACGCCTTCGTCAACGAGCAGCGCCAGTCGGTGCATGACCGTCAGGCGGCCGAACTGGCCTGGGGCAGGGCGACCGCGTTTTTCGCGAAGCATTTGGGTTAGGCTGAAGAGCTTTTCCCGTCATTGCCTGCGACAAACGCGAAGCGTTTGCGCAAGGGAGCGATAGCGACGAAGCAATCCATGTCTCCCTTTGTGGCGCGATGGATTGCTTCGCTTCGCTCGCAATGACGGCAGGGAACGGTCGGCGATGAAAATCTTCTGCACGGGCGCATCGGGATATATTGGCGGGTCGGTTGCGGCGCATCTCCTCGCCGCCGGACATCACGTGACCGGATTGGTCCGTTCGCCCGAAAAGGCCGACGCCGTTCGCGCGCTCGGTATCGAGCCGGTGATGGGTACGCTGGATGACGCGCAAGTTCTCGCACGCGCCGCGCAAGCCGCCGACGTCGTCGTTAATGCCGCGAGTGCCGATCACCGGGGGGCCGTCACCTCGCTGTTGGACGCGCTTGCCGGAAGCGGCAAGCCGCTGATTCACACGTCGGGATCGAGCATCGTCGGCACCCGCGCCCGCGGCGAACGCGCCGACGCAGTGTTCGACGAAGACACGCCGATTACACCATCGCCCGCGCGCGCGGCGCGCGTTGCGCTCAACGAATTCATTCTCTCCCACCGCGACAAGGGCTGCCGCCCGGTCATCATCTGCCCGAGCCTGATCTACGGCATCGGCCACGGGGCAGGGCGCGACAGCGTCCAGGTGCCGCTGTTGATCAAGCTCGCCAAAAAGCGCGGCAACGCGGCGCATGCCGGGCCCGGCGAGAACATCTGGTCGAACGTGCATATCGACGATCTCGTGACGCTCTATGCACTTGCGATCGAGAAGACGCCGGCAGGCAGCTTCTATTTCGCCGAGAATGGCGAGAACTCGATGCGCGAGGCGTGCGTGGCCATCAACCGCATGCTGGGTTTCGCGGGACCGCCAACGGCGATGTCGATGCAGGAAGCCGCGGCCGAATGGGGCGAGGGGACGACAGAGGACACGATGGCGTCGAACAGCCGCGTGCGGGCCAAGCGTGCGCGGGATGAACTCGGCTGGCAGCCGAAGGCGCGCGGCCTGATCGAGGAGATCGAGCACGGGTGTTATCGGGAGTAAGCGAGAGGATCGGTTGGTCCCAAATGCTTGCGCCGCCGTCGTCCCGGCGAACGCCGGGACCCATACTCCGCGGCGATCGTTGCGAAGAGAGATGGCAGACATCATCGCCAAATAACTGCGCCCTGTGGCTATGGGTCCCGGCTTTCGCCGGGACGACGGTTGTGATGAGGTGCCAGCTAGCCTTTCACCCCGTCCCACCACACGCACGTCCCCGACATCAGCTTGTAATTCCCCTCCATCACCTGCACCGGCGCGCGCAGGCCCGAAGCTGCCGCGCGCAGGCGCATCTCGCGGGCGACGGCGCGGTCTTCGGGCGGCAGCCAGACGCGCTCATGGCCCCACAGGCTCGGGCCGTCATGCATCTCGACCGGCTGCCACGTCGCCGGATCGATCTCGCGGCCGCCCCAGCCGCATTCGATCATGAAGGACGACGGTGTTTTGGCGTAGAACGAGGTCATGAAGTCGTTGGTGTGGCGGCCGAGCGTGACGTCGACGCGGCCTTCCTGCGTCTGCGCGATGTCGTAGCACTGGCCGACATCGTCGAGCGAGAACAGCTCCACCATCAGATGATGCATGCCGTTCCTGCCGGTCTCGATCAGCGCGAGGCTGTGGTGCCGCGCATTGACGTGGAAGAAGTAGGCCCGGAACGGCTTTGAGATGTAGTCGGAGAGGCCGAAGCCGAGCACGCCGACATAGAACGCCATGACGGGCTCGATATTCTCGACCGTCAGCACGGCGTGCCCGAGGCCGAGCGGACCGGTGCGGAAGCCCGAAATCGAACGGCCCGGCACGAACGGCGTGTCGTCGATTTCGGCGCCGTAAAATGCCTCCAGCCGGTTGCCGGCGGGATCGTGGAACGAAATCAGGCGGCGGACGCGGCGCGCATCGGCCAGCGTCTGCGGTTCGGCCACAACATGCACGCCGGCCTTTTCCAGCCGCGCCGCCAGCGCGTCCAGCGCCGCAGCGTCTGCGACCTCCCAGCCGAAAAAGCGCGTGCCTTCGCCCATCGCGCGGTCGATGACGATGCGCTGCTTGCGGTCGTCCATCCGGAACGCGAGCAACGAATTGCCGCGTTCGACCGCCTGCAGGCCGACGAGGCCGGTCCCGAACTGCCGCCAGTCCTCGAGGTCCGCTGATCCGAAGCCGGCATATCCCAGACCCAGCAATGCCATCGCTTGCCTCCGTCATCTGCAATCTTTGCGCATCGAATGCGCCGCTGCTTTGCTCAAATCCTACGCAAGTTCGACGCCATCCGACACCCAAAGATGGACCCCGGGGGCGGGTAGCCCGACCCGTTCCTCCCTTGACATCGCCCCCGCCGGATGGTGATTAGGTTCCCATGAGCACCGTCGTTACCCCCTCCCGTCTCTGGTGGCGCACCTCCTAAAGAGGTGGCCGGTGCGATTTCATTTTTTCAATCGTCGAAGGTCGCCATCGCAGTGCGACCGATGGTTTGTCTATTTGCCCTTCGTTTGTCCTGTGTGGCGCTCCCTGGCGAAGTTTCGTAAGAGGATCACATGAACAGGACGGCCTTCTCCCTGCCCGAGCACAGCGAATACCGGACCAGCGGCGGCCTGGCGATTTCGCGCGTCGTCGAGCAGTTCACCGGCAATGCCAAGCGCCTCGACGATCTGATCGAACTGCTCGACCGCCGCCGCGGCGTCGTGCTGTCCTCGGGCACCACGGTGCCGGGCCGCTACGAGAGCTTCGACCTCGGCTTCGCCGATCCGCCGCTGGTGCTGGAAACCGTCGGCGCGAATTTTTCGCTGTCCGCGCTGAATGCGCGCGGCGAGGTGCTGATCGCTTTCCTCGGCGACGTGCTGCGCGAGCCCTGCGTGGTGATCTCGGAAAAAAGCCCGACGCGGTTGGCCGGTCACATCATCCGCGGCGCCGCGCCGGTCGAGGAAGACCAGCGCACCCGCCGCGCCAGCGTGATGTCGCTGGTCCGCGATCTCATCGCCGCCCTGTCGGCCAATGATGACCCGCTGCTCGGCCTGTACGGCGCCTTCGCCTACGATCTCGTGTTCCAGATCGAGGACCTCGTACAGAAGCGCGCCCGCGAAGCCGACCAGCGCGATATCGTGCTCTACGTGCCGGATCGCCTGCTCGCCTACGACCGCGCCACCGGCCGCGGCGTGGTGCTGAGCTATGATTTCTCCTGGAAAGGAAAATCCACGCAAGGCCTGCCGCGCGACACCGCCGAGAGCGTCTACACCAAGACACCGCGGCAGGGCTTTGCCGATCACGCGCCCGGCGAATATCAGGCGACGGTGGAGGTCGCGCGGGCGGCATTCGCGCGCGGTGATCTGTTCGAGGCGGTGCCGGGGCAGCTCTTCGCCGAGCCCTGCGAGCGTTCGCCGGCGGAAGTATTCCAGCGGCTCTGCCGCATCAACCCGTCGCCCTATGGCGCGCTGATGAATCTCGGCGACGGCGAATTTCTGGTGTCGGCCTCGCCGGAAATGTTCGTGCGCTCCGACGGTCGCCGGGTCGAGACTTGCCCGATCTCGGGCACGATCGCGCGCGGCGTCGATGCGATCGGCGATGCCGAGCAGATCCGGCAATTGCTGAACTCGGAAAAGGACGAGTTCGAGCTCAATATGTGCACCGACGTCGACCGTAACGACAAGGCGCGGGTCTGCGTGCCCGGCACCATCAAGGTGCTGGCGCGGCGGCAGATCGAGACCTATTCGAAACTGTTCCATACCGTCGATCACGTCGAGGGCATGCTGCGGCCGGGCTTCGACGCGCTCGACGCCTTCCTCACCCACGCCTGGGCCGTCACGGTAACCGGCGCGCCGAAATTGTGGGCGATGCAGTTCGTCGAGGACAATGAACGTTCGTCGCGACGCTGGTATGCCGGCGCGATCGGCGCGGTGAACTTCGACGGCAGCATCAATACCGGGCTCACCATCCGCACCATCCGCATGAAGGATGGACTTGCCGAAGTACGCGTCGGCGCCACCTGTCTTTTCGATTCGGATCCCGCCGCGGAAGATCGCGAATGCCAGGTCAAGGCCGCCGCGCTGTTCCAGGCGCTGCGCGGCGATGCGCCAAAGCCGCTCTCGACGTTTGCGCCCGACGCAACAGGTTCAGGCCGCAAGGTGCTCCTGATCGATCACGACGACAGCTTTGTGCATATGCTGGCGGATTATTTCCGGCAGGTCGGCGCCAACGTCACCGTGGTCCGCCATGTGCACGCCCAGGAGATGCTGAAGAAGAACTGGGATCTGCTGGTGCTCTCTCCGGGCCCGGGCCGGCCGGAAGACTTCGGAATCTCGAAAACCATCGGCACGGCGCTCGACCGCAAACTGCCGATCTTCGGCGTCTGCCTCGGCGTGCAGGCAATCGGCGAATACTTTGGCGGCCAGCTCGGCCAGCTCACCCAGCCCGCACACGGTCGGCCCTCGCGGATCCAGGTGCGCGGCGGGCGCTTGATGCAGAACCTGCCGAACGAGATCGTGATCGGCCGCTATCATTCGCTGTATGTCGAGCGCGACAGCGTGCCTGATATGCTCGAAGTCACCGCGACCACCGAGGATGGGGTTGCGATGGCAATCGAACACAAGACCCTTCCGGTCGGCGGCGTGCAGTTTCATCCGGAATCGCTGATGTCGCTCGGCGGCGAGGTGGGGCTGCGCATCGTGGAAAATGCGTTCCGGCTGAATGTGGGGGCGAATTGAATGGAATACTTTATGCACGTCATTCCGGGATGGTGCGTTAGCACCAGACCCGGAATCTCGAGATTCCGGGTTCGATGCTTCGCATCGCCCCGGAATGACATATGAAAGAGATACCGATGACATTCGATCACGACATCAAGGCCACCGTCCGCACCATTCCGGATTACCCGAAGAAGGGCATCCTGTTTCGTGACATCACCACGCTGCTGGCGGATGCGCGCGCGTTCCGCCGCGCGGTCGACGAACTGGTGCAGCCCTGGGCGGGATTGAAGATCGACAAGGTCGCCGGCATCGAGGCGAGGGGATTCATCCTCGGCGGCGCGGTCGCGCATCAGGTCTCCGCCGGCTTCGTGCCGATCCGCAAAAAAGGCAAGCTGCCGCATACGACCGTGCGGATCGCCTATTCGCTGGAATACGGCATCGACGAGATGGAAATGCATGTCGACGCGATCCAGCCCGGCGAGCGCGTCATCCTGGTCGATGATCTCATCGCCACCGGCGGCACCGCGGAAGGCGCGGTGAAACTGCTGCGCCAGATCGGTGCCAACGTGGTCGCCGCCTGCTTCATCATCGACCTGCCGGATTTGGGCGGCGCCGCCAAGCTGCGCGCGATGGAAGTGCCGGTACGCACGCTGATGGCGTTCGAGGGGCATTGAGTTTTTTACTTCGTCATTCCGGGATGCGCCTCTTGGCGCAGGCCCGGAATGCGTGGCGTCCGTGCGATCGGTCTGGTCACAGCGCGTCTGCTCTGCGGCGCGTCCCGGAAACGTTCGCTCGCTCGGAACCTTGCCGCTTTTGATCCTCAGCCGACATGCGTTGATCTAAATCAAAACGTGTAGGCGGGATCGTGTTCTAGTTCAGGGAACTATAGCGCTCAGTGGCAAAAGGAGGGGCGTGATGTTCTTCTTTCAGGAGGGCTTCACTTATCGAAATTTCCTGCTGGACGTCCTCACGATATTCTTCTTCGTCGTATGGTTCTGGCTGATCATTACTGTTGCTTCCGATTTGTTCCGACGCCATGACGTCTCCGGCTGGGTCAAGGCAATATGGGTGATAGGATGGATCATATTTCCATTCATTTTCATGCTCGCATACTTGATCTTGCACGGAAGAGGCATGGCGGAGCGTAACCTGCAACGAGCTCAGCAGGCGCGCGACGAACTCAGGAGCGTAGTTGGTTTCAGCATCGCAGATGAAATCGAAAAGCTCGGTCGGCTGAAACAGGCAGGGTCGATCAGCGATGCCGAGTTTGCACGACTGCGCGCCCGGCTTGTGCAGTAATGCTGTTCGGTTCTTCCTCCCGCTGATTATCGCTTGCTGTGCTGCATGCGGGTTCTGCAGCATAGCTCCGCAACAGCGCTCCACGCTTGATGAGCTTCGTCGCTATCCAAAGCACACACATTTTCTTGGCGGTGCTTGGCATTTGATGATCGCTATTGACCTAAGTCAATAACAGGCGGCAGACGCGGGCCACGCTGGCTGGGAGCGTCGAGCATCCTGCGCGGTCACCAGCTCTCGACAGGGCCGCGTAAGGGTTTCTGCTTCAAGCACCTGCACAAGAGGTGGAGCATGTACCAGCACATTCTTATTCCAACAGACGGGTCGGAGTTGGCCGAGCGAGCAGTGACGCACGGATTGGCGCTGGCGAAATTCGCAGGGGCCAAGGTAACGGTCGTTATCGTCGAACAACGGGTCCCCAGCTGGTTGTCAGCGGAAACCGGGGCAGCAGTAGCCTTCGCCAGATATGCCGAGGAAATCAAGAAACATGGCGCGAGCGTGCTGGATCGCGTGGCCAATGCGGCCAAGCAGGCCGGCGTGCCCTGTGATACGATCCAGGTGCACGGCGTGGCCTATGAAGCCATCATTGCAACGGCCACGGACCGAGGCTGCGATCTCATCGTCATGGCATCGCATGGACGCGGCGGACTATCCGCAATGGTGCTCGGCAGTGTGACGAACAAGGTGCTGACGTACACAAAGACGCCGGTGTTGGTGTGTCGGTGAATGTGGCCGCTCGATTGGCGCCACTTTTGCTGATCGTAACCGGCCGCAGTCAATTGCCCCCTTCGTGTCGGTCAACGCTGCGCTCTACCCATCCTGCACGATCAAACCGCCTCTGCGCCGAATTGGGTGCGCCAATGCAGCGCGCGCTCCTTCAAAAGCCCGTCGCGGACATAGGGCGTCTCATCCTCTTCCAGCCGCTCGCACTCCTCGAACGTGAAGCTGTCCGCCCCATGCGCGGTCCATGCCGTCTGCAGGCCGCGGCAGGGGTGGCTGCCCTGGCGCAGCGAAAACCAGATCCGGTTCTGGATTTTTTCGAGATTGGGCGTCTGGCCGACCCATGTCTCGGCGGTCGCCTTGCAGCGGATCAGGAATATCCCGGCGAAGGTCTTCCGCTCCTTGTAGGCGGCGATGGCGGCCTTTCTGGCTGATGTCACGGGACCTCGCGGGAATGGTCAGGGTCTGAAGTGCCTCTAACAGACCGGGTCCCCGTCGTCAATATTATCCGGGTAAAATTATGCGAAGCGGCGTCACGGCCATTGCGTGAGCAGGCTGAACTCCAGCTCGCGAAAACTGGTGTAGTTCCGGCGGATCCACTGATGCAGCTCGGTTGAGGTGTCCCGCTCGTTGCGCAGGTAGTCGGTGAAGGAAAAGGTCACCCGGTCGACATAGGTCTTCAGGAACGAGGGCAGCGCCGATATTCGCAGCACCCGCCCGAAGCCCATCGCCTCGGGCAGTTCGCCGCGGACCACATACTCGTTGTCGATCGTAATCAGCGCTTTCAGCGGGATCTGGTCCCGCAACATCGGATAGCTGCGCGCGGAAACGCGGTCGGTATCGGCCATGAACAGGATGGTCGGCGCCACGCCCCGCCGCGCGGCCTCCTTCAGGAAACCGATCTCGTGGATCATCTTGAAGAACTCGTCGAACGCATGAAAGCCGAGGTCGACGACCTTGGCGATATCGTCGTTGACGATCAGGCGGTCCATCAGCTGCATCTTGCCATAGGTGTCCATGATATCGGCCGTCTCGGTGAGGCGCGGCAGATATTCGAGGAGCGATGGTTCCTTCAGGTTGATGTCGAAGGAGCACACCGAACCGTTCTTCAAAAGCAGGAACTCGCTCAGCAGACGCGCGAGCAGCGTCTTGCCGACGAGTGGCCGGGGCGAGCAGATGATGTAGACAGGTGTGGCGCTCATCACCTGCTATATCAAAGGAATTTCTCGGCTAATCCAGCCCCGCCGCGGCGGCTGCGCCACTATTTTTCGCCGCCGCGCGTGCTCGACTTGGCGCCGACGAGATCGGTCAGCTTGATGCGGTCGAACTCGCTCCAGACGTTGGCGAGCCAGTGCCGGACATAGCCGCGCAGCACGAACGAATAGTTCGCGGCCTCATCGTCCTTGCCCTTGTTGGCGACGAATTTGAGGAACGGCACCGAGGAAACCTCGACCTGCTCATAGGCCATTTCATTGAGCTTCGGAATCGTGAGGTCGGTGGCGTCCTTGATGCGGTGGAAATAGGAGTTGTAGGTCGACTGATCCCATTGGAAGAACTGGGTGTCGTTGATGAAATTCTTCACCAGGAAATATTTGGCGCCCTGCATGAAGTTGGCGGTCTCGGCGATTTCGTCCAGCGAGGCGATCGAGGGTCCCAGTATATGGAACACGGCAAAGGTGATCTGACCCGCCTTCGCCGCATCGAGGAAGCCGATGTCCCGCAGCGAGGCCAGCGCCGGGGACAGCAGTCCGGCGCGGACGTCGATCACGGTGACGGAAGGCCCGGCACTCAGCGTATCGAAGATCTTCATCTGATCCGCGGTCGTCGTCATGTCGACGATCTCGGTGATATCGGGGTGGAAGCGCTTCAGGGTGCCTCGCGGTGATTCGGTGTCGAATGCCCGGGTCGGCACGTTATTGGCGCTGAAGTAATCCAGGAGCGTCCGCGACACGGTCGTCTTGCCGACCCCGCCCTTGTCCGCGCCCACCACAATCACGACTGGCTTTCCCATGAAATTCCCTTGAACAGCAGTTCCGACCGCGGGAGCGACCGGGAGGCCCCAATCCCTGCTTTGGGCGCGAACATGGCAGAAACAAGGGATAATTCAATCTCTTGGACGGCCATCGCCATTATTCATACCGAATTCGTTAATCCGGCGGTGGCGAGGGGGGCGACCGCCTACCGGTGCGGGCCCCAGGGGCCCTCCGAAGGGCCGGAACGGGCGCCCGGAACGCCGGCAGGCTCGCCAGCGTCGCTCCAGGGGCCACGGGGAACCGGCGGCGGGGGCTGCTCGCTGGCTGATTCTTTGATCTCATCGGCTTCGTCCGCCGTTCCGGACGGCAGGGCCAGCGGGCCGGGATCACGGCCGCCGGCAAACTGCACCAGCGCCTTGACGCGGGCATCGACCGAGGGATGGGTCGCGAACAGGTCGGCAAAACCTTCGCGCGGATTGTCGACGCATAGCTCCATGACGGCGGAGGTCGCGCCTTCGAGCTCGCCGCGGTTCTCGATCTTGCGCAGCGCCGTGATCATGGCGTCCGGATTCTTGGTCAGCTCGACCGAGCCGGCATCGGCCAGGAGTTCGCGCGAGCGCGACAGCGCGAGCTTGACGACCTGCGACAACAGCCACGCCAGCAGGATCAGCACGACAGCGATAATGATCGCCATGATAGCGCCGCCGCCGCCCTTGCTGTCGCGGTCGGACGAGGAGGACGATGAACGTGACGACGACCAGCCGCTGCCGCTCGAGTTCCACGACAGGTTGGTGAACATGCGAAAGAACAATTCGCCGAAAAAGCCCACCACGCCGGCGATGATCACCGCGACCACCATCAACTGCACGTCGCCGTTGCGAATGTGGGTGAGCTCGTGGCCGAGCACGGCCTCGATCTCCTGGTCGTTGAGCGCCTTGAGGAGCCCCGACGTCACCGTGATGGAATATTGCCGCCGGTTGAGGCCGCTGGCGAAGGCGTTCAGCGCCGGGCTCTCCATCACCTTCAGCTTCGGCATCGGGATGCCGCGCGAGATGCAGAGATTTTCCAGCAGATTATAGAGCCGCGGCTGTTGCTGCCGCGTCACGCTCTCGCCGCCGGTCACGGCGTCGATCATGTTCTGGTGGAAGAAATAGGCGATCACGATCCACACGGCAGCGAGGATCGTGGCGTAGGGAAAGGCCGCGATCAGGTCGCGCGAGGCGCGTGTCAGATAATAGTTCAGCGACGCGCCGCTGTTGAGCACCACCTCCGCAACCAGCGCGCCGGCAAACACCAGCACATAGATCAGCAGGAACAGGCCGGCGAGCAGCAGCATCGAACGAAACTTGTTCGATGCGATATGCGTGTAGAGACCATACGCGGCCATGATGGGGCTTTCGCTAGACGCAGTCATTCCGGGGCGGCGCGAAGCGGCGAACCCGGAATCTCGAGATTCTCAGGTGCGCAATCGCGCACCATAGTTCACGCCTTTGGCGTGCCCCGGAATGACGGCGGTAGTGAGCTCTCATCTGTTCAGAACTTCACGCTCGGCACCGTCTCGACTTCGGCGCGGCTGGCGCCGAGGTCGAAGAATTCCTTGCGGGTGAAGCCGAACATGCCGGCGAACAGCGCGGCGGGAAGCTGCTGGATGCCGGTGTTGTATTCCTGGACCGCGTTGTTGAAGAAGCGGCGGCTCGCCGCGATCTTGTTTTCGAGGTCTGACAGTTCGCCGGCGAGCTGCTGGAAATTGGCGTTGGCCTTGAGGTCCGGATAGGCCTCCGACAGCGCGATCAGGCGGCCGAGCGCGCCGCTGAGCTGGTTTTCCGCAGCCGACACCTGCGCTGGCCCCTGCGCCGACATCGCCGAATTGCGCGCCTTGATGACGTCGTCGAGCGTGCCGCGCTCATGCTGGGCGTAGCCCTTTACGGTTTCGACCAGGTTGGGGATCAGGTCGTGGCGCTGCTTGAGCTGCACGTCGATGTCGGCAAAGGCCTGGCTGACGCGCTGGCTGAGCGCGACCAGGCGGTTATACGCGCCGAACGCAAACAGCACGATGATGACGATGACGCCGAGAACGATCCAGCCGGTCGACATGAGGGACAACTCCTGTGGGACGAAAGACAGCGAATCTAGACGAAAACCGGGGCGTGCGGCAGCCCGCCCGCGAGGTGGAAGGAGACTTGGGGCTTGGCTTTAGTCGGAAGTGGGGCGAGATAAGTTCAAGGGCACTCCGCCGTCATTCCGGGCGATGCGAAGCATCGACCCGGAATCTCGAGATTCCCCGATGCGCAATTGCGCATCTGAGGTCTGGTCCTTACGGACCATCCCGGAATGACGAACTCACTTCACCACGTCGCCCCAGCGCCAGCGGCGCGCACTGGCGTAATCCGCCTTGGCGCGGCGGGGCACCTTTGTCAGGGAGAGACCTGCGGGGGTGCAGAGTTTGGCAGTCACTTCGACCTTGCTGACGACCGGTTGCGCCAACACCCGGGACGGGCGCCGAGCAACGGGCGCGCGCGTCAGCGCGACATAGCTGAACTTCTCGTCCTCGAACGGCAGCTCCGCGCCCTTGACCTGCTTGTGCGCGCGCGAGCGCTGCAGGCGCTGGGTGAAATGGCACCAGTCGGGTGGCTGCAGCGGGCATGGCCCGTCATGCGGGCAAGGAGCGGCGGCATGGGCGCCCAGCGCGATCAGCTGCGCGCGCAGCGCGATGATCCGGGCATAGCCGGCGGGCGTGCCGGGTTCGATCACGAGCAGCGTGTCGCGGGTCTTGGCCCACATCAGCTCAGCGAGCGCGCGCTGCTCGGCGTCACCGATCTCGCCGATCATGTAACTCGCCACGACGAGGTCGGCCGTATCCGCATTCGCCAGCGCAGCGCGGGCTTCGCCGCGCTGGTAGCTTGCGTCACGCAGGCGAAAGCCGTCGGCGACGAGGTCGAGCGCCAGCGTGCGTAACGCGTCGTTGGAGTCGAGCAGAGTAAAACGTTGCAAAGACGGGAATGCTTCGGCCGCCGCCCAGGTCGCCGTACCCGGCCCCGCGCCGATATCGAGCAAGCTGTTGGGGGCGAAGTCCGGCCTGATCTCGACGAGCGCGTTGAGGCTCGCCGTCACCGCGGCATAGGTCGCAGGCATCCGCGCCAGCGCGTAGGCGAGCGCGTCCGTTTCCGAGCGGATGGTGCCGGAGCCGCCACCGTCGCGGTAGGTTTTCGAGATCGCGGCCGCACGGCCCGCGGCGTCACTGCGCGAAAAACCGCGCAGCTTGCCGTCGAGCGCGGCTTTCAGTTCAGCGGGGAGGTCGGGTGAGGTCATGGCCTGCCGTCATTCCGGGGCGGTCCGCAGGACCGAACCCGGAATCTCGAGATTCTCAGGGGCGCAAGAGGCGCCCCATAGTTCTATGCTTCGCATAGCCCCGGAATGACCAAGTATCACGCCACGTGCTGATCGAGAATCTTCACGGCGTCGTCGAGGCCGACCGAGACCAGTTGTGAGACGCCGCGTTCGGCCATGGTGACGCCGAACAGCCGGTTCATCCGCGCCATCGTGATCGGGTTGTGCGTGATGATGATGAAGCGGGTTTCCGTCGACGAGGTCATCTCGTGCAGCAGGTTGCAGAACCGCTCGACGTTGTGGTCGTCGAGCGGCGCGTCGACTTCGTCCAGCACGCAGATCGGCGACGGGTTGGTGAGGAACACCGCGAAGATCAGCGCCAGCGCCGTCAGCGCCTGCTCGCCGCCGGAGAGCAGTGACAGCGTCTGCGGCTTCTTGCCGGGCGGTTTGGCAATGATTTCGAGGCCGGCCTCCAGCGGATCGTCGCTTTCGATCAGATGAAGCGCCGCTTCGCCGCCACCGAACAATTCGACGAACAGCCGCTTGAAGTGCGCGTTGACGGTCTCGAACGAGACGAGCAGCCGCTCGCGGGCTTCCTTGTTGAGGCTCTGGATGCCCTGGCGCAGCCGCTTGATGGCTTCGACCAGATCGTCACGCTCGGTGGTGAGCGCCGTATGCTGGGTCTCGACCTCTTTCAGTTCTTCCTCGGCGCGCAAATTGACGGCGCCAAGACGCTCGCGGTCGCGGCGCAACTTTTCGAGGTTTTCCTCGATCTCGCCGAGCGGCGGCAGTTCCGCACCCGGCTCGATCTCGGCGAGCCCCGCAACCGCGTGCGGTTCGACTTCGAGCATGTCGTGGATTTCGCGCTCGATGTCGGCAAGCCGGCGCTTGGTGCCTTCCATGCGCTCCTCGGCGCGGCCGCAAGCTTCGCGGGCGCTCGAGAGCGCTTCGAGCGAAGCCTTGGCTTCGCGGTCGGTTTGCGCCATCACGCTTTCGGCGGCGGCAAGAGCGTCGGCGGCGACGCGGCGGGCGCTTTCGGCGGACTCGATCTCGTTGATCAGCGAACGGCGCTTCTCGGCGAACACAGCAGGCGCGTTGTCAAGCTCGGCGCGCTCGGCGGTCACTTCGGTGATGCGCGCCTCGACGGTTGCGACCTGCGAGGCCGAACTCTGCTTGCGGTTCTGCCATTCGGTGCGTTCGGCGACGATGGCCTGCACGCGGCGGTCGGCGAGCTCGGCTTCGCGTGCGAGCGCCTGCGCCTCGGCACGCACCTGCGCGGCGAAGCGGCGATGCCCCTCGATGTCGGTGCGAACGGTGCTGAGTTTTTCTTCCGCCTCATCCGTCGGCGGCAGGTCGGTCAGCGCGGCGGTCGCACTCTCATGCGCGGCCTCCGCTTCGCTGCGGTCGGCGGCAAGGCGAGTATGGGCTTCGGTCAGCGCGGATTTGCGCGCGGCGTGGCGGTTGATCTCGCGCTCGGTCGCAGCATGGCGTTCGCGCGCGGCGTCGGCCTCGCGCTGCGCGGCGCGCCAGGCTTCGCGTCCAGCGGACTCGGCTGATGATGCCGCCTTCAGTTCGGCCTCGGCGTCTTCCAGCGCCTGCCGCTTGGCGGTGGCGTCAATACGGGCCTGTTCCAACTCGTGTTCGATATCGACCAGGCGGGCGCGTTCGGCGAGACGCCGTGCGGCGCCGGTCGGCGCATGCGCGGCGGCGACAAAACCGTCCCAGCGCCAGACGTCGCCTTCCAGCGACACCAGTCGCTGGCCGGTCTTCAATTGCGAGACGAACTCCGCGCCGCGCTCCTTCGCCACGACGCCGATCTGCGCCAGACGGCGCGCCAGTTCGGCCGGCGCCTCGACATGCGAGGCGAGGGCTTCGACGCCAGCGGGCAGCGCGGGATCGTCAAAGCTCGCGCCGGCATTGGTCCAACGCATCGGCGCGGAGGGATCGACGGGCGCGTCGAGGTCGTCGCCGAGCACGGCGCCAAGCGCCTTCTCGTAACCTTTGGCGACCGTGACGCCGTCGATGATCGGCGGCCACAGATTCTTGGTCTCGACATTGACGAGCTTGGAAATCGTGCGCGCTTCGGTTTCCAGCCGCTGCACGCGCTTTTCCGCGTCGGTGAGCGGGGCGCGCGAAGCTTCGAGCTTCTGCCGCGCGGCGACATGGCCGGCCTCGCTGGCTTGAGCTGCGGCTTCAGAGGCGGCCAGCGTTTCCTGCGCGGTTTCCATCGCGGCGGCGAGCGCGTCGATGTCGCCGAGATTGCCGGTTTCCTGCGCGAGTTTTTCCTCGTCGGCCTGGACGGTGGCGATCTCCTGATCGAGCCGCGCCAGCCGGTCGCGGTGGGTGCGCACGCCGGCCTCGAGCTGGTTGCGCTTGGCGGTGAGGTCGGCGAGCGCAGTGGTCAGTTCGCCGAACATGCTCTCGGCGGCGGCCAGTGTCGCTTCCGCTTCAGAAACACGTTCATCAACGCCGGAGCGCTTTTCGACGCGCGACTTGATCTCTTCCTTGATCTCCGCGTCCTCGGTGTCGAGGCGCTGCAAGGCGATCTCGGCGTCCGAGGTCTGCTGCTGCTCGCGCGCGATGTCGGCAATGAACTGGTTCAGCCGCCGGTCGAGTTCGGAGACGCGTTCCTTGGCGCGCTCTTCCTCGCGGTCGAGCAGTTCGCGCGCATTGGTGAGGCGCTGCAGCCCCGCCGCGGCGCGGGCTTCGCCCTCGCGCAGCGCCGGCAGTTCGGAAGCGCGGATCGCCTGGATGCGCGCGGCCTCGGCCTGCTCGCGGGTGCGCTCGGCCATCTCGCGCACGTTGATGTCGTGGGTATGCGCGGCTTCGGCGACGTCGGCATTGGCTTCCAGCCAGCGCAGGTGGAACAGCGTCGCTTCCGCCTTGCGCACCTTGGCGGCGACTTCGCGGAACCGGATCGCCTGACGCGCCTGCTTCTTCAGTCCGTCCATCTGGCCGGTGAGCTGACCGATCACGTCCTCGACGCGGGTGAGATTGGTTTCGGCCGCCTTCAGCCGCAGTTCGGCTTCATGTCGGCGGGCGTGCAGGCCGGCGACGCCGGCGGCATCTTCCAGCACGCGGCGGCGCTGCTCGGGTTTCGCCTGAATGATTTCGCCGATCTTGCCCTGGTGGACCAGCGCCGGCGAACGCGCGCCGGTGGCGGCATCAGCAAAGAGGATCTGCACGTCGCGCGCGCGCACGTCACGGCCGTTGATGCGATAGACTGAGCCCGCCTCGCGCTCGATGCGGCGGGAGATTTCGAGAACCTGGCTGTCATTGACCGCGGCCGGCGCGGTGCGATCGGCATTGTCGATCGTCATGGTGACTTCGGCGTGGTTCCGCGCCGGACGGTTGCCGGAACCGGCGAAGATCACCGCATCCATGTCGGCGGCGCGCAACGACTTGTGCGAGGTCTCGCCCATCGCCCAGCGCAGCGCCTCGACCAGATTGGATTTGCCGCAGCCGTTCGGCCCGACCACCCCGGTGAGGCCGGGTTCGATCATGAAATCAGTGGGTTCGACGAACGACTTGAAACCGTGGAGGCGGAGGCGCGTGAGTTTCATGAACACAAATCTCTGTTGGCCGGGCGCGAATCTCCCTGCCGTGACAATACCATGAAGGCAATGTCGGTGTGTGGACGAACAGCCTGTGGCGGCCCTTATGGCCTGCGACAATGGCGAGGCCGGGGCTGCAGGGCAACGCCCCGGCGGGGCTTTTCCCAAGGGATTTGAGGCGGTTGTGTGGCGCCTTTTACTGGACTTATCGGCCCGGACGAATCAGGCCTGGCGCGAATCAGCTCTTCAGCATCGCGTTGATGCGCTTTGCGAACTCTTCGAAGCTCTGCTCGCCCTTGAGCATCTCGCCATTGATGAAGAAGGTCGGCGTCGACTGCACCTTCAATACCTCGGCGGCATATTTCTGGTCGGCCGCGATCTTGTCGAGCAGCGCCTGATCCTTCAGGCAATCCTCGACCTGCGCCTGGGTGAGGCCGGCCTGCTTGCCGATCCGGGTCAGCGTCTCCGTGGTGTTCTTCACCACCCAATCGTTCTGCTGCTTGAACAGGAGGTCGATGACGGCAAAATATTTTGCCGCGTCGTCCTTGGCGATGCAACGCGCCAGCATCGATCCGGCAGCCGCCTTGATGTCGAGCGGGAATTCGCGGAACACGAACCGGATCTTGCCTGAGTCGATGAATTCCGACTTGATCTTCGGAAACACCTTTTCGGTGAAGGCCGCGCAATGCGGGCAGGTCATCGAGGCAAACTCGGTGATGGTGACCGTGGCGTTCGCCGGGCCGAGCGCCATGTCGGGCAGCGACACCGGTTTCGCCACGTCGGCGGGGCTTTGCGCCATCGCGTCCGTGATCAGCTGCAGCGGCGAGAAGCCGGCGATCAGGCCAAGCCCGGTCAGCGAGAGAGCGGCGGTGAAGGCGCGGCGCGTGATCATCAAAGTCTGCTCCCGAATGGCGCGTTCACGCCCGAAAGAAGTTCCGAAAAAGAAGCCTTCGCTAGCTTGAAACGCCGGTTGTGGCAATGGCGCCTTGCGCCGGCCGTGCCGTGCAAAAGGCTCAATTTCGCTTGATCGCGGCGCCAAGCCGCGCCAGCGCGGCGCGCAGTTCCTCGTCCTCGACCGCCGACAGCGTTTCGGCGACTTTCGCCACCGATTTCGGGTCCGGCGCGCGCCGCGGGGCGGAGCGGCTTCGGCGCGACAGCGGCGCCTGCCGCAATGCCAGCCGGCCGACCGCGCTCCAGCCGAAGAAGCGGTTGACCCGCTGCAGGATCACGTCGGACGAATGCTGGATCTCCAGCGCCATCGGCCCCTCCACCCGCAATACCAGCGTCGCCGGTTCCTGCGGCTGCCCCTCCACCGGCCGCGGCCATTGCATCTTCAAGGGTTCGGAATGGGCGGCGATTTCGGCTCCCGCAATGTCGGCCCAGCGCGTCACCAGCTCGCGCGCGGCAAACCCCTGTTTTGCGTAGGCGTCGGAAAAGACGTCGCTGAGCAGGACGGAGAGGGGTTTTGCCGAGAACGGGCCGGGTCTGGACATGGAGGCGACTCTATCCGAGCCAACTGCCGCGGTCACGCCGCACGCGGACGAATCGCCTTCAGATCGCGGTCAATCTCACGCCGCCGCTGCATCAGGTCGTAATCCATCTGCAAGCCGAGGAAAAATCCCTCCGACAAACCGAAATAACGCGCGAGGCGCAGGTCGGTGTCGGCAGTAATATCCCGCTTGCCCAATACGATCTCGTTGATCCGGCGCGGCGCCACGTGAACCGCACGCGCCAGTCCGTTCTGGCTGAGTCCCATCGGCTTGAGGAATTCTTCCAGCAGGATCTCGCCGGGATGCGGGTTTTGGAGCAACCCGCTCCTAGTCGTGGTAGTCGACGATTTCGACATGCGTCGGTCCTCCCTCATGCCAGACAAAGCATATCCGCCACTGGTCGTTGATCCGGATCGAGTGCTGGCCCTGCCGGTCTGCCCTCAAGGATTCAAGTCGATTGCCAGGCGGAACACGGAGATCGGCGAGTACCCGGGCCTGATTCAATAGACGAAGCTTCCTCAGTGCGACGTTCTGAATATCGGCCGGAAGTTTTCGGCTTCGCCGGCCGGACCAGATCAACTCTGCTTCCGGATCGGCGAAGTTTTGAATCATGCGCGACTATAACGCGTCGCGTTATAGTTTGTAAACTCTGGTCATGGCTCGAATCCGATTTTAAGGTGAGGCGTGCCCTCACTCGCCGCCAGCAAGAAACAGAACGCCACAGAAAGCAGCGCCTCCCGCCCCGCGCTGCTGCTCGACTGGTATGATCGTCATCGCCGCCGGCTGCCGTGGCGGGCGGCGGCCGGCGAGCGGGCTGATCCGTACCGGGTGTGGCTGTCGGAGATCATGCTGCAGCAGACCGGCGTGAAGACGGTCGGCCCGTATTTCGAGAAATTTCTGGCGCGCTGGCCGGATGTCGCCGCGCTCGGCCGTGCCTCGCAGGACGACGTGCTGCGGATGTGGGCCGGGCTCGGCTATTATTCACGCGCCCGCAACCTGCATGCCTGTGCTGTCGCGGTGTTGCGCGACCATGGCGGGGTGTTTCCGGGTAGCGAGGAAGGCCTGCGCACATTGCCGGGGATCGGGCCTTACACGGCAAGGGCGATCGCGGCGATCGCCTTCGACATCCGGACCATGCCGGTCGACGGCAATATCGAGCGCGTGGTGTCGCGGCTTTATGCGGTGGAGGAGCCGCTGCCGCAGGCCAAGCCCCGCATCCAGGAATTGGCGGCAACGCTGCTCGGCTCTTCCCGCGCCGGCGACAGCGCGCAGGCGCTGATGGACCTCGGCTCGTCGATCTGCACGCCGAAGAAGCCGGCCTGTGCGCTGTGTCCGCTGAACGGGGACTGCGCCGCCCGCTTGCGCGGCGATCAGGAGAGTTTTCCGCGCAAGGCGCCGAAGAAGGCGGGGACGCTGCGCCGCGGGGCCGCCTTCATCGTCACGCGCGGCGACGAACTCCTCGTGCGCACGCGGGCAGAAAAAGGCTTGCTCGGCGGCATGACCGAAGTGCCGGGCTCGGACTGGCTGGCCGGGCAGGACGACAAGGCGGCGCTCAAACAGGCACCCGAGCTGAAAGGCGTGACGCGCTGGCACCGCAAGGTTGGCGTCGTCACCCACGTGTTCACGCATTTCCCGCTCGAGCTTGTGATCTACACCGCGGATGTCGCCGCGCGCACGCGGGCGCCTGCCGGCATGCGCTGGGTGCCGATCGCAACCCTGGCCGACGAGGCACTACCCAACGTGATGCGCAAGGCGATCGCGCACGGGCTGGATAGCTAGAGTGCTGCTGACACCATGCTGGCAGCAGGCCTGCGCTAACAGGGAGCCTCACGGAGGTTCCCATGGTTGCGACTGCTCTCGATAATCTAAAACCCCCGCCGTCCTCAAAGCTGCTCGGCTGGCGCCTGCTGGACGCGCGGCCGAAGGACGGCTGGATCCGCATCGGCTTCGACGGCAAGCGGGATTTCTGCAACCCGGCCGGCTTCGTGCAGGGCGGCATTCTCTCGGCGATGCTCGACGACACCATGGGGCCGGCGGTGTTCGTCATGACCGAGGGAAAACTCTACACGGCGACCATCACCATGACGGTGAACTTTCTGGCGCCGGCGAGGCCGGGGCCGATCACTGGCGAGGCCAATGTCACCCAGCTCGGCAAGACCGTGGCCTTTGTGGAAGGGCGGCTGATGGCCGAGGATGGCACGCTGCTCGCCACCGCCACGACCAGCGCGCGACTGGTCGAAACGGCGAAGGCGATTGCGTCGACTAGCCTGCAGCCCGCGGCGCTTCCTGCGTGAGCTGCACGATCGGCGGCTTGGCGTTGAGGCCCTCGACCTGGAAACCGGCGACCCGCTTGTAGTTGGCGGCGATGTCTTCCAGCTCCTGCAACGACAGCACGTCGGTGACGACATTGTAGCCGTTGGGCGCGCGCTCCTCGACCATCTGCATCACCTGCTCGGGACCGTTGCGGCGGTTGAGCATCACGAGGTCTGATGTCGCCGGGCGGCGCTCGGCTTCATAGGCGACCAGCGCGGCATTGGTCGGACCGTGCGCCAGGATCTCGCGGGTGATGACGCGGGCGTCCAGAATGGCCTGCGACGCACCGTTGGAGCCGATCGGGTACATCGGATGTGCGGCATCGCCCATCAGCGTGACGCGGCCGAACGTCCATTGCGAGACCGGATCGCGATCGACCAGCGGATATTCGTAGGCGTGCGGGCAGTTCTCGATCAGGCCGGGCACATCGAGCCAATCGAACTTCCAGTCCTTGAACCAGGGCAAAAACTCTTCGAGTTTTGCCGTCCGGTTATAGTCCTCGCGCCGCCATTGATAGGTCGGCGGCATGTGCCGTTCAGCGACCCAGTTGATCCTGAACTTGCCGGCGCCATCCGCCTGCTTCGAAATCGGATAGCAGACGAATTTCAGGATCTCGTGGCCGGCCATGATCATGGTGCGACCGGACAGGAAGGCATCGCTGTCGGTGATGCCGCGCCACAGGATGCGCCCGTTCCAGATCGGCGGACCTTCGTTGGGATAAAGTCTTTCGCGAACCGCCGAATGAATGCCGTCGGCTGCGATCAGCAGCACGCCGTCGTGGCTGCCTTTCGATTTGCCGGTCGCCTTGTCGATGAACTCGGCGCGGACGCCGTTCTCCGTTTCGGTCCAGCCGGAGAGGTGATGGCTGGTCAGGATGTTCTCTCTTCCCAGCCGCTCGATCGCTGCGTCGAGCAAAACCTGCTGCAGCGTGCCGCGATGGATCGAGAATTGCGGCCATTTGTAACCGGCCTCGATGCCGCGCGGCTCGCTCCAGATCGGCTTGCCGTGCTTGGAGAAATAGGCGAGCTCCTTGGTACGCACGGCAGCCGCATCGAGCTTGTCGTGCAGGCCGAGCTCGATCAATTCACGCACCGCATGCGGCAGCACGTTGATGCCGACGCCGAGCGGCCGCAATTCGGGCACGCTCTCGAATACTTTTGCCGGTACACCGATCTGGTGCAGGCTGAGCGCCAGCGTCAGCCCGCCGATGCCGCCACCCGCGATGAGAACCGTCATGGTACGCCCCTGTTGCTTCCCGGGCGTCATGGCATGAGGGAGGGCAGGGGGCAACTGCGAAGGCCCCCGCACGGCCCGGTGCTTTACGGAAGCGGCGGGGCCGCGCCGAAGAATCCGACGATCCTGACCAGCCGGCCGTCGGGACCGATCTCGCCGAAGTCGATCGACGTGTCGCCGCAGGTTCCGTCCGCGCGCACCAGCCGCCAGAGGAAGCGGACCACGTTGTGATGAATATCGACACCGCTCATGAACTCGAGCCGCGCGCCGGGCCGGCTGGCCATCACCTCGCCGATCTTCGTCGCCAATGCGTCGCGCCCGGCCAGCGAGACGTTCGGATCGAGATAGACGCCGGCCTCGCTCCAGCATTGCGCGAGCAGGGCACGCCGGGCCGTATCATCAGGCTCGTTCCACGCCGCCATGTATTGCGTGACGGTTGTCGCGATTGCGTTCTTGTCCATCAATGCTCCCCTCGAACTTCGGTCTCCAAGGGGCTCACTCTGCAGGCAATTGCGGGGCTCGTCACTTACATCCGAGGTAATTGCCGTTCTGATGCGATGGTCTAGATTGCCGGCATGGCTGCCCCAGAGACGAACGCGCACGAGATCCCGGCCGGACATTTCAGCCGCCTGTTGAAACATTGGCGCAGCGTTCGCCGGCTGACCCAGATCGAACTGGCGGCGGATGCCAACGTGTCGGCCCGGCATCTGTGCTTTCTGGAGACCGGCCGCTCGCAGCCGAGCCGCGAGATGGTGCAGTTGCTCGGCAGCGCGCTCGACCTGCCGCTCGAGGAGCGCAATGCCCTGCATGTCGCGGCGGGTTTTGTGCCGCCCTATGGCGACAAGGGGCTGGCGGCCGAGAATTTGCAGCCGGTGCGGCAGGCGCTGGATTTCATCCTGCGGCAGCAGGAGCCCTATCCGGGGATCGTGATCGACGGACACTGGGACGTTCGGATGCGCAACCAGGGTTCGGCACGCCTGCTCAAGCCGTTTCGCGATTCATACGAGATGGAAAACGGGCTTGCCGACAATGCCATGCACGTCGTCTTTCATCCAAGGGGACTGCGGCAGTTCATGCTGAACTGGGACGAGTTCGCCCGGCAGTTGATCCAGATCCTGCATCGCGACGTCGCGCAAGGCAGCCGCGCCGCGGCGCAACTGCTCGATGAGATCATGGTCTATCCCGGGCTGTCGGCCGAATGGCGGCAGCCGCGCCATTCGCAGGCCACGTCGCCGGTCATGACGATGCAGCTTGCGAAGGGCGACTACCGCCTGGCGTTCTTTTCCACCTTTACGACGCTGGCGATGCCGACGGATGCGGCGCTGCAGCAGATCAAGATCGAGTGCTTCTTTCCGGCTGATGACGCGACCGCCGAAAAGGCGCGCCAGTTGGCGCTTTCACCAAGCCCTGGGAGATGAAGATGCAGCCTGCCTTACGTGATCATCAATCGGCCGAGACAATGAATGAGCTGCGGGCGTTAAATGCCCGCTTCATCCACAATTTCGTGACCAGCGACGTGCCCGCGCACGACGCCATTCTGCATCCCAGCTTCATCAATATCTGGCCCACCGGCCAGCGCTGGGATCGCGCGACCTACCTGAAATACTGGGCCACCGCCTTTGATCCAGAGGTCATCGTCTACTGGGACGTCCGTGACGAACTGATCACCGTGGTCGGCGATGTCGCGCTGGTGCGTTCCACCAACAAGTACACCCGCCGCCGCGATGGCAGCGAGGTGACCGGCATGACCACCTATACCGACACCTATCTGTTCGAGAACGGCGCGTGGAAATGCATCCAGGCCCAGCTCACGGCGGTGGCGCCCGAGCATTATCCCGCCGACGATACGATCGTCAGCGTCTACATCGAGGGGAAGCTTCAGCCGCGGGCGAGTTGAACCGCCAAAGACTACTCCACCCGCCGGGGGTGGACGGCTCAGGGGTATGCCGGTAACGTCCGGCTTTCCCCATGAGGACCGCCATGTTCAAGCTCTACTACGCCCCCGGCACCTGCGCGCTGGCTTCGCACATCGCGCTTGAGGAGGTCGGCGCGCCCTACAGCGCCGAACGGCTGAACTTCAAGAACAACCAGCAGAACAGCCCGGATTATCTCAAGATCAACCCCAAAGGCCGCGTCCCCGCGCTGGTGACGGATAGTGGGGTACTGACCGAGACGCCGGCGATCCTTGCGTTCATTGCGCACAGCTTTCCGAACGCGAAGCTCGTGCCGCAGGATCCCTTTGCCTTCGCGCAGGTGCAGTCGATCAACAACTATCTCTGTTCCACCGTGCATGTCGCACACGCCCACAAGATGCGCGGGGCGCGCTGGGCGACCGAGGAGACGTCGTTCGCCGACTTCAAGCGCAAGGTGCCGGAGACGATGACGGCATGCTTTACGCTGATCGAGCGCGATATGCTCAAAGGGCCGTGGGTGATGGGCGAGCAGTACACGATCTGCGATCCCTATCTCTACACCATCGCCGGCTGGCTGGAGGGCGACGGCGTTGATCTATCCAGGCTGCCGAAGGTCGTCGCGCATCGCAAGCGGATGGAGGAGCGGCCGGCGGTAGCCACGGTGCTGGCGGAGGAGAAGGCCTGAATTTGTAGGGTGGGCAAAGCGATAGCGTGCCCACCATTCACGACGAGTTGGCGGATAGATGGTGGGCACGTCGCTGCGCTCCTTTGCCCACCCTACGCCGCCTTTTTCCCGCGTTCCATCTCGCGGCCGATGCCGAGCATGATGTTGCGCAGCCAGATCGAGCCGGGATCCATCTGCGCCCGGGTCGGGTAGAACATGTACTGCTCGTCGATCCCGGGATCGAGCGGCGGTGCGACGGTTGCGAGCGACAATTGCTTCGACAGCGCGCCGATCAGGCGCCGTGGCACGAAGGCGACGAGATCGGTGCGCGCGGCAACATGCAGCGCCTCAAGATAGCCCGGCACGACCAGCGCGATCCGGCGCTCGATGCCCTTCGGGCGCAGCCACATGTCGATCAGGTCCTCGCTCTGGCCGCGGATCACCACCGCGACATGGCGGGCGTCGAGAAAGGTTTCGATCCGCTTCAGCCGCGTGCCGGCGGGGTGGCTGCGGCGGACAGCCAGCGCATCACTGTCGGTGTAAAGCGGCTGCCGGTGAAAGCCGGTGAAGGCGTTGCCGATCGAGATCACGAGATCGATGGTGCGGGCAAACTCCGCGGTGAAGATCGCCGGCCCCCGCCACGGCACCACGTCGATCCGGACGTTCGGCGCGGCTTTCGTAATCTTCTCCATCAGCGGCGGCATCAGCAGTTCGACCGCCAGGTCCGGCATCATCAGGCGAAACTGACGTTCGCTTCTCGCGGCGTCGAATTCATCGGCGACGAACAGCGAGCGCACCTGATCGAGCGCCTGCGCCAGCGGCGCGCGCAGGGCTTGTGCCCGCGGCGTCAATTCCATGCGCGCGCCGGTACGCACCAGCAGGGGATCGCCGATCAGGTCGCGCAGCCTCTGCAGCGCGTGGCTCGCTGCCGGCTGCGACAGCCCGATCCGCATCGCGGCGCGGCTGACGCTGGTTTCCTTCAGCAGCGCGTCGAGCGCGACCAGCAAATTGAGGTCAAGCGAATGCAAATTCATATCGTGAATATATATCATATTCTCTATCGATTGGAAGAATGACGGCATTTGCGCGAGATTACGTCCAGCAAACAACGAAGCCGGACTTGCATGACCGATCGCCTGAAGCCTGCCACCGAACCCTATGACGCGCGCGTGCAGGCAATCTTCGACCGTCTGCCGCGATCCTGGATGCCGCCGTTCCGGCTGTTCACGACGCTGGCGCGCCATCCGGCGCTGCTCGAACGTTTCATCAACGGTGCGCCTGCCTATCTCAGGGATTCGCATGTCAGCCTAAGGCAGCGCGAGGTCTTCCTGCTGCGGGTCACGGCGCGGTGCGGCTGCGAATATGAATGGGGCATGCGCCTGCACTACTTTGCCGAGGAGGCGCGGCTGACCGAGGCGCAGGTCAGCGCCACCGTGCATGGCAACGCCGCGAGCGCGTGCTGGGATGCGACCGACGCCCTTCTGATCCGGCTTGCCGATGAATTGCATGAACGTTGCGACATCGGCGACGACTTATGGAGCGCGCTGCGTCCCGTGTTCGACGATGAGGCCATTCTCGAGCTGCTGGTGATGGCCGGCTACTACCGAACGGTCGGCTATGTCGCGAACGCGCTGCGGTTGCCGCTCGAACCCGCAGTGGGCCGACCGTTTCCCAAAGTTTGATCAACAGAGTGCTTAGCAGAAGGACAAGCCGCCATGAGCGCACCAGCGAACAAGAAACTGGTACAGCAGGTCTATGCCGATTCCGCCAACCGGAGCGGAACGACCTTTCTCGACAACATAGCAGAGGACGTCACCTGGATCGTCACCGGCCAGTATTCATGGTCTGGTGAATTCAAGGGGCGCGAGGCGATCAACAATGGCCTGATGGGCCATTTGCGCTCGCTCCTCGCCTCCGGCCGCCCGCGCTCGCTGGCGTTCAACTTCATCGCGGAGGGCGACTATGTCGTCGTCGAAGCGCGCGGCGACAATTTGGCCAAGAGCGGAGAGCGCTACGACAACCAATACTGCATGGTCTGGCGCATCGAGAACGGCAAGATCAAGGAGATCAAGGAATATTGCGACTCCGCGCTGGTCGAGCGCGTGCTCGGGCCGTTCCCTGCTGAATTGAAGCTGGCGGCGGCGGGTTGAGGCGTTGAGCAGTGTTGGCGCGGTGAGGTTCGTAGGGTGGGCAAAGGAGCGTTAGCGACGTGCCCACCATTTTTCATGGGCACTCGTGATGGTGGGCACGCTCCGCTTTGCCCACCCTACGCATAAACTAAAACGGCGCCCGCGAGGGCGCCGTTTTGCTTAGTTAGGTCCGATCAGGCGGCCCTGATCTTGAGATGCTTGAACATGTTGCCGCGGGCCTCGTCGTCCATCTCGGCCTTGAACTTAAAATTATCCTTCAGGACGATCGCCTTGGCCGCCGCCGGACGCGCCGAAATCTCGTCGACCAGCCGCTTGACGTTCGGATACTTCGCGACCGCCTCTTCGCCGAGAACCAGGGGGATCATGCGCGCCCAGCCCCACACGTCCATGTCGACGATGGTGTAGGTGTCGCCGACCATGTAGCGGCGTTTGGCCAGATGGTCGTTGAGAATGCCGAAATGCCGCTGCGCCTCGAACTGGTAGCGGTTATGGGCGTAGTCGATCTTCTCCGGCGCGAAGTGCTTGAAGTGGACGGCCTGGCCGGAATACGGGCCGACGCCGGTGGCGGCGAACATCAGCCAGGACAGCAATTCGGCACGATTTTGCGGCGTGTTCGCGGGAAGAAACTTGCCGGTCTTTTCGGCGAGGTAGAGCAGGATGGCGTTGCTGTCGAACACGATAACGCCGTCGTCGTCGATCGCGGGCACCTTGGCGTTCGGATTGATGGCGAGATATTCCGGCTTGAACTGCTCGCCCTTGCGGGTGTCGACCGCAACCGGCTGGTAGGCGAGGCCGGCTTCCTCGAGGAAGAGGGCGACCTTGGTCGGGTTGGGCGATCCGTTGAAGTAGAATTTGAGCATTTTGGAATTTCTCCCCATTGCTTCTTGCAAGGAATCTTGTCGCGGCACGCGGCGGCATTGCCGCCGGGCCCACGTCCATGCTCAAATTTTTATTGAATGCGCAAGCGACGAGTTCGTGACCGGCGCGCGCCGCCAGCGCTTACGACAGCGCCAGACCGCCGATGCCGGCGACCGCCAGGCCCGCACCGGCAGCGATCATAATCGACGCGAAGCGCATTTCCGTGCGCAGCGCCGTGCGCTGTCCCGCCCGCTCCGATCCTTTCGCATAGCCATGGACGATGATCTGCTCGCTGAAGGTGCCGCTGGCGTCGAGAATGTCGGTAAGCCCTGCGCAGGCGACCAGGATGCCGAGGATGATCAGCCCGGCCGGCCCCAGCAAACTCAGCAATAGCATCGGAAATACGCCGATCAGGAAAATCGGCAGCAGCGGCAGCACAATGAAGGACTCGGAGCCTCGGGTGCGCATGGCACTAGTCTCATACGGGATAATGAATGTTGCAAGTATTCCCTGAATTATGGGCGAAAGGCCGCACGACAACCCGCGCGCCCGGCACGGCTGCCATGCCGCATACGCACGCTAGAGTGCGTTGCGGCGGCCAGAAGCCCGCAAAGCCGGACGTCCCGTGATGAGGCAAGCCGCCTCTTAACCCGCCGCCATTTCCGAGCGAATTTCGGCGCGCAGCTCGTCGATCAGCCTGAGGCCGTTCTTGGTCTCGACGTGCCAGAAGGTCCAGCCGTTGCAGGCGCCGGAGCCCTGCGCCACAGCACCGATGCGGTGGATCGAGCCGACCTTGTCGCCGAGCATGATGGCGCCGTCGGCGCGGACGAGGGCGCCATGACGCTTCTTGGAGTCGACCAGCTTGGTGCCGGGCGGAATCATGCCGCGCTCGATCAGTTCGGAGAACGCCACGCGCGGCGCGTCGCGGGCGGTCATGAACGGCGCCAGCGTTGCCTCGGGCAGCGGCTCGACCGCTGCGATGCGCGCTTCCGCCGCAGCCGCATAGGTCCTGTCGCGCTCGAAGCCGATGTAGCGGCGGCCGAGGCGTTTTGCCACGGCGCCGGTGGTTCCGGTGCCGTTGAAGGGGTCGATCACGAGATCGCCGGGCTTTGACGACGACAGCAGCACGCGCGCCAGCAGCCCTTCCGGCTTCTGGGTCGGGTGAACCTTCTTGCCGTCGGCGCCCTTGAGGCGCTCTTCGCCGGTGCAGAGCGGAATCAGCCAGTCTGAACGCGCCTGCACGTCCTCGTTGGCGGCCTTCAGGGCTTCATAATTGAATGTGTAACCTTTGGCCTTCTCGTCGCGCGCCGCCCAGATCATGGTTTCATGCGCATTGGTGAAGCGGCGGCCGCGGAAATTCGGCATCGGATTGGTCTTGCGCCACACAATATCATTGAGAACCCAGAAGCCGAGGTCCTGCATGATCGCGCCGACACGGAAAATGTTGTGATAGGATCCGATCACCCACAATGTCGCCGACGGTTTCATGACCCGGCGGCAGGCGAGCAGCCAGGCGCGGGTGAAATCGTCATAGGCGCCAAAGGATGAAAACTTGTCCCAGTCGTTGTTGACGGCATCGACATGGGATTCGTCGGGGCGCTTGAGATCGCCCTTGAGCTGCAGATTATATGGAGGGTCTGCGAATACCAGATCGACCGAACCGGCCGGCAGCTTCGACATCTCGGCGACGCAATCGCCGACGACGATACGAGCGCTGGACTCAGACTCAAATTTAGTGCGGGGCGCCCTTGCAGACGCCCCGCGACGCGACACTACCATGACTCAATTACTCTGACTCAGGCGACGCTGTCGGCGACGCGGGACTAAACAACCGACTGGCGATACATTGACCCGGCAAAGTAAAAATCGACTTAATTGCGGATGCGGTGATCGGAGAATGCGCAGAGATATCATCGGCAAGAATGCCAGCAGAGATTGCGTCGCTCGCGCACTAGGCAATTTTTGCCGGGCAGGTTATTGATTAATGAAATGGAAATTTTACGTGACTGCCGCGTTGGTATTTGAGCAGCCCCGGGGATGAGGAAACAGCGCCATGCGTTACGATGACTTCCGCCGCAGCGATAGTATCGACGACCGTCGTGACGAGGGCGGCGGCGGAATGGGTGGTGGTGGTGGCGGCTTTGGCCTGCCGATGGGCGGTGGTGGGCTCGGCATCGGCACCATCATCATTCTCGGCCTCGTCGGCTATGCCTTCGGCATCGATCCGCGCCTTCTGATCGGCGGCGCTGAAATTCTCACCGGCGGCCAGCAGGCGCCGACCTACCAGACCGATCGCAGGTCGGGCCCGGCCAAGACCGGCGCGCCGAAGGATGAAGTCGGCAGCATGATCGCCGGCATCCTCGGCGAGATCGACGATCGCTGGAGCGAGATCTTCCAGACCAGCGGACAGAATTATACGGGACCGCGCATCGTGCTGTTTCGCAACGTCACCAATGGCGGGCGCTGCGGCATGGCGCAGTCGGCGATGGGACCGTTCTATTGCCCGCCGGACAAGCAGATTTTCCTCGACACCTCTTTCTTCCGCGAAGTCGAGACGCGCTTCCGCGGTTGCTCAGGCAGTGCCTGCAAATTCACGACCGCCTACATCATCGCGCATGAGGCGGGACATCACATTCAGAACCTGCTCGGCATCCTGCCGCGCGTGCAGCGACTGCAGCAGCAAGCCGGCAGCAAGGCGGAAGCCAACGCGCTGCAGGTCAAGGTCGAGTTGCAGGCGGATTGCCTGTCGGGCGTCTGGGTCAACCGCGAGGAGAAGAAGCGTCCCGGCTTCATCGAGCCCGGCGATATCGACGCGGCGTTGAGGACGGCAACCGCGATCGGCGACGACACGCTGCAGCGGCAGTCGACGGGCAGGGTGGTGCCCGACAGCTTTACCCACGGCTCCGCGGCGCAGCGCAAGCAATGGTTCATGACCGGCTACCAGCAGGGCACGGTGCAGGCCTGCAACACGTTTGCTCAGGGCGCGTTGTAGCTCGAGCGGAAGTAATTCGTCATGGCCGGGCTTGTCCCGGCCATCCACGTCTTGCTTCCGGATAGTTGAAAGACGTGGATGCCCGGGACGTCTGCGCGAAGACGCGCTTCGCGCTTTTGCCCGGGCATGAGGGGAAGAAGCAGTCATGTCGATCGACGAAACAAAACAATTCGTGCCGCTCAACATCGCGGTGCTGACGGTCTCTGACACGCGCTCGCTGGCCGACGACAAATCCGGCGCCACGCTGGCGGACCGGCTGACGGCGGCGGGCCATCACCTCGCCGCGCGCGAAATCATCGTCGACGACGTCGATGCGATCCGCGTCATCGTCAAGCGGTGGATCGCCGACGAAGGCGTCGATGCGATCATCACCACCGGCGGCACCGGCTTCACCGGCCGCGACGTGACGCCGGAGGCGATCGAGCCGCTGTTCGAAAAGCGGATGGATGGTTTTTCCATCGCCTTCCACATGCTGAGCCACGCCAAGATCGGCACCTCGACGGTGCAGAGCCGCGCCACCGCGGGCGTAGCGGGTGCCACCTTCATCTTCTGTCTGCCGGGATCGCCGGGCGCCTGCCGCGACGCGTGGGACGGCATCCTCGCCGCCCAGCTTGATTACCGCACGCGCCCCTGTAATTTTGTCGAGATCATGCCGCGGCTGGACGAGCACCTGCGGCGACCTAAAGCACAAGGCGCTTCAGCCTGACCAGCAGCGTCCACAGCCCGCGCCACATGTTGCGCCAGGCCTCAATGCGCAAGTGATGCGCACGCTTGATATGAAAGTCGAGGATATCAGGCGTCACGCGCCGCGCAGTATCGCGACGCCCCGGCCTCACAGTTCCATTTCCCAGGTTTCGCCTATCAGGCTTTGCCCGAAACTGCGATGCGGCTCGGTGGCGACCAGCTTGAATCCGGCTTCCTGATAGATCTTGCGGGCGGCGACCAGGTTGCTCTGCGTCCACAGCGTGATCTTGCGATAGCCGCAGGCCCTGGCGAATGCGATGCATTCGCCGACCAGCCGATGGCCCAGCCTCTGGCCACGCCCGGCCGGCTCGACCAGCAGCAGTCGCAGCTTGGCGACGTCGTCGGTGTGACGCACCAGAAAGATCGAGCCGACTTGCGTCCCGTCGATATCGGCGATCCAGCAGCGTTCGCGCGATGCGTCGAACGAAGCGAGGAATTTTGCCGCGATCTCCGCGACCAGTCCCTCGAAAGAGGAGTCGAAGCCGTATTCGCGGGCGTAGAACGCGCCGTGGCTCTGCACCACCCATCCCATGTCGCCGGGACGCGGTTCGCGCAACACTGCGGGCGAAGAAGACCCGCGGGAATCACCGAGCAGCCGTTCGATCTCGGCCATCGCACCGATCAAGCGCGCCTTGCCGTCGTGCGGCAACGTGGCCAGCATCGCCCCAACTTCGTCCCGCATGCTGCGCTCGAGTTTTGCGAATGTCTGACGCCCCTTGGCCGTCAAAGTGAGGCGGTATTGCCGGCGATCGGACGGCAGCGGCTTGCTGGTAATCAGTCCGGCTTCATCGAATTTCTGCACGATGCGGCTGAGATAGCCGGCATCGAGGCCCAGCTCGCTTCCGATCTCCTTGGCAGAGGTGTCTTCGCGGTGGGCGAGTTCGTACAGCACCCGCGCCTCGCTCAGCGAATAGGGGCTCTTCAGGAGCTGTTGGTCCAGCACGCCGAGCTTGCGGGTGTAGAAGCGATTGAAGGCGCGAACCGCCGCGACTTCTTGTTCGGAATCCAGTTCGGACATGGCAACACCTCGATACTTGCCATTGTCAAATATATAGTTGCCTTTGGCAAGTATATTCTCGTGGGGCACGCCGGCTCGTGCCGCCCCTACTTTGCATGGGGTTGTTTTTGATATTTTGCGTCTGTGCCCTGCGGTGTACCGCTTCAGGCGACGACCATGATCCGGCTGCGCAACTGGGTACGCGCCGAGCGGCCGAGCTGGCGCAACAGCCGCGTCTCGGAGCGGCGGGAATCGGGCCGGTAGCCGCCAAGCCGCTCGTAATGATCGCGGGCGATCAGGAGCCCCTGTTCCGCCGATGGCCCGGCGATCATGCGGGCGACGAATTTGAAGCCGTCGCGCAGCCGCGTGTCGGAATAGGGCGAGCGGGCATAGCGAAACACCCCGGCGCGCGGCCGGCCGCTGCTCGATACGGCCTGGATGAACTGCGTGGTCTCGTCGATCCAGCCGCTGTCGAGCACCGCGCCGGCATGCAGGAACATCAGCCAGGGCGAGCGCGCTGCCCGTGCGCCGGCGGCCAGTGCCGCGGCGCGTGTTCCCTCGAACTTCAGAAAGCCGCAGCCGGCAACGTCGGCCACCCGCTCGATCACGCCATTGGCGCCCCTGTCGACCAGCAGCACCTCGGCAATCACACCGGCCGCGGCGCCCGGCACCAGCGCGGCCAGCGTTGCGACGGCCGGCTGTTCTATTCCTTCGGTCGGAACGATCACGCTCAACATGATGAGGCTTCGCTGGCTCAAGCGGTGAAAAACGCTGCACTGTTATCACCTTGTCACAAGCAAAACAGCCGTTTGCGTGCGGTTTTTTAAGGCATGCCGCGCCGGTGTCCTCTCCGGCAAATTGGGCATCGCCGTGAATTGTTGGCGATCATGTTCTTGATTTGTTCTTTCCTCGTGCTATGTTCTCCCCATGAGCCGAGCATCCTCTCATGCCCTCAAGCACCCGCCGGTCACGGCGCCCTCCGAACCGGCGGGTGCGACACCTTTTCCCGAGCTTGCGGTCAACATCGAAAAGCAGCGACGGCGTGGGCGCGGCGCGCAGTCCAACCAGAGCGGCCGGTTCGAGGCCGAGGCGCGGGTCGCCTTCGACGATGGCTGGCAGAGCCTTGACGATCTGCCGCCGTTCAAGACGACGGTGTCGCTGGACACCTCGCGCAAGGTCATCACCCGCAACGACTCGCCCGACATCGGCTTCGACCGCTCGATCAATCCCTATCGCGGCTGTGAGCATGGCTGCGTCTACTGCTTCGCGCGGCCGACCCATGCCTTTCTCGGCCTGTCGCCCGGACTCGATTTCGAATCCAAGCTGCTCGCCAAGCCCGACGCGCCGGAACTGCTCGAGAAGGAGCTCGCCGCATCGGGCTACGAGCCGCGCATGATCGCGATCGGCACCAACACCGATCCGTATCAGCCGATCGAGCGCGAACACAAAATCATGCGCGGCATTCTCGAAGTGCTTGACCGAGCCGGCCATCCCGTCGGCATCGTCACCAAATCGGCGCTGGTGACGCGCGATATCGACATTCTGCAGCGGATGGCGAAGCGCAATCTCGCGAAGGTCGCGATATCAGTGACCACGCTCGATCCCAAGCTCGCGCGCACCATGGAGCCGCGCGCCTCGACGCCGCCGAAACGGCTGGAGGCGCTGCGGCAATTATCGGAGGCCGGGATCCCCTCAACCGTGATGGTCGCGCCCGTCATCCCCGCGCTGAACGATTCCGAGATCGAGCGCATCCTCGATGCCGCGGCCCATGCCGGCGTCAAGGAAGCGAGCTACGTGCTGCTGCGGCTGCCGCTGGAGGTGCGCGACCTCTTTCGCGAATGGCTGATGGCGAACTATCCCGATCGCTACCGCCACGTCTTCACCCTGATCCGCGACATGCGCGGCGGACGCGATTACGACTCGCAATGGGGAACGCGGATGAAGGGCACCGGCCCGATGGCCTGGATGATCGGCCGCCGCTTCGAAATCGCCTGCGAGAAGCTCGGTCTCAACAAGCGGCGTTCGAAGCTGACGACCGATCATTTCGTCAAGCCGAAGCGCAGCGGGCAGCAACTGAGTTTGTTCTGAGGCGTTGTCGTCATTGAGAGCGAGCGACTTATCCGCCGTAGCTTAGGCTCATCGCAATGACGGAAGGAAATAACATGCGTACTGGCAAGCCAATCCCCAGGTTCACCGTCATCACGCTCGGCGTCAGCGATATCAGCGCCAGCATCGCCTTTTACGAAGCGCTTGGCTTTGCCCGCAAAATGAAGGCAACCGGCGACGCCGTCGCTTTCTTCGACACCGGCGGCACCATGATCGCGCTCTACCCGTGGGATCAACTCGCGAGCGACGCCACGCTGCCAGACCAACCGCGGCCGAAAACCTTTCGCGGCGTGACGCTCGCCTGGAATTGCAGCTCGGTCGAGGAGGTCGACACGGTGCTCGATTTCGCCATCTCCTGCGGCGCGTCGCTGCTCAAGCCCGCGCGCAAGACCGATTACGGCGGTTACTCCTGCTATTTCGGCGATCCCGATAACCACGCGTGGGAAGTGGTGGTCGCGCCCGGCATCGAGGTCGGCGACGACCGGCGGGTTCGCCTGCCGGATTAGAACCCGTGGTGTTATGGCGGTGCCACTTCTCTCTGTCAGCGAGTTGCTCTATTGCGGCTTGATGGACCGGAAGACCATGCCAGCATCGGAAGAGCAGCCGCACGTCATTTTGACGACGCCGCGCCCCAAGCGCGGGAGCCGGGACGTTTATGTGATTGAGGCCGGGGAGTGGCGGCAGCGTCACGCTGAATAACGGGAATAGTGCCGGGTTCCCGGTTGCGCGCGGTCGCGCGCATGCGCACGATCCCGGCCATGATTCGAAACAAGTCCGCCAAGAAAACCGACAGGAAATCAGGTAAGAAAGCCGGCATGGAACAGGCCGGACTGCCCAAGGGCGTCATCGCCGTCGCGCCGCCGAGCTTTCGCCGCGAGCGGGCGCTGATCAAGCGCGGCGTCTGGCCGGTTGCCGGCTGCGACGAGGCCGGGCGCGGTCCGCTGGCGGGTCCGGTGGTGGCAGCCGCCGTCATCCTCGATCCCAAGCGGATTCCCAAAGGCATCGACGATTCCAAGCGGCTGACGGCCGAGCGTCGCGAGGAACTGTTCGAGGAGATCTGCGCGACCTCGTCCTTTGCAGTTGCCTTTGCATCGCCGGCGCGGATCGATCGCGACAATATATTGCGCGCCTCGCTCTGGGCGCTGGCGCGCTCCGTGCGCGCGCTGCCGGAACTGCCGAAGCATGTGTTCGTCGACGGCCGTGACAAGATTGATGCGCCCTGCGACTGTGACGCCGTGATCGGCGGCGACGGCATCGTCATGTCGATTGCGGCCGCCTCGATCATCGCCAAGGTCACGCGCGACCGCCTGATGAGCGCCCTGGCGCTGGATTGCCCGGGCTACGGTTTCGAGACCCACAAGGGCTACGCCGTGCCGGAACATCGCGAGGCGCTGGACCGGCTCGGCCCGAGCATCCACCACCGCCGGTTTTTTGCGCCCGTGATTGCCGCGCGGCAGAAGCATTTTCCGGAGACGGTCGAAGTCGAGCCCGATCTTTTCACGGCGGATGGGGAGATCGCTTCCGATATCTCCGTCACGATCTGAGATCGGTTGCCTCGACGGCTCGTGCGCTCTATCAAACGTGCTTAGGGGACAAGCTTGGGGACAGGGCCGCCAGGCCCGGGCATTCGGACGTTTCATGCGCTTCACCTCGCTCGTTGTCGAACTGATCCGCGCCCGCCCGCGGCTGGTGGTCTTGCTCGTGGTGCTGGTCCAGGCCGGACTTTGGCTGTTCCTGCCGATGCTGCTCTATCGCAGCCCGCCCGGCGACCTCGCGACCGTGCTGGCCTTCGGCCGGGAATATCAGGTCGGAACCTCGCTCGGCCCGCCGCTGGCGTTCTGGCTCGCTGATATCGCCTTCCGCGCCGCCGGCAACAGCATGTTCGGCGTCTATCTCCTGGCGCAGGCCTGCGCTGTCGCCACGTTCTGGATCTACTATCAACTGGCGCGCGCGATTGTCGGTGGGCAGCAGGCGGTGCTCGCGGTTCTCTTGTCGATGACGGTGGTGGCCTTCAGTTCGCCCGGCGTCGAATTCGGACCCATGGTGCTGGCGCGTCCGCTATGGGCGCTGCTGCTGCTGCATTCCTGGCAATTGATCGGCCAGAACCGCCGCAACGCCTGGTTCGCCTGGTCGATCGAGGCCGGGCTATTGCTGCTGACGACGCCGGCCGCGCTCGGATTGTTGCTGCTGCTCGCCGGATTTGCAGTGGCCACGGAGCGAAGGCGGCGCGTGCTGATGTCGCTCGATCCGCTCTATGCGCTGCTCGTGATCGCCGTGCTGGTCTTGCCGTATCTGATCTGGCTGCTCCGTGCCGATGCGCTCGCGATGCCGCCATGGCCGGCATTCTCCGACCTTGGCGCGCGCGCGATGCAATGGGGCTGGCTGCTCGTCGGCCTGGTGCTCGCGATGTCCGCCATCGTGCTGCTCGTGATCCTCAACTCCGGCTGGTTCGCCCGTCACGCCGAGGAAGCGCCGATCATCTTTCGGCCGCCGGTCGATCCGCTGGCGCGCGACTTCGTCTATTTCTTCGCATTGGCGCCCGCGCTGCTCGGAAGCCTGATTGCGGGGATCTTCAACCTCGATCACGTAGTGGGCGGGGCCGGCGTGGCCCTGCTGATGTCGGGGCTGGCCGTGATCGTGGCGACCGGCGACCTGCTTCATCTGCGGCGCCAGCGCCTGCTCCGAACGGTGTGGGCGGCGGCCGTTGTTGCGCCTGCCGTGGCGGTCGTTGCGACGAGCCTGTTCCTGCCCTGGACCGGGGACAATGAAGTGCCGACCGCGCTGCCGGCCAAAGCAATCGCGAGTTTCTTCGGCGACAACTTCGAGCGCCGAACCAACCAGCGCCTGCGCGCGGTGGCCGGCGATCCGCAGCTGGCTGGAATCATCGCCATGAACCGCGGACGTCCGCATCTGTTGCTCGATTCCACGCCGGAACGAACCCCGTGGATGTCGGTCGCGAAATTCAGCGAGACCGGCGGCGTTGTGGTCTGGCGCGCTTCCGATACCTCAGGCACGCCGCCGCCCGATATCGCGCAACGCTTTCCCGGCCTGGTGCCGGAAGTGCCGCGCGTCTTCGAATGGATGGTGAACGGCCGCCAGCCGTTGTTGCGGGTCGGCTGGGCGATCGTGCGGCCGAAGGCGCAGTAAAACCCTACGAAGCCGCCAGCGCTTTCGCGATCGCGCGCAAATCCTGCCACGACATCCGCTTGTAGGACGGCGAACGCAGCAGATAGGCCGGGTGGAATGTCGCCATGGCGCGGATGGTGCGGCTGCCGGTGTCGTAGTCGAACCATTTCCCGCGGGTTCTCATGATGCCTTCACGGGTCGACAGCAGCGTCTGCGTCGACGGGTTGCCGAGCGTCACCAGCACGTCGGGGTTCACCAGCTCGATCTGCCGCTGGATGAAGGGCAGGCAGATCTGCGTTTCCTGCGGCGTCGGCGTCCGGTTGCCGGGCGGCCGCCAGGGGATCACGTTGGCGATGTAGGCCTTGCTGCGGTCGAGGCCGATTGCCGCGATCATCCGGTCGAGCAACTTGCCGGAACGACCGACGAAAGGCAGGCCCTCGATGTCCTCGTCGCGTCCGGGCGCTTCGCCGACGAACATGATGCGCGCCTTGGGATTGCCGTCGGCGAACACCAGCCGTGTCGCGGTGTTCCGCAGCGCGCAGCCCTCGAATTTTTCCAGGAGCGCACGCAGTTCTTCCAGTGTCGGTGCGCTTCGCGCCGCTTCGCGGGCGGACGCGATCGCAACTTCCGGCGCGGGCGCGATTTCGCTGCGCGGAACTGCTGATACCGCCACCGGCATTTCCCGGACCGGAGGAGGTGGCGCACTCTCGCGCGCCACGAGCGCGGGGGCGGGCGCGTCCGGTTCGGCAAGGCGGTCGACCGGCTCCTCCGCCAGCGTGCAATCGACCCCGGCCTCCAGATAAAAGGCCAGCAATTGCCTGAGATTAGGCGCGGGTTCGGGGATGAAATCCATTATGCCAATCTAGGATCAATTGGACGGATGCGAAACCGCCTCACATTGCATTTCCATGGTTGTCCTCCTACCAAAAATCGTAAACAAGGACGCTTTAGAGCCGTTCTCAATTGGGCTGAGACCAGATCATGAGTGCAGAAGAACTTCCTCCCCGCGAATCCATGGAATTCGACGTCGTGATCGTCGGCGCCGGGCCGTCCGGCCTCGCCGCGGCGATCCGGCTGAAGCAGCTCAATGCGGACCTCAGCATCGTGGTGGTTGAAAAGGGTTCCGAGGTCGGTGCGCATATCCTGTCGGGCGCGGTGATCGATCCGGTTTCCCTCGACAAACTGATCCCCGATTGGCGTGAGGATGCGGAGTGTCCGCTGAAGACGCAGGTCAAGGACGATCGCTTCTACTGGACGACGGCGTCAAGCGCGATCCGGCTGCCGAACTTCGCGATGCCGCCGCTGATGGACAACCATCACTGCTATATCGGTTCGCTCGGCGATGTCTGCCGCTGGCTGGGGCCGAAGGCGGAGGCGCTCGGCGTCGAAATCTATCCGGGCTTTGCGGCCGCCGAGGTGCTTTATGACGACAACGGCGCGGTGCGCGGCATCGCGACCGGCGACATGGGCATCGGCAGGGATGGCAAGCCGAAGGACTCCTTCACGCGTGGCATGGAGCTGCTCGGCAAATACACGCTGTTCGCCGAAGGCGCGCGCGGTAGCCTGAGCAAGCAGTTGATCGCGAAATACTCGCTCGACGCCAAGAGCGAGCCGTCGAAATTCGGCATCGGGCTCAAGGAAGTCTGGGAGATCGATCCCGCCAAGCACCAGAAGGGGCTGATCCAGCATTCGTTCGGCTGGCCGCTGAACAACAAGACCGGCGGCGGCTCGTTCCTCTACCATTACGACGACAACAAGGTCGCGGTCGGTTTCGTCGTGCATCTCAATTACGACGATCCGTATCTGTCGCCGTTCGACGAATTCCAGCGCTTCAAGACGCATCCCGCCATCCGTACCGTGTTCGAAGGCGGCAAGCGCATCTCCTATGGCGCGCGCGCCATTACCGAGGGCGGCTATCAGTCGGTGCCGCGCCTGAGTTTCCCGGGCGGCGCGCTGATCGGCTGCGCGGCAGGCTTCGTCAACGTGCCGCGCATCAAGGGCGTGCACAATGCGATGGGCAGCGGCATGCTCGCGGCCGAACATGTCGCGCAAGCGCTCGGCGCGGGCCGCGCCAATGACGAACTGGTCAGTTACGAAAACGCCTGGCGCGATTCTGCCGTCGGCCGAGACCTGCACAAGGTCCGCAACGTCAAGCCGCTATGGTCGAAGTTCGGCACCATCATCGGCGTGGCGCTCGGCGGCTTCGACATGTGGTGCAACACGCTGGGCTTCTCGCTGTTCGGAACGCAGTCGCACGCCAAGCCGGACCGCAAGACGCTGGATGCGGCGAGGGCGCACACCCCGATCGCCTATCCGAAGCCGGACGGCAAGCTGACCTTCGACAAACTGTCCTCGGTGTTTCTCTCCAACACCAATCATGAAGAGGACCAGCCGGTTCACCTCAAGGTCGCCGACATGAACCTGCAGAAGACGTCCGAGCACGACGTCTTCGCTGGTCCGTCGAACCGCTATTGCCCGGCCGGCGTCTATGAATGGGTCGAGGAGGGCGCTGGTCCGCGCTTCCAGATCAACGCCCAGAACTGCGTCCACTGCAAAACCTGCGACGTGAAGGACCCGAACGGCAATATCACCTGGGTTCCGCCGGAAGGCGGCGGCGGGCCCAATTACCAGGGCATGTAGAGCGGCCGTATCAACCACGATTGCGTGAGATGGAGGAGGGTGATACCGCCTCCAGCCACGATACCGCCACAGTAAGAGCGTTTCCGGGTTGGGCTGGGCAAATCGGAGCCCTAAGGGCCTCATCTGCCAACCGATTCGCCAGCCCGTATCCTTGCGGTTGAGGGCCAAACGCGGCATTGTCGCTGCCCGAGATGCCGCCGCTTGGGTTTGCATTAGAGACCGATCGTAACGATCCCGCCATACATCCTGGAGCTAGGCGAACCGTGATGCTTTCCACCCGTATGAATCGTTGGACCATCGCCGCAATTACTTTCGCCGCACTGGCCGCACCGGCTGCGGTCTCGGCGCAGACGCCCGAACATCCGGCCGATAGCGCTGCGCAATTCCCCACCAAGGCCGATCTGAAATCGCTGACCACGGCGGGCAGCTATCTCGCCGCGCGGCATGCCAGCGTCGAGCGTGACGCGGCCTCGGCTGCGGCATTCTATCGCTCCGCGCTGCGCACCGATCCGAAGAACAACGAGCTCCTGGATCGCGCCTTCATCTCCTCGCTCGCCGATGGCGACATCGACGAAGCGGTCAAGCTGGCCGATCGCATCCTGACGATGGACAAGGCCAACCGCGTTGCGCGGCTCGTGGTCGGCGTCCGCGATCTCAAGCAGAAGAAATATCCGGCCGCGCAGCTCAACATCAACCAGTCGATCCGCGGACCGATCACGGATCTCGTGGCGACGCTGCTGTCGGGATGGGCGAGCTACGGCGCCGGCGACGCCAAGGCCGCGGTTGCCAATATCGACAAGCTGACCGGCCCCGAATGGTATCCAATCTTCAAGGATCTCCACACCGGCATGATCATGGAGATCTCGGGCAAGGACAAGGATGCCGGCACGCGGTTCGAGCGCGCCTACAAGCTCGACGATTCGATGCTGCGCGTTTCCGACGCCTATGCGCGCTGGCTGTCGCGCAACAAGGATGGCGCGGCGGCGGCCGGCATCTACGAAGCCTTCGACAAGAAATTGCCGCGGCACCCGCTGGTGCAGGAAGGCCTGCGCGAGACCCGGGCCGGCAAGAAGATGTCGCCGCTGGTGGATTCGGCGCAAGCCGGCGCGGCCGAGGCGCTTTACGGCATCGGCGCCACGCTGACCCGCCGCGGCGGCGAGGATCTGGCGCTGGTCTATCTGCAGCTCGCGCTCTACCTGCAGCCCAATCATCCGCTGGCGCTGCTGTCGCTCGCCGATCTCTATGAATCGGTCAAGAAGCCGAAGATGGCGATCAAGGTCTACGAGCGCATGCCGGCCACTTCGCCGCTCAAGCGCAACGCGCAGATCCAGCTCGCCACCAATCTCGACGCCGCCGACCGCAGCGACGAGGCGATCAAGATCCTGAAGGGTGTCACCGCAGAGGCTCCGAAGGACATCGAGGCGATCATGGCGCTCGGCAACATCGAGCGCGGCCGCAAGAAGTTCAACGATTGCGCCAACACCTATACGCTGGCGATCGACGCACAGCCCGGCGTGACCGACAAGAACACCTGGGTCACCTACTATTACCGCGGCATCTGCGAGGAGCGTTCCAAGCAGTGGAGCAAGGCCGAAGCCGACATGCGCAAGGCGCTCGAGCTGCAGCCCGAGCAGCCGCATGTCCTGAACTATCTCGGCTATTCCTGGATCGACCAGGGCATCAACCTCGACGAAGGCATGAAGATGATCCGCCGCGCCGTCGATCAGCGCCCGGATGACGGCTACATCGTGGATTCGCTGGGCTGGGCGTTTTACCGGATCGGCAATTTCGAAGACGCGGTGAAGCATCTCGAGCGTGCGATCGATCTCAAGCCCGAGGATCCGACCATCAACGACCATCTCGGCGATGCCTATTGGCGTGTCGGTCGGACGCTGGAAGCGAAATTCCAGTGGGCCCATGCCCGCGACCTCAAGCCCGAGGCGGAAGAACTGCCGAAGATCGAAGCCAAGATTGCCAATGGCCTGCCCGAAGACACTTCCTCTGCGGCTTCTGCCGACAAGAAGAAGGAAGACGGCAAGGGCGGCTGACGGAAGAGTTTGGGGGCTGTTCGGCAATGCCGCTATTGAGTGATGAAGGACGCGCCAAGGTCAACCTGACCTTGCGGGTGAACGGCCGCCGCGCCGACGGCTATCACGATCTCGAAAGCGTGGTGGCGTTCGCAGACTGCGCCGATCGGCTGACGCTGTCGCCGGGCTCCGATCTGGATTTGAAGATGTCCGGACCGCTGGCGCAGGCCTGCGGCGATACCTCGGACAATCTGGTGATCAAGGCCGCGCGTTTGTTGGCGGAACGCGTGCCTGGCATGAAGGCGGGCAGCTTTACGCTCGACAAGGTCCTGCCGGTGGCGGCCGGCATCGGCGGCGGTTCGGCCGATGCCGCAGCGGCGCTGCGGCTGCTTGCGCAGTTGAACGGGCTTTCGCTCGACGATCCCCGCATCATCGAGGTCGCGCAACTGACCGGCGCCGACGTGCCGGTCTGCGTCAACTCGCGTGGCTGCGTCATGACCGGCGTCGGCGAAGCGCTGCAGCCGCTCAGCCTGCCGAAAATGCCCTGCGTGATGGTCAATCCCGGCGTTCCCGTCGCAACCCGCGACGTGTTCAACGCGCTGGGCCTGCGCAACGGCGAACTGCTGGTTGGCGTCACCGACGTGCTGCTGCGGGATCGCTGGCCCGACGACAAGGCGTCGCTGGAGGAATGGGTCGAAGCGCTCGCCGCCAACTCCAACGATCTGGAGACGCCCGCCATGCGCGTGCAGCCCGTGATCGGCGAAGTCATCGCAGCACTCAACGCCACCAACGGCGCCTGGCTGGCGCGGATGTCCGGATCCGGCGCCACCTGCTTTGCGATCTACGAGAACACCGCCGAAGCCGGCCGCGCGGCGGAAAAGATCCGCCGCGATCACCCGGGATGGTGGGTGCACGCGGGGACGCTGAGTTAACTCGCGGGCCGCCGCGCCAGCGCCAGCGAAATCCCGAGGCCGGCGATGAACAGCCCCGATCCCTGCCGCAATCGTTGAAGCAAGTTCGGCCTGCGCGTGAGACTATCGCGCGCGGTCGTGGCCATCATCACGACGACGACATCGACCAGCGTATTCAGCGCGACCGAGATCAGTCCCAGCGCCATGAACTGCAGCGCCGGATAGCTGCCGGCCGGGTCGAGAAATTGCGGAATGAAGGCGAGGAAGAACGCGGCGGTCTTCGGATTCAAGGCTTCGACCAGCACGCCTTCCCGAAACACTCGTTGTGTGCCGACGGCACTGATCTGCTCCGGCAACCATTTCCCGGCTTCGCGAAATGTCCTGATGCCGAGCCACACGAGATAGACGGCGCCGGCGAATTTCAGCGCGGTGAAGAGTTCAGCGCTGGCAAGGATGATCGCCGAGACGCCAAGCCCGCCCGCGATCACATGCACCAGCCCGCCGAGCGCCGTGCCGAAGGTCGAGGCGATGCCGGCTCGCTTGCCGCCCGATAGCGTGCGTGCCGCGACGTAAAAGATTCCGGGGCCGGGGACGGCGGCAATGACGAGGGCCGCCAGCAGGAACAAGGTGAAATTGGTGCCGTTCAAATGTGGTCACTCTTGTAGGATATGGGTAGAGCGAAGCGAAACCTATCGATTGTCCCCGATGGGATTGTTGTCATCACCCGCGAAGGCGGGTGATCCAGTATTCCAGAGGCATCACCGAGAAGCCGCAGCGTACTGGATACCCCGCTTTCGCGGGGTATGACGAGGTCGGTAATCAATGCGACCGCGCCAGACAGAACGCCACCACCTGCTCCAGCGCGGTCTTCATCGGTGAGGCCGGGAAAAGCGCCAGGGCATCCACCGCCATCGCGCCGTAGTGCTGGGCGCGGCTGATCGTGTCTTCCAGCGCGCGGTGCTTGGTCATCAACCCGATGGCGTGATCGAGGTCGCTGTCGCTGATCTCGCCGCGCTCCAATGCCTTGATCCAGAACTTGCGCTCGCTGTCACTGCCGCGGCGGAACGCCAGCACCACCGGCAGCGTGATCTTGCCTTCGCGGAAATCGTCGCCGATGTTCTTGCCGAGTTTTGCGGCCTTGCCGCCATAATCCAGCACGTCGTCGACGAGCTGGAAGGCGATACCGAGATTCATGCCGACCGAGCGGCACGCGGTCTGTTCGGCCTTCGGCCGGTTGGCGATGACGGGACCGACCTCGCAGGCGGCGGCGAACAGTTCGGCCGTTTTGCCCCTGATCACGGCGAGGTATTCGTCCTCGGTGGTCGCGGTGTTCTTGGCTGCCGCAAGCTGCATCACTTCGCCTTCGGCGATGGTGGCGGCGGCGGAAGAGAGAATGTCCAGCGCGCGCAGCGAGCCGACCTCGACCATCATGCGGAAGGCCTGACCGAGCAGGAAGTCGCCGACCAGCACGCTCGCCTCATTGCCCCACAGCATCCGCGCCGACAGCTTGCCGCGGCGCAGCTCGCTTTCGTCGACGACGTCGTCATGCAGCAGCGTCGCGGTGTGCATGAATTCGACCGCGGCAGCGAGCTTGATGTGGCCATCGCCGGAATAGTTGGAGAGCTGGGCCATCGCCAGCGTCAGCATCGGGCGGAGGCGCTTGCCGCCGGAGGAGATCAGGTGATTGGCGACCTCCGGGATCATGGTGACTTCCGACCCCGTCCGCGACAGGATCGTAGCATTGACCCGCTCCATGTCGGCGGCGACGAGCCCGACCAGCGCGTCTATCGAAGCGTTCGGGCTCTCGAAGGGTACAATAACCGCCACGCGGGTCTCCAATTTTGGCCAATTCGCACTATCCTTGTTCTACAATAGAAAGTGCCGGTGATGGCGGCAAGGGCACGAAGCGGTTGACAGGCCCGGTGCCACCGCCGCACCGGGGCAAAAAAGGAGCACATCCGTTGCGGGAATTGGTCAGGACCAACGATATCGTGCTGGTTTCCGCTGTAGGCGCGCTGCTCGACGGCGCCAATATCCATCATCTGGTGCTGGACCAGAACATGAGCGTGATCGAGGGATCGCTCGGCATCCTGCCGCGCCGTATCCTGGTTCACGAGGACGATAACCGCGCGGCCCGCCAGTTGCTGTCGGAAGCGGGCCTGGCCCACGAATTGCGCCCCGATGAGTGATCCTGTCCTCGAACTCACCGAGGACGCGTTTCTCGGCGGGCAATTGCGTTTGATGCAACTGAAATCGGGACATCGCGCCGGCCACGATGCGGTGCTGCTGGCGGCGGCGACCGCAGCCCGTTCGGGCGACCGCATCGCCGATTTAGGCGCCGGCATCGGGGCCGCGGGGCTGGCGGTGGCGAGCCGCGTCGCGGGCATCGATCTGGTCCTGGTCGAGATCGATCCGGCGTTGGCGGACCTAGCGCGCGCCAATGCGGAAGCGAATGCGATTCAAGCCGACGTGATCGTGCTCGATGTCGAAGCCGATGCCACGGCCTTTGCCGCGGCCGGGATAGGCCCCGACAGTGTTGATGCCGTGCTGATGAATCCGCCCTTCAACGATCCGGCGCGGCATCGCGTCTCGCCGGACACCGCGCGCGGCATCGCGCACATGGCGACCGCAACGACGCTTCCAAAATGGGTGCACGCGGCGCGGCGCATTCTCAAGTCCAGGGGAATGCTGACGCTGATCTGGCGCGCCGATGGACTGGCTGAGGTGCTCTCGGCGCTCGATCACGGTTTCGGGAGTTTGCAGCTTCTGCCGGTTCACGGCGACGCGCGGGGGCCGGCCAACCGGATTCTCGTCAGGGCCATGAAGGGCGGGCGGGCGCCGACGCAAATCCATCCGGCCCTGATGCTCAATGACGCGGCAGGTGTGCCCAACCCCATGGCGCAGGAGATTTTGGCTGGAAAGGGAACCTTGCCGCTCGCGAGCCCGTAGGCGGTCCGCGTCTCCCAAATTCGCCGTGCAGGACGCTATTGCGGAAGCGTCTCTGACTGTTGTTTGGGCGACGATGTAAAGTGGATCGCGGCCAGAAGGCTGCCGATGAGCATTATCAGCAGGTAGATTTTCATGTCAGTCTCCGCTGCGCCATTGCAGCCCTAACATCTGCAGGGCAAAAGGCGTTCCGGCCGAAAACGGCGTTTCGTCTTTGCAATGACACTGGTGCGATAAAAAATGGTTAATTCGAGGTAACGGCATGAGTGAACAAATAAGTGATCGCACAGGATTGCCGAACCTCATTGACCGGATGAAACAATTCATTCCGGCAAGATTCCGGCGCGACGCCGCGGTCGTCCCCGTCGTGCGCCTGTCGGGTGTCATCGGTGCGGTGACGCCGCTCAGGCCGGGGCTGACGTTGGCCGGCATCGCCAAGACGCTGGAGCGCGCCTTCGCCACCCGCCACGCCAAGGCGGTGGCGCTGGTGATCAATTCACCCGGCGGCTCGCCGGTGCAATCGCGCCAGATCTATTTGCGGATCAGGCAGCTTTCCGCGGAAAAGAAGCTGCCGGTGCTGGTGTTCGTCGAGGATGTCGCGGCGTCCGGCGGCTACATGATCGCCTGTGCGGGCGACGAGATTTTTTGCGATCCGTCCTCGATCCTCGGCTCGATCGGAGTGGTCGGCGGCAGTTTCGGCTTTCAGGATCTGATCAAGCGAATTGGTGTCGAGCGGCGGCTGTACACGGCTGGCGAGCACAAGGCGATGCTGGATCCGTTCCTGCCCGAAGACCCCGATGATGTGGCGCGTCTGAAGGCGCTCCAGCGCGAGATCCACGCCATCTTCATCGCGCTGGTCAAGGGCGCCCGCGGGGCACGCCTCAAGGACGCCGATGACGTCCTGTTCACCGGCGAATACTGGGCGGGCGAGAGGTCCGTCGCGCTCGGCCTTGCCGACAAGATCGGCGATATCAGATCGACGTTGCGCGAGCGCTTTGGCGAGAAGGTGCTGACGCCGGTCATTGCGCCGGCAAGCGGAATGCTGTCCGGGCTGTTGGGCCGCAGATCGCCGGGCGCGGGTTCGCTCGCCGCATTCGACGGTATCGGGGGACTGCCGGACGACCTGATTTCCGCGCTGGAGACGAGGGCGATTTGGGCCAAATTCGGATTCTAACGCGTAAGTGAGCGCGCCATTTAGTCCCAAAAGCGCAATTGCGGCGCAGCCCGGCTTCGGCGAGAATGCGCTGATTGGGGGCTGATTAAGTGAACGACAAGGATCGACCGATGCCGCCGCTGATCGCATTCGCGGGTGCCCTGGGAGGGCTCGCCGTGGTCCGCTGGGCCTACAAGACTGCCGTCCGCATCAACAGGGAACTGGAAGAGGCGCGCCTGGCACGCGTCGCCGAGGCCACGCAGACGGCCGATATTCCCACCCTCCGCCGCGACCCCGTCACCGGGGCCTATCGCCCGGGCTAGCCACGGTCATTCCGGGGCGATGCAAAGCATCGAACCCGGAATCTCGAGATTCCGGGTTCGGTCCTAGCGGACCGCCCCGGAATGACATCGTCCCCGCATCGCCTTGATTCCCTGTCCCTACGCCGATACGGTCCCGCGCTTCTAAAACCCCCTCGCGAGCCCGATTCTGCCGATGGACGCCTTGCCTGACCACATGCGCCCGGAACGTTCGTTCCAGGGCTTCATCCTCGCCCTCCAGCGGTTCTGGGCGGAGCAGGGCTGCGTGATCCTGCAACCCTACGACATGGAAATGGGCGCCGGCACCTTCCATCCCGCCACCACGCTGCGCGCGCTCGGACCGAAGCGCTGGAACGCGGCCTATGTGCAGCCTTCGCGCCGGCCGAAGGACGGCCGTTACGGCGAAAACCCCAACCGGATGCAGCACTACTACCAGTTCCAGGTGATCATGAAGCCGTCGCCGCCGAACCTTCAGGACCTGTACCTGAAGTCGCTGGCCGCCATCGGCATCGATTCAGGCGTACACGACATCCGCTTTGTCGAGGACGATTGGGAAAGCCCGACGCTCGGCGCCTGGGGGCTCGGCTGGGAATGCTGGTGCGACGGCATGGAAGTCAGCCAGTTCACTTACTTCCAGCAGGTCGCGGGCGTCGAATGTGCGCCGGTCTCCGGCGAACTCACTTACGGACTCGAGCGGCTGGCGATGTATGTGCAGGGTGTCGACCGCGTCTACGATCTCAACTTCAACGGCCGCGAGGGCGCCGACAAGGTCACCTATGGCGACGTCTTCCTGCAGGCCGAGCAGGAATATTCCCGGCATAATTTCGAATACGCCGACACCGCAATGCTGTTCGAGCAGTTCAGGATGGCGGAAGACGCCTGCAAAAAATATCTCGCGGCCGGTTGGAAAGAGGGCGGCAACCAGAAGGAGCATCTGATGGCGCTGCCGGCCTATGACCAGTGCATCAAGGCGAGCCATGTCTTCAACCTGCTCGATGCCCGTGGCGTGATCTCGGTGACGGAACGGCAGAGCTACATCATGCGCGTGCGCGAACTGGCGAAAGCCTGCGGCGAAGCCTGGGTTCACACCGAAGCGGGCAGGGCGGTCTGATGCCTGATCTTCTCCTCGAACTCTTCTCCGAAGAAATCCCCGCGCGCATGCAGACGAAGGCGGCGGACGATCTGCGCCGCATGGTCACCGACAAGCTCGTCGCCGAAGGTCTCGTCTACGAAGGCGCAAAGGCGTTCGCGACGCCGCGCCGGCTGGCGCTGACCGTGCATGGCATTCCCCAGCGTCAGTCCGACCTGAAGGAAGAGCGCCGCGGCCCGCGCGTCGGGGGGCCCGATGCCGCGATCCAGGGATTTTTGAAGGCGACCGGGCTTGCGCGGATCGAGGACGCCAAGATCCAGACCGATCCGAAGAAGGGCGATTTCTACATCGCACTGATCGAAAAGCCGGGCCGCGCCACCATCGACGTGCTGGCCGAAATCCTGCCGGTCATCATCAGAACCTTCCCGTGGCCGAAATCGATGCGCTGGGGCGAACGCTCGGCCAAGTCAGGCTCGCTCTCCTGGGTGCGGCCGCTGCACTCGATCATCGCGACCTTCGGTCCCGAGACCGAAGACCCCGACGTGGTGAAGTTTGCTGTCGACGGCATCGAGGCCGGTCAAGTCACGCACGGCCACCGCTTCCTGGCGCCGGATGCAATCTCCGTGCGCCGCTTCGAGGATTACGAAGCGAAATTGAAGGCCGCCAAGGTCGTGCTCGACGCGCAGGCGCGCAAGGACATCATCCTTGAGGATGCCAAGGAATTGGCATTCGCACAGGGCTTTGAGCTGGTGGAAGACCAGGTGCTAGCCGACGAAGTGGCGGGCCTTGTCGAGTGGCCGGTCGCGCTGATGGGATCGTTCGAAAAAGAATTCTTGTCGATCCCGGACGAGGTGATCCGCGCCACCATCAGAAACAATCAGAAATGCTTTGTGGTGCGCGATCCGAAGACCGGCAAGCTCGCCAACAAGTTCATCCTGACCGCCAACATCGAGGCCACCGACGGCGGCAAGGTGATCATCGCCGGTAACGAACGCGTCATCCGCGCGCGGCTGTCGGACGCAAAATTCTTCTACGAGACCGACCTGAAGACGAAGCTGGAGAGCCGGCTGCCGAAATTCGAGCAGATCGTGTTCCATGAGAAGCTGGGCACGCAGGCCGAGCGGATCAAACGGATCGAGCGTTTGGCCGCGGAGATCGCACCGCTGGTCGGCGCCGATGTTGAAAAGGCCAAGCGTGCCGCGCATCTGGCAAAAGCCGATCTGTTGACCGAAGTCGTCGGCGAATTCCCCGAGCTGCAGGGCTTGATGGGCAAGTACTATGCGCAGGCGCAGGGCGAAGACGTTGCCGTCGCAGCCGCAAGCGAGGAGCACTACAAGCCGCAAGGGCCCGCCGATCGCGTTCCGACCGATCCAGTGAGCGTGGCGGTCGCGCTGGCCGACAAGGTCGATACGCTGGTTGGGTTCTGGGCGATCGATGAGAAGCCAACCGGCAGTAAAGATCCATATGCACTGCGGCGCGCGGCGCTGGGTGTGATCAGGCTGATCGTGGACAATACGCTGCGGCTGCCGATCCTGAACGTAGCGAAGTCGGCATTGGCTGGTTTGCCGAAAAAGGACGATGTCCAGAATCTTCCGGGCGATCTCCTCGCCTTCTTCGCCGACCGCCTGAAAGTCCAGCTTCGCGACCAGGGCGCGCGCCACGATCTCGTCGACGCCGTCTTTTCGCTCGGCGGCCAAGACGACCTGTTGCTGGTGGTCCGCCGCGTCGAGGCGCTCGGAAAGTTCCTCGACACTGACGACGGCAAGAACCTTCTTGCGGGGACCAAGCGTGCGAGTAACATCCTCGCGATTGAGGAGAAGAAGGACAAGCGCACCTTTGACGGTGCGCCGGATGCCGGGCTCTACAGCTTGCTTGAGGAAAAGGCGCTCGCCAAGGCGATCGACCAGGTCAAGAGCGAGGCCTCCGCCGCGGTGCAGAAGGAAGATTTCGCTGCCGCGATGAGCGCGATGGCAAAGCTACGTCCGGCGGTCGATGCGTTCTTCGACAAGGTCAAGGTCAATGACGATGAACCCAAAGTCCGCGAGAATCGACTAAAGTTACTGAACGAAATCCGCGCGGCCACTCGCGCGGTGGCGGATTTTTCCAAGATCGAAGGCTAGACCATGGATCGTCAGACGCTCGCCGCTTATGACCAGGATGCGGCGGCGTTCGCGAAGGACTGGCTCGGCCAGCCGGCGCCGGTCGACCTGCAGGAAATCGTCGAGCGGTTTTTTGTGCGTGGCGGCAATTCGGCCGATATCGGCTGCGGTTGCGGCCGCGAGGTCGCCTGGCTTCACGCGAACGGTTTTTCGGCCGCCGGCTTCGATGCCTCCGAGGGCCTGCTCAGCGAAGCGCGCCGTCGCTATCCCTCCTACAGGTTCGCCCATGCGGAATTGCCCGATCTGAACGGCATTGGCACGTTCGACAACGTGCTGTGCGAAACCGTGATCATGCACCTCGACCGCAAGCAGATTGCGGCATCGGTTCGCCGCCTGCTCGATATCGTCAAGCCCAGCGGCATTCTCTATCTGAGCTGGCGCGTCACCGAGGGCACCGATCAGCGCGACGCGCAGGGCCGCCTTTATGTGGCGTTCGATCCGGCGGTGGTGCGGGCGGAGCTGAAGGATGCGGCCGTACTGCTCGACGAAGAGGTCGTCAGCGCCTCATCGGGGAAGAAGATCCATCGGCTCGTGGTGAAGAAGGCGGGATTGGAAATCCGCGAGTAGTCGGTATCCCGTAGGGTGGGCAAAGCGAAGCGTGCCCACCATCTCTCCAAACCGTTGCCTTGAAGGGTGGGCACGCTGCGCTTTGCCCACCCTACGCATCTACGCATCACGCGAGAGCCCTCACGCAAAACGAAAGCCCCGCCCGGAGGGGACGCCGAGCGGGGCCTTTGTCCGGTCGTTTCTCGCGCACATCCGCTTGCGCGGCGCCCGGACCTATCGTTCAGGCTACTGAGGTCTAATCGACCACCTGAACGATGCGACGCGAACGCGGTTCGACCAGCACCGTCCGGCCGTTCACGACCGTGTAGCGATAGGGCGTCATGCCGAATGATTGCGGCACGTCGTAAACGGTCACGCCGGTTTCCGGCAGCACGCTGCCGACGATGACGCGCTCGGAGATCGTGTAGTTCGGCACGCGTTCGCGCACGATGTATTCGCGGAAGGCCGGCCGCTGGTCGGCCGCGATGCCTTCATGTTCGCCGATGACGACCGTGCTGCCGCCGGCTGTGCCGATCGTGGTCTGCGCCTGCGCCGCGATCGGGGCGGCCATCGCGCCGGCGATCGCCGCAATGGCAAATAGTCTGTTCCGCATGGTCTACTCCTTCGCGAGAAGAGGCGCCGGCTTTGCCAGCGCACACAATGCGGGCCAATTCATCCCGTGCCGCATTGTTCCGGCAAAATGGCAGCCTCATACGCGGCATTTCTGGGGAATTGTTGCGGAGGCTGGAACCCCTTGAAGGGCTTGAGCGTCTTGCTATTCCCCCGCCGCGCCAGCGGCTAAGTTGCCGCCCTCGATTCGATTTCCCGCCCCCATCATCCCGGAGATTTCAATGACTATCACTGCTGCGCACATTTCCCCGATCATCGCCCTGATCGCGGGAGTCTTGATTCTGATTATGCCGCGGTTCCTCAATTTCATCGTCGCCATCTACTTGATCGTGGTCGGTTTGGCCGGTCTCGGCGTGTTCAAGATGTTGAGGTTCTAGCGCGGGAAAGCGGGGTTTCGCGGCTTGCGCGGAACCCCTCAAAATGGTGTAAGGCGCGCATCTTTCTCACCTTTTCGGATAGTTGGAATCCATGGCCAAAGCCGTCGCGAAGTCCAAGAAGGCTGCAGCGAAATCTGTAGCGAAATCAAAGTCATCGGTCCGTCCCAAGGCGGCTGCGGCCCCTGCCGCCCGGAAGACGCTGAAGAAGGCCCCGGCCAAGCCGGTCGCCAAGGTCGCCGCCAAGAAGGCTCCGGTCCGCAAGCCGGCTGTTGAGGTGGTAAAATCCGGCAAGTGGGTCTACACTTTCGGGGACGGCAAGGCGGAGGGCAAAGCGGGTCTGCGCGATCTGCTTGGCGGCAAGGGCGCCAACCTCGCCGAGATGGCCAATCTCGGCCTGCCGGTGCCTCCGGGCTTCACCATTCCGACCTCGGTGTGCACGTACTTTTATGCGCACGACAAATCCTATCCGGCCGCGCTGAAGGCGCAGGTCGAGAAGGCGCTCGAACATGTCGGCAAGCTCACCGGCAAGGCGTTCGGTGATTCCAAGAACCCGCTGCTGGTGTCGGTCCGCTCCGGCGGCCGCGCCTCGATGCCGGGCATGATGGACACCGTGCTCAACCTCGGTCTCAACGACAAGACGGTCGAAGCGCTCGCCGAACTCTCCGGCGACCGGCGCTTTGCCTATGACAGCTATCGCCGCTTCATCACGATGTATTCGGACGTGGTGCTCGGCTTCGAACATCATCACTTCGAGGACATCCTCGACACCTTCAAGGACAGCCAGGGCTACACGCTCGACACCGACCTTACCGGCGACGATTGGGTCGAACTGGTCGGCAAGTACAAGGATGCCGTGGCCCGCGAGACCGGCAAGGATTTCCCACAGGACCCGCACGAGCAATTGTGGGGCGCGATCGGCGCGGTATTTTCATCCTGGATGAACGCGCGTGCAGTGACCTACCGCCGCCTGCACGACATCCCGGAATCCTGGGGCACGGCCGTCAACATCCAGGCCATGGTGTTCGGCAACATGGGCGAGACGTCGGCGACCGGTGTCGCGTTCACGCGCAATCCCTCGACCGGCGAGAGCAAGCTCTACGGCGAATTCCTGATCAACGCGCAGGGCGAGGACGTGGTGGCGGGCATCCGCACGCCGCAGGACATCACCGAGGAAGCGCGCCAGGAATCCGGCTCCGACAAGGCATCGATGGAAAGCGCGATGCCGGAGGCGTTCAAGGAGCTGACGCGCATCTACACGATGCTCGAAAAGCACTACCGCGACATGCAGGACATGGAGTTCACGGTCGAGCAGGGCAAATTGTGGATGCTGCAGACCCGCGGCGGCAAGCGCACCGCAAAGGCGGCGCTGCGCATCGCGGTCGAGCTCGCCAATGAGGGCCTGATCTCGAAGAAGGATGCGGTGATGCGGATCGATCCGGCGTCGCTGGATCAGTTGCTGCATCCGACCATCGATCCCCAGGCCAAGCGCGACGTGATCGCGACCGGCCTGCCGGCCTCGCCGGGCGCGGCATCGGGCGAGATCGTGTTCTCCTCCGATGAGGCTGCAAAACTTCAGGCCGACGGCCGCAACGTCATTCTGGTGCGCGTCGAGACCAGCCCGGAAGACATTCACGGCATGCACGCCGCCGAGGGCATTCTCACTACGCGCGGCGGCATGACCTCGCACGCCGCCGTGGTCGCGCGCGGCATGGGCAAGCCATGCGTCTCCGGCTGCGGCGCCATCCGCGTCGATTACGGCCGTGGCACCATGAGCATCGGCTCGCGCACCTTCAAGACCGGCGACGTCATCACCATCGACGGTTCGCTCGGCCAGGTCTTGGCCGGCAAGATGCCGATGATCGAGCCGAAGCTGTCGGGCGAGTTCGGCACGCTGATGGGCTGGGCTGACGCGGTCCGCAAGCTCGGTGTCCGCGTCAACGGCGACACGCCCGATGATGCGCGCACCGCGGTGAAGTTCGGCGCCGAGGGCATCGGCCTGTGCCGCACCGAGCACATGTTCTTCGAAGAGACCCGCATCCGCACGGTGCGCGAGATGATCCTTTCCGAAGACGAGCAGTCGCGCCGCGCGGCGCTGTCGAAGCTGCTGCCGATGCAGCGCGCCGACTTCGTCGAGCTGTTCGAGATCATGAAGGGCTTGCCCGTCACGATCCGTCTGCTCGATCCGCCGCTGCACGAGTTCCTGCCGCACACCCAGGCCGAGATCGAGGAAGTCGCGCGCGCGATGAACACCGATCCGCGCAAGCTCGCCGATCGCGCCCGCGATCTCGCCGAGTTCAACCCGATGCTGGGCTTCCGCGGCTGCCGTCTTGCGATTGCCTATCCTGAAATCGCGGAGATGCAGGCGCGCGCGATCTTCGAAGCCGCGGTCGAAGCCGAGAAGCGTACCGGCAAGGCCGTCGGCCTTGAGGTGATGGTGCCGCTGATCGCGACCAAGGCCGAGTTCGACCTGGTCAAGGCACGCATCGACGCCACTGCGCAGTCGGTGATGAAGGAAACCGGTAAGAAGCTCGCCTATCAGGTCGGCACCATGATCGAACTGCCGCGCGCGTGCCTGATGGCCGGCGACGTGGCGCAGACCGCGGAGTTCTTCTCCTTCGGCACCAACGACCTGACGCAGACCACCTACGGCATCAGCCGTGACGACGCCGCGAGCTTCCTCGGCACCTACGTCAGCAAGGGAATCCTGGAGATCGATCCGTTCATCTCGGTCGATCGCGACGGCGTCGGCGAACTGGTGAAGATCGGCGTCACCCGCGGCCGCAAGGTCCGGCCGAATCTGAAGGTCGGCATCTGCGGCGAGCACGGCGGCGATCCGGCTTCAGTAGCGTTCTGCCACGAGATCGGTCTCGACTACGTCTCGTGCTCACCCTACCGCGTGCCGATCGCGCGGCTGGCCGCAGCGCAGGCGGCGCTCGGCAAGACGGTGGTGAGCCAAGCGTAAGTTTTTCACACCGCCAATCACAAAGACGACGTGATGCCCGGGCGAGTCCCGGGCGTTTGCGTTTTTACGCGCATGTGAGAGCCGTCATTGCAGGAGCGAAAGCGGCGAAGCAATCCATCTATCCGTTATGCCGCGCGATGGATTGCTTCGCTTCGCTCGCAATGACGGCTGAATGCTTCAGCACGCTAGCGTGAATAGGAACTCGCAACACCCATTGCGATATGCGACGTACACGCACATGCGCGCATAAAATTTCTTCATCATCTTCGTTGACGGGATATTTACCACTTTCATCGCGCGCCTGTTTACCAACACTTCTCATGCATCTCGCGAAATTCGCGCGATCTCTTGCGTGTAGCGCACGCGCCACGCCGATTAACTCCCCGGCAACCTAAATTCGATACCAACAAAAAAGGTCGAATTGCACGGATGTACTGACGTTCGACCCGTGTAAGCGTTGCGTGAGCGTACAATGTTTGTGTTGCGTAACCAGCCGAAGGGCGCGCGGTTCGCGCTCTTCGGCTTCGGTCTCTGCATCTTCGCATTGATGCCGACCGAGATCGGATATCAGGATATCGCCTCGCTGCTGGCCCGCCAGCCGGGCGTCGCCGAGCGCTGGCAGAAGCGCGTATTCTCCTCCGCCGGCACCATTCAGGTCGCGACGTTCTCCTTTGGCCGTCCGATCGGAACGTCCTCGCCGCAAACCGCGACCTACCGCCTCGCCAGCCTCGACAATCAGGGCATCGACATCACCGGTTCAGTGACCCGCAATCCGATCGTTGCTCCGCCGCCGCGCTATCACGCCACCGACTTTCCCAAGGTTGATCGCACGCTGAAGGGCGACCGCCTCGTCATAGCGCCGCCTCCGCCGGCAGCGAAGACGACAGGCCCGGCCGAGCGCGCGCCGGCGATCGAGGATCCCGCAACATCAAATTCATCGGTCAAGGGCGCCAAGACCGCCGAAGCAAATACCGCCGAGACCGCGCCCCCGGTCGCGCGCGCGCCGCTCGATCCCGAGCTGCAGGCCGCGCTGAATGCGCCGCCGCTGGATATGTCGCTATCGCTCGAGCGCAAGCCGCAGGACGAACTCAAGGTCGCGCCGAAAGCGGCCACGCCGCCGCGCGACGCATTCTCCTTCAAGACTTCGAGCCTGTTCTTTGGCTCGTCGCTCGGCTCGCCCGAGAGCATCGAGCGCTGGCAGCCCGGCGAAGAGCCGGTCATCGTCATGCCGGTCGCGCGGCCCGATCCCGACATGAAGGTGATGGCATCGCTTCCCGTCGATGCCGATGGTCCGGTGCGGGCGGGCGAGATGGGCGAGAGCGTTGCGCCGAAGGGCGAGGTCAACGCCGACAACCAGCGTGCCAAGACGCCGGCCGAACGGCTCGGTCTGTTCGACGAGAAATCGCGCGCCAAGTCGGAGAAGTGTCTCGCCGAAGCGGTCTATTTTGAGGCCCGCGGCGAAGCCGTGCGCGGCCAGATGGCCGTGGCGCAGGTGGTCTTGAACCGCGCCTTCTCCGGCAAATATCCGGACACCGTGTGCGGCGTGGTCTATCAGAACAAGCACCGCCACCTGGCGTGCCAGTTCACCTTCGCCTGCGACAACAACAAGGATGTCATCCGCGAGCCCGACATGTGGGAACGCGCCAGGAAGATCGCGAAGGCGATGCTTGACGGCCAGATCTGGCTGCCGGAGGTCGACAAGTCGACGCACTATCACGCCTATTGGGTGCGTCCGTCCTGGGTCAATGAAATGAAGAAGATGTACAAGACCGGCGTGCACACCTTCTACCGGCCGCGCGCCTGGGGCAATGGCAGCGACGCGCCGAGCTGGGGCACCGCCGCCGAGACCGCGGCGATTTCCGCGAAGCTCGCCGAAGCCGCGCAAAGCTCGGCCGAGCAGGCGAGCGTGAAGCGGTAGCTCTATCGGTCGTCCCTGCGAACGCAGGGACCCATAACCACCGGCTGTGGTTGTGAAACAAAGCCGAGCAACGGGCACTGCCCTCAAATCGCTCAGGCCGCGGCGTATGGGTCCCTGCGTTCGCAGGGACGACATCGTCGGCCCCTCCAAATTGCTCTCATTGCCCTCGCCAATTTTGCAGGGCTGCCCTGCAGCGGAAAATTTTTCTCTTCCGCCCCCTTGGGGTTTTCATGCATCTGCATTAACTCACCGTAACGTTTCGCGCGGCCATCACGGGCGCGGATTCGCCCAAGGGGAAACCAATGGCTGTAACGACCGGCGACACCAGTTCTTCCTCCGGCACCTGGCGCACGCCGCTCGTCATCATCATCTGCGGCTGCGCGATTGCGCTGTTGAGCTTCGGGCCGCGCTCCAGCCTCGGTTTCTTCGTACAGCCGATGAGCCGCGAGTTTGCCTGGGGCCGCGACGTCTTCGGCCTCGCGCTGGCGCTGCAGAACCTGCTCTGGGGGCTGGGGCAGCCGATTGCCGGCGCCATCGCCGATCGCTTCGGCATCCTGCGGGTGATGATCGTCGGTGCCTTGCTCTACGCCGGCGGCCTGCTCTTGATGCGCTATTCCACCGCGCCGCTGTCGCTCGATATCGGCGCCGGCGTCCTGATCGGCTTCGGGCTATCCGGCTGTTCGTTCAATCTGGTGCTGTCGGCGTTCAGCAAGCTTTTGCCGCCGGAGCGGCGCGGCATTGCGCTCGGCGCCGGCACCGCGGCCGGCTCGTTCGGCCAGTTCCTGTTCGCACCGTTTGGCGTTGCCATGATCGACAATTTCGGCTGGCAGACGGCGCTGACCGTATTCGCGCTTCTCATGCTGCTGATCGTGCCGCTGTCGCTGGCGATCGCGACGCCGCCTGCGACTTCCTCGTCGTCGAACGTTTCTGCCGCCGATCAGCAATCGTTCAAGACTGCGCTGGCGGAGGCGTTTGGCCATCGCTCCTACGTTCTGCTGGTGCTCGGCTTCTTCACCTGCGGCTTCCAGCTCGCCTTCATCACCGTGCATCTGCCGGCCTATCTGGCCGATCAGGGCGTGTCGTCGCAGACCGGCGGCTGGGTGGTCGCGGCGATCGGCCTGTTCAACATCATCGGCTCGCTCAGTGTCGGCTGGCTGCAGAATCTGTTTCCGAAGCGCTATATCCTGTCGCTGATCTATTTGACGCGCGCGCTCGCCATCGTCGCCTTCATCTCGTTTCCGATCACCACCTTCTCGGCAATCATGTTCGGCGCGGTGTCCGGCCTGACCTGGCTCTCCACGGTGCCGCCGACCTCGGCGCTGGTGGCGCTGATGTTCGGCACCCGCTGGTTCGCGACGCTGTACGGTTTTGCGTTCGTCAGCCATCAGGTCGGAGGCTTCCTCGGCGTCTGGCTCGGCGGCATCGTGTTCGAGCAGTTCGGCTCCTACACGCCGATCTGGTGGCTCTCGATCCTGTTCGGTGTGCTGTCGGCGCTGATCAACCTGCCGATCGTCGAGCAGCCGGTCGCCCGCCCGGTTGCACAACCCGCCTGATGCGGTAAACAGCCTCTCAAACCGCTTTTCGTCATCGCCCGGACATGTCCGGCCATGACGCGTGGGCGGTCAACGCAAGTCCGGGAGGTTGCCGTGGGAACGTTCAAGGCCATCAGGATCGACAAGGCGGACAAGGGCACCACCGCCGCGCTGACGCAGTTCGACGAAGCCGAGTTGATGGAAGGCGACGTCACGGTCGCGGTCGAGTGGTCGACGCTGAACTACAAGGATGGTCTTGCCGTCACCGGCAAGGCGCCGGTGGTGCGGCGTTTCCCGATGATCGCCGGTATCGATTTCGCAGGCACGGTCCAGCAATCCTCTCATCCCGGGTGGAAGGTCGGCGACAAGGTCGTCTGCAACGGCTGGGGCATGGGCGAGACCCATCTCGGGGCCTATGCCGAGAAGGCGCGCGTCAGGGGCGACTGGCTGGTGCGGCTGCCTGACGGAATCTCCACGCGCGATGCGATGGCGATCGGCACCGCCGGCTACACCGCGATGCTGTCGGTGCTGGCGCTGGAGAGACATGGCCTGACGCCGAAGAGCGGCCCGGTCGTGGTGACCGGTGCGGCCGGTGGCGTCGGCTCGGTCGCCACCGCCGTGCTGTCGAAGCTCGGCTACCACGTCATCGCCTCCACCGGGCGGACATCGGAGGCGGACTATCTCAAGGGGCTGGGCGCCGCCGAGGTGATCGATCGCGCCGAACTCGCGGGGGCCGCCAAGCCGCTGGCGAAGGAGCGCTGGGCGGGCGGCGTCGACAGCGTCGGCTCGACCACGCTCGCCAACCTGCTCTCGATGACGAAATATGGCGGCGCCATCGCAGCTTGCGGTCTCGCGGCCGGCATGGATTTACCGTCGTCGGTCGCGCCGTTTATTTTGCGTGGGGTGTGCCTTCTCGGCATCGATTCCGTGATGTGTCCGATCGAGCAGCGCAAGCTCGCCTGGAACCGCCTTGCCAACGATTTGGATAAGGGTAAACTAGCTGATATTACTCACGAAATAGGTCTGGACCAAGTGATCGGCGCAGGCGCCGAAATCCTCGCAGGCAAGGTCCGCGGTCGAATCGTGGTAAAAATTCTCTAAGGGTGTTCAGACTTTACCAACTAACGTGCTCCAATGTTGCCACGGTTGGTATGGTAAGCACGGGGTAAAGGCGGGCGCCCGCGCTATTGTTAAGTTGGAGTAGCTGCATGCTTGCGCGTTTGGTTCTGGGGGCCGTCTCGGCAGTCGCGATGATCGTTCCTGCGATGGCCGGGATGATGAACGCCGACGAGGCGCGCAGGTTTGTGTCCGGCAAGGTCTTCGCCTTCACCTGCTTTGACGGCACCCGCGGAGCGGGCCGCATTCTCGACGATCTCGGCGCGGCCGGTTCCATCCAGTTCAGCGGCTCGGGGCCGATTCGCCATGTCCGCCTGCCCGGCAACACGCTGCAGATTCGCGGCCAGGCCGTCTGCGCTTCCATCAAGGGGCTGCCGTTCGAGCCGTGTTTCAATCTCGACAAGCGTGACGATCGCTCGTTCCGCGGCTCGGTCTCGGGCATGGGCTTCGCCTATTGCGATTTCCGCCATCAGGGCGCCTCGCAGATGCTGATAGCGCGCTCGGTGGCGCGGCCGCGCTCGCTGCATCGGCGGGGTACGGCCGACGCACGTGCCGAAGTCACCGCACGGGTCGAAACGCCTGCGGTCGAGAGCGCCAAGCTCGAACCGGTGAAGTCCGAGCCGGCCAAGTCTGCGCCCGCCAACGCCGAGGGCGCCCCGGAGCTGCGTCGCTCGACCGATTGATCGCGGTAGCAGCCGCAGCAACCGGGTCGACAAGCCAGTCGTCTCGTGGGCTACCGGCGCGGCCAGTGATCATCCCCCAGCCATTGGCTAATGCGACCCCGTAGTCATACGGGCTGGCGCATTCATGTCCTGGTAGCGAATCTTGTTCGAAGTGGTGGCCGGCAGGGGAAGGCCGGGGCGGACCAACACATGAGAACAATCATGCCGCTGTATTTTTTTCGGATCAGCCACGGTCGCTACACGGGCGCGTCCGATCAGGGATCCGAATTTGAAAGCCGCGAGGCGGCCTGGTCCGAGATGACCAAGGTTTGCGGCAACCTTCTCGGCAGCCTTTCACGCGGCCTGAAACAGAACGCCGAATGGCAGATGGAGCTTCTGGACGAAGCCAAGAAGCCGGTATTCAGGATTCGTCTGGTCGCCGAGTCAGTCCGTTAGCGACTGATAGCAACGCGCGCCTGTATCCGGGTAGTTCTACGCATCCGGGTAATTTTACTGAGCTTCCAGTTAACCATCGCTTGGAACCTGATGCGTTACGGTTGCCGAATATTCCCGGCGCATCGAAATTTGACGGCGGTTCCTCATAATTCAGCGGCGCCTACCTCCAACGCTTGAGAGAGCTAGCCATGTCCGCACTTTCCATTCGCGCGAAGGTCATCGCTGTGATCGCTTTCATGCTGATCGCGATGTCAGGCATGGGCCTGCTCGCAATCCGCAGCATGCAGGTGATCAATGCCCACACGGTGGAGATCGCCTCGAGCTGGCTTCCGAGCGTCCGCGTGCTTGGTGAGCTGCGCGCGGACATCAACCTGTTCCGTATTGCGCTGCGCGCCCATGTGATGGCGGAAACGCTGGAGGCGAAGGCCGCCAACGACAAGCGGCTGGCCGGCATCCTCGAGCGGATCGCGAAGGACCGCAAGGTTTACGAGCCGTTGATATCCACTCCCGAAGAGCGCTCGATCTACGACAACTGGGCGCGCGCCTGGGACAGATACATCACCGGCGTGCAGGAAGTCATCGAATTGTCGCGCCAGAGCATCGGGCGGATTCCGCATGAGGCGAGCGAGGCCATCTCCAAGAAGGTCGCGGTGATCGCCGCCGAATCCGATGCGTTCCTGGAAAAAGCCATCAACCTCAGCAATGCGGGTGCGGATACCGCGACCAGGCAGGCCGCGGAAGGTTACAATTTTGCGTTCTGGATCGTTCTGGGCATTGTCGCTGCCGTCGTCATCTGCGGCGTCGGCATCGGCTTGTATCTGGTTCGCGATCTCTCGCGCGGGATCACGGCCATCGTGCAGCCGATGCAGGCGCTCGGAAGCGGGGATCTGGCCGCCGAAGTGACGCGCCGCGGCGAGAAGACCGAAATCGGCGCCATGGCCGACGCCTTGCAGGTGTTCAAGGATGCGCTGATCGCCAAGAAGGCCGCCGATGAAGCGGCGGCGCGCGACACCGAAGCCAAGATCGAGCGCGGCCGCCGCGTCGACGGCATCACGCGGGATTTCGAAGCCATGATCAGCGAGATCGTCGAAACCGTTTCCTCGGCCTCGACCGAACTCGAGGCTTCCGCTGATACCCTGACCTCGACGGCAGAGCGCGCGCAGGAGCTCGCCACCACCGTCTCGGCAGCCTCGGAGGAGGCCTCCACCAACGTTCAGTCGGTCGCATCCGCCACCGAGGAGATGGCATCATCCGTCAACGAGATCAGCCGGCAGGTGCAGGAATCGGCACGGATGGCGAGCGATGCGGTGGATCAGGCCGCGAGGACCAATGATCGCGTCGGCGAATTGTCGAAGGCGGCGGCCCGCATCGGCGACGTGATCGAGCTGATCAATACCATCGCCGGCCAGACCAATCTGCTCGCGCTCAACGCGACGATCGAGGCGGCGCGCGCCGGTGAAGCCGGCCGCGGCTTTGCAGTCGTTGCGTCGGAGGTGAAGGCGCTGGCCGAGCAGACCGCGAAGGCGACCGGCGAGATCGGCCAGCAGGTCACCGGCATCCAGGCGGCAACACAGGATTCGGTGAACGCCATCCAGGAGATATCGGGCACGATCGCAAAGCTGTCTGAAATTTCCTCGGCGATCGCGGCCGCCGTGGAAGAGCAGGGAGCGGCCACGCAGGAAATCTCCCGCAACGTGCAGCAGGCGGCGCAGGGCACGCAGATGGTCTCCGCCAACATCACCGACGTGCAGCGCGGCGCGACTGAGACGGAGACCGCCTCATCGCATGTTCTCTCCGCGGCGCAGTTGCTGTCGGGCGACAGCAACCGTCTCAAGGTCGAGGTTGCCAAATTCCTCGAGTCGGTGCGCGCCGCCTGATTGGCGTGCGCTAGCCTCCCGTGGGCGTGCCTGGCGCGACCGGCGCTGCCGCTTGCCGGCGGAACAGGATCCGCTGGTACAGCCAGCCGATCGCCACCAGCACCAGGCCGAGGCACATGAAGGACAGCGCGCGATAGACGCCGGTCAGTGTCGACATGTCGATCAGGAAGGCTTTCAGGATCGTCAGTGCGATGACGACCGCCGACGCCAGCCGCGCGCGCTGCGAGTTGAAGAGAATGCCGATGCCGAGCAGCACGACGCCGAATGCCAGGTACGCGATCGAGTAGGTGTATTGCTCGGCGCCGGTGGTCGGGCCTGTGGCCATGACCGGGCCGTGATAGAGTCTCCGGATTTCGAACGTCACGTAAGCGAGCGCGAGGATGAGCGCGCCAGCCGCGATCGTGTTGGCGTAGGCGACCGGACGCTGCCCCGCCACGGCATAGGACAACAGCAGCGCGAGCACTGCGGGCAGGGCGTAGCCCAGCAGCAGCAGGTTGATGACCGTGCCGCCGACGTCGATATGCCAGAGAATCGGATTTTCCAGTCCCAGTAACCCGAACAACGCCGCCAGGCCGGCAAACACCGTGAGGAGAATTGCGCCGGCGTTGTGAATCACGCTGCCGGTACGGATGCGCAGGCGCTCGAGCCCGATTGCCATCGCCAGCGCCACGCAGACCTGCAACGCAATCTCGGTGAGGCCAGCGCTCTGGCTATAGACGTCGCCCTGATTGACGACATGGCGGATTTCCATGAACGCCAGCAACACCGTGAACAGGATCGCCGCCGCCTCCACCGTCCGCAGCGGCGCGTCGTCGCCGCCGCGGCGCAGGAAGATGCTTCCGGCCCAGAACGAGAGCGCTGGAATGCCGTAGCCCCACAACAGCCAGTTGAAGATCGGGGTGGTGCCGACGGCGCTGCCCACGATGCGCGGATCGTCAGCGATCCGCAGCACCACGATCGCAGCCAGGATCGCGGCCAGCGAGCGCAAGAACGGAATCGGCCGCTGCGTCGAAATCCACGCGGTACCTGCCGACATCAACGCCAGCGCAATTGTGAGCCAGCCTTTTTCCAGCGCGAATGTCAGCGCCAGCGCCAGCGCGGCGAGTGAACCGGTCGCAAACAGCGCGATTGAGGCCTGCAGTCCCGGACGGTCTTCGCGCTTGGCGAGGATCTCGGTCGCAGCGGCATAGGCCGCGGCGAGCGCGACCGCGAGGATCGCAAACGGAATCGAGCGGTCGAGATGCGCGATGCGGGCGTAGAGCGCGACCAGAAGCGCCAGCGGCGTGAAGACTGCCGCGGCCGACCAGATCACCGGTATGACCGGTCCTGTCGAACGCCCCTGCGCGAGGAATCCCGCCACGCCAAAGCCTGCGGCGAAGATCGCGGCCGATATCAGGTGCAGCGACACCGATCCGTCCGTGACGTTCGGTCCAATCCCTGACAACGGCCCACCGGGCAGCACCAGCATGTCAGGATTGGCGCGAACGGCCCATTCGGCGAACACCACGAAGACCAAAGCGGCAGCGGCTCCGACGGCGCCAGCGGCGGCATCGCTGCGCCAGGCAACCGCCAGACTGCCTGCCACCAGTAAGCCGAACACGATCATCGCGGTATCGGCATGGAAACTGTTCAGCACGATCAGGGTCGCGCCGAGCAAATAGGCCGCCAACGAGCCGGACGAGATCGGCTCGACCTCGCCCTGATCGGCGGGCGGGCCGAACATGAAGCCGCAGACGACAAGCAGCGCGGCGAGAATGAAGCCGACGAGCACATGGAATGCATGCGGGCCGACCATCGAGGGACCGCATTGCAGGCAGGGGAACGTCCACAGCAGTGCAAACACGATGGTGGTGACCGCGAGCCAGCGCCACAGCCTGATACGCGCGAGGCCAAAGGCCGCGGCGGTGACGATCGCGAGGTAAATGTAGAGCGCCCAGTAGTCGGCCTTGCCGGACGAGACCAGCACCGGCGTGACGAAGGCGCCGACGACACCAAGGCCGGCGAGCGCAGGCCCATGCAGCAGCGCGGCCGCCAGCGTGCCCATCGCCACCAGCCCGAGCAGGATGAACGCGGTGGCCGGCACCAGGAAGCCGTACAGTGCATAGGCTGCGTAAATGGTGGCAAACGCTACCGCCGTTCCGGCAGCGGTGAGAATGGCCGGGATGTTGGCGATCGGAAGGGCTGCAATGGAAGACACGCTTTCCTTGCGGCGCGTCCACTCACCAGCCAGCAGCAGGGCCAGCGCGAACAGGCCGCCGAGAATGGTGCGCACGCCGGGGCCGAGCAGGCCGGCCTCGATCGAATAGCGAACCATGAAGAAGCCGCCGAGCGCCAGCGTCAGGCCGCCGACCCACACCACCCAGCGGGTGCCGATGGTTTCCTCGAAGCCGCGATCGGGCTGCGGCAGGGGAGGCGGCGGAGGCGGCGGAGGCGGAGGCGCAGCCGCGCCGGCAGCTTGCTCGAACGCCTCGGGGCCGGCAGCGGGCGCGATGGATTCCGTGTCCGGAATGATCGGCGGAGGCATCGGTGGGGCCGCGCCTGAAGCCGGCGGCAGGCTCTGCTCGAACGCCTCGAACGGGGTGAGCGGCGGGGGTACGGATCGGGCTCCGGCCACTGGCGCGGCCTGGATCGCCTCCAGGCGCTGGCGCAACTCCTCCACCTGATTCATGGCCTTCCGCGCAAAGATCAGGGCGATGATCGCGATCAGGAGCGCAAAGAAAACGAAGGGGTCGTCGAACATCGGGCCTCCAGGCGGGCGCGTCAGAGTATTAACCGGCCACGTCCGCAGCCCGGTTGCAATCCTGTGTGCGTCTTTGTCCGCTAAAAGTTCAAATCACGCCCGGCGGGCAATGTCGCACGCTTCGCCGCAAATGATATGGCGTTTTCGTGCCATTGCCCTTGGAGAGGCTCTATTCCAGATCGAGCTGGAAGGGCCGGCCTTCGACCGTCATGCTACCCGGGCCCATTTCGTCGAGAGCGCGCAGCATCCGCCCCTCGCGCCCCAGCGCCCTGTCGGCGAGGCTGACGATCAGCCGGTTCGGCGAGGCGATCGGCGAACGGGCGCGAATTTGCCGGGCGATCTCGATCTCGGCACGGTGCGGATTGAGCGCACAGGCGGCGGCAAACGCGCTCGCTGTCGAGCGGCTGATGCCGGCATAGCAATGCACGACCATCGGCGCGGTACGGTCCCAGCCTCGGACGAAATTCAGGACCCTCTCGATGTGCAGCTCCGACGGTGCGACAAAGCCATCCATCTGTTCGGTGATGTCGTCCATCGACACCCTCAGATGGTTGGCTTCGAGTATCGAAGCGGGGCGCAGCACCTGGTCGACATTGGCCATCACGGTGAGAATGTGACTGGCGCCGGTCGCCCTGACGGTCTCGGGAAGTGCGGCAAGCGAGCAGACGTGAAGCATGACGTTCCCTGGGTATTTGCCGCGATTATAGCCGCTGGCCGTAGGGTGGGCAAAGGCGCGTTTGCGCCGTGCCCACCATCTATCCAGGCGGCATTGTGAATGGTGGGCACGCTTCGCTTTGCCCACCCTACGTTTCTACAGCGGCCCCATCACCCGAGCAGCAGCGTAAATCGCGCCAAAAACTGCTTCTCGGCCCGGGCCGCGGTCCACGGCGTCAGGTAGTCGCGCACCGTGGCTTCGGGCAGGCCGGGGTCCCTGCCGAACAGGCGCTTCGCTTCGCTCACCGAAAATCCTGCCAGATGGGTGGCTTCGAGATACGCTGCACCGCGATCGGCCGCCTTGATGGCCTTGGTGATTTCGTCGGCGATAACAGGCGGCAGGCCGAAGCGAATATGGATCGCCGCCAGCAGCCGCTTCTCAACCACCTTGTAGTCGCCGCCGAGCACCGCCTTGAACGGCGAAATCATGTCGCCGATGACGTATTCGGGCGCGTCATGCAGCATCGCGGCGAGGCGGAAGCTGATATCGACGCGCGGCGTCTGCTCGCGCATCACGGCTTCGACCAGCAGCGTGTGCTGTGCCACCGAGAAAATATGCGCGCCGCTGGTCTGCCCGTTCCAGCGCGCCACGCGCGCCAGCCCATGGGCGATGTCGGCGATCTCGATATCGAGCGGGGAGGGGTCGAGCAAATCGAGTCGCCGCCCCGACAGCATACGCTGCCAGGCTCGGGTAGCGACGCTGGACGATTTTCGCGGCGTCATTTGGCCTTGAGGCGCGGCTTGCGGAGCTTGCCGCTGCAGCTCTCGTGGCAGAAGCAGGTGACGAGATGATCGTTGACCATGCCGGTGGCCTGCATGAAGGCATAGACGATGGTCGGACCGACGAACTTGAAGCCGCGCGCGCCGAGCTCCTTTGAGATCTTGACCGAGACCGGCGTCGAGGCCGGTACACTCGCGGTGGTCTTGAACTGGTTGACGACGGGCTTGCCGTCGACGAAGTCCCACAGGAATTTGGAGAAGCCCGCGCCTTCTTCCATGATCTTCAGGTAGGCCTTGGCGCTGTTGACCGCGCCCTCGATCTTGGCGCGGTTGCGCACGATGCCGGCATCGTTCATCAGCGCATGGACTTTCTTGTCGCTGTAGCGCGCGATCTTCTCGGGTTGAAAATCGTCGAACGCTTTGCGGAAGTTTTCGCGCTTGCGCAAAATCGTGATCCAGGACAGCCCGGCCTGGAAGCCGTCGAGTATCAGCTTCTCGTACAGCGCGCGGTCGTCATATTCGGGCACGCCCCATTCGGTGTCGTGATAGGCCATGTAGAACGGATCTTCGCCGGGCCACGGGCACCGCATCTTGCCGTCAGGGTGCAGGCGCGCAGATTTGCTCATGCGACGGTCTGCTTCGGTGGGGTGCGAACGTCGTTCGGATCGGTCAGCCGGATTGCAAGGCCACCGGCTGTCAACTTAAGTCCGGCATCGAGCGCATCCGCAACGCGGTCGATCCGGACCAGCGCGAGGCCATGGCCGCCGGCGGTCGATCCCATGGTGCCGAGCTGCTTGTCGCCGCCGAGAACGGCGACGCCGGTCTCGGGCGAAAAATCTTCCAGCGTGACCCGCACGATCCGCGTGCGCGCGGTGCCGCGATGCTGCATCCGCGACACCACTTCCTGGCCGACATAGCAGCCCTTGTCGAAATCGACGCCGTGCAGACGGTCCATATTGGTCTCATGCGGGAACGCGTCGCTGTACATGAAATCCAGCCCGCCGCGCGGCACGCCCAGGGCGATGCGATGGACCTCGTAGGCCTCGCTGTCGACGAGATCAGCGCCGAGCACGTCGGCGACCTTCTGCTTGAGATCTTCCGATACGAGAATGCGCCAGCCGAGAGCTTCGTGCCGCGGATCGGCAAAGGCGAGATCGGGCTTCATCGCGGGCTCGCCGTCCCAAGCCGCCAGCACGCCCATGCCGTCGGAAATATTCTCCACCTTGACCTTGGCGCGCAGCTTGTAGAAGCCGAGCTTGTCGGCGAGGTTCTGCGCCAGCGCGCGGGGCGCATCGATCAGGAAGCCGCCGCCGTGGCCGTCCGGGGCTTCGGTGATCAGGAAATCGGCCGTGATCTTGCCCTGCGGCGTCAGCAGCGCGCCGAACCGGCCAAGGCCGGGCTGCAGCAGCGCGACGTCTGTGGTGATGAGGCCGTTGAGGAAGTTGCGGGCATCCTCGCCGCTCACCTTGACCACGCCCCGGTCTGGAAGAAACGCTGCTTTCATAAGCTAAAACGGCCTCTTTTGATGCTTATCTGAAGTTCCTGGGAAAACGCAGGCGATGGATATCCCATGCGAAGTTAAGGCGCTAAGGTGCCGCCAACAAGCCCTGCACGAGAGCCTTAAAGCGGGCGTCGAGGACCGATGAATCAACGATTTGATACCATTCTAAAATCCGGCACCGTGGTCAATCAGGACGGCGAGGGTGTCCGCGACATCGGCATTTCCAATGGCCGGATCGCCGCGATCGGCGGGCTCGGACAGGCTTCCGCCGGCGAGACCATCGACTGCAAGGGCCTGCACATTCTGCCCGGGGTGATGGACACGCAGGTGCATTTCCGCGAGCCCGGGCTGACGCACAAGGAAGACCTCGAGACCGGCTCGCGCAGCGCCGTGATGGGCGGGGTCACCGCGGTGTTCGAGATGCCGAACACCAATCCGCTGACGGTCACCGAGGAGACCTTCACCGCCAAGATCAAGGCCGGTCACCATCGTATGCATTGCGATTTCGCCTTCTTCATCGGCGGCACCCGCGAGAATGTGAATCATCTGCCTGAACTGGAGCGCGCGCCGGGTTGCGCCGGCGTCAAGGTGTTCATCGGCTCCTCCACCGGCGCGCTGTTGGTCGAGGACGACGAAAGCCTGCGGCGCATCTTCCAGGTGATCCGCCGCCGCGCCGCCTTTCACGCCGAGGACGAATACCGCCTCAACGATCGCAAGCCGATCCGCGTCGAGGGCGATCCGCGCTCGCATCCGATATGGCGGGACGAGACCGCGGCGCTGATGGCGACGCAGCGGCTGGTCAATCTCGCGCGCGAGACGGGCAAGCGTATCCACGTGCTGCATATCTCCACCAAGGAGGAGATCGAATATCTGCGCGATCACAAGGACGTCGCCTCCTGCGAGGCGACGCCGCATCATCTGACGATGGCCGCACCCGAATGCTATGAGCGGCTCGGCACGCTGGCGCAGATGAACCCGCCGGTGCGCTCGGCCGATCACCGCGAAGGCATCTGGCGCGGCATCGAGCAGGGCATCATCGATGTGCTTGGCTCGGACCACGCGCCGCATACGCTGGAAGAAAAGGCCAAGACCTATCCGGCTTCGCCCTCCGGCATGACCGGCGTGCAGACGCTGGTGCCGCTGATGCTCGACCACGTCAATGCCGGCCGGCTGTCGCTGGCGCGTTTCGTCGATCTCACCAGCGCTGGCCCCGCGCGGCTCTACAACATCGCCTGCAAGGGCCGTATCGCCGCGGGCTATGACGCCGATTTCACCATCGTCGACCTCAAGCGCACGGAGACCATCACCAACAAATGGGTGGCCTCGCGCGCGGGCTGGACGCCCTATGACGGCGTCCGCGTCACTGGCTGGCCGGTCGGCACCTTCGTCCGCGGCAACCGCGTGATGTGGCAGGGCGAGGTGACGACGCCATCAACCGGCGAGCCGGTGCGGTTCCTGGAGACGTTGAAGGCGTAGGGCAGAATTTCTCCCCCGTCATTGCGAGCGCAGCGAAGCAATCCATGGCGCGGCATAACGGATAGGTGGATTGCTTCGTTGCTTCGCTCCTCGCAATGACGACGGAGCAAGTCTACTGCTTCGCCAGCGCCAGCGAAAACTCGCCGTTGCGCACGCGCGCGGAGAGACCATCCGCGAATTTCGCTACTGCATCCTCGCCATAGGTCGAGACCAGTTCCGCCAGTGCGGTGAACAGGCTCGCCTGCGCCAGGCAGTCGCCATCGACACCGTCATGCCGCGCCTCCGCCCAGGCCTCGCTGAGGTAACCGAGCGCAGTCCGCTTCTGTTCGAGATCGGGAAGAGGGTCGTGGGCGATCGGGAAGGTGGCTGGGCGGCTCATGAAGCTCAACGAAATCTGCGCGCGAACCAGGGCGGAACGCATCCTCACGCGATAAGCTGTAGCACGCGGTGCTGATGCGCCTAGCCACATCTTTAGGAAAGGTTAACGGCGCTGTTGATATTTGCGGCGGCGGTTCCTTGAGGTCGCCTGCTTCAGGAAATGCAGCCGAGAATCGCGCCCGGCGTGGCGCAGACATGGTGCGCACCGGCGCCCAGCAGTTCGTCGCGGCTGCCGTAGCCGTACAGCACGCCGATGCCCTTCATGCCGTTGTTTTTCGCCCCGACCATGTCGTGGCTGCGGTCGCCGATCATCAGGGTTTTGGACGGATCGACGCCGACTTCTTTCAACGCGTATTCCAGCAGATGCGATTTGTCGGCGCGGGTGCCGTCGTACTCGGCGCCGAACACGCGCTCGAAGTGCTTGCGCAAGCCGAAATGGTCGATGATGCGTTCGGCGAACACATGCGCCTTGCTGGTGGCGACGAACAGCCGGTGACCGGACGCACGGAGCGCGGTCAGCACCTCGTCGATGCCGTCGTACACGCCGTTTTCGTAGAGGCCGATGTCGGAAAATCGTTCGCGGTAGAGCACCACCGCCCGGTCGGCGGCATGATCGCCGCCGAGCAATCTCACAAAGCTCGAGCGCAGCGGCGGGCCGATGCACCAGGTCAGTTCGTCCGCGGTCGGGATCGTTGGATGATCAAGCCGTTGCAGCGCGTATTGGATCGAGCGGGTGATCCCAAGCTTGGGGTCGGTCAGCGTTCCGTCGAGGTCGAAATAGATGGCGTCCATGGACCCTCAGTTCGCGTAGCGCGCGGTGAGGTCGCGCGAGATCTTTGAACCTTCCTCGATATATCTGCGAATTGCGACCGAAGCTGCGGGGGTGCAGGTCCGGTAGGTCTGCTGAAAGCCGTTATAGCCGCGGTTGAAGCCGGCGATCATGCGGGCGCGGCGGTCGCCGGAGGGAGTTTCGGCGTCGATCAGAGCCTGCATTTCGTTGCGCCATTTGGCCCCTTCATTGGCGCCGCAAATGCCCCGGAGGTAGTGCAGGGTGCCGAGTATCTCGGCCAGCCGCTGCAGTTCGCCGTCAAACGGCGCGGCCGCATCCTGGGCCCGCGCCGGGGCCAGATGGCATGCCGAAATCAGGATGAGGGCGGCGAGGGCGTGCTTGAGCATTTGAGGGCCGATATGCCCCCTCGGGACGCCCGAGGCAAGGCGTCTAGACCAGCTTCCGGGCGGCCTCGATGACCTCCAGGAGGCCGCCGGTGACCTTGAGGCCGCCGAGCTCTTCCGGCGCCAGCCATTTGAAATGGTCGTGTTCGTCGTTCAGGACCGGCTCCCGGGCGGTCCAGCGCGCCGCGAACGACATGATCAGATAATGCCCGCCGCCGCCGCCGGCCCCGGGCAGCACCTCGCGCCAGCCGGCCAGGCCCAAAATCTCGATTCTGAGCCCGGTTTCCTCGTCCACCTCGCGGTGGAGGGCGGTGTGCAAGGATTCGCCGAATTCGACCCGGCCGCCGGGGAGCGAGTAGAAGCCCTTGCCGGGCGAGCGGGCACGGCGGACGAGCAGGACCTTGCCGTCGCGAAAAATCGCGCCGCTGACGGCGAGCTGGGGGCGGGTCGGCTGGAGAGGGGCGGTCAAGGGTCGGTCCGGTAAGCAGGTTCCTGTGGAACGATCATGCCCGATCGGTCCGCGCAGGTCTAATGGCGGCGGGCTGGAGCCAGGCGCAAGGCTAGTTCGTCAGCGCGGATTCGATATCGGTGTCGGAATTGCCGTTGATGACGCCGCCGGCCATCGCCACCAGCGGCTTGACCCAGGCGGTGGCCTGCTCGGCCAGCGTGGAGCGGGTCTTGTCCTGCTGGGCTTCGCGCATCGCCTTGCCCACCGCTGATAGAATCGACGTCATCGTAGCCGTGAGTTTGTCGAAATCGGCACGGACCTTGGGATCGGCGGATTCGTAGGCCTCGATCGCGAGGTCGCGGGCCTTGAAGTTGGACGCCCAGAAATGCTCGGCGTAGGACAGCGGCGTCCAGGTGAGAAAATCCTCCGCGCATTCCGGCATGTCCGGAACCATTTCGAGCAGCATGATGGCTTCGTTGAAATGATTCAGGTAGTCGGTGGCGAGCCCGGTGCGGGGATTGATGTTGGCCGCGCGCAATTGCTCCGCACGGGCCTCGTCTATACGGACCGTCGTCGGTGGCGGCATCGGGCGATCGGATCGCACTTCTGTGGCGGCCGTAACATTCATCTGTTCCACTGTTAACACGGTGGGTTAACACCCCTTAAACAGAAGCTTGAGTTGATCAGATAATGTGCGGACGTTTCGTTATTACCTCGCCGCCGGCGGCGCTTCGGCAGATCTTCGGTTATATCGAGCAGCCTAATTTCCCGCCGCGGTATAATATCGCGCCAACTCAACCGGTTCCCGTGATCATTCTGGAAAATGGCGGCCGCCATTTCCGGCTGATGCGCTGGGGGCTGGTCCCGGCATGGGTCAAAGACCCCCGTAAATTTACGCTCCTGATCAACGCGCGATCCGAGACGGTGCTCGACAAGCCCGCGTTCAAGAACGCCATCAAGCGGCGGCGCGTCCTGATTCCAGCCGACGGCTATTACGAATGGCAGGATGCCAACGGTCGCAAGCGGCCGTTCTTCATCCATCGCCGCGACGGCCATCCCGTCGGCTTTGCTGCGCTGGCGGAGACCTGGATGGGGCCGAACGGCGAGGAGACCGACGGCGTCGCCATCGTCACCGCGCCCGCCAGCCGCGATCTCGCTAGCCTGCATCATCGCGTGCCCGTGACGATCGCGCCTGAGCAATTCGAGCGCTGGCTCGATGGCCGGACCAATGACGCCAACGACGTGATGCCGCTGCTGCGCGGACCGGCGGAGGGCGAGTTCGCCTGGCACGAGATTTCCACGCGCGTCAACCGCGTCGTCAATGACGACGCGCAATTGCTGCTGCCGATCACCGACGAGCAGCGGGCGGAGGAGGAGCCGAAGCCCGCGAAGAAGGCGTCGCGCAAGGCGGCGGTGGAAGAGGATGACGGGCAGGGCTCGTTGTTTTGAAGGCGTCGCGATCTCTTGTAGGGTGGGCAAAGCGAAGCGTGCCCACCATCTATCCAAGCAATCATCGCGAATGGTGGGCACGCTGCGCTTTGCCCACCCTACGGCACCTCAGCGAAAAATATTCAGCGCGGCGTATTGCAACAGCATGATGGTTTTGGCGTCGACGATGCGGCCGTCCGATATCATCGCAAGTGCCTGGTCGATCGGCAATTCCAGCACCTCGATGTCCTCGCCTTCCTCGACGAGGCCACCGCCATCGCCGACGCGCATCGCGGCTTCATATTCGGCGACGAAGAAGTGCAGCTTCTCGGTGACCGAGCCCGGGCTCATGAAGGCCTCGAAGATCTTTCTGATCTCACCGAGCCGATAGCCGATTTCTTCCTCGGCCTCCGCACGGATACGCGCCTCCGGCGACGCGTCGTCGAGCATGCCGGCGGCGGCCTCGATCATCAGCTCGTCGTAGCCGGCAAGATAGGTCGGCAGGCGGAACTGGCGCGTCAGCACGACGCTGCGGCTTGCGACACGATACGGCAGCAGCGCCGCCGCATGGCCGCGGTCGAACACCTCGCGCTTCATTGTCTGCCACTCGCCGCTGCCGCGGCGATAGTCGAACTCGACCTCGTTCAACCGGTAATGCCGGTCGGAGAGCACGCTGATATTCTTGACGCGGACACGATCGGAGATGCTCATGAAAATCCTTCAGCTCACCGCGTCGGCGCGCGGCCGTCGAGCCATTTGGCGAACACGACGGTCTGGGCCTCTTCGTAGCCGATCGACTGATAGAACGCGGCGACGCCGGCGTTTTCGCGTCGAACCATCAACTGCAGTTTCGGCATGCCAGCGGCGCGCAGCCAGTCCTCGGCCGCATTCATGATGGCACGGCCAAAACCTTTCGCGCGGAGCGCGGGATCGCTGGCGACGTAATAGACCCAGCCGCGATGACCGTCATGACCGACCATCGCGGTAGCGACGATCGCATCGCCGTCGCGGCCGATCAGCACGGTCGAGTTCGGCTCGCGGCGGGCGAGGGCAATGTCGGCGGCGGGATCGTTCCACGGCCGCGTCAGGCCACAGGCCTGCCACAGCGCAATCACGGTCGCAACGTCAGCATCCGCGATGTCGGTGATGGCGAGCGCGGGAGTTGGCTTCGCGGCAGGCGCAGTCACAGCACTTTCCCCGGATTCATGATGCCGAGCGGGTCGAGCATCGCCTTGATGCCGCGCATCAGTTCGATCGCGACCTTGTCCTTTACATCGGGCAGTTCGTCGCGCTTGAGCACGCCGATGCCGTGTTCGGCGGAGATCGATCCGCCCATCCGCAGCACGATCTCGAATACGACCTCGTTGACCTCATGCCAGCGCGACATGAAGTCGGCGGTGTTGCCGCCGACCGGCTGGCTGACATTGTAATGAATGTTGCCGTCGCCGAGATGGCCGAACGGCACCGGCCGCGAGCCCGGAATGAGTTTCACCACCGCTGCATTGGCTTCCTCGATGAACGCGGGGACCGCGGCAACCGGCACCGAGATATCGTGCTTGATCGAGCCGCCTTCCGGCTTCTGCGCCGCCGACATTTCATCGCGCAGTTTCCAGAACCCGGCGCGCTGCGTCAGATTCGCCGCGATCACGGCATCATCGACGATGCCTTCCTCCATTCCCTTGGCAAGGATCGATTCCAGCGCGGCACGGGCGTCGTCGCGCGAGGACGACAATTCCATCAGCACGTACCAGGGATGCTTGGTCGTGAGGGGATCGCGGATGTCGATGCCGTGGCGCAGGCTGAAATCGACGGCGATGTCGGCCAGCAATTCGAAGCTGGTCAGGCTGCCGGCGGCCTCGTTCTGCGCAATCGACAACAGTTTGAGGGCCTGCGCCGGCGATTGCAGGCCGACATAGGCGGTCTCCACCGCATGCGGCTTCGGAAACAGCTTTAGCGTCGCTGCGGTGATGATGCCGAGCGTGCCCTCGGCGCCGATGAAGAGGTTGCGCAGGTCGTAGCCGGTATTGTCCTTTTTCAGTTTCGACAATCCGTTCAGGATTCGCCCGTCGGCGAGCACCACTTCGAGCCCGAGCGCCATTTCGCGCGCCACGCCGTAGGCCAGCGCCGCCGTGCCGCCGGCATTGGTGGAGAGATTGCCGCCGATGGTGCAGCTTCCTTCCGCGCCGAGTGACAGCGGGAACAGGCGATCGACCTCGGCCGCACGCTGCTGCGCGATCTGCAGCACGACGCCGGCTTCGCAGGTCATGGTGTTGGAGGCGGGGTCGATGTCGCGAATTTTATCCAGACGCCGCAGCGAGACGACGACCTCACCATGATGTGGGGTCTGACCACCGACGAGGCCCGTGTTGCCGCCCTGCGGCACCAGCGCGATTCTGTGCTCGCTGGCGAGCTTGCAGATCGCGGATACTTCCGCTGTCGAGCCGGGCCGTAGCACCAGCGGCGAGCGGCCATGGAACAGGTCGCGTTCCTCGGTGACGTAGGGCGCGATATCGGCCGCATCGGTCACCGCATATTTGTCACCGACGATAGCGCGGAATTTTGCGATCAGCTCGGCGGGAAGCGGCGGCACGGAATTCTGGACGACATTCATTTTCTTCTTCTCTTTCATTCCCGCCCCACGGCCGCGCGCCGCAGCCGGTCGTTGATGGCTTCGCCCAATCCCTCGTCCGGGATGGGCATGACCGCGATGGTGTGCGCGCCCTTGGCGTCGAGCGCGCGAAGATGACCGAACAGGTTTGCGGCCGCCTCGTCGAGATCGCCGCGCTTTGACAGATTCATCACGTGCGAGGCGGCGTCAATTCCCGAAATTGCTCCGAGGCCGAACGCGAGCAATGCTTCGTCGGGCTCGATCGCGACCGCATTGAGCCGCACCCGCGCGCGCGGCGCGTAGTGCGAGGCCAGCATACCCGGCGCCAGCGGCTGTCCATTGTCGCTTTCGGCATCCGCCGGCGGTTGCAGAAGCGCGCGGCCAAGCACGCGCTCGATCTCGGCGCGCGGCAGGCCGCCGGGTCGCAGCAGCATCGGCGCCTCAAAGCAGCCGACGATGGTCGATTCGACGCCGACTTCGACCGCGCCGCTATCGACGATCAGGTCGATCCGCCCCGCAAGATCGCTTTGCACATGGGCGGCCGTGGTCGGCGAGACGTGGCCCGAAATGTTCGCTGATGGCGCCACCACCGGGCCGCCGAAGACGCGCAGGATATCACGCGCGATTCCGTGGGCCGGGATGCGGACCGCGACCGTATCGAGGCCGGCGGTCGCGAGATCGGCCACCGCACAACCTTCCGTCTTCGGCAGCACCAGCGTCAGCGGGCCGGGCCAGAACGCTTCGGCCAGCGCCGTCGCGGCGGCGTCAAAACGGGCGATCTGCTGTGCGGCGCGGATATCGCCGACATGGGCGATCAGCGGATTGAAGGCCGGCCGGCCCTTGGCCTGGTAGAGGCGCGCGATCGCGGCCGGATTGGTAGCATCGGCGCCGAGGCCGTAGACGGTTTCGGTCGGGAACGCGACCAGCCCGCCTGCCGCCAGCGCATGCGCGGCGGCCGACACAGCGGCCTCACCGGCGGGCAAAATCTGGGTTTTCAGGCCAACATTCACTGTGATTAATTTCCTTAATTCGGCTGCTTGCGGTCGCCGAAACCCAAGGCTATAAGCCGCCTTCCAAGTCGGAGTGTGGCTCAGCCCGGTAGAGCACTGCGTTCGGGACGCAGGGGTCGCAGGTTCGAATCCTGCCACTCCGACCATTATCCTAGCCGTTCATTTTTCAGGACTTTTTCTGATTGCTGGCGGTTCCCGAGTCAACCGTCCATTCCCTTCAAAAGCCGGATACAGGTCTGCGTTCCCGCGGCGCGTGGCGTCCGGGCCTTGTCAGGTTCACCCCCTGATACGGAGGGTGCAGGGAATGCCGGGTGCTCGCCGCACCCGCGGTCTCGTGTGCAATGTGTGTAGGAAATGCGCACACGAGCATACAGGTACAGCCGAAGCAGTCCGGCATTCCCTGCGCAATGGGTTGACGGCTTATGCCGTGGTCTCCCCGGAGCCGAATTCCTCTGGCCTCCGTCACTGCCGGATTAGCAGTTCATCGAAACCCGGTTGGGTTTCGATAAACTTCCGTCAAGCTTGGCACCAGCCACGGGTGTCAGGACCACACGGCTTTGCCGTACGCAATAAGCGCCGTCATCTTGCGCGCCGCCGGCCGCTCATGAGGTTCAACTCACCCTGCGACCAACCTGTGCGCCGACGCTCTTGCGTCCACCGCATCCCGCCTCACGTTCGTGACGACCGCGATACGCCCCTCGTGTCGAGGCGGGACGCGCGGAAAATGCCGCTGATTTGGGGTGAAAGGGAAGTGGTATATTTTTGCGCTGACGACTGGACGGCCCAAATCAGATTGAATCTGTTCAGCAAATTAGATTATTCGCGCGGCCGCCTACCTTCGGTTGTGTAGATCCGTTTCTGCACATAATCCTTTTGCGCCATGACGCTGAGCGACCCTGTCCGAGTCATGGCGCCGCAGATCCTGCTGACATCCCGGCCATGCCACAGGCTTCGTTACCGGGAAAATCAGCAGATTGTTTTGACAGGGCGACTCGAGCGCGGGGTTGCGTAGAGGCTTGCGGGCGAGCGCGGACAGGAGGCGGGCTTGGTGGCGGCAGGTCATACCTGGCCGCGCGTTCGGAGACGAGCTTCCGATAAGCGACCGCCTGCATCTCGAAACACTTTCGGAGCGCCGGATTGGTTTCTTCGGCGGCCAATCGCTCGAAGGTGAGCGCATGCTCCACGTACTCGGTCAACAACTTCATCGGTCGTCTCCGATTTTGTCCACCCAATGCGCCAGGGGGCGTGCAAGTTCCTAACGGTCTTCCGGGCTTCATCGCGTAGAAGCAATTGCGTTCAAATGAGTGAATGGCGTGCGATGCTCACATCGAGTACGTGAAGGTATGTCGGGAAAAGATGGCATATGAGCGGAATTGGCCGTGCTCAAAAATTCGCGCGCCGTCTAATAGAGGCGCGTGACTGATGAAATCTTTACCGCTGTTGTTGTTGCGTGTGGCCTGCTCGTGGTGATGCTGCTTGCTGCCGTCATATTCAATTTGTGACGACTGCTGGTGTATCTGCACGCCTCGGTTCTCGATCGCGCCCAGCGCGTGGCCGGATCTGCTTTTATTGCAGCCCCTTGCGCCTAACTTTTGTTGTAGCGGGAGACGGCTGTCCGGTGCTGTGATTTCGGCGCGGCCCTTTGTAGGTGAAGGGCTGGCCTCCAGGAGTCTCAGCTTCGACACGCCGAAGCTGAGGCTCTTGGTGACAGGGAAATAGCGGCAACCGCATACTTCCTCAATAAGCCCTGCAGCATTGGTGGTGGCAGGCAGGATCACGTCCCCTGATTGTTCGAGATTCCTGAGAGCCGCGCGAAGATGTCTGTTTTACCGCAGGCATTTTTTTGAGTTGCGTTGTTGCCCAAGAATATCCAGATGCCGGGGTTCATTGAGCCCCAGCGTGCAACGTTGAAATCCAAGGCGCCGAAGGCCACATGGGTCGAGCCGACGTTCTACGCAGACGTGGAGTACAAGGATATCACCTCGGAAGGCTTGTTGCGCGCCAGCTCCTTCAGAGGATTGTTCAAGGGAACGGGCCGCACCTGACAACGTTCGTTGTTCATGAGCCAGACGCTGCAATATTCAATCGCGGAGTCCTTCCAGATCGCCTGGGACTATCTCGACGCAACGGGTGAGCTCGGCAATCCTGACACGGCCGCGGGCCATCTGCTCGATACCATCGAGACGATGGTCCGTCAGGGCGAAAGGCGGCCGCTTCTTCTCTCCAACAAAGCGATCGCCTCCTATCAGCGGTTCAGAGCGGAGCAGAGGCTGTCCATATCGCGCTCTGGAGGAACAGGAAGTTTTGGACGGCGTTGATCTGGCTGGAGGAAGCATCATGGATAATCTGACCAAACGTGATCAGCCGGACCGCTCCAAGATCAACATGCAGGAAGGTTACGAGGTCAAATACTGGACCAAGGCGTTCGGCGTTTCGAAGGAGGAATTGCAGAAGGCCGTCGACAAGGTCGGCAACTCAGCCGCAGCGGTGCGGAAAGAACTTGGACTCTTGGGTGCATCTCACTCGTGATCGATCCCGACTGCCCGTATGCTTGGGCCTGGGCACGGTTTGTGAGAATCAACGGGCAGCTGAACCAGGAGGGTTCGAATGCCGAAAGATAACGAGCTGGAAGGCCGACAAGACATGGGCGGCAAGCACGGCGGACAGGCAGGAATGCCCAGGCCGGAGTCGCAGACCGCAGCTCAACAGGGCATCGCCCGTGGCGAGAAGGGCAACGAACAACCTTCAGATAAGTCGCGGCAGCGGTAGTTGCCGAGGCCGTCTCAAAAAGAAGCGCCGCCGGGCTCGAAATGGATTGTCCCGGCGGCGCCTTGTCTCAGACCGGGCCCTGAAATCCCAGTCACTGACAAGGATGCAATGGCTATGCCACAGGGGCATGACACCAAAGGAAAAAGCGGAAATACATAATAGAGCCGCTTAAAGCGAGCGGCCGTCCGGTGGGTGATCAACCCAACGGCTACTTGATGTGCAGACCTCCGGCTTTCATAGTTCCGTAAAATAACGTCCGCGAACCTTCCGCGAGCCTGCACTTCTACGCGCGCTATTTTCTGCAGTATCCGCGAGTATTTTCCGATGGCCAGTGGCCGGAGTCATTCTCCATGCGTTTCCTCGCCGCGCTTGTTGTCGCGCTCCTGACCGTCCTGCCTGCATCAGCGCAGGTCGCGCCGACCGAGGCGGAGGTGCGCGGGTATGGGGGCTTGCATGCGGCCGCCGCACGGGGCGACGTCGCCGATATCGAAAAGCGTATCGCGGCTGCCGAAGACAAGGAAGCGATCGACGCGCGTCATCGCACAGCGCTGCATGTCGCGGTCTATCAGAAGAAGCACGATGCCGCGCGCGCCCTGATCCGGCTCGGCGCCGATCCGAACAGGCTGGAGATCGACCGCTATGACATCATCACCATCGCAGCGGTTGCCGACGACGTGCCGATGCTCAGGATCGCGCTCGAGGGCGGCGGCAACCCGAAGGCCGTTACCAGCCGTTATGATGGCACGGCGCTGATTGCGGCCGCGCATCTTGGCCACGCCGAGATCGTGCGGACATTGATTGCCGCCAAAGCGCCGCTCGATCACGTCAACAATCTGCAATGGACTGCGCTGATCGAGTCGATCGTGCTCGGCGACGGCGGCAGGAACCACACCGAGACCTTGCGTGCGCTGGTCGAGGCCGGCGCCAACGTCAACATTCCGGACAGAAGCGGATCGACGCCGCTCACGCTGGCGCGAAGCCGCGGCTATCGCGACATGGTTGCGATCCTGGAAAAGGCCGGCGCGAAGTGACGAGATCTCCGGCGCGGGTCTAGAACGCCCGGCGCCGCGGCGGCGGGCCAACTTGCGGGTGCCGACGGGTGAGGAGTTCCGAAACTGCGATCGTCGCGATGCCCGCGATGATGGTGATGGCTGCCATCACCAGAACAGTCTTGAGCATGGTTCCCTCCTCAACGGCTTTGACGTCAGGACGCCAGACGAATCACGTCCTGGCAAGACGAGGGAACTACGGGGCCGAGTTGTACGGAGCGTTCGGCGGGGCTGTTCCGTTCCAGTCCATAGACGATCCGGATGCGGGACTCGCTGATGCAGCAACCTGGCCGATGAGTCTGATTCCGAACAGACGGATGATCCAGCGTCGATTTTAATGACCCTCGCGAACGAGGAGCACCGGCATGCAGACACGGCGCGTCAAACGCGAGAAGACTTTCGAGGATCGACTGGCGGAAGAGGTTCAGTGCTTCAGGGAGGCGGCCAATCAGGCACAGCCCGGCATGGCCCGCGAGCTGCTGTTGCGGCGGGTTCGGCAGATGGAAGCCGCATTGGAGCTCGTCGAGCACAAGGGGATAGCGAGACTTGCCTCCCCGCCGGCAGGTGCTGCGTTTAAAGCGGCGGCCTATCCGCCAAAGCCGTAATAATCCCGCACGACCGTTTCGCGCAGCGCGCCGGGCTCGAAGATTTCGATCACGACGCCGTCCGGCGCGCCGAGCATGAAATAGCCGCCTCCGCCGCCGGTTGGCCGGATCGGATTCGGAATATGCAGGCCTGCGGTCTTCATCCGGTCATACACCTCGTGAACGCCGACGACCTGCATGCCCAGATGATGGACCGCGTTCTTGCCGTCGCCGCGCGGCGGCTGGTCGTAGAGGTGCATGGCGCCGATGCCGATCTTGATGAAGACGTTGCGCGCGCCGACAACGCCGCCGTCCCAGATCACTTCGGCATCGAACCATTTCCTGTAGAACTCGATCGTCGCGTCGATGTCGGACGCGAAGAGATGGACGTGCTGCAGGTGGTAGCGCTGCTTCGTGCCGTACGGATACTGCCACTCGCTCTGCGTCGTCATGCCCGCTCCTCGGAGGTCCATGCGCGGTTTTTCGACAATGCGCGCTTTGGATCGTGGAGGCGTCTGTGTCAGAGCCGTGTCAGGTTGGCAAACGAGCTTTTTCGAACGCGGCTTGAGTAAAACTCAACGCACACGGCCGCCGTCTCCGCCGCGGCGGTCTCATGAGGTTCCCGGCGGCTTTCGCAGCGGCGGCCACTTTCTAAAGCGTGATGACTTTTCTTCGAATCGTCATCCCGCTTTATGTTTTTGTTTGAGCATGATCTTTTCGGAAAACCGCTACACACTTTTCCGGATCATGCTCTAAGTGCCAACGCCGCTTGTCGCGGCAATAAAGCCAGCCGCGTTGAACACGCCGTGAATGACGATGCCTACCGATGTGTTTCGCCGCCGCTGCACGATCCAGGGCAACAGCAGGGTGATCGGCAGCAACGTCACCATGATCGCCCCGCCGAAACTCCAGTGAAACAGGCACCACAAAACTCCGTTTGGCAGCCATGCCAGGCGGCCCAATCCCGCCTCCTGCCGCGGCAGAAGGTAACCGCGCCAGCACAGTTCCTCACCCAGAATGTTGCTGACGAACAAGGGAAGCCATGCCGCAAATACCGAGGCGTGCCAACCCGGGGGATGTTGCAGGAACCAGGGTGAGGGGCGGAAACCTGGGTCGATGTAGCGCGCCAGGGCCAGGATCGCAGCGGTGGCGATCACAATGGCGACAAGGCCGCCACTCGCCCAGATGACGTCGCCACGATTCATCCTGCGCAACCGTAGGCGCTCCCTCAGCGAGCCGAGGCCACGCTTTGGCAGTTCGCGCCAGGCCTTCAGCATCCGTAGATCAGCATCGGGACAAGCACGAGCGCCGTGCCGCTGACGTACCAGCCGATGATCGGTGAAATACCGAACGCGTCGCGGAGCCAGGGGATCACGGCCATGATTGTCAGCCACAGCAGCACGGAGAAAGCGCCGAACATCGAGGCCGACGCGGCAAGTCCTATCGGTGGCGAAATCGTTTCCGTTTGCGCTTGCATGGGCGGCGTTCAGCTTGTCTTTGTCGATCCATGCCTGTGAAGGCGTCGGTCACGCGAGCAACCGCCGCCTGACAGCACCAGACGCAGGGGCGCCGCGATCGTTCTTGCTCGCTGAAGTACGACCTGACGGTTGCCCGCGGGCACCGTTCAGCCAGGCGACGAAAGCGGTGACGGCGGGATCGTCGGCCATGCGCTGCTCGTATTCGAGGACGAACTGCCGGCGCGTCGGGCGGATGATCGGATGGGCCCTGACCAGGTTGCCGCGGGCGAGATCGGGCGCGAGCAGGCCGTCGATCGCGATGGCGACGCCCATGCCGGCGGCCGCAGCCTCGATGGTCAGGCCGAGGCTTTCAAAACTGCTGCCGCCCTGCACGGGCACGTCGGCGAATTGCGCGTAATCGAGCCAGCGGCGCCAATCATCCGGACGCGGCCGCGCATGCAGAAGGGGAACGGCGGCGAAATCCACCGCGCCCTTGTTCAAAAACTCCGGCGCGCAGACCGGTACGGTCGCGATCGGCATCAGGGAATGGGTGACGAGCCCGGCGCGCGGCTGCCCGTCGGAAACGGCGATCACCGCGTCGTAACGGCTGGCGAGCAGGTCGAGCGGATTGGAGCTCGTGTGCAAATCGACTTCCAGCTCGGGATAGGCCGCATTCAGCGTCGGCCAGATCGGCAGCAGGAAGCGCGAGACGAAGAAGCCGTAGACCCCGACGGTTAGCCGCCGGAAACGCCGCAAGCGCAGCCCGTCGGCGGCGTCGGCGATCCGGTCCAACGCCTCGCGGGCGGAATCGGCGAAGGTTTTCCCTGCCGAGGTCAGGGCCAGCCCGCGCGAGCCGCGCAGGAAGAGGGCGGTTCCCATGCGCGCCTCGAGCGCGCGGACGTGCCGGCTCACGGCGCCGACCGTCACGTTCAGCTCCTCGGCCGCCCGGGTGATCGACAGGTGCCGCGCGGCGGCCTCGAACGCCCGCACGGCATGCAAGGGAGGAAGTCGTCGTGATGCCATCGCGCGAGTTTAGTTGAAAAGGACCGGCCGGCAAACGGGGGCGGGGAGCCGTATACGCGAGATAGAGCGCTGAAGTTTCCTCCTCGTCATGGCCGGGCTTGTCCCGGCCATCCACGTCTTCCACGCGGAGACCAAGACGTGGATGCCCGGGACAAGCCCGGGCATGACGAGAAACGGGGAGCGTTGACTCTGGCTCAAGGCGCCGACCCAAGAAGTCGTTTGCGCTGATACATGGCAGGCCATACCCCGGCATGCACCCCGGGCGCTGCGTCAGCCCGGGCAGGCGAAGCCGAGGGAGGTGTCCATGACCATTCATGTCGATCTGACCAGCCGCGAGGCGGTGGCCCGGCGCTCCGGCGCGTTGGCACCGACCTGCCGCGGGCTGAATTTTTACTCGCTCGACCAGAGCCTGCGGGACCTGTTGCCGCATTACATGGACGCGCCGCTGCTGGCGCACCTTTCGCCGCACCTTGCGGAACTCGGCGAGCTCGCCGGCGGCCGGCTGCATGATTTGTCCGATCAGGCCGAGCGCCATCAGCCGGTGCTGCATCCTCGCGACGGCTACGGCCGCGACGAGGAGTGGATCGAATATCATCCGGCCTATCGCGAGATGGAAAGCATCGCGTTCGGCAAGTTCGGCATGCACGCGATGTGCAACCGCGCCGGCGTCATGGGCTGGTCGTCGCCGATGCCGCCGCTCGCCAAATACGTCTTTCATTATCTGTTTGCGCAGGCCGAGTTCGGCCTGCTGTGCCCGGTCAATCTCACCGACAGCTCTTCCGAGCTGGTGCGCCGTTTCGGAAACGATGAGCTGCGCGAGCGCTATCTCGACCGGATGTGGAGCCAGGATCCCGCCACGCTGTTCAAATGCGCGCAGTTCATGACGGAGAAGACCGGCGGCTCCGATGTCGGCGCCGGCGAACTCCTCGCGGTCAGGGAGGGCAAGGACTGGAAGCTGTGGGGCGAGAAGTGGTTCTGCTCCAATGTCGATGCTGAACTCGCGGTGCTGTTGGCGCGCCCCGAAGGCGCCGTGGCCGGCGGGCGCGGCCTCGGCCTGTTCCTGATGCCGAAGGTGCTGCCCGATGGCCGGCGGAACTCCTACCGGATCATGCGCCTGAAGGACAAGCTCGGCAGCCGCACCATGGCGAGCGGCGAGATCGTGTTCGAGGGCGCGGTCGCCTATCAGCTCGGCGAGCTCGACCAGGGCCTCAAGCACATGCTGGTCATGGTGAATTCGAGCCGCGTGTCGCATTTGGCGCGCGCCGCCGGCATGATGCGGCGCTGCCTCAACGAGGCGATGGTCGCCGCGCGGCATCGCAACGCGTTCGGGCGCGCCGTGATCGATCATCCGCTGATGCGACGGCAGTTGCTCAAGCTGATGGTGCCGACCGAGCAGGCGCTGTCGGCGCTGCTCTACTCGGCGACGTCATCGGACAAGGTGCTGCGGCTCTTGACGCCGATCGCAAAATACCGGGCGTGCCGGGACAATGTCACGGTCGCCACCGGTGCGATGGAGGCGCGCGGCGGCAACGGCTACATCGAGGACTGGCCGAACGCGCGGCTCATTCGCGATGCGCATCTCGGGCTGCTCTGGGAAGGCACCAGCAACATCAACGCGCTGGATGCGGTGCAGCGCGCGGTCGGCAAGGCACGTGGCCACGAAGCGCTGCGCGACGATCTCGGCCGCCAGTTGGAAGACACGGCCGGCATGCCGGGCCAGTTCCGCACGCGCCTTTCCGGGGTGCTGACGGATGCCATGCGCTTTGCGGAAGAGGTTGCGGCCGATCCGGAGAACGAGCGCTTTTGCCGGATCGCCGCCGGAAAGCTCTACCACGCCACGACGGCCGCGCTGCTGGCATCCGAAGGCACGCGCATCGGCAATGCCGGCGGCGATGCGCGCCGCCTGCTGCTCTCCCGTTTCGTGCTCGAGCATCGTCTGGCCGAACATTCCCAAGCCAATCTGCAGGCGCAGCGTTGGGAGAACGAAGCGATCGATCTGCTGCTCGGCGATGCGCCTGTTTCGATGAGCCAGGCGGCGGCGCTGGTGCAGGGATAGATCATGGACATTGCTCTTCAACGCGAACTCGCACGCCTGCTCGCCACGCTGCGCCGTGAAGGCCGCCAGCAGAGCGGCCTCGATCAACGCCTGGTGCCGCCGAACAAGGCGACGGCCTATCGCATCGCCGGCATGGTCGCGGAAGAACTCGGCTGGGACGTCGTCGGCTGGAAGATCGCCGCGATGAAGGAGGGGTTGCAGCGCCAGCTTCGCACGGACTCTCCGATCTACGGCCGGGTGTTGATGCCGGTCATGCCGTCGCCGGCTAGCGTCGAGCACGCCAAGGTCTGCAGCCCGATTCCCGAAGTCGAATATCAGGCCATACTCGGCGCCGACCTGCCGCCGCGCCAAAAGACCTACACGGTGGAGGAAGTCACCGAGGCGGTGGTGTCGCTGCATCCGGGCATCGAACTCGCCGAATGCCGCTTTGTCCACGATGCGGCGTTTCCGCCGCTGCCGGCGATCCTCGCCGACGGCGCCGGAAGCGGCATCATCGCCTGCGGCGAGGCAATCCCCGACTGGAAGACGCGCGATATCGCCGGACAGGAAGTGGTGTTGAGCTGCAACGGCGCGCTGCGGCGGAAGGGCACGGCGGGTGAATTGCTCGACCATCCGATGGTGCCGCTGACCTGGCTCGCCAACGAACTGTCGCGCACCGGCATCGGCATGAAGGCGGGGCAGATCGTCAGCACGGGGGCGCTGACCGGCATGCTGCGGCCGAAGCCGGGAGATACCTTTGTTGCGGATTTCGGCCCGTTCGGGAGCGTGACCGCGACCTATGCGTGATCGACGGTAGTGTCGATCTCACGTGCTCTGTTTGGGGAGGTCGCCGAGCAGATTTGACAGCCTGACTGCAAGGTGCCGCAGCCTAGCGTTCTCCTCGAGCAGTTGCCGCACGTTGCCGGTGTCCTGTTGCCGCGCCTTATCGCCCCGAAGTCCGTCGGCTTCGTCGAGCAGAGGGGAAAGGGCGGCGAGCAGCGCCTCACCCCGGAGCGGTACTTCCTGTGCCGGGGCCACGTTATTGCGCTCGCGCAGCGGCACCACGTTGTCGCGACGTCCGACATTGCGGAAGGTATCGACGCGGAACTGTTTGCCAAACGGTAGAGGTTCGGTACTCATGACAATTTCCTGATCACAAGGTGGCGCAGTCGCCATTTTCGACGACCAGCTTTCATTGAGTCCGGGGCAAATTTGCGTCGGAAAGGCAACGGCGAAAAGGCTTACCAAATGTCACCTGCGCCGTTCGAGTCACACGGCAGATCCGATTAGGCCAAATTTTTGACGTATCGCCGTCCTTTCTGACGTCAGCGGTGGGCTGGGGAGCGACCACCGTAGGGGCGTATCGATGACGGATTTCCTGACCAACGCGGATCACTGGCGCAAGCGCGCGGAACAGACAAGGGCGTTAGCCGCGACGGCAGCCAAGGACCAGGGACGTCTGCTCAAGGTGGCGGAAGAATACGATCGCCTGGCGGCGCACGCCGAGCAGCGACGAAGCACGCCGGTTCCGGCCGGCTCCTACGTTCCGGCAAGCCGGCCCGAATAACCTTCTTCAATCGAAAACCGCCGGGAGACGCGGGCATTTCCGCTTCCGAAAGGCGCGTGGCTGCACCGCCATACCCAGATGTGTGACCTGTAAAACACAACCACGATGCAACGTTCAGAGCATTGTGATGGCGCGATTGCAGTCGAATCAACGAATCGCCTAGACCGTTAGCGGGGCTGGGAAGCGGAGAGTTAGTATGAGAGTCGCTTCCTTAGAAAGTGTACTGACGGCGGCTACGCTGGTATTGGCCATCGTCATCGTGCTGTGGGGAATCAAGATTTTCCACGGTGTGTGAGCGGGTGAGCTGGCGTCGAACAGAGACCTCCGGTCAAGAAGAGGGCTCACGACAAAGGCACGGGCAGGGCGTCACTTCCGCGGCGGCGGAGGCCTTCTCATTTCTGATTGCCGAGGCATAGTTCGCCGGAGGCTTGTCCCTTCCGACGCGTATCGGGTTTGGTTTACGGCTTGGCGTAAAATCCGCACAGGCCGCGAAAGGCATTGGTTTCAATTTCCGCATGCATTTTGGTTATTATCTGATGATCGCAGCCCTCGTTCTCATCGGGCTGGAAGTCCTTTACCGGCTCTATCAATTGGCAACATTCCTTTAAATCGCACGCGCAGGCTGCTGTTTTTGCTCCGCGCGGATTGACGATTTGCCGCAATCACGCCGCTTTAGCGCCGGGGTCGTTCCCGTACGATTCCAATTTTAGTCGCAAAATTGCCGGCCGACTCACCTCATTCTCCGCGCGCGACGTGGTGACTGGGGGCACGTTCCGCTTTTTAAAATTGGAGTATCAATCATGCGAGTAGACCATCCGCAGCTTAATAAGCGAGACCGCCGCGCTGAACCTTCATTTTGGGTTGAGGAACCGACCGACGACGCGCTTTCATTGCTTGAGAATGCCCTTCGCGGGGATGAGCCTGCCCTTCGCCGCGACGAGCGGGCCGACGAAGCCAACGCGCTGATCGAGGAAAATGCCAGGCTTCGGGAGCTTCTGTCGCAACTATCGGACCTGATCCGCAAAAACGGCGTTCAGCGCTAACGCCCACGATCTGATTTCGGCCCCGCCCCGGCAACAAGCGATTGCACCGCTGCCGGGGCGGGGCCGCGTTTATTTCCAGGAATTGCATTCACGCTGCCGCCGTTACGAAACGGCAGATGACCCGGCGGTTAGATTATTAAGCTGTGAACCCCATTAGTCTTCTGACTGGACGGCTTGCCAGAGTCCGCTATGCGCCGATGGCCACCAAATTCCGCAACGCAGCGATATGGCGCGATGGACCAACAGGCGACATTGCCTTTCCGGGGGTCTCGGGAAGAGGAGTACGCTAGTTCCGATCAGCCGTCCGCATTTGCCCGGAGGAACCCGACAGACCCAGCTAAGCTGCAGCGACACGCGGTGATGGTCCCGGTCGCGTGGTCGACGTTGTTGTCGAGAAACGACAGCCTGCCGCGCAGACTCAGATTCGTGGCCCGCCGGATTCAATCGATATTCACGCACCACCGTGGCTGACTACGAAATCGCACATTTGAGTCATTGTCTGGCCATCAAGTTTTCGGAGACGAGGGGAGTTTCCGTCAGGATTGAGGAGTTACCATCGGATATGGGAGAGCAGCCGATGTTCCGCCGACTGTGGTTCGTAGCGTGGGCGTTGAGCCTCTTTTCCCTGCTGATTGTAGCCGGCGCTCAGGCTCAGACCGCACAGGCGCCGACATCGCCCAATCCGGATGTGGCTCCGCAGGCCGGTTCTCCTTCGGGTGCGCAAGCTACCGCGCAGCCAGCAAAACCGCCTGCCGCTCCGATCAACACGGCCGAGATCGTTGGACGTGCCAACAAGAGTGTCGGCGTTGACATCGAGAAGAGGATCACGGGTTGGCAACAGGAGCTTTCGCGCCTGGAGAGCGACCTGCAAAAGGAGCGCTTGCGCTATTCGGAACTGAACGACTTCCGTGAGAAGCTCCAGCGCGTTCGCGGCGAGATTGGGAGCTTCCGCACGCAACTTGAACCTGCGCTCGCGGCCGCCAAGGACCAATTGGGCCTGCTCGGGCCGGCAGCGGCCGCCGGTCAACCACCCGAGCCGGACGACGTAGCACGAATTCGGGCTGACCGGACCTACTACCTCGGAGTGTTGACCGGAGGTCAGAAAGAGATCGAAACCGCCAACCTGCGCATCGACAAGCTCATCGATACCATCCAGGACATCCGTCGAAAGAATTTCGCGACGCGCCTGTTGCAGCCGGTCCCTGGCATCTACTCGTCTGCGACCTGGTCGACAGTGCCGGACTATGTCCCATTGGCCACGTCCCGCGTTCGCGACATCATGGCCGGCTGGTGGGGCAGCCTCGGCGATCAGGACGACGTGTTGCTCGTCGTTTTTGAAGCCGGACTGCTCCTGCTCGGGTTCGCTGTTGCCGCGGCGTTCGGAACCTGGCGGTTGCGCCGCCGGCCGTCCGAGGAGATTGAGCAGCCCTTCTGGCGGCGGGCTGCTGTCGCCGGCGCCATCGCCTTGCTGTGGATATTGCCGGCCGTGGTGCCGATCGCATTCCTCTACGGGCTCGTCGCCGACACGCATCAATTGCCTAAAAACGTCGATTGGCTGCTGTACTCGACTGCGCAATCAATCATCACCGTTCTCGCGGTCGGCGTGCTTGTCATCAGTGCGTTCGCACCGAGGATGCCGCATTGGCGGTTGATCCCCGTCTCTGATCGCACAGCACGTCGGATCTGCGGGCTCCTTCTGACGCTCGCAATCGTGTACGGCTTATCCACGTTGCTCTACATGGTCACCCGCGTCGTGCAGGCTCCCTTTGCGCTGACGGTCGCGGTCGCACTTCCGTCGAGCCTGCTTGTGGCCGGAATCATCGTTGCCATCCTTCTTACGCCGCTGGAGGGGCAGCACCAGGACCGGACCCTCTCACCGCGGCTGCTCGCCGTGCTGCGGGTCCCTGTCTGGATTGCAGTCGTCGCGATCGTCATATCGGCGTTTGCCGGGTACTTGGCGCTTGCTCGGTTTCTCGCGCAACAATTGGTCGTGACCGTCTCCATTATGGCGTTTGCCTACCTGCTGCTGCTGTGGGTCGATGGACTGATGCAGGGCTTGGGCGACGACCGCGCAGCGACAGGCCGCTGGTTCAAGGAAAGCCTTGGTGAGCACCACGGGCGGCACGAGCAGTTGGCTCTGCCGATCGGCCTGTTCCTCAAGGCTGTTGTGATCATTCTGTCCGTGCCCCTCATTTTGCTCCAGTGGGGTTACAGCTGGCCGGAAGTCTACGACTGGTACACGCAGCTCTTCTTCGGTTTCCGGGTTGGCAACACCCAAATATCCATTGCGGTGCTTCTCGCGTCGGTGATCGTGTTCGGGCTCGCCTATGGCGCCGCGCGACTTTTCCAGGGCTGGCTCGATGAGCGGGTCCTCAAGGCGGCGGGTATTTCGGGCGGCCTCCGCGATTCGATTCGCGTTGGCGTGGGATACGGCGGCGTCGTCATCGCAACGCTTGCGGCCTTCTCTTACGCGGGCTTCGACCTGTCCAGTCTCGCGATCCTGGCCGGCGCATTCTCCGTCGGTATCGGTTTCGGTCTGCAAAGCATCGTCAACAATTTCGTGTCAGGGCTGATCCTTCTAGCCGAGCGCCCCATCAAGATCGGTGACCTGGTCGTCGTCGGAGGCGAGGAAGGTTATGTTCGCAAGATCAGCGTTCGTTCGACCGAGGTCGAGACGTTTGAGCGAGCGAGTGTTGTGATTCCGAACTCGTACTTCATCACCGAGAAGGTGAAGAACTGGACGTTGCGCGACAACAAGCGTCGCATCGCGATCCCGGTTAGGGTTGCGAATGGCTCCGATCCGCGGGCGGTCAAATCGATTCTGCTCAAGGTCGCGCAGGACCATCCCAGTGTCCTGACACTGCCTGCACCATCCTTCGATTTTGAGGATTTTGGGTTAGACGGCCTCTCGTTCAAACTCTACGCCTTTGTCGATCTGCGCGCGGGCGGCAACGTGGCCGCTGATCTAAGGATCGCCATCCTGGAAGCCTTCCAGGAAGCCGGGATCCGGATCCCGTCCCGGCAGGCGGAAGTCACGTTTCAGACCACCGACTTGTTGCGTGAGACGGCGGAATATCTCTCAAGTGACGCTCATAAGACAAGGGTCGAAGCCAAAGGGCCTGCTGCAGGGCAGTTTGCCAATCTACCAAGACAGCCGGCAAATCTCGTCAGACCCTAGGCTTGTTACGAGCGCGATCGAGACGTTGCACTTTTCGACGATAGACTCGAGGCTAACGCTGAACTAGTTGGAGAACCAAACTCCTCGGTCACGGCAGAGCCGGACGAAGTCAACGCCACACAAAAGCCGCCTGGCGCTCGGCGAGCTGTATCCGCGAGCGGGCCCTCAATCAAAACGCACCCGATAGGCCGATCATCGTTATGCCTGCGGGCCACGCTAATGCGTACGTTGGCGAGGCTCCAAAGAGCGCGGAATGAGGACCATCTACAAATATTGTGCGCTTGGCGCCGCAGCCCCGAGCCATGATCAGACATCGGCCCAAAAGGCGCCTAACGAAAGCCGATTTTTTTGCGCAGAATGAGTTCCAGTTATGGGGCGACGGAAACGAGTTGTGAAGGAGACTTCGCAGTGAATTCTCACGCCCCACACCCTCAGATCGTATCCCATTGCCCGTTTTGCTCCTCAGCCGACATCCACGATACGAATCTACGCGCGCTCGATGATACGAGCCGTCGGCATTACCTGGTGTACGAGTGCAGCTCCTGCACCGGGCGCTTCGTTGCCGACCGGCCGGAACGGATCGAAAAGGTCGAGGACGAGACGGCGGCCGCCTTCGCCTCGCCTGAAAGGGTCGCCCAACAGCGCGCGCATTTCGCCTGGAAGCGAATTTTCGATGAGAACGACTATCCCTATTCGCTCATTCCATTGATCGAGCGCTGGGCGCCAGGACGACGCGTCCTCGATCTCGGATGCGGGGCCTCGCAGCTGCTGCCGATGTTGATGAAGCGCGGTTTCGACGTGGTCGGCTTCGAAGGCGATCCCGCCCGCGCGGAGGTGGCGCGCGAGAATGGCGTCACTATTGTGTCCGGCGACTGGCGCAAGATCGGTGATATTGTCGGCACCGCCCGCTTCGATTGCATCGTTTCGGACCAGGTTTTCGAGCATATGCTCGATCCAGTCGGCACCTTACGCTCGCTCAAGCCCGTGCTCGCCGATGGCGGCGTCCTGATCTTCCGTTTCCCCAATGAAGGAAGTTGGCGACGCAAGGCTGAACTCACCTGGGCGCGGCTTCGCGGCAACAACCGGCCGCTCTCCTACTTCGTCGACCACTGGAATTACTTCAACGAACGAGCGGCGCGCACCTGCTTTTCGGCCGCGGATTACGAGGTACTGCGGATCAAGAAGGATCTGAGTTTGCACGGATTCCTCGTGCGCAAGGTGTTTCCGAATTTCGCGGCCTTTCCCGGCCTGCCGCAACTTGTCGCTCGCACGATCGCAGCGATCGACAGCAATGCGCTATCGAATGGTTTGACGGTGGTGTCGCGCCCAGTTTAATGCCGCCTGGACCGGACGATACTAACCTTCGCGACTGGGTGGAGCCAGTAACAAGTCCGGCCATGTCCGCTATGCCGGCGAAAGCAGAAGTAAAAGCCCTCATCCTGAGGGGCTTGGTGAGGATACGCTCTCAGGCCAGATGACATGCAACGAAATGTCCGTCGCTTCCTTGCTTCAATTCAGGTGCGCTCTCGCGGCAGCGCGGTTCGGCGATCGGGCAGCGGGTGTGGAAGTGGCAGCCACGCGGCGGGTTCATCGGGCTCGGCACGTCGCCCTGCAGGCGGATCCGCTTGCGCTTCACCTTCGGGTCCGGCACCGGCACCGCCGAGAGCAGCGCCTGCGTATAGGGGTGCCGGGGATGGCGGTAGAGCTCGCTGGCGTCAGCCAGCTCGACGATGCGGCCGAGATACATCACCGCGACGCGGTCGGAGATATGCTCCACCACCGAGAGATCGTGGGCGACGAACAGGTAGGTAAGGTTGAGCTCGGCCTGCAGATCTTCCAAGAGGTTGATGACCTGCGCCTGAATGGAGACGTCGAGCGCGGAGACCGGCTCGTCACAGACGATGAATTTCGGCTCCACCGCGAGCGCGCGCGCAATCACGATGCGCTGGCGCTGGCCGCCGGAAAATTCGTGCGGATAGCGGCGCATGTGCTCGGCCTTCAGCCCGACCTTCACGAGCAGGCTCGCCACGCGGTCGTCGCGTTCGCTGGCGGAGGAGGCGAGCTCGTGGATGGTGAAAGCTTCGCCGAGGATCGCGCCGACGGTCATGCGCGGATTGAGCGAGGCAAAGGGATCCTGAAACACGATCTGCATGTTGCGCCGCATGGCGCGCAAATCGCCGCCGGAAAGGCCGCGCACGTCGTGCCCGTCGAAGACGACCTCGCCTTCGCTGGGTTCGACCAGGCGCAGCACGCAGCGCGCGGTGGTGGACTTGCCGCAACCGGACTCGCCGACCAGGCCGAGCGTCTCGCCGCGGTTGACCGCAAAGGATACGCCGTCGACCGCATGAACGCGGCCGACCTCGCGCGACAGCAAACCGCCCTTGACGGAAAAATGCTTCTTCAACCCGGTAACGCGGAGCAGGGGCTCGCTCATGCCGCAGCTCCCTGCTTCTCGCCGAGGTGGCAGGCCATGCGATGCCCGGGCGCGACCTCGCGCAGCAGCGGCTCCTCCGCCGCGCAGCGATCGAAGGCGAAGCGGCAGCGCGGCGCGAAGCGGCAGCCAGGCGCCGGATTGATCAGGATCGGCACCGAGCCGCCGATCGCCTCCAGCCGGGTCTTGTGTTTGCTGTCGAGGTCGATGCGGGGGATCGAGCGGATCAGCCCTTGCGTATAGGGATGGCGCGGGTTTTCGAATAGGCTGTCGACATCGGCCTCTTCCACCACCTTGCCGGCATACATGACGACGACGCGCTGCGCGGTTTCGGCTACCACGCCCATGGCGTGGGTGATCAGCATGACAGCCATGCCGAAGCGGTCCTTCATGTCCTGCAGCAAATCGAGGATCTGCGCCTGGATGGTGACGTCGAGCGCGGTGGTGGGCTCGTCGGCGATGACGAGCTTGGGCTTGCAGGCCAGCGCCATCGCGATCATGACGCGCTGGCGCATGCCGCCGGAGAACTGGTGCGGATAATCATGCACGCGGCCGGCGGCATTGGGAATCTGCACCAGCTTGAACATTTCCACGGTGCGGGCGAGCGCGTCCTTCTTCGACAGGCCCTCGTGCCGGCGAAGGCTCTCGGCAACCTGTTCGCCGACGGTCAGCACCGGATTGAGCGAGGTCATCGGCTCCTGGAAGATGAAGCCGATATCCTTGGCGCGGATATCGTCCAGCTCGTGGCTCGTGAGCGGCACGAGGTCGCGGCCTTCGAACAGGATCTGACCTTGGACGATGCGGCCGGGCGGCATCGCGATCAGCTTCAGGATCGACATCGCGGTGACGGTCTTGCCACAGCCGGATTCACCGACCACGCAGAGCGTCTCGCCCTTGTTGATCGCGATGTCGACGCCGTCCACCGCCTGCAGCATGCCGTCGTCGGTGGAGAAATGGGTTTTCAGGCCCTTGATTTCGAGCAGCGGCGCCATCAGATCACCCGCCTCGCATCGAGTGCGTCGCGCATGCCGTCGCCGATGAAATTGATGGCGACGACGGCGACGAAGATGGCGCCACCCGGGAACAATGCCCAATGCGGACCGATGTCGAGAAAGTCCTTGGCGTCGAACAACAGCCGGCCCCAGGTCGGGGTATCCGGCGGAAAGCCGAGGCCGAGAAACGACAGCGTCGATTCGGCGATGATCGCGGCGGCGACGTCGATGGTGCCGGCGATGATCACGGGGCCGACGGCGTTGGGCAGGATGTGCCGCACCACCTGCCGCAACGGGCTGGCGCCGAGCGCGCGTGCGGCTTCGACGAATTCCTTCTCGCGCAGTGAGAGGAATTGCGCGCGCACCAGGCGCGCGACCGGCATCCAGCGCAGGCCGCCGATGACGAGCACGATCAGGATGAAGATGCCGCCCTCGGGACCGAACACCGCCTTGAGCCCGTCGCGGAACAGGTAGATGAGCAGGAGCAGCAGCGGCAGTTGCGGCAGCGACAGGAAGAGATCGGTGAGCCACATCAGCGCGTGTCCGAGCGCCCCGCGCGACATGCCGGCGAGCGCACCGATCAGTGTGCCGACGAGGACGGCGACGGCCATCGCCGCGAGCCCGACGGCCAGCGAGATACGGCCGCCATAGATCATGCGGGCGAGGATATCCTGTCCGAGATCGTCGGTGCCGAAGGGGTGGGCGAGCGAGGGGCCCTCGAGGCGCGCGCTGAAATCGATCTCGTTGATGCTCACGCGCCAGACGAAGGGGCCGAACACCACCGCCGCGATCAGGACAAGCAGCAGGAAGGCGCTGACCACGGCGAGCTTGTGGCGGCGATAGCGCCGCCAGGTCTCGCGCCAGGGCGACCAGGCCGGGCGCCGCTCAGCGGAAGGAGATGCGAGGGTCAAGCCAGCCATAAAGGATATCCGCGATCAGGTTGAACAGCACGACGAGACAGGCGAACACGAAGGTCACCGCCATCACGACCGGCGTGTCGTTGGAAAGGATGGAAGAGATCAGCAGCGAGCCGATGCCGGGAATGCGAAAGATCTGCTCGGTGACGATGGCGCCGCCGAACACCGCCGGCATCTGCAGCGCGACCAGGGTGACGACCGGGATCATCGCGTTGCGCATCGCGTGCTTGACGATCACCCGGGGTTGCCCGAGCCCCTTGGCGCGGGCAGTGGTGACGTAGTCGAGGCGGATCACATCCAGCATCGCCGAGCGCACGAAGCGCGTCATCGAAGCTGCCTGGAACAGGCCGAGCACCATCACGGGCATGATGGCCTGCCTGACCTGCTCGAACAGCCAGCGTATTCCGGTTGCCTTGATGTCACTCGAATAGACAAAGGGCAGCCAGTCCAGCGTGATCGAGAAGACGAGGATGAACAGCAGCCCCGTGAAGAAGGTCGGCAGCGAGAAGCCGATGAAGGCGAACGTGTTGGCGATCTGATCGAAGATCGAATAGGGCCTGGTCGCGGCGAACACGCCGACGGGTATAGCGATCAGCAGCGCCAGTATTTGCGCCGAGCCGATCACGTAGAGCGTGGTGGGCAGGCGTTGCAGGATGAGCGTGTCCACGTTCATCCGGCTGACGAAGGAAAAGCCCCAGTCGCCCTGCACCATGGCGGCGAGCCAGTGCAGGTAGCGGAGGTAGATCGGATCGTCGAGGCCGAACTTGGCCCGAAGCGCGGCGGCGACTTCGGGCGGCACGTTGGGGTTGGTCGCCAGTTCACTGAAGGGATCGCCTGGCGCGAGCGCCAGGACGATGTACAGAACCAGCGAGATGCCGAGCAGGCTTGGCACGGCGATCAGGAGGCGACGCAGGACATACTGACTCATGAGGGAACAATCCCTTCGATGATTAGCCTGTCGCCTCCCGGTACCAGTCGAACAGATTGTCGGTTTCGTTGGCCCAGCCGCTGACCACCGGACGCAGCGTGTTGGCGCAGGCTTCCACCTTCAGACGGTGCATCACCGGGATGAAGACAATGTCCTGCATCATGATGTCGTTGGCCTTGATGTAGAGCGCGGCGCGCTTGACCAGATCGGTCTCGGCCTCGGCGCCGTCGATCGCCGCGTCATAGTCCTTGTTGACCCAGCGCGGGAAATTCACGCCCTGCCACTTGTTCTCCTTGGTGGCGACGTTGCGCGAATGATAGCGGCGCATGTGCTGAGCCGGATCGGGCTGACTCATCGGGATCTGGAACATCTCGAGGTCGGCGTAGAATTTGGCGTAGGTGTCGGGGTTGGCGACGTCGGAGGAGAAGAACACCGAGGCGACCACCGATTTCAGCTCGACGTCGATGCCGGCCTTCTGGCAGGCCTGCTTGACGATGGCCTGGGTCTTCTGGCGCGGGCCGTTGATCGCGGTCTGGTACAGAAGCTTCAGCTTCTTGCCGTCTTTCTCGCGGATGCCGTCCGCACCTGGCTTCCAGCCGGCGTCATCCAGCAGCTTGGCCGCCTTCTCGATGCTGAATTCCCAGCTCGTGTTCTTGGAGACGAATTTCTCCGGGCCGTTGAGGAAATTGGGCGTGACGCGTCCGGCGCGGCCGTAGATGACTTTCTTGACGGCTTCGCGATCGACCAGCATCGAGAGCGCCTTGCGCACCGCCGGATCGGAGAGCAGCGGATGCTTGGTCTTCATCGAGGAGCGCTCGCCGTCGACCTCGGTGTTCGGATCGGTGAAGTTCAGCGCGATGAATTCGGTGTCGCCGCCGACCGCATAGACGGTCTTGCCTTTGCCGCCCTTTTCCAGGCGCAGCAGGACGTCGTCTTCGACCTGGATGTTCCAGCCGAAATCATACTCGCCGGTCTGGATGACGGCGCGCGCCGCCGAGACGGCATCGCCGCCGCCCTTCATCTCGATGGTATCGAAATGTGGGCGGTTCGGCATGTGATAGTCGGGATTGAGTTCGCCGCGGATCACATCGCCCGGCTTGAACTCGACGAATTTGTAGGGACCGGTGCCGACCGGCGACAAATTGTTCGGCGCCTCGCGCGACTTGGCTCCCTTGTAGTCGCCGAACAGATGTTTCGGGATGATGCTGCCGGGGGCACCGACGAAAGCGTCGGCCCAGAACGGCGTCGGCTTCTTGAACTTGATGCGGACGGTGAGGTCGTCGACCTTCTCGACGGTGATGTCGCGGTGGATGCCGATGGTCACGGTGGCGGTGGTGGGATCGCGGGCGTATTCCCAGTTGAACACGACGTCGTCGGCGGTGAAGGGCTTGCCGTCGTGCCATTTCACGCCGGGCTTGAGTTTCCAGATCACCGACATGCCGTCGGCGGACAGGCCGCCGTTCTGCAGCGAGGGAATTTCGGCGGCCAGAACCAGCTTCATGTTGCCGTCGGGATCCCAGCAGGCGAGCGGCTCATAGAACAGGCGCGAGCCGTCCTGGTCCTTGGTGCCGGTGGCGAAATGCGGATTGAGCAGGGTGGGGCCCTGCCACCACAGCAGCTTGAGCGCGCCGCCGCCGCCGCGCTTGGTCGGCTTGTAGACGGAGGGGCCCTCGGCCATGGCGACGCCGCCGATCGCCAGAATCTGCGTGGCCATGGGCGCGGTGAGACCGAAAGCAAGCATACGCTGGATGAAGCCGCGGCGGTCCATGCGCCCGTCCTTCACCTCGTCGATCATGGTTCGCAGTTCGGTATCCAGCATCGTTGTCCCCGTCCGGTTCTTGCTGTTTGAGGCGCGCCGGAGGCGGCGGCCCAAATGTTCGCCGGTAAGAGGCACATTAAATGCGCCGGAGGTCAACGGCTGGCTGTCGACAATCAGCAGAATGGCAGGCGGCTGTGATTTTTGCTTGGGCAGAAACACGCTGCGGCGCACATCGCTTTGGCAATCCGGCGGCCGGGGCGCGTCAAAACCGCGCGAAATCGCGCCCTGCACTGCAAAAAATTTGTTCGCCGGATAGCCCGGAGCCGGTCAGGTCAGCGACATGTCCAGCGGTGGCGCAACGCTGTCCGGCAGCGGGTTGACATAGGGGGTGCGGGCGGTGCGTTTCTTCAGGTCGGCCTGGGCAGCGGCGATCAAGTCCGGTTCCGTCAGCGCACGGACGCCCAATCCCGCCATCGCCTTGGCGGCCTGCACCATGGCCTTGTGGGCGTGCGGGCTCTTGCCCTGCGCCACCACCTGCCAGGTGTGGAACGGGGTGCCGATTGCGACCGTCGGGGCGTGGACCTGAACGGTCGGCACCACCCAGCTCACGTCGCCGACATCGGTCGAGCCGATCAAGGGGTTACGCCTGGCGTCCATCGGCACGATGAAATCGGCCAGCGGCCGGTCGGTCGGCTCCATGCCGATCGCATAATAGACGCTGGCGATGTCCTTCTCGGTCAGCGTCGCGCGGATCTGTTGCGCAAAGTCCTTGTCGGCGTCGTCGAAATGCGGCGGGCCGAGTTCCTCCATGATGTTGTGCAGCGCCGCCTCGAGCGGGGTGTTCGGCAACAGGTTGGACACGGCGGAAATGATCTTCATCTCCACCCTGGTTTCGGTCATCAGCGCCGCGCCCTGCGCGATCTTGTGGACGCGCTCGACCAGTTCGGTCATGCCGGGCAGGTCGCGGGCGCGGATCGAATAGCGCACGCGCGCATGGGCCTGCACCACATTGGGGGCGATGCCGCCGGTATCGAGCAGCGCGTAATGAACACGCGCGTCGCTCGGCATGTGCTCGCGCATGTAGTTGACGCCGACATTCATCAGCTCGACGGCATCGAGCGCGCTGCGGCCGAGATGCGGCGAGGCCGCAGCATGCGAGGTGCGGCCGGTGAAGATGAAATCGGCGCGGGTATTGGCGAGCGATGGCGTCACCGCCACCTCCCAGAAACTGTTGGGGTGCCAGGTGATCGCGATGTCGGCATCGTCGAAGGCGCCTGATCGCACCATGAAGGTTTTGGCGGCGCCGCCTTCTTCCGCGGGACAGCCGTAATAGCGCACGCGCCCGGGCACCTTGTGCTCGGCGAGCCAGTCCTTCACCGCGGTGGCGGCCAGCAGCGCAGCCGAGCCGAGCAGGTTGTGGCCGCAGCCATGGCCGTGGCCACCGGCCTCGATCGGCCGCGGCTCCGCGACGCCGGCCTCCTGGCTGAGGCCGGGCAGCGCGTCATATTCGCCGAGGAAGGCGATCACGGGGCCGCCTTCGCCCCATTCGCCCATCAGGGCGGTCGGAATGCCCGCGACGTTCTCGGTGATGCGGAAACCCTGATGGCGCAGTTCGGCGAGATGCTCGGCGGACGAACGCGCTTCGGTGTAGCAGACTTCGGGCATCGCCCAGACCCGGTCGCTCAAGGCGACAAAGCGCGGCTTGATGGTGTCGACGCCACGCCAGATAGTGCTGCGGTTATCCATTTTTATTTCCGATCCTGAAGGCGATGTGAGCGCTGTAATTGTTATCAGCTTCGCCGGATCGCGCCCAGCGTGGAGCGGAAATCAGCCATGCGGCCGGGGCGGAACGAAGGCAACGACCGCGAACGCGCATGCGACGGTCACACCTTCAACCCGTAGGGCCGGAACAGCCGGCCTTTCTCCACCACCAGCACCACGGCGAGCGCGGCCAGCGTGCAGAGCAGGAAGCCGGTTGCGAACGGCACCAGCGTGCCGTCGTAATCCTGGCCGATGGTGGCGCCGATGCCGATGGCGAGCAGCGTGGTGATCGAGCCGTACAGCGAGGCCGCGGTGCCGGCGATATGGCCCTGCGGCTCCATGGCGAGTGCGGTGAAATTGGCGATCATCAGCCCGAACGCAAACATCATCGATACCGAGAGCACCATGAACAGCGGTAACGGCAGCATCTGCAGCTTCGCCGCCACCAGCATGGTTGCGGCGATGACGACGAAGCCGATCAGCGCGGCGTGGGAGATCACGCGCATGCCGAGGCGGCCGACGAGGCGGGAATTGACGAAGCCGGCGATGGCGGTGCCGACGGCAACGCCGGCAAAGGCAACCGGAAAATAATGTCCGAGCTGGTAGATGCCGGTGAACACCTGCTGCGAGATGAAGACGAAGGCGAACAGCGAGCCCAATACGCCGCCGGCGGCCAGCGCATAACCCAGCGTCTGGCGGTGGGTCACGGTCTGGCGGAAGGCATCGAGCACCTCGCCGACGGCAAGCGAGCGGCGCCGCTCAGCCGGCAGCGTCTCCGGCAGGCGCAGTGCGCTCCAGATCAGCGCCACCACGCCATACAGCATCAGCACGATGAAGATGCCGCGCCAGTGCGACACCAGCAGCACGGCCTGGCCGAATGCCGGCGCGACGACGGGTACCGCAATGAAAATCATCATCGTCAGCGACATCACGCTGGCCATGCGCCGCCCGGCGTAGCAGTCGCGAACGATCGAGGTCGCAATCACGCGCGTGGCCGAGGTGCTGAGGCCTTGCAACGCGCGCGCCAGCAGCAGCGTCTCGAAGGAGGGGGCTGCAATCGCGAGCAGGCTGGCGGCACAATAGACGGCCATGCCGCCGAGCAGCACCGGCCTCCGGCCGAACCGGTCGGACAACGGACCCATCACGAACTGGCCGACGCCGAAGCCGACCAGGAAGATCGACAGCACCATCTGCGGCCGGTTGGCTGAAGTGATGTGGAAGGCGGACGCGATGTTCGGCAGCGCCGGCAGCATCATGTCCATCGCGAGCGGATTCAGCGCCATGATCGATGCGATCACGATGACGAATTCCGGAAAGCCCATCGGACGGTGGCCTGAAGCGGCCAAGGCATCGGCACTGGTATCGGACAACGAAAAAATCCTTTTGAAGGCGGCACCCTATGGATTTTGGTGCGCTGCACAAATAACGTTTTCGGCATGGCAGACCATCGGCCAGCGGGGCCTGAAGCGGGCCGCGTCGGTAAGGCCGAAAGGCACGTTGCCGCCCGCAGGCCAAAGCCGTTGTTCTGACGGGCGGCTTGCTCTATCCCCTACGCACGAACCATCGGCGGTGGACCGCTTTCGAACGGAGATCTTGTGTCAGGACAGGCCTTGAAGATCGGCACGCGCAAGAGCGCGATGGCGCTGGCGCAGACGGAAGGGATCGCGCGGCTGCTGCGCGCGGCCGATCCCGCGCTCGACGTCGAGATCGTCAAGTTCGAAACCCGCGGCGACCAGGACCAGACCAGCAAGCTGCTTCGCCATGGCGGCAAGGGCGGCGCCTTCGTCGCCGAAATTCGCGAGGCGATGCGCGCAGGGCAATTGCAGGCGGCGATGCATTCGCTGAAGGACGTGCCCGGGAACGAGGAGACGCCGGGCCTGATCATCGCCGCGACCCTGCCGCGCGACGCCGCCAATGACGCGCTGGTGCTGCGTCCCGGTCTCTCGCTCGACGAGTTTCGCGCAGCGAAAGGCAAGGGCTTCAAGATCGGCACCAATGCGGTGCGGCGCGCGGCTTACCTGCGCCGGCTGTTCCCGGAAGCGACCGTGATCCATTTCCGTGGAGCGGCGGATACGCGCGTGGCAAAGCTCGATCGCGGCGACAAGCAGCGGCTGCCCGACGGCGGCGAGGTGGGACCTGCGGATGCGCTGGTCATGGCGCGATCGGGCCTCGAGCGCATCGGAATGGCGTCCCGCATCGTCCATGATTTTTCGGTCCACGAGATGCTGCCCGCGGTGGGGCAGGGCATTGTCGCGGTGGAATGTGTCGAGAAGGATTGGCTGACGCGCGGGCGGTTAGCGAGGATCGAGGACGCCGCGTCGCGGCTCTGCGCGGAAGCCGAGCGCGAGGTGCTGTGGGTGTTGAACGGCCACTGCAACTCGCCGATCGCCGGCCACGCCACGCTTGATGGCCGCGAGGTGACGCTGACGGCGGCGGTGCTGGATGAAGCCGGCGACCGTTTCATCGAGGTGTCGCAGCGGGGTGCGGCGGACCGGCCCCGCGAACTCGGCCGCGCCGTCGGCCTGGAGTTGCTCGACAAGGGCGCCGCCGAGATCATCGCGCGGACGCGGCCCGACGAGCATCAGGAGTCGTAGTTATAAATCGAGCTTGATCGCTATTCGATGTCGGATCTGCGCCGATGGCGGCGCAATTCCGCAGCGGATCGACGCCAAGGGCCCACATGAGACATCGAGTTGCTTGTGACCGAAAAGAAAAGCCGCCCGAAGGCGGCTTTCCAAATTCGAATTACGCAAGGATCAGGCGAAGCGAAGCTTGGGCCCATTCCGCTTGCGGCGATATGCCATGAAGCCCACGCCGGCGAAGCCGAGGATCATCATGGCCCAGGTCGATGGTTCAGGAACAGCCGCCACAGACGTTTCGAGGTTCAGGACCGCGGCCGGAGCCAGTGCGGATTGCGGCCCGAAAATCGCGAACAACTGCTCATTGGCAAATGGACCACTAATGGAAAGCAGCGAACCGCCGATCACAAACCTGTTGTCGCTTTGATTATGCGCAGCAGCATTCAAGGCGGCAATTGCCGCCTGCGAAAGCGTTATCGAGAACTGCTGGATGGGCCCGCCTGAGACGACTGCCGTGCCGTAGCTGTCGCCGTTGCCCAGATCATTGTAGATGCCCACATTGTTCTGTGAATTGCTGATGAGGGCATTGATGCTGCCGGTATAATCGAAAAGCCCCAAGGTCTCGCTGGTCGCAGAGGTATTGACTCCATTCCCACCATAGAACGTGAGCGTCGCTGATGTTACGTTCTGGCTGGCCAAACCCGCGAGGTCGAAGGCAAGCCAATTATGATATACTGCGCCGCTGAGATTGCTTGAGCCGACGTTGATGTTGGTAACACCAGCGGTGAAACCACTGTTCGTATACCAACCGCTATCGAAGTTCTGGATCGTGGCGGCGTTTGAGGCTCCCCCGGCAGTCACAGACAATAAAACCGCGCAACTCAGCGCGCACACCTTTAGAATACGCATTCCTTTAATTCCCTCGCTTACCATTTTTAAACAACTTGAAAAAATGCTAATTAAGGGATGCTACAGATTGATGACGGCCTGCGTCAGGGTGTGACGACGCCATCGGCGCAAGCGGGCAAGCTCTCTTGATCAAGCCTATCTGCATCGCCTACACCCCGTGAATCAGCTCGGCGATGCGACGGTCGGCGCGGCGGAGCCGCCGGCACAGTTCGCGGTTGATGTTCTGCATCACGATCACATAGCCGTGGATGTCGGCCTTGTAGTAGCTGTAGAGGTTTCCGGCCGTCAGCTCATACAGCACGGTGTCGCTCTCCGCGACCACGGTGGCCGACCGGTTCTGCATTTCGATCAGCGTCATTTCGCCGAAGAAATCGCCGGGCTCGAGACCCGACATCCGGATGGAGCGCCCGGCCTCACCGAGCTTGCTCACCACGAGCTCGCCCGAGAGAATGATGAACATCGAGCGTCCCGCTTCTCCCTCCGCGACGATGGTGGCGCCGGCGTCGAAGCGGCGCTCGACCAGCATGGAGATCAGGCGATCGAGGCTTGCGTCGGAGAGGCCGCCGAAGAAAGGTGTGGCGAGCAAAAATGCTTTCAGATCGGGCGAGCTGACAGCCATGGCTCCAATATACGCCCGCGCCCGGCAGCGGCAACCTTCTCTTGCGGCCGCGCGGTTGTGCGGCGACCCCTCTCTGTTCCCAACAGCATCAGCGCGCGACGTCCGACCATTCCGGGCAGGCGCGCTGGTCGACCGGAACCAGCCATGCCTTGTAATTGGTCTTGTCGATCACTTCCGCGGGCAGCATCACCTTTTCCGGCAGCGGCTCCTTCCTGAGATGACGCACGGCGGCCCGCGTCGCGGTGCAGCCGATCTTGAACATGTTGAAATCGACGGTGGCGAGCATGCCGCCGGCTTCGATCTGCTTCACGGCGGGAAGAATGCCGTTGATGCCGATCACGGTGGCCGTCCGGTTGGCAGACTTCAGCGCTTCCAGCACGCCGAGCGCCATGCTGTCATTGGCCGACAGCACCGCGTCGATTTCCTTGTGCTCGCCGAGAAACTTCTCCATCACGCGCCGGGCATCCGGCTGCTGGTAGTTGCCGACCGCCGATCCCAGCACGTCGATGCCGGGAAATTCGGCGAAGGCGCGCTGGTAGCCGCGGACACGCTCGCGATTGGTCGGTGCGGCCGGCGTGCCCTCGATGACGACGATTTTTCCTTTGCCGCCCATCCTCTCGAACAGATAGCGCGCCTCGCGGTAGCCGATCTCGAAATCGTCGGCGCCGACATAGGTGACGAAGCTGCCGGGCAGCGGATTGGAAACCAGCACAATCGGGATCTTGGCGTCGTTGAGCTTCTTGACGGAATCGATCATGGCGACGTCGTCGACGGGGATGAAGATGATGGCGTCCGGCCTGTCCTTCAGCACCTGATCGACCATCGCCTTCTGCTCGTCGACATTGTCGGGCTTGTCCGGGACCAGGTGGATCACCTTCACGCCGGTCGTGCGGGCGATCTGGTCTGAAGCGATGCGGAAGGCCTCATAGGCCGGGTTGGTGCGGTTCTTGGTGAAGACGGCGATGGTCATGGGGTTGTCGGCGGCACTGGAGTGGCCTGCGTACAAGGCCATCGATCCCGCAAGTATCGCTGTCGTCAGATGTCGCATTGCCGTCTCCCAACGAGTGTCGTCATTGCGAGGAGCGGAGCGACGAAGCAATCCATACTTTCCTTGTGGCCCGATGGATTGCTTCGCTTCGCTCGCAATGACGTGGTGAGAATCACAGCCACAAGATCTTCTTCCGGTATTCGAGATCGGTCAGCAGCGGCTGCGCCGGTCCCTGATGGAACACCGCGCCGCGCTCCAGCGCGAAGACACGGTCGGCGAGCGCCAGCACCAGGTCGAGATTGTGCTCGACGATGACGATGGAGATGTGCTGCCGCAGCCGGTCGAACACTTTGAACAGTTCGAGGATCACCGCCGGCGCCAGTCCCTCAAAGGGCTCGTCGAGCAGCAGCAGCTTGACATTGCCCGACATCGCGCGGGCGACCGCCACCATCTGCTGCTCGCCGCCGGAGAGATAATCGGCGGCGACATCCATGCGCTCGCGCAGGCGAGGGAAATAGTCGAGGATCTGTTCTTCGGTCCACACCACGCCGGTGCTGCCGTCGGTCTTGCGCGCCAGCCGCCCGAGCGCGAGGTTTTCTCGCACCGTCATGCCGGCGAACAGGCCGCGGCCCTGCGGCACGTAGCCGATGCCGGCGCGCGCGATGTCCGGTGCGGGCAGGCGGGAGATGTCGGCGCCGGCATATTCGATGTTGCCCGACGACAGCGGCACAAGGCCCGCGAGCGTCTTCAATAGCGTCGACTTGCCGGCCCCGTTGCGGCCGAGGAGAGCCACGATCTCGCCCTCGCGCACGTCGAGCGTGGCATCGTGCAGGATATGGCTCTTGCCGTAAAAGGTGTTGACGCGCTCGAAGCGCAGGATCGGCGCGAAGCTCTCTCGCGCGTAGTCGCTGCTGAGATGCTCGACCTCGGGCACGCCGGTGCCGGTGTAGATCTCCTGCACCTTGCGGTCGGCGCGCACGGCCTCGGGCGTGCCGGTCATCAGCACCTCTCCCTGGTTCATCACGGTGACGGTGCGGGAGAAGCCGAGCACGCGGTCGATATCGTGCTCGACGATCAGGACCGGAATGTTGGCGGCGATGTTCTTGACGAGGTTCGAGACGCGCTCGCGTTCGGCGGCGGCAAGCCCCGCCAGCGGCTCATCCAGCAGCAGCACCTGCGGCTTGGAGCCGAGCGCGATGCCGAGATCGACCAGCCGCTGCCCGCCATAGGAGAGCTCACCGCCTTCGATGGTCTCGATGCCTTCGAGGCCGAGAAACTTGATCAGCTCCGCGGTCTCGGCGTGGATGGCTTCGTAATGGTCGATGTCGCGCCACAGGTTGAAGCGGCCGGCGCTCTGCGCCTGCAGCGACAGTCTCAGGTTTTCGTAGATCGAGAGGCCCTTGAACAAATTGGTGATCTGGAACGAGCGGGCCAGCCCCTGATGGCAGATCAGATCCGGCGGCACGCCCTGGATCTCGCGGCCGTTCAGCCTGATGGTGCCGCTGTCGGTCGGATAGAGGCCGGAGACCAGGTTGAACAGCGTGGTCTTTCCGGCGCCGTTCGGCCCGATCAGCGCGTGGATTTCGCCGGCGCCGACGTGAAGGCTCGCACCGGTCACGGCGCGGATGCCGCCAAAACTCTTCGAGACGCCTTGCACGTCGAGCACGGTGCCGTCGAGCGCTTGCGGACGAAGGAAAGCCGGCAGCGGCAGGCCTTCGTAGATCTTGCGCCGGCTCATCGCGGCGGCTTCTTCCGGCGGCGGCCACCAGCGTTTTGACAGCGTCGCCCAGATGCCGACCAGGCCGCCCGGCGAATACAGCACGAAGGCGACGAAGACGAGGCCGAACCAGAGCAGCCAGTTCGGCGTCCAGATCGAAAACAATTCGCGGAACAGGATAAAGAACAGCGCGCCGATCGCCGGTCCCAGCATGCTGCGCATGCCGCCGATCACAACAATGGCGAGCAATTCGCCGGAGAACGGCACGGAGACCGCCTCGGCCGAGACGAGGTAGTTCTGAAAGCCGATCAGCCCGCCGGCGAAGCCGGTGACGACCGCCGAGATCACGAAGACGCCGAGCTTGTAGCGCTCGACCGGATAGCCCTGGAATGTCGCGCGCAACTGGTTCTCGCGGATCGCCATCAGCACATGGCCGAACGGCGAACGCACCAGCCGCAGCAGCAGATAGAGCACGCCGAGGCAGAGCACGGAGACGACGATGTAATAATTGAGCGCGCTGTCGAGGCTGAACGGGCCAATGCTGCCGCGCTTCAGCCCGCCGAGGCCGTCCTCGCCGCCGGTCACCGCCGTCCAGCGGAAGGCGATGGTGTAGGTCAGCGCCGACAGCGCCAGCGTCAGCAGCGAAAAGTAGACGCCGCGCCGGCGCAGGATGACGAAGCCGACGAAGGTCGCGATTCCAGCGACGACGATCGCGGCCAGCAAGAGCGGGAGGAAGATGTCGTTGCCGAACCAGTTGCGCTGGATCAGCCCCGCCGCATAGGCGCCAATGCCGAACCACGCGCCGTGGCCGAACGAGACCAGGCCGGTATAGCCGATGCAGAGATTGAGCCCCATCGCCGCAATCGCGAGCGCTACCACCATGGTGCCGGTGTTGAGCGACAGGCCCAGCAGATAGAGGCCGAACGGCAGCGCGATGACCGCGAGCGTCGCCATCAGCAGCGGGCGGTATTTGGCAAAACTGGTTGTCATTCGAACTTCTCGATCCGCTCGCCGAGCAGCCCGCGCGGCCGCATCATCAGCACCAAAAACATCAGCACATAGATCGAGGCTTCACCTGCGGCCGGCGCGAAATGGATGGTGATGCCCCTGACGACGCCGACCAGCATTGCCGCAAGCACCACGCCCCAGAAACTGCCGAGGCCGCCGATCACGACGACGACAAAGGCGACCGTGATGATCTCGGCGCCCATCGCCGGATGCACGATCGTGATCGGCGCAAAGAACGCGCCGCCGAGCGCTGCCATGCCGACGCCGAGCATCACGATCGCGGTCATGTAGGGCTGCAGGCGGATACCGAGCGCGGCCACCATGTCCGGCCGCTGGATGCCGGCGCGCACCACGCGGCCGAACGACGTCTTGTGCAGGAGCAGCCAGACGCCAAGCAGGACCGCGGCGACGACGGCGAGGATCAGCAGGCGATAGCGCGAGAACAGGAAGTCGCCGAGGAAGACCGAGCCGCGAAAGGCCTGCGGGATCGCCGCCGAGATCGGCGGCGCACCCCAGATAATGCGGATCGCCTGTTCGGTGACCATGGCGAGGCCGAATGTCACCAGCAGGCTCAGGATCGGGTCGGCGTCGTAAAACCGTCGGAGGATAAATCGTTCGAAGAGAATGCCGAGCAGCGCGACCGCGATCGGCGACAGCACTATCGCCGAACCGAAGCCAAGATACTTCGTGATCTCGACGGAGACATAGGCGCCGAGCGCATAGAACGCGCCATGCGCGAGGTTGACGATGCCGCCGACGCTGAAGATCAGCGACAGCCCAAGCGCAATCAGGAGGTAATAGCCTCCGAGCACGAGGCCATTCACTACCTGTTCCAGCAGAAAACCGAACTGCATGTGCGATCCGAGAGGATAAAAAGGGACGGCGCCGGCGGTGTTGCCGGCGCGGCAACGCCAGTTGCCTAAAGCGGAATGGGTTTAGGTTGAATCGGTTGGGCCGCGGGCTCCCTCAACCTCTCCCGCTTGCGGGGGAGGTCGGCGCGAAGCGCCGGGTGGGGGCTCTCTCTGTCTTGGAGAGTCTCTCCGTGGAGGCACCCCCACCCCAGCCCTCCCCCGCAAGCGGGAGAGGGAGCGCACTTTCCTCGTGGCAACATGCAAACCTAATCCCATAATGCCCTAGACCCGGGCTTTTATGCCTTCATGTTGCAGGGATTTTGCGTCTTCGTCGGGTAGATCGTTTCAAGCTCCGCGCCCGCCGCCGGCACGGCGTTGCCGAGCACGAGCATGTCCCACTTGTCCTTCATCTCGCCTTTTGGCTTGACGGTGAACGGATAGGCTTCCTGCACGAGCTGGTGGTCCCAGGAGCGGAAGTAGCCCTTGCGCCCCTTCATGATGTCGAACTGGGTCTGCTTCTCGAAATAGGCGATCAGCGCGTCGCTCTCGGTCGACTTGGTCTCGGTGATCGCCTGCGCGATCATCTTCAGCGTGATGTATTCGATCCAGGCATGGTTCTCCGGCGGCTTGCCGTATTTCTTGCTGAAGGCCTCGACGAACGCCTTCGAGGCCGGATTGTCGAGCGTGTGATACCAGACCGTCGGCCAGGTGCCGGAAAGATTGCCTTCGCCCATTGCCCAGGCGTCGCCGGTGTTGAGGTTGAAGCCGACCAGCGGGTAGGGGAAGCCGAACTCGGCATATTGCTTGACGAGGTTGGTGACCTGATTGCCGGCGAGGTTGCAGCAGACGACGTCGGGCTTGGCCTGCCGCACTTTAAGGAGATACGGGCTGAAGTCGGTGACATCGGTCGCGATCAGCTCGTCGCCGATCAGCGTGGCATCGTTGGCGCTGAAGAACGCCTTCGCCGCCTTCAGCAGGTCGTGGCCGAAAATATAGTCCGCGGTCAGCGTGACGAACTTCTTGCCCTTCACCATGCCCTTCTGTTTGAGCGCGGTGCCGACGGCGTTGACCATCACGGTGTTCGGGATATCGCAGTGGAAGGAGTAGCGGTTGCAATCCTTGCCACGCAGCGCGTCGGAGCGGGCTCCGGTCGAGAAGAACACCTTCTTGTTGCGCTCGGCGACCTGCATGATGGTCAGGGACGAGGCGGAGGAGATTTCGCCGAACAAGAGCACCGCGCCGTCCTGCTCGATCATGCGCTGCGCCTTGGTCGAGGCGGTGGCGGGATTGACCGAGTCTTCCGACATCAGGTCGATCTGCTTGCCCATGATGCCGCCGGAGGCGTTGATTTCTTCCGCCGCCATCTTCACGCCAAGCTGGGCGTAGCTGCCGATCGCGCCGAGGAAGCCGGTCAGCGGCACCAGATGGCCGATCTTTATTCGCGCGGCCTGTGCGCGGAGGATGGCCGGCGATCCGATGGCGGATACGCCGGCAAAGGCAGCGCCGGCTTTCAACAGAGTGCGTCGGCTGTAGCGGGTCATGACTGATCTCCTCCCGAGAGTTCGCCCTGACGTTCTCCTCACCGATGTCAGCTTATGCGACAATGTGAGAGACGTTCTTTTATTATTGTAGGATATTTCCGGACGCAGTCGTTCCTGTCAACGCCAAATGCGTCGCAGGTGCGCTTCTCGCGGTGTGGAGAGGAATTAGATCGATCGGGTCAGGAGGATTTCACCAGACCCCGCGCGCCGAATTCAATCGACAGCCGGCTGGCGGCCGATTGCACCAGCTTGGCGCGGCTCTGCACCGCCTGGTCGGTCATGCGCCAGATCGGGCCGGAAATGCCGAGTGCGCCGATCACTTCGCCGGTGAAATGATAGACCGGCACGGCGACGCAGCGGACTTCCGCGTTGAATTCGCCGTCGTCAAAGGCGATTGCGCTGCGGCGGATTTCGGCGATCTCGCGCAGCAGCACGGCCGGATCGGTGATCGACTTTTTTGTCGAGGGCTTCAGTTCCACCCGTTCGAGAAAGCGCTTCAACTGGTCGGGGCGAAGCGAGGCCAGCATGATCTTGCCGAGCGCGGTGCAATGCGCCGGCCGCACTACGCCGACGCGGTCGGTCAGTTGAAACGCGCCGGCCCCGCTGGTGCGGGCAATAACGACCACAGAGTCGCCCATACGTACGGCAAAATGGCCGCTTTCGCCGGTTTCCCGCGACAGGTCTTCCAGGATCGGCGTTGCCAGATTGACCATCTCGATCTCATCGAGCGCGCTTGCCGCCAGCGCAAACAGAGGCCGGCCGACGCGGTAGCGCTTCGAATCGCGCTCCTGCCGGAGATAGCCGAGCGAGACCAGCGTCTTGGCGAGGTGGAAGGTGGTGGAATTATGCAAGCCCACCAGCTTGCTGAGGTCGGCAAGGCCGATGCCCTCGCGGTGACGCGCGACCTCTTCGAGGATGGAAAATGCGCGCCCGAGCGACTGCACGCCGCCGCGCGCGCGCTCTTCGGCCTCGTCGTCGATGTTCGGCTCGGCGGACGGCATCAACCTTGCGATTGAGATCTTCCGAGGGGAGGCCGGCTTGTCGCTCGTCTTCGGCTTGGCGCGCGGTTTCACGGGAATCACTTCTCCAGGTGGCGAGCAAAACTCTATCAGGCCGGCCTCGCCCGGCAACAGCGCCGCGCATCGGACGAGGCGCGATTGAGATCATACCACAATAGCAATTGACGTACAGTATTATGAGAAATAGGGTCGCAGTCATTGCCGAGACCGCGCGAGCCAACGCGTGGACAGGGAGAGAACGAAGCGATGTCGCGTAACATGCTCAACGGCGCCCAGGTCATCGTCGACTATCTGATCCAGGAGAAGGTGCCGCAGGTGTTCGGCCTGTGCGGCCACGGCAACATCCAGTTCATCGATGCGCTGTACGAGCGCTCGCACGACATCAAGACCATCTCGGTGCACCATGAGAGCGTCGCCGGCTTCATGGCTGACGTTTATTATCGTGTGTCGGGACGGCCGACCGCGACGTTCACCTCCTGCGGGCCCGGCTCGGCGAACCTGCCGATCTCGCTGGCCAACGCCTATCTCGACTCCGTGCCATTCATGGCGGTGACCGGCAACGTGCCGACCAGCCAGTTCAACCGCGGCGCCTTCCAGGAGATGTACCGGCATCATCAGGCCGATTTCCCTTCCACCGTGCGCACCATCTGCAAGAAGGTGTTTCAGCCGACGCGCGGCGAGATGGTGCCGCTGGCGGTGCGGCAGGCCTGGAAGACGATGACGAGCGGCCGGCCGGGTCCCGTCGTGGTCGACGTGCCCTTCGACGTGTTCATGGAATCGGCGGCCGAGGAGGCGCCGAACGCGATCGAATGGAACGCCAATATATCGAGCCGCTGCGGCGCCGATCCCGAAGGCGTGGTGAAAGCCGTCGACATGCTGCTCGGCGCCGAGCGGCCGGCGATCATCGTAGGCCAGGGCGTCCGTTATGGCGGCGCGGCGGAGGAGCTGTTGAAGCTCGCCGAGCGGCTGCAGATTCCGGTCGCGGCCTCGGCCAGCGGGCTCGGCGCGATCGATTGCAATCACCCGCTGGCGCTGGGCCTTGTCGCGCGCGCCGGGCACTATCAGGCCAACCACGCGACGCGTCAGGCCGACGTGCTGCTGGCGATGGGGATGCGGTTCGACGACCGCACGTCAAGCTCGTGGATTCCCGGCTACTCCTTCACCATCCCCCCGACGCGGCTGATCCATGTCGACATCGATCCCGAGGAGATCGGCCGCAATTATCCTGTTACGCTCGGGCTGATGGCCGACGTGCGGACCTTCCTGCGGCAGGTGCACGCCGAACTCGATCGCCGTGGCGACCTCACCAAGAAGGCCGATGCGCGCAAGAAGTGGCTTTCGCAGATCGATGGCTACCGCAAAGAATGGGACAAGTTCGTCGCCCCCGGTTTCTCCGACGACACCACGCCGATCAATCCGCAGCGTGCTGCGCTCGAGATCGACAAGGCGCTGCCGGAAGATGCCATCCTCGTCAGCGACATCGGCGTGCACCACAACTGGCTGCTCGGTTTCTGCAAGCCGCGGCGGCCGGATTCGCTGATCGGTTCGATGGGGTTCGGCCCGATGGGCTTTGGCGTTGCCGGCGTGATGGGCGCGAAGTTTGCGGCTCCCGACCGTCCCTGCGTCTCCGTGTGCGGCGACGGCGCGTTCTTCATGCACGCCAACGTGCTGGGAACGGCGGTGGAATATAATCTGCCCGTGGTGTGGGTGGTCTGGAATAATTACGCCTATGCCTCGATCCGCGGCCTGCAGCGCGGCTATCTCGGAGGGCGCGAACTCGCGACCGACTTCCACGATCCCAATACCGGCGAGCGCTACAATCCGGACTTTGCCGCGATGGCGCGCTCCTGCGGCGTCGAGGGCGTGCGCGTCGATCGCGCCGGCGATCTCGGCGAAGCCATCCGCAAGGGCATCGCCGCCAACAAGCCCTATCTGATCGACGTCGATATCGCCGCCGATATCAATCCGGTCGGCGCCGGCGTCTGGGAATTGCCCGGGCTCGGGCAAAGCAAGGCCGGCATCGGCACGCGTTTTCAGCCGGCCTGATCTCACGCGAGGGAATCCACATGCTGCTTGCAGGCAAGAAGGTCGTCGTCGTCGGTGGCTCCTCCGGCATTGGTCTTGCGACCGCGGAGATGGCGAAGCGCGAGGGCGCAGATGTCATCGTCGCCTCCCGCAATGTCGAAAAACTCGACAAGGTGGCGGAGAAGCTGAACGCGATCGCGATTCCGGCCGACGTCACCAGCGATGACAGCGTCGCAAAGCTGTTCCAGCGCTGCGGCCCGGTCGATCATGTCGTGGTCACGGCGGCGCAGTTGCGCACCGGTCCGTTCAAGACGGTGGCGATGGAGGATGTGCGGAGCACGATGGAAGGAAAGTTCTGGGGTGCGTGGCGGGTGGCGCGCGAGGCGGAAATCCGCGCCGGCGGATCGCTGACGCTGGTATCGGGATTCCTCAGCGTCCGGCCGCGGCCGAATTCGGCGATCGTCAGCGCCGCCAATGGCGCGCTGGAATCGCTGGCGAAAGCGCTCGCGCTGGAACTTGCGCCGGTGCGCGTCAACGCGGTCTCGCCGGGCGTGATCGATACGCCGATCCGCGCCGCGATGCCGGAAGAGGCGCGGCGCGAGATGCTGGCGAAGACGGCGGCCGCGCTGCCGGTCGGCCGCGTCGGCGCGGCCGAGGACATCGGGCGGCAGATTCTGGCTTTCATGGCCAACGGGTTTGCGACCGGATCGATCGTCTATATCGACGGCGGCGCGCTGGTGATCTGACGGCAGAGGAGGCCATCATGGCTTCGGAAAACAACGGCGCCTTCATTCGCAACATCGCGGAGGTGCCATGGCGCGAATTTCCCAATCATTTCGGCGGTGCGCTGTCAAAGCCGCTTGTCATGCCGGAGACCGCAGGCTCGCGCCACATCGACTACCGGATCTCGATGTACCAGCCGATGGCGCATGTCGCGCGCCACAAGCATCTGGTGCAGGAGCAGATCTATCACGTGCTCGAAGGCGAGGGGCTGATGGAGATCGCGGGGAAGAATCACGTGGTGCGCAAGCACGATTTCATCTTCCTGCCGCCTGGCGTCGAGCATGCGATCTCGAATTCGGGGCTGGTCGATCTGGTGTTTCTGGTGATCACGTCGCCGGTGACGGATGAGGAGAAGGTGGTGTGAGGTCCTGACCGACCCTTTCGTCATGGCCGGGCTTGTCCCGGCCATCCACGTCTTTCCAGCCCAAATAAAGACGTGGATGCCCGGCACGAGGCCGGGCATGACGGTTAGATGCAAGGCGATCAGCTACGCCGTCGCCGACCCCAGCAGCATCACGCCGCCGATCAGCACCGCGCAGCCTGCGACCCGCCAGGCCGTGACCCGCTCGCCGAGGATCAGCATGCCGAACAGTGCGCCCACCATCATCGACATTTCGCGCGCGGGCGCGACGAGGCTGAGCGGCGCGCCCATTTCGATGGCTGACAGCACGAGGATGTAGGACAGCGGCGCCAGCGCGCCGACGCCGAGCGCCAGCCACCAATGGCCCTGCATTCGTTTCTTCGCCCCGGGCCAATCTCGCATCACTACCGGCACCAGCAGGAAGAAGCGCAGCAGATTGGAAAGCCAGTCGAGCACGACCGGGTGAATCCCGAGCACCTTGACGCCGTAGCCGTCGACCACCGTGTAGCTCGCGATCAGCGACCCCGTCGCGGTGCCCCAGCGCACGCCGTCGAGGCCGCGCGGCTTCCTGAACGCGGAGAGGTCGCCCTGGGTGGTGATGAGGCCGATGCCGGCGACGACGGCGAACAGGCCGAGGATGCCTTGCGTGGTCGGCGTCTCCCGCAAAAGGATGAACGCGCCGATCGAGGAGAGCATCGGCCCGGTGCCGCGCGCGACCGGATAGACCACCGAGAGATCGGCGACCTGGTAGCCGCGCTGCAGGCACAGGCTGTAGGCAAGGTGGATGATCGTGCTGAGCACGATGCAGATGACGACGGGCCCGTTCCAGGTCAGGTCGTCATAGATCAGAATCCAGATCATCCACGGCAGGTAGACGATGCTGGAGAAGAGGTTCGATGCGAACACGAAGGCCGCGCCGGCCGCAGCGGCGCGCTTCGCGAGCAAATTCCATGTGGCGTGAATAAAGGCGGCGAGGATAACGAGGGTAAGCGGGACGAGCGACATGAGACCTCCGTGCCATCCGGCGCGAACAAGATCTCGACATCTCCTCCTCTGGGCTTTTGTCCCTCGGGTGCAGCCGCGGCGCTCACCGCGGTTTCCGCAACGCTCGGACCGGCGATGGCGGTTTCACCATCCGGAACCCTAGTTGCCACTCAGTCGATGGAACTCCGATATGTCAGGGAATCGGGTGCGGTCAATGCGGAATCTATGCTGCAGGTGCGCAATGCCGCGCGATCAGGCGGCCAGATCCTGCAACAGCAGCGATGAGCCGCGAATCAGCACCTTGCGTCCCTTCGCCGTGATAATGGGCGCATCGCCGATCATTACAGCGAGTTCCAGTGCGATCAGGCCGTCGATCGTGTAGCGGCTCATGCGCGGCAATCTTGATGCCGGCGTGCGCAATGCCTTCAAGGCTTCCCACTGGGACGGCGTCAGGTCGTAGTCGAATTCTTCGTTCATGGTGCCTCGGCTTCCACAATTCTTGTGGCGTCTCATAGCGAGCGCACGTGAAATTCGTGCGACCGCAACGAGTCGGTATTTCGACAAGCGACGATGCGCTGTCACATCATCGTGTCATTGGAATTGGTCGATGTTGTCGAATCACGCGGGGGGCCAAAAAACAAAAACGCAGGCACAGGTCGCGTGAGCAGGGCCGGCAAAAAGGCCGCCCGATCGCCGCAACCCTTAGGAGAAGGTTACTAACGAAAGGTAAACAGCGAGGCTGGTTGAAATACTGTGATTCAACTCACAGCGCGAGGAACAGCGCGGCAGCCGTAGGGTGGGCAAAGCGAAGCGTGCCCACCATCTTTTGCGAGCAGAGAATGGTGGGCACGGCGCTGTGCGCCTTTGCCCACCCCTCATATGAGGCGTTTTGAGTCAAGCATCCCGGCGGGGCTTGGATGTGATTTTTACGTTCGGTGGAGCGGCGGCGCGCGGAGCCATGCGTAGCGCAGCGTGCCGCCGCGGTCGGTGCGCTCTGGGACTGGCTTCCGGCGATTTATGCAGTTGCTCACTGCATCACCTCATATCCGGTCGGACCGCTGTGATCCGCACCCACATTCCGCATGCATGCGGCGAGGAAGCCACGAGGATGAGACCCATCTACGAAACAGCCTGTTTGCTGGCCCAAGGGTGGCACGGTCACCATCCATCCCGCGCTGACCGCGGCAGATGCCGCGACGCTGACGCGTTCGTTGAAAGTGTTTAGATCTTTACGGCCTTGAGCACCGCGCCTTCCGGCACGAGACCGGTCGTGAGGTAGCGCCACAGCGCCACCATCAGCTTGCGCGCCAGGGCGACGATGGCGACGCGCTTGATGCGCTTGCCGGCATCGAGCGTGCGCTTGCGGTACTCCAGGGTCAGCTTGCTGTCCGGCTGATGCCGCAGCCACAGCCAGGCCAGTTCGATCGCGGCACAGCGGGCGCGCGGATTGCCCGCCTTGCTGATGCCCTGGTCGCGGTCGATGCCGCCGCTCCGCCACGGACTGGGCGTCAGCCCGAAATAGCTCCCGACCTCGCGGCGATTGCGGAAGTCCTTGTAGAACACCTCGCTGGTCAGCGTCGTCGCGAACGCCGGGCCGAGACATTTGAGCCGGCGCAGCAGTTCGCTGCGCCGGGTCATCTCGGCTTCCGCAGGGGATGGCTCCGCTGCGGCCGCCTCCTGCGCGAGCACGTCGAGCCGATCGCGCACCAGCATCAGCCGCGCGTGCTCGTGTCGGATCTCGCTCAGCATCCGCGGCGGCACCGCCTGGCCTTGCCAATCCCGCTGCGCCGCCAGCCAGCTCAGCCAGTCGCGCCGCCGCGGGTTCCCGACCGCCATGCCCAGCAGGCGCAGCAGTGCCTTGATCCGGTTGGTGTGCGCGGTTTGCTCCTTGATCAGCCGGTCGCGCTCGCGGCTGCCGCGGCGCGCGTCCTCCTGTTCGGCTGCAGGCACCCGGACGATCCGCACCACCCGCGGCTCGCCGCGCAGATACGCCATCAGCGTGCGCAGCATCCGCTCGCCATCGATCCGGTCGGTCTTCACCCGCCGCGCCCGCTGGTCCACCGCAATGCTGGCGGGATCAAACACGTAGTTCGTGATGCCGGCCGCCAGCAGCAGCCGGTGCAGCCAGAACCCGTCGTAGCCCGCCTCGTAGCAGCTCGCCACCGCCGGAACGCCTCCCAGCGCTCGAGCCGCCCGCTCCCGAACCCGACCCACCAACGCCAACAGCTCGGCATGATCGCCACCCTCCAGCTTGTGGTGCGATATCTTGTCCTTGTCCGGGCTGTGCAGCGCGACCCGCCAGCTCCGCTGGCTCAGTTCGATTGCAACGAAAATTGTGCCAATATGGCCGGCGGTGGGCGCGGCTACGGTGGATGCTTGCATCTGACTCTCCGAGGGGTTCGAGTGTGGAAACCCAAACCTTATCGGAAAGGCCACGCTCACCGCCTCATGGAATCTACGATTACCCCCGCCGTACGCTCGCGCCGCCGTCGACCGGCAGCGTCACGCCGGTAATAAAACTCGCTTCATCCGACGCAAGGAACAGCGCGGCGTTGGCGACGTCCCAGCCGGTGCCCATCTTCTGCCGCAGCGGAACCTTGCTGTCGCGCTCGGCCTCGACTTCGGCGCGGCTCTTTCCCCACTCGCGGGCGCGGGTGTCGACTGCCATCGGTGTGTTCATCAGGCCGGGCAGGATGACGTTGGCGCGGATGCCGTACTGCGCGTTCTGGTAGGCGAGTTGTTCGGTGAAGGCGATCATCGCTGACTTGGTCGCCTTGTATGCCACATACGGGTAGGTGGTGATCGCGGCCATCGAGGAGATGTTGATGATCGCGCCGCTCTTTTGCTGGCGCATGATCGGGATCACGTGCCTGGCGGCCCACACGCAGCTCTTCAGATTGATCGCGACGCAGCGGTCGAACGCTTCCTCTGAAATCTCGAGCAGTTCCGCGTCGCCGCCGGACAGGCTGACGCCGACATTATTATGCAGGATGTCGACGCGACCCCAGCGTGCTTTCGCATCCTCTACCATCGCCTTGAGCTCGGCATTTTTGGTGACGTCGGCCTTGAACGCTGCCGCGGTGCCGCCATTCGCGGCAATCAGATCGACGGTTTCCTGCGCCGATTCCAGATGGTGATCGACACACAGCACCCTGGCGCCTTCGCGCGCAAAGGTCAGCGCGGTGGCGCGGCCGTTGCCGATGCCTTCGCCGGGGCTCTGGCCGGCGCCGACGACGATGGCGACACGATCTTTCAGACGCATTCATTCCGCTCCCGGGATCGGGTACTGTTGCAGTACCTCTTTGTAATAGGGTTCGTTGTCGATCTTCATCGTCGCCAGCACGCGCACCACCGCGCAATAGAAGGCGATGGTGAGCACGAGGTCGACCATCTCCTCATCGGAAAGCTCTCGCTTGATCTCGGCGAAGGTCGCCTCCGACATTGCCAGTTCCCGCACCATCTCGCGGGTGCCGCGCAATATTACCTTCGCCAGCGGCTCGAGCTTCGAGGGCTTGCCCTCGGTCTCGGCCATTAGTGCGGCGATATCGTCATCGGTGACGCCGAATTCCCTGCCGATCTTCACGTGGTGGGTGAACTCGTATTCCGATTTCTCCATCCAGCCGACCTGCAGGATCGCAAGTTCACGCAGGCGCGGATCGAGCTTGCTCTTGAAGCGGATATGATTGCCGACGCCGTTGAAGGCGCGGGCCATGTCGGGCGAGTTCACCAGGAGCTTGTGCAGATTGGTGTTGCGCATGAGCATGTCGCGGTATTCGGGGGCGACCTGGTCAGCTTCGAGATAGGGCAGGCGGGCCATTTTATTGTTGTCCTTGTTGGCGATAGCGGATGGCGCTCACCTAGCCGTACAGCGCTTTGTGCTCCTGCTCATACTTCGCGTAGGAGTCCTTGATGCTCGCCATGTTCAGCAACATGGTTGCAACCGGTTTTTCATCTGCCGCGAATACGGTCGTGCGCATCCACACGCTTTCGGTGCGGCGGCTGCCGCTGAGCGCGACCACCTCGCGTTCGGCGAAATAGTTCTCGCCGACGAAGAGCGGACCGCGCAGCAGGCGGATTTCCTGATCGGCGAACAGGCCGACCGCGGGCCCGCGCACCGGCAGGCGGTCCTCGCGGGCGCGGTATTGAAACAGCACGCTCAGCATCTCGAACGGAATAATCGCCCGGCCCCAGGGATTGAGCTCCTGCGAATAATACGCTGAAGGTTCGGTGATGGCCTTGAGCTTGTCGGCGAGCGAAAACGGATAGAGATCGCCCATGTGCTGGTCGAAATCCATTTTCACGGTCTGCCGTCCCGTCTTCATGCCGACCTTGAGATCGGCGAGGATGACGGGGTCGGCGAGCGGCTTCAACTCGCCGAGCCGCCGCGAAAGCGCCGTCTCCGCGACGTCACCGACGGAAGCGGTGCCGCGCAGGATCTCGGTGCCGTCGCGCTTGGTCATGCCGATCGCGCAAATGGTCTGGCCGGGCTTCGGTCTCTCGATATTGGCCTGCACCTCCTCGCCCTCGAAGGCGGGGTTGCGGTAATGCGCGGACAGGCATCCGGTTTCGAACCAGGCCTGGCCCCAGATCCGCTCGCACAGCGGCGCGAACTGGCTGAAATGGGTCGGGCCCTCGATGGTGCCGCCCTGAAACCCGAGCTTTTGCGCGGTGGCATCGTCGTGGATCGAGGCGTGGGAATCGTAGACCTGCGCGTGGAGCATCTGTTTGGGGCTGCGCCACGGCCCCACCAGCAGATCGCCGCTTTCCAATAACTCGGTTCTGAACGCCGGTTCTGTCATCCTTGGTGTCTCCCTCTACGCCCAAGCGTTTCAAAGAAGGCGAGGTCTCGCAAGGGGCGAGCCGATCCACAGGGCAGGCCGAGATATGTCCTGCGGCCATGAATTCACGCTGGGCACGCATAGCAAAACCGGTGCATTCTGTTCGCAATTAGACCGGTTCAAATCACCGGCGCGACGGGGAGCGGACGAATGGCGTTGATGGAAGTGGGGCTGGACGACAAGTACCGGCTGGATGCGAAGCGAATCTTCCTCTCCGGTACGCAGGCGCTGGTCCGGCTACCGATGTTGCAGCGCGAACGCGACCGCGCAGCAGGACTCAACACCGCCGGTTTCATATCAGGCTACCGTGGCTCGCCGCTCGGCATGTACGATCACGCGCTGTGGCGCGCCAAAAGCTTCCTCAAGCAGCATGACATCGAGTTCGCGCCCGGCCTCAACGAGGATCTCGCCGCGACCGCCGTGTGGGGCAGCCAGCAGGTCGGCATGTTCCCCGGCGCCAAGGTCGATGGCGTGTTCGGTATCTGGTATGGCAAGGGGCCCGGCGTCGACCGCTCGGTCGATGCGCTCAAGCATGCCAACTCGGCGGGCACGTCGAAGGATGGCGGCGTGATTGCGCTGGCCGGCGACGACCATGGCTGCCAGTCCTCGACGCTGGCGCATCAGAGCGAGCAGGTGTTCGCCGCGGCGCTGATGCCGGTGGTCAATCCCGCAACGCTGCAGGATTATCTCGATCTCGGCATTCTGGGCTTTGCGCTGTCGCGCTACTCCGGCTGCTGGGTCGGCTTCAAGGCGATCTCGGAGACGGTCGAAAGCTCGGCCTCGATCGTCAGCGATCCCGACCGGATCAGGATCATCACGCCGGATGATTTCGAGATGCCGCCCGGCGGTCTCTCGATCCGCTGGCCGGATGCGCCGATGGAGCAGGAGCGGCGGCTGCACGGCCCGAAGATGCAGGCGGTCGCGGCATTCGCGCGCGTCAACCACTTCGACCGGATCGTGCTGGACTCCAAGCCGGCGCGGCTCGGCATCATGGCGACCGGCAAGGCCTATCTCGATCTGCGTCAGGCGCTGGCCGATCTCGGCATTACCGATGCGGAAGCGCAGGCGCTGGGATTGCGCATCTACAAGGTCGCGTTGACCTGGCCGCTGGAGGAAACCGGCGCGCGCGCCTTTGCTGAAGGCTTGCAGGACGTGCTTGTCGTCGAGGAGAAGCGCGGCTTCATCGAGGACCAGCTTCTTCGCATTCTTTATAACGTCGACGCGTCGAAGCGGCCTTCGGTGGTCGGCAAGCGCGACGAAGCCGGCGCCATGCTGCTGCCGAGCGAGGGCGAGTTGACGCCGACCATGGTGGCGGCGGCCGTGGTCGCGCGGTTGCGCCGGCTTGGCCATCGCAGCCCGGCGCTGGAGCAGCGCCTCGCCAAACTCGAAGCCTTCGACCGGCCGGGGGAGGGCACAGGCGCAGCAAAACTGCAGCGCACGCCGTATTTCTGCTCGGGCTGCCCGCACAACACGTCGACCAAGATTCCCGAGGGCAGCCGTGCGATGGCCGGCATCGGCTGTCACGGCATGGCGCTGTCGGTGCCGAACCGCCGGACGCAGACGATCTCGCATATGGGGGCGGAGGGCGTCACCTGGATCGGGCAGGCGCCGTTCACCGATGAGCCGCACGTCTTCCAGAACCTGGGCGACGGCACCTACACCCATTCCGGCCTGCTGGCGATCCGCGCGGCGGCCGCCTCCGGCGTCAACATCACCTACAAGATTCTTTATAATGACGCGGTGGCGATGACCGGCGGCCAGCCGGCCGAAGGCGGGCTGACGGTTTCGCAGATTGCGCATCAGGTGTCGGCTGAGGGCGCCAAGCGGCTCGTCATCGTCTCCGACGATCCCGAGAAATATCCCAGCAATTACTTCCCGTCAGGCGCGACTGTTCATCACCGCCGCGAACTCGACGCGGTGCAAAGGGAGCTGCGCGAGGTCAAGGGTCTCACCGTCCTGATCTATGACCAGACCTGCGCTGCGGAAAAGCGCCGCCGCCGCAAGCGTGGGCTTTATCCGGACCCGCCGAAGCGTATCTTCATCAATGAGCGCGTCTGCGAGGGCTGCGGCGACTGCTCGTCCGTCTCCAACTGCGTCTCGGTGCAGCCGCTGGAAACCGAATTCGGCCGCAAGCGGCGGATCGACCAGTCGAACTGCAACAAGGATTTTTCCTGCATCGAGGGCTTTTGCCCGAGCTTCGTCACCGTGCATGGCGGCAAGCTGCGCAAGGCGGACCGCACCGCGGCCGATCCGTCGGCGCTGTTTGCCGATCTGCCGACGCCCGCCCCGCTGGCGCTCGCCGGTCCCTACAACATCCTGGTTACCGGTATTGGCGGCACCGGCGTCATTACCATCGGCGCGCTGCTCGGCATGGCCGCCCATGTCGAGGGCATGGCGTGTTCGACGCTCGACTTCACGGGTCTGTCGCAGAAGAACGGCGCGGTCATGAGTCACGTCCGCATTGCGCCCACGGCGGACGACCTCTCGACCGTCCGCATCGCCCCCGGTAACGCCAATCTCATTCTCGGCTGCGACATCGTCGTCGCCACTAGCGTTCCTTCGCTGAGCCGGGCCGAGCGCGGCGTCACGCGGGCGATCGTCAATGCCGATCTCTTGCCGACGGCGAGCTTCGTCATCAACCCCGACATCGATTTCGAGGCGGGGACGATGCGGGAGTCGCTCAACGAGGCGGTCAGCGCCTCCGATCTCGACATTCTCGATGCGACGGGACTGGCGACCGCGCTGATGGGCGACAGCATCGCCACCAACGCCTTCATGCTCGGCTTTGCGTTCCAGCGCGGCGCGATCCCGCTGTCGCTGGAGGCGATCATGAAGGCGATTGACCTGAACGGCGCGGCGATCGAGATGAACAAGCTGGCGTTCTCGTGGGGCCGGCTCGCCGCCCATGATCTCCAGCGCGTCGTCAGCGCGGCGCGCTTCAAGAGTTCGGGCGCGGCGCCGGTGAAGCGGACGCTTGAGGAGAGCATCGCCTTCCGCGCCAAATTCCTGACGGACTACCAGGACGAGGCCTATTCGAAACGCTACCTCGCCGAGGTCGAGCGCGTCCATGCCGCGGAAGCCAAGGGCTCGCCCGGATCGCATGAGCTGACGGAAGCCTTCGCAAAGGGCCTGTTCAAGCTGATGGCCTACAAGGACGAATACGAAGTCGCCCGGCTTTATTCCGACGGCGAGTTCGCAAAAGCGTTGAAGGAACAGTTCGACGGCGAGGAGGGCGTCAAGGTCAGCCTCGCGCCGCCGCTGCTCGCGTCGCGTGACAAGGTCACGGGCCGTCTGCGCAAGCGCGAGTTCGGCGGCTGGATCTTCCGCGCGTTCGATATCCTGACCCGGTTCAAGTTCCTGCGCGGCACCGCGTTCGATCCGTTCGGCTACACGGCCGAGCGGCGGATGGAACGCGCATTGCCGGGCGAATATTCCGCCATGATCTTCCGCCATCTCGGCAGTGCGAAGCCGCAGGATTGGCCACGTCTGGTGACGCTGGCAAAATCTGCGGAACTTGTTCGCGGCTACGGCCATATAAAGGAAGCTAATGTCGCGAAATACCGCGCGGAGTGCGCGCGGCTGGAGGCCGCGATCGGCCAACCGGTGGCGCAGGCAGCCGAATAGCGGCTGCTCGCTTTGCGTGTGAACTTTTCCACCGCTGACATCACTCACCGGTAACCCTGAGGGCGGAACCGGCTGGAATTATCCGCACCACTTCCTACATGATGGTTATTCCCCAGTTTGTTGAGTCGGTTTCACGAGGCCCGCGATGGTCCTGAAGAATGCTATTGCCGCAGCACTTTGCACGGCGCTCCTGATATCGGGCAGCGCCGCGCTGGCGGACGAGTATCGCGCCGGCGAACTGTTCAGCCTCGATCCTTCGACGGCTTTGCTTTCGCCGAAGCGGCTCGGCCCGGAGACGCAATTCGCGCCGGTTAGAATCGAAGCCAGGACCGACCGCAGGCCGGTGAGGACGGAGCGCGTGGTTGCCCGTAAAACTCCGGAGCGCAAGGCCCATGTTGCGCAGGAGCGCGTGGAGAAGCCGCGCGGTGCGGCCCGCGCCCAGCTGGCGCGCCGTCATAGCAATCCGCTCGACGCGCAGGCCCGCGACACGCGGATTCAGACCTGGCCGTGCAGATCCGGCGCCATCTGCGGCTGGCAGAATTAATTCGTAACTGCCGTAGGGTGGGCAAAGCCACCGGGTCGCGCGAATGCGCGCCCGATGACAGGCTCCGCGTGCCCACCATTCACGAACACGTTCGCGGACAGATGGTGGGCACGCTGCGCTTTGCCCACCCTACAAACCTACGATTCCACGTCATCCACCTGTCGTAAAAGCTTCAGCCGCGTATCAAATTCAACGGGCACACCTTCGTCGTGATTCGACGAGGGTGCTTCGATGCCGATTGCGATACGCGCCGGGCAAAGCCTGAACCGGCGTCAATTATTGGTTCGCTCCGCCGCAACAGGCGCCGTCGCCGGTCTCGGCAGCCTCGCCAGACCCTATCTCAGCCGCGCGGCGGATCGGCCGCTCATCACGAGCGGCATTCAATCGGGCGACGTCTCGGCTGACTCCGGCGTGATCTGGGCCCGCGCCGACCGCGCCGCACGGATGCATGTCGAGTGTTCAACGGCCGAGAACTTCAGGACCATCATCGGCGCGGCTTCGGCCGATGCCTTGCCGGCGAGTGATTTCACCTCGAAGGTTCTGCTCGACGACCTGCCCTCGGGGCAGGACATCTTCTATCGCGTTCGGTTTGAAAGCATCGACACGTCGGGACTGGCCGGCGAGGCGCAGCTCGGGCATTTCCGCACCGCGCCCGCCGCACGGAGCAACGTATCGTTCGCCTGGTCGGGCGACACGACGGGGCAGGGCTGGGGCATCGACGAAAGCCGTGGCGGGATGCGGACTTACCGGACTATGCTCGACAACCGTCCGGACTTCTTCATCCATTCCGGCGACCACATCTATGCGGACTGTCCGGTGGAGCGGGAATTGAAACTGCCCGATGGCGGGGTGTGGCGAAATATTATCACCGAGGAAAAGTCCGTCGTCGCTCAAACCCTCGAACAGTTTCGCGGCAACTACAAATACAACTGGCTCGACCGGAACTTTCGCGCCTTCCATGCCGCCGTGCCCCTGTTCGCGCAATGGGACGATCACGAGGTCACCAACGACTGGGCGCCGGTCGGCACCGCCGACGAGACCGGGTACGCCGAGGACGGCTCCTCGCTTCTGGTGGCGCGGGCGCGCCGTGCCTTCCATGAATTCATGCCGATGCGCGCGCGACCTGCGCAGGAGGACGGCCGCATCTATCGCAAGATCGGCTACGGCCCGCTGCTCGACGTATTCATGATCGACATGCGCAGCTACCGCGATTCCACCTTCAACAAGCGCGACGACTGTAGCGACACCTGTATCCTCGGCCCGGCGCAACTGGCCTGGCTGAAGCGCGAGCTGGTGTCATCCGACGCGACCTGGAAAGTGATTGCCGCCGACATGCCGATCGGCCTGATCAGCGAGGACGCGATTGCACTCGGCGACGGGCCGCCGGAGCGGCGCGAGCACGAGATCGCTGATCTCCTGTCGTTCATGAAGCGCGCCGGCATCCGCAACACGGTGTGGCTGACCGCCGACATGCATTACACCGCGGCGCATCATTACGATCCGAACCGCGCCACTTATCAGGATTTCGAACCGTTCTGGGAGTTCGTCTCCGGCCCGCTGCATGCCGGCACCTGGGCGCCGGCTCCGCTCGACAATACGTTCGGGCCGAAAGCGGTGTTCCAAAAGGGCTGCAGCGGCGAGAATCTCGCGCCATGCTTCGGGATGCAGTTCTTCGGCCGCGTCGATATCGACGGCAAGACCGAAGTGATGACCGTGACGCTAAAGGATGTCGACAACCGCGACCTCTGGTCGGTCGACATCGAGCCCCGTCCTGATGCGCGGCCGGGCCAGATCATGGCGCAGCATATCTGACGCCTTCGATCGGGCGACCCGCGGCACGGAAATCCCGGCAAACTTCCATGTTCGTGCCGCATAGTTCGGCCAGGCTCTGTCGCCCTACCGACACGTTGGCTAAAAAAACAACTCGAAATTGCGTGTCGTTTCTTGAAGGAGGCGTTGCGGTGGCGCACAATTCGCCTGTCCCTCCCGACCGGAGCGCTGCCATGTTTGTCGCCGAGAGCAAGCGCCTGACGCATCAGGGCGCGAAGATGATCATGGCGACGGCGCTGGAACTGGCCGGTCAGGCCAAGATCGCGATCTCCTGTGCCATCGTCGATGCCGGCGGGCACGTGATCCTGATCGAACGAATGGACGGCGGCCGCTTCCACACCGTGCACTCCTCGACCACCAAGGCAGTGTGTGCCGCGTCAAATCGGCGTCCGACCACGGCCAAGGGCGCGGCCGGCCAGGACCTCGACGTGGCCCACGCGATCGGACTTGCACTCGCGGCCGGACCGGAACGGTGGACGGCGATGGAAGGCGGCGTGCCGGTGCTGGTCGACCGCGAATGTGTCGGCGGCGTCGGCGTGAGCGGCGGCGACTGGGAGACCGATTTGCGGATCGCCAAGCTAGCCGTCGAGTCGATCGGCGCGAAATGGGAATGATATCGCAGGGACCGAAGCCGGTCCCGGGAGGGCAAAGTGATGGGTGCCGATCCGCTCCGCGTGGCCTGTGTCGGGATGGGATGGTGGTCCGACGTTTTGGCGGATGCGATTCAGCGCTCGGGCAAGCTCGAGATCCGCGGCTGCTACACTAGGTCCGAAGAAAAGCGCAAAAGCTTCGCGGCAAAGTATCGCTGCCGGCCGGCCGAGAGTTACGAGGCGCTGCTGGCCGATCCCGAGATCGAGGCGATCATCAATACCACGCCGAACGACGTGCATCTGGCGACGACCTGTGCGGCCGCTGCCGCCGGCAAGCACGTCTTTCTGGACAAACCGATTGCCAACAGCATCGTGGACGGCCGCGCCATCACCGATGCCTGCCGCAAGGCCGGCGTGGTGCTGGCGCTCGGCTATCAGCGGCGGCGCGAGAGCCATTTCCGCCACGTCAGGCGAGAGATCGACGCTGGCCGGTTCGGCAAGCTCGTCAACGCCGAGGCGAATATCAGCCGCGACCGACTCGGCAAGATCGATCTCACCTCCTGGCGCTACCAGGCCGCGGGTATGCCGGGCGGCGTGATGCTGCAGATCGGGATCCACTACATCGATGTGCTCGCCTACCTGATCGGGCCGGTCCATGCGGTGCGTGCGCAGTCGGCGCAACTGGTGCTGCCCGGCGACAATCCTGATGTCGCCAGCCTGATCCTGCAGCATGAGAACGGCGCGCTCTCGACGCTGAACGCAAGCTACGCCTCGGCGTCGGAATATTACCTGATGAACGTCTACGGCAAGGAGATGACGGCGTTCTATGATCTGCACCATGGGCTGCGGCTGCTCAAGCGCGGCGAAAGCCAGCCGGTCGCGGTGCCCTGCGAAAGTAACGACACCCTCGTCGAGGAACTCGAGGAGTTCGCCGCGGCGGCGCGCGGGCAGGGCCAACATGAAGTCGGGGGCGAGGAGGCGACGCGATCGCTCGCGGTGGTACGCGCCGGCATCGTTTCGGCGCGCGAGGGGCGTTCGGTCGAGGTCGCGGAAATACTGAACGGTGACGGAAAAATGTGACGGCGCAGCAGCAGGACAGGAGCGCGCGTTATGAAACCTGGTACGAGCGTCTGGAAAGTTTTCGCGGTTGCGATGCTGTTCGTCGGCATCGCCGGGCAGGCAGGTGCGCAGGACTATCCCTCCAGAGCGATCACGGTGGTCGTGCCGTTCCCGCCCGGAGGCGCCAGCGACGTGGTGGCGCGCATCGTCACCAATCAGATGTCGAAGATCCTCGGGCAATCCATCGTCATCGAGAATGTCAGCGGCGCCGGCGGCACCGTCGGCAGCGCGCGCGTCGCCTCTGCCGCCCCCGACGGCTATACCCTGCTTGCCGCGGCGATGGGCTCGCATGTCGCCGCTCCCGTGCTGACGCCGAACCTCAAATACGATCCGGTTACCGATTTCGTGCCGATCGGGTTCACCGCCCATTCCCCGGCGATCGTTATCGCGCGGAAGGATTTTCCGGCCAACGACCTGAAGGAGTTCGTCGCAACCCTTCGGCAGCGGGGCGACACGGTGAAGCAGGCGCATGGCGGCATCGGCGCGTCCTCGCATATGGCGTGTCTGCTGTTCACCGCGGAAATCGGCGCGAAGCCGGCGCTCGTTGCCTATCGCGGCTCAGGCCCGGCCTTGAATGATCTGGTCGGCGGGCACGTCGATTTCATGTGCGAGCAATCGGTCAGCGTCGCCGAGTCGGTTCTGGCCGGCTCGGTCAGGGCCTTCGCCGTCTCGGCCGCGAAACGACTCGAAAACCTGCCGAATGTTCCGACCGCCGGCGAAGCGGGCATCGGCTATCAGATGAGCGTCTGGGCCGGACTGTTTGCGCCGAAAGGCGTTTCGCCTGAAATCATCGCCCGGCTTTCCGAAGCGCTCGACAAAGCGCTTGATGAGGCGGCCGTGCGCGAACGGATTGCCCAGCTCGGTGGCTCGATCCCGGCCAAGGACGAACGCAACCCGGCTACCTTCGACCGGTTTGTCCGGTCCGAGATCGCACGCTGGTCACCCATTCTTGCTGCGGCCGGATCGGGGAAGTGAGGCGTCGCACGCGAACCTGCGATTGTAGGTTAGTGCGCCACATGAAGTGGGCTCAGGGCGTCACCGCGAGATAGCCGCCCACCACCAGCAGCACGGAGAGCGTCACTACCACGCCAAGTACAGCGGCGATGATCGCGGGCAGTTCATGGGAATCCAGCCATTGTCGCAACGCCCTTACCATCGCACCCCTGTCTTGATTTGCCCAGCGCCCTGCGCGCAAACTATTCAATAGCGGCCTATTCCACTCAATGAAATACCGTTGAGGCGGCTTTCGTTACGCACGCGGCGCTTTTTCCTTTCCGGGAGAGCCATCATGGAACATCTGCAAACCCAGGGTATCAGCCTGCCGAAGCTTGGTCTCGGCACCTTCCGCATGCAGGGCGATGCCTGCCGCGCGGCCGTGGAGGGCGGGCTGGCGTTGGGCTACCGGCATATCGACACCGCCGAGATGTACGATAATGAGGAGGCCGTGGGTGCCGCGATTGCGGCCTCGCGCGTTCCCCGCAGGAACCTGCATGTCACCACAAAAGTCTGGAACGAAAACCTGGCGCCGGATGCGCTCCGCCGGGCGTTCGATACTTCGTTGAAAAAACTCCGGCTCGACCATGTCGACCTCTATCTGGTGCACTGGCCGGCGCCCAATATGAACCTGCCCGAGATCTTCGAAACGCTGATGCGGCTGAAGGAGGACGGCCGCACCCGCGCCATCGGCGTGGCCAATTTCAACATTGCGCTCGTCAAGACGGTGATCGAGGAGATCGGGGCGCCGATCGCCTGCAATCAGGTCGAATACCATGTGATGCTGGATCAGACGCGGCTTCGCCAATTTCTCACTGCGAAATCGATACCGCTGATCGCCTATTCACCGCTGGCCAAGGGCCTTGCGGCTTCCGACGCAGCGCTCGCCGCGATCGGGCGCAAGCACAACGCCAGCGCCGCGCAGGTTGCACTGAAATGGCTGCTCGATCAGGATGGCGTTGCCGCGATCCCGAAGGCGTCGCGCGCGGAAAGCCAACGAGCCAATCTCGACGCGCTGAAGCTGAGGCTCGACGACGCGGACCGGAAAGCGATCGCGGGCTTGCCGAAAGACAAACGGTGTGTAAATCCGGGCTATGCGCCGGCCTGGGATTGATGCCGGTTCTTGCCTTTTCCGCTGGCCGGAATTCGGGTTTTCGCTACACACGGGCGCGGCCCCAGTCCATACTGGATCGCATCAAAGGGAGGTCTTTCTAATGCGTGAAGCTGTCATCGTTTCCTACGCTCGTACGGGGCTGGCAAAGTCCGGCCGCGGCGGGTTCAACATCACCCCGCCGATGTCGCTGGCGGCCCATGCCATCAAGCACGCCGTGGATCGCGCCGGCGTCGACAAGGAATATGTCGAGGACTGCTATCTCGGCAATTGCGCGCATGGCGCGCCGAATATCGGCCGCCAGGCCGCATTGCTCGCCGGCCTGCCGAAGTCGACCGCCGGCGTCTCGGTCAACCGCTTCTGCTCGTCGGGCCTGCAGACCATCGCAATGGCCGCCAATTCGATCCGCTCTGATGGTGCCGACTGCATCGTGGCCGGCGGCGTCGAGAGCATCTCGATCCCCGGCGGTGGCTCGCCCAAGGAATCGATCGATCCCGAGCTGCTCAAGGTCGCGCCCGACATCTTCATGGCGATGATCGACACCGCCGATATCGTCGCCGAGCGCTACAAGCTCAGCCGCGAATATCAGGACGAGTATTCGCTGGAATCGCAGCGTCGCATGGCGGCTGCGCAACAGGCCAACAAGTTCAAGGACGAAATCGTCCCGATGAAGACCAAGATGAAGGTGGTCGACAAGGCGACGAAGGCGGAATCGATCGTCGACTACGTCGTCGACCGCGACGAGTGCAACCGGCCGGAAACGACCCTTGAAGGCCTTGCCAAGCTCGAGCCGGTGAAGGGCCCCGGCAAATACGTCACCGCCGGCAACGCCAGCCAGCTTTCCGACGGTGCCGCCGCCGTGGTGCTGATGGAAGCCAAGGATGCGGAAAAGCGCGGCCTCAACCCGCTGGGCCGTTTCGTCGCCTGGGCCTCCGCGGGCTGCGAGCCTGATGAGATGGGCATCGGCCCGATCTACGCCGTGCCGAAGCTGTTGAAGCGCCATGGCCTGAAGATCGACGACATCGATCTCTGGGAGCTCAACGAAGCCTTCGCCAGCCAGTGCCTCTATTCGCGCGACAAGCTCGGCATCGATCCCGAGAAGTATAACGTCAATGGCGGCTCGATCGCGATCGGTCATCCCTTCGGCATGACCGGCGCGCGTCTCACCGGCCACATCCTGCAGGAAGGCCGCCGGCGCAAGGCCAAGTGGGGCGTCGTCACGATGTGCATCGGCGGCGGCCAGGGCGGCGCAGGCCTGTTCGAGATCTATAGCTGAGCTGAAGCTTCCAGCGTGCAACAAAGAAAATGGCTCCGCGAGGAGCCATTTTCCATTTCAGGTCGGTCTCAGTAGCGATACTTCTTGATGACCACGGTCCTGTCGCGATGACCATGCCGCCATCCACGGTGCCACCCGCGGTCGCGCCTGAATTCAGCCCGCGCGCCGTGGTGGGGGTGGTGGTGGTGGTGATGATAACCGCGCTTCTTGATGATGACCGTCTCGGCGCTTGCGATCGACGGCGCCGCGATGACGAGCGCGCCGAGTGCAGCGACGATATATGCAAGCCTTTTCATTCCAATTCTCCTCCAATTGAGCTGACGTAAAACCTCACATCGCGAAGAACGTTCCGGCGGAACTTGAAGAGAATTCTGAACGGTTGTTCAGGCTCGCGCGTGGCGCGCTTCCGCTGAACTTTCGGATGAGGACGCATAGCGAGCTGTATGCCGCCTGGCGTGATGCGCCGGTTTGCCCACTCTGGGATCATTGGCCTCATTGCCGCTGCCGCGTGGGCGATGCGCGCCCTGCTTGCGGAAGGCCGCAGCCGGGCGCATCATCGTCCGATAAAATAATTATCAGGGGGAGCGCTGCGATGACCGGGTTTTCACGCCGTGATTTTCTGGGCCTGACGGGAACGGCTGCCATTGCCGCCATGTCCGGCCGCGCCAACGCCGCGATGGGTCCGAACGACAAGTACGACCTCGTGATCAAGGGCGGCGATGTGCTCGACCCCAGCCAGTCGTTGAGGGGCAAGCGCGACATCGGCATCCGCTGGGGTGTGATCGAGGCGGTCGAGAACGAGATTCCGGCCGCCCGCGCCGCCAAGACCATCGACGCGTCAGGGAAGTTGGTGACGCCCGGGCTGATCGATCTGCATTCCCACGTCTATCCCTACGGCTCGGCGATCGGTATTCCCGCCGACGAGCTGGTGCAGGCACAGGCGACCACCACGGTGGTGTCGGCGGGCGATGCCGGCGTCAACAATCTCGCGGCGCTGCGGCGATACATCGTGGCGCAGTCGCGGGCGCGGATTTACGCCTTCGTCCATATCGCGAATAACGGCCTGTCGGGATTCCCGGTCGCCGAGCTCTACAATATCGACTATGCGCAGGTGGAAGCCTGCGCGATGGCGCTGGCGGAAAATCCGGATTTCCTGCTCGGCGTGAAGGTGAGGATGTCGGAGAACGTGATCGCCAAGCACGGGCTGGAGCCGCTGAAGCGCAGCATCAAGGCCTGCGAGATGTGCGGCTGGCCGGCCAAGATGATGGTGCATATCGGTGGCGTCGAGACCAGGGAGCTGATGTCGGAGATTCTCGACCTGCTGCGGCCCGGCGACGTGCTGACGCATGCCTATTCCGGCGCGCCGAATATTGGCGGCGTCTTCACCAACATCGTGCAGGATGGAAAATTGCTGCCGGCGGCGCTCGCCGCCAAGCAGCGCGGCGTGATGTTCGATGTCGGCCATGGCGGCGGCAGCTTTGATTTCACCGTGGCGGAAGTCGCGCTTCCCGGCGGCTGCACGCCCGATACGATCTCTTCCGATATCCACGTCTTCTCCGGCAATTCGCCGGGCATGCCGTATTTACCTAACGTCATGAGCAAATTCATCCCGCTCGGCCTGACATTGGAGCAGGTGGTGGCGGCGGCAACGGTGACGCCGGCCAAGATCATCAACCGTGCGCCGAAGATCGGCACGCTGCAGATCGGCGCGCCCGGCGACGTCGCGATCATGGATCTGGTGGAGGGGCAGACCTCGTTCGTCGACACCCGCAACAACAAGCGCGAGGGCAAGCTGTTGTTGAAGCCGGTGCAGACCGTGATCAACGGCGTGCCGTTCGGCCGGCCGTATCAGGCGCCGTTCGCGGTGCGGTAAGAGATCGCGCCGCTCAGGCGGACACGCCGGCGCGGCCGAGCAGCTTGCTGACGAGCGCGGCGGGATCATCGGGGATGACGTCGCCCCGCCAGGCGACGTGCTGGTCGGTGCGCGCAAGGATGAGCTTGCGGCCGCCGGTCTGTTGCGCGTCTCCGGCGGGTACATCGACGATCGCAAACGGCACGCCGTTGGCGCGCATCGCCTCAGCCAATGGCGCCACCGCGACATCCCGATCGTATCGCAGAAGCGTGTAGCCCGGACCCAACGCATCATAGACCGGCCGTCCGTCGTCTAGCTTCGCGAATGGCAGCCTGCATCCCGGCGTCGAGGACGGCGTGAAATCCGCCATCGTAAAGCCCGGCTGCTCGGCGCCGTCATAGGCGATGATCGGGGAATGATCGTAGAAATAACCGAAGTTGAGGCCGGCGCAGCAATATTGCTGCACGTTCAGATCGTACGCTGCTTGGCCAACCTGCTTGCGGACGGCGTCACCCTCCGTCCCCGGCTGCTCGATCGCTTCGGGAACGGTGCGGCGCTGGCTCAACACCTTGCCGGCCATCTCCATCGCAAAGCGCGACACCTGTTCGGTGATGGGAAGGCGCTCGGCCTCATAGGCATCGAGAATCTTGATGTCGGCCCAGCCTTGCAGATGGGCGGCGAGCAGCCATGCGAGGTTGGTCGCGTCCGCGATCCCGGCATTCATGCCGTAACCGGCATAGGGCATCCACAAATGCGCGGCGTCGCCGCATATGAAGGCGCGTCCCCTGCGAAAGCGGTCGGCGACGAGGCGGCGGCCGACCCAGTCCTCCTTGCTCAGGATCTCGTATTCGAAATCGGGGCCGACGCCGAGGATGGCGCGGATCGAGGCGTCGCGATCGACGGAATCGAAGGTCTCGTCCTCGCGGTTGAGGTGGTTGTGGATCAGCCAGTTCTCGCGACCGTCGATGGCCACCACCGTGCCGCAGCGCCGTGGATTGAGCGACAGCGTCATCCAGGCCGGCTTGTCCATCAAGCCGAGCAAAGCGGGCGCGTGGATATAGGTCGATTGCACGCGCTGAATGATCGGTGTCCCCTGCAGGTTGGCGTCGATGGCCTTGCGAACCAGCGAGCGCGCGCCGTCGCAGCCGACGATGAAATCGGCGTGAATCGGCGAGGCGGTTCCGGTGTCGAGGTTGCGGACGGTGGCAACGATGCCGTCATTATCTTCGCGAAAATCGGCGAACGCGGTGCGGTTCAGAATTTGAAGCCCCTCGATCGAAGCCGCGTGAGCGAACAGCACCGGTTCCATGTAGATCTGATTGATACGATGCGGCGGCTCGGCCGTCGGCCAGCCGGTGTCCGGCCCGCTGGTGGCGGTGTAGCGATCGCGGCGGCAGGGGATCAGGATGCGCGACAGCTCGATGCCGGTTGCCGTGGTGCGGTAGGAGCAATCGTTGGGGTAGTCGGCCGGCAAACCGGTGTCGCGCAGCTTCTGCGCCACACCCAGCCTGCGGAAAATCTCCATCGAGCGCGACGAGACATGGTTGCACTTCACGCTCGGCGGCTCGCCGGCAGCGCGTGTTTCAACCACGGTGACGGAAATTCCGCGCGATGCGAGGTCCATGGCCAGGGTGAGTCCGACAGGACCGCCGCCGACCACGAGAATGCTGGTCTTCACCATGTCGAATGCTGCCTTCTCGCTTGCTGCGCTGGGACGATCATGCATTACTGCGCGCCAAAGAGATCATCGGGAGGCCCTTGAATGTTTCCGTCGATCCGCCAAGGCATGGTCCGCGCTCTTGTTGTTGTTTTGTCGCTGTCGCTGTCGGCGATTGAAGCAGCAAACGCATATCCCGATCAACCCATCAAGATCATCGTGACGTTTCCGCCCGGCGGCAGTGCCGATATCGTGATCCGCGCCCTGCAGCCGTTGCTTGCGGACACGCTGCGCCAGCCGATCGTGATCGAGAACAGGGCAGGCGCGGGCGGCAATATCGGAATCGGGGCGGTGGCGCAGGCCGCGCCCGACGGCTACACGCTCGGCATCGCCGCGGCGGGCGTGCTGACCGTCAATCCCCATCTCAATCGCGCGGCGATGTCGTTCGATCCGGTCAAGGATTTGGCGCCGGTGACGATGCTGGCGGAAATCCCGTTCGTGCTGGTTTCCTCGCAACAATCGGGCATTGCATCCGTCGCAGACGCCATTGCCAGGGCCAAAGCGAAAACGGCGGGCCTGTCGATCGGCCATGGCGGCAACGGCACCGCGATGCACCTGACCTCGGCCTTGTTCAACCAGAAGGCCGGCGTCGGAATTCAGTTGATCGCCTATCGCGGCACCGCGCCGGCGACGACGGACGTTCTGGCCGGCCACGTCCCGCTGGCCGTGCTGGATATCCCGGCCTCGAAACAATTGATCGGCGACGGCAAGTTGAAGGCACTCGGCGTCTCCGCCGCCAAGCGCGTGGTGTTCCTGCCCAACGTTCCGACGCTGGCGGAGCAGGGCCTCAGCGGATTCGAATCCGTCGGCTGGTTCGGCATCGTCGCGCCCGCCGGCACCCCGCCTGATATCATCACCACGCTGAACACCGCCTTCGTGAAGGCATTGAGCGATCCCGCCGCGATCGAGAAGATCCGCACGCTCGGCGCCGAGCCGGTGCCGACTTCGCCGGATGCTTTTGCCAAGTTCATCCAGAGCGAAAGCGCGAAATGGGGCAAGCTGATCGCCGAGGCCGGCATCAAGGCTGAATAGGCGACGGTCCGAGGCCGATTGATCGAGATCAATTAGCCGATCCCATTTGATCCCAGTCAATGCGGCGGTCGTTTTGCCTGGCGACGATGCCGGGCAAAAGGACCGAGCGTGATGCGCAGCGAAAACCTATGCCAGACCGAAGCACACCCGGGTCATCGCGTCCGGGCGATACCCTATGACGAAGACGGCCGCCTGCCTTTCGAGCGCGAGTTTCTGGCGCAGCTCGGAGACAAGGTGCGCGAGATGCGTGCGCAGCACGGCCTGTCGCGCCGGGAACTCGCGCGCCGCGCCGGCATGTCCGAGCGTTACGTCGCCCAGATCGAAGCCGGCAAGGGCAACGTCTCGATCGTTCGCCTGTTGCGGATCGCGCTGGTGTTTCGCGGCGAATAGCGTTTCGCGCAAGGCGTTGAGCCCGCTCAACTCCTTGCTCGCTTCTCCACATTGGCAATCCGCTCCGGCACGCCGAACTCCTTGCGGCACACCTCCGCGAGCACGGCGACGCCCTCGCGGATCTGTTCGTGCGAAGGGCTGGCAAAGCACAGCCGCAGTCGGCTGCCGGCGTAGGCCTTGTCCGTCGACCATTCCGGCCCGGGATTGATGGAAACGCCGGCGGCGAGCGCGGCCTGATAGAGTTTTAGCGTATCGACATTGTCGGGCAGCTTCACCCACAGGAAGATGCCGCCCTCGGGCGCTTCGAATTCGGCCGCGGTGCCGAACTGCTCGTTGAGCGCCTCCATCAGCGTATCGAGCTTGGCGCGCAGGCCGCGCGTCAGTTTCGGGACATGATTTGCAAAATGCGGCGCGCAATATTCCGCCAGCACCATCTGCTCAAGCGCGCCGGAACCTGCGTCGGTCTTCAGCGCCAGCATCCGCGACATCATCTCCCAGGGCGCCACGATGAAGCCGACGCGGAGCGCCGGCGCGATCGATTTCGAGAACGAACCGATATGAATGACGCCGCCGTGCTGGCTCATGGCGTAGATCGCGGGCGGTCGCTCGCCCTTCCAGATCAGGTCGGCATAGCAATCGTCCTCGAAGATCGGCACGCCGTACTCCCGCGACAGTTTCAGCATCTCCGTGCGGCGCGTCTGCGGCAGGATGCTGCCGGTCGGGTTCTGCACGGTCGGGATGGTGTAGATATATTTCGGCGTGATGCCGCGGCGCTTGTGGTCGGCAAGGCTTGCGGCCAGTGCGTCCATCCGCATGCCCTGATCGTCAAGGGGAATGCCGACCGCGTTGACGCCGAGCCGCGTCAGCCGGGTCAGCGCGCCCTGATAGGTCTCCTGCTCGACCAGCACGGTATCGCCGCGCGCGAGAAGCGTCTGGTTGACGAGGTCGAGCGCCTGCAGGGAGCCCGAGACGATCATGATGTCATCGGCGCCGCAGGCGATGCCGGCGTCGCGCTTGAGTTTTGCGGTGAGGAATTCGCGCAAGGGGCGATAGCCCTGCGGGCCGCTGGCGAGGCCATAGGTCGCAAGCGTCTTGCCCTCGCGCCGGAGCACGGCGTTGACCGCGTCGATCAGGCCGTCGACCGGCACCTGGTCCGGATCGTTGTTGCCGCCGACGAAGGAGTATTTGGCGAGGCCCGTCCACCGCGCTGCTGGCGCCGGCAGTCCGGCGGGCAGCAGGGCTGCGAAATCGAAGGGGGATGCGGCAGACATGGATATTTACTCCCGTTTTGTTGTTCGTTGAGAAGGACGCAAGCGGCCTTCCGGCAGGCTAGTTCTTGATGACCCTGATCGGCCGGTCCTGGCTGATGAAGGCATAATGCCCGGCGCCGACGCCGCCGAACATCAAGGCTTCCACCGTGGGCTCGGCGATCTCTCCCGTGGCCGCCCAGTCGACCACGAAATTGGCGCCCGTTCCGCCGCGCACGTCGCTCGCGGCGATGAAGACTTCGATGGTTGCGAACGGTTTTAGCGCAACGGGCGACTTGAGGTAGCTCTCCACCATCTTGCCTGATGTGTCGAAATAGGCGATCCGCTTCAGGACCTGGGGGCGGGTCTCGGAGGCGTTGTGGACGCTGGGCGTGACCGAGAAATCCGCCCGCAGCTTGCCGGGGTTCATCGAGACGCTGGAATAGACCGGCACGTAGAAGGCGCCGGAGACCGTGAGATTTTCCGCCGGCAGCGCGGTGAGGGAGGCGGCGAAATTCTGCTCGATGCTGCCCGCAGGTTGCGCGCCGGCGCGGGAAGCGGAAAGGATCGACAGCGCGGCCAGAATCGCGAGAAAAGCCCCCAATCCAGGGCTGTGACACATTGCTTGTTTGACCCTTGCGCCGGGACCTCTAGGTTGCAAGAAGGGGAAATCCGGAACCATGCACGAACTTATTCGCGATATCACCTTATGCATCCTGTTCGCCTGGGTGCTCGGCCTGTTGGCGCATTTCTCGCGGCAGCCGCTGATCCTGGCCTACCTTATCGCCGGGTTCTTCATTGGTCCATTCGGCACGAAATGGGTCAAGTCCGAAGAATCGATCAACGTCATCTCCGAACTCGGCCTGATCTTCATGCTGTTCATGATCGGGCTGGAGATCGACCTGAAGAAGATCGTGCGCGCCGGCAAGGTGATCCTGTTCGCCGCGGGCGGGCAACTGATCGGCGGCTGCCTGCTCGGCATCCTGTTCTTTATCGGGATCGGCCTGTCGATGGGCAGCGGCCATTTCGATGCGCTCTATCTCTGCGTCGCCTGCGCGCTGTCGAGCACGGTCATCATCGTCAAGGTGCTGTACGAGAAGCGCGAGCTCGACACGCTGCCGGGCCGGATCACGCTCGGCGTGCTGGTGTTGCAGGACATCTTTGCGATCCTGTTCCTGGCGGTGCAGCCAAGTCTCGATAATCTGCAGATCAGCGTCATCCTGCTGTCGGTCGCCCGGGTCGGCGCGCTGGTGGCGACCGCGCTGGTGCTCAGCCGCTATGTGCTGCCATGGCTGTTCCACCAGATCGCGCGCAGGCCGGAACTGATCCTGCTCGGCGCGCTGGCCTGGTGCTTTCTGATCGGCGAGATCGCGGAGCGGCTGCATTTGTCGCGCGAGATGGGCTCGCTGGTGGCGGGCGTTTCGCTATCGACATTCCCCTATGCGCTCGACGTCACCGCCAAGGTGACGACGCTGCGCGACTTCTTCATCACACTGTTCTTCGTCTCGCTCGGCATGACGATCCCGATCCCCAATGCGTCGGTGATCGGGCTGGCGCTCGCGATCGCGGCCTTCACCGTCGTCAGCCGCATGGTCACGACGTTCGTGCCGCTCTATTTGATGAATCAGGGCCTGCGCGCCAGCCTGTTGCCGGCGATCAATTTGGCGCAGATCTCGGAGTTCTCGCTGGTCGTGATCCAGACCGGCGTGCTCGCCGGCCATATCACCAAGGAGACGTCGAGCGCGGCGTCGTTCGCCTTCGTGGTGCTGGCGGTGCTGAGCACCTTCGTCATGAGCCGCAGCGACCAGGTCACGCGCGGCCTGATCGGTCCCCTGAAGCGGATCGGCCTGCGCGATCTCGACCACAAGCATGAGGGAGAGGCCGGGCACGGCGGGCATGGCGAGGCGCGCCGCATCGTCATCCTCGGCTTCTTCCGCGCCGCCAGCGCATTGATCGCCGAGATCGAACGCCGAACGCCGGCGGTACTGGAGCAGATCACCGTGATCGATTTCAATCCGCTGGTGTTCCGGACCCTGACCGACCGCGGCATGCACGTGGTCTATGGCGACATCAGCAACGTCGATACGCTGGTGCATGCCGGCGTCGGCAAGGCCGAGCTGATCATCCTTAGCATCCCGGACTCGCTCTTGAAGGGCGCCGACAACGAAAAGCTGGTCCGGCACGTCCGCTCGCTCAATCCGAGCGCCAAGATCGTCGCGACTGCGGAGATCCTGGCCAATGTCAACGACCTCTATGAGGCCGGCGCCGATTACGTGACGGTGACCCGGCTCAGCGACGCCGACGAACTCTACAAGGTCATCGAGGCGGCCCAGGCCGGGCTGCTGGACGACAAGCGCGCCGAGACCGACGTGCTGCTCAGCGAGCGCCGTGAGGTGCTGCCGTAGCCGGGACGGTTGGCGTGGTGTCGCGAACCGGCATTACCATTCGCCGGCGTCGCGAGAAGAGCTATAATCCCGCGAGTGTTTTCGCCAGGCGAAACCGTCCCCTGCGATCGGGCGAAATCGCCAATACCTCTCCGTTCCGGCCCGACCGCAGCATGGCCTTTCCGCCATGCCTCTCCGGCGTTCCGCCCTGCGTAATGACACTGGCGCTGCGCATGGAGTCCGGCTAATGCACTGGCTGAAAGAAGCGAGATTTGGCGAGATTTTTAGAAAATGGCCGACAGTATCCAGGAAGTTCTGCAAGCCTTTGCCAAGGGTGAACTCGTCGTCGTCACCGACGATGACGACCGTGAGGGCGAGGGCGATCTGATCGTCGCGGCCTCGCTCTGTACCGCGGAGAAAATGGCATTCATTATCCGCCATACCTCCGGCATCGTTTGTGCGCCGATCACCACCGACGACGCCCGCCGGCTGCGGCTCGATCCGATGGTGGCGCATAACGAGTCCAACCACACCACGGCCTTTACCGTTTCGATCGACTACAAGCCCGATGGAGGCACCGGCATTTCGGCGGAAGAGCGCGCCTCCTGCTGCCGCGCGCTCGCCAATCCCAATGCCGGCGCCAGCGACTTTGCCCGGCCCGGGCACATCTTCCCGCTGATCGCCCGCGACGGCGGCGTGCTCTTGCGCTCCGGCCATACCGAGGCGGCGGTCGATCTCTGCAAGCTCTCCGGCTTGCCGCCGGTCGGCGTCATCTCTGAGTTGATGAACGACGACGGCACCGTGATGAAGGGCGAGCAGGTGGCGCGTTTCGCCGCCAAGCACAAGCTCAAGCACGTCACGATCGCTGACATGATCGCCTACCGCCAGGCGCGCGAGAAGCTGATCGAGCGGGTAGCGACCTTCACCACCGACAGCCCGATCGGACCGTTGCAGGGTTATGCCTATCGCTCGCCATTCGACGAGATCGCCCATGCCGCCTTCGTCTATAACGGCATCGGCGACGGCAAGAACGTGCTGACGCGGCTGCACAAGCCCAACATCGTCAAGGATCTCTTCACCGGCCAGGCGCGGATGCAGATCGTGCTGAACCATTTCGAGAAGGCCGGCCGCGGTGTGCTGGTGTATCTGCGCGACGGCGCGGCCGGGGTTCCCGTCGAGCCGGTGGGCGAGCAGAAATCGGCCGAGGCCGATCGCAACCGGCAATGGCGTGAAGTCGGCGTCGGCGCCCAGATCCTGCGCGATCTCGGCATCACCTCGATCGTCAACCTGACGTCGTCGGTGCACGACTACAAGGGACTATCCGGTTTCGGCATCGAGATTGTCTCCAACGAGAAGTTGGAGGGATAGCTCACAGTCGTTCCGGGATGGTGCGACAGCACCAGACCCGGAATCTCGAGATTCCGGGTTCATGCTTCGCATGCCCCGGAATGACACCGGAAAAATTTGCGCTTCTGCCGATAGCGCATTAATTTGGCGGCAAATTTCCAACAGGACAGTGATGCGAAAGGGATTTTCATGAGCGTGCGCCCTCAAGCCAAGGACAAGCCGGCGGCGGCTTCCTTTCAGTGGGACGATCCGTTCCTGCTCGACGACCAGCTCACCGAAGATGAGCGCATGATCCGCGACACTGCGCGCGCCTATGCGCAGGACAAGCTCCTGCCGCGCGTGATCAACGCCTATCTGGAAGAAAAGACCGACCGCGAGATCTTCAACGAGATGGGCGAACTCGGCCTGATCGGCGTGACACTGCCGGAGGAATATGGCTGCGCCAACGCCAGCTACGTCGCCTATGGCCTGGTGGCGCGCGAGATCGAGCGGGTCGATTCCGGCTATCGCTCGATGAACTCGGTGCAGTCGTCGCTGGTGATGTACCCGATCTACGCCTATGGCGACGAGAACCAGCGCAAGAAATACCTGCCCAAGCTTGCCACCGGCGAGTGGGTCGGCTGTTTCGGCCTGACGGAGCCCGATGCCGGCTCCGATCCCGGCGGCATGAAGACCCGCGCTGAAAAGGTATCCGATGGCTACCGCCTGACCGGCAGCAAGATGTGGATCTCGAACGCGCCGATCGCCGACGTCTTCGTGGTCTGGGCCAAGTCGGCCGCGCATGACAACCAGATCCGCGGCTTCATTCTCGAGAAGGGCATGAAGGGCTTGTCGGCGCCGAAGGTCGGCGGCAAGCTTTCGCTGCGCGCCTCGATCACCGGCGAAATCGTGATGGACGGCGTGGTGGTGCCGGAGAGCGCGCTGCTGCCCAACGTCTCGGGCCTGAAGGGACCGTTCGGCTGCCTCAACCGCGCCCGCTACGGTATCTCCTGGGGGGCAATGGGCGCCGCCGAAGACTGCATGCATCGCGCGCGGCAATACACGCTCGACCGCAAGCAGTTCAACCGGCCGCTGGCGGCCACGCAACTGGTGCAGAAGAAGCTCGCCGACATGGAAACCGAAATCGCGCTCGGCCTGCAGGCCTCGTTGCGCGTCGGCCGCCTGATGGACGAGGGCAAGATGGCGCCGGAGATGATCTCGATCGTCAAGCGCAACAATTGCGGCAAGGCGCTCGACATCGCCCGCGTGTCCCGCGACATGCACGGCGGCAACGGCATCCAGATCGAATACCACGTGATGCGCCACACCGCGAATTTGGAAACCGTGAACACCTACGAAGGCACCCACGACGTCCACGCCCTGATCCTGGGTCGGGCGATCACGGGCATTCAGGCGTTTTCGTAAGGGGATCGTTCCGCGCAGCATAACCCAAGCGCCGTCATGGCCGGGCTCGTCCCGGCCATCCACGTCTTGGGCTCACAAGGACGACGTGGATGCCCGGGACAAGCCCGGGCATGACAAAGGTCAAAGAGAATCCGGAAATCACGGACAAACATCCCATGGCCGACAACGACGACATCCCGTTCAACCGCGACTTTCCGCTGAAGCCTGGCGTCGTCGATGAAGCCCGCCCCGGCGTGCGGCGGGTCCTCTGCAACAATCCGAGCCCGTTCACCTTCACCGGTACGGTCAGCTACATCGTGGGCAAAGGCAATGTCGCGATCATCGATCCCGGTCCCGACGATGAAGCGCATGCGAAAGCGCTGCTCGACGCCGTACGCGGCGAGACGGTGACGCATATTCTCGTCACCCACACCCACCGCGACCACTCGCCGAACACCGCGCGGATCAAGGCCGCCACCGGTGCGCCCGTCTATGCCGAGGGGCCGCACCGCGCCTCGCGACCGCGCTTCGAGAGCGAGAAGCACAATCCGGAATCCGGTGCCGACCGCGATTTCAGGCCCGATATCACGGTCAAGGACGGCGATGTGATCGAGGGGCAGGGCTGGGCGCTGGAGGCGGTCGCGACCCCCGGCCACACCGCCAATCATCTGGCGTTCGCCTGGCCCGAGCGAAAGATCAATTTCGTCGGCGACCACGTGATGGGCTGGTCGACCTCGATCGTGGCGCCGCCGGATGGATCGATGATCGACTACATGGCCTCGCTGGCGCGGCTGGAAGCCCGCGAGGAGGATCTGTATTTCTCGGGCCACGGGCCGGAGATTCCGGAAGGGCCGCGCTACGTCCGTTTCCTGACCCGCCACCGCCAGGCCCGCGAAGCCTCGATCCTGCACCGCCTTGCCAAGGGCGAGGCCGATATCCCGACCATGGTGCGCGCGATCTATATCGGCATCGACCCGCGGCTGACCAATGCCGCCGGTTATTCAGTACTGGCCCACCTGGAAGATCTCGTCGCCCGCGGCATCGTCGCGACGGATGGCGATCCCGTGATCGGCGGGACGTATCGGATGGCGGGCTGATTTAGGGGATCGTTCCGCCCCCTGAGCTTTTCACGCCGTTCATCCGTCTTTTCCGCTGGGTTCGGACGCGGGCGAAGATTGAATCAGTTGCATGATGTGACGGATGAATGTCTCGTCGTCGGGCATTTTCTCGCCGCCGATCTCGATCGCATCCTGCATTTCGATGCGGCTGTGCAGCCAGAATTGGACCAGGCTTCCGGCAACGCAGAGCACCAATCCGGCCGGCATATCGGCGCGCAGCAATCCTGAGTGTTGCGCGCGCTTGATGAGCGGAACGGCGCGCTCGTTCAAACTGAGCGAACGCGATTTCCGCTCGTCTGTCGGGCCATCAAGCAGCCGCCACAGGTTGATGCGGAACGCGTCGGGATGCTCGCGCCAGTACCTCAAGTAGGTGCGTATGGCTGATGGTACTGAGTCCGCGTCGAGCGTTTCCTGTCCGACCACGTTCGACACATAGGTCAGGAATTCGGCGGAAGCCTGCTCGCCGACGGCGCTCCAAAGGCCTTCCTTGCCCTGGAAATGGTGATGTAACAGGCCTTGGGAGACCCCGGCGCGCTGGGCGATATCACGCATTTTCGTCCCGTGAAATCCGCTCTTGGCGAATTCGATCCGCGCCGCCGCGAGGATAGCCTCCCGGCCGGCCTGCAATGCGATTGCTGAGCGTGCTTCCTTCATCTCTCGCCTTCTAAATATTCTAAATTGCTAGCGAATTTTATATTGACAGGTCAAGCGGTCAATGCTGACTGCTCAACCAGTCAGTAGATTGAACATGCAGGGGCGTGAAATAGGGAAGGGGTGCAATACAAGCCGGAAATGGCGCAGACGGGGGTGGAAGAGAAGTCGCGCCTTCTCGGTGGCCGGGGCGCTGGCGGCGATCTCATGGAGCTTCCTGCCAGAACCGACTCAAGCCCAACAAACCGTCGAACTCCCGGCGGTCACGGTCGAGTCGCCAAAGCGAAAGCCGAAAAGGCCTCAGCCTGCCGCTCGACGGTCCGTCCAGCCCGAACAGACGACGGTCACGGCGCGCAAGCGGCCGGAGGCTGAAAAGGATGTGCCGATCAGCCTGACCACAATCCAGGGTGCGCAGCTTGCGGACCTCTCCAAGACCCGATCGAACGCCGATCTGGCGCGCTCGGTGCCGAACTTCAACTTCGTCGATCTCGGCGGGCAGTCGTCCAACCTCGCCAATATACGCGGTGTTGGCTCGTTCTCCCCGGTGTCGCCGGACGATACGTCCGTGGTTTTCTACGTCGACGAGGCGCCGCAGTCGGTCTACGGGATCGCGCCGAACCTGATGGACACGGAACGCGTCGAAGTGCTGCGCGGCCCGCAGGGCACGCTGTTCGGGCGCAATGCACAGGGCGGCGCGGTGAATATCGTCTCGCGCCTGCCGACCTTCGATCGGTCCTTTTCGCTGACCGGGGAATGGGGCACCAGGGCCTATGGTCTGGGCGAACTGATCGCCAATTCACCGCTGATACCGGACGTCCTCGCCGGCCGCGTGGCCTTGCGCTATCAGAACTTCGGCGGCGACGTTCCAAACGTCCTGCTCGGCGGCAATGACGCGGCGACGCAGATCGGTGCTTTCAGGGGCAGCCTGCTGTACACGCCCACGGAGCGCACCACGGTCACCTTCAGCGGCTCCTACGCCAAGGATGACGACACCGTGCCGCGCTGGCTGCTGCGTGGTGCCGCGGATTTTCCCGTGAGCGCCGTCAACCCGCGCAACGAGGTGAATCGGGAGAACCAGAACTACAACCTGAAGGTCAGGCACGATTTCGGCCCGATGATCTTCGAGTCGGTCTCCAATTTCCAGCGCACCACGTCGTTCCAGGTCACCGATCTCACCGACTCGCTCGTGTTCGCGAAACTGACCGGATTGCCGTCTTCCTTCTTCAGCACGCCTGGGGCCGACCTCGCCAAGATCGGCATCAACGAGAACACCTGGCTCGAGGAAGTGCGCCTGTCTGCGCCCAAGGGCAGCGCCGTCGCCTGGACCACGGGCCTGAATTTCTATCGCACCGAAGCCGCGCTGAACGGCGATGGGCGTTCGGTCACGCCGGCCTATGCGACCGCCACCGGCATCCGCAACAACACCTTCACAACCAACAGCTACGCGGCGTTCGGCGAGGCGACGGTGCCGCTGATCGGTGCGCTCAAGGGAACGCTGGGACTCCGCGCGACCCACGAAGAGAAGGACGCCGTTTATCGCTATCGCGGGGTCGGTACGCCCGGCACGGTTTCAAGCTATGCGCAGAATCTGGGCCTGAGCGACGATTTCCTCACCGGTCGTGCGGCGCTGAGCTACGACTGGGCGGCGGATTTCATGACCTATGCCTCGGTTGCGCGCGGCTACGTGACGGGCGGTTTCCCGGCCAATTCAATCAACAATCCGCTCGGCAAGCCCGAGGTGCCGTTCGCCGCCTCGACAAGCTGGACCTATGAGACCGGCTTCAAGTCGGAGTTGCTCAACCACCGTCTCAAGCTGACCGGGGCGTTGTTCTTCAACGACGTCAAGAACGGTCATCTCTTCGTCTTCAATGTCCCGACTGCGTCATTCACCATCGCGACGCTCGATTATCAATCCTGGGGCGGCGAGTTGGAGGCGGCGTTCCGGGTCATGCCGGGCTTTGAGCTACTGGGCGGTATCGGTGTGACGCGGGCAGAGTTGGTCAATGTGCCGTTCGGCGGCGCCACCGGAGCGCGGGATGGCAATCGTGTCCCGAACGTTGCGCCGCTGACGGCCAATCTCGGTTTCCAATACCAGACGTCGGCCGCGCCGCTTGGACTTTCGGGCGACGTCTTCCTTCGCAGCAGCTACCAGTTCGTCGGTGTGCGCGCCGCGGATGTTGCGAACAGTTTCGACCTTCCATCCTACGGCGTCGTCAACGGCAGGCTGGGCTGGAAGCATCAAAGCTTCGACGCCTATGTGTTCGCCAACAATCTGTTCGACGAACGCTACGAAGTTTTCGGGCAGAGCTTCGGCCCGGCGACGCAATCCGTCCGCGTGGGACAGGGGCGCATCGTCGGCGTCGGGGCGACGGCGAGGTTTTAGGCGCGCGCGATCGAAAGGACGCTGGAATGAGAACCGAAGACTTCAAGCTGCATGACGTCTCGCGCTTCCCGGTTGTGACGCTGCATGGTCGCAGCCTGCCACCGGGATACGGTGCTACCTGGGCGAAGGAGCTGGAAGCCCTGCTGAGCCAGGACCAGCCGTTCGTGATGATCTTTCCGGACTCGGTGGAAGACGAGACGCACGAGGATCAGAAGCTGCGCACCGTATTCCTGAAGGCCAACAAGACGCGCCTCGCAGCGAAGTGCAGCGGGATCTTCAGTGTCGAACCAAACAAGGCGAAGCGTCTCCTGAAACGCGTTCAGGGCGCGGCTATCGCCGTGGCTTTCGGATTGCGTTTCCGCGTTGTGGCCACGACCGAGGAAGCTGAGCGCCTTGCGAGCCTGGCGTTGGCCGGAAGTCCCGTACCCGATGACGCCGAGCAGGAGTGAGGCGCCGCCTGCCTATCTGCGCATCGGCAAGAGACGCCTGCGCATCCCGAAGCGTCGCGGCGTCCGGATCGCACTCGGCATCGCTCTCGCTATCCGCGGCGTCCTCCCGCCGGCGGGCTATATCCTGTTGCCGGCGGCGCTTGCGCTGCTATCGATCGACATTCCCCGAGTCCGCAGATGGCGACGCCGGATGAGCGTGTGGCTCGGCCGGCGGCGCGCCCGAATGCGCTCCTGACCTCTCCCCATGCTCTGTGGGACGAAAGCGCGCATTCTCCGTGCCGCGCTAGCTGCCCTTCTTCACATTCTTCGCTTGCGCTTTCGCCGGCGCCTGCGGTTTCTTCGGTGCCGCCGGCTTGGCGTTGTCGACGGCCGAGTTGATGTCCTCGATCAGTTTCGTCACGCGCGAGGCGTTGCTGCCGAGGTCGCTTTCGAAATAGCGCGAGGAGGAGCGGATATCGACACGCGATTCCTCGCCGTCGGGCGTGACGCGGATCGAGACGTCCTCGCGGAAACCCATGATCGGCGTTCGCGCCACCGCCTCGATGCGGCCGATGCGGCGCGGCGGCTGCGGCGGCCGTTCGTCGATGACCAGCCATTTGCGCCTGTTGACCAGCGCCAGCGTCACCTCATAGGCCCGCTGCGGCGGGACCTCGAGCTCTACCGTCTCGATGTCGGGGTAGGCAATCCGCTGCTGCTCGGCCGAATAGAGCCCGGCATAGACCGCCGAGTTGGCGCCTTCGCCGCTGCGCAGCCGCGCCAGGGCCTCGAAGCGCGGCGGATCGATCGGATCGGTGGTGATGTCGTGGATCGGCGGCAGCTTGCGGTATTGCAAAGCGAGGTAGGCCGGGTAGGCGAGCAGGACGGCGTTGATCAGGAACGCCAGCAGGATCCGGCCCATGCCGCGCGACCCGTTCTGCCAGATTGCGGCAAAGGCGGCGAGGCCGACCAGGATCGAAAGCACGGCGCAACCGAGTGCGCCGAAGAAGGTCGCCAGCGCCGGCTTCATCTCCAGGAAGCCGAAGCGGACGATGAGGATCGACCCCACCACCGCGACCACGGCAAAGATGGCGAGGTTGCGCGACCAGGTGGCGAGGCTGGACACGGGCTCCGACTGGTAGGGAGCGGAAAACCTTCGGGCCATCGGTGCAATCTGCCGGGTTGAAATCTGTCTGGCCGGCGGGTGGGCCGGACTGCAAACTAGGAAAACTTGAGACCACGGCGTGCGTAGAATTTCAAGGTTTGCCGGCTATGCTGATCAGGCAGGCGGCGACAACCTCACGGGTTTAACCATCCCTGTAAATTGATTATTAGTTGTAGATTGAAGTTGGTCCAACTTTCGTCTACCTCTCGCCGCCGGGTTGTCGTATTTGCCGCAACACGGGACTGTCCTGCACGGGGCACGGCGAGCGCCAACCAAATGGGGAAACGGCGGGCGTCGGCCGGAAGCGCTGCAGGATGATCTCAACTTCCGGTCCTTGTTGCGGGCGGAGTCGCAAATAAATTGCGGTTACGCTCCCGGAGTTCTAGGATTGTACAGGGCGCTATCGGCATACGTCCGCGGGGCTGGCGGAAGGCCCCATGAGGGCGAGTTCAGTATGAGTAGTGATGCAAAGCACGAAGGATATGTCGGCCCGAACGATCCGGCATATTATGCGCCGCGGGAGTTGAGGGAACGGACGAGCAGTGAGCAGTCGAATCCGATGCTCATGCAGAACAATGATGGCTGGCGTCCGCGAACGGAAGGACCGCCCTTGCAACCTTTGAGCAAGCCGTCCCGCCGCCAGGATTCCGAAATGTTTACCAAAGCCGTGGCCCAGGCCATGCAGGAGGCGAGGGACAACGTGCCGGTCGAGGTGCCCTCCGTGCTCCGCGACCTGTCTGGACGCCGCGCGCTGATGCAGCAGGTCATTCGCTTCTCGATCGCGGTCGCGATCGCAGCGAGCATCGCGATGCTTCTGGTCATGGCCATTCCGTCGTCGCAACGCCCCGCAAACCAGGATGCGTCGCTTTCGGCTGCCTGGCAGTCGGTGAAATCCTCGGTGCTGCCGGCGCAGCCGGCGACCCCACCGAAGCGCACGGCGACCTTGGCCGTGCAGGACGGCAGCGGCTTCGTCAACGATCCCGTGCCGCTCGGAATTCACGTCGGCGCTCCGCCGCCCGGCGCGTTCGTATCGATCAACGGGTTGGTGGGTGGCGCGCGGCTGACGTCCGGCAAGCGTATCGGCGCCAACGAATGGCGCGTGCCGGCAACGGAGATTTCCGGCGTTTCGGTCATTCCGCCGGATGGGTTCACCGGCCAGATGCTGGTGACCGCAGAATTGCGTGACGGTGGTGGCGTGGCGCTCACCGGCACCTCCACCCGCCTGACCTGGGTGGCCTCGCCCAGCGCCGCCGCGCCGGTCGTCGCCGCCGCGTCGCCGGTTCTCGCCGCCGCTCCTCCGCCGGTTGCCGTCGCGCCGCCGCCGGTCGTCGCCCCGCCGCCGGTCGCCGTGGTCGCGGCCGCGCCACCGGCGCTGCCGGTACCGGCGCAGCCGCAGGCGGAGGTGGTGCGCAGCCTCGATTCGAGGGAAATCGCCGCCCTGATCAGGCGTGGCCAGGATTTGCTCGCCAGCGGCGACGTGCAGTCGGCGCGGCTGTTTCTGATGCGCGGTGCGGAAGCACAGAATGCGCGCGCTGCGCTGCTCGTCGGCAACACCTACGATCCGGCGCCACTCAGGCAGCTCGGCGCCAGCGGCCTTGCCGACGTCGCGCAGGCCCGCATGTGGTATCAGCGGGCAAAGGAATGGGGCGAACCCGACGCGCAGCGACAGCTCGACGGCCTCGCGTTCGCGCGCTGATCCGGACGGGCGTGGTACACGCGCCGTTTGAGTAAGACTTTTCAGAAAAAGGCCGCCTCCCGTTTTACCGGAAGGCGGCCTTTCTCAATCAGCGTCAGGGCTTCGCATCAGGCCGCCGCGTTCGGGAAGCGGTAGCTCTTGAACTGCTCGCGCAGCGCGGTCTTCAGGATCTTGCCGGTCGCGGTGTGCGGAATGCCCTCGACGAAGGCGACGTCATCGGGCATCCACCATTTGGCGATCTTGCCATCCATGAATTTCAGGATGTCCTCGCGGCTCGCCTGCTGGCCGGCCTTGAGCTGAACGATCAGGAGCGGACGCTCGTCCCATTTCGGATGGTAGACGCCGATCACGGCGGCTTCCGCGACCGCGGGATGGGCGACCGCGAGGTTTTCCAGGTCGATCGATGAGATCCATTCGCCGCCGGACTTGATGACGTCCTTGGAGCGGTCGGTGATCCGCATATAGCCGTGCTCGTCGATGGTCGCGACGTCGCCGGTATCGAAGAAACCTTCCTCGTCGAGGATGTCGGTGTCGAGCTTGAAATAGGCCTTGGCGACCGCGGGCCCGCTCACCTTGAGGCGGCCGAACGTCTTGCCGTCCCACGGCAGTTCCTTGCCGGCATCGTCGGTGATCTTCATCTCGACGCCGAACGGCGGATAACCCTGCGTCTGCAGAATGTCGAGCCGCTCCTCGCCGCTGAGCTCGGCAAACGGCGGCTTGAGCGCCGCAACGGTGCCGATCGGGCTCATCTCGGTCATGCCCCAGGCGTGGCGCACGCGAACGCCCATGTCCACGAACGACTTGATCATCGAGCGCGGCATCGCAGAGCCGCCGCACACCACGCTCTTGAGGTGGGGCAGCTTCAGATTGCCGGCGGCCATGTGATTGAGCAGCATCAGCCACACGGTCGGCACCCCGGCGGTATGCGTGACCTTTTCGGTGTCGAGCAGCTCATAGACCGAAGCGCCGTCCAGCTTGGGGCCCGGCATCACGAGCTTGGTGCCCATCGACGGCGCGGAGAATGCGATGCCCCAGCTATTGGCATGGAACAACGGCACCACCGGCAGCATTGTCTCGGCGGCGCTGGTACCGAGGGCGTCGACATTGTTGGCCATCAGCCCGTGCAACACATTGGACCGGTGCGAATACAACACGCCTTTCGGATCGCCCGTGGTGCCCGAGGTGTAGCACATCGCGGCCGCGGTATTTTCGTCAAAGTCCTTCCAGGCGAACTTGCCGTCGACCGCGCCGATCCAGTCCTCATAGGCGACCGCGTTCTTCAGCGTGGTCTGCGGCATGTGCGCCTTGTCGGTCAGCACGACGTAGCGCTCGACGCTCGGCAGGTTGTCGGCGAGCTTTTCCAGAATCGGCACGAAGGTGATGTCGGTCATCACCACGCGGTCTTGAGCGTGGTTGATGATCCAGGCGATCTGGTCGGGAAACAGCCGCGGATTGACGGTGTGGCAGATCGCGCCGATTCCCATGATGCCGTACCAGCATTCGAGGTGGCGCCAGGTATTCCAGGCGATGGTGGCGACGCGGTCGCCGAGCTTGATGCCGTCGCGGTCGAGCCGTTGCGATACTTTCAGCGCGCGTGCATGAATTTCGGCGTAATTGGTGCGATGAATGGGACCTTCGACGGATCGCGTGACGACCTCTTGCGTACCGTGATACTTCGCCGCGTGTTCGATAATCCGGTGGCAAAGCAAAGGCCAGTCTTGCATCAATCCGAGCATACGCACGTCCCTCCGATGGTCTTGTTTGTCTCCACACGATCCGCCGATGATACGGGCAGATCGGTGGGTGGGTTCATGGAATTGACATGAACTTTACCGCGCGTAAAGCAAGCCGAAAATGGGCTATTGGCGCCTTTGGCCGCAGTCGAGCGGTAATGGTTACCGTTGCCGTGGCGGCGCTCCTGCTTGGCATGCCAAGCGAACCGGCGCAGGCCAGGAAAGCATCCCGTACGGTGTGGGACGATCTGTTGAGGGTGTCCCCGTCAAAACCGCGGGCGACAGGGCACCGCGCGGCGGCGGTGCCCTTGCCAAAGCCGCGCCCGGCCGAAGCGCCGTCGGCTGAGCCCGACAAGCCGGACAAGGAGCAGCAGGCGTCTTCCCCGAACGGCAAGCCCGGCGAGCAGGCCGCACCCGCGCCGCAGCCGTCCGCGTGCCGGCTGGCGCTGACTGACGCCGTGGCGATTGCCCCCAGCATCCCCGATATCAAGGGCGCCGGCGGCTGCGGGGGTGAGGATCTGGTGCGGCTGGAGGCGATCGTGCTGCCGGACAGCCGGCGGGTCTCGGTGAAGCCGGCGGCGATCCTGCGTTGTACCATGGCGTCCGCACTGGCCGACTGGATCCGCAAGGACATCGCGCCGCTGGCGCAGCGTCTCGGCAGCGCGATCTCCGATATCGATAATTTCGATTCGTTCGAGTGCCGCGGCCGCAACCGCATTGTCGGCGCCAAACTCTCCGAACACGGCCGCGCCAACGCGCTCGACGTGCGCGGCTTCAAGCTCGCCGACGGCACCTTCATCTCGCTGACCGACCGCACCGTGCCGCGGGGATTGCGCGAGACCGTGCTGCACTCCGCCTGCACGCGATTCCCGACCGTGCTCGGCCCGGGCTCGGACTGGTACCATGAGGACCATATCCATCTCGATCTGATGGAACGGCGCGGCAATTACCGGATCTGCCAGTGGGACGTGTGGGACGCGCTGCCGCAGAAGGCGCCGCTATTGCCTGCCGAGCGGCCCGAGGAAGCGCCGCCGCGCGAGGTCGCCGAAGACGCCAAACCGCATGCTGGCAAATCCGGTGCCGGCAAGTCTGAAAAATCAGACGCCGAGAAGCCGGATGAGGCCGAGCCGCCGCGCGAGGAGAAGCCTGCAACGAAAAAGCGCCGGCAAAACCGGCGCTCTTGATCCTGACCGCTGTGACGATGCCGGCTTATTGCGGCATCGGGCCGCTGGTGCCGCCACCCTGCAGGGCCATCTTGGAATTGTATGGCGAGTCACCCTGCTTGGGGTCGAGCACGACGACGACCGTACCCTGCTTCACCCGGCTGTAGAGATCGATGACGTCCTCATTGGTCATGCGGATGCAGCCTGAGGAAATCGAGGCGCCGATATATTCCGGCTGGTTGGTGCCGTGGATGCGGAACAGGGTATCGCGGTTGCCCTGGTAAAGGTAGAGCGCGCGGGCGCCGAGCGGATTGTCGACGCCGCCGGGCACGGACGCCGGCAGGCCTTCGATGCGCTTGTGAATGTCGGCGGTCGGCGTCCACTTCGGCCATTCGGCCATGTTGCCGACCTTGGCGATGCCGGAGAATGCGAGGGCTTCCTCGCCGACGGTGACGCCGTAGCGGATCGCTTTGCCGCCGTCCTGGACCAGATAGAGATAGTGGTTATCAGAATCCACGACGATGGTGCCGGGCAATTCCTTGCGGTGGTAGTCGACAATGGCGCGGCGGAACGGTTCCGGCGGCGAAACGGCGGCATAGCGCGCCTTGGCGAGCTGGGCCTTGTCGTTCGGTTTGAGGGTGGCTTCAGGGGCGGCCTGATAGGTGGTTGCCGGCATGCAGCCGGACAGTGCAAGGCCAGCAGCGAGCAACCCCAAGATTACTTTCAACGACGACATGGCACACTTCCAATCGAAAGTCTGGCGTTCGCAGCAACAATCTTGCGCCTAAAACGCGACGATTCCATTAAGCGCATTATCCGCAATAAGCGGCCGATAAGCCAGCATTTGCACGCCCGTTCGGCGCTGCGGAAGGCCGGCTGTGGCTTTTGTGCCGCAAGTTTTGCGAGTTCCGGTTGAATCCCGGGCAGGGGTGTTGCCGGCGGGGGATCACGGCCGCGTTGACGCCATCTGGACGCCATAAGCGCCACTCCGCCGCCATAAATATGGACGGGCGGTTAATGCGCCGGTCATGAAGCGCTTGCCAGAATCGGGTTTAGTGCCGCTGGGTAGCCATGGCGAAGCGAAGCGGGTACCCGGTTCGCGTCAAGACGGCGCGTCAAAACAGCAGGCTGCTGCCCCCCGTTCCGGAGTTGCTCATGTTTTCGGTGTTTGTTCCCTCGGAATCCAGCCTGAAGAAACTCCCCGCGATCGACCCGGTGGCGTTGCCGGACAATGCGGTCTGGATCGACCTGGTCAAGCCGACCATGGAGGAGGACCGTGCGGTCGAGCGGCTGGCCGGGATCGCGGTGCCGACCCGGGAGGACATGCAGGAAATCGAGATTTCCAGCCGGCTCTATATCGAGAACGGCGCCCGCTACATGACAGCGACGCTGATGTGCCAGTCCGACACCGATGCGCCGAAGACCACGGCTGTGACCTTCATCCTGGCCGGTCACCGCCTGGTCACCGTGCGCTACGACGAGCCGAAGCCGTTTGCCCTGGTCGAGCACAAGCTGGCGCGCTCATGCATGCCGGGGATATCGGGCGAAATGGTGCTGATGGAACTGCTCGACGCGGTGATCGACCGCTGTGCCGACATTCTGGAGCGCGCCGGCGCCGAGGTCGACCAAGTCTCGCACGACATCTTCGAACCCGAAAGCGCGCGCCATGGCCAGGCCAAGCGATATTCGCAGATCCTGATCGCGATCGGGCGCAAGGGCGACCTGGTCTCGAAGATCCGCGAGAGCCTGGTCTCGATCGGCCGCGTCGTCACCTTCCTGTCGGCGGTGGTGGAGGGCGTCAAATGGTCCAAGGACATGCGCGAGCAGCTCAAGACCATGCAGCGCGACGTCGGTTCCCTGACCGACCACGCCTCCTACCTCTCCAACAAGATCACGTTTACGCTCGACGCCATGCTCGGCGTGGTCAATCTCGAGCAGAACAACATCATCAAGCTGTTCTCGGTGATGGCTGTCGTGTTGATGCCGCCGACGCTGATCGCCTCGATCTACGGCATGAATTTCAAGGTGATGCCGGAACTCGAATGGGTGCATGGCTATCCGATGGCGTTGTTCATGATGCTCATGGCAGCGGTGCTGCCGTACTTTCTTTTCAAGTGGAAGAAGTGGCTGTAAGACAGCGGTTCCCTGCGCTTCCACACGTGCGAAGATCGGCTCAACTCCACCGCTAAAATTTGAGCGGTGGACTGAACGAATGGTCGAAACTTGTCTGCGATAACGTGTCTCTCAGGCCGCGAGGATCCCATGGTTGAGAAACTCATAATGTCGCCACGCAACGTCATCGAGCTGGCTCGCTATCAGCAGGGCCGCGGCGTTGGCAAGGCGCAGGCGTTCTCGACGCGGCTTTGCCGGTACTGCGGAGCGGCACTGGCGGACGGCGAGAACGAAGACGAGTGTTCGAGCACGTTCAATCTTGCAGCGGCTGCTCCACGCGTGGCGCAGCGCAAATTTTACGCGGAGTGAACGGACATTGCGTGCGAGGTGACGTAGGGTGGGCAAAGCGTAGCGTGCCCACCATTGTCCCTCGCTGAAAGAAGTGGTGGGCTCGCTTCGCTCAGCCCACCCTACGATGCGCAGCACTACACGTGCTGGCCGCCGTTGATGTGGATCTCGGCGCCGTTCACATACGAACTGGTTTCCGTACACAGCACATAGATGATCTTGGCGACTTCATCCGGCGTGCCGAGGCGATGCATCGGAATCTGCTGGTCGACGATCTTCTCGGTGCCAGGCGACAGGATTGCGGTATCGATCTCGCCCGGCGCGATCGCGTTGACGCGCACGCCGACGCGGCCGAAGTCGGACGCCATCTCGCGCGTCAACGCGGCGAGCGCGGCCTTCGACGTCGCGTAGGCCGCGCCGGCGAACGGGTGCACGCGCGAGCCTGCGATCGAGGTGACGTTCACCACGGCGCCTCTGGCGTGTTTCAGCTCCTCGATCAACCCGCGCGCGATCATGACCGGCGCGAAGAAGTTGACGTGGAAGACGTGGCTCCAGGTCTCGATGTCGGTGTCCATGGTGCCGAGCCGGCCGCCGCCCGGAGCCTTCGGCGAGATCGCGGCGTTGTTGACGAGCGCGTGCAGCTCGTCGTTCTCCAGCCGTCGGCGAATCTCGCCAATCGCGCGCACGGTGTCGTCGTGGCTTCCGAGGTCGACCTCGATGTGATCCTCAGGACCGGCGCCCCACGGGCAGACTTCCGGAAAGGCATGCCGCGAGCAGGTGATGACGCGCCAGCCAGCCGAGGAAAACCGGATCGCGGTCGCATGGCCGATGCCGCGGCTGGCACCGGTCAGAAGCAGCGTGCGCCGCGGCGCGTTGGATGAAGGAGGCATGTAAGTCTTTCAACTTTGAGCGGCAACGAATGGCATCAAGGATAAAGCCGCACCTTGCTCCAGGCTTGTGACGGCGCATCGCGGCGGAATTCGATGCGGTCGTGCAGGCGGAACGGGCGGTCGTGCCAGAATTCGAAGCGGGATGGCGTAATGCGCCAGCCGCTCCAGCCCGGCGGGCGTGGCACGTCGCCGATCATGTATTTGGCGGCGACCAGCGCGATCGCCTGCTCGAAGGCAAAGCGGCTCTCCAATGGCTGCGACTGCTTGCTGGCCCAGGCGCCGATCTGCGCCTGTTTTGGACGCGTGGCGAAATAGGCGTCGGCTTCCTCATCCGTCACCGGCGACACGTTGCCGCGGACGCGCACCTGACGGCGCAGCGACTTCCAGTGAAATAGTAAAGCGGCCTTAGGATTTGCGGCGAGTTCGCGGCCTTTCTGACTGGCGATGTGGCTGTAGAACACGAAACCATCCGCGTCATAGCCCTTCATCAGCACCATCCGGACATCCGGCAGTCCGTCGGCATCGACGGTTGCCAGCGCCATCGCGTTGGGATCGTTCGGCTCGGACTTCACGGCTTCCGCAAACCATTCGGCGAACAGCGCAAACGGTTCCTCGGCCGCGGTAAAATCACCCGATGTTAACGGTGTCGGGTGTTTGATGGAGGTCGTGTCCGTCATGTCAGGAGTCCCAGTTGCGTACCCTCGCGTCTCAGAGCGCGTTACAGCCCCGATACGGGCTCGCCCTATATAGGGCATGGGGACGCGTTGGCCTATCGGCGATCGGGCCGCGAGGCGCCGTAATGACGTTGATTTTGATCGGCCTCGGCACGGGCGGCTGCAGCCTGTCGCGCCCCGATGCCTACGCCAAGATGAATGCCGCCGATGTTACGGGCGCGCTGGGCAAGCAAGCGGCCACGGCGCCGACCGAGAGTGATCTTGCCTTTGCCCGCACCGCCGCTTCGGACGTGCTGACCAAGGGCGACAAGGATTCCAGCCAGCCCTGGGAAAATCCGGAGACCGGTGCGCGCGGCTCGGTGACGCCGCTGTCGCAGGCCTATTCCGCGGAGGACGGGCGCACCTGCCGGGATTTCCTGGCAAGCTACGTCAACGGCCGCGCGGAGAGCTGGCTGCAGGGTGCCGCCTGCAAGGCCGGCCAGGGCCGATGGGAAATCCATACGATCAAGCCTTGGACGAGGGGTTAGCGCCTCAAGGTGCTATTGAGCGCCTTGATTGAGTGGCCTGGGGTAGTTGCAAAAATGCAACTGGCTCCCCAGATGAAGCCAAAGCGGGCGAATTGCCCTAAGCTTCGAAAAATCGAATTCCCGTGAAGGAGACGTGACGGATGCGCGACCCCTATGAGGTCTTGGGGGTGCCGCGGGGCGCCAGCGCTGCGGCGATCAAGAGTGCCTATCGCAAGCTCGCCAAGAAGCATCACCCCGACAACAACAAGAACGATCCGAAGGCGGCTGCGCGCTTCTCCGAGATCAACTCCGCCAACGAGATCATCGGCGACGAGGACAAGCGCAAGCAGTTCGATCGCGGCGAGATCGACGCCGAGGGCAAGCCGCGCTTCCAGGGCTTTCCCGGCGGCGGCGCAGGTGGCCGCGCGCGAGGGCCGGGCGGCTTCGAATCCTACAGCTTCCGCACCGGTGGAGGTCCCGGCGGCGCGGGTGGCGCGGGGTTTGAGGACATCCTCAACAGCATGTTCGGCGGCGCGGCCAGGGGCGGACGTCCGGGCGGTGGCCGCAGCTTTGAATTCGACACCGGCGGGATCGGCCTCGATCTCGATCTGAACGTCGCCATGACGGTGTCGCTGGAAGAGTCGGTCAAGGGCGGGGAAAAGCGCGTCCGCCTGCCGACCGGCAAGGAGCTCAACGTCAAGATCCCCGCAGGCGTCGCCGCCGGCCAGCAGATCCGGCTGAAGGGGCAGGGCGAGACCGCGCCGGGCCACCCGCCGGGCGATCTCCTGATCACCGTCAGCATCGCGCCGCACGCCTTTTTCAAGGTCGACGGCAGCGACCTGCGCCTCGATCTGCCCATCACGCTCTATGAGGCGGTGCTCGGCGGCAAGGTTCGCGTGCCCACGCTCGGCAGCGCGGTGGAGCTGTCGATCCCGAAAAACACCTCCAGCGGCCGCACCTTCCGCCTCAAAGGCAAGGGCCTGCCCAAGCCGGGCGGACCCGGAGACCTGTTCGTTACCACCCGAATTATTCTGCCCGACGGGAACGATAGCGATCTTGAGGCATTGATGGAAAAGTGGCGCGACGGCCACCCCTACAATCCGCGCAGCGATTTTGGCTGATTCGGTCGGGCTCGCGGCGTCGATGGTGTGTGGAACAAGAGCAGCGGGGTCCGAGCAGGCTTCCTGAAAAAGCGCGCTTCTTTCCTGAAAACAAAAAGGTTTTCTGGAAAAAGGGGCGGCCTCGAAAGGGGGACCAGCGCGGTACCAAACCCCGATCGAGGCCGCTTGCGCCGATCGGCGGATCGAGCGCTACTCATTTTCGCGTGATCACCCGGTGCATTAATGAGACCAGCCGGTGTTTTGATTCCAGATTTTCGATGTCAGAATTTGGACAAGCGGCCTGAAGGCGCCTAGCCCCCCTTCTTTTCCATCTGATCGTAGACCGCCTGGGCGACCTGGGTCAGCCGTCCTCGGTCGGCGCCGGTGGACACTACGGCATAGACCACGCCGTCATCGGCCCAGAACAGCGTGCTTTCCTTGCCTTCCGCCGCGAATCGCATCTGCGTCGCCTCGGCAGCGGATTTGGCGGTGTAGATCGTGAAACGCTCGCCCGAGGCGCTCTCATACATCATGAAGGACGCCGGGCCGGCGGAACTCGGCAACAGCCGCCCGCCGACCAGCTTCAATCCGGCATTCGTCAGTTCGGGCGCACGCACGATCCAGCCGCAGCGCTTGGTCAGCCATTGCTGCAGATGACTGCGCTCGCTGCCTGGCACCTCGACGGGATGCCGCACTTCCACGACGTAAAGCCGGTGCGCTTCGATCGCATGCACCGTGAAATTCTGAAGAACGGACGGTGCTGCCGTCGCGCCGCGCGCGAGCCAGCCAACGCCGCCGCCGACGATGAACGCCGCTAGCGTCGCCGCGACCGCGCCGTACACCCATTTGCGCGGCTGTTGCACCAGCCGCTCGATCTCGAGCCGCTTCGGCACCGCCTCGTCGATGACGGAATCGTATCTGGCATGCAGTACTTCCGCCATCGCTTGCCACGACTGCACCCGCGCGGCATCGTCGGGATGCGCGGCGAGCCACGCCTCGACATCGCCGCGGCGTTCCGCCGGCAGCTCGTTGTCGACGTAAGCATGCAGCTCGTCTTCGGTGACGGGAATGTTGCGATCGGTCATTGTCGTCGTCTCTGCCTGATCCTGCTCTGTCTATCCATCACGCGTTTCATGCGCCTTCATTTCACCCGCCGCAGCGTCGTGCGCTCGCCTTCCAGCGAAGCTTTCACATGGGCGCGGGCGCGGGCAAGCCGGGACATTACGGTGCCGATCGGCACGCCCTGGATGTCGGCGACCTCGCGGTAGCTCAGTCCTTCCAGCATCACCAGCAGCAGCACCGAGCGCTGCTCTTCCACCAGCGTCGAAAGTGCGCGCGCGATGTCGCGGCCTTCCGCCTCGGTGCCGCTGGCGTCCGGGTTGTTGTCCAGCAGCGGCATGAATTGCGGCCGCCGCGCCAGCGATCGGCGCCGGTTCTTGTTCAGATTGGTCAGGATCGTATAGAGCCAGCTCCTGACGTCGCCGCCAAGAAACAGCCGCTCCGAACGCAACGCACGCACCAGCGTATCCTGCACCAGATCGTCGGCGATGTCGGCGTCGCGCGCCAGCGCTCGCGCATAACGGCGGAGCGCCGGAATCATGGCCTCGACACTTTGACGAAACGCGCTCATCGGCACCAGATTGCAAGAGTCATGAGGCGCGAACGCCTTACCGAACATAACACCCAATTGACGTATCTATTCCAGCCATTGGGCGCGCGGCAAACAGCGTTAATCGAAGGCGATTTGGGCTCGACCGCGCCGGAGTGCTGGTGTACCTCCCAAGCGCGTCGCCGGCATGAAGCGCCCCGACGCGCCTGACCTCTCTCTCCAATTCGCTAGCCGAAGGAATAGCCTGATAGTCCGATGCCTGCGCCCGTGATCTACTACATCCGCCATGGCGAGACGTCGTGGAACGCTGAAGGCAGGCTGCAGGGCACGCAGGACATTGCGCTGAACGATCTCGGCCGCAGGCAGGCCGCGCATGCCGGGAATGTGCTGGCCGATCTGTTCGCGCGCGAGGGCCGCGACAAGTCCGCGCTGCCGTTCGTCGCAAGCCCGCTTGGCCGGGCGCGAGCGACGATGGAATTGGTGCGCGGCGCGCTGGAGCTTCCCAGAAACGGATATGCGCTCGACGATCGCCTGCGCGAGATCGGCTACGGCGTCTGGGAGGGCTCGACGCTTGCTGAGATGCAGGCGGCCGATCCCGTGCTGTATGCCAAGCGGCTGACGGCGAAATGGACCATGGCGCCGGAAGGCGGCGAGACCTATGCCGAGGTGCAGGCGCGGATGCGCGACTGGTACGATTCCGTGAAGGGCGACACCGTTGCGGTCGCCCATGGCGGCACCGCACGGGCGCTGATGGTGGCGCTCGGCATCGAGACGCCGCAAAGCGCCGCCGACCTCCTGATCGAGCAGGGCGCCGTCTACGTGTTCCGCGAGGGGGGCTTGCGGAAATATAGTTAAGGGCGGCGTTATGAACGCCGTCATTCCGGGGCGATGCGCAGCATCGAACCCGGAATCTCGAGATTCCGGGTCTGGTCCTTCGGACCATCCCGGAATGACGGTTAGCGGTTTGACCACAGGGTCCCCCCGCGTTACGACACAAGTCAGAACTGACTTACTTTAGCGAGCAAATACGGCATCATGTCCCACAACACCTTCGGCCACCTCTTCCGTGTCACGACCTTCGGCGAAAGCCACGGGGTGGCGATCGGCTGCGTGGTCGATGGCTGCCCGCCGCTGATCCCGCTGACAGCCGAGGACATCCAGCACGATCTCGACCGCCGCCGTCCGGGACAATCGCGCTTCACCACCCAGCGCCAGGAGCCTGATACGGTCAAAATCCTGTCCGGGGTGATGGCGCATCCCGAAACCGGCGTGCAGGTGACGACGGGAACGCCGATCGCGCTGCTGATCGAGAACACCGACCAGCGCTCCAAGGACTATTCCGAGATCAAGGACAAGTTTCGCCCCGGCCATGCCGACTTCACCTATGAGGCCAAATACGGCCTTCGTGACTACCGCGGCGGCGGCCGCTCGTCGGCGCGCGAGACCGCAACGCGCGTCGCGGCCGGCGCCATCGCGCGAAAGATCCTGCCTGATGTAAAGGTGCGCGGCGCGCTGGTGCAGATCGGCCCGCACAAGATCGATCGCGAGAAATGGGATTGGGACGAGATCGCGCGCAACCCGTTCTTCTGCCCGGACAAGGACTCGGCGGCGTTTTACGAGACCTATCTCGACGGCATCCGCAAGAGCGGCTCCTCGATCGGCGCCGTCATCGAAGTGGTCGCTGAAGGCGTGCCGGCGGGATGGGGCGCGCCGATCTATGCCAAGCTCGACGGCGAATTGGCCGCCGCGATGATGAGCATCAATGCGGTGAAGGGCGTCGAGATCGGCGCGGGTTTTGGCGCGGCCGAATTGTCGGGAGAGGAAAACGCCGACGAGATGCGCACCGGCAATGACGGCACGCGCTTCCTGTCCAACAATGCCGGCGGCGTGCTCGGCGGCATCTCCACCGGCCAGCCGGTGGTGGTGCGCTTTGCGGTGAAGCCGACTTCGTCGATCCTGTCGCCGCGCAAGACGGTGGATCGCTCGGGCGCCGACACCGACATCATGACCAAGGGCCGCCACGATCCCTGCGTCGGCATCCGCGCCGTGCCGGTGGGCGAGGCGATGATGGCCTGCGTGCTGGCCGATCACTTCCTGCGCCATCGCGGGCAGGTCGGCGGATAAGGCCCGGCCTCCCTCACTGCATCGCGTCTGCGATCTTTTCCGCCGACATCAGGACCGGGACATTGGTGTTGGCGCACGGCACCACCGGGAAGATCGACGCGTCGACCACGCGCAAACCCTGTACGCCCCTGACGCGGCCTTGCGTGTCGACAACCGCCATCGGATCATCAGCCGCGCCCATCCGGCATGAGCAGGAGGCGTGCCAGACGCCGATCGCGGCCTTGCGCACGAAGGCTTCGAGCGCCTCGTCGTCGCGCATCACCTGCTCGAACGAAAAGCCTTCGACGATGAAGTTGTCGATCATGTAGTGCCGCAGCGCCGCCGGTCCGTCCATCAGCGTTGCGGCAATGGCGGTGAGGATCTTGTTCCTGGTGTTGACCACGCCGATCTTGCGCACGCGATCGGAATACGAGGCCGGGAACGGCTTGTCAGTGACGGCCTTGAGCGGCGCGCTCATCTGCAGCGCCGCCATCTTGCGGAAGCCGCTCATCAGACGGTCAAGATCGCGCCGGTCGGACAACAGGTTGAACTCGACAATGGGTTCTGTTCGCGGGTCGCGCGAAGCGAGCTTGACCTGCCCGGTCTCCGAATAGGTCTTGTTGACGAAGGTGAGCAGCGAGGCGATCTGCTCGCCGACCGAATGCCAGGCCGATTTGGTGAGAACGGCGACGAACATATCGCCGGCGGGGGTGCCCGGAAGCCCTGAGGAGTAGCGCAGCCCCATCTGGATGTGGCGTCTGGTGTGTTCGTTCATGCGCGCGCCACGGCGGACAAAGGACGACAGCGCGATCGAGGGATGATCCATCAGACGCTGGCCGACGCCCGCGAGGCCCATCAGGACCGGAATGCCCATCTCCTTCAGATGCCCGACCGGCCCGATGCCGGCGCGCAAGAGATGCGCCGGCGAGTGTATGGCGCCGCAGGAGAGGATGACCTCGTGGCCGCGGAACTCCTGTTCCCTTCCATCGACCAGCGCCTTCACGCCGACGCATTGCGTGCCCTCGAACAGCAACTCCTTCACCACCGTGTTGGTCGAGATGGTCAGGTTGGCGCGCTTGCGTGTCTCGCGATCGAGGTAGCCCATTGCGGCCGAGACGCGTTGCTCGTCCTGATTGGAGTGCGTCACCGGAAAGTAGCCGTCGACGAACTCGCCATTCTGGTCGGGCAGGAAGGCAAAGCCGGCGAGCTTGCAGGCCTCGCCCATCGCTTGCGAATGGCCCGTCCAATGCTGCTGCGGAATGCGGCGGATGGGGATGCGACCGTCCTTGCCGTGGTACGGTCCGTCGAAATCGAGGTCGCGCTCGACCTTCTTGAAATAGGGCAGCACGTCCTTCCAGTTCCAGCCGGTGGCGCCGCGGGCTTCCCACTCCGCGTAATCGGTCGGCGCGCCGCGGTTGGCCATCTGGCCGTTGATGGAGGACCCGCCACCCAGTACGCGTGCCTGCTCGTATTTGCGGAGCGGCGGACGGCTCTCATCGGGATTGTTGTGGCTCACGACCTGGGTCGTGACCTTGAGTTCGGTCCAGTGGAAGCGCGGATCGAAATAGGCGAGCCCCGAATAGCTGTCGCGGATCTCGGGCGGCTCGTTGCCGGGCGGCGTGTCCTGGCCGGCTTCACAGAGCAGGACCTTGTTGGCGTTTTTGGCGGAGAGCCGGTGCGCCATGACCGAGCCTGCTGATCCGCCGCCGACGATGATGAAATCGTACACTTCTGCGTTTCCCCCTGTTTGTACGGTGAAACTAACGCGCTTCCGTCGTCCGGTCAGCAGCCTCGCGCGCAATGCAGCGATGTGCGTCTTGACGTTTCAGGGCGTTGCGCGGCAAATGCTGAGGTCATGAACGTCGCAGAACTGCAGAAGCTGACCGACTGGCTGATTGACGGCGGCAGGTCGGCGACCAGCCCGACCCGGTTTATGGCCGAGTGCTGCGAACGGATGGTCGCGGCAGGGCTGCCGCTGTGGCGCGTCGGCGTCTTCGTCCGCACGCTGCACCCTGAGATCTACGGACGCAATTTCATCTGGAGGCCGGGCGCCGAGGTCGAGCTGGGTACGGTCGATTATCATATCCTGGAGTCACCGGATTTTCACAACAGTCCGCTGAAGATCGTTTTCCAGCAGGGGCTGGAAGTCCGGGTCCGTGTTGACGATCCCGCAAGCAAGCGCTTTCCGATCATCGACGATCTGCGCGCCGAAGGCGCCACCGATTATGTCGCGCTGCCGCTGCCCTTCATTGGTGGCACTGTGAACGCATCGAGCTGGACCACCAAACAGCCGGGCGGGTTCACGGATGAACAATTGGCGGCGCTGCGGAGCCTCGCGAAGCCACTGGCGCGGGTGGTCGAGATCATCAGCCTGAACCGCATGGCGGCAAGCTTGCTCGATACCTACGTTGGCAACAGTGCGGGCGAGCGGATCATGGGCGGCCAGATCAGGCGCGGCCACACCGAGACGATGAATGCCGCGATCTGGCTGTCCGATCTGCGCGGCTTCACAGCGCTGTCGGACCGGCTGCCGGCCGAGACTGTCGTCGACATTCTGAACCAGTATTTCGATTGCCAGGTTGCCGCGATCAAGAATCATGGCGGCGATGTGCTGAAATATATGGGCGACGGCCTGCTCGCGGTGTTCCCGATCGATGAATATGTCGGCGACGAGCAAAAGGTCTGCTCGCATGTGCTGGAGGCCGCCCACGAATCCCGCGCCAGCGTCGCCAACTTGAACTACCCGATCGGCGATGCGGTCGAAAAATTTCGTTTTGGCGTCGCCCTGCATGTCGGGCGAATTCTCTACGGCAATATCGGCGGCGGCAACCGGCTCGACTTCACCTGCATCGGCCCCGCGGTCAATCTCGCGGCGCGGCTGGAGAAGATCGCAAGCCAGCTCAAGCGCACCGTCGTGGCGTCGGAAGGGTTTGCCGGCATCTGCCGGGGAGGGTGGAGCGATCTCGGCGAGTTTCCCGTCGCCGGTTTTTCAAAGGCCGCGCGCGTTTACGGATTGGCCGACGAGACGTCGGCGGCCTGACTCCCGTAGCCCGGATGGAGCGAAGCGCAATCCGGGGTAGACTGGCACCATGGTTCATTATCGGCGCAATTTCGTCCCCGGCGTGACGTTTTTCTTCACGGTCACGCTGGATGACCGAAGGTCGTCGGTATTGATCGATCACATCGAGTTGCTGCGCGTCGCATTTCGAGAAACGCAAAGCGAACGGCCGTTTGTTATCGACGCCATCGTCGTTCTCCCCGACCACCTGCATGCAATTCTGACATTGCCGCCTGATGACTCGGATTTTTCCGACAGGTGGCGTCGGATCAAGGGGAGTTTCACGCGAAGCGTTCTCGCCACGGGCGTCAAGATTTTGCGAGATCATCGTGGTGAATATTCTCTTTGGCAAAGGCGGTTTTGCGAGCACACCATTCGCGACGACGGCGATTTCGAACGCTGTGCCAATTACGTGCATTTCAATCCGGTCAAGCACCGACTGGCGACTTCGCCGTCCGATTGGCCGTTTTCCTCGCTGCATCGCTATGTTCGTGCGGGCATCTTGCCATCGGATTGGGGCGGCGATGGGAGTGCCGATACGAGCAATTTTGGTGAGCGGAGAGACTAATCCCGGATTGCGCTTCGCTCCATCCGGGCTACGGGATTCATTCCTCCGGTTCGGTCGTGAACAGCAGCGGATAGCCCTTGGCGCGGCCGGCGTCGGTGGCGCGGGTGGCCTTGGTCTCGGCGACGTCCCTGGTGAACACGGCGACCACGCAGACGCCGCGGCGGTGCGCTGTTATCATCACCTTGTGGGCATGGTCCTCGGTCATGCGGAATTCGGCCTTCAGCACCGTGACGACGAATTCGCGCGGCGTGTAATCGTCGTTGATCAGAATGACCTTGTGCAGGCGTGGCCGTTCGACCTTGGTTTTGACTTTGGTCTTTGGCGTGACGACGGTATCTGCCATTTCCAGCTAGGTCCCGAAGCGAGCGAACTCAGACGGGCCGGCAGCACTCAGTTGGCGCGGCAATCCGCCAGGCGCTGCGCCATGGTCTGATCGCTGCGGCTGACGGCCGTCTCGATCAGTTTACAGGCTCCGGGCCGGTCCTGAAACTGGGCGTTTGCCGAGAGTTTCAGCGCGATCAGGGTGGCTAGCGCCCCGGGCTCGTCGAGTTCCGCGGCCTCCACCGCGTAATAGAGCGTGCCCTTGGGATTATTGACCTGCGTTTCCGGATGCTCGGCGAGCAGCCGGACAACCTGCATGCGGGCGTCGAAATCGTAGGTGCTGGCGCGATCGATCAGGTTGACCGCCTCCTGCGTTCGCCGGGTTGGCTTCGAACGCCATCTTGCAGGCGTCGTGGCGCAAGTCCCAGCGCCGGCGCTTGGCGTCGTAGTCCATATACTCCCTCGGCTCTTCAAAGAGCTGCTCGCAGAGTTCAACTGCATTCTGCGGCGTCAGCACCGGTTCCGGTTGCGTCACTTTGGGCTGGCCGGGGCCTGAGAATACCAACGGCAGCGACAGCACCGCCAGGACGAGTGCGGTGAATATCCCGGCCCAGAGCGCGATCGTGCGCGTTGCCGGGGGCAGACCGTCAGTTGCTGGAATTTTCGGGGGCGTAACCATGTCCGTGCCGGTAGCGGCCATTTGCTGGCCGCGCCCCTTCTGTCGCGGGGAGCGCGAGATTTGTTCAAATAGCGGTATCGGACGCCTGATCCTTGGGCGAATGACATGAGGAACCGTGGCTGAATCCGGTCGCGTTGACCGGACAGCCTGAATGTTCGGCACTAACCCGAATGTGAAGGACAAGTGATTTCAGCGCTTTGCGTCCGCCGTTTTGCATGTCACCATCACTGTCGTTCGACGGGAGGGCCGCAATGCGCTGGTATGTCTCGATCGGGGTCGTGCTTGTAGCCGGCGCACTCGCCGGCGGAGATGTGGCAAGTTTTGCCGCGCCGAACCCGGCGAACCGGCCGGCCCAGCAACTGAGCGCCGCCAGCAAGGACGCCCATCCGACCGTCGATGTGGAACTCGTCCTTGCCGTCGACGTCTCCTATTCGATGGACCTGGATGAACTCGCGCTGCAGCGGGAAGGCTACGCGCAAGCGATCGTCGCCAAGGAGTTCCTGCAGGCGCTGAAGACCGGGCCGAACGGCAGGATCGCGATCACCTATTTCGAATGGGCGGCCTCCACCGACCAGAAGATCATCATCCCCTGGCGGGTGATCGACGGGCCTGAGACGGCCGATGCTGTCGCCAACGAGATCGTCAAGACCCCGATCCGCCGCGCCTCGCGCACCTCGATCTCGGGCGCGATCAATTTCGCCATGCCGCTGTTCGAGGAGAATCCGCACCGCGGCCTGCGGCGGGTGATCGATATTTCCGGCGATGGCCCGAACAACAACGGCATGCCGGTGACGGTCGCCCGCGATGCCGCGCTCGAGAAGGGCGTCATCATCAACGGTCTGCCGATTATGGTGAAGGAGCCGTCCTACTCCACGATGGATATCGACAATCTCGATTTCTATTACGAGGACTGCGTCATCGGCGGCCCCGGCTCGTTCGTGGTCACGATCAAGGAGCGCGAAAAGTTCAAGGAAGCGATCCGCACCAAGCTGCTCCTGGAAATCGCCGGCCGCACGCCTGAACGCCCGGTGGTACCCGCCGCCGGCCGCGAGCCGCGCGTCAATTGCATGATCGGCGAGAAGATCTGGCAGGATCGCTGGGGCAGGTGATGGATGCGTGGCCTCTTTTCACCCACGTGGAAAATCGAGCATAGCGTAAATCCACTCATGCTCCGCAGGTCAACTCGTCGAGTAATGCCTTTGTGGATTTCAAATCAGCGGTCTCGAAGCCCTCCGTAAACCAGCTAAAGAGCGGTGCGAGGAGCGCGCGGGCGTCACCAGGCCGCCCCCGATCACACCAGAGGCTCGCCAAGCTCCGGGCGGCGCGAAGTTCGAGCGACCTGGCGCCCTGTGCACGCGATATTGCCATAGCTCGCGCAAGACAGGCTTCGATCTCGGAGGCTGATCTCCCTTGCACCCGCATAAGCTCCCCTTTTATGCGTGTGAGTTCGCCCTCCCACATATGCTCGCGATTCTTGGCGATGAGGTTCTCCACCTCCGCAACGATCCGCAGCCCTGGGTCGGCCTGGCCGACATGCGCATAGGCCGCGGCGAGCATGCACAGATACCGGGCTTGATACCAACTTACGCCGAGAGCCGCGCGGCTCTCGGCGTTCTCACACATGAGCGCGATGCCTGGCTCCTGGGCGCCCCGCTGTACCATGGCCCAGCCGCGAAGAATCAGCCCATTCACGCGCCAATAGCTGAGGCTGTGCCGATCGGCCAGCTCAATGATCGCTTCGGCATGAGCTTGCACGCCTGAGACATCCCCGAGCAGTTCGTCCAAACCAGCGCCGGCGAAATTGTGGACATGCGCCGTGAGGTTCGCCTGGTCTAACTCTGCGGCGCAGCGGAACGCCGCGGTGCTCGAACGACGCGCTTGCTCGGGATAGCCCAGCATCCAGAGGACCGGCGCAAGATAGGTGAGGGCCGAGACTTTCGGGTCGTGCACGTAGTGCACCGGCTGCGATCGATGCCGACACGCGTCGTAGAGGCGCAGGATCGCCTCGAACTCGGACCGTGCCTCGGCGAACGCCCCGAAGTGCATGGCCGTGATCCCGGCCAACCGGTGGCTGGCAAGGCGGATGAGCGGGCTTGGAAGGCGCTCCGCGACCTGCCGAGCCTCGTCGGTTAGTTGCCGCATCATGCAATAATCGCCGCGTACGAAGTAGTAGACGAACTCACCGCTGAGGGTCGCGACGAGAGGCTCGGCCTCGCCGAGACGCTCGCAAAGCGCGCGTGCACGGCTGTAGGCGGCCCCGGTCTGTGGCGCGGAATAACCATGTACGGCGATCATGGGCGTACCGATCGCGATCTGAAAAGCGAGCTCCTGCCGATCCCGCTCGAAATTTTCCGGTAGCGTGTTCAGCGCTTCTAACCCTCGGGTGAGATGCCGGATTGCTTCCAGATTGGCCGAACGTTGGGCAGCGCGTTCGCCTGCTTTCAGCCAATAGCTGACGGCACGTTCAATTTGGCAGGCTTCCGTACAGTGGTGCGCCAGCAGTTCGGGCTCGCGCGCCGCACGGTCCGGGAAACGCTCCTCGACGGCTTCGGCGATGCGCGCGTGCAACCGCTGTCGATCGCCGCGCAGTAGCGTGCTGTAGGCGGCATCCTGAACCAAAGCGTGCTTGAAGCTATAGGCGGCCTCTGGTGGCGCCCCGTGCTGGGACACCAGTTCAGAATGGACAAGCCGCGCCAACCTTTCCTGTATCTCCCTCTCGCTCGGGCCGGCGACGGCGGCGATCAGTTCGTATGAAAACTCGCGGCCAATCGCTGCTCCGATTTGCGCCATCCTCTTGGGACCCGGCCCGAGTCGGTCAAGCCGGGCCATCAACGAGGCGTGGAGGGTTGCGGGCACGGCAAGCGCCGATCGTGACGTTTTGGCGCTTGCATCTTCGCCGCTTTCTCGACTCGCTTGAGATTCTGCGACAGCCTTTGTCAATTCCTCGATGAAAAGTGGTACACCGTCGCTGCGCTTGATGATCTCTTCCACTGTGTGCCCGGGAAGCGCTCTGTCGCCCGAGACCCACTGCACGAGTGCCGCACCCTCGCGCCGGTCGAGGCGGCTGAGGGCGAGCATCGTAACGTGCGACTGCCCGGTCCATGGCGACTGAAACTCCGGCCGGAACGTAATTAGTAACAGTACAGGCAGATCTACCACCCGATTGACCACGCGATCGAGGAAGTCGCGTGAGCTGGGGTCGATCCAATGGACGTCTTCGTGGACCAGGAATACCGGCTGGCTCCGGGCGAGGGCGACGAGCTGGTCGAGCAGTAGCTCGAACGTCTCCTCCTTCTTGCGATGCGGATTTAGCACGCTCGGTGAGTACAGATCGCCAGCGGGAATCTGCAGCAACTCCGCGACGAGCGGTAGACCCGCATCCGTCGATGACGTTGGCGCGAGCAGTGCTTCGATTTTGCGAAGCTTCATCGCCGGCGTATCGCCCCGCTCGAAACCTGCGGCGCGTTCGAGTTGCATAATCATTGGGTGCAGCGCGCTGTCCTGGTGGTGCGCCGAGCAGGAGTAGCGCAGCCGGATGTGGGGCTCATCCCGCAGGCGCTCCAGTAGCGCAGCGGTCAGGCGCGACTTGCCAATGCCCGGCTCGCCCGAGAGCAGGATCACCTGGCCCGCACCTGACTTTGCCTCTTTCCAGCGCTCAACCATCAGTTCGATCTCCTCCTCGCGCCCAACAAGCGGCGTGAGAGTGGTAACCGAATGGAGCGCTTCGAATCGGTTTTCGATCGTGCTCTCGCCTTGCACGCGCCACGCGCTCACAGGCTCGGCAAAGCCCTTTAGCTCGACCAAACCGAGTTCTTCGTACACGAAGATCCCGCTCGTCAGCCTGTGCGTGTTCACATCGATCACGACGCTGTCCGGCTCGGCCAAAGCTTGCAGTCGGGCCGCGAGATTTGGCGTCTCGCCCACTACAGCGCGCTCCTCGGATTCGCCGGCACCGACGAGATCGCCCACGACGACGAGACCTGTGGCAATACCCACACGCACCGGCAGTCTGCCGCCCGGCGCGGCCGGAACTGGCCGCGCCGTTCTCACGATCTCCAGACCGGCGCGAACGGCTCGCTCGGCGTCGTCCTCATGTGCCTGCGGGTACCCGAAATAGGCCAAAACTCCGTCGCCCATATACTTGGCCACGAATCCATCGAAACGCCCGACCACCGTCGCGACGTCTTGCTGATACATGCTGAGCACCTCGCGCAGGTCTTCCGGGTCAAGCCGAGACGCAATCGTGGTCGAGCCGACGAGGTCGCAGAACATGATAGTGAGACGCCGGCGTTCGGCACCGGCTGATGCCGGCTTGGAATGAGCATTTACGGCCCGTTCCAAAGGAGTGGCACCGGTCAAAGGGGCGCCACAGAAACCACAATAGCTATTGCCAATCGGATTATTGCGACCGCAGGCGCGACAATTCTGCGGCAACAGCGCGCCGCAGTTCCCGCAGAATCGGTTGTCATCCTGATTGGCGCTTCCGCAGCTCGAGCACTCCATGCTCGCCCTCCAGCTCGGAAAAGGACGGTAGTTTAGACGAAAGCCTGGATCAGGGCCAGTAAAGCCGAGGAAGCCGTCATCATCGGCACAGGGCGCCAACGACTGGACGGTGTCCGCTGCGGTCGCGCGGCAGGGAACCTAAAGCCAGCACGACGATTATGTGAGCGCGGCAGGCAGCAGCGAAGGTTCACGTGTATCGCACCTGTTTCGGACTGCTTTTTCTCGCCATCCTCGTCCCGGAAGCCAAAGCAGAAAGCGGATTGGCCTCGTACTACAGCTACGGTAATCGCGGCCGTACCGGCGAACTGACCTGCGCGCACCGGACCCGTCCCTTTGGCAGCATGGTGAGGGTGACTCACGGCAGCCGCTCGATCGTCTGCAAGGTCAATGACAGGGGACCGTTCATTCGCGGACGTGTCATCGATCTCTCGGTGAGCGCGGCACGTGCCCTCGGCATGATGCAGTCAGGCGTCGTACGCGTTTCCCTGGACTGAGAAACAATCGTCCCCGCGCATATTCGAACATGTTCCGACAGGCTCAATCGCCCTTGCTGCGGCGCTGGTGCCGCTCGAGGCGCTGCCGCTGCGCTCGCATGCGCTTGATGTCCTCATCGAGCGCATCCATTTCCTCACTGCGTCGCTCGTCCTTGGATTTCTGATCGTTGGAGCGCAGTTTTCCCAGCACTTTCTCCACGGAGAGTTTTGGTGTCTCAGCCATCGTTATTCCCATGCCCTGGGGGTGGCGATAGAGGGGTGATCGATCCCAAGATCTGCGCCGGCGGACCGCGCTCCTTGATCTAGGTCAATATCACCGAACCGGTGGTGTCGAACGATGCCTTGCTCGCCGCACGTGTGGGCATTGACCCGCCTGGTGCGCATCACGTCCATCGACACCAGAGTAGGGCACATGAGATTTCCCGTCTGGCTGCTCGCCGCGATGCTGTTGCTGACGGGTGGAGGCGCAAGTCACGCAAAGGTCAGGATTGCGAATGATCGGGGCGGAATTATCGAGCGTTACATCGATCGATACAAGCAATTGAGGGCTTCGCGGCAATCGGTGATCATCGACGGCCTGTGCGCCTCGGCCTGCACGATCGTGCTCTCGGAGATTCCGCACGACAGGATCTGCGTGACTTCAAAAGCCAGGCTGGCATTCCATGCGGCCTGGGATTTCGGTCTGCGCGGTCGTGCGGTCACGAACCGGGGCGCGACGCGATGGCTCTACTCGATGTATCCCTCGCCAGTCCGGCAGTGGATCGCCGGTCGCGGTGGTTTGACTCCGCGCACGATCTTTCTGCAAGGCCGGCAACTGGAAGAGATGTATCGGCCTTGCGACCTCAATGCGCTGGCCACCTCCGGCGCGCGTAAATAATCGTTCTGGAGAGGGCTGTCAGCGCCTGAACCTCGCCACCAATTCCACATGCGGCGTGTGGCGGAACTGGTCGACTGGCGTGACGCCTTCGATCCGGTAGCCGCCGTCGATCAAAATCTTCGCGTCGCGTGCGAAGGTCGTGACGTTGCAGGACACCGCGACTACTGTCGGCACTTTACTCGCCGCCAACTGCCTCGCCTGCGCTTGCGCGCCCTGCCGCGGCGGATCGAACACCACCGTGTCGTAGTCGCGCAGCTCCTGCGGCATCAGCGGGCGGCGAAACAGGTCGCGCGCCTCGGCCTTCACCGGCTTCAGTCCCGACGTGGAGGTCGCAGCTTTCTGCAGCGCCGCAACCGCGCCGGCGTCGCTGTCGAGGGCGGTTACCCGTGACTTCGCCGCCAGCCGCAGCGCGAAGGGGCCGACGCCGCAAAAGAGATCGGCGATATGTTTGGCGCGCTTGCAATGCTCCGATACCAGCTCGGCCAGCGCCGCTTCGCCCGCCACCGTTGCCTGCAGGAACGAGCCGGGCGGCAGAACGACCTGCGCGCTGCCCATCGAGACGACCGGCGGCGTTCGCATCAGGACCAGTTCGCCGTGGCGCGTCAGCCGCGCCAGCCGATGCTGGCCGGCGATGCGCGACAGCAGCGCGATCATGGCTGAAGACACCTGCCCGGAGCCGCGCACGTCGACATCCAGCCCGCTATTGGTCGCCGTGATCTGGATGTCGAGCGGCTTGCCCATCGCGATCAGCGGCTCCGCGATGGCCCAGGCCGCCTCGATCGCGCCGCCGAGTTGCGGATCGAGGATCGGGCAGCGGTCGATCGGAACGATGTCGTGCGAACCCGCCGCCGCATAGCCGACCTTGAGCACGTCGTGCGTGCCCATCCGCGCGTGCAGGGTGATGCGCCTGCGGCCCGCGCCATGGGCGTCGACCAGAGGCGCCACCTCGCAATCGATGCCGGCCTGCGACAGCGTCGTCACCACGAGTTCGCGCTTCCAGGCGCGATAGGGCGCGGCATCCCAATGCTGGATCGCGCAGCCGCCGCAGACGCCGAAATGCGGACAGAACGGCGCGACGCGCTCCGGGCTTGTGGTTTCGACCTTGAGCAATCGCCGGCGGTCGGGATGGTGGCCGGGCACCCGGCCGACCTCCACCGTTTCGCCGCCCAGCGCGTAGGGAACGTAGATGGTGCCGCCGCCTGATATGGCGACGCCGTCGCCGTGGTGGCCGACATGGTCGATGACGAGGCACTCGCTCTCACCCACGGCGTGCGCCCATGAAGAACTCGATATTGCCGTCGCCGCCCTTGATCGACGACGGAAACACCTCGATGCCGGTGCAGCCGAGGGATGCGGCGAATGCCGAAATATCGTCGCAGATTTCCTGATGCACCATCGCGTTGCGGATGATGCCGTGCTTGGAATGCTTTCGCTCCGCCTCGAATTGCGGCTTGATCAGCGCGAGCAGGTGCGTGGGGGCCGCGGCAAGCTCCAGCGCGACCGGCAGCACCGCCTTCAACGAAATGAAACTGACATCGATGACAACGACATCGGGCCGCGCGGGCAGTCGCTTGCCTTCGTATTTGCGAATATCGGTTTCTTCCATCGACACGACACGAGGATGGATACGCAGCGAGGGATGCAACTGACTGTGCCCGACGTCGATGGCGAACACGAGGCTGGCGCCGTTCGCCAGCAACACCTCGGTAAAGCCGCCGGTGGAGGCGCCGACGTCGAGGCAGACATGGCCCTCGATCTCGATCGGATATTGCTCCAGCGCGCCGGCGAGCTTGACGCCGCCGCGCGAGACCCAGGGGTGCGCAGGCTGCGCGCTCAGTTCGGCATTGGCGGCAATCATTTCCGACGCCTTCGACACCGGCCGGCCATCGGCGGTTACACCGCCGGCGTCGATCGCGGCGCGAGCACGCGCGCGGCTTTCGAACAGGCCGCGCTCGACCAGCAGCACGTCCGCGCGCTTGCGGGCCGAAGTCTCTTTGTCGTCCTTGTCAGCCAATGTCAGTCCGGTTTGCCGGTGGCACGATCCGCCGCGAGCGCGACGCAGGCCTCGAACGAGGTGAGATCGTGCCAGATGTCTTGAGGCAGCTCTCGCGGCGTCACCAGTCTAGCACCATGCAGGTCCAGCGTGTGGATCATCATGAGATTGTCGGGCAGGCCGAAATCCTCCACCGTGAGCCCGTCGGCATCGATCATGTGACCGGCGTCCGACGTCGTGATGCGGAACGACCGCGTAACGCGGTCGGCGTAGATGGCCGGATCGTTGCTGTAGGCGAAGCAGAGCTTGCCGCGGCCGGCCATGTAGCCGAGTTCATAGACCGTGCCGGCGTCGGCACTGGGGCCGCGAAATGGCGTCAGATTGGCAATGATCGCATCCGCCGCATCCATCATGGCCTGATTGCCCTTGAAGATCGCGAGCGAAGCGTCTGCGGCGGCGAGGTCGACCGTGTTGTCGAGCGGATAGAGGCCGGTCATCCCATAACGGGCGCAGATCGCAGCCTTGCGGCGTCCGATCTCGATGGCGTCCGGCAGGAACACATCGGGACCTGCCAGATAGATTTTCATGGAAGTACCGGCGAAGGGGCCAACCTTCGGTTCTGATCCGGTCAGAACCGAAGGAGATTAAGCCTCAGGCGAGCTTGACGGTCTCGGTCTTGTAGTCCTTGCCGAGCGCATCGAACACCTTGGCAACGATGCCCTTGGCGTCGAGGCCGGCATGGGCATACATCGCGTTCGGCGTGTCGTGGTCGATGAACTCGTCGGGCAGGATCATCGCGCGCATCCGCAAGCCGCCGTCGAGCATGCCGTGGTCGGACAGCGTCTGCATGACGTGCGAGCCGAAGCCGCCGATCGAGCCTTCCTCGATGGTGAGCAGCACTTCGTGATCGCGCGCCAGCTTCAGCACCAGATCGACGTCGAGCGGCTTCATGAAGCGCGCGTCGGCGATGGTGGTGGAGAGGCCATGGGCGGCGAGTTCGTCGGCAGCCTTTTCGCATTCGGCCATGCGCGTGCCGAACGAGAGCAGGGCGACCTTGCTGCCCTGGCGGACGATGCGGCCCTTGCCGATTTCGAGGGGAATGCCGACCTCGGGCATTTCGACGCCGCGGCCTTCGCCGCGCGGGTAACGCACCGCGCTCGGCCGGTCGTTGATCGCAACCTGCGTCGCGACCATGTGCACCAGTTCGGCCTCGTCGGACGCCGCCATGATGACGAAGTTCGGCAGGCAGCCGAGATAGGCGTTGTCGAACGAGCCGGCATGGGTCGCGCCGTCGGCACCGACCAGGCCGGCGCGGTCGATCGCAAAACGCACCGGCAGGCTCTGGATCGCGACGTCGTGGACCACCTGGTCGTAGCCGCGCTGCAGGAAGGTCGAGTAGATCGCGCAGAACGGCTTGTAGCCTTCGGTAGCGAGACCGGCCGCAAACGTCACCGCATGCTGCTCGGCGATGCCGACGTCGAAGGTGCGGGTCGGGAACGCCTTGTTGAAGATGTCGACGCCGGTTCCGGATGGCATCGCCGCAGTGATGGCGACGATCTTGTCGTCCTTCTCGGCTTCCTTGACGAGGCTCTGGCCGAACACGTTCTGGTAGGCCGGTGCGTTCGGCTTGGCCTTCGCCTGGGCGCCGGTGGCGACGTCGAACTTGACGACAGCGTGGTACTTGTCGGCGGAGGCTTCCGCCGGGCCGTAGCCCTTGCCCTTCTGGGTCACGACGTGGACCAGGATCGGGCCGGTTTCCATGTCGCGGACGTTCTTCAGAACCGGCAGCAGATGGTCGAGGTTATGGCCGTCGATCGGGCCGACATAATAGAAACCGAGTTCCTCAAACAGCGTGCCGCCGTCCATCATGAAGCCGCGGGAGTATTCCTCGACGCGGTTGGCGCGGTTGGCAATGATCTTGGGCAGACGCTTGTTGATCTGCTTGGCTGCCTCGCGCAGCGTACGATAGGTCTTGCCGGAGTAGAGCCGCGACAGATACGCGCTCATCGCGCCGACCGGCGGCGCGATCGACATGTCGTTGTCGTTGAGAATCACAATCAGCCGCGAATTCATCGCACCGGCATTGTTCATGGCTTCATAGGCCATGCCGGCAGACATCGAGCCGTCGCCGATCACGGCGATGATGTTGTTCTTGCCGCCGGAGAGGTCGCGTGCCACCGCCATGCCGAGGCCGGCGGAGATCGAGGTCGAGGAGTGCGCGGCGCCGAACGGGTCGTAGTCGCTTTCGCTGCGCTTGGTGAAGCCGGAGAGGCCGCCGGCAGTACGCAGCGTGCGGATACGGTCGCGGCGGCCGGTCAGGATCTTGTGCGGGTAGGCCTGGTGGCCGACGTCCCAGATCAGGCGGTCGCGCGGCGTGTCGAAGGTGTAGTGGATCGCGGTGGTCAGTTCCACGACGCCAAGGCCGGCGCCGAAGTGACCGCCGGTCACCGACACGGCGTCGATGGTTTCCTGGCGGAGCTCGTCGGCGACCTGCCGTACCTGCTCGATCTTGAGCTTGCGTAGGTCGTCGGGTGTGCGAATGGTGTCGAGAAGCGGCGTTTTACTAAATGTGGTCACAGCGATATTCCAATTTTGCAAGTCAGGGCGAACGGCCTGACGCGAGACGGGAAGCGCGTTAACCGCGCCGTGAAAATCCAGACCCGCCTGCCAGTTCGGCAGGCCGGTACCTGATTTGAAACCCTAGATGCACTCCGGTTTAAACCCTGTGATATGCATCACTTAGTCGCTCGGAACCCTTCCCGGTTCAGTTTCTTTAGCTATTTGAGGTGCTTGCCGCCGCCCGAAGCCAGCCGCAGGCTGCTCTCCACAGCCCATAGAACCGCAAGCTTTACACCAAAGCCGCCGTTAAAGCCAACCCGGCGAGCCTAATCGGTTCCGCCGTTCTGGGGCAAAAAGCCTCGATTTTTCAACCACGGCGGCGGGCAGATGGTTCCAGTTTGCTCAAATCGGCGGCACTTTGGGCCGTCATGGTAACCGCTTCGATTCGCTTCCAGGCCCGATCGCGCACCCCGGAATCGCCTGTGGCGACATCCAGCGCGGCATCGGGGAGGGTCATGCGGGCGCTGAGCGGGACTGGCCCGCAGACGATCATGAAGAAATCGTAGGCGTTGGGCAGTTCGTTGGCCATCACGAACTGGAAATGCACGCGGAAGAACTGCCAGCGAAATTTCTTGTAATGCTCGGGCAGGATGATGTCGCGGAAGCGGACCGGCACGATTGTCGGATTGCGCCTTAAGGCGCCGACGTCGATGCCGTGGCTCGCGATCGGATCGAACTGGTAGAAATTCATCACGTCCTTGCGGGCCTGACAGTCGATCCAGTCGATCGTCGGCTCGACCGCCAGCATCCGCAGATGCTCGCGAAACTCTGTCGATACGGCGTGATAGCCCACGATCGGGAAATTGCCGCCGATCGTCAGCAGCACGATCCGCGGACCGTGACGGCCGAGCGCGGGATCGAGTTTCAGCGCACGCGCCAGCATTTCCGTCGACAGGAACGATCCGGAACTATGGCCGACGATGACGATCTCGTCTGCGTCGGTGCTCCTCGCCGTCTTGATGAGATGCTGCGCGAAGCGGTCGATGCGCTGGTCCCATTCCGGGCGCTCGCGGCGCGAGAACTCCCAGGTCCAGATCGTGTCGCACAACAGATAGAGCACGTAAGTGGCGTTCTCGGTGTATTTCAGCACGGTCCCGAGCAGCGCCACGAAGATGGCGATAGCGATCGCGATGCTGAACGTGTCGGGAATGCCGATGGCATTCAGGCCTTTCTCGAACACGAAGGCGATGGCGCCGGCACCTGCGGCCTCGAGCAACAGCATCAAATGCGGATAGGTGATGAAGGTGGCGAACCGCCAGTTCGCCTTGCCGAAGCGGCCGATAGTGCCGGCGAACACGAGTCGCCAATAGATCCACACCGCACTGAACACTGTGCGCCAGATCGGCGACGCCAGGTCCTGCTGGATGAAATCCTCGAACCGGAGGAAATCGTAGGACGTGCGGGTCTGCCAATCCTCGGCCTTGGTATCGATGGTCCAGGACGCGATCTCGTCGTCGGAGGCGACCTTGGGGCGGCTGATGGTGGCCTGGAGCTGATAAAGCCGGCCGAACTTGCGCAGCTCGGTTCGGAACATGCGGTAATATTGCGCCAGCCCGCGCGGATCGTAGCCCTGAATATAGATGATATGGCGGTGCTGGACGCGCACGTACTGTCCCCAAGTGTCGGCGGACTATATCAGGCTGTGCAGCGCCGGAAGAACTAATTCGGCTGTTCCGCCATGCACGGATGTGCGGAAATTCGCCCAATATTTCCGATTGTTGCGCCGAATCCCGAAAGGACAGGGCGTCTTACTGGACGTCGAGCGGCTCGGTCCCCGAGGCCTGACCGTTCGCGTCCGTCGTGATCTTGTCGACGCGGGCCTCCGCCTGCCGCAGCAGTTCTTCGCAGCGGCGCTTCAGTGCTTCGCCGCGCTCATAGATCGCGACCGATTCCTCGAGCGGCACCTTGCCGTCCTCCAGCCGTTTCACGATCGATTCGAGTTCCTCGATCGCGCGCTCGAAGGAGAGTTTTTTGACGTCCGCTTGCGTGTTTTCGGCCATGTCGAGTTCCCGGATGCGCCCCCGGTCGGAAGCGCAGAATCAAGCAAATTATTTCGGACCTATTGTGGCGGCGGTTCACGCGCCCATCAACGCGGTGACATGCGCGGCAACCGATTCCTTCAGCCCCTGCAGGTCGTAGCCGCCTTCCAGCACCGAGACAACCCGCCCCTCCGCGCTCGCATCAGCCACATCCATTAGCTTGCGGGTGACCCAGCCGAAATCGTCCGCCTTCAGGTTGAGCGAGGCGAGGGGATCGCGGTAGTGCGCGTCGAAGCCGGCGGAGATGATCACGAGCTCCGGCGAGAATTTTTGCAGCTGCGGCAGGATCAGGTTTTCGAACGCTGCGCGGAACTTGGCGCTGCCGTCTTCGGAAGCCAGCGGCGCATTGACGATAGTGTCGTGCTCGCCGCGCTCGCCGCTGGCGCCGGTGCCGGGAAACAGCGGCATCTGGTGCGTCGAGCAGTACATCACGGTCGGATCGTGCCAGAAAATGTCCTGCGTGCCGTTGCCGTGATGGACGTCGAAATCGACGATCGCGGCGCGGCCGATGCCGTATTTGCGCTGGGCGTGGCGCGCGGCAATCGCGACATTGTCGAAGAAGCAGAAGCCCATCGGCTTCGAGACCTCGGCATGATGGCCGGGCGGGCGCACCGCGACGAAGGCATTCTGATGGGTTCCGGACATCACCGCGTCAGTCGCGGCCACCGCGCCGCCGACGCCGCGCATCACCGCTTCCCAGGTGCCCGGCGACATCGAGGTGTCGCCGTCGATATAGATCATGCCGCTTTGAGGTGCGATGTGGCGGAGTTCGCCGACATAATGCTCGCCATGACAGAGCGTGACGGAATCGAGACTGCCTTCCGGTGCCTCGCTGCGCGTGAGCGGCTTGAAGCGCTCGTCCGCCAGCACCTCGGCAACCGCGCGCAGCCGGTCGGGACGCTCGGGGTGCCCCGGGGGCGTGACATGGTCGAGGCAGGCGGTATGGGTCAGAAGCAGCGTCATGCAAAAATCCTGGCGTAGAGGAACGCGCCGGCGAGGAGCGGCTAATCTAGGCCGTTAGAGGCCGCTCGGAAAGGCCCACGCTGGCTCGCCATGCTGATGGCTTTTTCAAGCCGGTATCCGTGTCCCGGACGCGGCGCAGCGCGTCGCTTCTAATTGATCCGGACGATGCGATCGGCGGCGGACGGGGCGATCGGGCTGTTCGCCGCAAAATAGGTATGCAGCGCGTCGACGTCATAGACGCCGATCAGCGGCGCGGTTCCTTCCGTGAGCGCGGTGAAACCATCGCCACCGACGAACAGGAAATTGTTGACGGTGACGCGGTAGTGCGCGGCGGGATCGATCGGCTGCCCGTTCAGCGACATCCGTTCGGCGATGATGCGCTCGCCATCGCCCTTCGATCCGTCCCATGCATAGCTGAATCCTTTCGACACCTGCAGGATCCGCGGCCGCTTCGGGTCGCGCCATTGCTGCTCCAGTATGTCCTTGATCTGCTTTCCGCTCAGCGTCAGCGTCACCAGTTGATTGCGGAACGGCTGGCTGGCGAACAGGTCGGCATAGGTTACCGCGCCATCTTCCCTCCGCGCAACATCGGCGCGGATGCCGCCGGGATTGGTGAAGGCGATGACCGCGCCGCCTTTCGCTTCGGTGCTGGTCGCGGCGAGCTGCGCATCGGCGATGATGTCGCCGAGCGGACTTTCGCCGGCGGCGTTCGGCGCGCGCGACAGCGTTGCGGTTATCGAACCCGCTGGGCGGTTGGCGATCGGCGCGGCAAGCCTGTCATAGGCGTCAAGCAGTGCGGTCTGTTGCGCATCCTTGGCAAGCGTTGCGGTGTGGACGATATTGTTGCCGGCCCTGGCGCTGACGACGTCGCGCGTCACGGGATCGAGTTTCATATCGATCGCGGTGACCAGCGTGCCGTATTTGTCGCCTGACGTGACGAGCCGTCCGTCGATGTCGCAGACATAGGCGCGGTGGGTGTGGCCGGAGACCACGACGTCCACCGCCTTGTCGAACTTTTTGACGATATCGACGATCGGCCCGGAAATGCCGCGACAGTCGTTATAGTCCCCGGTCGGTAATCCGCCTTCGTGGATCAGCACGACGATGGCCTCGACGCCGCGCGCCTTCAGCTCCGGGATCAGCGCATTCACCGTATCAGCTTCGTCGCGGAATTCGAGGCCGGCAATGCCGACAGGCGAGACCAGGCCCGGCGTGCCTTTCAAGGTCAGGCCGATGAAGGCGACAGGGATGCCTTCGAACGTGCGAATTTCATAGGCGGGAAACACTGTCCTGCCGCTGCTCTTCTCGAACGTGCTGGCGGCGAGATAGCGGAATTTTGCGCCCGTAAATGGATGCGGCCCCTGGCATTGGTCGATCGGGTGGCAGCCGCCGTTCTGCATGCGCAACAGCTCGTCCTTGCCCTCGTCGAATTCGTGATTGCCGACGGCTGAAATATTCAGGCCCATCATCGACAGCGCTTCGATCGTCGGCTCGTCATGGAACATCGCCGACAGAAACGGGCTGGCGCCGATCAAATCGCCGGCCGCGACGAAGATCGAGTTCTTGTATCCCTCGCGAAGCTGGCCCACCAGCGTCGCCATGTGCTCGGCGCCGCCGGCTTCGACAGTGATCTTCTTCGTTCCGTCCTCGGGATCGGTAATCGTGATCCCGCCCGGCGGCGGACGAAGGTACCCGTGGAAATCGTTGATGGCGAGAATGCGCAGGTCCACAGGCGCGGTTTGCGCGAGGGAAGCGACAGGCGCCAGCATGATCGTCAGCGCAAGGATGGGGCGGAGGAGATTTCTCATGAACATCGATATCGTAGCCCGCATGAGCGCAGCGACATGCGGGACGGGCGGGAGTTTAAAATCCCGGATGTCGCTGCGCTCATCCGGGCCACGCAGATTGTTTCCGCGTCGCTACCCCTTCTTCCGCTCGAAGAATGCCTTGAACGCCGTGACCGCTTCCTTTGAGCGCAACCGCTCACCGAACAGATGGCCTTCCTGGTCGATCCGGCGCGTCATGTCCTCTGGCGGCAGCCTCAGCAGTTTGCGCGTAATCGCGACCGCTTCGGCCGGCAGCGCGCAAATCTCGCGCGCGACCTTGCGCGCCTCGGCTTCGGTGTGGCCGGGCGCCACCACTACATTGACGAAGCCCGCCTCGCGCGCCTCATCGGCGGAAAACTTGCGGCCCATCACCAGCATGGCGAAGGCGCGCTGATGGCCCATGGTGCGCGGCATCAACAGGCTGGAGGCGCCTTCGGGCACCAGTCCGAGATTGATGAACGGCGTGGAGAAGGTCGCGGTCGTGCTGGCCAGTACATAGTCGCAATGGAACAGCATGGTGGTGCCGATGCCGATCGCGACGCCGTCGACCGCGGCGATGATCGGCTTGACGTTGTGCGCCAGCGAATAAAGCAGCTTTACGGCGTTGGAGGCGCCGCGTGGCGTGTCGGTATCCGACGTGCTCTCTTTCAGAAAATCCTCGAGATCGTTGCCGGCGGTGAACACGCCCGAACCGCCTGTGATGATGATGCAGCGGATATCGGGGTTGTTCTGCGCCTTGTCGATCGCATCGCTCATCCCGCGATACATGTCCTGGGTAAACGCGTTCTTCTTCTCGGGCCGCCGCAGCTTGATCACGCGCGTCGCGTCTTCGTCCGACACAATGAGGTGTCCGGTCATGAACTTGCCCCTAAAAGCAGGCGGCAACGCTGCCCGCTGGCCAATCATCCGGGTCTATCCTACATGATCCGGCAAGGGGCCCAACCACTCCGTGCAATTTTCCCGGGGATGTGACCACGAGGTTAATGCAATGCAGCTAGGCGGAATTCATCACCTGACCGCGATCTCGGCGAAGCCGCGGGAGAATTTGGCCTTCTACACCGGCCTGCTTGGCATGCGGCTGGTGAAGAAGACCGTCAACCAGGACGACGTCAGCGCCTACCACCTGTTCTACGCCGACGGCAAAGCCAATCCCGGCACGGATCTTACCTTCTTCGATTTTCCCGCCGCGCCCGAGCGTCGCGGAACCAACTCGATCTCGCGCACCGGGGTGCGCGTCGCCGGCGAGAACGCCCTCGGCTACTGGCGCGATCGCCTCAACAAGGCCGGCGTGGAGACCCCCGGCATCCTCGAAGTCGACGGCCGCCTGACGCTGCCGTTCGAGGACGGCGAGGGGCAGCGGCTGGTGCTGATCGACGATGGCGGGAAGGGCGCCGCCTCGCCGTGGGAGAAGAGCCCGGTGCCACCAGAACATCAGATCCGCGGGCTCGGTCCGATCGTGCTGACTGTGCACGAGCTGTCACGCACCGCCTTCGTGCTGACCGAAGTCATGAACATGCGTCGCGCGCGCGAATACGCCGCCCACGGCGCGCAGATTCACGTGTTCGAAATGGGCGAGGCAAGGGGAGAGGGCAACCCCGCCGCCGAGTTGCATGTGCTCGAGGACAAGGCCTCGCCGATCGCCCGCCAGGGCGCCGGCGGCGTGCACCACGTCGCGTTCCGCACCCCCGACGAGACGCAGTATCACGCCTGGACGAAACGCCTGACGGACCTGCGCATCCCCAACAGCGGCGAGATCGACCGCTTCTATTTCCGCAGCCTCTATTTCCGCGAGCCCAACGGCATCCTGTTCGAGATCGCCACCGACGGCCCAGGCTTTGCGACCGACGAGCCGATGGAAACGCTCGGCGAGCGGTTGGCGCTGCCGCCGTTCCTCGAGCCGCGCAGAGCGCAGATTGAGGCTGGCCTGAAGCCCATCGAGTGATTCCGTAGAATTGGTAGAGCGCAGCGAAACCCATCATAGTCGTGCGCCTCAATCGATGAGCCGCGGGCCTTCGGCTTAGAGCAGGGGTAAGGAACCCGGCGACGAATACAGCGCGCCCGCGAAGGGTCAGAGTTCCTTCCGTAGTTCTCCGGCCGTGAACATAGTTCCGCCTTCTCTGCTGCGTTAAACGCCAAGTGTTAGCTCGCCGTAGCGCAATGCCCGGGTCGCTCTCAGGCGGGTGCCATTGCATTTGATACGGAGCACCAAATGGATTCCATGCGGGACGGAAAGCTCGCGGAAGGCCAGATCGCGAGCCTGGAGCAGCAGTTTTCTAACCTGGCGCGAGAAGTGGGAATCAGTCCTTCGGACCCGCCGACGAGCATGAAGACGTCTCGCCCCCCGCTGGTCGTGAGTCATCGATTGGCGAATTGGCGTTCCGCGACTTTCGTCGGTTCCCTGTTGGCAGTATCCATTGGTGTCGCCGCCTGGTGGTGGCCATCCTCCGTTGATACGGCGATGAAGGTCCCTTCAGATCCGACACCTCTGACACAGGCGGCGCCGGAAGCCGCTGTGCCGAAAGACGTCGCGTCGGCGGCTGCTGTCCTGCCTTCCGAGTTGGCGCAGCAACTCCAACCGATGGCGAGCGATCTCGCTGCCTTGAGGCAAATGGTCGAACAGCTCAAGGTGAGGCAAGAACAATTGGTTCGCGACAATGAAAATCTCACGAGCCAATTCGAGGCGAGCCGGGAGGAAATGGCGCGCAACAACAGTATCGTCGAGCAGATCAAGGCGACCCAGATCCAGATGGCGCGCGAAAACCAGGCGCTTACCGAGCGGGTCAACGCAAGCCAGGAACAACTCGCCCGCGGCATCGCCAGCGCTTCAGATCCAAAGGCGATGCCCGAAGCGCCAAGGATGATGCCTGAGGAGCCAAAGGCGATGCCGGAGGCGCCAAAGATGATGTCCGAAGAACCAAGGGTGATGCCGGAAATACCACTGCCGCGTCCGCGGCAGCCGGCCACTGTCGGCCAGGCGCAAAAGCCTTCGCCAACCCCGGCGCGGCCGCAACCCAAAAAACCGCAACCGCTATTGGCATGGCCATGGTCAGTGCGCTAATGCACCCGGCCGCCTGAAACCATGAGCCACTCCGCGCGTGAACCGCGCCAGCGTGAGATAGTTTGCGTTTATCAGGCTTCGTTCTTCGGAACGTACTTCCCAAGCACGCACTTGTAGCCTTGCAATCGCCACGCGTGATACGGACCCTTGGCGAGCCAGTCGGCGATGCCGATTTGCGCGTTGACTGCGCAGGCGCCCATGGTGATGCCGGACTGCTCACTGGTGGTGACGACCTTTTCGAGGCAGAGCTGGCTGTTGCAGAGAACAGCGATGAGGGTGACGAGCATGGTGACCTTCGTTGAAAAGAGAATTCCTGTGTTCAGCTTATGCAGGGTTCATGCCACCCTTGATGCACGCGTGTCCTCCCGGACATTCCGTGGACGCACTGACCTGTAAAAATACGGTGCAAACCGAGCCCTTTTGGCGCGGACGGCGGCAGCAACGCCTGACGAATACAAATTGCGGCGACAGTAGAGTCTGCGCGTGCGCGATTCGCAAAGCGTAGAACTACGGCCAACGCGCCAGAATGGCTGCGACTGTCATCATGCGGCAACAGTTCTGGATGCTTCGGCTTGAACTGTGCCAATGGCGCCGCTCCTCGTAGGATGGGCAGAGCGAAGCGATACCCATCGCGGTCCCGCGTATTGAGCGACGTCGACGCAATTCGCTTAGCACGCCATTGGCGCGAAGCCGCAAATTCAGTTGGCGGTTGACGTCAGCACTGAAGCGCATTTCGGACTCAATCCGGACAACGCGCCATGTCTATCTCGCGCTCTACGTATAGGGCGGTTCCGCGCAGGGACCGTGAGACATTCGTGCAACAACCGTGATCCTAAATTCCGGAAGGCGAATCGTTAAGCAGCGATGGCCTGCGTGTGCGGATATAATCGCGTCAACGAATCTGCAGGGGCTTTTCGATGTCGAAGTTTGCCGTCGGCGATCAAGTCGAAAACGTTGCCAACGATCACGAGTCGGGCACGGTCGTCGCCGTGTGTCCGATCGTCGACACGGAAGGCTACGGCGCACTTCAGTTCTTCGTCGAGGAAAAGCTGACTTTCGCCGTTTCGAGGCAGGGGGCCACATGACAGGCCGCGCAACCACGCGAGCGATCCCCGCGACCGAACCGACGGAGGGCGACAGCGACGCCATGCGCATCAGGCATCAGCTCGATGCCTGGGCCAATGCCTCAAGTCGCGCTCCTAGATTGGTGACAACGCCTGCGGAAGACCTCAGCAGCGAACCATCCGGCAAGGCGGCCATGGCGGCAAAGAAACGCAGCCGCTCATCTCCGGCGGCCGGTCGTAGCAAAGCCACCAGGGCGACCAAGGCCAAAGCAACGGAAACGGCAACAGCTGCGGCAACGGAAGCGACCGAGGCCAACGTCGAGCCGGAGGTGCCGAGCGCGCCGCTTGAGCCGCCGCCGGTTTCCGCTGAGCCCGCCGTGCCGGAGGCCGTTTCTGTCGTTCCCGCCCCACCAACGCGCGAACGCACCAGCCGCGCCTTTGCCATTGCTGCCGCTCTCGCGCTGGCGACGGTGGCTGCCTATTTTTCGGTCGCGGGCATGGCCGAAATATTTCCCGGCGATCCCGTTGCGGTCATGGTGCTCGCCGCCACGATGGAAGCCGGCAAGCTCGTGATCGCCGGATGGCTGGCCGCGCATTGGCGCCAGACCAGCTGGAAAATGCGCTCCGTCATGGTCGCGCTCGTCGCCGGCCTCGCGCTGATCAACGCCGCCGGCGTGTTCGGCAAGCTGGTCGAGGCGCATGTCAGCGTCGCGGTCACCGCGCGTTCCGGCGTCACCGAGCGCATTGAGTCGCTCGACGCCCGTGTGGTGGCGCAAACGGCCGCCGTTGCCGATCTCGCCGGCCGCATCGCGCAGATCGATCGTGCCGTGGATGAATCGACACGGCGCGGCCGGGTGACGCGGGCCCTCAACATCGTCAGCCAAGAGCGCGCGACACGGGACGGGCTGGATGCGCAGCGGCAAGCCGCTACCGCGACGCTGGTCGACCTGCAGGCACAACGCGCGGCGTTGGCCGGCGAACGCTCGCGCATCGAAGCATCCACCGGTCCGATCCAGTATCTCGCCATGATGGTCGGCGCGGCGCCGGAAGCCGCGGTGCGATGGCTGATATTGCTGATGGTGCTCTGCTGCGATCCGGCAGCGATCGCCCTGACGGTCGCTGCGGCCAGTTCGCGACGCCAATGAGTGGTGGAGCGATATCCGGGGCATCGACTTCATTCGCTCCCGCATGTCGCTAACGCTCATGCGGGCTACGCGCCTGACCAATAGCCGCGGCTTGCCGCCTTCCCGCGTGGGGCGGGAAGGCATGCCGTGTACGCGCTACATGGTCCTGCCTTTCGACAATTTTGCCGTTTTCGAGTTGGTTGTTTTCGCGCGCTTTGCCGCGCGGTGATTGTCCCGCGCGGTCACGCGCTCGCGCTTCTTGATGCTCGCTTGCGCTTCCTGCGTCTTCGCTCCGCCACGGCGCGAGGCATACTCCTTGCCGTCGATCGGTCCCACATGCGGCGGATCCCGGTCGAGATACGGCCGCCCGATGCCGAACGTCTTGCCGTTTTCGTCGATCCACTTCCAGAGCTTGTCGGTGGAGACCCAACGCTGCGCCCGCGTCGCGCCCTTGACGCTGACGATGTCGGCCGCGAGCCCGCGGCCATAACCGCCACGCAAACTCCCGCCATGGTAGGATCGATCGGTTGCCGCCTTCAGGCCGCTTGCGATCCCTTGACGATAGTCGTCGCGGAACGCGCTGGTGATGCCGGGCGACAGTCCGGCCTGCTCGGCGGCGTGCAGCGCGTGAAAGAGTTTCAGCTTGAAGCTCTTGTCCATTCCGCCGATCACGTAGTCGATCATCGACATGCCGGCTCTGTCGGCCGCCTTCGGATCCTTCCAGGTAAAATCCTCGTCGACGCGCTTGGTGAAGGTTCGGGTGACGGTTCTCGTCTTTCCCTTCCGTTTGATCGTCACCTTCCGCCGCTCGGTTACCTTGATGGCGTCGATCTTGGGCGCGCGCTCGTAGAGCGCCCAGAGATAGCGATCGATGCAGATCTCCACGACCAGACATTCCTCGTTGATTTCGAGAATGCCCACGGCCGGCAGGTCAGCGTCGCGCAGCGAAGCTGGTGTGCTCGCCGCGGCCATGTCGGCGGCAGGTGTCTCCGGCGGCAGCACCTCTGCCGGATCGGTCAGCGCGGCCACGACGAAAGGTTTTGGCTCTTCCGTGACAGCCGTCGTGTCAGGCGCTTTCGTCGTGTCAGGTGCTGTCGTGATGTCCGGCGCTTTCTCGATCACGGTCTCCGCAGGACGCGGCACCTCGATGGTGTCGATGGCGGCGCTTGCCAGCGCGATCACCGGTGGCGCGACCACGGGCGGCGTGACTACAGGCTCGGCGCTCGCGACGCGAGATGGTTCCTTGCGTTCGGCAGTTGAAGCCGCCTCGGCGCTCTCGATCGAAGCGCCGGCATTCTTGACCGAAGCGCTGACTCTTTCGATGGGAGCCGCACCGGGGCTGGCGAGCCAAACGAGAACCCAGCTCGAGAGGGCTACACCCGTGAGAAGGTTGATTCGACGCTGCGCCTTCGTCGCCAATCGCCATGGGTCCATCGTTCGGCCTCCAAGGCTCCGCATGAGCCTGATTGCACAAGCACGCGATTGGCTCATTCTTCGGATTGCGAAATGAATGCGCAACGGCCGGAGACTACGGGATCATCTGTTTTTTCAAGGGTGTGGCTTCGGTACAACGCGGAACGGCATGGAACTTGTTGTGTAGTTTTGGGACTTGTGTGCGCTACCGTGCAGAGAGGCTGCCAGTAAGGCGGACTAGCGAAGCGTAATCCGCCGCGTTCGCCGAGTTCGCGCGGTGAAGGCCGGTTACGCTTCGCTAACCCACCCTGCAAATTGTCAGCCCAGCAACGCTGCATCGGCGCCGTTCACGGCGTCCGCACTGTCCGTCACTGTCTTCTCCAGCGAGCTCGCCTGCACGGTGATGTTCTCGGCAAAGAATCGCGCCACCGTGACATAGCGCTGCGGATCGCCGGCTTCGCCATTGCTCTTGGCGGCGAGCGCTTCGCCGGCCAGCATGCAGCCGCCGAGCGTGGAGCCGAACAGGCGCAGGTAAGGCGTGGCGCCGGCGAGCGCATCGTTCGGCGCGGAGGCGACGCGCTCCAGAAGCCACTTGCTGGCGCGCTCGAGCGAGCCGAGCGCGTCGCGCAGTTTCGCGCCCGTCGTGCCGAAGGCGGGATCGTTCGAGGTTTCGACCTGCTTGACGATGCCATTGAGTTCATCGAGCAGCGCCCACACCGATGCGCCGCCGTTTGCCGCGAGCTTGCGCGTCACGAGGTCGATCGACTGGATACCGTTGGTGCCCTCATAGATCGAGGTGATGCGGGCGTCACGATAATGCTGCGCGGCGCCGGTCTCCTCGATGAAGCCCATGCCACCGTGGATCTGCACGCCGAGATACGTCACCTCGTTGCCGATGTCGGTGGAGAACGCTTTTGCGATCGGCGTCAGCAGCGCGCCGCGGGCGGCAGCATCGGTGCGGACTTTTGCGTCCTTGGCGCGCGTGGCAACGTCGAGGGCGACGGCCGTGGCGTAGCAGATCGAGCGCGCCGCAGCCGTCATGCTGCGCATCTGCAGCAGCATGCGCTTGACGTCGGGATGCACGATGATCGGATCGAGCCCGTCGCCTTGTCTGCCGACGGCGCGGCCCTGCTTGCGTTCCTGCGCGAAGGCGAGCGCCTGCTGATAGGCGCGGTCGGCAATGCCGACGCCTTCGAGGCCGACGCCGAGGCGGGCCTGGTTCATCATCGTGAACATGCAGAGCATGCCGCGATTCTCCTCGCCGATCAGGTAGCCGATCGCGCCGCCTTGATCGCCCATCGTCATGGTGCAGGTGGGGGAGGCGTGCATGCCGAGCTTGTGCTCCACGCCCGAGGGATAGATGTCGTTGCGCGCGCCGAGCGAGCCATCGGCATTGACCATGAATTTCGGAATCAGGAACAGCGAAATCCCCTTGGTGCCCGCGGGCGCGTCGGGCAGGCGGGCCAGCACGAAATGCACGATGTTATCGGTCATGTCGTGGTCGCCATAGGTGATGAAGATTTTTGTTCCCTTGATCCGATAGGTGCCGTCGCCGACCGGCTCGGCGCGGGTCCGCAGCGCGCCGACGTCAGAGCCTGCTTGCGGCTCGGTGAGCTGCATGGTGCCGGTCCATTCGCCGGAGACGAGCTTCTCCAGATAGATCTTTTTCAGCTCCTTGCTGCCATGGGCGTCGAGCGCCTCGATCGCCGAGAGCGTCAAAAGCGGGCACAGGCCGAAGGCGATGTTCGAGGCGCTCCAGATTTCGGTGCAGGCGGCGTTGATCGCCAGCGGCAGGCCCTGGCCGCCGAAAGCTTCCGGCCCCGACACCGCGTTCCATCCGGCCGCGGTCCAGCGCTGATAGGCGTCCGGCCAGCCGGGGGCGGTGGTCACCTTGTTGTCCGCCAGCTTGATGCCGTGTTCGTCGCCGACGCGATTGAGCGGCGCCAGCACGTCGCCTGCGAACTTGCCGGCTTCCTCCAGCACGGCTGCGGCAATGTCGCCGTCGAAATCGCCGTAATGGCCGGCTTTCACGGCCGCCTGCAGCCCTGCGCCGTGGTTGAGCGCGAGCAGGATGTCGGAGATCGGCGCGCGGTAGGTCATGACGAAAATCTCGCTTTTTGGGCCAATGTGCTGCCGCCGTCTTCCCACGAAACCGGCGTTCTCTCAACTCTCTGCCGGAGCGGTAATCGGCCGCGCTGGCGGCACGAAACCGGCCTCGGAAGACTTGGAGCGGTGACCCTTTATAAAGGGTCGCACCATTGGAGCCGATTTTGGCGTGAAATTGCCCCCACGGCCTGTTGAAATGGCGTGACTCCCTCTATAGACCGGCGGTGCCGGACACGGATCGCGGCGGCCGATCCGGGCGCTCCGGTCCGGCCTGTTGGGGCGTAGCCAAGCGGTAAGGCAGCGGATTTTGATTCCGCCATTCGGAGGTTCGATCCCTCCCGCCCCAGCCAGTTGATATCGCTCGCCAAATCGCCTTTCCCGATGCTCCATTTGGAAATGCCGCAGTCCGCTGCCCGTCGAAGAAGAGGTCGCGCGATTTCGTTCGCCACCATCTCTCATGGATCTCATCGGAGTCGGGAGAAGCGATAGCGCTAGCCCGCTACCATCGTGCGATTTGTACGACAAACTACGATTTCGTATGTTCGTTGGCAGCCCTTGGACTGGCTCTGGCGAGACGTTTGCTGGCCACGAAGACAGATCGAGCAGGTGCCGTAGAGGCTACCGGAGATCGTCGAGGCGATCGCGACCGAGCGCTGAGCCACATCGATCTTGCGTCTCGTCTTCTTCGTCATTTGCTCACTCCGTCTATAAGACGGAGCGGCCGTCTTCCAACTAAGCACGTGGTCCCAAAGTCGGAGTCCATTTCAGTCACACACAGCGCAAATCCAACGGGTTCATATCGTAGCCGAAGCTGACTGCCGCTGTGGGGCACCCCGTGATTTCTGTCACAGATGGAAAAGCGAGCCTCGTGTATCAAACACGCATGGTGAGGCGCTGGCTTGCTTCAAGCCAGATGTTGTTCACACGCAACCCCCAAGGAGGGAACTCATGAAAGCAGTGCATGAACTGATCGATGCGGAGCTCGACGCGGTGTGTGGCGGGATCTTCGACTTTACCAATCTGTCCAACAACATCGTCGCGCAGGCGAACACTGCCACGCAGGTTGGTGTCGCTCAGGGCGGCAACAGCGTCTTCGGTGCCGGTGGTGCGGCTAGCGTCGCGCAGCTGCTCGCGCAGTCGAACACCAGCTCGATCGGCTAACTTGCGGAAGCCCGCACACCCTCGGCTGCTCCCGGGGTGTGCGGGCACTCATTTCAATCGACAATTTTCACACGTAACCGCCAAGGAGAGAACTCATGAAAGTAGTGCATGAACTGATCGATGCGGAACTCGACGCGGTGTGCGGCGGGATCTTCGACTTTACCAATCTGTCCAACAACATCGTCGCACAGGCGAACAACGCCACGCAGGTTGGTGTGGCTCAGGGCGGCTCCAGCGTCTTCGGTGCCGGCGGTGCTGCTGCCGTCGCGCAGCTGCTCGGGCAGTCGAACACCAGCTCGATCGGCTAACTTACGGAAGCCCGCACACCCCTGGCTGCTCCCGGGGTGTGCGGGTATTCATTTCAATCGACAATTTTTGGACGCGAGCACCCTCGCTCAATGGATTAGTACTTTGCGGAATTGGCCCGGCGACCTGGGTCGCCGCCGCGGCACTCGGCATCGCGCGCGCCATGCTGTCCGAGCTCATCACATTGGCATTCCACGAGGCGCCGCGGGGTCTCCGGCTCGCAGACAATGCGGTCATGCAGGCCGACCTGGCACGCGCGAAAGCGCGGCTCGGCGCTCGCCTACCTCATCGACACGCTCACAATGCGGAGGCCGGCGACGTGGCGCCGATCGACGTCACCAATCGGGCCCACGTGCGACTAGCCTGCGCCAACGCGATCCCGGGCGCGGTCGAGCTGGGAAACTTCGCAAGGGAGCGGGCGTCGACGCGATCTTCCCGGGCAGTCCGTTCGAGCAGCGCTTCCGCGACATGCACACGCTTTATCAGCGATCCAGGCACGCTCCCACCATTTTGCTGTGAGAGCAAAGTCACACACACAGCGTAAACCCAACGGTGCGTGGCCAAAGCTGACTGCCACTGAGGGGCGCCTGTGATTTCTGTCACAGATAGAAAAGCTAGCCTCCGATATCAAACACGAGTGAGGCGCTGGATTGCTTTGAGCCAGATGTTGTTCACATGCAAACCCCTGAGGATCAAAGTCATGAGTGAAATGCGTGAACTGATCGATGCGGAACTCGACGCCGTGTGTGGAGGGTATCGCCGGGGCGCTGACGGGTATCACGGAGATCACGGACATCTTCACGGACATCGCGGGCACCTGGAGAATCAGGGGAATCAGGGACTCTTTGACTTCGGCAATATCGGCAGTTTCAGTTTCGGCAATTTCAGTTTCGGCAATATCATCAATTTCGGCAATATCGTCATACAGCCGACCATTGCGTTGCAGATTGGTGTGGCTGTCGGCGATAACGCCAGCGTCACACAGCTGCTCAGTCAGCTGAACTTCAGCTCTATCGCCTCGCACTAGACGTTCGATTCCAAGAAACCCGCACTGGAACTGATTGAGTGTTGGCGGATTCCTCGGTTGCGGCTGGCGCGACGAGGAACAGTATCATGGCAGGATGGCGGCAAGCGATCGAATTGGCGATGACCGACGATGAGGTTGAGACGTTGGCGGCTCTTTCGCGGTCAAGAACCGAGCCAGCGAGCCGGGTCTCGCGGGCACAGATGCTGCTGGCCTACCGGGATAATCCGTCGTTCTGTGCCGTGGGGCGCAGACTTGGGGTCCATCACCAGACCGTCGAGCGCTGTGTCGAGCGGGCGCTGGCCCATGGCCCGCTGGGGGCCCTCGACGATCGGCCGCGGCCTGGCAGGGAGCCCACGATCACGCCGGAGGCCAAAGCTTGGCTGGCGTCGCTGGCGTGCGACAAGGCCAAAGACCACGGCCATCCGCATGAATTGTGGACGACGCGATTGCTGGCACGCCATGCGCGCGTGCATGGACCAGCGGCAGGGCACAGGTGTCTGGCCAATTTGGTCCAGGGCACGGTGTGCAAGATCCTCGGCAAAGAGGAAATCAAGCCGCACAAGGTGCACTACTATCTGGAGAACCGCGACAGCGAATTCGAACAGAAGATGGCCGAGGTCCTGTGTGTCTATCGTGAAGTCGAGGTTCTGAAAAAAACCTCTACCGGATCGAAGAGGCGAGGCAAGCCGGTGGCAATCGTCTCCTGCGACGAAAAGCCAGGAATCCAGGCTATCGCAACGACGGCGCCGGATTTGCCGCCCGTGCCTGGGGCTCACGCCACCTTTGCGCGGGATCACGAGTACAAACGTCATGGCACGCTCAGTCTGTTGGCCGGGATCGATCTGCTGACCGGCAAGGTCCATGCTCTCGTGAGAGACCGCCATCGCAGCCGGGAGTTCGTTGAATTCCTCAAGTTACTCGATGCCGCTTATCCGAGAGGCACTGCAATCAAGCTGATCCTCGACAATCATTCCGCGCACATATCGAGAGAAACCACAGCGTGGCTTAACGCCCGCCCCGTCGGACGCTTTGAACTCACCTTCACTCCCAAGCACGGCTCCTGGCTCAACCTGATCGAGGGCTTCTTCTCCAAGTTTGCCCGCTCGACGTTGCGCCACATCCGGGTGACCTCAAAACACGAGCTGAAGGAGCGCATCATGGCCGGCATCGACGACGTCAACCGCCATCCGGTCATCCATACTTGGTCCTACAAACTTGCCGAGGCCGCCTGATTATGATTCGAACCAAGGAAACGCTCGACTAGATTGCGGATGCCCGCACGCTCCTTGGCTGCTCTCGATGGTGTTCAGATAAAAATTCAATCGAGAATTTTCATGGACACGACCCGAGCACGCTCGCTCAAGGCATTTCGGGAAGGGCTCGACACGGTGTCGATGCCCAACGAGCGTACCTGCCCAGAGATGCCTCCCACTACGCGCAAGTTCGTATCCATTCCGATCTCCTGACCGCCCAAGTCAGCGGCGGACGGAAATTTGTACGATTTGATGACCACTTGCTACAGTCGCTCCGTTCGCCGGCGGCGGGCTGGAGTATGGAAGCGATATCGTGGACGCGGTCGCCGCTGCCAATGATACCCCGTCCAGATGATCGACACCTCGATTGTCCGCGCGGATCAGCAAGGAGTGGTGCATCACCCGGAACAGAGTTCAGTCGATGGGACTGTCTGGCCATGCCGCAACCGGCTCCGAGGCAGCTGGCGCAGAACGAGCCTGTTCGCGCCGAAGATGCCTGTGCCCGCGATACGGCGTCTCGTATGCTTGCGGTGCCACATATGCCGCAAATCGGATTCCGATCGCGCCAAAGGCGAAGCGCTCCGCACGGTTGCTGCTGAACAGTGGAGGTGACGAAGATGAAGCGCCTCCCACGATGCCGCACTAGGCCCGTGAACCCATAAACGCGCCGCGCTGACGCGTTGTCAGTGTCCGCTGTGCCCCGATAGCCCACGCATCGTCGCACAGCAGCGAACCGACGTGAGGCCGGTTCCTCTCTGATGGCCTGCCATCCTGGAGTTTGGCGAACAACGCTGCAAAGTCCCTAGTCCGAGCCAATTCCAACATAGCTCGCGCAACAATCTTGCGCCCTGATGAGATCAGCAGCACACTCGGTGCCCTGCAGTCGCGGGATGTCGCGACCATCATGCGTTTCATTCTCTGATCGTACCATCATAGAAAAGGGAGAATTGACACCATGCCAGACAATTCCGAAGAAGGTCTTGATCGCCGCAACTTCTTGATTGCATCTATCGCCACCGCTGGAGCCTCGGCCGCCTTCGCTGTCAACGCTAACGCTGCTGGCGAAGCGCCGGCTGCGTCGGGGGGGACCGTCTATACCGGCGATGTGATCCAGGGGAAGAAGGTCATCAGCGCGCTGGACGTCAACGACCTTGAGCCCGGGCAGAAGCATCTCTTCTGGCTGCCGGTCATGATGCGGCGATACGGATGATCGATACCTCCGTCGTGCGCGTGCACCAGCACGGAGCCTGCATCGCGGACAACGATCGCCAAGATATGGGTCGCTCGCGAGGGGGCCTGACGAGCAAGATTCACGCAGTAGTGGATACCAATGGCCTGCCGGTGCATCTCGCCCTCACGCCGGGTGAGGCGCACGACAATCGGCTGTGGTCGGTTCTTCTCGGCGCATTGCATCCAAAATCGATGTTACTCGCGGATCGTGGCTACGACGCAGACTGGATCAGGGAATTGGCCCGCCAGCAAGGTGCGTGGGCCAACATCCCGCCGAAACGCAATCGCAAAGCCCCCGTCTGCTTCAGCCCATATTTGTACCGCGCGCGCAACTTGGTCGAGCGGTTCTTCAACAAGATCAAGCAATGTCGGCGTATCGCAACCCGGTATGACAAGCTGGCAGCCAACTACCTGGCGTTTATCAAGCTCGCATCCATCCGCATTTGGCTACGGGCTAATGAGTCCGCGCCCTTAGTTGTCCCGATCACGACATAGCCACGTGTTTGACGGCTTCATCCAACGCCGTTCACCGTGAGTCGCCTGGCGTACGAAATGGTCAGGTCATCGCGCTTGGTCAGCTTCCCAAAATCCTTGGGAAGCCTTGAATACTGTTCGCCGATTTTAGCCACTACGATTGAGTACAAGCCCTGGTCAGCTATACCCGCAACACCGGCCCTGCGCGGCCTACAGCATGATCCGGAAAAGTGTGCAGCGGTTTTCCCTCGCGACAAACGCGGAACGCGTTTGCGCGGAGATCATGCTCAAACAAAAAGATAAAGCAGGATGACGATTCGAAGAAACGTCATCACGCGTTAGTCCAATATCGATCGCGGGTTTGCCCAGACAGCCGGATCAGGGGGTGACGCTCTCGCGCAGTCGGCGGAGCTGGGACCGGAGCTGTTCGCAGCCCAATTCCTTCTCGAACTTGGTAATCGCCTCGAATGTAGGCTGCTCAGCGCGCAGGCGTGCCAGACGCGCCGTATCGCGGGCACAGGCATCTTCGCCGCGAACAGGCTCGTTCTGCGCGTGCTGCTGCATCGGAGCCGGTTGCGGTGCGGCATTTACGCCAGTTGTATCGCTGACGAAACTCTCGAAGAGGCGCTGCACTTGCGGGCGCAGCCGGCTGCAGGCGACCTCGCGCTGGAGCTTGACGATCTCGTCGGGCACAGGGTTGGAGCGCAGACGCGCCAGCCGCGTTTCGTCGCGGACACAGGGGTCTGCGGGCTCGATCGCCGCCTGGGCCCCAAGCGGTGGTCTGGGGGGCTCCCCCTTCGCGGCCGGCGGCGTGATTGCTGGCGCCGTTGGATTGACCCCGGCAACACTTGGCTTTGGCAGGGCCGGAACCGAAGCCGGCGGGGGGCTTGGCGCAACCGCCGCAGGCTGCAGCACCGGCGCGACATTTGGCGGATCCGGCACCGGCACCAAGGCGATGGTTGTGCCGCCGAGAGAGCCATAGATGAACGGTTCCTGCCGTCCACCGGTCATGGCGATAACTGCATCGCGGACGCGGCCAAGGGCGATCCGGATATCGACGCCGGGCGAGGCAAGGTGCCGCAGCAGCGCGGTTGCGTAGGGACTGTTGAAGCCGTCGCCGTCATAGGAAATCGAGCCGGCCTTTGCTGCGTAGGCCACCAGCGTATCGGCGCTGACTTCATCAAGCTTCGCCAGCCCGCCTCTGGAAGTCGCGCGGCCTGCGGAGCGCAGTTTGGTCGCGAACGGGTTGTCGCGACAGGCGTCGAGCAGGATCAAACGCAGGCGGCGTACCGGCTGAAGCGCCCAGATGATGCGGTCGAGTGCGATAGCTTCATCGTCGACGTCGTAGTCGCGGCTCAGCTTGGCGTCGACCGGTATCAGATAATTGGTGCCGCTGATCTCGATGCCATGGCCGGCGTAATAGACCACCGCAATATCGGCGTTCTCTGCCGTGATGAGGAATTCGCGCACGGTGCGCTTGAAGTCGACGACGCCGAGATCAGTGCGTGAAAAGACGGCGTCGAAGCCGATCGACTTGAAAAGCGCTTCCATCGAATAGGAGTCATTAGTGGTATTGGGCAGCGTGGATGCGTTCTTGTAGGCGGAGTTTCCGATCACCAGCGCGACACGACGCTCCGCTGCGGCCGCATTGGAGAACATCGCGCCGATGGCGAGACAGAGGCCGAAAATCATGAGTTGGCGCAGTTTCATGGCTGCATCAATATCAGTAACTCCGCCATGAGTGATGGCGGCGCTTGTAGCGCTTCCGCGGCGGCTTGCCGCTCTCCGTCACGTTGACGGTAATGACTTCCGAGTAGACTGCCGGATCGTGCGGCACGTGAGCGGCGTCGGCGAACAGCAGGCGCAGCTTGTGCTGGCCGACCGGCAGGGTGATCTTCGCCTCGGTCTGGCCGGCGCCGAAATGCAGATGGTTGAAGTCGTTCGGGGTCGGTTTGTCGAGCGGCGGCATCTCGGTATCGATGAGCAAATGATGGTGGCCGGTGTTGGGCTTCTCTAAGCCCGCCGGTGCCACGCCCATGTTCAGCAGGCCGAAGCGGATAACCGGGTTACGAGAAATATAGGCGCCGTTCCTGGGATAGATGAAATAGACCTTGGCATCCTTCGGCGAGGGTTGACGTCCGCCTGAAGCAGGTGGTGCCGTCTGCGTCGCTGCGGGGGCGGTCTGCTCGGCTACCTTAACCTTGATCCGTTCGGATATCACCGGAGGCGAATGCGGAACGTGATTCTTGTCGGCGAACACGAGCTGCAGCGTGTGCTCGCCGGGCGTCAGCGAAATCTCGGCCTCGGTCTGTCCCGCGCCGAAATGCAGGTGCTGGAAGTCGTTGGGGGTTTCGACATTCAGCGCCGGCGTCGGCGCGTCAATGATCAAGTGATGGTGACCGCTATTGGCCCGGTCCGAACCTGCCGGCGCTACGCCCATGCCACGCAGGCCGAAATGCAGAGTGGTCTTGGGTGGCAGCGTGTCGCCGTCCTTCAATCCGATGAAATAGACGGCTGCCCCCGCCGGCGACGGCGTCGGTCCGCCAGCCTGGGCCTGTGCGGCGTGGCAATGCATCAAGCCGGCGACAAATGGAACCAGGACTGATGGCAGGAAGCGATGCGTCATCGCGCTCTTCCCAATGTCTGGACCGCAGCAGTCGCGGTAATCTGAAAAAAAATTGCAAAACCTAGTATTATCCCGTCAAGCAAAGCGAACGGGTCGGGCAAACGATATTCCTTTGCCGGCCAATGTAAATCCGAAATTGCTCGGCCGGAACCGTCGCCTTGCCGGTTGAGGCTGAATGAAGCATGTTATGCCCATTTGAATGTGACATGTCATACTGTCGATCGTTCAGGCCTACTGGAGATCACAACATGAAATTGGCCGTCTTGTCTGTGATCCTCCTCACATCGCTAGTGGAATTGGCGAGCACTGTGGCGATCGCCCAGCGAGGGCTGAGCAGCGGCCAGTCTGCCGACGGGCCGTCCGCGCCATCCAACACCAGGGTAGCTCAAAATGGTGCCCCTCTGGATCCAGGAGAACTATTTCGCGATTGCGACAATTGTCCTGAGCTTGTGGTGGTGCCGCCGGGGGATTTCGTGATGGGATCCAATGAGACGCCCTATGAGAAGCCCGAGCATTCGATCAGCATTCGCAAGCCCTTCGCCATCGGCCGCCGCGAGGTGACGTTTGCGGAGTGGGATCAGTGCGCAGATGCTGGCGCTTGCAAGGCGCGTCCCGACGATCACGGCTGGGGACGCGGCGACCGCCCAGTGATCAATGTCAGCTGGGAGGACGCCAAGCTCTTCGTCGCCTGGCTGTCGCAGAAGACCGGACAAAAATACCGTCTTCCCAGCGAGGCGGAGTGGGAATATGCCGCGCGCGCGGGGACCAGGACGCCGTTTTGGTGGGGACGAGAGGTAGGCGCGGGTAAGGCACAGTGCGACACCTGCGGCAGTCCGACCAAGCAGCGGGTAGTGCCCGCTGGCTCGTTCCGGCCAAACGGCTTCGGGCTCTACGACACATCAGGCAATGCGGCGGAATGGGTCGAGGATTGTTGGAACGACTCCTATCGCAATGCACCGAAGGACGGTTCGCCCTGGATGTCGGGCGATTGCCGCCTGCGGGTGCTGCGCGGGGGGAACTTCCTGAGCAAGGCCAGCGACGTCAGATCTCCGGCGAGGTTTCGCTACGACGTTGACGTGCGCTACTATGCCAACGGCTTTCGCGTCGCGCGCGAGTTGCAGTGAGCGTGAAGGGTGCGGGAAGGATGCGCACGATCGTTGCGGTGATACTGACGTTTGCCGCTGCGCCGGCCGCTTTGGCGCAGTCCTACTCGTTCAGCGGGAAAATCGGCTATCTCCACGAATGGGAGATGACGGGAAATCTCGCGAAAACGGTAACGCGCCTAGGTGCGGACTATTCAGGGGCGATGACGCTGCGACACGTCGGCCTGTGCAGCGTCAATGGTCTCGAGCAAAAGCAGGCGCATATGCAGCTGAAGGTTTCGTCCGCACGCCTGGAAGGCACGTTGGTCATGGACGACGATCGATGCCGCATCGTTGCATCTGGCTCATCTGGATCGGGGCTGCTGACCTGCCGCCACGGACAGGGCGTTCCGATCAATCTCCTGATCGGCCCGGCGGTCGAGACCAAGGCGACTGATCGCGTCGGCAGCAATCCTTGAACAAATGGTCGGACACTTTTGTCCGTGAGCGAGACAGTTGTCGAATCGCGGCGTCGCCATGAGCAGCCACAATGCTTGTATCCTCGACCATTGCGCATCGCAGTCTTTTGGGCCTTGAGGGCGCCACGAGCTTGCAATTTCATTTTTGCGAACGCTGACGAGCCTCAACTACCCTGTGAGCATGATCACAGACGATCTCTTCTGCGGCCTTGTATGGCTCCGATATACAGGGTCGACCCTGCTAACCAGGATGCTCAGAGGAGGCGTAAATGGCTCAGGTCTACTTCCATTTCTCCAACGCCCGAGGAGTGTTGATGGATCGTTGCGGTACATCCGTATCCGACCTGATCGAGGCGTGCGAGAAGGCCACCAGCAAGGTGCGATCGGTCATCGCAGCAACCAACCTTGAAGATTGGCGTGATTGGGCCTTGCATGCCATCGATGAGGCCGGCGATGAAATTTTCATCTTGCCCTTCGCATTCGTGCTCGGCAAGCCACACTGAAGACGTCATGCTGTCGAAGCTGCCGTCATTCATGCGTTTTCACCAGTGCTTGAATGCGATCGCGACGACATTCCTCCGACGTGCCTTCGTTGGAGCGATACGCGCGCAGCGGCATTTTCGTCGCAGCCCGCACACCATCTTGAGAGCAGCCCGCGGCTCCTGGCGCGACGCAAGGTCGTGCATCGAATTCGCTCGCAGGGCGCGCCGTTCGCGCGACCGTACAGCATGAAGCCGGGGCTACTGTAGCAATCTTGCCGCGCTCATAAGCATCTCGCGTGACGGCTGTAAGCGGTCCCCAGGCTGCAGCGTCGGGAAACTTGAATCACTGTTCGTCGATTTATCCCATCATGCAGACCCTAGGAGCATGGCCGTGGCGACGACGACCCTGAGGATGCCAGCTGGCTCACAGCGTAAATCCAACAGGTTATGACGTAGCCAAAGCTGACTGCCACTGTGGGGGCGCCCGTGATTCCTGTCACAGATGGAAAAGCCAGCCTCGTGTATCAAGCACGCATGGTGAGGCGCTGGCTTGCTTCAAGCCAGATGTTGTTCACATGCAACCCCAAAAGGAGGGAATTCATGAGTGAAATGCATGAACTGGTCGATGCGGAACTCGACGCGGTGTGCGGAGGGCTCTTCGACTTGAACAATCTGACAGGCAATATCGTCGTACAGCCGCAGATTGCTACGCAGGTTGGTGTTGCCGTCGGCGGCTTCAGTGTCTTCGGTAACGGTGGTGCCGCTAACCTCACGCAGCTGCTCGCTCAGGCGAATGTCAGCTCGATCGGCTAGGTCACCGATGCCCGCACACCCCTTGGCTGCCCCCGCGGTGTGCGGGTACTCTTTTCAATCGAGAATTCTCATGAACACGGATCCCGTTGCGGGATTGGTAGGAATTGAAGGTGGCATGGTCTCCGAGGTGATCAACCTCGGATCATTCGGCGTTGGAGCGCTCATTCGCATGATCGGTTCCTCGGCCAGCGAGCGGGCATTCCACGTGTCCCAGCTGCTCTTCACCTTGCGCCACACCCGGCCCACCGTGTCCTTGCCGATGGCGCCAGCAAACAGAGCGCTGAGGGCGCGGCGCACCCGCCGCGTGTTGGCGCCGGCCAGGTAGCAGGACGACGGTATGGAAGAGCAGGCACTGCGGGTCTACCATCGCCGCACGCTGGCCGCCGACGCGCTGATCGCCAGCTGCTTTCCGGAGGTGTCAATTCGGGCAAGCGGGACCGCAATCTTAATCGGCCCGAAGCTGCTGGTCAGCAACCGCAGCCGGCTGCCGTGCCGATGACCCGCAATGCCGAGCGTTCCCTCACATCCGGCGCGGACGCGCAAGAGCCGCAGCGAGCACGCAGCGGATCAATTCTTCAATAAATTCCTGCGCGTCCGGGGAAGCTGCCCTGCCGCCTGGCGCTCGGCCGGATGCTGGTTCATCCACTCGGCGAGCTGCGGCGCGCCCATCAGGCAGGACTGCATCGAGACGTCGGCGAAGTCCGAGGTGGTGACGACCTGCTCGCGGCAATTTGTCGGAGAAGCGCGGCAATTTGTCGGAGAAGAGAGACTGCAGAGCACGGCGATGATCTTGATCACGACAGGAGACCCCCGTCGCTGCGATGGGCATTGGCGCCGCCGACCGTATGCCTTATCGGTGCCTTGTCATGCTGCTCCCTGACCGGGTCAACCGGCGGGAAGATGCTGTCATATATCGCGCGTGCTTCTTGAATTAAGCGGGCTCGGTCGCACTCAGATTTTGGGGAAAATCGAACAATATCGCCCATATGCGCTCCTCTGAGGCTGACCATCAGGTCATGTACACCACTCGGGTTCAGCGCTAGCAGCAGCCGATCGAGCCAATGCTTTTGCTGCATCGACATGCGAAGCTTTCACAGCTCGCCGCTCGTAGTCGTCAGCAAGGGCCTTGAGCTGACCGGCAATCGCCCGGTCTGTCATGGTTTCGGCATGGCGGAGCAAAGTCCGTGCTGTCTCCAAATATGCATTGCCTCGTCGTGAGATCGGAATCGTCATGAAGCCCTCGCTCGGTTGTCTTGCAGCTGGTCCAGGGGATCTGGAGCCAGCCCACCCAATTGCGGTCACTTTCCGCTGCGAACTCTGAAGCAATCGACGCTTAGCTGGACCGTGTAGCCGTCGTGCGTGTCATCGGGAGCACATTTCAATTCACTAAACGAGCCTGCTGATCGCGAACGCAGCAAGGAGAAACACCAAGAAAATTGCAAACTCTGGCATGACGTCGCTCCTATCGTGATCTCCGAAGTACCGTAGATGCCCGAGGCGACCTTGATCGTTCGGGATCTATTTAGAGAAACACTGCGATTGGCAGCGGAATCGCTTTTGATGGACCCGGCCGGGCCATCCCCTGTGGGATGAGCATCTCTCGGCAGGCAGGCACGGGTACGCTCGTTGCGCATCGACACCGTGTCGAGACCCTCTTTCCGTAAGTCCCTGAGCGAGGGTGCTCGTGTCTATGAGAATTCTCGATTGAAATGAGTACCCGCACACCACGGGAGCAGCCTGGGGTGTGCGGGCTTCCGTAAGTTAGCCGATCGAGCTGGTGTTCGACTGCGCGAGCAGCTGCGTGACGGCAGCAGCACCACCGGCACCGAAAACACTGGAGCCGCCCTGAGCCACACCAACCTGCGTGGCAGTGTTCGCCTGCGCGACGATGTTGTTGGACAGATTGGTAAAGTCGAAGATCCCGCCGCACACCGCGTCGAGTTCCGCATCGATCAGTTCATGCACTACTTTCATGAGTTCTCTCCTTGGGGGTGTGTGTGAACAACATCTGGCTCGAAGCAGCCAGTGCCTCACTACGCGTGTTTGATACACGAGGCTGGCTTTTCCATCTGTGACAGAAATCACGGGGGTGCCCCACAGCGGCAGTCAGCTTTGGCTACGCCAGGGTGAACTCTTGGCCAGAATGCTCTTTGTTTGTGGGATGTCGGCTTGGATCACGAACAACAAAATTTGTGCGCCCATGATGTCGCTCTGCAAATGATCGATACGTCCATTGTCCGCGTGCATCAGCACGGTGCCTGCATCAACCGAAATAGAAGACAATCCATGAGACGGTCACGTGGCGGATTGATCAGCGAAATTCATGCCGTCTCTGTCGGAAACCTAATCCGGCCGGTACGTAAGGCCGGATCGCGCAATGCTTCTGCCTTATGAGAGAAGCTTGCAGCATGGTCTGGTCGGTGCTGGTCTCATTGTTCCGGGCGCGGGTGTCGCTGGAAGCTGAGATCCTGAGATCGGCTCAATCCGCTGGGAATGCTTCGATCATGTCGTAGTACTTGGCGAAAGCCGTCTGCGCCACGTTCTGCCGTCGTATAAGAATGACTACAACGACTCGCGCACTCATTTGCGCCCGTGATTTCTGTCACAGATGGAAAAACCAGCCTCGTGTATCAACAAGCGTAGTGAGGCACTGGCTGCTTCGAGCCAGATGTTGTTCACACACAACCCCCAAGGAGGGAACTCATGAAAGCAGTGCATGAACTGATCGATGCGGAACTCGACGCGGTGTGTGGCGGGATCTTCGACTTTACCAATCTGTCCAACAACATCGTCGCACAGGCGAACAACGCCACGCAGGTCGGTGTGGCTCAGGGCGGCTCCAGCGTCTTCGGTGCCGGCGGTGCTGCTGCCGTCGCGCAGCTGCTCGGGCAGTCGAACACCAGCTCGATCGGCTAACTTACGGAAGCCCGCACACCCCTGGCTGCTCCCGGGGTGTGCGGGTATTCATTTCAATCGACAATTTTTGGACGCGAGCACCCTCGCTCAGGGAATTACGGGACGAGGGGCTCGACACGGTGTCGATGCGCTACGAGCGCACCCGTGCCTACCTGCCGAGAGATGCTCATCACACAGGGGCCGGGTCCATCAAAAGCGATCAGGAAACCCTGTAAATCTTGGAAGGTGAGAGATCTTCCGCCCCAGGTCCGCTCCACACAACCGCTGTGCTCTTCTGGAGGTCGCCCTGTGGCCTCCCAGACGACCTCGCTCACGTGGGCTCTTGCTAGTCCCTATTTCGGTTCGCAGGACTGTGAAGTGCACATGATGTTTCAGGATCGCTGTCCGCCGCCGTTAGGCTAGCGATGAGCCGGTTCGACCAACTGCCGCTCGGCAAAATCCGAAAACGGCCCCGGCTCGCTCATGAGCTCTGCGAAGCTTCCCGTTTGCACGATTTTGCCGCGCGAGAGCATGACAATACGATCTGCATTGCGGACGGTGCTGAGGCGATGTGCAATCACAATCCGCGTGATGCTCAGTCGTTCCAGCGAGGCGCCGACGATGCTTTGGGTTTGGTTGTCGAGCGCGCTGGTTGCCTCATCAAACAGAAGAATCCGTGGCGAACGCGCAAGAGCCCGGGCGATCAATAGTCGCTGCCGCTGACCGCCTGACAGCGTACTCACGCCTTCCGCAACCAGCGTATGCATGCCCATCGGCATCTGCGCGATGTCGGCATCCAGCGCCGCCAGTCGGGCGGCCTCCCACGCCTTCTCCAGCGGCAAATCAACGCCGCCGCAGATGTTTTCGTAAAGGCTTCCGGTTGCGAGCTTGGTATCTTGCAGCACCACCCCAAGCTGACGGCGTACCGCGCTGATGTCGAGCGTGTTGAGCGCCTTGCCGTCGTAAAACACCGTGCCGGCTTCCGCCCGCTCAAAACCGAGCAGCAAACGAAAGAGCGACGATTTCCCGCTGCCTGAGGGACCGACGATCGCGACGTAGTCACCGGTCGCAATGCTTAGGCTGACGTCATCCAGGACCTTCGGCCCGCCTCGCGCATAGCGGAAGACCACGCCGGAAAGTTCGATCTCTCCGGATAGTTCTCCAGGCGATCGCCGTTCCCCGGAGATCTCGGCCGAGGTGGAAATCACGGGCTTCAGGCGGGTGAGGTGTGGAATCGCCACCAGCGATTCGCTGACGCTCGAGGCCCAAGTGCCGATCGCGGCCATGGTCTGTCCGAACGCCGTCAGAAAGCCGAGAAAAGCGCCGAGATCGAGCAGGACGCGACTGTTTGTGTAGGAGGCAAGCGCAAAGATGGTCAATGTCGCCAGCATCGGAAAGGCGGTGTCAAAGGTGCTCAGCGCGTTGGCCGCTTGCTGCGAGACGATGAAATAGCGCCTCTGTACGGCAAATTGTTGCGACCATCGCGCTAACGCGCGCGCCGTTGCGCCTGCCACGCGCAACTTGCTGACTCCCGTAATCAACTGCAGCACAAAGCCGTTGGCCGTGCCTTGCAGGTTGAAATGCCTGGTTTCATAGTAGAGTCGCAGGGCGCTCGTGGCAAGAATCACAGCCGCTCTAATCATCGTGAGCAGCAGTGCAATGCTGCCCAGACGGAGGTCATAGTAGAGCATCAGCCCAATGCTGAAGAGACAAAAGAACGAGGCCGTAAAGCCGCGCAGCACGCGTCCGGTGAAGATCCGGCGAGCGGCGTTGATGCCCATGGCGCGATCGACCAAGTCGCCGCTTGTATGTTCGCGAAACAGAGAGGTGGGTAGGCGGAGCAGTCGGTCGATCAGCGCGGCCTGCAGCTTATAGTCGAGCAGACCTTCGAGCCTTAACGTGACCCGTCCCTGCATCATCTGCAGACTGGCCATCGCCATAGCGGTGACCGTCAGCGCAAGCGCACAAACAACGAGCTGATCGATCTCGGTGCGCGGGATAACCGAACTGACCAGGACATTCGTCAGCAATGGCGGCACCAGCGACAGTAGCCCGATTACCAGAACAGCCAACGCGATGCGCGCGATGCTGCCTGAGACGCCTCGCCACGCGAAGGTAAGCAGATCGCGGTATCGAAGAGGGTGGGGTGGCAACGCTGGATAGAAAGCGATGGCCTCCGGATTGAGCTCGCCGGCAACGGAGCGATCGACCAAGCGATGCCTTCCGCCTTTCGGATCGAACATCGTGTAGGTGTTCGCCCGATTGCGCACCAGCGCCACTGGACTGCGTTGGTCTCCAAGCCAACCGAGGAGCGGTCCAACATCGGTCTTCCACCAGACATCGCGCAGGACCACACGGCGGACCCGCAATTGGGCCGTGCGAGCGATGTCCAAAATCTCGCTGAAGGCCTGTCCTGCGGGCTGAGCTCGCTGAGAGAGCGTAATCGGTATTCCCAGTTCTTCTCCGACGATGCGGCAACTGCAAAGCAGCGGGTCCGCCGGGTCCCACTCGGATTGCGCGCGATCGCGTTTTCTGACCACGATATCAGAGAGGCGCTCAAACGAATCGAGCGTTTGCGACGCAATGAGTTCGCCACGCCGGGCTAGCTGTTCCCGCTCTCGAATGGCGCCCTCTGCCAGGCTGCACTCAAGATGGCCAATAACTGCGAGCTGGAATCGATCAATCGCGGGCCAGAGGAGCAGGGCATCCGGCGGATTCGCGTCGAGACGCAATTTGCACCCGTGCTCGCCTGCTTCCACCCACACTCCACCGGTCAAAGGGAGAGGAGGCTGCCCGGGAGCGAAGCTCGGGCCAAGGCTCATGAGCTTTGCCGTCCCGGTTTCGAGGTGTGCCCATACGAGGTCCCGCATCGGACTGCGACGGCGCTCGCCCGGCTGCAGTTCAATCGCTTCACCGATCACCTGCTCGGAAATGGTCTCGCTTGCCGCCGAGCGGGCCATGAACGTCGCCAAGTGGGCAATCCAGCCAGACACACGTTCAAAGGACGCGGCACTGCGCGGCACCTCCAAAAGCTCTGTCCCAGGGGCTCCGACCGCGATGATTTGCAACCGGCTGCCTGAGGTTTCGCAGGCATTGTGCAGGTCCAGAATGCCGTCGCCGGTTTCGACACGAAACAAATGCTGGCGCGTGCCTGTCGGCTGAACTGCAAACAAATCGACGTGACCGGCGGCCACTTGAAGAATGTGTTCGTGGTCGCTGAGAAGCATCGGGCGACGCGCATCGAGCGCAGTCCGGTGCAACAGGCCGATCGGCACCTCGCGTTGATGCCCAACGAAATTTTCGCTGGCAAATCGATCCGTCATCCGCGCGCCACCAGTTTGGCATAGGAGGCCTGAAGCGCAAGAAGCTCTTCATGCGTGCCGCGTTCAACGATGCGACCGCGTTCGAGCACGATGATTTCGTCGCAATCGCGTATCGTGCTCAGGCGGTGGGCGATGATGATGCAGCTGCAGCCTCGGCGCCGCAAGTTGTCGTCGATGGATTTTTCGGTGATCGGATCAAGTGCAGCCGTCGCTTCATCCAAGACAAGGATCGAGGGATTGCAAACCAGAGCTCGGGCGATTTCGATGCGCTGACGCTGACCACCGCTGAAGTTCGTACCGCCTTCATTGACGTAGCAGTCATAATTGCCCGGTCTGGTCGCGAGGTCTTGATGAATCAGCGCGTCCTTGGCCGCCGTCAGCAGGTGGCGCTCATCGGTTGTTGAATCCCAGAGCGTCAAATTGTCTCGCGCGGTTCCCTCGAACATAAAGATGTCCTGGTCGACATAGGCGACGGAGTTCGCGAAAACGTCCGCAGGAACATCCGTCAGCTTCCATCCATCAAAACGAATCTCACCCGACCAGGGTCTGTACAGTCCGCAGATCAGTTTGCCGAGGGTTGACTTTCCGCTGCCCGACACACCGACGAGCGCGACCCGTGAACCGGCGGGGATCACCAGCGAAAGATCCGCCAGAAGCGGCGGCTCGAGCACCGAATAGCCGAAGCTGACGTTGTGAAGTTCGAGTCGGCCGGCAAGCTTGGGCGGGAACGCATCCACATGTGTCGGCATTGGCGGCGCTAGCGGGTACCGGTAGACATCCTCGAGCCTTTCGAGCGCTCCCTTCATGGTTTGCAGGCCGCCGAAATAGTTCACGAGACCGACAAAAGGCTCGGAGAAACTCATTGCCAAGGTTTGGAAGGCCACGAGGCCTCCCAATGTCAGCGAGCCCTGAATGACCCGCCAGCCTCCGAAACCAAGAATCGCGGCGATCATGAGGCCGGTGAGCAGGGTCGGGACCATGTCCAATATGATGGCGGAGGCGCCGATCCTCTGTTCTGCGTTGAGGTTTTTGGCCTGAAGGCCGGCCCACCTGCCGAAGGCGTCGTCTTCCAACCCACTTGCCTTGACTGTTTCGATGGTCCGTACCATGCCCACGGTCGCCGCGAGCAGCTTACCCTGTTCGAGCCCCAACCGATAGCTCAGTTCCTGGCGGCGTGGAGCGACAAGCCGCAGGATAAGAACATTGATCAAAGAGATTGCGACGCAAAGCGCGGTCAGGGCGACGTCGTAGACAGCCATAGCCGCGGCGAACATGACCACCGACATCAGGCTGAGCGCATTGGCGGCAATGCCGCTTGAAAGCAGCTGGGCGATCTGTTCGTTGGCTGCAATACGGTTCGCAATATCGCCGGCGTGGCGTTGGGTGAAGAATTCCAGCGGCAGCGTCATGACGCGCCACAGAAAGCGGCTGGTCATCACGACGGCGAGCTTGGTCTGCAGCCGCAATAGCAGCGATTGGCGTAGGATGGTCAGAGAGGCCCGGAAGGCCGCCGTCACCGCCATGCCGATCAGGAGCGGCGCAAGCCAGCCGCGCGTGTGCTGGATCAAAATGTCATCAACAAAGATTTTTGAGAATCCCGCGGCAACAATATTGGGCACGACCGCGGCGATGCTGACAACAACCAGCAGGGCCACCGCTTTCCTTGATTGGCGCAGCTCACGCATGAGCAGGCGTATGCCCTTCGGTTTGCTGCCAACCTTCCCGAACTTTTCGCCGCGTTCAAACACCAGGACAACGCCGGTGAAGGCGAGGTCGAGCTCGACCAGATCGATCCGCCGCCGCCCGCTCGCGGGGTCGTTTATGTAGGCGCGCTTTTTGTCAATTCCTTCCAGGACCACAAAATGGTTGAAGTTCCAGTGAATGATGCAAGGCATTGCCATTTCGGCAAGTGCCGGAGGTTCGACGCTGTAGCCCTTCGCCGTCAGCCCGTGTCGGCGCGCCGCTCTGATGATATTGCTCGCCTTGCTGCCGTCGCGCGATACGCCGCATGCGATACGAAGCTGCTCCAACGGAATCCACGCCCCGTAATAGGCGAGAATGATGCCAAGCGCTGCCGCGCCGCATTCGACGGCTTCCATCTGCAGGATGATGGGTGTCCGTCGGATACTTCGGCGCGGCAACCAGCTCGCCATGCGGTTGACGTAAGATTTGGGCCGCCCGCGCTTGCTGGTTAGCTCGTTTGGAGTAGGCTTATCCATCAATTCCCGTGATTTGCTTGAGCAGTGGTACTACCAGATCGAGGGGGCGCCGCCGGCGTGTTGTGATCTCGGCCCGCGCCAACGTTCCGCTCGTGAGATGAATGCTCGGCCCCTCGCCAACGGCCCATCGATATCCGGTCATGGTGGAGGCGTCTTCATCGAGCTCAACCGTCGCGGCGTAAGGTGCACCTTCGCGCGAGAAGCGTGAAACCAGGCTGTCGTTATGCAGCAGTGCGGCCATGCCTTGCGGCGTCATCGGGAAATCGGAGATGCTGACCACGCTGCCCAGCATCATGCCAAATTCCTCGCGCTTGACCGTGCTCGGCTCGAGGTGCACCTGCATGCCCGGCTTGATAGATTTGCCCCGTTCGGCGGGAATATAGACGACGGCTTCGAGCTTGGCGCCTTCGCTTTCGATCGCAATCACCGCTGTGCCGACGGCCAGCACCGAACCGGGCGAAATCTTCACTTCCAAAACCCGCCCGTCCATCGGGCTGATCACTTTGGTGTTCTGGCTCAGCTGTTCGGCGGCGGCATTCATTTGCCGCCGGGCCTCGTTGACGGCAAACTGGGACCGCTGAATTTCGCGCCCGCGCTCCGTCTCCAGATCCGTCTTCTGCGCCCGCAACTTCAAAATCTCGTTTTGGGCGTCAGTACGGCGTTGTTGCGCATCGGCCAGCTCGCGGCGTCGCTCTTCCAGATTGCGCCGCGTCGTGTATCCCTTGGCTAGCAAATCCTCCAGGTTTTTGACGTCGACGGTGAGATATTCGATGCGTTGGATCGTTGCTTTGATCGCCTGTTGCAGGGCGGCTTCAAGTTTTGCAAAGTTCTGGCTCTTGGCGGCGAGCTCGCTTGCAACTTTCGACACCCGGTCGGCGAGCTCCCGCTCGCGTTCATCAAAGACCTCGGTGGCTGCGTTGTGCTTTTGCTTGATGTCGGTTTGAACGATCTCGGCGATGGGCTGGTCCTTACTGACGCGATCGCCCACCGCGACTGCGACCACCTGCAGCCGTCCGGCAGCGGCGGATACGGCATCGACGACCTTACCGCCCCTGCTGATCAGGATTCCCTCGCCCGAGACGCGGGTAGGCACGCGCCCAAAGATGCCCCACAGCACGGCCGCCATAAGCGCGATGCACAGCACAAGGGTAAAAATCCAATCAGCGGGCTTGGTGATAACAACGACATGATCGAGCTGTTCGGGAGACGCAGCCCGGTCAAGGGCCGCGGCGCGAAATGCCCGTTGCGGTCCGTCGGTCATGCTCTTATGCTCCGTGTTCGGAGCGGTTCAGACGTCGACATATCTGCACGCAATGCAATTGATGAAATGAAGTCGACGATGTCGGATATTTGCACAGAATTGACCGTCTAACAATAAGGGGCGGCGGGAAGGGACCAATTGTGACGCACGGGCTGATCGGCACCGCGAGACTTTCGTGCCCAGCGCGAGCGCAGCGAAAGATGCTGGCGGCAAGCTTGGCGCTTGGGCTGTTCCTACCCAGTGTGTGTTGCGCGGGTATCCTCTCCGAAAGCGATTTCAGGCAGGCGGAGAGCCTTAAGCCACTCTTTGCCAACCTCATGAACGACCTTGTCGAAACCGCAAAGCGCCCCGATGTTTCCAGCGGCGACGCCGGCTGCATTAACGAGATCATCCGGGAACTTCTCCAGATCTCCGACGAACTAGCGAGCTACGATTATCTGATCACGATGGAGAAAGATCTGACCGACTTTGGCGACAACAATCCGATGCGGGGTATCGTCAAGTTTGCCATCGACAACAGCAGCTCGATCTTGATGAGCGAAAGAAAACGGCTGGTTCAGTTATCTGATCAGTGTGCAAAATATCCGTTGGCGCAAGGCAAGACTCAGCAGGCCGTAAACATCATCGACAGGACGACAGGCATATTGGCTTCCATTCGATCTCGCCTTTGACCCGGGCGAAAAAGCGGCCGCCGCAGTGCCGGTACCGATAATTTCGAAATGCGCGTTGTGCATAGCGTTGAGCGGGAGGGATCTCCTTTCAATCCTTGGTCAGCAGAGTAAGCCTGCTGTTCGGTTTCACCGTGATGCGGGTCACGAACACCGGGTCGTCTGAAAGAAAAAAGCCGGGTCACAAGAATCGAAAACGCACGATCGCGATCGCCGTAGAAGGCGTCGATGGCGCTCGTTCCGAACGCGATCGCAAGACGATGAACAATTTGCTGACCGATCAGGGTCGGTAAACCGGCCGACGACGGCAAGCCAGTTGCCGGATGGTGAAGCGTGTCCGCCGGCTTGAGCCTGATCCGCGAAACCGAGCTTGTTCACAAGCGTAACGCGGAAGACATCGCCGCCTAATTCTTGGCCACTAACTTCATCTTGTTGCTCGCTTTTATTGCGCGTCTAATCACTTGCTATTGGGCGCGCATCTCACCGAGCAGAAGAAACCCGAAAGCGGCGCTTTCTGGCGCGTGCTGGAAATCACTCGGCGATCCGCCCCCCGGATAAGCTCCTTGGTATGGTCGCCAGAACAGAAGCGTAGATGCTCGCTCGCGTTGGCAAGTCCCACGAAGATCGGTCGAAATCCTGGGCCGCGGTCCTTGTCGTTATAATGCCGCGACACACCCTCGCTAAGTGCGAGGTTAAGTGCAGTCCCGGAATCGGTGACATGCGAATAGTGCGGATGGGTTCGGAGGCTCTTGAGGACCGCAATACCAGAGTCAGCCACGACGAATTCAAAGTGACCATGGATCGCGTCGTATGCGAGATAGCCGCTTCTGGGATTTTCTCTATGCTCCGCGACGTTATTGCGCAGCTCGTTAATCGCACCGAACAACTGTCCCGCCTCATCGCCCGCGAAACCCGCTTGTGTCGCGGCCTTCTTTCCCCTCATCGCGAATTCGGTCCAGCCCGGATCATTGGTAAGATCCTGCCAGCCACTTTCCAGTCTCGTCCGCGTTAACTCTACCTTAGATAGTTGTCAGATACATCTACCTAAGGTCGTCATCCGGTACGTTGGCAAGCTATCTGAGAAACGGTGCCATGACCGATCTTCAGCGCGAGAGGCTTATTGCCCTTCCGCAGCGGACAGAGGAGGTGAAGTTTGCTTCGAGTTGATCCGGGTCTAGCATACTCCACTTTGCCGGCTGACGGCGCCCCGCCACACGCCACGGTCGATGCCAAGGCAAGCAGCAGCAGGGGGCGCACGGTCGTTCGACTGGTGCTGGCAGCCTGCCTTATGCTCTTCCTCGAACTTGCGTTGATCCGATGGCTCGGCGCGAACGTTATTCACCTGTCGTATTTTTCGAATTTCGTTCTCCTGGGTTCGTTCCTCGGTATCGGCGCGGGCTTCCTCATCAGCAGGAAAAGCTGGTCCATATGGCCGGCATCGATGCCGCTGCTGAGCATTCTCATCGTGGGCGTGCTTTGGTTCCCCGTCACGATCGAACGGACCGGGTCCGACGTCATCTATTTCACCTCGCTCGAAACCAGCGGCCCGCCGGCCTGGCTCGCACTGCCGATCATTTTCGCGATGGTCGCAGTCGTCGTGGCGGGGCCGGCCGAAGTCGTGGGTCGCTGTTTCGGCAAGCTGCCTCCCCTGACGGCATACCGCTACGATCTGATCGGATCGCTGCTCGGCATATCCGCGTTCACGGCGCTGAGCTTTCTGCATGCGCCGTCGGTGGTTTGGGGTTTCATCGCTTTCATCCTCTATCTGGTGTTGGCCGGTCCGTCCCGCCGGCTTGTGACTTGCGCATGGGCGCTGATGCTGGTCGGCAAGCTGCTGCAAGAGACGCTGGCTCCTGGCGTAAGCTGGTCTCCCTACTACAAGGTCGAGACCAAGAAGGTCGACCCGGCGGACCCGAACCTGCTCCTCATCGGCGTCAACGGAGTGCCCCACCAGTTGATGGCACCCGCGAAGTGGAAGCTGGAGCAGGGCGAAAAAAGAATCTACGATACGCCCTATCTTCGGCTGCCCGGTAATCCCCTCGATGACGTTCTGATCATCGGAGCGGGGTCGGGGTCCGACGTGGCGATCGCCCTGCGCAAGCAGGCCCGGCATGTCGATGCAGTCGACATCGACCCGCGAATTCTCAAGATCGGCATGGAGCAGAACCCCGATCGGCCATACGCCGACAAGCGGGTGACGATGCACACGAATGATGGGCGGGCATTCCTCGAAAGCACGGGCCGCAAGTACGACCTCGTTCTTTTCGCGCTGCCCGACTCGTTGACGCTGGTCAGCGGGGCCTCGCAGATCCGGCTCGAGTCATTCCTGTTCACGCAGGAAGCGCTGGCTTCCGTGCGCGAGCACCTGAAACCCCACGGCGCCTTCGCCATGTACAATGCCTACCGGGAGCACTGGCTCATCGACAGGCTGGCCGGAACCGCCGCTACAGTATTCGGGCACGCTCCATGCGTCGACACATTCGCCGGTGCGCACGCGGTCATCACAATCGGGATGACGGCCGCGGACCAGCGCTGCGAAACGACTTGGGCCCCGGATTCGCGGCACGGCGTGGTTTCTCCGGCGACCGACAATATGCCGTTCCTCTACTTCAGGGGCGGCTCGTTCCCCCCGCTCTATACGATTACGCTACTCGCTGTTCTCCTGACGTCCCTGGTCGCCGTACGCACGCTGGCCGGGCCGCTGCGGGACATGCGCCCCTATGCCGACCTGTTCTTCATGGGAGCGGCGTTCCTGCTGCTGGAGACCAAGAACGTAGCGACCTTCGCGCTCCTTTTCGGCACCACGTGGTTCGTCAACGCGCTGGTCTTCGCCGGCGTGCTGGTTATCGTGCTCGCTGCGGTGGAGACGACGCGGAAGTTCCGGACGCCATCACTGCCGGTAGTCTACGCCGGTGTCGCTGCATCTCTGGCCCTAGCCTGGGTCATCCGTCCCGAGTGGCTGCTGCCTCTCCCCTTTGCGCCCAGGCTGCTGGCCGCGACCCTGCTGGCGTTCCTACCGATCTACCTCGCGAACGTGGCCTTCTCGAAGCGCTTCCAGAACTCGTCAGACTCGCAGGCGGCATTTGCAGTCAACCTGCTGGGTGCGATCGTCGGCGGTTGTCTGGAATATGCAGCGCTGGTTATCGGCTACAACAATCTGCTGATCGTGACGGGCCTGCTCTACCTTGCGGCTTTCCTCCTGATGCCCAGGACCGCGGCTCGTTCCGCGTAAGGGGAACATGCCGGTTGCGCCCTTCATCGCTTCCGTCGCGGCATTCAATGCAAGCCCGGACAGCGCGAGCTATGCGGCCGTCGTCGCCTATACACGTTCGCTCGCCTATGCGCATGGCGCCGACGGCATACGCGCCAATGCGGTTGCACCGGGCTGGGTGCGGACGCCGATGAGCGCCTACGAAATGCGCCTGCTCGCGGAACAGAACGGCACGACAGCGGAAGTTGAATTCCAATCGGTCGAGCGGCAGATCGCGCTCGGACGAATGGTGGCGCCTGCTGAAATTGCCGCTTGCTGCCTCTTCCTGGTATCCGACGACGCGTCCTTTGTCACAGGAGCGGTTCTCGTCGCGGATGGAGGCGGGCGCTCGCCAACCCAGAATCGCGCAGTGTGACGCGCCTGGGCGCCGCGCTTGTTCGTTGACAACGTCAGATTCGAGGAGTCGACGTCAGCGGGATCAGGCCGCCCGGGCCTCGCTCGCAGCCAGTTTGAGCCCGAAATCGTAGTGCAGGTGGAAATAGTCGGTGTCCATCGCACGGCCGTCCGGCGCGGAGCCTGGTGGTCGGCGAGCGAACTCGCGGATCAGGCTGTCCTTGACGCCGAATACGACGTCGGAATCGAGGTACTTGTCGCCAGCCACAAACACATGTGTCACCAGTTGCTCGTATCCGGGGGCCGAGATCATGAAGTGCACATGTGCTGGTCGCCAAGGGTGCCGGCCCTGCGCTTCCAGCATCTGGCCGACGGGGCCATCGTGCGGGATCGGATAGGCCGCCGGCTTGATCGACCAGAAATGGAATCGCCCGTTGTTGTCCGTATGGAAACGGGCCCGCATCGCCAGATCTCCGATCTTGTCGAGCTGCTGCACGTCGTAATAGCCGTCGTCATCCGAGTGCCAAACGTCAACCACGGCGCCGGCGAGCGGCTTGCCATCGACAGACGAAACCGAACCGGTCACGATCATGGCGTCGCCCTCCATGCTGCCGGAGATCGCGTCGCCAAGTTGCTTCTCCGGCGCGGCCTGGACAAAGAAGGGACCGAGTACCGTGGTTTCAGTGGCGCCTTCGGGCACCGGATGGTTGATCGCGTCGACCAGCATGGATACGCCGAGCGTATCCGACAGCAGGATGAATTCCTGGCGCTTGTCATCGCACATGTGGCCGGTGCGCGTGAGGAAATCGATGCCGTATTCCCATTCCTTCTGGGTCGGACGCACCTCGCGCACAAAGGCATGAAGATGTCGCACCAGCGCTTCGCTGACCTGCCGGACGCGCGGATCGCTCGCGCCGCTGATCCGCTCAAGCACCGCATGGGTGATCGTGTTCTCGTTGAAGTTACGCATGAAGCCTCCTTGGATCAAAAAGCCTGGCTTGCCGACGCAGGACAGGACGCATCGAATGTTGTTCAGGCGGCCGCTTTCGTCGCGAGCGGCGCTTCGCCCGACCAGGCGCGTGCGATCAGATCGCGGATGGCGTTGCGTTCGAGGGGGCACGGATTCCAGTAGGCGTTGGTCACGGCGAGATCGGCTGCCTTGTCGATCCCGCTCTCGGGCATGCCGACGTCGCGCAGCGCCAGCTTTGCATTGAGCCGCCTGGCGAGATCGTAGAGGCCTTGCGCCGCGTCGGCTGCGCCAATCGCGCGCGCAATTCGCGTCATCGCCTCAGGCACCGCAGGGGCGTTGTAGGCCAGCGCATGCGGCAGGACGATGGTGTGCGTCTCCGCATGCGGCAGGTCGAAGGTGCCGCCGAGCGTGTGGCACAGCTTGTGGTGCAGCGCCATGCCGACAGTGCCGAGGCAGACGCCGCAAAGCCAGGCGCCATAGAGCGCTTCGGTACGGGCGCCGCGATCATCGGAATTCGCGGCAATGACGGGCAGGGCGTTCGCAAGCGCGCGAATGCCTTCCTCCGCCATCAGCGAGATCACCGGATTATTGTCGCGCGCATAGAGCGCTTCCACGGCATGCGCGATCGCGTTGATGCCGGAGGTGGCGGCAAGTCCGGCCGGCAGCGACAGCGTCAGGTCGACGTCGTAGATCACAGTCTCCGGCAGCACGGCATTGTTGCGCACTGTGGTCTTCACGCCGTCCCTGGTTTCGCCGAGGATGGGCGTCATCTCGGAGCCGGCATAGGTGGTGGGAATGCAGAGCTGGTTTACGCCGGTCCGCAACGCCAGCGCCTTGCCGAGGCCCGTCGTCGATCCGCCGCCGAGTGACACCATGCAATCGGCCTCGCACGCCTTCATCGCCGCGAGCGCCTGCTCGGTCACCTCGACCGGCGTATGCATAGTGGCGCCAGCGAAGATGCCGGAATAGAGCGGCCCCAACGCGGCTCCGAGCTTCGCGCCTTGCGCCTCCTGCTGCGGCGTGGTCAGCACCAGCGCGCGCGTGCCGCCGAGACGCTCGATCTCGGCTTTGGCTGTGTTGAGCGTCCCGCTGCCGAACACGACCCGGCAGGGCAGATTCTCGAAGGTGAATGAACCGATCATGCGCCGGCCTCTTCGATGTTGTAGTCGACCTGAAAGCGCCCGATCCGCAGATCGCCGAGTTCCTCGCGTACCCGCAGATGCTCCGGATGCGTGGCATAGGCCTTTAGCGAGGCACTGTCCGTGAATTCGGAGACCAGGACGACGTCGCAGGCATAGTCGACGTCGCTGACATCGAGGCCGACTTCGATCCGGGTCAGGCCGTCGATCCGGCCTTTCAGGCCCTCGAACAGGGTCTTGACCTTCAATCGCGCGGCGAAGCGTTCTTCGGCGGTCTCCCCGCGCAGCCGCCACATCACGATGTGTCTGATCGGGCTCGGCATTTCCCTGATTTCCCTTCCGTTCGCAGCCGTATTCTGCCTTGCAGAAATCGGAATTAAACGTCAAAATTCGCAAGTCTCTTTTCCGAAAAGTGCAAAAATGGACCGACTCTTGCAGCTCGAGGTTTTTTCCAAGACGGCCGAATTTGGCAGCCTCTCCAAGGCCGCCGAGAGCTTGCGGATGTCGAATGCGGCGGCGAGCCGGCATCTCAGCGCACTGGAAGAGCGCCTCGCGGTCCGGCTGATCGAACGCAACACCCGCCGGCTGTGGCTGACGGAAGCGGGGCAGGAGCTGTTGCAACGCTGCGGCACGCTGCTGAGCGAGTTCGCCGAAGCCGAGGACGCCGTGAGCGATCGCGCACTATCGCCAACGGGCATGTTGCGCGTGACGAGTTCGCTCTCTTTCGCGATGATCTATCTGGCGCCGATGCTGCCGGCCTTCCGCGCGCTCTATCCAAAGCTCAACGTGCAGATTGTCACGGCCAACCGCTATCCGGATTTCATCGAGGCGGGCATCGATGTCGCGATCCGCACGCGCGAGCACGAGCCGGACTCCAACATCATCGTGCGCCGCATAGGCCAGATGCGGCGCGTGCTCGCCGCCGCGCCATCCTATCTCGCAAGCCACGGGCGCCCGAAGCAGCCGGCGGATCTCGCGCATCACAACATGCTGATCTACAACCTCGCCAATGATCCCTATTCATTGCGGCTCCGCAAAGGCAGCGCGGCGCAGACCATTCGCATCACGCCGACCCTCGACAGCAATGACGGCCAGGTGATCCGTACTGCCGCAGTTGCAGGTCTCGGCATCCTTATCCAGCCGCTCTACATCGTGAAGGCCGACATCCAGGCCGGTAAGCTGAAACCGATATTGATGGATTGGGAGCTGCCGTTGCTCACGATGAACATCGCCTACCAGAACAGGACCAGGTTGCCGGCGAAGATCAGGGTGTTTTCCGATTTCGTGGTGAACCAGATACGTGCGAATTCGGAGGCAGGCATCTGGATGGACGCCGCCAAGGGAGAGGCGCTCGGGCCAGGGTCCTTCCCGGTTAGTTGGCGCTAATGCCCCGTTCGCGGATGATCGCGCCGAACCGCTCGGAGTCTTTTCGGGACTTTTCCTTGAACGCTTCCGGAGACATTGGTGCGGCGATATTTCCGAGGGTCGCGATGCGCTCGTTGATCGCGGCGTTTGCAAGCGATCGATTGATCTCCTTGTTCAAGCGCGCGACGATCTCGGATGAGGTTCCAGCCGGCGCGTAGATGCCGAATAGCGCGTCCGCGTCAAAGCCGGTCAGGCCGAGCTCGTCGAGCGTGGGTACATCAGGAAGTTGGGGCGATCGTTGCGGGCTTCCGATCGCAAGGGCGCGCAATGTGCCGGCTTTCACGTGCTCGATGGCAATGCCCGGGTCGAACAGGAAGTCGAGTTGTCCCCCAAGGAGGTCATTGAGTGCCGGCGCCGCGCCACGATAGGGCACATGCACCGCATTGGTTCCGGTCATGTTTTTCAGCATTTCTGCCGCAAGATGCGGAGAGCTGCCGATACCGGGCGATCCAAAATTCCGCTTTCCCGGGTTGGCCTTCAGGTCGGCAATGAATTCCTTGAAATCACGCGCTGGATTGTTGGCCCGGACGACGAGATAGAAAGGGACGCGTGCAACGGAAGCGACGGGGATGATGTCCTTCGTGGGATCGAAGGTCATCTTGGCATAGAGATGGGGATTGATCGCCACCATCCCGCCTGAAGACATCAGCAGGGTGTAGCCATCGGGCGCGGACCTCGCCACGGCTTCCCCGCCCAGATTTCCGCCAGCGCCTCCCTTGTTTTCTATCACGACGGGCTGACCGAAAACGTCGCTGAGAGGCTGACCTATCAGGCGCGCAAGCTGATCTGCTGCTCCTCCTGCGGGAAAGTTGACAATGAGACGAATGGACTGGGTGGGCCAGGTCTGTGCCAGCGAAGTGGATATCAGGCTCGCGGTGAAGGCGATCGCGACCACAATGGCTCTCATGTTTGTCTCCCTGGGTTATATTTTTTTGGAAGGAAAGTCGGTAAATCCCCGATCCGACCCACAGCATCGCGCGCGTTATCTGAGAGACATCGGATCGAATGCCCCGCTTCAGGCTGCAAGGAAGTCGCCAATCGCCGTGACGCAGGCGGGGTCTTCCTGCATGGCCAAGTGCCCGACGCCGGACACGATAAGGGTGCGCGCTTTCGGAATCGCCGCGGCCCAGATCTCTGCCTGACCGGCAAGTGCGATCCTGTCTCTGTCTCCCCACACGATCAGGGTCTCGTTGGGTATCCGGCTTAGCCACCGACCGAGATTCGGATGCCCCATGCCGTGTGCCTTCTGGATGTTCTTCAGCGCGTTGCCCTCTTTTTCCCTTGCAGCAATGAATTGCTCGGGCGGAGGGGCGAGTGAGCCGCCAGGAAAGTATTGGGCTGCAATCTCGGTACGATGAGCCAGGTAGTGAGGCATATCCTGTGGGGCGACTTTACGGAGGTCGGTGCTGGGATGGTCGGGGTGGTTCAGTCCGGCAGGCGCGTTCAGCACCAGCCGAGCAAAACGTTCGCCGGCGACCGCCGCTATTTCAGCCGCCATCCACCCGCCCATGGAGTGACCTACGAGGTGCGGCCGATCCAGACCCAACGCTGCGATGAGCCGCAGATTATGCACGATCAGATCCTGCATCCCGCAGATATGTGGCGCGGGTCCGCTTTCGCCGAAGCCGGGGTGGAACGGCAGATAGACTCGAAACCTGTCGGCCAATCCGCGCGCCCATTCCTGTCCCTCGATTGTTGCCGCTCCGTGCAGCGCCAGGACGGCCGGGCCGTTTCCGATGACCTTTATGACGGTGTCGACGGCATCAATGTCGAGCCTTATCGTTTCGAATGTCACGTCAAACACCTTTCTGACCGCGGGTTACTCTCGGAGAATGCCGAACGCCTCTGGGCTTTGCGGGGACTATGGTGCGGCCATTGCATCGATCGGAATGGAGTGTGCGCGCTGCCTGCCGCGAGATTGCATGTGCACGAAATCGATCACCTGGTGTCCCACCGTCTCGAGCTGACGCCTGGTTGTCGCATCGGTGCAATTGCCCTCGACGTCGAACAAGGCCATGGAAGTGTTCAGCATCGCCCCAAATGGCGTTGGCCAACCCCTGAGGGAATGAGCAATGGTCCGGAGAGCGGCCAGAGTTTGACCAACTGCCTGCCACCCGCCGGCGCAAGCGATGCAGCCGACTGGCATTCCGTCCAGGTAGGCGCGCGCATCCGTCCTGAGTTCTTCTGCGTAGTCGAGGGCGTTCTTGATCAATCCGGATATCGACCCGTGGTAAGCGGGTGACGAGATGATAATCCCCTGGCATTCACGAAGCGCGGCCAGCAGACGCGAAGCCTGATCGGACGGCGGCTGTCCGGGGATGTACATCGGTAGCAGCAGCTCTGCGCCGGAGAGAAGAATTGTCCTTGCGCCCTTATCCTCGGCCGCCTTGAGGCTGATCGCGAGCGCACGTTCGGAAGACGACCCGCGCCGCGGGGTTCCTCCAATCCCGAGAATGAGCGGTCTATCCTGAATCATCCTATGCTCCAGCGATCCAGCGGACTCATCAATCGATCTGCGCGCGTCGCAATTGGGGGACGACCTCCTCGCCAAAAAGAGCGAGTGTTTCGCGGCGACGCCCCGTAACGCTTCTGCCCAGCATTGCAAGGAAGTGGCCCGCACCGCATTTGCGGCACTGATCGATGACTTGCTCCGCGACCTGCGCCGGCGTGCCGGCGATGTAGTCGTCGTCATGCAGTGAAAATCCGGCCCCGGCCCTCGGTGCGTCGAGCAATGAGGATCCCCGATCGACGACACGCGGATCACCAGCTACAACTTTCAGCGTCGCCGCCTTCGCAGCCTGCGATTCCTCGCGCGCCTCGCCTGCATCCCGTGAAATGGAGATGTTGCGCCGGATTGCGAGCTGATCGGGCCCTGCCGCAAATCCCAGTTGGGCAGCCTCCTTGCGATACACGTCGAAGATTTCCGATATGCGGGCGACGGACTCGAACCCGGTGCAGATTTTGGACCGGCGTTGCGCAGATTTCTGCGCGGACGCCGTACTCACAACAGTGGTCCATTTCGGCGGAGAAGGCTGCCGGAAGACGTTCGGCATCAGGGTCAGGTTCTCGAGCTTCCAGTACTTTCCGCTGTGGTTGATGACGGGGTTCACGAGGGCAGCATCGAGGATTTCCAAAGCCTCGTTGAAGCGCTCGCGGGACTCCTGCATTCCCAAGCCAATCCGCGCGAGCTCTTGCGGCACGCCGGCTGCAAAGCCGATTTCAAGGCGGCCGTTCGTCAGATGATCAAGCATCATCAGTTCTTCGACGATGCGCCATGGCTCGTAGAACGGCACGACCATTCCCATCGTTCCCAGGCGCAGCCGTGTCGTGTGACGGGAAATGGCGGCGATCAAGAGGTTGGGAGAGGGGCTGTAGGATAGACCGAAGTGATGTTCGCTGAAGAATATTCCTTCGAACCCCAGCTTTTCGGCTTCGAGCCAGAGCGCGTAACCTTCGTCAAATACGGCAGTCGCAGTACTCGGCGGCGTCTCCCGATCGCTCAGATTCGGGGCCTGCATGAATTCAAAAATCCATGGCTTGATCAACGTATCCCTCCCGGTGGACGACGGTTTCTTGGTTGGCTGCGTATCTCTTGCCTACACCGGGTTTTTAAATTTGAAAAATCGATTATATTGATCTGTAGTATTTACAAAATGGATGTCAGAAAATGCGGTTCGAAGGCCTGGACCTCAATCTGCTGATCGCTCTCGATGCGATCCTCGAGGAGCGCAGTGTGATGGGGGCCAGTCGACGCCTTCATCTCAGCCAGCCGGCGATGAGCGCCGCGATCGGCAGATTGCGTGACTATTTCAACGACGAGATTTTCACGATTTCAAAGCGAAAGCTGGTACCGACGCCACTGGCGCAATCGCTCGAACGGCCGACGCGCGACATACTGCTGCGAATTCGAGCCAACTTGATCTCTGTGCCGAGGTTCGAGCCAGCGAATTCGCAGCGGCGCTTTCGGATAGTCGTTTCCGACTATGCGAGCATGGTATTGATGCACCCTGTGATGAAGCGTGTGTATCAAAGTGCGCCGGGAATATCCTTCGAGCTTTTCCCGTTCAATGATCGGGTGCATGACCAGCTTCAACGCGGCGATGTGGATTTTGTCATCGTGCCCGATGTCGACGTTCTTGATGGTCATCCCAAGCAGTATCTGTTCGCCGACGAATTCTGCTGCGTTGCCTGGACCGGGAGCCGCAAGATCGGACGTTCGGTGTCGCTCAACCGCTACCTTCAACTTGGACACGTGACCGCACAGTTCGGCCCCACTCGCAGGGCTGCCTTTGAGGAGCGGGCGCTGGTCAAATTAGGTTACAAACGACGCATCGAGGTCGTTGCACCGAACTTTACCACCATGGCGACGATGGTGATCGGAACAGACCGTGTCGCGACGATGCATGAGCGCCTCGCCGCCGTCTTTGCGCGAAACTTTCCCCTGAAGCTGTTGCGTGCACCGGTCCGCATTTCAGGATTTCGAGAGATCCTTCAGTGGCCGGCTTCCTTTCATTCGGATCCCGCACTGGTGTGGATGCGCGAGATCATATCCGACGTCGCGGCCGAAATTGATCGGACACCGGCCGCGAAAATGACGTTTGGGTAAGGGAGGGGCGGTAGCGGTTGAAGCTCGCCGACGCCCCTGAAATGTCAGTACAAGCAGCTCATCGCATGGTCGCAAGCTGCACTGCGAGCGCGCACGCTCGGTCATACTCGTCGCGATTGATCCATTCGTCGATCGTGTGCGGTTCGTTCTGCCCCGCGCCGAAGGTCACGGTCGGAACACCGTGGCGGACCATCCAGTTCGCGTCCAGCCCGCCACTCGCGGCGCGGATGCTCGGCGTATTGCCCATGGCGGAGACGGCCGCGACCGCGCGTTTGACGACCGGCAGGCTTTCCTTCATGCGGAACGGATAATAGTCGGTCTCGGCCTTGAACTTCACGCGGCCTGACTTACCCTCGCTGTTCTTGACGCGCTTCGCGGCCTTCTCGAACGCCGCCTTGTAGGCTTTGGTGATCTCCTTGAAAAACTTCGCATCGTGGCTACGGCTTTCCCCGCGTACGTGCACATAGTCGGTGACGACATTGGTGGCGTCGCCGGCCGGCCGGCCGTCGCCGCCGGTGACGGGGCCGACATTGCTGGTGCCTTGCCGTTTGCCCTTCACCACCTTGCCGAACCAGCCGCCGGCCTTCACATCGGCGAGGGCAAGCGCAAGGATCATGGTCGAACTGATCCCGCGCTCGGGCGCGACGCCGGCATGCGAGGCACGGCCGAAAATCTCGACGTGCCAGCGATCCGCGCCGACGGCGCCGATCGTGACATTGGAGGCGGAGCCGCCGTCATAGTTGAAGGCCATGACCGGCGAGCCCAGGTCTTGGGTCTTGACGTGGCGCGCGCCCCACAGCCCGCTCTCCTCGCGCACGCAGAACAGGAGCGTGATCGGCGGATGATCGAGTTGCTGCTTCGCCAGTTCGGCTGCCAGCGTAACGAGAACGCCACAGCCGGCACGGTTGTCGCCGCCGAGCGCGGTCTTCGCCTCGTTGACGATCTTGCGTCCCTTTAGTTTCGGCTTCGCGCCGGCGCACAGCGGCACGGTGTCCATGTGGGTCATGAACATGATCCGCGGCTGGTTGTGCATCGCACCGCGGCCGGGCAGGTCGACAATGAGGTTGCCGGTCTCGGTCGGCACGGGAATGCGTGTGTTGGCGTCGTCGAGGCGGATGGCGTCCGCCGGCACGCCGCTTTCCTGCAGCGCCGCGGCCAGCTCGAGCCCGATCGCTGCCTCCTTTCCAGTCACGCCCTCGACAGCGAGGAAGCGCATGAGGCGGTCGGTGGCGGCCTGAGTGTCGATAGACATGCCTGGTCCCTTTGATGAACGGTCCTTGCGAGCATCTTTCGCGGTACTTGGTCGCGCAAGACCACTCAGACACTTCGCTGGGCTAATTTAGAGCGGAGCAGGCAGGAATTCGTCAAGGCATCAAAGGGACCGGTTGTGCAACTTGCCGCCTCCAGGCAACCCGACGTTGCATCAGCGATTGGCCTCGGGCGCGTGACCGGTCGCTCCATTGGCGGAATGGATTGTCAGTAGCTTCTTTCTCGGCGAGCCCTTAACGGTCACGCTGCTCGATCAACCAGGCGCTCCGGAACCTTTGGTTCCATCGGGCGTTCTCGTCTCGCAAGAATCGGCGGCGCGAGGGTGCGATGTCGAAATCCCCTGTTGTATTTGTCATTTTGGGAGTGTCCTGCCTGCTTGTGGCCACTGGGTCGTCGAGCACTGCCGAGGCGAGAAGCCTGCAGCTTCGGATTGGTGGCGGTCCCATCGGCATAGTGCGATCAATTGCCACGCTGCCTTTCCGAGCCCTGCATGGCCGGCGAGGCGAGCGCGTCAGAGCGGCAAAGCTCCGTGACGAGGCGACCGGCGCGGCGTCGCGCGCCGATGTTACCCGCAGCGCCGATTGGGTGACGAAGCCGGTGGCGCGGATGCAGGTCGGAGCCGCTGCCGCGCTAGCGGGCTGGCACGGTCGCCGTGGCGAGAGCGGATGGTGGCAGCATGCTGATGGCGGGTATGGATGGGTGGGACCGTTGTTCTGGCCGTTCGCCTATTACGACATCTATGACTACACGCTCTGGGGCGACGGCATCGGCTTCTGGGGCTATGGTTATCGCGATATCTACGCCGCGATCTTCACGCCCTATGGCTATGAGGATCTCACCCGCTATATGGCGCCGCCGCGCGGCCGGCGACCTGGCAGGCCCCCTTCACTCGCACAAATCTGTGGCGATGATGCAAGCGAGTTTGCTGGCCTCCCGATCAAACAGATCAGCCAGGCGATCCTGCTGAGCGAGGAGCAGCGCACGGCGCTCGACAATCTCGCCGACGCGTCAGTCAAGTCCGCCCAGATTATCCGCGAGGCCTGCCCGGCCAAGGCCGCGTTAACGTCGGCTGGCAGGCTTGCCGCGATGCAACAGCGTCTGACGGCGATGAAATCCGCGATCGCATATGTTACGCCGCCGTTCGAGACATTCTACGAGCTGTTGGACGACGACCAGAAGGGGAAGCTCGCCGAGCTGTCCGGTCAGCGCGCACCATTTGCGCCCAAGGTTCCGGCCACTCAGAGCTGTACGCCGCCCGAGGTGCTGCCATGGCCCGCCGGCGAGATCGAGGCGAGGCTGCGCCTGAACGACTCGCAGCATCAGGGGCTCGACGCGCTTCAGCGGATAAGCGCACTCGCCAGGAACACGCTGAATTTCAATTGCCAGCCGGACGAGAACCTCGATCCACCCGACCGGCTTGCAACAGCCGATGCAAGGCTCGACGCCATGCTGGACGCGATCAAGCTGCTGCGGCCGGCCCTGGACGATTTCCTTGCTACGCTGAGCGACGAGCAGAAGGCTCAATTCGAGACCATCGGGGCAAAGCGCACGAGCTGATGGATCAGCCCCGGGCGTTATCGCCGTCCTCTTGCGCCGAGGGTCAAATGGGTCACCGTCGCTGCGAGATTGACCCCGATCGCGCGCTCGGTGGAAAGCGGCTGCAGGACGACGCTTCGGCGGGATCCGCCGATCAGGACGTTGGTGCCGAAGCCTGGACCCAGAGCAACATTGCCGCTGGCCCCCACATAGCTCCCGCGCATGGTGCCGGGACCAATCCGCGAGTTCTTGGCAAAGACGGCCCAGGATAGAACGCCACTTCCGGTGACGCCGAGGTCAAGACCGACACGCCTTATCCGTCCCGCGTAGATGTAGCGGTGCGACGAACCTCGCCGGTAGAATACGCAACGCAGCGATTGCGTCGATCCAACGAGGAATCCGATCCTCGGGCTGCTGGAACACAACAGCCGGCCGGCCCTGAACATTTCGCCTTGCGCAGGCGTTGCGGCGACGGAAATCAAAGCGGACACGCATAGGGCGCAAAGCAACCGTATCGTCTGCATCTTTAGGCCTCGACTTGATCTTTGCTGTTGTCAGGTGCGGCCACACGGCCATAGCCAAGCCAGAAGGTCATGCCGATCCCGACCACGAATACGGCCGCGAGAAGGAAGAAGACCATCGACTGCTTTAGCCAGGAGAGCGCCGGAACTGCGGCACCCATGGCGATGCCGAGGAAGCAGATCTGCGGGGACAAAAGGCTGAGGCCGGCGAGGAAGGTGCCGAGCGCCAGAAGTGTCAGAAGCACCAGGCTGGTAGCCGGCGTAGGGAGCAGTTGTTGAACGCCGGAAACAAGCATCATGTTCATCGTAACCAGGACGGCCACCCAATGAAGCGCCTGGGTCCAGATCAACCGAAACTGAGCCTGCTTGCTGTCGAGCTCGGGCCATTTGGTGACGACGCAGACCACGGCGATGGCAAGTGCCAGGAACTCCCAATAGCCGACAAGCGGCTGATGCGAGATATTGGTATAGGCGACGCCCGTGATGGCGAGCACCAGTGCGACGACAAAGGGTAACCGCTGCCAGGGGAAATTGGCTCTTCCAGAGTCGGCGGAGGGAAGCGCAGCTTCGCTCTGCTGCGTGTCAGTCTCGCTCATGGGATCGCTCAAGTGACTTGAACGGGTTGGGCTCGTCGCACCGACCAACAGTCCGGCAAGCGGTTCAATTAGCTGACGGCCGTGCTGCAGGCGCCACGGTGCGAACCCGCCTGCTGCCGTAATGTGGATGCCGTCCGCCGTGGTGGCGCCAATATCGATGCTTGCGCGGGGTCACATTTGTATTTGCTTTTGCGCTCTTTGGCGCAGCCGCAGCCTGATCAGTCGATTGCGCCAGGGACAGGCTTGACGGCGCCGCAATGGCGGTAGCTAAGCCTACGATCAGGACGCTGAATACAAGTCGGATATTCATGCTCGCCTCCATATCGGTTAGTCGCGAAACCGGCCATGGCATGGATACGCGAGGCTCAAGTGCCTCGTGTATCGCGTATGGCCTGAGCGACTTTCGTTGCCTGCGACACGCGACCGATCCTCGCGCCCGTGACGATCTTTCGTCGGCGTGTGCTCGAGCGCGACGCCATGCCTTCATTGGAAGTCAATCCGGCGGAGGGATAGGAAATGAAGTTCGCGGCTCGACGCAGCGCGAGCGCCTTTCGAGCCGCTTCGACATGGGTGGTCCGAGCTGTCAGGTTGTGAAGACGCCTGAGCTCCCTGTTGAGCCGTTTCAGCGCGGCGGCAAAGACCTGCTTGCGTTGCGACGGACGCTCGGCGATTCCGGGGAAGTTCGCGCCGCGGGCCGCGCCTTTGCCGCGCATCTCTCGCCGCTTTTGTCGGCCGAGCGTTCGCTCCTTGTCGTGCATCTTGCGCAGGCGGGAGCGCAGATCCGCAAGATCAGTCGGCTCCACATCGTAGATGGCGGGATGATGCGTGAGGCGGATTGTCTCGTATTCCTCGTGATTGAGGAGGCTGCGTTCGAGCTTGCATGGGACCGACATTCTGCTTCTCCATTGAATCTGTCGAAGCTCGCATGACAAGAAAGATCCTGGTCCAGCGTTGCGCGCCCGCGCAGTATCGGCTAGCCGCACTGCGGACAGCGCAGGAACAAACTTTTTGGCCGGCTCAGATTTTTGGGTCGGCCCAGATACAGGCTCAATGCTCGGCGCCAGAGCGCCAGGCTTCCTGTAGTAACTGCTCCATGGATAAGCTACCGCTCCAAGCCAGCATTGGCAACCTGGGGTTTTTGATGCAATTGAATCGATCGTTGGAATAGCACGGCGCGGTTCGTTCCCGCGAGCCGAACCCTCCCGCATCGGCCAGGGCTCTCCCACCGATTTTGCCACTTTCAACGGATGGCTCTTGCACGGGAACAATGCACTGCCACAAATTCGGTGCTATTGAATCACTTCCCACTGCTTCGTCTACGGAATGCATCATCATCCTGGCTCCCACGATCCCGTTCTTGTCGCGCTGTCGGTCCTGATCGCCGCGCTCTCTTCCTACACGGCGCTGGATCTCGCGACTCGCATGCGGGCTGCTTCCGGCCTCGCCAGCCTGGCCTGGCTCGGGGCTGCGGCAGTCGCCATGGGTGGCGGCATTTGGTCCATGCATTTCGTCGCCATGCTGGCGTTCAGCCTACCCGGCGTGGATATTTCCTACGATCCGCTCCTCACGCTGCTCTCGCTTGCCCTTCCTATTCTGGTCGCCGCTGCTGCCTTCGTCATCGTCAGCCAGCGGTCGAACGCGCTCGTCGTGTCCGGCATCGGAATGGGGCTCGCCATCTCCGGCATGCACTACACGGGCATGACCGCGATGCGGATGGCGGCTTCCATCCACTACGATCCGCTGTGGGTGGTGCTTTCAATCGCTATCGGGATCGGAGCATCCATCGTCGCGCTGTGGCTTGCCTTTCGCATGACGAGCGTGCTCGAGCGCATCGCGGCGGGCGTCGTCATGGGTCTGGCGATCTCCGGGATGCACTACGCCGCCATGCAGGGCTCCTCCTTCATTCCGATGGATGGCGTCCTTGGCCGCGCGGCATTCGGCACGGTGGGACAGGCGCCGCTCGCGTTCCTGATCGCCGGGACCACCATTGTGGTCCTCGTGATCGGGCTAGCCGTGGCTGTGCACGATCGCTCCTCGGCAGAACGTGCCGGTCGCGAAGCCGAGGCGCTCAGGCGAAGCGAGGAAAAGTTCCGCCTGCTGGTGGAAGGGGTGGCCGATCACGCCATCTTCATGCTCGACCCCGAGGGCCGGGTGGCGAACTGGAATCTCGGAGCTATCAGGCTGATCGGCTATGGCGAGGAGATCGTCGGGGCGGATTACGCCATCCTCCACACCGATGAGGACCGCGACGCCGGCGTTCCGGAGGCGGTGCTTCTGGATGCCAGGCGGGAAGGCAAGTCGGCAGGCGAAGGCTGGCGCGTCCGCAAGGACGGCAGCCGCTTCTGGGCCGAGGCGACCATACGCGTGGTGCGAAATGAGCGGGGCGAGGCCATCGGCTTTGCCAACATCGTGCGGGACGTGACGGAACGCCGCCGGGCCCAGGAAGCGCTGGAGCGCACGCGCGACGCGCTGGTGGTCTCGCAGAAGATGGAGACTGTCGGTCAGCTTACCGGTGGCGTCGCCCACGACTTCAACAACATACTCGCCGTGATCACGGGCAGCCTCGAACTCGCGAAGAAGCGTCTCCAGACGGAAGATCCGAGGATTCATCGGCTCCTCGACAACGCGATCCATGGTGCGCTCCGGGGTGCCTCGCTGACCCAGCGCATGCTTGCCTTCGCGCGCAAGCAGGACCTCAAGCCCGTTGTCGTGGATGTGCCGGAACTGGTCCGCGGAATGTCCGCGCTGCTGAAGTTTAATCCAGCGATCCGGGTCGAGACCCGTTTTCCGATCGAACTCGCGAAGGTGAAGGTCGACGCCAACCAGCTCGAGCTCGCGGTCCTCAACCTCGCCGTCAATGCGCGCGACGCGATGACGGCAAGCGGCGGGACCATCAGCATCGCCGCGCGCGAAGAGCAGGCCATCGATGGCCTCGCCGAGGGACGATACGTCGCGCTCTCGGTCAGCGACACTGGATCCGGCATGGACGAGGAAACGCTGAAGCATGCGCAGGAGCCGTTCTTTACGACCAAGGGGGTGGGCAAGGGGACCGGTCTCGGCCTCTCGATGGTGAAGGGGCTGGCCGAACAGTCCGGAGGCGTGCTGATGCTGAAGAGCCGCATCGGCGAAGGGACGACAGCCGAGATATGGCTGCCCGCCTCGCAGGACGAAAAACTGCCGGAGCCCCATGCGGTGGAACCGTCACGCACCGCGCCCCGCAGCCATCGACCCGTCTCCGTGCTGGTCGTCGACGATGACCTTCTCGTTCTCGACAGTATCGCTGCGATGCTCGACGATCTCGGCCACGCCGTGATCGAGGCGCGCTCCGGCGAAGAGGCCGTCCAGCTTTTGCGCCGAACGCCGAAGGTTGACATCGTGGTGACCGATTATGCCATGCCGGGGATGAACGGGCTGCAGCTTGCCGAGACGGTGGCCGCCGAGCATCCCGGCACGCCCGTGGTGCTCTGCACCGGATATGCCGAGCTGCCCGGCTCCGCGCAGCCGCATTTGCCGCGCATTTCGAAGCCGTTCGACCAGGCGGCGCTGGTGGCCGTCATGGAGGAAGTGATGCGCGCACGGGCAGATGCGCGCTCGGTTTTGCCCTTGCGCCCGAAGCGAGCGTAAGGACTAGTGGACCTCATCGCGTCTGTGCGAGCCATCGTCATTCGGCCGGCATCAGCTCGGCGCCACCTTCGGTCGCCGGCTTCTTCTTGCCGAACAGCCAGGTCTGCAGCCGGTCGAGATAAATATAGACCACGGGCGTCGTATAGAGCGTGAGCATCTGCGACACGGCAAGTCCGCCGACGATGGCGTAGCCCAGCGGCTGGCGGATCTCGGAGCCTGCGCCGGTGCCGAGCATCATCGGAACGCCACTGAGCATGGCTGCCATCGTGGTCATGAGAATGGGGCGGAAACGCATGATGCAGGCGCGATAGATCGCGTCCTCCGCCGACAATCCCTCCTGCTGGCCGACATGCAGGGCGAAGTCGACCAGCATGATGCCGTTCTTCTTGACGATGCCGATCAGGAGAATGATGCCGACGATCGCGATCACGCTGAGATCGAGATGGACCGCCATCAATAGCAGCAACGCGCCGAGCCCCGCCGACGGCAGCGTCGAGATGATCGTGATGGGGTGGATCAGGCTCTCATACAGGATGCCGAGGATCAGATAGATCACGAACAGCGCGGCCACGATCAGGATCGGCGTGGTCGACAGCGAATCCCCGAACGCCTGCGCGTTGCCCTGGAAGCTCGTCTGCAGCGACAGCGGCTTGCCGAGCTGGTGCTCGATATTCTGGATGGCGCTGGTCGCTTCGCCGATCGCCGTGCCCGGCAACAGGTTGAAGGAGATCGTCACCGACGGAAACTGGCCCTGGTGGTTGATCACGAGCGGGGCGACCTTGACCACACTGTCGACCAGCGTCGATAGCGGCACTTCCTGTCCAGTGGAGGATTTCACGTAGATTCCGGTCAGCGCCTCCGGCGAGTACTGGAATTTCGGATTGACCTCCATGATCACGTGGTACTGGTTCAGGGCCGTGTACATGGTCGAGACGATGCGCTGGCCAAAGGCGTCGTCGAGCGTGTTGTCGATGGTGAAGGGCAGGATGCCGTAGCTCGAGGCCACCTCGCGCTTGATGGCGATGTCGAGCAGGGGACCGGAATTGAGCTGGTCGGTCGCGACATCGGTGATGCCAGGGATCTTCTTGATCCTGTCGAGGAACAGCGCCGCCCAGTGATTCAACTCGCCCGGATCGGCATCGCCCAGCGTGTACTGGTACTGGGTTTTCGAGACCCGGCCACCGATGGTGATGTCCTGCGCGGCCTGCATATAGAGCGTGATGCCCTGGATCTTGGCCAAATTGGTCCGCAACCGGGCAAGCACCGTTTCCATGCTGTCGCGCTGCTTGTAGGGCTTGAGCGCAATGTAGATGCGGCCGTTGTTGATCGTGGTGTTGCCGCCGCCGGCGCCGATCGCCGAGCCGACGGATGCGACGGCCGGATCGCGCGTAATGGCATTGAGCAGGGCCTGCTGGCGTTCGGCCATCGCAGAATAGGAAATATCCTGCGCCGCTTCGGACAGGCCGATGATCAGCCCGGTATCCTGCTGCGGAAAGAACCCCTTGGGAATGACGACGTAGAGATAGCCGGTCAGGGCGATGGTCGCAAACATCGTCAGCAGCGTGATGAAGCGGTGACGAAGCACGACCTTGAGTCCGGCCTCGTAGATTCCAAGCAGGCGATTGAAGCCGCCTTCAAGGATGCGGAACAGCCGCCCGTGTGTCCTGTTCTCCGGCTTGAGCAGCCGCGCGCACATCATCGGGGTCAAGGTCAGCGAGATCAGGAGCGACAGCACCAGCGCCACGCTGACGGTGACGGCGAATTCGCGGAACAGGAGCCCGACATATCCGCCCATCAGGAACAGCGGAATGAACACGGCGATCAGCGACAGCGTGATCGACATGATGGTGAAGCCGATCTCGCCGGCGCCCTTCAGCGCCGCCTCGAACGCCGTGGCGCCCTCCATGTGACGCACGATGTTCTCGATCACGACCACGGCGTCGTCGACCACGAAGCCCACGGCGATCGACAGCGCCATCAGCGACAGATTGTCGAGGCTGTAGCCGAGCTCATAGAGGACGGCCAGGGTGCCGATCAGCGACAGTGGAACGGTGACCGCCGGGATGACCGTCGCCCAGAAGTTTCTCAGGAAAACGAAGATCACCATCACGACAAGCGCGACCGTCAGCAGCAGCGTGAACTGAACGTCGTGGATCGAGGCGCGAACCGTGTCGGTGCGGTCAGAGATGACATTGACCTTTATCGCGGGCGGGATCGAGGCCTGCAGCACCGGCATCTCTGCCTTGATCCGCTCGACGGTATCGATGACGTTGGCGCCGGGCTGGCGCTGGATCGCCATAATGATCGCGCGCCGGTTGTTGTACCAGCCGGCGATCAGGTCGTTTTCCGGCGCGCTGATGGCGCGGCCGACGTCACGGATGCGGACCGGTGAGCCGTTTCGGTAAGCAATCACGAGATTGGCGTAATCGTCCGCGTTCAGCAGTTGGTCGTTGGTGTTCAGCGTAAAGGTCTGGTTCGGGCTGTTGAGGGTGCCTTTCGGCAGGTCGACGTTGGCCTGACCGAGCGCCGTGCGGACGTCCTCGAGATTGATGCCGCGCGCGGCAAGCGCCTGCGGATCGAGCTGCACCCGAACGGCGGGCTTCTGCTGACCGCCGAGGCCGACAAGGCCGACGCCCGGTATCTGCGAAATCTTCTGCAGCAGGATGTTTTCCGCATAGGCGTCCACCGTGGTCAGCGGCAGGCTGTCCGAGGTCAGGCCGAGCACGAGGATCGGCGTATCGGCCGGATTGACCTTGCGGATCGTCGGCGGATAGGGAATGCCGGGTGGCAGGAACGGAGACGCGGCATTAATCGCCGACAGCGTATCGCTGACCGTTCCGTCGATCTGGCGGTTCAGATCGAACTGCAGCGTGATCTGGGTGTAGCCGAGCGCGCTCGCCGACGTCATCTGGGTGAGGCCTGGAATCTGCCCGAACTGGAGTTCGAGCGGCGTCGCCACCGATGCCGCCATGGTCTGCGGATCGGCGCCCGGCAGCTGCGCGGTGACCTGAAGCGTCGGATAGTTGACGTTCGGCAAGGCCGCGACCGGCAACAGCGGGTAGGCGACGAGGCCGCCGACCAACAGGCCGACCATCAGGAGCGCGGTCGCGATCGGGCGCTGAATGAACGGAGCGGAAATGTTCATGGGATCACCGCCTGTTGTGCTTGCTGCGTTGCCGCTTCCTCGGCCGCATCGCCGTGCAGGATCGTGACATGCGTGCCCGGCTGCAGCCGGTATTGTCCGTCGACCACGACCTGCTCGCCGGCCTTCAGGCCGGAATCGATCAGCGCTTCACCGTCGGTGATCTGCGCGACCTTGAGCGGCCGCATCGCCACGGTGTCGTCCGGCCGGATGACATAGGCATAGGCGCCGTTCGGCCCCTGCTGCACGACGTTGGCGGGAACGGTCAGGCCGTTGTGCCGGGTCGTGACAAGCAGCCGCGCGTTCACGAGCTCGCCGGGCCACAGCGTGCGCGACTTGTTGGGAAAGTTGGCCTTGAGCTGGATCGAGCCGGTGGTCTGCAGGATCTCGTTGTTGACCAGCGCCAGTTTGCCCTCGCCGAGCTGGAGCGAATTGCTCTGGTCATAGGCCAGGACGGGCAGCGGCGTCTTGCTGGTCTTGCTGGCCTGCTGCTGCCGCTGGATCTGCGGGAGCACGCCTTCAGGCAGGGTGAAGATCAGCGAGATCGGATCGAGCTGCGTCACCACGACGAGGCCGTTGGTCGTCGTCGGGCTGATGATGTTGCCGACGTCGATCTGGCGAATGCCGACCACGCCGTCGATCGGCGAGGTCAGCCGCGTGTAGCTGAGCTGCACCTTGGCCGCCTCGATCAGCGCCTGGTCGGTCTTGATCGCGGCCTCCAGCTGGCCGACCTGGGCCTTCTGGGTCTCGATCAGTTGCGGCGTGGCCCAGCCTTTGTCGCCAAGCTGGTTGTAACGCGCGAGATTGGCGCGGGCATTGGTGAGCTGGGCCTGGTCTCGCTCCAGATTGCCTTCGAACTGGTCGATCTGGGCCTGATAGGGGCGCGGATCGATTTGCGCGAGCAGGTCGCCGGCATGAACCGTCTGTCCTTCGGTGAAGTTGATGCTGATGAGCTGGCCCTGGATCTGGGCCCGCACGACATCGGTGTTGTAGGCGATCACGGTGCCGACGCCGTTCTGGTAGATCGGCACGTCATGCTGCGCGACCACGCCGGCCACGACTGGAACCGGAGGAGGCGGCGCGGCCGCGACAGCGGCTCTGAACGCATGGGCGTGCGTGAAGTAGAGAAGGCCGCCTGCGGCAACGGCGCCGAACAGGATGGCAGATATTGCGACATTCTTTTTCATGGCTGCTTCTCGCGCGCGGGTTTTGGGTCAGTGGAACGTCGTGGTGCCGGCGGACAGGCCCGGTACCGTTGTCGGCACCCCCGTGATGTCAGGGATTCCCGAGACATCGGTGGGCGCGGCGACGGCTGTGGTGTTCGGAGCCGGCAGCGCGAGGGTAGGCACCGTCGGGACTGTGGCGATGGCGCTGACGGTGGGCGCGACGGCCATGGTCGGCACCACAGCGGCGGAGCTGACGCCGAGATTGGCAATCTCGGTCGAGCCCATCGGAATGCCGGTTCGCGGTATCCCGCCCGGCGTCGTCGGAGTTGTCGGCGTTGATGACGCGGCCAGGTTGCCCGAGCCGGCGCCGCACATGGCTGAGGTGCCGGACGTGTCGATCAGGGCCGATGTCGGCGGGATGCCCGATGACGGCAAGGTGGACATCGTGCTCTGCGGCGTAACCGTTCCGACTGCCACGCCGCCACCATCGAAGGTCGCTGCCGATCCGAACATCGTCGACGGGGCGGTGCCGATGGTCGAGCATGCGGTGCTGCCGATTGTGCCGGTCGACGCGATCGGCATGGGACTTACGCCGGGCGAGGCGATTTCCGTCGCGCCAAACGGGATGCCGGTGCGGCCGACCGCGCTCGGCACCATGCCGAGCGGAGAAGTCGACGCGAGCGAAGGCGTCGGCATCACCGCCGCCTGCTGGGCAAAGGCCTGGCCGCACAGCAAGGCCGTGGCTGCCGTGATCATCAGGAAATGATTCATGTTGCTCTCCGGTGCCGTTCGATCGGCACGACAAAAGCGTGGCGCAAAGTGTCGGGTTATGGGGAAGCCGGTCCGGAGGACGCCAGGAAGACCGGAAAAACGTCCTCCGAACCGACGCCCGCGCGCGGGGGCCTGCGCGGCGGGTTCAGCTGCAGCTCAGCGGCAAGGGGCTGTAGGGATGCAGGACGTACCAGTCGTAGCAATCGGGATAGCCGTAATAGTAGCCGTAGCCTGGTCCGTATCGGTCGAAGCGATGGAAGGCGTGCTGGCGGAGCCCGAGGCCGTGCGCGCCGATGTGACCGACGCTGCCGATGTGGCCATCGCCGAGGCCACCCAGATGTTCGCCGCCCATACCGCCAAAATGGGCGCCGCCACCAAAGCCTCCAATGTGACCGCCGCCGCCAAAGCCGCCGCCCATATGGCCGCCGCCACCGAAGCCTCCGCCGCCAAAACCTCCGCCATGACCGCCGCCGCCACCGCCACCGCGGGCCTCAGCCGCACCGGTCACCAGGCTCGAAGCAAGCAGAGCTGTTGCCAGTATCGTGATCATCCGTTTCATCGTGACACTCCTTTCAGTCAGATTGTTCGGCGTCGCGACGCGCGAACTCTGGCGAGCCGTGCGGACGAAACGTCGGATGAGTGACAGGTAGGTGCGATGCACAAGGCATCCATTAAATTCGGCGTTAGACACGTTCACGAACCGGAGCGACGCCGCGGGCTTCAAAGGTGGACGGCGTCAAAGGCGAAGATCTTGGCGCACAGCAAAGAAAACGGGCCGGCGGGGGAAATCCCGCCAGCCCGTTATCGGTCGTCACATCGCAGCGCGCGGATCAGTAGCCCGTGTTGGGCTCACAAGGCGGCACGGTCCACGGTTGAGTGGCATAGGCACCGACATCAGGTGCGCGGACGCAGCTATCGCCCGAACGCATGACGGACGCCATATTCGCATTGTCGTTGGTTACGACATGCCGCGAGGTGTGTGTGGCGGCCAGCGCCGGAGTGGCAAGGGTGGCTGCGGCGAGTAACGCAGCCGACAGAAGTTTTACGTTGCGCATTGGGTGGTCTCCATAGGGTGAGGGAAGCCAGGCTGGCTTCTGCCTGTGACGTGCGGCTCGTGCGCCGTCGTCCAAAGGAATATCGCTTCACGTGCTTTCAACTCGGCGTGAAGGCGATGCGGGGCCCGGTTCTGCCAAAAATCGCGTCGGCCAGCTCGGGCGATGCGGGCCCGCCGGTTCATTAAATTGCTATTTATTGGCGCGACGCGCCGGCGAGGGCTAACTGTCTTGGGCGGGCCCGCTGCGCTCGTACCGAGGCGGCGGAATGGCCGCCGGGCGGATGGCGCCTGGCCCGATCCCGGAAGGGATGGCGGCGCTGTCTGGCTCCCTGAATCGTGCGGCGCGTGGACGTCGCCATTGCCACCTGACGGCGAGAGGGTATCTTGATGGCAAATCGGACCGATCAGATGACGAAGGTTCTTCTCATAGAGGATGACGACGAGACGGCTGGCGAAATCACCGCCGAGCTCGCCGATCGCGGTTTCGACGTCGAATGGTCATCCGACGGATTGGACGGTCTAGCCAAGGCGCGCGACTTGCGGCCGGATGCCATGATCGTCGACCGCCTGCTGCCCGGAATGGATGGTCTCACGGTCATCGAATCCCTGCGGAAGGATCAGGTGCGCACGCCGGTCCTGGTGCTGAGTGCGCTTGGCGCGGTCGATGACCGCGTGCGCGGATTGCGGATGGGGGGCGACGACTACCTGACCAAGCCGTTTGCGATCGTCGAACTGGTCGCACGAATAGAGGCGTTGCTGCGTCGTCCGCCGGAAACGCGCGAGACCAAACTGCGTGTCGGCCAGCTCGAGCTCGACCTGATCGAGCGCACGGCAAAGCGCGGCGAGCGCAAGATCGACCTGTTGCCGCGCGAGTTTCGCCTGCTCGAATACATGATGCGGCGGAGCGACCAGCTCTTGACGCGGGCGATGCTGCTCGAGGAGGTCTGGAACTACAAATTCGTTCCCGCCACCAACCTGGTCGACGTGCATATGGGCCGCGTGCGGCACAAGGTCGATGGTCCGGGCGACGCGCCGATGATCAACAATGTCCGCGGCGCGGGGTTCATTCTGCGCGCCGTGTCCTGATCGGCCCTGACGACCGTGCCGGGCGCCCGCGCCGTCGGGACCGGCGAGGCAACCGGACGGCAGGATCGGAAGCGTTCGTTGCAGTTCATCCGCTCGAAGACGTTTCACTGGACCGCGGCGCTGGCGGGCCTGTTCGCAATCTTCGTCATAGTACTGTCCGGATTCATCTACTTCAGGATCGACGATTACCTGATCGCGCGTTCCGACCGCATGATCACGACGCAGGCCGGCTTCTTTGCCGGACTGCCACGTGAACGCATGATCAGTGCGCTGGACGATCATCTCGAGCAGGATTCGCGCGGCGTCCAGTTCTCCGGCGTGTTCGACGCCAAGGGTGATCGGCTGGCCGGCAACGTCGCGGCCCTGCCGGACGGACTCGCTATCGGCGCATCGGCGCGGAGCGTGCCGCTGGTACGTCTCGATAGCAGGGAGACCGGCGTAACATCGGTTAGAACCGTCGCGCGGCGCCTTGATAACGGCGACATATTGGTGATCGGGCGAAACGTCGATGAAACCGCTGAGGTCTTCCGGGTCGTCGGAGCCGCGCTCGGGCTCGGCCTGTTGCCGGCATTCTGTCTGTGGTTGCTGGCCGGCGCCTGGCTGAGCGCGCGGGCCAGCAGGCGGGTCGAGGAGGTCAATCTGCGGGTCCAGCGCATCATCGCAGGAGATCTGCGCGAGCGGCTGCCGCACCGGAGCGTCGACGAACCGTTCTCGCGGCTCGCCGCCATCGTCAACGGCATGCTCGACGAGCTGGAAACCACGATCAACGCGCTGGCCGGCGTCGGCAACGACATCGCCCACGACCTGCGAACGCCGCTGACGCGCGCGCGCCTGACGCTCGAGCGCGGCCGTACCAACGCGACCACCCTGGAGCAGCTCCAGCAGGCCACCGACAAGGCCATCGCCGGCATTGACCAGTCGCTGTCGATCGTCACGGCGCTGCTGCGGCTCGCCGAGATCGAGAACAGCCGCCGGTCATCCGCATTCGGCGACGTTGCACTCGGCGAGATGCTGCGCGAAGTCTGCGACATGTATGAGCCGATTGCCGAAGACAAGCAGGTTGCGCTCAGCGTCAACATATCGGCCGCGCTTTCCGTGCGCGGCGACCGGGATTTGTTGCTGGAGGCAGTCGCGAACCTCGTCGACAACGCCATCAAGTTTACGCCCCGGAACGGAAGCGTCGAGCTTGAACTTAAGCGCGGCGAAGGGGAAACCATTCTGCGGGTGAGGGATACGGGTCCGGGGATCAGCGAGCATGAACACGAAGCCGTGCTGCGGCGGTTCTATCGCTCGGACAAGATCCGCAACACGCCCGGTGTCGGCCTCGGCCTCAACCTGGTTTCGGCGATCGTAAAGCTGCACGGATTTCGCCTGATCATCCACGCCGGCCCGGGAGGCCGGGTGGAGATCGTTTGCCCCGATGAGCAAGGCGGTCGGACATAGGATCGCTGCCGGGTACCCTCACCCATGACGGCGGCCGTCATGCTCGGCGCGGGCTGCGTGGTGGACGCGCCGATGCTGCCAGACGGTGGGGCCGGTCATGCCGCTGTCTCTTTCGTTATAGGCCTGCACCGAAGGCGGTTGCCCTTCCAACCTGTAGGCCGGCGTGGGCGCCCCGCCATTCAGCACATCCAGATTCGGGTAATAGAACGCAAATGCACCCGGCTCCTGGATGGCTTCCTGCGCGAGGGCTGGTGCTGCCGCCAGCATCGACAGCAATCCTGCGACGGCGATTGTCTTGATCGAGGTCATTGTCTTTCTCCATGTCGTTGACGCAGCAAGCGCGGCCGCACGCCGCAACGGGCGCCGTCTTCCGAACGCGAACTGCTTGCTTGAAGCTGCATCGCTTAGCGGATGCATGTGGAGATGTAGGGCGGGCGCGACGTCGTCCCACTAAATTGCGCTTTACAAAGCTCAACTGATCTTGTGCGGGGAGGTGGCCGCTTCGAACTCGCGTGAGCACGCAGAAGGCTCACCGATCGATGCTTTGCGATATCGTCTACGACACGATCGCGCGATCCTGAGAGCAGAATCGAAGGCTTCGCGGACGCTAACAGCGAATTTAGATTCCTCAATTCCAATTTAATGGCTGCGTTGCGGTGCTTCTCATAGGGTTTCGGGTGCCGGACTTGATGGATTGGAGCCACCCATGAACGCCCACAGCACGACGTTGATGTCAGACCAGCGGGAGATGTTGACCGCAGACAGATCGCGAGATCTCGTCGATGAATACGCATCTCTCATCAAGCGATACATTCTGCTTGAACCGGCGCGCGAGCAGCAGCTTGCCCGACGCTGGCAGGAGTATCGCGACCGCGCGGCTACTGACGTGCTCGTCACCAGTCATCTCCGGCTCGCCGCGAAGGTCGCTCGCCGCTACCAGAGATACGATCTTCCGTTGGCCGATCTGATCGGGGAGGCCAATCTCGGCCTCGTCATTGCGGCCTCGCATTTCGAGCCCGGCCGTGGTGCGCGGTTTTCCAGCTATGCGCTGTGGTGGATCAAGGCTGCCATCCACGATTACATTCTGCGGTCGCGGTCGCTGGTCAAGATCGGGACGACGGCCGCCCAGCGAAAGCTGTTCTTCGGCCTGAGGCGTGCCATGCGCAAGTGCGGAGGCGATAGAGAAGGGCTCACGCAGGAGGTGGCCGAGGCCGTCGCGCGCGAGCTCGCTGTCCCCGTTCGCGAAGTGATCGAGATGCACAGCCGCCTGACCGGAGACCTCTCGCTGAATGTGCCGATCGGCGACGATGGACCGGCCGAATGGGAGGCGATGCTGGTCGATCAGTCGCCGGACGCCGAGGCAATCGTCACCGATCAGGATGAAAGCGCGCAACGGACCAAGGCGCTCCATTCGGCGCTCGATGTGCTGAACGGGCGGGAACGTCGCGTATTCGAAGCCCGCAGGATGAGCGAGAATCCGCCGAGCCTGGAGGATCTCGGGCGCGAGCTGTCGATCTCCGGCGAGCGCGTCCGGCAGATCGAAACGCTGGCCTTCGAAAAGGTCAGGCGCGCGGCGACAAGGAATTTGAGAGCCGCCTCCCTGCCGCCGAGCAGGATGGCGGCGTGAAGGGAAGGAAGCGAGCGACAGCGTTCGTGCCGCTCGCTTCCTTCAGATCGCCCGATCAGCGCATCACGCGCTCGACGGCGATGGCGGTCGCTTCACCGCCGCCGATGCATAGCGCGGCGACGCCGCGTTTCAGGTTGCGCGCTTCCAGTGCGTGCAGCAGCGTCACGATCAATCGCGCGCCGGTGGCGCCGATCGGATGGCCGAGGGCGCAGGCGCCACCGTTGACGTTGAGTTTGTCCGCGGGAATGCCGAGATCCTTCTGCGCCGCCATGGCGACCACGGCAAACGCTTCGTTGATCTCGAACAAATCGACGTCGGAGACCGACCAGCCGACCTTGTCGAGCAGCTTGCGGATGGCGGGGATCGGCGCGGTGGTGAACCATTGCGGTTCCTGGCTGTGGGTGGCGTGGCCCTTGATCTCGGCCAGCACCGGCAACCCCTCGCGATCGGCGAGCGAGAGCCTGGCCAGAATGAGGGCGGCGGCGCCGTCGGCATTGGCGGAGGAGGCGGCCGGCGTAATGGTGCCGCCCGCGCGGAACGCCGGCTTCAATCCGGGAATCTTGGCAGGATCCACCTTGAGCGGATGCTCGTCGCTGGCGATGACGCGCGGGCCGGCTTTCTCAGCCAGCGTAATCGGCGCAATCTCGGCCCTGAACGCGCCACCCTCGACCGCCTTGCGGGCGCGGGTCAGCGTCTCGATCGCGTATGCATCCTGGTCCTTGCGGGTGAACTGATAGGTCTCTGCGGTCGCCTCGCCGAAATCGCCCATCGAGCGGCCGGTCTCGTAGGCGTCCTCCAGCCCGTCCATCATCATGTGATCGATGATCCGGTCATGGCCGGCGCGGTAGCCGCCGCGGGCCTTTGCGAGCAGGTAGGGCGCATTGCTCATGCTCTCCATGCCGCCGGACAGCACGATGTTGGCGGAGCCGGCCTGGATGATGTCGTGGCCCAGCATGGTCGCCTTCATGCCGGAGCCGCAGACCTTGTTGACGGTGGTGGCGCCGGTGGCGTCCGGTAGTCCGGCGCCGCGCGCGGCCTGTCGCGCCGGGGCCTGGCCCTGTCCGGCCGGCAGCACATTGCCCATGAAGACCTCGTCGATGCGGTCCGGTGCGAGTTGCGCCCGTTCCAGCGCCGCGCCGATCGCGTGAGCCCCGAGCTTGTGCGCGCTGAAGGGAGACAGCTCGCCCATGAAGCGGCCAAGCGGCGTGCGGGCGGCAGAAAGGATGACGATGGGATCGGCGGCGGCGGACATGATGGGTTCTCCTGTTCGGTCACGGATTATTATATGATGATAATCATATATGGCGTCATTGCAAAGAGGCGCCGCCGTCGTAGGGGCCGCGATCTATCTGGAAAGTTCCCCGAAAGTTTCCTGGGGAATAAGGCCGGGAGCGACCGCTTTTCGGTCCTGAGAGGTTGCTGCCGCGCGGCTGTCCCGCGATACACGGTAGCGCCGCTAGACGCAGGCGCTTCCTCCCGATCGGATGTTGAGCCTCGCGGCGTCGAAAGGATTAGCACCAATGATCCCGCACCCGCGCCGATGGCATTCGGTGCGGGAACCCGATCGATGCTATGCTTTGTTCTGCAAGAAGAAGCCTCCCGGAACTGAGCTTCGGTGAATGCCAGCCCCTCCGTCCGAAGGCGACCCCGGAACAGTCCCCCTGTGGCCGGGGCCTCTTTTGGAACGAAAAACTTCGCCGGTCAGAAAAGCGTTTGCAAGCCTTGCCGATGCAATGGTTCGCCGCGCAACGCGGGACATCATGAATCGCTAGTGAGAAACGGAGGATTTGATCATAGGCGGCGAATCCGACGGGACGAGGTCGACGCCGTCGGAACTGACGCTGCGGCCGGCGGCGATGGCGACTTGCGTGCGATTGCATACGCCCAGCTTGCGCATGATCTCCCGGACATGGACTTTCACGGTTGTCTCGGTCATTCCGAGCTTGCGACCGATAACCTTGTTGGGATCACCCTGGCACAGGCAGGCGAGAACGGCATACTGCCGCTCGGTAAACTCGGGCGCAGGCCGCGTATTCTCGCAGCCATTGCCGCGCTGGATGCCTGAGGACTTTCCATCAAAAAGGGAGCTTTGCTGCTCGTAAAGCCCACCATCCGGGCCCGGCATCGATGCCTGATTTTGTTGTTCGGGGTCTGGAACGGTTTGAGCCAAATCCGGCGACCCGAATTCTATCGATGACGCCCCGCCGGCGCGACCGGCCATGATGACGGTCGGAGGAAAATAGGTTCCTCCGCGCAGGACGAATGAAAGCGCTTGCAGTGCAAGATCCGGAGGCATCGAATTGCTGAAGTAGCCCCTGGCTCCCGAACGGATCGCTGCAATGATGGTCGCGGGATTTTCGTCATCGGAGACGATTGCCACCGCGGCCTCCCGGCGCAGCATATGCAGCACCTGTATCTCGTTGAATACCTCAAGGGCGGAGGGAGCGCCGACGCTGTAGATCAGCATGTCGCATTCGCTGCGCTCGACGAGCCTGATGTGCGCCTCTTCAGGATCGAGCGAAATCAGCTCAACCTGTTCGTTACTGGCCCAAGGACTTAGGAAGCTCTCTGCTCGAGCCCGTCGAAAAGCCATTGCGTCTACAATAAACACCGTCTTCTTCGGTGGGACTAACATAACGCGCCCCCGGACTATGTGATGCTATCGATAGATTGTTTCCGAACCGCGCTGGTCGCTATTAATTAGTTCACTTAACGTCAAAATTGTTCAGAAAAAGTTTACTCCCATAAGGGGGCGATGCCAAGAAGCTGGAGTGTGACGAGATGTCGTCAAAACCTAGTCATTAATGGGTATTATTCATTCTTCGATTGGAAAAATCACGCTCCACAACCTTCGCTATTATATCTTTCGATATGTACATCCGTGGTGGCCAAGCAGGTACGATAGCATTCCTCTCGTCCCCTGCACGTCGCGGACACATACGATGTTTGTCAGCAAGCTGCCCCCAAAGCCGGATTTCGAAGCGCTGGCGGCCGCTGCCCCGGCTTCGGCGGATCGTCGCACATTCGTTCTCGCCCTGATGGGGAACCTGATCTGCAGCTGGTCCAATAACGAAAGTCTCTTCATCTATGTTCTGATGATCCTGCTGCGGACCGACGAAGCGTCGGCCGCCGTCGTGTTCGCGACGCTGAACACCACCCGCGCGAGACTCGATCTGATCCAGCGACTGGCCAAGATCAGAGTAACCGACAAGGCACTCGCCAGGAATCTGACTGCGCTTGTCGAACGCTTTTCGGAATCCACCAAGGTTCGCAATGAACTGAATCACTGCATGTTCATCTTCGACGCCGCAGGCGCCATCACCCACACCCAGTCGATGCGGTTGATGGAGACAAAATCGAGCCTGAGGTTCGGAGAGATAAAGGCACTGGATGACAGCCGCCTGCAGGAGATGCTGCGGACCACCAGCGATATGACGAAGATCAATCGCGACATCTGGGATCTGCTTCCGCGCCTCGAAGCGCATGTCTGCGGCGGTGCGCAGCATCCAGACCTTCCCACCAAAGTGGCCTAGAGCTGATCCCGAAAAATGGGCGCCGGTTTTCCCTCGCGACAAGCGCGAACGCGTTTGCGCGGAGATCATGTTCAAATCAAAGAGTTAGGGCGTGCTGACGATTCGAAGAAATGTCATCACGCCCTGGACGCCGTCCGCGACGACGGAACTTCGTGCCGTTGTCGCGGTCTCATCTTGCGTTCTCGAATCACCGAAACGCGGCGTGCGTCAATCGTTGGATATCGCAAGATACAACGTCAGATCGAATGCATGCATGTTGTTGGCGAGGCTGTGTCGGCAAACTGACAGAGCTGGCATCCGCAATCAGGCGGTGCCGGCCGTCGGAAGAACCGACATTGCAGAGCAGCGCCGCGCTTCGCAGACCGCAGACTTAGAAGATCAGCGATCTCGTTCCGCTCGCGATGCTCCAAACCGCAGGAGCACGTCATGAGTAAGCCAAAGCACAAGTGGGATCCCAAGGATCAGGACCAGGATCAGGACCAGAAGCAAGACCAGGCACAGGCGCAGGCCAACCTTCAGGCACAACTCCAGGGGCAGGGCCAAGGTCAGGCCCAGGGCCAGGGCCAGCTCCAGTTTGCCGTGCAGTCGCTGGATTCCAAGAGCGAGAACGACAACGACAACGACAATGATAACGAGAACAAGAACGAGAATTCCAACGAGAACAAGCTCGACAACAAGCTCGACAACTCGCTCGACAACAAGGTCGATAACGAGGTCGACAACAATATCGAAAACAAGATCGAGAATACCGTCGAGAACAAGGTGGACGTCGCCGTCGACGTGAAGGTCGATCTTGAACTCGACACGGACGGGCTCAGCACCCCCGTCATCGATCTCAGCCACTTTACCACGGCCGGCTCGGTGGTCATGCCCGACGTGGTGAACCAGAAGATGGAAGACGGCAACCAGTTCAATATCGATCAGGTCAACAACCTGGTCGATCAGGATGCCAACACTTCGCAGGCTTCCTACAATGGCGGCGGCGGCGGATCATGGTGTGATCCGGGCGCAAGCTTCAACATGGAAGCCAAGATCGAGGGCGGCGAGTCCAAGATCGACGCCGGCGATATTGGAGCGCGTGCAGACGTCGCCTCGAGCGCCGATGCGGCCATCAACCAGTCGGCCTTCGACCAGAACATCACCCAGGGTGCGAACATCCAGTTCAACAGCATCACCATTCAGGCTGCTGGTGTTGATCTGACCGACAGCGATACACTGTAGTCTTGCGTACGGTCCGCGCGGCGTTAGCCGCGCGGATCATTTGCCTGAAAATGATTTTCAACACTCGCTGCAGTTGCCGGCGGGCCGTCGTGCGGTCCTGACATTTTACGGCGACACGGGAGGGTCCCATGGCGTCAGCGAATTTTGTCGAAATAATTTCCCATTTTGCAGGATACTTGCGGATCTTCAACGACATCGCCCGCGACCGTGCCCACTACGATGAAACGCTCGCTCCCCGTCCGTCCGACGACTACGCGACCCCGCGACCGAATTACGACCATCGCTTCGCTCCTGACGACATGGACAGCGAGGCGCTCCGGGTGCCGGAACCGATGCTGGATGATCCGATCCATCTCGTCCGAGGCCGCCCGCTCAAGCTGCTCCACGGGCCGCAGGATTCCGATTTCGATTTCCTTCCGACTTCGCCGAAACCGAACATCCCGCTGCCGAAACCTGCCGGCGGCGGGGGCGGTGGCGGCGGCGATTATCAGATCAGGGTGAAATACCAGGATGGCGGTCAGCAGACCCAGCTCACGATCCATCAGTACAACGTCATGGAGGACGACGACGCCAATCTGCCGGCTGACGTCCTTGGCGTCGTCAGCCCGCTGATGGCGCAGCTCAGCAGCGATGCGATGGCCACCATCGAGCAGTTGGCGGCCGATGCCAATGCGGAGATTCCCACGGACTGGCTGATGCCGCAGAACGATGCCGGCGCGACAGAGTTCCTGAAAGCTCATGACGCCGCATGGGTCGGTCGCGACGGTACGCCGGACGAGCACTCGGTGCCGACGGGATATTATGTCAATGGCGAGTTGCAGGAACGACCGACAGAGCCGACGCCGACGAACGAACCGGAGCCACTGCCGGACACCGGCGACGGGATCGGCCAATGGGCGACATTAGGCGGTAACTTCAGCATCAACGCGTCGCTGATTGTCGATCTTGGCGAGGGGGTCCGCACCATGGTGGTGATGGGCGATTACTTCAAGACCGATGCCATCTTCCAGACCAATACGACCGTTGACAATGACGAGATCAGCCTATCGGGCGGGCACGGCTCGCCTTCGGTGAGCAATGGGGAGAATGTCGCAACCAACATTGCCGACTTTATCCAGAAACCCAGTATCTACGCCGGCTTCGTGGCGCAGGTGGCTGGCCCGAACTGGATCATCGACGTCGTCGATGGCGACTATTACAGCGTTCACGCGGTGGCGCAGGTCAACTACCTCTCCGACAACGATGTGGGAACGCAGGTCAGCGGCAGTTCCCATTACAACCTCGTCGGCGGTCACAATCATCAAGGTAATCTGTCCCTGGTCCTCGATGGCAGCATTCACTACGACCTGATCATCATCAACGGCAGCTATCACGGGCTGAATGTAATCTTTCAGAACAATATCCTGCTGAACAACGACAAGATCGTGATGGCGGCCGACGGCTCAGATCCGTCTCAATCGGTGAGTTCAGGCGCCAACAAACTGCTGAACGAAGCAGCCATCGAAAATTACGGCGGCGATACTTTCGGCGAATTGCCGCCGAACTACGAGTTGATCCAGGGCCTGCTGGCCGCCGGCATGACATCGATCGACCCCGAGTTGGGCAGCGCCCTGGCCGGCAATGGCGGCGGCACCCTCAAGATCCTCTATATCACCGGAGACTATTACGACATCAACGCGGTTTGGCAGACCAACGTCACTTCCGATGTCAATGTGATGTATCAACTGCAAAACCAGCCGGCGCCCGATCTGATGGCGCTTGATCCCGATGGGGCTGTGACGCAGTCGGTCAGTACCGGAAACAACGAACTGGCCAACGACGCCGCGATTGTCGACGTCAATCCCGACGTCACATACGTCAACGGTCAGGTCTATACAGATTCCATTCTGGTACAGGCCAATCTGCTGCCGTCAGCCCCGGACGACGCCGTCAACGCCGACACCAATGCGCTCGTGACCGAGCTCATTGCCTTCGTCGGCGATGCTCAGGACACGACGTCCCCGCCGCCGGCTGTGGTTGCCAATACGGTTCAGGCGGATCCGATGGCGAGCATGCTGCATTAGCGGCAACGGCAGAATGCTTTGTTTATTGCAGTCGTAGGAGAGTTTCCAAATGTGGGGCTGGGATGATCGTCCAGGCAGTGCCGGGAGTTCGCGGCTGATTCAGTATGACGAAACAAGAACGCATACGGCGAAGATCATTCCGCTTCGCCCGTGGTTTGATCCGCCACGCCCGCAGCCCGAAGAGCCGCCCATCGCATTTGCCGACGAAAAGGAACCTGCGAAGGAGACCCCTCCGGCAGTAGCCAAAACCGCCGAGCCGCCATCAGTCGAGCCATCGCTGCGCGAGGAAGCCAAGACGGAAGCCAAGACTCCGGCGCCGGGATCCACCGTCGTGATCGAGCAGAGGGGGCCGGCGCCTCCGCTTCATCATGGCGGGGACAAGGACGGCGGCGGCTCCTCCGGGGGTGGTGGCGGTGGAGGCGGTGGCGGCAAGCCGCCCCTGCACAAGCGTTCGAACGACTATGAATTTCGCGATGTGCTCGGCAGGGGCCTGGCCAACGCCCGCCGCAATCTGGTGACCGTCGGGTTGTTCTCGGTTGCGGTCAACCTGCTGGTGCTGGCGATACCGATCTATTTGTTCAACATGTCCGATCGCGTGCTGACCAGCCGCAGCACGGATACGCTGGTGATGCTGACGATCATCGTGGTCATCGCGATCGGCGCCCATGTGCTGATGGACATGATGCGACGCATCATCCTGATGCGGGTCGCGGTCGAGACCGAGGCCCGACTGGGTGGGCCCGTCCTGAGCGCCGCCGCCAAAGCGGCACAGAGCGGATCCAGCCGCGAATTCCAGACATTGGCGGACCTTCAGCACCTGCGCGCGTTCATTACCGGACCAGTATTGCTGACGATGTTCGATACGCCGGTGTCGCCGGTCTACTTCGCGGTTGTGTTCCTGATCCATCCCCACCTCGGCTTCATTGTGCTGGGGTCGGGCGTCGCGCTGATCATGGTGGCGCTCCTGAACCAGCGGGTTACGGCGATTCCGTTCAACCAGGCCAACAATTACGGCGCCAGGGCAAACCTGCAGGCGGAGTCTATGGCCCGCAACGCCCAGGTCATCAATGCGATGGGCATGATTCCGGAAGGCGTCCAGGTATGGGGCCGCGAAACCGTGGAGTCCCTGAAGGCGCAGGTGATCGGGCAGGACCGCAACATCCTGTTTACGGGGGTGTCGAAGTTCCTGCGGCTCTGCACCCAGATCGCGATCCTGGGCTGGGGCGCGTGGCTGGCGCTGGAAAGCCAGATCACCAGCGGCATGGTCATTGCTGCCTCCATCGTCGCGAGCCGCGCGCTGGCGCCGCTGGAAGGCACCATCGAAGGCTGGCGCAACTTCGTGCAGGCGCGATCCGCCTATGCCCGCGTCAAGTCGCTGTTGTTGAACTCGCCGCTCAACCTGGAGCGGCTGCGGCTGCCGCGTCCCGCCGGATATCTCAACGTCGAGCGCATTCTCTATGTGCCGCCGCCCAACAAGAAGGTGATCCTGAACGGAATCAGCTTTCAATTGAAGCCGGGGGAATCGCTCGCCGTCGTCGGAGACTCCGGTACCGGAAAAACCATGCTGGCGCGCATGCTCGTCGGGTCCATCATCCCGACCGCGGGCAGCGTGAGGCTCGACATGATGGACCTGCGCAACTGGGATCCACGCCAGTTCGGCGAGAGCGTCGGCTACCTGCCGCAGGATGTGCAATTATTCCCGGCCACCATCAAGGCCAATATCGGCCGGATGCGCGAGGATGCCCGCGACGAGGACGTCTTCGACGCTGCCGAGACCGCCGATGTGCATGAGATGATCTCGAGCTTCGCCCAGGGTTACGAGACCATCGTCGGGATGGATGGAAGTCCGCTGTCGGGCGGCCAACGGCAACGGATCGGATTGGCCCGCGCGTTCTACGGCAATCCGCGCCTGATCGTGCTCGACGAGCCCAACTCGAACCTGGACGCCAATGGCGAGCGGGCGCTCGCCAAGGCGCTGGTGCGCGCCAAGGAAAAACAGATCACGGTGGTAACGATCACCCAGCGCGCGGCCCTGCTGATGAGCGTCGACAAGATCATGATCCTGCACCAGGGCGCGGTGCAGGCTTTCGGCAGCCGCGACGAGATCATTCCGATGATTGCCGGACGCAAGCCGAACAATACCCCGATGGGGCCGGATATTCCGCCTTCGCTGAATTGAGGGGCGTCGGTCGGGCTTTACAGGAACGAGGTTGCGCGATGGCCAACAGGAAAATTGCGGACCGCTCCGCGGAATCAGAAGGCACCTGGTACGATTCGCTGCCGCGATCGACCAAGCTGCCGACCGCTGCGGGGGCGCTGATAATGGCGGTGGTGCTGATGGGATTCGGTGTCTGGGGCAACATGGCGCCGATCGCCGGCGCCGTGGTCGCCTCCGGCGTATTCGTGGTGACCGGACAGAACAAGATCATCCAGCATCTCGAGGGCGGCATGATCCGCCAAATCTACGTGCGCGAAGGCGACACGGTAGAAGCCGGACAAACCTTGCTCGAGCTCGACGACACTGCGGCGCGCGCGGAGTTGCAGCGCCTGTTCTTGCGTCGCATCAGGCTGACGGCGATGGATGCCAGGCTGACTGCCGAGATGAAGGAGGATCCGGAAATCAAGTTTCCTGCCGAAGTCGGCAGTTGGCTGGCGAGTTCGCCCGAGGTGAAGGAAATCGTGGACAGCCAGCAGATGACGTTTACAGCGCGGCGAAACAATCTCAGCAGCGACATCAAGAGCATCCAGGAGAGCATCAACGCCCTGGAGGAGAGAATCCGGGGATCTCGGGTGCAGCTCGAGGCAGTCCATCGCCAGATCGTTCTGCTCGACGAGGAAATCGCGACCAAGGACAAGCTGGTGCAGGCCGGGCTGGTACGCAAACCGGAATTGATGGTGCTGCAGCGTTCCAAGGCCAATCTGGAAGGCGAAGTCGGTCGCATCATGGGCGACATCGGCGATGCCAAGGAACGCATCGCGCGCGCGCTCGAGCAGATCAATGGCGTGCGCAAGACCGCGATCAAGACTGCGGTCGAGCAGATGCATGAGATCCGCGGCGAACTGGCCGACGTCCGCGAGCGGATGCTGAGCGCCAAGGGCGTACTCGATCGTGTCCGGGTCACGGCGCCGGTCAGCGGCGTCGTGGTGAAGCTGCGCTATCACACCCGGGGCGGGGTGGTCGAGGCCGGCAAGAACATCATGGAGCTGTTGCCGTTGAAGGACGAACTCATCATCGAGGCGCGATTGCGGCCGCAGGACATCGACCACGTCAAGCACGGGCAAACCGCGATGGTGCGGTTGACGGCGCTGAACCAGCGCATCACGCCGATGGTCTCCGGAGATGTCGTGTACCTGTCGGCCGATACGCTTGCGGATGAAAAGAAGTCCCAACAGGTCGGGCCCACCGACATCTATCTCGTCCGCGTCAAGCTCAACGGCGAGGAGAGCAGAAACGTTCCGAATTTCAGTCCGACGCCCGGCATGCCGGCCGAGGTCTACATCAAGACGTCGGAACGAACCTTCTTCCAGTACATCGTCAGGCCGATCCACGACAGCATGACGCGTGCATTCCGGGAGCGCTAGTCATCGCGTAAGCAAGCATACAAGCACATTGGAAAGGGGCATCCGCCGTGCATATCGACATCATCGAAGACCTGCCGTCACTGGCCAAGCTCGAGGACAACTGGAACACCGTCTACGACGAGGATCCCGAGGCCCAGATATTCCTGTCGTGGAAGTGGCTGCACGGCTGGCTTTCCTGCATCCACGGGCCGTGGTTCATTCTTGCTGCAAAGGCCGGCAAGGCCGCCGACCTGCCTTATGTTGCATTCTTTCCGTTGCGGCTGCAGACCACGATCGAGGACGCCGACATCATCCACGACATGAGGATGGCAGGCAGTTTCGGCGCCGACTACACCGGCATCGTCTGCAGGCCAGAGATGGAGAACAAAGTCCTTCCCGCCTTTGCCCGCTACGTCAGGCACATGAACTGGGCGCGCTTGAATCTCGACAATTTGCGAATGTCGGAGCGGCGGGTGCGGCTGCTGCTGGCGTGCTTCCCGAAAGCCGGTTTTCGTTATAGCGAGGCCAACGCGGTCAACAAGGTCGACGGGATCGATAACAGCCTCTGCCCCTATGTGACGCTGCCCGGGGACTGGAATGCCTACCTCGACACGCTGAGCACTAACACAAGGCAGAAGATTCGGCGGCTGCTGAAGCAGGTCGACGAGCCGGGCGAATATTGGATATCGGTCTCCACATCAGAAACTTTCGAGCAGGACCTCAAGACCTTGCTGGGGTTCTGGGAGACAAAGTGGCGTCCCCGCAAGGGGGACCGCACCGACAGCCTCGTGCGCTCGAACGGCGCGATGCTGACGCGTAGTTTCCAATCCGGTCTGGTGTACCTGCCGACGTTCTGGCATGGCGAGCGTGCCGTCGCGGCGTTGGCCACGCTGGTGGATCCGCGCAAGCGGACGTTCTCATTCTACATGACCGGACGTGACGAGACGTTCGAGGGACCGCCTGCGGGAGTGATCCTGCATGCCTTCAGCATTCGCCACGCCATCGCGAACGGCTTTAGCGAATACGACTTCCTGCGCGGCAACGAGCCCTACAAATATTCGTATGGCTGCGTCGAGCGCAAGATCCGCAACACGATCGTGGAGACCAGGGACGGCAGGAATCTTCGCACCGGCATCGATCCGCGGAGCATTCCGGACGTGTTGCAGAAGGCCACTGAGCTGCACAAAAAGGGGAAAATCGCCGAAGCCGAGATGGGCTACCGCCGGATTTTGGGCGCGCAGCCGAAACACGCCGACGCGTTGCACCGGCTGGGCCAGTTGTTGGTGGCGAAGGCTGATTTTGTCGCGGCCAAGCGGGTGTTCCGCACCTTGACCGCGGTTCGCCCCGGCGCCGCCAAGGCGTGGCAGTGCCTGGGCCAGGTCTGCGAAAGCCTCGGTGAGCATGAGCAGGCGCTGCGTCAGCATCTCGAGTTCATGCGGTTGCAGCCGGATTCGCCCGACGGGTTTGTCGCGGTCGCCAGGTGCATGGCGAAGCTCGGGCGAATTGCGGAAATCAATGCCGCGCTGTTGGCTGCAATCGAACCGGCGAGCGGACCGTCGGTGAGGAAGTGGCGCGATTGGCGAAGCATACCGGATCGGCAGGCCTCGGACCGTTCGATCTCGGCGTAGGGCGGGATAGATGAATTCCGCAAAAGCGCGTGGTCCCAGAACCGGACCCCGTAAAGGGGCACCCGATCAACAGCCTGCGCTGCCTGCAGGGACCCGTGTCAGGACGAGCGCACTCGGAGCGATGCGATGCCCAAATCTCGCCGGCCGGGAAGCGGTTGTGATCGGCTCGGGTCGTTATCGCAGCACCATCCGCGTCATGTTCGACGGTTTCAAGTCGCCGACATCGCTGCATAGCAGCTACATCGAACCCGTGGTGGAGGAAGAAGGTTCTTCCGCCCAGGCCAGCGCGGTACGCCCGGGCGCCGGCTCTACCCGACAGGGAGAAGCCGGCGTCCACGTGCGGGGCAGGCGATTTCATTGAAGCCCGAAGGGGGAGGCGCCAGGTTCCGTCCGGCTGGAACTCTCCTGCCCGCAAACCGTTGATTTGCCGGCGGGCGAGTTTGCTTTTTCGAACCCGCATCTGCTTCCACGTTCTGTCGAGGTGTCGCCTGCTGCGAAGCTCATCCATCCTCATTCCGGGTAAAACCGTCTGGAGAAGGTGCAAGGCAAGGCGGCTGGCAATTCTCAACGACGCAGCCGCATATTTCGCCGCTCTGCGGGAAGCGCTGCTGTGTGCGACGCGGCAGGTCTACATCATCGGCTGGGACATCCACAGCCAGACCCGTTTTGTCGGGCCTTCCGGGCATGCCGAGGATGGCTATCCCCAAGAACTCGGTGCGTTTCTCAAGGCGCTGCTGAGAGAGAAGCCCGAACTGCGTATCAACATCCTGAGCTGGAATTTTCCGGCGCTGTATGCGACGGAGCGGGAGTGGAATTCGGCTGCCAAATTCACCCTGGACGCACCGGACCGGCTCCGTTTCTGTTTCGATTCCAGCCTTCCCTTAGGCTCAGCGCAGCATCAGAAGATCGTCGTCATCGACGGCGCGCTGGCGTTTTCCGGCGGCCTCGACCTGACGATCCGGCGCTGGGACACCAGCGAGCACAAAACCCATCACCCGCTACGGGCCGATCCCGACGGCAAGCCGTATCCGCCGTTTCACGACGTGCAATGCATGGTGGATGGCGAAGCCGCGGCCAGTCTGACGGAAGTGGTGGAGAACAGATGGCGGGCCGCCGGCTGCACGGTCGAAACCTCGGAGGCGGTCGCGGACGAACGCTGGCCGGCCTCGGTGCCGGTGCAGTGCCGGGGCATGGCGGTCGGCATCGCCCGCACCGAGATCGCAACCGCAAGCGATAGCGGTGTCAACGAGGTCGCGCGGTTGTTCGAGGCCTCGATCAATGGGGCTGATCGTTTCATCTATATCGAGAACCAGTTCACCAGCGCCACCGACATCGCGCGCCTATTGGCGCAGCGGATGTTGGACGTGCCGCAGCTTAGCGTCCTGATCGTGACGCCGAAGATGCATTCGTCCTGGTTCGAATCGCAGGCGATGCAGAGCGGCCGCGGCGGATTCATCGCGCCGTTCGTGGCGGCCGGCGTCATGGACCGGATCCGCTTTGTCTATCCATCGACGCAGGACGGGGACGAAGCCGCTGCCGTCATGGTGCACAGCAAGGTAATGATCGTCGACGACCGCATCCTGCGCGTCGGTTCGGCCAACCTGAACAATCGCTCGATGGGCGCGGACACCGAATGCGACCTCGCCTTCGAGGCGACGTCCGAGGCGCATCGAAAATTTATCGGAAGGATTCGCCGTCAACTGATCGGCCATTTCTGCGGTGTCGACGAGCGGGAGATCGCACGCAACGAAGCGGATCTCCTTGGATATCTGGATCGCTTGGCCGAGGGTGAGGGTGCGAAATCGTTGCAGCCGATCGATCCGGCCGCGACCGCCGGCAGCATGGCGACCATGGTACAGCCGGTCGCCGATCCCAGGGAGCCGCTTCATCTCGACCGTGCTGCGACGCGCATGTGGACGGCAAGAACCATTTTTGCCGTATCCGGATTGGCTGCGGCGCTCGCCGGCCTGGCGCTGGTCTGGCAGTACACGCCCTTGCGCGATTTCGCCGATGTCGGCTTCGTCTCCTCGGTGATTTCGCAGCCCGCGCGGTCGCAATTTGCGCCGCTGTTCGCGATTGCCGCCTTCGTGGTCGGTGGGCTGGTGGTGTTTCCGGTGCTGGTCTTGATCGCCGCGACAGCGGCGGCGCTCGGGCCCTGGATGGGTTTCTTCAGTGCCGGCGCCGGCGTGCTGCTCAGCGCGCTCACGCTGTTTTCGATCGGCCGCGTGCTGGGCCAGGCGCGGTTGCAGAAGCTGCTCGGCCGCCGGGCTGCAAGGGTTCAGGGTCGCATCATCGGCAAGGGGGTCGTTGCTGTCGCCATGATCCGGATGGTGCCGATCGCCCCGTTCTCGATCGTGAACGTGGTGGCGGGCGCCAGCAAGCTGAGCCTGCGCGATTTCCTGCTCGGCACCGTGCTGGGCATGGCGCCGGGGATCGCCGTGATGGCCGCGCTCGGGGCGCAGATTGCGGATCTCGCCCGGAATGCCTCATGGACGAATGCGCTGCTGCTGGCGCTGGCGATCCTGGCCTGGATCGCGCTGTGCCTTGGCGTGCAGTTCCTGGTGACGTGGATGGCGGGACGACGAACGTGACGGCGACCCTGCGCATCATGACGTGGAACGTGCACGGCATCTTCCACCTCAATCCGGGTTTCGATCTGGAAGGTGTCTGTTCGGTCATCCGCCACTGGTCGCCCGATGTGGTGGCGCTGCAGGAAGTCGATTCACGCGGCCGAACCGACGATCCCTTTGCCCTTCTGGCGAAGGCCGTCGGCGACCACAGCGTCGATGCAAGATCGATTGTCACGCAGGACGGCGATTACGGGCAGGTGCTGTTGAGCCGCTGGCCCTTTGCCGAACCGCCAACAATTTCCGACGTCTCCTATCAGGAACGTGAGCCCCGCCGCGCCATCGCCGCACGCATATTGTCGGACTTCGGGGAGATGACGATTATTGCGACCCATCTCGGCCTGAGCATCCATGAAAGGCACGCCCAGGCGCACGCTTTGATCGACCTGGTGCAGCCGACGCGAACGATCGTGCTCGGCGATTTCAACGACTGGTTCTGGGTGAAATCGGTGCGGGGCGTGCTGGCGCGGATCTGCCCGGTCCGGACGCGGCTGCGGACGTTTCCCGCAAGATTGCCGATGATGCGGCTGGACCGGATCTATGCCTCGCGCGACCTGATCATCCGCTCGGCCTGGACCGATCGCAAGGCCCGTGCCTATTCGGACCATCTGCCTGTGATCGCTGACGTCGTGTTTCCGGACTAAATGGTGACATCAGGCGGGCTTGGCCGGATGCTGCGTTCTCGGATGGCGCTCATGCAACAGCCTCGCCAGATCGTGACGGAGCTCGGACCGGTCGCGCATGGCGGTCTCGAACAGCGCTTCCTGGATGTCGCGCGGCATGTCGCCCCAGACTGCCATCGCAGCCTCGCCGAGCAATGATGCAAAGGTCTGTTCGCTGGTCATGTCGATCCTCCCGATTTTCGACGTTTGACCGGAACGAAGGTTCCCATCGACTGGCATCAATCCCGTTTCGTCCGTTGACGAATATGGAGTTACGGACCGGCCGGCAGCCCAAGCCGCCCGACGCCGGGCAATTTCAGCGCGGGGCGGCGGATGTCGAAGCCGAGCACGCCACCGAAGAAATTGAGCTCGAATCCTTCGATCCATCCGATCGTCAGCCCGAGATAGCCTCCGAGCGAAGCAAACACGCCGGTGCGCGACGGCGTGAAGCCGACCCAATCGCCATGATAAGGGTAATCCTTGCCGATCGCCGTCGGCGGCAACACCGCTTCGAGTTCCGGAACGGCATTGAGGATCGCCTGGATGAAAGTGTTGGAGTTCGGACCGGGCCAGGCGCTGTAATCCCCATAGGCGCGAAACCTGTAGGTCTCGATCACCGAACGGATCTTCGGAATGAGCGCTTCAGCCTTCGGACCGTCGACGCTGACGACGGTTTCGGGGATCTCGCCAAACCAGCGGCCATCGGCCTGGAATCCGTCGATCCGGATCGGTTCGCCCCAGGCCGTGTAATCGTAGCGGCTGTAACGGCTGGCCCCGCGCTCCTTCACCACGATCCAGGTGTGAACCGCGAATATCCCGCGCCAGCGTACGGTTCTTGCCGCGAAAACCCTGATGACGGCATCCGCATGTTCGGAGGCCTTGGGAAGCAGCCCGGCGCTCGAACGGTCCGCCGTCTGCCAGTTTTCACGCCTGTCGCCGAGCAGATATTTCAAGGCGGAAACAGCCACAGGAACGAGCACGAGGAGAAGAAAAATGACGAGGTATCTTTTCACGGCGGGGGGGCAGTTGGAGCGGATTGCAGGCTCTTGATGTAGTCGCTCCAATCCTGATTTCCAGTTCAGCCCAGCCGGGGTAGCAAAAGTGGATCAAAAGTGCAGAAAGCCCAAGGCGACAAGCAGCGCGAAGGTCACGGCTGCCGAAAGCAGCAGCGAACCGAGACATCCCAGCCGGTTCGAGAAAAACAGGAACATTTGGTTGCCTGTCTAAAGCGTGACGACGTTTCTTCGAATCGTCATCCCGCTTTATCTTTTTGTTTGAGCATGATCTCCGCGCAAACGCGTTCCGCGTTTGTCGCGAGGGAAAACCGCTACACACTTTTCCGGATCATGCTCTAGGACTTCGCTTCTCCGATCGTGTCCGCCATCGTCGCGCCGCGCCGACCCAGCGGCTTGTTTCCGCCCTCGGTGCTGTCGACCGCGGTCTGATGCTCGATCTCCGCATTGAGTTCGGCGCCGAACAATACGACGATCGTCGACATCCACATCCACATCATCAGGCCGATCGCGGCGCCGAGCGAGCCGTAGGTCGCGTCGTAATTGGCGTAGTTGGCCAGATAGAACGACAGCAAGGCCGAGCCGGCGAGCCAGGCGAGCGTTGCAAGCACGCTGCCGACGCTCAGCCAGCGCCATTGCGCCGCGCGGCGGCTTGGTCCGAACCGATAGAGCATGGCGAGGCCCAGAAGCATGGTCAGAACCAGAACGGGCCATCGTCCGAACCGGAACAGAGCATCGGTGACGGCCCCGAGCCCGATGGTGGATAGAATGATCGGGAGTGCGACCACGGAGCCGATGGCGAGAAGTACCGCAACCAGTCCGCCAAAGGTCAACGCGAGGGAAACGGCGTTGAGCTTGAAGAAACCACGCTTCTCGTCCTCGTCATAGACGACATTGAGCGCATCCATGATGGCCTTCAGCCCGCCATTGGCGCTCCATACGGCAAGCAGCAAGGAGAACAGAAAGGCCAGTCCCAGCCTGACCTCACCTTGGGCCAGCACCCGGCCGACCTGATCCCTGACGATGCCGAGAGCGCCTTCCGGCAAGATGCCCGCAAGCATCGTCATGTGGTCGTTGATCGTGCTTGCATCGGCGAAAAGCGCATAGGACGAGACGAGGGCGGTAATCGCCGGGAACAGCGCGAGCAGCCCATAGAAGACGACGCCGGCGGCGACAGCCAGAAGCCGGTCTTCGCCGATCTGCTGGCAGGTCCTGATCAGGATGTCCTTCCATCCCCTCCAGGGAATTTGCCATGGCGACACCGCGCGGCGGCCGCGGCCCTGATCGCCTGAAGGCGCTGAAGCGTCCGGTTCGCGCCGCGCCGGTTCGGACCTCGTGTCGTGCAGGTAACCCACAGTGTTCATGCCGGACCTCTACGCTTTAATGCGCAGGGAGCGGTGACGTTCCTCCGGTCACGTCGCGACGGGCAGGCGGTTGTGCCGCACCGGAGAGTGCTGATGGCGATCGACTATCGCCCCCAGCGCAACACCACGGGATCGAGCTGGCGGGCGATTTCGACGAGACCGGCGCGCGCCGCCGGGTGAACCCTTTGCAAGGGATGGCGAACCGCGTCGGATCCGATCACGCCGCCTTCCTTCATCAGGATTTTTGCAGCCTGCAAGCCGCACTGGCGGTTTTCGTAATTGATCAGCGGCAGCCAGCGCGCATAGGCCGCCATCGCCTCATTGCGGCGCCCTGCTAGATAGGGATCGATGATCTGCCTGATGCCATCAGGATAGCCGCCGCCCGTCATGGCGCCGGTCGCCCCGGCATCGAGATCGGCCATCAGCGTGATGGCTTCCTCGCCATCCCAGGGCCCCTCGATGCTGTCGCCGCCGGTGGCGATGAGATCGCGCAGCTTCGCTGCCGCCATCGGCACCTCGATCTTGAAATAGCTGATGTTGTGAATTTCCCGGGCCATGCGCGCCAGGAGATCGACGGACAGCGGCGTGCCGGCAACCGGCGCATCCTGGATCATGATCGGGATATCGATCGCGTCGGACACGATGCGATAGAAGTCGAAGATGGCCTTTTCCGGCACGCGGAAAGTGGCGCCGTGATAGGGCGGCATGATCATTACCATTGCCGCACCTGCGTCCTGCGCCTGGCGGCTGCGCTCGGCGCAGATGCGCGAGCCGAAATGCGTCGTCGTCACGATGACAGGCACGCGGCCGGCGACGTGTTCCAGCACCGCATGCATCACCTGTTCGCGCTCGGCATCGGTCAGCACGAACTGTTCGGAGAAATTGGCCAGGATGCACAGCCCATTCGAGCCGGCATCGATCATGAAATCGATGCAGCGCCGTTGCCCTTCGAGATCGAGCTCACCCTTTTCGTCGAAAATGGTGGGAGCGACGGGGAAGACGCCGCGATAGGGCCGTTTTGCAGTCGAGGTCATTCTTGAGGTTCCGTTCGAAGGAGATCAGTGATTGTATGGTCGTCCAATTCATTCATCAACATGCTAGAAAGCCGGACACGATCGGGCAGCAAGACAAGGAAGAATCGATGGGGGGAGTTCTAGAGGGCGTTCGCGTCCTCGATTTCGGACGCTATATCGCGGGGCCCTATTGCGCGACATTGCTGGCGGAATTCGGCGCGGAAGTCATTCGCGTGGAGAAGCGCGACGGCAGCGAGGACCGTTTTGTCGCGCCGGTCGGCGAAGGCGGCGAGGGCGCGCTGTTCCTGCAGGTCAACCGCAACAAGAAGTGCATTACGCTCGATCCGATGAAACCGGAAGGGCAGGAGGTGATGCGCCGGCTGGTTGCTACCGCTGACGTCGTCGTCGCCAATCTGCCACCGCAGACGCTGCGGGCGATGAAGCTCGATTATGAATCGCTGAAGGCGATCAAGCCGGACATCATCCTGACGACGGCAACCGCCTTCGGAAACCCCGGGCCGTGGTCCGACCGCGTTGGCTTCGATGGCGTTGGGCAGGTGATGTCGGGTGCGGTGTACATGACGGGCAAGGGCGATCCGCCGTACCGCGCTGCGGTGAACTGGGTCGATTTCGGCACCGCGCTGCATTGCGCCTTCGGCACGCTCGCCGCGCTGATCGAGCGCGGCAAATCCGGACGCGGCCAGATCGTCGAGGGCGCGCTGCTGGCGACCGCGCTCTCCTTCACCAACGCGACGCTGATCGAGCAGGCGGTGATCGCGGCCAACCGCGTACCATCAGGCAATCTCGGCCAGACCGCGGCGCCCGCCGATATCTACCGCACCAGGGATGGCTGGGTGCTGTGCCAGGTCACCGGCCATCCGCTGTTCATCCGCTGGGCCAGATTGATGGGCGAGGCGGATCAATGGCTGAGCGATCCGCGCTTCGCCGACGACATCAAGCGCGGCGACAACGGCCCCGTCATCAGCGAACGGATGGCGCGCTGGTGCGCCGAGCGCACCACGCAGGAAGCCGTCGATACGCTCGGCAAGGCGATGATTCCGGCAGGACCCGTGCTGAGCCCGCAACAGGCGCTGGAGCATCCGCATATCCGCGCCACCGGCTTCATGCAGGACGTCGATTATCCCGGCTTGCCGAACCCGGCACCTACGGTGCGCGCCGCGGTCCGGCTGTCGGAAACCCCAGGCGAAATCGTCACGCGTCCGCCGACGCTCGGCGAGCACACAGATCGCGTGTTGGCCGATATCGGCTATGACGCGGATGCGATCGCCGCGCTTCGCAGGAACGGGATCATCTAGATGCAGTGGACCCGGCGCCTTGCTCGTTGCTGTCGGGCGGTTCTTCGCCTGACCGGCGCCCGGTCGTCCGCGCCATGACACTCCTCTCCATACCATCCAATCCCGTTCCGGAGGGCGCGCTTGCCGGAACGATCGGGGCGCCGGACGGCACCGCATTGCGTTTTGCGTGCTGGGTGGCGCCAGCCAAGGGCAGGGGCACCGTCTGCGTCTTCACCGGGCGCGCCGAGTGCATCGAAAAGTATTTCGAGACGGTGCAGGATCTGCGTAACCGCGGCTATTCGGTGGCGATGATCGATTGGCGCGGGCAGGGGCATTCCGCGCGCCGGCTGAGCAATCCGTTCAAGGGCCATGTGCAGAGTTTTTCCGAGTACCAGAGCGACGTGGCGGCCTTCGTCAAGCAGGTGGTGCTGCCGGATTGCCCGCCGCCCTATTTTGCACTGGCTCATTCGATGGGCGGCGCGGAGATGCTGCACGTCGCGCATGCCGGTAACGAGGTGTTCGAACGCCTTGTGCTCTGTTCGCCGATGGTCGACCTGCCGGGTCTGCGCGCGTCGCTGCCGATGCGCGGCCTGGTGCGTCTGCTGTGCGCGGCCGGAACGGGCGAGCGATTCATTCCGGGCGGCAACAGCGATCTGATCAAGCCATCGGGCTTCCCCGGCAATCCCCTGACCTCGGACCGGCACCGCTATGCCCGAAACGTGGCTATCCTGGAAGCCGATCCGACGCTCGGGATTGCGTCGCCGACCGTGGCATGGCTCGACGCGGCCTTTGCGGCGATGGCCGAGTTTCGCTCGCCCGCGTTTGCCCGCGGGATTCACCGGCCCGTCCTGATGCTCGCGGCGGGCGATGACACCATCGTATCCGCTCCTGCCATCGCAGCGTTTGCCGGGCGTCTGCCGGCGGGATCGCATCGCCTGATCGCAGGCGCGAAGCACGAAATCCTGCAGGAAGGTGATCGCTATCGCGACCAGCTCTGGGCCGCGTTCGATGCGTTCATGGCGGGGTAGGGCACTTACTTGTAAATCCCAAACGCCCAACGACTGTCGATGTCCGCATTTGCAAATCGGACATCCGGGTTGGCCTTCAGCTTGACTGTTTTGTGCCATGCAACAGCGTCGACATGCCCTCCGTTGCCGCCGCCTTCTCCGTGCGCGGGAAATAGATCAGAGCCAGCAAATGACGAGCACCGGCCGATGACAACCGTGACGCGCCCGGGGGACCTGCCAGACAACCGAGCAACGACTTGACCTGCAACTCAGCCAAATCTGGGCGAAACTCAACGCCTGTGGTAGGGTACACGCCCAACCATGGGTAGCGTCATTTTTTGCTAAGTTTGGCTTTAGCGAAATCACATCGGGGAGCTAACTCAAACGGGAGGCGACAAATGAAGGAGATTAAGCCGGTCCATATGGGCAACAGTGGTCCCAAAGTATCCAACCTGCATAAGGGCTTATTGTTTCTCCTCTTCCATCAACCCGGCATTTCGCACAACAACCGCAAATCTCTTCAACAGATGCTCGCGCCCGAGGTCCGCGCGCAGACGTTTGGAAATGCGACCGCGGAACTCGTTGGGATATGGCAGTATCAGTTGAAAAACTGGCCTAATTATCTGCCTCCTCTCCCAAAGTCGCTTAGGGATGAAGTCCAAAATAAACTCTCGATCTTGCCTAACGGCAGAGGCAATGGCGATGTCGATGAGGTGACAGCCAAGGCTCTGAACTGGCTTCTCAAGAAATTCGGCGCACTCTAGCGACGTGGTGTCGAGCTACGGCGGACGCAGTCGCTTTGCCCGCCCCACAACTGTACCCGCCGTCATTGCGAGGAGCGAAGCGACGAAGCAATCCATGCTTCCGTTATGCCGCGCGATGGATTGCTTCGCTTCGCTCGCAATGACGTGGTTAGGCCGCGGCGTACTGGATACCCCGCCTGTGCGGGGTATGATGGCCGGCCCCTTCCTTGCAAAAGCTTGAAGTTTAAAATATATGCTGGACCATCATCCTGGAGGCCTGGCCGATGTCTCAATTGTCGCGTTCCTCCCATGCGCTCGTCACCGGTGGCGGGCGGGGTATCGGCCTTGCGGTATCGGCGGCGCTGTCGAAGGCCGGTGCGACGGTAACGGTGCTCGGCCGTAACAGCGCGACGCTCGATGAAGCCGTCGCATCCGGCGCGGCGCAGTTCGCGGCCGTAGCCGATGTCGCCGATCAGGCGTCGATCAAATCGGCCGTTGCGGAAGCCGCCGCGCGGCAGCCGATCGATATCCTGATTGCCAATGCGGGCGCGGCCGAGTCCGCACCCTTCGGCCGTTCCGATGCGGCATTGTTCCAGCGGATGATGGACGTCAATTTCATGGGCGTGGTCCACGCCACGCAGGCGGTATTGCCCGGGATGGTGGAACGCCGCCACGGGCGCATCATCGCCGTCGCGTCCACTGCCGGCCTCAAGGGCTATGCTTACGTTTCGGCCTACAGCGCGGCGAAACATGCCGTGATCGGCTTTGTCCGTTCGCTGGCTCTGGAGACGGCGAAGAGCGGTGTCACCGTCAACGCGGTTTGCCCCGGCTTCACCGAAACCGATCTGCTGGAAGGCTCGATCGACAACATCATCAAGAAGACCGGCCGCAGCCGCGAGCAGGCGGTCGCCGAACTGGCGAAGCACAATCCGCAAGGACGCCTCGTCGCGCCGTCGGAAGTCGCCGACGCGGTGCTGTGGCTGTGCGGCAAGGGCGCCGGCGCCATCACCGGTCAGGCCATTGCCGTCGCAGGCGGCGAGGTCTGATCCAACAATAATGCAATTCAGGGAGATCCCATGAGCAAGCCCGCAAACCCCGTCACGTTGCCGCTGGCAGACTATTCGCCGAAACACTTCCTGCTCGCCGTCGTCGATCGCGTCGCCACCGTGACGCTCAACCGTCCCGAGCGAAAGAATCCGCTGACCTTCGAAAGCTATCGCGAACTCACCGATTTCTTCCGCGCCTGCGCGATGGATGACGAGGTCAAGACCGTGGTCGTATCAGGCGCGGGCGGCAATTTTTCGTCCGGCGGCGACGTGTTCGAGATCATCGGCCCCTTGATCCAGATGGATACCAAGGGCCTCACCGCCTTTACGCGCATGACCGGCGATCTGGTGAAGGCGATGCGCGCCTGCCCGCAACCGATCGTGGCCGCCGTCGAAGGCATCTGCGCCGGCGCCGGTGCGATCATTGCCATGGCGTCCGACCTGCGGCTGGCTGCGTCAGGCGCCAAGGTCGCATTCCTGTTCAACAAGGTCGGTCTCGCCGGCTGCGACATGGGCGCCTGCGCGATCCTGCCGCGCATCATCGGCCAGTCGCGCGCGTCGGAACTGCTCTACACCGGCCGCTTCATGACCGCGGAGGAGGGCGAGAAATGGGGCTTCTTCTCCAGGATCGTCACGGCGGAACAGGTGTTGCCTCAGGCGCAATTGTTGGGCAAGCAGATCGCGGAGGGGCCGACTTTCGCCAACACCATGACCAAGCGTATGCTGGCGATGGAATGGGCGATGTCGGTGGAAGAGGCGATCGAGGCCGAAGCGGTGGCCCAGGCGCTCTGCATGACCACGGAAGATTTCAATCGCGCGTTCGAGGCGTTCTCGAACAAGCGGACCCCGGCGTTTCAGGGGAATTGACGATGACGTAGCCCGGGTGGAGCGTAGCGAAACCCGGGATTTCGCCTCAAAACAGAACCCCGGGTTACGCTTCGCTCCACCCGGGCTACGAAGGGACCTCTTGCCAAAAATTATTTTAGGCTTAAAGTAATTTCCGGACGAGCCAGACAGCCTGTTTCGGAGGCGGCAGATGAAGATCGCGATTATCGGCGGCGGACCGGCCGGTCTCTATGCCGCGATCCTCTTGAAAAAGCAGCGGCCGCAGGCCGAGATCACGGTCTATGAGCGCAACCGCGCCGACGACACGTTCGGCTTCGGCGTGGTGTTCTCCGATGCGACGCTCGACAATTTCGAGAAATACGATCCGCCGAGCTATCGCCGCATCACCGAGGAATTCGCCTATTGGGACGATATTGCCGTGCATTTCCGCGGTACCGTGCACCGCGTCGGCGGCAACGGTTTTTGCGGTTGCTCGCGCCGGACGCTGCTGCTGATCCTGCAAGAACGGGCTCGCGAACTCGGCGTGACACTGCTGTTCGAAACCGACATCGATGACGAATCTCGATTTGCCGACACCGATCTGATCGTGCTCGCCGACGGCATCAACAGCCGCTTCCGCGACAAGCACATCGAGCATTTTCAGCCGCAGATCGACCTGCGCTCCAACAAGTTCGCGTGGATGGGCTCGACCCGGCCGCTCGACGCCTTCACCTTCATTTTCCAGGAGACCGAGTGGGGGCCGTTCATCGCCCACGCCTATCAATACGAGGCGGGACGCTCGACCTGGATTTTTGAGACCGATGCCGAAACATTTAAGCGCGCCGGCCTCGAAGGCCTGGACGAACAGCAATCCGCCGATCGGATGGCCAAGATTTTCGACTGGTTCCTCGACGGCCATCCGCTGCTGATCAACCGCTCGATGTGGCGCAATTTCCCGATGATCCGCAGCCAGCGCTGGGTCAAGGGCAACATGGTGCTGCTCGGTGATGCCAAGGCGACTGCGCATTTCTCGATCGGCTCCGGCACCAAGCTCGCGATGGAAGACGCGATCGCGCTGGCGGATGCGATAGCGCAGGCGCCGAATGTCGACGCCGCATTGCAGACTTACGAGCACGGCCGGCGCGAGGAGGTCGAGAAGACCCAGCACGCCGCCGACGTGTCCCTGGTCTGGTTCGAGCATGTCGACCGCTTCTGGGATTTCGATCCCGTGCAGTTCGCCTTCGGCGTCATGACCCGCGCCAAGGCGATCACCTACGATAACCTCACGCTGCGCGCGCCGGAATTCGTCCGCGAGGTCGACAAGGCGTTTGCCAAGCAGGTGCGCGGCAAGGGCTTTGACGTCGATCTCGACAAGCCGGTCGCGCCGATGTTCCAGCCATTGAAACTGCGCGAGATGGAAGTGGCGAACCGCGCGGTGGTTTCGCCGATGTGCATGTATTCGGCAAGAGAGGGCATGCCCACTGATTTCCATCTGGTGCATTACGGCGCGCGCGCGATCGGCGGCGCCGGGCTGATCTTCACGGAGATGACCTGCGTCGGCCGCGACGCCCGCATCACGCCGGGCTGTGCAGGTCTGTGGAACGACGAGCAGCAGGCGGCATGGACGCGGATCGTCGATTTCGTCCACGCCAACTCGGCCGCAAGAATCTGCCTGCAGCTTGGCCATGCCGGCCGCAAGGGCGCGACCAAATTGATGTGGGAGGGCATGGACCGGCCGCTGGAAGAGGGCGGCTGGGACACGATCTCGGCGTCGCCGCTGCCCTATTTCCCCGACAGCCAGGTGCCGCGCGAGATGGATCGCGCCGCGATGGACCACGTCAAGGCCGAATTCGTGGCGGCCACCTTGCGCGGCGTCGCCTGCGGCTTTGACATGCTCGAGATGCACTGCGCCCATGGCTACCTGCTGGCGAGTTTCATCTCGCCGCTGACCAACCAGCGCACCGACGAATATGGCGGGACGCTCGCCAACCGGCTGCGCTATCCGCTGGAAGTGTTCGAGGCGATGCGCGCGGCGTGGCCGGCGCACAAGCCGATGTCGGTGCGCATCTCCGCCACCGACTGGGCCGCGGGCGGCATCACCGGCGACGACGCGGTTGCGGTCGCGCGCGCCTTCGGCGAGGCCGGCGTCGATCTGGTCGATGTCTCCACCGGCCAGACCGTGCGCGACGCGCAGCCGATCTATGGCCGGATGTTCCAGACGCCGTTCTCCGATCAGGTCCGCAACGAGGCCCGGGTCGCGACCATGTGCGTCGGGAACATCACGACCGCGGATCAGGTGAACACAATTCTGGCCGCCGGCCGCGCCGACCTGGTGGCGCTCGGCCGGCCGCACCTGGTCGATCCGTCCTTCACGATGCGGGCGGCCGCCTGGTATGGCGCCGATGTCGCCTGTCCGCCACAATATCTGCCCGGCAAGGAACAAATTTTCCGCAACAGCGTGCGTGACCGGCAGGATTTTGAAGACCTCAAAATTAAGGGTAAGCCGAAAACCCGCGCCGAGTTGAAAGCCGAGGCGACAAAGCCGCTTGCAGCCGAATAGGCCGAATGGCAGGCTCTCTACGTCACCTCCCTCTCCCCGCAAGCGGGGCGAGGTTGAGGGAAGAGAGTGGAGTAGCGCATGAAAGCGATCATCGTCGGAGGCGGCATCGGAGGCCTCACCACCGCGCTGATGTTGCGCGCCCGCGGCATCGACTGCGAATTGTTCGAACAGTCTGACAGCATCCGCGAACTCGGCGTCGGCATCAACACGCTGCCGCATGCGATCAGGGAACTGACGGGCCTCGGGCTGTTGGACCGGCTCGATGCCGCCGCCGTTCGCACCGATCAATTGTACTATCTCAACCGCCACGGCCAGGAAGTCTGGCGCGAGCCGCGCGGCCTCGATGCCGGCCACGACGTGCCGCAGTTCTCGGTCCATCGCGGCCGCCTGCAGAGCGTCATTCACCGCGCCGTCGAGGAACGGCTGGGTCAAGAGGCGATCCATACCGGCTGCCGTCTCGGCTCTTTCGCGCAGCACGAGGGCGGTGTGGTCGCGCACTTTTTCGACCGCAGCGGCGCCCATGCCAAAACCGCGCGCGGTGATATTCTTGTTGGCGCCGACGGCATTCATTCGCGCGTGCGCGAGATGCTGTTCCCGGATGAGGGACCGCCGTGCTGGAACGGACATATGCTGTGGCGCGGTGCGCGCGACTGGCCGGCGTTCCTGACCGGACGCTCGATGATCGTGGCCGGCGGATTGAATGCCAAGGTCGTGATCTATCCGATCGCGGAAGGATCGAGCCCGTCGAGCCGGCTGACCAACTGGGCCGTCATGGTGAAGATCGGCGACGGCAATTCGCTGCCGCCGCGCCGCGAGGACTGGTCGCGGCCCGGCAAGCGCGAGGAACTGATGCCGCATGTCGAGAGGTTCAAGGTGCCATACGTCGACGTGCGCAGCCTGATCTCGGCGACGCCGGAATTTTATGAGTATCCGTGCTGCGACAGGGATCCGTTGCCGTACTGGACCTCGGGCCGGGTCACGCTGCTCGGCGATGCCGCGCATCCGATGTATCCGGTTGGATCGAACGGGGCGTCGCAAGCGATCCTCGACGCCCGCGCGCTGGCCGACGAGCTGGCGCGATCAGAACATCCGCGTCAGGCGCTGGTGGCCTATGAGAAGAAGCGCCTGCCGATGACGGCGGATATCGTGCGTTCGAACCGCCGTGGCGGTCCCGAGGGCGTGATTGACGCGGTCGAGCAGCTCGCGCCGGATGGATTTACCGATATCGAGAAGGTGCTGAGCCACGCCCAGCGCGAGGCGATCGTGCGCGGCTATGCGTCCAAGGCCGGTTTTGCGGCACCGCCGCTGGGGCTTGCGGCGGTGAGGGGGTAGCTACGAAATCGCCGTCATGCCCGGCCTTGTGCCGGGCATCCACGTCTTAACGGTGGTGCGGCAAGAAAAGACGTGGATGGCCGGGACAAGCCCGGCCATGACAAGAGAGTTGACCGACCTCACGCCCCCGGAGGCGGCGGAAGGAAGTGGATGTTGTGCTCGGCCGCCAGCGCCACCACCGCGTCCGGCGTCTGTTCCTTCATGTTGTGGATCGCCCAGAACAGATCGTAGAGCCGCCGCGTCGGCGACACCCAGAACAGCGTCTTGGCGGTGCGGCCGGACTTGTTGAAAATGCCGTGCGGCTTGCCCATCGGCAGCCGTACCAGATCGCCCGGGGTCGCCTGCGTGTCGGCGCCGTCGAGAAAGAAGTCGAGTTGGCCTTCCAGGATGTAGAGATATTCGTCCTGGTCGGGATGGATGTGCGGCGGCACGAAGGTCTCGGCCGGGAACGTGGCATGCCACGAGAAGGAATGCTCGGTGACATTCTTCGGCACATAGGTCTGCCCGAGAATGCTCCAGGAAATTCCCTGGATGCCTTCATTGGCGCGGGTGATGCCGGCGATTTCGGTTTTCATTGGCTGTTTCCTTCCCAATATTATTTCGCGGTGCAGTCCTTGGCGTAACGGTCGCCGTAGTTGGAAAACACCTTCTCGACGATCTCGGTCTGGAATTTTCCGTCCGGACGCTTGGCGACCTTGGTCAGATAGAAATTCTGGATCGGATAGCCGTTGACGTTGAACTTGAAGTCGCCGCGCAGCGAGGTGAATTCGGCCTTTTTCAACGCCGCCGTGACAGCGTCCTTGTTCTTGAGGTCGCCCTTCACCGCCTTCACCGCGCTGTCGATCAGCATCGCCGTGTCATAGCCCTGCATGGCGTAGGTGCCGGGCACGCTGTTGTAGGCAGCTTCATAGGCGGCGACGAACTTCTTGCTCTGCGGATTGTCCATGTCGGGTGCCCAGTTGGCGCCGCCGAACATGCCGACGGCGGCGTCCTGCTGTGCGGGCAGGGTCGATTCATCAACGGTGAACGCCGACAGCACCGGGATCTTGTCGGCAAGCCCGGCCTGCCGGTATTGCTTCACAAGGCCGACGCCCATGCCGCCCGGCATGAAGGTGAAGAGCGCATCGACCTTGGAGGAGGAGATCTTGGTCAGCTCGACCTGGAAATCCAGCGTACCGAGCGGCGTATAGCTTTCCTCTGCGATCTCACCCTTGTAGTCGAGCTTGAATCCGGCCGCCGAATCCTTGCCGGCCTGATAATTCGGCACCAGTACATACATGCGCTTGTAGCCGCGATCCTGCGCGACCTTGCCGAGGATCTCGTGAACCTGGTCGTTCTGATAGGAGGTCACGTAGAAGAACGGGTTGCACTCCTTGCCGGCATAGCTCGACGGCCCCGCGTTCGGGCTGATCAGGAACGTCTTGTTCTCGGTGACCGGCCGGTGGATCGCCTGCAGGATGTTGGAGAAGATCGGCCCCACGACGAAATCGACCTTCTCGCGCTCGAGCAGGCCCTTGACCTTGGTCACGGCGCCATCGGGCTTGAGCTCATCGTCGACAACGACGACCTCGACGTCCTTGCCGGCCATCTTGCCGCCGAGATCCTTGATTGCGAGTTGGAGACCGTCGCGGGATTGCTGGCCGAGCACGGCCGCCGGGCCGGACAAGGTCGTGATCACGCCGATCTTGATTTTCTCCTGCGCGGCGGCGGGAGCCGCGGCAACGCCGAGCACAACGGCAAGTCCGGTCAGCTTGAACGACTGCTTCATGATTATTCCTCCGTCCGGCCTTGGCGGCCGAAACTCACGCCACACCCAAATGCTTGAAGCGCAGCTTATTCTGACGGTGACGGCACCTGCAAGCAGAACGCTTCCATGCAAGCCATGCGCCAATTGCTTGAAACCTAAAGAAATCTGGGCAATCATGTAGCTGCGCTCTGTTCGGGACCTCCGAACGCCCAAGCCGAACAAAGACAAGCCGGACAAGATTTGCATCATGATCCTCGATTCAGAGACCAAGGCCGTCGAACTCCCGGAGCATCACGGTGACGAGCTCCGATTGTGGCTTCGCCTCCTGACCTGCACGACCCTGATCGAGGGCGAGGTGCGCAGCCGCCTGCGCGAACGCTTCGACGTCACGCTGCCGCGGTTCGACCTGATGGCCCAGCTCGACAAGGTGCCCGAGGGCATGACGCTGTCGGATGTCTCCAAGCGTATGATGGTCTCGAACGGCAACGTCACCGGCCTGGTCGAGCGCCTCGTCGAGTCCGGCCATCTCGACCGCCGCACCTCGGATGCCGATCGCCGCGTCCAGGTGATCCGCCTGACCAAGGCGGGCCGCGCCGAATTCCGCAAGATGGCGGCGGAGCACGAATTATGGATCGCTGACGTGTTCGGCGACCTGACGCCTAAGGATGTCCGCGAATTGATGCGCCTGCTGGCCAAGACCAAGGCCTCGGCGCAGAAATCTGCGAAGGCGCGGGCGGGCTAGTGCATCCTGCGCAGGGTTGCGGACGGTGTCTCGCCGAATTTGGCACGGTAGGCGCTCGCCATTCGGCTGAGATGGGTAAACCCAAGCTCGAATGCGATGTCGGTGATGCTGTCGTCAGGGCAGGCGGTGGTCAATCGGACATTGAGATGCGCAAGGCGGATATCACGCAGCATCTCCGAGATCGATGTTCCAAAGTGCCGTTGGAAGCCGAGTTGCAGCGCGCGAATGCCTACGCCAGAGGCCGCAGCAAGCTCCATGAGGTCGAGCGGCTCGTCCGCATGCGTAGCGAGGAATTCGCGTGCCCGCCGCAACGATTGCGGCAGCGCTTCGGCCCGGCCGCCAAACCGGTCGATCGCATCGCTCGCGCTGTGGCACTGGCCGTGGAGCAAAGTGCCCAACAGCGTCTCGCGCAGATTGGAAGCTACTATCGGCGAAAGCGGCCGTTGCGGTCCGAGGCGTTCGGCAAGATCGACGAACTCCGAGATCGCGGAATGAAGCGCCCGGCCGCTTGCGGAAGAGAGGTCCACCGCAGGTTCGAATTCGACCACGCCTGCCGGCCGGCCCGACAGCGCCGCAGCCCGTTGTTCCAACAGGCGGCGATCGACCAGCACAATGATCTGGGCGCAATTGCCTTCCCAGGTCATTCGCGTGGGAATCGTCGGCGATAACAGGGAAGCGCAGGCGCCGGGAACGGTTGCGATGTCGCGCGCGGCGGTTCGGATTCGCGCTGCGCCGTGCACGGGGATTTGCAGCAGGAAGAAGCGCTCGAGACAGCCGGGGTCGATCGACACCGACCCGCCATAGGCGACGTAGTTGACGGACAGGCCGCCAAAGATCGCGCTGTTGTGCAGGGCAAAGAATTCGGATGACGTATTGTGTTCGGGCGTCAGTCGATGCGGGCAGAATATCCGCCCGACCGCGTCGGCGGCAGCATCGACGCTGTCGGTCGAAACGCGGTTGAACGCCGCCAGCCGAACCGGCAGATCATGCCTGACAATGCTGGTGCCCGTCGCCACGGCCCGGCTCTCCGCATTATTTGAAGCCTATAATATCTGCGGCCGGCCGGATTGGGAAGGCGATTTGGTGGCCGCTGGTGCCTGATCGGAAGGCAACGGGGTCCGTCATTCCGGGGCGATGCGAAGCATCGAACCCGGAATCTCGAGATTCAGGGTCACGCTCTGCGCGCCCCGGAATGACGGGGAGGGACGGCCGATTGTATCGCGCCGCAGCAATCCAAAATTTCATTGCCACGCGCCCTGCGGATTCGTTTTGCGGCTAGACGGTCGCTCCCGCCCGATCCAGCCTGCGCGAACCATTCAAGCCGCGAAACAGGAGATGGACAATGGCAGCGCTCGAAAAAGGCATCACCGCCAACGGTACCGGCTACGGCGGCAAGACCTGGAACATCCTGGGTCAGGTCTACTTCCCCAAGGCGATCACCGATTCCACCTTTGCCTTCGAGACCAATAGCGAGCCCGGCCAGTTCGTGCCGGTGCACGTCCACCCGACGCAGGATGAATTCATCCTGGTGCAGGAGGGCACCCTCGATCTCAAGCTCGACGGCGTCTGGGTGCAGGCCAAGGCCGGCGATCTCGTCCGGATGCCGCGCGGCATCCCGCACGGCTACTTCAATAAATCGGACAAGCCGGCGCGCGCGCTGTTCTGGGTGTCGCCGATGCAGAAACTCGAGGCGCTGTTCAACCAGCTTCACAATCTGACCGACCCCGCAGAGGTGGTGCGGATCTCGGCGCTGCATGAAGTGGATTTCCTGCCGCCCGAGGCGAACGAGTAACGCGCAGCAATCTATTCCAGGCCAATCCTTGCGGGAGAGTTGTCATGATCAGGCGGAAACAGGTTTGTATCATCGGCGCCGGCGTATCGGGGTTGGCGGCCGCAAAAGCCTTCGCCGCGCGCGGTCATCAGATCACGATCATTGAGCGCAGCGGCGATCTCGGCGGCGTCTGGGAGCCGGCGCGGTCCTATCCCGAGGTGCAAACGCAGAGCCCGAAGGATCTCTATCGTTACACCGACAAGGCGATGCCGGATTCCTATCCGGAATGGCCGAAGGGTCCGCAGGTCCACGCCTATCTGACGGAATACGCAAAAGACAATAATCTCCTCGGTGCGATCCGCTTCAATACGACGGTGGCGCAGATGGATCGCCGGCCGGACGCAAAGCCGGGGTGGCGGCTCGATCTGCGTGGGCCCGATGGCAGCACCAGCCACGAAGATTTCGATTTCGTCGCGGTCTGCACCGGGCAGTTCAACGAGCCGCAGACGCTCAGCCTGGCCGGCGAAGATGCCTTCAAGGCGCAGGGCGGGCGCATCATGCACTCCTCGAAATACAACGCCCCTGAGATCGCCAGGGGCCGCAGGGTCGTCGTGCTCGGCGGTTCGAAGTCGGCGACGGACATTGCCGTCAACGCGGTGAATTCCGGCGCCGCCGAAGTCACACTGGTGTACCGCGAGCCGGTGTGGCGGATTCCCTATTTCATCGGCGGCCTCGTCAACTTCAAGCGCATTCTCTACATCCGTGCGCAGGAGGAGATGTTCAAAAGCTGGGGCATCGGCGCGATGTCGCGGTTCGCCCATGCGGTGGCAAAGCCATTCATCTGGGCCAACTGGCGCGGGCTGGAGAGCCTGCTGAAGGTTCAGCTCAAGCTCGGCAAATGCGACATGGTGCCGAAGGAGAGGATCGAGGACGGCGTCAACTGCTCGGTGCCAATCGCAACACCAGGATTCTTTCCGATGGTCGCGGACGGTCGCATCAAGGCGATCAAAGGCAGCTTCGCGCGCTATGACGGTAATTCCATTGTGATGACCGGCGGGCAGCGCGTCCAGGCCGACGTCGCCGTTCTCGCGATCGGCTACAAATTGGGCGTGCCGTTCCTGCCGCAGACGTATCGCGACAGACTGGTCGATCCCGACGGGCAGTACCGGCTCTATCGTCTGATCGCCAACCCGGACCTGCCTGAAATGGGGTTCGTCGGCTTCAACTCCAGCTTCTGCACGGTGTTGTGCGCGGACCTCGCGGCGAACTGGCTGGTGCGCTACGCCGACGGCCAACTCGCGCGTCAGCCCACACTTAAGGAGATGCAGGACAACATCGAGATGATGCTGCATTTCAGGCGTGTCGAGCGACCGGCGGCCGGCGTCTATGGCGGGCTGTGCGTCGCGCCCTATCACTTCAAGCATTTTGACGAGCTGCTCGCCGATATCGGCGTGTCCGGACGGCGGGCCAATCCGCTGGTGGAGAAGTTTACTCCGCCTGATGCCGCAGCCTATGGCCGTTTCCTCGCCGCGGCGCCCGCCTATCGGGCAGGCTGAGAGGCGGGTTCCCCGCAGGGGTAACCCCTGCGGGCAGGAAGGCACGATTCCACCCTTGATTCCGCACTTGCGCAAAATTGTTTTAAGCCTAAAATGATTTGCGAGACGGCGTTGCCGGGCGTCCTCGATATTGATCTCGAGCCTTTCATTGGTGGAAGCGAGGGGAGATGAAGATGTCAGGTATAACTCCCAGCCGGACCGCTGGTCGGTCCCTTGGCCCGTCCGGCCATGTCGACGACTTTGCGCGGCGAAATCTGCCGCCATCAGAACAATGGCCGGACCTGCTGCTCGACCGGCCGGAGTTTCAATATCCGGAATATCTGAATGCCGCGGTCGAACTGACCGACCGGATCGTCGAGAAAGGCTGGGGCGACCGGATCGCGCTGATCGGCAATGGCCGCCAACGCACCTACAAGGAGCTGGCCGACTGGTCCAACCGCCTGGCGCATGCGCTGGTGGAGAACTATGGCGTCAAGCCCGGCAACCGCGTCCTGATCCGCTCCGGCAACAACCCGGCGCTGGTCGCGGCATGGCTCGCCGCCACCAAGGCGGGCGCCGTCGTCGTCAACACCATGCCGATGCTGCGTGCGGGCGAACTCAGCAAGATCGTCGACAAGGCGGAGATCGCACTGGCGCTGACCGACAGCCGCATCGCCGATGAACTGGTCGCCTGCGCAAAGACCAGCAAGTTCCTCAAGCAGGTCGTGAACTTCGACGGCACGTCGAACCATGATGCCGAGCTTGACCGGGTGGCACTGAACAAGCCGGTGAAGTTCGACGCCGTGAAGACGGGACGCGACGACGTCGCGCTATTGGGATTCACCTCCGGCACGACAGGCGAGCCCAAGGCGACGATGCATTTCCATCGCGACCTCATGATCGTTGCCGACGGTTATGCGAGCGAAGTCCTCAACGTCACGGAGGACGATGTCTTCGTCGGCTCGCCGCCGCTGGCCTTTACCTTCGGGCTCGGGGGACTGGCGATCTTCCCGCTGCGGTTCGGCGCGACGGCGACGCTGCTCGAAAACGCATCCCCGCCGGAGATGGTCAAGATCATCGAGACCTACAAGGCGACGATCTGCTTCACCTCGCCGACCGCGTATCGCGCGATGATGGCCGCGATGGACAAGGGCGCCAACCTGTCGTCGCTGCGGCTGGCAATTTCCGCCGGCGAAACCTTGCCGGCGCCGGTATTCGAAAGCTGGACCCGCAAGACCGGCAAGACCATTCTCGACGGCATCGGCTCGACCGAACTGCTGCATATCTTCATCACCAACCACGTCGGTGACGCCGTCGCCGGGACGACGGGGCGGCCGGTCACAGGCTACGAGGCGAAGATCGTCGACGACGACATGAACGAATTGCCTGATGGCACCGTCGGCAAGCTTGCGGTGCGCGGCCCGACCGGCTGCCGCTATCTCGCGGACACGAGGCAATCGAACTATGTCCGCGACGGCTGGAATCTGACGGGCGATTCCTTTGTTCGCGGTGCGGATGGGCGGTTGTCCTTTGTCGCCCGCTCGGACGATATGATCGTCTCTTCCGGCTACAACATCGCTGGTCCCGAGGTTGAGGCGGCGCTGCTGTCGCATCCGGCCGTCGCCGAATGCGGTGTGGTCGGCGCGCCCGACGAGGCGCGCGGCATGATCGTCAAGGCCTACGTGGTGCTGGCGGGCGGCGCTGCAGCCGATGCTGCGCTGACGCAGGCATTGCAGGACCACGTCAAGCAGACGATCGCGCCCTATAAATATCCGCGTGCGATCGAATATGTCGCGCAACTGCCGAAGACCGAGACCGGCAAGCTCCGGCGCTTTGCGCTGAGGCAGATGGCTGCTTCCGGTGCGGCGTCGCCAGGCGTTGCCGCGGAATGATTGTAACCCTGATGGAGAAAAGCCGGTGACTGCCCCCAAGGGCCCCACGCTGAACGTGGTGTCTCATTCCAATACCGATACCTCGACGTCTGCCCCGCAAGTGCTGCAGCCGAGCGGCTGGCCGATGCCGAAAGGCTACGCCAACGGCATGGCCGCCGATGGCCGGCTTGTGATGACGGGCGGCGTGATCGGCTGGGACACCCAAGGGCATCTGGCGTCGGACTTCGTCGCGCAGGTGCGCCAGACGCTTGCCAACATTGCCGAGATTCTCGCCGAGGGCGGCGCAAAGCCGGAGCATCTAGTTCGGCTGACCTGGTACGTCGTCGACATCGAGGAATATCTCGCCAGCCTGAAGGAACTCGGCCGCGTCTATCGCGAGACTTTTGGCGCGCATTATCCGGCGATGGCGCTGGTGCAGGTGGTGCGCCTGGTCGAGAAGGAGGCCCGCGTCGAGATCGAGGCGACGGCGGTGGTGCCGCGCTGATTTCAGTTTCTCGGATGTCGTCCTAGAGCATGATGAAATTAGATTTGATGCGACCACGAAGAAGGTGCGCTCCCTCTCCCGCTTGCGGGGGAGGGGTGGGGCGGGGGTGTCTCCGCGGGCGATACTGCCCGAGTGGAGAGAGCCCCCACCCGTCGCTTCGCGCCGACCTCCCCCGCAAGCGGGAGAGGTGAAACGCGTTGCGGCTAAACTCACCTAACCAAAAATCATCACGCTTTAGAGCTCTGTTCTCAGCTTCCAGAGTTCCGGAAAAAGTTCGACCTCCAGCATCTTGCGCAGGTAGGAGACGCCCGACGTGCCGCCGGTGCCGCGCTTCAGGCCGATGATGCGTTCGACCGTCGTGACGTGGTTGAAGCGCCAGCGGCGGAAATAGTCTTCGAAATCGACCAGCTTTTCCGCAAGCTCATAGAGCATCCAGTGCTTCGCCGGCGCCGCATAGACAGTCTTCCAGGCCGCCAAGACCTCGTCGTTCGGCGTGCGCTTGTCGCGCCAGTCGGTTCGGCGTGCGTCCTCGCCGATGTCAAAACCATTGCGCGCCAGCAATAGTAGCGCCTCATCATAGAGGCCGGGCTCGGCGAGAATTTCCTCGAGCTTGGCCGTGATGTCGGCGCGGTGGGCGTGCGGGCCAAGCAGCGCCAGATTGCGATTGCCGGCAAGGAACTCGATCGCGCGGTACTGGTACGACTGGAAACCCGAGGACTGCCCGAGCTGATCGCGAAACTCGGAATATTCGCTGGGTGTCATCGTCCGCAGCACGTCCCAGGCGGTATTGAGCTGCTCGAAGATCCGGGCGACGCGCGACAGCATCTTGAAGGCGGGCTGCAACTGGTCGTGGTGGATCGCCTTGATGGCGGAACGGATTTCGTGGATGGCCAGCTTCATCCAGAGTTCGGACGTCTGGTGCTGGATGATGAACAGCAATTCGTCATGCGCCTTCGAGAGCGGCTCTTGCGCGTCCAGAAGTCGTTCCAGATGCAGATAATCGCTGTAGGACATGCGCCCTTCGAACGACATCTGGGCTCCCTCACGCGGGGAGTCGTCGGGCTTGCCGGTCATGTTACGAGCGCCTTCTTGCGGTATTCCGCGGTATCCCAGCGGCGATGGGTCAAGACGTCGGCGATGATGTCGACTGCCGCGCGAACCTCGGTTTCTCCGATATAGAGCGGCGTAAAGCCGAAGCGCATCATATCAGGCGCGCGGAAGTCGCCGATCACGTCGCGCGCGATCAGTGCCTGCATGATCGCGTAGCCCTCCGGGTGACGAAACGATACCTGGCTGCCGCGCTGCTTGCCGTCCCGCGGCGAAGCCAGCGTCAGCTCGGGACAGCGTGCTTCGACTTCACGGATGAAGAGATCGGCAAGCGCGATCGATGCATGGCGCACGTCGGCCATGCTGACGTCGTCCCAGACGTCGAGGGCGGCGTCGAGCGCGGCCATCGCAATGATCGGGGGCGTACCAACCCGCATGCGCTCGATGCCCGGTCCGGCCCGATAGTCGAGGTCAAAGGCAAAGGGCGCGTGATGACCCATCCAGCCGGAAAGCGCCGGCCGCGCCTTGTCGGCGTGCTTCGGCGCGACATAGATGAAGGCTGGCGCGCCAGGACCGGCATTGAGATATTTGTAGGTGCAGCCGACGGCGAAATCGGCTCCAGCAGCTTCCAACTCTACCGGAAGCGCGCCCGCGGAATGCGCCAGATCCCAGACCGTCAGCGCGCCGGCGGCATGCGCCCTCTGTGTCAGCGCGCGCATGTCGTGCAGCCGGCCGGTGCGGTAGTCGACCTCGGTCAGCATCAGCACCGCGATCGTCTCGTCGATGGCGGCTTCGACGTCTTCCGGGGCCACGACCTTCAACGCGTAGCCGCGGTCGAGGGATTCAAGCAGGCCGCTGGCGATGTAGAGATCGGAAGGAAAATTGCCGTTGTCCGACAGGATCACGCGCCGCGACGGATTGAGCTCGAGCGCCGAGGCCAGCGCCTGGTAAACTTTGATCGACAGCGTATCGCCCACCACCACTGTGCCGTCGGCAGCCCCGATCAGCCGGCCGATGCGGTCGCCGATATGCCGCGGCTGCGTCATCCACCCGGAGACGTTCCAGCCCTTGATGAGGTGCTTGCCCCATTCCTCCGATATCATGCGACTGACGCGATCGGCGGCGGCAACGGGCAGGGGGCCGAGCGAATTGCCGTCCAGATAGATCACGCCGTCCGGGATAGCGAACCGGGATTTCGTTCGCGTGAAATCGGTCATGTCTTTCCCTTGTTCCGCACCTTGGAATTATTCGCGCTGACTCCAATTATTTCAAGCTTAAAATTTATGGCGGTAGGTACGCTTCCCGGTATAGACTGGTTGCGCGCGGACATCGATCCCCGTCCGGCTCACAAATGGAAACCGAACCGCGTGATTTTTCATCAGATTTCCGACTGGAGCGACGCCTATGCGAATGCTCCGAACATTCCGCGCGGCGACCGCTGGCCGGCGGCGTGGGTGCAGCCCGCGCAGGCCTATCGAGACGCACTCCAAAGCCACGGCCGAGCGACGCTCGATATCAGCTATGGCAAGCGTGAACGAAACCGCTTCGATCTCTTTAGACCGGAAGGCCGGCCAAAGGGCCTGGTTGTGTTCGTTCATGGCGGATTCTGGAAGGCGCTCGACAAGAGTTTCTGGTCGCATCTCGCGCGCGGATCGGTTGATAGCGGCCATGCGGTGGCGATGCCGTCCTACACGTTGTGTCCGGCCGTGCGCATCGCCGAGATCACGCGCGAAATTGCCGCTTCCGTCGCGCGCGCCGCCGCGATGGTCGAAGGCCCGCTTTTTCTGGCCGGCCATTCCGCCGGCGGGCATCTGGTGACGCGGATGATTTCGGCGACGTCGCCGCTCGCGGACGATGTCAGGGCGCGCATCAGCCACACCATCTCCATATCAGGCCTTCATGACCTTCGTCCGCTGATGAAAGCCGCGATGAATACGGAGCTGCGGATCGATGAGGCCGAGGCACTCGCGGAAAGCCCCGCATTGCTGGCGCCGATGCCGAATGCGCGCGTCACGTGCTGGGTGGGCAGCGCCGAGCGCCCGGAATTCGTCCGCCAGAACGCGCTTCTCGCCAACATCTGGACCGGGCTCGGCGCGAGCACTCGCGTGATCGAGGAGCCCGGCCGGCATCATTTCGATGTCATCGACGGGCTCGCCGATCCCGATCACCAACTGACCAGGACCTTGTTGTCTTCGTAGCCGGCTGAATTTGTGAAATGAACGGCGGTTCCGACCCGCCAATCATGCTGCCCGAAACGTTCGCACGGCCTCGCGCGCGCCAACCTTGAACAGTTTTTCCAGCGCGTCGGTGACGGCGCTGCGCATGCGAGGATCGGCGCCCAGCGTGCCAAAGATCTGTTCGACTTCCAGCAGCGCGGGAGCAAGCAGATCCGCGACCGGACCCGTGCTCTCGGCGATGGACTTTAGCTTTGCGGCAAGCGGATCGCGCACGTCGATCGCGCGGCCCTGCTCGTCGGTCCCGGTGACGTAACGCATCCAGCCGGCCACCGCGAGCGCGTGGGTATCGATCGAGCGTCCCATCCGCAGGCGGTCCTGCATGGTGGCTAGCAGCCGTTGCGGCAGTTTCTGCGATCCATCCATCGCGATCTGCCAGGTGCGATGGTGCAGGGCCGGATTGGAAAAACGCTTCCGCAGCGAGGCGCTGTAGGCCGCAAGATCGGTGCCTTCAGGCATCGCCAGCGTCGGCGCCGCGTTCTGCATCACCTGCAAGGCGAACGCCGCAAAGCGCTCGTCGGTCATGGTGGCCGCGATGGTCTCGTGTCCGGCGAGATAGCCGAGATAGGCGAGCGCCGAATGGCTGGCGTTGAGCAACCGCAGCTTCATGTGCTCGAACGGCGTCACGTCGGAAACCAGTTGCACGCCTGCGGCCGCGAAATCCGGCCGCCCAGCCGGAAAGCGGTCTTCGACGATCCATTGCGTGAACGGCTCGGTGACGACAGGCCATGCGTCGGTCATCCCGAGCGCGGATGAAACCGCAGCGCGGTCGGTCTCCGTGGTCTCCGGCACGATCCGGTCCACCATGGTCGAGGGGAAGGCGACCTCGGTTTCGATCCATTTGGCGAGGTTGCGCGATCGCAAGGCGGCAAACTGCGTCACGATGCGCCCGACGGTATGGCCGTTGGCGGAGAGGTTGTCGCAGGACAGGACGGTGAAGGGGGCTGCGCCTGCAATTCGCCGGCGCGCCAGCGCGGCCACGAGGAAGCCGACGGCCGAGCGCGGCGTGCCCGGATTCTGCAGATCGTGAACGATGTCGGGATGATGCTCGTCGAGATCGCCGGTCTGCGGCGTATGGCAGTAGCCTTTTTCGGTGACCGTCAGCGAAACGATGCGCGTCGCTGGATCGGCCATGCGCGCGATCAACTGCCCAGGTTTCTCGGGCGCGACTTCGTTGGCGAGCACCGACCCGATGATCCTGTGTTCGGTGCCTGCGCCGGAGCGAACGGCGAGTGTGTAGAGACAGTCCTGCGGCGCGAGGGCATCGCGCGTCGCGGGGCTGCGCAGGCTGGCCCCGACAATTCCCCAATCCGTCGCGCCGCCGGCCAGCAGGTCGTCGACCACCACCGCCTGGTGCGCCCGGTGAAACGCGCCAATCCCGAGATGAACAATGCCCGGCGAAATCAGCGATCGGTCATAGGCGGGCTGCCGGATCTGGCCGGGAAGCCGGCGAAGGTTGGCATCCGAGAGACGAAAATCGCCGTGTTTCGAGCCAGATGGCGGGATTTCTGGCGTTTCGCTTGACATGGGAAGCTCGATCCATCAATCTCTGGTCAATTGGTAAGGCCAATTAGCCAGAAGTATTGGCCTTAGCCCGATCAAAGCAAGAAGAATCGATTCACTCAGGGGATCGTCAAGGGGAGCCGAGCGTGCCGCTCGAAGCCGTGGAAGCGCGACGCCTTTATCGCCAGGTTGCCGATCAGCTTCGCGCCTTGATCGACAGCGGCGAATACGGCGTGGGCAGCCGTCTCCCGACCGAACGAGATCTTGCCGAACAGTTGAAGGTGTCGCGGCCGACAGTGCGCGAAGCGCTGATTGCGCTCGAAGTCGAGGGCCGGGTCCGCATTCGCGTCGGCTCCGGAATTTACGTCAGTGAGCCCGCGGCGCTGGCTCCGCCCTTGCCGGCGGCAGCCGAGATCGAAGGCCCGTTCGAACTGCTGCGCGCCCGCGAATTCCTCGAGGGCGCCATTGCCGAGCAGGCGGCGCGGGTCGCGACCGCAGAAGACATCGCGCGCATCGACGCATCGGTCGATGCAATGGCCACCGTGCAGCATCCCGGCGAGGCCTCGATGATCCATGACCGCGCGTTTCATGTCGCGGTCGCTGGCTGTCTGGACAATGCTGTGCTGGTCCGCGTGGTCGGCGAGCTGTTCGACCAGCGGCTCAATCCCTACTTCGCCAAGCTCGCGCACTACTTCGAAAATCCAGAGTCCTGGAATGCCGCGCTGGCCGAGCACCGCGCGATCCGCGATGCCATTGCTGCCCGTGATCCGGATGCGGCGCGCGAAGCGATGCGCGAGCACCTGGCGCGTTCGCAGGATCGTTTCGCGCAGAATTTCGGAGCGGAAGCATCATCCGCCTCCCGCGTGCGCGCGAGCAGCGGCTGAACGAAGAGAATTCGAACGGTTCGGCGAAGTGCCGGACCGGTTGAGTAACAAAAGCAAATTGTAGCAACGGAGGAAATTCAGGTGTTGAAGAAATTGACGATTGCATTCGCAGCATCCGCTGCCGCGCTGTTGGCCGCGACCACTTCAGGCATGGCGCAGACCAAGCTGAAATGGGCTCACGTCTACGAGACTTCCGAGCCGTTCCACACCGCTTCCGTCTGGGCCGCGGGCGAAATCGGCAAGCGAACGAATGGCCGTTACCAGATCGACGTCTATCCGGCTTCGCAGCTCGGCAAGGAAACCGACATCAACCAGGGGCTCTCGCTCGGCTCTGTCGACATGATCATCTCCGGCTCGAGCTTCGCGGCCAAGAGCTTTCCGCGGATCGGCGTGACCTATTATCCCTACACCTTCCGCGACGCCGATCATCTCCTGGCCTACACCAAGAGCGACGTCTTCAAGGAACTGGCCAAGGGCTATGAGGACAAGACCGGCCATCGCATCCTGGCGGTGACCTATTACGGCGTGCGCCAGACCTCGTCGAACAAGCCGATCAAGGCCTGCGCCGACATGAAGGGTCTCAAGATGCGCGTGCCTGACGTTCCTGCGTATCTGGCGATGCCGCGCGCCTGCGGCGCCAACACCGCGCCGATCGCGTTCGCCGAAGTCTATCTCGCGCTGCAGAATGGCACCGTGGAAGCCCAGGAAAATCCGCTCACCACGATCGAGGCCAAGAAGTTCTACGAAGTGCAGAAGCACATCGTGCTGACCGGCCACATCGTCGATCACCTCAACACCGTCATCGCGGGCGGCCTCTGGAAGAAGCTGTCGGAGGAAGACCGCAAGATCTTCACCGACGTCGCGCAGGAAGCGGCCGCGAAAGCCACGGCCGAGATCAAGGCCAACGAAGCCAAGCTGGTCGATTTCTTCAAGCAGAAGGGCCTGACGGTGACCGAGGTGAACAAGGATGAGTTCCGCGACACCGTGCTCAAGACCGTGAGCTTCGAGAGCTTCGATTACCGCAAGGCCGACTGGGAACGTATCCAGGCGGTGAAATAGTAATGGGCTGTCATTTCCGGGGCGGCTCGAAGAGCCGAACCCGGAATCTCGAGATTCCGGGTTCGATGCTCGCGCATCGCCCCGGAATGACGTGAGCCAATCACGCGACGCCAGTTGGGGATTAAGGGCATGTCGACGGTTGAAGTGCACAAGCAGATCACGGCGGACGAGATCGCCCACACCTTTGAGGACGAGGTCCCCAAGGGTGCCGATCTCAGCGGCTACGCGCCCGAGGACTGGCTGGCGCTGGTGATCTTCTGGATCATGGCGCTGTCGGTCTTCCTGCAATTCTTCACCCGCTATGTCCTCAACGACAGCTACGCCTGGACCGAGGAGATCGCGACCTACTGCCTGATCGGTGTGGTCTTCATCGGCTCTTCCATGTGCGTGCGGCTGTCGCGGCACATCCAGGTCGACTTGCTGTTTCGCTATTTGCCGCATGCTGCAGGGCGCGCACTCTCGACGGTCATCGATGTGATCCGGATCGCCTTCTTCGGCTACGCGATCAAGCTGGTCTGGCAATTCACAGAGATCATCGGCGACGAGCGGATGACCACGATCAAATTCCAAAAGAGCTTTGTCTATTACGCCGTGGTGCTCGGCTTCGTGTTGATGTTCGTGCGCTCAATCCAGATCGCGGTCGAGAACTGGCGGCGGGGCTATTCGATTCTGGAGCGCCCCGGCGCATTCGACGGAACGGAAGGGTAGGGCGATGCTGCTGCTGCTTGGGGGATTTCTGCTGCTGATGCTGCTCGGCCTGCCGGTCGCGCTGGCCATGGCGGTGTCGTCGCTGGTCTATATTCTCGTTACCGGCATCACGCCTGATGTGACGCTGGCGCAGCGCATGATTGCGGGCGTCGAGAGCTTTCCGCTGCTCGCCGTGCCGTTCTTCATTCTGGCCGGCAATCTCATGAACATCGCCGGCGTGACCGGGCGCATCTACAAGTTTGCGGTCGCGCTGGTGGGCTGGATGCGCGGCGGGCTCGGCCACGTCAACATCGTCGGCTCGGTGATCTTCTCCGGCATGTCCGGCACCGCGATCGCGGATGCCGCAGGCCTCGGCACCATCGAGATCAAGGCGATGAAGGACCATGGCTACTCGACCGAGTTCGCCGTCGGCGTCACCGCGGCGTCAGCGACGCTCGGTCCGATCATCCCGCCGTCGCTGCCGTTCGTGATCTACGGCATGATGGCGAACGTCTCGATCGGCGCGCTGTTCCTGGGCGGCGTGATTCCTGGCGTGTTCATGACGTTGGCCATGATGGCGACCGTGGCTTACTTCGCGCACCGAAAAGGCTGGGGCAGCGATACGCCGTTCTCCTGGTCGCAAATCGGCTCGGCTGGCCTCGAAATCGTCATCGTCCTTGCCTTCCCGCTGGTGGTATGGCTGCTGGTTGTCGCCGGCCTTTCGGTGAACATGGCGGTCGGCATCGGCCTCGTGGCGCTGCTGGCGCTCGACTGGTACTACGATTTCTCCGCCGTCATGGCGCTGATGGCGCCGGTCATCCTGATCGGCGGCATGACGCTTGGCTGGTTCACGCCGACGGAAGCCGCAGTCGCCGCGGTGATCTGGTCGCTGTTCCTCGGGTTGGTACGCTACCGTTCCATGACGCTGCAGACGGTGGCGAAGGCGACCTTCGATACCATCGAGACCACGGCGTCCGTGCTGTTCATCGTGACCGCGGCCTCGATCTTTGCCTGGCTGCTGACGGTCTCGCAGGCCGCGCAGACGTTGACGGACGCGATGCTCGGCATCACCCAGAACAAATGGGTGTTCCTGCTGCTGGCCAACATCCTGATCCTGTTCGTCGGCTGCTTCATCGACACGATCGCCGCGATCACCATTCTGGTGCCGATCCTGCTGCCGATCGTGCTCAAGCTCGGCATCGATCCCATCCACTTCGGCCTGATCATGACGCTGAACCTGATGATCGGCCTGTTGCATCCGCCGCTCGGCATGGTGCTGTTCGTGCTGGCGCGGGTGGCGAAACTGTCCGTCGAGCGCACGACCATGGCGATTCTGCCCTGGCTGGTGCCGCTGCTCCTGGCGCTCGTCGCCATCACCTACATCCCGGAGCTGACGCTCTGGCTGCCAAAATACATGGGACTCTCAAAATGACATCGATGGCTTTGGCTGCAACGCTGTTCGGCCCTGAAGATCTCCGCATGGTCGAGCGTCCGCTGGATCCGCTCGCCTCAGGCATGGTGCGCATCCGCTTCGGCGCGGGCGGCATCTGCGGCTCCGACATGCATTACTATCGCCATGCCCGCACCGGCGATTTCGTCGTGACCTCGCCGCTCGTGCTCGGCCATGAGATCGCGGGCGAGGTGGTCGAGATCGCAGGCGCCGCGCGAGGCGTGAAGGTCGGCGACCGCGTCGCCCTCAACCCGTCGCGCTGGTGCGGCCATTGCAAGCCGTGCCGCGAGGGCCGGCCCAATCTCTGCGAAAACATCTTCTTCATGGGTTCGGCCTCGAAGACCCCGCATATGCAGGGCGGCTTCGCGTCCTACTTCGATGCCATTCCGGCGCAATGCGTGAAGATCCCGGATCACGTCGCGTATCAGGCCGCGGCGCTCGCCGAGCCGCTCGCAGTGTGTCTGCATGCGGTGGCCCGCGCCGGTGACGTCACCGGCAAGCGCGCGGTGCTGTTCGGCGCCGGCCCGATCGGGCTCCTGACCATGCTGGCGGCGCAGCGCGCAGGCATTGCGGAGACGACCGTCGTCGACATCGCCGCGGCGCCGCTGGCCTTCGCCAAGCGGCTGGGCGCCAACAATGTCGTCGACATCTCCAATGGTGAGGAAGCGCTGAAGGCGGAGGCCGCGGCAAAGCCGTTCGATGTCGCCTTCGAAGTCTCGGGCACCGCCGCTGGCTTGGCCAGCGCGATCGGCGCCGTCAGGCGCGGCGGCGTCGTGGTTCAGGTCGGCAATCTGCCGGGCGGGCAGATCCCGGTGCCGGCGAATGCGGTGATGGCCAAGGAAATCGATCTCCGCGGCTCGTTCCGCTTCGGGAACGAATTCTTCAACGCGGTCGAACTGATCGCCGACGGCAGCGTGGATGTGCTGTCGCTGGTGACGGCGCAACGCCCGCTCTCGGTCGCGCCGGACGCGGTGCGGCTGGCGCTCGATCGTTCGCAGAGCGTCAAGGTCGTGCTGACGGCCTGATCGCAATCCAGGAATCCAGGAGATCGCCCATGATGCTGCAGGGATGGCGGTGGTACGGGCCTAACGATCCCGTATCGCTCGACGATATCAGGCAGGCCGGCGCGACCGATGTGGTAACGGCGCTGCATCAGGTGCCGATCGGGGAGGCATGGACGCGCGCCGCCGTCGAGGAGCGCAAGAATTTTATCGAGAACAGCCAGCCCGGTCGCTCGCCGCTGACGTGGTCGGTGGTGGAATCGATTCCGATTCCCGATGACGTGAAGCGGCTCGGGGGCAAGGCGACGCGCTCGATCGAGGCGTGGATCGCGAGTCTGGAGGCGGTGGCCGCGTCCGGCATCAAGATCATCTGCTACAATTTCATGCCTGTGGTTGACTGGTGCCGCACCGATCTCGAATGGGAGCTGCCGAACGGCGCAAAGGCGATGCGCTTCGACCAGGATCGGTTTGCGGCGTTCGACCTGCACATCCTGCAGCGCCCCGAGGCGCCTGCGGAATATTCCGAGGCTGCACAGCGTCGCGCCAGGCAGGTCTTTGAGGCGATGACGCAGGCCGACATCGACTACATCGTCACCAACATTGCCAGCGCGCTGCCGGGCTCCACCACCGATCCCTTGACGATCCCGCAGTTCCGCGAGCGCCTGCTGCAATATCGCGGCATCGATTCCAACGTGCTGCGCCGGCACCTCAGCGAATTCCTCGCCCGCGTGGCGCCGGTCGCCGAAGGGCTCGGCGTGAAGCTGACGCTGCATCCGGACGACCCGCCGCGGCCGCTGTTCGGCCTGCCGCGCATCGCCTCGTCGGCAGAAGACTATCAGGCGCTGTTCGACGCCGTGCCGTCGAAGGCCAACGGCATCTGCTTCTGCACCGGCTCGCTCGGCGTCCGCGCGGAGAACGATCTGCCTGCGATGGCGAAGCGCTTTGCACCGCGGATCGGCTTTGCCCATCTGCGTGCGACCAAGCGGGAAGCCGACGGCCTGTCGTTCTTCGAGTCCGATCATCTCGACGGTGACGTCGACATGATCGCGGTGCTGAAAGCGCTGCTCGGCGAGAACCGCGCACGGTCGTCCAGCGAGCAAATTGTGTTCCGACCCGATCACGGCCATCGCATGCTCGACGATCTCGCCGCGACCAAGCGCACCAATCCCGGCTATACTGCGATCGGACGCCTGCGCGGGCTAGCCGAGTTGCGCGGCGCCATCCGCGCCATCGAACACGCAGGCTAGAGCATGATCTGGAAAAGTGTTTAGCGGCTTTCCGAAAAGATCATGCTCAAACAAAAAGATAAAGCGTGATGACTTTTCGAAGATAAAGTCATCACGCTTTAGGGCGGTAAGTGCTGCGAGTAGGGCCCCATTCTACTTTGCATGGGGTTGTTTTCGCAATTTTGTGCCTGGGCCTTCCCAACCCGCTCTGGCTCAGCCCGGCGCCCGGGCCGTCTTGGCGACCTCGAAGGCCGCCAGCCGTGCGGCAAACTTTCCGTTGGCCAGACCGGCCCGTGCGAGAATGGTTGGTGCGGGTATCGTTTCAAAGAAATGACAGGCGACGCGATGGCCGGGCGCCGCCTCGCGCAGCAACGGCTCCTCGGCCGAGCAGCGCGCCTGCGCATGCGGACAGCGGGTGTGGAAGCGGCAGCCGCTCGGCGGCCGGAACGGGCTCGGCACGTCGCCCTGCAGCATCACGCGCTTGGTGCGGTGCGCCGGATCAGGCTTCGGGATCGCTGCTAGCAGCGCCTGGGTGTAGGGGTGCAGCGGCCGGTCGTAGAGCGTCTTCTTGTCAGCGATCTCGACCAGCTTGCCCAGATACATCACCGCGACGCGGTCGCTGATGTGCTTCACGACGGCCAGATCATGAGCGATGAATAGATAGGAAAGACCAAAGCGCTGCTGCAGATTTTGCAGGAGGTTGACGATCTGCGCCTGGATCGAGACATCCAGCGCCGACACCGGCTCGTCGCAGACGATCAGATCGGGATTGGCGGCGAGCGCACGCGCGATGCCGATGCGCTGCCGCTGCCCGCCGGAGAACTGGTGCGGATAGCGCCTGGCATGCTCAGGCAACAGGCCGACGATTTCCAACAGCTCTCGTCCGCGCGCCGCGCGCGAGGCGTCGTCGCCGATCTCGTGAACCCGCAGCGGCTCGGCCAGGATCTCGCCAACGGTCATGCGCGGATTGAGCGAGGCATAGGGGTCCTGGAAGATGATCTGCATGTGCCGGCGCATCCGGCGCAGCGCATCCTTGTCGAGATCGGCGATTTCCTTGCCCTTGAAGCGCACCGAGCCTGCGGTCGGGTCCATCAGGCGCAGGATCAGGCGACCGGTGGTTGACTTGCCGCAACCGGATTCGCCGACCAGCGCCAGCGTCTCGCCGCGCGCGATCTCGAAGCTGACGTCCTCGACGGCGCGGACGAGGCCGATCGTCCTGCGGCGGATCAGGCCCCGCGTCACCGCAAAATGCTTGACCAGGCCGTCGACCTGCAGAACCGGCGCCGTGTTCGCGGCATCGCTCATGACGCCACCTCGACCGGGGCTTTCCAGCACGCCACCTGATGCCCCGGCGAGATATCGCGCAGTGGGGGCGGATCGAGCCGGCAGCGCTGGTCCGCGAACGGACAGCGGGGTGCAAAACGGCAGCCGGCCGGCTGGTTGTTCGGGCTCGGCACCGTGCCCTCGATGGTGGCGAGGCGCTTGCGGTCGACATCGATGCGCGGGATCGAGCCGAGCAGGCCGATCGTGTAGGGATGCTGCGGATCGGCGAACAGGTCGTTGACGTCGGCGCTCTCGACGATGCGCCCGGCATACATCACCAATACCTGGTCGGCGACTTCGGCGATGACGCCGAGATCATGGGTGATGATCAGGATCGCCATGCCGAGCCGCCGCTGCAGGTCGCTCAGCAGGTCGAGGATCTGGGCCTGGATGGTGACGTCGAGCGCGGTGGTCGGCTCGTCCGCGATCAAGAGCGCGGGTTCGCAGGACAGTGCCATCGCGATCATGACGCGCTGGCGCATGCCGCCTGACATATTGTGCGGAAAATCGTCAATGCGCTGCGCGGCGGAAGGAATCCGCACCAGATCGAGCATTTCGATTGCGCGCGCCCGCGCCGCGCGCGGCGTCATCGCGGTGTGGGCCAGGATTGCCTCGATGATCTGCTGGCCGACGGTGTGGACCGGATTGAGCGACGTCATCGGCTCCTGGAAGATCATCGACATCTTGCCGCCGCGCAGCTTGCGGCGCTCGTCGGCCGTGAGCCTCAGCACGTCGTGATTGCCGAACATCACCGCCTCGGCCTCGACCTGGCCCGGCGGGCTCGGCACCAGCCCCATCACCGAGAGCGACGTCACGCTCTTGCCGCAGCCGGACTCGCCGACCAGGCCGATCGTGCGCCCCTTGGGCACGCTGAAGCTGATGCCGTCGACGGCGCGGAACAGGCCGCGATCCGTTGCGAAGTGGGTTTTCAGGCCGCGAACCTCAAGCAGCGTATCCATCAGAACGAGATATCCAGTCCTTTATAGAAAGTATTCTGATAGAGCATGTGCGGACGGACACCCTTCAGCTTCTTCGAGCTGGTCGTATACATGGCGACGTTCATCACCGGCATCATCAGATGTTCGCCCGTCACCTTCTCCTGCACGCGTGCATAGTTGAGTGCGCGTTCGGCGTCGGTCAGCGCGGAGCGTCCGGCGCGCAGCCAGTCGTCAGTCTCATTGTCCTTCCAGTTCATGCGATTGGGGGTCGGGATATTCTTCGAGTTGAAATAGACATTCATCAACTCGCCCGCCGACAGATAGGGCACGGTGACGGTCCACAACTCGTAATCCTGCTTACCCATCTCGGCAGGCGCGATCGTGGAGTCGTAGCCCACGATCTTCCAGTCGATGCCGATCTTGCGCATGTAGCCTTGAATGGCCTCGGAAACGCGCGGGAAGTAGGCGACCTGCGTGAACAGCACTCGCGGCGCCAGCTTCATGCCGTCCTTCTCGCGGATGCCGTCGCTGCCGACCTTCCAGCCGGCCTCGTCGAGAAGCTTCTTGGCGCGTTCGACGTCTTCCTTGATGACGGTTTTGGTTTTCTCGGCGAAGTCGAGCGCCTTGGGATCGACGAAGGTGAACGCCGGCTCGGCGTTGCCAAGCATGACGCCCTTGACGATGTCGGCGCGATTGATGGCGATGTTCATGGCCTCGCGCACGCGCTTGTCCGATACCATCGGGCGCGTGATCTTGTAGCCGTAATACATGAGCTGGAAGTTCGGCTTGGCTTCCTGGACGGTCAGGTTGGGCGCAGCCTTGACCTGCGCGATGAACTGCAGCGGAACCTGGTGCGAGAGATCGAACTGTCCGCCCATGATGGCGGCGACGCGGCTGGCGTCCTCGGGCACGATCTTGATGCTGAGCTTCTCGAACTTCACCGGGCCCTTGTTCTGGTACATCGACGGGCCCCATTTGTAGGCGTCGTGCCGCTTCAGCACGATCTCTGTGCGCGGCTGCCAGCTCTCGAAACACCACGGCCCGGTGCCGTCGATACCCTTGATGCCGTAGTCCTTGCCGAGCGCCTCGACGCTATCCTTGTTGTGGATCGCGTTGGTGTACATGGTGAGCTGCAGCAGCAGCTCGGAATAGGGCTCGTTGAGCTCATACTCGACGGTGTAGGGATCGGGCGCACGAACTTCCTTGATCTCGCCAGCGCGCCAGGCATAGGGCGCCTTGGTCTCAGGATCCTTCAGCCGCTTGAAGCTGTAGATGACATCGGCGGCGGTGAATTTCTTGCCGCTGCAGAACGTCACGTCGTCGCGCAGCTTGAAGATATAGGTTCTGCCGTCCTCGCTGATCGTCCACGACTTGGCGAGATAGGGGATCGCCGTCTTGCCATCCCAGTCGAGCGCCACCAGCGTAGCCTGGAACATGTTGACGATGTCAGACGTCGGCGACCACGTCGTGCGCTGGCCGTCGTAGTGCGGCGCGTCCAGCGATTTCATCACCCGCAAGGTCTGAGCCTCGGCGGTCGAAGCAATTCCGACCGCTCCCAGCAGCGCCACCACGCCCGTCAAAAAGCTGCGCATCGTGTTTCTCCCTTTCTTATTTCTGGCGCGATACGTCGAGCCCCTTGTAGAAGGTGTTCTGGTAGATCATGTGCGGCCTGGCGTCCGATATCTTCTTGTTGGCCACCTGATCCATGTTGATGTTGAGCACCGGCATCCATAGATGCTCCCGCATCACCTTCTGCTGCACCAGCGCGTAATATTTGGCGCGGTCGGTGTCGGTCAGCGCGGAGCGGCCCTGCTTCAGCCAGTCGTCGGTTTCGGCGTCCTTCCAGTTCATCCGGTTGGGCGTCGGAATGTTGCGGGAATCGAAGTAGATGTTCATGAGGTCGCCGGCCGACAGATAGGGCACGGTCACCGACCAGATCTCGTAGTCCTGCTCGGCCATTTTGGCGGAGGCAATGGTCGAGTCCCACGGCTGCAGCTGCCACTGCACACCGATGCGCCGCAAATAACCCTGGATGGCCTCGGCGACCCGCGGCGTGTTGCCGGCCTGGGTGTAATAGACTTTCGGCTGCAGCTTGATGCCGTCCTTCTCGCGGACGCCGTCGCTGCCAAGCTTCCAGCCGGCTTCGTCGAGCAGGGCTTTTGCGCGCTCCATATCCTCCTTCACGATGCCCTTGGTGCCGGCGTCATGATCGAGCGCATCGGAATCGACGATGGTGAAGGCCGGATCGGCATTGCCGAGCAGCACGCCCTTGGCAATCTCGGCGCGGTTGATGGCGATGCTCATCGCCTCGCGCACGCGCTTGTCCGATACCATCGGCCGCGTCGTCTTGAAGCCGAAATAGAGCAACTGGAAGTTCGGTTTCGCCGGCGTCACGGTCAGCATCGGCGCGGCCTTGGCCTGCGCGATGAACTGCGGCGGGAATTGATGGGTGATGTCGAACTGCCCGGCCATCATGGCCGCGACGCGGCTGGATTCCTCGGGCATGATCTTGATGCTGAGCTTTTCGAATTTCACCGGGCCCTTGTTCTTGTACATCGACGGGCCCCATTTGTAGGCATCGTGACGCTTGAGCACGATCTCGGTGCGCGGCTGCCAGCTCTCGAAGCACCACGGCCCGGTGCCGTCGGCGCCCTTGATGCCGTAATCCTTGCCGAGCGTCTCCACGCTCTCCTTGTTATGGATGACGTTGGTGAACATGGTGAGCTGCAGAAGCAGCTCCGAGTAGGGTTCCTCGAGCTCGTATTCGACCGTATGCGGGTCGGTCGCGCGCAGCTCCTTGATGACGCCGGCGCGCCAGGCATAGGGCGCCTTGATCGCGGGATCCTTCAGCCGCTTGAAACTGTAGACGACGTCGTCGGCGGTGAATTTCTTGCCGCTGCAGAACGAGACGTCGTCGCGCAGCTTGAACGTATAGGTCCGGCCGTCCTCGCTGATGGTCCATGATTTGGCCAGATAGGGGACCGGCGTGCGACCGTCCCAGTCGAGCGCCACCAGCGTATCCTGGAACATGTTGACGATGTCGGAGGTCGGGCCCCAGGTCGTGCGGTGCGCATCGTAGTGTGGCGCGTCTATCCCCTTCATGAGCTGGAGCGTCTGGGCCGACGCGGGGCCCGTAACGCACAGTGCCAAGGACATTCCCAGTGCGAATCTGATCATGTCTGCAGCCTCGGATCGAGGACGTCGCGGAATGCGTCGCCCAGAAGGTTGGCGGCCAGCACGATCACGAAGATGGCACAGCTCGGGATCGTCGCGATATGCGGCGCCATGAACAGGAAGTCGCGGCCTTGCGCCGCCATCATGCCGAGTTCGGCGGTCGGCGGTTGCGCACCCATGCCGAGAAAGCCGAGTGCCGCGCCGATCAGGATGATCTGGCCGAAGCGCAGGGTGAGGAACACGAAGATCGTCGAAATGCAGTTGAGCGTCAGGTAGCGCCAGATCAGCTCGCGGTCGGAGACGCCGACGGCGCGGCCGGCCTCCATGAATTCCTGGCCCATCACGCCGATCGCCGCACCCCGCGCCACGCGGGCGACATCGGGCACGGTGGCGACGACGAGCGCGATCACCACCGCGGTCAGCCCGGCGCCGAAGATTGCCGCTACCGCGAGCCCGATCAGGATCGCGGGGAAGGCGAGCATCACGTCGACCAGCCGCATGATCCAGCCGTCCAGCCGCCGGTAATAGGCAGCGAGGATGCCGAGAAGCCCGCCGATGAAGCCGCCGACGATCACGCCGACCAGCCCGAGCATCAGCGTGTTGCGCGTGCCGTAGAGCACGCGGCTGAAAATGTCGCGGCCGGTATTGTCGGTGCCGAACCAGTGGCTGGCGTCGGGCGACTGCATGACCTTGGTGAGGTCGGTGAAATAGGGATCGTAGGGCGCGATCCACGGCGCAAACAGCGCCGCCAGCACGATGGCCGAGAGCACCAGGCCGGCGAGCGCAGCCACGCGGTCGCGCGCCAGCCGGCGCAACACTCCGGCGCGGGCGAATACGCCAGTTTCGCTCTCCCGGGCAAAGCCGGTATCGAGGGCCTCGGCGCTCATCTTCGCTGCACCCTCGGATCGAGATAGACATAGAGCACATCGACCAGAAGATTGATCGACAGGAAGGCGATGGCGAGGATCATGATCGCGCCTTGCGCGGTCGGAAAATCGCTGGAGACGATGGCGCCGACCGCGAGCCGGCCGACGCCGGGCCACGAGAACATGGTTTCCGTGACCACCGCGCCGCCGAGCAGGAACGCCGCCTGCAGGCCGATCAAAGTGACGACGGGGATCATGGCGTTGCGCAGCGCGTGATGAATGATCACCACCCGCTCACGCAATCCCTTGGCGCGCGCCGTGCGGACGAAATCGGCGCCGAGCACTTCGAGCACGGCGGTGCGCGTCAGCCGCGCGATCGGGCCGATCAGCACCGCGCCGAGCGTTAGCGCCGGGAGGATCAGGCTCGGCAATCCGCCGTCCCACACCGGCCCGGTGCGGCCGGTGAACGGCAGCAGCGCCCATTTGAATCCGACGAACTGGATCAGGATCAGGCCGATGAAGAACACCGGCATCGACACGCCCGCCACGGAGCACGCCATGATGACGCGATCGGTGAGACGGCCGCGGTTGACGGCGGCAAGCGTCCCGAGCGCGAGCCCGGTCGGCACCGCGATCAGCATGCCGCCCAGCATCAGCTCGATGGTGGGCCCGATCGTCATCGCCAGTTCCTCGCTCACCATCCGGTTGGAGATGATGGAGCGGCCGAGATCGCCGCGCAGCACACGCAAGATGTATTCGAAGAACTGAACCGGGATCGATCGGTCGAGGCCGAGCTCCTGGCGGATCGCCGCGATGGTCTCGGCCTTCGCGTCAGGCCCGGCGATGATCATCGCGGGATCGGCGGGCGCGACCTGCAACAGGCAAAAGCAGAGGAAGAGAACCCCGAGCAAGGCGGGGAACGAAATCAGCAGACGATGGACAATCTGTTGTCCCATGCGACGCCAGCGGACCGGTTAGGCCAAAAAGGAGCGCATGCGTCCACGTCGACGCTTTCGTTTCCCCCTTGGCAGCCGCGCTTCGTCCGACGTGCGCGACATTTGTTTATCGCTCGATAGTGACACCTGTCTGCCGTGGCGTCACGCCCAATCTGACAATTCGATCCGGCTGCGTCCTTTTGCGCTGGCGGCAATGACTTCTTGCAATGCAAGAAGTCCGTCTCGCGAAATTTTGGCAAACAGTTTTGTGTCCAGGCGCTAATCCAAAAGGTTGCGACGCCATTCGCCGGAACTTGCGCGGATCGCGCAACAGAAACATGACGCGCGCCGCGCGGCTGGTTACCTGTCTGCGGTGGAATACATCGCGCCAAGGTCGCGACCGCGCAATCGGCCTCGCCGGATCGACCATCGCTCAAGGCTGTTTTGCATCACTTCGGCGAGCGCCGGCCGTGGATTCAACTGCTTTTCCGGCACGCATGCAATGATCGCATTTCGATCCTGGACGCCCTGCTCGTCGATGATCCATGTTCCCAGCCGGTCACCGGCAAGCCGCGCGGCGATGCGATCGGGTAGCGGGTCGATGTCGTTCGCGACCAACACGTTCATGACGATGCGGCCGCCGGGCGCCAGCCGCGCACGGATGGCATCGCAGGTCTCGATATCGAATTCATCATCAAAGCGGAAATCCGGCCCCCCGACATCGATGGCGATCCCGTCGTAAAGCAGATCGTCATCGTGAACGAAGTTCCGGAAATCGGAGACCATCAACGGCAACCCGTCCGGCAGCCCAAAATATCTCTGAGCGATCACAAAGCTGATCGGATTGTTGTCGACGATGGTCAGCTTTTTTCCGAGACGCGCGAGCCTGGTGGCGAGATTTCCGCCGCCGCATCCCAGGACCAGAATATTCGTCGCGCGATACAGCAGCTCGTCCATGAGCCTGACGTAGCTGAAGACGCTCTCGCCGTCGGGTGTGGCCTGACTCTGCCTGATGCCTTCCTCGAAATAGATCCGCGTTCCATCCGCGGAGCATTCGACGATCTCGATTGCGCCGTTCCTGCCCTGATAGCGCCCCAGCAACCGCACCTGATGTCACCACGCATTAAATAGGATGTTTGATACATCGTTTATCATGTTATGAATCGGATTCCAATCATACAGAGAGGTCGCGCTAGCCTTCGGCTTGATATGCTGAACCTCTAAATTGATGCTTGAGGCAGTATTTTAGATGGGATAAATATATTCCTCCGGACCGGGAGGAACCGCCCCCATGATTACCGCCAATCAACTCAGGGCCGCGCGCGCGCTTCTGAGTATCGATCAGCGGCAAATGGCCGAGCTGGCCGATCTTTCGGTGCCGACGATCCAGCGCATGGAAGCGAGCGACGGTGTGATCCGCGCCAACGTCGATTCCCTGATGAAACTGGTTTCCGCGCTCGAGAGCGCCGGGATCGAGTTGATCAATCCGGGCGCCGCGAGCGTGACAGGCGGGCGAGGGGTGCGCCTTCGCGAACATGTCACAAATCCCAAAACAAATCTCAAGACCAAGAGCAAGACCTCCCGCCAACCGAAGAGGGTGCTGGAGCGGGTCAGATAGTGTTTCTCACGAGGTAACGGCTCCCGCATCCGCGCGTTCGAGCAGCGCCAGCAATCCCTGCAGCATGGCTGTGGGAGCAGGCGGGCAGCCGGGAATGTGCAAATCGACCGGGACGACCTCGGAGACGCCGCCGACGACCGCGTAGCTGCCGGCAAAACATCCTCCGTTCCGCGCGCAATCTCCGACCGCGACAACCCATTTCGGATTCGGCGTCGCGTGATAGGTGCGTTCGAGCGCCTCGCGCATGTTTTTCGTCACCGGACCCGTCACCATCAGGACATCGGCATGGCGCGGTGAGGCGACGAACCGCAGGCCGAACCGCTCGACGTCGTAATAGGCGTTGTTGAGCGCATGAATTTCCAGCTCGCATCCGTTGCAGGATCCGGCATCGACTTCGCGGATCGACAGGCTCCGGCCGAGTCGTCGCCGCGCGGCCTGACCGAGCGCGGTTGCAAGCTCCGTCACGGCGGCGTCATCGGGCGATGGCGCCCGATCGGTGAGTGGCCGGCGAAACACGCTTTCGAAAAGCAGCTTGCGCATTGCGGGACTCCGTTACAGATCGTGGCCCGAATAGGAACAGTTGAATGATTTGTTGCAGAGTGGAAAATCCGCGACGATGTTGTTCTCGATCACGGCTTCCAGCAGCGGCCATTGAAACCAGGACGGATCGCGCATATGGCACCGTTCGACCAGGCCATTGCGCAGGCGCAGCCAGATCAGGACGTCGCCGCGGAATCCCTCCACGATTGCCATGCCCTCCCGCACTTCCCCTCCAAGCGGGACGTCCTCGGATATCGGGCCTTCGGGAAGCCGGCTCAGGATCTGATCGATCAGCGACAGACTTTGCTCGACTTCGCGCACCCTGATCCAGACGCGCGCATTGACGTCGCCCTCGTTGAGAACAGGCACGTCGAAACGCAGGCTGTCATAGGGCGGATAGGCCAGCGTCCGGCGCGCGTCGAACGAGCGGCCCGAGGCACGGCCGACATAGCCGCCGGCGGCGTATTGTCGGGCAAGCGGCGGCTTCAGCGTTCCGGTATCGACGGTACGATCCTGCAGCGAAGCTGTGTTGTCATAGAGTTCGACAAGCGCTGGAAAGCGCAGGCGAATATTGTCCAGCGTGGCCCGGATCGTTTCCGCCCCTCCATCGGCGATGTCGCGGCTGATACCGCCGGGCACGATGATGCCGCGCATCAGGCGATGGCCGAAGGCTGAGCCTGATGCGCGCAGCACGCTCTCGCGCAATATGCCGCAATGCGCGTGCATCAGAGCGAAGGACGCATCGTTGCAAATGGCGCCAATGTCGCCGAGGTGATTGGCGAGCCGCTCGAGTTCTGCCAGCAACGCGCGCAGGAAGACGGCTCGGTTCGGCACGGCGAGATCGAGCGCGATTTCGGCCGCGCGAGAAAACGCATAAGCATAAGCCACCGTGCTGTCGCCCGACACGCGGCCGGCGAGTTGAGCGCCGCGTTCGAGGCTGGCGCCGGCCATCAGGCCATCGATGCCCTTGTGCACATACCCCAACCTTTGTTCCAGCCGAACCACGGTCTCGCCGCTGGCGGTAAAGCGGAAATGTCCGGGCTCGATGATTCCCGCATGTACCGGGCCAACCGCAATCTGGTGCAGGCCGTCGCCTTCCGCGGCGAGGAAACGGTAGGGCTTGGCCGTCGGCAATGCGTCGATGCGATCTCCTAATGGGAAACGCACGCCCCAGCGGTTGTGGTCGAGCCAGGGGCGGGCATCGGGCGAGCCCTGGGCGGACAGTCCAAAGAGATCGTTGATGGTGCGTTCCAGCCGCAGTGCCGGCGGATGATGCTTACCGACGGAAGGAAATTGGCGGTCGGGGCAATCCAGGCTGATGACCGCGATCTCTGCGGTCTGGCCATCCATGATCGCCATGTGCACCGTTGCGGGCTCGCCCCAGAGGCCGAGCAGGCTCCAGCGCCCGTGCGCCAGTTCGCTCGCCGCAAATGTCCATACCGAAGCATCGACCACCACGCGTGGCCACGGGCCATATTGCGCGACCCTGCGACCCTCCAGCGTCAGATCGATCAGCGATGGCATGTCAATTCATTCCTATCCAAGGAGCTGGGCCACGTGCTGGAACCAGGCCACCAGCGGAGCGGGAAGGTAAATCCCTGCGCCCAATACCAGTGCGAGATGCGCAAACATCGGAATGTACGAGGCGTCGGCCGGGGCCGTACTGCCACGCGGCTCGCCGAAGGCGACGCTGGTCAGGCGCAACGTCAGCGCGCCGAAAGCCAGCAGCAGGCCGAATACCAGTGCGATCGCAAGCAACGGCTGCCTTGCGAAGGTCGAACTCACAACGAGGAATTCGCTCATGAAGATTCCGAGGGGCGGCAGCCCGGCGATCGCAACGACGCCCACCACCAGCCCCCAGCCGAGCGCCGGATGCGTCACGGTCAGGCCGCGGATCCGCGAGATCCGCTGGGTGCCCTTGATTTGCGAAATGTGTCCGACGGCATAGAAGATCGCCGACTTGGTCAGGCTGTGCATCACCATGTGCAGCAGCCCGGCGAAATTGGCGAGTGGACCGCCCATCCCAAACGCGAACACGATAATGCCCATGTGCTCGATCGATGAATAGGCGAACAGCCGCTTGATGTCGCGGCGCCGGTACAGCATGAAGGCCGCGAAGATCAACGAGACGAGGCCCACCGTCACCATCAGCGGACCGGGCGCGATCGAGGCCGGGTTGGCCGCGACCAATATCTTGAAGCGCAGCAGCGCGTAGAGGGCGACGTTCAGCAACAGGCCCGACAGCACGGCTGATATCGGCGTCGGACCTTCGGCATGCGCATCAGGTAACCAGGCATGCAGCGGCGCGAGACCGACCTTGGTGCCGTAACCGAGAAACAGGAATACGAAGGCGACGTTGAGCAGTGCAGCGTCGAAATTCGCGGCGCGCTCGACCAGCAGCGTCCAGACCATGCCGTCATGGCCTTCACCCATGACGGGGCGGGCCGCCATATAGATCAGGATCGTACCGAACAAAGCGAGCGCAATTCCGACGCTGCCCAGGATGAAATACTTCCAGGCGGCTTCGAGCGCGGCATGGGTGCGGTAGATGCCGACCATCAGCACCGTTGTCAGCGTCGCGAGTTCGACCGCCACCCACATCAGGCCGATATTGTTCGACACGAACGCGAGGTTCATGCCGAACATCATGATCTGATACATGGCATGATAGAACCGCAGGTATGCCGATGTCAGCCGGCCGGTTTCGAGTTCATGCGCGATATAGCTCGCGCTGAAGATGCTGGTGGTGAACCCGACGAAGGTATTGAGCACGATGAAGACGATGTTCAGATCGTCGATCAGTACGTACGATCCGGGAGAGGGACGTTCGACCACGAACAGGGAGAGCGCTGCCAGGAATGTCGCCAGGCTTGCAACGACGTTGAGCCGCGCCGTCAACCGGTAGCCGGGCAAGGCCGCCAGCAGCGCCGCCGAGCAGATCGGGATCAACAGGACGGCGGTGACGGGATCGAAGAGAGAAGGGATCATCGGCGTTCGCCCCGGAAATCGTCGAGCGCGGAGACGTCCACTGAATCGAAACGTTCGCGGATTCGGAACAGGAAGATGCCGATGACGATGAACGCGATCAGAATCGAGAAGGCGACGCTGATTTCGACGACCAGCGGCATGCCCTTGGCGCCGGTCGCCGCCAGCACCAGTCCGTTCTCGAGCGACATGAAACCGACGACTTGGCTCACCGCGTTGCGGCGCGTCACCATGACCAGAAGTCCGAGCAGCACCACCGACAGCGCAAAGGCGAGATCCTCACGCGCCAGCGGGTCGGCGTCGCCCGTCACCCGCAACATCAGGACCAGGGAGAGCGCGACGAGCCCCATCCCGGCCAGCATGGTCGGTCCGATTCCGACCGCAGATTCGATGTCGCGGTGAATTCCGAGCTGCTTGATGATGCGATGCAGCGCCACCGGAATGATGATCGCCTTGAACACCAGCGCGATGACGGCGGTGACGTAGAGATGGGGTGCATCCTGGATGAAAGCCTGCCAGGCGACCGAGAGCGACAGCACCAAAGCGTGGAGCGCGAATACATTGAGCAGCGAATAGAGACGGTCCTGATACAGCATCATCAGGCTGATGAGCACCAGCCCGCCGGCCAGCGTGTGCGAAACGTCGAAGGCCAGGCTGTGCATCTGCATCAGAAGCTCCTTGAGACGAACAGCAGCAGGGTGCCGAGCAGGCCCAGCATGAACGCCGCGCCGAGAAACTGCGGGACGCGAAACACCCGCATCTTCGCGGTAGCGGTCTCGAACAGCGCGAGCAGGAAGCCGGCCAGCGCAAGCTTGACGATGTAGGCGCCGGCGCCGATCGCGTAAGACAAGGCACCGGTGCCGTACAGCGCGATCTGCCAGGGGAAAAATACGCAGGCAATCAGCGAGACGTAGAGGAGCAGCTTGAGGTAGGCGCCGAACTCGATCATCGCGAGATGACGTCCGGAATATTCCAGGATCATCGCCTCGTGCACCATGGTGAGTTCGAGGTGCGTCGCCGGGTTATCGACCGGGATGCGCGCGTTCTCTGCGATTGCCACCATGAAGAGTGCGACCAGCGCCATGCCGAGCGATACGCGCAATCCGACATAGGATGATGCCAGGAAGTGCGAGACGGTCGAGAGCTGCGTCGAGCCGGCGACCAGGGCCAGACAGAATACGATCAGCAGCATTGCGGGCTCGGCAAGCGTCGCAATCATCACTTCGCGGCTGGAGCCGATGCCGCCGAAGCTGGTGCCGACGTCCATCCCCGCGAGCGCAAGGAAGAAGCGCGCGCTTCCCAAGAGCGCGACGATAGCGATCAGGTCCGCCGTCCAGTTGAACAACAGCCCGGTCGCGAAGGTCGGTACCAGGGCGGCGGCAACCCAGACGGCCGCGAAAGTGATGTAGGGTGTCACGCGGAACAGCCATGAGGCGTTGTCGGCCAGCACCACTTCCTTGCGCAAGAGCCGCAGGAGATCGCGATAGGGCTGAAAGACGGAGGCGCCCTGGCGGCGCAGCAGCCGAGCCTTGACCTTGCGCACGTAGCCGGTCAACAGCGGGGCGAGCAGCAGCACGAGCAGCATCTGCACGCCTTGCACGATGATGTCCGAGATCACGTCCATATCGCAAGCACCAGCAGCAGCGTGACGAGGGTGGCAAAGACCAGGCTGAGATATCGCCGGATGGTCAGGAATTGCAGACGATTGAGCCGCATCGACAAGAAGCCGACGGCATCCGCAATCGGTGCATACATTCTGCTCCATACCAGGTCGTGCAATTCGATCCTGAGCCGCGCCGGCCGGAGGTCACCCGGTGGCGGCATCGTGACGTGATCGCGGGCGTGGAACACCAGTGTGCCGAACACGCGGCGGATCGGTTGCGCAAAGCTCACGCTTGAATATTGCGCGGCGGGCGTCGCGTCGGTGAAGCCGCATCCCCAGGCCGGTCCCCGCCGAAGGGCGTGCGAAGCGAAGCGATGAATAACGTAGACGGCAAGTGATGAGGACGCCGTGATGAACACCATCACCAGCAATCCATTGTAGGAGCTGCGGCTCTCCGCAATCGGCACGATCGAGAGCCAGGGCTGAACGGCCTGGGCCGGCATGCGGCCACCGAGAATCTGCGTCGCGACCGGCGCAAGGGCGTCGATCGCCAGCCCCGGCAGGATTCCGGCCAGCAGGCAGAGCGCGGCAAGGATGAACATGGCCACCAGCGAGAAGCGATCGACTTCATGCGCCTCCTCGGCCGCCGTACTCCGCGGCCGGCCGAGGAACGTCACGCCATAGGTCTTGACGAAACAGGCCGCGGCCAGTGCGGCAGCGAGAGCGAGCATCGCGCCGACCGCGGGCACCATGATCTTGAGCGTCCACTGCGGCAGTTCCGGACTTTGCAACACTGCCTGGAAAATCAGCCACTCCGACACGAATCCGTTGAACGGCGGCAGCGCGGAGATCGCGACGCAGCCGACGAGAACGGCGAAGCTCGTAAACGGCATGCGGTGGATGAGGCCGCCAAGCTTGTCCATATTGCGCTCGCCGGTCGCGTTCAGAACGGCGCCAGCGCCGAAGAACAGCAAGCTCTTGAAGAAGGAGTGATTGAGTGCGTGAAGCAACGCCGCCGTGAAGGCGAGCGCGGCCGCCGCCTTCAGTCCGTTGGCCTGGAATGCCATGGCGAGGCCGAGGCTGACGAACACGATGCCGATATTCTCGATCGTGCTGTAGGCCAGGAGGCGCTTCAGGTCCTTCTCCATCATGGCGTAAAGAATTCCCATGACGGCGGTGATGCTGCCGAGGAACAGCACGACCGCGCCGGCCGGCCAGCCCGGTTGTCCCAGCAAATCGAACATGACGCGAATGAAGCCGTAGATCGCGACTTTGGTCATGACGCCGCTCATCAGCGCAGATACGTGGCTCGGAGCCGCGGGATGGGCGAGCGGCAGCCAGACATGCAACGGCACCAGGCCGGCCTTGGAGCCGGCGCCGAGCAGCATCAGTACCAGTACCAGCGTCGCGGCATAGGGCGTGTGCTGCGCGGCGCGAATGGCGGCAAATCCGTAATCTCCCGCCGGCCCTGCCAGCAGGCCGAAGGCGAGCAGCAGCGCGAGCGTACCGAAGCTGGCCATCACGAGATAGACGTACCCGGCCCTGGCATTGCCCGGCTCGCGATGATGCGCCATGACCAGCGCCCACGACGCCAGCGACATGAACTCCCAGCACAGCAGGTAGGAGAAGGCGTCGTCCGCAAGCACCACGAGGTGCATACCGGCGAGAAAGGCCGGGAAGAATGGCAATACGCGGTGCGGCGCGGGATCGTGATGGCCGTAGCCGAGGCCGTACAGGCTTGCCGACGCCCCGCCCAGATTGACGACGACGAGAAAGAACGCGGCCAGTGCGTCGAGGCGGAAATGCGCGCCGAGCCACGGCAATCCCACCGGCAAGGTGAGTGTGCTGGCACCGGCGCCGCCGAGCAGGCCGCGCAATGCGCCGGCCACTGCAATCGCCGATACGGCCAGCGTCGCGCCGTAGATAACGGCTGTGGAGATCTTCGACCGGCTGATAGCGATCGCCAGCACGGCCAGTCCGAGCAATGCGGCGACACAGATCATTTGCAGGGCGACGGCCGACATTACTTACGCGTCCTCGCTCCGCTCAAACTCTTGTCTTCCGCGCGATCTCCGGAACCGGCCTTCAGCCGCACGCCGCGCCCGCCGCCGTCGCTGGTCGCCCCATCGTCGATCAATTCGATGCCGGCATCGTCAAGCGCGGTGATCAGCTTCACCAGCGAATCGACGTTGCCCCGAACCATGGTCTCACTCGCTTCCATGCGTTGGATGGTCGGCACCGAAAGCCCCGATAGTTCCGCGAGCCGGCGCTGATCGATGCCGAGAAGCACCCTGGCAGCCCGCAATTGAGCTGCAGTGATCATCAGTCTGCCCCGCCGGCGACGCCTGAGCCAATATTAAACGTCATTCCTGCATCCTAAGTATTGATGTTCTTATGTCAATAAGTGATATCTCAGATATCTATTCTAAGGGATGCTTCCGAAGAAGCAGGCGCGCCCCCGGGGGCAGCACGTTGTGGCCGCCCCGCTGGATCGGCATTACAGTTCAACGAAAATCAGGGGAGCTGAACCGATGTGGCAGCGGCCATTTTACCACGAGGGCTTGAGCGAACTGCAGGACCGGTTCGATGGACGGCGCGTCGCGGAAGCAATCGAGCGGCACCGCAAGCATTACGAATTCTGGGATGACGAGAGGGAGATGATTGAGACGTCGCCGTTCTTCTTTATCGGCACGTCCTGGAACGATTATGTCGACTGCAGCGTCAAGTCCGGCGATCCCGGCTTTGTGAAGGTCGCCGGTCCGAACATTATCGAGTACCCTGAATATGACGGCAACTCGATGTACCGCACGCTCGGCAACATCTCGCGAAATCCGAATGTTGGCCTCTTGTTCGTGCGTTTCGACGGCAAGAGCAGAAGGATGCGGATCAACGGCCGCGCCTCGATCCTTGATGACGCCGAGGCGAAGGGCCGGCATTTCGGAGCGAAAGTGGTGGTGCGGATCGAGTGCGAAATCTATCCGAACTGTCCACGCTATGTACCCGATCTGGCCGGAGCCACATCGTCGCCTTACGTTCCCCGCGAAGGGCAGGGCACTCCGCCGTCGCCGGAATGGAAGCAGCGCGATTACATCAGGGACATTCTGCCCGCGGGCGATCCGCATGCGGCGGCTGTCAAGGCGGATGAGGGGCCGGCTTAATCCTTCGGCGCCGGCCCGGTCGCGAACTGCGGGAACATCGCGGCGACGACGGGTCCGTCGGTGCGCCAGGAATGGCAGCCGCCGATGAAGAACGGCCGCTCGCCGGAGTTCTGCTGGTTCTCCAGCGTGTCGCGACCGTCCGGCTTCCTGCCGTAGGACATGGTCTGGTACAGCGTGGTCACGGCGGGGCCGAGCAATTCCATCAGATGCGTGCAGGTCTCCAGACGGCCGATCTTGCGCCGCACCGTTTCGCGCCAGCCCGGGCCGATGCGCTCGCCGACCAGTCGCTGCAGGATCGGCTCGACCTCGATGCAGGTCGGGTAGGGCGTGGCGCGCATCATCGTCTCAGCCTCGCGAATGATCATGCCTTCGTCGATGGCGAGCCGAAGCCCGATGTCATGCACGGGATCGCCCGGCTTCAATTCCTCGCGAAACCGATCGGCGCGCTGGGTGAAGGGCTTTGTGTCCCGCAGCCAGGCTTCGACTTCCCAGAGCCCGTCGTCGCGCAGAAAGCCTTCGCACTCGACCGATCGCGTGTGCATCAGGCGGCGCGATTTGTTGGCATTTTCCAGAGACATCAGCCCATATCCTCGACGCGTCGCTCAGCCTAATTTGATGATCATCTTGCCCAGCGCCGATCGCGACTGCATGGTCTTGAATGCCTCGCGGAAATTCTCGAACGGCACGATCTTGCCGACCACGGGCTGCAATTTGCCCGATGCCAGCCAGTCGAACAATTGCGCCATCAGGCGCGTGTGCGTCTCCGGCTCGCGCTTCTGGATTTGCGCCAGATCGACGCCGAGCAGGGCGCCGCCCTTGAGCAGCGGCAGGTTGAACGCCAGCGCGGGAATAGTGCCCGAGGCGAACCCGACCACGAGATGCCGTCCGCGCCAGGCAATCGAGCGAAACGCCTGCAGCGATACTTCGCCGCCGACCGGATCGTAGATGACGTCAGGCCCATGGCCGCCGGCCAGTTCCTTCAGCGTGTCGCGCCAGTTTGCCTTGGTGTAGTCGATGGTCTGATCGGCGCCGAAGCTAACCGCGAAGTCGCGCTTTTCCGGCGTCGAGGCGGCGGCGATCACCCGCGCGCCCATCAGCTTGCCGATCTGAACGGCGGCAATGCCGACGCCGCCGGCCGCGCCCAGCACCAGCAAAATCTCGCCGGCCTGAAGCGAGGCGCGGGCCTCCAGCGCGTATAGCCCGGTCAGGTAATTGGCCTGAAACGACGCGCCGGCCTCGAAAGGCACCTGCGGCGGCAGGTGCTTGAGCGCGGCAGACGGCACCGAGATATATTCGGCGAGCGCGCCGGAACGGGTCATGCCGATCACGGGCATGCCCGGCTTGAAGGCGTTGACATTGTCGGCGACGGCCTCGACCGTTCCGGCAAACTCCGTCCCCGGCACGAACGGCAGTGGGTCCTTGGTCTGGTAAAGACCCTGCACCTTCAAGCCATCGACGAAGCCGACCGCCGCGGCGCCGATCCTGACGCGGACTTCGCCCACGGCGAGGCCGGGCATATCGATCTCCCTGATCGAAATACCGTCGATCGAATTGTAGTTGTCGACAACGACGGCCTTCATGCAAAATCTCTCATGCGTTTTCCTGGTCGACCTCAAGGCCTTGCGCCGGCATCTTGAGGTGGGTTGCGGATTCCTGACGTGAACTCTATTCGGCCGCTTCCGCCTGCCGGTCGATCGCCAGCGCACCTTGTTTGATGAGCGGAATCAAGTCGCGACCGATCCCCATCGTGTCGTGCGGATTCTCGAAACCGCGCAGCAGGAAGGAATGAATGCCGAGCCGGTAATACTCCAGCACCGCCGCGGCGATCTGCTCAGGCGTTCCGACCAGGCAGGACGTGTTGCCCGGCGCCCCGGTGGCGCGCGCAATGCCCATCCATAGCCGCTCGTCATGCACGTCGCCGCGCGCGGCGTAGCCGAGCAGGCGTTCGGCGGAATGGTTGGTCGGCTGCGGCGCCGCGCCGGTCTTGCGCTCGACATCCGCCAGGAGCGCGTTCGCCTTGTCCCATGCCGCGCCTTCGGTATCCGCCATGATCGGCCGCAGCGACATGTTGAAGCCGACGCTGCGCCCGAAGGCGGCGGCGCGCCGGCGGAAATCCTGCACCCGCTCGCGCGTCTCCTTCAGCGGCTCGCCGAAGATCGCGAACATGTCGCAATGTTTGGCGCCCATTTCCAGCGCGCCTCCGGATGAACCGCCGAAGAAGAGGGGCGGATAGGGCTGCTGATGGGGCTTGATGTCGGAGAACCCGCCCTCGACGCGGTAGAACTCGCCCTTGTGGTCGATCGGGCTGTCGCTGGTCCAGAGCTTTTGCATCACTTCGAGATATTCGCCGGCGCGGCGGTAGCGGTCGTTTTTCCCCAGGAAGTCGCCTTCGCTGGCCTGGTCCGCGTCGCTGGTGCCGGCGATGATGTGCAACGCCATCCGCCCCTGCGTGAGCTGGTCAAAGGTTGCGACCTGCCGCGCCGCCAGCGCCGGCGCCACCGAGCCCGGCCGGTGCGCGATCAGGAACTTGATCCGTTCGGTGTGATCGGCCGCGTAGAGCGCAATCGCAAAACCTTCGGCGGCCGAGGCATAATATCCAACCAGCACGGAATCATAGTTCCACTGCTCATGCAGACGGGCGAAGTCGATCACCCATTGCCGCGATATCTGTCCCTTGATCAGGTGAACCGCGACGCCCTCCTGCTGGGTGCCGATCATTCCGATGATTCTTGCTGGCATTGATGCGCCCTTGGTTCCCTCATGCTTGTTTCGAATGAAACGCGTAAGGCCAGGGGAAAGCAAGCAAACCCGTCGAATAGCGAGATGCGCGCAGTGAATTGCTGCGCTGCGTCAGATGCGGGACCGATGCACGAATCAATGCGTTAGCGGCCGAACGCCGTCGCAGCGGGGAATCCTGCATGGAAGATCTTCTGTCAAAATTCGAACAGATATTTGGCTGGGTGCCGCAATGGGCGATCGGTCTCGGCTTGGTCGTCGGCGCTATTTTCATTGCACTGTTCGTCTACGGAATAGTCGCCAGGATCATCAGGCGCGTGGTTTCAGTGCGCTGGCCGGCGGTGAAGTTACTTCTTGCAACGGATCGCAGGACCGGCTCGGCTGGCGCTGTGTCTGGTGGCCGTGGCGCTGGTGCTGCCGCTGGGCGCGGCTGAACGACGTGCTGCGCTAGCAGCTCCGCCACTTCTTCATCGTCGCCGTCATCGCGCTGGTCGGGTGGATCACGGTTCGCGCCGTCGACATGGGGGCAATCAGAACCGAAAAGGCTCTAGACAATGCCGTGCTGCTTCAGAAGCGCCTGCTCGTCGCCGGACACCCAGCCGAAGACCTTTGCCTCGCCATCCAGCTTCTGGACCAGGTAATGGACATCGAAATCGATAATCGTATCGTTCTGATCGGTGCGAGCATAAGTCGCGGTCCAGGAGACGTGGGCCACGCAGTGATGCTCATCGATCGGTGAGAGACGAATATGACTGATACGCATCCCTTTGGTCCCGATCGCGCGATAGTGCGCGTATCCTTGTGCCATGACCTGCTTTAGCTGATCGTCGTTCTTCCCGGTCATAACCCCGGCAGGCGAGGCCGCGATGAAATCCGAGGCATACAGCGACGCGACCTCATCCATATCCGGGTTCCCCTCGAGGGACCGTTTGAAGAAGCTCTCATATCGCTCGAATAGCTTCCTTACGTCGTTCTCCATGGGTGGTTTTCCCGGGTTGAAATCTACGTCTCCAACAACGCCGTTCTCCCGCAATTCGGTCCATGCTGCTCCAACTCAACCCCGAACGGGGTCGGAATCGGCCTTGCTTCCGCTGGTTCCGGCTGCAATGGATACGGCTGAACTTTCGTCCTTTACCTGTATCCAGAAGAAGAGATCGATGAGCCAACTGATTGTCCGCGCCGGTGAATTCACCTTCGAGGCTCGTTTCGAGGAGCAGCTGGCACCGAAGACGGTCGCCGCCTTCCGCAAGGCGATGCCGTTCGAGAGCCAGGCGATCCATGTCCGCTGGAGCGGCGAGGGGGTCTGGATGCCGCTCGGCGATCTTGATTTCGGCGTCTCCTACGAGAACCACACCAGCTATCCCGCGCCCGGCCAGATCATTCTCTATCCCGGCGGCATCAGCGAGACCGAAATCCTGCTGGCCTATGGCGGCGTGCATTTCGCCAGCAAGATGGGCCAGCTCGCCGGCAACCACTTCATCAGCCTGACCTCAGGGCTGGAAAACCTGACCGCGTTCGGCAAGACCGTGCTGTGGAAGGGCGCGCAGAAAATCCGCTTCGAGGAAGTCTGATCATGGCCGCGCCGGTCTACCCGCGCGACTTCCGCGGCTACGGTCGCAACCCGCCCGATCCGAGGTGGCCCGGCAACGCGCGCGTTGCTGTCCAGTTCGTGGTCAATTTCGAGGAGGGCGGCGAGAACAATATTCTCGACGGCGATCGCGCCTCGGAAGCCTTTTTGTCCGACGTGCTGGGTGCGCAGCCCTGGCCCGGACAGCGTCACGCCAACATCGAGTCGATGTTCGAATATGGCTCGCGTGCCGGCTTCTGGCGGCTGTGGCGGGCGTTCACCAAACGCAATCTGCCGACCACCGTGTTCGGCGTCGCCAAGGCGCTGAAGCGAAATCCGGACATTGTCGCCGCCATGAAGGAGGCGGGCTGGGATATCGCCAGCCATAGCCTTAGGTGGATCGAGCACAAGGACATGTCGGAGAGCGAGGAGCGGACCGAGATCGCCGCTGCAATCCGCGTCCACACCGAGGCGACCGGCGCGCGCCCGCTGGGCTGGTACACCGGCCGCTCCTCGATCAACACCTTAAGGCTTCTGATGGAAGCCGGCGGCCTGCTTTACCTCTGCGACTCCTATGCCGACGACCTGCCGTACTGGATCAAGTCGCGCGGCTCGAAGCCGCATCTGGTCATTCCCTATACGCTCGATGCCAACGATATGCGCTTTGTCAACGCGCAGGGCTTTGGCGGCGGCGACGAATTCTTCACCTACCTCAAGGACAGCTTTGACGTTCTTTATGCGGAAGGCGAAACCGCGCCGAAGATGATGTCGGTCGGCCTGCACTGCCGCGTCGTCGGCCGCCCTGGCCGCGCGGCGGCGCTGATGCGGTTTCTCGACTATATCGGAAAGCACGAGCGCGTCTGGGTGCCGACGCGACTGCAGATCGCGCAGCACTGGCACGCCAATCTGGCCCATCTTGCCGACGACGCTTTCGATATTGGATGAAGCCATGCTCGGCGATGAACTCGTAAGCCGCATCAATCAGCTTGGGGCGATTTCGGAGGCCGGCGATAATCTGACGCGGATATTCCTTTCGCCCGAACATCGCACCGCGGCCGATCTCATCCTGTCGTGGATGCGGGATGCCGGCATGGCGGCCCATCTCGACGCCATCGGCAATGTCTGCGGCCGCTACGAAGGTGACCGCCCCGGGCTGTCGTGCCTGATGCTGGGCTCGCATTACGACACCGTGCGCGATGCCGGCAAATGGGACGGGCCACTCGGGGTGATCACTGCGATTGCCTGCGTGGCCGATCTGAACCGACGCGGTGTGCGGCTGCCGTTCGCGATCGAAGTCGTCGGTTTTGCCGATGAGGAGGGCGTGCGGTTTACCTCCACGCTGCTCGGCAGCCGGGCCATCGCCGGAACGTTTGAGGAGAGCGTTCTCGACACGCGCGATGCAACCGGCCTCACCATGCGCGAGGCGATGGTGCAATTCGGCCTTGACCCCGGCCGTATCGGCGCCGCGGCACGGAAGCGGAGCGAATTGCATGCCTATGCCGAATTGCACATCGAGCAGGGACCGGTGCTCGAGCAACAGAACCTTCCGGTAGGCGCGGTGACGGCGATCTCCGGCGCCACGCGGCTAGCGGCGCACCTCTCCGGCATGGCGGGCCATGCCGGCACGGTGCCGATGGCGCTGCGGCGCGACGCGCTGGCCGGCGCGGCCGAATGCATCGTTGCGGTCGAGCAGTTCTGCAAGGCGGATAGCACAGGTCTCGTCGGTACCGTCGGTGTCATCAATGCGATGCCGGGCGCCACCAACGTGATCCCCGGTCGCGTCTCCTTCGCCCTCGACATCCGCGCCCCGGCGGATCGACACCGCAAGCAGGCCGTCGCCGAGATCGTGCGGCAGATCGAGGCCATCACAAAGCGCCGTGAACTGTCGCTGCAGATCGATGTCACCCACGAAAACCGCACCGTTCCCTGTGCGCCCTGGCTGAAAGCGCAAATGGCGGAAGCGGTTGCGGCCGAAGGTTTCGGCGCGTTCGAACTGCCGAGCGGGGCGGGGCATGACGGCATGGCGATGATCGATATATCAGATGTCGCCATGCTCTTCGTGCGCTGCCGCGGCGGCATCAGCCATAACCCGGCCGAGCATGTCGAACCCGCCGACGCCGATGCGGGCGCGCGGGTATTGCTGCGGTTCGTTGAGAATTTTAGGCCAAAGGTATAAGGGCAGGGCCGCCTGATCGCAGGATGGGTAGAGCGCAGCGAAACCCATCACCTTGCTGACGAGATACATTTGACGAGCATGATGGGTTTCGTTGCGCTCTACCCATCCTGCGGGCCGCCGCGTCCGCTTTATGACAATGCGATGACATCATGGGTCATCTGACAGAAATACGAATCGACGATGTCTGAAGCATCAACCCGTGGTAATCGAAACCACGGAAACCCCGTTCGTCCAGGCAGATGCACCGTCACATTTCATTTTCATCCCATCGCGAATACCGATTTTACCAGGGCCCGATTGCCACCTGCGTCGCCAACGGTATTCAGGCTGTCAATTTTCTCGGCGACCGGTTTTTGAGAAAGTATCACTCATCGGCAGGGATCGATGAACTGTACAGACAGTCGGTCGACCATGCCTTTTCTCCGCAGGAAGCTTTCCTGGTGACGGGCGCCCCGCACGCGTCCGCCTACTATCCGCGGGACTTTGCCTGGTTTTATCCCGATGTTCTCGATCCCGAGACCATCATCGATTCCGAGGATGCCGTCCGCAGGGTTCGCTTGCTCGAAAAGAGCGTCCGGCTGATGCTGGAGGCCGTCCGCGCCGGTGTCGTCACCACGACCATCGTTCCCGCGGGCGGCGATCGCTACATCGGCGTCAATTACTTCTCGCTGCCGTCGGATACGCTGCTGGGTATCCTCGCCGGTCTGGAACAGATCATGCGCGCGGACCAATCTTCGTATCTGGCGATGGCGCAAGGCGCTCATGCCGGCCGCGCGTTGCTTGCCGAATATCGCGAGGACCTCAAGAAGGCGATACTTCAACTCGCTGGCGCGCTGGAGCCATTCGCCGACAACGACCTCACGGCTTTGCTGTGCGACGTAAACACACCCCGTTCCGCGGCAACGGATACCCGCGCCGAGCGCAGGCGTTTCGTCACCAATGCCTGCGTCTACGCGACTTTTGTGCGGGGCATCCGATTGGGGGTGATCGACCAGATCGAGCTGGAAGCGCGGCTTGGGCGCGCGCTCTCACAGTATAAAGTGGAACTGCTCGGACTGTTCGGCAAGCATGGCTATATCAGGCATGCCCTGGATTCCAGGAGCGAGCCGGGGGCGTCTTCCGTTGCGCTCGATTTCGTCAATGTGCACGAGGGATTTTGGGATCTCGGTGACGAGAGCGAACGCGCGCTGTTCGCAGCCACGACGGATCTGATACTCGGCGAGCCGCAGTTTCGAATTCCGGATACGTCTCACTTCCTGGTATCGGTGGAAAATCCGCAGACCAAGCTGATCCACAAGATCGCAGCTCCGGCCTATCAGGGGCGCTCCTGCTGGCCGACCTTCAACGTCGAATTCGCCGACCGCATGCTGGACTACGATGAACATTCCGGCACCGACACGTACCGGTCCTGCGCCCGCGATATTTTGAGGGACATTCGAACTGCAACCGAAACGCACGGCGGATATCAGGAGCTGCTGTCGGAAAGGGGCCTCAAATACCGCACGTGGGCGTATCAAAGCGCCGTCGCCCACTCCTGGTTTCCGCGTTTTCTGTCGGTCTGGCGGCGGGCATTCGGAACGCCGCTGCTTAACAGGAACTAGTCAGCGGCATTCGAGCTTTGCGCCGCGGGCCAGTGCTGCGGCTGTCTCAAGTCCGACGTTTCGGACCAGCGGGTCGGCATGGCGGTGAACCAGCCACCACTCTGCGCCTTGCCTGCGATAGACCAGCGTCACCCGCAGCGACCAGTCCTGATCCGGCAAGCCGCCGACCTCGCCGTGCTCACGCTCGATCACGGCAAGGACGGCCAGATCGCCCGATGCGTAGGATTGGACCAATTCGACTTTGGCATCGCCGTTTCTGAAATAGCTGGCGAGCCGCGCCAGCCGCTCGGGACTCATGTCAAAACCCCGGCTGGCTTCGCCACCAAACGGCTGCATCAGGGTAAAGTCATCGGCGATGCGCGTCAGGCCAGCCCATTTGTCCATGTCGCCGCGCATGAAAGCCGAAGCCCGCGCTTCGGTCTCTCTGACCAGATCGACAAGTTCCTGCTCTGAAACTGTCGAGGTCGGCTCCTGTGCGGCGCTGGCCGACAGTGGCATGGCGAGTACGGCCTTCAGCGCCAAACGCTTCCAGTGGTTCGGTTTGAACATTTCGGTCTCTTTCCATTCGGGTTGGGCCGGCGAATGACCGGCGGTGCAACCCAAATCCCATTTCAATCATGCTGAATCCAGTGATATGATTTCAGCATTATGCTGAACCAGATTGACCTTTCCCGGATCGATCTCAACCTGCTGGTGCTGTTCGAGGTCGTCTTTCAGGAGCGGCATGTGGGCCGCTCGGCGGAGCGGCTGCATCTTTCGTCGTCCGCCATCAGCCATGGCCTCGGCCGCCTGCGCACGCTGCTCGGCGACCCCTTGTTTCTCAAGACTCCGAAAGGCGTCGTCCCGACCGAGCGCGCCCTCCAGCTCGCGACGTCAGTGGCCGAAATTCTCGCGCGCATTCGCGGCGTCGTTTCGTCGGCGACGCCGTTCGAGCCGCGGCATTCGACGCGGCGCTTCGTCATTGGCGCGCCGGACGGCGTGTCGTCGGTTATCCTGCCCTCGCTGCTGGAGAGGTTGCGTGAAGTGGCGCCGGGCGTCGATGTGGGCATCCGGCAGTTGCTGCCGGTGCAAGGCTTCACCGTGCCTCATCTGGCGTGGAAGGATGCGTTGAAGGAGCTCGAAGACCGGTCGTTGGATATCGCGATCATACCCTTCGACGACAGTCCGGTTCGTTTCCATAAACAGAAGCTCTACGAGGAAGAGTTCGTTATTGCCGCACGAAAGGGGCATTCGTTCCAGCGTAATCCGACCCTCAAGCGCTACTGCGAGATGGAGCATCTCGTCGTTTCCCATACCGGGGATGTTTCCGGATTCGTGGATGTTGAGCTCGCCAAGAAAGGCCTTGCGCGCCGTGTGGCCCTGACCGTCCCCAACTTCATTTTTGCGCTTTCGGTGCTGGCCGATACCGAGATGGTCTCCGCGCTGCCGAGAAGATTCCTGGAAATCCATGGCGCCCGCTTTGACGTCGTCGCCGTCAAGGCGCCGCTGCCGCTGCCACGCTTCTCGATCAATATGATCCTGCCGAAAGTAGCGATGATGGATACCGGGCTTGCCTGGCTGGTCGAGCTGCTGGGACAGGTGCGGACAGGAAACGACGGATCATCAGTTCGATCGGGCAAACGCAGTCGCAGCATGCACAGCTAATGAGCAACTGCTCGCTTGTGGTGCGTTCGACAAGGGCGAACCACGATCGGTATCGATGGGTAACGAACTGACAACACGACCGATTTTCTTCAGATCCGCCGCCTGACGGTATTGTACACAATGGCATGCGGCTTGCTTGCCTTACCCCGGGAGTTGTCTCGTTCGGGGCGCGTACGTCATGGCGAACTCAGCAAAGCTCGCAGCGGAGCCGGAGCCGATCGAGCTCGACTGGGCGGCGACCGCACTTCTCATCATCGACATGCAGCGCGATTTCATGGAGCCCGGCGGCTTCGGCGAGACGCTCGGCAATGACGTCAGCCAGCTTGCGCGGGCGGTGAAGCCGATCGCATCCGTGCTGGATGCGGCGCGGGGGGCCGGCATGCTGGTCATCCACACCCGCGAAGGTCATCTGCCCGATCTCTCCGACGCGCCGCCGGCCAAGGTCGAGCGCGGCGCGCCATCTTTGCGCATCGGCGATCCCGGGCCGATGGGGCGCATTCTCATTCGCGGCGAGGCCGGCCACGACATCATTCCTGAATTGTATCCGCTCGACAGCGAGATCGTGATCGACAAGCCGGGCAAGGGCGCGTTCTACGCCACCGAGCTGGGCGAGGTGCTCCAGCGCTACGGCATCGAGAACCTCTTGGTGTGCGGCGTCACCACTGAGGTTTGCGTCAACACCACCGTGCGCGAGGCCAATGACCGCGGCTATCGCTGCGTCGTGCTGGCGGATGGCTGCGCCTCCTACTTTCCCGAATTCCACGAGATGGGCCTGAAGATGATCAAGGCCCAGGGCGGCATCTTCGGCTGGGTCTCCGATTCGGCCGCGGTGCTGGGAACACTTTCACCGGAGATTCCAACAACGGCAGTAGCGGGGGCATCACGATGAGCACGACGGGGACTTCAGCACCATCCACCTTCAAGCCGGCATTGTGGACGCCGGGCGACTGGAATGCGCTGTTCGGATTCGGTACCAACATCCTCGTCAACATGCTGGTGCTGACCGGACTGTTGCGCTTCGTGCTGAAGATGCCTGACTCGATCGTGTTCGGCCGCATCCTGCCGGCGCTCGGCCTGATGATGTGCCTCTCGACCTTCTATTACGCGTATCTCGCTTACAAACTGGCGCAGAAGACCGGGCGCAACGACGTCTGTGCGCTGCCGTCCGGCGTCAGTGTGCCGCACATGTTCATTGTCACCTTCGTGATCATGCTGCCGATCACGCTCAAGACCGGCGACCCCCTCAAGGGCTGGTCGGCAGGTCTGGTCTGGGTGTTCTTCCAGAGCTTTATCCTGATGATCGGCGGCTTCATCGCGCCATACATCAGAAAGATCACACCGCGTGCGGCGCTGCTCGGCACACTCGCCGGCGTCTCCGTCACCTTCATCTCGATGCGGCCGGCGCTGGAAATGTACATGACGCCGCAGATCGGGCTGGTCTGCTTTGCCATCATTCTGGTGGCGTGGTTCGGCGGCGTGAAATACCCGAAGGGAATTCCGGCGGGCCTCGTCGCCATTGCCGCCGGCATGCTGATCGCCTGGGGGTCGAACCTGTTCGGCCTCGGGCTCGGTGGCTTGAGCCTGAAGGGCCTCGGTGATGCCTTTGCCAATTTCGGCTTCTCGGTGCCGCTGCCGGCTTTCGGCCACGTCTTCTCCGGCTTTGAATTCCTCGGCATCATTCTGGTGACGGCTATCCCGTTCGGAATCTACGATCTCGTCGAGGCCATGGACAATGTCGAAAGCGCGGAAGCGGCCGGCGACGAATATCCGACCACGCGCGTGCTCACCGCCGACGGCGTCGTCAGCCTGATCGGTTGCCTGATGGGCAATCCCTTCATCAACGCTGTTTATATCGGCCATCCCGGCTGGAAGGCGATGGGCGGGCGTATCGGTTATTCGGCGGCGACCGGCATCCTGGTGGTGCTGCTGTCGTGGTTCGGCATCATCTCGGTGCTGCTGGCGCTGGTGCCAGTGGTCGCGATCTCGCCGATCCTGCTCTATATCGGCATGCTGATTGGCGCGCAGGCATTCCAGACCACGCCGGTCAAGCACGCGCCGGCGATCGTGCTGGCGTTGACGCCGCATCTCGCCGCGTGGGCCAAGCTGCAGATCGACACCATGCTCGCTGCGAGCATGACCGCCGCACAGACCGTCGGCGGTCTCGCCGCCGACAAGGTCGATGCTGTGAAGGCAGCCGCTATCGCCTCGCTGCCGCAGCAGGGCGTCATCTATCACGGACTGGAAGTGATGGGTGGCGGCTCGATCCTCGCCGGTCTCGTGCTCGGCGCAATCGGCGTGTTCGTCATCGAGCGCGACTTCATGAAGGCGTCAGCCTTCGCGCTCGCCGGCGCGGTCATGACCTATTTCGGTTTCATGCACGGCGAAGCCGTCGGCATCGGCGGCGGCCTTGGCGTCACGCCGGGCGTGGCGCTGGCCTATGCGGTGATGGCCGCCGGCCTGTTCGCGCTGGCGAAGACCAGTGCGAGTGCGAGTTACACTTCGCATTCGGAAGTGCCGGCCGCAGCACCGGCGGAGTAGATCGGGCGCGCTCCCCGGACGCAGCGTAGCGCGTCCGGGGAGCGAGCATTCCAGCTTAGCCCTTCACGAACGCCAGCATCGTGCCATTGCCCGCAGCGGGCGGCACGATAACGCCAGCTCCGCTCTTCACGCCGTCAGCACCGAGCGCCTTCTCCGCCGCTGCGACATCAGCCACAATCACCAGCCCCGCGCCGCCGCGCTCTGGCAGGCCGGCCAGCGACACGCCGGGATAGCGCTTGCCGAGTTGATCCTTCGTCAGGAACACGAAATCCGCGCGGTCGCCGCCTGAGGGTACCGCGACCGCGCCATCCGGCTCGTTGCGTGTCTCGCGATCGATCATCTTTGCCAGATGCGCGGCTTCCGTGGCCGGCTCGGGCGCGACCATCAGCACCTGCTTCAGGCGCCTGGCGCCATTGGCGTGCTTCATCAGTTCAGGAATCCAAACCGTCTCGCGCGTCTTGTGCTGGCAGGCGAAGATGCGCACGCCGCCCGGCGCTTCCGCCGTCGGCCACTGGAAGGTGCGGAATTTAGCTGCGGACACCGTTCCGTCAGGCATCGTGACCGGCCGCTCGAAATCGGTGGGCCCAACGGGCGGATAGCCGCGCGCGCGAATTTCTTCCGCGCCTTCGGCCGAATCCACCGCCGTGAACGCGATGCGCTCGATGCCTTCGCCGTTCTTTTCAAGATAGGCCCGCGCCGGAGCATTATGTTCCGTCGGCGTCAGCACGCCGAGCAATTCCATATAGTCGGGATCGAACATGATGGTGTAGTTGCCCGATCCCATATGCGCGCTGTGGGTGCCGCGCGGCGACACGGTGAAGCCGAGCCGCTTGTAGTTTTCGGCGGCTTTGTCGAGATCTTTCACCATGACCACGGCGTGATCGATTCCGATGACGTTTTTGAGTGCCACTCTTTTATTTCCCTGGATGCAGTTAGGGGGCTAAACTAAGCAGAACGAAAAGGCCGCTGCAAGAAAGGATACCGATGAATACGCGCAACGTCCGCTGGCCCGATTCACTATGGGCGGCCGTGACGCCATCCGGGCCTGAATTGCCCGAACTGACCGGCACGCAGCAGGCGGATGTCATCGTGATCGGCGGCGGTTTTACCGGCCTTTCCACCGCGCTGCATCTGCGCGAGGCGGGCGTCGATGTCGCCATTGTCGAGGCCGCGGAGCCGGGGTGGGGCGCTTCGGGACGCAACAATGGGCAGGTGATCCCGACGCTGTCGCGGCCCGATCCGGAGGATATTGTTGCGAAGCATGGCGAGGCCGGAGAACGTTTTGTCGGCATGCTGCGCGACAGCGCGTCCTATCTGTTCGATGTGACGCGGCGTCACAACATCGATGCCGAGGGCGAGCAGGCCGGCTGGGTGCAGCCCGTGCATTCGCCCGGCCGCATCAAGATCGCCGAGCGCCGCGTCCGGCAGTGGTCGAAGTTCGGCGCGCCGGTTGAACTGCTGTCGCGCGAGCAGGCGCGCGATATGCTCGGTTCCGATGCATGGTTCGGCGGCTTCTGGAACAAAACCGGCGGCCATATCAATCCGCTGGCGCTGGCCCGCGGTCTCGCGCGCACCGTGCTCGGCCTCGGCGGGCGCATCTATGCGCGCTCACCGGCCGAAAGCTTTGAGCGCCGCGGCGACCGCTGGGTGGTCAAGACGGCGAAGGGAGAGATTTCCGGCCGCGCGCTGGTGGTTGCGACCAATGCCTATAGCGGCGAGTTTTCAAAGTCGCTGGTGCCTGACATCGCGCGCGAGGTGATGCCGGTGCTGTCCTGGCAGATGGCGACGCAGCCATTGTCCGACAACGTGCGCAAGACCATCATTCCGACACGGCAGGCGATGTCGGACACACACGGCGAACTCTACTTTGCGCGCTATGACGCACGCAATCGCCTCGTCACCGGCGGCGCGGTGATCGGCCCCGGCAACAAGGTGGAGCGTATCAAGGCGCGCGTCACCGAGCGGCTGCAGCGGCTGTGGCCGCAGATCGGCGAGGTCTCGTTCGATTATGTCTGGAACGGCTATGTCGGCATGACCACGGATTTTCTGCCGCGCATCCACAAGCTCGGCCCAAACGCCTATGGCTGGACCGGCTGCAATGGCCGCGCGGTAGCGCTGACGATGCCGCTCGGCAATGAGCTCGCAAAGGCCGTCCGCGGTGTGCCGGAGAAAGAGCTGGCGTTGCCGTTCACCGAGCCGGTGCCGATCGTCGCCCACGGCGTCCTGCGCAAGCTCGCGCCGCTGATGCTGCTGGTGTATCGCCGAAGAGATGCGCGCGAGATGGCGTGAAGAACGATGATCCCTCTCTAGCGTACTCGTAAATCCGGCACTGTCCGCGAGGGTCGGCCAAGGTGATGACGACAAGCGGAGCACAATTATTCTTCACTGTGCGTTGGCGGCCGTTGAACTCGGCTGTACGTTCCCAGTTGTTCTCCCTTGGATACGATGCGTGCCGGCTATCCTCCAGGATCGGCATCAATCTGACGTTCATGCGTCTGCCCCTGTTGGAATTCGTTCTGGCCACACTTCGCTCGGAGCACGATGGTTACCAATCGATTCCCGGCCATGAAGAGAGAGCTTTGGCATTCGTTATCTGCCGGCGGCCTTGTCCTCGGAACGCTCTTCTTTGCTGCCTCTCTCTCGCCGACGCTCTTGCCGCGGACGTTTTTGACGCAAGGCTTGCTTTCGGGATGTTCTCTGGCGGCTGGATATGGCATCGGCGTATTCGGCGTTTGGCTTTGGGATTACATGGAACTCGCGCGGCTCAACGGCCGCTTCCTGCGCGCCGCCTACCTCGTCGCCACGACCAGTTGCGCGATCGTTGCGGTTGTATCCCTCTCGCAGGCGGCAAGATGGCAGAATTCGATCCGTGAGTTGATGGAACTCGAGCCGGTCGACACGGCGCATCCACTCGCGGTCAGCCTCATTGCGCTGGCAGTGTTCGCCATGTTGATCGCGCTCGCGCGGTTCTTCCGATTGACGCTCCGCTTTGTAACGACACGGGCTAAGCGCTTTCTGCCCGCGCGAGTATCCAACGTTGTCGGCGTCATCGCGACGGTTGCTCTATTCTGGTTGGTCATCAATGGGCTTCTCTTCCGCGCCTTTCTGCGGGTCGCAGAGGCATCCTTCCGGGAATACGACGCGCTGATCGAAGTGGAGACCGAGCCGCCGTTGGCGCCTCTGAAGACCGGCAGCCGCACGTCTCTGCTCGCCTGGGACAAGCTGGGACGGGCGGGACGGGAGTTCATCACCTCGGGGCCGACCCGCGAAGACATCAGCGTTCTTTCGGGTAGGGCCGCGCTTTCGCCTGCTCGCGTCTATGTCGGGTTACGATCGGCGGATACCCCCGAAGAGCGTGCCAAGCTTGCACTGGAGGAATTGAAGCGGGTCGGCGGGTTCGAGAGATCCGTGCTTATCGTGGTGACGCCGACCGGTACCGGCTGGGTTGACCCGGCAGCGATCGACAGTGTCGAATATCTGCACGGCGGTGACGTCGCGAGCGTTGCCGTTCAATATTCCTATCTCGCCAGTTGGCTGTACCTGCTGACGGATCCAGGTTATGGCGCCGATGTTGCGCGCGCCCTGTTCAAGGAGATTTATGGATATTGGATCGCGCTTCCCAAGGACAGCCGGCCGAGACTTTATCTGCACGGCATCAGTCTTGGCGCCAGGAATTCCGAACAGTCGTCGGACCTGATCGAGGTATTGCGCGATCCGTTCGACGGCGCACTCTGGAGCGGGCCGCCCTATACGAGCAGGCTCTGGCGCCGGCTCACCGACCGCCGTAATCCCGGATCACCCGTGTGGCTTCCCCGCTTTCGCGATGGATCGTTCGTTCGCTTCATGAACCAGCACGGAGAGGCCGCCGAGCCCTCAGGCCCGAACGCGGCCTGGGGGCCAATCCGGATCGTTTACCTCCAATACGCAAGCGACCCGGCGACCTTCTTCGACTATCGCAGCCTCTATCGCGAGCCGGAGTGGATGCTGCCGCCACGGGGGCCGGACGTCTCGCCGCAAGTGCACTGGTATCCGGTCATAACGCTCTTTCAACTGATGCTGGACATGTTCATGGCGACCGACGCACCTATCGGATTCGGCCATGTCTACGCTCCGGCGCACTATATCGAGGCGTGGAAGGAGGTGACAGACGTTCGCGACTGGTCGGCGGAGGAGATCACGCGGCTGAAGCAGCACCTCTCCAAGCCGCGTCATCGAGTGGTGCAGCGGAGAGAGGGCTAAATGTCAGTAGTCATTCATCTGTGCACCGTTGATATCCGCTTCTGAGGTAGTATGGCCGCAATATCAGCATTCACACCTTATGCTCGCGCGCGAACGCGCCGCCGGGGATAGAGTCGAGCAGGGCGCGCGTATAAGCGTGCTGCGGATTGCCGAACACCTCGCCTGCGAGCCCATGTTCCACGACCGCCCCATCCTTCATCACGGCGACGAGGTCACAGATTTGCGCGGCGACGCGCAGGTCATGCGTGATGAACACAATCGAAAGCCCGAGCCGCTGACGCAGCTCCGCAAGCAGCTTCAGCACCTGCGCCTGCACGGAGACATCCAGCGCCGACACCGGCTCGTCCGCCACCAGCACGTCCGGCTTCAGCGCCAGCGCGCGGGCCAGCCCAATGCGCTGGCGCTGGCCGCCGGAGAATTCATGCGGATAGCGGTCGCCGGCGGAGGGATCTAGCCCGACCAGTGCAAACAACTCTCTCGCATCCGCAATCGCCTTTGCCCGCGGCGTGCCGTGCACGATCGGCCCTTGCGCCACCAGTTCGGCGGCCTTGCGGCGCGGGTTGAGGGAGGCGAACGGGTCCTGAAACACCATCTGGATATGCTGAGTTTCACGGCGAACGTCTTCGCGCGACATCTTCGCCCAGTCGCGGCCGTCGAGCACGATCGAGCCGGTATCGGGGTCGATCAGCCGCACGATGCAGCGCGCCAGCGTCGATTTGCCGGAGCCGGATTCGCCGACGATGCCGAGCGTCGCGCCGCGGGGCAGGGTGAGCGATACGTTCTTCACGGCTGGCGTTACCCGCGCGCCGCGCCCCAGAAAACCGCCGGTGCGGTAGGTCTTGGAGACGCTCGAGATGGTTAGGATGTTATCGGCAGCAAGAGGGCGCGGCGGCGGTGCCTTAAGCGGCGGCACCGCGGCGATGAGCTGCCTGGTATAGGCATGCTGCGGATGGTGCAGCACGTCGGAAGCGGTGCCCTGTTCGACGATGACGCCATGCTGCATCACCACCACGCGGTCGGCGATTTCGGCCACCACGCCGAAATCATGGGTGATGAACATGACGGCCGTCTTGCGGCGCTGCTGCAGGTCGCGGATCAACTTTAGTATCTGCGCCTGTGTGGTGACATCGAGCGCCGTCGTCGGTTCGTCCGCGATCAGCAGTTTCGGATCGAGCGCCAGGGCCATTGCGATCATGGCGCGCTGGCGCTGGCCGCCGGAGAGCTCATGCGGGTAGGCCTTCGCCGCCACCTTGGGATCGGGGATGCGGACGTCCGCCAGCAGCGAAAGCACCCGCGTGTTGATCTCTGCCTTCGACAGATCGGTATGAATCGAGAACATCTCGGCGATCTGGTCGCCGATGGTGCGGAGCGGATTGAGCGCCGTCATCGGCTCCTGGAAGATCATGGCGATGCCGTCGCCGCGTACCTCGCGCATTTCCGCCATCGACGCGGCGCAGAGATCGCGGCCCTCGAACATGATCCGGCCGTCGTCGATCGTTACCTCATTCGGCAACAGCCGCATGACGGCGTTCGCCATCATCGACTTGCCGGAGCCGGATTCGCCGACCACGCAGAGGATCTCGTTGGAGGCGATCTCCAGCGACACGTCCCTGAGCGCATGCGTCCGGTCCGCGCCAGCGGGCAGGCGGACGCTCAGGCGATCGAGCGAGAGGCTGGTTTCTTGCTCGCTCATCGGCCCTTCAGCCTCGGATTGAGCGCGTCGTTGAGACCCTGGCCGACCAGCGATACCGCGAGCACGGTGACGAGGATGGCAATCCCGGGGATCGCCGAGACATACCACTGCACGCGCAGCACATCGCGCCCCAAGCCGATGAGATTGCCCCACGACGCTACGTTGGGATCGGACAGCCGCAGGAAGGCGAGCGCGCTCTCCAGCAGGATCGCGACCGCCATCACCACGCTGGCGTAGACAATCACCGGCGGCAGCGCATTGGGCAGGATCTCCCGGAAAATCAGCTGGATATTCTTCATGCCGAGCGTCCGGCCGGCCTGGACGAATTCGCGATTGCGCAGCGACAGGAACTCGGCGCGGGTCAGCCGCGCCGGCGCTGGCCACGACACCACGCCGACGGCGATGGTGACGGTGGTCAGCGTCGAACCGAAGACTGCGACCAGCACCAGCAGCAGCACGAAGTTCGGCAGCGTCTGAAAGGCTTCGGTGATACGCATCAGCACATTGTCGACCCAGCCGCCGTAATAGCCGGCGAAGGCGCCGACGAGAATGCCGATCAGGATCGCGATTGCGGTCGCGACGCCGCCGATCAGGAGCGATATCCGCGCGCCGTAGAAAATCTGTGCGGCAATGTCGCGGCCCGAATTGTCGGTGCCGAGCAGGAAGCGCGGGTTGGAGAACGGCCAGACCAGCGGACGGCCCGCGAGCGCCAGCGGATCGCGCGGATAGAACCAGCCGGCCGAGATCGCCATCGCGATCACGATCACGAGCAGGATCAGGCCGGCGACGGCGGCGGGGCTTCGGAAGTAGCGCTTGACGGCGTCCATCGCGCTAACCCTCCGCCGTGATGCGCGGATCGAGCCGCGCATAGATGAGATCGACGACGAAGTTCACGGATATGACGAGCAGCGCCGAGACGAAGACGATGCCGAGCAGCGTGTTGAGGTCGCGCTGCACCACCGATTCATAGGCCAGCCGCCCGAGGCCCGGCAGCGAGAACACGCTTTCGACCACCACCGAGCCGCCGAGCATGGTGCCGGCCTGCAGCCCGATCAGCGTCACCATCGGCAGCAGCGCATTGCGCAGCACGTGCCGCGTCACCACCCGTGTCTCGTCGAGGCCCTTGGCCCGCGCTGTCCGGACATAGTCGAGGTTCAGCACCTCCAGCATCGAGGCGCGCATGATGCGGAGGTAAATGGCAAGGAAGATCAGCCCAAGCGTCAGCGTCGGCAGCACCAGATGGCTTGCGATATCGAGCAGGCGCCAGATGCCGGTCCGCATCGTCCCGATATCCTCGAAACCGCCCGGTGGCAGCCATTGCAGATAGACCGAAAACACCACGATCGCCATCAACCCGAACCAGAACGAGGGCGTCGCATAGAAGATCAGCCCAAGCGTGGAAATCAACGTATCGGGCCAGCGGTTGACGCCACGCGCTGCGATCACCCCGAACACCAGCCCGAAGAAAAATGCGAAAGATAGCGAGGCGGTCATCAGGAGGATCGTCGGCGGCAGCCGCTCGATGATCACGGATGCTACCGGCTTTCCGTAGATCGAGGAGAAACCGAGATCGAGCCGCACCAGCCGCCACAGGTAATTGCCGAGCTGAGCCGGGATTGAGAGATCGAGCCCGTAGAATTTTCGCAGTTCCTTGGCGGTCGCGGCATCGCCGCCGCCCATCTGCGCCATCATGGCGTCGACAGTGTCGCCCGGCGCGAACTGCAGCAGCAGGAACACGCCGATCAGGATCAGGACAAGGGTCGGGATCGAGGCGGCGAGCCGCCGCCCCGCGAGGCCGAGAATGCGCATAAACCTATCTTGGCCGATAACGGCTTAAGCCGAAAGCCAAAGATCGTGCCAGCTCGCCGAGCCCCAGCGCGGGGTATTGGAGTGGTTGCGCGCCTTTGCCGTGATCGTGGTGAGGAAAATCTGCTCGATCGGCATCCAGACCGGCAGCTCCGTATTCACCTCCTTGACGAACTGGGCATAGAGCGCCTTGCGCTTGGCGGGATCGACTTCGGTGGCGGCATCGTCGATCGTCTTGTCGACATTCGCGTCCTGCCAGCCCCACTGGTTGGTCCAGGGCGCGCCCTTGGGCTGGCCCGAACGGTACCAGACCGTGGTCGAGACCGCGGGATCGTTGCGGTACTGGTGCCAGCCGGTGGCGATATCGAAGGCGTGCTCGTCATAGACCTGCTTGAGGAAGCCACCGCCATCGTTGCGCACGATATCGACGGGAATGCCGATCTCGCCGAGCGACTGCTGGATGAAGGTTGACCACAGCGAGATATCCTCGCCCCAGGGGGCGGGCAGCAGCCTGAGCGAGAAGCGCGTGCCGCCGGTGCCCGGCTTGAAGCCGGCCTCGTTGAGCAGCGCGATGGCTTTGGCCTTGTCGTAAGCGTATTGCGGCGTGTTCGCGCCCGGATAGAAGTCGGTCGAGGTCGACGGGATCGGGCCGGTGCCGAGCTTGGCGAAATCGCCGAGGAAATTCTCGATGAAGAACGGCACGTTGATCGCATGCGCGATGGCGCGGCGAACCCTGATGTCTGAGAGTTCCTTGCGGCGGAAGTTGAACTCCAGCGTATTGGTGCGGGCGTTGCCTTCATTGCCCTTGGTCGAAACGATGAAGCGCTTGTCCTTGCCGAGGCGGGCGAGATCCGAGAGCGTCAGGCTCGAGAATGGCGCGTAGTGAAGTTCACCGGCTTCCATTTGCGCCGACGCGGCGGCGCGATCGGTGATCACCTTCCAGACGATGCGATCGAGATAGGGCGCGTTGGGCCGCCAGTAATTCTCGTTGCGGTCGGCGATGATGTATTGCCCGCGCTCATATTTGACGAACTTGAACGGACCGGTGCCGACGGGCGCGAGGTTGGTCGGGTTCTGGCGGATATCGCCGTTCTCATAGAGATGCTTGGCCGAGACATAGCCGAGGTCGGGCAGGGCGCGCAGCAACAGGTTCAGCGGCATCGGCCGCTCGTATTTGAAGATCGCGGTGTGGGCGTCGGGCGTTTCCACCGCCGTGAGGAAGAGCTGCAGCGTCGATCCGTAATTGAGGATCCTCTTCCACATGTTCATGGCGGTGAATTCGACGTCGGCCGAGGTGAACGGCTTGCCGTCGTGCCAGGTGACGCCCTGGCGCAGCTTGAAGGTCACGGTCTTGCCGTCCGGGGTCCCCTCCCAGCTCTCGGCGAGCACGCCGACCGGCTGGCCGTTGGCATCGAGGTCGACCAGGTTCTCCTGAATCTTGCCGCCGATGATGTAGACGCCGGTGGAGGCCTGGATGCTCGGATTGAGCTGGCGCTGCTCGGCGGCGTAATGGACGTTGAACACGCCGCCTTTGCGCGGGGTTTCCTGCGCGAAGGCCCGCATCGGATTGATGACGTTGGCCGCGATGGCCGCCGACGTCAGCAGTGCGGTGCGGCGATTGATCTCAAGGCGCGTCAAATCCATGCGAAGTCTCCGAACACATAATTGATGGCGAACCGTTCACGCGTCCGCCTTAGGGGGCGATTTTACGATGGAACGCCAACGCGAGTCATTTTCATTTCAACGCACAGGGCGGAAAATCCTTCCTGAAAACAACGTGCTTGCCGGCCGATCAACCTGCGCATTTTGTCCGGTCAGAAGGCAAATCGCGGCTCGCTCCGATAGAGGCGGAGACTGGCGCGCAGCCCGGGATTGTCCGGAAATGGGGCATCGGGGCGTGCAGAATCCCCCTAAAAATAGGCTTCGGAGGGCTTCTGATGTTAAAAACCCCGGAAAAATTGGACGAATCACTGCAACTCGACTAGCGAGATAGTTGTGCAGATTGTCGAAAGCCCTATTTTCTAGGCGTTTTTCGCCATATCGTCGCCCTGTGCCAGAATCAATGGAGCAACCATGGCCACCCAAATGTCTAAGTCGCAGCTGATCGAGAAGATCGCGACCACCACCGAGCTTTCGAAGAAAGAGGTCAAGAACGTGATGGACACGCTCGTTGACGTCGGTCACAAGGAGCTCAAGAAGAACGGGCTGTTCCTCGTTCCTGGCTTCGCGAAGTTCGTCGTGGTTAAGAAGCCGGCGACCAAGGCTCGTAAGGGCACCAACCCCTTCACGGGCGAGGAAATGATGTTCAAGGCCAAGCCGGCCCGCAAGATCGTCCGGGCCCGCCCGGTCAAGGCCGCCAAGGACGCGGTCTAAGAAAAGCGAAAAGGCCTCCGGCGACGGGGGCCTTTTTGTTTGTTTTAACCTCTCCCCGCTTGCGGGGAGAGGTCGGATCGCCTCGGCGATGCGAAGCATCGTCCGGTGCGATCCGGGTGAGGGGGTACAGGTCTCACGACCGTCACGGCTCGTGGTGAGAGCCCCTCACCCCAGCGCTCCAAGAGCGAGCTTCGCTTGTCTCGGCCCCGCAAGAGCGGGGCGAGGGAGACACGGCTGCATTAGCGTCCCGCTCACACCACCGGCGACCGGCCGCCATCGACATTGATGGCGGTACCGGTGATGAACGATCCCTGCTCGGAGGCAAGGAAGCAGGCGAGGTTCGCAAATTCCTCCGCCGTGCCGATGCGTCCCAAGGGTGTGCCCTTGGCGAGGTTCTTGGCAAACACCTCGAAATCCGTGTCCGGTGCTTGCGCCGCGTGCCGCTTCACCCATTGATCGCTCATGATCAGGCCGACCAGCATGGCGTTCACCAGGATGTTGTGCTCGCCGCCTTCGCTCGCCATCACCTTGGTCAGCGCCATGCCGGCCGCCCGCGATACCGAGGTGGGGGCCGAGGACGCCGCCGGCGCCTTGGCGTAGGTATTGAGTACGTTGATGATGCGGCCCCATCTGCGCGCCTTCATGCCGGGCCAGACCAGTCGGCTGAAACGGATCGCGGCGAACAGTTTGAGGTCGAGGTCTTCCTGCCACGCCTCATCCGAGATGTTCTCGAACGCTATGGTCCGCGCGGTGCCGGCATTGTTGATGAGTATGTCGACCGGGCCGAGATCAGCGACGATCTTCTCATGCGCCTTCGCGATGTCTGATGCCTTCGCAACGTCGCAGACATAGTCGCGCACCGCGAGACCTTCCTTGGCGAGCAGTTCCCGCGCCGCCTTCAGGTCGGCCGCGCCGCGCGCGAGGATCGCGACCCTGGCGCCGGAGGCGGCGAATTGCCTTGAGACGGCGAGACCAATTCCCTTGCTGCCGCCGGTAACGACGGCGACTCTGTCCTTCATCGTGACTTGCATGTTGTTCTGCCTGTGATTTGAGCCGGAACTGGTCGCGCGAAAATCGTTCGACCGTCGAAGGGAACGAACAGGGAGATAAACTCTCCGTCCGTTTCAACATTCAAAATTCCATTTTATTGACGATCCCATTGTTGCCGCGCATCATCTCGAGCGTCAACTTCGGCGGAACGAGAAACCGAAACTCTCGTCGAGACTGAAACGAATTTTCAACCATTCACGGTGCCAGGCGGCAACGCTTCCCGCGTTGCGCGAACGTGGTCGCGTGCTTGCAAAGGAGAAGAAGAATGTCAGAAGACAAGCCGCGCGGCAGACAATTGCTCGATCGGCGTACCCTGTTGCGCTCGGGTGCAGCCGCCGCACTGGCGGCCCCGGTCGGCGTCTTCGGCGCGCAGGCCTTCCCGTTTCGCCCCGCACCGGCGATCGATTTATCGGAATTTCCCATCTGCAGGACGGCATCCGATACGCCGCTTTCGGGCGCGCCGCGCAAGCTGAAGCTGTCGTGGAATGCCGGCGCCGTCTGCCTGGCGCCGGTTCCGGTCGCGATCGATTACGGTTTCTTCCAGAAGCACAATCTCGACATCGAACTCATCAACTACAGCGGCTCGACCGACCAGTTGCTGGAAGCCATCGCAACCGGCAAGTCCGATGCCGGCCTCGGCATGGCGTTGCGCTGGCTCAAGCCGCTCGAACAGGGGTTTGACGTCAAGATCGCGGCCGGCACGCATGGTGGCTGCATGCGCGTGCTGACGCGCACCAATTCAGGCGTCGACAAGCTCGCCGATCTCAAGGGCAAGATCGTCGCCGTCGGCGATCTCGCCGGACCCGACAAGAACTTCTTCTCGATCCAGCTTGCCAAGCTCGGCATCGATCCCAACAAGGACGTCGACTGGCGGCCTTATCCCGGCAATCTCCTCAATCTCGCGGTCGAGAAGGGCGAGGTTCAGGCCTTCCTGGCGTCCGACCCGCTCGCCCATCTCTGGCTCAAGGACAGCCAGTACAAGGAGGTCGCATCCAACCTGGATGGCGAGTATCGCGACAAGAGCTGCTGCATCGTCGGCATTCGCGGCAGCCTGATCCGCGAGGAGCCGCACGTCGCCCGGGCGCTGACGCGCGCGCTGCTGGATGCTGCGATGTTCACCTCGCAGAATCCGGACAAGGCCGCCAAATCGTTCCAGCCCTACGCGCCGAAGACGGCGACGCTGGCCGATCTCGAAGCCATGGCGCGCTATCACACCCACCACCACCATCCCGTCGGCGATGTGCTCAAGCGCGAACTGAAAGCCTATGCCGACGGCTTGAAGACCGTATCCGTCTTCAAGCCGAGCACCGACACGGCCAAATTCGCGGAGAAGATCTATGTCGACCTATTCAGTGTCTGACGGGATCGCTGTCGAGGGCTCGCAGGCCGCAGGTTCTCGGGCGGCGGCGATCGGCGAGTGGCTGAAAAGTTCCGGCATAGGGGGCGCGGCCGCGGTTGCCTGGATCGCCTTCGGCCTGTCCTCACTGTGGTGGCCCGACGTCGGCGACTGGTCGCGGACCTATGCGCTTGGGATTGCCGCATTCGTGGTCGCAGCGTTCGTGCTGTTCGGCACGCTGAGCGCCGATTTTCTGGGGCCCGCTGGTCCGGCGCTGCGCCGCCGCGCGCCGTGGCTGGTCGCGCTCGGCCTGTTCCTGACGCTGTGGGAGGTTGCGACCGCGAAGTTCGCGTGGCTGCCGCTACCGTTCTTCCCGCCGCCGCAGGCGATCCTCGAAGTCTATACGGACGATCTGCCAAAGCTGCTCGACAGCGTCTTCGCGTCGGTCAAGCTGCAACTCGGCGGCTACGTCATCGGCGCGACGATCGGCTTCCTGACCGGCGTTTCGATCGGCTGGTCGCGAAGCGTCGGCTACTGGGTGCATCCGGTACTGCGCTTCATCGGCCCGCTGCCGGCGACCGCCTGGCTTCCGATCGCCTTCTTCACGTTTCCGTCGAGCTGGAGCGCCAGCACCTTCCTGATCGCGCTCGCGACCGGCTTTCCCGTCACCGTGCTCACCTGGTCGGGCGTCGCGAGCGTGAGCAACGCCTATTACGACGTCGCGCGCACGCTCGGGGCGAAGCCGTCTTTCCTCGTGCTCAAGGTCGCGATCCCGGCGGCGCTGCCGCATGTGTTCGTCGGCCTGTTCATGGGGCTCGGATCGTCCTTTGCCGTGCTGGTGGTGGCGGAAATGATCGGCGTCAAGGCAGGCCTCGGCTGGTACCTGCAATGGGCGCAGGGTTGGGCGGCGTACGCCAACATGTATGCGGCGCTGATCGTGATGTCGCTGTTGTGCTCCGGCGCGATCACGCTGCTGTTCAGGACGCGGGATCGCCTGCTGGTCTGGCAGAAGGGAGTCGTCAAATGGTAGCGCATGCTACGGCCGAGGTGGTCGCATATCCCGCGGCCGGTGCCGAACTCGATATCGAGCATGTCAGCCACGCCTTCGATATCGACGGTGTCGCGCTGCCCGTGCTGGAAGACGTCAGTCTCTCGATCCAACCGGGCGAATTCGTCGCGCTGCTCGGTCCTTCCGGTTGCGGCAAGTCGACCTTGCTGCGGCTGGTCGCCGGACTGGAAACGCCGCGCGCCGGCGTCCTGCGCGAGGACGATATCCGCATCAAGGGGCCGCATCCGTCGCGGGTCGTCGTATTCCAGGATCCCACGCTGTTCCCATGGCGCTCGGTCTGGGACAATGTCGCGCTGGGTCTCGAGGCGCAGGGCATTTTGAAAAGCCAGCGCCAGCGCGTCGATGCGGCGATCGATCTGGTCGGGCTGTCGGGCTTTCGCAACGCCTATCCGCATCAGCTCTCGGGCGGCATGGCCCAGCGGGTTGCACTGGCGCGGGCGCTGGTCAACGATCCAAAAATCCTCGTGCTCGACGAGCCGCTCGGCAAGCTCGACTCGCTGACGCGGATCACCATGCAGGCCGAAATCGTCTCGCTGTGGCAGCGCAAGCGCTTTACGACGCTGCTCGTTACCCACGACGCGGAGGAGGCGCTGTTCCTCGCCAACCGCGTCATCGTACTCAGCGACCGTCCGGCGCGCGTGAAGGCGGATATCGCGGTGGAACGCCCTTATCCGCGTCATCGCGGCGATCCCTACCTTGCGGACCTCCGCAAGCAGATCCTCGGCTTGCTGGGACTGGACGCCACATGGTGACGGCTTCCAGCCATATTGCAGCGAGAGAGTCGGCGCCGCAGGCCGGGCCTGACCACGTCGCGCGTGCCGTAGTGCTGGCGAAGGTGTTCGCGGAGCGGGCGCCGGTCCACGACCGCGACGGCAGCTTTCCGTTCCGGAATTTCGAGGATCTGTCGGAGGCCGGCCTGCTGGCGCTGACGGTGCCTTCAGTGCTTGGCGGAGGAGGCGCGGGTGCCGCGGAGGCAGCGCGCATCCTCGGCATTGTCGGCAAGGCCGATCCGTCGACCGCGCTGGTACTGTCGATGCATTACATCCAGCACCTCGTCATGTCGCGCAGTTCGCGCTGGCCTGCCCGCCTGTCGCGCAAGCTTGCGCGGGAGACGGTCGAGGGTGTCGCGCTGGTCAATGCGCTTCGCGTCGAGCCGGACCTCGGATCGCCGGCGCGGGGAGGGCTGCCGGCGACGATTGCCCGCCGTACCGAAACCGGCTGGCGGCTGAGCGGCCGCAAGATCTACTCGACCGGCGCGCCGATCCTGAAATGGTACGCCGTCTGGGCCAGGACCGACGAAGCGGAGACGCGCGTCGGATTCTTTCTTGTTCCGGCCGGTCTTCCGGGTACGCGCATCGTCGAAACCTGGGATCATCTCGGCCTGCGCGCCAGCGGCAGCCATGACGTTATTTTCGAAGACGTCGTCTTTCCGCTCGACCACGAGATCGACGTGCGCCGGCCGGACGAGTGGCGGGCGCCCGACGTCACCCACGCGACCATCGGCGCCATTTTCATTGCTGCCATTTATGATGGCGTCGTCCGCGCGGCCCGCGACTGGCTGATCGGTTTTCTCAGGGAGCGCGTTCCGGCCAATCTCGGCGCGCCGCTCGCGACCTTGCCGCGGGCGCAGGAAGTGCTCGGCGGCATCGAGGCCCGGCTTGCGGTGAATGCCCGGCTGATCGGCAGTTTCGCCGATGATTTCGATAAGAGCCTTCCGCTGAGCGCGATCGAGTCGAGCATCATCAAGCTTACGGTGACGAACAACGCCGTCACGGTTGTCGAGGATGCCTTGTCGCTGGCCGGCAATCACGGCCTGTCGCGAGGAAACCCGCTGGAGCGGCACTATCGCGACGTCCTGTGCGGTCGTGTCCACACGCCGCAGGACGACACCACCCGAATTGCCGCCGGCCGTCTCGCGCTCGGCCTCTGAACCTTCCCTAAACTGGAGTCCCATCATGTCCGTCGAGTTCATCGGATTTATCTCGACCAACAATTCCTCAGAAACCATCGTGCGGTCCGGCCCCGTCCTCGATGTGAACCACATCGAGACGGTGGCCAAGGCGCACGAGCTTGCTGGCTTCGACCGCGCGCTGCTGGCGTTTCACTCGACCACGCCGGACGCGCTGCAGATCGGTCAGCATGTTCTCGGCATTACCCGAAAGCTCAAGGTCATGATCGCGCAGCGGCCCGGCTTTACCGCGCCGACGCTGCTGGCGCGCCAGCTTGCGACGCTGGATCAGCTTTCCGGTGGTCGCGTCTCGCTGCACGTCATCACCGGCGGCAACGCCACCGAACTGCGCCAGGACGGCAACACGCTCGACGACAAGGACGCGCGTTACGCGCGGACCAGCGAGTTCCTCGATATCGTCCGCGCCGAATGGACCAGCGAACAGCCGTTCGACTACGAGGGCAAATATTACAAGGTCGAGAAGGGCTTTTCGCAGGTGAAGCCCTCGCGTCCCGGCGGCATCTACACCTTCGTAGGCGGCGGCTCGGATGCGGCGATCGAGGTTGCCGGCAAGCACGCCGATACGTTTGCCCTGTGGGGTGAATCCTATGCGCAGGTCCGCGACGTCACCGCGCGCGTGCGCGCCGCCGCGGCGCGGCACAGCCGGCCGACGCCCCGCTTCAGCCTGTCGGTACGGCCGATCCTGGCCGACACGGAGGAAAAAGCCTGGGCCAAGGCCAATGACATTCTCGCCCGCGCCACCACGCTGCAGGACAAGACCGGCTATCGCAAGCCCGCCGACGGTCACGCGACCGCGGGTGCGCGGCGTCTGCTGGCGCTGGCAGACCAGGGCACGCGGATCGACAAGCGGCTATGGACCGAGATCGCCAAGCTGACCGGCGCCAACAGTAATTCCACGGCGCTGGTTGGCACGCCCGAGCAGGTCGCCGAAGTGTTCGGCGACTATCATGATCTCGGCATCAGCCACTTTCTCATTCGCGGCTTCGATCCGCTGATCGACGCCATCGAATATGGCCGCGAGCTGATTCCGCTGACGCGAAAACTGATTGCCCAGCGACAGGCGACGCAGGGAGTGGCCGCACAATGATCCGTCTTGCTCTTGCTGCCGGGCTGCTGCTCGGCTCCGCCGTCCTCGCTTCCGCGCAGACCACGCTTCGGGTCGGCGACCAGAAGGGCAATTCGCAGGCCGTGATGGAAGCGGCCGGCGTGCTGAAGGATGTTCCTTACAAGATCGAGTGGAAGGAGTTTCCTGCCGCAGCGCCGCTACTGGAAGCGCTTGGCGCCGGCGCGATCGAGACCGGGCTGGTCGGCGACGCGCCATTCACCTTTGCCGCGGCCACCAACGTGCCGGTGAAAGCGATCGCCGCCGTCCGCCAGTCGCGGGATGGGCTGGCGGTGCTGGTGCCGGAGCAATCGAAGATCAAGAGCTTTGATGATCTGCGCGGCAAGAAGATCGCAACCGGCCGTGGTTCGATCGGCCATCAGTTGATCCTCGCGGCGCTGGAGGCGAGGGGATGGAAGCCGGACGATGTCCAGATCGCTTTCCTCGCGCCGTCGGACGCCAAGGTCGCCTACACGCAAGGGTCGGTCGACGCCTGGTCAACCTGGGAGCCTTACGTGAGCCAGGAAGAGGTGCTGTTCAAATCCCGCCGCATCATCACGGGAGAGGGGCTGACGCCGGGCCTCGGCTTCCAGGTCGCGACGCCCAATGCCATCAGGGACAAGCGCCCGGAGCTTGAGGACTTCGTGCGCCGCCTGGCCGCGGCCCGGGCGTGGTCCGCCGGCAACGTCGCCAGCTACGCCGAGACCTGGGGCAAGCTGATGAACATTCCCACCTCGGTGCCGCTGAACTGGCTGACGCGGGCGAAGATCAGGATCACGCCGATCGATGACGCCGTTGTCGTGGACGAGCAGAAGACCATCGATCTCTATTTCCGCTCGGGGCTGATCAAGCAGAACCTCAATGCGGCCGATATCGTCGACCGGTCGTTTTCCGAGGCCATCGGCAAGGGGGCCGGGCTGTAACGCGGAGTTCGCGCGTGATGACGAACGCGTGAGCGACGAAAATACTGTCCGGTCCGGCCGGCGCTTCAGACAAGGATTTTCCCCTTTCGTGGGCGCCGGCAATGGCAATGTTGCTATTTTCCAGATCGTCTTGTCGGGCTCGGCGACCGGCCCAAGATCAAACAGAACAACAATGGAGTCCAGGAGAACACCATGGGCCTGCAGCAAGCCAAACTCGAATCGCTTCCGTTCGTCACTGCCGAACTGAACTATCTCGCTCCTGTAGCGGGAAAGCCGCGTACCTACGCCTTCGATCCGCCGCCGGGTGAACCCAAATCCACCGCGCTGCCCGAACCGCACAACGTTCCGATCTTCGACGCGCGTCTGATCGCCGCCAATCTTTCGCTCGACCGCGAAGGATTTTCGCTGGTCCGCCATCCCACCATCGTCAAGGATTTCTACAACGACAAGGAAGTGCGTGACGTCTACTATCCCGCCGTCGAAGCCTTCCTGAAGGCAACGCTGAAGGCTGACCGCGTCGTCATCTTCGATCACACCGTGCGCAAGCGCGTCGAGGGCGCGGCGGACATCCGGGGCGCCGGGCCGCGCCAGCCGGCCACGCGCGTCCATGTCGACCAGACCGACAAATCAGGCGCCAACCGCGTTCGCGAACATCTGCCTGATGAGGCCGAGGAGCTTCTAAAGGGACGCGTGCAGGTGATCAACGTGTGGCGGCCGATCCGCGGGCCGTTGCGCGATGCGCCGCTCGCGATGTGCGATGGCCAGACTGTCGAGCCGGGCGACCTCGTCGCCTCCGATCTGATCTATCCGAACCGCAGCGGCGAAACCTATTCGGTGAAATACAACCCGAACCATCGCTGGTACTACATCCCGGAAATGCGGGCCGACGAGGCGCTGCTCCTGAAGTGCTACGATTCTGCAACCGACGGCCGCACCCGATTCGGGCCGCACACCGCCTTTATCGATCCGACCACGCCTGCCGATGCGCCGCCGCGCGAGAGCATCGAGCTGCGGACGCTGGTGTTCCACAGAAACTGAGCCGGATTCGCGTTCCCGCGATATTGGTGATACCTCGCCCCAAACAGTTTTGGGGCGAGACAGCTCATGGACGGCAAGGCCGATAGCGCGGATGGCAACTTCCGCGCCCTGATTTTTGCGCTGCTGGCACTGGCCTGCGGCCACATGCTGTCGACGCTGCTGCGGACCATTCCGGCCATCAGCCTCGACGTGATGGCCGCCGATTTCAAAACCCCGCCGCAGACGCTGGCGAGCCTCACCTCGATCTATCATTTCGCCTTCGCTGCCTCGCAGATCCCGGTCGGCGCCGCGATGGACCGTTTTGGCGTCCGCCCGGTCGCCTTGAGCCTGCTCGTGGGAACCATCATCGGCGCGCTGGCTTCGGGACTGGCGACGGGGCCGGAAGGCTTTCTGTTCGGCCAGTTCCTGCTCGGCGTCGCCACCTCGGGCATGCTGATGTGCCCGATGACACTGGCGGCGAAGCAGATGTCGGCGGCGCGATTCGGCCTGTGGTCCGGCATCATCCTCTCGATCGGCAATATCGGCATGCTGCTGTCGGCGAGCCCGCTGGCTTTCGTCGTCGAGCATTTTGGCTGGCGGTCGGGGTTCTGGATCTCCGCGGGCTTTGGCGCGGTAGTGGCGATTGCAGTGTTCCTGCTGGTTCCGAAGCAAGCGGCCGAGCATGCCGATGATTCTTCGCCGCTCTCGCAGATGGCCGAGGTGCTGCGTATCGGGCTGTCGCGGCCGCTTCGCGGTCTGATCGCGCTGGGGCTGGTTTCCCTGGCGGCCTCACTGGTGCTGCGCGGGTTGTGGGGCGGTCCGTGGCTGATGGAGATCAAAGCGCTCGGCCGCATCGAAGCCGGCAATGCGCTTGGCCTGTTCACGCTGGCGCTGATTGGCGGGCCGGTGCTGATGGGCATTGTCGACCGCAGCATCGGCCATCGCCGCGAAGTGCTGGCTGCCACGCATTCCTTTGTCGCCCTGTTGCTTGCGGTCATGGCGGCGGGGGCGCCGCATTATCCGTTGTCGAATCTGTTCGGGGTGGCCGCGATGCCGCCGTGGTTTGACAGCATGCTGCTGGTGCTGATCGGTATAGCCATATCGGCGCAACCGCTGCTCTTCGGCATGACACGGCAATTGGCGGGCGCGCAGAATGCCGGCAAGGCGCTCTCCGGCATGAACCTCGCGTTCTTCCTCGGCGCCGCGCTGATGCAATCGGCCACCGGCGTGGTGGCGACGATCTTCGGCCTTCCTGCAGTGCTGCTATTCATGGCCGCGACCTTGATCATCGGGACGATTGTGTTTTTGATGTACACCTGACCTTTGCAGGGAACGGCGCAATGTACCCCGATCCAAACTCGTCGTCGCAGAAAATGTACGATCGGGCGCTGGCGAGCCTGCCCGGCGGCAATACCCGCACCACCGTGTACATGAAGCCCTATCCAATCTATGCCGCGCGCGGGGAGGGTTGCCGGGTCTGGGATCTCGACGGCGATGTCTATATCGACTGCATCAACAATTTCACCTCGCAGATTCACGGCCACGCCCATCCCACATTGATCAAGGCGGCGACCGCACAGCTGGCGCTGGGTTCGGCGTTCGGCCTGCCGACCGCGTCCGAGGTCGATCTCGCCGAGTTGCTAGCGTCGCGATTGCCGTCGGTCGATCAGGTGCGGTTTGCCAATTCCGGCACCGAGGCGGTGATGATGGCGCTGAAGGCTGCGCGCGCGCATACCGGCCGTCCCAAGATCGCCAAATGCGAGGGCGCCTATCACGGCTCCTATGATTATGCCGAGGTGAGCCTCGATCCGACGCCGGAAGCCTGGGGCCGCAACGCGCCGGTCTCGGTTGCCTATGCCAAGGGCACGCCCGACAATGTGCTGGCCGATGTCGTCACCATTCCCTTCAACGACCTGGAGGCCGCCGTCAGCCTGATCCGCGAGCATGGGCGCGAACTCGCCTGCGTGCTGGTCGATCCCATGCCCAATCGCGCCGGTCTCGCGCCGGCCGATCGGGCCTATCTGGAAGCGCTGCGCCAGGTGACGCGCGAGGTCGGCGCTCTCCTGATCTTCGATGAGGTCATCACGTTTCGGCTTGGCTTTCGCGGCGCGCAGGGAATCTGGAACATCGATCCGGATCTCACCACGCTCGGCAAGATCATCGGCGGCGGCTTTCCGGTCGGCGCCATCGGCGGCCGCAGGGATGTCATGGCGGTGTTCGACCCGCGCCCGGGCAAGCCGGCGCTGCCGCATGGTGGCACGTTCTCCGCCAATCCGGTGACGATGCGCGCCGGGATCGCCGCGATGGAACTGCTCGACGACGCCGCCTTTGCGCGGCTCGACGCGATGGGTGAGGCGGTTCGCTCCGGCATCAACGAAGCGTTTCGGCGCCATGGCGTGCCCGGCGGCACTGTCGGCCTCGGCTCGCTCCTGAAGATTCATTTCGCCGACCGTCCGGTCCGCGATTATCGCTCGGCCTATCTGAGCGAGGAAGAGGGGCGTCGGCAGACGGTGTTCTCGCGCGCACTGCTCAATCGCGGCGTGCTGGCTGCGGGCAACGGGCTGATGGCGTTGTCGACCCCGATGACGGATGCCGATATCCATGCGATTATCGATGCGGCATCGGGTGCGCTCGAGGAAGTCGCAGGCACGCTTTGACCAGCACAGCAAGAACGGGTTCAATGTCCGCCAAGATCGATCCCATCACGCGCTCCGTCGTCCAGCATCGCCTCAGTTCGATCGTGAAAGAGATGGGCGAAGCCATGCTTCGCACCTCCTATTCGCAGATCCTCAATTCCAGCCGCGATTTTTCGCTGGCGATCTGCGACACGCGCGCACGACTGATCGCGCAGGCCGATCACTTGCCGGTCCATGTCGGCGCGCTGCCCTGGGCGACGCTCGCGGTCGAGGAGCGGTTCAAGGACGTTGCGCAGGGCGACGTCATCCTGCTCAATGATCCCTATTTTGGCGGCAGCCATCTGCCCGATCTGACCGCCTTCGTTCCGGTGTTCGCCGACGGCAAGCGTTTGCTCTGGACCATCGTGCGCGCGCACCAAAGTGATATCGGCGGCGCCACCCATGGCGCCTATAATCCCGGCGCCACCGAGATCTTTCAGGAGGGGCTGCGCGTTCCGCCGATCAAACTCTATGAAGCCGGCAGACTGCGCGACGATCTGCTTGATCTCCTGGCGTTGAACATCCGCAACCCCCGTGAATTCCGTGGCGATCTCGCCGCGATGCTCGGCGCGGCGCATCTCGGCGAGCGGCGGCTGTCGCGTTTGTTCGCCGAATTCGGGGCGCCGGTGGTTGAAGCCGCCGTTGAGGCGATCCTCGACGCGACGGAACAGCAGACGAGGGCGGTGGTCTCGACGTGGAAGGACGGCGTGTTCTACGGCGAGGCGTTCCTCGATGACGACGGCCATGGCCGCACCGATCTCCGCATCGCCGCGAAGGTGACCAAGAAGGGTAGCGACGTCGAGGTCGATCTGTCCGACTCCGATCCCCAGTCGACCAGCTTTGTGAACTCTTCCCACGCCAATATGCAGGCCGCCGTCGCAATGGCGTTCGCCTATCTGATCGACGCCGAGATCCCAAAAAACACCGGCGCGCTGCGGCCGCTGAAGGTGATCGCAAAGCAGGGCACGGTGGTGTGGGCCGATCCCGGCCGGCCGGTGACGCTGTGTACCAGCCATCCCTCGAACGAAATCGTCGAGGCGATCGTCAAGGCGTTGTCAGCATCGTGCCCGGAGCGCGCGATGGCGGGCTGGAGCCGCAGATTCCGGATCGCGATCCAGGGCGAAGATCCGCGCACCGGAAAGAATTTCATCTGGCACCTGTTCCAGGCGCGGCCCGGCGGCGGCGCGTCATCGGGCGGCGACGGCTGGTCGTCAATCGGCGAGTGGCACTCGGTCGGCGGGCTCAAATTCGGCAGCCTCGAAGTCGCCGAAGTGCGCTTCCCCCTGCATTTCCGCACGCATGAATTCCGCCCAGGCTCCGGCGGCGACGGCCAGCATCGCGGCGGACTCGGCGTGTCGCTCGATCTGGTGCTGGAAACGGCAAAGCCCGCCAAGGGCAACACCGCCGGCGACGGCGCGCGCCATGGTCCCTGCGGCATGCTCGGCGGCGAGGACGGCAAGCCGCATCATTATCGTCTCTTGTCCGAGGGCCGCGAGCCGCGCGTGTTGCGCACCAAGGAAGTCGGCATCGAGCTGCATCCCGGCGATTGCCTGGAGATACGATCCTCCGGCGGCGGCGGCTGGGGGCCGCCTGAAAAGCGATCGGATGAAGCCCGCCGCCGCGACCGCGAGCAGGGCATGACGGAAGTCCCGGCGGAGCAGCGTAGCTAGTCATGTTCAGAATTGGCGTTGATGTCGGCGGGACCTACACCGATCTCGTGGCTACCGACGAGAGCGGACGAACCGTGTTTGCAAAATCCCCGTCTACCCCGGCGGATCAATCCATCGGCGTGATGGCGGGACTCGAGGAACTGGCGCGACGCCTGAATGTCACGCGCGCGCAAATGCTCGCCGCGACCGACCGCCTCGTGCACGGCACGACGGTTGCGACCAATGCGCTGCTGGAGCGCAAGGGCGCCAAGGTCGCGCTCATCACCACGGAAGGCCATCGCGACGTCATCGAGATGCGCGAGGGCCTGAAGCCCGACCGTTACGATTTGCGCTCGCCACCTCCGGCGCCGCTGGTGCCGCGTGATTTGCGGTTCGGCGTGAGGGAACGGCTCAGGGCCAACGGCGACGTTCTGATCCCGCTCGATGCGAACTCGCTCCACGACGCCATTGCCGCCATCAAGCGATCAGGCGCGACCTCGGTCGCCGTCTGCTTCCTGCATTCCTATCTCAATCCGGTGCATGAACTCGCCGCTGTCGAGCGCTTGAAGCAGGCGCTTCCTGGCATCAGCATCTCCCGCTCCAGCGATGTGCTGCCGCAGATCAAGGAATATGAGCGCGTCTCGACCACGATCGTGAACGCCTATGTCGAGCCGATCGTGCGGCGCTATCTGACCAATCTCGAAACGCGGCTCGGCGAGGCCGGCTTCAAGGGCAGCCTGTTTGTCGTGCTTTCGCATGGCGGCATGGCGCCGGTGGAGGAAGCCTCGCGGCTCGCTGTAGGTACTGTGCTCTCAGGGCCGGCCGGCGGCATGTCCGGCGGGCGGCGCTGTTCTGATCTGGTCGGCATTCCCGATCTGGTGCCGTTCGACATGGGCGGCACGTCGACCGACATCTCGCTGATCTCAGGCGGGCAGGCGTCATTGTCCGCCGACGGCATGCTGGCTGGCCAACGCATCGCACTGCGCAGCCTTGATATTGCCAGCATCGCGGCGGGCGGCGGTTCGATCGCCAGCGTCGACGGCAGCCGCACGCTGCGAGTCGGGCCGGAGAGCGCGGGCTCGGTGCCGGGCCCGGCCTGCTATGGCAATGGCGGGGAGGCCGCGACCGTCACCGACGCCAATGTCGTGCTCGGCTATCTCGATGCCTCAGCCTTCATGGGCGGCAAGCGGCCGCTCGACCGCGCCGCGTCGGAAGCGGCGGTCGATCGTATCGCCGGCGCGATGGAGCTGTCGCGCATCGAGGCCGCCGCCGGCATCTATCGCATGATCAACCTCAACATGGCCGACGGCATCCGCCTGATGACGCTGCGCCGCGGCGTCGATCCCAGACGCTTCGCGCTGTTGAGTTTCGGCGGCGCGGCCGGCCTGCATGCGGCGGAAGTGGCGCGCGAACTCGAAATCAAGCGCATCATCGTGCCGACGGTGGCTTCGGTGCTGTCAGCCTGGGGCATGCTGACCAGCGATCTCCGCTACGAAGTCAGCCGCACCCATTATGGCGCCGGCGCACGCATCAGAGCCGACGAAGTGCGCGAGCTCTTTGCCGGGCTCGAGCAGCAAGCCGCCGGCCGATTGCGCTCATGGTTCAACGGGAAGATCGCCATCGAACGCTCCGCCGAGATGCGCTACGGCGAGCAGATCTTTGAAATCGATGTCTCGCTCGACGGCCTCGATTGGAACGCCGCCGACCTCGTCGAGAAGATCGAGGACCGCTTTCACGTCAGGCACGAGGAATTATACACCTACGCCTCGCGCGGCCAGGAAGTCGTCTTCGTCAACGCCCGCGTCGCGGCGGTAGGTGAAGTCTCGCGGCTGGATTCGGATGCAAAGCCGGCGTCATCGTCGGTGACCTGCACGCCGCGCAGCCGGCGCCAAGCCTTCTTCGGCGGCTGGCGCGAGGTTCCGGTTTTCGCGCTCGATGACCTGCAACCTAGCCACACCTTGATGGGCCCTGCGATCATCGAAGCCGAGACCACGACCGTGCTCGTCGACACCGGCGACCGCGTCACGGTCAATGCGCTGGGCTGGCTGGATATCGAATTGCGCTGACGTAGGGTGGGCAAAGCCAACGGGTCGCGCGAATGCGCGCCCGATGACAGGCTCCGCGTGCCCACCATTATGCTACCGATGCTGTCCGATGGTGGGCACGGCGCAAAAGCGCCTTTGCCTACGCGGCTACGTTGGTGCTCAATCCGTGCATTACCGGTTCCGGCCCCTACACGGCCAATCTCGACCATGAATACGGCCAAGACCCAATTGGTTCGCCAGCCACAACGGAACGGTTTCCTCTTGAGGTCCAAAGCGTATCACTGGCACTACAGGTCCGCCGCATGGATCGACCCGGTCGTCCTCAGGGCGATAACGATATCGTGGAACGATATTGTAGTCCCAGTAGGGAGCTGGTCTTACGATAGGCACCCTGATGATGGGCCTTTCGCGTGGTTCACGAACGACTTGGGCCGTCTGCGCAAGCGCTGCGACACTAAACGCGCCTACGTTACACAGGACCAGGGCCGTCCCCAAAGCTACGATCGGTATCCTCATGCATCGACCTCCTTGCCACACACAGCCTGGACGCAACTCGGATATCCTGCGACGTTCGAGTTCGCGCCGCTGTTGAGCGTATATCGGACATCAAAGACACCGGAACCGCAACGTCTCATTTTATGAAAACGGCGGCGTGCGTTACTGGAGCGCCCGCAGCCCGGATGGGCGAAGGCGTCAAAGCTACCATGCGGCTTCGCTCATGCGGGCGGCGCAGCCAACATTTCAATTCAACAATCTGATCTCCCGCGCTATCATCGCCATCGCTGGGTGGCGTCACGAGCTCTTGGTAGCTGGGCGTTCGAGGGCATGTTGATGCAAATAATAACAAAAGCGGCAACTGCGCTGTATCTCGTCGTCGCAATGATGGCAGTTGCTCCCGCCCCGCAGCCGGCCAGAGCCGCCGGCGTGACCGACACCGAAATCCGCATTGGCAACATCATGCCGTACACCGGGCCGCTCGCCGCGTTCGCTTCGATCGGCCGGGCGGAGGCCGCTTATTTCGACATGATCAACGAGCGCGGCGGTATCAACGGGCGCAAGATCAAATTCATCTCGCGCGATGACAGCTCGAATCCGAGAACCGCGGTCGAGCAGACCCATGAGCTGGTCGAGCAGGAGCGCGTGCACCTGATGTTCGGTTCATTCGGCACGCCGAGCAATCTGGCGACACGAACCTATCTCAACGAGAGAAGCATCCCGCAGCTCTTCGTCGCTTCCGGCGATGAGGAGTGGGCGCATCCGAAGCGGTTTCCGTGGACGATGGGCTGGCAGCCGACGTTCCGCTCCGAGGGGCGGATCTACGCCAACTACATCCAGGCTACCTATCCGAGCCGGAAGATCGCCGTGCTTTGGCAGAACGACCAGTTCGGCCGTGATCTGTTCCGGGGATTGCAGGAAGGGCTCGGCTTCACCGCCAACATGATCGTAGCCGACATCGCCATCGAGGCGGATATGTCGATCGACACCCAGGTCGAAATCCTGAAGAACTCCGGCGCTGAGGTGCTGGTGCTCAACTGCGCGCCGCCGATCTCGGCGCGCGCTATCCGTAGGGCGGCCGAACTGGGCTGGCATCCGCAGCTCGTGCTGGTCAATGCGGCGGCCTCGATCGCGAACGCGTTGCGGCCGGCGGGGCTGCAAAATTCCGTCGGCGTGATCTCCACCTCGTTCCTGAAGGACGCCGGTGACGCCACCTGGAAGGAAGATGTCGCCATCAGGGACTGGCTTGCGTTCATGGACAAGTATTATCCCGATGGCGACAAGGAAGACGGCAACGCCATTTTCGGCTACGCGGCGGCAGCAACCCTGGCGCAGGTCCTGATCCAGTGCGGCGACGACCTGTCGCGCGAGAACATCATGCGGCAGGCGGCGTCGCTGAAGGGATATCAGAGCCCGATCGCATTTCCGGGCATCGCGATCAATACCGGGCCGACCGATTTCCAGCCGATCAAGCAGATGCGGCTGGTGCAGTTCGACGGTAATTCCTGGCAGCCGATCGGCGACGTGATCGAGAGCGCGTTCGCGGCAAGGCCTAGTGATAAATGAACGTAGCAACCATTAAACGGATTGATTGTGCGCGATTGATTGTCCGTTTCCGCTGAGCATGACGCCGTGCTCGCCGCCGTCAAGGCGTGGCCTGGCGGCGGCTGTGGGTGGCGAGAGATTGGAGCGACGGCCATCCTTGACGACGGCTGCGCGCGACGTCGTTGGGATGGCAGGTCGGGACGAAGAAACGGTGCTGCGGTCGAACCAAGAAACTTGGATTAGCTTGCTGGCGAGGCGCCCATCGTTGCAGCCAAGGGGGGCTGGTCTTGCCAAGGCGTGCCACGTGCCACGACAGTGTTGATGAAGATGAGCAGCTTCCTGGCGCAGGCGATGAGCGCTTGCTTGTGCTCTTTTCCAGCGGCCCTCAGCCGGCTGTAAAGGGCGATAAGCTGCGGATTCCAGCGAAAGGATGCCGGCAGCGCCGCCGTATAGAGCGCCCGACGCAGCCTCTTGCGTCCGCCGTCGACGTGACGGGCGCCGCTGTGCTCGCCGCTGTCATCGTCATAGGGCGCAAGGCCGGCGAGAGCGGCGGCTTGCTCGCGGCTGAGCTGGCCGATCTCGGGCATGCGTATCAGGACCGCGACTGCGGTCGGCATCCCGGCGCCGCCCACGCTGTAGATCAGATCGAGCCGCTGGGCGAGGTCGCGATGCTCGCGGATCGCGGCCACCAAGGCCTTGAGTTCGACCCTCTCGCGCTTGGCCAGGCGGGCGATCTCGTCCTTCCAGACCTTCTGGATGCGCGGATCGCGGCAGGCCTCGAGCCGGTTTTTGTACAGCGTAATGTCCTCTCCGATCTGTTCGATCAGCGTCAGATGTTCGGCAAACGGCTGCAGCCGGGATCGGGGGCGGCGTGGATCTTCTTGACCGCAGCAGTGCAGGCGGCAATCAGCGCGGCATCGATCTTGTCGTTCTTGGCGCGCTGCAAGTGGAACTTGGCATAGGCCCGCACTTGTGCCGGCTGAAACACCACCACAATGAACCGCTTGCGCCGTAGCTCGCTGACGACTGGGAGTTCATAGCCGCCACTCGCCTCGATCCCAATGCGCTTGACCTTGTGGCGCCGCAACCACTCCAACAGCGCCTTGTGGCCTTCAGCCGTGTTCTCGACTTGCAGCTGCAAGGAGTTGCCATCGATCGCCACGTCTAGCTTCCGTTTGCCGGTATCGATCCCGGCGCAGATTGTGGTACGCTTGGCCATCTTCGTCGACCCTCCCTTGTGATGCGAACCTAAAGTTCCTTCAACCATCCGGGTCCCGATGAAGTGCCGATTGCGATCTTGCTACGTAAGACAGCCCTCTAGGCTTCGGTGGGCATCGATCCGATCAATCGGCGGCCCAGCCAGGGTGGCCACCCCGGCTGGGCCATTCCTCACGGAACGAGACCACTTTAATCCTTCGCGCTAATACAAGGGTGGGCAAAGCGAAGCGTGCCCACCATCTCGCCATACGCACGAATTAAATGGTGGGCACGCTTGCGCTTTGCTCACCCTACGAAGCTGCGCCTACTTCTTCTGCCCGTAATTCAACAGCCCGCCCTTGCTCTTCGGCGGATGGGCGCGCAGGCCTTCCTCGTTGGGCTCGGTGCCCCAGCCCGGACGATCCGGCATAATGAGATGACCGTCGACGATCTCGGGCACATGGGTGAACAGCTCATGGTCCCAGGCGAGACGATCGATGTCTGTTTCCATAATGCGCAAATTCGGCACCGCGGCGGAGAAATGCGCGTTCATCATGGTACAGAGATGGCCGTAGAAATTATGCGGGGCGACGTTGACCTCGAAATGTTCGGCGGCGGCGGCGATCTTCATCGATTGCCAGACGCCGTTCCAGGGCGTGTCGACGATCGCGACGTCCATTGCCTGTTCGTTGAAATAGGGCAGGAACTCGCGCAGGCCCAGGAGCGTCTCGCAGGATGACACCGGGTGCGGGCTCTGGCGGCGGATATAGCCGAGCGCCTGCGGGTTGAAGGTATCGATCTCCACCCAGAACAGATCCATGTCCTTGATGGCGCGCAGTATCTTCAAATAGCCTTCGGTCTTGGCGTTGAAGTTGAGGTCGAGCAGCAGATCGACATCAGGGCCGGCGCCGTCGCGGATTGCTTCGAGATGCATGCAGAGGTTTCGCAACACGGTGCGATCGACGTTGAGCTCGGGCTCGAACGGCGAGCCGAAGCCGGGCCGCCAGCCCTGCGGCTTGCCTTCGGTGTAGACGAAGATATTGGTCTTCATCGCCGTAAAGCCTTTTTCGCGCACTTCGTGGCCGATCGATTTGACGCCGTCGAGGCTGGTGATGGCCGGCTTGAACCAGTCGGGATGATTGATGCGCCAGGTCGCACAGTGCGACCAGTAGACGCGGATGCGGTCGCGGATCTTGCCGCCGAGCAGCTCGTAGCAGGGCACGCCCAGCGCCTTGGCCTTGACGTCGAGCAGCGCGTTCTCGATCGCGCCCAGTGCCAGCGCGACCACGCCGCCCGCGGCCGGCCGCGTCGCCGCAAACAACTCCACGTAGATCCGCTCGTGCTGGAAGGCATTCTTGCCGACGACGCGTGCGCCAAGCCGCTCGATTGCCGTGGTCACGCCAGGCGCGCCAAAGCCCTCGTCATACTCGCTCCAGCCGACGATGCCGTCCTCGGTCGTGATCTTGACGAAGTGGTAGTTCCGCCATCCGGCGTCACAGGCGAGCGTTTCGACGCTGCGTACGGTCGTGGCCTTTTTCATGATTTCCTGCCCCGGGGCTTGTTGTTGTTGTTGGTTGATACCAACAACGGATGGCGCGAAGCGTCAATGACGTGAGACTTCCGGTGATTTCCCGTTGCGCGGAACAAAATTCCACTTGCATCGGATTTCGCGCAAGGCTGTCATGTTCGGCAACAAGAATCTGAACTGACAGCGATTTTGCGCCGGAGAACTTCAGGCACGAACGCGAGGGGCACCGGGAACGTCCATGTCTTTCCACAAGCTGCTGATCGCCAACCGCGGCGAGATCGCTATCCGCATCGCGCGTGCGGCGGGCGACGCCGGGCTCGCCACGGTGGCGATCCATTCCGCCGACGATGCGCAATCGCTCCATATCCGCGCCGCCGATGCGGCCTGCGAAATCCCCGGGCGCGGCGCGCGGGCCTATCTCGATATCGAGGCGGTGATTGCGGCCGCCAAGGCGACCGGATGCGACGCCATTCATCCGGGCTATGGCTTCCTCAGCGAGAATGCTGCGCTCGCCCGGCGCTGCATCGAGGAGACCATCGTTTTCGTCGGGCCGTCGCCCGAGGCGCTGGAGCTGTTCGGCGACAAGGCGCAGGCCAAGGCGCTGGCCAGGCAATGTGGCGTGCCTGTTATCGAGGGCACCAGCGGGCCGACCAGCCTGGAGGAGGCCAAAGCCTTCCTGCAGTCGTTGGGCGCCGGCGGTGCCGTCATGATCAAGGCGATCGCCGGCGGCGGCGGCCGCGGCATGCGGATCGTCGACGATCCGGCGCGGCTGGAGGAGGCCTATGTGCGCTGCCAGTCCGAGGCCAAGGCTGCCTTCGGCAGTGACGGCGTCTATGTCGAGCGTCTCATTCGCAATGCCCGTCATATCGAGGTGCAGATCATCTGCGATCACCACGGCGCGATCAGCCATTTGTGGGAGCGCGAATGCACCATCCAGCGCCGTAACCAGAAGCTCATTGAGGTCGCGCCGAGCCCGTCGCTGAACGATGCCTTGCGCACGCGCATCATCGACGCCGCCAAGGACCTCGCGGCCGCCGCCAATTACGACAATCTCGGCACTTTCGAATTCCTCGTCGACAACGATGCCCGGGGCAGCGACAAGGCGTTCGCCTTCATCGAGGCCAATCCGCGGCTGCAGGTCGAGCATACCGTCACCGAGGAGGTGCTCGGGCTGGATCTCGTGCAGTCGCAGCTTGCGGTCGCGGCCGGCGCGACACTCGGCTCGCTCGGCCTCGCGCAGGGCTATATCCCGCGCCCGCGCGGCTTTGCGATGCAGCTCCGCGTCAACATGGAGGCGATGGACGAGACCGGCGGGACGAAACCGACCGGTGGTAGGCTGGACGTATTCGACTTGCCGTCCGGTCCGGGCGTTCGCGTCGATACGTTTGGCTACTCCGGTTACCGCACCAGCGCCGCCTTTGACTCGCTGCTCGCCAAGGTGATCGTGCATTCGCCTGGAGGTAACTGGACCGACGTGGTGCACAAGGCCACGCGCACGCTGCGCGAGTTCCGGATCGATGGCGTCGCCACCAACATCCCCTTCCTCGCGGCGATTTTGGCGCATCCGGATTTTGCCGAGAACCGTCTCAGCACCGGCTTCATCGACAAGCATGTCGCCGCCCTGGTCGGCGAGGCCAACACGACGGCGGAGACGGAACTGGTCGAATCCGGCAGCGCTGCCGATGACGAGACGCTCGCGGCCGCGGTGGCCGCATCGGCAACCGGCCCGGCAGGTTCGGTCGCGGTGCCGGCGCCGCTGCAAGGCACGATCGTCGCTGTTGACGTCGAGGAGGGAGACCTCGTTCGCCCCGGCCAGCAGATCGCCGTGCTCGAATCCATGAAGATGGAGCATCTGGTCACGGCGCCGCATGGCGGCCGGGTGTTGCAGATCGCAGCCGGCGCCGGCGTGACGCTGATGCAGGACGAGGCGATCCTCTATCTCGAACCGGCCGAACTCGACGCCCATGATATCGCGGAGGATGAGGATTTCGACCTCGATCACATTCGTCCGGATCTCGCTGAACTGATCGAGCGTCACGCCATCACGCTGGACGAGAACCGTCCGGCGTCGGTCGAACGCCGCCGCAAGACCGACCAGCGCACGGCGCGCGAAAACGTCGCCCATCTCGTCGACGAAGGCTCCTTTGTCGAATATGGCTCGCTCGCCATCGCTGCGCAGCGCCGCCGCCGCACGGTCGATGATCTCATCCGCAACACGCCGGCCGACGGCCTGATCTCCGGCGTCGCCACCGTGAACGCCGAAAAATTCGGCGCGGATGCCGCCCGCTGCATGGTGATCGCCTACGACTACACCGTGCTCGCCGGCACCCAGGGACATATGAACCACAAGAAGATCGACCGCATGCTCAGCCTGGCCGAGCAATGGCGGTTGCCGCTGGTGTTTTACGCCGAGGGTGGCGGCGGCCGACCCGGCGACACCGACCGGCTCGGCATGACCGGTCTCGATGGGCCGTCCTTCGTGCAGTTCGCAAAACTCTCAGGTCTCGTGCCGGTGATCGGCATCGTTTCCGGCTATTGTTTTGCCGGCAATGCCGCGATGCTCGGTTGCTGCGACGTCATCATCGCCACGAACAACGCCTCGATCGGGATGGGGGGACCTGCGATGATCGAGGGCGGTGGCCTTGGCGTCTATCATCCGGCCGAGGTCGGGCCGGTGTCGTTCCAGTCGCCGAACGGTGTGATCGACATCCTTGTCGAGGACGAGGCGGAAGCGACGAGCGCGGCGCAAAAGTACCTGTCGTATTTTCAGGGCGCGGTCGCCGACTGGAAGGCGCCGGACCAGCGCCTGTTGCGCCGCGCGATCCCGGAGAACCGCCTGCGCGTCTACGACATCCGCAATGTCATCGATCTTCTCGCCGACGAAGGCTCGGTGCTGGAAATCCGCCGGGATTTCGGCGTCGGCATGATCACCGCATTCATTCGCATCGAAGGCAGACCGTTCGGCCTGATCGCCAACAATCCAAAGCATCTCGGCGGCGCGATCGATGCGCCGGCCGGCGACAAGGCCGCGCGCTTCATGCAACTTTGCGATGCCTTCGATATCCCGATCGTCTCGCTATGCGACACGCCGGGCTTCATGGTCGGGCCCGAAGCCGAGAAGACCGCGATCGTGCGCCATGTCGCGCGCATGTTTGTGACCGGCGCGAGCCTGACCGTGCCGCTGTTCGGCATCGTGCTGCGCAAGGGTTATGGCCTGGGTGCGCAATCCATGATCGGCGGCGGCTTCCACGCCTCGTTCTTCACGGTGGCCTGGCCGACCGGCGAGTTCGGCGGCATGGGGCTGGAGGGTTATGTGCGCCTCGGCTTCCGCAAGGAGATGGAAGCGATCGAGGACCCGGCCGAGCGCGAGGACTATTACAAGTCCAAGGTCGCCGAACTCTACGCCAACGGCAAGGCAGTCTCGATCGCCTCGGTGCTGGAGATCGACGAGGTGATCGACCCCGCCGACACGCGGCAGTGGATCATGGCGGGCCTGCGCTCGGTGCCGAAGCCGGATAGCCGCGCGGCGAAGAAGCGGCCGTGCATCGACGCGTGGTAGCTCTTCGTAGGGTGGGCAAAGGCGCAATAGCGCCGTGCCCACCATCTATCGTCGAGCACGCTTTTTGATGGTGGGCACGCTATCGCTTTGCCCACCCTCATATGAGGCCTTTTGAGTCAAGCATCCCGACAGGGCTTGGATGTGATTTTTACGTTCGGTGGAGCGGCGGCGCGCGGAGCCATGCGTAGCGCAGCGTGCCGCCGCGGTCGGTGCGCTCAGGGACTGGCTTCCGGCGATTTATGCAGTTGCTCACTGCATCACCTCATATCCGGTCGGACCGCTGTGATCCGCACCCACATTCCGCATGCATGCGGCGAGGAAGCCACGAGGATGAGACCCATCTACGAAACAGCCTGTTTGCTGGCCCAAGGGTGGCACGGTCACCATCCATCCCGCGCTGACCGCGGCAGATGCCGCGACGCTGACGCGTTCGTTGAAAGTGTTTAGATCTTTACAGCCTTGAGCACCGCGCCTTCCGGCACGAGACCGGTCGTGAGGTAGCGCCACAGCGCCACCATCAGCTTGCGCGCCAGGGCGACGATGGCGACGCGCTTGATGCGCTTGCCGGCATCGAGCGTGCGCTTGCGGTACTCCAGGGTCAGCTTGCTGTCCGGCTGATGCCGCAGCCACAGCCAGGCCAGTTCGATCGCGGCACAGCGGGCGCGCGGATTGCCCGCCTTGCTGATGCCCTGGTCGCGGTCGATGCCGCCGCTCCGCCACGGACTGGGCGTCAGCCCGAAATAGCTCCCGACCTCGCGGCGATTGCGGAAGTCCTTGTAGAACACCTCGCTGGTCAGCGTCGTCGCGAACGCCGGGCCGAGACATTTGAGCCGGCGCAGCAGTTCGCTGCGCCGGGTCATCTCGGCTTCCGCAGGCATTGGCTCCGCTGCGGCCGCCTCCTGCGCGAGCGCATCGAGCCGATCGCGCACCAGCATCAGCCGCGCGTGCTCGTGTCGGATCTCGCTCAGCATCCGCGGCGGCACCGCCTGGCCTTGCCAATCCCGCTGCGTTGCCAGCCAGCTCAGCCAGTCGCGCCGCCGCGGGTTCCCGACCGCCATGCCCCGCAGCCGCAGCAGTGCCTTGATCCGGTTGGTGTGAGCGGTTTGCTCCTTGATCAGCCGGTCGCGTTCGCGGCTGCCGCGGCGCGCGTCCTCCTGTTCGGCTGCAGGCACCCGGACGATCCGCACCACCCGCGGCTCGCCGCGCAGATACGCCATCAGCGTGCGCAGCATCCGCTCGCCATCGATCCGGTCGGTCTTCACCCGCCGCGCCCGCTGGTCCACCGCAATGCTGGCGGGATCAAACACGTAGTTCGTGATGCCGGCCGCCAGCAGCAGCCGGTGCAGCCAGAACCCGTCGTGGCCCGCCTCGTAGCAGCTCGCCACCGCCGGAACGCCTCCCAGCGCTCGAGCCGCCCGCTCCCGAACCCGACCCACCAACGCCAACAGCTCGGCATGATCGCCACCCTCCAGCTTGTGGTGCGATATCTTGTCCTTGTCCGGGCTGTGCAGCGCGACCCGCCAGCTCCGCTGGCTCAGTTCGATTGCAACGAAAATTGTGCCAATATGGCCGGCGGTGGGCGTGGCTACGGTGGATGCTTGCATCTGACTCTCCGAGGGGTTCGAGTGTGGAAACCCAAACCTTATCGGAAAGGCCACGCTCACCGCCTCATGGAATCTACGGACTGCGGTGCTCGCAATGACGGTGGACGGTTTGACGCTCGCCGCAAGAAAACGCTATCCCAACCTCAACTCATCATATCCCTTCGCCGCCACCTCGTCGCACCTGGCACGGTACGCCGGCGCACTGCCGCTGTAGCGGGCGACGATGCGGGTCTGCTTGCCTTCGACGTTGGAATTGATGCCGGTCATCCAGGAATTGACCTCGTTGGACAGCAGGCCTTCGCCGAGCGCCTTGACGTGGTCGGTCCAGGATTTCACGCCCTCCGGCGTCGCCTCCAGCCGCGTCAGTCCCTTTTCCGTCGCGAACACGATCAGCCCGGTCACCCAGTCGACGCTGTATTCGATGCTGCGCGGAATGTTGCCGAGTGCCGTGTGCGGCCCCATCAGCATCAACATGTTCGGAAACTCATGCACCATGATGCCAAGATAGGTTTCAGGCCCGCGCTTCCACTTGTCCTTCAGCCGCGCGCCATCTGCGCCGCGAAAATCGATCTTGTCGAAGCTGCCGGTGATGGCATCGAAGCCGGTCGCGTAGATGATGATGTCGAACTCGTACTCCCGATCGCTCGTCCTGATTCCGTCCGGCGTGATCCGTTCGATCGGCGTTTCGTTGATATCGACCAGCTCGACATTGTCCTGGTTGTAGACCTCGTAATAGAAAGTCTCGAGCGGCAGCCGGCGCGTGCCGAAACCGTGATTCCTGGGGATCAGCTTTTCCGCCACCGCCTGATTCTTTACCCTCTGGCGAATCTTGCGCGCAACGAAGTCGGAGATCGTCGCGTTCGCCTTGCGGTCGATCAGTATGTCCCTGAAATTGCCCTGCCAGATGCCGAAACCGCGTTCGCCGTAAAGCTTCTCGTAAAACGCTTCGCGCTCCTCGTCCGACACCTCGAACGCGCCGCGCGGATCGGGCGTGTGCAGGAAGCAGGCAAAGGTCTCCTTGCAGCGCGCGAACATTTCCGGATAGCCCGCCTTGATCTTCGCCTGCGTCTCGGCGTCGATCTTGCCGTTGTGCAGCGGCGCGCACCAGTTCGGCGTGCGCTGGAACACGGTGAGATGGCCGACCTGTCCGGCAATGGTCTGGATGGTCTGCACGCCGGTGGCGCCGGTGCCGATTACGGCGACGCGCTTGCCGGAAAAGTCCACCGGCTGCTTCGGCCATCGCGCGGTGTGGAACGAGGCACCCCTGAAATCGTCGCGGCCCTCGATCCGCGGCAGCGTCGGCGTCGACAATGGCCCGATCGCCGTGATCAGGAAGCGCGCGCTGTGCCTGGCGCCATCCTCCAGTGTGATGGTCCAGCTCTGTGTTTCCTCCGCGTACACCGCGGTCGTCACCCGGCTGCGCAACTGGATATCGCGGCGCAGGTCGAACTTGTCGGCGACATGATTGAGGTAGCGCAGCGTTTCCGGCTGGCCGGCAAAGTGCTCCGACCACTCCCATTCTTGCAGCAGCTCCTTGGAGAACGAGTAGCCGTAGGAATAGCTCTCGGAATCGAAGCGCGCGCCGGGATAGCGGTTCCAGTACCAGGTGCCGCCGACCTCGGTGCCGGCCTCGAACACCCGCACGCGCAAACCCCGTTCGCGCAAGCGATAGAGCTGGTACAGGCCCGACATGCCCGCACCGATGATGATGGCGTCGAAATCCGGAATCGGCGTCGCTCCCGTGTTGATCGTTTGCGCCAAGGCTATCCGCTCCCGCGCTCGCGGACAAACCCCGCATGGACGCGTGGCAGGGTTGCTGGTTTGCCGCCAGCCGGCCCCCGTCGGCTTTACTCGCGACCGCATCTGCCCCTATCGTCAGAGGTATGGAGCGCCCGGCAAGCGCCGACGGCAGGAGGGGAGGGAAACGATGGCTGAGGCGCTGCGCAAGCTGGCCTCGATCGACGTCAGCGATCCCCACCTCTATCAGGACGACATTTGGCGCCCGCTGTTCGCGCAATTGCGCCGCGACGATCCCGTGCATTATTGCGAGGCCTCGCCGTTCGGGCCGTATTGGTCGGTGACGCGCTACGACGACATTTTTGCAGTCGAGCTCGATCACGAGAATTATTCGTCGAGTTCGGAGCTCGGCGGTATTCAGGTGGCCGACCAGCCCAAGGGCCGGGAGATCTCCAATTTCATCCGGATGGACCCGCCCGGTCACACCGCGCAGCGACGCACCGTCGCGCCGATCGTGGCGCCGTCGAATCTCGCCAATTTCGAGCCGCTGATCCGCAAGCGGACCTCGGACGTGCTGGATGCGCTGCCGCGCAACGAGACCTTCGACTGGGTCGAGCGGGTCTCGACCGATCTCACCAACATGATGCTGGCGACGCTGTTCGATTTTCCCTGGGAAGATCGCATGAAGCTGACCTGGTGGTCGGATGTCGCGATCGCCAATGTCGATTCGCCTGATGCCGTGGTGCATTCGGAAGCCGAGCGTTACGATGAACTGGCCAGGATGGGAGAGTATTTCCGGAAATTGTGGGACGCGCGTGCCGAGGCGTCGCCGACCTTCGACCTGATCTCGATGCTGGCGCATTCGGAGGCGACACGAAACCTGCAACCGCGCGAATTCATCGGCACGATGGCGCTTCTGATCGTCGGCGGCAACGACACCACGCGCAATTCGATGAGCGGCGGGTTGATGGCGCTTTGCGAGAATCCCGAGCAGTTCGAACTGGTCCGCGCCCGGCGCGAATTGATCCCGAACCTCGTCTCCGAAATCATCCGCTACCACACGCCGGTGCTGCACATGCGCCGCACCGCGCGCAACGACGTCAAACTCGCCGGCCGCAGTATCGCCAAGGGCGAGAAGGTCGTGATGTGGTACATCTCCGGCAACCGCGACGAGAGCAAGATCGACCGCGCCGACGAATTCATCATCGACCGCCCCAAGCCGCGCCAGCATCTTTCCTTTGGCGCCGGCATCCACCGCTGCGTCGGCGACCGCCTCGCCGAACAGCAAATCCGCATCCTCTGGGAGGAAATATTGGCAAGAGACCTTCGTTTTGAAATCATGGGCTCGCCGCAGCGTCTCTATTCAAATTTCATCCGCGGCATCCGCTCGCTGCCGGTGAGGATTGTGAATTGATGATTTACGTCGTCATTCCGGGATGGTCCGAAGGACCAGACCCGGAATCTCGAGATTCCGGGTTCGCTTCGCGCCCCGGAATGACGGAATGAAAGCCTGAGGAAAAATAATGAAGAACGATCCCGTTGACGTCCTCATCATCGGCGCCGGCGCATCCGGTGCGGCGGTGGCGTGGAGTCTCGCCGAAACCAAGATGCACATCCTCTGCCTCGATCAGGGCGGCTGGATGAAACCGTCGGAATATCCGAGCACCGGGCGCGACTGGGAGGCAAAATTCTACGGCGAGTGGTCGACCAGTCCGAACATCCGCGGCCGGCCGGAGGACTATCCGATCAACGACGACAACTCGCCGATCAAGGTCGTGAACTTCAACGGCGTCGGCGGCTCGACGGTGATGTACACCGCGCACTGGCCGCGGCTGCATCCGTCCGACTTCAAGGTGAAGACGCTGGATGGCGTCGCCGATGACTGGCCGATCGATTACGACGCACTCACCCCGTTCTTCGAAGAGAACGACCGGATGATGGGCGTCTCGGGCCTGTCGGGTGATCCGCTGTCGCCGTTGACGCACCCGCCGATGCCGCCGCAGCCGCTCGGGCTCTCCGGCCCGCTGATCGGCAAGGCCATGAACAAGCTCGGCTGGCACTGGTGGCCGTCGGACACGACCGTGGCGACGATGGATTACGAGGGCAGGGCGCGCTGCATCAATCTCGGCCATTGCACGCCGGCCTGCGCGCAGGGCGCAAAGGCCTCGACCGACATCACCTATTGGCCGCAGGCGATCCGCGCCGGCGTCGAGCTCAAGACGCATTGCCGCGTGCGTGAGATCCTGACCAACGAGCACGGTATGGCTTCCGGCGTCGTCTACTACGACCAGGATGGCGTCGAGCAGTTTCAGCCGGCCGAGGTCGTCATAATCGCCTGCAACGGCGTCGGCACGCCGCGGCTGCTGTTGAACTCGGTGTCCGGCCGCTTCCCGAACGGGCTTGCCAACTCATCCGGCCTGGTCGGCAAGAACCTGATGTTCCATCCCTATGCGCAGATCTATGGCTTCGTGAAGGAGCCGACCGACTCCAACCGCGCGCCGCCGACCTGCCTCTGGAGCAAGGAATTTTACGACACCGATCTCTCGCGCGGTTTTGTTCGCGGTTACGGCATCCAGTTCGGCCGTGGCGCCGGGCCGGTGTTCGAAGCTGTTGCGAGCGAGCAGAAGGGTATTCTGCCGTGGGGCGCAGATCATCACCGCGTGTTCCGCAAGCTGAATGGCCATCGGCTCGCGGTATCAGCGATCTGCGAGGATCTGCCCGAGGAGCACAACCGCGTCACGCTTGATCCTGTTCTGAAAGACAGCCACGGCATCCCCGCGCCGAAGATCGATTATACGATCAGCGAAAACAGCCGGAAGATGATGGACCATGGGCTGGCGCGGGGCCGGGAGATTCTCGAAGCCGCTGATGCCACCGATATCTGCATCAACAATCCGATTCCCTGGGGCGGCTGGCACCTGCAGGGCACCGCGCGGATGGGCACCGATCCGGCGCGCTCGGTGGTCAATGAATGGGGGCGGTCGCACGACGTCAAAAACCTTTTCATCGTCGACGGCAGCGTGTTCGTCACCTCCGGCGGCGTCAATCCGACCTCGACCATCCAGGCGATTGCGCTCTACGTCGCCGACCAAATGAAGCAACGCCTTGCCAACCTCTTCGATTGAGACCGCCATGCTCGCAACATATGAACTGACTTCGGCCCAGCGCGACGATCTCCGTACCGTCGCTGCGATGATCATCCCCGCCAGCGATGAGTACAAGGTGCCCGGCGCTGACGATCCCACGATCCAGGCCGACATGCTGGCGACGCTCGGCCGCGACACCGCGCTGGTCGCGCAAGCGCTCGATCATCTTGCGCGCCTCGCCGGCCAACCGCTGGCCGAACTCGATGCGGCCAGGCGCGATGCCGTCGCGACCGAGTTCCGCGCTACCGGCGGCGCTGCGGCGGCAACGCTCGTCCGCGTCGTGCTGCAATGCTATTACCGCGACGACCGTGTGCTGCGCTCGCTCGGGCTGGAGCTGCGCGCGCCGTTCCCGAAGGGCTACACGCTGGAGCAGGGCAACTGGGCGCTGCTCGATCCCGTCAAGGCGCGCGCAGGGAAGCTGAGGCGGGCGCCTAAAGCATGATGGAATTAGATTGAATCGCGACCACGAAGGAGGTGCGCTCCCTCTCCCGCTTGCGGGGGAGGGCTGGGGTGGGGGTGCCTCCGCGGGCGATACTGCCCGAGTGGAGAGAGCCCCCACCCGACACTTCGCGCCGACCTCCCCCGCAAGCGGGAGAGGTAAAGCCCTCTGCGGCGAACATGGTCTAACCCAAAGATCATCATGCTCTAGCAGGCCAGCCCTGCGCCCGTCGCAGACACCTTGCGCAAGCGGTTCCCGGCCACCATCTGAGGAAGCCGAAGGAATCTCGCCATGCTGGATTTTACCTCAGATATCGCCGATGACGGGCTGTCATCGCGGACGGCCGAGCCTGCCCGCGATAACGACCGGGTTCTGCTCGATGCCTATTCCAATGCTGTGATCGACGTGACCGAACGCGTTGGTCCCGCGGTCGTGCGCGTCGAAACCGGGCCGAAGGTGCGCAGCGCGCGCGAGCGCGGCGGGCTTGGCTCCGGCATCGTCATCTCGCCCGATGGCCTCGTGCTGACCAACAGCCATGTGGTCGGTTCATCGAAAGAGATCCGCCTGCGCGATACCGAAGGCTTCGTCACCGACGCGCATGTGCTCGGCGTCGATCCCGACACCGATCTGGCGCTGTTGCGCGCCGATGGCGCGCGCGATCTGCGCTACGCCTCACTCGGCAATTCCAAGAGCCTGCGCCGCGGCCAGCTCGTGGTCGCGATCGGCAATCCGCTCGGTTTCGAATCGACGGTCACCGCCGGCGTCGTGTCGGCGCTCGGCCGCTCGATCCGCTCGGTGAGCGGGCGGACCATCGAGGACGTGATCCAGACCGACGCCGCGCTCAATCCCGGCAATTCCGGCGGGCCGCTGGTGTCGTCGGCATCGGAGGTGATCGGCATCAACACCGCGATCATCAATGGCGCGCAGGGCATCTGCTTTGCGGTCGCCAGCAACACTGCGCAGTTCGTGCTGTCCGAGATCATCCGCCACGGCTACGTCCGGCGCGCCTATATCGGCGTCGCCGGCCAGACCGCGCCGATCCCGCGGCGTCATGCCGTGGTCGCCGGTGTCGACAACAAGATGGGCGCATTGCTGGCGCAGATCGAGCCGGACAGTCCGGCCGCGCAGGCGGGGTTGCTGCCCGGCGATGTCGTGATCAAGCTCGACGGCGTCGAGATCAACGGCGTCGACGATCTGATCCGCGCCCTCGACCGCGACCGCATCGGCCGCACGCTCGCGATGGATGTGTTGCGGATGGGACGGTTGCGCGGGGTCGATATTCATCCGGTCGAGCGGAAGCCGGCTGCGAGGCAGTAGTTATTGCCGCAACGCCGCCAGCAACTCGTCGGGCGCCTCAGTCATGATCATGTGGCCGGCGCCCGGCACAATCACGGTGCGTGAATTCGGCGTCGCCGCCGCGAGCGTCTTGCCGGCCTTCGCAGGCGTCATCATGTCGCGCTCGCCGAGAATGAAGGTCGCGGGCACCTTGACTTGCGCTGCGGCCGCAAGCGCGTTCTGATAAGTGTTGCAGGCGTTGAGATCGCTGTACAGCACGCCCGGCCGGGTCTGCTGCAGCACGCGCTGCGCGCCCTGATGCATCCACAGTCCCGGCGCGAGGCTGCCGCCGAGTTCGGCCTTGAAGCCGAGGCCCCAGATCGAGACCATGTCGATGGCATCGGGATTGTTGACCTCGGCGGCCTTGAGCAGGTCGGGGCCGACGGTCATCGTCGCGGCAGTTCCGATCAGGCTCAGGCCGGACACCTTGTCGGGATGTCGCGCGGACATCTCCAGTGCGATCAACGAGCCCATCGAGTGCCCGATCAGCTTCGCCTTCGGCGCACCGGCGGCATCGAGCAGCGCGGCGGTCCAGTCGGCCATGTCGGCGATGGTTGGCAGCGGGCTGCCGCCCGAGCGGCCGTGTCCGGGCAGATCGGGCGCGAGCACCGAATAGTCATGATGTGCGAACCAGCGGCTGTGCAGCGCCCAGGTCGAACGATCGAAGCCGGCGCCATGTAGCATCACGACCGCAGGCAGCGACGGATCGAACGGACGGCCGCCGGTCGCAACGAACGTATCAACGCCATTGACGGAGAGCTGCATGGTTCAAACCTTCTGCGATGCGCGGAGCGCCTGGCCGAGATCGTCGATGATGTCGGACACGGTTTCGATGCCGACCGACAGCCGCACCAGCTCCTCGCCGATTCCTGCAGCCTTGAGCTGGTCTGCATCCATCTGTTGATGCGTGGTGCTGGCGGGATGGATCACCAGTGTCTTGGCGTCGCCGACATTGGCGAGGTGGCTGATCATCCTGAGCGACTCGATGAATTTCTTGCCCGCCGCCCGGCCGCCCTTGATGCCGAAAGAGACGATCGAGCCCGCGCCGCGTGGCAACAGCCGCTTCGCGAGCTGATGGTCGGGATGATTCTCCAGCGCCGGATGCAGCACCCAGTCGACCGCCTTGTTGGCGGTCAGCGCTTCCAGCACCGCAAGCGTGTTGCTCATGTGGCGCTCCATGCGCACGCCCAGAGTCTCCACGCCCTGCAGCAGTTGGAACGCATTGGTCGGCGACAGGCAGGCGCCGAAGTCGCGCAGGCCCTCGGTACGGGCGCGCATGATGAAGGCCGCCTGTCCGAACTGCTCGTCGAAAACGATGCCATGATAGCCGGCATAGGGCTCGGTGAGCTGCGGAAACTTGCCGGAAGCATGCCAGTCGAAGTGCCCGCCATCGACGATGACGCCGCCGATCGCGATGCCGTGGCCGCCGATCCATTTGGTCGCCGAGTTCATCACGATATCGGCGCCGAGTTCGATCGGGCGGCTGAGGAAGGGCGTCGCAAAGGTGTTGTCGATCAGAAGCGGAATCTTGGCGTCATGCGCGATCTGCGCGACTTCCGGAATGTCGAGGACTTCCATCCCGGGATTGCCGATGGTCTCGCCGATGATGAGCCGCGTGTTCGGCTTGATCGCGGCACGAAATTCGTCGAGCGCGCGTGGCTTGACGAAGGTGGTCGTGATGCCGAAGCGCGGCAGCGTGTGCGCCAAGAGATTGATCGTGCCGCCATAGAGCGAGGAGGAGGCGACGATGTGGTCGCCGGCGTTGAGGATGGTTGCGATCGCCAGATGCAGCGCGGCCATGCCGCTCGCCGTGCAGATCGCGCCGACGCCGGCTTCCAGCGCGGCCAACCGCTCTTCGAGGACGGCGGTCGTCGGATTGGAGATGCGGGTATAGATGTGGCCGGCGCGCTCCAGGTTGAACAGCGCCGCGGCGTGGTCGGAATCCTGGAACACGTAGGACGTGGTCTGGTAGACCGGAACGGCGCGGGCGCCGGTTGCGGGGTCCGGGCGCTGGCCGGCATGCAGGCTCAGGGTTTCAAAGGCAGGCGGCTTGGGTGCGGGCATGCGGGGCTCGTCAGATCATTGGTGGCGGGAAGGTATTCGATAGCTCAGACGTGCACGGCTGTGCGGACGCGGCCGGCATTGCCGAACACGCGCAAGTAACGTTCGATCTCGGACGGCGTGCCGGTGGCCTTTTCGGGATTGTCTGAGAGCTTGACCGCCGGCCGTCCATCGACCGACGTCACCTTGCAGACCAGCGAGATCGGGTCGAGATCGGCGGAACCATCGGGTGCGCAGCCGACGAAATCATTGGTGAGGTTGGTGCCCCAGCCGAAGGAGATGCGGACGCGTCCGGCGAAGTGACGATAGGTCTCCTCGATCGAATCGACATCCATGCCGTCGGAGAACACCAGCAGTTTCTCCTTGGGATCGCGGCCCTTCTGCTTCCACCACTTGATGATGTCCTCGCCGGCCGCAATCGGCGGCGCGCTGTCCGGGCGGAAGCCCGTCCAGTCGGCGACCCAGTCCGGCGCGTCGCGCAGGAACGGCTTGGTGCCGAAGGCGTCGGGCAACGCGATCAAGAGGTTGCCGCCGTAGGTATGGCGCCATTGGTCGAGGATGCGATAAGGCGCCCAGCGCAACTCCTCGTCGGAATTGGCGAGCGCGGCTGCTACCATCGGCAATTCATGCGCATTGGTGCCGATCGCTTCGAGATCGTTGTCCATCGCGAGCAACACGTTGGAAGTGCCGGTGAAGGAAGGGCCAAGACCCTCCTTGACCGCCTCGACGCACCAGCGCTGCCAGAGATGCCCATGGCGGCGGCGGGTGCCGAAGTCGGACAACCGCAGGCCTTCGAGCTTGCGCAGCCGCTCGACCTTGGACCACAGCTTGGCCTTGGCGCGCGCATAGAGCACGTCGAGCACGAAGCGTCCCTGTCCCTTGGTCGCCTGCCGCGAGCGCAGCTCGTTCATGATCGCAAGCGCCGGGATTTCCCACATCGTGGTGTGGGTCCATGGCCCATGGAAATGCAGCTCGTATTGACCGTCGACCTTGTTCAGCTCGTACTCGGGCAGGCGGAAGTTGGCGAGCCAGTGGATGAAGTCCGGCGAGAACATCTGGGTCTTGCCGTAGAACGTATTACCGGCGAGCCAGATCAACTCCTTTTTGGTGAACCGAATGGTGCGCGCATGGTCGAGCTGCGCGCGCAGCTCGCCCTCGTCGATGATCTCGGCGAGACGGACGTGCTTGCTGCGATTGATGACGGAAAAGGTGACGCGCTGAGCCGGGTAGAGATCCCTGATCATCTGCAGCATCAGCAGCTTGTAGAAATCGGTATCCAGCAGGCTGCGCACGATCGGGTCGAGCCGCCAGCCGTGGTTATAGGTTCGGGATGCAATATCGGTAACTGCCATGGCGGAACTCTACCGTGCCGGGGGCCGGCCAACCAGTGGGTTTTGCCCCCAACATGGCAGCTCAGCGCGCATGTTCCCGCCGGATACGGTTAATCGCAGCATGAATATCCTTCCAACCCGGCCTGTCCGGGGCAAATTGTTGCCTGAGATAGACGACGAGTTCAGCGACCTGGCCGTCGGTCAGGCTGTCCCTGAAGGCCGGCATGTAGCCGAGGTCGGTCACGGCTGGCTTGGCGATGCCATGCAGGATGACCTGGATCAGATTGTCAGGCGCGGCGCTGTGCAGGTTGCTGTTCAGCGCCAGCGACGGCCGGCTGCCGAACAGCGGCGCGCCGCCGACCTCGTGACAGACCGCGCAGGCGCCCTGGTAGATGCGGGCGCCGACGCTGGATGCGGCCGACGCGCGCGTGAGGGTCGAGGCTTCCAGTCTCACGGCAAGCGCCTCCTGCGCCGATCGATCCATCGATGTCGCGTTGAACGAAGCGAGATAGACCGCCATGGCGCGGATATCGGAATCCGGCAATGCGGCAAGCTCCGTCACCACCGGCGCCATCGGTCCCGCAGCGACGCCGTGAAAACGGGACTCGCCGATTCTCAAGTAAGCGTACAACTCGTCCTCGCTCCATGGGATCGGCGCCTGCGACAGCGATGTCAGCGCCGGCGCTTCCCAGCCCTCGGCGAATCCTCCGGCAAGATGAGCACCAGCCATCTCCGCGCCGAGCGCATTGCGCGGTGAATGGCACGCACCGCAATGGCCGAGGCCTTCGACGAGATAGGCGCCACGATTCCAGATCTCGGACTTGGCCGGATCAGATTGGAACAACGCGGGTTTGTGGAACAGCGCGTTCCATCCCGCCATCAGCGGGCGAACGTTAAACGGAAACGCCAGCGCATTCGGCGGCGTCTCCGCGCGCACCGGCGGCTGCGCCATCAGATAGGCGTAGAGCGCCTGCATGTCGGCGTCGGTCGTTTTTGCGAAATGGGCGTAGGGGAATGCAGGATAGAGATGCCGGCCATCGCGATGGATGCCCTCGCGCATCGCGCGTTCGAAGGCGGGATAGGACCATGCGCCGATGCCGGTCTCGACGTCGGGTGTGATGTTGGTCGAATAGATCGTGCCGAACGGCGTGGGCAGCGGCTTGCCGCCGGCATTGAGGATGCCGCTTGTTGCGGTGTGGCAGACCGCGCAATCGCCGAGCGCGGCGAGTTGCTGGCCGCGCGCGATGGTCGCGGCCGAATAGACCGAGGCATCCGGCCGCGCGATCGGTGCGATTGCGCGCCACGGCAGCGCCGCGGCGCCGATGCCGATCGCGGCGGCGCACAGGGCCGCGGCCGTTGCAAACATGCCACGTCCAGTGAATGGATTCTGCCACGCGCGCGCGGTGGCCGGTTGGGGCGGTGCGGGCAACGCTTCCGGCGTCGTCTGCGCCTCGCCGCGCAGCCCGCGTAAAATGCGTTCCGGCGTGAACGGCAATTCGCGGAAGCGGACGCCGGTTGCGTCATAGATCGCGTTGGCGATGGCCGCCGCGCTGGGCACCGAAGCGGATTCGCCGACGCCGAGCGGCGGCTGGTCCTGACGTGGCAACATCAGCACGTCGATGTCGGGCAACTCGGGAAACTTGATGATGGGGTAGGCGCCCCATTCGCGCGCCGTTACCGAGGTGCGGTCGAACGACACTTCTTCCATCAGCGCACGGCTGGTCGACTGAATCACATTGCCGTGGATCTGGTGACGAACGCCATCCGGATTGATCATCAGGCCGGAGTCCTGACCTGCCACGACGCGCGTGACACTGACGTCGCCGGTCGCCTTGTTCACCGCGACTTCGGCGATCCATGCCGACCACGCCGCGCCGTAGCCGGGAAACTTGCTGTGCACATAGAGAGCATAGGCAAAGCCGCGCCCGCGCACGATATCGCCTTCGGCGTGCTTCTCCTCGCGCACCGGCCGCGGCTTCCAGCCGGCGCGTTCGGACACGGCGTTGACGAGATCGACGGCGCGGGGGTCCTTCAGGTAACGCAGGCGATATTCGATCGGATCGACGCCGGCTTCAGATGCGCATTCGTCGATCCAGGATTCATGGGCAAACGTGTTCGGCAGCGCCGAGACGCCGCGCAGCCACGCGGCGCGCACGATCGGCGGCATGTCGTTCGCCACCACGCGCAGGTTCTCGTAATCATAGGGCGGGATCGCGGTGCGGTCGCCCATCTCGAAGATTGCAGGCGTGTGCGGGACGGCGCCGGTCAGCAGCAGCGCCAGTGTCGGCGCGCCGTTCGAGGGATAGCGGGTCGCAAAGTCGTAACCGGCGACGCTGCCGTCGGCATTCAGGCCGCCATTGACATCCATCAATTGCGCGGCGCCCTTCGGCTCCCATGCGTGCTCCTGTTCGCGCGTCAACTGCACGCGGACGGGGCGGCCGACGGCACGCGACAGCAGAACCGCATCGGCAGAAACGTCATCGGCGCAGTTGCGACCGTAGCAGCCGGCGGCTTCCAGCCGGATCACCTCGATCTCGGCTTCGCGCCGGTGGATCAGCCGCGCCAGATCGGTGCGCAGATGATGCGGGTTCTGCGTGCCGGACCAGACCCGTGTCACATCCTCCTGATAGTCCGCGACCGCGCAGGACGGTCCGATCGAGGCGTGCATCTGGTACGGCCAGACATAGGTTCGCGGCATCGGCTTTGCCGCGCCCGCGATCGCCGCCTCGACATCGCCCCTGTCGATCAGCTTGCGCGGTGTTGACGGATTGGCGCGCAGTGCCGTCTCGACATCCTTCAGATTAGGCAGCGTCGGCACCGGCTTCCAGCTCAGCTTGAGCTGCGCGGCAGCCTTGATCGCATTCTCCTCGCGCTCGGCGACGACGCCGACGAAATCGCCGATATGAACGACGGCGACGAGGCCTGGAATATCGCTGACCGAACTTTCGTCGACGGCAATCAGGCTGTTGCCGATGAAGTCGCCGACATCGACGCCGGCGTAGGGTGGGCGCACCACACGGCCGTGCAGCATGCCGGGGATGCGGACGTCATGCACATAAACCAGTTCGCCGGTCGCCTTCGCCGGCAGATCGACGCGCGGAACGGATTGGCCGACGATGCTGTAGGCGCTGACGTCCTTCACCGGAACGTCATCGGCAAGTTCGAGGCGAATGGTCTCGCCTGCGATCAGTTCGCCATAGCTGACGCTGCGATTGTCCTTGCCGCGGATCAAGCCGTCCTCGATGACGAGATCCTCGATCGCGAGTTCCAGCCGCGCCGCCGCGCGCGTGACCAGAAACTGCCGCGCTTGCGCCGCCGCCTTCCGCAACGGCACGGCGGTAATCTGGATCGTCTCGCTCGCGATTGTCGCGCCCTGATTGGGCACCAGCGCCGTGTCGCCCAGCACGACCACGACACGCGCAAAGGACACGTCGAGCTCTTCGGCGACGATCTGGCCGAGCGCGGTGCGGATGCCGGTGCCGAGATCGACATGGCCGTTGTAAGCTGTGACCGATCCGTCTGATGTGATCCTGATGAAAGTCTCGAACTTGACGGCCTCGACCGGCGATGCCGCGCGAACGACGGTGAGCGTGCCTTGCGAACGCTCGGGCGTGTCAGATTTAGCCATCACGCCTGCGCCTCAACGACATGACCGGCAGCGCGCATCGCGGCGCACATGATCTCGACATGCGCGCCACAGCGGCAGAGATGATGGCGCAATGCTTCCAGTACTTCATCCTCCGACGGGTGAGGGGAGCGCAGCAACAGCGCTTTTGTCGCGATGATCATGCCGTTGAGGCAATAGCCGCATTGCGCGGCCTGTTCGTCGATGAAGGCCTGCTGCACCGGATCGGGATGCTCGCGCGTGCCGAGACCTTCGAGCGTCACGATGTCGCGCCCGGTACAGCCCTCGATCGGGATCACGCAGGAGCGCGCGGCGACACCGTCGATCAGCACGGCGCACGCGCCGCATTCGCCGAGGCCACAGCCATATTTCGGTCCGTTCAATTCGAGGTCGTTGCGGAGCACGTAAAGCAATGCGGTGTCCGGAGCGGCGCCGACATCGTACGCTTTGCCGTTGACGGTCAGCCGCATCGTGCTCTGCGTCATGCTCCCCCAAATCCTCGTTGCGCTGCAAAAGCCCGCACTGGATGCTTCGCGAAAGATACCGTTTGTGTACAAACGTGCAAGCCGTGCGGTCCCGCGCTGCAGCGCGCTGCTCGCTTTATGAACAAACGGGCGAGGCAAATGCGGTATTATACGGCAACTGCGCTTTTCGACCGCGATGGCCGCTTGACAGCGTTCCGGTCCGCGCGCAACATCATTCGTATACGAACAAATGGTCGAGCCCGCGCAAACTCGGCTATGATCGGCGCCTCGAACGAGCAGGCTTGTTCATGACTGATGCGACCGTCGCCGCCGGCGACAAGATCCGCTGCGATGCCTGTCCGGTGATGTGCTACATCAAGCCGGGCGCGGCAGGCGCGTGCGATCGTTACGCCAATCATGATGGCGAGCTGGTGCGCGTCGATCCGCACATCGTGCTGGAGCGGACGGTATCGCATGGCGGGCGGCTGGTGCCGTTCCAGGCCGGCGGTGACTGGGACGGCAAGCTGGTCCACGAGCCCAGCGTGTTCGTCACCGCGATCGGCGCCGGCACGACCTATCCCGATTACAAGCCCGCGCCCTTCATCGTGTCGTCCGAGGTCGATGGCGTCGACATGGTCACGGTCGTGACCGAAGGCATTTTCAGCTATTGCGGCGTCAAGGTGAAGATCGACACCGACCGCTATCTCGGGCCCGAGACGGCAACCGTTCGGGCGGAAGGCGAGGCGGTCGGTCATGTGACCACCAGCGAATACGGCTCGCAGATGCTGTCGCTCGGGGGTGTGCATCATCTGACCGGCGGCTCCAAGAAGGAGGGCCGCGTCACCTGCGACGCGCTGATGGATCTTTCCAACTGCAAGCCGGTGGAACTGACGATCGACGGTGGTGCCACGGTGGTGGTGCAGGCCGGACGACCGCCGATCGTCAATGGTATCGCTGAAGAGCGCATGCGGGTGGGGTGCGGTTCGGCAACCATCGGCATGTTCGCCAAGCAGTGGCACGGCAAGGTCGACGAGGTCGTTGTCGTCGATGACCATATTACCGGCGTGCTCTCGGAACATCAGGCCGGCAAGCTGCTCGATATTCCCGATACCGGGATCAAGATGAAGGGCCGGCGCTCGACGCCTGGCCGTTATTTCCAGGTCGCCGATCCCGGGACGGGATGGGGCGGCACCAATATTTCCGATCCGCTGTCGGTGCTGGGACCGTTCAATCCAAAGGAAGCGCGGCCGGGCCTCACCATGCTGATGGTTTCGACCACCGGCGAGCACGCCGCCTATTACGAACTCGATGAGGCGTTGCGGCCGATCGAGAAGCAGATGCCGGCCGATCTGCAGTTCTCTGTCGAACGCATCCAGGAGAATTGCGAGCCGGCGCTGTGCACGGTGCTGTTTATGGGCGGCGCCGGTGGCTCGCTGCGCGCCGGCGTCACCGACAATCCGGTGCGGCTGACGCGGTCGGTCAAGGACGCGCTGACGCGGGTCACCAGCGGCGGCGCCCCGGTTTATGTCTGGCCCGGCGGCGGCATCACCTTCATGGTCGATGTTACGCAGATGCCGGCGGGCGCGTTCGGCTATGTGCCGACGCCGGCGCTGGTGGCGCCGATCGAGTTCACGCTGAAACTGTCCGATTATGCAGCGCTCGGCGGCCACATGGATCATGTCCGTCCGCTGGCGTCCTTGCGGGAAAACAGCGATTTCCGCCCGATGCCCTACATCCCCGGACGGCGCGCATGAAACGACTCCCGCAAATCGCGCTTCTTCCCGACGGCAAGCGGCTGCATTTGCAGGACGGTCCGATCGATCTGATCGTCGAGGCGAAGGGTAGGGAAGGTGACCTGCGTGCCGCTTATGAGGCTGCGGCGCAGCGCTTCACCGGCCTGCTGGATGAACTCTGCGCGGAACTGGTGGAACTTCGAACGGCCGCCGATCCGGTTCGATGTGCGCTGAACGGTGTCGTCGCGCGGCGCATGCATGCGGCAGTGGCGCCGTTCTCGGCCGAGGCGTTCATCACGCCCATGGCCGCGGTGGCGGGCAGCGTCGCGGAAGAAATTCTCGGCGCGATGTTGCGGGTTTCCAGACTGGACCGCGCTTACGTTAATAATGGCGGCGACATCGCGCTGCATCTCGCCGATGGCGAGGAGTTCACTATCGGTCTGATGGACCGCCCCGATCGTCACGGCCTGATGCAACCGATGAACATTCACGCCGACGATCCCGCGCGAGGCATCGCCACCAGCGGTCGCCACGGCCGCAGCTTTTCGCTTGGCATCGCGGACGCCGTCACCGTGCTGGCGCGAACGGCCTCGCAGGCGGATGCGGCGGCGACCATCATTGCTAATGCTGTCGATCTGCCCGGCCATCCTGCCATTATCCGTTGTCCGGCGAACGAGTTGCAGCCTGACAGTGACCTCGGCGCGCGCCTCGTCACCCGTGACGTCGGCGCGCTGCACGAAGGTGAAGTTGACGATGCGCTGCAGGCCGGGGCGAGCCGGGCGCAGCAATTGCTTGTGGCAGGATTGATCGAAGGTGCGGCCTTGCGTCTACTTGGCGAGACCGTGATGGTGGGAGCAATTGGGAGCAGGGCGGAAGCGTTGCCAGCGCTTCATCGAAGCGCGATAGAGAGTGTGGCGCATGGTTGATCGGGAGCGAGGCGAGTAAAATGAGCGCGATCATTCGCAAGATCGTCACGGTGGTCGAGGAGACCCATCTGGAGATGGGGCAGAAGGTTGCGCCGCCGACCCGGCGGGCCGCCGCAATCGCTGTGATCGAGAATCCGTTTGCTGGCCGGTACGTCGAGGATCTCTCGCCGCTGATCGAAATCGGCGAGGAACTCGGCGACCTGCTTTCGAAAAGAGCGGTGGCAGCACTCGGCATCGACGGCGCCAAGGCACACAGTTACGGCAAGGCCGCGGCGGTCGGCGAGAACGGCGAGCTCGAACATGCGGCCGCGATCCTGCATCCGAAGATGGGCGCGCCGGTGCGGAAGGTCCTGAGCAAGGGCGCGGCGCTGATCCCGTCGTCGAAGAAACGCAGTGGTCCGGGAACAACGCTCGACATTCCACTCGGCCACAAGGATGCAGCGTTTGTGCGCAGCCATTTCGACGGCATGGAAGTGCAGATCAACGACGCGCCGCGCGCCAATGAGATCATGGTCGCGGTCGCGGTTACTGACAGCGGCAGGCCGTTGCCGCGCGTCGGCGGATTGACGGTTTCGGAAGTCAAAGGCGAAGACGGTTTGAGATAATTCACAGTCACATTGGAGGTAGGGATGCGACGGAGACACTTACTGGGCGCGGGGCTGGCGATCGCGGTCGCCGGCATGGCGGGCAGCGCCATGGCACAAAGCGAAATCAAGATCGGCGAGATCAACAGCTATTCGCTGTTGCCGGCCTTCACCGAGCCCTATCGCAAGGGCTGGCAGCTCGCGGTCGAGGAGATCAATGCGGCGGGCGGCATCAACGGCAAGAAGCTCGTCGTCGTCTCCAAGGACGACGGCGGCAAGCCGGCGGATGCGACGACGGCGGCCAACGAGCTCGTGTCGAGCGAGAACGTCGCGATGCTGACGGGCACGTTCCTGTCCAATATCGGTCTCGCCGTCTCCGACTTCGCCAATCAGAAGAAGGTGTTCTTCCTGGCGGCGGAGCCTTTGACCGACGCCATCACCTGGTCGAAGGGCAACCGCTATACCTTCCGCCTGCGTCCCTCCAACTACATGCAGGCGGCGATGCTGGTGGAAGAGGCCGCCAAACTGCCGGCCAAGCGTTGGGCGACGATTGCGCCGAACTATGAATACGGCCAGTCGGCGGTCGCGGTGTTCAAGAAGCTGATGTCGGAAAAGCGGCCGGACATCCAGTGGGTCGACGAGCAGTGGCCGCCGCAAGGCAAGATCGACGCCGGTCCGGTCGTGCAGGCGGTTGCCGCTGCCAATCCGGAAGCCATCCTCAACGTCACTTTCGGCGCCGATTTGGTAAAGCTTGTGCGCGAAGGCAATACCCGCGGCCTGTTCAAGAACCGCTCGGTGGTCTCCTTCCTGACCGGCGAGCCGGAATATCTCGATCCGCTGAAGGATGAGACGCCGGAAGGTTGGATCGTCACGGGATATCCTTGGTACGACATCAAGACGCCGGATCACGACAAGTTCCTGAAGGCGTATCAGGCTAAGTTCAATGACTATCCGCGGCTCGGCTCGATCGTCGGCTACCAGACCATCAAGGCGGCCGCCGCGATCCTGGCCAAGGCCAATTCGACCGATCCGGAGAAGCTGATCGCGGCGACTGAAGGCCTGTCGATGCCGTCGCCATTCGGCGAAATCACCTTCCGCAAGATCGACCATCAGTCGACGCTCGGCGCCTTTGTCGGCAAGACCGCGCTGAAGGACGGCAAGGGCGTGATGGTTGGTTCGGTCTATCGCAAGGGCGCGGATTATCTCCCGAGCGATGCCGAAGTGGCCAAGCTGCGTCCGAAGGATTGACGAACCTTGCGGGAGAGGGGCTCTGTCACTCCCTCTCCCGTTCTTGCGGGGAGAGGGTTGGGGTGAGGGGCTCTCTCCGCAAGTTGCGCAAGTTGACGGACCTGTACCCCCTCACCCGGATCGCAAGGGCGATCCGACCTCCCCCCGCAAGCGGGAGAGGTAAAGACCGAAGCCCCTCATCCTGAGGGAGGCGCGAAGCGCCGTCTCGAAGGATGAAGGCCCCGATATTTCACCAACGCCGGACCGCCCATGGCCTTCTATTTCGTTCAGTTCCTGACCGGCCTCGCCAGCGCGGCGTCGCTGTTCCTGGTCGCGTCGGGCCTGTCGATCATTTTCGGCGTGACGCGGATCGTGAACTTTGCGCACGGTGCGTTCTACATGCTCGGCGCCTATGTCGCGTTCACGCTGACCGAGCGCTTCTCCGGCGCGCTCGGGTTCTGGGGAGGCATCGTTGTTGCGGCGCTGGTCGTAGCCGTCGTCGGTGTGCTGGTTGAGATGGTGCTGCTGCGGCGGATCTATCACGCGCCGGAGCTGTTCCAGTTGCTGGCGACGTTCGGCCTCACTCTGATGGTTCAGGATATCGTGGTGATGATCTGGGGGCCGGACGATCTGCTCGGCCGCCGCGCGCCCGGCTTCAGGGGCGCGGTCGATTTCTTCGGCCAGAACATCCCGAGCTATGACCTGTTCCTGATCGGGCTCAGCCCGGTCGTGCTCGGCATTCTCTGGCTGTTGTTCCAGCGCACGCGCTGGGGCGTGCTGGTGCGCGCGGCGACGCAGGACCGCGACATGGTGGCGGCGCTCGGCGTCAATCAGAAATGGCTGTTCACCAGCGTGTTTGCGCTCGGCGTGTTTCTCGCAGCGCTCGGCGGCGCGCTGCAGATCCCGCGCGATGCCGTGCATCATGCGCTCGACCTGCGCATCATCGTCGAAGTGTTCGTGGTGGTGGTGATCGGCGGGCTCGGCAGCATCATTGGCGCCTTCGTCGCCGCCGTGCTGGTGTCCGAGCTCAACGCGTTCGGCATCCTCATTTTCCCGAAGATCTCCATCATCCTGGTGTTCCTGGTGATGGCGGTCGTGCTGATCGTGCGTCCCTGGGGCCTGTTCGGCAAGCCAGAGGCCGCTGCACGCCGTACGCCGGGGCTGACCGTCAACCCGTGGCGGCCGCTGACCTCGGCGGAGCGGCTGATGTCGGTCGGCGCGCTGGCGCTCGCGGCCATGCTGCCGCTGTTCGCCGGCAATTACGCGCTCACCGTCGGCTCGGAAATCGCGATCTTCGTGATCTTCGCCGCCAGTCTGCATTTCCTGATGTCGGTCGGCGGGCTGGCCTCGTTCGGCCACGCCGCCTATTTCGGGCTCGGCGCCTATGGCGTCGCGTTCCTTGCCAAGGCGGCGGGACTGCCGATGATCATCTCGCTGCTGCTGGGCCCGGTGCTGGGATTGTTGGGCGCAGCCGTGTTCGGCTTCTTCGCCGTGCAACTCTCCGGCGTCTATTTCGCCATGCTGACGCTGGCCTTTGCGCAGATCGTCTGGTCGATCGCGTTCCAGTGGGTCTCAGTAACTGGCGGCGACAACGGCATTCTGGGTGTCTGGCCGGACAAGTGGGCCGCGGGCCCGGCCGCATTCTATTGGCTGTCGCTTGCAATCGCAGCAGTCGCCGTCACCGTGCTGCGGGTGATCGTATTCTCGCCGTTCGGCTTTGCGCTGCGCGCGACGCGAGATTCGCCGCTGCGCAGTGAAGCGATCGGTATCAACGGCAAGCGCGTGCAATGGACGGCCTTCGTCATAGCAGGCACGGTCGCGGGCATCGGCGGCGCGTTGTTCGCCTATCTGAAGGGGAGTGTCTTCCCCGATAGCCTCGGCATCTCGCTGTCGGTCGACGCACTGGTGATGGTGCTGCTCGGCGGCGTCGAGACGGTTTCCGGCGCGGTCATCGGCGCCATCGTGTTCAAGGCGGCGAATATCTGGCTGGTCAGCCAGACCGATCTCTCGAAACTGGTACTGGGCGGCTTCATCGTGTTGATGGTGGTGGCATTCCCGAAGGGCATCGTCGGCACGCTGGAGACGATCTGGAATCGCCGGCGGTCCACCGAAGACAAGAAATCCGCGCTCGCCACCTCCCGCGTGGAGGTAGCCGAATGAGCATGGTTCCGACATTGCTGAAGGTCGAAGCCTTGAGCAAATCCTATGGCGGCGTCCATGCCGTGCGCGCGGTGTCGTTCGAGTTGCGCGCCGGTGAAATCCTGGCGCTGATCGGGCCCAACGGCGCCGGCAAAAGCACCTGCTTCGACATGCTCAACGGCCAGAACACGCCGGACAGCGGCCGCATCACCCTCTTGGGCGAGGACACGATCGGCCGCAAGCCGCGCGCGATCTGGCGGCTCGGCGTCGGGCGCACGTTTCAGATCACCGCGACGTTCCCGACCATGACCGTGCGCGAGAATGTGCAGGTGGCGCTGGTGTCGTATGGCAGGCAACTGTTCAATCTCTGGGGCTCGACCGCGCAGTTCGCGCGCGATGAGGCGGGACGGCTGCTCGATCTCGTCGGCATGGGCGGCTATGCCGAGCGCCCGTGCGGGGAACTCGCCTATGGCGATCTCAAGCGGCTGGAGCTTGCGATCGCGCTCGCCAACCAGCCCCGGCTATTGCTGATGGACGAGCCGACCGCCGGCATGGCGCCGCGCGAGCGGATCGAACTGATGCGGCTCACCGCACGCATCGCCCGCGAACAGTCGATCGGCGTGCTCTTCACCGAGCACGACATGGACGTGGTGTTCGAACATGCCGATCGCATCCTCGTCCTGAACCGCGGCAGCCTGATCGCCGAGGGCTCGCCCGAGGAAGTTCGCGGCAACCCGCAGGTGCGTGCGATCTATCTCGGCGAGGGCCTGGTCTACGACGCGCGTCATCGCGAGGGAGCCGGCGCATGAAATTGCAGGTCGCCGATCTCAACAGCTTTTACGGCCCGGCGCATATCCTGTTCGATATCGCGCTCGAGGTCGGCGAGGGCGAAGTGGTAGCTTTGCTCGGGCGCAACGGCGCCGGCAAGTCGACCACCTTCCGTTCCATTGTCGGGCTGGTCGAGAACCGCTCGGGCCGGATCATGTTCGAAGGCAAGGACGTCTCGCGCGAGCCGACGCATGCGATCGTGCGCGGCGGGCTCGGTTACGTGCCGGAAGAGCGCCGCATCTTCACGGACCTGACGGTCGATGAAAATCTCGAAGTCGGCCGCCAGCCGAAACGGCCGAATGCACCATACTGGACGCGTGAAAAACTGTTCACGTTGTTTCCGAATCTCGGCGAGATGCGCAACCGCCCGGGCGGGCGCATGAGCGGCGGCGAGCAGCAGATGCTGACCATCGCGCGAACGCTGATGGGCAATCCGTCGCTGGTGCTGCTCGACGAGCCCTCGGAAGGCCTGTCGCCGAAAATCGTCGAGCAGATGGTCGACGCCATTTTGGCAATGAAGAAAGAGGGCGTCAGCATCGTGGTATCCGAGCAGAACCTGCATTTCGCGCGGCTGATTTCGGACCGCGCCTATATCATCGAACGCGGCAAGATCTGCTTCGGCGGCACGATGGCTGAACTCGACGCGCGGCCCGACATCCGCGACGCGCATTTGTCGTTGTGATCGGCGAAGGAAAGGGCGGGGGAGGCAGATGGGAAGGAGTGTTTCGCCGAAACGGGCCGTCAAGCCGGCGCGGCCGTCCTATATTCTCGACGAGCAGATCGGCTTCGTCCTGCGCCAGGTCTGGCAGCGCCATGCCACCATCTTCGCCCGCGAGATCGGCATCAATCTGACGCCGACGCAATGGGCGGCCGTCTCGAAGCTCGTCGAGACCGGGCCGTGCTCGCAGAATCTACTTGGACGATTGACGGCGATGGATGTCGCGACCATCAAGGGCGTGATCGACCGCCTCACCGCGCGGGGCCTGACCGAGACCAGCCCGGACCCCGAGGACGGCCGCCGCCTGCTCGTGAGCCTCACGCGTGCCGGCCAGCAACTGGCGGAGAAGGCCGCGCCGAACGCGCTGGCGATCTCCAGGGAAACGCTGGCGCCGCTGGACGCCAAGGAGCGCGAGACGCTGATTGCGCTGCTCGACAGACTGCGTTGAGGGCCGGGCGTATACTCATAAAGCCTGCGCCTGCATCGCTGATAAAGAGCACCTTGTAGTTTGTCATCATCGCTAGCTCAGCAGTGTACCGCCATCCTTTTCGGCCAAGTCGACCTTTGCTCCGCCTTTGGCGAAGCCAGCGACGCCGCCGGAGAATGACCGCCAGTTCGCAGTTTTTGCTGGCTTGTAAAGTCGCTGAAGGACGCGCAGTCTAGTCTGCGTGGGGCCCCTCCCGGCAGTCTGGGCCTGATGATGCTCTCGATTGCGCGGCATCAAATCATGATTCAGAACGGACTTTATCTAGCTGAGACAAGGTTTCTGGACGGCGTGGAAGCCTACAACCGACATGTCATGGTGCTGCACGATGGCACGATGCACGGAGGCGGAGGATTCTACTATACCGTCGGAAGCTACACCTGTTCTGGCGGCAAGTGGAAAGGTGAAATGACGAGCCGAGAGCATTCACCTATTTCTGGTACGTATCCATGGGCACGAAAGGTTCTTACCATTGGATTTACCGGGACCTATTGGGATGACGGTGCCGAGTTCGAAGCCACGGCACTAGCTGGCAAGCAATCCTTTCGATTCAAATCCGTCTACCGGTTGCTCTTCGCAGGTTGAAAGAGTTGCAACGTGGAGGCCTTTAAGTGGCCGCTACGGGTCAAAACCGGTGCTACACCTGATTGAGGAGAATTTCTGCTTAAGACCCCCAGAGCCGACGTCTGACCTCTATGAGTACACGTCCTAAACCAGGCTGAGCGCCAGCGCGATTGCGCCCACCAGAACAAGGCTGACCGCCCAGACCGTATCCAGGTTGAACCAGCTCTGCGAGATGAATTTGAGGCCGAGATAGCGATAGGCAAGCCAGGCGCAACATCCGCCGGCGGCGACCATCGCAGCGGCGTGGACGGTGGCAACCAGAACGGCCATGCCGAGATTTGTGTTAATGAGGGCGCCCGCGGCGGCGTGGCCGCTGTCGAGCTCGGCTTCGCGGCAGAGCCCGAGATAGATCGGCACCAGCATCAGCGCCGCGCCGTGCGCAAGCGCTACCGCAAACGACCACAGCGCCAATTGTGCCGGCGATATCCGCGCCAAAACCCTTGGATGGCGCCGGTTGGCCAGCCGGAACAGACCGAAGCCGACGACGAGGAGGCTGGCGCCGATCTGGATTGTCCGCTGCCATTCGACGACGGCGACGAGCAGTGCGAAGGGAAGGAGCACGAGCAGCATCGCGAGCAGATGGCCGGCCGTGAGCGGCCCAAGCGCGGCCACCAGCGCCCGCGGACTCTTCTCCATCAATCCAGCCGAAACGGCGAGCGGCCATCCCATACCGGGGTTGACGCCGTGATAGAGGCCGCTCGCGATCACCGCCAGCCAGAGCGAGGCGAGTGTCCAGTCTCCTGCGCTCAATTTCAGACCGACGGATAGCAGAACGAATCCGTCGAGCAATCGCCGCCATCGAGCCGGACCTGATGTGAGCGGTAACCGTCGGGGAAATTCACCCAGTAATCCCCAGCCAGTTCGAGGCCGCCGTCCGGCTTCGCGTTGGCCATCACCATGGCTCCCGGGACACCATCGGGATAGAACTGATTGTCCCAGGTCGAGTAGAGCGAGTTGGTCCAGTACACCCGCTTGCCGTCGCGGCTGATCTCGACCATCTGCGGACCGCCGGCAAAGGCCTTGCCGTTCGGGTGCTTCGTGCGGCGCGCAATGCCGCCAATGTGCACCGAGCCGGCCAGCTTCGGCTTTCGCGGCTCCCGGACATCATACTGACGCATCTCGCCGGTGCCCCAGCAGGCGACGTAGAGGAACTTGTCATCCATCGACAGGTCGATGTCGGATACCAGCGGCGGCACGGCGCCGAACCCCTGCAGCAGCGGCGGCAGTTGCTCCTTCGCCGCGGGCTCGGGCGGGATCGTCGCGGTTTTCTCGATATGAAACTTGCCGCCCTCGCGCCACCAGGTCCAGATCGAGCCTTCGAGGTTGGTGGTGTCGACCACGACGCCGAGGAAGCCGTATTCCCTGATAGGATCGTGCGCAGGACGCACTTCCAGCGCCATCTGATGGTTGGCGCCGAGATCGATGGTCTGCACATTGCGACGGGCGCGCAGATCCCAGAAATGAATCCGGTGGCCGTATTTGTTGGAGAGCAGATCTTCCGGCACGATGCCGTTCTCGAACTGCGGCGGCAGCGCCCATTCGCTCGTCACCATGTAATCGCGCGGCAGGTTCCACCAGAAATCATAATGCAATGTTTGCGGCCCGCGATCGAGCTCCCAGCGGCCGAGCACCTCGAACGTCTCGCAATCCATGATGAAGACGCCGGGCGGTCCGTCGGTGCCGTTCTTGCCGCCGCCGCCGAGTGTTGAGATGTAAATGCCTTCCGGCCCGCAATGAACGGTGTGGGGCCGCGAGTAACCGGTCTTCCTGAATATCTCTTCAGGCTCGATGATCTTGTGGATCGCCGCCTTGGTGGGATCCGGCTTGGTATCGACGATGTAGATGCGGGACGAGCGCATGCCGGGAATGATGAGATAGCGGCGCTCGAGGAAGGCGTGTCCGGTCAGCGGCGAGAGCGATGACGAGCAGGCGTTCCAACCGAAATGGTGAAACTCGTCGCCCTTGTTGGGCATCGTCACGGTATGAACGATCTGGCCGTAGCTCGACGAGCCAGGCTTGACGTCGATCACGGCAAGCGCATCCGGTTTTGAGAAGTCCGGGCTGAGCAGCACGGTATAGGCGAAGCTCTCCGGCGGAGCTTCCATGGCAAGCTTTGGCGAAGCGTGAAACGTGGGATCGGGCCGAATATTCATCGTACTGCCTCCCTGTTTGCCTCGATGGTCAGCGACACGGCTCAGCGGCACGCAGCAGCAAGAAATCACCCGGCTCGTAGAGTTCCTCTCGCGAGCGCCGCCGGCCGGGGGTTGCGCCACCGACAATACACCGCAATAGGGTCGGCGAAAATAACGATGGTGCTACCGGTTCGGCTGCGGCACGCGCTGCCGGCCCTTGAAATCACAGACGTATCAGCCGCGCGCCTTGCGCCGTGCCTGCATGGCGAGAAACTCGCGCATCCTCGATTGCGGCTCGTCGGTGTTGTAGGCGCTCGCGAACGTATCGATGCCGGCGGCGATGGCGGCACGCCGCGGCAGGTCTTCCCAGGCACGGATCAGCGATTTCTGCAGGCGCACCGCTGCCGGCGCGCAGTCAAGCGCCTGACGGACGAGGGCTTGCACCGCGTCGTCGAGTTGGTCGCGCGGCGTCACCTGTTCGACGAATTTCCATTCCAGGGCCTGCGCGGCTGTAAAGCTCTCGCCAAGCAGCAGCATTTGGCGGGTGCGGCCCCAGCCGACCAGCATCGGAAGCAGCGCGGCCTCGGCGACCGAGGGGATGCCTAGTCTGACTTCCGGCATGCCGAACACGGCGCTATCGGATACCACGCGGAAATCGCAGGCGGCCGCCATTTCCAGACCCGCGCCGAAGGCGTAGCCCTGGATGCGGGCAATGGTCGGAACCTGGATGTCGCGCACCGCCGCCAGGCAGGCGTGCACGCGTGAAATGAACGCACGTGCGCGAGAGGGATCGCGGAGGGCGGCCATCTCCTTGATATCGGCGCCACCGATGAAGGCCTTCTCTCCGTCGCCGGTGAGAACCACGGCGCGCAGCTCATTGTTCTCAGCCAGCGCCGCCAGTTCTTCAATGAACTCGTCCATCATGGCACTGTTCATCGTGTTGAGCCGGCTGGCGTTGCAGATCGTAACCGTCGCGACCTGGCCTTCCCTGAAGTCGTCGAGCGTGACGCAGACCTGGCGCGCCTCTATACCTGCGATCTCGTCGTCCATGCCGCGTCAGCCGATCGCCGCGCGTTCGACGACACGGCGGAGTGAGGCGCCGGCCTTGAGCGATCCCATCGCCAGATGCGGCCGGTCGATCTTGCTTGCCCTAAAACTGTCCGACACGAAGTCCGGTGCATGGCGCAACAGCAGCGAATACTGCACGGCAATCGCGATCTGTTCGGCGAGCCACCTTGCGCCCTGTTCGTCGGCGATCACCTGGTCGATCAGGCCATCGATTTCGTTCCACAGCGCGCTGAGCGCAGCAGACCCCGCGACGCGGATTTCACCGCGCAGCGCATCGCGTACCTGCGGCTCGCGCCGGAGCACGCGCACGAGATCGAGGCAGATGACGTTGCCTGAACCCTCCCAGATACCGTTCAACGGTGCTTCGCGGTAGAGCCGGGCCAGCAGGCCTTCCTCGACATAGCCGTTGCCGCCGAAGCATTCGAGCAGTTCCGCAACCAGCGGCGGCGTGCGCTTGCATACCCAGAATTTTGCCAGCGGCACGAGGAAGCGCGAGAGCAGGGCCTCGGTGCCATCGGTTGCGGCGAGGTCCTGCGCCTGCGCCGCCCGCATCGTCAGCGCGAGATGGGCCTCGCTCTCCGCGGCGACGTCGGCAAGCACGCCCTGCATGATCGGTTGATCGACCAGCGGCCGCTGGAACGTGCGGCGATAGCGTGTGTGGTGGATGGCCTCGATCAGCGCCCGGCGAATGATCGCGGCAGAGCTGATCGCGGTTTCCAGCCGCGTCAGGTGAGCCATCTCGATCAGGGTCGGGATGCCACGGCCTTCCTCGCCGATCTGAATGGCGCGCGTGCCTGCGTATTCGATTTCGGATGAAGCGTTGGAGCGGTTGCCGAGCTTGTCCTTCAGGCGCTGAATGAAGAAGGGATTGCGCGTTCCATCCGCCAGCGAGCGCAGCAGGAAGAAGCAGGTCACGCCCTCCTCGGTTCTTGCGAGCGTCAAGAATCCATCGCTCATCGGCGCCGAGCAAAACCATTTATGGCCGGTCAGCAGATATTCCGGGCCGAATTCGCCGTCACCGGCCGGCACGGCGACCGTCGCCGTGGCGCGCAGGTCGGAGCCGCCCTGCTTTTCCGTCATCGCCATGCCGATGGTGATGGCGCTCTTGTCCCTGAAATGGATCGGCCGCGGATCGTAGGCGTTGGCGAGGATCTTTGGTTCGAGCGCCGAGGCCAGCGCGGGATTGTTGCGAATGGCCTTCACCGAGGCGTAGGTCATCGAGGTCGGGCAGTTCACGCCCTGGTCCGCCTGGTTCCAGACGTAGCTCAGTGCGGTGCGCGCCGCATGACCGCCTTCGCGTGCGGTCCAGGCGAGCGAATGGACGCCATCGCCGAACACGAGCTGCATCAGCTCGTGATAGGCCGGATGAAACTCGATCGCGTCCTTGCGATGGCCGAACCGGTCGAACGCGCGCAGCTCCGGCTGATAGCGATGGGCGAGACGCGCGAGATCCTGCACGCGCTCGTCGCCGGCAAGCCTGCCTGAGTTTCTCAGGTGCGGCTCCGCACCGCCAGCGCCCGAGCGCCTGACCGCCTCGACCAGCGCGATGTCGCCCTCGAAGAGGTTGATGGACGGCAGCGGGGGAGGCTGGTTCGTCACTTCATGGGTAGGCAGGATTCTGGCGGCGGACTCACTCATCACGCGTACTCCGTTTGGGCCTTGAATTCTTGCAGCCGGGATTTTGCCGGTCGACCAGATTGAGTTCGACCAGCGCCAGCGCGTCGACGCCGCTGCCGATTTCGCGTGTGCCGCTCGCGACCATCTGCAGCGCCACGCCGGTGATGGTGGCCCAGAAGTTCTGTGCGGCGACTTGCGGGCTCGTCATTATCTGCCAGCGCCTTTGCGCTGTGATCTCTGACGTCGCCCGCGCGCCTTGCTCATGCAGCCGCTCGAGCGTCGCCTTGATCTGCGGCGCCAGGTCGGCGCGGCGCCGCGCGATCAGCATCGCTTCGATGAAAGCGAGGACGGCGGGAAGGCCGGGGCCAAGCACGGAGGCCGCCAGCATTCGCGTGTATTCGCGAACCGATCTGGCCTTTCTCGCCTCGGTCTCGGCCGCCTGGCCCGCCTCGAGGATCAGGCGGCCGGCGACCTCGACGAACAGGCCGTCCTTGCCGCCGAAATAATACGTCACCTGGTTGGGAAAGACGGCCGCCGCCGCGGCGACCTCAATCACCGAGACCTCGGCAAAGCCGCGCTCCGCGAACAGGCGCGCTGCGGTCAGAAGGATCTCTCTTCGGGTGTGCTGGGCACCCGCGCGGACAGCACGTTCGGGCATCGACATGGCGCGGAGCCTATACTTATTTTTTGTGACACAAACAAAAAACTATTGTTACCATTGACTCCGTTAGAAATGGATTGATAACATTGTTATCATGAGCAAGCCCGCAACCGCCGCCAAGGACTGGTCCGACGTCGTCAGGGGCGCGAAGCGCGAGCTTCTGCTGCGCGCCGCGCGCGATGAATTTGCCGAACAGGGGCTGGAAGGGGCCACCATGCGTGGCATCGCCGTTCGCGCGGGCTGCACGACGGGCGCGATCTATCCGCTGTTCGACAGCAAGGAGGCGATTTACGCCGAGTTGCTGAAGCAGTCGCTGACCGCGCTCGATGCTTACGTTGCCGATGCCGTGGCGGCTGCACGCACGCCGGAGGCCCGGGTCCAGGCCGCCTGCGCAGCATTCCTGAACTACTATCTCGATCATCGCTTCGAGATAAATCTGGGCCTCTATGCCTTTCGCGGCCTCAAGCGTCTCGGCGTCGGCAAGCCATCGGATGAAGAACTCGACCAGGCGCTCTGGAAGGTGTTGGAGCGGATTGCGGTGCCGCTGACCGACGTGCGCGGCCTCAAGCCATCAGAGGTTCGGCCGTGGGTCGCGCTGCTCACCAGCCAGATGATTGGCGCGCTGGTGCTGCAGATCGCCGGCCGGCTGGATTTTCTCGATACCGGCGCGCAGACGCTGCTTCGCATGATGCTGGCGCAATGCCTTCCTGATGGTGCTGCGCCGAAGGGCAGGAAGGTATCACGCAACAAGAAACAGTAAGGGAGTAGGCGCAATGGTTCGGATCGAAAAGCAGGATGCAGTGTGGACCGTGATTCACAGCCGGTTTGCCGAGGCACGCAACGCGATGGACCCCGACAGTGCGGAAGCGTTGGTCGCAGCCTTCAAGGAATTTGACGCCGACGACAGCGCAAGCGTCGCGGTACTCTGGGGCGAGGGCGGCGCATTCTGCGCCGGCTGGGATCTCAAATTCGCCAGCACGCTGTCTGATCGCGACGCCTTTCAGCGCCACGTCGTCGATGGGTTGGCGTTCCCGACCGGCGCAAACCCCGCGCCGCGCGGCCCGCTCGGACCGACGCGGCTGGAATTGTCGAAGCCGGTGATTGCTGCGGTAGAGGGGCCCGCGGTGGCCGGTGGCATGGAGCTGGCGCTGTGGTGCGATATCCGCGTGATGGCGGAGAGCGCCTATTTCGGCGTCTATTGCCGGCGCTGGGGTATTCCGCTGCTGGACGGCGGCAGCGTACGTCTGGCGCGGCTGGTCGGGCAGGGACGTGCGATGGAAATCATTCTGACGGGTCGCAAGGTCCCGGCCGACGAAGCCTTGCGCATCGGCATGTGCGAGCAGGTCGTTGAGAGCGGCGCCGCGCGCGCCGCGGCCGAAGCGATGGCGCGGGAGATCGCGCGGTTTCCGCAAGCGGCCGTGCGGGCCGACCGTCGCTCGGTGGTGGAAACCTACGGCCTGCCGGTCCGCGATGCCCTGCGGCAGGAATGGGCCAACGGTGTCGAAGCGATTTTCAAGGAAGGCGCCAGCGGCGCCGCGCGCTTTGCGGGCGGCAGAGGCCGCCACGGCGATTTTGCAAAAATCTGAGGAGTTCATGATGGCCAAAGTCCTCTACGAACGCGACGGCCGTATCGCGCGCATCACGCTGAATCGGCCGGAAGTCATGAATGCGATCGACGACGAGTTGCCCGGCGCGCTTGCCGAGGCAGTGGCGCGCGCCGACAATGATCCCGGCGCGCATGTCATCGTGCTGGCCGGCGCCGGCCGCGCCTTCTGCGCCGGATACGACCTCACCGCCTACGCCTCCGGCGACAAGGCCAACCGTTATACGCAGGAAATGCCGTGGGATCCGATGAAGGACTATGCGGCGATGTCCGACAATACCAGCAAGTTCATGAGCCTGTTCCGCTCGAAGCGGCCGGTGATTTGCAAGGTGCAGGGCTTTGCGGTCGCCGGCGGCTCCGACATTGCATTGTGCTCGGACATGATTGTCATGGCCGAAGATGCACGCATCGGCTATCCGCCGGTCCGGGTCTGGGGCTGCCCCACGACGGCCATGTGGGTCTATCGGCTCGGTGCCGAGAAGGCCAAGCGCATGTTGTTTACCGGCGACAAGATCACCGGCGTCGAAGCGGCGGCGCTCGGCCTTGTGCTGAAGGCCGTTCCAGCCGACAGGCTGGATGAGGAGGTGGATGCGCTGGCGCACCGGATTGCCACCGTGCCGCAGAACCAGCTCATGATGCAAAAGCTGATGGTGAACCAGGCGCTCTACAATATGGGCCTGATGGGTACGCAGATGATCGCAACCATCTTCGACGGCATCACCCGGCATTCGCCCGAGGGACTGAATTTCAAGCGGCGGTCGGAAGAGATGGGTTGGAAGCGCGCCGTCGACGAACGCGACCAAGGGACTTTCGACTGGACCACCAATCAGCCGATCACTGAGAACAGGTAGTCTGCAAGCCGGCGGGTTCTACTTGATCGTCACGGTGATTTTTTCGGAGATGACCGGAGGGACATGTGGATAGTGCTCGGCGTCGCCCAGCACGAGCTGAAGCGTGTGCTTGCCGGGCGGAAGTTCGATCCGGGCTTCGGTCTGACCCGCCCCGAAATGCAGATGTGACTTGTCTTGCGGGATCGGTTCGTTCGGATTGATCGGTTCATTCACGTCGACCAGAAGATGATGATGGCCGCTGTTCGGGTAGTTGTCGCCCGCGTGGGTTACGCCCATGTTGCGCAGACCAAAGCGACACCAGAATGCACCCTTGATGACGGCGCCGTTCTGCGGCCAAACGAAATAGAGACGCGCGTCCTTTGCGGCGGGTTTTCCCTGAGCGTAGGCGGCGAACGGCAGGCAAGTAAGTGCTGCTGACAGAGCGATCCACTGCAACACCTTCATGACTGCCTCGCAACTTCCTCATTGGGATAGCGCAACGCGGAATCCGTGGGTGGGATATCGCACGTTGGTGTCATAGCTGCCGCGGTTTGACGTCCGGGCATAATTGGAGTCTTTCCTCCAGGATCCGGAACGAATGACGTGCGAGGCACAATCATTCTCAACCCACGCTGACCCGTCGGCCGGCGCGCCCTGATAATTCTTGTGCCAGCAATCCTCGACCCATTGGTCAACGGCACCGCCCATATCAAACAGCCCAAAAGGATTTGGCTTCAGGCTGCCGACCTTGACGGGTTGATCGACGGCTGGAATGTCGCTGCAGTTCCTGCAATTGACCATGCCGGGCTGAAATTGATCGCCCCACCAGTATCGGGTCTGCGTACCGCCGCGCGCCGCATATTCCCATTCGGCTTCGCTCGGCAGGCGATATGGCTTTCGGGTGACTTGCGCGAGCCAGGCGACATATTGCTTGGCGTCGCTCCAGCTCACGTTTGTAACGGGCGCGTCATCCTTTCCGGTCGCAGTAAACCCACATGCCTTTGCGGCGGCACATGCATTCCATTCCCGCACCGAGACAGGGAATTTCCCCATTGCAAAAGGCTTGATCGTCACCTGACGGACCGGTCTTTCCGAAATGTCCTCGTTGCTGCCCATCGTGAAGCTGCCACCCCGAAGGGAGATCGTCTCGGGGTCTCGGGCCGATGCGGCTCCTTGCGTCGTCGGTGCAGTCTCGGGAACAGCGGGAGATGCGGGTGGCGTCAGCGGCGCCGCTTGTTTCTCCGTCGGAGAGGCCTCCGGCATAGGCGTTACCTGCTGTTGAGTGGGTGCCACGGAAGGAGAGGGTTGTGGCGGCGACGCCGGTTGTTTCGCAGCAGGCGCAGGCGCCCTCGGCACTTCCGCCGGAGCTGAAACGGGGGCTGACGCCTGTTCTGTCGCCTTGCGAGCTGGCGCGAATATGCTCCAGAGAGTGCCTCCCGCAATGATCAGTAGTGTAAGGATGAGCAGGAGGGTCAGGATCCTTTCGCGCCGCTTCCGGTTCTCGTGCAGTGCGGACGGGTCGGGAAGCACGCGGTAGACGCGCACCGGATCGGTGATGTTCTTGACCCTTCGATCACCGAGCGACTCGTACCCGCAAACCAGCTTATGCTTGATCTGTTCGTAGATGCCGCCGGAAATATAGACTTCGCCGGCTTTGGCTATGCCCTCGAGCCGCGTCGCAATATTGACGCCGTCGCCATAGACATCGTCGGTTTCGATGATGACGTCGCCGAGATTGACGCCAATCCGATACTCGATCCAATGATGCTTGGGCAGTGCTGCATTGCGGCCAACCATATTTTGCTGGATCACGATGCTGGCGCGCACCGCCTCGACGGGACTGTCGAAGATGGCGATGAAGCCGTCGCCCGTGGTTTTGACGAGCCTGCCGTGGTGTTCTATGATGGTGGGCTCGACGAGGTCGCGCTCGATCCGCTTGACGCGGTTGTGCGTCCCTTCCTCGTCGATCTGCATCAGACGGCTGTAGCCGGAGATGTCGCCTGCCACGATGGCCGCAAGGCGCCGCGGCATTGGCTCGCGTGCCTGTGGCTCGCGTGGTTGATCACCACCGCGGCCGGATTTGATGTCACGTATCTGGGCCATGGTTGCGATTGATTTCCTTGAGCTGTTGCAATTCCAGCGTGAGGCAAACAATCTTTCCAGCATCCTCAGCGTACCATGCTGGCTGCTCTCGGCAAAGCAGCCTAGCCCCGGTTCCACGGCTAAGTGTGAGTGTAATCACACGAATGAGCTAATTCGTTCGCCATATACTGATCGGTCCGCCAGGTATGGGCTCAGACCGAAGTACTTGTAACGCGGCCCGATCCTCGCAACTGTGTGAGCGTGGCGATAAGCACGCGATGCCAGGACACAGGTGCGGCGAGGTGAGTTCCCTTGCTAAGGGGGATCAATTCTGCCCCGGCCATCTGGCGCGGTAGCGGATTTCACTGCCGTCGCGATTGGCCTGCCACACTCCGAACTCCGGCGTATGCGGCGCCCTGGCGGAGAGGCCGATGAGATAGAGCCGGTCAGGCTGGTCCTTGATCTTGATCTCCAACTGCCGGTGCGCCGTGCGGAAGGCGAGCTGCACTTGGCCGGTGATGACCGGCCGGTCGTCATCGCGGCGGAACAGGTCGGACCGTATCTCGCCCGGCATGGTGTTCAGATCGGTCTGCAGTTCGGCCGCCATGTCACGGGCCGAACTCGGCAATGCCATTCCGGCAGGGAGGCGAACCTCAAAGACGAGAAGCGGGTTGGGGGCATTCGGATTCAGCCAGGGCGTCGCCGTCGTGATGGCATAGACATAATAGGTGGTGCCGGCCGCAGCGCAGAGCGCGATCAGAACCGTCGATGCCTTCAGGCTGTTGCGGAGAAATCCGTCGCTGTTTTCTCCGCCGCGCAGCCGCCTCGCGAACGCCGTGCCGAGCAGGAGGCCCGCGATGGCGCCGCCTGGCGCAAACACCAATAGCGCCAGCACGCCTGATAAGATCGGATCGGCCCGGTTTCCGAAGCCGATCAGCTCAAGCAGCAGCAATGTCGCGACAAAGCCAATGACCGCGCCGACGACCCCGCCGGCGACTTGCAATGAATTCTTCAAATGTTCCTCGAAAGTCTGAGCAAATGGCCGTCAGGCCAGCCCGCATTGGACGGGGCTATCAGGCAATTCGTTCACGGCCTTCGAGGCTCGATGTGACTTTTTCACGCGCGCCGGCGTCGTCGTGCCGCGACCGGCGCTATCAATGCCCGCTGTCGATCTCCGGCACTTTCCCGGCCGGCGGCGTGTTGCGGCTGCGCTGGGTGCGGACGATGCCGTCGATGATGGTCATGCCGATGCCGGGGAGGTCGCCGAGCTGCACGCTTTCGAGGATGTTCTTGCCGGGCGAGTGCTGCGCCTTGTCCATCAGGACGAAGTCTGCCGAGCGGCCGACTTCGATGATGCCGCAGTCGAGCTCGCGCATGCGCGCGGTGTTGCCGGTCGCCAGGCAGAAGGCGAGTTCGGCCGGCAGGTCGCCGAGCGAGGACAGCATCGAGACCATGCGAAGGATACCAAGCGGCTGCACGCCGGAGCCGGCGGGCGCGTCGGTGCCGAGGATGACGCGGTGCAAATCGCCCATCTCGCGCGCGGTGCGCAGCGTGAACAGCGCCGAACGCTCGTTGCCGTTGTGAACCAGCTCGAGCCCGCGCTTGCAACCCTCGCAGATGCAACGGATCTGATCGTCGGGCAGCGCGGTATGGCCGCCATTGATATGGCCGACGACATCGGTGTCGGCTTCCAGCACCACGTCCTTGTCGATCAGGCCCGAGCCGGGGATCGAGGGGCCGCCGGTGTGGATCGTGCTCTGGATGCCGTATTTGCGCGCCCAGCCCACCATCTTGCGCGCGGTAGGACCGTCTTTCACGCCGCCGAGGCCGACTTCGCCGAGCAGCTTGACGCCGGCCGCGGCCATTTCCTTGAAATCGTCTTCCACCATCTCGCATTCGATGACAGGCGCGCCAGCATGCACCTTTACGCCGCCGGGCCGCAACGTCCAGAATGCGCGCTGCGCAAAGATCGCCATCGCCTTCAGGCCGACGACGTCGCGGGGGCGACCGGGCATGTGGACCTCGCCGGCCGAGATCATGGTGGTGACGCCGCCATGCAGATAGCTGTCGATCCAGTTGATCTGGTTCTGCCGCGGCGTCCAGTCGCCGGCGACGGGATGGACGTGACTGTCGATCAGGCCCGGCGCGACGGTGGTGCCGTTGGCGTTGACGATTGTGGTCGCGCCCTCGATATCGACGTCCTTGAAGCGGCCGATGGCAGTGATCTTGCCGTTCTCGGCAACGATCGTGTCGCCGTCCAGGATCGGTTTTTCCAGGGCACCCGACAGCAGCAGCCCGATATTGCGGATCACCAGCTTGCTCGGGCCGGTAGCCTGGGGTGCATCGTGGGCCATGGTTTTTCCTTTTGGTTCAATGCCTTCGCCGGACATTCTGCCCGGCTTGACGATCCGATCAAGCTGGATTATTCATTTGTATACGAATGATCGTATACGAATGATACGGCCGGTCAATCCGGCCAGCAGGTCAGGAAACGGTGCGATGAGCAATTTCAACCAAGAAAGCGTCTTGAGCGTCCATCACTGGACCGACACGCTGTTCAGCTTCACCACCACGCGCGATCCTTCGTTCCGTTTCCGCAACGGCGAGTTCACCATGATCGGGCTCAAGGTCGGCGAGAAGCCGCTACTCCGTGCCTACTCGGTCGCCAGCGCCAATTACGAGGACCGGCTCGAATTCTTCTCGATCAAGGTGCCGGACGGCCCGCTGACCTCGCGGCTCCAGCACTTGAAGCAGGGCGACGAGATCATCGTCAGCCGCAAGGCCACCGGCACGCTGGTCATCGACAATCTCGAAGACGGTCGCAACCTCTATCTGATCGGCACCGGCACCGGGCTGGCGCCGTTCCTTTCCGTGATCAAGGATCCCGAGACCTATGAGCGGTTCGAGAAGGTGGTGCTGCTTCACGGCTGCCGCCGCGTCGCCGAGCTCGCCTATGGCGAAATGATCACCGAAAAGCTGCCGAACGACGAACTGATCGGCGAGTGCATCCGCAACCAGCTCATCTATTATCCGACCGTAACGCGCGATCCCTTCCGCAACCGCGGCCGCATCACCGACCTGATCACGTCAGGAAAACTGTTCGGCGACATCGGGCTGGCCTCGCTCGATCCCGCGCATGACCGCGTCATGATCTGCGGCAGCCCGGCGCTGGTGGCCGACACCCGCACGCTGCTCAACGGCAAGGGCTTTGTCGAAGGCAATCACGGCGAGCCGGCGCAGTTCGTCGTCGAGAAGGCGTTCGCGGAGCGGTAAGCTTCTTACGAAGCTAGGGCCTGACGGCGGGTGCCTCCATCGGCATCCCGCGCGCCCGCGACATCAGATACAGCTCCAGTTCGACCAGTTCCGGCGCGCCGTAATCATAGGCTTGCGCCCGGATGCCCGTGATGCAGGCGCGGAGCCGCCGCTGCAGCGATCCCAGCGACTGCCATTCCAGCCGGTAGAGCGGGTAGCCGGTCGGATGTCCTTGCGTGATCGCGGAGCCGGCGAGGCGCTTGTCCCAGTTGTCGTCATGGCAATTCGTGCAGCCGAGATTGAGCTGTCCCTGCCGCTGCACGTAGAGCTCGCGTCCCCTGGCGATGAATGGCGCAAGCTGCGGGTCAGCGCCGGCTTCGATCGGCACGCCTTGCGACTGCCGCGCGACGAAGGCGGTGAGCGCCAGCAACTCGCGGCTCTCGAAGGGCAGCGGAGTCGCCTGCTGGTGGTTGCTGCGGCAGGAATTGATGCGCTGCTCCAGATCGACGGGACGGCTTGCAAACTTGTCGAAAGCAGGGTAGCGGGCGGCGACGCCCTTCATGCTGGTGCGGGCGTCACCGTGGCAGTCCGCGCAGGCTTTCTCCGCCGCGCCAGACTTGCGTTTCCACAGGGCTTCGCCGTCGAGCACCCAGAGCATGCCGGGATTGGCGGTATCTTCGTCCTGCATTGCCTTAGTGTCCGGCTTCATGAAGCTGTAGCCGGAGCGGCGTTCGGCCTGCGGAATTTCGGTGGCGCCAACGGCACCCGCCACCAGCAGCGCGGCGGTTATGGCGCTGGCAAGTCTCATTCGACCGTGATCGACGCGGACGCAGTTTCGGAAAAACCCTTGTCGCCGATCCATTCGAACTCGAACTTGCCGCTTTGGGTCGCGGTCGTGAAGAAGGTGATGAAGGGGTTGGCCGATATCGCCGGAAACAGGTCGGCGCGGAAAATCTCGGTACCGTTGAAGCGGCACGTAAAGCTCGTGATGATGTCGCGCGGCACGACTTCGCCAGTTGCCGTATGGCGATAGCCGGTTTCCATGATGTGCGACATCAGCGTCTTGATCTCGATGATGTCGCCGCGTTTCGCCTTCGCCGGGACGTTGATCAGTGCAGAAGCCATCAGATTACGTCCTCCGTGCAGGCGGCCAGCGTGACGACGACATCGACGCTGGCCGACCAGTACGATCCGTCCGAGAGTTTTGCGATCGCGACGATCTTCTGGCTGTCGGCGAGACGGATACGGGTCGAAACCTGCGCGCGCCCGGCATGCGGACCGAGACGGAAATTGCCGATGTTCGGCTGCGGGTTCTTTTCGTTGAAGACGTGGATACTTGCGACGTGATCCTCCGGCGCCATCGGGCTGGCGACGCTGACCGTCATCGGCACGGTATTGCCATTCTCGACCAGCGGCGGGATGTCGAGTTTGACCTTGCCCGTTTTCACCTCGGCGCCCCCGGTTACGCCGCGGATGGCGGAAGCTAGCGTGGCGGGTGTCGCCTCGGCAGGCCGAACGGTGACGATGGGGACGGCGCTGGCCATGGCGGCGGCGCCGGCGAGGCCGAGGAACTGACGGCGTGTGGTATCGGGTCGTAGTTGCATCGCGTCTTCCTATTCGCGCAGCGTCACGAGATACGCCACGATATCCTCGATCTGTTCCGCCGACAGGATCGGCTTGTCGCGCCACACCGTCCCGATGCGCTGCAGTCCGTCCACGCGGTAGTAGGACGGCATGATCGTCTCGGCATTGAGGCGTGACGCATCCACAAGCCGCAGCCGGAACTGGCCTTCCGACCAGCGGTTGCCGGAACCGGAAAGGTCGGGCGCCAGGTCGCCCTGGAATTTCTGTTCGGGAAATGGGCCGCTGTGGCAGAGGATGCAAGTGCTGGAACGTTCCACCACAAGTGCGCGCCCGCGTGCGGCATCGCCGGCCGCACCCGTCAGCGACTGCGGAATGGCGTCACCGATGACGGCATAGTCGCGAAGTTCCGTTGCGGCAGTCAGGCCGGGCAGGACGAGCATGACCCCGGCAATGAAGCGACCTGACATGCGATAGGTGGGTCTAGCCAAAGACTTCCGCCGTAATGGTCGCAAACCAGGATTGCGCGTAGTCGGCTTCGCGCGCGCGGAATTCGCGGGGCACGTCCGCCGGGCTGACGCCGCCGGCGCCTTCGACATCGGCCAGCACGCCGTTCTTCGGCTGGTAGACGCCGGCCACCGAGATGCCATAGCCGGGAGCCGCGAGGCTGTAGCAGGTATTGATCAGCTTCGGCGCGGTAGGCGTGCCGCCTGACAGCAACGTGGCAATCGCGGCCGCGCAGACTTTGGCCTGTGCATTCGCCGAGAAGGCGGATTTCGGCATGGCGCCCGCAAGACAGGCATCGCCGATGACATGGATGTTCGGCGCCGATTTCGATTCGAAGGTGACCGGGTCGATCGCGCACCAGCCAGTGTTGTCGGTGGCGCCGGCTGACGCTGCGATGCGGCCGGCCCGCTGCGGCGGAATGACGTTGGCCACTTTCGCGGTGTGGTTGCCGAAATCGGTGATCAGCGTGTTGGTCGCGGGATCGACGGCATTGACCTTGCCGCCCTGCGACAGCGAGACCCATTCGACCATGCCGGGATAAAGCTCCTTCCAGGCGTTCTGGAACAGGCGCTGCTTGGAGAAGGTGTCCTTGGCGTCGAGGATGAGCAGCTTCGAACGCGGCTTCTTGGTTTTCAGATAATGCGCGATCAGGCAGGCGCGTTCGTAAGGTCCGGGCGGGCAGCGGAAGGGATTGGCGGGAGCTGATATCACCACCAGGCCGCCATCGTCCATTGCCTCGAGCTGCTTGCGCAGCAACAGCGTCTGCTCACCGGCCTTCCAGGCATGCGGCATCTTGGAGGCTGCGGCTTCATCATAGCCCTGCAGAACGTCGAAGCGGAGATCGACGCCGGGAGAGAGCACCAGCCGGTCATAGCCGAGCGAGGTGCCGTCGGCGAGGGTGACCGTCCGCGCCGCGTTATCGACGCCGGTCGCCGCCTGCGCCACCACGGTCACGCCGCCAGCTGCGATCTTGTCATAGCCGAATTGCTGCTCCTCGATCGAACGCAGTCCGGCGATGACGTTGTTGCTGAACGGGCAGGCAGTGAAGGTCTTGTTCGGCTCGACCAGCGTGACCTGCAATTTCGGATCGATCTGTTTGAGGGCGCGCGCGCAACTCGCGCCGCCAAAACCGCCGCCGATCACGACGACGCGGGCCGCGGCTTGCGCGAATGCGGGCAATGGAAACGTCAGCGCTGCCGCAGCGGCTGCGCTGGTACCCAGGAATTCCCGGCGGCTGATGCGATGGCTGATACCCATGCCGGCCCCCTTACTTCTGTGCCGCGAGCCACGCCGCAATCGCGCGCAGCTCGTCGTCCGTAAAACCCTTGGCGATGCGGTTCATCACCGTGGAGGGAACCGAGCCGTCGCGAAATCCGGTCATCGCGGTCACGATCTCATTGGCGTCGCGGCCGTACAGCCGTGTAACGGGCGAAGCCGCCGCTGCCGTTGACGAGTGACAGCCGGAACAGGACGCCGCCCCGGGCGGGGGGACGGAGGCCGCCAGCACGGGCAGGCTCGACGCCACAATCGTTGCCATCCCGAGGATGACAGACAAGGTTTTCATCAGCGGCCCCTCCGGAAGGTGAAGCGGCGGCCCGAAGGCCGCCGCTGCTTTTGTCAGGCGAATGTGATGTTCTGGTCTCTCAGCGGCACTGAACGGATTCGCTTGCCGGTCGCCGCGAAGTAGGCGTTGAGCACCGCAGGCGCGGCAACGCCGATGGTCGGTTCGCCGACGCCGCCCCAGAAGCCGCCGCTCGGCACCATCACGCATTCCACCTTTGGCATCTCGGCGATGCGCATGGAATTGTAGGTGTCGAAGTTGGTCTGCTCCATCTTGCCGTCCTTCACCGTGCAGCCGCCGTAGAACAGCGCCGACAGGCCATAGACGAAGGAGCCCGCGATCTGCCGCTCGACCTGCGCCGGATTGACGATGTAGCCGGGATCGGTGGAAGCGACGATGCGATGCACCTTGATCTTGCTGCCGTCGGTGACGGAGATTTCCGCAGCACCCGCGACATAGCTGCCGTAGCCCATCACCTGCGCAATGCCGCGATAGACGCCTTGCGGCGCGGGCTTGCCCCAGCCGATCTTCTCGGCCACCGCATTGAGCACGGCGAGATGCTTGGGATGCTTGCTCATCAGCTTGCGGCGGAATTCCACCGGATCCTGGCCGACCGAATGCGCCAGCTCATCCATGAAGCATTCCATGTAGATCGCATTCTGGTTGACGTTGACGCCACGCCAGAAGCCGGGCGGAACGTGCGGATTGCGCATCGAATGCTCGACCAAGAGGTTCGGCACGGAGTAGCCGATCGCGGCATCACCGGAAGGGCTGAGGCCCTGGAATGCAGCCGTATCCATGCCGTTCACCAGCGCTGCCGGACGCACGGTGTAGAGGATCGACTGTCCCGACAATCGCACATGCAGCGCCGTGAGATTGTTATTGGCATCGAAGGCACCGGTCAGCTTGCACTGTGTGACCGGATGGAATTTGCCTTGTGCCATGTCCTCTTCACGCGACCACAACAGCTTGACCGGCGTCCCCGGCATCTCCTTGGCGATCAGAACCGCCTGCCGGACGTAGTCGGTCATGCCGCGTCGCCCGAAGCCGCCACCGAGGATGAGCTTGTGCACCTCGCATTTCTCGGCGGGCAGGCCTGAGGCTTCCATCGTGGCGGCGAACGCCGCTTCGCCGTTCTGCGTGCCGCACCAGACCTCGCATTTATCAGCTGTGTAGACCGCTGTGGCGTTCAGCGGCTCCATCGTGGCGTGGTTCTGGTAGGGATAGTTGTAGACCGCCTCGACCTTCTTGACGGCGGAAGCAATCGCCGCCTTGGCGTCGCCGTTCTGGTTGCCGATGAAGGCCGGCTGCGAATTATCGAGACCTTCGGCCAGCCATTTGGCGATCGACTCGCTGGAGACTTTGGCGTTCTCGCCTTCGTCCCAGACGATCGGCAGCGCGTCGAGCGCGGTCTTGGCGTGCCACCAGGTATCGGCGACGACGGCGACCGCGCTGTCGCCGACCTTCACCACCTTCTTGACGCCCTTCATGCCGGCGATCTTGGCCTCGTCATAGCTCTTCAGCTTGCTGCCGAAGACCGGCGCATCCTTGATCGCAGCGTTGAGCATGCCGGGCAGCTTGACATCGGCGCCGTAGATCATTGCGCCCGTCGTCTTATCGACGGTGTCGAGCCGTTTGACGCCCTTGCCGGCGATCTTCCAGTCCTTCGGATCCTTCAGCTTCACATCCGCGTCCGCTGGCGGCGAGAGCTTCGCGGCCGCTTCGACCACCTTGCCGTAGGTCGTGGTCTTGCCCGAGGGCGTATGGGTGATGACACTGTTGGCGGCAGTGCATTCGGAGACCGGCACCTTCCACTCGTTCGCAGCCGCCTGCACCAGCATCATGCGCGCGGTGGCGCCGCCCTTGCGGACATACTCCTGGCTGGTGCGGATGCCGCGGCTGCCGCCGGTCGAGAAATCGCCCCAGGCGCGCTTGCGTGCGACACTTTGACCCGGCGTCGGATATTCGGTGACGACCTTCGACCAGTCGCATTCGAGCTCTTCGGCGACGAGCTGGGCGAGGCCGGTGAGGGTGCCCTGGCCCATTTCCGAGCGGGCAACACGAATTACAGTCGTGTTGTCGGGGCGGATCACCACCCAGACATTGACTTCCGGCGAGCCGTCGGCGGCCCGGACGACCTGCGGCCCGCCGAAGGGAATATCGAGACCGATCGCAAGGCCGGCGCCGGCAGCGGCGGTGCCGATCACGAAGGCGCGGCGGTTGAGCTTGAGATTGGACTTGAGATTGGGCTTGGGCATGACGTGCTTGTTCATGGCATCCCCTCAAGCGCTTGCGGCGGCGTGGATCGCCTCGCGGACCTGCTGGAAGGTCCCGCAACGGCAGATGTTGGTGATGGCCTCGTCAATGTCCTTGTCGGTCGGCCTCGGCTTTTCCTTGAGCAGTGCTGCGACCGCCATGATCATGCCGGCCTGGCAATAGCCGCATTGCGGCACGTCATTGGCGACCCAGGCCTGCTGCACCTTGTGCAGCGTGCCGCCACTGGCAAGACCCTCGATCGTGGTGATCTGCTTGCCGACCGCCTCGCTGACGGTAACGCCGCAGGAGCGCATCGCGACGCCATCGATGTGCACGGTGCAGGCGCCGCATTGTGCAATGCCGCACCCATATTTGGTGCCCGTCAGCCCGACATTCTCCCTGATCGCCCAAAGCAGTGGCGTGTCGTCTTCGATGTCCACATAGATTGATTTGCCATTAATTGTGAGGTTTGCCATCGCGTATCCCCTGTTCGCTCCATCCACCGAGGGAGCTGCGGCCGGGAAGATGGCCCGCAACTTGGAATAGTTCAAATCAAGAAAATGCGTTTGCTCGCAGGATAAAAAACGCGTTTTCACGCCGGATGAAACTTGACCGGCCGGTGTTGCGGTGGGGCGGCCGCGACCCATCGGCGCAGCCAGGTTAATCCGCGCTATCCAGGCGCTCGTTCAGCGCCTTCAAGATTCGGCTGACAGCAGCAAACTCGTTGGGCGCGATCCCCTTGGCCAGGGCATTTGCCCACGGCGCCTGCAAATTCGTGGCTGCCGAAAAGGCATCCTGCCCACGCCGGGTCAGCGCGACGAGATGGGCGCGGCGGTGATTTGGGTTGGGGCGTAGTTCGACCAGGCCATCGTCCCGCATCTCGTTGATGATGCGCTGAACGCCCTGGCGATTAAGCCCCATGCTCCGCGCCAGCCATGCCACCGGCTGCAGAGTTGGCGAAAGGGCGATCGCGCCCAGCACCTGCCAGCGCGCGCTGGTCAGGCCGAGGTCGGTCACCAGGCGGTCGCCGGCCGCGAGCAGGCGTCCGTTGAGCCGGAACACCGCCAGTACCAGGTCGGTCAGGGCCTCGCCGCCGGGGGTATGTCGCTTTGTTGCCATTTGACTACTAGTACCCAAAATGACAATATATTGTCAATTAGCAAACGATATGTGGAGTAACTCATGTTTGCAGGACAGCTAGCGATGATCGTCGCCGCGGCATTCGCCGGCGCCGCGTTTTTCATCAATTTCGCCGAACAGCCGGCGCGCTTTGGCCTCGATGACCGGAATCTGCTGAAGCAGTGGAAGCCAAGCTACGCGCGCGGCTTCATGATGCAGGCGAGTTGTGCGGTGATTTCAGGCGTGCTCGGCCTGATCGCGGCGTGGCTGACGCGGGACTGGCGCTGGATCGTCGGCGCGGTGCTCATTCTCGCCAACTGGCCGTATACGCTGATCGGCATCATGCCGACCAACCGCGCGCTCGGCGCGCTTGACGAGAAGGACGCCGGCCCGCAGTCACGCGCGCTGATCGTGAAGTGGGGAGGCCTGCACGCGGTCAGAACCGGTCTCGGGATCGCGGCGACGCTGGCCTATCTGTGGGCGCTCAACTAAGCAGCAACGGCCTTCACGGCTTGTCTGAGCCTACGGTCAAACGCAAAAAACTCATCAGGCTTCCAAGCGCGGCAAATCCGGCCCCGAGCGCCAGCGCCACGGTCGCGCCGTTGTGGCCGGCCAGCGCAAAGCACAGGGCGGCGAGGGCTGCGCCAAGCGTTTGTCCGGTCAGGCGCGCGGTTGCGACGATGCCGCTCGCGCTGCCGCTGCGATGTGGCGGCGCGCTCGACATCAGCGCCCGCAAATTCGGCGTTTGAAAAAAGCCGAAGCCGATGCCGCAGATCACCGTGCGCCAGACGATGTTGGCAATGCCGGGATCGGGCGGCAGCGTCGCCAGCAGCGCCATGCCGATGCCAAGCAGCACCAGCCCGATGCCGCCGAGGATGCCGACCGGATAGCGGTCGGAGAGCCGGCCGCCGATCGGCGCCATGATCGCCACCACCAACGGCCATGGCGTCATGAAGAATCCGGTCTCCACCTGCGAGCGGTGCAGCACGTCCTCGAAGTAGAAGGGCAGCGAGACGAAGGCCAATCCCTGTACCGCAAATGCGCAGACCGAAGTTGCGGCCGACAGCGCGAACATCGGCCGCCGGAACAGGTCGATCGGCAACATCGGCGCCGGATGGTCTTGATATCTGCGGGTGATGGTCCAGCCGAGGGCCAATGCCACGCCAAGAGTCAGCCCGACCAGGACAGGCGGCACCTGATGCGCCGCGCCGCCAATGCCGATGATGAAGAGCCCGAGGCAGCTTGCGGTCAGCGCCGCACTCGCAAAATCGAATGCGTGCTTCGCACGCGGCGTTTTCGGCAGGGTCTTCAGGCCGATCCAGATCGCAATCACGCCGAAGGGGATGTTGATTGCGAACAGCCACGGCCATGTTCCAACCGCGAGGATCGCGGAGGCAATGGTCGGGCCGAACGTGAATGCCGTTCCGACCACCAGCGCGTTATGGCCGAAGCCGCGGCCCAGCATATGGGTCGGGTAAACGAAGCGGACCAGCGCCGCGTTCACACTCATGATGCCGCTGGCGCCCAGCCCCTGCAACGCCCGGGCCGCCGTCAGGCTGGGCAGCGACCATGCCAGGGCGCAGCCGAGCGAGGCCAGCGTGAACAGGATGAGACCGCCGATATAGATCCGCTCATGGCCGACGATTTCGCCGAGCGCGCCGAGCGGCAGCAGCGTCGCCACCAGCGCGATCTGGTAGATGTTGACCACCCAGACCACGTCGGCCGGGCTGACATGGAGGTCGGCGGCGATCGCAGGAAGCGCGACGTTCGCAATCGCCGTATCCAGCGAGGCCATCGCCAGTGCGGTAAAGATCGCTGCGACCGCCCAGCGCCGAAGTTCCGGGGGCAGGCCGTCGATGGGCGCGGTTGATGGCTTTGCGGTTGCATCTGCGGACATTCGTTCGGGCTCTCCACGCCTTGGGGGGCGGTCGCGCCCAGAGCGGCGTGTACTACGGACGCGGCGCAAGCCACAGACACGCCGCTGCATGATGCGTATGCGAAGGGATGGGCGACGTCCGCCGCGCCATATCCGCGCGCCGACTTTCGGGTACCTTCCCGCGTGCCGCGCAATCGACTAGGCTTTTGCGCAACCGGACCGCAGTTTTATAAAAAGACGGTCACCGGCGAGGGAAAACGCTTTGGACGGACTGGCGAGCCGGCGCGGCGAAGACATGCGTAGCGCGAGTGGGGGCGGGCGTGGGCGCGTAGGGGCCAGCCTTTGGGTTTCGGTCCTGCTCGCGATCCTCGGCTTCCTCGTCATCTACCCCATTCTGATGCTGCTGCTCGGCGCGCTCACCGACACCAACCCGGTGGTCGACGGCATCCAGCTCAGTCACCTCTCGGTCACGAACTTCCTCACCGTGCTGGCGAACCCGAATGTCGCCGAGGCGCTCTTCAACACGCTGATCGCCTGCGGCGGCGGCACGCTGATCGCGGTCGCGGTCGGATTGCTGTTTTCCTGGATCGTCGTTCGCACCAACACCCCGTTCAAAGGCTTCATCGCGGCAGCGAGCATCCTGCCGCTGTTCGCGCCGCCGCTGGTCGCGGGCGTGGCATGGGCGATTCTGGGCTCGCCGAAGACCGGCCTGATCAACACCATGTTCAAATGGGTCGGGCTGGACTGGCGCGTCGATTTCTATTCGATGTGGGGCTTGGTGTTCGTGTTCGGTATCTACTACGCGCCGTACGTCTACATGTTCACCTCGTCCGCGCTGCGCAACATGGACCCGAGCCTGGAGGAGGCCGCCGAGATTTCCGGCGCCAGCGCGTTCGCGACGCTGTTCACGGTGACGTTCCCGTTGATCATGCCGGCGATCGTCTCGGGCATGCTGCTGTCATTCATCGTCATGCTCGGGATCTACGGCATCCCAGCGGTGCTGGGCGCGCCAACCAACCTGGCGGTACTGACCACCTATATCTTCAAGCTCACCAACTGGTCGCCGCCGCTTTACAACACCGCCGCGGCGGTGGCGATCATCCTCATGGTCGTCACCGGGCTGCTGGTATTCCTGCAACACAAGGTGCTGAGCGGCCGCAGCTACACCACTGTCGCCGGCAAGGCATTCCGGCCGCGCAGCCTCGATCTCGGGCGCTGGCGCTGGTTCACCTTCGGTCTCGGCATCATCTATCTCCTGATCGTGGTGGTGCTGCCGTTGCTCGCGCTAATCGTCGCAGCGTTTCGCAAGTTCATGTTCATCCGCGACGTTTCCAGCCTGTTCGACGCCAGGCAGTATTCACTGATGCATTTTCAGAGCGTCTTCGACAATCCCTTGACCATGCGCTCGATCTACAATGCGGTCGAGGTCGGCATCATCACCGCCGTGGTCGGCGGCGCGCTCGCCTTTGCGATCGGCTACACCATCCATCGCACCCAGGTGATGGGCCGGCGCTGGATCGACGTGATCTCGACCTTGCCGGTGGCGATTCCCGGTCTCGTGGTCGGCGTCGCCTATCTCTGGGCATGGATCGGCATTCCCGGTGGCCTCTACGGCACCATCTGGATACTGGCGCTGGCGTTCATCGCGCGCTTCATGCCGGATACGGTCAAATCATTGTCGACCTCGTTCCTGCAGATCCACCGCGAACTCGAGGAGGCGGCCTGGGTTTGCGGCAAGGGCGTGCTCGGCACCATCAGGACGATCGTGCTGCCGCTGGCGCGGCCGGGCGTGATGGCCTCGATGACGCTGCTGTTCGTGCTTGCGATCCGCGAGCTCGGCTCGTCGCTGTTCCTCTACACCAGCAACACCATGGTGATGTCGGTGCTGCTGCTTGACTATTATGAGGGTGGGAACCTCGGAAAGACCGCGGCATTCAGCCTGGTGCAGACCGTTCTGCTCGGCGCGCTGATCGGCGGCGCCAACTATTTTTCGCGCGGCGCGGCGCAGGGCAGCGTTGCCCGGACCGGATAACAAAAGCAAAGGGAGGAATTTGGTTATGACTATGACTGGAAGGATCCTCACTAATATCGTTGCAGCCGCCGGCGTCGCCGGTCTCGCACTCGTGTGCAGCGCGCGGGCACAGGCGCAGGAGTTCGGTTCGCCCGAATTGATTGCCGCGGCGAAGGTCGAGGGCAAGCTGGTGTACTACACCGCGAATTTTGCCGAGGTCGAGCAGCAGGTCATCAAGGCCTTCAACAAGCGCTTCCCCGAAATCAAGGTCGAGATGGTGCGCGCGCCCGGCGGCCAACTCATCACGCGCGTGAAGACCGAGGCCGCGGCCGGAAAGTTGATCGCCGACGTGCTCGATCATTCTGACCGCGCGCTGATGCAACCGATGGCCGACATGTTCCAGGACTACGCGCCGCCGAACGCGGCCGACTACAATCCCGACGCGCAGATTGCGCCCCAGCTCTGGCCGCGCGCCACGCTGGTGTGGTCGATCGCCTACAACACCGAACTGGTCAAGAATCCGCCCAAGACCTGGATGGACCTCACCAAGCCGGAATACAACAAGATGACAGGACAGGTGATCGCTCCGTCAGGCGGCACCACATGGACGCGGGTGATGTTCGAGCGTCAGGTGCTGGGTGAGGACTACTGGGCCAAGCAGGCGGCGACCCGGCCGGTGCTTTATCCATCGGGCGCGCCGATGTCGGATTCGCTGGTGCGAGGTGAAATCGCCATGGGGCCGTTACTCTACAACGCGATCTATCCGAAGCAGAAGGACGGCGCACCGATCCAGATCTTCTTCCCGCCCGAGGGCGCGCCGGTCAATCCTTACGCGACCGGCATTCCGAAGACCGCCGCGCATCCTAACGCTGCAAAGTTGTTCCTGAACTGGTGCCTGTCGAAGGAAGGCCAGACCTTCATGATCAAGGAACTCGGCAATCTCACGTCGCTGAAGGTGCCGCCGGCCTATCCGGAAGGCTTCGATCCCAAGGTGGTCAAGGTCTGGTTCCCCAAGTTCGACGAGTATGTGAAGTTACACACGGCCTGGGTCGCCGATTGGAACAAGACCTACGGCTACAAGCAATGATCGTCACCGCAGTGGAATTATCGGATCGATGACGGCGACTCTCGAAGTTACCGACCTGCGCAAGCAGTTTGCGATCGGCCGGCCGGCGATCGACGGCGTCAGTTTCGGCGTGCCGGCCGGCGAGATCGTGGTTCTGCTCGGCCCCTCCGGCTGCGGCAAGACCACGACGCTGCGCTGCGTCGCCGGGCTGGAGCATCCGACATCGGGCGAGATCAGCATTGCCAGCAAGGTCGTGTCCTCGCCCGAACGCGGCATTCTGGTGCCGCCGCGGCTGCGCGACCTCGGCATGGTGTTCCAGTCCTACGCGGTGTGGCCGCATATGACGGTGCGGCAGAACGTGGTCTATCCGCTCAAGCATCGCAAACTCTCGCGTGCCGATGCCCGACGCAAGGTCGACGAGGCGCTCGAACTGGTCGGCCTGTCGGAATATGCGGAACGGCCGGTGGTCGCATTGTCAGGCGGCCAGATGCAGCGCGTGGCGCTGGCGCGCAGCATCGTCTACCGGCCGCAATTGCTGCTGCTCGACGAGCCCTTGTCGAACCTCGATGCCAAATTGCGGTTGCGGCTGCGCGACGATCTGCGCGTCATCCTCAAGCAAACCGGCATGACGGCGCTGTACGTCACCCATGATCAAGCCGAGGCCGTCGTGCTAGGCGACCGCATCGGCGTGATGCGCGACGGCAGGCTGCTGCAGATGGATACGCCTGACGCGATCTACAACCGTCCGGCGGATCTGTTCGTCGCCAACTTCACCGGCGCGACCAACGAGCTTGCGGGCACGTTGGTGTCACGCAACGGCCAATTCGGCACGGTCGATTTCGGCGAGGGGCGGCGAGGGGAGGTGGCCTTGCTGCATCCGCTCGGCCCGGATGAAAAAGTCCGCATCGCGCTGCGGCCGGAAAACATCACCATCGGCCCGCACAACGGCGCCAACATCTTTTCCGCCCGCGTGCTCGACCGCCGCTATCAGGGCACGCAGACCGCCTATGGCATCGAGTTGTTCGGCCGGCGGCTGGAGGTGGTCGAGCTCGGCACCGCGGCCCGCCATCAGGTCGGCGTCGAGACCCAGGTCTCACTGCCGCGGGAGAGTTGCTGGGCTTATCGCGATACGGGACCGACGGCGTATGAGTAGGAGGCTCAAGCGCTCGGGCTCAATCCGAGCCTTGCATAGATCCGCCGCGCATAGGCGCCGAATTCATCCGTTGTCTTGATGGGCAAGGTCCGCGGGAACGGCAGCTCGATCGGGAAATATTCCGCCATCCGCGCCGGGCCTGCGGTGAGCACGGCGCAGTGCGAGGCCAGGAACACCGCCTCCTGGATGCTGTGCGTCACGAACAGGATGGTCTTGCCGCTCTCGCGCCAGATCCTCAGCATTTCGAGGTTCATCTGCTCGCGGGTCAGCGCATCGAGCGCGCCGAACGGCTCGTCCATCAGAATCAGTTTTGGATCGTGGATGAAGGCGCGCGCAATTGCCGTGCGTTGCTGCATACCGCCGGACAATTGCTGCGGATATTTGTCCTCGTAGCCGGCGAGGCCGACGAGGTTGAGCAGATCGCGGGCGCGGTCCCGCGCCGCCTTCATCGGCAGGCCGACGATTTCGGCGGGCAGCAGCACGTTGTCCAGAATGGTTCGCCATTTCAGCAGGAGCGCTTGCTGGAACACCATGCCGATGTCGCGCGCGGGGTCGAACGGTGTTTTCGTATTGCCGATCTTGATGGTGCCGCCGTCGGCATCATGCAATCCAGCCAGGATCTTCAGCACGGTAGTCTTGCCGCAGCCGGATGGACCGACCAGCGAAACCAGCTCGCCCTCCCTGACGTCCATAGTGACGTCGGAGACCGCGAGAAATTCCGCGCCCTTGGAGCGATAGACCTTGCGGACGTTGCGCAGGCTGATGAAGGGCTCGTCCGCGCTCATGCCAGCCATTTCTGCAGGTTCGCCTTCACGAAGGCGTCGTCGGAGAGATCTGCATGCTCACGGCAGACGCGGTCAATCTCCTGCATCTGGCCTGGACTGAGCCCCTCGGCGGGATCGAGGCACCAGAGGCCCTGCATCAATCCTTGCCGACGCAGCACTTCATGGCAGCCTGCGATGCAGCCGTGGAAATTGTTGGCGACATCGAAGAACGCGCTGTTGCAGTCGGTGACGCGGGCGTCCAGCGCCAGCAAATCGGCAGGCACGGCATCCTTGCCGCGCGCCGCCTTGCACATCTCGAACTGCTTGATCGCGCTCGCGGTCCACACCGACCAGTGCCCGAGCAGGCCGCCCCTAAAGTAGGCGCGGGTGGTGACGCCCTTGTCGCGCAGGTCGAACGGCAAGGTGAGGTCCAGCAGGATGTGATCGTCATTGCCGGTATAGAGCGCGATGCGATCGAGCGCGCCGGCGGCCGCCACGCCGCGGAGAACGTCGAGCGTCCGGTAGCGGTTGAATGGTGCGATCTTGATGGCGATGACGTTATCGATGGATGCAAAGCGCCGCCAGAAATCGGCGCTGAGGATGACGCCGCCGACCGCCGGCTGCAGATAGAAGCCGACCAGCGGGATCTCGCGCGCCACCGCCGCGCAATGCGCGATGATGTCGTCCTCGGATGCCGATTTCATCGCGGCCAGACTGAGCAGACCCGCGTGATAGCCGATGCTGCGCGCGGTTTGCGCCTCTGCAATCGCCTGCTTTGTCGGACCGGCGAGCCCTGCGACCATCGCGACCGGTCGTTTGGTCCATGAAGCGGCGGTCTCGGCCGCCAGTTCCAGCACCGGCCGGTACAGGCCGACGTCGCGGATCGCGAATTGGGTGGTGTGGACGCCGACCGCCAATCCTCCGGCGCCGGCATCGAGGTAATAGCGCGTGAGCGCCCGCTGATGCCTGACGTCGAGTGCGCGATTGGCATCGAGCGCGAGCGGATGCGCCGGGAGTACGGTGCCGTCGGCGATCGATTTTCGAATCTCGGTCTTGATCTCGCTGTGGTGCATCGGCGCTTCCTATCCAAATTCCGGTCCGGCAACGGCGAACGGCAGTTGCGCAGGCGGCGCGGTGGGACGGCCAAAGCGCATGCGTTGAAACGGCCGCTCGAGATTCCAGCTCGACTGAACGAGCCCGTGCAGAAACGCTTCCTGGGAATGGACGGCATCGATCAGCCAGGGGCCGGTCTCTAAGTCGACGATGGCGTCCACCAGCGCCAGCGCCTGATCGGTTCGATCGGCCAGCAGCGGCCCGATCTGCCGCGCAGCGCGCCCGTCACGGACGAGGGTCATGGCCCGGCCATCCGACACGATGCGCGAGCCCGGTCGCGTAGAAAATTCCGACAGCAATGTGCTGCGGTCGAAGCCCATGGCGCTACTGTCGCGCGTCGCCAGGGCGTCGAGGCTACCGGTCGATAGCGGGCGTGTCGTCGTGGCGCCTTGCGGCCGTTCCAGCCGCAGCCGCCGCAATTGCAGCGTCGGCGTGAAGCCGAGAGGACCGTAGACAGTGGCGCCGGCCGGCGTCGCGTCCAGCCAGGCGGTTAGGCCGCGCCGGGCCGCGGCACCGAGGCAGGCGTCGACCAGCTTCGTCGCAATGCCCCGGCGGCGAAAGTCTGCGGTCACCAGCACCATGCTGATCCAGGCATTGCCCGCCGAGTAGGGCAGCAGCGCCGCTGACGCCACCAGCCTTGCGCCGTCGCGCACGCCGAACACGACACCCTTGCTCAGGAAAAAGCGCCAGTCAGCCTCGTTCTGGTTCCAGCCCGCTTCGGTCGACAGCACCAGCCCGGCCGGCGCATCGTCGACGTCGAGCTCCACAATGTCGATCGGCTCAATAGCGGCCATCGCGCACCTCGTATTTGGTGGGTTTGCCGAGGCTCGGCATCGATCGCGATACCCAGTCGGCGGTCCAACTGATGAGCTGCTCGGTATCGACGATCGGCAGGCCGAACTGCTTTACCGCCTGCGACGTGTCGGTGAGCCACGCGGTCGGCTCTTCCTTGCCCCTGATGGCGGGCGCGCGACCAAAACGCTGTCCGAATTTTGCGGCGAGATCGCGCACGGCCAAAATCTCGTGGCCACTGACATTGATCGGTGAGGTCGGCGTGTCGCAATGCGCCAGACATCGCAGCGCCTGCGAAGATGCATCGCCCTGCCAGATGAAATTGACATGGCCGAGGCTGACGTCGATCGGCTTGCCCTGCAGCACCTTGCTGGCGATGTCGTGCAGCACGCCGTAGCGCATGTCGATCGCGTAATTGAGCCGGAACAGCCGTCCGGGCGTCGAATACTTCCGCGAGAAATATTCGAACATGCGCTCGCGCCCGACGCAGGATTGTGCGTATTCGCCGGGCGGATTGGGCGCCATATCCTCGGTGGAGCCCTTGCCGTTAACAGGCACGAACGGATAGACGCAGCCGGTCGAGAACGCGACGATGCGCGAGCCTGCAAACGCCTGCGCGACAAGGGCAGGGACATGCGAATTCATTGCCCAGGTCAGCGAGAGATCGCCCTCGGCGCCGAACTTGCGGCCGGCCATGAAGACGATGTTCGGAGCTTTCGGCAGCGCCTTGATCGCGGTTTCGTCGAGCAGGTCGCAATTGATGGTCTCGACGTCGCGGGCCGCCAGCCAGTCTTTCACGGCCGGATCGCTGAAGCGGGCGACGCCGATCACGCGACGCTCCGGCGCGGCCGCTTTCGCAAGACCGGCCAATGTCGGGCCCATCTTGCCGGCGACGCCCAGAATCATGATGTCGCCGTCGACCTTGCGGAGATCGTCGATCAGCGCCTGGCTCGGCCGGCACAGCAGGTCGTCGAGCGCTGATATATCGGCAATCGTCTGGGGCAGGTTGTCGCGTGTCAGCAGCATGTTTCATACCCGTCTTTTTATTGCAGCCGGATGTCCCGGACGACGAACATCCGTTCCAGGCCGAGCACGAGCCCATACAGCGCCACGCCCAGCAATGTCAGCAGTACCACCGCCATCACCATCGCCGGCGTATCGAGCGACGACTGCACCTGGATCATGAGGTAGCCGAGCCCGCGCTCGGAGGCGATGAACTCGCCGACGATGGCGCCGGCCACCGCCAGGATCGCGCCGACTTTCATCCCGGAAAATACGTAAGGTAGCGCGCCCGGCAGCTGGATTTTGCGGAACAGCGTCCAGCGCGAGCCGCGCAGCGATTTCACGAGGTCGAGGAGGTCCGGTTCCACCTCGCTCAACCCGCGGGCGGTGGTGAGCAGGATCGGAAAGAAGCAGATCGAGAACGCGATCAGGATGTTCGGGAAGATGCCATAGGAGAACCAGACGATGAACAGCGGGCCGAGCGCCACTTTCGGAATCATGTTCAGCGTCACGACAGCGGCAGCAGCAACAGGCTGACCAGCGGTGACCAGGTGAACATCACCGCCAGCATGATGCCGACCACCGCGCCCAGGCAGAATCCACCGAGAATTTCGGCCGCCGTCACCGCGAGATTGGAAAGCCAGGCATAGCCGGGCGTGCCCAGCGTCTTGATGGTTGCAAGCGGCGAGGGCAGGATGAATCTCGGTACCTGGAAGAAATCGACCAGCACCTGCCAGAGCACGATCACGGCCAGATGCACGATCAGGATGATCGCGAAAGACCGTGCCGATCCGCCATCACCGCTGAACACCGCATACTCCCCTGGCCCGCGCCCGGTTCCCCGTCGCGTGGCGGCAATCTATCGCGGCCTCTCCCGGTAATCAACCATATGGTTGATTAGGGGCGCAGCGAGTGCATCACCAGATCGACCACGTGTTTGCGGCGGGCCTGCCGGGCGGCCTTGCTCGACAAATCCTTGCCGAAAATCGCCGACAGGGTCGGCGTATTCGAAAAGTAGAAATAGCTGAGGCCGGCAATCGAGATATAGAGGTGAACGGGATTGATACCCCTGCGGAAGATGCCGGCCTTCACGCCCTGGGACAGGGTGGTCGAGACGAGGCTGACCAGCGGCGAATGCATCGCTTCCAGCTTGCGCGAGCCGCGGACATGGCGGGCGCCGCCGCGGTTTTCGTCGTTCAGCAGCACGATGAAATCGGGATGGGCGGCGAGGTAATCGAAGGAACTTTCGATCAGCTTCTTGATCGCCTGCTCGGGCGGCAATCCCTCGAGGTTCAGCTCGCGTTCCTGGGCGCGGATTTCCTCATAGACCCATTCCAGCACCGCCAGATACAGCGCATCCTTGTCTCCGAAATAGTGATAGACAAGCTGCTTGTTGACGCCCGCGCGCGCGGCGATCTCGTCGACGCGGGCGCCGGCGAGGCCGCTATCGGCGAATTCGCGCCGCGCCGCCGTCAGCAGTTTCCTGCGGGTCGCGGCCGGATCGCGCCGCTGCGGCTTTAGGTCGTTGGATCGTTTTTTGGGCATTTCCAACCAAATAGTTGACAAGTCGTCTGGTCCCTTGTTGCATTGGTAGCGTCACCGAACAGCGACGACAAGATCGGGTTGCAGAACGAGGAGGGTGCAATGAAGGCTTTGCGAATTGCGGGATTGGCGCTTGCGCTTGCCGTGCCGGCCGCTCCCGGTGCTGCGGCCGAGGCGGTCAACCTGATCCTGAACTGGACACCGACCGCGGACCACTCGCCGTTCTACTACGCCAAGTCGCAAGGCTGGTACGAGAAGGCGGGCATCGATCTTACGATCGAGGTCGGCAAGGGCTCCGGCGTCTCCTCGCTGAAAGTCGGCTCCGGCGGCTCGCCGTTCGGCATCGCCGATCTCGCGACGACGCTGGTGGCCAAGAGCAAGGGCGCCGACGTGGTGGCGCTGATGAGCATCTACGCCAACACCGGGCAGACCTTCTACTGGCTGAAGAGCTACGGCGTGAACGGGCCGAAGGACTTTCCGAACCACAAGATCGGCAATCCGCCCGGCGATGCCTCGCGGGTGATGTGGCCGGCCTTCGCCAAGGCCGCCGGCATCGCGCCCGACTCCGTGAATTTCGTCAATGTCGGCCCGACCGCCAAGATCGCGGCGCTGAAGAGCCACACCGTCGATATCATCAGCGACTTCTACAACGAGCACGATCTGAAGGTGATCGAGTTCGGCGCCGATCTCGGCTACGTCAACTGGAAGGACATCGGGCTCAATCCCTACGGCAACTCGCTGATCGTCAACGGCGCTTACCTTGCGAAGAACCCGAAGTTGGTCGAGGATTTCGTCAGGATCAGCCAGAAGGCCTATGCGGCCTGCGTCGCCGACGTCGCGCCGTGTCTCAAGGCGCTGCTCGATCATGCCTCCGGTCTCGACAAGGAAAACCAGCAGCGCCAGTGGGAGCGCATCAAGTTTTTGATGACCGACGAATTCACCGCCACCAAGGCGCTGGGCTGGATCGACGCCGAGCGCATGAAAAAGGACTACGAGCTGGTGCAGACCTATCTCGGCATGGAAAAGCCGTTCGACGTGAACACGGCGTTTTCGACGAAGATGCTGGATCAGTCGATCAAGATGGATGCCAGCAAGGTGAAGAAGTAGGGCCTTGAGGCGTCGTCATTCCGGGGCGTGCGTCAGCACGAACCCGGAATCTCGAGATTCCCCGATGCGCAATTGCGCATCTGAGGTCTGGTCCTTCGCACCATCCCGGAATGACGGGGTTCAATCTCGCTCCTCGCAATGATGTGGTGAGGTCCGCGCCTCATCTCTCACTGCAGCGCCATGCCCGACGTCGCGATCACCTTCGTCAGCTTCTCGTGGTCCGCCTTCATCAGTGCGGCGAGCTCATTCAGCGGCATCGGTTTGCCCGGGATGTTGGCGACCGCGAGCTGGCGCTGCACGTCCGGATTCTGCAGCGCCTTGTTGATGCCGTCGTTGATCTTCGCGACGATCGCATCGGGCGTTCCGGCCTGAACATAGATGCCATACCAGGGCACGTAGGTGGCCTCCGGAAATCCGGCTTCCGCAATCGTCGGTACATCGGGCAGGTCGGCGACGCGCCTGTCGGTCATGACGGCCAGCGGCTTCACGCTGCCGGCCTTGATGTGCGGCAGTGCCAATTCGAGCGAGACGATCTCGAAATGCATCAGGTTCGTCATCAGGTCGATCAAGGCCTGCGGCTGGCCCTTGTAGCCGACATTGGTGAGCCTGATGCCAGCGGCCTGGAACAGTTTTTGCGCGCTCAGGTCGATGGATGAGCCGGTGCCGGGATTGCCGAAGTTCAGTTCGCCCGGCTTCTTGCGTGCGATCTCGACGAATTCCTTGATGGTGCCGGCCGGCATCGAGGGATGCACCAGCGCCACGCTCTGGTTCCAGACCGCAAGCCCAACGCATTTGAGGTCCTTCAGCGCGTCCCAGCCGGCGTCCTTGTAGAGCGTCGGGTTGACCAGCGCCGCCGGGCCGGTGACCAGCCATGTGTATCCATCAGGCTCGCTGCGTGCCACCGAAGCCGTGCCGATATTGCTGTTGCCGCCGGGTCTTGCCTCGATCACCACCGTCTGCCTCCAGTCGCGGCCGACCTGTTCGGTTACGGCACGGGCGACGATGTCGACAATGCCGCCGGCGGGGTAGGGCACGACGATGCGGATCGGGCGGTTCGGATAATTGCCCTGTGCCTGCGCGGCACCGGCGAGCAGCATGATGGCGCCCAGCGCAAAGCCCAGCGCGGTTTTGATCCGGCTCATTCTTCCCTCCCCATTTTTGGCGCATCTTGCGAGCGATGCGCCTTGCCCCTCTGACGGGGGAATTCAGTCGCTCGTCACCAGCGAGCGGATGCTGCGCGCCAGCCCCAGCATGCGCGGCCCGCATTCGCGTTCGATCTGTTCGGCGTTGAAACGAAACGAGGGGATGCCGCAATTGACCGAGAGGCAATCGCCCGACGGCGTGCGGTACAGCGGCGCTGCGACGCCAAAAATCTCGCGCCGCCATTCGCCGAGCGAAATCGCAAAGCCGCGCTCCCTGCAAAGCTCGACATCCGGCAGCGTCCGCCGCTCGACATAGTCGGCTTCTTCCGGGCGCTCGGCCTTCACGGCAGCCACATACGCATCGAGCTCTTCTTTGGTGAAGAGCGACAGCAGCGCGCGACCGACCGCGGTCGGCGCCAGCGAGCTGGCAAAGCCGACGTCAGGCAGATGCGCCACCGCGTCGGTGGTGCGCAGCGTCTCGACATAGATGAAGTCGAGCCCGAACGGCATCGCGATCGAAACCGTGCCGCCGGTGTAGGCGGCGAACTCGCGCATCAGGGGACGCGCCAGTTGCCGCACCTTCAATGCCGACAGCACCGGATAGGCGGCGGCGAGAATGCCGAGCCCGAGCTGGAAGCGCCCCTTGGCGTCACGCTTGAGATAGCCGAGCTGCGCCAGCGTGTAGGTCAGCCGCGACACCGTCGGCCGGGACAGGCCGGTGTGCAGCGCGAGTTCAGCATTTGACAGCGAGCCGCCGCGGTTACGGAAGGCCGCCAGCACGTCCAGCCCATGCGCCAGCGTGGTCGCGAAGGAGGGATCGGCCTGGTCCTCCGGGGCGCCGGGCCGCGGCGGGGAGGACGACTGGATGCTGGAAGTCGTTGCCATAGGATGGAATATCGGACCAAATCCGGAAGATTGTCAATATATCGAAATGAATTTGCTAATTGTGTCGATATGCGCTTAGGTTCTACCAAAAGGGAGGCCGACCTGGATTTCGATCTGTCCGCTCGATCGGAAGCGTGGCTGGAGAAGCTGCAGTCCTTCTTCGATCACGAGGTGCTGCCGCGCCATCGCGCCTGGCTTGAACATGCCGCCAGAGGGGAGGCCGCGCCCTTCATGGGTGACTTGCAGCGAAAGGCGCGCGCGGCCGGCCTGTGGAATCTCGGTCTTCCCGAACTGGCGGACGACGAGCCCGGCACGCGGCTGTCCAACCTCGACTATGCGCCGCTTGCGGAGGTGATGGGCCGGCTGTTCTGGGCACCGGAGGTTTTCAACTGCCAGGCGCCCGACGTGCCCAACATGATCGCGCTGCAGAATTGCGCCACACCTGAGCAGAAGGCGCGCTGGCTGCGGCCGCTGCTGGAAGCGAAGACGCGTTCGGCCTTCGGCATGACCGAGCCGGACGTGGCCTCCTCGGATGCGACCAATATCGCGACCCGGATGGTCCGCGACGGTGACGACTACATCATCGACGGACGCAAATGGTTCATCACCGGCGCCGCGCATCCGCGCTGCAGTTTCCTGATCGTGCTGGGCGTGACCGATCCCGATGCCGGCCGCACGAGCCGCCATTCCTGCGTCATCGTGCCGATGGACGCGCCGGGCGTTCGGCTGGTGCGGCGGCTGCGCTGGATGGGATGCGAAGACCATGTCGCCCCGATCGGCGAACTGACGTTCGATCAGGTGCGTGTGCCGCGCGCGAACCTGCTCGGCGCCGAGGGCGAGGGTTTCAAGGTCGCGCAAATCCGCCTGGGGCCTGCGCGCATCCATCACTGCATGCGCTCGATCGGGCTGTGCGAGCTCTTGATCGAACTGATGATGGTGCGCTCGTCGGAGCGCGCGGCGTTCGGGCGCCCCGTGATCCAGTACGACACCGTGCAGCGCTGGATCGCCGAATCCCGCGTCGAGCTCGAACAGGCGCGCCTGCTCGCCTATCGCTGCGCGTGGCGGCTCGATCAGGCCGGCCATCAGGATGCCTGGCGCGACGTGTCGCTGATCAAGGTGGCGGTGCCCGCGATGCTGCAGCGGATCGCCGACCGCGCCATGCAGGTGTTCGGCGCCATGGGCGGCTCCGACGACACGCCGATCCATCAGGCGCTCGCCTGGGGACGCCTGCTGCGCATCGGCGACGGCCCCGATGAAGTCCACCTGCGGCAGATCTTCCGGATGGAGCCGATGCCGTCCTGGTCGGTCGCCAACTCGCCCTATCTGTCCGCACATCCGGCCTGAGCGATGGTAATGACAAAGACATCTCGCATTTTCTGAAAGGCGCGTCCGGATGACGATCACCGAGCAACCTCCGACCTCGCAAAAGGCTGCGATCGACAAGGAGCGGCTGCGCCAGAAATATCTGGACGAGCGCAACAAGCGGCTGCGCCCCGATGGCAACGATCAATATCTGCGCGTCGCCGGCCAGCTCGCGCATTATCTCGATGATCCCTATACGCCGGTCACCGCGCGCGAGCCGAAGACCGACCACGTCACCTTCGCCTTCATCGGCGGCGGTTTTGCCGGGCTCGCAACAGCAGCGCGACTGTCGGAGGCCGGCATCGGGGATATCCGCATCATCGAGAAGGGCGGCGACTTCGGCGGCACCTGGTACTGGAATCGCTATCCGGGCGCGCAGTGCGATACCGCCTCGATGGTCTACATGCCGTTGCTCGAAGAGACCGGGCACATGCCGTCGGAGAAATATGCGCATGCGCCGGAAATCCTCACGCACTGCCAGCGCATCGGCAAGCAATACGGCCTCTACGACAACGCGCTGTTTCACACCGAGGTCGTGAGCCTCGACTGGGACGAGGCAAAGTCGCGCTGGCGCATCCGCACCAGCCGCGGCGACGACTTCACCGCGCAGTTCGTCGGCATGGGCACGGGTCCGCTTCACGTGCCGAAGCTTCCCGGCATCGAAGGCATCTCTTCGTTCAAAGGCCATTCGTTCCACACCAGCCGCTGGGACTATGACTATACCGGCGGCAACCCATCTGGCGGGTTGATGGACAAGCTGGCGGACAAGCGCGTCGGCATCATCGGCACCGGCGCGACGTCCGTGCAGTGCGTGCCGCACCTCGCGCGCGCCTGCAAGGAACTCTACGTCTTCCAGCGCACGCCGTCCTCCGTCGACGTCAGAGCTAATGCGCCGATCGATTCGGAATGGTTCGCAGGCATCGCAACACCCGGCTGGCAGCAGCGCTGGCTGGAGAATTTTACGGCGAACCAGGCCGGCGGCTCCGCGGAAGAAGATCTGGTGCAGGATGGCTGGACCGATCTGTCGCGGCGGATCCGCGCCAAGGTCATGGATCTGCCGCGCGAGCAGCGAACACCGGCAAACATGCTGGCGGCGTTTGAGGATTCCGATTTCGAGAAGATGGAGGAAATCCGCGCCCGGGTCGACAGCATCGTCAACGACCGCGAGGCTGCCGCGAAACTCAAGGCCTGGTATCGCCAGCTCTGCAAGCGGCCGTGCTTCCACGATTCCTATCTGCAGGCCTTCAACACGCCGGGCACCTATCTCGTGGATACCGACGGCAAGGGCGTCGAGCGCATCACCGAGAACGGCATCGTGGTTGCGGGCAGGGAATACCAGCTCGACTGCATCATTTATGCCTCGGGATTTGAGGTCGGCACCGAATACAAGCGGCGCGCTGGCTTCGATCTGACCGGCCGCGGCGGCGTCAAGCTGTCGGAGCATTGGGCGTCCGGCATGCGCACCAAGCACGGCATCCACGTGCACGGCTTTCCGAACGCATTTTTCGTGCAGCCGACGCAAGGCGCCAATCTGATCTCCAACGTTCCGCACAATCTGACTGAAGCCGCCAGGACCATCGCGCTGATGGTCGGTCACGCCCGGACGAACGGCTTCAAGGAGATCGAAGTGACAAAAGAGGCCGAAGAGCGCTGGGTCGAGCTGCTGCTCACCGGCGCCGGCCGCATGATCGGCTCGCCGGACTGCACGCCGGGCTACTACAACAACGAAGGACGCGAGCCCGGCCCTGCGGCCAAGCTCAATGTCGGCCATCCCTCAGGCCCGATGGCTTACTTCAAATATATCGAGGGATGGCGCAACAGTGGCCAGTTCGAGGGGCTGCAGTTTCGCTGACGCTGTTTTGAATTTCGACCTGCTGTTTCTTCTGCGTAAGGGAGCACCAACAATGAGCCAACCAGCCACGATCGAAGCATCAAAGGAATCTCCGAAGGAAGCTTCCGCCTCCGTCATCGCGCAGCACGCGGTGACGCTGAAGGCGCTGCCGTTTTCCGATAAACGCGATTTCGACGATGCGGCGCGCGGCTTCCTCGGCTCCGTGGAGAACGCAAAAATCACCTCGCCGCAGGGCAGGGTGGTCTGGAGTCTGGAGCCCTATGGCTTCCTGTCCGCGGAACAAGCGCCACCGACCGTCGATCCCAGCCTGTGGCGGCAATCCCGCCTCAACATGCATCACGGCCTATTCGAGGTGGTGCCCGGCGTCTATCAGGTGCGCGGGCTCGATATCGCCAACATGACGCTGATCGAGGGAGACAGCGGCGTGATCGTGGTGGACACGCTGACCTCGATCGAGGGCGCGCGGGCGGCGATGGAGCTCTACTTCCAGCATCGTGGCAAACGGCCGGTCGCTGCCGTCATCTTCACCCATACCCACACCGACCATTGGGGCGGCGCACGGGGCGTGCTCGACGATGCAACGCTTGCTGCGGGCAAGGTGCCGATCATCGCACCCAATCTGTTCATGGAGCATGCGGTCTCCGAAAACATCATCGCCGGCCCCGCAATGCTGCGTCGGGCGCAATATCAGTTCGGGCCGTTCCTCGCCAAGGGTGTGCGCGGGCAGGTCGATTGCGGGCTCGGCAAGACCATGGCGGCGGGCGCAGTCGCGCTGGTGCGTCCGACCGATCTGATTATCGCGACTGGCGACAGGCGCGTCATCGACGGCGTCGAGTTCGAATTCCAGATGGCGCCGAACAGCGAAGCGCCGGCGGAGATGCATTTCTTCATCCCGCGCTACAAGCTGCTCAACCTGGCGGAAAACTGCACCCATAATTTCCACAATCTGCTGCCGTTCCGCGGCGCCGATGTGCGCGACGCGCTGGCCTGGTCGAAATATCTCGGCGAAGCCTTGCAGATGTGGGGCGGCAAGGCGGATGCGATGTGCGGCCAGCACCATTGGCCGGTCTGGGGCCAGGAGCGGATCGACACCATGATCCGGCAGCAGCGCGATCTCTATAAATTCGCGCATGACCAGACCATCCGCCTGATGAACCACGGGCTCACCGCCGCCGAGATCGCGGAGAACATCCGCCTGCCGGCGAGTCTCGAGGGAGCCTGGCACGGCCGCGGCTATTACGGCCACATCAGGCATAACGTGAAGGCGATCTACCAAAAGTATCTCGGCTGGTACGACGCCAATCCGGTCAACCTCGATCCATTGCCGCCGGTCGAGTCAGGCAAGAAATATGTCGAGTATATGGGCGGCGCGGACGCGATCCTGGCCCGGGCGCGAGCCGATTTTGCCAAGGGCGAATTCCGCTTCGTCGCACAGGCCGTGAGTCATCTGGTGTTCTCTGAGCCGAACAACCAGGCGGCGCGCGCAATGCTGGCTGATACCTTCGAGCAACTCGGCTACGCATCGGAAAGTTCGACCTGGCGCAACGCCTACCTGTTCGGCGCGCAGGAACTGCGGCAGGGTATGCCGAAGACCCCACCGCGTTCATCGATGCCGCGGGAAACTCTGGCTGCGCTGCGCACCGAACAGCTTTGGGACGTGCTCGGCGTTCGCCTCAACGGTCCCAAGGCCGAAGGCCAGCGCATCGTGCTGAACTGGAATTTTACCGATACCGGCGAGACGTTCATTCTCAATCTGGAAAATTGCGCGTTGACCTATGCGGCCGGCGCGCAAGCGGCCGATGCCGATGCCAGCTTCACGCTGGCGCGCGGCGTGCTCGACGAGGTGATCGCCAAGCTGACGACGTTCCCCGAAGCGGTCAGCGCCGGTAAGGTCAAAGTCGCCGGCAATCCGGCGCGTCTCGGCGAATTGATGCTGCTGATGGACGAATTCCCGCGCATGTTCGAGATCGTCGAACCGAAGCGGACCATAGTGAGCTAAAGAGGTCGTCATGCCCGGGCTTGTCCCGGGCATCCACGTCTAATGGTGCAGCGGCAAGAAAATCGTGGATGGCCGGGACAAGCCCGGCCATGACGCAAACACTTGGGACGCCGCGAGATATGTAGGGTGGGCAAAGGCGCATACGCGCCGTGCCCACCATCTGTCCGGATCATTGCTTGATGGTGGGCACGCTGCGCTTTGCCCACCCTACGGCGGTCTTGCGACGACCAGGGAGCGTTACGCTTTTACTCCGCGCTGCTGACGAGCTTGATCCGCGGCTCCGCTTCTTCCATCAGGCCGCGATAGGCGGCGAGATAATCCAGCGCCATGCGACGCGCGGTGAAGCGGCTTTCGAACTGTTTGCGGATCGCAGCCCGGTCCAGCGCAGCGAGACGGTCGACCACCGCCACGGCGCTGGTTTCGTCTTCCACGACAAAGCCGGTGAGGCCGGGGTCGATAATCTCCGGCACCGAGCCGCGGTTATAGGCAAGGACCGGCGTGCCGCAGGCCATGGCTTCGATCATCACGAGGCCGAACGGCTCCGGCCAGTCGATCGGGACCAGGAGGCCTATCGCGCCGCTGAGGAAATCGGGTTTCTCGCGGTCGCTGATCTCGCCGATGAATTCCACCAGCGGATTGGCCTTGATCAGCGGGGAGATCAACTCGTCGTAATATTCCTGGTCGGCGCGGTCGACCTTTGCCGCGATCTTGAGCGGAATACCGCACCGCGTCGCGATCCGGATAGCGCGATCGACGCCCTTTTCCGGCGCAATCCGTCCGAGCACCGCAAGATAAGATGGCTTCACCTGCTGCGGCGTCAGCAAATCCTCCGGCAGCCCATGGTGAATGGTGCGCACCCAGTTGGCTTGCGGCACCGGTCGCCGCTGTGCGTTGGAGATCGATATCACCGGAATCTTGGAGAAGGTCGTGAATACCGGCTGATGCTCCGGCAGGTCGAGCCGGCCATGCAGCGTCGTCAGAAACGGCGTCGGCTGCCGGTAGAACAGCGAGAATGGATAGTAATCGAGATGAAAGTGCAGAAAATCGAACTCTTCATCGTCGCATTTCTGCCGCACGCGCTCCAGCATCACCATATGCAGGGCGTTGGGGTCGCGTACCGAGCCGTCGAGACGCAAGGCCTTCGGCCAGGCGGCATCGAGTTTCGCCGATGTGTGGGAATCACCGCTGGCGAACAACGTGACTTCATGCCCTAACGCGACCAGTTCTTCAGTCAGCCAGTGCACAACCCGCTCGGTGCCACCGTACAGTTTGGGGGGAACAGCCTCCGTCAGCGGGGCGACCTGCGCGATGCGCATCTTTCGTCTCCTGTTTCGAGTGATAGTTGAATGAAGCCCTCAGCCCGCAAGTCGGCACCGAGCGTGCCGATAGCGGGAACGTTCTTGCATCTGCGAAGTTCCACTCATTCGGCGCATCTTGGTTCTTCCACACGACTGTCTTGCTGATGCCATCTGACACCAACAGATTTGAGGCGACTTGGATGCTGCAGAATTGTTGCGCGGTGATGGCCGTGCGCCGGCAAAACCGAAGCAGCATAGTTCACGACCTCGTGCGCGACACGCGTTAGGGATTCCCGTTCACTCTCAACAGGTTTGCAGACGACATGGACAATCTTTCAGGATATGCGCGCCGGCCGTTTCCGTTTGTGTTGCGCTATCTCCGCCAGCGCCGCGCGGCCCATGCCGTCATCTTGACTGCTGTCGTGGGGGCGGTTGCCTGCTCCGTGGGCACGCAGTACGGCGTGAAGCATCTCGTCGACAGCCTGACGGCCGGGTCGGAACGTGCAGCAAGCGTATGGCTGGCATTCGCTTTTCTCATGTCGCTGATCGCTGCGGACAATCTGTTGTGGCGCGTCGCAAGCTGGACGGCGAGCTTCACCTTCGTTGGCGTTACCGGCGATCTTCGCCGCGACATGTTCCGCCATCTGACCGGCCACGCCCCCAGCTACTTCTCCGATCGGCTGCCGGGCATGCTGACCAGCCGCATCACCGCGACCTCAAACGCGGTTTTCACGGTCGAGAACATGTTCGTCTGGAACGTATTACCGCCGTGCATCGCGACGGTCTCGGCGATTCTCCTGATCGGAACCGTCAGCCTTGCGATGTCCGCAGGCCTGATCGTCATCGCCACCATCATGCTGCTGGCGATGTTCCGCCTCGCCGCGGCGGGCAAGCCGCTGCATGACGATTTTGCCGACAAGGCCGCTGCGGTCGACGGCGAGATGGTCGATGTCATCAGCAATCTGCCGCTGGTCCGCGCGTTCTGCGGCCTCAGCTACGAACACGACCGCTTCGATGCCACCGTCGAGCGGGAACTCGACGCCCGTGGGCGCAGCCTGCGCTATCTCGAGAAGCTGCGGCTGCTTCACGCCGTCGTGACAATCGTGCTGACGATCGCACTGCTGGCATGGGCCATTGCGCTCTGGCAGCAGGGCGCGGCGACCACCGGCGACGTCGTTCTGGTCTGTACGCTCGGCCTTTCGATCCTGAGCGCGACGCGCGACCTTGCGGTGGCGCTGGTCGACGTGACCCAGCATGTTGCCCGCCTGACGGAAGCGATCGCCACGCTGTTGCTGCCGCACGAGTTGAAGGATCATCCTGAGGCCGAGCCGCTGATCCGCAGCGGCGCTGCCGTCGGATTCAATAATGTCGCATTCCATTATCCGGGCGGTGTTCAGGTGTTCGAAAAGTTCAACCTGCGCATTCAGCCAGGACAGCGGGTCGGTCTGGTTGGTCATTCCGGCGGCGGAAAATCCAGCCTGTTCACGCTGCTGCAGCGCTTCTACGACGTCCAGCATGGCAGCATCACGATCGATGGCCAGGATATTGCGCGAGTGACGCAGCAAAGTCTGCGCGAGGCGATCTCGGTGGTGCCGCAGGACATATCGCTGTTCCACCGTTCGATCATGGAGAACATCCGCTACGGACGGCCGAACGCGACCGATGACGAGGTGCTGCGCGCGGCGATCGCGGCGCGTTGCGATTTCATCGAAAACCTCCCGGAAGGGATGGCGACCATCGTCGGCGATCGTGGTATCAAGGTCTCCGGCGGACAGCGGCAACGCATCGCCATCGCGCGCGCCTTCCTGAAGGACTCGCCGATCCTGCTGCTGGACGAAGCGACGGCTGCTCTCGACAGCGTATCGGAGGAGGCGATCCGCGACGCACTGTCACGACTGATGCGCGGACGCACCGTGATTGCCATCGCCCATCGTCTCGCCACCTTGCGCAATTTCGACCGCGTGGTGGTGCTGCAGAACGGGCGGATCATTGAAGACGGCCCGCCGGATATTCTGGTGCAGGGCAGGGGCCCTTACCGCGAACTGGTGGCGCGCGAAATGGGGCGTCTCGCCAGCCATGCGGCCTGATCTGCGGCAGTAGCGTTTGCGTCCCGATGCGTCCCTCGCCACGCAAGGAAATCGCTTGAGGTCGATATGACAGCCGAAGTCACTCAATTCATCACCATTGAGGCTGCTGAACACGTCGCGGAATCGCCGTTCTACATTCCGATGACGGGCCCGGCGACGCGGCAGCGCCGTTCGCTCAAGCACGACGACACCTTTATCGTACTCGACAGCCACGGCGATATCGGCGCCTCGGCCGGCGGGCCCGACGGCCTGTTCAATGCCGATACGCGTTATCTCGCGCGGCTGGAGATGGTGCTCGACGAAGTCCAGCCGCTGCTGCTCGGCTCCAATCTGCGTGACGACAATTCGGCGCTGACCGTCGACCTCACCAATTCCGACGTGTACCGCAACGGCAGGCTGGCGCTGCAAAAGGACACGCTGCACATCGTGCGCTCGATCTTCCTGTGGCGCGGCACCGCCTACCAGCGCATCGCGCTGCAAAATCACGGCGAGCGGCCGGCGATTTTTGACCTGACGCTGCTGTTCGATAATGACTTCGCCGATCTGTTCGAAGTGCGCGGCGAGCGCCGATCGCGCCGGGGCATAGGTTCCAGCCGGTTGCTCGGCCCTGCCGACGTGGTGCTGGAGTATGGCGGGCTCGACGGCCAGGCCCGCATCACCGCCTTGCATTTCGAGCCGCGGCCGACCCGGCTCGCGGTCAATTCAGCGACCTATCATTTAGAACTCGAACCCGGGCAAGTGATCGCCCTGTTCGTCGCGGTGTCCTGCAACAAGCCGATCATGCAGAAGCCGATACCGTTCTTTCGCGGCCTGCTGGCGCATCGCCGCGAGATGCGACGGTCGACGGCCGGCGCAGCCAGCATCGAGACCTCGAACAACATCTTCAACGAGGTGCTGTGCCAGGCGATGGCCGATCTCAACATGCTGATGACGGATACGCCGCAGGGCAGGTATCCCTATGCCGGCATTCCCTGGTATTCGACCACGTTCGGCCGCGACGGGCTAATCACCGCGCTGCAGATGCTGTGGGTCGATCCGCGCATCGCCAAGGGCGTGCTGCGGCGGCTCGCCCATTTTCAGGCCAAGGCGACCGATCCGCTTTCGGATGCCGAACCCGGCAAGATTCTGCACGAGATGCGCGGCGGCGAGATGGCAGCGCTGCGCGAGGTGCCGTTCGCGCAGTATTACGGCAGCGTCGATTCGACACCGCTGTTCGTGCTGCTGGCCGGCCTCTATGTCGAGCGCACCAGCGACGACGAAACGCTGGCTGAGTTGTGGCCTGCGATCGAGGCGGGCTTGCGGTGGATCGACGGTCCCGGCGATCCCGATCGCGACGGTTTCGTCGAGTACCAGCGCGCCACCGAGCAGGGGCTTGCCAATCAGGGCTGGAAGGATTCGTTCGATGCGATCTTCCACGCCGATGGACAACTCGCCGAAGGCTATCTCGCGCTGGCGGAAGTTCAGGGATACGTCTTCGCCGCCAAGCGGCTGGCGGCACGTTGCGCCCGCCGGCTCGGAAAGATCGATCGTGCGGCGGAACTCGAATCCGCCGCGCTGTTGCTGGCCGACCGGTTCGAAGCGGCGTTCTGGTGCGAGGAGCTCGGTACCTACGCGCTGGCGCTCGACGGTGCCAAGCGGCCGTGCAAGGTGCGAACGTCCAACGCCGGCCAGCTTCTCTTTACCGGCATCGTCCGAACCGATCGCGCCCGGCGCGTGGCGGCCGATCTGATGAGCAAGAAATTCTTTTCGGGATGGGGCATCCGCACCGTGGCCTATGGCGAGGTTCGCTACAACCCGATGTCCTATCACGACGGCTCGATCTGGCCGCATGACAATGCGCTGATCGCGCTCGGCTTCGCGCGTTACGGCCTGAAGCATTCGGTGGCGCATCTGTTCAAGGGTCTGTTCGATGCCGCCAGCTACATGGATCTGCGGCGGCTGCCGGAACTGTTTTGCGGATTCCGCCGGGAAAGGCGCCGCGGGCCAGTGCTCTATCCCGTCGCCTGCGCGCCGCAGGCCTGGGCCAGCGCAACGCCCTTCACGCTGTTGGAGGCGGCGCTCGGCCTCGAATTCGACGCCGCACGCGGCGAGATTCGCCTTCGCGATCCAAAGCTGCCGGAATTCCTCAACGAGGTGGTGCTGCGCGACCTGCAGCTAGGGCCCTCCAGTGTCGATCTGAGGGTGCGTCGCCACAACGATGAGGTCTCGCTCGAAGTATTGCGCACGCGCGGCCAGATACAGGTGTCGATCGTATTGACGCATTAGCGATGGCGGATTTGCTTAACCGAAGCGTCCGCCAAGATCAGGAGACCACATGCGCGCCGGTATTCTCGTTCTATCTTTGATCGCCGGGTTAGCGATGAGCCTTCCGGTATCGGCAGCGGAAGACAGCGGAACGCAGGGAAGCCGTCCCGCGCCGGCCGAAGCCGCGAAAGATGCCACGAAAGATGCCACGAAAAAGGAACCGGCGCCTCCACCTTCGGTCACTGTGATCGGGGCCCGTGATGCGCTCGGCATTCTCGGTCGCGAAGTCCGCAGTGCAGCCAACGAAAATATGGGACGCATCGTCGACGTGATCGTGGACCGCGGGGGTGCTGTACGCGCCGCAGTCATCGATTTCGGCGGATTTCTCGGCGTCGGCAGTCGAAAGATCGTCGTCGACTGGAGTGCGCTGCATTTTGGTCGTGTTGCCAACAAGAGCGACAGCATCACGCTCGAGCTGACGAAGGAACAGGTGACCGCGGCACCGGAATACAAGCAGGACGCGCCGGTAATCGTGCTAGGTGCGGCTGGCCGCTTACAACCGTGGGATTTCGACAAGTAAGGGAGAGACGATCTGGTCGCGCGCCCGTCTCAGTCGCTCGATCTGATGAACGACGATCGCCAGAAGCGATCCGTCGGCGAGGGCAATATCGTGCCGCAGCCGCCCGCTCCCAGCGAGCGGCCCAAGCCGTCGCGCGAAAGCCACCGCGGCCTCGACTGGTTCATCTTCTTTCTCGCCGATGTGCAGACCGGTTTCGGCCCTTTCGTCGCGGTCTATCTGACCACGCAGAAATGGACGCAGGTCGAGATCGGTTTCGTGCTTTCGATCGGCGGCATCATCGGCCTGCTCGGGCAGATGCCGGGCGGGGCGATCGTCGATGCCGCGCGCTCCGAGCGGCTGGTGGCGGGGCTGGCGGTCGCTACCATCGGCTGCTGCGCATTGGCCTATGCGTTATGGCCGATTTTTCCGGTCGTCACCGCAGCCGCGACGCTGCATGCGCTGGCAAGTTGCGTGCTGGGCCCGGCCATTGCCGCAATCAGCCTCGGTCTCGTCGGCCCGCTTGCGATCGGAGAACGGCTCGGGCGAAACGCCCGCTTCGCGTCGCTCGGCAACGGCTCGGCGGCGGCGCTGATGGGTGCCGTTGGTTACCTGGTGTCGAACCAGGCGGTCTTTATCGTTACCTTTCTTCTGGCCATCCCCACATTGTTGGCGCTGTCGCGGATTCGCGGGCAGGAGATCGATGTGGCGCAGGCCCATGGCGCCGTGGTGCGTGAGGTCCCCGACAAGGAAGCCACCAGCGTTTTCCATCTGCTGCGGCAGCGGCCGCTGTTGATCTTTGCCGGCGGCGTGCTGCTGTTTCAACTCGCCAACGCCGCCATGCTGCCGCTGATGGCCGGCGTGGTCACGACGCGATCGGCTCAATGGGCGCCGGTGCTGATTGCGGGCTGCATCATCGTACCTCAAGCGATCGTTGCGCTGACTTCACCCTCGGTCGGCCGCAAGGCGCAGGCCTGGGGAAGGCGACCGCTTCTGCTATTGGCGTTCGGCGCGCTGGCGATCCGCGGATTACTGTTTGCGGTCGTGCGCGATCCCTATCTTCTGGTTCTCGTGCAGGTGTTCGACGGCATCACCGCGGCCGTACTCGCCGTGATGGTGCCGCTGATCGTGGCCGATGTCGCCTATGGCAGCGGCCACTTCAATCTGGCGCAGGGCGTCGTCGGAACCGCGACCGGCATCGGTGCATCGCTCAGCACGGTGCTGGCCGGCTATATCAGCGACACCTTTGGAAGCAGCATCGCCTTTACGGGACTGGCCGGAATTGCAGCCCTCGGCCTGACGGTAATCTGGCTGTTCATGCCGGAGACCCGGCGGACGGAGTAAGGCGTACGGTCAGCAGCGCGGCGATGGCCAGCGACGCGCCGACACCGGCGACGCAGGCGATCCATCCGAAACGATCGAACAATTGGCCCAGGGCGGCGCTGCCGACGAGGCCGCCGAGGAAATAGCAGGCGAGGTAGGTTCCGCTGGCGATGCCGCGGTTGTCGCTGGCGGCCTGTCCGACGAAGCCCGTGGCACAGGCCTGTGCGAAGAACGTGCCGATGCCGACCAGCACCATCCCCGCCAACACCTCTGACAGATGCGAGGACAGCATCAAGGGGAGGCCCAACGCGGCGACCGCAAGCGCGGCACAGATCGCCGGCCGGGTGCCGAAGCGCGCTACCGCTTTTCCCGCGAACAGCGTCGTCAGCACGGAAGGCGCGAATACGAAATAGACGAAGCCGAGATCCATCCGCCCGAGTGACAACGGCGCGCGGACGAGAGCGAAATTGACATAGGTGAAGGTGCCGATGAAGGCGAACAGGATGCAGAAGCCGGTCGCAAAGGCCGATCGCAGCGCCGGCTTGCGCCAATGTGCGATCGTTGCCGCGAACGGCGATGGCGCGGCAGATGTCGCCCGCATCGGCTTGACGCGCTCGATGGTGAAGTAAACCAGCCCCGCGCCGGCAAGATTGAGCAGCGCAAAGAAATAGAAGTTCGAGGCCAGCCCAAGCGTGTCGACCAACGCGGCCGAGACCAGTCGTCCGATCAGGTTGCTCGCGACGTTGCCGGTGATGTAGGCCGCGAATGCGCTGCCCGCTTCCATCGCGCTGCATTGTTCACCGAGGTGGGCCAGCGTCAGCGCAAACGCCGAGGCCATGCAGAGGCCTTGCGCGATCCGAAGTACGGTGAATGTCGTGAGATCGGGCGCGATCGCCAGCAAAGCGGTCGGAACCGCCAGCAGGATCAGGCTCACGAGAATGCCGCGCCGACGGTCGATATGTGGGCTCAGGAAGCCGACAACGAGGCTGGCGATTGCCATGCCCAGCGTGCTGGCGTTGACGGCTACGCCCATCTCGGCGGGCGATACGTTGTAGTGCCGGGTCAGCGAGGGAAGGATCGCCTGCGTCGCGAACAGATCGACCACGGTGAGGAACGCGGTGAGCCCGATGACGAGGGATCGCAGCACTGTGCCAGGTGAGCGACCATGCATTGTCATCGCTTCGGATTCCATCGGCGCGGAAATGCCGGTCATGGCGCTTCTCACTATCAGCTCGGAAAAAAGAAGGATGTGACACCTGGGCGTGCGGGGCGACACGTGGACCCCAGGCCGTCACATCCGGCAACGAGACGTCGGGAGGCGCTCGTTACAGCTCTTACATGTTGTGATCGTGCGGGTCCTTGCGGACGTCGCCGACATAGAGAATGACGGTTTCCTTGCCGAGGTTCTTCCACCAGTGCGAGGTGCCGGCGACCTCCGGCCTGATCTCGCCGGCCTTGTGCACGATCGGCTCCGAACAATTGCTGGCGTATTCGACGATCTCGCCTTGTTGGACAAAGATCAGCGCGGGACGGTCGTCATGGCTGTGCCAGGGCACGATGCCGCCGGGCTCGATCGTCAATTTGCGGAAGCGCAGCTCGCGATCCCTGATGTTGGCCGGCTGCTTTTCGAGATTGATCGAGCCGAGCGTAATGTCCGTGACGCCGACCGGCTTGTGGTCGACCATCGGGCGGACGTTCGCTTGCATCTTTCCGGCTGGGCATTCGCCGGCGATGGCGCTGGACGTAGTTGCAATCGAGCCTGCAATCATTCCGACGAATGCAAGACTCTGCCAGATGGTGTGTGACGCGACGTTGGATTTGGACATGTCATGGTCTCCTCTGTTTCTGTCTTTTGCCGCGGCCTCGAATGATCTGGCCGGCTACGTCATCACCATCAAGGAAATCGGCCGCGGGAGGAAATGCCGGTTGGCTCTTGACTCCATAGCGCCGCGCTATGCGGCTAGCCGTGGCCGAGCATGTGTTTGATGTCGGAGGAGAAGGTCGGGTAGGCGTAGACATTTTCCCGGATCTGGCTCGCGGTGATGTTGAAGCGCATCGCCAGTCCAAAAATGTTCACGAGCTCCTGGCCGGCATGCCCGACGAAATGCGCGCCCAGAATGAGGTCGGCCGATCGGTCCACGATCACCTTCGACCATGCCACGGTCTCGGCATAGGTTTTCGCGGAGAACCAGTCGAGCATGTCATTGGTGTGAACGTCGATGATGAGGCCCTTCTGCCTGGCGGCGGCTTCGGTCAGGCCGACGGAGGCGAGCGGCGGCACGGTGTAGACGGATGTCGCCATGCTGGCGTAGTCCGGGCTGTGTATCGGGCCTTCTACGATGTTGCGGCCGACGATGTCGCCCTCATAGGTCGCGATCGGCGACAGTTGCGGTGAGGTCGGTACTGCGTCGCCGCAAACATATACGTTCGGGTTGGAGGTCGAGCGCAGATGCCGGTCGATCGCGATGCGGCCATTGGCGTGCTCGACCTGGCCCGCGGCGAGATCAAGCGTATCGACATTGGCAATGCGTCCCGCGCCATTGACGATACGGTCGGCCTCTAACGTGTGCTCGGCTCCCTCGTGGGTGAAGTGGACGCGCAGGTGGCCATTCGCTCTTTCAATTCGCTTGACGCTGACGCCAGTCCTGACCCGGATGCCGATACGCTCGCTCTCGGTCTGCAGGCGTGCGACTGCGTCTGCGTCCATGGCCGGCAATAGCTGCGGCAGTGCCTCGAGAATCGTGACTGCAGCGCCGGCGCGGGCATAGACATGGCCAAACTCAAGTGCGATGACGCCGCCGCCGACGAAAATCACCGAGGCAGGTAGCTCCCGCTCGCTCAGCATCTCGTCAGAAGTGATCATCAGTTCGGCACCCGGGATCGGCAGCGGCCGCGGCTTCGATCCCGTCGCGATCACGATGTGCCTGGCCTCAAGCCTGCGGTCGCCGACGCGGATGCTGGTCGGACCGGCAAAAGCGGCATGGCCCTTGATGACCTCGACATTGCGCTTGGCCATGGAGCGGGCGAGGTTGGCCGGGATGTCCTTGATCATGTCCTTCTCGCGATCGATCAGTGCCGCCCAGTTGAGCTTCGGTCTGCCGACGGCGATATGATGAATGGACGCGCGCTCGATTTCGTGCAGTGCGTGGCCGGCGGCAACCAGCACCTTCTTCGGCGTGCAGCCGCGGTTCGGGCATGTGCCGCCGAGAAGATCGGCCTCGATTATCGCGACCGACATTCCCGCGTGCCGGACCGGACCGGTGACGCCGATGCCGGCATTGCCGCCACCCAGAATGGCCACGTCGAATTTCTCCGGTGTCATCGAATTGATCCCTCTGTTGGCAGCTCCTGATGCCGATCAGGCCGCGCCGTCGGCGCAGCCTGGAGACGTCACGCGTGACGGGTCGGCGGCGTTACCGGGTCGTAATCGTCGAGGTGATCGAGCCCACCACCTTGGTCGCCATCTCGAACTGCGCGACACGATCCCTGATGTTGTGGCGCTTCGCGATCCATCCGAAATCGGTCCAGACCGCCCAAACATCGCCATTGTCGTCCTGCGTCAGCAGCAGCCGGACCGGCCAGTCGAGGCCGGCATTCGGGTTCGAGGTGATGAACTGGGTTCCGAGCGGCGGATTGCCGAACACCAGCAGCGTCGAAGGACGCAGCTTGATGTCGGCGTCGGCGGCGAGCCTGGACTGGTCGATCTCCATGAAGAACTTGATGCCCTTGCCGGCGATATCGGCCTTGATGCGGCTGATCGCCTCCGCCATCGGCACCGCGCTCTTGACGCGAACGATACCGTCGTCACTGTCGGCGCGTGCGGCGGAGACGACGGAAACGATCAGCAGGACCAGCAGCAGCGAGGCGCAGAAATTTGCAATGCGGTTCGTCAAATGGGCTGTCATCGGAAATCTCCTGTCGGTTGGCGCATGCCTCCGCATGCTTTCGAGGACAGGATGAAGATCCAGCCGGCCCATATGAAATGCGGATTCGCTCTGAAGTCGATAGCGCGGGGCTATTGGCCGTCGCTCAATACGCCGCGGCTATCGAACCGATTGTGCAACGGTATTTCTCATTCAGATCCTGCGGCCTTCTGATGAGACAGCGCCCGATCGGCGGGCGTCACCATCCAGAGGAATAGCCATGAAAATCCTTTCCAAGACCCTGATTGCCGCCGCGGCCTTTACCGTCGTCGCCACCACGGCGTTCTCGCAAGTTCCCTGGGAATTCAATCCGGGCATGGCCTATATGTATGCCGGTTCCGGCAAGATGTCGGCGATGGCGATGGCCGCGACGCCCAAGAACCACGACGCGATGATGAAGAACGCCAAGAAGGTGCCTGCTAACACCGTGTTTTTCATGGACAAGGGCCAGCTCTACTCGGCCTCGGGCATGCTCGACCCTACCGGTAACTTCTATCTGCCCTGAATCGAGCACTGCAGCGTCGGGCCGCCCTTGCCGGGCGGCCCAGACCAGAAAATAATGCGGATATGCCGGAGCAAGCCATGACGACAACGCTATCGCCAGCCAACGCCGAACGTCTCAAGGAGGCGTTCCTGCGGTGCCGCGACATGGAAGGCAGCTTGCGCGAGCAGCTCGAGGCCTATGCTGCGGAGGGGCGGGAGATCTTTCCGGCCTATGGCGAAGCGGTCGACCGGCTGGTGGCGCGGCTCAACGAGAATGGTGGCGGCGAAAACGCGCCGCGGCCGGGCGAGGTGATGCCGCCATTCCTGCTGCCGGACGAGACCGGGCGCCTGGTCAGCCTGAAATCGCTCCTCGATCGCGGCCCGGTCGCGGTGATGTTCTATCGCGGCCATTGGTGCCCGTATTGCCGGCTGAATGTGTGGGCGGTGATCCAGGCCCATGCCCGGATAAACGCGCTGGGCGCACAGACCGTCGCGATCATGCCGGAGACGCAGGCCTATGCCGCAAAATTCAAATCCGAGGCCAATGCGCTGTTCCCCGTGCTGACCGATCTCGACAATGGCTATGCGCTGTCGCTCAATCTTGCGATCTGGTTCGGCGCGGAAATCCAGCGGCTGCTGTCATACCAGGACATGGCGAGTTTCCACGGCAATGACGGCTGGGTGCTGCCGATCCCTGCCACCTTCGTGGTTGGCCGTGACGGATTGGTGAAGGCGCGCTTCGTCGATCCCGATTTCCGCAAGCGCATGGAGATCGACGACCTGATCACCGCGCTGAAGAGCGCGAGCGAGGAAGCGTAGCGCTCAGGAAACTTCTGGCGCTTCAACGTCCCTCAAGCGCCGGCGGTCTTGCCCACGACCTGCTGCCAGTCGGCGCCGCGCAGCATACGCATCACGGCGGATGCCACGGCGGTGCGTTCGCGCCCCGCGACACCGTAGAGGTTGACGGTTCGCCGAGCGTCCAGCCCATCGACTGCGGCGCGCTTCAGCGTCGGCGGAATTGCTGCGGTATCGGGCACCACGGCGACGCCGATATCGGCCTCCAACAGTTCGATCAAATCGCGTTCGGATGCGATCTCGTGGCTGCGATCGACGTCGAGCCCATGTTCGCGAAGCGAAGAGTTCACCCGCGCCGCATGCTCGCAGTAAATCCGTGACAGCAATTGCTCGGCGCGAAGATCGCCAAAATCGATTTTCTCGCGCGTCGCCAGCGGGTGTTTCTTGTTGACGACGAGTTGAAAGCTTTCCGTGAACAGTGGCCACGTATCGAGCCGGTCCCACTCTTCGCTGATCTCGGCGGCTATGCCGAGCTCGGCTTCGCCCTTCTTCAGAAATTCCGCAACTTCGCGGGCATTGCCGCGCAGGAAGCGAAACTCCAGGCGGTTGAACATCCGCTTGATCTGGTCGAGATGCGGGATCAGCAGCGCGAGGTCGACGGAGTGGGTCAGCGCGATCCTGAGTGCGCCGACTTCCCCGCTCTTGAAGGAGGAGGCGAGCTCGCGGGCACCGGTCGCTGCCTCATAGCATTGCTTGAGCAGCGGGTGCATGCGCTGGCCGAGTTCGGTCAATTGTGCGGCAGGGCGCTCGCGGCGAAACAGGTCGCCGCCGAGTTCGGCTTCCAGCTGCTTGATGGCGCGCGTCAGCGACGGCTGCGTGACGTTGCACTCGTCGGCGGCGCGCGTGAAGTTGAGCACGCGCGCGACCGCGAGGAAGTAGCGAACCTGATGCATCTCCATGGCCGTGCCCCGGTCTGTCTTGATCGCACCGTACCCGATCGCGGCTGGCGATGACACCATAACCGCCATAGCGCCGGCCTATGGTTTTGGAAGCCAAACGGCATTTCCTCACTTCAAGCCGGAAGGGCAGGGTGGGGCCGGGATGGTCAGCATAAGCGCTGAATCCCCCACACGAAAGGATAGCCATGAATATCCAGCTCAATGCTCGAGGCGTGGCGGCCGAGCGGCCGCTGACTGGCAAGGTCTCGCTGGTGACGGGTTCGACCAGCGGCATCGGGCTCGGGATTGCCCGCGCGCTGGCGGAGGCAGGCGCAGCAGTGGTGCTGAACGGGTTTGGTATCGCGACCGAGATCGCCAGAACTCGGAATCAGATCGAAGCCGAGTTCGGCGTCAACGTCAGCTATTCCGCCGCCGACATGACGAGCCACGATGCAATCGCCGAGATGATTGCGGCTACCGTCGCCAGTCACGGACGGCTCGATATTCTCGTCAACAATGCCGGCATCCAGCATGTCGCGCCGCTCGACCAGTTTCCGGTCGAGAAATGGGACGCGATCCTGTCGATCAACCTGTCGTCGGCGTTTCACACCACGCGGCTCGCACTGCCCGCGATGCGTCAGAACAAATTCGGGCGGATCATCAACATCGCCTCCGCGCACGGGCTGGTCGCTTCGCCCTTCAAGGCGGCCTATGTCGCGGCCAAGCATGGCATCGTCGGCCTGACCAAGGTGGCGGCGCTGGAGACGGCGGAGGACGGCATTACCTGCAACGCGATCTGTCCGGGTTATGTCTATACGCCGCTGGTCGAGGCGCAGATCGAAGGACAGGCCAAGGCGCACGGCATTTCGCGCGAGCAGGTCATTCACGACGTGCTGCTGGCGCAGCAACCGAACAAGCGCTTTGCCACGGTCGAAGAGCTTGGCGCGCTGACGGTGTTTCTCGCCAGCGATGCCGCCGCATCGATCACCGGTATCGCGTTGCCGGTCGATGGCGGGTGGACGGCGCACTAGCGCTGCGACAATCCAGGAGAGCGTGACATGAACGAGCTTCAGCGCAGTCATTCTTCGCACGTACGGCCCCCCGCCAAATCGGAGCCCGGGCAGGTCGTGCTGGTGCTGCAGGGCGGTGGCGCGCTCGGCTCCTACCAGGCCGGCGTCTATCAGGCGCTGCACGAGGCGGGCATCGAGCCGGACTGGATCATCGGCACTTCGATTGGCGCCATCAACGCCAGCCTGATTGCCGGCAATGCGCCGCAGGACCGGCTATCGCGCCTGCGCGAGTTCTGGAAGCGAATGGAGCAGAATCCGGTCTGGCGTTTTCGCGACATCATTCCGGGCTTCAACGAAAAGCTCGCTTACTGGTCGACGGTGACCAATGGCATTCCCGGTTTCTTCCGGCCGAATCCGCTCGCCCATGCCGGCGACAGCTATCCGCTGGGGGCCGACAATGCCGGCTATTACTCGACCGCGCCGCTGGAACGCACGCTGATGGAGCTGGTCGATTTCAATCTGGTCAACCAATGCACGCCGCGCCTGACGGTCGGCGCCGCCCATGTCCGCAGCAGCCAGATGCGCTACTTCGACAGCCGCGACGGCGAGCTTGGGGTCAAGCACATCATGGCCTCCGGCGCGCTGCCGCCGGCATTCCCGGCCGTTCGCATCGATGGCGAACTCTATTGGGACGGCGGCATACTATCGAACACACCGACGGAAGCCGTGTTCGACGATAATCCACGCAAGAACTCGCTGATCTTCGCTGTGCATCTGTGGAATCCGTCCGGGCCTGAGCCGACCACGATGGCCGAGGTACTGAACCGCCACAAGGACGTGCAGTATTCGAGCCGGATTGCCAGCCAAATCGCCCGCCAGCAGCAGGCGCATCGCCTGCGCCATGTCATCAACCAGCTCGCTGCACGGCTGCCGGAGGCTGAGCGCAATAGCGAGGCGGTGAGGGAACTCGCCAGTTACGGCTGCCCGACCCGGATGCACGTCGTCCGGCTGCTCGCCCCGCAGCTCAGCCGCGAGGACCACACCAAGGACATCGATTTCAGCCCGTCCGGGATCATGCAGCGCTGGGACGCCGGTTACCGCCACACCAGAGCGGTGCTCGAAAAGAAACCATGGGTCGGCGAGTTCGATCCGCTCTCCGGCGTCGTCCTCCATGAACAGATAGAAGCCATGCCGGAAGCGGCGGAGTAATGAACGTCACGCGATGATGGAGGGCGCGATCGTCTTGCGATAGAGCGCGCTGTAGCAGGCGGCCGAAAGGTCCCAGCTGAAGGAGCGCGCCATGGCGCTTCGCCGCATCGCGTCGAGCTTGTCCTTGGCGCCGAAGGCCTCGAACGCGCGCCTGACGCCGCCGAGAAAGGATTCCGCTGACGGTTGCGAAAACAGGAAACCGGTTTCGCCGTCCTGGATGGTCTCCGCGAGCCCGCCGGTCTGGTGGCCGATCGGCAGCGATCCGAACCGCTGCGCATACATCTGGCTCAGCCCGCACGGCTCGAACCGCGACGGCATCAGCGTGAAATCGCTGCCGGCAAAGATTCGCCGCGCCTGGGCATCGTTGAAGCCGATGGTAACGCCGATCGCATCCGGCCTGCGGCGATGCGCAGCGACCAGCGCCTGTTCGATCTGCTGCTCGCCGCTGCCGGTCACCACGATCTGCCCGCCAGCCTCGATGATTTCGTCGGCGGCTGACAACACGAGGTCTACGCCCTTCTGGTGAACCAGACGTGCGACCAGGCCGAACAGCGGACCGCGCGACAGCGCTAGCCCGAACTGCTTGCGGACGTAGTCGGCATTGGCCTGTTTGCCTGTCCAATCGCCGGGGGCAAAGGTCTGCGCCAGATGCGCACAGGCGCTCGGATCCCAGCTTTCGTCGATGCCGTTCAGTATACCGGTCAGTTGCGCGGCGTTCGAGCGCCGTTGCAGCAGGCCTTCCAGCCCGCAGCCGAGCTCGCGCGTGGTGATCTCCCTGGCATAGGTCGCGCTGACGGTAGTCAGATGCGAGGCGTAGACGAGGCCGCCCTTGAGGAACGACACGTGGTCGTAGAATTCGAGCCCGTCGATGTGGAAGGAACTTTCGGGTGCTCCGATGCGGCGCAGCGCGTCCGGCGGGAACAGGCCCTGATACGCGAGGTTGTGGATGGTCAGGATCGACGGAAGCTTCGTTCCCCTCCATGCCAGATAGGCCGGCGCCAGCGCGGCCTGCCAGTCGTTGGCATGGATCAGGTCTGCTGCCCAATTCTTGTCCACGGTGCCCGCGGCAAGCTCGGCCGCGGCGGAGGCAAACCGGCCGAACCTGATGTCGTTGTCCGGCCAGTCGCGCCCGGATTCATCCCCATAGGGGTTGCCGGGCCGGTCGTATAATTGCGAACACAACAGCACGTAGACGGGCAGGCCATCCTTGGTCGCCGCGCGCCCGAGCGAGCAGGCCGGCATTTCCGCGAGTGATCCGCATTCCCCAACGATTTCAATATGGGTGAGCTGTTCGAGAATGTCCCGATACCCGGGCAGCATGACCCGGACATCGCTCCAGCGGCGCAGCGCCCGGGGTAGTGCTGCGGAAACGGCAGCGAGACCGCCGACCCGGACGAAGTCATCCATTTCAGTGGTGACGAACAAGACCTTCAAGGCAAACGTCTCCGTACCAACCGCAATGGTACTGATGCAAGAATGGGTCCAACTTCCGATGCAAATACAACGCGTGCTCCGGACGGTCGTTCCTCTGCGACTACTTCCCTGTCGGCGCTGCACAATTTAGGGTCACGCCCGCCAACAAAACGAAATGGCCGCAAACGGCCGAAGGAGCTTTACGAAATGACCATAACCGGCAACGATCAGAGGAATTTGACAGGCAGCTTCGCAGGCCTGCGCGTCCTCGATTTCTCAACCACGATTGCCGGACCGCATTGTACACGAATGCTCGCCGATATGGGAGCCGAGGTTATCAAGATCGAGACCGAGGAAGGCGAGACGATGCGGACCCGCCCACCGGTACGCAATAACTGCTCGACCGCCTTCGGCCAGCTCAATGTCGGCAAGAACAGTATTGTTCTGGATCTGAAATCGCCGAAGGGCGTGGAGGCGGTTCGCCGCCTGGTCGCGACCGCTGACGTGCTGATGGAGAATTTCCGTCCGGGCGTGATGCGGCGATTGAAGCTCGATTACGCCTCCCTGCACGGGCTCAATCCAAAACTGGTCTATTGCTCGATCTCGGGATACGGCCAGACCGGACCATCGGCCGAACTGCCAGCCTATGCGCCGGTGATTCACGCAGCCTCCGGCTATGAAATGGCGCATCTGGCCTATCAGCCGGGACGCAGCCGGCCGGACTATTGCGGCATTTACCACGCCGACGTGCTCACCGGCGTCTATGCGTTCGGCGCGATCTCGGCGGCGCTCTACCAGCGCGCGGCAACCGGGCAGGGCCAGCACATCGACGTCTCGATGCTGGAGTCGATGCTGAGCCTGACGCTGAACGAACTGCAGTGGTCGCAATTCGAAGTGAGGCCGACGCAGCGGCCGATGTTCGGCCCGATCGAGACGACGGACGGCTATGTGATGATGGCGGTCGCCAGCGAGAAAACGTTCCAGAGCCTGATGCAGGTGATCGGTCATCCCGAATGGGTCAGCGATCCGCGCTTCGCCAGATATTCCGATCGGCGGGATAACTGGGTCAGCCTGATGGACGGCGTGGAAGCGTGGTCGCGCACCGTGACGACCGAGCAGTGCCTCGCCGCTCTCAATACGCACGGCGTTCCCTCATCGGCCTATCGCACCGTTGCCGAAGCGTTGCGCGATCCGCAGATAGCGCATCGCGGCGCATTGGCCGAGGTCGAGGACGGCGGCGGCACCTTCAAGGTTCTCAACCTGCCGTTCCGCATGTCCGGCGCCAAGGTGTCGGCGGCGCCGCGCATGTCTACGCTCGGCGAGCACACACGCACCTACCTGAAGGAGACCGGCCTGTCCGAGGAGGAAATCGCATCCTTCGCCGGCAAGGCGCAGGTAGCCGCGCGCGGCTGACGGCGCGGTCCGCATAGCGAAACATGGACCTGCGGCGTTTTCATCCGCAGGCTGTGATCGGCCTTGCCCGCGACTGCGTTTCCGGACAATCTCGCGGGCAACCATCGACGATCCGGAATGCCGGACGAACGACACATCGGAGGAAACACAATGAAGGCGGGGATTCGTTCGGGCGCGCTTGCGCGAATATTTCTTGTGGCGGGATTTGGCGTGGCGTTGTCGGCTATGCCCGCCAATGCGCAGAAGCCGGGCGGTAGCATCTCCGTTGGACTCGAGATCGATATCCCCGGTTTCGATGTGCTGAAGGTCGGCGTTTACGACGCAGCGGCACTTACCGCATCATCCGCGCTGTTCGATACGCTCACCACGCTCGATGCGAACGGCAAGCCGCAGCCTAAGCTGGCACTGTCCTGGGAGCCTTCCGAGGACTTCAAGATGTGGACCTTCAAGCTGCGTCCCGGCGTCAAGTTCCACGATGGCACGCCGTTCAACGCCGCAGCGTTCAAAGCGAATTTCGACCGGCAGAAGGATCCCGCCAACAAGTGCCGCTGCGCCTTCTATATCTCCAATGTCAACAATGTTCAGGCGCCGGACGAACTGACGCTGGTCTATAACCTCAATGACCCCTCGGTGAACTTCCCGTCGCTGGTGTCCTACGCGAGCCAGACCAATGCGGTTCATTCCCCGACCGCGTGGAAGACCAAGGGAGATGAATACAACCGCAATCCCGTCGGTACCGGTCCCTACATTCTGAAGTCCTGGACGGCCGGCGATCGCATGATCCTGGAGAAAAATCCGGACTACTGGGACAAGGACAAGGTCTATTTCGACCGCATCACGCTGAAGCCGCTACCCGACGCGCAATCGCGCTTTGCGAGCCTGCAATCCGGCGAGGTCGACCTGATCTGGGATGATGAGTACAGTGCCGACAATATCCAAAAGGCGCAAAAAGATTCCAAGCTGACGGTGCACACATACTTGGGGTCCGGTGCGCAGGTGTACGCCTTCAACACTAAGGTCGCGCCATTCGACGATATTCGCGTGCGCCAGGCCCTGGTAATGGCGCTTGACCGCAAAAAGATGTCGCAGGCGATCACCAACGGTTTGTCCCGTCCGGCCAGTAATCCCTATGGCGACGGCTCGTGGGTCAAATGCAAGGACGACGGTGCGCTTCCGGAAGATCTTGAGAAGGCCAAGGCGCTGATCAAGGACTACGGCAAGCCCGTCGAGTTCAAGATGCTCGTCACGGCGACGCCACGCGGACGCATGGTTGGCCAGGTGCTGCAGCAGTTCTGGAAGCGGGCCGGCGCCAACATGGAGATCGAGCAGGTCGATCAGGCCACCATCCCGCCGCGCGCCTTCATGCGCCAGTTCCAGTTGACGCCGTGGCGCATCGTCGATCTGGCTGATCCTGACATACAGATGTACTCCAACTTCAAGACCGGAAGCCCGGTGGCGCTTGCCAACTACTCCAATCCGGAACTCGACAAACTGCTCGATCACGCCCGCGTCACGGCGGATACCAATAAGCGCATCGACGACTATTGCGCGATCAGCCGGCTGATCAACAAGGAGGCGATCTGGTTCTGGACGTTCCAGAACACCTACTACGCGATCTCGACTGCCAAGCTGAAGGGCTTGCCCAAGATGTATAGCGGGATGATCGACGTATCGCGCGCCTGGAAGGAATAGCCGCCTATGGCGTTCTTCGTTGCGCGCCGGCTCCTCTATCTGGTGCCGGTGCTGATTGCGGTTTCGCTGCTGACCTTCTTAATCGCGTCGCTGCTGCCGGGCGATCTTGCGTATACCATCCTCGGTGACCAGGCGACGCCGGAGAACGTGGCGGCGTTGCGGCGTGACATGGGGTTGGACCAGCCAATCTGGTGGCGCTATCTGAGCTGGCTCGGCGGCGTGTTGCAGGGCGATTTGGGCCGTTCGTTCCGCACCGGCCAGACGGTGTTGCAGGCGGTTTCCGAGCGGCTGCCGGTCTCGATCGAACTGATGCTGCTGGCGCAGCTCGGCGCTCTCGCGATCGGCGTACCCCTGGCGATCGTCTGCGCGGCGCGCAGTGGCGGACCGTTCGACCGCTTCATGACCGGCACGGCGTTCGGCATGCTGTCGGTGCCGACCTTCCTGTCGGCGATCCTCTTGATCTACTTCTTCGCGGTCGAACTGCGCTGGCTGCCGGCGACCGGCTATGTGCCGTTCGGCGAAGACCCTGCCGCAAATCTGCGCTTCATGGTGCTGCCGGCGCTGACGCTGGCGCTCGCCGAATGGCCCAGCATCATGCGCGTGCTGCGATCCGACATGATTGCGACCCTGCAGGAAGACTATATCTCGCTGGCCAAGGCCAAGGGGCTGAAGGCCTCGCGCATTCTGTTCGTGCACGCGCTGAAGCCGTCGTCGCTCACGCTGGTCACGATCACGGGCATCAATATCGGCCGGTTGATCGGCGGCGCGGTCATCGTGGAGACGATCTTCGCCCTTCCGGGCATCGGCCGGCTTTTGATTGGAGCGATCCTGACACGTGACCTGATCATCCTGCAGGGGGTGGTGCTGCTGGTCGGTGCGGGCTTCGTCATCATGAACTTCGTCGTCGATATGCTCTACGCCGTTCTCGATCCCAGGATTCGCCATGGCCACGCTTGAACTCGACGTCGCCGAGGAGGCCGTAAGCCAGCCCGCGCGCAAGGGCCGGCGGCTTGGCGTGCTGTTCTGGGCGGCGATCGGCTGGCTGATTTTCGTGATCGCGGTGGCGGTTTTTGCGAACGTCCTGCCGCTGCAGAGCCCGACCGACATGGATATGCTGGAGCGGCGCGCGCCGTTCTCCACCGAGCACTGGCTCGGCACCGACGGGCTCGGCCGCGACGAACTCTCGCGGCTGATTTACGGCGCGCGGATATCGCTGGTCGTCGGCATTTGCGCGCCGGTGATCGGGCTCGTCATCGGCGGCGCGCTCGGTATGCTTGCGGGCTATTTCCGCGGCCGGTTCGAATCGATGGTGGTCGGCAGCATGGATGTGCTGCTGGCGTTTCCGCCTTTGATCCTGGCGCTGGCGGTGACCGCCTATCTCGGGCAGTCGATTTTCAACCTGACCTTGATTCTAGGCCTGCTCAGCGTTCCCGCCTTCATGCGGGTGGCGCGGGCGGCGACGCTGACGCTGGCGCGGCGCGAATTCGTGATCGCCGCGCAAGCACTGGGGGCGACGCATGCGCGGATATTGCTGCGCGAATTGTTGCCCAATGTCATGCTGCCGCTGCTGGCGTTCTTCCTGCTCGGCGTTGCCGTCATCATCGTGGTCGAGGGCTCGCTGTCGTTCCTCGGCCTCGGCGTGCCGCCGCCGATATCGAGCTGGGGGAGCATGATCGGGGAGGGACGCGAGAGCCTCGATGTGGCGCCGCGGCTCGCTTTCATGCCTGCGGCGGCCATGTTCCTGACCGTACTGGCCTTCAATCTCGTCGGTGACACGCTGCGTGCGCTCACCGATCCACGTCAGGGCGCACTGTGACCGGAAATAGCTTGCTGTCCGTTGAGGATGTTACCGTCGATCTGCCGACGCCGCGCGGCAATCTGCGCGCCGTCGATCATGTCGATCTCACCGTCGGCGCCGGGCGCACGCTCGGCGTGGTCGGCGAATCCGGCTGCGGCAAGACCATGCTGTCGCGCGCGATCCTGCAATTGCTGCCGAAGAAAGCAAAACTCTCCGGCCGCGTAATGTTCGACGGGCAGGATTTGCTGCGGCTTTCGCCGGAGAAGCTGCGCCAGTTGCGCGGCCGGTCGCTGGCGGTCGTGTTCCAGGATCCGATGACCTCGCTCAACCCGGTGCTGACGATCGGCACCCAGTTGATCGAGACGCTGCAGGAGCATCTTGAACTCGACGATGCTGCCGCTACGCGACGAAGCGTCGAATTGCTTGCGGCGGTCGGCATCCCCGCGCCCGAGCAGCGGCTGGCGCAGTACCCGCACCAGCTTTCCGGCGGCATGCGGCAGCGCGTGGCGATCGCGATTGCGCTGTCGTGCGAGCCGAAACTCCTGATCGCGGACGAGCCGACCACCGCGCTCGACGTGACGATCCAGGCGCAGATCCTCGATCTGCTGGCGCGCGAGCAGCGCCGCCGGCACATGGCGATGATCATCATCACCCACGACCTCGGCGTCGTTGCCGGGCGCACCGACGAAGTCGCTGTCATGTATGCCGGCCGGGTGGTCGAGCGCGCGCCGACGCCTGATTTGTTCAAGAAGATGCGGATGCCCTACACCGAAGCGCTGCTTGCTGCGCTCCCAAGGCTCGACGCGGCTCCCCACACGCCGCTGCCGGCGATATCGGGACGTCCGCCCGATCCAACCCGGCCGCTGCGGGGATGCTCGTTCTCGCCGCGCTGCCGCTATGCGGTGGCCCGCTGCCAGGCGGAGAAACCACTGCTTGAGGCGACCGAGACGAGCGCGCACCAGTTCGCCTGCTTCCACCCGATAGCGACCCATGCGGGTGCCGACGCATGAATCAGCAATCCGTTCCATCCGTCCGATCCGCTTCATCCGACGCCCTGCTCGAAGTCGACAATCTCGTCGTCGAATATCCCGTCGGCCCCAAGATCGTTCACGCCGTGTCCGGCGTCTCCCTGCAGATCGCCCGCGGCGAAACGCTGGGTCTGGTCGGCGAATCCGGTTGCGGGAAATCGACGCTGGGGCGGGCTGTGCTGCAGTTGCGCCGGCCGACCGCAGGGCGCGTGTCGTTCGACGGGCAGGATCTCACGGCGATGCACGGCGAGGCCTTGCGGCGGATGCGCCAGCGCGTTCAGTTGATCTTCCAGGACCCGATCGCCTCGCTCAATCCGCGCCGCAGGATCGGCGACATCGTCGCCGAGCCGCTGGTGATTGCCGGCGTCAAGGATCCGGAGAAGCGTAAGCAACTCGTGTACGAGGTGCTGACCGCAGTCGGGCTCGATCCCAGCCTGGTTGTCGGGCGGCTGCCGCATGAATTTTCCGGCGGTCAGTGCCAGCGCATCTGCATCGCGCGTGCGCTCGTTCTCAATCCGGAATTCATCGTCTGCGACGAGCCGGTCTCCGCGCTCGACGTCTCCATCCGCGCCCAGATCCTCAATTTGCTGGAGGAGATGAAAGGCCGGTTCGGCCTGACGCTGCTGTTCATCGCGCACGATCTCGCCGTGGTGAAGGCGGTGAGCGACCGCGTCGCGGTGATGTATTTGGGGCGGCTCTGCGAGGTCGGCCCCTCCGAGCAGTTGTTCGCTCACCCGGCGCATCCCTATACCGCGCTGCTGATCGAGGCGATCCCGGTGCCCGATCCGGATGTCCGCCCCACCGAGACCGTGCCGGTCGGCGAGCCGCCATCGCCGATCGCGCCGCCCTCCGGCTGCCGGTTTCGTACCCGCTGCCCCCGCGCAGACCAGCGATGCAGCGACGAGATGCCGGAATTGCGCACTGTGGCGCCGGGCCAGTTAGTGGCCTGCCACCACCCGCTGATCTGAATACCGCAAGCACCGCTGGCTCCCGTTTGTCTCGACGGATCGGACGTGGCAATGTCCGCCCTCAAGACGTTCTCAGGACTTAAGAAAAAGAAATGAGGGGAGAAAAGCGATGAAGAGTTTTCAGGTCGCCGAGTTCAACGCGCCGCTGAAAGAGGTGGATCAGGAGACGCCGCAGCCCACGGGTACGCAGGTGTTGATCAAGGTGAAGGCGGCCGGCGTCTGCCACAGCGATCTCCACATCTGGGAAGGCGGCTATGATCTCGGCCACGGCCGCAAGCCGCTCTCGCTGAAGGATCGCGGCGTGTCGCTGCCGCGCACGATGGGACACGAGACCGTCGGCGAAGTCGTCGCGTTCGGACCGGATGTGACTGCCGCCGACAAGGGCGATCTCAAGGTCGGCGACACAGCCCTGGTCTATCCCTGGCTCGGCTGCGGGAAATGCCCGACCTGCGTCGGCGGCGACGAGAACATGTGCGTGGTGAAGCCGAATTCGCTCGGTGTCTACTGCGACGGTGGTTATGCCGATCACATGACGGTGCCGAACCCGAAATATCTCTTGAACCTGAAGGGGCTCGATCCGGTTACAGCGGCGCCCTATGCCTGTTCCGGCGTCACCACCTATAGCGCGCTGAAGAAGGTCGAATTCGCCTTCAACTCGCCGATCGTCATCTTCGGCGCCGGCGGTCTCGGCCTGATGGCGCTGTCGCTGTTGAAGGCGATGGGCGGCAAGGGCGCGATCGTAGTCGACATCGATTCGCGCAAACGCGAGGCGGCGGAGGCCGCCGGCGCGCTCGCAACCGTCGACGGCAAGGCGCCGGACGCGCTGGAGCAATTGGCGAAGGCGGCCGGCGGTCCCATTCGCGCCGTGATCGATCTCGTCGGCAATGCGCAGACCACGCAGCTCGGCTTCGACTGCCTGACCAAAGGCGGCAAGCTCGTCATCGTCGGCCTGTTCGGCGGCGGTGCGACCTTTGCGCTACCGCTGATCCCGATCAAGGCGATCACGATCCAGGGCAGCTATGTCGGCAATCTGCGCGAGACTGCGGAATTGCTCGAGCTCGTCCGCAACAAGATGATCGCGCCGATCCCGGTGACGACGATGCCGCTCGCGAAGGCGAATGAAGCATTGACCGACTTGCAGAAGGGCAAGCTCGTTGGCCGCGCGGTGCTGACGCCGTAGGTCCCGCCGTTCTCCGTCATGGCCGGGCTTGTCCCGGCCATCTACGTCTTTCTTGCCGATACCCGTGGCAAAGACGTGGATGCCCGGGACAAGCCCGGGCATGACGAGCCTTAAAGTTTCGTGCGAGCTAGATCTGAAGGAACCCACATGTCCGCAAATAACGCCTTCCACATCGCCGTGCTCGGCGGCGATGGCATCGGTCCTGAAGTGATGGCGCCGGCGCTCGAAGTGCTGCGCAAGATCGAGGCGACCAGCGACCTCAAGTTTCGCTTCACCGATGCGCCGGCGGGCGCCAACAATTACCTCGCAACCGGCAAATCAATGCCCGACAGCACCGTGCGGCTGTGCGAGGAGGCCGACGCCATCCTGCTCGGCGCCTGCGGCCTGCCGTCGGTGCGCTATCCCGATAACACCGAGATCGCGCCGCAGATCGAGCTGCGCTTCCATTTCGACCTCTATGCCGGCGTACGCCCGGCGCGCCTCGTTCCGGGCGTGCCGAGCCCAATCGTCGGCGCCGACCAACGCGGCATCGATCTCGTGCTGATCAGGGAATCGACCGAAGGCCTGTTCGCCTCGATGGGGAAGGGCGTCGTGACAGATACGGAGGCGCGCGAGACGCTCGTCATCACCCGCAAGACCTCGGAACGGCTGTTCGAGTTTTCCTTCAAGCTCGCCGAACGCCGCAAGGCGCGCGGCAAGGCGAATGGCGGGCTGACCTGCGTCGACAAGGCGAACGTGTTCAGGGCCTTCGCGTTCTTTCGCGAGATGTTCGATGAAGCCGCAAAACGCCATCCGACCGTCAAGACGGACCGGGTCTATGTCGATGCCTGTTCGCTGATGCTGGTGAAACGGCCCTGGGACTTCGACGTCATGGTGACGGAAAACATGTTCGGCGACATTCTCTCCGACCTCGCCGCCGGCCTGATCGGCGGGCTCGGCATGGCGCCCTCGGCCGACATCGGCGACCGCTACGCCGTATTCCAGCCGTGCCACGGTACCGCGCCCGATATCATGGGTCTGGGCAAGGCCAACCCCACCGCGATGATCCTGTCGGCGGCGATGATGCTGGACTGGCTCGCCGAGAAGCACGGCCTCGAAAGTGCGGCAGAGGCCGGCGAGCGCATCGAGCGCGCGGTCGACAAGGCCTATGCGGGAGGCATCAAGCCGATGGAATTCGGCGGCAGCAACGGCACGGCGGACGTGACGAAGGCGGTGCTGGCGGCGTTGTAGCTTGTAGCCCGCATGAGCCAACGGGGCGCGCATTCGCGCGATCCGTTGGCTCATCGGGCTACGGGACTGTGCCTGTGGCTACTTCCCCTTGAACTGCGGCTTGCGCTTTTCCATGAAAGCCGTTCGCCCCTCACGGAAATCTTCAGAGTCCATGCAGGCCATGCCGATCGCCTTGATCGCCGCCATGTCGCGCTTGCTTTCGTCCTTCAGCACCTCGGCAATGGTGATCTTGGCGGCCTTGATGGCGAGCGGCGCGTTGCCGGAGATGGTGCGGGCGATTTCCATGGTGGCGTCCCATAGTTCCGCATCCGGCAGCACGCGGTCGACCAGCCCGATCCGCAACGCTTCCGCCGCCTCGATCCGCATCCCTGTGTACATGATCAGCCGCGCCCAGGACGGGCCGACCAGCGAGACCAGGTGGCGCAGGCCGTCATAGCCATAGGCGATGCCGAGCCTGGCGGCGGGAATGCCGAACCGGCTGTTGTCGGAGGCGATGCGGATGTCGGTGAGCATCGCGACCTGCATGCCGCCGCCGAGGCAGAAGCCGCGGATGCAGGCAATCGTCGGCTTCGGGTAGCTTGCGAGCAGCGCACGCTGCGCCTCGCTCCGCTTCGAATATTCCTCCGACGCCGCCGCATTGTGGCGCGTCTTCTCGAACTGGCTGATATCGGCGCCCGAGACGAAGGCCTTGTCGCCGGCGCCTGTCAGGATCACGACGCGCACATCGGGATCGTCGCGCAGCGCGGTCAGCGCGTGGCCCAGCCCTTCCCACATTTCCAGCGACATCGCGTTGCGCTTGTCGGGATTGTTGAAGGTGATGACGCCGATGCCATCGCTGACGCTGTGCAGGATCTTGCCGTCGGCATGCGGGATTTCAGCAGGTTTTGGGGTGTCGAGCATCGATTGCGGCTTTCAGTCGAGAAGTTTGGTCCATTGTCGGACAGGCTTCCCGCAGCGGTCAATCGCCGCATTTGCACGCGTGATCAGCTCAGGGCACTGGGCATAATGGTGAGGTTGTCAGGGCGGAGGCGGGCTCACGCGCATTTGCGCGTGGCGGGCGCGACAGCAATGCAGTCGTTGTTGCTGGTTGAACCGGCGGTGGTCGTCGTCGGCTTTTCGCTGTGGCGCATCCGAACTCCGCCATCCCCATTCCGATGGCGTCGCACGGGCTTGTCCCGGTAGCTTTAAAATTCGGCCCAGCGCAGCAACAGGCTACCCGGCGATTTCTCGCGTCGATTGATCGGGTCCGCGGTGCTGCGATCGAGGCGCGACAGGGCCTAGCCCTCGTTGGCGGCGATCGATTCCATCAGGGACACCAACTGGCGCTGCACAGACTGGTCCTTGATCTTGCTGTAGGCGCGCAGCAGCCTGAGGCTGAAGGCGCTGTCCAGGAAGAGCAGGCTCTCGACTTCACGCGCCTTGCCGTCGCCGTCGTAGAAGAACGTCACCGGCACGTCGAGCGCGGTAGCGATTTGCTGAAGACGAGCAGCGCCGACACGGTTGACGCCCTTCTCGTACTTCTGAACCTGCTGGAAGCTGACGCCGAGCTTGTCGCCGAGCTCCGCTTGCGAGATTTTCTGTTCCACACGCCGCAGGCGAATCCGCTTGCCCAATTCGATATCGGGTTTGCCGGCGCTGCGCTGTTTCATCTTCTTCGCTGCTGATCTGCTGTTCATTCTGGTTTACCGTCCTTCAATCGGGAAACCCTGGCAAAAGTGGGTCAGGGTTTCATCCATTTGTACCGTGTTAAAGTTCAGTCCGGACCGTGAGTTAGAATCGGGAACCACGGAATTCCTGAGATATTGCGGGATGGTAGCCAAACGCCTGCGCGCATTGGCAGCATCCTGATACCGGTACCTCTAACCACCTAAGGCTGTCGGCACCCGGGGCGTATTGGCAAAACCCCGCTCTCTACATTTGACAAAATATTCGACAAACCACAACCACCGCGAGTTCAAAGGACACAGATTTTGGCCAGCATACCTACTGTGCCGCGCTCAACCACCGGTTTTTTACGGGCTTTACCGACTATTCGTGCAAGTCGTTCCCAGTTCATCGGCGTTTGTTGCCAAACATTTCTGCGGACGGTGATGCCTGATAAAATCCAGCAGAGTTCAGCTCCGGCTTCCGGGCCGAGCGTATCGGGAATTTACGGCAACCTGCGAGATCGCGGACTATCGGAATCCTGCAAATCGGTATGGGGGAGCGTCGTCCGAGCGGGAATGTCTTGCACGTCTTTGACGGGCCGGGCCGCACTCGACATGGTGCAATATTTGCGGCGTGTCAGTTGCGTGCACGAGGCCGCCGGCGCGTTCGACGTCGCTCGGCAACGGCAGATGCGGCCGAAGCCGTGGCGAACGCTTGCGGCTATTGGTGGCAGGGGGCATCGATTCTGCGCGAGCCGCCGGCGTGGGGTTGCCCGAAGTGATTGCAACCACAGGCATGGCCGGCTGCGGCCGATTGGCGCCGGGTACCGACTTAAATTGGCTTCCACAGCCGCACCGTTTTGCATACGCTTTGCGCCTATGGCCGCATCGTCGGCCCAGCCCAAAGTCCCGCTTACAAGGGACGGGCATGACAGGGGAGGAACGCCATGAAGCGAAGAACCGTACTTGCGGGCCTTGGTGCGACGGCGGCTGCCGGCGCATTGGGCTTTCCATCGATCCTCAAGGCGCAGGCGCCGATCTCGCTCAACGGCGCCGTCCAGTTCAACGACGATCATGCCTTCAACCGGGCATTGCTCCGCTTCGAAGAGCTGGTGAAGAAATATTACGGCAAGCCGATCAACTTCACGCTCCACCGCAACTCCTCGCTCGGCCTCGAAAAGCAGTATTTCGAGTACATGTCGCAAGGCAAGGCGGTCGACTACGGCATCGTTTCGCCGGCCCACATGTCGACCTTCGCCAAGGCGGCACCGTTCATCGACGCGCCCTTCGTGTTCAAGGGCATCGAGCACATGAACAAGGTGGTCGAGGCCAACATTCTGGCGCCGATCGCCGATGAAGTCGCGGCCAAGGCCGAGGTGGTTCTGATCGGCTATGCTGGCGGCGGCGTGCGCAACATCTTCGCCAACAAGCCGCTCAAGAATCTCGCCGATCTCAAGGGCCTCAAGGTACGCGTGCAGGGCGCACCGATCTGGTCGAAGACCTTTGCCGCCGTTGGCATGAGCCCGACCGTGATCGCCTATAACGAAGTCTACAACGCCATCCAGAACGGCGTGATCGCCGCCGGCGAGAACGAGGCGGCAGGCGTCGAGGCGATGAAGTTCTATGAAGTCGCGCCCCATCTCAACCTGACGCAGCACGCGGTGTCGATCCGGCCGATCTGTTTCTCGGTGAAGACGCTGAAGACCCTGCCGAAGGATCTGCAGGACGCGATCATGAAGGCCGGCAAGGAAGCCGGCGATTATGGCCGCCAGCTCGAGTCGAGTGAGGAGGTCGTCAAGCTGGATACGCTGGAGAAGGCGGGCAAGCTCAAGCGTGTTCCCTTCGCGGAGCGCGACGCGATGAAGAAGCTCGCTGATCCCGTGATGGCCACCTATGCCAAGGAAATCGGCGCCGAGAGCATCTTCGAGAAGATCAACGTCGCCTAGGGCCTGAACCGGTGGGGGCCGGTTTCTCTCGCGACAAATGCGAAAACGCGTTTGCGTGGTCGCACATCGCATCGAACGACCGCTGACAGCTTTCCGGGCAAGCCCCGCTTCTTGCCCGGATCGGCGGACTGGTATCCGGGACGGAGCCGAAATGACTGAAATGCCTGTTGTGTCCACTCCGTCGCTGTGGCGCCGAGCGACGGCGGCCTATGCCAAGCTGCTGGAATTCCTGCTTGCCGCCTGCGTCGGCATCCTGGTCATCCCGGTCACGCTGCAGATCGTCTCGCGCTACACGGCGCTCATTCCTTCCTACATCTGGACCGAGGAAATGGCGCGCTTCCTGTTCGTGTGGACGATCATGATCGGCGCCATGGTCGGGGTCCGCGAAGCCCAGCATTTCGAGGTCGATGTCTGGCCCAATCTGTCGCGTCGCAGCGAAGCTGCGGTGCGGATCGCCGCCCGGCTCGGCGTCCTGGCAATGGCGGTGGTGTTCGTCTGGGCCGGGCTCGAGTTCACGCGGTTCGCGTGGAACCGGACCTCCGAACTGGCCGATCTGCCGCTCTGGCTGATCCATGTCGCCTGGCCCGTGGCGGGCGTGACGTGGATCGTGTTTGCGGGCGAACAGATCATCGATGAAACGCGGATTCTGCTTGGGGCGAAGCAATGAGCGGCAATGTTCTTTCTGCCGGACAGGCCGCACTGGTCCTGTTCGGGGTCTTCATCGGCCTGCTCATCATCCGCGTGCCGGTCGCCTTTGCGCTCGGCCTGGCCTGCGTGCCGATCCTCCTGATCGAGCCGCGGCTGTCGATCATGACGCTCGCGCAGGAGACCTTCAACGCCTACAACTCGTTCATCCTGCTGGCGGTGCCGTTCTTCCTGCTCACCGCCAACCTCATGGGCATCGGCGGCATCACCGACCGCCTGGTTGCGTTGTCGCGCTCGATGGTCGGGCACTGGCCGGGGTCGCTGGCGCAGATCAATGTCGTGCTGTCGGTGTTCTTCGCCGGCATCTCCGGTTCCTCCACTGCGGACGCGGCGAGCCAGTCCAAGATCTTCATCGATGCACAGACCAAGGAGGGCTACGACCTCTCGTTTTCGATCGCCATCACCGCGGTCTCCGCCGTGCTCGCCGTTATCATCCCGCCCTCGATCCTGATGATCGTCTGGGGCGGACTGATCTCGACCTCGATCGCGGCGATGTATCTGGCCGGCATCGTACCGGGGCTTTTGATCGCGGGCGCACAGATGGCGACGGTGCATGTCTACGCCGTGCGCCGCGGCTATCCGACCTATCCGAAATCCAGCTGGACCGATATTGGTTACGCCATCTGGCGCTCGATACCGGCGATGATGACGCCGTTCATCATCGTCGGCGGCATCCTGCTCGGATGGTTCACCGCTACCGAATCTGCCTGCGTCGCGGTGCTCTACTCCATCGTGTTGTCGGCATTCTTCTATCGCGAGACCGGGTGGCGCGACCTCTACAAGGCGCTGCTCGACACCGGGCGGCTCGCCGGTGTGGCGCTGTTCTGTGTCGGCACCGCGAGTGTCTTCGGCTGGCTGCTCGCGTACTACAGGATTCCGCAGGAGCTGCTGGCCAATGTCTCGACCTGGGGCATGGGCGCAATCGCGGCAGGCTTCTTCATCTCGTTCTGCTTCCTGGTGGTCGGCTGTTTCCTCGACGCCATTCCGGCGATCGTGATCGTCGGCACCGTGCTCGAGCCGCTGGCGAAATCAGTCGATCTGCACCCCGTCCAGTTTGCGATCATCTCGATCGTCTCGCTGGCGTTCGGTCTGGTGACGCCGCCCTATGGCCTCTGCCTGATGATAGCCTGTTCGATTGCGGGGGTGCGGCTGCGGTACGCGCTGAAGGACACGGTGATCATGCTGATACCGATGCTGCTGGTGCTGGCTGCCGTCATCATCTGGCCCAGCGTTTCGCTGTTCCTGCCGCGTCTGATCGTGCCGGAGATGCTCAAATAGCCATTCATTCATCCCGGTTCAGCGCGCAGCTTATCGTGTAGACGACGCCGCGCGGCAGGAAGTCGACGGTGGCTTCGCCGCCGAGCTGGTCGCGTGCGCTGCGCTCGACCAGCCGCGAGCCGAAACCGCGCTGCACCGGCGCCGTGACCGGCGGGCCGCCGGCCTCGGTCCAGATCAGCCGCAATTTGCGCCCGTCGGCCTCTTCGAGGATCTCCCAATCCACCGCGACGGTCCCCGTGTCGTTCGATAGCGCGCCGTATTTGGCGGCATTGGTTCCGATCTCGTGCACGATCATCGACAGCACCACGGCGAGCCGCGGCGACAGCGGGACCTGCGGTCCGAACATCCGCACCCGCTCCGGATTATTCAGCAGATAGGGTTGCAGCACCCGCGCGATCACTTCCCGCAATTCTGCGCCCTGCCACTTCTCCTCGCTCAGGAGATTGTGCGCCTCCGCCAGCGCGCCGAGCCTCCCTTCGAATTTCTCGCGCTCGGTGCGGCTCGCACTGCGGAAGGTCTGGGTGGCGATCGATTGCAGGACCGCGAGTGTATTCTTGACGCGATGGTTGAGCTCCTCGATCAGGAGATTGTGCAGCATCTCGCCGCGGGCGATCTGGGTTGCCATCCGCACCGCAAAGGCGAGGCCGACCATCAAAAGGATGGCGCCCATCACGCTGGTGAGCGCAAGGTTGCGCCAGAGCGGCGCAACAAGCGAGCTTTCGGCGACGCCGGCGGCGACCGTCCAGCCGGTGAGCGAGGAGCGGGCAAAGCTCGTGATCAGCGGCACGCCCTCGAGCGAGACAGTCGGCACCGTGGCTTCCGGATTGCTGGACATTTCCGCATAGAGCGAGGGCGATGCACGCTTGCCGACGGTCTCCTGCGGGTTGGGCACGCGCGCGAAATTGGTGCCTTCGGCGTCGAAGATCGAGATCGTCCAGTCCTTGCTCGGCTGCTGCTGCTCGATCATGGCCTGGAATATTTCGATCGGCGGACTGAAGGAGATGTCGTAAAGCACCTCGTTGTCCCGCATGACGGGCACCTCGACCGTCACGATCAGCCGTCGCTTGACTGACCCGTAGAACAGGTTGGAATAAACCGGCCGCTTCTCCGTGAAGACCTTCTCGACCATCGGCAGGTTGTTGCGAAGCGGCAGGTTTGCCGTGTCAGGGGTGAGAGAGGAGAACATCTGGCGGCCTTCGCGGTTGGCTACGAGCACGACCCCGCCTTCGCCATATTGGTCGAGGAAGCCCTGGCAGATGCGGCGGAAGCTCTCGAAATCCCCGTCACGCAGCGCGTTTGTCAGCGACAATACCTGGAGCGCGCCGGTGATGCGCTGCACCTCCGCATCAAGTACGAGGCGAATGCTGCGACTTGTCTCAAGCACCCGCTGCGTCGCGATCTGGCGGTCCTGCTTGTAATGGTTGAAAACGATGCCGGCCGCGAAAACGATCAGCGGCAGCGTGGTTCCCGCAACCAGGAGGGCGAGACGCACTGGCAGTGACGGTTTCGGCAACGCAAGCCCCGGATCGGCCCCCAACGAGGCAGCATAAGAGAAGCCGCCGAATTTCGCCAAGGATATAAAAGGGATGTTGGGGGGTATAAATCAGGGCTTGGCAAAGCGCCGGGTTCCGGAAGCGCCTGCCATGCGCTCCGAAGCCCGGGCTTCCTGATCTCAGATATTGCTGTCGGTGATGGCGGTGTACACCATGGTGCGCAGCTCGCGCCGCAGCGGGTAGGCGCTCGACGGCAGCACCTGCGTCATGAAGATCGTGATCAGCTCTTCCGCCGGATCGATGAAGAACGAGGTCGTCGCCGCGCCGCCCCAATTGTATTCACCGGGGCTGCCGGGGATCAGCGTCTGCACCGGATTCATGGTGACGGCAAAGCCGAGGCCGAAGCCGATGCCGTTATAGGTCGCCTCCGAGAACAGCGAGCGCGACAGGCCCGGCAAATCGAGGCCGCCGGGCAGGTGGTTCGAGGTCATCAGCTTCAAGGTCTTCGGACCCAGCAGGCGGACGCCGCCGAGCTCGCCGCCATTGAGCAGCGCCCGGCAGAAGGTGAGATAATCGGCCGTCGTCGAGCACAGTCCGCCGCCGCCGGAGATGAAGGATGGCGGCTCGAGGAATGAACTCGTCGTCGGATCGTCCTGCAGCGTCAGCGTGCCCTTGCGCTCGGTGGCATGGAACGTCATGCCGCCGTCCGGATCGGCCGAATAGCACGCGGCGAAACGATGCGCCTTGTCCTTGGGCACGAAGAAATCGGTGTCGTTCATGCCGAGCGGATCGAGGATGCGCTCCTTCAGGAACTGCTCGAACGGCTTGCCGCTGATCACGCCGATCAGATAGCCGAGCACGTCGGTGGCGACGGAGTAGTTCCAGGCCTCTCCAGGTGAAAATTCCAGCGGGATCTTCGCAAGGTCGTCGATCATGCCCTGGAGCGTACCGGCCTTGATGACTTCGCCGATCTTGTTCTCGCGATAGGCGGCATCGACATTGCTGCGCTGCTGGAAGCCGTACGTCAGGCCCGAGGTGTGCCGCAGCAGGTCCACGATCAGCATTGGCCGCGTCGGCGGCCGAGTAAGGAAGGCGGGATGGTTGCCGGCCACGAACACGCCGAGATTCTTCCATTGCGGAATGTATTTGTGCACGGGCTCGTCGATGGCGACGCGGCCTTCCTCGACCAGCATCATGAAGGCGACGGATGTGAGCGGCTTGGTCATCGAATAGATGCGGAAGATGGTGTCGTCCTTGACCGGCACCTTGCGCGCGACGTCGGCAAAGCCCTGCGAGGTCGAGTGCACGACCTTGCCGCGACGATAGATCAGGAGTTGCGTTCCCGGAAAGCGACCGGCATCGATATAGCGTTGCTTCAGGTGGTTCTCGAGGCGATCGAGCGCCGCCTGGGACATTCCGGCTTGCTCGGGCGAGGCGGGGGTAGGAGCTAACATCGGCGCTAATCTCCGGCTGGCGAGGTTGAGCCTTGATAGCCGAAAAGTGTCCCCCGTTCCAACCGGCCGTGCTTATCCGAGGTGGAACGGTGGTGTAGGGTCGCGCCAGCCTTCGTCTATTCCGCAGGACAGCAAAAATGCGCCAATTCAGCGAAACCGAACTGACCGCCGCCGTGATCCGCAGCTTCGACAATACGCCTGATCCGCGCGCCAAATTCCTGCTGCAGGAACTCGTGAAGTCGCTGCACGACTATGTCCGCAACACCGACCTCACTTTCGAGGAATGGGAATATGCGATCGATTTCCTGACGCGGACGGGCCAGAAATGCACCCCGATCCGGCAGGAATTCATCCTGCTGTCCGACGTGCTCGGCGTATCGATGCTGGTCGATGCCGTGAACCACAGGGAACGCGAGGGCGCCACCGAGACCACGGTGCTCGGCCCGTTCTATGTCGGCGAGCACAAGGTCACGCCGCATGGCACGGACATCTCCGCCGATCTGCCCGGCGAGCGGATGTTCGTGCAGAGCCGTGTCACCGACCTCGAGGGCAAGCCGCTGGCGAATGTGCCGGTCGACATCTGGCATGCCGATGGCGACGGCTTCTATGATTCCCAGAAGCCGGCCTATGCGACGCAGGGCCCGTCGTCGCGGGCGCGCTTCATCACCGACGCGGACGGAAGGTTCTTCTTCCGCACCATCCTGCCGTGCAGCTATCCGATTCCGACCGACGGCCCGGTCGGCGAGATGATTGTGCAGACGAGTCGCCATCCGATGCGGCCGGCGCATGTGCATTTCCTGGTCAATGCGCCCGGCCATCAGCCGCTGATCACCCACGTCTTCATCGACGGCGACAAATATCTCGATTCCGACGTGGTGTTTGGCGTCAAGGACGAGTTGGTCGCCCGGATTGAAAAACGCACGGATTCGAAAATGCCGGACGGCAAGCCGGCCAGCGCGCCATGGCACCTGATGACCTACGAATTCCGGATGAAGCCGGGCGACGGAAACGCGCCGAAGCCGATGATGGCGAAGGCCGCTGAAGACGCGTAACGCAGGGCGTTGTACCGCTTGCTCAATCCTTGTGCGCCGCGCAAGGATTGAGCGAATCGCAAGTTTGGCATGCGCTGCTTGGTTCCTGACCGCTGCCTATTATTTTGGCGGATTTCATATAATGTACTGATGTAATTGATATTTTTGTATCGCAAGAGGCTTGGCACGGCGCTTGAATAGCATGTGCCGACGCCATTGATGCCGTCCCTCGAGACTACTGATCCGAATGTGTCGACGCCATTCCGGGGCCATCCCTGGAACGCGCCCTCCTGCGCCTCGCGCGGTGACCCCAAACGGACGGTCTCGTTCAAACGCCCCTGACCAAAGCAGCAAAGGACAGCGATACCCATGACGAAACCCACCCTCCCGACCTCACGCCGTGGTCTGAGCCGCCGCCAGCTTCTGAAGGCGGCCGGTGGCACGGCGGCATTGCTCGCCGCGGCCAAGCTGAATTTCCCGGCCGGCGCGTTTGCGCAAGGCGCGGGTCCGGAAGTGACCAAGGCGACGCTCGGGTTCATCGCGCTCAGCGACGCCGGGCCGCTGTTCGTCGCCAAGGACAAGGGGCTGTTCGCCAAATACGGCATGCCCGACGTCGAGGTTGCCAAGCAGGCCTCGTGGGGCACGACGCGCGACAACCTCGTGCTCGGCTCGGAAGGCAACGGCATCGATGGCGCGCACATCCTGACGCCGATGCCGTATCTGATCTCGGCCGGCAAGGTGACGCAGAACAACGTTCCGACGCCGATGTACATCCTGGCGCGGCTCAATCTCGACAGCCAGTGCATTTCGGTCGCGAAGGAATATGCCGACCTGAAACTCGGCGTCGACGCTTCGCCCTTCAAGGCGGCCCTGGAAAAGAAGAAGGCATCGGGCAAGGCGGTAAAGGCTGCAATGACCTTCCCCGGCGGCACCCATGATCTCTGGATCCGCTATTGGCTCGCGGCCGGCGGCATCGATCCTGACAAGGATATCGAGACCATCGTGGTGCCGCCGCCGCAGATGGTGGCCAACATGAAGGTCGGCACCATGGATTGCTTCTGCGTCGGCGAGCCCTGGAATCTGCAGCTCATCAACCAGGGCATCGGCTACACCGCTGTTAACACCGGCGAACTCTGGAACAAGCATCCGGAGAAGTCGCTCGGCATGCGCGCCGCCTTCGTCGACAAATATCCGAAGGCCGCCAAGGCGATCCTGAAGGCGGTGATGGAGGCGCAGCAATGGGCCGACAAGGCCGAGAACAAGAAAGAGCTCGCCACCATCATGGGCAAGCGGCAGTGGATGAACTGCCCGGTCGAAGACGTCTACGACCGTTCGGCCGGCAAGTTCGACTACGGCATTCCCGGCAAGGTGGTCGAGAACTCGCCGCACATCATGAAGTATTGGCGCGACTTCGCCTCCTATCCGTTCCAGAGCCACGATCTGTGGTTCATGACGGAGGACATCCGCTGGGGCAAATACGAAGCCGGCTTCGACAGCAAGGCACTGGTTGCCAAGGTCAACCGTGAGGACATGTGGCGCGAGGCGGCCAAGGAAATGGGCGTTCCTGCGTCCGAAATCCCTACCTCCACCTCGCGCGGCAAGGAGACCTTCTTCGACGGCAAGGTGTTCGATCCGGAAAACCCCGCCGCCTATCTGAAGTCCCTTTCGATCAAGCGTGTTGATGTCTGATCCAAACCGGGCCGCGCGCTGGACGCGTGCGGCCCGCCTTTTGAACACGGAGATGCATTTTCAATGACAATGCCTGCGATCAAAGCCGAAGCCACCGCGGTGGCCATTCCGACCACCTCGCCGGCCACGGCGGCGCCCGTGGTGACGATGACGCCGAAGCAGGCGCCTCGTGCCGAGAAGTACGTCAAGATGGCGAAGGAGGCCGCGGTGCGCGTCGTGCCGCCGCTGATCGTGCTTGCGCTGTTGATGCTGTTCTGGGAGCTGGTCTGCCGCCGCACCGGCTCGACGCTCCCGCCGCCGTCGAAAGTCTTCAAGGACACCAGGGAACTGATCTTCGATCCGTTCTTCGATAATGGCGGCATCGACAAGGGACTGTTCTGGCATTTGTCCGCCTCGCTCCAGCGCGTTGCCTATGGTTATTCGATTGCCGCCATTGTCGGCATCGCGCTCGGTACACTGGTCGGGCAGTCGGTGTGGGCGATGCGCGGGCTCGATCCGCTGTTCCAGGTGTTGCGCACCATCCCGCCGCTGGCCTGGCTGCCGCTGTCGCTCGCCGCGTTCCGCGACGGTCAGCCCTCGGCGATCTTCGTCATCTTCATCACCTCGGTATGGCCGATCATCATCAACACCGCGGTCGGCATCCGCAACATCCCGCAGGATTACCGCAACGTCGCAGCCGTCGTGCAGCTCAATCCGCTGGAGTTCTTCTCCAAGATCATGATCCCGGCCGCCGCGCCCTACATCTTCACGGGCCTGCGCATCGGCATCGGCCTGTCGTGGCTTGCGATCGTCGCAGCAGAGATGCTGATCGGCGGCGTTGGCATCGGCTTCTTCATCTGGGACGCCTGGAACTCCTCGCACATCAGCGAAATCATCCTGGCGCTGTTCTATGTCGGCATCATCGGCTTCGTGCTCGATCGCCTGATTGCAGGGCTGGCCAAGTTCGTGACCCGCGGCACCGCACTGAACTGAAGGAAAAAATCATGCAGGCCTATCTGAAGCTCGACCACATCGACAAGACCTTCACCCGCGGCAACGCCACCACCGAGGTGCTGAAGGACATCAACCTGACGATCGGGAAGGGCGAATACGTCTCGATCATCGGCCATTCCGGCTGCGGCAAGTCCACGCTGCTCAACATCGTGGCCGGCCTCACCGGCGCCACTAATGGCGGTGTGCTGCTGGAGAACCGCGAGGTCAATTCGCCGGGGCCGGATCGCGCGGTGGTGTTCCAGAACCACAGCCTGCTGCCTTGGCTAACGGTCTATGAGAACGTCCGGCTCGGCGTCGACAAGGTGTTTGCCTCAACCAAGACCCGTGCCGAGCGCGATGCCTGGGTGATGCACAATCTCAACCTGGTCCAGATGGCCCACGCCAAGGACAAGCGTCCATCGGAAATCTCCGGCGGCATGAAGCAGCGCGTCGGCATCGCGCGCGCGCTTGCGATGGAGCCGAAGGTGCTTCTGCTCGACGAGCCCTTTGGCGCGCTGGATGCACTGACCCGCGCGCATCTGCAGGACTCGGTGATGGCGCTGCATCAGAAGCTCGGCAACACCATCCTGATGATCACCCACGACGTCGACGAGGCCGTACTGCTGTCGGACCGCATCGTGATGATGACCAACGGCCCGAGCGCGCGGGTCGGTGAGGTGCTGGAGGTGCCGCTGGCGCGTCCGCGCAAGCGGCTCGAACTCGCGACCAGCCCCGGCTACCTCAAGTGCCGGCAGCGCGTGCTCGAGTTCCTCTACGAGCGGCATCGCTTCGTCGAGGCGGCGTAGGCACCCTTTCATTCCGCGGCGATCGCCTCGATCTCCAGCAGCCATTTGCTGTCGACCGTTTCGGCGATCATCACCGTCGACGCCGGTTCATGCCCCTGCAGCATCTTGCGGCGAATGGCGCGGTTGGGCATGACCTGGCTTTTGTCGGTCAGAAACGTATTGATCTTGACCAGATGCTCGACGCCGAGGCCGGCAGCGGCGAGCACCGCGATGACGTTGTGCCAGGCCTGCTCGCATTGCGCCTCGAAACCCTCAGGCACGCTGCCGTCGGAATTTTCCGGCACCTGGCCGCTGACGAACAGCAGCCGGCGGTGCTGAGAAAGCTCCAGCCCCATGCTGTAGCCGCTGGAAGGCGCGTGAACCGCTTCGGGATTGTGCCTGATAATTTGAGCCATGTCAGTTTGTCTCCTGTTCGATCCGCGAGAAGCGAAAATTGCAGTGGCTCGCGCCGCCCGCCAGCGTTTGCGTCCGCTCCAAACGAATCCCGCGCGCGGCGTAAGCCACAAAATCGAGCCCGCAAATGTGCGGCAGGATTTCCCGATCTCCGTGACGTGATGCGAATTTGCAGAAACCGCAGCCATTGTAGTTGATACCGAAATCGAAGTTGTCGTCGGCGCCGGGCTCGACGAAATCGTAGACGAAATCTTCTGGATATTCTTCCGCCTGGCTTTTTGCCGCCTGCTCACGCAGCAGTGCCTGGTTCTCGGAAGACATGAACTGACGCCCTGAGGCGAGCCGTTCGGCCTCGGGCACCATGAGCAACTGCGCCTTATAGCTCTCTCGCTCGATGTCGCCGATCACGGGCAGCGACACGCCGTGTCGCCGGAGCACGCGGCCGATGGCCATAAAACCCAGTAGACGCATGAAGAAATCGCTCATGCGGCTGGCTGGGCCGCCGACATAAGGCATCTGGCTGAGCACGATCTCGAACTCGTCCATCACCTCCTGGCTGATCCTGTCCACGTCAACAAGGTTCGCGCGGTCGCGCAACATCGCTTCGGCAAGGTCGAGACGCTCGCGCATGACGGTCTCCATTGCACCACGATGCGCCTCGTAGAAGGGATGAATTTGAGTCATGGGTTATCCTGGCTGGCAAGGGTCGATCCGAACCCGACCGTAACCGGCGGTATCCGGCCTCCGCAAAGCATTGTTGCTGCGGTTCAGCGCAAGAAAATCTATTGCAAGGCTTGCACCTATCGGTGACAAACTGGCTGGCGATGACCTACATCCTTCCACCGCTCAATGCGCTCCGCGCGTTCGAAGCCGCGGCGCGGCATCTCAGCTTCAAGCTCGCGGCGCATGAGTTGCATGTGACGCCTGCCGCCGTGGGGCAGCAGGTCAAATCGCTGGAGGCGCGGCTGGGCGTCCGCCTGTTCGAACGGCTGCATAAGCAGCTTGTGCTGACCGAGGCCGGCCAGGCCTATCTGCCGGAAATTTCCGGCGGCTTTCGCCGCATCGCCAGCGCGACCGCGAAATTGAAGCCGGTGGGCGCGGTGCTGCTGCAACTCGGCGTGCACGGCAGCTTCGATCTGCGACGCCTGGGGCTGGCGGAGTTTCGAAGCAGCCACGAAGAAATCGGCTTGCGGGTGCTGCAGCCCGCCGGCCTGGCCGAGCTGATCGAGGGCAAGATCGATGTGCTGATCGCGCGCGGGCTCGGCAATCATCCAGGCTACCGCTGCGATCGCGTGAGCGAAGGATCCGGGCTCGGCGACTGGTTGATTGCGCCAGCCGGCACCGCGGATTGTCCGGAAATCGCAAGCTTCCGCGATTGGCTGCGCGGTTTGCCCGCCGAGAATTCACTCGCGCCGCAGCGTCGTCGCGTGGTCGGCATCGTCAGAAACTGAGGTGATCGTGAAGCAGAAAAAATTCGGTGCTGGTGGCGCGAACGTTTCCGTGATCGGGCAGGGCACCTGGTATCTCGACCGCGGCGACCGCAAGGCGGCGATCGCGGCGCTCCGCCGCGGCGTCGAGGCCGGCATGACGCATATCGACACCGCCGAGATGTACGGCGATGCCGAGCCTGTGATCGCGGATGCCATCGCAGGGCTCTCGCGCGAAAAACTTTTCCTCGTTTCAAAGGTGCTGCCGAGCAACGCCTCGCGTCGCGGCACCATCACCGCCTGCGAGCGTTCGCTGAAGCGGCTGAAGACCGATTATCTCGACTGCTATCTCCTGCACTGGCGCGGCTCCTATCCGTTCGAGGAGACGGTGGCGGCGTTCGACGAACTGGTGAGAAGCGGAAAAATCCGCTCCTGGGGCGTCAGCAATTTCGACGAGGACGATCTCGACGAATTGCTCGACGTCGCAGGCGAGGGCAAGATCGCCTGCAATCAGGTGCTCTACCATCTGCAGGAACGCGCGATCGAGCACGCGGTGATCCCGTGGTGCGAGAAGCATGGCGTCGCCGTCGTCGCCTATTCGCCGTTCGGGCATGACGAGTTTCCCTCGCCGCGCAGCAAGGGCGGCGAGGTGCTGCAGGCCATCGCGGATGCGCACAAGGCAACGCCGCGCCAGGTCGCGCTGGCGTTTCTCACGCGTGCAGCTACGGTGCTCGCGATTCCCAAGGCCTCAAGCGCGGAACATGCCGCTGACAATGCAGGGGCAGGGGATCTGAAACTCAGCGAGCAGGAGATCGCCGCGCTCGACAAGGCCTTTCCGCGCGGGCCCAAGCCGCGCGGCTTGCCGATGCTCTGACGGCTCACCGTCCTTAACAAAGTGTTGCAATCGCGCCCTCAGCGCATATCCGCATCCCGCTTTCGGACCTAGTCGCATCGGGCGAATTGGTGTTTTTTACAACCTCGCCCGATTCGAAATTACCGCCTTCGAGATTGCCGTGACACCGCCCCCCGCCGCAGCCGCCAGGCTGGACAGCGTTCATCTGCCTTTGCCCGAAAAGAGGTCGACGATCCGCAAGGCGCCCGCGCGCGCCGACCGGCCGTTCAAGGGCATCGCGCTGGTGCTGGCCTCGACGGTATTTCTCGGCGCCTCCGACGTGACGGCGAAATATCTCTCGGCGACACTGCCCTCGATCGAGATCGCCTGGATCCGCTTTCTCGTGTTCGCGATGATCATGACGCCGGCGATGATGCCGGGCTCGCCGCTGTTTGCGATGCAGACGGGCCGGCTAGGCCTGCATCTCCTGCGCGGCCTGACGATCCTGGGCTCGTCGCTGTTCTTCATCTCCGGCCTGCGCTACCTGCCGATTGCGGAGGCCTCCGCCACCGGCTTCGTTGCGCCGCTGCTCGTCACCGCGCTGTCGATCATCTTCCTCAGCGAGAAGGTCGGCCTGCGCCGCTGGATCGCGACCGGCGTTGGCCTCGTCGGCGTCATCATCATCCTGCGTCCGGGCACCAGCGCGTTTCATCCCGCGGCGTTCTTTCCGCTGGTCTCGGCGCTGGCCTGGGCCTGCACGCTGATCATCACGCGGATGATGAGCGGCACCGAGCGCGCCGTCACCGTGATGGCCTATTCGTCGATCGTGGGTCTGTGCATTCTTTCCGCGCTGGTGCCGTTCGTCTGGGTGACGCCGACCTGGCACGACATCGCCTTCGGCATTTTTATCGGCATTGCCTCGACCGCGGGGCAGTGGATCGTGGTGCTGGCGTTCCGCTATGCCGACGCTTCCGTGCTGGCGCCGTTCTCCTACACGCAATTGCTGTGGGTGAGCATTCTCGGCTTCTTCATCTTCGGCGAAGTGCCTGACGTCTACACCATCACCGGCGCGGCCTTCATCGTCGCCAGCGGCCTCTACACCGCCCATCGCGAGCGGGTCAGGCGCTCGCAGCTTCTGGCTGTTTCGGGCGAGCCGTCCCCGAACGCCTGATCGCGCACTGATTGAGATGCACGCCACAAAATCGTGGCGCGAGTGCCACAGTGCGGCCGGAAAACGCCGGTTCTCGACGCCAAACCAACAGATTCCGGAACCGCCGCAATCTGGCGGCGGTATCCGCATGCTAATCTGACTTCCATTGAATGGCGCCGGAGAGCGCCGGGGAATGGGGTTCAGGGCGTTGTTTTTTCATTTGCTATCGTCGGCGCAGGGCCGACGCCGGGATATGGCTGCATGGGCAGTCACAATGCCGGCGGTTCTGGTTGGGCTGTGCCTTTCGACGACTCAAGCCCGCGCGGCCTGCGCGCCCGATCCGGCATCGAGCGGCGACACCGTCACCTGCAGCGGCAACACGCCGGCCGGATTTCAGGCCGGCTTCGGCGTCGACACTCTCACCGTCAACGTCGTGTCCGGGGCGACGGTTAGCGATGGCGGCGGCGGTGTCGCGATCGGTGTCCTGGATTTCAGCACGGTCAACAATCTCGCCGGCGGTACCATCACCGTTGGCCCCAATTCCGCGGGCGTCTCGGTGCAGGGCGAGCACGGGACCGTCAGTAACGCCGGCACGATCAACGTGGGCGATTTTGGCGCCGGCATCGATGTGTTTGGCAACGACGCAAAGATTACGAGCAGCGGGACGATCAACGTGCAGGACAGCGCGGCCGGGATTGCCGCGCAGGGCGACCGCGCCCTGATCACCCATTCCGGCACCATCAACGGCACCGTTGCCAGCGTGGGCATCGCCTATAACGGCGTGTCCGCTACGATCAACAACAGCGGCAGCATCCTTCTCGGCGATGATGCCAGGGGCATCTTCGCCTTCGCCGATTCCGCCACCATCACCAACAGCGGCACCATCACCGTCGGAAGTGGCTTCGCCGCCGGCATAGACGTCAGCAGTTTCGTCGGCAGCAATACCGTCATCAACACCGGAACGATCAACGTCGGCGCGGGCGGGTTCGGCATCGGCATACTGCTGAGCGGCACCGGTACGGTCTTCAATTCTGGCACCATCAACGCCGCAGCAGGATTCGCGGCGATTGAACTCTGCGGCTGCGGCAGCAGCACGCTGACGCTCGGGCCCGGCAGCGTCATCAACGGGCTCGTGCTCGGCAATGGCACGGATACGCTCGAACTCGGCGGCACCGGCAAGGATACGTTCAACCTCAGCCTGATCGGCGCCGGCCAGCAATATGACGGCTTCTCGACCTTCAACAAGGTCGGCAGCTCGAACTGGACCGTAACCGGCACCGGCACGCAGGACTGGAACGTGCTCGGCGGCACGCTCGCGGTGAATGGCGTCATCAACGGTCTCGTGACCGTGAACGCCGGCGGCACGCTCGGCGGCACCGGCATCATCGACGACGTCGTCGTCAATGGCGGCACGCTGGCGCCGGGCAATTCGATCGGCACCATCAACGTGGCGGGCAGCCTGACGTTCACGGCGGCGTCGAGCTATATGGTCGAGATTTCGGGCGCGAGCAGCGACCTGACCGTGGTCGCCGGCGTAGCCACGCTTGGCGGCGCGACTGTTGTTGTCATTCCAGCCGGTACGGTGACGAAGCAGTACACGATCCTGACCGCGACCGGCGGTGTAGCCGGCACGTTTAACCCGGTCGTGTCGAGCGCTTCGCCCAATCTCAACGCAAGCCTCAGTTACGACCTCAATAACGTCTACCTGAATATCGCGCTGAGCTACGGCGGCGGCCTCAACGTCAACCAGCAGAACGTCGCCAACACCCTGACCAATTTCTTCAACACGACCGGCGGCCTTCCGGCTTCGTTCGCCTCGCTCTCGCCGGCCGGCCTGACCCAGGTCTCCGGCGAACTGGCGACCGGATCGCAGCAGGCGACCTTCGACGCCATGAACCTGTTCCTCTCGCTGATCTCGGATCCGTTCGTGGCGGGCCGCGGCGGCGGCTTCGGTGGTAATGCCAGCGCTGTCCCGTTCGCCGAAGAGAGCGCGCTTGGCTATGCCGCGAAGAAGCGCGGCGCCGCGCGCGATGCCTTCGCCAAGTTCCCGATCAAGGCGGATATCGCGCGCAACGATCTATTCGATCAGCGCTGGAGCGTCTGGGGCTCCGCTTACGGCGGCGGCAGCAACACGTCAGGCAATGCCGCACTTGGATCGAACGACGCCACCGCGCGCGTGTTCGGCTTTGCGGTCGGGGCCGACTATCGTCTCTCGCCCGACACGCTGGCCGGCTTCGCGCTCGCCGGCGGCGGCACCAATTTCAGCGTTTCGGGTTTCGGCTCGGGCCGCTCGGATCTGTTCCAGGCCGGCGCCTTCGTGCGTCACAACATGGGAGCGGCCTACATCACCGCCGCTGCCGCCTATGGCTGGCAGGACGTGACCACGGAGCGCACCGTCACGGTGGCCGGCTTCGAGCGCCTGCGCGCCCAGTTCAACGCCAATGCCTGGTCCGGTCGCATCGAGAGCGGTTACCGCTACGTGACGCCGTGGATGGGCATCACACCCTATGCCGCCGGCCAGTTCACCACCTACAGCCTGCCGGCCTATGCCGAGCAGGTGCTGGCGGGCGCCGGCACCTTCGCGCTGAATTATGCGGCCAAGGACGTCACCGCGTCGCGCACCGAGCTCGGCATTCGCACCGACAAGTCCTGGGCCGTGCAGAACGGCATTCTGACGCTCCGCGGCCGCACCGCCTGGGCGCATGATTTCAACACCGACCGCAATGTCACGGCGCTGTTCCAGACGCTGCCGGGCGTGGCCTTTGTCGTCAATGGCGCGGCGCAGGCGCATGACTCTGCGCTTCTGACCGGCGCCGCCGAGATGAAATGGCTGAACGGCTGGTCCGCCGCGGCGATCTTCGAAGGCCAGTTCTCGGACGTCACCAACTCCTACGCCGGCAAGGGTGTGGTGCGCTATTCGTGGTGACCCTCCGCGCATGATGCGGGAGCGATTTCATCTCATCGCATCATGATCTAAGGTGAAAAAAATCACCGGGAGGATCCTTCGATGCGCGCAGCCATTTTCCGCAACGGGGAAATTGTTGTCGACGAGATGCCGGAGCCGAAACCCGGCGCCGGGCAGATGCTGGTGAAGTCGCTTGCTTGCGGCATCTGCGGCTCCGATCTGCACGCGCGCAAGCACGCGCACCGCATGGTCGAACTCGCCAGGCATTTTCCCGGCCGCAAGCCGATGGATCTTTCGCGCGACGTCGTGTTCGGCCATGAATTCTGCTGCGAGGTGCTGGACTATGGTCCCGGCACCACAGGCAAGTTCAAGCCCGGCACGAAGGTCTGTTCGCTGCCCGCGCTGCTGACGCCGGAAGGCCCGCAAGGCATCGGCTATTCCAACGACAATGTCGGCGCCTACGCCGAGCGCATGCTGCTCAGCGAAGCCTTGCTGCTGGAGGTCCCGAACGGCCTCGCCGCCGAGCATGCCGCACTGACCGAGCCGCTCGCAGTCGGCGTGCACGCGGTAGCAAAAGCCAACATCAAGGGCGGGGAGGTGCCGCTCGTGATCGGCTGCGGTCCGGTCGGGCTCGCCGTCATCGCGGCGCTGAAGATCAGGGGATTGCATCCGATCGTCGCCGCCGATTATTCGCCGGCCCGCCGCGCGCTCGCCGAAAAGCTCGGTGCCGATATCGTCGTCGATCCCGCGCGCTCGCATCCTTACGCGACCTGGGCCGAGCACGCCCAGATGTCGCCGGAGGAAAAGGCCGCGCGCCCACCGCTGCAGGCGCTGCTGCCGGCGCTCAAGCCTGCGCTGATCTTCGAATGCGTCGGCGTGCCCGGCCTGATCCAGCAGGTGTTCGAGGGCGCGCCGCGCGATGCGCGCATCGTCGTGGTCGGCGTCTGCATGGAAACCGACCGCGCCGAGCCGATGCTCGGCATTTTGAAGGAACTCAATGTTCAATACGTGCTGGGCTACACGCCGGAGGAATTTGCCTATTCGCTCCGCCTGATCGCGGAAGGGCAGGTCGACGCCGCCTCGATGGTCACCGCCAGCGTCGGCATCGACGGCGTCGCAAAAGCCTTCGCCGATCTCGCCAACCCCGAGGCGCACACCAAGATCATCGTCGAGCCGTGGCGGTGAGGGGGCGCCGTAGGGTGGGCAAAGCGCAAGCGTGCCCACCATCAAGCAGCGCGATCGGTGATAGATGGTGGGCACGTCGCTAGCGCTCCTTTGCCCACCCTACGGGCGCTTCGGATACTCAAGCTGCATTGCGACGAAGTCGGCCGTCTCAGTCCCATAACGCGCCGCAATACCCGATAGCGCATTATCCAGCGCTTCCGCCGGTTTCGCATCGCTCGCCGGCAGCAATCGCGCCGCCGGCCAGTTCGCCGCGACCTGGTCGGGAATGATCCGCAGGCCGCCGCGGCTCTGCTGCGCGCCGGTAGTACCGGCAAACGTCACCGCCTGCGAGCGATAGGTGCGCGACCAGGCGTCGGTGATCAGCGCCAGCGACACCTCGTCGACGCCGTCCTTGAGTTCGATGCCAAGTTGCTCGTGCGCCCAGAACGCGGCCGTGTTGCGGATGGCCGTCAGCGCAAACGGGCGCGTGAACTTGAACGCGTCGCTGTCATGCCGCGCGTCCCATTCGGGAAGGCCGATCTCGCGGCCGACGGCGCGCGCTCTGTCGGGGCCGGCGATCGCCTCGATCAGCGTCAGCGACACCGGCATCGACGCCGTGATGCCCGTGGTCGTCGCCACGTCCTTGTCCACCACCAGCCGGCGATCCCTGACATAGCGCATCGTCGGATGCTTGCCGCGCAATTCCTTGACGGAGTACCAGTGCGTCGTCGCCTGCCTGTCATGCAACAGCCCGGCATCGCCGACCACCTTGGCGCCGACGCAGACGCCGATCACGATCGCGCCCTTCGCCGACTGCCCTCTGATCCATTGCAGCGCTTCGGGGTCGTCATCCCGGCTCATGGCGGGGACGATCACGTAGTCGGCGCCATCGGGATGCTGCGCGTCGAACTCGGCGATCGTCGCGTGCGGTTCGACCTTGAGCGTCGGATAGAGCGTCACCGGCCCCGGTCTCGTCGCCAGCGTCATGACATCGGCGACGTCGGCCCGCCGCAGGATGCCGTAGGGCATCAGATAGTCGGTGGTCTCGGTGGCGTCGTTGATACCGATGATCGCGATCAGCGGACGCTGCCGCTTTGGCGGCTTCAACGCTGCGATCGTCGCGTCACGCTCGGCTTGCGCGATTGGCGGCTGCGCTGTGTGGGATGGCGCCGGCGGCAGCGACCATAACCAGCCTCCGCCGATGATGATGAAAAGTGCGACAGCGCCAAGGGCGCTCCACAACAGGCGTCGCGATGTCATGACTTCCTTGCTCGGCATTCCCTGATTTGAACCCGAGTCTACCGCCGCTATATCCAGCGAGAAATGACGCAAATCCCGCGAAAACGGTCATGCGGTGAAGAGGAACCGTAGCTTCGTAGGTTGGGCAAAGCGTAAGCGTGCCCACCATCAAGCAACACGATCGGTGATAGATGGTGGGCACGTCGCTAGCGCTCCTTTGCCCACCCTACGGCCGGCGACCCGCGGCGAGCCGGCACGACAAGCAAATCAATTCTGATTTTCAGAAATCGTGTCAAGGCCGGGAATCAAAAATATTCCGCTTTCGTTCTCACCCAAATCAGTCGCATAACTCCGCCTGTCTCACGGCAGATGAGGGGCGTTGGCCATCGTCACGAACGCGCGGTGAGATGCGATGGACGCTGATGTCACGACGACGGACGTGACGTGAGGCGTACGGCGAAGTCGTGTGGTTCGGGCGCCGCGGTGCTGGCGTTAAGTCCTGAGAAGCGCAAGCTTCTCACAGGCGACGGAGGCAAAAGAGCCGTTCTCCGGGAAGAGCACGAAGTAAGCCGTAAAGCCATTGCGCAGGGAAGGCCGGAGTGTTTCCGCTGTACCTGTATGCTCGTGTGCGTTTCCATTTATGCGCAACGGCACACGAGACCTCGGGTGCAGCAAGCACCCGGTCTTCCCTGCGCCCTCTGAATGGAGAGGAGGGCAAACGAAGATGCAAACCTCGGGCAAACATGTCGCGAGATCGCTGACACACATTCACTTGTCATCGCCCGGCTTGACCGGGCGACCCAGTATTCCAGAGACGTCAATGATTGAACCGATAGGCCGCGGCGTACTGGATCCTCGCCTTCGCGGGGATGACAACGGTGGTTCGCGTCGCTATCCCCCCGTCATTGCGAGCGCAGCGAAGCAATCCATGGGCGCGGCATAACGGATGCATGGATTACTTCGTCGCTGCGCTCCTCGCAAAGACGTGGAGAGAACCGCATCACACCGGCAACGCGATCGAGTACTTCACCTGGCTCAGCGCGAAGCTCGACTCGATCGAGGCGATGCCATCGAGTCGCGTCAGCTTGTTCTTCAGGAACGCCTCATAGGAGGAGAGGTCGGCGGCAACGACGCGCAGGAGGTAATCGCGGTTGCCGGTCATCAGATAGCATTCCAGCACCTCGTCCCATTTCGAAATCGCTCTCGCAAAGCGGTTGAGGTCTTCCTCCTTCTGCCGCGCCAGCTTGATCGAGATGAAGACGCTGACATGGAGCCCCAACGATTTCTGGTCGACGGTCGCGATGTAGCGGGTGATGACGCCGCGCTCTTCCAGAAGTTTCACGCGGCGATGGCAGGGCGATACCGACAGCCCGACCTTGTCGGCGAGCTCCTGCATGGTCATGCGGCTGTCGGATTGCAGGAGGCTGAGGATCTTGCGGTCGATGGCGTCGAGGGAGGGCATTGGGATGAACTCGTGGTTTTGGGGCCGATTGTGGTAAACTATCCCAATATTGGGCGGTATGTCGCAGCAAATTGAGAATTTTGGTGTCCTGTCGCCCGCTAAAATCGGCGCATACTGAACGCCTCCGGAGCATGGCCATGCCGATCGAGCCCGCACGCCTGGAAACGCTGACCGCGCTGGCGCGCAAGGTGTTGTGGCTGTCGTCGTGGACCATCCATCACGCCAACCACGTCAGGCCCAATAGCGACGGGTTGAAGGTCGGCGGCCATCAGGCCTCGTCCGCCTCGCTCGCGAACATCATGTCGGCGCTGTACTTCTCCGTGCTGCGCCCGCAGGATCGCGTCGCGGTGAAGCCGCATGCGAGCCCGGTGTTTCACGCCATCCAGTATTTGTTCGGACACCAGACCCGCGAAAAACTGGAAAATTTCCGCGGCTACAAGGGCGCGCAATCCTATCCGTCGCGCACCAAGGATGCCGACGATGTCGATTTCTCCACCGGCTCGGTCGGCCTCGGCGTTGCGCAAACGCTGTTCTCCTCGCTGGTGCAGGACTACGTCACCGCGCATGGCTGGATGAAGGACCGGCCCGAGGGGCGGATGATCGCGCTGGTTGGCGACGCCGAGATGGACGAGGGCAACATTTTCGAGGCGCTGCTGGAGGGCTGGAAGCACGCGCTGCGCAACACCTGGTGGATCGTCGATTACAATCGCCAGAGTCTCGATGCCGTGGTGCGCGAAGGGTTATGGGCCAAGTTCGAGACGATGTTTCGCAATTTCGGCTGGGAGGTCGTGATCGTCAAATACGGCCGCCTGATGCAGGCGGCGTTCGCCGAACCCGGCGGCGAGGCGTTGCGGCGCTGGATCGATAATTGCCCGAACCAGATGTATGCGGCGCTGTGCTTCCAGGGCGGCGCGGCGTTCCGCAAACATCTGCAGGACGACATCGGCGATCAGGGGCAGGTGTCGCAACTGATCGATCGCCGCAGCGACGAGGAATTGCTGGCGCTGATGTCTAATCTCGGCGGCCACGACATGGCGAGCATGATCGAGGCGTTCGAAGCGATCGATCACGACCGTCCGGTCTGCTTCATCGCCTACACCATCAAGGGCGTCGGGCTGCCGATGCAGGGCCACAAGGACAACCACGCGGGCCTGATGACGGTGGCGCAGATGGAGAAGTGGCGCGCAGCGCAGAACATCCGTCCCGGCCATGAGTGGGAAAAGTTCGAAGGCCTGTCGCAGGCGCCGGTCGAGCTCGAAGCATTTTTGGCGGCAGCGCCCTTCAACCAGGAAGGCCGCCGCCGATTGACTGCGCCCGTGATCGAGGTGCCGCAGCAACTCACCTTCAAGCCAGCGGCGCAGATGTCGACGCAGCAGGGCTTTGGGCTGGTGCTCAACGAACTCGCGCGCGGCGACAGCGAACTGGCTTCGCGCATTGTCACTGCGTCGCCCGACGTGACCGTGTCAACCAATCTCGGCGCCTGGGTGAACCGCCGCGGGCTGTTTGCAAAAGCCGAAAATCACGACCTGTTCCGGCAGGAGAAAATCCCGTCCGCCTTCACCTGGGAATTCTCGCCGAAGGGACAGCACCTCGAACTCGGCATCGCCGAGATGAACCTGTTCATCATGCTCTCGGCGCTCGGGCTGTCGCACCAGATCAACGGCGAACGGCTGCTGCCGGTCGGCACGCTCTACGACCCCTTCATCGAGCGCGGCCTCGATGCGCTGAATTATGCCTGCTACCAGGATGCGCGCTTCATGGTGGTGGCGACGCCATCCGGCATCACGCTGGCGCCGGAAGGCGGCGCGCATCAGTCGATTGCGACGCCCCTGATCGGCATGGCGCAGGACGGGCTGGCCTCGTTCGAGCCGGCCTTCGTCGATGAACTCGCCGCGATCATGGCTTTCGGATTCCGCCATATGCAGCGCGACGGCGGCGAGGGCGGTTCGGTCTATCTGCGGCTGTCGACCCGAACCATCGACCAGCCGCAGCGGATCATGACACCGGACCTGCAGCGCGACATCGCCGAGGGCGCCTACTGGCTGCGCCAGCCGGGCCCGAACTGCGATATCGTGATCGCCTATACCGGAGCGGTAGCGCCCGAGGCGATCGAGGCGGTGGGCTTCATCGGCGAAAGCCATCGCGACGTCGGTTTACTGGCGGTAACCTCCGCCGACCGGCTGCATGCCGGATGGTCCGCCGCGCGGAATTTGCGCCGTGACCGCCGTGGCATCCAGCATCTCAGCCACATCGAAAAATTGCTGGCGCCGCTCGGCCGCGACTGCGGCATCGTGACCGTGATCGACGGCCATCCGGCCGCGCTCGGCTGGCTCGGCAGCGTCCGCGGCCACCGGCTCGAGGCGCTCGGCGTCGAGCAGTTCGGCCAGACCGGCACCATTGGCGACCTCTACCGCCACTACGGCATCGACGCCAACGCCATTATCGATGCGGCGGAAAGCCTCACGGTCGGGGCGCCGGTGCGGCACCGGAAGACGGCGGTGTAGCCGTCGTCCCTGCGAAAGCAGGGACCCATAACCACAGGGAGTAGTTGTCCAGGAAGGCGTCTGCCCGCGTACCCAAAAACAGGCCGCGGCGTATGGGTCCCTGCGTTCTCAGGGACGACGGGGAATGGAGCACCTTGCCAGCGTCGCGGCCCTGATCTTATATCCAGCGCCTGCCGCATCGCGGCACCCCGCATATGGCGGGTTCAACTGCCCGGGCTTTCGTGCAAGGATGCCTGCCGAACGCTACCGTTCCTCCTCATTACTCCCTGATAAAGAGGTTTCCGATGGTCAATCGCATGCAATTCTACATCGATGGCGCCTGGGTCGATCCCGCCGTCAAGAAGTCCACCCCCGTCGTCAATCCGGCGACCGAAGAAGCGATGTATGAAGTTGCGCTCGGCTCCAAGGCCGACCTCGACAAGGCCGTTGCCGCCGCCAAGCGCGCCTTCGTGACCTATTCGCAGACCAGCCGTGAAGAGCGCATTGCGCTGCTGGAAAAGATCATCGAGGTCTACAAGGGCCGCATGAAGGAGATCGGCGCCGCCGTCTCCGACGAGATGGGCGCGCCGCTGCCGATGGCCGAACGCCTGCAGGCCGGCGCCGGCCTCGGCCATATCGCTTCCACTTTGGAAGTCCTCAAAAACTATCACTTCGAAGAGACGATCGGCACGGCCGTCGTCGTTCGCGAGGCGGTCGGCGTCATCGGCATGATCACGCCGTGGAACTGGCCGCTCAACCAGATCGCCTGCAAGGTCGCGCCCGCGCTCGCCGCCGGCTGCACCATGATCCTGAAGCCGTCGGAGTTCACCCCGAGCTCGGCGCTGATCTTCGCCGAAATCCTGCATGAAGCCGGCGTGCCGAAGGGCGTGTTCAACCTCGTCAACGGCCTTGGCCCCGAAGTCGGCGCCGCGATGGCCGAGCATCCCGACATCGACATGATCTCGTTCACCGGCTCGACCCGCGCCGGCGTCGACGTCGCCAAGCGCGCCGCGCCGACCGTCAAGCGCGTCAGCCAGGAACTCGGCGGCAAGTCGCCGAACGTCATCCTCGAAGGCGCCGACCTCACCAAGGCCGTCACCGGCGGCGTGATGCACATGTTCAACAACTCCGGACAGTCGTGCAACGCGCCGTCGCGGATGATCGTACCGCTGTCGAAGATGAAGGAAGTCGCGGCCATTGCGAAGGGCGTCGCCGACAAGACCAAGGCCGGCGATCCCCGCGCCGAAGGCACCACCATCGGCCCCGTCGTGTCGCGCATCCAGTGGGACAAGATCCAGGCGCTGATCAAGAAGGGCATCGACGAAGGCGCAACCCTCGTCGCCGGCGGTCCCGGTCTCCCCGAGGGCGTCAACAAGGGCTTCTATGTCCGCCCGACCATCTTCGCCGACGTCACCAACGAAATGACGATTGCCCGCGAAGAAATCTTCGGACCGGTGCTGACGATCATCGGCGCCAAGGATGAAGCCGATGCGGTGAAGATCGCCAACGACACGCCCTATGGTCTCGCCGGCTACGTCTCGGGCGATACGGTGGAAAGCGCGCGCCGCGTCGCCCGCCAGATTCGCGCCGGCAACGTCAACCTGCAGGGCGTGCCGAACGATCGCACCGCGCCGTTCGGCGGCTACAAGCAGTCCGGCAACGGCCGCGAGTGGGGCAAGTACGGCCTCGAGGAGTATCTCGAGGTGAAGGCGGTCGCCGGCTACAACGCGGCGTAAATCGATGCGGCGCTCGCGCCGTCCGTGAAGGATGCCGGCTGCGGAACCGCAGCCGGCATTTTTTTGACCAGAATCGCCGTCAGGCTAAGCTTGCGTCAATGTGCGAGCCGACATGGCGACGACGCAAATAAGAAAAGGTGGAGGATGCCCGTGAAGAAGATCGCCGTTGCGCTTGTCGCGCTGTTGTCGCTTGCCGGGACGGTGCAGGCCCAGACCGTCAAGGATCTGCTCGAGACCCTCAGGGCGAAGTGGAACACGCCGACCGAGCCGTTCAAGATGATCGGCAACGTCTATTATGTCGGAACCAACGGCCTGGCGTCCTACCTGATCACGTCGCCGCAGGGCCATATCCTCGTCGATATGGTGATGCCGGAAGCAACCTCGCAGATCAAGGCGAACATCGAAAAACTCGGCTTCAAGCTCACCGACATCAAATACCTCGTCAACACCCACGCGCATATTGATCACACCGGTGGCCTTGCCGAAATGAAGCAGGCCAGCGGCGCCCAGATGGTCGCCGGCGAAGCCGACAAGCCGCTGCTCGAGGGCGGCTACTACCCGGGCGCGCAGGAGGACGAGGCGCTCAAGTTCCCGCCGGTGAAGGTCGACCGCACCGTACGCGAGGGCGATAAGGTTACGGTGGGCGATGTCACGCTGACTGCGCGCGAAACGCCAGGACATTCGCCGGGCTGCACGAGCTGGGAATTCTCGGTGAAGGACGGCGATGCCACGCGCTCGGTCCTCATCTTCTGCAGCGGCACCGTGGCGCTGAACCGCCTCGTCCCCAACCCGACCTATTCCGGGATCGTCGCCGATTACCGCAAGACGTTCGCGCGGGCCAGGGACATGAAGGTGGATGTGCTGCTCGCGCCGCATCCGGAAATGTACAAGATGGCGGAGAAGCGCGCCAAGCTCAGCGAAGGCGGACCCAATCCGTTCGTCAATCCCGGCGAGTTCAACGAATACGCGGCGACACTGGAGAAGACGTTTGAAGACGCGCTCGCCAAGCAGACCGCCGCCGCGGAGAAGAAGGGGTGAATTGGCGCTGAGGCGCGCCGGGACCTAGCCGCCCGGTGCGCCCTGCGTGTTCACATAGAGCGCGTAGATCGACTGGCTCGCGGCCATGAACAGGCGGTTGCGCTTCACACCGCCAAAGCAGAGATTGGCGCAGCGCTCGGGCAGCGCAATGCGGCCGATCATGACGCCGTCGGGCGCGAACACGACCACGCCGTCGAGTTCGGGATCGCCCATGCCCCAGCCGCACCAGAGATTGCCGTCGATGTCGACCCGGAAACCGTCCGGCGTGCCAGGGCCGGCATCGACAAACACGCGCTTATTGGAAAGCTTGTCGCCGGAAGGCGAGACGTCATAGGCGAGGATCTTGCGGTTGGGCACGCCGCGTGATTCGATGACATAGAGGATTTTTTCATCCGGCGAGAAGGCGAGCCCGTTCGGCCCCAGCACGCCCTCGGCGACGATGGTGGCTTTGCCGGTCGCGGCATCAAGCCGATAGACATTGGCGTCGATCTCGGGCTCGGCCTTGTAGCCTTCGTAATTGCCGAGCAGGCCGAACGTCGGATCGGTGAACCAGATCGAGCCGTCGGACTTCACGACGACATCGTTGGGCGAGTTCAGCCGCTTGCCGTCGAAGGAATCGATCAGCACCGTGATCGAACCGTCATATTCGGTGCGCGTCACCCGCCGGCCGCCATGCTCGCAGGTGACGAGCCGTCCCTGACGGTCGCGGGTATTGCCGTTGGCGAAGTTCGACGGCTTGCGGAAGGTGCTGACCGCGCCGGTCTCCTCCTCCCACTTGATGATGCGCTGGTTCGGGATGTCGCTGCAGAGCAGATACCGCCCGTCGCCGAACCACACCGGCCCCTCGGCCCAGCGCAGGCCGGTGGTCAGCCGCTCCACGGCCGAGAGCTTGAGCCAGTATTTTTCAAAGCGCGGATCGAGTGCACGGATGGCCGGATCGGGATAATAGGTCGCCGGGCGCCAGCCGGCGGAATGCGATGCTGCATCGGACATTTGCTGTTCTCGTTGTTGCGTTTCCCCAGTAGTTGGATTTGCTATCATTGTCGGCTAATGACCGCAAATCAGTCGCCAGACCAAGAGGAAACAAATGCCACGCATATTGATGACCGGCGCTGCCGGCGGGATCGGCACATCGCTGCGCAAGCTGTTGCCGCCGATCTATCCGGATCTGCTGCTGAGCGATCTGAAGGCGCCGGCCGATCTCGGCAAGGACGAAAAGTTCAAGGCGGCCGATCTCGCCGATCTCGCGCAGGTCGAGGCGATCTGCGAGGGCATCGACGGCGTCCTGCATTTCGGCGGCTATTCGGTCGAAGGCCCCTGGGATTCCATTCTGCAATCCAACATCATCGGCGGCTACAACCTGTTCGAGGCCGCACGCAAGAAGGGCGTCAAGCGCATTGTGTTCGCCTCGTCGAACCATGCGGTCGGCTTCTACCCGCGCCATCACCGTATCGGCGCCGACGTCACCGCGCGCCCGGATAGCCGTTACGGCGTCAGCAAGGTGTTTGGCGAGGCGGTGGGGGCGCTCTATGCCGACAAGCATGGGCTTGGCGTGACCTGCTTGCGTATCGGCAATTTCGGCGAGATTCCGCTCGACCATCGTCGGCTGTCGATCTGGCTGAAGCCGGAAGACCTCGTGCAACTCTGCCGCATCGGTCTCGACCATCCCGATATTCACTTCGAGATCTTCTACGGCGCCTCCTACAATGAGCGCGCCTGGTGGGACAACCATCGCGCCTATGAACTCGGCTACCGCCCGACCGGCAGGGCTGAGGATTTTCGCGAGCACGCCATGACCGAGCAGGCCAAGCTGAAGCCGGACCCGGTCGGCGATTACTATCAGGGCGGCACGTTCTGCAGCATGGAGTTCGACGGCGACAAAAGCAGGATCGTGGACTGGAAGAGGTGAGACGTCATTCCGGGGCGATCCGAAGCATCGAACTAGGGTGCGCCCTCGCGCACCCGAGAATCTCGAGATTCTCAGGTGCGCAATTGCGCACCATAGTTCACGCTTTGCGTGCCCCGGAATAACGGCTTCTACTTCGTCCGATCATCCTCGGCGATCCGCCCGAGATAATCCGATTTGCTGAATTGCATGTGATCGACGCAGAGCTGCGCCAGCGCCCAGCTATCGCGGCCCTTCAATAGTTCGATCATCAATTCGTGCTGGCGTCGCGACAGCGCCAGCCCTTCGCGGTCGGCGAGATTCTTGGCGCGCATCGGCAGCGTCAGATTCATGTAGTCCTGCAGTGAGCGCACCAGATACGGGTTGCCGCAAGCGGAAAACAGCGCGACGTGAAAGGCGTCATTGGCCTCGTGGATGCCGCGCAGATCCTGTGCGTCGGCCTTGGCGCAATACTGCCGCTGCAGCTCGTTCAAGTGTTCGATCAGGCCGGCGGGGGCGGGGAGAGCTATCATCAGCGCCGCTTGCCGCGTCAGCATCTCCCGCACCTCGTAGATCTGACGAACCTCCTCGGCCGAATAGAACCGCACCGTGGCGCCGATGTTTTTCTCGCGCAGTACGATGCCCTGGCGTTCGAGCTGGAACAGCGCCTGGCGGACGAAATGCCGGCTGGCGCCGTAGCGCTGCATCAGCGTGTCCTCGACCAGCCGCAAGCCCGGCGCGAAGCGGCCGAAGATGATGTCCTCTTCGAGCCGGCGGATGACCTCCGCCTGTTCCTCCTCGCGCGTCGGCACGGAAGTATCCGTCAACGATTCCTGGGGCTTCATCGCGAGGCCTCCCAGCCCGACAGCCGGAGCGCTGCGATATCGATGGCGTCGAGTTCCGTCGCGGAGAGCATCGCCTCGGCGTCCGCGAAGGTCTGCGAGATCCCGAACTCGGTCGCACGCCGCGCGGCATTTTCCGCAAGGGGATCGACGATCGCCACGACGCGGGCTTGATCTGATAGGCTGGCCCAAGCGATGAGATGATGGCGGCTCACCATGCCGGCGCCGATAAGGCCAATGCGCAACGGTCGGTTCATGGGCGCGTTTCCATTTGGACCGGAAGTCAGCACGCAAACGCATAATTGTCAATAATGAGGTGCTATGTTGGCGGTTAATCCTGCCATTTGGCATAGGATGATCGATATTGACAATAATCTGCCGGGCTCCTTAAGTGCCCACCCATGACGACAGGAACAAAAAAATGGCCGACGGACTTCGCAAGGGACTGACGAGTTATGGCGACGCTGGCTTCTCGCTGTTCCTGCGCAAGGCCTTCATCAAGGCCATGGGCTATTCCGACGATGCGCTCAATCGGCCGATCGTCGGCATCACCAATACCTACAGCGACTACAATCCCTGTCACGGCAACGTTCCGCAGATCATTGAAGCCGTGAAGCGCGGCGTGATGTTGTCGGGTGCGATGCCGATGGTGTTCCCCACCATTTCGATCGCCGAGAGTTTTGCCCATCCGACCTCGATGTACCTGCGCAATCTGATGGCGATGGATACCGAGGAGATGATCCGCGCCCAGCCGATGGACGCGGTGGTAGTGATCGGCGGTTGCGACAAGACCCTGCCGGCGCAGATCATGGCCGCGGTCTCCGCCGATCTGCCAACCGTCGTGATTCCCGTAGGGCCGATGGTGGTCGGGCATCACAAGGGTGAGGTGCTGGGCGCCTGCACCGACTGCCGGCGACTGTGGGCAAAATATCGGGCCGGCGAAATTGATGATATCGAGATCGAAGACGTCAACAGCCGGCTGGCGCCATCGGTCGGCACCTGCATGGTGATGGGCACCGCCAGCACCATGGCCTGCATCACCGAGGCGCTCGGGCTGTCGCTGCCGATGAGCGCAACGATCCCGGCGCCGCATGCCGAACGGTTTCGTTCGGCGGAAGCGAGCGGCAGGGTGGCGGCCGCGCTGGCCAAGGCGAAGGGGCCAAAGCCCAGCGAATTGTTGACGCCGGCGTCGTTCCGCAACGCGCAGGTGGTGCTGCAGGCGATCGGCGGCTCGACCAATGGTCTGATCCATCTCACCGCCATCGCGCACCGCTCGCCGCACAAGATCGATCTCGAAACATTCGACAGGCTCGGCCGCGAGGTGCCCGTGCTCGTCGATCTGAAGCCGTCAGGCGAGCATTACATGGAGCACTTCCATCACGCTGGCGGCGTGCCGAAATTGATGGCGCAACTCGGCGATCTCATCGATCTCGACGCCAAGACCATTACGGGACAGACGCTGCGCGAGGTCGTGGCTGAAGCGGAAGATGTTCCGGGACAGGACGCCATCCGTCCGCGCGACAATCCGATCAAGAGCGAAGGCGCGATGGCGGTACTGCACGGCAACCTCGCGCCGCGTGGGGCCGTCATCAAGCAGTCGGCGGCGAGCCCGAAACTGCTGCAGCATACCGGCCGCGCCGTGGTGTTCGAATCCGTCGAGGACATGACGCTGCGGGTCGACGATCCCGATCTCGACGTCAACGCCGACGATGTGCTGGTGCTGCGCAATGCCGGCCCCAAGGGTGCGCCGGGCATGCCGGAAGCCGGCTATCTGCCGATCCCGAAGAAACTCGCGCGCGGCGGCACCAAGGACATGGTGCGGATATCGGACGCGCGCATGAGCGGCACGGCGTTCGGCACCATCGTGCTGCATATCACGCCGGAATCCGCCGTGGGCGGGCCGCTGGCGCTGGTGAAGAACGGCGACATGATCCGGCTCGACGTTGCGAAACGCAGCATCGACCTGCTGGTGGATGACGCCGAACTTGAGAGGCGTCGCGCGGCGCTCGCGCTGGCCGCCACGCCCGATTGGGCCAGGCGCGGCTATGCGCATTTGTTCAACGAGACCATCCTGCAGGCCGACGAGGGCTGTGATTTCGACTTCATGCGCGGGCACGGCAGCGATTAGCTTACCCGCCGCACACATCAGGCCGAACTATCCCGTCGTCCCTGCGAACGCAGGGACCCATACCGCGTTGTGCTCTCGATTAGATCGAGATGGCTGACGCCTTCCTAAGCAACGACCGCCGGTGGCTATGGGTCCCTGCGTTCGCAGGGACGACGCAGTGGTGCCGTCAGCCGCCTCACCTCCCCTTGCTGGTGAACTTCTTCACGGCAACGCGAAAATCTTCGGTGAGCATGGCGTCGATGATCTTCGCTTCCTCGGCATCGAGCTGCTGCTTGGTCGGCGTCACCGCGGCCTGATAGACCAGAGATTTGGTGCCGGCGATGGCCGCTGGCGGGTTCTGTGCCAGCCGCTCGGCGAATTTGCGCGTCTCCGCCTTCAGCTCTGCCGCCGGGACGACGCGGGCGACCAGGCCCCATTCATAGGCCTGCTGCGCGGTAAAGCTGTCCTCGGCCAGAAAGATCTGCAGCGCGCGGCGGGTGCCGACGGTGCCGACCATGCCGACCGTGCTGCCGCCATCCGGTGAGACGCCGATCTTGGCATAGGCCGGCGTGAAGCGGGCGTCGTCAGCGGCGATGCAGAGGTCGGTGACGAAGGCGAGCCCCATGCCGGCGCCGGCGGCGGAGCCGTTGACGCTGGAGAGAACAATCTTGGGCATCCGCCGCAGCGTCTCGATGAAGGCGTGGTAGTGCTTCAATAGCTCGCCGACCACGGGCGCCACCGTATCGCTGGCGGCAGCAGCGCCGATGGTCTGCAGATCGCCGCCGGCCGAGAAGGCCCGGCCTTCGCCCTCGATGACCAGCACCCGGACATCGGCGTTGCCCTCGACCTCGGCGCCGAGCTGCTCGAGTTTTTGCGCGATCGAGAGATTGATTGAGTTGAAGGCCGCAGGCCGATTGAGGGTAATGGTCGCAATCGGACCCTCGATCCTGAGCAAAGCAGGGGCGGCGGTATCATCGGAGGTCGACATGGCAAGGCCTCGGGGCGCGAGGGAGGGCCGGGCATTTAAATAGAGAAGGCGGGAGGTGACAATCCCCGGGGTCGAACCTGCAAAAATTCGGCGAAGACCGCCCTCAGGGCTACTGACACCCTTGCGTCTCCGCGTGCCATGAGGTCAGATAGCGCCCGTCATCGTTCGGGACGGACACGAGCGCCGCGCCCAGGGGACGAGACAGGCAAGCCAAAATCACTGGAGAGGAAACGACATGGGTCATTCCCGTGTGCTCGAACGTAGGATGTCCCTATGACGGCAGGAACAGTTGTCATCATTGGCGCCGGCCATGCCGGCTATCAGCTTGCGGCCTCGCTGCGCCAGCACGGCTTTTCCGAACGCATCGCGCTCGTGAACGATGAAGGCCATCTGCCATACCAGCGGCCGCCGCTGTCCAAGGCCTATCTGAAGGGAACCGGCGGCCCCGACAGCCTGATGTTCCGGCCGGAAAAATTTTATCATGACCAGAACATCGAGCTAATCTCCGATCGCGCAGTATCGATCGACCGCGCGGCGCGCAAGGTGGCGCTCGCCTCTGGCGCATCGCTCGACTATGGCCATCTGGTGCTGGCGACCGGCGCCCGCAATCGACTGCTCGATATCCCCAACGCCAATCTCGACAGCGTGCGCTATTTGCGGACGCTGGACGAAAGCCAGTCACTGCGCGATTTCATCACGGAAGGCCAGCGCGTCGTCGTCATCGGCGCCGGCTTTATCGGGCTGGAGTTCGCGGCGACGGCGCGGGCCAAGGGCCTTGAAGTCGATGTCGTCGAACTTGCGCCGCGCGTGATGGCGCGCGCGGTGACGGCCGAAATCTCGGAGTTCTCCCAATCGCGGCATACCGCGGCCGGCATTCGAATTCATCTGGGTGTGCAGGTCACCAGCATCGAGAGCGACGGCCACAAGGTCACCGGCGTCAGCCTCAGCGATGGCCGGCACCTGAAGGCCGACCTGATCGTGGTCGGCGTCGGCGTGCTGCCCAATGTCGAGCTGGCGGCGCAGGCTGGCCTGCCGGTCGCGTCGGGCATCATCGTCGATGAGCGTCTGCTCACCGCCGATCCCAATATTTCGGCGATCGGCGATTGCGCGCTCTATGAAAGCCCGCGCTTCGGCGGCTCGCTGCGGCTGGAGTCGGTGCAGAACGCCACCGACCACGCACGCTGCGTCGCGGCCCGCCTCACTGGCGATGCCAAGCCCTATGATGGCGTGCCGTGGTTCTGGAGCGATCAGGGTCCCGACAAGCTGCAGATGGTGGGCCTGACCACCGGCTATGATCGCGTGGTGGTGCGCGGCGATCGCGCAGCCGGGGCGTTCTCTGCCTTTTGCTACAAGGACGGGCGGCTCGTCGGCATCGAATCCGTTAATCGCGCAGGCGATCACATGTTCGGACGACGTCTGTTTGCCGCCAACGGATCAATTACGCCGGAGCAGGCGGCGGACACCGGCTTCGACTTGAAGAGCGCGCTGACTTAAGCGCGAACTCGTAGGGTGGGCAAAGCGAAGCGTGCCCACCGTTCTTGCGGAGCACCAGATGGTGGGCACGGCGCAAGCGCGCCTTTGCCCACCCTACGAGGTCAGGCTCGCTTTGCGAGCAACTCATCCACCTCCGCCGCCGTCGGCATCGACGGCGCGGCGCCCATTCGCTGTACGCAGATCGACGCGGCGGCATTGGCGTAGGCGAGCGCATCGCGGATCGCCGTTCCATGGGCAAGCCGCGCGGCAAGCGCGCCGACGAAGCAGTCGCCGGCACCAGTGGTGTCCACGGCCTTCACGGCGCGTCCCGCAATCAGCGAAGGCTCGCCGCCGATCAACGCCAGCACGCCGCGCTTGCCCAACGTGACGCAGATGATGGTGTCCGGTCCGGTTGGCAGGCGCCGCGCTGCTTCAATGAAGCGGACAGGCTCGTCGGTGTCGTGAAGCGCGGTCTGCGCAAGAAGCCCAAGCTCGGTTTCATTGAGAATGAGGATATCGACGAGTTCGAGCAGCCCAGGAGCACAGGCGAGCGCCGGCGCCGGATTGAGGATCGTGGTCGCCCCGGCCGCGCGCGCCCGTTTGAAGAACTCGCCGATCGTGGCTTGCGGAATTTCGAACTGGCTGACGGCGATGTCGCCCTTGGCGAGCACAGGTGCGGCGACGTCTTCGGCGCTCACCAGCGCATTGGCGCCGGGCACGACGACGATGGTGTTGTCGGTGTCGGCGATGGTGATGACGGCAGTGCCGGTGTGCGCGTTAGCGGTGTCCTTGACCAGAGCGAGGTCGACGCCTTGCGCAGCGAGGAACGTTCGCAACTGCTGGCCGAAGGCGTCCGTGCCGAGCCGCCCGACTATCGCGGTTACGGCACCGAGTTTCGCGGCGGCCACCGCCTGGTTGGCGCCCTTGCCGCCCGGAAAATAATGCACGGCTTGGCCTGCGACGGTCTCGCCGACCTTCGGATGCCGGTCGGCCGTCGCCACCACATCCATGTTGATGCTGCCGGCAACGAAGACGCGCCCCAAATTGCTTCTCACGGATTGCCTAATCCCAAAATTCTTTCTTGCGCCCGATCTGGAATTCCTGCTTGACGGCATCGATATCGGCAAGCGTCGGCAATCCAGCCTCGTTGCCAAGGCGCTGGATCTTATAGGTTGAGGCGGCACGCGCAAACTCGAAATGCTCGTGCCAGCCTTTGGCGGGATTGTTGAGATACGAAAACACGTAAGCGCCATGAAATACGTCGCCGGCGCCATTGGTATCGATGACGCGATCGGACGCGATCGGCAGCGCCGGCAGCTTGCGCACCGCGCCAGTCTCGTCATACCAGAGCAGGCCTTGCTCTCCCATAGTGACGCCGCCGACCCGGCAGCCGCGGCCCTTGAGATAGTCGAGCATGCCGTCCGGCGTCTTGTCCATCTGCTCGCACAGCCGCTCGGCGACGATGGCGACATCGATGAATTCCAAGAGCTCATGGGTGTTGGTGCGCAGGCCGCCGCCGTCGAGCGAGGTGAGGATGCCGTCCTCGCGGCAAAGCTTTGCGTAGTGGATGGCAGCGTCCGGCTGATGGCCGTCGACATGCAGCGCGCGGCAACCCTTCAGGTTCAGCATCGGGAAGGGGTGGATGTGCTCGTCGTCGCGGCAACGCACGATGGCGCGCTTGCCGTCCTTGGGCATGATGAACGACAGCGATGAGGAGTTGACCTTGCGCGGATGGATCGAGATTCCGTATTTCGCGCTCATGTCCTGAAACATCCGGCCGAGCCAGTCGTTCGCGACGGTGGCGATCAGGTCGGGTACGATGCCGAGCTTGGCGCAACAGAACGCCGCGGTGACGGCATTGCCGCCAAACGACACCGCGTAGGCGGAGGCCACATGTTTTTCGTCGCCGGTCGGCATGTGGTCGGTGATGAAGGTGACGTCGATATAGGTCTGTCCGATGAAGAGAGCCTGCATTCGTTTTCCGTCATGAGCTGAGGGGTGGTCCCGGCCCGGCGTACAGACATTAGCACCGGTTATCGGATGCATTCGCTGAAATTATTCGCAACCGTGCCGTCTTTGCAGCTTGAGATGGGAGTGTGAGGAGAATACGACCGTCCTTAAACCTCGGGATAGTGCGGTATAACGGCTGACGGCTGCTCGGGTTTCCCGGCTGGCATACAAAAGTGGAGGGAATGATGACCGTTTATTCCGGTCCCGTGTTCGATATGGCGGTTAACCAGTTTGGCGTCATCGCCAACCATCTCGAAATCCCGATGGACGAACGCGGCCGGATCCTGATGCCGAAGCGGGCCATCACCGTCTCCTGTCCGATTCACCGCGACGACGGCACGGTCGCGGTGTTCGAAGGCTACCGGGTGCAGCATCATCTCACCCTCGGCCCGACCAAAGGAGGCACGCGATTCGCGCCTTCTGTCGATATCGGCGAGGTCGCAGCCCTTGCGATCTGGATGAGCTGGAAATGCGCGCTGGTCGGGTTGCCCTATGGCGGCGCCAAGGGCGGCGTCAATGTCGATCTCTCCACCATTTCCAAACGCGAACTGGAAGCGCTGTCGCGGCGCTACATGCAGGAGATGATTCCCTTCGTCGGTCCGCACACCGATGTGATGGCGCCTGACATGGGCACCAACGAGCAGGTGATGGCCTGGTTCATGGACACCTATTCGATGTATCAGGGCCAGACCGTGACCGAGATCGTCACCGGCAAGCCGGTATCGTCGGGCGGCACGCTCGGCCGGCGCGAGGCAACCGGGCGCGGCGTCGCCTATCTCGCCAGGCGCGTGCTGAAGGAACTGTCGATCAATCCGGGCACTGCGACCGCCGTCATCCAGGGCTTCGGCAATGTCGGGTCATACGCTGCGCTAGAGTTGCACAATTACGGCCTCAAGATCATCGCCGTCAGCGATCACACCGGCGGGCTGCACGATCCGACCGGGCTCGATATCCCCACGCTGATGCGGCACGCCGGCACGCATGGCAGCATCGCCGGCTTCTCCAATCAGCTCGCTTTCGATCCCGAAGCAATCCTCACGCTGCCCTGCGACGTGCTGGTGCCGGCGGCGATGGAGCGGGTGATCGATGCGCAGGTCGCAGAGAATCTGAAATGCCGCGTGCTGGCCGAAGGCGCCAACGGCCCGACCACGCCGGAGGCCGATCTGGTGCTGGAAAAACGCCAGGGCGAAGTATTCCTGATCCCCGACATTCTCTGCAATTCCGGCGGCGTGGTGGTCAGCTATTTCGAATGGGTGCAGGACCTGCAGCAATTGTTCTGGGAGGAAGAGGAAGTGACGCGGCGCGAATATGCCATCCTCGATCGCGCCTTCGACACCATGCTGCAGCGCGCGAAGGCGGACAACATACCGCACCGCACGGCTGCGATGGCGATCGGCGTGGAGAAGGTCCGCGCCGCCAAGAACACGCGAGGGCTTTTCCCGTGATTACTGGTCTCGATCACGTCGTCGTTCTCACCGACGACATCACTGCCGCCAGCACGGCCTACCAGACCTTGTTTGCGCGGTCGCCGGGCTGGCAGTACGGCGGCGACGGTGCCGACCGTGTCCTGTTCACGCTCGACAATACCACGCTGGAATTGGTGGCGCCGAACGGCGAGGGCGCGAACGCGGACCGGATACGCGCAGTGCTCAACGCACAGGGCGAGGGGCTCGCGAGTATCTGCTTTCGAACCAGCGACATTGCCAGGATGCATCGCAGGCTCGATCGGCTGACGCTGAAGCCGGACCCCATCGCCGAGGTCGAAAGCCGCGACGCGATATCCGGTGAGACGCTATCGTGGAAGCGCACCCGGACCGCAACCGAGGCCACGCGCGGTATCCGCCTGTTCTTCCTCGAGCGCGACAAGGAGCGACCGCTCTCGGTGCGAACCACGACCGCCTCGATCACGGCGATGGACCATGTCGTGATCTCGACCTCGGAACCCGAACGGGCCGCCGCCCTCTATGGCGCGCGGCTCGGCCTCGACATGGCGCTCGACCGCTCGCACCCCGATTGGGGCCGGCTGATGTTCTTCCGCTGCGGCGACCTCATCGTCGAGGTGACGCACCGGCCGGGGAAACACGCCGACACGACGAAGGACAAGCTCGGCGGAATCTGCTGGCGCGTCGCCGACATCGACGCCACCCATGCGCGGCTCGTCCAGGCCGGCGTCGACGTCTCGGAAGTCCGCACCGGCCGCAAGCCGGGAACGCGGGTGATGACGGTGCGGAAGGGCACATGCGGCGTGCCCACGCTGCTGGTGCAGCCATCGGCGGGGAAGGCGGCCGCTGCCGACTGATCCAACCGTCATTGCGAGGAGCGTCAGCGACGAAGCAATCCATGCCTCCTCCGTGGCAGCATGGATTGCTTCGCTTCGCTCGCAATGACGGCGGTGGGGAACGAGCGTCCCACATTCTCAAACCCCTCACTGCATGCTACAGCTTGTTTGCACCACCATCGGGCGACTGATTTGGCAAAGGCAAAACGCGTTCAGAAATGGCAGCGGGACCCGGAAGGGATGCGGCTTCGCATTCTCGAGGCCGCCAAGCAGGAATTCGCCGCCCATGGCCTCGCCGGCGCGCGGGTCGACCGCATTGCGGCCAATGCCGGCGCCAACAAGCGCATGCTGTACTACCACGTCGGCAACAAGGAAGACCTCTACCTCACGGTGCTCGAAGGCGCCTATGAGAAGATCCGTTCCGAAGAACGCGAACTCGATCTCGAACATCTCGATCCGCCCGAGGCGATCGAGCGGCTGATCGACTTCACGTGGAACTATTTCCTACGCAACCCGGAATTCCTGGCGCTGCTCAACACCGAAAACCTCGTCAAAGCCCGCCATCTGAAGCGCTCGACCAAGGTCAAATCGATGCACTCGCCGTTCGTCGAAATGATCCGCACCGTGGTGACGCGCGGCGTCGAAAGCGGCGATTTTCGCGTCGCCGTCGATCCGGTGCAGCTCTACATCTCGATCGCGGCGCTGTGCTTCTTTTATCTGTCCAACAGCGCCACCCTCTCGGTGATCTTCGGCCGCGATCTCCTGAAAAAGGAGGCGAGGGACGAGCGGCTGGCGCACATGGTGTCGCTGGTGCTGGCGGCGCTGACGGGGAAGTCGACGGCGGATTTCGGCAAGACCGTTGGCCAGGGCGTGCGGTCGCCGGCGCATCAGCCGGTGTGACTTTTGTCGTACCTGCCTAGTGCGCGGTTGCGCACGGAGCAGGGACCCATACCCCGCGCGCCCCTCGATTCGAGGCGGTAGTCCTTGATCCTGCTGTAACAATTGATGTCGGTGGTTATGGGTTCCTGATTTCGCAGGAACGACGGCGGGCGCGCAAATTGCCGCACGAAAACCCGCTTGCCAGTATTTATCCAACGAGTTAATTTCGGATCAGAAAAGACGATCACCAGGGAGCGGAGCGTGGCCGAGCTGAAGCGCGAGAGTGGCTTGTCGAAAGCGCTGAATGCGGCGTGGGTGCGGCCGTTTCTGTTCCTGCTGTTCATCGTGGTGATGTGGGACGTCACCATCCGCCTGTTCCAGATTCCGGCCTACCAGATCCCGGCGCCCGGCGATGTCGTGGCGGTGCTGCGGACGGAGTGGCCGGAACTGTTGCGGCAGTCCTGGCCCACCACCTACGCCACCATCTGCGGCTTCCTGCTGTCGGCCGTGTTCGGCATTCCCGTCGCCATGCTGATCGCGGGATCGAAGACGGTCGAAAGCTATATCTATCCGCTGCTGGTATTCTCGCAGTCGGTGCCGAAGATCGCGATCGCGCCGCTGTTCGTGGTCTGGTTCGGTTTCGGCATCATCCCGAAGGTGATCTCGGCGTTCCTGCTCGGATTTTTTCCGGTGGTGGTGTCGGCGGTGCAGGGCTTCAAATCGGTCGACCCTGACATGGTCGATCTTGCGCGCGCCATGCAGGGCAGCCGCTTCCGCGTCTTTTGCGCCGTCAATCTGCCGCACGCGATGCCTGCGATCTTCTCCGGGCTGAAGGTCTCTATCACGCTCGCCGTGGTCGGCGCCGTCGTCGGCGAGTTTGTCGGCTCCAACTCCGGCATCGGCTATGTGATGCAGCGCTCGATCGGAACGTTCGACCTGCCGACGATGTTTGCCGCGCTGGTGATCCTGGCGCTGCTCGGCGTGGTCCTGTTCTGGGTCGTCGACCGCATCGAACGCCTCGTGATTCCCTGGCATGTCAGCCAGCGCGACGACATCATTTTTGCTTCGTAAGCCAAACCAACAAACGGCCCGCTCAAGGGCCGCCACAACACGAACGGGAGGATGACCATGATACGAACGATAGCGGCGATCTCCGCCGCCCTGATCTGGACCGCGCTTTCGGTGTTGCCGGCATCGGCCGCCGACAAGGTCGTGCTGATGCTGAACTGGTATGTCTATGGCGAGCACGCGCCGTTCTATTACGGCAAGGCCAAGGGCATTTATGCCGCCGAGGGCATCGACCTCGAGATCCAGGAAGGTCGCGGTTCGGCGGCGACCACGCAGGCCGTTGCGGCCAAGACCGCCAATTTCGGCTATGTCGACGTGCCCACCATGATGCGCGCGGCCGTAAAGGGCGCGCCGATCGTCGCCACCGGCGTGCTGCTGCAGACCAGCCCGATGTCGGCGATGGGCTTTGTCGAAAAGAACATCAAGAAGCCCGAGGACATCAAGGGCAAGACGGTGGCGATCACGCCGGCCGACTCGATGACGCAGATCTGGCCGCTGTTCCTGAAGAAGACCGGCCTGAAGGAAGGCGACTTCCAGACGGTTGCTGGCGATGGCCAGACCAAGCTGAACGCCGTCATCAACGGCCAGGCCGATCTTCTGCTCGGCTACGTCATGGACCAGTCGATGAAGATCAAGGATGCGACCGGCAAGGACGTCAACGCGATCAAGTTTGCCGACTACGGCATCAACATGGTCTGCTCGGGCGTCGTCGCCAACACCGAGTTCGTCAAGGCCAACGCCGATCTCGTCAAGCGTTTCATGTCGGCGACGACCAAGGCGGTCGAAGCCGCCGAGAAGGACGCCAAGGGCGCAGCACAGTCGATCCTCGACGCCAACCCGAAGGGCGGCAAGATCGAGACGCTGACGCAGGGCTTTGAGCTGACGATCCCGCTCTACCGCACGGCCGAAACCAAGAACAAGCGGCCGTTCCAGGTGACCGATCAGAACATGACCGACACGGTCAATTTGATGGTCGAATATGGCGGATTGGATGCCAAGGCCAAGGACAATCCGAAGGCGTTCTATACTAACGACTACCTGCCGCAGGGCGGTTCGTGAACGGGCTTGTGACAAATCTATCGTCGTCCCCGCGCACGCGGGGACCCATAACCCCCGGGCCTTGGTTGTTGCAGCAGGTCTCTGCCGGCCTGCTCGAACGAAAGGGCACGGCGTATGGGTCCCTGCTTTCGCAGGGACGACAGCAACCTCCTGAGTGGACTTAGTTGAATGAACCCCGCGACCAAGCCGACCGAGTTCGACCAACCAGCCGCGCATCTGCGGCTGGTATCCGATCGCGCCGGTAGCGCGGCGTCGGGTATCACGCTGTCCGGCGTCTCGAAGACCTATCGCTCGCGCGACGGCGATGTGCCGTCGCTGCGACCGCTGGATTTCCACATCAACGAGGGCGAGTTCTTCGTCGTGGTCGGACCGTCCGGCTGCGGCAAGTCCACGCTGCTCAAGATGATCTCCGGACTGCTGGCGCCCTCGACCGGCGAAATCCTGGTCGAAGGCGAGAAGGTGACGAAGCCGCACGGCAATGTCGGCATCGTGTTCCAGAACGCGCTGCTGCTGCCCTGGCGCAACATCCTGTCCAACGTGATGTTGCCGATCGACATGAAGAAGCTGCCGCGTGACGAATACCTGCCGCGGGCGAAAGCGCTGTTGAAGCTGGTCGGGCTCGAGGGATTCGAGAAGAAACTGCCTTGGCAGCTCTCCGGCGGCATGCAGCAGCGCGCCTCGATCTGCCGCGCGCTGGTGCACGATCCCAAGATCATGCTGATGGACGAGCCGTTCGGCGCACTCGACGCCATGACGCGCGAGAAGATGAATGTCGAGTTGATGCGCATCCAGCGCGAAACCGGCAAGACCGTGCTGCTGATCACCCATTCGATTCCCGAAGCCGTGTTCCTCGCCGACCGCGTGCTGGTCATGACCGAGCGGCCCGGCGCGATCGCCGCGATCTACGACGTGCCGCTGCCGCGCCCGCGCTCGCTGGACGCGATGGCCGATCCAGCCTTCACCGAACTGGTGCAGCGGATTCGCAAGCATTTCTTCACCCAGAGCGCACTGGACTGAAACGGGCTTTCAATGCCACCACGCCTGGTCGTAAGGGACATCGCTTTTTTTGAACGGCAGGTGGCGTTTGCCCGGCCGTTCCGCTTCGGCGCGGTCGTTATCAACGCAACGCCGCAGGCTTTCGTGCGCGTCGAGATCGAGGTTGAAGGCAAGGGCAGGGCAGTTGGCGCCAGCGCCGAATTTCTCGTGCCGAAATGGTTCGACAAGCGGCCGCATCTCTCGCCGGAAGAGACCGTAACCGAGTTGCGGCGTTCGCTGATAATCGCGCGCGATATCTATCTGGCGCACACGGCGTTTGAGACAGCGTTCGGTCTGCACGCCGCCTGTATTGGCGCACAGATCGAGGCTTGCGCCGGGGAGGACATCCCGCCGCTGGGCGCAGCGTACGGTCCGGCCGAAATCGACAAGGCGATCCTGGATGCGCTGCTGCGCTGCACGGATGCCAATTTCTTCGATGGCATGGCGGCTAATATCGCCGGTGTCGATGCGCGGCTATCGCGCGATCTCGGCGACGATGACGTGGCGCGGTTTCTTGCGGGACACAGACGGCTGGAGCGTGTGGCGATCCGGCATACGGTCGGCATGGACGACAAGGTGGAAGGTGCGGGCGGTGTTGCGGACAGCAGCGAAAATGCTGGTGCGCGCTATTTCAAGCTGAAGCTCAACGGCGACCCGGCGCACGATGCGGATCGCCTGAGCCGTATCGGCAAGGAACTCGCTACGCTGCCGTACGATTACCGTGTTACGCTCGACGCCAACGAGCAGTATGCCGATCTCGCGGCTTTAAGCGGGCTGATGGAGCGACTCGACCGCGACGCTGCGCTGCGGCCCATCGCGCAAAAGCTCCTCTATATCGAACAGCCGATGCCGCGCGACATCACGAAGGCATCGCCGCTCGGCGCGCTGGCGCGACGCGACTTCATCGTCGATGAGGCTGACGACTCCTACGACGCCTTCCCGGTGGCGCGGGCGCTCGGCTATCGCGGCATCTCCTCGAAATCCTGCAAGGGCATCTACAAGTCTGTCATCAACGCCACCCGTGCGGCCAAATGGAGCGCTGCCGGCGAAAAATGTTTCATCGCCGGCGAAGATCTCACCTGTCAGGCGGGCCTTGCCGTGCAGCAGGATCTTGCGCTCGGCGCACTCATCGGCGTCACCCATGCCGAGCGCAACGGCCACCATTATGTCGATGGCTTTGGCGACACGCCCGCCACGGAGGCGGAGGGGTTTCTCGCCGGCCATCCTGACCTTTATGCCCGCGACGGCGGAAAAATCCGGCTCGCGATCCATGACGGCGATCTCCTGACGGGATCGCTGACCACACCCGGCTTCGCGACTGCCGTGCATCCGGACTGGTCCGCGATGTCTCCGCTCGCGGAGCCCACAGCAAAAATTTCTCTGGAGAAAGCAGTATGACGACCAAACGCCTCGGCCTGATCATGAACGGCGTGACCGGCCGAATGGGGCTCAACCAGCATCTGATCCGCTCCATCATCGCGATCCGCGACCAGGGCGGCGTGCTGCTGTCCAATGGCGACCGCATGCTGCCCGACCCGATCCTGATCGGCCGTGACACGGAGAAGGTGGAGAAGCTCGCCAAGCGGTTCAACGTCGAGCGTTGGTCGACCGATCTCGACAAGGCGCTCGCCGACAAGAACGATACGATCTTCTTCGATGCCGCGACCACGCAGGCCCGTCCGTCGCTGCTGACGAAAGCGATCAATGCCGGCAAGCACGTCTATTGCGAGAAGCCGATCGCGACCAATCTCGAAGAAGCGATCGCGGTGCTGAAGCTTGCCAACGCCAAGGGCGTCAAGCACGGCACGGTGCAGGACAAGCTGTTCCTGCCGGGTCTGAAGAAGCTCGCCTTCCTGCGCGATTCCGGCTTCTTCGGCCGCATGCTCTCGGTGCGCGGCGAGTTCGGCTACTGGGTGTTCGAGGGCGGCTGGCAGGAGGCGCAGCGGCCGTCGTGGAACTACCGCAGCGAGGACGGCGGCGGCATCATCCTCGACATGGTCTGCCACTGGCGCTACGTGCTCGACAATCTCTTCGGCGAGGTCGAGAGCATTTCCTGCCTCGGCACGACCGACATCCCCGAGCGGTTCGACGAGAAGGGCAAGAAGTACACGGCGACCGCCGATGATTCCGCCTATGCCACCTTCCGTCTCAAGGGCGGGGTGATCGCGCATATCAACATGAGCTGGGTGACGCGCGTCTACCGCGACGACCTCGTGACCTTTCAGGTCGACGGCACCCATGGCTCGGCGGTGGCGGGCCTGACCGACTGCGTGATTCAGGCACGCCAGGCGACGCCACGTCCGGTGTGGAATCCGGACGAAAAACGCACCCACGATTTCTATGCCGACTGGCAGAAGGTTCCGGAGAATGTCGTCTACGACAACGGCTTCAAGGAGCAGTGGGAGATGTTCATCCGCCACGTCTGCGAGGATGCGCCCTACAAGTTCACGCTGCTGGAAGGCGCCAAGGGCGTGCAGCTCGCCGAATGCGCGCTGCAGAGCTGGCGCGAGCGGCGCTGGATCGACGTTGCCCCGATCAAGGTGTGAGGAGGCCTGACCATGAACAAGCCTGTCCTGCCGATGTCGTCGCTGTCACTGAAGCTGCCGACGGCGGATCGTTCCGTCGAAACTTATCGGCTGGCGGCGTCGCGAACGTTTCCGGCGAAGCTCGAAGGCACGCTCAACCGCGTGGCTTTCTCGGCCGCGCACGTAGTCGCGGATCCGTTTGCCGATAACGACCCCTGGCTGAGCGCCACGATCGACTGGGATCGCACCATTGCGTTCCGCGAGCATATCTGGGAGCTCGGCCTGGGCGTCGCCGAGGCGATGGACACAGCGCAGCGCGGCATGGGGCTGGACTGGCCGACCTCGCTGGAGCTGATCCAGCGTTCGGTGAAGGCGGCGAAAGCGAAGGGCAACGCGCTGGTGTTCTCCGGCGCCGGCACCGATCACCTCGCGGTGGAAGACGCGAAGTCGATCGACGACGTCATTCGTGCCTATGAGGAGCAGATCGCCGCGGTCGAGAAGGCCGGCGGCCGGATCATCCTCATGGCTTCGCGTGCGCTGGCAAAGCTTGGCCGCAGCGCCGACGATTACGCCAAGGTCTATAACCGCGTGCTGGGGCAGGTGCGCGAGCCCGTGATCATCCACTGGCTCGGCGACATGTTCGATCCGGCGCTGGCGGGCTATTGGGGCACTGCCGATCTCGACAAGGCGATGGATACGGCGGTCGCCATCATCAACGCCAACGCGGCCAAGGTCGACGGCGTAAAGGTCTCGCTGCTCGACAAGCAGCGCGAGATCGACATGCGCCGGCGTCTCGACAAGAACGTCAAGATGTATACCGGCGACGATTTCAATTATGCCGAGCTGATCGCGGGCGACGCGCAGGGCTTTTCCCATGCGCTGCTCGGCATCTTCGACGCCATCGCGCCGGCGGCGTCCTATGCGCTGTCGCGGCTCGCTGTCGGCGACGAGGCCGGTTTCCACGACGTGCTCGGGCCGACGGTGCCGCTGTCACGCCATATCTTCCGTGCGCCGACGCGGTTCTACAAGACCGGCATCGTGTTCATGGCCTATCTCAACGGCCATCAGGATCATTTCACCATGGTCGGCGGGCAGGAGAGCACGCGCTCGACGCTGCATCTGGCCGAACTGTTCCGGCTTGCCGACAAAGCTGGCCTCCTCTCCAACCCTGAACTGGCGACGCGGCGCATGAAGACGGTGCTGGCAACCCGCGGCATCGAACCCTGATGCGTGATTTTTCTTCCGATCATCGCTGGCTGTCGCTGAACACGGCGACGGTCCGCAAGCAGGGCGATCTCGTCGCCATCATCGACGCCTGCGCGCGGCACGGCATCCGCGCCATCGACCCCTGGCGCGACCAGGTCGCTGCCATCGGCATCGACCGCGCGGTGCGTGCGGTGCGCGACGCGGGCCTTGAACTCTCGGGCTATTGCCGCGGCGGCATGTTCACGGCGGACGCGGCGCATCGCATCGAGGCGCGCGACGACAATCGCCGCGCCGTCGATGAGGCCAAGGCGCTGGGCGCGCCCTGCATCGTGCTTGTCGTCGGCGGCCTGCCGCAATATTCGCGGCCGGGAAGCGCTATTTCGAAGGACATCGTCGCAGCGCGCACGCAGGTCCATGACGCCATTGCCGAGATGCTGGAATATGCCAGGCAGGCGAACATGCCGCTTGCCATTGAACCGCTACATCCGGCATACGCTGCCGACCGCGCTTGCGTGAACACGACGAAGCAGGCGCTGGATATTTGCGATCAGCTCGATCCGCGGCGCACCGGTGCGGTCGGTGTTGCGCTCGATGTCTATCACATCTGGTGGGATCCGGAATTGATGCCGCAGATCGCGCGCGCCGGAAAAGATCGCCTGCTCGCATTTCACGTCTGCGACTGGCTGGTGCCGACAAAAGATATCCTCAACGATCGCGGCATGATGGGCGATGGCGTCATCGACATCAAATCCGCGCGAGCGGCGGTCGAGGCGCAAGGCTTCGCCGGCTATTCCGAGATCGAAATCTTCTCCAACGACTGGTGGGCGAGGCCGATGGACGAGGTTTTGAGGACTTGCATCGAGCGGCATCGGACGGTGGTCTAGCGGCGGTCGATCGAGGTCGCTCGTTCGCTGTCTCAATGACGGACGGTGTTGTCTCGTATGTGAACTGACACGCCTTCTGGTTGTGATAGTGTCGCACCAGGAGACAGCGCGCGGTTCCAGATTTAACCTTTTGCGCGGCTATTTAGATTAACAAAGGGTTACCGTTGCGCCTGTGCGCGCTGCGGCGTTAGCTAATCGGTAAGGAGAATTTCTCCGCGAACGATGAGCGACAACATGAAAATCCTTTACGCAATTGCGACCCTCGCCCTGCTTTCGACGTCGGCGCAAGCCTGGCAGATCGTGGATCGCTGCACTCACAGCAGGTACTTTGGCAGTGTGTGCACGAGGTCTTATGTCGACGATCCCGTGCGCAGCCCGGCGCAGGAGCTGGAAGACGAAAAGGCAAGGCGCGCCAGCATCGAGAAGTGGGAAGCGTTCTGCAAGCCGAAGCGCACCTACGACAATGAAGGCGTAGTCCGCCTGGTTTACGCCCGCAAGGGTTGCGAGTTCGGGCGCAGCGAATAATTGTCTGCTTCCGCTCCTCGCAATCAGCGAGGAGCATCCCGGGCTTTCGCTCGGTGATGCCGTGGCCTTGCTGCGCCCGAAAGACAGCTAAATCTTTATCGACCAAATTGCGATCCGGTTAGGTACGCCGCTTTACGACGCCTCAATGCTTGTCGGCCATTGCTGACGCACGGCACTTTTTCAAGAGGCAGTATCAATGCGCGTGTTCATCGCAATCTCGATTGTCGTCGCTTCGGTATCGTCGGCGTCCGCGCAGACGGCGGATGCCGCCCGGGCTGCCGAAGCGGCATGGGCTGCAGCGGCCGCCCGGGCTGCGGCCAATGCCTACGCCACGCCGTACAGACTGAAAAGCAATTTTCACGTCGGCGGCAGCGGCACCTTGAAGATCACGCCCCGGACGGCGGAAGACTTGAAAGCCGATGAAGCGGGTCAAGCGGCATGGCAGGAACGCTGCCGGCCGATCGTGGTCGAAGACCGCGACGGGCTGCGGCGCGTAAGATATGCCGAACGGGATTGCGATCTCTCTCGCTTCAACACCGCCGGCAATTAGCGGCTGCGCGAGAGGTCGGAATTGACCGGTGCGCTGGCTGAGCGCTGCGCGTTATCGGGGTTGAGCAAGGAAGGCGACAATTTTCTTTCTATCGTCGCTCGATGAGAGACCGCCGTACGGCTTCATGCTGTTGCCGGGTACGACCTCATCGGGGTTTGCAATGAAGCGATCGAGCTTCTCCTCGTCCCAGACAAAGCCGGCCTCCTTCATGGCGCCGGAAAACGCGTAGTCCGGCAGCGACCCTGCTTTCCGTCCGACGATCTTGTACAGGTTGGGGCCGAGACGATTGTCGCCCTCCCTCACGATGTGGCACGTCCGGCAGGCATTGTTGAACGCCTGCTGGCCTGAGACGTCCTCTGTGCCTTGCTGTGCCTGAGGCAGGGCAGGAGGCGGTGCAAGCATGTACGCCGTTCCGCTCAATGCCATGATCTGGAGCAATCGTCTCCGGTGCCGCGCATGTTTGTCTTGCCGGCTCGAAATTGGCCGTGCGAACGCAATAATGGAGTGCCATCGCCTCATTCGATCACCTCGTCAGGCAAGGGATTAGGTCAAAGTTGCGATCAGGGGCTTGCGGTCTGTTGCAGCGTATTGAACCTCGCCTTCTGCTCGTTGCCCAGCGTGGCATAGAACTCGTCCAATGCCGGCTGCACCAGCGCGGCTGCCTGCAGCATGGCTTCGAGCCGCTTCTGCATGGCCTCCAGCCGTCCAAGCGGTGTGAGCGGTACGTCGTCGGGGCAGGCGGCCTGCAATCCTTCAACCGCATCCTTCGTCGCTTTGCTCAAGCGGTCGAGCGCTTCCTTTTGCTTGCCCGCCGGATGTATCACGGCTTCGATCCGATCGATCGGTAGCTGCGTGAGGCTGGATTTCGGGTCGCCGCAGGCCTCGGCTTGAGCACTGGCTTCCTGCTGCGACCGTTGTTGCGAGCGCCCGCCGACGTCGGGGCCGAGCGCGTTGAAGCGCGCCTTTTGCTCGTCGTTCAGTGAATTATAGAATTGCTCGAGTGCCGGCCGTACGACCTTCACAGCGTTGAGCGTTGCGCTGACGCGGTTCGTCATCGCCCGCAAGCGAGCGGGGGGCGTCATCGCATAGGAATCGACGCAGGAATTCTTGAACTCCTCGGCAGCCTTTGCCGCGGCAGTCTTCAATTCATCGAGCAGGGCACGCTGCTCGGGTGTCGGCCGCACCGCGCGCGTGATCTCCGCAATCGGCCAGGCGGTAACGCCCTTGTCGGGACTACCGCACAATTGCCGGAGGGCCTGTGGGCTCGCGCTCGCGCGTCCGCGCGCTCGAGAATCGGTGACCGCCGCACTTGGTTCCGGATACCGGGCGTAAGCGGAATAGGGGCTGTTCGTACCCCAGAACACCGTGTCGACGAAGTCGTCGTAAGCATAGGCCCAATAGCCGGGGTCGTAGGCGGTGGGCCAGAACGTATATTCAAAAATGTCGGAATAGGCGTAGGGCCAGAACACCGGGCCGAGCCAGGCCACAAACGCTGCGCGGTGGCCGTGCCGCCAGGCGTGGCGCGGTGCCCAGCCGCGCTCCCGGGCGGTGAGCGCCGCTCGGGCCTGCAGGGCATCATTGCTGCGGAAGTGCGCGGAAAATCGCCCGCGGGCTGCCGCCTGCGCGGCGGCTGCCGAGGCGGATCGCTGTTCAGCCGAAGGCTGCGGTCCCAGCCGCTGCAGGCGCGCCTGATCGCTTTGCTGCATGCGCTGTTCGCGCTGGAGCAGGCGGTTCTGTGTCTGCAGCAACCGCTCCTGCGCGCGTTGCGCCCGCCGGCCTTCCGGCTTTTGCGACTGCAATTGCTGCACACGCTGCTGCAGGCGATCGATGCGGCCCTGGCGCTCCGTGCTCTGCCGCGACAGCACCTCACGCTGCCGCTCCTGCACCATTTGCTGTCGCTGCTGGATGCGCTGCTCACGTTGCTGCGCGCGCGTTTCGATCTGTTCCTTTCGCGACGGCCGCGCTTCCACTGTGGGAGTGCTCGGGCGCGATGGCGCGGCGATGCGCGGCTCGGGGGTTCTCGTTATGGCCGGTCGCTGCGGCGGCGCCGCACGTTGCATCTCGGGGCGTGGCCCTGCAACGCGCGGTGCGGCCGGTCGCGGCGGGGCGGCGATATGCGGTGCAGCACGATGTGGCGCCATGGCTGGGCGCTGCGGCGGGGGAGCCGCACGGAAGGCCGGCGCGGCAGGCCGCGCCATTGCCGGAGGAGCCGAAGGCCGGGCCATAGCCGGAGGAGGTGCCGCAGGCCGAGCCATCGCCGGCGGTGGTCCCGCCGGTCGGGCCGCGGGCGCAGCCCCGCCGCCTGGCACGCCACCCGGGCCATGACCTCTTCCATGTTGGGCGAACGAGCCGGTGCTCAGCGTGATCGCGGAGACACCAACAAGAAATACTGCAACGCGAACGCCGAGCGGAAGCATGATCGCAACTCCCTCGTGCTTCGTCGCCCGGAAATCTCAACGCGCCAGCGCAAGAATCGTTCGCTCGGGATCCATGACTTGCGTTGCGGTCTTGTGACGCGGGACTGCCGCGATTCGCCTGCAGCCCTAGCCGACCGTGCAGGGAACGCTCAGAAATCCGCGGAATCGCACGCGGCCGCCGCGGACCGGTTCGCCGTCGAGCGCATAATCCGGAAAGCGCGCGAGGAAGCGCGCGATCGCAATCGCGCCCTCGAGCCGCGCCAGCGCCATCCCGGCGCATTGATGCGCGCCGGTGCCGAAGGCGAGATGCCGGTTTGGCGTGCGGCTGACATCAAGACGTTCGGGATCGGCGAATTGCGCGGGATCACGGTTGGCCGCGCCGATGCACAGCGTCACCGGCGTGCCTGCCGGCATCGCGATGCCGCCGAGCTCGAACGGCTCGACGGTCATGCGGTTGCCGAGCTGGTTGGAGCTCTCGAACCGCAGCATTTCCTCGACTGCGGTCTTGATCAGCGTAGGGTCCTCGATCAGCCGCCGTTTCTCGCCGCCGTGGTGCAGCAGCGCCACCAGTCCGTTGCCGATCAGGTTGGTGGTGGTTTCGTGGCCGGCATTGAGCAGGAAGATACAGTTGTGCAGCAGCTCCTTTTCGGTGAGCCGCTCGCCATTGTCTTCGCCCTGGATGAGCCGGGTCAGCACGTCGCGGTCGGGATTGCCGGGCTTTTCCCGCCGCCGCGCCACCAGCACTTCCAGGTAGGCGAGGAAATCCTTCACCGCCTTGTTGCCGCGGGCGAAAACGTCCGGGCCGATCACCGGCTCCAGTGCGCCAAGGATGGCAAGCGACCAGTCACGCAAGGGACCGCGCTCCTCCTGCGGAACGTCGAGCAGATTGCCGATCACCTCGATCGGGATAGCGGTCGCAAAATCCTCGATCAGATCGACCTTGCCTTTGGTCGCGATGGCGTCGAGTAGCCGGTCCACCAGCCTGACCAGATCGGGCTCCATGCCGGCAATCGCGCGCGGCGACAGCGCGCCCATGATCAGCCGCCGAACCCGGGTGTGGGCAGGGGGATCGTTGAACACGAGGCTGGTGGTGTGGTGCTCATAGAGCAAGGAGTCGCCGTATTTCGGCGAGAACTCCTTCTTCTTGTCCGACGAGAATGCCTTGGTGTTCTTGTAGGCCGTGACCAGATCGTCGTAGCGGGTCAGGAAATACGAGCCGTTCGGCATCCGCTTGACCGGCTCGTTCTCGCGCAGCGCGCGATAGGTCGGGTAGGGGTCCGCGTAGAACTCCGGCGTCAGCTTTTCGAGGTCGAAGGTCGCCGCCAGCTCGCGCGCATTCAGGTTCATGGCTCGCCGTGCTCGTTGGGAGTCGGGATAAGTCGGCAAATTAGTCGCGTATGCAACTATCTTAGTTGCCGTCCCGGAGGCGTCAAGCGGGCGTGCTGCTTCCAATAGCGCGTCTCCTCAGCCCGCTGGGGTTGCGGCCCATCCGGAATGAGCCGGAAGGATGCGGGGCGGGCTTCAGGAAAAAATCGTGACTAAACAAGGCGATGAGGTTGTGTCTTTGACGCCACCCCGGGACATAATCCGCTTGGTGCGCTGCAATAGATCCTTGACTTCGTCAAGGTGAGTGATTACTCACGCCCTCATGTCCAGCTTGCGTATGACCAGTGACTTGCGGCGCCAATTGATCCTGAGCGCTGCCAAGCGATGCTTCGCCCGTAACGGCTTTGCCGGCACCACGACCAAGAGCGTGGCGGCGGCCGCTGCCATTTCGGAAGGGCTGTTGTTCAAGCACTTCCCGTCCAAGGCCGCGCTCTATGCCGAAATTCTCGCCGAGGAGTGCGAGGCCGATCCAGACTTCGTGCACCTGCTCGGTCAGGAGCCGTCAACTGCCACACTGGTTGAACTGGTCAAGTGCATGGTTGATCATTTCATGGAAGTGTCCAACGGATCGGATCAGGAAGAAGCGCAGCGGCTGCGGTTTATGACGACGAGCCACTTGGACGATGGCGAGTTCGCGCGGCTGCTCTACGACAAGATCGGCGGCCTGATCGGGCCGGTGTTCACGGCATCGATCGAAAGCGCGATCGCGTCTGGCGACGCCGCGCGGATCGGCAGCGATCCGCTCAACCTGTTCTGGTTCGCGCATCACACCGTGCTGATGGCAGCGCTGACGCGGCTTCCGGCCGTTCCGTGTCTCTCCTACGGCAACGCTCCCGATCTGGAGCGGCAGCTCTCTCAATTTATCCTCCGCGGCATCGGACTTACCGAGGCCGCAATTGCTTCTCATCTGGACGGCGAGCTGTCACCGAATTCGGGACAATCGGTAACTGCGGAAAGTGCATGACATGAATATCGCGACTGAACCCAAACTTTCGGGCAAGCCGTTCACCGACAAGCCGCACAAGCGGCCGGTCCGGATGGTGCGCTGGTTCATCATCGTCGGAACGCTGCTGGCGCTGCTGGCCGGCGGCCTGGTCTGGTTCAACTACTTCCGCGGCAAGATGATCGCGCAGTTCTTCGCCAGCATGAAGCCGCCCCCGACCAGCGTCAACGTTGCCACGGCGAAGTCCGAGATCATTCCGAACCTCCTGACCGCGGTCGGCGATCTCGCCGCCGTGCATCAGGTCAACGTGACCTCCGACGTGAACGGTCGCATCACCGACATCCAGTTCAAGGCAGGCGCCAGCGTGAAGGCGGGGACGCCGCTGGTGCAACTGTTCGACGGTCCCGAGCAGGGCGACCTCGCGAACTTCAAGGCACAGCAGCGCGTGGCGCAGATATCGCTGGAGCGCGCCAAGCAACTGGCCGAGCGCCAGGTCGGACCGCAAGCGACGGTGGACAACGCCCAGGCTGTGTTCGATCAGGCCAGCGCCGGCATTGCCAAGACGGAAGCCATCATCTCGCAGAAGCTGGTGCGCGCTCCCTTCGACGGCGAACTCGGCGTTCGCAAGGTCGAGGTCGGACAATATCTGACCGCCGGGACGCAGATCGTCTCGTTGACCGATCTGTCGGTGCTGTTTGCGAACTTCACCGTGACGGAAAAGGATTCCGGCCAGCTCAAGGTCGGCCAGATCGTCCGTATCGCGGTCGATGCCTATCCGGGCCGCACCTTCGAGGGCAAGATCACCACCATCGAGCCGCAGATCGCGACCGAAACGCGCAACATTCGCGTGCAGGCGACGATCCAGAATCCGGACAAGATCCTCAAGCCCGGCATGTTCGCGACCACCACCGTAGTGTTGCCGGACAAGCCGCCGGTGGTCACCGTGCCCGAAACCGCGGTCGACTACACGCTCTATGGCGACTCGGTCTACCTCGTCAGCGAGAAGAAGGAGGAGGATGGCAAGACCAGCCTCACGGTGACGCGGACCTTCGTGCAGACCGGCAACCGCATCGAAGGGCGCGCCGAAATCCTGAAAGGGTTGAAGGACGGCGACCGCGTCGTGGCGGTAGGCCAGCTCAAGCTGCAATCGGGATCGGCGGTGACGGTCTCGAACGATCCGGTGCCGCCAATTCCGGCGAAGCCGCCGCGCTACTGACGCGCCTGATAACCGACGATCGCGCGGCCCAAGGGGGGCGCGCTGACAAAAGACGGGCAGCGGTGCTCTCGGAAGAGGCCGCGCCCGAAATGCTGAACTCAGCGGGATGATCTACAGATGGCCTTCACCGATATTTTCATCAAGCGTCCGATCCTGTCGGTCGTTGTCAGCCTGCTGATCCTCCTGATCGGTTTGCGGGCCGCCAGCGTATTGCCGATCCGGCAGTATCCGAAGCTGTCGAACACGGTGGTCAACATCACCACCGTCTATCCGGGCGCGTCGGCCAACCTGATCCAGGGCTTCATCACCACACCGATCGAGCAGGCGGTCGCCTCCGCCGAGGGCGTCGACTACATCACCTCGTCGTCGGTGCAGGGCACCAGCACGATCCAGGTCTACATCAAGCTGAATTTCGATCCGAACCAGGCGCTGACCGAAGTCCTCGCCAAGGTGAACTCGGTCAAATATCTGATCCCGAAGGAATCCAACGACCCGATCGTGACCAAGACCACCGGCCAGACCACGGCGGTGATGTATCTCGGCTTCTCCAGCGATGAACTCTCCGGCTCGGCGATCTCGGACTACCTGACGCGCGTGGTGCAGCCGGTGCTGTCGACGGTCGACGGCGTGGCGTCGGCCGACATTCTCGGCGGGCAGACATTCGCGATGCGGCTATGGCTCGATCCGGTCAAGATGGCGGGTCGCGGCGTCTCGCCGAGCGATGTCTCGGCGGCGATCTCCGCCAACAACTTCCAGGCCGCGGCGGGGCAAGCCAAGGGCTACTTCATCGTCTCGAACGTTCAGACGAATACGGACCTGCGGAACCTCGAGCAGTTCAAGAAGATGATCGTCAAATCCAAGGACGGCGGCTTCGTGCGCATCGAGGATGTCGCAACCGTCGAGCTTGCCGCCCAGAGCTCGGATGCGAGCGTCGCCTTCAGCGGCGAGCGCGCGATCTTTATCGGCGTGCAGGCGACGCCGCAAGGCAACCCGCTGACGCTGGTCAAGGGCGTGCGCGCGCTGATGCCGGAGATCGAACGCAACCTGCCGCCTTCGATGAAGATGAAGGTGGCCTATGACTCCACCAAGTTCATTCAGTCGTCGATCGACGAGGTGCAGCACACGCTGATCGAGGCGGTGCTGATCGTCGTGGTCGTGATCTTCCTGTTCCTGGCCTCGTTCCGCTCGGTCATCATTCCGGTGGTCACGATTCCGCTGTCGCTGATCGGCGTCTGCAGCCTGATGCTGGCGCTCGGCTTCAGCTTCAATCTTCTGACGCTGCTGGCGATGGTGCTGGCGATCGGGCTGGTGGTCGACGACGCCATCGTGGTGGTGGAGAACATCCATCGACATCTGGAGGAAGGCAAAACGCCGGTGCAGGCGTCGCTGCAGGGCGCGCGCGAAATCGTCGGTCCCGTGATCTCGATGACGATCACGCTGGCGGCAGTGTACGCGCCGATCGGCTTCCTCGGCGGCCTCACCGGTTCGCTGTTCCGCGAATTTGCCTTCACGCTGGCGGGCTCGGTGATCGTGTCGGGCGTGATCGCGCTGACGCTGTCGCCGATGATGTGCTCGGTGCTTCTCAAGAGCGCGGATGAGGGACGGTTCGCCAGGCTCGTCAACCGGGTGTTCGGTGCGATGACGCGCTGGTACGGCCGTCAGCTCGACCGGTCGCTCGACTATCGTCCGATCACCGGACTGTTCGCGCTGACGATCCTCGGTCTGGTCGGCTTCCTCTATATGAACACCTCCAAGGAACTGGCGCCGGAAGAGGATCAGGGCATCGTGTTCTCGGTGACCAAGGCGCCGAAATACGCCAACATCGACTATGTCGACTTCTATGGCGACAAGCTCGACAAGGCGTTCCAGAAGTTTCCCGAGACCGACCTGACTTTCGTGCTGAACGGTATCAACGGGCCACAGGGCGGCATTGCCGGCATGCTGCTCAAGCCGTGGGATGAGCGTGAGCGTTCCTCGATCAAGCTGAAGCCGCTGGTGCAGGCTGAAATCGGCAAGATCGAAGGCGTCCAGGCCTTCGCGTTCAACCTGCCGCCGCTGCCGGGCGGACCGGGCGGCCTGCCGATCCAGATGGTGATCAATTCGACCGCCGGGTTCCAGGCCGTCTATGAGCAGATGGCGAAGCTGAAGGAGGCCGCGCGCAAGAGCGGCATGTTCATCGTCTCCGACAGCGACCTCGAGTTCAACCAGCCGGTGGTGCGCGTCTCCATCGATCGTTCCAAGGCGAGCGACCTCGGCATCAACATGGCGCAGGTCGGCAGCACGCTGCAGACGCTGCTGGGCGGCAACTACGTCAACCGCTTCAACCTCGAGGGACGGTCCTATCAGGTGATCCCGCAGGTGCCGCGCGGCATGCGGCTGTCGCCGGAATCGCTTGGCGGTTACTATGTCCCGACCAACACCGGGCAGTTGGTGCCGCTGTCGACCATCGTGTCGATCGAGACGGCGACCGATCCGAACTCGCTGACGCATTACAACCAGCTCAATTCCGCGACCTTCCAGGCGGTGCCGATGCCGGGCGTGACGGTCGGGCAGGCGGTGGACTTCCTGGAAGGCGAAGCCAAGAAGCTGCCCGCCGGCTTTAGTCACGACTATCTGGCCGACTCCCGCCAATATGTGCAGGAGGGCAACCAGCTCGCGATCACCTTCGGCTTCGCGCTGATCATCATCTTCCTGGTGCTGGCGGCGCAGTTCGAAAGCCTGCGGGATCCGCTGGTGATCATGATCAGCGTGCCCATGGCGATCGTCGGTGCGCTGATTCCGCTGTTCTTCGGTGCCGCGACCATCAACATCTACACCCAGGTCGGACTGCTGACGCTGGTCGGGCTGATTACCAAGCACGGCATCCTGATGGTGGAGTTCGCCAACGAACTGCAGCTCAAGGAAGGCCTCGACAAGCGTTCGGCGATCGAGATGGCGGCCCGGATCCGGCTGCGTCCGATCCTGATGACGACGGCGGCGATGGTCACCGGCCTGATCCCGCTCTTGACGGCAACCGGCGCTGGCGCCGCCAGCCGTTTCTCGATCGGCCTTGTCGTCGTATCCGGCATGTCGATCGGCACGCTGTTCACGCTGTTCGTGCTGCCGGCGGTCTATGTCTGGATGGCCACAGACCACCAGGCGAGTGCCGACTCGCAGCGAAACAAGGAGATCGCCGATTTCGACCTCGGCGCGCAGGGGCTCAAGCCGACCTGAGCTTCTTCGCCGGGAATGATCACGGGCGACGGCAGCGGAAATCGCTGCCGTCGCTTTTTTATGTCCGCGGGATGCGTCCCCGGCGACGCCGTCGGCTCGCCATGCTAGGAAACAAGAAAAAGGGAGCCAGCATGACCAGCAACTTTGCAGCCGGAAACTACCGCTTCATCCCGGCCGTGTTTCAGTATTCCGGCGGGGCAGCAGCCAATCCCGGGTATGAAATCGAGCGGGTGCGCTTCGACAAATGGGTGCCGCTCGCCGAGGGATTTGCGCAGATTGCAAAATACATTCAGGCGGCGGGACGGCCGCTGACCTCATTCTGCGCCTGCGAATTGCGCTCGCCCGCCGCCTTCACCGACGAGGGTTTTCGCAATTTCAACCTGCACTACGTCAAGACGCTGGCAGAGTGGGGCATATACGATGGCACGACCAATCCGGTGGCGCGCAGCAATGTCTGCCCGGAGATCGATCCGCCGGCCGAGCCGTCTTTCCATGCCTTTTCATTCACGCGGCCGAGCCAGGGCACGGCGCCGAGCTTCGTGATCGCGGGCAGTGGCGAATCGCAGGAGGGCAACGCCAGCTACGCCGAGCGTACGGTCCGTTACCGCGATATCAGCCCCGAGGGCATTGCCGAGAAGGTCCGCTACGTCGCCGGCGTGATGGAGCGGCGCATGGGCGAGTTCGGCGTCAGCTGGAAGGACGCGACTGCGGTGCAGACCTACACCATCCACGACTTCCACCACGTCTTCGCCGATGCGCTCGTTCGCCGCGGCGCCGCGCGGTCGGGGCTGACATGGCATTTCGCCCGGCCGCCGGTAATCGATCTCGAATATGAGATGGATTGCCGGAGGGTGCTGCGGGAGGTGGTGATCTGAGGCACTGTCGTCATTGCGAGGAGCGAAAGCGACGAAGCAATCCATTTCTCCGCTTGTGGCGCTATGGATTGCTTCGCTCCGCTCGCAATGACGATTTCCCGCCTACCGCTCTCGCGGATCCAGCGCATCGCGCAGGCCGTCGCCGACCAGGTTGAACGACAGCACGACGAGGAAGATCGCCAGCCCCGGCCAAATCGCCATCCACGGCGCGTTGGTGAGGAAGCGCTGCGCGGCGTTGAGCATGCTGCCCCAGGAAGGGGCGGGCGGCTGCTGGCCGAGGCCGAGGAAGGACAACGCGGCTTCCGCTATGATGGCGGCGGCGATCGACAGCGTCGCCTGCACCAGCAGCGCCGGCATGATGTTCGGCAGGATGTGAAACAGCGCAATCCGCCAGCGCGGATTGCCCATGGCGCGCGCGGCCTCGACATAATCCTCGACCTTGACGCTCATCACCTGGCCGCGGGTCAGCCGCACGAAGATCGGCGTCGCCGATATGCCGATCGCGATCATGGCGTTGCCGAGGCTTGGACCCAGGAACGCCGCCAGCGCAATCGCAAGGATCAGGAACGGGCAGGCCAGCATCGCGTCCGTGATGCGGCTGATCAGGGCGTCGATGAAGCCGCCGCGATAGCCCGACAGCAGGCCGAGCGGCACGCCGATCGACAGCGCGATGCCGACCGAGATCGCGCCGGCCAGCAGCGAAGCCCGCGCGCCATAGATCACACGGGCAAGAATGTCGCGGCCGAGCTCGTCGGTCCCGAACCAGTGCAGGGCGGAGGGTGGCTTCCGCACCAGCGACCAGCTCGTCGCGATCGGCTCATAAGGCGAGATCAGCGGCGCAAACAGCGCGAGCAATACGAAAGCGCCGATCACGACGAGGCCGGCCATCGCGCCCCTGCGCTTGAACAGGCGGCGCAGCGCGCGCCGTGCCGGGCTCTCCAACTCGTCGGAAGCGGCCAACTTCATCGTGCCGAGGGCAGCGTCGGTCATGGCCTAGGCCCTCAGCCGTGGATTGACGAGGACATAGGCGATATCGGCAATGAGGTTGAGGGTGATGTAGATCGTCGCCGTCGTCAGCACCACGCCCTGCACGACGGCGTAGTCGCGGTTGAATACGGCGTCGACGATCAGCTTGCCGAAGCCGGGAATCGAAAAGATCTGCTCGGTCAGCACGGCACCGGACAGCAGCGTACCCAGTTCGAGCGCACCGAGCGTAATCACCGGCGTCAGCGCGTTGCGCATGGCGTGCTTGAGGATGACGGAACGTTCCAGAAGTCCCTTGGCGCGGGCGGTGCGGACGTAGTCGCTTTCCAGCACCTGCAGCATGGCGCTGCGGGTATGGCGCATCAGGATCGCGGCGATCGCGTTGCCCAGCACGAAGGCCGGCATGATGGTGGAGGCGATGCTGGCGCGCCAGTTCTCCGTCAGTGGTACATAGCCCGACGCCGGCAGCCAGCCGAGCTGGATCGAGAACAGGAAGATCAGCATGATGCCGAGCCAGAAGTTCGGCGTCGAGATTCCCCACAGCGCGAAGAAATTGGCGCCATAGTCCCAGGCCGTGCCTTTCTTCACCGCCGAGACGATGCCGGCGGGAATACCGATCAGGAAGGCAATGACGATCGCCATCGACGCCAGTTGCATCGTCACCGGAAGTTTCTGCGCGATCAGTTCGCGCACCGGGACCTTGTTGCGCAGGGATTCGCCGAAATCGCCGGACAGTACGCCCTTGACCCAGTAGACGTACTGGACGGGGACCGGCTGATCGAGCCGGTACTGCGCGCGGATCTGCGCGATGACATCGGGGTCGCGCTCCTCGCCTGCCATGACAAGCGCTGGATCGCCGGGCAGCAATTGCTGCAGCGAGAAGATCAGAACCGATACGAAGAACAGCGTCGGGATCAGCTGGACGAGACGCCGCGCGAGGAAGTTCAGCATGGCGCTATCCGTGTCAGTCCTTCGCTCACTTCAGTTTCAACCCGACCACTCGCACCAGCCCGTCCGGCATCTGCTTGTAGCCTTCGAGCTTCGTCGTATGCGCGATCAGGATGCGGCGGTGATAGATGTAGAGCAGCGGCTTCTCCTCCAGCACGATCTTCGCCAGCTTCTCATAGATCGCCTTGCGCTGCGCCTGATCGGTGACGAGGCGGCCCTCATCGAGCGCCTTGTCGGCGTCCTTGTTGGACCAGGCGCTGTAGTTCTGCGGCGCGTCGGTCTTCTGGAAGATGTAGGAATTGCCGTCCGGGTCGATCCGGCCGCTCCAGGCCAGCAGATAGGCCTGGTATTCTCCGGCCTCGGCCTGCTTCAGCGAGGTCGCGAACTCAGTGACCCTGAGCTTCATGTCGAAGCCGGTCTCCGCCGCCATCGACTGGATCACCTGCGCGGCCGCCTCGGTTTCCGCGCCCTTCGACACCATGAAGTCGACGCTGACCGGCGTCGTGACGCCCGCTTCCTTCAACAGCGCTTTGGCCTTGGCGACGTCGCGCTTCGGCACCGGAAAGGCCTTTTGATAATAGGGATGATCCGGATTGACCCACTGGTTTCCTGGCTTGAACTCGCCATTGGACACCACCTCGCTGATCGCGTCGCGGTCGAGCGAGAGGTCGAGCGCCTGCCGCACCTTGGCGGACTGGCTGAGCGGCCCCTTGGCCTTGTCCTTGCCGACGTTCAGCGTCACGCCCTGATAGCCGAGCTCGATGGCGCTCGACAGTTTGAGTTTTGCGTCTCCCTTGACTTCCTTGATGTCGGTCGCAAGCAGGCGCTCGATCAGGTCAAGGCCTCCGGACTTCAGATTGGCAAGGCGAACCGTTGCGTCCACCAGGGGCAGATAGACGATGCGGTCGATATGGATGTTGTCCTTGTTCCAGTAGTCGGCGAATTTTTCGAACACCATGCGGTCCTGCTGCACGCGCTCGACGAATTTGTAGGGGCCGGCGCACACGGGGCGCAGCCCGAACTTGTCGCCGGCTTCTTTCGCCGCCTTGGGCGACACCATCATTCCCGCACGGTCGGTGAGCTGCGCGACCAGCGGCGAATAGGGCGCCTTCAATGCCAGCTTGATGGTGAGGGGATCGACCACGTCGATGCGTTCGACCGCCGCCAGCTCCGGCTTCCGGAACGAGCCGGGAAATGTCAGATAACGCTCCAGCGAAAACTTGGCGGCTTCCGCGTTGAATTCCTCGCCATCGTGAAACTTGACGCCGGGCCTGAGCTTGATGGTGACTTCCTTGCCGTCGGCTGATGTCTCGTGGCTCAGCGCGAGCTGCGGCACGATGTTGAGTTTGTCGTCGATGTCGAACAGCTTGTCGCAAAACGAGGCGAACACGATCCGGCCCACGTAAGTGCGGGCCATGGTCGGGTCGAGAATATCGGGATCCTCGGCGAGCCCGATCCGCAGCGTCGTCTGGGCCTGAACATTTGCCGGAAGCGACAGCAGCAGGGCTGCCGCAGTGACTGCGTAACGAATGATTTTCATGCTGCCATCCCCTTATCCACGACTAATTGGCTATGTCCCTGATAGATCAACCCCGGCGCGGCCTGCGCCTTCCGTGCCGCCGCTGAAGGCGGCGACCAATCTTTCCAGCACCGGCGAAAAGTCGCCATCGGCCGGAACGATGGATTCGGATGCCGGCAGCTCGGCCGTGCGATGGCATGCCGTGGCGTGTCCCGTGCCGTCCGCGAGCAGCGGCGGAACTTCGGTCCGGCAGCGCGCGATGACATAGGGGCAGCGGGTATGGAAGCGGCAGCCGGAAGGCGGATGAAGCGCGCTCGGCATCTCGCCCTCCAGCACGATGCGGCTGCGCTTGGCCTGCGGCTTGGGTACGGGGATCGCCGACAGCAACGCTCGGCTATAGGGGTGCCGGGGCGCCGCGAACAGCGCATCAGCCTGCGCGGTCTCGACGATGCCGCCGAGGTTCATCACGGCGACGCGGTCGGCGATGTGCTTCACCACCGCAAGATCGTGGGAGACAAAGATGTAGGCGAGGCCAAGCCGGTCCTGCAGGTCGCGCAGCAGATTGAGGATCTGCGAACGGATCGAGACGTCAAGCGCCGATACCGGCTCGTCGCAGATGATCAGTTTCGGCTCCACGGCGAGCGCCCGTGCAATCGCGATGCGCTGGCGCTGGCCGCCGGAAAATTCATGCGGATAGCGGCGGGCGAAGCGCGGCTCGAGTCCGACCAGCCGCAGCAACTCGCCAACTCGCTCGCGCCGCCGCGCGGCGGGCACCAGATCATGCAGCGCCAGTGGCTCGCTCAGGATCTGGCTGACGGTCATACGCGGATTGAGCGATGCATAAGGATCTTGAAAGATAATCTGCGCATCGCGGCGGAAGGCACGCAATTCATTGGCGTTTAGTGCGCCGAGGTCGCGGCCTTCAAAGCGAACGGTGCCCGCATCCGGTTCGATCAGCCGCAGCACCAGCCGGCTCACGGTGGATTTGCCGCACCCGGACTCGCCGACCAGCGCCAGCGTCTTGCCGGCCTCGACGGTGAAACTGACGCCGTCGACCGCCTTCACATGGGCGGTGGGCCGGCCGAACACCGATCGCGCGGCGACGAAATGTTTCACCAGGCCTTCGACTTCGAGCAGGGCCGTCATGACACCAGCCGCTCCAGTGGCGCGCGGATGCAGCGCGAGGCGTGGCCGGGATTGACTATCGCGAGCGGTGGCGGCGCGGCGGTGCAGGGCTCGACGACAAACGGACAGCGCGCGGCGAAGCGGCAGCCGGGCGGCGGGTTTGCCATGTTCGGCACCATGCCCTCGATCGTCGCCAGATGCGAGGCGCGGCGATCGAGCCGTGGGATCGAGCCGAGCAGGCCGACCGTGTAGGGATGCTGCGGATTGGCAAAGAGCTCGTCGACCGGCGCACGCTCGACGATCTCGCCGGCATACATCACCGCCACCTCGTCGCAGACCTCCGCGACCACGCCGAGATCGTGGGTGATCAGGATGATCGCGGCGCCGCTGGCGGCCTTCAGCTCGCGCATCAGATCGAGGATCTGCGCCTGCAGGGTGACGTCGAGAGCGGTGGTCGGTTCGTCCGCGATCAGAAGGCGGGGGTCGCAGGCCAGCGCCATCGCGATCATCACGCGCTGGCGCATGCCGCCGGAGAGCTTGTGCGGATATTCGTCGATACGTTTCTCGGGCGAGGGGATGTGCACGCGCCGCAACAGCTCGATGGCGCGCTCACGCGCCTGCCGTCGCGACCCGCCGCGATGGCGCAGGATGGTCTCTATGATCTGGTCGCCGATCGTAAAACTCGGATTGAGCGAGGTCATCGGCTCCTGGAAGATCATCGCCAGCCGGTTGCCGCGCAGATCGCGCAGCGTGTCGTCGGGAACGTCGAGCAGGTCAAAACCGTCGAAGCGGATCGAGCCCGAGACCTCGGCGGAGCGCTTTGACAACAGCCCCATGATGGCAAGCGAGGTCACGCTCTTGCCGCAACCGGATTCGCCGACGAGGCCGAGCGTCGCGCCATTGGCGACGCTGAGATCGACACTGTCCACTGCGTGGGTGGTGCGGCCGTCATCGCCATGGAAGACGACGCGCAGTTTCTCGATCTCGATCAGCGGACCCGCGGTCATGCCTTGCCCGTGGTCGCGGCTTGAACGCTGGCGTCAATGACCGCACGGTCGGTGATCCCGGCCGGGTTCTTCCGCGTCGGCAGGAAGGGGCGGAAATGCACCCAGCGCTCGCGGCTGACCTGTTCGAGACGTTCGAGTTCGGCCAGCGGATCGGTGTGGTCGTCGACGCGCAGGTCGAGATCGGACCATTCCTCCTCGCTATGGATCAATAGTGCCGCCGATTGCTTGCCGCGCTTGTCGCCGCCGGCGGCTTCGCCCGCCTTCATCGCGACGATCAGCCGTTGCGCAAAGGGAAGTGTGGCGTTGGCGGCATAGGCTTTCGCGGTGTCGTCGAGCACGGCGGCGCCGGCCAGCATATTGCCGGCGAGGGAAAAGCCGTCGCCCTGGATATGTCCGCACCAGTCGATGCATTCGCGGCCGGTATGCGCGGCGATGCGGCCCTTGATATCCATGACATGGAGCTGGCGGGCTTCGCGGCCGTCATCCCCCGCAATCAGCGCATCGATCACCTCGCGCGGGCTGCGCCCTTCGCGGAGCAGCTTGACGCCGTCGATGCCGTAATAGGGATTGACCAGCGCTTGCGTTGCGATGCCGCCGATGCCGGGGGCGATATGCGGCACGCGCGCGCCGACCGCGAAAAACCGGGTCGCTACCGCGATGCCGATCTGGCCGGTAAGGGGATCGCGGGCGATGATCGACCAGGTCATCTTGTCTCTTCTCTAGTTATCGTCCAGCCGCGTAGCCCTGCATGCCCCGGGGATTGGCGGCGGCGCGGCGGCGGCGGCCGACCCTCGAAGCTGCGGTGAGGCGGCCTTCCGACCATTCGGGACCGATCTCGACGACATGGCCGCGGCTCTTCAGCGTATCGACCGTCGCCTTCGGCACGCGGCTTTCGAGCACGAGCACGCCGGGGCGCGCGGTGCGCGGCCAGAACGAGATCGGGAAATGTTCGGAATGCCAGGCCGGCGCATCGATCGCTTCCTGCAGGTTCAGTTTGGCATGGACGTGGCGCAGGAAGAATTGCGTGGTCCATTGGTCCTGCTGGTCGCCGCCGGGCGATCCCCAGGCCATGTAGGGCTCGCCGTCGCGATAGCACATGGTCGGCGAGAGCGTCGTGCGCGGGCGTTTGCCGGGCGCCAGCGCCGCCGGGTGGTCTTCCTCCAGCCAGAACATCTGCGCGCGGCTGCCGAGGCAGAAGCCGAGTTCGGGAATGACCGGCGAAGATTGCAGCCAGCCGCCAGACGGCGTTGCCGAGACCATGTTGCCGGCCTGGTCGATGATGTCGAAATGCACGGTGTCGCCGCGCACCTCGCCGAAGCGGCCGACGGTCGGCTCGCCCGCGCCCATGGCGCCGACCGCCTCGCGATGACCCTCCGCCCGGCGCAGCTTGACAACCGAGCCAAAGCCCTCGACCGAGCCGGGGATGAAATCGAGCGAGGCCTTGTCTTTCGAAATCAGCTTGCGACGCTCGTCATTGTAGGCGTCCGACAGCAGCGTCGTGATCGGGATGTCGGTGAATTTGGGATCGCCATAAAACTTCTCGCGGTCGGCGAAGGCGAGTTTGGCGCATTCGATCTGCAGATGAATGAATTCCGGGCCGGCGGGATCGAGCCCGTCGAGCTCAAAGCCCTTCAACAGCGCGAGCTGTTGCAGCATCACCGGACCCTGGCTCCAGACGCCGGGCTTGCAGACGGTGTAGCGGCCGTAGTCATAAGTGAGCGGCGCTTCGACGGTCGGCTGCCAGCGCGCCATGTCGTCGGCGCTTAGCACGCCACGATGCGGCGAGCCGGAGACGTCCATCACTTCCTGCGTGCGGCAGAATTTGTCGATCGCTTCCGCGACAAAACCCTGCGACCAGGATTTCCGCGCGCGCTCGATCTGCGCGACACGGTCGCCGCCCGCGCTCTCGGCTTCTTTCAGGATGCGGGCATAGGTTTCCGAGAGTTTCGTGTTGGTGAACAGCGTGCCGGGCCTCGGAACTTCATTGTTCGGCAGGTAGACCGCTGCTGACGTCGTCCAGTGTTTGCGGAACAAGTTCTCGACGACTTGAATGGTTGCCGATGCGCGCTCGACCAGCGGATAGCCGTTGCCGGCATAGGCGATCGCGGGCTCCAGCACGTCGCGCAGCCGCATCGTGCCGTAATCGCGCAAGAGCAGCATCCAGGATTCGAACGTGCCGGGCACGCAGGCCGCCAGAAGGCCGGTGCCGGGCACCATCTCCAGCCCTTCGCTCTTGTAATGCGCGATGGTGGCTTTGGCAGGCGCAGGGCCCTGGCCGCAGATCACTTCGGTACGGCCGCGCTTGACGTCGTGCACGATGATCGGGACGTCGCCGCCGGGACCGTTCAGATGCGGCTCCACGACCTGCAGCGTAAAAGCGGTGGCGACCCCGGCATCGAACGCGTTGCCACCCTTCTCCAGGACGCTCATGCCGACGGCGGTCGCGATCCAGTGGGTGGAGGTGACCACGCCAAAGGTGCCTTCGATTTCCGGGCGGGTCGTGAACGGATCGGGGTTGATGTTGCTCATGGGCGTCCAATGCGGTGCTGGTATCTTGATGCTGAAACACTTGACCACAGGCGAGGCTGGATGCCAACCGCTGGGATGCCACGCATTGCACCCATACTCGTGATCATACCGCCGTGGCAGTCTCAACCGGATGGTTGACGGCGTGGCAGGCGACGCCGTTGATCAGGGCGGGCGCTTCCTTCCGGCAGAGATCGAACGCCAACGGGCAGCGCGGGTTGAAGGCGCATCCCGGCGGCGGGTCGATCGGATTGGGGATTTCGCCCTTCACCGGAATCCGCTGGCGGCCGGACATCGCGAGATCAGGGACGGCGCCGAGCAGCATCTTGGTGTAGGGCATTCGCGGATTGGCGAACAATTCGCGGCCCTCGGCGATTTCAACGATACGGCCGAGATACATCACGCCGATGCGGGTCGCCATGTGGCGGACCACGGCGAGATTGTGGCTGATGAGAAGATAGGTCAGGCCGAACTTGTCCTGCAGGTCGCGCATCAGATTGAGGATCTGTGCCTGCACGGAGACGTCGAGCGCCGAGGTCGGCTCGTCGCAGACGATGAACTCGGCATCCGACGCCAGCGCGCGCGCAATCGCGATGCGCTGGCGCTGGCCGCCGGAGAACTCGTGGGGATATTTCAATCCGTCGTCCGGATGCAGGCCGACCAGATTCAATAATTCGCCGACGCGCGAACGAATGTCGCGCTCGCCCTGGATCAGGTCGAAGGCGCGGATCGGCTCGGAGACGATGGCGTCGACCCGAAAGCGCGGATTGAGGCTCGCATAAGGATCCTGAAAAATCATCTGGATGCGGCGGCGCAGCCGCTGCCGCGCCTGGGCCTGCCTCGGATTTGTCATCGAGACGCCGTCGATGACGACTTCGCCCGAGCTCGGCGGCAGCAATCCCACCACCATCCGCGCCACGGTGGTCTTGCCCGAACCGGACTCGCCGACGAGCGCGAATGTTTCGCCCTTCCTGATGTCGAAGGTCACGCCGTCGACGGCTTTCAGAAATTCCAGATGGCCGCCTTCCAGCACGCGGTTGAGCCACGGCTTGGAGACGTCGAACACGCGGCGCAGACTTCTCACATCGACATAGGAGACCGTCATGCCGCGGTCTCCTTCGCGGCTTCGTTGGGCGCCGGATCGTAGAGATGGCAGGCCACGGCATGCGAGCCCTGCTTGAGCGGCTCCGGCCGCTCGACGCGGCAGCGATCGAACGCAAAGGCGCAGCGCGGATTGAACGAGCAGCCCGGCGGGATCGCCGACAGCCGCGGCATCGAGCCGGGAATTTGCACCAGCCGCTTCTCTTCGCCGGCGAGCGTCGGGATCGCGCCCATCAGGCCCTTGGCGTAGGGATGCAGCGGGTTCTGCACCACATCCTGCACCGGGCCGATCTCGGCGATCCGGCCCGAATACATCACCGCGACGCGGTCCGAGGTTTCGGCGATCACGCCCATGTCGTGGGTCACCAGCATCACGGCCGTGCCGTGATCGCGCCCGAGGCGCTTGATCAGCGAGATGATCTGCGCCTGCACGGAGACGTCGAGCGCAGTGGTCGGCTCGTCGGCAATGATCAGTTCCGGTTCAGCGCAGATTGCAAGCGCAATTACGACGCGCTGGCGCATGCCGCCGGAGAATTCGTGCGGATAGGCGTCGATGCGCTTTTCCGGTGCGGGAATTCCGACCTCGGCCAAAAGATCGATCGCGCGCTTGCGCGCCGCGGTCTCCGTAAGGTTCATGTGGGTCCTGATCGTCTCAACGATCTGGTCGCCGACCCGGTACAGCGGATTGAGGCTGGTCAGCGGATCCTGAAAGATCATCCCGATCCGTTTTCCCCGGATGCGGCGGATTTCTTCGGTCGGCAGGTGGTCGATCCGCGTTCCCGACAGATAGATCTCACCGCCGGCGATGCGGCCCGGCGGATCGATCAGTCCGATCACGGCTAGTCCCGTGACCGATTTGCCGGCTCCGGACTCGCCGACCACACCGAGCACTTCGCCCTTGGCGATATCGAAGGAGACGCCGTTGATCGCGCGCAGCGTGCTGCGGCGGGTGAGGAATTCCACCTCGAGGTTACGCACGGAGAGGACAGGAACGGTCATCGGAGTTTTGGATTGAGCGCGTCGCGCAGCCAGTCGCCCAGCAGGTTGATGGAGAGTATCAGCCCCGCCAGCGCAATGCCGGGGAAGGCGACGATCCACCATTCGCCGGCGAACAGGTAATTGTTGCCGATCCGAATCAGCGTGCCGAGCGAGGGCATGGTGTCGGGCATGCCGGCGCCCAGGAACGACAGCGTCGCCTCGGTGATGATGGCAAGCGCCAGATTGATGGTCGCGATCACGAGGATCGGTCCCATCGTGTTCGGCAGCACGTGCCGCAGCATGATCTTGGGCGCGGGCAGGCCGATCAGCTGCGCCGCCGCGACATAGTCCTTGCTCTTCTCGACCATGACCGAGCCGCGCACGGTGCGGGCATATTGCACCCAGAAACTCAGGCCGATCGCCACCACCAGCACGCCCAGCGTACTCATGGCATCCAGCCGGTTGCCGAGCACGGATTTGGCAACGCCGTTGACGAGCAGCGCAATCAGGATGGCGGGGAAGGTGAGCTGCACGTCGGCGATGCGCATGATCAACCCGTCGACCGCGCCGCCGACATAGCCCGCGATGAGGCCAAGGGTGATGCCGAGCGTGCCGGCCAGGATGACGCCGAGCACGCCGACCACGAGCGAGATCCGCAAGCCGTAGAGAATGGCCGAAAATACGTCGCGGCCCTGTTCGTCGGTGCCGAGCAGGAACGGGCTCTGGCCGTCGGCGGTCCACAGTGGCGAGATCCGGGAGTTCATCAATTGCAGTTGCGCCGGATCGAACGGGTTCTGCACCGATAATTGCGAAGCAAAGATCGCCAGCAGGAAGAACAGGACGGTGATGGCGGCCGCGACCATCGTCATGCGGGAACGGCGGAACGAATAAAAGATGTCGCTGTCCAGCGCGCGCTTCAGCCAGTTCGTCCCGGAACGCGCCGCTGCTGCGTTCGGCTCGACTCGGTGTGGGACGACGGCGTCGGACATCGGATCGCTCGCTTATGCCGGACGGCTGATGGTCGAACGCAGGCGCGGATCGACGATGGTGTAGAGGATGTCGACCACCAGATTGATGGTGACGAAGATCAGCGACACCATCAGCAGGTAGGCCGCCATGATCGGGATATCGACATTTTGCACGGCCTGCACGAACAGCAATCCCATACCCGGCCACTGGAAGACGGTTTCGGTGATGATGGCAAATGCAATAACCGAGCCAAACTGCAGCCCCGCAACGGTGATGACCGGAACCAGCGTGTTTTTCAGGGCGTGGCCGAAATGAATCGCGCGGGTCGTCAGGCCGCGGGCGCGGGCGAAGCGGATATAATCGGTACGGAGAACTTCAAGCATTTCGGCGCGCACCAGCCGCATGATCAGGGTCATCTGAAACAGACCCAGCGTGATCGAGGGCATGATCAGCGCCTTCAGTCCGGACAGCGTGAGCAGGCCGGTGGTCCACCAGCCGATCCGCACCACATCGCCGCGGCCGAATGAAGGCAGCCAGCCCAGCGTCACCGAGAACAGATAGATCAAGAGAATGCCGATCAGGAAGGTCGGCAGCGAGATTCCGATCAATGACACCGCCTGGAAAAACTTCGTGAGAATCGTATCGCGCCGCAGCGCGGAATAGACGCCCATCAGGATGCCGAACACCATGGCGAGAACGGTGGCGCAGGCGGCAAGTTCCAGCGTTGCCGGCATCCGCTCCATCAGCAGGTTCGAAACCGGTTGGCGAAATTGATAGGAGACCCCGAACTTGAACTGCACGGCATTGCCGAAGTAGCGCGCGAACTGCACCGGCACGGGGTCGTCGAGCCCGAGCGACTTGCGCACCGCCTCGCGTTCGGCGGCCGGCGTATCCAGCGAGACGATCTGGTTGACGGGGTCGCCGGCGAAACGGAACATCGAGAACGCGATGACGCCGACCGCGATCATGACGCCGATGGCCTGGATAGCGCGGCGAAGAGTGAAAGCGAGCATGAATTCCTTTCACTGCTCTTTAGATGCGGCGGACGTCGCTGTCGCCTTGATAAAGAAAGGTCCCGGAAGCCATAAGCCACCGGGACCTGTGTTGAAGCCCAACTAGTCCTGTTTGGTTGCCCAGTAGAGCAGGACCTGGTTGTCGGCGCGCTGGCTCAGCTTGACCTTTTTCGACACGCCCCACGCCAGCGCCTGCTGATGCAGCGGGATGTATCCGAAGTCCTTGGCGCCGATCGTGTAGGCGTCCTTGATCAGGAGGTCGCGCTTGTTCATGTCGGATTCCTGCAGCACCTTGTCGGTAAGCTCGTCGAGCTTCTTGTTGCAGTAGCCGCCGAGATTGGCCTCGCCGCGGGCCGATTTCGGATCGTCGCGGCACCCCATGATGTCGAACAGGACGTTGTGGGAGTCGAGCGTGCCGGGCGTCCAGCCGAGCAGATAGAACGAGGTCTGGTAACCGCCGGGCTTCAGCACCTTGGCGAAATACTGCGCCTTGGGCTGGGCCAGCAGCGTCACCTTGACGCCGATGCGGGCCAGCATGCCGACAACCGCCTGACAGATCGCGGCGTCGTTGACATAGCGGTCGTTCGGGCAGTCCATCGTGACTTCGAAACCGTCGGGGTAGCCGGCTTCGGTCAGGAGCTTCTTGGCGCCGTCAGGATCGAATTTCGGGCGCGTGAAGTCGCCGGACAGCTTGAACAGTTGCGGTGCGATCATCAGCGCCGACGGCGTCGACAGGCCGCGCATGACGCGGGTCTTGATCAGTTCGATGTCGACGGCCTTGAAGAAGGCCTCGCGCACCTTGACGTCCTTGAACGGGTTCTTGCCCTTGACGTTGGAGTAGAGCAGTTCGTCGCGCGTCTGATCCATGCCGAGGAAGATCGTGCGAAGTTCCGGCCCCTTCAGCACCTGGGCATTGGGGCTGGAATCGACCCGCGTGATATCCTGGATCGGAACCGGCTCGATGACGTCGACTTCGCCCGACAGCAGTGCGGCTACGCGCGTGGCGTCCGAGCCGATCGGGGTGAAGACGATTTCCTTGAGGTTATGCTCCGGCTTGCGCCACCAGTTCGGATTGGCCTTGTACACGGTCTTGACGCCCGGCTGATGGCTTTCGACCGTGAAGGGGCCGGTGCCGTTGGCATTGAGCGAGGCGAAGCTCGGTGTCGTGGCCGCGGCCGGCGTGGGCTCGACGGCGTTGTTCGCCTCCGCCCACTTCTTGTCCATGATGTACCAGGTATCCCATTGCGAATTGAGAATGGGATTGGGCGAGGTCAGGATGAAATCCACCGTGTAGTCATCGACCTTGACGACCTTGGCGTCGGCCGGAATGCGAGTCTGCAGGTTCGAGCCCTTCTTGCGAACGCGATCCGCCGAGAAAACCACGTCGTCGGCGGTGAAGGGGTCGCCATTGTGGAATTTCACGCCCTTGCGCAAGTGGAACCGCCAGCGGGTCGGCTCCGGCGTTTCCCATTTTTCCGCCAGCGCCGGAATGATCTTCAGGTCTCTGTCGCGAGCGACGAGGCCTTCAAAGACGTGCCCGAGATGGGCGTGGGTGGTGCTCTCGTTCAGCGTGTAGGGGTCGAGCGACTTGAGGTCGCCCTGGTTGGCATAGCGCAGGGTCTGGGCCGATGCAGGCGCCATCGCCAGGGCAAGGACTGAAGCCGTGGCCGCTGCAAGCAAAGTCTGACGTACCGACATTGTTCGATTCCCCCGCATTGATCAGCAATTTCCGCAATTAGCGGCGGATATTGCCGACCCATGTTGCCAAAGTCCAGCCACCGCGCAAAGCACGATTTCCCCGCACTGCGTGCCGATTTGCGCGGCGGTGCGGCATTGACTAGTTTCACCTTAAGACGTGCGTGTAAGCACGTTACATTGAACTTTCGGAGTGCAGATGGCGGAACTGAAGGCCGACGTTCTCGTCCTGGGTGCGGGCATGGTCGGCGTCAGCGCCGCTTTGCACCTGCAGAAGCGCGGCCGGAACGTGGTTCTGATCGACCGGCACGACACCTCCGGCGAGGAGACCAGTTACGGCAATGGCGGTTTGATCGAGTGCGCCTCGGTTTTTCCTTATATGTTTCCGCGGGACGTGGGCCAGATCCTGCGCTACGCATTCCTTCGCGCGCCGCAGGTGAGCTACCATTTCAGGGATTTGCCGGCCTTCCTGCCGTGGCTGACGCGATATTTCCTCGCTTCGTCGCCCAAGCGTGCACTGCACAGTGCGATGGCAGAATTGCCGCTGATCCAGCGCAGCCTGATCGAGCATGAGGCGCTGATTACGGAAGCCAATGTGCCGGAACTGTTGCGGCGAACCGGCTGGATCAAGCTGTTTCGTTCCGAGGTGACGTTTGCGGGTGCTGTGCAGGATCTCAAGCGCGCCGGACAGCATGGCGTCACCGGCGAGGTGCTGGACGGGCCTGCGATTATCGCGCGCGAGCCGCATCTGACCGGTGACTTCTCAGGCGCCATCCATTTTCCCACGCCGGGATTCGTGCCCGATCCCGGCGGGCTGGCCAAGGCCTATGCCGCACTGTTCGGCCGCAAGGGCGGGCGATATCTGGTCGGCGACGCCCGAACCCTCGAACCATCGGGCGGAAGGTGGCGGGTGGCGACGCTGGAAGGCTCCATTACGGCGCGCGAGGTCGTGGTGGCGATGGGGCCGTGGTCGGACCAGATCCTCCGGCCGCTCGGCTACTCGATCCCGCTGCAGGTCAAGCGCGGTTATCACCTTCATCTCAAGCCGCGCGGCAACGCGGTTTTGCATCACCCCGTGCTGGATACCGATCTCGGCTATCTGCTGGCGCCGATGAATCGCGGCATTCGCCTGACCACGGGTGCCGAGTTTGCCCACCGCGATCGACCGCCGACGCCGGTCCAGGTCGAGCGGGCGCTGCCGCGGGCGCACAGATTGTTCCCGCTGGGTGAGCCGGTCGACGCCAAGCCCTGGATGGGCGCGCGCCCTTGTCTGCCCGATATGCTGCCGGTGATCGGCAAGGCCCCCCGCCATGACGGGCTGTGGTTCGATTTCGGCCACCAGCACCATGGCCTGACGCTCGGCCCCGCGACCGGCCGCCTGCTGGCCGAAATGATGACCGGCGAGACCCCGTTTGCCGATGTCAGGCCGTTTGCCATCGAACGGTTTGGTTGACCATATCGGGAATGGAGGGGCCGGGCGCCCGGGTCTTTTCCTTGCGTCATCAGGGTCATCGTGGCGATACTGCAAGAAGCCAGCAAGAGGAGCGGTCATGAAAGTTAACGTCGAAATCGATTGCACGCCGCTGGAGGCCCGGCAGTTCTTCGGATTGCCCGACGTCTCGCCGATGCAGACCGCCGTGATGGACAAGATGCAGCAGCAGGTGATGGCCAACATCGAAAAGGTCTCACCGGAGTCGCTGATCCAGAGTTGGTTCACGTTCGATCCCAAGATCGCCGAGCGATTCCAGGATATGTTCGTGACCATGGCCGGTCTTGGCGGCATGACCAAGAAGGACAAGTAAGTGACGGTCGCGGAGAGCGCGGCTGCGACGGAGGAGCAAAGGCTTCGGCCACCCAGCCTGTTTCTGATGCTGGCCGAGACGAGGGCGCTGTTCGAACTGAACTCGAGCCTGTTGCTGTCGCCGCTGTTGATGCGAGCGCCGCGGGGCGACGGACATCCGGTGCTGACGCTGCCGGGCTTTCTGGCCAGCGATCTTTCGATGGCGCCGATGCGGCGCTACCTAAAAGAACTCGGCTATGATGCCTATGCGTGGAACATGGGCCGCAACTTCGGCGGCGTCGCTTCCAAGCGCGGTGCGTTGCGCGAGCTCCTGCAGCGCATTCATGACCAGACCGGGCGCAAGGTCAGTCTGGTCGGCTGGAGTCTCGGCGGCGTCTATGCGCGCGATCTTGCGCTGCAGATGCCGGACATGGTGCACTCCGTGATCACGCTCGGCAGCCCGTTTGCCAACGACATCCGGGCAACCAACGCCACGCGTCTGTATGAGGCGCTGTCGGGGGAGACGGTCGACGACAATCCGGAAATCCGCCAGGCGATCGCCGGTGACCTGCCGGTACCGGCGACCTCGATCTATTCGAAGACCGACGGCATCGTGAACTGGCACACCAGCCTGTTGCGTCCCTCCGTAACAGCCGAAAACATCGAGGTATACTTCGCCAGCCATATCGGGCTCGGCGTCAATCCCGCGGCCTTATGGGCGGTGGCCGACCGCCTCGCGCAGGCCGAGGGCGAATTTAAGCATTTTGACAGATCAGGACCATTTGCCATTGCCTACGGCCCCCCTGAAAATGCACAATCGTAAGTAAACGCCCTGAGCCAAAGGGCATGATCCCGAAACATCCCGCCCTGCAATTGATGCGGGATAGCTAGCGGTTTTCGGATATGCTCCAATAATAAAGACATTCCTGACGCCAGAAGCGCCGCCAAGGCGCCGCGTTATCTACTGCGGGAGGAAAAACATGGCGGACGCCAAGAAGCTGTCTTCGCTGGACGCGTCGTTTCTGTATCTGGAAACGCCGGAAATGCCGATGCATGTCGGCAGCATGGCGATCTTCCGCCTGCCCGACGGCTACAAGGGCGACTTCTTCGAAGAGTTCAAGGCGATGATCGCCTCGCGATTGCACATTGCGCCGATCCTGAAAGCGCGCCTGGAGAAGGCGCCGCTCGACATCGATCATCCCTCCTGGGTCGAAGACGACCAGTTCGACATCGACCGCCACATCTTTCGCGCCAGCCTGCCGGCGCCGCGCGATCGCGCGACGCTGGAACGCATCGTCGGCTGGATGCATGCAAAACTGCTCAACCGCGCCCGTCCGCTCTGGGAGTTCTACGTCTTCGAAGGCATGAAGGACAACGAGATCGGGCTTTATTCCAAGATGCACCATGCCTGCATCGATGGCGGCGCCGGCGCCGCCCTCACCAGCATGATCTACGACATCACGCCGGTGCCGCGTGAAGTCGAACCGCCGACCGCGCGCAAGGTGGCGCAAGAGCCGCGCGACATCGCCGCCAACCTGATCGATTCCTACCAGCAGCTCTGGACGCAGCCGTTCGACGTCAAGGCGGCGCCAAAGACTCTCGAGCTGCCGCGCACCGGAAAGAGCGATCTCGGCTCGATCCTGTTCGACAACGCCATGTTCCAGATCGAATCCGCAGTGAAGTTCGCCAGCAGCGTGCCGACGGTGCTGAAGAGCCTCTCCGACGTCGTCGGCAAGGTTGCCGATCCCAAATCGCGCGACAGCCTGGCCAGCATGGCCTCGCCGCCGACCATTCTCAACAAGACGATCTCGTCGGAGCGCAGTTTCGCCGGCGTCTCGATCTCGCTGTCGCGCGCCAAGGCGCTGGCGAAGGCGTCCGGCGGCAAGCTCAACGACGTCGTGCTGGCGCTGTCTTCGGGCGTGGTGCGGCGCTACCTGCTCAGCCAGGGCGGGCTGCCGAACAAATCGCTGACGGCGGCGGTGCCGATCTCGCTGCGCGAGGAGGGCAATGCCGACGCCAACAACCAGGTGTTCGGCATGATCTGCTCGATCGCTACCAATATCGAGGATCCGAAGGGACGGTTGGAAACCATCATCGCGCAGTCCACCAAGTCGAAGGAGATGTCGCATCCGCTGCGGGCGCTGATGCCGCAGGTCTCCAACCTCTCGATGCTGGGCGCGCCGATCGTGACCCAGATACTGGCGCTGCTCTACAGCCGCTCCAACCTGTCCGACGTGCTGCCGCCGGCCGCCAACATCACCGTATCCAACGTGCCGGGGCCGCGGCAGACGCTGTATGCCGCCGGCGCCGAACTCCTGCACATCTTCCCGGTGTCGATCTCGACGCATGGCATCGCGCTCAACATCACCGTGCAGAGCTACCGCGACCAACTCGATTTCGGCTTCATCGCCGGCGCCAACATCATTCCGCACGTCCAGATCCTCTGCGACATGCTTCCGGCCGAATTTGAAGCGCTGGAGGCGGCATACGCACCGCCGCCGAACATGACCAGCGCGGCTGAATAGGACGTCGTCATGATTGAAATGCCGCCGCTGCAGTTCGCCGAGGTGAACGGCATTCGCATGGGCTTCTACGAGGCAGGGCCCGCATCCGACAAGCCGCCGGTCGTCCTCTGCCACGGCTGGCCGGAAATCGCTTTCTCCTGGCGTCACCAGATCAAGGCGCTGAGCGAGGCCGGCATCCGGGTGATCGCGCCGGACCAGCGTGGTTATGGCGCGACCGACCGTCCCGAGCCGGTCGAAGACTACGATATGGAGCACCTGACCGGCGACCTCGTCGGTCTGCTCGACCATCTCAAGATCGACAAGGCGATCTTCGTCGGCCACGACTGGGGCGGCTTCATCGTCTGGCAGATGCCGCTGCGCCATCTCGATCGCGTTGCCGGCGTGGTCGGCGTCAATACCCCGCACTGGGATCGCGCGCCGGCCGATCCGATCGAGCTGTTTCGAAAGCGTTTCGGCGACAGCATGTATATCGTGCAGTTTCAGGATCCCGCCCGCGAGCCGGACAGGATCTTCGGCAGCCGGGTCGAGCAGACCTTTGACGCGTTCATGCGCAAGCCGGTGGCGCGGCCCCCCGGTACGCCGGAGGAGCAGCCGATTGCCGGCGTCGGTGCATCGGCGCGGCTCAATCTGGCGTTTCCGCAGATGATCGCGAATTACGATGCCAAGCACGATCCGCGCACGCCGATCCTGTCGGCGGAAGAGAAAAAAGTGTTCGTCGACACCTTCACCAGAACCGGCTTCACCGGCGGCATCAACTGGTATCGCAATTTTTCGCGCAACTGGCAGCGCTCGGAAGGGCTCGACCATACGGTGCGCGTGCCCTCGCTGATGATCATGGCCGAGAATGACGGGGTGCTGCCGCCCTCGGCGACCGAGGGCATGGAAAAGCTGGTGCCCGATCTCGAGAAGTATCTCGTGCGCGACAGCGGCCATTGGACGCAGCAGGAAAAGCCGGACGAGGTCAGCAGCAAGCTGATCGAGTGGCGTAAGAAAAGATTTGGTTAGGTCCCGCATACCAAGACGTCATTGCGAGCGAAGCGAAGCAATCCATCGCTCGGCGAAAAGAAAGAATGGATTGCTTCGTCGCTGCGCTCCTCGCAATGACGGTTGAGGCAGGCAGGAGAACTTCGACAATGGCGTCCGGCAATAAACTGAACCCGATCCCGCATCCGCCCAAAAAACCCGTCGTCGGCAACATGCTGTCGCTGGATCCCAACGCGCCGGTGCAGCACCTGGTCAAGCTTTCCAAGGAGCTCGGGCCGATCTTCTGGCTCGACATGATGGGCGCACCGATCGTCATCGCCTCCGGCCATGATCTGGTCGACGAACTTTCCGACGAGAAGCGCTTCGACAAGACCGTGCGCGGCTCGCTGCGCCGGGTCCGCGCCGTCGGCGGCGACGGGCTGTTCACCGCCGATACCACCGAGCCGAACTGGAGCAAGGCACACAACATCCTGCTGCAGCCGTTCGGCAATCGTGCGATGCAGTCCTATCACCCGAGCATGGTCGATATCGCCGAGCAGCTCGTCAAGAAATGGGAGCGGCTCAATCCCGACGACGAAATCGACGTCGTGCAGGACATGACGGCGCTGACGCTCGACACCATTGGTCTCTGCGGCTTCGACTATCGCTTCAACTCGTTCTACCGCCGCGACTATCACCCGTTCGTGGAATCGCTGGTGCGCTCGCTCGAGACCATCATGATGACCCGCGGCCTGCCGCTGGAAAATCTCTGGATGCAGAAGCGACGCAAGACGCTGGCCCAGGATGTCCACTTCATGAACAAGATGGTCGACGAGATCATCGCCGAGCGCCGTGGCAATGCGGAAGCGGCCGAAGGCAAGAAAGACATGCTCGGCGCCATGATGACCGGCGTCGACCGCTCAACCGGCGAGCAGCTCGACGACGTCAACATCCGCTACCAGATCAACACGTTTCTGATCGCGGGCCACGAGACGACCAGCGGCCTGTTGTCATGCACGATCTATGCGCTGCTCAAGCATCCGGAAATCCTCAAGAAGGCCTATGAGGAAGTCGACCGGGTGCTCGGGCCCGATATCAACGCGAAGCCGACCTATCAGCAGGTCACCCAGCTCACCTACATCACGCAGGTGTTGAAGGAAGCGCTGCGGATGTGGCCGCCGGCACCGGCCTACGGCATCACGCCGCTGAACGACGAGACCATCGGCGGCGGCAAATACAAGCTGAAGAAGAACACGTTCATTACGGTCTTGGTAATGGCGCTGCACCGCGACCCCAGCGTCTGGGGTCCGAACCCGGACGTGTTTGATCCCGAGAATTTCAGCCGCGAGGCCGAAGCCAAGCGCCCCATCAACGCCTGGAAACCGTTCGGCAACGGCCAGCGCGCGTGTATCGGCCGCGGCTTTGCGATGCATGAGGCGGCGCTGGCGATCGGCATGATCCTGCAACGCTTCAAGCTGATCGACCACCACCGCTACCAGATGCACCTGAAGGAGACGCTCACCGTCAAGCCGGATGGTTTCAAGATCAAGGTGCGTCCGCGCGCCGACAAGGATCGCGGCGCCTTCGCCGGCCGGGCTGTCGTTGCGGCGACCGCCTCGAGTACGGCGGCGCCGAAGGCGCGAACCCGCCCCGGGCACAACACGCCGCTGCTCGTGCTTTACGGCTCCAACCTCGGCACGGCGGAAGAACTGGCAACACGGGTGGCCGACCTCGCCGAGGTCAACGGTTTCTCGACCCGGCTCGGCGCGCTCGACGATTACATTGGCAAGCTGCCGGAAGAGGGCGCGCTGATGGTCTTCTGCGCTTCCTACAACGGCGCAGCCCCCGATAACGCCACGCAGTTCGTCAAATGGCTGGACAGCGGCCTGCCGAAGGATGCGTTCGCCAAGGTGCGCTATGCCGTGTTCGGCTGCGGCAACAGCGACTGGGCCGCGACCTATCAATCCGTGCCGCGCATCATCGACGAGCAGTTGGCAGCGCATGGCGCGCGCAGCCTCTATGGCCGCGGGGAGGGCGATGCCCGCAGCGATCTCGACGGCCAGTTCGAAAAATGGTTCGCAGCGGCAGCGCCTGCGGCGATGAAGGAGCTGGGTGTCGATTCCAGTTTCGCCCGCAGCGCTGACGACGCGCCGCTCTACGCGATCGAGCCGGTGGCGCCGTCCGCCGTCAACACCATCGTCACCCAGGGCGGCATCGCGCCGATGAAGGTGCTGGTCAATTCCGAGCTGCAGAACAAGGCCGGCGCCAATCCTTCCGACCGCTCGACCCGGCATATCGAGGTGGAATTGCCGCCCGGCGTCACCTACCGCGTCGGCGACCATCTCAGCGTGGTGCCGCGCAACGATCCGGCGCTGGTGGATTCGGTGGCGCGCCGTTTCGGCTTCCTGCCGGCCGATCAGGTCAGGCTTCATGTCGCCGAGGGCCGCCGCGCGCAATTGCCGGTCGGCGATGCCGTTTCGGTGGGGCGGCTGCTCACCGAATTCGTGGAGCTGCAGCAGATCGCGACCCGCAAGCAGATCCAGATCATGTCGGAGCACACGCGCTGCCCCGTCACCAAGCCGAAGCTGCTGGCCTATGTCGGCGACGACGAGGCGTCCACCGAGCGTTACCGCGCTGATGTCCTCGCCAAGCGCAAATCGGTGTTCGACCTCCTGGAGGAACATCCGGCCTGCGAACTGCCGTTCCACGGCTATCTCGAAATGCTGTCGCTGCTGGCGCCGCGTTATTACTCGATCTCATCGTCGCCTTCGCTCGATCCTGCGCGCTGCAGCGTCACCGTCGCCGTGGTGGAAGCGCCGGCGAGTTCGGGGCGCGGCGTCTACAAGGGCGTCTGCTCGAACTATCTCTCCGGCCGCCGCGTCGGCGATACCGTTCATGCCACCGTGCGCGAGACCAAGGCCGGCTTCCGTCTGCCCGATGATCCTTCGGTGCCTGTGATCATGATCGGCCCCGGCACGGGGCTGGCGCCGTTCCGCGGCTTCCTGCAGGAGCGCGCGCATCGCAAGGCGCAGGGCGCCAAGCTGGGCCCGGCGATGCTGTTCTTCGGCTGCCGCCATCCCGAACAGGATTTCCTCTATGCGGATGATTTGAAGACGTTCGCCGCCGACGGCACCACCGAGCTGCACACCGCCTTCTCGCGCGCCGACGGACCGAAGACCTATGTTCAGCATCAGATAGCCGCGCAGAAGGACCGCGTCTGGAACCTGATCGAGCAGGGCGCGATCGTCTATGTCTGCGGCGATGGCGGCAAGATGGAGCCTGACGTCAAGGCCGCGCTGGTTGATATCTATCGCGAAAAGTCCGGCGCGGATGCCGAGGCCGGCTTGCGCTGGATCGACGATCTCGGCACGAAGAACCGCTACGTGCTGGACGTGTGGGCGGGCGGATGAATCGTAGGGTGGGCAAAGCGAAGCGTGCCCACCATCACTTGCACCAGACGACAGAATGGTGGGCACGGCGCTTGCGCGCCTTTGCCCACCCTACGGCTCTGCTCATGCTAAAAGCCCCGCATGATTCCCTGGGAAAAAATCGACACCGCCCGCATTCCCGGCACCGACGACGAACTCCGCCTGATGCGCCGCGGCAAGGAGTTTTCCATCAAGCTCGGCTCCAACGAACTGATGAACAGCCGCCTGTCGGGCTCGGAGGAGGCGCTCGCCACGCTCGCGGCGAAGAAGATCGAGAAAGTCGCCAGTCCGCGGGTGCTCATCGGCGGATTGGGCATGGGCTTTACGCTGCGTGCCGCGCTTGCCGTGTTCGGAGCCAAGGCGCAGATCGTGCAGGCCGAGCTTGTTCCGGCGGTCGTTGCGTGGGCCCGAGGTCCGATGCTGGACATTTTCGGCGACAGCCTCGCCGATCCCCGCGTGAACATTCGGGAGGGCGATGTCGCCGAGATCATCCGATCGCATCGCGGCGCGTTCGACGCCATTTTGCTCGATGTCGACAACGGCCCCGAAGGGCTGACCCGCAAAGCCAATGATGCGCTCTACGATTCAACCGGGCTGAACGCAACGCGCGCGGCGCTGCGGCCGGGCGGCGTGCTGGCGGTGTGGTCTTCGGGGCCTAACGCGGCATTCGCAAAGCGCTTACGCAGCGCACGCTTCGACGTCAACGAAGTCAACATCCGCGCCACCGGCAAAGGCCGCGGCGTGCGTCACATCATCTGGATCGCGACGAAAAGTTAGAAAGGTAGGGTGGGCAAAGCCAACGGGTCGCGCGAATGCGCGCCCGATGACAGGCTCCGCGTGCCCACCACTTCCACTGATTGTTCGGATGCATGGTGGGCACGGCGCAAGTGCGCCTTTGCCCACTCTACGGCCGTAGTGGCTTACGCCGCCTTCGCTGCCGCACCGTGCGCGTGCTCGGCGATCGCGTCGATGATCTGCGGCCACATCGGGATCGGCAGCGCGTGCCCCATGCCTTCGATCATCAGGAGCTTTGCCCCGGGGATCGATGCCGCCGTGTCCTTGCCGCCTTCGGGCCGCACCAGCGGATCGACGGTGCCATGGATGACCAGCGTCGGCGTCTTCACCTGGGCGAGGCGCTCCTTGCGGCTGCCGGAGGCGAGCACCGCCCGCAACTGCCGGCCGACGCCGGCCGGGTTGAGGCCGCGCTCATAGGTGCGGGCGGCGCGCGCCGGATCGAGCGCCTCGTCTTCAGGGAAGGAGCCGACGCGCAGCACTTTCCAGGTCTTGGCGAAGCGCGCGAAATATTCCTCTTTCGATGCCGGCGGCGGCGCCATCAGCACGGCGGCAGCCTCGCGCGTCGGCGGCGGAATCTTGGGGTTGCCCGTGGTGGACATGATCGAGGTCAGCGAACGCGCCCGCTGCGGAAACGACAGCGCGACCTCCTGCGCGATCATGCCGCCCATCGAGGCGCCGACGAGGTGCGCCGACTGGATGCCGAGCGCGTCCATCAGGCCGACCGTGTCCTTGGCCATGTCGATCAGTCTGTAGGTCGAGGCCACCGGGATCTTCAGGAAGCGCTGCTTCAGGAGTTCGAACGGCGTCAGCCGCTTGCCGCCAGTAAAATGCGAGGATTTGCCGATGTCGCGGTTGTCGAAGCGGATGACGCGAAAGCCGCGCGCGGCGAGCTGGCGGCAGAAATCGTCATCCCAATGGATCATCTGGGCGCCGAGGCCCATGATCAAGAACAGGGGTTCCGCGGCCGGATCGCCGAAGATCTCGTAGCAGATGTCGATGCCATTGGCGTGGGCGATCTGTGGCGGCTGATGGGCGAGCATCGTGTTTGTCTTCCCCTCAAGTGATACCGTGTTGAGTAACTATGGCACGGTTTCCCGCACCGCAGAAGGCTTGGCAGCGGTTGACCGCCCCGTTGCAACGGTGTGGTATGGGCCAAATACAAACGAAGCGTGGCAAGCGCTCGTAACCGTGAGGGAGAGGGCGCCTATGGCCGACAAAGGCAACGATCCTGCCGTGATCTGGCAGACCATGATCGGGGAGATGGAAAAGGGGTTCAACTCCTTTGCCAACCAGGCGATGACGTCGCCGGAATTTTCCAAGGTGATGAATCAGGTCGGCGGCGCGACGGCGGGCGCGCAGAAGCAGCTCGGCGAGCTGATGGAGAAATATCTGCTGGCGATGAATTTGCCGAGCCGGGCGCAGATGGTCGGCATGGCCGAACGCATCCAGGCGATCGAGGGCCAGCTCAACGAGATCAAGGCGCTGCTGCAGCAGGTGCATCATAATTCGCTGGCGCCCGAGAGCGGTTTTGGCACGCCGCGGCCGCCGCGCACCAAGCGTCCGCCATCGGAGGGAGAGCAAAAATGAACGCTCCCACCGGTCTCGATTTCGCCTCCATCTCGGAGCGGGTCCAGTCCGAGGTGCAGCGCGCGATCCAGCGCAGCATCAAGGGCGTCGAATATTTTTCCTCGTCCGGTCCTTCGCTCGGCTCGACGCCAAAGGACATCCTGGCCGTCCGCGGCACCATGAACCTCTACCACTACCGGCCGGTTGCGGATGAAATCTACCGCGTGCCGATCCTGATCGTGATGGCCACCACCAACCGCGGCTACATCCTCGACATGGTGCCGGGCCAGAGCTTCATCGAGTTTCTCCTGAAGCGCGGCTACGACGTCTACATGCTGGACTGGACCGCGCCGAAGCCGGAAGAGAAATCCCTGCGGATGGAGGACTACGTCCTCGACTTCATTCCGGACTGCATTCGCCGCGTGCAGCAGGATTCCGGCGAAAAGGACGTCAGCATCATCGGCTATTGCTTCGGCGGCGTGCTGTCGCTTCTGTATGGCTCGATCTTCCACGACGGGCCGATGAAGAATCTGATCTGCTTCACCACGCCGATCGACTTCCGCGAGATGAAGCTGTTCTCGAACTTCTCCGACCGCCGCTATTTCGATGTCGACCGCCTGATCGACACCACCGGCAACATGCCGCCCGAACTGATCCTGCAGTCGTTCGAGATGCTGCGGCCTGGCTCGCGCGTCGCGAGCCAGGTACAGCTCTGGGACAACATCTGGAATGACGAATACGTCAAAGCCTACCGGATGATGGATCGCTGGGGCACCGACACCTTGCCGCTGGCCGGCGAGTACTTTCGCGCCATCACCAAGGACCTGATGTGGGACAACAAGCTCTACAACGACACCATGACGGTCGGCGGGCGCGAGGCGAAGCTTGCGAACATCAAGGTTCCGATCCTGCATGCGGTCGCCGAGCACGATCACATCGTGCCCTATGACGCCGCAAAGCATCTGATCGCCAAGATCGGCTCATCGGACAAGGAAGAGGTGGTGCTGAAGGGCGGTCACGTCAGCGTCGTCGCCGGCGCCAACGCCATCAAGCGGCTGTGGCCGAAACTGGATTCCTGGCTAGGTAAGAGATCAACATGAGCGAGACACGTTCCTATCCCCGCCACGTCAAGACCGACGGGGGCGACATCGAATTTCGACTGATGGCCCGCGCCGACGAGCCCGCGGTGCTGGCGTTTGCGCAAAAGCTGCCGACGCATGATCTGCTGTTCCTGCCGCGCAATATCAGCCAGCCAAAGGTGCTGTCGGCCTGGGTCAACGAGATCGAGCGCGGCGCCATCACGAGCCTGCTGGCGGTGAAGGATGGAACGGTGGTCGGCTGCGGCACGCTAGTTTGCGACCCGCATTCCTGGTCGCCCCATGTCGGCGGCATCCGGATGGTGGTGTCGCTGGATGTCCGCGGGCAGGGGGTCGGCCGGGCGCTCTCCCAGGAGACCTTTGCGCTGGCGCTTGGGGCCGGGCTGGAAAGGCTGACGGTACAGATGACGGTCGACCAGCAGGCGGCGATCGCCCTGTTCGAGAGCCTGGGCTTCAAGGCCGAGGCCCTGCTGCGGGACCACGTCCGGGACGTCGACGGCAAGAAGCACGACATCGTCGTGCTCGGGCACAATGTGGCGCAGGTCCGGGCACAGCTCGAGGCCTATGGGGTCCCCGGGGCGGTCCAGCACTAGGCGTCAGAGCCCGAACAAAAACTCGCAAAACAACCCCATGCAAAGTAGGCCGGGGCGGGCCCGGCATTAGACTAAAGTGGAGCTTTTGCCGGTTCGCTCGGCAAAGCGCTCATTTGGCGGGCTCCTCACGATTTCGTGATGTCGCGATGCAACATTGATGTTGCGGCGCACCATTAACTGTGGCACAACACTCATGCCCCGGGCCAAACCGGACGGGGTGAGCCCCGTTGCTCAAACCTGAGGATGGAGAGACCCCCAATGACCGCCGAAACCAATTCCGTGCTGAACACCGTCAAGGAAGCCTTCGCGCCCGTCACCGAGGCGTTCACCAAGCTCCAGAACCTGGAAGTTCCGGAAGCCGCCCGTGAGTTCGTGAAGAAGCAGGCCGAGACCGCGAAGGTTCGCGCTGCCGACTTCCATGCCGGTTCCGAGAAGGTCACCGCCGCGATCGAGACCGCCGTTGCCGGTTCGGTCACCGAGGCCGCCAAGATCAGCCGCAACATCCAGCAGGCGCTGTACCAGGACGCGGAAGCGTTCTTCGCCGGCATCGACAAGCTCGCTTCGGCCAAGTCGCTGAGCGAAGCCGCCCAGATCCAGTCGGACCTGGTCCGTGCGCGCGGCGAAGTGCTCGTCTCGCGGGCGAAGGCCTCCAGCGAGTATCTCGGCAAGCTCGTCGCCGACGGTGCCAAGACCGCGCAGGACAATTTCTCCAAGGTCTATTCCAAGACCGCCTGATCGCGATCGCCTGACAACTGCCCAATTCGAAGGCCCGCTTAGGCGGGCCTTCTTTTTGTCGGGTATGCGCTGTCATTCCGGACGACGCGAAGCGGCGATCCGGAATCTCGAGATTCTCAGGGGCGCAAGGGGCGCCCCATAGTTCGTGCTTCGCACGCCCCGGAATGACGGCAGTGGGTGCATCGCGCTATGATCGAAGTGGGTGTATCTCTTCGAAAGCCGTCATGACGCTTCCCGCCACCTTCGTCATCGACACGCCCGGCGACGCCGCGCGCGCCGCCGAGTTGCGGCGCGTGAAGTTGCTGGCGACAGGAGTGTTGGCGGCGACGTTTGTCGTTTTCCTTGGCGCGAAGGCGCTGGTGCCGGTACATCCGGTATTCGGCTTCATCGCGGCCTTTGCCGAGGCCGCTACCATCGGCGGTCTCGCCGACTGGTACGCCGTGGTCGCGCTGTTCAAACGGCCGCTGGGCCTGCCGATCCCGCACACCGCGATCATCCAGAGCAACCAGCACCGCATCGCCGACAAGCTCGGCGAATTCATCGAACAGCATTTCCTCGAAGCCGCGCCCGTCGAAGCAAAACTGCGGCAGATCGATTTCGGCTCGTTCATTGCCGACTGGCTCCGCGACCGCAAACGCAGCGAGGATCTCGCGCGCTTTGCGCTGCGGCTGTTGCCCGAGGCGGTGGCGGCGACCGAGAATTCCGGCCTGATGACCTTCGTCAGCCGCCGCATCACGGCGCAACTGATGGCGATCGATCTGGCGCCGCTCGCCGCCGGCACCTTGCGTACGTTCGTGAAGGAAGGCCGCCACCAGGGCCTGCTCGACGATCTCCTGCGCGGCGTGCACGAGACGATGACGCAGGCCGAGACCATGGCGATGATCCGGGAGAAGATCCGCGCCGAATTGCCGACGCTCTTGAAACTCTATCGCGCCGACAAGTTTCTGGTGAACAAGATCGTGGCTTCCGCCACCGCGTTCTTCGAGGAAGTCCGCAGCGATCCTGCGCATCCGTTCCGCGGCGAGTTCGACCGGATGGTGCTGACCTTCGTCGATCGTCTCGGCACCGATCCGGTGTATGCCGAGAAGATCGCCGGCCTGAAGCGCGATCTGCTGGCGCGGCCCGAACTGGCCGGCCTTGCGCGCCACATCTGGGCGAACGTGCGCTCCTTCTTCGAGCGCAGCGCCTCAGGCGAGACGCAGGTGCTGGAGCAGTATCTCGTGCGCATGTTCGTAACCGCAGGCGAGGCCTTGGCGGGTGACGCCGAACTGCGCGCCGAAATCAACCAGGGTCTCGTGGCGGTGCTGCGAACCGTCGTCGCCGAACAGAAGAGCGGCGTCTCGACCTTCATCTCCGATCAGGTCAAGTCGTGGGACATGGGGCAGTTAATCTCGCTCATCGAGATCAATATCGGCCGCGACCTGCAATACATCCGATTCAACGGCTCGCTGATCGGCGGGCTTGCAGGGCTGGCGCTCTACACCCTCGAATATCTGCTGCGGCTGCTGTGACTAATTCATCACGTCAACGCTTTTACTTTTCCCAAGTGTGATCTGGGCCGCTTGCAAGAGGAAAACCGGTTCCCTAGCTTTTTATGGAATAATGTTGCGTAGCGAACGATTCTGCTGCGTTGCGTCTAACTGAACCAGCGGCTTGGCTGCCGAGACGTAAGGGGCCAGCCCGAGAGGAGACACGATGTCCGTTGCTACACAGACGCTTGCGCCGCCGTCCAGGACCCTGATGTTTCTGGAGGGCCGTGCCATTTCCGAATTGGGCGCGTTTCTCGGCGCGCTGCCGCTGCTGAGCCTCGCGCCGCGCGGTGACGGCCATCCGGTGCTGGTGCTGCCCGGGCTCGTTGCTTCCGATACATCGACACGGCCGCTGCGAACCTTCCTGCGCAATCGCGGCTACGCCGTCAGCGGCTGGCGGCAGGGCCGCAATCTCGGTCTGCGTCATGGCGTGCAGGACGCGATGGTCGATCTGGTGCAGGAGCTGAACGACACGCATGGCCGCAAGGTCTCGCTGGTCGGCTGGAGCCTTGGCGGCCTCTATGCGCGCCAGCTCGCCAAGATGATGCCGGAGCGCGTGCGCTCGGTGATCACGCTCGGCAGCCCGTTTGCGTCGGGCCCGAAGGCGACCAACGCCTGGCGCGTCTACGAGATCGCGAGCGGCCGCCGCGCCGATGAAGAGGACGCCCGTTTCGGCGGCGCGCTGTCTTCGACGCCACCGGTGCCGACCACCGCCATCTTCAGCCGCACCGACGGCATCTGCGCCTGGCAGGGCTGCATGGAGAAGACCTCGGCGACTTCCGAAAGCATCGAAGTCGAGAGCAGCCATTGCGGCATGGGCCATCACCCCGCCGTCGTCTACGCAGTCGCCGATCGCCTGGCGCAGCCGGAAGGCGAGTGGGCGCCGTTCGATCGGAGCGGCTGGCGAAGCGTGGTTTATCCGAATCCGCATCGCTGAGGACGCGGCAAACTCCGACAGACTTGCCCTCCTGCGGGGAGAGCGTATGGCGGCTTGTAGATCCTGTCGGGGACTTTCGAATGGCTTTGCTAGTACTTTAGGTACTTGTCCGGCCAGAATCTCTGGTGGTGGTGCCAACCCTTAGGTTGTGGCGCAGTCATACTTCGCTTTCGTGCTGGAATGCAGTATGCCCTCCTCATGGCATACGAATTCGATATCGAGGTCGACCCCGACCCGCCGTTCACCGACAATCTGGGTTTGGAAATAGTGGAGTTCGCGCTGGGTTACGACGTGGATGCCGACGTCGTTGTCGTCATGTTGGTGATGCTCGTGCCCGTACACGACCCCGAAGCGCACGATTTGAGGTTCGGCATTCGCGAAAACAGCCTGTCCAAGGAGTGGAAAGTGGGCGGTTTGGACTACACCAAGGAATGCGTCGAAAAGTACATTCCCCAGGAATGGCGCGCTTTCGTCCTCATGCAGGTTCGACGAGCCGTACGGACGCTGGTTGATAAGGTTAAGCCAGACAACATAACCATGGAGACCTACTACGCCGGTCTGGAGCAAAAGGCCCTGCACAAATATGCCCTTATCTGTACTACCGTGTACGGATGTGGGTATCTCCTCGGAGATCAGTTTCGCGACGAGGAGTCACAAAAGGACTACTGGTTGTTTACAAAGCGGGTTTAAGACCACCGGAAGCGTGCTATATCTATGGTAGCAGGAGTTGATGCTATGACGCGTGACCAGATCAAGAAGGTCAGCAAAGAAGGTGCTCGCAAGGCGGCCGACCCAAAGTCAGGCAAGCCGGTGAGTGTCAAGCACATGCAGCGCCTGGCTGAACTGAAGCGTGCAAAAGCCAAATCCGCCCCGATCGATCGGGAGCGTAAGAGGGCCTGAGGTCGCCTGTTTATTTAAATCGGGGGGGACGATAGAGGCTGCCTGCGCGCAACCTTTTTTATGCGGGTGAGAAGAGTCTCCGCCGCATACTCCTGTCTATCGAATTTGCCGAGGCTGCCCCTCTCCCCGTGAAGGAAGGGAGAGAGAGAGTAACGGCCGCCATTGTCGCTCTGCCGAAAAACGCGCTATGCCTTGACGCATGCCGCCGCCGCTTACCCGCATCATCCAGCAGCTAAAGCGCGAACCGTCGCGCACCGGCTCCATCGTCATCACGGTATTCGGGGATGCCATCGTGCCGCGCGGCGGTTCGGTCTGGCTCGGCACACTGCTGGAATTCTTCGAGCAACTGGACATCGACGCCAGCGTGGTGCGCACCGCGATGTCGCGGCTCACTGCCGATGGCTGGTTCGAGCGCAATAAAATCGGTCGCAACAGCTTCTATCGCCTGGTGCAGAGTGGGCGGCAAACTTTTGATATCGCAACGAAACACATCTACGGCCCGCCGGCCTCTGACTGGACCGGGCGGTTTGAACTGCTGCTGATTGGCAATGGCGAAGACCGCGACGCTTCCCGCGACGCGCTGAAGAACGCTGGCTTCGGCAGTCCGCTGCCGGGCGTGTGGGTCGCACCGTCGGGCGTGCCGGTGCCGGAAGAAGCCGCGGGCGCCATCCGTCTCGAAGTGTCTGCTGAAGACGACAGCGGCCGGCGCCTGCTCAGCGAAAGCTGGCCGCTCGATCGCACCGCGGACGCCTATCAGAAATTCATGAAGACCTTCGCACCGCTGCGGGAGTGGATCGGCCGTGGCGAGCGGCTGGCGGAAGCCGATGCCTTCACCGCGCGCGTGCTGCTGATCCACCATTACCGCCGCGTCGTGCTGCGCGATCCGCTATTGCCGACCGCGCTGCTGCCCGCGGACTGGCCGGGCAGGGCCGCCCGCACGCTCTGCGGCGAGATCTATCGCGCGCTGCTTCCGGCGTCCGAACAATGGCTTGACCGGCATGCCACCAATGAAAGCGGTCCCTTGCCGAAGCCCGGCGCGGAACTTTCGAGGCGTTTCGGCGATCCATAAATATGTTACAGAATTATATTGCATATCGTAATTTATGTTATATATTGCTTCCCAACAAATACCGGGAGGTCCGCCATGTACACGCAGGCGCTCAATACGTCCGACGGCGACGATCGCCACATTGAGGACGCCGAACGGGCCACGCAGTTTCAGGCGCGCATCGACGCCGACGAGCGCATCGAGCCGAACGACTGGATGCCGGCGGCCTATCGCAAGACGCTGACGCGGCAGATTTCCCAGCACGCCCATTCCGAAATCGTCGGCATGCTGCCCGAGGGCAACTGGATCACGCGCGCGCCGTCGCTGCGCCGCAAGGCGGCGCTGCTCGCAAAAGTGCAGGACGAATGCGGCCACGGCCTCTATCTCTATGCCGCCGCCGAAACCCTCGGCTCCTCGCGCGAAGAGCTGGTCGATGCGATGCTGGCGGGCAAGGCAAAATATTCCTCGATCTTCAACTATCCGACGCTGACCTGGGCCGATATCGGCACCATCGGCTGGCTGGTCGACGGCGCGGCGATCATGAACCAGATCCCGCTGTGCCGCTGCTCCTATGGCCCCTATGCACGCGCGATGATCCGCGTCTGCAAGGAGGAATCCTTCCACCAGCGCCAGGGCTTTGAGATCATGCTGACGCTGTGCCGCGGCACCGCCGAGCAGAAGGCGATGGCGCAGGATGCGCTGAACCGCTGGTGGTGGCCGGTGCTGATGATGTTCGGTCCGCCCGACCAGGTCAGCCAGCACTCGGACACCTCGACCAAATGGAAGATCAAGCGCTTCTCCAATGACGAGCTGCGCCAGAAATTCGTCGATGCCACGGTGCCGCAGGCGCAATTCCTGGGGCTGACCTTTCCCGATCCAGGCATGAAGCAGAACGAAGCCGGCAATTGGGAATACAGTGCGATCGACTGGGAGGAATTCAAGCAGGTGCTGGCCGGCAATGGTCCCTGCAATCGCGACCGCCTCGCGGCGCGGCGCAAGGCGCACGACGACGGCGCCTGGGTGCGCGAGGCTGCGATGGCTTATGCGGAGAAGCGCAAGCGGCGCGCCGCCTTGCAGGCCGCAGAGTAGGGAGGCAATCAATGGCAACGCCGAACATTCCGCTCTGGGAAGTTTTCATTCGCAGCCGCAACGGACTGGCGCACAAGCATGTCGGCTCGCTGCACGCCACCGACGCCACGCTGGCGCTGCAGGCTGCGCGCGACATCTACACCCGCCGCGGCGAGGGTCTCTCGATCTGGGTGGTGCCATCGAATGCGATCACGGCGTCCGATCCATCCGAGAAGGGCATGATGTTCGAGCCGGCGGAATCGAAGATCTACCGGCATCCGACGTTCTACGACGTGCCCGAGGAAGTCGGGCATATGTGACGCCGTCATTGCGAGCGCAGCGAAGCAATCCATCGCGCCGCAACGGAAGAATGGATTGCTTCCGCCTTCGCTCTTCGAGCTACGGCGGACAAGTCGTCGCATCATTTTTCGCAATGACGATCTAGCAGGTGATTGAAATGACCGTCGCCAACATCTCCGTCTCCGAAACGCCGCTGGTGCTCTACACCTTGCGCCGCGCTGACGATGCGTTGATCCTCGGCCACCGCCTGTCGGAATGGTGCGGCCACGCGCCGATGCTGGAAGAGGACATGGCGCTCGCCAATATGGGCCTCGATTTGCTGGGACAGGCCCGCGAACTCTATTCCTATGCGGCCAAGGTCGAGGGCAGGGACAACGACGAGGACAAGTTCGCGTATCTCCGCGACGTCCGGCAGTATCGCAATCTGTTGCTGCTGGAACAGCCGAACGGTGATTTCGCGCGCACCATGGTGCGTCAGTTCTTCTACGCCACTTTCGCCGACCTCTACTGGCGCGCGATGATGCGCTCCAGCGATCCGACGCTGGCGGCGATCGCGGCGAAATCGGAAAAGGAAAGCGCCTATCACGTCCGCCATTCCTCGGAATGGATCGTCCGCCTCGGCGACGGCACCGAGGAAAGCCACCGACGGGCGCAAGCGGCCATCGACGAACTCTGGGCCTTCACCGGCGAGATGTTCGCCGTCGACGACAGCGAGCGCGGTCTGATAGATGCCGGCATCGCGATCGATCCGGCGCCGCTGCGCGCGCAATGGCTGGAGACAATCACCGGCGTCGTCGGCGAAGCGACGCTCGCCTTGCCGAAGAACGACTGGATGCAGCAGGGCGGCCGCAGCGGCCGGCACAGCGAGCATCTCGGCCATCTCCTCAGCGAGCTGCAATCGATGCAGCGAACCTTTCCGGGGGCGACATGGTGACGGCGGTTCTCAACGATACCGATTTGCGCCGCCGCGCCTGGGAGGCGGCTGCGCAGGTCGTCGATCCCGAAATCCCTGTGCTCACCATCGCCGATCTCGGCGTGCTGCGCGATGTCGAGGTTCGTGACGGCCGCGTCGAGGTCGCGATAACGCCGACCTATTCCGGCTGTCCCGCCATGAACATGATTGCGCTGGAAATCGAACTGGCGCTGGAGCGCGCCGGCCTCGCGCGGCCGATCATTCGCACCGTGCTGTCGCCGGCCTGGACCACCGACTGGATGAGCGAGGACGGCCGCAACAAGCTGCGCGCCTACGGCATCGCGCCGCCGCACGCGTCGAATTCGCGCCGCGCGCTGTTTGGGGAGCAGCAGGTGGCGTGCCCGCAATGCGGTTCCGGGAATACGGAGCTGCTGTCCGAATTCGGCTCGACCTCCTGCAAGGCGCTGTGGCGTTGCAAGGCCTGCCGTGAACCCTTTGATTATTTCAAGTGCCATTGAGGCCCTCTATGCCGTCATTGCGAGCGAAGCGACCTGTCCGCCGTAGCTCAACGAGCGAAGGCGGAAGCAATCCATGCCGCCGCGTGACGAGAGATGGATTGCTTCGTCGCTTCGCTCCTCGCAATGACGGTGGAGACAACTGATGTCCCACGCCCCGCGTTTTCATCGTCTCGCTGTCAACGATCTGCGCCGCGAAGCCGCTGACGCCGTATCGATGACATTCGTCATTCCGAAAGAACTGGAGGGCGACTACAGCTTCACCCCCGGCCAATACCTCACCCTGCGCACGACGATGGACGGCGAGGAAGTGCGCCGTTCCTATTCGATCTGCTCCGGCCCCGACGACGGCGAGCTCCGCATCGCCGTGAAGAAGGTCGATGGCGGCGCGTTCTCGAACAGGGCGGCGGACGAATTGAAGGCCGGCGACGAGCTCGACGTCATGACCCCGACCGGCCGTTTCGGCATCGCGCATGCGCCCGAGGAGGCGCGGGTGTATGTCGGCTTCGCTGCAGGAAGCGGCATCACGCCGATCCTGTCGATCGTCAAGGGCGTGCTGGCGCGCGAGCCGAACAGCCGGTTCTTCCTGTTCTATGGCAACCGTTCGACGACGAGCATGCTGTTTCTCGAAGAGCTGGAGGAATTGAAGGACCGCTTCATGCAGCGGCTGTCGCTGTTCCACGTCATTTCGGGCGAGGAGCAGGACATCCCGATCCTGCACGGCCGACTCGACGGCGAGAAGGTACGCGTGCTGCTGCGCTCGCTGGTGCCGGCCGCAAGCGTCGATCACGTCTTCATCTGTGGCCCCTTGGGCATGAGCGAGGACATCGAGGCGACCTGCCGCGAGATCGGGATCGCTGAGGAGCGCATTCACGTCGAGCGCTTCGTCTCGGAGTTCGGCGGCAAGCCGCGTCCGAAGAAGGTGATCGAAGCATCAGCGCCGCCCAAGGCGATGGCGTCGCTGATTATCGACGGCAAGCGCCGCGAGGTGCCGGTCGCCGAGGAAGAATCCATCCTCGATGCCGCGCTGCGCGCCGGCATGGATCTGCCGTTCGCCTGCAAGGGCGGCATGTGCTCGACCTGCCGCGCCAAGCTGGTCGAGGGCGATGCGCAGATGGAGCTCAATTATTCGCTGGAACCATGGGAGCTGAAGGCAGGCTTCATCCTGACCTGTCAGGCGCGGCCGTGTTCGGACAAGGTCGTGGTGGACTACGACCATGTGTGAGTGAAGTCGTCATTCCGGGGCGATGCGCAGCATCGAACCCGGAATCTCGAGATTCCGGGTTCGCGCTGTGCGCGCCCCGGAATGACGGAGCGGGTGAATTGGGGGATCGTTGACACCTCGGGTGCTTCGTCCCCAGACTGAAGGACTATGTAACGAGGCTTGATAACAAGCCCGGCAACAGGGAGAGAACGTCGTGAAACCGTCTCGCGCGGGTATCCCGCTATGAACGTCGCGCTTTCGCCCGACGAGATCGCCCGCGCCTGCGCGGATGCGATGTGGAGGGAAGACGACGCCAGCAAGGGCCTCGGCATGAAGATTGTCGAGGTAAAACCCGGCTTCGCGACGCTGACGATGACGGTGCAGCCGCACATGGTCAACGGCCAGCGCATTGCCCATGGCGGCTTCATCTTCCTGCTGGCCGATTCCACCTTCGCCTTTGCCTGCAACTCGCGCAATGAGCGCGCCGTCGCCGCGCAATGCGACATCGCCTTCATCCGGCCGGGCAAGCTCGGCGACGTGCTGGTCGCCACCGCACGCGAAATCTCGCGCAACGGCCGGTCCGGCATCTACGACGTTCGCGTCACCGCTGGCGATGTCGTGATCGCCGAATTCCGCGGCCATTCCCGCACGATCGCCGGCACATGGCTGCCGGTGGCGGGCAACGAGGCCGGCTGAGAACACAGACCAAGGGGAACGCACCATGGCCATGGCAAGATTGAAGTCGAGCGGAAGCGGTTACAGCGCTGAACTGGACGAGGCCGAGCGCGCTTCGCGCGATGAGATCATGGCGCTGCAGACCAGGCGCCTCGCCTGGTCGCTCCAGCACGCCTACGACAATGTTGCGCATTACAGGAAGGCATTCGATGCCGCCGGCGTGCATCCATCCGATTTCAGAGAGCTTTCCGATCTCGCCAAATTCCCGTTCACGGTGAAGACCGATCTGCGCGATAACTATCCCTTCAACATGTTCGCGGTGCCTCGGGAAAAACTGGTCCGCGTTCACGCGTCCTCCGGCACGACCGGCAAGCCGATCGTGGTCGGCTACACGCAGGGCGACATCGACATCTGGTCGGAGGTGATGGCGCGCTCGATCCGCGCCGCCGGCGGCCGCACCGGCATGATCATCCACAATGCCTACGGCTATGGCCTGTTCACTGGTGGCCTTGGCGCGCATTACGGCGCTGAAAAGCTCGGCTGCACCGTGGTGCCGGTTTCCGGCGGCATGACCGAGCGTCAGGTGCAACTCATCAACGATTTCAGGCCCGACATCATCACGGTGACGCCGAGCTACATGCTGGCCATATCAGATGAGTTCAAGCGGCAGGGCCTCGACCCCCGAAAATCGTCGCTGAAGTTCGGCATCTTCGGCGCCGAGCCCTGGACCAATGCGATGCGCGCCGAGATCGAACAGACTTTTGACATGGACGCGACCGACATCTACGGGCTGTCGGAAGTGATCGGCCCAGGCGTCGCGCAGGAATGCGTGGAGACCAAGGACGGCCTGCATATCTGGGAGGATCACTTCTACCCTGAAATCATCGATCCCGAGACCGGCGCCGTGCTGCCGGACGGCGAGAAGGGCGAACTGGTTTTCACCTCACTCACCAAGCAGGGCTTCCCGATCATCCGCTACCGCACCCGCGACCTGACGCGATTGCTGCCGGGCACCGCGCGCCCCGGCATGCGGCGCATGGAAAAGGTGACCGGGCGCTCCGACGACATGATCATCCTGCGCGGCGTCAACGTGTTCCCGACCCAGATCGAGGAAGCGCTGCTCGCCACCGACTGGTGCGGCGGCCATTTCATCATCGAGCTGACGCGCGAGGGGCGGATGGACGAGATGACCGTGCTCGCCGAAGCCCGCCCCGAAAGCTGGGACGGCAGCGGGCTGCTGCCGCACGCCGAAAAGGTCGCGCTCTTCATCAAGAACACCATCGGCATCACCGCCCGCATCAAGGCCGTGGCGCCCAACACCCTGGAGCGTTCGCTCGGCAAGGCGAAACGGGTTTACGACAAGCGGCCGAAAGGGTAACTCCTGCTGCCTGGAAGCCAGCGGGAACGCCTGATGTCTGCTACCGAAAAGTCCGATGCTCGACCTGTCTCGGTTCAGGCCCGCTGCGTCCGCCTGCCGGCGAAAGCCGCCGACGCCGCGTCGCTCGCGCCCGTGATCGAAACGAGGGCATTGTCCCGCGGCGAAAACGATCTGCTGATCGAGATCAAAGCCGCGGCCGTCAACCCATCGGACGTAAAGGCGGCGACCGGGCTGATGCCTTACGCCGTCTTTCCGCGCACGTCTGGCCGCGACTATGCCGGTGTCGTGATCGATGGGCCGCAGGGGTGGATTGGCCGCGAGGTGTTCGGCTCTTCCGGCGATCTCGGCATTCGCCGGGACGGCACGCATGCATTGCATCTCGTGGTCGAAGCCGACGCCGTGGTGGAGAAACCCAAAAGCATTTCATGGGAGGAGGCCGCCGGCATCGGCGTGCCCTTTGTCACCGCGATGGAAGGCTTGCGTCGTGCCGGCATCCCGAAAGCGGGTGAGACCGTGCTGGTGATGGGCGTCAACGGCAAGGTCGGGCAGGCGGCGGTGCAGATCGCGACCTGGCACGGCGCGCGGGTGATCGGCGTCGTGCGCAGGGCAGAGGCTTACGAAGGCCACGCCAATTCGAAGGTGGAAGTCATCGACGCCTCCGCGACCGATGTCGCGGCGCGCGTGCGTGAACTCAGCGGCGGCAAGGGCGCCGACATCGTGTTCAATACGGTGGGCGATCCCTACTTCCAGGCCGCGCACCAATCGCTGGCGTTGCGCGGCCGGCAGATTCTGATCGCGGCGGTCGATCGCATCGTGCAGTTCAACATCCTGGAGTTCTATCGCGGCCAGCACACCTATGTCGGCATCGATACGCTCGGTCTGTCGTCGGTCGCGACGGGTGCGGTGTTGCGCGAACTCGCGCCCGGCTTCGCCGGCGGCCATCTCAAGCCGTTCCCGATCAAGCCGAGTGCGATCTATCCGCTGGAACAGGCGAAGGCGGCCTTCATCGCGGTGGCTGGCTCGTCACGGGACCGGGTCATCCTGCGGCCTTAAGGCAGGCATTCGCTGCAAGCGTGGGATTCCGCCATTTTTTCATGGGGAATAAACCTGCCGTGCTCAAGTTGAGCGCAATGGTTTTGTTCTGCCATCGGCGATCCCGATGATCAATTCATTCTCCAGATCGTTAGTCCGTGGACGCGCGTATCTTTCCAACATATTAGCAACTGCTGAAATTGCGTCCTATGTGAGCGGTGACGGCTGGATCGGCCGCGAGGGAACGGGAAACGCCAGTGCTGGACAGTGCCAATATCGTCGTGATCAGCGGATTGCTGATCGGCCTCGTCTATGGATCGGTGGGATTGTTGAGCGGGTTCTGCCTGCTCAGCAGCCTCAGGGGTTTCTGGGCCGAAGGCGACGGACGATTGGTGCGCAGCTATGCGCTGGCGATCGGCGTGGCGGTTGCCCTGACGCAGTTGCTGGCCGCGGGCGGGTTTGTCGATATCGGCAAATCGATCTATCTGCAGTCTTCCTTCTCCGCGCCGGTGATGTTCTTCGGCGGGCTGCTGTTCGGCTACGGCATGGTGCTGTCGAACGGCTGCGGCTCGCGCGCGCTGGTGCTGCTCGGGCGCGGCAATCTCCGTTCCTTCGTGGTGGTGGTCGTGCTGGCGATTTTCGCCCAGATGACGCTGAAGGGGCTGATCGCACCGTCGCGCATCGCGATGGTCGGCGCGTCACAGACCACGACCACCGAGAATTCGGTGCCTGCCTTGCTCGCCGGTGCAGGCCTGAGTGCCACAGCCGCGCGCATGCTGGCCGCGTCGATCATCTCCGCGGCGTTGATCATCTTTGCCTTTGCGCATCCGGCGTTCCGGCGGTCGCCGGGACAGATCGCCGCGGGCCTCGTGATCGGCCTGCTGGTGGCCGCGGGCTGGTTCGCCACCGGCTATCTCGGCGCCGACGATTTCAACCCGGTGCCGGTGACCTCGCTCACCTTCATCGCGCCGATCGCGGACGCCTTGCAATATGTCATGCTGTCGACGGGCTCGACGCTCAATTTCGGCATTGTCACGGTGTTCGGCGTGTTCGCCGGCAGTCTCGCGACCGCGCTGCTGACTGGTCGCTTCCAGCTCGAAGGCTTTCAGTCGCCGCGCCACATGCTGCGTTCGGGCGGCGGTGCCGCGCTGATGGGCGCAGGCGGCGTGATGGCGTTCGGCTGCTCGATCGGGCAGGGCCTGACGGGATTTTCGACGCTGGCGCTGGCCTCGCTGATTGCCTTCGCCGGCATCCTCGTCGGCACTGCCGCGGGCTTGCGCGGCGCACTGCGTGTCCGCCCGCTGGCGGCGGCTTAATCCGCCGCCTTCGTCACGATCCGGATTTCCGATGTCAGCGTCCGGTGCACCGGGCACTTGTCGGCGATCTCCATCAGCCGCGCGCGCTGGTCGGCGTCGAGCGCGCCTTCGATCGAAATTACGCGGTCGATCTGATCCAGCATGCCCTCCCGCGTTTCGCATTCCTCGCAATCCCTTGCGTGGATCTTGCTGTGCTTCAGCGTCACGGTGACGCGCTCCAGCGGCAGCGATTTGCGGTCGGCATACATCCGCATGGTCATCGACGTGCAGGCGCCAAGGCCGGTGAGCAGGAAGTCATAGGGTCCCGGTCCGCTATCCTGACCGCCGAGGGCAACGGGCTCGTCCGCCAGCATCTCATGCGGACCTGTGGTGACGATCTGCTGGAGTTTGCTGTTTCGGGTTTCCCGCACCACGACGTGGCGCGGCGCCTCGCTTGCGGCCGCCGCAGGCTGAGCGGCAATGGGCTCAATATAGCGCTCGGCCCAGGCAGCGATGATGCCGGCAACATAGGCGCCGTCGCGCTTGCCGCTCAACAGATGATCGGAGCCCGACAGCGAGACAAAGCTCTTGGGATGTTTGGCGGTGACGAAAATCTTGGTGGCGTTGTCGATGCCGACCGTATCGTCGGTGGGTGAATGCATCACCAGCAGCGCCTTGTGCAGCTTGGCGACATGCGCCGCCAGGCTATGTTCGGCGATGTCATCGAGGAATTCGCGCTTGATGTGAAACGGTCGCCCGGCGAGCTGAACTTCCACCTTGCCATGCGCGCGGATGTCCTCGATGCGATCCCTGAACAGATGCGTGACGTGCACGGGATCGGAAGGCGCGGCGATCGTCACGACCGCTTTTGCCTCCGGGATTTGCCCCGCAGCGGCGAGGATCGCCGCGCCGCCCAGACTGTGGCCGATCAGCAGCGTGGCGGCGCCACGGGTTTCCCGCAGATGGGCGGCGGCGCGGACGAGGTCGGCGACGTTCGAAGAGAAGGTCGAGTTGGCGAAATCGCCCTCGCTGGAGCCGAGGCCCGTGAAATCAAACCGCAGCACCGCAATTCCTTTTGCGGCCAGCGCCGTCGCAATGCGTTTTGCAGCCAGAACATCCTTGCCGCAGGTGAAGCAATGCGCGAACAGCGCGTAGGCGTGCACCGGTCCATCCGGCGTATCCAGCGCGGCGGCAAGCTGATGACCACCTTCGCCGGTGAATTGGAAGCGTTCCGTCGGCACGGCGTCCTCCTCGCTTGGTGTTGTTGCGTCAGTCGCTGGAATATCGCTGTTCCTGCCACGGGTCGCCGCGGTTGTGATAGCCGCGGACTTCCCAATAGCCGGGCGCGTCGTATTCGAGAAACTCGATGCTCTGCAGCCACTTTGCGCTCTTCCAGAAATAAAGATGCGGCACGACAAGACGCACCGGGCCGCCATGCTCCTGCTCCAGCGGCGCGCCGGACCAGCTATGGGCCAGCAGCGCGTCCTCGGCGGCGAAATCTTCCAGCGGCAGATTGGTGGTGTAGCCGTCATGCGAGTGCAGCACGACGAAATGGGCTTCCTGGCGCGGCCGGCAGGCCTCGAGGAGATCGCGCGTCGCCAATCCCTCCCATTGATTGTCGTAGCGCGACCAGGTCGTGACGCAGTGAATGTCGGATACGAAGTTGCTCTGCGGCTGCGCGGTGAACTGGGCAAAATCCCAGAAGATCGGATGTTCGACCGCGCCGTAGACATCGAGCCGCCAGCGCTGGCGCGAGATGTTCGGCGTCAGCCCCAGATCGAGCGTCGGCCAGTCTCGGGTCAGGTGCTGGCCCGGCGGCAGACGCATTTCCTCAGGCCGCGAAATCCTGCCCGTGAGAAATTTGCCCTCGCGCGCCCAGCGCGCCTTGCTGCGCGTCAGCTTGCTTTCCGGCGGTGGTTCGTTCTCGTCGTCCATATCTGAAACAGTCACCTGAAACAGTCACTCGTGGCGATGCATTGCGGACGCATGTTTGGTGTCGCGCATGGTCGCATAGATGAGGAGCGAGAGGAAGATCATGCCGCTGAGATAATAATAGAACCAGTCCTCATGCCCTATTGTCTTGAAATAAAGCGCAACCGCGGGCGCGGTGCCGCCGAACAGCGACACCGTGATGGCATAGGGAAGGCCGACGCCGAGTGCGCGGACGTTGGTCGGGAATAGTTCGGCCTTCACCACCGCGTTGATCGAGGTATAGCCGGCAACGAAGATCCAGGCGGCGCAGATCAGCAGGAAGGCGGTGAACGGCGATTTTGTCTCTTTCAGCGTGGTCAGAATGGGGACTGTCGCCAGCGTGCCGGCCGCCCCGAAGAAGATCAGCAGCGGCTTGCGGCCGATGCGATCGGAGAGGGCGCCATAGATCGGCTGCAGCAGGGTCGCGAAGATCAGCGAGCCGAAGATAACAGTCGTGGTCTGGTCCTCGGTGAGGCCGACCGAGAGTTTTACAAAAGTCTGCATGTAGGTGGTGAAGGTATAGAACGCGGCCGTGCCGCCGGCGGTAAGGCCGACCACCAGCAACAGCTCGCGCGGGTATTTCAGAAGTCCACGGATCGAGCCCGTTGGTTTTGTCAGCTTCTTCGCCTCCTCGAATGCCTCGGTCTCGTGCAGATTGCGGCGCATGACGGCAGCAAAGATCGCAAGCAGCGCGCCGATCACGAAGGGGATCCGCCAGCCCCAGTCCTTCAATTGCTCCGGCGTGAGGAACACCTTCTGCAGCAGCAACAGCACCATGATTGCGGTGAGTTGCCCGCCGATCAGCGTCACATACTGAAAGCTCGAATAGAATCCGCGGTGCCTGGGATTGGCAACCTCGGTCAGGTAAGTCGCGCTGGCGCCGTACTCGCCGCCGAGGCTCAAGCCCTCAATGATGCGCGCCAGCGCCAGAATGGCGGGGGCGGCGAAGCCGATGGTGGCGTAGGTCGGCGTCACCGCGATGATCAGCGAGCCAAAACACATGCAGACGACGGAAAGCGTCAGCGACAGCCGGCGGCCATAGCGGTCGGCGATGAAGCCGAACAGCCAGCCACCGAGCGGCCGCATCAGGAAAGTCGCCGCGAACAGCACCGCGGCATTGAGCTGCTGCACAACAGGATCGCTGTTCGGAAAGAAGGCCGGCGCGAAATACAGCGCGAACGCCGTGTAGGCGTAGAAGTCGTACCACTCGACGAGATTGCCGATCGAGCCGATGAAGATCGCCTTGATCCGCCGCTCCACATCCTGGAGGTCGAAATGATCGTCGGCGGATTTGATGGCTTGATCGGTCATGATCCGTCTCCAAAGGGCGATGGACGATCCCTTTGTCCCGGATCAATTCGCCGCACAATGGCGGGAAACGACGACGAGCTATGCCGGGTTCCCCGATCACGAAACGGCGAGCGTTGGGCCGCATGGAGACGTTGTTTTGACGATCGCGCTTACTTCGGCGCCCTTGGATCGATCGGCGTCGTGCCGCGCACGCCCAGAATATCCTCCAGCACCTTGCTGCCCGCGAGCAATTGCGCTTCGCCGCGTGGCGGCGCCACCACCTGCAAACCGATCGGCAGGCCGGAGGCGGTGAAGCCGCAGGGCAGCGACAGCGCGGGACAACACACCAAAGTGATCGCATAGACGATGCCGAGCCATTCGACATAATTGTCGAACTTCTTGCCGGCGCATTCGGCGACGTAGCGGTTCTCGACCGGGAAGGGCGGCACGATGGTCGCGGGCGCCAGCAACAGATCGTATTTGTCGAAAAATTCCAGCGTGCGCGCGGTCATGGCGACGCGCTGCGCTTCGGCGCGTTCGAGCTGCTCGACGGTCAGCTTGAGGCCTTCCTCGATATTCCAGATCACTTCCGGCTTGAGCAGGTCGCGCTTCGAGCGCAAGAGCGCCGCCTTGGAGAGCGCGAAGTCGAACGCCCGCAGCACGTGGAAGCACTCATGGGCCTCGCGCAGGTCCGGATGGGCCTCCTCGACGATGACGCCGGCTTCCGCAAAGCGCTGCGCCGCCTTGCGGGTGACGGCGGCGACCTCAGGATCGACCGGCGTGATGCCGAGGTCAGGCGAATAGGCGATGCGCTTCGGCTTGCTGCCGGAGCGCGCGGCGGAGAGAAACGAGGTCGGCAGCACCGGCAGCGACAGCGGATCGGCGCGATGCTCGCCGCTCATGGCATCGAGCAGCAGCGCGAGGTCTTCGACATTGCGCGCCATCGGGCCCTGAACGCCGAGATTGCGGTCGACCGCGGCCGCCAGGCTATGCGCGACGCGGCCGATGCTCGGGCGCAGCCCGACGATGCCGCAGAAGCTCGCGGGGTTGCGCAAGCTGCCGCCCATGTCGGAACCATGTGCCAGCCAAGCCGTGCCGGTCGCAAGCGCCGCCGCCGCGCCGCCCGATGAGCCGGCGGCGGAGCGCGACGTGTCCCAGGGATTGCGGGTTGCGCCGAACACTTCGTTGAAGGTGTTGGCGCCGGCGCCGAATTCCGGCGTGTTCGACTTGGCGTAGATCACCCCGCCGCTATTTTCGAGATGCTCGACCAGAATGTCCGACTTGGTGGGGATCGCATCCTTGTAGATCGGCGAGCCCTGCGTGGTCAGCACGCCAGCGACATTGGTCAGGTCCTTGATCGGGATCGGAAGCCCAGCGAGCAGGCCACGGTCGGCCGCCGGCTTTTGCATCAGCGCGGTGGCGTGCTTGCGGGCGCGATCGAAGCACAGTGTCGGCAGCGCGTTGACCTTGCCGTCGACTTCGGCAATCCGCTTTTCCAGCACGTCGAGCAGGTCGAGGGGCGTGACCTCACCCGATTTCAATTTGCCGACAATGGCAACCGCCGTTTCTCGCACCAGCCCCTGATCTGCCACTTCGATATCTCCCGTTTCGGTTTCTCTTGACCGCAGATGGTGCTGTAGAACATTTTCCGGCAAAGTGGAATCGCACCCACGTTGTGGCCGACCGGAGATATTGCATGACGACACTGTTTTCTGACACGGACTGGCGCGCGATGAGCCAGGAGGCGCGGGATCTCGGCCTCAATAACGGCGTCGCGGTATCCGGCAGCGTCGAGATGGTGGCCGGCTGGGAGCAGCGCTCTGCCGACATGCGCAAGCGTTTTCCCGGGCATATCGACCTGCGATATGGTCCGCGCGAGCGCAACCGGATCGATTTCCTGAAAGCCGCCGACAACGCGCCGACGCTGTTGTTCATTCATGGCGGCTATTGGCAGGCGCGGGCGAAGGAAGTCTTCACTGTCGTGGCGGAAGGGCCGATGGCGCATGGCATCAATGTCGCGCTGATCGGCTACACGCTGGCGCCGGAGGCTGCGCTCGACGAGATCGTCGCCGAAATCCACGCCGGTATCGATTACCTTACCGGGCAATTGCCGACGCTCGGCGCCGCTGCTGGAAGCATCGTGGTATCGGGGTGGTCTGCCGGCGGCCACCTGACCTCGATGGTGTTGTCGCACCCGAAGGTGAGGGCGGGCATGGCCATATCAGGGATCTACGACCTCGAACCGATCCGTCATTCCTATCTCAACGAGAAACTGCGCGCCGACGAGGCGACCTCGCGTCGCAACTCGCCGATGATGCAGGAGGGCGGCTCACCAAAGCCGCTGTCACTGGTGGTGGGCAGCGCCGAATTGCCGCTGCTGCGCAAGCAGACCGCCGACTTCGCCGGTCACCGCGCGAGATATGGCTTGCCGGTGACGTATGAGGAAATCCCTGGCGCTGATCATTTCACCATCATGTACGAGATGATGTCGCCGAAGGGCAGGATCACGACGCTGATAAGGCAACTGTTCGAGCGGACGACGGGTTAGCGGACCCCGTCATTGCGAGGAGCGAAGCGACGAAGCAATCCATGTCGCACTTGCGGCGCTATGGATTGCTTCGCTTCGCTCGCAATGACGGTGGAGGCTGCTGCGCCTAACTCCAGCCCGACGTATGCCCACCGTCGACGGTAAAGATCACCCCTGACGTATACCCCGACCGGTCCGACGCCAAAAACGCCATGAGATCGCCGATCTCGCGCGCATGGGCAGGACGGCCGAGCGGCATGCCCTTCTGGAATTCCCGGTAGCGGTTTTCGTCGCCGAACTGGTTCCTGGCCCGCGTCTTCAGCAGCGTCACATGGCGGTCGGTGCCGACCGGGCCGGGATTGATGCCGACCACGCGGATGTTGTCGGCGAGGCTTTTGCCCCCGAGTGCGCGGGTGAATGCCATCAGTGCGGCATTGCCGGCGCTGCCGCAGATATAATTGGCATCGAACTTTTCGCCGGCGGCGCCGATGTCGTTGACGATGACGCCGTGCCCGCGCGCCTTCATCTGCGCGTAGATCGCCCGGGTAAGGTTGATGTAGCCGAACACCTTCAACTCCCAGGCGTGCCGCCAGGTCGCCTCGTCGATCTTGTCGATCGAGCCGCCGGGAATGTCGCCGGCATTGTTGACGAGGATGTCGATATCGGCGGCTTCCTTGGCGAGCCTTGCAATGTCCTCGCCCTTGCGCAGGTCGACGACATGGGCGGTTGCGCCGATCTGGTGCGCCGAGCGCAGCCGTTCGGCCAGTGCTTTCAAGGCATCGCCGTTGCGGGCGGCCAGCATGACGTCGGCCCCTTCCTCGGCAAAGGCTTCGGCCGCGGCCGCGCCAATGCCCTTGGAGGCGCCGGTGATCAGGACGCGCTTGCCGAGCAGGTGCAGATCCATAGGAATTCTCGCTTCGGTGAGGGAGGGAGGAAGAGGGGGTCGGTAAATTGTTAGGCTTGGGGCGCCATGACGGTCAACATTGCAGTGCAGCGTTGCGCAGGCGGCGGGATTGGTCCATTGCAAGACGATCAAATAAGCGGCATTAGCCGGCTCAGCAAAGGTAACAAGGAAACTCTCGATGAGCAGCGCCAAAAAGCAATATCGGATCGCCGTCATTCCCGGCGACGGCATCGGCAAGGAAGTGATGCCGGAGGGGCTGCGCGTGCTGGAGGCGGCGGGGAAAAAGCACGGCGTCTCCGTGCAATTCGATCATTTCGATTTCGCCTCCTGGGACTATTACGAAAAGCACGGCGAGATGATGCCGGAGGACTGGAAGGCACAGATCGGCAAGCACGACGCGATCTATTTCGGTGCGGTCGGCTGGCCGGCGAAAATTCCCGATCACGTCTCGCTGTGGGGCTCCTTGATCAAGTTCCGCCGCGAGTTCGACCAATACGTCAATTTGCGCCCGGTGCGGCTGATGCCCGGCGTGCCGTCGCCGCTCGCCAACCGCAAGCCCGGCGATATCGATTTCTGGGTGGTGCGCGAGAATACCGAAGGCGAGTATTCCTCCGTCGGTGGCCGCATGTTCCCCGATACCGACCGCGAATTCGTCACGCAGCAAACGGTGATGACGCGCACCGGCGTCGATCGCATCCTGAAATTCGCATTTGAGCTCGCACAGTCGCGGCCGAAGAAGCACCTGACCTCGGCGACCAAGTCCAACGGCATCTCGATCACGATGCCCTATTGGGACGAGCGCGTGGAGGCGATGGCGAAGAAGTATCCGGGCGTGAAGTGGGACAAGTACCACATCGACATCCTCACCGCGAACTTCGTGCTGCATCCGGACTGGTTCGACGTCGTGGTCGGCTCCAATTTGTTCGGGGACATCCTTTCCGATCTCGGGCCGGCCTGCACCGGCACCATCGGCATCGCGCCGTCGGGCAACATCAATCCGGAAGGCAATTTCCCTTCCGTGTTCGAGCCGGTGCACGGCTCGGCGCCTGACATTGCGGGGCAGGGCATCGCCAATCCGATCGGCATGATCTGGTCGGGTGCGATGATGATGGAACATCTCGGCGAGAAGGCTGCAGCCGAATCCATCGTCGGCGCCATCGAGCGCACCCTCGGCGAACGAACGCTCCGCACGCGCGATCTCGGCGGCAACGCGGACACCACCGCCTGCGGCAAGGCTGTGGCTGATATGGTGGATTGACTGAAACCTTCATGGTGAGGAGCGCGTCTTCGCGCGTCTCCGGACGATGCTTCGCATCGCTCGGAGAACCATGAGGCCTCGATCTCACCCGCGGCCATCCTTCGAGACGACCGCTGCGCGGTCTCCTCAGGATGACGGGGGAGAGTGAAGCTAGCTCCTCCTCGTCATTGCGAGCGAAGCGAAGCAATCCACATCTCGGCGCAGGGATAGATGGATTGCTTCGCTGCGCTCGCAATGACGGGGAGATAGCTTCACAATCTCTCAGGATGAGGTCAGTGCTTGTGGCAAGTTCAATACAACCCGGTAAGATAAAAGAACCCGATCGCAACAAACACCGCGACGGTTTTCGTCATCGTGATCACGAACACGTCTCCGTAGGCCTGCCTGTGGGTAAGACCCGTCACGGCAAGTAGCGTGATGACGGCGCCATTATGGGGCAACGTGTCCATGCCACCGCTCGCCATCGCCGCGATCCGATGGAAAACTTCGAGGGGGATGTTGGCGGCCTGCGCGGCGGCAATGAATTCATCGGACATTGCGGCGAGGGCAATGCTCATGCCTCCGGATGCCGAGCCGGTGATGCCGGCGAGCACCGTGACCGTAACGGCCTCGTTCACGAGCGGATTGGGAATTGCCCGGAGCGCGGCGGCCACCATCTCGAAGCCCGGCAACAGCGCGATCACGCCGCCGAACCCGTATTCGGAGGCAGTATTGAGCGCGGCCAGCAGGGCGCCGGCGACCGCAGCCTTGCTGCCATCGGCGAACTTCGCCAACACGGGACGCCAGGCAAAGATGAACACCGTCAGGATGCCGAGCAGCAGCGCGCCCTCGACGGCCCAGATGGCCGCCAGCGGACCGACCTTCGTCACGATCGCGTGGCCGCCGAGCGTGACCTCATGAACTGCGCCATAGGCGCGAGGCACCAACTGCGTGAATACGAAGTTCATGACGCCCACCACGACCAGCGGCGTAAGGGCGATCCACGGGTTCGGCAGCTCCTTTTCTTCGAACGGCTCGGGCTCGTTCACCAGCTCGGTGCCGTAGCCTTCTCCGCGTTTTTGCGCGGCACGGCGGCGGTTTTCGATATAGGCAAGACCGACGCCGAAAACGAAAACACTGCCGACCAGCCCAAGTATGGGTGCTGCCCACGTCGTCGTGTTGAAAAACGTGGTCGGAATGATGTTCTGGATCTGCGGCGTTCCCGGCAGGGCGTCCATCGTGAAGCTGAAAGCGCCGAGCGCAATCGTGCACGGAATGAGCCGCTTGGGAATATCGCCCTGGCGGAACATCTCGGCTGCGAACGGATAGACTGCGAACACCACGACGAACAGCGACACGCCGCCATAGGTCAGGATCGCGCAGACCACGACGATGGACAGGATAGCGCGCTCTCGGCCAAGTACCCCGATCACCGCGGCCACGATCGACTTCGAGAAACCCGAGAGTTCGATGACTTTGCCAAAGACGGCGCCGAGCATAAACACAGGAAAGTAGTTTTTAATGAAGCCGACCATCTTCTCCATGAAAACGCTGGAGAACATCGGCGGGACCAGTGAGGGATCGGTCAGCAACACGGCGCCCAAAGCGGCGACCGGAGCAAACAGGATCACGCTGTAGCCGCGATAGGCGACAAACATCAGGAAGAAAAGAGCGGCCAGCACGATCAGGAGATTCATGGCGACACTCCACTTCAAAGCCGCAGGTCAGCGGACCCGGCTATTCTCAAGCTGTTGACGTCAGCATCGTCATTCGTTCGCGCTCAAGCTCGCTGATGACCTTGGTGTGGTGTTCTACCGCCTCGCGCAGCAGGTCGCGGACCGAGATGACGCCCACCGCCTTCTCGTTATCGACAACCGGCAGGTGACGAATGCCGTGCGTGTGCATCAATCTCAAACAGTCAGCAAACGTACTCTCGAGATTGGCTGTGACGACATCTCGAACCATGACGTCCACCACCAGCGTCACTTCAGGATATTTGCGGGCCAGTACAACGCGCCGCATGCAATCGCGTTCGGAAAGAACGCCGACAATCTTTCCATTTTCCAGAACCACCAGAAAGCCGATGTTCTTTTCGGCCATTAGCTGCGCCGCTGACAGGATGGTGTCTGCCGGGCCCACACTCCAAAGGGCTCTCGGCTTGAGCATCTGTTTCATCGACCGATAAGCCAGAATTTCTTCCGGGCGTCTGAGCGGATGGTCCATCGTGCGTCGCCTTTGCTTTGAGGACATTAACGGCAGGACGAGATCGTCAATTCGACTTTTGCTTCACGTATCTTCCAGGCGCGGGCTCAATGACCTTGAAGTTGGCGTTTCCCGGCTGAGCCGGCGCGCGCTTCTTGCCACTCGAATGACGCTTCAGCCAATCATCCCAATCGGGCCACCAGCTTCCCGGCTTCTCCTGGGCTTCCTCCAGCCAGGTCGTTGCATCGCGATTGATGTTGTCATTAAGCCAATAGCTGCGTTTCTTGCGGGCGGGTGGATTGATTACGCCAGCAACGTGACCACTGGCCGCCAGCACGAAACGAGGATCTTTTCCCATTAGATCCTTCGATCGGTATGCGCTCTGCCAGGGCACAATATGATCCTCGCGAGAAGCCAGCAGATACAGTGGCACGCTTACCTGCGAGAGATCGATCGGCAAGCCACATTGCGTCGTCTTGCCCGGCTCCTTGATTTTGTTTTCGAGATAGGTGTTGCGCGTGTACCAGCAGTACATCGGGCCAGGCAGGCTGACACTATCGGAATCCCAGTACAGCAGGTCGAACGCCTCAGGCGTCGCACCTTTCAGGTAGCTTTCGACGACATAGCGCCAGATCAGGTCATTGGCGCGGAGGGTCCCGAAGGTAAAGGCGAGTTCCTTGCCCGGCAGGATGCCGCCTCTTCCGATCATTGCCTCCCGCAAGGCGATTGCATTCTCGTCGATCAGGAGGCCAATCTCGCCGGTATCGGCAAAGTCGACCATCGTGGTCAGCAGCGTCATGGTGGCAAGCTTGTGCTCTCCGCGAGCGGCCAGTACTCCGGCCGCGCAGCTCAGAATCGTGCCTCCGACGCAAAAGCCCAGCACATGAATCTTGTCGGCGGAGGCGATGTCGCGCACGACGTCGATGGCCTTGAGCGGCCCAAGATTCAGATAGTCGTCCCAGGTCAGATACTGCGTTTCGGAAACCGCGCTCCGCCATGAGATCAGGAAGACGCGATGGCCTTGAGCGACGGCATATTCAACGAACGAATTTCCCGCGCCGAGATCCAGCAGGTAGTATTTGTTGATGCAGGGCGGCACGATGAGAAGCGGTGTCATCTCGATCTCCGCTGTCTGCGGCGCATATTCGATGAGCTGGATCAACTCGTTTTCAAAAACCACCGATCCGGGCGTTGCTGCAAGGTTTCGCCCGACCTCAAAGGCGGATTCGTCAACCCGGGTGATGCGCCCTTTTTTGAGATCCTCGATCAGGTTCTGCATCCCGGTCGCCAGGCTCGCCGCGCGCGTCTGGATTGCGGTTCGAATGACCTCCGGGTTCGTCGCGGGGAAATTGGACGGGCTCATCGCATCGATGAATTGCCGCGCATAGAAGCGAAGTTGTAACCTGGATTTGTCATCGACCTGGGCCTGATCGACCAGGTCGGACAGTTGTTTCGAGGTGAGCAGGTAGGATTGCTTGAGAAGATCGTAATAAGGTGAGTGCTGCCAGGCGTCGTCCTTGAAACGTTTGTCGCCTCGCGAGGGTTGAACGCTTGGCATCATGCCTGCTGCGAACGCATTGACGATACTGGCATTCCAGAGCCGCCAGGCCTGTGTCACATAATCGGGATACATCGCAAACGGCGACATTCCCTGACTCGTCGGACGGCTGGCGCCTACGCCCATGGCCGCGGCAATCGCATCATCAAACTGCTTCATCGATTGCTGGCCGGCCCTCATCAGTTCTTCAATGGGAGCCAGGGGGTTGTTCGGCGATGACGGGCTGCTCATCTGAACCTCCTGCGACGCATCCACATCGTCCTGTTCCCAGAGCGATAGAATGAGCGATGCGATCAGCAAATTTCCGGTAGCACGGCAAGGGTGCTGGCTAACGTTGGCGTTGTCGCTCGCGTTAGTTGCTTCCCCTGATACCTACGCTCTAGCAGGTCAAGTTGCTCAGGCTTGACTTAGATCAATGGAGTTTGCGGGCGCGAATTCATGAAACGTGACAGCATGTGAACCTCGGCTGCGCGCACCGGCAGGGCGACCGCTCCCTGTGGTCGCGAAGGCGCGCGATCCGGTTCAACCCCGCAGGGGGCTTGCGGCTATTTTCCCTGCGCAATCCGCCGGCAATGCTCCCAGGCCGCGCTCATCAAATTCTCGCTCGCCTCGGGCGTGCGGAAGGCCGAATGCGCCGACAGCGTCACGTTGGGCAGCGTCGTCAGCGGATGATCCGCCGGCAGCGGCTCGATGTTGAAGACGTCGAGCCCGGCGTGGCGGATATGGCCCGATTTCAGCGCGTCGATCATCGCTTCCTCGTCGACGATCGCACCGCGGGCGGTATTGACCAGGATCGCGCCGGGCTTCATCCCCTCGATGCAGGCGCGCGAGATCATGCCGCGCGTCTCGTCGTTCAGGAGCAGATGGATCGAGACCACGTCGCTCTCGGTCAGCACTTCGTCGAAATCGAGGAACTCGACCTTCGGATATTTCTTCGGCGACCGGTTCCAGGCAATGACGCGCATGCCTGCGCCGAGCGCGATCCGCGCGACTTCGGCGGCGATGCCGCCAAAGCCGATCAGGCCGAGCGTCTTGCCGGTGAGCTGCATGCCGTCGTCGCGCAGCCAGTTGCCGGCGCGGATGCCGCGATCCATCTTGGCGAGGCCGCGCGCGCCTTCCCACATCAGCGCGATGGCGCATTCGGCCACCGCCGTGTCACCGTAGCCCTTGATCAGGTGCACGTGGATGCCGGTCTCGGCGAGTTCGTCGGGATTCATGTAGCTGCGCGCGCCGGTGCCGAGAAAAACGACGTGCTTCAGGCCCGCGCATTTCTTCGCGATATCGGTCGGTAGCGCCGTATGATCGACAATGGCGATTTCGGCGCCGTCGAGGACCTCAGGATATTGCTCGGGGCGGATATCAGGATCGCGGTTGATCCGGACCTTGGGATCGCCGGGTTGTTCCAGCCGCTCGAAGATCACGGCCAGCGATTCATTGGCGTCGACAAAAACTCCGCGCATGGGCATTCCCCCCATTTCTTGTTTTGATATCAGGACGCGACGCCGGCCAGCGCCAGCACGGTATGCATCAGCACGTTGGCGCCCGCCGCGCAATCGGGCTGGGTGGCGTCTTCGAGTTCGTTGTGGCTGATGCCGTCCTTGCAGGGCACGAACACCATCGCCGCCGGCATGACGGTATTCAGGTTACAGGCATCGTGGCCGGCGCCGGAAGTGATACGGCGATGCGAATACCCCAGCATTTTTGCGGCGTTCTCCACCGCATCCACCAGCTTCGGATCGAAATGGGTCGGCGGCTTGCGCCAGATCAGATCGAACTGTACCTCGACCTTGCGCCGGGCCGCTATCTCGGCAATCGCCGCGCGCAGATCCCTGTCCAGCGCATCCATGATGGCGGCATCGGCGCTTCTGCAATCCACCGTGAAGGCGATCTCGCCGGGAATGACGTTGCGCGAGGGGTTGGCGATCACGGCTTCCCCAATGGTGCCGACCGCTTTCGGCCCGTGCTTCTTTGCGATCGATTCCATCGCCAGCACGATTTCCGACAGCGTCGCCAGCGCGTCGCGCCGCAACGGCATCGGGGTCGAGCCGGCGTGGCTCTCGAAGCCGGTGATCTTGCCGTCGTACCACAACACGCCCTGGCCGGAATCGACGACGCCGATGGTCTTGTTTTCAGCCTCCAGGATCGGACCCTGCTCGATATGCAGTTCGACGAAGCCCGAAAATTTCTGCGTTCCCACCGGCCGGTCGCCGCGGTAACCAATACTGTCCAGCGCCTGCGCCACGGTGACGCCTTCGGCATCCCGGCGCGACAAAATGTCGTCGGTGGTGAAATCGCCGACATAGGCGGCGGAGGCCATCATCGCCGGCGCAAACCGCGAGCCTTCCTCGTTGGTCCAGTTGCAGACGCAGATCGGCGTCTCGGTCTCGATGCCGGCATCGTTGAGCGTGCGCACCACTTCCAGCGCCGCTAGCGTGCCGAGCACGCCGTCATATTTGCCGCCGGTCGGTTGCGTGTCGAGATGCGAGCCGAGGCCGATCGGGGCTTTCGACATATCCCGGCCCTTGCGCAGCCCGAACATCGAACCCAGCGCATCGACATGCACCTCAAGGCCTGCGGCCTCGCACCGTTCGCGGAACCAGTCGCGTACCTGCTTGTCCTCGGGCCCCAGCGTCAGCCGCCGCACGCCGCCTTTCGGCGTCGCGCCGAATTTGGCGGTTTCGTGAATCGTGTCCCACAGCCGGGCGGAATCGATCTGCAGGTTGGATCCGATCTTGGTCATGGGATACTTCCGTGAGGCACAAACGCGTTATCGTTTTCAATGACGCGCCTGTGGCGGCGCGTCAACAATGACGCCGCCTCGCGCCAGGCTGGCGGCGAGTTCGACCACGCGCTCCACCGCGACCGTATCGGGGGAGGCGAGCCAGCTTGCCGAAAATGTCAGCGGCGCCAACTGCAGATTGGTCGACAGCAATTGCAGCCGCCCGTTTGCCATGTCGTCCTCGACGATCGCGGTCGGTATCAGGGCGATGCCGAGACCTTCGATCGCCATGTGGATGACGGTTGCGAGCGAAGCGCTCGCATGCAGCCGTATCGGCGGCAGGTCAGGGCGGTTGAACAGGGAACGCACGATTTCATAGGGCTGGGTTCGGCGCGAAAAGGTGATGATCGGAAATTTCGCCAGATCGTGCAGGGTCAGCTCCTGCTTGCCGAGCCCGAGCGAGGGGCTGGCCGTAAAGCCTATGGGATAATCGCATAGTGTCCGGTTGTTGACCATCGGTGCCGTTAGCGGCCCGAGCACGAAGGCAAGTTCGATTTCCTGCGCCAGCAGCCGGTTGCGCAAGTTCGAGGTGATGTCGACCTCGATTTCGAGCGACAGGTTCGGGTAGGCGTGGTTGACGCTCTTGATGAGCTGCGGCAGCCAGGTGTGGACGATGGTTTCGGCGACGCCGAGTCGCAGCACGCCGCGCATCGCCGAGCGGTCGCCGACCACCGCCAGCATTTCCGAGCGCAGCCCGATCAGCTTCTCGGCATAGACCATCAATTGCCGGCCGTTCGGCGTCGGCAGCACCATGCGGCGATCGCGCTGCAGGAGTTTCACGCCCACCTCGCGTTCGAGCTGCGCGATGCGTTGCGAGATCGCAGGCTGGGTGGTGTTGAGCTTCTGGGCGGCGCCACGGAAGCTGCCGAGCGTCACCACCCACATGAAAGTCTCAATTGCCTTGAAATCAGTCATGCACCCTCTGCCCGCAGATCGATAATTTAGTTTTATTGAAGTTGATTAGAAAAGACGATTAGACATTATCATAGCCATATGCGGGAGTAGATGTCGACAAGAATGGAAGCGGGGACAACGATGACCGGCTTGGCGAGGACGGAACGGGAAGGTCAGGATACGGCGGATTTATCGCCGAGCGTCGCGGCCCGTCATGCCTGCCGCAACGGCATGGCCCATCACACCGCGGGCGTCGCCAACGGCTTCGTCCAGGGCAATCTCGCCATCCTGCCGGAAAAACTCGCGGGCGCCTTTCACCGCTTCTGCCAGCTCAATCCCAAGCCGTGCCCGATCATCGGCATGTCCGACGTCGGCGATCCCCGCATTCCCGCACTCGGCATCGACCTCGATATCCGCACCGACCTGCCGCGCTATCGCATCTGGCGCGACGGCGAAATCGTGGAGGAGCCGACCGACATCATGGCGCACTGGCGCGATGATCTCGTGGCCTTCGTGCTCGGTTGCTCTTTCTCTTTTGAAGAAGCGCTGCTGGAGGAAGGTCTGCCGATCCGCCATATCGAGCGCGACGTGCGCGTGCCGATGTACCGCACCAATATCGCCTGCAGCCCCGCAGGTCCCTTTGCCGGACCGATGGTGGTGACGATGCGGCCGTTCAAGCCCGCCAATGCGATCCGCGCGGTGCAGATCACTTCACGTTTTCCCTCGGTGCATGGGGCGCCGGTTCATATCGGTCTCCCCCAAGCGATCGGCATCGTCGACCTCGCCAAGCCCGACTATGGCGATCCGGTGCCGGTCGAGCCTGACGAAATTCCGGTGTTCTGGGCGTGCGGCGTGACTCCGCAATCGGTCATCCAGGCCGCGAAGGTGCCATTTGCAATTACGCATGCGCCCGGATTGATGCTCGTGACCGATCTCAGGAACAAAGCGCTTGCCGTGCTTTGATGCAGCGCCTGCTGCTCATTGAGGCTTTACCGTACCCTTCGCCCGTTTCATCGATAGTCGCCATCCAGCATAAGGATATCGCCATGAACATCACGCGCCGTAACGTACTGCTTGGAGCCACTGCTGCCGCAGCGCTCGGACCTGTCGCGGCCCGCGCGCAGACGTCCGAGGTCGTGATCGGCGTGATCTATCCGTTCTCCGGCGCCAGCGCGCAGATGGGCGTCGATGCGCAGAAGTCGTTCGAGACCGCGCTCGACATCATCAACAAGAACCATGATTTCGATCTGCCGCTGGCGAAGGGCGAGGGACTGCCGGGTCTCGGCGGCGCCAAGATCCGCCTTGTGTTCGCCGACCATCAGGCCGATCCGCAGAAGGGCCGCGCCGAGACCGAACGCCTGATCACCCAGGAAAAGGTCTGCGCCGTCATCGGCACCTACCAGAGCGCGGTCGCCGTCACCGTCAGCCAGATCTGCGAGCGCTACCAGGTGCCGTTCATCTCGGCGGACAATTCCTCGCCGAGCCTCCACAAGCGCGGCCTCAAATTCTATTTCCGCGCCGCGCCCCATGACGAGATGTTCTCGGCCGCGATGTTCAACTTCTTCGATGCGATGAAGAAGAAGGGTACCAAGATCGACACGCTGTCGCTGTTCCACGAGGACACCATCTTCGGCACCGACTCCGCCAATACCCAGCTCAAGCTCGCCTCCGAGCGCGGCTACAAGGTCATCTCCGACATCAAGTACCGCTCCAACTCGCCGTCATTGTCCGCGGAAGTGCAGCAGCTCAAGACCGCGAATGCCGACGTCCTGATGCCTTCGAGCTACACCACCGACGGCATCCTGCTGGTGAAGACCATGGCCGAGCTCGGCTACAAGCCGAATGCGATCGTGGCGCAGGACGCCGGCTTCTCCGAAAAGGCCCTGTACGACGCCGTCGGCGACAAGCTCGAAGGCGTGATCTCGCGCGGCAGCTTCTCGCTCGACCTCGCCACCAAGCGACCGATGGTCGGCAAGATCAACGCCATGTTCAAGGAGAAGTCGGGCAAAGACTTCAACGATCTCACCTCGCGCCAGTTCATGGGTCTCCTGGTGATGGCGGATGCCATCAACCGCGCCAAGTCGACCGACGGCGAGAAGATCCGCGAGGCGCTGGTCGCGACCGACATTCCGGGCGAGCAGACCATCATGCCCTGGAAGCGCGTCAAGTTCGACGAACTCGGCCAGAACAACGACGCCGACCCGGTGCTGCTGCAATATATCGGCGGCAAGTTCGTCACCATCTTCCCGCCGCAGGCCGCCATTGCGGAAGCCGTCTGGCCGATGAAATAAGCGGACGCTTCCCGAGAAGACATCACAACCGCAGCGTCGTCCCTGCGAACGCAGGGACCCATACGCCGAGGAGCATCAGTTTGACCGCGGTCTCTCGTCCTTCCTTCAAATGCGAATCCGGTGGTTATGGGTCCCTGCGTTCGCAGGGACGACGAGCAATGGGGGCATCCCGGTGACAGCCGAAGCCATCATCCAAAGCCTCGCCAGCGGCCTCCTCATGGGTCTGCTCTACGGCCTCATCGCCGTCGGCCTCGCGCTGATCTTCGGGCTGATGGACGTCGTGAACTTCGCCCATGGCGAGTTCCTGATGATCGCGATGTACGCGACGTTCTTCCTGTTCGTGTTCTTCGCGATCGACCCCCTGCTGTCCGCGCCGCTGGTCGCGGCGGCGTTGTTCGTGTTTGGGGCTGTGGTCTATCTGTTGATCGTGCGCTTTGCGGTGCGCGCCAAGGCCAATGCCGGCATGGTACAGATCTTCTCGACCTTCGGTCTGGCTATCGTCATGCGGGGCCTGACGCAGTATTTCTTCACGCCGGACTACCGCAGCGTCACCCATTCATGGCTCGGCGGCAAGACGGTGTCGGTGGCGGGCATCTTCCTGCCGGTGCCGCAACTGGTCGGCGCGCTGGTCGCGATCGCGGCGTTCGGCGGGCTGTATCTCTTCATCAACCGCACCGATTTCGGCCGCGCGCTGGAGGCGACCCGCGAGGACGCCGGCGCGGTGGCGCTGGTCGGCATCGACAAGAACAAGGTGTTTGCGCTGGGCTGGGGTCTTGGCGCGGCGCTGGTGGGTCTTGCCGGCGCGATCATGGCGATCTTCTTCTACATCTACCCTGATGTCGGCGCCTCCTTTGCGCTGATCGCCTATGTCACGGTGGCGCTCGGCGGCTTCGGCAGCGTGTTCGGCGCTTTCGCCGGCGGCATCATCGTCGGCCTCGTCGAGGCCACCACCGCGATGTTGCTGCCGCCGTCGCTGAAGGCGGTGGGCATCTACGCCGTCTATCTCCTTGTCGTCTTCGTCCGCCCGCGCGGCCTGTTCGGATCGATGTGATGGATACCGCTTTCGCAGAACGCCGCCGCCGCGACCTCATTGTCGCCTTTATCCTCGCCGCGATCGCGGCCACCGTCCCGCTGTTCGTCAAGGACTCCTACCTCCAGAACATGATGGTGCTGACCCTGATGTGGGGTGCGCTGTCGCAAAGCTGGAACATCCTTTCCGGCTATTGCGGGCAGATCTCGCTCGGCCACGCGCTCTATTTCGGCCTTGGCGCCTATACCACCACGCTGCTGTTCACCAAATTCGGTGTGCTGCCGTGGTTCGGCATGCTCGGCGGCGGCGTGATCTCCGCGCTGATCGCGATGGCGCTCGGCTATCCCTGCTTCCGGCTGCGCGGCCATTACTTCGTGATCGCCACCATCGTCATCGCCGAAATCGGGCTGCTGCTGTTCCACAATTGGGATTGGGCCGGCGCCGCGATGGGCATCGAGATTCCGGTGCGCGGCGATAGCTGGCTGAAGTTCCAGTTCCCGCGCAGCAAGCTGCCGTATTTCTACTTCGCGCTGGCGCTGGCCTGCGTTGCCTGGTTCGTCACCTGGTGGCTGGAGGATTCCAAATGGGGCTATTGGTGGCGCGCAGTAAAGGACAATCCGGAAGCCGCTGAAAGCCTTGGCGTCGTCGTGTTCAATTCCAAGATGGGCGCAGCGGCGGTATCGGCATTCCTGGTCGCGGTCGGCGGCAGCTTCTATGCGCAATTCGTCTCCTACATCGATCCCGAAAGCGTCATGGGCTTTCAGTTCTCGCTGCTGATGGCGCTGCCCGCCGTGCTCGGCGGCATTGGCACGCTGTGGGGACCGATGCTGGGCGCGGTCATCCTGATCCCGCTCACGGAACTGACGCGGTCCTATGTCGGCGGCTCCGGAAAGGGCATCGACCTCATCGTCTATGGCGGCCTGATCATCGCGATCTCGCTGGCGCGGCCGCAGGGGCTGATCGGCCTGTTCTCGTTGAAGCACTTCGCCGGACTGTTCTCGCCCAAGGGCAAGGAGGCGGTCCGATGACGACGCCATTGCTGGAAACCCGCGGCGTCTGGCAGCGCTTCGGCGGCCTGATCGCCAACAGCGACGTCTCGATCTCGGTCGGGCGCGGCGAGATCGTCGGCCTGATTGGTCCGAACGGCGCGGGCAAGTCGACGCTGTTCAACCTGATCGCGGGCGTGTTGCCGCCCACGCAAGGCTCGATCATCTTCGACGGCGAGGATGTCACCGCGCTGCCGGCGGCCGAACGTTGCCAGCGCGGCGTCGGCCGTACCTTCCAGGTCGTGAAGAGCTTTGAGACCATGACGGTCATCGACAACGTCATCGTCGGCGCACTGGTCCGCACCACCGTGATGCGCGATGCCCGCCGCAAGGCGCGTCAGGTGCTGGAATTCTGTGGCCTCGGCCCGCGCGCCAACGTGCTGGCGAGCGACCTGGTTCCGTCCGAAAAGCGCCGGCTTGAAGTGGCCCGGGCGCTGGCGACCGAACCGAAGCTGTTGCTGCTCGATGAAGTGCTCACCGGCCTGACGCCGGTCGAAGCCAAGACCGGCGTCGAGCTGGTGCGCAAGGTGCGCGACACCGGCATCACCGTGCTGATGGTCGAGCATGTCATGGAAATCGTGATGCCGCTGGTCGACCGCGCGATCGTGCTCGATCTCGGCAAGGTGCTGGTCGAGGGCAAGCCCGCCGACGTCGTCCGCGATCCGAAAGTCATCACCGCCTATCTGGGAGACCGTCATGCTGTCGGTGCATGAAGTCACCACCGCCTATCAGGGCCTGGTCGCGATCTCGGCGGTCTCGATCGAAGTGGAGAAGGGCGAAATCGTCTGCGTCGCCGGCGCCAATGGGGCCGGCAAGTCGACGCTGTTGAAATCGATCGCCGGCGCGGAGCGCCCGCGCTCCGGCACGGTGTCGTTCGACGGCACCCGGATCGACGGCATGGCGCAGCACGTCATCACCTCGCGCGGCATCGCCTATGTGCCGGAAAACCGCCGGCTGTTTCCGCGCCTGTCGGTGCGCGACAACTTAAGGCTCGGCAGCTACCTCTATCGCGGCGAGGCCGATCGCGAAGCGCCGCTCGATCTCGTGTTCAAATTGTTTCCGCGCCTGCAGGAGCGGCTGGAGCAGCGCGCCGAAACGCTCTCCGGCGGCGAGCAGCAGATGCTCGCCATTGGCCGCGCCCTGATGACGCGCCCGCGGCTTCTGATGCTGGACGAGCCGTCGCAGGGCATCATGCCAAAGCTGGTCGATGAAATCTTCCAGGCGGTCAAGCGCATCCGCGACGCCGGCATGACCGTGCTGATCGTCGAGCAGCGCATGTCGGAGTGTTTGGAAATCGCCGACCGCGCCTACATCCTGCAGACGGGTCGCGTGCTGATGCAGGGCAACGCGGCTGATATCAGCGTCAATCCGGATGTGCGGAAGGCGTATCTGGGGCTGTAGCCGCAAGCACGCTGCCGTAGCCCGGATGAGCGAAGCGATATCCGGGGCAGGCGGTCCCGCATGTCGCTGCGCTCATGCGGGCTACGATTGCTGTGAAGTGGTGGGCAGAACGGAAGTCCTGCCACGTCATTGCGAGCGAAGCGAAGCAATCCAGAGTCTTGCAGCAGCGACAGTCTGGATCTCTTAGTCGCTAATGACGAGCTCAAATCAGATCGTCGTAAAGGTCGCGCCAGTTCGGGTTAAGGCCCTCGATCAACGCCAGCTTCTACGTGCGGCTGCCCGCCTTGATTTGCTTTTCTCGAGTGATGGCATCGATCATGCTGCCATGAAGCTCGTACCAAACCAGAACCTTGCACGCGTGCTTCCTTGAAAATCCCGCGACCAACCCTTCGCGATGCTCAAAAGCCCGTTTCGGCAGGTTACTTGTCACGCCGGTATAAAGCGTTCCGTTGCGGCGGCTTGCCATGATGTAGACGCAAGGTTGTTTCATTCGATCTCTCCGCCGGGTATTGCGTTAGCGCCGAAACGATCAGTCTTTCCGTGGCCTTCTGGATTGCTTCGCTTCGCTCGCAATGACGCGGATAGAGCTTGGTATCCAATCGTTACAAATGCTCGCCATGCTCCGGCAACGTCAGCCCGAACACATCAGTCAAATCCTTCACCTGTTCCGGCGACAGATACCTCGGGTTCAACCCGCGCAGCAGCAGATAGAGCTTCGCCGTCTCCTCCAGCTCCTCCATCGCGAACACCGCGGCCTCCAGCGTGTCGCCTGACACAACCGGCCCATGATTGGCGAGAAGCACGGATGAATATTTCCCGGCCAGTCCCTTGATCGCGTCCGCCACGGCGGGATCGCCGGGACGATAATACGGCACCAGCGCCGTCTGGCCGCATTTCATCAGGTAATAAGGCGTCATCGGCGGCAGCGCGGCGCGGGGGTCGATCTCGGGCAGCATCGACAACGCCACCGAGTGGGTCGAATGAAGATGCACCACGGCGCGTGCCGCGCCGCGGGTCTGGTAGATCGCGGTGTGCAGCGGCACCTCCTTGGTCGGCGCGTCGCCGGAAACCAGCCGTCCATCCGGCCCGAGCCGTGACATCCGTGCCGGATCGAGGAAGCCGAGCGAGGCGTTGGTCGGCGTCACCAGCCAGCCGCCATCGTCGAGCTTGACGCTGATATTGCCGGAGGAACCGGGCGTCAGGCCGCGCTCGAACAGCGAGCGGCCGAGGCGGCAGATTTCCTCGCGGATCCTTGTTTCGCTCATAAAACCGACCCCATTTTTCGTCTTGTCTCACGCTTTGGCAGCGCGGCCAAGCCGTGATACGCAAGGGGCAAGGCCGCCGGCCCATGGCGGCGAACGAGAAACCATCGAGGAATCGCCGCAATGCCAGAATCCGCCAAACCGCGTGTCGCCGTCATCGGGCTGGGCTCGATGGGATATGGCATGGCGACCTCGTTGCGTCGCGCGGGGCTGGAAGTTACCGGCTGCGACGTCTCGGCTGAAACGGTGAAGCGGTTCGTGGCGGACGGCGGCAAGGGGGCGAGCACGCCGGCGGAAGCCGCGAAATCGGCCGCCATCGTCGTCAGCGTCGTCGTCAACGCCGCCCAGACCGAAACCATTTTGTTCGGCGCCAATGGCGTCGCGGAAACCCTGGGCGAGGGCGCGGTATTCATTTCCTCCGCCACCATGGATCCCGACGTCGCGCGGCGGCTCGCCAAACAGTTGGAGGCCACCGGTCGCCACTACCTCGACGCGCCGATTTCCGGCGGCGCGCAGCGCGCGGCACAGGGCGAACTCACCATTCTGGCATCGGGCAGCCCAGCCGCATTTTCAAAAGCGCGCCCGGCGCTGGATGCGATGGCGGCCAAACTCTACGAGCTCGGCGACGACGCCGGCCAGGGCGCCGCGTTCAAGATGATCAACCAGTTGCTCGCCGGCGTGCACATCGCCGCGGCTTCGGAAGCAATGGCGTTCGCTGCAAAGCAGGGCCTCGACATCCGAAAGGTCTATGAGGTGATCACGGCCTCGGCCGGCAATTCCTGGATGTTCGAAAACCGCATGCCGCATGTGCTCGACGGCGATTACGCGCCGCGCAGCGCGGTGGATATTTTCGTGAAAGACCTCGGCATCATCCAGGACATGGCGCGCTCGCAGAAATTCCCGGTGCCGGTTTCCGCCGCGGCCTTGCAGATGTTCCTGATGACATCGGCCGCCGGCATGGGCCGCGATGACGACGCCTCGGTGGCGCGGATGTACGCCAAGGTCACCGGCACGTCACTGCCGGGCGAGCCGAAATAGTCGCAAGATCAAGAAGGGGACGCTCGATGCCGCGTTTTGCCGCCAATCTCTCCATGATGTTCACCGAAGTTCCGTTTCTCGACCGCTTCGATGCTGCGGCGAAAGCCGGCTTCACCGCGGTCGAATTCCTGTTTCCTTACGATCATCCGGCGGAGGCTGTCGGCGAGCGGCTGAAGAAGAACGGCCTGACACAGGCGCTGTTCAATTTGCCGCCGGGCAATTGGGACGCCGGCGAAAAAGGCTTTGCCGCGCTGCCGGAGCGATTTGACGATCTGAAGCGAAGCCTCGATACGGCCTTGCCCTACGCAAAAGCCACTGGTGTCAATCGGCTGCATCTGATGGCGGGTATTGCCGACCGTAGCAACGCCAAGGCCGTTGAGCAGTTCTACAAATCGGTAGCGTGGGCGGCGGAATTCTATGCGCCCCACGGCCTCGATGTCGTGATCGAGCCGATCAATTCGCGCAACGTGCCGGGATATTTTCTCAACGATTTCGGCTTCGCCCGCGATCTGATTACCGAGCTGAAGATTTCAAACCTGAAACTGCAGTTCGACATCTACCACTGCCAGATCATCCACGGCGACGTCACCATGCGGCTGCGCGAGATGATGCCGATCACAGGCCACGTCCAGATCGCCAGCATTCCCTCGCGCAACGAACCCGACGGCGAGGAACTGAACTATCCGTTCCTGTTCACTGAGCTCGACCGGCTCGGCTACGGCGGCTTTGTCGGCTGCGAGTACAACCCGCGCGGCAAGACCGTCGACGGACTTGGCTGGTTCAAGCCCTATGCCGGAGCAAAATCGTGAAACTGTCTCTGGGCTGCATCGCGGACGACTATACCGGCGCCTCCGATCTCGCCAACACGCTGACCCGTCAGGGCCTGCGCACGGTGCAGACCATCGGCGTGCCATCGGACGATCTGGCGCTGCCTGAAGTCGATGCGGTCGTGGTCTCCCTCAAGAGCCGCTCGATCGAGGCTGATGTCGCGGTGGATCGCTCGCGCGCCGCGGAAAAATGGCTGCGCGGTCGCGGCGCCGGCCATGTGCTGTTCAAGATCTGCTCGACCTTCGATTCCACCGATGCAGGCAATATCGGCCCGGTGATGGACGCGCTGCGCACGGATTCCGGCGATGCGATCGTGCTGGTGACGCCGGCCTTTCCGGAAACCGGCCGCACCGTCTATCAGGGCAACCTGTTCGTCGGTTCCGTGCCGCTGAACGAAAGCCCGTTGAAGGACCATCCGCTCAACCCTATGCACGACTCCAATCTGGTGCGGGTGCTGGCGCGCCAGAGCCGGACCAAGGTCGGACTGGCCGATCTCGCCACCCTGTCGCGCGGCGCGGAGGCGGTTCGCGGGCGCCTCGCCGATCTCTCGGGCAAGGGCATCGGCGCTGTTATCATCGACGCCGTCTTTGATCGGGACCTCGAAACCATCGGCGCCGTCGCGCTGGATCACCGCCTGTCGGTGGGTGCATCCGGCATCGGCCTCGGCCTCGCGCGGGCGCTGGTCGCCTCCGGCAAGGTCAAGGCTACCGCCGCGGGCGCGGTATCAGGCGCGCCGGTCGGTGGACCGGCGGTGTGCCTCGCGGGGAGCTGCTCGCAGGCGACGCTGGCGCAGATTGCCAACGCCGAAAAGACGATGCCCGTTTTGCATCTCGACCCCGAGCAGATCATCGCCGGCCCCGCCGAGGCCCGCCGCGCGCTGGCCTGGGCGAGCGACCGAATCACCGACGGGCCAATCCTGATCGCCAGCAGCTCGACGCCGGATCAGGTTTCAGCTCTGCAATCCAGGCATGGCCGCGATGCAGCCGGACATGCCATCGAACAGGCAATGGCCGATATCGCCGAAGGCCTGGAGCGCTCAGGCGTGCGGCGGCTGGTGGTCGCCGGTGGCGAAACTTCAGGCGCCGTCGTCGATCGCCTGCGCCTTCCCGGCTTTCTCGTAGGCGAAGAAATCGCTGCAGGCGTGCCGGTTTTGCGCACTGTCGGCGCCGACAAAGGCGAGATGCTGCTTGCCCTGAAGTCAGGCAATTTCGGTGGACCGGAGTTCTTCTCCGACGCGCTGAAGCTGATGCGCTGATCGCCTCAAGCCGACATTCATTTCCTGGTGAGGTCTGTCGCGTAGGTATTTGTACCGACGCGCATTAACTCAACCTGAGGGCGCGTCGGGTTTGATATTTCGCAGGCATCCCTCTTTTCCAACTCCTCGGCTTTTCCATCCGGCGTGTACCCGTACGCCCAAAACCAAGAGATTCCGCCATGCTCGCCCGCTATTCGATCCGCACCAAGATCATCGCCGTGGTCGCCTTCCTGCTCGTCGCGATGACGGGCATGGGCCTGCTCGCCGTCCGGAACATGCGGGCCATCAATGCCAACACGGTCGACATCTCGACGGGTTGGCTGCCGAGCGTCCGCGTGCTGGGCGACCTGCGCGCCAGCGTCATCACCTATCGCAACGTGATCCGCGAGCACATGCTGTCCGAGACGCTTGAAGAGAAGCTGGCGGAGGAAAAAACACTCGCGATGGTCGTCGAGAGCAACAACAAGATCCGCGCCGCCTATGAGCCGCTGATCACCTCGGCGGAAGAGCGCGCGCTGTACAATGAATGGGTCAGGCTGTGGGAAAGCTACAAGAAGGGCACCCAGGAAGTGATGGAGCTGTCGCGCAATGCGGCCGGCAGGATTCCCACTGAAGCTCACGATTTGAACACCCAGACGGTCAACAAGATCGGGCTCAAGGCCGATGCGGTGCTGAAAAAGGACATCGACCTCAACAACGCCGGTGCTGACAAGGCGGCGAGCCAAGCGGCTGACAGCTTTGACGCCGCGCTCATGATGCTGGCTCTGATCCTCGGGGCTGCCGTCATCGCCGGTATTGCCATCAGCGCCTATCTGGTCCGGGACGTCTCGATCGGCATTGCCTCCATCGTCATGCCGATGCAGGCGCTGGGCAACGGCGATCTCAGCGCCGACGTGCCGCATCAGGGCGAGAAGACTGAAATCGGTGCGATGGCCGACACCTTACAGGTGTTCAAGCAAGCGCTGATCGCCAAGAAGGCCGCCGATCAGGCCGCCGCCGCCGACGCCGAAGCCAAGATCGAGCGCGGCCGGCGGGTCGACGGCATTACCCGCAATTTCGAAAGCATAATCGGCGAGATCGTGCAGACGGTGTCGTCGGCCTCGACCCAGCTCGAAGCATCCGCCGGCACGCTGTCGGCGACTGCCGAGCGCTCGCAGACGCTGACCTCGACCGTAGCCTCGGCCTCCGGCGAAGCCTCCGCCAACGTGCAGTCGGTGGCGTCGGCGACCGAGGAGCTTTCCTCCTCGGTCACCGAGATCGGCCGCCAGGTGCAGGAGTCGGCCCGGATGGCGACCGATGCCGTCGGTCAGGCCCGCGTCACCAACAACCGCGTCAGCGAATTGTCCAAGGCGGCCGGCCGGATCGGCGACGTGGTCGAACTCATCAACACCATTGCAGGCCAGACCAATTTGCTCGCGCTCAACGCCACCATCGAGGCCGCGCGCGCCGGTGATGCCGGGCGCGGCTTTGCGGTCGTGGCCTCGGAGGTCAAGGCGCTGGCCGAACAGACCGCAAAGGCCACCGGCGAGATCAGCCAGCAGATTAACGGCATCCAGGGCGCGACCCAGGAGTCCGTGAACGCGATCAAGGAAATCAGCGGCACCATCGAACGGCTGGCGGAAATCTCCTCCGCGATTGCGGCTGCCGTGGAAGAGCAGGGCGCCGCTACCCAGGAAATCTCCCGCAACGTGCAGCAGGCGGCGCGGGGCACCCAGCAGGTCTCCAGCAACATCACCGACGTGCAGCGCGGCGCCAGCGAGACCGGCGCGGCCTCGTCCCAGGTGCTGTCGGCGGCGCAGTCGCTGTCGGGCGACAGCAACCGCCTCCGGCTCGAGGTCGGCAAGTTTCTGGAGTCGGTCCGGGCAGCCTGACGACCGGCCGACGGCAGACGATAAGGTCCGGCTTTCGGACAGGGAGCCGGGCTTTTTTTCGCGCATGGCGCGAAGTTGGTCGAACTGCAACCCCGGTCTGACAATCCGTAGTGTCTCGCAAGCGGAAATTAACCGATCACCACTACGCTGGCCCGCATCTTCGGGATTTGCATGCGCAGGTTGCCGGTCCGTTCGTCGCAAATTCCGTCTCCGGAAAAACTGATTCAGAAGAATTTGGGGTCGTCGACATGATCAAGCTCAACCGCATCGGAAACAAATTGGGCTTGGCCGGGGCGGTCGGCGTCCTGCTGGCGATCGGCATGGTGGCCAACCAGATGGTCACCGAAGCGAAGATCGAGGAAGCCAGCGAGCGCGCCAACCGGTCGCAGCAGGTTGCGAATAGTGCGCTCGCCGCGCATATCGACCTGCGCAAGATTCAGCTGGCCGCCGGCGACGTCCGCCTGTCGAGAAAGCCGGCTGAAGTCGAAAAAGCCCTCGCCGATTTGCAGCGCCACAAGGCGAGCGCGGCAAAGGAGCTGGAGGCGGCGCTGGCGATGGCCCAGCAAGCGGACGCCAAGGAGCGTCTACAGAAGACGAAATCCCTGATGGAAGGCTTTGCCGCTGCCGTGGAAGATCTCGCCAAGGCGCAGGCGACGCTGCTGACGCAGATCGACAAGCGCTCGGTGGTCTCGGAGGAATGGAACAAGGCCGTCGATACGCAGATGAAGCTGCCGGCCATGCAGAAGCTGGACAACCGCCTCGAGATCGAGCGCCTGCTGTTCCAGGCCGATGGCAAGGTGAACGCGCTGCGGGCTGGTGCCTGGAAGCTCGGCGCCACCGGTGATGCCAACCTGGTCACGGAGATGGCCAAGACCGAGGCCTCGCTGAAGGATATCTTCAACAAGCTGCGCGGCGAGGCCGACGACCGGGACCTGCTGGTCGTGGTCAGCAACCTGTCTTCGATCGTCAAGCGCTTCCTCGCGGCCAATGAGGAAGCGGTAAAGACCGAGCAGGTCAAGAACGACATCATCGCCAACCGCACCGTCAAGGCCGCCGCTGATGTCGCCGATCTGATGGAGGCAACCGTCGCCGGCGCGCAGAAGGATGCCAGGACCTCGAAGGATGAGGTCATGGCCGACACCGAGCGCGCCAACCAGATCAACCTGATCATGGCGATCATCGTCGTCGCGTCGCTGATCGCCTCCGTGGTATTCTCGTTCATGGGTGTCGCGCGTCCGATGACGCGCCTGAACGGTGCGCTGGGTGAGATGGCCGGCGGCAATCTCGAAGTCGAGATCCCCGGTGCGACCCGCGGCGACGAAATCGGCGACCTCGCCAAGACGGTGACTGTCATTCGCGAGAACGCCGAGCAGAAGGCGCGCGAGGAAGCCGAAGCCAAGGTCCAGCAGGACCTGGTCGCGGCGCAGCGGCGCAAGGCCGAAATGATCAAGCTCGCCGACGATTTCGAAGGCGCGATCGGCAACATCGTGGAGACGGTGTCGTCGGCCTCGACCGACCTCGAAAACGCCGCCGGCACGCTGACGACGACCGCCGAACGCGCCCAGGAACTGACCACGATGGTGGCCGCTGCGTCCGAGGAAGCCTCCACCAATGTGCAGTCGGTGGCCTCTTCCACCGAAGAGATGGCGTCGTCGATCACCGAGATCGGCCGTCAGGTTCAGGAATCTGCGCGGATGGCCAATGAGGCCGTCGATCAGGCCCGCACTACCAATAACCGCGTCAGCGAACTGTCGAAGGCCGCTGCCCGCATCGGCGCGGTGGTCGAACTCATCAACACCATCGCCGAGCAGACCAATCTCCTGGCGCTCAACGCCACCATCGAAGCGGCGCGCGCCGGCGACGCCGGCCGCGGTTTTGCCGTCGTGGCCTCCGAGGTAAAGGCGCTGGCCGAACAGACCTCGAAGGCGACCGGCGAGATCGGTCAGCAGATCACCGGCATCCAGGCCGCGACGGAAGAGTCGGTCGGAGCGATCCAGGCGATCAGCTCTACCATCGAGAAGCTGTCGGAGATCTCTTCGACCATTGCAGCCGCCGTGGAAGAGCAGGGCGCGGCCACGCTGGAAATCTCCCGCAACGTGCAGCAGGCTGCGCGCGGAACCCAGCAGGTTTCTTCCAACATCACCGACGTGCAGCGCGGCGCCGGCGAAACCGGTTCGGCTTCATCGCAAGTGCTCTCGGCCGCGCAGTCGCTGTCGTCCGACTCCGGCCGTCTCAAGCGCGAGGTCGGCAAGTTCCTCGGCTCGGTGCGCGCGGCCTAGTTACCGATGGGCTTCAGAAGAAAGGCCTGCCTCTCAACAAGAGGCAGGCTTTTTGCCGTTCGGAACCCGGCGAGATAAAAACTGCGAGAGGTGCCTGGCCGCGCGAGGTTAACCGAACTCCGTATATCTACTGATTACAAAATTAACGGGTAGAAAGCGGCTGACCTATACGATTCCGCGCAATGGGGCGGACGACCTTCGTCGTCGCGTGGAGATTCGAGCATGTTTGCAATGGTAAGTCGGGCCAGGATGACGGTTGGCCGAAAGATCTATGCCCTCATTTGCCTCGGCTTCGTCGGGCTCCTGGGCATTGCCTTCCTCGACTCCCGGGAGCTGGCGTCGAGTCTCAGTCAGCAGAAGCAGATCGAGCTGCGGCACCTCGGCGACCTCGTGCTCGGCATCATCAAGGAAGAGCATGCCGCGGCGCAGAAGGGCGGCGTTTCGGACGCCGACGCGCAGAAGCGGGCGATGGCGCGAATCGGCGCGCTCCGTTACGGCAACAACGACTATTACTGGATCAACGACATGCATCCGAAGATGGTGATGCATCCGATCAAGCCGGAAATGAATGGCAATGATCTGTCGGCCTACAAGGATCCGAACGGCAAGCTGCTGTTCGTCGATTTCGTCAATGCCGTCAAAAACGGCGGCTCGGGCTTCGTCCCCTATGAATGGCCCAAGCCCGGCTTCGACAAGCCGCAACCGAAACTGTCCTATGTGGTCGGCTTTGCGCCATGGAACTGGGTCGTCGGCACCGGCGTGTATATCGACGACCTGACGGCGCAGACCTGGGCCTCGACCCAGCGCTCCCTGATGGTGGCGGGTGTGATCCTGCTGTTTACCCTCGTGGTGTCGGTGTTCGTGGCGCGGAGCGTCGCCGCGCCGCTGCAGCGGATGACGGCAGCGATGAACGATCTCGCCAGCGGCAACCTTGCCGTCGAGGTGCCCGGTGTCGGACGGGGCGACGAGATCGGCGAGATGGCCAAGGCGGTGGAGGTGTTCAAGAGCAACGCTCTCGCCCAAAAGACGTTGGAGGCCGAACAGCGCGAGGCCGAGACCCGCACGGCGACAAGCCGCAAGGCGGACATGAACAAGATGGCCAATGACTTCGAGGCTGCGGTGGGCCGTATCGTCGAGACCGTGTCGTCGGCGTCCAGCCAGCTCGAGGTTTCGGCGGGCACGCTCACGGCGACCGCCGAACGCGCGCAGGAACTCGCGACCACCGTTGCGGCGGCTTCCGAGGAAGCCTCGACCAATGTGCAGTCGGTGGCGTCGGCGACCGAGGAGATGGCGTCGTCCGTCACCGAGATCAGCCGTCAGGTGCAGGAATCGGCGCGGATGGCCAATGACGCCGTGGATCAGGCGCGTATCACCAACGAACGCGTCAGCGAATTGTCGAAGGCGGCAACCCGTATCGGCGACGTCGTCGAACTGATCAACACCATCGCGGGCCAGACCAACCTGTTGGCGCTCAACGCCACCATCGAGGCGGCGCGCGCCGGCGAGGCCGGCCGCGGCTTCGCTGTCGTGGCCTCCGAGGTCAAGGCGCTGGCCGAGCAGACCGCAAAGGCCACCGGCGAGATCGGGCAACAGATCACCGGCATCCAGGCCGCCACCCAGGAGTCGGTCAACGCCATCCAGGCGATCAGCGGCACGATCGAAAAACTGTCCGAGATCTCGTCGACGATTGCGGCCGCCGTGGAAGAGCAGGGCGCCGCGACGCAGGAAATCTCCCGCAACGTGCAGCAGGCGGCCACCGGCACCCAGCAGGTGTCGTCCAACATTACCGACGTGCAGCGCGGCGCCAGCGAAACCGGATCGGCGTCCTCGCAGGTGCTTTCGGCGGCGCGGTCGCTCTCGGGCGACTCCAACCGCCTCAAGCTCGAGGTCGGCCGCTTCCTTGACTCGGTGCGGGCGGCCTGAGCTCGTCCTGATTGTTCGCTCCGAAGCCGGCTTCTGATGCCGGCTTCGAGACCGCTTCGAATCGGAAACACGCGAACTGCCGTGGAGCAGCCGGGTTTTGGCTGCAAGAGGAGCAGGAGACATCCCTAGATCGTGAAATTGCGATTGCGGCACGTGTCGACCAATCGCCCTGAGCGAAACTGGGGCCAAATGTGGCGAACGAACTTCCGGAATCGGGAAAAAGTGGTAATACGCAAAGGCATCGTGACGATTTGATGTCAAAAGGTCTGGTGCCAGAAGATCTCCCATGGATCGCTGCCGATGGCTCGGATGATCGCCGCGTGTCGTTGCTTGATGAACTACGTGAGTCCAGATTCGTAAAGATCAGCCGGTCTCCGGACGTCGATCATTTCCGGAGCATCGAGGGACTGGGCGATGCCAAAAGCATTCCGATCGACGCCAAGGACTTCGCCGCCGCTTTCGCCTCGCTGAAGCTGAAGTCCTGTTGGGTCTATCTGCAGCGGACATTCCCGCGAATCCTGCAGATGCAGTATTCCACCACCGGCGCGATTGTCGGCTTAACGATGGACGATGCGACTTCGTTGATCATCAACGGCGTTGAAGCCCGCGCGCCGTCTTTGCTCCTGGTCAAGGGTACCGCGACGTGTGAGATCGTGGAGCAGCAGGCCAATCTGGTCGCGCTTGTGAATTTCGCTTCCATCGACGATCGCGATTGGCCGGGCGATGCCGATGCCGCTCAATTGATCGCGACGCAGCCGGACAAATGCGAGACGCTGCGGGCGACGGTTCGCGATGTCTTGACGCTCGCTTCGCATTCGCCCGATACTTTCGCACAGCCGAACGTCATCGAGCACGTTGAAGAATCGATCCTGCAATCGTTCGATCTGGCGATGGCTGCGGCATCGCCCACACCCGAAGCCAAGCGCCTGAGTCTTAGCCACTATCTGGCGCTGGTCCGGAAGCTCGACGAGTTCGTGGCCGAAAGTAGCGGCAAGACGCTGTACAGCGCCGACGTAGCGCGGCAACTCGGGGTCTCTGTACGGACGCTGCATAACGCCGTGGTTGCCATTCGCGGCATGAGTATGCATCGCTACATGCGGCTGCGGCGATTGTGGAATGTGCGTCAACAACTGGTGCACGGAGCTCCGCCGCAATCGATCAAGGCGGTCGCGCTCGCAAATGGCTTCTGGCACATGGGCGAGTTCACCTCTCTCTACCGCGACTTGTTTGGCGAAACGCCGCAGCAGACATTGTCGGCGGCACGCAAGCAAACCAATGACCCATCATGATGACGACGGCGCGGTTCCGTAAGACTACCGTCATCCGCGGTACGTTAGACACTGGTTAACCACTGCATGGGACCGTGGCATCATGGGTGCCGCTCTGTGGTCATTCGCCACAGGAGCCCTTCGGTCGTAACGAACCGGCTCGTCCAAATTGGCCCGGCGCTTCTTCAACCGTGATCCCGCCGTGCGGGAAACAGGCGGTCGTGTTGCGATTTCCCCGATTTGAAGGACGCAAGGCCATGTCCCGATTCATCCTCAACCTGTCGATCGGCGCCAAACTCGGCATCGCTTCAGCCCTCGGCGTGCTGCTCGTCGCCACGATGGTGATTGTCCAGATCTGGGCCAACGCTGCGATGCGCGACGTCAACGTCCGCATGGCGGCGCAACAGACGATCGCGCGCAGTGCGATAGACGCCAAGGCATCGATCCGTGGCATGCAGATTGGCGTCCGCGACCTTCGCCTCGCCAACACGGCGGCAGACCTGCAGAAGGCCAATGAATACATAGCCGCCCACCTTGAGTCGGCGAACAAATTCACCGATGAAATGCACAGGCTGTCGAAGTCCGCCGAGAACAAGGCGCGCATCGAGAAGCTCAAGGTACGCGCGGAGGATTATTCGAAGGCCGCCCAGCAGATTGTGGCCGTTCGTAGTGAAGCTATTGCTGCGGCGGGCGGCGGCGCCGAAGCGGCTGCGAAGGTTGCCAGGTTGAACGAAGAGATCGTGCGTATTGCCCGCGAAGTGACGCTGCCGATCGCAGCCGAGCTTGAGCCGCTTGCCAACCAGATCGCCGATTTCGCCAAGCACAGGCTGGACGAGCAGACCGCGCAGGCTGAGCGGGAAATGGCCGCGACGGAATGGGAAGCCCTTGCCTTGGGCATCGGCACGATCCTGCTGCTGATCGCGACCAGCATATTGTCCTTCTTCACCATCGCCCGGCCGATGCGCGCCTTGAGCGTATCGATGGAAGAGCTTGCGGGCGGCAATTTCGCCGTGGTGCTGCCGGGCCTCGGGCGCAGGGATGAACTCGGTGCTGTGGCCGGCGCCGTCGAGAAATTCAAGGTCGTCTCGGAGCAGAAGGCCCGTGACGAAGCGGAAGCCAAGATGAAGCAGGACCAGATCGCGGCGCAACAGCGCAAGGCCGAGATGGTCAGGCTTGCGGATTCCTTCGAGGCAGCCGTTGGCGAGATCGTCGAAACCGTCTCGTCGGCATCCACCGAGCTCGAAGCCTCTGCCGGCACGCTGACGGCAACCGCCGAACGCGCCCAGCAGGTGACGACCATGGTGGCCGCGGCCTCTGAAGAGGCTTCCACCAATGTGCAGTCGGTCGCATCGGCGACGGAGGAACTGTCGTCGTCCGTCAACGAGATCAGCCGTCAGGTGCAGGCCTCGGCGCGGATGGCCGGCGAGGCCGTCGACCAGGCCCGCGTCACCAACGACCGCGTCAGCGAACTGTCGAAGGCGGCAGCCCGCATCGGTGACGTCGTCGAACTCATCAACACCATCGCAGGGCAAACCAATTTGTTGGCGCTCAACGCCACCATCGAGGCGGCGCGCGCCGGCGAGGCCGGCCGCGGCTTTGCGGTCGTCGCATCCGAAGTGAAGGCGCTCGCCGAGCAGACTGCGAAAGCGACCGGCGAGATCGGCCAGCAGATCACCGGCATCCAGGGCGCTACCCAGGAGTCGGTCAGCGCGATCAAGGAAATCAGCGGCACCATCGAACGGCTGGCCGAGATCGCTTCGACGATTGCGGCCGCCGTGGAAGAGCAGGGCGCCGCCACCCAGGAAATCTCCCGCAACGTCCAGCAGGCCGCTCACGGCACCCAGCAGGTCTCCGCCAACATCACCGACGTGCAGCGCGGCGCCGGCGAGACCGGCTCAGCCTCCGCACAGGTGCTGTCGGCGGCGCAGTCGCTTTCCGCGGACAGCAATCGCCTCAAGCTGGAAGTCGGCAAGTTCCTGGATACCGTGCGGGCGGCCTGACGGGGGCTGCCAGCATGAGCTGGTGAGACGACAGCGCGTTCTCTTGCTCGTCATGGCCGGGACAAGCCTGGACAAGCCCGGCCATGACGGCGGAGCGCATTTATCCCACGCGCCACTCCAGCACCCCATCATCGGCCGCAACGACGTCGCCGACCGTCCCCACCGGCGTCTGGTCCATGTTCAGCAAATGCTTCAGTGTCTTCTCGTCATTGGCGGGGATGCGGGCGAGTGCCCGCGCATCGGCCTCGGTGCGCAGCATCACGACGCCATGCTCGACGTCGCCCTTGCCCTTGTAGATCACGGTGAAGGCTTCGACCTTGCCTTTGCCCGAGGCTTCGGTGACGAACTCCGGCACTTTGCGGCGGTTGCGGTCGGCCTCGGCCTGCACGCTGGTTTCCTGTTTCAGCGCCGCCTTCGGCGCTTCGCGCGACAGCACCAGGCCGTGATGCTTGGTGACAAAGCCGCCTTGGCCGTAGAGCAGGCCGAGCTTGCCGCTCTGACGCAGCTTGCGCACCATCGCCACCGCCGCGTGCGTCATATAAGTGTTGAGCGGCGCGCCGAAGAAGGTGAGCCCGCCGGTCACCGTTGGCTGCACGTCGCGGCCCAAGCCCAGCGTCCGCCGCGCCATCTTGGGCACGCAGGGGAAGCAGCTATAGAGCTCGATCGCGTCGAACTTCCTGCCGTCGCCCTCGACGAGGTCCATCACCGCCTTCAGCACGGCGTTCTGCGGATGGCTTTCATAGAACTGGTCGCGCACGAGGTAATCGCGCGGCTCTTCCGCCGAGGCGCCGCCAATCGGATAGATCAGGCGATCCTCTGATACGCCGGCCGCGCGTGCCTTGGCGAGCGACGTCAACAGAACCGCGCCGCCCATGTTCACGGTCGGATTGGCTACCATCAGCTTTGTGTAGGGCCAGGCGATCAGCCGGTTGTCCGGCGTCGGCGTGATGATCTCGTCCGGCGCAAAACGCTTTTTCAGCCATGAATTTTCATTCCCGGACGCGACGCGTGCATAGGTCGACCACAGTTCGCCGGATTCGGCGAGCGCCTCGCGCGGCGTCTGGCCCCAATGCGCCGAGGTCGCGGATTCATACAGCGGATAGACGGTGATCGGTCTGAATACGCCGAGCTTCACCGCCATCGGTTTCTGAAATGCCGCGCCGCGCTTGGGCTCCTCGACGTCGTGGGCGAATGGCGTCCACGGCAGCGAGATGCCGCCGCGCTCGGCCTTGGTCGCGGTCGACTGCGCTTCCGCGCCGCAGACCGCGGCCACGCTGCACTCGCCGCGCGCAATGCGCTGTGCCGCTTCGTGAATGTAGCGGATCGGGCTCTCGCCGCCGACCGGGCCGTAGTAGCAATGCGCCGGATTGGCACCGAGCTTTGCTGCGAGCTGCTTCTCCGGATCGCGGTAGCGCCAGCTCAGGAAGTTGACCACGTCGAGCGAGCCGAGCTCGCCGAGCAGCTTTGCGCCACTATCGGCTTCCGCGCGCCGCACCGCCTGTTCGAGCAGCGCCATCGGCTCGAGGCCATCAGCGATGTCCTTGGGCCGGTCGACGATTTCGCCGACGCCGACGATGACGGGAATGCGGTCTTCGGGAAGGGGAGAGTTCGGCATTTTTTCTTGTTTCGCTTTCTGTGAGTAAATTCTCAGCTCGTTGTTCCGTCATTGCGAGCGAAGAACTCGTAGGGTGGGCAAAGGCGCACTTGCGCCGTGCCCACCATCTAACGTCTTGCTCGGAGGTGGTGGGCACGCTTCGCTTTGCCACCTACGGGAGGTTTGTAATCACTCCTCCATCAGCATATTCATATGCTCCACCGCATCGGCAAAATCTTCCTTGAATTCCTGCACGACCGCGCCGGCCGACTTCACGCTGTCGATCAGGCCAACGCCCTGTCCCACAAAATAGCTGACGAGATCGCGCGCCTGCGCGTTGCCGGCAGCGGCGGCGCGGTCGATCGAATTGAAGGCGTCGCGGCTGATGATGCTTTGCAGCGGCATCGGCAGCGCGCCGGGGCTGTCCGGCCCACGATCCCACGCATCCGTCCACACCGAACGCAATTGCCGCGCCGGCTTGCCGGTGCGGCCCTTGGAACGGACTGCGTCGCGCGAGGAGGCCGCGATCATCTTCTCGCGGAAGATCTCGGTCGTTTCGGATTCCACCGTCGCCAGCCACACCGATCCGGTCCAGGCGCCGGCCGCGCCCATCGCCATGCACGCCGCCATCTGCCGTCCGGTCATGATGCCGCCCGCAGCCAGCACCGGCACGTCGCGCACCGGCCTGATCGCTTTTATCACTTCAGGCACCAGCACCATGGTCGAGACCTCGCCACAGTGGCCGCCGGCCTCGGTGCCCTGGGCAACCAGAATGTCGACACCGGCTGCGACCTGCCGCAGCGCGTGCTCCTTCGAACCAACGAGTGCTGCAACCGGCACGCCATGCTTGCGGCCCATGTCGATCATCTGCTTCGGCGGCACGCCGAGCGCGTTCGCGATCAGCTTGATCGGGTGACGGAAGGAGACCTCGAGCACATCGAGCGCGCGCTGCGCGTCGAACGGCTGCGGCTGGTTGTCGGCGACGTTGGTCGTCGTCAGCTCAATGCCGTATTTCTTCAGGAGGTTGCGGGTGAAGTCGCGATGCTGCGGTGAGATCCGCGCTTCCAGGCTCTTCCAGGTGACGTCCTTTTCACCCGCGGTCGAAATGTTTTCGGGTATCAGCACGTCGAGCCCGTAGGGTTTGCCGTCGGTGTGATCGTCGATCCATTTCAGTTCCTGCTCGATGGTTTCAGGCGAATGCGCGGTCGCGCCCAGCACGCCAAACCCGCCGGCGCGGCTGACGGCGGCCACGACGTCGCGGCAATGACTGAAGGCGAGCAGCGGAAATTCGATTCCCAGCATGTCACAGATCGGCGATTTCATGGCTTGTCCTCCCGGCGGCAGCATTCCAGATTGCTGCTCGGCTTTCCGCAAGACGCTAGCCCATCGGAGGCTTGCATGCCAAGCGGCCTTGCTCCTCGTCATGAGGGGCAAACATTCCACCGCGCAAAATATGCAATGCCATGCCGCCGATTTGCGTCTTGCGCTTTGACGCTATCGATAGAATGCTGACGGGCAAACGAGATAATCTTTCAGGGAGTTTTCATGTCTGCGACGTCTTCCGTTACCGCCAAATCGTCCGAGAGCTACGATGTCGTCGTGGTCGGTGCGGGCTTTGCCGGCATGTACATGCTGCACCGGTTGCGCGGGCAGGGGATGACGGCGCGGGTCTACGAGCAGGGCTCGGGCGTTGGCGGCACCTGGTATTGGAACCGCTATCCCGGCGCGCGCTGCGACGTCGAGAGCATGCAGTACTCCTATTCGTTTTCGGAAGAGCTGCAGCAGGAATGGGACTGGAGCGAGCGCTACGCGCCGCAGCCGGAGATTTTAAAATACGCCAACCACGTCGCGGATCGTTTCGATTTGCGAAAGGACATCCAGTTCAATACCCGCGTCGAGCGCGCCGCGTTCGATGAGGTCACCAGCCTCTGGTCGGTCTCGACCTCCGACGGCAGGACGGTGACGGCAAAATTCGTCGTGCTCGCCACCGGCTGCCTGTCGAACGCGCGGATGCCCGACATCAACGGCCTCGATCGCTTCAAGGGCAAAGTCTACCACACCGGCCACTGGCCGCATGCGGAAGTCGATTTCACCGGCCAGCGCGTCGGCGTCATCGGCACGGGGTCGTCGGGCATCCAGTCGGTGCCGGTCATTGCCGAGCAGGCGAGGCATCTTACGGTTTTCCAGCGCACCGCGAACTTTTCCATTCCCGCCCGCAACGCGCCGCTGACGCAGGAAGAGCGGCAAAAATTCCGCGACAACTATCCCGAGATCAGGCGCTTTGCGCGCGAAGTCGCGAAGAACGGCATCTATACCGAGATGCCGGACCGCGGCGCGCTTGATGACGGCGACAACGAGCGTCGTTCGAAGTATGAGGCGCGCTGGACTCGCGGCGGGCTCACCTTCATGTCGGTCTACAACAACCTCGCGCTGGACAAGGCCGCCAACGACACCGCCGCCAGTTTCGTCCGCGACAAGATTGCGGAAATCGTCAAGGATCAGAAGACCGCAGAGTTGCTGCAGCCGAACAACCATCCGATCGGCTCCAAGCGCATCTGCATCGACACGGATTATTTCGCGACCTTCAACCGCCCAAACGTGACGCTGGTCGATATCAAATCGAATCCGATCGAGGAGATCACCGAAAACGCGGTGCGCGTCGCGGGCAGGGATTACGAGGTCGATGCACTCGTGCTAGCGACCGGCTTCGACGCCATGACGGGCTCGGTGGCGAAGATCGATATCAGGGGCCGCGACGGGCAGACGCTCAATCAAAAATGGGCCGCCGGACCGCGCACCTATCTCGGCCTGATGAGCGCCGGCTTTCCCAATCTCTTCGTTGTCACCGGCCCCGGCAGCCCCTCGGTGCTGTCGAACATGATCGTCTCGATCGAGCAGCATGTCGACTGGATCACTGACTGCATGACCTATATGCGCGGCCGCGGCCTCGACACGATGGAGGCGACAGTCGACGCGGAGGACAAATGGGTTACCCACGTCAACGAGGTCGCCGCCACCACGCTCTATCCGCAGGCCAATTCCTGGTACATGGGCGCCAACGTGCCCGGCAAGCCGCGCATCTTCATGCCCTATATCGGTGGCGTCGGGCCGTACCGGCAGATCTGCAACGACGTCGCCGCCAAGGGCTATGAGGGCTTTGTGATGGAGCGGGCTGAGCAACCGCGCGAGATGGTGGCGTCATAACCCGCTCCCGTAGGGTGGGCAAAGCGCAGCGTGCCCACCATCTTGCAGCGTAACAAGAACATGGTGGGCACGGCGCAAGCGAGCCTTTGCCCACCCTGCGCGTCAGGCGCGCAGCCGCCGGCTCAACACCTCGACAAACCGGTCAGCGTCGGCTTCGTCATTATAGACGTGCGGCGAGACGCGCATGCGTCCCAAACGCGGCACGACGTAGACGCCCTCGCTTGCCATTCCCTCGATCAATCCGGCCGGCATGCCGCCCTTGAAAGCGAGGCTCAAGATATGCGGGCTGCGGAGACCAGGCTCGGGCACGCTGACGCCGATGTCGCGCACGCCCGCCGCGATCCGCTCCGTCAGCATCGTGAGGCGTTGCGTGATGGCCGGCGCTCCCCATTCGGCCATCATCTCCATGCCGATCGAGGCCATCTCCATCGAGATGAAATAATCGCGCTCGCCCATATCGTAGCGACGGGCATCGCCGACGTAACTGGAATCGGTGAAATAGACCGCGTTCTCGGCGCGCACGTTGCGGCGGCCGGACGCGGTCTGCTCCAGCGGGATTCCGCCTTGATGGCGTTTTGCAACATAGAGAAAGGCGCGGCCGTAAGGGCCGAGCAGCCATTTATAGGTCGGGAAGACCACAAAATCCGGGTCGAGACGCTTCACATCGGTCATCAGTACGCCGGTGCTCTGCGTCGCGTCGACAAGGAAGGCGGCGCCCTGTCGCCGCAGTGTTTCGCCGACCTTGTCGACATCGATCAGCCCGCCATCCGACCAGTGGACCGAAGAGATCGAGGCCAGGCTGACCGGCGGCGCGCCGGATCGTTCGACCGCGGCAAGCACCGCCGACGTCCAGTCGCCGTCGTTGGGTTGCCGAACCGTCTCGACGGAAAACCCTTCCGCCTCGGCCCGGGTATGCCATTCGAGCACCGGCGAGGAATGATCGTTCTCCAGCACGATCACGCGGGTGCCGCGGGCGATCGGCAGGATCTTCGCGGCGGTCGCAACGCCGTAGCTGATCGAGGGGATCAGCGCGATATCAGAGGCCTCGGCATTGATCAACCGGGCGGCAGCCAGGCGCGCGCGCTCATTCTGCTGGCTGGCGAAGGAGGCCTCGAGCGTCCATGGCGTTCCCTTGCGGAGAACCGCTGATCGCCCGGCCTCCAGGGTTCGAAGCGGCAGCGGGCTGTAAGAGGCGGCATTGAGGTAGCAAACCTGGCGCGGTATCTCGAACAAGGCGCGCTGTGATGGGAGCATCTGGAAGGTCTCTGCTGTAGCGACACATCCAGTATGGCCGATCTCGACCACGCCAGCCACAGAAGCATTGCTCCGAGTACATCTGCGGCCGCGGGCCCATCACGCAGATATGTAGGGTAGGCAAGGCGGGTTGTGGCCACCATATGCAACACGCACATTTGCGTGGTAGGCATGGTGCAAGCGCGCCTTTGCCCGCCCTGTGGCTCTGGAGATAAAAAGAAATGACCGACGCCCCCGTCAACGAACCCGCCGAATACACCCCGCCAACAGTCTGGACCTGGAACAAGGCAAGCGGCGGCCAATTCGCCGCCATCAATCGTCCGATCGCGGGCCCCACGCATGAGGCGGAGCTGCCGGTCGGCCGCCATCCGTTCCAGCTTTATTCGCTGGCTACTCCCAACGGCGTCAAGGTCACCGTGATGTTCGAGGAGTTGCTTGCCGCCGGCCACAGTGGCGCGGAATACGACGCCTGGCTGATCAAGATCGACGGCAACCAGTTCGGCAGCGGGTTTGTAGGGGTTAATCCGAACTCTAAAATTCCCGCGCTGATGGACCGCAGCGGACCGACCCCGATCCGCGTGTTCGAATCCGGCGCCATCCTGATGCACCTGGCCGAAAAGTTCGGCGCCTTCCTGCCGACGAGCGGCGAGGCGCGGGCGGAATGCCTGTCATGGCTGTTCTGGCAGATGGGCAGCGCACCGTTCCTCGGCGGCGGTTTTGGCCACTTTTACGCCTACGCGCCGACCAAGATCGAATACGCCATTAACCGCTACGCCATGGAGGTGAAGCGCCAGCTCGACGTGCTCGATCGCCGCCTGGCCGATAACGAATTTCTTGCAGGCAAGGACTACACGATCGCCGACATGGCGACATGGCCGTGGTACGGCGCGCTGGCCAAGGGCCTGGTCTATGGCGCCGGCGAATTTCTCTCGGTGCACGAATACAAGAACGTGCAGCGCTGGACCGACGCGATCGCCAAACGTCCGGCAGTGAAGCGCGGCCGCATGGTCAACCGCATCTCCGGCGATCCGGCGAGCCAGCTGCACGAGCGGCATGACGCCAGCGATTTCGATACGAAGACGCAGGACAAGATCGGCGAGCCGACGAAGACGTGAGGAGAGGGTAGGGGAAACGCCATGAGCTTTTTCGAAAAAGGCGCGGTCCGCATCCATTACGAAGAAGCTGGCTCCGGCTTCCCGCTGCTCCTGATCGCCGGTGGTGGGTTGAACTCGAACATATCGGGCATCACCGGCGACTATCCGCCGTTCAACGCCATCAAGGAATTCGGCGATGAGTACCGCTGCATCGCCTACGATCTGCGCAACGCGCCGCCCGGGCAATCCTCGGGCCCGCTCGAAATCGACCGCCCCTGGGATTCCCACACCGACGACCAGCTCGCGCTGATGGATCATCTCGGCTTCGACAAGTTCATGGTGCTGGGTTTCTGCATCGGCGGCCCCTTGATCTGGAATCTGATCAAGCGCGCGCCCGATCGCGTCGTCGCGGGCGTGCTCGCGATGCCGTCGGGCTCGCGTCCCGAAATGCGCGACCTGTTCTACGACAACAACATGAAGGGCTGGGCGCCGCAGCTCGTCGCGAGCCGGCCCGACATCACAATGGAGCAGGCCGAGAAATTCCTGACGCGGATGTACCGCACCGATCCGGATTTCGTCTTCACGGTGACGCGCGATTTCGTGCGTCAATGTCAGACGCCAGTGCTGATCCTGCCCGACGATATCCCGGCGCATCCTTACGCGGTTGCGATGGAGAGCGCGTTGCTGGCGCCGAATGCGGAAGTGAGTTTGTTTCCGTGGAAGGAGCCGAAAGAGCACGTGCCGCTTGCCGTGCGCCAGATCCGGTCTTTCCTGCGCGCGCATAGGCCGGCTTCGTAGGGTGGGCAAAGGCGCGCTTGCGCCGTGCCCACCATCTTCGTGCGCGGTTGAAATGGTGGGCACGCTTCGATTTGCCCACCCTACGCACCTACGATCTACGGACTACACCGCCGTCTTCGCCCCTTCCGCCGGTGGAAACACCACGCGGTCATCCGTCCGGCAGTAGCGGTCCGCGAACATGCGGCCGATCGGGTGATAGTGCTCCATGTGCACGCGCATCGCAGCGTGATCCCACAATTCATCGCGGATGTGGAAGTGGATGCCTTCGCCCATCACCAGCAGCCGGTCGCCGTTGACGTCGATCTCCTTCCAGGTCTTGCATTCCATCGCAAACGGCGCGTCCGCCAGCCGTGGCACGGCGATTTTCGTCGAGGGCGCGAGCTTTAGATTCAGATAGTCCGGCTCGCCGACGTCGGGTGGAAAATCGCCGCTGGATTCATGCATCGCCTGCGCCAAGGGCTCGTCGGTCATGTTGACGACGAACTCGTTAGTCCGGCGAATGTTGATCACGGTGTCCTTGATGCGCCCGTCGGGCCGCAGATTGGCCGCGAACATGCAGAGCGGTGGATCCTCGCAGAACACGTTGAAGAAACTGAACGGCGCCGCATTGACCACGCCGGTTGGTCCGACCGAAGTCACCCACGCAATCGGCCGCGGCAACACGAAGGAGGTGAGCACCTTGTAGCGCTCGCGCGGTTTGAGGTCACCGGGATCATATTGCATGCAACGGGCTCCGCGTAGGGTGGGCAAAGCGCAGCGTGCCCACCATTTTGCGCGGGCGCAAGGTGTGGTGGGCACGGCGCTTGCGCGCCTTTGCCCACCCTACGACAGCTTAACCCTACGGCATGCTCAGCTCGTGCCGTCCGACCACCATCCAGTGCACTTCATCCGGGCCGTCGGCGAAGCGCAGGTGTCGGACATCCTGGTACATCTCGCCGAGTGGGCTCCAGTGCGAAATGCCGGTGGCGCCGTGCATCTGGATCGCCTGGTCGATGATCTTGCAGGTGCGCTCCGGCACCATCGCCTTGACCATGCTGACCCAGATCCGCGCTTCCTTGTTGCCAAGCACGTCCATGGCTTTCGCCGCCTTCAGCACCATCAGCCGCATCGCCTCAATCTCGCAGCGCGCCTGCGCGATGATCTGCATATTGCCGCCGAGATGGGCGATCTTCTTGCCGAAGGCTTCGCGGGTGAGGCCGCGCTGCACCATCAGGTCGAGCGCCTTTTCCGCCTTGCCGATCGTGCGCATGCAGTGATGGATGCGTCCCGGTCCGAGGCGAACCTGCGAGATTTCAAAGCCGCGGCCTTCGCCGAGCAGCATGTTCTCCTTCGGCACCCGGCAATTGTTGAAGCGCAGATGCATGTGGCCGCGCGGCGCGTGGTCGTGGCCGAACACGTGCATCGGTCCAAGAATTTCCACGCCGGGCGTGTCGATCGGCACCAGGATCTGCGATTGCTGCTTGCTCGGCGGCGCATCGGGATTGGTCTTCACCATCACGATCATGATCTTGCAGCGCGGATCGCCAGCGCCCGAAATGTAATACTTCTCGCCGTTGATCACCCATTCGTCGCCGACCAGCTTTGCGGTGGTGGAAATGTTCTTGGCGTCGGAGGAGGCGACGTTCGGCTCGGTCATCGCGTAGGCCGAGCGGATCTCGCCGGCCAGCAGCGGCTTCAGCCACTTCTCCTTCTGCGCCTTGGTGCCAACGCGCTCCAGCACTTCCATGTTGCCGGTGTCGGGCGCCGAGCAGTTCATGGTCTCCGAGGCCATCGGATTTTTCGCCAGCTCCACCGCGATATAGGCGTAATCGAGATTCTTCAGGCCTTCGCCGGTCTCGGCATCGGGAAGGAAGAAGTTCCAGAGACCTTCCTCCTTGGCCTTGTCCTTGGCCTTCTGCAGCACCGCGAGCTGCTCGGGCGTAAAGCTCCAGCGATCCTTCTTGGCCTCGCCAAGCCGCATGAACTCGACCGACATCGGATCGACGGTTTCGCGGATGAACTTCTTGACGTGCTCATACAGCGGACGGACCTCGTCCGACATGCGCAAATCGTTCAGCTCCTCGCCCGGATTGAGATTGTAGGTCGTGGTTCGCGGGATATAGGCGTGTTTCATGGATATTCCTCCCATTTACGCAGGAAATGTTGATCCCGCGGGCGCGCGCTTGGCTCGTTGGCCGGCAATGTAGACGGCGGGGAGGGGCTTGTACAAGCGCGTGCGAAGGGCAACGATTTTCCGTCTCATGGGAAGCGGCGCTGCGGCTGCGTCTTACTTCCGCCGCGCCTTCTGGTCGAACGCGCTGAGCACCGCGAGCGTCATCGCGGTGATGCCGGTTTCGATGGTCGGCCTCGGCACCGGCGCGAACAGCGGCGAATGATTGGATGGTATCGGCGGGCCGGAGCCATTGCGTGCCGCGACGAACCGTGCCTCGTCATAGACGCCGATGTTGAACATCATCGACGGCACCCCGGCGCCGGCGAATTCGGAAAAATCCTCGCTGGCCGTCGAGGGCGGCGAAGTCCTGAACTTGTCACCGAACGCTATCTTTAACACCTCGGCCGTGGCCGCGACCACGTCGGGATCGTTCATGACGGGCTTGGTGCCCTCGGCGATCTTGATGTCAGGCGGCGGTGCATCCGACATCGCAGCGGCGGCCTTTGCGGTACGTTCGATCCCGGCATGCAGTTTGGCGCGGACCTCGGGCTTGTAGGTGCGGATGGTGCCGGCGAGCCGCACCGAGTCGGGGATGATATTCGGGGCGGTGCCGCCGTGAATGGCGCCGATGCTCACGACGCCGAATTCAGACGGGTCCTTTTCTCGGCTGATCACGCTTTGCACGTCGACGATGAATCGCGCCGCGATCCCGACGGGATCGATGGTCGTGTGCGGCGCCGAGCCGTGACCGCCGCGGCCGTGGAATGTGATATCGAGACCATCGGCGGCGGATGAGCCGACCCCGGCACGATAGAAGACCATGCCATGAGCCGTCGGGCCGGCATGCAGGGCAAGGGCGATGTCGGGCTTGCCAAACCGCGTGAACAGGCCATCCGCCAGCATCGCCTTGGCGCCTGCCACGATTTCTTCGGCGGGCTGCGCGATGAACATCAGCGAGCCCTGCCAATGAGCTTTCAGGCCGAGCAGCATCTTCGCCGTTCCGACCCAGCTCGCCATGTGGATGTCGTGGCCGCAGCTATGGGCGACGAACACTTCCCGCCCCATCCAGCTGGTCTTGTCGCGGCTCGCATAGTCGAGGCCGGTCTTTTCCTCCATCGGCAGGCCGTCGAGTTCGGTGCGCACCATGATGGTGGGCCCTTCGCCATTCCTGTAGATCGCGACCAGCCCGGTCTTGCCGACGTTCTCGGTGACGTCGAAGCCGAGCGCGCGCATCTCCGCGGCGAGCCTGGCGGCGGTCTTCACTTCCTGAAAGGCAAGTTCCGGGTGGGCGTGGATATCCTTGTAGAGCGCGTCGAGCTTTGGGTAATCGCTTTCGATCGAGGCCTGGATCGTCTTCTTCAGTTGGGCGACATCGAGTTCTGCATGGACCGGCAGCGACGTCGTCGCGAACAGGGCGAGGGCCGCGGCCAGGGAGCTGACAAATCGATTCATGGCATGGCCTTCCTTCGATTGCGCCAACGCGGGTCAAAGTCACTCGCCCGTCATGGCCGGGCAAGCCCGGCCATGACGAAGGAGATGAAGCTACGCCGGTATCCGGTGCATGGCGCAGATCTTGTTGCCGTCGAGATCGCGCAAATAGGCGAGATAGAGTTTGCCGCCCGCGCCTTCGCGAATGCCCGGCGGATTTTCGCAAGTTGTGCCGCCGTTGGCGATGCCGGCCGCATGCCAGGCGTCGGCCTGCTCGGGTGAGTCAGCCGAAAAACCGATGGTGCCGCCATTCGCCGCCGTCGCCGGCTGGCCGTTGATCGGCTTGGTCACCGAGAACACCCCGGTCTTGGTGAAATAGAAGATGCGGTGGCCATCGACCTTTGCCGGCCGGACGCCGAGCGTGCCGAGCAATGCGTCATAGAACGCCTTGGCCTTTTCCAGGTCGTTGGTGCCGATCATGATATGCGAAAACATTAGTCAATTCCTCCCAGTTTTTCCGACGAACAACGCGATTGCTCGGCGCTTCACTTTCGCTGGGCGGAACAAATCCTGCGCGCTGTCCGTTGCCGGCAATGTAGACGGTGGTATTGGCGTTGCACAAGGAGGCGGGGCAACCGTCGAGATGCCCGAAAACCAGCCAGAGCTTTGCAGATTACATTCCAGTAATCCGGCCGGAGGGGCGGTTTTCGAAGGCCAGCGCGGCGCCACGACGCACTACCGCCTCTTGCAGCACCGTCAGGGCAGTTCCTACCTCTGGGATGCCAGCCACGGCCTATCCGCCGCAGGCTGTAGGGAGACGACAATGAGCTATTTCAAGACTGCCATTCTATTGGCCGGTCTTACCGGCCTCTTCATGGGCGTCGGCTATCTGATTGGCGGCGCCACCGGTGCCATGATCGCGCTCGTGATCGCGGCCGCCACCAACATATTTGCCTACTGGAATTCGGACCGCATGGTGCTGTCGATGTACGGCGCCCATGAGGTCGACCGCAACAGCGCGCCCGACCTCGTTCACCTCGTGGCCGAGCTTGCCGGCCGTGCCGGGCTGCCGATGCCGCGCGTGTTCGTGATGGACGAGGCGCAGCCGAACGCCTTCGCCACCGGCCGCAATCCGCAGAACGCCGCGGTCGCCGTCACCACGGGCCTGATGCAGTCACTCAGCCGCGAAGAACTCGCCGGCGTGATCGCGCACGAGCTCGCGCACATCAAAAATCACGACACGCTCTTGATGACCATCACCGCGACCATCGCCGGTGCGATCTCGATGCTGGCGCAGTTCGGCATGTTCTTCGGCGGCAACCGTGACAGCAATCACGGCCCCGGCATGATCGGCTCGATCGCGATGATGATCCTGGCGCCGCTCGGCGCCATGCTGGTGCAGATGGCGATCAGCCGTACCCGCGAATACGCGGCCGACGACCTCGGCGCGCGCATCTGCGGCCAGCCGATGTGGCTTGCATCCGCTTTGAGCAAGATCGCGGGTGCCGCGCATGTGGTGCCGAACCCGGAAGCCGAGCGCAATCCGGCTACCGCGCACATGTTCATCATCAACCCGCTGTCGGGGCAGGGCATGGACAATCTGTTCACGACGCACCCCTCGACTGAGAACCGCATCGCCGCCTTGCAGCAGCTCGCGGCGCAGATGGGCGCGCAGGGCGGAACGCTTTCCGTCGACGCCCGTGGCAACTACCCGCGCCGCGGCCCGTGGGGCCGGCCCTCGGCCTCGCGCGGTCCGTGGGGCTAAGCCGATAGAGCAGAGACCCGCCGCTGTCGCAGTGGCGGGTCTCGTCGTGCCGGCGACCAGCCGGCTCCGTGCCGTGACTTCGTGTTGCTCCCGCGATGAAACCCAGATGGAGCAATGCTGCTTGATACAGCATCGCGAAGAGGGATCCCGGCATGGAACGGTTGGACGACCTCGAAGCATTCGTGGCCGTGGTCGAGAAGGGCAGTCAGGCGGCCGCCGCGCGCCACCTCCGGCGTCCGCTGCAATCGCTCAACCGCTCGCTGATCGCCCTCGAACGCGCCGTCGGCGTCGAACTCATCAAGCGCACGACGCGGCGATCGGAGCCGACAGAAGCCGGGCGCATGTTCTACGAGCGCATCAAGCCGGCCGTTGCCGAGATCATCGAAGCTCGCAACGAAGCCGCCAACATCCGCGGCGAGGTCTCGGGTCCGCTGAAGATCGGCGCGCCGGTATTGTTCGCCTCGTCCTATGTCGCGCCGATCATCGGCCGCTTTCTAAAGCTTTATCCGAACGTAGAGGTCGAGCTGAAAGCATCCGACGATCAGGTAGATCTGGTTGCCGACGGGATCGACATGGCGGTGCGGATCGGCGAGTCCGTCGACGAACAGCTGACCGCGCGGCGCCTGCAGGCGCTGCGCGTCGTGACGTGTGGCGCACCGTCCTATCTCGCGGAGCATGGCACCCCGAAACATCCCGATCAGCTCGAAAGTCATCACTGCGTGCTGCGGGCGGGCACCGGCGGGACCGACAAATGGCCGTTTCGCGTCGGCGGCAAGTTGCAGAAGGTGAGGGTCTCCGGCCGCTTTCACTCCAACAGCGCCGCAGCGATCCGCGCGGTCGCCGGCGAGGGCGTCGGCCTCGCGCAATTGCCGCTCTGGCAGATCAGGGAGCTGGTCGAGCAGGGCACGCTTGCGATCGTGCTGGCTGAATTCGAGACCGACGGCATGCCGATCCAGCTTGTCTGGCCGCCGACGAAAGCGCCGCTGGAGCGGATGCGGCGCTTTGCCGATTTCCTTGCGAACGGTCTCAAGACCGAGCTGCTTTAATCCTGGAAGATACCGTAACCCGGCGTGAGTATATTCGCCGGATCGAGGCGCTGCTTGATTTCACTGAATCGCGGCCAGCTCGATCCGAAATGGTTCTTCCAGTCACCGTGCGACATCGGAAAGGCGCCGACCGGATACTGCACGCCGCCGGCACTGCGGATGCGATCGTAGAGCGCCCGGTTCTGCTCGACCATGCGCTCCGCCGCGGCGGCATCGTCCGAAGCCGGCATGCGGATGATGTTGAACGGGAAGACGACGTTCTCGTCCGGCAGACGAAACGGCGGCGTGCGGCACGCGCGCGTCAGCATCGGATAGATGGTGATCCGTCCGAACGGCCCGACATTCGCATCGGTCAATCCGGCAAGGATTTCGCGCGCAATCTGTTCCGCGTTGCTGCCGGGCAGGAACGTCAACAGCCAAGGCTTGGGCGTAGACCATTGGCCCTTCGATCGCAGCAGGGCTTCGAACTTTGCAAATGCGGCGGCGTCCTCGCCATAGGTCAGGTCGGTTATCACGGCGGCGCTGCGCGTGCCCGATAGTCCCTTGAGCAGGGCGGTATCGTCCGGCGACCGGTCCCCGGTGTAGTACACGGCCCCGTCAAGCTGATATCGCCAGCCCCCGGCGCCATCGGGGAGGATCGCTCCCTGCAACTGGTCGAAGCGTTCTTCTGCCAGGACGCGCTGTTGGTCGGCCATCAGTTCGGTCAGGCCAGGATAGAACAGTTGAAAGCGTCGCACGCGCTCCGGAGCACGTACCAGGCGCAAGGTCGCACGCGTGATGATGCCGCACTGGCCGAGCCCGGCGCGAACGGCGTCAAAGGCATTGGGGTTCGATTCCGCCGAGCAGGTCAGCTCCTGACCGTCTCCGGTGACCACGTCGAGTTCGAGGACATTGTCGGTCTGCATGCCATATCGGGAAGACGCCGCGCCGATTCCGCCGACCGCCAATGTGCCGCCGACCGACAGGCCGAGATAGTTGGTCAGCACCGGCGGCGTCAGGCCTTGCGAGAGCGTGCCGTCGAGCACGCTTTTCCAGGTGGCGCCCGCCTCGACCACGATGCGGTCCGGCCGGAGTTCGCGGATCGAATTGAGCCTGCCCATGTCGATCACGATGCCGTCCTCGCTCAGCGAGCGACCATAGATCGAATGGCCCTGACCACGCGCCGCAACCTTCAGCCCCTCGCTTCTCGCCAGCCGCAACAGGCCGGCGACCTCCGCACTGGAAACCGGCTGCGCCACCGCGCGCGGTTCCCGATGGATCAGGCGTCCGAAATCCTCGCTTGCCTCGGTGCGAAGGCCATCGCGCGACGGCATTTCGCCGGCGGTCAGGCCGTAGGTGTGCGAAGTAACGGCGGCGGCGATGCCGAGGCCGGTGCCCAGAAACGTGCGCCTGTCTGACGTCATGCAGCAATCCTCCATCGCCCGACCAAAAGCGAACTCAGTTGGGGTGATGTGAGTGAACCTGGCTTCGATTATGCCGGGAAACAATTGCCGCCTTGCGCTATGGAGTTTCCCGAAAACCGGGATAGTGCTGATGCCGTTGCGGCGGCCGCGGCGCAGATGTCGTAGGGTGGGCAAAGCGTAGCGTGCCCACCATCAGCTAGTGCGATCGGTAATGATGGTGGGCACGGCGCGATCGCGCCTTTGCCCACCCTACGAAACTGCGAACTGATTTGCTTTCCGCGCAAGGGCAGGTCGCCGGCAGCGCCGCACCCAACCTCAAAACGCCGTATAGCCGCCATCGATCACAAAACAATCCGCCGTATGATACGATGAGGCCTTGCTCATGATGTACACCGCGATGCCGCCGAAATCCGTCGGCTCGCCGAAGCGGCGGACAGGAATGCGGGGCATCACGTTGGCGACGAACTTGTCATTCGCCATGATGCCGGCGGTCATGTCGCTCTTGATCCAGCCGGGCAGGATCGCATTCGCGGTGACGCCGTGGCGCGCAAGCTCGACCGCGAGCGCGCGGCACAGCGCGTTCAGCGCCGCTTTCGTGCCGGCGTAATGCTCGTTGCGGGCGGTGCCGAACAGCGAGGCGAGGCTGGAGGTCGCGACCAGCCGGCCGAACTTGTCGCCGGCCTCCGCGCGTTCGGTCATGTGGCGGGCCGCGGCCTGAAACACATGGAAGACGCCGTCGAGATTGGTCGCGAACATTTTTCGCCACTCTTCCTCGGTGCGGTCGATAAAGGACCGGCGTCCGCCGCCGCCGATACCGGCATTGGCAAAGCAGCCGTCGACGCGGCCGAACGTGTCGAGGGTCGCTTTCATCGCGGCCTTGACGGAGGCGGGATCGGAGACGTCGCAGGTCTCTGTATGAACCTTGCCGGGCCCGGCCGACATGGTCGCGGCCGCGGCCTTGTTCTTGTCCGCGTTGCGGCCCCAGATCGAGACGTTGCAGCCCTGCGCGTTCAGCGCCTGCGCGATACCGAGGCCGATACCGCCATTGCCGCCGGTGATGACGGCCGTGCGGCCGGTGAGGTCAAAGATGCTCATGGGATGTTTCCAATTTGTTTGAATAGCAGACTTGCGCCCGGTGGCGGGCAGATGTTCTGGCGCAAGCATGGACAACGCCGTCAGGAAAATCAAATATGGGCGCGACATCATCAGGTCTTCCGCGCAGCGAAATAGCGCGTAAACACAAGTCAAGAGGAAACAATGCAGTTCAAGCACGTCACGCTCGATTTCGACGGCCCGGTCGCCGTTCTCAAGCTCGACCATCAGGAGGTCATGAACGCGGTATCGATGGACATGCTGGGCGGACTTGGCGAGGCGCTCGATGCGATCGACGACAAGCGCGACGAAGTCCGCTGCGTCGTGCTGACCGGCGCAGGCCGCGCCTTCTGCACCGGCGCCAACCTGCAGGGCCGCAACAACCAGAAGCCCGGCAAGAGCAATGCCGGGCAATCGCTGGAAATCGGTTTCCATCCGTTCCTGCGCCGCATTCGCCGGCTGCATTGCCCGCTCGTCACTGCCGTCAACGGTCCTGCCGCCGGCGCCGGGATGAGTTTTGCATTGATGGGCGACATGATCCTGTGCGCGCGCTCGTCCTACTTCCTGCAGGCGTTCCGGCGCATCGGCCTGGTGCCGGATTGCGGCTCGACCTGGCTGTTGCCGCGCATGATCGGCAAGGCGCGCTCGGTCGAGCTGTCCTTGATGGGCGAACGGCTGCCGGCCGAGAAGGCGCTGGAATGGGGCCTCGTCAACCGCGTCCATGACGACGCGGTATTGATGGAAGAGGCGATGAGGCTCGCGCATGAGCTCGCCAATGGTCCCACCATCGCGCTGTCGCTGATCCGAAAACTCTATTGGGATAGCCCGGAAAACTCCTTCGAGGAACAGCTCAACCTCGAATACGAATCGCAGCGCATCGCGGGTGCCGCGGAAGACTTCAAGGAAGGCGTCACTGCGTTCCTGGAAAAGCGTCCCGCCAAGTTCAAGGGCAAATGATCGAGGACCAACTCGGACGCTGCGTCGCCTCCTGGTATCCGGGAGCGACCGGCGTCACTGGTGCCGCAAAACTCTCCGGCGGCGCCAGCCAGGAGACCTGGACGTTCGACATCGTGCATCCGAACGGCGATGTCGGCGCCATCCTGCGCCGCGCGCCGCCGGGCTATGGCGCCTCGCCGGGACGGGCGGCTGGCCTCGATGCCGAAGCGACGCTGATGCAACTCGCGCATGATACCGGCCTGCCGTCGCCGCGCGTGATGCATGTACTGAAGCCGGAGGACGAACTCGGCCGCGGCTTCATCATGCAGCGGATTGAGGGCGAGACCATCGCGCGCAAGATTTTGCGCGACGAGCAATTCACCAAGGCGCGGCCGCTATTGGCGTGGCAGTTGGGCCGCGTCATCGCGGGTATCCACGGCCTGCCGGCGGCAAAGCTGCCGAAGCTGCGCGAGATGAGCGCGACGACGGAAATCGCCGACCTCGAGCGGGAATACCGCAGCTTCAACTGGCCACGACCGGTGTTCGAGCTGGCGCTACGCTGGCTGCGCGAGCACGATCCCGGACCGTCGCGGGAGGTGACGCTGGTGCATGGCGATTTCCGCCACGGCAATCTCATCATCGGCCCCGATGGCGTGCGCGCGGTGCTGGATTGGGAGCTCGCGCATTTCGGCGATCCAATGGAGGACCTGGGGTGGATCTGCGTCAACTCCTGGCGCTTCGGCGAGATCGACAAACCGGTCGGCGGCTTCGGTACGCGCGAAGAGCTGTTCGCAGGCTATGAGGAAGCCGGCCGCTCGGTCGATGCTGACCGGGTGATGTTCTGGGAAGTGATGGGCACGCTGCGCTGGGGCATCATGTGCTGCGGCATGATGCAGCGTTTTCGGCAAGGCCCTGATCATTCGATGGAGCGCGCCATGATCGGGCGGCGCTCATCGGAAACGGAAATCGATCTGTTGCGATTGTTGGCGCCGCGGGGAGGTTGAGATGCAGGACGAACCGACACCCACCGAACTGATCAAGGCGGTTGCGGATTTCCTCCGCAACGAGATCGCGCCAGAGATCAAGGGCCACAACGCCTTCAAGCTTCGCGTCGGTATCAATGCGCTTGATCTCGTGACACGGCAGTTGGCGCTGGAACAGGGGAGCGATGCGGCGGAGGCCGAGCGACTGAAGCAGTTGCTGGGCGCGGATGGCTCGCTGGTCGAGTTGAATCGCGCGCTGTCGGAGAAGATTGCAAACGGCGAGGTCGATCTGCAGACGCCGGGGCTGGCGGAGCATCTCTGGCAGACGACGATGGACAAGCTCGCTGTCGACCAACCGAACTATGCGTCGTATAAACGGGAGTTGGGGAATAAGTAGGGTCGCGACCAACTCTCCGCCGTCATTGCCTGCGACAAACGCGAAGCGTTTGTGCAAGGGAGCGAAGCGACGACGCAATCCATCTCGCCGCAAGCGGATATGTGGATTGCTTCGCTGCGCTCGCAATGACGTGGATGGAGCGTTGCGATCCTCACCGCCCCAGCCATTTCGGCGGTCGCTTCTCCGCAAACGCCTTCGGTCCCTCGATATAATCCTGCGACGCCGCCATCGCCTTCACCGCCGGATACTCCCGCTGCTCGGCGATCGCCTGTTCCAGCGACACCTCAAGCCCGCGCTGGATCGCCTGCTTGGAGGCGCGGATCGACATCGGCGAGTTCTTGCAGATCGTCTCCGCCCAACGCTCGGCCGCCGCAAGCGCTTCACCGGCGGGAACCACCTCATTCACAAAACCGAGCTGAAGGCCTTCCTTGGCCGAAACGTGCCGCGCAGTGAGGATCATGCCCATGGCGCGCTTCAGCCCGATCTGGCGCGGCAACCTGTGCACGCCGCCGGCCAGTGCGGCGAGGCCGACGCGCGGTTCAGGCAGGGCGAAGGTGGCATTGTCAGAGGCGATGATCAGGTCGCAGGCCAGCGCGATCTCGAAGCCGCCGCCCATCGCGACGCCGTTGACGGCGGCGATGATCGGCTTGTCGCAGTCGAACCGCGAGGTGAGGCCGGCGAAGCCGCCCTTGTCCCAGCCGCGCTTTCCGCCGGCTGCCTGCCATTTCAGGTCGTTGCCGGCGCAGAACGCCTTGTCGCCCGCGCCGGTGACGATCGCCACCCATTGCTCAGGGTCCGCGGAGAAATCGTCGAACACCTTGTTGAGTTCGAAATGCGCATCGATATGCAGCGCATTGTACACTTCCGGCCGCGACAGCGTGATGATCGTGATCGGCCCCTTGCGCGTCACCTTGGAGAATTTCAGATCCATGTTGGCTCCCGTGTTGATTTTCTGCGGAGAAGAATATTGGCCGCGATAATAGCGCGCGGCGCGGGCCTGAAACCATCCAATTACGCAAGGCCCCCGCGCATGCCAAGGTCAATTCCGTTGCTTGACTTGGAGGCGGTCTTCTCAGCTAAATCGATCCCAGCAGGAGCGCTCGCGTAGCGCCTAAACGCAAAAGCAATAAACGACATTTCCGGGAGAGAGACCTTGGATTTCAACCTGCCTGCCGACCTCACGGCCTATCTCGACGAACTCGACCGCTTCATCGCGCGCGAGATCAAGCCGCTGGAGGAGGCCGACGACAACATCCGCTTCTTCGACCATCGCCGCGAATGGGCGCGCACCGATTTCGAGAAGGGCGGCCTGCCGCGGCACGAATGGGAGGCGCTGCTGCGCAAGGCGAAGAATCTTGCAGATGCCGCAGGCCACCTGCGGTTTGCGATCCCGAAGCGCTACGGCGGCAAGGACGGTTCCAATCTCTGGATGGCCGTGATCCGCGAGCATTTTGCTGCCAAGGGCCTCGGCCTGCACAACGACCTGCAGAACGAGCATTCGATCGTCGGCAATCTGCCGCTTGTCACCATGCTCGATCGCTACGGCACCGATGAACAGAAGGCGATGATCGAAGGTTCGATCACGGGCAAATACCGCATCACCTTCGGCCTCACCGAACCCGATCACGGTTCCGACGCCACGCATATGGAAACCAAAGCGAAGCAGGCGACCCGCGATAACGTCAAGGGCTGGATCATCAATGGCCAGAAGATGTGGACGACCGGGATGCATGTCGCGACCCATTGCGCGCTGTTTGCCCGTACCTCGGGCAATGACGGCGATGCGCGCGGCATCACCTGCTTCCTCGTGCCGGCGAAGAGCGAAGGCGTGAAGGTCGAGGAATATATGTGGACCTTCAACATGCCGACGGATCATCCGCGTGTCAGCTTTACCGACGTGTTCGTGCCTGAGGATGCGCTATTCGGCGAAATCGGCCGGGGCCTGTCGCTGGCGCAATGTTTTGTGCACGAGAACCGCATCCGCCAGGCAGCGAGCTCGCTGGGGGCCGCCGTCTATTGCATCAACGAAAGCGTCAAATACGCGCGTGAGCGAAAGCCGTTCGGCAGGGCGCTCGCCGAGAATCAGGCAATCCAGTGGCCGCTGGTCGAACTGGCGACGCAGGCCGAAATGCTGCGGTTGTTGATCCGCAAGACCGCGTGGGAGATGGACCAGCTCACCCAGGCGCAGGTCGAGAACACGCTGTCCGACCGGGTGTCGATGTGCAACTACTGGGCAAACCGGCTGTGCTGCGAAGCCGCCGACCGCGCCATGCAGGTGCATGGCGGCATGGGCTATTCGCGCCACAAGCCGTTCGAGCACATCTACCGCCACCACCGCCGCTACCGCATCACCGAAGGCAGCGAGGAAATCCAGAAGCGCAAGGTGGCGGGATTCCTGTTCGGCTACATGGGAGCGGGGAAGCTTTAGAGGGACGTAAGTCATGGAAGGTGGATGCACGTGCCGGAACGTCCGCTATCGCCTGAATGGCAGGCCGATGATCGTGCACGCCTGCCACTGCACCTGGTGCCAGCGCGAGACGGGCACGGTGCACGCGCTCAATGCGATGTACGAGGCCGAGAGGGTCGAGCATATCGCGGCTGAGCCCGAGATCGTCGTGACGCCGTCGGCCAGCGGCAAGGGCCAGCGCATCGCGCGCTGCCCGGTCTGCAAGGTTGCCGTCTGGAGCAACTATCCGGGATTTGGTCCCGCCGTGCGGTTCGTGCGCGTCGGCACCATGGACGATCCCGGCCAATGCCCGCCGGACATCCACATCTTCACCTCAACCAAACAGCCCTGGGTGGCGCTGCCGCAGGGGGCGAAGGCGGTGGCGGAGTTCTACGATGTCACCGAGGTCTGGTCGGACGAAGCCAAGGAGCGCCGGCGGGTGTTGCGGGAGCGGATGAAGAAGTAGGCGCTGCTACGTGGGCATTGCGAGGAATCATAGATTCCATGAGGCGGTGAGCGTGGCCTTTCCGATAAGGTTTGGGTTTCCACACTCGAACCCCTCGGAGAGTCAGATGCAAGCATCCACCGTAGCCACGCCCACCGCCGGCCATATTGGCACAATTTTCGTTGCAATCGAACTGAGCCAGCGGAGCTGGCGGGTCGCGCTGCACAGCCCGGACAAGGACAAGATATCGCACCACAAGCTGGAGGGTGGCGATCATGCCGAGCTGTTGGCGTTGGTGGGTCGGGTTCGGGAGCGGGCGGCTCGAACGCTGGGAGGCGTTCCGGCGGTGGCGAGCTGCTACGAGGCGGGCTACGACGGGTTCTGGCTGCACCGGCTGCTGCTGGCGGCCGGCATCACGAACTACGTGTTTGATCCCGCCAGCATTGCGGTGGACCAGCGGGCGCGGCGGGTGAAGACCGACCGGATCGATGGCGAGCGGATGCTGCGCACGCTGATGGCGTATCTGCGCGGCGAGCCGCGGGTGGTGCGGATCGTCCGGGTGCCTGCAGCCGAACAGGAGGACGCCCGCCGCGGCAGCCGCGAACGCGACCGGCTGATCAAGGAGCAAACCGCTCACACCAACCGGATCAAGGCACTGCTGCGGCTGCGGGGCATGGCGGTCGGGAACCCGCGGCGGCGCGACTGGCTGAGCTGGCTGGCAACGCAGCGGGATTGGCAAGGCCAGGCGGTCCCGCCGCGGATGCTGAGCGAGATCCGACACGAGCACGCGCGGCTGATGCTGGTGCGCGATCGGCTCGATGCGCTCGCGCAGGAGGCGGCCGCAGCGGAGCCAATGCCTGCGGAAGCCGAGATGACCCGGCGCAGCGAACTGCTGCGCCGGCTCAAATGTCTCGGCCCGGCGTTCGCGACGACGCTGACCAGCGAGGTGTTCTACAAGGACTTCCGCAATCGCCGCGAGGTCGGGAGCTATTTCGGGCTGACGCCCAGTCCGTGGCGGAGCGGCGGCATCGACCGCGACCAGGGCATCAGCAAGGCGGGCAATCCGCGCGCCCGCTGTGCCGCGATCGAACTGGCCTGGCTGTGGCTGCGGCATCAGCCGGACAGCAAGCTGACCCTGGAGTACCGCAAGCGCACGCTCGATGCCGGCAAGCGCATCAAGCGCGTCGCCATCGTCGCCCTGGCGCGCAAGCTGATGGTGGCGCTCTGGCGCTATCTCACGACCGGCCTCGTGCCCGAGGGCGCGGCGCTCAAGGCTGTAAAGATCTAACCACTTCAACGAATGCGTCAGCGTCGCGGCATCTGCCGCGGTCAGCGCGGGATGGATGATGACCGTGCCACCCTTGGGCCAGCAAACAGGCTGTTTCGTAGATGGGTCTCATCCTCGTGGCTTCCTCGCCGCATGCATGCGGAATGTGGGTACGGACAACGGTCCGACCGGATATGAGGTGATGCAGTGAGCAACTGCATAAATCGCCGGAAGCCAGTCCCTGAGCGCACCGACCGCGGCGGCACGCTGCGCTACGCATGGCTCCGCGCGCCGCCGCTCCACCGAACGTAAAAATCACATCCAAGCCCTGTCGGGATGCTTGACTCAAAACGCCTCATATGAGGGTGGGCAAAGGCGCGTTAGCGCCGTGCCCACCATCTTGATGCGTGAAGGTGGCTGGAATGGCGGGCACGCTGCGCTTTGCCCACCCTACGAAGTGGGATCAATTCACCTGCCGGTCCTTGCCAGCCCAATACGGCTCCCGCAGATTCCGCCGCAAGATTTTCCCCGACGGATTGCGCGGCAGCGCTTCCAGGAAGTCGACCGACTTCGGCGTCTTGAAGCCGGCGATGCGTTCGCGCGTGAAGTTGATGATGTCGGTGGCGCTCGCCTGCTTGCCCGGCTTCATCACCACGACCGCCTTCACCGCCTCACCCCATTTGTCGTCGGGGATGCCGATCACGGCGGCTTCGGCGACATCAGGATGATCGCAGATCGCGCTCTCGACCTCGGCGGGGTAGATGTTCTCTCCGCCGGAGATGATCATGTCCTTGATGCGATCGTGGATATAGAGGTAGCCGTCCTCGTCTATGTAGCCGGCGTCGCCGGTGCGCAACCAGCCGTCGCTGCCGAGCGTCCTGGCGGTCGCCTCCGGCAGGTTCCAGTAGCCCGCCATGTTGGAGCCGGAGCGGGTGGCGATCTCGCCGACCTGGCGCGGCGGCAGGCGGTTGCCGTCGGGATCGAGGATCGCAAGCTCGATGCCGGGGAGTGCCTTGCCCGCAGAGCGCATGCGCTCCAGCCCCTCGACATGGTCTTCGGGCGGGAGTGCGACGATGGTGCCTGTTGTCTCGGTCATGCCGTAGAGCTGCACGAAGCCGCACTTGAACACCTCGATGCACTCCTTCAGCAGCGCCGCCGGAATCGGGGAGGCGCCGTAGAGCATGTATTTCAGGCGGGAGAAATCGACCTGCTTCGCCCGCGGCTGGCGTACCACGAACTGCATCGCGGCCGGCACCATGAACAGCTTGGTAATGCCGGACTGCTCGAGGAAATCCAGCACCTTGGTCGGATCGAATTCGCGCGCGATCACGCCCCTCACGCCGTGATAGAGACCCATCACGCCCCAGCCGGAGCCGCCGATATGGAACACCGGCATTGCCACCAGCGAGACGTCATCCGTCGACCACTTGTTCCACTCCGGCTTCTCGGCCGCATTGCCGGCGGTCGCGAGGTTGAGGAAGTTGGCATGCGACAGCATCGCGCCCTTGGGCTTGCCTGTGGTGCCCGAGGTATAGAGCTGGATCGCAATGTCCTTCGGACTGATCGGCACCTTCGGATCGTCGCCGCTGGCGGCATCGCGCCAGGCGACAAAATCCTGCCATTCCGGCGCGCCGCCCTCGGTCGTGATGACGGTGCGGACATCAGGCAGTTGCGACTTGATGTTGCGAACCTGGGTGATGAACTCAGGCCCCACGAACAGCACCGGCGCCCGGCAGTCGCCGACGATGAAGGCGACCTCGGGGCCGGCGAGACGCCAGTTGACCGGCGCCATCACCACCCTGGCCTTCATTGCGCCCATCAAGAGCTCGAAATAGAAGTCGCTGTTCTTGCCGAGATAGGCGATCCGCTCGCCCGGCTTGACGCCCATCGCAATCAGCGCGTTGGAGACGCGGTTGGTCTTGCGAATTCGGCAAAGCTGGTCTGCCGTCCCTCGAATTCATAGGCGATGGCGTCGCCATATGTTCGTGCGCGTTCCCGCACCATGTCGACAAGGTTGGTCAACTCCTGCGAAGCGGACATGTCGCTCCCGTAGACATTATTATTGTTTACCCGGGAGATGATATGGGTTCGGAGCGTTACACGCAATCATCCGTCATTGCGAGCGAAGCGAAGCAATCCATAGCGCCGAGCAGGAAGCATGGAATGCTTCGTCGCTACGCTCCTCGCAATGACGGCACCGGATTATCCCCGCGCCGCGCGGTCCTTCTCGTTCTGTGCCTTGATCGAGTCGCGCGCCTTGTTCCAGTCGTCGTCGCTCCAGTCGCGCAACTGGTAGAAATTGCCGCCCATGGCGAGCGCCTGCGCGCCATCCATGGCGATGGTCTCGCCATTGATCCAGTCGCAGCCGCCGGAGATCAGGAACACGGCAAGATTCTGCAGTTCCTCCATGGTGCCGACCCGGCCCATCGGGTTCTGCGCCCTGGTGCGTGCGCCGGCCTCGTCGCCGGGCTTGATGCGCTTGCTCATGCCCTCGGTCGGGATTTCGCCTGGAGCAATGGTGTTGAGGCGGATGCCGTGTTTGCCCCATTCCACCGCAAGCGACATCGTCATGGCGTGGATCGCGGACTTGCTCATCGCCGACGGCACCACATAGGGCGAGCCGTTGCGCACCCAGGTCACCGTGATCGACACCACGTTGCCGCGGTGGCCTCCGGCGATCCAGCGCCGCCCGACCGCATGCGTCACATAGAAGGTGCCATGCATCACGATATTGGCGACCGCATCGAAGCCGCGCGGCGAGAGTTCTTCCGAGCGCGAGATGAAATTGCCGGCGGCGTTGTTGATGAGATCGGTGAGAGGCCCCGAGGTCCAGATCTGTTCGATCATCTCGTCGACGGCAAGCGCATTGCGGATGTCGACGCCATGGCTGACCACACGCCCGCCATGCAGGTCCATCAATTCGGTCGCGGTTTCGTCGCACACAATTTTGCGGCGGCCGCAGATATGGACTTCGGCTCCCAGTTGCAGAAACCGCGCGGCCATGGACTTGCCGAGGCCGGTGCCGCCTCCGGTCACGAGAATGCGGCGCCCGGCGAGAAGCTGATCGTTGAACATCGTTTCCACCCACGGGATTGTCTGTTAATTGGTCGATTGACTAAAACCGGACAATTCCGTTCTGTAAAGCCGCAACAGCGGCCTCAGCGAGGAGATTTTCATGGAGCAACGCGTCTCGATCTCGATTTCGGACGGTATCGCCGATGTCCGGCTGGTGCGGGCCGACAAGATGAACGCGCTCGATGCCGCGATGTTCGAGGCGCTGGTGGCGGCGACCGAGCGGCTGGCGCATGAAAAAGGCGTCCGGGTGGTCGTATTGTCGGGGGAAGGACGGGCGTTTTGCGCCGGTCTCGACATGGGGCGCTTCCAGGCCATGAAGGAAAACGGCGGTAACGGGATCGCCGGCGGCGAGAAACGCGACCTGACTGCACGCACGCATGGTCTCGCGAACTTCCCGCAGCAGGCGGTCTGGGGCTGGCGTCAGCTTCCGGTGCCTGTCATCGCCGCGATCCAGGGCGTCGCGTTCGGCGGTGGATTCCAGCTCGCGCTCGGCGCCGACATGCGCTTCCTCACGCCTGATGCGCGGATGTCGATTATGGAAATCAAATGGGGCTTGGTGCCCGACATGGCGGGCACGCCCATTCTCGCCAGCCTCGTCCGCGACGATATCTTGCGGGAGCTGACCTACACCGGGCGCATCTTCTCCGCGCAGGAAGCCATGAGCTATGGGCTCGCGACACGGATCTGCGACGATCCCCGCGCGGCGGCCTTCGAAGTGGCACGCGAAATCGCCGGCAAGAGCCCTGATGCAATCCGCGCCGCCAAGCGCATGCTCAACAAGCTCTCGGTCGATCCGGCTCCGGCGCTGCTCGCCGAATCCGTCGAGCAGCAGAAGCTGATCGGCAGCCCGAACCAGACCGAGGCGGTGCGCGCCAATATGGAAAAACGTGCGCCGCGGTTCGCGGAGGCGGGATAATCTCATCCGTCATTCCGGGATGGTGCGTTAGCACCAGACCCGGAATCTCGAGATTCCGGGTTCGATGCTGCGCATCGCCCCGGAATGACGTCGACACAAACCCGGCAGCAGATCGGAAAGCGACAAATGTCTACCTCCCCCTTCCTCGGCATCATCAGCGGCCCGCGCCGCCGCAGCCACGACGAGATCGCCGAGCGCAGTGAGCGCATCGCCAGCGGATTGCAGCAGCTCGGCGTCAAGCAGGGCGACAGCGTCGCCATGCTGATGCGCAACGACATCGCCTTCATCGAGGCGGCCTATGCCGCGATGCGGCTTGGCGCCTATGGAGTGCCGGTCAACTGGCATTTCAAACCGGAAGAGATCAATTACGTGCTGAAGGATTCCGGCACCGCGGTGCTGATCGCGCATGCCGACATGCTGCATCAGTTGCGCGAGGCCATCCCGAGCGGCGTCACTGCGCTCAGCGTGCCGACCCCGCCGGAGATCGTCGCGAACTACAAGATCGATCCGGATCACCTCGCGACGCCCGACTTCGCCATCGATTTCGAATCCTGGCTGAAGCAGCACCCGCGCTATGACGGGCCGGCGGTGCCGCAGCCGCAGAACATGATCTACACCTCGGGCACCACGGGTCATCCCAAGGGAGTTCGTCGTTTCGCGCCGACGCCGGAGCAGACCGCCAATGCCGAGCGCATGCGCGCGATGATCTACGGCCTTAAGCCGGGCGCCCGCGCGCTGCTGCCGGGCCCGCTGTATCATTCCGCGCCGAACTCGTTCGGCCTGCGCGCCGGCCGGCTCGGCGGTGCGCTGGTGATCATGCCGCGTTTCGACGCGGAAGAGTTTTTGCGGGTGATCGAAACCGAGAAGATCGACACCATCTTCATGGTGCCAACCATGTTCATCCGGCTGATGAAGCTGCCGGAGGAGGTGCGCAAGAAATACGACATGTCCTCGCTGCGCCACATCATCCATGCAGCCGCACCCTGTCCGGCGGACGTCAAGCGCGCGATGATCGAGTGGTGGGGCCCGGTCATCTACGAATTCTACGGCTCGACCGAGTCGGGTGCGGTTACCTTTGCCACGTCCGAGGACGCGCTGAAGAAGCCCGGCACTGTCGGCAAGATTTCGCCCGGCGCGGAGCTGCGCTTCATCGGCGACGACGGCAGGGAATTGCCGCAGGGCGAGATCGGCGAAATCTATTCGCGCATCGCGGGCAATCCAGATTTCACCTATCACAACAAGCCGGAGAAGCGCGCCGAGATCGATCGCCAAGGCTTCATCACCTCGGGCGACGTCGGCTATATCGACGCCGATGGTTATGTCTTTATCTGCGACCGCAAGCGCGACATGGTGATCTCAGGCGGCGTCAACATCTATCCGGCCGAGATTGAGGCGGCACTGCATGCGATTCCCGGTGTGCATGACTGCGCGGTGTTCGGCATTCCCGATGCGGAATTCGGCGAGGCGCTGATGGCGGTGGTGGAGCCGCAGCCGGGCGTGACGCTCGACCTCGCATCCATCCGCGGCCAGCTCAAGGTTTCGCTCGCCGACTACAAGGTGCCGAAGCACATTGAGATCCAGTCCAACCTGCCGCGGGAGGATTCCGGCAAGATTTTCAAGCGCCGCCTGCGCGATCCCTATTGGGAGCGGGCAGGGCGGAGGATTTAGGTATCTTGTCGTCCCTGCGAACGCAGGGACCTATACTCCGCGGCTTCTCTGACGGCCACGCCGGCCCAGACCTTATGCGAGCCCCATGGCCGGTGGCTATGGGTCCCTGCTTTCGCAGGGACGACGCAAGAGAAGGACGACGAAGACCCGCCTCCATCTTTATCTTGCACTGCGGCAAAAAAATTGCACACTCGGGACAGCCGGGCTGTTCCTGAGGTGGCGAGCCGATGTCTTCCCAGATCATGCCTTCCGAGATCGAGATCCGGCTCAATCGCAGCGATGAAACGCTGGCGATGGAGGAAGATGCGCGGCTGCGGACCGATATCCGGCTGCTCGGCCGGATTCTCGGCGATACCGTTCGCGATCAGGAGGGCGCCGAGGTGTTCGACCTGGTCGAGCGCATCCGGCAGACCTCGATCCGGTTCCACCGCGACGAAGACAGGCTGGCGCGGCGGGAACTGGAGACCATCCTCGACAGCATGTCGACCGCCGATACCGTGCGGATCGTCCGCGCCTTCAGCTATTTCTCGCACCTCGCCAACATCGCCGAGGACCAGAACAACATCCGCCAGATGCGCGGCCGCGGCCCCGGCGGCCCACGGCCGAGCCTGCTGACCCAGACGTTGGCACATGCCAAGACGGCCGGGATCAGCGCGGCTGAACTGCGCCGCTTCTTCGGGGAGGCCCAGGTCAGCCCGGTGCTGACCGCACATCCGACCGAAGTCCGCCGCAAGAGCACGATCGACCGCGAGATGGAAATCGCCGGATTGCTCGACCGGCGCGAGCGCGTCCAGATGACGCCGGAGGAGGCCGAGGCCTGCGACGAGCAGTTGCGCCGCGCCGTGCTGACGCTGTGGCAGACCAACCTGTTGCGCCGGACCAAGCTGACCGTGCTGGACGAAGTCTCAAACGGTCTCTCCTTCTACGACTACACCTTCCTGCACGAGGTGCCGCGGCTGCATTGCGCGCTGGAGGATCGGCTCAACCGGGAAGAGGGCGGCACGCCGGGCGATCTAGCGTCGTTCCTGACCATGGGAAGCTGGATCGGCGGCGACCGCGACGGCAACCCGTTCGTCACCGCGGACGTCATGCGCGGCACGCTGCGACTTCAGTCGAGCCGGGTGATGAGCTTCTATCTGGAGGAGTTGCACGTCCTCGGCTCGGAACTGTCGCTGGCGGCGCATCTTGCCGATGTCTCCGAAGAATTGCGCGCCCTGGCCGGGCGCTCGCCCGACTCCTCGCCGCACCGAAGCGGCGAACCGTACCGCCTGGCGGTATCGGGCATCTATGCGCGGCTGACCGCGACGGCGCTGAAGCTCGAGATCGAAACGACGAGACGGCCGGTCGGCGAGGGCGCGCCGTATGAGAGCGTGCGGGAATTCAAGGCCGATCTCGATGTCCTCGATCGCTCGCTGATTGCGAATAATTCGGGCGTGATCGCGCGCGGCCGTTTGCGCCTGCTGCGCCGGGCCGTGGATTGTTTCGGCTTCCACCTCGCACGGCTCGACATCAGGCAGAACTCCGCGGTGCATGAGCGCACGGTGGCGGAACTGTTCGATGCGGCAATATCAGGCATGTCCTATCTGGACTTGAACGAGGAAGCCCGCGTCAGCCTGCTGTTGAGCGAACTGCGCAGCGCAAGGCCGCTCAGCTCGGCCTTCGTCAGGTACAGCGACGAAACGCTCAGCGAACTCGCGGTGTTCCGCGCTGCCGCAGAGGCCCATGCCCATTTCGGCCCCGATGTGATCCACCAATGCATCATCTCAATGTGCAAGGGCATGTCCGACATGCTGGAGGTCGCGGTGCTGTTGAAGGAGGTGGGCCTTATCAATCCGTCCGGCCGCAGCGCCATCAACATCGTGCCCCTGTTCGAGACCATCGAGGACCTGCAGGCCTCTTCCGGCATCATGGACCGGATGCTGTCCCTCCACGATTATCGCCGGCTGGTCGACAGCCGCGGCGGCATCCAGGAGGTGATGCTTGGCTATTCCGACAGCAACAAGGATGGCGGCTTCGTCACTTCGGGCTGGGAGCTCTACAAGGCCGAGATCGGGCTGGTCGACGTGTTCGAGCGCCACAGCGTGCGGCTGCGGCTGTTTCACGGCCGCGGCGGATCGGTCGGCCGCGGCGGCGGACCGAGCTATGACGCGATCATCGCGCAACCCGGTGGCGCCGTGAACGGCCAGATCCGCATCACCGAGCAGGGCGAGATCATCTCCAGCAAATATTCCAACCCCGAGGTCGGCCGCAGCAATCTGGAAGTCCTTGCCGCGGCGACGCTGGAAGCAAGCCTGTTGCATCCCCGGCAAAGCGCGCCGCGCAAGGAGTATCTGACCGCGATGGAGGAACTGTCCGCATTGGCCTTCAAGGCCTATCGCGGGCTGGTCTACGAGACCGAAGGCTTTGCCGACTACTTCTGGGGCTCGACCGTCATCACCGAAATCTCGACGCTGAACATCGGCAGCCGCCCGGCGTCGCGCAAGAAGACCCGCGAGATCGAAGACCTGCGCGCCATTCCCTGGGTGTTCAGTTGGGCGCAGTGCCGGCTGATGCTGCCGGGCTGGTACGGCTTCGGCTCGGCGGTGGAGACCTGGATCGCGGAGCATCCGGAGCAGGGCATGCCGTTCCTGCAGGAGCTCTATCGCGAATGGCCGTTCTTCCGCACGCTGCTGTCGAACATGGACATGGTGCTCGCCAAGAGCTCGATCGCAATCGCCTCCCGCTATGCCGAGCTGGTGCCAGACGTGGCTCTGCGCGAGAGCATTTTTGGCCGCATCCGGCGCGAATGGCATTCCTCGATCGAGACGCTGCTCGACATCATGGGGCACGAACGGCTGCTGCAGGGCAACCCGCTGCTGGATCGCTCGATCCGCAACCGCTTTCCCTATCTTGACCCGCTCAACCATGTGCAGGTCGAGCTGCTGAAGGAACATCGCGCGCAGAACCCGGATGAGCAGGTGCTGCGCGAGATTCAGCTCACGATCAACGGGATATCGGCGGGGCTGAGGAACAGCGGGTGAGGGGCGGCGATGGCCTCACCCCGTCATTGCGAGCGCAGCGAAGCAATCCATCTTTCCGAATACGCGGATGGATGGATTGCTTCGTCGCTTCGCTCCTCGCAATGACGGCGGAGTCACTCACGGCTTCATCGCACCCTGCGCACTGGTGTAGACGGCATACAGCGACGACGAGCCGCAGATGTAGAGCCTGTTGCGCTGCTGGCCGCCGAAGCACAGATTGGCGACGGTTTCCGGGATGTGGATCTTGCCGAGGAGATCGCCGTCAGGCGTGTAGCAGCGTACGCCGTCCTCATTCGGATCGCCCCAACCCACGGAGCACCACAGGCGCCCGGCGGTGTCGCAGCGCAGCCCGTCGGTAATGCTGGGCTTGGGCATATCAGCAAACACCTTGCTGTTCGAAAGCTTTCCGGCCGCGAGATCCACGTCGAACACGCGGATATGCGACGGGTTGTCAGGTCCGTCGGTGAAGCCGGTGTCGCAGATATAGAGCTTCTTCTCGTCCGGCGAGAAGCAAAGGCCGTTCGGCTGCACGAAGTCATCGACCACCATCTTGATGTCGCCGGATTTCGGATCCACCCGGTAGACGTTTTTCTTGTCCTGCTCGGGATCGGCCTTGATGCCCTCGTAAAAGCCGCCGATACCGTAGGCCGGGTCGCAGAACCAGATCGAACCGTCAGCCGCGACGACCGCGTCGTTCGGCGAGTTCAGTTTCTTGCCATTGTACTTGTCGGCGATGATCGTGATGGAGCCGTCGAGTTCGGTTCGGGTGACGCGGCGGCCCGAATGCTCGCAGGTGATCAGCCGTCCCTCGCGATCGATCGTATTGCCGTTCGAGTTCATCGAGGGCTGGCGATAGACGCTGAGATGCCCGTCATCCTCAGAGAAGCGCATGATGCGGTTATTGGGAATGTCGCTAAACAGCACGTAGCGCCCGGCCGGGAAGTAGACCGGACCTTCGGCCCAGCGGAACCCGGTCGCCACGCGCTCGACCGCCATGGTGCCGGCGAAAGCCGGAAAGCCCGTCGGCCCGAACGAAACCTTCGGCTTCTTCATCGACTCCAGGCGGGCATCCGGATAGCGGGCGCCGGGAAGCGGGCCGAGCGGCAGGGGCGGCGATGCCGTGGTCGGTGCGCCGGTCTGGCCGAGCGGCGCCACAGAGGCGGCAGAAGCCGTCTTCATCGTCACGGCCGAGGCGGCGAGTGCTGCCGCGCCGGTCAGTATCTTGCGACGGTCAAAACCGCCGCCCTGTTGGTGGGGATCGGAAAAGGTCAGTGAGGTTGTCATGATTTCCTCCCGTGTATTTTTTGTTGGGAGGAAAAACATCAGCCCGCATTCCGGCATAAAGCAGGCGGGCTGTGATGGAATAACCGAAGATGGCGGCGCGCCGGGATGCGTAGGGTGGGCAAAGCGAAGCGTGCCCACCATGCAGAACGGTCGGTGACGGAATGGTGGGCACGACGCTACGCGTCTTTGCCCACCCTGCGCTTTTTCGTCTAGGCGTTCAGATCGGGTCCCACGTAAAGATATCCGCGGAGCGATCGAGTGCGGTGAACGATCCCTTCAGCGCCGGCATGCCGTGCTCGGCAATGGTCTGCGGCGTCCAGCCTTCGCCGCGGTGAACCGAGCGCACCGGACGATTCTGGCTGAACAGGAAAATCTCGTTCATACGCACGCCGAAGATCTGCCCGGTGACGTCCTTGGCGGCATCGGAGAGCAGGTGGGCGCAGACCGGGGCGATCTTCTCCGGTCCCATCTGCTTGATCTTCTCGACGCGCGCCTTTTCGGCATCCGTCCCGGTCGGGATGGTGCCGATCATGCGGGTCCAGGCGAACGGCGAGACGCAGTTCGAGCGCACATTGAAGCGGCCCATGTCGAGCGCGATCGACTTCGACAGGCCGACGATGCCGAGCTTGGCGGCGGCGTAGTTGGCCTGGCCGAAATTGCCGATCAGGCCCGAGGTCGAGGTGAAGTGCACGAAGGCGCCAGACTCCTGTTCGCGATAGATCCGCGCCGCGGCGTGGCTCACATAGAACGAGCCCATCAGGTGCACCTTGATGACGGCCTCGAACGCTTCCACGCTCATTTTATGGAAGATCATGTCGCGCAAAATGCCGGCATTGTTGACCACGCCGTCGAGCCGGCCGAAATGATCGGTCGCGGTCTTGACGATCTTGCTGGCGGGGATCGCTTCGGCCACCGACTCGAAATTGGCGACTGCGGTGCCGCCGCGCTTCTTGATCTCCTCGACCACTTCCTCGGCGGGCGCCGCGCTCGAACCGGCGCCGTCGGCCGCGCCGCCGGGATCGTTGACGACGACCTTGGCGCCTTCGGCCGCGCAGAGCAGCGCGATCTCGCGCCCGATGCCGCGGCCTGCGCCGGTGACGATGATGACCTTGTCTTGCAGTGATTTTGCCATTGAGGGATTTCTCCTGTTGTTGTCGGTCATTCCGGGGCCCGCGAAGCGGGAACTATGATGCGCAATTGCGCATCTTAGAATCTCGAGATTCTCTGATGTGCAATCGCACATCATAGTTCGATGCTGCGCATCGCCCCGGAATGACCGACGTGATTACTTCTCGTTCGTAAAGATGATCGTGCCACTCGCCGCGAACATGCCGCCGACGCCGTGGCAGACCGAAATCTTGGCGTCCTTGACCTGCGCCGGTGCGATGCCGCGCATTTGCCGCACGCTCTCCTGCAGCGCGTACATGCCGTACATGCCGGAATGCATGTAGCTCAAGCCGCCGCCATTGGTGTTGAGCGGCAGCTTGCCGCCGGGGCGGGTGTTGCCGTCGGCGATGAATTTTCCGGTCTCTTCATGCGGCATGAAGCCGAGATCGCCGAGGCCAAAGAGCGGCAGATGGGCAAAGGCATCGTAGATCATCAAATGATCGACGTCCTTGTGGGTGATGCCGGCCTCCTTGAAGGCGGTCGGCCCTGCCACCTTGAAGGCGCGCGAGGAGTTGAACGTCTCCATCTGGCTGACCATCGGCGTTTCCACGCTCTCGCCAGTGCCGAGAATATAGACCGGCTTCTTCGGAAAGTCCTTGGCGCGGTCGGCGGAAGTGAGGATCAGCGCGCCGCCGCCGTCAGTGACGAGGCAGCATTGCAGCAGGCGGAACGGGTAGGCGATCATCCGCGAGTTCAAGACGTCGGCGACCGTGATCGGGTCCTTCATCATCGCGCGCGGGTTCTTCGCGGCCCATTCGCGCTGGGCCACCGCGACCATCGCGATCTGCTCATGGGTAATGCCGTAGGTCTTCATGTAGCGCAGCACGGGAATCGGGAACATGCTGGGCGGGCCGTAGACGCCGAACGGCGCCTCGAACTGGCCGTTGAGGCTGTCGGCCGGTGTCGAGCGCGGCAACTTGCCGATCATCGACTTGCCGCTCTCGGCGTGCGTGATCAGCACGGTCTTGCACAGCCCGGCCTCGATCGCGGCCGCGGCGTGGCGGACATGCAGCATGAACGAGCAGCCACCGACCGAGGTGCCGTCGACCCAGGTCGGCGTGATGCCGAGATAGTGGGCGATCTGCTGCGGGGTTTCCACCGCGGTGGCGATGCCGTCGATGTCGGACAGCTTCAGCCCGGCATCGGCGATGGCGTTCAGCGCCGCATCCGCATGGAGCTGGATCTGCGACATGTTCGGGATGACGCCGAGTTCGGTAGTCTCGGCTGCGCCGACGACGGCGACCTGGTTTCTGCGCATATGCTTAACCCTTCGCCGGACGGAACAAAGGAAGGGTGATCTTGTCGTCGAGTTTTTCGAACGCGACTTCGAGCTTCATGTCGAGCTCCAGCGCCTCCGGCGTCTGCGGGCAGTCGATGATGTTGCTCATCATGCGCGGTCCCTCGTCGAGTTCGACGACCGCGATCGCGTAAGGCGCGGTGAAGCCGGGCGCGGCGGGGCGGTGGTTGATGACGTAGCTGTAGAGCTTGCCCTTGCCGCTGGCCTTGAACACGGAAACCTTGCGCGAGGCGCAGGAGGGGCAGAACGGGCGCGGCGGAAAATAGACATTGGCGCAGGCGTCGCAGCGCTGCAGGCGCAATTCGCCGGCCTGCGTTCCATCCCAGAAATGCTGCGTCTCGGGCGTGGGTTTTGGTTTAGCGCGCGCGGGCTCCGCCATTCGGCAATTCTCCTTGGGACGCGGACGCTTGCCCGCATGTTTCAATCTTGATGCGACATAGACTGTTCCCCGTCAACGGTCCGAGCAGTGGCCCTGCCGCATGGCCGCATTCCGGCAGGCCACAACGCTTGTATGCCAGTAATTTTCCGCGCTAGGGTATTTGTCCGTTGCGAGCCGCGTGGTGCTTGCAGCGACAAGGAGACGATGTGCGGACGATACGAATAGGGTCCGGTGCCGGCTATTCGGGCGATCGCATCGAGCCTGCGATCGAACTCGCCGAAAAGGGCGATATCCAGTATCTCGTGTTCGAATGCCTCGGCGAACGTACGGTGGCGCTCGCGCAGCAGGCGCGCATGAAAAATCCCGACGGCGGCTTCGATCCATTGCTCGAGGAGCGCATGCGCGCGGTTCTGCCGGTCTGCGCCGCCAAGGGCATCAAGATCGTGACCAACATGGGCGCGGCCAATCCGGAAGCCGCCGCGCGGAAGACCGCCGAGATCGCAAAATCGCTCGGACTGCCGTCTCTGAAAGTGGCAGCTATCGTCGGTGACGACGTACTCGACGCCTGCAAGGCGGGCGATTTGCCGATCATGGAATTCGATGGCACGATCAAGCAACTCGGCAACCGGCTGTTGTCGGCGAATGCCTATCTCGGCGCCGAGCCGATGGCGCAGGCGCTGGCTGCGGGCGCCGATGTCGTCATCACCGGCAGAGCATCCGATCCGGCGCTGTTCCTGGCGCCGATGATCCATGCCTTCGGCTGGGCAATGGACGACTGGAATCTGCTTGGGCAGGGGACAGTTGCCGGACACTTGCTGGAGTGCGCCGGGCAGATCACCGGCGGCTACTTTGCCGATCCCGGCTACAAGGATGTGGCTGATCTGGCGCGGCTTGGATTTCCGATTGGAGAGGTCGGCGAGGATGGCAGCCTTGTCGTCACCAAGGTTGCGAGGTCGGGCGGCGCGGTGACGGCGCAAACCTGCAAGGAGCAGTTGCTGTACGAGGTCCACGACCCCACGAAATATTTCCAGCCGGATGTGGTCGCGGATTTCTCGCAGGTAAGGATCGAGGAAATCGGACCCGATCGCGTCCGTGTCAGCGGCGGGCGTGGCAAAAAGCGAACCGATACGCTGAAGGTCTCGGTCGGTTATGTCGACAGCTACATCGGCGAGGGACAGATCTCTTATGCCGGTCCCGGCGCACTGGCGCGGGGACGGCTGGCGCTGGAAATTGTCCGCGAGCGGCTGAAGCTGACCAATGTCGCCGCGAGCGAATTGCGGTTCGAACTGGTCGGCGTCGATTCCTTGCACGGACCGGAAGTGTCCGCGCGCGCCGGCGAACCTTATGAGGTGCGCGTGCGGGTCGCCGGGCGCACCGAGAACCTGCGTGAGGCGATCAGAATCGGCAACGAGGTCGAGACACTCTATACCAACGGCCCGGCCGCGGGTGGCGGCGCCTGGAAATCGGCGCGCGACGTGGTAGCGGTCGCGTCCGTGTTGCTGCCGCGCGAGCTGGCAAAGCCGCAAATTCGGTTTGTGGGGGCTTAAGGTGAAGCTGCGCGAGATCGCTCATTCCCGCACCGGCGACAAGGGCAACATCTCCAACATCTCCGTCATCGCCTATGATGCGAAGCACTATCCGCTGTTGCTCGAACAAGTTACCGCTGTGCGGGTCAAGGCTCATTTCGCCGGTGTTGTTCAAGGCGAGGTGGTTCGTTATGAACTGCCCAACCTGTCTGCGCTGAATTTCGTGATGGACCACGCGCTGGGAGGGGGCGTTACCCGCTCGCTGGCCCTCGATGCACACGGCAAATCGCTGAGTTCGGCGCTGCTCGATCTCGATATCGTGCTCGCGCCGGACGGCAAGTAATGGCAAACAATAAAGAGACCGACGATCATGCCCGCTAATCCGACACTCGCCTCCCTTGCCGCCGATCTCGCCGCCGGACGCACCACCGCACGCAAACTGGTCGAGGAGTGTCTGGCCAGAATTGCCGATCCTGCCGGCGAAGGCCCGCGCGCCTTTATTCATGTCGACAAGCACGCCGCAATATCGGCGGCGGATGCGATGGATCATTTGCGCAAAGCGCACGCCGCACCGTCCCCCTATGCGGGTATTCCCGTCTCGATCAAGGATCTCTACGACATCAAGGGGCAGGTGACCCGCGCTGGCTCCCGCGCGCTGGAAGATTCTGCGCCGGCTGAAGCCGATGCGCCTGTCGTGGCGCGGCTGCGGCGCGCCGGCTTCATCGTGATCGGCCGCACCAACATGACCGAATTCGCCTATTCCGGCATCGGCATCAATCCGCATTACGGCACGCCGAAGAGCGTGTTCAATCGCAGCGTCGGTCACGTGCCCGGCGGCTCATCTTCGGGGGCTGCGGTCTCGATCGCGGACGGCATGGCCTATGGCGCGCTCGGCACCGATACCGGCGGCTCCTGCCGGATTCCGGCGGCCTATAACGGCATCGTCGGGTACAAGCCGACGCAGGCGCGCGTGCCGCTCGACGGCGGCGTGCCGCTGTCGTCCTCACTCGACAGCTTTGGCCCGCTGGCGCGCTCGGTTGGCTGCTGCGCGGTGCTCGACGCCGTGCTCGCGGATGAAGCCGTGCAGCCGCTGCAGCCGCGCCCGATCAAGGGTATACGGCTCGCGGTGCCGACCACGATCGCGCTCGACGATCTCGACGAGGAGGTCGCAAAGACCTTCGAGCGCGCGCTGGAAACGCTCTTGCGCCAGGGCGCGTTGATCGAGCGGATCGAGGTGCCGGAATTCCACGATGTCGGCGTCATGAACAGCAAGGGCGGTTTTGCCGCCGCGGAAAGCTACGCTTGGCACCGCTATTTGCTCACCAGCAAAGGTGACGTCTACGATCCCCGCGTCCGCGTCCGCATCCTGCGCGGCGAAGCCATCAGCGCGGCTGATTATATCGACATCCTCAACGCGCGCCGCTCGTTCATCACGCGCACCGAGCAGCGCATCGCGCCCTATGACGCGCTGGTACTGCCGACCACGGCGAACGCGCCGCCCAGAATCGCCGACCTCGTCGCCGACGACAAGCTGTTCGCTACGGAAAATCTGCGGTCCTTGCGCAACTGCACGCTGATCAACATGCTCGACGGCTGCGCGATCTCGCTGCCGGCGCATCGCGAAGGCGAAACGCCAGTCGGGCTGATGCTTGCGGCATCAGGCGGATCCGACCGTCGCATCTTCGAACTCGCCGCCGGAATGGAGGATGTCATCCGTGTTTGATCTGACCTTCAACGTCGACGACAAGGGCATGCTGACGCCGCTGACGCTGGCGATCGATCAGGCCGTCATCGCCGGCTGGACCGGGCGTGATCCGGTGGCGCGCGACAAGCATATCGCCGAACTCGAGGCGATCGGCATCGCGCGGCCCGCGACGACGCCGATCTACTACCGCTGTTCGGCGCGACGCATTACCCAAGCCGACCGCATCGAGGTGTCAGGCGAAAACTCCAGCGGCGAGGTCGAGTTCGTGCTGATCGGCTGGCAGGGCCGCATCTTCGTCGGCTGCGGCTCCGACCATACCGACCGCAAGGTGGAGAGCTACAGCGTCACCGTCTCCAAGCAGATGTGCGACAAGCCGATGGCCTCCGTGCTGTGGGAGCTGGAGGAGGTCATCGGCCACTGGGACAGGATGATCCTGCGTTCATACGCCACGATCGGCGGAGCGCGCGTGCTGTACCAGGAGGGCACGTTGGATGCGATGCTGCCGGTGAAGGATCTCATCGACCGCGGTTTTGCCGGCAAGGGCCTGCCCGACGGCTGCGCCATGTTCGGCGGCACGTTTGCGGCCAAGGGCGGCATCCGCCCGGCCGATCGCTTCGAGTTCGAGCTGGAGGATCCCGTGTTGAAGCGGAAGATCAGCCACGGCTATGACGTGATCACGATGCCGGTGTTGGGATAAGGCCGCAGCTCCAACCGCCGTCATTGCGAGGAGCGATAGCGACGAAGCAATCCATCTCTCAGCAAGCGAGGACATGGATTGCTTCGCTTCGCTCGCAATGACGGGGATGGAACTCGTCAGAAATCGGGTGGTTTGATCCGGCGCCATTTGCGAGACTGCCCTCCATGAAAGCAACCGCAAAAAAGCTCCATCAACCAACCCTCGACATCGCCGCCCGCGTTGACGCCATCGACTGGACGCAGGTCACCGCCGATCTCGACGCAGAAGGCTGCGCCGTCCTCAAGGGATTGCTGTCGCCGGACGAATGCGCTGCGCTGGCTGCGCTCTATCCGGACGACACAAATTTCCGCAGCCGCATCGTGATGGGACGCCATGGCTTCGGCCGCGGTGAGTACAAGTATTTTTCCTATCCGCTGCCGGACCTGATCGCAGAGTTGCGGCCTTTGCTCTACGCGCAGCTTTGCAGCGTTGCCAATCGCTGGAACGAGACGATGGGGATAGATATCCGCTATCCCGACAAGCATGCCGCATTCCTGAAACGCTGCCATGACGCGGGACAGACACGGCCGACGCCGCTGCTGCTGCAATATGGCGAGGGTGACTACAACTGCCTGCATCAGGACCTCTATGGCGAGCATGTGTTTCCGCTGCAGGTTGCGATCCTGCTGTCGGAACCGGGGCGCGATTTCGAGGGCGGCGAGTTCGTGCTGACGGAGCAGCGGCCGCGGATGCAGTCGCGGCCCGAGGTGGTGCCGCTCAAACAGGGCGATGCGGTTGCCTTTGCTGTGCACCATCGCCCGGTGCAGGGGACGCGCGGGCCGTATCGGGTTAACCTGCGTCATGGCGTCAGCCGTATCAGATCCGGCCATCGCCACACCGTCGGTGTGATCTTTCACGATGCCAAATGAGTGCGGACTGAATTGACTGCGGATTTGTTCGAGAGTGTTGGCGACACGCGCCCATCGCGCGAGGTGATGGCGGAGGGCGCAGTATTGCTGCGCGGCTTTGCGCGACCGTTCGAGGCCGAGCTGCTTCCGGCACTGCGTGCGATCGTCAAACAGGCGCCGTTCCGGCATCTGATCACGCCGGGCGGGCACCGCATGTCGGTCGCGATGACCAATTGCGGCAGTGTCGGCTGGGTGTCGGACCCCACCGGTTACCGCTATGACGCCATCGACCCCGAGTCCGGACAGAAGTGGCCGGCGATGCCGCCTGTGCTGCGCAGACTCGCGGCCGATGCTGCTGCAGACGCCGGTTTCGGCGGCTTCGGGCCGGAGGCCTGCCTGATCAACCGCTATGTATCAGGCGCGAAGCTGTCACTGCATCAGGACAGGGACGAACTCGATCTTGGTGCGCCCATCGTCTCGGTCTCGCTCGGGCTGCCCGCAATCTTCCTGTTCGGCGGCCCGAAGCGCGCCGACAGGCCAAACCGCTACCGGCTCGAGCACGGCGACGTCGTGGTCTGGGGCGGCCCGTCGCGCCTGTTCTTTCACGGTGTTGCGCCGCTCGCTGACGGCGAGCATCCCGTCATGGGCCGCCAGCGGATCAATCTGACTTTTCGCAAAGTGCGCTGATTTTCCTTCTCCCCTTGTGGGAGAAGGTGGCATAGGCGGCCTATGGCCGCCGTCTCTTAGAACGCCGGTGCTTCGCACCGGTTATGGCGCCGGATGAGGGGTTCTCTCCGCGGAGACAGACCCCGCATCCGTCTCGCTGCCGCTTCGCGTCAGCGATCCACCTTCTCCCACAAGGGGAGAAGGGGAAGAGACGTTCCATCCATCGTTTTCATCGTCTATGCTCCCTCCGCCAGGGGGGCAACATGACTACATCATCAGAGGCGACGTCCGATAGCACCGCCGCCGCCAACCGCACCGGCGTCTATCTCGCCGTGCTGCAACTGGTCTTCACGCTGGGCTGGACCACCTACGTCATCTACCTGCCAAAGCTGTGCGCTGAAGTCGGCATCGCGCCATCGGCCGTGATCCTGATCCTGATGCTGGATCAGGCGATCTTCACCATCACCGACACCGCGATGGGTATTGCCGCCGACAGGATCGCGCCGTTTGTCGGCAAGCTTGGCGTATTCGTCGGCGCATTGACCGCGATCTCGTGCGCGGCCTTTGTCGCGCTGCCGTTCGTGGCGGGTACCGGGCCCGCCGCGCAGGTCTGGTTTATCGGACTGATCCTGATCTGGGTGGTGACGTCATCCGCCTTGCGCGCGCCACCGCTGACGCTGCTCGGCAAATACGCCGCGCGGCCGGCCATCCCGTTTCTCGCGGCGCTGACCATGCTCGGCTACGGTCTGGCAGGCGCGGTCTCGCCCTATCTCGGCGTGGTGCTGCGCAGCCACGATCCGCGGCTGCCCTTCGTGATCTCGGGCGCCGTGCTGCTGCTCACCACGCTGGCCTTGTCCAGGGTCGAGCGCGATCTGGCGCAGGCGCCGCCGGCCGCGAAACAGCCGGCCGCGCCGGCAAAATCGCTGGGCGCGGTGCCGATGTCTTTCATCGCCTCGATGGTCATCCTCTCCCTCGGCTATCAGTTGCATTTCTCCATCAACAGCACGCCGTTCTTCCTGCGCTTTGCCAAGCCGGACGAATTGCAATGGCTGATGCCGGTGTTCTGGATCGGCTTCAACATCGCGATGTTTCCGGCAAGCGTCGTGGTCAAGCACCGCGGCGGGCTGATCGTGATGGGCGCGGCCGGCTTGCTCGGCGCGCTGGCGGTGCTGGCTGCGGAAATGGCCGGCAATCTCAATATCCTGATTGCGGCGCAGTTCCTGGCCGGCGCGGCGTGGGGCTGCATGCTGATGGCCGCGGTTTCAGCGGCGCTGGCGATCGGGGAGACCGGCGCGGAAGGAAAGGTGGTGGGGCTCGTCTTCTCGGCTCTGGCGCTCGCGACCTTTGCGCGCATGGCCGCGGTTGCCGGCGGCCTGCAGAAGCTGCCGGAATATGCGCCGCTGTTGCACTGGGCGCCGGTGGCGTGCTGGTCGGTGGCCGGTGCGGGGCTGCTGGTAATCGCAGCCTCGCGGATGCGGCGCGGTGTGGTGGCAAAGCAGATCTAGGCGTTCTTCGGCGGGTGGATGAACGCCCACGGGCTCACTTCCGAATCCGTCGGCACCTCCACCGAGATCACGTAAGGCCCGCCATCGGCCAGCGCCTTTTCCAGCGCAGGCTTGAACTGATCCGGCGCGGTCACGCGCGCCGCACCCGCACCGAAGGATTCGGCGAGTTTGACGAAATCCGGATTGACCAGATCGGAGGCCACGACGCGTCCGTCAAAATGCTGGCGCTGGTCGCGGCGCACATTGCCGTAGGCGTTGTTGTTGAACACCAGCGTCACCACGCCGATCTTGAACTGCACGGCGGTCGACAATTCCTGCACGCCGAACATGAAGCCGCCGTCGCCGGTGATCGCAACCACAGGCTTGTCAGGGTTGGCGACCTTGGCGCCGAGCGCGGTCGGGAAGCCGGAGCCGAGCGTGCCCTGATAGCCTGACGTGATGAAGGTGCGCGGCTCGTAGATCGGAAAGCCGTACCAGGAGGCGAAGCCGACCTGCGACAGCTCGTCGGTGACGATGGCGTTCGCCGGCAGCACCTCGCGCAGGATGTTCAGGTAGGCCATCTGCGGCTGAACTTTTTGAATCTCCTCCAGCGCCGCCGCCGTCGCGTCGCGGATTTCGGTGCGCCGGCCGCTGGTCTTGCTGTAACCGGCCTTCTTCACGGCCGCCACGAGATCGGCCGTACCGGCCTTGGCGTCGGCGACGATCGCGGCGTCGGACACCAGCCGCCGCATCTCGGCCGGATCGATATCGATACGAACGGATTTCAGCCCCTTAGGCTGATAGGGCCAGCGGAAGCCCGACGTCGGCAGCTCGGCGCGGGTGCCGATCGCGATCATCAGATCGGTGGTCGGCCACAGCTTGTAGCCTGCCGCCATGGTCAGACCCAGCTCATGCGCGTTGGAGACGATGCCGCGGCCGCTGCGGAAGGCTACCACGGGCGCGTCGATCATCTCGGCCAGTTCGAGGATTTCCTCGGCGGCATGGATCGCGCCGCTGCCGACGAAGATCATCGGCCGCTTCGCACCCTTGATAAGCGCCGCCGCCGCCTTGATCCTGTCAGGGTCGGGCTGCGGCGCGGGCAGGGCATCGAGCACCGTCGAACGGCCGACCTGCGCGCGCTGGGTGAACACGTCCCATGGCATTTCCACCGACACCGGACCGCGGCGGCCCGACATCATCTCCTGAAACGCGCGCGACACCACGGATGGGGCCGCGTCCGGATATTCGATCCGCTCGGCCCATTTCACGAAGGTGCGCAGCGTCGCCAACTGGTCCGGCATCTCGTGCAGATGGCCGCGGCCCTTGCCGAGGAACGCCGTCGGCACCTGGCCGGTCAGGCACAGCACCGGCTCGTTGCAGCCGAAGGCGGTGAGCAGCGCCGCGCTGGCATTGAGCACGCCGGGCCCGGGCACCACGCTGAACACGCCGGGCTTGCCCGACGAGCGCGCGTAGCCGAAGGCCATGTAGCCGCAGGCCTGCTCGTGCCGCGCGCCGATCACCTTCAACTGCGCCTGGTGGAAAGCGTCGAACAGGCCGTAGATCTGCGCGCCGGGCAGGCCGAACACGGTATCGACGCCGTGGGCGACGAGGCCATTGACGATTGCTTCGCCGCCGGAAGTTGCTTTCATCGTACGATCCACTCGCTTGCAGGATTGGTCAGACTTCGTCGATCACGCCGTTCTTCAGCACGCCGATACCCTCAGCTTCGATCTCGATGATATCACCGGGCTTCAGATAGCGCGGCGGATCGAACCGCGCGCCGGCGCCAGTCGGCGTTCCCGTCACGATAACGTCGCCCGGCACCAGCGTGGTGAAGGTCGAGAGATAGTTGATGAGGTAACGGAAGCCAAAGATCAACCGGCCGGTGCGGTCATCCTGCCGCGTCTCGCCGTTGACCTTGGTGGTCAGGCGGATGTCCGCGATCTGGCTTTCTTGCGTGTAGGGCACGATCCAGGGGCCGAGGCTGCCGGTGGAATCGAAATTCTTGCCTTGCGTGACGTTGAACTTGGCGTGGCGCACCCAGTCGCGGAGCGTGCCCTCGTTGCAGAGCGTGACGGCGGCGATGTGATTCAGCGCGTCGCTCTCCTTGATGTGCCGCCCGGCCTTGCCGATGACCAGCACCAGCTCGCCCTCATAATCGAGCTGCGCCGAGGCGCGCGGGCGCACCAGCGGCGTGTTGTGGCCGACAAAGGAGCGCGGCGTGCGCATGAACATGCTGGGATATTTCGGCGCGTCCTGGCCGTCCTTGTATTCGGCGTTGCGGTCCGGGTAGTTGACGCCGATGCAGATGATCTTTTCCGGCGCGGGGATCGGCGGCTGCCACGTGATCGCATCGAGCGCGTGGTCCGGCTGGTGCCGTGCAGCTTCGTCGGCGAGCTTCTTCAGCGCTCCGGCGGCGATGACCTCGCGCAGCGTCGGATAATCCTTGGCGAAACGAGCGGAGAGATCGACGATGCCGGCATCGGTCACGGCGCCGTATTTCTGCGCGCCGTTGATGGTGTAGGTGGCGAGGCGGGGAGGGGGCATCTTCGTTAGTCCGCGATGGTGACGTCGGCGACGAACGCCGGTTCGCGCACCTTTTGTCCGGTGAAGGGCGAGCCCTCCTCGAACCAGGAGCGCGGCGCGGGCGCGCCCCACAGCGTCTGTCGGCGCGGATCCTTCAGCGACCAGCGCAGCGGCTCATGGTCGTGATCGCCGGTGAAATAGTCGCTGGTGTAGAGTTCGAGGCGATGGCCGTCCGGGTCGCGGACATAGAGAAAGAACGCGTTCGAGATGCCGTGCCGCCCGGGGCCGCGCTCGATGTTCTTCAGATAGCCGCTGGAAGCCATGACGTCGCAGAGGTGCAGGATGTTCATGGCCGTCGGCGTCCAATAGGCGAAGTGGTGCAGGCGAGGGCCGCGGCCATTGGTGATGGCAAAGTCATGGACGTTGCCCTTGCGATGCATCCAGGCGGCCGCGATGCGCCCGTTCGGCCCGTCTTCCTCGCCATATTCGGTCAGGCGGAAACCTAGCCTTGCGTAGAAATCGACGGTGTTCTGCACCTCGGGCGCAAAGACGTTGAAGTGGTCGAGCCGCTGCGGATGGCAGCCTTTATATAGGTCGTAGCGCCGCAGCAGATGCGGGCGCTTCTCCATCGTCGCATAAAGTTCGAGCTGGAAGCCGGCAGGGTCGGTGAATTGCAGCGTGCGGCCCTGGAACGGCTGGTCGACGAAGGCGTAGGCGATGCCGTTCTCGGAGAAGAAGCTGGCGGCCTTGTCGAGGTCGCCGTCATTGCCGACCTTGAAACCGAGCCGGCTGCAGGCCGCGGCTGATGCCTTCCGCAACACCAGCGAGTGATGCTGGTGCTCCTCGCTACCGCGCAGGTACACCGCCTTGTCGTCGGCGTCCTCGACATGGAGGCCGACGGTGTTTTCGTAGAAGGCGCGGCTCTTGCCGAGATCGACGACGTCGAGCACCGCGTGGCTGCAGCGGATGATGTTGAAGGGCGGGTCGAATACGTGTGTCGGCACCGGCATGGGCGTTCCCTTGGGTTGGTTCGGTCATTCCGGGGCGATGCGCAGCATCGAACCCGGAATCTCGAGGTTCCGGGTCTGGTCCTTCGGACCATCCCGGAACGACGGTGGCTGTTACACTCCCAGTCGCTGAATCTTGTGCGTCCCGCGCGCGAGCGAGACGTGCTTGGTCTCCATGTAGAAGTCGAACGAATAGTCACCGCCGTCGCGGCCGATGCCTGAGGCCTTCATGCCGCCGAACGGCGTCGGCAGATGGCGGACGTTTTCGGAGTTCAGCCAGATCATGCCGGCCTCCAGCGCATCCGCGACGCGCAGTGCGCGGCCCATGTCGCCGGTCCAGACATAGCCGGTCAGGCCATACTGCACGCCGTTGGCGATCTCGATGGCGTCCTTCTCGTCCCTGAACGGGATCACGGTCAGGAACGGGCCGAACACTTCCTCCTGCGCCACCCGCATCTTTGAATGCGCGCCGGTGACCAGCGTCGGCTGCACGTAGTGTCCGCCGCCGGGGCCGTCATGCGGTTTGCCGCCGACCGCAATGTTGGCGCCGTCCTTCTTGGCAACCTCGAAATAGCTGCAGACCTTGGCCAGATGCCGCTCATGGATCAGCGGCCCGATTTCGGTGGCCGGGTCGAGGGGATGTCCGACCTTCAGCGCCTTCACCCGCGCCGTCAGCTTCTCGATGAATTTATCGGCGATGTTCTCCTGCACCAGCAGTCGGCTGGAGGAGGTGCAACGCTCGCCGTTCAGCGAGTAGATCATGAAGACGACGGCATCCAGCGCGCGGTCGAGGTCGGCGTCGTCGAACACGATCACCGGGTTCTTGCCGCCGAGCTCGAAATGCACGCGCTTCAGGGTAGGAGCGCCCTGGGCCATGATCGCGGAGCCGGTCGCGCTTTCGCCGACGAAGCCGATCGCCTTGATGGCGGGGTGCTCGGTCAGCGCCTTGCCGGCTTCCTCGCCCATGCCGTGGACGGTGTTGAGCACGCCGTCGGGCAGCCCGGCCTGTTTTGCAAGTTTTGCCAGCAGGTCCGCCGTGACCGGCGACCATTCCGCCGGCTTGTGCACGACGGTGCAGCCGGCGGCGAGCGCCGGCGCGATCTTCCAGGTCGAGAGCATGAACGGCGTGTTCCAGGGCGTGATCACGCCGACCGGGCCGATCGGCACCCGGGTCGAGATGTTCCAATGCTCCTCGGAGGGCGTGTTGAGGCCGTCGCGGGCCTCGCCGCATTTGTCGGCGAAGAAGTGGAAATTTTCGGCCGCCCGGATCGCGGCCTTGGCCATGAAGCGGTGGGCTTGCCCGGTGTCGATGCATTCGAGCACGGCGATGTCGTCGGCGTTGTCCTCGATCGCGTCGGCGACGCGATGCAGCAACTTCTTCCGCGCCGCCGCCGGCATGTCGCGCCAGGACTTGAAGGCCGTTGCGGCTGCGGTCGCGGCGCGGTCGATATCATCAGGCTTGCCGCGGGCGACGGACGCCAGCACCGCGCCGTCAACCGGCGACTTCGTCTCAAAGGTCTGGCCTGAGAACGACGGCACGGTCTTGCCGTCGATCATGTGCCCGATGCCTTCGCTCTTCAGCTTGGCGAGCAGGGGGGCTGCGCGGTCGCGATTGGCCTGAAACATGTCCTTGGGTGTCGCTTTATCCATTGATAGTTTCCACCTTCAGAGCTTCGTGGATGTTGTTGCGTTTCCAGCTTGTTTCCTTGTCGTTGATCTGCATGTCGAACGACAGCGCGAACTTCTCGCGCGCAAACACCGGATCGAGATAGGCCGACAGGGCCTTGAAAATATGTTCGCCGGCCTTCTTGCGGGTGGCGAGGTCGCGGCCCTCGCCGAGCCGCAGCACCATGTCGAGAAAGCTGTAGTTCTGGCGGCCGTCGGCAATCGCATAGTGCTCGCATCTGATGGCGCGGACTCTGATACCACCGAGCGGGAAGATGCCGGTTTCGACCGCGGCCTTGCGAACCAGTTCAACGACCGCGCCCATGTCGACGCGCCCATCGAGATTGCTCGAATATTCAATCGTGAAGTGCGGCATGTTGCGATGGCTCCTGTCGTCCTTCAGGCGAAGTAGCAGCTCACTGAACCGTAAGGGCCATAGTCCGCCTGGATCGTGTCACCCTTCCGGGTCTCGATCGGGCGAATGAACGATCCCGCCAGCACCACCTGTCCCGCTTCAAGCGCCAACCCGTTCGGCGCGATCTTGTTGGCAAGCCAGGCTACCGATGTCGCGGGATGATTGAGAACGCCGGCCGCAAGCCCGGTTTCCTCGAGCTGGCCGTTGCGGAAACAGAGCGCGCCGATCCAGCGCAGGTCGGCGTCCATCGGCCGGATCGGTCGGCCGCCGAGCACGATGCCGGCATTCGCTGCGTTGTCGGCGATGGTATCGAAAATCTTCCGCGTCGCCTTGGTCTGCGGATCGACCCGCTCGACCCTGGTGTCGAGGATTTCGAGCGCAGGCACCACGAAGTCGGTGGCATTGAGCACGTCGAACATGGTGCAATCCGGCCCCGCCAGTCGCGATTTCATGACAAAGGCGAGCTCGGCCTCGACGCGGGTGCCGATGAAGCGGTCCGACGGCACCAGCCCGCCATCGGCAAAGAACATGTCGTCGAGCAGGATGCCGGAGTCAGGCTCGTCGATATTGAGCGCGCTCTGCATCGCCTTCGAGGTCAGGCCGATTTTGTGGCCCTTCACGACGCGGCCCTGGGCGACCTTCATCTCGACCCAGGCTTTCTGAATAGCGTAGGCATCCTCGATCGTTATGGTGGGATGTTCGAGCGAAAGCTGGCGGATCTGCTTGCGCGTCTTCTCGGCCTGATCGAGCCGTGCGGCGGCGCTGCGGATGTCGTCGGTTGAAAGGGCCATGAGCGTCCGGCTGTTTCGGCAAAAAAGCGGGTGCTGAAATTTGTTTAACATGTTAAGTTATCCGGCGCAAACTGATTTGATGCTTGTTGCGCCGCAAAACTTTATCCTTCGCGAGATCGAGGATTCCCCATTGGCGGATCACTGGAGATGACAGGCAAGAAGTCGCCGAACGGATCGCGTTCGGACCAGGAGGGAACACCGGAAGCGCGGCGCGGGCCGATGCGCGAATTCTCGCGTTCGCTGCCGATGTCGCTCTTACGCGCGCGCGAGGCCGTGATGCGCCAGTTCCGTCCGTCCTTGCGCAACCACGGCCTGACCGAGCAGCAATGGCGGATCCTGCGCGCGCTGACGGCGGTGGATACCATCGAGGTGACGGAGCTCGCGCGCGTTGCGTTTCTGCTGGGGCCGAGCCTGTCGCGCATCCTGCGCGACCTCGAAGCGCGCGACCTGATCGAGCGCCGTGCCGCCAAGACGGATTTGCGCCGCGGCGAGGTGTCGATCTCTTCCAAGGGCTTGAAGCTGATCGAAGCGGTGGCGCCGACCTCGGAAGCGATCTACGCCGAGATCACCCAGCGCTACGGCGCGCGCAAACTTGCTGAGCTGCAGGACATGCTGGGCGAACTGGAGCGCAGCCTTGCGGCGATGGAGGTTGCAGGTGAGGGGGACGCCGAAGCGGACGAGTAATCACAAATTTGCATGAAGCTACCGAGCCGGTGCATAGCGGCCGGGCAAATGATTGCAATCATTTGGCTAAATGCGATCGAGGCGAGTAGACATGCACGCGGTTTTTCGCTCAAAGTGCCGGCCAAGCCGGTCATGAAAACCGGCGCGGGAGTCGCGGGCCTGGCTGCTCAAGCGCAGGCTTCCGCCGTGCAAGGACAGGGCTGAAATCCGGACATGGTCACCATCAAAGTCAACAATCTGATCGATTTCGTCGCAGAGGTATTTTCCCATTCGGAATCCTCGCCCGAGGAAGCAAGGCGCATCGCCACCTACCTCACGACCGCCAATCTCACCGGCCATGACAGCCACGGCGTGATCCGGGTTCCCGTGTACATCAGGTGGAAGAAGACCGGTAACGTCATTCCCAACCAGACCCCCGAGATCGTCGTCGATACGCCGTCGCTCGCCGTGGTCGACGGCAAGTTCGGCTATGGCCAGACCGTGACGCCGTTCGCGGTGCGGACCGGCATCGAAAAGTGCAAGAAGGCGGGGCTGTCGGCCATCGCGCTGCGCAATGCCGGGCATATCGGCCGCGTCGGCGACTGGGCCGAGATGGCCGCCGCCGAAGGGCTGGTATCGGTGCACTTCGTCAACGCCGCCGGCTCGCTTTTGGTCGCGCCGTTCGGCGGCGTCCAGAAGCGGCTGTCGACCGCGCCTTATTGCGTCGGCATTCCGCGCACGGGGCAGGACCCGATCGTGCTCGATTTCGCAACTTCCATCGTCGCCGAGGGCAAGGTGCTGGTCGCCAGCCGCGGCGGCAAGAAGCTTCCCACCGGCGCACTGGTCGATGCCGACGGCACGCTGAGCGAGGAGCCGTCCGTGCTCTATGGGCCCTACACTCCGGACGGGCCGCGCGACCACACCAAGGGGACCGGCGCGATCCGCGCCTTCGGCGAGCACAAGGGTTCGGGCCTAGCGTTCATCTGCGAACTGCTCGGCGGTGCGCTCACCGGCACCGGTGCCACCTCGGGTGGCCGGCAATTCGCCAACGGCATGCTCTCCTTCTATGTCGATCCCAAGGTGGTCGACACCGCCAACTTCTTCGACGGCGAAATCTCGCGCTATACCGACTTCATCCGCGAGACCAAGCCGATCGCCGGCGTCGAGTCCGTCCTGGTCCCGGGCGACCCGGAACGGAAGACGCGCGCCGAGCGAACGAAGAACGGCGTGCCGCTGCCTGATGATACCTGGGCTGCGATCGTCAACACCGCCCGCGAGGTCGGCGTCAGCGAGGCCAGCATTCAGCGCGCGACCAGCTAATTCACCTCACAAACTCTAACAATCGTAACGATCACAAAGGGAAAGCGATCAATGGCAACCAACAACGTCAAGAAAGTATGGGCCTCGGGCAAGGCCGTGGTGAACGCGTGGCTCGCGATCCCCTCCGGCTTCTCCGCCGAAGTGATCGCGCAATGCGGCTTCGACAGCGTCACTGTCGACATGCAGCACGGCGTGCAGGATTACCTCTCGATGGTTCAATGCTTCCAGGCGATGAACGGCCACCCGGTGACGCCGATGGTGCGCGTGCCCTGGAACGAGCCTGGCATCATCGGCAAGGTGCTCGACGGCGGCGCCTATGGCGTGATCTGCCCGATGATCAACACCCCGCAGGAAGCCAAGGATCTCGTTCAGTTCGCCAAGTATCCGCCGAAGGGCACGCGCTCGAACGGCCCGATCCGCGCCGGCATGTATGGCTCGGCTGGCTCCTACCAGCAGACCGCGAACGACGAGATCGTGCTGCTGCCGATGATGGAGACCAAGACCGCGGTCGAGAACATGGAAGCGATCCTCGATGTCGAGGGCATCGACGGCGTCTATATCGGCCCGTCCGATCTCGGCTTCTCCTACGGCCTGGTGCCGAAGCTCGACCGCGATGAGCCGGAGATCCTGAAGATCTACGAGAAGATCATCAAGGAGTGCGGCAAGCGCGGCCTCAATCCGGGCATCCACTGCTCGGGCGCCGAGGGCGCCGTGCGCGCCATCAACATGGGCTTCAAGCTGGTGACGCTGTCGAACGAGGTCGGCCTGATGTCGACCTACGCCAAGATGCAGGTGAACCAGACCCGCAAGGACTCCGCCGGCAAGGCGTAAGACCTGAAGACACGAATAGGGAGCGGCGAGTAGGGGATCAATCCGCTACTCGCTGCTCACAACCCTGAGGAGGTACCCAAATGATCCCGGCACCCGTGATCCGCCTGCACCCTGACGATGGCGTGCTGATCGCGCGCGCGAGCCTGCCGCCGGGCATGGTGGTCGCGGACGGCGTCACCACGGTCGAGCGGATTCCGGCGGGCCACAAGGTCGCCATCCGGCCGATCGCCGTGGGCGAGCCGGTGCGTCGCTACGGCCAGATCATCGGCTTTGCCACCGCGCCGATCGCGCCGGGCCAGCACGTGCACACGCAAAACTGCGGCATGGGGGATTTTTCCAAGGACTATGCCTATGGCGTCGACGTCAAGCCGATGCCGAACTTCGATCTGCCCGCGACCTTCGACGGCATCCGCCGCGCCGACGGCCGCGTGGCGACGCGCAATTATATCGGCATCCTGACCTCGGTGAACTGCAGCGCCCATGTCGCCGGCATCGTCGCCGACATGTTCAAGAAGAATCCCTTTACCGGCGATAATCCGCTGGCCGACTATCCGAACGTCGACGGCGTGGTGGCGCTGACCCACAAGACCGGCTGCGGCATGACGCAGAACGAGCCGCTGGCGCTGCTTCGCCGCACGCTCGGCGGTTATGCGCGGCACGCGAATTTCTCCCATGTGGTCGTGCTCGGGCTTGGCTGCGAGGTCAACCAGATCGGCGGGCTGATGGAGGAGCAGAAGCTCGCCGGACGCCTGCGCGCGATGGACATCCAGGAAGTCGGCGGCACCCGCAAGACGGTGGAAGCCGGCGTCGCCTTCGTGAAGGAGGCATTAACGGACGCAAACAAGGTGAAGCGCGAGCCCGTACCGGCGAGCGAATTGACGGTCGCCCTGCAATGCGGCGGCTCCGACGGCTATTCCGGCGTCTCCGCCAATCCAGCACTGGGCGCGGCGAGCGATCTGCTGGTTGCCCACGGCGGCACCGTGATCCTCTCGGAGACGCCTGAAACCTACGGCGCCGAGCACCTCCTGACGCGCCGCGCGGTCAGCCGCGAGGTCGGCGAAAAGCTCGTCGGCCTGATGCGCTGGTGGGAGGAATACACCCAGCGCGAAGGCGCCGAGATGAACGCCAATCCGAGCCCCGGCAACAAGGCCGGCGGCCTCACCACTATCTTGGAGAAGTCACTGGGCGCGATGGCCAAGGCCGGCAGCACCAACCTGGTCGACGTGCTCAATTACGCCGAGCCCATCACCAAGAAGGGCTTTGTCTTCATGGATACGCCCGGCTACGACCCGGTCGCGGCGACCGGGCAGGTAGCCGGCGGCGCCAACATGGTCTGCTTCACCACCGGACGCGGCAGCGTGTTCGGCTGCAAGCCCGCGCCCTCGATCAAGCTCGCCACCAACACGCCGATGTACAAGCGCATGGAAGACGACATGGACGTCAATTGCGGCACCATCCTCGACGGCGAGGAAACCGTGCAGCAATGCGGCCAGCGCATCTTCGAGCTGATGCTGAAAACGGCATCGGGACAGCCGACCAAGAGCGAGAGCTTTGACTTTGGCAGCGCCGAGTTCGCGCCGTGGGTGATCGGGGCGACGATGTGAGTCTGCAATACTCTGGCGTCGTCCCTGCGAACGCAGGGACCCATAGCCACCGGCCTTCGTTGTTGCGGAAGGCGTCTACCGAACTGCCTCGTCGATAGATCACGCGGTATGGGTCCCTGCGTTCGCAGGGACGACAGCGAGGCCGCACTCCCCATAGGCACCCCGTGCCCGTTGTTAATGCTTGATCCCACCCGGAACCGGTGTTCTGCTTAAAAAAGCCGCTGGAGTTTCCGGTCCGTGTCGATCTTCGTCGCACTTCATCACGTCACGCACTACAAATACGACCGACCGATCGATCTCGGCCCGCAAACCGTTCGCCTGCGCCCGGCGCCGCATACGCGCACGCCGATCCTGAGCTATTCGCTCAAGGTCACGCCATCCAATCATTTCGTGAACTGGCAGCAGGATCCGCAGGGCAACTGGCTGGCGCGCTTCGTGTTTCCGGAGAAGGCGTCCGAGTTGAAAATCGAAGTCGACTTCACCGCGCAGATGACGGTGGTCAATCCCTTCGACTTCTTCGTCGAGCCTTACGCCAACGCCTTCCCGTTCCAATACCCCAACGATCTCAAGACCGAGCTTGCGCCGTATCTCGCCACGTCAGAGCAGGGGCCGCTGTTCGCAGCTTACTTGAAGGAGATTCCGCGCGAGGCCGACAGTTCTGTCAATTTTCTGGTCGAACTCAACGCGCAGCTTGCGAAGAAGATCAAGTATCTCATCCGGATGGAGCCGGGGATTCAGACGCCGGAGGAGACGCTGGCGCGCGGCTCCGGATCGTGCCGCGACTCGGCGTGGCTGCTGATCCAGGCCTTGCGGCATCTCGGCCTCGCCGCACGTTTTGTCTCCGGCTATCTCATGCAGTTGCGTCCTGACATCGATCCGGTCGAGGGGCCGCGCGAGGTCGAAAGCGATTTCACCGATCTGCACGCTTGGGCCGAGGCCTATCTGCCCGGTGCGGGCTGGATCGGGTTCGACGTCACCTCGGGCATGCTGACGGGCGAGGGGCATATCCCCGTCGCCGCCACGCCGCATTATCGTTCCGCCGCGCCGGTCTCGGGCAGCGCTGGTTTTGCCGAGGTCGATTTCGGTTTCGAGATGAGCGTCAAGCGCATCCGCGAGGCACCGCGGATCACGCGGCCGTTCTCGGATGAATCCTGGGCGCGTCTCGATGCGCTGGGCGAGCAGGTCGATGCCGATCTCAGAGCTGACGACGTGCGCCTGACCATGGGCGGCGAGCCGACCTTCGTTTCCATCGACGACCTGGAATCGCCGGAATGGAATATCGCCGCCATCGGCCCGACCAAGCAGGCGCTGGCGGACGAACTGATCCGCAAATTGCGCGCACGTTTTGCGCCGGGCGGATTGCTGCATTACGGGCAGGGCAAATGGTACCCGGGCGAAAGCCTGCCGCGCTGGGCGTTCGGCCTCTATTGGCGCAAGGACGGCGTGCCGATCTGGAAGAATGGCGACCTCATTGCTGCTATCGACAGCCCGCGCAAGGCAGTAATCGAAGACGCTCAACAATTCATGGAGCGCACCGCGAAGCGTCTCGGCGTCGATATTGCGTACGTGATGCCGGCCTATGAAGATCCTGTGCACTGGCTGCAGAAGGAAGCCGCGCTTCCGGTAAATGTCGATCCCGCCGACCCTAAACTCAGCGATCCCGAGGAACGATCCCGCATGGCGCGGGTGTTCGATGAAGGGCTCAACAAGGCCAGAGGGTTCGTGCTGCCGATTCAGCACGCGGACACCGACGGTTCAGGCTGGATGAGCGAGTGCTGGCAGCTTCGGCGCAGCCATCTGTTCCTGATCCCGGGCGACTCTCCGCTCGGGCTACGGCTGCCGATGGCGTCGCTGCCGCATGTCGAGCCGGAAGAATATCCCTACATCGTCGAGCAGGATCCGATGGAGCCCCGGCTCGAACTTGCGGCCGAGGAGGACGCGGTGGCGGATGGCGTGCCCTCGCGGCTGGCGCAGAAGCCGAAGCAGCCCAAGCCGGTGCGCACGGCAACATCAGTCGAAATCCGCGACGGCGTATTGTGCGTCTTCATGCCGCCGGTCGAGAGAGTGGAGGACTATCTCGAACTGATCGCAGCGGTGGAGGCGACCGCCGAGGAGATGCAGATCCCGGTTCATGTCGAGGGCTATGGGCCGCCTTACGATCCGCGCATCGAGGTCATCAAGGTGACGCCCGATCCCGGCGTGATCGAGATCAACGTCCAACCGGCACAGAGCTGGCGCGAGGCGGTCGATATCACCTTCGGCCTGTACGAAGACGCCGCAAAGGTGCGCCTCGGCGCCAACCGCTTTCTGGTCGACGGCCGCCACACCGGCACCGGCGGCGGCAACCATGTCGTGGTCGGCGGCAGCACGCCGGAAGCCTCGCCGTTCCTGCGCCGCCCGGATTTGCTGAAAAGCCTCGTCTTGTACTGGCAGCGCCATCCGTCGCTGTCCTACCTGTTCTCCGGCATGTTCATCGGCCCGACCAGCCAGGCGCCGCGCATCGACGAGGCTCGGCATGATGGGCTCTATGAGCTGGAGATCGCGCTCTCGCATGTGCCGCCGCCGGATGTGGAGGCCCCGCTATGGCTGGTCGATCGCCTGTTCCGGCATATCCTCGTCGACATCACCGGCAATACCCACCGCGCCGAAATCTGCATCGACAAACTCTATTCGCCCGATGGCTCGACCGGCCGCCTCGGGCTGGTCGAATTCCGCGCGCTCGAAATGCCGCCGGACCCGCGGATGTCGCTGGCGCAGCAGCTTCTGATCCGCGCGCTGATCGCAAAGCTCTGGCGCGAACCCCAACAAGGCAAGTTCGTGCGTTGGGGCACCGCGCTGCATGATCGCTTCATGCTGCCGCATTTCCTCTGGGAGGATTTTCTCGGCGTGCTCGATGAGCTCAGGCTGTCAGGCTACGAGTTTTCGCCGGAATGGTATTCGGCCCAGCTCGAATTTCGGTTTCCGGTGTTCGGCCGCGTCCATCATGGCGGCGTCGCGCTGGAATTGCGGCAGGCGCTGGAGCCATGGCATGTGCTGGGTGAGGAGGGCTCGGCCGGCGGCACGGTGCGCTATGTCGATTCCTCGGTGGAACGCCTGCAGGTCAAGGCGACAGGATTTGTCGAGGGCCGCCATGTCGTGACCTGCAACGGCCGGCGGATGCCGATGACGCCAACCGGCCGCGCCAGCGAGGCGGTTGCTGCCGTCCGCTTCAAGGCCTGGCAGCCGGCCTCGGGGCTGCACCCGACCATTCCGGTGCACGCACCGCTGACATTTGACTTGATTGATAGCTGGAACGGCCGCTCGCTCGGTGGCTGCGTCTACCACGTCGCCCATCCCGGCGGCCGCAACTACGACACCAAGCCGGTTAATTCCTACGAGGCGGAGGCGCGGCGGCTAGCCCGGTTTCAGGATCACGGCCACACCCCGGGCAAAATCGAGCCGCCGCCCGAGGAACGCACCATTGAATTCCCTTTGACACTCGACTTGAGGACGCCGCTCCTGATCTAATCGGCAGTCTCGGGGAATCGGAATGTCAGGCCAGGGCAACAACCAGGACAGCAAGGCCCGTCCGGGCCAGCGCCGGATGGCGCAGTGGACGCGCGACTATGCGCGCCTGCCCGGAATCCCTGACGAATATATCGGGCCAGATGGCGCGCCCCGCGCGGCCTGGGCCCGCTTCTTCGATGCCTTTGCGGCGCTTTCGCCCGTCGATATCGAGCGGCGTTTCGCCTCCGCCGACCGGCATCTGCGCGAGGCCGGCGTCACCTACCGCGCGCCCGGTGAGACCGCCGACCGGCTGTGGCCGCTCAGCCATCTGCCGCTGATCATCGACGAGGCCGACTGGCAGCAACTGACCACGGGCATCGCACAGCGCGCGCAGTTGTTCGAAATGATCCTGCGCGATCTCTATGGCGAGGGCCGGCTGGTCACCGAGGGGGCGGTGCCGGCGGCCGCGATTGCCGGCAGCAACGAATATCTGCGCGCCGTCTGCGGCGTCAAACCGCCCGGCGGACGTCATCTCCATTTCTATGCCGCCGATGTCGGCCGCGGCCCCGATGGCCGCTGGTGGGTGTTGAACGACCGCACGCAGGCGCCGTCGGGCGCGGGCTACGCACTGGAAAACCGTCTGGTGCTCTCGCGCGTCTTTTCCAATCTCTACAAGTCGATGAACGTCGAGCGTGTCGCCCCGTTCTTCGAGGCGTTCCGCGACTCGCTTCGCGCCAGCGCCGACCGCGACGAGCCGCGCATCGGCCTGCTGACGCCGGGCGCCTTCAGCGAAACCTATTTCGAGCACGCGACGCTGGCGCGCTATCTCGGATTCCTGCTGGTCGAGGGCGACGATCTCGCCGTCAGCGGCGACCGCATCCATATCCGCACCGTCGCGGGGCTGAAGCGGCTCGACGTGCTGCTGCGGCGGGTCGATTCCAATTTCCTCGATCCGCTCGAACTCGATGCCTCCTCGCAGCTCGGCGTGCCGGGCCTGATCGACGTCGTGCGCAAGAGCGGCGTGGTGGTCGCCAACATGCCGGGATCGGGCGTGCTGGAGGCGAGGGCGCTGCTCGGCTTCCTGCCCAGCCTGTGCCGGCGTCTGCTCGGCGAGACCTTGATCATGCCGCACGTCGCGACCTGGTGGTGCGGCCAGAAATCCGCGCGCGAGGAGGTGCTGTCGCGGCTCGAGGATTTCGCGATCGAGGGCGCCTATGGCCGGGCTGTTCCGGGCTTTTCCAGCCATGGGCCCGTGCTTGCCGGCGAATTGTCACCATCCGAGCGCGACCGGCTCCGGCAGGCGATCACCGACCGCGGCATCGACTACGTCGGCCAGGAGCTGGTGCGGCTGTCGACGACGCCGGTGTGGGAGCAGGGGCGGATCACGCCGCGCCCGTTCGTGCTCCGGGTATTTGCCGCGGCCACGCCGCAAGGCTGGACCATATTGCCCGGCGGCTTCTGCCGGATCGCCGACCAACCCGATGCCCGCGCGGTGTCGATGGGGGACGGCGCGCGCGCGGCTGATGTCTGGGTGGTTTCCGACAAGGCGGTCTCGACGTCGACGCTGCTGCCCGCCGCCGAAACCGTGCGAATCAGGCGGATCGCCGGCGTGGTGCCGAGCCGCGCCGCGGACAATCTGTTCTGGCTCGGCCGCTATCTCGAACGCGCCGAGGCGACGCTGCGGTTGATCCGTGCGCTCGGCACCTCGACGCGCGATCCGGCCAACGGCGCGCCAACCGCGCTGCATTCGGTCGAGCGCATCCAGCGCATTTTGGTCACGTGGGGCGCGACCTCCCAGGCGACGCGGACCAACCCGGCGCGGGTCATCGCCGAGGCGCTGCAGAGCGAGGAGAAGTTCGGCTCGGCGTTGTCCCTGGTGCGATCGGTACAACGCACCGCGAGCTCGTTGCGCGAGCGGCTCTCGCCCGACGCCTGGCAGATCATCACCGAGATGGTGGAGCGCCTTGCGCTGCAGGTCGACGACGACGACAGCGTCGTCAGCGCCGCCGAACTGACGCTGCAGGAGCTGGCGAGCCTTGCCGGCCTCGCACAGGAGAACATGAACCGCGCCGCCGGCTGGCGCTTCCTCGACATGGGCCGCCGCGCCGAGCGCGCCATCAACACGGTGCGGTTTGCGCGGCAGTTTGCCTATGACGAGGCGGGCGAGGATGACCTCGACGCACTGCTGACGCTGGTGGATTGCCAGATCACCTACCGCTCGCGTTATCTGGTCGGCCCCGCGCTGGCGCCGGTGCGGGATCTCGCGGTTCTCGATCCCTATAATCCGCGATCGGTCGCGTTTCAGGTGGCGACGCTGAATGATCATATCGCAGCCCTGCCGAGCCTGAAGGAATACGGTCTGATCGAGCGGCCGCAACGGTTGGCCGTGGCCTTGCAGGCGACGCTGACGACGGCCGAGGCCGCAACGCTCGACGTCACGACCCTGTTCGCGCTCGAACAGTCTTTGCTCAACCTCGCCGACGCGATCGGTCAGCATTATTTCCCGCACGGACCGCATGCGAGCCGGCCGGAGAAGCTGACGGGCCTCGCGTGATCTACGACATCCGTCACGTCACGACCTATGCTTACGAGAGCGCGGTGAGCTTTGCGCGCTGCTCGCTGCGGCTGGAGCCGCGCAGCAGCGACGGGCAGCAATTGATCTCGCACTCGGTCGAGATCCGGCCGCGGCCGGCCGAGCGCACGGTACGGCGCGACTTTTTCGGAACCCATACCGAGAGCGTGCTGATCGAGACCGCGCATCGCAATCTGCGGATCGATTCCCGCTCGCGGGTTTCAGTTTCGCGCCAGGCGCCTGCTCGCGCGGCGTCCAGCCCGTCCTGGGAGCGTATCCGCGACGTCGCATTCGAGGCGACCAGCCTCGGCCCCGCGTCACCGGTCGGATACGTCTTTGCGAGTTCGCTGGTGCCGGTGCTGGCGCCGCTCACCGCCTATGCCGCGCCAAGCTTCCCGCCTGATGGCGGTATCCTCGCGGGCGCCGTCGACCTGATGTCCCGGATCCGCCGTGATTTCCGGTACGACCCCAAGGCCACCGTGATTTCGACGCCGCTCAAGGAGGTGCTCGAAAAGCGCCACGGCGTCTGCCAGGACTTTGCCCATGTGATGATTGCGGGCCTGCGCGGGCTCGGCCTGCCGGCGGCCTACGTCAGCGGCTATCTCCGCACCATTCCGCCCGCCGGCCAGCCGCGCCTGCAGGGCGCCGACGCCAGCCATGCCTGGGTGTCGGTCTGGTGCGGCCCCGAGCTCGGCTGGATCGGCTTCGACCCGACCAACGATCTCCTGGTCGAGAACGACCATATCATCCTGTCGATCGGCAGGGACTTTTCCGACGTTTCCCCGGTCGACGGCATCATCGTCGGATCGCGGAAGCAGAAGCTTGGCGTGGCCGTGGACGTGGTGCTGGTGGAGTGAGGCCTTCCTATGACCGATCGCGCCTGTCGCATTCTGCGGAACAAATCTACGTGCTCGTGCGTCGCGATGGTGACATAACGCCGTTGTTTATCGTACCCGCCCTTTAGGAGCGAGGAGGAGACGATCGATGAAAGCCGAAGATGCTGCCGACATGATGGATCAGGAGAAGCAGAACGACCGCTTCAAGCAGCGCGCGGCGGTCGGCATCGCCATTCTGGCGATGCTGCTGGCCATCACCGGGCTTGGCGGCGCCAACGCCGGCAAGGAGGCGACCAACAACAACATCTATGCCGCGAACCAATATGCCTTCTACCAGGCCAAGAACATCCGCCAGACCGACTACAACCTCGCGGCCGACGCGATCGAACTGGCGTTCCTGCAGGACGGAAGCCTCAACGCCGAGGCAAGGGCGGCCCTGAAGGCAAAAGCGGAGGCCTATCGCAAGACGGCGGCACGCTACGAGTCCGAGCCCGAGACGCAGGAGGGCAAGAAGGAATTGATGGTGCGGGCCAAGGACTACGAGAGCAAGCGCGACCATGCGCTGAAGCAGGATCCCTACTTCGACTATGCCGAAGCTCTTCTGCAGATCGCCATCGTGCTGATCTCGGTCTCGATCGTCGCGACGCTGCCCTGGCTTGCGATCCTCGGCGGCATCGTCGGTGCCGCGGGTGGCCTGCTGATGGTCAACGGCTATACGCTGGCGGTCGAGATTCCGTTTCTGGCAGCATAGAGGTCTGTGTCCGCTAACCCTGTCAAAACCCTCCAGGGGAGGGTGCGCGCCGTGTCCCGGGACACAACACCTTCATCTTCGCCAGCCAGGGCCCAAAGCAGACTGCTGAAGCTCAGCCTTGGTTGTCCGCTTACGGATTGTCAAGCGACAACGCCAAATTCATTGGCGTCCTGGATTTATGAGTTCACGCCCTAAATCAGAAGTCAGGTCCCTGTCTTCCGCACCTGCTCGGACGAATCCGCGCGCAGGTTGCGGAAGAATTTTTCGACCTCGCGGGACAGCGTATCGGCGGTGGCCGTCAGTTCGCTGGAGCCGGTGAGCACGGAGGCCGCGGCCGTGCTGGTCGTGCCGATGGCATCGCTGAGCGAAGAGATATTGACCACCAGCGTTCCGTTGCCCTGCGCCGCCAGTTGCGCATTCGACGAGATCTCGCGGGTGGCCGCATCCTGCTGCTCGATCGCGCTGGCGATGATGGACGTCACCTCGTTGATCTCGCGCACGGCGTTGCCGATCTCGCGAACCGCTTCGACGGAGGTTTTGGTTGAGGTCTGGATCAGGCCGACGTTCTGGCCGATTTCGGCGGTCGCTTTCGCCGTCTGCTCGGCCAGCGCCTTGACCTCGTGCGCGACCACGGCAAAGCCGCGGCCGGCGTCGCCGGCACGCGCGGCCTCGATCGTCGCGTTGAGCGCCAGCAGATTGGTCTGCTCGGCGATCGCCTGGATCAGGCTCAGCACGCCGTCGATGCGCTGGGTCGCGGCCGCAAGGCCCTCGATTTCGGCGACCGATTTCTCGGTGCGTTGGCCCGCCTGCTCGACGGCGCTGGCCGATTGCCGCACCTGGCGGCCGATTTCCTCGACGGACGCAGACAGCTCTTCCGCGGCGCTGGCGACGGCAGAGACGTTGCTGGAAGCCTGCTCGGTCGCGCTGTTGGCCGCCACTGCGCGTCCGCTCGCTTCCGATGAGACGTTGGCGATGGTCTCGGCGGTGCCGCGCATCGAGGTCGCATTGTCCTTGACCGCCCGCAGCACGCCGCCGATCGCTTCCCGGAAGGCATCGACGGAGGCCTCGATGTGGCGGGAACGCTCGTCGCGCGCCTTGGAATCTCCCAGCACCTGCGAATTGAGGTTGCGGTTGCGATCCATCGCCTCCTGGAAGATCTTGATGGCGCGGGCCAGCGCGCCGATCTCGTCGGTGCGGCCGGTATGCGGAACCTCGACGCCCTCGGTGCCGTCGGCAACCTGCTTGATGGTGTCAGTGATGACCGACAGCGGGCGGGCGATCGAGCGCGCGATGATCAGGATGCCGATGACCACCACCGCCAGCGCCATGACGCCAAGGGCGGTCAAAACAAAGGCCATCATGTGGTTGGTGTCGGTCTGTTGCGCCAGCTTGCGGCTGCGTTCGGCGTAGACCTTGGACAGCGCCTCGAGATCCTTGTTCAGCGCGGTGCGGACTTCACGGTTGGCGTCGTTGTCGCCCCATTCGCGCCCCGCCGCCGCGTTGATCTCGACGCCGCGACGGACCAGTTCCTTGCGGAAGTCGACGAATTGCTGGATGCGCTTCTTGAAGGTGGCGAACTGCTGGGCGTCATCAGCCTGAACCAGCGCCTCCCAGTTCTTCACGACATCGAGGATGCGCTCGTTGAACTTGAGCAGCCCGTCACCATACTTCTTCACCACCGGCGGTTCCGTCGACATGTAGATGCCGCGGGATTCCATCACGACCGCATAGACCAGCGAATTGATGCGCTCGACATTGAGCGCGGCGCGGCTCGCAATCGAGACCGCTTCGGTGAGGGCAGCGTTCTGGCGAGTGTTGTAGTCGGACAGCGCCGTGATGGCGGCGACTAGCAGCGCGAACAGCGCGAAGATCGAATACAGCTTGGCTGCGAGCGAAAACCGGGATGCCATGGTGCCCCACCAAAACGAATATGGAATTTGCAAATTCAGCCGTATCGGCACGCCGGAACGGAATCCAGCAACTGCCGCTTACTTAGGCAAAGTGTGCCGAATTTTGATGGAAAATGTCTTAACGCGCGAAGTCGTCGATCCTGCAACTAATACTAATTGCCGAGTAATTTCAGGTAATTACCACTCGGAGTGGTTTGCATCGCCAGGAAGATTCGGCAGCTCCGTGCGACCCGAACGGGCTCGGCTTGACCGGCGCAATTGGAGGTGGCCGTAGCCGGAAGACGTCGTCGGTGCGGTGACCGGCCGGCTGGACCAGCGCGGCGGCCATCACGGCGCAACCCGCCCGATTCTGCCATGCTGGCAATCCGCTTCGGCAGGCATCTCTGCCGCGAATCAAGTTAGACAGCGAGCAAGGCGGCGGTACCTGGTTGAACTCGTCTTGCCCGGCGGCAAGTGCGCAATCCTCAAACCATCGCTTCAATTCGTCATGTGGCGCCTGCTGCAGTCGGCGCGCTGCTTATGCGTGAGAACTGGGACTCATGACTCAAAGTGCCGCCCTGCCGGGCAATGCCGATCTCTACCTTCACGTCCGTGTGCTGATCGGAATCATCCTCGGGCTCAGCGTCACGCGTCTGGTCAGCGGCATTGCGGCACTGGTCCAGCATCCCAAGCGCTATCAGATATGGCCTGTTCATCTCGGCTGGGTCGCCTGGGCGCTGGTGAATGTGGTGACGTTCTGGTGGTGGGAATTTCGCCTGAGCCTCATCCCGCACTGGACGTTCGTCCTCTACTTCTTCGTATGCGTCTATGCATCGATGTATTTCTTCCTCGGCGCGCTGCTGTTCCCGCAGGATCTCGAGGAATATAAGGGCTATCAGGACTACTTTCTCTCCCGCCGGCGCTGGTTCTTCGGGTTTGCGGCGCTGACCGAAGCGCTCGATGTGGTCGATAGCTGGATCAAGGGCGAGGCGCATCTGCAATCGCTCGGGGTTGAGTATCTGCTGGCGGTCGTTGCATTCGTGCTGATGTGCGGCATAGCCGCCACAACGCGGAATTTGAGATTCCATCTGCTGTTCGTGATCGGCGCGATCCTCTACGAGATAAGTTTCTTCGTCCGCCACTACGGCACGCTGAACTAGCCGGAGGCGGCACGCCGCACCGCACTCTGGAAGTCGCTCAAATTCCTGTTCCGCACCATCGCGCGTGTGGTGCTAGGATGGTCGGCAGCGGAGCGGGCAGGGCGCAGGAAGGTCAGCATGGTCTATCGCCAGGTCGTCGGTGCCACCGCCTACGTGTTCGGCGATTTGCGCGAATTGCTCGCCAAGGCGACGCCGCCGCGGTCGGGCGATCGTCTTGCCGGCGTCGCGGCCGAAAGCGCGGAAGCGATGATCGCGGCGCGGATGGCGCTCGCCGACGTGCCGCTCAAGCAATTCCTCAACGAGGCCGTCATTCCCTATGAGGACGACGAGATCACGCGGCTGATTATCGACAGCCACGATGCCGCGGGCTTCGCGGCCATCTCGTCGCTGACCGTCGGCGGTTTCCGCGACTGGCTGCTCTCCGATGAGGCGACACCCGAGACCTTGGCGAAGGTTTCGCGCGGGATCACGCCGGAAATGGCAGCCGGTGTCTCGAAACTGATGCGCAACCAGGACCTGATCCTGGTTGGGAAAAAATGCGCCGTGACCACGGCGTTTCGCAACACCATCGGCCTGAGGGGACGGATGAGCGTGCGGCTGCAGCCCAATCATCCCTTCGATGACGCCAAGGGCATTACCGCCTCGATCCTCGACGGCATTCTCCTGGGATCGGGCGATGCCTGCATCGGCATCAATCCGGCCAGCGACGACCCGGCTGTGATCGGGGAACTGCTGCGGCTGCTCGACGGCATCATCACACGGCTGCAGATCCCGACGCAGGGCTGCGTGCTCACCCACGTGACCACGACGCTCGGATTGATCGGGCAGGGCGCGCCGGTCGATCTGGTGTTTCAGTCGATCGCCGGAACCGAGGCTGCCAACCGCAGTTTTGGCGTCGATCTCGCGCTGTTGCGCGAGGCGCGCGCCGCCGGATTGTCGCTTCGCCGCGGCACGGTCGGCGAGAATGTGATGTATTTCGAGACCGGGCAGGGCTCGGCGCTGTCGGCCAACGCCAATCACCATGTCGACCAGCAGACCTGCGAGGCGCGGGCCTATGCGGTGGCGCGCGCCTTCGATCCGCTGCTGGTCAACAGCGTGGTCGGATTCATTGGTCCGGAATATCTCTATGACGGCAAGGAAATCATCCGCGCCGGGCTGGAGGATCATTTCTGCGGCAAGCTGCTCGGCCTGCCGCTCGGCGTCGACGTCTGCTACACCAACCATGCCGAGGCCGATCAGGACGACATGGACAATCTGCTGACGCTATTGGCCGCCGCGGGCGTCACCTTCATCATGGGCGTGCCGGGCGCCGATGACGTCATGCTGAACTATCAGTCGACCTCGTTTCACGACGCGCTCTATGTCCGCGATCTCTTCGGATTGAAGCGGGCGCCGGAGTTCGACGACTGGCTGGTTCGGTCAGGCCTTGCGGGAGCCGACTTCCGGCTTGCGGGCAACGCGGGTCTGCTGCCCGAATTTGCCTCGCGGCTGATCGCCTGAGCGCCGATCAACAGGCAAACCCCGAGGCCCTGCAGATTTTCTTGAAACCATTTGAACCCACAACGAGTTAGAAGCAACTGTCACAATGTTGAAGAATTTCTGGCCCAGCTTTCAATGTCGTGGTTAAATTCGTGTCAGCCTTGAGGAAATTTGATGAGAGCTGAAGGCATCGGAACGGTACGGCGTATTCTGTGCGTCTTCCCGCGCTATACGTCTTCTTTCGGTACGTTCGAGCACGCTTATCCCCTGACCGACGGCGTCCAGGCATTCATGCCGCCGCAGGGCCTTCTCCTGATCGCGGCCTATCTTCCGGCGGACTGGCCGGTCCGTTTCGTCGACGAGAACATCCGTCCCGCTTCCAGGGAGGATTTCGAATGGGCGGAGGCGGTGTTCGTCAGCGGCATGCACATCCAGCGCCAGCAGATGAACGACATCTGCCGCCGCGCCCATGGCTTCGAGCTCCCGGTGGCGATCGGCGGCCCCTCGGTGAGCGCGTGCCCGGATTACTATCCTTCGTTCGACTATCTCCATGTCGGCGAGCTCGGCGACGCCACCAACGAGCTGCTTGCGCGGTTGGCGCAGGACCCGTCTCGCCCTGCGCAGCAGGTGGTGCTGACGACCAAGGACCGGCTGTCGATGACCGAGTTTCCGATTCCGGCCTACGAGCTGGCGGAAGTGAAAAAATATCTGCTCGGCAGCATCCAGTTTTCCAGCGGCTGTCCCTATCAGTGCGAGTTCTGCGACATCCCCGGCCTCTATGGCCGCAACCCGCGCCTGAAGACGCCGGAGCAGATCGTTGCCGAACTGGACCGCTTACGCGAATGCGGCATGACCGACACGATCTATTTCGTCGATGACAATTTCATCGGCAATCGCAAGGCCGCGCTGGATTTGCTGCCGCATCTGATCGAATGGCAGAAGCGGACAGGATATGTCGTGCGGCTGGCCTGCGAGGCGACGCTGAACATCGCCAAGCGGCCGGAAATTCTCGAGAAGATGCGGGAGGCGCAGTTCGTCACGGTGTTCTGCGGCATCGAGACGCCGGATCCCGATGCGCTGCACGCCATGCACAAGGACCACAACATGATGGTCCCGATCCTCGAGGGCATCGAGACCATCAATTCCTACGGCATGGAGGTCGTCTCCGGCATCATCATGGGGCTCGATACCGACAAGCCGGGCACCGCGGATGCGCTGCTCAACTTCGTCGATGAATCGCGGATTCCGCTGCTCACCATCAACCTGCTGCAGGCGCTGCCGAAGACGCCGCTGTGGGACAGGCTGGAGCGCGAGGGGCGCCTGGTCGAGGACGACAGCCGCGATTCCAATGTCGAATTCCTGATGCCCTATGAGGATGTCGTCAGCTCCTGGAAGCGATGCATGGAGATCGCCTACGAGCCCGAAAAGCTGTTCGCGCGCTACCAGTATCAGTGCGACTACACCTATGCCAACCGCATCAAGGTGCCGGTCGCGCCCGAAATGAAGAGCTGGCGCAACATTCGCCGCGCGCTGATCATGCTGCGCAATATCTTCTGGCAGGTCGGCGTGCGCGGCGACTACAGGCGCGTGTTCTGGAAGTTCGCGATAGGGCGGCTCCGGCGCGGCGATATCGAGGGGTTCATCGGATCGGCCACCATCGCGCATCATCTGATCAAGTTCGCGCGCGCGGCCTCCGGTGGCCAGCAGAACGCGTCGAACTATTCGATCCGGCTGCGCGAGGCCTCGGTTCCTGCCGAGTAAAGAGCCGATGAAAACGCCGGCGCCGCCGTCCCGCCCTCTCGAAGCCCTGCGGGAGCTGACGCCGGCGCGCGTCGGCCTCGGCCGTTCCGGCGCGAGCATGCCGACCGAGGCGCTGCTTGCCTTCACGCTCGATCACGCACGCGCGCGCGACGCCGTTCATGCCGCCTTCGATGCGCCGCATCTGGTTGCCGGATTGGCCGGCCTCGGCCTTGATGTCAGCGAGGTTTCCAGTCAGGCGCGCGACCGCAGCGACTACCTGCGCCGTCCCGATCTCGGACGCATGTTAGAGTCGGATTCGCGGCGCGCACTGGAAGAGCGCAGCGGCAGCGCCAGCGAGGTCGTGATCGTGATCGGCGACGGGCTGTCGCCGGCCGCCGTCAATATCCACGCGGTCGAACTGGTTCGCCATCTCGCGCCGCGCCTGACCGAAGCGGGAATCCGCTGCGGCCATATCGTGATCGCATCCGGCGCGCGCGTGGCGCTCGGCGACGAGATCGGCGCCGTGTTTGGCGCGCGGCTGGTAGTGATGCTGATCGGCGAGCGGCCCGGCCTGTCGGCACCCGACAGTCTCGGCGCTTATCTGACCTTTGCGCCGCGCATCGGCCTCACCGACGAGAAGCGCAATTGCGTCTCCAACATCCACGGCGCGGGCCTAAGCTACGATGAGGCCGCCTTCAAGATCGCGTGGCTGGTGCGCGAAGCCATCGCGCGAGAGGTCACAGGCGTGGCGCTGAAGGATGAAAGCGGAACCGCGCTGATCGCCGCTAAACCCGCCGACTGAGCCTGAAAACGAATCGACATGTGGCCGCTCCGCCACGGTGAGCCAACCTGCGCCTGATATAAACGACCAAGGAGCGGGCAGGACAGGCGATGGAGACAGCGGGGACGCGAAGCGCGGCGGCTATGCATGCGAGCCAGGACGGGTTCCGGCTCGACATCAACGCACTGCGGGCGCTTTCGGTGATCGCCGTCGTCGGCTTTCACTTCCAGATCCCGGGATTCGCCGGTGGATTCGTCGGCGTCGATGTCTTCCTTGTCATCACCGGCTATCTCATGACGACGAAGGTGCTGAACGACCTGCGGTTCGGCCGCTTTTCGCTGTGGGCCTTCGTCATGATGCGGATGCGCCGGATCTATCCGGCACTGGCGGTAGCGGTCGCGGTATCCGTCGTCATCGGCTGGTTCGTGACCTTGCCGGCGGAATATCTCAAGCACCTGCTGCAGGCGCTCTCCGCGCTGGCCTTCTTCTCCCACTTTGCTTTCAGCAGCGACAATGGCTATTTCGCCATGGCCGCGCAGACCAAGCCTTTGCTGCACACCTGGTCGCTGTCGCTGGAATGGCAGTTCTACATCTGGATGTCATCAATTGCGTGGCTGGTCTGGCGGCTGGCTTCCCGCGCCAAATCATCATTCAGCGCCGTGACGATTGCGCTGCACATCTTCGCCGCGCTGTCGCTGGTGTGGTGTTTATGGGCGAGCCAGCACGATGCGACGGGATCATCGTTTTTCTCCCTGCGGGCGCGTGCCTGGGAGCCGCTGGCGGGCGGATTGATTGCCGCCGCAGAGATCCGGCGCCGCTCGGAAGGCGTGAAAACGTCATGGCTGGAATCGCCCGTCATCGCGCTTGCCGGCTGGGCGCTGGTCGCGGGTTGCACCGTCTACCCCATGCCCGAAGCGCAATGGCCGGGCGTGCTCACCATCCTGCCGATCCTCGGCGCTTCCATGATCGTCGCGGCGCGGCAGGGAGCAGGCGAGGGAAGTCTGCTCGCGCTATCTCCGGTCCAGCGCATCGGCGACTGGTCCTACTCGATCTATTTGTGGCACTGGCCGATCTGGGTATTCGCCTTGAGCTGGCTTGCGGTACGCGATTATGAGATCGGAGCCGCGCAAAAGATAGCGATGGTGCTCGCCTCGCTGGCGCTCGGCGCGCTTTCGTATCGCTATGTCGAACAACCGGTCCGAACGCAGCGCGCTTTCTGGACGCCGCGCGTCTTGCTGACTGGTTCGCTCGTCTCGTTCGCCGTATTCGCCGGCTTCGCGTCGCTGGCGTTCCTCAACCAAGGTTTTCCGGGCAGGCTGCCGGACTATCTGCTGCCGGCTGAGCTCGCGCGAAGAACCAACACGCCACGCGACGAGTGTTTCCGGAACGCAAACTCCATGAGGAAGGCGACCGAGGTCTATTGCAGTTTCGGCAGTGCGCCAGCCGCGGGCAGATCATCGGCGATCCTGTGGGGAGATTCCTTTGCCAACCAGTATCTCGACCCGATTTCGTCGGCCGCGCTGGCCAACGGCATTCACGGGCTGATCGCGACACAGAGCGGGTGCAGGGCCTTCGTCGACGATGTGGCAGGCCATGGCTATCAGCCGCCATGCCGGCAATTCAACCGCAGCACGCTTGATTTCGTGTTGGCGCAGACGGAGCCGAGCATCGTCGTGCTTGGCAGCATATGGGGCACCGCGGCTGAGGTTTCTGTTCTGGTGGACCGGCTGCTCTCGGCAGGCAAGACCGTCGTCTTCATCATGCCGTTACTGCATATCGGCTTCGACGTGCCGCAGCGATGGATCGAAAACCAGATCCGCGCGGGCAAGGCGATCGAGGAATGGAAGGTCGATGCCGACCCCGACCTGACGATGAGTGTCTTCCGGAATGAGATTGCGCACGCCCTCGACCGGCACCGGGATAATCCGCATTTCGTGACGGTGGACCCGATGTCCGTCGTCTGCGAGCACGGATATTGCTACCTGGTCCGGAACGGACAGGCCAATTTCCGCGACACCGCGCACATTTCCAACGTCAATGCGAGCCAGTATGCCGGCCTGTTCGACGCCGCGTTCAAGGCCGCGCTCCGCGCCGGGACGGAAGCGGAGAAGAAAAAAGACTGAGCGGCGTGCAGCTCGCCTCGCGCGTGCCGTTTCTCGAAAAATTGACCGGAAGTAGTCGCACCGCGCCGGCACGCCCGGGGTTGGCATAATCCGTCAGGACCCTGCTGGTGGGTGTGGCAAATCAGAGACTTAACGTGGATTTTCGTCATCTTCATGCCGATTTGCCCTCTCCCGCATGCTTGCCGGACGGGGCTCCGCCCTGTAAAACGGCGCCGGTTAATTTACCGCGTGATTTCAATGGTTAGCGCCGATCGGATGATGGTTGTCAAAGCCGCTTTCGCGCCACCAACTGCATAAGCCAAGCTGCACGAACAGGCCGACGTGAGAACTGGACAGGGTATGCTCGACAAGAACTCCGAAAGTCGCGTCCACGTCGAAGCCATCGAGGAGCCGCCGCCGCCAGGCAAGAGCATCGCCTTCGGGCTCGAGCGCATGGGCCTGATCGCGGTCAAGGCGCCGATCCTGTCCATGATCATTCTCGCCGCGCTGGTCGTGGCCGCGCTGTTCGGTATCCAGCGGATCAAGATCGACGACTCCCTGAGCCAGTTGTTCCGCTCCGACTCCAAGGACTACAAGCAATACGAGGCCGTGACCAAGCGCTTCCCGGCGACCGAATTCGACGTGCTCGTCGTGGTCGAGGGCAAGACGCTGATGGCGCGCGAGAACCTCGAAAAGATCCGCGAGATGGTCACGGACCTGCAACTGGTCGAGGGCGTGCGCGGTCTGGTCTCGCTGTTTTCGGCGCGCCAGGCGCCGGAGCCCGGCAAACTGCCGGCCGCGCTGTTCCCGCCCGAACTGCCGCAAGGCGCCGCCTACGACAAGTTCGTCGAGACCGTCAAATCCAACGAGATCATTCGCGGCAAGCTGTTGTCGGAGGACGGCACGCTCGCGCTGATCGTGCTGTCGCTGGAGCCGAACGTCGTTTCCTCAAACGAGCTCGGCAAGGTGGTCGGCGAAATGCGGAAGATCATGGCCGACGATTTGTCGGGCAGCGGTCTTAACGCCCAACTCTCCGGCGTTCCCGTCATGCAGCTCGAGATCCGCAACGCGGTCAAGCGCGACGGGCTGACCTACAACATCCTCGGCATCCTGGCTGGCTGCATCATCGCGATCATCTTCTTCCGAAAGATATCGTTCATGGTGGTCGCGGCCTTTCCGCCGATCATCGCAATCCTGCTCGCGCTCGGCGGCCTCGGCTGGGCCGGTTTCAATCTCAACATGTTCCTGAACGTGATGACGCCGCTCATCATGGTGATCAGCTTCTCGGACTCGATGCAGCTGACGTTCGCGGCGCGCGACCGCCTGATCGCGGGCCAGGACAAGCTGACCGCGTTCACCAACGCCGTGCTGGTGGTGGGCCCCGCCTGTGTGCTCACTCACGGCACCGCCGGCATCTCGTTCATCGCCCTGCAGTTCTCCGATTCCGAGCTGATCCGAAAATTCGGCGAGGCTGGCCTTGCCGCCACCATCATCGCCTTAATTGCGGTTCTGTCGCTGGTGCCGGTGTTCGGCGTGCTGTTCGTCCGCAACGAGAAGATCTTTGCCGTCAAATTCCAGAGCGCCGACGCCGGCGTTCAGGCGCTGCGCAATTTCTGCTACTGGATCGCGGTGCGCATGGTCGGCCGTCCCGGGCTGTTCAGCCTGCTCGCGTTGCTGCTCGTCGCGGGCCTCGGCTTCATCTACGCTACGCTGGAGCCGCGTTATCGCCTCGCCGACCAGGTGCCGGACAAGCGGCAGGCGGTGGCGGCATCGAGCCGTCTTGACGCCAAGCTGACCGGAGCCAATCCGATTGACGTGCTGATCGAATTCCCCAAGGGTGCCTCGCTCTATGCGCCGGAGACGTTGAAGACGATCGCCGAGGTTCACGCGATGGTCGAGAAGTCGGCCGGCGTCGGCAACGTCTGGTCGCTCGAAACCTTGCGCCGCTGGCTCGCCGAGAAAGCCGGCAGCAGCGACGTCGAAACGTTGAAGCAATATGTCAGCGTGATCCCGGAGCATCTGGTTCGCCGCTTCATCTCGGCCAATCAGGATGCGGTGGTGGTTTCGGGACGCGTTCCCGATCTCGATTCGAGCGCGATCCTCCCCGTGGTCGACAAGCTCGACAAGGCGCTAGACAAGGTGCGGGCCGAGCATCCCGGCTTTGAAATCGCAGTCACCGGCCTGTCAGCGATTGCCGCGCGCAACAGCGCCAACATGATCGACAAGCTCAATCACGGCCTGACGATCGAATTTCTCATAGTTGCGGTCTTCATCGGCCTCGCATTCCGCTCGGTCGTCGTGATGTTCTCCTGCATCCTGCCCGGCATTTTCCCGGTGGTGGCATCGGGCACGGTGCTGTGGATACTGGGCGAGGGCCTGCAATTTGCCAGTGTCGTCGCGCTGACGGTATCGTTCGGACTCGGCCTGTCCGCCACCATCCACTTCCTCAATCGCCTGCGGCTGGAGAGCAAGCCGGGCGTGACGCCGGAACTGGCGGTGGAGCGCGCCACCGTGCTGGTCGGCCCCGCGCTGATCCTGACCACGGTGGTGCTGGCCTGCGGTCTCGTCGTCACCGTGTTCTCCGACCTACCGTCGCTGCGGCTGTTCGGCTGGCTCAGCGCGTTCTCGATGATCGCAGCACTGGTAGCTGACCTCTTCATCCTGCGGCCGACCTCGATGTTCCTGATCAATCTGTCGGAGAAGATTCGCGGGATCGACCACACCAAGCCGGCGGAGAACAAGCCTGCCGGATAACTACGTTTTCGAGCGAAGCAGGCCCTCGGACTTGATCCGAGGGTGGATCCTGGTTCGCGTAAAGAAGACGCGTCAAACAAAAAAGCGAGAGCCGGATACGGCTCGAGCATAACAAGGGCTACCGATCAACGGCAGCCGAAGAGAGGCCGAGGAAATGACGTCTGCAGGATTAGCCGCTCGCCCTGCGGCCGACGCTGCCGCCTACCGCGCGGTCGAGCACATCTACCATTCCTATCTCACCGGGCTGATCCTCATGCTGGCCTCGCGGGCGGGCGCGCCGCGCGCGGCCGAGGTGGTGTTCCGCACCTTTCGCCGCCAGCAACTGGCGCGCTTCCTGCCCGGATTGAAGAAGCTCGGTCTCGACAAGCTCCCGCATGCGGTGGCCTGCGCGCAATATCACTATCTCTCGAACCAGGTCGGCGGCGTGAAGGTCGAATATGTCTACGAGAGCGACACCAAGGCCTGGGTGCGTTATCCGCCGCCGCGCTGGATCTGGTCGGGCACCGCCATCTGCGGCATTCCGTCCGAAGTGTCGCGGGCGATGCTGCGCGGATGGCACGCCAACAACGGCGTGGTGCTCGGCAATCCCAGGCTCGGCTTTGTCTGCACCGGCCAGACCGTTGACGGCCAGCCGGGGCTGGAAGGTTACTACAAGGAGTGGGATTGCGATCTGGCGCCGGAGGAGCGGCTGCAGTTTTCGCCCGGCGAGCGCTGCCCTCCGTTCCGCGCCGATCTGGCGCCGCGCCTGCCCGAGAACACGTGGCCCGAGGAACGGCTGCAAAAGGTGCTGCGCAATTATGCGATGGAATACGTCACCTCGATCGTGCCTGAAACCATCGTCGTGCTCGGTCCGGAGGAGGGCGGCCATCTCGCCGGCGCCGCCGCGCGGCTGGTCGGGATGCACACTTTCGACGACGTCGCCGCGATGCTGGGCGGGGTCGAAGCGGGCGCGGCCGGTTTTGCAGCGGCCTTCGCCCGGCTGTCGCGCGCGCAGGATGACGATGCCGAACTGAGGCTGGATGGCGCGCATGCGACCGTGCGCCAGACATCGTGGCGGCTGATGGCGGAGCGCGAAGCGCTGTCGCCCGCCGTGTTCGATGCGTGGAACGAATTGTGGGTGGGCGCCGCACTGGCGCATGACCGTTTCATGCGCGTCGACGTCACCGAACGCCGCGACCGAGGCGACGTGCATTGGGCGTGGCAATTCCGCTAGGCGGTCGCCAAAATGAAAATGGCGGCGCTCCGGGGGAGGCCGCCATTGACGCGTCGCTTGAAGAGCCTATCAGGTCTTGGTCATCGTGATCTTGACGCCGCGGATCTCGCCCTTGGAGTCGATCTGCACGCTCTGTTTGTTGCCGGTGGTGCGCAAATTCAGGTTGGCTGCAAATCCGGAAGCCTCGACGAACACGTCGATCTGGCCGCCGCCGGCGGTGCCCTGCAGGTTGCCGAAGATGTTGCGGCTCTTTTCGCTCCAGTTGCCGGAGATGCGCTCACCCTGGCTGGTGACGTCGCTCGACAGATCGAATTTGTAGCTGTCGCTGGCGCAGTGCAGGTTCTGCTTCAGGCCGAGCCCGTTGGCGTTGACCTTGTAGTCGGCCTTGCAGCGGATGTTCTCGGTGGTGCCGTTGGAGAGGGCGACCGTGCCGGTGCCGCTCCAGTTTCCGTCGAAGCCGGCAAACGGGCCCCCCGCCTGGGCATGGCCTGCGGTGGCCGACAACATGAGCGCGGCGCCGACGCCGACCACTGCGAGAGCCTGACCGAACAAGCTGGAACCAAACAGTTTCATTGTAGCTTTCCCATCAAAATAGACGCTCTTTGCAAAGATACGTCTCGCCGCATCGAAGATTTAGTGTTCCCGCAGTACCTTAGGTTCAAATGACGGAGTGCAGTTTCCGCCGGTCGCGGCGGGAAATGGGCACAAGCGGCCGGCTGGAATCGATCGTTCACATCGGCCCCGTCGCTGCAGGATCTAGCTTTGCGCCGCGTCGTCTGCAATATCCAATTGCTGGACAGTTGTTGCAAAAATACACGTTAAATATCAGTTGGTTATTTAACGTGCTGAAGTCGTCGTCGATGTCGCCGCAAATTTGGCCGCATTTGGCATGCTTGTCCTTTGCACGCTGCTGCGTTACGCGGCGCCTGTCATCCAAACAAATCCGTCCCGGCAAGGCCGAAACGCAAATCGGGAACAGGGTTTCATGCTGCCGAAATGAAGGAATACGATGCGCAAATCTCTCCTGGCCCTCACCTTGTTGTCGATCTCGGTCTCGTCGACCGCCACCTTCGCCCAGCAGCGCAGCGGAACGGCGGAGGAGCAGAAGGCCTGTACGCGCGACGTGCAGAAGTTCTGCCGTCCGGTCATCGATCAGGGCGATCTGACGATCCTGGCCTGCCTCAAGGAAAACCGGTCCAAGATCAGCCAGGCCTGCAACCAGGTTCTCAAGAACAACGGCCAATAAGACGCTTCAGCGTCCGTTAACCCTCGCGGCAAAGCCATTTTTCGGCTCTATGACGCGCGTCACGGGCGGGGCTAATCAGCCCATATAGCATTGGTTTTGGCTGCGGATTCCCCTATATGGGGCCCGCGATCACCCCGCATGCGCCGAAGCATCGGCGCATGCCGCCAATCCCGATTGATGTAGCCAGTTCCTGATGACCACCGCGAGCGACCTGCGATCCGGAAAGACCGACCGCGACGAGAATTTTCCGGTCGCGTCGTGGATTATTCATCCGCGTCACCGGGCGCTGATTCTCGCATTCTATAATTTCGTCCGGACGGCGGACGATATCGCCGATCACGCGGAACTGAGCGCGGACGAGAAGCTGCGTTATCTCGACCTGTTCGAGGCCGAGCTGCTGGGCAAGGGCGATACGCAGAAGGAAGCGGTCATCCTGCGCCAGGCTCTTGCCGAGCGCTCAATGGCGCCGCGGCACGCGCTCGACGTGCTGGTGGCGTTCCGGATGGACGTCACCAAGCTCCGCTACGAGAACTGGGACGACGTCACTCACTATTGCCGCTATTCGGCCATGCCGGTCGGCCGCTTCATGCTCGACGTTCACGGCGAGAGCACCTCGACCTGGGCCGCATCCGACGCGCTATGCGCGGGCCTGCAGATCAACAACCATTTGCAGGACTGCGGCAAGGACTACAGGAACCTCAACCGCGTCTACCTGCCGCGCGATGCACTGGCCGCAAGCGGCGCCACCGTCGAGATGCTGGGGGAGGCGAAGTCGCAGCCGGCGCTGCTGCAATGTCTCCATGCGCTCGCAGTGCGCACCGAAACCCTGCTGAATGAAAGCAAATCGTTGAGTGCTGAAGTAAAGGATTTCCGGCTCGGGCTGGATATTTCCGTGATCCAGGCATTTGCCGACCAGATCGTCGGCATGCTGAAGGTGCGCGATCCGCTCAGCGAGCGCGTTCATCTGAGCAAGTTGGAGCTGCTCGGCCATACCATCGGCGGCATCACGAGCGAGATCATCAGCCGCACGGTGTGGCGCCGCCCGCTGTCAAAACCGGCGGCCGGCGCATGACGGTGCAGACGGCGGCGGCCAACGCAGATTACGGCACCACCGCGTCCGGCAGCTCGTTCTATGCCGCGATGCGCATCCTGCCGCGCGACCAGCGCGAGGCAATGTTCCAGATCTACAGCTTCTGCCGGCAGGTCGATGACATCGCCGACTCCCATGAGCCGCGGCCCGAGCGGCTGGCCGCGCTTCAGCAATGGCGCAACGACGTTGATGCCCTCTATCAGGGCCATCCGCCGCCGCGCCTGCAGGATTACGCCGCATCCGTCAAAACCTTCGGCCTCAAGCGCGAGGATTTTCTCGCCATCGTCGACGGCATGGAAATGGACGTGCCGCAGGACATCCGCGCGCCAGACCTTGCCACCCTCGATCTCTATTGCGACCGTGTCGCCAGCGCCGTCGGCCGCCTGTCGGTACGCGTGTTCGGCCTGCCCGAGGAAGACGGCATCCTGCTCGCCCACCATCTCGGCCGCGCGCTGCAACTGACCAACATCCTGCGCGACATCGATGAAGACGCCGGCCTCGGCCGTCTGTATTTGCCGCGCGAAAGCCTGCTGCTTGCCGGCATCACCACCGACGATCCGCAGCGCGTGACCGTCGATCGCGCATTGCCGAAAGTTTGCCTGGCGCTGGCCGAGCGCGCGAAGAAGCATTTCGAGAAAGCAGACGAAATCATGAAGCGTAATTCGCGGCGCGTCGTGCGCGCGCCGCGGATCATGTCGAAATATTACCGCGTGATTCTGGATCTGTTGCTGGCGAGGGGCTTTGCCGCCCCGCGCGAGCCGGTCCGCGTCCACAAATGGGCGAAGATTGCCATCCTTCTCCGTTACGCGATCATCTGATGCAGAAAAACGCTCATATCATCGGCGCCGGCATTTCCGGCCTTTCGGCGGCCGTGCGGCTCGCCAACGCCAATTACCGCGTGCATGTCCACGAGGCCACGCAACAGACCGGCGGCCGCTGCCGTTCCTATTTCGACGCGGCTACCAATCTCACCATCGACAATGGCAACCATCTGTTGTTGTCAGGCAATAGCCATGCCCGGGCCTATGCCAGATCGATCGGCACCGAGGCGGGCCTGGTCGGGCCGAAGCTGGCGCAGTTTCCCTTTGCCGACATCTCGACAGGCCAGCGCTGGCTGCTTGATCTCGGCGAGGGCAAACTGCCGCTGTGGGTGTTCGACGAGGCGCGCCGCGTCCCCGATACCGGGCTGCGCGACTATCTCGCCTTGATGCCGCTGATCTGGGCGGGCACCGGCAAGCTGGTCGGCGACACCATCCCTTGCAAGGGCACGCTGTACGACCGGCTGGTGCAGCCGCTGCTGCTGGCCGCGCTCAATGTCGATCCGCCCGAGGGCTCGGCGGGCCTGGCCGGCGCGATCGTGCGGGAAACACTGCTGGCGGGCGGGCAGGCCTGCCGGCCGCTGATCGCCCGCGATGGCCTCAGCGCGGTGCTGGTCGAACCCGCGATCAAGCTGTTGCAGGACAAGGGCGCCTCGGTCCAGCTCGGCCATGAGTTGCGTGAACTCACGATGTCGGGCAACGCCGTCGGCGAACTGAAATTCGGCAGCGACACGGTTGCGCTCGGCCCCGACGATGTCGTGGTGCTCGCGGTGCCGCCGCGCTCCGCAGCATCGCTGCTGCCGGGCCTGAAGACGCCGACAAAATTCCGCGCCATCGTCAATGCGCATTTCCGCTACGATCCACCGAAGGATGCCGCGCCGATCCTCGGCGTCGTCGGTGGCCTCGTTGAATGGCTGTTCGCGTTCCCGCAGCGGCTGTCGGTCACCATCAGCAATGGCGACCGGCTGGTCGACATGCCGCGCGAAGAGCTCGCGCTGGCGATCTGGCGCGACGTCTGCAAGGCCGCCGGCCTGCCGGCCGAATTGCCGTTGCCGCCTTGGCAGATCGTGCGTGAGCGACGTGCTACGTTCGAGGCGACGCCGGAGCAGAATGCGCTGCGGCCGGGGGCGGTAACTTCATTCAAAAACCTGTTTCTCGCCGGCGACTGGACCGATACCGGCCTGCCGGCAACTATCGAAGGATCGGTGCGGTCGGGCGACCGCGCCGCCGATCTGGTCCTGGCAAGGCGATAAGCCCCAGGACGTTGCGTGACCGGCTTCACAGAGCCCGTCGCGAATATAGGGATGTATAGCGAAATGCTTGCCATCGACAAAACCATCGCCGCCGACCCCGTCGCGCCAGTCGATCCCGTCGCGCTTGAGAAGAGCATTTCTTCCGCGACCGAGGCGCTGCTCGGCTACCGGCAATCCGACGGGCACTGGGTGTTCGAACTCGAAGCCGACAGCACCATCCCTTCTGAATATGTCCTGCTGCGCCACTATCTCGCCGAGCCCGTCGACAGCGAGCTCGAAGCCAAGATCGCCAACTATCTGCGCCGCACGCAAGGCAATCATGGCGGCTGGGCGCTGGTGCAGGACGGCCCGTTCGACATGAGCGCCAGCGTCAAATCCTATTTCGCGCTGAAGATGATCGGCGATTCCGTCGATGCCCCGCACATGGTGCGCGCGCGCGAAGCGATCCGCAGCCGCGGCGGCGCCGCGGGCAGCAACGTCTTCACGCGCTTCCTGCTCGCCTTCTACGGCGTGCTGAGCTGGCGCGCGGTGCCGGTGCTGCCGATCGAGATCATGCTGCTGCCGATGTGGTCGCCGTTCCACTTGAACAAAATTTCCTACTGGGCGCGCACCACGATCGTGCCGCTGATGGTGCTGGCGGCGCTGAAGCCGGTGGCGAGGAATCCGAAGGGCGTCGGCATCGACGAACTGTTCCTGCAGGATCCCAAATCGGTCGGCATGAACAAGAAGGCGCCGCATCAGAGCTGGGGTTGGTACGCGCTGTTCAGCACGCTCGACAAGATCCTGCGTGTCGTCGAGCCGCTGTTTCCGAAGAAGCTGCGCCAGCGCGCGATCGACGCCGCGCTCGCGTTCACCCAGGAGCGGTTGAACGGCGAAGACGGCATGGGCGCGATCTATCCGCCGATGGCCAACATCGTGATGATGTATGACGCGCTCGGCAAGGGTGAGGATTTTCCGCCGCGCGCGATCACCCGCAAGGGCATCGACAAGCTGCTGGTGATCGGCGAGCACGAAGCCTATTGCCAACCCTGCGTCTCGCCGGTGTGGGACACCGCGCTGACCTGCCACGCGCTGGCGGAGGCCGGCGGCGAGGACACGCTCAAGAAGATGAAAGATGGCCTCGACTGGCTGAAGCCGCGGCAGGTGCTCGATCTCAAGGGCGACTGGGCGGTGAAGGCGCCCGACGTCCGTCCCGGCGGCTGGGCGTTCCAGTATAACAACGACCATTATCCCGACCTCGACGACACGGCCGTGGTCGTGATGGCGATGGACCGCGTGCGCCGGCAGTCCGGCAGCAAGGAATATGATACGGCAATTGCGCGCGGCCGCGAGTGGATCGAGGGCCTGCAGAGCCGCGATGGCGGCTGGGCCGCCTTCGACGTCAACAATCTCGAATACTACCTCAACAACATCCCGTTCTCCGATCACGGCGCGCTGCTCGATCCGCCGACCGAGGACGTCACCGCGCGCTGCATCTCGATGCTGGCGCAGCTTGGCGAGACCGCCGAGACCAGCAAGGCGGTCGCGGACGGAATCGCCTATTTGCGCCGCACCCAGCTCGCGGAAGGGTCGTGGTACGGCCGCTGGGGCCTCAACTACATCTACGGAACCTGGTCCGTGCTCTGTGCGCTAAATGCCGCAGGTGTCGACCACCAGGATCCGATGATGCGCAAGGCTGTGGACTGGTTGCTTTCGATCCAGAACAAGGATGGCGGTTGGGGTGAAGATGCCGTCAGCTATCGCCTGGACTACAAGGGATTCGAGGGTGCGCCGTCGACCTCCTCGCAAACGGCATGGGCCTTGCTTGGACTGATGGCGGCTGGGGAGGTGGAGAACCCGGCGGTCGTCCGAGGTGTGGAGTACCTAAAAGCCACACAGACGGAGAAAGGGCTTTGGGACGAGGCGCGTTACACGGCTACGGGCTTTCCGCGGGTGTTTTATTTGCGGTATCATGGCTACTCGAAATTCTTTCCGCTCTGGGCGATGGCGCGGTACCGGAATTTGAGAAGCACCAACAGCAGGGTGGTAGGGGTCGGGATGTGACTTGGGGGGCGGGCGCCGCCGCCGCGGAGGGGATAGTTGATCGCAATGCGATCGATCCGCGGCCGGTTTTGATTGTTACAGGATTGGTGCAGGAAGCCCGCATAGCGGCCGGGCCCGGCATGATCGTTATCTGCAGCTCCAGCGATCCGCAGCAATTGCGCGCACTGCTGGCAACGCTGGATTCTACCACTTTCAGAGGTGTCATCTCGTTCGGCGTCGCCGGCGGGCTGGACCCGTCGCTGAAGTCCGGCGACGTGGTGGTGGCGACCGAGGTTCTGGCCGGCGATACCCGTTTTCTGGCTGGCCTGGCGCTGAACGAGGAGATGATCACGCGTGCGGCACTTCGTCGCCGTCGCGTGGTCCGCGGCGTTCTTTCGGGCGTGGAACAGGTGATCGCAGCGACCGCCTGCAAGGCCGCGCTGCACTCGGAGACCGGCGCGGCGGCCGTCGATATGGAGAGCCATATTGCAGCAGCCTATGCGGCCGAGGCCGGCTTGCCGTTCGCAGCGCTGCGCGTCATTTCCGATCCCGCCAGCCGGGCGCTTCCGGCGATTGCCAAGAACGCGATCAAGCCGAATGGCGATATCGACCTCGGCAAGGTGCTGCGCGGCGTGGCGCGCAATCCGAAGTCGCTCCGCGCATTGGTCTCGACTGGCCTTGATTTCAACCGCGCGCTGCGTTCGCTCCGCGGCTGCCGTGGCTTCCTGCATGGCGAGAGCCTCGCCATGGCGGAGGCCTGATCCGCAGGCGGCATCCAGCTCCAGGGTTTCGAACGGCGTCAAACAAAAAAGAAAGGGCCTCGGTTCGCTCAGGAACCGAGGCCCTAATCTTTTCGTTCATCCCGCTCAGGCGGCGCTCGAAGCCTTTTCCTGCTGCTTGGCTGCGGCTGCAGCCGCTTCGTCGCGCCGGATTTCCGAAAGCTTCTTCTGCACCTGTTCGGAGAAGATGTACTGGGCCGGGCGCTGCTTGGAGAGGTCGATCTCGGGCGCCATCGGACCTGTGGTGCGCACGCCCTTGAGCGCCACCCACATCGCCTTCAGCGGGTTGTTCAGCGCCGCGGTGGCAGCCGTCGGCTCGTAACCGCAATGCGCCATGCAGTCGGCGCACTTCTCGTAACGGCCGGTGCCGTAGGAATCCCAGTCCGTGGTCTCCATCAGCTCCTTGAAGGTCTTGGTATAGCCTTCGCCGAGCAGGTAGCACGGCTTCTGCCAGCCGAAGATGTTGCGCGCCGGCATGCCCCAGGGGGTGCATTCATAGGACTGGTTGCCGGCGAGGAAGTCGAGGAACAGGCCGGAATGCATGAAGTTCCACTTCTTGCCCTTGCCGAGCGCAAAGACGTCGCGGAACAGCTTCTTGGTCTTGGTGCGGTTGAGGAAGTGCTCCTGGTCGGGGGCACGCTCATAGGCATAGCCCGGCGACATCGAGACGCCGACACCGAGTTCGGTGGTGAGGTCGAGGAACTTGGCGATCTCTTCCGCCGGGTGACCGTCGAAGATCGTGGCGTTGACGTTGACGGTGAAGCCGCGCGCTTTCGCGGCCTTGATCGCGGAAACCGCGCGGTCGAACACGCCCTTCTGCGACACCGCCTTGTCGTGGTGGTCCTTCAGGCCGTCGAGATGCACGGAGAAGAACAGGTACGGCGAGGGCTCGAACAGATCGAGCTTCTTTTCCAGAAGCAGCGCGTTGGTGCACAGCGAGACGAACTTCTTGCGCTCGACCAGACCGCGCACGATCTCGCCGATCTCCTTGTGGATCAACGGCTCGCCGCCGGGGATCGCCACCATCGGCGCGCCGCACTCGTCGGCGGCGTCCCAGCATTCCTGCGCGGTCATGCGACGGTTGAGGATCGCATCGGGATAGTCGATCTTGCCGCAGCCGACACAGGCGAGGTTGCAGCGGAACAGCGGCTCCAGCATCAGCACGAGCGGATAACGTTTCCGGCCAAGCAGCTTCTGTTTCATCAGATAGCCGCCGATACGCATTTCCTTGAAGAACGGTATTGCCATTTCGGAGATTTCTTTCTGAACTTGCAGTCTGGGCTGGGGCCCAGACCTGGAACTTTTGAAGTGGATCAGCCCGCAGTCAGTTCGGCTGGAAGCCGGAATTCGATGTTCTCCTCCCGGCCGGGAAGCACCGATACCTTGACGGGTCCGATACGTCTCAAAGCCTCGATCACGTCGTCTACCAAAACTTCGGGCGCCGATGCGCCCGCCGTAATGCCGACCGCTTTTGCATCCTTCAGCCAATCGGGGTTCAACTCGCTCCCGTCGGCAATGAGATAACTCGCGACCCCGACCTCGGTGCCGATCTCGCGAAGCCTGTTTGAGTTGGAACTATTGGCGGCCCCCACCACCAAGATGACGTCCACCAGCTTGCTCAGGTCCCTTACCGCAGATTGGCGGTTCTGTGTCGCATAGCAGATATCCCGGATGTCGGGGCCTTGAATATCTGTAAATTTGGCCTGAAGGGCGGCGATTATGTCCTTTGTGTCGTCCACGCTGAGGGTGGTCTGGGTAATATAGGCCACCGGGGCGTCGGTCGGCAGGGTCAGCGCCGCCACCTCGTCGACGTTCTGGACCAGGAGAACCGGGCCCGGAACCTGGCCCATGGTTCCCTCGACCTCGGGGTGGCCGGCATGCCCGATCAGGACCAGGGTCCGGCCCTTGGACATATACCGTTTACCCTGATTATGGACCTTGGTGACCAGGGGGCAGGTGGCGTTGAGAACGGGCAGGCCGCGGGCGGCCGCCTCTTCCTCGACCGTCCGCGCGACGCCGTGGGCGCTGAAGACGGTTACCGCGCGCGGCGGAACCTCAGACAGGTCCTCGACGAAAATCGCGCCCTTGGCCTTCAGGCTTTCGACCACGTACTTGTTGTGCACGATCTCGTGCCGGACATAGACCGGCGGACCGTACTTCTCGAGCGCACGCTCAACGATTTCGATGGCACGCACGACGCCCGCACAAAATCCGCGGGGCTGCGCTAGATACACTTCCATGGGATGTCCATTATACAAGTTGCACCAGGTCACTGAATTCGCAAATTCACCCCAAGGTCTCCGTGCAGCCGGTCACATTCGGATTTGCAATATCCGCACCAGGACCGGAACCGTAGGTTCATCCCCACCCAAGTAGATGGAAGCGCAGGACTATGTGTCAAAAATCGTGCACATAGAAAAGGGTGGATCGCGCAATGGTTACTAATATCTGGTAACTAAATACCAATAAAGGCACTTCGTGAAGTGCGATTTCTCACCGGTTCGTCACTTTATCGCCCATCGGAAATGGCTATACCGGCGCCCTGAACGCCTGTTCCGGTCTGTTTTGGCGGCTCGGCTTGAACCCTCAGGCGGGTAACCAAAACAACATTAGATCGGCTCCGGGAACTCCGCTAGACAGCGGGCGTTTTCGCCCAGCTCTCTCCTTGAGATTTAGAAAGAAACGAAGTGCTGACCAGCATTGTTGTCTCGATTGTCAGAACCTGTACGCGGTTTGCCACTCTCGTCGTCATCGTCTCGCTGCTTCTGGCGGTCGGAGCGAGCTACTATGCTGCCCGGCATTTCGCCATCAACACCGACATCAACACACTGATTTCGCCCGACCTCGACTGGCGCAAGCGCGACAATCAGTTCGAGCGCGCGTTCGACCGCGAAAAACTGATTCTTGCCGTGGTCGAGGCGCCGACGCCCGAACTCGCCAGTGCCGCGAGCAACGCGCTCTTCACAAAGCTTTCCGGCGACACCAAGCATTTCGAATCGGTGCAGCCGCTGGGTTCCGGCGAGTTCTTCGAAAAGAACGGACTGTTGTTCCTCCCCGTCGAGGAAGTCGGCAAGGTCGCCGGCCAGCTCGAAGCCGCAGCCCCCCTGATCGAGATCATGGCCGGCGATCCCTCGATCCGCGGCCTGACCGGCGCGCTGGAAACGGGCCTTGCCGGCGTCAAGCGCGGGCAGGTCAAGCTCGACAATGCCGAACGTCCCTTCAACCTGATCGGCCAGACGGTCGAGGATATTCTCAACAAGAAGCCAGCGACGTTCTCCTGGCGCGAGCTCGTCAGCGACAAGCCTCTGACCGATGCCGACCGCCGCGCCTTCATCGAGTTCAAGCCGAAGCTCGACTACAGCGAGCTCGAACCCGGCAAGGATGCCACCGACGCGATCCGGCAGGCTGCGATCGATCTCAATTTTGCGGGCCAGTACAGCGCCCGCGTGCGGCTGACGGGCCCGGTGCCGATCGCGAATGAGGAATATTCGACGGTGCAGGACGGCGCGATCCTCAACGGCGTCGCCACCGTCCTCATCGTGCTCGTGATTCTCTGGATGGCGCTGCACTCGGGCAAGATCATCTTGGCGGTGTTCGTGAACCTGTTCATCGGACTTGCTGTCACCACCGCCGTCGGCCTGATGATGGTGGGATCGCTGAACCTGTTGTCGATCGCCTTTGCCGTGCTGTTCGTCGGCCTCGGCGTCGATTTCGGCATTCAGTTCAGCGTCCGCTACCGTTCGGAGCGCTTCAAGAATGACGATATAGCGCTGGCGCTGGAAAGCGCGGCCAGGCGTTCGGCGGTCCCGCTCTCGCTCGCCGCGATGGCGACCGCCGCCGGCTTCCTGTGTTTCCTGCCGACCGACTACAAGGGCATTTCCGAGCTCGGCAGGATCGCCGGCGCCGGCATGCTGATCGCATTCCTTTCGAGCATCACGGTGCTGCCGGCGATGCTGAAGCTGTTGCACCCGCCCGGCGAAAGCGAGCCGGTCGGCTACGCGTTTCTGGCGCCCGTGGACGAATTCCTTGAACGGCACCGTGTCATCATCGTCGCCGGCACGCTGCTTCTGGTCGTGGCCGGCCTGCCGCTGCTCTATTTCATGAAGTTTGACTTCAACCCGATCAACCTGCGCAATCCGCACGCTGAATCGATCGCGACCTTCCTTGACCTGCGCAAGGATCCCAACACCGGCGCGAACGCCATCAACGTGCTGACCAACTCGGATGAGGAAGCGAAAAAAATCGCGGCGCGGCTGGAAAAGCTGCCGGAAGTTCTTCGCGTGATGTCGATCGACAGTTTCGTGCCCGAGGATCAGCCGGCGAAGCTGCAGTTGATCGGCAAGGCGGCGAGGGTGGTGGGCCCTGCGCTCAATCCCGATTCGGTCGATGCGGCGCCAACGGATGAAGAAAATGTGGAAGCGCTGAAGAGCTCGGCCGATGCCTTGCGCAAGACCGCCGGCGACGGCAAGGGCCCGGGCGCCGTTGCCTCACGGAGATTGGCGGATGCGCTGTCGAAGCTTGCCGGCAGCGACCAGGCGACGCGCGACAAGGCGCAGAACGTCTTCGTCGCGCCGCTCAAGATCGTGTTCGACCAGCTCCGCAACACGATGCAGGCCGGGCCGGTGACATTGAAGACGCTGCCGCCGGAATTGCTCAATAGCTGGAAATCGAAGGACGGCTTGATCCGCGTCGAAGCGCTGCCGAAGGGCGATCCCAACGACAACGACAATCTCCGCCGCTTTGCCGATGCGGTTCTGGCCGCGGAGCCGAACGCGATCGGCGGGCCGGTCTCGATCCTCAAATCCGGCGACACCATCGTGAAGGCGTTCATTCACGCCGGTATCTGGGCATTGCTGGTGATCAGCCTGCTGCTGTGGCTGGCGCTGCGCCGGATCACCGACGTGCTGATGACGATGGTGCCCTTGCTGGTGGCGGGTGCGGTGACGCTGGAGCTCTGCGTGCTGATCGAGCTGCCGCTCAACTTCGCCAATATCGTAGCTCTGCCGCTGTTGCTCGGCGTCGGCGTCGCCTTCAAGATCTATTACGTCACGGCGTGGCGCGAGGGCAGGACCAACCTGCTGCAGTCGAGCCTGACGCGCGCGATCTTCTTTTCCGCGCTGACGACCGCGACCGCGTTCGGAAGCCTGTGGCTATCCAGTCATCCCGGCACCGCCAGCATGGGTAAATTGCTGGCGTTGTCGTTCGTCATCACGCTCGCCGCGGTGCTGCTGTTCCAGCCGGCGCTAATGGGCAAACCGCGCGATGTCGGGGAGTAGGCAGATATCGCCGATATCGGCGGGCTGTGCGGCCGCCTGCTTTTGACCGGGTGCGGCCTTCGGCGCGGGCGCCGGGTTTGCCGTGCCGGTGGTCTTTGGCGCTGCGGGCGCAGGAGCCGGCGCCGCGCCGGATGCAGCGCTCTTGGATGCTGCGCCGGGCACTCCCTTCGGGGCACCCTTGGCCATGCTGTTGGCGGGGCTCGAGGGAATCGGCGGTCCGACGCGCGTCCAGGTCTCGCCGCCGCAGAGGAAGCCGAGCACGCAGCCCTGAATCTCGAGCTGGTCGGTGCCGACAGGCTTGATCGTCGAGCTGTAGAGCTGTCCGTCCTTGGCGTTGTAGACTTGGCCTTCCCAGGCATCGACGCCGGGCTTCTTCTTCATCTCGATCAGGATCGGCATACCCAGGGTCGGCCGGCTCTGCTTGGCGGTATCCGGATTGTTCTTGTCCTTGCCGCCCGGCTGCTTCTCCCAGGCCACGACACCCCACATGTTGCCGCTGCATTGAGCGACGCGAATGTTGGCTACGCCATCGGCTACTTTCCAGTCACCGGTAGGATCGGCGGCCAACGCCGTATTAACACCTGTGGCCAAAAAGATTCCCGAATAAACTATTGTACGCGCGACGCTTCTTGGGCAGTGCAACATGGTCCAAACCTATGTTTAAGTAGATGGGTGATCCAAAGCGGGGGTCAAAACGCCGCATTGGGCGTTTTCAGTTGACGAAACAGCCATCAACCGACGTATGTAGCCGATGCCAGATTCATATCTAGACGTTTCCGAGCTGTTTGTAGAGCGGCAGGCGCAGCGCAGTTCCATGCATGCGCGTCATCTCAACGAGCAACTCGTCCGGGTGCTGAAGACCATCGGCTACGATGTGGGCTTTCAGAAGGGTCAAGGTCAATACCTGTTCGATCGTGACGGGGCCCGCTATCTCGATCTACTGAGCGGATTTGGCGTTTTTGCGATCGGCCGGAATCATCCGGCATTGCGTCACGCGCTGAAAAGCGTGCTCGATGCCGATTTTCCCAATCTGGTGCAACTTGACGTGTCCACGCTCGCCGGCGTGCTCGCGGAACGCCTGCTGGAACATGTGCCATATCTGGACAAGGTGTTCTTTGCCAATTCCGGCGCCGAAACCGTCGAGGCCGCGATCAAGTTTGCGCGCGGCGCCACCGGCCGCCCCGGCATCGTGTCCTGTTCCCACTCGTACCACGGATTGACCTACGGCGCGCTGTCGCTGATGGACGATGCGAACTTCCGCAGCGGATTCGAGCCGCTGTTGCCCGGGTGCACGCAGATTCCCTTCAACGACCTTGAGGCGCTGGAGCGGGCGTTGTCCTCGCGCCAGGTCGCGGCTTTCATCGTCGAGCCGATCCAGGGCAAGGGCGTCAACCTGCCTACCGATGAATTCCTTCCCGGTGCGCTCGCGCTCTGCAAGAAATACGGCACCATCTTCATCGCCGACGAAATCCAGACCGGAATCGGCCGCACCGGAAAATTCCTCGCGGTCGAGCACTGGAATGTCGAGCCAGACATGGTGCTGCTCTCGAAGGCGCTGTCGGGCGGCCACGTGCCGGTCGGAGCGCTACTCACGCGCAAATCCATCTTCGACAAGATCTTCAGCCAGATGGACCGCGCCGTTGTGCACGGCTCGACGTTTTCGAAGAACGATATGGCGATGGCCGCCGGCATCGCGATGCTTGATGTGATCAAGCAGGAAAAGCTGGTCGAACAGGCCGCCAAGCGCGGCGCCGAGCTCCGCCTTGCGCTGACGCGCATGGTGCCGGGCTATGAACTGCTGAAGGAAGTGCGCGGCAAGGGATTGATGATCGGCATCGAGTTCGGTCCGCCGAAATCGCTGAAGCTGAAGGCGTCGTGGAATCTGCTGGAGACCGCCAACAAGGGCCTGTTCTGCCAGCTCATCACCGTGCCGCTGTTCAAGGAGCACAAGATCCTGACGCAGGTCTCCGGCCACGGCAGCCACACCATCAAGCTGCTGCCGCCGCTCGTGATCACGGAAGAAGACTGCGCCTGGATCGAGAAGGCGTTCGACGACGTCATCGCCGCCAGCCACAAGGTGCCCGGCGCGATCTGGTCGCTCGGCAAGACGCTGGTAGACAACGCGGTCAGGAAGTCGGCGTAGTCGCGCGACATCAGGACGCAATCGCAAGGCGATTGCGTCGTTGAACCGTCAATCTCCGACCCTATCTCCGATGCAACCGGCAATCGCCGTGTCGACAGGGAGAGAAGCATGACCACCATCACCGGCGGCTGTCATTGTGGCGCCATCCGTTACGAGATCGCGGGCGAACTCATCGTTCATGCGCTGTGCCACTGCACCGACTGCAGGCGTCATGCCGGCGCGCCGGTGGTCGGCTGGACCATGTATCCGGAGAATGCGCTCAAGGTGACGAAGGGAGCACCGAAGCTCTACGAGTCTTCCGAACACGGCCGGCGGCAATTCTGCGCCGACTGCGGCACGGGTCTGTTCTACACCAACGCGACCATCCTGCCCGGCATCGTCGACATTCAGAGCGGGACGTATGACGATCCCAACGCCGTCCCGGCGATGATCCACATCCAGACCGCAGAGCGGCTGCACTGGATGGAGAACGCGCACGAACTGCCGACCTTCGAGCGCTATCCTCCGCAGGCGTAGCATGCAGAATTCGTTGCGGCGGATTGGCGCATCGCCAATCCGCCGCACAGCGCTGCGCAAAAGCGAAAGCGTTGCGTCGATCGCTTCATTTGTAGGCGAATATTCTGCGCATTTGGCAGCACGTGGCGGCAGCCCCGCCTTCACGCCATCGGGATTTCCGCGCACGGCTTTTCACATCGCGGTGAGAGCCCTCGCGCAGCCCTCCGCTTTTGCGCTGCGACACCCAATTGGGTGGGGTGACTTCATACAATGAGGATCCCACCGATGACCAAGTCGATCCCAACCCTCGCCGCGGCGTTTCTGATGACCGCGATCGCAACGCCCGTATTCGCGCAAGCCGCGATCCAGGAGCCCGGCGCCTATTCGTTCTATCATCCCAACGCCGACGTGCTCGGCGGCAGGCCGGCGTATAGGTCGTTCGATCAATCGAATGCATATTACAATTCGAATGCCTATTACGGCGAGGGCGTGATCGCGCCCGAACCGCGGGTGCGGCAGAGGTCGACGCGGCACTATCGCCGGGCGCAGTAGAGTCAAGCGTAACTGGACGAACCGACGGCTCGCGCGAATGCGCGCGCCGTTGCCGTCCGGGATAGTTCGCTGCGTGGCCTCGATGAAGGAAAACAGGTTTAGCGAATAATGATAGAGTTAGGCCATGGTGGCGCTTCCCATACCGTGGTCCATTCGCTGTTATTGCGACCACAGGGCTTTTCCCTGACTTCAACGCGGACGACCACGAAACTTGCGGTGCGGCTGACCAAGCCCCCGCTCGTGCCCAGCCGATAGGTGTGCCGGAGCTCTGAATTGGGGCACATATCCGATCCGGTTTCGGCTTCAAACACGCCGGCATCTTTTTTCCAGGTGATCAGACCCGGTTTGATTGTCGTGCCAAAACCGTTCTTCTGTGCAATGAACGGAAGCTCCAGCAGCCTTGGCCTTCGCAGGTCGGCAAAGTCGAATACGTGATGCGATCCAACGATGGCGGAACAATACACCAATGCAAATCGGCGGTTCTCAGCGCGGTTGAATTGGATCGGCAACTCTTTGATGTCGGTCTTGTACTGGCAGCCTGACTGTTCGACGGCAAGCACGAGCTGTCTCGGCACCAAGGCTGGGTCCGAAATTTCAAAGTCTCCTCCAGCAAACGAGATGTTGTCGTATCTCTGGCGCGCCCCTTGCTGGACGTCGCCTTCCGAGCGGTCCTGTGCGGGGGTGGCTACTATCGACGCGCACGACACAATCGCGACGAGGAGAAGTGACAGAAGAGAAAAGCGCATGGAGTCACTCTACTACAACGCGAAATAATCTCAATAATCGCGTTTCCGCGCGTCCATTTCCGTCACGCAGCTCTAGCGCCCATCCTCCAGAATCATCGCCGCCCCTTTCTCCGCAATCATCGCCGTCGGCGTATTGGTATTCCCCGACGTGATCGTCGGCATCACCGATGCGTCCACCACGCGCAGGCCGCTGATGCCGTAAAACCGCAGCCGTTCATCCACCACCGCCATCGGGTCGTTCGCCGTGCCCATCTTCGCAGTCCCCACGGGGTGAAAGATCGTGGTGCCGATATCGCCGGCGGCCTTTGCCAGTGACGCATCGTCGTCGCCGACGCTGGGGCCGGGCAGATACTCTTGCGGCCGGTAGCGTTCGAGCCGCTTCTGCTTCATCAGCCGCCGCGTGGTGCGGATGGCGTCCGCCGCCACCTGGCGGTCGTCGTCGGTCGAGAGATAGTTTGGTGCGATCGATGGCGCTTCGTCGATCTTTGCGGAGCGGATGCGCACGGTGCCGCGCGAGGTCGGCCGCAGATTGCAGGCGCTCACCGTGATGGCGGGGAAGCGGTGCAGGGGATCACCGAACTTGTCGAGCGACAGCGGCTGCACGTGAAACTGGATATTTGCGCGCGCACGGGTCGCGTCGGAGCGGGTGAAGATGCCGAGCTGCGAGGGCGCCATGGTCAGCGGGCCGCGGCGGCGGAAGGCATAGTCGAGCCCCATCATCCCGCGCCGGATCAGATTGTAATAGGTCTCGTTCAGCGTGCGCACGCCCTCGACCTTGTAGATCGCGCGCTGCTGCAGGTGGTCCTGCAGATTGCGCCCGACGCCCGGTCTGTCGAGCGTCACGTCGATGCCGAGCGGCGACAGCCAGTCGGCGGGGCCGATGCCGGAGCGATGCAGCACCTGCGTCGAGCCGATCGATCCCGCGCACAACACCACTTCGCCCTTGGTGCGGGCCTCGATCACCTCATTGCCTTGCATGAAGCGCACGCCAACCGCGCGGCCGTTCTCGACGATCAGCCGGTCGACCAGCACGTGCTTTTCCAGCCGCAGATTGCTTCGGTTCAGCACCGGCTTGAGGAAGCCGCGCGCAGACGACCAGCGCCGGCCGCGCTTCTGGTTGACGTGGAAGTAGCTGACGCCTTCATTGTCGCCGGTATTGAAATCGGCAATGCGTCTGATGCCCATTTCCTCGGCGGCCTCGCCGACCGCGTCGAGAACGTCCCAGGACAGCCGCGGCGCCTCGATGCGCCAGCCGCCGCCGGCGCCGTGATGTTCGCTTTCTCCGAGGAAATGGTCCTCCAGCCGCTTGAACAGCGGCAGCACGTCGTCATAGCCCCAGCCGGTCAGGCCGAGCTGCCGCCAGTGGTCGTAATCGGCGGATTGGCCGCGCATCGAGATCATGGCGTTGATGGCGGAGCAGCCGCCGATCACCTTGCCTCTGGGGTAGGCAAGCGAGCGGCCGTTGAGGCCGGGCTCGGCCTCGGTCCGGAACATCCAGTCGGAGCGGGGATTGCCGATCGCGAAGAGATAGCCGACCGGGATGTGAAACCAGATCCAGTTGTCGTTGCCGCCAGCCTCCAGGATCAGCACGCGGTTTTTCGGATCGGCCGACAGCCGGTTGGCCATGATGCAGCCGGCGGTGCCGGCGCCCACCACGATATAATCGAAATCGCCTTCGAGCCGTTTCGGCATCTCTCAGTTTCCACCCGTCGTCGACGCCGTCATGCCCGGACTTGTTCCGGGCATCCACGTCTTTTTCGCCTATTAGTCAGACGTGGATGGCCGGGACAAGCCCGGCCATGACGGGATGGAGTCCCTGTGCCCATATCGTTGGTTGGACCGCCGCTTGCATGCTACAGGGGCAGAACGTTCAACTTGAAAAGCGCGTTATCTCCATGCCCATCGTCAACCGCGTCGCCGAGTTTCAACCCGAGATCCAGGCCTGGCGCCGGGATATTCATGAACACCCGGAATTGCTCTACGACGTCCACCGCACTGCGGCATTGGTGGCGGACCGGTTGCGGGAATTCGGCTGCGACGAGGTCGTTACCGGTATCGGCCGCACCGGCGTCGTCGGCGTCATCAAGGGCGGCAAGCCCGCCGGCAATGGCGACGTGAAGGTCATCGGGCTGCGGGCGGATATGGACGCGCTGCCGATCGAGGAGGCGACCAATCTGCCCTACGCTTCCAAAACGAAGGGCCTGATGCACGCCTGCGGCCATGACGGCCACACCGCCATGCTTTTGGGTGCCGCGCGCTATCTCGCCGAGACCCGCAATTTTGCAGGCGATGCGGTCGTGATCTTCCAGCCGGCCGAAGAGGGCGGTGCGGGCGCGGTTGCGATGATCAAGGACGGGCTGATGGACCGTTTCGGCATCGAGCAGGTCTACGGCATGCATAACGGTCCGGGCATTCCGATAGGCTCGTTCGCACTGCGGCCCGGTCCGATCATGGCCGGAGGCGATGCCGTCCTCATCAGGATCGAGGGGCGCGGCGGGCATGCCGCGCAGCCGCACCAAAGCATCGATTCCGTGCTTGTCGGTGCGCAGTTGATCACGGCGCTGCAGTCGATCGTGTCGCGCAGCGTCGATCCGCTGGAATCGGCTGTGATTTCGATGTGCGAATTTCACGCCGGCCACGCCCGCAACGTGATTCCGCACACCGCGGAGCTGAAAGGCACCGTCCGTACCCTGAACGGCGACGTGCGGGATCTGGTGGAAAGGCGGATCCGCGAGGTCGTCGCCGGCGTGGCGCAGATCACCGGCGCCAGGATCGATCTGACCTACGATCGCGGCTATCCGGTAACGATCAACCATGTCAGGCAGACGGATGTCGCGACTCGGGCAGCCCGGGAAATCGCCGGCGATGCCAATGTGCAGGAGATGCCACCGCTGATGGCTGGCGAAGATTTCGCCTTCATGCTGGAGCAGCGGCCGGGTGCGCTGATCTTCTGCGGCAATGGCGACAGCGCAGGGCTCCACCACCCCGCCTATAATTTCAACGACGAGGCGATCGTGTTCGGCACGTCTTACTGGATCAAGCTGGTCGAAAACACGCTGGCGGCGTGACCCGCTTTTCCAGCCCTGCTTCCGCTGGGGATGGGGGCTCTGCGGCAGAGTGTTGGGTGGACCGCGGCTTGCATGCTACAAAAGCCTTACGCGTTCCAAACTGAGGTTCGAGAAATCCCATGCCCATCGTCAACCGCGTCGCCGATCTGCAACCCGATATTCAGGCCTGGCGCCGCGATATCCATGAAAATCCCGAATTGCTGTACGACGTCCACCGCACCGCAGCATTCGTGGCGGATCGCCTGCGCGAATTCGGCTGCGACGAGGTGGCGACCGGCCTCGGCCGCACCGGCGTCGTCGGCGTCATCAAGGGCAAGCAGTCCGGCAAGGGCGAGATCAACGTGATTGGGCTCCGCGCCGACATGGACGCACTGCCGATCGAGGAGGCAACCAACCTTCCCCATGCCTCCAAAACGCCGGGCAAGATGCACGCCTGCGGCCATGACGGCCACACCGCGATGCTTTTGGGCGCAGCCCGGTATCTCGCCGAGACCCGAAATTTCGCCGGCGATGCGGTCGTGATCTTCCAGCCGGCCGAGGAGGGCGGGGCGGGCGCCGCCGCCATGATCGAGGACGGGCTGATGGACCGGTTCGGCATCGAGCAGGTCTACGGCATGCATAACGGACCTGGGATTCCGGTCGGTTCCTTCGCCATCCGGCCCGGCCCTGTGATGGCGGCGACCGACTCGATCGACATCAAGATCGAGGGCCTCGGCGGCCATGCCGCGCGCCCGAACAAATGCATCGATTCCGTGCTGGTCGGCTCGCAGCTCATTACCGCGCTGCAGTCGATCGTGTCGCGGACCATCGATCCCCTGGAGTCGGCGGTGATCTCGATCTGCGAGTTCCATGCCGGTAACGCGCGCAACGTCATTCCGCACACCGCCGAACTCCGCGGTACCGTGCGGACGCTGACGGCGGAAGTGCGGGAGACGGTCGAGAAGCGCGTCCGCGAGGTGTGCGAGGGCGTGGCCAAAATGACCGGCGCCAGGATCGACCTGGTTTATGAGCGCGGCTATCCCGTCACCAACAACCACGCCGAGCAGACCGAGTTCGCGACGCAGGTGGCCAAGGAAGTGGCCGGCGCCCAGAACGTCCACGACATGCCGCCGCTGATGGGCGCGGAAGACTTTTCCTACATGCTGGAAGCGCGCCCCGGCGCGTTCATCTTCTGCGGCAACGGCGACAGCGCGGGGCTCCATCACCCCGCCTATGATTTCAACGACGAGGCGATCGTGTACGGGACGTCGTACTGGATCAAGCTGGTCGAAAACAAGCTGGCAGCGGCGTAGAGGTTCTTCAATCTCGATCGCAGCCAACGTTTGATCGCACATCAAGGAAGGCCCGTATCTCCAGTGCGGGCCTTCCTTATTTTCCGTTGACGCGGGATCTCAAGCGACGCGCGCGGCGGATCCGGGATCCAGGCGCGGGTAGGTGGGGTCCCGGCTCTGCATTGCAGCGTTACCGGGTGATGCTTCGCGTCGCCCGGGCTGCAACGCGTCCGGAACACGGATCCAACAAAGCGCTCCCGAATTGCATTATCGATTCACCGGATCAGTCTGTCCGGACGAGAAAAATCTCGTCGACCGTGTCGGCTAACGTTCCCTTCATCCGTCCTTCGAACGAAAGCCACGCCGGCCGGCCATTTGACGGAAGGAGCCCCGATGAAGGTCACACAGCATCTCTGGTTCGCAAAGGATATGGAGGCCGCGATCGGCTTCTACACCTCGCACATCCGCGGTTCGTCGGTGCAGTGGGTTTCGGCCCTGCCGGCCGAGAGCCCGAGCGGTCCCGCCGGCAGCGTCAAGATTGCCGCCTTTACCCTCGGCGACCAGCGCTACATGGCGATCGAGGCGGGTCCGCTCGATCCGTTCAACCACAGCTTCTCCATCATGGTCGAATGCGACACACAGGCCGAGATCGACCGCTTGTGGGACGCCTTGAAAGAGGGCGGCAGGATCGAGCAATGCGGCTGGCTGCAGGACCGCTGGGGCCTGTCCTGGCAGATTGCACCCCGGCGGCTCGGCGAGTTGATGAACGACCCCGACCCGGCGAAAGCCAGGCGCGTGGCGGAGGCCATGCTGAAGATGGTCAAGTTCGACATTGCAGAACTGGAGGCCGCGGCGAGGGGCTAAATGCCTCGCGCGCTGCGAGGAGCGGAGTTTGTTCGGCTCCGGCCGATGGAGCCGCGAGGGTGGTCCATGCGGCGGCGCCGCCGCTGGAAAAAGAGGGTCGAGCGCTGCACGGCGCCGGGGCTGGAGGAGGACCGCGCAGCGCGTCGACCATGTAGGAGCATTATGGCGTGAACCAGAACGTCCCACATTCCCTTGAGAATGCGATTGTGTCGTCCATCAATTAATGGTTGCAGATAGGATTGTCAATTTTTCCCGTTATTTTTCACCAGATATTGCGGCTGCCGGCTTGGCAGAATTCAGGCCGCATGTGCTGATTTTCGCAGCACGCCGGCGGCAATTTTGAGGTCCTGAACGAAGCGCCGGTATTCGCTCGCCCTGGCTTCGGCGTCCGGCAACCGCAGCAGATAGGACGGGTGCACCGTCACCAAGACTTTGGTGCCGTCGTCGAGATCGATCGGGCGGCCGCGGTTCTTGTTGATCGGCGTGATCTTGCCGAACACGCTTTGCGCCGCGGTGGCGCCCATCGCGACAACCAGTTCGGGTTTGATTGCGGCCAGCTCGCGTTCGTACCATTGCCGGCATGCCCTGATTTCCGGCGTGTTCGGCTTCTGGTGCAGACGGATTTTTCCGCGCGGCACGAATTTGAAGTGCTTCACCGCATTGGTGACGTAGACCTTGCGGCGATCGATGCCGGCCTCGTCCAGCGCGCGGTCGAGCATCTGGCCGGCGGGCCCGACGAACGGCTTGCCGGCGAGGTCTTCCTTGTCGCCGGGCTGTTCGCCGACCAGCATGATCCGCGCCGTTTGCGCCCCTTCGCCGAACACCGTCTGGGTGGCATTCTGGTAGAGAGGACAGGCGCGGCAATCGGCGGCTTCCTCGCGCAGCGTCTCGATATCGTCGGCATGTTTGCGGGGCATGTCGTCTGCCTTGTCGCTTGTCTTGTCGTTTGCCTTGGATGGTTCCAGCCGTTTCTGCGGCTTGTGCGGTTCGCTTGCCGCTTTCGCGATCATGGCGCTGGCGGTGCGCCCGGCATCTTCGATCAGGGGTTTAATCAACGAGGCCTCCGGCAGGTTCCTCCAGTACTTCCGGGGCATCTCCTTACTCATCGCCTGCACCTTCAGCCGGGCGGGATTGAAGATGCTGGCGTAGTAGCTGCGCCAGGTTTCCTCCAGCCTGTCAGCGGCCGGGGCCTCGCTTTTGGCAACGCCCGGCGTAATCGAGACGGCGTGGCCGTCCCAATGCGCGCAGACGTCGGGGGTCAGGATCGACCAGGGCATGTCGGCAAAGCGGCGTGCAAAGAACGGCGCGGCCAGTTCGACGATATGGTGCTCCGACTCGAACCAGGCGACGAAATGCGATTTCTGCTCGCGGCCGATTTCGCGGAAGCGGACAAAGGCATGCATCTTGTGCTCGTCGCGGCGCACGGCTTTTGCCATCGCGGTGATTTCGGCCACGTCGGGATCGGTCGCGATCTCGAGCAGGTCGTGATTGCCGCGCAGCCGCCACAGCAGGCGATAGAGCAGGGCGAACCGCTCGGGGTTGCGATGCAGGATCGCGATTTCAGCCAGTTCGACGAATTTTGCCGGTACGTTGAACGTGCCCTGAGGCGGCTCGAGCGGCGGTGTCGTCGGTTCGAACAGTTCGGGCGCATCGCCGGTGATGCGCCAGTTTACATCGGACGGTTTCACATCATTCAGCGCCAGTGCACGCGCTGCCTTGCGCCAGCCGTCGAAATCGGTTTCGCTATCGAGGATGATGTGGTGCATTTCTCTCTCCTTTCGTCATTGCGAGCGAAGCGAAGCAATCCATGCCTCGCACGGGGAAAGATGGATTGCTTCGTCGCTTCGCTCCTCGCAATGACGCCGGTGGTTAAAACCCAAATCCCAATTGCGTCGCCTTCGGCTTGAACCTCTCCTTCAGCCCCGCGCCGTCGAGCAGATGCGGTGAGGGGCGGTAGTCACTTAGCACGATGAACGGTAGCGCCTTCTTCCGCGGGATGTGCAGCCGCGCCAGATCGGCCAGACGGATCGAGGTCAGGCGGCGCGTGGCGATGATGCGGTCGACCGCCCTGGTGCCGAAGCCCGGCACCCGCAACAGGTCCTCGCGGCTGGCGGTGACGACATCGAGCGGGAAGCGGTCGCGATGGCGCAGCGCCCAAGCGAGTTTCGGATCGATGTCGAGCGGCAGCATGCCCTTGGCCTCGTCGACGATCTCACCGGCGTCAAAGCCGTAAAACCGCATCAGCCAGTCGGCCTGGTAGAGCCGGTGTTCGCGGACCAGCGGCGGCGCGACAAGCGGCAGCGCGCGGCTCGCATCCGGGATCGGGCTGAAGGCCGAGTAGTAGACGCGCTTGAGGCGGTAGGAGCTATAGAGATTGGCGCTGGTGTCGAGAATGGTTTTGTCATCGGCGGCATCGGCGCCGATGATCATCTGCGTGCTCTGGCCGGCGGGCGCAAAGCGCGGCGGCTTTGCCTTCTTCGCGGCGTTGCCGTTCTCCCTGGCCTCGTTGAGCCTCAGCCGCAGCCGGCCCATGGTGCGGCGGATCGCGCGCACGTTCTTTTCCGGCGCGAATTTCGCAAGACTGTTTTCCAGCGGCATCTCGATGTTGATGGACAGACGGTCGGCATATTTGCCGGCCTCCGCGATCAGCGCGTCGTCCGCTTCGGGAATGGTCTTGAGATGGATGTAGCCGCGAAAATGATGCTCCTCGCGCAGCTTGCGCGCGACGCTCACCACCTGCTCCATGGTGTAATCCGCGCTGCGGATGATGCCGGAGGAGAGAAACAGGCCCTCGATGTAATTGCGCCGGTAGAAGTCGATCGTCAGCTTCACCACCTCGTCGACCGTGAAGCGGGCACGCGGTACGTTCGAGGAGGTGCGGTTCACGCAATAGAGGCAATCGTAATTGCAGGCGTTGGTGAGCAGCACCTTCAACAGCGAGATGCAGCGCCCGTCCGGCGCGTAGGAATGGCAGATGCCCATGCCCGGCGCGGTCGAGCCGAGGCCCTTGCCGTCGCTGGAATCCCGCTTCTCGGTACCCGAGGAAGCGCAGGAAGCATCGTATTTCGCGGCATCCGCCAGGATTTCCAGCTTACGTTGCAGGTCCATCGTCGAATCCCTTTGATTCCGCTGATGAATCGCCCGGGTGTCGATCCCGATTGACTCTGCCGGGCCTGTTAGCTTTATATTAGAACATATCATGAACAAATGAGCCAGCCGCGGGTTCACACGGGAAGAAGCGGTAAGGCCCAATTTCCGAAGGAGCGGCGCATGAGCACCGCACGCACCAGCACGCTTGCAAGTTTGCGCGGAAGCATCGAGCGCCTGGAGGCGCATGGCGATGCGCATGACCACGCCAGGATTACGCTTGGCCACAAGGCTGCGGACGCGACGTTGTGCGGCGGGCTGGCGGTATCAGCGGTGCATGAAGTGTTCGCCGAGGGCCACCAGAGCGCGACGGCAACGGGCTTCATCGCGGGGCTGGCGGGACGGGTGTCGCCACGCCGGCCGCTGGTCTGGGTGCGGCAGGATTTTTCGGAAATTGAATCGGGTGCGCTGTCGATGAGCGGGCTCTGCGAATTGGGTCTCGACCCGCGGCTGCTCGTGACCGTGCGCGCGCCCGATACCGACGCCGCGCTACGGACTGCCGCCGACGCGCTGGCCTGCGATGCGCTCGGCGCCGTGGTGCTGGAAGTGTGGGGGCAGGCGCGCCAGCTCGATCTCGTCGCCAGCCGAAAACTCACTTTGGCCGCGGCAGCCTCCGGCGTCACTGCATTGCTGCTGCGGATGGCGGCCGAGCCGCGCCCCTCGACGGCGGAGACCAGATGGATCGTGCGCGCGGCGCACTCGCCGCCGGGATCACCGTGGAGCGCCTGGGGCGCGCCGGTGTTCGACGCGCAACTGGTTCGTAACCGTCATGGCCCGGTCGGCCGCTGGATCATGGAATGGAATTGTGATGAGTGCCTTTTCAGAGAACCGTCGGCGTATCCTCAGCCTCTGGCTGCCCCGCCTGCCCATCGACCGCATCCAGCGGCGATGCAAAGCGTCTTCAAGCGCAGCGCGTGAACAAAACTCTAACGACGCGGTCGGTGCGCCCCCTCTCCCGCTTGCGGGGGAGGGTAGGGGTGCTTCCGCGAGTGACACTGTTCGTGTGGAGAGAGCTTCCCCCACGCAGATCGCAACCTTCCCCTCCGTCGTCGTCGCCAAGCAGCACAACGCCATCCTGATCCATTCGCTCGACGAGGCCGCCGTCCGCGCCGGCCTCTCGATCGGTCTGCCGCTCGCCAATGCCCGCGCCATCTGTCCCGAAATGACGGTGTTCGACGCCGACGAGATCGCCGACACCAAAACGCTGAACGACATCGCCGACTGGTGCGACCGCTTCACCCCGCTGGTGGCACTCGATCCGCCCTACGGACTGTTCCTCGACATCACCGGCTGCGCCCATCTGTTCGGCGGCGAGCGCGCGCTGCTGCAGATCGTGATCGGCGCGCTGAGCCGCCGCGGTTTTGCCGTCAGCGCCGCGATCGCCTCCACCTCGATCTGCGCCCGCACGCTGACGCGCCACGCGTCGGGAAAGATCGTGGCCGATGGCGAAGAGGCCGAGGCCGTCGCTCCGCTGCCGATATCCGCACTCGGCGCGGGTGACGCCATCACCGCCGGCCTGCGCCGCGCCGGCCTGAAGACCATCGGCGATGTCGCCTTGCGCGCGCCCCACGAAATCACCGCGCGGTTCGGCGCGTCCTTCACGACGCTGCTGGCGCATGCGCTGGGGCAGGGCGATGCGCCGATCAGTTCGCGAAAACCGCTGCCGGATTACATCGTCGAAAAGCGCTTTCCCGATCCTGTTACCACCGACACCGTGATCGCGATGAATTTGTCTGCACTCGCCGCCATGCTGGTCACGGCGATGGACAGGCAGGGCAAGGGCGCGCGGCGGCTGGACGCGAGCTTTTTCCGCACTGACGGCGCGGTGCGCACGATCTCCGTCGATACCGGACGTCCCGTGACGAAGCCGGAGGTGATCGACCGTCTGTTTCGCGAGCGGCTCGATGCGCTCAACGATCCCCTTGATCCCGGCTTCGGCTTCGATCTCATCCGCCTTTCCGCCAGCCGCACCGAAATCGTGGTACAGCAGCAGCGCGACCTCGACGCCACCGTCCATGACAATGACGAACTGTCCGCGCTGATCGATCGCATCGCCGCGCGCATCGGAGGAAAACGCGTCGTCGTGCATCTGCCCGAGGATACCCACATCCCCGAGCGCGCGGTGCTGGCTGTAGCAGCGCAGCATCATCTGGCGGCCGCCGCCCAGGCCGCCTGGCCGGAGCGGATCGAAAGCGAGCCGCCGCTGCGCCCCTTGCGCCTGTTCGACAGGCCGGAGCCCATCAACGTGCCGTTTGCGACCGTGCCTGACGGCCCGCCGCATCAATTCACCTGGCGGCGCGTGACGCATGCGGTGGTGCGGGTGGAGGGGCCCGAACGCATCGCGATGGAATGGTGGAAGCAGAACGGCGACGGCCCGACGCGGGATTATTTCCGCATCGAGGATGAGGCGGGCCTGCGTTTCTGGATCTTTCGCGACGGGCTCTATGAAAGCGAAGCGGCGGATGCGGAAGTCGAGCCCGGTTCAGTCAGATGGTTCGTGCACGGGTTGTTCGCATGAAACACCCTCTCGCCAGTTATGCCGAGATCGGCATCACCACCAATTTCTCCTTCCTGCGCGGCGGCTCGGACCCGCGCGCCTATGTGCATCAGGCGAGCGAGCTCGGTATCCCCGCCATCGGCATCGCCGACCACAATACGCTGGCCGGCGTGGTCCGCGCGCATAAGGAGCTCGACAATCCCGAGGTTCTGAACAAACCCAAATTGCTGATCGGCGCGCGGATCGTCTTCGTCGACGGTACGCCGGATATTCTGGTCTACCCGCGCGATCGCGCCGCTTACGGCCGGCTCTGCCAGTTGCTCACCCGCGGCAAGCGGGGCGACGACATCACGCGGATCGAGAAGGGCGAATGCCATCTGAGACTCGACGACCTCCTTGACTTCGCTGAAGGCCAGCTTCTGGTGCTGGCGCTGGCGCATCGCTTCGATGCAACGACGACGCAAGAAATTTTGCAGCGCCTGAAAGCGAGCCGCGCCGACGGCGTCTGGCTTGCCGCGAGCCTGCTCTACCGCGGCGACGACAAGCGCCGGCTGGCGGGGCTGCATCGCATTGCGCGCGCCGCCAAAGTGCCGCTGCTGGCGACCAACGAGGTGCTCTACCACCATCCCGCCCGCCGGCGGCTGCAGGATGTGCTGACGTGTATTCGCGAGAAAACCACCATCGACGCCATCGGCAGGCGGCTCGAGGCCAATGCCGAGCGTTACCTCAAGCCGGCGCATGAAATGGCGCGGCTGTTTCGCGATCTGCCGGAGGCGATCACGGAGACCATGCACTTCGCATCCCGTATCAGCTTCTCGCTCGACCAGCTCAAATACCAGTATCCGGACGAGCCGGTGCCGCCGGGCAAGACCGCGCAGCAGCATCTGGAAGACCTGACCTGGGCCGGCGTCGACAAGTATTTCGGCGGGGTGATCGACGATACGCTGCGCGCCACCTTGCGGAAAGAACTCGATCTGATCGCCGAATTGAAATACGCGCATTATTTCCTCACCGTGCACGACATCGTGCAATACGCGCGCAGCCAGAATATCCTGTGCCAGGGCCGGGGCTCGGCGGCGAACTCCGCCGTCTGCTACGTGCTCGGCGTCACCTCAGTCGATCCGACCAAGGTCGACCTGCTGTTCGAGCGTTTCATCTCCAAGGAGCGGCTGGAGCCGCCCGATATCGACGTCGATTTCGAACATTCGCGGCGCGAGGAGGTGATGCAATATGTCTATCGCCGCTACGGCCGCCACCGCGCCGCGATCATCGCGACCGTCATCCATTATCGTCCGCGCAGCGCCATCCGCGACGTCGGCAAGGCGCTGGGGCTGACCGAGGACGTCACCGCGGCGCTGGCCGACACCGTGTGGGGAAGCTGGGGCAAGGGCCTCAACGAAATGCAGGTCCGCCAGGCTGGTCTGGACCCTGCGAACGCGATGGTCGAACTCGCCGTCGAACTCGCCACCGAGCTGATCGAATTTCCCCGCCATCTGTCGCAGCATGTCGGCGGTTATGTGCTGACGCAGGACAGGCTCGACACCTATGTGCCGATCGGCAACGCGGCGATGGACGACCGCACCTTCATCGAATGGGACAAGGACGACGTCGACGCGCTGAGCATGATGAAGGTCGACGTGCTGGCGCTGGGTATGCTGACCTGCATCCGCAAGTGCTTTGATCTGATCGCCGACCACAAGGGCGAGCGGTATGAATTGGCCGATATCAAATCGGAGGACGACGACGAAGTTTACCAGATGCTGCAGCGGGGCGAGTCGCTCGGCGTATTCCAGGTCGAAAGCCGCGCGCAGATGAACATGCTGCCGCGGCTGAAGCCGCGCACCTTCTATGATCTCGTCATCGAGGTCGCGATCGTTCGCCCCGGTCCGATCCAGGGCGACATGGTGCATCCTTACTTGCGGCGGCGGAACGGCAAGGAAAAAGTGAGCTATCCGTCGCCATCGTCCCACCACGGCAAGGCGGATGAGTTGTATCGCGTGCTGCACAAGACGCTCGGCGTGCCCCTGTTCCAGGAGCAGGCGATGCGGATCGCGATCGAGGCTGCCAAATTCACCTCCGAGGAAGCTAACGGCCTGCGCCGCGCGATGGCGACCTTCCGCAATGTCGGCACCATCGGCAAGTTCGAAGACAAGATGATCGGCAACATGATCGCGCGCGGCTACGATCCCGAATTCGCCAAAAGCTGCTTTGACCAGATCAAGGGTTTTGGTTCCTACGGCTTTCCGGAAAGCCACGCCGCAAGCTTCGCCCAGCTCGTCTATGTCTCGTCATGGCTGAAGCATTATCACCCCGACGCCTTCTGCTGCGGCCTGCTCAACTCGCAGCCGATGGGCTTTTACGCCCCCGCCCAGATCGTCGGCGACGCCCGCAAGAACGGCGTCGAGGTCCGCGAGATCGACGTGTCCTACAGCTTTGCCCAGAACACGCTGGAGGAGGGCAGTGGGAAATATTGTGCCGTTCGTCTCGGCTTCCGCCAGATCGACGGCTTCCACTGGCTCGATGAGGATGAGGAGCGGCTGAAGCAAATGCAGTCGTCGTTCCGGGATGGTGCGTTAGCACCAGACCCGGAACCTCGAGATTCCGGGTTCACGCTTCGCGGGCCCCGGAATGACAATGTCAAGAAAGAGCAGGACTGGGCCGACCGCATCGTCGCCGCCCGCAAGCGCCGCCCCTTCACCTCGCTGGAAGAATTCGCCCGTGACACGGGCTTACCAAAACGCGCGCTGATCCTGCTTGCCGACGCCGATGCCTTCCGCTCCCTCGGGCTCGACCGCCGCGCGGCACTGTGGGCGGTGCGGCGGCTGCCAGATGACGTGCCGCTGCCGTTGTTCCAGGCCGCGATTGCCCGCGAGCAGCCCGACGAGAACGCCAGGCCATTGCCGCTGATGCCGCTGCCGGAGCAGGTGGTCGCCGATTACCAGACGGTGCGGTTGTCGCTGAAGGGCCACCCGATGGAATTCCTGCGCGAGATGTTCACCAGAGAGCGCGTCGTTCCCTGCAAGGACGTCAACCACAGGAACGACAGGCGCCGCGTCAGTTGCGCCGGCGTGGTGCTGGTGCGCCAGCGCCCGGGCAGCGCCAAGGGCGTCGTCTTCATGACGCTGGAGGACGAGACCGGCATCGCCAATATCGTGGTGTGGCCCAAGGTGATGGAGCAGTACCGCAAGGAGGTGATGGGCGCGCGCCTGATCCTGGTCGAGGGCTACATCCAGAGCAGCCCGGAGGAGGTGACGCATCTGGTGGCGCAGCGGATGTTCGACCGTTCCCACGATCTGATCGGCCTCGCCAATGATGCGCTAAACCGAAAGCATCCAGTGCCCGCGGGCCCTGCGCTGGTCGAACCGCTCAACGACGACCGCCGCGACCACGCTGATACCCCAGCGCAAAAAATCCGCCACCCGCGCGACGTCCGCATCCTGCCGCCGTCGCGGGATTTTCATTGAACTGGTCCAGCGAGTGAACCCATGAGTAGTCGGTGGCATGCGCTTTGGTGCGCACTCCGGACTCGAGTCGAACATCGCATGAGGTCCGAAAAAGGCCACAGGACTAAACCGCTCGCGCGGTAGGGCGCCGCGGCTGGCGACGGAGCCAAGAGGATAGCGCAACGGGGCGTCCTGCCTTGAGATCGAGGGGTTCGACAACCTCACTCAAGACAGGAGCATCCCCATGACCGACGAGGCAGTGAGCCCGTTGCGCCGGCGCATGATCGAAGACATGACGATCCGCAAGTTCGCGCCGAAGACCCAACATGACTACGTGCAAAGAATCAAGAACTTCGCTGCGTTTCTCGGGCGATCACCCGATACGGCGAGCTTCGAGGATGTCCGCCGCTACCAACTTCACCTGACGGCGAGCGGTGTTGGCGTGCCGACGATCAACCAGACCGTCTCGACCTTGCGGTTCTTGTTCCGGGTCACGCTGAAGCGGCACGAGATCGTCGAACATACCCATATCATTCACGAGCCGCGCAAGCTCCCTGTGGTGCTTAGCGTCGAGGAGGTGGCGCGGCTACTCGATGCTGCACCGGGGCTCAAATGCAAGGCGGCACTGAGCGTGGCCTACGGCGCCGGTCTGCGCGCCACCGAGGTGGTCTCGCTCAAGGTCTCCGACATCGACAGCAAGCGCATGATCATCCGCGTCGAGCAGGGCAAAGGCGGCAAGGACCGTAATGTCATGCTGTCGCCGAGCTTGCTCGACCTGCTGCGGACCTGGTGGAAGGCGGCGCGCCCACAGGGCTGGCTGTTCCCGGGCCGCGATCCGGCGCAGCCGATGACCACGCGCCAGCTCAATCGTGCCTGTCATGCCGCCGCGCAGATGGCGGAGATCAGCAAGCGCGTCTCGCTGCACACCTTGCGGCACAGCTTCGCCACCCACCTGCTCGAGCAGAACATCGATGTCCGCGTCATCCAGGTGCTGCTCGGTCACGCCAAGCTCGACACCACGGCGCTCTATACCCGCGTCGCCACCAAGACGATCAGCGAGGTCATGAGCCCGCTGGAGCATATCGCGCTCAAGCTCAAGGAGAGCCGACCGCCCAGCTGACGCGCAGGCCGCTCGTGTCGCGCCCGGCCTTGGAGGTTGCGGATATCTTCCGCAACCATGGCCCGGCATGGCGTCAAGCCCATGCCGGCCATGTCAGCCTCGATCAGTTGAAGGTGATGTCGGCGATCGAGCGCTGTCGCACGGCGGCGCTGGGCGGCCATGTCGCGCGCTGCGCGGACTGCGCCTATACGACGATCGCCTACAACTCCTGCCGCAACCGGCATTGCCCGAAGTGCCAAGGCGCCGCCGCGAAAGACTGGCTTGCCGACCGCGAGACCGAGCTGTTGCCGGTGCCGTACTATCACGTGGTGTTCACGCTGCCGGCGGCCATCGCCGACATCGCCTACCAGAACAAGGCCGTGATCTACGACCTGCTGTTCAAGGTCTCGGCCGAGACCATGCTGACGATCGCCGCTGATCCGAAGCATCTGGGCGCCAAGATCGGCATCACCTCCGTGCTGCATACCTGGGGCTCGGCGCTCACCCATCACCCGCATGTGCACATGATCGTCCCGGGTGGCGGCATCTCGCCCGACGGCCAGCGCTGGGTGTCCTGCCGGCCGGGCTTCTTCCTCCCGGTGCGCGTGCTCTCCCGCCTGTTCCGCCGATTGTTCCTGGAGAAGCTCATCGCCGCCCACCAGACCGGCCGCCTCAGCTTCTTCGGCGAGAACATCCATCTGGCCGATGCGCGATCCTTCGCGGCCTATCTCGCCCCGCTGCGCAAGGCCGAGTGGATCGTCTACGCCAAGCGCCCGTTCGGCGGACCCGAGGCGGTGCTGGCCTATCTGTCGCGCTACACCCACCGCGTTGCCATCGCCAACAGCCGCTTGATTGCCTTCGACGATCGCGGCGTCACCTTCAAGTGGAAGGACTACCGCAGCGAGGGCCGCGATCGATACAAGCACATGACGCTCACCACCGACGAGTTCATCCGTCGCTTCCTCATCCACGTCCTGCCCAAAGGCTTGCACCGCATCCGCCACTACGGCCTGTTCGCCAAAGGCGCTTGTGCCGACAACATCGCCCGCGCCCGTGAACTGCTCGCCGTTGCAAAACCTGACGACCAGCCTACCGCTGCCGCCGTCGATCCCAAAAAGCCGAGCTGTCCATGCTGCGGCGGTCGTATGATCATCATTGAGGTCTTCGAACGCGGCGCAACGCCACGGCATCGGCCGACAGCTCCAGCGACCGTCATCAGGATCGACACCTCATGACCGCGTTACAATCCCGCAAATCTGCGCGTCGCGCCCGCTGCCCCTCCGCCAGCCACGGCAGAGCGCGCCCAGCTCTCTGCCCACCGTCGCAAATCGTCGGACAGCTTATGCAGTTCAGCGTCATCCGCCGCTCGTTCGTCAGCCGCTTCACCGTCGCACAACGCGTTGCTTCGGCTCGATCCCAATCAGCCAGCGCGCCCGCGGCACTCAAATTCCCATAGCGCCTGCCGCACCGCCGTACGTTCCCTTAAGCGCGGTTTCCTCCCTTGGAGGCTTTCGGACGCCGGCCGCCGAGCACGCGGCGCCGTCCCTCAAGCGGCCGGCATCCGAAACCCTTCACATAAGCAGACGTGACGGTCAACCGCAACCGTCTTGGAACCATAATCCGCGCGGTCGTGCGCCATTTGCACCCGAAGCTGTGCGCCGTCTTTCGAAATGTTAATTTCTCCGCCAGCGTCCCGTAATGGCGGAGTTGGCAATCATGCGGTCGACCATCAAAGCGCGAGGTTTTGTTTGTGGGCCGTGCGTTGGAATACAATCTAACAACGCTGAGAATTTCCCGAGCATATGTCAGCCTGCTGTCCCGCCCTGAGGGTGACGCGACGGCGATTTCTCTGGCGTGGATCGGGGACTATGAAATTCGTATGCACGCAGCCCCGCCGACTGCTGCCGCGAGGCAGCCGCTTTTCATCGTCGATATCTTTGACCATGACGAGCAACTCTTTATCGACAGTCGCGCCTGTCACACCGTTGCGGAAGGCGCCGTCGCGTTCGACGAATTCCTGCATATGGCGGAGCCGGTGATAGGCGGGCCGCACTACAAACCACCCGTCTGAGCACTCACCTTTTGAGCTCTCGAAGCCGCGCTAGCAAAGATCGCTTCGACGTTCTCAGGCGCAAAAAATTCCGTCGGCGATATCGTCCCGGCGTTCAGGCGTGCAAAATCGTCCATGGCCGCCTGGTTGCCGTGAACCGCGCCGAGGATCCGTTGCAGCTCGGGTGGCGGCGGCTCGAGCGTGGCGAGGTCGCAGGTGAAATCAAACATCGTCCCGACGTCGACGTCGCGGATGCGCTGGTACTCAGCCATGGCTTCCTCGAACGGCCGCGCGCCCGACAATGATTGGTCGATTGCGCCAGCGCAGAGTTCGGCGTCGCGGAAGGCGTCGAGAATTCCCTGTGCCGTGATGAAGTCCCTGTTATAGCCGGCGTCGCCTGCGAGCGCCCAGCCGGGCCCGTAAGGCTTGCGGAAATAGTTCGGCACCGCGGCGCCGGCGAACGGCGCTTCGCGCGTTGCACGCCGCAACCGCGCGGCAAAGTCCGGCGCCTGCTCGATTGCTTTCAGATAATGGCTCTCGATATCCCGTTTGTTTTCCGCAAACTCTGCATAAGGCCATCCGGCGATGACGAGCGTCAGGTCGTCGTGGGTCGGCATGGCCGCAAAAGCGCGCCTGTCGCGGATATAAACCTCAAAGCGGCCGTCGGTGGGCAGGCCTCTCCAATAGCTGTAGTAACCCGCGCATAGCGGCGGCTTCTCGCGGTAGTGCTCGGGATGCACCGCCTCGCTCAGCATCGAGTGCCGCCCATCGGCTCCCACGACAATATCGGCATATTCCGTAACCGTTCCGCCGTGCTTCGATCGCCCCTTGATGCCGATGACGCGATCTCCCTCGATCATGATCTCCTCGACGACAAAACCCTGACGGACCTCCGCACCGGCTTCGGCGACGGCGTCGACCAGCAGCTTGTCGAGGATTGTCCGCCGCGGGCAGTAGGCAACGGCGTCCTTGTCCATCCCTGGGGCGCCGGCAATCGTGAAGGCGCCGAAGTCGAAGGCATAGGTGTGGATCGGCGGGCATCCGGTCGCCACCAAGTGGTCGAGCAGCCCCCATCGCGCCAGCGCGTTCACGGCGCGGGGATGCACAAGATGGGTTGAGACGGTGTCGCTCGGGAATGACGCGCGATCGACCGCCAGCACCCGGTATCCCTTTCGCGCCAAGAGCATCGCGGTCGGCGAGCCGGCGCAGCGCGCGCCCATGACGATCACGTCGAATGCCTTGCCCATCGGAACCTCCTTGCAACGTTCTTCCGTGCCGGTTCATGGCAGCCAGGCTGACCGGTCGCGGCCCATGCATTCGAGTGTAGTGAGAGGCCGAAGCCGCAACTTTGCCGAAACTCCGTGGTTCTTTGCAGCGGGTTCAGGTCACAGTCGACGGAGCACGGAAATGGATGCTCTATCGGAGGCGTTGGCGTCCGTGCGCATGACCGGCGCCATCTTCTACCATGCGGAGTGCACCGCGCCCTGGGGGTTCCGGGTGCCGCATCTGCGAGACGTTGGCCACGTGCTCGCTCCCGGAACCGAGCGGCTGGTCAGCTATCACCTGGTCACCCACGGCAAGGCGGTCGTGTGCTTTCCGGGCGAGGCGGACATCCCCATCACGGCGGGGGATATCCTGATCATCCCGCACGGCGATGCACATACCGTTTCGAACGGCTCGCCATCGGCCTTCATGGACAGCGGGGCCTCGCTCGGTAGCTATCTCGCGGGCGATCTGACGACCATGCGATTGGGAGGCGGCGGCGAACTGACCCAATTTGTCTGCGGCTATTTCGGCTGCGAGCGTCATGCCGAGCGGCTGTTCCTGGCCGGCCTGCCGCAGATGATCAAGATCAACCTGCGCGGCGACCCGGCCGGCGAATGGCTGGAGAGCTCGGTTCGCCATCTTGTCTCCGAGGCTGATTCCCGACGACCGGGACAAGCAGTGCTGCTTTCCAAGATGGCGGAAGCGCTCTTCATCGAAACCATTCGCCGCTACATGGAGGCGCTACCGGCCGAGCAGACCGGCTGGCTCGCGGGGGCGCGGGATCCGGTTGTCGGCGGTGCACTGGCGCTGCTGCATCGAAAGCCCTGCCATCACTGGACCGTGGAGGAACTGGCCACCGCTGCAGCGGTCTCACGCTCGGTCCTGGCCGAGAGGTTCTCCCGGTTTCTCGGCGAGCCGCCGCTGACCTATCTCGCCCGCTGGCGGCTGCAACTCGCCGCCCGGATGCTGCAAACCACGCGGGAGCCGGTGATACAGGTGGCGTCGGAGGTCGGCTATGACTCGGAGGCGGCGTTCAACCGGGCGTTCAAGCGCGAATTCGGTATTCCGCCAGGACAATTCAGGGGACAATTCAGGGGACAATTCAAAGGCCAATTCAGCGGCCAATTGAAAAGATCGCGCCCCCGGGCGGGTCCGGTTGGAGGCGCGCGCATTCCCTCGGACGCGGCGTGAGGGAAACAAGAAAGCGTCCCGGTGACGGCTTCGCCGACGATCCGCAGATTCGCGGGGCTCCGATCTACCAGTAGATCAACCCCGTTCGCGTCCTGCCGATCCCGCTTCTCGCAAGCATGGCTGCGATCCTTTGCTTCTCGGCGCAGTGTGCAGCGAGGGTCTGGTATAGCCGTGCCTCGATGAAGGGGGCATGTTCCCTGCTGGTGGACGCCGCATCGGCGGTCGCGGATATCAGCGCACTGATTTGGCGTATCAGCAGATCGTCTGTCGATGGCTGCATGACCTTCTCCTTCGATCCCGGTCCGACAATTCCTGATTGCGGTTCACCGCAAGCCGGCAAATACCGGATGCGACAGATTGCTCGCGCTTCATCAAGCTTCAGTGAGCGAGGGTGATCCTGCGCATCTCCTGCAGCCGGGCAAGGCAATATTCCCGGTAGAGCATGTTGATGAGAGTCCACATGATCGACTCCTGTCTGATCACGGGATCACTTTACGACGTCACCGTTTCAAGATTTCTTCCTCGGCCGAGAAAATGGCTTCGCGCAAGGCGCGGAATACTTCATGCTGTCCACGGCGACGAAATACCCTCACGGCGCGGTGACTATTGTGCATCATACGCCTCTGGTTGCGCCTGCGGCTTGATCTCCCTGCGAGCAGTCAAGGTAAAATCGAACCTTGGCTCAATCCGCCTTGGTCTCGCCCTTGCGCTCGCTCTTCCCGCCGTCCTCGAGGTCGTCTTCTTCCTTCACCAGCGTCAGCAGCCTCAGCGTCAGGAATGTGAACACCGCCACCGTCACCGCGACGTCGTAGCTGCCGAGCCCGACGGAAACGCCGATTGCGCCGGTCGCCCACAGGCTCGCGGCGGTCGCCGTGCCCTGCACGGTGGTGCCCTGCTTGAGGATGGCGCCGCCGCCGATGAAGCCGATGCCGGTGATCACGCCTTCGATCACCTTCGACATGCCATCGGGAGAACTCACCATCAGCTGTTCGCTGGCCTGCACGAATCCGCAGCTTGCCAGGGCGACCAGCGGAAAGGTGCGCAGCCCAGCGCTCCGCGCCCGCTTTTCACGGTCCCAGCCGATCGGGATGGCTAGCGCGAAAGCCGCCGCCAGCGTCAGAAAATGAACACCTATCTGAAACCGGTCCAAAACACGCCCTTCTGAAACAAAGCCCCGCTAACCGCGATACAGGCATGTAACGCGGCAATGCGGCGCAAAGTTTCAGCGCGGCGGCTTCTGCCTCACCTGGGACTGCCGACGACGGTCGCACCCGGCGCTACGCTCGTGATTGCTGCCGTGGTCCGGTACTGCGGCAGATGATTTTCCAGCGAATAGAACACGCACAGCGCAAGGCTCGACCAGACCGCCAGGCTGAAGTAAAGCGACATCCAGGCAATCTCGTCCTTCCACTCCGCAAGGTCGTGCGTCACCACCCAGCGCGTGCTGACGTCGCGCAGGCCCTCGCGCGGCGTCAGGCGCTTGTCGCCATCGGCATCGCCGGTCCGCCAGCGCTTCAGGTACATCGGGACGTCGATCGTCATGAGAAACGCCAGAAAGCATGCGATGCCGGCGGTGGCGGCGACGAGAATCACGCGAACCGCACCGTTGAATTCCGGCAGCAGACGACAAAGCGCGACGCCAATGGCGAAGAAGGCCACCGCCCACAGCGAATTCTCGATGGCGTTGCCGAGATAATTCCTCGTCAGCACCGCATACCATGACAGGCATTCCGCGATCAGGATCAGCGGCACGATCACCCACGCGACATTGGTCACGGTTTCCGCGCCGGTCATGGTGCCGAGCTGGTGCAGGATGATGGCCCATTGCGCCACGAAGCATACCTCGGCGACGGTTGCCACCGAACGTCCGACCATGACACTCGACAGCCAGGTGTCGAACAGGCAGATCCGCTGCACGTCGGCGCGCGGCAGGAACGACCGGAAGGCGCAGCCGAACACATAGGCCGCGCAGAACAGCAGCATGGCGCCGGTGCCGGATAGGCTGCCGACGGCGCCGGCCGGCGGACTCGGAAGCTCGCGATACAGCACGAACCAGACGGCGATGTTGACGCCGCTCACCAGCGTCAAGAGGCCCCACCACCAGGACACGGGATTTGACCAGGCCAGGGAAACTGACCGCGCCCGCCATTCCAAGCTCATTCGCCGCTCCGCTGTAATCGAACTGACATCTGACTGTAATAATACAGTCATACGTCGAGGCCAATCACGACGAGAGTATGTCGGCGGGGGCAAAGTGCAGGGACAGCGCTCCGGTCGCGAGGAGGGCCGCGATTGTGACAGTCGGGCCTGCAAGCCTCTCATGGGCTCGTCATGCCCGGCCTTGCCGCCTCCGCTAAAGCTCCGGCGCGCCAGAACGAAGAGCCGCGGCGAAGCCTTTGGCGTAGCCGGGTGCCGGGCATCCACGTCTTTGCTTCGGTAACAACAGACGTGGATGGCCGGGACAAGCCTGGACAAGCCCGGCCATGACGGAGAGAGAATCGAATGCAGGCCGACAGAGATGCCTGAAGAACGGTGGCTGCTTCTTCGCCTACCTCAAGCCAGAAACTTCACGCCGTAGGTCTTGCCCCGGCGCCACACCACTTCGCACGACTGGCGCGTCGTATGTTCGGGCACCAGCGCCAGTTCAAAGCTGTCCCTGACATCGAACGGAGCATCGGTCGCGATCTTGGCGCCGCCCGGGGAGACGTCCAGAACAATGCATTCGATCTTCGTCACCCCGTTGTCGGTCGTCACCCATGTCGGCCGTTTGCGCAGCTGGCGTCGCGGCTCGCGCTGCACTTTTGTCCTTTGCTCGTCGACAATCATCGTGGCCATCCGTCATTGGACCCAGTCGGCTGGGTCTTCGAAGCACTGGCCACAGTGAATGCAAGTTCGTAAAGTTCCCTTAGCTAATCGATTCAAATTGACCTGGTTTGCTTCGCGAGTTGTAAGTCCGGCTCTCGCAACCGTTGCGGAAAATCGTAGGGTGGGTAAGCGTGCCCACCATTCTGCTGCGCTGTCGATGGATGGTGGGCACGGCGCGATGCGCCTTTGCCCACCCTACGCAACGTGCCCCTCAGAAATTCACCCGGTTCGAGATCGCGCCGTCGACGACGAGGTTCGAGCCGGTCGTGAACGAGGAGACAGGGCTTGCCAGGAACACTGCCGCGTTGGCGATTTCCTGCGGCGTCGCCATGCGGCCAGTCGGGTTGCGCGCCAGTGCGTCCTGGTAGCGTTTCGGCATGTTCTGCTCGACCATGTTCCAGATACCGCCCTTGAAATAGACCGTGCCCGGCGACACCACGTTGACGCGGATTTTCTTGCCCGCGTATTGCCGCGCCAGTCCCTTGGCCATGTGGATCAGCGCCGCCTTGATCGGGCCGTAGGAGCTGGCGGCGTCGGCCTGCGCGGCTGAGACCGACGAGATGATGACGAAGGCCGCGTCGCCGGTTTTCCCGCCGCTGTCCTCGAGAAACGGCCGCGCCGCCTCGAAGGCGTTGACGGCGCCGAGCACGTCGAGCCGAAAATTCTGCTCCCAGGACGCGGGATCGCCGCCTTGCGCCATTGCACCAGCGTTGGAAAACAGCATGTCGATGCTGCCGAGCTCGTTGGCCGTATCAGATATCCATGATTTCAACGCGGCCGCGTCGGTGACGTCCACAGAGGCGCCGGTCGCGCGCCCGCCATGCGCCTTCAGCTCGGTGATGGTCGCCGCGACCTGATCCACATTGCGCGCGCACACCGCGACGCCCGCGCCTTCGCCCGCCAGCGTGTCGGCAATCGCCCGCCCGATGCCGCGCGTGCCGCCGAGCACGACGGCGTTTCTGCCCGTCAAACCCAAGTCCATTTTGTTTTTTCCTTGATTGATCCGCAGAGCATTGTAGCGATGAAGGTAGCGCGGGAGAAAGCTCAAAGTGCGTGTGGTGCGCCGCTCTCTTCAAAGACGCGGTTAGGCCGCAGTTCGTAGCAATTCGGATGAGCGCAGAATTGTAGGATGGGTGGAGCGCAGCGATACCCATCGTTCTGCAACCAGCATTGATGGGTATCGCTGCGCTCGACCCATCCTGTACCGTTCCGGCGTTCGGCACCAGTCTACTGGTGTAGAGTGGTGGCACGGGCCGATCTGCCGGGAGCTGCGTGACCCATCAGCGCTACGAGCGCCCACGTAGGACCCGCGCCTCGGTGGAGCGGCTGCGATCGAGATCCAATAGGAGGTATGCGCCGAGAGTGCCAGTACAGGAACCGATCGGGATCGCAGTGGCCCGCTGTGAGAACGAGGAGGTCAGCAAATGGTCGAGGACGTGCATTGGTTCGTCGGGATCGACTGGGCAACGCAGAGCCATCGCGTTTGCCTGCTTGATGCCAAAGGAAGACGCGTAGGCGAGCGGGAGTTCGCCCATGGCGGAGCCGGATTGACGGAGCTGCGAGATTGGTTGCTGGAGAAGACCGGGGGCGTCCCGGGGCAGATCGCTGTGGCGATCGAGATGCCGCACGGCCCTGTGGTGGAGATGCTGCTCGAGCACGGTCTTGTAGTCTTTGCCATCAATCCAAAGCAACTCGATCGTTTCCGCGATCGCTTCACGGTCGCCGGCGCCAAAGATGACAGTCGTGACGCGCATGTCCTTGGAGACTCGCTGCGCACCGACCGGAAGGCCTTCCGTCGGCTTGCACCCGACAATCCGGTGGTGATCGAACTGCGCGAGTGGTCGCGTATTGCCGACGAACTGCAGCAGGAGCGGACGCGCTTGGCCAACCGCCTTCGCCAGCAACTGTGGCGCTATTATCCGCAGGCGGCCGAACTGACCGACGATGTTGGCGACGACTGGTTCCTGGCGCTGTGGCACAAGGTACCAACCCCTGCCGCCGCCGCGAAGGCCTCGGAGAAGACGATCGCGCGTATCCTCAAGGACCATCGCATCCGGCGCCTCGATGCCGCCACCGTGCTGCAGATCTTGCGCAAGAGCGCCTTGTTCGTCGCACCGGGCACGACGGAGGCTGCTTGCGCGCATATCCGCAGCCTTGCGGCACGGATGCGTCTGGTCAATCAGCAGACCAAGGAAGCCCACGACGCCCTGGACGGCCTTTGCGCCAGGCTTGGAGCGCAGGACGAGGAGAACTCGTCGGGGCAGCGCCGTGAGCAGCATGACGTGACAATCCTTCGCTCCTGGCCGGGAATCGGCAGGATTATTCTCGCCACGCTGCTCACCGAGGCAGCACAACCGCTGCAGGCCCGAGACTATCACGCCTTGCGCGCCTTGGCAGGGGTTGCTCCGGTGACGCGACAAAGCGGCAAGCACCGCTTCGTGATCCGCCGCCTGGCCTGCAACAAACGGCTGCAGACCGCCGTCCATCACTGGTCGCGCGTCGCCATCCAGCGCGATACTGCCGCTCGGCAACGCTATGATGCCTTGCGGCAGCGCGGCCACGGTCATGCGCGCGCCTTGCGCGGCGTGGGCGACCGCTTGCTGTCCGCTTTGTGTACGACGCTCAAGCGCCAGACCGTCTATGACGCAGACCACAGGAGCTCGCAGATCGTCGCCGCGAAACGGTAATCCTCATTCCTTTGTTCGGCCGCCGGTGACCATTCCTTCGTCCCGACCTGCCGAACGCAACAGCGCCGCGCGCAGGCGCTGTCAAGGATGCCATCGGCACCGGCGTAGCCGGCGCGAAGCGTCCTCGACAGCGTCGAGCACGGCGCTACGCTCGCCGCCAAGGACGCTTACCTCTTGACCAAGGCTAGGAGGTCCTACAGGCTGGCATGCACATCCTACTCCGGCGCCGCCCCAACGGGCGGGCCGCCGGGCGGTCGGTGCAAAAAGGTGATCGTCGCATAGGCGCCGACCCATGAGCCGATAGCGGCGAACACGACATAGACCCAATTGTCGGTGTAGCTGATCACGGCGTAGGACGAGAGCACGTACCAGATGCTGCTCCAGGTCGCCGCCGGCACGCGCTTGCGGTGCACCACGGCTGAAGTGAACATCACATAGACCGCGTCGGTCCCTGCGGTCGCAAGGAAAACGGCTCCCGCCGTCAGAGGGTCGATGGCCGCCATTGCAACTCCTTCCGGGTTGAGGACGCGTAGCCCGGATGAAGCGAAGCGCAATCCGGGTAAGAGCGATCCGCGTGGCAAGATCGTTCCCGGATTTCGCTGGCGCTCCATCCGGGCTACGTTGACTGGAATGTTCGAGACGAACGTTAGGGAAGAGACGCGTTCATGCAAAGCCCCAGCGAAATCCTTGCCGATATCTGGACCTCTGTCGGCGGCGAAGCCTCTGCACTTAACACGCTCACATTGACCGGCGACGAGCCGCAATTGCCGTCATCGTTTCGCGTCGCTGCCGCAGCGCAGGTCAGCGTCGCCGCGAGCGCGCTCGCGGCTGCCGAGGTCTGGAAAATGCGCAGCGGGGAGGCGCAGGGCGTTTCGGTCGACATGCGCCATGCCGTGGTCGAATGCCGGAGCGAGCGATATTTGCGCGTCGATGACAAGCCGCCACCACCGGCCTGGGACGCGATCGCCGGTGTCTACAAGGTCAGCGATGGCTTCGTGCGGCTGCACACCAATTTTCCGCACCATCGCGACGCCGTCTGCAGCGTGCTGAACTGCAAGCCGGAGCGCGACGCCGTGCAGGCCGCGCTGATGCAATGGAACGGCGAGGCGTTCGAGACCGCGGCCTATGCGAACGGCGGCGTCGTTGCCTTCATGCGTTCGCATGACGAATGGTCGGCGACGCCGCATGCCAGGGCGCTCGCGGCATTGCCGCTGGTCTCGATCACGGAAATCGGCGAGGCCGCACCAAAGCCGTGGCCAGCGGGCAACCGGCCACTCGCCGGTGTTCGCGCGCTCGATCTGTCGCGCGTCATCGCAGGTCCCGTGGCGGGACGGACGCTCGCCGCCCACGGCGCCGATGTGCTGCTGATCTCGGGGCCGGATCTGCCGGCGATTCCCTGGCTCACGATCGATACCGGCCGCGGCAAGCTGACGAGTTTTGTCGAGCTCATGACGGAGCAGGGGCGGGCCGTGTTGCGGGAGTTGCTGGCGCGGGCCGATATCTTCTCGCAAGGTTATCGGCCGCGCGCGCTGGCCGGCCTCGGCTTCTCGCCGGAGGAAACGGCGCGCATCAATCCCGGTATCATTTATGTCACGTTGTCCGCCTATGGTGCGGCCGGGCCATGGGCGGAGCGGCGCGGCTTCGACTCGCTGGTGCAGACCGCGACCGGATTCAACCATGCCGAGGGGCAGGCGGCCGGTATCGATGGTCCGAAGGAATTGCCGGCGCAGATGCTCGACCACGCCACCGGCTACGTCATGGCGTTCGGCGCCATGATGGCGAAAGCGCGCCAGGCGCGTGAAGGCGGCAGTTGGCACGTCCAGGTGTCGCTGGCGCAGACCGGGCGGTGGCTGTGGAATCTCGGGCGGGTCGCCGGCGGGTTGGATACCCGGGATCTTACGGGGGAGGCGGTGATGCCGTTTATCGAGGAGGTCGACTCAGGTTTTGGTGCACTGCGGTCGGTCCGGCATTCCGCGACTCTGTCGAAAACCCCAGCGTTTTGGGCCCGTCCGGCGATGCCGCTCGGTACCCATCCACCGCAATGGCCGGCACGCGAATGAGGCAGCCATCGGGCGGCCAGCCCCAGTTCTCCAAACTTTAACCTCCCCGCCAGGGCTGATTTTCGATTTTTAGGTTGTCTAAAGCGCCAAATGGGCCCTATTAGCGCAGGGTGAGACAAAACGTCGCTGAATGGTTCCGGGTCGGATGCTCAAGGTGTTTACCAAGCGATTGCAGATCGTTACCCGGCAGCGGCTGACCGTGGCCATCGGCCTGTTGGTCCTCGTCGGTGCGGGCGCCTATGGCTACGCCCAGATCGGCGGCGCAAAGCGCGGGCATTCGGAAATCTCGAGCCAGTCGCGCAAGGGCCTGCAGCGCTACACGCCGAGTCCCGCCGAATGGGCCAGCCTGACCATTCAGCCCGTCACCGAACGCGGCTTCCGCGCCGAGAACGTCACCGAAGGCAAGATCGCGATCGATGAAGATCGCTCGACGCCGGTGTTCTCGCCCTATGCGGGCCGCGTCACCAGGCTGCTGGCCAAGCCGGGCGACAGCGTCGTCAAGGGCCAGCCGCTGTTCGTGATCGAGGCGGCCGACAACGTTCAGGCGCAAAATGATTTCATCGCGGCGATGACCGCCATGAACAAGGCGAAGTCCGCGCTCGATCTAGCGCAGTTGCAGGGAGCACGCGCCAAGGATCTGTTCGAAGGCAAGGCCGTCCCGCTGAAGGATTATCAGCAGAGCCAGGCGACGCTGATCCAGGCGCAGAACGACATGCGCTCGTCGGAAACGGCGGTGCAGGCGGCTCGCAACAAGCTGCGTCTTCTCGGCCTCACCGATGACGACATCGCGACCTTCCAGGAGAAGGGCCGCATCAATCCCGAGATCACCATCTTCGCACCGCTCGGCGGCACCGTGGTCCAGCGCAAGATCGGCCCGGGCCAATATGTCAACGCGGGCGCCAGCGACCCCGTCTATGTGATCGGCGATCTCTCCACCGTCTGGATGACGGCGTTCGTGCGCGAGTCGGATTGCGCCAACGTTGCGATCGGGCAGGAGGTGAGTTTCAGCGTGCTGGCGCTGCCCGGACGTACGCTGTCGGCACGAATCAACTATGTCGCTACCGCGATCGATCCGGCGACGCGGCGGCTGCTTGTGCGCGCCACCATCGACAACAAGAACGGCACGCTGAAGCCGGAGATGTTCGCCAACGTCACGATCTATTCGGCGGGCGACCGTCCCGCGGTCGGCGTGCCGAAACAGGCGCTGATCTATGAAGGCGAGCAGGTCCGGATCTGGGTCGCGCATCCGGACAAGACCATTGAACTGCGTCAGATCAAGCCCGGCCTCACCAATGGCGATCTCGTCGAGGTGGTCGGCAATTTGAGGCCCGGCGAGCAGATCGTCACCAAGGGCGCACTCTTCATCGATCGCGCCGCGTCCGGCAGCTGATCCCTCACTGAAAGCTTCGATCTGAATGGATCGCCTGGTCGCCCTAGCAGTCAGCCGCCGCTATTTGATGGTCGGTATGTTCGTCGCCGTGCTGGTCGGCGGCCTGATCGCGTTCAGGCAGCTCAACATCGAGGCCTATCCCGACCCGACCCCGCCGATGGTCGATATCGTGACACAGAGCCCGGGCCTGTCGTCGGAAGAGATCGAGCGCTACATCACGATCCCGATCGAGACCCAGGTCGCCGGCATCAAGAACCTGCGCACGATCAGAACCATCTCGCTGTATGGCCTGTCCGACGTCAAACTGCAGTTCTCCTTCGACTATACCTATGAAGAGGCGCTGCAGCAGGTGTTGAACCGCCTGGCGCAATTGCCGCCGCTTCCAGGTGGCGCGCAGCCGACCATCTCGCCGCTCAGCCCGATCGGCGAGATTTTTCGTTACCGCCTGAAGGGCCCGCCGAACTACAGCGTGCTCGACCTCAAGACGCTGCAGGACTGGGTGTTGCAGCGCCGCTTCCGCGCGGTGCCCGGCGTCATCGACGTCACGGGGTGGGGCGGCAAGACCAAAACCTACGAGTTGCAGGTCGATTTCAACAAGCTGGTCGCCAACGGGCTGACGCTGCCGCAGGTGCTGCAGGCCGTCAGCAACGCCAACATCAATGTCGGCGGCAACACCGTCAACATCGGCGCGCAATCCGCCGTGGTGCGCGGCGTCGGCCTGATCCGCTCGATCGACGATCTCAACAACACCATGGTGTCGCAGTCCGGCGGCAATCCGGTGCTGGTCCGCGATATCGCCCATGTCACGATCGGAGAGAAGCCGCGGCTTGGCATCGCCGGCCTCGACCAGGACGACGACATCGTGCAGGGCATTGTGTTGATGCGGCGCGGCGAGCAGAGCTCGCCGACCATCGCCCGGGTCGAACAGCTCGTTCGCGACATCAACAACTCCAGCGTCCTGCCGCCCGGGGTCAGGATCGAGCGGATCTACGACCGCAAGGACCTGATCGACATCACCACGCATACGGTGCTGCACAACATGGTGGTCGGGATCATCCTGATCGTGCTGCTGCAGTGGATGTTCCTCGGCGATCTCCGCAGCGCGCTGATCGTCGGCGCGACGATTCCGTTCGCGCTGTTTTTCGCCGTCATCATCCTGGTGCTGCGCGGCGAATCCGCCAACCTGCTGTCGGTCGGCGCGATCGATTTCGGCCTGATCGTCGACGGCACCGTGATCATGGTGGAGGCGATCTTCCGGCGGCTGACGCAGACGACCGCGCTGTCTGAGGCTGAGCAGAGCCACATCTCCTTCGAAACCACGATGGGAATGAAGAGCCACGCCATTCTGTCGGCGTCCGCCGACGTGTCGCGCTCGATCTTCTTCGCCGCCGCCATCATCATCGCCGCCTTCCTGCCGCTGTTCACGCTGAGCGGCGTCGAGGGCAATATCTTCGGGCCGATGGCGCGGACCTATGCCTATGCGCTGGCCGGCGGACTGCTCGCGACTTTCACCGTGACGCCTGCGCTCAGCGCGATCATCCTGCCGGCGCACATGCAGGAAACCGAGACCCGCTTCATGGCGTTCCTGCATTGGCTCTACATGCCGGTGCTGAGATGGGCGATTGCGAACCGCAGGATCGTACTGGCCGGCGCTGCCGCGCTCTTCTTGATGACGATTGCATTCGCGCGGCTGCTCGGGCTGGAATTCCTGCCCAAGCTCGAAGAAGGCAATTTGTGGATTCGCGCCACGCTGCCGCCGACCATCTCGCTGCAAGAGGGCAATACCTACGTCAACGAGATGCGCAGGATGATCCGCGCACGTCCCGAAGTGGAATCGGTGGTGTCGCAGCATGGACGCCCGGACGACGGTACCGACGCCGCCGGCCTGTTCAACGCCGAATTCTTCGCGCCGCTCAAACCCAACAGCGAATGGCCCGGCACCCGCGACAAGGACGAGCTGACGGCGCAACTGCTCGGGCAATTGCAGGACAAATTCCCGGGCGTCGAATTCAACTTCTCGCAATATCTGCAGGACAACGTTTCGGAGGCCGTCTCGGGCGTCAAGGGCGAGAACTCGATCAAGCTCTATGGCAACGACCTGCAGGCGCTGACCGATACCGCCAACAAGATCAAATCCGTGCTCGGTACCGTGCAGGGCGTCACCGACCTTGCGGTATTCACCTCGCTCGGCCAGCCGACGATCCAGATCGACATCGACCGCGCCCGCGCCGCGCGCTACGGCCTGTCGCCCGGCGATATCAACGCCACCATCAAGGTCGCGGTCGGCGGCGACAGCGCCGGCGATATCTATGAGCCCGGCAGCGATCGCCACTTCCCGATCATCGTTCGCCTCGCGCCGGAGTACCGCAAGAGCGCGGAGGCGATCCACAATTTGCGGATCGGCGTGGCCGGGCAGGGCGGCATTACCCAGATCCCGCTCAGCGAGGTGGCCTCGATCAACCTGATCTCGGGCGCCGCTTACATCTACCGCGAAGGGCAGGAACGCTATCTGCCGATCAAGTTCTCGGTCCGTAACCGCGACCTCGGCAGCGCGATCCATGAAGCGCAGGAGAAGGTCGCCGAGCAGGTCCAGCTTCCGCCGGGCTCGCGGATCGAATGGGTCGGTGAGTTCGGCAACCTGAAGGACGCCATCCGCCGGCTGTCGATCGTGGTGCCGATCAGCCTCGCGCTGATCGGCGTGCTGCTGTTCTTCAATTTCGGTTCGATGGGCGACACCTTGCTTGCCATGAGCGTGATCCCGATGGCGATCTTCGGCGGCGTGCTCGGATTGCTGATCTCGGGGATTCCGTTCAGCGTCTCGGCGGCGATCGGCTTCATCGCGCTGTTCGGCATCGCCGTGATGGACGGCATCATCATCCTGTCGCAGTACAATCAGCTCATCGACGAAGGCTATGAGCGGATGCGCGCGGTGATCCGCACCGGCGAACTGCAACTGCGCCCCGTCCTGATGACCTGCGTGGTGGCGGGCGTCGGACTGCTGCCGGCGGCGCTCTCGGAGGGGATCGGCTCGCAGGTGCAAAAGCCGCTCGCGGTCGTGGTCGTCACCGGCATGATGCTGGCGCCGGTGGTGATCCTGGTGACGTTGCCGGTCCTCATCTCGGTATTCTCGCGCCGGGCGCGCTAGAGCCGTGTGGGCACGTGCCCATGTTTCCTGCCCACTCGGTTTGTGGTTGACGCAAACCTGCGGCCGTTCCTTGATACCGGCAGGGACAACCGCAGGAGCAAGCCATGCGGATCGAGGAAAGCCAGGGCACTAGCCAAATCTCTGCAGGCCCAACTAACGGCCATGCGCCGCCTGCGAAGACCGCGCCGACGGCCGAGCAGATACTCGGAGAGATCCGCGACTATTGCCGCCAGACGCGCACGGCCGAATCGACCTTCGGACGGCTGGTGGTCAATGACGGCAAGCTGGTCTCGCGCTTGCGCGACGGCGCCAGGATTACCACAGGCACGCTCGACAAGGTCCGCGCCTACCTTGCCGAGCACTGGCCTACATCGGCCGACGCGCCAACCAGTTCACCGGCCAAGCCGCTGAACGGCGAAGCCACCGCCAGCGCGGTTGCGCATCCAGGCTTTCGATTCTTCGACAACCGGCAAAAGTATCTGCTGTTCGTCTCGACCTGCAGCGAGAAATCCGAGGTCGGTAACCGCATCTCGCTCGAGCTCGGCAATCTGCAGCCGGCGCCGCCGGCGCTGCGCATCTTCGACGCCGGCGTCGGCGACGGCACCGTGCTGTCGCGGGTGATGCGCGCGGTACATGCGCGCTTCCCCACCATGCCGCTCTATGTCGTGGCAAAGGAGATCAGTTACGAGGACGTCCGCCTGATGCTGGAGAAGATGGCCGACCGCCTGTTCGAGCATCCCGCCACTGTGCTGGTCGTCACCAACCTCTATTACGCCGAGGCGCCGTGGTTGACGCCGCGCTCGGTGACCTCAGCGCAAGGCCTGATCTGGAAGGATGTCACGCTGACCGGCAACACCGCGCACGGCTTCGCCGAGCAGATCGGCGAGCTCGAAGGCTTCCTCGCCGAGAACTGGCGCGCCGGCATCAGCCCGACCACAGGCAATCCGGTCTATCAGCGTCCGGTGATCCTGACGCTGCGGCGTGAGGATCATTCGTTCCTGCTCGACCCGATCATGCCGCGGCCCGGACGGGTGATGGCCGATTATGACCTCGTGATCGCCTCGCAGCCCTACCGGGCGCGGGCGAGCGTAGAGTTCAAGGCCTCGAAAGTGGTGACCCCGCTGGTCAAGTCGCTGCGGCCGGGCGGACGGCTGATCGGCATCCACTCGCATGGAAGGGATCCCGGCAGCGAGATCATCGACCAGATCTGGCCGGGCGACGATCCCTTCAAGACCGATCGCTACGCCATCCTGCGTCAGGTCAAGCACGAGCTTGGCGCGGCGGCGCGGCACTACAATTTCAATGCGTCCTCGGATGCACGCTCGATCTTCCGCTATCACATGCACACGCTGCCGGACGAGGTCAGCGGGCCGATCGGCACCTCGACGTTGTTCGCCGCCTGGAACGCCGCGATCTACGTGGCGCAGATCGAGGATAACAGGCTTTCGGAAGTGGTCCGCGATGGCCGCTATCTCGAAGCCACCGACCGCGTTCTGAAGAAGCATGGCGGCCTGTGGTTCAACGACGAAACCTATGTGATCTCGCGCCGCCGCGCGCCGGCCTGAGCGTGGGAGGCGTCCGTGACCGTCTCCGACGAGCTATCCCACAGACTGGCCGCGCTGCTGCCGTCGGCCTCCGTCGAAATTTCCTCGCGCGGGCATCAGATTGCGGAACTGCGCGACCATTTCGCTGCAGGGGTCGACGTCACGATCACGTTCCTGCCCGGCGACAATTACCACCATAACGTCGAAACGGCGGCCGCGCTGCGCCGCGCCGGCTACAACCCGGTGCCACATGTCGCCGCGCGCGAAATGGCCTCGCGGGAGGCACTCGACGATTTTCTGGCGCGGGCACGTGGCGACGCTGCGGTGTCCCGGGTCGTCCTCATTGCGGGCGATGTCGCGGCGGCCAAGGGCCCGTTCAAGTCGACGCGTGACGTCTGCAGCAGCGGCTTGCTCGAGGCGCACGGCATTGCATCCGTCAGCCTCGCCGGTCATCCCGAGGGCCATCCCTATCTCGAACTGCCGGAAGCGCTGAACGCCCTCAAAGCGTGGTGGGATTGGGGGCAGCGAACGGGAGCGCGGGTCGATATCGTCACGCAGTTCTGCTTCGAGAGCACGCCAATCCTGCAATGGATCGGTGCCCTCGATCGCGCCGGCATCGATCTTCCGATCATTATCGGCCTGGCCGGGCCGGCGACACCGGCGACGCTGACAAAATTCGCGCTCCGCTGCGGCATAGGCAATTCCATGCGCGCGCTGCGGGCCCAGATCGGCCGGTTCGGCCGCCTGTTGACGGACACGGGGCCGGACGACGTCGTCAAGGGATTGCGATTGGCACCGGCGCAAGCAACTGCACCAATCGCAGGATTTCATCTATTCCCGTTCGGCGGCCTGCGCAAGGCCGGCGCGTGGTTGCGCGACACCGAACACGGCCCGCGCCAGCATGTGGAGCGGGCCGCGGTCTCACACGCCGGGCTTCAGAACCCGTAGAGCCGCGCCGGGTTGTCGACCAGGATCTTCTTGCGGATCGCCGCGTCCGGCGCCCACACCGGAAGCTGGTTCAACAGCTTTCCGTCGTCGATCTGGAACAGCGGCGTGACGTCGGTGACCTTCTTGCCGGCCGGCGTAACCGAATCCGGATGCGGCCAGTCGGTGCCCCAGACGATGCGGTCGGGATTGGCTCCGATCAACGCCTTGGCGAGCGGGATGCAGTCGGTGTAGTCGGGGCCGAGTTTCGAGGAGCGATAGGCGCCGGAAATCTTCACATAGGCCTTGCCCGATTTGACGAGCTCCACGAGATCGGCAAACCCGGGTTGTTCGACGCCAAGCGCCGCCTGGGCGCCGCCGAAATGGTCAAATACGACAGGCACCGGCGAAGCCATGACGAGATCCTTGACTGCTGATATCATCGCCGGGTTGGTATAGATCTGCACATGCCAGCCGCGCGCCCTCATGCGCTCGACGGCGGTCGTAAACCGTGGCCGCGCGACGTTCGGATCGTTGACGCCGCCGGTTGCGAGGTTGAGGCGGACGCCGCGAATGCCGGCCTTGCCCATGAGATCGAGATCGCTCTCGGACGTCTTGTCGTCGATCACGGCAACCCCGCGCGCGGTCGGTCCCCGCGCCGCCATGCCGAACAGCGTCGCCGAATTGTCGGTGCCGTAGATCGAGGGCGTGACGATCACCACGCGCTCCATGCGCAGCGCCTTGTGCAGCGCCGTCATTTCCTCGGGCGAGGCCAGTTCGGGCGTATAGACGCGGCCGGAGAAGAACGGGAATTTTTCGGGATCGGGGTGAATGTGGGTATGGCAGTCGCAGGCGCCCGCGGGAACGTCGAAATTCACCGGCGTGGCGGGCTGCGCCGCTTTGGCAGAGGCGGTTCTGTCGTTCATCATTACTCCGGCTGCGATGGAGGCAAGCATCATACTGCGTCGCGTCAGCATTGGTGTTCTCCCTGGATATTGTTGTTGATTGTTGGCGTCTGGACAGGGCGTCGTGCCCGCTAACTCCAGCGTTCTCCCTCCGGCGCCGGGCGTTGCTTCGCCCGTGGTATGGCCAGGAGATTATCGAGAGAAGTGAGGCGCGGGAAGGGCGCCCGCCGCATGGCTACGCAGAGTTATCGGTCCGGTAACGTGGCCGGCGTATCGAACCGGAAGCCGCCAAATTTGACTAATCATCCGCCCGCCCGGAATATCTCGCTCCCCTCTGGAATCACTTCATGCGAAAATTTTCACAAAAGTTCAAAACCGGCGCGTCGGTCGTTGCCGTGGTCGTCGTGCTGCTCGGCGTTTACAGCTATCGCAAGCTTGCCGCGCTGGCGGCCGATCCCACCGGGGAAAAAGACTGCGGCCCGGCGGTCGGCGGCGGCGAGCAGGCGAAAATCGATCTGGAGCGGATCAAGGCGATTGCGCCGCTCAAGGACGTGAAATGGTCGCAGCTCGGCGGCAGCATCAATGATGCGAGCTGTCTCAGCAAAACCGAGATCTACGGCGTGGTCGACGTCCGCAGCGTTGACGATATCGCCAAGACGCTGGCCTTTGCGCGCGACAACAAGCTTTCCGTTACCACTGCCGGAGTCCGCCACAGCATGGGCGGGCAGGCCTTCCGCAAGGGCGGCATCGTGCTCGACATGCGCGGCTTCAACAAGATCGTGCTCAATGAGAGTTCGCGATCGGTCACGGTACAGCCGGGCGCAACCTGGCACGACATCCAGAACGTGCTGCATCCGCGCTTTGCGGTTCGCGCCATGCAGTCGACCGACATCTTCACCGTCGGCGGCTCGATCTCGGTCAACGCCCACGGCATGGATCATCAGGCCGGCGCGCTTGCGAAGTCGATCAAGTCGATGAAGGTGATGCTGGCCGATGGTTCGCTGCAGACGGTGTCGGCGACCGAGAACGTGGACCTGTTCAACCTCGTGGTTGGCGGCTACGGCCTGTTCGGCGTCATTGTCGAGGCCGAACTGGATATTGCCGATAACCTGGTCTACCAGACCGGCCGCCGCATGATGGACTACAAGGAATTCCCGGCGCTGTTCGCCAAGGCGATCGAGAAGGACGGCAATATCGGCCTGATGTATGGCCACCTCTCGACCGCACCAAGTTCGTTTCTGAAGGAGCTGCTGCTGTACACCTACACCAAGGTCGACGGTACCGATTTCAAGCGCCAGCCGCTCGGCGAGGTCTCAGGCACCAAATTGCGGCGGCTCACCATCAACCTGTCCAAGCAGGGCGCGCTGTTTCAGGAAATGAAATGGCTGTCGGAGAAGCACATCGAGCATCGCATGGAAAACTGCACGGTGACGCGGGCGCAGGCGATCGGTTCGGCGGAGGCCTGTCTCGTCAACCGCAACGACCCGATGCACGATTCCGTGCCTTACTTGCGCAACTCATTGCCTGACGATACCGACATCCTGCACGAATACTTCATCCCGCGCAGCCAGTTCGTCTCGTTTGTCGACGGGATGCGCAAGGTGCTGACCGACAACAAGACCAATCTCCTCAACGCGTCGGTGCGCGTCGTGCATCAGGAGAACAATTTCCTGACCTATTCTCCGGAGCCGGCATTCTCGCTGGTGCTCTACATCAACCAGACCACGGACGATGAGGGCAACCGGCGGATGAAGAAGGCGACCGAAGAGCTGATCGACCTCACCATCGCCCACAAGGGGCGGTTCTTCCTGCCGTACCAGCTCTATTATTCGAAGGATCAGTTGCAGCGCTCCTATCCTCAGATCAACGACTTCTTCGCGGCGAAGCGGAAATATGATCCGAGCGAGCTGTTCACGAATACGTTTTATCAGAAGTACGCGTCGTAGATATCTGCCTGCGTCATTGCGAGGAGCGAAGCGACGAAGCAATCCAGACCTTGCTTAGCTCAACGATGGATTGCTTCGCTTCGCTCGCAATGACGATGTGGCGCGAGATGGCGGCAGGCCGCTGCAGCCGCCGGCTTGTTCGGCATCCAGCACCAGCAGGGCGCCGGCGGCATAGAGGCGAGCGACAAAGCCAGCATCGTCGGAACGCGCGATGGTGACGTAATCACTCGAGGCGAGGATACGCCCGTTTGCCTTTGCGATGGCCGTCAGTGCCCGCGATGGCGGACCGATGACGGCCATCGACTTGCCCGGGGCCGAACCGAAGGTCAGCGCAACGACCACGGCGAGCCAGCCGCAGATGACGAGGGCGATCGCGCCGACGATCCGACACCATCGCCCGGATCTACGCTGCCGCCCGTCAGTAATCATAGAAGTGCTCAATGCTTGCACCCCTCGCCTTGAGCTCGCGGTCGATATCGACAAGTCGGTCGACCCTTGCTTTCAGGCCCGCCCGGCGGAAGCCGGGCCGCGCATCCAGTTCCAGCGAAAACAGCTCCGTCGTGCCCTTGATGTCGAGTTTGGCGACATCGGGGGCAATGACGGTGATGAGGATGTCGTGATTGCCTGCGATCTCCGCAACCCCATAACCCTGATCCAGCAGGCTCTTGAGGATGTCGGTAAAGTCCTTGTAGCGCGGGGTCTGCACGAGCTGCCATTGCGGGGTCAGCGCGCGGATCGGTTTGATGCGCGGCTCCTTCGCCAGCACCTCCGGCGGCAATGTCGCGACCGCAAACATGATGTCGCGCGGCTCGTTGTCGCCACCGGCGTCGAGCGCCTTCTGGATCAGCGAGGCGTAGCCGATCTTGACGAAATATTCGGCGCCGAGCGCGAAGTCGCGTTCCCATGTCCGCAATGAACTTGGCGTCGGCGCCGAGATCGCCATTAACCCATCGAGCTTTTCGCGGAACGGATATTTGTACCAGGGGATGGTGTAGAGGAAGGCTGCATAGTCCTGCAGCACCGCGCGGCCGAACTCATCCTGCGGCGTGCGCTTCTCGCCCCTGATCCATTCGAACACGCGGCCGATGGTGTTCTCGTAGAATCCCTTGATGGCGTATTCGACGGAATAGCTGATGCCGATGACGTAAATCATCGTCTTCACTTCAGTCAGCGACTCGCCCGTCGCAGGTACCGCACGGTTGATGGTACAAAAGCTCCGCCAGAATCCGAAGATGTGACCGAGATAGCCAAAATGGCTTTCACTGGAGCGGTCGAGGAAACGGCCGAAATCCTCGAAGGAATAGACGATGTACCATTCGGGGAAGGTGAAGAACGTGTTGTTCAGCTTGCGCCGGTAGCCCGCCTCGTCGATCGCGGGCAGAGTGACGGCCGGGGCGCTCGCTGCCGCGGCGCCGGACGACGGCCGGCACGTGCCCTCGATATAGGCCAGCGGCAAAAGCACCGTCAGCGCAATCAGGATTGCGACGACAGCGAGGATGCGCCGCAGCCATTTAAGCATGAACGACGGTCCGCGTCCGCGGCGCCAGCAGGTATCCGATCATGATCGCCACGCCGCCGAGGCCGAGATGCGGGGCGTTGGCGAAGAACCGCGTCGAGAGCGGCAGGTTGAGGACACCGTTGATCAGGATGCCGAAGTCGAGATAGCCGCTGCCGGTGAGCAGGCCGAGCATGCCGTCGGCGAAATAGAACACGCCGAACAGCTGGAAGAATAATTCGGAGGCACGGCGCGAGGTCATTGCCGCGGCGGCCGCCCACAGCGCCGAGACGAGATGCAGGCCGTCGGCATACCAGGTGCGGCGGAACAGGCCGAAGATCATATCATTGGCGTCGATGAAGGCCGGGATGTAGCCGGTGAGGATCACGAAGCCGAGCAGGGCGGCATAGCCCCAGGCGCACAGTCTGATGATGTCCATGATGTCTCCGGCGGCGATCTGTAAGACTTGTCGAATCTCTGTCCAGTCTAGAGTTTTGCGAGCGTCTTGAGCAGGGCATCGTTGAACATGCCGGGGTCCTCGATCTGCGGAATGTGGCCGAGCCCGGGCAGCAAGGTCAGGTCCGTATCAGGCGGCAGCAGCGATTGGAGATCGCGGGCCTGTTCGACCGGCGTTATCGTGTCCTTGTCGCCCCAGAGGATCGCGACCGGGACTTCCAGCTTCGCATAGGCCGCGCGGTCCGCACTTGCCGCATTCGTGTCGGTGCCGAGGAAGTAGTAGAGCCAGTCGGCGATGTCGCTCGTGCTGTCGCGCTGGGCCAGCGGTCGTTGCAGGATCGCGACATATTCGGGCAGCGCGCGCTCCTTCTTCGCGATCATCGATTGCAGCAGCGTTTGCGTCGCGATCGGGTTGGTGATGGTCAGCGACACCAGGATTTCGCGAATCCATTGCGGCTGGATCACCCAGGGCGCGGCCGATGGCGTGGCCGTCAATCCGAGGGCTGCATCGATCAGCACCAATGCGCGCGCCCGATCCGGATATCGCATCACCAGTTCAGTCGCAGCACCGGCGCCGAAGGAGTGACCGACGATGATGGCGGGCGGGGCCTCCAGCGTATCGAGCACGTCGTTGATTCGGGCAGCCTGGTCCTGCCGCGTATAGTTGCCGGGACGATCCGAGAACCCGAACGGCGGGAGATCAAGGGCGATCACATGAAAGCCGGCGGATGCCAGCGCGTCGCTGGTCTGCCGCCATAGCTCGCTCCACGCCGCCGTGCCGTGAAACAGGACCACGGGAATGCCGTTCGCGGGGCCCTTCTCCTGCACGAAGACGCCGCCCGAACGCGTCGGCACCAGATGGCCCGTTTTTGGCGCCAGTTGGGTACGCATGCCGGTCTCGCGTATCGACGCCGCCATGCGAAACGAGGTGATCAGAAGGATGATCGACAGGACGAGGACCAACAGGCCGTTGGCCGACCAGCGCAGGATGTTTGAAACCACGAGGCCTCGCAAAATCGATCGAAATAAAACGGGGGCGGGAACTCCAAAGTTTTAAGACAACGCCGGTTACTGGCGACTGAAAATACCCGACATGATCAGCGTCCGGTTAACACCGGGAGAAAATACAACCTACTGTCCGGATGGCGTTCGCAGGCCGTGCCAGGCGTCGCGCACCTGATGATAGTGCACTTCAGGCAGATAATCCGGCGTGTTGAGGTTGAGGGTCTTGACGTCGAGCCGGCCGATGGCGCTGAGCAGCGTATAGGAGGCGATCACGCGGTCGCGCTGCGCGCCGATCAGCCGCGCCTTGGCCAGGATCAGGTCCTGCTGCGCGTTCAGCACGTCGACCGTGGTGCGCTGGCCGCCGGCTGCTTCCCGCTGCACGCCCTGCAACGCGACGGTGGCGGCGCGAACTTCGGCTTCGGAGGCAGAGACCGCAATCTTGGCGCCCTCGTTGGCGACCCAGGCGCCCACCGCGGCGGTGCGGGCCTGGTTGCGGACCTGGTCCAGCACCTGCCGGCTTTGAGCTGCGATTTCCTTGGCCTGCCGGGTCTGGGAGGCGGCCATGCCGCCATCATAGATCGGCTGGGTGAGCTGGCCGGTTATGGAAGCCTGGTCGGTCCCGAAAGTGCCGAGCGTAGGGTCCGACTGCTTGCTGCGGCTGGCGCTGCCCTGCAGCGTGATGGTCGGCATCAGGCTGCTCTCGGCGACGCGGATCGAGGTGGAGGCGACGTCGAAGTCGAAGCTTGCCGCCATCACCGCCGGATGCTCCCGGAAGGCAAGACCGGTGGCATCGTCGCGGCTGCGTGGCAGCAGGCGGTCGATGGCATCGGCAGTTCGGAGCTGGTTGGGTGCGTTGCCGATGACCTGAAGATAAGTCGCCTGGCTGACGGCAAGATTGACCTCGGCGGCATTCAGATCGGCGCGCCCCCGGCTCAGGCGTGCCTCGGCCTGCGCGGTATCGGTGGGCGTGACGTCGCCGGCATTGAGTCGCTTCTGGGTGATGCCGAGCGTCTCCTGCAGGAACGCGACGTTGGCGCGCTGCGCTTCCACCAGCGACTGGTTGGCGAGCACGTTGGTATAGACCGTGACGGCATCGAGCAGCACGCCCTGGCCGACATTGCGCAGCGCTTCGCGGCCGGACTGCACCTGCAACTCCGCCACGCGGACGCTATTGGCGGTCTTGAAGCCGTTGAACAACGTCTGGGACACGGTCACCCCGATGGTCCAGGGCTTCAGATTCGCGGATTGGATGGTGTTGTCGGGCAGCAGGTTGCGCACCGCCTGAAAGCCGGCGGAGAGCGTGGCGAGGATCTGCGGCCGATAACCCGAGAGCGCTTGCGGCACGTTTTCATCCGTCGCGCGCTGGCGGGCGCGTTCGGCATTGAGGGCGGGGTTGGTCTGATAGGCCTTGGCCAGCGCGTCGGGCAGGCTTTCGCCATGCGCGGCCGGCGCAGCCAACACGAAGCAACCTGCCGCAAGGCAAATGCCCGATCGAAGCAACCGTCGTATAACGTGGCCAACCCCTGCGGCGCGCCTTGCCATTTGATCCCGTAGTCAACACGAGAACGTGATGACTCTGTTTTGAGTCATCCCGCTCTATCTTCCTGTTTGGCATGATCTTCAGGGAATGCCGGTTATCCGTCATTCCCGGATCATGCGTTGCTTGTCCGCCCCCGCCGACAGCCCCGGCTCCTCTACCTGTTTAGGGGGCGCCGTGGCCACAGGCAAACTGCCGCGCGACATCAGTACATTAATTCGATGAAATCCGTGCTTGGCTGTTGCCGGTTCGTCACAGACGAAGTTCGACAGCAAATGCGCTATGGTCTGTCGGCTGGCGTCCGACTCAGGGCGGTTGGCTTCCAAGCTATGCCCGGGTCCGCAACCGATGCCAAAGCTGTTTTCCGATCCCGAAGCGATCGCGGAGGATATCATCCGCGATGTCGGAACCGACCTCGTGGTCGGCTTGCCGCTCGGGCTTGGTAAAGCGAATCATGTCGTCAACGCGCTGTACGCGCGCGCCTCGGCCGATCGTTCGATCAAGCTCACGCTGTTTTCGGCGCTGACGCTGGAGAAGCCGCGACCCTCAAGCCTGCTCGAACGGCGCTTCATCGGCCCGGTGATCGATCGCCTGTTCGGCGGCTATCCGGACCTCGCCTATGCCGATGCGCTGCATGTCGGCGAACTGCCGCCGAACATTGAGGTGATCGAGTTCTTCTTCCTGGCCGGCAAGTGGCTGCGCGTTCCGTACGCGCAGCAGCACTACATCTCTGCGAACTACACCCATGCCTCGTCCTATCTGCTGACGCGCGGGCTGAACGTCGTCACCCAACTGGTCGCGAAACGCGTCGTCGGTGGCGCGACGCGCTATAGCCTGAGCTGCAACACCGACACCACGCTCGACATCCTGCGCGCCCGCAACGAAGGGCGGGCATCGTTCAAGCTGATCGGGCAGGTCAACTCCGAGCTGCCGTTCATGCCGGGCGCCGGCGACCTGCCGGGCGATGAATTCTCTGCGGTGCTCGATAGCCCTGCGACGGATTTCCCGCTGTTCGCGCCGCCGGCCGAGCCGGTTAGCGACACCAAATATGCGATCGGGCTTCACGCGGCGGGCCTCGTGCCCGATGGCGGCACGCTGCAGATTGGCATAGGGCAGGTCGGCGATGCGCTGGCGCAAGGGCTGATTGTCCGTCACCGCGACAATGCGCAGTTTCGCGCCATCATGAAGCGGCTCGCGCCGGGCAGCGAGCCTGCGCAGGCGGGTCCGTTCGAGAAAGGACTCTATGGCGTCAGCGAAATGTTGATCGATGCGTTCCTCGGCCTGATCGATGCGGGCATTCTCAAGCGCGAGGTCGACGACGCCGTGCTGCATGGGGCATTTTTTCTCGGGCCGAAATCGTTCTATCGCGCGTTGCGCGAGATGGCTCCCGATCAGCTCGCGCGCATCCAGATGATGCCGGTGTCGTTCACCAACCAGCTCTATGGCGACGAGGAGGCCAAGCGTCGCGCGCGGATCGATGCGCGCTTCATCAATACCGCGATGATGGCGACGCTGATGGGAGCGGCGGTCTCCGACGGCCTCGAGGACGGCCAGGTCGTCAGCGGTGTCGGCGGCCAGTACAATTTCGTCGCGCAGGCGTTCGCGCTAGAGGGCGCGCGATCGCTTCTCGCACTGGAATCGACCCGGCAGGCCGGTCGCAAGACGGTCTCCAACATCCGCTGGAATTACGGTCACCAGACCATCCCGCGGCATCTGCGCGACGTGTTCGTCACCGAATATGGCGCAGCCGATGTCCGGGGCAAATCGGATGTCGAGACCATCGCGGCGATGCTGGCGGTCACGGATTCGCGTTTCCAGGATGAACTGGCTGGGATCGCCAAGGATGCCGGCAAGCTGCCGAAGGCGTTCGAAATTCCGCGCGCCCATCGCGAGAACTTTCCGGAACGGATCGCGGAGGCCCTGAGACCTGCGCGCGAGGCCGGGCTGCTGCCGTCATTCCCGTTCGGCAGCGATTTTACCGAGGTCGAGCAGCGGCTGATCCCGGCGCTGCAGCTGTTGCGGGAAGCGCAGCGGACGCCGCTGCTTCTGCCGGGATTGCTGTGGCAGGGAATGACGCAGCCGCCGGATGCTGCGAAGCGCGAATGCCTGAAGCGGCTCGGCCTCGATCGCCCCACGACGTTTGCCGAGCGCGGCTACCGCGCGCTGGTGAATGCGGCGCTGGCGAGGAGCCGCAAGCAGTAATCCAGCGTCGTCCCTGCGAACGCAGGGACCCATAACCACAGCACGTAGTTGCTTAAAGAAGATGTCTGCCGTCGGTACTTCAACACGATGGCCGCGGCGTATGGGTCCCTGCGTTCGCAGGGACGACACGCGGAGAGATCTCGGACTACCTGTTCTTGTTCACCGGCTTGCGCTTCTCGATGAACGCCGCCATGCCTTCGGAGCGGTCTTCCAGTGCGAAGGTCGAGTGGAACAGGTTGCGCTCGACATTCATGCCTTCCGACAGCGGTGTCTCGAATGCGCGGTTGATGGCTTCCTTGGCCATGGCCGCGGCAGGACGCGACATCGAGGCGATCTTTTCGGCAGCCGACAGCGCCTCTTCCATCAACTTGTCCGCCGGCACGACGCGGCTGACCAGACCGGAACGCTCGGCTTCCGCGGCATCCATCATGCGGCCGGTGAGGCAGAGATCCATCGCCTTCGACTTGCCGATCGCGCGTGTCAGCCGCTGGGTGCCGCCGATGCCGGGGATGGTGCCGAGCGTGATTTCGGGCTGGCCGAATTTTGCAGTGTCGGAAGCGATGATGATGTCGCACATCATGGCGAGCTCGCAGCCGCCGCCCAGCGCATAGCCGCTGACGGCTGCAATCGTCGGTTTCCGGCAGGTGGCGACACGGTCGCCGCCGATGGCGGTGAAGTCGCTGGAGAACATGTCGATGAAGCTTTTCGGCTGCATCTCCTTGATGTCGGCGCCGGCGGCGAACGCCTTTTCGCTGCCGGTGAGCAGGATGCAGCCGATCTTGTCGTCGGCCTCGAGATCATCGACGGCCGCCGCGATTTCGCGGAATACGCCGAACGAAAGTGCATTGAGCATTTTCGGACGGTTCAGCGTAATGATGCCAACCGCGCCCTTGCTCTCGACAATGATGTGTTCGAACGTCGCCATGATCCACCCCGGGTAGCTGATTTGCGGGCAATGTGCCCGCTGCCGGGATGGGCTTCAAGTGGGCGGTTCTGGTTCCGGACGCGTCTTGCCGCGCCCGGAACGGAAGGGCCGCTACGCCATGAACATGCGCGCGGCCGAGGCCATCGTCAGCAGGGCGCCGAAGGCGATGAAGATCTTTCCGATCAGTGAAGTCTTGTCCAGGGTGGAGCTGTCGTTGTTGGCAGCCTGAGCGGCCGCTTCCGATGCCGGTTTGGCCGCCGAAGCCATCGCGACCGTCTGCGTGGAGGGGGTCTCGGGCGAGCCCACCTGCAGCGCCCGGTCGACATCGTTGAGCTGGTCGGAGGCAACCACGGCTGTTTCAGCCGGCGACGTCTCGGCGTCTGCAGGCTTTTCCGCCGCCTGCAGGACCGTGTTAGCCTTCTCGGACATTGCGGCCGACATCCCCTTGGCGCTGTCGGCCGGCGCATCGGCGGCGGTCATCTGGGCATTGGCGTTGGCGAGCCATTCGGGGATCGCGGGCGGTGTGCCGCCACTGGCATCGGCGACCTGCTTCTCCTCAGGCTTCTTGCTCTCGTTGGTCTCGTTGGATTTTTCAGCCGCGCGCGTGGTTTTACGATGGGCGTCGCGCTTCTTCAGGGAACGCGAACCTTGCCTGACGGACTTGTCAGACGTCGCGCTCTCCGATTTCGAGACGGCGGCGGCATCTGCATCGGCGCCCGCGGCCATCGCCGGTAGCGGTACTGCGAAACCTGCCAAGAACCCTGCCGCAATAATCAAGGCCGCGCTGGCTTTGATTGTCATTATCGAATCTCCCCATTGGCCGCCGCCCAGCGGCGAAATGAGACCCTACGGATGTCCACAGCGCGGCAAAAAAAGGGAATCTTCGGGCAACACCCGGCGAAAGCTGGGCAATCGTGTTGCAGCCGACCGGATGCGAGCCCGCGCAATCGATGTTATGAGCCTGCCGTCGTGCAAGTGGGCCGGTCGGATGTTTCGGACAGCGGCCAGTCCAAGTGCGGCCGGGATATTCGATCACGACTTCGTGATCGGAGCGTCCTGACGTAACAAATTGAAAGATCGACCGAATTGCAGGGTAGGAGCGCGGGTGCGCGAGCGGGATGACGAATGGACCGGCCTGATGCGGTCGGCCATCGCAGGCGACGGTGCGGCGTATCATCGCCTGCTCAAGGCCGTCACGCCGGTGCTCCGGGCCGCGGCGCGCCGTGGCTTGGCGCGGGCAGGGCAACCGGTCGATCAGTCCGAGGACATCGTGCAGGACATTTTGCTGGCGGTTCATCTGAAGCGGCACACCTGGGACGTCAGCGCCCCGTTTGCCCCATGGTTGTTCGCGATCGCCCGCAACAAGCTGATCGATGCGCTGCGCCGCCGCGGCCGGCGCATTTTCGTCGATATCGACGATTTCGCCGAGACGCTGCCGGGCGAAACGCCGGCCGAGACCGCCTCGCCAAGCGAGGTCGCCGCCCAGCTTCAGACGCTGCCGGCGCGGCAGCGCGACGTGCTGCAGGCGATCGCGGTCGATGCCGCCTCGATCAAGGATACGGCGGCGAAATTTTCGATGAGCGAGGGTGCGGTGCGGGTGGCGTTGCACCGGGGGCTGACCAGCCTGATGGCCAAGCTACGGGAACGATGAGAATGGATACCGATCGGCTCATTCGAACGTTGGCTGCCGACAATGCGCACCGGGCGCGCCCCGTTGGTTTCGCGCTGATGCTCGCGCTCCTGGCCGCCGCGCCGGTCTCGCTGTTGATGTTCTTCACGGAGCTCGGCGTCAGGCCCGACGTGATGGTCGCGATGCACAATCCGTTCTTCAACCTGAAATTTGCGGTGACGCTGGCGCTGGCGATCGCGGCGATCGCCGTCAGCCTGCATCTGTCGCGGCCCGAGGCCTCGCTGCGCGGATTTGGCTGGTTGCTGCTGGCCCCCGTCGGGATCCTGGCCGCAGCGATCGGCGGCGAGATGATGATGCCGCAGCGATTGCCGATGATGACGCGGCTGGTCGGCAAGAATTCATCGACCTGCCTGGTAGCGATCCCGCTGATGTCGCTGCCGCTCCTTGCCGGCGCGCTGTTCGGATTGCGTCACGGCGCGCCGTCGCGCCCCGCAGTTGCCGGCGCCATCGCCGGACTGTTGTCGGCGGGATTGGCGGCGACGCTCTACGCATCGCATTGCACGGATGATTCGCCGCTGTTCGTGGCGGCCTGGTACACGATCGCGACCGCGCTGGTGACGGCGATCGGCGCGCTCGCCGGGGCAAAGCTGCTGAGGTTTTGAAGGTCCAGTAGCCCGGATGGAGCGAAGCGAAATCCGGGACTCTTTCGCCCGTGGTAGGAATCCCGGATTGCGCTGCGCTCCATCCGGGCTACATGAACTAGCTGCTCACGCCGGCACGTTCTGCTGCATGCGGTGGAAGCGCAGCACCTGCTGCGCCGTCGACGGCCGCAATCGCTCATAGGTGTCCTGGCTGGCGAAAAGGTCGGTCGGCTCCGCGCCGGACAGTTCGTCGCGCATCTTGATGATGGTCCGGACCGTCGACCATGACAGCCCGGCGACCTTCGCCAGGATCATCACCCCTTCGGCCCGGCTTTCAATCATCATGTTCTCGGCGATCGCAACCGGTACGTTGGCAAGCGCCGCGATCGAGGCGTTGGCCTCGTCGAATTTCCCGGCCTTGGCAAACGACGCCACCTCCGATTCGTCGAGCCGGCCGTCCTCGTACAGTGACTTGACCAGCGCGTGCGCAATCGCAGTGTCTTTGGTGATCGTCGAAGTCGCCGAGCGCGCGCGTCGCGTTGCCTCCTTGACCACGGTCGGCACCTCGGCCGCCTGCTGCGGATTGGCGGCCTCCAGTCGTTGCCGCACCGTGTCGGAGGCCTTGGCGAGCAGTTTCAGATAGAGATGCCGCGGTACGGACGGGCGCATGCCGATCGAGGCCGTGAGATCGTCGTCGCCATCGGCGCGGTTGACGAGGCGGGTAAAGCCGCGCTCGGTGAATTCCGCGCCGGGATTGTTCACGGTCGAGGCGACCACCTGGTCGTTGCCGCGCTGGACCAGCACGTCGGTGACCGCGCCGCTCAGGGTCTTGCGGGTCGAGATCGCCATCAAATGCGCCTGGCTCTTGCTGCGCGCATTCTCGATCAGGGTCTTGTCGTCGAGCCGCATCGACTGCGACAGCACGGGACCCGCCACCTCGATGACGTCATCGAATGCGAGTGCGCGGATCGTGAGCGGCGGCGCCGTGTCGATCGGAGCGAGACGGTTGGCCAGCAGCATCTTGGCCGAGGTTTCGATGTGATCTATCAGGCACTGGAAGACGTCGTCGAACAGCCCGATCTGCTCGTCCGAATAATCCACCGCGCCGTTGATGAAGAGGTCGGTCACCCGGCGCAGGGTTTCTACCCGGCGCGCGACGGTTCCGTGCGCGAGCGTGGACTGCAACTCGTCGAGCAGACTTCCGGGCGAGAGAGAAGTGGCGGTCTTCGAAATCATGACTCTGTCCTGGAGCAAAAGCCGGCGGCGGATTCTTCACTGCCGGAGGGAGCTGAAAATGTCGGATCAGGCGCTGGTAATACGGTTGCGTCCCTGCGCCTTGGCTGCATAAAGCGCGCTGTCGGCGCGCGCGAGGAATGTGTCTGAGGTCTCGTTCGGGTTCAGCATTGCAACGCCTGCCGACATCGTCACCTTCATGCCCGGCGAGAATGCGCTCCAATCGAGCTCGGCGATGATAACGCGCAGGCGGTCGAGCGCCCGCATGGCCTGGCCGGTGTCCATGCCGGGCAGCACCAGCAAAAATTCCTCGCCGCCATATCGGCCGAACCGGTCGACGCTGCGGATGTTGGCGAAGGTGGTGATCGAGAATGTCCGCAGCACTTCGTCGCCCGTCGGATGGCCGTAGGCGTCGTTGATGCGCTTGAACCAGTCGAGGTCGATCAGTGCGATGGAGCAGGGCGATCCGCCGCGGGCTGCGCGGTCAGTCTCCTCCTCCAGCATCCGCATGATGCTGCGGCGGTTGGACGAGCCGGTCAGTTCGTCGAGCTCCGCAAGCTCTTCGATTCGCTTGTACGCCGCCTTCAGTTCGAAGCTGCGGTCGTAGAGCATCTTGCGCATGGTGGAGCCATACAGTCCCACGAAGGCGCATTGCCCGATCGTGAAGACAAAGGAAAGCATGGCCGCGACGCGTTCGGCCTGCGTGGTGATCGGCAGGCCGATCGGCGTGTTGGTAAAGAGGAAGATCGGCGCCAGGCCGATCATGGTGAGCGTCCAGGTGATGATTGCCTGCCGGGACGTCATTCGCAGCGCGCCGAACCCGAAGATCAGGAATACGACGCTCAGGAAGGCAAATCCGATTTCGGGCGCCGCCAGCAGAAAGCCGAGCTGGATCACGACGTGGCCGGCGACCTGGAAGATCGTGAGATAGTGGTCCTCGAACCGGTCGTTGAAGTGGGCTTCCGACAGCACGACGAAGATCGAGAGCAAACCGATGCCGGAAAGGAAATAGGCTGACGGGATGATGATCGGGACCGTGCCGGCGTAGCAGTAGACCAGCAGGACCGAGGTGATGAGCGAATAGCTGACGCCCTGGACCGCGAGCATATGGCGGCGCTGGCCGACCCGGCGCTTCAATACTTCCGAGGGCAGGCGGACCGGATATGCGGTCGCACTGTGGGAGGCTTGCCCCTGAAGCAATGAAGCCGCGCTGCTCATGTCCGTCGCTGTTGGTGTGCGTCGGACGAAACTTTAGGGAATAAAGCCTTTAGGTTTGGTATCTTTTGACGTCGAATCGGGTCCGTTAAAACCCTGCCATTGCACTGTTTTCGCAGCAGAAATCTGCCGAATTCCGATAGGGTGGAACCCGCCTCCAGGGGGCGGCCGACCTCACGCAGATGCTGTCCTGCCGGCGAAGCCTTGATAAGGTCGCGGGTGGCGCGTCTTTAGGAAAGTGTTTCCGTAATATGGTACCAATAATGGGGCTCAACTTGCTTCGGCCGGGAAAATGGCCGGACCATGTCCGTCTGTGGGGTAGGTCACACATGCAATTCCGGCATTGCCGTAATGTGAAGAATCTCACTCTTCCCATCGAACCGCCGGCCACTCCCGTCCGACCAACCTTGCGAGACGGCCATTGAGCGCGACACAGGCGGCTTCAGACGAAATTCTGATCGCTCGGATCGCTCAAGGCGACCGGCTCGCCATGCAGGTGCTTTACGGAAGGCACCATGTCAGGGTGTTCCGTTTCGGGCTTCGGCTCGTAAGGGACGAACAGATTGCGGAAGATCTCATCAGCGAGGTTTTTCTCGATGTGTGGCGTCAGGCCGGTAAGTTCGAAGGCCGATCCGCCGTTACCACCTGGCTCCTGGCGATTACGCGTTTCAAGGCCCTTTCGGCACTTCGGCGCCGCAAGGACGTTGGACTGGACGACGAAACCGCGAACGCGATCGAGGACACGTCCGACGATCCGGAAGTGGTGGTTCAGAAGAAGGATACGGGTGAAGCGTTGCGGAAGTGCCTGACGGGCCTTTCGCCAGAGCATCGGGAGATCGTCGATCTCGTCTACTACCACGAGAAATCCGTGGAAGAGGTGGCCGAAATCGTCGGTATTCCGGAGAACACCGTCAAGACGCGCCTGTTTTATGCGCGCAAGAAATTGGCCGAGTTGCTCAAGGCAGCAGGCATAGAGCGAGGTTGGCCATGATGGCAGCGAGCAAAAAAATGCTGGATCACGAGCCCAGCGAAGTCGAGACGCTGTTGCCCTTCCACGCGGCCGGTACCCTGAACGCGCGCGATGCGCGCCGCGTCGAGGAAGCGCTCGCGAGCGATCCCGAACTGGCCCGGCAGTACGCCGTCATCCGTGAAGAATACGCCGAGACGATCAGCCTCAACGAGAGCCTGGGTGCGCCGTCTGCGCGCGCCATGCAAAAGCTGTTCGCGGCGATCGACGCGGAGCCGGCGCGCGAACCGGCGCGTTCGGTCAGCCTGTCGGCGCGGTTATCGGGATTCTTTGCAAGTCTGTCGCCGCGTACGCTGGCCTGGTCGGCGAGCCTCGGCGCCGTATTGCTGGTGTTGCAGGCCGGCGTCATCGGCACGGTGCTGATGAAGAACCAGACCGCTTCATTCCAGACCGCGTCGCTGAGCCTGAACGAGAAGCCGGCCGCGCCGCTTACGCGCGATCTCGGCAGCAGCATCACGCCGACGCGTGCGCTGGTGCGGTTTACACCCGAAGCCCGCATTGCCGACATCACCGCGCTGCTCGACAATTACGAGGCTTCGATCGTCGATGGCGCCAAGGGCGGTATGTTCCGCCTTCAGTTCGGCAAGGCGATGAGCAAGGACGAGGCCGCAAGCCTGTTGAGCAGGCTGCAGCGTGAGAAGATCGTCAGCCTGGCGGTCGCAACGCCGTAGAGGCTCCGGCGCGCCCCGGGAAAGCCGAGGTCCCATGGTTCACGATGGCCCGAATTGGCTGATGAAGACGCGCCGCGCGGCATTGATTTTGCCGGCGGCGCTTTTGCCTTTGATCGCGGCGGCAGCTTCGCCGGTTCATGCGCAAAGCATCATGCGCACGCCCAATCTCAATGTCGGGGTGCGGACGCCCACCATCAATCCGACGGTAACGCCGCGCATAAATCCCACCATCGCTGCGCGCCCGACTGTCGCTGCCCGCCCGAGCGTGAGCGCCGATCGGGTGGCGCGGACGCCGCCGACCCGGATCGGGACCATGAGTTCGACCCTGCGGGTACGTCCGGGCGCCGGCGTGCAGTCGACGCTGCCTTACGCGCGGTTTTCGCCCAACCTCTATCCGGCCTGCCAATATGCGATGCGCGGTCCCGACGGCGAATGCTTCGACCGCCCGGTCATGTCGGCCGGCGGCGGCAATGGCGCCTCGGCCAAGAAGGGCAAGGGCGGATCGGGCAACAACAACGCGCAGGCGGCGGTCAATCTGCGCGCGGTCAAGAATGAACTCGTCGCCGAAATCGACGGCGCGTTATCGACCGCCGAGGCCGATGAACTGGCGCGGCGTCACGGCCTGGAGCGCATCTCCTCGCAGAGTTTCCCGTTGCTCGGCGGCACCATCGGCCTGTTCCGCATCGTCGATAACCGGTCGGTGGAAACCGTACGCCGCGAGTTCGCGGCCGACGGCAGCGTGCGTTCGGTGCAGCTCAATTTCCGGTACTTCCTGCAGGACCAGAAGAAGGCCTCGACCGAGGGCGACGCCGCGCAATACGCCGTCACCCAGCTTCGGCTGCCGCAGGCGCACAAGCTTGTCCGCGGCATGAACGTCACCATTGCGGTGATCGATTCAGGCGTCGACGCCAGGCATCCCGAACTCGCCAACTCGGTCGCCGATAGTTTTGACGCGCTCGGCAGCAAGGAAGGCCCGCATACCCACGGCACCGGGATTGCCGGCGCGATCGTCGCGCATGCCCGGCTGATGGGCAGCGCGCCGGAAGCGAGGTTGATTGCGATCCGCGCATTTGGCGCGGGATCGAAGGGCGCGGAGAGCACGTCCTACGTGATCCTTCGCGGATTGGACTATGCGGCCGAGCACGGCGCGCAGATCATCAACATGAGCTTTGCCGGTCCGAAGGATCCGCTGATCGAGCGCGGCATCGCCGCGACGGCGGCCCGCGGCATCCTGATGGTCGCCGCGGCCGGCAATGCCGGTGCGAAATCGCTGCCGCTCTATCCGGCCGCCAATCCCAACGTCATCGCGGTCAGCGGCACCGACGCGCAGGAAAGGCTGTTTACGGCATCGAACCGCGGCAACCACATCGCGGTTGCCGCGCCTGGCGCGGATATCTTCCTGCCGGCGCCCGATGAAAAATATCAGATCACGTCGGGCACCTCGTTCTCCGCGGCCTATATCAGCGGCGTTGCAGCGCTGATCATGGAGCGCAACCCGGCACTGAAGCCTGGCGATGTGCGCGCGATCCTCACGAACACCGCTCGCGATCTCGGTATCCCCGGCCGCGACGATCAGTTCGGAGCGGGCGAAGCCGACGCCTTTGCGGCCGTGACCGCCGCAGCCGCCGCGCCGGCGGTTCCACTCGCCTCGGCCTCGGGCAAGCCGGGAGAAAAAGCGCCGGCGCTGGACCCATCCGCCGATAACGCTTCCGTGAGCCGGGCCCTGAATGACCCCCCGCCGTCGATGGCAGCGGACAAATCGGCCGCAAACGCCGCGAAATAAGCCCGTTACGTGGTGATTTTCGGCAATCGTCCCCTGAAGAGAACGTTAAAAAAATCTCCCGGCGTTTTGAACGTCCGGTGAGGGTGCCGCGACTTATCTATGTGGGAGCGGTTATCCCTCCCAGTGGCTGTATTCGGCGCGAGCGCCCATCCACCCCAAGCGCCCATATGGCTTGACCCGTCCGGTTGTCCCCCCGGACGGGTCTTTCATTTTCGGCACAAGCTTTCAAAGAAGTTGCGTCGCATGCGGCGGTGCGCCTGCTTGCCGGGTACAAGTTTCTCGTTTGCCGGTGCGATGTGCAATTTTCCCGTGCGTCTTCTCACGCGCAACTGTCGGCGTGTGCTTCACAACGCGCCCATGCTGCTGTGCGGCCGGACGGTGGATTGAGGTGACAACTCCGTATTTGTGGCGGGTTTCTTTGTTTGCTGGCGCAATCCGTAGCTGCACGTACTGGACAACCAAAAAGTTTTCCACAGAATATCCCTGTCATCTCCAAACTGATTCGTCTCTGGTTGCGTCTGCGTCCGTCTCTCTCTTACGGGCTGATTTATGGCACATCCTGCAGACGTGGCACGTGGCCGCAACATCGTTGCGCGCTGGTGCAACCTTGCCGAGCAACGGCTGGAATACCTTACTGAATTGTTCGAGACCGGGCGCTGGCGCCGCTTTCACACCGAACGCGAATTTCTCGAAAACATCCGGGAAGCCAAGGCTGCGGTTGCAACCTGGCGCGACCTGCTGAGCCGTGAGGCCGCGCTCGACAACACGCAAATCGATTTGGCCTGGCTCGGCCGGCGTCGAACGCTGCCGCTGCCGCTGACGCCGCTGCCGCGCGATGAGGGGTACCGTCAGCCGGTCGTGCATCTTCAGCCGCAGCCGGTGGTGCAGCTTCAGCCGCAACCGGCGCCGATTGCGCCCACGCCGCCGCGCGATGTTCCCGCCGACGTTCTGGTCGCGCTGGAAAGCCAGCTCGCTGTGGTGGACGCCGCGCCGTCCGTGGCCGATCCGCTGGCGCTGGACGAGATATCGTTCCCGGCACTCGATCTCGATGCGATGAAAGAGCGCTACCCGCTGCTGCGCAACGCGCTGTAGGCGGGCGAGGGCAGGCTACCGCCTGACCGCGTTGCCGCCGACCACCACCTGCGCGTAACGCTGGGTGCCTTCGGCTGACAGATCGGTCGTAATCGTGCGGGCGTGGTCGAGCCCGACCACGGCGCCGCGCGGGGTTTCCGAGATCATGTTGTTGTTGACCAGCGCCGTTCCCGCGCCCGGCAGCACCGATACGCCGACGCCGACGAAGGCCTTGCGGATCACGTTGCCGGTGATGGCGACATCGCGGAGATATTTGCCCCACCCGGCGATGATGCCGAAGGAAGGGGCGTTCTCCACCACATTGCCGGTGACCGTCGAGTCCGCCTCGACATAGATGCCGATCCCGGCGTCATCGTCGGGCGCGGTGCCGATCGGCCGCTTTGGCAGCAGGTTGCGGATGACGTTGCCCTGCACGACGGCGATGCGGCCGCCTTCGTTGAAATTGCACACGGAGACGCCGACGGCGGCGCCGTCGACGGTGTTGTTGGCGATCACGGCGCCTTCGAACGCGAATTCCGAATAGAGCGCGACCTCGCGGACATTGCTGACGCTGTTGTCGGTGATGTGAATATTCGACGCTGAATTGCCGCGCACCGCCGAGTAGTCGCAATTTCTGATGCGGTTGCCGCGCACGATCACGTTGCCGGCGCGGAAGGCGTTGATGGCGTTGCCATACTGCCCGGAGCCGCCGGGGCCGGCCTTGATGTCCTCGATGCGGTTGTCGAGCACCAGGGTGCCGTCGTCGCCGATCGACGTGCGCAAGATCTCGATGCCGTTGTCGTTGGTATCGGTGACGGTGTTGCGCGAGACGATCAGGCCGAGCGCGTCAAAGGATACGACCGCGGTGGTCTCGATCTTGGTGAAGATGTTGTTGGAAATATCGCCCGAGACCTGCTCGAGCCAGATGCCGTTGCCGCCGCTGCCGGTGATTTCGCAGTCGGCGATGCGGACGTCGCGGCCGCCGAGGCAATGGACGAGGCCGCGCCGCGTCGGCAGCGGGATGCGGCCGCCATCGAAGGTGATGCCGGTCAGGCCGATATTGTTGGCGCCTTCGCTTTGCAGGATCGAGGCGCCGCCGGTGAACACGAGCTTGGTCGCGCCGCGGATCCCGATCAGTTGGGTACCGTTTGCAAGCCGCAGCATGCCGGTGCGGTAGACGCCCGGCGGCAGCGCCAGCGGCACCTGCGCGCGCGCGGCTTCATCGATCGCGCGCTGCAGTTTCGCCGTCTGATCGTCCGGACTGCCGGGGCGGACACCGAATTGCGTGACATCGCGGCCGAGCGTGGAGGTGAGGGGCGCGGCGCGCGCGGCGTCAGGCGACATCGCCAGCGCGCCGGCAACGCCGGCGGCGGAAGCACCAATGAGATGGCGGCGGTTCATGTCCATGGTGAATGGCCCTCGCGCAATGCAGGTCGCGGCATTCGCAGGCCTCATAGGTATCGCGAAAATGCGACCGGGCATGGTGAAGACCGGGAAGAGAGGCGGCGATAGTTGAGGGTAGGGTTAATGTTGGGTGCGCCGGAATCCGTAGGGTGGGCAAAGCGTAGCGTGCCCACCGTTCTAATCCGGTGAACGCAATGGTGGGCACGCTACGCTTTGCCCACCCTACGCAGCTCTCCGCGCCAGCCGCACCATTTCCAGCAGCATCGCTTCGCCGGCATCGACCAGTTCCTCCAGCGTGATGCGCGGAAAACCCTTGCGCCTGACCGCGCCGCCGCGCGCCAGCGGCGGGATGTGGATGAAGGCGGCGAGGCGAGGGCCGTTATCCGCATCGACGGATTCGATCGCGCGCCAGCTCAAGTAGTTGCAGAGATAGCTGCCGGCATCGCGCGAGGCGCGGGCGTCGAGGCCGGTGCCGCTAGCTGCACGCAGCAGCTTCGCGGTGTGCGGGCCGAACCGTTGCGCGTCGGCGCCGTCGGCGATCGAGCCCTTGCGCGCGCGGGTTTGCGCGGCGTCGGGCCACAGCATGGTGACGGCGTTGCGTGCGCGGGTTTCGATCCGGAGATAGTCGGTGCGGCCGGCAAGCCCGAACATCAACAGTGCGTGCGGCTTGTATTTCGCGAGCGCCAGCGGCAATTCGCGGTCGACTGCTGTGTAGGTGACGGGGAAGATGTGGCTGGAGAGTTGAACATCGGTGAAGGCCGGCCGGCGCAGCCGCGTTAGCCGCGCCACCAGCGGCTGCGTCGGATTATAAGGCGCGCCCGGGAATGGACCGAAGCCGGTGACGAGAATGCGAAGGTTTTCGCTCACCGCAGCCACTCCGCGATCTGTTCGGCGGCGACTGCCGGCGTGATGCGGCCGTCGGCGACTTCGGCCTCGGTCTTCTTCACCTTGGCGCGGATGGCGGCGTCAGAGCGCAGACGGGCCATCATGCGCTGCTCCAGCATCGACCACATCCATTTCACCTGCTGCTCGCGCCGCCGCGCGGCGAACTCGCCCGAGGCATTCATGGCGGTGCGGTGATCCAGAATCTTCTGCCACAGCGTGTCCATGCCGGTGCCGGTCAGCGCCGAATAGGTCACGACCGGCGGGTGCCAGTGCTCCGAGCGCGGGCTCAGGATGTGCAGCGCGCCGCGATATTCGGCGGCGGCCAGATTGGCGCGCTTGATGTTGTCGCCGTCGGCCTTGTTGATCGCGATCATGTCGGCGAGCTCGACCAGGCCTTTCTTGATGCCCTGCAATTCGTCGCCGGCGCCGGGCAGCATCAGGGCGAGAAAGAAATCGGTCATGTCGCACACTGCAGTTTCGGACTGGCCGATGCCGACGGTTTCCACCAGCACCACGTCGAAGCCGGCGGCTTCGCAGAGCAGCATCGCCTCGCGGGTCTTTGCGGCGACGCCGCCGAGCGTGCCTGACGAGGGCGAGGGGCGGATGAACGCGGCTTCGGAATTCGCCAGCCGCGCCATCCGCGTCTTGTCGCCGAGGATCGAACCACCGGTGCGGGCCGAGGAGGGGTCCACCGCGAGAACCGCGACCTTGTGGCCGCGCTCGATCAGGAACATGCCGAGCGCGTCGATGGTGGTGGATTTGCCGACCCCCGGTGAGCCGGTGATGCCGACACGGACGGCTTTCCCGGTGTCGGGCAGCAGCGCCTGCACCAGCTCGCGTGCGGCGGCCTGGTGATCGGCACGGCGGCTCTCGATCAAGGTAATCGCGCGCGCCAGCGCCGCGCGGTGGCCCGCGCGGAGGTCCTTGGCAAGCTTCTTGAAATCGGGGGAAACAGTCTTCGGCAGGGTCATGCCATGGTTTACAACGCCCACGCCGTGCAGGCGAGGGGGCCTGCGCGGATCAGCGCGACGCCGTCGCGGCGGCAGGCTCACGCCTGAGCTTCCGCCACACCCAGACCAGCACCGGCCAGATCAGTGCGCCGATCGCCATGGCGGCGAGGATGGCGGCGATCGGCCGCTCGAAGAACGGCAACACGCTGCCGTCGGACTTGATCAGCGAGGTGACGAAGCTCTGCTCGATCATGGTGCCCATGACGATGCCGAGCACCATCGCGGCGACCGGATAGCCGTTTTCTTCCATGACATAGCCGATGATCCCGAAGGTCGCGACGGTCACGACGCCGAACATGTTGTTGCCGATGGCGAAGGAGCCGACCGCGCAGCACAGCATGATGACGGGCATCACGGTGGAGCGCGGCGCGCGCAACACGTGGCTCGCGAGCCGGATCATGACGATGCCGAGCGGGATCATGATGATGTTGGCGATGATGAACATCAGGTAGATCGCATACATGCTCGACGCCTTCTCGGTGAACAGCGTCGGGCCGGGGTTCAGCCCCTTCATGTAGAGCACGCCGATCGCAATCGCCGCGATGGTGTCGCCGGGAATGCCGAACAGCAGCGACGGCACCCAGCCCGAGGCGATGCTGGCATTGTTGCTGGCGCCGGCTTCGACCAGGCCTTCGACATGGCCGGTTCCGAACTTCTCGGGTTCTTTCGAAAACCGTTTCGACATGGCGTAGCTGACCCAGGCGGCCATGTCGGCGCCGGCGCCCGGCAACACGCCGATGATGATCCCGATGATGTTCCCGCGGGTCATCTGCCAATTGTATTTTTTGGTCAGCCGCCACTGGCCCGCCATGATGCTCCCGAACTTGCGCTTCGGGATCGGCGGCGGCTCCGGCGTCAGCATCGCGCGCATCACCTGCGCCACGGCGAACACGCCAACCAGCGCCGGGATCGGCTCGATGCCGCCGAACAAATTGGTGATGCCGAAGGTGAAGCGCGGCACGCCGCCGGGGTTCTCGATGCCGATGCATGCGACCAGCAGGCCGATAAACATGCTGGCGATCGCCTTCACCGGGGAGGAGCGCGCGACCAGCGTGGCACACATCAGGCCGAGGAATGCGAGCCAGAAATATTCGAAGGTCGAGAACGACAACGCGATTTCGGCAAGCGGGGGCGCCAGGATCATCAGCGACAGCGTGCCCGCAATGCCGCCGACGGCGGAGAACCAGACGCCGGCGCCGAGCGCCAGTTCAGCCTCGCCCTTGCGGGTCATGGCATAGGCTTCGTCGGCATAGGCCGCCGAGGCAGGGGTGCCGGGAATGCGCAGCAGCGCGCCTGGAATGTCACCCGCGAAGATTGCCATCGTGGATGCCGCCACGATGGTGGCGATCGCGGCGATCGGCGACAGATAGAAGGTAACGGGGACCAGGAGGGCGGTCGCCATGGTCGCTGATAGCCCGGGCAGTGATCCGATAACGAGACCATAGACCGATGCCGCGAACATCGCGACGATGACTTCCCAGGTGGTGATGAGCGCGAAGGCTTGGCTGAGGGTATTGAGCATCGATCACCAGGGCATCGGCAAAACGCCGGGCGGCAGCGGCACGCGCAGCAACTTTGAGAAAATCAGGTGGATGCCGATCGGCGCCAGCAGCGCGAGCGGCAACGCAACCTTCCAGCGGGCGCCGAGCGCGGTCGAGGTCACGTAGACGATCATTGCCGCCGTGAGGATGAAGCCGAGCCGCTCGGCTATCGCGACGTAAAGCAGCAGCAACGCCGGCGGGAGCAGGGCGCGCAGACCATAGAGCTTGCTGGTCGGCGGCTCCGGTTGGCCGCCCTCGACCGGAATAAGGTGTTCTTCTTCTTCGAAGCTGCGGCCAATCCCGAGTGCAATCGCAAGCCCGCACAGCGCCAGACCCGTTCCGATCACCAGCGGGAAGACGTTGGGTCCGACCGGCTGGCCGGGCACCGGCGGCAGTTGCCACCCGCCATAGGCGGCAGCCGCGCCGAGGCCAACGAGAAACAGACCCGTGACGCGATCGGGTAGACGCATGGACCAACTCCGCGGATTTCGAACGATGTCAGCCGGCGAGGACGGATCAGGCCTTCGACAGGCCGGCGGCCTTCATCGCCACGCCCATCTGGGCGTCGCCCTTGTCCATGAAGGCAGCGAATTCGGTCGCATCGCCCCACACCGTTCCGAAGCCGCGATTGCTCATGAACTCCTTGAACTCCTTGGAGTCGTAAACCTTCTTGAGTGCCGCGGTCAGCTTGGTGGCGACGTCGGCAGGCAGGCCCTTGGGGCCGGCAATGCCGCGCCACGCGCCGGTCGAATAGTCGATGCCCATCGCTTCCTTCAGCGTCGGCACATCGGGGAATGCCGGGTTGCGCGCCTTGGCCATGACGGCGAGGCTGCGCGCCTTGCCGGCCTCGATGATCGCGCGGGCTTCCGGCACCGAGCAGGTGGTGAGGTCGAGCCCGCCCGCCGCGAGATCCTGCATTGCCGGCGCGGCACCGTTCGATGGCACCCACGCAACATGATTGGGGGCAAGTCCCATCGCCTGCATCCAGCCGACCAGCGCCAGATGCCAGATGCCGCCCTGGCCGGTGCCCGAGGCCTTGAACTTGCCGGCGGGCGCGGCCTTGATGGCGTCGGCGAGTTCCTTCACGATCTTGTAGGGCGAGGTGGAACTGACCTGGATGCCGGGCGGATCTTCGTTCATCAGCGCCAGCGGCGTGTAGCTCTTCGGTCCGAGTTCGGTGAGCCCCTGCCAGTGCATCATCGAGATTTCCACCGTCAGCATGCCGATGGTGTAGCCGTCCGCCGGTGCGGTCGCGATCGCGGTATGGCCGACCACGCCAGAGCCGCCGGTGCGGTTGACCACGTTGAAGGGCTGGCCGAGATCTTTTTCCAAAAGCGCCGCAACGATGCGCGCGGTCGCGTCGGTGCCGCCGCCGGCGCCCCAGGGCACGATCACGGTCACCGGCCGCGCCGGATAGGCTTGCGCCAAGGCCGGCTTGAAACCAAGGCCCGCGACAGCCGCCGCAGCAGCAGACGAAGCCGCAAAGGCGCGGCGGGTAATCTTTTTGGACATGGTGATCCTCCCTGCGGCGCCGTGAGGTCAGGCGCTCTTGTAATGCCGGCATTCTAGGCGGCTTTAGGCTCTGCTCGCAAGGCATTGGTCGTGAAAGCAGTTTTATCGCCGGTGGGCATCTCGCCACATCCGGAAATCGGGTGGCCGCAACAGGGCTGCGCGAAATAGGTATCCGTGTGCGGCCCGGTGATCGAGCCGCGATTGAATTGCGGAGAGAACCATGACGACAGCCTATTACAGCACCGTGCTGGACCATCCCCTCGAAACCGTGTGGGCCCTGATCCGCGATTTCAACAACTACCCGGCCTATATCGACGGGGTCAGCGAAAGCGTGATCGAGGATGACAGAGGCGGCGATGAGGTCGGCGCAGTCAGGCGCTTCTGCTATCTCGGCAACTGGGTCCGCCAGCGGCTCGCCGGCCATTCCGACGAGGCGCATTCGCTCACCTATGCGGGCATGGATCCGTTTCCATTTCCGTTCGAGTCGCCGTCGGACGTTCCGGCTCCGACGCGCTACGAGGGAACGATGCATCTGCTGCCGATCGTCGAAGGCAACCGAACCTTCATCGAATGGTCGGTGAAGCTCGACACCGCGCCGCAGGATGAAGATCGCTGGCATGAGCTGTTCCAGTCATGGATTCCGGATTGGACGCATTCGCTCGAACGGTCGCTCGGCCGCCTTGCCGCCTGAGGCGGGCGTTATTGCGGTCGGTTTTCGTCGTCCTTCGGTCGCGAACCGCCGAAAATTCTGGCGCCCTCCGGCGTCAGATACGGCTTCAACGTTTCCCACGGCACGAAGGCGACATACTCGCCTTCGGCATAGGAGCCGACCGCGTAAGGCGCGTAGTAGAAGTTCAGGCCGGAGCTCTTGCCTGGCTCGGTCGACGGCGCCAGCGCGACCGGGCCGATCTTGAGAAGCTTCGGCTCGATGCCTTCGATGGCGCTGGCGTCGGTGCCATCAGCGCCGCGCTTCTTCTTCTCGGCCGCGAGCGAAGCAATGACGCCTAGCCGCATCGCTTTCAGCGTCGGGCCGTTGTCGGCGGTTTCGGTGAAGAACGGACGGATGCTGATGCGCTTGTTCGCCGACTTGTCCCACAGGATGGTGTCAGAAGTGCTGTTGGGGTGCGCGCCTCCAGTGTATTCGTAGTCCGCCCTGATGATGCTGATATAGCGGCCGTCGATCACCGATCGCGTCTCGTATTTCCGCTCATACGACCACGCATTGTGGAACAGGTCCGGATCCTGCTTGCGCTCCTTGTCGGCATCGGCCTTGTTCTTCGTGGCCCACGCCTTGCCCTCGGCCAGGCAGTTCGCCGCCAGCGCCGGTTCGGCCTTGATCCTGGCGTCGAGGATGACGCTGGCTTCGACCCATTTGGTCTTGATGGAAAAGTCCGGCTTGGGGTCGGCGGCGAACGCAGAACTTATGAATCCAAGCCAGATGAGGGCGACTTTGACGGTCTGCATACTGCGCTCTTCAAGGAAAGATCTCGAAATAGATCAACGACAATGTCGATGCAATTTCGTCGCTATCTAATTCCGGTCGCATTAGCGCGTGTGCGATTAAGTGACGGCATAGAACAACAACATTGCTTAAGGCCAGCTCGATGCCGCATTCTTGCGAATAGAAGCGTCTAAGATCGCGACACACGTATTGATATGCGATCAACAAAAACAAATGGAAAAGTAGCCCAAAGAACTTGAATTCGATCGACTGCTGCACCACCGCAGTGCCCGGCGTCTCGCGAATAACAAAATGCTTTTGTGCCTCAAATTCCATGTGGGAAAACCGCGACAATGCGCCGTAAAGTAGCCCCGCGGCGGCAAATCGCTCTTTGAAGAGCCCTTGCGATCAAATTTCACACCAACGGCATAAGCCCACGACAATTGCTCCAGACTACTTCGAAGAATTGTCAAAGGTTCGGCGAAGAAACCCCAGTTGATCAGGCGTCGCGCCGCTTCGAACGACGTCAATAGTCGCAGCAGGAACAACTCCGCGTGAATGACGCCAGAATACTCTTCTTTGACGATACCATTCGGTCTCGTTTGCTGGAGAAAATGTAGGCTAGTAGAGTGAAATCGTGTCTCGGCAAAATCAACAATGTTCTCAAATCGAGGAATGCCGGCTGGAGCCTTTGGTCCGCTTCTCTCGTTCATAGTCTTCAGCGCACTTGCAAAGGAAACGTCGCTGAAATGGCTGACGATCGCTGCCGCAATCTTTGTCTTTAGTTGTTCGTCGTAGTCGTAATCTACTCCAACCTTTATCCAGTGACGGCCTAGCCAGGTCTGATATTGCTTGTCCGGATATCGCGAAACGAACGAGTGGAAGAATTCAGGATTCGCTGTTGCATGAATCCGTTGTCCGCTCACTCCGCCGCCTCGCTGCTGTGGCCGAGCCGGGCGTTGAGCTTGCGGATCAGCTCTTCGGCGGCGTCCGAGATCACGGTGCCGGGCGGGAAGATCGCTTCGGCGCCGGCTGCATAGAGCGCGTCATAATCCTGCGGCGGCACCACGCCGCCGATGATGATCATGATGTCCTCGCGGCCGTGCTTCTTCAGCGCGGCCTTCAGTTCCGGCACCGCGGTGAGGTGGGCGGCCGCCAGCGACGAGACGCCGAGAATATGCACGTCGTTCTCGACCGCCTGCCGCGCCGCCTCGTCGGCCGTCGCAAACAGCGGCCCGATATCGACGTCGAAGCCGACATCGGCGAAGGCGGATGCGATCACCTTCTGGCCGCGGTCGTGACCGTCCTGGCCGATCTTGGCGACGAGGATGCGGGGGCGGCGGCCTTCCGCATTCTCGAACGCATCGATCAGTTCCTGCACCTTCTCGACCCGGTTGGACATGGCGGACGCCTCCCGCTTGTAGACGCCGGTGATGGATTTGATCTCGGCGCGGTGACGCCCGAAAACCTTCTCCATCGCGTCCGAAATTTCGCCGACAGTTGCCTTGGCGCGCGCCGCGTCGATCGCGAGCGCCAGGAGATTGCCGTTGCCTTCGCCGGCGCTGCGCGTCAGCGCCGCCAGCGCCTGCTCGACTTCCTTCTGGTCGCGCTCGGTGCGGAGCCGCTTCAGCTTGTCGATCTGCAGCCGCCGCACGGTGGAATTCTCCACCTTCAGCACGTCGATCGCGGCCTCGTTGACCGGCTTGTACTTGTTGACGCCGATCACCGCCTGCCGGCCGGCATCGATCCGCGCTTGCGTCTTGGCGGAAGCTTCCTCGATCCGCAGTTTCGGCACGCCGGCCTCGATCGCCTTGGCCATGCCGCCGAGCGCCTCGACTTCCTGGATATGCCCCCAGGCTTTCTCCGCAAGGTCGCGGGTCAGCCGCTCGACGTAATAGGAGCCGCCCCAGGGATCGATGATGCGGTTGGTGCCGCTTTCCTGCTGCAGGAATAGCTGCGTATTGCGCGCGATCCGGGCCGAGAAATCCGTCGGCAGCGCCAGCGCCTCGTCGAGCGCGTTTGTGTGCAGCGATTGCGTATGGCCCTGCGTCGCCGCCATCGCCTCGATGGTGGTGCGCATCACATTGTTGAAGACGTCCTGCGCGGTCAGCGACCAGCCGGAGGTCTGGCAATGCGTGCGCAGCGAGAGCGAGCGCGGGTCCTTCGGGTTGAACTGCTTCAAGAGTTTTGCCCAGAGCAGCCGCGCGGCGCGCATCTTGGCAACTTCCATGAAGAAGTTCATGCCGATCGCCCAGAAGAACGACAGCCGCGGTGCGAAGCGGTCGACATCGAGGCCGGCGGAAAGGCCGGCGCGTAAGTATTCGACGCCGTCGGCCAGCGTGTAGGCGAGCTCGAGGTCTTGCGTAGCTCCAGCTTCCTGCATGTGATAGCCGGAGATCGAGATCGAATTATACTTCGGCATCCGTTGCGAGGTGTACGCAAAGATGTCGGAAATGATCCGCATCGAGGGCGCGGGGGGATAGATATAGGTATTGCGCACCATGAACTCTTTCAGAATGTCGTTCTGAATGGTGCCCGACAGTTTCTCCGGCGGAACGCCCTGTTCCTCGGCGGCCGCGACGAACAGCGCGAGGATCGGCAGCACCGCGCCGTTCATGGTCATCGACACGCTCATCTGGTCGAGCGGAATGCCCGCAAACAGCGTGCGCATGTCGTAGATGGAGTCGATCGCGACGCCCGCCATGCCGACGTCGCCCGAGACGCGCGGATGATCGGAATCGTAGCCGCGGTGGGTGGCGAGGTCGAACGCGACCGACAGGCCCTTCTGACCGGCGGCGAGATTGCGGCGATAGAACGCGTTGGAATCTTCCGCCGTGGAGAAGCCGGCATATTGCCGGATGGTCCAGGGCTGGTTGACATACATGGTCGGGTAGGGGCCGCGCAGATAGGGCGCGACGCCCGGCCACGTATCGAGGAAATCGATGCCTTCGAGATCGGCCTCGCTGTAGGCCGGCTTGACCGGAATGCCTTCCGGCGTCAGCCACGGCTCGGCGCTGCCAGCGGGGGCAGCAGGCGCGACGGCTTCAAAGGCGATATCAGCGAAATTCGGGATGCGGCTCATGGTACCCATCATAGCATATGTGAAGTCGAGGCAGGTCACCCCTAATCATGATCCGGATGCTGGTGGCTGGTGATGGTCGCCATCTTCTCCGGTCCGTAATTCTGCATGGTGGTCTGGCTCGGCAGGTTGGCGATGCCGACCACCCAGCCGAGCCGCGACTCGGTTCCATATTGCCGCGTCGGCACCACCCGGTCGGGGCGGTCGAAGGTGCCGGTCATGATCTCGATCCGGGGGCCGCCGATCAGCCGGTAGGTCAGCGGTGTGCCGCAGGCCGCACAGAAATCGCGCTCGGCGATGGAGGAGGACTGAAACGTCGCCGGCTTGCCGCGGGTCCAGGTGAAATGCTCGTGCTCGATGTCGGCGAGGGAGGCAAACGGCGCGCCGGATGCCTTCTGGCACATCCGGCAATGGCAGATGCTGACCTTGGGCGGCACTTTCGACACCGCAAAGCGGACGGCGCCGCATTGGCAGCCGCCGGTCAGGACCGTCTTGTGGTTGTTCTCCGTCATGCTCACTCCATCCGCCGCCAGGCTTCCTGCAGCACGGCCAGCGCGTCGCCGCCGGCAAAGATGAAATCGCCGACGCCGGCCGAGCGCAGCGCGGTCTCCTGCTCGCCGGGCCGCCCTGCCAGATAGATATGCTTGGCGCCGGCCGCTTGAAGGGCCTTTGCGCCCGCGGCCGCGTGTTCCGCATAAACCTTGTCGGACGAGCATAGGCAGGCGGTCGCTGCACCCGATGCTTTGAACGCAGCGGCGAGTGCCGCCGGATCAGCAAAGCCTTGCGTGTCGATCGCCTCGATGCCGCCGGTCTCGAAAAAGCTCTTGGCAAAGGTGGCGCGTGCGGTGAAGGCGGCGGGCGTGCCCAAATTGGCGAGGAAGATTTTTGGCCGCGCGCCTGACGTCTTGAGCTGTTCGTCCGATTTGTCGCGCAGCGCCTCGAACGGCGCGGCGAGGCGGATCGGCGGCAGTGGGTCGAACTTGAATTTGGCCTCGCCATAGGACGGCAGCACGATCGGCGTGACGTCGAGCACTTCGATCTCAGCCTCATGCAGGTTCGGGAATTCGCTTGCGCCGGTCAGCACGTCTCGGCGCTTGGCGATATTGGCTTCGCGTGCGGCCCGCGTCGCGGCGACCTTCTTCTGGATCAGGTTCTGTTCGAGCGCAGCAAAGATGCCGCCGGTTTTTTCGATCTCCTGAAACAACGACCATGCGGCTTCGCAAAGCTGCTTCGTCAATGTTTCGATGCCGCCGGAGCCGGCCGCGGGATCGGAAACTTTCGCGAGATTGGATTCCTCCAGCAGCACCAGTTGCGTGTTGCGCGCGACACGCCGCGCGAACGGATCAGGCAATCCCAGCGCCAGCGTGTGCGGCAAGACGGTGATGGCATTGGCGCCGCCGAGGCCAGCGGAGAACGTCGCCATCGTCGCGCGCAGCATGTTCACATAGGCATCGCGCTGCGTCAGCATGCGCCATGCTGTATCGGCCGCGATGAACAGCGGTTTGGGCGTGAGGCCGCAGGCCTGTTCGATCCTTGCCCAGAGCAGCCGCAACGCACGGAATTTCGCCAGCGTCAGGAACTGGTCGGCGTCTGCGGCAAGCCGCGCATAGACCATGCCTTGGGCGTCCTCGAGCGAAACCCCGGCCTGCTCGATCGCGCGCAGATAGGCGACGCCGCACGCCAGCACGAATGCCAATTCCTGGACTTCCGATCCGCCGGCATCGTGTATCACCCGTCCATCGGCAGCGGCGAGCGGACCCTTGAAGCCCATCGCGGCGAGGCCTTTGATCGCGCCCGTGACAGCGGGCACGATCTCCTCCCAGCTATAGGGACTGGAGCCCCACACCGCGCCGGCTCCCAGCGGGTCGAGGCCGAAACGGATGTCGCAGGCTGCGAGATCAATACCCCTGCGCTTGATGTATTCGGCGACGTGAATGGCCGCCATGCGCGACTGTGGGCCGATCTGCAGTTCGATGCCGATCCCGGCATCGAGAAAAATGCCGTCGAGAACCTGCGCGACGGCCTCCGGCGAGGGATCGAGCCCGAAACCATGAGCGCCATTGGCGCCCGCGAATACCAGCGTCAGCCCGGTGGCGCCGTTTTCGAGGTCATGCAGCGCCTGCGCATTGGCCGCTTTCGCGTCGGGATGGTCGATCCGCTGCATGACCTGCCACGGCGCGGCGGCGGCACGGCCGGCGACCGGCGCGGCGCCCTGCGCACGGCGATAGATCGGATCGATCTTCAACCCATCGGATGTCTTGCTGACCAGTTTCTCGAACGGCGCGCCTTTCAGCACCCCATCGACCAGCTTGCGCCAGTCCTCGTAGGTCGCCGGGACAAATTCCGCGGCCAGGGTCAGTTCGTCAGTTTTCGTGGTCATCCGGACTATTGTTCCTCGGTCGTCTCTTCTGTTTGGCCGGAAATTGCCACGGGGCGGCCGCCAAGCCAAACGATGTTTTGGGTCAATCGAGGTCGGGCAGCCGCCGGATACCCTCGGTTGAAAGCTCTGCCAGCGCGTCGGCGACGCGGCGTCCCGCGATGACACGGTCGGGCGCGATTTCGGCGAGCGGCACGAGCACGAAGGCGCGCTCGAACGCCCGCGGATGCGGCAGTGTCAGTTCCGGCTTGTCGAGCCTGACATCGTCATAGGCGATCAAATCGAGGTCGAGGGTGCGCGGACCCCAGCGCGTCTCGTGCGCGCGATCGCGGCCGAACTTCTTCTCGATCTTGTGCAGCGTGAACAGCAACGCATGGGGATCGAGGCCGGTCTCGATCTCGATGACGGCGTTGGTGAAGGGCGCCTGGTCTTCCTCGCCCCAGGGCGGGGTGGTGTAATCGGAGGAGCGCGCGAGCAGGGCGGCCTGTGTCATGCCGCAAATGTTGGCAATGGCTTTCTTGAATGTCGTGCGGACGTCGCCGACATTGCCGCCGAGCGCGATCAGCACATCCGCCATGTCAGGGTGATGGCCGCTTGCGCACCAGCACCACGCCGACATCCTCGAAGATCTCGGCGATCGGCGCATGCGGCTTGTGGACCGTGACCTTGACCGCATGGACGCGTGGGAACGCCGCGAAGATCGCGTCCGAGACGGCGCCGGCCGCACGCTCCAAAAGCTTGTAATGGGTGTTCGTGAACGCAGCGGTCGCAGTCTCGACCACGCTGGCATAAGAAACGGTGTCGGACAGCCGATCGGAGTGCGAGGATTCCGACAGGTCGATGGAGAGTTCGAGATCGATTACGAACCGTTGCCCGACTTTGGTCTCGTGCTCCATCACGCCGTGGCGGGCATGGGTAACGAGGCCGGTGATGAAGATCGTATCGCTCATTCCCGCTCCCTGATTGCCGTGGTTACACGCAAAGCCTGTACGGTTTCGGCCACGTCATGCGCCCGGATGATCCGGGCGCCGTTCTGCGCCGCCAAGAGATGCGCGGCAATCGAGCCGCCGAGGCGCTGATGCGGCTCCGACGGCGTCACCATGCTGATGAAACGCTTGCGCGAGGCGCCGACCAGGAGCGGCAATCCGAACGACTGCAACTCGCCGAGCCGCGCCAGCGCGGTCATGCTCTGTTCGGGTGTCTTGCCGAAGCCGATGCCGGGATCGAGCACGATTCCGTCGGGCGAAATGCCGCGTTTGGCGGCGATGTCGAGCGAACGGCCGAAGAAATCAGCGATATCCTGCATGATGTCGATGGCGGGATCGGCGCTGTCGCGATTGTGCATGATGATGACGGGTACGCCGCGCTCGGCGACGAGGCCCGCCATGCCGGAATCGCGCTGCAGCCCCCAGACATCGTTGGCGATGGCGGCGCCCTGATCCAGCGCCCAGGCGACGACGGCCGATTTCATGCTGTCGATCGACACGGGAATGCCGAGTGCCACGACGTCTGATAGCACCGGCTGCAGGCGCTTCAATTCTTCTTCCGCCGGGATCGGTTCCGACCCGTAGGGGCGGGTGGATTCCGCGCCGATGTCGATGATGTCCGCGCCTTCGGCGATCATCCGCCGGGCCTGGGCCAGCGCCTGTTCGGGGGCCGTAAATTGCCCGCCGTCCGAGAATGAATCCGGCGTTACGTTCAGTACGCCCATCACCGCCGGATAGGGCCTGGACAGCAGCGCAGGCAGCACCGGCTGACCGGCCGGACCGGTTGCGGCGGTTGGTCTGGACTTGGCTGCGATCATGCGGTCGCTTTGCGCGGTCCGCGCCGGGGAGTCAAGGTGTGAGAGCGTGCCCGCGGGCCGGCCTGTCCGGGCTCAGTAGCTGATCTTCGGCTGGAGCTTGCGCGCCTGCTCGATCAGTTGCTCGACCGATCGTTCGGAAGGCAGAACCCGGACGAGTTTACGCTTTGTGTTCACGTCTTTCATGTTCTGGGCCAGGCGTGCCGGATTGCGGTGGGCGAGTTCACGCACGGTGGTGACGCCGGCCGCGCGGACCAGACCCACCTTGGCCTTGCCCATTCCGGGAATGCGCATGTAGTCGGAAAAATTGGCCCATTCGAGCAGTTGCTGTTCGCTGATGCCGGTCTTTGCCGCAAGCGCCTTGCGCCCTTTCACCGTGCGGGCGGCTTCCAGCAGCGCGTCGGTGGTGCGAATGCCCACCGATTTCAGTTTCGAGGCAGAGTAGGCGGTCAAGCCGTCGATCTCGGAAAGGGAGTAAGTCATGATACCAGATGAAAAAAACTGTGTCCGGGCTGAATATGCGTAACCGCTGCTGACTATGCGAACTGGCTGAGGCCCGGCGTCCCTGAAATGATTTCGCTCATTTGATCCGCTCCGATTTTGTCGCGACCGAACCTGAAAAGTTCACGTGCCACGTTCTGAATCTCGTTCATGCCCAGGCCCAGCGCCATCAGCCTGGTGCCAACCGCCATCAGGCCTCCACTCATCAGCCTCGCGAACCCGCTATTGCTGCTGGAAGCGGCAATTGCAGCTTCGGCACCCGGAATTTGGTCGATCAGAGCCTGAACCTTGTCGGAGGGCCCCTCGTTACGGAGAAAACCCAGAACGATGCCGATGGTTTTTTCAGCGACAGCGCTATCGATGCCGGCCTTTGAGGCCAGCCGCCCAATCAGTTCGTCCATAATTTGCCCCGTCCCCAGCAACCGGCTTTTGCCGTGTCGCTGCTCGTCTATTGATCTTGAGCGCCTGCGATCTGAAATACAAGCAACCGCGCCCATCGAGATGATTTTGATTCGCCGAGTGTTGCAGCAATGCAAGAGTGAAGGCTGGATTCACGCGAACTTGTTGCGCTGCGTTCTCGTTTTCTCCGCCGGAGACAGGAAAAAAGTATGAAAGGCGCGAGCGATGAGGCAGGCGAACGCGCAATGTATGCGGCGGCCGACGGTTTCAATCGGGGGGCAGGATGCGATATGATTGCCATACCAAATCTTTCCGATGCGTGAAGAGGCGATGCGATGGTGACCTCCGACAACAAGACCGCCGATACCGATGAGAAAATTTTCATCGGAAAAGGCGAACAGACGGCGTGGCTGACGCTCGCGCTTGCCAATCGGCATGGCCTTGTCACCGGCGCGACCGGTACCGGCAAGACCGTGTCGCTCCAGATAATGGCGGAGGGCTTTGCGCGTGCCGGCGTTCCCGTGTTCGCGGCCGATATCAAGGGCGACCTGTCCGGAATTTCCGAGGTCGGCGAAGCCAAGGACTTCATCCTCAAGCGCGCCGGAGAGATGGGGCTCAATTTCCAGCCCGACCAGTTCTCGACCGTGTTCTGGGATGTGTTCGGCGAGCAGGGCCATCCCGTCCGCGCCACGGTCACGGAAATGGGGCCGCTCTTGCTGTCGCGGATGCTCGAGCTGAACGACGTGCAGGAGGGCGTTCTCAACGTCGCATTCCGTGTGGCGGATGAAAACGGGCTGACGCTGATCGACATGAAGGATCTGCGAGCGCTGCTGGATGCGATCGCGCCGGTCGCCAAGAAGGCAGCCGCCGCGGACGATGATCCTGACGACAACGAGGAACTCAAGGCCGCGCTTCGAAAGGCCGCGCAGAGCTACGGCAATGTCAGCAAGGCAACGGTCGGAACCATTCAGCGTCAGCTCCTGGTGCTGGAAAACCAGGGCGCATCGAAATTCTTCGGCGAGCCGGCGCTGACGCTGAAGGACTTCATGAAGACCGACAGCGACGGCCGCGGCGTGGTCAACATCCTGGTCGCCGACAAGCTGATGCAGAGCCCGAGGCTATACGCTACCTTCCTGCTGTGGATGCTGTCGGAGCTGTTCGAGGAACTGCCGGAAGCCGGTGACCTGGCGAAGCCGAAACTGGTGTTCTTCTTCGACGAGGCGCATCTGTTGTTCGACGATGCGCCGGATGCGCTGATGGACAAGATCGAGCAGGTGGTGCGCCTGATCCGTTCCAAGGGCGTCGGCGTCTACTTCGTCACGCAGAATCCGATCGACGTGCCGGACAAGGTGCTGGCCCAGCTGGGCGGCCGCGTGCAGCACGCGTTGCGCGCCTTTACGCCGCGCGATCAGAAAGCGGTGAAAGCGGCGGCGCAGACCTTTCGGCCGAATCCGAAGCTCGATACCGCCCGCGTCATCATGGAACTCGGCAAGGGCGAAGCGCTGGTGTCGTTCCTTGAAGGCGGCGGTACGCCGACCATGGTCGAGCGCGTGATGATCCGGCCGCCGACCGCGCGGATCGGGCCGATCACGCCGGAAGAGCGCAAGGCGATCATGAGCAAGAGCCCGTTCAAGGGCAAATACGACACCGCGATCGACGCCGAATCCGCCTATGAAATGCTGCAGAAGCGCGTGGCCGACACGGCGGCGCCGGCGGATGGCCAGGGCGACGGTAGCGGCGGCGGCGTTCTCGGACAGATCGGTTCGATCGTCGGCACGATCTTCGGCACCAACGTCAAGCGCGGCCGGCTGTCGACCGGCCAGGTTATCGCGCGCGATGTCACGCGCTCTGTCACCAACAAGGTGATCGGCGGCGTCGTCGCCGATCTCGGCAAATCGGTCGGCGGATCGCTCGGCAGTTCGGTCGGACGCGCGCTGGTGCGCGGCGCGCTGGGCGGATTGCTGCGGCGGTAAGGCCGCGGCAAGCTACAACTTGACGTCAAATAACAAGGCTCGCAGCCAGGAATAATCAACCATGCCCAATGCCAAGATCCAGCCGGTCCTCGATCATATCGACGCCGATTTCAACAACAGCCTCGAGCGGCTGTTTGCGCTGTTGCGGATCAAGTCGATCTCGGCCGATCCGGCCTTCGCCGGCGATTGCAAGGCGGCGGCCGATCATCTGGCGAAGGATATTGCGACGCTCGGCTTCAAGGCGGAGGTGAGGCCGACGGCGGGGCATCCCGCGATCGTCGCCAAAGCGAACGGCAGCACCGACGGCCGCCCGCACGTGCTGTTCTATGGGCATTATGATGTGCAGCCGGTCGATCCGCTCAATCTGTGGCACCGTCCGCCGTTCGAGCCTGTCGTCACCGATCACGCCGACGGCCGCAAGATCATCGTGGCGCGCGGCGCGGAGGACGACAAGGGCCAGTTGATGACTTTCATCGAGGCCTGCCGCGCCTGGAAGAAGGTCACGGGATCGCTGCCGATCGACGTCACGATCCTGATCGAAGGCGAAGAAGAAGTCGGTTCGAAGAATTTCGTGCCGTTCATGGAGGCGATCAAGGATGAGTTGAAGGCAGACTTCGCGCTGGTCTGCGACACCAGCATGTGGGACCCGAACACGCCCGCCATCACAACCTCGCTGCGCGGCTTGATGTATGACGAGGTCACCATCAAGGCCGCCAACCGCGATCTGCATTCCGGTGTGTTCGGCGGCGGCGCGCGCAACCCGATCCGCGTGCTGACCAGCATCCTCGGCGGCCTGTTTGATGACAACGGCCGCATCACCATTCCCGGCTTCTACGACGGCGTGAAGGATCTGCCGCCGGATATCCTGGCGCAGTGGAAGAACCTGAACCTCACGCCGGAGTCGTTCCTTAAGCCGATCGGCCTCTCGATCCCCGCCGGCGAAAAGGATCGCCTGCTGATCGAGCAAATATCCTCGCGTCCGACCTGCGACATCAACGGCATTTTCGGCGGCTATACCGGCGAGGGCTCGAAAACCGTGATCCCGGCGGAAGCTTCCGCAAAGATCTCCTTCCGTCTGGTCGAAGGCCAGGACCCGCAGAAGATCAAGAAGGCCTTCCGCGACTATGTCACCGCGCGGCTTCCGGGCGACTGCAAGGCCGTCTTCACCGAGCACTCCAGTGGCGCGGCCATCGCGCTCGACTGGAACATGAAGCCGCTGGCGGCTGCCAAGCGCGCATTGACCGAGGAATGGGGCCAGGAGGCGCTCTTGGTCGGCTCCGGCGCCTCGATCCCGATCGTCGCGGATTTCAAGCGCACGCTCGGCCTCGACAGCCTGCTGATCGGCTTCGGTCTCGACGACGACAACATCCATTCGCCGAACGAGAAGTATGATCTGAAGAGCTACCACAAGGGCATCCGCTCCTGGGCGCGGATCCTGGGTGCGTTCGCGGAGGCGCAGCGCGGATAGTTGTCCTCAAACAGCGGGTGTGTATCCCCTCCGCGTTTCCCGCGGCGATACGACCCGCCTGTGCATATATTTCCGTCCGATGGAACATGGGCTGGTTCCAGGTCGATTCCGCGCAGGTCCGGGCTTCCCGGGACCTATTGCGCGCCACCCCATTGAGGCGTTCAATCCCGCAGATGCCGTCTCGTCGCCCGGGACGGACCGGTTCGATCTGCCGTGGGCAGACGAGACGGTCGGCGACATGATCCGGATCCCTGGCGGTACGCATGCCGAAGCGATCACTACCTCTACAAACGTATCGGGTTTAGTTGCGTTGCGCCCGGGAGGATTGGCGATGGAAGCCAATAGCAGCCGATGACTCCGTATCAACCCTCGATCGCGACCGGCGTACCGCCGCGATTTTCAGACGAGGTGTTCGATCCGCGGCAGCCGACGCTGCAACTGATCTACGACACCGCGCCGGTCGGCCTTGCGTTCCTGTCGCCTGACTGCCGCTACCTGCAGATCAACCAGCGCCTGACCGATATCTGCGGCATTTCCGTAGAGGACCATCTTGGCCGCTATGTGCGGGATTGCGTACCGGCGCTGGCGGACGCGGTCGAAGGCATTGTGCAGTCAATCCTGCGCACCGGCGATCCCGTCACCGGCGTCGAGGTGGCCGGCCAGCGCGCCGACCAAACCGATGAGCGCTTCTGGGTCACCTACTGGCATCCGCATCGCAACGCCGACGGTGAGATCGTTGGCGTCAATGTCGCCGCCGAGGAGATCACCGAGCGCAAGCGCGCCGAGGCCGCGCTGAGGGCCAGCGAACGCCAGTTCCACACGCTGGCGGATTCGATTCCGCAGCTGGTGTGGATGACGCACGCCGATGGCGCGATCTACTGGCTCAACAGTCACTGGTACGAATACACGGGCAGGCCTGCGGGCGAGATCGATCCGCATGCCTGGCATACGGTGCTTGGCAATCGCTGGACCGAAGCATTGGCAACCGGCACCGCCATGGAGTCGGAGCTGTCGCTGCTCGGCAAGGATGGCGAGTATCGCCCGTTCCTGACGCGTGTCGTTCCGCTGCGCGATCCCCAGGGCGTGGTCTATGGCTGGATCGGCACCCATATCGACATCAGCGAACGCAAGCGCAGCGAGCGGGAAGTGCGCAGGGCAAGGGATGCGGCCGAAGCGGCGTTGCAAAATCTGCGCGAAACCCAGAACTCGCTGATCGAGGCGGAAAAGCTAGCAGCGCTCGGTCGGCTGGTTGCGGGTGTCGCGCACGAAATCAACAATCCGCTCGGCACCAGTCTGACGGTCGCGTCATCGCTGGAGCGCAAAAGCCGGCAGTTTGCCGCGGAAACGACGCTGGGAACGCTCAAGCGGTCGAGCCTTAACGAGTTTGTGAAGGCCGTGCGCGACGGCTCCGCCCAGCTTCAGGAGAGCCTGAACCGTGCGGCCGAATTGATCCAGTCGTTCAAGCAGGTGGCGTCCGACCGCAACACTTCGGATCTTCGGTCGTTCGATCTCGGCGATCTCACCGAGCAGGTCGCCACGGGCTTGCGGCCGGCTCTGCCAAAGCACGGCGTGATGCTGAACGTCGAGTGCGAGCAGGGGCTTTCGGTCAGCAGCTATCCCGGCTCCTACGGGCAGGTGCTGACCAACCTTTTCCTCAACGCGATCGCGCATGCGTTTCCGGACGGCCGGCGGGGGAACATTGCCATCAAGGTGAGCGCATGCGGCGCCGATGACGTCGAAATCATCTTTAGCGATGACGGCTGCGGCATGAGCCCGGACGTCAGGCGGCAGGCGTTCGATCCGTTCTTTACCACCCGCCGCCACCAGGGCGGCACGGGCCTCGGCCTGCATATCGTCTACAGCGTGGTGACGGATCGCCTGGGCGGCCAGCTCCGCTTGAGCAGCGAACCCGGGAAGGGGACTGACGTAAGGATCATACTCCCAAGACAGATGCCGGACAGGACGTGAGCGTTATGCAGCCGCCGCTCCAAACAAAAACGCCGCCCGGGATTGGGCGGCGTTTTGATGCCAAACGCGTAGAGGGTGTGTGGCCGGCAGTTTAGCGCATCGGCGCGACTCGTCCAATCGATATCTTCGGCAGCCTCACTCCACGGGGTAAGGCCCCTCGCTGAAAACGCGATCGTGATAACCCTTGCTGCCGATCTCGCGCGCGAGGGGGCTGCGGATGTCCTCGTCGGTCCGCAGCCGCGCCATCAGCGCGCGGAAATCATGGCGCGGCCGCCAGCCGAGTTCGGCGCGGGCGCGGTCGTTGATATAGACGCGATCGATGCCCGGAAGCATCGTCCAGCCACGGCCTGCATATTCGGCCTCATAGTCCGGCACGCAGCGGCGGATCACGGCCGGCGCGTTGGTGCGCAATTCCGCCGCGTCGTGGCGCGCGAACGGCGTAGTGGCGCTGATGATGTATTTTGCGAAGCCGGCCGATGGCGCGTGCTGTGCCGCCAGGAGATGCGCGCTGACCACGTCCTCGATGTCGACACGACGATACAGGAACTCGTTGGTCTTGGCGTTGGCGTCGCTAAACGCCTCGCGTGTCGCGCGATTGTCGTCTTCCTCGGGAAAGAAACGCGAGGTGCGCAGCACGATGGCGCAAAGCGAATGATTGCGCGCGAATAGCTGGCACAGATCCTCCGCTGCCGCCTTGGTGACGCCATAGATATTTTTCGGCACCGCCGTGACGTCTTCGGTGATCCAGGCGGCCGGCTCGCCCGGCGGCGGCACCAGCGCATCACCGAAGACGCTTGTCGTGCTGGTGTAGACGAATGCCGAGACACCCGCTGCCGCGGCTTCTTCGAGCAGGTTGAGCGTGCCCGTGATGTTGACGTCGACGAAGTCCTGGCGGCTATGCGTTGCCACATGCGGCTTGTGCAGCGTTGCGGCGTGCAGCACCGTCGCGGCGCCTCTCATGCAACGGCGCACGAACGCCCGGTCAGCGATCGAGCCTGTGTGATGCGTGAACGCGCCGGGCAGAATGTCGATGCCGATGGCCTCGCGCCGCTGCGCCTGCAGCGTACGGATCAACGCCTCGCCCAAATGGCCGGAACTGCCGGTCACCAGTACCGTCACGCGCTACAACCTTTTTCACGTTCGCCAGGTTCAGGTCTTGTAGCTCGGATCGATGCGATCGAGTTTTCGCAACAGCGGCGGCCACACCAATTGCGTCGAGCGCCGCTCGGCGAAATCGGCATTGCTGAACAGTTGTTCGTTCTTGTCGACCACAGCCTGCTCGATCGGGTAGGCGGTCGGGCCCAGCATGCGGGTGCGCACCTGCATCGTGCAGGCGCGCTCCAGGTGATACATGCGCTCGAAGGCGGAGGCGACCGAACGGCCAACCGTCAGCGTGCCGTGGTTGCGCAGCAGCATGTGGTTCTTGTTGCCAAGGTCCTTCTGCAGCCGCGGGCGCTCGTCATGGTCCAGCGCCACGCCTTCATAGTCGTGATAGGCGAGGTCGTGGGTGACGAATTGCGCGGTCTGGTTCATCGGCAACAGGCCTTCCATGCAACTCGCGACCGCCGTTCCGTCCGGCGTATGCAGATGAAGCACGCAGCCGGCATCCTCGCGCACCTCGTGGATCGCCGAATGGATGGTGAAGCCTGCGGGGTTGATGCTGTATTCGCTTTCGCTGAGTTGGTTGCCGTGGAGATCGACCTTCACCAGGCTCGACGCCGTGATCTCCTCGAACATCAGCCCGTACGGGTTGATCAGGAAATGATGGTCGGGGCCGGGCACGCGCGCCGAGATGTGGGTGTCGACCAGATCGTCCCAGCCATAGAGAGCGACGAGGCGATAGCAGGCGGCGAGGTTGATCCGCTGGTTCCACTCAGCGTCCGTCATGCCGGGAACCCGCTTCAGGCGAGCTTCTGCTGGCGACATGGCGCGGTCTCCCGAAAATGATCGATTTGAAGAGCAAGCCTAGCCGTGTGCCGGACGGCCAGCAAGGCAGCCATCCTGCGTGGCAGTCATGCCATCGCAGGCACCGGGTCGTTACGGCGCCGGAATGGCGAGAAGTGTCGAGATGGCGCGGCCGCGAATATCGTAGACGCGCGCGAACACGACATCATCGCGCTTGATCTCCACCATGACGGGCGCGGTGAGGCCCTTGCAGTAGAACTCGCCCAGCGTCATCGCGAAGTCGGCGGACTGGCTGTCCCAGCCGATCGTGAAGTCAGGGCCGAGCGCGACCTGCGCCGGCCGCTGCGGACCACACACCGCGACCTTCCACTTGCGACCCGCCGGAGCCACTTCCTGGCGCTCTACCAGCTCTTCGCGCAGACCGTCGGAAGCCTGCTTCAGCGCCAGACCCCAATAGTCCAGCATGAAGTAATTGTCGGCGGTCCGCACCGTGCCGGCGATGTGATTGAAGTGGGTGTATTCGTAAGGGTGCAGGCGGATCATTTCGCTGAGCGGCAGCAGCAGGCCGAACGTGAACACCGCCAGCGCGGCAGGCTGCCAGCGGCGGTGATTGTCCTTGAGCCAGTTCATGCCCCAGGCGAACGATACGCCGGCGAGCACCGCCATAGGCGGGATGACGAAAACGAAATGCCGGATGCCGTTGTAGAGCGCCGGCCGCTTCACCATCGCGATCACCAGCGGCAAGGTCGCCGCCAGCGTCAGCATCAGGTATATGGTCTTGCGGCGGGCCTTCACGTCTTTGCGCGATAGCGACATGAAGGTGCCGACGATGCCGGCGAACAGAAGCGCGAGCATGACCTCGGGAAGCTGCAGCGCGAACAGGGTCGGCAGGTAGGACCACGGCATATCAGGCACCGACACCAGCGCGCCGTCGAACATTTCCTTCCAGGGCTTCTCGAAGAAGTGCGAGAAATAGGTCAGCGCCTTGAAGGGATGGTCCGCTTCCATGATCGACCACGGCCACACCAGGCCCATGATCAGGTAACCGAGCACGAGGCCGGGCAGCAGCACGTACACGACATGGGCGAAGCGACGGCCGGCTTCGCGCGCGCCCTGGTTGCGAACTTCCTCGATAAGCAGCGGGACGAAGCCCACCATCGCATAGACCAGCGCCATCCCGCCGAGAATCCGGCAGCCGATGGAGAGGCCGGCGCCGATGCCGACGATCAAAATGGTTCGCGGCGAGGGCGCGGGGTATTCCTCGGCGAGACGCACCAAACCCAGGATCAGGATCACCATCGAGACGGCAAACGGCGCATCCTTCGGGTTCATGAACATGTGGCCATAGAAGGTCGGGCACAGCACCAGCAGCAGCAGCGTTGCGAGCCCGGCAAGCGGACCGCCGACCCGCCGCGCCAGCCGCCAGGTCACGCCAAGGCCGATCAGGCCGACGATGGCACCGAGCAGGCGGCGCGTTTCAAACAATTCGAGCGGGATGACCTTGTGCAGCAGCGCCGCCGCCATGTCGAAGCCGCCGCCATACATGTAGAGATTGGCGAACGACAGCGCGCCGGTGTCCTTGAAGCCGGAACCGTACATCCGCAACAGCAGGTCGGCATATTCAGCGTGCGTGTAGTCGTCCCAGCCCAGCCCGTAGTCGCGGAAAGTCAGGCCCGCGACCAGGGCGACCACGGCCAGCACGAAGATGGCAAGGTCGTCACAGGTCCGCTCCACCGAGCGCCGCGCGGGCGTATCGAGGGCAGAAGTCGTGATGGATGACATGGCGATTGGTAACCCAGCGTCCCCTATGGCCCACGAAGGATATTGTTGAGCCGCATTCCCCGGGTACCCATATAGCCTAGTTCCATTTCCAAGTAATTGGGAATTGTGGCCTAAAGCCCTGATGCAATGCAACAAAAGGGCGGTATTTAGTAGATGGTAAAACTACGGCCGGCGGGCTGAACGATACCTGAATGGCCGCCGAGATCGGATCCGGCAAACGAACGAGCGCCGTTATGGAACCGGGGACGCAATTGGCGGTTGGCGGTGCGCACAAGATGACGGTATCGTGGCCTGGGGCGGCTGGCGAGCGTTAAGGGCGCGGCTGAGGGGTTAGTTCAATGATGTTTGTGGTGTTGGTCGCGGCGATCGGCCTCGCTTTGGCAGGCCTGCTGGCGATCGGCTTCGGGATACCGATCAAGGAATTCAGCACCGGTAACACGCTGATTATCGCCGGCGTAACCGGCATTTGCACCGGCGCGATCATGTTTGCGCTGTGGGTAGCGGTCCGGGAGTTGAAGAACATCGCACGCCGGCTCGGCGCCGGCCTGCCCGAAGCGCGCGGTGAGGCCGCGGCGCTGCCGCCGCTTCCTGTCGCTGCGGCGCGGGATACCGCTCCGGTCGTCCCCAGTTTCCCGGCCGCGGAACAGGCGAGCGGTCCCGGACCATTCTCGCCAGTGGCACCGCCGCCGTGGCAGAACGAGACTGTCTTGCGCGATCACCCGATCCCGGAACCGACCCACCCCGAACCGCCGCCGTCGACGCCGAAACCGAAGCGCAATCTGCTGTTTTCCTCGACATCACGAAAGGAACGCGAGCGTGCGCAATCGCGGGGCGGCGAACCGCTGCCGCCGGATCTGTTGTCATCCGACTTTCGCTCCAATCCGCCCGCCGTGCCGCCGGTCGAACCGGCCGAACCGCCACGGGGGGCGTTCGATGACGCCTGGCCGAGAACGGATCGCAAGACTGCTGAAGCCCCGCTACCGCCGCTGCCGCCGCGGCGCGGTGGCCGCATGTCTCCGACGCTCGCGGAAGCCAATGCTGGACCGGGGCGCACGGAGGATCAGCCGGCGGTGACGGTGCTGAAGTCCGGCATTGTCGATGGCATGGCCTATTCGCTCTATTCCGATGGTTCGATCGAGGCCCAGATGCCGGAGGGGATGATGCGCTTCGCCTCCATCGACGAACTGCGCGCGCATCTCGATCAGCGGCCCTAGAGCCCTTTTTCCGTTCCGATGGAATCGGAACGGGGCTCCAGATTTTTGATTTGACGCGTTTTCTTGACGCGAACCGGTGCCCACCCACGGATCAAGTCCGAGGGCATGCTTCGCTGGAAAACGCTTTAGTGCCGGCCAATACTTGCTGCGAAGCAGGCTATCGAAAATAAAACGCCGCCGTTCTTGTCAGTTTCCCGGCACTTCGGTCATATACGCCAAGTTGTACGAGCTTTCGTTGATGTATAGGCGCGGTCGGATACTGTCCGAACCGTGTGGCCGACAGATGCGTTGGTGACCCAGAAGGTTGAGCCATGACTGATCCCGCCGGCAAAACGCCCGTCGAACTGACCGCCAATATCGTTTCGGCCTATCTCAGCAACAATCCGACCCAGGCCTCTGAAATCCCGAACCTGATCAGCCAGGTCCACGCCGCGCTGATGCGGGTGTCGAGCGGCCGCCCCGAGACGCCGCTCGAGCCGGCCAAGCCGGCAGTGTCGATGAAGAAGTCGATAACCCCGGAATATCTGGTGTGTCTGGAAGACGGCAAGCGCTTCAAGTCGCTCAAGCGCCATCTGCGCACGCAGTACAACATGACGCCGGAACAGTACCGCGACAAATGGGGCCTGCCGCCGGATTACCCGATGGTGGCGCCGAACTACGCGGTGGCGCGTTCGCAGCTCGCCAAGAAGATGGGCCTCGGTCAGCAGGCGCGGAAGCGGAAGTAACTGCGCGAAACGTCAGGAAGCCGCGGCCAGCGACTCGCGCGCGTCGGAGCGGATGCGCTCGACCATGGAGCGCAGGCCGTTGGAACGCTGCGGCGTCAGATGCTCGCGGAATCCAAACTCGTCGAACACGGCGAGCGCATCGGTCGAAAGAATCTGTTGTGGCGTGCGGCCGGAATACAGCGTGAGCAGGATTGCGATCAGGCCGCGCACGATGTGAGCGTCGCTGTCACCCAGATACTTCAGCCGCGGCTCGCCATTGCCGCTGCGGTCGATCTGCCTGGAAAGCCAGACCTGGCTGACGCAGCCATTGACCTTGTTCTCGGCGGAATGCTCGGCCTCCGGCATCGGATCGAGCATGCGGCCGAGTTCGATGACATACCGGTAGCGGTCGTCCCACTCGTCCAGCAGTTCGAAATTGTCCCTGATTTCGTCGATCGTCATCCTGGTCCGCATCCGTTTCCTTGAAGTCTTATATAGGACGCGGATTGGACGAAAGCGACGGAAATGGAACCGGTTCCGCCGCCTATTTTGCAGCCAACGGCGTCCGCGGCATCCGCCATTCGATCGCCATGTCGTCGTCCGTCAGCGCGTCGGTGGGCGACGTGTTCGCGGCAACGGCCTCGGCGTCGGTGCCGATCGAACTGGTATGGTCGGGCTTCTTGTCGGGGACCCTGGGTTGCTCGGACTTCTTGTCGTCGGTGATGATCTTGTACAACTGGCGGGCGCCATCCTGGGCGCGCTGGCCGATCGCCGTTGCGGCCTGGCCGCCGACCTCGCAAGCCGCCGGCTGGCGCTTGCAGAACTGGCTCATGTCGGAGGCGGCGGCGGTGGCAGCCGATACAGCCTCGGACGCGCTGATCTGCGGCGTCTTGTCCGATTCGGGCGTCTTTTCCCTGGGCAGCAGCACGAGCACGAGCCCGAGCCAGAACGCCATGCGAAGCATAAAAAACATCTCGCGATCCCGGTCGTCTTTTGGTTGTGCCGCGGTTAACCCGCAGCTTCGTTTCTGACTAACAGTCGTCGATAAATCCTAAGTGTTTGCATTGAAGTAAATTCGGCGAAAACTCGCAGAAAATTTGAAAGATGCGATTCGACGTAAATTTTCGATTGATGGCGATGAATACGCGCAAAGGCTGCGTCGGCAGCGCGTCCACCATTTCGAAACCATAGAACCTCAGTGCTGGAAACCTATCGTTCACCATCCGCGTCGAATGGAGCTCGCGCAAGGCGCGAAATCCCTGCGAAGACGCGGTGCCCGGCGCCAATCCGCATCGCCTTAGCGTTCGCTTAAGCTCGCTCTGACACGGTGGCGTCAAGGATAATGGGGGCGTTCCGGCGCGTCTGTCTGACGAACGAGCCGAAGCGCGAGAGCCGTGATTGTTTTGAGTATCATCCGCGATTGTCTCGATGCGTTGCTGCATCCCTCGGCACGATATGATGCGCTGACGCGTGCGCGTCATCGCGCGTTCATGGCGCCGCGGCTGCTCGGCAGCCTGGTGGCGCTTGCCGCTTTTCCGATCTATCTGGCGATGCGCGGAGCGCCCACGGCGCTCGAGGTTGCGGCCTTCGCCTGGCTGATCGCTCCCATTCTGTTGTCCTGGTTCCTGTCGCGCACCGGCCGCTACGAAGGCGCGCATATCCTTTCCGCGCTGGCGCTGGCCGGCCTTGTCATGATGGTTGCCGTGACCACCGGCGGCATCGAATCCTTCGCCGCGGTCTGGCTCATCGTCGTTCCGCTGGAAGCTGCGCTATCGGCCTCGCGCCGCGTGGTCGCGTTCGCTTCCGCGCTGGCGCTGTCATGCGCCGCCATGTTGATCGCGCTTGGACATTTTCATCTCCTGCCGGTGGCGGAGCCGAACGCGGCCCTGCGCGGCGTCCTGATGGGGGCGGGCGTCGCTTCGGCGACGCTCTACGCGGCGGGACTCGCCGTCAGCGCCGAATCGCTGGCGCGCACGTCTGTGTCGTTGCTCTATCTCGAAGAGGATCGTTACCGCCTGCTGGCGCGGAACATGAGCGACGTGATTTCGCGTCACAGTCGCAACGGCGCCGTGGGGTTCATTTCACCGGCGGCGGAAGCCATGCTCGGCACGCCCGGCGCCCGACTTACCGGCCACGGCCTGTTCGACCGCGTCCATGTCGCCGATCGGCCGGCCTATCTTACGGCGCTATCGGATGCCGCGGGCGGCAGCGAGCAGCGCAGCGTCGAATTCCGCCTGCGCCGCGATGCGGTGCGCGGCCAGAACACATCAGCCGATTTCATCTGGGTCGAGATGCGCTGCCGGCTGCTCGAGCAGGCTTCGCCCGAGGCCGAGGTCGTCGCCGTGATGCGCGACATCACCGACCGCAAGATGCAGGAGCAGGCCCTCGAAACGGCGCGCGCCGCCGCCGAGCAGGCCGATGCCTCCAAGACGCGCTTCCTCGCCACCATGAGCCACGAACTGCGCACGCCGCTCAACGCCATCATCGGTTTCTCCGAGATGATCGTGCATGAAGAGGCGATGATGCTCGATACCGCGCGCCGCAGGGAATATGCGCAGCTGATCAACGATTCCGGTCAGCATCTGTTGTCGGTCGTCAACGGCATCCTCGACATGTCCAAGATGGAAACCGGCAATTTCGAAATTTCGCCGGAGCCGTTCGCGCCGCGCGCGGCGCTGCTGCACTGCTGCAATCTGCTGGCGCTGAAGGCGCGCGACAACGGCGTCGATCTGATCACCCGCGCGGCGGAAGACTTGCCCGTCATGAATGGCGATCCCCGTGCGTTCAAGCAGATCGCGCTGAACCTCATCACCAATGCCATCAAGTTCACCGAGCGCGGCGGCAGCGTGACGGTTTCCGCCGCCGTCGAGGGATCGCGGCTGATGCTGGGTGTCACCGACACCGGGGTCGGTATCGCGGCCGAGGACCTCGCGCGGATCGGCGATCCGTTCTTCCAGGCCGGCAAGACCTATCAGCGCAAGCACGAAGGCACCGGCCTCGGCCTGTCGATCGTGAAGGGACTGGTCGCATTGCATAATGGCGAGATGAACGTGCAGAGCAGCGTCGGCGAGGGCACCACGGTGACCGTTACCTTGCCGCTTGACTTTGCGCCGTCGCTGGCGCCTTCAAACAACATCGCGACGCTGAAACCGGCGCAGCGACCCGAATCTCAGGACGAAGCCCAGCAGGTGAAGAAGCGTGCCTAGGCGTATTGACGACGACGAAGACGAGATGCCGCGCCGCCGCCGCCGTGGCGCGAAGGCGGTTGCGATCGAAGCGGAGGAAGAGCGTCGCGGTCTCCTGACGCGCATCTTCCTGCACAGTCCGAAGGACGTGATCGCGGGCCTGCTTGCGGCTGCCGCGATCTGCGCCATCGTCGCCAATGCATTGTTTCTGCAGGCTGGCCGCCATCCCTCGCCGATGTTCGGCTCGGTCGTGACGCTGCCGGCGCCGCAGGCTGCCGTGTCGAACCCGTTGCCGCGCCCGCGCCCGGTCGAATTGACCGGAAGGCCAGGCGATTCAGATCCGCCGGAAATCCGGCCGGTCGAGGTGAGGAGCGCGGAACCCAAGACCTCTGATTCCAGGAGTTCTGATTTCAGGAGTTCCGATTCCAGGAACGCCGAACCCAAGAATGCCGATCCCATGGCCAATCTGGTGGTCAAGTCGACCGGCGCGCCTACTACGGCGCCTGCCAATGTAGCGCGGCCGCCGGCGCCGATTCCGGCCACTACGCAAAGCGCCGGCGCGCGCCGCGTGGCGGCGGTGCAGCGCGCGCTCACGCAATATGGCTATGGCCAGTTGAAGCCGACCGGGGCGGTCGGTTCGGACACGCAGGCCGCGATCTCGAAATTCGAGCGCGACCGCAAGCTCCCGGTGACCGGACAAATGTCCGATCGGCTGGTGAAGGAGCTCACGGCCATGATTGGGCACCCGATCGACTAGGCGGAAAGCTCTCGTTTGTAATGACAATGTCATTGCATATCTGATATGGTTCCCCGACGAGGAGAAATGGACCATGTCAGCGACTGCCCGTGACACCCTGAACATGCGCATCAAGCCCGAGGATCGGACTCTGTTCGATTGGGCCGCCAAGGTTCAAGGCAAGACACGCACCGACTTCATTCTTGAGGCCGCCCGACGCGCTGCCGAAGAGGCGCTGCTCGATCGCGCCGTCATCCAGGTAAGTGCCAAGGCTTACGCGGACTTTATTGCACGGCTCGAGGCGCCACCATCGCCGAACAAACGACTCAAGCGCACCATGCAGGGTAAGGCTCCCTGGGAATGAAGCTCGGTCCTCCGTCGTCGATCGAGGATGGTCACGATGTGTCGGCGTTTTCGTGCGGTCATCCAGCTCTTGATGATTGGCTCAGGCGTCGCGCGTTAGCCAATCACAAGAGTGGTGCATCGCGAACTTTCGTTGTTTGCGAGGGAAGTCGTGTCGTTGCCTATTATGCGCTGGCGGCAGGCGCACTCGCCTGCGCGGAGGCGACGGGAAGATTCAGGCGCAACATGCCTGACCCAATTCCGGTAGCTATCCTTGCCCGCCTTGCCATCGACAATGGATACCAGAAACGAGGTTTGGGACGGGCCCTGTTCCGTGACGCAGCGCTACGCATACTTGGTGCCGCCGACGCCATCGGCATACGCGGACTTCTGGTGCACGCAATCTCCGAGGAAGCCGCAAGTTTTTATCGCGCTGTCGGCGTGGAATCCTCACCCGCAGACCCCCAAACGCTGATGGTGACTCTGGCCGACCTGCAGGCCGCTTTGTGAGACACTCGATCGTGCGAAGGATATCTGTCGTGAAGCGTCACGGACGTGAGGCTGGTGGTACTAGCGTCCGCCCGGTCGCTGGCCTATCGTCGATTCCATGCGATTGAAATCATCCATCTGGGTGGCCGCTTACCTGCGCCGCTGCCAGAATGAGGGAATATTTGGCGCCGTGCGCAAGCGCGGTGCGGAAGAGGCGGGGGCGGTGTTTATCAAGGTGGCGTTGCTTGACGGCAACGCCATGCTGTATGCGCCCGCGCCGCAGACCGTCTATGACGAGAGCCGGCCGGCCGAGCGGCTGTTCGCGCCGGCTTCGCCGCAGCCGGTGCCGGAGCAATCGGTGGAAGAACGCCTTGCCAAGGAGCTGCGTTTCGATCCCGACGCCTGGATCGTCGAGACCGAGGACCGGGCAGGGCGGCATTTTCTGGAGCTGGCGAAAGCCTAAAGCGAGATGACGTTTCTTCGAATCGTCATCCCGCTTTAGCTATTTGTTTGAGCATGATCTCCGCGCAAACGCGTTCCGCGTTTGTCGCGAGGGAAAACCGCTACACACTTTTCCGGATCATGCTCTAGCGTTTCGAACCGTCGGTGCCGGTGCGAACCGCCGGCGCAGTTCCGGGCTGCACGGCCGGCCGCGTTTGCGAATTCGGCACGCGGGCGCGATGGCGTTCGTCATCGTACAGCGCGGCGCGATATTTGGCGCGGCTGACTGCCATGGTCGAGCCACGCCACGCGGCCAGCATGACCAGCGCGGATCGTTCGCTCAAACGGTCGTAAAGCCGTGACAAGCGATAGACATTGTGCACGGACGAGCCGAACTCGGGATTGAGGAACAGCAGCACGCGCTGGAACGCCGCGCTCGGCATGTCAAGCGCGCGTGCCGCACAGGCCAGTGGCTCGCCGCCGGGGTCGTTGACGACCTGCGCCGCGATCCGCGATGGCAGGATCAGGGCGTCGCCGAGTTCGAGTGTGAAGTTTTCGATGTCCTCGGCGAAGGCGGCCATCTCCAGGATATGGAGCGCGCGGGCGGCGCGCGCTGCGGAAATTCGCGGCGCAGCCTTCAGCGGCGTGTCGGAGAGATTGTGCAGGATCTGCGCGCGCTCGCTCGGGCCGGCCGAGAAGAACATGTCGGTGATTTCGGCGGCATCATTGGGCCGCATCGACAGGTTGGATGCCATTCGCAACTGTGCTTCGCTCAGTGGCTTCACCGTCGGCGCATCGGCAGGAGCGGCGGCAATCGCAGCCGCAAGCGGCGGGGCTTCGCTGGGTTGCGAGCGCCGCAGGCCGAGCTTGACCATGATCGCGGCCGGTGTCGCCGGATAGATCGCAAGCCGTGCCCGCACCGCGGCGCGGGTGGCGTCGTCGACCTGGTCGATCAGGCGGGAGGCGAGTTCGACGAACTGCCGTTCCTCGTCGGCGGAGTGGGCGCTGGCCTGGACATAGAGGTCGGTCAGCACGCGCAGCAAGGTCGGGCGGATATCGACGCCCTCGCGGCGCGAGAGCGTCATCAGCCCGTCGAATCCCGGAAACAATGGAGCTGCCGTCATGTGAGGTTGTACGCGACTTCGGTAATTCCCTTCGCGGCAGCCTACGCAGGGCGCTTTAAGAGTTGGTTAAGGAAAACAGCCCTTGAAAAAATCCGATAAAATTTGAGCTTTCGGTGCGCTGGTGGGAGCGCCGGAGCCCGTAGCTGTACCGTCTGCACAAATTAAGATGCCGTTAACCACGTTCTGTTCTGAATAATGGCATGTCGCCGGTCAAATCGTGTCCGCGCGGCAACCAGAGAGAACGGAACATGGGCACCATCATTGAATTTCCGGCGGATGCGGCTTCGCGACGGCCGGGCTCAACCATGGATGGCGCTCCACGCGATGGTCTGGGAACCGTGCTGATTCTTCCTGTTGTCCGTATCGAGCGTAGAGCCGGCGAGACCGGCGATGGGCGCGGACCGGAAGAGGGCACTGCGCCCGGTCGCCGTCGCCGTCGGCGCCCCTGAACGACGGAATTTTGAAATGCCGGAGAAGTGCCTCCCGATCCGGACCGCCGGGCTTCGGTCACTCCCGGCTCTCATGCTGCTTGTTCTCGGAGTGGCGCTCGGCGGCTGCAGCGGCGGCGATTTCGGCCGCACCCGCGCCGACATGCGCAACGACGACATGCACCGCTGGATCGGCGCCGAGGCCACCGCAAGCGTCGGCCTCAAGCCTTCACACTTCCAGCTCACCGAAAACGAGCGCCAGCTTCGCGATCTCGCCTATCCCCTGATCGAGCCGCCGCATTCGCGGCCGGCATGGAAGAGCGTGTTCGGCGATTACCAGCCGCTACCCTCGCCATGGCGGCAGAAGGTCGTGTTCGACCGCACGACCTACGGGCGCGCCTTGATCGACGAGCCGCACCGTTCGCATACCTCGCGCTATCAGCAGATCATCGAGGATGTTCGCAACGACATTACGCGGTTCGAACCGTTCTTTGCCTCCGCCGTGCGCGTCATCGAACTCGACCGCAAGCGCAGCGCCAGCCTGAAGATGGTGTCGGAACTGTCGCCGGCCGAGCAGGCCGATGCGATCGCCCGCATGGAAGAGAACACGCTGATCGTGCAATGGGTCCAGCAATGCCTGGAGCGGCGCATCTCTTCATACCGGTGGGCGCTGGAGCGGCTGGTGATCCACGCGCCCGACGGCATCGCCGCCGACGCCGACCGCCTGATCGGCGAACTCGCGGCGCAGACCGCCAATCCGCCGGTCGCAGCCCAGCCCGTGATCGGACGCGCGGTGACCGTGAAAGGCTAGGGCGGTTTGGTGTCGCCCTGCCGCACTCAGGCCGCGCGAACGTAGCCGTAGCGGAGGTTCGAGGGCTGCGTCGCCGCTTGAGCGTACTCGTTCTTGAGCGCCGCGAGGCGGTCCTCGGAATAGGTTGGCATCCTCGTGTTTTCGGCCGCCTTGAGCTTGATCTTGTAAAACCTGAGTGCATTGCCCGAGAAGATCTGCTGCTTGGTGGCGCTATTGGCGTCGCCGAGCGGCGCAAAGCCGTATTTCTTCTGCATGTCCTCGGGAATTTCGAGGCGGCGCAGCGCCTCGATCTGCCACTGCGGTGAGCCGTACCAGACCGAGTCAGTACCCCACATGACGTGATCAACCCCCATGCCCTTGATCAACGTGCCGACCAGCGCGGCGCAGAACTTCGGATGCGCCACCGCCGAGTTGGCAAAGGACGTGCCGAGCTCGGCATAGACATTGGTGACGCCGAACTTCTGCGGGATTTCCGCGAGGTCCGTGGCCCACTGGATGCGGCCGGTCTGCTCGAACTCCGCCCACGCCTTGTCCGGCAGTTCGAGGAACGCCCGCAGCGCCGAGTGATAGATCACGAAATTCATCTGCGGCCAGTCCTTCGCCGCCTTTCCGATGTCCCACGCGGTTGCGTATTCCCACACGCCGGCGAACGACTTCTCGTAATCGGGCGGCAGCAGCCCCTTGTGGATGCACAGCGTGTTGATGCCGGCCTTCACGGCTTTTTCGTAGAACGGATACATCACCTGCTCGTCGTCGAGCCGCCAGGGGAACTTGGAGGGCGCCAGCGGATCGCCGATCGTGTAGGACTTCCAGGAATCCGGCTTGTAGACCTCGATCGCCTTGTCGACCTCCTCCATCCAGCCGGGCTGCTTTGGGGTGATGACGCTGTGCGCCAGCAGACGGCGCGAACCGGCGAAGTCGTTGATGAGTTCGCGTGCCTTGACGATCTGCTCGTTGGAAAGGAGCCACCAGCTCGGATCGTCGAACGGCGCTCCGCTCAGGAGCGCCACGTTGGTGTCGCTGTCGTAGTAGATCTCTTTCACATAATTCTGGAACTTGTAGCGGCCGAGCGAGGAGACGCCCTCTTCCTTCATCTTCGGATTCCAGTGCTGGCTTGCAAAGTCGGCCAGCCCCAGAAGCTCCTTGTGATCGAAGTCGTCGCGCACGAAATGGGTCTGAACGTCGAAAATGAACTGGCTTGAGAGTCCCTGCGCCCGCGCCAGCATCAATTCAGGCTCTCGCGCCTCCGCGGCCGCGACCTGGAAAACATTGCCATAGACGTCGTTCATGGCGAGGAATGCCGCCGCCATTCCGCAACTCGTGTGCAGGAACTGCCTGCGGCTCAAGCCGAGGTGCTTGCCGTTAGCGTCGGCGAGCTCGTTGATCCGTGCCTCGACCTTTTTTTGCACCGCGCTCTGCGGGGGCGGCAGATACTCGCCGTTGGAAACAATCTGAGTGGGAATAGGCATTGGCGCCGATGCTGCCTCCGCGCCTGCGACAAGACGTTGCTCTCGCTCACTAAGCCAGGTGCTCATTGTTCTTCTCCATCCTTGGGCGCCATCGACGATGCTGGTCGGTGCGCGCATGAGGCCCGCGTTTGGCCACTGCCGATCAGTTAGATGGACGAAATAGCCGTACCCTCTCGTTCGGCTGCGCATGAGGCCATCACACGCGCCTCATTGCCCAGGCGAGTCTCTTCATCATTTCGTGTTGCGAGAGTACGGACGCACTTTGCAAAGCTACTTGCGGTAGTGGCGGCATCAGCGCCGAATTCAATGCTCAAACTTCCATTGGCGCAAGCAAGTTATCCGACAGTCACACTGTCCCAACGCGCCATTGCGACTGGCTGGGTTTGCTGGAGCACTATGCGCATCGAAAACCAGGAGCGCTTGCGGGCGCTCAAGGCCAATCACGGTGACGCCGTGACCATCTTCAACAGCCATGATCCCGTGGACTACGACAACTGCCGTTGTGGTCAGCACCAGGCCGGACCATCCGCCACAGGGTGTTGATGTCCCTGCGCATCATCCATATTCCGCGACGCCAAGCGGCCGGCGTTGACGCTTGAGCGTTTTGCCGCCATATACAGCGCATGAATAAGCTTCGCTCAGCCGCATTGACCACCACCGCGACCGCTTACGGCGGATCGCCTGCTGGTTGCGCGCGCTAGAGACAAGCGTACTTCACCCAGAAAAGGCCCCGCCGGCGACGGACGGGGCCTTTTCTGGTTTTTGATGGTCCCCGTCCGCGCTTTTCCCATCACAAGGAACTTGAGCCATGGACGATCTCGACCACAGAAATCTCGGCGTACAACTCAAACTCTGGCACCTTCAAGAAGATGCGCCGGGCATGGTGTTCTGGCATCCGCGCGGCTATGCCGTCTACCGGGTGCTGGAGGACTATCTCCGACGCAAGATGCGCCAAGCCGGCTATGCCGAGGTCCGGACGCCGCAGCTGCTGCCAAAGGAGTTCTGGGGCCGCAGCGGCCACTGGGACAAATTCCGCGAGCACATGTTCCGGGTCGACGACGGCGAGCTGGCGATGGCGCTGAAGCCGATGTCGTGCCCGTGCCATGTGCAGATCTTCAACAAGGGGCTGCGCTCGTGGCGGGAGCTTCCGATCCGCTATGCCGAGTTCGGCTCCTGTCACCGCAATGAGCCTTCCGGTTCGCTCCACGGCATCATGCGGACGCGCGCCTTCGAGCAGGACGATGCGCATGTGTTCTGCCGGGAGGAGGACGTGGAGGGCGAAGTCGCGCGCTTCATTGCCCTGCTGGGCGAGGTCTACCGCGACCTCGGTTTTCCTGACTACGAGGTGGCGCTGGCGACGCGGCCGGCGGTGCGCGCCGGCGACGACGCGACGTGGGACTGGTCGGAGGCGAAGCTCGGCGATGCTGCGCGGCAATGCGGTCTCGTGCCTCAAATCAATCCCGGCGAAGGCGCGTTCTACGGACCGAAGCTGGAATTCGCGTTGCGCGACCGGCTGGGACGATCCTGGCAGTGCGGCACGGTGCAACTCGACGGCGTCCTGCCGCAGCGGCTCGAGGCGTCCTACATCGCTCCCGACGGCAGCCGCGCCAGGCCCTTGATGATCCATCACGCCATCTTCGGATCGCTCGGCCGCATGCTGGCGATCCTGCTCGAGCACCATGGCGGCGCGCTTCCGTTCTGGCTGTCACCGGACCAGGTTGCGGTTGCGCCGATCTCGAAAGACCAGGCCGGATACGGCGCGGACGTTCTGGCAGCGTTCGAGGATGCCGGGATCAGAGCCGTTGCCTATGACGGCGCCGATACCCTTTCGCGACGCATCGTGGCGGCGCATGAAATGGCGGTGCCGGTGATGGCTATTGTCGGCGGGCGCGAGATGAGGGAAGGCCGGGTGACCTTGCGCGAGCGCGACGGCTCGCAGGCCGCCGTTCCGCTGGCCGAGGCGGTGTCGCGCCTGCAGGCGAGAGCGCGGCCGGGCGCCCTTGTGGCTGAGCCGTCGCTGGTCAGTAACTCCTGATCAGCGCTTGGAGCGCGGCGCGGGGGCGGCGGGCGGCGGGGGCGCGGCCGATTCGGGTTGCTTGGCCGGTGGCGGCTCGGTCTCGATCGTGCAACGCGATGCCGCGAGCGAGGCCTGTGCCTGCGGCATCAGGCCGGGCTCCGGCGCCAGCGCCTTCAGCACGATCAGCCCGGTGACGGTCGGCGAGTCGATGATCAGCCGGTCGGCGGCGGTGACTTCCTCATCCTCCGGCAATTCGGAATGCTGCGCTTCCGTCATCAAATCGAGCTCGATCACCTTGCGGCCGGCGGAGCGGTCGTTGATGGCGTAATAGGCGACCTCGTTGCGCGTGTAGAACGACACCGAGGTATAGGCCTGGCTGACCGGTACCGTGAGTTTCAGCGGACCATCCTTGAGGTCGTAGCGGCAGATCGCCACCGCAAAGGCCGGGTCCATGAACGGCATCGGCGCGTTGTTGGGCTCGGCCAGCGGCAGCGCCGTGACGGCGTTCTCCTTGGTCATCGGCGTCAGCCGCGAATAGGCGTCCTGGGTGGCAATCCGCGGCAGCGCCAGCACGCTGACGAGATGCACCACGCCGCCCAGCAGCACGCCCGCAATGATGGTGAACATCAGCCGGATCATGGGCAGTTCACCGTGGATATCGAGGGCATCGGCGCGTCGCGCTGCGTCCGCGTCGCAACGCCGACCGGCGTATCATACAGCCGCAGCATCAGCGCATAACGCTCGATGCCGCCGGTCGGCAGCCAGTTGCCGGCGCGCGAGCGTGCGGCGACCCGGATCTCGAACCCGCCATCGGAGCCGCGGACGATTTCCTGGCTGGTGAAGCCGTAACGCTGCAGCGAATTGGCGACCAGGTGCCCCTTGCGGTCGAACAGCGTCAGCGTCCAGAACCGGGCCGCCGGCGTCACCCCGCTGACGACGACATCGCAGCGCCCGTCGAGCGGCTTCTTGTTGTCATCGGTGGTGGCCGTAAAGGCGATGCCGTCGCCGGTGCCGACAGGCAATTCGCCGCTGCGGGCAATCGAGGCGCGCGAATAGGGGTCGATGTCGGAACTGCCGCTCTTGGGCCGCGCGGTCCAGGCGCCGATCGTGAGCGTGCCGAGATCGGTGCCGCGCGTCGCCGTCATATAGGTCGAGCCGAGGCCGACGGCCGTGGCAAGCGCCAACGCCAGCAAGGTGATGAAGATCAGCCGCACGGGCCAGTGCTCCGAAATCTCACGGCATCAGATTCCGCTTGAACCGGCTTCATCCGAAAGGCGAAGCGCATCTTTTTGCTTGGGCATGCCGGCACAGGCGCTTCGCACCTGTTCCGAGGAAAGCCGGTTAAGATTCTGCCGGATCATGCTTATTAATTCTTCCGCTGCGCCGGTGCAGGCTGGTCGCCGGCGGCTGCGATATAATTCTCCGGAAACGCCAGCGCACCGGAATTGATCGGCTTGGCGGGCTGCTTCTGGTCGTTGGAGGAGGTCTTGCCCGCGGCCTTGCCGGCCTCGTCGAGCAGCTTTTCGACACGCACCAGAATATCGGCGCCGCGCTTGGTCAATACCGGCGGCGGCCCCGGCTTGGTATCCAGCACCCGTGCCGCGCCGTTGGCCGCGGCGCTGGCGGACTGGGCGGGCTGCGGCAGCTTCGGGCCCATGCCGATGCCGGGGATTTCCTTCACCTCGACGCCCTGATGCGCGACGACCATGATGTCGTGCCAGGTTTGCGCCGGCAGTGAACCGCCGGTCATGCGGTTGGTCGGCGAATAGTCGTCATTGCCGTACCAGACCGCGCAGGTGAAGTTGCCGGTGTAGCCGACGAACCAGGCGTCACGGTAGGCGTTGGTGGTGCCGGTCTTGCCCGCGGTCGGAATGCCGTCGATCGCGGCGCGGCGGGCGGTGCCTTCGCTGACGACATGGCTCATCATCTCCGCCATGTCGGAGGCGACGGAGGCCGGGATGGCCTGCGTTGGCTTCTTGCCGTCGCGGTCGAAGCGCCAGACCAGGTCGCCGGTACCGGTGCGCACTTCCAGCACCGCGTGAGGTTTGGCCGCCTTGCCCCTGTTCGGGAAGGTCGCATAGGCGACCGCGTGTTCGAGCACGGTGACTTCGTCCGAGCCGATCGGCATCGACGGCGTATCCGGCAGCGGTGCGGTGAGGCCAAACTTTCTCGCCACTTCGGTGATCTTGGCACGGCCGGCTTTGGCTGGGTTGGGCGTCTTGCCGCCGAGCGCAATCGAGAGCTTTACCGGCACGACGTTGATCGAGCGAGTGATTGCCTGGGTCAGCGTCACCGAGCCGGAATAGTTGTGGCCATAATTCTGAGGGCACCAGTTGCCGATGCAGACTGGCCCGTCGACCACTTTCGAGTTCGGAGTGTAACCGTTCATCAGAGCGGTGGCATAGACATAGGGCTTGAACGACGAACCGGGCTGCCGGTAGGCGTCGGTCGCGCGGTTGAACTGGCTTGCGCCGTAGTCGCGGCCGCCAACCATGGCACGCACGCCGCCGTCGAGATCGGCGACCACGACGGAAGCCTGGGTCGCGTGGTAGTCGCGGCCGAACTGGCGGAGCTGGTTTTCGACCGTTTCCTCGGCGGCGCGTTGCACGGTCATGTCGATCGCGGCGCGGACCACGAATACGCGCTCGGTGTAGGATTTCGGGAAGGTGTCGACCAGCTTGCGCATCTCGTCGAAGGCGTAGTCGAGATAATAGTTCGGCGAATTCTCGTCGCGCCGGTCGACGGCGACGGCCGGATTGCGCCGGGCGCCGAACACCTGGCCCTCGGTCATGAAGCCGGCATCGACGAGGTTGTCGAGCACGACGTTGGCGCGGGCGCGGGCGGCGGGCAGGTTGATGTGCGGGGCGTATTTGGTCGGCGCCTTGAACAGGCCGGCGAGCATGGCCGATTCCGCCAGAGTGACATCGCGCGCTGACTTGTTGAAGTAGAAATGGGCCGCGCCGTCGACGCCGAAGGTGCCGCCGCCCATATAGGCGCGGTCGAGATACAGTTTCAGGATCTCGTTCTTGGTCAGCCGTGTCTCCAGCCAGATCGCCAGGAACGCTTCCTTCACCTTGCGTTCGATGGTGCGCTCGTTGCTGAGGAACAGGTTCTTCGCCAATTGCTGCGTGATCGACGAACCGCCCTGGCGCACGCCGCCGGCCTGCGCGTTGGTGACGAGCGCGCGCGCGGTGCCGGGGATGTCGATGCCGAAATGGTCGTAGAAGCGGCGGTCTTCGGTGGCGAGCGTCGCCTTGATCAGATTGTCCGGAAAATCTTCCAGCGGGATCGAGTCGTTGTGCTTGATGCCGCGGCTGCCGATCGGGTTGCCGTAACGGTCGAGAAACGACACCGCGAGATCGGATTTCTTCAGCCAGTCGTCATCGGAGGTTTCGCGAAACGCCGGGATCGCCAGCGCCAGCATCAGGATCAGCCCGCCGAGGCCGATGGTGGCGGCCTCCGAAAACGGCTCGATGAAGACCCAGCGCTTCCAGCGGCCGACATAGAAGCGGTCCATGAAGGTGGAGTAGCGCTCGTAGAGCTCGCGCAGGCCCTTGCCCGACGAGAACAGCGTCGAGTCGATACGCGCGTCCAGATCCAGAAAGAAGTTCCGGATCTTCTGCTTCACATCAGGAGGTAGGATCTGGCGCACCGGGACCCTTGGTCTGTTCTAGGCGCTCTCGCACCCGCCCGGGCGCTGTCGAGACGTCTTGCTTTCATGTTGCGGCAAACCCAAGGCGCTTTTACGGCTCGCTCTCGCGACCCTGGGGGACTCATATTTGTTCTATCCGAGCAGGGGCCATAAACCAATGCTGCCGCTCACCATTTTGGTGGTCAGGCCTAACGCCGTTCCAGCTTTTTTGCCCTTGTTGCCGGCCCGCTTGCGCGCCGGTCTCCGGACCCACTAGATGTGCCACAGCCGACACCAACCCGGAAACCTATCGACTTCATGACCGCGCCGCCCAAGCGACCCTCGGCCCAAGAGGGATTCTTCTGGAAAACCAAGACGTTGGAGGAGATGTCCAACGCCGAATGGGAAAGCCTGTGCGACGGCTGCGCGCGCTGCTGCCTGGAGAAGCTCGAGGACGAGGACACCGGGAAAATCTACTTCACCCATGTTTCCTGCAAACTGCTCGATTCCGGCCTGTGCGCCTGCAAGGACTACCCGAACCGTTCCGACAAGGTTCCGGATTGCGTCCGCCTGACACCCGAGAACGTCCGCACCCTGAACTGGCTGCCGCCGAGCTGCGGCTACAAGCTGGTCGCCGAGGGCCGCGACCTTTACTGGTGGCACCCGCTGATTTCGGGTGATCCCAATACCGTGCATGAAGCCGGCGTTTCCGTGCGCGGGAGGGTGCAGGGCACCGAGAACGAGATCCCCGACGAGGAGCTCGAGGATCACATCGTGCAATGGCCGGCACTGTTGCCGAAGCGGGCGCGGCTGAAGAAGCGGCCGAAAGCCTGAGAGTAAATCCCTGAACCTTTCACGGAAACGCGATGGTCCCTGCGCGGGATGCTCCCATGCGCGCACATGTCTGCCGCGAGGGAAGTTTGCCCTCTAAGGTGCCTCGCATATGGCGATTCCATCCCGGCGGGCTTGGCCGCGCAGAAGAATATTACGTCCGACATGAACCAGCACCAGCGGCTGGGCCGCGAGCCCGCCGACCAGACGACATTGCCTGATGATATTGGCCGCGAGCTTTCGCACATCACGACCGAGGTCATGGATGTCAGCGATGCGCCGCCGATCGTGCCGCCCGCGCCGCTGAGCCAGGACGAGGTCCGCACCATCCTGATGAGCCTGTTGCTGACGATGTTCCTGGCCGCCCTGGACCAGACCATCGTGGCGACGGCGCTGCCGACCATCGGCCGCCAGTTCAACGACGTCAGCAACCTGTCCTGGGTGATCACGGCCTATCTTTTGGCCTCGACCGCGGTAGCCCCCGTGTTCGGCACGCTGAGCGACATCTATGGTCGCCGCGTCATGATCACGGTTTCGCTTGTCTTGTTCACCGCCGGCTCGATCCTCTGCGCGGTGGCGCCGAACATGGCGGTCTTGATCGTCGCGCGCGGCCTGCAGGGGCTCGGCGGCGGCGGCATCATGCCGGTCGTGCAGACCGTGATTTCCGACGTGGTCTCACCGCGCGAGCGCGGCAAATACCAGGCCTATTTCAGCGGCGTCTGGATGACGGCGGGGCTGTTGGGCCCTGTGCTCGGCGGCGTGTTCGCCGAGCATCTGCACTGGTCGATGATCTTCTGGATCAACGTGCCGCTCGCGGTTGGCGCGCTGTTCCTGCTGCTGCCCAAGATGGGCAAGATCCCGGTGTACCACCGCCGCCGCAAGGTCGACTGGCTCGGCGGACTGCTGCTGATGGCCGCCGCCGTCGTGGTCATGCTGGTGCTGACCTGGGGCGGCAACCGTTACGCCTGGCTGTCGCCTGCGATCATGGCGATGATCGGTGCATCGGTCGCACTGGCGTTCGCCTTTGTCTGGCATGCGCGCAACGCCGAGGAGCCGTTCCTGCCGCTGTCGCTGCTGGGCGGAACGGTGGTGCCTTATGCCATCGTGGCCGGCGCCTGCGCGCTGGGCGCCATCACCGGGCTGACCGTGCATCTGCCGCTATATTACGAGGTGGTCTACCATCTCACGGCCAGCGAGGCGGGACTGGCGCTGATCCCGCTCGCCGCGATCTCCACCTGTGGCGCGGCGATCGCCGGACGGACCATGGCGCGCGCCAGGCACTACAAGCGGGTCGCCATCGCCGGAACGTTGGTGTCGACCACCTTCGGCGTCGTGCTGACCGTGACGACGCTGCCGCTGTGGGGCTTGCTGATCGTCCTGTCGCTGTTCGCGCTCGGGCTCGGCACGACTTTCCCGGTCAGCGTGGTCTCGCTGCAGAACTCGGTGGCACGCCCGCAAATCGGCACCGTCACCGGTGCGATGAATTTTTTCCGTGCGCTGATGTCGTCGTTCGCGGTCGCTGCCTTTAGCGCGATCCTGTTGATGTCGCTGGGTGCGGGCATCTCGATCGGCGAGCATCGCGGACCGGCGAATGCGATTCCCGTCGCCGACATGATCACCGCGTTCCGCTATGTCTTCGGTGCCGCCACCGCGCTGCTCGCGTGTGCCGCGGTTTGCATCCTCGCGATGGAGGAACGGCCGCTGGCCGGCCCCTCGACGCCGGCGGAGATGGCGGAGTAGGGTTGCCCAGCTATTCAAGCTGCATACGGACACCCTTCGCGCCGTTGAGCAGCCGCTTCAGGTGAAAGTTGGCCAGAGGATCTTCGGCATGCGCGCCGACAAGAGCCGCGAAGGCCGGCATTGCATTGCCATCACCGGCCTCAAGCTTGGCGAAAGCTTCGCCGTACTGCGATGTCGCCGGCGCACCAAAACTCGCCGCCGATAACGGCTCGTAGGCGCGCAACGGCTCGCTGCGCCCACGCAGCACGAGATCGCCGACCGGTCGTCCCGTGAAATTCTCCGCCGCGTTTGCAATTGTCGCGCTGACGCAGATCCGGGTGCCGAGCGCCTTGTTCGCCGCTTCAAGCCTCGCCGCCGTGTTGATGGCGTCGCCATAAGCAGTGTAGTCAAAGAAGCGGCCGCCTCCGAAATTGCCGACCAGCGCAGGACCGGCGTGAACGCCGATGCGGGTGGCGCCGAAATTCACGCCTCTCGCCCTCCATCGTTCGCGAAACGCCTCCGCCCATGCGTCGAGTTCCGCCGCGCAGGCGACTGCGCGCGTCGCATAATCGGGCTGGTCGCTGGGTGCATTGAACAGTACCTCGATCGCATCGCCGATCACCTTTGCCACGGTCCCCTCATGCGCGAAGACGACGTCGGTCATTCCGGCCACGTATTCGTTGAGCAGTTCGCCAAGGAGTTCGGGCGCGGCAGTCTCCACGAGCGAGGTGAAGCCGGTAATGTCGGTGAAGATGACCGCAACCTCGCGCCAGGTCACCTCCGTGCTGTCGCCGACGCTCGACGCAAGCCGCTTGGCGAGCTCGGGAGAGAAATAGCGGGAGAGCGAGGCATGGGCGCGCTCGGCTTCCGCCTGACGGCGACGTGTCTCGCGCAGCATCTCGATATGCCGCAGGGTCTTTTCGATCGTCGCTTCGAGATCGACGAAATCGATCGGCTTGGTCACGAAGTCGAATGCACCGCGATTCATCGCAGTGCGGATGTTGCTCATGTCGCCGTAAGCCGACACGATAATAGTCGATTTCTTGTCCTCGAATTCCTGCAGTTTGGCGAGCAGCGACAAGCCGTCCATTCGCGGCATGTTGATGTCGGAAACCACCAGGTCGACGTGCGGATGCGCTTCGAGCGACTGCAACGCCTCGAGCCCGTCACGCGCAAACATGAAGCTGACCAGACCCTCGCGAACCTGCCGCCGGAATTTCTGAAGGATCAGCGCTTCCAGATCCGGCTCGTCATCGACCACAAGGATGGTTGCAGTCATGCGGCTTGCTCGAGCCTGGCATCGATCTCCTGGCGCAGCGTTGCGAAGTCGATCGGTTTGGTCAGAAGGTCGGTTGCGCCGTTCTCGAGCGCCTTGCGCTTGGTGTCGGCATCGCCATAGGCCGTGATCATGATGACCGGCACCTCGGGCCGCATTTCCTTGACCTTCGGCAGCATTTCCAGCCCTGTCATGCCGGGCATGTTGATGTCGGACAGGATCAGGATCAGTGAATGCTCGGTGGGCGAGCCGACGCGCGCCAGCGCGTCCGACGCGGAACGGGCGAAGTCCATGACGAAACGCTGCGCGCGCAGGTCGCGGCGGAATTGCTGGCGGAACAACGCTTCCACGTCGGGCTCGTCATCGACAACCAGGACCAGAACACTCACGGCTATTCTTTCGATCTTTCTGCAAAATTGCTTGTTCGCGGCAACACGATGCGGAATTCGGTGAAATGGCCCGGCTGGGTATCCACGTCAATTGTGCCGCCATGCTGTTTCACGATGATGTCGTGGCTCATCGATAGGCCCAACCCGGTCCCTTCGCCGGCCGGCTTGCTGGTGAAGAAGGGGTTGAACATCTTTTCCTTTACCTCGGGCGGAATGCCGGTGCCGTTGTCGCGGATGCGGATTTCGACGCTTTCGCCGAGGTCTTTCGTGCTCGCCCGCAGCGTCGGCTCGAAGCCGGCCTCGCGGCCTTCCTTGTTGCGCTTGGTTATCGCGTAAAAACCATTCGAGACCAGATTAAGGATCACGCGGGTGATCTCCTGCGGGAACAGGTCGAGCTCGCCTGCGGCCGGATCGAAATCGCGCTCCAGCGTGACGTTGAAGCCAGGCTTCTCGGCGCGGGCGCCGTGATAGGCAAGATTGAGGCTCTCATCCACCAGTGCGTTGATATCGGACAGCCGGTGCTCGCCGCCACCCTCGCGCGAATGCAGGAGCATGTTCTTGATGATGGAATCAGCGCGCTTGCCGTGCTGCACGACTTTCTCAAGGTTGCCTCTCAAGAGCCCTGTCAGTTCGTCGACTTCTGAGCGGATCTTGTCGGCGAGTTCGGTGGGCTTGAGGACGTCGTTCAACTCCTCGGTCAATTCGGCTGAAAGAGCGGCGAAATTGTTGACGAAGTTGAGTGGGTTCTTGATCTCATGGGCGATGCCCGCGGTGAGCTGACCAAGCGAAGCCAGTTTTTCGGTCTGCACCAGGCGGTCCTGCGCGGCGCGGAGGTCTTCAAGCGATTTTGACAGCTCATGCGTTCTGGCCTGCACCTCCTCGAACAGGTGGACATTGCCGATGGCGATCACCGCCTGATCGGCAAAGGTTTGCAGCAAGGCGATCTGCTTATCGCTGAATGGCTCTACCTCCTGGCGGCGAAGCGTGAGCGCTCCCAGGCTTTCGCCCTCACGCAGCAGGGGGACGCTCAGGACGGTGCGGACGCCGTCCCCGCCGGTGTGATGCGACAGTTCCCGGCTGCCGGCGAAGTCGTTCGCTTGTTCCGAAAAGACGTCAGTCACGTGGACTGTGGCCTGATCCAGGAAAGCCCGGCCGGCCGCCCAGTCGCGGCCAACCGGCCATTTCTCGACATTGATCTCGATCGGGCCGTGATGCGCCCTGAAGCGCAGATCGTCGCCGTCTCTGAGCTGCACGACCGCATCGCTGGCCGCGCACAGCTCGCAGGCGCTTTCGACGATAGACTGCAGAACCGGATCGAGGTCCGTCGGTGAGGAGGCGATCACCTTCAGGATGTTGGCACTGCCGGTCTGGTAGGTGAGGGCTTCGGAGAGGTCGCGGGTCTTGGCCTGCACCTCGTCGAACAGGCGGACATTCTTGATCGCGATCACGGCCTGGTCGGCGAACATCTGCAGCAAGCGGGTGTGTTGTTCGCCGAACGGGCCGGGCGCGACGCGGGTGACGGTGATGATGCCGACGGCCTCACCGTCATTCATCAGCGGCGCGAACAGCATGCTGCGATAGCCGCGGGCCCGCGCAATGTCGCGCGCCGCCAGCTCGAGTTCGGTATCAGTTAGTTCTGCCGGCGCGCCCTTCCGCGTCAGTTGGTAGGGCGGAAACTTCTCCAGCGGGATCGGGAAGGCAGATTGCAATGCGGAATCGCCGGCCGTGTCGGTCGGTGTGAAGGCGGCCAGATGAATCTTGCCATCGGTGTAGCGGAACACAGCGGCTGAAAAGCCGCCGACCAGGCGGTTGGCGCTGTCGGCAATGGCGTCGAACACCGGCTGCACGTCGGAGGGCGAGGAGGCGATGACTTTCAGGATGTCGGCAGTGGCGGTCTGTCGTTCCAGCGCTTCCTTCGTCTCGTTGAACAGGCGGACGTTCTCGATCGCGATCACGGCCTGGTCGGCGAAGGTCTGCAGCAACTGGACGTGATGCGGCGCGAACGCGCCGGGCTCGGCGCGGGTGACGCTGATGATGCCAACCGGCGCACCCTGGTTCATCAGCGGCGTGAACAGCACGCTGCGAAAGCCGCGCAGCCGCGCCAACTCCTTGTTGGCGGTGGGCACGTGATCGGCCTCGGTGTCCGGGAACTGGATCGTTTCCCCGTTGCGGACCAGCGCAAATGTGGGGAATTCGGCCAGCGGCCGCGGAAATGACGATTGCAGCACTTCGTCGGCTTTGGGATCAGTCGGCGTGTAGGCCACAAGATGCAGCTCGTCGCCGATGAAACGCAGCACTGTGGTCGAGAAGGCGCCGAGTAACGCCTTGGCGCTCGCTGCGATCGCCTCGAACACGGGCTGTACGTCCGAAGGCGAACCGGCAATGACCTTCAGGATCTCGGCGGTCGCGGTCTGCCGTTCCAGCGCCTCGCGGGTTTCGTTGAACAGCCGAGCATTCTGGATCGCGATCACAGCCTGATCAGCGAATGTCTGGACGATCGCGAGCTGCCCCTCCGAAAACCGGAAACCGGATTGCGGATGGCTGAAGATGATCGTGCCGATGCCTTGCTCCTGATCGATCAGCGGCACGTAGATGATGGATCGAAAGCCGCTCGCGGCTGCGGCTTTGCGCGTGAACTCCGGCGTGTCGGGGGCAGCCACATCGGGAATTTCGATGATGTGACGTTCAAGAATCGCGCGGGCGGAAGGTACACGATCCGGATCGAATGGAATCGGATAGATGGCGCGTGTGCGCTCGACGTCAAAGCCAGTGACCGAAGCAGCCGTTGCACTCCAGTGCAGCCTATCGTCTTTCAGGGTCGTAATCGTTGCAGAGCATGGCTCAAACAGCTTGGCCGCGCTGCTGACGATCGCTTCGAACACCGGCTGCACGTCCGACGGTGAGCTGGCGATGACCTTCAGAATATTGGAGGTCGCACTCTGGCGCTCGTGCGCCAGGCCCAATTCGCGTCGCAGATTCGCATTCTCGATTTCGAGCTCAGCCTGGAGCGCCTTCGCCCCGTCGCGCTCGGCGCGAGCGGATTCGAGGTGCGACTCCATCTCGGTGATGGCTGATCCCAGCTCATCGATCGCGACCGACATGTCCTCGGGAAGCGTCGCCATTCCAACGATCCATTGCGTTCAGGCGCGGGCAGGGCCAATTGGGCCGTCTCGCCGCGGTTCCAGTCGGATTATTTCATCCCGGAAGCGTCAGAGCCAGCGCTCATGGGGGTCCTGGAGCAGCCTTTTGTCGCGCGGTCGCTCGTCTCACGTCACCTCGATCGCGTCAGGAAGCGCGTGATCGCGCTTCCGAGTCTGGCGTTTTCCAGCGGCTCGGCAAGCGAGGCCTTTGCGGCTGCGACGAGGCTGTCAGGTGCATGGCCTTTGGCATGCGCCATCTCGCAGCAGGCCAGCGCGTAGCCAACGGAGAATTCCGGGTGTGGCTGCACCGAGAGTGTGCCGCCGCCGGCGTAGAGCAGGCCTGCATGCGGCGTGAAATCCGAGGACAGGATGGTCCTGGCGCCGGCCGGTAGCGTGATGACCTGATCCTGGTGCGAGGCGGCGAGCGCGATGCGCGTGCCGTCGATCAGGCCATTAGCAGGCACGACGTCGTAGACGTGCCGCCCGAGGCCCCAGCCTTTGTCCGATTTGCGCACCGTGCCGCCCAGCGCCTGCGCGATCAGTTGATGGCCGAAGCAGACGCCGACCATCGGCACCTGCCTGTCGTGGGCGGTGCGCACGAAATCCTCGAGCGGCGCGATCCAGTCAAAGGGATCGTAGACGCCCACCGGGGAGCCGGTGATGAGGATCGCTTCCAGCCCTTCGACATCCGGCAACGGCTCGCCGGCAGTAATGCCGACGGTATCGAACGTGACGGTGGCGTCGGCAGCACCGATCATCTGCTCGAACATCTGCGGATACGATCCGTGGAGCTCGCGATTTTTGGGGCTGACGAGCCCGGTTTCGATGATGGTGACACGCGGCATTCGGTGTGTTCGTCTGTTCAGGTCCCCGGCCTCGACACCTCGGTCTCCTTGCTGGTGATGAATTCCAGCAGCACCGGAACGCCTTCCTGCGTCTTTGCAATCCCGCGTTTGATGGCAGGGATGATGTCTTCGGGTTTCGTCACCCGCTCGCCATAGCCGCCGAAGGCGCGCGCCATCGCGGCGTAATCGCCGGAAATGTCGGTGGAGCGGTATTTCTCGGTCGAGATCGGCATCACCTTCAACTCGATCGCCATCGAGAAATTGTTCAACAGGATCGACATGATCGGGATGCGTTCGCGCACCGCGGTCTCGAAATCCATGCCGGTGAAGCCGATGGCGGCGTCGCCCCAGACATTGATGCAGAGCTTGTCGGGTTTTGCGAGCTTGGCGCCCATGGCAAGGCCAAGGCCGTAGCCAAGCTGCGTGGTCTTGCCCCAGCCGATATAGGAGAGCGGCTCGACTGATTTCCAGAACGGGGACAACTGGTCGCGCGGACTGCCGGCATCGTGGGTGATGATGGTGTTGTGGATGTCGACGGTATGCTGCAGGTCCCATAGCACGCGGTAGGGGTTCAGCGGCGCGTCGTTATGGGTCAGCTTCGGCATCCATTTCGCTAGCCACTCCTTGTGGGAAGCGGCAATCTCGGCGGCGACCGCCGTCGCATCGCGATCCGATGTGACGGTCTTGCCGATCTCTTCCAGCAAGGCATCGAGAACGAGGCCGGCGTCGCCGACCAGCCCGACCTTGGCCTCGACATCCTTGTTGAGATGGTTGGGATCAAGCGTGGAATGAATGATGGTCTTGCCCTTCGGCATGGCGATGCCGAAAGACGTCTCGGTGAACGAGCAGCCGATGCCGAAGATCACGTCGGCGTCGCCCAAAAATTTCGGCACCGCGCGCGGCACGGCGAGGCCGCCTGATCCCAGCGACAATGGATGCGTTTCCGGAAATGACGACTTGCCGCCAAGGCTGGTCGTGACGGGAATCGCGAGGCGCTCGGCCAGCCGTTTGAGTTGCGGCCACGCCTTGGCGTAGTGCACGCCCTGGCCGGCATAGATCACCGGCCGCTTCGCCGCGACGAGGAGGGCCGCCGCTTCCTTCACATGGACCGGGTCGGCGCCGTAGCGGGTGCGCAGCACCGGCGTGTAGTTCAGGGGTTCCGGTACGTCCTCGTTCCACATGTCGGCGGGGATTTCGACGATCACCGGCCCGCCGCGGCCGTTCTTCAGTTTGGTGAATGCCCTGCGAAAGATGTTGCAGACTTCCGCCGCGATGTTGATCGGCTCGGACGATTTCGAGAACGCCTTCATCGCCTGGCTGGAGTTGAAATTCGGGTCGATATTGGCAAGCCGGCGCGCATAGCCCATCGGCAGCACCAGCACGGGAACGGATTCGCCGTAGCATTGCGCCACGCCGCCCATCGCGTTCTCGGCGCCGGGGCCGTGCTGCATGCAGAATGCGCCGATCGATTGCCCTGAGGTGACGCGGGAGATCGCGTCCGCCATGTGCACGCCGATGCGTTCCTGGCGCACCATCACCGGGCGGATGTCGGCATTGGCGGCATATTCGATGAGGTGATTGACCGGATAGCCGCAGAGGATCTCGATTCCCTCCCGCTTCATGATTTCTGCGATGGCGGCGCCGAGCTTCATGACGGTCTCCCCCCTTGATTGGCAGGCCGGTTTGTCCGGCCGCTTTGCAACAGTAGGAACAGGATTTTCCAGCCCGGTAAAGCGATGGCGGCGCGTGCGCGCGGAAGTGCTGATATGCGTTTTGTAACTTGGTGCCACGACCGGCCGTCCACGGGGTGAGAATATTGTTTCCGTGAGCGCGGGCTGTCTGAATGAAAAGTTTCGCCTGACACGTCGCTCGACCTGCCGCGTTGCGAAAACATCACAGCCGCCGGCCAAGTGAGACGGCATCACGTCCTTGTCATTCCCGGTAAGGATTTTTGGATTACCTGTGCCGCATGCAACTGCATGAATCGCAGGACAGGAGAATTTAAATGATTACGGCGCGTTCACTCATTCTCGGCTCGGCGGCGGGTCTGATGGCCCTGAGCAGCGCACAGGCGGCCGACCTTCCGGTCAAGGCCAAGGCGGTCGAATATGTGCGGATCTGCTCGCTTTACGGCGCCGGCTTCTTCTTCATCCCCGGCACCGACACCTGCATCAAGATCGGCGGTTATCTGCGCGCGGACGTCACATTCAACGGTGGCGCCCACGGCGCGCCGGCCTGGAATGGCGATCTCGGTCAGCAAAATCGCTACCGCGACTATTTCCTGGGCCGCTCCCGCATGGCGCTGACGGTCGATACCCGCACCGCGACCGAATACGGCGTGGTCCGCACCTTCGGCCAGGGTGACTTCCAGTTCCAGAACTTCGGATCGACCAACCCCGGAAGTTTCGCCACCACCGGCACGAGCCTCAACAGCGCTCTGCTTTCCACGGCGGGCGGCGGCTATGTGGCGGTCGAGTACCTCTTCATCCAGTTCGCCGGCTTCACCTTCGGTAAGTCCTCGTCGGCCTATTCGACGCCCTGGAACGGTTTCCCGGGCAACATCAACTCGAGCCTGTTGGGCGGCAACAACACCGACACCGGCGTCAACAACATCCAGTACACCGCCCAGTTCGGCAACGGCGTTTCGGCCTCGATCGGTCTCGACGATCCCACCGTGTGGAACCGCACCGCCGTCTACAACCTCGGCATCCCGTCTGCGATCGGCGCCAACGGCACCGGTTCGAACGTCTATGCCGGCATGCATTCGCCCGACATCGTCGGCAACATCCGGGTCGACCAGGCTTGGGGTCTGTTCCAGTTGTCGGCCGCGGCCCACGAGGTTAGCGGAACCTACAACACGCTGGCCGCCGGCGGCGTCCCGAACAACCTTTCCGAGATCAGCGGCCACCCCGAGAGCAAGTGGGGCGGCTCGGTGATGGCGGCGTTGCAGATCAAGAACCTGCCGACCGGCGCCGGCGACGATATCAAGTTCGACGTATCCTATGCCAAGGGCACGACCAAGAACGTAATCGCCACCAGTGGCACCTCACCGAATTTTGCGATGTTCGGCAGCAGCGGCTTCGGCTACCAGAGCGTCGGTTTCGGCGCGACCACCGACGGCGTCTATATGCCGGGCGCAGGCGGTACCGGCGGAATCGTCCTGACGACGGCCTGGGGCGTCCGCGGCGCGTTCAATCACAACTGGAGCCCCTACTGGTCGACCAGCCTGTTCGGCAGCTACTCCGCGGTCCGCTATGACGGCGGCACCAATGACAATCTGCTCGGCGCCGGCACCACGACGGCCAAGGGGGCTTATTGCGCCGCCTTCGCTGCCAGCCATTCGGGACAGGCGCTGAACGGAAACAATGCGGGCAACTACACCTGCAACCCCGACTTCAATGTGTCGCAGCTTGGCATCGTCACCCGCTGGACCCCGGTCAAGAACCTGACGTTCTCGGGCGAAGTGCAGTGGTTCCATCTCGACCAGAAGATGTCGGGTTCGTCGGTGTTCACGGCGACCGCTCCGAAGCCGAACGCGCTCTACGAGTTCAAGAATCAGGACACCGTCCTGCTCCAGCTCCGCGCCCAGCGTAACTTCTAAGAACGACCTTGCGGACCGGGCCATTGCCCGGTCCGTTTGTTCAGCGCCGCGGCAGGGTGGGGTAGTTACCTCGCTGCGCTGCGGCGGTTGAGCATTGCAGCCACCAGGCCGAGTATCTGGTCCAGGATGGGGTACGTCGCGGCCGGGGATAGTTCGGCGACGCGCTGTTCCTCGGTCTCCTCATGCAGGAGCCCGATGTAATTCTTTCCCGTTTCGCGCTTCTGCGCCGCCATGTGCGTTCACTCCGCCGGACGCCGATCGGGCGACCATGGACGGGCGACGGACAATCGATGGTAAATTTTCCGTACCGTACGATTCCGGGGGCACGGATTTCCTCGTCTGCCCTAATCAATCGTTCATTCTGTTCCTCAAGGCCTCTTCAACGGTTCCGATCTACAGTTTAACCAGTATGGCGCGGGAGGCCTCCGGGGAGCGTCGACAGGAGTTTTTTATGCGTCGATTACTTGCACGATTTGTCGATGATGAGCGGGGTGCTACCGCCATCGAGTATTGTCTCATTGCGGCCGGTGTCAGCATCGTGATCGTCACCGCTGTCAACGGCGTCGGCAGCGCGCTCAGCACGAAATTCACCGACGTCGGCACCTCGATCAAGTAGGCGGCGCGGGCCCCATGGCCGCGATGGAATCCCGCGGCTAGCCTTCTTTCCCGTCCGCATTGAGCGCGCGCATCATCGCGATCCGCGCGAACATCAGCCAGCCGCCGCCGGTCTCGGCCGCGTTGATCAGGTTTTCCACCGCGACTTGCCAATGCGTCTCGTGCTGCACTTTTTCCGGCAATGACATGACGTAGTCGGCGGCCTGCTGCAGCGTCGCCAGCCTGCCTCCGCCGCGAAGCGATATCGGATCATCGAATGGGGTCGACCACGGCATCGCGCGCTAGGTGATGCTATTGCGCTCCTTCGGTCATCCGGCCTTCTTGGTACGGGCGGCGGTACGTACCGGCTTCTCCGCCTTCTTCGGCGCTTCCTTGACCGTTTCCTTGGCCGTCTCCCTGGCGGCACGCTTGCCGCCGCCGCTGATCGGCAACAGCATCTCGCGCTGGCCGGCAGCCGCCTTCTTCGGCTTCTTGCCCTTGCTCTTGGCGGGGGCAGGGGACGCCTGCTTTTCGCTGGCGAGGCTGCGCTTGAGCGCGTCCATCAGGTTGATGACGTTGCCGGTGGTCTTCGGCGCCGCCTTGGCCTTGGTGCTCAGGCCGTTGCGCTTCTGGTTGATCAGGTCGATCAGCGCTTGCTCGTAGCGGTCCTCGAACTGCTCGGGCTCGAATGAGGCCGATTTCTGCTCGACGATATGCTTCGCCAGATCAAGCATATCCTTGGTGATCTTCACGTCCTGGATATCCTCGAAATATTCCTTCTCGCCGCGGACCTCATAGGGGTAGCGCAGCAGCGTTCCCATCAAGCCCTTGTCGAGCGGCTCCAGCGCGATGATGTGCTCGCGATTGGTCAGCACCACGCGGCCGATCGCGACCTTGTCCATGCTGCGGATGGTTTCGCGGATCACCGCAAATGCATCGTGGCCGACCTTGCCGTCCGGCACGAGATAATAGGGACGGATAACATAGCGGCTGTCGATATCGGTCCGCGGCACGAACTCGTCGATCTCGATGGTGCGGGTCGATTCCAATGCGATGTCGTCGAGCTCGTCCTTCGACACCTCGATATAGGTGTCGGTGTCGACCTTGTAGCCCTTCATGATGTCGTCGTTGGCGACTTCCTCGCCGGTCTCGGCGTCGACCTTGGCGTATTTGATGCGATGGCCGGTCTTGCGGTTGATCTGGTTGAACGAAACCTTCTCGGTATCCGACGTCGCCGGATAGAGGGCGACCGGGCAGGTCACGAGCGAGAGGCGCAGAAAACCCTTCCAATTGGCGCGGGGGGCCATGGGCTACTCCGAAAAACGCAACAGACAACCGCCGAGGATACCATCGGATCATCTCGTCTCAAATATGCCGGAGCGGGGAATCGCGGAACGGCGTTAACCGTTGGACCGCCTGTTCTGCCGCCGGCCTGCCTTTTGCACGCTGCCATCGGGCACGGCGAGGTCCGGAACATCATCTCCGATCAAGCGTTGTTTTAACGGCCGGTGTCGAAGCATTCGCTGGCAGTTACAGGCACTTACTCGAAGAGGTCACCATGGCAACGCAACGACATGGCCAGATCATCGAAACCCCGACCGAGGCGCGCCAGGCCGAACCCGGACCGTCGGTGCTCGCGCTGCTGTCCGTTTCGACCGGGCTCGCGATTCTCATCCTGGGCATCGTCTGGTTCGTATTCTTCCGCACGTAAGGGCTGAAACTGCCTCGCCTTTTTGCGAGATGTCGGCGCGAGCAGTCTGCCGGGCGCTTGGGGCATTCGATTGGGTATGTTAGGCGTTCGGCCTGCGGTTTTGCGGGCGCGCTCCCGGCTGCGAAGGTCGTATAACGAAAAAGTAACATTGCCCGGTGCCCCCGTTCATGGCCCGTTCACGCCGGTTAGCCTCATCTTGAGGTCTGATATCGTAGGGCTCATTTTTGGAGGGCAACTTGCGCCTGCTTGTTGTTGAGGACGATCCGGATCTCAACCGTCAGCTTACGACGGCTTTGACGGATGCCGGTTATGTGGTCGACCGCGCGTTCGACGGCGAGGAGGGGCACTATCTCGGCGACAGCGAGCCCTACGACGCCGTGGTGCTCGACATCGGCCTGCCCAAGATGGACGGCATCTCGGTGCTGGAGGCGTGGCGCCGCAACGGCCGCGGGATGCCGGTGTTGATCCTTACCGCCCGCGACCGCTGGAGCGACAAGGTGCAGGGCTTCGACGCCGGCGCCGACGATTACGTCGCAAAACCGTTCCACCTCGAGGAAGTGCTGGCGCGCATTCGCGCGCTGCTGCGCCGCTCCACCGGGCATGCGCAGTCGGAACTGACCTGCGGTCCGGTGTCACTGGATACGCGCACCGGCCGCGTCAGCGTCTCCGGCAACCCGATCAAGATGACCTCGCATGAGTACCGGCTGCTGGCCTACCTGATGCATCACACTGGGCGCGTAGTGTCGCGCACCGAACTGGTCGAGCATCTCTACGACCAGGACTTCGACCGTGACTCCAACACCATCGAGGTGTTCGTCGGCCGCATCCGCAAGAAGCTCGATGTCGACATCATCCAGACCGTGCGCGGGCTCGGCTATCTCCTGACGCCGCCATCACCCGGCGCCTGATGAGCCTTGCTCTTTTATTCGAGCATGATCTTATCCGAAAGCAGGCCCCGATCCGCCGGATCGGAGCCTTAGGATATGCTCTTCGGGATCTTGATCTGATGCGCGGAAGCTCGCTCGCCACGCGGTTGTTCCTGTCGGCGACCGCGTGGGTGGTCGTGATTCTGGTCATAACCGGCGTGATCCTGTCGTCGGTCTATCGCAACGCGACGGAGCGGGCCTTCGACCGCCGTATCAACCTCTATCTCCGCACCCTGATCGCCGAAGTCGCGACCCCGGACGAGCCGCCGGACCACCAGTTCCAGTCGCTCGGCGAGCCGCTGTTCGAGCTGCCGCTGTCCGGCTGGTACTGGCAGATCGTCCGCACCGACGAGAAGGCCGAGACGAAAGCGTCGCGTTCGCTGTGGGACAAGAAGCTGCCGAAGCTCGAGGACATCGGCGCGGATCTCACCCCCGCCGGGATCCGTCTCGGCTATATCGACGGGCCCGAGGGCCAGAGTCTGCGGGTCGTCGAGCGGCCGGTCGATCTCGGCGCCGACGGCAAATATCTGGTCAGCGTGGCGGGCGACGCCTCCGAGATTTTCGACGAGATCCGCGCCTTCGACTATTACCTCGGCGGCACCTTCGCAGCGCTCGGCATCGTGCTGCTGCTCACCACGATCTTCCAGGTCCGTTTCGGTCTGGCGCCGCTCAAGCGGATTTCGGAATCGATCGCCGACATCCGTTCCGGCCGCGCCGAACGGCTGGAAGGCGAGTTTCCCGTCGAGATCGCGCCGCTGGCGCGCGAGACCAACGCACTGATCGATGCCAACCGCGAGATCGTCGAACGCGCGCGCACCCATGTCGGCAATCTCGCCCACGCCATCAAGACGCCGCTCTCCGTCATCGTCAACGAGGCCGCAGCCCATGCGGTAGATCCCTTTGCCAGCAAGGTGTTGGAGCAGGCCGATGTGATGCGGGATCAGGTCGCCCATCATCTCGAGCGCGCACGTATCGCCGCGCGCGTCACCATCGTCGGCACCGTTACCGAGGTCGCGCCCGCCATCGAGGCGCTGCGACGGACCATGGAAAAGATCCATCGCGATCGCGGCATCACCATCTCGGTCAGGGCCGACCCGCATGCGAAGTTCCGTGGCGAACGCCAGGATCTTGAGGAGATGGCCGGCAACCTGGTCGACAATGCCTGCAAATGGGCAGCCTCGCAGGTCTTCATCGAGGTGCGGGCGGAGGCGGCGGCCGGGACGGGGCCGCGGCTGCGGCTCATCGTCGATGACGATGGCCGCGGATTGTCCGCCGCTGAGCGCGCTCAAGTCTCCCGGCGCGGCCAGCGGCTGGACGAATCCAAGCCGGGTTCCGGGCTCGGGCTTTCGATCGTGATCGATCTCGCCGGCCTTTATGGTGGCAGCCTTGTTTTGGGTGACGCCCCGATCGGCGGACTTCGGGCGGAATTGGTGCTGCCGGGGATTTGAGTGTCCGGCGGTGACCTTGGGTTGAGGGTGGTACCCGGCAACGCCCCGAGGGAGATTTCGTTATTCCTAAACGCCTTCTTAACGCGCACACTTCTAAGATCAGGGCGGACGCGCTTTGCCGTCCGTATGACACACGCATATTCACACCAGGCGCATGAGCCAGACATCCACCGAGCGGCTGAGGGAATATCTTGCCCAGCTCCCGCCCCAGGCGCAGGCGCTGCTAATGCGCGAGTTCGAGCGCGCCATCGAACGCGGTGAGGACGTCGCTGTCGCCAACTTCGTGCTCGAGCAATTGCGCAAGGTCGTCCGTGGAACCGAGAACGATGACGACGACGAGGCGCGGCCGCGGACCGACGACCCGGCACGGCTGTTGTTCCGTCCGCTTGAGCCGTTTCTGGTCGAGAGCAACTTTCCGATGCGCGCCGGGCAGATTCGGCGCACTTCGCTGACCCCGGTCTGGCAGTGGCTCGGCCGCGATGGCGCGCCCGAGGCCGCATCGGCCTTCGAGGCTGCGCTCGCCGCGATCAGGCAGAGCGGCTCGACCGCCGGTCTGGAAGCTGCCACCCGCAAGTTTCAACTCGCCGCGGCCGAAGCGATTGTCCAGGTCGCAACCCCGGTGCAGGGCGACGACCGGCAGCGCGCGCTTTCCCGGATCGGTCCGCCGAACGTCGTCGAGGATCTGCTGTCGATCGGTGCGGTGCTGCGCGCCCGTGAGGCGATCGATACGCTCGGCAGCCGGCTTCCCGGCCAGATTCGGGCACTGACGCCCTCCCAACTCGAGATGGTGACGGCGGCGCTCAACGTCCCCTCGCTGCAGACGCCGTCATTGCTGCCGTTCGCGCTGTCGCTGATCATGCAGCGGCTGGCGGCACCGTGGCAGATCATCCGTCTCGCGATCAAAATGGCGGCCTCCGATGACGAGATTCGGGTGGCTGCCACGCCCTACGGCATCGCCGTCACGATCGCGCTGCACGATCTATCGTTCCTCACGGCCTGCCTGCGCACCGACATCAGGCGCAGCCAATTCGACAATGTCGGCGAGCAACTGAAAGTCCTGCATGATGGCGTGCGGGGCCTGCGCACCGAACTCGATTTGCGCAACGATTCCGCGTGGGGCCGCCAGCTTACGTCGATCCGCGCCGAAATTTCCAATTCGCTGCAGTCGGAGATCGAGAGCGTGCCCGGCCGGGTCCGCCGCATCCTGCGGCAGCGCGCCGACAAGGATATCGCCTCGGCGCCGAAGATCGACGCCTCGGAGGTCGAGGAGATCGCCGCCCTGATCGACTTCGTGGCGGTGTGCCGCACCTATGCGAGCGAACTCGCCATCAACGAGGTCACGTTGCGGACCTATTCCGACCTGCAGCATTATGTCGAGCATTCCACCGAGAGCCTGGTGCAGACGCTGCGCGGCGGCGATACCAAGGCGCGCGCTTACCGGCACATGCAGACCAAGGCAGCGATCCGCTTCTGCGAAATCCTGTTCGGCCATGACTATGCGTCGCTGATGAACCGGGCGGCCGAAAATGCCATGACCGGCGAGCGCAAGGCGAGCAAGGCCGGGTAGAGGGTTTCTCGCTCGCCGTTTCGATCCTATCGCCTCACGCCTTGCGTCGATCCTTGGCGTCGCGAAGAAATTCGGCGAAGGCCTTGAGGGTCACATCGGAAACATGATGTTCGATGCCCTCGGCATCGCCTTCGGCGGCTTCCTGGGGAACCCCGAGCGCCAACAGGACATCAACCACCAGACGGTGACGCGTGCGGACTCGCTTGGCGAGCGCCTCGCCCTTTTCGGTCAGGAATACCCCGCGATAGGGGCGCGCCGTCACCAGATCTTCGCGCTTCAATCGCGCAATGGTGTCGATCGCCGTCGGATGCGAGACGCCCAGCCTGCGGGCGATGTCGGTTGGACGCGCCTCGCCGGTCGTTCCGAGCAGGTCGGAGATCAGCTCGACGTAATCTTCCAGAACCGCCGTCGACCGCGCCGATCGCGCCTTGCCAAAGCGGCGCGCCTGCGTCTGCTCCGCGGGCAGTGGCTGCATCGGTTTGGCCCGATCTGTCGAGGGCTTGCGCACCACTGCACACCTTCCAGGCGAATCCATCCAGACGAGGCGCGACCATGGCGTGGTGCCGACCACATTGCAAGTTGGCGGCTTGTCGCCGATCTGCAACAGCCCGTCGCTGGTATTTGCGAGTCGTTCGCAGCATCTTGACAGTTAATGCCTCAGCATTAATATGTAGCCTAACCTACGTTTTTACGTCGCGGCATTATTTGAGGCTGTTTGCTGAAGCGCGATCGGTTGGGGATGGATATGCGCGCGACGCGAATGGCCCTTTTGGGCACATCGGCACTGGCCGTAGTTTGTTTGAGCGACAGCGCGGCGCTGCCGCAAACGGCAGCGCCCGCGCCGCCGGCACCGCAGGTTGCGCCGGCAGCCGAACCATCCGCGCCGGCTGCGGAATCGCCGCCGCCGCAAACCCCGCCTGCGCCGGCCACGGCGGCCGCTCCACCAACGACGTCGAATGCCCCGACGGAAGTCGACATGCCGCAAGTGACGGTGGAGGGGCGTCAGCCCAAGCCGGCACGTCGGGCCGCGCGCAGCGAGCCCGGCCGGGCTTCAAGAACCGTCGCGGCGCCACCGCCAGGCCCTCCGCCAGCTGCCGCGCAGACGTCACCCTTCAATCCGCCATTTGCCCCGCTGTCGACGCTCGGGAGCAACCAGATCCAGACCGGGACCAGCAATGGCGGGTTCGGCAGCCTGTTCACCAACATGCCCGGCGCGACGTCTGCGGGCCTTGCCACGGAATCGTCGCGCCCCGTTCTGCGCGGCCTGACGGACGCGAAGGTTCGCATCCAGGAAAACGGCGTCGGTGCGGTCGACGTGTCCGACATCGCTCAGGACCACGCGGTGCCGATCGACCCTCTCGCCATCCAGAAGGTCGACGTCGTTCGCGGACCGGGTGCGCTCCGCTTCGGCTCGCAGGCCGTCGGCGGCGTCGTCGATGTCAACAACAACCGGATTCCGACCGCTGCACCGCTCGGGGGAGTGGCCGCCGAACTGAGGTCCGGCGTGACCAGCGTCAACCGGGGGTGGGAGAGCGGGCTCTTGCTGGATGCCGGCGGCCGCAACGCCGCCGTGCATGCCGATATCTACGGACGATCCTCCAGCGATTACAGCATCCCGAGCTATCCCTATCTCGTTCCGCCGGTCCCTGCGCCCGCCTTCAACGGCAAGCAGCCGAATTCGGCCTCGAAGAGCGCTGGTGCGGCCGTCGGCGGGTCCTGGCTTTTCGACGGCGGCTATGCCGGCATTGCGGTCTCGCGCTTCACCAGCGACTACTACGTTCCCGGTATCGCGACCGCGGACGCGCGCCAGCACAACGACCTCGAGCAAACCAAGATCAGCTCCAAGGGCGAGTACCGTCCTGACGCGAGCGCGCTGGCGGCCGTCAGGTACTGGACCGGATATTCGGAATACCGGCACGACGAGACGGTACTCGCCACGACCGGATTCCAGGAGATCACCGCCACCTTCAAGAACAAGCAGACCGAGGGCAAGCTCGAGTTCGAACTCGCGCCGTTCGCCACGCCGCTAGGCGCGCTGACCAGCATTGTCGGCGCGCAGGGCGCCTATCAGCAACTGGATACGGCGGGCCAGGCGATCCTGCTTCCGGCCCAAACGAGGACGGCAGCTGCGTACTTCCTCAATGAAGTCAGGCACACCGATACGCTTCGCACGCAGTTGGCGGGCCGCATCGAGGGAGTCGATGTCGCGGGAACGGCGTTCACCTTCCCGCCGAACTTTCTCCCGCCGCCGAATGAGCCGGGCAGGGCTGCTGCCAAGCTCGACTTCATGCCGAAGAGCATCAGTTTCGGCATCATCAAGGACCTTCCATCCTCACTGGTCGGCAGTCTGACGCTGCAGCGGATCGAGCGTGCGCCGCGCGCCCTCGAACTGTTCGCGCAAGGCCCCGACGGTTCGGAGAAGACGTTCAAAATTGGCAACGCGAACCTCGGAATTGAGACAGCGAACACGGCGGAGATCGGACTGAAGCGCGTCGACGGCGATTTCAGGTTCGCCGCAAATGCCTACTACACGTCGTATGACAAGTTCATTTTCTCGCGCGCCACCGGCATCCTTTGCCAGGAAACCTTTGCGTCATGCGGAACCGGCACCGATTACATCCAGGTCAATTACGATCAGCGCGACGCCACTTTCCGTGGCGGCGAACTGGCCTGGCAATGGGACGCGGCGCAACTCGCCAACGGCACGTTCGGTGTTGACGGCCAATATGACGTGGTGCGGGCGACGTTCGCCGACGGCAGCAACGTACCGCGCATTCCCCCGATGCGGCTCGGCGGCGGCGTCTACTGGCGCAACGACAACTGGTTTGTACGCGCAGGCTGGCTGCACGCATTTGCGCAGAACGACATTCCACAGTTCGACACGACGACTCCCGGATATGATTTGGTCAAGCTGCAGATCGAACATCGGAAGTTCTGGAAGGACTCGCCGTGGGGCGCCGTCGAGGTCACGACCGGGCTGATCGGTGACAATCTGCTCAACGCCAACATTCGTAACTCCGTTCAATTCCACAAGGATGAGATCCTGCAGCCCGGGCGGGGCTTCAAGCTGTTCCTCAATGTCAAATACGGCGTCGACCGGCCGAGTGGACCTCCGGGCACCTGGATCGGGACGGCAAAACGGACGGCCGGCAACGGCTTCTACAAGAGCCCTGCGCTTGATGCCGGCTGGAATTGGGCGGGCATCTATGCCGGCAGCAATGTCGGATATCTGAGGGGCGAGGGCGTCACCAACGCGGCCTTCAACGACGCCGCCACAGGTCTTTCGCTTGCCGGAGCCCGCCTGTCGTCCACGCAGAACACCGCGAGCTTTGGCTTCCAGTCCGGCTACAACTGGACATCGGGCCGGATTCTGGCCGGCATCGAGGGAGATTTCGAGTATCGCAATCAGCACGGAAGTAGCGCTGCCACATGCCCCGGCAACATCTGCAACGCGGCACTGGCTCCGCTCGACGCAACCGTGAGGGCAGATCTGGACTATCGTTTGGGATGGGTCGCATCGGTTCGAGGCCGGGTCGGAACGCTCGTGACGCCGGACCTGCTCGCCTACGCCACCGCAGGTGTTCCATTCGGCAGGATCACGACGTCGACTTCCGTCGCAGGCTTCGATAACGCGGGTGTCGCGACGACGGCGTCCCTGGATCGGCACCTGTATCGGGTGGGCTGGACCGTGGGCGGCGGCGTCGAGAGACGGTTGACGGGGAACTGGACCGCAAAGCTCGAATATCTGCACATGGATTTCGGTTCGGTGCGTTCGACGCCGCCGGTACTAGCCAATGCCACGGTGGCGTTCGACGCCAACACCCGCGTGACCAGCGATGCCGTCAGGGTCGGGGTGAACTACAAATTCGGCGGAACGATCGTCACGGACTGATCGTCGCAGCGAAGCCCGCTAAAGCGTGATGACTTTTCTTCGAATCGTCATCCCGCTTGAGCTCTTTATTTGAGCATGATCTCCGCGCAAACGCGTTCGCGGTTGTCGCGAGGCTACACTCTTTTCCGGATCATGCTCTGGCAGACGATCAGTCCGGTCCGGCTCGCCAGCCGTCTATTTGACGGTGAAACGGATCGGCTGCCTCACGACGACGAGTTCGCCGGGGAACGCTGCGGGCGGCGCCGGGAAGGGTTGCGCGCGCTTGAGAAGCGCGAGGGCTTCCTCGTCAAGGGCGCCCGATCCCGAACTTTGGGTTACGCGCGCGCTGACGACCATTCCCTTGCGATCAAGCGTGAACGACACTTGCGCCGTTCCCTGTTCGCGTCGCGACCGCGCGGCCTCCGGATATCGCTTGTTCTTTTCGACCAGCGCGAGGACCTGGGTGCGCCAGGTCACCACGGCCTCGGAATTCTTGTCGTTCGGCACGCCCTGGGTCGGCGCCACGGCGACCGGGGCGATCCGCTCGTTGATCGCCGGCGGTGCCGATGTCGTGGCGGCCGCGGCTTGCTGCTGCGGCGTCACGTCCGGCTGCGGCTTGGTCTGCAGCGCCACGGCGGCGTCCGGATTGGGAGCGGGCGGCAATTCGGGTGTTTCGTCGGGCGGCGTTTCCGCAGGCTTCGCCACCGGCTGCGCCTCCGACATCACCTGTTCCGGACCGGGCGCAATGTCGCTCGGCGTGGTCGCCGGAGCTGCGGCCAGCGGCGCCAGATCGACCACGATCGCCCCCGAAGGTTCGGCGGCCACGGTATCGTCCGCGTAGCGCCAGGTGGCGAGGGTGGCGGTCAATCCGGCGTAGACGGACAGCACCGCGAGGCTGCTGAACATCCATCGTCGCAGGTCTGAACGATCTTCGGCCGCAAGCTGCATCATAGCGGGGAAGCTTGCTCCATGCCGACCAGCGCGACCTTCAGATAGCCGGCGGCGCGCAGCAGATTCATGACCTGCATCACCTCGCCATAGGGAACGAGCTTGTCGGCGCGCAGGAAAATACGGGTATCCTTCTGGCCGCTGGTGCTCGCATCGAGCACGCCGGGCAGGGCGCCACGGCCGACGGTTTCGTTGCCGACGGAAAGCGAGAGGTCCGGCTTCACGGTCAGATAGACCGGCTTGTCCGGCCGAGGCTGCGGCTGCGCGTTCGAGGCTGGAAGGTCGACGGCGATATCGACGGTCGCGAGCGGTGCTGCGACCATGAAGATGATGAGCAGAACGAGGATAACGTCGATGAACGGCGTCACGTTGATTTCATGGACCTCGGAGAGGTCGCCATTGCCCTGGTTCAGACTGGCGGCCATGGCTGCTACTCCGCGGCCGCGAGATGCCGCCGCACGAGCAGGGCGCCGCTGTCGAGGTCGCGTCCGACCAGCCGGGTGATTTCCGCCGATCCGTCGCCGAGCAGCGCACGGTATGAGGTGATCTGGCGCGCGAACAGGTTGTAGATCACGACCGCAGGGATCGCCGCCACCAGCCCGAGCGCCGTCGCCAGCAGCGCCTCGGCGATTCCCGGCGCGACCACGGCGAGGTTGGTGGTTTGCGATTTCGAGATCCCGATAAAGCTGTTCATGATTCCCCAGACCGTTCCGAACAGCCCGACGAACGGGCCGGTCGATCCGATGGTCGCAAGCACGCCGGTGCCGAGGGCGACCCGCCGGCTTGCCGCCGCTTCGATCTGTTGCAGCCGGGAGGCGATCCTCACCTTGATGCCTTCCTTGTCCATTCGATCGGTGCTCAGCCTGAGCTCGGTCACCGCGCCCTCGATCAACTGGGCAACCGTGCCTTCGGGGATCTGCCGCACGGCGTCATCGACGCTGCGGGCGTTGGCGAGGGCGCGCAGGGCGACGCGGGTCTGTCGCCGCGCCCTGATCAGTTCGATGGTCTTCGAGAGCCACACCGTCCATGTCACCGCCGTCGCGAACAGCAGGCCGACCATCACCGCTTTGACGACGATGTCGGCCTGCATGAACATGCCCCAGGGGCTGAGATCCCGGGGGAGCACTGCGGCTGCGACCGCGGTCCGTTCCGTCGCGTGGTCGGCCGCGGCCGGAAAGCACAGCAGCAACAGCGGAAATGAGAGAAGCGGAGCGCCGCGACGAAGGTCGCGTCGAAATGCATTCCAGGCTCGCATCGGTTACCTCTGAGGGGGAATTAATGCCTTTACCTCATTTTGTAGCATTGCCTACGTCTTGGTGTAAATACTAACCGGATGCGCTCCCTTTAATTGCGTGATCGTTTAAGGACAATCTAAGCGAGCCGGCGTTCGCCCGTCGTGACCTGCGGCGATGCGGGCCCGACCGACGATGCCTGTTCCCCCGGATTTTCTGCCGCAATTGTCAATTGCCGGGCTTGCCGCCGGTGGTGTAAAGCGGCGCTTAGTCGAATTCTAAGAATGCCGTTCCGTCCTCCGGGAACCGTTTGATGACACTGTGGTTTGTGTTCGCCCTGATGACGGTCGCGGCGATCTTCGCCGTGCTCTGGCCGTTGAGTCGCGGGCCGTCTGCGCAGGCTGGGGGCAGCGAGGCGGCGGTCTACAGGGATCAACTCGCCGAAATCGACCGCGATGTCGCCGCAGGGATGATCGGCGCGTCCGAGGCCGAGGCCGCCCGTGTCGAAATCGGCCGTCGCCTGCTCGCCGCGGCGGACGGCGAGCAAGACCTGCCGGCGCGCGCCAGCCTCGGCCTGCGCCGCGGTTCGGCCGTCCTGGCGCTGGTGGGGTTGCCGGTCGCGGCGGTGACGTTCTACCTCGCGGTCGGATCGCCGCGTCTCGGCGATTTTCCGCTCGCCGAGCGCACCCGCACCGCGGACCCCAGCCAGCCTCTCGAAAACATGGTGGCGCAGGTCGAAGCGCATCTGGAGAAAAATCCGACCGACGGCCGTGGTTGGACCGTGCTGGCGCCGGTGCTGGCGCGGCTCGGCCGTTACGATGACGCGGTCCGCGCCTACCGCAATTCGATCACTCATGCCGGGGACAGCGCCGAGCGCCGCTCCGATCTCGGCGAGGCGCTTGCGGGCGCGGCGGGCGGCGTCGTTACGGCCGAGGCCAAGGCGGAATTCGAACGCGCGGTGGCGCAAAGCGCCGACGACCCGAAGGCCAATTATTTCCTCGGACTCGCCGCCGAACAGGATGGTCGCCGGGCCGATGCCGCCGCGATCTGGCAGGGCATGCTCGCCAAGTCGCCCGCCGACGCGCCATGGCGCCCGCTGATCGAGGCGGCGCTGGTCCGGGTCGGCGGATCTGTCGCGCCGGTGCTCTCCAACGATGCGATGGCCGCCGCCAAGGACATGAATGAGGATGACCGCGGCGCGATGATCCGTGGCATGGTGGATCGGCTTGCGACGCGGCTGAAGCAGAACGGCGACGATGTCGAAGGATGGTTGCGGCTGGTGCGGGCCTATCAGGTGATGGGCGAACGCGACAAGGCGGCGAGCGCGGTCGTTGAGGCGCGGCAGGCGGTCGCGAGCGATGCGGAACGCTTGCGCCAGCTCAATGCCGGCCTGAAGAGTCTCGGGCTTGATGGGTGAGCAGGGTGACAGCACGCGCAAGGGAAGACAGGGAACGGCAATGACGCGCAAGCAACGGCGTTTGACCATGATCGGCGGTTCGCTCGCGGTGCTCGCGATTGCGGCGGCGCTGGTGCTGAACGCCATGCGCGATTCCATCGTGTTCTTCTCCACGCCGACGATGGCAGCGGAGAAGCAGATCCCGCCGGGCAAACGGTTCCGCCTTGGCGGCCTGGTGCAGCCGGGCTCGCTGGTGAAGGGGGACAATCTGGCCGTGAACTTCTCCGTCGCCGACGGCGCCGCGACGCTGCCGGTCGCCTACAAGGGCATCTTGCCGGACCTGTTCCGTGAGGGGCAGGGCGTTGTCGCCGAAGGCGCGCTCGATGCGTCAGGCGTGTTCAAGGCCGATACCGTGCTGGCAAAACATGACGAGACCTACATGCCCAAGGATGTCGCCGACGCCCTGAAGAAGCAGGGGCACTGGAAGGACGATTACGGCGCCAAGCCCGGCGCCACGGCCGCATCTGCGCCGATGCAAGGGGCCTCGAAGTGATCGCGGAAGCCGGGCACTATGCGCTGGTGCTGGCGCTGGGACTGGCGCTGATCCAGTCCACGGTGCCGATCCTGGGCGCGCGCTGGGGCGATCATGCCTTGATGAATGTCGCGCGCTCCACTGCGCTCGCGCAATTGCTGTTCGTGGGCGCGTCGTTTGCGGCGCTGACGATGCTGCACGTCGTCTCGGATTTCTCCGTCGTCAACGTGTTCGAGAATTCGCACTCGATGAAGCCGCTGCTCTACAAGATCACCGGCGTGTGGGGCAATCACGAAGGATCGATGCTGCTGTGGGTGTTGATCCTGGCGCTGTTCGGCGGCCTGGTTGCCGCCTTCGGCAACAATCTGCCGCTGTCGCTGCGGGCGCACGTGCTGGCCGTGCAGGGCTGGATCGCCGCGGCGTTCTATCTATTCATCCTGGCCACCTCGAATCCGTTCCTGCGCATCGCCAGCCCTCCGATCGAGGGCCGCGATCTCAATCCGGTGCTGCAGGACATCGGCCTCGCGGTGCACCCGCCGATGCTCTATCTCGGCTATGTCGGCTTCTCGATCTCGTTCTCCTTCGCGGTGGCCGCGCTGATCGAAGGCCGCATCGACGCGGCCTGGGCGCGCTGGGTGCGGCCGTGGACGCTGGTGGCGTGGATCTTCCTCACGCTCGGCATCGCGATGGGCTCGTACTGGGCCTATTACGAACTCGGCTGGGGCGGCTGGTGGTTCTGGGATCCGGTGGAGAACGCTTCCCTGATGCCGTGGCTCGCCGGCACGGCGCTATTGCATTCCGCGGTCGTGATGGAAAAGCGCAATGCGCTGAAGGTCTGGACCATCCTGCTGTCGATCCTGACCTTCTCGCTGTCATTGCTCGGCACCTTCCTGGTGCGTTCGGGCGTCCTGACATCGGTACATGCGTTCGCGACCGATCCGGCGCGCGGCGTGTTCATCCTGCTGATCCTCTGCCTGTTCATCGGCGGCAGTCTTTCGCTGTTCGCCGGGCGGGCGGCGGCGCTGAAGCAGGGCGGATTGTTCGCGCCGATCTCCCGTGAAGGGGCGCTGGTGCTCAACAATTTGCTTCTCACCGTCGCCTGCGGGACCGTGCTGTTCGGAACGCTGTATCCGCTGGCGCTGGAAGTCCTGACCGGCATCAAGCTTTCGGTCGGCGCGCCGTTCTTCAACCTGACTTTCGGGCCGTTGTTCGTGCTGTTGATGATCGCGGTGCCGTTCGGGCCGATGCTGGCCTGGAAGCGGGGCGATTTGCTCGGCGCGGCGCAGCGGCTGATGGCGGCCGGCATTGCGGCGCTGATTGCGATCGCGGTGCTGTATGCGTGGACGTATGGTGGCAGCACATTCGCGCCGCTCGCTATCGGGCTTGCGGTATTCGTCATCGGCGGCGCACTCAGCGATCTCGCTGAACGCACGGCGCTGTTCCGCGTTTCCTTGGGCGTGGCGATGGCTCGCGCGAGGGGATTGCCGCGCTCGACCTGGGGCACGGCGTTCGCGCATGCCGGCGCGGGGATTGCCCTGATCGGCATCGTCTGCGAGACCACCTGGAACAGCGAGTATATCGGCACGATGAAGCCGCGCGATGTCGCGACCGTCGCCGGCTATCAGTTGAAGCTCGACGATATCACGCAGCGGCAGGGACCGAATTTCCGCGAGATGATCGCGCAGTTCACGGTCTCGAGCGACGGCGAAACGCTCCAGGTGATGACGCCGTCGAAGCGTAACTTCACCACGCGCGGCTCCTCGACCACCGAGGCCGCGCTGCTGACCCGCGGCGCCAGCCAGCTCTATGTTTCGCTCGGCGATACCAATGCCGATGGCGCCATTGCGGTGCGCATCTATCACAAGCCGCTGGTGCTGCTGATCTGGTGGGGGCCCGTCCTGATGGCGTTCGGCGGCCTGCTGTCGCTGTCGGATCGCCGCCTGCGCGTCGGCGCGCCGAAGCCGGCCAAGGCCGCGCGTGCGCTGGCCCCGGCGGAGTAGGGCGGTGAAGCGCCTCCTCACATACGTATTCGTTGCAGCGGTGATGTCAGCCGCGCCGGCCGCCTACGCCGTGCAGCCCGACGAAGTCATGGCGGACCCTGCGAAGGAAGCGCGTGCGCGCAACCTGTCGCGCGAGTTGCGCTGCATGGTGTGTCAAAACCAGTCGATCGACGATTCCGATGCGCCGCTGGCACGCGATCTGCGGCTTCTGGTGCGCGAGCGGATCGCGGGCGGCGACAACGACAGCCAGGTGATCGATTTTCTGGTGGCTCGCTACGGCGAGTTCGTGCTGCTGAAGCCGCGCTTCACACCGCATACGCTGCTGCTGTGGCTGTTGCCGCCGCTGGCCTTGGCCGGCGGCGGGCTGGCGCTGTGGTTCTACAGCCGCCGCCGCTCGAGCGCTGGCAGCGCGACCGATCCCGCGCAACTGAAGTTGTCGGAAGAAGAAGAGGAGAGACTGGAGCGCCTGCTCGCGGCTGAATCGACGCCGAAAAAGCCGAGCTAGGCGTCACGCCACGACGATCTTCCAGCCTGCCCAGGCGAGAATTCCGATGTTCAGATACATCGTCGCCGCCATCCCGAACGCCCGATAGAGCGGGTGGATTCGATAGCCGATCCAGAATGCAAAGCGGGCGACGATGAAGACGATGGTTGCCGCCGCGATGACCGGCATATTGGCCGGCGTCAGGCTGACGCTCAGGGCCAATGTCCCGACCACGAACAGCACATATTGCTGCAGCGTATTGTCGAGCACACGCCCGTTGATAAGTGTCGCCTGGTCCTCCTTCTGAAGCATCGGGTCGATTGCTTCGCTGAGAAAGCGGTTGTTTCCGACGGTGATGGTGCCGACGAGGAGCGGTATCGCCGCAAGCGCGTTCGCCTTCAGCGTATAGGCAAGCCGGCCGGCGATATCGGTCGGCATCGAAGTGTCAGCCCAGACTTGCGAGATGCCGACCATTGCGGCGATCATCGTCAGCACGCCAATGCCGGCGCCGATTGCAACGGTTTTCTGGTCAGGGGTCATGATCCGTCTCCACTATCGCTGTCTCAGGGAAATCGAATTGGGATCGCCGTCAGGCGGCCTGCCGTGACGGCTGCGGACATCTGCAGCACGACGAAAAGGCCATGCAGTGCGGTCGTCACGTAGCCCACCGTCAACATGTCGGATGCGATGAAGAGCTGCCAGAAGATCACATTGGCGGTGCCAAGCAACACGTGAATTGCCACAGCGGTGAGATGCCAGCCGCGTGACGGCTCGGCTTGCCACATCAGAATACCCAGGATGAAGGCAAGTCCATGGGCCTCGATGAAGCCGATTCCGGCATGGGGCGCCTCGGCCACAACGCGGGCGACGGGACCAAGGCCAAAGAAGATTCCGCGGACGTCGCTCGTGAAACCGCCCGTCGACGCCGCGAGGAGGAATGCCGCGTTGGCGCGCAGGATTGCGTGTCGGATAGCGATGGTCATGATCAACTCCGTTGCGAAGAATTGCTGAGCATGGATGGGGCTACGACCCGCCGGCGGTCGACGATTGCAAGCGGGCAAGTTTCCCGGCAAGTTTCGGCTATGACATTGGTCGGAAAAAAATTCCGCAGGAGGAAATGGACATGGCTCTCACGCTCTACGACGCCACCGTGGCGAACTATCTGCAGACCCTGGGTGCGGTCGGCGGCTTCCTCGACCGCGGTCTCAGGCATTTTCGAGACAACAATATCGATCCGGAAACAATCGTCGAGGCGCGCCTTGCGGCGGACATGCTGCCATTGCGCTTCCAGATCATTTCCATCGCGCAGCATTCGCGGGGCGCCATCGAGGGCGTGCAGAGCGGAGAATTCCGGCCGCCGGCATCCAAGACGCCCTACGACTACGCCGGATTGCAAGGGCTGGTCGCGCAGACCCGCGAGGCGCTGGAGGGCTGGACGCCCGAGGCGGTCAATGCGCTCGGCGGCCGCGACGTCGTCTTTCATCTCGGCGAACACAAGCTGCCCTTTACGGCGGAGGGCTTTCTGATGTCGTTCTCGCTGCCCAATTTCTACTTCCATGCCACTACCGCCTACGACATCCTGCGCACCAACGGCGTGCCGCTCGGCAAGCGGGATTTCATGGGCCGGATGAAGATGAACAAGAGCTGAGACGCTCTCGACGGGTGCGGCGCCGGTCACAGCAGCACCACGCCTTGAATCAGATAGACCGTGGACACCGCGCCGATCACGTACCGCGACCAGGTGCGGAATTGCGTTTCGCTGATGCTCTCGAGCACGAACCGCGAAAGGAACGTTCCGGCGATCGCAAGGGGAATCGCCGAGAGGACCGCGAGCAGCGATACGGTCTCGCCGCCGCCGAGCAGGTGACCGAAATAGACGGCCTTCAGGAAGTGCCCGAGCAGTTGCACGGCAGCCTTTGTGGCGATCTGTTGCCGGTTGTCGAGCTGCGAGCGCACGAAGAACACGTCGAGGATGGGCCCGGAGACGCCGGCCAGGAGTTGCAGCAGCGTGCACAGGGCGCCGCAGGCATGTCCGTGGCTCGGCTTTCCAATATCGGGCGCGAGCTGGCCGGGAAGCAGCAGCCCCAAAAGAGGGCTTACACCAACGATAATTAGGGCTACCGCCTTGCTTACCGCGAGCGCCATGGCGCCGACCACAGCCGCTGCGACCACCGCTCCGCCAACGTAATGGGTAACGATCCGCCAATCGATATGCGAGCGCCACTGCCAGGCCCGCCAGCCGTTCGCGGCCATCTGCACCAGGCCGTGCAGAACCATGGCCGGCGCCAAAGGCATGAAAGCCAGCAAGATTCCCATCAGGATCATACCTCCGGCCATCCCGAAGATGCCGGAGATGAAGGAGGTCGACACAATGGCGGCGGCGAATCCGGCTGCGATCGGGAGGCTGAGCATGGGCGTCGTCCGGTTGAATCCGATGCCGTTCCATGCGCGTTTGACAGGCGCTCCGCAAACGCGTTTAGTTCAGCCATAGGCCAAGGAAAAGTTGGTCTAGGAGGGCTATCCTCATGCGCCGCCTGCCTTCGCTGAACGGTTTGCGTGCCTTCGAGGCCGCGGCGCGCCATGGCAGCTTCGTGGCCGCAGGCCAGGAGCTCAACGTCACGCAGGCCGCGATCAGCCGCATGGTGCGGCTGCTCGAAGCGCGTCTCGGATTTCCACTGTTCGAGCGGCTTCCCAATGGCCTCGTGCTGACCGCGCAGGCGAGGGCGCTGCAGCCAAATCTCACGGCGGCATTTGACTCGATTGCATCGAGCGTCGCGCAGGTCTCGGCGATGCGCACCACGCCGGTTTTGACGATCGGTGTCGGCCCGTCTTTTGCGACACGCTGGATGATTCCGCGACTTGCCAGCTTTTATCGCGCACATCCCGAGATCGAGGTGCGGCTGGCGACGGGCGGCGCGATCAATCCGTTCAGGGACGACTGGACCTGCGGCATTCTCCTCGGCGGCGGCGATTGGCCGGAACTGGCGGCCGAGCCATTGTTTTCGGCCGACCTCTTTCCCGTATGCGCAGCTTCCATTGCCCGACGGCTCGGCAAGCCGTCGGACCTGATGCAGGAGAGCTTGCTGCAGGTGGCTCACTCGCCGGAGGATTGGCCGTTATGGCTTTCCGCAGCAGGCGTGAAGCGGCGTCGTGCCGCTTTGGGGCCGAGCTTTGCCAACTATGGAATGGCGCTACAGGCGGCGCTCGACGGTGTTGGGGTGGCCATTGGCCTGCGCCCCTATGTCGAGGACGATATCGCCATGGGACGTCTGGTCGCGCCGTTTTCGCTGTCGGTGCCGAAGGGCAGGGCCTGGTATCTCGTGTACCGTCCGTTTCGCGAAATCGACCCTGGCCTGATCGCCTTCCGCGGCTGGCTGAGGCAGAATTTCACGGAAAAGCCGCAGAGCTAAACGGCTGATTTGCCTGCGCTATTCTGCCGCATCCATAAGCCGCCGCATTACAAAAGTTTAATTCCCTAGCCAGCGCGCGGTAAGGCGGCAAACACCATGTTCAGGCCCTGTCAGGTGCCCAGCCCCCGCACCGTAGAACCAATGAAGAATTCAGGCTCTGGAGATCTTAGAAACATGACCGAACGTCCCGTCGATCTTTCCTCGCTACCGTCCAACGGCGCGCCGCGCCGTTCGCTGTTCTCGGCGCGCAAGTTCGCGCTGATGGCTTCCGTCGTCGCCGGCCTCGGCGCCGCCGTCTATGGCTTCTCGCCGCAGCAGGGCCCGGTCTTCACCAGCGCGGCGCACGCGCAGGTCAACAACGAGGTCCGCAAGGTCGAGCGGCCGATCGGCTTTGCCGACATTGTCGAGCGCGTGAAGCCGTCGGTGATTTCGGTCAAGATCAACATCGCCGCCAAGACGTCGAAGGGCGACGACAGCGCCAACAAGGACGACGACTCGCCGTTCCAGCCGGGCTCGCCGATGGAACGCTTCTTCCGTCGCTTCGGCGGTCCGGATGGTCTGCCGCCCGGCCTGCGCGGCGGCCCGCGTGGCGGCCGTGGTCCGGTGACGGGTCAGGGTTCCGGCTTCTTCATCTCGGCTGACGGCTATGCCGTGACCAACAACCACGTGGTTGACGGCGCCGAGAAGGTCGAAGTCACCATGGACGACGGCAAGACCTACACCGCAAACGTGATCGGCACCGATCCGCGCACGGATCTGGCGCTGATCAAGGTCGAGGGCCGCAAGGATTTCCCGTTCGCCAAGCTGTCGGACAGCAAGCCGCGGATCGGCGACTGGGTGCTCGCGGTCGGTAATCCGTTCGGCCTCGGCGGCACCGTGACTGCCGGCATCGTCTCGGCCTCCGGCCGCGACATCGGCAACGGCCCGTATGACGATTTCATCCAGATCGACGCGCCCGTGAACAAGGGCAATTCCGGCGGTCCGGCGTTCGACACCAATGGCGAAGTGATGGGCGTCAACACCGCGATCTATTCGCCGTCCGGCGGCAGCGTCGGCATCGCGTTCTCGATCCCCGCTTCGACGGTGAAGAACGTGATCGCCCAGCTCAAGGACAAGGGCTCGGTCAGCCGCGGCTGGATCGGCGTCCAGATCCAGCCGGTGACCTCCGACATTGCCGACAGCCTCGGCATGAAGAAGGCCGAAGGCGCGCTGGTGGCGGAACCGCAGGCGAACGGTCCGGCTTCCAAGGCCGGTATCCAGTCGGGCGACGTCATTACCGGCGTCAATGGCGAGCCGGTCAAGGATGCCAAGGAACTCGCCCGCACCATCGGCGGCCTCGCGCCCGGCAGTGCTGTGAAGCTCAACGTGCTGCAGAAGGGCCAGGACAAGGTCATCAACCTGACGCTTGGCCAGTTGCCTAACACGATCGAGGCCAAGGCTTCGACCGACAAGGAAGACAAGGGCAGCCAGAGCAAGGGAACCGACGTGCCGAAGCTCGGCCTGACGGTTGCCCCCGCCAACAGCGTGGCCGGCGCCGGCAAGGAAGGCGTCGTCGTGACCGAAGTCGATCCGAAGAGCGCGGCGGCTGAGCGCGGCTTCAAGGAAGGCGACGTCATCCTCGAAGTCGCCGGCAAGAGCGTCGGCACTGCGGGCGAAGTCCGCGAGGCGCTGGATACTGCGCGCACCGAGAACAAGAACAGCGTTCTCATGCGCGTGAAGAGCGGCGGTTCGTCGCGTTTCGTCGCGGTGCCGCTGGCGAAAGGCTAAACGAGGACTAGATACCAGATGGAGGGTTTCGCCGGCATTCGTCGCCCCCGCCGACGTCTCCTTCCGGGGAGCGGGTCCAAAACTCGCTCCCTCTGGCAACCTTCCAGCGGAATTACGCCCCCCTCCGTCGGAAGGCCTAGGGGCGGTGAGGTCCCCCAGCTTCACCGCCCGCTTTTTTCACTTGATCGAGAGCATCCGCGGCCGCCTTGCATGTGCAGGGCGGCCGCGCCATGGTGAGAGAAAGCCATTCCCGTGACCGCAACCGCCCCTCAAATGCGCCTGTTGATCATCGAAGACGACCGCGAGTCCGCCGACTATCTGGTCAAGGCGTTCCGTGAAGTCGGCCATGTCGCCGATCTCGCCAGTGATGGCGAGGAGGGCCTGTCGATGGCCGAAGGCGGCGATTACGACGTGCTCGTGGTCGACCGCATGCTGCCCAAGCGCGACGGCCTGTCCGTGATCGGGAGCCTGCGCGAGAAGGGCAATCGCACGCCGGTGCTGATCCTCTCCGCGCTCGGCCAGGTCGACGACCGCATCAAGGGCCTGCGTGCCGGCGGCGACGATTATCTGCCGAAGCCCTATTCATTCGCCGAATTGCAGGCGCGCGTCGAAGTGCTGTCGCGCCGCAATGTCGGCCCGGCCGAAGAGACCACCTATCGCGTCGGCGATCTCGAGCTCGATCGTCTTTCGCATCGCGTCGCCCGCGGCAAGGACGAACTGACGCTGCAGCCGCGCGAGTTTCGCCTGCTTGAATATCTGATGAAGCATGCGGGCCAGGTGGTGACCCGCACCATGCTTCTGGAAAACGTCTGGGATTATCATTTCGATCCGCAGACCAACGTCATCGATGTGCATATTTCCAGGCTGCGCTCCAAGATCGACAAGGGCTTCGAGCGGCCCCTGCTGCACACGATCCGTGGCGCCGGATACATGATCCGTGACGGCCTTCGGTAAGCTGATCCGCACCACGGCGTTCCGGCTGACGCTGGTCTATCTGTTTTTGTTTGCGCTGTTCGCCGCGTCGCTGCTCGGCTATTTCGCCTGGAATACGCGGCGGTTGATCAACGAGCAGATCACCACCACCGTCAACGCGGAAATCGCCGAGATCCAGATCATCTACGCACGCCGCGGGCTGCAAGGCCTTGCCACCACGCTCGGCTACCGGGCGCTGCGGCCCGGCGCCAACCTCTATCTCGTCACCACGCCGGAGGGCAGGGCGTTCGGCGGCAATGTCGAATCGCTGTCCCCGGGCGTGATGGCCTCGACAGGTTGGTCTGAGACGGCGTACCGCCGGCTCGACGAGCGGGATACCGCCAATCACTACGCGCTGGTGCGCGTCACCCAACTCGACAACGGATTCCGCCTGCTGGTCGGTCGCGATCTCGAGGAACGAAGGCGGCTGTTCGGCATCGTCGCCAACGCTGCGCAATGGTCGCTGCTGGTCGTCATCGTGCTCGGCATCGGCGGCGGCATCTTCGTGGCGCGGCGGGTGCTGCAGCGGATCGACGCCATGACCGGCACCACCAGGCGCATCATGGCGGGCGACCTTTCCGGGCGCCTGCCGGTCGGGCGCTCCGGCGACGAGCTCGATCGCCTCGCCGAAAACCTCAACGCCATGCTGGAACGTATCGAGGCGCTGATGATGGGGCTGAAGGAAGTCTCCGACAACATCGCGCATGATCTGAAGACGCCGCTGACGCGGCTGCGCAACCGCGCCGAGGAGGCGCTGGCGAGTTCCGGGAGTGAGGCTGAATACCGCGCGGCGCTGGAACGGACCATCGAGGAATCCGACGGGCTGATCCGCACATTCAACGCGCTGTTGATGATCGCGCGCGCCGAGTCAGGTCAGGCGCGCGGCAACATGGATGATTTCGACGCGGCTGACGTCGCCAGGGGTATCCACGAATTGTACGAGCCGCTGGCCGAAGACGACGGCATGACGCTGCGCGTCAAGACTACCAATGCGCCGCTGCACGGCAATCGCGAGCTGATCGGGCAGGCGCTCGCCAATCTGGTCGAGAATGCGATCAAATACGGCAAGCCATCGCCGGTGGTGCAGCCGATGGACCCCATCATCGCGGCGCGCACGCGGGAGATCCTGATCGAGGCGCGGCGCGAGGGTAACCATGTGCTGCTCAGCGTCACCGACCACGGGCCCGGCATTCCCGAAGCCGACCGCAAGCACGCGGTGGAGCGGTTCGTGCGGCTCGAGGCGAGCCGGACGCTGCCGGGTTCCGGGCTTGGCTTGAGTTTGGCGTCCGCGGTGGCGACCTTGCATGGTGGCGAACTCAGGCTGGGGGATGCCCATCCCGGCCTGACCGCGACGCTGGTCATCCCGGCGCTATCTGCCGCGGGTGACAGGCTTGCGGCCCAAACGCCGGATGTGCCACAGAAGGTGGCATGAATTCCTCCGCCTTGGCCGCGCGGTTCGTGTGCGGGCCGCATATCCCGGCCACCAGCAACGCCGAACAACGCCTGGGAGACTGGCTCGCCGAACTGGAGCCGGCGCAGTCGGCTGAGATCAAGGCGTGGCTGGATCGCCCATTCGCCAGAGCCATCCTGTTCGGCATTGTCGAGTTCTCACCCTATCTGTTCGACCTGGTCCGCGCTGATGCCGCGCGGCTGATTCGCCTCCTGGCATGCGCCCCGGAACAGCACCTCGTCACGCTGATCGAGGGAACCACGCGCAACGTGCTCGCCGCCGAGGGCGAGGCTGACGTCATGCATCTGCTCCGCCGCATGAAGTCGGAAGCCGCGCTGATGATCGCACTGTGCGACATCGGCGGGGTCTGGCCGGTGATGCGGGTGACGGCGGCTCTGACCGAGCTTGCAACCGTCTCCGTGCAGACGGCGCTGCGTTTCCTGCTGCGCCAGGAAATCGCGCGTGGCCGCATGACCGCCCTCAATCATGACCGGCCGGAGGAGGGCTCTGGGCTGATCGTGCTCGCGATGGGCAAGATGGGCGCGGCCGAACTGAACTATTCCAGCGACATCGACCTGATCGTGTTCTTCGATCCGGCCGCAACCTCGCTGGCAGGTGACATCGAGCCAGCGCCGTTCTTCGTGCGCGTGACACAGGCGCTGGCCCGCCTGCTGCAGCAACGCTCCGGCGAGGGCTATGTGTTCCGCGTCGACCTGCGCCTGCGGCCGGATCCGGCTTCGACGCAGGTCGCGATTTCGACCGAGGCGGCGCTGCATTATTACGAGCGGGAAGGGCGGACCTGGGAACGCGCCGCGATGATCAAGGCGCGCGTCTGCGCCGGCGACGCCAAAGCGGGCGAGGCGCTGATCGCGGAATTGTCGCCGTTCGTCTGGCGCAAGCATCTGGATTTTGCCGCGCTCGCCGATGTCCATGACATGAAGCGGCAGATGCAGACCTATCGCGGCCAGAGCGAGATCGCCGTCGAAGGCCACAACGTCAAGGTCGGCCGCGGCGGCATCCGCGAGATCGAGTTCTTCGCGCAGACGCAGCAGCTCATCGCCGGCGGCCGCCATCCGGAATTGCGGGTACGCCCCACGCTGCACGCCCTGCAGGTGCTGGCGACCAGCAACTGGATCACCTTTCAGGCCTGCGACGAATTGACGACGGCTTATGAATTCCTGCGCTGCGTCGAGCATCGGCTGCAGATGATCGCGGATGAGCAGACTCACGCGCTGCCTGAAGATGCCGAGGCGATCGAGCGCTTTGCAAACTTCTTCGGCTACGAGAGCCGCGCCGCCTTTGCCAAGGATCTGCTCGGCCATCTCAACATCGTGCAGGGGCATTACGGCAAGCTGTTCGAGGGCGATCCGGCCGGCTCGGTGAAGCTGCCGCAGCTCAATTACGCCGCCGGGCCTGAGGATGCGCGCCTGCTCGACCATCTGACGACGCTCGGCTTCAAGAAGCCGATCGCGGTGGCCGGCACGCTGCAGCTCTGGATGGAAGGCAATTACCGCGCGCTTCGCAACGAGGCGACAAAGGCCGCCTTCATCGAGTTCGTGCCCGGCCTGCTCGACGGCCTCGCGAATGCCGAAGACCCTGACGATGCCGTGATCGCGTTCGATCGTTTTCTCGGCGCGTTGCAGCGCGGCGGCCGGCTGATTTCCCTGCTGAGCCAGAACCGCGATCTGGTTGCGCTGGTGGCCTTGATCCTCGGCGCGGCGCCGCGGCTCGGCGACATGCTGGCGCGCCAACCGCAGATCATGGACGGCCTGATCGACCCGCGTTTCTTCGGCGCGATGCCGGACCAGAAGGAGTTGTCGGCGCGGCTGGCGACGACGCTGAAGGACGCGGATTCCTACGAGGACTTTCTCGACCGCCTGCGGCTGTTCGGCCAGGAGAGCCTGTTCCTGATCGGCACGCGCATCCTCTCCGGCACGGTGTCGGCACAACAGGCCAGCGTCGCCTTTGCCGACGTCGCCGAGGGCATCGTGCACACCGTGCACGGCCTCGTCACCGACCAGTTCGCCAGCCAGTACGGCCGCATCAAGGGGCAGGAGACCGCAATCGTTGCGATGGGCCGGCTCGGCAGTCGCGAGATGACGGCATCCTCCGACCTCGATCTGATCCTGCTGTACGATTTCGACACCGACAATCCCGACTCCGACGGCGAGCGCTCGCTGCACGGCGCGCAATATTTTGCGCGGCTGACCCAGCGGCTGATTTCGGCGTTCACGACGCGGACCAATTACGGCGTGCTCTATGAAGTCGACATGCGGCTGCGTCCGTCGGGCCGCGCCGGGCCGCTGGCGTCGCGGATCGATTCCTTCGCCGACTACCAGGAACGCGAGGCCTGGACCTGGGAGCACATGGCGCTGACGCGGGCGCGGGTGATTTCGGCCACGCCGGCGTTTCGCGAGAAGATCGAAGGCGTTGTCCGCAGCGTGCTGACGCGGCCGCGGGATGCTGCCTCTACCGCCGGCGACGTCGCCGACATGCGCCGGGCGATCGCGGCGGAAAAGGGCGAGGACGACATCTGGAACTTGAAGCTCGCCGCCGGCGGCCTCGTCGACATCGACTTCATCGCGCAGTATCTGCAGCTTGTTCATGCCGCGGAAAAACCCGAGATCTTGAGCGTCTCCACGTTGCAGGTGCTCGACAATGCCGCGCGCCTCGGAGTTCTGGCCCACTCCGACACCGAGACGCTGCGCTCAGCCGCGCGGCTCTATCACGATCTGACGCAGATCCTTCGGCTTTGCGTCATCGGCAAGTTCACCCCGGAAACCTCGGGTGAGAATTTGTTGCGGGTGATGGCGCGGGCCGGCGACACGCCCGACTTCTCGACGCTGGAGGCGCGCCTGCGCGAGACGCAGGGCGAGGTGAGACGGGTGTTCGGAGCGTTGGTGGCTGGAGGTTAGGGCGGTCCATCGTTTTGAGGAACGCCAGGCAGACAAACAACGAATTTTCGCACTTCTGCATTTGACCCGGCATGGAATCTTCTCGACGTGGTCGATTGTAAGATTTGCATCCAGGGGTGCTTCCTCAAAGTTGGACATGGGGGCTGACGCATTGTGATGTCCGCTTAGCAGCATTGATTTAGATCAAGATCGTCTCTAGCCGAACGACAGTTACTTCCGGTTGCGCCTCAGGAAAGCCTGTGCCGCACCGCGTCGCTCAAAAACATTGGACCACATGAATACCGATATTGGACCACGGTCCAATATGACCCAGCGCATCGGCCGGAGGTGACGCATTGGAAGCGAAGCCTGAGCTAACGGTCGATATCGCCATTAATGATGGTCCTTCCGATATCGATAAAATGACCTGGATACCCGGCGGCACGTTCCGCATGGGATCAGATAAGCACTATCCCGAGGAGGCGCCCGCTCATCGCGTTACCGTCGATGAATTCCTGATCGACCGCACGCCGGTGACGAACCGGCAGTTCAAGGAATTCGTAAAAGCAACCGGCCACGTCACCGTCGCCGAGGTTACGCCGGATCCGAAGGACTATCCCGGCATGCTGCCGCACATGATCTATGCGGGTTCGCTGATGTTCACTCCCCCGAAACACATGGTCGATCTGCGCGACTTCAGCCAGTGGTGGTCTTTCGTCAGGGGTGCGGACTGGCGGCATCCCTACGGACCCAAGAGTAACATCAACGCGCTCGACAATTATCCCGTCGTACATGTGGCATTCGCCGATGCGCTCGCCTACGCGCACTGGGCTGGCAAGGATTTGCCAACTGAAGCGGAATGGGAGTTCGCAGCGCGCGGCGGGCTTGACGGCGCCGAGTTCGCGTGGGGCGACGAGTTCACACCTCACGGCCGTCACATGGCCAATACCTGGCAGGGCGACTTCCCGCGCCAGAACACCAATGCAGACGGTTTCGAGCGTACCTCGCCGGTCACCGCGTTCCCGCCGAACGGTTACGGACTTTACGACATGATCGGCAACGTCTGGGAGTGGACCGCCGACTGGTATTCGCCGAGACACGAAGCGGATGCGCCGAAGGCCTGCTGCATCCCGCAGAACCCACGCGGCGGGCGCGAGGATGCCAGCTACGACCCCCGAACGACCAACGTCAAGATTCCACGAAAGGTTATCAAAGGCGGCTCGCATTTGTGCGCGCCGAACTACTGCCGACGCTACCGGCCGGCAGCGCGACACGCGGAGCCGGTTGATACATCCACGAGTCATCTTGGCTTTCGATGCATCAGGCGAAAAGCATCTGATGCTTAACAAAGAGGAGAGTGACGCTATGGTTGGCTTTGTACCAAGTGAAAAACCATCAGCTACCGGAAAAGTGCTGCGAAAGAGGGCCGCAGGTTGGCATAAACGTTCCTGCGCGGCGTTGCTCGGTGCGACGACACTGATGTCAATTTCACTGTGCGGGCCGGCTAGCACGCCGGCAACCGCACAGCCGGCACAGAAGCCAAATATCCTCTTCATCATGGGTGACGACATCGGCCTCTACCAGCCGAGCATCTACCATCGCGGCCTGATGGTCGGCGAGACGCCCAATATCGATCGCATCGGCAATGAAGGCGCGATCTTCACACATTACTACGCCGAGCAGAGCTGCACCGCCGGCCGGAACGCCTTCTTCACCGGCATGCATCCGCTGCGCACCGGCATGATTCCTCCGCAGCTTCCCGGCAGCCCGTCCTACCTGCGGCCCGGCACGCCAGCGATCGCAAAGTTCCTGCTCGATCTCGGCTACAACACCGGCGAGTTCGGCAAGAACCATCTCGGCGATCACACCGACTCGTTGCCGACCGCGCATGGCTTCCAGGAATATTGGGGCTACCTGTATCACCTCGACGCGATGCAGGGCGTGAGCTTCCCGGACATCAACAAGAGCCCCACCCAGCAGGCGGTCGCCCCGCCATGCAAGAACACGCCGATCCCCGGCATCCCGGAGGTGCCGGGCGCGGTCGATCCGAAAACGACGGTTTGCCTCACGCCCCCGCGCAACATCCTGTCGTGCAAGTCATCGGACGGCACGGGCAGGAACCAGACGTGCGTCGATCAGGGCCCGCTGACGCTCGACCGATCGAAGAGTGTCGACGAGGAAATCTCGGCCAAGGTCATCGACTTCCTCGATCGCAACGACCCGAAGACGACGGGCAAGCCTTTCTTCGTCTACTACAATCCTGCGCGCATGCACATCACGACCGTGCTGAACGACAAGTACGCGGCCATGGTCGGCGAGCCCGGCGGCAAGGATTGGGGTCTCAACGAGGCCGGCATGAAGCAGATGGATGACAACATCGGCTATGTGCTGAAGAAGCTGCAGGACATGGGACAGTCCGACAACACGATCGTCGTATTCACGACCGACAACGGTGCCGAGACCATCACCTTTCCGGACGGTGGCACCACTCCGTTCAAGGGCGGCAAGTTGAGCACCTGGGAAGGCGGCATGCGCGCGCCGGCGGTCGTTCGCTGGCCGGGCGTCATCAAGCCCGGTACCGTCAAGAACGAAATGTTCGCAGCCCTCGACTGGCTGTCGACGTTTGTCAACATCGGCGGCGGCGCCAAGGGCGACCAACTGAAGAAGCGCATCGAGGCCGGCCAATATCCCGGCATCGTCAAGACGACGCTCGATGGCGTCGATCAGACCGAATACCTTTCGGGGCGTTCGGAAAAGTCTGCGCGCGATACCTTCTTCTACTATTCGGGCAAGGATCCATCGGCGGTCCGCTACAAGAACTGGAAGATCTATTTCACGATGGTGTCCGACAACCCGGCGGGCTTTATAGCTGGAGCCCTTCCTTATCACTGGGCGCAGGTCGTCAACATCAAGCGCGACCCGTTTGAGACCTCAGTGGGCACGCAAATAAAGACCCTCATGGGCCAGGGTGGCTCAATCGGCTCGCCCTCTACAGCCTACGTCTATGACTGGAACATGCTGCCGATCGGCCAGGCGCTCTGGCTGAAGGAACTCGAGACTTATACTGCATACCCGCCGCTGCAGGACCCGGCGAGCTACAACCTCGAGCAGGTAATACAGCAGATCAAGCAGGCCAAAACTGCCGGTCGCAGCGACTAGCTGCGCGCGACGAGCGCGATCCGACGAAGCGGGCGCCCAGCAAGGGCGCCCGCCAATGGAATAGCGAGCAAAGTGATCAAGGAGGAAGCGCCGGACCGGTCGGCACCTCCGCAAGCCGTGTCGGCTTCCGATGCATCAAGCGAACAGAGGCAATTGCATCAGAACGGGAGAGGCGCGTCATGAGCATCGATGAGAAATCAGATCGAGAAGGCAATCCAGTCGCGCACTGGCAGGTAGAATGTGCGGTCGGCGGGCGCTCCGTGTGGGGCTCCCGCTTTTACGGCTTCCACAATCGATGCCTTCGTCGATGAAAGGAGCCAACTATGTCAACTTCCTTCGGTGTCAACCGCCGTATCCTGCTCTCGTCCCTGGCTTTGCTTCCGGCTCTGATCGGGTCGCTGCGTCCAATATCCGTGCTGGCACAGGCACGCGATCCACTACCGTCCTGGAACGAGGGGGCGACCAAGGCCTCGATCCTCGATTTTGTCGCGCGGGTCACAACGCAAGGCGGGCCTTTCTTCGTTCGGGTCGATCAGCGCATCGCGACTTTCGACAACGACGGTACCCTTTGGGTCGAACAGCCGATGTACGTGCAACTGGCCTTCGTGCTCGACCGCGTGAAGGCCATGGCGCCCATGCATCCGGAATGGAAAACCAAGCAGCCCTTCGCTGCAGTGCTGGACGGCGACCTGAAGGCGCTGGCCGCGTCCGGTGAAAAGGGATTGGTCGAACTGGTTGCGGTGACGCATGCCGGCATGACCACGGCGGAGTTTGAGAAGATCGTCACGGATTGGCTGTCGACCGCGCGTGATCACCGCTTCAAGCGGCCTTATACCGAACTGGTCTACCAGCCGATGCTCGAACTTCTTGCTTACCTCCGGGCCAATGGCTTCAAGACCTTTATCGCGTCAGGCGGCGGCATCGAGTTCATGCGGCCGTGGACCGAGCGGATCTACGGCGTGCCGCCGGAGCAGGTCATCGGGTCGTCGATCAAGACCCGATTTGAGATGAAGGATGGCGCGCCGACGCTTTTCCGGCTGCCTGACATCAACTTCATCGACGACAAGGTAGGAAAGCCGATCGGCATCAACGAGCATATCGGGCGACGTCCGATTGCGGCGTTCGGTAATTCCGACGGCGATCTCGAAATGCTGCAATGGGCGACGCTCGGCGCCAGTGGCGCGCGGTTCGGCTTGATCGTGCACCACACCGATGCGGAACGCGAATACGCCTACGACCGTCAGTCGCATTTCGGGAAGCTCGACGTGGCGCTGGACGCCGCAGCGGTGAACAGGTGGACCGTGGTCGACATGAAGAAGGACTGGAAGCGCGTGTTCGCTTTCGAATAGACGCACCGGATCGCAGCTTGGTCGTCCTTTTGAGTCTCACTGCGCTTCCAGGCCGAGGTGAGACGGGTGTTTCAGTCGCTGTGGACGGAGGGTAATGCCCGGTTTCTTACGGAGGAACTCCTGCGGGCGACCGGAATTGTTGGCGGTATCAGGAGGCTGGGATGCATACCGTGATCAATATCTTCGAAAAACCCATGGAACGCATTAGGAAGACCTGCGAGCTGATGGGCCTGGGCGCCGATTTCGACCGCAAGCTGCCGGAACTCCAAACCCATCTGGAAGGGCTGGTGGCCGAAGGGGAGACCAGCGAGGAGCGGCTGACCGTGAGCGGCCTGACCTTCGTCAAGCAGGGGTGATGGGCCTCGGGCGAGGCCTGAGTAGCGCCGGCAAAACGGCGTCAGGAAATTTCGTCCGGAAGCTTCCAGGCTGGATCCGGCGCGCAGCCTTGCTCCCTGGTTTCCTTGACGCGATAGCCGGCCGGCAGAACCTGTCCGCCTGCTTGGTCAGCAACGGGAATATCGAAAATCAGGCCGGCCTGAAGCGCTTGCTTCCAGGCCTCCGCCTCGGTCGGAAGGCCGGGGCCGATCTGCCTGTCGCCATCGAAAAGCGCGTAAGGCATGAACCCCTCCAATCAAAACCCCGCCAGCTATCTAAAATAACTGACGGGGCTTTGAGCTGATATTTCCGGTTGGATTTCTCCTTCCTGATCTACCTGCTCACATCTGTAACGCCGGACCAGGGGCATCGTTCCGAAACTTTTGGGTTCGGGTGAAGAAAAGGCTTCGCCTGCGATTGATGGGAACGGGCCGCAATGACGCCTTTCGGCGGCCCGCCCCAATCGCGTGGAACTATTGCCACTTTTTCCTGCTTGAGATCGAACCTTCAACCCTCAAGCGGATCGCCCATGCGCAAACTGTTATTTGGAATCGCACTCGCCCTACCCATCGCCTTTGTGCCCCCGGCGACGGCAATGCCCCGAGGCTATCCGTTGGTCCAGGACTCGCTGGTCAACGGCGATCTGATCCAAGTAAAGGGAGGGCACGGCTGGGGCCGCGGGCATGGCTGGGGCCGAGGGCATGGCTATCGTCCATTTGGTTGGAGCCGCGGCCGGAAAGTCGGCTGGCGCGGCCGTGGATGCCCGCCCGGCCACTGGAAAAAGGGCTGGTGCTGAAACTGGAAGGCTGGCGACTTTCCCTCTAAAGCGGGATGATTTTCTTCGAATCGTCATCCCGCTTTGTCTTTTTGTTTGAGCATGCCCCGGGGCGACTACAACGCCCGCGCGGCATTGCCCTTGAACAGGATTGGGCCGGTCGGTCGTCCGATCGGTGAGCCGCCTTCAGGCTCCAGCGTGATCTCGAACAGCTGATCCTGCACGGTTTCCGGCAGCGCCTCCAGATCGAGCTGCAGCGTGCGGGACTGGCCGGTGATGGCGATCGATTTCGGGCCGATCGCGCGATCCCACAAGGTCCAAACCTGCAGCGTGCGGCCGGCGGGAACCTCGATCGGCCGCAACGGTATCAACTCGACCCGGCCGTTCGCAAACGCGTTGACGATGGCGCCGGCCTCTTTCGTGGTGTCGTTCACCAGCACGGCGACATAAATGGGCTTGCGCTGGGCGAGCGCGAGCATGTCGTGACGAAGCTGGCGCGACGTCGCCAGCGCACCGATCATGATCATTGCAAAAAGTGCTGCAGCAAAGGCGCCGCCGATACCAAGGCCGCGCCAGAACCGGATGTTGTCCCAAAGGGTGGTGCCGCGTAGCGCGGCGCGTGCGGAGGGCAGGGCGTCGATCGGCGCGATTTTGGTTGCATCCGCGATGCGCTGCCAAAGCGCCGGGCTCGGTGGGGTTTCCTCGGCCGTGAGATCGAGGTCCGCAAGCCGCTCCCGCCACGCGCTGACAGCCTGAGCAAACGATTGGTCGGTTGCGATGCGCCGTTCGGCGTCGGCGTGCTCCGCACTGTCAAGGAGGCCCATCACGTAATCGGCGGCCATGGCGTTATCTGCGTCGTGCGGGTTCATCCCATGCACTCCTGCAACGCAAAGAGGCTGCGCCGTACCCAGCTTTTGACCGTGCCGAGCGGAACCTTGAGCCGTCCCGCCAATTCGCCGTGGCTCATGCCGTGAACATAGGCCAGCACCACTACGTCGCGGCGGGGGCGGTCGATCTGTTCGAGACACCGGCGCAGCGCGCTGGTCTCCGGCATCCGCGACAGGGTGGCCTCGCAGTCGACATCCCCGGCGCTTTCATCTGATGCTTCATAGCGGTGCTCATCGCGATGAATGCTCAGCGCCCGGTTGCGCACCACCGCATAGAGCCAGCCGCGCGCGCTGCCGCGGCGCGGATCGAAGCCGGCCGCACCGCGCCAGATCCGGATAAAGGCGTCGTGTACCGCCTCTTCCGCAAGGTCCTGGCGAAACAGGATGCGGCGTGCGATGCCGACCATGCGCGGCGCCTCGCTGTCGTAGATCACGCGCAATGCCGTGCGGTCGCCCGCCGCGCAACGCGCCAGGGCCGCGGCCAACTGCGCCTCGCGCTCCTGATCGCGCAGGTCGGGGGCCTGCAGGCTGGCGGTGATGGTGCCATTTCCGGTCATGTCTATGCCCTTGCATAGTTGTTCTACCTTGAGATGCGGCATTTGGATGCATGTGCCGAAAATTATTTTCGGTGTGCTGCATCCGTTTCGCCGCGCCGCCGGTACCCGCTGTGTTGGTCCCGAGAGGATCACTCGAACACAGGGAGCTTTACGATGAATTTTCGCTCAATTTTCGCCGCCTCAGTCACACTGTTGCTGTCATCCGCAGCCGCCAATGCCGCGCAGGTCGCCGCCCTGATCGGCGGCGACACCATTGCGATGGTTGACACCGCGCAGAAGAAGGCGACCGGGTCCGTCAAGGTCACCGGCATTTCCGGCGCGCTGGTCGGCATCGACGTACGTCCGGCCGACGGCTTGCTCTATGGATTGGTCGACGATGGCACCATTGTGACCATCGCGCAGGACGGCAAGGCCACGACGAAATCGAAGCTCGACACCATGCTGGCCAAGGGCGTGACCGCGACGGTCGATTTCAATCCGGTGGCGGACCGCCTGCGCGTGATGGGCGCGGACGGGATGAACCTGCGCGCCAATGTCGATGACGGCAAGGTGACCAAGGACGGCGACCACAAATTTGCCGAGGGCGACATGCACAAGGGCGAGAAGCCGAACATCGTCGCCGGCGCCTATACCAATTCGGTCAAGGGCGCAAAGGAGACGGCGTTGTTCAACATCGACGGTACCATCAGCGGATTGATCAAGCAGGCGCCGCCGAATGACGGCGTGCTCGGCGCGATCGGCAAGCTTGGGGTCAAGGCGGATAGCGTCGCGTTCGACATCTGGTCCGACGGCGCCGGCAAGAACGAAGCGTGGCTATTGGCGGGCGGCACGCTCTACAGCGTAGACCTCGCTACCGGAAAGGCGACCGAGGCCGCCAAGATCGCCGGCATCAACGGCACGGTGAAGGACATTGCCGTCATGGGAATGTAGCCGACCGCTGCAATCTCCGGACGTCCGAATTCTGCCGGTTGCTTGCGCGACCGGCAGAACCTTGCTGCGAGTTCGGGTTCAGCCCTGAAGCCTACGCCTTCTTCAGCGTTTCGAGCGCGTCGCGGACATTGGGGTCCAGCCCCGTGCCGCCATTGTCGAGATGGGCGAAGATCGCCTTGCGCATCCGCGGGTCCCAGAACTTCCTGATGTGTTCGGCGATGCCAGGCACGGCCCTGTCATGGCCCTGGCTCTGGAAGAATTTTCCGATCTGGTTGGCCATGTAGATCAATCGATCAGGCGACATGGGTAGCCTCCGCAACGCCGGCGTTTTGTGGAATCGCAATCCGCTCGGGATGCGCAAAGATTTCAAAGCCGTCGGATCGGGCAATCGCCGCCAGCGTGATGCCGGCGGCCTCCGCCGTGCGCACGGCGAGCGCCGTCGGCGCCGACACCGCGACCATCAGCGGGGCGCCGATCGCCGCGGTTTTCTGCACCATCTCGACCGAGACGCGGCTGGTCAGCAGCACCATGCCCTCAGTGGCGGGACTGGCGGCCTGCGCCAGCGCGCCGGCGAGCTTGTCGAGCGCGTTGTGGCGGCCGACGTCCTCCCGCAACGCCACGAGACCGTGCGCCGGCGTCCAGAACGCCGCCGCATGCACCGCGCGGGTCTGGATGTTGATCTGCTGCAACAGGGTCATGCTCGCCATCGCGGTCATGATCTCCGACGGCGAGAAGGTGCGCCCCTTCGGCACGATCGCGGCAGGGCGGATGGCTTCCGCAATCGACTCCACGCCGCAAATCCCGCAACCGGTCGGGCCCGCGATATGCCGCCGCCGCTCATTGACCAGCTCGGCGCTGGAAGGTTTCAGCCACATCCTGAGTTCGATGCCATCATCGAGTTCCACGACGTCGAGCGTCTCGATCTCGCCGGGCGACTGCACGATGCCTTCGTTGAGGCTGAAGCCGATGGCAAAGTCCTGCAGGTCCTGCGGCGTACCCATCATGACGGCATAGGTGCCGCCATTGTAGGTCAGCGCGATGGCCGTCTCCTCCGGGATCAGGCGCGCGCCTTCGCCGAGCTGGCCGTTGCGCCAGATCTGCCGATCGGCGGTGGTGACCGGATCGGGCATGCCTTACTCCGCGGCTTCCGCCGGCGCGATGCGGCGGGAGTGGCGGGCCTGCTCGTCATAGGCCTTCTGCCAGTCGGACGGTCCGTTCGACGGCGAGATCTGCACCGCCGTGACCTTGTATTCCGGACAGTTGGTGGCCCAGTCCGAGAAGTCGGTGGTGATGACGTTGGCCTGCGTGTCCGGGTGGTGGAAGGTGGTGTAGACCACGCCCGGCGCCACGCGGTCGGTGATCTCCGCGCGCAGCGTGGTCTCGCCGGCGCGGCTCGCCAGCCGCACCCAATCACCATCGCGGACGCCGCGCTGTTCGGCGTCGTGCGGATGGATTTCGAGCCGGTCCTCGCTGTGCCAGACGACGTTATCGGTGCGGCGGGTCTGTGCGCCGACATTGTATTGGCTGAGGATGCGTCCCGTCGTTAGCAGCAGCGGATAGCGCGGGCCGGTGCGTTCATCGGTTGCGACATATTCGGTTATGACGAACTTGCCCTTGCCGCGCACGAAGCCGCCGATATGCATCACCGGCGTGCCTTCCGGCGCCTTCTCGTTGCAGGGCCACTGCACCGAGCCGAGCTCGTCGAGCTTGGCGTAGGAAACGCCGGTGAAGGTCGGCGTCAGCGCCGCGATCTCATCCATGATCTCCGACGGATGATTGTAGTGCATGTCGTAGCCCATCGCCTTGGCAAGGCCGATGGTGACTTCCCAGTCGGCAAGGCCGTTGCGCGGCGTCATCACCTTGCGGACGCGCTGGATGCGGCGTTCGGCATTGGTGAAGGTGCCGTCCTTCTCCAGGAAGGTCGATCCCGGCAGGAAGACGTGGGCGTAGTTTGCGGTCTCGTTGAGGAAGAGGTCATGCACGATGACGCATTCCATCGACGACAGCGCCGCCACCACATGCTTGGTGTTGGGGTCGGATTGCAGGATGTCCTCGCCCTGCACATAGATGCCCATGAACGTGCCCTCGATCGCGGCATCGAACATGTTTGGAATGCGCAGGCCCGGCTCGGGATTGAGCTTGACGTTCCACATCGCCTCGAACTGGTCGCGCACCGCATCGCCCGAGATATGGCGATAGCCGGGCAGTTCGTGCGGGAACGAGCCCATGTCGCAGGAGCCCTGAACGTTGTTCTGGCCGCGCAGCGGGTTTACGCCGACGCCGGGGCGGCCGATATTGCCGGTCGCCATCGCGAGGTTGGCGATCGCGATCACCGTGGTCGAGCCCTGGCTGTGCTCAGTGACGCCCAGGCCGTAATAGATCGCGCCGTTGCCGCCGGTGGCGAACTGCCGCGCCGCTTCGCGCAACACCTTGGGATCGACGCCGGTCATGATGGCGGTCGATTCCGGGCTGTTGTTCGGCTGCGCCACGAAGGCAGCCCATTCCTCGAACTCGCTCCAGTCGCAGCGCTCGCGCACGAAGGCCTCATCCACGAGACCTTCGGTGACGATGACGTGTGCGAGAGCCGTGAGCACGGCAACGTTGGTGCCGGGCATCAAGGGCAGATGCAGCGCCGACATATGCGGGCCTTCCACCATCTCGGTGCGGCGGGGATCGACCACGATCAGCTTGGCACCCTGGCGCAGCCGTTTCTTCAGCCGCGAGGCGAACACCGGATGCGCGGAGGCGGGATTGGCGCCGATCACCATCACGACGTCGGTATGTTCGACCGAGTCGAAATCCTGCGTGCCGGCCGAGGTGCCGAAGGTGGTCGACAGGCCGTAGCCGGTCGGCGAATGGCAGACACGGGCGCAGGTATCGACGTTGTTGTTGCCAAAACCGCCGCGGATCAGCTTCTGCACCAGATAGGTTTCTTCATTGGTGCAGCGGGAGGAGGTGATGCCGCCGACCGCGTCGCGGCCATGCTTCTGCTGGATGCCCTTGAACTTGGCGGCGGCAAAGCTGAACGCCTCATCCCACGATACCTCGCGCCAGGGATCGGCGATATCTTCGCGGATCATTGGCTTGAGGATGCGCTCCTTGTGGGTGGTGTAGCCCCAGGCGAAGCGGCCCTTGACGCAGGAATGGCCGCGATTGGCCTTGCCGTCCTTCCACGGCACCATGCGCACCACTTCCTCGCCGCGCATTTCAGCCTTGAAGGCGCAGCCGACGCCGCAATAGGCGCAGGTGGTGACCACGGAATGCTCGGGCTGGCCGATCTCGATGACGGATTTTTCGGTCAGCGTCGCGGTCGGGCAGGCCTGCACGCAGGCGCCGCAGGACACGCATTCGGAGCCGAGGAAACTTTCGCTCATGCCGGGCGATACCCGGCTGTCAAAACCGCGGCCGGAAATCGTCAGCGCAAAGGTGCCCTGAACTTCCTCGCAAGCGCGGACACAGCGCGAGCAGACGATGCACTTCGAAGGATCGTAGGTGAAGTAGGGGTTGGATTCGTCCTTCGGCATCCAGTTGTCGTTGGTGCAGCCGTCGGACTTGGCGAACACATGGTTCTCGCCCTCATAGCCATAGCGCACGTCGCGCAGGCCGACCGCGCCCGCCATGTCCTGCAATTCGCAGTCGCCATTGGCGGCGCAGGTCAGGCAGTCCAGCGGATGATCGGAGATGTACAACTCCATCACGCCCTTGCGCAGCTTCTTCAGCCGCTCGGTCTGGGTGTGAACGACAAGGCCGGGCATGACCGGCGTGGTGCAGGACGCCGGCGTTCCGGCGCGGCCCTCGATCTCGATCAGGCAGAGACGGCAGGAGCCGAACGCGTCGACCATGTCGGTCGCGCATAGTTTCGGAATCTGCGTGCCGGCTTCCATGGCCGCGCGCATGATGGAGGTGCCCTCGGGCACCGTGACGCTGTTGCCGTCGATGGTGAGCGTCACCATCGCCTCAGATTTCGAGCGGGGCGTGCCGAAGTCGATCTCTTCGATCAAGGACATTGTCAGTCTCCTATTCCGCGGCCTGCAGCGTGGCCGGTGCCGGGCCAAAATCTTCCCGGAAATGTTTCAATGCGCTGAGCACGGGGTAGGGCGTGAAGCCGCCGAGCGCGCAGAGCGAGCCGAATTTCATGGTGTTGCAGAGGTCTTCGACCACGGCGAGGTTTTCGGATGTGCGCTCGCCGCGGATGATCTTGTCGATGGTCTCGACGCCGCGGGTCGAGCCGATCCGGCACGGCGTGCACTTGCCGCAGGATTCGACCGCGCAGAATTCCATCGCGAACCGCGCCTGCTTCGCCATGTCGACGCTGTCGTCGAATACGACGATGCCGCCATGGCCGATCAGCCCGTCGCGTGCGGCGAAGGCTTCATAATCGAACGGCGTATCGAACAATTCGCGGGGGAAGTAGGCGCCGAGCGGACCGCCGACCTGTACGGCGCGAACCGGGCGGCCGGTAAACGTGCCGCCGCCGATATCGTCGACGAGTTCGCCGAGCGTGACGCCGAAGGCGGTTTCGAACAGGCCGCCATGCCTGATGTTGCCGGCAAGCTGGATCGGCATCGTGCCGCGCGAGCGCCCCATGCCGAAATCCGCATAGGCTTTCGCGCCGTTGTCGAGAATGAAGGGGATTGCCGCAAACGACAGCACGTTGTTGATCACGGTCGGCCGGCCGAACAGGCCCTTGTGCGCCGGCAGCGGCGGCTTGGCGCGGACGATGCCGCGGCGGCCTTCCAGGCTTTCCAGCAGCGAGGTTTCCTCGCCGCAGACATAGGCGCCGGCGCCGACCCGGACTTCGAGGTCGAAAGTGTGGGTGGAGCCGACGATGCGCTCGCCGAGATAACCGGTGCGCCGGGCCACCGCAATTGCCGCGTTCATCGCCGCCACCGCATGCGGATATTCCGAGCGGATGTAGATGTAGCCCTTGGTGGCGCCGACCGCGATGCCGGCGATCGTCATGCCCTCGATCACGACGAAGGGATCGCCTTCCATGATCATGCGGTCGGCAAACGTGCCGCTGTCGCCTTCGTCGGCATTGCAGACGATGTATTTGCGGTCAGCGCTGGCCTGCGCGACGGTCTTCCACTTGATTCCGGTCGGGAAGCCGGCGCCGCCGCGTCCGCGCAGTCCGGATGCGGTGACGTCGGCGAGAATCTCGTCGGAAGTGAGCGTCAGGGCGCGCTCCAAACCCTTGTAGCCGTCATGCGCGCGATAATCTCCGACCGAACGCGGATCGATCACGCCACAGCGAGCAAAGGTCAGACGGGTCTGCCGCTTCAGCCAGGGGATTTCCTCGGTGAGGCCGAGCCGCAGGGCGTGCGGGCCATTGCTTGCCATCGCATCGAACAGGGAGGGGACGTCCGCAGGAGACACCGGGCCATACGCGACGCGGCCTTTCACTGTCGCTACCTCGACCATTGGCTCCAGCCAATAAAGCCCGCGCGATCCGTTCCTGATGATCTCGATCGGGAGTCCGCGCTTCTCTGCGGCCTGCTCGAGCGCGGCAACGACATCATCGGCACCGACGGCAATCGCGCCGGCATCGCGCGGAACGAAGATACGCATTTTCATCGCTGTGCCTCCGCGACCAGCGCGTCGAGACGCTGTTCATCCAGCCGCCCGACGACGCGGCCATCCAGCATCGCCGACGGCGCGGTGGCGCAGAGCCCAAGGCAGTAGATCGGCTCCAGCGTGACGCGCGCATCAGGCGTGGTGCTTCCAATAGCGATACCGAGCTTGGCTTCCACGCGCGCGGCGAGCGCATCGCCGCCCGCAGCCTGACACGCCTCGGCGCGGCAGATTTTCAGCACATGGCGGCCGGCGGGTTCGTGACGGAAGTCGTGATAGAACGTGAACACGCCATGCACCTCGGCGCGCGACAGGCTGAGTGCGGAGGCGATCATCGGAATGGCGGGCTCCGGCACGTAGCCGAACGCTTCCTGCATCGCGTGCAGGATCACCAGCGTCGCGCCTTCGAGCTTGTCGTGTTCGGCGATGATCTCGGCGCCGCGCGCCTCATTCCAGGGTTCGTATGCCGATGTCATCCGCGTTCTCATCAGAGGTTGTGGAGCCTCTGATGAGTAGGGGAATCGCGGGGAATATCAATAAAGCTGTCCCATGTTGCGATTTCAAATCGCAATCAAAACAAGGGTATAGGCAATGCCTATGAGGCAATAGCGGGGTGCGTTGGGGTTAACGCCAGATTATCGTCACATTGCGCAATGGAACGCGCCCGTCAGGCTGCCGTGACGGGCGCGTTTGCAAGTTTGATCGTCGTTTTCAGAAAACGCCCGGCACCAGCATCGCCACCTTCTCGCGATAGCGCCGATACTGATCGCCGAACATCGACACCAGATCGCGCTCTTCGAGATAGATGCCGACGAAAATGTAGGCTGTCGTTACCGCAGCGAACAGCAGATGGCCGAGTGTCATCACAGGCGTGCACCAGAAGGCAATGATGAAGCCGAGATAGATCGGGTGCCGGATCAGGTTGTAAAGGCCGGGCGTCTTGAACTTCATGGGCTCAACCACGCGTCCGGCGAAATGCGAGACCACTTGCGTCAACCCGAACAGCTCGAAATGGCTGATCAGGAAGGTGCTGTAGAGCACGATGAGCCAGCCCACAAAGCCGCCCGCGGTCACGATGCCGGCGAGCGTGGGATTCTCGATGCTCCAGACCACCATCGGCATCGGCTGCCATTGCCAGAACAGCAGGATCAGCGAGAGGCTCGCCAGCAACACATAAGTCGAGCGTTCGATCGCAGGCGAGGCGAAGCGTGCGAACAGCTTCTTGAAGCCCTGCCGCGCCATGCCGCTGTGCTGCACGGCGAAGATCGACATCAGCACCAGATTGACCAGCAGAGCGGTCGTCAGCGAGGATGTACGACCGGTATCGACGGTCTTCGGTACGACAAATCCCGAGACGAAGCCGACCGCGTAGAGAAACGTGCCGAAGAAGATCAGGTAGGCGAGGCCGCCGTAGCAGAGGGTAAGCAGCCTCGTTGCAAGGGAGGGGACGGCGGGACGCGCCGCATTGGGGCCATTTTGCATCGTAATCGACATTCGAAATCTCCTTGGGTTTGGAAATGTGACGTCGGGCAAATGCTTTGTTCAGGACAGTTCGAGGCGCCTCTGCTTGCGGCGCCGTGCAGCTCTTTCGAGGGCGGGGTCGATCGGGCTGCGGTAGATGCGCTTGCTTTTCAGGTCGCGATCTCCGGCCTGGTGCGCCGCGAGCCAGGCGGATTGCCGATCGCGGTAGGCGATGGCGGCGGCCATCCAGCTGTCGAGAAAGCCACGCAGCCGCGCGGGCAGGGCGAGGGGGCTGATGGCGGCGCTTGCCTGGATCGGTGCGTAGGGCCGGACCGTGCCGTCGTGCGGCAACAAGCGTTCTGGTGAAACATTCCCCTTGGCGGGATTGAGCAACAGGCCAATCATGGTCATCTCCGATTGAACGATGATTGGCCCGTCTGTAGATTGGGATTCCTGTTCCCGCTTGGCGGAGTCCTTGAGAAGACCTTTGTTTTTCCTCCGGAAGTGGCTGTTTTTACTTAGTTTGTATCCGTGAACCGCCTGATAGTGGCCGGACCTGCCTCGCATCGGAACAACAGAGGTGGTATTGCAGTACCGATTCGCCGAATATGAAATCGATCTCGGTCAGCATGAGCTGCGCCGGCTGGGCGAAGCCGTGCATATCGAGCCCCAGGTATTCGATCTCATCGTTCACCTCGTGCGCAACCATGACCGTATCGTCAGCAAGGACGAACTGATCGAGACGGTCTGGAATGGCCGGATCATTTCCGAAGCCGCGCTCTCCAGCCGCATCAATGGCGCCCGGCGCGCGCTTGGTGACAACGGAAACGACCAGCTCTTTATTCGGACGTTGCACAAGCGGGGATTCCGGTTTGTCGGAGATGTTCACGCCATCGATGCGCCGAAAGCCGACGTAGAGACGGCTCCGCTTGTTCCTGACGATGCCGTTACGCCGGACGATCCCTCAGGCCGCGTCTCGGTTTCTGCCGAAGTGCCGCGCCTTGAGGATGTCGTTTCGGAGTCCATCAAGGCGGAGGCCGTCACGCGATCGTCGATCGCCGTGATGCCGTTTGGAAACATGTCTGATGATCCCGAGAACGACTACTTCAGTTACGGATTGACCGAGGACATCATTCGTCTCCTTGCCCGAAACCGATGGCTTTCGGTCATCTCGCGGCACTCGACCGTGGCGTTCCAGGGACGCACGGTGGACGCACGCGAAATTGGCGAGCAGCTCGGTGTCAGGTACGTGCTGGTCGGCAGCGTTCGCAAGAGTCGCGACGCGGTGCGGATAACGGCGGAACTGGTCCGGGCGGCCGATCGAAAGCAATTATGGGCCGACAAATACGATCTGAAGCTGGAGTATATCTTCGATATTCAGGAGGAGATGGCGCGCCAGATCGCCGCAACGATCGAGCCTGAGCTGTCCAAGGTCGAGCAGCAACTCGCCGCCCGCAAGGCGCCGGAAAGTCTGGATGCCTGGGATTGCTACCAGCGCGGCCTGTGGAATTTCTGGCGCTTCACCACGCCTGGGTTCGATTCGGCCGAAGCCTATTTTCAGCGGGCGATTTCAGCAGATCCGAATTTCGCCCGCGGCCATGGCGCTCTCAGCTACGTCAACTTGCAACGCGCTTTTGTTGACGAGCCGAAAGATCGCCCGGCGCGACTGGAAACGGCGTTGCGCCAGGCGCGTGATGCCGTGGCGCTCGATGACCTCGATTGTTTTTGCCACTGCGTCCTCGGACGAGCGCTTTGTTTGACCCATCAGAATGACGAAGCACTGGCAGCGCTCGACGTAGCCCTGGAGCTCAATCCAAGCTTTGCGCAAGCCTATTTCGCGCAAGGGTTCAACCTGCTCTGGTACGGGCGGGAGATCGAGGCAGAAACGCTGCTCGATCAGGCGACCATGCTTAGTCCGCGCGACAGCCATTTGTGGAGTTTCCACCACGTCCGCTCCTGGACGCACTTCTCCTTGGGCGAATACGACATAGCGGCCGAGTTCGCCCGAAGGGCAACACGGCAGCCCAATGTCACCTATCAGGCCTTTGCATCCCTCGCGGCGTCGCTTGGTCTTTTCGGTGAGCAGGCGCAGGCAAAAGCGGCGGCCGCCGAGCTGCTCCAGCGCAAGCCGAACTACAGCCTCGAGACGGCGCGACAGGAGCTGTTCTTCTGCAATGATCGCGGTTTCATCGATCGCTTCGTCGAAGGACTGCGTGTCGCCGGTATCGCGCGCGCCTAGTTTGGTGCGATCACGGCTGTGGACCGGACAGGTTCATTTCGCGCTCGGCGCGGAACACATTGCTGTAAAGGTTTGCGATCCACTGACGCCCCCTTGAGGTGACGTTGAGATAGCGTATCGCTGTCTGGATCTGCGGGGCCACGTTGTTCCAATAGAACTGCGGATATTTGTAGACGACATCAGCCGGCGTCTCGTAGCCAAGCTGCTTGGTCAGGCCGATCTCCTGAAATTCATAGAACAGGGCATTCGACTTTTTCAGGTAATTGGGGTCGCCGAGCTGCCCGATGAGGTCGGCCGCGCGCAGCAACAATCCTTCCTCTTCGATCAGATCGTCGCCCGATGCTTCCGGATAGGGAAAGCGGGTATATTCGATCGCTCTGGCGATCCGGCTGGCGTCGACTTCGTCCGTTGTGTCGAGGCGTTCGAAGACGAACAGTTTTGAGCGGTCCACATGATAGGGCGCCAGCGACGCATCGGACGACCCTCTCGGCAGGCGAATGGTGCGGCCGCTGAGGTCGGCGACATAGGACTCGCCGTCATCGCCCTGAACGGTTCCTCTGACATATCCGATGTCGTGGGTCAGGCACGCCAGGATGAAGTTGGCATAGTCGTCAGGCGTCGTCGGCCGCAGCACCGCCCGTCCCATCAGGATGTCGTGGCCGGCCAGAGTGACGAGCAGGGAATGCTCGACGTTGTGATAGAGCGCGTCGCTGTTGCCGATGCATTCCAATGTGAGCCGGGCGGCATAGGGCAGGAACTCCGCCAGTCGGGCTTGGGAGGAGCCAAACCGGCTCTTGGTTTCCGCGGTCAGAAATGTGCCGAGGGCTTGCGCTACCAGTTCCGGGATTGTGATCATCTGAACACCCATCTCGATTGTGCGGTGTAGACGCAATATTCGCGTATCGGTGCAGCACCAGCACCATAGCACGTTGTTTGGGTGTGCCGGATATCACCCGATTCATGCCGCCCCGCAGGGAGTCCGGGCCGGTTTGATAACGGTGGGTCAGTTGCCGTGACGCATTTCCGGCCGACGGGCGCTGGCGACACCCCGCCAAGCCAAAATCAAGATTATCTTCAGATTATCTAAATACGGGCTCCAAGCGCGACGTACCAATGCAGGCCATATTGCCGGCATGAAACGACGAGAATTCATTGCGCTTGCGGGTGCTGCGATGGCTTGGCCGGTCGCCGCATTCGCGCAGGATTCGGCAAAAGCCTATCGTATTTTCTGGGTTTCCATCCAATCCCAGCCCGACCCGTTTCTGGACGGCTTCAGGGAGGGATTGCGGGCGCGCGGTTACATCGAGGGCAAGAACCTCGCCCTCGAACTTCACTTCGGCAATCCTCATGCGCTGCGCGAGGTGGTCGCCGAACTGCGGCGCGGCAATATCGATCTTGCCGTATCAAGCGGGCCTGCGACGCGGGCGCTGACGGAGGTCAAGGACGTTCCCGTGTTGTTTGCCCTCAGCGGAGACCCGGTGGCGTTGGGCCTCGTCAACAGTCTCGGGCAACCCGGCGGCAACTTCACCGGCTCGACGTTCCTGTCGCTTGAACTGGCGGGGAAGAGGGTTGAGCTGCTCAAGGAGGTGGTGCCGACCCTGCGCAGGCTGGCCGTGTTTTCGAACAGCAACCATCCGGGAGAACAATCGGAGTGGCGCGCGACCGGGGAAGCCGCGACCAAGCTAGGCATTGAACCGATCTATGTTCCGTTCGCCGGCCCGAACGAATTGGACAGCGGTCTTGCCGCGGCGGGTGAGGCCCGCGCGGACGCCTTGCTGGTGCTCCCGGACGTCCTCACGATGGTGCACCGGAACAAGATTGCCCAATTCGCGACCGCGCACCGGCTGCCGTCGATGTTCGGCTGGAGCGAATATTGCGAGGCTGGCGGATTAATGAGCTACGGGGCCAATCAACGCGCGACCTATTTCTGGCTCGCGACCTACGCCGATCGGATCTTGCGCGGCGAGAAGCCAGCCAATCTTCCCGTCATGCAACCCACGAAGTTCGAACTGGTCGTCAATCTCAGGACAGCCGAACAACTCGGCATCGACCTCGACAAATCGTCCATCCTGTTTCGCGCCAACAGGGTGATCGAATGAATTAGGCGTATCTCATATTGGTTTGAATCCCTTTTGTTTGGATGTTCTTTCAGTGATCCGTCCGCGCCGCTCCCTGTTCGTCAAGTACTTCACCACGCTGTTTGTCGCAGTGGTGGTGCCGCTGCTGCTTGGCTCGGCGACCGAGGCCTGGTTCGCCTTTCGCGACAACCGGTTTGATCTGGATGAACTTCTCCGGGTCGAGGCCCGTTCGGCGGCCGACCGGATACAGGCGTTCACCGACGGGATACGCGATCAGCTCGGCTGGGTCGTGCAGTTTCCCTGGACCCAGGGCGAGGACGACCGGCGCAGGATCGACGGGCTGCGTCTGTTGCAGCAGGTACCGGCGATCGTTTCGCTCTCGCTGGTCGACCCGACCGGCACCGAACGCGTTTTCGTATCCCGCGTCAGCATGAACAGGACCGGCGCCGGCGCTGATATGTCGGAGGATCCTGCGGTGATCGGCGCGCGCGCCAACCGGGTCTGGTACGGCCCGGTGCATTACCAGCGCGATTCTGAGCCCTACATGCGGATCGCGGTGGCGGGAAACCGTGCGGCCGCCGGCATCGTCGTTGCCGACATCAACCTGAAACTGATCTGGGACATCATCGCGTCAATCAAGATCGGCGACACCGGCCACGCCCTTGTCGTCGACGATTCCGGACGGCTGATCGCCCATCCCGACATCAGCCTGGTGCTGCGTAGTGGTGTCGGGGCAGGCGACTTCAACCGGCTGAAGTCAGAAGTCAGCGCTGCGGATGGATCGGCGGTCACCACGACTGGCGAGGACGGCAAGCCCGTCGTTGCACTCTCGGTGCGCGCGCCCAACGTGGGCTGGACGGTGATCGCCCAGCAGCCGGCCCTGGAGGCGTTCGAATCCATCCGCGCCGCGCTGTGGCGTTCCATGATCCTCATCGGCCTCGGAATCGTCTTCGCATTTGTCCTGGCCTATTGGCGGGCGTGCCGCATGTGGGGACCGATCCGGCAACTGGAGGCCGGCGTCGAACGGATCGGGATGGGACAACTCGACCACCGCATCACGATCCAGAGCCGCGACGAACTGGAGCAACTGGCGGTCCGGTTCAACCAGATGGCGGAGGAACTCGCGGTCTCGCAGCACAAGTCCGAGCGCATCAATCGCCTGAAGCAGTTTTTGGCGCCGCAAGTGGCCGAACTGGTCGAACATTCCGACCAGCGGCTGCTGGACGGACATCGCCGGGAAGTGGTTGCGATCTTCGGCGATCTGCGCGGCTTCACCGCGTTTTCCGCGCGCGCCGAGCCCGATGTCATTATCGCGGTGCTGCGGGAGTATTATGAAGCGATTGGCGCCGTGACGGAGCGCCACTCGGCGACCCTGATCCGCTTCGCCGGTGACGGCGTGATGGTCCTCGTCAACGCACCGGTCGCCTGCGATGATCCTGCAGAGCGCGGCGTGCGGCTCGCGATCGACATGCAGGCTGCGGTGCAATCGCTCGCCGATTCCTGGAACGCCCGCGGCTGCGCCATTGGTTTCGGCGTCGGTATCGCGATGGGACCCGCGACCGTCGGAACCCTCGGCTGGCACGGACGCCTCGACTACACGGCGATCGGAAGCGTGGTCAATCTGGCGTCGCGGCTTTGCGGTCTGGCGGAGGACACGCAGATCCTGGTGGATCCGGTCGTTACCGGTCATGTCAAGGGCAGCATCGCGCTTGCATCCATCGGAAAGCGGACCATCAAGGGCTACGATCATGCTCTCGAGGTTTTCGCCGTGGCCCGCGCCGGTACGCTCATGCGGCGTCACACGCCGGCCGAGTTGGATCTGGTTAGCTAACGGCTTCAACGCCGGCCGGCATGGCGATGGGTATCGCGGAGCCTGTCATCGGGCGCGCGTTCGCGCGACCCGTTGGCTCCACCCATCCTGCGCGCCTGGCATATCCGATAACGGCGAAAAATCGGCCAATTTGACAATCCAATTGATCCCGCAACATGCTCATCCGACGCCGCTTTTGAAGTATTGGCGTCCGGCTGCCCGTGCTATTTGTGGCAGCCGGGCAGGGGCACTCGCCACCGGATCGACCGTTAACTTCCTGGGAATGACGCCTTGATCGATAAGCTTGAACTTCTGCTCGCGCTCGCCAAGGAGCGGCATTTCGGACGGGCTGCGGAAGCCTGCGGCGTCACCCAGCCGACCATGTCGACCAGCCTCAAGCAGCTCGAGGAGATCCTCGGCGTCATGCTGGTGCAGCGCGGCTCGCGCTTCCAGGGCTTCACGCCGGAAGGCGAGCGCACGCTCGACTGGGCGCGGCGCATTGTTGGCGATGCCCGGGCGATGCGGCAGGAGATCAACAGCCTCAAGGACAAGCTCGCCGGCGAGATCCGGATCGCCGCGATCCCGACCGTGCTCGGCATGGTGGCGCAGCTCACGACGCCATACCGCGCGCGCTATCCCGACGTGCGCTTTCGCATCCAGTCCTGCACCTCGGCCGATGTGCTGGGCCTGTTGGAAAATCTCGAGGTCGATGCCGGGCTGACCTATATCGAGAACGAGCCGATCGGCAAGGTTCGCACCATTCCGCTCTACAACGAGAGCTATCGCCTGCTGACCGCGCCCGATGCCATGTTCGGGGATCGCGAGCGGGTGACATGGCAGGAGGTCGGGCAGGTGCCGCTGTGTCTGCTGACGCCGGACATGCAGAACCGCCGCATCATCGACCGCGCGCTGGCCTCCACCGGCGCCGAGGCGACGCCGACGCTGACGTCGAACTCGCTGCTCGTGCTGTATACGCATGTGAAGACCGGGCGCTGGGCGAGCGTGATGCCGGCCAAGCTCGCGGAGACGCTGGGGCTGTCGGATTCCGTGCGCAGCATTCCGATCGTCGACCCCGTCGTCGACTACAGCATCGGTCTCGTGGTCCCGCAGCGCGATCCGATGACGCCCTTGATCGCGGCGCTGGTGCAGGTCGCCCGCGAGGTGGCGCCGACGCTGGCGTAGATAGGGCCGTGGCAAGGGCGTGTACTCGTAAATCGCCCAGTGTGTCCGCTTTGGGGCAGGGGCGGTTTGCTCTAAGATCTCGATCCGCGCGATAAAGTGTTGTTTGGATCGGACCCAGACTACTTGGCCGCAGCCGCTGCGGTTTCGCCCGGTGGCACAATCCGGAACATGAAGGTCGAAACCTTTTCCCCGGGTTTGAACGGACCGGGAATCTGGTTGCTGACCGGGTTCAAACTTTGGAGAAAAGTAGCGATCGCCATGGCGTCATCCGCAGTGAGTGTCGCAAAAGCGTGCCAAGGCATGATCGGCGCCAGGATGCGGCCGTCCGGCCGTTCACCGGCCTGTATCGCCTTCACGATCTGCTCTCGGGTCCAACTACCGATGCCGGTCTTCTTGTCGGGTGTGATGTTTGAGCCCACATAGACACCTTGACCCGGAATCTCGAATCCCACATCCGAGCCGCCGAGAAAGCGCGACATGTCGGGCTTCCCAAGGAAGTATCCCGGCGTGTGGCAGTCGTTGCAGCCGCCGATCGTGACGAGATATTTGCCGCGCGCGATCTGTGAATCGTCGGCCATGGCCGCGAACGCGGAAAGCGCGATAATCGACGCGACCACGCATGCAAGGCGAACTGAAATCCGCGACATGATTTGCCTCGCTTCGATTTGGTTACGCCTTATGGTTTGCGGCCGATTACCGCGCCGTTCGCGGCGGGTGCCTCGAACCAGACGGTCTCGATGTGCCGGAAGCCGGCCTCCTCCAGCCATGCCGCGTATTCAGCCGGCGTGTAGTTTCGTCCTTCCGTCTCGATCAGCATGTTGAGGCTCATCAGCGCGGCGGGCGCCGGACCGGTCTTTTCGTCGTTGACGAGAAGCTCGCTGATGACGACGGCGCCGCCGCTCGGCAAGGCCTCGAAGGACCGGCGCAGCAGCGCACGGTTCTTCGCCTCGTCCCAATCGTGCAGGATCATCGATAACAGATGCATGTCGTGATCCCCGGGAAGCCGCTCGAAGAAGCTGCCGCCGACAGTCTCGATCCGGTCGGTCAAGCCGGCCTCGGCAATCTTTCCCGCAGCGATCGCGGTTACATGCGGCAAGTCGAACACGGTCGCGCGCAGTGTCCCGTACTGCTTGCAAAGCTCGATGTCGTAGGCGCCCGATCCGCCGCCGATGTCCAGGAGGTGGCGGAAACGCCGGAAGTCCACCGCTTCGCCGAGCTTGCGCGCGGTCATCGCCGAAACCGAATGCATCGCCTCCCAGAACAGCGCCAGCACCATTGGATCCTCGCCGTCGAACATCGAGGATTGCGCGTCCGGATCCCATGTGGTTGGCCGGTTCGTGCGCAGCGCTTCGGCAAGTTTACCCCAGCCCGCGTAGAGCCGCTTGTCGGCCATTTGCACGAAGCCGCCGAAGTAATACGGCTTCCCGCGCACGAGATAGGCCTCGCTCAGCGGCGTATTGCGATAACGGCCATCCGTTTTCTCCAGCAGCCCGAGTGCGGCGCAGCCAGTCAACAGCATCTCAGCCGGCCGCGGATGCAGACCGAGCGTTTCCGCCAGCCCGGCAACCGTGATGCCGGCGCCGCCAGCCAGGCGGCTGAAGAGGTCCAGTTCGTGCGCGGCGGCCAGAGTCTTGAAGGCCCAGAAACCAGTCGAAAGCGCCATCAGCGGGATGGCGGAAGGAAGCTCCGGCGTGGCGGAAATCGGCTGGAGGTTCACATGCCTGGCCGGAGGCGCTGTTCGCGAAGGCTGACTGGCCATGGTCATCTCCCTTTCAGAACGAGTCACGGCCGATCGTAAGGGGGAGAGGATCTCGTTGAAGTGCCAATTCATGGATTCTCGGCCAGTCCAATTCTAGCCAGGCGGCAGGATGGAACATTGGCCTTTGCGCAAGGTTGCCAGTCCAATCCGAAACAACGCGAGTTCCGGGACTGTGGCTTTTCATGTCAGTCTTGTTGGTCGAGATGACCTTAGCGGCGAGATATACCGGCAGATCCGGCAGGCCATTCTGGACGGGCGCCTTCGACCCGGCGAGCGGCTATCGGCCACGCGGGAACTGGCCGCCGCGCTGGCAGTTGCGCGATCGACGGTAGCAATCGCTTATGAAACCCTTGTTGCGGAAGGATTTGCAACATCGCGTACGGGCGCTGGGACGTTCGTCAGTCATCAGCTTGAGGCAAAACGTCCTGCATCGAAGACAAGGCGCTCGACATCCCGCGCAATTCGGGTGCGTGAAGTTTGGGAGACGATATCGTTACCGCCTTTTTTCCTTCGCGCGGCGCGCTACGACTTCAGAGCGGGGCTTCCGGACGCCTCGCTGTTTCCACACCGAATCTGGCGGCGGGTCGTCGCCCACGCGCTGCGCTCGCGCGAGATGACGGCTGGCCGCTACGAGAATCCCGCGGGCAATCGGGACCTGCGCGCGGCGATCGCCCGCCACATCGGCATCTCACGCAGCGTTTCCGGATCGCCCGACGACATCATCGTGACGAATGGCACCCAACAGGCGCTCGACATCATCGCTCGCGTGCTTCTCGACCCAGGCGATGTCGTTGCGGTAGAGAAGCCGGGCTATTCGCCTCCAAAACACCTGTTCAAGGCGCTGGGCGCGCGCGTGGTCGGCGTGCCGGTCGACAGCGAAGGTCTGGTCGTGGCGGCGTTGCCTGCCGATGCCAGGATGGTCTACGTGACGCCCTCGCACCAGTTTCCCCTCGGCATGGCCATGAGCCTGTCGCGCCGACGTGCCCTGCTTGCCTGGGCCGAGCGCTACAACGCGGTTGTCGTCGAGGACGATTATGACAGCGAGTTTCGCTTCGGCGGACGCCCGCTTGAACCACTTCAGACCCTCGATACGACCGGTCGCGTTGTGTATGTCGGTACGTTTTCAAAAACGTTGCTGCCGGCTCTCCGGCTGGGCTTCATGGTCGTGCCGCCATCGCTGCGAGAAGCGGCGTACAAGGCGAAATTTGTCACCGATTGGCATACGCCGACCATCGTGCAGAACGCGCTGGCGCGGTTCATCGACGAGGGTGCGTTTGCCCGCCACATTCGCAGAGTGACCCGCATCTATAGCGAACGGCATGAGATGCTGACCGCGGGGATCAGGAGCAACTTCGGCGATTACCTCCATCTTATTCCATCGAGCACCGGGCTGCATATCGCTGCCTACGCGCGGACGGCGTCGTTCGATGACATCGATGCGATTGCATCGCGAGCCTTTGACCTCGGCGTTGCCATTCAATCCTTCCCGCTGGAGGGAAAGCCTCAGGCCGGCATCATGCTGGGATATGGAGCGATCGAGACGGCGCGGATTGCCGAAGGACTGCGGCGGCTGTGCAGATGCTTTGATGAACGCGTGTTTCGACGCCCGAAAGCGGCGTGAGCAATGTCGCCAGAGGCAACGGCATTGGACTGATTGATCCCACGTAAATTGGACCTTCCATCATACCGCTTCGCTTTCTAGTGTCGGGTCGCTGAAAGGTTGACGGACCGATGCACGGCGGGTGCGTTCCCGCAGCTTGATCTGCAAGAGCTCAGATCGCGGTCCTTTCCCTTGCAGCCTGACTGACGCGCGCACGACCTCTCAGTCGATCGGCGCCCGCCGAGGCGGAGCCGAGATGATCGTGCGCGGCTGCGCGCCAATCGCAGACCGGGAGTCAGCAAGTACACCCTGACCGCCCACCAAGGCTCGTTATCAGGAGGAAGCATCATGTCCGTTGTTGTCAATGCGCTCACCAGTTGGACGGAAGCTGCGGCATCCACCCATCGTCGACTTGGATGGGGACTACGATTCCTGCACTGGTGTGTCGAGTGTTCAGAACGGTCGCGGCAGCGACAAGCCCTGTCGGAACTGGATGACCACTTTCTCAAGGACATCGGCAAGACGCGGCAAGAGGCCATGGCCGAAGCATCAAAACCGTTCTGGAAATGACGCAGCCGGCGGCGCCGCCGGGCCTGTGCGTCGCCCGTCGCACGCCGATCAATCGTCTGAATTGGACTGATCGATCATCCGCAGATTGGACCTTCCGTTAGACCGCGCACACGCGCGCTGAGCGAGGTCAGCCGATTAGCCGGCAACCCCAGGCCCGCATCTGCCTGGCTGGCACGCACGCCTGCGACACGAGCGTCGACGTGACACCCACTGCGCATCACCTCGGTGGACCGCGCACCAGCACCTGTTGCTCTCCCATCACCATTTAGGCGAGTTGGGCGAGCTCGTCGCGGGCAGCGCTTTCATGACACGCCCTAATAACTCGCCGCCATCAGCCCAAGACGCGGGTAGAGTCGGTCGATGGCGGCTATGTCGGTGTGCATCTGCTCGATGATCCAGTCGCAGATCTCGCTGACGACCGGCCGGATCGATCGGTCGTGCGGGTGCACCAGTTCGCAAAGCCGCCGTGTCGTGCGAGCGTTTCCGAGGCCGGCACCAGCGCGCCGGTGAGCAGCCAGTGCGCCGCGACGGTAAGCCAGCCGAGCGCAATGCCCTGGCCGAGCAACGCTGCCTGCACCACCACCGCATAGTCGGAAAAACTCAGCGACTTGGCGGGCCCCGATCGTCTGGTGAGAAAGGTCGGATATTCCGCAGCCCAATCGCCCGGCGTATCGGCGAGGCGGATGATGGTGTTGGCCTCGATCGGCCCGTCCGCGCTATCAGCGTCGCGATAGGCGGGACTGCAGATCGGCAGCATGACTTCCTTCATGACCAGCGCGCCGTTCCGCTCGGGATCGTATCGATCGCGAAAGCGCATGCCGAGATCGACATTGTCGACCGGCCCGCGCAGCGGACCGGAAATAAGCTGGAAGCGGAGATCGACGGTCGGAAACTGGCGCTGCAGCTTGTCGATGCGGGGCATCAGCCAGTGGGTGGTGAACGCCGAGGAGACCGAGAGCGTGACGGTTTCGGTGCCCTTGCGGCGGCGGTCGATCTCGATCAGGCCACCTTCGATGCTGCGGAACCCATCCGACACGTGACGATAGAGAATCTCACCTTCTTCCGTCAGGGCCGCGCGGCCATTGCTACGGTCGAACAGTCGAACGCCGAGATAATCCTCGAACTGTCCGAGCATTCGGCTTACCGCGGGCTGGGTGACGTTCAGTTCGGCCGCCGCTGCCGTGAAGCTGCCGTTGCGCGCTGCCGCGTCGAAGACGAACAGCGCGTGGCTCGAGGGTAGCTTCCGCCGGAGGTCGGGCATAACCTGATGTTATGCCGACGGTGAGAATTTGGCAATTGCCCCTCACGGCCAACTCTGGTTGGCTTGCGTGATAGCCCGCCAGCTCGGGCAAGATTGAAAATCCGGCGCGGCGGGGACGGTCTCGGGAGCCACCCTGAAGTGCCCGGTCTATAAGACGAGATCATGCCGGTTTCAACCGTCGCTTGCGTCACCGCAGGTGACGTCGATGGCGCGCATCGGTGCACGCCCTCGGCAACGCAACGGGGTCGATCATTGGGCCAGGGCGGAGAGAGCGTCGATATCAAGGCTGCGAGCAAGAGCTATGGCGCGGTCCTGGCGCTGGATGACGTCACCCTGAACGTCGCGCCGCGCGAGTTCGTCTCCCTGCTCGGGCCGTCCGGATCCGGCAAGACCACGCTGCTCGGTATTCTCGGTGGCTTCGTTCAGCCTTCGTCCGGCTCGATCCATTTCGGCGGTCGCGACGTGACGTTCCTGCCGCCGCACAAGCGCGACGTCGGCGTGGTGTTCCAGAACTACGCGCTGTTTCCGCACATGAGCGTTGGCGAGAATGTCGCCTTTCCGCTGCGCGCCCGACGGATTCCAAAGGCGGATTGGGCCGCGCGGGTGCGCGCCGCGCTGGCCATGGTCGGGCTGTCGGGCTACGAGGCGCGCGGCATCGCCCAACTCTCCGGCGGCCAGCGACAGCGCGTGGCGCTCGCACGCGCCATGATCTTCGAGCCGCGCCTGATCCTGATGGACGAGCCGCTGTCGGCGCTCGACAAGCAGTTGCGGGAAGCGATGCAGATCGAATTGCGCGAGCTGCACAGGCGGATCGGCGCCACCATCATCTATGTCACCCACGACCAGCGCGAGGCGCTGACAATGAGTGACCGCGTTGCGATCCTCAAGGACGGGCGGCTGGTCCAGATCGATCGCCCCGAGCGGCTGCACGATTATCCGGCGGACTCTTTCGTGGCGAGTTTCATCGGCGAGGCGAGCCTGCTGCCGGTCCGGCGCATCGACGCCTCTAGCGTGGCGCTCGGATCGGCCGTGCTGAAAAGCGCGCGCGCAATTCCGGACGGCGAGGAGCTGATGCTCGCGGTGCACAGCGAGAAGCTCTTGATCGCGGATGGCGTGGCGGATTCCGCCCTCAACCGCCTTGCCGGCAAGGTCACCGACATCGTCTATCAGGGCGAAAGCCTTCGCGTATTCCTGCAACTGCCCGACGGCACCTGTCTGAGCCTGCGCCAGCCCAGCCATTACCAGGCCTCGCGCCTGTTACCTCCGATAGGCGGCGAACTCACCGTCACTCTCCATCCCGAAGACACCATCGTCGTGCCCAAGGCGCAGGAGAAAGCGCGACAATGAGTGCCGATCGTCAAACGCAAGTGCAACCACAGACCAACCAGAACAAGAGATGAAAATGTCCTACGATAGCTTCAAGGTTCTCACTTTCGATGTCGTCGGCACCTTGATCGATTTCGAGGCCGGTGTGCTCGATGCCGTGCGCCGGATCTCCGGCCGAAAAGCGGCCGAGCTCAGCGACGATCAGATCTTCGCGTCCTACAAGCGCGGCCGTGATGCTCATCCGGAGCGGTCGAGCGAAGTGATGTTCCATGTCTACCGGCACCTCGCCAAGGAGCTGGGACTACCGGCCGACGATGCCGCCTGCGACGCCTTCCAACTGGCGGTGCTGCGCTGGCAGCCGTTTTCGGATTCGGTCGAAGCGCTGAAGCGCCTGCGCACCAGGTTCCGGTTGGTCGCGATGACCAATGCGGATCGCGTCGCGCTGTCGTGCTATTCCCACGCGCTCGATAATCCCTTCCACGACACCGTCTGCGCGGACGACACCGGGGTTGCCAAACCCGATCCGGAGTTCTTCGCCTACAACAAGGGGCGGCAGTCCGCGTTCGGCTACAAGCAGTCCGAAATCCTGCATGTGGCGCAGAGCCAGCATCACGACATCGGTATCGCCCGCAAGCTTGGCTACAAGGTCTGCTGGATCGAGCGGCGCCAGGGCATGAAAGGTTTTGGCGGTACGCCCGAGGTGCCGGAGCTCACAAAGCCCGATTTCCATTTTGCCACGATGAAGGCGTTCGCCGACGCGGCACTTGGAAACTGAAAGGGCAGGGCGGCAGAGATGGCAGAGGTCTGGACCCCAATGGCACCGGCCGCTTCGCTCTGGGCGAGTACGGCGGAGCCATTGCCTGCCTTTCCGAAGCTTGCCGGCGAGGTGAAGGCCGATGTCGTCGTCATCGGCGCGGGCTATACGGGTTTGTCTGCGGCGCATCACATCGCAAAGAGCGGCCTTGCTCCGATTGTGCTCGAAGCCAATCATCCGGGCTGGGGTGCGAGCGGCCGCAATGGCGGCGTCATCACCGCCAAATTTCGCCTCTCGTTCCGCGATATCGATGCTGGCCATGGCCGTGCCACGGCCAGGCGCATGTACGAGATCGCGCACGAGTCCGTCGAGATGGTCGATGAGCTGGTGTCCGAATTCGGCATCGAGAGTGCGCGGCTGACGCGTAACGGGCAAGTCAAGGCCGCGCACAATCAGGCAACGCTCAAGGCGGCGATCGACGAAGCCGAATGGATGAAGCGACAGATGGGCGATACCGAGGTTCGTATCCTCGATGCCCATCAGGTGCGCGAAGAGACGGGATCGCGAGGCTTTGTCGGCGGCGTGCTCAATCCGGGGTCCGGCGGCATCCATCCGCTGAATTACCTGCGCGGCCTTGCGAAGGGCGTCGCACAGCGCGGCGTGCCGATATTCCAGGAGAGCCCTGTGTTGGCGCTCCGTCGCGATGGCGATGGTGTCATCGCTGAGACGCCCGGCGGCAGCGTGCGCGCGCGTCAGGCGATCATCGCCACCAACTCCTATTCCGATCTGACATCGGCAACGGTGCGGCTGCAGCGTACATTGGTGCCGTTCCGCAGTGCTCTCATCGCTACCGAAAAGCTGTCACCGAACCTGGCCGGCAGCCTGATGCCGACGGGGCGAACTTACACAGAGACCAAGCGGATGATGCGTTGGTTCCGCAAGGTCGACGACCGTGTCATCTTCGGTGGTCGCGGCGCCTTCGGCAAGCAGGATTTGGAAAGCGCGTTTGAGGCGCTACGCCGCGCCATGACCGGTATCTTCCCGGAGCTTGCGGGTGTTCCGTTGGAGTTTCGTTGGTCCGGACTTGTCGGCATGACGCTCGATTCCGTACCGCATGTCGGCCGCATCGATGACCGTACCCTCTATTCAGTCGGCTACAATGGCGCCGGCGTCGCCATGTCGAGCCTGATGGGCCGCTATCTGGCGTCGCTTGTGCGCGGAGAGGCAGTCGACCTTGGCCTGCTCGATGCGCGCCGCATCAGGACCATTCCATTCTATTCGCTGCGTGAACCGGCCGTCCGCGTGGTGGCCGGCTGGTACCAGTTTTTGGATGCGGTCGGGCGTTAGCTGCGCCCGATCATAACAAGAGAGGTTGAACATGATGATTGCATCTCTGTGTCGACGTGCACTGCTTGGAGTCTCTCTTAGCGCCCTAGCTACTTTATCGAGTCTGCCGGCCAGCGCGGACCAGATCACCTTCGTCTCACAGGGCGGCGCCTACCAGAAGGCGCAGACCGTCGCCATCCTCGATCCCTCGGCCAAGAAGCTTGGCATCACTATCAACCAGGACAGCATCCCCGACGCCTGGCCGGCAGTGAAATCGCAAGTGGCGAGCGGCAAGCCGACCTGGGACGTCGTCGACATGCCGACCGGCAACTGTCTGCGCGGCGGCGAGCAGGGTGTCGTCGAGAAGCTGGATTTCGCCAAACTGCCGAACGCGGCGGCGATGCCGGAGGCCTATCGTTCTGCCTATTCGGTGACCTACGAATTCTATTCGAGCGTGCTCGCCTTTAGCCGGAAGAAATTCCCCGATGCCGCGCCGTCGAGCTGGGCCGATTTCTGGGACGTGAAGAAATTCCCGGGTCGCCGCGCCCTGCGCAACCATCCGTTCGCGACGCTGGAGGCAGCGCTGATGGCCGATGGTGTAGCACCCGACAAGCTATATCCGCTCGACGTCGATCGCGCGTTCAGGAAGCTCGAGGAGATCAAGCCCAACATCACGGTGTGGTGGACCTCAGGTGCGCAGTCGGCGCAGCTCCTTAACGACGGCGAGGTCGACATGGTGATGGCCTGGAACGGCCGCGTCAGCGCGCTGATGGGCGAGGGCGCCAAGGTCGGGTTCACCTTCAACCAGGGTATCCTGCAGAGCACGTCGCTCTGCATCCTGAAGGGGGCGCCCAATCTTGCCACCGCGGAGCGCTTCGTGAACGAAGCTGTCGATCCCGTCCACCAGGCCAACCTGCCGCTGCATATCGACTACGGCCCGGCCAATCCCAAGGCGTTCGACACCGGCGTGATCAAGCCGGAACGCGTCGCGCAACTGCCGAGCGCGCCCGACAATGCATCGAAGCAGGCTCTGATGTCGTATGCCTGGTGGTCGTCGCCCGCCGGCGAGGCGGCAGAAAAGCGCTGGGTCTCGTTCATGCAGAAATAGCGTCACAGCGGGGACCATGGCCGTGCACAGCCCAGCGCCAGACATCTCGCTCCGGCACCAGCGTCGCGAGCAGCGCCTGATGCTGGCGCTGGCGCTGCCCGCACTGCTCGTGATCCTGCTGCTGATCGTGCTGCCGGTCGGCTGGCTCGCCTGGCAGTCGGTCTATCACGACGGCTTTACGCTCGAGAATTACCGGCGGATCTGGAGCGAGGACATCTACTGGCGCAGCTTCGCTTTGACGTTCCAGATCAGCCTGCTGGTGACGCTGCTGGCGCTGCTGCTCGGCTATCCCATTGCCTATGCAGCGAGTGTCGCGCCAAAACGCTGGGGCATCGTCATCCTGGCGCTGGTGGTGCTGCCGTTCTGGACCAGCGTGCTGGTCCGCGCCTATGCCTGGCTCGCGCTGTTGCAACGGACCGGCGTCATCAACCAGGTGCTGCGCCAGCTCGGCGTGATCGACGAGCCGCTGGCGCTTGTCCACAACACCTTTGGCACCGTCGTGGCGACCCTGCACATTCTGCTGCCATTCATGGTGCTGCCACTCTACGCCACCATGCAGCAGATCCCGCGCGATCTGATGCAGGCCGGCGCCAGTCTCGGCGCCGGTCCCATGCTGGCCTTCTGGCGGATATTTCTGCCGCTCTCGCTGCCCGGGGTGCTGGCGGGCAGCACACTCGTCTTCGTGCTCACCCTCGGTTTCTACATCACGCCCGAATTGCTCGGAGGCGGCCGCACCATCATGATATCGATGCTGGTGAGCCGCAATGTCGAGCTGTACGATCAGTGGGGCGCCGCCAGCGCCGTCGGCGTGGTGCTGTTGGTCGCGGTCGGGCTGATCTTCTTCGCCGTCAGCCGCTTCATTCCGCTCGATCGCGTGTTGGGGCAAAAATGACGATGTCCCGCCCATACCGCATCGCCCTGATCGTCATCTGCGCGCTGGTGCTGCTTTATCTCATCCTGCCGATCCTGATCATCGCGCCAATGTCGTTCTCGGCCGCGCGTTTCCTGACCTTCCCGCCGCCGTCGCTGTCGCTGCGCTGGTATCAGGAGTATGTCGGCAATCCGGCCTGGATGCAGGCGACCCGCGTGACGCTGACGGTGGCGGTGCTCACCGTGATCATCGCAACCCCGCTCGGCGTGGCCGCGGCGTATGCGATCAGCCAGTCGAAATGGCGGATCATGCGGCTGATCCACATGACCCTGCTGCTGCCGCTGGTGGTGCCGATCATCATCACCGCGGTCGGCATCTTCTTTGTCTTCGCCAAGGTCGGACTGGTCGCGACCATGACCGGCCTCGTGCTCGCCAACGTCATGCTCGGCTTGCCCTATGTCGTCATCTCGGTCGCGGCGGGATTGCAGAGCTTCGATGCGACGCAGGAGATGGTGGCGCGCAGCCTCGGCATGAACAGGCTGCGCAGCTTCTTCGTGGTGACGCTGCCGCAGATCAAGGCCAGCGTCATCGCAGGCGGCATTTTCGCCTTCATCTCCGCGATGGACGAGACCATCGTCGCCCTGTTCATTTCCGGCGGTCAGTATCAGCCGCTGACCAAGCGGATGTTCACCGCGCTCCGTGACGAGATCGACCCGACGATTGCGGCCATCAGCACGCTGATGACCGCGGTGTCGTTCATCCTGGTGCTGATTGCAACCAGCCGATCGAAGAAGGGCGCGTGAGCCGTCAGGCGGCGACCTCGATCTTTGCGCTTGCCTTTGGCTGCTCGGGTTCGCGTGGCAGCACGATGCGGACCACGGTGCCGGTGCCGAGCTTGGAGCGCAGCCGCATCGTTCCGCCATGCAGGCTGGTCAGCGAGCGGGCGATGGCGAGCCCAAGACCCGAACCCTGGTAGGTCTTGGTGAGCTGGCTCTCGACCTGCTCGAACGGCTTGCCCAGCCGCTGCAGCGAGGCCGGCGCGATGCCGATGCCGGTATCGGCAATCATCAGCACGATCGAGTTGGGCAGTACGTGGCTGCGCACGGTGACCTTGCCGTCGTCGGGGGTGAACTTGACGGCATTGGAGAGCAGGTTGACGAAGATCTGCTTGACCGCGCGGCGATCGGCCACGACGGAGATGGTGCGTTCGATATCGGCGTCCAGTGTCAGGTTCTTGTCCTCGGCGCGGCCCGAGACCACGCGCAGCGACTCCGCCAGGATCTTCGACAGGTCGAGCGGCTCCATGTCGAGCTTCATGCGGCCGGCCTCGATCTTCGACATGTCGAGGATGTCGTTGATGACTTCGAGCAGGTATTTGCCCGACGTCAGGATGTCGTGGCAGTACTCCTGATACTTGTCGGAGCCGAGCACGCCGAACATGCCGCTGCCCATGATCTCGGAGAAGCCGATGATGGCGTTGAGCGGCGTGCGCAGCTCGTGGCTCATGTTGGCTAGGAATTTCGACTTGGCCTGGTTGGCTTCCTCGGCGCGGTTCTTCTCCCGCGAATATTTTTCGGCGAGGTCGGCCAGCTCCGCCTGCGAGCGCTTCAGATCGATGACGTTGGCGCGGAGGCGAGCGTCGTTCTCGATCAGCTTCTGCTCGTGCTCCTTGATGCGGGTGATGTCGGTGCCGACCGAGACGTAGCCGCCGTCCTTGGTGCGGCGCTCGGAGATGTGCAGCCAGCTTCCATCGTCAAGTTGCGCCTCGAACGTGCGCGCTCCCGGTGCTTGCGCGCCGGTCTCCTGCAGCCTGGTGCGCACTTCCGGCATGCTGCCAACCTCGATCACGGTCTCATACGACGTGCCGGGGGTCACCGCCGTATCGGGCAATTTGTGCAGGCGCTGGAAGTGCGAGTTGCAGAGAACGAGACGGTCCTCGGCGTCCCACAGCACGAAGGCCTCCGGGATGGTCTCGATCGCGTCGCGCAGCCGCAAATCGGCTTCCACGGTCTTCTCGGCGAGGCTCTTCTGCTCGGTGATGTCGACTGCGATGCCGATCAGGTGCAGCCCGCCGTCGGCCTGGGTCTGGCTGAGTTCGCAGCGCACCCGCAGCCAGATCCAGTGGCCGCCGGTATGCTGCATGCGGAAGGTCTGGTCGATATGGTCGAGCTTGCCGGCGATCATCTGGTCGGCAATCTCGAACAGGTCGATGTCGTCGGACTTCACCAGCGCGTTGACTTCGCCGAAGGTGAGAAGGTCGTTGCGGGAATCGAGGCCGAGCATCGTGAACATCGATGCCGACCAGAAGATCCGGCCGCGCGACAGGTCCCAGTCCCACAGGCCGCAGCGGCCGCGGTTGAGCGCGGTATCGATCCGGCCGCGCACCGCGTCGTTGATGAGATCGCCCTCGCGGGCGCGGGTCGACTGCCAGTGGAAGGCGAAGCCGAGGATCAGCACGACGAAGCCGGTGGTGGCCGACAGCGTTACCGATAGCGCGGCATCCGAACCCCACAGCGGCTCGTTCTTTTCCTGGATGACGATGACCTGGCCCGGCAACGACTTGATCAGCTTCGAGATCGCCATGGCGCCGTTGCCGTTCGGCAGCGTCATGTCGTTGATGACGCCCTGCTGGCCGGGCGTGGCGAGCAGTTGCGCGGTGCTGATGACGTCGAGGACGCGGTCGCTGCCGCCGAGGGCGCCCTCGACCGGGACGCGGGCCATGATGCGGTGATCGGCGCCGGTGATGATGACATGGCGGCCAGAGGCAACGCCCCAGGCCGGAATGAGGTCAGGCAGCAGGCTCTGCAGCCGCTCGAGATTGAGGGCGCGGTCCTGCCGGACCGAGGCAACACGATCAAGACGATCGGCCAGGAGATCGGTGAGCGCTGAGAGGTCGCGCTTCATGGCGGCGCGCTTCTGCCGGCTCTGGTCGATCACCTGCACAAAGGCGCCGAGGCAGATGGTGATGAGAAAAGCGATGATGAGCGTCGGCACGGCGCGACGAAGCGCCGGCTCTGCCGTCAGCAGCCGGTGATAGGCAGGTTTCGCGATCGATTGCGCCAATCCTTTAATCGAATCGGATTGAACGTACGCGTTCGCCGCGTGCGCTCGCGCCATGCCGTAGACCCCCGCCGAAAGCCCATTTGCACACTGACCGGAAGCGCCCCGCACACCTTCCGAATCAAAGCGATTTGAATCCACTTTTTTGGGGCTGTCGAGAGTCAACGATTCGTTAATTCGAAATAAATCTTGTCCAACGCAAATTAAGGCATCGCCGAGGCGAGTCCGAAACGGGAACGCGCCGCAAAACTACGCGCGCGGCGGTTCGGCATGGCTGATCACGCGCTTGATCGAAGGGAACGCGAGGCGCAGCGCGCGTTCGATCTCGTCGACTTTCTCATGTACCTTGATGACGCTCAGCGACGGCGCGGCGCGGCAATGGAAGTTAACGATTTCGCCTGCGTCGGTGTCGCGCACGCGCACATTATGAATGTCGTGGATCGCGCCATTGCCGGCAAAGCGCATCAGCGCCGCCCTGATCACTTCGACGCGCTCGGGCGCAGCATCGGTGCCGTGCGGAAGTTCCGGCTCGAGCGGTTCGATGTGGGTGTCGACCTCGACGTCCTCGCCGAAATCTTCGCGGATGCTGTGCTCGAGATCGTGGGCGATCTCGTGCGCGGCCAAAAGTTCCATGTCGCCGTCGACTTCGAGGTCGAGGCTGACGATCAGCTTTTCGCCGAGGTCGTGCACGGTGACGTGGTGGACGGCGAGGCCGGAATTGCGGGCGATCACCATGACGCGCTCGCGTACGCTCTCATTGTCGCGCGCGACCGGTACCGCTGTGAAGGTGAGGTCGGCGTCGCCGAGCGCCTTGCTGACGGCCGCTTGCGCGGATTTCTTGATCGCCTCGACGCGGTCGATCGGATAGGTGCGCGGCACCTTGGCGATGGCGTCGATGAAATGCGTGGGCCCGACCATGCGCACGCGCACGCGCTCGACGCCGACCACGCCCGGTACTGCGCGGATCGCGGCGGTCGCCTTTTCGGACGCGCCCTCCGGCGCGCGGTCGAGCAGGGTTTCGATGGTCGAACGTCCCAGCCGCAGGCCGATGATCGAGATCATCACGGCGACCGCGATCGCGGCGACCGAGTCGCCCCAGGCAAAGCCTATGCCAGTCAGCACGAGGCCGACGATGACGGCGGCGGAGCCGAGCACGTCGGAGGCAAAATGCAGCGCATCGGCCGCCAGCGCTTGGCTCCGCGTCTCCCGCGCCGCGCGATGCAGCGCCCGCGCGCGCCAGAAATTGACGGCGATATCGATCACCAGCACCACGAATGGGATCGCCGAGAGTGTCGGCGGCGGCGCCCCCTCGCTCAGCCGGCTCCAGGACTCGACCAGGATGCCGCCGGCCAGCACATAGAGCAGCGCGATGACAAAGAGTGCCGACAGGCTCTCGAACTTGCCGTGGCCGTAATGATGTTCAGCGTCGGCCGGCTGGTCGGACACCCGCACCACCAGCCAGGTGATGACGGTCGCGATCACGTCGACGGAAGAGTGCAGCGCCTCCGAGATCAGCGCCAGCGAACCGATCGCAATGCCGACCGCAAATTTCGCCGCCGCCATGCCGGCGCTGGCGAAGATCGAGATCGCCGCGACATTGGTCTTGAGGGTAGGGGAACTGGTCATGATCGGCGGTTTAGCAGGGGGGCAGTTAACATGAAAGGCGGGGGTTTGAGGCGCTGTCGCAACTCGTTTGCAGGAGCATTTGTTGCAAGTTGTTCTGAGTTAAGAGAGCAGCCGTCATTGCAAGCGAAGCAATCCATCCCTACACAACGGATCGTCATCCCCCGCGCATGCGGGGGATCCAGTACGCCGTGGCTTATCGGTTCAATCACTGCTGCCTCTTGGATACTGGGTCGCCTGATCCCAGTGCGCAATTGCGCACAAGGCCGGGCGATGACAAGTGAATGTGCGTCGGCGTTCTCGCGGCACGACGCCCGAGTTTCTGCAAATTCATTCGCCCCTGAATAAGAGGGCGCAGGGAATGCCGGGTGCTTGCTGCACCCGCGGTCTCGTGTGCAAATAGCGCAAGGGAATACGCACACGAGCATACAGGTACAGCCGGAGCACTCCGGCATTCCCTGCGCGATGGTTTGACGGCTTATGCCGAGCTCTCCCTGGAGACGAATTCCTCTTGCCTCCATCGCTGCCGGCTTGATGGCCAGGTCGATCCGGTCGGATCAACCTCGCCACCGGCAGCTTGGCACCAGCCACGGGTGTCAGAACCACACGGTTTTGCCGTACGCTTCAGCGCCGTACGTCCTGCGCGGCCAGTGTCCGCTCACGGCCAAAGCCGCCCTGCGAACAAGCTTCGCGCCGACGCTGCTGCGTCCACCGCATCCCGCCCCACGTTCGTGACGATGGCCAACGCCCCTCTTGTCGGGACGGGATGGCGGGATTTGTAAGGGTGATTTGGGTCTGCGGCGAAGCGGAATATTTTTGATGCGACGACTGGACGGGGCAAATCACGTTGAAGTTGCTGGGGAAAATAGATTATTGCAGAAAAATCGATTTTTGCACCGCCGCGCGCATCGGGTTGACGCTATCGCACCTGGCGCACTCAAGCCGTTTCGTCTTCCTCGTACAGGCCGGCGACAAATTCACCGAACGAGGGAGCCAACGGCAACACGTAGCCCCAGCTGTCCGATATCGCCTCAGCAAGAGTCCACTCCCCAATCACCCTGCGGCCAATTGAACTCGGCCGAACCGCGACAATCGCCTCCGGCGCAGGCCAGCAAGAATTGACGATAGTCATCCGGTAGTTGGAACCCGATATGGGGCTGCGACGACATGGAGCCACGGTGATGCAATAGTGTGCCCATCTTCACACGCCGTGCGCGCGAATAAACTCAGACATATCTTGAACTCTGGCAAATGCCAGATTTTGCCCTGGGGGCGGCCGGGCACCCGGATGATCTCAGGCGTTACATGCTTTACTAGATTCTCCTGGAGCACTCATGGCAAAGCATCGGATCTATACAACGAGCTTCGCAAGCGTTTACCCGCTTTACGTCGCGAAAGCAGAGAAAAAAGGACGCACAAAAACAGAGGTCGATCAGATCATCTCTTGGTTGACGGGCTATGGTCAGAAGGAGCTGGAAGCTCAACTGGAAAAACAGACTGACTTTGAATCGTTCTTTGCCGGAGCCCCTGAAATCAATCCTTCGCGAACCTTGATTAAAGGCGTGGTTTGCGGTGTCCGGGTGGAAGATATCAAGGAACCAACCATGCGGGAAATTCGCTACCTGGATAAACTGATCGATGAGCTGGCGCGCGGAAAAGCAATGGACAAAATTCTGCGAAGAAAATGATCCTGAGCTTTGGATGTTCGCTGCCCACATCGGCAGCGTTAGTCCCGATCTACTTTGGTTCTCGACATCACGTAGCCGTCGCGCGTCTGCGGCAACTTCCAGCCGAGAACCTTGCTCGCGACGAGCGTGCGCAGCACCTGTGCCGTGCCGCCGCCGATCGTGAACATGCGAACATCGCGCGCCATGCGCTCAAGCGGGAAGTCACGCGAGTAACCGCGCGCCCCGAACACCTGCAGGGCATCGTTGACGATCTTCATCGCAGCTTCCGACGCGAAGATCTTCGCCTGCGCAGCGAGGGCCGGATCTGGAAATGAGCTGCCGCCGGGACCGCGCGAGGATGCTGCCGCATACAGCATCAGGCGGGATGCGGTGAGCTGTGTCTGCATATCGGCGAGCATCCATTGCAGACCCTGGAACTCGCCGATCGGCCGCCCGAACTGCTCGCGCGTCTTGGCCCACTCAACGGCATGCTCCAGCGCGCCCGCCGCGATCCCCATAGCGACCGTGCCCGCGCCGACGCGCTGGCTGTTGTAGGCATTGATAAGGTCGGCGAAGCCGCGCCTGAAGCCCGAAGGGGGTAGCAGCACCATGTCTGGCGTAATCTCGAGATCTTCGAACACCAGCTCGCCCTCGGGCATGCCGCAGAGTCCCATCGTCGTTTCGCGCTTGCTCATGCGCAGCCCCTCGACCTCCCCGCGCACGGCCAGGAAACCGCCGGTGCCCAGTTCCTCACCGCGCTCATCGAACACGCGTGCGAAAATCAGGTGCAGACGCGACACGCCAGCGCCGGTGATCCAATGCTTCTTGCCATTGAGCACGTAGCGGTTACCGCGCTTGTCAGCCCGCGTCTTCATGCCGCTCGCGTCACTGCCCGCGTCAGGCTCTGTGATGCAGATCGCCGGTTTGTCGCCTGCCAGCACGAGATCGGCAGCGCGCTTGCGCTGTGCATCGGTGCCGTACGCCATAACGGTCGAGATCGCTCCCATGTTGGCCTCGACGACGATACGTGCCGAGACCGTACACGAGCGTGCCATTTCCTCGATGACCAACACCGTATCGAGGAAACTCCGACCCTGGCCGCCGTATTCCTTTGGAATGGTCATTCCCATGAAGCGCTCGGCTTTCAGCGCGTCTACGACATCCCAGGGATACTCACGCGATTGATCAATCTCGACGCCGCGTTTGCGCAGCAAACCGTTTGAAAGAGCGGCGGCTTTTTCCTTCAAGGCCAACTGCTGGGATGAGAGCTCCATGACATCCTTCCATTCTGCGCGGATTGGCGTCTCTTCCGGTCGAGCGATAGCCGCAGGCGTAATTCGCCGCTGCCTCTGAATGGGGAAGGTGTTGCTGATCCGTCCTGCGAATTGTGTTCTCGCCAGGGTGCAATTGCAATACAGAATAGCGCGTAGGGCAGTTAGCCCAACGGGTCCGCGTAAGGCGCGGCCCGCGACGAGCGCAATTGCGTTCGCGCAGTGATGACAGGCTCCGGCGTAACCCGCCGCTGAGCCCGGATGTCGGCCTTTGACCAAAGCCGACACCCAGGCTTGAAATCAGTCAGCCGCGCATGCTCCGACCATGACGCGGCAGTTCACCAATCGAATTACCCTTGCTTCAGTCCTCTTCGTCGGGCTGCGCGCGGCGCCGCTCTACGGCCTCGCTCATATCGTGGAGCACAAAGAGCGCAAGCGCCGCCATGTGCCGGCGTGACGGAAATCAACACACGTGCATGGGACGGATTAGCCCTTCGCCAATCCGTCCCACAGGTTACGGCATCTGCGCACCTTTTCAGATGCGCAGATCAAAGACCTCCTCGCGGCAGGAAGAAGCAAAGCTCGACGCCCGTGTGCCGGTTGATAAACAGCACGGGAAGCCGATCAGGCGTGTCTTCTTCCTTGATGATGTCGGGCGGGATGGTTCTCCACTCGCCGTCTTTCAGGTATTGCCACTGGTCCGAGCGATCTTCGCCGACCCTGAAGCGGGTCTTGAACACATCGCCATTGTCGCAACAGGATTTCCAGGGAACACCGAGACGCTTCCGGGCGGCGGCGTTCATTTCCTGCTTGTTGAACCATTCGTGGTTTGGCATCGACGGATCGTGCGCGTCAGCCTGAAAGGAAAACAAGACAAGAAGACCGAATGCCGTCAGTACGCGACCGAACGCTTTCATGGCAGCCTCCATTGTGGACTGTCACCAAACGCGAATCACACGAGCTCTCCGGCAACCCATCAGGCCACATTCAGAGGAAAATGGAATCGCATTTCCGAGCGACTTTTCTCATTTAAGCACGACTGTTGTTTTCCTGTTGGTGTTCTACCGCACACGCGGCCCCGTATTTTTACCGGCAGCTCCTGAACTTCTCCGCCCTGCCATGATACTGCGCGATGGACCCAGGCGGAAAGGCGTTCGAATGTTCCGCCGCGGCATCAAGTGCGCGTGAAACGTGAGGCAGTTCACATCTGGAAATCGCGCGATGATTTAAGGCCGTCGCATGCCCGGTTTCGGGAGGTGCGCGATGCCGTTGTTCAATGGCCAAATCCAGTGGCGGGGAATAAGCACTACCGTGGTAGTCGAGCTTATCATCCTGCTCGCACTTGCGTTGGCGGCAGTTAGTTACGTGGAATGGTCATCGAAAATTGCCGTTGCCGAGTTCATGAGCGCGACCGAGTCATCGGCATCTGATCCGAACCATTCCAGCGAGTCTCCAGCCCGGATGCAGGCCCGCAAGGGACCAACGGGCTGCCCCCTGGGCAAGAAATCGCCGCCAACTCAACTAGCGCCGTTGCCGTAATCTACAGAGCCGTAAATCTACGGACCAACTCGTCTCGTGCGCTTACGGCTCACGCGACGGAGCAGATTTCATCTGCGCCCGCGAAGCTCGACCGGAGTACGGTAGAGCTCGTTACTTTCATCGTCGGTGACGCGTACGGCGCATCCGGAGGAACACAGCTCGGGGCGAACGATGCGAAGCTCGCTCGCGAGACTATCGGCCTTATCGATCGCGTTTTCCATATTTTCGAGGATCATGCCGCCCTGGCATTTGAACTCCGCGCCGATGACGAGATCAAAATTGAAGTATGGCATTGCAGCCCCCAGCCAAGTTTCAATCGCAGTGAATCTAACCTGAGTCTGGTTGGTTCCTTCATTACAACTCTGATCTTGAGATCTGATTGTAGTCGCCTGTTGCGTTTCGGTACCGCGACCGCGCCACCGTGTGCACAGAATGCGATAAGACACTTACGGATCGTTCGGTTGCGGTTCGCAGGATGGGTAGAGCCAACGGGTCGCGCGAACGCGCGCCCGATGACATACTCCGCGAAACCCATCGCCGGTGTGAACGGACGCATTGATGGGTATCGCTTCGCTCCACCCATCCTACGAAAAACGCGCTGCGATCTCGTGGTACCACCCACGATTCAGAGGCGTGACCGACATGATCAACCCCAAACGTCAGCGCTTTAGAATCACTATGGAACCCTGGGGCGGGCGCCTGGAGTTGTGACGGAGATCATATTGCTCCCTCGACTTCCGGGGCATTGTGCCGCCGCTATTGATATCCCTTGAGGTCCGGATGCACTGCACGAATTGCGCAGCCCAAGTCCCGGAGCAAAGAAAATTCTGTAGCCAGTGCGGAGCAGCGGTCGTGCGACGCTGTCCGGCCTGCGGCGTGGCGAATCCGGCACTGAACAAGTTTTGCGGCGACTGCGGGACCAGATTGCACGTGGAGTCGCACGCGGTGACAACGACGGCGCGGGACTCGCGGCCGATCGAGCGCCGGCAGCTCACCGTCCTGTTTTGCGACCTTGTCGGATCGACTGAACTCTCCGCGGGGCTCGATCCCGAAGACTTCAGCGCAATCATTGCCGGCTACCGGCGCTGCATTGTTGAAACAATTGCCCGCTTCGACGGCTTTGTCGCGCGACATCATGGGGACGGCGCCGTCGTATGTTTTGGCTATCCTCACGCGCACGAGGACGACGCGGAGCGCGCGGTTCAGGCCAGCCTCGCATTGGTGCAGGCGATCGCCGCCTTGCCGGCTAAAGAGAAGTTGAGCGCGCGCGTTGGCGTTGCAACGGGCGTTGCGATTGTGGGCGACATGTCTGATAGCGCGATCTCCGAGGAGCATGGCATCCTCGGTGACGCCCCGAATCTTGCCGCCCGATTGCAGTCGCTCGCAGAGCCCGGCAGCGTTGTCATATCGGGCCGCACAAAGACGATCGCGGGACCGCAGTTCGCGTATCTTGATCTCGGCAAGGTCGAGATCAAGGGGTTAGCAAAACCAGTTGCGGCCTGGCAGGTCGCCGGCAGGACAATGGTGAGCAGCCGGTCGCACGCTCTCCAAAGCTGCGATGTGCTGCCGTTGATCGGTCGTGATGAAGAAATGGAGCTAATTCTGAGCCGATGGAAGCGGGCCAGGAGCGGCGAAGGTCAGGTGGTGCTGCTCTCCGGCGAAGCGGGCATCGGCAAATCACGGCTCACCGTCGCGCTTCTGGAACAGCTTGCGCGCGAACCGCAGATTCGTCTGCAGTACTTCTGCTCGCCGCAGCATACCGACAGCACGCTCTATCCGGTGATCGGCGAGATGTGGCGCGCCGCCGGCTTCGCTCACGATGACAGCCAGCAAGCGAAAGCGGACAAGCTCGACGCGCTGCTGGTGCAAAGCGCGACGTCTTCGGAGGATGCGGCGCTGTTTGCCGAAATGCTGTCGCTACCCGGCGATGGACGCTACCCTCCAGTTGAAGTTGAGCCGCAGCTCCGCCGTCAGAAAACGCTGAAAGCTCTTGTTTCGCACATCGAGGCGCTGGCGCGGATCCATCCCGTGCTGATGATTTTCGAAGATGCGCACTGGACCGATCCAACCAGCCTCGAATTCTTCACCCGGGCCGTGGACCTGGCCGTGAGCCACCGGCTCTTGATGCTTGTGACTTTCAGGCCGGAATTCGGCCCGCCCTGGATCGGACGGCCGCACGTGACTGAGCTGACTCTCAACCGGCTGGCGCCGCGCGACATCGATTCCCTCATCGAGGGGGTCGTCGGCGACCGGTCGCTGCCAGCGGGCATCCGCCAGGACATCATCGAGCGCACCGACGGCATTCCGCTGTTCGCCGAGGAAATGACCAAGGCGGTGCTGGATGCTGAGGGCGAGAGTGAGGTGCAGCGGACCGTCGCAGGGGCGCCTACGCCTGTCGTTGCGGTTCCGGCAAGCCTGCAGGCTTCGCTGATGTCGCGGCTCGACCGGCTCGGCCCGGCGAAAGACACCGCGCAGGTCGGCGCTGCGATCGGCCGGGAATTTCCTCATATGCTGCTTGCCGCGGTCGCGCGAAAGCCGGAAGCGGAACTGGATGCCGACCTCAACCGGCTCATTGCGGCGGGTTTGTTGTTTCGACAGGGCACGCCGCCGCACGCGAGCTATCTGTTCAAGCACGCGCTGGTACAGGACGCGGCCTACGGTACGCTGCTGCGCGAGCCGAGGCGCGCGCTGCATGCGCGCATCGCCGAAATCCTTGAATGCCAGTTCCCGGAAATGGCCGATGGTCAGCCCGAACTGCTCGCGCGTCACTACACAAAGGCCGACCTGATCGAGAAGTCAGCGCGCCTGTGGGGCAAGGCGGGACTAAGGTCACAGGAGCGCTCGGCGCTGATCGAAGCAGCCGAACAGCTCGATCAGGCCCTGGCGCAAATCGCAACCTTGCCCAGCACGCCCGACCTGCGGCGCGAGCAGATCGTCCTGCAAGTCGCGCTCTCGAACACGCTGATGCATGTCAAGGGATATGGCGCTCCCGAAACCAAGACTGCGGTGGCGCAGGCGAGGGCGTTTATCGAGCGGGCGGCACAGCTCGGAGAGTCTCCCGATGATCCTTCGCTGCTGCTCTCAACCCTCTTTGGCCAGTGGATCGTCAATTTCATAAACTTCAATGGTGACGTTGCGCGCGAGCTTGCAAGCCGCTTTCTGGCGCTCGGCGAGAACGAGGGGGCGGCGGTGCCGCGCATGATCGGACACCGCACCATGGCGAGTACGCTCGCGCTGCGGGGGGATCTCGTTGAGGCCAGGGCGCACTACAACGAAGCGCTCGCACTCTATCGTCCCGCCGAGCACCGCCGATTGATGACGCGATTTGGCCAGGACCTCCGGGTAACGTGCCTGGCGTTCCGTTCGATGGCCTCATGGCTGCTCGGTTATCCCGAGGCTGCGCTGAACGATGCAGACTGCGCGCTGACGGAAGCGCGCCAGATTGAGCATGCCGCCACGTTGATGTTTACGCTGAATTTCCCGATCCTCGTTAATACCTATTGCGGGAACTACCACGCGGCGAATACGCATCTGAAAGAGCTTGTCGCGCTGGCCGAGGAGAAAAGCGCCCCGTTCCGGAAAGCGGAAGGCGTGTTGCGGCGGGGCTATATCCTGACGCTTACGGGAGCGGTGAAAGCGGTCGAGACCGTCACGGCGGGTATCGATCTATGGCGGTCGGCCGGATCGACGATCTTTACACCGGAGCAGGAGTTCATGCTGGCAATTGCGCATGCGGATTCGGGTCAGTTCGATGATGCCTGGCGCTGCATCGGCAAGGCCATGACGGCGATGCGGGAAACCAGGGAAAGATGGTGCGAGGCGGAGGCTCATCGCGTTGCCGGTGAAATCGCGCTGAGGTGGCCGCAGCGGGACGAGGCGAAGGCGCAGGCGTATTTCGAGCATGCCTTGACCACTGCGCGCGCGCAGCATGCAAAGTCGTGGGAATTGCGCGCGGCTACCAGTTCGGCGCGGCTCTTGAACTGTCAGGGCAAACGGAAAATGGCGCGTGACCTTCTCGCGCCCGTCTACGACTGGTTCACCGAAGGCTTTGACACGAGCGATCTGCGAAAGGCCAGGGCCCTGCTCGCCGAGATCAGTTGAAGGTGCCTTCGATCATCAGCGAGCCGGTCGCCGGCGCGGATGATTTAGGTTTCATTCATAGTAATTATTAGAGTTCAATTCAAATTTTCCGTTCATGATCGCCGCGTTTCTCGCGGCATTTCATTTTTGATCGGCAGCTCCAACACGGCTCGCGTTGCTACGGAAGCATTGTCATGGCGATCGCTGGTGCAGCGTTTCGTGCTCAGGATTTTTGCGGGCTTGTAACCGGGCGGCTGCATGCCGCCAGCTTGAAATCGCACGCCCCAAAATTGTTGGCCGCCTGCGCGGTCCTGTTCTCGATCTCGGTTGCCGGTTGCGCACGTAATCCCGCGCAGCGTGAATTCAATTCAGCCCCGCGCGAAGCCAAAGCGCCTCCCACCCGTGCGGTTGTACGCGCCCGCCGATCCCCCGAACCGCGCCGATATTCGGAGCCAAGAATTCGGCGGCCGGACCCGGCGCTGCTTTCCCCGCAACCTGCGCCCGATTGCGAGTTCAAGAGATCCGACCTGAAGACCGTGGATCCGGATCAGTGGGCCCGCTTGAAGGTCGAGTACGAGCGGCAGTGCTATCAGGATGCAGAGAAGGCTGCGCGCGACCGCCTGATCTTGCTGCAGGCGTCCGCTACGTGCGAAATCGAGCCGGCTCGACAGCGAACGCCAGTCCGGTAGCAGATTCGAGACAGCCAGCGGCTCGCTTGTTTCTGCGTTCGCATCATCCGTGCACAAGCGCAGCGCGCACCTCTAAATTGTGTTCAGCATCCACCGTCGGCGCGGTAAGCCCTGTGTCCTCCAGATGACAATGGCAGGGCATCCGCCCTTAATTTCGTCGTTCTTTTGCCATGCCGCCGTTTCACGTTTTCGCTGGTGGGATTCGATTTTTACTGTGCTTTGGCTGGGGAGGAGTTGAGGAGTATTAATTTTTTAGAGAGTAACGATGAAAACTCTTTACGATATTGTTGGCGCACTTCCGGATGACGACGCGGAAGATTTGCGAGTTGCATTTCGCAAGGCCGTTAAGGCGAACCATCCTGACCTCAATCCCGGTAGTCCGGAAGCTGCACACACGTTCAGGCGGATCGTTCGCGCCAATGCCATTCTGAGCGATCAACGGCAACGAGAGGCCTATGATCGGCTGCTCGAGGCCGCGCGCCGGCAGCAGCAGAAGCCAAACCGCAGTGCGTTCTCCGCCGCCATCCGCCGGCTCGGCGTTGACGCGATGGCGAGTGCGGTTGCGGCGGCGGTGTTTATCGGAGGCTACCTGCTGCTCAACCCAGTGGGCAGGCTGCCGCTCGCTTCCGCAGAGGTGACTGAGATATCCAGGCGCGAACCAGTGCAGACGGTTGCCGGCAGATCGACCGAACTGTCTTCACAGGAGCGAACCCTGAAACCGCAGGACCTCAAAGAGACGACCAGGTTGGCCAGCGTTTCACCTTCGGTGACGACAGGCATTGCTCCTGCTGCAAGAGATGTTGTCCCGACCACCGAGCCGAGGCGCAAAGACGTCAAATATTATCGAGAACGGGGCAGCTCGGCATATCGCAGCGGGGATCTGTACATCGCCCTCGCCAATTTCGATCTGGCGATCCAGCAGGATCCTGCTTGTTCGGACTGCTATGTTGATCGCGGGATTGTCCTGCACCGTATGGGCGATCAAAAGGGTGCATTCTCCGACGTGGCCGAAGCCAAGCGCATTGATGCCTTGAGCAGAAGCAAGCCTGTTTCCGACGCAAGCGCGCGCTAACGGGTCAGCACAGTGCGCGGCCCGATGACCGGCGCTCTCGTAGCCTGCCAGCGCGCGTCAAACAGGAAGGCGGACGGCGTTTCCGCCTTCCATCGCTGGTCCACGCCTGCGCGCCGCCCGGCGCATTGCTGTGCCGCGTCCCTGGCATCTGGACATGGGCGGGCCGCATTGTCCAAGATCGCCGGCTAAACAGCGGAGGCGCCGATGCCGATTATCGATTCCCAGGTTCATGCCTATGAGGCGAACACTTCGAAGCGGCCCTGGCACACCGTGCCGAACTGGCCCGAGCACGTCACGGGGGACGAGATGGTGGCGGCGATGGACAAGGTGGGCGTCGACGGCGCGATCTTCATCTCGGCGTTTTCGCTGTACCGCTACGACGCGAGCTATGCCGTGGAAGTGCAGCGGGCCCATCCCGGCCGTCTCGCGATCGTCAAGCCGGTCGATCCTGATGATGCCGGCGTGGCCGACGTCGTCGCCGAATGGAAGAAGACGCCGGGCGCGGTCGGAATCCGCATCATGCTGCGGAAGGAGGCGGCGCGCGCGCCTGACGACCCAGGCCTCGACCGTATCGCGCGCGCAGCGGTTCGTTACGATTTTCCGGTCAACGTCCTGTGCTGGGACAATCTGGACGCGGGCAGGGCGCTGATCGATCGCCATCCCGACACGCGCTTCATCATCGACCATCTCGGCATTTTGCAGCCGCGCGTGCCGCCGGCGCCGCCTGAACCCTGGGCCGATCTTCCGAAGGTGCTGGAGCTCGCCAGGCGGCCGAACGCCGTGATCAAGGTCAGCGGCGCCTGCACGCTGTCGCGCGAGCCGTATCCTTATCCCGATATCTGGGACCCGCTTGCGCGCGTGTTTGATGCCTGGGGATTCGATCGCTGCCTGTGGGGCACGGACTGGACGCGCGCGTTCGCCGTGGTCAATTACGAGCAGGCCGTCGAGCCTTTCCTCAAGACCAGTCGGTTGAATGACTCCGAGCGGGCCATGCTGATGGGCGGAGCCTGCGCCAAGACTTATGGCTGGTCGCCGACGAAAGGTTAGTGTGAGGACAATGCCGGCTGACCGGCAATCTCGTCGGCTCGCCAGCAGCGGACCGCGTGTCCGTCAGGGCGCGTTTCAAGCGGCGGCACAGGCTCACGATGGCACACGGCTTCGGCGTAACGACAGCGCGGACTGAACGCGCATCCCTCCGGCGGATTTAGCGGATTGGGAAGCTCGCCCTTTGTCGTCGCGAGCGGTTCGCGGCGCAGCGGATCGGGAATGGCGGCGATAAGGGTCCGCGTATACGGGTGCGCCGGCCGTTCGAAGATTTCGCGCCAGTCGCCGGTCTCGACAATGCGGCCGAGATACATGACGGCGACCCTGTCGCTCATGTGCTCGACTACGCCTAAGTCGTGGCTGATCATGATGTAGGAGAGGCCGAGCGTTTCCTTCAATTCCAGCAGCAGGTTAATGATCTGGGCGCGGATGGAGACATCCAGCGCCGATACGGGTTCGTCACAGATGACGATTTTGGGATTGAGGATCAGCGCGCGGGCGATGCCGATGCGCTGGCGCTGGCCGCCCGAGAATTCATGCGGGTAGCGGCCGGCCTGTTCGGGCCGGAGGCCCACATGCCTGAGCATCGTCGCAACGCGTTCCTCGATCTCGCTTTGGGCCGTCACACCATGCAGGCGCAGGGGGGCTTCCAGTGTGCGACGGACGGTCTGGCGCGGATTGAGCGAGGCGTAGGGATCCTGAAACACGATTTGCACGATACGGGCCAACGCCTTGCGATCGAGCGATTGCCCGCCCGTCACGACCTGCCCGTCGAGCACGATGCGGCCTCGCGTCGGCATCTGCAGGCCGAGTATCGAAAGCGCGACAGTCGACTTGCCGCAACCGGATTCGCCGACGAGACCGAGGCATTCACCGCGCTTCAGTTCGAGATCGATGCCATCGACCGCACGCAACAGCCGCCGGCCGCCGCCCAGCAAGCCGCCGCCAACCGGAAAATGGACCGCGAGATCCTCGACGCTGAGGATGACATCGTCACGAGGTCTCCGAGCAGGCTCATGCATGGTGATGGCACCTGACTAGCCCGCCTGCACCGAGCGGCGTCGTTTCCGGCACGGTGGCCCGGCAAATGTCGGTCGCCCGCGCGCAACGCGGATTGAATCGGCAACCATCAGGGAAATCCGAGATCGCCGGCACGACGCCCGCGATTTCCCTGAGCCGCGTTCGGCCGAGTGCTGCGCGACTGCCCAGCCGGGGCAGCGAGTCGACAAGGCCTTGCGTATAGGGATGCGCGCATGCGCGGAAGATATCGGCCGAGCCGCGCTCCTCGACAATGCGGCCGGCATACATGACGGCGACGCGGCGGCAGACGTTGGCGACCAGGCCCAGATCGTGGCTGATCATCAAGATAGCCGTACCTCTTTCGGCGCATAAATTCCGCATCAGCTCGATGATCTCTGCCTGCACGGTCACGTCGAGCGCGGTTGTCGGCTCGTCGGCGATCAGAAGATCCGGCCCGCATGCGAGCGCGATGGCGATCATCACGCGTTGACGCATGCCGCCCGAAAGCTGGTGCGGGTAATCGTTCACCCGTCGCTCGGGTGCGGGGACGCGGACGCTCGCGAGCGCCTCGACGGCCAGCCGGTTTGCTTCCCGCCAGTTCTTGCCCTTGTGCAGCACGAACATCTCGGCGATCTGCCGGCCGACGGGCGAGACCGGATTAAGCGCCGTCATCGGCTCCTGGAAGATCATGGCGATGCGATTGCCGCGCAGCGCGCGTTGCTCGGCCGCCGGCAGCCCCTGGATCTCCCGGCCCTCAAATCGTATGGCGCCGGCGCCGATCGAAAGCGGCCGGCGCAACAGGCCGATCAGCGCGAGCGCCGTAATGCTCTTGCCGCTGCCGGATTCACCGACAAGGCCGAGTGTCTCGCCACGATCGATGCGGAACGAAACATCCTCGACCGCCGCAACGCGGCTCGGTCCGACAGTGAGATCGATGCGCAGATCTTCGACTTCGATCAGGGGAGGGCCCGTCATGTGCGCCGGCTCCGGGACTGTGGATCGAGAATGTCGCGCAAGCCATCGCCGAGCAGATTGAGGCCGAGCACCGTCAGGAATATGGCGAGGCCCGGGAAAATCGAGAGCCACGGCGCCGTTGTGATCTGGTCGCGGGCCTCCGACAGCATGCTGCCCCAGCTTGGATAGGGCGGGCGGATTCCGAGGCCAAGGAACGACAACGCGGCTTCGGCCAATACCGCCCCACCCATGCCCAGCGTGCCGATCACAATGATGGGCCCAAGCATGTTCGGCAGCAGCTGCGTGATCATGATGCGCAAATCGCCGTAGCCGAGCACGCGTGCCGCCTGCACATAGCCCTGGCTCTTGAGCGAGAGCGTCGAGGCCCGTGCGATCCGGCAAGTAAAGGACCAGTTGGTCAGCCCGAGCGCGATCAGCAGGCTGGTCAGGCCGGGTCCAAGCACCGCCATGATGGCAAGCGCGAAGATCAGCGAGGGGATCGCCAGCATGAGGTTGGTCAGCCCATTGACGAAGTCGTCCCACCAGCCGCCCCAATAGCCCGCGGTCAGGCCCAGCGTCACGCCGATGACGCTGTTGACCAACTGCGAGACGATGCCGACCGTTAGCGAGATGCGCGCGCCGTGCACGACGCGGGAGTAAATGTCGCGGCCCTGCGCGTCGGTGCCGAACCACCAGGTCCAGCTCGGCGGCTCTTCCGCATTCATGAGATTGGCATCCATGACAGGATCCGTATGCGCCAGCCAGGGCGCGAACAGGCCGACGAAGATCGCAAGGGCGAACAACGCTCCGCCGATGATGAGACTGGCGCCGAGCTTCATCGCGGCCGCCCCGCCGCGGGCAGGGCAATCGCATATGAGATGGAAGGTGCAATGGCATAGGCACTACGCTCCCTCTCCCGCTTGCGGGGGAGGGCTGGGGTGGGGGTCTCTCCACGAGTCATATTGCGGAAATAGCCCCCACCCGGATCGCATCTGCGATGCGATCCGGCCTCCCCCGCAAGCGGGAGAGGCGAAGCGAGCCCGTGGACAGACCGCCCGAACAACATATGCGATTGCCCTGCCGGCCGACCACCGCTCATGCGTATCTGATCCTGGGATCGATCACGCCATACAGCACGTCAATCAACATATTGGTCGCGAGAAAGAACAGTACCACGACGAAAATGGAGCCCTGGACGGCAGGAATATCGCGCTGCAGCACACTGTCGACGAGCAGCGAACAGATGCCCGGCCAGGAGAACAATTTCTCGACCACGACCGCCTGACCCATCAACGCGCCGAATTGCAGGCCAATCGTCGTGAGAATGATGACGAGGGCGTTGCGCATCACATGCCACTTCACGACCCGGGTCTCGCTCATGCCCTTCGAGCGCGCCGTCCGAACGAAATCCGCGGTCATGATCTCGAGAACCGCGGCGCGCGTCGTTCGTGCCAGCAGCGCCATCGGCGAGACACCGAGTGTCACGGCAGGCAGGATCAAATATCTGAGCCCGCCATCGCCATAGCCAAAACTCGGCAGCCAGCCGAGTTTCAACGCAAACAGGTACATCAGCAGCAGCCCCAGCCAGAACTTGGCCATCGAAAGGCCAGACACCGCCAGGACCATCGAGATCGTGTCGACGATGCTGCCAGGTTTCAGCGCCGCGATGAAGCCGAGCGGTACACCGATCACAATCGCAAACGTCATGGCGGCGAATATCAATTGCAGCGTCGGCCCCATCCGTTTGGCGAGCATGGTCGTGACCGGCTCGCGCGTCCTGAATGACGTCCCCAGATCGCCGGTCGCGAGCTTGGCAATGTAGGCGCCGAAGCGGACGTAGACGGGATCGTCGAGCCCGAGCTGCTTTTTCATGCGCTCCACGACCTGCGGATCTGCCGGGCCCCGGCCGTCATCGCTCATGCTCGATACGATGCTGCCCGGAACGACGCTGAACAGCACAAAGATCACCAGCACGACGGCCAGTACGGTCGGAATGGTTTGCAGGGTTCGACGGATCAGGAAGACGAGCATGGGAACTGTTCCTCCCTCCCGCCATCGTTTCTTGCGACGGAGGGAGGGTGAGCGCGCGCGTCACTTCGCGGGCGAGGTTTCATCGACCCAGAGCTCTTCGACGTTTTGATGGGTCAGTTCCGTCGCGTTCAACTGAATACCCTTGAGCCACGGCTGCACCGCCATGACCGCCTTGTTGTAGTTGAAGAACCAGACCGGCGCTTCGTCATAGAGCAGGGCATTGGCTTTTTGCAGCAGCTGGTTACGTTTGGCTGTGTCGTCGGTCTGCCCGGCCTCATCGATCATCTTGTCGAAGTCCGCGTTCTTGAAGGTCGTGTAGTTGCAGGCCGATTGCGGTGTCGATGAGTGGAAGCATTTCAGCGCCGCCTGGGGATCCGGGCCCGTCGCTACGGAATAGACATAGGCCTGAAATTCACCCTTGCGAAGCACCTCCGCCAGCACCGCGGTCTCGACCTGCTTGACCTTCACCTTGATGCCCACCCGGTCCAGCATCGGGATAATGGCCTCGACGATCGGCAGGCCCCAGCTTTCATTCTGGCTGGTCGTCCATTCGAATTCAAAGCCCGTGGGATAACCGGCGTCCGCAAGCAACTGCTTTGCTTTCGCGGGATCGAAGGCGTAGGGCTTCATCGTCTTGTCGTAGATCGGCAAGGTCAGAGGCAGCCAGCTCGTGGCGCGATAGGCCTTGCCCTTGACCAGCTTGCTGATGATCAGGTCAGTATCGATCGCGTGGTTGATCGCCTGCCGGACCCGCTTGTCGGCGAACGGCTTGAATGCCGGGTTCATCCCCATGTGACGCGTAAAGACCTCGGCGACTTCAGCGATGGTGCCCTTGAGGTTGGGGTCGGCCTGATAGGCGACATATTGCGCAGGTCCCAGCACCGAGGTGTCGATTTCCTTGTTGCGGAAGGCGACATCGCGCGCCGCGGCTTCGCCCATGATCGAGAAGATGAGCTTGTCGGCATAGGGCTTGCCGGGCTTGTAGAACCGGTCCCACCGTTCCAGGACGACGCGCGATCCCGGCACGTGCTCGACAAACTTGAATGGCCCAAGGCCGATCGGCTTCTGGATGAAGCCCTCCTTGGCGGCCTCGTCGGCGGGATAGATCGAAGTCAGCGCGGTGAAGAAGTAGAAAGCCGGATCGACTTTCTCGCTCAGCTTCATTTCGAGCGTGAAGTCGTCGATCTTCTTCAGGCCGGAGATTTCCTTGGCCTGGCCCTTCTCGACCTCGGCCGCGCCCGCGATCATGCGGACAAACCGCGCGCCGGGATAGGCCTTGGTGCCGTCCATGATTCGATTGAAGCTCCAGATGACGTCGTCAGCCGTCATCTTGCGACCATGGTGGAAATAAGCGTCGTCGCGCAGCTTGAAGGTATGAACAAGACCTCCGCCCGAGACCGTGACCTCCCTGGCGAGCTCCGGAACCGGCTTGCCCTCGGCAGAGTCCCAAATGTAGAGCGACCGATGCAAGCCTTTGGCTACAATCTCGTCCTGGGCGCGCGGTGTCGTATGAATGTCCATGCTTGTGAAACTCGAGCCATAGGGCGCCGTCATGCGAATGGTGCCGCCCTTGCGCGGCGTCTGGGCTTCCGCCGCGACGGAGAGTGCCAGTCCCAAACCAGCCACGATCGCAATCTTCCTGAACATCATGTTCTCCCCAACAGTACACGCGTATTCCGATCAGCGAGTTGACCACCCGCAGCATGTCGAGCGCAAGATCCTCGTTGGCGGCGATCGGACCAAACCTTGTGCAGCGTCAACGCGAGAGCTGGGACGGCCATGCAATCAAGCTGCCTCGCGGCCTGCCTGCCACAGCGCGAGCACCTCTTCGCGCGTGATGCCGCGGGTAATGAACACGATGCGCGAGCGGCGGTCGGCGTCGGGCCATTCGGGGAGGGCCACCGGTGGATGGAAGACATGGTGGACGCCGTGGATCACGACCGGCGTCTGTTCCCCGCGGAGATTGAGAATGCCTTTGACTCGCAGCAGGTCCTCGCCGCGTACGCTGCGAAGATATGCGAGCCAGTGCGAAACGGCCATCCAGTCGAGCGGTTCGTCGAACGCGAGCATGAAGCTGGTGATCGATGTATCGTGGCTGTGATGGGCGTGATCGTGGTGCTCGTGCGCCGGTTCGCTGGATCCTGCGAACGCCTCCTCGTTGAGCCAGCGCCCAACGTCGACCGCTTTCTTCTCGGGATCGACCAGGGCAGCACCGAATAGCCCGGCCGGATCGATCTCGCCATGCATCACGCGTTCGATCCTGGCGCCGGGATTGAGCCGACGGAGACGCTGATACAATGCGGCAGTGTTGCTGACCAAATCACACTTGGTGATTAGCAGCCGGTCGGCAAGCGCCACCTGCTTCACCGCTTCATACTGATGATCGAGCTGATGAACCGCATTGGCGGCATCCACCGTCGTCAAAACGGTATCGAGCCGCAGGAAGTGCGAGACCAATGGATTGTTCAGCAGGAGCTGCACGATCGGGGCAGGATCTGCCAGACCCGTTGTCTCTACGAGAATACGGCGAAATGGCGGCACCTCGCCGCGATCGCGTTTCACCAGAAGCGTGCGCAGTGTCTCCTCGAGGTCGCTGCGGATTGTGCAGCAAATACAACCGCTCGCGAGCACGGCCACCTCGCCATCGACGCGCTCGACGAGGAGATGGTCGAGACTGACTTCCCCGTATTCGTTGATGACGACGGCGCTGTCCCTCATGGCATCGTGGCGCAGCAAGCGATTGAGCAGTGTGGTCTTGCCGCTGCCGAGAAAGCCGGTGATCAGCGATACCGGCATGCGCTCGGCTGACTTGTCGTTCTCGAACAGGCTCATCGGCGCCCTCACTTCAACCGTCTTATTTTTGTCGCTGGACAGCAGCCTAGCGGAGGAGGAGCATGCCGAAAATGAATTTTTAAGCCCAGCTTCTGGGCACAACCTGGGAGGCAACGATGGACGATGACGTCAGGGGCCAAGAGGAGCAACAGGAGCAGAAAGGCGGAATGGCGGAAACCGATCGCCGCACCTTGCTCCGCACCGCCGGCCTGGCCGGCGCTGCGGGGGCGGCGCTCGCGGGCGCGATGCATGGCAAGTTCTCGCTCGCACCGATCACCGCAGCGCAGGCGCAGACGGCCACCTCCATGCCCAAGGGAGTCGACAAGCCATGGTGGCCCTCGAAATGGGGCAAGGACGACGAGGCCGGCGCATCCAACCACATCACGCCAGCGAAGGTCCTCGATGCAGCGAAATGGATCAAGGACGGCAAAATCTACAAGATCGGTCGTGTCTACGAGCAGGGCATGCCGCTGTTCGGCGCGCGTGTGTTCGCGCTGCGCATTCCGGGAGGGCCGACCGGCGGCCCGTTCGGCGACAACAAGCTGATGTATCATGACGATTTTCTCGCCACCGAGATCAGCCAGACCGGCACGCAGTTCGATGGCCTCGGCCACATCGGCATCCAGATGGGCAAGGCCGGCGACAGGAGCGAGATGCGGTTCTACAACGGCTTCACCGCCGAAGAGATCAGCGACTCGTACGGTCTCAAGAAGCTCGGCGCCGAGAAGCTCAAGCCGCTTTTCACCCGCGCTCATCTGATCGACATGGTCGCGCTCAAGGGCGGCATGATGGACGCCGGCCAGGAGATCACCTCGGCCGATATCAAGGCGGCGCTGCAGAAGCAGAACATTCCCGAGAGCGACATCAAGCCGGGCGACGCCATCATGTTCCATACCGGCTGGGGCTCGCTGTGGATGAAGAACAATGACCGCTTCAACAGCGGAGAGCCGGGCATCGGCCTCGACGCCGCCAAATGGGTGATCGAAAAGGACCTCGCGCTGACCGCGGCGGACAACTGGGCGGTTGAAGTGGTGCCCAATCCCGACAAGTCGCTCGCCTTTGCAGTCCATGCCGAGCTGCAGACCAAGCACGGCATACACAACCACGAGAACCTGATCTTCGACGAGCTGATCGCCGACAGGAAGTACCAGTTCGTCTATTGCTTCACGCCGGCTCCCATCAAGGGCGCCACGGGAAGCAACGGCTGCCCGATCGCGATCACTTGACGTAGTCGCATTGGCGCGTGGGCGGGTGGGCCGCCCACGCCGGTACGCTTCGCTAGTCCGACCCTCCGCCGCGCGCCGGCGCAGCTATTTCGGCGATTGCAGGATGACACCGTAGCGCCGGTAGATCCGCTCGACCGTGCCGTCGCCGCGTAGCCGCTCAAGAGCCGCATCAATCGCATCGCGCAGGCTGTCATCCGGGCGGACTATGCCAACAGCGACATTCCAATTAAGGTTCGCCTCGCTCTCGTCGCGATCCAATATGCGGAGCGCCTTGTCCGGATGCGTCAGATTGAAATAGCCCGCCACCGTCGGCGTTACCGCCGCCGCGTCGATCTCATGGTTTGCCAGGGCCTCGAGGCTGTCGATCTCAAACCCGAAGGTCGACGTCGGCACACGCCGCTGGCCGATGACCATCGCCGCCATGGATCCGACCTGAACCCCAACCTTCGTGTGTTCGTTCAGGCTCTTGAACGACGTCAACGTGCTGGCCGACGGCACAGCCAGAGCAACGCCCGTGCGATAATAGGGTTTTGAGATCCTCAAATTAGTTTCGCTTTGCGCCTCGCGATCGGCAATGACATCCAGAAGAATGTCGCAGCCGGCGCTGCGCATCTGGTACCGGGTGATAATCCAGTCGAGCTTCAGTGAGACGCCGAGCTCGCGTGCCAGCGCCTGTCCCAATTCAACCTGAAAGCCGGGAGGATCGCCGGCTTTGCTTGCGAATGGAAGCGAGTTGGGGTGAGCGCAAAGTCCGATCACGCCGGTGGAGCGGATCATGTCGAGCGATCGTGCCTGCGCCGGACCGATCAATGCCGGACTGATCAACGCGATGGCTGCAACGACCGAGAGCGGGAGAATGGTTTTCATTCCGTGTCCCCGTGTGGTTGGTCGGGTCTCGGCGGCTCAGCCCTCGCGCGGTTTCAAGGCCCGGATGAATTTGACCATCTGGTCGATCTGCGCGTCGGTGAAGGCGCCATCGAATGCCGGCATCGCGCCTTGCTTGCCATGCTTGATGCGGTTGCGAATATAGTCGTCGTCGCGCGGCGAATTCATCAACTGCGGCCCCTTGCCGGCAGCCCGACCGCCGTCGGAGTGGCAAAAGCCGCAAGTCCCCGCGAACACCTGCTCGACGTCGAGCGTCCCGTTGTCGGGCGCAGGGGTAGCAGGCTGCGCGTGAACCGCCATGGCGCACAGTAGCCATGTGCCCACCACCGTAGACACTCGTCCGGCGATCTTGTTGGACTGCAATTTCAAGACGTGCCGCTCCATTTTCCACAAGAACACTCGCTGCACGGGGAGCAGGCTTGCGCCCGCTCCCCGGCAGATCGTTTGCGATAGCCTATTTGAGGCTGAAGACGATGAGCGCGCCGTCGTCGCGCGGCATGCTCTTGTAGACGCCGCCGAAGTTTGGTGCATATTCGTCCGCCAACATGCCACCGAAGCCCGCGGTCACGGCAATGTATTGCTTGCCGCCGACGGAGTAGCTGACGATGCCACCCTGATGGCCGGTGCCGTTGTTGTGATTCCACAGTTCGGTTCCTGTTTCAGCATCGTAGGCGTGAATGATGCCGCGCGAATCGGGCACGAACACAAGATTGCCCGCGGTCGATAGCACACTCCCAAGCGGCGGCTCGGGGTAGCGAATCTCCCATTTCTTCGCCCCGGTCACGGGATCGCGCGCGTCGAGATGACCATAGATCTCGCCACCCGGAGGAGGCGCCATCTTGAAATCGGCGCCGATGTTAAGCTGGGCCTGTGGAGTCGTCACCGGTGTCGTCTTCTGGATGTCGAGCGTCATGCACCATTCCTGGCCGATCTTGTAGTAGAGGCCCGTTTTCGGACTGTACGACCCGGCGTTCCAGCTGATGCCGCCACCAATGAATGGGCACAGCGGCGGGTCGGTGACCTTCCCCGCAGCGAAGTCGCGACGTCCGATCAGCGCACCCGTCTTGGGATCGATGTCCTTGACGAAGTTGATGTTCTGAACGAGCCGCCAGACGTTCTTCACACCGAGATTGCGGTCGTAAACAAAGATGAAGCCGCCCTTGTTCGGATGGACCACGAGCTTCTGGCCGTCGCGTTCGAGCATCACGAACTCGCCGACGGAACTGTCAAAGTCCCAGGCGTCGTGCGGCAGCTCCTGATGGTAGAACTTCAGCTTGCCGGTATCGATATCGAGACCGATCACTGAGCTCGTGTAGAGATTGTCGCCGGGACGCGCGCCTTGCGTCTTGAAATCCGGGCCCGACCAATCGTAGAGCGGCGCCGGATTGGCAGTGCCCCACAGAATCGTGTTGGTCTCGGAATCGTAGGTGCCGGGCATCCATCCGCCGCCTCCGCCGGTGCGCCAGGAGTCACCGCCCCAGGTCTTCATTGCTTCGTCGGTGCCGGCCACCGTCAGGAATTCCCATTTCTTCTTGCCCGTGGCGGCATCGACGCCGAAGATCGGGCCGCGGCCGGGCCACTCACCGCCCTGCGCGCCGATGATCACCAGGCCCTTGGCATAGAGGGGCGCACCGGTGAAGCCGACCGTCAGCTTTTGGGAATCGATAAGCTTGGTGTCCCAGGCGACCTTGCCGGTCTTCGCGTCCAGCGCGATGAGCCGACCGTCCACTGTGCCGACGTAGACTTTGCCTTCTCCAAGGGCGACACCGCGATTGTAAGGCGAGTGCGTCTGCCGCGCGACCAACACTTCGTCCAGTTCCGGGAAATAGTGCCAGATCACCTCGCCGGTGGCGCCGTTCAGCGCGAAGGTTCGGCTGTAGGAGCCGGTGTAGTAAAGCACGCCATCGGCCACGAGCGGCATCGACTGCACGCCGCGGGTGGATTTTCCCGGAATATGCATCCAGGCGACACCCAAGTTTCCGACATTGCTGGTGTTGATTTGAGCGAGCGGGCTGTAGTGATGCGACTTGTACGACCCGTGATAGGTCAGCCAGTCATTCTGGCCGGCTGCCTCGATCCGCGCGGTATCAACCGTTTGAGCATGGACTGAAGATGCGCCGAGTGTCGCACCGATGGCAAGCGCAACAAATTCAACAAGATAACTTGACCGTTTCTTCATGGGTACTTCCTCCCGTTCGTCTTGCTACATTACCTTCACCTTCTATAGTCGGGCGCCGTGCCCGATCACTTGCCGCTGCGATCGTTGTCCTGCCGCGCGCGGGATCATTCCGATTTCGTTTTTGTGAGACGCTCCATCGCCGCTCGGGCTCCGTCCCGCGCGCAAGCTAACCATTTCCCGGCCGCGGTGGGCTCGCATCTCAGCAGCCGCATCCTGAACAACTATGCGACACGATCATGTTCCCTTTGTGGGCGACGTTGATGCTGACAGCGGCATTGCCGACACCGCAATTGATGCATCGCACCATCGGCTGTCGGCCTGCCCAGCGCGCGTGTGGAGCATTCCCGGCCTACACGGGCTTTGCAGCAGTCTAGCATAGTCGCACACGCATCGGCGGACGCCCGCTTGCTGGAAACCGTGATGGAGCGCGGCACGTTGACGCTCTGCGCCAGCCTTGCCCGCCTGTGTCTGGCCGGCATGACGCCGGCCAGACATGGCAAGACTTCTACCGCTCAGCGTTGACGAGTTGATAGGCGCCGCGCTCGAACGCGTCGTAGGTGGCCAACGCCTTGGCGTCGGCGAACGGCAGATACTGCATCATGATCACGCCGGCGATGCCGCGTGCGGGATCGATCCAGAAGAAGGTATTGTTGATGCCGCCCCAGCTCAGGCTGCCGGGGGAACGCTTGCCCTGCACCTGATCTGATGTGATGAGGAATCCGAGCCCCCATTTGTCGCGGCCGTCGGCGATGAAGGTGAAGTCGGCGCTGCGCGGCAGTGCGGATTTCAGCGCGGGGACGGAGACCGCGCCGATGTGGTTCTGACCCATCAGCGCGACCGTCTCGGCCTTGAGCACGCGCGCCCCGTCAAGCTCGCCGCCATTGAGCAGCATGCGCACGAAGCGTCCGTAATCGTCGGCGGTCGAGGCGAGGCCGCCGCCGCCGATCGGGGAAGCAATGGTGAGCCCGAGCTGCGGGTTCTGCAGTTCGATGGCACCGTCCATGCGTGCGCCGGCGCGCTGCTGTTGCGCGACGAGGCGCAGTCTCTTGGCCTCCGGCACGTTGTAGGAGGTGTCCTCCATCTTCAGCGGGGCGAAGATGTGCTGACGGAAATAGTTTTCGAGTTTCTGGCCGGATACCACCTCGACCAGCTTGCCGACGACATCGGTAGAGGTGCTGTAGTGCCAGCGCTCGCCTGGATCGAACAGCAGCGGTCCGCCGAACGGATAGGTTTCGCCGGCGCGCGGCTTGAAATCGCGCCAGATCGTGCTGGTGAAGGGATAGGCGAGGCCAGACGTGTGCGTCAGGAACTGCCGCACGGTCGGCGGTTTCGACGCCGGGCGCAGCTGATAGGCGCCGGTCGCGGCGTCGAAGGATGTAAAGACTTTCAGTCCCGCAAGCTCCGGCAGGTACTTTTCGGCCGGGTCATCGAGGCCGAGGCGGCCCTGCTCGACGAGCTGCATCAGGGCGACCGACGTCACCGGCTTGGTCATCGAGGCGATACGAAACAGCGCGTCTGCCGCGAGCGGGCGCCCGGTCGCGACGTCGGCGACGCCGAAGGCGCTACGATAAAGCACGCGCTCGCGATCGGTGATCAGCGCCACCACGCCCGGCACGTCCTTGCGCTCCACCGCGGCGCGCAGGCCGGCGTCGAGGGCCGCGCTCCCGGCCGAATTCTGCGCGCTCGCCGCGCCGTTCAACGCCGCAGCGCCAATGCTCAAGATCATTCCAACGGCCTTTCGATTCATAAAAGCCTCCTTGTTGCGCTTAAGCCCGGGTCTCACCCGTGCAGCTCTCCCGAGGCTGATTTTTCTTGTTCGACGCCGGCGCAACGCAATGACGGCGACAGGGATGGGGCGCCGCATCCCTGTCGGTGCGGGACGCTAGCATTTGTGGTTGATCGAGTCTCGCATTCTCTGGACCGTGCGTTGCTCGCGTGATGATCATGGCATGTGCCCATCGCGTTGTCCGCTTTCGATGGGAGAGTGGGCACGGGCCCAGCACCTGAAGCGTGGGGCGGATTCGCTTTCGTTAATCGGCGTCACATCCGGGGTTGAGCAATGGCCGCTCGTCCCTGCATAATCTCCCATTCAGCCGGAGGAAACAGCAATGCAGTTACGGACCTTTGGGCGGACGGGGATGCAGCTCTCGGTGCTGGGTTTCGGCTGCGGCGCGGTGGGCGGATTGATGGTGCGCGGCGACGCAGCCGATCAGGAGCGGACCGTTGCGCGGGCGATTGCCGCCGGCGTCAATTACTTCGACACTGCGGTGCTATATGGCGATGGCGAATCCGAAAAGAATCTCGGCCGCATTTTGCAGAAGCTGAAGCCGGCCAACGTTGCCGTCGGCACCAAGGTCCGCTTGCCGCCCAGCGATCATGGCCGCATCGATGAGGCGGTGCGGACATCGCTCGAAGGTAGCCTTTCGCGGCTGCGGCTCGAGCGGGTCGACATCCTTCATCTGCACAATCCGATTACCGGGCAGGGCGGCGGACCGGCGCTGAGCGTGCGGCAGGTGCTCGACGACGTCGTGCCCGCGTTCGAGCGGCTGCGTCAGCAGGGCAAGATCCGTTTCCTCGGCATGACGGCGCTCGGCGATACCGCAGCGCTGTATCAGGTAATCGACGCACGCGCGTTCGACAGCGCACAGGTCGTCTACAACATGCTCAATCCATCGGCGGCGGACGAACTGCCGCAAAACTATCCAGCGCAGGATTATGGACGGCTGTTCGACCACACAGAGGCGGCCGGCGTCGGCGTCGTGGGCATCCGCGTGCTGGCCGGCGGCGCGCTGTCAGGTTCGGCCGAGCGTCACCCGATCGCGGGCGCCGCGCCGGAACCGATCGGTTCGGCGCTGAGCTACGATGTCGATATCGATCGCGCACGCCGCCTGATGCCGCTGGTTGAGGATGGATTTGTTTCCAGCCTGACCGAGGCCGCGACGCGCTTTGCGCTGTCGCACCCCGCGATGGGCACGATCCTCGTCGGCATGGCGACGCCACAACAATTCGAGGACGCGCTCGCGGCAGCCGAAAAAGGCCCGCTGCCGCAAGCGGCGCTCGATCGGCTGGCCGAGCTGAGGCAGGCGTTCGCTGGCGAGGCACGATGATGGGGCGGACGCGGGCCCTTCCATTTTAGGCGGTTCGACCGTATCTTTCACTCATGACAAAGCTACTCGAAAAGCCTTGGAAGCCGTGCGGCGCCTGCCTCCCGAAGACCAGGATGAAATCGCACTCGCCATGCTGACCCTGAGCGGCCACGAGGGGGAGCCGGAGGAAATCGATCCGGCGCACCTTCCCGCCGTGCTGGAGGGGCTCGCGCAAGCCAAGCGCCGCCAGTTCGCAACCGATGCCGAGGTCGAAGCCGCGTTCCGTCGCTTCGAACAATGAAGCCCCGCTTCACGCCGCGTGCAACTCAAGATCTAGCCGAAATCGCCGATTACGTCCGCGAACACAGCCCGCAGGCAGCGCTTCGCGTGCGGGCCGCCATTCTTGAATCGCTGCAGAGTTTGGTTCTTTTCCGCTTGTCGGGCGGCAACAGAAGGTCGAGGGTGTGCGCAAGCTGGTGACGCGGCGTATTCCTATCTGGTCTATTACACTGCTGACGACAGGGCCGAAGAAATCGTCATCCTTGCCATTCAGCATCCAGCCCGCGAGCGCGAACATTCGGATGCCTAGCGTTGGACGCAGCATGCGATCCGTCGCCCTATGAAGGCCGGATGAAGCGGCCGTCAGGGATAACCGGCGCCGGCAATCTCCACATCGACCACGTCGATCCGTGCGGACGATTTGCGTTGCCGGAGTTCTTCGTACGACGTTGCAGCACTCAGGCAGAACAGCGTCTTCCGCTCAGGGCCGCCGAGCGCGCAGGCAAGTGCCCGGCGGCCGGGGACTTCGATGCGCTGCAATTCGCGTCCCGTAGGGTCGAGGCGGATGAAGGCGTCTTCTTCGAAGGCTGCGACCCAGACGGCGCCGTCGCCATCGAGGCAGATTCCGTCGGGGGATTTCATGCTGCCGAAGCGGGCGCGCAGCTTCAGGTCGCCGTCGGCTGCGATGTCGTAATCGGCGAGGCAGCCGCCATCCATCTCGGCCACGACGAGCCGGCTGTGATCGGCCGAGACCGCGATGCCGTTGGGGAACCGCAAGCCTTCGGCGACGACGCGCGTCGTGCCGTCGGGCATCACCAGAAGGATGCGGCCGGGAGCGCCGCGATCGGGCGGCGGCGGCAGATCGAAGCCGAGATCGCCGACATAAGCGCGCCCCAGGCCATCGACGATCATGTCGTCGATGGTGCCGGTCGCAATTTTGGAGAGGTCCGCGTAAAGCGACAGCGCGCCGTCGCGGTAGGCCAGCAGCCGCTTGCGGAACATCGTCAGCACGATCACCGTGCCATCCGGCAGTACGCCGAGGCCGCACGGTGTGTCGTCGTCGAATTTCGCATGCTGCTCGCATTCGCCTGACTGCGAGAGGCTGAGCAGCGTCCGCTCCATGCAGTCGACGAACCAGAGCCGGCCTTGATGCCAGCGCGGCCCTTCGTAGTAACGGCCGCCGTCGAGCAGGCAGCGCAGCGTCATGCTACAACGTCACCACGATCTTGCCGAGGTGCTTGTTGGCTTCCATGTGCTCGAACGCTTTTCCGATCTCGGCGAACGGATAGACCTTGTCGATCGGCAGTTGCAGCTTTCGCGATTCCACCGCGGCCCAGATGTCCTTGCGGACCTCGTCGAAGATTTCGCGGACTTCCTCGATGGTGCGGGTGCGGAAGGTGACGCCGATATAGTTGATGCGGCGGGCGGCGTGGAGATCGAAATTGAAATCGGCATGGGTGCCGCCGAGCCGGCCGACATTGACGATGCGGCCCTTGACCTTGGTGGCCGCGAGGTTCTGGTTGGCGACCTTGCCGGAAACCTGGTCGACGATCAGGTCGACGCCCTCGCCATTGGTCGCTTTCAGCACCTGATCAACCCAGCCGGGATCGCTGGAATCGATTGCAAGATCGGCGCCGAACTCCTTCAGGCGACCGCGGCGCATCGCATCTGTCGACGAGCCGATCACGAGTTTGGCGCCCTTGAACTTTGCGATCTGCATCGCCATCAGGCCGACGCCGGAGCTGGCGCCCTGGATCAGCACGCTCTGACCCGGCTGCAGCGCGCCGTTGGTGACGACCGCGTTGTGCATGGTGGCGAGCGCGACGGGGAGGGTGGCAGCCTCCTCGAAATTCATGTTCGAGGGCGCGCGGAACAGCCGGCCGTGGTCGGCTAGCGTGTATTCGGCGAACGCAGCACCGCCGGAGCCCATGATCTTGTCGCCGACCTTGACGCCTTTTGCATCGGGCCCGAGGTCGGCGACTTCGCCCGCCCATTCCATGCCGAGCACGGTGCCGATGCCGCCGGCCGCGCCATGCACATGACCCTTGGTCATGCCGAGGTCGGCGCGGTTGAGGGCGCAGGCATGGACCTTGACCAGCACCTGCGTGCCCTTCGGCGTGGGTTTTGCAACCTCGGTGATTTCGGCGCCGTTGGCGCCATAGACATAGGCTTTCATGGGCTCTTCTCTGTTGTTGAGCGAACAGACTGCCTGTTCGGCGGTCTCTCTTCTCGCAAACGCCGCCTATTCGGCGGCTTGGCGCTGTGCGCCCGACAGCATGCCTTCGAACCGGCTGCTAATGATGGCTTCCGCATCGCGCATGATGCGCGACACCAGTTCGGCGCAAGTCGGGATGTCGTGGATCAGGCCCTGGACCTGTCCGGCCGACCAGATGCCCTCGTCGGCATCGCCGGTCGCGTAGACCATCTTGCCGCGGGCGCCGGCGACGAGCTCGCGGACGTCCTCGAACTTCGCGCCTTCCTTCTCCATCGCCACCACCTTGGTCGATATCGCGTTTTTGGCGACGCGGGAGGTGTTGCGCATGGTGCGGAAAATCAATTCGGTCTCGCGCTCGTCATTGGCGACGATGCGCTCCTTCACGAGCTGATGGATCGGGCTTTCCTTGGTGCACATGAAGCGCGTGCCCATGTTGATGCCCTCGGCGCCGAGCGCGAGCGCGGCGACCAGGCCGCGACCATCGCCGAAGCCGCCGGAGGCGATCATCGGGATCTTGACCCTGTCGGCGGCGGCCGGGATCAGGATCAGGCCGGGGGTGTCGTCCTCGCCCGGATGGCCGGCGCATTCAAAACCGTCGATCGAGATGGCGTCGACGCCCATCCGCTCTGCCGACAGCGCGTGACGGACGCTGGTGCATTTATGGATGACCTTGATGCCGTGTTTCTTGAATTCGTCGACATGGTCCTGCGGCTTGTTGCCGGCGGTTTCCACGATCTTGATGCCGGCCTCGATGATGGCCTGGCGATATTCCGCGTAAGGCGGCGGCTTGATCGCGGGAAGGATGGTGAGGTTGACGCCGAAGGGCTTGTCGGTCAGGTCGCGGCAGCGCGCGATTTCCTTCGTCAGGTCTTCCGGCGTCGGCTGCGTCAGCGCGGTGATCAGCCCCAACGCGCCGGCATTGGCGACGGCCGCGACCAGTTCGGCGCGTCCGACCCATTGCATGCCGCCCTGAACGATCGGATGCTCGACGCCGACGAGCTCGGTGAATCGCGTCTTGATCATGTCTGCCCTCTGTTTCCTCGGAACGGCCGCGAAGGCCCGCGCCAGTCGTGTTGTGAGATTTCGATGGGCAGGATGCCGCTACGCCCCGCAAAAGTCTACGGGGAGGGGCGCTGGCCAGGGCAACGCCAGCATGCAAAAGCGGAGACTTGTTTCCGCAGGGCGAAACATTCCGCCGGTCTGGATGATGCCGACGGAGGCTGAAAATGTCTGCTTACCGGCGTCGATCGGAAATGGTCGGCGCATACTCGAAATGACGCGAATGACCCGAAGCCGATGCAGCGACTTCTTGCGTATCGTCTCTCTCAGAAGGTGATACGATCTTTCATGTCGACAGAGATTTCAGGCCGATGGCAAGAAACGGTAAGTCGCACAAGAACCGACTTGAAGTGTGCCGCGTCGTAGACGTGCCCCTTCGGGAGACTTCCGGTATTTGTGTCCTTCGCAGCCGGAACGGTCGAAGATCTCTGGTTGCGGTTGGCGACAGCGTCTCGAAGGTCGCGTGGTTTGCCTTGTCGCGTGACGATAGCCGCCCAATCCGTTGGCGCAAGCGGAGCATCGCAAACCTTCGAGATTCGATGCTTCCCAAACATGATGCCCAGATCGAAGCTGTCTGCGCTGACGGCCTCGGGCGCATTCTGCTGCTTCAAGAAACGCCTCCGCGTGCGGAACTCGTCGACCCCAAGGCATCGAAGGTCGTTGCGTCATTTGATCTCGTCGTGGAAGGGCGTAGCAAGATTGCACGAACGTGGTCCGACCCGAAGGGATCGCGCAGTGAAGGAGTAGTGTTCTTGCCCGGCGGGAATTTGCTTGTCGTCAAGGAAAAGAAGCCGGCGGCTTTCATTGAGTTTGGCCCGCCACATTCGCGGTCGAGGGGCTTGGTTCGCGGCGGAGCATTGGCCGAAGGTCGGTCGTGGCCGGTCAGAAAGGGGCATCACCGGTTCGTCGCTCTCGCAGTATGGCTTCCAGACAGGAAGTTGGAAAAAACTTGCGCCGACTTCAGTGACCTCGAAATAGGTCCGGACGGCGGCGTTTACCTGCTCAGTGACAAATCCTCTACAGTTGCGCGGCTCGATGATCTTCCGGCGGGCGGCGGCACCGCTGCGTTGCTTGATTGTTGGCGACTGGGCGATCTGGAAGGAAAGCCGGAAGGCCTGGCGTTCACTGCTCAAGGCCGCGCTATTGTCGCGCTTGATACGCGAAAGGCGCGCCGAAATCTCGTTCTGCTGGAGCCAGCGATTGCACATCGGAGACCGCCAGCAATGCCGATGGATTCATGATGGTGGCGATCGAATTGCCAACAGGGCAACATCGTCATGGCTGCTGCCGAAGGTCCGCCGGTAACGCTTCTCGGACGTCTGCCCAGCGCGGCCTCTGGTCATCCCCGGCGGACCCTCCGGTGGTTCGTGCGCCCTGTAATGACTTTCGGATTGGCGCGTCCGCAGTCCTCGGAGCTAAACTTTGTGATTTAGATCACAAGGCCTGGCAAATTGCCTCGATAGTTTGCATTGCTTTAATGCTGGTTCCGACCAGGGCACGGTAATAGGGATTTTCGCATGCTTCGCAAACTACTGTTTTGCCTTGCAATCCTTGCCATCGCCGCCCCCGCAGCCGCAGATGACGCGACGCGCTGCTCCCGCGAAACCGGCGAAGTCGCCATCGCTGCGTGCACGCGTGCGATCAACTCCAGCGCGGGGCGACCATCGGTAAATTACACCCATCGCGGCATTGCCTACCGCGACAAGGGCGACACCAACCGCGCCGTTGCCGACTACACCGAGGCGATACGGCGCGATCCCAAATATGCGCAAGCGTACTACAACCGGGGGAATGCTTACAGCGACAAGGGCGACACGGACCGTGCCATTGCCGACTACACCGCGGCGATACGGCTGGATCCCACGTATGCGGACGCGCACTACAACCGGGGGAACGCCTACAGCAACAAAGGCGATACAGGCCGTGCCATTGCCGACTATACCGCGGCGATACGGTTGGCGCCCACGTATGCGAACGCGTACTACAACCGCGGGAACGCCTACAGCAACAAAGGCGATACGGATCGCGCCATAGCCGACTATACCGAGGCGATACGACTGGATCCCAAATATCTGAACGCGTACTTCAACCGGGGGAACGCCTACGGCAACAAGGGTGACACGGACCGTGCCATTGCCGACTACACTGAGGTGATACGCCTGGATCCCACGTATGCTAACGCGTACCTCAATCGTGGATTGGCCTATGAGAAGCTCGCAGACTTCGCCAATGCGCGGTTTGACTTCAATACGACGCTCGGATTGGCACAGGCCTCAAAATGGGCGCAGGACAGGGCGCGAGGGCGGCTTGCCATCCTGCCTTCACCGCGACCTGCAGCGGCGTCGCCCGAGAAAAGCAACGTCGCGACAGCCATTGTTACGGCCACTGCACCGGTGTCGACCAATGATCGTCGCATCGCCCTTGTCATTGGTAATTCTGCTTATGAGAACGCGGCCGCATTGCCGAATCCGGTGCGCGACGCAAACCTTGTCGCCGACGTCTTGAAACGCACCGGCTTTGAAACGGTTATTCTGCTGACCGATCTCCGAAAAGACGCACTGGTCAGCGCCCTGCGCGATTTCGCAGCCCGTGCAGAAACGGCGGACTGGGCAGTCGTATATTATGCCGGACATGGCATGGAAGTTGGCGGAATCAATTATCTCGTTCCGACCGACGCCAGAATTGCCGCGGATCGCGATATCGGATTTGAAGCCGTACCGCTCGAACAGGTTCTGAATGCAGCGGAGCGCGCCAGGAAACTGCGCCTCGTCATTCTCGATGCCTGCCGCGACAACCCCTTCGCCAACCAGATGAAGCGTACGCTAACCGTTGCGTCCCGTTCGGTATCGCGAGGTCTGGCCGCTGTCGAGCCGGAGGCGGGAACGTTGGTGGTCTATGCCGCCAAGGATGGCGAGACCGCGCTCGACGGCGACGGAACCAACAGTCCGTTCGCGTCTGCCTTCGTCAAAAATCTCCCCACGCCCGGCCTCGAAGTCCGCAGGCTCTTCGATTTCGTTCGCGACGACGTCATGGAAGCGACCGGTCGCAGGCAAAAGCCTTTCAGCTACGGCTCGATTTCCGGAAGGCAGGACTTTTATTTCGTGGCCGGCAAATAACTTCGATACGAAATGCAACGCTATGCACGTCCGCACATGACGCCTTATATGGGCTGTTCCTTGCTTATCCGTGCTGAGGACTTCACGGTAAACTGAGAATCGCTACCCGGCGGTTGTGCTAGGCTCCCAAGACAAGTTCTGCGTATGTGGGGTCCAGGCGCATGCCAAAGGATCCAAAAAAGCTGGGCATCTTTACCGGGCGCGGTCGGATGGTTGCGCTGGCCGTTGCGGCGGGATTGGTGCTGGGTATGGCCGGACCTACCTCGGCACAATTTTTTAATTTCGGCGGATATCAGCAGCGGCCGCAACCGCAACGCGGGGGCTGGTTTGGCAACGAACAACGCGGTGGCGGCTGGTTCGGTAACGGTCAACGTGGTGGCGGGTGGTTTGGCAACGACACGTATACGCCATACCAGCAGCAATACGCGCCGCCACCTCGTTCGCGGCAAGCGCCCCAGGCGGCGCGCGAGGATTTTTCAAGGGCGCCGGCGCCCGAGAAGCGCAACACCGTTCCCGAGCGCCACATTCTTGTGCTCGGCGACTCCATGGCGGACTGGCTCGCCTATGGGCTCGAGGACGTCTATGCCGATCAGCCCGAGATGGGTGTGATCCGCAAACACAAGGCAGCCTCCGGCCTGATCAAGTATCAGCCGAAAGGCAGTCCGGCCGATTGGGCCGCCGCCGCCAAAGGCATTCTCGCCACCGAAAAAGCGGACGCCATTGTCGTCATGCTCGGACTTGACGACCGCGTCGCAATCCGTGAGTCGGCCGCCGATAGATCCGACCCCAAGCCAGGGGACAAGAAGGAAGCCAAGGCCAGGCCCGACGGCAAGCCTTCGGGCGAAAAACCTGCGGCGAAGCCGGATGGCACATCCAAGGCGGCGGATCCCGAATTGCCGCCAGACGATGCTGCCGACAGCAATGATGCGCGGCCGGTCACAGGAGAGAAGGGCGCGGGCTCGCCGAGCGGCCTCCATGAGTTTCGCGAGAAGCGCTGGGTCGAACTCTACAGAGAAAAGATCGACGAGATGATCGGCGTACTCAAGGCCAAGGGGGTGCCGGTGTTGTGGGTGGGTCTGCCTGCGGTACGTGGCACCAAGGCGACCGCCGACACGGCCTTTCTCGATACGCTCTATCGCGATGCGGCCGGCAAGGCGGGCATCACCTATGTCGATGTCTGGGACGGCTTTGTCGATGAAGCCGGGCGCTTTTCACAGCAAGGCCCCGATTTCGAAGGCCAGATCCGCCGGCTGCGTTCCTCCGATGGCGTGTATTTCACCAAGGCCGGCGCGCTCAAGCTCGCGCATTATGCCGAGCGCGAAATCAACCGGCTGTTGGCCGCGCGTTCCGGCCCGATCGTGCTGCCCACCGAACCGGCAACTCCCGACGCCAGCGCGCGGCCGGATCAGCCGGCGCCGCGTCCGCTGGCCGGGCCGATCATTCCCCTGAGGGCCTCTTCTGTCGGGACGGATCAATTGCTCGGTGCTCCCGGGTCGCGGTCGGTGGCAATCGATGCGCAGGCGGCGCGGTTCTTGATCAAAGGCGAGCCGTTGCCGGCACCCGCCGGTCGTGCCGACGATTTTGCCTGGCCGCGACGCGAAATAGGAGAAGGGACCAAGGGTGAGACGCCGGTGGCATCAACGTCGCTCGATGCCAACGCACAGGCGCCGGCGGCCTCGCCAAAGCCGAAGAAGCCGTCGCCCTATGACGCGCGGTTGAGAAAGATCGGCAGCCCTCGCTTGTTGCCGTAGATGGGGCGGTAGCGTTCCGTGTTGTACGTGCTGGCGACGTCCAGCTTGCGCGGCCCGAGCTTGGCCTCAGGGATAGGCACGAGGTCGTAGCGCCCCTCCACCAGCGCCGACATGAGGCCGGTCTTGCCTTCCAGGATGGCATCATAGGCCATGTTGCCGAACGTCAGGGCCACGAGCTTGTCCATGAAGTCCGGATTGCCGGATCGCAGGTCGTAGGTGAGGTCGGACGTGATCGTCTCCTCGCCGACGCGCCGCTTGATCTCGTCGGCGAACGATTCCGCCACGCTCGCCTTTTTGCGATGGCCGTAGGCATCGGGCTCGCCGTATTCCTGCACCTCGTAGCCCTCCCACGCGGCGCCCTCGCTGAGCACGACCAGCGCGTAGTTGCTTGGGTTGGCGCGCTTCTCCTCAAGGAGCAACCGGATCAGCTTGTCGAGATCGACCTTGTACTCCGGTATGACGCACCGTATCGAGGTGGCGTAGGCGGTGTAGAGCGCCGTAAATCCGGCATCGCGGCCAAAGACGCGGAAGATGCCTATACGCTCGTGCGAACCGACAGTGGTGCGCTGCCGCTGGATCGCGTCGCTGGCGCGGGTGATCGCGGTCGAGAAGCCGATGCAGTACTCGGTGTTGCGGACGTCATTGTCCATGGTCTTCGGAATGGCGATGATCTTGACGCCGAGTTCGTTCAGTCTGGCTGCGTAACTGAGCGTGTCGTCGCCGCCGATGGCGATCAGGTGCTCGATGCCGAGCCCCGAGAGGTTAGCCAGCACCTGGCCCGAAACGTCCCACGTCCTGGTTGCGATGCCGCCCTTGGTGCTGAGCGAGGCTGGAAAGTTCTGGCCTGCGAGATGATCCGGCAGCTTCTTCATCTTGGACGGGTTGGTACGACTCGAGTGCAGCACGGTGCCGCCGCTCCGGTCTATGGTGCGCGTGTTGTCACGGGTCAGCGGGATGATGTAGTGGGACCTAGAGGCCGGGTCCTCGAGGTTCACATGCGTGAGGGCCTCCCAACCACGGCGGAGGCCGACGACCTCGATGTCGTTCTCGCTGCCGCGATAGGTCACGCTCTTGATAACGGCGTTGAGACCGGGAACATCGCCGCCGCCCGTGAGAATGCCGATACGCCTTTTTGCCATACCCACCTCGCAGGCGATCCCTTATTCGGCGGCTTCCGGCTTGCGCTCCTCGCGCACCTGAAAGCGCTTCAGCAGTGAGGACACGGTGTCGCGGAAGCCACCATACTCTAGTTCGGAGTAGGGCAGCATCGCGGCACCAGACCAGCCCTGGCTGCGCATCTCGATCGCCTTGCGCTGGGCGAGCCGGCGGACCTCGTCCCACGCCGGGTTGTCGAAGAAATCGGTATAGGACTCCGCGAAGCGGCCGTCCTTGTCGATCGAGAAGCCGGCGCAGGAAACGATCGGCAGGCAGTACATTCCCGTCACCGCTGTGTTGAGCGGCACGGGCATCAGCGGCATCACGTGCGAGCCGCGCGCATCGCCGCCCACGAAGTGCGCCTTGGCAAATGGCGAGGTGATCTCTTCCGGCGCCGGGAAAATCCCCTGATTCCTGACGATCGCGACCGGATCATCCTTGCCGGTGTACTTGCCTGCGATCGCGTGAAGGCGCTGCGCCGAAACGGCGGCGGCGACCTCGCCATGGGTCCGGGAAACGATGCGATCGATGCCAAAGCGCTCGTTGTCGCGGAGCAGCGCGGCAATCTGGTAGCCATCCGCGGGCGCGTCGAGTTCGATCACGCTGTCGCCGGCCGTATGGTCCATGTCGATGACATGGAAACGGAAACCCTTGATCATCGGGGGGAGCATCAGCCCGGCGCAATACATGGGATCGGCGAAGGCAAGGTAGAGCGGCAGGTTGTAGGCGCCGGGGCCGCATTTGTCGGCGGCGAACACCATGAAGGACTCCGCGGCCCTCGTGCCCGAGAGGCTGTGGTCGAAGCTGAGCTCGGCGACGCCCGGGCCGGCGCCGCGAACGTTTCCGGATGGTGCGTCGACGAGAAGATCCTGGCCGGCGCCATATAGCCCGGAGGTTTTCGCGACCGAGGTGGCGGCGAGGAACGCCTTCCAGGCAAGTTGATGCACCTCGGAGCTTCCTTCGCCCCGTGTGTGCGTCATGATGATCGCGATGTCGTCGCCGGTGTGGCAGACGAAACTGTCGATCAGCAGACCATCGCAGATCGCCTTCGCAACCTCGCCTTCGACGGCCGCCATCATGCGTGTGGACGGCTTTGTGTGCCCGCCGACGGAGCCTATGTCAGCCTTGATGACCGAAAGGGTGAGTCTCATGAGCGTTTCCTCCGACCAGCGCAGCGCGGCGCCTCGGCGTCTGCGCTTGCTGCGCCGGGGCTACGGCGCTGCTCATTCGCGAAACAGAACGTCCGAAGTTCCTTTAGGTTCCGCGAATGACCTCCTAGAAAAGCTCGGGCTCATTCCGGTAGCCGGATCATGATCACCGTAATGGTCATGGCTTCACGCAAGGACCGCCCACACCCGAACGGGTGTAGCTGATCGTGTCTATCGCCCGAACGTTTGCTGTCCGAATTGACGACTCGGCTTTTGGCTTGCCGAGGTGACATTCTCTCGTGAGTGCGGGATGCGTCCGTCCGGTCGGCGCGAAGCAATTTCGGTAGGGCAACAGTCATGTATCATCGGAGTGTACCGGACCCTGTTCACGGGGTTCCCGTCGGTCGCAAGGGTATGCTCGGGCACGATCTGCCGGACTCGTGGTGGCTTTCCGCGGATTCATCGCCGCGCCTCCTGGCCCACACGGGAGATAACAGCGCCGGGAACGGCGGCAAAGGTTACTTTGCCGGGAGCCTGATCAATAGCAGCTACGCCGGTTTCGAGCCGCTCAACGTGGCGTGGCCGGGTGTCCATGCGACGGCCTCCGCCCTTCAGACGAACATCGCCTATTTTGATCAGTCTGCGACCCAGATCGCGGGAGTTGGCGGTGATGGCGGCAATTGGAATGCCGCATCGGGCGGAAGCGTCGGCGTGTTCGGGCCTGTCGGCCATGGCGTGATTGCAACGGGTGACAACGGCGCCGGCAATGGTGGCGATGGCTACTTCTCCGGAGCAATGGTTCATGCACCCGTCGCGGTCTATAGTCCGATCAACATCGCGGTGGCGGGAAACAATTCCAGCGCTCACGCTGATCAGACGAACCATGTGGTATTCGACCAATCCGCGCTTCAGATGGCCGGCGTCGGGGGCGATGGCGGGAACGGTAATGCCGCGATTGGCGGAGACGTGTCGGCCTCCGGAAATGACCACGGGCCCCACCAATCCATCGGCGGATCAGGCCTCGCCTCGAACCACGGCGGGATGATGGGCTCCAATGTGATCGCGAGCGGGGATAATCACGCGGGCAACGGCGGAGACGGATACTTTTACGGGGGGCTCGTCCACGCGACCTTTGCGTTCTACTATCCGATCAACATCGCAGTGGCGGGATACAACTCCACCGCCAACGCCGATCAGACAAACAATGTGGTGTTCGATCAATCCGCGGTTCAAATGGCCGGCGTCGGGGGTGATGGCGGGAGCGGCAACACCGCGATTGGCGGAAGTTCGGACATTTTCTCTTCTATCTTCGAATTGATTGGCTCCGATGTCATCGCGACCGGCAACAACAGCGCCGGCAACGGCGGCAACGGCCATTTTTCGGGAAGCGTGGTCGACGTCAACGTGGCGATCTACGCCCCGATCAACATTGCTGTCGCCGGCTACAATTCAACGGCCGAAGCTTATCAGAGCAACAACGTAGAGTTCGATCAGAGCACGATCCAGATTGCCGGAATCGGTGGTGACGGCGGCCACGGCAACACTGCGCTTGGCGGCGATTTCGCCTTGGACCTGTTATCGGACCTCCACTTGCTGGATCACGCCTAGAGTTGATTCCGTTTCGATAGAATCGAAACGTGGCTCTGGAGTTTTGACGTGTTTTCTTGACGCGAGCCCACCCCCGGAGCAAGCCCGGGGTGGGCTTTCGTTTGAAGACGCTCTGGCGGCATTGGAGCTGTCCGGATTTCGGCGGCGAGAGGTTAGCATTTCGGGCGTACACCGTCGCTTCGGGTGGCATCAGCTTTGGCAGCTAGATCGATCCGGCATCCAAATCCAAGATCGTTGCTGTCCACATTGGGACGCACAGTGTGCAAACCAGCTCAGGGAGACTGACATGGCAAAGGCATCGTTTCCTTCCGACACGATCGTGATCAAGGCTTCGACCGGCGGCAACAACGCAGGCAACGGCGGAGACGGCATCAACAAGGGTGACATCACCAGCAAGCCCAGTATCGAATTCAATCCGTACAACAAGGCCGATGGCGCCGACGTCGACGTCAAGACCGGCGACCACGTTTATCAGAAGGCCTATTGGGACGCCGGGGGCGCGAATGCGAAGGCGGAGAAGCATTCGAAGGCAGAGGGCGGAAAAGCCGTATCGAATGGCGACCAGAAGTCGGACAGCGGCCACAACAAGTCCGACGTGGACGCCGATACGTCGGCCTATCAGAAGAATTACCTCAAGGTGGACATGAGTCAGAACGTGTGGGCCGGCCTCGGCGGCAATGGCGGAGACCACAACACCGCGAAAGGTGGTGACGTCGACGTCAATATCCTGAACGACTCGCTCAACAGTCACGAGACCTACTATATCGACGAGGGGCACGGCTGATCGACGTTTCCGAGGGGCAGAGAACCGGCAGCGGGGGGCTGCCGGTTCTCACTTCACCAGCGAAGTGGCGAAAGACGGGGCGGGAAGGCCCGGACTTCAGATATCTGGCGGGAACGCAATGCTGATGTCACCGCACCGGCTGCAAACGATGTCACCAGCGCGAACCCCGTTGAAGGCAGCCTTGCGGGCTTGCGCGGGATCGCTCGGGCTCGTTTTCGCATATAGCTGCAGCTATAATCTTCTTCTCCTCGCACCTTCGATTTATCTGCTTCAGATCTATGACCGCGTCCTGTCGAGCCGCAGCGGCGCTACGCTCCTGATGCTGACGCTAATCGTTGCGTTTACCGTCGTAATTGGCGGCGTGCTTGATGCACTGCGCCGCGCTGCATTGGGCCGGATGGGCGAGTGGCTTGAAGAGGAACTCCATCCGGCGACGCTCGCCATGTGCTTCAAATACGCCTATGAAGCCGATCGGTCGCGGGCATCGGAAGCTTATCGCGATCTTGCAACCCTGCGTCAGTTCGCGCAGTCCGGAGCTTGCTCGACCCTGTTTGACGTGCTCTGGACGCCGCTCTTCCTCGGCGTTCTCTTCCTCGTGCATCCGTTGCTGGGCGTGATCGGCACACTGAGCGCGCTTCTCCTGCTTGGTCTCGGGCTTCTCGGCGATCGGCTCACCGAGGGCCCGCTGGCGCGGTCGGCCGCCGCACAGACGAGGAGTCAGGGGTGGTTCGGTATGGCGGTCGGAAACCTCCACGTGATCAGGGCCATGGGAATGCTCGATGGTGCCGCGCGCCTGATCCGCCAGGCTGCGCAGGATGCGAGGTGCGAGCAAGAGGTGGTCCAGCGCCGCAACGAGACCATCATGCTGATCTCCAAACCCGTGCGGGCGCTGACGCAGGTGCTGATCATGGGCGCTGCCGCTTGGCTCGTCCTGGAACAGGGCAGGAGCCCGGCCATAATCTTTGCTGCGAGCATGCTGTTCGGACGCGCGCTCCCGCCGATCGAAGGGGCGATTGCGGGCTGGAAGGCGTTCGCGACGGCCCAGGCCGCCTACCGCCGGCTCAACGGCATGATGTCCGCTGTCACGCCGGTGGCGAGCGTCAAGGCCATCCCGGACGGGCCGAAGGGAGATCTCATCGTGAACAATGTCGCCGCCGTCCTGCCAGGAACGAGCCACTTGTTCCTGAACGGCGTTTCGTTCTGTCTGGCGCCTGGTGAATGCCTTGGCATCATTGGTCCGTCCGGCTCCGGCAAATCCACGCTTGGCAAGATCGTCACGGGAATCTCCGCTCCGACGGCAGGCTCGGTCCTGCTCGATGGCATCGACATTTCGGTCGTGCGCGATCTGGGCGGCGGCCGGCGCCTCGGATATCTGCCGCAGGATATCGATCTCTTCGGAGAAACGGTAAAGGACATCATTGCCCGGCTGGACGACGCCGATTTGCAGAAGGTCATTGACGCGGCAAAGCTGGCCGGCCTTCACGAGACCATCATTCGGCTGCCGCAGGCATACGATACGGTCCTCGTTGGCGGAGGCGCCAATCTTCCACGCGGGTTTCGCCAGCGCCTCGGCCTTGCACGGGCGTTCTTCGGCGACCCGCACCTCGTGGTTCTCGACGAGCCGAATTCCAGCCTCGACTCGCTTGGCGAGCGCATGCTGTTCGACGCCATTGAATGGATGAAGGCGGCCAATACCACGGTCATCATCATCACCCACCGGATCGGAATTCTGGGTGTAACGGACAAGATTGCCATCATGCAGGACGGCGCGGTTACCGCCTTCGGCGAGAGCAGGGAAGTTTTCGAGAGGTGTTTGACGCGCCCGCAAGTTGCTTCGCGTGAGCCAATGCGAGGTGGTTCGAACCAGAACGGCGAAAGCAGCATTGGCGCCTCACCGCAACCGATTTTGCCATGACACGCGGCACACCTTCTTAACGCTTTGCCCGAAGGAAACCGGATCTCATGAAAACTTCTTTCGCTCATATCGGGATTCGAGAGGTCTCACGGCGGTTGAGATCGGTGACGCCAGCATTCTGCGATCGGCTGCTCCGTATCACCTGGATCCACATCAAGCATTTTGACCTCTTTGCCCGAAGGGGATGGGATCGTCTGAAAATTGCATTTGCTCACGCTGAGAGTTGGGAAGCCCCACGGTGGCTGAGATCGGCGCCGCCGGCACTTCGCGAACGGCTTCGCGGGGTCACCTGGACAGGAAACCTGCTTGTGTTCGGCTTTGTCGTCGGTCTCGGTATCTGGTCGACCTATGCCCCGCTCGAGAGCGCCGCGATTGCGATTGGCACCGTCGAATCCGAGTCGAGCCGCAAGACGATTCAGCACCTCGAGGGTGGCATCATCAGGGAAATTCTGATCGCGGACGGTGACGTTGTCCGCGCTGGACAAACGCTGATCTCGCTGGAGGACACCAAGGCCCGTGCCGAGGCCCAGAGCCTGCAAGGCCAGCTGTGGGAGGCGACGGCACGTGAAGCACGGCTGCAGGCGGAACAGCGCGGAGAGGAGCGGGTGTCGTTTCCGGCCAGGCTGGAGATGGCGCAGATGGCGAGTCCCTCAGTCGCGGATGTCCTTGCGGGTCAGCAAGCCATCTTCGAAACGCGCCGGCAGGTCTTTCAATCGCAAGCGGCCGTAAACCGGGAGAAGAGATCGCAGGTGGAAAAGGAGATCGAGGGCCTCAGGGCGCAGGAAAGCGCGGCCGCAAGGCGCATCGACATCGTCCGCGAGGAAGCGGCAACCGTCGCCACGCTCGTCAGCAAGGGGCTGGAGCGGCGTCCGCGCCTTCTGAACCTCGAGCGGGAGATCGCTGACATCGAGGGACGGCGGGGGGAGATTGTCGCGCAGATATCGCGCGCCGGGCAGGTCATCAGCGAATCCGAGGCAATTCTCCTCAAACTGGAGCATGACCGTCAAAACGAGATCGCTCAGTCGCTGCGCGAGGTACAGAACCAGATCTTTCAGGTATGGGAACGACTGCAGGCGGCCGGTGACCAACTCTCGCGAACGGCGGTCAAGGCACCCGAGGACGGCGTTGTAACCGACCTGAGGGTCCACACCCCGGGTGGCGTCATTGGCGCCGGAGCAGCTCTCATGGACCTGGTTCCCCGGCAAGATCGGCTCATCGTGATTGCGCGCGTCAGGCCCGAGGATATCGATGTGGTCCGTCCCGGATTGAGCGCCGACGTGAATCTGTTGCCCTACAATCAGCGCCGTGTGCCGCGCCTCCATGGGACTGTGACGCACGTTTCTGCCGACCGTCTGGTCGACAAGCGCACCGATCAGCCCTACTACGCAACGAAGATTCGCGTGCAGGATCCGGCAAGCACCGGGATCGATGGTGTCCAGATTGTTCCGGGAATGCCGGCCCAGGTGTTCATCAAGACGGGCCGCGGCACAGTGGCGCTGTATGCCCTCAGCCCTCTGCTCGATAGCTTCCACAGCGCGTTCCGCGAGGATTAAGCTGCGACCCGAACGGCGAACTCGGGCAGCTCTCAAGATGATCGCACGCGTGCGAGCCAGGCATGATCCGGAAAAGTGTGTAGCGGTTTTCCGAAGAGATCATGCTCAAACAAAAAGCTAAAGCGGGATGACGATTCGAAGAAAAGTCATCACGCTTTAGGCATGACCGTTGGCTCGCCGGCTCCAGCGAACGACCGCCTCGGTGCGGTTATGTGCGGAGCATTTTCGCATGATACGTTGAATATGCATCTTTACGGTGTTTTCCGAAAGGTTCAGCCTGACGGCAATCAACTTGTTAGGAAGGCCAAGCTGCAGCGCCTCGAGCACATGTTGCTCGCGCGGCGTAAGATCGACCATCGCCTTCTCCGGCACAATCCTGGTGGCGCCGTTAGCCTCGTCAGTTCCGAATAGCTCGGGCGCTTCGGGGCATCCCGATATCGTCTTGTGGTTCGATGCTCCACTTTGCCCAACGATCGGTAGCGGCCGGTAGACCCCACCGGCAAGGACCAGGCGTAATCCGGCAATAGCGACTTCGACCGGGATCGATGTCGGAAAGAAGCCGCGCACGCCGCGTTGCATCGCAGCCGAAGCCGTCGCATCGTCGTCGCGATTTGACAGCACGGCAACGGACGCATTCGGGCAGGTTTCTGCAAGGAAGGCGAGGCTCTCCTCGACCGAAGGATCAGTGATTTGCTGGTGCCCGATATTCAGCGCAATCAAGCGGATGTCTCTGCCGGATAGCCAGTTCAGGCTACCAGTCGTTGCCATCTCGACGATCTCGAATCCAGTGAGCTCTCTTTTGAGAATATTGAGCATGCATGTACGCGCCAGCACATGTTGCTCGATGATCACGAGCACCGGCGAGTTTTGCGATATCAAGGCTAGTTCCGCGGGATTAGAAAAATCGTCCATGATGTCCCCGAATTCAGAAATTAGCTGTCACCCCACAAGTTTTGATTTCCATTTTCCATGGAGCAAACCTGCTCCACACACTGTGCAGCGAAAATTGCTGCTGATCGCGACGTTGCTTCCCAGCCTCGCGTTCGCTCGCAACGTCGTCACGGACCTTCTGGTCCGTCGCAATAGACCTTGGCAGCGGCCCTATTTTTCCAGGCTAGCTGCAAATATTACGGTACGCGCTCGCCGCAGCCGACTTGGCGGGGCCATCGACGACGTATGCTTCATCTTCCGTCACAAGATATAGAAACGGCCTATCTCCGGTGTCTTCGCCCGACGTCGTTTTTCCTTTGACTCGGCCGCAAATGGTGTCGACGGACTGCCCGAGCGTATTTTTGCGGATGGCCCGTTTCATCTCACCGAACTCGGCGGACGCCGGGTCCTCCAACTTCGCTGCAATCGTGGTCTTCGCCTTGATCATGACCGGATCGGACGTCTCAGCGGGCCGACCAGATGCCGGAGCGTCGACCTTCGCTTCGATCATGGCGGGCTTCGCCTTTTTCTCGGCGAGTTGAGGCCCGTTGCGAATGTGGACAATCGACGGCTCTTGCGTCTTCGTTGCGATTGTGGATTTGACTTTTGTTGCCGCGGAATGGGTCTTGGATGACGCTGGCCCCGGTTCAACCGGCCGACCGGCCGCCATCCCGTTGAGACAGCCGGACCCACTCGCGTCCGTGCATGCTTCCATACTTGCTTGCGGCGGTAAAAGGCAGCTACAGCCAACCAGGGTCGCAGCCAGAGCACCAATGAGAAGCGTTCTCATGCTAATCCCTCGATAAGGGGCCTGAGGTCCGCTCGCAGTTCTTGCGGCGATCTGAAATGTTGCGCTGGTTGTCTATCATTTGCGCAAAAGTCTTAACTGCTTGTAAACGCCCATCCTTCGCCGCGGAGAGCCCCAACATCGTTACTCCAGAGCAACACGATTTCGCGGTGATCGGGCAGTGCGATGACGAGTGCGGCCTGGCAAAAGTCTACCGGGCAGGGGCGATGAGCCCATGCGGCAATGCGGGGGATAGCCTCGAACTGGCGTGTCCGCTGTCAACAATCGAGCAAAGCGCACGCATATCCCCGGCCGGGGAACCAACCTCCTGAGCGCTCCGGGAGCTGGGGTCAGGGTCGAAGCGTCCAGATGACGCGGGAAGGACCGCGGCGCACGGTCAGATTTCGCCACTGCGATTGGAGATCACACGGATATGCGTAGCGCGGCCGGCATTGGCGGCCAGATAGTGTTGTGCAGCCGCGATCAACTGGTGCAAGGCACGATCATTGTAAGCCGGATGCCTTGAGTTCAGGTGCAAGTCGGTTTCGATCACCATGACATCCGTGGTGTCCGTCGGCGTGACTTCGATCGCGAATGAAACAAAGGATACGTGTGGGCTCTTGAATGCCATTTCTAACCACCATTTGCGCTGCAGGCGCGCCCACTGACTAACTAATCTTACTACGTCATAGGCGTCCGCGACTTATCGAAGCTGCGTGGCCGCCACAGCACGGACATCTCAGCAAGTTTTTTATAAGTGCGCGGGTCAATCGCACGCGCATAGTTGCGATCGAGTTCGGGACATGGCGTTCAGGCCGCGCGGGCGGAGCCTCTGGGTCGATAATTGTCGGGTAACGGAGGGACTTCGACTGGCGCGGTGGAACGAGGTCCTGAGGGGGGAATCATCGCCTGCTCGGCGAGAAGGAAGCCGTAGGCTGCGATGCACAGCGTTGCGTGATGGTGGAAGCCACGCCAGCCGCGCCCTTCGTAGTGGCCGAGCCCGACCTCCTGCTTGAGTTCCTGGTAGTCGCGCTCGATGCGCCAGCGCAGCTTGGCCAGATCGACGAGTTGCGTGAAGCTGACGTCCTCCGGCAGCGTGGAGAGCCAGTATTTGGTCGGCTCTGCCTCGCCCTCCGGCCATTCGATCAACAGCCACTCAGGTGATAGCGTCTCGGGGATCAGCTTGTTGTAGCTGACGCGGACAGGTACACGCGCGAAGCGCGAGGACAATTGCTCGGCCGAGCCTTCGCGCCACGTCACCGTGCGCCACGCCCGCTTCGGTAGACCGAGCGCCACTTTTTGGGCCGAGATCAGTGCGGGCTCGTCACGACGGCCGGTGTTGTTCATCGGCTTGTCCATCCGCCGTGGGGCGCTGCCAGGGGCCCACATCAGGATGGTCGGCACGATGCCGACCACGTAAGGCACGCCAAGTTCCGTCATGCCTGCGCGCAGCCGCGTGTCCCTGCCGTATGCTGCATCCATCAACGCAACGCCGCGTGGCAGGCCGCTTTCGCAGGCCCAGCCGATTTGCTCCAACGCGATCTGTAGCTTGGTCCTGAACTTGAGTTGCTTGGGAACGCCTGCCTTCTTCCGCCGTGCACGATCCTTTGACCAGGCTTCCGGCAAGTACAAGCGATAGGCCACCGGCAGGCTGGCGGCATGATTGGCGATCGACAGCGACACCGCCACCTGGCAGTTGGCCTGCTTGCCGAGCTGACCGCAATATTGGTGGTGCACGCCGACCGAATGCTTGCCCTGCTTAGGGAACGAGGTGTCGTCGATGATCCACGCCTCGATCGGTCCACTCTTCTCGATCGCCGGCAGCACCATCTCGCGTACCTTGGCCAGCACGGTCTCGTCCGACCAATCGGCGTTGGCGACAAAGTGCAGCAGCGACTGGTGCTGTGCCGCTGTCCTCGCCGGAGCCGTCCGCGCTGCCATCGGCTCAACGCTCTTGCGGTCACCGGGCAACATCAGTCCCGTACAATAGTCGCGCAGCGGCCGCGTCCGCTCCGCGTGACCGATCACGCTTCCAAGTCCCGCAATGTAAGACGCGAACCGTGCTTCGCTTTGATCAAGATCCATCCGGGCCCTCCCGCGTGCCAAAGATCGAATCCCATCAAATACTTGATTCACGGCCTCAAGGACTGCGACCGCTTGACTCAGTAGTGCTAAGCTGCACTACGTAGAGATCTGCACAGCAGTATCGACATAACACTACTCCAGTACATAAGTCGGTGTGCTACCGGGGTAGCACCAGCGGCGGCGAGCGGAAAGCGATCGACAATGGTGAGGCGAGTTCGACTCGAAGCCGTCCTGACTTTACTTCACCACCACGATAGAGGCAGGCGCGAGCGCGATCAGGCGCAAGGCCAGGTCCGAGCGTAGCCAAACGCGCATCGTGTTGGGCAGCCAGCTATCGAAACCCTTCGAAGGCTGCGCGCCAACCAAGATTACATTACAAGCATTCTCAGCCGCGCAGCGCAGTATCGTCGTAACCGGATCGCCTATTTCAGCCTTAGACGAACAAAGAATGCCGGCTTTCTCAAGTCTACCAGTGACACTGTTCAAGATCGGAAAGGCAAATTCGTTGATTAGCCGCTCATCGATCTCATCCTTCTTGAAATTCTGGTAACCACGCAATCGTGCATCGAGCCGCTTACTTTGCACATTGAGGACTACAGCCTCCGTTGCGGCCCGGCCTTCGCTGAATGCGGTAATGAAATCCACGATACGGTTCGTTGACTCAGTGCTGTCAACGACCGCGAGAAGACGCAAGCACTTCGCTCCGCGTATGCGGGCAACAGGCGAAGAATTGCTGAATGTCGGTGTTTCTTGGCTAAGCTCTGTCATGGTTCCTATCCTCCAGACTCACGGCAGCAGCTGGAAGGCTGCAGCAGCGACGAGGGTTGGAATGAGCGCGGCCACGGCAAGGCCAGCCGCGCTTATTGTGCCGTCTTCAAAACTGCCTTTGAGAATCGCGTAGCCCGCCGGGTTCGGCGCGTTGGCGATAACGGTCAAGCCACCTCCCGTCACTGCTCCCGCAACGAGGGAGTATTTGAACTCATCAGAAACGCCATCGAGCAGAGAGCCGAGATAAGTCAGGGCAGCGTTGTCGGTGATCGCCGTGAGCAGAGTTGCACCCGTAAACAGGGTTGTCGGTCCCAAGTCGCTCAGAAGCGGTTCGAGCCACCACTTCTGCTGACCGCCAATTACAACGAGTCCCGCGAGAAAGAACGCGACCAGGAGACCTTCGCGAAGAATGAGCGGTGACTGAAAGCACTTGTAAGCTTCGGCAAAGCCCAAGAAGAACATGAACAGCGCCAGGAACACGATCGGGTGGTGACTAAAGGCGACCACTGCCGCCAAGAATGCTATGTGCACTCCGGCAATCCAGGCAGGAACACCCAGCACTGCGGGCGATGCAGGCTCGTTCGAAACGGTGCGCAGAAAACGGCGGAACAGCAGGGTGACGCCAGCAGCGTTGATGACGACTGCAAGCGCAGCCTTCCATCCGAACGTCTGCAGCATGAATAGAAGGTCAAAGTTCCAGCGTTCGGCCACCATCAGGACCGGCGGCGCGGCGTATGGCGTCAATGTTCCGCCTATCGAGACGTTCACGAACAGGACACCGATAGTCGCGTACTGGAAGTTGCTTGGTGCCTTCCCGCCGAAATAACGTTCCTTAAGAAGCAAGGCAGTCAGCGTCATTGCCGCTGGCTCGGTAATGAATGAACCCAACAATGGCCCAATTGAAAGGAGTGTAAAGTAATACGCAGACGGCGCGGGCACTGGAATGAGTAACGATACAAATCGCAGCAGCGTGGCTGCCGTCTCGATCACGGGCCGGCTCGCAGCAATGACCATGATGACAAAAACAAACGCCGGCTCAGTGAAGTTGCGGCTTTCCAAGTAGGTAAGCGCACCACTCGTGCCGATGTTCATTGCCATGAAGCCGACGAGAACTGCCGCCCAGAAACCGAATACGACTTCGACTTCCGCGAGCAGATGCCAGACCCCGGCGTGACGAGGTTGTACTTGGGCCAGCCGCTCTATGGAACGTGTCGAGAAGGTATGAACCACCGCAAGCGCAAAGATTGCTGCGGCAGCCACAGCGACCCCATCAGGTGCGATGTTCGACACGGATCGCTTCCCCACGTTACATCTGGGGTAAGATTGTCGGGCGTCACGTCGGCAGGCAATTCAGAGCAAAACCTCTCGGTACTCCCCGAAGGGGTCCTTCCTAGAGTAGAACTACGGATGCCGGGACGGTTACCAGAAGGAGTATGAGGAGATGCAGCTACCGCGGCTGGAGGAGGTTGGCTCCGGGACGCAACTGGTGCATCGAATGTCGCGCTCACACCTTGCGGTCGGCCTTGCCTATATCGCCAGCTACGTGGTGCTGGACAAGCTGAGCTATATTCATCCGTTTGCGGTATTTGGCATTACACCCTGGAACCCGCAGACTGGATTGAGCTTCGCGCTAATTCTGTTGTTTGGCCGTCAATATCTGCCGTGGCTATTCGCTGCGCAACTGCTGGCAGATCTGATGGTGCGCCGTCTGCCACTTCCTCTCACCGCCGAGCTTCCCGTCGTGCTCATTACCGGGCTCGGTTACGGCTCCGCCGCGCTGTTGCTAACATCGTCCGGTCTGAAGTTCGATCTCACCCTGTCGTCCCGCAGTGCCATGCTATGGCTCACAGGTGTAGCTGTAGCCAGTATCGCGCTCGTTTCGGGTGGCTATGTCCTGGTACTCCTGCTTCATGGCATTGTTGCGGGGGCTGATCTGGGCCAAGTCTTCATTCGCGCATTCGTCGGCGACCTGATCGGCGTGATGGTATTCACCCCGTTTCTATTGATTGGGTTTACTCGCAGGCAGTTTCCAGCGCTGTCCTGGGAAATGGGCGCGCTCATGCTGATCACCCTCGCTGTCCTCTGGGGCATTTTGAGCCTGGATCAGCCCTTTCGGTTTCAGCTTTTCTACGTATTGTTCCTGCCAATCGTCTGGATCGCAGTGCGGTTCGGTCTTCCAGGCGCAACCGCAGGGCTGGTCATCACGCAGATCGGCCTTATCGCGTCGATTGAGCTGACGGACCAAAGTACTGGCGACGTTGTCGCTTACCAGGCACTGATGGTGATTTTGGCCATGACCGGCCTCGCAGTCGGAGTCCTCGTCACCGAGCAACAGCGGACACAGAATCAACTTCGCCTGCACCAGGATGCGCTTCACCGCGCATCGCGCGTTGCGACAATGGGGGAGTTCGCGGCCACCGTTGCTCACGAGATTAACCAGCCGCTGACCGCCATTAGCAACTATGCGCGACTCGCCAAGCTGGCGGCCGAACGTAGCCCGCCTGACCTGGAAGCAGCAGCAAAGGCCAGTGGGGAGGCAATTGCCCAGGTCGAACGCGCAGGTGAGGTTGTCAACCGTTTGAGGGACTTCATAAGCATTGGACGGGTCGAAGCACAATCGGCAGCCGTTGGCACGCTTATCGATGAAGCGTTGTCTATCTTCCGGCCCGAATTGGATCGCCGCGGTATCGCTTATGCGACGCAGCTTGAGCGGGATCTTCCTCCGGTGCTGGCTGACGCATTACAGGTCGAACAGGTGATCTTGAATCTCGTTCGTAATGCGGCGGAGGCCCTGACGAATGCGGGCCGCAATGACGGCAGGATTGTCGTTGAAGCTGCGATAAGGTCCCGGCAAATGATCACAATTAGCGTGACCGACAATGGCCCGGGATTAGATCCCGATCTTGCGATGCAGCCGATCACGGCGTTTGCGACGACGAAGCGCGACGGTTTGGGATTGGGGCTGTCGCTTTCACGTTCGATCATCGAAGCGCACGGCGGATACTTGCACATTGAAGATACATCGAGTGGTGTCTGCGCGTCTTTTACGTTACCAATTGATCAAAAGCGGAGCGCCAGGTCATGACGATCGCGCTGATCGAGGACGATGCGGCCATTTTGCATTCCCTGAGTATGCTGCTGGAAGGTCGCGGCATCCCTGTAAGCCCTTATGCCTCGGCTGAGAGCTTTTTGGCAGCGAGGGTTGAACCGTCGCCGCAATGCGTCGTTTCCGACATCCGAATGCCGGGAATGTCTGGCATGGAGCTGCAGCAGGAACTAGAGAAATGCGGCTCTGCCGTACCGGTCATTCTGATCACAGGTCACGGCGATATCGCAATGGCCGTGCAGGCGATCAAGCAGGGTGCCTTTGACTTCATAGAAAAGCCGTTTGACGACGAGCGGCTGATTGAAAGCATTTCACAGGCAATCAAGAGCGGCCATCGCCGGCGTGTCGAGCAGAGCGAGCGAGCGCTGCTCAGAGCCCGCGCCGCCGAGCTTTCGCCGCGTCAGATCGAGGTGATGCGACTGGTGGCCGATGGCTTTTCGAACAAGGAAATTGCGCACAAGCTCGATCTTAGTCCCCGCACTGTCGAAAACTATCGGGCGTGGATGATGGAAAAAATGGCCGCAAAGAACCTCGCCGATCTTGTTCGCAAGGTGATTGCCCTGGGATTTGAGGAATGACGTTTGACGATCGGGCGAGCCGCCACACGTGCGGTGCTGATCTTCGATAACATTAACAAACGTCCGTGGCCGTTTTCGGCCGACCAATCTGATCAGTAGGTTCACGCCATGGGCTTCAGGTGACGCGGCTTACTGCCTGAACTCATTGGTCAGCTCGCCGATGTCAGCGGTGAATGATCGATCGCGTCTTCGAGCGAAACGGACACCGGTTCGCCCAAGAAAGCGCGATCGAAACAAGAGATCCTAGCCCCTTCTAGTTCAATCAGAACCGGTAAGGCGCTACTTCGCTGGGACTGGAGCGTCTCGCGGCGCGTCCTCCGCCACGTTGCTCTCATTCAGTTTCTGATTGACGATCTGGACGGTACGGTCGATCTCGGCATTGGGTACGCCAAGCTGATGCGAAATCAGCTTCACCAGGAGGTCGACGCGCTCGATGCAGGGTGCTCCGCCGGCGACCGCCCGAGCCGCCGACGAGGGCTTGAGCAGGCTTTCCGCCGCCTTGGCGTACTTCTCGAAAGGCACCTGATCGGTGGGATCAGCGCCCAGACGCTGGGCGATGGCATCGACATGGTCATAGATGGACTGCGAGAGATTGATATCGCCATGCACCGCGTCGCGGATCGACTGCGGCTCATGCTGTGTGATGCAGCGGTAATTCCCCGTCAACAGCATCGACCATTTGGCCAAAGGGACGAACATCGAATCAAACACCTTGAGCTTCACCGGAACGTCCTGGCCGTCCAGCTTCACAGCATCGATGTCGGCTTCCAGCTCCCGAAGCAGCGCGTTGTGTTTCTCATCCGCAAATGATGCTGCCTTGAAATTTGTCGGCAGGCCGACATGAAGAACATTCGCCGCCTCTTCCGGTGGACGGAAAGCCTGCGGATCAGGCGAGCAGAGCGACACCAGACCCGGCTCGAACCGTTCCCATACCGCGGCATTGGTATAGGCCTGGTCCAGCTCCATGTTCGCCAACGCCGGAATCCGTCTGAGATAGGGCAGGGGCGGCATGTTCATGATCGAAAGGCAAGGCAGCTTCGCTTCCGCAATCTTGATCATCAGAAGCTGGATCGCATGGTCGACGTATTGTGGCTCCTGCATCGCAAGACCAACCAGATCATAGCGGGAGAGATCGACGCCGGCAGGCTCGGCCGCGTCCAAATTCCCGGGCAGGTCGCGCGAGAAGATCGACCGGTGAGTCGCCTCGTCCCGCAGCTTGATGCGAACTTCGGTGCCGTCGCGATTGATGAGTTCTGCGGTCTGCTTTCGGCAAACCAGGGTCACGTTGTGACCCGCCATCAAAAGCTTTGTCGCCAGCAATGAGCCGTACGAGGCTCCAAGGATCAGAATGTTGCGCGCCATGCGCCCTCCCACAGATGATTTCCGGCGCGCCACTACTCCGGCGCAGATTTGCGAGCGCCTGCTTTGCGACAGGAGTTAAGCTGAACTTGCGGTGCGATGCCGCTTTCCCCGGGAGTGCAGCTTCCGGGGAATGCCGGCGGAGTTCGAAGTGACCGGTCAGGCCGACGCGGCCAGCGTGAAGGGGGTTGCTTCGTCGTCGAACGCGGTCGTGATGTCGCGAATGCTGATGACGCCGATCAGGCTGTAATTGTCGATCACCGGCACGTGGCGGATGTGATGCTTGCTCATGAGGTGACGGACATGCTCGAGCGTATCCGTCGAGGTGCAGGAGACGAGCTGCTGCACCGAAATGAATTGCGAGACGCGCATGTTCACGCCGGCGGTGCCGTGTGCGGCGATGGCGCGAACCACGTCGCGCTCGGTGAACATACCGACAGCCGTGTTGCCTTCGGTGCGGACGACATCCTTGACCACCAGCGCGCTGATATTGCTCGCGCGCATCAGTTGCGCGGCAACGGCGACGGTTTCGTTCATGCGAACTGTTGCGACACGGGCGGTCTTCTTGCGCAGAATATCTCCGACTAGCATGGCACCCTCCTTGGCTGAACTATTAGGCGCAAGTCTGGTATACATAATGCCAATTGTCAACACAGCTCGCGGCGAAAATCTTTCGCCGCGACTGCGATAAATAGGCAGTATTGCTGACATTTTTGGCAGAGCTTATTGCGGCCAGAGGTTGGTGACAGCGCCCGGACAGAGACAAGAAACCGTTCAGGTATACCAGAACTGCCGGCGCCCAAAGAAAAACGCGCCCATCCCGTGGGATGAGCGCGTTTCTCTTAGCAACCAGTCCGGTTTGGATCAGGCGGCAATCTGCGACTTGGCGACCACGACCTTGCGCCACGGCTTGAGCACCGCGATCGCCAGCAGCGAGGCCAGGATATTGGCGCCAGCCGCAACGATGAACACGGTGTCCCACGTGCCCGACGACTGCTGCATGTAGTTCGCTACCGGCACCAGCAGTGCCGCGGTGCCCTTTGCCGTGTAGAGCAGGCCGGCATTGGTGGTCGCGAACTTGGCGCCGAAGGTATCGGTGCAGGTCGACGGGAAGAGGGAGTAGATCTCGCCCCAGGCGAAGAACACGAAGCCCGACAGCAGCACGAACCACACGGGATCGTGGCCCAGCATGTAGAGGCCCCAGATGCCGATGCCTTCCATGCCGAATGCGATGAACATGGTGTTCTCGCGGCCGATCATGTCCGAGATCCAGCCGAAGAAGGGACGGGTGAGGCCGTTGAGGACGCGATCGATAGTGGCCGCGAACGTCACCGCCGTCATCGTCACCGCCATCAGCGTGACCGGCACGCTGTCGACCTTCCAGTCGACGGCGATCGGCTTGAGGTTGGCGGTAACCATCAATCCGCCGGCGCCGACGATCACGAACATGAAATACATCAACCAGAAGATCGGCTGACGGATCACCTCGGTCGGCTGATAGTTGCGCCGGCTCTGGATGATGTTGGCGTTCTGCGTCACCGCAGGCACTTGTCCCGCCTTCGGCGCGAACATCAGGAAGGCGAGGATGACGATGATGATGCCTTGGCCGAGACCGAAATAGAGGAAGGTGGCCTGGAAGCCCGAGTCCTTGATCATCGCCTGGATCGGCGCGACCGTCAGCGCCGAGCCCGCGCCGAAACCGGCGGCGGTGATGCCGGCGGCGAGGCCGCGCTTGTCGGGAAACCATTTCAGCGCGTTGCCGACGCAGGTGCCGTAGACGCCACCGGCGCCGATGCCTGCGATGATCATGCCGAGATAGTAGCCGTTGAGCGAAGTCGCCTGCGCGTTGATCGCCCAGCCGATGGCGCAGAGGATGCCGCCGACGAGAACGACGATACGCGGGCCGTATTTATCGACGAACCATCCTTCGACCGGCACCAGCCAGGTCTCGAACAGCACGAACAGCGTAAAGGCCCACTGGATCGAGGCGCGATCCCATCCAAATTTTTGCTGGATGTCCGGGACGAAGAAAGTCCAACCGTATTGGTAATTGGCGATCATCACCATCGCGAGAACGCCGATGGCTAATTGGGTCCAGCGATAGGCATCGCTGACTCGAGCTGCCTCGACGGGGGCTGCTCCGTGCACTGTGTCCGTCATCTTCCCTCCATAGGCTGTTCTATCACCCGACAGCTCCTGGGAAGGAGTTTGGTATATGTTATGCCAGTAGACAAGAGGAATCTTGCCAGATTGTCGCATTTCCTGTGGCCGTCGCAAAGCCATCATAGCACAGCAGCAAATCAAGCCGCGCGTTAAAAGGCTGAAATAAAAAGAGATTGTCGGATGGGCTGTGATGGCGGCGCGCTCACTGCGAGAGCTTTCTTTTTCTTGGCCTGATATCCCAGAGCAAAAAAATGATGGCCGGGACAATGCGGCCCGGCCATCAACACATCCGTTCAAGGTGGTTAGGAAGCGCCTGACGATGCTCGTTATCGTCAGGCTTTAAGGCTCTTTTTGCTCCCGCGCTTTGCTCCCCTTCAAGCGGTCGCTGCGCCGCCGCGAATGCGCGTGTAGCCCTGCTGGATCACCGACCAGAACAGCGCAATCAATCCGAGGATCATGATCGAGCTGACCAGCGTGTTGGAGAAGAAGATGCCCAGCGAGCCCTGGGATCCCAGCAATGACTGCCGGAAGGCCTCTTCCGCCTTGTCACCGAGCACGATGGCGAGCACCAGTGGGGCGAGCGGATAGTTGCACTTCTTCAAGAGATAACCGATCACGCCGAACACCAGCATCAGCACCACGTCGAACGTAGAACTGTGGACCGAATAGGCGCCGATCGCGCAGAGCACCAGGATGAGCGGCGCGATGATGCTGAAGGGGACGCGCAGGATCGCCGCGAAGACAGGCACGCAGGTCAACACGACGATCAGGCCGACGAGATTGCCGAGATACATCGAGGCGATCAGACCCCAGACAAATTCCTTCTGCTCGACAAACAGCATCGGCCCCGGCTGCAGGCCCCAGATCAGGAGGCCACCGAGCAACACCGCAGCCGTCGGCGAACCCGGCACGCCGAGCGAAAGCATCGGCAGCAGCGCCGCGGTGCCTGCAGCATGCGCTGCGGTCTCCGGCGCGACCACGCCTTCGATTTCGCCCTTGCCGAAATTGTTACCCTTCTTGGCCACGCGCTTGGCGATGCCGTAGCTCATGAAGGATGCGGGCGTCGCACCAGCCGGCGTGATGCCCATCCAGCAACCGATCAGGCAGGAGCGCAGCGAGGTGATCCAGTAGGCCGGCAGCTCCTTCCAGGTCTGCAGCACCACCCGCAGGTTGATCTTGGCGTTGCCGCCGCGGAAGGCGAGCCCTTCCTCCATCGTGAGCAGGATCTCGCCTATGCCGAACAGACCGATGACGGCGATGAGGAAATCGAAGCCGTTCAGCAGGTGGGTGACGCCGAACGTCAGCCGTAGCTGTCCAGTAATGGAATCGAGGCCGACGGCGGCAAGCGCGAACCCGATCATCATCGCCGCAATGGTCTTGAACGGCGGCTCCTTGCTGAGACCTACGAAACTGCAGAACGCCAGAAAATAGACGGCGAATTTTTCGGCAGGCCCGAATTGCAGCGCAAAGCTTGCAACCAGCGGCGCGACCAGCGTGATCATGACCACGGCGAACAGGGCGCCCACGAACGATGAGGTGAAGGCCGCGGTCAGCGCTTCGCCGGCCTTGCCCTTCTGCGCCATCGGATAGCCGTCGAACGTCGTCGCGACCGACCATGGCTCGCCCGGTATGTTGAACAGAATTGAGGTGATCGCGCCGCCAAATAATGCGCCCCAATAGATACATGAGAGCATGATGATGGCTGACGTCGGCGACATGCTGAATGTCAGCGGCAACAGGATCGCCACGCCATTGGCGCCGCCCAATCCCGGAAGAACGCCGATCAGGACGCCGAGCACGATGCCGACGATCATCACCATGATATTGAAGGGCTGCAGCGCTACTGCAAAGCCGTGAAAAAGATTGACGAGCTCTTCCATCGCCGTGATCCCTGCCGGTGAGAGTAATTACAGACCAAGCCACTCTTCAACCGGCCCCTTTGGAAGCGGGACCATGAACCAGCGCTCGAAAATGAAGTAGGTGACGATGGGCATGCCGAGCGAGATCGCCAGCACGGTGAGCCACGGATATTTGCCCAGCCATCGCATGAACCATGCGATGAAGATGATCGAGGCGAGGTACAGCCCGGTGAACGGCATGGACCCGACATAGATCGCGGTGGGAATGACCACGCTCAGGACCTGGCGAAGCTGTCCCCATTCCGCGAACAACCCGTCATTGTCTTCGCGCAACCCGTTCCACAGATTTATCGCGCTGGAAGCCACGATGAAGATTCCGATGTAGAACGGAAAGAAGCCGGCGCGGGGGCCTTCCGCACCCCAGTTGATGCCAGCCTTCAGGCTGCCGGCGATAACGATCACGCCGAAGAGGGCGATCAGAAGCGTGATTCCTGCCTCCACCAATTTGTGGGTGGGGCCGGTGTTGCTTGAGCTGCCTGTAGTCATCAAAACTCCGTGCGAAACCGGGCCCGTGGCCTGAGGGCCCGGCGTCAGGGTTACCTTCCGTCGTGGGTCAGTGGTTCGTCAGTTTCCTGCGGCCGCGAGGAAACCAGCGTCCTTCATCAGCGTCTCGTGACGTTTCTCTTCGACTTCGACCCACTTGGCATACTCTGCCCCGGTCAGCGATGTCGTGTTGAACGCGCCGCTCTTCATGAAGTCCTGCCACTCGGGCGTGGCGCGAACCTTCTTGAACAGCTCGACGTAATATTCGATCTGATCCTTGGTCGCCCTGGGCGACATGAAGATGCCGCGCAGCATCAGGTATTCCATGTCGAGACCCTGCGACTTGCAGGTCGGAATGTCCTTCCAGCTCTTGCCGTCCGCGACCTGCTCGTCATAGCCCATCGGCTTCGCGTCGAACACACAGAGCGGACGCAGCTTGCCACCGCGCCATTGCGCGACCGCCTCGATCGGATTGTTGACGGTCGAATCGAGGTGGTTGCCGACGAGCTGAACGGCGACTTCGCCGCCGCCCTTGTAGGGAATGTAGGTGAACTTGCTGCCGGTGGCCTTCTCGACCGCGACGGTGATGATCTGGTCTTCCTGCTTCGAGCCGGTGCCGCCCATTTTCATGGAGCCCGCGGGCGCAGCCTTCACGGCGTCGATATATTCTTTCGCCGTCTTGTAAGGCTTCTCCGCATTCACCCACAGCACGAACTCGTCCAGCGCCAGCATCGTGACCGGGGTCAGATCCTTCCAGTTGAACGGAATGCCTGTGGCGAGCGGGGTGGTGAAGAGGTTGGAGAGCGTGATGATGATCTTGTGCGGGTTTCCGCCGGATCCCTTGACGTCGAGGAAGCCTTCGCCGCCGGCGCCGCCTGATTTGTTGATGACAACCAGAGGCTGTTTCATCAGGTTGTGCTTGGTGACGATGCCCTGGATCGTTCGCGCCATCTGATCGGCGCCGCCGCCGGTGCCGGCAGGAACGATGAATTCGACGGGGCGCACCGGCTCCCATGCGGCGATTGCTGGAGCCGACATCCCGACCGTGCATAACGTAGCAAGTGCCCCCAACGCAGTATGTGCAGCATGTTTCATTTGTTTCACTCCCATCCAATTATCGTTAGGCCGGTCTAGTGCCGGCTTTGGTCATTTATTTCGAATGCCCATGCGGGCGTTGTCGCACTCAAGACCGTCACACTGCAACGGTTCCATTGATGCGCTGATTGCAAGCTCGAATTGTAGGAGGAGCCGCCCGGAGCGGCATACGCTCCTTTCGGCCAATGGTGGAATTGCGGAAAGCCGATAGCGGCGCGCGAAATCGTTCGCGCCTGTCGCCCCATCGCCCTGACTGTCCTTTTGGACTGCACGGCCTACCTCCCGAAGCGCTCTGTTTTGTCGAGCACTATAGAAGCATTCTTGTATGCGATATGCCAGGAAGCAACTGTATAATGCTTCGGATCGTCACCTCGGCCAATTTGTCGCAGATGTTGGTAAAGGGGGCGGCGGCGGCCAAACAAGAAAAATGGCCCCGAAAGCCGGGGCCATTCATTCAGATCATCGACGGTTCGATCGTTTGTCCGATCGCTCGCGTGTACGGAAAGCCTGTATTTTCAGGCTTAGAGACCGAATCGGGGCAGGTCGCCGTTGCGAACGGCGATGCGGCTGCTGGCGGTCAACAGGCGGTCGATCGAAGCCATCACGCGCGCGAACAGGGTGGAGGAGGGCAGGAGGCTGATCGGTGCAGTTTTGGACATATCGTCCCCTTTTCTTGGTTGCGGAACCATTCCGCTTCGTGATCCGGGAACAGGTTATGTATACCAGATGCCAGCCACAACAGGCTTGTTTGCATAGCAGCAATTGGTGCGCTGCATTGCAGCAAGATTAACGCAAGTGGCATTCCAGACGGAAAAAGGCCGCCGGAAACCGGCGGCCTTTGCATTCCAGGTACAACGGAACTTATTCCGCCGCCTGCTTCCGCGGCGGGTCGAGTGCGCCCGAATCGTGGATTTCGGCCACCTGGTGATCGCTGAAGCCGAGCACCTGGCGCAGGATCTCGTCGGTGTGCTCGCCGAGCAGCGGGGAACGGGTGACCTCGCTCGGCGAGTCCGACAGCTTGATCGGGTTGCCGACCGAGACGTACTTGCCGCGGGTCGGGTGATCGACCTCGACCAAGGTGCCGGTGGCGTGCAGCGACCGGTCCTCCATGATCTCCTTCATCGAAAGGATCGGGCCGCAGGGGATGTCGTCCTTGTTGAGGATTTCCATCGCCTCGAACTTGGTCTTGGTCATCGTCCACTGTTCGATGCGGGCGAATATCTCGTTGAGGCGCGACAGCCGGGCCGGCGGCTTGGCGTAGTCAGGATGGGTCTTCCAGCCGGGTTCGCCGATCACGTCGCAGATCTTCTCCCAGACCGGCGCTTGGGTGATGAAATAGAGGTAGGCGTTGGGATCGGTCTCCCAGCCCTTGCACTTGACGATGCGGCCCGGCTGACCGCCGCCGGAATCGTTGCCGGCGCGCGGCACGGCATCGCCGAACGGAATGCCTTCGCCGAACTGGCTGTATTCCTTCAGGGGTCCGTGGGCGAGGCGCTGCTGGTCGCGCAGTTTTACGCGCGCGAGATTCAACACGCCGTCCTGCATCGCGGCGGTGACTTTCTGGCCCTGGCCGGTCATGGTGCGCTGGTAGAGCGCGGTGACGATGCCGAGCGCCAGATGCAGACCGGTGCCGCTGTCGCCGATCTGCGCGCCGGTGACGAGCGGCAGGCCGTCGCGGAAGCCGGTGGTCGAGGCCGCACCACCGGTGCACTGGGCGACGTTCTCATACACCTTGCAGTCTTCGTAGGGGCCCGGGCCAAAGCCCTTGATCGAGGCCACGATCATCTTCGGGTTGATGGCGTGGATCTTCTCCCAGGGGAAGCCCATGCGGTCGAGCACGCCCGGGCCGAAGTTTTCCACCAGCACGTCGCAGCTCTTGATCAGGGCTGTGAGGACTTCCTTGCCCTTCGGGTTCTTGGTGTCGAGCGTGATCGAGCGCTTGTTGTGGTTCAGCATGGTGAAATACAGGCTGTCCACATTGGGGATGTCCTGCAACTGACCGCGCGTGATGTCGCCGACGCCGGGGCGCTCGACCTTGATCACGTCGGCGCCGAACCAGGCCAGCAATTGCGTGCAGGTCGGACCCGACTGAACGTGGGTGAAATCGAGAATACGAACGCCCGTGAGCGCCTTTGTCATCGTCTTTGCTCCGTACTGTGTCTGTTGGCCCTGCGCCTTGCAGGGTGAAATGGGGTTGAAGGGGCTATTTCTTTTTCAGGACGCTCTGCGGGTTGAGGTTGCCGATGCGGCCGCTCTCAGAGCCGGCCGCCGGATCGATCACCGCGTTGATCAGCGTCGGCTTACCGGAATCCATCGCTTCGTTGACGGCGCGCTTCAATTCGTCCGGCGAGGTGGCGTTGATGCCGACGCCGCCGAAGGCTTCCATCATCTTGTCGTAGCGCGCGCCCTTGACGAACACGGTGGTCGCGGGATCGGAGTTGGCGTTGTTGACGTCGGTGCCGCGATAGATGCCGTCATTGTTGAAGATGACGACGCAGATCGGCAAATTGTAGCGGCAGATGGTCTCGACCTCCATGCCGGAGAAGCCGAACGCCGAGTCGCCTTCCACCGCGAGGACGGGGTGGCCGGTCTCGAGCGCGGCCGCGATCGCCTGGCCCATGCCGATGCCCATCACGCCCCAGGTGCCGACGTCGAGGCGCTTGCGCGGCTTGTACATGTCGATGACGCCGCGGGCGAGGTCGAGCGTGTTGGCGCCTTCGTTGACGAGGATGGCGTCAGGACGCTCCTTGATGACGTTCTTCAGCACGCCGAGCGCGCCGTGATAGTCCATCGGCGACTTGTTGTTCATCAGCTTCGGCGCCATCTTGGCGACGTTGTCTTCGCGCTTGGACTGAACGGCCCTGGTCCAGTCGGCCGGCGGCGCGGTCCAGCCAGCGCCCATCGCCTGAATGAAGGCGGAGACGGCCGAGCCGATGTCGCCGACGACGGGGGCCACGATCTCGACGTTGGAATCCATTTCCTTCGGCTCGATGTCGACCTGGATGAACTTCTTGGGCGCTTCACCCCAGGTCTTGCCCTTGCCGTGCGAGAGCAGCCAGTTGAGCCGCGCGCCGATCAGCATCACGACATCGGATTCCTTCAGCACGGTGGAGCGGGCCGCACCGGCGCATTGCGGATGCGTGTCGGGCAGCAGGCCCTTGGCCATGCTCATCGGCAGGAAGGGCACGCCGCTCTTCTCGACGAAGCTCTTGATCTCTTCGTCGGCCTGCGCGTAGGCCGCGCCCTTGCCGAGGATGATGAGGGGACGCTTCGCACTCTTGAGCACGTCGAGCGCGCGCTTGACGGAGGCGGGCGAGGGGATTTGCGCGGGTGCCGCGTCGATCACCTTTACCAGCGACTTCGCGCCGGCATCGGCATTCATCACCTGGCCGAACAGTTTTGCCGGCAGGTCGAGATAGACGCCGCCGGGACGGCCCGAGACGGCGGCGCGGATGGCGCGGGCCAGACCGATGCCGATGTCCTGGGCGTGCAGAACGCGATAGGCCGCCTTGCACAGCGGTTTTGCGATCGCGAGCTGATCCATTTCTTCATAGTCGCCCTGCTGCAGGTCGACGATCTCGCGCTCGGACGAGCCCGAAATCAGGATCATCGGGTAGCAGTTGGTGGTGGCGTGGGCGAGTGCGGTGAGGCCGTTCAAAAAGCCGGGCGCCGACACGGTGAGGCAGACGCCGGGCTTCTTGGTAAGGAAACCGGCGATGCCAGCAGCATAACCGGCGTTCTGTTCGTGGCGGAAGGAGATAACGCGAATACCGGCGGCCTGCGACATGCGGCCCAAATCCGTGATCGGGATGCCCGGCACATTGTAAATCGTGTTGATGCCGTTCAGCTTGAGCGCATCGATGACGAGATGAAAGCCATCCGTCAGCTCTTGCTCGGTGCCCGGTGCTTCGGACTTGGTAGCGGTATTCAGCATGGGCTTCATCTCCCTGATCGTTTTGGTTCGGACGATTTTTGGTCGTCTTCTGGTGCGAAGTTACGTCTAGCTAAAGAGTTCCTGCCCGTGCGCTTCGACGTAGGCGGCAAGGCCCAGCGTGTGATCGCGTGCGCGCTTCTCGGCGAGTTCCGTGTCGCGCGCTTCGAGCGCTTCGATAATGGCAAGGTGCTCCGGCAGCGAAGTCGCGGTACGATCTTTCCGCCCGATGGTCAGTTGGCGGTAGCCGCGCACATGCAGCAGGAGATCGTTGGTCAAATCGACCAGCACCGGCGATTCCGACAGCGAGATCAGCGCCTGATGGAACGCGATGTTAGCCTTGGAGTATTCCTCGACATGATCCTGCGGCAGCCGGTCCTTGCTAAAATCCTTGAAGAAATCGCGCAGCGCGGTGATGTCTTTCTTGCGCGCGGTGGTCGTGATCAGGCGTGCGGCCATGCTCTCGAGCGCGGCCCAGGCGCGGATCATGTCGACGATCTCGGTCTTGGTGCGGCGGACCACGACGATGCCGCGGCGCGGCACGGTTTTGACGAAGCCATCCTGCTCAAGCATCGCGATGGCTTCGCGGATTGGGGTGCGGCTGACGCCGAGGCGCTCGGACAGCGCGCGCTCGTCGAGCATCACCTGCTCGGGCGTCGCATAAATGTCCATCTTGAGAATGGCTTCCTTCAAGGCTTCATAGGCCTTGTTCTTGAAGCTCGTCTCAGGAGCGATCCGGACGATTGCGATATCTGCATCAGCCATGACAGGCGGCGCCTTGGTTTCTTTACGTGCGGGCACGACTCGTCTCCTCCCTGTTTTGGAGACGTCTTCTTAGCAGAAGAAACACTCGAATATTTTTGGCATACCAAATACCAGAATGTCAAGGTGCCCGTGTTTTCGCTGTTTCTGCGCGATAGTTTGTCTTGACAATCTAATCTCTGGCATACCAAATGCCATAAAACTAGCCCCAGGAGGAAGCCAATGTCAAATTCTGCAGATGCGGCCCGCAAGATCGCCGAGCCCGGCGCCCACGAGGCTGTCCGCCGGGTGCTCGATACGGTCAAGGCCGAAAAGCGCACCAGCCTTACCGCGCCGGAAGGCAAGCTGGTGTGCGATGCCTATGGCATCCCGGTTCCGAAAGAGGGCGTAGCGAAATCCGCCGCTGAAGCATCCAAGCTCGCAACGGGCATGGGTTTCCCTGTCGTGATGAAGATCGTCTCGCCGGACATTCTCCACAAGACCGAAGCCGGCGGCGTCGTGGTCGGCGTCAAGACCGCTGCCGACGCAGAGAAGACCTACGAGACCATTCTCGCCAACGCCAAGAAATATAAGGCCGACGCCAAGATCGAAGGCATCCAGGTTCAGCAGATGCTGGCCGGCGGCACCGAGGTCATCGTCGGCTCGATCACCGACGGCTCGTTCGGCAAGCTGGTGGCGTTCGGCCTCGGCGGCGTGCTGGTCGAGGTGCTGAAGGACATCACCTTCCGTCTCGCGCCCGCCACCAAGGACGATGCCCTGTCGATGCTCGACGGCATCCAGGCCCACGACATGCTGAAGGGCGTGCGCGGCGGCGATCCGGTCAGCCGTGATGCGCTGGCCGATGTCATTGTCAAAGTGTCGCAGCTCGTCAGCGACTTCCCCGAAATCGTCGAACTCGATCTCAACCCGGTGTTTGCCACCAAGAAGGACGCGATTGCCGCCGACGTGCGCATCGTCGTCGACTTCGACTACAAGCCGCGTCCGGCGCCGCGCCCGACCGAGGAAATCGTGGCGGCCATGAACCGCATCATGCAGCCGAAGGCGGTGGCCGTGATCGGCGCCTCCGCCGAGGACGGCAAGATCGGCAACTCCGTGATGAAGAATCTCATCAACGGCGGCTACAAGGGCGACATCTATCCGATCCACCCGAAGGCGCCCGATATCCTGGGCTACAAGGCCTACAAGAGCGTCAAGGACGTTCCCGGCGTGATCGATACCGCGGTGTTCGCGATCCCCGCGAAGTTCGTCGCCGGTGCCTTGGCCGAATGCGGCGAGAAGAAAATTCCCGGCGCCGTGCTGATTCCCTCGGGCTTTGCCGAAGCGGGCGCGCCTGAATTGCAGGCCGAGATCGTCGAGGTCGGCAAGAAATACAATGTCCGCCTGATGGGGCCGAACATCTACGGCTTCTACTATACCTGGTCGAACCTCTGCGCCACGTTCTGCACCGCCTATGACGTCAAGGGCCATGCGGCGTTGTCGTCGCAATCCGGCGGCATCGGCATGGCGATCATCGGCTTCTCGCGCTCGGCGAAAATGGGCGTCTCCGCGATCGTCGGTCTCGGCAACAAGTCCGACATCGACGAGGACGATCTGCTCGCGTTCTTCGAGCAGGACCCCAACACCAATTTGATCGCGCAGCACTGCGAAGACCTCAAGGACGGCCGTGCGTTTGCGGAGGCCGCCAAGCGCGTCTCCAAGAAGAAGCCGGTGGTGGTGCTGAAGGCGGGCCGTACCTCGGCCGGCGCCAAGGCGGCCTCGTCGCATACCGGCGCGCTCGCCGGCAACGACAAGATCTACGAGGACGTGTTCAAGCAGTCGGGCGTGATCCGCGCCCGGTCGTTGCGGCAATTGCTCGAATTCGCGCGCGGCATGCCGGTGCTGCCGACGCCGAAGGGCGAGAACGTGCTGATCATCACCGGCGCCGGCGGTTCGGGCGTGCTGCTGTCAGACTCCTGTGTCGACAACGGCCTGTCGCTGATGTCGATGCCGCCGGATCTCGACGCGGCGTTCCGCAAGTTCATCCCGCCGTTTGGCGCGGCCGGAAATCCTGTTGACATCACCGGTGGCGAGCCGCCGATCACCTACATCAACACCGTGAAGCTCGGCTTGTCGGATGAGCGCATCCATTCGCTGATCCTCGGCTACTGGCACACCATCGTCACGCCGCCGATGGTGTTCGCCCGCAACATGGTCGAGGTGAAGAAGGAGATGGAGGCGAAGGGCTTCGTCAAGCCGATCGTTGCTTCGCTTGCCGGCGACGTCGAGGTCGAGCAGGCGGCCGAATATCTCTACGAGAACGGCATCCCGGCCTATGCCTATTCGACCGAACTGCCGGTCGAGGTGCTCGGCGCGAAGTACAAGTGGGCGCGCGGCGCGGGCCTGCTCTGATCTTATCAACAACAAATGCCGCTTCGGACAACGATCCGAAGCGGGATTTCTCTAGGTCATCCCGGGGCGATGCGAAGCATCGAACCCGGGGATCTCGAGATTCCCCGATGCGCAATTGCGCATCTGAGGTCTGGTCCTTCGGACCATCCCGGAATGACGGACGCAAAAGCGACAGGTCGCGATGAAAAAAGACGTGATCCGGCGCAAGGCCATTGAGCCGAAATCCAGTGCAGACCAGGACGAGAATGCGCGCGACGGCGGCGTCCAGTCCGTCGATCGTGCGCTCTCGATCATCGAGACGCTGGCTGAGGACGATGAGGGCTATCGCCTGAGCGATCTCGCGATCCGCACGGGGTTGTCGACCTCGACCGTGCATCGGCTGCTGGCGACGCTGGAAAACCGCCGCTTCGTGCAGTTCGACCGCACCGAATCGAAATGGCATGTCGGCGCGCGCTGCTTCACGGTGGGCGCGACGTTTGCCCGTCGCCGCAATTTCTCGGCGCAGGCTGTGCCATATTTGCGCAAGCTGCGCGATTTGACGCGCGAGACCGCCAATCTCGCCGTCGTCGACGACGAATTCATCATCGTACTGACGCGCATGGAAAGCCGCGAGATCATGCGATCGCTGACCAAGGTCGGCGGCCGCGTCGCCATGGTCGCCTCCGGCGTCGGCAAGGCGGTGCTCGCGACTTATTCCAATGAGGATGTCAGCGCCATCATCCATCATCACGGCATGCCGCGGCTGACCGAAAAGTCGATCGTGCGGCCGAGCGATCTGTTCAAGGAACTCGAAAAAATCCGCCGCCAGGGTTTTGCCATCGACGACGAGGAGGCCTGCATGGGCCTGCGCTGCATCGCCGCCGTGGTCTACAACGACTGCGCCGAGCCGCTGGCTGCGATTTCCGTCTCGGGCATGGCGAGCCGACTGACCGACGAGCGGTTGCCGCAACTCGGCCAGACCGTGCGGGAAGTGGCGGAAGAACTGACGGTGGCGTTGGGCGGCGTGATGCCGGCGGCGAAGGCCGGTTGAGCCTCACTTTTGCGCACTCATTCGAATGAGGCACGAACCTCATCGATGGTCAGTTTCGGGTTCTGCAGGTGAGGGAAGTGACCGATGCCGGGAAGAAGCGCGAATTCCGCGTGGATTCTTTCGGCAAGCTCTGCTCCCATCTCCTTCTTGATGTAGAGGTCTTTCTCGCCCCAAATCACCTTCACTGGCGTTTGGAGCCGGGATAGTTGCGATTCGAAATGGTCCTGGTCCCGCGTAAAATGCGAGTAGTAGTGGGAGAACGCGTCTGCCGTCGTCATCGCGCCCTGGCTCCATCCTCTGGCCATGTCGTCCCTGAATTCCCTGGAAATTTCGAACCGGGCTTCCTCGGGTAGGCCTCTTGTGAAGGTGTTCGCGAGGATCTCGTCGCGATTCCTGTTCAGGCTGGCGCGGACCTCATCCATCGCAGGTCCCGCCTTCAGGCTCTGCAGGCTCTCATACATGTATTGCGGCCTGTTGAACGGGGCGAAGTCGCCGACGATGATGGTCCTTGCGATGTCAGGTTTTTCCACGGCCAGCAGCAGCGCCGGCAAAGCTCCGATATCGGTTGCGTAGATCGTCAGCCTCGGTGTGTCGATGCCTGCCTTCGCGATGTATTGATGGAGAATGCGCGCGTAGTCTTTGGGTGCATAGGAGAACCTGTCGACAGTCGGCCTGGATGAAAGACCGTAGCCCGGCCAGTCGAAAGCGTGAACTTCATAGTCATCGGCCAGAGCCAGGGAAATATCCGTCCAGGCGGACAGCGGAAACCCGTGCAGGAAGAGCACGGTCCCCTTCGGCTTCGGGTTGCGCAGCGCCATCCTTCTGAGCGTGATGTCCTTGTCGATCTCGAAGAAACCGATCGCGTCATCGTTGATCCGCTGTGACATGACAGGTGTCCTTTCGTCTGTTCTCCGGTCAGCGTGCCGGGCGAAGCGATTTGAAGGCGGCACGGAGTTCGGCGGCAAAGAGTTCCGGCTCTTCCCACGCAGCGAAATGGCCGCCCTTGTCGGCCTCATTGAAGTAGATGAGGTTGCGATAGGCGCGCCGGGCCCACGTTTCGGGAGCTCGATAAACTTCGCCGGGGAAGACGGTGATGGCGACCGGAAGCGAGATGTCGGCGGTCTTCTGCGCGGCCGAGAGAATAACGCTTTGGCCGGCGGTTTCCCAGTACAGGCGTGCGGCCGATGTCGCTGTGTTGGTCAGCCAATACAGCGTGATGTCGTCGAGCACGTCGTCCCTGCCGAGCAGGCGCTCGGGCTCGCCGTTGTTATAGTCGTAGATCCAGGCCGCAAGACCCACAGGAGAGTCTGCCAGAGCGTAGCCAATCGTCTGCGGGCGCGTGCCCATGATGACGCCATAGGCCCGGTACTTCCTGAAGAACGTGTCGAGTGAGTCGAACGCCGCGCGTTCCTTTTCGGAAAGCGCCGCCGGCGCGGGTTGCCCGCCGGCAAGCGCCATGGCCACGTCGGGCGGAACCGTCGCCGGCAGGTTGATGTGGATGCCGAGCAATCCAGCCGACGCTTGACGCGCCATGGCGCTGGAGACCGGCGACCCCCAGTCGCCGCCCTGGGCTACGTAGCTGGTATATCCGAGACGCTTCATCAACTCCGCCCAGGCGCGGGCGATGCGATCCGGATTCCAGCCGGTGGCCTTCGGCTTGCCGGAGAAGCCGTAACCCGGCATCGACGGGATCACGAGATGGAAGGCATCCGATGCTTTTCCGCCATGCGCCGTAGGATTGGTGAGCGGATCGATGATCTTGAGTTGTTCGACAATCGAACCGGGCCAACCGTGCGTGACGATAAGCGGCAGCGCATCTGCATGGCTGGAGCGCTCGTGGATGAAGTGGATGTCGACCCCATCGATCTCGGTGATGAACTGCGGCAAAGCGTTAAGCCGCGCCTCCAGCTTTCGCCAATCATAGTCGGTGGCCCAGTAGCGCATCGTTTCCTGGAATTTCGCGAGTTGGACGCCCTGCGACCGGTCATTCACGGTCTCCTGATCCGGCCAGCGCGCGGCAAGGATGCGCTTGCGGAGGTCGACAAGCTGCTCTTCCGGAACGTCGATGCGGAAGGGGCGAATGACGTCACCCGAGGAGGCAGCCATCAACGGCGACGGCAGCAGGCTCGCGGCGCCCATGCCGACGATGCCGCTGGCTGCCGCGCTCAAGAGCCGGCGGCGGCCAAGGTCGATGACCTCGAGGCTCGGGTGCGTATTCAATATTTTCATGGCCTTCTCCTGCCGGTTTGCTTCACCGCGGAAGCGCGATGATCCGTTGATCGGCCTGCGCCTATTTCTCGAGCGCGGCCTGCGGCGTGTTCCGAAAGCTGATTGCCAGGCGATTGTAGGCGTTCATCAAGCCGATCGCGATCGTGAGATCTACGAGCTCGCGCTCGTCGAACACGGTGCGGGCTGCCTGGTACGCCTCATCCGGCACGTTGGTTTCTGCAACGCGCGTGACCGTTTCGGCCCATGCAAGGGCGGCGCGCTCACGTTCGTCGAAGAGGTTGCCGGCTTCCTTCCACGCCTGCACCAGCGCCAGCTTTTCGATCTTCAGTCCTTTCCTGAGCAGGTCGCGCGTATGCATGTCGAGGCAGTAGGCGCAGTTGTTGATTTGCGAAATTCGCAGATAGACCAGCTCGACCAGCGTAGGGGAAAGGCCACTCTGGATGACGTAGCCGTAGAGGCCGCCCAGCGCTTTCACGCCTGCCGGCGCGATCTGGTTGTAGTCGAGACGCTTGCTCATTTTTTGCTCCTTGATGACGAGTTCTGCTCAACGGAAGTGGTCAGTTCCTTCTCGCCGGTGTCGACGACGAACACGGCGAGCAGCTTTGCAGGTTTGGTCGCGCTGGCATTGCGACTGACGGGATGACGCGAGCCCGGCGTCTCGTGGAAACTTTCACCCGCGCGATAGACCCGCCTCGGTTCGTCATTCACCTGGGACTCGATTTCGCCCGAGAGGACGTAACCGAAGATGAAAGCCGACTTGGCGTGGATGTGCGAAGGCGATGCGCCGCCCGGCGTATAGTCGACCACCAGGGCGACCAGCGATTTGCCGGGGATGTTGGGTATCGTCTGCGAGAAGTGCGGCGTGACCGTTTCGCCGGTGCCGTGGGCGGCGGCAGGCGTCGCCATGGCGATGGCAATAGCAGCATAGGCTGCACTGAGGATGGATCGCATTTTCATGGTGGTGTTCTCCTTTGCTTGCATGAGGTGTGAAGGTTATCGGTGCTCAGCGGCGAACCACGGTTTTCAGCGAGTCGACGAATACCCAGAACGACGCGGCGAACAGGCCGATGTCCTTCAGGAGGAACTGACCCGGCGCGACCGTGATCGCGGGCGCCCCGAGCTCGGGCACGATGACGCCCGGCGTCGAGACCATGAAGCTGACGGTCGTGACGAAGAGTCCAGCCGAGAGAAGGCCGCCGGCCGCGGAAAAGATCGGGCTCGCCAGTCTGAGGGCGATCAATAGTCCGATGCTGAGTTCGAGGAAGCCGAGGAACGTTGAGAAGCCGCGGACCGAAAACAGAGCGTAGAACCAGCTCAGCAGCGGGCTGTTCTCCACCAGCGGCACCAGTCCGTTGGCTTCGTATTCGGTAAACTTCATGCCGCCGAACCAGGCGTAGATGATCGCGAGCGACGCGTAGAGGCCGACGCGGCTGACCGGCTCCGCGTAAGCGATCACGCGTTCGGCATGATCGCGCCACCGGACGATGGAGCCCGGTGCGAGGACCGGCGCCGCGTGCTGGATGATGATGTGTGACATGGTAACCTCCGTTTTGATGAGATGTCTGCTTGATTGACAGGGTGCTCACGCATTCGCGCGCTGGCGCAGGTTGTAGCGAGGGGCCGGGATGACGCTCGAGAGCTTGTCCGTCATGGCAAGGCGCGCAGCCTCATGACGATCCCACTCGGCCTTGTCCGCCAGCGCCGGGATGGTCACGGTCTCGCCAAGGTCGAGACCGGCAAGCGCCGCATCGACCATGTCGTCAGCCGACATCACGATCTGCGCCGGAAGCTGATGAACCGGCGTGCCGGCAACGTCCCAGAATTCGGTGGCGGTGGCGCCCGGCAGCACTGCCTGCACGCGGATGCCCTTGCCGGCGAGTTCGTGGACGAGCGAATGGCTGAATGCGAGTACGAACGCTTTGCTGCCGCCGTAGACGCCGTTCAGCACCTCCGGCGCGACCGCGACGATCGACGAGATGTTGATGATCGTGCCGTTGCCGCGGGCGACAAATCCCGGGACAGCCGCATAGGTCAGCCGCGTCAGCGCCGTGACGTTCAGGCGGATCATGTCCTCCATCTTGTCGACGTCGGAGGCGACCAGCGGGGCTGAAGCGCCGACGCCGGCGTTGTTGACCAGCACCGAGATGCCGGCATTGGACCGGAGGATGTCTTCGACGCGTTGCAGGTCTGCTGGTGACGTAAGGTCGGCCTCGACCGTCTCCACTTTCCGGCCGGTCTCGTTGCTGAGCCGCCGCGCCAGCGACGCAAGCCGCTGCTTGTTGCGCGCAACAAGAATGAGGTCGTGGCCGCGCTTTGCCAGACGATCGGCATAGATCGCGCCGATGCCGGTGGATGCGCCGGTAATAAGGGCAGTGCCTTTGGACTGGGTCATTTCCATCTCCTTGGGTTGGGTTTGTTGCCTCGCAGGGATGGATATGCCCTTCCGAAATTGATGGGTATCTGGCAAAATCGAGATGCATCCTTCCAAAAAATGGAAGCATCCAATGGACCGTCTCGAAGGCATGTCGATCGTGTTGGCGGTCGCGGAGGCCGGAAGCCTGTCGGCCGCGGCTCGTCGACAGAAACTGCCGCTGGCGACCGTCAGCCGAAAGGTGTCCGAGCTCGAAGCGCACCTGCGCACCAAGCTGTTCAACCGGTCGAGCCGCGCACTCGTCCCGACGGACGCAGGGCTCTCCTATATCGCCGCCGCAAAGCGAATCCTTGCCGATATTGCCGAAGCCGAGCGCGCCGCTTCCGGCGAATACACGACGCCACGTGGAGACTTGAGTGTCTCAACCCTTGTTGCGCTCGGCCGCTTATGTCTGCAGCCGATCCTGGCAGAGTTTCTGGCGACGTTCCCGGAGGTGGACGTTCACCTCAATCTGCAGGATCGGACCGTCGATCTCCTGGAAGAGCACATCGACGTCGCGCTGCGGGTCGGCGATCTCGCCGATAGCAGCCTGATCGCGGTGCGCGTCGGCGAAATCCACCGCGTGGCTTGCGCCAGCCCGGCCTATCTGAAATCTCGCGGAACGCCCAAATCGCCCGATGATCTCTCGGCGCATGACTGCATCAGCTATCCTCCGATGCAGTCACCAGGCACATGGAGATTCAGGCGAGACCAGACGGAGTATGTGGTGCCGGTTCGGTCGCGTTTCATTGCGAGCAATCTCGAGTCGGCCTGCGACGCTGCACGCGCAGGCCTCGGGATCACCGTGGCGTTCTCTTATCTCGTCGCCGAACCGATCAAATCCAGGGAGCTGGTTCCGCTGCTGCAGGATTTTCAGCCGCCGCCGCAACCCGTCAGCTTTGTGTATTCGCCGAACCGCTTTATGCCGGCCAAGTTGCGCACGTTTCTCGATTTCGCGGTACCACGTCTCAGGGCGCAGCTTGCCAACCTGCCAAAGGGTGTGACCCGCAACCGTGTTGCTCGTGAATAAAGTTGCGCCCCGCACGGGTTCATGGTGCGGCTCGGGCAGGGCAGCTCTTCGCAAAGCGGCCGTTGGCGAAAACTCACGATCCGTTAGACTGCCTCCAACGAATGAGCGGCGCGAATGAGCGGCGCGGTGGTCGTCTGCTGCAAGAAAAATTCGGGGAGAGAACATGGGTCGGAAGATCGCGATCGTCGGAGCGGGCGCCGTCGGCGGGTATGTCGGGGCGCATATGGTGCAGGCGGGCGAGGATGTTACCTTCATCGATCCCTGGCCCGAGCATGTCGAGCATATGCGCAAGCATGGGCTGCGCGTCACCCATGCGATGGACGTTGCGGAATTTTCGGTGCCGGTGCGTGCGCTTCACGTCACGGACGCGCAGCTTCTTTCCAAGGAGAAGCCGGTCGACATCGCCTTTGTCTGCATGAAATCCTATGACACGGCCTGGGCCACCATGCTGATCCAGCAATATCTGGCGGCGGATGGCTATGTGGTGTCGCTGCAGAACTGCATGAACGAGGAGACGATTGCCGGCGTGGTCGGCTGGGGCAAGACGCTGGGCTGCATCGCCAGCAGCATCACCGTGAACCTGCCGGAGCCCGGTCACATCCATCGCGGCGCGGGGAAGGGCGGGGCGGCGCACACGGTGTTCCGCGCCGGCGAGGTGCATGGGCGCATCACGCCGCGGGCGGAGGAGGTCTGCCGCCTGGTCGGCTATTCCGACAGCGCCAAGGTGACGGAGAATCTCTGGGGCGAGCGCTGGTCAAAACTGGTCGCCAACGTGATGGGCAACGGGCTATCCGCCTGCACCGGCCTGCCGGGCGGCGAAATCCTGCAGAGCGAGCCGCTGCGACGGTTTTCCACCCGGCTCGGCAGCGAGGCGATCCGCGTCGGACAGGCGCACGGCTATCAACTGGAGGAGATTTTGCACCTGCCGCCGGACACGATCGCGCGTGCCGGGGAGGGCGACGAAGCCGCGATGCGCGCCTGCGACGAGCAGCGTTCCAAGGACAGCAAGCGCACCTCCGCAGCGCAGCGCCCCTCCATGGGCCAGGACATGCAGAAGGGCCGGCGCACCGAGATCGAATTCCTCAACGGTTTTGTGGTGCGCGAGGGCGAGAAGCTCGGGCTATCCTGCGCCGCAAACGCCGCGCTGACGGATATCGTCAAGCGGGTGGAGCGGGGAGAGCTGAGCCCGGATCCACGGCACATCACGGAGTTGCGGCTGAACTGAGCCGTCGCGCCACTGGCGAGATCCGGTACGCGGTTAGTCGCCACTCACCGCGTACCGGCTCGCCACCCCATTTCCCAGAAGTCGGCTTCGAGCCGGGTGGCTTCCTTGAAGATCGCGATCAGCTCTGCCTCGCGGGCCGGTGTCGCGTAGCGATCGGCGAGACGCTCCAGGTGCTCCCGCGCATTCGCCGCCACCTCCTGATAGGGAGCCCCGGCATACTCGGCGATCCAGACGCGATAGGGGTTCGTCGCCGCGAGCGCATCGGGGCGCGCAGCGAGCCTTGTCGCGATCTCGGCGTAGCCGATCACACAAGGGGCAAGCGCCACCTTGAGCGCGAGCAGATCGCCGCGCATTCCGGCGTCGAGCACGTAACGCGTATAGGCCAGCATCTCGACCGCCGGAGGCGCCTGTTCAAGATCGGTGGCGGACAGGCCCCAGCCGGCGCATAGTTTTACATGCAGGTTCATCTCGACATCGAGAATGGCGGAGAGACCGCCGGCCGCTTCGCGCATGTCGGCAAGGGTGGGCGACTTGTAGACGGCGAGCGCGTAGGCGCGCGCAAACTCGATGAGAAACAGGTAATCCTGAACGAGATAGTGCCGAAATGCCGCCTCAGTGAGCGAAGCGTCCGCCAACCCTTCCGTGAAGGGATGTTCGGTATAAGCCCGCCATTCGGCGGATGCCGCATGTTTCAATCGGTCGAAGAAGCTCATGATCTCTCGCAGGCGGTTGTATTCTCAATGAGGATTTTTGCACGCTGCCCGGTCATTTCAAACCTCTTAGGCAGGGAGCAACGTCAGTTTCTTTGGTGCCCGGGGGACGGGGGCAGCGATGTCGGCTTCCGCGGGGGCGAGTCGATACAGATCCGAACAGCATTCGATACCCGTCTGTGACTCACAGCGGCTGTCTCCTCGCGGTATCGCCAGCCAAATCGTTGTCGCATGAGGGGGGCAGCGTCAATCTGTCGCGAACCAAATCGTGCCTGAGACGTTGAACTAGTCGTCTCGCATTCGCTTCAGCGACTTCCAGGCAAGAGGGACCATGCAATCTCGACCACCGCAGGTCCTTGCTCTCGTCGCGAGCGGCACTTGCGTTCTCGCGATTGGCACGCTTCTCGCAAGCTTCCTGGAATTCGGCCCCCATACCCGGCACATGGCCGCTCATATCCTCGCGATGAATGTTGCTGCTCCCGTGCTTGCAATCGTGCTTGCATGGTGGAAGAGGGCTACGGGGAGCGCATTCCTGCTTTGGTTCGCAACTTTCGTCCAAATCGCCGTGCTTTGGGTCTGGCACGCCCCGATGGCGCAGAATCTCATCCTGCATGCGCCCAGTGCAATGATCATGGCACACGCAGCGCTATTGATGGCGGCCACAGCGTTCTGGACATCGCTGCTCTGCCTCACCGGCTCCTCGCGCTGGCAGGCTATTCCGGCCCTTCTGCTCACCGGAAAGCTGGTCTGCCTGCTCGCGGCTCTCCTTGTCTTCGCACCGCGAGCGCTTTACGGGTCCGCGGACCATGCCGCGCACGGGCTCGGCGATCAGCATCTGGCGGGTTTGTTGATGCTCGCGGCTTGCCCGCTGAGCTACCTCGTTGCGGCCGTCTTCATGACGGTTCATTTGATCGGCGCGGGCGAGCCGCCGCGGCCGGTGCCGCCGATCCACCGAACCGCCAGCTAGCTCATGCGCATCCACCCGCCCGCGCGCATGCGCTTCATCGTGTTGGCCGGGCTGGCTGTGCTGCTTCTTGGCTTCCTGTTCATGTGGTCAGGCGTCTACACCGTCGCGGCCAGTCGTGGGCACTGGCCAGTGACCGAATGGTTGCTGACATTCGCCATGCGCAATTCGGTCAAGACGCACGCGTTCGGCATCGACGCCCCGCCGCTCGACAATGCCGATCTCGTGACGCTTGGAGCCGCGCATTTCCAGAGCGGCTGCGCGTATTGTCATGGCGCTCCGGGTATCCCGATCAGCCCGATCGCGCGGGCCATGCTGCCCCCGCCGCCCGATCTTGCGACCAGCATGCGGCCATGGCGCGACCGCGAACTGTTCTGGATCATCAAGCACGGCATCAAATACACCGGCATGCCGGCGTGGTCGGCACAGCAGCGCGACGACGAGGTATGGGCACTCGCGGCGTTCCTGCGCCGTCTGCCGAGCCTCGACGTGGCGCAGTACCGTGACCTCGCGCTCGGAGGCCTACGGGTGCCGCCGCAGAGCGGCGAGAGCCTGGCGACAAGCGAGACGACGGCCATCGCGGCCGGCGCCTGCGCCCGCTGCCACGGCGCAGACGATGCGAGGCCCGCAAGCTCTCTCGTTCCGATCTTGCACGGTCAGCCGACGGAATTCATCGTTGCGTCGCTTGAGGCGTTCGCGAGCGCGCAGCGCGCCAGCGGGATCATGCAGCCCGTCGCGCGGGCACTGACCGGCGACGATTTCAGACGGGTGGCCGACTACTATGCGGCGCTTCGAGCGCCGCATGCCCCAGAGGGGCCAACCGATACATCCGCGATCGAGCGTGGACGCAATGTCGCGCAAAATGGCGATCCGACGGCGAGAGTCCCGGCCTGCGCGGGCTGCCATGGCGAAGAGGCTTTGAAGATCTATCCTCGCCTTGCCGGACAAAATCTCTCGTACATGCTCAATCGGCTGCGCCTCTGGAAGAACGGCCTCGCGCCGGGGACGGAGACCGAAACCATTATGGCGCCGATCGCGCGTGCGCTGAGTGAGCGACAGATCGAAGATGTTGTGGCTTATTACGCTTCGGGCGATCCTTCTGCCGGTGCCTCGCGATGAACGGCATCCTTCAGTCCGTGCTTGCGGCGCACGGCCCGCAGGCTGGACAGATCGCTACGCTGGCCTGGGCGCTGTTCGCATTCGGTTCGGTCATCCTCGGGTTGGTCGTGGCCGCGACCTGGCTCGCGATGCGAGGCTCGCCGCGCATACGCGAATTGCTCGCCCGCGAGCACGCCATCATGGTGCTTGGCCTCGCGTTGCCGGTCGTCACGCTCACGATCCTGCTCGGCTGTGGCTTATGGCTCACGCGCGCCCAGACGGGGCATGCGGGCGATTCCCTGCGCATCGAGGTGACCGGCGAGCAGTGGTGGTGGCGTATCGCTTATGAAGCTCCGACGCCGGTCGTGAGCGCGAACGAGATCCGAATTCCCGTCGGGCAGCCGGTCGACTTCACACTCAAGGCGGCCGATGTGATCCACAGCTTCTGGGTCCCGAGCCTCGGCGGCAAGGTCGACATGATCCCCGGCCGTATCACGCGCCTGCGGCTTGCCGCCGAACGCGCGGGCGTCTATCGCGGGCAGTGCGCGGAATATTGCGGCGGCCCGCACGCGCTGATGGCCCTCAAGGTCATCGCCATGCCCCCCGACGAATACGACGCATGGCTTGCGCGGATGGCAGCTCCCTCGGCCGCTCGCTCGACTGACATCGAGCGGCGCGGCCGATCTCTCTTCATGGCGGCTGGCTGCGGCACTTGCCATGCCGTGCGTGGCACCGGTGCGGCAGGGACAATCGGTCCGGATCTGACACACCTCGCGGCGCGCGGTTCTGTTGGAATCGACACGTTGCCGCTGACGGCCGAGAATCTCGACCGCTTCATCCGCGACGGGCAACACATCAAGCCGGGTAACCGCATGCCCGAATTTCGCATCTTCTCAGCGGCCGAGCAGACTGCGCTCGTCAGCTATCTCATGAGCCTGCGATGAGCGAGCTCCTACCAGCGCACCTCGCCGGCCATCCCAACAAGCTGCCGCGTCCCAAGGGCGAGTTGCAAGCGCTTGAGGGGGCCTGGGAGTTGCCGAAGGGATGGCGGATCGTCACCGCGGTCAATAACACGGTCGTTGGCTACTTCTACGTGGCGGCCGCAGTGCTGTTCTTCCTGCTCGCGGGAATCCTCGCCCTGCTGATGCGCCTCCAGCTCGCAGTGCCGAGCAACACCTTCCTGTCGCCGGAGACCTACAACCAGATCTTCACGATGCACGGCACCATGATGATGTTCCTGTTCGCCGTGCCGGTGGTCGAAGCGATGGGCATTCTCCTTCTGCCGCAGATGCTGGGAGCGCGCGACCTTCCGTTTCCTCGCCTCGGCGCCTTCGCATTCTGGGCCTATTTCGTCGGAGGGATCATTTTCTTCGGCACACTGTTCTACGATCTCGCGCCGTCAGGCGGGTGGTTCATGTATCCGCCGCTCACCGGGGCGCAGTATTCGCCCGGGCTCGGCGCGGATTTCTGGCTGCTCGGCATCGGCTTCATCGAAATCTCGGCAATCGCGGGCGCGATCGAGCTGATTGTCGGCGTGCTGCGCACGCGCGCACCCGGCATGTCGCTCGATCGCATGCCGATGTTCGCTTGGACGATGCTGATCTTCGCCGGGATGATTGTGTTCGCCTTTCCGGCCGTCATCGTGGCAACGCTGCTGCTTGAGCTCGAGCGTGCCTTCGGCTGGCCGTTCTTCATTCCGCAGAAGGGCGGTGACGCGCTGCTATGGCAGCATCTGTTCTGGTTCTTCGGTCACCCGGAGGTCTACATCATCTTCCTGCCGGCCGCCGGCATGGTGTCGATGATCGTGCCCACGATGTCCCGCACGCCGCTCGTCGGTTACCGGCTGATTGTCGTCGCGTTGATCGCGACTGGTTTCTTCTCGTTTGGCCTGTGGGTGCATCACATGTTCACCACCGGTATCCCGGCGCTTTCCCTGAGTTTCTTCTCGGCTGCCAGCATGGCGGTTGCGCTCCCAAGCGGCATTCAGGTTTTTGCCTGGATCGCCACGATCGCGGCCGGACGGCTGCAGTTAACGACCGCATCGCTGTTCGTGCTCGGCTTCCTGTTCATATTTACGTTGGGCGGGCTGACGGGCGTGATGGTCGCGATGGTGCCGTTCGACTGGCAGGTGCACGACACTTATTTTGTGGTCGCGCATTTTCACTATGTGCTGGTGGGAGGCATGGTATTTCCGCTGTTCGGTGCCTTCTATTACTGGGCGCCCGCCTTCAGCCGCCGCCTGCTGTCGGAGCGATCAGGCAAGACGACATTCTCCCTGATGTTCATCGGCTTCAACGTCGCGTTTTTTCCCATGCACATCACGGGCCTCATGGGCATGCCGCGCCGCGTCTACACTTATCCCGCCATTGCCGAGTGGAACGTGCTGAACATGATCTCGACCATCGGAGCATTCCTGTTTGCGGCCGGCGTGCTGGTTTTCCTCGTCGACCTCGTTCGCAACCTGCGTCCAACCGTGTCCGAACCAGTCGGGGACGTGTGGAAGGGCGCCTCGCTCGAGTGGCTGCACAACCATGTCTACGGGCCGCGCAGCGTGCCGCTGGTGACGAGCCGCGATCCGCTCTGGGATCAGCCGGGACTTTCGCAGGAATCGAAAGAGGGGCGTCACTATCTGCCCGGCACGGTGACGGGGCAGCGCGAAACGATCATCACTTCGCCAATCGAGGCAACGCCGCAGGCACTACAGCGTCTGCCCGGCGATGGCTGGACACCACTGCTCGGCGCGGTGTTCACAGCCGGCTTGTTCATGCTGCTCACCGTAAAGTATGTGACGCTCGCATTCATCTCGGGTGCGCTCGCGCTCATGATGATCCTGATCTGGATATGGGGCAGCGATCCAGGGCCATTGCCTCGTGCCGGGATCGGCCATGGCATCAGGGTACCCACCTATGTCAACGGTCCGCTCGCGCATTCCTGGTGGGCGATGGTCGTGCTAATCCTTGTCGCAGGCTCGCTCTACCTCTCTTTTGTGTTCTCCTATCTCTTCCTTTGGACGGTCTCGCCGCAGGTCTGGCCGAAACCCGAGCAGATGCCGCCGTCGTTGTGGTCCGTCATTTCGGCGATCTTGCTCGCAGCCAGCAGCGGGTTGACCATGCTCGCCGGCCGCGTTCTTCCAGCTCGGTCGCGCAACGGTAGCGCCTTCGTCGGTGCGATCGGCTTGGCGGTCGTATCGCTTTGCGGAAGCCTTGGCGTCGAAGTCCTGTCCCACTGGCGGGCGGGCTTTCGCCCTGATGTCGACGCGCATGGTGCACTTGCGTACATGGCGTCGTTTCTTCAGGCTCAGCTTGTGCTGGTGCTTGTCGTCATGGCGGGCTTTGCCGTCGCGCGTTGCCTTGCCGGCATGCTGAGTCGCCGGCGCCGCGTCGTTTTCGACAATCTCGCGCTGCTCTGGCACTATACGGTCGCGCAAGGCTTGCTCGGCCTTCTGCTCGTGCACGGCTTTCCGAGGGTAGTATGAGCGCGCCCCGCACTCGGGCTCTTGCCGATCTGCTGCGCCTGTTCGTCGGGCCGGTCGTCTGGTTCTTGCATCTAGCTCTGCTGTACGGCGCGGAGGCTCTGATTTGTACGCCTTCCGTCGGCTCGGGGCGCGTGATGATGTGGCTTGGTATTGCGGCGACCGTAACGGCGCTCGGAATTCTTGTATTTCTGGCCGCAGTTCCAGCGCCACGCGCGGACGGTCCGCCGAGCCAGCACAGGGGTGCGATATTCCTGCATAACACGACAAGGCTGCTCGCCTTCTTGTCCGCTATTGGCGTGATTTGGAACGCGCTCGCTGTTGCCTTGGTGCCTGTCTGCACGCTCGCGGCGAGTTAGTCGGGACGCTGTTTGTGGTTCGGCTAGGAACTTCGCTTTTTCATGCCGCGTTGGCACGGAAACGCGAGGGCTCTTGTCATGCAGATAGATTGGAACAGCGTCTTCTTTCCCAGTCTCGGCATCGCCGAGATCGTCGTCCGGGGCACGCTCATGTATCTCGGCCTTTTCGTGATCCTGCGCTTCATGGCGCGTCGGCAGGCGGGGCATCTTGGACCGGCGGATCTCCTGGTGATCGTGCTGATCGCGGACGCGGCGCAGAACGGACTTGGCAAGGAATATCAGTCCGTGACCGAAGGCCTCGTGCTGGTCCTGACCATCGTTGCCTGGGAATACGTTATCGACTGGCTATCTTACCGGTTTCCGGCCCTAAGGCCTGTCCTCAGACCTCCGTCTCTGACGCTGGTAAGAGACGGGCGGATTGTCGAGGAGGCAATGCGCAAGGAAATGCTGTCGATGGACGAACTCGCATCTCTGTTGAGGCAGCAGCAAGTGGAGGACATTGCTCAAGTAAGGCTCGCAAAGCTCGAAGGCGACGGACGGATCAGCGTACTTAGGCGCGAAGCTTCGGCTGGACGATAACGGACCGGAGAGGCGTTAGGTTGCGGACAGCAGCAGTGGCGATGAAGCAGGCCATCGCGCCGACCGTTGCTTCTCTTCGTCCGGTGCTTCGCTAGTTCACAGGCCCCCCGCGACCCAAACCTTCCATATCGGGCTCCATTCTCTTCACCCCGGTCCGCCGGTTGACCATGATGGTTACGAGCCAGAGAACGATGCCGATCCCGATCAGGACCCCGGCGACCCGGTACTGAACAGGGTCGCGACCGGTCCAGGGACCCGCGAGGAAGGCGCAGAACACAGCGCCCAGGATCGGCAGAATGGTGGGCGTGCGGAAATGCTGATGATTTACAGCATCGCGCCGAAGCACCAGGACCGCGACATTCACCACCGTGAAGACGCATAGCAGGAGAAGCGCGGTGGTGCCGCCGAGTGCCGGCACTTCGCCGACAAACGTGATCAGGGCAAAGGCCAGCAGGGTGGTGAAGCCGATGGCGACATAGGGCGTCCGCCGCGTCTTGTGGACTTTCCCGAGGGATGGCGGAAGCACATGTTCGCGGCTCATGCCATAGACGAGGCGGCTGGCCATCAGCATATTGATGAGCGCGCTATTGGCCACGGCAAACATGGTGATGAATCCAAAGATCCAGATCGGGAAGTTCGGCGCGCCCTGCTGGACGACTTTCAACAGCGGTGTTTCGCCTTCGCCCAGTTGCTCCGGCGCCACCAGCGTGATGGACGAGATCGAGACCAGAACATAGATGAGGCCGGTAATCACCAGGCCCGCAAGCAGCACCTTTGGAAAGTGACGGGTCGGATCCTTGCATTCCTCGGCCATGTTGACCGAATCCTCAAACCCCACCATGGCAAAGAATGCCAGCGTGGTCGCGGCAATCACCGGCCAGAACATGCCGCCGTCCGGCGTCGAGCGAAACTGAACGACGCGCGAGACGTCACCCTGGCCCAACCCGATCGCCCAAAGGCCGATCGCGATGATGATCAGTAGCCCCGTCAGCTCCACGCAGGTGAGAACGACGTTGGCCTTCACGCTCTCACCGACCCCGCGGAAATTGACTGCGGCAACGATCGCCATGAAAGCGAGACCGGTCATCGTAATGCCAAAGCCCGTCAGGTTCAGCCCCATGGCGTGCGACATGTTTGCGGCGAAAGCCCGGGAAGCTGTTGATGCCGAGGTGATACCCGAGCACATCACCGCAAATGCGACGATGAATGTAATAAAATGGATGCCAAAGGCCTTGTGCGTATAGAGAGCCGCGCCTGCCGCTTTTGGATATTTCGTGACCAGTTCGAGATAGCTGAACGCGGTCATTAGGGCGACCACAAAGGCAACCAGGAAAGGCAGCCACACGACGCCGCCGACCTGTTTCGCCACCTGCCCTGTAAGTGCGTAAATCCCCGTGCCGAGAATGTCGCCGACAATGAACAGCAGGAGCAGCCAGGGGCCCATGACCCGATGAAGGCTCGGCTCAGCGCTGCTTGATTGGGGGGCGACGTTGGCGGGGATATCGGTCATCGCACGTCCTCTTTCAATCCGGTGACGCCAGATCAGTCTATCGGTAGTTGAAGGCGCTGTGCAATGATCCTCCCGGCGATTGGGGCGATGAGCCGGCGATTGGTTGCAGTGCGGAACCATTTCCAGCCGCAGGCATTCAACTCACGCACGGTTCGGTTCGCCGACAGACGGCATGTGAAGGCCTCGGCCGATACGCCGGGGCCCTTCTTCTGCTCCGCCCTGAGGCGAACGGGTTGGCTCGAGGCAGCTCCTACAGGAGGAATTCGATCATGCGATTGACTGTATCAACTGCAATCCTCGTCCTATCGGTGCTTCCCGCGTTCGCGGATCGCGCGGTCACTGAAGACGAGCGCGCAAAGCTTGTCGCCGCGGTTCAGGCAGAGGGATGCTCGGGCGGCAAGTTCGAAATGGATGAAGACGACCAGCAGTTCGAGGTCGATGACGCCGTCTGCGCGGACGGCAAGAAGTACGACCTCAAGTTCGATATGCAGATGAAGTTGAAGCGGAAGAATCTGGACTAAGCTGCGAGGCACACAGGACGTCATGCGAGCCTACGGGTCGCGCGAATGCACGCCCGATGACAGGCTGCGCGAAGCAGTCCATAGCGCCGCATAACGGATGGATGGATTGCTTCCGCTTTCGCTCTCCGAGCTACGGCGGACAAGTCGTCGCTTCTCTCCTCGCGATGACGGTGCTATCGATTTCCATCATGTTCATGAACCAAGCGTCTGATTTGTTGGGCGTTTCCGAGTTTCCTCCCACTCCGCGGGAAATAAAATCAGCCGCGTTGAGATCGCACCGCGCCACCGCGAAAATCGCCGTCAGAGCCAACACTGGTGAGCGAGGCGCGACATGGCGAAGATGCGGGCGATCGATGCGGCTGTGCGGATCCTGGAGAAGGAGGGGGTAACGATCGCCTTCGGCGTGCCGGGGGCCGCGATCAATCCGCTTTACTCCGCGCTGAAGAAGCGCGGCTCGATCGGGCACATTCTGGCGCGGCATGTCGAGGGTGCTTCCCACATGGCCGAGGGCTATACCCGCGCAAAGGCGGGCAATATCGGCGTCTGCATCGGCACCTCGGGGCCGGCTGGCACCGACATGATCACCGGGCTCTATTCGGCGATTGCGGATTCGATCCCGATCCTGTGCATCACCGGGCAGGCGCCGCGGGCGCGGCTCTACAAGGAAGACTTTCAGGCCATCGATATCGAATCCATTGCAAAGCCCGTGACCAAATGGGCGGTCACGGTGCGCGAGCCGGCGCTGGTGCCGCGCGTGTTCAGCCAGGCGTTCCACATCATGCGTTCGGGCCGTCCGGGCCCGGTGCTGATCGACCTGCCGCTCGACGTGCAGCTTGCGGAAATCGAGTTCGACGACGAGACCTATGAGCCGCTGCCGGTCTACAAGCCCGCGGCGACGCGCAAGCAGATCGAAAAGGCGCTGGAAATGCTCAACGCGGCGGAGCGGCCGCTGATCGTGGCGGGCGGCGGCGTCATCAATGCCGATGCGTCCGACCTGCTGGTGCAGTTCGCCGAGGCGGTCAACGTGCCTGTGGTGCCAACGCTGATGGGGTGGGGCGCCATCCCCGACGATCACGTGCTGATGGCCGGCATGGTGGGCTTGCAGACCAGCCACCGCTACGGCAACGCCACCATGCTGCAATCCGACTTCGTGCTCGGGATCGGCAACCGCTGGGCCAACCGCCACACCGGTTCGATCGAGACCTACACCAAGGGTCGCAAATTCGTGCATGTCGACATCGAGCCGACGCAGATCGGACGCGTGTTCAATCCCGATTTCGGCATTGTGTCGGACGCCAAGGCGGCGCTGGAATTGTTCGTCACCGTTGCCAAAGAGTGGCGCAAGGCCGGCAAGCTGCGGGAGCGGCAGGCGTGGCCGGCGGCGTGCCAGGATCGCAAACGCACGATGCTGCGCAAGAGCCATTTCGACGACATGCCGATCAAGCCGCAGCGCGTCTATGAGGAGATGAGCAAGGCATTCGGCCGCGACACCTGTTATGTGAGTGTGATCGGGCTGTCGCAGATCGCCGGCGCGCAATTCCTCGGCGTCTACGGCCCGCGCAACTGGATCAATGCGGGGCAGGCCGGTCCGCTCGGCTGGACGCTTCCCGCAGCGCTTGGCGTGCGCGCCGCCGATCCGACCCGCGACATCGTCGCGCTCTCGGGCGACTACGATTTCCAGTTCCTGATCGAGGAGCTCGCGGTCGGCGCCCAGTTCAAGCTGCCCTACATCCATGTCGTTGTGAACAACTCCTATCTCGGGCTGATCCGGCAGGCGCAGCGCGGCTTCGACATGGACTACCATGTCCAGCTTTCCTTCGAGAATATCAATGCGCCGGAGATCGGCGTCTATGGCGTCGACCACGTCGCGGTCGCCGAAGGGCTCGGCTGCAAGGCGATCCGCGTCACCGATCCGAACCACGCGCAGGCGGCGTTTGAGACCGCGCGCGAATGGATGGCCGAATTCCAGGTGCCTGTCGTCGTCGAGTTCATTCTCGAACGCGTCACCAACATCTCGATGGGCACCGAGATCGACAACATCATCGAATTCGAGGAGGTGCTCGACCTGCCGCTGGACGACACGCCGGCCAAATCGAGTGCGCCGCAATCCGGCAAGCTGCTGCCGGCATAACGGGAGATTCAACCGTGCCGAAATTTGCCGCCAACCTCACCATGCTGTTCGGCGAACAGCCGTTTATCGAGCGCTTCGCCGCCGCCAAGGCCGCGGGATTCAACGGAGTCGAATATCTATTCCCCTATGATTTCGACAAGGCCGATCTGCGCGAGCAGTTGCACCAGCACGGCCTGACCCAAGTGCTGCACAATCTACCGGCGGGCAATTGGGGCGCCGGCGAGCGCGGCATCGCCATCCTGCCGGACAGGGTCGACGAGTTTCGCGACGGTGTCGCGCGCGCCATCGACTATGCCAAGGCGCTCGATTGCCGCCAGCTCAACTGCCTCGTCGGCATCGCGCCCGACGGCGCGGATGCTGTCGATCTCAACGAGACATTGATCGGTAATCTGCGCTTTGCGGCGGATGCACTCGCGAAGGAGCAGATCAGGCTCCTGATCGAGCCGATCAACACGATCGATATTCCGGGCTTCTTCCTGAACAGGACGGCGCAGGCGCTTCAGCTCATCGCCGACGTGCGCTCGAGCAATCTGTTCGTGCAGTACGACATCTATCACATGCAGGTGATGGAGGGTGACCTTGCGCGAACCCTGCAAAAACATCTGCCGCGCATCGCCCATGTCCAGCTTGCCGACAATCCCGGCCGCAACGAGCCGGGGACGGGCGAGATCAACTATCCCTTCCTGTTCCGCCATCTCGACGCTATTGGTTATCGAGGCTGGATCGGCTGCGAATACAAACCGAGGACGACGACGGTCGAAGGTCTCGGTTGGCACGCCGCGTTGACGGCCGATACTTGAACAAGAAACGACAAAGGGGAGTTGAAATGACCAATATCGGCTTTATCGGTCTCGGCACCATGGGGCGCCCGATGGCGGGCCATCTCCAGGCTGCCGGCCACCGCCTGTTCCTGCATGATGTCGTGCCTGTCGCACCGGAGCTGGTTGCCGCCGGCGGCGTGGTCTGCAAGTCGGCCAAGGACGTCGCCGAGCAGGCTGAAATCGTCATCATCATGGTGCCGGATACGCCGCACGTGGAAGCCGTGCTGTTCGGGCCTGATGGCGTTGCGAAGGGACCCTTGAAGGGCAAGATCGTCGTCGACATGAGCTCGATCTCGCCGCTCGCCACCAAGGAGTTTGGCAAGAAGGTGGAGGCGCTCGGCGCCGACTATCTCGATGCACCGGTTTCCGGCGGTGAAGTCGGCGCCAAGGCGGCAAGCCTCACCATCATGGTCGGCGGGCCGGAGCGCGCGTTCAACGCCGTGAAGCCGATCTTCGACAAGATGGGCAAGAACGTCACCCTCGTCGGCGCCAACGGCGACGGGCAGACGACAAAGGTCGCCAACCAGATCATCGTCGCGCTGACGATCGAGGCGGTCGGCGAGGCGCTGTTGTTCGCATCGAAAGCCGGCGCGGATCCCGCGCTGGTGCGGCAGGCGCTGATGGGCGGCTTTGCCTCGTCGCGCATTCTGGAAGTGCATGGCGAGCGCATGGTGAAGCGCAACTTCGAGCCGGGCTTCCGTATCGAGCTGCACCAGAAGGATCTCAATCTGGCGCTGGAGGGCGCGCGGGCGCTCGGCATTTCCTTGCCGAGCACGGCGGTCGCGCAGCAATTGTTCTCGTCCTGCACCGCCCATGGCGGCAAGGCCTGGGACCATTCGGGAATGGTGCGCGCGCTCGAAATGATGGCAAGCCACGAGGTCGCCAAAGCCTGATTTCTTGTTTCTCCCTGTGACTGGAACCGCGTCGAAATTTCGACGCGGCTCTTTTTGCTGTCGCATTGGAACTGGAACTTCCCGTGCCGCCAATGATTGAAATGCATCATCGATTTACTGGAGGATGCAATGAATAATCGTTTGGCTGTTTCACTGATTGCCGCTTCACTGCTGATGCCGGGCGCGGCGTTTGCCCAGTCGACCACTGCGCAAGGCGCGGCGGAAGGCGCCGCGAGGGGTGGTGAAGCCGCTGGTCCGGTCGGCGCCATCGTCGGCGGTACCGTCGGTGCTGCGGTCGGCGCGGCCGTGGAAATTCCGAACGCGGTGATCAATTCGGTTCCGCGCGATCGCTCCGTGGTGGTGCGTGAGCGCGTAGTGGTGGGCGAGCCGCTGCCGCCAGCCGTTGAACTGCGCACGGTGCCGCAGCATACCGAATACCGTTATGCCGTGGTCAATGATCGCCGGGTGATCGTGGAGCCGCGTACGCGAAGGGTCGTGAGAATCCTCGACTGACGGGCCTAAGCTGTTGGCTGACATTCCTCGCGGGCGACGCCTGCGAGGAATTTTTTTGTGGTCACGGCAGCGATCGCTGCGTTCGCCTGAGCTTCCAGTCGAGCGCCGCGGCAACCAGGAGGCCGAGAGACGCGGCCAATGCGTCGACCACGAAATCTGACATCCGCGCATGCCGGCCGGGCGCCCAGAACTGCAGGATTTCGATCAGGCCGGTGAAGGCAATGACGAGGGTCGCCGTCAGCGAACGATTGCGCGTGTGCGCCAGCCCGAAGGCGAGCCCCAGCAGCATGAAGGCAAGCGCGTGCTCGCCGTTCTGTCCGAGATTCAAGTGCGGTCGCCGTTCGGCCGGTCCGAGGGTTGCGAAGGCAATGGCCGCGGCAAGGCCCCAGGCGATAAGTCGAGGGATGATCGTCATCGGGACGGCATAGCACACATTCCGTGCGGTAAGTCCATACGCACGATCGAGGCAATGTGTGGTTAATCCGTCAGAGCGGCTCCCTCACGCCCATACCGTGCATGAAGCGCTCCCGAATTTGCACGGGATCGCGACGGGTGGTGCCTGTGCCCGGCTTGTCGTCGATGCGCACGCCGATCAGGGTCGGGCCTGCGGCCGACAGGGACTCCTCGATAAGGCGCTCGAAATCGTCCTCGTCCGCCGCCCAGCTGCTGTTGGTGAGCCCGCTCGCGACCGCGATGGCGACGAGGTCGGCGACGGCTGCACCCGGCGTCGGTTGCGCGCCGGTGATCTGGTAGATGCCATTGTCCATCACTACCATGGTGAGGTTTTTCGGCGCCAGCGTCGCGATCGTCGAGAGCGATCCAAGCTGCATCAAGAGCGAGCCGTCGCCTTCGAGCGCGAACACCCGGCGATCGGGTTGCGCCAGCGCGACGCCGAGCGCGATCGGGAAGGCGAGACCCATGCTGCCGAGCATGTAGAAATTCTGCGGCCGGTGGCCGGCGGCCCACAGGTCGAAATTGGTGTTGCCGATGCCGCCGATCACGGCTTCCTCGTTCTTCAACTTCGCGATCAGCCGCGAGGTGAGATCGAAGCGGTTCATGACCTTGGTATTGCGGGCAGGATTATCGTTGTTCATGACATCGCTCACTTGTCGAAGACCTTGCCGCCGGTCAGCAGCGGCGAGAGGATCAGCGCCACCGGCGCCTGCGTGGTGACGGCCTGCTTGATGGAGCGGTCGGCGATGAATTCGAGTTCATCCAGTCGGGTGATGGTATGGTGCTCCATCGCCAGCGAATCCAGCACCGGGCGCATCGTGCGGCACACCAGCGACTGGCCGTAATTGAATTCGCCGAGCGTGCCGCGCTCGGAGACGAACATGATCAGCGGGATCTGATAGGGGATCGCCAGCGAGGCCAGGACGTTCGCGAGCGTGGCAAATCCGGATGTCTGCATCAGCACCGCGCTCCGCATGCCGCCCATCCAGGCGCCCGAGACGATGCCGACCGCTTCCTCCTCGCGCGCGGTGGCGAAGGTCGTAAAAAACGGGTCGGCATGCAGGTTCTTGATCAGCGGCGTCAGGACGCGGTCGGGCACGTAGGGGACGAGGCGGACATCGTTGCGCTTGAGGGTCTGCAGCACGATGCCGTGCCAGCTCTTGTCGGAGGCTTCGGGCGAGGTTTTTTCCTCTGCAACCGCCATTTTTGTCTCCCTTCGCCCGCGCTCTTTTGATTGGCGTTCGTCCTTGGAGCGGCGAACTTGACGCCCTCGGCGAGATTGTCAACATGTTCCGATCGTATCCTGCTCTGCGCCTCGCGCCGCTTCAGCCAGCATACGACCATGTGAGATAAACAAGAAAGAAATCGGGGAGGTGCCATGGCTGGATGTGTCCGGATTGCTGCCAATGCGTCGGCGCTGGCGGCCGTAACCACTTCGCCCATACTTCCGCCAAGACCTGCACCCTGATCTGCCGCGCGAGCGGCCACCCGTCAAACCACAAGCTCCACGTTATTCCGAACTGAAAGTGGCCAAGGAAAATGACCGTCAACAACAAGCGCGTGTTCTATGTCAAATATCTCGCCCACGAGATCTATGTCGATATCTTGAAGGCGCGCGCCGATGTGCGGCTCGACCGGCTGGAGAACGACAGCCCCGATACGATCGCAGCGCCGATCCTGTCGGCGGCGCATGCCTATCAGGTTGGAGCGGCGCGCGACGAGATCGCGAGGCACTTTCACGTCGATCAGGATCTGTTGCGGCGGGCGCCGAACCTCCTGATCGTCTCCTCGAACGGTGCGGGATTCGATCCCGTGGATGTCGATGCCTGCACGGCGGCCGGTGTGCTCGTCGTCAATCAAACCGGCGGCAACGCCAATTCGGTCGCAGAGCATGCGCTCGGCATGATGCTGACGCTGTCCAAGCGCATCCTCGAATCCGACCGTGCGCTGCGACGCCAGGCCAACGTCAATCGCAATTCGCTGATCGGCAATGAGGTGCAGGGCAAGACTGTCGGCATCGTCGGCATCGGCAATGTCGGCCGCCGCATCGCCGAGCTGTGCAAGGGCCTCTTGCATATGAAGGTGATAGCCTATGATCCCTATCTGACCGCGGAAGAAATCGCCGCCCGCGGCGGCGAGAAGGTGGAGCTGCACGATTTGATGCGGCGTTCGGATTTCGTTTCGATCTCATGCCCCCTGACCAAAGACAACCACCGCATGATCGGCGCCCGTGAGTTTGCGCTGATGCAGCCGCACGCATTCTTCGTCACTACGGCGCGGGGCTTCATTCACGATGAGGAAGCGCTGTACGAGGTGTTGCGCGACAAGCGCATCGCCGGCGCCGGCCTCGATGTCTGGGACAAGGAGCCGCCGCCGCCGGAGCATCCGCTGCTGCAGTTCGACAACGTGCTGGCGAGCCCGCACACGGCGGGTGTGACCAGGGAAGCGCGCATCAACATGGGCAAGATCGCCGCCGAGCAGATTCTCGATGCGCTCGACGGCAAGCGGCCGCCGCGCATCGTCAATCCCGAAGTGTGGCCCGACTACGCCAAGCGCTTCGAGCGGACGTTCGGATTTGCGCCTAAATAGGCCTGCGCGAGAGATACGATGGCCGAACCGGCAGATCGCTTTTATGAGTCGCAGGGGCTGCGGCTGCACTATGTCGACTGGGGCAATGTATCAGCACCGCCATTGATCCTGGTCCATGGCGGCCTCGACCACTGCCGCAACTGGGATGCGATTGCGCGAGAATTGCAGCCGCATTTTCATGTCGTGGCGCCCGATCTACGCGGGCATGGCGATTCCGAATGGGCGAAGGGCAGCAGCTACAGCCTGACCGACCATGTCTATGACCTTACCCGGCTGATACGTTTCGCGGAGTTGCGGGATGCAGCGATTGTCGGCCATTCGATGGGCGGCATGGTCGCGCTGGCCTATGCCGGGACCTATCCGGAGCAGGTTTCGCGTCTCGGCGTACTCGACGGCGCGTTCGTGTCGGGCTCGCAGCCGGTGCCGATCCACGAACAGATGACGCGCTGGATCGGCCAGCTCGACCGCATTGCGGAGCATCAGGAGAGTACGTTCCGCAACATCGAGGAAGCCGCGCAGCGGCTTTCAACCCGCAACAAGCGGCTGACGCCGGCACTGGCGCTTCACCTTGCCAGCCATGGCGTCCGGAAAGGTGCTGATGGCCTCTATCGCTGGAAGTTCGACCATTATCAGCGGGCGAGGGCGCCGTATCGGCTGTCATCGGACGAATATGTCGCCTTGTGGTCGCGGATCACCTGTCCGACCCTGCTGATGTGGGGCGACGAAAGCTTTCTGCCGGACCCCGAAGGCCTGCTCGCGCATTTCAAGCAGGCCGAACTGGTGAAGATCGCAGGGGCCGGGCACTGGCTTCACCACGACAGGCTGGAAGAAGTGTTGGTTTCGCTGCGCAAACTTCTGGGTACGCCGCAGGCCGCGCAAAACGTGGGATAAGAGACCATGACAGACAAAATTCGTTATGTGCGGCAGCTCAGCGCGGAATCTATGGGCGAGGCGCCGGGCCGCGGACGCCTTCAGGGCCGCAAGATTCTCATCGTCGGCGGCGGGCAGCGGACGTTCGACGCGGCCACCGATCCCGTCGGCAACGGCCGGGCGATGTCGCTGCTGTTTGCGCGGGAAGGGGCCCATGTTGCGGTCGCCGACGTGAACCGGGCCAGCGCCGACGATACCGTCCAGCGCATCGTTGCCGACGGTGGCAAGGCCTTTTCGATCGAGGCCGACATTTCGCGCGAAGACTCCGTGAATCGGATGATCGACGAGGCGCGCGAGGGACTCGGCGGGTTCGACGGCATGGTGCTCAACGTCGGCATCGGGGTTGGGGCGCTCGGCCTCGAAGGGGTCGATCTCAAGGAATGGAACGATACGTTTGCGGTCAACCTGACCGGGCCAATGCTCTGCTGCCGCAAGGCGCTCAAGCACCTCGCCGACGGCTCCCCGATTGTGTTCATCTCCTCGATCGCAGCACTTCGTTCCGGCTCGCAATTGATCGCCTATGACACGTCGAAGGCCGCGCTTGGCGGCCTGATGCGCAATGTCGCCAAGGAAGGTGCCCGGCGCGGCATCCGCGCCAACACCATTTGCCCCGGGCTGGTTGACACGCCGCTCGGCCGCCACACCAGCGCCGGCCGGCCATCGCGAAGCGCGGCGGGCGCGCCGTTCGGGCGGATGGCGACAGGGTGGGAAATCGCCTATGCGGCGCTGTTCTTCATTTCGGATGAGAGTGTCTACGTTAACGCCCAGACGCTGGCGGTCGACAGCGGCATCACCGGATTATAGGTCCGAAACGGACGAGAAAATTTGCTCCGCCCGCGGAGCGTTCACGGCAATAATTCCACTGCCAAACGGCACTCCGACGAGGCGCACGTTGCTATTTTCCCTGACATCTCGACTACTTAGCCGCGAGAGACCATTTTCCCCATGCGCCTTGCCCCCCGGCGCATATGGAAGACGAAGAGATGCGACAGGTTCGTTCATTGCTGAGCAGCGCGTCCTCCCGGATCGGCCGCCGGCTGTCCCAGATCGTGGCCATCGCGGCCGCCAGCCTGCCGTCCGCCGGCGCTTAAGCCGCGCGTCCTTATTGCTCTGACATCACGACCAGTTCGGCCAGCGCCTCATCGAGACGCTGGACGAGCACATCTGCATGCTCCGGGCCGAACACCAGAGGCGGCCTGATCTTGAGCACGTTGCCGTGCCGGCCGGCCGAGCTGATCAGCACACGCCGTTCGCGCAGCAGGTTTACGATGCGCGTGGCTTCCGCCGTGGCAGGTGTGCCGCTCGGCCCACCGCGTTGCAACTCGACGCCGACGAACAGGCCGGCGCCGCGGACTTCGGCGATCAACGCGTGCCGCGCCTGCAGCTCGGTGAGCCGCTTGATCAGATAGGCGCCGGTGTCTCGCGCGTTCGCGACCAATCCCTCTGCAGCGATCACGTCGAGAACCGCAATGCCGGCAGCCGCCGAAACCGGGTTGCCGCCAAAAGTGTTGAAGTAGCGCGACCTGCGGCCGAACTCCGCCAGCAGTTCCGGACGCGCCGCCATGCCGGCGACGGGATGGCCATTGCCCATCGGCTTGCCCATGGTGACGAGATCGGGAATGAGGCCGTGGCGCGCAAAGCCCCACATCCCTTCGCCGCAGCGGCCGAAGCCGGGTTGCACTTCATCGGCGATGAACAGCGCGCCGGCTGCGCGTGCGGCCTCGACCGCGGGGCGCAGAAAGCCGGGCGGATCGGCGAATACGCCGTCGCTGGAAAAGATCGTATCGACCAGCAGTGCCGCGGGGCGGATGCCGCTCTGCTTCATATCCTCCAGGGCGGCGCTGACGTGCCCGGCAAAGATTTCAGCGGCGTTTTTGCCTGAGCCCGGCGCCGGTATCAGCCGCGCGTGGCTTCCTTGCGGAAGCGCTAGGCCGAGCGAGGGCGACAATTCGGTAAGCGCGCTGGTGACGCCGTGATAGGCGTTTGCCGTGACGATGAAGCCGGTGCCGCCGGTGCAGGTTCGCGCCACCCGAAGCGCGAGGTCGTTGGCCTCGCTGCCGGTGCAGGTGAACATGACGTGGCTGACCTGGTGCGGAAACGTCGCCAGCAGCCGTTCCGCGAAGTCGAGCACGGTCTCGTGCAAATAGCGCGTATGCGTGTTGAGTACGGCGGCCTGTCGCGCAATCGCCTGCACGACGTGCGGGTGGCAATGCCCGACGGAGGCAACGTTGTTGTAGGCGTCGAGATAGCGATGTCCTGCCGTGTCGTATAGCCAGACGCCTTCGCCGCGGACGAATTGCGCGGGTTGTTCGTAGAAGAGACGGTATGCCGGACCGAGCAGGCGGTTGCGGCGCGCAATCAGGTCTTGTGTGGCCTCGTCGGCGGCGGACATCTCGTTACTCCAGATGGCAGGCGCGCTGGATCTGAACTCTCGCGTGGTCCCGCGAGAGTTTCACCATGCGCTGTAGCCGCGCCCAGGCCGCGGCATTGTTGCGCAGAATGTAGTTCCGGTTAGCAGGATAACGGGCGGCGCGCCAACTGCTGATGACGACCGTCATGGCCATGCGCGTGGCGATCAGGTCGAATAGCACGTCGAGTTCGGCCGGCTCGAGCGGCAGCACGGCATGATAGGCCGCGATCATCTCGCAGGCCGGAGCCAGCGGATCGTCGTTGTCGGCAACCTGATAGGCAGCCGTGATCGCGAGGTCGTTGACCCGCGCCGTGCAGGTGAGGTCGCCGAAATCGATGATCCCGGCAACGCCGGTGCAGGTTTCGGGATCGACGACAACGTTGTGCGGGTTGAGGTCATTGTGGGCGGGCTGGCTGGGCAACTGCGCAAGAGCTGGCATGGCATGGGCCTCGAAACCGCCGAGAACCTCCTCGATCAGGGCGCGCCGCTCGGCCGGAACGGCGTCGACCAGCGGATATACTTCAGCAGCGTGCTGCAGGTCCCACAGCAATTTATGATTGGCGCCGTGATGGCTGAAATCGGAAAGGCCTCGCGCCAGCCGCGCGGCACAGCGGCCGAGATCGCGGCGCAGGGCAGCCGATCCTGCCACTGCATGCATCGGCGTTCCCGGAAGATACGACAACAGACGCACGACTCGCGTGGAGCCGTCGTCGAACGCGATATCCAGTTCGGTCATGCCGTTCCGCGCCGGAAAGATCCGCGGCACCGGCAAGTCGGGATCTGCCGCAGCGAGGTGAAGCAGGGCCTCCGTCTGCAGGTTGGTCACCGCGCGGTCTTCCGCCGGGTTGGCGATCTTCAGGACATATTCGCGGCCGCTCAGCGAGCGCAGCCGGAAATTCTGGTCGCGCTCGCTGTCGAGCCGGTGCACGGCGGCGATCAGGCCGTAATGCTCGGCCGCCAGCCGCTGCGCCTGCGCTTCCGGGATGGCGGATGCGGCGCGCAGCGTATCGATCGGATGGGTGGCAAGCGTCGCGGGAGACGAGCCCGGCACGAGAATATTCATCTTCTGTCGCTCAATAGCCGCGTTCGCGGTCGATGGAATGCGGCGGACGCCGGCCGGCGCGTATTGCTTCCGCGGTCGCGCGAAACGTCGCCCCGATCGCTTCGACGCTGACTTCGCAGGCGTCGTGCGGGGTGACGACAATGCGGGGATGCCGCCAGAACGGATGGCGCGGCGCCAGGGGTTCGGTCGCGAAGACATCGAGCGCGGCGCCAGCCAACTGGCCGCTCTCCAGCGCCGCGAGCAGGTCGGCTTCGACCAGATGTTCACCGCGGCCGACCTGGATCAGGTAGCCGCCGCGATACATCCGGGCGAATGTCGTGCGGTTGAGGATGCCCCTGGTCTCCGGCGTCAGCGGCAGGAGATTCACAAGAACCTCGGTCTGGCCGAGCATGGCATCGAGACCCGCCGCGCCGTCGAAGCTGCGGATGCCCTGCGGCGCAGGCTTTGCAGTCCGGCTCCACGCCATGACCGGGAAACCGAGTTGCGCGAGATCAGTGGCTACCGTGCGGCCGATTTCGCCAAATCCCAAAATGCCGACCGGAACGTCCTGTGCCCGGCGCAGGGCGAAACGCTGCCAGCGTTCCTCGCGCTGCTGGGCCTGATAGGTCGCAAATCTTCGTTGATGGCCGATGACGTGCCAGGCCACAAAACCCGACATCATCTGCGCCTGTGCGGGATCGACGACGCGGATCACCTCGACATCGGGGCGCAGGCTGGGGCAGGCCAGAATATTGTCGACGCCGGCGCCGATCGAGCAGACCGCCTGCAGATTGGGATAGTGATCGAATGCATCGTCCGGCGGGTGCCAGGCCACTGCGAGGCGGATGTCCGTGGCGGACCCATGGTGCGGATGATTGACGATTTCGATGCGATCGGCGGCACGCAGGAATTGCGCGCCGAGATATCCGCGGAGATCGAGGCTCTTGCTGACGAGGACACAACGCATCGTTCAGGCGGCCCCGTTCATGCGGCCTTCGACGATGACGTCTGGCCCGGCACGGCGGAGAGAAGCTCGCGGGTGTAGGCGTGCTCAGGCGCGGCAAACAGCAGGGCCGCCGACTTGAGTTCGACGATTGCGCCATGCTGCATCACCGCGATGCGGTCGCAGATCTGCGCGGCCACGCGCAAATCGTGGGTGATGAACAGCATCGACAGGCCGAGGCGGGCCTTCAAATCTTCCAGCAGGTCCAGCACCTGCGCCTGAACGGATACGTCGAGCGCGGAGACAGCTTCATCGGCGACCAGGATTTCGGGATCGAGCGCCAGCGCCCGCGCAATGCCGATGCGCTGCCGCTGTCCGCCGGAGAATTCGTGCGGAAACCGCTCCATCGCGCCCGCATTGAGGCCGACGAGGCTGAGCAGTTCGCCGGCACGCTTCCGCGCCGCCGCCGGATCGACGCCATGCGCGATCGGCCCGTCGCTGATGATGCTGCCGACCTTCCGGCGCGGGTTGAGGGAAGCGAACGGATCCTGGAACACCATCTGGATGCGGCGGCGCTGTTCGCGCAGCGCCTTGCCGCCAATCCGGGTGAGATCGATGTCGCCGATGCGGACGGTGCCGGCATCGGGCTCGATCAGGCGCATCACGAGCCGCGCGACGGAAGATTTTCCGGAACCGGATTCGCCGACCAGACCGAGCGTCTCGCCACGAAAAATGTCGAAGCTGACGTCCTTTGCTGCCTGCACGCGGCGCTCGCTGCGGAACCAGCCGCCGCCGCTGATATAGGTCTTGCCGAGGCCGATCACTTCCACCGCCTTGTCGCGGTCGAGCAGGGAGGTCCGCTGCGGCGGCTGCAGGGTCGGGACGGCGGCAAGCAATGCGCGGGTGTAGGGATGATGGGCCCGTTGCAGCACTTCATCGGCGGTGCCCTGTTCGACCACCTTGCCGTGCTGGAGCACGACGACGCGATCGGCGATCTCCGCGACGACTCCGAAATCATGGGTGATGAACATCACGGCCATGTTGCGGCGGCGCTGCAGGTCGCGAATCAGTTTCAGGATTTGCGCCTGCGTCGTGACATCGAGCGCCGTGGTCGGTTCGTCCGCCACCAGCACGGCGGGTTCGAGCGCCAGCGCCATAGCGATCATGGCGCGCTGGCGCTGGCCGCCGGATAGTTGATGGGGATAGGCACGCACCGCGCGTTCGGGATCGGGCAGGCCGACCTCGCGGATCAAAGCGAGGGCCTTCTGCTGCCGCTCTTTCGGCGTCAGCAGGCCGTGCGCCTCGAACATCTCGGCGATCTGCTCGCCGATCCGCATCAAGGGGTTAAGCGCGGTCATCGGCTCCTGGAACACCATCGCGATGCCGCGGCCGCGCAGCGCCAGCCATTCCGCACGGCTGAGCGACACCAGATTATTTCCCTCGAAGAGGATCTCGCCGGATTCGGCCGTCACCGCTTCCGGCAGCAGCCCCATCAGCGCATGGGCGCACATCGACTTGCCGGAGCCGGATTCGCCGACCACGCAGAGAATTTTCCCGGCTGACAGCTCGAACGAAACATCGTCCACGGCATAGGTGCGGTCGCCGCCGGGCGGCAGCGCGAGCTTCAGGTTCTTGACGACGACGGTCATGCTCAGCGCCCTCCCTTGGCGAGGCGAGGGTTGAGCGCGTCGTTGAGGCCTTCGCCGATCAGGTTCAGCGCCAGAACCGAGATGAGGATGGCGATGCCGGGAAACACGGTGATCCACCAGGCCTGGCGGATGACGGTGCGGCCGGCGCCGACCATGTAGCCCCACGACATCAAATTGGGATCGCCGAGGCCGAGGAAGGAGAGCGAGGATTCCAGCAGGATCGCGGTCGCGACCATCAGCGAGGCCAACACGATGACGGGCGACAACGCGTTCGGCAGGATCTCGCGCCAGATGATCCACCAGTTGGTCTGGCCGGTCACGACCGCCGCCTGGACATATTCGCGGGTGCGCAACGACAGCACCTCGCCACGCACCAGCCGCGCCACCGGCGGCCAGCTCACGATGGCAATGGCGGCCACGATCGAGACGATGGACGGCTGCATGATGGCGACGAGGACGATCGCCAGCGCAAAGCTCGGGACGGTCTGGAAGAACTCGGTGAAGCGCATCAGGGCATCGTCGACCTTGCCGCCGAAATATCCGGCTGTCGCGCCGAGCGGGATGCCGACGGCGAGCGAAGCCAGTGTCGAAATCAGGCCGACCAGCAGCGAGACGCGGGCGCCGTAAATAATGCCGGCCATGACGTCGCGGCCGAGCGCGTCGGTGCCGAGCGGAAAGCCTGATAGCGTGAACGGCGGCAGGAACGGCCGCTGCACCATGCGCCAGGGGGAGGTCGGAAACAGCAGGGGACCGAACAGGGCGACGGCGACCGCGATGACGAGGATCGTGATGCCGATCATGCCGCCGGGGTTGCGCAACAGCACGCGCGAGGCCTGTTTCATGACGCGAACTCGATGCGAGGATCGACGGAACGATAGACGAGGTCCGTGATCAGGTTGAAGGCCAGCACCATCGCCGAACACACGACGAAGACGCCGAGCAGCAAATTGTAGTCGCGCTGGAGCAGCGCCTCGTACATCAGGCGGCCGATGCCGGGCCAGGCGAACACCGTCTCGGTCAGCACCGCGCCGCCGACCAGCGTGCCGGCCTGCAGGCCCGCGAGCGTGACCACCGGCAACAGCGCGTTGCGCAGCACGTGGCGGCGCTGGATCACGGCATCCGACAGGCCCTTGGCGCGCGCCGTCTTGACGAAGTCGAGGCGGTTGACTTCGAGCATCGAGGCGCGGGTCATGCGGGCGTAGGTCGCCATGAAGAACAGGCCGATGGTGGTGGCCGGCAGGACCAGATGGGCGGCAACGTCGAGCACATGGGCGAGCCCGGTGTAGCCTGCGCCGACCGTCTCGTAACCAAAACTCGGCAGCCAATCCATCGTGACCGAAAACAGCAGGATCGCCATCAGCGCGACCCAGAACAGTGGCGTGGCATAGAAGATCAGCGCGGCGATCGTGATCGCTGTGTCGGCCCAGGTGCCGGCAAAGCGCGCCGCCAATGCTCCGAACAGGATGCCGAAGGCGAGCGAAATCGCAAACGCAGTCCCCGTCAGCAACAGCGTCGCCGGCAGGCGATCGAGGATCAGCTTCGAGACCGGCATCTGCTGGCGAAACGAGAATCCGAGATCGAGGCTGAGAATGCCTTTGACGTAGAGGAACAGTTGCACCGGAAGCGGCTGGTCGAGCCCGAACTTCTCGCGCAGTTGTGCGATGAAGAGCTGGTCGCCCGCGCCGGCTTCGCCCGCCATCACCACCGCGGGATCGCCCGGCGCCATCCGGATCAGGAAGAAGTTGAGCACGACGAGGGCGAGAAGGACGATGACGGCCTTCGCAATCCGCTGGGCGATGAAGGAAATCATGAGCTGTCGATGGCGTTGGAGGCGCGATGGCAGGGCGTCAGCGCTGAGAGCTGACGCCCGATGAGTGGGGGATTACTTCTCGATCCAGGCGTCACGGAAGCCGTCGTTCACGCCGATGCCGGTCGTGATCAGGTTCTTGACGCTGCAGCGGGTGATCGTCGGGAACTGCAGTTCGAGCATCCACGCGACCGGTACGTCCTCGACCAGGATCTTCTGCGCCTTGGCGTAGATCTCCTCACGCGCCGCATCGGGGAAGGCGACCGCGCCGTCGGCGAACAGCTTGTCGATCTCGGGATTCGAGTAACCTTCGACGTTGTTGAACGGCGAGCCCTTGGCGATCTGGCTGGAGACATAGTTGCGGCCGACGCCGAGCGCGGGATCGCCGTACTGATAGAGATAGGTGAAGGCGATGTCGTAGTCCCATTCCGAAACCTTCTGGTTCCAGCCGGGCACGTCGGTCGCGATCATCTCGACGTTGACGCCGACGTCCTGCAGGTTCTGGCGAACCATCTCGGCCCAGCGCTGCCATGTCTCGCCATAGGGCAGGGGCAGCATGCGGACCTTCTCGCCGTTGTACCCGGCTTCCTTGAGCAACGCCTTCGCCTTGGCCGGATCGTAATCGTATTTCGGCACGGCGCCCGTGTAGTACTTGATCGCCGAGCCGGACGGGCCGGTCGCGACCTTGCCGAGGCCGTTCCAGACCACGTCCTTGGCCATGTTGCGATCGATCGCAAACATCAGCGCCTGGCGGAATTTCTTGTTCGCGGTGGGACCCGAGCGGTTGTTGAGCCAGAGCCAGGAATGCGGGCTGAAGAATTCCCAGCCCGCGCCGGTGACGCAGGTGTTCTTCAGTTTGCTCAGCCGCGGCACGTCGAAGTTTTCCACCGAGCCGCCTGGCAGCACATCGACCTTGCCGGTCTCGTAGGCGACCGAGCGCGCCGCGGCATCCGGAATCACGTGCCAGTAGATCTCGTCGATGTTCGGCTTGCCCTTGACGTGGTAGTTCGGATTCTTGACCAGGCGGATGAATGAGCCCTTCTGCCATTCCTTGAACATGAAGGGGCCGGTGCCGACAGGCGTGTTGTTGGCCGGGTTGGTCTTGAAGTCGGTGCCTTCATAGATGTGCTTCGGGATCATCGGCAGCGAGCCGACTTCGAAGATGCCGATGAAGGGGCCGAACGGCTGCTTCAGCGTGAAGACGACGGTCGATTCATCCGGCGCTTCCACCTTGTCGAGCTGCACGAGATTGCCGCGGGCGCGTGCATGCGTCTGCTTCAGGAACTCGATCGTGAACAGCACGTCGGCCGACGTAAACGGCTTGCCGTCATGCCAGGTGACGCCCTTCACGAGCTTGAACGTGTAGACCTTGCCATCCTCGCTGACTGACCAGCTTTCGGCGAGGCCGGGGAGGGGATCGAGCTTGGGGCTGTAGCGCAGCAGGCCTTCATAGATGTTGCCGGCGACCATCTGCGTCGGACCGTTCTGCACCAGACCGATCATCAGGCTCGGCGGCTCCGGCTGGATCACGGCGTTGACGACGCCACCTGCTTTCGGCCCCTGGGCCATTGCCGCGGTGTTCAGCACGCACATCGTGGCAAGGCTTATCAAGATCTTACGCTTGGACATTCCATACCTCGTTTAAAGAAAAGGGCTTCGCGTTCTCAGATCGTCGAGGGCGCGTTTTGTCAGTTCGCAAAGTCGGGATCGGTCCGTTCGAGCATCCGCTTGAAGGCGGCCCATTCGCTGTCGGGCACGCCGTTGAGCTCGATCGCGTCGTAAAAGGTTGCGTATTGGCCGGCTGTCTTGTGGGCGACGGCGTCGGAAAGCGGGATGAACTCGGCGCCTGACGACTGCACGGCGAGCTGGGCGCGGCAGGAGCGCTCCAGATTGTGCATCAGCTTGAAAGCCTCGGCGACGGAGCGTCCGCAGGTCAACATGCCGTGGTTACGCAAGACCATGACGAACTTGTCGCCGAGATCGGCGACGAGGCGTTCACGCTCATCGAGATCGAGCGCAATGCCTTCGTAGTCGTGATAGGCGAGGCAACCGGTGAACTGCAGCGACCATTGATTGAGCGGCAATAACCCCTGCTTCTGGCAGGCGACGGCGATGCCGGCCACCGTATGTGTGTGCAGGACGCAAATGGCGTCATGCCGTGCGGCATGGATCGCGCTGTGGATCGTGAAGCCGGCCGGGTTGATGCCGAGCCCCATGGGATCGTCGATGACGTTTCCGTCGAGGTCGACCGTCACCAGGTTGGAAGCCGTGACTTCCTCGAAACGCAGGCCGTAGGGATTGATCAGGAAGCGGTCGTTCCGGCCCGGCAGCCGCACCGAGATGTGGGTGTAGATGCTGTCGTCGAGACCGAGCCGGTGAATGAGCCGGTAGGCCGCCGCGAGGTCGATCCGGATTTGGAGGGTCTTGTCGTCCACCGCCGCAGGCCATGCCTTTGCGGTGTTTTGCGCTGCGCTTGTCATTTCCGCCTTTGTCCACGTTCGAACGTTTTCAGCTTGCGTGGGGCATGACATTAGGGCAAGACTAAACTGTCGACAATCGACGATTAAAAATATACACAGACTGACGCGGGTTTAGCCGATGCGACCTATGTCTCTTCCTGTTGGATTGCCGGCTGTTGCGGACAGCGATCTGGTCGGCCAGGTCGCGCGCATCCTGACCCAGGCGATCGTTCAAGGCCGCCTGCCACCCGGCTCCAAAGTGGTGGAAGCGGGGATTGCCCGGGAATTAGGCGTCAGCCGCGCGCCGGTACGCGAGGCGGCACGGCTTCTGGAAAAACAGGGCCTGTTGGTGGCGAAGCCGCGCCGCGGCTTTTTCGTGCGCAAGCTCGAAATCAGGAACATCGACGAGATCTACGATTTGCGGCTCTGCATCGAACGGCATGCCTGCGTGCTGGCGGCGCGCAACCTGACGACGGAATCGCGCGACGCGTTGCGGCGGCAAATCGACGTTCTGCACAAGACCGCCGATCTCGACGATCCGGCGCGGCAGGTGGAAGAGGACTATCGCTTTCACCGGTTGATCTTCGAGATCGCTGATAACCGCCGCCTGCTGCGGCTGTTCGATGATCTCGCGGCGGAACTGCGCATGGTCATCGGCCTGATCGGCCGTCTCTACGACGATCCGCACGAGATCGCGCGGACGCACGAGCCGTTACTCGCGGCTATTGAGACCGGTCATCCCGAGCGCATCACCGCGCATGTCGACCACCATATCGGTCACGCCTGGCGCGAAGTCGGAAAACTGGCGCGCGAGCTTGCGCTGCCGGCCGGCGATGCCGCTGAACCGCCGAGCGGGATTCTCATTCCAACCAACGGAGTAACCGTGTGAAGGCCGTCTATACCGAACTGCATCGCAGCCACGATCCGCAATTCTTCCTGGTGCGCGGCGTGATCAAGCGCACCACCGAGCAGCCCGAACGCGCCGACCGGTTGCTTGCGGGGCTGAAGGCCGGCAAACACACGCTCGTCGAGCCGACGGTGTTCGGCCAGGGCCCGCGCGCACGGGTCCACAGCGCGGAATACCTGCGTTTCATGGAGGAGGCCTGGGACGCCTGGGTTGCGCTCGGCGATTCCGGTGCGGAGATGATCGCCAACATCCACCCGGTTCGCTATGGCGCGACGTATCCAACCCATATCGTCGGCCGCCTCGGCTGGCACGCGGCAGACACGGCGGCGCCGATCGGCAAGGGTACTTACGCCGCCGCCTGCGCCGCCACCGATGTCGCCACGACGGCGGCGCAACTCGTCATGGACGGCGAAGACGCCGTGTATGCGCTATGCCGGCCACCGGGCCATCATGCCTATGCCGACATGTCAGGCGGCTTCTGTTTCTTCAACAACAGCGCGGTAGCAGCGGCGCAGCTTCGGCTCAAGCATGAACGCGTCGCAATCCTCGATGTCGACGTGCATCACGGCAACGGTACGCAGGGCATCTTCTACGAGCGGCCAGACGTGCTCACCGTGTCGATCCACGCCGATCCGGTCTTCTTCTATCCGTTCGTGTGGGGATATGCGCATGAACGCGGCGCCGGTCCGGGTCTCGGCGCCAATCTGAATATTCCGCTGCCGAAGGGCACCGGGGACGACGACTACATCAAGGCGATCGGAGAAGCGGAAAAAACCATCCGTGCGTTTGCGCCCGGCGCGCTGGTGGTGGCGCTCGGGCTCGATGCCTCGGAGCCGATCCGCTTGCCGGGCTAGCGGTGACCACGGCCGGCTTCCGGCGCATCGGCGCTGCGATCGCGCGGCTCGGCTTGCCGACGGTTTTCGTTCAGGAGGGCGGTTATCTCTCCGATATCCTCGGCGCCAATCTCACCGCTGCGCTCGGCGGTTTCGAGGAGGCCCGTTAGCTCACCCATCGACTCCTGCCACGCCTGCTTGCAGGTGTGGCACGATGTCCTGATCGCCAAATCTCGACTTTGGCCGAGGGCCGATCTAGGCTCGGGTCACGATGCGGCGAAGAACGGTCCGAATGCTTAGTGCTTTGCGGGCTCTGCTGACTCCGTTCTGGAGCCATTCCCGGGAGTCGGCGGCTGCGCAGCGCGATGCGGCCGACGGTTCGGCATCGCCACTTCTGATCTACGTCGCCGCCGCGCTTTTCCTGCTGCTGTCGATTCTCATGATCGACCTGCATCGCGACGAATTGCGTGCGCTCGGTCTTGCTGGTGGCGTAGAGCGGACCAATCCGGCCCTCATGAGTCCCTAGAATTGCCGATGCGTGCCTATTCGATGACGATGCGTGGCGGCGGCCGGTGCGCTGCGCCGGTGACAATCGAAGTCCAAATCTCTCGGGCGATGGCGATGTAATGCTTGGCATGAACGCCGTCGGGCTCGACCGCGACGATCGGGCGTCCCTCGTCGGAGGTCTGGCGGATCTGCATATCGAGCGGGATCTCGCCGAGATAGGGAATGCCGCGGCTTTCAGCTTCCGTCCGCGCACCGCCATGGCCGAAGATCGGCGTGACGTGGTTGCAGGTCGGGCAGCAGAAGCTCGACATGTTTTCGATGACGCCCAGGATCGGGATGCTCACCTTCTGAAACATCGCGATGCCGCGCCGCGCGTCGATCAGCGCGAGGTCCTGCGGTGTCGAGACGATAACCGCGCCGGCGAGCGGCGCCTGCTGCGCCATGGTGAGCTGCGCGTCGCCGGTGCCGGGCGGCAGGTCGACCACGAGAATATCGAGATCACCCCATGCGACTTCGCGCAGCAACTGGGTGATCGCCGAGATCACCATCGGCCCGCGCCAGATCATGGCGTTGTCTTCCTCGACCAGGAAGCCGATCGACATCACCTTGACGCCGAACCGTTCCAACGGCTCCAGCATGCGCGGGCCGAGCTGGCGCGGCTTGCCGCGCAGTCCGAACAGTTTTTGTTGCGACGGACCATAGATGTCGGCGTCGAGAATGCCGGTCTTCAGCCCCAGCGCGGCGAAGCCGAGCCCGAGGTTGCAGGAGGTGGTGGATTTGCCGACGCCGCCCTTGCCGGAGGCGACCGCAATGACGTGCTTGACGCCGGGAATGCCTGCGGCTTTCGACGTCGCGCGGGCCTTGAGATCTGGCGGGGTGGCGGACACTGGCTGCTCACGATCCAAGCGGATCGTCCTTCTTTGCTTCGCGCGCGCGCAAATAATCCTCGGTCGACATGACCGGCGGGCGCTGCGGCACCGCATGCGGGTCGAAACTTTCGTTCACTACGGCTTCGACGCGGCAATCCGCGCACATCTTGATGACGTCGAGCCGCTTCGCATTGGCGCCCTGGAACATCCAGTGCCGCTCGCTGCCGAGTTTGGCCAGCACGCGATCAATCGAGCTCTTGGTGCCGAAGGGTTTTCCGCACGCGATGCAGTTGAACGGCTCTTCCTCCTTCAGCACGCGCTGCGGTGTGTTCCAGGCCTGGAAGTCCAGACGTGGCTCGATGGTGATGACCTTCTCGGGGCAGGTGGATTGGCACAGCCCGCACTGCACGCAGAGGCTTTCGGTGAAGCGCAGCATCGCGCGGTCGGGATTGTCAGATAGCGCGCCGGTCGGGCAGGCTGTGACGCAGGCATGGCACAGCGTGCAGCCATCGACATTCAGGTTCACGGTGCCGAACGGAGCGCCGGGCGCCAGCGGCACGACATCGACAGGCGTGGGAGCGGCGAGGTGCAGCTCGCGAAAGGTCGTCTCCAGCACGCCGCGCTTCGCGCCCCGCGGCATGAAGCTGGCCGGCTTTTGCGTTGCGATCCCGCGAGGGGCGGCATCCAGCGCGGCGCGCAGTTGGTCAGGATCGTCGGTCTCGATGATCCGAACCAAGCCTGTGCCGAAGCCGAGTGCCGAGATGATGGTGTCTGATGTTTCGACCGCGCGGCGAAGGGCCGTGATGTCGTGGCGCGGTTTTCCGCGCGTCAGCAGCGCGGCGCCGCTGCCGCCATAGGCGAAGACGGAGGCGATGATTTCCGGCCCGATCTGGGTCACTTCGTTGACGCGGAGCGGCAGGACGTTGGCCGGCAAGCCCTCGCCGAACCGCGCCAGCGCATCGATGATGTCCTCGCCGTGCTCGCCGTCGTGAAGCAACACCACGGCCTCGCTGCCGCCGGCCTTGCGATAGGTCTGCAGCAGTGTCCGCAGCCGCCGCATCAAGGCGTCCGCGGTCGGCAATGCGTAGGACGCGGCACCCGTTGGACAAACGGAGGCGCAGGAGCCGCAGCCGGCGCAGACATTGGCGTCGATCGCCACCGCGTTGCCATTCGGGGTGATCGCGCCGGTCGGACACAAATCCAGACACCGCGTGCATCCGGTGATGGACGAGCGCGAATGCGCGCAGAGCGACGGCTCGAAATTGACAAAGCGCGGCTTGTCGAAAGTGCCGACCATGTTACCGGCATCTGCAATCGCGCGCTCGACGGCAGCCTTGTCGCGCGGATCGGCGCGCAAATGGCCGGGGCGCAATTCATGAGCGGGAAACAGCGGCGTGCCGCCGGAGAGATCGAGGATCAGGTCGCAGGTCGATGTCGCACCGTCGCGCGACGACCCGAACACGAGCTTTGCGCGCGAGGAGGGCGACGGCAGCGCATAATCGTCGATCGCGAGCTCGAACTGCCCGAGATGTCCGCGGGCATTGCGGATCGTGCCCTTGAGCACGGGAAATTCGTTGGTGCGCCGCGGGGTCACGTCGCCGGGTTTGGTCAGAAGCACGGTGATGTCGAGCCGGTCGGCGAGACGCTGCGCCGCCTCGATTGCGATTTCATCCCGGCCATAGATCAGCGCAACGCCGCTGCTCTCCAGCGTCACCAGTTGTAGCGGCGGCATTTCTTCGCCGGCGGCGGCAATCAGCGCGGCGGCTTTCGGGCCGGCGGAAGCGGCATCCTTCGACCAGCCGCCGGTCTCGCGGATATTGACGAAGGTAAGCTCGGCTTGCGGAGAATTTTCCGCTACTTCCCGAAACAATGGCGCTTCCTGGGTGCAGGCAACCGTGATTGGCGTGCCTGCGGCGAGCGCCTCCTTGAAGCGGTCGAGATCGAGGCCGCAAAGCTGGTTCGCCTGCGTGATCTTGCCCGTGCAGCCACGGCCGATCGCTTCCGCATCGAGCGGCATGGTCTTCTCGCAACTGCAAATCAGGAGTCGAGACATCGCCGCACTCATATTGAATTACCTTGAACCTGATCCGCCAAGCCGGGCGGTTGCTTCACCCCGTGGTTCTGCGGTAACCGCTCGGGCGGATATCTGCAAGATATAAGGCCGCTCGCGCTGCCAGCTAGTGCGGGGTAGCATACACAATCGGCCTTTGAAGCCATGAGGGAATAGTTCTTCGTGATCGCTCGTCTCGGGGATACGGAACAGACGCTCGATCTGCCGCCCGGTTATACTTTGGTCGCGTTGCGCGAGCTCGGCGATGCGTTCGCCCATGCACGCGAGATCGCGGCGGAGGCGGGGGCCGGGACGCTGGTATGGGTTCGCCGCTACGATCTGGTCGAGTTCGCGGTGGTGCTTGAACCGGACGAGCCGCTCGCCTCGGCGCGCCGGGCGTTCTTTGCCGGCATGAATGCGCTGGCGGACGCGATCGCCGCCCATTGTCCGCCGGAGCGCGAGGTCGCATTCGACTGGCCCGACGCCGTCAGGTTCGACGCCGGATTGCTCGGCGGCGGACGATTGGCCTGGCCCACGGATTGCGCCGAAGACGCGGTGCCGGGGTGGCTCGTGTTCGGCGTGATCCTGCGCGCGGCCGCGATGGCGCATATCCCGGAGGTGCAGGCGGCCTCGGGCGTGTCCCTGCTAAGCGAAGGTTTCGAGATGGTCGAGACCGATGCGATCATCGAAAGCTTCAGCCGCCATTTAATGACCGCGTTCGACCGCTGGAAGGAGCGCGGCTTCGAGGCCATCGCGCGGGATTATCTGGAGCGGCTGCCCCAGCGCAAGGCCGGCGAGCGCCGGGGCATCGACGTCAATGGCGATCTTCTGGTGAGGCTAGCTGCCGGCAACGCAGGGCCGGAGCGGAGCAGCCTCGTGGATGCGCTGGCGAGGGCCAGTTGGTATGATCCGCAGGCGCGGGGTCCGAAATTCGAATGAGGCGGACATGTTGAAGTTTCCGCGAACCATCAGGCTGGACCCGTCAGATACCTTTGTTTTCGAGCGGGCGGCGGAACCCGGCGAATGGGCGGTTTCCGCCGCGTTTGTGTTCTGGAACCGGGATCCGGCGACGCTTGGTCAGAAGCAGCGCGTGGCGCTGCGTTCGGGCTTTCTCGGGATCGACAGTCTCGGATGGTCGACCCTTGCCGTCGTCACCGAAGCGAGCGAAGCGGAACGGCAGGCGATGATCGAGCGGCTCGCCGGGCATTTGATGGACAAATTCGGCGCGCCTGATGCGAATGCCGCGCGTCTTGCGGCCGAGGAGGAGATCGCGTTCGCAGGCTCACTGTGCGATCATCCGCCGCAGACCCTGCTGGCCGTGCAGCGTAGCGTCGAGAACGGCGAAATCCGCGAACGCTTTCGGACGCTGAAGCCGCGCTTAGGCGTCGCAGGTGCCGACCGGTTGCACGCCCATGCCAGCGCCTTTACCTTCCATGAAGTCGAAGGCGATGATGAACCTGCTGATGAGGTCGATCTTCGCGGGCTGATCAGGACCGACGGTAAGACGACGGATCGTACATGAGAGAATTCTGGGTCGCTTCGGGTCATCACCTCACGCGCCGCGCCGATCACGGCGGGCTGGTGGCGACGCCAGAGCTCATCATGGCCTATCTGGCGCGGCCCGAATTGATGCCGCCGGCCGACGCCTGCGAGGCCGAGCTTCGCCTGCATGAGAGCCTGATGGCCGATCCGTTGCGTCCTGTGTCGGGTGCCGACATCGCCGCGCTCGCCGATGCGGATGCGCGCGAAAACTGGTCCTTCATGATGAATTTCCGCGACCGGCTGATGGCGGCGCCGTCGCTCGAGGCAGTTTATGTCGCACTGGCCCGCAAGGGAGCCGGCGATCTGCCGCCGATCTTCCTGTCGCAATTGTGCCACCTGATCCTGCGCAACGCGCTCGAAGGCTGCGACGATCCCTATGTCTTGCGGGCGGCCGAATTGTTCTATCGCAGCCAGCTCGCGGCCATTCACGAAGGCACGCTGCTGCTGGCCGATGCCGAGGTCATTGAGGCGGAGCAGCATGCCCAGCACGACCTGCATTCGTCGCCGCTGACGGCCATGCTGCAGCAGCCCAAGTCCTTTGGCGAGATGGATGTCATGGACGACGAAAACGCCTGGACCTATTGGTCGCGGTCGGACGCGCATGCGATGGTGATGAATCTCGGCGGCAACAAGAAAGCGCGCGCCGCCCTGTGCCGGGTCATCGAGCGCTGGATCGGTCATTTGCTTGGGATTGCCGTCAACGTCGAAACGATTGCCTCGATCGAGGATCGCGACTGGCGCTGGTTCATCGGCCTCGACAGCGAGGCGACGCGGATCGGCAACGCACTGTGGCGCGGCGAGCGGCTGGAGGGTGACGTTGCCGAGCGCATCGTGGCCCTGATGCGGCTGAGTTTCGAAGATGCGCGGCTGGTGGATGAGCGGGTCGGCGACAAGCCGGTCTATCTCATCCTCGCCATGGGGGCGGACAAGGTGGTGCGGCTGAAGCCGCAAAATCTGGTCGCGGGCTTGCCGCTTGCGGCGACCGCGAACGCCACATGATCCGCCGAAGGGAGGATCTGACATGACCGAAGCATCCCGGGAGGTCGGCGTCGTGGTGCGACGCCGTTCGATCGACAATCCCTGGGTCGACCAGTTGTGGTCGCCGGCGATGATTCTGGACGAGGTGCCCGCGACCGCGCCGTGGACCGCGCTGTCCACCGAGGCCGATGCGACGACCTATTACGCCGGCGCGGCCAGCATCGATCTGTTCAGTGCGGAGACGGCGAATTATCGCGACAACCTCGCCGATGGCGCGCCGCGCATCTGGGTGGCGTTGCGGCGCCAGGACGGGGGCGCTGAACTTGAGCTGACGAAGGTCACCGCCGACCCGACCGAAGGGGAGGCGATGTTCGAAAGCGGCTGCGACGTGATCGGCACCGTGCCGATGCCGCCGGAAATCGCCGCATGGATTGCCGCCTTCGTCGATCAATTCCATGTCGAGCGCGTGTTCCACAAGCGCAAGCGGGATCGCGCCAGCGGCGATCGGCCGCGTGTGCCCGGCGGCGGGCCGGATGAGAGGACGGGTCGCAAATGAGTGGTCCAGACGAGGCCGACCGGGACAAGGGCTTTCTGGCGCGATGGTCGCAGCGCAAGCAGGAGGCAAAACAGCCCGAGCCGAAGCCGGACGTGCCGGTCGCCGAAAGCGTCGAGGCGTCAGATCCGCCGGCAGCAAAACCCGAAGACGCCGAGCCGGAGTTCGATCTTTCGACTTTGCCAAAGCTCGAGGAGCTGACGGAGACCACCGATATCACCGCCTTCCTTCGCAAGGGCGTTCCCGAACATTTGCGGAATGCGGCCTTGCGAAAATCCTGGGCGCTCGATCCTGCGATCCGCAATTACGTCAACCCTGCACTCGAATATGCCTATGACTGGAACGCGCCGGGCGGGGTGCCCGGCGGCGGCGAACTGGGCCCCGGCGTCGATGTGGCGCGGCTGGTCTCGCAGATCATGGGCGGACCTGCGGCCGAAACGATCGGTTCCGATCCAAATTCCTCGGCTGAGGCGGCAAGCACTCCGGCAGAGCCATCCGAGCTCGGCCTTTCGGCAAAACCCCAGGAAGCTTTTCCGGTGGAGACCCTCAGGCGGTCCAACGAATCGACGGAAGAAACGGCAATTGCTTCAAAAGCCGAAGATGATGCCGTGGAACCCGCCCCGGCCGGTGCGTCCGAGCCGCCAAGGACTGTTGCGCCGCAGCAACCAGTGCGACGTCATGGCACCGCGAAACCGATTGTTTAGACAAAAGTTTTTGAGGACATAGGCTCAGCCTATGTTACAGATTCCCCACTTGGAATAATTCCAATTCTAAGTTTGCATGCCCGAGGGACGCGGGCGCGGGCGCGAGTGGGCGGGGAGAAATCGGTAGCACCATGCGTGATGCCGGGCTGGAATTAGCAATCAAGGCAGCAGGTGGCGTCGGGTCGCTGGCGCGCGGGCTGGGCATTGCGCAGCCGTCGGTGTCGGCGTGGGCGCGCATTCCCGCCGAGCGGGTTCTTGCGGTCGAGGCCCTGACGCAGGTGAACCGTTTCGTCCTGCGGCCCGATCTCTATGGATCATCCGAAGCTAAAGTGACCCCGAAATCCGACATCGACGAGATCGACCAACTGCGCGCCGCGGAATACGGCCTGCTGTCGTTCTTGCTTGGCAAGGCGCCCGACGCGGACACGCTGAAGCGGGTTGCCACGCTGAAGGGCGACGGCTCCGATCTCGGCATGGCGCATGTCGAACTTGCATCCGCGGCGGCGGCGACGGACGATCGCGCGGTCAGCAAGGAATTCTTCGATCTCTTCATCGGGCTCGGGCGCGGCGAACTGCTGCCCTATGCCTCCTATTATCTGACCGGCTTTCTCCACGAGCGTCCGCTGGCGCGGGTGCGCGAGGATCTGCGCGCACTCGGGATCGAGCGCGCGGGCACCTCGCGGGAGCCGGAAGATCACATCGCAATCCTGCTCGAGGTCATGGCTGGTCTCGCACGCGGCGACTTCGAGGCCGAATTCGCCGAACAGGCAAGTTTCTTCGAGCGACATCTCAAGCCATGGGCGGCGCGGATGTTCGCCGATCTGGAGATGTCGCAATCGGCGCGCTTCTACCGCGCCGTCGGCCGTGCCGGCCGTGTCTTCATGGAATTGGAATCCGAAGCCTTCACGCTGTCCGAGTGATGGCGATGAGGCAACGTGAAAATGGGAGAGCGCAATGAGCAAGCCATCCGACAGTAAGTCACGGGCCACCGGGGTGGATCGGCGCAGCCTGTTTCTGATGGGCGGTTCGGCAGTCGCTGCAGCAGCCGTTGTGCCGTTGGCCGGCACTGAGGCGGCGGCGGACGAGTCGCAATCCGAGCGCGTCAAGGCGCGCTACAAGGAAACCGATCACGTCAAGAACTTCTATCGCGTCAACCGCTATTGATGGGACCACGCACATGTTGATGAAGCGAAAAGATGGATCCGCGGGCAGGGCGCGTTTGCAGGGAATCGCTGCCGGCCTCGCGTCGGGAGTTCTCGACCGCCGTACGTTTCTGCGGCGGTCTGGTCTGGCGGCCGGTGCAGGCGCTGCGATCGGCCTGATGCCGCTCGGCTCGGTGCGCAAGGCGCAGGCGGGGCCTGAGAAGGTCGGCGCGCCGACCGAAATCAGAAAGAACATCTGCACGCATTGCTCGGTCGGCTGCACCGTGATCGCCGAAGTGCAGAACGGCGTCTGGGTCGGCCAGGAGCCGGCGTGGGACAGCCCGATCAACCGCGGCTCCCATTGCGCCAAGGGCGCTGCCGTGCGCGAGCTCGTCCATGGCGACCGCCGCCTGAAATATCCGATGAAGCTGGTCAACGGCGAGTGGCAGCGGGTCTCGTGGGACGTGGCCATCAACGAGATCGGCGACAAGATGATGGAAATCCGCGGCAAGTCGGGCGCCGATTCCGTCTATCTGCTCGGCTCCGCGAAATTCTCCAACGAGGGCGGCTACCTGTTCCGCAAGTTCGCGGCGTTCTGGGGCACCAATTCGATCGATCACCAGGCCCGCATCTGTCATTCGACCACCGTCGCCGGCGTCGCCAATACCTGGGGCTACGGCGCGATGACGAATTCCTACAACGACATGCGCAACTCGAAGACGATCGTCTTCATGGGATCGAATGCGGCCGAAGCCCATCCGGTGTCGCTGCAGCACATCCTCTCCGGCAAGGAGCTCAACCGCGCCAACGTGTTCGTGCTCGATCCGCGCTTTACCCGCACCGCGGCCCACGCCACCGAATATGTCCGCTTCCGCGGCGGCACCGATATCGCCGTGATCTGGGGCATGCTGCACCACATCTTCAACAATGGCTGGGAAGACAAGGAATTCATCAAGCAGCGCGTCTACGGCATGGACCAGATCCGCGCCGAAGTCGCGAAGTGGACGCCGGAAGAGGTCGAGCGTGTCACCGGCATTCCCGGCGAGCAGTTGAAGAAGGTTGCCGAGACCTTTGCCAAGCAGAAGCCATCGGCCTTTGTCTGGTGCATGGGCGGCACCCAGCACACGGTCGGCACCGCCAACGTGCGTGCCTATTGCAACTTGCTGCTGGCGACCGGCAATGTCGGCGGTTTTGGCAGCGGCGCCAACATCTTCCGCGGCCACTGCAACGTGCAGGGCGCGACCGATATCGGCCTCGATATCGTGACGCTGCCGCTTTACTACGGCCTCGTTGAAGGTGCCTGGAAGCACTGGGCGCGCGTCTGGGAGGTCGAATACGACTACCTGCAATCGCGCTTCGACGAAGTCCCGGCGAAGGGCGGCCGTCCGGCACGCACCCGCAAGCAGAACATGGAGCTGCCGGGCATCCCGTGGACCCGCTGGTTCGATGCGACGCTCTCTAATCCTGACGACGTCGACCAGCGCGACGCCGTGAAGGGCGTGGTCATCATGGGCCATGGCGGCAACACCGTGCCGCGCATGACCGAGATGGTGAAGGGCCTCGAAAAGCTCGAACTGCTCGTGGTCGCCGATCCGCATCCGACCACCTTTGCCGCGATCTCCGACCGCAAGAACGGCACTTATCTGCTGCCGGCCTGCACCCAGTTCGAGACCTCGGGTTCGCGCACCGCGTCCAACCGCTCGCTGCAGTGGGGCGAGCAGATCGTCAAGCCGATCTTCGAATCGAAGGACGATTACGAGATCATCTACCGGCTGTCGGAAAAGCTTGGCTTCGCCGACAAGATGTTCAAGAACATCAAGGTCGAGAACAAGCGGCCATCGCCGGAGGACCTGCTGCGCGAAATCAACCTCGGCGGCTTGTCGACCGGCTATTCCGGCCAGTCGCCGGAGCGGCTGAAGGCGCACATGAAGAACCAGGGCAAGTTCGACCTGGTGACCTTGCGCGCCAAGGCGGACGAGCCCGAAATCGGCGGCGACTATTACGGCCTGCCGTGGCCGTGCTGGGGTACGCCGAAGATCCGGCATCCGGGCACGCATACGCTCTACAACACCAACCTTCATGCCAAGGATGGCGGCGGCACGTTCCGCGCGCGCTTCGGCGTGGTCTATGAAGAGAAGCAGCCGGACGGTTCGGTGAAGAACGTCAACATGCTGTCGGAAGGCTCCTACAGCAAGGGCTCCGAACTGACCGATGGCTACCCCGAGTTCACCTACGGCGTGCTCAAGAAGCTCGGTTGGGACAAGGACCTCACCGCGGACGAGCTTGCCACCATCCAAAAGATCGGCGGCAACAACCCGGATGGCGTCGGCTGGGCGGTCGATCTGTCCGGCGGCATCATCCGCGTCACGCTGGAGCATGGCGTGATGGCCTATGGCAACGGCAAGGCCCGCGCAGTGGCGTGGAATCTGCCCGACCCCGTGCCTGTTCATCGCGAGCCGATCTACACGGCGCGGCCTGATCTGGTCGCGAAATATCCGACGCGTCCGGACGGGCGTCAGTTCCGCATGGCCAATCTCGGCTTCTCGATCCAGAAGGCCGCGGTGGAGAAGGGACTGGCCAAGCAATTCCCGATCATCCTGACCTCGGGACGCCTCGTCGAGTACGAAGGCGGCGGCGAAGAAACCCGGTCGAACAAATGGCTCGCCGAATTGCAGCAGGACATGTTCGTCGAGGTCAACACCTCTGACGCCGCCGAGCGCGGCATCAAGGACGGCGGCTGGGTCTGGGTCTACGGCCCGGAAAACAGCTCGAAGGCCCGCGTCAAGGCGCTCGTTACCGACCGTGTCGGCAAGGGGGTGGCGTTCATGCCGTTCCACTTCTCCGGCTGGTTCCAGGGCGTCGACCAGCGCGGCAAATATCCGAAGGGTGCCGACCCGATCGTGCTCGGCGAAAGCGTCAACACGATCACGTCCTACGGCTATGACCCGGTCACCGGCATGCACGAGGGCAAGGTGACCCTGTGCCAGATTCAAGCGGCGTGAGAGGAGAATAGATCATGGCTCGCGTCAAATTTCTTTGTGATGCCGACCGTTGCATCGAGTGCAACGCCTGCGTGACGGCCTGCAAGAACGAACATGAAGTGCCGTGGGGCATCAATCGCCGCCGCGTCGTCACCATCAATGACGGCAAGCCCGGCGAACGTTCGGTCTCGATGGCTTGCATGCACTGCACGGATGCGCCGTGCGCCGCGGTGTGCCCGGTGTCGTGCTTCTACACCACCGCCGATGGCGTGGTGCTGCACTCCAAGGACCTGTGCATCGGCTGCGGCTACTGCTTCTACGCCTGTCCGTTCGGCGCGCCGCAATATCCGAAGGTTGGCAACTTTGGATCGCGCGGCAAGATGGACAAGTGCACCTATTGCGCGGGCGGGCCGGAAGCCGACTCGACACCGGCCGAATACGCCAAATACGGCGCCAACCGTCTGGCCGAAGGCAAGCTGCCGATCTGCGCCGAGATGTGCTCGACCAAGTCGCTGCTGGCCGGAGACGGCGCGATCATCGCCGAAATCTACAAAGAGCGGGTGATGAAGCGCGGTTACGGCTCAGGCATGTGGGGCTGGAAGACGGCCTACAGCGACTCACCGACCGGCTGATGCAACGGCTGCCGCGCTCCGGCGCGGCGGCACAAGCGTAATTCCGATAATCGAAAGGCGTTGTGCAAATGCCAGGCTCACTTTCAATTCTCAGGTTCGCGGCCTTCAAACCGCTGTTCGCCGCGTTCGCCCTGCTGTTCATGCTCGCGCATCCGGCGGCCGCGCAGATCTCCTTCAAGCCGACCGCCGAAGCCGTTCAGGAAGACAAGCTCCTGAACGCGCTGAAGGAAGGCGACAAGATCTCCGGGCGCGTATCGATTCCGGACGGAAATGCGGCCAATCTGATCCAGCCCGCCGGGCGCGACTGGCGCGACTTCCAGCGCAGCAAGCTGCCGTGGATCGGCGGCATTGCCATTCTGGGCATGCTTGCCGTGCTGGCGATTTTCCTGATGGTGCGCGGACGAATTCGCGTGCAGCAGGGGTTCTCGGGGAGGACGATCCTGCGCTTCAACAGCTTCGAACGCTTCGTCCACTGGCTTACGGCAAGCTGCTTCGTCATCCTGGCGCTCTCAGGTTTGAACGTCAGCTTCGGCCGCACCCTGGTCCTGCCCTTGTTCGGTCCGGACGCTTTTGCCGCCATGTCGGCCTGGGCCAAGCTTGCGCATAATTATCTGGCGTTCCCGTTCATGCTGGGTGTCCTGATCATGTTCCTGATCTGGATCAAGAATAACATCCCGGGCAAGCTCGATCTGGAGTGGATCAAGCAGGGCGGGGGGCTGCTGTCCAACGGCAAGCATCCGCCGGCCAAGCGTTTCAACGCCGGCCAGAAAGGCATCTTCTGGATCGTGATCATCGGCGGCGCGCTGATGTCGGTGTCCGGCTGGTTCCTGCTATTCCCGTATCTGCCTGGCAACGTCACCGCGCTCCAGTTCTGGACGGTGATCCATGCCATCATTGCGATGCTCTTCATCGCCGCGATGCTGGCGCACATCTATATCGGCTCGGTCGGGATGGAAGGCGCGTTCGATGCCATGGGGACCGGCGAGGTCGACGTCAACTGGGCCAAGGAGCATCACGCGCTCTGGGTCGAAGAAGAGCAGGCAAAGGGCCGCGCGCCTTCGGACAGCACGCCGCGAGCCGTGCCGGCCGAATAGTCGGTTTGGCTCAAGTGAAACGTGAGGAAGTGACATGAAATCCTTTGTTGCGGCTCTGGCGTTTGCCGTCGTTGCCGCCGTCGGCGTCGCGATGGTACTCAACTCCTTTCAGGAATCGAGTTCCGTCGCCTTCACGACCACCGGCGCCCGGGTCGGTGATCCCGGCCATAATCTGATCGGCCCGAGCTGACGCCGGCGGTGGGCGCGTCCGACGTCACGCTGGCGTGGCCGGTCGAAATCCGGCTGCCGAAGGATCGCCGTTCCTTGCGCATCGCCTTTGACGATAGCCGCACCTTCGACCTTCCCGCCGAATTGCTCCGGGTGACCAGCCCGTCCGCGGAGGTGCAGGGGCATTCCGAGGCCGAGCGCAAGACGGTCGGCGGCAAGCGCAACGTCGCCATTATTTCGGTCGATCCGGTCGGTAATTATGCCGTCAGGATAGGGTTCGACGACATGCACTCGACCGGCATCTACTCCTGGGCGTTCCTGCGCGATCTCGGCGTCAATGCCGAACGGCGCTTTCAGGATTATCTCGACGACCTCAAGGCCAAGGGGCTCGACCGCGACAGGCCGGGCGTACGCTGAGGGCCGGCGGGAATGGCAGCCAGGGATTCGGCGAAAGCTTCCCATAGCAACAGAGGCCGGTCGGCGCTTTTGGCGCTTATGGCCGGATTGATCGCGCTGCCGGTCTGTACAACGGCCGCTCTGGCGCAGATGCGCGGTCATGGCGGGCCGGTGCGGGCGCTGGCGATCTCGGCCGACGGGCAAAGCGCGATCTCCGGCAGCTTCGATTCGACCGCGATCCGCTGGTCGCTGACGCGCAATGCGGCCGAGCAGGTGCTTCGTTTCCATTCCGACGCCGTGAATGCAGTTGCGCTGCTCGGGGATAAACGCGCGGCAACCGCCGGCGCCGATGGGCGCATTGCGATCTGGACGTTTGGCAAGCCCGAGCCCGACGCGGTGTTCGAGGGGCACACGGCGCCGATCGTCGCGCTGGCGGTGTCGCCCGATGGCGCAACGCTGGCATCGGCCTCGTGGGATCGCACGGTGCGGCTCTGGCCGCTCGCGGGCGGGGCGCCGCGTGTGCTCGATGAGCATACGCAGAACGTCAACGGCGTGGCGTTTACGCCCGATGGCCGCGCCCTGGTCAGCGTCAGCTACGACCTCAGCGTTCGCATCTGGCCGCTGTCCGGCGCGCAGCCGCCGACTGTCGTTGCAATGCCGACTCCGCTCAACGCCGTGGCCGCCGGCACCGATGGCGAAATCGCGGTGGGGGGAGCCGATGGCAAAGTCTATTTCCTGACCGCAAGCGGCGCGCGTGCCGGCGAGGTTGCGGCAGGGCCAAGGCCGGTGATCTCGATTGCGATTTCGCCCGACGGCGCGGTTGTGGCCGCCGCGGGTATCGGTGGTACGGTCGCGGTGATCGATCGCAAGACGCGCACGCTGGCGCGCACGCTGGTCGGGCCGGGGCTGCCGGTCTGGTCGGTGGTCTTCTCGCCGGACAGCCGCATGCTGCTGACCGGCGGCGCCGATAACATCATCCGGCGCTGGAACGCGGCGACGGGCGAGCCGGTCGATCCGATTCTCATGGAGACGGCGGGCGATCCGCTCGCGGCCTATGCCGGCGATCGCGGCGCGGAGGTATTTCGCGCCTGTGTCGCCTGCCACACGCTCGGCGCCGATCAGGCCAACCGCGCAGGCCCGACGCTCGCCGGAATTTTCGGCCGGCGCATCGCGACCGCGCCGGGCTATAATTTTTCCGAGGCGCTCAAGCAGCTCGATATCGTCTGGACGCCGGAGACGGTTTCCAAACTGTTCGAGGTCGGGCCGCAGGCCTACACGCCCGGCACCAAGATGCCGGAGCAGCGCATCGGTTCGGAGCAGGACCGCGCCGCGCTGGTGCAATTCCTCCAGCGGGCGACAAAGCAATAATATCGAGCGGCGCGGCTACTATTTCGGCTTCGTCAATGTTTCGCGGGCGGTGCCGAGAAGACCAGCGACATGTCCTCGTATTCCTCGATCGGAAGCCTGGTTACGCCCGCGGCGGCCGGAGATTTCTTCGACAACGCCGCGCCGGTGGTTACGGTCGAGCGTTCATGGGAAATTGAGTACGAGCGCATGGTGGTTGCGACAGCGAGCAGCGCGACTGCCACGAATCCGGAAAACAACAGACGCTTCATGGAAAACTCCGTTGGTACGAAATGCATTGTGGCTTGCACCACCGCAATACGGCCAACGGTCACCCGTGAATGTGCTCTGCGTCACCTATCACGATCTTGTTTTTGACAATTGAATCGGTTCTCTCGCGCGGAAACAGATTCTGAATCGCCACCGCTAGTTGATGGATCGTCGTTTGTCACCGCAGCGCTGTGGCGAAATGCACGCGTGAATCGAATTTGTCTACGGCGCAGGACGACGGCCGGTGCGCGGATTGAGCGGACCCGTCGGCCGCCGCCGCAATGCTTCCGGCAGAAACTCCTCGTCTCTATCGGGCACAGCGCTGGAGCGGACGTCCGCCGCGGACTGGGCCCGCTCGTGCGGGGTCTGGTTGTCGTTGAATCGTCGCTTCACGTCGACGCCGTCAACGGGATCGTTGACGCCGTGCTGAATGTCCCTGAAGTCACCCATGAAACCCTCCCTGAGCGATTAGCGATCTGCATGCTCGCAAACGCGAGCTGGTGAGCGGTGTTCCATCGTGCCCACGAGAAGCGCGCCAAATTGAAGCGTCAAATGGAACCGTGGCTCCGGCGCTTAATTGATTGCAGGCAACCGCGAGATGGCGCGGCAGACGAGCAACAAGGCGTAATCGGACAACCAACGGGAATTTGGGAGAATGTGATGGGACTCGAAGCCGTGTTTTTCATCGGAGCGTTCGTGCTTCTTACCGCGCTGATCTACGGGACGCTGAGCTACCGTTATCGCAACAGGGCGGCAACGGAGGCGGGCGAGGAAATCGTGCGGGAGCGCTATCGACGGAATGAGGGCTGACGCCGAGACTATTCCGGATATTGCTGCGCTCATCCGGGTCGACAGATCCTGCTTCACGGCACGCCTTGGGAGTCCTTGGCGCCGAGCGCGGTCTTGTTGCCGGCGTCGCGACCGGGGACGCTGACATGAACCTCGTGACCCTGCCGGATCGCGAGTGAGGCAGCCGCAACGGCGGCTTCGAACGCTGCTTCCTTGGTGTCGTAGCTGTGCGGCGCACTGCCGTCGTGGAGAACGGTCCAGCCGTCCGGCTTGGAAATGATCATGTATTCGGCCAATCCCATCGAAGCCTCCTTGCTGTTCGCAAGGGCAACGTGGAAGCTCGTTCACCGTTCCGATACGTGTCACGCCGGTGCATTCATGCGTGCGGCTCGCCGCATCGACGGCGTATCTTGACGAAGGAGGATCAGGTTTTGGGTGGGCGCCCGCGTTTCGCGAACAGAAGCCCCTGCATGTCAGCGGCCTTCTGGAGCAGACCTGCGCGTTTCAGCGCCTCGCTTCGGGCAGCACCATGGGGCATCGCACGCGCTTGCTCCAGGGCCGCTAGCGCTTCGATTTGCAACTCGTGTTGGGGCCGGGCGTCGTCTTTCCTTTTGTCCATCCGAAAACAGTAGGTGCGGGCCCTTCGCCTGTCTGTACGGTTCCGTACCTTGGAACCGGAGGCCGAAGGGGTAATCCCCAAGGAACCAAATCGTGAGCTTGCCGCTTCCACCTTCGGATCTTCAAAACGCGCCCCGGCGCAAGAACGGGCAACAAGCCGGGCGCTGCACGCGGATGGAGCCTTGCGAATGCTCGAAGAGAAACTGAAGGAGTCGATTGTTGCGGAGCTGAAAAGGCAAGCCGCGAATGATCCGAATTCGCTCAGCATCGAGAGCTCCGATGGTCTCATCGTCAAGGGCAGGATCGATCTCGACGATCTGGTGATGGTGATTGCGGGTGCGGTTGCAGGGGGGCCGTAACGGGCTGCCGCGAGCCGGCTGTGTCAGGAACGGAGCGGGTCACCGGACGTTTTCCCACAAAGGGATTGAACGCAACATGACGGAACCACTGCCACTGCTGATCGAGAGTTCGATCGCAATTGCTTGGGATTATCTCGAGCGTACGGGAGAGTTGGGCGATGCGATGGTGGCCGGCCGCTTCCTCAGCGACACGATCGAGCTGATGGTGCGCCGTGGCGAACGGCGGCGGTTGATGCTCGCCAACAAGGCCATCACGGCCTATCAGCAATTCTTACGAAAGCAGTCCATGACTCCGGTGCTCGCATCGGCCTGATGACAGTTTCGTGTTCATGCAGGAACCCTTCATACGAGATACGAGCTGAGGTTGAAGAGTCGCTTCAACCAACGGAGTTTCCCATGAAGAAAACGATCCTGGCCTGCGCATGCGCCCTGTTGCTGTCGACCGGCGGCGTGCTCGCACAAATGCAGCCAGCGCCGGGCGGCGCAGCCCATGGTGACGTCGGCCCCGGCGCGGGCAAAGGCACGAAGGCTAAAAGCACGAAAATGGAAAAGGGCATGACCACCGGCACTGGCAAGATGAAGGCCGGAAGCTCGACCAGCAGCGCCCCGTCCGGTTCGGGTAATGTGGGACCGGGGACCAACAACAATACGGGTCCGCAACCCGGCGGCCGCTAAACCCTCACGAATGCCGTTGCTTGCAAGGCAGCGGCATTCGTGCTGTTCGCACGCCAACGACAATGGACGGTGAGACCGTACACATCCGCGACGTCGAGACCCTTGCCCAGCGCAAAGGAAGGCTGATCCGCGTGACTTACGATCAACAGAGACGCGACGGTGAGCAACAGCGGCGCGAGCGCGAGATTTACGACAACGGCAACTCGGCCGTTATTCTTCCCTACGATCCCTCCCGCAAGACCGTGCTCCTGACGCGGCAATTGCGGGTGCCGATATTTCTGCAGGATGGCATCGAGCGAACCGTAGAGGCATGCGCCGGCAAGCTCGATGGCGAAAGCGCCGAACGGCGCATCGTGAAGGAGATGCAGGAGGAGCTCGGTTACAAGATCATGAACCTACAACGATTGTTCGAGCTCTATGTCAGTCCGGCCGCGATCATGGAGAAGATCGTCTTCTTCACCTGCACGTATTCGCCGCAAAACAAGGTGTCGGATGGTGGCGGACTCAAGGAGGAGGGAGAGGACATCGAGGTGGTCGAGGCCACGTTGGAGGAAGCTGTCGCGATGATCGCAGCCGGCGAAATCATCGACGCCAAAACCGTCATCCTCGTTCAATATCTGAGCGATCGCATGCAGGCGGCGCTGCGCAGCTAGACTGGAGCGGCGTCGAGGTGATCCGCGTCGGCCTACGCTACAGGAACGGCTTTCCGCCGGTGACCGCAATCGTCGCGCCGGAGACGTAGCTGGAAAGCGGATCGGCCAGCATGACATAGGCGGTGGCCAGCTCGACGGGCTGGCCCGGACGCTTCATCGGGACCTGCTTGCCGAAGCTCTTCACGGAGTCCTCAGGCAGGGTCGAGGGAATCAGCGGGGTCCAGATCGGCCCCGGGGCGACCGCATTGGCGCGAATGCCCTTCTCGGCCAGCATCTGCGCCAGCCCCGCTGTGAAATTGTGGATTGCGCCCTTGGTGGTCGCATAGGCCAGCAAAGTGGGGTTGGGCACATCCGAATTGATCGAGGCGGTGTTGATGATGCAGCTTCCGGCCTTCATATGAGCGACGGCGGCCTTGGTCAGATAGAACATCGCGTGGATGTTGACCTTGAAGGTCAAGTCCCATTCCTCATCGCTGATATCTTCGATCGACTTGAAGCTGGCCTGATGTGCGGCGTTGTTGACGAGGATGTCGATGCCGCCGAGCTCCGATACAGCCTTGGCGATCACCGCCCGGCAATGATCGGGATGCTGGATGTCACCTGAAACAAGAACGGCTTTTCTGCCGGCCTCCGTCACCAGTTGTTCTGTCTCCCGCGCATCGTCGTGCTCTTCGAGATAGGAGATCAGGACATCGGCTCCTTCCCTGGCGAAGGCAATGGCGACCGCGCGACCGATGCCACTGTCGCCGCCCGTGATGATCGCTTTCTTGCCATTGAGCCGGCCGCTGCCTTTGTAGGATGTTTCGCCATGGTCGGGCAGCGGGTTCATGGCGCCGGTCGTGCCCGGCATCGACTGGTGCTGGCTGGGAAAGGGCGGGCGCGGGTAGTGCAGCATTGTATCTCTCCCTAAAAAGACGGCGCGGCGACGCGGCGTTCGTGTCGCGGCTCAAGTGAGACGGTGGAGGTTTTCCAGGTGGGCCTGGTCCCGCGTCAATGTTCGGCCGCGGCCTTCGTTCCTGTTGCGCGCAGCGCTGCGGTGCGACTTACGGCTTATCCTCGATGTCGTGCTTGACCAGCGGACTTACTGCGGGAGCGTTGAGCGGTGTGCCATCGATCCACGCCCGGCTGCAGCCGCACATAGTGATAGGGATCCAGCGTGTCCCAGTACAGGGCATCCGGATCGCGCCCTTCCTAAGGGAGAATGCCATCGCATAGGAGCGATACGGAGCCATCTTGGTGTGCAGGACAAATCGGTCGACGATCGGCGAGTTCGTCGCCACGACCACCGCGCGGGCGACGACCTTGCCGCCCGCGGTTGAGACGACCACCGTGCCGTCGTCACGCTCCTCGATGGATTCGATGATCGTACCGGCGTAGAGCTTCCCGGCCTTCGCTTCGACAATCGCGGCAAGACCCTTGAGATATTTGAGGGGATGTGCCCTGGCGCGGATAGCGCAACACGTGCTGTTGCTCGCAGTGGGCAAAGGGGACGCCGACCATCCGATGGACAGGCGCGCCCACCTTGCGGACCGCATCCAGCTCATCTTCGATGATTTTCGAGTCAGTATGGAGGGCTTGAAAGAGATAGCCGTCGAGGCGACGAAAATCGCAATCGATGGATTCCCTGTCCTGCACCTCTTCGATGCGATCGACCGCAGATCAGGCCTGTCACAATAGCTCGATCAGGCGCCTTGCATCGGACGGCGCGGCGCTCTTCTGGTCATTATCGAAATAGACGAATACATCGCAGCCCTGCTTCCTCCAGGACCTGATGCGGCGGGCCCAATCGACAAGGGCGGCCTCACCATAGTGATCCTTATAGCGGCCTCCGGGCCCATGCCCGCGGACATAGACGAAATCGGCAGTGCGTTTCCACGGCGCCGGGGCGTCGTGATGGTCGGAGATACAAAGCGAGATGTTTTGCTCGCGCAGCAGCCGGATAATCTTGTGCTCGTACCAGCTCGGATGCCTGAATTCGAAGGTGTAGCGGCGCTTCTTCGAAAGCAGTTTGAAGAAGGAGGCCAGGCGGTCGGCGTTAGCGTGGAAGTTGGGCGGTAGCTGAAACAGGATCGGCCCCGCCTTCTTCCCGAGCAGGGACAGACGGCTTTCGAGCAGTTCGAGGCTGTTGACCGAGTTCTCCGAGAGCCGCTTCCAATGCGTGATGAATTTCGATGCCTTCCAGGCAAACACGAAATCGCTTCCGGTCTGCGCGCGCCAGCCCTTCACCGCTTCCGGCGTCGGCGTCCGGTAAAACACCCCGTTCAGTTCTGTCGTCGGGAATTGGCCAGCGTAGTACGGCAATTGCTCCTTGAGCGGTAATCCCCTGGGAAAGAACGGTCCGCGCCAGGAATCGTAGTGCCAGCCCGAGGTGCCGATCAGGACGCGCGGCATGACATCACGGCTTCAGGACGACCCGGGTGCCGTCTTCCACCTTCGGATCGCGAACGCTACCGCACCGAATGCGGGCCTTGCCGTACCACGTCAGCGCCTTCATCGAAATCCTCCTGATCAGTCGAGGATGAAACGATCGGCGACGATCGGTTGTTCCTGCATCCTCGCCAGGAGAGCGAGGAACGGCAAGCGCGGCCTGTGTTGCCGATGGGGTCTGGTTCGGCTTTTGCGGTGGTCAGGGGGCTAGTGGAGATCGTCCAGCTCGACAAGGAAGGCGAGCAGCAGATCTCCGTCTATCTGCTTGGAATCCCGCGTAGCTTCCCGATAGGCGACAATTTCGTTCTCGGTCGAACGCCGGGCCCGGAGCCGCGCCTTGCCATCCCACAGAGGCGCGCCGTTCGACGTCAGGCAGGTGATGTCCTGAAGCAGCCAATGCTCGTGACAAAGTTGCTGGGACTCGCGCAAGTTCTTGGCTTCGAAAGCAAGCGTAGGTCTTCCGTCGATATCCAGGGTGAAAATCCCGGGCAGCAACATCATCCGATCCACGTCATATGTCTGACCACAATGAAGAGACCGGCGGCGCCGACGGCAATGAGTGCGCAGGGCATCGCGATCTGCATCGCAATCCGAATGACAGTCAGGTTCATGCCAGCGGCCTGACGTTCTCCGGTGAACGGTTCAGTGTCCCTGACGCGCAATACAGGTTTTTGTCGCGCTACACTCATAGTCCGATCAGCCGGCAAGGTAGGCAGATGCTTGCGTCAAAATAACCTGCAAGCGCGTTCTCGTCTGTCCGATCCCTGACACACAGTCTCGAGAAACATGGCTCGAAACGGGGCATGCCGCGGCGCAAAGCCTGACCGGACGTCGCGACAGGCTCGCAGCGGCCGGCGTGCAAAGGGAACGATAGGGGAGGATTGCTGATTGAGCAGATGCCGGACCAAATCCGGCGGCGGAGGAATTTGAAAATGAAATACCTTGCCCCGTGCCTTGCCCTCGTTCTCCTGGCGACGCCTGCCATGGCCCAGTCGATCGGAGAGAAGACCGGAGTTAATTCAACGCTGGGACTGTGCGAACTAATTGAACGGTGAGGATGAACAAGATGGCGAAGAAAGCAAAGAAGCGCAGATATTCAAAAGGGGCGGCGAAGAAGGTCGGTCGCGCCATGAAGAAGCGGAAGTCCGGCACGCTGAAGAGCGGCCGGTCCGGCAAGAAGGTGAAGAGCAGGAAACAGGCAATCGCGATCGGCCTGTCGGAAGCGCGAAAGAAGGGCGCCAAGGTACCCAGGAAGGGTTCGAAGAAACGCTCGAAGAAGCGCGCGAAGAAGTCCTGAACGGGTCAATCCGACCGCGCCAGATCGGCGGCGGGATAGGCCACCATCCAGTCGTCAAGCAATTCGCCGAAGTCATCGAGTGCTCGAATGCGATAGCGCTCGTGATTTCGCGGCGAGATTTTGCGGTTTCGAGGGAATGTTGATTTGGGTGTGGGTGTCATCGGTCTTCGCCGCTCCGCCGGCGTTCCCCCACGCATATGATGGGCATTAGAACGGCTAATGGCTGACCGAGGTTCCTACGATCTCATGAAAAACGGCTACGCCAGCGGCGGCGGCCCAATGGAGGCAGAAACGCCGTCATCCACGGCGATATCAGAACCGCAGCCGGCCGGGCTGCGCGGATCAAAGCTGTGCATGCTGTCCGCCGGGCCGAGAAATCCTGCTCAAAGCCGCGCCCGTGCCATTGCCGCATTGCACCAGCGCGATGTCGCCCAGCGCAATGATGCCGACAAGCCGCTTGTTGCGGTTGAGCACCGGCAGGCGACGAACCTGAATGTCGCCCATGATCGCGCTCACCTGGTCGAGATCCTGATCCTCGTAGCAATATTTGACGTCGGCCGTCATCACGTCGCCGACCCGTCCCTCGGGGCCCCGGCCCATGCCCATGCCGCGGATCGCGATGTCGCGGTCGGAAATCATGCCGACCAGGCGGTCGTTGTCGGTCACGGGCAACAACCCGACACCAAGCGCTGCCATCGCCTGCGCGGCGTCCTTCAGGGTGTCGTCGGGAGTGCAGAGTTGGACTTCTGACGTCATCACGTCGGACACTTTCATGGAAGTCGCTCCGTTTGCCGGTTGCTTCGCCCGCTAATAGGCGACCGCAGGTCGCTGTTCCCTTGCGCACATGAAAATATTAAGCAGCTGAAATATTCAGGCAGTGCAGGAGAGACTTCGGACCACCCGAAGTCTCTCCCGGATTGTCCTACCAGCGGTTGCTGTCGATCCCGACGCCCACGCTGACGCCCGGTGCACGAACGCCGACGCCAGATCGCGGTTCATCCCAGTCGCGATAGCGTCGACGTTCGATATAGCGCTCGCGCGGCGTATAGGCATAGGAATCGCGCACGATCACGCGGCTGCCGCCGCGGGTACGATAGCAGCGTCCGTCTTCGTCACAGACCATGCGGACCTGCTGTATCAGGTCGGAGCTCGAGTATTCGGTCTCGGTGTAGACGTCAGTCGCATTTGCGCTGCCGGCCAGGAGCGCGCCTGCGCCGGCCAGCAGACCGATTGCAATCTTCCTCATAAGTTCCTCCTCATTCGAACGCTGCCCTACGAGGCTCAAAGCATCGCTCCCGCTTTGGTTCCGACGGTGGATACGGAACGATCAGCAAGTTCCAAGCCGGCGCCCTCCACCTTCGACCGCACAAAATACACGCAGCGGCAGATCGGACGCGAACCGTCGACCAACACCCGTCGACACGCACGCAGCCATCGACCGCAGTCGCGGACGAACGTCAACCTCTCCGCCAATCTGACGGAGAGCCAGCGTACCTGCGCGAGCACATCGATCGGCCGGCCGAAGTGGTCGAGGTGATGCCGCAGCGGCTACAACTTGATCGTGGTCCGCGAGGATATCGTGATCATCGCGCATCGCCACGGCTGCGGGAGTATCGCTATAGCGAGCGAGACGATCGCACCTGCATTATCGAGCCCGGCGAACGGGGATCATCGAGGAAATCGGCGACTGACATGTAAATACGTCTAAATATGTCGAGGCTGGAAGCGGCCCGAGGTATCCTCCCGGCAGGCAACCAACCCGGCACTTCATGCGTTAGGCCGGCATGGAGCAAGGACGATGATGGCTGGACAAAAACCGCAGATTTCCCACAACACCCTCATGCTTATCGGCGATGGACGAAAGGCGCTTTTTCTCCGCAACAAAGGTACCCCCCAGCGGCTCAATCTGGAAGTCGAGCAGGTTCTCGAGCAGGAAAATCCGGCAACGCGCGAACAGGGGACAGATCGTCCCGGCCGTTCCATCCAGAGCGTCGGCGCCGCCCGAAGCGCAATGGAGCAGGCCGACTGGCATTACATCGCGGAAGAGCGGTTCGCCGCGACCATTGCCGAAGCGCTCTATCGCCTGGCTCACGGCAATCGCTTCGACAAGCTCGTTGTCGTTGCACCCGCGAAAGTGCTGGGCAATCTCAGGCAGGCTTTTCATGCCGAAGTGGCGGAGCGCATTGTCGCTGAGGTTCCGAAGGAGCTGACCTCTCACCCGATACCCGAGATCGAACGGCTGATGGCGGCTTAACCGCCGTCAAGCCACCACGGTTTACCCGTGCATTGTGTCAGGTCACCGGGCCGGGATTGAACAGCGCGAGCGCGTTGGTCAGCTTCCAGTGCTCGGCCCAGGTCTCGCGGCCGCTTGCCACGTCGAGCATGAGACGGAAGATCTCCCAGCCGACGTCCTCGATCGTGGCGTCGCCGGTCGCAATGCTGCCGGCATCGACGTCGATCAGATCGTGCCAGCGCTGCTTGAGTTCGCTGCGCGTCGAGACCTTGATGACGGGGACGGCGGCAAGACCATACGGCGTGCCGCGGCCGGTGGTGAAGACGTGCAGCGTCATGCCCGACGCGAGCTGTAGGGTACCGCAGACGAAATCGCTGGCCGGCGTCGCTGCAAAAATCAGCCCTTTTTCACGGACACGTTCGCCCGGCGCCAGCACGCCCGCGATCGGGCCGGTGCCGGACTTGATCACCGAGCCCATCGCCTTCTCGACGATGTTGGAGAGGCCGCCTTTCTTGTTGCCCGGCGTGGTGTTGGCGCTGCGGTCGGCTTCGCCGCCGGCGAGATAACGGTCATACCAGGCCATCTCGCGCACCAGCGCATCCGCAACCTCCTGGTTCGCCGCGCGCGGCGTCAGCAGATGGATCGCATCGCGCACTTCCGTGACTTCTGAAAACATCACGGTGGCGCCGACGCGGACCAGAAGATCTGCGGCGAAGCCGAGCGCCGGATTGGCTGTTACCCCCGAGAACGCTCGACGATCTCGCCGAAGCCGGTAAGGCCTTCATCCTGCATCCGCATGATTTCGTCGTCGCCGCTCATGCCTTCGGGCAGCAGCAGTTCGGGCTGCAGCTTCTCGCAGCCGAGGCCGACGATCATCACCTCGCCGCCGAAATTGGGATTGCGCGCGAGGTTCTGCAGCGTGCGGATCGGCACCGCGGCGCCCGGCGCGTTGATCGCAACCCCGCAGCCATAGGCATGGGTGACCGCCACCACGTCGTCGACGTTGGGATATTTTGGCAAGAGCTCCTTGCGGATCCGCTCCAGCGCGAACTCGACGGTGCCGGCGACGCATTGAACGCTGGTTGAGATCGCGAGGATGTTGCGGGTTCCGACCGAGCCGTCGGGGTTCCGATAGCCTTCGAATGTGTAGCCTTCCAGCGGCGGCAGGACGATCGCGCCGCCGTTCGGCTGCGGCAGATTGTCGAAGGAGGGCGCATCGGGCATCTGCACCAGCGATTCCTTGACCCAACTCCCCTTGGCGATCGGCGCTGCGGCGTGGCCGATGACCTCGCCGTAACGGAGAATGGCTTCGTCCTTGCCGATGTCGGCGAGGGCAACCTTGTGGCCCTGCGGAATCTGTTCGATCAGCCGCAAGCCGCAGGCAAATTCGGCACCCGGCTGCAGACCGCCGCGGTTCGCGACAATCGCGACGTTATCGTCCGCGTGCATGCGGATGTAGAGCGGTTTCGCGGCGGCGGACTGCATGTCGAAATCCTCAAGTACTGGCGGCGTCAGACAACGCGTAACTGCGCCGTGTGCGTGGGGCAATCAAGGTCAAACCGCTGGTGTGATCAAGCAAGCCGTTGGGACCCGCAATCCAGCGAAAACGGTCGCTGGCGCTCGGCCCACCGGCGCTAGAACCGGGCTCACGAGCGAGTGACGGTTGGAACCAAATAGTCAAATAATATGACTAGTCAGCGCCCATCTTCCGTGGAATATTCCCTGCGCTGCCGCCAACGGACAGCAAAAAAGGTGCCTTGATACCGAATTTTGGGGATGCAGGCACCCTGAACAACATTTGGGAGAATGCGCCTCATGACCTCCAAAGCCCTTCTTGCGGCCACCGCGCTGGTCGCTCTCACCCTCGCTCTTCCGGCAACCGCCGCCGAACTCACCGTCGGCTTTTCCCAGATCGGATCCGAATCCGGATGGCGGGCGGCGGAAACCTCGGTTTCCAAATCGGAGGCCACCAAGCGCAAGGTCACGCTCAAGATCGCCGACGCCCAGCAGAAGCAAGAGAACCAGATCAAGGCGATCCGCTCCTTCATCGCCCAGGGCGTCGACGCCATCTTCCTCGCGCCTGTTGTTTCGAGCGGCTGGGATGCGGTGTTGAAGGAGGCCAAGGAAGCCAAGATCCCGGTCGTGCTGCTCGACCGCGACATCGATCCGTCCGGCAAGGAGCTCTATCTCACCGCCGTCACCTCGGACAGCGTGCACGAAGGCGCGGTCGCCGGCGAATGGCTGGCGAAGGCCGTGGCGGGCAAGGCCTGCAATGTCGTCGAGCTGCAGGGCACGGTCGGCGCGAGCGTCGCCACCAACCGCAAGAAGGGTTTTGACGGCGTCGTTGCCAAGAACGCCAATCTCAAGGTGGTGCGCAGCCAGACCGGCGACTTCACCCGCGCCAAGGGCAAGGAGGTGATGGAAAGCTTCATCAAGGCCGAAGGCGGCGGCAAGAATATCTGCGCAGTCTATGCCCACAACGACGACATGATGGTCGGTGCGATCCAGGCGATGAAGGAGGCCGGACTCAAGCCGGGCAAGGACATCCTGACGGTGTCGATCGATGCGGTGCCCGACATCTTCAAGGCGATCGCGGCCGGCGAGGCCAATGCGACCGTCGAGTTGACGCCGAACATGGCGGGACCGGCGCTCGACGCCATCATGGCCTACAAGGCGAAGGGAACGGTGCCGCCGAAGTGGATCCAGACGGAATCGAAGCTCTACACGGCGGCCGACGATCCGCAGAAGATCTACGACAGCAAGAAAGGCCTCGGCTACTGATCGGCCGACGCTACGCCGCCGGGTCTCAAGCCAGCCCCGGGGCCCGGCGGCAAAGGCCTTCTCGACGAATCCGCCTCACAAGGCGAACATGCCAGGCGTTCGCGTGCGATGCGAATGTCGGTGGGAGTGATGCCGGCATGAATGCAGCTTCTGACCCTGGCCCGGCTCTGCTGGAAGTGCGGGGCCTGAGCAAGAGCTTTGGCACGCTGCGCGCCCTGCAGGAGGTGGATTTCACCTTGCGGGCCGGCGAAGTTCACGCGCTGCTCGGCGAGAACGGCGCTGGCAAGTCCACCCTGATCAAGGCGGTGACCGGTGTCTTCCCGCGCGATGCCGGCATTGTCAGGCTCGGCGGCGCCGAGGTCGCGCCGCGCTCGGCCAAGGCTGCGGTCGATGCGGGGATTGCGACCGTCTATCAGGAGGTCAATCTGCTGCAAAACCTGTCGGTGGCACAGAACCTCTATCTCGGCAGGCAGCCGACGCGGTTCGGCCTGGTGCGCGAGGCCGAGATGCGCCGTCGCGCCACCGCGCTGCTTGCGGAGTTCGATCTGCATATCGATGTCGCCGAGCCGCTCGGCAACTATTCAGTCGCGGTACAGCATATCGCGGCAATTGCCCGCGCCGTTGACCAGTCCGCGCGCGTGCTGATCCTCGACGAGCCGACCGCGAGTCTGGATCGCCATGAGGTGGAGATCCTCTTCGCCGTGATGCGCAAGCTCGCCGCGCGCGGGATCGGCGTCATCTTCGTCACGCATTTCCTCGATCAGGTCTACGAGATCTGCGACCGTATCACGGTCCTGCGCAACGGCCGGCTGATCGGCGAGCGCACCACTGCCGAGCTGCCGCGGATCGAATTGATCCGCATGATGCTCGGCCGCGAACTCGCCGAGACGACGAGCGAGCGTGCGGCAGCGCAGGCGCGACAGGTGGGGGAGATCTGCGCGCGTTTCGAGGACTACGGCAAGGCCGGCTATGTCGCACCGTTCAATCTGGCGCTTCGCCGCGGCGAAGTGGTTGGGCTGGCGGGCCTGCTCGGGTCGGGGCGCACCGAGACCGCGCGCCTGGTATTCGGCGCCGAGCGCGCCGACAGCGGCAGTGCTGCGGTCGAAGGCAGGCCGGTCCGGCTGCAATCGCCGCGTGACGCCGTCTCCCATGGCTTCGGCTATTGCCCCGAGGAGCGCAAGACCGATGGCATCATTGCCGATCTCACCGTGCGCGAAAACATCGTGCTGGCGCTGCAGGCTAAGCGTGGTTTGGCAAAACCGCTGTCGCGCGCCGAGCAGGACGAGATCGCCATGCGTTTCATCCGGATGCTCGACATTCGTCCGCCGGAGCCGGAGCGGCCGATCGGATTGTTGTCCGGCGGCAACCAGCAGAAGGTGCTGCTCGCCCGCTGGCTCGCCACCGCGCCGCGCGTTCTGGTGCTGGACGAGCCGACCCGCGGGATCGATGTCGGAGCCCACGCCGAGATCATCCGGCTGATCCGCGAACTCTGCGACAACGGCTTGGCGTTGCTCGTAATCTCTTCCGAGCTCGACGAGATCGTGACCTATTCCGACCGGGTGATCGTGCTGCGCGACCGCGCCCATGTCGACGAGCTGGAAGGGGAAGCCATCGACGTCTCCAATATTCTGGCGGCGATTGCCGCCGGCACCGCCGGTGCTGAAGCCGGGCAAGCATGATGCCAAGTACGATGCAACGACTGCTGCAAACCCGAGGCCTTGCCCAGATCATCGCCTTGCTGGCGATCCTCGCGATCGATCGCGCGGTCTCGCCGCAATTCTTCGATTTGCGGATGCAGGACGGGCGGCTGTTCGGCAGCCTGATCGATGTCCTGAACCGCGGCGCGCCGGTCGCGCTGCTTAGCTTGGGCATGGTGCTGGTTATCGCCACGCGCGGCATCGACCTGTCGGTTGGCGCGGTGATGGCGATATCAGGCGCCATTGCCGCGAGTCTCGCCGACGCATACGGCCTGCCGCTCGCGTTCGCCGCCGCGCTCGGCGCCGGGCTGTTGTGCGGGCTCTGGAATGGCTTCCTTGTTGCGGTGCTGGGTATCCAGCCGATTGTCGCTACATTAATCCTGATGGTAGCGGGCCGCGGCGTCGCGCAGCTCATTACCGAAGGCCGCATCGTTACCTTTACCGCGCCTGATCTGGTCTGGCTCGGCAATGGCGCCGTGCTCGGCGTGCCGACGCCGGTCGTGGTCGTCATCGGCATGCTGGTCATCACCGGGGCGGTAGTCCGTGGCTCGGCGCTCGGCCTGTTGATCGAGGCGACCGGCGGCAATGCGAGGGCGAGCGAACTGGCCGGAATTGGCACGCGCGCCATGATCCTTGCGGTCTATGTGTGGTGCGGCCTGTGCGCGGCGCTGGCCGGCGTCATCGCCGCCGCCGATATCATGGGCGCGGACGCCAACAATGCCGGGCTTTGGCTCGAGCTCGATGCCATTCTGGCCGTCGTGATCGGCGGCACCTCGCTGTTCGGTGGGCGCTTCAGCCTGGTGCTGGCGATGGTCGGTGCGCTGATCATCCAGGCGATGAACACCGGCATCCTGCTCTCGGGCTATCCGCCGGAGTTCAATCTCCTCGTGAAGGCGGCCGTCGTGCTGGTCGTCTTGCTGCTGCAGTCGCCACGCTTCGCCAGCGCCGGGGCCGTGCTGGGGAGGGCACGCCAATGAGGGGGCTGCCGCCGGTTGCGATTACGGCCATCGTCTTCGTCGTCGGATTTGCGCTCTGCACGATGCAATTCCCCAATTTTGCCTCTACTCGCGTGGCCGCCAATCTGCTGACCGACAATGCCTTTCTCGGCATCGTCGCCGTCGGCATGACGTTCGTGATCATTTCCGGCGGCATCGACCTGTCGGTTGGCTCGGTGATCGGGTTCACGACGGTGTTCGTCGCGCTGGCGATCGAGCGGCTTGGTATGCCGCCGCTGGTTGCGTTTGCCGCAATCCTGCTGCTGTGCGCTGCCTTCGGCGCGGCGATGGGCGCCATCATTCATGTCTTCGACATGCCGCCTTTCATCGTCACGCTGGCGGGCATGTTCCTTGCCCGTGGCGCCAGCTTCCTGATGTCGACGGAGTCGACGCCGATCACGGCGCCGCTCTATTCGACGGTGTCGGATTTCGCGCTGCGGCTGCCCGGAGGAGGCCGGCTTACTGCCATTGCGCTGATCATGCTTGCGGTGGTCGCAGCGGGCGCGGTGCTGCTGCATTTCACCCGCTTCGGGGCCAATGTCTATGCGCTCGGCGGCAGCCGCGCGACCACGGCGCTGATGGGCATACCGGTCGGGTCGATGACGGTGCGCATCTATATGCTGTCGAGCGTGCTTGCCGGGCTCGCCGGCATCGTGTTCTCCTTCTACACCGCAGCCGGCTATTCGCTGTCCGCCGTCGGCGTCGAGCTCGATTCCATCGCGGCCGTGGTGATCGGTGGCACCCTGCTGACCGGCGGCCAGGGCTCGGTGGTCGGCACGTTGCTCGGTGTGCTGATTCAGGGCCTGATCCAGACCTACATCAATTTTGATGGAACCCTGTCAAGCTGGTGGACCAAGATCGTGACCGGTATCCTGCTTTTCGCTTTCATCGCCTTGCAGCAGGCCATGCTCGGCATCGCCCGCCGCGCCGGCCCCCGCAAGGCAGGAGTCCTCAAATCATGACCTCCCGGCTTGTCGTCATCCCGACGCGGCGTGCGCACTCCAATCACGCCGAGGTTGCCCGCAGCATCGGCGTCGACATCATTGCCGGCCGTTACGCTGAAGGCAGCCGCCTGCCGGGCGATGCCGAGCTCACGGCGATGTTCGGCGTGTCGCGGCCGGTTCTGCGCGAGAGTGTGAAGACGCTGGTGGCCAAGGGCCTGCTCACCACCAAGGCGCGGGTCGGTACCGTGGTGCGCGAACGCGGCGCCTGGAATATGTTCGACGCCGACGTGCTGGCCTGGCATCTCGATGCCGGCATCGACCGGCGCTTTCTCAACGATCTCGCCGAGATTCGCCTGGCGGTCGAACCACGCGCCGCTGCGCTCGCGGCTTCCCGCCGCTCGGAGGCCGACATCGCCGAACTCAATCGCAGTATGGAGCGGATGCGGCGCGAGGCCTCCGACTCCGTTGGCTTTGCCGATGGCGATCTAGCCCTGCATCTGGCCGTCGCCAACGCCTCCGGCAATCTGTTCATGCGCTCAATCGGCAACGTCATCGAGGCGGCGTTGCGCGCCTCTTTCCTGCTCAGCGCGCCGGTCGAGACGCAGGACCGCGAGACGGTGCTGCTGTGGCACCAGCGCATTGTCGATGCGATCGCCGGCGGGGATGCCGAGGCGGCGACGGCGGCCATGGCCGAGGTGATCTACAATGGGCTGCGGCGCCATGAGGGGACGCCGGCATCATCAGGTCCCGCGCCTGCGATCCCCACTGCAGCCGAGCCTGGAGAGCCATCATGAGCCCGCTTCGCGTCGCCATCGTCGGCTTCGGCAAGATCGCGCGCGACCAGCACGTGCCGGCGATTGCCGCGACCGACGGCGTGGAACTGGTCGCCATCGCCAGCCGCAACGCCTCGCTACCCGGCGTGCCGCATGCGGCGACGCTCGATGAACTCCTGCGCGACGGTCCGCCGATCGACGCGGTGGCGCTGTGCACCCCGCCGCAGGTTCGCCACGCGCAGGCGGCGATGGCGCTTGCCGCCGGCAAACATGTGATGCTGGAAAAGCCGCCGGGAGCCACGGTCGCCGAAATCACTCCGTTGGTAGCCGCGGCGAGGGCCGCGCAAGGCACGCTGTTTGCTACCTGGCACTCGCGGTTCGCCTCGGCGGTGGAGCCGGCGCGGCAATTGCTGGCTGGACGGAAGGTCATTTCAGTGAAAATCACGTGGAAGGAAGACGTCCGGGTTTGGCACCCGGGACAGGCCTGGATCTTCGAGGCGGGCGGGCTCGGCGTGTTCGATCCTGGCATCAACGCACTTTCGATCCTGACGCGAATTCTGCCGCAGCCGTTATTCGTAACCTCGGCCGATCTCGCGTTTCCCGCCAACCGCGACGCGCCGATCGCGGCCAACCTTGTGCTCGGCGATGCAGAGGGGCTGAAGATCGCGGCCGAATTCGACTTCCTCCAGACCGGCCCGCAGAGCTGGGACATCGATCTCGAAACCGATGCCGGCCCGGTCACGCTGTCCATGGGCGGGGCAAGGCTGAGGGCAGGGGGCGCGCAACTCGTCGATGCCGCGGACGCTGAATATGCCGGGCTCTACCGCCGCTTCCGCAAACTCACGGCAACCGGCGAGAGCGACGTCGATCTCGCGCCGCTGCAACTCGTCGCCGACGCGTTCCTGCTGGGACGACGCCGCACGGTCGAGCCATTCGAGGACGCGACATGAACGCGCCGTCCGTCTCTCGCGTCGCGCGTTCCCGCTTCGGCGTCCTGCCTGATGGCAGCGAAGTCGAGCGCATTGTCCTGCAATGGGATGGCGGGATCGAAGCATCGATCATCACGTATGGCGCGAGCCTGCAGGCGTTGCTGGTGCCTGACATCGTCGGACGTCGCGACGATATCGTGCTCGGTCACGACGCGTTCGAGGGATATCTCGCCCGGCGGCAGTTTTTCGGCGCAACCGTCGGCCGCTATGCGAACCGCATCGCCGGCGGACGCTTTGTGCTCGATGGCAAAGACGTGCAACTCGCAGTCAATAACGGGGCCAATGCGCTGCATGGCGGATTGGAAGGTTTCGATCGCCGTAACTGGCGGATTGTCCGGATCGAGGATGGCGATCGTCCGGCCGTGACGCTTGCGTATACGAGCGCCGATGGCGAGGAGGGGTATCCCGGCACGCTGGAGGTGGAGGTGACCTGGCGTCTCACCGGGCCGATGGAACTCTCGCTCGACATGACGGCGCGGACCGATCGCCCCACCGTGGTCAATCTCACCAACCACAGCTTTTTCAATCTGTCCGGCGCACGTTCGGGCCGGCAAATTCTCGACCATCATCTCACCGTGGCGGCGGATCATTTCCTCGCCATCGATGCCGGCGCGATCCCGCTGCCGCAGCCGCCCAGCGAGGTCGCCGGCACGCCGTTCGACTTCCGCGAAGGCTTCGAGGTCGGCGCGCGGATCCGTAACGACCATCCGCAATTGCGCGTGGGCCGCGGCTACGATCACAATTTCTGTCTTGCGCCGGCAACTGGCGAGCCTCGCTTCGCCGGGCGGCTGGCCGAGCCAACCTCCGGCCGCGTGCTCGAACTGTTCACCAACCAGCCCGGCCTGCAGGTCTATTCCGGAAACTTTCTCGACGGCACCACCGGCGGAAAGGGTGGCCGCCTGTATCGCCAATCCGACGCCATCTGCCTCGAACCGCACGCCTGGCCCGATACGCCCAATCGGCCGGACTTTCCGAGCGCACGGCTTGCGCCGGGCGAGGTCTATCGTCACACCACATCGTACCGCTTTACGCACGCGATCCAGGGCGCTATCGGGATACAATCCAAGGTAGAGTTACCCAGGAGCGGGCGATGATCGGTGGTCACAGGATGGAAGAGGTGCCGACGACCGTTCTCTGCAACGAGCGCTGCTATCTTGGCGAGGGACCGACCTACGACGCGACAACCGATACGGCCTGGTGGTTCGATATCCTCGGGCGCCGCCTGTTCGAGGTGCGGCTCGGCACCGGACAGATCACCATCCATTCCCTCGCCGTGATGGGCAGCGCGCTTGGGCGGATCGACGCGCATCGCCAGCTTCTCGTCGCCGATGACGGGCTCTATATCCGTGAGCCCGCGAATGGAGCGATGACGCTGTACCGTCCGCTCGAAGCCGACAATGCCGCCACGCGTTCGAACGACGCCCGGGTGCATCCGTCCGGCACCTTCTGGATCGGCACCATGGGCCGCCACGCCGAGCGGGGGCTCGGCGCCATCTATGCACTGCATCGCGGCGAGCTGTCGCGGCTCTACGACAACATCACTATCCCGAACGCGATCTGCTTCTCGCCGGATGGGACCATCGGCTACTTCGCCGACACCGGGAAGAACGTGTTGTTCCGCGTCGACCTCGATGCAGCGACCGGCCTGCCGCGCGGTGAGCCCGCCGCGCTGGTCACACGACGGAACGGCGGCGGGATTGACGGTGCCGTGGTCGATGCCGACGGGCTGATCTGGAACGCGCGCTGGGGCGGTGGCTGCATTGACGTCTACAGCCCGGAAGGCGTGCACCTGCGCACGATCCGCGTCCCGGCGCGGCAATCGAGTTGCCCCGCTTTTATCGGCCAGGATTTTTCGCGCCTGCTGGTGACGTCGGCCTGGCAGGGAATGGCAGACGACGCCAAGCGCGCCGATCCCGACCATGGCCGCACCTTCGTGCTCGACGTCGCGGTGCGCGGCCGGCCTGAACCAGACGTCAAACTTGCGACGGGTTGATGGAGGAGACGAGGAGCGGCACAAACGCGAAAGAGCGAGCGAGTTTCAAGAACCGCATTCAGCGGTCCGACAATCCAGGGAACAGATCCTCTGATATCAAGGGAGTGAAGCATGACTAGTCTGAAGACCACATTGTCGGCCCTGGCGCTGGCAGCAACCATGGCCGCAACGGCGGTGACCGGCGCTTTCGCCCAGAGCAAGGGAACCGTCGGCATCGCCATGCCGACCAAATCCTCGGCGCGCTGGATCGACGACGGCAACAACATCGTCAAGATTCTGAAGGAGCGCGGCTACGGCACCGACCTGCAATATGCCGAGGACGATATTCCAAACCAGCTCTCGCAGGTCGAGAACATGGTGACCAAGGGCGCCAAGGTGCTGGTGATTGCGGCAATCGATGGCACCACGCTGTCGGACGTGCTGAAGCAGGCCAAGGCCAAGGGGATCATCGTGATCGCCTATGACCGTCTGATCCGCGACACGCCCAATGTCGATTACTACGCCACCTTCGACAATTTCCAGGTCGGCGTGCTGCAGGCCCAGTCGATCGAGCGGGCGTTGGGGTTGAAGGACGGCAAGGGCCCCTTCAATATCGAATTGTTCGGCGGCTCGCCGGACGACAACAACGCCTACTTCTTCTATAACGGCTCGATGTCGGTGCTGCAGCCCTATATTGACAGCGGCAAGCTGGTGATCGGCAGCGGCCAGAAGGGCATGGACAAGGTCTCGACGCTCCGCTGGGACGGCGCCACCGCCCAAGCCCGCATGGATAACCTCCTGAGCGCGTTCTATGGCCGCAAGCGGGTCGATGCGGTGCTCTCGCCCTATGACGGCCTCTCCATCGGCATCCTCTCGTCGTTGAAGGGCGTCGGCTATGGCAGCGGCAACATGACGATGCCCGTTGTGAGCGGCCAGGATGCCGAGGTGCCGTCGATCAAGTCGATGCTGCGCGGCGAGCAATACTCGACCATCTTCAAGGATACCCGCGATCTCGCCAAGGTGACCGCCGACATGGTGGACGCAGCGCTCAGCGGCAAGGAAGTGACCGTCAACGACACCAAGACCTACAACAACGGCGTCAAGGTGGTACCGTCCTATCTCCTGAAGCCCGTCGTCGTCGACAAGAGCAATTGGGAGAAGGTGCTGATTGAGGGCGGCTACTACAAGAAGTCGCAGATCGACTAATCGGAACGGCGGCGCCGGCGATGGCTGGCGCCGCCACCTGTCCGCAACAGGTGGCTGCGGTGGAGAGAAAAAGGACGTGATGACGCGATGACCGCAATTCTCGAAATGCGCGGCGTAAGCAAGAGCTTTGCCGGCGTGCAGGCGTTGCGCGACGTCAATTTCACGGTGGAGGCGGGGCAGATCCACGCGCTGGTCGGCGAGAATGGCGCCGGCAAGTCGACCCTGATGAAGGTCCTGAGCGGCGTCTATCCCCATGGCGACTACGAAGGCAGCATCATCTTCGACGGCGAGGAGCGGCGTTTTCGCGACATCAATGATTCCGAGACGCTGGGCATCATCATCATCCACCAGGAACTGGCGCTGATTCCGCTGATGTCGATCGCGGAGAACATTTTTCTGTCGCATCCGCCGTCGAGTCTCGGCGTGATCGACCGCGACATGGTCTACCGCCGGACCAAGGAATTGCTCGCTCAGGTCGGCCTCACCGAGATGCCGGATACGCTGGTGACGGATCTCGGCGTCGGCAAGCAGCAATTGGTCGAAATCGCCAAAGCCTTGTCCAAGCAGGTGCGACTGCTCATTCTCGACGAGCCGACCGCCAGCCTCAACGAGAACGACAGCGCGGCGCTGTTGGATCGCCTGCTGGCCTTCCGCGCCCAGGGCATCGCCTCGATCCTGATCTCGCACAAATTGTCGGAGGTCGCGCGCGTCGCTGACCGGATCACGGTGCTGCGCGACGGCCGCACCGTCGACAGCATCGATTGCCGGGCCGAGACGGTGGAAGAGGACCGGATCATCCGCAGCATGGTCAATCGCGATCTGGCCCATCGCTTTCCGCAACGCACGGCCACGATCGGTGCACCGGTCTTTACCGTCAAGGACTGGACGGTGCATCACCCGTTGCACAGGGATCGCCGTGTGATCAAGGGCGTGGATTTCGAGGTCCGCCGCGGCGAGGTCGTCGGGATCGCCGGGCTGATGGGCGCCGGCCGTACCGAATTTGCGATGAGCCTGTTCGGCCGCGCCTGGGGCGAGCGGATCAGCGGGCGTGTCTGGCTCGACGGAAGGGAAGTGAATCTATCAAGCGTGGCGGCCGCGATCGATGCCGGCCTTGCTTACGTTACCGAGGATCGCAAGGAGCTCGGCCTGATCCTGGACGCGGATGTCCGCAAGAACATCACGCTGGCGAGCCTTGGCCGGGTGGCGCGGCAGGGCGTGATCGACGACATGTCCGAACTGCGCGTTGCCAACGACTATCGCAACCGGATGCGAATTCGCTGTTCCGATGTCTATCAGGAGACCGGCCAGCTCTCCGGCGGCAATCAGCAGAAGGTGGTGCTGTCGAAATGGCTGATGACCGATCCGAAAGTATTATTCCTCGACGAGCCGACGCGCGGCATCGATGTCGGGGCAAAATACGAAATCTATTGTATCATCAATGAGCTTGCCGAGGCGGGCAAGGGGGTGGTGATGATCTCGTCGGAAATGCCGGAACTGCTTGGCGTCTGCGACCGCATCCTGGTGATGAATGATGGCGCGTTCGTCGGTGAATTCGCCGTCGCCGAGGCCACCCAGGAAAGGATCATGCGCGCCATCATGCGCAACAAGGAAATGGACAAGAAGGTACTTCAGGGAGAATTGCAACCATGACCGACAAGGCGGTTGCGCTGCCCGGGCACGCTGGCTTCATCAAGAACAATCTGCGCAATTACGGCATGCTGCTGTCGCTGTTTGCGATCATGCTGTTCTTCCAGGTCATGACCGACGGCACGCTGCTGCAGCCGCTCAATTTGACTAATCTGGTGCTGCAGAACAGTTACATCGTGATCATGGCGCTCGGCATGCTCCTGATCATCGTCACCGGTCACATTGATCTCTCGGTCGGCTCGGTCGCGGGGTTCGTCGGCGCCGTCGCTGCCGTGCTGATGGTGCGCTACCACGTGGCCTATCCGCTGGCCTTCATCGCCTGCCTTTTGGTCGGCGCGCTGATCGGCGCCGCACAGGGCTATTGGGTTGCCTATTTCAAGATCCCGTCCTTCATCGTGACGCTGGCCGGCATGCTGGTGTTCAAGGGCCTTGCGCTTGCGATCCTAGCGGGTCAATCGGTCGGGCCGTTTCCGCCGACCTTCCAGAAATTGTCGTCGGGCTTCATTCCGGAACTGTTTCCCGGCGCCGGCACGCTTTATCCCACGTCGCTGTTGATCGGGGCCGTGCTGGCGGTGGCCCTGGTCTATACCAGCGCCAAGAGCCGGGCGCGGCAGGCCTCGCATGGCATCGAGGTCGAGCCCTTTGGGTTCTTCGTCGCCAAGAGCGCGGTGCTGTTCGCGGTGATCGTGTTCTTCGCCGGCCTGATCGCCTCGCATCGCGGCCTGCCCAACGTACTCGTCATCATGACGGCGCTGATCGCGCTCTATGGATTCGTCACCACCCGCACCGTCATTGGCCGTCACATCTACGCCATCGGCGGCAACGCCAGGGCGGCTAGCCTCTCCGGCATCAAGACCGAGCGGCTGACGTTCCTGACCTTCGTCAACATGGGGGTGCTGGCGGCGCTCGCCGGTCTCGTCTTCGCCGCGCGGCTCAATACGGCGACGCCGAAGGCCGGCGCCGGCTTCGAGCTCGACGTCATCGCGGCCTGCTTCATCGGCGGCGCATCCGCCTATGGCGGTGTCGGCAAGGTGGGCGGGGCCGTGATCGGCGCCATGATCATGGGCGTCATGAACAACGGCATGTCCATCCTCGGCATCGGCATCGACTACCAGCAGGTGATCAAGGGCCTGGTGCTGCTCGGCGCCGTCTGCCTCGATGTCTATAACCAGCGACGATAGGGGCGGGCTGGAGCAGAATGAGATTAGGTTGGGCCGTGACGATGGATCATCTCGTGTACCGGACGCAAGCGGCGTGAGTGCTGCGAGCCGGGCCCATTCTACTTTGCATGGGGTTGTTTTCGCGATTTTGTGTCTGGGCCCTGCGGTGTGCCGCCGAAGGGTCTTTGCACTGCGTCCGGGACACGAGATCGTTAGTGCTTCGCACTAACGGCATCTCGATTCGACTCCAACCCATCTCGCTCTAGGGTCTGTTGAGATTCACCTGGAATGGATGACGGCGGTAGCGAGGTAGATCATCGCCTCGAAACTGCTGTCTGTCTTGTCGCATCGCATTGCCACGCGCTTGAATTCCTTCAGCTTGCCGAAGAAGTTCTCGATCAGGTGGCGCCATTTGTAGATGTCCTTGTCGATGTCGAGAGGCTTGGCGCGCCTTTGATGCTGCGAGATTACGACCTTCGCCTTGCGCTCATTCATGTCTTCGATGATCCAGTTGGAATCAAAAGCCTTATCAGCGATCAAGCCGCCGAATTCGAGGTCCTTGATCAGGGGCGCGACGCCGACGGTGTCAAAGCGATGGCCGGGGAGCAGGATGAACCGCACCAGGTTCCCAAGTGCGTCGGTCAGCGCGAGGATTTTCGTGGTCCAGCCGCCCTTCGACTTGCCGATGGCCTGATTTTTTGTCCCCCTTTTGCTCCCTGCGCGTGGCGGTGAACTTTGACGATTGTCGCGTCGACCATGGCGAACTCCATATCCGGATCATCCGATACGGCATCGAAAATCCGCTTGAAAACGCCGGCCTTCACCCAATCGCGATAGCGCTTGAACACCGTATTCCAGTTGCCGAACGTCGGCGGAAGGTCTCTCCATGGGCTGCCCGTGCGCGCGATCCACAGCACTGCTTCGAGAAACAAACGGTTGTCACCCCCTGTGCGGCCGGGGTCCGTGGCCTTGCCCAAACAAAGCGGCTCCATCTTCGCCCATTGAGCGTCCGTCAAAACGAATCGGTGCATTCCAAACTCCTTTCGGAGCTTGAATCACGGGCACTCCAATCTGTGAATCCTGAATCTCAACAGACCCTAGGCGGCCGCCAGCTCCCGCCTAGCGAACTCGCTGGTCTCGAGCCGCGCGACGAGTGCTGTCAGCTCCTCGGTCTCGGCCGGCGTCAGGTCCGTCAGGGGCGAGCGGACATGGCCGCTGTCGCGGCCGATCACCTTCATGCCCGCCTTGATGATCGATACGGCATAGCCGCGTTTGCGGTTGCGGATTGCGATCAAAGGAAGGATGAAGTCGCGCAGCCCCGCCTGCACCGTCTCGCGGTCGCGGCGCCGCACGGCCGCATAGAACTTGGTCGAGAACTCCGGGACGAAATTGAATACCGCCGAGGAATAGGTGGTGACGCCCATTTCCAGATAGGGCAGCGCAAAGGTTTCGGCGGTCGGCAGCCCGCCGATATAGGTCAGCCGGTCACCCATGCGCAGATGGATGCGGGTCATGAGCTCGATGTCGCCAATGCCGTCCTTGTAGCCGACCAAATTGGGGCAGCGCTGGCACAGCTTCTCGAGCGTATCCTCGTTCAGGATCGCATTATCGCGATTGTAGACGATGACGCCGAGCTTGGTAGTGTTACACACCGCCTCGACATGGGCCGCCAGGCCGTCCTGTTCGGAGAAGACCAGATAGGGTGGCAGCAGCAGCAAGCCGTCGGCGCCGGCCGCCTCGGCCCCAATGGCAAGTTGTGTCGCCATCGCCGTACCGTAACCGATCCCGGCGAGCACCGGCACGCGTCCCCTTGTCTCGTCCACCGCCGTCGCCACCACCTTCAGGACCTCGTCCGGGCTCAGCGAGAAGAATTCGCCGGTGCCGCCGGCGGCGAAGAGACCCGCGACCTCATGGCCGCACAGCCACTCCAGATTTGAGCGGTAGCGGGTTTCGTCGAACGCGTTGTCGGGCCGAAACGGTGTGACGGGGAACGACAGCAGGCCATTGCCGATCTGCTTCGCCATCTCCTTGGGAGTCATCTTGCTCATGCCTTGATCCTTCAGCGGCTTACGCTGAAGGACTAATGCAAGATGGTCACAGATGGAGACCAATCACTGTATCGATCGATCCATTGATTGGATCGAGCCCGCTTGAGCGGCGAGGTCTCGGGCGATGCCGGCAATGGCGGGTAGAAGCGGATTGTCATTGTCACTGCGCCAGACAAAGAACAACTCGGCCGGCCGTTGCCACTGCATCAGGACGGGCCGCAGCGCTACGCCGCTGAAACGCAGATTCGACGCAGCCTCGGGGACCAGCGCCACGCCGACACCGGAATGCACCATGGCAAGGATCGAATGGATCTGGGCAAGATGCTGCACGTAATTCGGCACCAGGCTTGCGCGTGAGAACAGCTCGACCAGGAGATCGTGGAAATAGCGGGCTTCATAGGGCTCGTACATGATGAAGGGCTCGCTCGCGAGATCCTCCAGGCGCGGTTGGTCTACCTTTGCCAGCGGGTGGCCGCCCGGCAACGCCGCGACCAGCGGCTCTGCCGTGACGCGGAAGGCGCCGAGGCCGCCACGCGGAATCGGCGGCCGAAGCAGGCCGATATCGACTTCGCCGGAATCAAGCCGCTTGAGCTGGTCGCTGGAGACCATTTCCTTCAGCGAGATCTCGATATCGGGCAGTTCACGCCGGCAGGCCGCGACCAGCGCCGGAACGTAGCTGTAGGCCGATGTCGCCGTGAAGCCGATATTGATCGATCCGGCCTTGCCGCTTGCTACCCGCCGGGCCAGCGCGGCGGCGCTTTCCGCCAGTTTGAGCAGATGTCGCGCGTCCGCCAGAAAACGCTGCCCGGCGGGCGTCAGCCGAACGGCCCGGTTGCTGCGTTCCAGGAGCTTCACGTCGAGGACGCGTTCGAGAATCTGGATCTGGCGGCTGAGCGGTGGCTGCGTCATGTTCAGCCGCAGCGCCGCACGCCCGAAATGCAGTTCTTCTGCAACTGCAACGAAGCAACGCAACTGGCTCAACTCAAACATGAAATCCGTATCTTCGACCTGAAACGAGGGGCAGCGGACCTGCCGGATGATGTCTTCTATCGGCTCGCGCACGGCCGATCCATCCAAAAAAGGTATCGACCTATCCGCAGTCTAATTCATGGGCGACCTGGCCCATGACCTATCATTTCGCGTAACCCAGCCTCGAAAGGCCTGCAGCCGGCCGGTGAAACGGCGGGATCGCGCGGAACTGCGCTTTGAAACGGAGGAAGAACAATGTTGATGCCATCTCTCGCCCGGGCGTTCGCCGCCGCCGTCCTTTCGGTGTCGATATGTGCCCTGGCACCAAGCGGGGCCGTGGCTCAGAATTTCGAGCGGCCGGTGCGCCTGATCGTGCCGTTTGCTCCCGGCGGCACCTCGGACATCCTGGCCCGCCTGATTGGCCCGAAGCTATCAGCTGCGATCGGGCAGTCGGTGGTGGTCGAGAACAAGCCTGGTGCCGCAGGCAATCTTGGAGCCGACGCCGTCGCCAAGGCGCAGCCCGATGGCCACACCCTGTTGCTGATGGATGTCGGATCGCTGGCGACCGCGCCCAGCCTGTTCTCCGATCTCACCTTCGACGTCGAGAAGGATCTCGCGCCCATTTCCATGGTGATGTTCGGTCCCTACGTTCTGGCCGTCCATGAATCGGTGCCGGCGAAGTCGGTTAAGGAACTGATCGAATACGCCAAGGCCAACCCGAACAAGCTCACCATCGCCAATTCGGGCGTCGGTGGCGCCACCCACATCACGGCGGTGGCGATGGCGAAGCAACTCGGGATTCAGTGGAAGAACGTTCCCTACAAGGGCGGCGCAGCCGCCTCGCGCGCCGTCGTATCCGGAGAGAGCGGCGTGATCATCAATGGCGCTATCGCAACCATGCCGTTCGTGCTGAACAAGCAGCTCACCGGACTTGCGGTCACCGGGGAGCAGCGGCTGGCGTCGGCTCCCGATCTGCCGATCTTCAAGGAGGCGGGCCTGCCCGGGGGCGACGCCGGGACCTGGCAGGGCATCCTGACGACGGGCGGAACGCCGCCCGCCATGGTCGCGCGGTTGAACGCCGAAATCCGCAAGATCCTGGAGATGCCGGAGATTCAGCAGAAGGTCGCCGAGCAGGGTGGCGTGGTGCGCGCCCAATCGCCGGACGAATTCCGCAACTGGCTGAAGGACGCGACGGGTCGCTGGGGCACCATCATCCGTGAGGCCGGCATCAAGGGTAGCTGAGGCGGGCCGATGACGCGTTTCCGGATCGACCTGCAGGACCTGCTGTTCGGCCTGTTTCTGGTGGCGGTGGCGACGGGTACGCTCGTTGCCACGCGCAACCTGACGGTGGGTCACGCCGCCGACATGGGGCCGGGCTACATGCCCCGTGTCGTCGCCTTCGCGCTGATGGGCTTCGGTCTGTTCTTCACCGGGCGCGGGCTCTGGCGCGTGCGCGTCGGCATCGCGCCGGTTCAGTTGCGGCCGTTGCTGGCGATCGTGGCGTCTGTCGGCGTTTTCGCGCTGACGGCCGAGCGCCTCGGCCTCGCCATTGCTTCCGTCGTCACCGTGATCCTCGCCAGCCTCGCCACGCGAGAAGGGCGGATCGTCGAAACGATAGCGTTTGCCATCCTGCTCTCGGGTGCGGCGGTGCTTCTGTTCGTCAAGTTGCTGGGCCTGCCGATCCCGATCTGGCCGCGCTAGCAGCGCGCTTTGCAGGCAGAAAAAATATGGACCTCTTCAACAACCTGCTGATGGGCCTTTCGACGGCCCTCGAACTCAACAACCTCTTGTTCTGCCTGATTGGCGTGGTGATCGGCACCGCGATCGGCGTGCTGCCCGGCATCGGTCCGATTCCGACGGTGGCGTTGCTGTTGCCCTTTACCTTCGGCCTGTCGCCCGCCAGCGCCATGATCATGCTCGCAGGCATCTTCTACGGCGCGCAATATGGCGGCTCGACCACCGCCATCCTGGTCAATGTGCCGGGTGAGACGTCGTCGGTCGTGACCTGTATCGACGGTCACGAGATGGCCAAGCAGGGCAAGGCAGGAACCGCGCTCGCGATTGCCGCCATCGCTTCGTTCTTTGCCGGCACGATGGCGACGATCGTGATCGCCGTGCTTAGCGTGCCGTTGTCGGTGCTGGCGCTCAAATTCACCGCGGTCGAATATTTCAGTCTGCTCGTGCTCGGCCTGATTGCAGCAGTCGTTCTCGCGCATGGTTCGGTCGCCAAATCGCTGGCGATGGTGCTGCTGGGGCTGCTGCTCGGCCTCGTCGGGATCGACGTCTCCTCGGGCGTCGCGCGCATGACTTTCGGCATCGCCGCGCTGTCGGACGGGCTTGATTTCGTGCCGATCGCGATGGGCCTGTTCGGGCTCGGCGAAATCATCGCCAATCTGGAGCGGCCCGCCGAGCGCCGCGTCGTCAGCCAGTCGATCCGCAGCCTGATCCCGAGCCGGGAGGATTTGCGGGCAGCGTTTCCGGCCATGGTGCGGGGCACGACGCTTGGCTCCGTGCTGGGCGTGCTGCCAGGTGGCGGCGCTGCGCTTCCGCCGTTCTCCTCCTATGCGCTGGAGAAGAAACTCGCGCGTGATCCCTCGCGGTTCGGCAAGGGCGCGATCGAGGGCGTTGCCGGTCCGGAGGCCGCCAACAATGCCGGCGCGCAGACCAGTTTCATTCCGCTTTTGACGCTTGGCATTCCCGCCAATGCGCTGATGGCGCTGATGATCGGGGCGCTGATGATGCAGGGCATCCAGCCCGGCCCGCAGATCATGACCGAGCAGCCCAAGCTCGTCTGGGGCGTCATCGCCAGCATGTGGGTGGGAAATCTGATGCTACTGGTGATCAACCTCCCGTTGATCGGCCTGTGGGTCTCGATGCTGAAGATTCCCTATAGATTGCTGTTTCCCGCCATCGTTCTGTTCTGCTGCATCGGCACCTATGGCATCGCCAACAGTCTGTTCAACGTTTGGTTGATGACGGGTTGCGCGTTGCTCGGCTATTTCTTCATCAAGATCGGCGTCGAGCCGGCGCCGCTTCTGCTCGGCCTCGTGCTCGGTCCGCAGCTTGAGGAAAATTTCCGGCGCGCGATGCTGATCGCGGACGGCGATTTCACCGTCTTTCTGTCGCGGCCGATCAGCGCGGTCATCCTCGGCGTCGTCGCCATTCTGCTGGTGGCGTTGCTGTCGCCGGCAATATTGAAGACGCGCAAGGAAGCGCTGGCGGAGTGAATGCCGGCAGCGTCAATCGTGCAATTGCCAGCGGCCGATGACCCGAAACCGCGAAGTCGCATCGTCCTGACGGCATAGCGCGATGGCGTCGATCGCGAGCGTCTCCATGCCGGTTGCCGCAAACCGCTCGCGCAGCATCGCCACGACCGGCCCGCGCCGTTCCGCGGGCAACCGCCCCGTCAGTGTCATGTGGAAGCGAAATTCTTCGAAGACGTAAGGATAACCCCAGCGGTCGAGATAATCGCGTTGCCGTGGCGTCAACGCCGCCGGATTGCGCCGCGCGCGATCTTCCCCATTGAGGGGAGCGCGGAACGGATCAAATGCCTTGGTCGCCTCGGCGGCAAGCAGGTCGAGATCTGCCGACGGTTCGGCGGGAATGACCGCGATGAAACCGCTGATCGAATCGACGATCGGCCGGATCACCGGCACCGGCCGGGCGAGATCGGCAAACAATTCGCATGCCGCGGCAAGCCGCGCCTCGGCCTTGCCGTCGGCCAACGTGATCGGCGCCTTCAGCGTGGCGTGAAAGCCGTATTTGCGCGGATCCTGCGTCAGGTCGCGCCAGTCCGGTGGGAGACCATCCGGAAAGGGAAGGTCTTCGCCGCTGTGGGTGTCGTAGCCGAGCAGCGACGCGCCGAACCGGTCGAGCGCACTGTCGGGTGCCGAGGTGTAATAGATTGCGTAACGGGGAAAGTTTGCCATTGCGCCAGAATAGAGCCGCCTTACGCGGCTGCAACCGCCTTGCGTGGAATGGCAGATGAACGAACGAGACGGTTCGCCTCCGTCAGATGCACCAGTCGTCCCGCGGCAATGACGGCGACTACCCGCGGCCGCAACGGCACCGTGTCATCGATGAGAATGATGTCGGCGCGCTGTCCCGCGGCAAGCGTGCCGCGATCGGCGAGGCCGGCGGCGCGCGCCGGCGCCGATGAGATCAATTGCCAGGCCGCGGCCAGCGGCACGACGCCGTCAGCCGCAAGCCGGAAAGCCGCCAGCAGCGGCGCGGGATAGTAATAGTCTGACGCCAGCACCGAGCACAGGCCCTTGGCGATCATGTCGGATGCCCTGGTCCAGCCGGTGTGGCTGCCGCCGCGCACGACATTGGGCGCGCCGAACACGATGAAGTCGCCGGCTTCGGCAGCATCGCGGGCAGTTTCCTCGTTGACCGGAAATTCGGCAATGGCGACACCCCGCGCACGAAAGGTCTGCCGCATCGCCGGGCTCTCATCGTCATGCGAGAGCATCCGGACATCAGCCGCACACGCCGCCTGCGCCAGGCGGGCGATCGACGCCGGAACGTCGTGGCCGCGGCAGACCACGCTTTCCACCAGGCGATCGAACGCCTCATTGCTGAGCCCCGTGCGCTCGACCATCCGGCTGCGCTTCTGTGGCTTGGCGAGGCTGGCGACGGTCGAGTCCATATGATCGTTGAACGCGAACAGGTCGACGCGGCCTTGCCCCAGCCAGTCGATGATTTCGCTTTCCGCGTCGAGATTGTAGGTCTCGTGGCGCAAATGGAAGCGGGTGTCGGCGGCGAGTTGTGGCCGCATCTGCTCGATCGCCTCCAGCAATTTCCGCGCATTGTCCGCGCTGCGCAGGCCGGGCTCCCACGACCACGTCGTGGCATGATAGACGGTCGTAATCCCGTTGCTGACCGCCTGCCGGTCGCTATCGACAAGCGCCACATCGATCGGAAAATCGACTCCGGGGCGCGGCATCATCTGCCGCTCAAAGGCATCGCCATGCAGATCGACAATGCCCGGCAGCACCAGCAGCCGGCTGGCGTTGATGCCCGTTGCGCCGTGGCTGTCGTCCGCACCCACGGCGGCGATCTCGCGGCCGGCGATCCGCAAGCCGGTTTCGACGATTTCATTGCCGAGCAGCGCTCGGCCACCTTCGATGAACAGTTCGGTCACGATGCGGCACTCTGATTGAATTGCGGACGGCCGGACGCTCCGGCGGGTTGGTATTTTTCGAGAAAGCCTTCGACATCGAGCTTGCGGAAATCGGGCAGGGCGCGGCGAAGTGTCTCGTGGTCCCAGTCCCACCATGCGAGCTCCGTGAGCCGCTTGGCTATCGATTCCGCAAACCTCCGCCTGACCGGGCGGGCCGGATTACCCGCAACGATGGTGTAGGCAGGCACGTCCTTGGTGACGATGGCGCCGGCCGCGACCACCGCGCCGGTGCCGATCGAGCGGCCGGGCAGAATCACCGCGCCATGGCCGATCCAGACGTCGTGGCCGATATGGACGTGATGCTCGCGCCGCCATGCAAAGAACTCGGCATCGTCGCTCTCGCCCGGAAAGTAGCTGCTGGCGCGGTAGGTGAAATGCGCCTGTGAGGCCCGGTGCATCGGATGGTTGCCCGGATTGATCCGCGTCATGGCCGCGATCGAACAGAATTTCCCGATCGTGGTGTAGGTGATCTGGGAGTCGTTCACGACATAGGAATAGCCGGCCATCGTGACTTCGAGCAGGATGGTTCGGGCGCCGACCTCGGTATAGGCGCCAAGCTGGCAGTCGCGCACCGACGCAGTGGGATCGATCATCGGTTCAGTGGAGAGCATCTTGCCGGCCATCGGTAGAATCCATCAGCAATCGGGGCAGGGGCGGGTGCGCTCGTCTTCGATGCGCTTGATGACAAGATCATGACGGATACGTGACGCGGGCTGCTGCTGTGGACGAACGCCGCACCGCAGCAGTCGTGTCACACAACTGTAAGATCGAGCCGCTAGCGATGCTCCACGACAGGAACTCTGGAGCATTGCATGCTGGTTGTGGAAGGTTTGACGTGCCGGTTCGGCACCAAGGCTGCGGTGGACAATGCGTCGTTTTCGATTCAGCCCGGCAGCTTCGTCGGGGTAATCGGCAGATCCGGCGCCGGAAAGTCTACGCTGCTTCGGATGATCAACCGCCTCGCCGAACCTTCCGAAGGCCGGATCCTGTTCGAAGGCGTCGACGTCACCGCGCTGCGCGGCAAGGAATTGCGGCAGTGGCGTGCGCTCGGCGATGATCTTTCAGCAGTTCAATCTGGTCGGCCGCCTCGACGTTCTGACCAACGTGTTGATGGGACGGCTTTCAACAGTGCCGACATGGCGGTCGCTGGCGCAGCTCTGGCCCGAAGAGGACAAAGCAATTGCGATGTCGGCGCTTGAGCAGTTCGATATGGCCTCGATTGCGGCGCAGCGCGCCGACCAGCTCTCGGGTGGCCAGCAGCAGCGCGTCGCGATTGCGCGTGCGCTGGTTCAGCAGCCCGACATCATCCTTGCTGACGAGCCGATCGCCTCACTCGATCCTCGCAACACCCGGATCGTGATGGACGCGCTGCTGCGCATCAACAAGCATTTCGGCATCACGGTGGTCTGTAATCTGCACTCGCTGGATCTGGCGCGCAGCTACTGCGACCGCCTGATCGGCATGTCGGCTGGCCGCATTGTGTTCGACGGTGCGCCGGCGATGCTGACCGATCATATCGCGCGCGAGCTCTACGATCTCGAGGCGGATGAGATAATGGATGCGGCGCGAGAGCATGTGCCGGTCCGTGCTCCGATTCCCGCGCTCGGTACGGTCGCCGCAGCCTGAGCCTTGCGTCTGCAAATCAGGAGCTGTGCGGCGTCTAAATCCGCCAGCTTCATCACTGCGAAACAGGAGACGTCATGATAAACAGTCGTATGATTTTCGCCGCTGCAGCGGCATTGGCGTTCTCGGCCTCGGCTGCCACGGCTCAGGACTGGAAGGCAAAGTATCCTGAATTGGTATTCGCAAAGGTTCCCGATGAGAATGCCTCGGGCACAACCAACCGATGGACGCCTTTGGCAGAGTATCTGTCCCGCGAGCTCGGCACTAAGGTCACGCTTCGGATCGCCAACGATTATGCCGCTGTTATCGAAGGCCAGCGGGCAGGGAACATCCACATAGCGATGTATGGCCCGGCGTCCTACGCGCGCGCCTACATCATCGGTGCGAAGGTCGAGCCGTTCGCGATCGAAGTGAATGGCGACGGAACCAAAGGCTATTATTCGGTCCTCTATGTCAAAAGCGATTCGAGCTACAAGGACATCAAGGACCTGAAGGGCAAGAATCTGTGCCTTGTCGATCCCAATTCAACGTCAGGCAACAACGTCCCGCGTTTCGCGATGGACAAGATGGGTATCGACCCGGAAAAGTTCTTCTCTAAGGTGGTCTATTCGGGAAGCCATGAGAACGCGGTGATCGGGCTTGCGCAGGGTACCTGCGACGCGGCGTTCAATTGGTGGAATGATGAGAAGGAGTCGAACCTGCTCCGGATGGAACGGAAGGGTATGGCGAAGGCCGCCGATTTCAAGATCATCATGAAGTCCGAACAGATTGTGAATTCGCCGATGGCTTATCTCAGCAGCCTGCCTGCTGACCTCAAGGCGGCGATCAAGAAGGCGGTGCTGGAAATTGCGGTGAAGGACAAGGCCGCTTTCGACAAGATCTACGAGGGGAAGCAGTTGCCCTTCGTCGAGGTTGATCACAAGGCCTATGAGGCTGTGATCGATCTCACCAAGTTTGTCGACAGCATTCGCAAGCAGAAATCCTGAGGGGAACGAAGGGGCCAGATGGATCGGGCAGATCGCGAAATCCGCCCATTCTTTCTCCTGAACATCCCATGCGAACAGCAGTCCCCGAATTCCCGGAAGCCAGGCTGCGAGAGCTCGCTGATCGCTATGCGGCTGCGGTTGCCGCCAAGCGGCGGCGCGTATGGCTGGGGTCGGCGGTCCTGATCGCCGCGGCGATTGCTGCTGGCTGGATGGGCGATGTCAATTTTGGGAATTTCGTCGAGAATTTCTGGCGCTTCCCGGCCTATTTTGCCAGCATCGCTCCTAAGTTTTCGCTCTCGACTGCGTGGGTTGATCTCACCGAGTGGCTTTGGGGACTGCCTCGCTGGACGCGACTTCTCGGAGACACGTTGCTGATCGCGTATATGGGAACGCTCACGGGAGCGATATGCGGATTCGCTCTCTGTTTCTTCGCATCGGCCAATCTCGTGAAGTCCCGTACGACCGTTTTTGTCACGCGACGCGTTCTCGAATTTTGCAGGACCGTGCCGGAGATCGTCTTTGCCCTGATTTTTGTGCTGGCATTTGGTCTGGGGCCACTGCCGGGCGTTCTCGCCATCGCAATCCATACCACCGGTGCGCTGGGCAAGCAGTTCGCCGAGGTTGTCGAGAATATCGATAGCAAACCGATCGAGGGGGTGGCGGCAAGCGGAGGCAGCTGGCTTCAGATTGTTCGGTTTGGCGCGGTGCCTCAGGTTCTCTCGAACTTCGTAAGCTATGCCCTGCTGAGATTCGAGATTAACGTCCGCGGCGCGGCCGTGATGGGCTTTGTCGGCGCCGGCGGGATCGGCCAGGATTTGATCGAGGCCGTTCGCAAGTTCTATTACACCGATGTCAGTGCCATCCTTTTGCTCATTATCGTCACCGTCATGTTGATCGACCTTATCACGGAGCGCGTGCGCCACGGCCTCCTCGGGCTGGAGGGTTCCGCTGCATGAATTCTTTCAGTTTTGAAAACCGGGCTGGCATCGTCGAACGTCACCCGGACGTTTTCCGGCCGGATTGGTGGCATCGGGGAAAAATCGCAATAGGCGTCGGCGGGGCGGTTGCGCTTTTTCTGTTCGGGATCGTTCAGCTCGACATTCCCTTTCACCGGCTCTCCGAGGGAATGGTCAAGCTGGGTGAATTCGTTCGGCTCATGTTGCCGCCTAATCCTGGTTCCTGGGCGGAAGTATTGAAATATCTGCATGCTCTCGGAGAGACGGTTTCGATCGCGTTTCTCGGCACGCTGGGCGGGGCACTGCTCGCGTTGCCGGTATCCCTGCTGGCGGCGCGCAATGTGGTTGCAAACTGGATCGTCCACCTTTTGACACGCCGCAGCCTCGATACCATTCGTGGCGTCGATACCTTGATCTGGGCCCTCATCTGGGTTGGCGTCGTGGGGTTGGGCCCGTTCGCAGTTATCTTGGCAGTCATCTGCAGCGATTTTGGGACTTTTGGGAAGTTATTCTCGGAAGCGATCGAGGCGGCCGACAAGAACCCCGCTGAGGGGGTTCGATCATTGGGCGGCAACCATCTCCATAGCGTCCGGTTCGGATTGCTGCCGCAGGTCTTTCCGATCTTGTTAAGTCAGGTGCTCTACTACTTCGAGTCGAATACGCGGTCGGCGACGATTATCGGAATCGTCGGGGCAGGCGGAATTGGACTTCAACTTGCCGAGCAAATCCGGGTGCTGGAATGGCAAAAGGTATCGTTTCTGATTTTGCTTATCCTGATAACGGTATCGGCAATCGACTGGATGTCCGGCAAGCTCCGTTTCGCGATCATCGGCAAGCGAGCAATCTCATGATGTCTCGCTGCTAGACTAGCCACTCTCGATCACGAACTCGACGCGCTCGGCCGCGAAGCGCGAGCGCTTGGTCGTGACCGGCTGGCCTGCGGTATCGACGTCGGTGCTGTCCACCACGAGCACGGGACGGCCGAGCGCGAGATCCAGCCGCGCCGCGTCGGTTGCGTCGACGATACTAGCGGTGATCCGGGTGGACGAGCGGCGAAAGTCCCGGATGCCGTAATGCGCAACCAGCTTGGTCATCGAACGGACATTGGCGAACACCTTCCCGGCATCGGGGAAGCGCTCGGCCGAAAGCCAGGTGGTGCTGACGCAGATCGGTACGCGGTCGGCGAGCCGCACCGATTCGATTCGGACCAGCGGCGCACCGGTCTTTAGTCCGAGCTCTCGCGCCAGCTCGCGCGTGGCTTCTTCCTCTGACACGTCGATAAACTGGCCGCGCGGCTCTCGGCCGCCGGCGCCGACGATTTCGGAAAAGCGCGTTCGGGAGCGCAGGGGATAGGCGATGCGTCCCGTCTCGACATAGGTACCGCTGCCGCGCTCGGCGCGCACCAGGCCGCGTTCGGCCAGCGTCGCGAGCGCGCGGCGTACGGTGTGGCGGTTGACGCGATAGGTTTCGGCGATCTCCATCTCGCCCGGCAGCTTTTCGCCCGCGGCAAAGCGGCCATCGGCAATGCCGCGCTCGATGCCGTCGGCGACCTGCCGCCACAGCGCGACGCCAGAGGGCGTGTCCTGGATGCTCATGGAACGAAACCGGGCATCGGAGAAAAATTACCTCATAGTCACGAAACTGTCATGGCGCTTCGTTATCAAGTTGTCTAGTATCATAGACAACTTGATTCAGGCAAGGTCGATATGATGGCGGGCGACGAAAGTCTGGCAGACGAAGACAGTGGACAGGCGCAACGCAAGGCTGCAATGGCGGTGCTGGCGCACTCCGATGTCGTCGACATTGCCTGTCATCTCGAGGCGATTGCGTTGCCGGCGCATGAAGACCTGCGCGTATCAGAGAACGGCCTGGTCATGGTGCGCGGCCGGATCGGTGGCGATGGTGCGCCCTTTAATCTCGGGGAGGCCACGGTTTCTCGCGCGGCAGTGCGGCTTTCGACCGGAGAAGTCGGTTTTGGCTACACGCTCGGCCGCGATCGTCACAAGGCGAAGCTGATCGCGCTGTGTGATGCCATGGTGCAGTCGGACGAGTTCGCGGTCGCGGTTGAAGCCGAGGTGATTGCGCCGCTGCGCGAGGCAGTGATCGAAAAACGCAACCGCAAGGCCGCGGAAGCGGCGGCCACGCGGGTCGATTTCTACACGCTGGTGCGGGGTGAGGGCTGACATGACGACCGTTGCCGAATTGCCCGCAGGATTTGCCGACAAGGTGTTGTCGGCGCAATCGACCTTCCGCTCCGTGATGGACGCCATGGCGCGTCCCGGCAGCATTCAGCGCATTGCGTCGGTGGCCGGTACGCCTGATGCGATGATGCGCGGCACGGCCGCCATAGCGCTGACGCTGTTTGATCACGATACGCCTGTGTGGCTCGATAGCTGGATGTCGGCGACGGCTGATGTCGCCAGATGGCTCAAGTTTCATACGAGCGCGCCGATCGTTGCGGATTCATCGATCGCCGGTTTCGCATTGGTGGGCGACCCCGTAAACCTGCCGCCGCTCGATCGCTTTGCGTTCGGTAGCAATGAATATCCGGATCGTTCGACGACGCTGATCCTTCAGGTCGAAAGCCTGACCGATGGCCCTGTGGTGGAGTTGCGCGGCCCCGGCATCGATGGAGCGGCGACGCTGCGCGCTTCAATCGAGCCGCAGGATCTGTTCGAGCGGCTGGCCGTGAACGCCACGCTGTTTCCGCGCGGCATCGATGTCGTGCTGGTCCATGACGATGCCATTGTTGCGATACCGCGCACGACGCGGCTGGTGAGGGGAGGCTGACGATGTATGTTGCCGTCAAGGGAGGCGAGCGCGCCATCGAGAACGCCCATCGCCTGCTGGCGCATGAGCGGCGCGGCGATCGCGATGTTCCCGAACTGTCGCTGGCCCAGATCTCCGAGCAGCTTTCGCTCGGCGTCGACCGCGTCATGACGGAAGGGTCGCTGTACGACCGCGAACTGGCGGCGCTGGCCATCAAGCAGGCGCGGGGCGACCTGATCGAGGCGATCTTCCTGGTGCGCGCGTTCCGCGCCACGCTGCCGCGGTTCGGTGCGACGGAGCCGGTCGATACCGGCGCGATGCAAGTGCGTCGCCGGATTTCCTCGACGTTCAAGGATATTCCGGGCGGGCAGATTCTCGGGCCCACTTTCGATTACACCCACCGTTTGCTGGATCCGCAGCTTGCGGACGGTTTTTCGCCCGAAGCGCCCGCCGCCGGCGAAGCGTCCGCCGCGGCGACCACGCGCGTCACCGACATTCTCGGCCGCGACGGGCTGATTGAGCCGTCACCGGCTGCCGACGCTGATGCTCCGGTCGGAGACTTGACGCGCGAACCGCTGAATTTCCCGGCCGATCGTGATCTGCGCCTGCAAAATCTGGCGCGTGCCGACGAGGGTTTTCTGCTGGCGCTCGGCTATTCCTCGCAGCGCGGCTATGGTCGCAACCATCCGTTTGCCGGCGAGATTCGCTTCGGCGAGGTGGAGGTCGAGTTCATGGCCGAGGATGCCGGCTTTGCTATTCCGCTCGGTTCGATCGCCCTGACCGAATGCCAGATGGTCAACCAGTTCAAGGGATCGGCGACGGAAGCGCCGTGTTTTACGCGCGGCTATGGCCTGGCCTTCGGACAGAGCGAGCGCAAGACCATGTCGATGGCGCTGGTCGATCGCAGCCTGCGCGCCCGCGAGCTTGGCGAGGAAGTGATCGCGCCGGGCCAGGACGAGGAATTCGTGATGTCGCACTCGGACAATGTGCAGGCGACCGGCTTCGTCGAGCATCTCAAGCTGCCGCATTACGTCGACTTCCAGTCCGAACTCGGCCTCTTGCGCAAATTGCGCCAGGAGTTTGCCGAGGCGAACGAGGCGCCGCAAATGCAGGAGGCCGCGGAATGAACGCGCCAGCTTACAATTTCGCCTATCTCGACGAGCAGACCAAGCGGATGATCCGCCGCGCGATCCTTAAGGCGATCGCGATCCCCGGCTATCAGGTGCCGTTTGCGAGCCGCGAAATGCCGATGCCGTATGGCTGGGGTACCGGCGGCGTGCAGGTGACGGCGGCGATCCTCGGGCCCGATGACGTGCTGAAGGTGATCGACCAGGGCTCCGACGACACCACCAACGCGATCTCGATCCGGAAATTCTTCGGTAAAACGGCCGGTGTCGCGACCACCACATCCACGGCGGATGCGACCGTGATCCAGACCCGGCACCGGATCCCCGAAGCGCCGCTGCATGCGGGGCAGGTACTGGTCTATCAGGTGCCGATACCCGAGCCGCTGCGCTTTCTGGAGCCGCGTGAGACCGAGACGCGGCGCATGCATGCGCTCGGCGAATACGGCCTGATGCACGTCAAGCTGTACGAGGACATCGCGCGCTTCGGCCACATCGCGACCTCCTACGCCTATCCGGTAAAGGTGAACGCGCGCTATGTGATGGACCCGTCGCCGACGCCGAAATTCGACAATCCGAAGATGGATAATTGCCCGGCGCTGCAACTGTTCGGCGCCGGCCGCGAGAAGCGCATCTACGCGATCCCGCCGCATACCGACGTGGTATCGCTCGACTTCGAGGATCACCCGTTCACGCGCTACCGGTTCGACGCGCCGTGCGCGCTGTGTGGGGCAGGGGATTCCTATCTCGACGAGATCGTCACTGACGACAAGGGCGGGCGGATGTTCGTCTGCTCTGACACTGATTATTGCGAATCTCGGCAGTCGGCCGGTCATCGCGGCAGCGAGAGCGCGGTGCCGCACAAGGAGAGGGCGCATGGCTGAGCCGCAAGATGTCACGACGGACGACCAGCCGTTGCTGGTGGCTGAACATCTCGGCAAGAACTACGGTCGGCTCACCGCCTGCCGCGACGTATCGTTTGCGCTCTATCCCGGCGAGGTGCTGGCCATCGTCGGCGAGTCCGGGTCGGGTAAGTCGACGCTGCTGCAACTGTTGTCGGCACAACTCGCGCCGAGCGCCGGGCGGGTGTCATACCGGATGCGGGACGGGGTGTTGCGCGATCTCGCCGCGTTAGGTGAGGCCGAGCGGCGATTTCTGTTCCGGACCGACTGGGGCTATGTGCACCAGGACCCCGCGCAGGGCCTGCGGATGGCGGTCTCCGCCGGTGCCAATGTCGGCGAGCGGCTGATGGCCGTGGGGTGGAATCACTATGGCCGCATCCGCGATACCGCGTCATCCTGGCTGGAGCGTGTCGAGATCGATACCGCGCGCATCGACGACGCGCCGCGGACCTATTCCGGCGGCATGCGCCAGCGGCTGCAGATCGCGCGCAACCTCGTCACCGAGCCGCGGTTGGTGTTCATGGACGAGCCGACTGGCGGGCTCGACGTGTCGGTGCAGGCGCGGCTGCTGGACCTGATGCGCAATCTCGTCAGCGAGCTCGGTCTTGCCGCGATAGTCGTAACCCATGACCTCGCTGTGGCGCGGCTGTTGTCGCACCGCGTGATGGTGATGAAGGGCGGCCGCGTCATCGAAACCGGGTTGACCGACCAGGTGCTCGATGACCCGCGCGAGCCCTACACCCAACTGCTCGTTTCCTCGATCCTACCGGCATGAGCGCGCAATGACAGCGATGATCGACATCAGCAACGCCGAAAAGACCTTCACCATGCATCTGCAGGGCGGCGTCGAACTGCCCGTGGTGCGCGGCGTCTCGTTCCACGTCGAGCCGGGCGAATGCATGGTGCTGTCGGGGCCTTCAGGCGCCGGCAAATCCTCGATCCTGAAAATGATCTTTGGCAACTATCGCTGCGACGGCGGCCGGATCGGCATCCGGCACCAAGGTACGGTGATCGATCTCGCCACGGCCGAGCCGCGGCAGGTGCTCAGCGTGCGCCGTTCGACCATCGGATATGTCAGCCAGTTCCTGCGCGCGGTGCCGCGGGTCGCCACGATCGACGTGGTAGCCGAGCCCCTGATTGCGAACGGAACGGCACGCGCGGGAGCTCGCGACAAGGCCGGTGCACTGCTGCGCCGTCTCAACATCCCCGAGCGGCTGTGGGCGCTGCCGCCGTCGACATTCTCCGGCGGCGAGCAGCAGCGGGTCAACATCGCGCGCGGGTTCATTTCGGACCTGCCGATCCTGCTGCTCGATGAACCCACCGCATCGCTCGATGCGGCCAATCGCGCCGTCGTCGTTGAATTGATTGAAGAGAAGAAACGACAAGGTGTCGCGATGGTGGCGATCGTCCATGGCGATGAAATCCGCCATCTGATCGCCGACCGGATCGTTGACGTGACGTCATTTGCCGCCGCGGCATGAAGGAAGAAGTGAGATGACTTCGAAGCACGAAACCATCCTCGGCAACGCCCGCATCGTGTTGGCCGACCGCGTGGTCGAGCACGGCTGGGTCGCTCTCGCCGACGGCCGCATCGCCGAATTCGGTGAAGGCAATGCGCCGGCCGGCAGCGAGGACGCCGGCGGCGACCTGATCATGCCCGGCCTGATCGAGCTGCACACCGACCACCTCGAAATGCACTATGTGCCGCGGCCGAAAGTATTCTGGGATCCGATCGCGGCGGTAGTCTCCTACGACGGGCAGTTGGCCACCTCCGGCATCACTACCGTTCTGGACTCGCTGCGGGTCTGGCGCGAGGACGGCGCCGAAGAGGTTGACGGCAGGGCAGGCGTGCTCGCGGAGGCGATTACGTCGGCACGCGAGGCAAATCTGCTTCGTGCCGATCACTTCCTGCATCTGCGCTGCGAAATCCCGATGCCGAGCGTCGTCGAGGAAGCCAGGGAACTGGTCGGCCGGCCGGACGTGCGGCTGATGTCGCTGATGGATCACACGCCGGGGCAGCGCCAGTTCCGCGACGAGGTCAAGCTGCGCGACTATTATCGCGGCAAGGGCGGCGGCAAGACCGACGCCGAGCTCGATGCGCTGTTCGAGAAGCGTTTCGCCTATCAGAAGGCCTATGCCGCGACCAACATGCGCGAGATCGTGGCGCTTGCGCATCAACATGAAATTCCGCTGGCCAGCCATGACGACACCACCGAGGAGAACGTCGCCGACGCGATCAATGATCGGGTTTCGGTGGCGGAGTTTCCGACCACGATGGAGGCGGCGCGCGGGCTGCATCAGGCGGGCATCGGCATCCTGATGGGGGCGCCGAACGTGGTGCGCGGCGGTTCGCATTCCGGCAACATCGCCGCCGTCGATCTCGCCCGCGAGGGACTGTTGGATATCCTGTCGTCCGACTACATCCCGTCGAGCCTGTTGATGGCCGCACTGCAATTGCCGAAGCACGTGCCCGCGATCGATCTGGCCTCCGCTATTCGTACGGTGACGAAAACGCCGGCCGAAGCCGTTGGTCTTGCGGACCGTGGCGAGATCGCGCCCGGCAAGCGCGCCGATCTGATCCGGGTCCATGTCGCTCGCGACATTCCGGTGGTGCGGAGCGTCTGGCGGGAAGGGCGGCGGGTCGCATGACGGAGACGCTGACGCCTATAACGACAGATCAGGCCGTTGCGATCGGGCCGGGCCGGCTGGTGCTCGTGGTCGGCCCAAGCGGCGCGGGCAAGGATACCCTGCTCGGCCTTGCCAAGGCAGCCTGTGCCGATGATCGCAATGTCGTGTTCCCCCGCCGCGTGATTACGCGTGAAGCCTCAGTATCGGAGGACAACGAAGAAGTCAGCGTCGGCACGTTTCAGGAGGCAATGGCGCGCGGCGAATATGCCATGCATTGGGAGGCCCACGGCCACTGCTATGCCCTGTCGCGCGCGATCGACGACGAAATCCGTGCCGGACGAACGATCGTTGCCAACGTATCGCGCACCGTGATCGGCGCCATGCGCCGCGCCTATGCGAATGTGGCGGTGGTTTCGATCACGGCGCCGCCGGACGTTCTGGCCGAACGGATTGCGATGCGCCGGCGAAGCAGCGACGGCAAGCTCGAGGCCCGCCTGGGTCGCACGGTGGAGGATGAAGCGGCCGCGCCCGATGTCACCATCGTCAACACCGGCGGTGCCGAATATCATGCCCGCCAACTTGTTCGCGCCATCAAGGGCGAGAAATGGGACAACTGAGAGGAAAGCAGAAATGACCGTTGTCGCGACCATCGAGCAACTCGAGGCCATCTACGGCTTTCCTGGCGATGCCTCGACGGTCAAGGTCGCCGACCGTGTCACGCCGGCCTATCGCGCCTTGATGGACAAATCGCCATTCGCAGCGCTGGCGACCAGCGGGCCGGAGGGGCTGGATTGCTCGCCGCGCGGGGACTTGCCGGGCTTCGTTCGCATTCATGACGAGAAGACGCTGATGATGCCGGACCGCCGCGGCAACAACCGTTGCGATTCCTTGCGCAACATCGTGCGCGATCCCCGGGTGGCGCTTCTGTTTCTGATCCCTGGCTCCGGCAGCACGCTACGCATCAATGGTCGCGCGCATGTCTCAGCCGATCCGGATCTGCTCGCCTCGTTCAAGATGGAGGGCAAGGCGCCGCGCACCGTCATCGTCATGGCGGTGGAGGAGGTTTATTTCCAGTGCGCCCGCGCCATCGTGCGCTCCGATCTCTGGAATCCCGACAAGCGCGTTGATCCGAAGAGCCTTCCCACACCCGGCCAGATCTTGGCCGAGATGAGCGACAACTCCATCGGCGGCGAGAAATACGACCGCGAATGGCCGGAGCGCGCGCGGCAGACCATGTGGTGATCGACTCCTGACGCCGATCAGGCCTGGCGGATCACCTTTTCCGCGCATTTGAGAAAATTCCGCACCAGCGGATTGAGAGAATCCCTGCGCCAGCACACCGCGACGTCCATGGCGTCGTCGGCGTCGAGGAACGGCCTGAACACGACGCCGGTCGGGCATCCGAGCTGGGCGCAGGCGGGAAGGATCGCCATGCCTTCGCCGGCCAGCACGAGGCTGAGCGCCGAGTGCACCGTCTCGACCCGGTTTGCGACGGGCATGCTGACCTGATGCCGCCGCAGGAGCGATGCCACGACAGATGTTGCGGGATCTTCGGCCGGCCAGGGCAGGCTGATCAGTGGACGCCCCTGTAGTCTCTTCACCGGCACTGCCGTGGCGCGCGCCAGCGACGAGCTGGCAGGCAATGCAAGCATCAATCGCTGCGTTCCGATGGTGGAGGCCTCGATCTCGTTGTGGCGAATCGCAGGCATGCACAGTGCGACTGTCACGCTGTGGTCCAGCAGCCGCGCCTCACGTGTCGAGGCGCTTAGTTCGATGAACTCCAGGTCGACTTTCGGAAGCGACCTTCGCAGTTCCGGAATGAGCTTCGGCAATACGGCGTGGGCAAGCGCGAACATGTAACCGACCGACAATCTTCCGCGGCGCCCCGCCGCCACCGCGCGGGCTGCCTCGAAGCCCTCAGCCGTCAGGGCCAGCGCTTCACGCGCCCGCGACAGCAAGGCGCGGCCGGCCGCCGTCGGCTCCATTCCCCGCGCGCCCCGGCGAAACAGCGGCGTTCCCACTTCCGATTCCAGTTTGCGGATCTGCACCGATAGCGGCGGCTGCGCCATGCGCAAACGCACGGCCGCCCGGCCGACGCTGCGTTCTTCGGCTACGGCAACGAAATAGCGGAGACGCCGGAGGTCCATTTTTGCTATACCGAAATCGTATGGGTCAGTTGTGCGATGGTATTGGACGGAAAGTCAATCCGAATGTCATCTTTACGTCATTCGACCCTTGAGGACTTTGGCGCGATGAGTGACGAACTGTGCTTCCTGTCCGCGACTGACCTGCGCGCGCGGATCGCGGCCAGGGATCTTTCACCGGTCGAGATTACGCGTGCCGTGCTGGCGCGCGCCGAGCAGCTACAGCCTGAATTGAACTGCTTCATCACGCTGTGCGGCGATGAGGCCATGGCCGACGCGCGCAAGGCGGAGCGCAAAGTCATGGCCGGGGAGCCGCTGGGCCTTCTTCACGGCATTCCCTACACCGCGAAAGATCTCGTCAACACCAAGGGCGTGCGAACGACCTTCGGCGCGGTGCCCTACAAGGACAACATTCCTGACCATGATGCGGTCGCGGTGGCGCGAATGCGGGCAGAAGGTGCCATCCTCATAGGCAAGACCACGACGCCGGAGTTCGGCACCAAGTGCCTGACGGACTCGCCGCTGTTCGGCCGCACGCGCAATGCCTGGAGTGGCGCGCGCTCGAGCGGTGGTTCAAGCGGGGGCGCGGCGGTTGCTGTTGCCAGCGGCATCGCGCCTCTTGCGATTGCGACAGACGGCGGCGGCTCGACGCGGATTCCGGCAGCCTGCAACGGCGTTGTCGGGCTGAAGCAAAGCAACGGCGTTATTCCCCACAGCCAGGTACAGGACGCGTTCGGCAACCAGACCTATGTGACGCCGACGACGCGCACCGTCGCGGACACCGCCTTGATGATGCAGGCGATGTCGGGAGAGGACGCGTCCGATCCCTGGTCGATCGGATTTCCGCAGTGGAATTTTGTCGAGGGAGCGGCGCCAAACGGCGATCTGCGCGGGCGCAAGATTGCGTTCTGCCTCGCGCCGCTCGGCCGGCCGGTTGCGGCCGCTGTCGCCGCGGCTTTCAAGGTCGCGTTGGCGAGGCTCGAGGCGCTCGGGGCTGAGGTGGAGGAAATGCCCGGGGAGGGGTTTGAAGTGGAGCCGATCTGGCGTGCCATCAATCACACCGCCTGGCGCGCGCGATTCGAGAAGCTCGCGGCCGATCATGGCGAGGTGCTGAGCGAGACCTTCATGAAGCAACTGGCGCTGGCCACGAAGGTCAGCGGTGTTGACTATCAGCGGGCGATGTTTGACCGTACGGCGCTGTTCCGGCGGATCCAGACCGTGATGCAACGGGCCGACATACTCGCGATGCCGACCATCACCCGCACCGCGCTTCCGATCGACCAGGATCTGTTCGGCACGATCGAAATCGACAGGCGGGTATTCAGCGACGTGCGGCCGAGCTGGTTTCCCTGGACCATGCCGTTCAACATGACCGGGCATCCCGCCGTCAGTCTGCCCTGTGGCTTCGATGCGGACGGCTTGCCGATCGGCATTCAGTTGGTTGGACAATTCCGTGGAGACATCGAATTGCTGCGCGTCAGCGCGCTGTTCGAGGCTTCGCAGGATCTGCTCGGCCGGTGGCCGAGCCTGGCAGGATAAGTGACAATGCGGCCACTACCACCACATTTGGCCGCTAACAGGGGAATAGGGGCTTGAGCGTCTTCATTTTCCGCCGCTTTCTGACGCTGATCGCGACGCTGCTCGGCGCGTCGCTGATTATCTTTCTTGTTCTGGATGCCTTGCCCGGCAACGCCGCGCAAATGCTCATGGGCGCGGATGCCTCGCCCGATGCGGTACGGGCGCTCACGATCAAGCTCGGGCTGGATCAACCGCTCTACTATCGATACGTCCACTGGGTCATGGGGTTGCTGACGGGCGATCTCGGCAACAGCTATGTCTATGGCACGCCTGTTGCAGGATTGATTGCGGAGCGCCTCACGCTCACCATTCCACTGGCGATCATGTCCATGTCCATGACGGTCGTGCTGGCGCTTTCTGCCGGCATCTATACGGCGGCCAATCACAACAAGCTCGGCGATGTCGGCGTGATGTCGCTGACGCAGTTCGGGATCGCGCTTCCCAATTTCTGGTTCGCCATCCTGCTCATCCTGTTGTTCTCGGTGAAGCTGCAATGGCTTTCGGCCGGCGGATTTGCGGGGTGGAACGAAAGCATACTGGCCGGGATCAAGTCGCTGTTGCTGCCCGCGATCTCGCTATCGGTGGTGCAGGCGGCGATCCTGGCGCGGGTCACACGTTCCGCCGTGCTCGAGGTGCTGCGCGAGGATTTCGTGCGCACCGCGCGCGCCAAGGGCTTGAGCAAGCGCGACGTCTTGTGGCGGCATGTGCTGCGCAATGCGATGATCCCTGTCATGACCATCATGGGTCTTCAGTTCGCCAATCTGCTGGCGGGCACGATCGTGATCGAGAACGTGTTCTATCTGCCGGGTCTCGGCCGGCTGATCTTCCAGTCGATCGCCAATCGCGACCTGATCGTGGTGCGCAACTGCGTGATGCTGCTGGCGGGAGTGGTCGTCATCGTCAACTTCGTGGTCGATGTGCTCTATGCCTTCATCGATCCGCGCATCAAGGTGCACAACCTATGAGTACGCCGATGAGCGCTTCGGTTGAAGTTGGGGCCGCCACCGCGCGGCCGCAAGTCTCGACCGGCTTCTGGCGCCGCGCGCTGCGCCATCGCAGCTTTGTCATCGGCGGCACGCTCAGCCTGATGGTGCTTGGTGCTGCCCTGCTGTCGCTGGTGTGGACGCCGTGGTCGGCCTATGAAATCGACGTGGCCTCCAAGCTGCGCCCACCATCGGCTGCGCACTGGCTCGGCACCGATGTGCTCGGCCGCGATATCGTCTCTTTACTGCTGGTCGGTGCCCGTTCCACCATCATGGTCGGCATCATCGCCGTCGGGATCGGCATCACCTTCGGGGTGACCCTTGGACTGATTGCCGCCGCACGAAAGGGATGGACCGAAGAGCTCATCATGCGCATGAGCGATTTCACCTTCGCATTTCCCGCCGTGCTCTCGGCCATCATACTGGCGGCCGTCGCAGGCCCGGGCATGGTGACCTCGATCACCGCCATCGGCATCTTCCAGATTCCAACGCTGGTGCGGGTGACCCGTGGATCGGCCAATGCGATCTGGGCGCGGGAGTTCGTGCTGGCCGCGCGCGCCTCCGGCAAGGGCGGTTTCCGCATCACCATCGAGCACGTCCTGCCGAACGTTCTGCCGATCCTGATCGTGCAGGCGACGATCCAGTTCGCGCTCGCGATCCTGGCCGAGGCGGCGCTGTCCTATCTCGGGCTCGGCACGCAGCCGCCGCAACCATCCTGGGGACGCATGCTGAACGACGCGCAGACGCTGCTATTCCAGTCGCCGATGCTCGCGGTCTATCCGGGCGCTGCGATCGCGGTTGCCGTGCTCGGCCTCAATCTTCTCGGCGACGGGTTGCGCGATCTGCTCGATCCCCGGCTGGCGCGGGAGCGCTGATCATGAGCGTATCAGCAAATACACCCCTGATCGAGGTTAGGGATCTCGGTGTCGGGCTCAATACCAGCCGTGGGCCTGCGCAGGCTGTTCGCGGCGTCAGTTTCTCGCTGAAACGCGGCGAGACCTTGGGACTCGTCGGCGAGTCCGGATGCGGCAAATCCGTCACCGCGCTTGCGCTGATGGGCCTCTTGCCCGACAGCGCCGTCATCAGCGGCAGCATCCGCCTCGATGGCAGCGAGCTGGTCGGCCTGTCGGATGCGGATTACTGCAAGCTGCGCGGCAATCGGATCAGCATGATCTTCCAGGAGCCGATGACCGCGCTCAATCCGATGCACACGATCGGGCGTCAGGTGGCCGAACCATTGCGGCGCCACACCAATTGCTCGGCGGCAGAGGCGCGCAAGGAGGCTATCGCCTTGCTCGATCGCGTCGGACTTCCCGATGCGGCGAAGCGCGTCGATGCCTATCCGCACCAGTTCTCCGGCGGCCAACGGCAGCGCGTCACCATTGCTATGGCGCTGGCCTGCCAACCGGACGTGCTGATCGCCGATGAGCCGACCACGGCGCTCGACGTCACCATCCAGGGGCAGATCCTCGACCTGATCGCGGACCTCGTTGCCGAGCGCGGCATGTCGATGATCCTGATCTCGCACGATCTCGGTGTGATCGCCGAGAACGTGCAGCGCATGATGGTGATGTATGGCGGCACCGTCGTCGAAAGCGGTGTGACGAATGCCGTATTCACGCGGATGGGGCATCCCTATACGCAGGGTTTGTTCCGCGCGCGTCCGCGCCTTGGCGCGCGCAAGGGCACCCGGCTGAAGACGATCGCCGGCACGGTTCCCGAACTTGCCGATCTGCCCTCGGGGTGCACCTTTGCCGATCGTTGTACCATCGTCGAGGATCGCTGTCGTACGGCGCTGCCGGCCGTGGTTGATGTCAGCGCCGGCCACGGCGTGCGCTGCGTCAGGACGGATGTTTCAATGGCCGAGACGGTCGGAGCGGTGGGTGCATGACCATGCTGGAGCAGACGCCGTCACCCGCCGAACTGCCGCTGCTCGATGTCAAGGATCTGGTGCAGCGCTACACGCTGCCGCGTGAAAGCATGTTCAAGCCGGCCGGGCAGGTGCATGCGCTCAACGGCGTCACCGCGCAGGTGGTGGCCGGCCGGAGTCTCGGCGTGGTCGGCGAATCCGGATCGGGCAAGTCGACCTTTGCGCGGCTGGTGATGGCACTCGAGCAGCCTTCGTCGGGATCGGTGTCGCTGATGGGCCGGGACCTCAACCGGATGCCGGCTGACGAATTGCGCCGCGCCCGCCGCGATTTCCAGATGGTGTTTCAGGATCCCTATGGCTCGCTGGATCCGCGGCAGACCATCGCGCGCATCGTTGCGGAGCCTTTGACCGCGCTCGGACGCATGGACCGCGCCACGCTGCGCGAGCGTGTTGCCGGCGTGCTGCGGCAGGTAGGGCTGCGCGACGCGGACATGGACAAGTTTCCGCATGAATTCTCCGGCGGCCAGCGGCAGCGCATCGCGATTGCGCGTGCGCTGATCACGCAGCCGAAACTGATTGTTGCTGACGAGCCCGTCAGCGCACTCGACGTCTCCGTGCAGGCGCAGGTGCTCAATCTGCTGCAAGACCTGCAGGATCAGTTTGGCCTGAGCTACATCCTGATCAGCCACGATCTGGCGGTAGTCGATTATCTCTGCGATGAGATCGCGGTGATGTATCTCGGCCGGATCGTCGAGCAGGGGAGCCCAGAGGATCTGTTCGCGCATTGCGCGCACCCATATACGCGGGTGTTGCTCGAGGCCGTGCCGCGCGCAAATGCGGGCGGAGTACGTCGCCGTCGCGGCGCGCAATCGATCGCGTCCCAGTCGATCGGCGCGACAGGATGCGCCTATGCGTCGCGCTGTCCGCTCGCCGATCAGCATTGCCGTGACACCGCGCCGGCGCTACGCAGCGTCGGCACGGCGCACCTTGCCGCCTGCCACCACGCCGAGGCCGTGATGACTTTGCCGCCGGCGGCGGGGGGTTAGCCTTTTGAGCGAGACTGCACTAGGTTGTCTGAATAGGTCCGGGGGGAGCAGATATGCTGAAAAAACTGACCATTTTCGCGGTGGCCGCAGCGTTCGCCGCAATGCCGCTGCCGAGTCTGGCGCAAAGCAAGAAGGACAGCGTCGTCATGGCGATGACGCTGGAGCCGCCGGGGCTCGATCCCACCAACGCAGCGGCTGCGGCGATCGCCGAGGTCACGCTCTATAACCTCTATGAGACGCTGACCAAGATCAATGAGGACGGCTCGGTATCGCCGCTGCTCGCCGAGAGCTGGCAGGCATCGGCCGACCTGAAGACCTATACGTTCAAGCTCCGCAAGGGTGTCAAATTCCACAATGGCGAGCCGTTCGATTCCGCGGCGGTGAAGTTCTCCTACGACCGCAACGCGGCGCCGACCTCTACCAACAAGGACAAGAGCCTGTATCAGGCTTTTGAGTCGGTCACCGCACCCGATGCGGAAACGATCGTCGTCGTTGTGAAATATTCCGAACCGAACCTGCCGTTCCTGCTGGGGCAGGCGGGCGGCTCGATCGTCGAGCCGAAGAGCGCACCGACCAATGCGACGCAGCCGGTCGGCACCGGACCCTATACGCTCGGCGCCTGGGCCAAGGGGTCGTCGATCACCTTGAACAAATGGCCCGGCTATCGCAACGCCGCCGCAATCAAGCTTTCCAAGGTCACCATCCGCTTCATCCCCGATCCCGCCGCGCAGGTGGCCGCGCTGCTGTCAGGGGACGTCGACGCTATTCCGCGCGCCCCGGTTCAGCGCAGCGTGGCGCAGTTCAAGGCCGACCCTCGCTTCAATGTGCTGATCGGCGGCTCCAGGGCCAAGACTATTGTCGGCATCAACGAACGGCGGAAGCCGCTCGACGATGTGCGGGTTCGTCGCGCCATCCTCGCCGCCATCGATCGCAAGGCGATGATCGACGGCGCCGTCGACGGTTTCGGGACGCCGATCGGCAGCTTCTATACGCCGGGATCGCTGGGCTATGTCGACACGACAGGCATCAATCCCTACGACCCCGAAAAGGCCAAGAAGCTGCTGGCGGAAGCCGGCGTGAAGACGCCGCTTGAGCTCAGCCTCAAGCTGCCGCCGCCGCCTTACGCGCGGCAGGGCGGCGAAGTCCTCGCGGCCCAGCTCGCCAAGGTCGGCATCATCGCCAAGATCGAGAACGTCGAATGGGCGCAGTGGCTGTCGCAGGTGTTTGCCGGCAACGGTCCGCACAATTTCGATCTCACCATCGTCTCGCATGTCGAGCCGTTCGATCTCGTGAAGATTACCGAGCCCGACTACTATCTCGGCTACAACAACGAAGCCTTCAACGCGCTCTACAATCAGATCAGGGCAACACCGGCCGAGGCCGAGCGCGCCAAGCTGCTCGGCGACGCGCAGCGCATGCTGGCGACCGACGCGGTTGCGGGTTTCCTGTTCCAGCCGCAATGGATCACCGTTGCGAACAAGAAGCTGAAGGGCGTGTGGAAGGAAGTCCCGCAGTTCGAGAACGACTTCTCCGCCTGGTCCTGGGAATAGCCGCGGCGGGTATGACGCGACCGTCGTGGCCGATCATCCCGACGGAGAGTGCAGGCAATTGCCTGGCCGCGGCTTGCTGCCGCGCTTGTCGGCCGGCACGTTGCAATTGTCGATCCGCTGCTCGTCCATCCACTTTTTTCCCATGCGCTCTTTTCCGGTCAGCGACCCAATAGCGGGCTGATCCGAGCCGGCATTCGGTGCGGTTTGGTCAGGCTTGCTGTCCTGCGCCAACGCCCCTGATGCGAGGAAGAGTACGAGAAGAAAACTGACCAGCCGTGGGTGAATCGGTTCCATCGGATATCCTCATCGAGACTGGAAACATCAGATTAAACCTGCCGATATTCGCGTCGCCACCCGGAACCTGCAGACAATGGGTCGGTTGCCTCTCATCAACATCGTGCACGCTTCACGATAAGAGGAGAGACAGATGAAAATGAAACATCTCATTCTTGCCGGTTGCTCCGTGCTGGTCTTGAGCACCGGCGCAGCGCTGGCAGGCCCCTGTGATACGGGCCGCGCCGCCAACCTGAAGGACGCGGGCTCCGGTCCTGCCCAGACGGGCGACAGCCAGACGACAGGTATGGCCGCCAACACCGGTCAACATCCACCGACCGGTACGATGAATCGATCGGCCGGAGACGTTGCTGCATCGTCGCAGGATACGCAGCGCCAGATGCAAGGCGAACCGACGGCTGCACAGCAGGCCGAAGGCGCCAAGGGTGACAAGAAGGCTGACAAGCAAGCCGCAGACAAGGATTGCTGAGGCGCTGAGCTGACGCGGTGACAGACGTCGCCGCTTCAATGGGTTCTTCGCCCGGCGGCAGATATGCGAACGGGCGTACTGACCGATGCGGCGCTGCGTCGATCCGCCGCCTGCCTTGTCCAAGAGCGAAGTAGCCTTGTCCAAGAGCGAAATGTTCGGCGTCCGGCGTGTGCGGATTCATCGACGTTCGCTCTTCCGAGCTTGCGCTGCGTTCAAGGGCAACCTAGTTTCGATGACGGCACGAGGTCGTGCCAACACTGCTTGGGAGGACCCTGATGAGTTGGAAGACTCCGAAGATTGTGGAAGTGCCGGTGGGCATGGAAATCAACATGTACGCCTGCGCGGCGCGTAAATAAAAACGCGTCGAAACGGTCTGCCCGGCTCCGGCAACACCTGTTGCTGTGGGCCGGGTGAACTGTTCTCCCACAAGCTGCAGGACCTCTGGTTAGTTTTTCCCTGCTTTGCTGCAGGTCCGAATCCTGCCCAACCGAACGGTAGTCGCTGTAAGCAGCGGGTGGAAGGCCGTCGGATCACACGCCATCGTGTCTGGATTTCCTGCTTTTCCCAATTCTGCTTATTCCCATGGCTCGCCGACGATCCCTGCGTCATGCTAGGGTATGTCCTCGGCCAACGGTGGATTTTTGTCCCCTCAACCCAATGACCCGCTGAAATGCGAACGTTGATGCGCACAAAGACCTTCCAGGCGGCGGTCGTGTCTCTTGCTACGCTGCTGCCGGCGTGTGCCCAGGCCGAAGGCATCGATACCGAGCATATTTTCGGCTTCATGATTGGAGCCGATGTCGGCAGTGTCGGCGAACGGGAATTTCAAACCGAGACGACCGGGCGTTTCGGCAGGAGCGGGGGCACCTATCGGGCGCTCGGCCAGGAGTTTGAGCTGGAGTTCGTACCGGTCAGGAATTTTCGAGTCGAGGTCGGCAGCGCCTTTGCATCGCATCTGATCAGCGGCGTGCCGGGTCTTGACGACCAGCGCCGGCTATCGTGGCAGGGCGCGTCGATCGATTTTCGCTACCGTTTTCTCGATCGAGAGACGGCGCCGTTCGGGCTCACCTTCGCGACAGAAATGCACACGCATCGTGTCGATGAAACGACGGCTGAATCGGTCAGGAGTTTCGGGACGGAATTCAGGCTGGCGTTCGATCGGGAGCTCGTGCCGGATCGCGTCATTGCGGCGTTCAACCTGATCTACGAACCGGAGTGGACGCGCGTGATCGGCAGTCGCGTCATGGAGCGCGACTCCACGGCAGGCGCGGCGCTCGGGGTGCTGGCGCAGGTGCGGCCGGGCTTTCTGCTGGGCGGCGAGGCGCGGTACTTGCGGAAGTATGAGGGGATCGGCCTGGAGGAGCTTGCCGGGCAGGCGTTGTACGTTGGTCCGACAGCGTATTTCCAGTTGTCGAAGCGCTCGCGGCTGACCGCGAGCTGGAGCGTCCAGGCATGGGGACGTCCGGCGGGGGCGACTGCCAGCCTTGATCTCGTCAATTTCGACCGCCATCAGGCGCGACTGGTATTCGGCGTTAACTTTTAGTGCGGGGGGTGCGCCCGGCTCGGTTCCGGCTTTCACGGTGGTGTGAAACCTTGCTTCACCCATTGTCGTATCTCTTTGCGTTATCATCCGGGAACTATTCAAGGGATATCAGGCATGACTCCGATAGATTTGATCGTGACCGTTTGTGCGGTGCTCTCGCCGACCACCTGCGAGGAAACCCATTTGGTCTTTTCTTCGAACGCGTCGCTGCGGCAATGCACCATGGCGGCGCAGCCCTACATCGCGCAATGGGTGAATGAGCATCCAAAATGGACGGCCGTCAAATGGCGCTGCGAATATCCCGGCACCAACCGCAAGGCTTCCGGCGAGGCGGTGTGGTCCGTCGGCTGATATCGTCTGCAGCGGCGGCTACTTGTTGCAATCCTTGAGATCCTTGTCCGCGACTGAAAACACGGCGTCAGCCTTGATTTCGATGTCACGAACGAAGCAGTGCTTCGCGCCGCGATAGCCGACCTTCGCGTCATAGCGCCCCGGCTCCACGCCCATGATGCGCAGGCGCTCGTCGTGGTCGACTTCCTTATCCTTGTCGTTCAAGGTCAGGTTGGGTCCCCAGTCGTTCTTGCCGACCGGTGAAAGCTGAAACTCCGAAATGGTCGCGGTCGTCAGATTCCACAATCGGATGCCTTTTCCCTTTCCCTGCGCGGCCGCTTCATTGGCGCCCGCTGACAACAGTGCCGCCAAAGCCAGTATCCATCGCATGGGCAGTCCTTTCATTGCGGAACGGGTAGAGCTGTCATTGCCTTGTCAGACGGTCGCGATTCCTGGCCTTGTCGAAATTTCTTGCCCGGTCGAGGCCAATGGGAGTGATCAACCGGGCTGACGCGAGATCGGCACTATCGAAATCGGTATCGATGACGGTGACACCGGTCAAGTCGGCGCCTCCAAGCTGGGCTCCCTTCAGCGACGCGCCCGTGAGGTCGCCGCCCCTCAGCACGGCAAATTCGAGATCGACGCGCGACAGGTCGGCGCCGCGCGCGTTCAACCGCTCGAGATTGGCGGATCTAAGCACCGCACGCATCAGACCCATGGACTGGTTGCGCATGTCCGCGCCCAGATTTGCCTCCGCGATCGAGGCCCCCACGAGGCTTGCGCCGGTGAGATCGGCAGCGACGCGCGCGCCAGAAAGATCGGCGCCGTCGAGGCGGGCGCGCGCCATCTGCGAAGCGAACAGGTTTGCGCCCCGCAAGCTCGCGCCGGTCAGGTCGGCCTCGAGCAGCCAAGCCTGATCGAGGACGGCGCGGTCTAATTTGGCGCCGGCGAGCTTCGTCTTGTTGAGCTTGGCCGCGCGGAAAATGGCGCCGGACAGGTTGAGCCCCGACAGATCGAGGCCGGATAATCTCTTTCCTGTGAAATCGGCGGGCGCGGCAGCGGTCGCCGCAGCAAGGGTGGCCTCGACCTCCGCGCGGGTCAATTCGGCCGTGACCATGTCGGGCGACGCCAGGTCGACATGACGCATCATGTCCTGCGCCGTTGCCGTCATAGCCACAAGAGCAAGACCGAGCGCCGTCATTCCAATCGCGCGCTTCATCGTCAACTCCAGCCGGTCGTTTGATCCTAGCACCGGCCGCTTGCGCTGCCTATGAGGCGCTCTCCTTGGGCGGACCGCCATTGATCCACCGCATGATTTCCGACCTGATGGCGGCAATCTCGCCTTCGCCGCGTGCGCTTCGCGGGGTGCGGATGGGCAGGTCCGCGAGAAGGCGGGCCGGCCGCGGCGACAGCAGGATCAAGCGATCGCCGAGACGAACTGCGTCGTCCACATCATGGGTGACCAGCAGCGTTATCACGGAGCGGCCGTCCATCAACATGGCGATCTGATCGCGCAGACGGGCGGCGAGGGCGATATCCAGCGAGGCCAGCGGTTCGTCGAGAATGAGCAATTCCGGCTCGACGGCGAACGCGCGAGCGAGCGCAACGCGCCGCGCGAGGCCGAGCGATAGCTCGCCCGGAAAATGGTTGCGATGTGCCTCCAGCTCGAGAATTTCGAACAGGGATGAAAGCTTCTTGTCGTCGGCGTGAGGCGCGGCAAGCCGCACATTTTCCTCGACCGAGCGCCACGGCAACAGCCGCGGCTCCTGGAATACGAATCCGATCCGCGCCCCAGCGGGACGCGAGACGCGTCCCTGAAAGTCGTGGTCGAGACCGGCGAGAATCCGTAGCATCGTACTCTTGCCGCAGCCGGATGGACCGACCAATACGCCGACCTCTCCTGCATCAAGTGCGAAGGCCACGCCATTGATGACGTCGTGCCGTTCGCCCGCTGCGTTCTTGAAGATCTTGCTCGTGATATCGACTTCAAGCCGCACGGGGACGCCACCGGGTTAGCCGGGCCTCAAACGGCTGTACCAACAAGGTTTCAATGACGAGCACGATCGCCGCGAAGCTCAGCGAATAGGCAAGCAATAGCGGAATGTCGAATAGCTGGAACGCCACGCCGATCTCGAAACCAACGCCGTTCGGGCGGCCGAGCAATTCCGCAACCAGAACGATCTTCCAGACCAGGGATAATCCCGATCGGGCGGCGGCTGCGATATAGGGCGATAGTTGCGGCAAGATGACGTGCCGGTACTTGCTCCATCGCGGCAACGCAAACACCGTCGCCATTTCGTCAAGCGCCGCGTCCAGGGCACGCGCGCCCTCGCGCAGCGTAACGACAGCGGTCGGGAGCTTGTTGATGGCGATGGCCGCAATGGCGGCGACTTCAGTCAATCCGGCCCAGATATAGGCGAGCACGATGACCACGAGCGCCGGCAGATTGAGCAGCAGGATCAGCCAGGGGTCGCCAAGCCGATCCGCGAGCCGTACCCGGCCCATCAGGTACCCGATGGCGGCGCCCAGCGCCATCGCCAGCGTGAAGGCGAGCGTCACGCGCGCCAATGTCGCGCCGAGGTGGAAGAACAAGTCGCCTGACCGTGCTTCCGCAATCATGGCCGCGAGCACGGTGGGGGGAGGCGGCAGTTTCGCATCACCGGCAAACAGTGCGGCAATCCACCAGATTGCGAAGAACATGGCGAATGACAGCAGGCGCGGCACGTCAATCTCCCGGGATCGCGTGATAGAACGTTCCGGCAGCCAGTTCAGGCGCTGGCCCGACAAGTTCGTGACCGCCGATTCCGGCCAGCACGCGATAGAGAATGCGCGCGTCGGCTTCTTCATCGGCGATCGGGCGGCGCGGAATTCCCTCGCGATAGCGATCGCGATAGGCGCGCAATGTTGCGGCGTCCGGAGCGCCGGTCAGCGGTGCAATTTTCTCCCACTCCGCGTCCGAAGACGCCAGGATCTCCTTCGCCGCGCGGGTCATGGCGATGAAGCGGGCAATCTTGTCCTGGTTTGCATTCGCCCATTTTTCGTCGAAGACGTAGCCGATCATCGCGGTCCGGCCCTTGGCGCCCAGTTTCGGCAGCAGATCCTCGATGCCGGCGACGCGGCGAAAGCCCTTCGCTTCCAGAACCGCGCAGAAGTTCCAGTAGTTCAAGGTTGCATCCATTTCGCCGCTGAGCGTCTTCGCAGCCAGCAGCGGCGGCGCACCGTAGGCAATTGTCGCATCCGACTTCAGGTCGATGCCGCCCTGCTTCAACCATGCCTGCAACAACAGCCAGCTCTTGTCGATCGGCCCGCCGGCGATGGCGAGCTTGCGGCCCTTGAGATCGGCCAAGGTCTGGATCGGCGATGCGGCAGGGACCATCACTGCGCCGAGCGCGCTCGAATAGGGATAGAATGCCAGTTTGGCGCCAAGGCCGCGTTCGCGCGAAACCCAAAGCCAGTCGGTGACCACGATGTCGGCATTCCCGGCGCGAAGCGCAATCTTGCCCGCCTCGGGGGTCGCCAGTTCAACCACCTTGACGGAAAGGTTGGCCTGCTTGTCGAGGCCGTGCGCACGGATCACTGCAAGTTCCCAGGCGAGTGTTCCGGTCTTCTGCACCGCAATGCGCAAAGCCTCGGCGCTGCAGCACGTACCGAGCGAGAACAAAACAATCGTAGCAAACAGCAGGCGAACAAAATGTGTCATGGTGCTCTGCGCGATTTCCTCGAACGTCGGCTTTTCAGCGAACCAGTCATAGCATAGCTTGCACCGTTAGCAGCGGGAGGAAGACGATGACGCCTATCGGATCGCTACGACGTATTGTCGCCGCGTTGATGGCGCTGATGACGACAGTCGTGGTTGCGTGCGCCCAGGGTTTCAACGATTACCCGACGTCAGCGCGCGTCGAGTACGTTTTCGGTTGCCTGAAGGCGAATGGCGAGACGCGGCAGGCGATCGAGCAATGCTCCTGTTCGATCGATGTCGTGGCTTCGCTCCTGCCTTACGAACGCTATATCACGGCGGAGACCGTGCTCAGCATGTCGCAGGTCCGCGGCGATATGGGGAGCCCGTTCCGCACCTCCGAGCAGGCGTCAAGCGCGCTCAACGAACTGAGGCGCGCCCAGGCCGAAGCGGAAGTGCGCTGCTTCTGAGCGCATACGCCGCCTGATCACATTCCGGAATCGTCGACCTTCCACTCGCGCTGGAAGACGCGTCCCTCGGTATCCTTTGCCTCGGCGCGGAAGCGTTTGGCGCCATTCGACACGTAGGTGAACCTGATATTGGGATCCTCCGAAATCGAGATGCCGCCTTCCATGGTCAACACCAGGCTGTCGTCCTGCCAAAGCCGCAGTTCATTGACGAAGTAAGCCGGGACATAGAGGTGCGTGACCTGGTCCATCTGCAGGCCGGAATTGTTGGGATGCCCGATCATGATCTGGGCCTCGCGGACGCCGCTGGCCGGACCTTCGCCGGCCTTTGCGAACTGCCGGTAGCGCATCTGGCCGAGCCTGCCCTTGGCCTCCTCGGCATTCTTGGCGGCCGGCGCTGAACAGCCGCCGGACGCCTTCACATAGGTTTTGGCCATGTAGAGCTTGCCGTCGCTGAGTTCGGCCACCGCATGAACGTCGGTGTAATTGTTGACGCGGACGCGGGTGGAGATTTCCGACACCTTGGCGTCGGGGCCGAGCTGGAATTTCGCCGCCATCGGCGCAGGGTTTTGGTCGATGACCAGCGTAATGCTCACTACCTGACGGCTATCCTCAGGCGAAAGCTTGGTTCGCAAGGTCACCGGGACGATTGCCGCATCCTCGGCGCGCGCGGGCATCTCGATGCCGATCACGTCGCTGCCGTCGTTCATCAGGCGATTGCTGAAGATATCCTGGACCAGGCCGGGCCAGGGGTTGTTCGTCTCGGCCGCGAGCACCAGCGGCGCGCCGAACAGCAGCAGGCCAGCGACGCCGAACAGGCGGAAGAGATATCCAAACATGGTCACCACCTTCACGCGGATGGAAGCAACGGGCGCAATATAGGGCAATGCGAATCCTATTCCCATTCAATTTCCGAGAATGCTGCGGTTGCGTTGCGGGCGTTGAAGTCGTCGAACAACTGCCATCGCGATCTCTCGGTGCCTGCGGCCGAGCCCGCCGCCGCGATCGGCTCGCCGCGGGCGACCAGCCGGCGCACATCTGAAGCTAACGTCTCGAGGTAACGGCGCTCATCGGCGAGGGCGGCAGGCCATTCGCTCACGGGGCCGTGACCGGGAACCACGCGCTGCGCGGGCAGGGCGCCAAGCTCGCCGATCGCGCGTAGCCAGCCGCGAAGGCTGCCGTCCAGCACGGGCGTGTGGGAAAGAAACACAAGGTCGCCCGCAAACAGGGTTGCGGTCTTGTCATCGAGCACGGTGAGGTCGCAATCGCTATGCGCGGCGGGCCACGCCCGCAAGACGAGTGTTCGTCCGCCGAGATCGAGATTGAGGGTACCGTCGACGAGCAGCGTCGGCGGTACGATGCGGACCTCGTCGATCAGTTGATCGCCCATCGTGCGGCGAAAGGCGTCGAGATAGAATTGTCCGCGCGCGGCCAGCGCGCGCGGCAGGTTCGCATGGCCGACGAACGTCGTTCCGTCCTGCACGAAAGCGCCGTTGCCGAAAACGTGATCGGGGTGGCCGTGGGTATTGATGACGTATCGGATCGGCTTGTCGGTCCGGGCACGAATGGCCGCCAGCAATTGCTGTCCTTCGTGGAGGCTGCCGCCTGAATCGATCACCGCAACCGCATCCTCGCCAACGACGAATCCGACATTGGCGATCGCGCCGTGGTTCTCTCGCGTCATCTGTGCTGTCTGGCCGGTGTGCGCGAAGACGCCATCCGCAATGGAGTTGACGGTCAACTCCCGTTGCTGCGCAAGCGAGGCGCTGGCCGAAGCGAGCATCGCGAGCACGGCAAGGATCAATGCGGGGCGAGCCATATTTCGGCCTCCGTCTCACCACGAAGCGCTGCGGCACTTCGATTGCGACATCGCGGCAAATGTTTGCGTCGCAGCACGGGCAGCGAGTCCGTCACGAAGATTATTCCTGTTGCAGGCCCCAATTGACAAGCATAGCATTTTGCTCGTCTGCGGCTTCAACGGAACTTTCTTCGTCGAGGTTGCCGATATTTTTTCTGAAGTTGGCAACCATGGCGGGCCGGAAGTGCAGCAGCTTTCGATGACATATGCCGGACAAAAGCGCTGGCTGGTGATTACCATAGCGGCGATCTTCGCCGTGCTCCTCGGGCGTGATATCGCGCACGCGCAGATCAAGGAAGGCGGCGATCTGTCGATTGAACTCGTCGATCCCAAGGTGCTGCGCGTCTGCGCCGACCCGCACAATTTGCCATTTTCCAACGACAAGGGTGAGGGATTCGAGAACAAGCTCGCTGAGCTGTTCGCCGAGAAGCTGAACAAGAAACTGGACTACATGTACTTCCCGCAGGCGACGGGCTTCGTCCGGATGACGCTCGGGGCCCATCGTTGCGACGTCATCATGGGCTTCCCGCAGGGAGACGACCTGGTTCAGGGCAGTAATCCCTATTACCGCACCGCCTATGCGCTAGTCGTCAAGAAGGGCAGCGGCCTCGAGGACGTGACGACGCTGGAAGACGAGCGTCTCAAAGGCAAGCATGTCGGCATCGTGGCCGGAACACCGCCCGCCACGAATATGGCGGTCAACGGCCTGATGGCGAATGCCAAGCCATATCACTTGATGGTCGACACCCGTTTGGATTCGTCAGCGGAATCCATGATAGCCGACCTGACGTCCGGCAAGATCGACGCCGGCATTCTCTGGGGACCGATGGCCGGCTTCTATGCGAAGAAAGCGAACCCGCCGCTTCAGGTCACGCCGCTCGTGAAAGAAAAGACAGGTCCGCGATTGACGTTTCGTATCGGCATGGGGGTGCGGGCGGCCGACCAGAACTGGAAGCGACAGCTCAACCGCCTGATCCAGGAGAACCAGCCCGCCATCAACAAGATACTGCTCGACTTCGGCGTTCCCCTGCTCGACGAGAATGATCGTCCGATCGGTGCGGAGACGGCAACGAAAGCGCCATGAGGGCTACGCTCGCAGGCCTGATCCTTGCGGCATTCTCATTCATCGTCTCGCCTCTTGCGCAGGAAAGACCTCCCGAGCCCGACGATTACCGCATGGAGGATTACCGTGCGCCGGTTCCTGCAACGCTTGCCGGCGCACGCGTTCTTGTTACCGCGGAGGCGGAATCGATCTGGCGAGCGAAGACGGGCGTGTTCATTGACGTCATGCCCCGCGCGCCTAAACCGCCAAATCTTCCGCAAGGTACGATCTGGCGTGACAAGCCACGGCTCAATATTCCCGGCAGCATGTGGCTGCCGGACACCGGCTATGGGAAACTCGCGGCCGTGACGGAAGATTATCTGCGGCGCGGGCTGGTTCGCGCGACGGCTGGCAATACGGCGGCGCTGATCGTGGTTTACTGCCAGGCCGATTGCTGGATGTCCTGGAACGCGGCGAAGCGAATTCTGTCGTATGGCTATTCGAACGTGGCCTGGTATTCGGAAGGAACCGACAGTTGGGAGCGGGCCGGCTTGCCGCTGGCTGAATCGCAGCCGGAGCCGCGGGCAGATGAGGAGATCGCATCGCCGCGTTAGAGCATGATCCGGAAAAGTGTGCAGCGGCTTTCCGAGAAGATCATGCTCAAACAAAGACGGCTATTCGATCTCCTGCTGAATCGTTCGTCCAAGCGCGAACAGTCGCTGATCGATCGCCGTCGGCACCTCGCAGACGAATTTGATGACATTCCGCCGGTCTTCGAAGATGCGCGTCTGCCAGACGAGCTGATTGCCGAGCTCGTCGACCTTGGTCTGGTTGGGCGGCGTTTCACCCTGCAGCGCCTGCAGGGCCAGTGTGTCGGCGCGGATCTTGTCCGCCGCCTCGCGTTGCTTGCGGGTGACGCGCTCCAGCCCGTTCATCACCTGGGAGCGTTGGGCATTGAGGGATTCGAACAGGCCGGCAAACAGCAGTTTTCCGCTGGCAGTTTTGTCGGCTGCACTGTGCAGATATTCGGTGATCGCCTTTTGCGCTTCCTCGAGCGGGGTTCGCCTTGCTGCGAGCCGCGCGACCAGTGTGCTGACGTTGGGATTGTCCTTCCATTTGCCGGCGACATCATCGAGCGGCGGGCCCGCCCACACCGCGGCCAGCGAAATCTCGGGCACCTTGGCCTGAACGCATGGCCAATCCGGATAGCGGGGATCGGCGGCATGGCCGTATCCGCTCATGGCCGTCATGGCGAGCGTTGCCGCGATCGCGATTCGATATTTCATGTCTCGCCTCCGGCCGGCCCGCGGCGGATCAGGCCGCGCGAGGGATCGTACGCCAGGATCGCACCGACCATGAAGACGATCGTGCAGCCTCCGACGACCGCGAGTGCGATCCAGTTGATTTGTCCATACAGCGCAAAACGGATCAGCTCCACGGCATGCGTGAACGGATTGAACAGGCAGACATAGTAGAGCATCGGGCTGCTCTCCAGGATGCGCCACAACGGATAGAGCGCTGACGAAGCGAAGAACATCGGAAAGATGACAAAGTTCATCACGCCTGCAAAGTTCTCGAGCTGCTTGATGCCGGAGGAGATCAGCATGCCCAGTGCGCCGAGCATCAGGCCGGACAAGACCAGCGCCGGCAGCACCGTGAGATAGCCGGCCGGCGGCGGCGCGATATCCCAGAACCAGGCAATCAGCAGGAAGGCATAGACCTGAAGCAGCGAGACCGCGGTTCCCGCCAGAAGCTTGCAGGACAACAGAAACCAACGCGGCAGCGGGCTTACCAGCAACGTCCGCATATTACCCATCTCGCGGTCGTAGACCATGGAGAGCGAGGACTGCATGCCGTTGAATAGCTGGATCATCGCCATCAAGCCGGGCGCGATGTAGACCTCATACAGGATGTAGGTTTCGTAGGGCGGGATGATGGAGAGGCCGAGCACCTGACGGAAGCCGGCGGCGAAGATGAACAGCCAGACCAGCGGCCGCACCAGCGCCGAGATGAAGCGCTCGCGCTGATGCAGGAAGCGAAGCGCCTCGCGCCACACGATGCCGTTCAGGCAGGTGAGGTATTCGGCGAGCGAGAAGCCGCTCCGGATTGGCGCCACGGTTGTCGAGGTCATGGCGTCGCGCCTCCGCTCGGTTCGGCGGAGCCGGTCAATCGCATGAACGCCGTGTTGATGTCGCTGCCGCCGGCATCGGCGATCACGTGCGGTGCCTTGCCCTTGGCCAATACCCGGCCCTGATGCAGGACGACGAGATCATCGCTTGCGCTGATCTCGTCAAACAGATGCGTCGCCCACAGTACGCTTATTCCCTGTTCGGCAACGAGCTGGCGGACGTGGGTGAGAATGTCGGCGCGCGCCTTGACGTCGAGGCCGACAGTTGCCTCGTCGAGTAGGAGCAGGCGCGGCTGGTGCAACAGCGCCCGCGCGATCTCCAATCGCCGCATCTGGCCGCCGGAGAGGTCGCGCACCTTGCTGCCGGCGCGGTCCGCAAGGCCGATGCGCGCCAGTACCTCCTGGCTGCGCGCGCGGGCATCGCGTCGGCCGATGCCGTGCAGGGCGGCGTGATACAACAGGTTCTGCGTCACCGAGAGGTCGAGATCGAGGGTGCGGGGCTGAAACACCACGCCGAGCAGCCGCAGTGCTTCGCCGGGGGTACGCGCGACGTCATGGCCGAAAATTCCAATACGTCCGTGCTGGATTCCGAACAGCCGCGTGATCAGGGAGAACAGGGTGCTCTTGCCGGCGCCGTTCAGGCCGAGCAATGCGGTGAAGCTTGACGGTGCGACGGAAAAGCCGATGTCGATCAGCGCGCGCCTGCTACCATAGGAATGGCTGACGCCATCGATCGATAGTGCAGGCATCGCCACGGCGTCAGGCCGCGAAGGGATGTCCCGCGTACCCTGACTGGAAGAATATGCGTCACTGGCCGTCATGGCTGTGCAATCGTGATCCCCCAGGGTAGTTCGCCAACCTGGATCGTCTTGATGACCTTCTGCGCGGCGACATCGATCACCGAGACGTCGTTCGATACGCCGTTGGTGGTGAGCAGATATTTCTCGTCCGGGGTGAATGCCACGTGCCAGACCCGCTGTCCCACCAGCAGATACTTCGTGACCTTGTGGCTGGCGACATCGACCACCGCGATGCGGTTGGCGGGGCCGAGCGCGACGAATGCGGTCTTGCCGTCCTTGGTCATGCTGATGCCGACCGGCTGAATGGCCTCGCTCCGCAAGCCCGGAATCTCGAATGCAATCTTCTTTGTCACCTCCCGCTTGACCGGATCAATCACCGAAACGGTGCCGCCGATCTCCGACGATACCCATACTTCGGAGTTGTCACGCTTGAACTCGGCGTAGCGCGGGCGTGCATCGACCAGCACGTTGGCGACGATCTGGCGCGTCGTGGTGTCGATGAAGTGGGCCATGTTGGTGGTCTCGGACGTATTGATCAGGATCTTGCCGTCCGGACTGATGGCCATGCCTTCCGGCTCGACGCCGACCTGGATATCACCGAGACGGGTACGCTTTTCGACGTCAATGATGGTTACCGTGTTGTCGTTCTCGTTGGCGACGTAGAGAATCTTTCCTTCGGCATCGAGGGCGAATAGTTCGGGGTCCGGGCCGGAGGGCAGGGTATCGACGACCTCCTGTTTCGCTACGTCGATGACTTGAATGCTGTCGTCGTCCCCGACGGCGACGAACACGAATTTGCCGTCCCTGGTGAACTCGATGCCGCGCGGCCGTTGGCCGACCTTGATGGTCTTGATGACGGACCAGTTGTTCGTATCGATCACCGTTACGGTGTTGCTCTTCTCGTTGGAGACATAGGCGATGAACGCCGATGCGGGGCTCGCCGCCGCGAGCCAAAGGACCATTCCGGAAATCAGGCAGTGACGCCACATGCGCAATTTCGTTCTCCTTAACGCAATTTGCATTTCGTCTCCGGCCGATCGGCGCCAAGCGTATCGAGTTCCGACACCTGGTGCAGGAATCCCTCCTGCGGCGAAACCGAGACCACCATGCGTCCATCGACCAGCAGGATCGGCTGGCGAAGCTGCAGGTTCCAGTCCCGCAATGTCAACCGCCGGCCCTTGAAAGCCGCAACCGAAAAGTCCGGTCCCTTGAGGAAGTCCGATATCGCCTTGGGATCGCCGGATTTCGTGCGCGACGTCGCTTCGCCGATCATGCGCGCGGCCGTCCACGCCTGCATGTCCAATGCGGTCATCTGTCGCGAGTTCAACTTCACAAACCGGTTCTGGATCTGGATCGCGCCCCACTGATCCTGTGCGGCGTGCCAACTGGTCGGAACCAGTCCGGCCGAGCCGGCGACGGGCCGCGGGTCCCAGGTGCGGTAGGGCAGGTAGGACGCGAACACCTCGCTCTCGTCGGCCGCGACGAGTACGTCATAGGCCGGCGCCTGCTGGGTGAAAGTTGGCATTTGCCGCTGGATCAGGGTGACGCCGCTGTCGGTGCGGCGGGCCCCACCGGTATCGTCAAACGTTCGCTCCTGAACGATCTTGGCGCTGAAGCGCGTGGCGGCGCGGCGCAAGGCGTCGGCGTAGAGCTTGTCCCGATCATGCGAGCCGACGACGAACAGCCAACGCTTCCACTGCTTCCACACCAGATATTGGGCGAGCGCATCCGCCAGCATCGAGCGCGTCGGCGCGACATGGATGACGTTGGCGCGGCAATCCTGCTCGCGCAACCGGTCGTCGATCGCGCCGGCGTTCAACAGCAGCGTCCCGCGATCGCGAAGCGTGTCTGCGGCCTTCAGCAGATCATCCGCCGGCAGGTCGGTAATGATGAAGCCGGTACGCTCGGCAAGCGTTGCCGCGGCTTTCGCGACGTCCTCATTGTCCTTGAGCCGGACCTCTTCGAGCGTGAAGCGCTGGTTGAGGAATTTGCCCGTGGTGTTGTTGTCCTCGACGGCCAGCCGTGCGCCGGCGACGCCATCGTTTTCGGCCGGCAGTTCGACGAGTGACAATTTCGCCTTGACGCCGGCACGGCCGAGATAGCCGATGCCGATCTCGATGGGGTCGGCCGCGAGCACAGGGGTAGTCGCGATGCTCAAGCCGATCACAGCGACCAACCATCGGATCATGGCTTCTCCCTAAAAGGTCTTCTCGACTTCGCGCTATGGAAGACCCTTAGCTTGAACCATGACCGAATTGTCTGGGCTTGCAACTCAATTCTGTCGTGCAGGAACTGCGTCGTTTCAGCCCTTCAGGCGTGCGGCGTGCCAACGCAGATGATCGCCCATGAATGTGGAGATGAAGTAGTAGCTGTGGTCGTAGCCGGGCTGCCGGCGCAAGGTGAGGGGGATCTTGGCCCTCTCGCACGCGCTTTGCAGCAGTTCGGGACGGAGCTGTTCTGTCAGGAACTGATCGGCATCGCCGTAGTCGACCAATAGATCTGGTAACCTGGCGCCGTCCTCGATCAGGGCTACCGCATCGTGCTTGCGCCATGCTTGCCGGTCGTTGCCGAGATAGCCGCCGAGCGCCTTGATGCCCCATGGCACCTGCGAGGGAGCGACGATCGGCGCAAATGCGCTGGCCGCGCGGTAACGACCCGGATGGCGCAACGCGACCGTTAGTGCACCGTGGCCGCCCATGGAGTGACCAAAAATGGATTGCCGATCGGGATCGACCGGAAACTTGTCGGCGACCAGCTTCGGCAGTTCTTCCGTCACATAGCTCCACATGCGGTAATTGCGGGCGAACGGCGCTTGCGTCGCATCGACATAGAAGCCGGCGCCAAGCCCGAAATCATAGGCATTGGCTGGATCGCCGGGCACGCCTTCACCGCGCGGGCTGGTGTCGGGTGCAACGAAGATCAGTCCAAGTTCGGCGCAGGCGCTGCGGAATTCGCCCTTCTCCGTCACGTTGGCATGGGTGCAGGTCAGGCCGGAGAGATACCAGACCACCGGCAGCCTGGCGCCGGCGGCGTGCGGAGGGATATAGACCGAGAAGGTCATGTCGGTGTGGGTTTCGCCGCTGGCATGTCGATACACGCCTTGCGTTCCGCCATATGACGTGTTGAGCGAAACGGTCTGCATGGTCATTGTCTTGCTACTCCGGCGCCGTGCGGCACGGTTACGCCGATGCCGCTTTCGATCGCCAACCGCACCAGTTCAGCGGAAGTTCGCACGCCGAGTTTCTGGCGCATGATCGACGATGTGTTGGCAACGGTCTTGTACGAGGAATGAACCAGCCACGCGATCTCGGAAAGGCTCTTGCCTGCGCTGAGCAGGCGGAGGATTTCCATTTCCCGCGAGGTGAGTTTGGAAAGCGGGCTGCGGGCGAATGCAGGTCCGGCGAAGGCGATGCTTCGCGCGATCGCAGACGGCAGATAGACGCCGCCCTTGCCGACTTCACGGATCGCCTCGACCAGATCCTGCGGATCGCCCGTTTTCGCGACATAGCCCTTGGCGCCGATGTCGATGGCGCGCGCGGCGAAGACCGGATCGTCGTTCATGCTGAACATGATGATTCGTGCGGAAGCCGCGCGCGCAAGAATGCGCCGCGCCAGCTCGAACCCCGACACCGTCGGCAGGTTGATATCGATCACGCAGATGTCGGGGCGTTCGGCGATGAACACGCGTTCGCCGCTCTCCGCGTCGGCTGCCTCCAGCAGCACGACCTCCGGATCGTCGGCAAACACTGTGCGGCAGCCCGAAGCGACGATGGGATGGTCATCGACGATCAGTACACGCATTACATTGATCCCCGAGTTGCTTCGATCGCGTTGTTGCATCGCATCACGTTACGCCGACGTCGGCGCGAGGCCGATCATGCAACGCCGACGCGATTGCTGTACGCTTCAATCTGATCGTCGGTTTTTCGACTGTCAACGGTCCTCTCGTCGGGGAACTGATTGAGACGCGATTGGGGCAAACGTCATGTGGCAGAAACTATCGTTGCGTTCCCGGATCAATTTGCTGCTGGCGCTGGGGCTCACGCTAGGTTTAGCGATCAACATCGCGCGGCTGGTGGTAGAGGCGGCGCCCCGCGTTCGCGCCGAAGATCAGAGCGTCATCCGTCTGGCGCGGGAGTTCGTCGAGACGATCGTGCCAAGCCTGAACGAGGCTCCGGACCCGGACGCGCGGTTGAACCAGATCGCGTCTGACCTCAGCCGGCTCCGTCATGTCAGCATCACGCGGCAGGGCGATGTTGGCACGAACGAACGCTCCGGCAATGGCGAGGGGGAGCGGTCGCCGCCGGCGTGGTTTATTGCGCTCGTTCATCCGGAAACCACCACCGTGAGCGTACCGATCACGATCCACGGCAAGCCGCAATCGCTGCTGATCACCTCGCATCCGAACGACGAAGTGGCCGAGATCTGGGACGGAATCGTGACCCAGCTTGCGGTCGGTACCGGCCTCGCTCTCGCGCTCTTTCTGGTTACGATGACGGTGGTTGGCCGCGCGCTGGCGCCGCTACAGGCGTTGTCGCAAACCATGGCGAACATCGAGGCCGGGCAATATGATTCACGCGTCGAGCCCGGCGGCCCGCCCGAACTGGCGGGAATCTGTGCCAAGCTGAACCATCTTGCGGGCGCCCTCGGCGAGGCCGTCGAGGACAAGCGCCGGCTTGCCGAACGCACGGTCTCGCTGCAGGATATGGAGCGCAAGGAGATTGCGCGCGAGCTGCATGACGAGTTCGGGCCGCATCTCTTTACGCTGCGCGCCCACGCCGGCGCGCTGACGCGGCTGTCCGAGGATGGGCGTGCGCTGAGCGCCGATGCGTTGCGCAAGCATGCCACCGCCATCATGGAACAGCTCAATGCGCTTCAGAAATTCAATCGCCGGATATTGGAAAAGCTGCGGCCTGTCGGGCTCGCGGAGCTTGGACTATCCGAAGCGCTCGGCGTGCTGCTGCGCTTGTGGCGCGAGTCCCGACCCGATGTCGCGATTGAGGCCAACATTGCATGCGCGCCGGGTGAGCGCGGAGAAGTCGCAGATCTGACGATCTACCGCACCGTCCAGGAAGCCTTGACGAACGCTTTCCGCCACGCCGACGCGACGACCGTCAGCGTCACGGTCGAACAGGCCGAAGGCATCCATGGAAGTCGCGGCTGCGCTCTGGTGCGCGTTAGCGACAACGGCCGCGGTCTGGCGCCGGATCACAAGTCCGGCTTCGGCCTGGTTGGGATGCGCGAGAGAATTCTGGCGTTGGGCGGGACGCTGAATGTCATCTCCGACAATGGGGGCGTAACGGTCGAGGCGGTCGTCCCCCACGGCTCGAATCCGTGATCGATTTGCGAGCTGCTGTTCGGGAATTTGTCCCGGTCTCCTTCGGGAGGAATGCAAGGTGAGGAAGCCGACCTTTTGCAGCTAGCGCGTATCGTTGCCTTGTCACTAGTATTGCTCACATCAAACCGGCTGGGGACAAGCCGGTATGTATGGGGTGGCATATGGGCGTGCGCGTACTGTCGATCGGGACGATCTCTATCTGCCTCGTTCCCGCGCTGGACTGTGCTCAGGCGCAAACCGCATCCGGCGGCAGCGAGGTGTTGCCGGCCATCGAGGTCGTGGCGCCCCCAACCACATCAACCAGACCTGCCGCCAGACCAGCCCGCGGTAGTACCGCACCTCGAGCTACGCAAAATGTGCGCAGGGTCCTTGTCTACCCGACCGCGCCTACCCCGACGGCCCGTTCCGGCATGGATGTCGACAAGGTGCCGGCAGCGATCAATGCCGTTGGTGCCGCTCAGATCGCGCGCACGGATTCGCTAAACGTTGCCGTCGCACTGCAGCAACAGATTCCCGGTGTCGTCCTCAGTGATACGACCGGCAATCCATTTATGCCGGACGTCCAGTTTCGCGGTTTTGTTGCATCTCCGGTCTCCGGTACGCCTCAGGGGCTCGCAGTGTACCAGAACGGCATGCGCATCAACGAAGCGTTCGGCGATACCGTCCACTGGGACTTGATCCCGACTGCGGCGATCCGATCGGTCACCATCGTGACCAATAATCCCGCGTTTGGCCTCAACGCGCTCGGCGGCGCCGTCAACGTGCTGATGAAGGACGGCTTCAACTACAAAGGCGCCGAAATCAACACGATGGGAGGCTCATTCGGACGCATCCAGAGTTCGGCGCAATATGGTCAGCAGTTCGGCAACTGGTCCGTCTATGGCGCGCTCGAAGGCGTGCGCGACAACGGCTATCGCAATTTTTCGGAGTCGGCGATTCGCCGGTTTTACGGCGATGTGGGCTACCGGACCGACAGCAGTGAGTTCCACCTCAACGTCGGTGTTGCCAAGAACAATTTCGGCGCGGCAGCGGCGGTGCCGGTCGAACTGCTGCAGAAATATTGGGGTGCAACCTATACGACGCCGCAGACCACGGACAACCGCGTGGCCTACGCCAATCTGACCGGAAAGGTCGAGGTGACGCCGACCTGGACGCTCGAAGGCTCGGCGCGAGTCCGTGCGTTCCGGCAGAAGACGGTCGATGGCAACCCGACCGAGACGGAGCCATGCGGTGCCGATCCGGCTCTGCTCTGCTTCAATGACGATACCAGCCCGGCAAATGGCCTCAACGGGGTCCAACTTGCAAACCCCTTCCCAGCCGACGCCGTGCTGGGACAGATCGACCGGACATCGACCCGTTCGACCACGACAGGGGCGACCCTGCAGGCCACCAACACCGACCAGCTATTCGGCCACAACAACCAGTTCATGGTTGGCACCAGTTTCGACTCCGGCGTCACCCGCTTCGGGGCCAGCGCGGAACTGGGCACGATCGGCTCGAACTACGTCGTCAACGGCAGCGGCATATTCCTCGGGCCATCAGGCAGTCCGATTTCGATCGGTCCGGTGTCGCTTCGCGCCACCAACCGCTACACTGGAATCTATGCGCTCGACACGTTCGACGTGACGGACGCGTTCTCGATCTCGGGAGGTGGCCGGTTCAACCATGCGAACATCGTCCTTCAGGACCTGATCGGCACCGACCTCAACGGCAATCACACCTTCAGCCGCTTCAATCCGATGATCGGCGGCACCTACAAGATCACGCCCGAACTGACGGCCTATGCTGGCTATTCCGAAGCCAATCGCGCGCCGACCCCGCTGGAGCTCGCCTGCGCCGATCCTGCGCGCCCCTGTATCGCCGCGGCGTTCCTCATCGCCGACCCGCCGCTGAAGCAGGTCGTGTCCCGTACCATCGAGGCCGGCTTCCGCGGCACCAGGGAGTTGAATATCGGCACGCTCGGGTGGAAAGTCGGCGCGTTCCGCGCGACCAATGCCGATGACATCCTGGCGATTCCGAGCCCGGAGTTGCAGGGATTTGGCTATTTCCAGAACGTAGGCCGGACAAGGCGGCAGGGCATCGAGGCCCAGGTCAATCTGACGTCGAAGACGCTGCAGCTCTACGCCAGCTATGCCCTGGTCGACGCGCGCTTCCTCGATCCCCTGACGCTCGACTCCAACAGTCCGTTCGCTGACGCCGACGGCAAAATTCAGGTCCTGCCGGGTAACCGAATCCCGGCAATCCCCCGCAACCGGTTCAAGGTCGGCGTCGACTATTCGATCACCGACGCCTTCAAGGTCGGCGGTGATGCGCTGTTCGTCGGCAGCCAATATTTTGTCGGCGATGAATCGAACCAGGCAGCGAGACTGCCCGGGTATTCGGTTTTCAACCTGCACACCTCGTATCAGATCAACAAGACGTTCCAGATCTACGGCCGCGTCGACAATGTCTTCGACAATCGCTATTCGGTTTACGGGACGTTCTTCGAAAGAGATGACATCCCCAACTTCACCAATGGCGGGGCGGAGTTCACGGATGCCCGCTCTGTCAGTCCGGCGCGGCCGCGTGCCTTCTACGCGGGGCTGAAGGCAACCTTCTGATCGCTGCGGAAGCGCCGGTTTGTATCGTCGCCGGCGCAGCGAGAGCTTGGAGATTTCGGTGCCTGACGCTTCGCCTTCAGGAGGCGTCCGAGACAGGAGCGCTGTGCGCGGTCTTATGGATGGCGGAGGGGACGAACCCGAAATGCTTCCGGAACACGCGGCTGAAATGCGACGAGCTGGAAAAGCCCCACGAAAACGCTACGTCCGTGATCGTCTTTCCGTGCTGGGTCTCCAACTCCTGCCGGCAGTGCAGCAGCCGCGCCCGCCAGATGTAATCGCTGACGGTCATGCCCTTGTCGCTGAACAGCATGTGCAGATAGCGCTTGGTGCAGCCCAGTGCCGCGGAGATCTGGTCGATGCAAAGCTCCGGGTCGCGCAAATGTTCGCGGATGAAGGCTTGCGCGCGGATGTACATTGCCTCGGGACCGACGCGATCGAACATCGTGTCGGCCTCGCGCAGCGGCAACAGCAGCAAATCGATCAGCGAATCGGCAACGCCGATGGCGTTGTAGGGCGACAGCCTGTTCGCTTCATCGAACGCGGTGTGTACGAAGTCGTAGGCAATACGGCCGGTGCCGTTACGCGCGGAAAGCTTGCACGGCAACATCTTCGCCGTGCGGAAGCCGCGTTCGTGAAGCAATTCCTTCGGCACGATCACGACCTCGTGCCGGGTCAGCGAGGGGCTGACGATCGTGTGCGGGCAGGAGACGTCATAGGCGAGGCAATCGCCGGGCATGATGTCCATGCGCCGGCCGGCCTGTTCGAAATGCGAGATGCCGTAGGTCTGGAACAGAATCTTGACGTAGGGATGTTCGCTCAGCTTGGTGCCTGAGACCGTGTGCGCGATACGATGCTGGCTTGCCTCTATCTGGCACAGCTTCAGCTGCGAGACGGTCGTGTAGTTGATCCGCCCTTCCAGCGAGGAACCTTCCAGCGGATCGACATCGAATTGACCGCATAGATCCGTCAGCGCATCTGACCAAGTTTGGATCTGCCTTTTCGGCGCCAACCCGGAAGTGCTGAGTGAACGAACTGTATCAGACATGGCCCAGCCACCGATTTGAGAACAGGCCGCAACCTCGGCCAAAGCCTTGGCAACACGGTCGTAACATTTGGACCCAATTTAGGCAGTCGTTGCAGTCGTTCAGGGAAGGCGCGCAGATTCTTCCCAATATCCCTTTGACAATCCTCCAACTTAGTTTTGGCGGCGTCAAGGAAAACATCGGCGCGGAGTGGCGCAGGGCGACCGTGGGAACACGCCCACGTAATGATGCTTCGCAGCATTTTTGACAGAGCCGAAACATCGCGTCGGCCTAAATTAAAAAGTTTTTTGAGTTTTCGCTATTGAGCAAACGCGCTTCGCTCTTGGGCAAGTTTCCTATTTCAGGACGGGATACGAATAGGGACCAAGATGGAAGAAATGGGCCGTTTCGGCGGAACCCAAAAAACTCGTATCTGGGAGGAATCCACTATGCGCAAGGTGCTATCCGCGACTTGTCTTGGCGCCATGGCGGCATTCGCCGTCGGCGGCGCTTACGCCAATGATGAATTGATCAAGATGTCGCAGAACCCAAAGGACTGGGTGCAGCCGGCCGGCGACTACGCCAATACACGCTACTCGAAGCTCAACCAGATCAACGCATCCAACGTCGGCAAACTTCAGGTCGCCTGGACCTTCTCGACCGGCGTGCTGCGTGGCCATGAAGGTGGACCGCTCATCATCGGCAATATCATGTACGTCCACACGCCGTTCCCGAACAAGGTCTATGCTCTTGACCTATCGCAGGACAACAAGATCGTCTGGAAGTACGAGCCGAAGCAGGATCCGAACGTCATTCCGGTGATGTGCTGCGACACCGTCAATCGCGGCGTGGCCTATGGCGACGGCAAGATCTTCCTGCACCAGGCCGACACCACGCTGGTCGCGCTCGATGCCAAGACCGGGCAGGTCGCGTGGAGCGTGAAGAATGGCGATCCCGGCAAGGGCGCCACCGGCACGTCCTCGCCGCTGGTCGTCAAGGACAAGGTTCTGATCGGCATTTCCGGCGGCGAGTTCGGCGTGCAATGTCACGTCACGGCCTACGACCTCAAGAGCGGCAAGCAAGTATGGCGCGCCTTCTCGGAAGGACCGGATGATCAGATCATGGTCGATCCCGAGAAAACGACCGAACTTGGAAAGCCGGTCGGCAAGGATTCGAGCATCAAGACCTGGCAGGGCGATCAATGGAAGATCGGCGGCGGCTGCACGTGGGGCTGGCTGTCCTATGATCCCAGTCTGAACCTCGTCTATTACGGCTCGGGCAATCCCTCGACCTGGAATCCCAAACAGCGTCCAGGCGACAACAAGTGGTCGATGACCGTCTTCGCCCGCAACGCAGATACCGGCATGGCGCGCTGGGTCTATCAGATGACGCCCCATGACGAGTGGGACTATGACGGCGTCAACGAAATGATCCTCAGCGACCAGCAGGTCAACGGCCAGGATCGCAAGCTGCTGACACATTTCGACCGCAACGGCTTGGCCTACACCATGGACCGTGCAACCGGCGAACTGCTTGTCGCCGAAAAGTACGATCCCAAGGTGAACTGGACCACCGGCGTCGACATGAACAAGAGCTCGCCGACTTATGGTCGTCCCAAGGTTGTCGATCAGTATTCGACGGAGAAGGGCGGCGAGGACAAGAACACCAAGGGTATCTGCCCGGCAGCGCTCGGCACCAAGGACCAGCAGCCGGCAGCCTATTCACCCGACACGCAGCTGTTCTATGTCCCGACCAACCACGTCTGCATGGACTATGAGCCGTTCAAGGTGAGCTACACCGCGGGTCAGCCCTATGTCGGCGCGACGCTCTCGATGTATCCGCCCCAGGGCGAAAGCCATATGGGCAACTTCATCGCCTGGGACAACAAGACCGGGAAGATCGTCTGGTCGAACAAGGAGCAGTTCTCGGTGTGGTCGGGTGCGCTCGCGACGGCCGGCGGCGTGGTGTTCTACGGAACGCTCGAAGGCTATCTGAAGGCAGTCGATGCCAAGACCGGCAAGGAGCTGTACAAGTTCAAGACCCCGTCCGGCATCATCGGGAACATCAACACCTATGAGCAGGGCGGCAGGCAGTTTGTGGCCGTGCTGTCCGGCGTCGGCGGCTGGGCGGGTATCGGCCTTGCCGCAGGTCTGACCGATCCGACTGCGGGCCTCGGTGCGGTCGGTGGCTATGCCGCGCTGAGCAACTACACCGCACTCGGCGGCACGCTCACGGTGTTCGCGCTGCCGCAGTAAAGCAGAACCACTTCCTCCGGCGCGTGGCTCGCTCCACGCGCCGGCTGGTCTGCATCTGATATCGAGGATGAGCTCTTGCGTAAAATCTGGTTGATTGCGGCCACTGTCATGCTGGTGGCGCAGGGAACGAGTGCCTTCGCTGCGGACGACGCTACCGCGGTCAAGTCTGAGGACGGTAAGTACTACGACAAGGATGGAAACCCGACCTACAAAGTCGGCGCCGACGGTACGGTCGATTGGTACACCTACTCCGGATACCGTCGTTATCATTCCGAATGCCATGTCTGTCATGGCCCCGACGGAATGGGATCGACCTATGCGCCGGCGCTACAGGATTCGCTGAAGACGATGAACTACGGCGACTTCGTCAGCGTCGTCGCGAGTGGCCGCAAGAACGGCAACTCCGTCATGCCGGCGCTCGGCGATAATCCGAATGTCGCCTGCTACATGGACGACCTCTATGTGTATCTGCGTGCCCGCGCTCATGACGCCATCGGGCGCGTCCGGCCCGCCAAGAAGGAAGACAAGCCTGAGGCGTACACCGAGACGGAAAAGTCCTGCATGGGAGGCAAGTGATCATGCCGAACATACGAGGCATATGTCCTGGCACTGTGCAGCGACTTGAAGAACAAATGTGGAGTTTAGGATGAAGACCCGCGCTGCTGTCGCATTCGAAGCCAAGAAGCCGCTTGAAATCGTCGAGGTCGATCTCGAAGGCCCGAAGGCCGGTGAGGTTCTCGTCGAGATCAAGGCGACCGGAATATGCCACACCGATGCCTACACGCTCGATGGATTCGATAGCGAAGGAATCTTTCCTTCGATTCTCGGTCATGAGGGCGCAGGTATTGTCCGCGAAGTCGGCGCGGGCGTGATGTCGGTCAAGGCCGGCGATCACGTGATTCCGCTCTACACGCCGGAATGCCGCCAGTGCAAAAGCTGTCTGAGCGGCAAGACCAATCTTTGCACCGCCATCCGCGCCACCCAGGGCAAGGGGCTGATGCCGGACGGCACCTCGCGCTTCAGCCATAAGGGCAAGCCGATCTTCCACTATATGGGCTGCTCGACGTTCTCGAACTTTACCGTGCTGCCGGAAATCGCGGTGGCAAAGATCCGCGAGGACGCGCCCTTCGACAAGAGCTGCTACATCGGTTGCGGGGTGACGACGGGCGTTGGCGCCGTGGTGAATACCGCCAAGGTGACGCCGGGCGCCAACGTCGTTGTTTTCGGTCTCGGCGGCATCGGGCTCAACGTCATCCAGGGCGCGAAGATGGTGGGCGCGGACAAGATCGTCGGCGTCGACATCAACGATGCCAAGGAGGATTGGGGCCGCCGCTTCGGCATGACGCATTTCGTCAATCCGACCAAGGTTAGCGACATCGTCCAGCATCTGGTCGGGCTCACCGATGGCGGCGCGGACTACACCTTCGACTGCACCGGCAACACCAACGTGATGCGGCAGGCGCTCGAAGCGTGCCACCGCGGCTGGGGCGTCTCGGTCGTTATCGGCGTTGCGGAATCCGGCAAGGAAATCGCGACCCGGCCGTTCCAGCTCGTGACCGGCCGCGTCTGGAAGGGAACGGCATTCGGTGGCGCGCGTGGCCGCACGGACGTGCCGAAGATTGTCGACTGGTACATGAACGGAAAGATCGAGATCGATCCGATGATCACGCACGTACTCAAGCTGGAGGAGATCAACCAGGGATTCGATCTCATGCACCAGGGCAAGTCGATCCGTTCGGTTGTCGTGTTCTGAATAGCGGAACTTCAAACACAAGGAGGATAGGCCCATGACTGTTCATATCCACCCATCGGTTGATAGCGGCGTAAAACAAGGGACGGGTAATTTCGCCGGCGGCACCCTGGTCTGCAAATGCTCGGACAGGCCGGTCAAGGTCACCATCAAGGGTGACGTCGCCCACAACCATGCCTGCGGCTGCACCAAATGCTGGAAGCCCGAGGGCGCGATCTTCTCCGTCGTGGCCGTCGTTCCGCGCGACAATGTGAAGGTGACCGAGAATGGCGACAAGCTGGCGATTGTCGACTCCGCAGCGGTGATCCAGCGCTACGCCTGCAAGGCCTGCGGCGCGCATATGTACGGCCGAATCGAGAATACGGGGCATCCGTTCTACGGCCTCGACTTCATTCATCCTGAGCTGTTCCAGGAAAGCGGATCGGCGGCTCCGGGGTTCGCGGCGTTCGTGTCGTCCGTTCTGGAGTCCGGCGTCCAGCCGGGCGAGATGGCTGGAATCAGGGCCCGGCTGAAGGAGCTCGGACTGGAGCCTTATGATTGCCTGTCGCCGCCTTTGATGGATGCGATCGCGAGCCATGTGGCAAAGTCCAAGGCCAAGGCGGCCTAGGCAAGGCGACTTGAGGCAGCCCGATCTTGCGCGGTACCCGAACTTGCGCTGATGGCGATCGCCATCAGCGCAACCGGACTGCGAGAGGATCACGACGTTGTGCCATTCCGTCGCGGTGGCCAGTAGGTGAAGCCTACAAGCCCGCGGGTTGTAGTTCGGCACGACCTGTGCCGCATCGAACGCCCTGACATCGAAGGCCCATCGAAGCTTTTGCACAATCGCCTTCCACGGCGGGTTGCCGCGCGTGCAGGCGGTTGTACTTGGCCAATTGTCTGATTTTGCATGCTGCGGCGCGATGAGCCTTGTCGGGGCGGCCGCGGCGAAAGGCAGAGCTTCCCCGAAGGTGTTGACCCGTAGAGCAGTTCCCTTTTTATGGACGATGCTGCCCTGACCGGACCGCCCCTTTGCGAGGATTTCCACGATGCCAATCTCTACTGACGCCGCTTTTATTCTGCCCGACGATTTCGCCGGCGCTGCACTGATGGGGCGGATCTGGCGTCCTGACCTTGCCGCGCCGTCGGTGGTCGCGATTCGTCAGGATGGCGTATTCGACATCACCGACGAATTTCCTACCGCCAGCCAACTTGCCGCCGTTGCCGATCCGGCCGGGGCGCTGCGCGCCGCGCGTGGCGAGCGGGTTAGCGCGCTGCAGGATCTCCTGAACAATACGCCGCCCGATACGCGCGATTCGACCAAGCCATGGTTGCTGGCCCCGATCGACCTGCAGGTGATCAAGGCCGCCGGCGTCACCTTCGCCGTCTCGATGCTGGAGCGGGTGATTGAGGAGCGGGCGCGCGGCAATCCCGACTCGGCGGAGGCGATCCGGGCCGAGGTGACGCGGATCGTCGGCACCGACCTGTCGCAATTGAAACCGGGCTCAGCCGAAGCGCAGCACGTGAAGGACGTGCTGGTTTCGCAAAATGCCTGGAGCCAGTATCTCGAAGTCGGCATCGGCCCGGACGCCGAGGTGTTCACCAAGGCGCCCGTGCTGTCGGCGGTCGGCACCTGCGTGGATGCGGGCCTGCATCCGAAATCGACCTGGAATAATCCGGAGCCCGAGGTCGTGCTGGTGGTAGCCAGCGATGGCCGGATCGTCGGCGCCACGCTCGGCAACGATGTCAATCTGCGCGACTTCGAGGGACGCTCGGCGCTGCTGTTGTCCAAGGCCAAGGACAACAACGCGTCCTGCGCCATCGGTCCGTTCGTGCGCTTCTTCGACGCAGGCTTCACGCTCGACGATGTCAGGAGGATGGATATCTCGCTGGAGGTGAAGGGGCCGGAAGGTTTTGTCCTGCACGGCGCATCCTCGCTGACGAAGATCAGCCGCGACCCGGCCGACATCGTCGGTCAGACGATCAACGAGAACCATCAATATCCCGACGGCTTCGTGCTCTTCCTCGGCACGATGTTCGCGCCGATCCAGGACCGCTTTGCGAAGGGGCAGGGGTTCACCCACGTGGTCGGGGATCTCGTGACGGTTGCGACGCCGAAGCTCGGCCGGCTGACCAACCGGATGCGCCACAGTGGCGATTGCGAGCGATGGCAGTTCGGCCTGACCGATCTCTTCGCCGCATTGATGCGCCGGAAGGCTGGCCGAAGCAGCAACTAGCTGCGAGCCGCGCAGCAACAGGGTCTTGGCTGACAACCCGGAGACATTCCGCAGATGGCGAAAATCAGAATCGGCCTGGCCGGCTGCGGCTTTGTGTCCGAGCTGCATATGCATGCCTATCGCCGCGTTTACGGCGTGAATGTCGAAGTCCGGGCCGTTGCGGCGAGAGGCGATCATGTCGTCGAGTTTGCCCGCCGCCACCAGATCCCGACGGTCTATCGCAGCTTCCGCGACCTGATCGCCGACGCTGATCTCGACGTCATCGACATCTGCACGCCGCCCAATCTGCACACCTCGATGATCGTGGATGCGATGCAGGCCGGCAAACACGTCATCTGCGAAAAACCGTTCGCCGGCTATTTTGGCCGGGATGACGACAAGACACCGATCGGCAAGCATGTGCCGAAGGCATTGATGTATGAGCGCGTGCTGGAGGAGATGGAGAATACCCGCGCAGCGATCGAACAGACCGGCAGGCTCTTCATGTATGCCGAGGACTGGATCTACGCGCCGGCGGTGACCAAGACCGTGGAGATCCTGAAAGCCAGCAAAGACAAGATCCTGTTCATGAAGGGGGAAGAGAGCCATTCCGGCTCGCATGCCGCGCATGCCGCCCAATGGGCGATGACCGGCGGCGGCTCGTTGATCCGGATGGGATGCCATCCGCTGTCGGCGGTGCTCTATCTCAAGCAGGTGGAGGCGAAGGCGCGCGGCGAGACGATCGGTGTGGCCAGCGTGACGTGTGACGTCGGCAATGTCACGGCATGCCTGCGCCCCGACGAACGTTCCGTGCTCAAGGCCAATCCCGTCGATGTCGAGGATTGGGGCGTGCTCACGGCCACGTTCTCGGACGGCACCAAGGCCACGGTGTTTTCCGGCGACATGATCCTCGGCGGCGTCCGCAACCTGATCGAAACCTACACCAGCAGCGGCTCGCTGTTCGCCAACATCACGCCGAACACGCACATGATGAGCTATCAGACCAGCGAGGAGAAGCTCGCCAACGTCTACATTACCGAGAAGGTCGACCGGAAGACCGGCTGGCAATACATCTGCCTCGAGGAAGAGTGGACGCGAGGCTATACGCAGGAAATCCAGGATTTCATGGAATGCGTCGCCACCGGCCGCCAGCCGCTCTCGGATCTGGCGCTGGCTTTCGAGACCATCAAGGTCAACTACGCCGGCTATTGGGCAGCGGAGGAGGGGCGGCGAGTTACGCTGTGAGGCGCTGTGGCGGCGGCGTCCTTACCTCGCCCCGCAAGAGCGGGGCGAGGTGGCGCAGCCTTGACGCGGCTGCTATTCGACATTCTATCGCGATTAGCTCGAATACACCGATGATTTCGGCAGCGGGAATACGGGGTCCTGCGTTCTGATATTGGTCGGCCAGACCACCGAGATGTGCTCGCCGGCATTCTGCATCACCACCGGCGTCGAGCGCTCATTCTGGCCGGAGAGCGGCGTGCCGGGCCGATAGAATTTCACGCCATAGCCCTGGATGGTGCCGCCCGCCGGGATGTCGACATCGAGCGCCGCCTTGCGAATGGCTTCGGGATCGAAGCCGCCATACTTCTCCTTGGCCTCGGGCAGCACGCTGTTGAGCAGGATCCAGGTCTGATTGAAGCCCATCGAGCAGTGCGGCGGAACATCGGTTGCGTTGGTCTTCTCCTTGTAGCGCGCGACCATGATTTTCGTGAGATCGCCGATTCCGGGCGCGAGCTTCGAGGCATCGAGCAATTGCGCCGGCACCGGATCGATATTGCAGAAATTATCGATATCCGCAGCAAACGCCGCGCGCAGCTTGTCAAGCTGGCTATAGCCCGCTCCGTTGCCAAACAGCATCTTGAACCGAAGGCCATTCTCGCGTGCCTGCCGGAGGAACAGGGTGATGTCGGGATTGTAACCGGCGTGCGAGATCACGTCTGCCCTGGCGCGTTTGAGCTTGGTGACGAGTACCGAGAGATCTGGTGCGGATGCCGAATAACCTTCCTTGAGCACAACCTGGAGGCCCGCCTCCTTGCAATAGGCCTCATCGGCAGCGGCGACGCCGACCCCATAGGGACCATCCTCGTGGATCAGCGCGATCCTGACGTCCTTGGGCTCCATGCCGAGCTTGGCCTTGGCATGCTCGGTGATGAAGCTCGCAAAGGCCTGGCCATACTGGTCGGAATGAATTTGCGCGCGGAAGACGTATTGCAGGTTCTTGTCCTTGAACACGGCGGTCGAAACCGCAGTCGTGATCCAGAGGATCTTCTTCTGCTGCTCGACCTTGGCCGCGAGCGGGACCGCGTGCGAACTCGCGTACACGCCGTTGATGATGTCGATCTTCTCCTGGTCGATCAGGCGATTGGCCTCATTGATCGCGACATCGGGCTTGCTTTGGGAATCCGCGGCGATAGCGGCAACCTTGTACTTGCCGCCGATGCCGCCTTTTTCGTTGACGAGGTCGATGGCGATCTGCGCGCCGATCGAGGAGGCGACCGAGCCGCCTGCGGCAAAGGGACCGGTCAGATCGTAGATCAGGCCGATGCGGACTGTTTCGGCTTGCGCCTGCGCGCGGGTCCAATCGAAGGTGAATGCAGCGGCGGCGGCCGCGGAAGTCTTCAGCAGTGTTCTGCGTGAAGTCGGCATCGTTTCCTCCCTTTTTTATCTGTCGTCGGGACTGCTTGCCCGCGCTTTTTGGCCAAGTATTTGGAGAAGAGGGCAGGATGTCAACCTGTCGGCGATTGGCCCGGTGGCGTGCCGGAATGATGGCGCTCAGACTTTCGTCGCATCATTCGGAATGCATCGCACCATCGTCACCGCCGCTTGCCGCGGGCCGACGTCCGGGTGAGCCTGATCCGGCCGTGGGTACGCGGCAGGAATTGCGCGCCGCGGGCGCTGAGGAATTCCAGCATGGCGCGCGCCGGCGGCAGCAGGATCTTGTCCTTTCGCGACAGGGCGAACCATTGCCGGACAATAGGAAGGCCGACCACATCCAGCGTGACCAGCCGCCGCTCGTCGAGTTCGGTGGCGACCGTATGCGCCGAAATAAACGCAATGCCGAGCCCGGCGATCACCGCTTGCTTGATCGTTTCATTGCTGCTCATCGCCATGCCGATGTTCGGGCGTATTCCCGCCGTCTCGAACAATTGCTCCATCAGGCCGCGCGTCCCCGAGCCAGGCTCGCGCGTCAGGAACGTCTCGTTGGCGAGGTCGCTCGCCGCGATGCGGGATTTTCGTGCCAGGCGGTGGCTGGTCGGCGCGATGATGACATGCGGATGATCTCCGATCGGATAGACATCCATGTCGATGTCGGCCGGCGGGCGGCCCATGATCGCGAAGTCGAGATCGTAACCGCGTAGCGCCGTACCGATCTCCTGGCGGTTTCCGATCGAGAGCGTGACATCGATGTTCGGATGCAGTTTCGAGAATCCCGAGATCATGAACGGCACGAAATATTTCGCGGTGCTGACGGCACCGATCGAGATACGTCCCGCGGTCTTTCCCGCGATCATCTCGAGCGAAGTTTCGCAATCCGCAATCGCCGCATCGATGCGCTCGGCGAGCGTCAGCACCTCGCGCCCGGCGTCGGTCAGCAGCATGCCGTCATTGGTGCGCTGGATCAGGGGCACGCCTGCAATCTCCTGCAGATTGCGAATCTGCAGCGTGACGGCCGGCTGCGTCAGGTGAAGCCGCTTGGCCGCCGCCGTGACCGATCGATCGTCGTGAACGGCTGCCAGCGCGCGCAACTGGCGAATGGTCAATTCCCGCCGAAACCTGTTTGCCATGGGCCTGTCCATATAAGAAAAACTTTGGCAAAGCCAAAGATAAGAAAATTTCACTAATTTTGCAAACTGGATTGTTGTTAGGCGCGGAGTGCGGATGGGCGCGCGACGCTTTGCAATCGCCCCGAAAGCGGGCGCCAAACGGGGAACGGCCATGGGCGCACGCGTGACCTTGTGCTCGCATCTTGATCAGACGGGATCGGAGACACCGGCCGGACCGGCCGTGTCCACCGTGATTGAAGCGATCGCTACTGCTGCGATCGGCCTTGCCGATCTCATTGCCGACGGACCGCTGGCGGGCATTACCGGAAAAACCGATGGCGTCAACTCCGACGGCGACTATCAGCGGGATATCGATCTCGCCGCCGACGGGATGATGCGCGCAGCGTTACGCAGGTCGCCAGTCGCCGCCGTCCTGTCAGAGGAATCGGAACTGCCGGAAGTGTTCGATGCCAAGGCGTCGCTCTGCGTCGCGATCGATCCGCTCGACGGGTCTGCCAACCTCGAAAACAACATTTCCGTCGGAACCATCTTTTCGATCAGATCGCGCGGCAACGACATTGTCTCCACTTTCTTCGAACCCGGCACCGCGCAGTGCGCGGCAGGTTTCGTGGTCTACGGCCCGCAAACGACGCTGGTGCTGGCATTCGACGAGCGCGTCGACATCTTCATTCTGGACCGGCGTGCGAGGGAGTTCCTGCTGATCGCGCGCCGCGTCAGGATCGCGCCCGACACGCCTGAATTCGCCATCAACGCCTCGAACCGCCGGCACTGGCACGGACCGGTGCGCACCTATATCGACGAGTGCCTGGCCGGCATCAATGGCGGCTGCGCGGCCGATTTCAACATGCGGTGGATCGGCTCACTGGTCGCGGAGTCGCTTCGCATTCTCGTTCGCGGCGGCGTGTTCCTGTACCCGGCGGATGCGCGGCCAGCCTATCGCGAGGGACGTCTTCGCCTGCTTTACGAGGCGCATCCGATGGCGCTGGTGATGGAGTGGGCGGGCGGTGCCGCGACCACCGGCCGCCGGCGCATCCTTGAGGTTTCGGCGAAAACGCCGCACCAGCGGGTGCCGCTGATCATGGGATCGATGCGTGGCGTTCGCGACATCACCGCCATTCATGAAGGCACTCAGCCGATGTTCGACAACAGCGACGCGCCGCTATTCGCGCGGCGCGGCCTGTTTCGCTGACCGGGAAGAGCAGATGTCGCGCAGCTACCCCATCATATCGATCACGGGCTCATCCGGCGCCGGCACGACGTCGGTGAAGAAGACGTTCGAAAACATCTTCCGCCGCGAGAACGTCGCCGCCGCCTATGTCGAGGGCGACGCCTTCCATCGCTACAACCGCTTTGAGATGCGCACGAAAATGGCCGAGGAAGCCGAGCGCGGCAACAAGCATTTCAGCCATTTCAGCCCGGAAACCAATCTGTTCGAGGAACTGGAAAAGCTGTTCCGAGACTACGGCGAGTCCGGGACGGGCACCACGCGGCACTACGTCCATGACGATGAGGAAGCAAGACTGTACGGCGCAAAACCGGGCACGTTCACCGAATGGACGCCGCTGCCGGAAAACTCCGATCTGCTGTTCTATGAAGGCCTGCATGGCGCTGTCGTGACCGACAAGGTCAATATCGCGCAACATGCCGACCTCAAGATCGGCGTCGTTCCCGTCATCAATCTGGAATGGATCCAGAAGCTGCATCGCGACCGCCGCGACCGCGGCTACACCGCGGAAGCGGTGACGGACACCATCCTGCGGCGGATGCCTGATTACGTGAACTACATCTGTCCGCAGTTCACCGAGACCGACATCAACTTCCAGCGGGTGCCGACCGTCGATACGTCGAATCCCTTCATCGCGCGCTGGATACCGACGCCGGATGAATCGATGGTGGTGATCCGGCTGAAGAATCCGCGCGGCATCGATTTTCCCTATCTGCTGTCGATGATCCCGAACAGCTTCATGTCGCGCGCCAACTCGATCGTGATCCATGGCTCAAAACTCGATCTCGCCATGCAGCTCATTCTCACCCCGCTGATCCTGCAACTGATGGAACGTAAGAGGCGCATGATATGACCGATCTAGCTCTATCCCGCGTTGCCAACGATTCGGCTGTTTCGCATGCTGAAATGGCGAACGCGATCCGCTTCCTGGCCATCGACGCCGTCGAGAAGGCGAAGTCCGGTCATCCCGGCATGCCGATGGGCATGGCGGATGTCGCCACCGTGCTGTTCTCGCGTTTCCTCAAGTTCGATGCCACCGATCCGGCATGGCCGGATCGCGACCGGTTCGTGCTCTCGGCCGGTCACGGCTCGATGCTCCTGTATGCGCTGCTGCATCTGACCGGCTACGAGGGTGTGACAGCGGACGAGCTGCGGGCGTTCCGGCAGTGGGGATCGAAAACCCCCGGCCATCCCGAGTACGGACATACGCCGGGCGTCGAAACGACCACGGGCCCGCTGGGGCAGGGGATTGCCACGGCGGTCGGCATGGCGCTGGCGGAGCGTCTGATGAATGCACGCTTCGGCGATGATCTCGTCGATCACTATACTTACGTGATCGCCGGCGACGGCTGTCTGATGGAGGGCCTCAGCCACGAAGCGATTTCGCTGGCGGGGCACCTCAGGCTCAGCCGCTTGATCGTGCTCTACGACGACAACGAGATTTCGATCGACGGCTCCACGTCGCTGTCATGCTCGGATGACCAGCTTGCGCGCTTCAAGGCGTCCGGCTGGTCGGCGGTCCGGATCGATGGCCATGACCCCGAGGCGATTGCGGCAGCCATCCGCCGCGCCCGGCAGAGCGACCGGCCATCCCTGATTGCCTGCCGCACGGTGATCGCTTTCGGCGCGCCGAACCGGCAGGGGACCGAAAAGGCGCATGGCGCGCCGCTCGGAGCCGATGAAATCGAGAAAACGCGCGGCGCGTTGAACTGGCCGCACGCGCCATTTGAGGTTCCGGAAGCCGTCCTCGATGCCTGGCGCGAAATCGGTGCGCAGGGACATGCCTCCCGGCGCGCCTGGGTCGAGCGGAGCCGTCGGGTCAATTCGGCGGGACGCTCGCCGTTTCACGATGCGCTGAACCGGAATTTGCCCTGCGGATATGCCGGGCTCATGGCGCAGTTACGGGAACAGTTCGGCAGCGAACGGCCTGACATCGCCACCCGGCAAGCCTCGCAACTGGTAATCGACGTGATCGCCGAAGCGTTGCCGAATCTCCTCGGCGGCTCGGCTGATCTTACCCATTCGAACCTGACGCGCGCCAAGACGCAGCAGCCGGTGCGGGCCGATGCGCTCGAGGGCAGCTATATCCATTATGGCATCCGCGAGCATGCGATGGCGGCCGCGATGAACGGGATCGCGCTGCACGGCGGCTTTATTCCCTATGGCGGCACGTTTCTCAGCTTCGCCGACTACAGCCGGCCGGCGATCAGGCTGGCGGCGTTGATGGGCGTCCGCGTCATCCACGTCATGACGCATGACTCGATCGGCCTGGGCGAGGACGGTCCGACGCATCAGCCGGTCGAGCATCTGGCGTCGCTGCGGGCGATTCCGAACTTGCTGGTATTTCGGCCCGGTGATGCCGTCGAGACCGCGGAGGCGTGGGACTGCGCGTTACGCTCGCAGGGAGCTCCGTCGGTGCTGTGCCTATCGCGGCAAGCGGTCCCGACGTTCCGCGAAGTGGTTGACGAAACCAATCTGGTCGCGTTCGGCGCCTACGTCGTCGTTGAACCGGAGGCCGGCCGCGATGTAACTCTGATCGCAACGGGCTCCGAAGTATCGATCGCGCTCGAGGCGGCAATATTGCTCGAGAAAGACAACGTCCGCGCCGCGGTGGTCTCGGCGCCATGCTTCGACCTGTTCCGCCAGCAATCCCGCGAATACCGGACCGCCGTTCTGGGGCGCGTTCCCCGGGTCGGTCTCGAGGCCGCGGTCGAAGGCGACTGGGCGCGCTGGCTTGGCGATGGCGGCGAATTCGTCGGCATGACCGGCTTTGGAGCATCCGCGCCGGCCGAGACGCTCTACCGCGAGTTCGGCATCACGCCGGAGGCCGTTGCGACCGCCGCCATGCGTTGCTTGGCCCGCACCAGAATGACGGCGACCTACGCATGACGCTGAACGTAACGCCGAACCCGAGAAGGAGCCGCCGATGGCCAGAATCACGTTGAGGCAATTGCTGGATCATGCCGCCGAGCATGGCTACGGCGTGCCGGCATTCAATATCAACAATATGGAGCAGGGGCTCGCGATCATGGAAGCGGCGGCGGCTGCCGATGCGCCCGTGATCATCCAGGCCTCGCGGGGCGCGCGCTCCTACGCCAATGACATCATGCTGTCGAAGATGATCGACGCGCTGGAGGAGATGCATCCTCAGATTCCGATCTGCCTGCACCAAGACCACGGCAACGAGGAATCGACCTGCGCCACCGCGCTTCAGCACGGCTTCACCTCCGTGATGATGGACGGTTCGCTGAAAGCGGACGCCAAGACCGCGGCGGATTACGACTACAACGTCGACATCACCCGCCGCGTCGTCGAACTGGCGCATTGGATCGGAGCCTCAGTAGAGGGCGAACTCGGCGTGCTCGGCTCGCTCGAACATGGCGGCGGCGAACAGGAGGACGGTCACGGCGTCGAAGGCGAGGTCAGCCACGATCAACTGCTGACCGATCCGGATCAGGCCGTCGATTTCGTTCGCGCCACCAAGGTCGATGCGCTGGCGATCGCGATGGGCACCTCGCACGGCGCCTATAAATTCTCGCGCAAGCCGGATGGCGACATTCTTGCCATGCGGGTGGTGGAGGAGATCCATCGCCGGCTGCCCAACACGCATCTGGTGATGCACGGCTCGTCGTCGGTGCCACAGCCGCTGCAGGACGCATTCAACCAGTTCGGCGGCGAGATGCCGCAGACCTGGGGCGTGCCGGTCGAGGAAATCGTCCGCGGCATCAAGCACGGCGTGCGCAAGGTCAATATCGATACCGACTGCAGGCTGGCGATGACGGCGGCGTTCCGCAAGGTCGCAACACAAAACAGAAACGAATTCGATCCGCGAAAATTCCTCAAACCGGCGATGGATGCGCTGCGCGACCTTTGCCGTGATCGGTTCGAGCAATTCGGCACGGCGGGCCACGCCTCGCAAATCAAGGTCATTCCGCTGGCAGAGATGGCCCGGCGCTATCGCTCCGGCGCGCTCGACCCACGGATGGGAGGGATAGCCGATGCCGCAGAATGACCTGACGACGCGTTCGATGCCGACCAGTCGCCGCACACCAGCCAAGGAGGCCGATATGAACATGCACTCGATGACAGTCCGCGGCAAGGATCGCTACAAATCAGGCGTCCTCGAATACAAGAAGATGGGCTATTGGGAGCCCGACTACGAGCCCAAGGACACCGACATCATCGCGCTGTTCCGTGTCACGCCGCAGGACGGGGTCGATCCGATCGAGGCATCGGCAGCGGTCGCCGGCGAATCCTCGACCGCGACCTGGACGGTGGTGTGGACCGACCGTCTGACGGCGGCGGAAAAATATCGCGCAAAATGCTACCGCGTCGATCCCGTACCGAATGCACCGGGACAGTACTTTGCCTACATCGCTTACGACCTCGACCTGTTCGAGCCCGGCTCGATTGCCAATCTGTCGGCCTCGATCATCGGCAACGTGTTCGGCTTCAAGCCGCTGAAGGCGCTGCGGTTGGAGGACATGCGGCTGCCGGTGGCCTACGTCAAGACATTCCAGGGACCGGCGACCGGCATCGTCGTCGAGCGCGAGCGCATGGACAAGTTCGGCCGTCCGCTGCTGGGTGCCACGGTGAAGCCGAAACTCGGCTTGTCCGGCCGCAACTACGGGCGCGTGGTCTACGAGGCGCTGAAGGGTGGTCTCGACTTCACCAAGGACGACGAGAATATCAACTCGCAGCCCTTCATGCATTGGCGTGAGCGGTTTCTCTACTGCATGGAGGCCGTCAACAAGGCGCAGGCCGCGTCCGGCGAGATCAAGGGCACCTATCTCAACGTCACCGCCGGCACCATGGAGGACATGTACGAGCGCGCCGAGTTCGCCAAGGAGCTCGGCTCTGTCATCATCATGATCGACCTGGTGATCGGCTACACCGCGATCCAGTCGATGGCCAAGTGGGCGCGCCGCAATGACATGATCCTGCATCTGCACCGGGCAGGGCATTCCACCTATACGCGGCAGCGCAGCCACGGCGTCTCGTTCCGTGTCATCGCGAAATGGATGCGGCTCGCCGGTGTCGATCACATCCATGCCGGCACGGTGGTCGGCAAGCTGGAAGGCGATCCCGCAACCACGCGCGGCTATTACGATATCTGCCGCGAGGACTATAACCCGACGCGGCTCGAACATGGCGTGTTCTTCGACCAGCATTGGGCAAGCCTCAACAAGATGATGCCGGTGGCCTCGGGCGGCATTCATGCCGGCCAGATGCACCAGTTGCTCGACCATCTCGGCGAGGACGTGGTGTTGCAGTTCGGCGGCGGCACCATCGGCCACCCGATGGGCATCCAGGCGGGCGCTACCGCCAACCGGGTGGCGCTGGAAGCGATGATCCTCGCGCGCAATGAGGGCCGAGACTACGTGCACGAGGGGCCTGAGATTCTTGCCAAGGCGGCAGCGACCTGTACGCCGCTGAAGGCCGCGCTCGAAGTCTGGAAGGACGTCACCTTCAACTACGAATCGACAGACATGCCGGACTATGTGCCGACCGCCAGCGTCGCGATGTAAGGAGCAAAGATCATGCGTATCACTCAAGGATGTTTTTCATTTCTGCCTGATCTTACCGACGAGCAGATCACGCGGCAGGTGCAGTATTGCCTCGGCAAGGGGTGGGCGGTGAACATCGAATTCACCGACGACCCGCATCCGCGCAACAATTTCTGGGAGATGTGGGGCCTGCCGATGTTCGACCTGCCGGATGCCGCGGGCGTGCTGATGGAGCTCAATGAATGCCGCGAGGTCTATGGCGACCGCTACATCCGGATGTCGGCGTACGATTCCAGCCATGGCTGGGAGTCGCTGCGGCTGTCGTTCATCGTCAACCGGCCCAAGGATGAGCCCGGCTTCCGTCTCGAACGTCACGAAGTGGCCGGCCGCAACATCCGCTACACCACGACATCCTATGCCGCCGACCGCCCGGAGGGCCGGCGCTACGGGTAAACGACTCCTCGGGCCGGCGAACGAGTTCTCCCTGATCGTTGCTGCGTTCGCCGGGTTCACTGCTCCGTCGCTGGGCAAGCGGCGACGGAGTTTTTTTGTTTTCCCCGAATACGCGCAAGGCGCGCTGAGGTTCGGCAGATGGATATGGATGTGCCAGCAACCACGGACAGGGTAAGCCTTCGGGAAGAACTCGAGGCCGTCGGCATCGAGGAAATCCTGACGCAGCTCGATCGCGAGCTGATCGGCCTGAAGCCGGTCAAGACGCGAATCCGCGAGATTGCGTCGCTATTGCTGATCGAGCGCATCCGCAAGCGCATGGGACTGACGTCGGAAGCACCGACGCTGCACATGTCGTTTACGGGAAATCCCGGCACCGGAAAGACCACGGTGGCGCTGCGGATCGCCGATATCCTGCACCGGCTCGGCTATGTCCGCCGTGGCCAGGTGGTGTCGGTGACGCGCGACGAGCTGGTCGGGCAATATATCGGCCACACCGCGCCGAAGACCAAGGAGATACTGAAGAAGGCGATGGGCGGCGTGCTGTTCATCGACGAAGCCTATTATCTGTACCGGCCGGACAACGAGCGCGACTACGGCCAGGAGGCGATCGAGATCCTGCTGCAGGTGATGGAATCGCAGCGTGACGATCTGGTGGTGATCCTCGCCGGCTACGGCGACCGGATGGACAAGTTCTTCGCGAGCAATCCCGGCTTCCGGTCACGCATCGCGCACCACATCGATTTTCCCGATTATTCCGACGATGAGCTGATCGACATCGCGGAATTGATGCTGCGGGAGATGAACTACAAGTTCACGCCGGAGGCGCGGGCGGAGTTCGTTCGCTACATTGCGTTGCGCAAGAACCAGCCGCTGTTTTCCAACGCGCGCTCGATCCGCAACGCGCTGGATCGTCTGCGGCTGCGCCAGGCCAATCGTCTCATCGCCGATCTCGACCATGTCCTGACGGTAGACGATATCAGGTCGATTGAGGCTTCGGACGTGCTGGCGAGCCGGGTGTTCGGGAAGGGAGGAAAATCCGCCGAAGCGAATTAGCGCTGTAATGCCGTTTCAGGGATCGCCCTGCGAACCACTTCGCGCATCGCAAAGCTCGAGTGGATGCGTGCGACGCCGGGCATCCGCGAGAGATGCTGCTTGTGGATCCGCTCGAAGTCCGCGATGTCGCGCGCGATCACCTGCAGATGATAGTCATCGCTGCCCGACATCAGGTGGCAGGACACCACGTCGGGACAGCGGGCAATCGCTGCTTCGAACGCGGCGAGATATTCCTCGCTTTGTTTTTCCAGTGTGATGGTGACGACAACCGTCGTGACAAGGCCAAGCGCAGTCGGTTCGAGGTCGGCTCGATAGCCGCGAATGATGCCGGTTTCCTCGAGCTGACGAATGCGACGCGCACAGGCGGTCGGTGACAGTCCGACCTTTTCGGCGAGCTCGATCTGGCTGGCCCGTGCGTCGGAGAGCAACTCAGCCAGAATCCGAAGATCAATACGATCCAGCTCGCTCACGCCGCTATTCTCTAAAAGTTATTATCTAGGCGCAGAATATCTGCGTAGATCGTTCGCGGCAAGCCGCTATTCGCAGAGAACCGTTGTCCCTTCAGAGGTAGTTTTCTTGTATCGGACAGCAGCTTCCAATGCAGGAGCAAGGCGATGCGGGTCGGTGTGCCCAGGGAAATCAAGGTTGAGGAATATCGTGTCGGTCTGACGCCGGCGTCGGTCCGGGAATATGTGGCGCAAGGACACGACGTGATCGTCGAGCAGGGTGCCGGGCTCGGCATTGGCGCCGGCGACGATATTTACCGTTCGGCCGGTGCTGCGATCGTGGACACGGCAGCCGAGATATTCGCGACCACCGACATGGTGGTCAAGGTCAAGGAACCGCAGCCGACGGAATGGCGCCAGCTTCGCGAGAACCAGATCCTCTTCACCTATCTGCACCTTGCGCCTGATACCGCGCAGACCAAGGGGCTTCTCGCGTCCGGCTGCACCGCGATCGCCTACGAGACGGTAACGGACGCAAATGGCGGGCTCCCGTTGCTGGCGCCGATGAGCGAGGTGGCGGGACGGCTGGCGATCGAGGCGGCCGGCGCCGCCTTGCGAAAATCGGCTGATGGGATGGGCAAGCTGATCGGCGGCGTGCCCGGCGTCGCACCGAGCAGGATCGCGGTGATCGGCGGCGGCGTGGTCGGTACGCATGCCGCGCGGATGGCCGCAGGTCTCGGTGCCGATATCGTCATCCTTGACCGCTCGCTGCCGCGGCTTCGCGTCCTTGACGAGATGTTCCTCGGTCGCGTTCGCACGCGCTATGCGACGCAGGATGCGATCGAGGAGGAGGCCATCGGCGCCGACGTCGTCATTGGCGCGGTACTGGTGCCGGGCGCCAGCGCGCCGAAACTCGTCTCCCGTGCGCATCTCGCCCGCATGAAGCGCCGCGCCGTGCTGGTCGATGTCGCGATCGACCAAGGGGGCTGCTTCGAGACGTCGCGGCCGACGACCCATCAGGCGCCGACCTATCTGGTCGACGAGATCGTGCATTATTGCGTCGCCAACATGCCCGGCGCCGTGCCTGTCACGTCGAGCCACGCGCTCAACAATGCCACGCTGCCGTTCGGCCTTGCGCTGGCCGGGAAGGGCATCCGCGCGCTGATCGAGGATCCGCATCTGCGCGCCGGGCTCAACGTGCATCGCGGGCAGATCGCCAACCGTGCGGTCGCCGACAGCCAGAATTTACCCGCGGCGGCGCCCGAGAAAATTCTCGCGGCGTGAAGCCCGCCGGCTGACAGGCGAGGTCTCCCGCCGGGCCGACCATCAGCTTCTGGCCGGGTGGCCGGAATTCCGTTTCTGGCCAAGAAAACGACGGGCCAGCTTGATGAAGTTGTGGACGACCATCGACGTCTCGTCTTTTCTGAACACGAGAAAGACATCGGCGGAGGGCGGTGAAGGCCTGATCGGCCGGAATACGATTTCGTCGGTCGTGAAGCGGGCAATTGATTGTGGGACGAGGGCTACGCCGAAGCCTGCGGCGATCAAACTGGGGACCGACTGTGCATCGATGACTTGCTGGGAAACCCGCGGCAGGAAGCCGGCGTCGACACAGCATTTCTGGATGTAGCGCGCAAACTGAGAGCTTTCGGGCTGCAGGACAATCTGATCCTCCGACGCAAGGTCGCCGAGGGCGATGCGCTTGCGTCGCGCCAGCGGATGCGCCTTCTGCATCGCAACCACGACCTCTTCCGACCACGCAAGCTCGCTGTGGAGTTGATGCTCGGTCGGGATGCTGCGATTCAGGCTGATGTTTGTCGTGCGATTGAGGAGAGCCGCAATCTGCAGGGCCGGCGCTTGTTCATGCACTGTCATCCTTACCGCAGGCGCATCCTTTCGATACGCCGCGAGCAGGTCGGCCAGGCGTCCGCGCAGGATGGAGCCGGTTGCTCCGATGTCGAGAGTCCCAACCAGGCCGGCGCCGATTGAATGGACCTCGTCCTCGGCCAGTTTGATCTGCTGTTGAATGGCGCGCGCCCGCGCCAGGAGCGCTTCTCCCGCCTGGGTCAGTTCGACCCTGCGACTGGTTCGGTAGAGGAGCTGCGTCCCCAACGCCGCTTCGAGCGACTGGATGTGCTGGCTGAGGGGCGGCTGCGAAAGATTCAATCGTCGCGCCGCGGCAGTGAAGCTGCGTTCCTCGGCCACCGCGATGAAGTACCGGAGCTGGCGGAGATCCATAGGGTTTTCCTCTTGATCGTGTCGTTCTATATATTGGACACCCTGTGCGGCATGGTCAACGAATGCCTTGGTGCGCGGCCGGGACGGAAGTCCGGCGGGCAATCATTTGTTTCGAAGCGACGTCAGCGTCGCTGCCAAGAGCAAAAGTGGCGCCCGGCCGCAGGTCGACGAAGCCATATCAAATGGAAACACCGACCGAGCGAGGGAACGCCGTGCCAAGGTTATTCAAGTCACTCTTCTTCCAGGTCATCGTGGCGCTGGCGCTGGGTATTGCGCTTGGCGTGTCTCACCCGGATGCCGCTCTTCAGATGAAACCGCTGGGCGACGGCTTCATCAAGCTCATCAAGATGCTGGTTCCGGTGATCGTGTTTTGCGTTGTCGTGCACGGGATCGCCGCCGCAGGGGACCTGTCGAAGGTTGGGCGAGTCGGGGTGCGCGCGCTGATTTACTTCGAGGTCATCACGACGATTGCGTTGGTGCTCGGCATTGCGCTCGCCTATTACTTCCAGCCCGGTGCCGGAATGAATATCGATCCGAGGACGCTGGACGCAAAAGCGTTGAGCGGCTTCAGCCAGACGGCGGCCCAGGTCGCCGGCGGCGGTGTCTCGGAATTCCTCATGAAGCTCATTCCCTCGACGGTGGTCGGGGCCTTCACGACCGGCGACATCCTGCAGGTGCTGATCGTCTCGATCATGTTCGGCTGTGCTGCCTCACTGTGCGGCGAGCGGGCCAAGCCGGTGGCGGATTTCATCGGACGCGTGAGTGACATCGTCTTCAAGATGATGAATTTCGTCGTCAGGTTGGCGCCGCTCGGTGTGTTCGGGGCGATCGCGTTTACGGTCGGCAAGTACGGCATCGGTTCGCTCAAGCAACTCGGCGGGCTCGTCGCCCTGTTCTATGTGGCCGTGGTCGTTTTTGTCGTCGTCGTGCTGGGCGCGGTCATGCGCGTTTCCGGCTTCAGCCTGTTCAAGTTGCTCCGTTACTTGCGCGAGGAACTGACGATCGTCCTCGGCACGGCGGCCGGAGACAGCGTGCTGCCGCAGACCATGCGCAAGCTCGAGCTTCTCGGCATCAAGCCGTCGACCGTCGGACTGGTAATCCCAACGGGCTATTCATTCAATCTGGATGCCTTCTCGATCTACCTGACGCTGGCCGCGGTGTTCATTGCCCAGGCGACCAATACGCCGCTGGCCACGGGTGATCTTCTGGCAATTCTCGGCGTTGCCCTCCTGACTTCGAAGGGTGCTCACGGCGTTCCCGGCTCGGCCATCGTCGTGCTTGCGGCCACCCTCGCGGCCATCCCGACCATTCCGGCCATCGGATTGGTGTTGATCCTGTCGGTGGACTGGTTCATTGGCATTGCGCGCGCGCTGGGCAACTATATCGGGAACTGCGTCGCCACGGTCGCCGTGGCCTCTTGGGAAGGCGATATCGATCGGGAGAAGGCGCATCGGGTCCTGAACGGGCAGGTTGATCCCGTGAGTGTGGAAGCAGAGATCGATCCGGCGGAGCTGGACACAACGGGAGCGCAGCCTCAGGCGATCTGATATCAGGCGCTAGGCGTCCGGTATTGGCTAGACGCGGCCGATCTGGACATCTTGCCATGCTAAAATTTGATCGGAGTTTGAACGATGCTGGTGCTTTCGGTTGCACCTTTGACAAAGGCGGGGTTCGCGCCTTTCGGCGAGGTCGTCGAGACGGAAGATGTGACGCCGAAACTGATCAACGAAGGATTTGCCAGACGCTATGACGACCTGGCGAAGATTGACGTCGCCTCGGCAGGCGGAGAGGTCAATGTCAGTCTGTTCATCGGCACGGTGAGACCGGCGCCGATTGTCATCAAGATGATGGAGCGCCATCCGCTCGGAAGCCAGCTTTTCGTCCCGCTGAACGAAATGCCCTGGCTGGTGGTCGTTTGCGTAGATCCGGATATCCCGGCGAGCTACCGGGCGTTTGCTGCGTCGGGACGGCAGGGCGTGAACTATGCGAAAAACTGCTGGCATCATCCGCTGCTTGTAACTGCAGATGCTGGTCCGTTCGTTGTGGTCGATCGAAAGGGCGCGGGCAGCAACCTCGAAGAAAAGTGGCTTGAAGAACCAAACTGGCTACAGATCGCGTTCGATGGTGCTGCTGCAACGCATCCGGACATCACGGCACAGCCGGGCTAGTCATTCGACGAACATCCGCAAGAACCGTCTTTAAGAGGCCAGGAAATGCCTTCTCGAACCTATCACGTCCCAACCGGCGGGCATCCAGCCCAGACGGAGCTTCTGACCGGCCGCGCGGTTTTTACGGACGCCTATGCGGTGATACCCAAGGGCGTCATACGTGACATTGTTACAAGCTATCTTCCGCACTGGAACGATGCGCGCGTTTGGGTGCTGGCCCGACCGCTATCCGGTTTCGCCGAAACGTTTTCCCATTACCTTGTCGACGTGGCGCCGGGCGGCGGAAGCGAATCGCCGGAGCCCGATACGGAAGCGCAGGGGGTGCTGTTCGTGGTTGGCGGCAAGTTGGCCTTGAGGCTCAACGGGACGGAACATTTGTTGCGGTCCGGCGGCTTTGCGTATCTTCCGCCTGGGTGCCGCTGGAGCGTGCAGAACCGAAGTCCCGAAGCGGTGCAGTTTCATTGGATCCGGAAGCTGTATCAGCGCGTGTCTGGGATCGCGACGCCGGAACCCATTGTGACAAACGAAGATTCCATCACGCCAACACCAATGCCTCATACGGATGGAAGGTGGGCCACGACACGCTTCGTCGATCCATCGGACATCCGGCACGACATGCACATCACCATCGTCACTTTCGAGCCGGGTGCGTCGATTCCGTTCGCGGAGACCCATGTCATGGAGCACGGTCTTTATGTTCTTGAGGGCAAGGCCGTCTACCGGCTCAATCAGGACTGGGTCGAGGTCGAGGCCGGGGACTATATGTGGCTCCGCGCCTTTTGCCCGCAGGCGTGTTACGCCGGTGGGCCCGGATGGTTCCGTTACCTGCTCTACAAGGACGTGAACCGGCATATGGACCTCCGAGCCCTGAGGCCGGTGGCAGCTTCTTAAATCGGGCTTGTCGGATGACCTGACGATTCAGTGTCGGCGATGACAGACGTTGCGAGAGGGACGACCACATCTAACAGGCCGAGCCGGAACTGCGCTACTTGCCCTTGGTATCGACCTTGTGCTTTTCGTCCTCGTTCATTTTCTTCACCACGGGATCGCGGCTGGCTTCGCCGGTGGTCTGCGTCGTCGTGGCCGGCGGGCTTTCGTTTGGCAGCGAGCTCTGCCCCGGCGATGTCGTCGCGGGCCGCGTGGCGGTCGCGCTCGGCGGCGACGTTGTTTGAGCGGTCGCCGCCTGAGCATTCAATAGAAGCGCGCCCGACAGTAGCGATACCGCGAGCGCCGTTGAGTTGGGTTTCATCGGCCTGAACTCCTCTCAGACCAAGGAAAACGGCCCGTTCGATCTAACGTTCCTCTCACGCCTCCAATTGCTTGCCGATCGGCAGCGCGCGGATGCGCTTGCCGGTCGCGGCGAAGATCGCGTTGATCAGCGCCGGTGCAACGGGCGGCAGCCCTGGCTCGCCAACGCCGCTGGGCGGCGTGTCGGGACCGGCAGGCGCGATATAGACGTTGGTCACAGCAGGGGCTTCGTCCATCCGGATCACGGGGAAATCGTCGAAATTGCCCTGTTGCACCTTGCCGTCCTTGAAAGTGATCTCGCCATACTTGGCGAAGCTCATACCCATGATTACAGCGCCTTCCATCTGCGCCTGGATTCGCTCCGGATTGACGTGGGTTCCGCAATCGATCGCGGTATCCACCCGGGGTACGGTAAGCTTGCCCTTGTCGTCGAAAGCTACCTCGACAATGGTCGCGATGTAGCTGACGAAGCTCCGGTGCGCGGCAATGCCGAGCCCGTGGCCCTTGGGCACGGACCGTCCCCAACCGCCCTTGTCCGCGACCAGCTCGACGACCTTGCGAAGGCGCGCGGTATCGATTGGATAGCTGTCATAGGGTTCACCATAGTTCCAGAGGTCCTTCACGGAATCTAGCTTGAGGATCCGGGGAGAGCCGATCAGCTCCAGCAGCATGGTCTTTTGATCGCGGTTGGTGGCATGAGCGAGTTCGCCTACCATCGATTGCACCGCAAACGCGCGCGGGATATTCGACACCGAGCGGAACCAGCCGATGCGGGTCCGCGCGGCCGCTTCCGGATTCTCGCACTGGATGTTGGCGATCTCGAAGGGCATGTCGACAAGCCCCATGCCAAGCTCAAACGGCGCCTGATGCACCGCATTGGCCGCAAAGGTCGAGGCAATGGTCGGCGCGACGCTGCGATGCCGCCATGCCGTCACCTTCCCGCTTTTGTCGAGGCCGGCCTCGATGCGCTCCACCGAGACGGTGTGCAGGAAGCAGTTGCGAATGTCGTCTTCTCGCGTCCATTGCACCTTTACAGGAGCGCCGAGCTCCTTTGAAAGCAGTGCCGCCTCGAGGGCGAAATCGCACTTCGACTTGCGCCCGAACCCGCCGCCGAGCAGGGTGACGTTGACGGTGACGTTCTCCTGGGGAATGCCCAGCGTTTTGGCTACGTCTTCGCGCGTTCCGCCCGCGCTTTGCACCGGTGCCCAGATCTCCGCCTTGTCGCCCTTGACGTCCGCGACCGCGACCGGCGGTTCCATACTGGCATGGGCATGATGCGGCACGTAGTACTCACCAACGATCACCTTGTCGGCGCCCTTCAAGGCGGCATCCACGTCGCCCTCCTTGCGTACCACAAGGCCGGGTTTCCGTGCGGCTTGCTCCAGTTCGGCGCGGTAGGCGACCGACTCGTATTTGCCGTTGGCGCCATCGTCCCAGACGACCTTCAACGCGTTGCGGCCCTTGATGGCCGCGCCGGTGTTGCGCGCGATCACAGCGATCCCGCCGAGCGGCTGGAATTTTGAAGGCCACGGCCAGCCCTTGACTTCCATAACCTTCTCGACGCCGGAAACCTTCATCGCTTCCGCCCCATCGAACGACGCGACCTTGCCGCCGGTGACCGGCGGCCGGGCAATGACGGCATATTTCATGCCGGGCAGGCGGACGTCGGCGCCGTAGCGCGCGGCGCCCACCGTGATATCGCGACCGTCGACGATGCCGATCGTGCCCTTGCCGAGATAACGGAAGTCCTTCGGGTCCTTGAGCCTCAAGCCTTCGACACTCGGCACCGACTCCCTGGCGGCATCTGCTGCCAGCTCGCCGAAGCCGATGCGGCGTCCGCTTGCATTGTGAACGACCTCGTGATTGATCGCCTTCACTTCGGTCGCTGGCACGCCCCAACGTTTCGCCGCTGCGGCCTCGAGCATCGTGCGGGCCGAAGCGCCGATCTGGCGCATCGGCATCAGATAGTGCCGCGTGCTGCGCGATCCGTCGGTATCCTGGTTGCCAAACTTGACCTCGTCGCCAGGCGCCTGCTGGACGCGAACGCGCGACCAGTCGGCCTCCATCTCTTCGGCGACGATCAGTGGCAGGCTGGTGCGGACACCCGTTCCCATCTCGGCGCGGTGCGCGACGATCGTCACTGTTCCGTCGGATGCGATAGAAACGAAAACGCGCGGGTTCACCACGGTACCGTGCGGCATCTTGTCCGCGCCGGTCTGGTACGCTGCAAAGCCGGGGCGTGACATCACGGGAGCGGCAAGCACAAAACCGCCGGCCAGCCCGAGGCCTTTCAAGATACTGCGGCGTGAAACGTTGTCGACCTTGATGTGCCGTTCGAAGCCACGGAGCTTGTTGGGATTGGTAAGGATATTCATGGTCACACCCCCGTCGATGCGAGATGCACGGCCTTCGCGATGCGTTGATAAGTGCCGCAGCGGCAGATATTGCCTGCCATCGCTTCGCGTATCTGCTCGGGATTGGGCTTTGGATTTTCCATCAGCAGCGCGGCCGCCTGCATGATCTGGCCGACCTGGCAGAAGCCGCATTGCGGAACATTGAGCTGGCGCCAGGCCTTCTGAACCGCGTGATCGCCAGTCGGATGAAGGCCTTCGATCGTCGTGACCTCCCGGTCGACCACGTCGGAGACCGACGTGATGCAGGAGCGTACTGCCTGCTTGTCGACGATCACGGTACAGGCGCCGCAAAGCGCTTGGCCGCAGCCATATTTCGTACCCGTCAGTCCGATTTCATCGCGGAGGAACCAGAGCAGCGGAAGATCGGGATCGCCATCCCAGTTCTTTTGCTGGCCGTTAATCTTCAACGTAATCATGATCGATCCTCGCTCTTCGTAAGCTGCTGATGGTTGCTCCGGCGTGAACGACAACACACCTGCTGACCGCTCGACGCCGCTGCTTCGAAATTCCTTGCTGTCTGGCTGGGATTTCTGTGAGCCATCCTCCTGATCGTTATTATTGGCTGTTGTTCAGTAGGCCGCGCTTTTCGATCACTACCACAAGGCGTCTACATTTTGCTTCCGCATGTTTGGCGAAAGCGGGGCGTTGCCAAAAGAATTGAATTTGGTAAGCGACGCTGACGCAGTGAGAGCGGGCACGCGCAATTCGCGTCAAACTTGAACGTTTCCGTCGGGACAAAATGGAAGATCGTCTCTTCAAGGGTCGTGCAGTAGCATGGACTTGTATCGCGTGCGCACCGGACACCGGCGTGGCGCCGCTCGCGTGCCCGTAACGCACTGCACATCACCAAAGGCTGGGCTGTTCTGCGAAATATGCATGAGACGTCGAGCTGCAATGACGACGTTCAAGAAAATGCGAGGACGCTTACTGTTACGGGCACTTGTTGCAATCGTTGACGCTCCACGAACGAAAAGATTGCTCAAGACACAATTTTTCCGTCGCCATTTTTTTGACCGACTCTCTCCTTCAGGTTGAGTGATGTGCAAATCCGATCAGGCAACGTCGATCACAAGCACTGACACGGAGCTCGCGACGGCGATGTGTCAGGATCCAACGCGGCGAGCGCTCATCCTGACAGCCCTTGCCACGGGTGCCTGCCTGGCGTCGGCAAGGCCTTCCATTGCTGAAGAGGATTTGCCTGGAAGCAGCGAGCGGCCTCAGAAGGGCGACGTTCTGGTTTTCGCCGAAGGGGATCGTGCGGGCGAGGTAATCAAGCCGCAGGATCTGCAGGCTGGCGGACCGCCGGTGCGGGCCTGGCCAAAAGATCCCAAGACATCGGTAGTGCGCAAGGGCTCGCGCCTCAACGAGATACTCGTCGTAAAACTGGAACCGGCTGAGCTGGATGAAGAAACGCGCTCACGCGCCGCCGGCGGTGTCGTGGCGTATTCGGCTATCTGCGTCCACACCGGTTGTCCGATCACTGCATGGGTGAAGGCGGCAGGCGGCGACAAGGACGTGTTCAAATGCGTTTGCCATAATTCGGAATATGACCCCAGGCAGAGCGCGCAGGTCGTGTTTGGACCGGCGCCGCGGCGCCTGCCGGCGCTTCCGTTGGCGACGGACGACGGTTCGCTGACGGTGGCTGCGGCATTCATTGGAAAGGTAGGCGCGCAGCAGGCCAGGTGACGGTGGGCGGCCGTCTCGATTCACGACGAGAAAAACAGAATTCGTGAGATGGAAACAAAGGGGAGGTTGCGCTATGGCCTTGAAGCAATGGCTTTTGTCCGGTTTGCTCGCGTCTACATGCCTCGTTTCGGTCGCTGCCGCCGGCCCGATCGAGAACTACAGCCCGGTAACCACTGAACGACTCAAGAATCCCGAGCCCGGCAACTGGATGCATTACCGTCGGACCTATGACGGGCAGGGTTACAGTACACTCGACCAGATCAACACCTCGAACGTGAAAAACCTGGTGCCGGTGTGGACGTTCTCGACCGGTGTAGTCGAAGGACACCAGGCGCCGCCGATCATCAACAATGGCGTGATGTTCGTCTCAACGCCCGAGGGGCAGGTGATCGCGCTCAACGCCAAGACCGGCGATGAGTACTGGCGATACAAGCGCCAGCTACCCGAAGATCTCTTCCAGTTGCATCCCACCAACCGCGGCGTCGGGCTGTGGGAGGACAAGCTTTATCTCGCCACGACGGACGACCATCTGGTCGCGCTCGATGCCAAGACCGGCAAAGTGGTCTGGGACACCAAGGTTCAGGACTACAAAAAGGGGCAGTATTTGACCCTGATGCCGCTGGTCGTGGACGGCAAGGTGATTGTCGGCGGTTCCGGCGGCGAATTCGGTATCCGCGGTTATATCGTTGCCTACGATGCCAACACGGGCAAGGAACTGTGGCGAACCTTCACCATTCCCGGCCCGGGCGAGCCCGGCCATGACACGTGGAGCGGCGACGACTGGAAAACCGGAGGTGCGCCTGCCTGGATGACAGGCACCTACGACGTGGATACCAGAACGGTCTATTGGGGCACCGGCAATGCCGCTCCGTGGCCGGGCGAGACCCATCCCGGCGACAATCTCTACTCGACATCGGTGCTCGCGCTCGATCCCGACAGCGGCAAGATGAAATCATATTTCCAGTACCATCAAAACGATTCCTGGGACTGGGACGAGGTGGACGCCCCCATGCTGATCGACCTGCAAAGGGACGGCCGCACCATCAAAAGCCTGGTTCATCCCGGCCGCAACGCGATCTTCTGGGTGCTCGAGCGCAAGCCGGAGGGCATCAAATACGTCGCCGGCTGGCCTTTCGTTTATACCAACGTCTGGAAGAGCATCGATCCCAACGGCAAGCCGATTGCCGATCCGGCCCACAAGCCGGGAATCGGCAAGCGCGTTGAATTCTGTCCATCATTGTGGGGCGGCAAGGATTGGCCGTCGGCGGCCTATAGTCAGAAAACCGGATTGGTCTACGTTCCCGCCAACGAGAATTTCTGCGGCGGCTTTACCGGCGAGAAAGTGCCGCTCGTTGCCGGCAAGCTTTGGCTCGGGACCAAGCCCGAAGATATCGGCTTGACGCCCCGTCCGGGCGCTACCCACTTTGGCGAACTGCAGGCGTGGGATCCGGCCACGGGCAAGAAGGTCTGGTCGCATAATTTTCCGAAGTCACAACTGTTCGGTTCGGTGACCGCTACCGCAGGCGACCTCATCTTTGTCGGCGGCACCAATGACCGGATGTTCCGTGCCTTCCATGCCAAGACCGGTGAGTTGCTTTGGGAGCAAAAGACCAATTCCGGGATCGTGGGCATGCCGATCGCCTATGAGGTGGACGGCACGCAGTATATCGCTGTCCAGTCGGGCTGGGGCGTCGACGCGCAGCGCATCCAGGACGCATTGGTGGGCAAGGTTCCCGGCCTGGAGAACAACGTGCCGCAAGGCGGCGTCGTCTGGGTGTTCGCCGTTAAGAAGTGACGGCGAGCGGTCGCGTCGGACGTCTGGCTGCTGCGGCGGCAGTGGCGAGGCGCTGGCGCGATCCAGCTCTCTCACGCGTGGCGTACGGTTATGCCTCGTTCAAGGCCTGAGCGAGGTCCGCGATCAGGTCGGACGGGTGCTCGATGCCGATCGACAGCCGGATCGTGCAGTCGAGAACGCCGATTTTCTGGCGGATGTCGGCGGGAACACCGGAGTGGGTCATGCTTGCGGGCAGGCTGGCAAGCGATTCAGTGCCGCCCAGGCTCACCGCGAGCTTGAATATCTGCAACGCGTTGAGGAACTTTGAAGCGGCGGCCTGGCCGCCGACGATGTCGAACGAGAATGTGGAGCCTGCGCCGCTGCATTGGCGCGCGAACAGGCGGCCGGCCACGGAGTCCGGCTCGTGATGAGCAAGGTAATGAACCTTCGCCACCTTGTTGTGGTCGCGCAGGTAATCGGCCACGAGCTGCGCGTTTCGGTCTGCTTTCTCCATGCGCAGGCTCAGCGTCTCGAGCGATCGGCCGATCATCCAGCAGGAGTGCGGATCGAGCTGGGTGCCGATCGCGCTTCGCAGTGCCTTGATATCCTTCATGATGGCTTTTGAGCCGATCGCCGCGCCCGCGATCAGGTCGGAATGGCCGCCGACATATTTGGTCAGCGAGTACACCGAAAGATCAGCGCCGTGTTCGATCGGCCGCTGAAACACCGGCCCGAGCAGCGTATTGTCGCACGCGATGATCGGCGTGTGCCGTTGGGTCTGCCCGATCATGTCGGCGACGCGGCGGATCATCGCGATATCGACCAGTCCATTGGTGGGGTTTGCCGGCGTTTCGATGAAAATCATCGCAACCCGGCCTTTCTGCATGGTGTCCTCCGCCGCCGCTCTGACCGCAGTTTCGTCGAGGCCGTCGGCAAAGCCCACGGCGCCGATCGAGAGGTTTGCAAGCGTCTTCGCAAACAGGGTCTCTGTTCCGCCATACAGCGGCTGAGAATGCAGAATGACGTCACCGGGCCGGACGAATGCGAGGATGGTGGTCGAAATCGCGGCCATGCCCGAAGAGAACAGCGCGCAATTTTCCGCGCGTTCGTAGACAGCGAGCCTGTCCTCGACGATCTCGCTGTTGGGGTGATTAAAGCGCGAGTAAACCAGACCCGCACCCATTCCCTCCGGAGGCTCGCGCCGGCCCGAGACGAAATCGAAGAAATCCTGTCCGTCTTCGGCGGTCCTGAAGACGAAGGTCGAGGTCAGGAAGACCGGTGGCTTGACGGCGCCTTCCGAGAGTTGCGGGTCGTAGCCGTAATTCAGCATCAGCGTTTCCGGATGCAGCATGTGGTTGCCGATGTGGGTTTTCGACGGAAACGGTTTCACCATGGCTGTCTCCCTGTCGGGATGCGGAGCGTCGCACTGCGTTGGAGGTTCGCAATGGCGAGGCGGTCAGGAGTGTTGGATGCGACGGCATCCAACGAGTCCAGTGCAAGCAGGGATCAGCGTAGCAAAATCCGGGACTGATTTCACCGCGTCCGGGGGCGTATTTCACAGCGCGCGATGGTCAGGCGTGAGCCGCAACCTTCAAGGCCTCGGCGCGGATCTCTTCGACGAGCCGTTCCTTCAGTCTGACGAACTCAGGCGCGGTTTTGATCTTGTAGGATCGCGGGTGCGGCAGATCGACCGCGATCTCGGCCTTGATGCGGCCGGGGCGGGCGCTCATGACGATGACGCGGCTGCCGAGGAAGATCGCTTCCTCGATATCATGCGTGACGAACAGCACGGTCTTCTGGTCGCGTTCCCAGATGCCGAGCAGCATTTCCTGCATCAGCACGCGGGTTTGATTATCCAGCGCGCCGAACGGTTCGTCGAGCAACAGGATTTTGGGATCGTTGGCCAGAGCTCGTGCGATCGCCGTGCGTTGCTGCATGCCGCCGGAGAGTTGCTTCGGCCAATGATTTTCGAAGCCCGACAGGCCGACGCGCTGGATGAAACCGTCGGCGATTTTTTCGCGGTCCGCTTCCGAAACCCCGCGCTCGCGCAGGCCGAACGCGATGTTCTCTCGCACGGTCAGCCATGGAAACAGCGTGTAGGACTGAAACACCATGCCGCGATCCGCGCCGGGGCCCGTGACCTCTTGCCCGTCCAGAATGACGCGGCCGCTGGTCGGCCGGTCGAGCCCGGCGATGATGCGCAGCAGCGTTGATTTTCCGCAGCCCGACGGGCCGAGGATGGTAACGAAGTCATTGTTGCCGACGTTGAGGTCGATCGGTTCCAGGGCGCGCGTCGGTGCATGGCCCTGGCGTGCGGGGAAGGTGCGGGCGACTTGATCGATTTTGAGCTCGGTCATGCCAGCTTCCACGGGAATAGCCAGGCGTTGAAAGCCTTGAACAGAAAGTCCGATACCAGGCCGATCAGCCCGATGACGATGATGCCGAAAATGATCTGGCCGGTGTTGAGCAGGGCCTGGCTGTCGGTGATCATGTGGCCGATGCCCGAGGATGATCCGATCAGCTCGGCGACGATGACATAGGTCCACGCCCAGCCGAGAACGAGCCGAAGGATTTCCGCGACTTCGGGGGCGGAGGAAGGCAACAGCACCCGGTTGATGATGCCGCGGTCGCTGGCGCCGAGCGTGTAGGCGGCTTCGACAAGGTCGCGCCTGGTGTTTCCGACCGTGACGGTGACCATCAGGATGATCTGGAACACCGAGCCGATGAATATGACCAGCAGCTTCTGCAGTTCGCCGATGCCCGCCCACAGGATCAGCAGCGGGATGAAGGCCGAGGCGGGCAAATAGCGGGCAAACGAGACGAACGGCTCCAGAAAGGCTTCGATCGGCTTGTAGGCACCCATCAACACGCCGAGTGGCACGGCGATGATGGCCGCCAGCACGAAGCCGCCGACGACCCGCCAGATGGTCATGCCGATGTCGAACAGGAAGCCGTGCTTTGTCAGTAGCTCCCAACCCTCCTGCAACATGGTCAGCGGGTTGGCGAGGAAGGTCTTGGAGACGTAGCCGCCGAAGGTTGCCCACGCCCACACGGCGACGAAAAGCACGAAGAACGCAAGGCCATAGGTCGCGCGCTGCCTCGATGTCACGGGATCCAGGGGACGTATCACAGGATATCCTAAAAACGGTGTGCTGATATCGCTGGTCCCGCTCCCGTGACCGAAGGCGGGACCGGCGCAAACCAAAACTACTTGATGAAGCTCGTATCAACGAGATCGTCGATTTTCGGAATCGATTTGATGATGCCGATCTCCAGTAACAGGTCCGCGGCCTCCTTGGTAAAGGCCTGCCACTCGCCTGCGAAGAATTTCTGGTTCGCAGCCTTGTCCTGCCAGCGCAGATACTTTGCCGAGTTGCCGAACTGTTCGCCGGACTGCTTCACATCGGAGCCCATGATTTCGTAAGACTTGGCCTGGTCCTTCTCGATCATGGCGACAGCCTCGAAATAGCTGTCGGCCAGCGCCTTCGCGGCTTTCGGATTCTCGGTCAGAAATTTCGGCGTGCAGCCGAATGTGTCCATGATCATCGGGTAGTCGAGCGTGGTCGCGATGATCTTGCCCTTGTCGGGCGCGGCGCGCACCGTCGACAAATAAGGCTCATAGGTCATGGCTGCATCGTTCTGGCCGGACACGAATGCCTGCGCCGCTGCGGCTGGCTCCAGATTTACCACCGTGACGTCCTTGACCGTAAGGCCGTTCTTCTTGAGCATCCAGGCCAGGGTGAAGTAGGGAGCGGTGCCGGGCGCGGACGCGGCGACCGTCTTGCCTTTCAGATCCTTGATCGCCGCGACATCGTTCCGCGTTACCATGCCGTCGGCGCCGTAGCTCTTGTCGAGCTGGAAGATCTGCTTGGTCGCAACGCCATTGGCATTCCAGGAAATCCAGGTCTCGACCGTGGTCGCCGCGCACTGGATGTCGCCTGAAGCGATGGCGAGATGGCGGTCCTTCTGCGGGATCTTCTTGATCGTCACATCGAGGCCGTTCTTCTTGAAGATGCCGGCCTGGTTTGCGAGCGTGAGTGGCGCAAACCCGGTCCATCCGGAAATGCCGATGCCGACCTTTACGTCCTGAGCGGCGGCCGGTGCGGTTACTAAGAGAGCGGCGGCTGCCGCCAAAAATCCAAAACTACGCATGGCTGTATCCCTTTTGCTGGTTCATGGATTGTGTCTTGGTCAGTTCACGTTCATCGAAACTGTTGCATAGCTTGTGCCAGATCTTGCGCGCATTGTTATCCCTCAGCCGCCTTTGAAGCGGGCAACCAGTTTATGAGACTCGCCCGGATAGAGCAGGCGCACGGCCGTTAGCGGCCGGGAGCTGCGCCAGGTGTGCCGGTCGATCACGAGGCAGGGCGCCCCGATGGCGATATCGAGCGCCGCCGCGGCCTGTTCGTCAGCCACGATGGCGCTGATCGAATGCTCGGCTTCCGTCCATGGCACATGGTGAAGCAGCCATGTGCCGGGTGGCTCGGTCGCAAAATCCGCCGTGGCCGCTTCGGGCACTGCGTCGAGATCGATCAGCCTGTCCTCGATGGCGAACGGCACGTCGTCTGCGCTGTGACGGCACGCAATCGCGATCACCTTGCCGGTTTTCCTTGCCCCAAGGCGGTCGCGGTCGGCGGCGTTTGCGGCGCGCCGCGAGCACTGGATCAGCTCATAGCCGTAACTGCGGCCGAGCGCGCCGATCTCCGCGCGAATGTCGGCGATCTTGAGCACCGCCGACAGAAATGTGGGACGGCGGACAAAGCTGCCCGCCTTGCGCCGCCGCTCGATAAGATCGGCCTGCGCCAGCTCCGACAGCGCCTTGCTCACCGTCATGCGCGAGCAGCCATAGAGCGACATCAGTTCGTGCTCGAACGGGATGCGATGACCGGGCGGCCATTCTCCGGTCAGGATGCGGCGCTCGATGTCGATCCGGATCTGCTTGTACAGCGTCGGCTTGTCGGCCGACTGGGGTTTGCCGCGATCGGTGGCGAGGCTCATGCCACAAGCCTCCGCACCGCTGCATTGAACGTGTCCCGCGCCTTCTGACGCAGCATATGCCGTCCATTCTCGACGACTTTGGCGCCGCCGGCCCAGACCGTGTCGACGGCGCCTGCGCTCGTCGCAAAAATCCAGCCGTCGAGGGCGGCGTCGCCGCGGCGTCCAGCGAGCGAGGGATGGGTGGTGTCGAGGGTCACGATGTCGGCGCGCGCACCTGCCTGAAGTCCGGCGGTTGGCTGTGCGAGCGCCTGGGCTCCGCCGGAGCGCGCGGCTTCGAACAGCGCGCGGCCGGTCGACAGGCCGGGACCGCCTGACAGCACATTGCGCTCGCGGTGTTTCAGGCGCTGGCCATATTCGAGCCGACGCAGTTCGTCGGTCACGCCGACCAGCACGTTGGAGTCCGTGCCGATACCGAACCGTCCGCCGGCGTCAAGGAATTCGCGGGCTGGAAAAATACCGTCGCCAAGGCTCGCTTCGGTGACCGGGCAGAGCCCGGCGACCACGCCGCTTCTAGCAAGCGCGGCGGTTTCCGCCTCTGTCATATGGGTCGCATGGATGAGGCACCAGCGCCGATCGACGGGGGCATGCTCAAGCAGCCACTCAACTGGCCGTCGGCCCGACCAGGCGATGCAGTCCTCGACCTCTTTTGTCTGTTCGGCGGCATGGATATGCACCGGTCCGCCTTCGGCCAGCGGCGCGATGGCTGCCAATTCGTCAGGCGTCACGGCGCGCAGGCTGTGTGGCGCGATGCCGATATTGACTCCGGGCAACGCGCGGACGGCTGACCGTGTCGCGTCAATCAGCCTGGCGAACTGGTCGACCGAGCAGATGAACCGGCGCTGGCCGGCATGCGGGGCCGCGCCACCAAACGAGCCATGCGCGTAGAAACTCGGCAGCAGCGTCAGCCCGATACCGGCGATTTCGGCGGCCCGCGCAATTCGCGTCGCCATCTCGGCGAGGTTGGCGTATGGCGCGCCATCGTGGTCGTGGTGGAGATAGTGGAACTCGCCGACGCGCGTAAAACCTTGCTCGAGCATCTCGACATAGAGCAGCGTCGCAACGGCTTCGGTGTCTTCCGGCGTCATTTCGCGCGCGAAGCGATACATTGTCTCGCGCCATGTCCAGAACGTATCCGCGGAAGCGCCGCGCGTTTCGGCGAGCCCCGCCATGCCGCGCTGAAATGCGTGGCTGTGCAGGCTCGCGATGCCGGGAATGGCGAGCCTGTAGCGTTCGTCGTGCGGGCCCGGCGGAACGCCGGCCGTAACCTTCGTGATGGTCTGATCCGTCACCTCCATTTGCACGTCATCGGCCCACCCCGAGGGGAGCAGCGCTGATGCGAAATGCAGTGTCGACATGTTTCGAAACCGGCTGGACAGAACGACCACACGATTTTATGTATAGACATATCGATACGTCAAGCTCCTGCCGCGGAGGACTGCATGGCCGAGCGCTTCGATCGAATCTGGCTCAATGCCCGGCTCGCTACGGTTCGGGAGGATATGCCCGGGCTCGGTGTGATCGAGGATGGCCTGGTTGCCGCGCGCGGCGGCCGCATCGCCTTCGCCGGCAGCCGGGCCGATTTTCCATCGGATACCGATGCTGCCGAGCGGATCGATTGCGCCGGGCGCTGGATCACGCCGGGACTGGTGGACTGTCACACCCATCTGGTGTTTGGCGGCAACCGTGCACATGAATTCGAGCTGCGGCTGCAGGGCGCAAGCTATGAAGAGATTGCGCGTGCAGGCGGCGGTATTGTCTCGACGGTTGCGGCAACGCGGGCGTCGAGCGAGGCCGAGCTTGTGGCCGGCGCGCTGCCAAGGCTCGACGCCTTGATCGGCGAGGGCGTGACGACGCTGGAGATCAAATCCGGCTACGGGCTCAATACGGAAACCGAGATGCGCCAGCTATCGGCGGCGCGTACGCTGGGCCGCACCCGGACGGTCGCCATCAAGACGTCGTTTCTTGGCGCGCACGCGCTGCCGCCGGAAGCCGATGGCGACAAGGATCGATACATCGATCTTGTCTGCCGCGAGATGTTGCCGGCGGTGGCGCAGGCCGGATCGGCGGACGCCGTCGACGGCTTCATGGAGGGCATCGCGTTCTCGGGAGAGCAAACGGCGCGGGTGTTCCGCGCGGCAAAAGCGCTTGGATTGCCGGTCAAGCTGCACGCGGATCAACTGTCGAATCTCGGCGGCGCCGCGCTTGCCGCGGAATTTTCCGCTTTGTCCGCCGATCATCTGGAGCACACGGACGAGGCCGGCGTTGCCGCCATGGCGCGGGCAGGGACGGTGGCCGTGCTGCTGCCGGGCGCGTTCTATTTCATTCGCGAGACGAAGAAGCCGCCGGTCGAACTGTTCCGCACACATGGCGTGAACATGGCGCTGGCCACCGATTGCAACCCCGGCAGCTCGCCGCTGACGTCGCTTCTGCTGGCCTTGAACATGGGGGCAACGCTGTTTCGGATGACCGTTGCCGAATGCCTCGCCGGCGTAACGCGCGAAGGGGCCCGCGCGCTCGGCATTCTCGGCGAGACCGGTACGCTCCAGGCCGGCAAATATTGCGATCTCGCGATCTGGGATGTCGAGCGGCCGGCCGAGCTCGTTTACCGCATCGGTTTCAACCCATTGCATAACCGGGTGTGGAGGGGACAGTGAGCGGCCCCGACGCCTCCATTGTGGTTTCGCCTGGAAGGGTCAGCCTCGACGATCTGGCGCAGGTCCTTGCCGGTGCGCCGGTCGTGCTCGATCCATCCTTCTGGCCGCGCGTTGAAGCTGCATCTTCGATTGTTGCAGCGGCTGCGCGTGCGGAAGCTCCCGTCTACGGCATCAATACCGGTTTCGGAAAACTGGCATCGAAACGAATCGCTGCCGACCAGACGGCCGTGCTGCAGCACAATCTCATTGTGTCGCATTGCTGCGGGGTCGGGTCACCGACGCCGGAACCGATCGTTCGCCTGATGATGGCGCTGAAGATCGTCTCGCTCGGGCGAGGCGCATCGGGCGTGCGCCGCGAAATCATCGAACAGCTTCAGGCCATGCTGGCACGAGGCATTTACCCGCTGGTGCCGCAGCAGGGATCGGTCGGAGCGTCCGGCGATCTGGCGCCGTTGGCGCATATGACCGCCGTCATGATCGGTGAGGGGCAGGCGCTGGTCGATGGAAGCATTGTGCCGCCCCGCGATGCGCTGGCCGCCGCTGATCTCACGCCGATCACGCTCGGGCCGAAGGAAGGCCTTGCGCTGATCAATGGCACGCAGTTTTCCACCGCCTATGCCATTTCCGGATTGCTGCGCGCCCACCGCCTGGCTTGCGCCGCGCTCGTGACAGGCGCCTTGTCGGTCGATGCGGCCATGGCTTCGACGGCGCCGTTTCGTCCGGAGATCCAGCAACTGCGGGCGCATGCCGGACAAGTCGCTGCAGCCGCCGCCCTGACGGCATTGCTTGAGGGCAGCGATATCCGCATGTCGCATCTCGAAGGCGACGAGCGCGTGCAGGATCCCTATTGCCTGCGCTGCCAGCCGCAGGTGGCCGGCGCCGCGCTCGACATTTTGATACAAGCCGCCCGCACGTTGACGATCGAGGCCAACGCCGTCACCGACAACCCGCTGGTGCTGGTTGATACGGGAGAGATCGTCTCGGGCGGCAATTTTCACGCGGAGCCGGTCGCGTTTGCCGCCGACCAGATTGCGCTGGCGCTGTCCGAGATCGGCGCGATCAGCGAGCGGCGCATCGCGACCCTCGTCGATCCCGCGCTGAACTTCGGCCTGCCGCCGTTCCTCACGCCCGATCCCGGCCTCAACTCCGGCTTCATGATTGCCGAGGTGACGGCGGCTGCGCTCTATGCCGAGAACAAGCAACGCGCCGCGGCCTGCTCGATCGATTCGACGCCGACCAGCGCCAACCAGGAAGATCATGTGTCGATGGCCGCGCATGCCGCACGCCGTTTGTCTGACATGGCGGACAATCTTGCCACTATACTAGGCATCGAGCTCCTGGTTGCGGCGCAAGGCATCGGCCTGCGTGCCCCGCATACGACCAGCCCTGCGCTTGCCGCGGTCATTGCAGTGTTGCGTGAGCAGGTGCCGGCGCTCGGTCACGATCGATATATGGCCGACGATCTGAAGAAGGCTGCGGCGCTGGTCGAAGCTGGCGCATTGCCGGCCGCCGCGATGTCGGTGCTCGAACAGAACCCGTTTCCAATCCTTGCCGAGAGAGACTCCTTGTCATGAACCGCCGACTGGACAACGACCGCACGATCCGAGCGCCCCACGGCTCAGAGATCAGCGCCAAGAGCTGGCTGACAGAAGCACCGCTCCGGATGCTGATGAACAATCTCGATCCCGATGTTGCCGAACGGCCGAGCGAGCTCGTCGTCTACGGTGGTATCGGCCGCGCTGCCCGCGACTGGGAAAGTTTCGATCGGATCGTTGCCTCGCTGCGCAAGCTTGAGGGCGACCAGACGCTGGTGGTCCAGTCGGGCAAGCCGGTCGGAATTTTCCGCACCCATGCCGATGCGCCGCGCGTGCTGATCGCGAACTCGAATCTGGTGCCGCACTGGGCGACGCTCGATCACTTCAATGAACTCGACAAGGCCGGGCTGATGATGTTCGGCCAGATGACGGCAGGCTCGTGGATCTACATCGGCAGCCAGGGCATCGTGCAGGGGACGTACGAAACCTTTGTCGAGGTCGGGCGGCGTCACTACGGCGGCAATCTCGCGGGCAAGTGGATACTGACGGCGGGTCTCGGCGGCATGGGCGGCGCCCAGCCGCTTGCCGCGACCATGGCCGGCGCGTCGATGCTCGCGATCGAATGCCAGCCGAGCCGCATTGAGATGCGTCTGCGCACAGGCTACCTCGACCGGCAGGCAAGCTCGCTTGACGAGGCGCTTGCGATCATGGCGGAGGCGGCGCAGAGCAAGAAGGCAATTTCGGTCGGCCTGCTCGGCAATGCTGCCGATATCTTTCCTGAACTGGTGCGCCGCGGCGTCAGGCCTGACATCGTCACCGATCAGACCAGCGCGCACGATCCGATCAACGGCTATTTGCCGAAGGGATGGACGCTTGCCGAGTGGGAGTCGAAACGCAGCGACGATCCGAAAGCGGTTGAAGTCGCGGCGAAGACCTCCATGGTCGGCCACGTTCAGGCCATGCTGGATTTCCACGCGCAAGGCATTCCCACGCTCGACTACGGCAACAACATTCGCCAGATGGCGAAGGACATGGGACTGAAGAACGCGTTCGATTTCCCCGGCTTCGTTCCGGCCTATATCCGTCCGCTGTTCTGCCGCGGTATCGGCCCGTTCCGCTGGGCGGCACTATCAGGGGATCCCGAAGACATCTTCCGCACCGATGCCAAGGTGAAGGAGTTGATGCCTGACGACAAGCATCTGCACAACTGGCTCGACATGGCCAAAGCGCGGATCAAGTTTCAGGGTCTGCCGGCGCGGATCTGCTGGGTCGGCCTCGGCGATCGCCATCGGCTCGGCATGGCGTTCAATGAAATGGTGGCGCGTGGCGAGTTGAAGGCGCCGATTGTCATCGGCCGCGATCATCTCGACAGCGGCTCGGTCGCGAGTCCGAACCGCGAAACCGAAGCGATGCGCGACGGCTCGGATGCGGTGTCCGACTGGCCGCTGCTCAATGCGCTGCTCAATTGCGCCAGCGGGGCCACATGGGTCTCGCTGCATCATGGCGGGGGCGTCGGGATCGGCTATTCGCAGCACGCCGGCATGGTCATTGTCGCCGACGGAACGCCGGAGGCTGCGCGTCGTCTCGAACGTGTGCTGTGGAACGATCCAGCGACAGGCGTCATGCGCCATGCCGACGCCGGCTATGAAAGTGCTGCCGCATGTGCCCGCGCCAACGGGCTCGATCTGCCGAGCCTGACGTTGTAGCGCACCGGATCGGCCCGCGCTTCGCCGGCGTCGTTGGTTACCTTAAAAAGTGATCGAACGTTGATACACGTGATTTACCCTTGGGCGTCCGGCCATGGGTCCTGGTCAACCGATGGCGCTCGACCGAAGGGCGGATTACCCCTCTTGATGGTTGTGTATGCGCGCAACTTGCTTATATAATGCTGCATGGGTCAGTGACCCCTGCAAATTCAATTGGTTTTCCGGTCAGGCCCGTCATTCAGGCGGGCCGTTGCCGTTTTGGGACTACCGAAAGATGAGCCAGTCCAATCGTACCGACCATATCCGCCTGACATCGCACCCGGTGCCCGGTGCGACGCATGAATTCCCGATCCGGTGGGGTGCGCCGACCGCGCGTGAACGTGGTCCGATCATCGGGACCGTATCGCGTCCGCAGGATCGTAATGTGATTGGCACTCACGGCGGCTCCTATGCGGTCTATCGCGCGCTTGCCGTATCTTCGGGGGCGCTGGACCCGATCCGTCGCCCCGATCTGACCAACACACACCCAGCCGCGACCGTCGGGCCGTTCTCGCAATGGATGGATCCTGAGCGCATTGTTGCGCTCGATCCGTGGGGACATCTCGTGGCGGAGAACTACCGCGCCGAAATCGCTGAGGGCATCGATATCAGGCCGAGCATCGCGATCACGCGCGCCCGTCTCGATCTGCCGGAAATTCAGGCGGCTCTGGCGGCCAAGCGGCTGGAGGCCGATGGCGAGTTCGTTCACGCCAGCGGCTCCGTCTCCGTCGTCAAGATCGCGATCGATCCTGTCTGGTATCTGCCGGGGATCGCGCAGCGCTTCGGCACCAGCGTGACCAACCTGCGGCGTGCACTGTTCGAACAGACGGCCGGCATGTTTCCCGAGCTTGTCACGCGCCCGGATCTGCAGGTCTTTCTTCCGCCGATCGGCGGAACGACCGTCTATCTGTTCGGCGACGTCACGAAGCTTCCGGACCATCGGACCAAGATCACCTGCCGCGTCCATGACGAGTGCAACGGCTCGGATGTCTTCGGCTCCGATATCTGCACCTGCCGTCCTTATCTCATCCACGGCATCGAGGAATGCGCGCGCGCCGGACAGGCCGGCGGCCTGGGCGTCATCGTCTACAACCGCAAGGAAGGAAGGGCGCTCGGCGAGGTCACGAAGTTTCTGGTCTACAATGCGCGCAAGCGCCAGGAAGCGGGCGACGATGCGGCCGCCTATTTCGAACGAACGGAATGCGTTGCCGGGGTTCAGGATGCGCGCTTCCAGCAATTGATGCCTGACGTCATTCACTGGCTGGGATTGAAACGCATCGACCGCTTCATTTCGATGAGCGACATGAAGTATGATGCGCTGACGGGGCAGGGTATCGAAATTGTCGAGCGCGTCGCTATTCCCGATGACATGATTCCGGCCGACGCCCATGTGGAAATCGCCGCCAAGAAGGCTGCAGGATATTTTTCGCCGGACCAGAAGCCCGAGGACCTGATCGCCTCCGGCCGGCCGCTCGAAAAATATTAGCGCGGGCCGGACCTTTGATCGTGACCGAAGACACGAGCGCAGACGCCCTTTCTCTTTTGAGTGCGCAAGCGGTGCGCGCTCGCGCCCACCGGATGCTGAACATCGGCCTGAGCGACCAGCTTCGGCATTTCCGGGTGGACCTTGGCCGGCTCGAGGCGGCGGTTGATCTCGTGCTTGCGACAACGCGCAAGGCCTATCCGACATTCGACGTGCCGTTTCATTCGCGCTGGCGCCATTTCGTCGTCGGTGGCGTCGATCGTTGGGCGGCACTTGCCGGCGCGAGGGGCTGGCGCGACGGCAAGGAGCGCGCCCGCGCCGAATTTGATCTCGCCATCATCAGCGTGTTTCTCGACGCCGGCGCAGGTCCGTCGTGGCGCTATCGAGATCCCCTGACGGGCACAAGCATTGGCCGTTCGGAGGGGCTGGCGCTTGCCAGCCTGGACATGTTTGCGCGCGGCGTTTTCTCCGCGAAGGCTGATGAGCCGCTGCGGGCCGATGCCGCTGTACTTCAGCGACTGACCGTTGCCGATCTGCGGACTGGCTTTCAGGTTGCGGACGACAATCCGCTGGTTGGCCTCGAAGGCCGTGTCAGCCTTCTTCGCCGGCTGGGTGAACAGGTATCGGCGGCGCCGCAGGTTTTCGCTCGCGGCGACACGGCCCGACCCGGCGGATTGTTTGATCACCTCACGGGGGCGGCCGAGCAGGGCGTGATCGAGGCCCCGACGATCTTGTCGGAGCTTTTGCGCCAGTTCGGGCCGATCTGGCCGTCGCGCATCACGCTCGGCGGAATTCCGCTGGGAGATTGCTGGCGTCATCCCGCGCTCAAGACCGAGGACGCGACCAGCGAACTGGTGCCGCTGCACAAGCTGTCGCAGTGGCTGTCGTATTCGCTGATCGAGCCGATGCAGCGGGCCGGGCTGCAGGTGACCGATATCGACGGCCTGACGGGCCTGGCGGAATATCGCAACGGCGGGTTGTTCGTCGACGCCGGGGTCCTTGAGTTTCGCGACCCCGTGGACGCGCAACGCGAGCACGATGTCGCGTCTCCGCTCGTGGTCGAGTGGAGGGCGCTGACCGTTGCGCTACTGGACCGGCTGGCGGATCTGCTGCGGCAGCGCGTTGGCCTCGATCCCGTCTCGCTTCCACTGGCGAAGATTCTGGAAGGTGGCACCTGGGCGGCGGGCAGGGCGATGGCGTTCGAACGCCGGCCCGACGGCTCTCCGCCGGTCAAGGTCGTCAGCGATGGTACGGTTTTTTGAGCGACTATTCGCAAGAGGGCAAGAGCATGGAAGGCGTTACGATCGTGGATCACCCACTGGTCCAGCACAAGCTTACGCTGATCCGGGACAAGACAATTTCGACCAAGTCATTTCGCGAGCTCCTCAAGGAGATCGGGATGCTGCTCTGTTACGAGGTGACGCGCGATCTGCCGCTGACCGATGTGGAGGTGGAGACGCCGCTTGCACGCATGCACTCCGCCAAGATCGCGGGAAAGAAGCTGGTCTTCGTGCCGGTATTGCGGGCAGGGGTGACCTTTGTCGACGGAATGCTGGACCTCGTTCCGACCGCCCGCGTCGCGCATATCGGGCTCTATCGCGAACCGCAGTCATTCGTGGCGGTCGAATATTTCTTCAAATCGCCGTCCGATCTTCGCGAGCGGTTGGCGATCGTGGTGTCGCCGGTTCTTGCAACTGCGAACACGGCGGTGGCGGCGGTGGACCGGCTGAAGGAACGCGGCGCGAAGGACATCCGGTTGGTGTGCCTGCTTGCTGCGCCGGAAGGGGTGGAGCGCTTTCGCGGCTTGCATCCCGACGTGCGGTTGTGGACGGCCGGGATCGACGAGGGGCTGGATGCGAACGCCTTTATCCTGCCCGGCCTCGGCGATGCCGGGGATCGCGCATACGGGACGCGATAGCTGGCTGCTTACTGGAAAGCCGTTTCCGAAAAATTTCGGAGCTTGCGCGAGTGCAGCCGCTCCAGCGGCATATCCGCCAGCTTCTCCAGCGCCCTGATGCCGATCGTCAAATGCTGGCCGACCTGCCGCTTGTAGAATTCGGTGGCCATGCCGGGCAGCTTCAGCTCGCCGTGCAAAGGCTTGTCGGACACGCACAGCAAGGTTCCGTAGGGCACGCGAAAGCGAAATCCGTTGGCTGCGATGGTCGCCGATTCCATGTCGAGCGCGATCGCCCGCGACTGCGACAGCCGTTGCACCGGACCACGCCGGTCGCGTAGCTCCCAGTTGCGGTTGTCTATGGAGGCAACGGTGCCGGTGCGCATGATGCGCTTCAGGTCGTATCCGGAAAACCCCGTGACTTCCGCCACGGCTTCCTCGAGCGCGACCTGAATTTCGGCGAGCGCGGGAATAGGGACCCATAACGGGAGATCGTCGTCGAGAACATGGTCCTCGCGCACGTAAGCGTGGGCCAGCACATAGTCGCCCAGCGCCTGGGTGTCGCGCAATCCGGCGCAGTGCCCGAGCATCAGCCACGCATGCGGTCTCAGCACGGCAATATGGTCGGTGATCGTCTTGGCGTTCGCCGGCCCGACGCCGATGTTGACCATGGTGATGCCGCCATAGTCCGGTTTCTTCAAATGATACGCCGGCATCTGCGGCAGGCGTAGTGCCGGCGCGCCGGCATCCAGCCGCTGTTCGCCGGGGTAGGTGATGACGTTGCCCGGCTCGACGAATTCGGTATAGCCGCCGCCGCCTTTCGCCATCAGCTCTCTGGCGCGCGCACAGAATTCATCGATGTAGAATTGGTAGTTGGTGAAAAGTACGAAATTCTGGAAGTGCTGCGGGCTGGTGGCCGTGTAGTGCGTCAGGCGGTGCAGCGAATAGTCGACGCGCTGCGCGGTGAATTGCGCCAGCGGCCGCGGCCGGCCGACCGGCGCTTCATATGTGCCGTTGGCGATCTGATCGTCGGTTCCATCAAGGTCGGGAACGTCGAACAGGTCCCGGAGCGGTCGCTTGATGTGCTTGGCCGCGCTGCCGTCAACATAGGTGCCTTCAAGAAAAGCAAAATGCAGCGGGATCGGCGTATCCGATTCCGATACGACGACCGGAACGCCATGATTGTGCATGATCAGATCAAGCTGCTCGATGAGATAGGTTTCGAACAGGTCGGGCTGGGTGATCGTGGTCGAGAAGTGCCCAGGCGTCGGCATATGGCCATAGGCCTGGCGGGAATCGATCTGCGTATATGAGTTCGTGGTGACGCTGACTTCCGGATAGAAGGCGCGGTAGCGCCGGTTGCTGTCGCCACCGGCCGCGAGCGCGGCGAAGGAATCGCGCAGGAACGAAGTGTTTCGCGCATAAAGCGATCGCAAGGCTGCGACCGCCTCCCGTGCGTCGTCGAAGCTTTGCCGCGGGAAGGGCTCCGGCGTGGCTATTGAACCAATGGCTTGGGGCTGGCCGTGATTCTTCATGGCCTTAACATAGTATCTTGCACCCGCCATGGGGAGGCTTGACGAGGCGGCCCTGTCAGGAACTTTCTCCGCCCCCAAAAAGCGCGCGTTCAGTTGTTCGGCAAGGTCATGCCGGCGGGCTTTGAGCCCCACATGCAGAAACTCGCCGGCTCGAAGCCGAATTGCCGCGGCCGGTGCGTGGTCTCGTCCTCGATCTCGTCGACGCCGACCGAATATTCGAAGATCATGCCGTCGGGGCCCTCGAAGTACAGGAAGCGTGCGCCCGACGTCGGATGTCGGCCCGGGCCGAACACGATTGGCACGCGGCGCTCACTGAGGAAATAATAGGAGCGCAGCACATCGTCGCTGCTCTCCACCTGATGATTGATGTGCTGGATGCCGGCCTTCGGGGCGCGCACAAGCGCGATCGTGTGATGGATCGCGTTGACGCGCATCAACGGGATGTCGCCGATGCGGTCACTGACGCGGGCGTTGCACACCTGGGTCCAGAACCGTTCGTCGCGGGCGGGATCGCTGGAATTCAGTCCGATATGGCTGAAGCCGGTAATCCCGGCGTCGCGGCTGGCAAAATAGCGGCGCCCGCTTCGTTCGGGCCGCACCACGAGTTCAATGTGGTTACCGGTCGGATCGCGAAAGCCGATGAAGGCTCTTACCTTGCGTTGCTCGGCTTCATGCGGGGAGCCGGCGTGGACGGCATGGCCGAGCGACTCAAGCGTCGAAGCCGCTTCCTGCAGGCTGGCCTCGTCCTCGACCTCGAAGCCGACGGTCTGATCATTGGGATTGCCCTCGGAATAGCACAGCGTATGCGCGCGGGCGTCGGAACGGAGATAGAGATCCTTCTTGCCGCGTTCGGCAATCTGCAGTCCGAGGCAGGTCGTGGCGAAAATCTCGGCAGACTCCAGGTCGGGCGAACCAAGGCGAACGTAGCTCACGTCCTTTAGCTGAATCATGCTGCTCTCCCGTGCATCTACACCGCTGCGCCCAGTTCCGGTACATCTTTGCTTTCGCTCCCCCAGTCGCAGAGCGAGGTCGTGGCGAGCGGAAACTGCCGCGCCAGCCGCGGCTTTCCATCGAGCGTGGCCATGCCATTCACATAAGAGAAGATCAGGCCGTCGGGTCCCTCGACATGCAGGAACATCTGGCGCGAAGCTGGTTCGCGGCCTGGGCCCTGAACGACCCTGAGCTGGCTTTCCTGCATGAAATAGCTGTTCTGCATGATATGATCGAGCGCTTCGACTTCGAATGCCGTGTAGAGAATTCCGTTGCGTTTTGATGGATAGAGCGCAACGCGATGATGCAGTCCGTCGATCCTCACATAGGCGATATCACCGACCCAGTCGCTCACCTCGGCGCCAAGCGCACGCCAGAACGCGAGGTCGCGGACGTGATCGGTCGTGCGGAGGCCAACGCCGTGAAAAGCGACGATGCCGGCGTCGCGCGCCGGAAAATAGCGCCGTCCGCTTCGGGTGGGCCGGACCACCAGATCGATCCGGTTGCCCGATGCATCCTCGGCCAGCAGCGCTGATTGCACGTAGCGGCGCCGGCACTCGCCGGCGGTGGCCTCCCTGGCTGTAAAGCCGGCCGTGCTTAGCCGCCGGCCGATCTCCTTCAGGGCGTCATCGTCCCAGACTTCTATGCCAACGCTTGCACCGTCCGGGGCCTGATGGCCGAGGCTTACCGTGCGAAAGCGGTCGTCCGAACGAAAGGCAATCTCGCCATCCTGATCGGCGACGCGCTGCAGGCCAAAGATGTCGGAGACAAAGCGTGCGCTGGCGCCGGGCTCGCTGACGGCGAGCCGGACGTAGCAGACCGAACTGATCAGCGGTATGGCGCGGCCATTGTTCATCGTGTCCGCGCCTTCGGGTGCTGGTGCTCGAGGAAAATCTTGATCATCCGCCGCCAGACCGCGAACAGCTCATCGAACCATTTTGGATCGTTGTCCCAGAGCGTGCGCAGCGCCATGCCGCGGACGACGCTGAGAGTCAGTGCGACGATGTCGGCAGCTACCGAGGCCGGCACGCCGCTCGCCGCCAGCGCCTCGGTCCAGGCTGTCTCGACCGGCCGGCGGGCCTTGCGGGAGATGTCGAGGATTTGCTTGCGAACGGCATGGTCGGTCGAGGTCGACAGCACGATGTCGATCGCCACCATGAAGTGCTCGCTGAAGAAGAATTCGCGGGCGTCTTCGATGACGGCTTCGATCAGGTCGCGCGGCCGGTTGATGGCGGCGGCGCGGCGGCGGCTCTGGATCTGGGCCTGTTCAAAAACATACTCCAGCGTCGCCACGACGAGCGAATCCTTCGTCGGGAAATGGTGAAGTTGCGCGCCCCGTGACAAGCCCGCCTCGGCGGCGACATCGGCGGTTCGAAAACGGGCGTAACCGCGCCGGCGTATCAGCTCGGACGCAGCTTTCAGGATTCGCGTTCGCGTCTCCTCCGTGCGTTCCGCCTGGGTTCGTCGCCGGGCGGTGCCACGCGATCGGCGCGCGGTTCTTTGCGGGGCGGGGACACGGTCGGGACGGTTCGGCATTTTCACACCTCAATCTGAACCTGCCCGTCAACGATGGTGACGGGATATGTTTTCAACGCGACCTCGCAGGGCATTCCGGTCGGCTCGCCGGTGGTGACGTCGAAAGTGCCAAAATGAAAAGTGCACTCCACGATCTTCCCGCTGATGATGCCTTCCTCCGCAAGCGAAGCTTCGCCATGGGTGCACATGTCGGCGGTGGCGTAGATTGAGCCATCGACCCGATAGAGCGCGACATTGGAGCCATCGGGCAGGGGAGCCTGCTTGATTTCGCCTTCGACCACCTCGTCGGCGGCGCAAAGAATTACTGTTTCGGCCATCGCATGAACCCTAGAGCATGGTGCTGCCGCCGTTGACGCTGATGACCTGGCCGGTCACGAACGACGCTTCGGCGGAAGCGAGATAAGAGACCATGGAGGCGACTTCCTCCATTTCGGCCGGACGGCCCATGGGGATGACGCTGACGAACTTGGCGGCAAGCTGAGGATTGCTCTTCGTGATCGCCATCATCTGCGGTGTATTCACCGCGCAGGGGGCGACCGTGTTCACGGTTATGCCGTCTTTGGCGAATTCGCGCGCCATGCCGGTGGTGAGACCGTGAACGCCGCCCTTGGCGGCGTTATAGGCGGCGTGATCCCACAAGCCATTGCGGACGGAGTCGGCGCCAAGATTGATGATGCGGCCGTACGCCTGCGCGCGCATCCTGGGGACCGCGTACCAGGAGCACCACAGGGCGGTCCACAGGTTGCGGTCGATCGTGGTCTTCAGCGTTTCCGGCGAATGTTCCGCAAAGGCCTTGATGATGCCGCCGCCGGCATTGTTGACGAGAATGTCGAGCCGGCCGAACCGTTCGCTCGCCAGATTGACGGTCTTTTCCGCTGTATCCTGATTGGCGAGGTCACCGGCATGGCTTGCGATCTCCGCGCCGAACTCCCTGGCGAGATGCGCGGCGGCCCGCTGCAGCCTGCTCTCGTCGAGATCGGCAAGCACCAGCCTGGCGCCGTCCCTTGCCAGCCGCTCGGCGATTGCAAGACCGATGCCTTTCGCCGCACCGGTGACGATGGCAACGTTATCTCTGAGCTTTTTGTCCATGTCCGTCATTTCTTCAGAGAATGATGCTGACGCGGCCCTGGCCGCGCAGACCCTCGCTGTCCAGAAGGCAGCGCTTTTCCTTGATCCGGAACGTGCCGTTGCCGGGCAGCAGGCGATAGCGATTGCTGCCGAAATAGGTATCGGTCACGCCGTCCTTGGTCCGATAGGTGATGAATGCCGAACTGACCTCCAGTTCGTCGCCGATCTGTTTTCGGATTCGCACGTTGCTGACGAGGTGACGAGTCCTCGAATGCGGAAACTCGGCGTGCGCGGTTCGTTTCATCAGGCGCTTGACCCGCTCGCTGAGCCGGAAGCGGTCATCGGCGACATAGAACAGGTTGTTATCGGGCGAAGCATCGACGGCGAGATCGGTTGCCGGGACGTAGTAGATCGCATCGTCCGTGAACAGTTCCAGCCATTCCGGCAGGCGCCATTCGTCAAGCAGTTCAGCTTCAGCAAACAGGAAATCCTCGACTTCCGTGCGAGCTATGGCTTGCATGACTGTTGCTCCGTCGTTCATGCCGGCACCCTGAAAACGTGTTCATTCCAGTTCGACCAGAACGCGCGCATCTGCAACTCGTCGTCATAGGACGGGTTTGCCTTGCCCATGCCCTTTGAAATGTCGTTCCACTGCGCCTCGGCGGAGTTGCGAAAACCGCGCTGACACTGTTCGAGCGCCTCGACGTCGTCGGGCGTCGCAAAACCACCGGGGCCGAGAAACTCGAGGAAGTTGAACAGCCGGTACTTCCGCGCCCATTCGGTTTCCTCCCTGGGGGCGAGCGCCCAGGCGCTGATATTCATGAAATCGGGTGCGGCGGGATAATAGGTCCGCACTGTCACCGCCATGATGTCGTTGATCACGAGGTTCGGGAAGATGAACAGGTTGCGATTGAAGGTAGCAATGCGGTCGGCGCGTTCCTTCCCGAACCGCGCGAGCAGGCCGTCATAGAGGCGTGAGAGTTCGCGCTTGCCTTCCTCGCCCCAGGAGGGAATCCACTGCGCCACGGGGCGGCCCCAGGGCGCCTTGTACTCGAGCACGGCATGGCCTTTGCCGAGATCGCGGGCCGATCCCTCGAACGCGACCTGGGCCAGCGCCCCCGTTGCCGACTTCAGATAGTCCAGATAGGTCGCGTGCGTCGTCAGCGCATGATAGCCGTCGATGCTGTTTTCGGTCAGAAGCTTCCAGTTGGCGCGCATCGAATATTCCTGCGTGCCGCCGACGATCGTCATCCCGGTTTCGGCCTGGTCGCAGATCACGTCGAGATATTCCTTGACCGGGCCGAGATAGTCCGAGAGGTCTTCGACGCCCTTGTCGAAACAGATGAAGTTGAAGTCGCGGTAACTCTCGAAGCGTGGAACCTGCTGCATGTTGGAGGTCGAGCGCTCCTTGAAATCCTCGGCGTAAGACGTCTCCCCCGGCTGGCTGCGCAGCTTTCCGTCGAGCCCGAACACCCAGCCGTGATAGAAGCACTGGAAGGATTTGGCGCTGCCGTGCTTCTCGCGGCAGACTTGCGCCCCGCGATGCGGGCAGGTGTTCAGCATCGCCTTGAGATTGCCTTTGCCGTCGCGTGCGAACAGGATATTCCGGCCGCCCACCTGACGGGTGACGAAATCGCCGGGCTTGGCGAGTTCGGAACTATGGCCGAGATAAAGCCAGCATTTGTCGAATATCCTTGTCCGTTCGGCTTCCAGAATCTCGGGATCGACAAAGGCCTGGCGCGAAACCTTGAAGATCTTTTTGGATTCGTCGACCATGAGCGCGGTGTTCATCCGCTGGAACGCGTTCATTGCTGTCTCTCCCCAAAAGGTTCTTTGCTTGTTTTCATTTCAAGGCGGTCCGCAGATCGTAGGCAGGTGACTCCAGATCGGCGCGGGCAGGGTGCTTATTTGCCGCGATCACGCGCCGCAGCATGGCCATCTCCTTGGCGGCATTGACCGACAGCGCGCCGACCACATCCGAGCCGCGCATCGCGATCACCGAGAACTTTCCCGAACGCGTATCGCCACGAACGATGTGATCGCTGTCGAGCATGTCGCCGGCGACCTGAATGTTCAGGTCGTATTGATCGGTCCAGAACCAGGGCGGGTCGTTATATTCGCTTGCCTCACCGATCATGTTGGCGGCGACCGATATCGCCTGATTCTGCGCATTGGCCCAGGTTTCGACCCGGATGGCACGGCCGTGGCAGCGGCTCCATTGCAGCGCCGCGTCTCCGGCGCAGAACACGCCGGGCGCCGCGGTGCGTCCTTTGGCGTCGACTGCGATCCCGGCGACCGATGGCAGCCCAAGCTTGTCCGCGACTGTCGGCACCGATTCGACACCAATGCCGACCAGCACAAGATCGGCAGCGAGCTTGCGGCCGTCGCAGAGCATCACGCCGTCCGCGGCGGCGCCGCTTACCGTCGTGCCGAAGATGAAGCCGACGCCGTGGCTCCGGTGCTTTGCCGCGACGAGATCGCTGACGATGGAAGGAAACGCGCGCGCCAGCAGGCGCTGTTCGCTTTCGATCACGGTGACCGTGCATCCCATCGTCGCCGCCGCGCAGGCCGCTTCCAGGCCGATCACGCCGCCACCGACGATCACGATTCGCGACTTGTTCTGGATCGACTTGCGGAAGCGCAGTGCATCCTCGACGCTGCGGAGGTATTGAATCTCAAGCCCGCAGTCATCGAGCGCAGCGAAGCGGCGAGGGCGCGTTCCGGTCGCGATCAGCAGGCGGTCGAAAGCGAATGAGCGGCCGTCCGCGGTCGATACGGTCCGGCGATCGGCATCGCAATCGGTTACGGCCGCACCGGTCTCGAGTCGGACTCTCAACTTGTCGCGCCAGTCACCGGCCTGCTTGATATAGGTGACAGGCGTGTCCGGCGCGTGAAGCATTTCCTTGGAGAGCTGCGGCCGTTCATAGGGCGGATGCAGTTCTTCGCCGAGCATCGTGATCGCGCCCTGAAACCCCTTCGCGCGCAGGGCTTCGGCGGCCCGGCCGCCGGCCTGGCCTGCACCTGCAATCACGATGTTTTCGATCTGCACCGACAATTTCGGGCCTCGTCCGCTCCCAGGCCGCGATTGACGCAGCCGACATTTATTCTTTGATTGCAAGCATAATAAAAACAGTCCAACCTGCTTGTAAAGTGAGATCGCGGCAGCGCCAGCGGAATCTTTGGCACGGCACGTTTCGGTGCATAACGAGAACGAGGAAGCGTTTTGGCCGAGGCCATCGACACCCATACCCATTTCGTTCCGCGCAGCATCCCGTTGGAAACGGAACGCAATCCGCTCTGGCCGTCGATCGAGACCAGAGGGAGCGACGCTGCCGCGGTCATCGTCGGCGGCAAGGTATTTCGCGTCATCGATTCCAGAAGCTGGGATGCAGAACGCCGGATCGGCGACATGGCGGCTGATGACGTCGACGTGCAGGTCGTTTCACCGATGCCGGAGTTGTTGTCGCACTGGTTTCCAGCCGGGGACGCGGACGCGCTCTGCCGTCAAGTCAATGAAGGGATCGCGGAACTGTGCCGCGCGTATCCCCGGCATTTCGTCGGCATCGGCATGGTGCCGATGCAGGATACGGCGCTTGCGGCCAAGCGGCTGGAGGAAGTGAGTTCGCTCGGCCTGCGTGGCATCGAGATCGGTACCCACATCAATGGTATCCCGCTCGGCGATGCGCGGCTGCGCGAGGTCTATGCCGCGGCCGAACAGGCCGGCCTGATGGTGATGGTCCACCCGCTGCATCCGCTCGGCCTCGACCGCATGGGCGGACGGTCCGAACTTGCCGCCGTTGCTGCATTCCCGCTGGAGACCGCCTTCGCGGCGGTGTCCCTGATGACGAATGGCACTGTCGAGGCGTTTCCGAAATTGCGGTTTTTGCTCAGCCATGGCGGCGGCGCGCTGCCCTGGATATTGCCGCGCTTGCGGCATGCGAGAACGATCGGACCGCCCCTGGATAGCCTGTTTTCGTGCGATCCCGGTGAGATCGCGAAGGCATTTTATTACGATACCATCCTCTATGATCGCGCGGCGCTGGACTATCTCGTTACAAAAGTCGGCAGGGAGCGGTTGGTGGTGGGGTCGGATTATCCCTTTACCATCAAGCAGGACCGTCCGGCGGAATTCGCAGAAGCGGCGCTTGGTATTGCGCGTGAAACGCTCGCTGATAATGCGCGAAGCCTGCTCGGCCTTGAAGCGAGGTCGACGGTGCGCTGCGCTCGTTGAGAGGGAGGTTGTCCTGGGTACGTGCTATTCCTATCCCCAATTCTGTTCGCTGGGGCCGCTGCCGCCGCGCACGCCGGCCCGCCCGGACCCGCAAGTACCGCGCGACAGCGCGCTTGGCCCATGTACGCATGGCACGATAGGCGCTTTCTATTTCTACATGGAAGGCTCGAGTGACGATGCTGCGTTCGGCTTTTGCAATATCGAGGTGTCAGTTCAGCATGTTGCCGATGGCAAGGTGAGGTTGGAGCTCTATTGCATTGCCGACGGCTATCAGAGCGTGCGCGGCATCGGCAGGCGGCATCCGTTGAAAGTGGCGATCCTGGCAAAAGACGTGGTGCTGGCAACGGTGGACTGGCATTTCCCCGACGTGATCTGCGGTCACGCCGATCCCATGCATTTCGCAACGGATCTGGCCATGGCGGATAATCTCTTCGCCAGGATTGACCGAATTGAACTGGTCGGGACGACCGGTGAATCGGAACCTTGTGGGTAGGGTGACGCATCAGCATTGGTCGATGTTGCGATGTCCACATCAATAAACCGGATGGACTGCTTGTAACAAAATGTTCTCATGGATAGTAAACCAGCGTACAATAAGAACAAATCGAGGACCGTCTCCCCGCCAATGGCGGCAACCTGTTGATGTTGGGGAACAAGTCATGCGCGCGTGCCTGACGATCGCGTTCAGCCTGTTCGTTGTCCTGCTCGGGATGGACGTAGCGGATGCCGCATCCTATCCGTCGCGGCGGATCAACCTCGTCGTGCCGTTCCCGGCGGGCAGCGCGACCGATGCGGTGACCCGGCGTCTGGCCGAGAGCGTTGCGGCTGCCACAAATGCAGCCGTGGTGGTCGAGAACAAGCCGGGTGCCGACGGCAATCTGGCGGCGTTGTCGGTTCTGAAGGCCGAGGCCGACGGATACACGGTGTTCGTGACCACCAACTCGACGCAAGCCGCCAACGTCAATCTTTTCAATTCGATGCCCTATGATCCCGCCCGCGATTTTGCGCCGGTTGCCGGGATCATGACTATTCCGATGATGCTGACGGTCAGGGCAGAGTTTCCCGCGCGCAACGTCGGCGAATTCGTCGCATTGGCAAAGGCGCGCGAGAAGCCACTCTCGTTCGGCAGCGGCAACACGTCGAGCCGGGGTGCGGCCGAACTCTTCCGGTCTCGTGCTGGAATTGCGATGCAGCACGTTCCCTATCGCGGAATGCCCCAGGCCCTGACCGACGTTCTTTCCGGCGAGATCGATTGCGTGTTCGCCGATCCGTCCAGCGCGCAAGGGTTGGTACAGGATGGGCGGTTGCGGGTATTGGCGGTGACCAGTGGCGAGCGGCTGGCGTCGATGCCGAACGTTCCGACGGTAGCGGAAGCCGGGGTAACCGGATCAGATATGACCGCCTGGGTCGGCGTCTATGTGCGGGCCGGCACGCCGGCCGATGTCATTGCCAGGCTTAATGAGCTCACGACCGCATTCGTCACGCGGGAGGACACCAAGGCATATCTGGAATCGGTCGGCGCCAAGCCGTTCCCCGCGACCCCCGAGGAGTTGGGGACATTTCAGGCGGCGGATACCAAGCGCTGGGCAGAGATCGTTGCGATTGCGAAAATCGAGAAGAAATGATCCGCCGGCCATCGATGTCGGCGTATCGAAACGTTACGTGGCTCAGGCCGCCCGTCGTCGCTTGCGGGCCTTGGCGCGTGGCGCTTCCGTCTCCTCGCTCTCTTTCTGGCCCTCCGGCAGCGTGCCATCGGACATGGCGAGCAGGTTGTGCTTCATGGCCAGCAGCGCATCCGATGCGCCTTCCAGCTGCTTGCGGTCGATCCCGTTGACGATCATGGCGTTGAACTTGTCGGTTTCCTTGCGGAGCTTCTCGAGGAAACCGCGGGCCTGCTTGGTGACGTAGACGCGCTTGACGCGCCGGTCGACGGGATCGGCCTGCCGTATCACGAAGCCGGAAGACTCCAAGCGATCGATCAGCGCCCCCACGGCGACCTTTCCGACATCGAGCTCGTTGGCGAGCTGGGTCTGGGGCAGGCCGTCCTTGCGCGAAATGAACGCAAGTACCCACCATTGCGAGCGGGTGATTCCGAGCGGCGCCAGGGCGCGGTCGAACATCATCCTCCTGAGCCGCGACACGTCATGGATGAGATATCCAAGCCGGAGATCCCAATCGGGCTGATCAACCATCGATGTTTCCCTTGAAGCGAGTCGGGGCAGGCCTTCAACTAATACCATACACCAGCGTATTTTAAAGGGCATATCGCGATTTTGGGCGCAAAATGGGCGCTGCAGTAGCCAGCCGTTAACTAGTTTACAAAAGAAGTACGCTAGTGTATGAATTGCGGTGCCGGTTTTGGCTGGGGACTAGCGAAGCGCGATCAAAATCGCGCCGCAGGGAAGGAAGACACCATGTTCGACGCCGCCCTGCTTCAAGGCAAGCGGATCCTGGTCACGGGCGGGGGCACCGGGCTTGGCAAGGAAATGGCGGTGGGGTTCGCCGCCCACGGCGCGCATGTCTACATATGCGGGCGGCGCAAGGAGGTGCTGGATCTCGCCGTGGCCGAGATCCGTGAGCGCTCGCGCGGGCAAGCCGACGCCTTGATCGCCAATGTCCGCGACCCTGATAGCATCGAGGCGATGATGTCGGCGATATGGGCGGACGGCCCGCTCACCGGCCTCGTCAACAACGCAGGTGCCAATTTCCTGGCGCCGACCGAAAGCCTGTCGCCGCGCGGCTATGAGGCGATCCGGTCGACGGTGATGGACGGTTCCTTTTACGCTTCCGTTGCCTGCGGCAGGCGGTGGATTGCCGAAGGTTTTCCCGGCGTCATCATTAGCAATCTCGTCACCTGGGTCTGGACCGGATCGGCCTATGTGGTGCCGGCGGCCATGGCGAAAGCGGCGGTGCACGCCATGACCATGTCGCTGGCGGTCGAGTGGGGCCCCAAGGGCATTCGCGTCAATGCGATTGCGCCGGGGCCGTTTCCGACCGAAGGCGCGTGGGACAAGCTCAATCCGTTGGCGGAAACCGGTGTCGGCGCGACGCAGGCGGACGAGGTTCCGCTACGCCGCTTCGGCAAGATGGACGAGTTGCGCAACCTCCTGATCTTCCTGATGTCGGACGGCTGCAGCTACATCACCGGCGATACGATCAGCATCGACGGCGGCCATCATCTGGCGGCGCCCAGTACTTTCGCGGGCCTGGCGAAAGTGTCGCCGGCCGACTGGCAGCGCGCCCGCGAGGCCATTCAGGCGTCGGTGCGGAAGGAAAAGCAAACGCGGTCGATCTGACGCGCGGGCGGTGAAACTGGTTGCGGCACGGAGAGGGAGAGGCGCCGATGGATCTTGCGATGTCGACCAAGAGCTTTGATTGCACCATCGACGCTGGCCTCGCCCACATCGTTCTCAATCAGGCAGACCGCGGCAATCCGATTGATGGGGAGTTTTGTCGTGAGTTCAGCCTGTGCGTTGCCGAACTCAGCGAGCGGGCCGATGTGCGGTCGGTCCTGCTGTCGGCGCGCGGCCGTCTGTTCAGCGTCGGCGGCGACCTGACCTCGCTGGTGAAGCAGGGGGACGCGCTTCCCCGAACGATCAAGGCCTGGACGGCCGATCTTCATGCCGCGATCGCGCGAATGGTTCGCATGCGGGCGCCTGTCGTCGCCGCCGTGCATGGCAATGTTGCCGGCGGAAGCGTGTCGCTGATGGCGGCTGCGGATCTGGTCGTCATCGCGGAATCGGCGCGCATCTCGTCGGCCTTCGCAAAGATCGGGTTCAGTCCGGACAGCGGCTCTACCACCACGGTCACGCGCCGGATCGGCGTGGCGCGCGCGAGACGATTCTTCCTGCTCGCTGAGACGCTGGATGCCAGGACAGCCCTGTCGCTCGGCCTCGTCGACTTCGTCGTTCCCGATGGCGACGTGCAGCGCGAGGCGGAACGAATAGCGCGGGAAGTGGCGACGGGTCCGACCGAGGCCTATGGCGCGATCAAGCGCCTGTTTTCGCAGACGCTGGACCGGTCGCTGGAAAGCCAGCTGGAGGAGGAGGCGCAGACGCTTGCCGCCATCGCGCGAACGGCCGACGCGCGCGAAGGCGTCAAGTCATTCGTCGAAAAGCGAAAGCCGGTATTCACCGGGCGGTGAAACCGGCGCCAGGATCTGGACGCGACAATCTTGCCCAGTTGCAAGCTATCGTAATCCAGAATAAGGTACACTAGTGAACTAAATCAATCCGAACATAGAATTCGGAAAAATCCGCCGTAGGAGGGAAAGATGACCGCAGCCGCTGCCAAGCGAGATATTTCTCCCGCCAGTTTCCGAGAGGCCGGATACTGGCTCGACAAGACCGTCGATCAGCTTCTTACCGAGGCGGTGGCCAGGACACCCGACAAGGTGTCGATCGTCGCCGATCGGGCAGATCGCGGGCAGGCTCTTCGTCTGACCTACAAGGAGCTCGAAAGGCGCGCAAATTGCGCCGCCACCTCGCTGCTGCAGCTCGGCGTCGGGCGCGGCGACATTGTCACGGTGCAACTCCCGAACTGGTGGGAATTCGTCGTCACTGCTTTCGCCTGCAGCAAGATCGGCGCCGTGATGAATCCGGTGATGCCGATCCTGCGGGAGCGCGAACTCGTCTACATCCTGAATTTCTGCAAGGCCAAGGTTTTCATCGTTCCGAAGGCCTATCGCGGATTCGATTACGCCGCGATGGCACAGGGGATGCGCGGCGATCTGCCCGATCTCCAGCACCTGATCGTCGTCGATGGCGACGGGCCTGACAGTTTCGATTCCGTGCTGCTGGCGTCCGATCCCGCAAAACTTCCCTCAGGGCTGGCTCCGGATGACATGGCTGTGCTGATGTTCACCTCGGGCACCACGGGCGAGCCGAAGGGCGTCATGCACACGTCGAACTCGCTCGTTGCCTGCTGCAAGGCGCTGACGGGCAGGTTCGGTCTCGATTCCAGCGATGTCCTGCTGGTGGCCTCGCCGGTCGGCCACATGACGGGATATGCCGCAATCGTTCTGCTCTCGGTCTACCTTGGCGGCACGATGGTCCTTCAGGACGTATGGGAGGCCAAGCACGGCGTCAGCCTGATGGCGAGCGAAGGCGTCACCTATACCGCCGCCTCCACGCCGTTCCTGAGCGACATCTGTGAGGCCGTGAAGGCGGGCGCTCCCCATCCGAAAGACCTGCGCTCGTTCCTGTGCGGCGGCGCGCCGATTCCTTCCGTGCTGATCGAGCGGGCAGCCAACGAACTCGGTCTAAAAGTCTGTTCGCTCTGGGGCATGACCGAGATTCTGTCGGGCACGCTCACCGAACCTTCGCGGGCAGGGGAAAAGTCGGCGACCACGGATGGCCGGGCGCAGGACGGGATGGAAGTCCGGATTGTCGATCTCGACGGCAAGCCGGCGCCTGCCGGTCAATCGGGGCGGCTGCTCGTTCGTGGTGCCCAGATGTTCAAGGGCTACTACAAGCGGCCGGAGCTTCAGACATTTGACGGCGAGGGGTGGTTCGATTCTGGTGATCTCGCCTACATGGACGAGGATGGCTACATCCGCATTTCGGGCCGGGTGAAGGACATCCTGATCAGGGGCGGGGAGAACGTGCCGGTCGTCGAGGTCGAGAACCTGCTCTACAAGCATCCTGCCGTGGCCGCGGTCGCCGTCGTTGGTTTTCCGGATGCGCGGCTCGGCGAGCGGGGTTGCGCGTTCATCGTTCCACGACAGGGCAGCACGATCGATCTGGCGACGGTGCAGGCCTATTTGGGCGACTGCAAGATGGCGAAGCAGTTCTGGCCGGAGCGCGTCGAGGCGGTCGCTGACCTTCCGCGCACCGCCAGCGGCAAGATCCAGAAGTTCAAGCTGAAGGAGATCGCTGCGGCGTTTGCCGAAACGAAGTAGCGCAAAGGCGGCATCCGTCCTGGTTATTGATCGGAGTAGGTCGGATTCCGCCGCTCGCGAAACGCCGCGACCGCTTCCGCGTGGTCATTCGTCTCCAGCAGGATCACCTGCTGGCGGTCTTCCATCATGAGTGCGGCATCCAGACTCGGGGCGTCGATGAGGACGTTGAGCGCCTGCTTTGTCAGCCGCAGTCCCATCGGCGAGACGCGCAGCATTTCGGAGGCGAATTCCAATCCCTTGGCCAGCAATTCGTCGGCGGGAACGATATCACTGACCAGCCCGATCGCCTTGGCGCGCTCGGCCTTGAGGAAGCGGCCCGTGAGCAACAATTCGGAGGTGACGGAAAGGCCTACCAGCCGAGGCAGGAGGTAGCCCGAACCCATGTCGCAACCGCCGACGCCGATGCGGATATAAGCGGCATTCATCCGTGCATCCGGTGTGGCGAAGCGAACGTCGCAGGCCAGCAGAAAAGAAAAGCCGGCGCCGCACGCGGCGCCATGGACAAGCCCGATGATCGGCTGCGGGCAGGATCGCATCAAGCGGATCACGCCGGAATAGTTTTGCTGCATCCTGAGCTGGCGCTGTGGCCGTCCTTTGCCGGGTGCGGCGAACGCATCCGAGCCGAGTTCGGCGCCTGCCGAAAATTGCGGTCCGTTGCCGCGCAGGATCACGACGCGCGTCGTCGGCCGGTCGTGGAGACCGGAGAAATAGCCGGTCAGATCCGCAATCATTTCCGGCGAGACGGCGTTGAGCTGGTCGGGGCGGGTCAGGGTCAGGATCTCGATCGCGCCGCGGGTTTCCAGGGTAATCGTGTTCGGTTGCGTCACGGCTGAGCTCCCATCGTCATTGTCTTACGTCAGATAGTAATATAGTGTACCATAATCGGGCGCAATGCTCGCCGGGCGCCGGCGGCGCTGGCACAGGCCGCAGGATAGCGACAAGACGTCAGGGAGACGAGACCATGCCATATCAGTCCGTGTTCAGGCCGGACCTGTTCAAGGGTCAGACGATCATCGTGACCGGTGGCGGCAGCGGGATCGGGCGCTGCACGGCGCATGAGCTCGCGGCCCTCGGCGCAAACGTGGCGATCCTCGGCCGAACGGTGGAAAAGCTCAACGAGGTGCAGCGGGAAATCGAGGAGGATGGCGGGCAGGTGATGAGCCACGCCTGCGACATCCGCGATGACGCGATGGTCGTGGCCGCCATCGAAGCGGTGCTTGCGAAATATGGGCGCATCGACGGCCTCGTCAACAATGCCGGCGGCCAGTTTCGCGCGCCGTTGAAGGCGATCTCCACCAAGGGATTCGAGGCGGTCGTGCGCAACAACCTGACCGGCGGCTTCATTTTCATGCGCGAGGTCTATAACCGTTGGATGGAAGCCAATGGCGGCGCGATCGTGAACATCATCGCCGACATCTGGCACGGCTGGCCCGAGTTCGGCCACTCGGCGGCCGCCCGTGGCGGCATGCTGACGCTGACTGAAACGGCCGCCTGCGAGTGGTCGGGATCGGGCGTGCGCGTCAATGCGGTGGCGCCCGGCGGGATTGTGTCGAGCGGCTTCGATACCTACACGCCGGAAATGCAGGCGAAGCTGCACGACTTCACCGAGCGTGTGCCGCTGCAGCGTTTCGGAACGGAAGCGGAAATATCCGCCGCTATCATCTTCCTGCTTTCGCCGGCGGGCGCCTATGTCACCGGCTCCTGCCTTCGCGTCGACGGCGGCACGCCGAATGCACGAACCACCTGGAAGCTGGAGCCGCACAGCCGCAGCGTGCCGTTCGAAGGCTTTCATCGCGCCACATTGCCCGAGGTGATGAAGCGGAAAGCCAGCGGCTAAGGTGACCGTCGCCTAGTCGACGGCAATGATCAGCTTGCCGTGATTTTCTCCGCGGTAAAGCCGGGCAATGGCGCCAGGCGCATGTTCGAGCCCCGGCAGGATTTCCTCGTCGTGGACGATCTTGCCGTCGAGCGCGAATTGCGTCAGGTGCGTTGCCGCTTCCTCGAACTCGGCGATGTGGTCAAAGATAATGAAGCCCGACCATCGCAGGCGACGGGTGAGAACTTCCCGTTCGGGACGGGGCCCTGTGGGAACAGGCGTCCAGGAGGCGTTCGCGGCCGTGCCGCACTGGATGATCCTTCCGCGCAGCCGCATGGAGCGGATCGCCGCATCGGCGATTGGCCCGCCGGTATTGTCGAAGAAGACGTCGTTGCCATCTGGGCATGCCTCGCGGATCGCGCCGGCAAGATCGGCGGTGTCGCGATAGTTGATCATGCGCCGATAGCCGTAGCGCGCTTGGGCCAGTGCAGCCTTTTCGGCCGAACTGGTCAGCCCGACGGCATGGCAACCGGCTATCCGTGCGAGTTGTCCGACAAAACTTCCGACGCTGCCGGCCGCGGTCGAGACCAGCACATGTTCGCCGGGCTTGGGATCGCCAAGCCGGTGCAGCGCCAGATAGGCGGTGAGACCGTTGATGCCGAGCAGGCCCAGATTGGCGCTCAGCGGCAATGCCGAGGGTGTTACGCGGCGCAGCACGGCCTGTGGCGTGGCGACACAATACGTCTGCCAGCCGAACCAGCCATAGACGAACTCGCCCGCGTGAAATTCGGCGGCATTGCTCTCGAGAATTTCGCCGACGGCGAGCGCGCGCATGGGCGAGTTGAGCGGCACCGGCGCGCTGTAGTTCCCTTCATCATTGGCCCATCCGCGTTGGGCCGGATCGACTGAGAGGTAGCGGTTCCTGACCAGGATCTCGCTCTTGCCGGGCGCGGGCATCGGTTCCGTCGCCAGCGCAAAATGCTCGGCTTGTGGTATTCCCCGCGGCCGCGAAACCAGCCGCACCTGTCGGTTCACGATAGCGCCCATGGTCAATCCTCCCAATTCGTACACTTGTGTACGATATCGTAATACGATAGAAAACCGGTCGAAGACAAGAAAGCGTTGCGGCGCAGGCCGTCTTATTCACCCCGAGATCCAGCAAGAGGCAACAAATGGCGGGGCTCTTCTTCGAACAATTTTCCGTCGGACAGACATTCTCCCATGAAATCCGGCGTACCGTGACCGATATGGACAACATCCTGTTCTCGTCGCTGACCTACAATCCGGCGGCCGTGCATATCGACCACGAATACGCCAAGGGCACCGAGTTCGGAAAGCCGCTGATGAATTCGATCTTCACGCTCGGCCTGGTCATCGGGTTGTCGGTTCAGGATACGACGCTGGGAACGACCGTCGGCAATCTGGGAATGGAGGACACCAAGTTTCCGCGCCCGGTATTCGGCGGCGATACGCTGCGCGCAGAAACCAAGGTCGTATCATTGCGCGAAAGCAAGTCCCGTCCGACGCAGGGCATCGTGACGTTCGAGCATCGCGGATTCAATCAGCGCGATGAGGAAGTGGTCTACTGCCGCCGGAACGCTCTGATGATGAGGCAACCCAAATGAGACTGCGCTCGCTTCTGTTCGTGCCGGCCGACAGCGAACGGAAATACGCCAAGGCCACCGGCGTTGGCGCCGACGCGCTGATCCTTGACCTGGAGGACTCGGTTGCGCCGGGCCGAAAGGCGTTTGCTCGTGATGCCGTCAAGGCGCTGCTGGGGACCGGCGAAAGAAGGGACTGGTCGTTCCTGGTTCGGATCAACCCGTTCGGCACCGGCCTGACGCTGGAAGATCTGGCGGCGGTGGTGCGTCCGGGTCTCGACGGCATTCTCATTCCCAAGGTCAACGGCATCGAGGATGTCGATCTCGTCTCGCATTATGCCGACGTGCTGGAGGTGGCCACGGGCATGACGCCCGGCCACGTCAAGCTGTTGGTCGTCGCCACCGAAACGCCTGCCGCCATGATCGGTTTCAACGGCTATGCGCGCAAGAACAAGCGTCTGGTGGCGATGACCTGGGGCGCGGAAGATCTGGGCGCCGCACTGGGCGCTCTCACCAACAAGGAAGCGGACGGGAGCTGGACGTTTCCTTACCAGGTGGCGCGGGCACAATGTTTGTTCGCGGCCGGAGCCGCGGACGCGGCCGCGCTCGAAACGCTGTATGCGGACTTCAGGGATCAGGACGGACTTGCGGAAAGCTGCAGGATCGCGCGCCGTGACGGATTTGTCGGCCGGATCGCAATCCATCCCGATCAGGTCGCCACCATCAATACCTGCTTCACGCCGTCGGACGCTGATCTCGAACATGCGCGCCGTGTCGTCGCCGCATTCGCCGCCAATCCCGAGATCGGAACGGTCGGGATCGACGGCAAGATGTACGACATGCCGCATCTGACCGCCGCGCGTCGAACGCTGGCGTCCGTCGGGGAGGGAGGTTTCAATGGATAAATCGTTCTCCAATCAGCGCGACGTCCCGGAAGATCATGCCGCCATTCGTGACGGCGTTCGCGCCGTCGTCACCCGCTTCGATGACGAATACTGGCTGGCGCGCGACGAGGACGGCGAGTTTCCGCGCGAATTCCACCGCGCGATGGCGGATGCCGGCTGGCTCGGCATCACCATGCCGGAGGAATATGGCGGGTCGGGCCTTGGCGTGACCGAGGCCGCCATCATGATGCATGAGGTGGCAAGCCATGGCGGCGGCATGACGTCGTCGTCCGCCGTGCATATAAATTTGTTTGGCCCGCATCCGATCGTCGTGAAGGGAACGGATGAGCAGAAGCGGCGCTGGGTTCCGCGGTTGGTTTCGGGTGAAGACCAATGCTGCTTCGGCTTCACCGAACCGGATGCCGGGCTGAACACCACACGCATCAAGACCTTTGCCGAAAAAGTGCCCGGCGGATATCGCGTCCATGGACAGAAGGTCTGGACCTCGACGGCGCAGGTGGCCAACAAGATCATGCTGCTGACGCGGACCACCAAGTTCGAGGACTGCAAGCGGCCGACCGACGGCATCACCATCTTCTACACCGATCTCGATCGCTCCAAGATCGAAGTCCGCCGCATTCCAAAGATGGGCCGCAAGGCGGTGGATTCCAATGCCATTTTCATCGACGGACTGTTCATTCCGGAAGCGGACCGGATCGGCGAGGAGGGCAAGGGTTTCTCCTACATCCTTCACAGCCTCAATCCCGAGCGGATCCTGATCGCGGTCGAGGCGATCGGGATCGGGCAGGACGCGCTGCGCCGGGCGGCGCGTTACGCGCGGGAGCGCATCGTGTTCGATCGTCCGATCGGTCAGAACCAGGGCATACAGCACCCGCTGGCGGAACGCTGGATGTATCTAGAGGCGGCATGGCAGATGGCGACGCGCGCCGCCTGGCTCTACGACAACGGCAGGCCGTGCGGGGCCGAAGCCAACAGCGCGAAGTTTCTCGGCGCTCGCGCCGGTCACGATGCGGCCTGGCAGGCCATCATGACCCATGGCGGTTTCGGCTACGCCAAGGAGTATCATGTCGAGCGGCTGTTTCGCGAAGTCTCGATTACCCGCCTTGCGCCGATCACGGAGCAACTGATCCTGAGCTTCATCGCCGAGAAGGTGCTCGACTTGCCGAAAAGCTATTGATCGGCGGCGTCCCCGTCAGAGGTTGCGCGAAATCAGCTCGCGCATGATCTCCGACGTCCCGCCATAGATGCGCAGCACGCGCGCATCGGCAAACAGACGGCAGATCTCGTATTCGCGCATGAAGCCGTAACCGCCGAAGAACTGCAGGCACTGATCGACCAGGCGGCCATGCATCTCGGTGGTCCAAAGCTTTGCGGTCGAAGCCGCATAGGTCGTGAGCTCGCCGCGAACGTGGTCGCGCAGGCACTGGTCGACATAGGCCCATCCGACCGCAAGATCGGCCTTCAGATCGGCCAGCCTGAACCGCGTGTTCTGAAACGTTCCGATCGGCTGTCCGAACGCCTTGCGCTCTCCGACATAATTCTTGGTGATGTCGAACGCCTTCTGCGCGGCGGCGATCGAATGCAGCGCGATCGTCAACCGCTCCTGCGGCAGCTCGCTCATCAGCGCGGCCATGGCGCCGCCTTCCGAGCCGAGCAGGTTTTCGATGGGAACGCGGACCTGGTCGAAGAACAGTTCTGAGGTATCGGAGGAGAGATGGCCGAGCTTGTCGAGGTTGCGGCCGTGCCGGAAGCCGGCGCGATCGGTCTCGACCAGCACGAGGCTCATGCCACGCGATCCGCCGTCCGGGTTAGTTCTGACAACCACGATGACGAGATCACACATCTGGCCATTCGAGATGAAGGTCTTCTGGCCGGAGATGGCGTATTCATCGCCTTCCCGAACGGCGCGGGTGCGAATGCCCTGCAGGTCGCTGCCGGTGCCGGGCTCGGTCATCGCGATGGCGCAGACGGTCTCTCCGGCGACCATGCGCGGCAGCCATTTCTTCTTCTGCTCCTCGGTGCCGTAATGCAGCACATAACCGCAGCAGACGTCGCTGTGCACTGAAAAGTCGGTCGCCGGGCCTGCAAAGCCGGAATAGGCGAGCTCTTCGATGACGACGGCGTTGTGACGGAAATCACCGCCGATCCCGCCATATTGTTCCGGCACCTGGGGGCAGAGCAGGCCGGCCTGGCCGGCGGCCGGCCACAGGGCGCGGTCGATGATTCCGGCTTTTTCCCATTCCTGAAAGTGCGGCTGTATCCTGGCTGCGGCAAAGCGGCGAACGCTTTCGCGCAACAGGGCGTGCTCTTCGTCGAATACCGGGCGGTTTTGCAGCATGTCCGTCGTGCCGTAGGTTGAAGCTAGAAGGCGACCTTGTCGCCGCCCTTGAGCTGAAGGATTTCGCGCGCCTCGTCCGGAGTGGCGATCTCCAGTCCAAGGCCTTCGATGATCTTGCGGACTTGAGTCACCTGTTCGGCATTGGTCTGGGCGAGGCGGCCCGCGCCAATCCATAGGCTGTCTTCAAGCCCGACCCGGACGTTCCCGCCCATCGAGGCCGCCATCGCAGCGACCTGCATCTGGGCGCGGCCGGCGCCGAGAACCGACCAGCGGTAGTTGTCGCCGAACAGGCGGTCGGCCGTCCGCTTCATGTGCATCACGTCATCCGCGTGCGAGCCGATGCCGCCAAGGAGCCCGAAGCAGGTCTGGATGAACAGCGGCGCCTTGACGAGGCCTTCGGTCCAGAAATAGTGCAGGTTATAGAGGTGGCTGGTGTCGTAGCATTCGAACTCGTAGCGCGCGCCCGAGCCGTTCAGCGTCTCCAGCGCATAGCGGATATCCCTAAACGAGTTTCGGAATACGAGATCGTGGGAGCCCTCCAGCATCTGCGGCTCCCAGTCGTGCTTGAACGACTTGTAGCGTTTCAGCATCGGGAATAGGCCGAAATTCATCGAGCCCATGTTGAGGCTCGCGACTTCCGGCTTCCAGGTGGCGGCCGGCCGCACGCGCTCCTCGACGGTCATGTAGGGCGATCCGCCGGTCGTCAGATTCACGACGACGTTCGAACTCTGCTTGATGACGCGCAGGAACGGTTCGAACGCCTCCGGCGATTGATCCGGCCGCCCATCGACCGGATTGCGCGCATGGAGATGAACGATCGCGGCCCCCGCCGCCGCCGCGCCGAGCGCGGACTCGGCGATCTCGGCAGGCGTCACCGGCAAATGCGGCGACATCGAGGGCGTGTGGATCGATCCGGTAACCGCGCAGGAAATGATGACCTTGTGCGATGCCATGATCCCTCTCTCAACTTGCGATTCCGACGTCAGCGACCGTCAGGACACGAACTTGTGGAAGTCCGGTTCGCGCTTTTCGTTGAAGGCGGAGACACCTTCCTTTGATTCAGCAGTGTCATAGAACATTTTCACCGCGTGAAGGGCAAAGTTGCTGATGCCGCGGATGTTGTCTGAATCGGCGTTGAAGGAACGCTTCGCCAGCGCGATGGCGGTCGGCGATCGTTGCGCCAGCTTGTCGGTCCAGTCCTTGACGGCGGCGTCGAGCTGCGCTGCGGGGACGACCTTGTTGACCAGGCCCATCTCGCGGGCCTGCTCGGCGGTGTAGCGATCGTTGATGAACCAGATCTCGCGGGCCTTCTTGTCACCGACATGGCGGGCAAGAAAGGCCGTACCCCAGCCGGCGTCGACCGATCCGACTTTCGGACCGACCTGTCCGAACTGGGCGGTGTCGGCCGCAATGGTGAGGTCGCAGAGCGTGGCAAGCACATTGCCGCCGCCGATGGCAAAGCCATTGACGCGGGCGATCACCGGCTTCGGCACATCGCGGATTAGGCCCTGCAGTTCATCGATCGGCAGTCCCACCACGCCGCGGCCATCATACTGGCCCTCATGCGCCGATTGATCGCCGCCGGTACAGAACGCCTTCTCGCCGGCGCCGGTCAGGACGATGCTGGCGACCTGCCGATCGTTGGCGGCGAGATGGAAGGCCTGGATCAGTTCCTCCAATGTCTGTCCGCGGAACGCGTTGTAGACTTTTGGACGGTTGATGATGATCCACGCCGCGCGGTCGCGAACTTCATAGATGACGTCGGTAAATTGCTTTGGATCGGTCATGGCATTTCCTCGCGCGGGTTAGATCATGTTCATTCCGCCGGACACCGAAATGGTCTGTCCGGTGATGTATTTTCCATCGTCAGAGGCGAGCATGGCAACGATCCCGCCATAGTCTTCCGGCTCGCCCATCCGCCGCAGCGGGATTCCCCTGACCATCGCGTCCTTCCATTTGACGGCTTGCTCGCCTTCGCCAAGGACGGTGGCCATCATCGGCGTGTTGGTTGGGCCTGGGCAGATGGCGTTGAGCAGGACGTTCTTGCGCGCCAGTTCGCGGGCGAGTGATTTCGTGAAGGAGATCAGCCCGCCCTTGCAGGCGGAGTAGACAGCTTCGTCGCTGGTTCCGACCCGTGCCGCATCGGAAGCGATGTTGACGATCCTTCCGCCGCCGCGTTCGGCCATCAGGGGCGCAACCGCCTTGTGGGTGTTGAGCGGACCATAGAGATTGATGCGGATGATCTTGTCCCAGAGCTCCTTGTCGGTCTTCAGGAACGGCATCGGCCGGTCCCAGCCGGCATTGTTGACCAGTAGCCAGATCGGGCCGAGCTCGGCTTCCACCTTGGCCACGGCTTCGCCGACGGAGGCGGCATCTCCGACATCCACCGCATAGGTCTTGATGACCGCCTGCGGCGCGAGCTTGGCGGTTTCTTCGCCGGCTTGCGGGTTGATGTCGAACACCGCGACCTTGCAACCTTCCTCGGCGAGGCGCAGCGTCAGCCCACGGCCGATTCCCTGTCCGCCGCCGGTGACGACGGCTACTTTTCCAGATAGGCCCTTCAACGCAAACCTCCCTTGTCGCTTGTCATTGTTGTTGGCGCGCGCGGCCCGATCAAGCCGGAATATGATGCTGCCGGTGCAGCGCGCACGCGGCGTTCAGCTCACGAGACCGCGCCGTTCTTCTGCAGCGCAAATCCGTGCTGCGAATACATCTGCCGCGCGATGATTGTCTTCATGATCTCGATCGAACCTCCGGCGATTTTTACGATCCTTGCGTCCGCATAGGCCCGCGCAATCGGGTATTCCCACATGTATCCCCAGCCGCCGAATAGCTGCAGGCACTCATCCACCGTTTCGCAGTGAAGCTCGGAGGTGAACATCTTTGCCATCGCGGCGTCCACGGGATCGAGCTTGCCTTCCATGAACAGCGAGATGCATTTGTCGGTGAAGACACGGGCGACGGCCGCCTTGGTCCTGAGATCGGCCAGCTTGAACTGGGTGTTCTGGAAATCGGCAATCTTCTGGCCGAACGCGCTGCGCTCGGCGGTATATCGCAACGTCCAGTCGATCACCGTTTCCGTGACCGTTGCCGAACGGATTGCCTGGGCGAGCCGCTCCTGCGACAGCTTGGTCATCATCTGGGCAAATCCTTTGCCCTCCTTGCCAAGCAGGTTGCTTGCGGGAATGCGGACATTGTCGAAGAACAGCTCCGACGTATCCTGCGCCTTCATGCCGAGCTTCTCCAGATTCCGGCCGCGCTTGAAACCGGGCCGGTCGCTCTCGACGATAAACAGCGTAACGCCTTTTGCTCCGGCATGGCTGTCGGTCTTGGTCGCCAGCACGACGAAGTCGCAAAGCTGGCCGTTGGAAATGAACACCTTCTGGCCGTTGATGACAAAATCGTCGCCGTCACGCACAGCGCGGGTCCGGATTGCCTTGAGATCGCTGCCGGCATGAGGTTCGGTCATGCCGAGCGATCCGATCGCTTCGCCCGACACCATCTTGGGCAGCCATTTGCGCTTTTGTGCCTCGGTACCGAAGGACAGAAGATATGTCGCGACGAGATCGGTATGGATCAGAAAGCCGGGCCCGCTGGCGCCGGACCGCCACAACTCCTCGAATACGACGACGTCAAAGAGGTAATCCAGTCCCATCCCGCCATATTCCTCGGGCACCGTGCAGCAGAGCAGTCCGGCCGCGCCGGCCTTGAGCCACAGCTCGCGCGGAACGATGCCGTCCTCTTCCCATTTGGCGTGGAAGGGCACGATCTCGCGATCGACGAAGCGCCGGACCGTTTCCCGGAAAATTTCATGTTCCTCGCGAAAGATCGTGCGCTCGATCATTGTCAAAACGCGTCCTGTCTGATTTAGTTTGCTAGTGTACCATTATCGAGATCGGTATACAATGCAAGACTTGCGCTGCGCAAGCACGATAGTACACCAACGAACGGTAACTCAAGCGACGAGGAAACGATGCCGGAAGCGCCGGAGCTGAAGCAATTTCGGACCGAACGATCGCCGAGCGGGGTCCTTCACTTGGTGTTCGACATGCCCGGCCGCTCGATGAACGTCTTCTCGAACGCGGCGATCGAGGAACTCGGCCGGTTTGCCGACTGGCTGCCGCAAAGCGACGTGGCGGGTGTCGTCATCCGCTCCGGCAAGGCTTCCGCGTTCTGCGCCGGCGCCGATCTGGCCGAGCTGGAGACCGCCTACGATATGATCATGGCGGCGCCCGCGGTTGAGCGCGACCACGTTGCATTCGATCACTTCTTCCGGCTGAGCCAGGGATTGCGCAAGCTCGAAACCGCGGGCAAGCCCGTCGCGGTAGCGATTTCGGGACTGGCGCTGGGCGGCGGCGCCGAATTCGCGCTTGCGGCGCATTACAGGGTCATCACCGATCAGCCGCAGAGCACGTTTGGCCTGCCCGAGTCGCTGGTGGGATTGTTGCCGGGAGGGGGAGGAACCCAGCGTCTTCCGCGTCTGATCGGCGTCGAGGCGGCACTGCCGGTTCTGCTCGACGGTGCCAGGATCGGCGGAGCGGCGGCGATCGCGGCCGGTCTCGCCGACGCATTGGTGGCGCCGGGCGAGGAGGTGGCGGCCGCGGAGCGCTGGGTATTGTCGCGCCCTCCGGCCGCGCAGCCATGGGACCGGCCCGGCTGGCGCGCAAAGGATGCGGAACGCTTCGCGGCGCAGATCGGACAGCAGCGCGCCAGCGTTCTGGCCGACACGTTGGGGCACTATCCGGCGCCGCTCGCCATTCTCGACTGCGTCGAACACGGATTTCCGCAACGTTTCGACGACGCGATCCGGACCGAGATGAACATCTTTGCGGAGCTGATCCAGCGACGCGAGCCCCGCAACATGATCCGGACATTGTTCCTTGGAAGACTCGACTACGAGCGGCTGAGAAAGAACGGGATGAATCCCAAGGTCGTCGATGCTGTTGCTGCGATCTCGCGCGTACTTGCGGTCCAATCGGAGAGAGGCGAAGAGCTTTCTCAATCCTTCGCACGGGCGGGATTTCGCATCGATCAGGCGCAGAATACCGTCTTCGATGGTCGGATCTCCGGTGCGAGCTATTGGTTTGACGACGAGCCGAAGACATGGGGAAAGGAGCTGCTGCGAGCTCGCCTCGCCGAAGCGGAAGCCGTGGCGGCAGGCTGGCGGTCCCAGCTTGACGAGGCCGAGCGACGGGCCGCCGACTATTTGCTCGTAACAAGAGAAGGCTTTCCCGCTTACCTCGGCGGCCTGTTCGCCGCCGGAGTTGGTTAGGCGAAGCGCGCAGCCGAAGGGAGACAAATCGTGGCAAAGCCGCTCGATGGTGTCAGGGTTCTTGATCTTTCAAAAGTTCTCGCCGGTCCGCTCTGCGCCCAGTATCTCGGCGATCTCGGCGCCGAAGTGATTAAGGTCGAGGCGGTGGGGCAGGGCGATGAGACGCGCGGATGGCCGCCCTTTCCCGCGCCGGGGCTGGGCACGGTATTCCTGAGCGCCAACCGCAACAAGCGCAGCATTGCGATCAACATGAAGTCGGAGAAGGGACGCGAGCTGGTGCACAAGCTAGCACGATCGGCCGACGTTGCGATCGAGAGTTTTGGCACGGGCGTCGCCGAACGGCTGGCGATCGACGCCGACAGCCTGCGTGCGCTGAACGATCGTCTGATTCATTGCAGCATCTCCGGGTTCGGCCGGTCGGGGCCCCTGAAGAATTCACCGGGCTACGACGTGATCCTGCAGGCGTTCAGCGGCATCATGTCGATGACGGGGGATGAGGGCGGCGGTTACATCCGCAGCCCGATTTCGCCGATCGACCAGATGACCGGCGTGCATGCCTTTAGCGGCATTTTGGCGTGTCTTCTCGCTCGGGAAAAGTCCGGCAAGGGCGCGTCCATACAGGTGTCGCTGTTCGACACCGCGCTCGGGCTTTTGAGTTACAATCTGCAGACCTTCTGGGAGCGCGGCATGCAGCCCGCCAAATGCGGCTCCAGCCATGAATCACTCTGTCCCTACCAGGCGTTCGAGGCGTCCGACGGACCGATCATGATCGGGGTGGCCAACGATAATCTCTGGCGCAAGTTCTGCGCGGTCGCCGGCCTCGATGCGATCGTCGACGATCCCAGGTTTCGCACCAATGCGGACCGGGTCGCCCATCGCGCCGAAACACTCGGCCATGTACAACTGGCGATCGCGTCGCGAACGGTCGAACAGTGGAACACCGCGCTCAACGAGGTCGGCATTCCCTGTTCGCCGATCAATACGATCGCCCAACTGCTCGCGCATCCGCACACCAGGGCCAATCCGATGATCATGCCGTACGATCACGCCGCGGCCGGCCGGCTCAACTGCGTAGGTCACCCCGTGACATTCGTCGGGGAGGAACGCAGCGCCGGCCTGCCGCCGCCGATGCCGGGGCAACATACCGACGAGATCCTGCGGGAGGCAGGTCTGTCGCCGGCAGCCATCGACGAATTGCGCCGCGAAGACGTGATAGGTTGAGCGGGTGGTCGCCGGTCGATCGGGGGCGAGACGCTTCGTGTCCCGCCCCGCTGTTTCCAATCACTCCTCAAGCAGCTTCCATGACGTCTTCTCGAAGACGGCCATGCGCAGCGCGCGGTAGGGCGCGTAGTTTTCCTTGGAGTTGGTGAGCTCGATTCCCGGAAGCAGCATGCCGACGCGTTCGTTGTTGAACGTCGTCGCCTGGGTCAGCAGGTTTTCGCGTGTCAGATTGTCGCCACAGCGCTTCAGCCCCAGCGCGATGGCCTGTGCGTTGACGTAACCTGAGAGCGCGATGAAATCGTTCGGGCTGTCATTCGGCGCCCACTTCTTCATGAAGGCGATATAGTCGACGACTTCCGGATCCTGCGCCCAGGCCGGATCGCCGGCCTGCTTCGTGAACTGCGTCGTATAGGCGCCCTGGACATTGTCCAGTCCGGCGGGGGTTAGCACGCCTTGTACGGAATTGACCGGACTGGCGAGAAACTGGGCCGGCTTCCAGTTCAGCTCGTTTGCCTTCTTGATCGCCTGGGCGGCGAACTTCGGTGTCGTGAAATAGACCAGCGTGTCAGCGCCGGAGGTCTTGAGCTGGATCACCTCGGAATCGACGGTGGGATAGCTGATCTCGTAGGTTGCCTCGGCTACGATCTTGGCGGTGCCGGTTCCCAGCCCTCGCTTGAAGCCCGTGAGATAATCCTTGCCGTAATCGTCGTTCTGATAGAGGACCGCAATCTTTGCGTTCGGCAGCTTCTTGGCGATGAATTGCCCAAAGGTGGCGCCCTCCATCTCGAACGGCGGATAGAACGGCACGGTCCAGGGGAAATTCTGCGGATCGTTGAACCTCCGGCCGCCCGCCGAGATGAAGATGTGGGGGACCTTGTTCTGGTTGAGGTACTTCTGGACGGCGATGTTGGGAACCGTGCCGACGGTGCCGACCTCGGCGAGGACTTCATCGCTTTCGACCAGCTTGCGGGTCTGTTCGATGGCTTTCGGCGGACTGAACCCATTGTCGAGCGAGATCAAATTCACTTTCCGGCCGTTGATGCCGCCTTTCTCGTTGAGCATCTGGAAATAGCCGGTCATGACGCGGCCATAGCTCGAAAAGGCCGAGGCCGGTCCGCTGTAGGGCACGGTCTGGCCTATCTTGATTTCGGTGTCGGTGACACCAGGGCCATACTTCTTTTCAGCCGCGCCAACCAAAGCGGTGGAGCCGCCGAGGAACAAGGTCGAAATGACGACCAGTGCCGGTATCTTCATGCTTCCCCCTTGTTGTTTTGTGAGCGTGTGAACTTTGGTCGACGCTTGGCGCCAATCAGTACACACATATACCATATACTATAAAACTGAAATGGCGTGCTGCAAGATTTCTTTGGACCTTGTTGCTGCGGTGCAAGAGCGCAGGGCAGGCAATAGCAGCAAACAGCTTTTATCTTGCTTGCTGATCCGGCTGTGCTACATATCGTACGATAGTGTACTAAAATGCGGCGACTGACGTCCGGCCCTCGGTCACGAGTTTGCCGGAGCGATGCGCTATTGTCGTCCGCTGAGGAGGGAAACATGGGTGCATCGGGCGCGACAGCTTTGGCTGCGCTGAGAATCGGAGGGCGAGTTGCGTTCGAGCGCCTCGTCAGGCCGAAGGCGTGGCAGCGTGACGACGTGCCTTGCGCGCCGCGCGCGATCACGCCCGAATGGCTGACGGCAGTCCTTTGCGAAAAGCATCCTGGCGCCATGGTGACGCAGGTCGAGATCAAGCCGGCCAGTGCCGGAACGCACGAACGGCACCGGCTGCTGCTCACCTATAACGAAGCCGGCCGCCGGGCCGGCTTGCCGGGCTCGATCTTCACGAAGTCGCTGCCGAGCGTCGTCACGCGCATGATCGGCGGTTTCAACGGCACGGCGCGGGTCGAAGGTCAGTTCTTCGTCCAGCTGCGGCCCTTGCTGCAGATCGAGGCGCCTGTGGGTTACCATGCCGCCTTCGACCGCAGGACTTTTGCGTCGATCCTGCTGCTGGAAGATCTCGTGGCAACGAAGTCTGCGACGTTTTGCAATCACCGGACCTACGTCACCCGCGAGATGGCGGATGACATGGTTGATGTGCTGGCCGCGCTGCATGCGCGCTTTCACGGCGACCGCGAGCTAGCAACGCGATATCGCTGGGTTGCCGGCTATCCGAGATGGTTCACGATCGGCGCCGAGAAGATGGACCTGGAGCATTACACCCGGAAGGCATTCGATGCCGCGTCGCACGTCATTCCCAAAACGGTGATGGCGCAGCGCGACAAGGTGTGGCCGGCGGCCATGCATGCGCTCGCCGTCCACGAAGGCGAGGGGCAGGGCCTGATCCATTCTGACGTGCATATCGGGAACTGGTACCGGACGGCCGCAGGAAAGATGGGGCTGTGCGACTGGCAGTGTCTTTCACGCGGCCATTGGTCCCGGGACTTCGCCTACGCGGTGACAGCGGCGCTGACGCCGGATGATCGCCGCAAGTGGGAGAGGGATCTTCTGGTTCGCTATCTCGAACGATTTGCCGAGCTCACGGGCTCCAAACCGGATTTCGACGAGAGCTTCCGGCACTACAGGGAGCAAATGGTACACGCGCTCCTGATGTGGACGATTACGCTGTGTCATTCGCCGTTGCTGCCGAACATGCAGCCGGAGGAGACCACGCTGACCATGATCGAACGCATAACGACGGCGATGGCAGATCTGGATTCCATCGACAGTTTATAGGATGCTGGTTGTACCCAATCAGGAATGCCGGAGAGAGTGATCCATGCAAGATGTGATGTCATTGGATAGGAAGACGATCATCGTTACCGGGGCGGCCCAGGGGATCGGGCAGGCGATCGCGAAATTGGCGATTTCCCTGGGAGCGCGAGTCGTTGGTGTCGATCTTAACGGTGACAAGCTTCACGCATTTGCCGCGACGACGAATGGCCAGCTACTGCCCTACGTCGGCAGCGTGGCTGATCCGGAGTTCACTGAAGCGACGGTGAGCGACCTCAAAGCCCGCGTTGGCGTCATTGACGGCCTTGTCAACAATGCCGGCATCACGCGGCCCGCCATGATCGAAAAGATGACCTTGCAGCAATGGAGCGAGGTCATCTCTGTGCATCTGACCGGCGCATTCCTGTGGACCCAGGCCGTGGGTCGAATCATGCTTGCGCAAGGAAAGGCCGGCCGCGAAAATCCGGGATCGATCGTGAATATTTCCTCGGATGCCGGAAGAGCCGGTTCCATCGGGCAGATAAACTATGCCGCGGCCAAGAGCGGCCTGCTGGGCATGACGATGTCGACCGCCAAGGAATGGTCGAAGTTCGGCGTTCGGACGAATTCAGTGTGCTTCGGCGTCGTTGAGACGCCGATGACCGAAACGATCAGGGGCGATAAGTTTCGCGACGGCATCCTGGCGCGGATTCCGATGGGGCGCTGGGCCGCGCCGGAGGAGGCGGTCAAGCCGGTGTGTTTTCTGCTTTCGGATGCCGCGTCTTACATCACCGGCCAGCACATCGCTGTGGACGGCGGTTATCACATTTCCGTCTAGCCCAAGTGGCATCGTCCGAAGGACGAACAGGCGGTCGACTTTCGCAAGTTGGCGTTGTAGTCGTGGTGCGACGTCCGTAGAAGCCTGGGCGGCCTGGCGCCCGGCGTCGTGGAATTGCGCCTAAAAGCATGCGTCGCGCGGTGAACGATCCCGGGCCTGACATCTTATCCATGCGGAGGCCCATGATGTCGCCAAAGAAGCTACGCAAACTCCGAAATTCTCGGTAGCTCCGCACCCCGGCGAGTTTTATGGGACGATTAGATTGGAAGCGTGCGTCTGCAACCAAATTCGCATATGTACGCTGCCCGAGGCATAGCTCCCATATCAGAGCAGGCCTGTTCAAAGTAATACTCGCCATCAGCGTCTGCTGGTCGCGAATCAATGACGGATTCAACGTGGGTCGTTCCAGCAAAGCGCGCGTTGCCAGCAAGGCAACGAAGCGAAAGACTTCTCTACCGCGGACCGCGATCTCTTCTTCATCGCCGCTCGGCATGATGGCCCTCCATCTGCTCGCGCAGTGGAGGAAGTCGGGTCGCAAAGGCATCGTCTTTCTCGCCGAAAGCGAGAACAGGGCAGAGCGACTGGGTGCAGTCATTCATGCCCTGGCCCCCTCGTGTGATGTGCTGGTCTTTCCGAGACTGAATACGCTGCCGTTCGATCAGCTGGAGCCGTCGCACGAAATCGCGGGTAGACGAAGCTCGGTCTTGAGGCGCCTTGCCAAGCCCGAGAAGCCGATCCTGCTTGTGTCCACCGCAGAAGCCGTGATGGAGCGGCTGCCTGCGCCAGCGAGTTGGTCCCGCGTCATCCTCCGTTTGAAGGTGGGCGCCGCGTTTTCCGAACGAGATCTTCGGGCGCGGCTTGAGGCGCTCGGATACGATCTCGATGACGAGGCGGACTATCCCGGCGGCGCGCTGTTTCACGGGAAGACATTCGAGATTTTTCCCGCCGGCGCACTGGGACCGTTCAGAGTGGAGCATTCCGGCGGGGTGATACGCCGGATCGTGGCGTTCAACCCAATAGAACATGACATCGTTTTCGAGACGAAGGAGCTTCTCGTCGACCCGATGTCGGAGCGGCTGGCGTTAGGGAATGTGCGCGGAAAGCGCTCAACCCTGTTCGACTATTGCGGTCGAGCCAAGTGGATCGCCGATGCAGGGGTTTCGGCGCACGCCGATAGCTGGCTTGGCACGATCGAGGAGGCGGCAGGTCGCACGGATCAAGAGCGCGAATACCTCGGGGGGCGCGAATGGAAGAAGGCGACCAGACGTATGAGCGTGCTGTCGCAAAAGGCGCCTTTCGCCCCCACGCCGGACTTTTCGCAGGTCGCATCACCCAGGAAGGCGCTCCGCGCATTCGTCGACGAGACGCAACGCGCCGGCTCGCGATTGGTTTTCGTCGCAGCGCTGGCGGACGACCTGCGCGTGATGGAGCGGATGAGCGGGGTCAAGCCGGAGCGCTTTGCGAACTGGGACGAGGCGACGGCCGGACGCAATCGTGAAGCGGCGCTTTTGGCTGACTTCGACAGAGGTTTTGTCGTGCCCGGCCGGAAACCTCTTGTCGTCGTGACGGCTTCCGATGTGCTGGGCAGCAGGGCGCATCATCCGCAGCCCCTGGCCAGGAGCTGGAGTGCGGCTTTCGACCACGCAGATGTGCCGGAGCAGGGTACGGTGGTCGTTCATCTGCAGCGAGGACTGGCCTTGCTCGACGGCTTGCAGACCGTGGCGACGGGGGGTGGGTCGTCGCGCGAAATGATCCGGCTCGTATTTGCGGGGGACGATGCCGTTCTCGTTCCGCCCGCTGACCTGACGATAATCTGGCCATACGCGTCGGAGCTCGGCGAGCTGACCCTCGACAAGGCGGATGGAAGTACGTGGTGGGCCCGGCGTACCGAGGCGGAGAACGAAATCCAGATCGCCGGCAAGCAGCTCGCCAAACACATCAGCCAGCGGCGCCGCCGGCGAGCTCAGAAACTTGTACCTCGAGGGCCCGTTTATGAGAAGTTCGTCGCGCGTTTTCCCTATTTCACGACGGTCGACCAGGCGAAGGCCATTCGGGACGTTCTAGATGATCTCGCGTCGGGCCATCCCATGGACAGGGTCATTTGCGGCGATGTCGGGTTCGGCAAAACCGAGGTGGCGTTGCGAGCCACGGCTGCGGTGGTGTTGTCAGGAAAGCAGGTCGCGATCGCGGTACCGACCACGGTCCTTGCAAGACAGCATGTCGCGACTTTCCGCAAACGTTTTGCTCCGTTCGGTATCGAAGTGGGAAGTCTGTCGCGGACCGATTCCGGCGCGCAGACAAGAGAGGTGAAGGAGGGACTGAAGAGCGGAAAATTGAAGGTCGTGGTTGGAACGCAGGCTCTCGCCTCGAAGGACGTGAAGTTCGCCGACCTCGGCCTGGTCATCATCGACGAGGAGCAGCATTTTGGCGCGGCAGAGAAGGCGAAACTTTCCGGGCTGGCCAAGAGCATTCATGCCCTTTGGATGAGCGCCACGCCGATCCCGCGGACGCTTGCGGCAGGTCTCGCCGGTTTCAGGGATCTCAGCGTCATTGCCTCTCCGCCCGTACATCGACTTCCGGTCGTCACGAAGGTCGCTCCGCTTTCGGACGCCGCCATCGCCGCGGCATTGCTGCGCGAACAAAGACGCCATGGACAAAGCTTTCTGATCTGTCCGCGTATTCAGGATCTCGATCCGATGCTGGCGCGAGTTCAATCGATGGCCCCGGATCTCCGCATCGTCTGTCTCCATGGCAAGTTGCCCGCCGACGAAATAGACGATCGAATGATGAGCTTCGTCGAAGGCAGGGCGGACGTTCTGCTGGCGACCAACATCGTGGAGAGCGGTCTCGATATTCCCCGGGCCAACACCATCGTAGTCTGTTGGCCCGAAAGGTTCGGTCTTGCTCAGCTCCACCAGCTCAGAGGCAGGGTGGGACGCGGCGGAATACGCGCGTTTGCGTATTTGCTGACCGATTCCGACTCGGAGCGATCCGAGAAGCGGCTGGCCGTTTTGGAGGAGTTCAACCGACCAGGGGCGGGTTTTGCCATCAGTGCGCGGGATCTGGATCTCAGAGGAGCGGGGGACCTGCTTTCCGAGCGGCAGTCGGGCCATGTCCAGGTATTCGGGCCGGTGCTCTATAGCCACCTTCTGAAATTGGCCTCGGAGAAAGCAGACGACAGGGCCGCCGACCTCTGGGTGCCCGACCTCAACCTGCCGATCCCGGACATGTTGCCGCCAGGCTACGTGCAATCGGAGGCGGTTCGGCTGGAAATCTACGCCCGTGCCGCCAGGTGCCCAAGCGAAGACGAACTGGACGACCTCGAGGAGGAGACTTCCCGTCGCTTCGGCAAATTGCCTCCGGCGGCAGGCGATTTCTTTGCCGCAGCAAGGCTCAGGATCGACTGCAGACGAAGAGGAATCGTAAGGCTCGATGTCGGAGCGGACGCCGTGGCCGCGACCTTCTTGCCGGGAAAACTTGGCAGGTCCCGGGCGCGATCCCTGCAACGCGACGGTGATCGGGTCGTCTACATCAGCAAGGATCGCGAGAGGCCGCTTGGAAAGGTCGAAGGCTTCCTCGACGTTCTGGACGAGTGATCGCGGCGGCATGAGAGGCAGCTGATCCTCGTCTCTTCATCCGGGCCAATACAGGTCGGAAGCCCGCCGAGCTTAATTGTGCCGGCGATTCTTGCGCCTGTTACAGGCTAATTTCCTGCTGAGTTCAGCTGAACAGCGTCGATTCTCTTTCGCGCAGTATTTTTCCGCTGACTGCTGCGACGAAGAGATGAGTGTCGCGCGGCTCGATCTGACCCAAAGCCTCGATGACAACGCAGTCGCCAACATCGTTAACGTAATGGCGGATTACCTCGGAATTTCCACGCGCTCGCTCCGTGTAACTACGGAAAAGCGCTGCCACAGCAAGTGACAGATTTTTGGCTCGACACTAGATTGGGAAAAGTTGGCAATGACTTTTATCCGCCAACGCCCCGGCAATTTTCTGCCAACGGTTTTGCAAATACATCGTGAAAGAAGGATTTCTCCTATGTTGAAATACTACGTCAAGACCACGGAAGCCCTGAAGCGTCTGCGCACGGACCAGGACGGTGTGGTGTCGTTCGAGTACATTATTGTCGCGGTTTGTATCATTGGCGCAGTGTCAGCGGTGTTCGGTGTTGGAGCTGGTGGTGCGATCGGGCAGTCGCTGACTGCCGGGATCACCGCTATCACCAACGCTTTCACTGCGGCGGTTTGATACCTCCAACTGACGCCCGAGGGGGGCAATCCAAGGTGCCCCCCTCTTGAAAGTGTCCCCCACTTTTCGTGTGCCTTCTTTTTTGAGGCGTACATTTCATGAACTGGATTGCTTCCACGGCCTCGATTCTGGAAATCCTGTTGTTGCTATATGTCGCAACGATCGATGTCGCGACGCGATTGATCCGAAATGAAATTTGTCTGGCGCTGGCGCTCCTCGGGATCGCTGGTCAATTGGCCAGCCCGATGCAAGTTGCGGAGTCGCTGATAGCAGCCGCGATCCTCTTTCTCCTTCTGTTTGTCCTATATGCGCGCGGAGGAATTGGCGGCGGCGACGTCAAGTTGCTGACTGCCCTGGCGATCGGTTTTCCGCTGACGGGCGTGATCGAGTTGTTGACCATCACCGGGCTGGCCGGCGGCGTCCTTGCCCTGGTGCATCTCATGATGCGCCATCTACCATATCCCAACCTGGCGCCAGCGGGATCGTCAATCGCGCGCCGCGTCTACGCGATAGAGCGCTGGCGCCATTTGCGACGCGCGCCGCTACCTTACGGGGTTGCCATCGCGTGCGGCGGTATCTGGACCATCTTCAGCAAAGGATTTTGACATGTCGTCCGCGTTGCGCCTCTCGATCATCCTGGTGCTGTTGCTCGCAACCACTGCGTTCGGGCTTATTGCCTATAACATGAACCTGCCGAAACAGGTCCCGGTAGTCCCGGTAGCAGAGGTCAAGGAGCAGGGGCCGACGCCTTCTTCGACTGTAGGGTATTTTGTAGCGGCACGTCCGCTGTCGAAAGGTACATTGGCCCGCGAAGAAGATTTCGCAGTTCGCTCGGTGCCGCCTGAACGTCTTCCAGCAGGAGCGATTCTTGAAACACCCGACTCGAAGGTCGGACTTCCCGGCTCCCTGGTTCGCAAGTTCGTCGACGCTGGCAGTCCGATCACTTTACAGGACGTATTGCGACCGCGAGATCGCGGTTTCCTGGCCAGCGTCCTGGCACCCGATAGCCGCGCAATCAGCATCAAGGTGGACGAGGAGTCTGGCGTCTCGGGCCTGATCAGGCCAGGTGATCATGTTGATGTCTTATTGACCCAAGTCTTCGAGAAGGCAGATCCCGCGCGTCGGGCCTTGAGCGAAACCGTTCTGGGCAACGTTCGAGTCATTGCGATTGACCAGGAGATTGTGCAAGGCGGGCGAGGCGTTAGCTCGATGGCCGGCAAGCAAGCGCAAACTGTGTCGTTGGAGCTTGCGCCAGAGCAAGTCAAGAAGATCACAGTGGCAAGGCAGATCGGAACGCTCTCCCTGGTCGTACGGGCAGCAGTCGATGGTTGGGATACAGCGGACGCTGGCGCCATCTCCAGCTGCGATGTGTCGCCGGAAATTGCTCGCCAGAATGCAATTGCCGGCCGGACTGCAGCGGTCGTCGTTCATTCTGGCGGTCAGATCAAGCAATACTCAGTCAGGAAACAGGACACAGGCGACAACGACACTATGGTCAACTGCGATGGGTCGGAAGTTTCTCGCCGGGGTACGACGATGGTGGTTCAGGCAGGAAAGTTGTTGGAGAAACGTTGATGAGCGTTAACATTGCAGTCGTCAGTTCGCCTGAGGAAGCTACGTCTGTTGTAGCGCGCAACCGGGTCGTCTGTTTTGTAAATGACGAGCTCAGTGCGGCGGCTCTGCGCAAGGGCCTCGAAGGCAGCAACATATCGATCAGACGTGGCACGATTCGTAATGCCATACGGATGCTCGAAACCGACACCGAATTGCTTGCGTTGGTGACGGACATCAGTGGAATCGATGATCCATTTGCCGAACTGGAAAGGCTGGCCGGCGTCTGCCCACCCGACGTCCGGGTAGCTCTAATCGGTGAGAGCAGGGAGATCACCTTCTATCGCCAGCTTATGGAACTCGGCTTGACCGAGTACCTGCCGAGGCCGATCACGCGTGACATGGTGCTGGACCAGCTGCGCCCGAAGCTGCTTGGCGACGTAGCGCCGGGTCCGACCGACCGTGGCGGGCATGTGATCTCGATCTGTGGCGCGCAGGGCGGTGCCGGTGCAACGAGTATCGCCATCAATCTCGCGCTGCAACTGGCCGAGACCACCAAGGCCAAGGTCGCGCTGCTCGACCTTCATCTGCAGGGCGGCGAAACAGCTGTCATGTTGGGTGTTCAACCCGGGCCAGGTCTGCGTATCGCGCTGGAAAATCCGATGCGGGCGGACACGTTATTCCTGGAGCGCGCCGCAATTGAAGTCAACGAGCGGGTTTGCCTGATCTCCGCCGATGAAGAACTGGATGCGCAGCTCGACATCACCGAGGCGGGCGTGAGGCACGTGCTGGGTCTGCTCCGCCAACGGTTCAATTACATCGTTGTCGACGTACCGGTGCCGTTTCCACCATCGATCCATCCGGTGATCACTCTTTCTCGTCATGTGCTGGTGCTGCTGGAAGCCGAGGTGACCGGACTTCGCAATGCCCATGCACTGCGCACCGCCGTCACCAACATTGCCGGCAAGGATCGGGTCTTTACTTTGCTCAACCGTGCCAATCGCCCCGGCGGCCTGCCCAGGGCCGCGGTTGTCAAGGCCTTGGGGGCAGAACCGGACATGGTGGTGCCCGATCTCGGGAAGGGGATGACCCAGGCGGTCAATCTCGGAATTCCAGCGCTCAAGCACGTATCGGGTCTGCGACGTCACCTTGCCCCGATCGTACGGGAGATCACGGGGCTCGGCGCCGAGCGGAAGGGACGGCTGAGGAGGCTGCTCGGATTATGAAGACCTTTGGTAGGCGCGACGACGACACGCCAGCTCGTTTGCCTGCATTGACGCCATTGCCGGCGTCGACGCAGAGCGTGCCTGCATCTGCACCCAGGCACGAACTTTCGCCCCAGCGGCCCCTGATATCAGCGCCGCTCCGCGAGCGGGTCATCGAACTGATTGAGCCATCGGTGGCCGCGACTGTTTCGCGCGATGTCCTTCGGCGGCAGATTGAGGAGATCATCCATGGAATCGCCAACGAGGAACGGCTCGAACTGTCGGGTCGCGAGCAGCTTCAGCTAGCGGATGAGATTGCGGACGACATGACCGGCTACGGGCCTCTGCGTCCGCTTCTACTCGATCAATCGATCAACGACATCATGATCAACGGACCGAGTAACATCTATATCGAACGAGGCGGCAAGCTGGAGCGGATCGCGGTGCGATTCCGCGACAATGATCACATCGCATCGGTGGCGCAGAAAATCGCTGCGCAAGTTGGGCGGCGTGTCGATGAATCCAGTCCGATGGTGGATTGCCGCTTGCCGGATGGCAGCCGGGTCAACATCATTTTTCCACCGCTAGCGATCCATAGCCCCTGCATTTCGATCCGAAAATTTCCAAGCCGCCGTTTGGATATCGCAGGCATGATCGAAAACGGGTCAATGACCGCAGCCGTCGGACAATTGCTGGAGATTGCCGCCCGGTCTCGGCTCAATGTTCTGGTTTCTGGCGGCACCGGGTCCGGCAAGACGACGCTGCTGAACGCCATGAGTCAATTCATCGATCACAGCGAGCGCATCGTCACCATCGAGGATGCCGCAGAGCTGCAGCTTCAGCAGCCTCACGTGATCAGCCTGGAGACCCGGCCGCCCAGCCTCGAAGGCACAGGGCAGGTGACGCAACGCGATCTCCTATGGAATGCCCTGCGCATGCGTCCTGACCGGATCGTCGTGGGTGAGGTGCGCGGCGCTGAAGCATTTGACATGCTGCAAGCAATGAACACCGGCCATGATGGTTCGATCTCCACAGTCCATGCCAATAGCGCCCGCGATGCCCTGACCCGCATCGAGAACATGGTGCAGATGGGACAGGTCAATCTGCCGTCGCGGGCCATTCGAGCTCAGATCGTCGCTGCGCTGGATCTCATCGTGCAAGTCGAGCGCATGCGGGATGGGCAGCGCCGCATTGTCCAAATCAGCGAGGTGATGGGGCTGGAAGGGGATGTGATCACCACAAATGACATCGCAGCCTTCGAGTACCAGGAGGACGATGTGCATGGGCGGATATCCGGCACCTACAGTTCCACGAACGCCCTCCCGAAGTTCAAGAGCCGTCTTGTCTATTTTGGGCTTGATCGTGCCTGGGCCGAAGCCATGAGGCAAATATGATACCGGAGTTCGTGATCGTCACTGTTCTAGCGCTTGCGATGTGCGCAGCAGTCAATTCGTTGTGGCTCGACGGTCGAGAGCGACGCATACAGCGCCAGCTGACGGTAGCTCTACCAGCCTCACATCCGGTCAATCTGCCATCCATTCGGCGGGCGGAGACCGGGTCCCGGGCTCTGTTTCTCCATCGTCTGGCCAATTACAGGCCGGAGATGGTTCACGCCTGGCATCCGGCATATGTGCTAGTTGCCGCCGCGATCACGGTGGTGGCAATCTTCTTTGCCAATCGCTTTCTGGGATTTTCCACCCTCTACGTGTCTGTCGCGGCTGCCATTGCCGCCATAGTGGTCGTGCGAGTTCTGTTTGGATGGCAACAACGTCGCTTCGCCAGTCAACTTTTTCGACAGCTGCCTGACGCGATCCAACTGGTGACAAGTACGGTTCGGTCTGGTCTGCCCGTGCACGAGGCATTTCGCACGATCGCGCGCGAGATGCCGCAACCAACTGCTGGCCAGTTTGCTATCGTATGCAACGAAGTGAATCTGGGAAGACCTCCGGAGGAAGCCGTCGAAGCCGTCTATCGGCGAACGCAAGTGGCAGAATATGCAATGTTTGCGGTGACGCTTGCTGTTCAGTTGAAGTCAGGCGGCAGCTTGGCCGAAACCTTGCAGACACTGGGAGACACTGTGAGTCAGCGTGTTGCGCTGGCTGCTCGCGCCAAGGCGCTGGCGGGAGAAGTGATCTTTTCCTCACGAGCACTTACGATCTCACCCTTGATTGCGGGCGCGTTGCTATACGCGGCCAATCCGAAAAATGTTGATTTATTGTTCTCTGATCCGACTGGGAACAAGCTCCTGGCCTACGCGGTAGCCTCGGTGCTTATCGGGCACCTGGTGATCAGTTGGATGGTCAGACGGGAAACAGAACTATGACTTTTGGTCTCAGTCTGGTGGCCCTCGCAGTAGCAGCCGGAACTGCGACCTGCTTGTTGATCATCCGAGAAATTCATGTCCGTGCATTGGATACACGGGTATCAAACGCCGTGATGGGCATCCCTTACCGGTCAGCGCCGTTCCAGGACATGACCAGTTGGTTTTCGTGGCTCGGCATGCGGTATCGGCGCTTCTACGCCGAGGAGAACCTGGAACAGCTACGAACGATCCTTCACTCATCAGGTTTCAATCATCATCGAACCTTGCCGATCTGGATCGGTATCAAAGTCGTCAGCACATTCCTGTTCCCGGTCATTGCGCTACTCCTTGCGCAGCTTTCGGGAAGGGGGCCTGCCGACGTGCTGGTCTTCGGGCTCATTGGCGTGGTGATCGGAATTATGGGACCGCGATTGATTCTGTCGGTGCTGAAACGGCGTTTTGATGCGGCTATTCGGCTAGGTACGCCGAATATGATCGATCTGCTGGTTGTGTGCAGCGAAGCGGGAATGGGCATGGAGAGCGGGCTGGCACGTGTGGCGGAAGAAATGAAGCAGACCAATCCAGCTATGGCCTGGGTGTTGCATCGACTTCTTGATGATCTCCGGATTTTGCCAAATCGCATCGACGCATTCGAGAATTTGGCATCAACCTCGGATGGGCTTCGCCGGTTCGGAACCATGATCAGCCAGAGCCTGCAATACGGGACGCCGTTGAGCCAGGCGCTACGCAGTATCGCTGTCGACCTGCGGCGAGAACGTATTACCAAGCTCGAAGAGAGAGCACACAAGTTGGGCGCCAAGCTGACCATTCCGATGGTGCTGTTCCTGCTTCCAGCGATGTTCATCATTATGGGTGGAAGTCCCGTTCTGCATCTTGTTCGTTCGTTCGCCAGCTTCGGTAAGTAGCCATGAGCACGATCGCCCTGTCGAAAAACTGTTCTTACGATCGGATCATGCGGCTGTTTGGCAGCATGTGGTTCTTTTTGCTGGCGCTTTGCGTGGCCATCAAAATTGGGGCATCGCCTACCGATTCCTGGCCATCGCTCCTGTCGGGCTTTTGTCTCGGCATTTTCTACATGCTCCTGGCGCTGTTGATCATGACGCGCTCTCCGGCAAAGGCGCATGCAGATGGCCTGCTTCCGAGAATAGCTGCGTTCGTCGGCAGCTATCTGCCATGGACGATCAGCTTTCTGGGCAAAACCGACGAAACGCTGCCAAACCTGGCATCGACAGCTTGCGTGCTGGTCGGCACGATCATGATGCTTGTCACTATCCGACATCTCGGTCGGTCGTTCAGCTTGGTGCCACAGGCGCGTTCGGTGGTGCAGACCGGTCCGTATCGATGGATCAAGCACCCGCTTTACCTCGCAGAAGAAATCGTGGTCCTGGGCGTCGTGCTGCAATACCTGACACCGGTTACGGTGATCGTATTGATCCTGCATGTGGGCATCCAGGTATGCCGAATTCTTTACGAGGAAGACCTGCTTCGGCGCAATTGCCCTGAGTATTCCAGCTACGAAGCATCGCGTTGGCGAGTGGTCCCTTATGTTTGGTGAGCGGCCATGCGTGGCCGAATTGTCATGGACATGGTTCAAATCGCTACTGCTCGGACTCCGCGATCGGAAGTGGTAGGTATCGGTCGAGGCAGGCGGGCGTGCTGTCGGAAGTCCTTCACCGCGGATCAGCGCGGCGCCGTCGCGTTTGAGACAGTGTTCGTTTACATATTCTTGGTGGCGTTCTTGCTGATGCCGCTCGCCGACGTAGCCGCTGCAGGCTTCCGCTTTATCTCCGCGTGGACGGCGCTGCGTTCCTTCGGGCAATATGTACAGTATTATAATCCGCTCGGCCCTGACGGCACGGTGACCTGGAGGCCAGGACTACAGACAACAGTCGCTGGTCATACGATCGGCAGCATCCAGGTTATATGCGGAGACGCAGGCGCTACCTGCTCGCCAGGCAATATTTCTTCTCCCAAGTACATTACATTTTCGACGACCATCACTTTGACGCCGATTGTGTTGACGGGTGTGCTGTGCCCCAACAGTTGTACGTACACGTTGCCTTACTCTGAACGCTTCCAGTAGGTGTTTCCATGCGTAAGCTGCTCCGTTCCCGACGAGGCTCGGCCGCATTCGCAACAGTCATCGCCCTCGTTCCGCTCATCGGCGCGGTCGCACTCGGGGCCGAGGCCGGATCGTGGTACGTCACCAAGCAGCACGCGCAAAACGCCGCCGACTCGGCCGCCTACTCGGGCGCCTTGCGGCTGGCATGCACGATCGCTGGCGCGGCCTGCGAGGCACAATCGGTGGATTATCGTGGCAAGGAATTCGCGGCACAGAATGCGTTCTGCAACTCCGGCGACACCGCCTATCCGGGCACCAATTGTGCGCCGAGCCTTCCGAGCGGAATCTCGCGGGCCGTGCAGATCGATATCGGCGATTACAGTGCGGGCACGTTCTCAACGCCGGCTGCGGGCACCGGCAACGCCGTTCGCGCCAGGACCAGCCAGCAACAGCCTGCCTACTTGGCGGCAGTGCTGGGTTTAACCACCGTCAACATTCCCGCCCAAGCCATTGCTCTGGTCAAGCTGCCGAGCAAGGTGTGTGCCTTGGCACTTGGACCTGATCCGAACGCAGGGAACGGGGCGCTTAAAATTGCTGGTAACACCAGCAGCAACGGAACGGGTTGCCCGATCATGTCGGATGCGAGTGTCCAGTTTGCCAGCACTCCCTCTTTCAGCGGTTCAGGATGGGCTGTCTTGGGTGCAACTGGCTGTAGTCCAAACAGCACCTGCGCCAGTCCCGGCGTAACGCACAACTACTTTATGCCTCCTGCGCTGGACCCACTTCAGGGGCTGCAGAGTGCGTCGTTCAACACGAGGACCGGCGATACCTCAGCCAATAGTACAAAGGTGACGTGCCCCGCCGTCAACCCCGTCACTAGACTACCATATCCCAACGGCAGCAAGTGTTATAACCTCCCGCCCAACGACAGCAGCGGCGCGTATACTGGGAACTTTAACTGGGGCACCCAGGACTATGTAACGTTTACTGGGTCAGGAACCTATTTTTTCTATAATGCATCAATAAATATGACGGGCGCAACCGTCACGGGAACAGCTGTAAACATTGTGTTGCTCGGAAATTCGAGCCTCACGATCAATGGCGGGACGGTCACTCTCTCCGCTCTTACCAGCAACCCGACATACCCTGCGCTGAGTGGGGTTCTGATTGACGATCAAACAACCGCTAGTGTCAACATTGGCGGCAACGGCGTGATTAAGCTTGCGGGCGCGATGTACTTTCCCAAAGCAGATGTGTCGTTTGGTGGGAACACTCAACCTGCCAATACGACCTGCTCGACTGTGATCGCCAAGACACTCAACCTCAGCGGTGGCTCGTACCTGAGCACGGATGGATGTGCTTCGACCACCGTCGCTTACACCCAAGTCGTCGCTTTGGTGCAATGATGAGAAAGCTCGACAATCGCGGTGTCGCGGCCTTCGAATTCATCCTTGTCTTCGTGTCGCTTTTCACATTGATCTTCGCCATCTTCGATCTCGGACGCTACGCCATCACGATGCAGTCCTTGCGGAAGCTCGCGAGTGCCGGCGCGCGGGCGGTCATGATCAACTGCTACACGCCTGCCTTGCTCCAGAGCCCGCCTCAGTCGCCGTCCGGCTGCACCGGCGATCCCATGCCCACTACCGACAAGCAAAACGCGGCGCCGTTCCTGTACTTCGGCGGTCTCACGCCGACGCTGAACGTGGCGTCCAGCGGCAACAATTTGACGGTTACAGCTTCTCAAGCCGGCTTCGCGATGCTGATGCCGATATGGGGCACAGCACTCAATGCGCCGAGCGCTTCCACAACCATCCCCTTCTAATCGGCATCGTTCTGGAGTGCGTGCGGTAAGCGTTGGCGGAGTTTGGCACGACTGTCTGGAACGATGTGCCCGCATCGGTCGGGGAACCTTTGGCAAGGCTAGCTGTCGAGAGCAGAGAGGTAGGGAGTTAGGGGAACCGCAATGCACGCAAGCGGGCATAGCAGTGGTGCCTTGGCAACATTCAAAAGTTTTCTCCGTTGTTGCACAGGCCGATAGAGGTCTCTCCTTGCCAACGATGCAGATGAGGGGATGATGATTTTAGTGCCGCATTCGCGGCGAAGACTTGGCCTCTGTGAGGCGGCGCTGAGTTTGTGGCGTGAGGCCGGTGTGCACAAGGACAAGGAATTCGGGCGTAACGATTTATATTGGAACAGCTTGTAAGCTCTACGACCTGGTGTGCCGGGAGAGTTTTGGGACGCCGATGCCGTAAATTTACGGGAACGGAAGTGGATTGCGGCGAGGGGGATCGAATGAGGGGCGGTCGCGTTTTTGGTGGCGCGCGAGGGAGGCTTTTCGCCTCGAGCGCAATAGTTCTTGGCGCTGCGCTTGCCTTGTTTGATTCCGCTGACCAGGCGGGGGCTGCAGAGCGGCGGAGTTCCGGCGGCGGCGTCTTCGTCAGCGAAATGAGCGACGTCCAGCGCGTCAAGGTCACCGTCAACAAGTCGCGCACCTTCAGGGTCGATACGCCTTTTTCAACGATTGTCGCGGGCTCGCCCGACATCGTCGACGTGAAGTCCTTGAGCGATCACCTGATCTACATTCAGGGCAAGCAGACCGGCACCACCAACGTCATCCTGTTCGATTCGTCGATGAGGCAGATTGGCATCCTCGATGTCGAGGTCGCGATCGATACCGGAAATCTTCAGCAGAACATCCGGACCAGCACCGGCATGCGGGGAATTCGCGTCTCGGCCTCCGAGGGGCAGGTGGTGCTAAGTGGAACCGCGACCGACGCGGTTACGGCGGAGCGAGCGATGGCGATCGCCACCAGCACCGTTGCGAAAGGGGGCGTCGTCGTCAACGCGATGAGCGTCGCGGCGCCGCAACAGGTGATGCTGGAGGTGCGGTTTCTCGAGGTCAATCGCGAGGCGGGCCGCGACCTCGGCATGAACCTTTATGCGGGCAATGCGAGTGGCTCGAACCTCGCAAATTCCGGTCTCGGCAGTAGAAGTACCGTCAATGGCGCAATAGTCCCCGGCAGTGGTCGCGTACCACAACCAAATGTGGGGCCACCTGCAGGGACCTTACCCTTGCTTGGAACCGTAGGTACGCTGGCCAGTGGAGCTGTGCCGTTTGGTAACCTACTCACCAGCGTACTGAGAACGAGCAGCGGCGCCTCGGTCGACCTGCTGGTGTCTGCACTGGAAACCAAGGGCCTCTTGCGCCGGTTGGCGGAGCCCAACTTAATGGCGCTATCGGGCGATGCCGCGCGCTTCCTGGCCGGCGGTGAATTTCCAGTGCCAGTCGCCTCCACGGCGATCGCGGGCGCATTGCCGACTGTTACTATCGAATTCAAGAAGTTCGGTGTCGAATTGGCCTTCGTGCCCACCGTTCTCTCTCGCGGCGTGATCAACCTTCGGGTTGAGCCAACGGTCAGCGAACTTGATTTCCAGAATGCTGTGACGATCGCGGGAACGACCATCCCGGCACTATCGCGGCGTGATGCACGCACCACGGTCGAGTTGCGCGACGGCCAGAGTTTTGCCATCGCCGGCTTGCTGCAGACCCGCAACCGGCAGGATGTTTCTCAACTGCCCTGGATTGGCTCGGTGCCGGTGCTCGGAACGCTGTTCCGCAGCTCGTCTTACCAGCAGCAGGAAACGGACCTCGTCATTATCGTGACGCCGCGACTGGTCGCGCCGGCGGCCCCCGGCCAGGCACTGGCGTCGCCGCTCGACTCGCGGCTGCCGGCCAACGATGTCGACTTCTTCCTCAATGGCCAGATGGAAGTGCGCAAGCGCTACAACGACTACGTCAATTCAGGTGGCGAGGTTAAGGGACCTTATGGTCACATCATCGCGCCCGAGGTCACCGCGACGATTCCGGTACCGGCCCCCGTTGCAAACCAGCCGGTCGTGAAGACGCTCAACTGAGGAGGAAGCGAGAGATGACCATCAGGTATCTGGCTCTGTTCGCGCCCATCCTGCTCGGGGGATGTTACGGACTGTACGGTCATGACGAAGTGGACCGCTACTTCCAGCGTTCCGACACCGTCACGATGACAGCCGGCGATGCCAAGCAGGTCAACGCCGTCACCCATACTATCCATCCGTGGCCGCGAAATGTCGGCGATCGCAGGATCGCGTACGACGCCCGGCGCGTGGGCGCCGCCGTGACACGCTATGGCAACACGAAACAGCCGGTGGATCAGCTTCCCGACATTGGCGATGCGACGAAACAAATGGGCGTGCGGACTGCCCCAACCCAGAACGTCAACATAGAAGGATTGGGGGCTGGATCGACTGCTGGCGTATCAGTGCCGGTTGGTGGCGCGGCGAATAGGTAACTGGTTTTGGTAAGTAAAGTTAGCGGTGATTTTTTACGAACGGTGCAGTGAGTCTGCTGGGCCGCGCGGGGGACGAAGGTTTATGCGGCGTCTGATTTTAGTGCTGGCCTGCTGCTGGTCGGGGATAGTCCTTGGCGGGTGTGACTACACGGTCAGGGAGGCCGCGATCGTGGCGCCCGTGGATCCGCCAGGCGGAGACCCCGTACAGGAGCCGACCGACGTCAAATATTATCCTTCGGATGAGCCGGTGCGACTGGGGCTGGAGCATTTCAACCGCGGCAGCTACGGAATCGCCAATCGCTATTTCAGGGATGCTGTCGAGAAATCGCCGAAGGACGTGACGGCCTGGATTGGGCTCGCGGCGAGCTATGATCGGATACGTCGCTTTGATCTCGCCGATCAGGCGTATGCGCAAGCGATCCGGCTGGGCGGCGAAACCGTTCAAGTCCTCAATGATCAGGGATATTCGTACATGCTGCGCGGTAATCTGAATGCGGCGCGGCGAAAGTTCGAGAAGGCTTATTCGCTCGATCCGACCAACCCGGTGATTGCCAATAACCTTGAGCTTCTCAACGGCAGCCGGCGATTCATTGAAAGGCCGCCGAATAATCAGCCATAGACCTTGCCGGTCACTTTTAAGAATTTAGACGATCTAGTAGGGCGGCAACACCGCGTCGGCCTTTTGACTGTCTCGCTTAACGATGATGATCGCCCCGTTTCGGATGGCGAATCGTGCGCCGACCAATTTGGGCACCTTCTCCGTTAGCGATGACGGCAGCGGGATTGTCCCTCCCGTAACGGGATCGCCGACGTTAACGGCTGCTGCCGCCGGGCCCGTAAACGGCGCCGGCTTGATGTATTCACGGATCAACTGAACTTCTTCGCGCGAAAACGCGAGCGACGGCTGCTGGGACAGATTTTGCGCCAGGGCCTTGCTCTTTTCGGCGGCAGCCTTGATCTCCGCCTCCCTGGTTTTCTCTGCCAGATCAAATCTCGCCAGCCGTTCCCTTGAGGAAAGCAGTTCCTTTTGGAGCGAGGCAATTTCAGTTTTCAGGGATTTGATTTGAGTGAATGCCACCACCGCGCCGGCGCAGATTACAATGACGAGCAGGGTCAGGAGCGCAAAGGCTCCGACGCCAATTCCCGCAGTTCTGCGCGGAGCCGTTGTATTCGGTGCATCCCGCACCAGATGACCGCGCCAGATGCCGCTCAGCCGCTCGAGCCTTGCGGCGATTGCCTTGAGGAGGCGGCGTGGAGCGTCTCGCGTGGGCGGTTGCAACCCGAAGCGAGCACTCCGCGTCAGGAAAGCAGGCGCATCCGCGGCGCGATCGGGAATGCAAGGCGCGTTACCGGCTTCCAGCGTGCTCAATAGCGAGCGGCCGGCATCAGTGATCTGTAGTTCGTGACTTTCCAGGATCACCAGACCGGACTGAACGATGTCGATATCGCCAAGTGGTGAGAACTCTTCCGTCGCCTGGGCCTGATCTTCGTTCGCGACAAGGACTGCAACCTCGCGCGTGACTTCCTCAAGTGTCGCACGCCCGTCGGGGCGTTGAGCCAGCACCGTCAGGATCGCCAACTTGAAGTGCATGCTAGCCCTCGCCATCCGCGAAACGGCTGAGTCCGGCCTCCGGCGGCGTTCAGCAATCTCGCCGTCGTGGAATCGAGCATATCATGCAACGTCAAGATTCGCGATTGCCGACGCATTTTGCCGCAGTTGGAGCAGACTGCGGCAGGCATTTACCCCTTCATCGCGTAATGACAGTCCGTCCCGCGGCTGTGCGATCCTGCCAGCCATGCCTGACGAGTTCTGGATCGATGTGTTCTTCTTCCGGCCACCCGACACACAGATAGGCCATGAATTTCCAGTCCTCGGGAACTTGCAAGGCTTTTGCAACATGCGCCGGGTCAAGGATTGAAACCCAGCCGACTCCAAGCCCAACAGACCGGGCCGCAAGCCAGAACGTCGCGAGCATTGCAGCGACCGAATATTCGAGCGTCAGCGGCATGGTGCGGCGCCCGAGATTAGCCCCTTGATCCGTGCTCTGATCGCAAAACACGGCAAACTGCACGGGCGCGACCTGCAGCCCTTCCAGTTTAAGCCGTGCGTAAGCGATTGCATGGTCCGCTTCATAAGAGGCAAGCGCCTCCGCGTTGCAACGCGCGAAGTCCTCCCGGATTTTGTCTCTTGCGTCTTTGCTTTCGACGTTCACCCATCTCCAGGGTTGGCTGTTGCCGACAGAGGGAGCAAGTTGCATGAGGTCCAGCAAGGCATCGATCGTCTCTGCCTTGACCGTGTCAGCGCGGAAGCGTCTCACGTCACGGCGCCACGCGACAAGCTGCGCAAATTGCGCCTGAAATAGTTCATCGAAAACCGGCGGAATCGACGTCGAAAGGTTTGCACCGGCGAGTGGCTCGCGGCTTGCTGTGCTTTGCTGGTCAGGGTGGGGCATCAGGATTCCGCGATGATGTGAAAGAAGCTGCCGGTCACCTGGCCACGGCGGCTTCCCGTGGGCGCGAAATCGCTGCCGTAAGCGTCGGCGACAAAGGCGAACGGCTCGTCCGCGCCATGAGCAGTGACCTCAGCATAATGGAATTCATGTCCCTTCAGCTTCGTTCCCGCGGGCCCGAGACACCCGGAGGCTGCAAGGCGCGCTTCCCTGTAGCCGAGATGCATTTTCGGTTTGGACAAGCTCGTTTGAACGCCGAGAAGTCCCGCCATTGGATAGGTTGTTCCCGCCGCGTCGGTCAGGGTTTCGCCCAGGATCATGTAGCCGCCGCATTCGCCGTGAACGGGCTTGGTGGCCGCGAAGTGTCGCAGCCCCTCAAGAAAACGGCTCGCCGATGCAATTTGCGCGGCGTGAAGCTCCGGATATCCCCCCGGCAGCCAGCAAATATCGCAGTCAGCTGGCGGAAGCTCATCAGCGAGCGGCGAGAATGTTTGTATTTCCGCGCCGCTGTTACGCCATCCATCCAGGATGTGACGATATGTAAAAGAAAACGCCTCGTCGTGAGCGATCGCGATGCGCTGTCCCGGCGGCTGCAGCGCTGCCGCGTATGTGCCGGTCTGCGAGGGAAGAAATTCTTCCGCGCATCCGAAGAGCTCGTCCATCTGCACGTGTTGGGCCACGAACTCCGCCATCGCGTCCAGTTTGCTTTCCAGCTCCGGAGTTTCGCCGGCCTGTACCAATCCCAAATGGCGCTCCGGCAACGCCATGCCGTCGGATTTTGGCAGGCTGCCCAGGATGGGAATCGCAAGTCTGGAAATTCCATCACTTACCAGGCGAAGATGCCTTTCACTGGCAACGCGGTTCAGAACGATGCCCGCGATCTTCACCCGTTCATCAAAGGTCATAAACCCCTTTGCGATTGCGCCCGCAGATTGCGATTGCGCGCTGACATCGAGCACGAGCACCACGGGAAGGTCGAGCGCAGCAGCCACATCCGCGGATGAGCCGCTTCGACCGGGTTGAACGGGAACGCCATCGAACAAGCCCATGGACGCTTCACAGATCAGCAGATCGCTGTCCTTCGCAGCTTCGGTTGCAAGCTGTGCGATAAGGCCAGGTTTCATCGCCCAGCTATCGAGACTGACGCCAGGCTGGCCGCAAGCTGCACCATGAAAGGCCGCGTCGATATAGTCCGGTCCGCATTTTGCGCCGGCCACGCGAACTCCACGTCTTCGGAAAGCCCGGAGAAGTCCGATCGTCAAAGTAGTCTTGCCGCTGCCGGATCGAGGAGCAGCTATCATGAGACCGCGCGGAGGAGGGGCAGCTATCATTCTACGCGCCGATCACCGAGCGCCGCTTGCGACGGACGAATATGCCTGCGATCGCGGCGGCTTCGCCCTGCGGTCGATCCGTGCGCAAGGCACATCCGCAAGTATTTGATTATACTTTGGAAAGTTTCGGCGGCGGCGTTGGACATCAGGTTCTTTCTTGTCAATGCGGTACCTGACGCAACTCTGCGGACGGGTCAACCGCCGTTGACCGGAGCATCTTCGGCGGTTAGCGTCATCGGCGATGGTCCTTCCGCCAGGAAGGTGAAAAGGGAAGCCGGTGCGAGAAACCTCAACGCCGGCGCTGCCCCCGCAACTGTAAGCGACGAGCCCGCGCCGGTGCCACTGGGAAATCCCGGGAAGGCGGCTACGGGCAGTGACTCGCGAGCCAGGAGACCTGCCATCACGAACTGTGCTTTGGAGGCGTCTGGGCGGGGTGCACCGGACGGGAGCGAGCCCGATGGCGCCGTTTGCCGTCGCGCGCGACCCAACAAAGCTCGCGGCCGCAAGGCCATGATACGAGCAGATGATGGATCGCGACAGCGCTACTCAACCCGCTGGTCAAGCCTTGATCGAACAGCCGCAGGCCAACCTGCCTGACGGGCCCGTCGTCGTGAGTGTTTGCATCACCTGCAAGACTGCGGATGGCGGTGCTGTGGTCGGCCCGGAGATGTACGCCGCGGTGCAAGCCGCGATCGGGAAGGACGACGCCAACGTTGCCGTCCGCGCGGTGCAATGCCTCAGCGTTTGCAAGCGCCCGGCGACGGTAGCGGTCACGAGTCCCGACGGATACACATTCCTGTTTGGCGATCTGCAGACCGAAAGCGGCACGGCGGCGCTGGTATCTTTCGTGCAATCCTACCAAAAAGCCGATTTCGGTCTGGTCCCCTGGCGGGAACGCGCCGAGGTGCTGCGAAAGGGCATGGTGGCACGGGTGCCTCCCATCCGTTGGTCACCGGACGACGGACGCGCACCGAAATGACGGGTCTGGCTACTACCTTGGTGCTGGGTGGCGCCCGCTCCGGCAAATCCGCGTTTGCCGAATCGCTCGTAAGCGCCAGCACGCTGGCGAAGGTCTATGTCGCGACGGCTACCGCCGGCGACGAGGAGATGAAGAGCCGGATTGCGTTGCATCGCGCCCGCCGCGGCGAGGGCTGGATCACCATTGAAGAGCCGCTGGCGCTGGTCGACGCGTTGATGCGCGAGGCGACGCGCAATCGCGTCGTGCTGGTAGACTGTCTCACTCTGTGGCTGTCAAACCTGATGTTCGCCGGGCGCGATCTAGAGGTCGAAGCCCGCCGTTTGACGCAATTTCTCGACGTCGCAAAGCATCCCGTCATTTTTGTCTCGAACGAAGTCGGTCTTGGGCTGGTGCCGGAAACGCCGCTCGGCCGGGCGTTTCGCGATGCGCAGGGGCGACTGAACCAGGCCGTCGCCGCAGCCGTTCCGCAAGTTGTGTTCATGGCAGCCGGACTTCCGCTCTGGCTCAAGCGCTAATCTCAAGGAGAGTGAAAATATGTTGCGTGTTCCGGTTACCGTGCTGACTGGGTTTCTTGGCGCTGGTAAGACCACCTTGCTGCGCTCGCTGCTGACCCAGGCGGATGGACGCCGCATCGCCGTCGTCGTCAATGAATTCGGTGACGCTGGTTTCGACGGCGGCCTCGTGGAAGAATGCGCAGCGAACGCCTGCGCGCCGGGTGACGTCATCGAACTTACCAATGGCTGCATCTGCTGCACGGTGGCGGATGACTTCATTCCGACAATGGAACTGCTGTTGGGGCGCGACAAGCCGCTCGATGCCATTGTCATCGAGACTTCAGGCCTGGCGTTGCCGCAACCCCTGCTGAAGGCATTCGCATGGCCGGCGGTGAAAACGCGCGCCACGGTTGACGGTGTCGTTACCGTCGTCGATGCGCTGGCGCTTTCGGAAGGTTGGGTTACGCTCGATGAGGACGCGGTCGCAGACCAGCGTGCCGCGGACGACTCGATCGATCATGACGACCCGATCGAGGAGGTGTTTGAAGATCAACTGGCCTGTGCCGACCTTGTCGTGCTCTCGAAGAGCGACCTGGTGTCATCCGTGGCGCTTGCCGATATTGAAACACGGTTGAAGGCTGCGCTCCGCCCGGGAGTCAATATCGTGCGTTCGACGGGCACATTGGCGCCCGCGGTGTTGATCGGAATGAACGCCGGCGCCGAGGAAGACATGGCGGCCCGCGCCGGTCATCACGGCGAGGAAGAAGAACACGATCACGACGATTTCGACAGCATCGTCGTCAAGCCGTCGATCGCGCTCAGCGTCGACGAGATGCGGGCTCGGATCAGCGACGCGCTCGGTCTCGAGGGTGTGTTGCGCGTCAAGGGCCATGCGCGGGTCTCGGACAAGGTCGCGCCCGTGGTGGTGCAGGCGGTCGGGAGCCGCGTCGATCTGGTGTTCGGCCGGCCGGACGCGAAGCAAGCCGAGCGGCTCGTCGTGATCGGGCTCAAGGGATTTGACGGGACCGCCGTACGGCGGGCGTTGGTGGAGTAGTTCGCGAGAGCCAGATGCACCTCAAGCTCGACACCTCAGGCGGCATCGACGATGGCGATGTCGCGCGCGATCTCGGACAAGCTACCGCCGACATCGTCGTGCTGTCTGCGGCGGACAGCGATCTCGCCGCATTTGGCATCGCCCATGCAGCGATGCCGGACGGCTTTCCGACGGTGCGGCTGACCAACCTGTTGGCGCTGGGTCATCCCGCGTCTGTGGATGCCTTTGTCGAGCGTACGCTGAGCGAGGCAAAAATCGTCGTGCTGCGCATGCTGGGGGGCGAAAGCTACTGGCCGCACGGCGTCGAAAGCCTGCGGAGCGACGCCTTGCGTCGAGGTTCGCTGTTCGCCTGTATTCCCGGCGAGCTGGATTGGAATGCGTCGCTGGCCGCGCGCGGGACGCTGGATCGCGATAGCACCTACGCGTTATGGCGTTATTGCACTGAAGGCGGCGTCGAAAATGCCCAACTCGCGCTTCGCTTCGCGGCGCACCTGATCGGCAGAGGTGAGGCGCCGCCGCAGGCGCGGCCGATGCCTCCAGCGGGATTTTGGGGCGGTGAGCCGCCGCGTTCCGATCGCCCCAATGCAATCGTCGTGTTCTATCGCGCGCTGGTGGCCGGTGGCGACACCGCCGGCATCGACATGCTGCGCGAGGCGCTCAATGCGCGCGGGCTCAATACGGTCTGCCTGTTCGTCACCAGCCTGAAAGACGGACGGTCGGCAGCATTTTTGCAGACTGCGATGGCCGCCTATCCGCCCGACATCATCATCAATGCAACGGCGTTTGCGACGGCGACCGCGAACGACGATGCCGGCGTGCTGGCGGCGTCAGGTTGCCCGGTCCTGCAGGTGGCGCAGGCCGGCATATCCCGGGCCGCCTGGGAGGCTTCGACGCGGGGCCTGGCGCCACGAGATCTCGCCATGCATGTCGTGTTGCCCGAAGTCGATGGCCGCATCTTCGCGAACGTCATCGCTTTCAAGGAACGCAGTGACAGCATAGGCGAATTTGCGCCGACAGCGTTTCGTCCGGTCCCGGATCGGATGGATGCGACCGCCGATCTGGCGCTGGCCTGGGTGCGGCTGCGCCGTGAAGTGGCAGCCGAACGCCGGGTAGCGCTGATTCTGGCCAACTATCCGAACCGCGATGGCCGGCTGGCCAACGGCGTCGGCCTGGATACGCCGCAAAGCCTGATCGACGTTCTCAGGGCTTTGGAAAGGGCAGGGTACGATACCGCGGAAGCGCCTGTCGACGCTGAAACCATGATGCAACTGCTGCAGCAGGGGCCTACCAATGCGCTGGAGGAGCGCGCCACGCGCGCACTCGGCGTGACATGGTCGCTGGCGGACTACTACGCGGCCTCGGCGGCGTTGCCGGACACTGTCAGGCGCGCGGTTGAGGGGCGATGGGGCCGCGCCGAACGGGATCCGCATGTCGTCGATGGCGCGTTTCGCCTTGGCCTGCATCGGTTCGGCAATATCATAGTCGGTGTTCAGCCCGCGCGCGGTTACAATATCGATCCGAAAAGCAGCTATCACGATCCGGATCTGGCGCCGCCGCATCACTATCTCGCGTTCTATTTATGGATCAGGCAGGCATTCGACGCGCACGCGGTCGTTCATCTCGGCAAGCATGGCAATCTCGAATGGCTTCCGGGCAAGAGCACCGGCCTGTCGCAGGATTGCCTGCCGGAAGCCGTGCTGGGTCGGTTGCCACATCTCTATCCGTTCATCGTCAACGACCCCGGCGAAGGTATCCAGGCCAAGCGCCGTGCCGGCGCCGTGATCGTCGATCACCTGACGCCGCCGATGACGCGCGCCGAGCTGCACGATGATCTGGCGCGGCTGGAGACGCTGGTCGATGAATTCACGCTTGCCGCCGATCTCGATCCCAAGCGTGCCAATGCCATTGCCGAGGACATCCTGTCGCTGGCACGGGCCCAACGGCTGGATGCCGACGTCAATGTCAACAGGGACACCCCGACGGCGGAGGCGCTGCGTGCGCTCGATGCGCATTTGTGCGACCTCAAGGAGATGCAGATCCGCGATGGCCTGCATGTGTTCGGTCGCGCGCCCTCAAGATCGCAACGTAACGACCTGCTGGTTTCGATTGCCCGGCTGCCGCGCTCGGATTTGAAAATGCAGGATGCCTCGCTGCACCGCGCGCTGGCGACCGATCTCGGCCTCGGCGATTTCGATCCGCTGATGCGAAATCTGGCTGATGATTATGCCGGCGCGCGTCCGAATGTACTCGCCGGGCTTGGAAATGGTTTATGGCGCACGGTCGGCGACACGGTGGAGCGCATCGAAGCGCTGGCGTTGGCCCTGGTTGCCGGCAAGCGCGATATCGATCCGGCATGGACGACCACGGGTGCAGTGTTGAACTGGATCGATACTGTCTTGTGCCCGGCCATCGACCGCTGCGGGGATGCCGAGATGGCGGCACTCCTTGCGGGGCTCGATGGCCGTTTCATTCGGCCCGGTCCTTCCGGCGCTCCGACGCGTGGGCGGCCCGATGTGTTGCCGACCGGTCGAAATTTCTTTGCTGTCGATGTTCGTGCGGTGCCGACGCCGTCGGCATGGCGCATCGGCCGGCTTTCAGCCGAGCGGCTGGTCGAAGCCCATTGGCAGGAAGCCGGCGAGTGGCCGCGTTCGATCGCATTATCGGCCTGGGGTACCTCGAATATGCGCACCGGCGGCGATGACGTCGCCCAGGTGCTGGCGCTGATCGGCGCGCGCCCGCTATGGGAGGAGACCTCCGGCCGGGTGACCGGCTTTGCGATCACGCCGCTATCCGAGCTGCAGCGTCCGCGCGTCGATGTCACCTTCCGCGTATCGGGCCTGTTCCGGGACGCGTTTCCGACCCAGATGGACATCATTGGGTCGGCCATCCGGGCGATTTCGCTGTTGGACGAGCCGGCCGAGGCAAATCCAATTGCCGCGAATGTTCGCGCAAAAAAGCTTGCGCTCGAAGCCGCCGGCCTCGACGGTGCCGCCGCCGAGCGGCAAGCGGGCTACCGCGTCTTCGGCTCAAAGCCCGGCGCCTATGGCGCAGGTTTGCAGGCGCTGATGGACGAGGGCGGTTGGGACACGCGATCCGACATCGCCAACGTTTATCTCTCGTGGGGTGGCTACGCCTACGGCAGTGGGACCGAGGGTGAAGCCGCGCGCAACGATTTCGCTGACAGGCTCAAGGACACCGACCTCATCGCGCAAGCGCAAGATAATCGCGAACACGACATTCTCGACTCCGACGACTATTACCAGTTCATGGGTGGCCTCGCGGCCACCGTGCAGACCCTGCGCGGCACCGCACCGCGCATCGCCCATATCGATACGTCTCGACCCGAGGCGCCGCTGGCGCGGCCGTTGTCCCACGAAATCTCCCGCGTGGTGCGTGGCCGCGCCGCAAACCCGAAATGGATTCGCGGTGTGATGCGCCACGGCTACAAGGGCGCGTTCGAAATCGCCGCTACCGTGGATTATCTGTTTGGCTTCGCCGCCTCGACCAATGCCGTCGCCAATCATCATTTTGATCAACTGTTCGTATCCTACCTCGAGGACGAGGGCGTCCGTGAGTTCATGCGCGATTCCAATCCTGCAGCTTTGCGTGAAACCGCCGCGCGCTTTGCCGAGGCGATCCGCCGCGGGTTGTGGACGCCGCGTTCCAATCGCGCTCGTGATCTGATCGCCGAACTTCTGCCGAACCAGCAACGGGAAATTGCATGAACGATCCTTCAAATGAACTGCACGATCATGATGCTGAAAACGCCCGTCACAAGGAAAAGGCGCAAAAGCACAAGGCGGCGCGCGACAAGATCATGGCGACCAAGACCGACGAAAAAGGCTTGCTGATCGTCCATACCGGCGCTGGAAAGGGAAAAACCTCAGCGGCGCTGGGCATGGTCTTTCGCCATATCGGCCACGGCCTTCCCGTGGGTATCGTACAGTTCACCAAATCGCCGGAGTGGAACACCGGCGAAGCGCAGCTTCTGAGAACGTTCCCGGATCTGGTGACGCTCCACATCATGGGAGAGGGCTTCACCTGGCTCACACAGGATCGCGAGCGGGACATCGCGGCCGCCTCCGCGGGCTGGGAGCGCGCCAAGGAGATGATCCGCGACGACCGCCATCGGCTGGTGCTGCTGGACGAGCTCAACATTGTGCTGCGTTATGACTATCTCGATCTCGAAGCAGTCCTGAAATTCCTCCGCGACGAAAAGCCGGCGGACAAGCACGTCGTCATTACCGGCCGCAACGCCAAGCCGGCGCTGATCGAGATGGCCGACCTCGTCACCGAAATGACGCTGGTCAAGCATCCATTTCGCGCCGGGATCAAGGGCCAGAAAGGTATCGAGTTCTGATGAACACGCGCACACCCGCGTTGATGATCCAGGCAACCGGCTCCAATGCCGGAAAGTCGACGATTGTGGCCGGTCTGGCGCGGGCGCTGGTACGGCGTGGCCTGAAGGTGGCGCCGTTCAAGCCGCAGAACATGTCAAACAATGCTGCCGTCGCGGTGGATGGTGGCGAGATCGGGCGGGCGCAGGCGGTGCAGGCCCGCGCCGCGCGGATGCCGCCGCGCGTGCATATGAACCCGGTGCTTCTGAAGCCGGAGACCGATACCGGTGCCCAAATCATCGTTCAAGGCAAACGCTGGGGTACGCTTCGTGCGAGGAGCTTTCTCGATAAAAAGGCGGCATTGCTTCCCGCGGTGCTGGAGAGCTTCTCGCTTCTCGCCGATCACGCCGACCTTGTTCTGGTGGAAGGCGCCGGCAGCCCCGCGGAGATCAACCTGCGAGCCGGCGACATCGCCAATATGGGATTCGCGTCGGCAGCCAACGTTCCCGTGGTGCTCGTCGGCGATATCGATCGTGGTGGGGTGATCGCGAGTCTCGCCGGAACGCATCTTGTGCTCGAGCCCGAGGAGCGGGCGCGTATCAGGGGTTTCATCATCAACAAGTTTCGCGGCAATGTAAATCTGTTCGATCAGGGTCGCGTTGCGGTGACGCGCCTGACCGGCTGGCCGTCGCTCGGCGTCGTACCATGGTTGCCGCAGGCGGCCTGGCTGCCGGCCGAAGATGCTGTTGATCTCGACCGTATCAACGCATCGTCATCCACGCGTGTTATCGCGGTGCCGGTACTCGCCAGAATTGCCAATTTTGACGACCTTGATCCCCTGGGCATGGAGCCCGGCGTGAAGCTGATCTTCGTCCGGCCGGGCGAAGCGATCCCCGGCAATGCCGACGTGATCATCCTGCCCGGCAGCAAGTCAACGATAGGTGACCTCGCGTTTCTGCGCGCGCAGGGGTGGGACATCGACATCAAGGCGCATGTCCGTCGTGGCGGTCGCGTGCTCGGACTGTGCGGCGGCTATCAGATGCTCGGCAAGACGATCGCCGATCCCGAAGGCGTCGACGGCGCGCCCGGCATTGTCGAGGGCCTTGGTTTGCTCGATATCGCGACCGTGATGAGTGCCGACAAATCGACCACGCTTGTCCGGGGCACCCATTGCACCAGCAGCGCCAATGTCGAGGGCTACGAAATCCATCTCGGCCGCAGCGAGGGCCGTGATTGCGAGCGACCGCTGATCATGATCAACGGCCGACCGGATGGCGCGATGTCCCCTGACAGGCGCGTGGAGGGGACCTATGTCCACGGCCTGTTCACCGGCGATACCTTTCGCAAGAAGTGGCTGGCGAATCTGGGGATCGCGTCAAGTCTCGCCTATGAGGCGCAGGTCGAAGCGGCGCTTGACGCGCAGGCCGATCATCTGGAAATGCATCTGGACATCGATCAGATCCTGAAGATTGCCCATAGCCGTCAGAGCAGCAGCGCGAGCGCGGTATAGATCGCCGCCTGCAGCAGGCAGGCTGCGACGAACAATTTCAGCGCGCGCCCAATATCGTCAGGCATCGCCGCCTCGCGCGCACCGGCGTTGAGAAAGGGGTCGTTGACGAGACCTTCGGCGTAGCGGCGCGGCCCGGCGAGCGCGATCCCGAGCGCGCCGGCCATCGCGCTTTCCGGCCAGCCGGCATTCGGCGACCGGTGATGGGCCGCATCCCGGACCATCACCCGGAATGACGTCGCAGCCGATCCGTTCGCTACCGGGGCAACGACGGCGATCAACGGTCCGGACAACCTGGCCGGAACCAGATTGACGAAGTCATCGAGCCGCGCTGCGGCCCAGCCGAACCACCGATAGCGTTCCGAGCGGTGGCCGATCATCGAATCCGCCGTGTTGATGGCCTTGTAGGCGAGGAGTCCGGGCAGTCCCAACAGCGCCAGCCAGAATACCGGCGCGACGATGCCGTCCGAAAAGTTCTCCGCGGTTGATTCTATCGCCGCGCGGCTTACTGCGGCTTCATCGAGTTGATCGGGATCTCGTCCCACAATCATCGAAACCGCGATGCGGGCGCCAGTGAGCCCGTCGGATACGAAAGCCAAGCGTACCCGACTGACGTGCTGGTAGAGGCTGCGCTGCGCGATGAAGATCGATGCGACGAGGGCAAGTATCACATTGCCGCCCGTGACGAACCTCATCATCTCGGTGAGAAAGAAACCGGCAACCCCGGCAATTGCGACCAGCACGGCGACGGTGGCAATGCCGGAAATCTTGCGCAGCAATGGCGGCGATGCGTCGCGATTGAACAGGCGGTCCAGCAGGGCGATCAGGGACCCGAACCAGGTTACCGGATGCGGCAACCGCCGCCACAGCCAATCGGGATCGCCGATGATGGCGTCGAACGCCAGGGCTGCGATGACGACGAAGAGCGTGTCACCCCAGATCAACATCAGCGCGTCACGCGTTCGAGTTCGGAGGCGAGGCGCTCCAGCGCATCGATCAATGTAAGCCCGCCGCAAACGGTCAGCTTTTCCGGGATCACGATACGTTTCGTCGCGGGATAGAAACGCTCGAGCGCGGGATGGAGCAGGAACGCCCCGCCTTCGTCCCGGGCAAAATCGCTGTTGCTGGAAACCAGAAGAAAGTCCGGCTTCAGACTGACGATAGCCTCCAGCGAGGCGAGGCCTCCCGTTTTGTTGCCGAGCTCGCCCGCGGCGTTATTCAGGCCGACGGTCCTGAGCAGCGATGTTGTCAAGCTATCGCTGCCGGCGACCCAACCGCGTCTCGATACCGCCAGCACCCGGTAGGATTTGCGCGATGCGACCTCCCGGACATGGGCGACCGCCGCATCAAGCTTGCTGATCTCGCGCGCCGCCCGATCCGGATGTTGCACCAGCTCTCCCATCTGTCGGATATGCTTCTTCACATCGTCAAGGGACCGGGCAACATCGAATTCGACGACGCGAATGCCCTTCTCCTTCAATAATTCGCGCGTGGCGCGCTTGGTGAAGCGGCCGGACACCACGACATCCGGATTCAAGATCAGCACATCCTCGGCACCTCCAGACAATGGAGGAAATTGCGCGGCCTTGGCGGCATCCCAGGAGCGAACGGGATCACGCGCATAGGGGCTGAGACCGAGAATTTGCGCAGGATCGGCAAGCGCCACCAGCAATTGATCGGTACAGAGATTGATCGACGCGATGCGCGGAAGTTCGGCGGCGGAAGCTTTATTTTGTGGGCCGATTGCCATAAACATCGTCACCGCGAGGAGCATGTTGCAAATCGTTGCGCGCGTTGATCGAGGCATTGGCATTTGTTGTCGATAGTACATGGAGGCGATCTCACGGAGGCGATGGCGCGCCATGGCGGCACGCCGCAGCAATGGCTCGATCTGTCGACGGGGATCAACCCTTGGCCATGGCCGATACCGCCCGAGCTGCCATCCGCTGTTTGGCAGCGCTTGCCCTCGCGGGCCGACCAGGACCACCTCATCGCGGCCGCGCGCGCAGCCTATCGGGTGCCCGGCGGTGTCGAGATCGCAATCGCCCCGGGAACGCAGGCGCTGATCCAATGGATGCCAAGGCTGGCTGCCCCTGGACCGGTCGCGATCATGGGACCGACCTATGGCGAGCATGCGTTGACGTGGCAGTCCGCGGGGCACGAGGTCGTCGCATGGGATGATCCCGGCAAGCTGCCCGAAGGCGTGCGCCACGCCGTGATCGTGAATCCGAACAATCCCGATGGACGTGTCGTCAGCCCCGACGCGATTGTCCGGCTCGCTGCCCGGTTGGGCGATCGTGGCGGCTGGCTCGTTCTGGACGAGGCGTTCGCCGACGTTGAACCTAGCGTCAGCGCCGTCGCAGTTTGCAAAGGACCGCCGATTGTGATCCTGCGCTCGTTCGGCAAGTTCTACGGCCTTGCCGGATTGCGGCTCGGCTTCGCCATTGGTGCGCCCGACATCGTGCAACGCATCGTCGCCGCGCTGGGCCCGTGGTCTTGCTCCGGTCCGGCATTGCATATCGGAGCGCTTGCGCTTGCCGATCGGCAATGGGCCGAGGGCACGCGCGACAGGTTGAAGCGCCAGGCGGACAGACTCGATGATGTCCTGGTGAAGGCCGGATTCGAAGTCGCGGGCAGTACGTCGCTGTTCCGTCTTGCGCGTCATCGGGATGCTCTGAAAAGGCATGCTAGGTTGGCCCGGCAACATATCTGGTGCCGCTGCTTTGAACGACATGAGGACCTGCTTCGATTTGGCCTCCCACCCGATGAGGCTGGTCTCGATCGCCTGTCCGCTGCCTTCGCCGGGGGCGAGTAGCCAATCCATCGCTCATACACCAGCCCATGGCACGATCACCTGTTCGCGTTGGTAGTTGGCGCGATAGGCCGTCACCTTGAACACATCGGCCATGACGGCTTCGGATAACGCCTGCTCCGGCGTGCCTTGCGCGACGAGGCGGCCGTTCGACAGCACAAGAATGGTGTCGGCGAACCGGGCAGCGAGCGCGAGGTCGTGGGTGACCACGATCACCAGAACGCCGCGGTCGGCCGTGCTGCGAAGGTTCTTCATCACGTCGATCTGGAAACGCGGATCGAGGGAAGCCGTCGGCTCATCTGCGAGCAGGATGGGCGTCTCGCCCGCCAGCACCCTGGCAAGCGCGACGCGGCCACGTTCGCCTCCCGAGAGCTCGGTGACGCGACGCGCTGCGAGCGTCATGATGTCGGTCGCCTGCATCGCGCGCGTTATGGCAATTTCATCATCAGGTGAAAGGCGTGCCGGATCGGTGGCACCACGTGGGTAACGCCCGAGCGCGACGATATCTCTTACCTGCAGGGGCCAGTGCACGACATGCCCCTGCGGAAGATAACCAAAACGCCTGGCGCGCTCGCGCAACGGCAGCGACGACAACAGGTCGCCGCCGACCTCGACGATGCCCGTCGACTGCACCAATCCAGCGAGCGCCCGCAACAGCGTGGTCTTGCCGGCCCCGTTCGGACCAACCAGCGCCACGAGGTGCCGGCTTGAAAATGACAGCGAGACGTCCTTCAGCACGGCGCGGCCGGACAGGGTCACGCCAAGGCTGTCAACCCTGAGAGGTGCGCGGTTCATGCAACCCCTCCGGCTAACGCCCGACGCTCACGCACGATCAGATAGAGAAAGAACGGCACGCCGATGATAGAGGTGAGAACGCCAACCTTGATATCGGTGTTCGAGGGAATGATCCGCACGGCAATGTCGGCCGCGGTCAGGAGTGCGGCGCCGGTCAGTGCGCTCGGCAGCAGCAATCGCGCCGGGTCATAGCCGACCACCGGCCGCATCAAGTGTGGTGCGACAAGGCCGATGAAGCCGATGGTACCGGAGACGGCGACCGCGCCGCCGACGCCCAGCGCGACGCCGGTGATGACCAGGAGCCGCACCCGTGTCACATCGATGCCAAGGCTCTGCGCGGTCTCCTCTCCAAGGCTGAGCGCGCGAAAGGCGCTGCGTTGACTCCACAGCAGGATGGCGCCAGCCGCAATGAACGGCAAAGCCAGCATAACGTGGCGAAAACTGCGATCCTCCAGGGAGCCAAGCAGCCAGAACGCAATTTCCAGGCTGGCGAACGGGTTGGGTGACAGGTTCATGACTAAAGAGGTTGCCGCTCCCGCGAGGCTGGAGATCGCTAACCCCGCCAAAATCAGCAGCAGCAATCCGGCGTTACGGCCGGCGATGCTGAGCAGGACGAACACCGACACAAACGCCATGGTAATGCCGGCCACCGGCAGCGCATAGGAACGCACGTCCGCCCATCCCAGCGCGATCATCAGAACCGCTCCGAAAGCCGCCGATTGTGGCGCACCGAACAGCGACGGCGACGCCAATGGATTACGCAGCAGGCCTTGCAGCGCCGCACCGGACAATCCGAGCACGGCGCCGATCGCCGATGCGAGGATGGCGCGCGGCAGGCGAATTTCCCGAATGATTGTCTCCTGCGCGCCAGTGCCTCCGCCGAACAAGGCATCGATGACGGTGGACGGCGAAAGCCTGACAGGCCCCGTTCCAAGCGAGACCAGCGCCAGCAGCACGACCAGTACGACAAGACCGACCGTGGCGGCGTATGACGGCTTCGTTGCGGATTGGCTCACCATGTCGCGTTAACTCCGGCATAGACCGCAGGCCCCGTGGTGCCGAAGTTGAACACCTCCTGGTAATGCTCGTTCAGGATATTTTCGCCCCGCGCGAAAACCTTCCAGACGGGATCGATCCTGTATTCGGTATAGAGATCGACCCGGGTATAGGGATCGAGCAGGTTGGTTTCGTTGGCGCCGCTGTAGCGTTTGGAGACCGTGAGCACGCGCGGCTCAATGAGCCATTTGTCCGTGGGCGTAATGGCCAGTGCAAACCGGGCCACGTCGGATGGACGGCGTTGCAATGTGAGATTGGTCCTGAGATCGACGGCACGCAGATGGGTGTAGGCGGTCTTCAGCTTCAGATATCCGGGCAGGATAACGAGATCCGACCCGAATTCGATGCCGGAGGTCTCGGCGCGGGTGACGTTGACATAGTGCCCAAGGGGATTGGCGGCATCGATCGAAAATTCGATCAGGTTGGAAAATTTGTTGGCGAACGCTGTGACCGACAGTGTCAGTCTGCCGTTGAACAGGGTTTGGTCTATTCCGGCGTCATATCCGAAGCTCTGCTCGGGGCTGAGTGAACTGTTGCCGTAAATTGGCGCGTAGAGCTGATACAGGGTGGGGGCTTTGGCGCCGGTGCCGGCGCTGGCACGAAGCTTGGTGCCGGTTTCGGCAATCGTGTAGGCCGCGGTCGCGCGCCAGGTCTCGAAACGGGCGACGTCGATGACGTCGTCGACCCGTCCGCCAAGGCTGATGTTCAGCCGCTCGCCGATCGGCAATTGCCACAGCGCAAACACCGAATGGGTATCTTGCGTTTCCTTGAGCTGCGGCGTCTGCGGCCCTGGAATCGGAAGCAGCTTGGTAGCATAGGTGTTTGCGGTTTCGTGTTGTGTTCTGGGGCCAAAAATAAGCGATCCCAGCGGCCCCATTTTCAAATTGCCCTGGTATTCGGCGCCCACGCTGTTGCCGATGTAATCGGAAATGGTCGATGTCGTGTTCTGCGGCAGTTTGTTGATCTTGTAGCTCACCTCGTTGAAGGAGCGGTCGATGTGGGTCTCGAACACGTTGAAGCTATGGGTCAGGATTCCGTCGAGCGTATCGAACGAGGCGCGTCCCCAGACCTGCTGGAGCAGACGAGTGGCACTCGAAGGCGTATCCGGAAATGCGCCGGTCGCCGCGTCATAGGCCGATCGCGTGAACGAGGAGAGAATTCCGGATTCCAGCCGCACACCTTCTCCGGCATCATAGCCGATGCGCGCTGAACCGCCGACGCGATCGAATCCGTCGCGCTCGAGCGGGCCATACTTGGCTTCGAGTGAGGGGATGCGATAACCAAAACGCGAGAAGCCGTTGCTGTGTTGTCCGCCTCCGGCAACAGCGTATGACCACGGACCGGCGGAGCCGGTCACCGATCCGCTGCTGGCGGCGGTGCCATAGCTTCCGCCCTCGGTGCGGACGTTGAATTGGGCGGGGCCGCCGCCTTTCCTGGTGATGATGTTGACGACACCGCCGATCGCGTCCGAGCCGTAGAGCGCGCTTTGCGGCCCCTTCAACACCTCGATTCGCTCGATCGAGCTCGGCGTCAGCATCGCGAAGTCGAAATCGCCGCTGGCCGCGGTTGGATCGTTGACCCGAATGCCATCTATCATCACCAGAGTCTGACCGGTGTTGGCGCCGCGCATCCGGATGTTCGTCGTCGCGCCGGGGCCGCCGCTTTCGGTGATGTCGAGGCCCGGAACAGTTCGCAAGGCGTCGACCAGGGACCCCGGATTGGCAGTTGCGATCGTCTCCTTGTTGACGACGCTAACGGCGCTTCCTGTGCGGCTGAGCGGCTCCGGCGTTCGGTCTGGCGTGATCACCAATTCGGACGGCTGCGGGGGCGCGGAATCGGGCCTTGCCGGCACCGCCTGTCTCGTGCGCGCGGCATTGTCCGTTCGGCGAGCGGGCCTGGTCGGCCTGGCCGACGGCTTGGGTTCGACAACGACCTCTGGAAGTTTCTGCGGACCCGACTGGGCGATCGCCTCTACGGGAAGGCCAAACAGGCCAAATAACGCCGCGAAGCCCGCGGCAAACCTAGAAAACCACATGACCACCTTTCCTTCGACCCACCGTCGAACGAGTTGAGCTTGGTCATCGGCCGGTCTCCTGGCTCGCGGTCGTCTCCCGGTCCGCCTTCCCGAACCAATGCAGGTTCAGTGGCATGTTGGACCGAGAATGGCCGCTTACAGTTGCGGGGGCAGCTGCGGCATTGGGGGCGTTTCCCCGCACCGCATTCCCGTTTCACCTTCTACGCGAAGGCACCGATGACAGATGGAACGAAGCACAGGGCGATATCCGACGCAAGTATTGGCGTCGCTTACGACAAGGCTCCGGATGATCGTGCGGAGAACCTCTGAAAAAAAACACCGGTGAGGCAACCAAGCAACGCCCAGAACAGCAGGCTCGTCATGGTCACGGCAACCACGAACTGGTGCGAGAGTTCATCGGGAACGTCGCTATGCGCGCCGGGGTGCTGTGGCGCGCCGACGAGGTGCGGCAGGACGACCAGGCCAAATCCCAGTACGGTGGCCCAGGCGGCGCGATGCAGGAAAATGAGACCCATGCCGGCTGCGGTTGCCAGCGCGGTCATGGTCCACCAAAGCTGACGTGCGCCGAGCGCGGCGACCGGTGCGCCCGGGAGTTCGGGCGGCAATCCAAGCCCCGGCGCGGCGGTGAAGACCACAAAGCCGCTCAGGCCCCACAGCAATGCTTCGTGCCGGTCTACGCCGCCGCGCAAAGCATAGAAGCCCGCCAGTAGAAGCGAAAATCCAATTGCCGTGAGAATATTGGCGGCAGCGGTCAGGCTGTTGCGCTGCAATCCTTCCGCTGGTTTCCAGGCGGTCGGCTCATGTTCGTGAGAAGCGTGGTCGTGGGGCGCGTGCCCCTTGGCCGATTCGTCCGTCGGCTTGGCACCGGCTTCCGGCGCCTGGTGTTCGTAGGTTTCGGCTTTGAGGATCAGCGGGACGGTGCTGAAGTATTGCAGGACCGTGACCGCGGCACCGCCGATCAGTCCGCTCAAGACCGCGGAAAAGACAATCGAACGAAAAACCGACATCGCAGATCAGTGGCAGGGAAACGCATTCGAATGACGGACGTCATGCGCGGCGTTGTGGACGGCATCGATATGGGAAAAACCGACGAAGCCGACGATGAAGAGACCGAGAGCCATGGCAAGAGCAGCCTGGTAGACCACGCTCAGGTCATGACTGGGGATCGGCAAGCTGGCGGCGGTACGAGTCTGTTGCATGTCGGTTCTCCCAGGTAATAGGCGTTTCTAGCTGAAGCGAATGTCTTCCGCGACCCCTAATTGCCCATTTGTTCGATGATGTCGCGGCTGGTCAGGTGAAAATTGGCCTCGTGCGCAATTGCACTTCGCGCAATTTTGGCTCTCGCCGCGGCACGGAAGGCACGTTCCTGGTCGCGAAAGAAGGCCAGACAATCGTCAGGCTCCGGAAAAAACTGCAGCAGCGTTCGAAAGGCGAGCCGATGCACCATGCAGAAGCCGCGATGGTTGTCCGGCTCGAACGCCAAAGCGTCGATATCATCTCGCCAGCAAACTGCATTGTCGCTTTGATGCAAACGGTAACTCCGGAGTTTCGCCCAGCGGAGCGGGGTAACTTCAAGCGCGCAGATAGCGCCAACCGATAACGACGCCGCTCACCGAGACGATAGTGCCGAGGATCGACAGCAGCCACACTACAATGTCCCAAGCCGGGTGAAACGTCAGCAACAGTTGAAAATCGAAGCTGTGCAGTGCGTTGAACAGCCAGCGATATGTGCGCCGGTTGCTGTCCACGCGGCCGATAATATCGCCGGTGACCGGGCTGATGTGAAACCATGTCCTTGCGTCATCATCAAACACCGCACGCAACACCGGCAATTCGCGGTGGTTATGATGTGAATACCAATAAGCGTCGTATTCCTTCAGGATCAATCGCTCCGAGATGCGGGCGTGCGGCAGCAGTTTTTCTGCGGCAGCCCAGAGGCGATCCTGCGGAAGTCTTGCAAGTTCGCCCGACGTCACGTCCAGTGGCGTCTGCGTGCCATCACGCGATGCGACGATCATCATTGGACTGCCATCGAGCCAGACGAAGCGCGCTTCAACCGTGTGGAGCCGCGGCGTTGGCAGCTTCGCCGCAATGGTCGGTGCATCATGGCCGGCATAGCGTTGCAGCATCTCGCGCGCCGTGTTGCGCCCGGCAAAATATTCGCCGGGATTAAGCGAAAGCCAGCCGGAGAACATCCAGGTCAGCATGAAGATGCCGGCAATCAGGCCGGTGATGTGGTGCCATGCCATCCAGCCGCGATATGGCGTGATCCTGTCGCTCGAATACCGTTGCTTCAAGCGCACGCGCAGGATGCCGATCCAGATGCCGGTGACGCCGACGATCAGGCAGATGCCGGAGATCCACAGCACCACCAGCCGCCACAGCGACCCGTCCTTGCGCAGCACGGTCGGATAGATCCAGTGCGGGATCGAACCGAGCCAGTTCCAGACGCGTTCGGTGCGGCTGGTGTCGAGCGCGATCTCGCCGGACCGCGAGGAGACATAGAGCTTGGTGCCGGCATCGTCGCCGAGCGCAATCAGATAAAGCGGTCGCAGCGGATCGTAACGGGCCGTCACGCTCCATTGGTCGCGATCGACGATCTCTTCCAGCAGCGGTGTTTTGCTCGCGGGGTGATATTGCGCGACCGCCAGCGCCTGTCCCTCGGAGACGCTGGTGATGGCGCGGCCATCGACTGCAGAGATCACTTGCCGTGTGCCGTCCCAGGCAGTCATTCGATATACGGGCTCGTCGGCCAGCATCGAAAGCCGGAGATCGCGCGGATAGCGGGTGGCGCCAGCCTTCTTCATGGCCTCGTCCGGCGACAGCGCCACCTTCTTCCATTGGATATCAGGAAGCGCTGCCAGCCTTTCCTTGTCGGAAAGGCCGGGAAACGCGACATACATCATCACCACGCCGGAAATGAACCACATGGCGAAGAACAGGCAGGTGACGATGCCGACCCAGCGGTGGCCGATATAGAGCCACCGCCGGAGTGTGCGTTTCAGGGTGCGTGACACGCTCAGAACTTCACGTTGACGGCGAGCTGGGCCGTGCGGGGCATTCCGAGCAGCCATTGCGTGGTGCCGCCCGACGTCGTGTAGACCTCATCGAAAAGGTTGTAGACGCGGAACGACACGGTGGTGTTGAGATCCGGCTTCCACTGCACACCGGCGTTGACGATGTTGTAGGCCGGGCGCGTCATCGTGTTCGCATTGTCTGCAAAGGTCTTGCCGACGATCTGCACGCCGGCATAGGCCGACCAGTTCGGTGCAAAGGCCCAGGTCGCCCAGATATTGGAAACGTTCTGCGGCACATTGACCGGCACGTTGCCGGCATAGTTCACGGCTAGGCCGCCGACCGACTGCACGAAGTCGTCATACCTCGCGCGCAGGAAGGCCGTGTTGGCATCGATTCGCCAGCCATGGTCGAGCGCGAAGCCGACCGATGCTTCGACACCGCGCGACGATTGCTGGCCGACCTGGACGGTCACCGTTGGGTTGTTGGGATCGCGCGCGAGCAAATTGTTCTTCACGATCTCATAGCCGGCCAGAGTCCATTCGCCCCGGCCGCCCCAGAACGATTGCTTGACGCCGACCTCGATCTGCTTGCCGGTGGCCAGGTTGAAATTCCTGTTTGCGGCGGACAGCGAGATGATCCCTCCGACCGGATCGACCGCGGTGGAATATTGGCCATAAAAAGCGAGATCCTTGACGGGCGTATAGACCGCACCCGCGCGCCAGGTCGTCGAGGAGAACGACTTTTCGAAGCTGTTGGCAGGTACGACATAGTCGATGCGCGTGACTGTCGGCTCATCCTGGCGGATGCCGGCAATCAGGGATAGTTGTTCGGTGACCGACAGCCTGTTCTCGGCAAACAGCGCATACTGGTTGGTCACGCTGCCAAAGCCGGGAACCGTGGGGTTCGGGCTGTTGAATACGCCTGGAACGAAGTTGTGCGGGTTGACGGATGACGCGCCGCCATAAGGCGAATTGTTGGTATGGGTAAAATTGATGCTGTTGACGTCAAAGCCTGCAAGGAACTCATTGACCATGCCAAGGACATGTCCGCGGAATTTCGCATCCATGCGATTGCCGACCTGCTGCTGATCGTGAAAAATCTCGATGTAACTGCTTCGATTGATCAGGCCGGTGGCGGGATTGTAGGCGTAACTTTCGACGTCCTTCCAGTGTCGCTTGGAGTTCAGATAGTAGAGTGTGTTCTGGATCGAGATGCCATCAGCGACCTGCCATTCGGTCTTCACCTGGTTCCAGCTATCCTGGTAGCGGATGTGGCTGTCGCTGACGTTGTAATTCTTGAAACGTAGCTGCTCATCGAGCTTGCCGTTGATCAGGGGCGTGCTGAAGTAACGCGACGGATTGCGATCACCATAGTCGGTAGACAGCGTCCAGGTGACGTCTTCGTTCTGCTTGATCTGGACCACGGCGTGAAGTGCGACATTCGAGGTGTTGTCACGATCGACCCAGCCGTCCGACATGTTGCCGGAGGCGGTGATCCGATAGGCGACGTCCTTGCTGACCGGACCGCCGCTATCCACGGCAATTCGCCGCGTCAGGTTGCTGTCCAGCGAGACCTCGGCCTGGTTGCGAGGGACCCACAATGGCAGTTTCGAAACCACATTGATGGCGCCGCCGACCGCGCCTGCGCCATACATCACCGACGCAGGGCCGCGCAGCACCTCGATGCGTTCGGTCGACCAGGTGTCGAACGGAAACGTCACCGTGCCGGCGCCGATATAAAGCTGGGTGCCGTCATACAGCGTCATCACAGACCCGAGGCCGGTGAAGCCGCGGGTATTGAACGAGACGCCGCCATTGCCGGGCGCCGGGCTCGCGGTGAAACCGGTGGCGTTTTGCGTCACCGCGTCGAGGATATTCTGCTGGCCGCGCTCGGCGATGGTTTCGGACGAGATCACCTCCACGCTGGCTGGTGTCTGCAGCCGCGTCAGGCCGAGCCGGCTGCCAGCCGTGCTGGTGCCGGTGAGGTTGAGCGTCGGTGCGGCGAAGGCCGGACCTGTCGGTGTGGCGACCGGTGTACCGGTGTTGGCGGCCACGCTGCGTTGCTGGCGAAGACGCGCGGCGTGGTTGGCATTGCCGCGTCGGACGCTGCGGGCATTCGGCGGCGTTGCCGAGGGCTGCACGACCACGGGGTCGAGCGTTTGGGTCGGCCTTCCGGATTGGGCCCAGCCATCGGCGGGAAAAAGCAGGCAGGAGAATGTAATCGAACCGAGAAGCGCGCGGCGGTGCCGCGGCGCGAAGATAGCATGGGAATTCATCAGTATGGCTCGCGATAACGTGGCACGTCACCGCGAACCAGTTTGGCCGCTGCCTCGAGGAGACGACGGCTCAACACCCACCAGAACACCCCGCCCAATGTGCTCGCGTGTGACCACGACTAACGGCAGGTCTCCTGGCTCGCGGGTCGTTACCCATCGCCGCCTTCCCAGGCCTGCAGGCCCAGTGGCATTTGGCGAAGGCTCACCGCTTACAGTTGCGGGGGCAGCCACGGCGTTGGGGAGACCCCGCACCGTATTCCCTTTTGATCTCCCGAAGGAGAACCGTCGCAATCACCATAATTTCATCTGGAAAGGGCTGTCAATCGCGCGCCTCCCCACGGCTGCAAAATCCGCGTGGCGCTTACTCTATAAGAGAGCGGCTCAACGCCATCCCAAGGCGGGTGCGACGTGAGTGAGAATTGCCTCGATGACATGGGCGTTGTACGCGACCCCGAGTTGATTGGGAACGGTCAGGAGGAGGGTATCGGCTTCGGCAATCGCCTCGTCCGTTTTTAGTTGCTCGATCAGCGCATCCGGCTCGGCAGCGTAACTGCGCCCGAAAATGGCCCGCGTCCTTTCGTCGATGAAACCGACTTGGTCTTCACCTTCGCCGCCGCGACCGAAATACGCGCGATCGCGGTCGTTCACGAGCGCGATGATGCTGCGGCTGACCGAGATCCGCGGCTCCCGTGCATGGCCGGCCTCTTTCCAGGCCGCACGGTAGGCCCGAATCTGAGCGGCCTGCTGGATGTGGAAGGCTTCTCCGGTCTCGTCGCTCTTGAGTGTCGAACTCTGCAAATTCATGCCGAGCTTTGCCGCCCAAATTGCCGTGGCATTCGAGCCGGCGCCCCACCAGATCCGCTCGCGAAGGCCTTCGGAATGCGGCTCGAGGCGCAGCAGCCCGGGCGGGTTGGGAAACATGGGCCGGGGATTGGGTTGCGCGAAACCCCGGCCGCGCAAGAGGTCGAGGAAGACTTCTGCGTGGCGCCGCCCCATGTCGGCATCGCTTTCGCCATCGGTCGGCTGAAAGCCGAAATACCGCCAGCCATCGATCACCTGCTCGGGCGATCCTCTGCTGATGCCGAGCTGCAGACGTTGGCCCGAGATGAGATCGGCCGCGCCGGCATCTTCCGCCATGTAGAGCGGGTTCTCATAGCGCATGTCGATCACGGCGGTGCCAATCTCGATTCGGCTGGTCTTCGCGCCGACCGCAGCCAATAGGGGGAAGGGGGAGGCGAGCTGGCGGGCAAAGTGATGGACGCGAAAATAGGCGCCGTCCGCGCCCAACTGCTCGGCCGCAACGGCCAGGTCGATCGACTGCAGGAGCGTGTCCGCGGCCGTGCGCGTCTGCGATTGCGGAGAACCGGTCCAATGACCAAAGGAGAGAAATCCGATCTTTTTCATACGGGCAGTCCGTCTTCACGAATGGCTTCAACCGCCTTGCAGGAGGCGATCCTTGATCCCCGACGCTGCGCCAGCTCAAGGAAACATCTGAATGTATGTTGCCTCCCCGATCATGTAATCATCGATGCGCAAGTCTGGTCTGTTTCGCCAAACACAATATCAAGAGCTGTCCATGTTCCTGACTGAACACGATCTGACCGAACTGATGGCATGGCGCCGGGAACTTCACCGTAAGCCTGAATTATCGGGACAGGAAGAAAAGACCGCGGCGACCGTGCAAGCGCTGCTCCATGCAGCCGGCGCCGACAAGGTAGTTGCAGGGCTCGGCGGCCATGGCGTGCTCGGAATCTATGAAGGGGACGTGCCCGGCCCGACCATCATGCTTCGAGCCGAGCTCGATGGATTGCCGATTCAGGAGACCTCGGAGCTGGCGTATCGGTCATTGGTGCCGGGCAAGGCGCATCTCTGCGGCCATGACGGACACATGACCATTCTGGCGGCGGTCGCGCGGTGCCTGGGCCGGCAACGGCCGAAGCGGGGGCGGGCCATGCTGCTGTTCCAGCCGGCTGAAGAGGACGGCTCTGGCGCCGCGGCGGTCCTTGCCGATGCGAAGTTCGATGAAGTGCGGCCCGATTTTGTTTTCTCGCTGCATAATCTTCCGGGTCTGCCGGTTGGGCAGGTTTCGATTGCCGAAGGTCTGGTCAATTGCGCCTCGCGCGGAATGCAGATCGTTCTGACCGGGCGAACCGCACACGCCTCCAGCCCCGAGTTCGGCGTTTCGCCGCAACGGGCCATCGCAACGCTATTGAGCGAAATCACCGCGTTGGGGCGGGGTGGCGCGCTGGATGAAGCGTTCTCGATGGTGACGGTCACCCATGCGAGGCTGGGCGAGCCGGCATTCGGCATCTCGCCCGGTCAGGCCGAACTCTGGGTGACGCTGAGGACGCTGACCGATTCGACGATGGAGCTGATACGTCAGCAGGCGGAAGATCTGGTGCAGCGCGTGGCGGCGCGCGAGGGGCTGCAGGTCAGAATCACCTATCGCGACGTTTTCAGTCACTGCCTGAACAATGCGGAGGCCGTTGCGCATCTCAGAAGCGCGCTCGATGCAGAAGGCGTGCGTCATTCCACGCAAGGCCTTCCGATGCGGGGATCCGAGGACTTCGGACGATTCAACTCGCGGTCGAGGGCCGCGATGTTCTTCCTTGGCGCAGGGGAGCAGCATCCTAGCCTGCACGAGCCGAACTATGATTTTCCCGATCAGCTCATTGAAACTGGTGCGAGGGTCTTCATGCGGACTCTGCGCAACCTGTTGGATTGAAAAGGTTTGAGCGCATGCAAGGCGGCAATGATGATGCCATCCGGTGTCGCGTTTGATGGTCGTGTCAGAAATTAGAACTGATCAAAATTAGAAAGATTCAAAACAGGATGGCGCGCGTCGAATCGTACGAACGAAATTCGTTCATTGGAGCGTGGGTTCGAAAACATTCGCGCGGGAATTTAGAACTATTAGAAAGTGCGGTGTTGCTCTATCGCCACTGATGCAAGCCGCTGTGCGTGCGCAGCATCACCTTAGATAGCTTCTACTCGCTGTTTCCACTTCGGTAGCTAGAACGAGCAGGGACCTGCTTGTGGGCTTTTGGGGTGGAAGTATGACGTATGAAGTCGCTGCCAGAAATGTTGTGCGCGCTGTTTCGCTGGGAGCGGTAAGCTATCTCGCGCTTTCATTGAATGTTTCGACCGGCCAGCAGGCGTTCGCGCAGACTTTGCCGCCTGTGACGGTGGATGCTCCCGACAAGCCCAGAGCGCGGCAGACGACTCAGAGATCGCAAACGTCCACATCACGCGTGCAGCGGCGCGTCGCTGCGCCTGCGCCTCGCCGGGTGGAGCCGGTGCCATATGTGACGCCTTCGACCGGAACGCTTGGTTCGCCACCGGCTCCGTATGCAGGAGGGCAGGTCGCGACGGGAGGGAGCCTCGGACTCCTGGGCAATCGCAGCGTCATGGATACGCCCTTCAATCAGACCAACTATACCGCGCAATTGATACAGAACCAGCAGGCGCGGACGATCCGCGACGTCCTGATGAACGATCCTTCAGTTCGCGTCATCCAGGCGGCGGGTGGCGGCGCCGATAGTCTGTTTGTTCGCGGTTTTTATCTCGACAGCGGCGATTACGGGCTGAACGGCCTGTACGGAATCGCGCCGTATTACTCTATCGGGGCGAATTTCATCGAGCGCGTCGAAGTCCTGAAAGGACCGAGCGCTGTGCTCAACGGCATGACCACTGGCGGTACCGGTGTTGCGAGCGGTGGTGCCGTCGGCGGCAGCGTTAATCTCATCACCAAGCATGCTCCTGACGTCGACATTACGCAGCTGACGAGCACCTATGTTTCCAGGTCGCAGTTCGGCGGGAATATCGACGTCAGCCGGCGCTATGGCGAACACAAGGAGTGGGGGGTCCGGCTGAACAGCACCTACTCGAACGGCAGTACGCCGTGGAACCGTCAGACCGACGAATTCGGCAACGTTGTTCTCGGCCTTGACTATCGGGGCGAGAACGCGCGCGTGGCGGTCGATCTCGGCTACCAGGCCGACAATCTGAATCCGCCCATGCGTTTCTTTAATATACCTACGACAACAACGCTCATTCCGCCGCCACCGAAGGCTGGAACGAATTTCCAGGTTCCGTGGGCCTATTACGCGCCGACGGACTTCTTCTCGACCGTAAAAGGCGAGGTCGATGTCAACGACTGGGTAACCGCCTATGCGTCGTTTGGTTATCACGACAGCAACATCAACTATGCCTATCCTTCGCCCAACATCTCCAATGTCGCGCCGGGCGCACTGACGTCCCCTCCGGGGGTGTTCCAGTTGGGAGGCCTGTGGTCGCGTCCGTTTGCCGGCAAGGAGACTTTCGAGACGCTCGCGGGTGAGACCGGCATTCGCGCAAACGTGGACACCGGTCCCGTCAATCACGCGGTCAATGTGAACTACTCCATCAACGACCGAACCTATAACCAGAAGGTCTGGACGCGTTCGAACAATGCTCTAACCGACATTATTTTCTGGAACCTCTACACCGAGCCGACCAACATTCCCAAGCCCAACTTCACGACATTGTCCGCGAGCCAGTTGACCAATGTGAATATCTCAAGCGTGGGCGTTTCCGACACCATGTCGATGTTCAACAAGCGTGTTCAGCTGACGGTCGGCGTTCGTCGTCAGACGGCCGGAAGTGAGGTAACGAATTATCTCACGCCCGCTCTAAGCAGGCCGGAAACGGATTCTTCCGTATGGACCCCGGCCTATGCCTTGGTGGTGAAGCCGGTCGAGAACATCTCGCTGTACGCAAACTATATCGAAGGACTGCAAACGCCGCATGTCGTGGGTAGCGGGTTCGCCAATATCGGGACCGTGTTTCCGCCCGGTCAGACCAAGCAGGCCGAAGCGGGTGTGAAGATCGATACGGGCCGCCTGACGACGACCATGAGTGTGTTCGATATTACGCAGCCAAGCATTATCGCGGTAGGCAACGTCCAGGTTCTTAATGGCCAGCAGCGCAATCGCGGTGTCGAACTCAACGTGTTCGGCGAGATCACGCCTGCAATCCGGTTGCTCGGTGGCCTGGCCTTGATCGATGGCAAACAGGTCAAGACGGCCAACAATGGCGCGACAGACGGCAGGACTGCGGTCGGCGTTCCAGCGGTCACCGCCAACATCGGTGCTGAGTGGGATACGCCGTTTATGCGTGACCTGACGCTCACGGGAAGGATCGTTTATACCAGTTCGCAGTATGTCAACGTAACCAACACCCTCACGCTTCCGGAATGGACGAGGGTCGATATCGGGGCGCGATACACGTTTACGTCGCCCTGGAACGGCAAGCCGATCGTGGTGCGCGCCAATATCGAGAACGTTTTCAACGAAGCCTACTGGGCATCGGCCTACAGTGGTGTGATCACGCTCGCTGCCCCGCGCACCTATCTCCTGTCGACGACGTTCAATTTCTGAACGCTGCACCCTTCTCATCCGTTTCCAATACGCGCCGCCGCGGATCCCGTCCGCGGCGGTTTTATTTGATCTGCATTGTCGACAAAAGTTCACTCATCGAAATTGATGACAATGCGATGAAAAGATTCTCCGAACGCTGATGTGCGATTTCGAATCTCGAAAATTGTTCCGACTCAAAAAACTAGAATTGCAAGAAACTGCGGATCGTTTTGCAAATCAGTGACTTGTCACCCGTCTCGCGCGCAAGCGCGGAGGTTGCATCATGTCATGCGGTCGCCAACTTGGAGCTATTAAAAACTTCGGCGCCGATATTGTTTTGACCGTCATTTGCTTCTGACCTAGTCAAACGTCATTCCATTCGTTTTCTGAAGAGGGGCCGAACCAATGATGGTGTTCGACAGAGACGACGTCACCTTCACCGTCGTCATCAATCACGAAGAGCAATACTCCATCTGGCCGACGTTCAAGGAAATTCCGAACGGCTGGAAAGCGGTGGGCAAGACGGGCAGCAAGAAGGAGTGTCTCGATCACATCGAGCAGGTATGGACCGACATGCGCCCGCTGACCTTGCGCAAATTCATGGACGAAACGGCGCCACAGCAGTCGGCTTGAGCCAGCGGAGTCTTGATCTTCCGATGCGGCTTCTTTGTCTGCCTTACTCCGGCGGCAGCGCCATGATCTATGCGCGGTGGCGCAGGCTGCTGCCATCGTGGATCGATGTTCGGCCGGTGGAGTGGCCCGGGCGCGGCGCGCGCATGGACGAGCCGCCGGCGACCGATCCGTGCGCGTTGGCCTCGCAACTCGCCCGCGAACTTGGCGCGCAGCTTGACGCGCCTTACGCATTATTCGGGCACAGCCTTGGTGCCGTGATTGCGTTCGAGCTCGCGCACAGCCTGCTCGATCGCGGCGCACCGGCGCCAGCCATTCTCTTTGCCTCGGGCGCGGAGGCGCCGGCCGTTCGGGACGGCAGCAAATGGCGCGAGCCGCTGAGCGACGAGGCGTTGCTGCGGGAATTGCGCAGCCTGCGAGGCACGCCGGAGGAGGTGCTGTCGAACCCGGAGCTGATGCGATCGGCCCTGCCGGTGCTTCGCGCCGATTTCCTGATGTGCGGCGCCTATGTCTACCGGCCGCGGCCACCGTTGCCGTGCCCCGTGCATGTCTTCGGCGGCGTCGACGACGAAACCAGCCGCGAAGCGCTGCAGGGCTGGGGCCGCGAGACCTCGGCGTCATTCACGCTTCATATGCTGCCGGGGCATCACTTCTTCATTCACACGCAGCAGGCTGAACTGATCGACCTGATCGGCACGGCGCTGGCCCGGCAATCGGGGCGATCGATTGGTTTGCATCGGAGCGAGGATCATGAACGCGTTCTCCGTCCAGCCACTCATTGAGGGCAGAAGTCTTCCGTTGCTGCTCAAGGCCGACTCGGTCGGGCAGCCGCTAGGCGAAGCGCTGCCGATGCTGCGCGAGACTATCGACCGGCATCTGACCGATTGCGGCGGCATCGTGTTTCGCGACTTCTCGCTCGACGGTCCCGATGCGTTTCGGGCCTTCGCGGCCGATTTCGGTCATCCGCTATTGACCTATGAGTTTGGATCGACACCGCGTTCGCAGGTCACCTCCGGAGTCTATACGTCCACGGAATATCCGCCGCACCAGCATATCCCGCTGCATAACGAGCAGGCCTATACGCGCGATTGGCCGATGAAGATCTGGTTCTACTGCATGCAGCCGGCGCTGGAGGGCGGCGAGACACCGATCGCCGACAGCCGCGCCATCTATCGCGATATGCCGCCGGCGATCCGGGAGCGCTTCGCCGACAAGGGCGTGATGTATGTGCGCAACTACGGCAACGGCCTCGATGTCGATTGGCAGCAGGTATTCGGCACCGACTCCAGATCAGAAGTCGAGGCTTACTGCGCCGGGCATGACATCGAATGCGAGTGGAAGGAAGATGGCGAGCTTCGCACGCGCCAGATCTGCCAGGGCACGGCGCGCCATCCGGTGACGGGGGAATGGGTCTGGTTCAATCAGGCGCACCTGTTCCACGTCTCTAACCTCGAGCCGGAGGTGCGCGAGAGTTTGCTCGACGTGGTCGGTGACGAGGTCGAGCTGCCGCGCAATGTCTTCTACGGCGACGGATCGCCGATCGACGATGAAACGCTGTTTACCGTCCGCAGCGTCCTCGAGAAACACAAGCTCAGTTTTCCGTGGCAGGCCGGCGACGTGGTGATGCTCGACAACATGCTTACCGCGCATGCCCGCGCACCGTTCAGGGGACCGCGCAAGGTAATCGTCGCGATGGCGGAAGCCCATCGGCGGAGCTGATCTGAAGGCATCCATCAGCCCGATGGTCAGGGATACTCGGTTCGCGTTCGGACAGGATTTTCGGAAGATGCACAAAGACAACCTTGTCGAACGATTGCGCGAACACGCCGCGGTACGCCCGGACAAAGTGGCGTTGCGTTTCCTGGAAGGCGACGATGTCGCCGACGAGCTGACCTTTGCCGCGCTCGATGTGCAGATAAGATCCGTCGCAGCCCGGTTGCAGGCGTTGAACGGCGCGGGCGAGCGGGCGGTGATTCTGCTGCCGAGTGGGATCAACTATGCCCTGGCCTTCTACGCCTGTCTGTATGCGGGCGTGATCGCGGTCCCGGCGTATCCGCCGGAGGGCGGGCCCGAGCGGTATGCGGGACGTCTCAACGGCATTCTGCGCGATGCGGCGCCTCGCTTCATCCTGGTGGAAACCGCTCTGCGTTCCGCCGTGGAAACAGCGTTGCCCGAACTGGCCAACGTCCAGATCATTGCGGTGGATGCGATCCCACTGGAAACAGCGGCGGAATGGCGCGAGACGCAGCCTGCGGCTGATACCATCGCCTTCCTCCAATACACCTCGGGATCGACATCGCAGCCGAAAGGCGTTTGCGTCTCGCATGAAAACCTGACGGCCAATGAGAAGGCGATCCAGGCCGCGGCCGGCGGAATGCTCGACGATATCTTCGTAAGCTGGCTGCCGCTCTATCACGACATGGGATTGATCGGCGGGCTACTGAATCCGCTGTTCACGGGCTTTACCGCCGTCCTGATGTCGCCGCGCAATTTTCTGGAGCGACCGCGGCGCTGGCTGGAGGCGATCGACCGTCATGGCGGCACGATCAGCGGCGGGCCCGATTTTGCCTACGCGCTGTGCGCCGATCGCATTTCCGATGAAACGATCGGCCGGCTCGACCTCAGCCGCTGGCGGTTCGCATTCTCCGGCTCGGAATTCGTCCGCAAAAACACGCTCAGGCGATTCGGAGACAGATTTGAACGGTCCGGGTTCGACCGGCGTGCGCTGACCGCCTGCTACGGCCTGGCCGAGGCGACGCTGCTGGTGAGCGCAGGTAAACTTGGCACCGAGACCGTCAGTCATACGCTCGACACGATGGCGCTTGCTGCTGGCCGCGTTGCGAACGCCGATGCGGGTACCGACCTCGTGGAATGCGGCCAAACGGTCGCTGATCATGCCACGCGCATCATGCGCGTCGATGGATCGGCCGCAGCCGAGGCGGACGAAGTGGGCGAGATCTGGGTCGCCGGTCCCAGCGTCGCGGCTGGATACTGGAATAATCCGGAGGCGACGGAGCACGCCTTCGTCGAGCGCGATGGCGTCCGCTGGCTGCGCACCGGTGATGTCGGCTTCATCAGGGACGGTGCGCTGGTCGTGACCGGCCGGCTCAAGGATCTCCTGATCGTTCGCGGGCAGAACGTCTATCCGACGGATGTCGAACAGGCGGTCGAAGCCGATGTGGCATCAGTCCGTAGCGGAAGGGTTGCTGCCTTTGCGGTCGAAATCGACGGGCGGGAAGGCATTGGGGTCGCGGCGGAATTCAGCCGTACCGTCCTCAAGCGCAGCGATCCCGAGGTGCTCGCGCAGGCGGTGGGCGAGGCGGTGCTGCGGCAGGCGCAGGAATATCCGGCGGTGATCGTCCTGCTGAATCCGCAAGCGATGCCGTTGACGACCAGCGGCAAGCTGCAGCGTTCGGCCTGCGCGGCGCGCCTGGCCGACAATACGCTCGACAGCTTTATGGTGTTCGAGAGGGGACGCCGCCGCGACGGTGCCCCGCTGACGGCGCCGGCGACCGATACCGAGCGTGCCGTAGCCTCGATCTGGTGCGATGCGCTCGCCGTAAGGGCCGTGCATCGCGAGGATGATTTCTTCGTGCTGGGCGGAAACTCGATCGCGGCCGGCCAGGTCGCGGCCGCGATTCGCGAGCGTTTCAGCGTGGAATTGGAGCTGCGCAGTTTCTTCGACACGCCGACGCTCGCAGCCTTCGCGGGCCATATCGACGGCCTGCCAAACACCGGCGCAGGGCGGGCGCTGCCGCCGATCCCGCGGGCCGCGGCCGCCGATCGGGCGACGTTGTCGCACGCGCAGGAGCGGCTATGGTTTCTCTGGAATATGGATCCCACCGGGACGGCCTATACCGTTGCCAGCACGATCCGCCTGAAGGGACAGCTCGATCATGCCGCTCTGTCGTGCGCGATCGGCGAGGTCGTCCGGCGCCACGAGGTGCTGCGCACGACATTTGTCGCCGAAGATGGCCGCGCAAGGCAGGTCATCCACGACGCCATGAGCGTCGATATCAGACACGAGGATCTCCGTGCGTACCCAGCGCGTGACCGCGACGATCGTGCCGCGGAGCTCAGGCGGTCCGAACTCGGCAAGCCGTTCGACCTCGTGCACGGGCCGCTGCTACGGGCGGCGCTGCTTCAACTCACCGATGACGTGCATGAACTGCTGCTGCTGGCCCATCACATCGTCGCCGACGGCTGGTCGCTCGACGTCATGCTCGAGGAACTGGCCGGGCTCTACCGCGGCGCCATCGGGCAGGACACGGGCGCGCCGCCGCTGCAGACGATTCAATATGCCGATTTCGCCGCCTGGCAACGAAACTGGCTCGCGGCAGGCGAGGGCGACCGGCAATTCGCTTGTTGGCGCGCGAAGCTGGGCGATGTGCATCCGGTTCTGGCCTTGCCTCACGACAGGCCGCGAACGGCAACGCAAAGCCATGCCGGAGATACGATTGGCCTTGCAATCGACGGCGCGCTGGCCGCGCGGCTTCGGGAGATTGCCGCCAAGCATCGCGTCAGCGTGTTCATGCTGCTGCTCGGGGCGTATCAGGCGCTGCTCTATCGCTATACCGGGCAGAACGATCTGCGCGTCGGCGTGCCGGTCGCAGGGCGCCGGCATGCGCAGCTCGAACGGCTGATCGGATGTTTCGTCAACACGCTGGTGCTGCGCGCCGAGATTGCCGATGACGCGACGTTTCCGAGCCTGCTGCAGCAGGTCAAGGAAGCGGTGATCGAAGCGCTCTCGCATCAGGACTTGCCTTTTGAAATGCTGGTCGACGGCCTGCGCCCTGAACGTAGCGGCAGCCACAATCCGCTGTTCCAGGCGAAGTTCAACTACATGACGGCGCCGCGCGGCTTCGATGGCGTCGACGGGCTCACCGCCGAGATCGACATCATGGATCTCGCGGGCTCGCATTTCGATCTTGCGCTTGATATCGTCGACGGCGCTGGTGGCATGAAGGCGACCTTCAACTACGCGACCGATCTTTTCGATTCCGCGACGATCACGCGTCTGGCGGCGCAGTTCGGTTCGATGCTGCGCCAGATCGCTGACAATGCAGAGCGACGGGTAGCGGACTTCGTCATTGAGGACGCGAACCGGCAGACCGCGAGTAGCCAAACCTCCGCGTTTGGATTCACCGATGTGATCCGTCTTCATCGCGCTTCGACGGCCGACAGGCAGGCAGCGGTTGCCCTCCGATGCGGCAGCGACACGCTGACGTTTGCAGATCTCGAGCAAAGATCGAACCGCATCGCGCATATTCTTGCCGGCAAGGGCGTGACGCGTGAGGCGCCGGTTGCGTTGTGGATCGAGCGTTCGCCGGCCTTTGTCGTTGCGCTACTTGGCGTGCTGAAGGCGGGCGGCGCCTATGTGCCGCTCGATCCGAAATGGCCGCTGGAGCGCGTCAGGCGCATCCTGAAGGATGGGGGCATCGAAATCGTACTGGCTGCGGGCGAGAAGCTGACCGAAGCGCGTGCGCTCGATTGCCTTGTACTCGACGCGGACGCTGAGGCGGTACGCAAGGAAACACCAGGTGTACCGCCTGATACGGTGATCCACCCCGCGCAGACGGCGTATGTCATCTACACCTCTGGATCGACGGGAACACCCAAGGGGGTGGTCGTCTCGCACGGTGCTTTGGCCAATTACGTGCAAGCCTTCCTGCAACGCCTGCAGCCGCAGCCATCGGCAACCATGGCGATGGTCTCGACCGTGGCGGCCGATCTCGGTCACACCGTCCTGTTCGGCGCGCTCTCCTCCGGCGTGACGTTGCACCTCCTGTCTCCCGAAGCCGTGTTCGATGCGGATGCGTTTGCGCAAGCCATGCGCGACGGCGACGTCGGCATTCTCAAGATCGTGCCCAGCCATCTGCGCGGTCTGCTGCAGGCACAGCGCTCGGCCGACGTTCTGCCACGCGATGCGCTCATCCTGGGTGGAGAGGCCTGCGACGCAGCGCTGCTCGATGATATCAGGCAGTTGCGGCCGCAATGCCGGATTCTCAATCACTACGGGCCGACGGAAACGACCGTGGGTGTGGTGACCCATGAATGCGAGACCACGCACGAGAACGGGCCGATACCGATCGGCTTGCCGCTCGCCAATTTGCGCGCCTATGTGTTGGACGATGCGCTCAATGAGGTCCCGATCGGCGTCACGGGTGAACTCTATATCGGCGGCGCCGGTGTCGCGCGGGGCTATCGTGGCGCGGCGGGTCTCACTGCCGAACGCTTTGTGCCGGATCCATTTGGATCGGCCGGAGAGCGGCTCTATCGAACCGGCGATCGCGTTCGCTGTGACCAGGCGGGCCGGCTGATCTTCCTCGGGCGCACCGACGATCAGATCAAGCTGCGCGGTTACCGCATCGAGCTTGGTGAAGTCGGCCGCGCTATCAAGGCGTTGCAGGGAGTCGATGACGCCGTGGCGATCGCCCGCGCCATCGGCGCGAACGCCGAGCGGCAGGAACTCGTGGCTTACTGTATGCCCGCCACCGGCGTGACCCTGCTGCCGGAGGCGATCAAGCAGCAGCTCTCAGCGGCGGTACCGGAATACATGGTGCCCTCACACATTATTATAATGCAGCGGCTCCCTCTCACGCCCAATGGCAAGGTCGACCGCAAAGGACTGCCGGAGCCGACAGAAGCGACCGCCGCGCCAAGCCATGCCGCACCCGTGGGGGACACGGAGGAGGCGATCGCGGCAGTCTGGTGTGAGGTGCTCGGTCGCGATCGCATCGGCCGCAACGACAATTTCTTCGAGCTCGGTGGCGATTCCATCCTCAGCCTGCAGATCATCGCCCGCCTGCGCAGGCGCGGCATCCGCCTGACGCCGAAGCAGATTTTTGGCCAGCAAACGATTGCTGCCTTGGCAACCGTCGCAGCCGTTGCGGCAGCACCTGCCGCCAAAAAAGAGAAGCCGGACACGTGGACGGTGATTGGCAGCGAGCCGGCACCCGGCATGCGTCATCTCCTGCCGATCCAGACGCGCTTCTTTGCTGACGATATCGGCAACCGGAATCACTGGAACCAGGCGGTGCTGCTGATCCCGCAGGCGCGGATCGACTGGGAGACGCTGCGACGTGCGCTCGCGTTAATCGTGGACCAGCACGATGCGTTGCGCCTTCGGTTCAAGCAGGCGAACGGCGCATGGCAGGCGGAGCAGGGCGTTGTTCCGGCGCCGTCGGAGCTATTATGGATTCATGCTGACGTCGCTGATGCGGCACAGGTCACTGCCCTAGCTTCTGCCGCGCAGGAGAGCCTGTCGCTGTCGTCGGGTCCCCTGCTGCGCGCGGTCGGGATGGATCTTGCCGATGACAGCCAGCGGCTGCTGCTCGCCATCCATCATCTGGTTGTCGATGGCGTATCCTGGCGCATCCTGCTGGAAGACCTGGCCTCGGCCTATGATCAGTTGAAGCAAGGCGGCGCGGTCACGTTGGCGCCGAAGAGCGACTCCTTTGCGTCCTGGGCCGAGCGGCTGCACGCCTACGCGGCGACCGCGGAGCTGGCCGATGAACTGCCGTTCTGGCTCGATTGCGGGGCGGGCGAGAGCCTGCCATGCGACGACGACCATGGCGGCGTCGATCTCGTCGGGGACAGCGAGGAAGTATCGCTCATCTTCGATGCCGAGATGACATCGAGGCTGCTTGAGGAGGCCCCCTCCGCCTATCGGACGCAGGTCAACGATCTGTTGCTGGCGAGCCTGGCGCGCGCCGTCTCGCGCTGGAGCAGGCGTGATGATCTCGCGGTCGAGCTTGAAGGCCACGGCCGCGAGGACATGTTCCCCGGCGCCGATGTTTCCCGCACGGTCGGGTGGTTCACGACCGCATTTCCGGTGCGGCTGCAGGGTGGCTATAGCGACGACGCTTGCCTGATCAAGGCGGTCAAGGAAAAGCTTCGTGCGATACCGAACCGTGGACTCGGCTATGGCGTGTTGCGCTATCTCGGCTCCGAAGCCCAGCGCCATGGCCTGGCGCAGTTGGCGGAGCCGCAGGTCGTCTTCAACTATCTCGGCCGGTTCGATGGCAGCATAGGCGCATCCTCGCACTTCGCGTTTGCGTCCGAGAGCGCTGGTCCGTCTCGGAGCCCTGCGGCTCCCATGCGCGGCTGGCTGAACATCACCGGTCTGGTGCGTGACGGCCGGCTGCACCTGTCCTTCGGCTATGGACGCAAGCGCTACCGGCGCGAGACGGTCGAGCGGCTGGCGGCTCTGTACGAGACGGCCTTGCGCGAACTGGTGGCGCATTGCTGCAGCGGCGCGTCTGGCCTCACGCCGTCCGATTTTGCGCTGTCCGGGCTTGGTCAGGCCGATCTCGACCGGCTGGGCGCGGCGCTGGATCTTCGTGGCATCGAGGACATCTATCCGCTCTCGCCGATGCAGCAAGGCATGTTGTTCCACGCCCTTCGCGATGGCGATAACGATGCCTATGTGAACCAGGTCGGGCTCGAACTGTTCGGGTTCGATGCCGACAAGCTTCGAGCGGCGTGGCAGGCGGTGAGCGACCGGCACGCCGCGCTGCGGACCGGCTTTGTGTGGCAGAATCTTTCGGGCGCTGCGCAACAGGTGGTTTACCGCCATGTGGCGGTGCCGTTCGTCGAAGAGGATTGGCGCCAGCGAGCGGCGGCGCTTGAACGCAGCGGCGAGCGTGCAGGGCTGGATGCCGCGCTTGCGGAGGTATCCCACTGTGAACGCGAGCAAGGTTTTGACGTCGCACAGCCGCCGCTGCAGCGGGTGCGCCTGATCCGCCTCGACGACAAGCGCCACTGGCTGATCTGGACCCATCACCACATCTTCGTCGACGGCTGGAGTTCGGCCCGGCTGGTTGCGGAGGTGCTGCAGCATGTGAACGGCAGTTCGCTGCCGGCCGTGCAGGGCAGCTATCGTGACTACATCGCGTGGCTGCAGGGCCGCGATCACGCAGGCGCCGAAAAGTTCTGGCGCGATGCATTGGCCGGGTTGGAAACGCCGACCCTGCTGGCGAACACGCTGGCTACGAACAGGACATCGGAAGCCGAAGGACACGGCAGCATTGCGCTTGCGGTGAATGCGGAGTTGACCGAGCGGCTGAAGGCATTTGCGAAGCAAGAGCGCGTGACGCTCAATACGCTCATTCAGGGCGCGTGGGCGCAGTTGCTGCGGCGGCATTCGGGACAGAGCGCGGTCAGTTTCGGCGTGACGGTATCGGGCCGTCCGGCGGAACTGCCGGGCTCCGAGGAGATGGTGGGTCTCTTCATCAACACACTGCCGATCGTCGATGCGCCAAGCCCTCAAGCCGGCGTCGGCGACTGGCTGCGTCAGTTGCAGGAGCAGAATCTTGCGTTGCGCGAGCACGGCTGGACGCCGCTCTACGAGATCCAGCGCCTTGCCGGCCATGCCGGGCAGACACTGTTCGACAGTATCCTGGTGTTCGAAAACTATCCGATCGATGAGGGCCTGCGGCGGACCGGAGAGAGCGGCCCGCGCCTCGGGCGGGTGGACCATGTCACGCCCACCAACTATGCGCTGGCGGTTGCCGTGTTCGCCGGAAGCGACCGGCTCAATCTCGAGTTCAACTACGACCGTAACAGGTTCGACGAGGCGGCCATCCGGCGTCTTCGCGACACCTTGCACGGATTGCTGGAGCGAATCGCGGCCGATGCGGACCGTCCGCTCGGCCAACTCGGGTCGGCAGCCGGTGACGAGGCCCGAAGGGTCCTGAACTGGAGCCGCGCGACGCATTTGGCATCGCCTGCTTCCCATATCGGCGTCGTCGCGCATATCGAGGCGCAAGCGGAGCAGGCGCCATCTGCCGTCGCGATGGTGTGGGGCGACCAGCGCGTCAGTTATGGCGAGTTGAACGCCCGCGCAAACCAGCTTGCGCGGCGGCTTCGCCGCTGGAACGTCGGCCCGGATCGCCTTGTCGGCATCGCTTTGCCGCGCAGCCCGGTAATGACGATCGCGCTGCTCGCGGTTCTGAAGGCAGGCGGCGGCTATCTGCCGCTCGATCCGGACTATCCGGCCGAGCGGCTCGCCCACATGCTGCGCGACAGCGGGGCGAGGCTGGTATTGACGCAAAGCGCGCTGCTCGAACCGCTCGCGCCGGTGCTGCACGAGACCGGCGTCGAGGTCTGCTGTATCGATGAGCCGTCGCCGCTCGCCGGAGACGACACTGGCAATCTCAACGTTGAAATCCATTCGGACAGCCTTGCCTATGTGATCTACACGTCGGGATCGACCGGCATGCCGAAGGGCGTAGCTGTTACGCACGGGCCGCTCGCCATGCATTGCGAAGCGATCGGCCGGCTGTATCGCATGACGTCGCGCGATCGGGAATTCCAGACGGCGTCGATCAATTTCGACATCGCCCACGAGCGATGGCTGGTGCCGCTGATGACGGGCGGGTCGCTGGTCCTGCCGTCCAGGCCAGGCCTGCTGATCGACGACCTCGTCAGCGAGATTGAAAGACACGCGGTCTCGACGATCTTTCTGCCGCCGGCCTATGCGGATCAGTTGAGCGCGGCGTTGCGGCAGGGCGGGCGCAGGCTCGCGATCAGGGCGTGCATCGTGGGCGGCGAAGCCTGGTCGGATACCGGCATCAAGGCGTTCCGCGAGGCCGCCGATGTCGACCTTCTCGTCAACGCCTATGGCCCGACCGAGACGGTGATCGCATCGACGGCGTGGCCCGTCGACGACGCCGCGCTGACGTCAGGTCAGGCCGCGCCGATCGGACGTCCCGTTGGTAACAGGTCCACTTACATCCTTGATGCCGACCTCAACATCGTGCCGGTCGGTGTCACCGGCGAGCTGTTCATCGGCGGTATCGGATTGGCGCGCGGCTACCTGAACCGAGGCGCGATGACGGCGGAACGGTTTATCCCGGATCCATTCGGCGATAACGGCGCGCGTCTCTATCGCACCGGCGACCTCGCGCGCTGGCGGGCGGATGGCGTGATCGAGTATGTCGGCCGTGCCGACCAGCAGGTGAAGATCCGCGGTTTCCGGATCGAACTCGGCGAGATCGAGGCGCGCCTGCTCGAGCAGCGTGGCGTGCGCGCGGCGGCCGTGGTGGCGCACGAGAGCAGGACCGGACGCCAGTTGATCGCCTATGCAAGTGGGGAGCCCGCGCTCAACGGCCGCGCCTTGCGCGATGCGCTGTCGGCGATTCTGCCTGATTACATGGTGCCGGCTACGATCGTCGTGCTCGAGCAATTGCCGTTGACCCCCAACGGCAAGATCGACCGGCGGGCGTTGCCGGCACCGGATGAGGATGCGCTGGTCCGCCGCAACTTTGAGGCGCCCGAGGATGACATCGAGATTGTGCTGGCGAAGATCTGGGCCGAACTGCTCGGCGTCGACAGGGTCGGACGCTATGACCACTTCTTCGAACTCGGCGGGCATTCCTTGCTTGCCGTGCGGGTGCTCAGCCGGGTGTCGCAGGAGCTCGGCGTGTCGATCGCGGTCTCGGATCTGTTCGTTCACCCTGATCTGGCGTCGTTCGCGCGGGTCGTGTCGATCAGGCTGATCGAGCAGGAGTTCGATGCCGAAGAGCTCCAGGAACTGATCGCAGCGGGGCAGTGAATATGGCTGATGCAGCAAAGCCGAATCTACGCGATCTGGATTCCGCCCAGGTAAGGAAGCTCCTGTCACTGGCGAGAGACCGCGGCAAGAATGCCAACAGGAGTGGTGCCAGTTCGATTCCGACGGTACCACGCGATGGTCCACTGGAACTGTCCTTTGCGCAGCAGCGGCTTTGGCTGCTGGCGCAGCTCGATGGCGCCAATTCCAATTATCATATTCGCGGCGCACTGCGCCTTTCGGGAGATCTCGACGCCGGGGCATGGCGCCGGAGCCTCGACCGGTTGTTTGCGCGTCACGAGGCGCTACGCAGTGTCTTTCGCGTGGTTGACGGGCAGCCGCGGGTGGAACTGTTGCCGGCCCACGAACATCTTCCGGTACTCGAACATGATCTGCGCGGTCACGACGATATCGAACAGGAACTTGCGCGCCTGTGCCGCGAGGAAGCCGGTGCGCCGTTCGATCTCGCCAACGGGCCATTGATCCGCGGTCGCTTGATCCGGACCGCGGAGAGCAAGTATCTCTTCCTGCTCACGCAGCATCACATCATATCCGACGGCTGGTCGATGGCGGTGCTCGTGCGCGAGCTCGGCACGCTTTACCGGGCATTCGCGGCCGGCCAGGACGACCCGCTGCCGCCACTGGCGATTCAGTATCCGGACTACGCTGCCTGGCAGCGGCAGTGGCTTGGGGGTGAACGGTTGCAGCGGCAGGTCGATTATTGGCGTCAGGCGCTGGCGGATGCGCCCGCCGTGCTGGAATTGCCGACCGACCGGCCGCGATCGCCGGAGAGGTCGCTCGCCGGCGCCTCGCTGCCGATCGAGATCGATGCCGATCTGGCGCTCGGCATCAGGCGGCTCAGCCAAACGCACCGCACGACGGCATTCATGACGGTATTGGCGGCATGGGCGGCGGTGTTGTCAAAGCTTTCCGGGCAGACCGACCTCGTGATCGGTACGCCGACGGCCGGCCGCAACCGGCGTGAGATCGAGGGCCTGGCCGGCTTCTTCGTCAACATGCTGGCGCTCCGTGTGGACCTGACGGCGGAGCCGAGCGTGGCGGGACTGCTCGGCCGCGTCCGCACTGCGGCGCTTGCGGCCCAGGATCATCAGGACCTACCGTTCGAGCAGCTCGTCGAGATCATTCAGCCGCCGCGGCGGCTGGAGCATCCGCCAGTCTTCCAGGTCGTGTTCGCCTGGCAGAATAACGAAGCGGCAGTCCTCGAGCTGCCCGGTCTCACGGCCGAGATCGCCGATATCCCGCTGCAGCAGGTCAAGTTCGACCTCGAGCTCAATCTGGGCGAGGTGGATGGGCGCATCGCCGGCACCCTGAACTATGCAACGGCGCTGTTTGACGAAGCGACGATCAGGCGTCACCGGGATTACTTGCTGGCCGTGCTGCGCGCGGTGGTTGCCGATGCGGATCAGATCGTCGATCGCATCGATATCGTCGGCGCCGAGGAGCGCAGACTCATTCTGGACACATGGAACGAGACCGCTGCGCTGTTCCCGTCCGAGCGCTGTATCCACGAGCTGTTTACCGAGCAGGTTCGGAGGGCGCCCGAAGCCGTTGCGCTGGTTCACGAGGACGTTCGCCTGAGCTATGGCGAACTGGATGCAAGGGCCAATCAGCTCGCGCGACATTTGATCGCCTTGGGCGTCGGTCCGGACCAATCGGTCGCAATCTGCCTGCAGCGCGGCATCTCTATGGTGGTCAGCCTGCTGGCCGTACTCAAGGCGGGCGGTGCCTATCTGCCGCTCGATCCGACCTATCCGGCGGAGCGGCTGCGGCAGATCGTCGGGGACGCCAAGCCGAAACTGCTGGTCGTGGATCATATCGGACGCGCGATATTCGCGAATGCGGCGTGCGAGGTTTTGGATCTGGAGGCGAGCGCTTCGGCCATCGCCGGCCTGGCGTCATCCGCTCCGGCTATTACAGGGCTTACATCGCGGCATCTCGCCTACATCATTTACACGTCCGGTTCGACCGGAAGGCCAAAGGGGGTGATGGTCGAACATCGCGGCCTAGTAAACCTGGCGCTGACGCAGCGCGCGCTGTTCGAGGTTTCTCCACGCAGCCGTGTTGTGCAGTTTGCCTCCCTCAGTTTCGACGCCAGCACCTGGGAAATTGTCATGGCGCTGTGCTCGGAGGCTTCGCTGTTTCTCGTCGGACCGCGCGAGCATCAAAACGCCTCGGTACTGCTCGGCTACCTCGCGGATAACGCGATCACGCATGCGACTTTGCCGCCGGCGATGCTGCAAGGGCGCAACGATCTCGACAGGCTGGCGTCGCTGCGAGTGCTCGTTCTCGCCGGCGAATTGCCCAAGGCTGAACTCGTCAAGGGACTGCCTTCAGGGGTTGCCGTCTTCAACGGCTATGGGCCGACGGAAGCAACGGTCTGCGCCACCACCTGGCGGCGGCCGGCGGGCTTTGGTGACGACGTCGTTCCGATCGGCCGCCCGCTTCCGAATACGCGGATCTATCTGCTGGACAGGTTTGGCGCGCCAGTTCCGCTCGGGGCGATCGGTGAGATCTATATCGGCGGGGCAGGGGTCGCTCGCGGCTATCTCAATCGCGCCGATCTGACGGCGGAGCGCTTCGTGCGCGATCCCTTTGCGGGCGATGCGACCGCGCGCATGTATCGCACCGGCGATCTCGGCCGTTATCTGCCGGATGGCAATATCGAATTCCTTGGTCGCAACGATCACCAGGTCAAGATCCGCGGCTTTCGCATCGAACTCGGCGAGATCGCGTTTCGTCTCAACGAGCATCCCGGTGTGTCCGATTCGGTGGTGCTGGTGCGTCACGATCACACCGGCGACCCGCGGCTGGTCGCCTATCTAGCCGCGCGTCGGCGCGATGACGCAACGATCGATGCCGGTGAATTCGCGGCCGCGATGCGCAGCCATCTTCGTGCGTGCCTGCCGGAATACATGGTGCCATCGGCCTTCGTCCGGCTGGATGCGCTGCCGCTGACGCCGAACGGCAAGGTCGATCGCAAGGCGCTGCCGGCGCCGGAGGATGATGCGTTTGCAAGGCGCAGCTTCGAGCCACCGCAAGGCGAGATCGAGGAGGTCGTTGCCGGGACCTGGGCCGAGCTGTTGGGCGTCGAGCGGATCGGGCGCAACGATCACTTCTTTGAACTGGGTGGTCACTCGCTGCTCGCGATCCGCATGCTGGAACGGCTGCAGCGTCATTCGCTCCGCGCCGATGTGCGCATGCTGTTTGCAAAACCGCTGCTGGCCGATTTCGCCGCCGGTCTCGACGACGGTGGAGAAGCCGACATTCCGGCCAACCTGATCACGCCGCGGACGACGGCGATTACGCCTGAGATGTTGCCGCTGATCGCGCTGACACAGTCCGACATCGAGAGCATCGCGGCCAAAGTGCCCGGCGGCGTTGCCAACATCCAGGACATTTACGGGCTGTCGTCACTGCAGGATGGCATCCTGTTTCACCATCTGCTCTCGAAGGAAGGCGATCCATACTTGCTGGTCGGCCAGATGGCGTTTGCAAGCCGCGACTTGCTCGACCGCTATCTCGCCGCCGTTCAGCAGGTCATCGACCGCCACGACATTCTGCGCACGTCCATTGCGTGGGACGGGTTGTCCGCGCCGGCGCAGGTGGTCTGGCGAAAGGCTTCCGTTGATGTCAGCGAGGTGGTGCTGGACGGCGAAAGTCCCGCGCATGAAGAGCTTGCGCGGCGCTTCGACCCGCGCCGCCATCGAATCGATCTTGGTCAGGCGCCGCTGCTGCGATTTGCCATCGCACGCGATCCTGACAACAAGCGCTGGCTGCTCTTGGTGTTGCTGCATCATCTAGTCGGCGATCATTCGACGCTGGAGGGGATGCACGACGAAGTCCGGAAGATATTGTCCGGGCGCGGTCACGAGCTTTCGGCCCCATATCCGTTCCGAAATCTGGTGGCACAATCGCGCGGATCGGCGGCTGCCGCGGAGCACGAACGCTTCTTCCGAGGCATGCTGGCCGATATCGACGAGCCGACCACTCCGTTTGGCCTCGACCGGGTGCATGGTGACGGTGGCGGAATAACCGAAGCGCGGCGAATGCTGCCGGATCAGCTCAGCGCAAGGCTTCGCGCGCTGGCGCGGCGGATGGGCGTGAGCCTTGCCAGCCTTTGCCATCTTGCCTGGGGTCAGGTGGTGGCGCGAAGCAGCGACCGCGAGCACGTCGTGTTCGGCACCGTCCTGTTCGGCCGCATGCACGCGGGCGCTGGTGGCGATCGCACCATGGGCCTGTTCATCAACACATTGCCGCTGCGGCTCGATCTCGACGGCACGACGGTCGAGGACAGCATTCGCGGGGCGCATGCCCGGCTGGCTGAACTGATGGCGCATGAGCATGCCTCGCTGGCGCTCGCGCAACGGTGCAGCGGCGTCGCCGCGCCGGCGCCCCTGTTCAGCTCGATCCTGAACTACCGGCACAATGCGAAGCCGGAGGCGTCGTCCGCGGATCAGAATGGCGCGGGCCTGCACGGCATCGAGTGGCTCGGCGGCGAGGAGCGTACCAACTATCCCCTGATGATGGCAGTCGAGGATTATGGTGAGGCGCTCGGCCTGACCGCTCAGGTCGTCCATCCGCTCTCGGCCGATCGCATCTGCGCCTTGATGCAGCAGGCGCTGGATCAACTGGCTGGGACGCTGGAGCAGGCGCCACGCTCTCCGGTCCGGCAACTGGATGTTCTACCGAACGAAGAGCGCCGATTTTTGCTGGAGACGTGGAATCAAACGAACGCTCACTATCCGCGAGATCGCTCATTCGTCGAACAGTTCGAATCGCAGGTCCACCAATCGCCCGAAGCGATTGCACTGGTGTTTGGCGATGCGGAGCTGAGCTACAGCGCGTTGAATGCGCGCGCCAACCGGCTAGCGCGGAAGCTGCGAAGGCGTCGGATCGGAACCGACGCCGTGGTCGGGCTGGCGCTCGACCGCGGCGTCGAGATGATGGTGGCGCTCCTGGCGGTGCTGAAGGCCGGCGGCGCCTATTTGCCGCTCGATCCGGATTATCCGGTGGAACGGCTGGCGCACATGCTGCGCGACAGCGGCGCGGCGCTGGTGCTGACGCAACGGACGCTGCTCGATCAGTTCGCCCCCGTGCTGAAGGAGACCGGCGCCGAGGCCTGGCTGCTCGATGAGGACGAAGGCGAGGGTGGCGATGAAGGCAATCTTGATGTCGTCGTGCATCCCGAAAGCCTCGCCTATGTGATCTACACCTCGGGCTCGACCGGCGTCCCCAAAGGCGTGATGGTCCGCCACGACGCCGTGACGAACTTTTTGGCGAGCATGGCGGAGCAGCCGGGCATGACGGCCGACGACTGCGTGCTCGGCCTGACCTCGCTGTCCTTTGATATTGCGGTGCTGGAGCTGTGGCTGCCGTTGACGCTCGGGGCCTGCGTGGTGCTGGCGGATCGCGCGGCCGCACATGATCCGGCCCGGCTCAAGGCCATTGTCGCGAGGCAGGGCGTGACCATGATCCAGGCGACACCGTCGACCTGGCGGATGCTGCTCGATCATGACGGCTCATCGCTGCCGGCGAACTGCCGGGTGCTCGCCGGCGGCGAGGCGCTGCCGCCGGATCTGGCGCGGCGGCTGGTGGCGCAGGCCGGCGAAGTCTGGAACCTGTACGGACCGACCGAGACCACGGTGTGGTCGGCCCGCCATCGCCTCGATGCGCAGGATGATCGTCCCGTGCTGGGCGGCCCGATCGGCAACACCACGCTGCACATTCTGGATAACGATCTCAACCTCGCGCCGGTCGGCGTCGCCGGCGAGCTCTATATCGGCGGCTTGGGCCTGGCGCGCGGCTACTGGCGGTGCGGCGCGCTGACGGCGGAGCGCTTCATCCCCGATCTGTTTGGCTCGCCCGGAGCGCGGCTCTATCGCACCGGCGACGTGGCGCGGTGGCGGTCGGATGGCGTGCTCGAATATATCGGCCGGGCCGACCACCAGGTGAAGATCCGCGGCTTCCGGATCGAGCTTGGCGAGATCGAGGCCCGGCTAATGGCACAGGATGGCGTGCGCTCGGCGGTGGTCATCGCCCGCGAGGCCGGAGTGGGGCGTCAGCTCGTCGGCTATGTCAGCGGCGAAGCGTCGCTCGATGGATCAACCTTGAAGACCGCGCTGTCGTCGGCGTTGCCGGATTACATGGTGCCGGCGCGGATCGTGGTGCTGGACCGGCTGCCGCTGACGCCGAACGGCAAGATCGACCGCAAGGCGCTGCCGGCGCCGGATCAGCTTGCGTCGGCCGAGCATGTCGCGCCGCGCACGCCAGCCGAGGCGAAGCTCGCTGCGATCTGGGCCGATCTGCTGCGCCAGACAGACATCGGCGTCACCGACAATTTCTTCGAGCTCGGTGGCGACTCTCTCATTGCCGTCCAGCTCGTCAGCCGCATCAAGCGCGATCTCGGCCATGACCTGCCGCTGAACCGGCTGTTTGAAATGACGACCGTCGAAACCATGGCGGCTGCGCTCGCGCCCGAGATCGAGGCCGACAAGCGCAGCGACGACATCGCCGCGATGCTCGACATGTTGAAGGAAGTCGAACTTGCCGATGAGTGATACCGCCGCCACGCAGAAGCAGCAACTCCGCGACATCTCCCAGCGCTTGATGCGCCTCGATGCCAACAAGCAGCATGCGTTCCTGACGCAGCTCGCGGCGAAGGGCGTCAATCTCGCGATGCTGCCGATTGCGCGCCAGGAGCGGACACGGGCGCCGCTGTCCTTTGCACAATCGCGCCTCTGGTTCCTGTGGCGGATGGATCCGGATAGCGCCGCCTATAACATCTCGGCGACCGCGCGGGTGCGCGGCAAGCTTCAACTACAGGCGCTGCAGCAGGCGTTCGATACGCTGATTGCCCGCCACAGCGCGCTTCGTACGGTGTTTCGGCAAGAGGGCAGGGAAGCCGAGCAGATCGTGCTCGATCCGCAACCGGTCGCGTTGCGGCAGGTGATGCTTGATGGCGATGACCGTGAAGGGCAGGCGCGCCTGCTGGCGCGGCAGGAAGCCGCGCGGCCTTTCGATCTCGAAGCCGGCCCGCTGATGCGCGTAGCACTGCTGACACTGGCCGAGGACGACCATTTTCTCGTCGTCAGCCTGCACCACATCGTGGCCGATGGCTGGTCGATGGGCGTGCTGGTCGACGAGTTCTGGAAACTGTACGCGGCGGCTGCGTGTGCCGAGACGCCAGCGGTGCAGGAACCTGAGATCGAATACGCCGACTATGCCGACTGGCAGCGGCTCTGGATGAACGCCGTCGATGGCGAGCGGCAGGTCAAGTATTGGACCAGCCGTCTCAAGGACCCGGCCGTGCTGCAGCTTCCGATCGACCGGGCGCGGCCGGCGGTTCCTGACCTCGCTGGAGCCGCGCTTCGCATGACGCTCGATCCGGTGCTGGCCGATGGTTTGCGCGCGCTGGCGCGCAAGCATCAGACGACATTGTTTACCGTCCTGCTGGCGAGCTTCAAGCTGCTGCTTTATCGTTACACCGGCCAGTCCGACATTAGCGTCGGCGTGCCCGTCGCCAATCGCCACCGCGATGAAACGCGCGGCGTGATCGGGCTGTTCGTCAACACCCAGGTGCTTCGCACTGAGATCGACGGGCGCGCGTCGATTGCGGACTTCATTGCATCGGTCCATTCGGCCACGGTCGAAGCGCAGGAGAACCAGGACCTTCCGCTTGAGCGATTGCTCGAGATCCTGCAGCCCAAGCGCAGCCTGAGCCAGAATCCGCTCTTCCAGGTTCTCTATAACCACCAGCGCCAGCGCGGATCGCGTAGTCCGCCTGACCGGACCGGGCTTCGGATCGAAAAGGTCGAGCCGGAGATCGAAACGGTCAAGTTCGACCTCGCGCTCGACAGCGAGGAGGGGCCGTCAGGCGAAATCCGTGCGATCTTCACTTACGCAACCGCGTTGTTCGAGACGGCAACGATCGAGCGCCTTGCGTCGCACTGGATCACGATCCTGAAGGCAATGGTTGAGGACGGCGCGCAGCCGATCGCGGGCCTTGCGCTGCTTTCCGAACAGGAATGGACCAGGCTTCGCCAGTGGAACGGGGTGGATGCCGGGACGGCCACGCCGTTCGCGCCGGTGCATCAAACGGTTGCCCGGTCTGCCCGTGAAACGCCCGATGCGCCGGCGCTGATCTTCGGCGACGAGGTAATCTCCTATACCGAGCTTGATCGTCGCGCCAACAGGCTCGCGCACCGTCTGATCCGCTTGGGCGTTGGTCGCTCCGACCTCGTCGGCATTTCGGCACGGCGTTCGCCGTCGCTCGTTATAGCCTTGCTTGCCATCTTGAAGACGGGCGCAGCCTATCTGCCGCTCGATCCCGAGCATCCGGCGAAGCGGCAGCTCAGCACCATGCGCGACGCCGGCGCGCGATTCGTGCTGGTCGATGCAGAAGGTTCAGCGCTGACGTCGCCGTCGCCCGGGATCGACGTTATTCCACTCGATGCGACCGATCTTGATCGTGAGGCCGAGAGCGATCCTGATATCGCGGTGGCTCCAACAAGCCTTGCCTATGTGATCTATACCTCGGGCTCCACCGGTATTCCGAAGGGTGTCGCGGTCGAGCACGGGCCGTTCGCGATGCATTGCGAGGTGACCGCCGGTCTCTACGATATGGACCGGCACTCGCGCGAACTGCACTTCCTGTCCTTTACTTTCGACGGCGCCCATGAGCGGCTCTGGACGGCTCTGACTTGCGGCGCCGCGCTCGTGATGCGCGATGCTGACCTGTGGTCGGCCGAGCAGACGCTCGACGTACTGCGCCGGCAGCGCGTCACCAACGCCGGCTTCCCGCCGGCCTATCTGCAGCAGCTTGCCGACTTTGCGGCCTGGCGCGGCGATCCGCCGCCGGTCGAGCTGTATTCCTTCGGCGGCGAGGCCATGCCGAAGGCCGGCTTCGACAAGGTCAAGCGCGCGCTCAAGCCTCGGACATTGATCAACGGCTACGGCCCGACCGAAACGGTGGTGACGCCGCTGGTCTGGAAGGTCGACGCCAGCGAAGAAATCGACGGCAACTACGCGCCGATCGGCCGTCCGGTCGGACGCCGCTCGGCCTACATTCTGGACAGTGATCTCAACATCGTGCCGGTCGGCGTAACCGGCGAATTGTTCATCGGCGGCGAAGGACTGGCGCGCGGCTATTGGCGGCGCGCCGAACTGACGGCAGCGCGGTTCATTCCCGATCCCTTCGGTGAGCCCGGCGGGCGGCTCTACCGCACCGGCGATCTGGCGCGATGGCATGCCGATGGTGTGGTCGAATATGTCGGCCGTTCCGATCATCAGGTGAAGATCCGCGGATTCCGGATCGAGCTCGGCGAAATCGAGGCGTGGCTGATGCGGCAGGCCGGCGTGCAGGCGGCCGTCGTCGTTGCCCGCGAGGCCGGCGCCAGCCGCCAACTGGTCGGCTATGTCTCAGGTGACGGTGCGTTCGATGAAGCGGCGATGCGCGCTGCACTTTCGGACGAGCTGCCCGACTACATGGTGCCGGTCCGCATCATGAAGCTCGAGCGGCTGCCGCTCACGGCCCACGGCAAGGTGGACCGCGAAGCCCTGCCGGCGCCCGATATATCAGTTGCAACGGCCGCGCATATCGCGCCGCGAACCGCGGTCGAGACGACGCTGGCGGCGATCTGGGCCGAGCTGCTTGGCCAGCCTGTCATCGGCGTCGACGACAATTTCTTCGAGCTTGGCGGCGATTCCATCATCTCGCTGCAACTGGTCGGCCGCGCCCGCCAAGTGGGCCTCGTAATCGAACCGCGTGACGTTTTCCGGCACCAGACGTTGCAGGAGCTGGCACTGATAGCGCGCATCGAACGGCCGGAGAAGGACGTCGCTCCCGAAAAGGATTTTGAGGGCAGCGAGCATCCGCTGTTGCCGATCCAGGCGCGGTTCTTCAGCGAGGACGCCGGCGAACGTCATCACTGGAACCAGGCCGTCCTGCTGATGCCGAAGTCACGGCTCGATTGGTCAATCATGGAACGCACGGTCGCCGCGATCGTGGCGCATCACGCAGCCTTGCGTCTTCGCTTCGAGGAGATCGATGGCGCCTGGCGGGCGACCTATGGTGCCGCGCCGGCGATCTCGGAACTGTTGTGGATTCGAAGCGGTATCCGCGATGCCGCCGAAGTGACGGCAATCGCTGCTGCGGCCCAGGCCAGCCTGTCGCTGGCAGGGCCGCTGTTGCGCGTGGTCGGCATGGACCTTGCCGATGGCAGCCAGCGGCTCCTCGTCGTCGTCCATCATCTCGTCATCGATGGCGTGTCGTGGCGCGTGCTGCTCGAGGATTTTGCCGCAGCGTACGGACAGATTCAGCAAAGCGCGTCGTCGATCGCGTTGGCGATGAGCCAGTCCTACACATCCTGGGCCGCGCGGCTGCGAGCCTATGGTGGCACCGAAGCGTTGGCGGCCGAGTTGTCCTATTGGCTCGAACGGGGGGCGCGCGCCGATCTGCCCTGCGACGATGATCACGGCGGCGTCGATCGGGTTGCCGAGGGCGAGGAAATTTCGCTGGCGTTCGACGCTGATTTGACGACGCGGCTCTTGAAGGAAGCGCCGTCGGCGTACCGGACCCAGGTCAATGATCTCTTGCTGGCGGCACTGGCGCGGGCGGTATCTCGCTGGGCTGAAACTGAGGATGTCGTTGTCGAGCTCGAGGGGCACGGCCGTGAGGATGTTTTCGCAGGCCTCGATATTTCCCGCACCGTTGGCTGGTTCACCACCGCTTTCCCCGTACGTCTGCCTGATGGCTCCGGTGACGACGCTTCGCTGATCAAGTCCATCAAGGAAGAGCTCCGGGCGATTCCGGCCCGCGGGCTGGGCTACGGCATATTGCGCTATCTCGGCACAGAGGCGCAGCGCAACGCGCTTGCCACGCTCGCCGAGCCGCGCATCGTCTTCAACTATCTCGGCCAGTTCGATGCCAGCGTTGGTGAGAGCGCGCCGTTCCGCCTTGCGCCCGAAAGCGCCGGGCCGGCACGCAGCGACAGCGCGCCGCTTGGCCGCTGGCTCAGCATCAACGGCCAGGTGCGGGAAGGGCAGTTGCGGTTGTCGTTCAGCTACGGCCGCAGGCGTTACCGGCGCGCGACGATCGAACGCTTTGTCGAGCACTATGCGGCGGCATTGCGCGAACTCGTCGACCACTGCACGGGCGGCGCCCATGGCATGACGCCTTCGGACTTTGCCCTGTCGGGATTGAGTCAGGCCGATCTCGACACATTGGGCGCAGCAATCGATTGTCGTGAAATCGAGGACATCTATCCGCTGTCGCCGATGCAGCAGGGCATGCTGTTCCATGCGCTGCGCGATGGCGAAAGCGGCAATTATGTCAACCAGGTCGGCCTCGAAGTCCGTGGCCTCGATCCCGGCCGGCTGCGCGCCGCCTGGCATGAGGTCAGCGCGCGCCATGCGGTGCTGCGAACCGGCTTTGCCTGGCGCGAACTATCAGGCGCGGCGCAGCAGGTGGTCTATCGCCATGTGACGCTGCCATTCCTGGAAGAAGATTGGCGCGAACAGGCCGCCGCCATGGACCGCAGCGCATGCGAGGCCGCACTGGCCCGTGCTGCGCAGGTCGAGCGCGCCCGGGGATTCGACCTGGCGCAGGCGCCGTTGCAGCGCGTCCGGCTGATCCGGCTCGACGAAAACCGCCACTGGCTGATCTGGACGCACCACCATATCCTGCTCGACGGCTGGAGCTCGGCGCGACTGATGGCCGAGATATTGCAGCACGAACGCGGCGGCCGCTTGCCCCCGGTGCAGGGGCGCTACCGCGACTACATTGAGTGGCTGCAAAAGCAGAACCGCGATGCGTCGACGTCATTCTGGCGCTCGGCATTGGCGGAGCTCGACGAGCCCGGTTTCCTCGCGGACACGCTGGGAGGACCGGCGACGGACGGATCAGGTCATGGCTCGCTGGACCTGCTTCTTTCTGCGGATCTGGCGGCAAGACTTCAGGCGTTCGCCAAACGTGAGCGCGTCACGCTGAATACGCTGCTGCAGGGCGCGTGGGCGCAATTGTTGCGCCGTCACACCGGCCAGCGCGTGGACTGTTTCGGCGCGACGGTGTCGGGCCGGCCGGCAGAGATCCGCGGGTCCGAGGATATGGTGGGCCTGTTCATCAATACGCTGCCGGTCGTGGATCGGGCAAACCCGCAAACCAATGTGGGGGCGTGGCTTCGCGACCTGCAGGAGCGCAACATCGATCTGCGTGATCACGGCTGGATGCCGCTCTACGAGATCCAGCGTCTCGCGGGCCGATCCGGACGGGCGCTGTTCGACAATATCCTCGTCTTCGAGAACTATCCGATCGATCAGGCGCTGCGCGGCGAGAACGAAAGCGGCCGCCGCTTTGGAAAAGTCGAGCAGGTCTCGATTACCAACTATGCGCTGACGGTGGCCGTGTTCGCCAAGAGCGATGGCATCAATCTGGGCTTCCGCTATGACCGCGGCCGGTTCGATGACGACCAGGTCAGATACCTGCAGGCGTCTCTCTCGCGCCTCCTGGCCGAGATCGCGGCCGATGCCTCGCGACCGCTCGGTGAACTCAGTGGCCTCAATGCCGATGAGACGCGAAAAGTGCTCGGCTGGAGCGGCGGCCTTGCGAAGTCTTCGAATTTCAGCAGCATCGTTGCACAGATTGAGGCACGCGCGGCTGCCGCGCCATCCGCGATCGCGCTGGTGTTTAGCGACCGGGCCGTCAGCTATGGCGATCTGAACGCGCGTGCCAATGGTTTGGCGCGGCGTCTGCGCGACCATGGCATCGGTCGTGATCGGCTGGTTGGCCTTGCGCTGGAGCGCAGCGTCGAGCTGATCGTCGGTGTCCTTGCCGTGCTGAAGGCGGGAGGCGCCTATCTGCCGCTCGATCCGGATTATCCGTCGGATCGCCTTCTGCACATGGTGCGTGACAGCGGAACGACGCTGATACTGACTCAAGGCGGGCTACTGGAGCGCCTGGCGCCGGTGATGGCTGGAGCGGATGCTGAGGCCTGGACCATCGACGAAAAGGTCCGCGTGGAAACGTCGGATCGCAATCTCGCGGTGGCGCTGCATCCGGACAGCTTGGCCTATGTCATGTACACGTCGGGGTCGACGGGCATGCCCAAGGGCGTGGCCTGCTCGCATCGTGCCCTTGCTGCGCGGCTCGGCTGGATGCAGACGGAATATCGCCTCGATGCGGGCGAGACCTTGCTGCAGAAGACGCCGTTCAGCTTCGACGTCTCGGTCTGGGAGATCCTGTGGCCGCTCGCGACCGGCGCACGACTTGCGATTGCCGCGCCCGGCGCGCATCGCGAGCCGCGACTTCTGGCGGACGCCATTATCGCGCACGACGTGACGACGCTGCATTTCGTGCCGCAGATGCTCGAACATTTTGTTGCCGAGCCCCAGGCCGAGCGCTGCGTCTCGCTCAAGCGCCTGTTTGCCGGCGGCGAAGCCCTGTCGGCGGAACTAAAGGCGCGCGTGCTCGCAGCGTTCCCAAATGTGCGCTTCGATAATCGCTATGGTCCGACCGAAGCGTTGATCAACGCGACGTTCTGGAACTGCCGCAACGATGGCGCGGCGCGTGTGCCGATCGGACGGCCGATTCCGGGCACGGTCATTCGCATCCTCGATGCCGATCTGAACATGGTCCCGGCCGGCGTGACGGGTGAGTTGTTCATCGGCGGGGAAGGGCTGGCGCGCGGCTACTGGCGGCGCGAGAAGCTGACGGCGGAGCGTTTCATTCCCGATCCCTTCGGCGGGCCCGGCGAGCGGCTGTATCGGTCGGGAGATCTGGCGCGGTGGCGCGTCGACGGCGCGATTGAATATGTCGGGCGTTCCGATCACCAGATCAAGATCCGGGGTTTCCGAATCGAGCTTGGCGAGATCGAGGCACGGCTGCTGGAGCAGCCCGGTGTCCGCTCCGCGGTGGTTGTGGCGCGCGAGGTCGGGGCCGGCCGCCAGCTCGTCGGTTACGTCAGCGGCGCGGGCGAACTTGAGGAAGCGTCGCTGCGAACGGTGTTGTCGTCCGTTCTGCCCGATTACATGGTGCCGTCGCGGATCGCGGTGCTGGAACGGCTGCCGCTGGCGCCGAACGGCAAGATCGATCGTCACGCGCTGCCGGCGCCTGACATGGCGTGCGCTGGTGCGGAGTACCAGACGCCACGCACACCCGCCGAAGTGGCGCTCGCAGCGATCTGGGCCGAATTGCTCGGTCGGCCCGCCGTTGGCCTCGCCGACAATTTCTTCGAACTCGGTGGCGATTCGATCATCTCGCTGCAGATGGTGAGCCGGGCTCGCCGCGCCGGTTACCTGATCGAACCGCGCGACGTGTTTCAGCATCAGACGCTGGAAGCCCTGGCGCTTGCGGCGCGTGCCGAGCAGCGCAGCGAGGTGGTCGCCGATCAGGGGCAGGTCACTGGCCCGCATTCACTGCTGCCGATCCAGGCCCGCTTCTTTGCCGAGGACGCAGGCAGGCGCGATCACTGGAATCAGGCAGTACTGCTAAGGCCGAAGGACCGCGTCGATTGGGAAGTCATGCGACGCGCGATCGCCGCCGTGGTCGATCATCATGATGCGCTGCGGCTTCGTTTCGAAGAAGGTGAGGGAGGCTGGCGCGCGGAGCACGGCGTTGCGCCGGATGCCGCTGACCTGCTTTGGGTCCGAAGTGCGGTCGATGGCGGGGGTGTGACGGCGCTGGCGTCGTCGGCGCAGGCCGGCCTGTCCATATCCGAAGGGCCGCTGCTGCGTGCGGTCGGCATCGATGTCGCCGATGGCAGCCAGCGCTTCCTGATCGCGATCCATCATCTGGTTGTCGACGGCGTGTCATGGCGGATTCTGCTGGAAGATGTCGCCGCCGCATACACGGAGCTTAAGCAAGACGCGATGGTAGCGCTTCCGTCCAAGAGCCATGCCTATGCCTTGTGGGGTGAGCGGCTGCAGACCTATGCAACATCGCCCGCGCTGGCTGCCGAGCTGTCCTATTGGGTCGATCGCCGCACAGGCGCGGATATTCCCTGCGACGACGACCATGGCGGCATCGATCGTGTCGGCGATGCCGACGAAGTGCTGCTCTCATTCGAGCGGGAATGGACGCAGCGCCTGCTGACGGACGCGCCATCCGCCTATCGCACGCAGATCAATGATCTGCTTCTCGCCGGGCTTACGCGCGCCGTCTGGCGCTGGAGCGGGCAGGATGAGGTCTTGGTCGAGCTGGAAGGTCATGGCCGCGAAGACCTGTTCGGCGATGTCGACATCTCGCGCACGGTCGGCTGGTTCACCACCGCGTTTCCCGTGCGGCTGGCCGGCGGCGCGCAAGAGCTGCCCGCTTTGATCAAGAGCGTGAAGGAGGAACTGCGCGGCATTCCCGGTCGCGGGCTCGGCTACGGCGTATTGCGCTATCTCGGCTCCGAAGAACAGCGCGCGGCGCTGTCTCGCGGTGCCGAGCCCAAAATTGCCTTCAACTATCTCGGCCAGATCGATGGCGGCAGCGACGAGGCGGCATTGTTTGCCATGGCAGCGGAAAGTGCGGGCCCCTCGCGCGACGCATCCAGCCCGTTGCGGCGCTGGCTCAGCGTGAACGGCACGGTGCGCGACGGCCGGTTGCGGCTCTCGTTCGGCTTCGGTCGCAAGCGCTATCGGCGCGAGACGATCGCGCGGTTGGCGGCCTTGTATGAAGCGGCACTGCGCGAGCTGGTCGATCACTGCACCAGTGGCGCCTGCGGCCTGACCCCGTCGGATGTGGCATTGTCGTGCCTTGGCCAGGCTGAGATCGATCATCTCGGGCTCGATTGGCGTGAGGTCGAGGACATCTATCCCTTGTCGCCGATGCAGCAGGGCATGCTGTTCCATGCGATGCACGACGGCGAGCGCGGACTTTACGTCAACCAGGTTGCTGCGGAAATGCACGGCCTCGATGCCGCAAGGCTGCGTCGCGCCTGGCAGGCGGTCAGCGACCGCCATGCGGTGCTGAGAACCGGCTTTGTTTGGCGCGACCTGTCCGGCTCGCCGCAACAGATTGTCTATCGCCGTGCGGAAGTACCGTTTGTCGAAGAGGACTGGCGCGCGCGGGCTGCCGGGTGGGGCCGGCGCGAGTTGGACGTCGCGCTGGCCGATATGTCGCGGCAGGAGCAGGCGGCGGGGTTTGACCTGTCGCGGCCGCCTTTGCAGCGGGTGCGGCTAGTCCGGCTTGGCGACGATCGTCATTGGCTGATCTGGACGCACCATCACATCCTGCTCGACGGATGGAGCTCGGCGCGGCTGATTGCCGAGATAATGCAGCATAGTGGCGAAGGACGGCTGCCGGCATTGCAGCACCGTTATCGCGATTACATTGCGTGGCTGCAGAGCCGGGACAGCGATGCTTCGGCGGCGTTCTGGCGCAATGCGATGGCGAGGCTCGATGAGCCGAGCTTCCTGGCGGAGCATGTGGACGCGGAATCGTCCGGCCACGGCATGCGCGCGCTGGAGCTGGATGCCGCGCTGACCGGGCGGTTGCAACAATTTGCGGCGCGCGAGCGCGTCACGATGAACACGCTGGTGCAGGCCGCGTGGGCGCAGTTGCTGCGGCAATATACCGGGCAGAGCACGGTCTGCTTCGGCGTCACCGTGTCGGGCCGGCCGCCGGAACTCGCCGGCGGAGAAGATATGGTTGGCCTGTTCATCAACACGTTGCCGGTCGTCGACGACGTCAGTCCGCAGCAGAGGGTTGGCTCGTGGCTGCATGAATTGCAGGATCGCAATCTGGTGCTGCGGGAGCATGGCTGGACGCCGCTCTATGAAATTCAGCGTCTCGCGGGGCGTCCCGGACGGCCGCTATTCGACAGCATTCTGGTGTTCGAGAACTATCCGGTCGATCACGCGCTGATGGGGAAGAATCGGCAGATTCGCGTCGGCGAGACCAGGATTGTCGAAACCAGCAACTATCCGCTATTCGCAAGCGTCGGTCTCGATGAGCGGCTGCGGCTGGTCTTCAACTATCAGCGCCGGCATTTCGATGAGGCGCAGATCGCGCGGCTGCAACAGGCCTTTGTGCGGCTGATGGAGGCGTTGAGTATCGATGCCGATCGGCCGGTCGGCACGGTCGTAGCCGGCGATCCCGCAGATGATGCGCTGCTCGTCCGGGCCAACAGCACGCGCCGCGATGAGCCGCGCCGGGGAATTATCGCCCAGTTCGAATCGCAGGTCCGCCAATCGCCCGAAGCGATTGCGCTGGTGTTTGGCGATGCGGAGCTGAGCTACAGCGCGTTGAATGCGCGCGCCAACCGGCTAGCGCGGAAGCTGCGAAAGCGTCGGATCGGAACCGACGCCGTGGTCGGGCTGGCGCTCGACCGCGGCGTCGAGATGATGGTGGCGCTGCTGGCGGTGCTGAAGGCGGGCGGCGCCTATTTGCCGCTCGATCCGGATTATCCGGCGGAACGGCTGGCGCACATGCTGCGCGACAGCGGCGCGGCGCTGGTGCTGACGCAACGGACGCTGCTCGATCAGTTCGCCCCCGTGCTGAAGGAGACCGGCGCCGAGGCCTGGCTGCTCGACGCGGACGAAGGCGAGGGTGGCGATGAAGGCAATCTTGATGTCGTCGTGCATCCCGAGAGCCTCGCCTATGTGATCTACACCTCGGGCTCGACCGGCGTCCCCAAAGGCGTGATGGTCCGCCACGACGCCGTGACGAATTTTCTGGCGACCATGGCGGAACAGCCGGGCATGACGGCCGGCGACTGCGTGCTCGGCCTGACCTCGCTGTCCTTTGACATCGCGGTGCTGGAGCTGTGGCTGCCGCTGACGACAGGGGCTTGCGTGGTGCTGGCGGATCGCGCGGCCGCACATGATCCGGCCCGGCTCAAGGCCATTGTCGCCAGGCAGGGCGTGACCATGATCCAGGCGACACCGTCGACCTGGCGGATGCTGCTCGACCATGACGGCTCGTCGCTGCCGGTGAACTGCCGCGTACTATGCGGCGGCGAGGCGCTGCCGCCGGATTTGGCGCGGCGGCTGGTGGCGCAGGCGGGGGAGGTCTGGAACCTGTACGGACCGACCGAGACCACGGTGTGGTCGGCCCGCCATCGCCTCGATGCTACCGACGACCGTCCTTTCCTAGGCGGTCCGATCGGCAACACCACGCTGCACATTCTGGATAACGACCTCAATCTCGCACCGGTCGGGGTCGCGGGCGAACTATACATCGGCAGGGCAGGATTAGCGCGCGGCTATTGGCGGCGCGGCGCGCTGACGGCGGAGCGCTTCATCCCCGATCCGTTTGGCTCGCCGGGCGCGCGGCTCTACCGCACCGGCGACGTGGCGCGGTGGCGGTCGGATGGCGTGCTCGAATATATCGGCCGCGCCGACCACCAGGTGAAGATCCGCGGCTTCCGGATCGAGCTTGGCGAGATCGAGGCGCGGCTCCTGGCAGAGGATGGCGTGCGCTCGGCGGTGGTGGTGGCGCGAGAGGCCGGGGTGGGGCGCCAGCTCGTCGGCTATGTCAGCGGCGAGGCATCGCTGGATGCGACGGCGCTCAAGGCCGCGCTGTCGGTGGCACTGCCGGACTACATGGTGCCGGCGCGGATCGTGGTGCTGGACCGGCTGCCGCTGACGCCGAACGGCAAGATCGACCGCAAGGCGCTGCCGGCGCCGGATCAGCTTGCGTCGGCCGAGCATGTCGCGCCACGCACGCCGGCCGAGGCGAAGCTCGCTGCGATCTGGGCCGACCTGCTGCGCCAGCCCGACATCGGCGTCACCGACAATTTCTTCGAGCTTGGTGGGGACTCCATCATCTCGCTTCAGATGGTGAGCCGTGCGCGCCGCGAAGGCGTATCGATCGAGCCGCGCGATGTGTTCCGGCATCAGACGATCGAGGCGCTGGCCGCGTTGTCCCGCGACGTCGGCCCGGCCGAGGACACACCGGCATCGGAACGCGGCTCGCTCGCGGGCCTATCCAGCGCGCAGCTCCAACGTCTCGGTCTGGACTGGAATCGGATCGAGGACGTCTACCCGTTGTCGCCGATGCAGCAGGGCATGCTGTTCCACAGTCTGCGCGACGCCGGCAGCGGCGTCTACGTCAATCAGGTCAGCGTCGAGATACGCGGCCTCGACCCCGAACGCCTGGGCCGGGCATGGCACGCGGCGACCGCGCGCCATCAGATGCTTCGGACCGGATTCCTGTGGCGCGAGCTTTCCGGCTCGCCCCTGCAAGCCGTCTATCGCGACGGCGTCGCACCGTTCGAACAGGAAGACTGGCGCGGGCAGGCGATCAGCGACGAACGGATTGCGGCGGCACTTGCCGGCGAACGCGCCGCCGAGTTCGATCTCTCGATGCCGCCGCTGCAGCGCGTGCGGCTGTTGCGCCTCGAGGACGATCTTTACCGGCTGATCTGGACCTATCATCACATCCTGATGGACGGCTGGAGCTCGGCAAGGTTCGTCGGCGAAGTCCTGCAATGCTATTACGGCGGCGCGCCCGCGGCGAACCCGACGCGTTACCGCGATTACATCGCCTGGCTGCTGGCGCAGGACGCCAAGGCGGCCGAAAAGTTCTGGCGCGACCAGCTCAGGGACTTCGATGAGCCGACGCAGCTGGCCGACGCCTTCGGTTCGCGCCGCCACCAGGCATCCGGCCATGAGCGCTGCTATACGCGGCTTGGAGAGGCCGCGACCGCGGAGTTGAAGGCGTTCGCGCGCCGGGAGCGGATCACGCTCAACACCATCGTTCAGGGCGTCTGGGCGCTGCTGCTGCAACGCTACACCGGCCAGCAGACTGTGACGTTCGGCGTTACCGTCGCCGGCCGTCCGGCCAATCTCGACGGATCGCAGCAGATGCTCGGGCTCTTCATCAACACGCTGCCCGTGATCGAAACGCCCTCGTTGGCCAGCACGGTCGGAGAATGGCTGCGCGCGCTGCAGGACCGCAATTCGGCGATCCGCGACTACGAGCATACGCCGCTTTACGACATCCAGAGCTGGGCCGGCCGCGCCGGGCAGACGATGTTCGACAGCATCATCGTGTTCGAGAATTACCCGATCGAACGCAGCATGCACCAGGGCGACGGCTCGCTGCAGTTCAGCGGCCTGAAGAATGTCGACGTAACGAACTATCCGATGGACCTGTCAGTGCTCGTCGAGGACACGCTGCAGATCGAGTACACCTATATGCCGAGCCATTTCACGACGGCACAGGCGGCGCAGATCAAGACGCAGTTCGAACATCTGCTTGTTGCGCTGACGCACGACTCAACGGCCATGCTCGGCAGCATCGATCCGGTGACGGCAATCGACGCCGCGCTTGCCGAAAATTGCAATCGCCACGCGACGCCATCAGCGCCGTTGCCGCTGGTGCATGAGGCGATCAGCAACCATGCGAGGCGCCATCCCGAACGGACAGCGCTGACCATCGGCGGCAAGGTGCTCTCATTCGGCGCGCTCGATGCCAGGGCCAACCGTCTTGCCCATCATCTGATCGCCCGCGGGCTCAAGCCTGAGCAGCGCGTCGGTGTCGTGGTCGAACGTACCGAAGCGACGATGATTGCGCTGCTGGCCGTGTTGAAGGCGGGTGGAGCGTACGTTCCGCTCGATCCGGAGCTTCCAGCCGAGCGTCGCACGTTCGTCATGCGCGATGCCGGCATCACGTTCCTGCTGGCGGAGCAGGTGGACGTCGAAGGCGGCGTGGATCGTCTTAAAACAATCCCGCTTTCCACGTTCGACTTCGATGCGGGGCCGGACCATGCGCCGCAAGCGGCGTTGCATGCCGATAATCTCGCTTACCTGATCTATACGTCCGGTTCGACGGGAACGCCCAAGGGCGTCGCCGTCGCCCACGGGCCGCTCGCCATGCATTGCCACGTCACGGGCAGAATTTACGAGATCGACGAGAACTCGTGCGAGCTGCATTTCCTGTCGCTGGCCTTCGACGGCGCCCATGAGCGCTGGCTGACGGTTCTGTCGCATGGCGCGCGGCTGTTGATGCGCGACGCCGAATTGTGGACGCCGGAGCAGACGGTCGAGAACCTGCACGCGCACCGCGTCAGCCATATCGGCTTGCCGCCGGCCTATCTGCAGCAGGTCGCGGAAGCGGTCGAGCAGGCGGGCAATCCGCCGCCGGTCAAGCTCTATTCATTCGGCGGCGAGGCGATGCCGAAGGCGGGCTTTGACAAGGTCAGGCGTGTCCTGAAGCCACGCATCCTGATCAATGGCTACGGTCCGACGGAAACCGTCGTCACGCCGCTGGTGTGGAAAGTCGATGGCGCGGGCGAATGCGAGACGCCGTACGCGCCGATAGGCGTGCCGGTCGGCGACCGCCGCGCTTATATTCTCGATGGCGCCCTCAACATCATTCCCGCAGGCGTCGCCGGCGAGCTTTATCTGGGCGGCTTCGGCGTTGCCCGCGGCTATCATGGCAGGGCGGGCATGACCGCCGAGCGGTTCGTGCCCGATCCATTCTCGGCGGTGCCAGGGGCGCGGCTGTACCGTACCGGTGACCTCGCGCGATGGCGCGAGGACGGCACTGTCGAGTATCTCGGCCGCAGCGATGACCAGGTCAAGGTCAACGGCTTCCGGATCGAGCTTGGAGAAATCCAGACCACGCTGCTTCGCCATGAGGAGATCGAGCAGGCGGCCGTGGTGGCGCTGCCGGGTGCGACGGGTAATCAGCTCATTGCCTATGTCGCGCCGAAGGCGGCAAGGGACGCGTCGGCAGATGCCGCCGACGCGCTGGCTGAGCGATTGACCTCGTTCCTGAAGCAGGCCTTGCCGGTCTACATGGTGCCGGCGCGGATCATGGTGCTGGAGCGGCTGCCGGTCTTGTCGAGCGGCAAGATCGACCGGCGTGCGCTGCCGGCCCCTGACGCAACAGCGCGAAGCTTCGTCGCGCCGCAAGGGCCCGTCGAAACCGCGATGGCGCGGTTGTGGGCCGATATCCTCAAGGTGCCGCAGGTCGGTGTCACCGATAATTTCTTCGAACTCGGCGGCAATTCGATTCTCAGCCTCAAGGTCGTGGCCCGGCTCCGGCAGGACAAGACGTTCGGCATCGAGATCAAGCTGCGCGATCTCCTGCAGAAGCCCACGATCCGCGCACTGCTTGCCGATAGCGGCGCCGTTTCCGCCGCTGCGACGGCGCCATCGGCGCTGCTGCCGCTGAACGCTGCGGTTCGTGGTGCGCAGCCGGTATTCTCTGTGCATGGCGGCTTCGGCACCGTGTTCGATTATGGGCCGCTGGCGCGCCGCCTCGAAGGGCGCCGGCAGGTGATCGGGCTGCAGTCGAGAATGCTGGTCGACAGTTCGTGGAGCGACCGCTCGCTTGATGCGATGGCCGCAGACTATGCGAACGAGATCAGGCAGGTGCAGCCGCATGGGCCATATAGTCTGGTCGGCTGGTCGCTCGGCGGCCTTCTAGCCAGCCTCGTTGCTGCCGAGCTCGAACGTTCCGGAGAGCGAGTGGAGTGTCTTGTCATGGTCGACAGTTTTGTGCTGCGCCAGCAAAGCGGATCAAACCGGCAGGAAGCGGCGGTCCACTGGATCGATGATCTCGCGGGATTGCTGTCGGCGGTTCTTCCGCGATCTGCAGCCCCGCGCATCGCTCCACATGTGGAGGAGGCGAAAGCCGCAGGGCTGCCGGAGACGTCGGAGAACGTCCGGCGTCTGGTCGCAGAGATATCGGGGGAGGGCGTATCGACGGACGATGGCTCACTCGGCGTCGACGACATCGCCGGCGCTTTTGCCGTCGGGCGACATCTCAAGGTCCTGACGCAGAGCGCAACGCCACCGCGCCGTCTTGCGGCAAGGCCATTGTGCTGGTGGACGTCAAGCCGACTGGCACAGCGCGACCGGCTGGAGGCGCAATTGCCCGACGCCGTCGATCGCGGCGTCGTCGGCGACAACCATTTCACAATCCTCAGGGATGCGCGCCTGCTCGACGAGATCTCCTGTCTGCTGGTGCCGGAGGAGGCCGCATCGACAGCGTCGCAGGACACGGTTCCGGAGCCGGCAGAATGAGCAATCCCATGAATCTTGATCCAGACATCGCAGCACTGCTCGATATGGTGCAGGCGGGCACCGAAAGCGGCGCCCGCATTCCATTTCCGCAACTGACGGCCGTTCAGGCGCGGGCCGATTTCGATGCATCGTCGCCGCTGCTCGATGTCGATCCGCCGGCGCTTGGCTACGAGCGGCAACTCTCGCTGCCGATGCGCGATGGTGTGGTGATCGAGACGCGGCTCTATGCAAAGGAGAAGCCGAGCAACCGCAATCCGGTGCCGGTTCTTCTCTATATGCACGGTGGCGGCTTTGTCGTCGGAAGCCTCGATTCGCATCAGCCCTTGTGCCGCGGCCTTGCCGAAGACAGTGGCGCGGCCGTGCTGTCGGTCGGCTACCGGCTTGCGCCCGAGCACAAGTTTCCGACCGCCTTCGAGGATGTCGTCGATGCGCTGGCCTGGATCGGTCGCGAGGGCCTCGCGGCGGGACTGGATGCCGGCCGCGTCGCCGTCGGCGGCGACAGCGCCGGCGGGACGCTTGCCGCAGCGCTCGCCATCGAAGCCAAAGCGAACAGAAGCCTGCCGCAACTCGTGCTCCAGGTTCTCGCCTATCCCGGCCTGAGCCCCCGGCAAACGTCGGATTCCTACGCGCGGTACGGTTCCGGCTATCTCCTGGAACGCAACACCGTCGACTGGTTCTTCCGGCAATATCTCCGCGACGATGCCGACCGCGATGACTGGCGCTTTGCGCCGCTCGCTGCAAAAGATCTCTCAGGGCTGCCCCCGGCGCTCATCGTGCTGGCCGAATTTGATCCCCTTGTGGATGAGGGGCGCGACTACGCAGCAAGGCTCCGCGCCGCAGGCGTTACCGTCGATCTGCAGATCTATCCGGGCATGATCCATGAATTTCTGCGCATGGGAAATGTCGTGGCCGATGCCCTGCGGGCGCGGGCCGCGATCGGGCAGGCGCTGGCCAGCGCTTTCCATGCTGCCGGCGAAAGGGCGGCCTGATGTGGAAATGCAGCGGGAATGAGGGTATGTCATGGCGGTACCCTCCGCGACCTCGCCGCAAGGCTTTCCTGAGCCGGATTCCATGAGCACGTTTGTCCCCGACTACAGGCTGTCCCGCCGCGCGCTTCTAAGAGCGGGCGCGGGCATCGGCGGCGCGGCGCTTGCCGGTGGCTTGCCGATGGCATTTGCACAAGGCGGGGGATCGCCATCCGGCCCCCGCGTTGCCGCGCTTGGCTGGGCCTGTGCGCAGACGATACTGGCGCTCGGCATGGTGCCGCTGGTCGTTCCGGAGATCGAGCGCTACGGCAGGCTCGTCGTCGAACCGGCTGTCCCGTCGAGCGTTCAGGAAATCGGCCTGCGTTCGGAGCCGAATCTCGAACTGCTGCAGAGTTTGGCGCCCGACATCATCATCATCGATCCCAGCATCATGGCCGCCATGCCCCGGCTCAAGCTGGTCGCCCCGGTCGAGGTGTTCACGATCTTCAAGCCCGGCGGGCATCCCCTGGAAACCGCGCGCCGTTCGACGATGGAGCTTGCGCAGCGTCTCGGCGTGCAGGCTGCGTGCGAAGCCTACCTGGCGCGGTTCGACGTCGCCATGACAGGCTATCGCGAACAGGTTCGGGGCCGCGGTGGCAAGCCGCTCTATCTCGTCAGCGAGATCGCGCGCAACCGTGCGCTCGTATTCGGTCCGAACAGCCTCTATCAGGAGGTGCTCAATCAGTTCGGGTTGAAGAATGCCTGGACCGGGCAGAGCGGCCCGTGGGGGCACACCAGCGTCGGCCTCGAAGTTCTCGCCGCGGTCCCCGACGCGCGATTGGTGCTGTTGAGCTCGCGCGTTGCCGATATCGAGGCCCTGCTCAAGTCGAGTCCAGTACTGCAGACGCTGCCGTTCCTTCGGTCGGGACGGCTGACGGTGCTAGGCAATCAATTCTTCTATGGCGGTGTGCCGGCGGCGGAGCGCTTCGCACGTCTGCTCGCCGAACGTCTGCCGCAGGACAACAATGAGCAAGGTTGACGCGCTGCCCGCCCGGTCCGGGATCGAGATGCATCCGGCCGCGCTGATCGGCCTGCTGTTTGCGGCGGCCTTTGCGCTGACGTGGCGGGATCTGTCGGGACATCTGCCGGCCGGCGCGTGGCTATCGGTGCTGTGGCGGCCCGAGATCAACGACCCGCAGCAGATGCTCGTGCACTATACCGTGTTTCCGCGCATCGCCGTGGCGCTGCTGGCCGGCGCGGCCCTTGGTCTCGCCGGCACCGTCTGTCAGCAGGTGCTGCGCAATCCGCTGGCTGAACCGAGCACCCTCGGTGTCCTGAATGGCGCCTATCTGGCGCTGGCTCTCACGACGCTGTGGGCGCCGTCGCTGCTCGCCTTCGGCCGCGAGTGGATTGCGCTGGCCGGTGGGTTCGCGGCCTTCCTGTGTGTGTTCGGACTAACCTGGAAACGTGCGCTGTCGCCGGTCGTGCTGGTGCTGGCCGGGCTGATCGTTGCCTATTATTGCGCCGTGACGACCCAGGCGCTGGTGCTGCTCAACCACGAATATCTGATCGGCCTGTTCATCTGGGGCGCCGGCTTCCTCAATCAGCAGGACTGGAACAACGTGACGTTCCTGGCGCCGCGATTGCTGATTTCCTTCGTGCTGATCGCGGCGATGGTTCGCCCGCTGACCTTGCTCGGATTCGACGACGAGACCGCGCGCAATCTCGGCCTCGGACTGACAAGAGCGCGGGTCTGCGCGCTGGCGATTGCGATCGCGCTCAGCGCCTCGGTCGTAAGCGTGGTCGGCGTGATGGGCTTTGTGGGCCTTGCCGCGCCGGCCATCGTCATGCTGTCAGGCGCGCGCCGGTTTCGCGACCGGCTGATCTGGGCCCCGCTTTGCGGCGCCATGCTGCTGTGGCTCACGGACGAGCTTGTGCTGCTGATCCCGCCCGGTTACCGCGAAATGCCGGCGGGCGCCGTGACAGCCCTGATCGGCGCGCCGATGTTGCTGGTGTTGCTGCCGCGGCTACGCTCCACCGTGCTGGTGGGAAACCTCACGCCATCCGTTCCGCCACGTCTCGATCATCCCTGGCGGATGATCCTGTTCGCGCTCGCCTTGCTGCTGTTCGTGGTCTGGATCGCGCTTGCCGTGGGCGTTGGCTCCGAGGGCTGGCGCTGGAGCGGCCTCGCCGGCATCCAGGAATTTTGGCCATGGCGCTGGCCGCGCGTGGTGTCGGCGCTGGCGGCGGGCGCGACGCTGGCCGTGGCCGGCACGCTGCTGCAGCGCATGACCGGAAATCCGATGGCTGCGCCGGAGGTGATGGGCATCAGCTACGGCGCTGCGATGGGCGTCATCGTTCTTCTCTATCTCTTTCCCGCTCACACGCGGCTGGCGCAGATTGCAGCGGGCGGGATCGGCGCCTTCCTCGTGCTGGCACTGGTGTTGCTGTTCAGCCGGCGGTCCGAATTCAGTCCGGAGCGGGTGCTGCTTGCAGGCGTCGCCATGAGCGCGGCGTTCGGCGCGATCATTGCCATGGCGCTGGCGACCGGCGATCCGCGCATCGGCATGCTTCTGTCGTTGCTGACGGGGTCGCTGTATCAGATCGGCCCGGCGGAGGCCCTGGTGCTTGCTGCCGCCGCGCTGATTCTGCTGGTCATGGTGCCGATGCTGTCCCGCTGGCTCGACATCCTGCCGCTGGGAGCGGCGGCATCGCGTTCGGTCGGCATCTCACTGGGCAGAAGCCGCATCATCATCATGCTGCTGACGGCTTTGCTGACGGCGACGGCGACGCTGATGGTGGGGCTATTGAGCCTGGTCGGCTTCATCGCCCCGCACATGGCGCGGATGATGGGCGCGCAGCGCGCCCTTCATCAGGCAGCGCTCGCTGCGATGATCGGGGCCATCCTGATGGTGTTTGCGGATTGGGCCGGGCGAATGGTGATATTTCCATTCCAGATGCCAGCCGGCATTTTCGCGATGATGCTTGCCGGGCCTTATCTCATCTGGCTGTTGCGCCCGCGGCGCGGATGAGAGGCGCGGTGAACGTGGATCGTCACCGCGCGAAACTGATGAGATGGCCGTGATCCGGCGACGGCATCACCCCCATCGCGATGCCGTAGATGGTTTCGAGCTCGGCCGGGGTCATGATCTTGTCCGGGGTGCCGCGGGCAATCAGCTTGCCTGAATGCAAGGCGATGATCTCGTCGCAGAAACGCGCCGCCATGTTGACGTCATGGAGCACGACGACCACACCGAGATTGCGCTCGCGGGCGAGCTGCTTGACGAGCGACAGAACCTCGATCTGGTGGGCGATGTCGAGCGCCGAGGTGGGCTCGTCGAGCAGCAGGCATTCGGCATCCTGCGCAACCAGCATCGCTATCCATACCCGCTGGCGCTCGCCGCCTGACAAAGTATCGACCAGCCGGTCAGCAAACGGCTCGATGTGAGTCAGCGCCATCGCTTCCGCGACCTTGTCGCGGTCGGTATCGCCAAACCGGCCGAGCGCGCCGTGCCAGGGATAGCGGCCGAGCGCAACCAGCTCCTTCACCAGCATACCGGCGGCAGGCGGCGTCTGCTGTGGCAGATAGGCGACCTTGCGGGCGTACTCCCGATCGCTCCATTCGCGCAACGCGCGCCCCTCGAAGCGGATCGTGCCGGAAGAGCTCGGCTGCTGCCGCGCCAGCAATTTCAGCAGGGTCGATTTGCCGGAGCCATTGTGTCCGATCAGGCCCACGACGCTGCGCGCGGGAAGGGAGAGGGTGAGCGGTTCGAGCAGCGCGCGCTCTGCGACTGCGAAGCCGACCCGGTCGAGCTCGAACAACGGGGCGGGCGCATCGGACGAGGCTTGCGCGATTTCGATTGGCCGAACTACCTGCATGAGAATGTGCCTGCGATACGGTGCGAGGCGCCCGCCGTCCCGCCGATCTGTGTGTGTCGGGACATCATGGCTGGCGCTGGCTCCAATACGCGACCGCCAGATGCTGATCGCGGGAGAGTTTTCGGTCTTCGCGCAGATGATTTCGCAGCGCCTTCAGCGCCTGCGCCTCGCACGCGACCCACGCAAAGACGTCGCGATGGTCGGGCCATTGCACGGCCTTGACGGCATCGACCAATAGCTGCGTCGTCCCGGCCGGACGGTCGCCGCGATGCAGCCAGCGGACCGTTACGCCGGTGGGCGCGACCAGCGGAACCTCTTCGAGTCGGTCGGCGACTTCGATGAAGACTTCGCCCGTTGCCGTTGCCGGCAGCGTCTCGAGAATTCGCGCCATGGCGGGCAGGGCGGTCTCGTCGCCTGCCATCATCACCCAGCGCGCCGGGCGAATGCCTCGCCCGAGCGGGCCGGCCATGCCGCAAATGGCGCCGGCTTGCGCGTTGACTGCGAATGCCGAACCCGGTCCGGCATGGTCATGGACGACGAAATCGATATCGATTTCGCGCTTCTCCAGATCGATGCGGCGGATGGTGTAGTAGCGGGTGACGGGCCTGCGGTCCGGTTCCGGCCAGAGGATTCGTCCGTCCGGCGCGGGCCACGGCCATTCAGGCTTGGCGAGGCCCGCCGGGGGGAAATAGAGGCGGACATGCAGGTCATCGTCGTTCACGAAGCGCGCGATGTCGTCTCCAGTGAAGGTCAGGCGGCGCATCCGCGGCGTCAGGTCGGTCGCTGCCTTCAGCCGCACTTCGCGGAAGTTCGCCAGCGTGCCGCCATCGGACTCATGGCCGGACCAGACGATGGTCGGTGCTTCGTCGCCGGCGAACTCGATCACGTGTGACGCCACGACCGAGCGCAGCATTTCGAGATGGCCCTTGTCTTTGGCCTCGACGCGGATCTTGAGCGCCTCGGCCTCGACGGCGAGCGAACTGGTTCCAAACGGCAGCTTCGCCACCATCAGGCCGCCCTGGTCCTCGAAGGCGATGTCATGCTCAGCCAGATGATCGATCATCCGGGCGGCGAGGCCGGCGGCATCGGCGAGCGCGATGCGGGTCTCCGAAACAAGCGAATCCAAGTCGTCCTCCAGTCGGCCTGGCCGATGCTGGCCTGCAAGCGCTTCAATGTCTGGAAATCGCGGCCCGACATAGCGGCTGGATCATGTCCTACTCGCTCGTCGGCTGCGATGCAAAGGCGGTACCACTCACATTTTATTAAACGCGCCGTCGATCACAAATTAGAATCAATCGAAAAGGCCGAAAAATAAGCTCTGGAAGAGTGATGCTGCCATCATGTATTCGCATCCCACCGGCAAGGCTGTTCGTATCAGGACGGGCCGTGTAGGTTCGCTTCAGCTCTACTCCAGCGCGCGGCACTCATGATGAATCCACGAAGCGGCCTCACGGCCCAGATCCTGCATCTTTTGCGGCCATATTGGCCGATCGTGCTCGGCGGGATCGTGCTCGGCGTTGTCGGCGGCGCCAGCGTTGCGGGGTTGCTTGCGGTCGTCAATCGCGGGCTCTATGCCACGCAGGGAGATGTCGCAACGCTGCTTTCCGCATTTGCAGGCTTGTGCCTGTTGATCCTGATTGGTTCCATCGGCGCCGATATCAGCGCCAACTATGTCGGACAGCGGATCATTGCCGAGCTCCGCAAGTCGCTCGCCGCCAAGATTCTGGCGGCCCCGATCGATCAGCTCGAAATCTATCGGACGCATCGCCTTATCCCGGTGCTCACGCAGGATGTCGATACGATCAGCGATTTCGCGTTCTTCTTTTCTTCCTTCTTCGTCTCGCTCATCATCACGATCGGCTGCATGGTCTATCTGGCGGTGCTGTCGTGGCCGCTGTTTCTGATTACCGGACTGGTCATCGTCCTCGGCTCGCTTGCGCATGCATTTGCGCGAACGCGGGGCGTTCGCGGGTTCAACGCCGCCCGCGATTCGGAAGACGAACTGCAGAAGCACTATCGCGCGATCGCCGAGGGCGCGAAGGAACTGCGGCTGAACCGCGCGCGCCGCCAGCGCGTCTATGTCGAGCAGCTCCAGCGCACGGTCGACCGGATCAGCACGGTGCAGGTCAAGTCGATCAATCTGTTCGTGACGGCGCGGGCGCTGGGCGCGATGCTGTTCTTCGTCGTGATCGGCGTGGCGCTGACGTTACGGCCGTTCCTCTGGCCGGACAGCCCGGCGGCGGTCTCCAGCGGGTTCGTCCTGGTGCTGCTCTATATGCGGGGGCCGATCGATCAGGTCATCGGAATCCTGCCGTCGCTGGGCCGTGCGCAGGTGGCGATGCGGCGGATTGCCGATCTTTCGGAGCAGTTCTCGACGCCCGAACAGGACTTGCTGGCCGCGCCGTCCACCGCGCCCGATGGATCAGCCAGGATCGAATCGATCGAGCTCCGCAGCGTGTCGTATGGCTTCCGTGCCGTGCCGGGCAGCGAGCCTTTCGTGCTCGGGCCGATCGACCTGCATGTCCGCCGGGGAGACATCGTCTTCATTGTCGGCGAGAACGGCAGCGGCAAGACCACGCTGATCAAGCTGCTGCTCGGCCTTTACGCACCGCAAAGCGGTACGGTGCTGCGCGATGGCCGGCCGGTCGAGACGGAAACGCGCGATGATTACCGGCAGCTCTTCACCACCATCTTCTCCGACTATTACCTGTTTGAGGATCTGCTGCAGGGGGCCGGGATGGTGCCTGAGGACGCAGAACGCTACCTGAAGCGATTGGAGGTCGCGCACAAGGTCTCGGTCGAGAACGGCGTGTTTACGACGACGGACCTCTCGACCGGCCAGCGTAAGCGGCTGGCGCTGATGAATGCGTGGCTCGAGGAGAGGCCGGTCCTCGTGTTCGACGAGTGGGCCGCGGATCAGGATCCTGCCTTCCGTCACATCTTCTACACGGAGCTGCTGCCCGACCTGAAGCGCATGGGCAAGACGATCATCGTGATTTCGCACGATGACCGCTATTTCGGCGTGGCGGATCATCTCGTGCGACTTCGTCACGGCAAAGTCATTGCCGGCGAAGCGGTGGCGCATGAAATCATCAAGTCGTCATCGGTTCCAACTAATGCGTCTCTTTAGAGCTATTTTATTCTCCGAGAAAATTTGAGTCGAAGTTCAGGCTCTTTGGAAAAGTATGGCCGTTGAGAGCGTCGGATGCCCTCTACGCCGCCGTCTTGTCGGATTTGTAAGGAATCTAAACTACGTGTGGTGGCATTCCTTGTCATCCTGCGCGGGAGTGCTTTAGATCGCGAGCGCGAGTGATGATCGCGTTCTGTTTTCAGCAATCACGTTGGCGATGCGAGGGCCGGATGAATAAAGCTTCGAGCTCCGCGATCGGGCCCCGCGCATTTCCGATCGGACCGCATTCTGCGATGACAGTCGTTCAGGATGGCGGCGGAGACCTACGGGTTGCTGTGGGCGCCACGACCGTGATGCGGCTGCGGCTCGAGGAGCCGCTGGATCGCCTGAAACTATCGGATACGCCCGACGATCTGCACCTCGCGATATCTGCGGTTGCGGCGGCGGCAGAAGCCGTGTTCGGATGGCGGCCGACCCTTGACCGGCTTGTGCTGGATCTGGCCGCCGGAGAATCGCTTGCGCGCGAGCTGATGAACCATGGCCTCGTTGTCATGGCGGGAACGGAGCTTGTGTTGCTTCCGGAATTGCTGATGCAGCGGCCGGATAATTGGCTGGTCAATGCCGGACAGCCGCCAATGCCGCAACTCCATGTGATGACGGACGGGAAACGCCATCCGCGGCGCCCGCCCAAGCCTGCGGGAAAGGTGTATGCCCGCTTCATACCCTGGCTCGCCGAGGTGATCTCCTTTCGCGTCGCCGACCTCGACAAGGATCTGCACCTGCTGCACCGGTGGATGAACGATCCCCGCGTCGACGCGTTCTGGAACGAGGCGGGCGATCTCGAAAAGCATCGGCGCTATCTGTCGGGTATTCTGTCGGACCCGCATATGCTGCCGCTGATCGGCTGTTTCGATGACGAGCCGTTCGGCTATTTCGAGCTCTATTGGGCCAAGGAAAATCGCATTGCGCCGTTCTACGATGCCGATGATTACGATCGCGGCTGGCACGTCGTCGTCGGCGAGGATGCCTATCGCGGGCGCCGCTATATCAGCGCCTGGCTGCCGTCGCTGATGCACTACATGTTCCTGGACGATTGCCGGACGCAGCAAATCGTCGGCGAGCCGGCGGCAGCGCATTCGCAGCAGATCCGTAATCTGGAAGTTTCGGGATTTGCCAAAATCAAGAACTTCGATTTTCCGCACAAGCGGGCCACCCTCGTTACGCTGCTGCGCGAGCGCTTCTTCGGCGACCGGCTGTGGCTGCCGGCAGCCACAGCGCCGGCGACCAGGTCCTAACGCCCGAACGGAGCGCAGCTTCATGTCTCACCAGCTTGCGATCGAGCACGACGTCATCGGCGTCGGATTCGGGCCTTCCAATCTTGCGCTCGCGATCGCATTGGACGAATCCGCCAGAAGGTCACGCCTGAAATGCGCGCCGCTGTTCGTGGAAAGGCAGCCGCATTTCACCTGGCACGGCGGCATGCTGCTGCCGGGCAGCGACATGCAGATCTCGTTTCTCAAGGATCTCGTTTCGCTGCGCGATCCGACCAGTCCGTTCACCTTCGTGAACTATCTGCACAAGCGCGGCCGTCTGCTGGATTTCGTCAACTGCCGGACGTTCTATCCGAGCAGGATAGAGTTCAACGACTATCTCCGGTGGGTTGCCGACCAGTTCAAGCCTCAGGCCGTCTACGGCGAAACCATTATCGCGGTCGAGCCGGTGACGGCCGGGCAAACCGTGACGTCCTTGCGGGTTCATTCGCGCACGCTCACCGGCGGAGAGACCGTGCGGCTTGCACGAAATCTGGTGGTCGCGGCGGGAGGGCAGCCTTATATCCCGCAGGTGTTTGCGAACATCGCCGGTGATTCCAGATTATTCCACTCCAGCCGCTATCTCGATACGGTCGAGCGTGCCGGCTTCGGCGGCAGGGCAGCGCGCGTTGCCGTGATCGGCGGAGGACAGAGCGCAACCGAAGTGACGGTCGACCTCCACAGCCGCTTTCCGGACGCGCGCATCGATCTGATCTTTCGCGGCCATGCCTTGAAGCCGTCCGACAGCAGCCCGTTCGTCAACGAGATCTTCAACCCCGATTACACCGACTTCATCTACGCGCAGTCTTCGGAGCGGCGGGACGCCATCGTTCGCAACTTCCGGAACACGAACTATGCCGTGGTCGATTCGGATCTGCTCGATCAATTGTATCGCCTGCTCTACCAGCAGCGCGTCGGCGGCGAGACGAGGGTCGCGTTGCACCCGCGCAGCGAGATAACGGGCGTGGATGCGGGATCGGAAGGGATCGAGATCAGCCTGGCCGACAAGTTCGGGGGCGGAAGTCGCCGATCGACCTATGATACCGTCGTACTGGCAACCGGATACGACAGGGAAACCCCGCACGCATTCCTTGAGCCGATCCAGCGCTATGTTCGCGACGCCGTGCTGGATCGCAACTACAGGCTCGTCACCAGCCCGGCATTCCGGCCGCAAATCCATCTGCAGGGATATTCGGAAGCTTCTCACGGGTTGAGCGATACGCTGCTCTCCGTGCTGGCTACGCGTTCGCAGGAGATTGCCGAGTCGCTGCTTTCGACGATTTCGCGTCGCGAGCTGATCGCGTGAGCGGCTAGATGGCGGGAGCGATCAGCCGCCATTCTTCGGTGGGTCCAAGCGCATCCGGCAGCGATAGCACCGCAGGAGAGGGGCCTGGATCGATGACCACGGTATTCGGAGGTATCGTGAATCCGAGACCGGCGGCTTTGAGCACCGCCTCCTTGAGAGTCCAATAGCGAAGAAACAGCCGGGACCGCAGCGCCGCTGGTGCGCTCCACAGGACCTTCCGTTCTTCGGCTGCCAGCGCGATTTCGCTGATGGAATCCATATCGACGATTTCGCGCAGCGGTTCGATATCGACACCAACAGGCATGCAGGCCGCTGCAACCGCTACGGCGCCTCGCGCGTGGCTCAGGCTGAAGTCGAGATTCGCAGGCCCGCCAACGAGGATCGGCTTGCCGTGTGCCGAGGACTCAAACCGAAGGGCTGAGGCGGGCTGGTCCACGAGGCTGCCAAGCAGGAGACGCGCGCCAGCATGCGCCGCGAGATAGCTCATGCGATCCTCAATGTGGAGGAATCGTGCCAGACGCTCGGTCTCTTCGGCAGCGAGCACTTGCGTGGCGTGCTCGATCCCGAGCGTATCGGGTTCGCCGACGGCGACATGGCCGGGCGGAGTTACCTTGGCCAGCCAGAGAACGATCTCTTCCGACTTCAGCTGTTCGATCGGGCGTGTGAAGCCTGCATCATGCAGGCATCGCAAGCGCAGTTGTTCCCGCTGTGTCGTGCATTTGACAGCGAGCGACCAAGCGAGGGAGTCGTTTGTCTGATCGATCGAAAGCGATGCGACAAACGGCTCGTGTGTCACCTTTCGCAAATTCGTCATGTCATTGGCTCAGTGCCCTGCACAACCATATGCAACTCGCGGGTGTATTGATGCACAAGTCGAAACGATCTGACTTAGAATCCGTCTAACTGAGCGCCGTCAGGCACCATGTGTGGTTGCAACAGACCCGAGTTGTGCGGATAGATTCATTCTCAAGCACATCGGCGCGACCTGCAGACTTATACGTGGAACCGACCATGACAAAATCCGCTTCTGTCGAGCAGCCTATGGACAGCTATCTGCCGGAGCGGATTGCAACCATCCTGGTCAGCAGCCAGCATGCAGGCCTCATCAGCAAGGAGCCTGCCACGCGCATCGACTACCTGCTCGAGATTGCGTCGCTTCATACCAGAAATGAACTCCTCAGCCAGCCGGGTCTGGGACGCTTGGGCGTCCAGCGGATCGAGAAATGGATGAGGCTTCATGGCCGACGCCTTCGTCGCAACGAAGAGAGCCTCGATAGTGTGATCTGCCGATTCCGCTTTCGGCAGGCATTTGCCGATGCCAGAGCCGGTCGGGCAGGGCCCGTATTGGTGATCTCGCCGGAGTCCAGAGACAAGGTTCTGCGTGGGCTCGGTTCATACGCTATGCGCGCCTGATAGCTCGACGGATCGCGACGAGCCAGGCCATCGAGCAGGAAACTTCAGCTCGAACCGCTCGGCAAACGGCTATCCTTCGTGAGTCAGGACGAAGATTGCCTCAAAAAATTATTGGCCCCGATCTTCGCGCCGCCGACGGCGGCCGATCGACTGAATAGCTGTGTCATTGGAACGCATTAGCCGCGAATAACTTTCGTTAACGCTGCCGGCGGCGGCGCGCCCGTTGCAAAATAGTTTGGCGATTGCTCTTGACGGATTCGGAAATCTCGGTGCATACCGCTGCCCCACAAAACGCCGTCGAATTCGCCGGCGCTCTTTAAGGACCGAAACCGTGTTGCGATTGCGCTCACATATCGTCGCGAAAGCCGCCTCCGCGCTGCCGTTTAATCGGCCGTGCGATTGGTCGCGCATGTCCGTGACGGAACACGGTCCACGCTATCTGACGAAGCCCGATTATCTCGGGACCAGCAGGATAGCAGGCAGAGCGTAACAGGCAGCGGGAATCCCCCCTCTGCCAAACAGGCGGAGGGCAACATGGCCCGCAACAGCACCACCAGGACAGGACTCGAGAAGCGTACCCGCGAGAGGATTCTCTCCTCGCCGGTCGCGCTCGCCTTCGTGCGCACCGTCGTGGCGCGCCGAGGGATCTCCGAGGCCGAAGCCCGCCAGATTTATCTCGACTACATCAACCGATCGTGGTCGGCGGCTCACCGCGGCCGCCGCGTGATGACGTGACGTGATGCCGAATACAGGATGATCGCCCCTGCAAGGACATAAGGCGATCCGCTGACCGGTACCGGTCTCCTTGAGTGGAGCGGCAAACGGTGGTTTCAGGCAGCGATTATGTTTTGGCCGGACTTTCCCCGGCCGTTTGTAGATTTTCACGCCGGCATAGCACTGCGGAAGTGCAGGGTTTTCGTAAAGCCAAGGTCGGGAGTTCGATCCTCTCCGCCGGCCCCATTTTGCTCCACTAGCCCAATCGGTAGAGGCGACGGACTTAGATTCCGTGCGATGGCGGTTCGAATCCGTCGTGGAGCACCAACATTGCAATTCCATTGCAACGCGCGCTTAGCTCAGTGGTAGAGCGCCTATCTTACATACAGGATGTCGGCCGTTCGATCCGGTCAGCGTGCACCAACTCGCGTCCGTAGCTCATTCAGGAGAGCGCCGCTGTGACACGGCGGAGGTGGCAGGGGCAGAGCCTGCCGGACGCACCATCAATTTCCTCTCGTAGCTCAGTGGCAGAGCAATCGCTTGATAAGCGATCGACGGATGTTCGATTCATCACGGGAGGACCAAACAGCACAGGAGATCACCATGACCGAGAGCTTGCCCGCCGGCGTGCATCGTCTCTCCGCGAGAGCCAGCTTGCGCTTGCGCAAGCAAAGGCGAGGGGCTGTGCCATCATGGCGCGCCACGCGAAACCGGGGCGGCTGGCCGCCGCCACCATCAAGACGATGGATCCGGAGCGTTAAACCTGAATGGAGATGGAGCGGGCTTTTAACCCGTGCGCAAATGGTTCGAAACCACCCGGATCCTCCATCACGGACCTGTGCCCCCAGCGGCCAAGGGAGCGGATTCTTAATCCGTCGCGAAAGCATCGTCGGTTCGAGTCCGACCAGGTCCTCCAACTGAATTTCCGCGCTCGTGGCGAAACTGGTAGACGCGCCGTCTTGAGAGGGCGGTGGGAGACCATGCCGGTTCGATCCCGGCCGAGCGCACCAATTGCCCAACCAATTGCCCATGTCCCCATCTGGCGAAGGGACCGGACTGTCGATCCGGAAAGGCGAGTTCGATTCTCGTCATGGGCGCCAATTCCAGGATGTAGCTTAGCCCGGCTAAAGCGCACGCCTCGGGCGCGTGAGACCGCAGGTTCAAATCCTGCCATCCGACCAATTCGGGGGCGTCTAGCTCAACAATAGAGCTGGCTGCTCATAACAGTCCAAGTATCGACAGTCCAAGTATCGGTTCAAGTCCGGTGGCGCCCACCACCAGCGAGAGGAGAGGGCAATGTTCGCAGCAAATCCAGCTCTTGTCCTCAACGCGGACTTCCAGCCGCTCAGCTATTTCCCGCTGTCGTTGTTCAACTGGGAGGACACCGTCAAGGCAGTCGTGAAGGGATCGCATGTCGTCGTCGCAGAGTACGATCAGGTTGTTCGCAGCCCGTCGACGGTGATGCGGCTGCCGTCGGTCATCGCGCTGCGCGACTATGTGCGGCCGCCGGCGCGAGTAGCCTTCACCCGCTTCAATGTCTTCCTCCGCGATCGCTTCCGTTGCCAGTATTGCGGCGACCAGTATCTTCGCGGCGAACTGACGTTCGACCACGTTGTCTCGCGCGTGGACGGCGGCCAGACGTCGTGGACCAACATCGTGGCGGCCTGCAGTCCCTGCAACGCGCGCAAGGGCCGCTTCTACCTGAAGCCGCTGCGGGAGCCGTTCGAGCCGACGCAGTACGACTTGATGGCAGCCCAGCGTCTGTTCCCGCCGAACTTTCTGCACGAGACCTGGCGCGACTATCTGTACTGGGACGTCGAACTCGAGAAGTGACGCCGGCGGCGCGTTTCTGCCGCCGGCGTCCATCACCACGTAGCTCAACTGGATGAGCACGACCCTCCGAAGGTCGAGGATGTAGGTTCGAGTCCTATCGTGGTGGCCAAATTTGATGGATGACGAACCGGACAAGCGTGCCGGCGCTGTCTTGAAAACAGATGGACGCCGCGAGGCGCTGCGGTGCAAGCCCGTCGTCACTCCGCCATTGGGACAGTGAACCGGCGCGACGCCGGCCTCGATTGGAAATCGAGTGGGCGCTTCGGCGCTGGGGATCAGGCCCTCCGCTGTCCGCCATCTTGGAGAGTCAACCGGACAGGCGCGCCGGCACGGCTTCGAACACCGATGGCACCGCAAGGTGTGAGGCTCAGGTCCTCGGCTCTCCGCCATAAACGATCGCGCCAGGCCGGACGTACGCCGGCGCCGCTGATGAGTTTGCAACCTCGGCACCATTTCGCGGGATGATGTTTGATCAGCGCTCCCGCAACCAATCTGGGTAACGTCAAGTCTGGGGACTGAGCGGGCCTGTAAAGCCTGCGCCTTTGTGCCTGCCTGGTTCGATTCCAGGGTTACCCACCATCGTCATTGCGGACGTAGCTGGAAGGTCGAGCACCTGAGTGCCACTCAGGAGAATCGGTTTCGATTACCAACGTCCGCGCCATCTAGCCCAGTTAGCAAATCTGGTGATTGCACGCGCCTGAAGAGCGCAGGAGGCCAGTTCAAATCTGGCGCTGGGCACCATTTCGGGGCAGGCAGCGGGCTGCAGTTGATCCTTGCAAGATCGGCGTCCGGAGTTCGACTCTCCGTTGCTCCACCATCTCATTCCCGTCGAGCCATCTCGGTGAAGGCGCTCCGCTGTTAACGGAGGAAGGCACGTTCGAATCGTGCGGCGGGGAGCCAATCCACCACTTCCGATCTCGGGCCAGCTTAAGCCGCCGAAACGAAAGCGACCTCCATCGTGGTCGAAAAAACGCACATGCTGCCATCGTCTAGCGGCAAAGGATGCCCGGTTCTCAGCCGGTCGACGCGGGTTCGAGTCCCGCTGGCAGTGCCATATTCATCTTCCCGTAGCTCAACTGGATGAGCAGCGCGCTACGAACGCGAAGGTATGCAGGTTCGAGTCCTGCCGGGAAGGCCAATCTCTCTGGGTAAAGCTCGTGTGGAAGAGCACCGCGTTTGGGCCGCGGAGGCGCGTGGTCGGAGCACGCTACCCAGACCATCATCGCGCGCTGGACGATCGGCGAGAGCATGATCCGGAAAAGTGTGTAGCGGTTTTCCGAAAAGATCATGCTCAAACAAAAAGATAAAGCGGGATGACGATTCGAAGAAACGTCATCACGCTTTAGTTAGGCAGCGGACTCTGAATCCGCTCAGACAGGTTCGACTCCTGTGCGCGCAGCCAATTGGGCGCCGTGGCGAAACAGGAACGCGGCGGTCTGCAAAACCGCCATGAGCCGGGGCAGCACCGGCCGGGGCTTCCAGCATGCGCTCGTGGACCAACTGGATGGCCAGCCGTCTTCTAAACGGCCCTATGCTGGTTCGAGTCCAGTCGAGCGCGCCATCATTTGAATTGGAGAGTTGGCCGAGCGGTAAGGCAACGCGGTGCTAACGCGTCGAGTCCTTCGGGACGCACAGGTTCGATCCCTGTACTCTCCGCCATCACGCGAGCCCATCGCGATCGATCGGATCTTGCAGGACAGATAGCGCCGGCCGAACGTTGCCGCGGCTTCCTCGTTCATTGCGGCGACTCCATTGCTGCGGGCGTGGCGTAGTGGGCTGCGTGCCTGTCTTCCAAACAGGAGGTGTTCGGTTCGATTCCGACCGCCCGCGCCAACCTGCCATCGCCTGGTGCCAGGGGTACAGCGCTTTCAACGCTGGACTTCACGGGTTGAACTCCCGTTGGCAGGACCAGATTCATGAGCAGATTCATGCCCAGATTCTTGGGCGCGTCGCCAAGCTGGGCTCTAGATTCTTGTTGACGCGTTTTCTTGACGCGAACTGGTATCCACTTCGCTGGAAAACGCTTTAGGGCGCCGGATTTTGATTCCGGCTATCGCAGGTTCGAGTCCTGCCGCGCTTGCCAATTCCTCGCGGGGCCTCGGCTGGGAAGGGGCCGGCTCTCATAAGGCTGGAGTGGCGGGTTCGACCCCCGTACCCGCGACCATTTCCGACTAATCTTTCCTGATTTCGTTCAATGGCAGGACGCTCGGTTGTGGACCGGGAGATGCGGAGTTCGATTCTCCCAGTCAGGACCAGATACCGGTTTAGTTCAGTGGCAGAACGCGGGCCTCCAAAACCCGATGTCGACTGTTCGATTCAGTCAGCCGGTGCCAACTTCTTCTCGTTGCCTTGGCGCTCCCCTCGCAGGTTTGCAGCACGTTGCATCGTGCGGTGGTATGAAGCCTTAGTTGTCGTTCGCCGCTGGCGCCTGCGGCAACGGCTAAAGGTCCTTCTCCGCGAGTTCGCGAAACGCGTCGGGGACGGAGCGGGAAGGGCCGAGGGCGACAGACCCATATCCGACTGCGTTGCGCCCGAAGCGATCGCGGATCAGATCCATGGCGCGGTCGGCCGACCAGCGCGCCATCCCTCGCTTGGTGCCAGGCCGGCGCTTTTCATCCCTCAGCCCGAGTGGGAGCTCAAGCTGAATGTCCCAGCAGGTCTCGAGGTGCGACACGGAGATCGCCAGCAGTGAGATTGTCTTTTCGTCCGGGTGATCCGCAAGCACCCTGCGTACGAGCTCTTCGGCAACCTCGGCCAGTATTGTCGTCGCCGAGATCGGTGCATCGAGTGTGACGGAGCGGGTGACCGAGCGGAGCTCGGCGAAACGCACGCGGACCGTCACGGTCCGTCCGGGCCGAAAGCTTGCACGCAGCCGGGTGGCGACACGGTCGGCAAGGTGACGCAGCGCGGGTCGGAATACTTGTTCCTCGGCCGGCTTCTTGCCGAGCGCCGACTGGGCTCCGGCCGACTGCGCCCGGCGTCGTGTCTTGATTTCCCGTCGATCGCGATTCCATGCCAATGCCGTCAGCTTGTCGCTGGCCGCGTGACCGAGCAACTGCTCGAGTGACCGGCCCGGCATCTGCGCCAGCTGCCCGATGGTATGGACATCGATTTCGGCCAGCCGCGCCTCGGTAACCGGGCCGACGCCCCACATCAGCCCGACGGGCAGGTCGTGCAGGAAAGCGAGCTCGGTGTCGGGATCGACAACCACCAGCCCATCGGGCTTGGCTACTTGCGAGGCGATCTTGGCCAAGTGCTTGGTGCGCGCTACGCCGACCGAGATCGGCAGGCCGAGCTCTGTCCGCACGCGGCATCGTACCGCACTGGCGATCTCGGCCGGCGGGCCAAACAGATGCGTGCAACCGGCGACGTCGGCGAAGGCCTCGTCGATCGAAATCCGCTCGACCAGGGGAGTGAAATCATTGAGCACACGGATCGCAGCATTACCCAGCCGCTGGTACTCCTTGAAATGGCCGTCGACGAAGATCAGACACGGGCAAAGCTCGCGCGCCCGCCATCCTGGCATGCCGCCGCTGATGCCGAAGGCCCTGGCTTCGTATGACGCGGCGAGCACGACACCGCCACCGACCGCGATCGGTTTACCGCGCAGGGTCGGGTCGAGCAGTTGCTCGACCGATGCATAGAACGCATCAAGGTCTGCATGAAGGATGGTGGCTGTTGTGTCCATCCCGAACCGCTCGCTGCGAAAACTCGCGCATCTGTATCCATGAGAACAAAGAGAGAACAATAAGTCAATGGGGTCCGGATAGTTCGGTGCGGACGAGTTCGCGGATTCCATCGCCGATCTCTGCCTCGCCGCCGTCGCGAAACCCGGTCGATTTCAGGCCGAGCGGCGTGTCGCCGCGACCGCCGAGCCCATCGCACTCAAACAGAAGCCGTAAGCGGGGCGCGACGGCCTTCTATTTGATTATTGAGATGGTCTGCCGGAAGTGCGGGTTGTCCGCCGTCTGCAGCCATTCGAACACGACCATCTCCGTCGTGATGATCTCCGCCCCATGACGCTCCATACGTCGGATCGCAGTCTCTTTGTCCTCCGGATGCCGCGAGCCGAGGGCGTCGCGCGCGATGTACGTTTTCCGGGAAGCTTGCAGCAGCCCGAGCACTGTCTGCTGCACACAGACGTGCGACTCGCAACCCGCGACGACGACGTGAGCATCGGCGGGGACGCGGTCGAGGAAGCCATCTTCCCGGCAGGCGTCGAAGAACTGCTTGTGGACGAGGCGATCCAGCTCGACGGGTATGTCTGCGACGGTCGGTCCGAGGCCCTTGGCGTTCTGCTCGGTGAACAGACGCGGGATGCCGATGAGCTTCGCCGCCTCGATGAGCCGGTTGGCGTTGCGGACGGCGGTCTCACCGTCGTGGATGGCCGGCATCAGTCGTGACTGAAAGTCGACGACGAGGAGAAGCGAGCGCTTCGGGTCGATGGTGAGCATGAGCGTCACTCCTCCGTCAGATGGGCGATCCGATCCTTGACATATCGTTCCATGAGATCGGGCGCAGAAGCCCCGAACATCCGGATGCGGCCGGTGTGCAGCAGAAGCAGCAGTCCGGTGGCATGTGCGAAGCAGTCGACCATGAGGAGATTGGCCTTCTGCCGCGAAGCGCCGAGCTCAACGGCTGCGTTGGCGACCGGACGCAGCGCGGCCTCAAGAGCGGCGTTCAACGTCTCGTCGCGTTCGTGTCCGAGACCCGCCGGCTTCATGCCGCCGCGAAACAGGTAGAAGCCGAGATCCAGGTCGCGCGGATTATCCGCGTAGAACCAGAAGAACGACATGGCGGCCGCCTTCAGCCGCTGCGCCGGCGACTTCGCCTGCGTGACCGCCTGGTCGACCGTAGCTCCTAGGGAGGCGAGGGAGGACTTCAGCACCTCGGCGTAGATCGCCTCCTTGGATTCGAAGTGGAAATAGAGCGCGGCGGGCGTGTAACCGGCGCGCAAGGCGATAGCCCGGAGGCTCGCGCCCTCCAGGCCTTCTTCTGCGAAGATCTGCTTCGCGGCGTCGAGAATGAGTTCCCGTTTGTGTCCGCTGACCGCTTCGCGCCGGTTTTGCCGCTTTTCGACCATCTGCCCCTTCGGATTCCATCTTGACTAAATCCTAACGGTGTTAAATATTCTAACATCGTTCAAATATTCGAACAAGAGGGAGTTACGCCATGCTGATGTCGGGTGCCGACTACCGGGAATCCCTCCGTGTCTACAAGCCGCGGGTCTTCGTGAATGGAAACGCCGTGGAAAGCGTCGCCGACGAGCCACTGCTCGCGCCCGGCGTCGCCGGCGTCGGCGTCACCTACGACTTCGCGCTAAGGCAGGAGCACGTGCCGATCATGACGGCGCGACAGGGCATCTCAGGCAAGACCGTGAACCGGATGCTGCACATCAACGAGACGTCGCAGGACCTGCTGTTCAAGCTCGAGGCCGTACGCTTGGTCTGCAAGACGGTCGGATGCGCGCAGCGCTACCTGGCCCATGATGCGCTGAACGGCATCTTTCAGTCGACCAAGCTGACGGACGACCGTCACGGCACGGACTACAGCCAGCGCTTTCTCGCTTACCTCCACGATGTCCAGGACAGGGACCTCACGCTCGGTGTCGCGATGACCGATGCCAAGGGCGACCGCTCGAAGCGGCCCCGCGCGCAGGTCAATCCCGACGTCTACGTTCGCATCAAGGAGCGCCGTCCGGACGGCATCGTTATTCGTGGCACGAAGGCGATCGTGACCGGCGCGCCCTACATGCACGAATTCCTCGTCATGCCCTGCCGGACCCACAATCCGGAGGACAAGGATTTTGCGGTATGCTGCGCCGTCCCGTGCGACGCGCCCGGCGTGACCATCGTCGCCCGTCCGGCCGGGCGCCCCGGCGAGGCCTCCGCCAAGTTCTCGGCCAAGTACGGCCAGTCGGTCGGTGTCGTGATTTTCGATGACGTCTTCGTTCCGCACGACCGCGTCTTCCTGGCCGGCGAGACCGAGGAGGGCGGTTTCCTCACGACTTCCTATGCCACGCACCACCGGCATTCCTGCATCGGTGCCCGCGCCGGATTCGGCGATCTCCTGATCGGCGCGGGCGCGCTGATGATCGAGGCCAACGGGCTCGACGTCGAGCGCCACGCGCATATCCGCGAGGCGATGGTCGAACTCATCACCATCACGGAAGGCTTCTACGCCTGCGGCGTCGCCTCGTCGGTCTACTGCACGAAGGACCCGGCCGGATCGGTGATGCCCGACGCGGTGTTCTCCAACATCGGCAAGCTGCTGCTTGCCACCAAGATCTACGACATGCACCGCGTGGCGCACTACGTTTCCGGCGGTTTGATCGTCGCATTGCCGGGTCCGGAGGAGGACCACAATCCGGAGACCAAGGCATCGCTCGCCGCAGTCATGGGCGGCCGGCCGGATATCCCGGCCGACAAGCGCGCCGAGGTCGCCCGCTTCATCGAGGATCTGACGGTTTCGCACGAAGCTGGCTGGTACTCGGTGATCTCGCTGCACGGCGGCGGCTCGCCGGAAGCGATGAAGCGCGAGATCTGGCGCAATTATCCGGTCATAGAGAAGATCGAGCTGGTCGAAGGCCTTCTCGACCGCGGCATCCTCGACGAGGGACGCCGGGTCTCGAAGCAGCCCGGTCGCTGCTGCGCAACCGGATGCCAAGTGCCGGAGCCCCCGCAGAAGGCCGAACTGCCGACGCTCGAAGGCGCTGCCGAATAACGTCTCGGCTCTCGCAGCCAGCTTTCACTGACGTCCCGCGAGAGGAGTGAAATCGCGCGCGAGGCCGCCTTGCTCGACGGCCTGTTTCCTGCCCGCGGCGCCGGGAAAAGGGCCATTCCATAAATTACGTAATTGATAATTTATTTCGAAAATAATTGCAAGCGTCTGATGTCGGTCGTAGAGTGCGGCACGGTCGAGGCAGGGATTCTGCCTGTTGGCCGGAGCGTGCGGCCTCTCAGGGCAGACATCATGGCAAGAAGCCTGTTCGATCCCGCGTCGGTGGGCGCTCTGCGGCTCCCCAGCCGCATCGTCATGTCATCGATGTCGCGCGATCGTTCGCCCGGCGGGGCGCCGACGGCTCTCAACGCCACTTACTACGCGCAGCGCGCAACGGCCGGACTCGTTGTTACGGAATCAACTGCGATTTCGGCGCGCGGCGTGGGCTGGCCGAACACGCCCGGCATCTATACCGAGGCCCAGGTCGCGGGCTGGCGGACGGTCACCGATGCCGTGCATCGCGCGGGTGGACGTATCTTCTCTCAGCTCTGGCATTGCGGGCGCAACTCGCATCCGCTGACGCAACCGGGCGGCGTCCTGCCGGTAGGGCCGTCGGCCATTCTGCCGCCAGGCACCATTCGCACAGCCGAGGGCCGCAAGCCGCTTCTGGTGCCGCACGAACTGTCAGCCGCTGAGATCGCCGGCATTGTCGAGGAATATCGCACGGCTGCGCGGAACGCTCTCGCCGCCGGCTTCGACGGCGTACAACTGCACGCGGGCAACGGCTTCCTGCTCGACCAATTCCTGCGCGACTCGGCCAACCGACGCACCGATGCCTATGGCGGCTCGGAACGAAACCGCTGCCGGTTCCTCATCGAAGTGGCGAAGGCGGTCTGCGAGATCTGGAGTCCGGAGCGCGTCGGTGTGCGATTCTCACCCACCAATCCGACAATCTATCATTTGCGCGACTCCGATCCGGCGCGGCTGCTCGCCACCGCGCTTGAGATGTTGAGCGAACTGCGCATCGCTTATGTGGATGTGGTGGAAGGCTCCACCACGGCAGAGCCGGCAACCCACGATCTCGACTATCCGGCGCTGCGAGGCAGTTTTAGTGGCGTCTACGTGGCCAACAACGGCTTTACCAGCCGCGCGCAGGCTGAACGGGCGCTCGCGAGCCATGCCGATCTGATCTCCTTCGGAAGGCTCTTCATCGCCAATCCCGATCTGCCGCGCCGGCTGAAGATCGGCGCCCGCATGAACCCTCTGAACCAGGACGAACTCTATTCGCCCGATCACCGCGGCTACACCGACTACCCGTTCCTTGACCACAACAATGAACAGAACAACGCCACCCCGGCTCAATAGGAGGAAAACCCGTGAAATCGATTCATCGCGGACACTCGCGTCGCGCCGTTCTTCGTTCGCTTCTTGCGGCTCCCTTGATCCTGAGTGGCGGAAGAAGCCTGGCGAAGGCCGGCTATCCCGAGCGTCCGATCCGTCTTGTCATGACGCTGCCGGCCGGCACCTCCGCCGATACCATGGCGCGCTTCATTGCCGAGAAACTCCATGCCGAACTGGGGCAGGCGGTGTGGGTCGACAATCGCCCGGGGGCGAGCTCCAACATCGGCTACCAGGCGGCGGCCACCGCGCCGGCCGATGGTTATACACTGCTCTACGGTCTCCTCTCGGTGATCCTCAATCCGCACCTCTTCAAGACGTTATCCTTCAAGCCATCGGACTTCACGCCGATCATCCACTTGCTGGACGTGCCCTTCGTGCTCGTCGTGCGCGCCGACTCGCCTTATCGCACCGTTCAGGAACTCATGCAGGCGGCCAAGGCGAATCCGGACAAGCTCACCTACCCGTCGTACGGCCTCGGCTCTGCCAATCATGTGGCCATGCTGCAAATGCTTCAGGTCACCGACGCAAAAATGATCCACGTTCCCTACAAGGACGGTGGCCTGAACGATCTCCTGGGCGGACGCATCGACTGCTCGCTGGACGTGACGGCCACGACCATTCCTCATATTACCTCCGGTGCCTTGCGCCCGCTGGTCGTGTCGACCCGTCAACGTCTCGAAGAGCTGCCCGACGTCCCGACGTTCGAGGAGGCACGATTGGGCGTGCCGCTCTATTCCTGGAATGGCATCTTTGCCCGTGCCGGTACGCCGCCAGAGGTGACCAACCGTTTGTCGTCAGCGCTCCAAACGATTGCGAGCCGAGACGACTTCCGGAAGAAGGTGAAGGAGTTCTTGCAGATTCCGCGCGGCGGCACCCCGGAAGAATTTGTCGCGTTCCTGAAGCAGGACTCCGACAATTGGGGCCGGATCGTCGCCAAAGCCGGCATTCAGATCGAGTGACTTGCTCCGGCCGTCGCTTCAGGATGGGCTGAAAATGTTCGCTCAGGCGGCAGTCTCCTTGGCCACTTCGGCAAGCAGGCCGCGCGCCCATTTGTGAAGGCCTGATCTGGCCGTTCTCGCGCTCCAATACATATCGATGCTGATCGGTACGCGGAACGGCATCGGCGTGATGTGCAGGCGGGTGCCTGACGCGCGCGCGAGCTGATGCGGGATCGAGGCGATCAGATGGGTGCCGGGAAGGATGCGCTCGAGGCTATCGTGGCTTGGCAGCGTGACCACCGGCTCGAGCACAATTCCCTTCGCCTTCAGGACGTCGAGATAGAGCGGTTGCCATTCGCCATTGTGGGTTATGAAGACGTGTTGCGCCTTGCAATAGGCCGAAAGCGTCATCCGGCCGCGCGCGAGCGGATTGCTCCGGTCCATCACGCAGACATAATGATCGGTGAGGATGTGCCGTCGATAGAAATTCTCGCCAACGATGCCGACCGGGCCGATCACGATGTCGCACTGGTTTTGCTTGAGATGGAGATTGCCGTGTCCGGCGGCGTCAAGCAGGACGAGCTTCACCTGTGGTGCTGTGGCGCGTAATCGCGCGCTGAACTGTGGGATCAGCGTCTGGCGTTCATGGTGATTGCAGGAGATCGTAACGGTGCCTTTCGCGACGGCGGGATCGAATTCCGCGAGTGAAGCAAGCCCTTCGATCTCGCCGATCGTCCCGCGCGCCCACTGCACCAGAGCCGCGCAGCGCTCGGTGGCCGCAACGCCATTGCCCTGGCGGACGAAGAGCGGGTCGTGAAAGGCGCCGCGCAATCGCTCGACGGTGTAGCTGATCGTGGACTGGTTGACGTCGAGCCGCTCTGCCGCGGCGGAGAACGATCGCAGGTCGTACACCAGCACGAGGGTGCGCAAGGCCCCGATGTCGATCGCATCGAGGGAGGAACTGATCGTCACGGCCACCTCCAGCATGCTTCCCGGCCGAGCCTAGCACAGGTCATGCAATATTTCGATAAGCTCCATTCAGCCCATCGAATTGAGCGGTCGTGTCTAGCCCGCTAGCCTTCCTCAAAACAAAATCCGGGGAGGAGACACATGGCAAGCGCCGCACCTGTCATCACGGACATCTCGTACACGGATCTGCTCGAGGATCCTTATCCGATCTTCAAGCGCGTTCGCGACACGGCCCCGGCCGTCTTCGTCGCAGCTGCAAATCTGACGCTGGTGACGCGCTTCGACGATATCATGAGCATCGAGCGCGACCCCGCGACCTATTCATCCGACAACCCCGCGTCCCTTGTGAACAAAGTGATGGGGCCGACCTTCATGCGCAAGGACGGCGCCGCGCATGCCGCAGGCCGCAAGGCGATTGAGCCGTCTTTCCGCCCCGGCACCATCAAGGAGCACTGGGCGCCGAAATTCACCGGGATCTGCGAACGGCTGATCGGGTCGCTCCGGGAAGCGGGCGAGGCCGATCTCTTCTCGGCGCTCGCCGCACCAATGGCGTCGCTCAGCCTGATGGAGATGATCGGCTTCAAGGCGATGCCGTGGGAAACGCTTGCCGAATGGTCCCAATCGTTGATCGACGGTGCCGGCAATTATTCGCGCGATGCAGAAATCGAGCGAAAGGCGATGGAGGCTGGCGCCGGCATCGATGCCGCGATCGAGGCGATGCTCGATCACCATCGGGCCAATCCCAATCCCTCGATTTTGTCGTCCATGGTGCATGCCGACCCGCCGATGCCGATCGAGGAGATGCGCGCGAACATCAAGGTAATCATTGGTGGCGGATTGAACGAACCGCGCGATGCGATCCTCACGCTCACCCTCGGCCTGCTCGAAAATCACGCGCAGAAGGAGAGCGTTCTCGCCAAGCCGGAGCTGTGGCCGACCGCATTCGAGGAGGCGATACGCTGGATTTCGCCGATTGGCATGTACCCGCGCCGCGTCACCCGGCCTGCGGATCTCGCCGGTGTCGCATTGCCGGAAGGCGTTCAGATCGGCCTCTGCGTCGGAGCCGCGAATCGGGACGATCGCCGTTTCATCGAACCGGACAGGTTTGACGTCTTCCGGCCCAAGCAATCGCATCTCGCCTTCGGCGCCGGCGCGCATTTCTGCGCGGGCACCTGGGTCTCGCGGCAGACCGTCGGCAGGATCGTGGTGCCGATGTTGTTCGAGCGCCTCGCCAATCTTCGGCTTCGCGAGGATGCCCCGCCCGTCATTCGTGGCTGGGTGTTCCGCGGCCCGGTGTCGCTGCCTGTTCGTTGGGATGCCTGAGGGGAGACAAATGCCCACAATCATTTTCGTCGCAGCTGACGGTACGACGCACGAGGTCACCGCCGTTGCAGACCAGTCCGTCATGGAGGTGGCCCTTGGTGCCGGTGTGCCCGGCATCGTCGCCGAGTGCAATGGCGCGGCTGCCTGCGCCACATGTCACTGCTACTTCGATCGCGCCTATGTCGACTGTATCGGCGAAGCCGGCGAACATGAGAATGAGATGCTGGACTTTACGGCATCCGAGCGAACGGCCGACAGCCGTCTGAGCTGCCAGGTGCGCATCGTCGCTGCAATGGAAGGCATGACCGTGCGTGTGCCATCCGCTCAGTAGCAGACGTTGCAAGGAAGCATATGACCGGCCGGACGCCGATGCCCACACGGGCATAGAAAGCAGCCATGGCGATGCGCCACGGCTGCCTGTCGCACTAAAATCTACGCGGCTTTAGCGCCCATGAGCACGAAGGCGAGGGTTGCGGGGCGGTTGCCCTTGTTGCGCCAGCCGTGCCGCGCACCTTGCTGCACGAAGGTATCGTGCTGCCTGAGGTGAACCGTCTCACCATCGTCGAGCTCGAGCCAGATCTCGCCGTCGAGCACGACGCCGTAGTCAACAGTCGGCGTGGTGTGCATGCCGGGATTCTCCAGCTCGAACGTCTCGGCGATGCCGGGCGCTGCCGTCACATGCTCGGGTCCGGCCTTCGCCGGATCGAAATCCGGTGACATCATCACGCTATCAGGCGGGAAGGTGACGACAAGGAAAGCCGAGCCGCCTGGCGCAGGCAACAGGCTGGCGCCGGCAACGGACATCGGGTCCTTGCCATTCGCCGCCAGCGATGGCGTGCCGGCGGCCATCCAGATCGGCGCAGAGACGAATCCCGGCGTGTGCTTGAGAGCCATTTCACGCGGCGAGGTGCCGTCGCTTACCACGACGGATTTTCCTGCGGCGTTCTTGCCGGTGACGACGCGTCTGAAACTCATGTTTCCTCTCCTTGAATGTCGTTGTCAGGGCAGGGCAGCCGAGGCGCGGACGGCTGCCGCTTGCTCAGGGATAGATGACGAAGTTCGAGAACCCGCCGTGCCGCTGCGCGATGCCGGAAATGGCCTCGTTCACTTCGGAGAGGCGACGTCCCTGCGTCTCGAGCATCGACAGGTCCACCGCGCCTGCGGCTACGAGGTCGGCCATTTCCTGTCCTTCCTGCGTGGTGAACCAGGCGGAGCCATAGAGGCGCTGGTTGTGGTCCATCAGCCAATGGACGTCGATCGCGACCGGTCCCATGACCGCTCCGATATCGACCGCGATGCCGCCACGGCGCAGGCCGCGAAGGCCTTGCAGGAATGTCTCGTGCAAGGCGCCCGGCCCAAGACAATCCAGGAAGGCGTCTACGCCTTCACCGTCCGTATGCTTCATGGCAAAATCGGTGACGCTGCCGTCGTCGATCGAGAAGACTTCGATCCGCGAGGGCGCAAGTGCCTTGACTTCCTGCAGCAGCTTGCGGTCGCGGCCGGTGCCGAGGATCTTCCTGACGCCCATGGCCGGACCAAAGATCGCCGCGGCGATCCCGAGCGTGCCGCTGATTCCGTTGACGAGGATCGTGTCGCCCGGACCGGCATTGGCCTTTTTCAGCGCCGAATAGACCGTGCCGAGATAGCCCAGCCGCGCCGCCTGCTCGTAAGCCATGTTGTCGGGGATCTTCACGATCGCGGAGGAGGGAGCGACGGTGTATTCGCTCAAACCTCCGATCGGGTAATCGGCAAAGGTCTGCAGCGCATCTTCGCTGAAGCCGAAATAGCCCTGGAACGCATAGTGCTTGCAGGAGATGGAATCGCCGCGCCTGCAATGACGGCAAGTACCGCATGAGCGTCCAGGATTGATGTAGACGCGGTCGCCCGGTTTCAGCCCGTGTACCTGCCGGCCCACCGCGGCGATTTCGCCGGCCGGGTCGAGCCCGAACACGGCGGGAAGCGGCGGCTGCGGCATATGCGGAAACCAGGTCGGCCAGTTGGCGAGGATGTTGCCGAGGTTCGGCACGATCCCGCAGGCCTTCACGCGAACCAGGACATCCATGTCGCCCGGCCTTGGTGTCGGCAGTTTTTCCAGCTTCAACTCGCCGCCCACCTTGTGCATCCGGGCAGCGGTCATCGTTTCAGATACGGCCATCGGCTTCCTCCCATTTTTGATTTTGGACAGACCGGCGCGAAGGCCCGGCTGCATTCTGGGATCTACCGTGGCATCATATTTTCGAAATTGCAATATGTTTTCGTAATTGGTTCGAGCGGGCGCGCGTAAGCGTCTCCGGGCCATGGCCGGTCGAGCGAACAGAAGGGGGAGCTTACGAGTGCTGTCTATTCAGCCGCGACGTGATCGGGCCGTACCTGACGGGCCTCTTCGTGCGCCACAAACAGATGTCCGGCGTGCTTGATGACGTTCTCGGTCGTCTCGCGAATGTGGCGTTCGATCAGTTCCTGCGCCGTTGCCGTATCGCGCGCGACAACCGAGTCCATGATCATCTTGTGCTCGACATCCTTGGCGCGCCACTTGGTCCTGAACTGCGACGACATCCGTCGGTAGCGGTGGGCGCGTTCGAAAAGCTTTTGGCGGATTTCCAAAAGGTTGGGGGAGGCGCAGGCGGCAACGAGCGAAAAGTGAAAATCGCCGTGCAGTTTGCCCCATTCTTCCGACAAATAGTAATTGGAGCCCAGCCGAGTCTGCAGCCGGTCCATCCGGTGGAACGCGCCGATGATGTCCGCCTCCCAGCCGTCGTCGCCGTTCTTGATGGCGAGCGCGAGGCATTCTCGTTCGACGAGCACGCGAACATAGGTCAAGTCATTGAGGTCGTCGATCGAGACCGGCGCAACGACAAAACCGCGCTGGTCTTCGGCGATCACCAGTCCTTCCGCGACCAGGCGCGACAGCGCCTCGCGCAGGGTCGAGAAGCTGACGGCATACATCTCGCGCAGCCCCTCAAACCGGAGTTTTGCGCCCGGCTTGAGCGCGCAGCTGATGATGTCCGCGCGCATCCGGTGCAGCACGTCCGCCGCGCGTGTTTCGCCTGCCGGTTTGAGCTTCTCGCGCATCAATTGCCTTCCTGGTCGGTGTTCACTCCAAGATAGGCTGATTTTCGAAAAAATCAAACCACCCGTGCCCGGCTGTGGCCGGAACGGAGGAGGGATCCCTGTGACCCACCCCTCCCGGGACACCTGTGCGTCCGGTTCGGGCGCCGCGGCGCGGCCCTTTGCCCGTCAGCCAAAAGCCTGGAGCCCGGTCTGGGCGCGGCCGAGGATCAGCGCGTGCACGTCGTGTGCGCCCTCATACGTGTTAACCGTCTCCAGGTTCAGCATGTGGCGCATGACATTGAACTCATCGGAAATGCCGTTGCCGCCATGCATGTCGCGCGCGAGCCGCGCGATCTCCAGCGCCTTGCCGCAATTGTTGCGCTTGATCAGGCTGATCATCTCCGGCGCCATGCGACCCTCATCGAACAGCCGCCCGACGCGCAGCGCCGCCTGAAGCCCGAGCGTGATTTCGGTCTGCATGTCGGCTAGCTTCTTCTGGTAGAGCTGCGTGTGGGCCAGCGGCCGTCCGAACTGCTTGCGGTCGAGCCCGTATTGACGCGCCGCATGCCAGCAGGCTTCGGCCGCGCCCATCGCGCCCCATGCGATGCCATAGCGCGCGCGATTGAGACAGCCAAACGGGCCGGACAGGCCTTCCGCGTCCGGCAGCAGCGCGTCTTCGTTCACCTCGACGCCGTCGAGCACGATCTCGCCCGTCACTGAAGCGCGCAACGAGAGTTTTCCCTCGATCTTCGGCGCTGAAAGGCCCGCCATTCCTTTCTCCAGAACAAAGCCGCGGATCTTCCCGCCATGCGCGTCGGACTTCGCCCATATCACGAAGACATCGGCAATCGGGGCATTGGTGATCCAGATCTTTGCGCCGTTCAGCCGATAGCCGCGATCGATTTTTGTCGCGCGTGTTTTCATGCCGCCGGGATCGGAGCCTGCATCCGGCTCGGTCAGGCCGAAGCAGCCGATCCACTCACCCGTGGCGAGCTTTGGAAGATATTTGCGGCGCTGTGCTTCCGAGCCATAGGCATGGATCGGATACATCACCAGCGACGATTGAACCGACATCATCGAGCGGTAGCCGCTGTCGACGCGCTCGACCTCGCGCGCGATCAGGCCGTAGGCAACGTAGGAGGCGCCGATGCCGCCATACGTTTCGGGCACGGTCACGCCCAGCAGTCCAAGCTCTCCCATCTCGCGGAAGATCGCCGGATCGGTGCGCTCATCGCGGAATGCCTGCCGGACCCGGGGGCTGAGGCGCTCCTGCACATAGGCGCGCGCCGTATCCCGAATCATTCGCTCGTCTTCGCCGAGCTGCTCCTCGATCAGGAATGGATCGTCCCACACGAACGGACCGCTACCTCCTGCACTTGCCATGACTCTCTCCAATGCTTGGAACCCGACCCCGCGGTCACCCCGCCGGCTTGCCAGCTGGGCACTTTGCACAAATTTTCGAAATAATCAATTTTGTTCGAAATTACCTTGCCTCATGCCTCGCGATGCGGTAGCAGGACATCAAACGCCGAAGAGGCCGGGAGGTAATGATGCAGCATCTGGTGCACGCGATCGGGCATGTGAAAATCAATACGACCGTCCCCGAGGCGGTCGTGCGGGATGCGACCGAGATCCTCGGCTTGCATGTGACGTATTCCGACGAGCGTCAGACATGGCTGAGCTCCAACGGTCGCGCTGCTGAGCTGGTGTTGCTCCGTTCGGATGAGAACGCGACGCACACGATCGGGCTGGAGGCGCTCACCGTCGAAGCCGTGGCGGAGGTGGCATCCCGGGTCGAAGGCGCAGGCTGCCGCATCCTCTCGCGCGAACCGAGCCTCAAATGCATGGCCGCGGGCGTGACCTTCGCAACGCCGGAAGGCCTTCGCTTCGAAATCCACACACCGACGCGCGATCAAATTTATGGGCGAAGGTATCCGACCCACGGCGTCGGACCGAACCGCATGGATCACCTCAATCTGACGTCGCCCGATCCGGCAGCGACGCGCCGCCAGCTTGAACAGATCTGCGGCCTTCGCCTGTCGGAACGCATGGTCGACGACAGCCTGAGCTGGATGTATGGCGGCAACCGCCAGCATCACATCGTGGGTGTCGTCCGCGGCAAGGTCGGGCTGCACCACTACTCCTTCGAGTTCAGGGAGTTCAACGATTACCTGAAGCTCGGCGATCTCCTCGACCGTTTTGATAAACAGATGATGTGGGGTCCGGGCCGCCACCGGCCGGGTGACAACACCTATGCCTATTACACCGATGCAAGCGGCGCGATGGTCGAGTGCTCCGGCTCGATGGCGCTGATCGCCGACGATGCGGACTTCGTTCCAAACGTCATCACCAGCCTCGAACGTCCCGGCAATGTGCGCTGCATGAATGTCTGGGGCACGCCCGCGCCGCTCGAATGGCGCCAGCATCATTTCCCCTTCACCGCCATCAAGTGACGGCGCCCGCGCCCGCCGGAGCCGGCAAAGAATTACGAGGACCATGCCGATGCAAGAAAAACTCTCTTTCCGTTCCGACGGGCTCAAGCTTTCTGCCGTTCTGCACGTGCCTGATACGAGAAAGCCCGGGCAGCGGCTGCCCGCCTTCATTGTCCTGCACGGCTTCGTCGGTTCGAAGGACGAGTCCCACGCTGAAATCCAGGCGCGGATGCTGGAGGAGATGGGCTATGTGGCGCTCCGCTTCGATTTTCGCTGCTGCGGCGAGAGCGAGGGCGAGCGCGCGCAGGTGCGCTGCTTCGATCAGGTGGCTGACGCCAAGAACGCGCTGTCGTTCCTCGCCGAGCGGGAAGAGGTCGATCCCAAGCGCATCGGCGTGGTCGGCCACAGTTTTGGAGCGGCTGTCTCGGTTTATTCGGCCGGCATCGACGACCGCTTCGCCTGTGTGATCTCCTCCTGCGGCTGGGGCGATGGCGAACGAAAATTCCGCGGCCAGCATCCGACGCCCGAGGCCTGGGCGAAGTTCACCGGCCTTCTGGAAAAGGGGCGCCGGCAGAAGCAGGAAACGGGCGAGAGCATGTGGATTTCCCGTTTCGACGCCGTGCCGATTCCCGAACATCTCCGCAAGAATCTCTCGCCGAAGGCGATCATGGAGATTCCGGTCGAGACGGCATGGAGCATGTATAATTTTCGCGCCGACGATGTCGTAGGCAACATCGCGCCGCGTCCGATCCTGTTTCTGCATACCGCCAATGACACCATCACGCCGACCGAGCAGTCGATCCGCATGTTCGAAAAGGCCGGCCAGCCGGCCGAACTCGTCCTGATATCCGGCACGTCGCACTTTCCGCTCGCGCCGCAGGATGCGCCGCGCACCAAGGCGATCATCAAGGGCTGGCTCGACAAGTTCTTTCCTTCGCCGCTCGGAGCCTGAGCATGGCGGAAGTTTCGGACATGGTCGCGATCGACGCCGATAGCCTCCGGACCTTCGCGGCCGACCTTCTCGGGGCCGGCGGGTTTTCGGCCGACCAGGCCGAGCAGACGGCGGATGTGCTGGTCTGGGCCAATCTGCGCGGCGCGGACTCGCACGGCGTGCTGCGGATTCCGCGCTACGTCGAAATGGTCGAGCTTGGGCTGATCAACCCCAAGGCCGAGCCGGGCCAGGTTTCGGGAAAGGGCGCGGTGGCGGTGATCGATGCGCAGCGCGCGCCGGGCGCGGTAGCGATGAATCTTGCCGCACGAACTGCAGCGCAGCTTTCGGATCTGCATGGCATCGGCTGGTGCGCGGTTCGCGCGATCACCCATGCCGGCGCGATCGGATATTACGCGCAGCAGGCCGCCCGCACGGGCCACGTCGCGATCGCCATGACGGCCTCAAAGCCGTTGATGATCTATCATGGCTCCCGGGCCGAGGGGGTGTCGACAAACCCGATCGCGATTGCCGCACCGACGATCGATCCCGATCGTCCCTTGCTGCTGGACATGTCGACCGCGTCGGTCGCGATCGGCAAGATCATGGCCGCAAGGGATGCCGGAAAGCCGATTCCATCGGGCTGGGGCGTCGATGAGAAGGGCGAGGAGACATCCGACCCGCGCAAGGTCAAGGCTGTGTTGCCGATGGCAGGCGCCAAGGGCTCCGGTCTTTCCTTGATGATCGAGGTGCTCGCCAGCCTCATGGTGGCGAACCCTCTCATCAGCGTTGCCTTGACAGAAGGGCGTGATCCCGGTGGCAACGGCCTTGTTGCCGCGCTCGACCCGTCGGCATTCGGGAACGACTTCACGCTTGAAGTCGATCGCCTGCGCTCGGCCATCAAGGACCTGCCGCCGGCCGCCGGGTCCTCCGGGGTCTATCTGCCCGGCGAACGCGGCTTCGACGAGATGGAGAGACGTTCGAGCACCGGCGTGCCGCTGGTGCAGGGGACGCGGTCCAGATTGCTTGCGCTTGCGAAAAAACTGAACGTCGCGGTACCGCAAGGCCTCGCTTAGTCGCCAGCGCTGACGCGGTACGGCACAGATCATCGAGAATTAGCGTCGCATTTGGCGCGTTCGCCGCCATTTGCGTGGAGACAGCGAGATGTCTGGAATTGTTGATGTGGCGGTCATCGGTCTGGGCCCGACCGGCGCCATCCTCTCGGCCTTGTTGGGCCGCAGCGGCATCAATACCGTCGTCATCGACAAGTCGGACGACATCTTTCCGTTGCCGCGCGCGGTCAGCTTCGATCACGAGGTCATGCGCGTCATTCAGAATCTCGGCCTTGCCGATGCGATACAGCCATATGTCGTGCCGTATCCTCCGACCGAATATCGCGGCGCCGACGGCAGGCTCATCGCGCGGTATGAATCTCTGCCGCCGCCGTATCCGCAAGGCTGGCAGCCGAGTTTCATGTTCAAGCAGCCGCCATTCGAACGGGCGATTCGCCGATCCCTGGCGGATCTGCCGACGCTGGACGTCCGCCTTGGCACCGCGCTGACGGGCCTAAGGCAAGAAGACGATCATGTCCAACTGGACATCATGAGCGGCTCGGGCGGCGCCGAAAAACTGCACGCCCGCTATGTCGTCGGATGCGACGGCGGAACAAGCCTGGTGCGAAAGCTGATGGGCATCGGGTTGGAGACGCTCGACTTCGACGAGCCATGGCTCGTCACGGACGTTCTCGTCAACGACAACGGCCTGGGCAAGCTGCCGCAGAACATCGTGCAGTATTGCGACCCCAAGCGTCCGACAACCTATGTCGTGGGATCCGGTAACCATCGCCGCTGGGAGTTCATGTTGCTGCCCGGAGAAACGGCGGAGGAGATGAACCAGGAGGCCGCGATCTGGCGGCTGCTCGGACGCTGGTTGACGCCAGAGGACGGAGAGATCTGGCGGGCGACTACTTATGTGTTCCACGCGCTCGTCGCCAACGAATGGCGTCGTGGTCGGGTCCTGCTGGCCGGCGATGCCGCCCACATGACGCCGCCCTTCATGGCGCAGGGCATGTGCCAGGGCGTACGGGATGCGGCCAACCTCGCCTGGAAGCTCGCGCTGGTGATCAGGGGGCAGTCAGCGCCGGACTTGCTCGATAGCTATCAGCGCGAACGCCGCGCGCATGTGAAGGCGACCACCGAAACCGCGAAATCGCTGGGACGCGTCATCTGCGAGCTCGATATGGCAAAGGCAATCGAAAGGGACGCGCGCTTGCTCCGCGAGATGGGCGATCCGCCGGTGACGCAATATCGTCAGAACCTCATCCCCGGGCTTGACGAAGGGACGCTCTGCTCCGATCAGGGCGCGCCCGTAGGCCTGCGCTTTCCGCAGCCGGAAATCGCGCGCGAAGCAGGCGCATGCCTGCTGGACGATATGGTCGGCGCCTCGTTCCGCCTGGTCGTGTCTTCCGACATCGCTCGCCGCGATATTCCCGAGGCGTTGCGGCGAGCAGTCATTGCGCTGGGCGGCGCCGTCTTGTCATTGGCGGACGCCGGGTTTTCTCAGTCGCTCGGAGCAGGCGAATGGTCGATCGTGGAAACCGGCGGGATCTTGAAGGCCTGGTTGTCCGACCACGGCTTGGTGGCCGCCCTGGTGCGCCCCGATCACTATGTCTTTGCGGTCGCGAGGCAACTGCCCGACCTGAACGCGATGAGCGATCTGCTTGACGGGCACCTCCACTCAACCATCAGGGACAGGATCGACGCATGAAACTGTTGTCGTTTTCCGAAGGGCGCGAAAGCTGGGGTGCGGTCGCCGGAGAGATCGTCGTCGATCTCGGCAAGGTCCTCCCGCACTATCCGACGCTCGCCGACTTCATCGCCAGTGCCGATTACATCAGGCGCGATGAGATCGTCAGCGCCGTAAAGTCGGGCCCGAAGCTCTCGGAGGTCAGCTTCCTGCCGGTCATTCCGCGACCGGAGAAGATCATCTGCGTCGTCCGCAACTATCTCGACCATCATAACGAGGCATTGGCCTCTGGTCTGAAGCGGGAGATCACGGAATATCCACCGATCTTCCTGCGCGTCTGGCGTTCCCAGGTCGGCCACAATGAGCCGATCATCCGGCCGAAGGTCTCGGACCATCTCGACTGGGAAGGCGAGATGGCGGTCGTGATCGGGAAGGCGGGCCGTCATATCAGTCAGGCCGACGCGTGGGGTCATGTCGCGGGCTACTCGATCTTCAATGATGTCAGCGTACGCGACTGGCAACGACATGCCCAGCAGATTGCATCCGGCAAGAATTTTGTCGGCACCGGCCCGTTTGGGCCGTGGCTGGTGACGCCGGACGACATCGGCGATCCGGCAAAGCTCAGGATCGAGACACGGGTTAATGGGGCGGTGATGCAGTCGTCCGATACGTCGATGCTGATCTTTCCGATCCCGCGGCTGATCGAATACTGCTCCACGATCTTCGACCTCGTTCCGGGCGATGTCATCGCCACGGGAACACCGGCCGGCGTCGGCTTCGCGCGCAAGCCTCAGATATTCCTCAAGGCCGGTGACGTCGTCGAGGTGGAGATCGAAGAGATCGGCGTGCTGCGCAATCACGTCGTCGATGAATGAAACGCCGCTCATAACCCACCGATCTCGGTGGTCAATCAAATAAAACGGGGAGGGTGCATTGATGAAATGGATGAAGCGGTTTGCGGGAGCCGTCACGATGGCCGCAGCATGCATCCTGACGGCGACGACAATTTTGGCGGACGATTACCCTTCCAGGCCGATCCGTCTCCTCCATGGCTTTGCCGCCGGCGGGGCGGCCGACACGATGTCCCGCATCGTGGCGGAGGGCCTTGCCAGGAAATTGGGACAACCCGTCATCGTCGAAGCCAAGCCGGGCGCGGGCGGAAACATTGCCGCTGATGCGATCGCCAAGGCGACGCCTGACGGTTACACGATCGGTCTGGTCACCGGTGCGCACGCGATCTCCGCGGCAATCTACAAGAGCCTGAGCTTTCAACCGGTCGAGAGCTTTGGGATGATCTCGACGCTCGCCTATTACGGGCTGGTCATCGCGGTGCGAGACGACCATCCCGCGAAGTCGATGGCCGACCTGATCGCGATGGCAAGGCAGAAGCCTGGCGGGCTCAGCTTCGGCTCGGTCGGCTTTGGAAGCACCCATCATCTCGCGGGCGAACTTCTGAATGCGCGGGCTGGTATCGATCTGCTTCACGTGCCCTATCGCGGCGATTCCCAGTCCACGACGGCTTTGCTCGGCGGGGACGTGCCGGTCATCATCGGCACGCCCGTGCTGCTGGCGCCGCAGATCCAGAGCGGCGCCGTTCGTGGCCTGGCAGTGACCTCTTCGACGCGGATTCCTCTGCTCCCGAATGTGCCGTTGGCCGAGGAAGCCGGTGTGAAGGGATATGACGTTCGTACCTGGGCCGGCTTGTTGGTGCCGAAGGGAACGCCGCCGGTGCTCATCGCCAGATTGAATGCGGCCACGCTGGAGGTGCTGAGCGATCCGAACGTCAGGAAGCAGCTTGAAACGGCGGTCGGCGGCGAGGTGCGCGGCAGCTCGCCGGAGGAAATGAAGGCACTTGTCGCGGCCGAGATCGCAAAATGGTCTGACGTGGTGGAGCGGGCCAAGATCCCGCGGATCTGATCTCAATATTCGACAACGCCGAATGCGCGATGCTGCGCCCTGCGATCGCTGAATCGAACCAGCCGGCTCCCCGCGCGGCGCGTTGTCGCTCCCAACACAATGCGACTTGCCATTGTTTTCGAAATAAATAATAATATCGAAAATATAAAAACATTCCGAAATTGGAGGCGGCGGACAGTCGATCACGGCGTCCAGCCGATGAAAGCAGGGGAGGATTTAATGCTCAGACGGACGTTCAATTCGTTGATGGTTTCGGTCGCGCTGTTCAGCCTTGGCGCTGGAGCAGCGATGGCCGAGGAAACGCTGAAAATCGGAGTCAGCGCGTCCAAGACGGGACCGCTGACGGCGGGCGCAACCGCCGTCTACTGGCCGAATATGCAGCTCTGGGTTCACGACGTGAATCAGAAGGGCGGCATCAAGATCGGCGAAAAACGCCTGAAAGTCGAACTTGTCGAATACGACGACAAGAGCGGCCCCGAAGAAGCCGTCAAGAACATCCAGCGGTTGGCGACGGTTGACAAGGTCGACTTCATCGTCGCGCCCTATACCACCGGCATCAACCTGGCGGCCGCGCCGCTGATCGCGCGCTATGGTTATCCGCAACTCATTGCCACCGGAAACGCCAACGAGTTGGAAACGTTCGTCAAGCGTTGGCCCAACTCGTTCTGGCTGCTCGGCAAGGCGTCGGATTTGTCCAGCGGCATCGTCGGGACATTGAAAACCCTGCGAGACAAGGGCCAGATCGGCAACAAGGTGGCGCTGGCGCATGTGGGCGAAGCATTCGGCCTGGAGATGATTCAATCGGCCAGGCCTGCGTTCAAGACCGCTGGCTTCGACGTCGTCTACGAGACATCATACCCGATCGGCACCCAGGATCTGGCGCCGATTATCAGCGGCGCCAAGGCGGCCAAGGCGGATGCGTTCGTCGCTTTCTCATATCCGCCGGACACGTTCGCGCTCACCGAGCAGGCGCAGATCCAGGGCCTGAATGTCGATGCTTTCTATGTCGGCGTAGGTGGGGCCTTGAGCGGCTACGCCAAGCGTTTCGCCAAACAGGCTGAGGGCGTGCTTGCGATGGGCGGCATCAATCCCGCCGATCGCGCATACAAAGATTATCGTGAACGCCACAAGCAAGTGACCGGACAGGAGCCGGACTATTGGGCCAGCCCGGTGGTCTATGCATCGCTCCAGATGCTTGAGCAGGCGATCGAGAAGGTCGGCAGTAAGGATCGCGCCGCGGTCACCAAGGCGATCTCGACCGGGACATTCGACACCGTCATCGGCAAGGTCTCTTTCAACAACAACATTCTCGGCCGGGTCTGGACCGTAGGGCAGTGGAGTAATGGCGTACTCCAGGGCGTTAACGGCCTTGGCGTGGACGGTGCCAACGCGCCGGTCAAAAAGCCAGCCTGGAACTGATCCGAAGATGCGATCCGGCGCGAAATGATCGCGCCGGATGCGTCGCTGATGTTTTGGGACGGTTCACATGCAAATCCTCGTCACGGGCCTTCTGCTCGGCGGAACCTATGCGCTGATCGCGCTGGGGCTCACGCTGCAATACGGCGTCGCACGCATCATGAATCTGGCCAACGGCGAGACACTCGTAGCCGCATGCTTCGTTGCGTTCTGGTTGTTCACGGTCGTGGAGGTGAATCCTCTCATCGGCATGCTTGCGATTGCTCCAATCGCCCTTGCGCTGAACTGGCTGATCTATGCCGGCCTCATGCAGCCGCTGGTGCGCCGCGCAAAGAACCGGGGCATGCTCGAAGTCGATACGATCCTGGCAACCTTCGGCCTCTTGTTCCTGTTCCAGGGCCTGATGTTGCTCGGTTTCGGTGGAGGCTATTTCAGCTACAAGTTTCTGGCCGAACCGTTCCTGATCCTGGGCGATTCATACGGGCTGAATCGCGTCGTGGCTTTCATCGCGGCTGCAAGCGTCGCGGCTCTGCTTTATCTCTTCCTTTATTGCACCAGGTACGGCACGGCCATTCGCGCGGTTGCCGTCGATCCCACATCGGCCCAGCTCGTGGCCATCGACGTTCCCAGGATGGCCGGGTTTGCCTTTGCCCTCGGTGGCGCGCTGACCGCTTGCGGCGGAACGTTGCTCTCCACGTTCTATACGTTCAACGCCTCGATGGGTGTCATCTTCACCATGAAGGCGCTGATCATCGTGATCATGGGCGGTGTGGGCGATGTTCGGGGGGCGACGATTGCAGCGTTGATCCTCGGCGTGGCCGAGACCACCGTTGCCAGCCTGATCGACCCCGGCCTGACGCTTGCGACCAACTATGCGCTGTTCATTCTGGTGCTGCTGTTTCGGCCGCAGGGCATACTAGGGAGGGCCTCGGCATGACGGGCCTCCGTCGCAACGAAATGGTGGTTGCCGGCGCCAGCCTTGCCGCAGCCGCGTTGCTCTCGCTCCTTCCGCTGGTCAGCGAAGGGTTCGCTCTGTCACTTGGAGTCAACCTGATGCTCTATGCCGCCATGTGCACGGCATGGGCGCTGTTCTCGGGGCCGACTCGCCTTGTATCGCTTGCAAGTGCCGCATTTTTCGGAGTTGGGACCTATTCGGTCGCCTTGGGACTGGATTCTCTGCCATTTGGTACGCTCCTCCTCGTTGCAGCGTTGGGCTCGGCGGCGCTTGCCGGGCTGGTGGGGGCCGCAACACTAAGATTGTCCGGCGTCTATTTTGTCATCTTCAGTCTTGGACTCGCCGAGCTCATCCGGCAGATCGTCGCCTGGTCGCAGTCGCGTTTCGCGCACAAGATGGGACTCTACGTCTTTACCGATCTCACCGAGCGCGATCTCTACTGGATGCTGCTTGCGCTCACGTCACTGGTCTTTGTCGTCGGCTGGTTGATCAACCGATCGCGCCTGGGTTTAGCCCTGCGCATTATCGGCGACGACGAGACGGTGGCCCGGCATGTCGGGATCGCGACCGCCCGCACCAAGATTATTCTCTTCATGATATCCGGCGCGTTCATCGGTGTCGCCGGCGCGATCAGCGCCCCGCGTTACGCCTATATAGAGCCACAAGCCGCCTTCAACCCGATGATCTCCTTCCAGGTCGTGATCATCGCGCTGCTCGGCGGCACCCGGCGGCTATGGGGTCCCCTGGTCGGCGTTGTCCCCTTCATCATCCTGATGGAGTTCATCACCTCGCGTTTCCCGAACCACAGCTCGGTCGTTGTCGGTGTCGCGTTCCTGGCGATTGTCTATCTCTTGCCCGACGGGGTGACGGGCCTGTTGGAACGCCTGCGCGATCGAATCCTGCGCCGGGCCGAGCCTGGTGTCTGCAACGCAACTCGGAACGAAATCGGGGAGAAGGCGGCATGAGCGCTACCTTGCTCAGCGTCTCACAGGCGCGCAAGGCGTTCGGGGGGCTGATCGCCGTCAACGAGGTGAGCTTCGAGGTTCGCGAAGGCGAACTCATCGGGCTGATCGGGCCCAATGGTTCGGGCAAAACGACGATGCTCAACCTGATCTCGGGAGCGCTCCGTCCGACATCCGGAGAGATCAAGCTTGCAGGCTGCCGCATTTCAGGGCTACCGACGGAGATGGTTGCGCGGGCGGGCATCGCCCGCACGTTCCAACTCGTTCGCGTGCTTCCGTCGATGACCGCGATCGAGAATGTCATGGCAGGCGCGGTGTTCGCACGGAACCGACTGTGGGGTGCGCGCGCCCACGATTTTGCCGGTGATCTCCTGGGCCGGGTGGGCCTGACGGGTCGCGAGAACTCCCCGGTTTCGGCAATGACCTACATTGACCAGAAGCGGGTCGAACTGGCGCGTGCGCTGGCCGCCGATCCCCAGCTCCTGCTTCTGGACGAATGGCTCGCCGGACTTAACCCATCGGAGCTTCTCATCGGCATCAACCTCGTGCGCGACATCAACCGCGAGGGGCGGACGATCATCATGGTCGAACATGTGATGGATGCGATCCGGACCCTCTGTGGTCGCTGCGTCGTGATGAATTCCGGCGTCAAGATTGCTGACGGGGCTGCGGCGGCGGTGCTCGCCGATCCCGATGTCATTCGTGCCTATCTCGGAGATGACGATGCTTGAGGTAAGCAATCTCGGCGTTCGTTATGGCCACCACACCGCGTTGCACGGGGTGTCGCTGCACGTCAAGAAAGCCGAAATCTCCGTCATGCTCGGGACCAACGGTGCCGGCAAGTCGAGCCTTCTGAAGGCGGTCGCCGGCATGATCAGGACCGAGCCTGGAACCGAGATCCGCATGAACGGCCAGGCGATCGCGGGAATGGCCGCGCATCGAATCGTGGAACACGGCATCGCGTTGGTGCCCGAAGGGCGCGGCGTATTCGGCGAGCTTAGCGTCGAAGAGAACCTCGCACTTGGTGCCTTTGCAAAACGCGCGCGCGCCAGCGAACAGTCGACGCTCAGGCTTGTCTACGATCTCTTCCCGCGCCTCACCGAACGCAAGCGGCAACAGGTGCGCACGATGTCGGGTGGCGAGCAACAGATGGTCGCGATCGGCCGCGCTCTCATGTCTGCGCCCGACATTCTGATGCTGGACGAGCCCTCGCTCGGCTTATCCCCGTTACTGTCAAAGGACCTGTTCAAGTCGCTGAGGAAGATAGCTGCGAGCGGCTTTGGCATCCTGCTTGTCGAGCAGAATGCCAGGCTGAGCCTGAAGATAGCGGATCGCGGCTATCTGATCGAGAATGGCGCCATCACGGGCGAAGACAGCGCCGACAATCTCCGCCACAACCCCGCAGTCATCAGTGCCTATCTCGGCGGCCGCACCGACCAGGCGCCGTGAAGCCGCTGCGATGCTACTTTGCATGGGGTTGTTTTCGATATTTTAGTTGGATCGGACATGCTCCGCGGACAGGCAGGGTTTCGAAAACGTCTTGTTGCATTGAACCAGTGTTGCGATTAAGCAATTGAGATGGAATGGAAATTCTCCGTCGCCCCGATGATGGACTGGACCGATCGGCATTGCCGCGTCTTCCACCGTCTAATGAGCCGGCGTGCGCGGCTCTATACGGAAATGCTGACGACCGGCGCCATTATTCATGGCGATCGCAGGCGGCTGCTCGGGTTCGATACAAGCGAGCATCCGGTGGCGTTGCAGCTCGGCGGTTCGGTTCCGGATGATCTCGCTACCGCTGCGAAGATCGGCGAAGACTTTGGCTACGACGAAATCAATCTCAATGTCGGCTGTCCGTCCGACCGGGTGAAGGACGGCCGCTTCGGCGCCTGCCTGATGGCGGAGCCGGCGCTGGTCGCCGACGGCGTGGCTGCGATGAAGCGTGCGGTCAGGATTCCCGTCACGGTCAAATGCCGGATCGGCATCGATGACCAGGATCCGGAAGTGGCGCTCGATGTGCTGGCGCGCGGCGTGGTCGCGGCCGGCGCGGATGCGCTGGTCGTGCATGCCCGAAAAGCCTGGCTCAACGGATTGTCGCCGAAGGAAAATCGCGACATCCCGCCGCTCGATTACGACAGGGTTTACCGGCTGAAGGCCGCGATGCCGGATGTGCTCATTATCATCAATGGCGGTATCGGCAGCATTGCCGAAGCGAAGCGGCATCTGGAGCATGTCGACGGCGTGATGCTGGGGCGGGCGGCCTATCAGGAGCCGTGGCGCCTGCTCGATGTCGATCCGGAATTGTTCGGCGAGGCGGCGCCGCACGCCACCATGAAGGACGTCTTCGAAGCGATGTTGCCCTACATCGAAGACCAGTTGTCCCAAGGCGCAAAGCTGCATTCGATGACGCGGCACTTCGTCGGCGCATTTCACGGCGTGCCGGGGGCGCGCGCCTTCCGCCGTCATCTCGCGGAGAAGGGCGTCAAGCCGGGTGCCGGCGTCAATGTGCTGCGCGATGCGGTCGCGCTGGTCGAAGATCGCGTATCGGAGCCGGTCGCGGCGTAAACGTCGCGTTTTCGGTTCGCATGAAGAAAACGTGTCAAAACTAAAATCCGGCTCCGGGACAGTTCGCCCCGGAGCCGCACGTTCCGCATCAAGACCTCATCTCAGGAGGCGGGCTGTGCAACCTTGCGCAAGCCGGCCGTCTCTTCAAGGCTGTTGGAAGCGACCGCCGCCGGCCGCTTCGCCAGCAGGATGATCGCGCCGGCGGCGATCGCGGAGATGCCGATCGACAGGAACATCGGTGTCGGGCTCTGGTAGTATTGCTGCAGCGCGCCGGCGACGAATGGACCGAGAATGGCGCCGACCCGGGCGACCCCGAGTTCCATGCCGACCGCGGTGGCGCGCACGCCGGTCTCGTAGGACGCCGCGGTAAAGTTGTTCAGCACGAACTGCGCGCCGATGATGAAGAAGCCGGCGGCTGCGACCGAGGTGATGTTGACGATGTGGACGTTCATCACCGCCAGCGACAGCACGGCGAGGCCGCCGAACGCCCACCAGGTCGCGATCAGCCCGCGGCTATAGCCGGACCGGTCGACGAGATGGCCGAGCACGAGCCCGCCGACGAACGACATGATCTGCATCAGCGCGCCGAAGCCGAAGCTTGCCGCAAAGGTTTCGCCACGCTGCATCATCACGGTCGGAATCCAGCCCGACAGGCCGAAGATGCAGAACAGGCTGAGGAATGCCGACGCCCAGATCGCGAGCGTGGTCCGGCGATACTTGGCCTGCAGCAACGTCGCGACCGAATTGGCCGGCTTCTCGGACTCTCCCACGGCAATCTCAGCCGACTTGTAGAGATTGGCGCGCTCGGGCCGCAGCCTGGTCAGCATGCCGCGGATTTCGTCGACGCGGCCCTGCAACGCCAGAAACTTTGGCGATTCCGGCAGCATCAGGTGCATGAAGGGCAAGAGCAGGAACGACAGCGAGCCGATCCAGTAGAGCGATGTCCAGCCGAACACCGGGGTTGCAAACACGCCGGCGACACCGGCGAGCGTTCCGCCCAGCGCCCAGCCGAGGGCTACGCCCCACAGCGCAAACGTGTTCGCCACGCGCCGCGGCGCCAGCTCGTTGATGTAGGTGGTCGCCAGCGGCAGCAGCACGCCAAGGCCGATGCCGGTGAGGATCCGCAGAATGCAGAACGACAGGAACGAGTCTGCCGAGGTCGCAGTCAGCAGCGTGAAGATGCTAGTGATCCACAGGCCTCCGAGCAAGGTGCCGCGGCGGCCGAACCGGTCGGCAATGATGCCGTGGATCGCCGCCCCGATCAGAAACCCGACCAGCCCGCTGGAGATCAACAGGCCCGCCTGGCCGGCCTGCAGGCCCCATGGCTTTGCGACGTAATGAATGACGTAGGCCGGATTGAACGTGTCATAGCCGTCGAACAGCGTCAGCAGTCCCATGATGGCGCCGAGGCGCCAGTGAAATTTTCCGACCTTTGCTTCGGCGAGTTCTTCGTGAAGATCGATTGCCTGCGCGGCCATGGCCGTTTTCCCTCCCAAGATGGTATGTGTCGTTGTGATGCCGCTTATTCCGCGGCTTGATGGATGCCGTGCCCGGCGACCGTGGTTTCGCCGAGATCGAGCTTGAACAGGTCGATGGCATTGCGCCGGCCGATCTTCAGGCGGTCATTTTCGCTGATGCTGGCGCTGTTGAACCAGTCGGAGGCGTGATCGACATTTTCGAACGGCCAGTCGACCGAGAACAGGATGCGGTCGGCTCCGATCTCCAGAATTGAATCGATCAGGGTTTGCGTGCGGAAATTGCCTGAGGTGGTCAGGAAGAAGTTGGCGTTGAAGTAATCGCAGATCTTCTTCTTGGCCTTGTGCTTCGGCGGCGCCTTGACCCAGCCGTTGCGATGATCGACGCGCCACATGCTGTAGGGCAGGCCTTCGCCCATGTGGCCGAGGATGATCTTCAGTTTCGGATAGGCATCGAACAGGCCCGATCCCATCAGCCGCAGTGCATGCACCGCGGTCTCCTGTCCGAACGCCCAGGTCGGGCCCATCAGCCAGGGATGTCCTTCATAGATCGCGCAGTCTTCCGGCAAGGGATTGCGTGGGTGCAGGTAGAAGGGCAGGCCGGTCTCTTCGACCTTGGCCCAGAACGGCCAGTATTGCGGCAGATCGTAATAGACCGGCCGCTTGCCGTCGCCGATTTGCGAGAAGCCGTTGACCAGCGCGCCGCGGAAGCCGAGCGTCTTGATGCACCGCTCGAGCTCCTTGATCGCGAGATCCGGATCCTGCATCGGCAGCGCGGCAAAGGCCTGAAACCGCGACGGCCGCTTTGCCACCTGCTCGGCGAGGAAGTCGTTGGCGCGGATCGCAATCTCGTTGGCGTGCGCGACATCGGGAATCGCCTGAACCGCCGGCGCGTTCAAGGACAGGATCATCATCTCGATGCCGTGCTGGTCCATCTGCGCCAGCCGCTTGTCCTGGATGTCAAGCAGGCGATCCTTCAGCTCCGGCCAATAGGATTCCGGGACGAAGCCCGCTGAATCCATCAGCGTGTCGGGAATAGCGAAATGTTCCTCTAATGCGATCTTGCCCTGCATGTCGTCCTCGCTGATTTCTGATGTTGACTAGTACTGTCCCTGCGGCGTCAGCCCGAGCGCGAGCTGGCCGTACATGGTGCCGACCGCGTCCCAGTTCATGCTGATGTGGCGGCCGACCGCATTGGCATCGCGCCAGGCGCGCTGCACCGGATTGGAAAGATCGAGGCCGAGCCCGCCGGTCGAGGCGTTCAATGCCTCGCTGGCGCGGATCGCAAGCGCGACCGAAAACGCCTGGCCGCGGCGGCTGACGATGCGGTCCTCGACTGAGACCGCGCCGCCGGCACGGATGGTCGCCGCACGATCCCTTAGGTCGCGCAGCAGCACTTCGCGCGCGGCATCGACGGAGGCGGTGGCTTCCGCCACCCGCAACTGGATGGTTGGAAATTCTGCCATGCGGTTGTTGTGTCCGGCGACCGCGCCGCGGGTGATGCGCCGCGCGGTAACGGCAAGATAGTCCTCCAGCGCGCCGGCCGCGGCGCCGACCGCGGCGGAGGCGAGGCAGGAGGGAATGTTCGACAGCATCGGAATCGAGAAGGCGGGATTGGCGGCATAGAGCGCCGCGCCCGGCGTCTTGCCGGATGTGGTGTCGGCGAACGACAACAGGCGGTGCGCCGGCACGAATACGTCCGCGAGCACCAGCGTCTTGCTGCCGGTGCCGCTGAGGCCGACGACATTCCAGGTATCGTCGATGACGTAGTCGGATGCGGGCACGAGCAGGAAGGCCGGCGCAAGCGCGCCGCTGTCGGTCTTCGATGGCAACAGCGCCGCGCACAGTGACCATTGCGCGTTGTCGCAACCGCTGGCGAACGACCAGCGGCCGGAGAGGCGATAGCCGCCCTCGACCTCGATCGCCTTGGCGGCCGGCGCGTAGGAGCCGCAGGCCACCGCATCGGGATTTGAATCCCAGACGTCGCGCTGCGCACTTTCCGGAAATCCCGCGATCAGCCATTGATGGGCCGCGAGCAGGCCGCCGACCCACGCCGTCGAGGCGCAGCTCTTCGCGAGCTCGATGTTCAGATCGACCAGCACGTCGAAATCATGCTCATAGCCGCCGAACATCGCGGGCTTGACGATATCGAAATAGCCGATGTGGCGCAGCGCCGTGATGTTCTCTTCCGGAACGCGTCCGGCCTTTTCGGTATTGTGGGCGCGCGCCTTGATCTGCGGCGCGATCTGCGCCACGCGGCTGCGCAACTCGGCAAGGTCGGGGCGAGGGGCCGCCTGTGCCGGCACGTCCTTCAACTGGGCGACTGATACCATGGGCTTGCTCCGTATCTTCGATTGTCTGAAATGTGAGGGGATCGGCGCGATCACGCAGCCTGGCTGTCATGGGGCACCGAGAAGCAGTAGGTCGCATCCTGATAGATCAGCGGCTCGATCGGATCGCGGACGTTCACGGTCTCGGCTTCGCCGATGAAAATCGTGTGCGTGCCGTAGGGCACTGCGGCGGCCTTTTTGCAGAAGATGTTGATCTGCGCGTCGGCGAGATACGTGACGCCCTCGGCAGACGTCATCCACTGGCCGAGCCCGAACCGCTCCTCCGGCGGCACCGCGCCGCTGAACGCGGATGACAGGGAGATCTGGTCGCGGCGCAGCACGTTGACGCAGAACCGGCGCGCCAAAAGCATAATGTCGTGCAGCAACGTCTGCTGGTTGACGCAGACGATCAGGGAGGGCGGGTCGAGCGACAGCGATGTCACCGCGGTGGCCGTCATGCCGTGACGGCGGTTCTGGTCTGACGATGTGATGACCGACACGGCGGCGGGAAATCGCCGCAGCGCGCGCTTGAACGTTTCACGCAATTCGTCGGATGCCGAATCCAGCGACATGGTTTCCTCCACTGAACGATCCGCTCTTGGTTCGGCGGCTTAACTTTCGAAAACAATAGTTGCGTTTGCAAATGTCAGTCAAGAAGAAACTTTCAAATGCAACAATTGCCTTGAAAAGCGATCGGCCTGCGGCTATTGAAGGCTCGCAACAATTGCGACAGCACGGATTGCAAGACCTTGTACAGGCTGACGAATTCCTTTCCCTATCTGCTTAACCGCGTCGGCGTGCAGATGGGTGAGCTGTTTTCCAGGCGCATTGCCGGCTACGGCGTGACCCTGCCGATGTACCGCGTGATGGCCGCGCTCTGGGAAACCGGCGATCAGCGGCTCGGCGATCTCGCTGCGATGACGACGATCGAGATATCGACATTGTCGCGCCTCGTTGGCGAGATGAAACGGCGCGGTCTCGTCACGCGCGCGCGGCTGAAGGACAACGGCCGCACCGTTGCGATCAACCTCACGCCGAAGGGGCGGACACTGGTCGAGGAGTTGATCCCGATCGCCATCCATTTCGAGGAGGTTGCGGTTCGTGATTTCCCGTCGAAGAACATTTCAGACCTGAAGACCGTCCTGGCCGAGATCTACGAGAGCCTGAAATCGCTCGAGCCCGAGATCGAGGAAGCCAACAAGGCGCGCAAGGCGGCAAAGTCGAAAGGCTGACGTTTCCGCGTGCAATCGCTGCGGCCCCTGCCAAGCTTTAGCTGCGCGTGGCGCGGAAGCCGACAAGGCTCAACGCAGCCGCCACGACGACGGCAATCCAGCTCGGCCAGAACGGCACATCGACGCCATTCAAGGCGACGGACCATCCCATCACGATCCGGATCAATTGCAGAAGCGCGATGAGGGCAAAGATGGCGGCGGCAAGCGTGCAGAAGGTTCTCATGTTCATTGCCGATCTCCATGGCAAAGGAGGAGTGCTCGCTCTCCTCAGCCAAAATAGGGAGGTACCGGCGGGGTAGCCATGGCCTTTAAACGGAAGTGGCTCGATAAAGTCGCTCTCGATTACCTGGGCAGACCCGATGTAATCGCTGCACAGTACAAAGGACGCGAATGGCCCTTTGCCGACATCCCGGATGTATCCAGTATCCGCCTTGCGTCATGAGCCGCCGTTGCCGGCATACGGATGCACACGCACGCAGTCTCAAGGAATGGCTTGATCAGCCGCAATTCCAGATCGGCCCGATCGGCGTCCGCGTCCAGCAAGGGCCGAAGCTGCCGCCATTGTAGCGGCCGCCGTAAAAGCCGGGCCGGCCGAAATAGTGCCAGTCGCCGTCGTAGCCGTAATAGCTCGGGACTGGATCGATATACCAGGGACGCCGGTTGTTCCGCGCCGTGCGCGAAACCGCAGCTCTCTGCTTGTAAGCCGGAAGGCTGTTGTTCGGTGGCTGTTGATAGCCCGGCAGGAAACCGTAGCCGTGCCAGCGTGGCGCTGGCCGCTTGTGAGCCGGCGCAGCCGACGTGACGACCGGCAGCAGCGAGAGGACGATAGCAATCAAAAGAAATACGAGGCGCGACATAAACGGACCCTAGACGACGAACTGTTGGGAGGCGATTCAAATCTGAGTGCACCGTCCAGCGCATCTGCTTCGCTTGTGAAGCGGCCGCTTTTCGCTGCAGTACTCGCCCTAGTTCGCCGCCGCGCGGCGCTTGTTGCGGCCTGCGACGTCGGGATAGCCGTGCAGCCTCACCTTGTCGGCCTGCACGCCCCAGCTTTCCAGCCGGTCCAGAAAACTCATGCCGAGCAGGTTGGTCTTCATCTGCCCGCGCGGCACCACCAGCGCCGGAATCGATTTCTCGACGAGGCCACCGACCGCAAGACGATCGAGTGTCAGCCGCGCCGCCTTGGTGTGGCCGCCGGCGGTTTCGACGTCGACATTATATTCGAGCATCTCGATCGGCAGGCCGATCGCCTTCGCCGTCTCCCAGGTCAACACCACCGAGGTTGCGCCGGTGTCAATCACCATCGGCGCCTTGACGCCGTTGATCTTGGCATGGAGTGCGAATTCGCCGGCTCTGCCGCGTGCGATCTCCACGGCGGGCGCCGGCTGCAGGCTACGTTGCCGCAGCATTTTCGATACCGAGTTGCCGGCGCGCGCGATCTGGTCGGGATCGCCATAGGCGACGACGGCGCCGGCGGTGGCGGCGAGCATCGCCAGAACGAGCATGACGCGGATCACCTGGCGCCTCCGCAGTTTGGCCCGGCGATCAGCCGCGCTCGGCGCGCGGCGGTATCGGCACCAGACCGGCATCCGCCATGCGCGCCGCAAGCCCTTCCATCACGGCCAGTCGTTCCGCCGTTTCCATGCGGTGCCAGCGCGCGATCTCCGGCAACGTTCGTCCGCAGCCGAAGCAGAGTTTGGTTTTGGGATCCATCATGCAGACTGCGATACACGGCGTTTCTTTGCTCATTCGTGGATAGTGAAGTGGTTTGCATCCCTTGCGCAAGCGCTTGTGGTTACAGTCCCGTGCCGGCACTCATGATCGGTTTGTGACGCGCCCGCCGCTTGTCGTCGGCCGCTGAGACGGCGGGTTCCGGCTGCAGCGGCGGGGCTTCCTCGGCCATCGGCGCCAGCGCGCTCATCACGCGCTCCGGCGGGAAGGTGACGATGACTTCGGTGCCAATTCTGAGTTTCGATTTCAGCGTGAAGGTGCCGCCATGCATGTCGATCAGGCTCTTGGCGATCGGCAGGCCCAGGCCCGCGCCCTGTTCGGCTGATTTGATCGAGTTGGAGCCCTGGCCGAACGAGGCCAGCACGACCGGAATTTCATCCTCGGCAATGCCGGAGCCGGTGTCCTTGACGCTGAGATATTGCCCGCCGGACGCGGTCCAGCCGACCTTGAGCCAGATATCGCCGCCCTGCGGGGTGAACTTGATCGAGTTGGATATGAGATTGAGCACGACCTGGCGCGTGGCACGCTCGTCGCCCCAGATCCGGGGCATGCCGTGCTCGAATACTTCGTGGATGGTGATGCCGCGGCTGCTGGCGCGCAGCTTCAAGAGATGATGGCAGTCGGCGACCACGTGTACGAGCGCCACGGCTTCCTCGTTGAGTTCGTAGCGGCCGGCCTCGATCCGCGACAGATCGAGAATCTCATTGATGAGATTGAGCAGGTGGACGCCCGAATGATGGATGTCGGCGGAATATTCCTTGTAGACCGTTACCGCGTGCGCGCCGAAAATCTCGCTCTTCATCACCTCGGAGAAACCGAGGATCGCGTTCAGCGGCGTGCGCAGCTCATGGCTCATCTGCGCCAGAAAGCGCGATTTGGCGACGTTGGCGGATTCGGCGCGGTGCCGCGCTTCGTCCGAGATCGCCTTGGCCTGTTCGAGCTCGCCGATCAGCGCGTCCTTTTCGGCGCGCGCTTCCAGGGTCTGCAGCGTCGTCGAATGAAGCTGATGGGCCAGCAGGGCAAAATAGCATTCGGCGGCGACCGCCAGCAGCGCGAGGGCGTAATTGTCGAACGTGCCGCCCATCACGAAGTTGAGTGCGATCGCGGCCGTCACCGGCGCGGTTGCCGCCACCGCCGCGATCGGCAGTGTCGCCGCCAGCATGCTCGACACCGCGATCACCAGCAGCATCAGGAACATCATCATCGTGTTCGAGACGGTGTCGAGGCCGGCCGGATGCAGCAGGATCGCGGTCCAGCACAGGCCGTAGAGCAGGTCGAGCAGCACGAACCGCGTCTGCCATTTGCGCGTTTCGGCGAGCGTGGGCTGCTCGCGCAGGAAACGCTTGCAGTTGCGGATGATGGCGGCATGGATGCAGAGCATGCCGAAGGTCCACACCGCGGCCGGCACGATATACTTCCAGAGGCCGAACAGTACGCCGGTCGCAACCACCAGCAGCATGACGACGAAGGAAGCCGAGACCCGGGTCTGGGCGTATTGCCGGAGCAGTTCGGTGTCGAAGGCGGGGCGCGTGCCGCTGGTCGACGTTAACCGATCGCGCGCCTCGCGCACCCGTTGTGCTGCCACGCGCCGCGTATTCACCGGTGGTGCGACCTGCGCTTCCGCCGGAAGCTGGACAACCTCAGGCTTTTCTGCGGCGTTACTCATCGAACAACACAAATCCTGCCCGCGAACCGCGCGGGCTTTTGCATTGTCTATCTGTGCCGTGAAATCATTAAGCGATGACTTAAAGAGCTAAAAATTCTCGTTAACGGGAAGTTAAAATTAACCAGTCGAGTGGAGGGAACCCCCGCTTCCGACAGGGCAAGAAGCGAGGGCTTGGCTCGTCGCCTTAACCTGATTCTTTAACTCAGCGCTCTAGCCGGGCCAAAAGGCTCGACGTATCCCAGCGCTTGCCGCCCATCTTCTCGACTTCGGCGTAGAACTGGTCGACGAGTGCGGTCACCGGCAGGTTGGCGCCGTTGCGGCGAGCCTCCGCGATGCAGATCGAGAGATCCTTGCGCATCCATTCCACCGCAAAGCCGAAGTCGAACTTGTCGTCATTCATGGTCTTGTAGCGGTTCTCCATCTGCCAGGATTGCGCCGCGCCCTTGGAGATGGTCTCGATCACGGTCGGAACGTCCAGCCCCGACTTCTTGGCGAAATGAATGCCCTCGGACAGGCCCTGGACAAGACCGGCGATGCAGATCTGGTTGACCATTTTGGTGAGCTGGCCGGCCCCGGCGGGCCCGAGTAGTTTGCACATCCTGGCGTAAGCGCCGGAAATGATCGGCTCGGCAGCGGCATAGGCGTCTTCCTCGCCACCGCACATCACCGTCAGCACGCCGTTTTCCGCACCCGCCTGACCGCCCGACACCGGCGCGTCGATGAACTTGAAGCCCGCCTTGACGGCGGCGGCATCGAGTTCGCGGGCGACCTCGGCGGAGGCGGTGGTGTGGTCGACGAAGATGGCGCCTTTCTTCATTCCGGCGAACGCGCCTTCGGCACCGATCGTGACCGCGCGCAGGTCATTGTCATTGCCGACGCAGCACATCACGAAGTCCTGGCCTTCGGCGGCGGCCTTCGGCGTCGGCGCGGCACGTCCGCCGAACTTGTCCGCCCACTCCTTCGCCTTGGCTCCGGTCCGGTTGTACACGGTGACCTCATGGCCGCCTTTTTTCACCAGATGTCCTGCCATGGGGAAACCCATTACGCCGAGACCGAGAAAAGCGACTTTAGCCATGTGTGATACCTTGGAGTTTTCGCCGGCGACGTTGGGCCGGCCGGAGGGTGTTTTGGAGGAGCCGCACCATACAAGCTGCGCAGGGGAGGGCAACGCCTTCGTTGGTGGGCCGGAGCCGGATTCGTGCTAGGATAGGTCCCTCAAGAACCTCACAAAAAAGGGAGTGACATCGCATGGGCGTCAGTGTCGGCGTGCTCGACCATTTCAACATCCGGACCCGCAACCTTGCCGATACGGTCCGGTTCTATGAAGACGTTCTGGGTCTGGAAAAGGGCGCCCGGCCAAACTTTGCCTTCCCCGGAGCCTGGATGTACAGCGAGGGCAAGGCGGTGGTGCACCTCGTCGATATCTCCAAGACCGAGGAACCGCAGAAGCCGGATTCCGGCGTCGTCCATCATGTCGCGTTCGCAAGCTACGGCTTTGACGGCATGAAGCGGCGGCTGGAACAGAAGGGCATGGCCTACGATTCCCGGCAGGTTCCGGGCGGCGACCTCTGGCAGATCTTCGTCAACGACCCCAACGGCGTGATGATTGAACTGAACTACGAGGCCGCCAAGGAAGGGACCGCTGCGGCCCCCGCCGAGCGGCGGGACGATGTGGGAGCGAGGTAGCCTTTTGCGCTGATCCGCTCTATGGGTCGCATCGGACTGGCATAGCGTTTTGCAACGTGGCGCCGCTCGCGGATTTGCTTCCGGGGGCGGATGGGCCGCGTCAGGAAAGCGCGTCGATACAAGCGGGTAGGGCCCGGTTCTCAACGGGAGCCACAAGGGCTTCAGGAGATGCGCGAGTGAGCGTGACGCAGCAACAGGTTCTCGATTCCCTCAAGCAGGTAGCGTCGCCCCGTGGCGTGCCCCTGACCAATGCCAACGTGCTGTCGGCGATTTCGGTCACCGACGGCAAGGTGTTCTTCTCCATCAATGTCGACGCCGCCGAGGCCAGAGCCTGGGAAAGCGTGCGCGCGCAGGCCGAAGCCGCCGTGCGCGCAATTCCCGGTGTTGCGACAGCGATGATCGCCCTGACCGCCGAGCGCAAGCCGGGATCGCCGCAGGCGGCGCCCGCAGCGCACCGGCATTCCCACGGCGTGCAACCCGCTTCCGCCCACCGCCCGCCGCAAGGCGCGGGGGCTTCGCCGATGTCCAAGCAGGCGGAAATCCCCGGCGTTGCCGCCGTCATCGCGGTGGCCTCGGGCAAGGGCGGTGTCGGCAAATCGACCACCGCGCTCAATTTGGCACTCGGCCTGCGCGACCTCGGCCTGCGCGTCGGCCTGCTCGACGCCGACATCTACGGCCCGTCCGTGCCGCGGCTGACCGGCATCAGCGAGAAGCCGCAGCTCGACGACAACAGGAAGATGATTCCGATCAAGCGCTTCGGGCTGTCGATCATGTCGATCGGTTTTCTGGTCGAGGAAGACACCGCGATGATCTGGCGCGGGCCGATGGTGATGTCGGCGATCACCCAGATGCTGCGCGATGTGGCGTGGGGCACGCTCGATATTCTCGTCGTCGACATGCCGCCCGGAACTGGCGATGCGCAACTGACGCTGGCGCAGAACGTGCCGCTGAAGGGGGCGGTGATCATCTCGACCCCGCAGGACCTCTCGCTGATCGACGCCCGCAGGGGGCTCGCGATGTTCAAAAAGGTTAACGTGCCGGTGCTCGGCATCGTCGAGAACATGAGCTATTTCCAGTGCCCGGAGTGCGGCACGCGCTCGGACATTTTCGGCCATGGCGGCGCGCGGCATGAAGCGGAGCGGCTGAGTGTTCCATTCCTGGGCGAGATCCCCTTGCACATGTCGATCCGGACCACCTCGGATGAAGGTAATCCGGTGGTGGTGAGCGAGCCTGATGGCCCGCATGCCGCGATCTACCGGGCGATCGGAACCAGGGTTCGCGACCAGCTTCAGGGCGCCATTGCGGCGGCGTAAGCTTCCCTTATCACCTCCCATAAGACTTTGGTTTTAATCAGTGCAGTCATGCCTTTGTCGCGTTTTCGCTAGCCAACTTCCGTGTTAAAGCCGCCCCGCCAGAGCGCCCCGGATGAGGCGGAATTCGCCCCGCCGGATGGCATGCTCCAGGAAATATGGAAACGTCCCGTCTTAAGGAGACTTGAATGAAGCGTCGTGATTTTTTGAAGGTTTCAGCGGCCGGTGCTGCCGCGACAGCCGTTGCCTCGCCGGCGATCGCGCAATCATCGCCTGAGATCAAATGGCGCCTGACGTCGAGCTTCCCGAAATCGCTCGATACCATCTATGGCGGTGCCGAGCAGGTGGCGAAGTACGTCGCCGAGATGACCGACAACAAGTTTCAGATTCAGGTGTTCGCGGCCGGCGAAATCGTCCCGGGTCTGCAGGCGCTGGATGCGACGTCGAACAACACCGTCGAGATGTGCCACACCGTCTCGTATTATTATGTCGGCAAGGACCCGACCTTTGCGATCTACGCGTCGGTCCCGTTCGGCCTCAATGCGCGCCAGCAGAATTCCTGGTGGTCGCAGGGCGGCGGCGAGGCACTCGGCAACGAGTTCTTCAAGAAGTTCGGCGTGGTCGGCTTCGCCACGGGCAACACCGGCACGCAGATGGGCGGCTGGTTCCGCAAGGAGATCAAGACCGTTGCCGATCTCTCGGGCCTCAAGATGCGCATCGGCGGCATCGCCGGACAGGTCTTGCAGAAGGTCGGCGTGGTGCCGCAGCAGCTCGCCGGCGGCGACATCTACCCAGCGCTGGAAAAGGGCACCATCGATGCGGCCGAGTGGGTCGGTCCGTATGACGACGAAAAGCTCGGCTTCCAGAAGGTCGCGAAGTTCTACTATTACCCGGGTTTCTGGGAAGGCGGTCCGATGGTCCACGCCTTCGCCAACCTGGAGAAGTGGAATTCGCTGCCGAAGAACTACCAGGCGATCCTGACCAATGCGTGCGCCCACGCCAACAGCTGGATGAATGCGCGTTACGACATGCAGAACCCGGCCGCCCTGAAGCGGCTGGTCGCCGGCGGTACGCAACTGCGTCCCTTCACCAATGAAGTGCTGGAAGCCTGCCTGAAGGCGACCAACGAACTGTGGGCCGAGATCTCCGGCAAGAATGCCGACTTCAAGAAGTCGATCGACGCGATGCAGGCCTACCGCTCCGACCAGTATCTGTGGTGGCAGGTTGCCGAATACACCTATGACAGCTTCATGATCCGCTCGCGCACCCGCGGCTGATTACGTCTTAAGTCGTAGAAAGCAGCCCGGCCTTCCTTCCAGGGAAGGCCGGGCTTTTTCGTTTGCCCGTATAGTTCGGGATGGAAATCCGGAACCGGTTGTTCCATGGTGGCTAGGAAGGCCTCGCCAAGAAGGCCACGGCACGCATCACCAACAGGGAAGGATTCAATGAAAAGAAGAGATTTTCTCAAGGTCACCGGTATTGGCGCGGCCGGCGCCGCGACCTTGGCGGCCCCCGCGATCGCGCAGTCGATGCCGGAGCTCAAATGGCGCCTGACGGCAAGCTGGCCGAAGTCGCTCGACACCCTGTGGGGTGGGGTGGAGCTGATGGCCAAGCTCGTTGGCGAAGCCACCGACAACAAGTTCCAGATCCAGGCCTTCGCCGGCGGCGAAATCGTTCCTGGCCTGCAGGTACTCGATGCCGTCCAGAACGGCACCGTCGAGATGGGCCATACCGCGTCTTATTATTACTTCGGCAAGGACCCGACCTTCGCTTTCGGCACCGCGGTGCCGTTCGGCCCCAACCAGCGCCTTAACCAGGCCTGGTACATGCTGGGCGGCGGCAGGGACCTGCTCAACCAGTTCTACAAGAGCTACAACGTCACGTCGTTTCTGGCCGGCAATACAGGCTGCCAAATGGGCGGCTGGTTCCGCAAGGAGATCAACACCGTCGACGATCTTAAGGGCTTGAAGATGCGCATCGGCGGCTTTGCCGGCCGCGTGATGCAGAAGCTCGGCGTCGTGCCGCAGCAGCTCGCCGGTGGCGACATTTATCCCGCGCTCGAAAAGGGCACGATCGATGCGGCGGAATGGGTCGGGCCGTATGACGACGAGAAGCTCGGCTTCAACAAGGTCGCGCCGCATTATTACTATCCCGGCTGGTGGGAAGGCGGACCGATGCTGCTCGGCATCGTCAACCTGGACAAGTGGAATTCGCTGCCGAAATACTATCAGAGCGCTCTGGAGCAGGCCGGCCAGGCCGCCAATAGCTGGATGATGGCCAAGTACGACCAGGGCAACCCGCCGGCGCTGAAGAAGCTGCTGGCAGGCGGCACCAAGCTGCACAGCTTCTCGCCGCCGATCATGCAGGCCTGCCTGAAGGCGACCAAGGAGCTGTACGCCGAGACCGCGGCGTCCAATCCCAATTTCAAGAAGGTGCTGGAGTCCATGAACTCGTTCACGACCAACGGATACCAGTGGTTCCAGGTCGCCGAGCTCGGCTACGACAGCTTCATGGCGCGCAATCCGCAAGGCTGATCGCGTCGCGCATACTTCGACAAATGAAAACCCCGGAGCGAAGGCTCCGGGGTCTTTTTTGTCTTGCTGGCAAAGTGCGGGGCTACTGCTTCGGCCCGCCGAAATCGAGCGGCGGCAGTTCGATCTGCGGCACCTCGATCTTGACCTTGCTGAGATCGACGTCGAGCGGCTTGTCGAGCAGCGCCGTCACCACGACCGGGAAAGCGATCACGATCGCTACCATGATCGCCTGCAGGCCGATCCAGGGCAGGGCGCCCCAATAGATGTCGGAGCTCTTGACCTCCCTGGGCGCGACGCCGCGCAGATAGAACAGCGCAAAGCCGAACGGCGGATGCAGGAACGAGGTCTGCATGTTGACGCAGAGCATGACGCCGAACCAGATCAGCGCGGCATCGGGGCCAACCACCGGCGCCAGCACCTTCTGTGCAATCGGCGCCACCATCGGCAGGATGATGAAGGCGATCTCGAAAAAGTCGAGGAAGAACGCCAGGAAGAAGATGAAAAGGTTGATGAAGATCAGGAATCCCCAAACGCCGCCGGGAATCGAGGTCAGATGATGCTCGAGCCAGACGCCGCCGTTGATGCCGAGGAACACCACCGAGAAACAGGTCGAGCCGATCAGGATGAACACCACCATGCAGGAGAGGCGCATGGTCGACTGGTAGCCCTGCTTGATCAGGTCGCGCAGGTCCGGAATGCGGACAGCTTCGAGGCAGAGCCAGACGACGGCGAGATAAAGCACCGCGAACGTCAGCTTCAACATTTTGCTTTCGCCGACAAGAATCTCGAGGATGACGGCGACGCCGGTGGCGGCGATACCGATCAGGAGCATCTTGTGCCCCTTGCTGCTCAGATCCTTGTGGTGGACCGCGGCGAGAACGATGGCGCCGATGGCGCCCATCGCGCCGGCTTCCGTGGGCGTGGCCAGGCCCATCATCATCGTGCCCAGCACCACGAAGATCAGCACGGCCGAGGGAATGATGCCCATCAGGCATTTGCGCCAGAGCGGCCAGCCCGTCAGCGTCCGCGCTTCCTTCGGCACTGCCGGCACGTGATGGGGGAAAAACAGCGCCAGGAAGAACGTGTAGCCGGCGAACAGGACGATCTGCAGGATCGAGGGGCCCCAGGCGCCGAGATACATGTCGCCGACCGACTTGCCGAGCTGGTCGGCCATCACGATCAGGACCAGCGAGGGCGGCACGAGCTGGGTGATGGTGCCGGATGCGGCGAGCACGCCGGTGATGTAGCGGACATTGTAGCCGTAGCGCAGCATCACCGGCATCGAGATCAGCGCCATGGCGATGACCTGCGCCGCCACCGTGCCGGTGATCGCGCCGAGGATGAAGCCGACGATGATGACGGAATAGCCGAGGCCGCCGCGAACCGGGCCGAACAACTGGCCCATCGAATCAAGCATGTCCTCGGCGAGGCCGCAGCGCTCGAGCACGGAGCCCATGAAGGTGAAGAAGGGAATTGCCAGCAGCAATTCGTTGGATAGCACGCCGCCGAAGATGCGGCCCGGAATTGCCTGCAGGAAGTTGAGGTCGAAAAAGCCGAGATGGATCGACAGGAAGCCGAACGACAGCCCGAGGGCTGCCAGTGTGAAGGCCACCGGGAAGCCAATCAGCATGGCCAGAATCAAGCCGCCGAACATCAGCGGCGGCATCATCTCCAGCGTGATCATTGGGTCGGCCTCTCGTACTTCGCATCGATCACGACATAGCCCTGCAGGGCCGCGATGCGCTTGATCACCTCGGAGACGCCTTGCAGCGCCAGGAAAACGAAGCCCACGGGAACGACGAGCTTGATCGGCCAGCGCAGCAGGCCGCCGGCATTGCTCGAAGTCTCGCCGACGGCGTAGGCCTGCATGAAGAACGGCCAGGACAGGTAGCTGAGCAGCAGGCAGGACGGGATCAGGAAGAACAGCGTGCCGATCAGGTCGAGTTTGAGCTGACCGCGTTCGGACAGCATCAGGTACAGGATTTCAACCCGGACATGCTCGTTCTTCTTGAACGTATAGGAGGCACCGAACATCACGAAGACGGCGAACATGTACCACTGCAATTCGAGCCAGGCGTTGGAAGAGTAGCCGAACGCGTAGCGGATCATCGCATTGGCGGCACTCACCACGCAGGCTGCGAGCACGAGCCAGTTACAGATGCCGCCTAGTTTTTCATTGAGCCAATCGATCGAGTTACTCAGTGCCAACAATGGGCGCATTACGCTCTCCTCGGACACGTCATCGACGCGTGCCGGATGTCTTCATTGATATTGCGCTGCCATCTCGCGCCGGACGACTGGAGCTGCCGCCGCGCCACCGGCGCGCAGAGTCATTCCCGCGCGAAAAACGCGCGAGCCCGCAGCTCATTCGCAGATGCGATTGCAACGATAAGTCCTCCCCCGTCTCGCGCTACCGCCGTCTTGACTGCAACCAAAAGGATGCAGCGGCCTTGTTCCGGCCGTGCTGGCGTGAAAGCAGCCGCACCATTTCAGCGCGCTGCGGCGGCGTCAATCGGAAAATGGACAAATTGACGCGGCGGCCAATTCGTTGGTTGGCCTGATAAATCCGCATTTTTACGGGCGATAAGGTAGCTGGCGGACTTAGCCGCCGGTCACGCTCATGTGGCGCGAGACACTCGGGCGGTTATGCCGGCGGTCGATGATGAAGTCGTGGCCCTTCGGCTTCAGCCCGATGGCGCGATCGATGGCCGCCGACAGCAGTGCGTCCTCGGCGGAGGCCCGCAGCGGCTTGCGCAAATCGGAGGCATCCTCGTGGCCGAGGCAGGTGTGCAGCGTGCCGGTGCAGGTGATCCGTACCCGATTGCAGGACTCACAGAAATTATGGGTCATCGGCGTGATGAAGCCGAGCTTGCCGCCGGTCTCGGTAACGCGGACATAGCGGGCGGGGCCGCCGGTATTTTCGTCGAGGTCGGTGAGCGTGTAGTGCTGGGCCAGCCGCGCGCGCAACAACGACAGCGGTACATATTGGTCGATGCGGCCTTCGCCGATCTCGCCCATCGGCATGACTTCGATCAGCGTCAGCGCCATGCCCTTGCCGTGCGCCCATTCCATCAGCGAGGGGATTTCCTCCTCGTTCATGTTCTTCAGCGCCACCGCATTGATCTTGACCGCAAGGCCCGCGTTCCGTGCGGCCTCGATGCCGGCCAGAACCTTGTCGAGATCGCCCCAGCGGGTGATGGCGCGGAACTTCTGCGCATCGAGCGTGTCGAGCGAGACGTTGACGCGGCGGATGCCGCAATCGCGCAACTCGCTGGCGAAACGCGCCAGTTGCGAGCCGTTGGTGGTCAGCGTCAGTTCGTCGAGCGCGCCGGAACCAAGGTGCCGCGACAGCGAGCGCACCAGCGTCATGACATTGCGCCGGACCAGCGGCTCGCCGCCGGTGAGGCGGATCTTTCGCACGCCCTTGGCAATGAAGGCCGAGCACAGCCGGTCGAGTTCCTCCAGCGTCAGCAGATCCTTCTTCGGCAGGAACGTCATGTCCTCGGACATGCAGTAGAAGCAGCGCAGGTCGCAGCGATCCGTCACCGACACGCGCAGATAGCGGATGGTCCGGCCGAAGGGATCGACCATCGGGCGTATCAGCTGATCGGGTGACAGGGATCCGTTCATTCAAAATGCCTTGTAAAGGAGCCTCTCAAGGAAGCCTTGGCCTGCTGCTTCGCTAGCATAATCTAGGCAGCTTGTAAGGCGCCGACAATGCGCCTCAGCGTGCGGGTTGCGCCGGGACAGCGGCTGGATTCGGGAAGGGCGATTCCGCTGCCGGCGCCGCGGCAGGTTCGAGCGAGGTCGCGGCAATAAATGCAGTAAAATCAGTCAGCTAGGCCTGAGACACGGCCTTTCTCAGCCCGTCCACCGCAGCCGGCAGCTCACGCATATGGCCGATCAGCCGGTCGGGCTTGAGCTCGGCGATCGGCACATCGGTGTAGCCGAATTCGACCCCGATCACGGGAACGCCGGCCCGCCTGGCGACACCGACGTCAGGTCCGGCATCGCCCACCATGATGGTCGCGCCGATATCTCCGCCGGCCCGCGCCACCGTCTGCTGCAGGATGATGGGGTCCGGCTTGGAGACGCCGAACGTGTCGGCGCCGCAGATCGCCGCAAACCGTCCGCTCAGGCCCAATTTGTCGAGCAGCCGCTTCGACAGCCATTCCAGCTTGTTGGTGCACACCGCAAAGCGGCACCCCTGCGCCGCCAGATCGTCCAGCGCGGCTTCCAGCCCTTCGAAGGGACGCGAGGCGTCCGCGATATGGTCCGCGTAATAGTCGATGAAATTCTTGGTCAGCCGGTTGACGTCCTCGACGCTCGTGACGCGGCCTTCCGCTTCGAGCCCGCGCTCGATCAGTTTGCGGGCGCCCGCACCGATCATGTTGCGCGCCGTTTTCACGGGTACGGGCGCCAGGCCTTCGCGCGCCAGCACGAAATTGAGCGCGGCAATCAGGTCGGGGGCGGTGTCGACGAGGGTGCCGTCGAGGTCGAAGACAACGGTGCGAGTCATGGGAATTCGCTAGCTGCAGGCGTCGCGTCATGCAAGTAGGGAACTCGAAATCCGGGAGGACAACCATGCGCGAGCTTGTGGGCAAGACCGCCTTTGTGACCGGCGGGGCTGGTGGAATCGGTTTGGCGCTCGGCCGCGCCTTTGCGCGAGCCCGCATGAAGGTGATGCTGGCCGATATCGAGACGGAAGCGCTGCAGGCCGCCGTCACAGGCCTGCGGGAAATCTCGCCCGATGTCAGCGGCACCATCTGCGACGTCGCCGATGCTGCGAGCGTGGAACGCGCCGCCCAGGCCACATTCGACGCCTTCGGCAAGGTGCACGTGGTCTGCAACAATGCCGGCGTTGCCGCAGGCGGCGGCATCGACCAGATCTCGCTCGACAATTGGCGCTGGGTGATCGACGTCAACCTGATGGGCGTGCTTCACGGCATCAAGAGCTTTCTGCCGCACATCCGCGCGCATGGCGAGGGCGGCCATATCGTCAACACCGCGTCGATGGCGGGGATGCAGAGCGACTTGGGATTCAGCCCCTATGGGGCGAGCAAATTCGCCGTGGTGAGTATGTCGGAAGGGCTGAGCCTTCGGCTCAAGCCGCACGGCATCGGCGTCAGCGTATTGTGTCCAAGCTATGTGCGCACGCGTATCGGCGAGAGCGGGCGCAACCGGCCCGAGCGCTACGGCCCGACGCAGCCGCTCGATCCCGCCAGCCCTGCCGCGGCCTTGGTCGCCGAGCTTGCCCGGAATATCGACGCCGGACTTGAGCCCGACGCGGTCGCCGCGCGGGTGCTCGCCGCGATCCGCGACGATGAACTCTATATTTTTACCCATCCAGGCATGCGGGCGGAGGTTGAGCCGCGTTTCGCCGCCATTTTGGCCGCAATGGATCGGGTTTCACCCCCATAATCCTTCTTCCGCGAGGCTTTTGGGCGCTGTTCCTGCAGGTAAAACGACGCTAGACATGCGCCCGCGGATCGGCGGATTCCTGGGAGCATCGTCAGCGTGGATATGGACGGACTTAAGCGGCAGGCGGCGGCACAGGCGCTGGAGCAGGTACAGGACGGCATGAAGCTCGGACTCGGCACCGGCTCGACCGCCAGGCATTTTGTCGATCTGCTCGGTCAGCGCGTGGCCGGTGGGTTGCGCGTGGTCGGCGTGCCGACTTCGGAAGCGACCCGCGCCCAGGCCGAGGCCTGCAAGATTCCCCTGACCACGCTCGATGAAGTTGACCGGCTCGATCTCACCATCGACGGCGCTGACGAGATCGATGGTGCGCTCAACCTGATCAAGGGCGGCGGTGGCGCGCTGCTGCGGGAGAAGATCGTGGCGGCGGCCTCGGATCGCATGATCGTGATTGCCGACGATACCAAATGGGTCGATGTCCTCGGCCGTTTCCCTTTACCTGTCGAGGTGATCCCGTTCGGGCTGGCCGCAACCCAGCGGGCCATGGCGGATGCATTTGCCCAAAGCGGCGTTTCCGGGCAAATGGGGCTCCGCAAGGGCAAGGACGGCCACGTTTTTGTCACCGATGGCGGCCACTGGATTGTCGATGCCCATCTCGGGCGCATTGCCGATGCGCCGCGTCTGGCGGGCCTGTTGAGCCTGATCCCGGGTGTCGTCGAACATGGGTTGTTCATTGGCCTGGCCAGCACCGCCGTCCTGGCAGGTGCCCAGGGAATTCGCGTAGTTGAGCGGCGGTAACGCCGGAAATCGAGGAGAATTGGAATGAAGAGCCTTTCACGGATTTTGTCGGCGGCCGGCCTTGCAGTGGGACTGGCCCTGACCGCCGTCCCGGCCGACGCGCAGCAGAAAAACGCGCCGGCTCCCGCGCAACAACTGAAACCCGGTTCGCCGGGGGCGATCGCCGCCGCCAAGGAAATCCTGGCGATGAAGAACGCGAGCGCGATGTACGCCAACGCCGTTCCCAATCTCGTCGAGCAGACCAAGAACGTGCTGTTGCAGAGCAATCTGAACTATCAGAAGGATCTCAACGAAGTCGCCGTGATCGTGGCCAAGAATCTCGCCGGCCGCGAGAAGGAGATCGGCGATGGCATGGCACAGGTCTACGCCAACGAGTTCACCGAGCAGGAACTGAAGGACCTCGTCACCTTCTACAAGTCGCCGCTCGGACAGAAGCTGCTCGCGAGCGAACCCCGTGCGATCCAGTTCAGCATGTCCTACATGAACCAGTGGGCGCAGGCCTTTGCCGAAACGATCAACGGCCAGTTCCGCGCCGAGATGAAGAAGCGCGGCAAGGATATCTGATTTCAAAGGATATCTGATCCAAATCGGAAGCGACTTCGGGCGGGGTTGAGATGGCTGAGTTCGACGTCGATCTGTTTGTCATCGGTGGTGGTTCGGGCGGCGTGCGCGCCGCCCGCATCGCGGCCGGCCATGGCGCAAAAGTCATGGTCGCCGAAGAATACCGGATGGGCGGCACCTGCGTGATCCGCGGTTGCGTGCCGAAAAAACTGTTCGTGCTCGGCTCGCACGTTCGCCACGAAATCGAGGACGCCGCTGGTTTCGGCTGGACCATCCCCGAATTTTCCTTCAACTGGTCCACTCTTGTCGCCAACAAGGACAAGGAGATCGCGCGGCTCGAAGGCATCTACGCCGCCAATGTCGAGAAAAGCGGCGCCCGCATCGCGAAGACCCGCGCGGTGCTGGAAGACGCCCACACGCTGCGGCTGATGACCGGCGAAACGGTCACCGCGAAATACGTCCTGATCGCGACCGGCGGCGCGCCGAATCATGGTCGCGAGATCCCCGGCATCGAGCACGTGATTTCCTCCAACGAGGCGTTTCACCTCGCCGAGCTGCCGAAACGCATCGTCATCCAGGGCGGCGGCTATATCGCGCTGGAATTCGCCGGCATCTTTGCCGGCTTCGGCTCCGACGTCACGGTGGTCTATCGCGGCGACAACATCTTGCGCGGTTTTGACGAGGACGTTCGCAAGCATGTCCGCGCCGAGATGGAGAAGCAGGGCATCACCATCATCACCGGCTGCACCATCGATAAAGTGGACAAGCACGGCAACGAATACACGACGCATTTGTCTGATGGTTCGAGCATCGCATCAGAGAAGGTGATGTTCGCGATCGGCCGCCATCCGAACGTCGCCAATCTCGGGTTGGAAAAGGCCGGCGTCGCCATCAATCCGGCGAATGGCGGCATCGCCGTCGACGAGTGGTCGAAGACCTCGGTCGACAACATCTATGCGATCGGCGACGTCACCCATCGCCTCAACCTGACGCCGGTCGCGATCCGCGAGGGCCACGCCTTCGCCGACACCGTGTTCGGCAAGCGCCCGGTAGCGGTCGATCACGCAACCATCCCGACGGCGGTATTCTCGCAGCCCGAAGTCGGCACCGTCGGCCTGACCGAAGCGCAGGCGCGTGCGCAGGTGAACCATGTCGATATCTACAAGGCCGATTTCCGCCCGATCAAGGCGACGATGTCCGGCCGCGACACCCGCGTGCTGATGAAGCTCGTGGTCGACGGCACTACCGACCGCGTGCTCGGCTGTCACATCGTCGGCGACACGGCGGCCGAGATCGTGCAGGCGGTTGCGATCGCCGTGAAGATGAAGGCAACGAAAGCCGATTTCGACGCGACCATCGCGCTGCATCCGACGGCGGCGGAAGAGCTGGTGACGATGCGCACGCCGACGGCGCGGTATGTGCGGCAGGCGGCGGAGTAGGTATCACGGCGAGAACCCGTAGCCCGGATGAGCGGAGCGACATCCGGGACTTTCTCCCCGCATATCGCTTGCGCTCATGCGGGCTACGGCTGTCGACTACCGATTGGCTTGGCCCTCTGCTAACGGTACAAGCCAGCATTTAAAAAACGGAGTTACCCATCATGATCGAACAAATCGGTATCGTAGGCGCGGGCACCATGGGTAACGGCATCGCCCAGGTGTGCGCCGCAGCCGGTCTTCCCGTTGTCATGACCGACATCTCCGACGCCGCGCTGACGCGGGGCATGTCGGTGGTCACGAACAGCCTGGAGCGCCTCGTCAACAAGCAGAAGATGACCGACGCCGACCGGCAGGCCGCGCTGGCGCGGATCACGACGACCACTGACAATACGAAGTTTTCCACCTGCGATCTCGTGATCGAGGCGGCGACCGAGAACGAAGAGCTGAAGGTCAAGATCCTGAAGGATCTCTGCACGAAGATCCGGCCGCAGGCGCTGCTCGCCACCAACACCTCCTCGATCTCGATCACCAAGCTTGCCGCTGCGACCGACCGGCCGGACCGCTTCATCGGCATGCACTTCTTCAATCCGGTGCCGCTAATGGCGCTGCTGGAACTGATCCGCGGCCTGCAGACGTCGGATGACACCCACGCCAAGGCGGAAGCCTTTGCAAAACGGGTCGGCAAGGTCGCGATCACGGCGAAGAACAGCCCGGGCTTCGCGGTCAACCGCATCCTGTGCCCGATGATCAACGAGGCGATCTTTGCGCTTCAGGAAGGTATTGCCACAGCCGAAGACCTCGATGCCGGCATGAAGCTCGGCTGCAATCACCCGATCGGCCCGCTGGCGCTCGCCGACATGATCGGCCTCGACACCATGCTGTCGGTGATGGAGGTGTTCTACGAAGGCTTCAACGACCCGAAATACCGCCCCGCGCCGCTGCTGAAGGAAATGGTCGCTGCCGGCCATCTCGGCCGCAAGACCGGGCAGGGGTTTTATAGTTACGGGAAGTGAACAAAGCTGAGTAGGGTGGGTTGGCGCAGCGTAACCCGCCATTTCCTGTCCGCGCAAAAGCAAGGCGGTGGGTTGCGGCTTCTTTGCCTAATCCACCTTACGAAGCTACGCTGCCAGCACTGCCCGTCTCACTGCCTGCGGCAGCGCGATCGAACGGAATAGGGTCTTCGGATAGAGGTAATCCTCACCCGATTCGTCCACAATCCGCAGCATGCCATGCTTCTCGGCCGCAGCGTCGCGTAACGCGATGTAGATTTTGCGTTTCTCGAGCGAGGCCGGATAGCCATCATTGTCCACGCAGACGACTAGTTGTTTTGGCTGTGTCTTTGTCATGCTCAAAGCAGGTGCTTGATCTTGAATTCCTTGCGTCCGATGCCGGCAGCTTCATACCAACGTAGCTCAGCGAGATGGATTGAGCCATCGGATAATCGCACGCGGGCAAGGCCTTTGCGTTTGCGCCAGCGGCCTCGCCCATAGATTTCGTCGCAATCGCGCGATCTCCCGGATGCCGGATCCGCTGGCGAAAGTTTCGATGTCGGAGATTTCACCGAGAATCTCGAAACGCATGCCCCGATCGTGCAGGGGCCATTAAACGGGGTCAATAGAGCGCTACTTCGGATTGGGATCGACGAGTCCCTTTCCGGGATTCTCGAACTTCCCCGCCCGCGCCAACTTCACCGCGTTCCCGAGAGCACGCGCGGCGTTGCGCGCCTCCTCCTGGAATGCACGGTCCGCGTCCAGCGCCTGATGCGAGGTGGCGTAGGGCTCCATGTAGCCGACATAGCCCTCGGCTTCCGCGGTGCGGCCGGCCGAGATCAGCGACATGTCGGTCAGCCAGTCCGCCAGCGAGCGGCGCAGCATCTCGGCGCCGGCGCTGTCGCCGTGCACGACGAGCCCGAAGTGACGTCCGGCCAGATGCCGCGGGTAGGGCCATCCCTTCAGTTCGAGCGCCTTGGCCTGGTCGGCATGCTTGCCATGGGTGGATGTTGGATCGGGATTGCCGCCGTCGGCGCAGACCAGCCGGTCCATCATCGCCTTCAGCGGCGTCGGCGCGTGATACCAGTTCACCGGCGTCACGATCAGAATGCCGTGCGCTGCCACCCACAACGGATAGATCTCGTTCATCCAGTCGTCGGTCTGGCTGAGCGCGTAGTTCGGATAGCAACTGCAGGGCCAGTGACACAGCGGCATCGCGGTGGCGACGCAGGATTTGCAGGGATGAATCTGCCGGCCATACTCCGACGCCAGCCGCGACAGATCGAGGATGTCCACCGCAAATCCCATCCCGGCCAGCAGCGGCTCGGCGAGCTTGACCAGCCGCCACGTCTTCGACATCTCGCCGGGACAGGTGTGCTCGCTGCGTGCCGAGCCGTTGATGATCAGGATTAGCGGCTGCGCGGCCGCATCGTCGTGGCGCCGTTGCGCCGCGAGAATGGCTTCACGCGCTGCGAGCCAGTCCACCGAAATTTCGTAGTCAGGATCGGCAAAGCCCGCGCCGGCCTTGCGCGTTAGTGGCGCTTTACGCGAATGGCTGTAGGCGTCCCAGGCGGCCGCGACGATGGCGTCGAGCTCGTGCTGCAGCGGCTGAAAGGCCGGATCGACGAAGCGGCGGCGATAGCGCGTCTCGAATTCCTCGCGAGGCAATTTGACGGGCGGCATTCCCTTGCGTACGTCCGGCGCCGCCATGGATCGATCCTTTCGCGATCATTGCTGACATCTCAACGTTGCAGCCGGAGCGCTGGTTCCAGAGTGGAGGCGGACTGCTAGTCCGGACGCCACATGTCGAACAGCTCCGCTGACGTGATCAGATCGATCTGTTCGTTGAAGCGCATCCGGTACATGGTCATCAGCGCATCGTGGCCGGCGTCGGACGAACTGCACAGCGCGTCCTGTACGATGACGACGCGGAAGCCGAGATCGACCGCGCCGAGCACGGTGGAAAGGACACAGACGTCGGTCTCCGCGCCCGACACCACCACGGTGTCGACGTGCCGCTCGACCAGGAGATGACCGAGCCGGGAGCCGAAGAATGCCGAGTAAGCGGGCTTGTCGACAACAAGCGCCGGCGGCGAATAGCGCGCCAGCTCTGGCACGATCTCGAGCGCGCCGGGCGCGAGCTTGCCGCGCGTCGCGCGCTGCCATTTCGTGAAATAGGCCCGCCATTGGCCGCGCCGGTCTTCCGGCTGTTCCGGCGTGATGAAGCGCGTGAACACCGTCCGCTCCCGGTAGCGCGCGCAGATCTCCGAGATGACCGGCAACACCCGCTCCATCCACGGCGTTTCCCACACGCCGCCCTTGGCGAAGATGTTTTGCATGTCGATGCACAGATGCGTAGCGTCGCGAATTCCCGCCATGTGCGGCCTCTCACCTCATCGGGAGGCTAATTCGGCAGACATGAACTGGTTTCAAGGACGTCTTGACGGTTGTGATGACGGTTCACGCGATCCGCAGTCGTTGATGCGAAGACGCGACATCCGTGACGCACATGACCGACATGCGCTCCTGCCTGCAGGTGCAGGCGCGAAGTGCCTCCTTCGCCCGTTGCGCGCGTTCACGTTCAGGAAAGAATGGCAGTCATGCGGGAACCATCGGGGCGGAACGCGGTTGGCGGCGGGTTTTTACCCTCTCTCCAACCCCCAGCGTTCGCGGAGTAATCGATGCTAAAGCCTTTCGCAGCGGCCTCTGTTATCCTGCTCGTGTTTTCCGCCCAGGCAAATGCGCGTCCTCACCACCGCCATCACGGCCATCGGGCCTGGTGCGGCAGCTATCTCAGCAAATATCTCGGCAAATCGGATCGACGCCTTGCGCTGGCGCGTTCCTGGGCGAATGAAGGCATGAACGCCGGCGGCCCCGGCATTGGCGTCGTGGTGGTTTGGCGGCATCACGTCGGAATCATCACCGGACAGACGCCCGACGGCCAATGGATCGTTCACAGCGGCAACGACGGCGGCGCGGTGCGCACGCGCGCCCGTTCGCTCGCCCGCGCGATTGCGTTCAGACGCGTGTAGCAGGTGTGATCGGCTGTAGGGTAGGCAAAGGCGCGTCAGCGCCGTGCCCACCATCTTGCATCGAGCGCGCTTTGCGATGGTGGGCACGCCAGCGCTTTGCCCACCCTACAGCCTTGAGGATCTCTGGCCGCAATCGGCTCAGAGGTCTTGCCTGGTCAACCTGCCGTGTGACGCCGCCACTTTGCCGGTCGCCTTCTTCGGCGTCTCGCCACCCGTCAGCGCCATCACCGAGACCGAAACCACGCGGTCGATGATGGCATCCACGTCGTTGAGGTCGCATCGCCCTTCGGACAATCTGGCCAGCCGCTCCTTTTCCCGGATGGTGTGGTGCGACATCGCGAGCGCAAAATGCAGCCCCCAATAGAGATCGGCGTCGTCGCGGCCGGGCATCGCGCGGCGCATCGCGGCGATGAATTTCCGCAAATGATCGACCTCGCGGTTCTTGATGCGGCGGATCGGCGGCACCGATTCAATGGAGGCGCGGATCATGAAGCGCGCCGCGGTCGAGCCTTCACGGTCGGGGCCGAGACAGCCGCGCAGGGTAGGGCCCACCAGCGCGTGCAAAATGGCGTCGATCGGGGCGCGGCCGCCGCCTTTTTCCTCCGCCGCCTTCAACTCGTTGAGCCGCTCACGGTTGGTGGCGAGGCTGCGGGTGACGAACAGTTCCGCGATCAACTCGTCCTTGGAGCCGAAATGATAGTTCACGGCGGCGAGATTGACGTTCGCTTCCGCGACGATGTCGCGCAGCGTGACGTCGCCGAAGCCGCGATCGGCGTAAAGCTTCTCCGCGGCGGCAAGGATGGCAGACCGGGTCCGATCGCTCGACATATCTGGCCCCCGTTTGCGGAGTTGCAATTCAAACACTTGTATGAAACTATCGTTTGAAGAGCCGGAAATGTCAACCGTCTGCGAACGTGTCGCATCTCCGGTCAGCCGGGCTGTCAGATTCGCAAAATGGCTTGCGGGCCATGGGTAGCGGGCAGACAGTGCGGCCCAACGGTTTCAAAAGCTGAAGGTGAGGAGCGTCCCATGAACTTCGATATGTCCGAAAAGCAAAAGGAATGGCTGAACCGCGTTCGCGCGTTCATGGACGCGCATGTCCGCCCCGCGGTGCCGATTTACAGGCAGCAGGACGAGGAGGGGCCGCGCTGGAAGGTGATCCCGATCCTGGAAGACCTGAAGAAGAAGGCGCGCGCCGAAGGCCTCTGGAACATGTTCATGCCGCCGAACGCGCATGAGGATGACGAATTCCGCGGCGCGGGATTGACCAATCTGGAATACGCGCTGCTCGCCGAAGAGATGGGCCACATCGGCTGGGCTTCGGAGGTGTTCAATTGTTCCGCACCCGATACCGGCAACATGGAAGTGTTCATGCGCTACGGTACCAAGGAGCAGAAGCGCAAATGGCTGCGTCCGCTGATGGACGGAGAAATCCGCTCCGCCTTCCTGATGACGGAGCCGGCGGTTGCATCTTCGGATGCGACCAATATCGAAACGCGCATCGAAAGCGACGGCGATCATTACGTCATCAACGGCCGCAAATGGTGGTCGTCCGGCGTCGGCGATCCCCGCTGCAAGATCGCGATCCTGATGGGCAAGACCGATCCGAAGGCCGCAAAACACCAGCAGCAGTCGCAGATTCTGGTTCCGCTCGACACGCCCGGCATCAAGGTCGAAAAGATGCTGCCGGTGTTCGGTTTCGACGATGCGCCGCACGGCCATGCCCAGGTGCTCTTGGAGAACGTCCGCGTTCCCAAGGCGAACATCCTGCTCGGCGAGGGCCGGGGCTTTGAAATTGCGCAGGGCCGTCTCGGTCCGGGCCGCATCCATCACTGCATGCGCACGATCGGCAAGGCCGAGGAGGCGCTGTCGAAGATGGTGAAGCGGTTGTCCTCGCGCACCGCCTTCGGCAAGAAGATCATCGAGCATTCGGTCTGGGAACAGCGCATTGCCGAAGCCCGCACCGATATCGAGATGAACCGCCTGCTGTGCCTCAAGGCCGCCGACATGATGGACAAGGTCGGCAACAAGACCGCGCAGCTCGAAATTGCCATGATCAAGGTGTCGGCGCCGAACATGGCGCTGAAGATTATCGACAATGCGATTCAGGCCTATGGTGGCGCCGGCGTTTCCGACGATGCAGGGCTTGCGCGGGACTATGCTTCCATGCGCACCATGCGCCTGGCGGATGGTCCGGACGAGGTGCATAACCGCGCCATTGCCAGACTTGAACTTCGGAAGTATGCAAACGCTACGCACTAATCAAAAAAGGGAGAGCGATCGCAGCGCTCTCTCAACCGTCATTCCGGGGCGCGCGAAGCGCGAACCCGGAATCTCGAGGTTCCGGGTCTGGTCCTTCGGACCATCCCGGAACGACGGATTAAGAAACTTAGGGGAGCGTCATCGTGGCGGACGGCGTCAGGAAAGACGAAGAGTTCTCGGGCACCAAGGAAGTCGAGGAGCGCCATCGCATCAACGAGGCGAGCCTCGATGCGTGGATGCGCGAGCATGTCGAGGGTTATCAGGGACCGCTGAAAGTCCTGCAGTTCAAGGGCGGCCAGTCCAACCCGACCTACAAGTTGGAGACGCCCGGACGATCCTACGTCATGCGCCGCAAGCCGTTCGGCAAGTTGCTGCCGTCGGCCCATGCAGTCGATCGCGAGTTCCGCGTCATCGCGGCGCTGGGCAAGCAGGGCTTTCCGGTCGCCAAGGCCTATGCGCTGTGCACCGATGATGCCGTGATCGGCGCCGCCTTCTACATCATGTCGATGGAAGAGGGCCGGGTTTTCTGGGATCCGACGCTGCCGAGCCAGACGCCGGATGCGCGGCGAAAAATCTTCACCAGCAAGATCGAGACGCTGGCAAAACTCCACGTCTTCAATCCGGAAACGATCGGGCTCGGCGATTTCGGCAAGCCCGGCAATTATTTCGCGCGCCAGATCGATCGCTGGACCAAGCAATACCGGGCGTCCGAGACGCAGCACATTCCGGAATTCGAGAAGGTAGCCGAATGGCTGCCGCGCACCGTGCCGGAGCAGAAGCGCGTCTCGATCGTCCATGGCGACTATCGTCTCGACAACATGATTTTCCATGCGACGGAACCGCGGGTGCAGGCGGTGCTGGACTGGGAGCTGTCGACGCTCGGCGATCCCATGGCCGACTTCACCTATCTGTTGATGCAGTGGACCATGCCTGGGCTGGCCAACGCCGATCTAAGGGCATTGAACATTCCGAGCGTGGAGGAGGCGGCGCAGATCTACTGCGATGTCACCGGCATGGAAGTGCCAGATCTGAACTGGTACTTCGCCTACAACATGTTCCGCCTCGCGGGCATTACGCAGGGTATCGCCGGACGTATCCGCGACGGCACTGCGGCCAATGCCAAGGCGCTGGAGTCGGCAGCGCGCACCGTGCCGCTGTCGAAATCATCCTGGGAATACGCTCAGAAGGCCGGCGCGACCTAATTCGCGCCGTTAAAGCGGGATGACTTTTCTTCGAATCGTCATCCCGCGTTATCTTTTTATTTGAGCATGATCTTTTCGGAAAACCGCTACACACTTTTCCGGATCATGCTCCAGTTTAGCCGTTAGCTTCCTTGGCACTCTCCCCGAATATTCGCGGCAGCCTGCTCATGGCGGTATCCATGGCGGCGTTCACCACGAACGACTCCATCACCAAGGTGGTGTCGTCAGAGATGAACTTCGGCCAGGTGATCCTGGTGCGTGGGCTGTTTGCGATTGTGCTGGTCGCGGTATTCGCCTGGCAGCAGGGCGCGCTGCGTCCGCTGCGCACGCTGATGGTGAAGCCGGTGGCGCTCAGGGTGTTCGGCGAGATCGGCGGCACGATCACGTTCATGGCGGCGCTCGCGCATCTGCCGCTTGCCAACACCTCGGCAATCTTCCAGGCGCTGCCGCTCGCGATCACGCTCGGTGCTGCCGTGATCTTCCGCGAGCCGGTCGGCTGGCGGCGCTGGTCGGCAATCGCCGCAGGCTTCATCGGCGTGCTCATTATCGTGCGGCCGGGACTGGCCGGCTTCAGCCAGTACTCGCTGTTCGCGCTGGTGTCGGTCGCGTTCTGCGCGCTGCGCGATCTCGCGACCAGGAAGATTCCCGCCAAGATCCCGTCGCTGTTCATTACCTTGCTGACCACCGTGACGGTGACGACCGCCGGCGGCGTCATCCTTGTTCCGCTCGGTGGCTGGACGCCGCCATCCGCCGGCGCGCTCGGCCTGCAAGCGTTGGCGGCCGTGCTGCTGCTGATCGGCTATCAATGCATCATCTCGGCGCTGCGCTCGGGCGACATCTCGGCGGTGGCGCCGTTCCGCTACTCCGCGCTGCTATGGGCGATGTTGCTCGGCTATCTCGTATTCGGCGACGTGCCCGACGCGATGATGGTGACGGGGGCCGCGATCATCGTGGCCTCCGGCCTCTACGCCTTCTACCGCGAGCGCATCCGCCACCGCGCGCTGGCGGCGGAATCATCCGGCCTGCCGCCCGATGGGTTGTGATCGTCATTGCAATGACGAACTAAATCGGCCTGCCGGTATACGGCATCGACGCGGTGAGGCCGCCGTCGACCGGGATCGCCTGGCCGTTGACGTAGGACGCTTCGTCGCTGGCGAGGAACAGCCCCATCGCCGCGAGTTCATGCGGCTGACCGGCGCGCTTCAGCGGATTTAGCTGGCCGATCTTGTCTTGGGTGCCGCGCTCCTTGGCACGATCGAACGTCGGCTTGGTCATGCCGGTCTCGATCAGGCCCGGACAGATCGCGTTGATGCGCACGCCGGTGCCGGACAGCGAGTAGGCGGTGGTCTGCACCAGGCTGATGACGCCGGCCTTGCTGGCGCCGTAAGGGTGACCGCTGGCGCCGGCCTTCAGGCCCGCAACCGATGCCGTGCAGACGATCGAGCCGGACTTCTGCTTGATCATGTGCGGCATCGAATGCTTGATTGCGAGGAATGGCCCGATCAGATTGACGCGCAACACTTCCTGCCAGTGTTCGACGGTCTGATCGGCCAGCGGCACCAGCCCGCCGCTGACGCCAGCGTTGGCCCAGATCGCATCGAGCCTGCCATATTTGGCGACCGCCTTGTCGATGAACGCCTTCACGTCGGCCTCTGAGCCGGCATCGGCCATCACGGCTTCGACCGTGCCGCCGGCATCGCTGACCAGCTTGGCGGTCTCCTTCACACCTTCGGTCTTGTCGACGATGATGAGCTTCGCGCCTTCGCGGGAGAACAGCATCGATGCTGCGCGCCCGATGCCGCTGCCTGCGCCGGTGATGATGACGGATTTACCTTCGAGGCGGCCCATGAGTCTCTCCCTGATAGCTATGCGCTTAGGCGTCTGCCGCCTTGCGGAATTCAAACAAGATTTCAAACGCCCAAGAATCTTTGACTGCCAAAGTCACTTGAGACGATGCGTCCTCTGACGTACAGCGACAACGAACAGTATTGAAGGGGCGTTGCGATGTCCAATGCAGACAAACCACTGATAGTCACGACGCGATGGTGGTGGATTCGCCACGCGCCGGTTCGCGAAGATAACGGCTGCATTTACGGACAGAAGGATCTCGGCTGCGACACCAGCGACCGCGTCGTGTTCGAGGCGGTCGGAAAAATCCTGCCACGCAACGCGGTCTGGTATGCAAGCAATCTGAAGCGTACGCACCAGACTGCCGATGCGATCTGGGCCGCGGGCTTTCCGAGGCCTTTGCAAATGCCGCACGTCAATGCGTTCGCCGAACAGCATCTCGGTGAATGGCAGGGCCTCAATCGTAAGGCGTTCCTCGCCAGCCGCGCTGTCGGCCGTAACTGGTTCGCGGACATCGACGAGGTTCCACCCGGCGGCGAGAGTTTTATGAACCTCTATGACCGTGCCTGCGGCGCGATCGAACGCATCAATGCCGAACAGGCGGGCAGGGACATCGTCGTCGTCGCGCATGGCGGCACGATCAGGGCCGCGGTCGGGTTTGCGCTTGGCGGTCAGCCGGAGAAAGGTCTCGCCTTCGATATCGACAATTGCTCGGTGACGCGGCTCGACCATCTCTCAGGCGCCAATTACACCGGCTGGCGGCTGCCGATGGTCAACCAGCAGCCCTGGATCGCGGACGCTTCGCATAACGCGATGCATCAGCCGGCCGGGCCGGAGATCGAGCCGCCGGTGACGAAACTCGCCTGATGCTCGGTTGTCGAAAACTGCAAACGCTGCTTAGTTCGAATTCAAGATGAAGCCGGCATCGCGCCGGATCAACATTCGGGAGAGAGACATGAGCTTGTTCGATATGACCGGGAAAGTCGCCGTCATCACCGGCTCCACGCGCGGCATCGGCCGTGCCATCGCCGAGCGAATGGCGGAGCACGGCGCCAAGGTCGTGATCTCCTCGCGCAAGCAGGACGTCTGCGACCAGGTCGCCAAGGAGGTCAACGAGAAGTTCGGCAAGGGGACCGCGGTCGCGATTGCCGCGAACATCTCGAACAAGGAAAATTTGCAGAACCTCGTCGACGAGTCCAACCGCGCCTTCGGCAAGATCGACGTCCTGGTCTGCAACGCCGCGTCCAATCCCTATTACGGCCCGCTTGGCGGCATTTCCGACGATCAGTTCCGAAAAATCCTCGACAATAACATCGTCGCCAATAACTGGCTGATCAACATGGTGGTGCCGCAGATGATCGAGCGCAAGGACGGCTCGATCGTGATCGTGTCCTCGATCGGCGGCCTCAAGGGCTCGACCGTGCTCGGCGCCTACGCGATCTCGAAAGCCGCCGACATGCAGCTCGCGCGCAATCTCGCCTGTGAATACGGCAAGCACAATATCCGCGTGAACTGCATCGCGCCTGGTTTGATCAAGACCGATTTTGCGAAAGCGCTGTGGGACAATCCGGAGACGCTGAAGGCCTCCACCGCGCGCTCGCCGCTGTTGCGCATCGGCGTGCCCGACGAAATCGCGGGCGCCGCGGTGCTGATGGGATCGAAGGCCGGCGACTTCATGACCGGGCAGACCATCGTGATCGACGGCGGGGCTACGATCAGTTGATCGGAGCTAGATCTGCGGACTCCCACTGGTGTCATCACCCGCGGCGACTGTGAATGATCGAGAATTCCGGGAGTACTGGATCCCCGCCTTCGCGGGGATGACAGGTGTGGGTGGGGCTTAATCCACCGCCGCGTAAACCAGATCCCGTAGCAGGTTGCGGATATATTCGCGCTGGCCGGGGCCCTGCATCATGAACACCGTGAACAGGTCTTCCGCAGGGTCGATGAAGAAGAACGTGCCGGCCATGCCGCTCCAGAAGAACTGGCCGAGCGAGCCCGGGAACGGCGCAATGCCCCGGTGCGTACGGACCGCGAAGCCGAGGCCGAAACCATGGCCGGGCGGCATCAGGGGCGAGTCGACCTTCACGCCGGCGGTGAGGTGATCCGACGCCATCAGCTCCAGCGTCTTGCGGCCGATGATCCTGTTGCCATCGAGCGAGCCGCCATTGAGCAGCATCTGGCAGAACCGCGCATAATCCATCGTGGTCGAGACCAGTCCGCCGCCGCCGGATTCCATCGCCGGCTTCTCCAGCATGTTGAAGAGCTGCACCTTGTCACCGCTCCAGGGATCGGTCGCAAACGGCTCGGCGAGGCGGCCGGCATTCGCTTCCGGCGTATGGAACGCGGTCTCCGCCATCTGCAGTGGCGCCAGAATGCGTTCGGTGAGAAACGCGCCGAGCGACTTGCCGGAGACGACTTCGATGATGCGGCCGAGCACGTCGGTCGAGCGGCTGTAATTCCATTCCGCGCCCGGCTGGCAGATCAGCGGCATGCCGGCGATCATGGTCGCGTGCTCGGCATTGGTGATCTTGCGGCTGCGCAGCCGCGATTGCTGGTAGAGCTGCTGCACCAGGCCGTTGCCGGTGTGGTCGTAGGTCAGGCCTGAAGTGTGCCGCAGCAGGTCCTGTACCGTCATCTGCCGCTTCACCGGCACGAGGTCGAGCTTGCCGTTGTTCTCGACGCCGACCTTCTGTCCTGCAAACTCCGGAATGAACTTGGCGACGGGATCACCGAGGATGAAGTGGCCGTCCTCGACCAGCATCATGATGCCGACCGAGACGATCGGCTTGGTCATCGAGAAGATGCGGAAGATGCTGTCATGGGCCATCGGCGTACTGGCCGTCGGGCTCTGCCGCCCGATCGCGTCGAACCAGCCGACCTGGCCGCGCCGCGCCACCATGACCGTGGCGCCGGGCAGAGTGCCCTTGTCGACCTCGCGCTTGAAGGCATCCGACATCCGCTGCAACCGCGCCGTCGACAGCCCGATCGTTTCCGGCTTGGCATCGGGAAGAGAGGGGGTCTGGAGGGCGGGGGTCTGCCGGGCGGTGGCGGTCTGCGCGTTCATGGTCTCTCCCGTTGCGCTTGTTGTTTGTAAGAGACCAAGTCTGAAGCAGAAGGCGTGCTTTGGGTAGGGCGGAAAGCCGCTTCGCCCTTGCATTCGGGGCATGCCCTATGCTTGAAACAGCGCGAACCGACGCACGCGCCGGTTCCCTGCAGGAGTGTAGCTCAATTGGTAGAGCACCGGTCTCCAAAACCGGGGGTCGCAGGTTCGAGCCCTGCCACTCCTGCCAGCTAAATCCAGCCAAATCAAAGACTTGACCGAAGCCCCGGCGGCAACCCCGGAACTAGCTGAAGAATGCGGTGAGGACCGCGAGGTCCGATCGCGCCGGAGCTTCCCCTCGCAGATCGGCATCGATCACCCGCCGGCACGCATCCACCGTGAAGGTATCGCCGAGGTCGTTTGCCGCGTCGAGAACGGTCCAGGCCGTCTCGCCCGCGGGCCTTTCCAGGTCTTGGCCTAACAATGCCATGGTTATCTCGCCCCTGTGGAGCATCCAGACTAGCCGAGAGCTTTTAAAATCCGGATCGCGGCCCAACGAGCATTTGAGGCAAAGGCGGCACCGGGGGTTAACCAACGGCATTCGGTCTGTTTTCCCGACCGGCTGACACCCCGCGGCACCCCGTACCTTGACCTTTTGCCCGGCCGGCAGTAGATACCCGCCACCTGCTGCCGGCCCGCTAGACGCGGATATCCGGCGCGGCTTTGAATTCCCCCGAACAATCGAGCCCGCTTGGCGGCTCATCCTTCGAGAGAGGGCTGGGCATAAGAAGGCTGTTCGGATTCGCTTTAAATCGCAATCGTCTCACGAAGGACGCGGTAACCAACGATGGCTTTCAGCCCGTTCAAATTCCTGCAGGAAGTGCGCTCGGAGACCGCCAAGGTCACTTGGCCGACACGCAAGGAGACAACGATCACCACGATCATGGTGTTCGTGATGGTTGCATTGGCTTCGATCTTTTTCTTCCTGTCGGATTTGATCATCCGCTACGTCGTCACTTTCCTGCTGGGCGTTCACTGATGAGCACCGGAACCCTTACGATGGACAAGCGCTGGTATATTGTTCACGCCTATTCGAACTTTGAGAAGAAGGTCGCGGAATCGATCCGCGAGCAGGCGAAGCAGCGCGGACTCGAAGAACTGTTCGACCAGGTGCTGGTGCCGACTGAAAAGGTCACCGAAGTGCGCCGCGGCCGCAAGATCGATGCCGAGCGCAAGTTCTTCCCGGGCTACGTGCTGGTGAAGATGAAGCTGACTGACGAGGCGTTTCATCTGATCAAGAACACGCCCAAGGTGACCGGCTTCCTGGGCGCCGAAAACAAGCCGATGCCGATCTCCGAATCCGAGGCGATGCGGATCCTGCATCAGGTGCAGGAAGGCGTCGAACGCCCGAAGGCGTCGGTGTCGTTCGAAATCGGCGAGAACGTCCGCGTGGCCGATGGTCCGTTCGCGTCGTTCTCCGGCGTGGTTGAAGAAATTGACGAGGCGCGTTCGCGCGTGAAGGTCGCGGTGTCGATCTTCGGTCGCGCCACGCCCGTCGAACTGGAATTTGGTCAGGTCGAAAAGGTCTGATCGGAACACGCGAGGCCTGGTCTTCGCGTGAATGAGGCCGTGGGAGGGAGAGGGCGGTCGCCAACCGCTCTTGAACCGAACCACGGAACCTGAACCAGCCGGCGACCTGCCGGCGCAACAGGAGTGATACATGGCAAAGAAAGTGACCGGATACCTGAAGCTTCAGGTCCCGGCCGGTGCGGCGAATCCTTCGCCCCCGATCGGTCCCGCGCTTGGTCAGCGCGGTCTCAACATCATGGAATTCTGCAAGGCGTTCAACGCGCAGACGCAGAAGGAAGAAAAGAACACCCCGATCCCGGTGATCATCACCATCTATGCGGACCGTTCCTTCACCTTCGAGATGAAGACGCCGCCGATGTCCCACTTCCTCAAGCAGGCCGCCAAGATCCAGTCCGGTTCGAAAGCTCCGGGCCGCGACAAGGCCGGCAAGGTGACACGCGCGCAGGTGCGCGAGATCGCCGAGAAGAAGATGAAGGATCTCAATTGCGATTCCATCGAATCGGCCATGAAGATGGTCGAGGGCTCCGCCCGTTCGATGGGTCTGGAAGTTGCGGGGTAACGGACCATGGCAATCGGAAAACGTTTGAAGAAGGTCCGTGAGGGCATCGACCGCGAGAAGCTTTATCCGCTCGCGGATGCCATCAAGATGGTCAAGGAACGCGCCACCTCGAAGTTCGACGAGACGATTGAGATCGCGATCAATCTCGGCGTCGATCCGCGCCACGCCGACCAGATGGTTCGCGGCGTCGTCAACCTGCCGAACGGCACCGGCCGCACGCTGCGCGTCGGCGTGTTCGCCCGTGGCGCCAAGGCGGAAGAAGCCAAGGCTGCGGGTGCTGACGTCGTCGGCGCCGAGGACCTGGTCGAAAAGGTGCAGGGCGGCAACATCGATTTCGATCGCTGTATCGCCACCCCTGACATGATGCCGCTGGTCGGCCGCCTCGGTAAGGTGCTCGGTCCGCGCGGCATGATGCCGAACCCGAAGATCGGCACCGTGACCATGGACGTCGCCTCTGCCGTGAAGGGCGCCAAGGGCGGCTCGGTCGAATTCCGCGTCGAGAAGGCCGGCATCGTGCAGGCCGGCGTCGGCAAGGCGTCGTTCTCCGAGGAAAAGCTGGTGCAGAACGTGAAGGCACTCGCGGACGCGGTGTCGAAGGCCAAGCCCGCCGGTGCCAAGGGCACCTACATCCAGCGCGTGGCGGTTTCCTCCACCATGGGCCCGGGCGTCAAAGTCGAGCCGGGCACGCTGCTCGGCTAAGGCTTTGCCGTTGACGTGAATAATAAAGGGCGGAATCGGGCGACCGATTCCGCCCTTTGCGTTTTGCGAGTGCTATTCGTTTTCGTCATGCCCGGCCTTGTGCCGGGCATCCACGTCTTTCTTGACGGTGCCGGACAAAAGGCGTGGATGGCCGGGACAAGTTCGGCCATGACGGATCGATAGAAAAATGCCCGAGAAAGTCCTGATCTATTCGCGTTTTCCCAAAGCTCAGATGGAGCGCTTCGGCCAGCGCTATGAATTGCTGAACGCCGCCGGCAAGGCGCCCAATGAGGTGTTTTCGGCTGATCAGCTTGCCGACATTCGCGCGCTGATCACCGCGGGCGGCACAGCGCTTCGCGGCGATGCGATGGACATGATGCCGAAATTAAGCGCGATCGTCTGCTACGGCACCGGCTATGACGGCGTCGATCTGGCGGCGGCGGCGAAGCGCAAGATCGCCGTCGGTCACAGCCCGGGCGCCAATGCGGCCTCCGTCGCCGACATCGCGGTTACGCTGATGCTGGCAGCCACGCGGCGGCTGCTCGTGGCGGATGACTATGTGCGCGGCGGGAGCTGGGCGGCGGCAAAGCCGTCGCCGATGATGCGCCCGCAGGCTGGGATGCTCGGCCGAAAAATCGGCGTCTACGGCATGGGTGAGATCGGCCGCAAGATCGCGGCGCGGGTGGCCGCGTTCGAGACCGAGGTGGGCTATTTCAGCCGCAGCAAGCACGACGTGCCGTATCAGTATTTTCCAACGCTCGAAGCGCTGGCGGAATGGTGCAGCGTGCTGATGATCGCGGTGCGGGCGGGGGCGGATACCAATCACGCGGTCGATGCCAATATCCTGAAGAAGCTCGGCAAGGACGGTTATGTCGTCAACATCTCGCGCGGCTCGGTGATCGACCAGCCTGCGCTGGTCGCGGCGCTGTCCGACCAGACCATCGCCGGCGCCGGCCTGGACGTGTACGCGAAGGAGCCGCATGCGCCAGATGCGCTGACGGCGCTGCCCAATGTGGTGCTGTCCCCGCATATCGGCGGCCATACGCTGGAGTCGCATGTGGCGATGCAGGATTGCGTGCTGGCCAACCTTGACGCGTTCTTCGCCGGCAAGCCGTTGCCTTATGAGGTGCCTCCAGGCTGAGGCTTCAGTGCATCCCGGTAGCCGGCAGGTGCCGCAGCTTGTCGGGATTGCGGACGACATAGATAGCCGCAATTTTCTCGCCTGAGATCGCCATGCTCAGGGTGAGATCGAGTTCGCCGTCCAGATAGAGCAGGGCGCCCACGGCACCATTGATGACGGCAGGCGCGATACGGACATCCTGGCCGGCGATTTTGCCGGCGAGGCCGACAAAGAATCGCGCGACCTTGTCAGCGCCGAAGATCGGATTGAGCGCTGCGAATTTACGGCCACCGCCATCGGTGATGGCAACGGCATCCTCCCGCAGCAATTCGGCCAGCTGCCTGACGTCACCGCTGGCAACCGCATCGCTGAAAGCCTGCAGGAGGCGCGCGTGACTGTCAGGCGTTGCCGCAGGCGCCGGGCGGTCGTCGCGCACCGCGCGGCGGGCTCGCGAGGCCAGTTGCCGGCAGGACGCCTCGGTGCGGTCGAGCATGGCGGCGATTTCGGGAAACGGCGTATCGAAGACATCGTGAAGCAGGAAGGCGGCACGTTCCATTGGCGACAGCCGGTCCAGCGTCAGCAGCAATGCGAACGACAGGTCGTCGGCCAATTCGGTGGCGGCGTCGGCCGAGAGGCCCTCCACATCGAACACCGGCTCGGGAAGCCACGGCCCGACATAGATCTCCCGCTGCGCCTTCGCGCTTTTCAGGCGATCGAGACAAAGCCGCGTCACCACGGTGACGAGAAAGGCCTCGGCGTTGTGGACATCCTGTGCGCCGGAGAATCGCAGATAGGCGTCCTGCACGACGTCTTCGGCGTCGCTGCGGCTGCCGAGCATGCGATAGGCGAGCCCGAGCAGGCGCCCGCGATGGGGCGCCAGCGGGTCGCTGTCATGCGGCCTGTTTGACGACATCGACATTGTGCCCGTTCACCGAAACGCGGCGGCACTCCTTGGCATAACCGAGCCCGGCCTTCACCATCGGGAACATGCGGCCGAGCTGCAGCGCCATCGTCAGGTCTATCACGCCTTTCGGGCCCCATTGGGCCGTGACAGCGTCGCGAAATTCATCGTCATCGGCCGAGCGGCGCACCACCGCGTCGGCGAAGCGGAACCCGAGCATGGTCGCGTCATTCATCGCGCGTGGATCGCGGCGAAGCACCGCCTCGATCTGGTCCTTGGGCATGCCGGCTTCCAGCGCCATGTCGACGACGAGTTGGGTGCAAGGGCCGCAATCCTCCGCCAGCGCGCCGACGATCTTGGCGGCGAAGCTGGCATCGGGCGGGACCACCTCGCGGTGGGCGGCGGCCTTCATCAGCGGCGCGAACTTGAAGAGGGCGGCAGGGGATTCGTTCAGCATCATTTCGAGATAGCTGACGTCGTATCCATACCGTTTGGCAAATGCGCGCAAGTTGCGGCGCGCGATCCAACTACGCATGTTGTTCTCCTTGGTTGGGGAAGGCGGAATAGAGCGCGGCTGCGGCGGGCAGAACGATCGCGAGAAGGTCGAAGGCGGGGTAATGGGTGTGGCCGCCCACCAGGATCGCCACGTGGAGCAGGGCGTGAACGGCGAGGAAGCCGGCGCCCGCAACGGCCGCCGGCCAGTACCGTGGCCGCCATGCCCGCGCGGCCAAGGCAAGACCGGCGACGAGGAAGGCGGCGCCGATGTCCTGAACGAAATGTGGGTTGAAGGGGCCGGTATCCCGCACCCCCGGCACGGTTTCATACCAGAATGGCCCGGCCACGAGCATGACCAGCCCATTCAGGACCGTCGGTATTGCAAGAATGGCTGCCAACTGACGCCGCATGGGAACCTCCTGCGGCCAAGACGAGCCAGCCGACCCCGGTGTGACGGAACTGGTCAAAAATTTTCGAGAAGTTTTTCTCCGGTTGGCCGGCAAACTGGTGTGAATTTTGCTCTTGGCAAAAAGGCCGAGACCCGGTAAACAATGGCTTCCGGGCGTGCTGGCCATTGCTGGCACGTCCGTGCGCGCATTCCGAAAACCCGACACGGTAGGAGATCATTCCTTTCAGGACGTCCGCATGGATTGCTCGAAAGGAAGGAACCTCATCGTTTCGTGGAATGCAGCAGGGTCCATTCGGCTCGCCGAATGGCCCCGATCCTGTCCGAGACTGCAGGCGCCCGCGAAGAAACGCAAGTTCTTCAACGGCTTAATCTTACGGCCTGCATAGACGGGTGAAGACCGGATTTTGCTTTAACGCCGCCTCTCGCGGCGCAAAGGCTGATTTGGTTCGAACCTCGACACCCCGCGCCATCTGGTTCGGGAGGGCAGGCTTTTCAAATGTCGTCTGCCCGGCGTGTCCTAGAGACTGGTGTCTAGAGGTCAGGTTTTGGGTGAGACGATGGGTGCAACCCGGCGGTCTTGCTCTTGCGAAGGCCGCCAACCGGAGAGAGCTTGCTGTGGAAAGAGCGGCAAAAAAGGACGCGGTTGAGGCGCTAAACGGGGTCTTCAAGACTACCAGCGTCGCAGTCGTCGCCCACTATTCCGGCCTCACCGTGGCCCAGATGCAGAAGCTGCGTATGCAGATGAAGCAGGCGGGTGCGTCGGTGAAGGTCTCGAAAAACCGTCTCGCCAAAATTGCTCTTGAAGGCACTGACGTCGTTGCCATCGGCTCCCTGCTGAAGGGACCGACCGTGATCGCCACTTCTAACGATCCGGTAGCGGCGCCGAAGGTTGCCATGGAATTCGCCAAGGCGAACGAAAAGTTCGTCATTCTCGGCGGTTCGATGGGTAAAACCGTCCTGGATGTGAACGGCGTGAAGGCGCTTGCCTCGCTGCCGTCGCTGGACGAACTGCGCGGCAAGCTTGTCGGCCTCCTGGTGGCGCCGGCAACCAAGATCGCTCAGCTCTCCACTGCGCCCGCGGCCAAGCTCGCGCGCGTCATTCAGGCTCATGCCTCAAAGGGCGAAGCGGCCTGACCCTTCGCTAATCTCAAACCTGGTTCGAAACCAAACGTTTAAGGAAATAGATCAATGGCTGACTTGCAGAAAATCGTCGACGACCTCTCGAGCCTCACCGTGCTCGAAGCCGCCGAACTCGCCAAGCTCCTCGAAGAAAAGTGGGGCGTTTCCGCCGCTGCCGCCGTCGCGGTTGCCGGCCCCGCCGCTGGCGGCGCTGCCGCCGCTCCGGCTGAAGAAAAGACCGACTTCACGGTCGTTCTCGCCGCTGCCGGCGACAAGAAGATCGAGGTCATCAAGGAAGTCCGCGCCATCACCGGCCTGGGCCTCAAGGAAGCCAAGGACCTCGTCGAAGGCGCTCCGAAGCCGCTGAAGGAAGGCGTGAACAAGGAAGAAGCCGACAAGATCAAGGCCCAGCTCGAAAAGGCTGGCGCGAAGGTGGAATTGAAGTAAGCGAAGCTTGCTTCAATTCCATCCCCGGACAAGCGAGGTGTAAGCCGAGCGCGATCCGGGGATCTGCCAAAGACGTGGATGGCCGGGACAAGCCCGGCCATGACGAAGATGGCGGGATCTGTGCAAAGTTCGTGCGATGGGGTAACCCGGAACACGGTGTACACAAAAAAGTGTGGGGATTCGCGGGGTTAGCTCCTCGAATCTCCACGTTTCCGCCCCATATCGGAGCGGCAGCAGGAAAAGGCGGTAGGCGGCGGGGGCAGCAGGGTTCCCGGCGTAAGCCGTTGGGAGACAGTCAGATTTCGGGCTTTCTCAGTCCGTGAAGTGATCAGTTGTGACGGGCGGGTGCGTTATGCGCCCCGCGCGTCGTTTTGCGTTTTGAAGGTCTAAGGTGCGGGTTCAGGACTTAATTCCTGAAAGTGGGCTTTGTTCTTTCGAGCGATTCGACATTCAACCCGGGGGCGATGGCAGTCGCGCTTCGGAAGGTTCGCCCACAAGGGCGACGAAAATGAGAGGCCACGATGGCGCAGCAGACATTCACCGGTCGCAAACGCGTTCGCAAGTTCTTCGGACACATCAAGGAAGTCGCCGAGATGCCGAACCTCATCGAGGTTCAGAAGGCGTCGTACGACCAGTTCCTGATGGTCGACGAACCCCAGGGCGGCCGGCTGGACGAGGGTCTGCAGGCGGTGTTCCGGTCGGTATTCCCGATCTCGGATTTCTCGGGCACCTCGATGCTGGAATTCGTCCGCTACGAATTCGAGCCGCCGAAATATGACGTCGACGAGTGCCGCCAGCGCGGCATGACCTATGCTGCGCCGCTCAAGGTGACGCTGCGCCTGATCGTGTTCGATATCGATGAGGAAACCGGCGCCAAGTCGGTCAAGGACATCAAGGAGCAGGACGTCTACATGGGCGATATTCCGCTCATGACCATGAACGGCACCTTCGTCGTCAACGGCACCGAGCGCGTCATCGTCTCGCAGATGCACCGTTCGCCCGGCGTGTTCTTCGACCACGACAAGGGCAAGACCCATTCGTCCGGCAAGCTGTTGTTTGCCGCGCGCGTGATTCCGTATCGCGGTTCCTGGCTCGACATCGAGTTCGACGCCAAGGACATCGTGTTCGCGCGCATCGACCGCCGCCGCAAGATTCCCGTGACCTCGCTGATGTATGCGCTGGGTCTCGACGGCGAGACGATCCTGTCGACCTTCTACAAGAAGATCAACTACAAGCGCGCCAAGGAAGGCTGGCGCGTGCCGTTCGACGCCTCGCGTTTCCGCGGCTACTCGACCATCAACGACCTGATCGACGCCGACACCGGCAAGGTCGTGCTCGAGGCCGGCAAGAAGCTGACCGTGCGCGCGGCGCGCCAGTTGCAGGAAAAGGGCCTGAAGGCGCTCCGCCTGTCGGATGAAGAGCTGGTCGGCAATTATCTCGCCGAGGATCTCGTCAATCCGAAGACCGGTGAAATCTACGCCGAAGCCGGCGAGGAGCTGACCGAGAAGTCGCTGAAGGCGCTCAACGAGCAGGGCTACAAGGAACTGCCGCTGCTCGACATCGACCACGTCAATGTCGGCGCCTACATCCGCAACACGCTCAACGCCGACAAGAACATGACGCGTGAAGACGCGCTGTTCGACATCTACCGCGTGATGCGTCCGGGCGAGCCGCCGACGATCGATTCGGCCCAGACCATGTTCCAGTCGCTGTTCTTCGACGCCGAGCGTTACGACCTGTCCGCGGTCGGCCGCGTCAAGATGAACATGCGCCTCGAGCTCGACGCGCCCGACACCCATCGCACGCTGCGCAAGGAAGACATCCTGGCCGTCATCAAGACGCTGGTCGATCTGCGCGACGGCAAGGGCGAGATCGACGACATCGACCATCTCGGCAACCGCCGTGTGCGTTCGGTCGGCGAACTGATGGAGAACCAGTACCGCATCGGTCTGCTCCGCATGGAGCGCGCGATCAAGGAGCGCATGTCGAGTGTCGATATCGACACCGTGATGCCGCAGGACCTGATCAACGCCAAGCCGGCGGCTGCCGCCGTGCGCGAGTTCTTCGGCTCCTCGCAGCTCTCGCAGTTCATGGACCAGACCAACCCGCTGTCGGAGATCACCCACAAGCGCCGTCTCTCGGCGCTTGGCCCGGGCGGTCTGACCCGTGAGCGCGCCGGCTTCGAAGTCCGCGACGTGCATCCGACCCATTACGGCCGTATCTGCCCGATCGAAACGCCGGAAGGTCCGAACATCGGCCTGATCAACTCGCTGGCGACGTTCGCGCGCGTCAACAAGTACGGTTTCGTCGAAACGCCTTACCGCAAGGTGAAGGACGGCCGTGTCACCGACGAGGTCGTGTATCTCTCGGCGATGGAGGAGGGCCGTTATCGCGTCGCGCAGGCCAACGTGCCGCTCGATGCCAAGGGCCGTTTCACCGAAGACCTGATCGTCTGCCGTCACGCCGGCGAAGTGCTGCCGATCACGCCTGACAAGGTCGACTATATGGACGTGTCGCCGAAGCAGCTCGTTTCGGTGGCCGCGGCGCTGATCCCGTTCCTCGAGAACGACGACGCCAACCGCGCGCTGATGGGCTCGAACATGCAGCGCCAGGCGGTGCCGCTGGTTCGCGCCGAGGCGCCGTTCGTCGGCACCGGCATGGAAGGCGTGGTGGCCCGTGACTCCGGCGCTGCGATCGCCGCCCGCCGCTCGGGCGTGATCGACCAGATCGACGCCACCCGCGTCGTGATCCGCGCCACCGAAGATCTCGATCCCACCAAGTCGGGCGTCGATATCTACCGGCTGATGAAGTACCAGCGCTCCAACCAGTCGACCTGCATCAACCAGCGTCCGCTGGTGAAGGTCGGCGACATCGTCAAGAAGGGCGACATCATCGCCGACGGTCCCTCGACCGATCTCGGCGAGCTCGCGCTCGGCCGCAACGTGCTGGTCGCGTTCATGCCGTGGAACGGCTACAACTTCGAAGACTCGATCCTGCTCTCCGAGCGGATCGTGAAGGACGACGTCTTCACCTCGATCCACATCGAGGAGTTCGAGGTGATGGCCCGTGACACCAAGCTCGGACCTGAGGAAATCACCCGCGACATTCCGAACGTTTCGGAAGAAGCGCTGAAGAACCTCGACGAAGCCGGCATCGTCTATATCGGCGCCGAAGTCCGCGCCGGTGACATCCTGGTCGGCAAGATCACGCCGAAGGGCGAAAGCCCGATGACGCCGGAAGAAAAGCTCCTGCGCGCCATCTTCGGCGAAAAGGCCTCCGACGTCCGCGATACCTCGCTCCGCGTGCCCCCGGGCGTGCAGGGCACCATCGTGGAAGTGCGCGTGTTCAACCGCCACGGCGTCGACAAGGACGAGCGTGCGCTGGCGATCGAGCGGGAAGAGATCGAGCGTCTGGCCAAGGACCGCGACGACGAACAGGCGATCCTCGACCGCAACGTCTACGGCCGCCTCGCGGAGCTGCTGGAAAACCGCCAGGGCATCGCGGGTCCGAAGGGCTTCAAGAAGGACACCAAGATCACGCGCGCCGTGCTCGATGAGTATCCGAAGTCGCAGTGGTGGATGTTTGCATCCCCCAACGACAAGCTGATGGCCGAAATCGAGGCGATGCGGAAGCAGTACGACGAATCGAAGAAGGGCCTTGAACAGCGCTTCCTCGACAAGGTCGAAAAGCTGCAGCGTGGCGACGAACTGCCGCCCGGCGTGATGAAGATGGTCAAGGTCTTCGTCGCGGTGAAGCGCAAGATCCAGCCCGGCGACAAGATGGCCGGCCGTCACGGCAACAAGGGCGTGGTGTCCAAGATCGTTCCGATCGAGGACATGCCGTTCCTCGAGGACGGTACGCACGCGGACATCGTGCTCAATCCGCTCGGTGTGCCCTCGCGTATGAACGTCGGCCAGATTCTGGAGACGCATCTCGGCTGGGCCTGCGCAGGCCTCGGCAAGCGCATCGGCCAGACCATCGACGGCTATTATCAGAAGCAGGATCTCAAGCCGCTGCGCGAGACCCTGAAGAAGATCTATGGCGACGATGAAACCATCAAGACGCTGAACGACAGCGAGCTGATGGAGCTTGGCAAGAACCTGAGCCACGGCGTGCCGATCGCAACCCCGGTGTTCGACGGCGCGAAGGAAGCCGACATCGAGGAGATGCTGAAGCTCGCGGGCTTCGACGCCTCCGGCCAGTCGACCGTCTATGACGGCCGCACCGGCGACGCCTTCGATCGCAAGGTGACGGTGGGCTACATCTACATGCTCAAGCTGCACCATCTGGTCGACGACAAGATCCATGCGCGTTCGATCGGTCCGTACTCGCTCGTCACCCAGCAGCCGCTGGGCGGCAAGGCGCAGTTCGGCGGACAGCGCTTCGGCGAAATGGAGGTGTGGGCGCTGGAAGCTTACGGCGCGGCCTACACGCTGCAGGAAATGCTGACCGTGAAGTCGGACGACGTCGCCGGCCGTACCAAGGTGTACGAGGCGATCGTGCGCGGCGACGACACGTTCGAGGCGGGTATTCCGGAATCGTTCAACGTGCTGGTCAAGGAAATGCGCTCGCTCGGCCTCAACGTCGACCTGCACAATTCCAAGATGGGACCGGCGCCGACGTCCGAGGCGGCTGAGTAACGCATACGATTTCATGCCCGGCGAACCGCCGGGCATTCGCGCTCGGCTCGGACGTTGAGCGGGGCGCGCACTAAAAGAGTTTCGAATTTGCTGCCGGTGACGACCGGCACGCGAGGAGAAGACGATGAACCAAGAAATTATGAATCTCTTCAATCCGACGACTCCGGCTCAGGTCTTCGACCAGATCCGGATCTCGATTGCGTCCCCGGAGAAGATTCTGTCCTGGTCCTACGGCGAGATCAAGAAGCCGGAGACCATCAACTACCGGACCTTCAAGCCGGAGCGCGACGGCCTGTTCTGCGCCCGCATCTTCGGGCCGATCAAGGATTACGAGTGCTTGTGCGGCAAGTACAAGCGCATGAAGTACAAGGGCATCATCTGCGAAAAGTGCTCGGTCGAAGTGACGCTGTCGCGCGTCCGTCGCGAGCGCATGGGCCATATCGAGCTGGCCGCGCCCGTTGCCCACATCTGGTTCCTGAAGTCGCTGCCGTCCCGCATCGGCCTGCTGCTCGACATGACGCTGAAGGATCTCGAGCGGATCCTGTACTTCGAATATTACGTCGTGCTGGAGCCGGGCCTGACCGCGCTCAAGGACCGTCAGCTGCTGTCGGAAGACGAGTACCTGAAGGCGCAGGACGAATACGGCCAGGATTCGTTCACCGCCATGATCGGCGCCGAAGCGATCCGCGAGCTGTTGAAGGGTCTTGAGCTCGAAAAGCTCGAGCAGTCCCTGCGCGCCGAGATGCAGGAGACCGAGTCCGACATCAAGCACAAGAAGCTCGCCAAGCGCCTGAAGATCGTCGAAGCCTTCCGCTATTCCGGCAACAAGCCGGAGTGGATGATCCTGACCGTGGTGCCGGTGATTCCGCCGGACCTGCGTCCGCTGGTGCCGCTCGACGGCGGCCGCTTCGCGACCTCGGATCTCAACGACCTCTACCGCCGCGTCATCAACCGCAACAACCGCTTGAAGCGGCTGATGGAGCTGCGCGCGCCGGACATCATCATCCGCAACGAAAAGCGCATGCTGCAGGAGGCCGTCGACGCACTGTTCGACAACGGCCGCCGTGGCCGCGTCATCACCGGCGCCAACAAGAGGCCTTTGAAGTCGCTGGCCGACATGCTCAAGGGCAAGCAGGGCCGCTTCCGTCAGAACCTGCTTGGCAAGCGCGTCGACTATTCGGGCCGTTCGGTGATCGTGGTCGGTCCCGAACTGCGTCTGCATCAGTGCGGCCTGCCGAAGAAGATGGCGCTCGAACTGTTCAAGCCATTCATCTATTCGCGGCTCGACGCCAAGGGCCTGTCCACCACCGTCAAGCAGGCGAAGAAGCTGGTCGAGAAGGAGCGTCCCGAGGTCTGGGATATCCTCGACGAGGTGATCCGCGAGCATCCGGTGCTGCTCAACCGCGCCCCGACGCTGCATCGCCTCGGCATTCAGGCGTTCGAGCCGGTGCTGATCGAGGGCAAGGCGATCCAGCTTCACCCGCTGGTCTGCGCCGCGTTCAACGCCGACTTCGACGGCGACCAGATGGCCGTGCACGTTCCGCTGTCGCTGGAAGCGCAGCTCGAAGCGCGCGTCCTGATGATGTCGACCAACAACATCCTGCATCCCGCGAACGGCCAGCCGATCATCGTGCCGTCGCAGGACATCGTGCTCGGCCTCTATTATCTCTCGATCATGCGTGAAGGCCTGCCCGGCGAGGGCAAGATCTTCGGCGACATGGCCGAGCTCGAGCACGCCCTGCATTCGAAGGTCATCCACCTCCACACCAAGATCAAGTACCGGTGGGAAGGCGTTGACGAGAACGGCAAGCAGGCCAAGCGCTGGATCGAAACCACCGCGGGCCGCGTCATGCTCGGCAACGTGCTGCCGAAGAACTCGAAGATTTCGTACGACATCATCAACAAGCTGATGACCAAGCGCGAAATCTCCGGCGTGATCGACCAAGTCTATCGCCACTGCGGCCAAAAGGAGACGGTGATCTTCTGCGACCGCATCATGGCGCTCGGCTTCTACAACGCGTTCAAGGCCGGCATCTCGTTCGGCAAGGACGACATGGTCGTTCCGCACTCGAAGTGGAAGATCGTCGACACCACCCGTACGCTGGCGAAGGATTTCGAGCAGCAGTACAATGACGGTCTGATCACCCATGGCGAGAAGTACAACAAGGTGGTCGACGCCTGGTCGAAGGCTACCGAAGAAATCGCCAAGGAGATGATGAAGGAAATCTCCTCGACCAAGAAGACGCCGAAGGGCGCCGACGCCGACATCAACTCGATCTACATGATGGCGCATTCGGGCGCGCGCGGTTCGCCGGCGCAGATGCGTCAGCTCGCCGGTATGCGCGGCCTGATGGCGAAGCCGTCGGGTGAAATCATCGAGACGCCGATCATTTCCAACTTCAAGGAAGGTCTGTCGGTGCTCGAATACTTCAACTCGACCCACGGCGCCCGCAAGGGCCTCGCGGACACCGCGTTGAAGACCGCGAACTCCGGTTATCTGACCCGCCGTCTGGTCGACGTGGCGCAGGACTGCATCATCACGCAGGACGATTGCGGCACCAAACTCGGCATCAAGATGCGCGCCATCGTCGACGCCGGTACCGTCGTCGCTTCGCTGGCTTCGCGTATTCTCGGCCGTGTCGCGGGCGAGGATCTGCGCGATCCCGCCTCCAATAAGGTCGTGGTCAAGCGCGGCACGCTGATGGAAGAGGCGCATGTCGACGCCATCCAGCAGGCCGGCATCCAGGAAGTGAAGATCCGCTCGGCACTGACCTGCGAACTGGTCAACGGCATCTGCGGCAAGTGCTACGGCCGCGATCTGGCCCGCGGCACGCCGGTCAACCACGGCGAGGCGGTCGGCGTCATTGCCGCCCAGTCGATCGGTGAACCCGGCACGCAGCTGACGATGCGCACGTTCCACATCGGCGGCGCGGCGCAGATCAACGAGCAGTCGTTCGTCGAATCGAACTTCGAGGGCAAGGTCACCATCAAGAACAAGTCCATCGCCCGTAACAGCGAAGGTCACTTGATCGCGATGGTCCGTAACATGGTCGTTGCCATCGTCGATGCCGACGGCACCGAGCGTGCGACCCACCGCATTCAGTACGGCGCGCGCATGCACGTCGACGAAGGCGACATGGTCAAGCGCGGCCAGCGCATCGCGGAATGGGATCCGTACACCCGTCCGGTTCTCACCGAGGTCGAAGGCACCATCGGGTTCGAGGACCTGGTGGAAGGGCAGTCGATCTCGGAAACGCTCGACGAATCCACCGGTATCGCCAAGCGCGTCGTCATCGACTGGCGCGCGTCGCGTGGCGGCGCCGACCTGCGCCCGGCCATCGTGGTCAAGGGCAAGGACGGCAAGGTGCTCAAGCTCGCGCGTGGTGGCGATGCCCGCTACATGCTGTCGGTCGACGCCATTCTGTCGGTGGACACCGGCGCAAAGGTCAAGGCCGGTGACATCCTGGCGCGTATCTCGACCGAAAGCGCCAAGACCCGCGACATCACCGGCGGTCTGCCGCGGGTGGCCGAACTGTTCGAGGCCCGCAAGCCAAAGGACGCGGCCATCATCGCGGAAATCGCCGGCACGATCCGCTTCGGCCGCGACTACAAGAACAAGCGCCGCATCTCGATCGAGCCGATGGACAAGACCGAGGAGCCGCGCGAGTACCTGATCCCGAAGGGCAAGCACATCCATCTGCAGGACGGCGACATCGTCGAAAAGGGCGATTTCATCGTCGAAGGCAATCCGGCGCCGCACGACATCCTGGCGATCAAGGGCATCGAGGAACTCGCTGCCTATCTGGTCAACGAAATCCAGGAGGTCTACCGGCTGCAGGGCGTGCTCATCAACGACAAGCACATCGAAGTGATTGTCCGTCAGATGCTGCAGAAGGTCGAGGTCACCGACCAGGGCGACACCGACATGATCTCGGGCGAGCAGGTCGACAAGATCGAGTTCGACGCGCTCAACCTGAAGGCCAAGGAAGAGGGCAAGAAGCCCGCTACGGGAACGCCGGTTCTGCTCGGCATCACCAAGGCGAGCCTGCAGACCCGCTCGTTCTTCTCGGCGGCCTCGTTCCAGGAGACCACCCGCGTGCTCACCGAAGCCGCCGTCAACGGCAAGGTGGATCCGCTGGAAGGCCTCAAGGAGAACGTCATTGTCGGCCGGCTGATCCCGGCGGGCACCGGCGCCTCGATGGCCAAGATCCGCGAAGTCGCGGTCAAGCGCGACAAGCTGATCCTCGACGAGCGCGAGAAGCAGTCGACGATCGTGCCGACCGCTCCCGAAGCCGAACCGCTGGCGCTGCCGCCGGCGGAGTAAGGGTTCCGTCAGGTTCCAGATCGACAAGAAAGCCGGCTGCGAAGCCGGCTTTTTCTTTGTGCGGAGGAAAGCGATCTGGCGCTTCACCCAGATGGGGGATGCCTGCTATCAAGTCGGCGAGGGGCGTCCTGCCACAACGGTAATAGTTGCTCATGAGCGAGATGGCTCATCTTGAACCCTTGATCGATCGTATTTACGAGGCGGGGCTCGTTCCTTCCCAGTGGCCGGCCCTGCTTGGCGAACTCAGTGCCGCGGTCGGCGGCAATGGCGGCTTTCTGTTCGGCGTGCGGGACGGCTACACAAGCGCGGTCAATTCCGTCGAATATGACAAGCTGATGCCGGTTTTCCTGGGAGAGGGATGGAGCGAACGCGATCCCAATCTGCCGCGTGCCATCGCACTCAATCACGCAGGCTTCGTTACCGACTTCGATCTCCTCTCGGAGGAGGAGATTGCGACCAACGACGTCTATTGCAATTTTTACCGCAAGCACGGCATCGGCTACCGGGCCGGAACGATCATCCCGATGCCGAGCGGCGATTCGATAGCGATTGTCGTGCCGCGGCATCAGGATCTCGGTCCGGTGCCGCGAGAAGTCGTCACCTTGCTGGATGGGCTGCGGCCGCATCTGGCCCGGGCCTCCCTGGCAGCAAATCGCCTTGGCTTCGAGCGCGCGCATGCGCAGGCTGAAGCCTTGCAGGTGCTGGGCCTGCCGGGCGCGGTGCTGCGCGGGCGCGGCCGGGTATTCGCCGCCAACGGCCTGTTCGAAGCGCTGGTCCCTTCGCTGTTTCAGGATCGGATCGAGCGCGTAACGATGACGGCTGTCACGGCGGACGCGCTGCTTGCCGAAGCGCTCGGCCCGAAGTCTCTTGCCGATGGCCGGACCGTGAAGTCAATACCGGTCGCTGCGACGGCAACCCGCGTGCCGATGGTGCTGCATGTCATCCCCGTGCGCGGCGATGCACGCGATATCTTCACGCAGGCTACCGCGCTGTTGGTGGTGACCCCGGTCGATCGCGCCGTGGTGCCGACCGCGGAGGTCTTGCAAGGCCTGTTCGACCTGACGCCGGCGGAAGCGCGGGTGGCGCGGGGCATCGGCCGGGCTGAAACGGTCGACGCACTGGCCGACGCGACCGGCGTCAACCGGGAAACGGTGCGCAGCCAGCTCAAGGCCGTGCTCTCGAAGACCGGCCTCTCGCGCCAGCAGGAGCTTGTCAGCCTGCTTGCCGGCAAGGCATTCCGTGGCGGCTAGAGCACACTGGCCGGCCCATCCGCTGGCCGAATAGGACATCCGCAAGAATACGGTGCGAAGACAAATGGCTGGCGCAAGCCGGCCTTTTTGCTGCTTTCTTTCATTGCTGCGTTGCGAGGACCTGCTTTGTTCATCTTCCCTTCAGGGTGAAAAGCGCTTTTGCTTGCGGTTTAGACCGGCTGCTTTCCAATAGGCAGGGGGCCGGAGGGCGACGGAAACGACATGTTGGATCTTGCAATCGTAGGCGGCGGCCCGGGCGGGCTGATGAGCGCCTGGTATCTGAAGAAAAAGCTCGGCGATCTTTGCCGCGTCACCATCTACGAGGCGTCCGACCGCGTCGGGGGCAAGGTCGTCTCGCGTAAATTCGATTCCGCGCCGGCGATGTATGAGGCGGGCGTCGCGGAAATCTACGATTATTCGATGACCGGCCCGGATCCCCTGCGGGAACTGATCCAGCATTTCGGCCTGCAGACCATCCCGATGGATGCCGAGCAGGTGCAACTCGACGGCGAACTGCTCGCGGATGTTCCCGGCATGCGTCGCAAATACGGCGCGAAAACCGCCGCTGCGATTGAAGCCTTCCGCAAGCGCTGCTCCGACCTGGTGTCGCCGATCGAATATTACGAGGGCGTCGGCGCCCACGACAACGAGCACCCCTGGGCCTACATGACCTGCGAGGAAGTGCTCGACAAGGAAGTCGACGATCCCACCGCCAAGCGCTTCCTCAAGGTGATGGCGCGTTCCGATATCGCGACCGAGAGCCACAATACCAACGGCCTGAACGCGCTGAAGAACTTCGTGATGGATATCGACGGCTATATCGGCCTGTATTCGATCCAGAACGGCAATGAGCAGTTGATCGAGTGCCTGCGCTCGGAAGTCGATGCCGAAATCCAGCTCAATCATCGCGTGCTGAAGGTCGGAAAGACCGCCGCCGGCCGCTACCAGCTCAACATGATGAACGGGAAGGGGCCGGAGACGCGAGATTTCGATCTCGTGCTGATGTGCCTGCCGCATTCCTGGCTCGCCACCATGCGCTGGGATGGCGAAGACCTGCGCAAGTCGATGGTCAAGCACGTCGCCTATTTCGATCGACCGGCGCATTATTTGCGCGTGTCGATCCTGTTCGACGAACCGTTCTGGGGCGAGAAAATCCCCGGCGCCTGGTTCATGTCGGAAGCGTTCGGCGGCTGCTGCGTCTACAATGAGGGCGCCCGCCACGACGTCGGCAGGCACGGCGTGCTCAACTGGCTGATCGCCGGCTCGGATGCGCTGGCGTTTGCCAATCTCAGCGACCAGGAGCTGATCGACGCCGCGCTGAAGTCGTTGCCGCCGCCTCTCGGCAATGCCCGCGATCATTTCATGGAAGGCAAGATCCATCGCTGGTTGTCGTCGGTGAACGCGCTGCCGGGCGGCCTGCCGGTGCGTGACGTCATGACCAACCATCGCCCAGAACCGAAAGAGCATCCGGGCATCGTCGTGGTCGGCGACTATCTGTTCGATTCGACACTGAACGGCCTGCTCGATTCCTCGGATGCTGCGACCGACATCATTTTGACCGAGATGATGCGGCTGCGCCGCGCCCGCACGCAAGCGGGCGAAGCAACGTCCGACAAGATCGATCGCAGCTATTTCGATAATTATCGTGGGCTGGGTCCTTACAGCGAAGTCTGGAGCCGGTTCACCGACCCGGCTTATCTGATCGACCTGATCAGGATCGTCTGGAACAGGGCCAAGGGCTACAAGCTGCTCGTGGCGGGCTCTGCCAGCGGCGAACTGGTCGGCGCGTTGCGCGAACGCGGCATCGATGCCTGGGGCATCGAAAACAACAAGGCGGTCCACGCCAAGACGCCGAAGGCGCTGCGCAAGTTCAACAAGCTCGGCTCCATCGTCGACATGCCGTTCAAGGACGACGAATTCGATTTCGTGTTCGAGACCAGCCTGTGTCACGTCTCCGAAAAACAGGTCCCGCGCGCAGTGCGCGAGCTCAACCGCGTCGTCAAGACCGGGTTGGTGTTCGGGTCGGTGACATCTGACATGGCGCCTGCGCTGATCGACCGCTACGACCTGTTGCGCGGCGTGAAGAAGCTCGGCACCTGGTGGGAATGGTCCGAATTGTTCTTCGGCAACGGCTTCGACCTTTCGATGCACCGGCGCGATTGCACCGATGCGGTGTGGGCGGCGACGCTGGCGGCCAACAAGGGCCCGGGGCAGTGGTACGCCGACGCCGACAGCCTGCGCTATTCGTTCTTCGACAAGGTCGAATCGGAAGACTAGAGCTTCGGTTCTGATTGAATCAGAGCCGAAGCTCCAGATTCTTGTTTTGACGCGTTTTCTTCATGCGAACCGGTGTCCACTTCGCTTGAAAACGCTATTGGCCCCCGGCCGGTTCTGATCAGGGCCGGCCGCTCCAATTGTTTTGCCGAATTCATCCCGATCGCATAGGATCGCCGCGGTAGCATTTTCTGCTGCCGCGTTCGATTTGCGGTCATGCCGGCCGTGCAGCATCGGTTGGTTTCATGGCGTCCAAGCCTCCTTCTTCGGATGATCGGAATCCCGTTCCGGCTGACGATCCGGAGCTCACGAAGAAGCTTGTGCTGGAGGCTGTCGCGCCGCTCACCGGTGGCAAGGCTGCACCTGCCGATGACGCCGACAAAGCCGACAAGAACGCCGAGCTGGACCTCGACGACGATGATGATGACGAGGATCTCGTCGTCTTCACCGCCAAGGAAGCCGCCGGCGCGATGGCGACGATCTACGGCTTCACCAAGCCGTATCTCGGCAATTACAGGAACCTGCTGGTCTTCGTGACCTTCGGCGTCCTGGTCGAGACGCTGTTCAACGTCATCATGCCGTTGAGCCTGAAATTCCTGATCGACGATGCGCTCGGCGAGGAGGACTTCCAGGCACTCTACAAGATCCTCGGTGTGCTCGCCGTCGCCGGCATCGTCACGTCGATCATTGCGGTCTGGTACGAGAAATGGGACGCACGGCTGGCTGCTGGCGTCATCGCTGACGTGCGGACGCGGCTGTTCGAGCACGTCCAGAACCTGCCGGCGTCATATTTCGCCCGGACCAAGCGCGGCGAGATTCTCTCGCGCTTCTCGATTGACCTCGCGGCCTATGAAAGCTCGGTCAAAACCTTCGCCAACAGCGCGGCGCTGCCGTTCCTGGAACTGATCGCCGGCATCATCCTGATGCTGTTTTTGAACTGGCAGCTTGCGGCGGTCGCCTTGCTGATATTCCCGATTACGCTGATCGGGCCGAGGATCCTGACGCCGAAGGCGGTGCAGGCGAATTACGAGCAGAAGCTCAACGAATCGGCGCTGCTCGGCACGGTGCAGGAAAACGTGGCGGCGCAGGCGGTGATCAAGGCGTTCAGCCTGCAGCGCCGCACGCTCGGCTGGTTCACCTTGCGCAACCAGGATGTGCGCATCAAGACCGCGTCCGCGGTCTTCCTCTCCACCATGGTGGAGCGCACCGTCACCATTTCGGTGCTGTTGCTGCACCTCGTCGTGCTGGCGATCGGCGCCTATCTCGCCACCAAGGGCCAGATCACCATCGGCACCTTCGTCACCTTCGAGAGCGCGTTCTGGGAGGTGTCCTACAACATCGCTCATCTGATGCATTTCATTCCGGTGTCGATCCAGTCGGCGGCGGCGGTGCGGCATATCCAGGAATTGCTGGATGAGCCGACGCGCGGGGCCGACCGTGCGGGCGCGCCCGATCTGCCGCGCATCACCAACGACATCAGCTTCGAGCGCGTCACCTTCGCCTATGAAGGCAGCGAGACGCCTGTGCTCGACAATTTCAGCCTCAAGCTCAATGTCGGCAAGCGCATTGCGATCGTCGGCCCCAGCGGCTCGGGCAAGAGCACGTTGCTCAACCTGATCCTGCGGCTCTACACGCCGGACGAGGGGCGGGTGGCGATCGATGGCGTCGATATCCGCCGCGTGACCCGCGAATCCCTGCGCAGCGGTATGGCCATCGTGTTCCAGGAGAACATGCTGTTCAACATGACGATCCGCGAGAACATCCGGCTCGGCAAGGAAGGCGCCAGCGACGCGGAGGTCGAGGAAGCCGCGCGCAAGGCCGAGATCCACAGCTACATCATGAGCCTGCCGCAGAAATACGACACGGCGGTCGGCGAACGCGGCGATACGCTGTCGGGTGGCCAGCGCCAGCGCATCGCGATCGCACGCGCCATCATCCGCAATCCGTCGCTGCTGCTGCTCGATGAAGCGACCTCGGCGCTCGACCAGACCACGGAAGCGGCGATCAACCGCACGCTGCTCAACGTGGCCGAGGGACGCACCATGATCTGGTCGACCCACCGCCTGACATCGGTGGTCGAGATGGACGAGATCATCGTGATTTCAGGCGGCCGTGCCATCGAGCGCGGCTCGCATGCGCAATTGCTCGCAGCCAACGGCGTCTATCGCAAGCTCTGGGACGACCAGGGCCGCACGCCGCACAACGCCACGTCTCAGGCCGACGACGACAATGAAGACGATGACGACGATGAGGATGACGACGAGGAGTGAGCAGGGCGGTTTGAGTCCGCACTGATGGCGTTGCGCATCCGCCGCAACGCGCCTTCGCCGAACCACGCCAGGAAGCGCGCCCAGCGCTGTGCCCGCCAGTACGGCCCGTTCTCGATCGTGACCTTGCGGAAACTGATCGCTTTCCCCATCGACCAGGCGTCGCAGGCCTGCTTGACCGGATCGTCGTAGAAGGAAGCGATCTTGGCTTCGCTCATGCCCTCGGTGGCAAGCCAGGCGGGGATGTGAACGTTGCAAAGCTGCGCCACGTCGGTGAACACCTTGTCGGTGCCGGTGCCGGTGACCGGGCAGGTGGCGGCAAAGGCGTCGCCGACCAGAACGACGCCGGGTTGGCGATAGCCGGTCGAGACATAGACATCGGCCGGGCGGATCTTGACGTCGCCGGCAACGGCGTATTCGCCGGTGATCCGGCGTAGCCGCGGCAGCACGGCGTTTATGGTCTCGACCGGCCTGTGCCGCATCTCGCGCAGCCAGGGGTCGTCGACCTCGCGGTAGACGAAAAGGTTGGCCCGCATCCGCTTTTCGATCGGGAACAGCGTCACATAGGCAACGCGCTCCTTCGTCCGTTCCGAAAAATAGGTCAAAGCCGGGAATTCGAAGGCCGGGCGGCCGACCGGCACGAGGTCGAACCCGATCGAGATCGAATGGCTGGCGCTGATGACCTGGCGCTCGATGCCGAGATTTCGGCGCAGCCCGACGCTCAGTCCATTGGCCAGCACCACCAGCCGCGCCGAGATGGTTTCGCCGTCGGACAGCGTCAGCGTCTGCCGCTCCGCGCTGGTCGCCACGTCCGTCACCTTGGCGTAGACGAGTTCGGCCGGAGGCTGGATTTCGGCGCGGACCGCGCCAACCAGCGCGTCATACATGATGCCGTATTGGCGGCTCGGCTTCTTGTCGAGGAGATAGCCGAATCGCGCGATCCAGTTTTCCCCGTCATGGGTGGCCGAGCGCAGCACCGAATCGGCGATTCCGGTCTGGTAGAAGCGGTCGAGCTGTTCGTCGCCGCTGATTTTTTCGACGCGGAAGTCGAACGGATAGACCTGATGCGGATCGATCAGGACCGTCGGAATTCCCGAGCGTCCGAGCATGGCGGCTGCGGTCGAGCCGGCTAGGCCGCCCCCGATGATCGCAATGTCGGTGTATTTCATAGGGAATCTCGGCCGGGGTGCGACATTTTTGCACCCCGAAAGGCAAACGAAAGCTTAGTCGGAACTCCGGTTTTCTACTGAAAGCGACCAGAATAATGTTTCTGGATATATTTGCCCGGGTAAAATTGGCGACTCGATCGGCACAGGGCAGGGCGGGATGTCGCCTATTTCGGACTTCCCGAATTCAGGCGAAGCGCTGAATCCGCTGCCCCCATAGGCATTTCCAGTGTTCTCGTTTCGCTTGACTTAGCTATCCACCGCTTATAGAAGACGGCCACTTAACGACAGGCGGTGAGCAACGCCAGCGTCGGAACGGAACACCCTTTCAAATCCTTCTGGACTAGAGACGGGCACCAACCTCGACGAATGCCGCTCAAACGCTGTCGATATATTGCTAGGCAATGCCAGGACGATTTTAGTTCTCTTGAGCACGTCCTCTTGAGAGTGAACTCGGATGCATGACCTCGGAAGCAGGCCGGACAGCGACCGCTGATCGGCCTTCAATCGCGGTCCTCTGTGGCGTCGAAGCGCTTTCCGCTCAGCGATGAGTGGTTGGCGCGATTTCGTTTTGCGTGGATGTTTTTTTTCTGCGCAGGGCGGGCCGAACGGAACGGCTAGTTCCGAGAAGAATTTGCGAAAGCCATTCAAGGTTTCGCGTGAACTAAAGGGTGAAGGCTACATGCCGACGATCAACCAGCTGATCGCAAATCCGCGTACGGTACAGAAGTCGCGCAAGAAGGTGCCGGCGCTGCAGCAGTCGCCGCAGAAGCGCGGCGTTTGCACGCGCGTCTACACCACGACCCCGAAGAAGCCGAACTCGGCGCTTCGTAAGGTCGCCAAGGTGCGCCTGACCAACGGCTTCGAGGTGATCGGCTACATCCCGGGTGAAGGCCATAACCTTCAGGAGCACTCGGTGGTCATGATCCGCGGCGGCCGCGTCAAGGACTTGCCCGGCGTTCGCTACCACATCCTCCGCGGCGTCCTCGATACCCAGGGCGTCAAGAACCGTAAGCAGCGTCGTTCGAAGTACGGCGCGAAGCGTCCGAAGTAAGCGGGAACAGATACGATGTCTCGTCGCCATTCTGCCGAAAAGCGTGAAGTCAACCCGGATCCGAAGTTCGGGAACGTCATCATTACGAAGTTCATGAATTCGATCATGTACGACGGCAAGAAGTCCGCCGCCGAAAACATTGTCTACGGCGCGCTTGCCATGATCGAGGCCAAGACCAAGCAGGGGCCGCTCACGGTGTTCGAGCAGGCGCTGGAAAACGTCATGCCGACCATCGAAGTGCGGTCGCGCCGCGTCGGTGGCGCCACCTACCAGGTGCCGGTCGAAGTCCGCTCGGTCCGCCGTCAGGCGCTGGGCATTCGCTGGCTGATCACCGCGGCGCGCGAGCGTAACGAAAAGACGATGACGGAGCGGCTCTCGGCCGAGCTGCTCGACGCGTCGAACAACCGGGGGAACGCTGTCAAGAAGCGTGAAGACGTGCATCGGATGGCGGAAGCCAACCGTGCCTTCTCGCATTATCGCTGGTAACGGCGAAGAACGGATTTAAGGAACAGCCCATGCCCCGCCAACATGCCATCGAGGACTACCGTAACTTCGGTATCATGGCGCATATCGACGCCGGCAAGACCACGACCACCGAGCGCATCCTTTATTATACCGGCAAGAGCCACAAGATCGGCGAAGTGCACGAAGGTGCCGCGACGATGGACTGGATGGAGCAGGAGCAGGAGCGTGGCATCACGATCACCTCGGCTGCCACCACCGCGTTCTGGAACGGCAAGCGCCTGAACATCATCGACACCCCCGGCCACGTCGACTTCACCATCGAAGTCGAGCGTTCGCTGCGCGTGCTCGACGGCGCCGTGTGCGTGCTCGACTCCAACCAGGGCGTCGAGCCGCAGACCGAAACCGTCTGGCGCCAGGGCGACAAGTACAAGGTTCCGCGCATCGTCTTCGCCAACAAGATGGACAAGACCGGCGCCGACTTCTTCAAGTGTCTCGCCGACATCGTCGACCGCCTCGGTGCCAAGCCGATCGCGATCCAGCTGCCGATCGGCGCTGAGAACAACTTCAAGGGTCTCGTCGACCTCGTGAAGATGCAGGGCATCATCTGGAATGATGAATCGCTCGGCGCGAAGTTCGATTACGTCGATATCCCGGCCGACCTCGTCGACCAGGCCAAGGAATACCGCGAGAAGATGGTGGAAGCCGCCGTCGAGCTCGACGACGACGCCATGGCCGCCTATCTCGACGGCAAGGAGCCGGATGAGGCGACGTTGAAGCGCTTGCTCCGCAAGGCCGTGCTGACCGGCGCGTTCTATCCCGTGCTCTGCGGCTCGGCGTTCAAGAACAAAGGCGTGCAGCCGCTGCTCGACGCCGTCGTCGACTATCTGCCGTCGCCGCTCGACGTGCCCGCGATCAAGGGCACCGACGACAAGGGCAACGAAGTCGTGCGCAAAGCGGACGACAAGGAGCCGCTGTCGCTGCTCGCGTTCAAGATCATGGACGACCCCTTCGTCGGCACCATCACCTTCTGCCGCATCTACTCCGGCATCCTGCAGTCGGGCACCGGCGTCGTGAACTCGACCCGCGAGAAGAAGGAACGTATCGGCCGCATGCTGCTGATGCATGCGAACAACCGCGAAGACATCAAGGAAGCCTATGCCGGCGACATCGTCGCGCTGGCCGGTCTGAAGGAAGCGCGCACCGGTGACACGCTGTGCGACCCCAACAACCAGGTCATCCTCGAAAAGATGGAATTCCCGGAGCCGGTGATCGAGATCGCGATCGAGCCGAAGTCGAAGGCCGACCAAGAAAAGCTGGGCGTGGCGCTGGCCAAGCTCGCCGCGGAGGATCCGTCCTTCCGCGTGTCGACCGACCACGAGTCCGGCCAGACCATCTTGAAGGGCATGGGCGAACTCCATCTCGACATCAAGGTCGACATCCTCAAGCGCACCTACAAGGTCGACGCCAATATCGGCGCGCCGCAGGTGGCGTTCCGTGAGCGTGTCACCAAGCGCGTCGAGCACAGCTACACCCACAAGAAGCAGACCGGCGGTACCGGCCAGTTCGCGGCCGTGACCATCATCGTCGAGCCGAACGAGGCGGGTAAGGGCTACGAGTTCGAGTCCAAGATCGTCGGCGGCGCGGTGCCGAAGGAATACATCCCCGGCGTCGAAAAGGGTCTCGAGAGCGTGCTGTCCTCGGGCGTGGTCGCCGGCTTCCCGGTGGTCGACGTCAAGGTGCAGCTCATCGACGGTAAGTTCCACGACGTCGACTCGTCGGCGCTGGCCTTCGAAATCGCCACGCGCGCCTGCTTCCGCGAGGCGCTGCAGATGGGCAAGTCCGTTCTGCTCGAGCCGATCATGAAGGTCGAAGTGGTGACCCCGGAAGACTACACCGGTTCGGTCATCGGCGACCTGAATTCCCGGCGCGGCCAGATCCAGGGCCAGGACATGCGCGGCAACGCCAACGTCATCAACGCCATGGTGCCGCTGATGAACATGTTCGGGTACGTGAATAACCTGCGCTCGATGAGCCAGGGGCGCGCAACCTTTACGATGCAATTCGATCACTACGCTGAAGCGCCGGCGAACGTGTCGGCAGAAGTCCAGAAGAAGTTTGCCTGATTGTCGTTGGTTGCAACTAACGACTGAACGGAGAGTCAAATGGCCAAAGCAAAGTTTGAACGTACTAAACCGCACTGCAACATCGGAACCATCGGTCACGTCGACCATGGCAAGACCTCGCTGACCGCAGCGATCACCAAGGTGCTGGCTGAAACCGGCGGTGCGACGTTCACGGCGTACGACCAGATCGACAAGGCGCCGGAAGAGAAGGCGCGCGGCATCACCATCTCGACCGCTCACGTCGAGTATGAGACGACCAATCGTCACTACGCCCACGTCGACTGCCCCGGCCACGCCGACTACGTGAAGAACATGATCACCGGCGCCGCCCAGATGGACGGTGCGATCCTGGTCGTGTCGGCTGCCGACGGCCCGATGCCGCAGACCCGCGAGCACATCCTGCTCGCCCGTCAGGTCGGCGTTCCCGCGCTCGTCGTATTCCTGAACAAGTGCGACATGGTCGACGATCCGGAACTGCTCGAGCTCGTCGAGCTCGAAGTCCGCGAGCTGCTCTCGAAGTACGAATTCCCGGGCGACAAGATCCCGATCATCAAGGGCTCGGCGCTCGCCGCCCTCGAAGACAAGGACAAGAAGCTCGGCCACGACGCCATCCTCGAGCTGATGCGCAATGTCGACGAGTACATTCCGCAGCCGGAGCGTCCGGTTGACCAGCCGTTCCTGATGCCGGTGGAAGACGTATTCTCGATCTCGGGCCGCGGCACCGTCGTCACCGGCCGTGTCGAGCGCGGCATCATCAAGGTCGGCGAGGAAATCGAAATCGTCGGCCTGCGCGACACCCAGAAGACCATCGTCACGGGCGTCGAAATGTTCCGCAAGCTGCTCGATCAGGGCCAGGCCGGCGACAACATCGGCGCGCTGCTCCGCGGCACCAAGCGCGAGGAAGTCGAGCGCGGCCAGGTGCTGGCGAAGCCGGGTTCGGTCAAGCCGCACACCAAGTTCAAGGCTGAGGCCTACATCCTGACCAAGGAAGAGGGCGGTCGTCACACCCCGTTCTTCACCAACTACCGGCCCCAGTTCTACTTCCGCACCACCGACGTGACCGGCGTCGTGCACCTGCCCGAAGGCACCGAAATGGTGATGCCGGGCGACAACATCGCGATGGAAGTGCACCTGATCGTGCCGATCGCAATGGAAGAAAAGCTGCGCTTCGCGATCCGCGAAGGCGGCCGCACCGTCGGCGCCGGCGTCGTCGCCGCCATCATCGAGTAAAGAGAACAGGAAAGGCGAATAGCGAATGGTTTCATTCGCTATTCGCTGCTCACTACTCGTATTAAGCGACAAAGAAAGACAACGGCAATGAACGGCCAAAATATTCGCATCCGTCTCAAGGCGTTCGACCATCGAATCCTCGATACGTCGACCCGTGAGATCGTGAACACGGCGAAACGTACCGGTGCCCAGGTTCGCGGACCCATTCCGCTGCCCACCCGCATCGAGAAGTTCACCGTCAACCGTTCGCCGCACGTCGACAAGAAGAGCCGCGAGCAATTCGAGATGCGCACCCACAAGCGCCTTCTCGACATTGTCGACCCGACCCCGCAGACCGTCGATGCTTTGATGAAGCTCGACCTGGCCGCCGGTGTCGACGTCGAGATCAAGCTCTAAGATTTTCAGGATCGTCCGACGTTAGCGGACAGAAAGAACAGGAAGCACGCCGATGCGCTCCGGAGTGATCGCACAAAAGGTCGGGATGACGCGGGTCTTTACGGAGACCGGCGAACATATCCCCGTGACCGTGCTCAAGCTGGGCAACTGCCAGGTGCTTGGCCATCGCACCACCGAAAAGAACGGCTACGTCGCGCTGCAGCTCGGCGCCGGCGCCCGCAAGACCGTCTATCTGCCGAAGGCAGAGCGCGGCCAGTTCGCGGTCGCCAAGGTCGAGCCGAAGCGGAAGGTCACCGAGTTTCGCGTGTCGGAAGACGCGCTGATCCCGGTCGGCGCCGAGATCCAGGCAGACCACTTCGTGGTCGGCCAGTTCGTCGACGTCACCGGCACCTCGGTCGGTAAGGGATTTGCCGGCGGCATGAAGCGCTGGAATTTCGGCGGTCTGCGCGCCACCCACGGCGTGTCGATCTCCCACCGTTCGATCGGTTCGACCGGCGGACGTCAGGATCCCGGCAAGACCTTCAAGAACAAGAAGATGCCCGGTCACATGGGTGTCGATCGCATCACCACGCTTAACCTGCGTGTGGTGCAGACCGACGTCGAGCGCGGCCTGATCCTCGTCGAGGGCGCCGTTCCCGGCTCCAAGGGCGGCTGGATCTCGGTGCGCGACGCCGTGAAGAAGCCGTTGCCGAAGGAAGCTCCGAAGCCCGGCAAGTTCAAGGTCGCCGGCGGCGAGCAGGCTGCTCCGGCCGAGCAGGAGGGCGCGTGAGATGGAACTGAAAGTCACGACCCTCGAAGGTAAGGAAGCCGGATCGGTCCAGCTCTCGGACGCGATCTTCGGTCTGGAGCCGCGCGTCGATATTATCCAGCGTTGCGTGCAATGGCAGCTCAACAAGCGCCAGGCCGGAACGCACAAGACGCAGGGCCGCGCCGACGTCTGGCGCACCGGCAAGAAGATGTACAAGCAGAAGGGCACCGGCGGCGCCCGTCACGGCTCGGCCCGCGTGCCGCAGTTCCGCGGCGGTGGCCGTGCGTTCGGTCCGGTGGTCCGCTCGCACGCGACCGACCTGCCGAAGAAGGTGCGGGCGCTCGCGCTCAAGCATGCTCTGTCGGCGAAGGCCAAGGACGGCGGCCTGATCGTGATCGACAATACGCAGGTCAAGGATGCCAAGACCAAGGCGCTGGTCGGCCACTTCTCCGGCCTTGGGCTCACCAACGCGCTGATCATCGACGGCGCCGAGCTCAACACCGGATTCGCGACCGCTGCGCGCAACATTCCGAATATCGACGTGCTGCCGATTCAGGGCATCAACGTCTACGACATTCTGCGCCGTCAGAAGCTCGTGCTGACGAAGGCGGCAGTGGATGCGCTGGAGGCGCGCTTCAAATGAAGAATATCGATCCGCGCCATTACGACGTGATCGTAGCGCCCGTCGTCACCGAAAAGGCGACGGTTGCGTCCGAGCACAACAAGGTCGTGTTCAAGGTCGCCAACAAGGCGACCAAGCCGCAAATCAAGGAAGCCGTCGAAAAGCTGTTCGACGTCAAGGTGAAGAGCGTGAACACGCTGGTCCGCAAGGGCAAGACCAAGGTGTTCCGCGGCAATTTCGGCTCGCAGTCGGACGTGAAGCGGGCGGTCGTGACCCTCGAAGAGGGCCACCGCATCGACGTCACCACCGGACTATAAGGCGACACAGCGATGGCATTGAAAACATATAATCCGACGACGCCGGGCCAGCGCCAGCTGGTGATGGTCGACCGTTCGGCGCTCTACAAGGGCAAGCCGGTGAAGGCGCTGACCGAGGGCAAGCTCGGCAATGGCGGCCGCAACAACACCGGCCGCATCACCGTGCGCTTCCGCGGCGGCGGCCACAAGAAGGCCTACCGTATCGTCGACTTCAAGCGGAACAAGGTTGACGTTCCCGCGGTCGTCGAGCGGCTGGAATACGATCCGAACCGCACCGCGTTCATCGCGCTGATCAAGTATCAGGACGGCGAGCAGGCCTACATCCTGGCGCCGCAGCGTCTGGCCGTGGGCGACACCGTCGTCGCCGGCAGCCATGTCGACGTGAAGCCGGGCAATGTCATGCCGCTCGGCAACATGCCGGTCGGCACCATCGTCCACAACATCGAGATGAAGATCGGGAAGGGCGGCCAGATCGCGCGTTCGGCCGGCACCTACGCCCAGATCGTCGGCCGCGACCAGGACTACGTCATTCTGCGCCTGAACTCGGGCGAGCAGCGCCTGGTGCACGGCCGCTGCCGCGGCACCATCGGTGCGGTGTCGAACCCTGACCACATGAACATCTCGATCGGCAAGGCCGGCCGCACCCGCTGGCTGGGCTGGCGCCCGCATAACCGCGGCGTCGTCATGAACCCGATCGATCACCCGCATGGCGGCGGCGAAGGCCGCACCTCGGGCGGCCGCCACCCGGTTACCCCGTGGGGCAAGCCGACCAAGGGCAAGAAGACCCGGTCGAACAAGTCGACCAACCGATTCATCCTCCTAAGCCGCCACAAGCGGAAGAAGTAAGGAACGCCGGACATGGTTCGTTCAGTCTGGAAAGGCCCGTTTGTCGAGGCGTCGCTGCTCAAGAAGGCAGATGCGGCGCGTGCGTCCGGCCGTCACGACGTCATCAAGATCTGGAGCCGCCGCTCGACCATCCTGCCGCAGTTCGTCGGCCTGACGTTCGGCGTCTACAACGGCCAGAAGCATGTGCCGGTCTCGGTCAACGAGGAAATGGTCGGTCACAAGTTCGGCGAGTTCTCGCCGACCCGTACCTTCCATGGCCACTCGGGCGACAAGAAAGCCAAGAAGGCTTGAGGAATAGACGATGAGCAAACCAAAGCGCGAACGTAGCCTCGCGGACAACGAGGCCAAGGCGGTTGCCCGGATGCTGCGCGTCAGCCCGCAGAAGCTCAACCTGGTCGCTCAGCTGATCCGCGGCCGGAAGGCTTCGGCTGCGCTCGCCGACCTGCAGTTCTCGCGCAAGCGGATCGCGGTCGACGTCAAGAAGTGCCTGGAATCGGCGATCGCCAACGCCGAGAACAACCATGACCTCGAAGTCGACGATCTCGTCGTCGCCGAGGCGCATGTCGGCAACGGCATCGTCATGAAGCGTTTTGCACCGCGCGGCCGTGGCCGCTCGGGCCGTATCTATAAACCGTTCTCGCACCTGACCATCGTGGTTCGTCAGGTCGAGGCCGAGGCAAGCGCTTAAAGCGGCGCAGGAGAATACGATGGGTCAAAAGATCAATCCAATCGGGCTGCGTCTCGGCATCAACCGCACCTGGGATTCGCGATGGTTCGCCGGCAAGAGCGAATACGGCAAGCTGCTGCATGAAGACGTCAAGATCCGCGAGATCCTGCACAAGGAGCTCAAGCAGGCCGCCGTCGCCCGCATCGTGATCGAGCGTCCGCACAAGAAGTGCCGCGTGACGATACACTCGGCGCGTCCGGGCGTCGTGATCGGCAAGAAGGGCGCCGACATCGACAAGCTGCGCAAGCGGGTTGCCGACATCACGGCTTCCGACGTCGTCATCAACATCGTCGAAATCCGCAAGCCCGAGCTCGACGCCACCCTGGTCGCCGAATCGATCGCGCAGCAGCTCGAGCGCCGCGTTGCGTTCCGCCGCGCCATGAAGCGGGCGGTGCAGTCGGCGATGCGCCTCGGCGCCGAGGGCATTCGTATCAACTGCTCGGGCCGTCTGGGTGGTGCGGAAATCGCGCGCATGGAGTGGTACCGCGAAGGCCGCGTGCCGCTGCACACACTGCGCGCCGACGTCGATTATGGCGTGGCGACCGCGTTCACGACGTTCGGCACCTGCGGCGTCAAGGTCTGGATCTTCAAGGGCGAGATCCTCGAGCACGATCCGATGGCCCAGGACAAGAAGATGGCCGAGGGCGACACTGCGCGTCCCCGCCGCGACGCCGCTGCTGCGTGAGACATTAGAGAAGGTTTGAGGGCTTAAAGCCATGATGCAACCAAAGAAAACGAAGTTCCGGAAGGCGCATAAGGGCCGTATCCACGGCGTTGCGACTTCGGGTGCGACGTTGTCGTTCGGCCAGTTCGGCCTGAAGGCGATGGCGCCCGAGCGCATCACCGCCCGCCAGATCGAAGCCGCGCGCCGCGCGCTGACCCGTCACATGAAGCGCGCCGGCCGCGTCTGGATCCGCGTGTTTCCCGACCTGCCGGTTTCGAAGAAGCCCGCCGAAGTCCGCATGGGCTCGGGCAAGGGTACGCCGGAATTGTGGGTGGCGCGGGTCAAGCCGGGCCGCGTGATTTTCGAGATCGACGGCGTCAACGTGCAGACCGCGAAGGAAGCGCTGACGCTCGCTGCCGCCAAGCTGCCGATCAAGACGCGCTTCGTCGCGCGCATTGCGGAGTAACATTCATGGCCCCGATGAAAGTTGAAGATATCCGCGCGATGAGCGACGACCAGAGGGAGGACGCTGTCCTCAATCTGAAGAAGGAGCGTTTCAACCTGCGTTTCCAGCGCGCCACCGGGCAGCTGGAGAACACCTCGCGGCTGCGTGAAGCCCGCCGCGATATCGCCCGCATCAAGACCATCGCCGCGCAAGCCCGCGCGAAGAAGAAGTAAGGGGCCGGACATGCCGAAACGTACGCTTCAGGGCGTGGTCGTGAGCGACAAGCAAGCCAAGACGGTGGTGGTGCGCGTCGATCGCCGCTTCACCCATCCGATCTACAAGAAGACGATCCGCCGCTCCAAGAACTACCACGCGCACGACGAGAACAACGAGTTCAAGCCGGGCGACATGGTTTGGATCGAGGAGAGCAAGCCGATCTCGAAGTTGAAGCGCTGGACCGTGGTCCGGGGCGAACAGAAGAAAACCGCCTGATAACTTCGGCCTGGTCGAAGTAATTCAGGGAAATTTTGAGCGCGCTAAAGCGCAGAAAGAGGACGAGGTGCATCAATGATTCAGATGCAGACCAACCTCGACGTGGCCGACAATTCAGGCGCACGCCGTGTCATGTGCATCAAGGTGCTGGGGGGCTCCAAGCGCCGCTATGCCACCGTGGGCGACGTTATCGTCGTGTCGATCAAGGAAGCGATTCCGCGCGGCAAGGTGAAGAAGGGCGACGTGATGAAGGCCGTCGTGGTGCGCGTTCGCAAGGACATCCGCCGCGCCGACGGTTCGGTCATCCGTTTCGACCGCAACGCCGCCGTCCTGATCAACAACCAGTCGGAGCCCGTCGGCACCCGTATCTTCGGGCCCGTGCCGCGCGAGCTGCGTGCCAAGAACCACATGAAGATCATCTCGCTTGCGCCGGAGGTGCTGTGATGGCTGCCAAGATCCGCAAGGGTGACAAGGTCATCGTGCTGAACGGCCGCGACAAGGGCCGTACCGGCGAAGTATTCGAGGTCCGCCCCGCCGACAACACGGCGCTGGTGCGCGGCGTCAACCTGGTGAAGCGTCACCAGAAGCAGACCCAGAACCAGGAAGGCGGCATCATCTCCAAGGAGTCGCCGATCCATCTGTCCAACGTCGCCTATGTCGGCAAGGACGGAAAGCCGACCCGCATTGGGTTCAAGATTCAGGCCGATGGCAAGAAGGTACGCGTTGCCAAGAGCTCGGGAGCAGAGATCGATGGCTGATACCGCTTACACGCCGCGTCTTCGTGCGGAGTATGACAAGAGCATTCGGAGCCAGCTGACTGAAAAGTTCGGCTACGCCAACGTCATGCAGGTGCCGCGGCTGGACAAGGTCGTGCTCAACATGGGCGTCGGCGATTCCGTCAACGACCGCAAGAAGGCCGAGACCGCGGCTGCCGAGCTGACCCAGATCGCCGGCCAGAAGGCGATCGTGACCTATTCGCGGATTGCGATCGCGACCTTCAAGCTGCGCGAGAACCAGCCGATCGGCTGCAAGGTCACGCTGCGCAAGGCGCGGATGTACGAGTTCATCGATCGCCTGGTGAACGTGGCGCTGCCGCGCGTGCGCGACTTCCGTGGCCTGAACCCGAAGAGCTTCGACGGCCGCGGCAACTATTCGCTCGGCATCAAGGAGCACATCATTTTCCCCGAAATCGATTTCGACAAGGTTTCGGAAGCCCGCGGCATGGACATCACCGTCTGCACCACGGCGAAGACCGACGACGAGGCGAGGGCCTTGTTGACCGCTTTCAATTTCCCGTTCCGGCAGTGAGACGCAGCTAAAGCCTCTCAAACGCGGAAACCCAGGAGCCAAGCATGGCAAAGAAGAGTTCGATCGAGAAGAACAACCGGCGCAAGCGGATGGCCAAGAACGCCGCACCGGCGCGCGCCAAGCTGAAGGCGATCATCGCCGACAAGACCAAGCCGATGGAAGAGCGGTTTGCGGCGACGCTCAAGCTCGCCCAGTTGCCGCGCAACTCGTCGACGACGCGCATCCGCAACCGTTGCGAACTGACCGGCCGTCCGCGCTCGAACTACCGCAAGAACAAGCTCTCGCGCATCGCGCTGCGTGAACTCGGCTCCAAGGGCCTGGTTCCCGGGCTCGTGAAGTCGAGCTGGTAAGGAGGGTCGGAAAGATGTCTACGCACGATCCGATCAGCGATCTCATCACCCGCATCCGCAACGCGCAGATGCGTTCGAAGTCCAAGGTCTCGACCCCGGGCTCGAAGATGCGCGCCAGCGTGCTCGAAGTGCTGAAGTCCGAGGGCTACATCCGCGGCTACGCCAGCGTCGAACATGCTTCGGGCCGCAGCGAGCTCGAGATCGAGTTGAAATATTTCGACGGCGAGCCCGTCATTCGCGAGATCGAGCGGGTCTCGAAGCCCGGTCGCCGGGTTTACGCTTCGGTGAAGAACCTGCCGCGCGTGAACAACGGTCTCGGCATTTCGGTGTTGTCGACGCCGAAGGGAATCATGGCTGACCACCAAGCGCGCGACGCGAATGTGGGCGGCGAAGTTCTCTTCACGGTGCTCTAGTGCGCATTCCGCAAAAGTGGGAACCGGTTTTGCGACAAGAATGCGCACCAACTTTTAGTTTGACGCGTTTTCTACGGCGAACCGCTGCACACTTCGCCGGAAAACGCTAAGGAGAAGGATTTTTAGCCATGTCACGTGTTGGCAAACGGCCTGTGGCGATCCCGTCCGGTGTGACGGCGACCGTCGAGGGACAGACCGTCAAGGTGAAGGGGCCGAAGGGCCAGCTTCAGTTCGTCGTCCACGACGACGTCGAGGTGAAGCTCGATAGCGGCGCGGTCAAGGTCGCGCCGAAGTTCAAGACCAACCGCGCGCAGGCCATGTACGGCACCGCGCGCGCGCAGGTCGCGAACCTGGTCGAGGGCGTCACCAAGGGCTTCGAGAAGAAGCTCGAGATCACCGGCGTCGGTTACCGCGCCGCGATGCAGGGCAAGAACCTGCAGCTCGCGCTCGGCTACAGCCACGACGTGGTCTACGCGATCCCGGAAGGCATCACCATCGCGGTGCCGAAGCCGACCGAGATCACGATCACCGGCACCGATTCCCAGCGGGTCGGGCAGGTCGCCGCCGAGATTCGCGCCTACCGTCCGCCGGAGCCCTACAAGGGCAAGGGCGTGAAGTACGCCAACGAATTCATCTTCCGCAAGGAAGGCAAGAAGAAGTAACGGAGCCGGTCATGTCACTCAAGGTCACGAATGCCCGGCGCAAGCAGCGCGTGCGCAACGCGCTGCGCCGGTCGGCCAATGGACGCCCGCGTCTGTCGGTGTTCCGTTCGTCGAAGCACATCTACGCCCAGGTCATCGACGACCTGAAGGGCGAGACGCTCGCTTCCGCCTCGTCGCTGGAAAAGACCATGCGCGAGGCCGGCAACACGGGCGCCAACATCGATGCGGCCAAGGCCGTCGGCAAGCTGCTGGCGGAACGCGCCGTGCAGAAGGGCGTCAAGGAAGTGGTGTTCGATCGCGGTCAGTATCTCTATCACGGGCGCGTCAAGGCGCTCGCCGATGCGGCCCGCGAAAGCGGACTGAGCTTCTAACCAACCGTTTTGAACATTTACGAGGACAGGGGCTTATCTCCCCTAAAGATTGGAAAACACCATGGCAGGTGAACGCGAACGCGGCGGACGCGAACGGAGCAGGGATCGCGAGGAGCGCGACAGCGAGTTCGTCGACAAGCTCGTCCACATCAATCGCGTGGCGAAGGTCGTCAAGGGCGGCAAGCGCTTCGGCTTTGCGGCGCTGGTCGTGATCGGCGACCAGAAGGGTCGGGTCGGTTTCGGCCACGGCAAGGCGCGCGAAGTTCCCGAGGCGATCCGCAAGGCGACCGAGTCGGCCAAGCGCAACCTGACGCGCGTCGCGCTGCGCGAAGGTCGCACGCTGCATCATGACATCGCCGGCCGTCACGGCGCCGGCCGCGTCTACCTGCGTGCCGCTCCGGCCGGTACCGGCATCATCGCCGGCGGCCCGATGCGCGCGGTGTTCGAGACGCTCGGCATCCAGGACGTGGTGGCTAAGTCGATCGGCTCGTCGAACCCCTACAACATGGTTCGCGCCACCTTCGACGCGCTGAAGCATCAGGATTCGCCGCGTTCGGTGGCGGCCCGCCGCAACATCAAGGTGTCCACGCTGCAGTCGCGCCGCGTCGGCGGCGACGCCGAAGCGGTGGCTGAATAACCGGCGCGATTTCAGCGCTTTTTGGAGTTAAGACGATGGCCAAGGCCGCAAAGACGATCAAGGTCGAGCAGATCGGCAGCGCAATCCGCCGCCACCACTCGCAGCGTTCGACGCTGATCGGCCTCAAGCTCAACAAGATCGGCCGGGTTGCCGAGCTTCAGGATACCCCTGAAGTTCGCGGCATGATCAACAAGGTCCAGCATCTCGTCCGCGTCGTCGGCGAGTAAGCAAGAGAATAAGGACGCTAACGATGAAGCTCAGCGATATCGCCGACAACGCCGGCTCGCGCAAGAAGCGCATGCGCGTCGGCCGTGGCATCGGTTCGGGCAAGGGCAAGACTTCGGGCCGCGGCGGCAAGGGCCAGACCGCGCGTTCGGGCGTGCGCATCAAGGGCTTCGAGGGCGGCCAGATGCCGCTGCATCGTCGCCTGCCGAAGCGCGGCTTCAACAACATCTTCCGGCTCGACTTCGCCGAGATCAACCTTGACCGGCTGCAGCAGGCGATCGACGCCAAGCAGGTCGACGTCAAGGAGACGGTGACGGTTGAATCGCTGGTCAAGGCCGGCATGCTGCGCCGCGCCAAGGACGGCCTGCGGCTGCTCGGCCGTGGCGAACTCAAGGCCAAGCTCGCGATCGAGGTGCATGGCGCCTCGAAATCCGCGGTTGCTGCGGTCGAGAAGGCCGGCGGCACGGTGAAGATCCTGGCCCCGGCCAAGAAGGAAGAAGGCGAGGCGGCGTAACATCTGCGTCATGCCCGCCCGGTCGCGGGCATAGACCAATGGACTTATCGAAGCCGCGCACCAAATAATGTCCGGCGTCTGCCGATAGCCCCCGGGACGGGGCGTCGGCCTCGGGGGACGGCGGGAGAAAGCCTGAACATGGTCTCAGCAGCAGAACAACTTGCGGCAAACCTCAATTTCGGCGCTTTGGCGAAGGCCGACGAACTGAAGAAGCGCATCTGGTTTACACTGGGTGCGCTGCTTGTTTATCGGCTCGGCACCTACATTCCGCTGCCCGGCATCGATCCTGCGGCCTGGGAGCAGGTGTTCAAGTCGCAGGCCGGCGGCATTCTCGGCATGTTCAACATGTTCGCCGGCGGCGGCATCAACCGCATGGCGATCTTCGCGCTGAACATCATGCCGTATATCTCGGCATCGATCATCATCCAGCTCCTGACGACGGTATCGCCGAAGCTCGAAGCCTTGAAGAAGGAAGGCGAGGCCGGCCGCAAGACGCTGAACCAGTATACCCGCTACCTCACGGTGATCCTGGCGACGTTCCAGGCCTACGGCATCGCGATCGGACTGCAGGGCGCCGGCAATGTCGTCAGCGACCCCGGCATGTTCTTCCTGCTTTCGACCACGATCACGCTGACCGGCGGCACCATGTTCCTGATGTGGCTCGGCGAGCAGATCACCTCGCGCGGCATCGGCAACGGCATTTCGCTGATCATTCTGGCCGGCATCGTCGCTGAGCTGCCTTCTGCCTTGGCCAATATGCTGGAACTGGGACGGCAGGGCGCGCTGTCGACCGGCCTGATCCTGATCGTCATCGTGATGGCGGTCGCCGTGATCGCCTTCATCGTGTTCATGGAGCGCGCGCAGCGCCGGCTTCTGATCCAGTATCCGAAGCGCCAGGTCGGCAACAAGATGTTCGAGGGCCAGTCCTCGCATCTGCCGCTCAAGCTCAACACCTCGGGCGTGATCCCGCCGATCTTCGCCTCGTCGCTGCTCTTGCTGCCGGCCACGGTCGCGAACTTCAACGCCGGCAAGGGGCCGGAATGGTTCCAGTGGCTGAACACCCAGCTCAGCCACGGCCGTCCGCTGTTCCTGTTCCTCTATCTGGCGCTGATCGTGTTCTTCGCCTTCTTCTACACCGCGATCGTGTTCAACCCGACCGAGACGGCGGACAATCTGAAGAAGCATGGCGGCTTCATCCCCGGCATCCGTCCGGGCGAGCGCACCGCCGAATATATCGACTACGTGCTGTCGCGTATCACCGTGCTGGGCGCGATCTATCTGGCGATCGTGTGTCTGATTCCCGAGATCTTGATTTCCTATGCCTCGGTGCCGTTCTACTTCGGCGGAACCTCGCTTCTGATCGTCGTCAGCGTGACCATGGATACGGTGGCGCAGGTGCAGGGTTATCTGTTGGCCCATCAGTATGAGGGGCTGATCCGGAAGTCCAAGCTGAGGGGCCGTCGCCGCTGATCGGCGGGGTGGTCTGAAATCCAATAACGGGGTGTGCGGGTTTCGCTCACCAAGCCGGGGGGCGAATAGTCATGAGATTGATCCTTTTGGGGCCGCCGGGCTCGGGCAAGGGGACTCAGGCCCTGCGGCTGGTTTCCAAGCACGGCATCGTGCAGCTCTCGACCGGCGAGATGCTCCGCGCCGCGGTAGCCGCCGAAACGCCGATCGGCCTGCAGGCCAAGGACATCATGGCCAATGGCGGCCTCGTCCCGGACGAAGTCGTGGTGGGAATCATCTCCGACCGAATCGAACAGCCGGACGCGAAAAAGGGCTTCATCCTTGATGGCTTTCCGCGCACGGTGCCGCAGGCCGAAGCCCTCGATGAGCTCCTGAAGAAGAAGCATCTCAAGCTCGACGCAGTGGTCGAACTTCGCGTCAACGAGAGCGCGTTGCTTGATCGCGTCGAGAAGCGCGCCGAGGAAACCCGTGCGCGCGGCGAGGAGGTTCGGGTCGACGATACGCCGGAAGTGCTGACCAAGCGCCTGGCGCAGTACCGCACCCTGACCGAGCCCCTGATTCACTACTACTCGGAGCGGCGGAAGCTTCTGACTGTCGATGGCATGATGACCATCGAGCACGTCACCCGGGAGATCAACCGCATCCTGTCCGCGATCGGGGCGGTGGAACCCAAGGCAGCGCCGGCCAAGGCGGCGACGCCGGCCAGGAAGGCCGCTGTGGCCGCCAGGAAGACCGCCAGGCCGGCCGGTAAAAAGGCTGCCAAAACGGCCAAAAAGGTCGCCAAAGCGGCCCCAAAGGGCAGGAAAGCGGCCTCTAGGAAGGCCGGGAAGGCAGCCCCGGCCAGCCAGCGGCGGGCTGTCGGGAAGGCCAAGAAGGCGACCAGAACGACCGTCCGGAAAGCCGCCAAAAAGGTCACGAAAAAGCGAGCTAAGCGATAGAGGCGGTTGACGAAACCGAGTTGAATCCTTTAATAAGCCCCGCATCCAAGTCGGATAGTTTTTTGACGATGCCGGGCCCCGAAAGAAGCTGAGGGGAGGGCGTCGTGTTCGCGTTTGCGGACACCTGCCCGAGTTAGCAAGAACATAGCCCGGTCCATAGGGGATCGGCGACAGGAGAGAAGTCCGTGGCCCGTATTGCCGGCGTGAATATCCCGACCAACAAGCGCGTTCTGATCGCGCTCCAGTACATCCATGGCATCGGCCAGAAGAACGCGGCCGACATCATGGAGAAGGTCAAGATCCCGACCGAACGTCGCGTCAGCCAGTTGAGCGACCAGGAAGTCCTGCAGATCCGCGAAGTGATCGACCGCGACTATCTCGTCGAGGGCGACCTTCGCCGTGAGACCGGCATCAACATCAAGCGGCTGATGGACCTCGGCTGCTATCGCGGCCTGCGTCATCGCCGCGGCCTGCCGGTGCGCGGTCAGCGCACCCACACCAATGCGCGCACGCGCAAGGGCCCGGCCAAGTCGATCGCCGGCAAGAAGAAGTAATTTAGCGAATAGCGGACGGTGAGCAGCGAATGCTTCTATTCGCCGCTCACCTTTCGCTTCTTAGGTGTAGCCGCTGGCAGTACGGCGGCGTTTGAGATCACAGGAAGGTTTTAGGATAATGGGCAAGGAAGCCACCCGCGTACGCCGTCGCGAACGCAAGAACATCGCCTCCGGCATCGCGCACGTGAATTCGTCGTTCAACAACACGACCATCACCATCACCGACGCACAGGGCAACACCATCGCCTGGTCGTCGGCCGGCACGATGGGGTTCAAGGGCTCGCGCAAGTCGACCCCCTATGCCGCGCAGGTCGCGGCCGAAGACGTTTCCAAGAAGGCGCAGGAACACGGCATGCGCACGCTGGAAGTGGAAGTTGCCGGCCCCGGTTCGGGCCGCGAATCGGCGCTTCGCGCGCTGCAGGCGGCGGGCTTCACCGTGACGTCGATCCGCGACGTGACCACGATCCCGCACAATGGTTGCCGTCCGCGCAAGCGCCGGCGCGTCTAATGTCTGGTCGCGGGCGGTTTTGCCGCTCGCGATTGTTTTTTGGAATTTTCCGCGGACTGATCCGCGATCTCCAGCGCCAGTGATCTGAAGGCGGATCGACTGGCCGGTCCATTGACCCGAAGGGGTGACAAAGTGACGATCCAGAAAAATTGGCAAGAACTTATTCGACCGAACAAGCTGCAGGTAACGCCGGGCTCCGACGCGACCCGGTTTGCCACCGTCGTCGCCGAGCCGCTCGAGCGCGGTTTCGGCCAGACGCTCGGTAACGCGCTGCGCCGCATCCTCCTGTCGTCGCTGCAGGGCGCCGCCGTGCAGTCGGTGCACATCGACGGCGTCCTGCACGAGTTCTCCTCGATCGCGGGCGTTCGCGAGGACGTCACCGACATCGTGCTCAACATCAAGGACATCTCGATCAAGATGCAGGGCGAAGGCCCCAAGCGCATGGTCGTGAAGAAGTCGGGCCCGGGCGTCGTCACCGCAGGCGACATCCAGACCGTCGGCGACATTGTCGTGCTCAATCCGGAGCTGCAGCTCTGCACGCTGGACGAGGGCGCTGAAATCCGCATGGAGTTCACTGTTGCCGCCGGCAAGGGCTACGTCGCCGCCGAGCGCAACCGGCCCGAGGATGCGCCGATCGGCCTGATCCCGGTCGACAGCCTGTTCTCGCCCGTGCGCAAGGTCTCCTACAAGGTCGAGAACACCCGCGAGGGCCAGATCCTCGACTACGACAAGCTGACCATGACGATCGAGACCAACGGCGCGATCTCGCCGGAGGACGCGGTGGCCTATGCCGCGCGCATCCTGCAGGACCAGCTCAACGTGTTCGTGAACTTCGAAGAGCCGCGCAAGGAAGTGGCGCAGGAGATCATCCCCGATCTCGCGTTCAACCCGGCGTTCCTCAAGAAGGTCGACGAGCTCGAGCTGTCGGTGCGTTCGGCAAACTGTCTGAAGAACGACAACATCGTCTACATCGGCGACCTCGTGCAGAAGAGCGAAGCGGAAATGCTCCGCACCCCGAATTTCGGCCGCAAGTCGCTGAACGAGATCAAGGAAGTGCTGGCCCAGATGGGTCTGCATCTCGGCATGGAAGTGCCGGGCTGGCCGCCGGAGAACATCGACGAGCTCGCCAAGCGCTTCGAGGATCACTACTGAGCATTCGTCATTCCGGACGTCGCGAAGCGGCGATCCGGAATCTCGAGATTCCGGGTTCGATGCTTCGCATCGCCCCGGAATGACTGGGGCGAACGCAGGCAGCCCACCTGAGCAACAAGTCCGACGAACCGTCGCGACGAAGACAAGACAAGGAATAGTTCAATGCGTCACGGCAAGGTTCATCGCAAGCTCAACCGCACCGCCGAGCATCGCCGCGCGATGTTCGCCAACATGTGTGCCGCGCTGATCAAGCACGAGCAGATCGTCACCACGCTGCCGAAGGCCAAGGAATTGCGTCCGATCGTCGAGAAGCTCGTCACCCTCGGCAAGAAGGGCGGGCTGGCGCTGCGCCGCCAGGCGATCTCCGAGATGCGCGACAAGGACCAGGTCAAGAAGCTGTTCGATGTGCTGGCGCCTCGCTACAAGGACCGCCAGGGCGGCTACACCCGCATCATCAAGGCCGGCTTCCGCTACGGCGACAACGCCCCGATGGCCGTGATCGAATTCGTCGACCGCGACGTCGACGCCAAGGGCCAGGACTCCGGCCCGGTGCAGGAAAAGGAAGCCGAAGCGGCGTAAGCTGTTCCGGATTGGTTGTTAGAAAGCGGCGCCCCTCCGGGCGCCGCTTTTTATTTGCGCATCTGACGCGCGCTGGCTGCAATTGTGGTCGTACCCGCCGCTTCCGATATCGCTGTCATCAACGATGGAGATGGCGGATGAAAATCGATCTTTCGGGCATGACGGCGCTGGTGACTGGCTCTACCTCCGGTATCGGCCACGCAATTGCCAAAGGCCTCGTTGCTGCAGGCGCGGACGTGGTGATCAATGGCCGAACGCAAGCCAAGGTCGACGCCGTGGCCGCCGCGCTCGGCAAGACTGCCGATAAGGCCGGCGGCAAGGTACGCGGTGTTGCCGCTGATGTCTCGACGGCTGCGGGATGCACGGCCTTGGTTGCGGCGCTACCTGATGTGGACATTCTCATCAATAACACCGGTATCTTCGAGCCCAAGCCGTTCTTCGATATTCCGGATGAGGACTGGAGCCGTTTTTTTGATGTCAACGTGATGTCCGGCATCCGTTTGTCGCGCGCCTACATGCAGGGCATGCTGAAGCGCAATTGGGGCCGTATCGTTTTCATCGCCTCGGAGTCGGCGCTGATGATTCCAAAGGAGATGATCCATTACGGCATGACCAAAACGGCGCAACTCGCCGTTTCGCGCGGCCTTGCCGAATTGACCCGGGGTACCGCTGTTACCGTCAATTCAGTGATGCCGGGGCCGACCATGTCCGAGGGCGTTGAGACTTTCGTCGCCGATCTCGCCAGACAGAACGGCCAGTCCGAGCAGGATGCAGCCGCGCAGTTCATCAAGCAGCATCGTCCCGGATCGCTGATCCAGTGCTTTGCCAGCGTCGAGGAGATCGCCAATATGGTGATCTACGTCAGTTCGAAAGAGGCTTCCGCGACTAACGGCGCCGCGCTGCGGGCAGAAGGCGGACTGATTCAGACCATCGCGTGAGGTGACAATGTCGGCCTATGTCATTTCCGAAGTCGATGTGCGTGACGCGACGGGCTTCGAGTCCTATTGCACCATCGCGGCCGAAACGATTGCGAAATATGACGGCCGCTATCTGGTGCGCGGCGGCGCGGCAAGTGTTGTCGAAGGCGGTCCTCTGCCGAAAGCCATCATCATCGTCGAGTTTCCGACGATGGAACGTTTGCGCGAATGGTACGCTTCGCCCGAATACGCCGAAGCGCTGAAGGTCCGTGAGAACGCGCTGGATCGGCGGCTGATCTTGGTCGAAGGCGTTGCGCCGATGTAGCAGCAACGGCGCGAAAGCAGCCTTGCAGAAGGAACAACAGCTTTCAGAAACGGTTTTTCCCGCAGCCGCGCTGATGCGGTTTGAGGAGGAACTAGATGAAGAAGTTGTTCATACTTGCGGCGGCAGCGTCGCTGGTTGCGACGATGGCCACCGCGCAAACCACCGTAGTCACTCCTGGAACGACCACGGGTGCTGCGGGCGCCACGATTCAGATCGAGCCGGAGTATCGCACCCGGATCAAGAGTTACGTCACCGAGCACAAGATCCGTCCGGTCGAGACGCGGGAAAGGATTGTGGTTGGCGCCAAGGTGCCGACCGACGTCGAACTTACGGCGGTGCCTTCCGATTGGGGTCCGTCCGTGACGAAGTATCGCTACGTCTATTCCGGCAACCGCGTGATGCTGGTCGATCCGGGTAGTCGCACCGTGGTGCATGAGATCGACTGAGGTGGCTCACGTCGCTCCATGCAAAAAGGGCCGCCTATGAGGCGGCCCTTTTCATTGCAGGATCACCAGCGGCGCCAGTAACCGCCGCGGTAATATCGCGGACCATAGAATCGTGGACCGCCATAGTAGGCGTATGCCGGACGATACACGCGGCGAACATAGGGACCGCCATAGTAGCCGCCGTAATATCCGCCATAGTAGGCCGGCGCATAACCGCCGTAATAACCATACCCGCCGTAGTAGCCGGGGTACCCGCCGTAATATCCGTAACCCGGACCATAGGCGTAGGCGTTCGACGCCAGTCCGCCGATCACCGCGCCCGCAATCAATCCGCCAGCCACGGCCCCGCCCCAGCCCCAGCCGCCTCCGCGCCAAGCATGCGCCGGTGACGGCGCCGCGACCGCTGTCAGGCCAAGGGTTGCCGCGACAGCCAGAACCATTGGTGCCTTTCTCATCGACTCCTCCTTACATAACCAGCCAGGCAAACTTTCCACATAACTGGAGACTCGCTAAACACTTTCGAGTGAAGTTTGTTGCTTTAGGTCAAGCTTCCGAACGGCTCCGCGCCGGATTTAATTTTGATGAACGGGCGTTCAGGAGGCCGTTTCGACGGAAGTCGTAGCCGGAGTGGCGCCATTTCTTCCGATCGGGAACCATTGTCGTCGCGGGCAGGCGCGCGAAGCGGCTATCGCTTCGCGGCGGCCGGGCTTCTTGCGGGTGCCGAATTACCCTCGCCGCGAATGAGTGTGACCTCAGTCGAAATCCAGAAAACCCGGCCGGGACGAGATCGGCGGCTGACGGCGCAGCCATTCGAGATCGGGGACGGGACGGGCCGTCTCCGGATTGGCGCCAAGCAGGGCCTCGATGCCGCGGGCAACCGCAAGCGTCGCGGCATCGCCGCCGCGCGGGCCGATGATCTGGATGCCGAACGGCAATCCGGCGCCATCGCGGCCGGCCGGTATCGCCACCACCGGATGTCCGGCATTGGTCGCGGCATAGGCCATCGCCAGCCAGTGGAAATAGCTCTTCGTCGGCGTGCCGTCGATCATGGCCGGGTAGAGCTCCGACCATGGCCGCGGGCTGATGGTGACCGCAGGCGCAACGACAAAATCGTGTTCGCCGAAGAATTGCTGCCAGCTTCGATAGAGCGCGGTCTGCAACGACAGCGCACGCGCGACGTCGAGAGCGGAGTAGCCGAGTCCCTCGGCGACGTTGTCGCGGATATTGGGGCCGACCTTGTCAGGATATTTTTCCGCTAGCTCGCGGTGACGGCCGAGGAATGCGACGGCGCGCAGGACCCGGAACACTTCGTCGGCATGGGTGCAGTCGGGATGAGTCCATTCGACGCTGCGGAAGGCCGATCCGAATGTCGCTAGCTTGTTCTTGAACGTCTCGGCGATAGCGCGCTCCGTCGGCGCGAATCCGAAATCCGTCGTCGCCGCGATGCGCAAGGTGGCGAGATCGATGTCAGGCGGATGGCGATAGGCCTCGCTCACAGGCGTTCCGCCGGCATGAAGGATCGCCGACAACGGATCGCGCGCGTCGCGATCCAGCATGTAGGAAAGCATCAGGCAGGCGTCGGATACGTTTCGCGCCATCGGCCCGAGCTGCGAGATCTGCAGCCACGCCATGTTGCGGCTGTTGCTGGCGATCAGCCCGGGCGAGGGGCGGAATCCGACGACACCGCAAAAGGCGGCGGGATTCCTGACCGAGCCGCCGGTGTCCGAACCGGTCGCCAGCGGCACCATGCCTGTGGCAAGCGCGACCGCTGATCCACCGGACGAGCCGGCGGCGGAGCGCTCGGGATCGAACGGATTGCCGGTGGCGCCATGAAGCGCGTTGCGGGTGTTGCCGCCTGCGCCCCATTCGGGGACGTTGGTCTTGCCGACGACGATGGCGCCGGCGCGCTTGAGCATCGCGACAACAGCTTCGTCCTCGGCTGCGATGTTGTCGGCGAACAGCACGCTGCCAAAGCTCGTCGGCAGGCCCTTGGCGTCGATCAGGTCCTTGACGGCGAGCGGGAGCCCATGCAGCGGCCCGAGCGCATCGCCGCGCATCACGGCGGCCTCGCTCTCCCGCGCCGCGGCGCGCGCCGTATCGAACGAGCGCGCGATGATCGCGTTGACGGCGGGATCGATCGCCTCGATCCGCCGGATGCAACTGTCCATCAGTTCGACCGGCGAAAGCTTGCGCTCGCCGATCAGCGCCCGCGCCGTTACCGCGGGCAGATCGCACGGCTCGGTCATGTCAGGATTACTCTTCCTTGATCCCGCCCTTGAGGGCCAGTTCTTTCATCTCCGCCGTTTCCTTGGCGATGAATCCCGGCCAGTCCGGATAGCGCTTGAAGCCGGGTTCGTAGCCAACCTTCTTGAAACGCTCGATCACCGACGGACTTGCGATCGCTTCTTCCAGCACCGAGGCCAGCCGGTCGCGAACGGCCGGCGGAATTCCCTTGGGCGCCACCACGGTGCCCCAGGAGACGAGGTCGATTTTGGGATAGCCGAGTTCGGCAAGCGTCGGAACCTCGGGCAGAAACGGCGAGCGCTTGGCGGAGAACACCGCGAGCGGCCGGACCGTGCCGGCTTCGAGCTGCGGCCTGATCGCGATCACGGTGTCGACGTGATACTCGATGTGCTTGCCCATCAGGTCGTTCATCGCCGGCGCGCTGCCCTTGTAGGGCAAATGCACCATCTTGATGCCGGCGCTCGATTTGAACAGCTCGCCGGCAAAATGCGAAATGGTCGCGACCCCGAAGGAGGCCAGCGACAGCTTGTCGGGATTGGCCTTGGCGGCGGCGACCAGCGCCGCGACGTCCTTGATCGGATTGTCGCGATGGGTAACCAGCACCATGGTCAATGTGCCGGTCTGGGCGATCGGCTCGAAGTCCTTCGCGCTGTCGTAAGGCACGTTCTCCTTCACCGCATTCTGCAGGGTGAAGGTCGAATTCGAGCTGGAGAACAGGGTGTATCCGTCGGGCGCCGCGCTGGCGGCTTCCTTGGCGGCGATCGTGGTGCCGCCACCGGGGCGGTTGAGCACGATCACCGGCTTGCCCAAGCGCGACTCGAGTTCGCCGGCAATGATGCGCCCGACGACATCGGAGGCGCCGCCCGCCGGGAAGGGCACGATCAACTGCAGCGGCTTTTCGGGGTAGCTGCCTTGTGCGGCCGATATCGACGGGCAACCCGCCACACCGGCCGTCGCGAGCGCGGCCGCCAGAAACATCCGTACCATTCGAAACAGGCCTCCTGTCTTCCTTAACCCCGGCAATTCGCGCCGGGGTTTTAGGCGACAGCCGTCCCGGATCGATGGAATAGCGTCCCTTGAATCGACGTCCCGATCAACCCTGTTTGTTAGGCCGTTACCAGCCCTCCAGCACGATCTTGCCGCGGGACTTGCCGCTTTCCAAAAGCGCATGCGCACGCTTGAGGTTAGCCGCGTTGATGGTGCCAAAGGTCTGGTCGAGCGTGGTCCGGAGCACGCCCTTGTCGAGCAGGTCTGCCACGTCGTTGAGCAGGTAATGCTGCGCGATCATGTCCGCAGTCTGGAACGAGGAGCGCGTGAACATCGATTCCCAGTGCACCGAGATCGCCTTGCCCTTGAAGGTGCTCATCGTGAATTCCGGGGGATCATCGATCAGGCCGAACTTGCCCTGCGGCGCCATGAAGTCCGCGATCGCCTTGTAGTGCTGGTCGGTGAAGGTCAGGCTGGCGACGAGGCCGACCGGCGGCAGTTTCAGCTTCTCGATCTGCTCCTTCATCGGCTTGCCATGATCGATCACGGCATGCGCGCCGAGGTCGAGGCACCATTTTTGCGATTCCGGCCGCGTGGCGGTGGCGACGACCGTAAGGCCGGTGAGGCGGCGCGCGAGCTGGATCAGGATCGAGCCGACGCCACCGGCGCCGCCGGTGATCAGGAGCGTACGCGCATCGAGGCTCTTGCCAGGTACGGCGCCAAGCCGATCGAACAGCAATTCCCACGCAGTGATCGAAGTCAGCGGCAGTGCTGCGGCCTGCGCGAACGACAGCGATTTCGGCTTGTTGCCGGCGATCCGCTCGTCGACCAGGTGAAATTCCGCGTTGGTGCCCTGGCGCAGGATCGAGCCGGCGTAGAACACTTCGTCGCCCGGCTTGAAGAGGGAGACATCCGGCCCGACGGCATCGACGATGCCGGCGGCGTCATAGCCGAGGATTTTGGTCTCGCCCTCGGGCGGGGCGGCGCGCTTGCGGACCTTGTAATCGACCGGGTTGGCGGAGATCGCCTTGACCGCGACCCTGATGTCGCGGCCCTTCGGTTCCGGCTTGGCGGCGTCAAAGTCGAACAGCGATTGCGCGTCCTCGATGGGGAGCGATTTTTTGTATCCGACGGCCTTCATGTCCGTTTCTCCTGCCTTGCGTGGGGATGGCTGCCTAACTGTCGCGCTGGCATCGGATTGGCAAGTACTGTAAATTCGGGGAACTAGTCCCTGTTTGGATACTATTGGGAAAACTCCCGGAAAATCTCATGAAACGGCGAAATTTTGCCCGGCGGCCGGGCTGCGCGGTAGAAGCCACGCTCGACCTGATCGACGGCAAGTGGAAGGGCGTGATCCTGTTTCATCTCTTGGCCGGCACCCAGCGCTTCGGGGAGTTGCGGCGGCGGATGCCCGGGATTACCCAGCGCATGCTGACCAAGCAGCTTCGGGCGCTTGAGGAGGACAAGCTCGTGATCCGCAAGGTCTATGCCGAGGTGCCGCCGCGAGTCGAATATACGCTGTCCGAGATCGGCGAGAGCCTGCGTCCCGTGATCGAGACGCTCAGGGCATGGGGCGAGGGCCATCAGGAACGACTATCTTGTGGGCCTGCATCCGACAGCGTCAAGGAGCCCGATCGCGCCGCGTAGCTGCCGTTATATGTACCGCTTTATCTTCTCTCGTTGCCGCCCCGCATCTATATGTGTGGCGCTCAGTTCCGGGATTTTCGAGATGAATTTGATCCGCTCTTTCGCCTTGCTGCTGGCTTCAGTGGTCGTTGCAACGCCTGCGCTGGCGCAGGAGAGGCGCGTGCCGTCCTCCGGCGCCGAGCTGCGGCTGTCCTATGCGCCGATCGTGCAGCGCGCGCAGCCGGCGGTGGTGAACGTCTATGCCGCCAAGACCGTGCAGAACCGCAACCCGCTGCTGGACGACCCAGTCTTCCGCCGCTTCTTCGGCGTCCCCGGCATGCAGCCCGAGCAGATGCAGCGCTCGCTGGGGTCGGGCGTGATGGTCGATGCGTCCGGCCTCGTCGTCACCAACAACCACGTCATCGAGGGCGCCGATCAGGTAAAAATCTCGCTCGCCGACAAGCGCGAGTTCGAGGCCGAGATCGTGCTCAAGGACAGCCGCACCGATCTCGCTGTGCTGCGCGTCAAGGACGGCAAGGAGAAATTCGCCACATTGGACTTTGCCAATTCCGATGAGTTGCTGGTCGGCGATGTCGTGCTCGCGATCGGCAATCCCTTCGGCGTCGGTCAGACCGTGACCCACGGCATCGTCTCCGCCTTGGCCCGCACCAAGGTCGGCATCACCGACTACCAGTTCTTCATCCAGACCGATGCTGCGATCAACCCCGGCAATTCCGGCGGCGCGCTGGTCGACATGACCGGCAAGCTGGTCGGCATCAACACCGCGATCTTCTCGCGCTCCGGCGGCTCGCAGGGTATCGGCTTTGCTATCCCTGCCAACATGGTGCGCGTCGTGGTGGCGTCCGCCAAGAGCGGCGGCAAGGCCGTCAAGCGGCCGTGGCTGGGGGCGAAGCTGCAGGCGGTGACGCCTGAAATCGCCGACACGTTGGGACTGAAACTGCCGAACGGCGCCTTGATCGCCAATGTCGCGCCGAACTCTCCGGCCGCGCGCGCCGGGCTGAAGCCGTCGGACCTGATCGTCGCGATCGAGGGGCAGACGATCGACGATCCCAACGCGTTCGACTACCGCTTCGCCACGCGGCAGCTCGGCGGCTCGGCGCAGATCGATGTGCAACGCGCCGGAAAGATCGTCAAGGTCACGGTGCCGCTGGAGACCGCGCCCGACACCAACCGCGACGAAATCGTGCTCACCGGGCGCTCGCCGTTCCAGGGCGCCAAGGTCGCCAACATTTCGCCGGCGGTCGCCGACGAACTGCATCTGGATTCCCAGACCGAGGGCGTGGTGGTGATCGATCTCGCCGATGGCGGCACCGCGGCCAGCGTCGGTTTCCAGAAGGGCGACATCATCCTGGCGGTCAACAACCAGAAGATCGCCAAGACCAGCGATCTCGACAAGGCGTCAAAAGCGTCGTCCAGGCTCTGGCGCATCGTCGTGGTGCGCGGCGGCCAGCAGATCAACGTGACGCTGGGCGGATGAGCCCGAAGCAACCCCGCGAGGCTGCCAATCTCTTTGCCGCGGCAGGGATGGAAGAGGACGCGCCGCGTCCGCTTCCCGACCGGCTGCGGCCGCGTTCGCTCGCCGATGTCGTCGGCCAGGATCACATCCTCGGTCCCGACGGCGCGCTGACGCGAATGCTGGAGACGCGCACGCTGGGTTCGCTGGTGTTCTGGGGACCGCCCGGCACCGGCAAGACCACGGTGGCGCGGCTCTTGGCCGATGCCACCGAACTGCATTTCGAGCAGATTTCAGCGGTGTTCTCCGGCGTCGCCGACCTGAAAAAAGTGTTCGACGCAGCGCGCGCCCGGCGCGAGATGGGCAAGGGCACGCTGCTGTTCGTCGACGAGGTGCACAGATTCAATCGCGCGCAGCAGGATTCGTTTCTGCCCGTGATGGAAGACGGCACCGTCGTGCTGGTCGGCGCCACCACGGAAAATCCCTCGTTCGAGCTCAACGCCGCGTTACTCTCGCGCGCGCGCGTCCTGGTGTTTCACTCGCTCGACGCCGCCGCGATCGAAAAGCTCTTTGCGCATGCCGAGAAGGTCGAGGGCAAAAAACTGCCGCTCGACGCGGAAGCGCGCGCTGTGCTGGTGCGGATGGCCGATGGCGATGGCCGCGCCTCGCTGACGCTGGTCGAAGAGGTCTGGCGCGCCGCGCGCAAGGACGAAATCTTCAACGCCGCGCAGTTGCAGGAAATCCTGCAGCGCCGCGCGCCGATCTACGACAAATCCGCCGACGGCCATTACAACCTGATTTCGGCGCTGCATAAGTCGGTCCGCGGCTCCGATCCCGATGCGGCGCTATATTACCTCGCGCGCATGCTGGACGCCGGCGAGGATCCGCTGTTTCTGGCGCGGCGCGTCGTGCGGATGGCGGTCGAGGATATCGGGCTTGCCGACCCGCAGGCGCTGGTGATCTGCAACGCCGCCAAGGATGCCTTCGACTTCCTCGGTCATCCCGAGGGCGAGCTCGCGATCGCGCAGGCCGTGATCTATCTCGCCACCGCGCCGAAATCGAACGCCGCCTACAAGGCCTTTGGCGCGGCGATGCGGACGGCGAAGGAGGGCGGCTCGCTGCTGCCGCCAAAACACATTCTGAATTCGCCGACCAAGCTGATGAAGTCGGAAGGCTATGGCTCCGGCTACGAATATGATCATGACGCGCCGGACGCGTTTTCGGGGCAGGACTATTTCCCGGAAGCGCTGGGACGGCAGACGTTTTACGATCCACCCGATCGCGGTTTCGAGCGTGAGATCCGCAAGCGGCTGGATTACTGGGCGAAGTTGCGTAGGGAGCGGGACAGGCGCGAATGAACGGGTTCGAGAAGTACTTCAGGCGGACGATCGGCGCCGTCGCATGCGTGATGATGCTGGCGTTGCCGCATACCGCGGTCGCGGAGACCGTCGAGGTGGCGCCCGGCGTGCAGGTCACCAAGCGAAGCTATACGGCGCCGACCAACGAGCAGCCGTTCTTCGGATTCGCGGCCAAGAACTCGGAAGAGAAAGCCTCTGATGAGAAATTCGTCAGCGCCATCATCGGGGCGACCGGCTCGCGCGAAAAGGCGTTTGAGGAAATCACCATGCGCGGCTGGCGGGCGGTCAACACCGGCAAGATACGCGAGGCCGCGCTGCGGTTTAACCAGGCGTACCTCATTTCACCCGAGCAGAGCGCCGTCTATCACGGCCTTGCGGTGGTCGCTCAGTTTCGCTTCAACAACCTCGATGCCGCGGACGAGCTGTTCAAGATTGCGCTCAAGCAGCCCAATCCGGTGAGGGCGCTGCGGGCCGACTACGGCCGCCTCCTGTTGATCGCCAAGCGCCCGCGGGAGGCGCAGCCCGTGCTGGAGCAGGCGGTCAAGGACTCGCCGGACCTCGGCGATGCCTGGACCAATCTCGCGGTGGCGCGCTTCCAGAATGGCGACGTGGCAGCGGCCTGCGCTGCGGCGGATGAAGCCGGCAAGAAGCGTCCGTCCAACAATTCCGGCAATGATCTCGTCGCGGTGAGAAGCGCCGCGCAGTGCAAATAGTGTTCGTGATGCGAGCGGGGCGCTACGCGCCCCGCTCTGAGCAATCAGTTCGCTTTGGCCGGTGAGTTCTCGCGCATCCAGCCGAGGATGGTCTGGAGCCTTGCGACCACATCTCCGGTTTCCAGGACCTGCTGCATCTTGTCGATTCCGACTTCCATCAGCTGAACCACGACATCGGCGAGCGCGCCCGGTTCGCCGGCGTAACGGTACAGCGACTGCGGCGGCGCGGTATTGGTGAAGCCCTGATACGCCTCAAAGATTTCGCGCGTGAGCATGAACGCTTCTGCGTCCAGGCCGCGCGTCTCTTTGATCGGCGCAACTTCGGCCGCCAGAAAGTCGCCGTCGACCGGCCGCACGATGGCGGTTCGTTCGAAACAGGAAACCTTCACGCGAAGGTCTCCGTGCGGCATCTCGGCGCGATGGATGATCTCGGCGAGGACGCCGACCGAATGAAGCGCGGCGAAGTCCGGGTCATCGTTGTCCGGCCGCTTCTGGGTGACGACCAGAATCCGCCCGCCATTGGCGGCTGCGCTCTCGATCGCACGTCGCGTCTTCTCGCGCCCGACAAAGATCGGCGTAATCAGTTGCGGAAAGAACACGACGTCCCGCATCGGCGCTACCGGAATCACGGTTCCGGCGCTGCGCGATCGGGCCTGCGATTTTGCGGCTTGAACGGAAACAGGTTGGCTCGACTGAATGGCCGCCGACAGCACGTTCCAATCGTGAAAGCCCAGGGTCCTTGCGACCAGTTCGAGGCTTTCGCTGTGGCTGACGGAGATCGATTTGAGTTTCAGCGCCTCGCGCAGCGTTTGCGCCATGGCCTTGGCATCGCGGAAATCACGCATGGGATAACCTCTGCTTCAGGCGAACGAGAATTGCGTCAGATGCTTGCGTTACTGACTCGTTCGCCGGGCAAAGGAGGCCGGGAGCGGCTCGATACGTTCGCCAAACCCAAAGGGTGCAAGCAGCGGGTCGTATCCACCCGATAAAAATATGCACGGTGCCTATAACGCTGTCAACGTGTGTCGTCGCTCTTCACACGCGTTCGAGAGCTATCGGCTATTTGCCCGCTTTAACGAAATCAAGGATTTCATCGGTCAGCCGAGTATCGGCAGTGTTGATCGAATACACTTCCGACATGTGGCTGTGCTGCGGCAGCAGGAGCGTGCGTGCGCATCCGTTGGCGCGTTTGCAACTTGCTTGCTTAGCGCGCTCGAATTGCAGGACAAAGCCCTCGGGGTCCAGTTCGGCGGCGGTCATCATCAGCGGGATGCCGGTGGTTGCCAAACCGGGCAGCGAGGATCGTTCGGCGTAGCGCGCGGGATCGTCGCCGAAATAGGCGCGCTGGGTATCGGCGAGCGGTGCCGCGGTCAGGTCGTAGATGCCCGAGAGCATGATTGCGCCAGCGAGCCCACCGCCTTTCACTTTGTGAAACTCAGGATGCGATACATAGTTTGCGACGTGAACAGCGCCTGCGGAGTGCCCCATCAGATAGATGCGCGCGGGATTGCCGCCGCGCTCGCCGATCTTGTCGGTGACCCACTGAACCGCGGTGGCCATATCCTCAGCGCCGGCCGGCCAGGGCGCTAGTGGCGCGAGTCGGTAGGTGACGTTGACGCCGACAAAGCCGTTCTTTGCCGCCCACAGCATGATGTTGTCGTAGAACGGACTGGTCGGTGTGGTCCGCTTGTTGCCGCCGACGAACGCGCCGCCATGGACGAAGATCAGCACCGGCCGGGGAGGTGCAGCCGTCTCCGGCAGGAAAATATCGAGCAGGTTGCGGTCGGCCGGACCGTATTTGACGTCCCGCTCGACCTTGATACCTTGATAGGGCTCTTTTTCCTGCAGCGGCGCGTAGAGCTCGACGGTCTTCGGTGGGTCGATGACGCGGCCGAGTTCCAGCAGCTTCCAGGCCAGATCCTCCGACATCGGGCTCTGCTGCGCGGAGGCCGTGCTGGCGAGGAGGGCCGCGACCACTGAGAGCGCCAACTTCGAAAAGGTCATCCAAGGCTCCTAGTCTTCCGTATTCGGCCGAATATGGCCGATCTCGGGACCGGCTTGCAGTGATTTCGCTGTGACGGGCAGGCATGATTTACAGTTTACGTAAGTCGTAAATCCTGCTATCGTGGCCGAACGATGATCGTCAGTTATCGGGACAAGCGCACCGAGCGGTTTGCCTCAGGACGCCACGTCAAGGAATTCTCCGGCTTCGCGCGACAGGCCGAGACGCGTCTCGATCGACTGGATGCGGCGACCAGCTTGGCTGATCTGGCGGCGCTGCCCGGCAACCGTCTGGAAGCACTCAGGGGTGACTGTGCCGGACTGTTTTCGATTCGTATCAACGATCAGTGGCGAATTTGCTTCGCCTGGCCGGAAGGATCGTCCGGCCCGATCGAGGTGGAAATTGTGGACTATCACTGAAGGAAGAACGCAATGCCTCGCTCTCCCATTCATCCCGGTGAGCATCTTGCTGAAGAACTGCAGGAGCTCGGAATCACTGCTGCGGAGCTTTCGCGTCAGATCGACGTGCCGGTAAACCGGATTACGGGCATCATTCACGGTCAGCGCGGCATCACCGCCGACACGGCATTACGGCTGGGGCACTGGTTTGGCACCAGCCCGCAATTCTGGATGAATTTGCAGCAGCTCTACGAACTGCGTCTCGCCGAAAACGAAGTTGGCGCGAAGATCGCAGCGTTGCCGCGTCGGGCCGGCCGACCGAACTCGCGACAAGTCCGGAGCTAGATTGCCCATGAGCCGCCGCGTCAAAAGACCCCTCGCAAAATCCCGCGCGCCGGGCGATCGCCCCAAGGGGGCCACGCCCTTTCGCAGCAAGAAGCCCGGTGACAGGCCGCAAGGCAATCGGCCCGGCGGCAAGCCCGCGCGCTTTTCCGAATCTCGCAGGGAGAGGCCGGCGCCGTTCGTGGCGGAGCCCGAGAAGGTCGTCGCCGAAGCGCCGCTGCCCACGAAAGTGCAGACCGTCGTCGTCACCGCCGACGAAAACAACATGCGCGTCGATCGTTTCCTCGAAGCGCGCTTTCCCGGCCTTTCGTTCTCCCATATCCAGCGCATCGTCCGGAAGGGTGAGCTGCGCGTCAACGGCAAGCGGGCGGACAGCAAGGACCGGCTCGAGGAAGGCCAGAGCGTCCGCATTCCGCCGCTGCGGCTCGACGCGCCGAAGGGGGCTGGTCCGCTCTCGGAAGCCGCGACCAAGACGCTGCAGGCGCTCAAGGAGATGACCATCTTCGAGGATGCCGACGTCCTCGTGATCAACAAGCCGGCGGGGCTGGCGGTGCAGGGCGGCTCCGGCATCACGCGCAACGTTGACCAGATGCTGGAGGTGATGCGCGACGCCAAGGGGCAGAAGCCGCGGCTGGTGCACCGGCTGGACCGGGAAACGTCGGGCTGTCTGTTGATCGCAAAGACCCGTTTCGCCGCCACCGCCTTGACCGGCTCGTTCCGCCACCGCTCCGCGCGCAAGATCTACTGGGCGCTGGTGGCGGGCGTGCCGAAGCCGAAGCAGGGCCGCATCTCGACCTATCTCGCCAAGGAGGAGAGCGAGGAGGACAGCATCATGCGCGTCGCCAAGCACGGCGACGAGGGCGCGAGCCACGCGGTGACGTATTATGCCGTGGTCGAGACCTCGGCGCAGAAACTGGCCTGGGTGTCGCTCAAGCCGGTCACTGGCCGAACCCATCAATTGCGCGCCCATATGGCGCATATCGACCATGCCATCGTCGGCGACCCCAAATATTTCAACAAGGAGAACTGGGACCTGCCGGGCGGCCTGCAGAACCGCCTGCATCTGCTCGCGCGGCGCCTCGTGATCCCGCATCCACGCGGCGGCGTGATCGATGTCAGCGCGCCGCTGCCGCCGCACATGCTGCAATCCTGGAATTTGCTGGGATTGGAGCATGACCGGTTCGATCCGATCGAGAACGCGCCGGAGGAATAGCGGGCACGCCGCGCCGGCTGGCGCACAGCAATATCGATCAAAGCAGCGTCGTATCGTTCGTGTAGCTTGTGGGACGCAGTTATTCGGAAAAGGCTTTGCTCATGACCCGCCATTGGCTCGGCGCCGCGCTTCTCTCCTGTGTTCTCGCCGTTCCGCCGGGCGTCGTCGCGCAGGCTCAGACGCTCGTTCTCAAGGGAGGCAGCGTCTACGCCTCGCCGGACGCAACGTCGATTTCCGATTCCGTCATCGTGACATCGGCAGGCGTCATCACGGCCGTCGGACGGGCCGGTGAGGTGCAGATTCCGCCTGATGCGCGCGTGATCGATTGCTCGGGCAAGACCATCGTCGCCGGCTTCTGGAACAGCCATGTCCATTTCACGGAAGCCGTGTGGAGGAATGCCGACACCGCGCCGGCGGCACCGTTGACCGCGCATATGCAGGAGATGCTGACGCGGTGGGGCTTCACCACCGTCTGGAGTCTCGGCTCCAATCCCAGCGACTCGCTGGCGCTGCGCCGCCGCGTCTACGCGGACGAAATCCTGGGTCCCAATATTTTCCTTGTCGGCAGCATTTTCCCCAAAGACGGCCGTCCTGCCTATCTTCCCGACGCGCAGATTCCTGAGGCCGCCACGCCAGAGCGGGCGGCGGAGATGGCGCGGTACTATCTGCAGATCGGCCTGGACGGCATCAAGCTGTTTACCGGCTCCTACAAGGGGGAAGACAAGCCTGTCGTGAACATGGACGCGGCCGTTGCCAAGGCCGCAGTCGATATCGCGCATGTGCAAGGCAAGCCGGTGTTCGCGCACCCCCAGAATACAGCAGGCATCGAGGCCGTGATCGCCGCAGGCGTCGACGTGATGGCGCACACGGTCGCCAGGCAGCCAGGCTATCCTCCGGAGCAACTCGCGCGCTTCAAGCAGCAGGGGATCGCGCTAACGCCGACATTGGCCCTGTTCGCGAAGCTGCCCGTGCCGCCCGAGATCGCCGCGCGCATCGTCGACAACATTGTCGGCCAGCTCAAGAGCTTCTCGGAAAATGGCGGTCCGGTCCTGTTCGGCACCGATATCGGCTTCACCAACTATTACGACACCACGCTCGAATATGCGCTGATGCGCGGCGCGCTGTCGGAACGCCAGATCCTGGCCTCGCTGACCACCAACCCTGCGCATTACTTCAAGGCCGCGAAGAAGGGGCGGGTCGAGAAGGGTTTTGACGCCGACCTCGTGGTGCTTGACGGCGATCCGATCGCTGACGTCGCCAACCTCGCCAAGGTCGCCTATACGATCCGGGCGGGGAAGGTGATCTATCAGAAGCCGTGACGCGCCCTCGGGGGCAACCCTTCGCGAGGGTTCGGTCAAAGGGAACCGGGCCTACAGGCCAAAACGGCCCGCGCCTGCACGTAAACCAACATCACAATTGATTGCCGCAACGGCCTCATCAGCTTTATTTGCATCCACTGTTATCGTATTGTCAGAGCTGAATTATTACCCCATCTCGGCAAGCTGAAATCACGACATGCGTGAACTATTCGATGACGTCGCCGGACATTCGCCGCTTGATCCGCAGGAGTCGGTGCGTCGCGCCACGCGCGCGCCTCAGCGCAAGCGGTTCTACAAGGAAGCCGGCATCGCCGAGACCGATGGCGGCTTTGCTGTCACGCTCGACGGCAAGCCGATCCGCACGCCTTCCGGCCGCCAGGTCGTTGCGCCGACTAGCGCCATCGCCGAGCAGATCGCCGCCGAATGGAACGCGCAGGGCGAGACCATCGATCCCATGACCATGCCGCTGACGCGCTTTGCCAACTCGGTTGGCGAGGTCGCCGATCGCGTCGATGCCGTGGCCGACGATGTCGCAAAATATCTCGGCACGGATTTGCTGTTTTATCGCGCCGGCCATCCCGAGGCGCTGGTCGCCCGCGAAGCGGCGTATTGGGACCCGGTGCTGGCTTGGGCCGCCAATCACCTCGGCGCGCATTTCATCCTGTCCGAAGGCATCGTGCATGTGACGCAGCCGGAGCAGGCGATCAGGGCGGCCCGCGCGGTCTTTCCCAGCGATCCATGGTCGGTGGCGGCGCTGCATGTGGTGACGACGTTGACCGGCTCGGCGCTGCTGGCGTTGGCGCTACAGCGCGGGGCCCTGGATTCCGACGAGGTCTGGGCGGCCGCCCATGTCGATGATGACTGGAACGTCGAGAAATGGGGCGTCGACGAAGAGGTCGCAGCCCGCCGCGCCGCCAGATTCATCGATTTCCGGGCCGCCGTGACCATTTTGGACGCCCTGAAGGCCTGAGCGTCTGCCATCGGTTAAGCAGAGGTTTACGACGCCGGGTTAGCCTTAGCACCCTCGGCCGAGACCCCAAACCATGGCGATTTCGATCAATCCCGTTCTGCCGGTGCTGTCAGCCCAAGAGGCTGGCGGCATTGCGCCCGAACTCGTGCTGCAGCCGGGCAGCGTGGTCAACGCCCAGGTGCTGAAAGTGCTCTCTGCCGATCTGGTGCGGATTGCCATCGACAGTCTTTCGATCGACGTCGCCTCGGAAATTCCGTTACAGCACGGGCAGAACCTTCAGCTCGCGGTCACGCAGAGCAAGGACGGCGGTATTCGCCTGGCCATGGTCGGGCAGGGTGCCGTCGACGCCGTCACCTTATCGCCCGACGCGCTCGTCGACGCCGCGGTCAATCGCCCGGCCATCGTATCGACGAACGTGCTGACGCCGGTGGAGCGCGCAGCCGTCTCCGCGGCGGCGCAGGCGGCGGTGACCGAACAGGACAGCCTGGCGCCGTTATTTGCCAATCTGGGTGCCGCGGTTTCCTCCAGCAATCTGCCGCCGAAATTGCGCGAGGCGATCGCGCAGGTGCTGGCGCAGCAGACCAGCCTCGATCAGAATCTCGATGGCGCCGACATCAAGACCGCATTCCAGAAGTCCGGAATCTTCCTCGAGGCATCGCTGGCGTCGGGCTCGCTCCCGCAAGGCGGCGTGCCCGATCTCAAGGCCGCGCTGATCGTGCTGCGCCAGACGCTGCAATCGGCGCTCGGGATCAATTCGGCAGCCACGCCACCGGCGCCACCGGCCGCGCCACAACAACCCGCCGCGCCGTCACCGGCTTCCACCGCGAGCCCAGCGCCGGCCTCGTTGCCCGATGTCGATGTGCAGAAAATCCTGCTGCCGCAGGCGCGATTGGCGGCCGAGAGTTTCACGCCGGCCGTCCAGGCCGGCCAAACTCCACTGGCACTGAAGCTTGGTGCAGGGCCGTCAGCCGGCGCAACGCTGAACCTGCTGCAGGAAGCGCTGCAGGAACTCGGCGTCCCCGCGCGGGTCGCGGCCACAGCCATGGCGAAAGACGGCAGAGGCGGCGACGTCACGTTCCAAACCAACACCCCGCCGCCGCCGATCCGCGGCGCGCCGCCGGCAGCGCAACCCATTGCGTCTCCCACCATCGCGCCGCATGCGCCGCTCGAGGCGACCGCGCACCATCTGCTCGACGACACCGATGCCGCGATTGCACGGCAGACGCTGCTGCAGGTGGCCTCCCTGCCGGATCGGATCGACAACGCCGCGCCGAAGATCGACACGACGCTGCCGCGTTGGCATTTCGAAATTCCCTTCGTGACGCCGCAGGGCACGGCGATGGCGCAGTTTGAGGTTTCCCGCGATGGCGCCAACGAGGGCGTCGAGGCGGCCAAGCGGGTGTGGCGCGCGCGGTTTTCGCTCGACGTCGAGCCGGCCGGCCCGGTTCACGCGCTGATATCGCTCACAGGCGACAAGACCTCGGTGCGGATCTGGGCGGAGCGGCCGACGACCGCGGAGCAACTGCGCGCCGGCATGCCGCAACTGAGCGAGGCGCTCAGCCGGGCTGAACTGCAGCCCGGCGACATCGTGATCCGCGACGGCGCGCCGCCGCAGGCCGCGCCCGCCGCCCGTGCCGGCCATTTCCTGGACCGCGCGCTATGAGCGTCGACACCAGGAACAAGCTTGCGGTCGCGCTGCACTACGACAAGACCGGCGCCCCGCGCGTCGTCGCCAAGGGCAAGGGCACCATCGGCGCCAGGATCGTCGAACTCGCCAAGGAGCACGACATCCCGATCGAGGAAAACGAGGTGCTGGCGGGCGCCTTGTCCCACGTCGAGATCGGCGACGAGATTCCGCCGGAGCTCTACAAGGCCGTCGCCGAAGTGCTGATCTTCGTGCTGCGGCTGTCGGGTCGGATTCGCTAGAGCGTGTACTCACAAAGCGATGTCGGCTTCTGAGGGGCGAGCGGAAATCTTCTGACCGGCTAAAGCGCTACTGCTGGTGACCCAGAGCGGATTTCGCTGACGAGTTCGGAATAGTTTCCCGATACAGCTTTTTGTTCGCTATCTCCTTAAGATTGAGACAATCAATTCACGCTATTGTCTGGCTTGTGTCCTTCAAGATGGTAACGTCGGCACCAAGTGTAATGTCTGGTTACTTCCTCACTGCCTGTCTGTTCGTGGTAGCCTTGGGTTACGAGGTGTCGTTTCGCCGATCCTGGAATCTATCACGGAACTCTGACCTGCTTGGCCCGGCCCAGCGGCTCGCAGTTCGGCGGCGTGCGTTTTGGCCGGCAGGCTGCGGGCTAATCTGCATGCTGCTGCGGTGGATGGTTTTTCATTTTGTTCAAGACAAGCTTGTTCTCTCCGTGACGGGCAGTCTAACGATGCTTAGTGTGTCTTTTTTCACCGGATCGGTTATTGGCGCTATGGCCGGGACATTGAATCGGGTTTGAAGCGCCGCAATCAACGCTAAGCGAAAAAGTGCATCAGGCTATGGCCGCCGACAAGCTGCCATGACTTTGGCATCGTCCTGTTGATTTCCGGTTTTGGCCCCTCGGCGAGCTCCGGCAACGTCCGCTTTTGTGCTGCTGTTGAGCGATGAGCCGACATCAGGCGCGACCAAAATTAGGCGCCTGATTTATGAGTACTCGCCCTGGATCGGTTCCTGCTATTGTCATAGTTTCTCCACGCGCGGTCAGCATCGTTTTCCGCGCCCTTCACCATTCGGATGTTCCCGTGATCACTCGTCGTCATGCGCTCGGCGTCCTTGCCGCTACAAGCCTGCTTCCCGGGCGCAGCCTCGCCAACGTCTCCTATCAGCGCAGCGAATTTCGCGACGATCTCTCCAAGCGGTTTTTCGATCTCGGCACCGTCGGCACATTCGTTGCCTACAAGGTCGACGACTACCTGATCATCGCCAGCGACAAGGTGCGTTCGGGCGAGGGCAGGCTGCCGGCTTCGACCTTCAAGATTCCGAATTCGCTGATTGCGCTCGATACCGGCGTGGTCGAGGATCCCGACAAGGACGTCTTCAAGTGGGACGGCGTGACGCGCAGCATCGAGGCGTGGAACAAGGACCACACGCTGCGTTCGGCGATCGCGGTCTCCGCGGTGCCGGTCTATCAGGAGATCGCGCGCCGCATCGGGGCCGAGCGCATGCAGAAATATCTCGACCTGCTCGAGTACGGCAACCATGACATCGGGGGCGGCATCGACCAGTTCTGGCTGAGCGGGAAGCTACGCATCGATCCGATCCAGCAGATCGATTTCGTCGACCGCTTGCGGCGCGGCGTGCTGCCGGTCGGAAAGCGCAGCCAGGAATTGACGCGCGACATCCTGCCGGTGACGAAGGTCGGCGACGCCACCATCCGCGCCAAGAGCGGCCTGCTCGGCGCCGAACAGGGGTCACTGGGCTGGATGGTCGGCTGGGCCGAGAAGGGCAGCCAGCAGACCGTGTTCGCCATGAACATGGACTGCAAGGACCAGAACCACATCGCCGCCCGCATGACGGTTGTGCAGCAATGCCTTGCCGATGTCGTGGCAATCTAGGGCGCGTACTCGTAAATTTTCGGACATGTCCGCTTCGCCTCGTTAACGACCGCTTGTGTGCAGCCGTAGGAAAATGACGCGACGGGCTAATAGCGGAAATTGAGCGCTCGGCATTCTTGGAGGGAAATCGGCTTTGAACTGAGCTGCGCCCGCTGCCGCGAGGACGGGCGCAGCCGATCCTGCGCTATCGTCCTCCGACAGAAGTGGCTCGCAGCGCTTGCCCCACCGCGTCGCCGAGATTGAAGCCGGCCGGATTTTGACGTTGCGGGAACGCCTTGAACGACTCCAGGTGCTGATGCACGAACGCCTGCGCCGGTACCACCGTCCATAGCTTTTCGCCCGCGAAGATCGGGTAGCTTGGCGCCTCCATGTGCTGCTCGAACGGGTCCGCCCGGAGATTCACCGGCCTCGGCGCGGTCGGCGTGACGGTTTGTCCTGCGAACCAATTGTCCTTCGTCTGGAAGTGGATTTTCCAGTCGTCGACGCGAATCGCGTAGAGATTCGACTCGCCGTAGTAGAAGAACTCGCGGCGGGCGGATGCCTTGCTCTGACCGGAGAGGTAGGGCAACTGGTTATAGCCGTCGAGGTGCACTTTGAAGGTCTTGTCGCCGGCCTTGTAACCCGTGAGCAGCTTCTCCTTAACGTCGGAAACGCCTGCGGCGGCCATGACTGTTGGCACCACATCCTCAAGCGAGAAAATCCCGTTCAGCACCTGGCCCGCGGGAATCCGCCCGGGCCAGCGCATCACGAAGGGCACGCGGAATCCGCCCTCCCAGCCCAGCCCCTTCTCGCCCCGGAATGGGCTCGTCCCTCCATCCGGCCAACTGAACTTCTCCGCGCCGTTGTCCGTGGTGAAGATGACGATGGTGTTGTCGGCGATTCCCAACTCGTCGAGCTTGTTCAGGAGTTCGCCGACCACGAAGTCGAGTTCCATCATCCCGTCGGTGTAGAGGCCGTACTTGGTCTTGTCCTTCCAGCGATCCGATAGATGCGTCCATACGTGCATGCGCGTCGTGTTGTGCCACAGGAAGAAGGGCCTGTTGGCGTCTCGCGCCCGCCCCATGAAGTCGATCGAGCGTTGCAGCAGATCATTTTCGACCGTTTCCATCCGCTTGCGCGTCAAGGGGCCGCTGTCCCTGATGGTTTGTTTCCCCACGCGGCCGAAGCGCTGGTCCACGGTCGCATCGTCCTTCTCCGTGGCCTTGCAGTCCAGCACGCCGCGCGGTCCGAACTTCTGTTGAAATGCCGGGTCCTTCGGGTAGTCCACTTGTTCCGGCTCTTCCTCGGCGTTGAGATGATAGAGGTTGCCGTAGAACTCGTCGAAGCCGTGCACCGTAGGCAAGAACTCGTTGCGGTCGCCCAGATGGTTCTTGCCGATCTGTGCCGTCATGTAGCCCAGCGGCTTGAGCAGATCGGCAAGGGTGGGATCTTCGAACATGAGGCCTTGCGGCGCCCCCGGCAGTCCGACGGCGGTCAGGCCCGTGCGCATCGGGATTTGCCCGGTGATGAAGGCGGCGCGCCCAGCGGTGCAACTGGCCTGGCCGTAGGCGTCGGTGAGCAATACCCCTTCTCGGGCAATCCGGTCGATATTGGGTGTGGCCCCTCCCATCATGCCACGGTGGTAGGCTCCGATGTTGAACACGCCGATATCGTCGGCCATGATCGCCAAAACATTGGGGAGGCGTCCGGGCGGTTGCGCCGGAACCGGTTGCTGAGCCTGCGCCATCCGGACCGGCATGCCGGTACTCAGCGCAGAGACAGCGGCAAGCGTAGTGCCGCCGAGCAGGATGCGGCGGCGATCGATTGATGGGCTGTTGCCGGCCCTATTCGCTTCATCGCTCATTTTGGACGCTCCCTAGAGTGTGTTGGAACTGCTCCTTCAAGGCTTCGCGGGTGGAACGGCTGGTCTCAGCAGCGGAATCCGACATGGCTGGTCGAAGTGTCGACCGGCTTGGCGTGTCGCGCGGCCGGGCGATTAGCGGCGGCTGTGGTTTCGGCGCGCAAAGATGCGAGCCGGCCTTCAAGACTTTCCGCGGAATCCGGATGTTGGGTTGACATGGATCAAGGCTCGCAACCTCCGCTCCGCAGCGCGGGTTGTGCGGAGCACACGTGATCCGGGATGGATGCCGGTTCGCGTGAGAAGGCGCGTCAAGCCAGGTATCTTCAAGCCAGGGAATCTGGAGCTATCGGTTCTGATTCAATCAGAACCGATAGTGCGCTAACGCCGGTTCAGCGCGAGCGAAACTGACGTGATGTTGGTGCCCTGAGGCTGGATGGACACGGTCTGCCGGCCGCCACGCGTCGTCAACGACAGGTTGGCCGAGAAGGTGTCGCCTCTTGCTGCGGCCTCGACGTGATCGCCGGCCGCGCGTCCGGAAAGCGTCCCGGATGCGTTGCGGCTTGCTTCTGTCCATGAACCCCTGATCGCGCCGCCGCGGTATTCAACCTCGCTGGCGAGATCGAATTTATAGCTAGCGCTGGCGCAGGTCAGATTGAGCCGAAGCTGCTCGCCGGCACCGGCGACATCATACGCCGCGCGGCAGCGCAACTGCTCCTGCTGCCCATCGGTGGTGCTGAGCACGCCTCCGCCGGACCATGTGCCGGCCATGGCGACGAAGGGCGAGGCGGGTGCGGCCAGCGCCGCGCTGCCGGCCAGCGATAGCGATGCGAACAGCAACGCCGTTCGCGTGAGATTGAATCCAGACATCTTGATGGTCTCCGTTCGGTTTGGGCATTCAACGCCCAAAACCGCAAACGGGTTCATCGGTTCCACTGGTGCGCGGCTCGGCGGAGTTTCACCAAGTCGTTATCCCAGCTTCAACAGCACCTGCAGGAAATCACTCACCGCCTTCTGCGCTTCTTTCGCGGTCGCCGGGTTGCCGCCGACATGCGGATTGAGCGCGATGCAGGCATCCTTGTAGGTGAAGGGCTCCTTGGTGTCGTCGTTCATGAGAACGCCGCCTTCGCCCTCCTTGAGGCGGCAATTGCGGGCGGACTGCGCATTGACTGACACGACGACCGCGCTGAGGCCGAGCAGGCCGGCATCGAAGCCGTGTGCGGAATCCGGATATTCCGTCAGCACAGCGTCACGCTTGGCCTCCTGCAGCCGGGCGAGATAGGCCTTGCAGGTGGCGACGGGATTGTAGTCATCAGGCGTGCCGTGAAAGATCCGGATCGGACGCGCCGCGACCTCGGTATCGGTGGCGTAGGTCGTGGAGCAATCCGGATAGAACGGAATGTAGGCGGCGAATTGCGCGCCGGACCTGTTCCAGAGCTTGTGGAAGCGATCGAGGCTGGCGTAGAGCGCCGCCTGTCCGCCGCGCGAAAATCCCATCAGGACGATCCGGTCAGGATCGACGCGCGGATGCTTGGCGAGGATTTCGAGCGAACGATAGATATCGACGATGAAATTGAGCCGGCCGAGCAGGGCCTGGTTGGGGCCGACCGCGGTGAGCCCGCGGCCGCTGAACCCGTCGATCACGAAGGTCGAAATCCCCATCGCATTGAAGTGGCGCACCCAGGGATCCATGCCGGCGCCGACGCCGCTCGATCCATGCATCAGCACCACGACGGGAAGTTTGCCGGTGCCTTGCGCGATGCGGAATTCGCCGGCGACCGTGACCTGCTTGCCGTTGGCATCGCCGTTCAGGAATTGCTGATCGGAAATCGTCAGCGACGGGATAGCGTAGATTTCGGTGCGCGCGGCGACGTCCTTCGGGATCGATTGCGCCGATGTTTCGATGCAGGTGAATAGCGTAGCGGTGCAAAGAATCGCAGCCGCAACGGCGACGCGCCAATCCGTCAGCATTAATCCCCCCGATTTTTTCGCTGTCGTCCTGCGGCAGCTTTGGGAGAGACTACATCAAGCTACAAATCGGCTGTCAATTCGCGGACTTCCCGATCCGCCCGAGATGCGTGAACGAGAAGCCGGTCTCGTATTTCAGCCCGTAGCCCAGCGCCCGGTCGAAGCCGATATGGGCCAGCCAGATCATCGCGATCGAGAGGATGAGCGGGGAGGCGGTGGCAAAGCCGGTCGTCATGATCGCCATCGGCGCCAGGTAGCTATGGGCGGCGTTGTAGATCATGGCGCCGAACCGTGGCCCGCTCAGATAGGCCGCAAAGCTGAGATCGGGCACGAAGAACAGGATGGCGTAGATCCACCAGTCGCCGTCCCAGATGTAGTAGAGCAGCGTCATTCCGATAAATAACGCTAATCCTTCCAGCCGGAGCACCGCGCGCACGCCCCCAGAGACGGCGCCCGAGGTGTCGGCGCCAGCGATATCGGTCATTCCGGTCCCCATGGTCAGGATCGGCATATAGGGGCTGCAAGGCGGCGGTACCAGATGCCGGACAGGGTGTTTCCGCTTCCGAAAAGGCCGTGTTAGAAGGCCTTCAAATCGTTACCCAAAAAGGCGGGCGGAAGCAGCATGAAGGACATCCTGGACACCCTCGAAGAACGGCGCGCCGGCGCCAAGCTCGGTGGCGGCGAGAAGCGCATCGAGGCGCAGCACGCCCGCGGAAAATTGACCGCGCGGGAGCGCATCGAATTGCTGCTCGACAAGGGCTCGTTCGAGGAATTCGACATGTTCGTCGAGCACCGCTCGATCGAATTCGGCATGGAGAAGAACAAGATTCCGGGCGATGGCGTCGTCACCGGCTGGGGCACGGTGAACGGCCGCAAGACCTTCGTCTTCGCCAAGGACTTTACCGTGTTCGGCGGCTCGCTGTCCGAAACCCACGCGCTTAAGATTACCAAGTTGCAGGACATGGCGATGAAGGCGAGGGCGCCGATCATCGGCCTCTATGACGCCGGCGGCGCGCGCATCCAGGAGGGCGTCGCGGCGCTCGCGGGCTATTCCTACGTGTTCCGCCGCAACGTCATTGCCTCAGGCGTGATCCCGCAGATCTCGGTCATCATGGGCCCCTGCGCCGGCGGCGACGTCTATTCGCCCGCCATGACCGACTTCATCTTCATGGTGAAGAACACCAGCTACATGTTCGTCACCGGCCCCGACGTGGTGAAGACCGTCACCAACGAGGTGGTGACGGCCGAAGAGCTCGGTGGCGCCTCGGTGCATGCGACGCGCTCTTCGATCGCCGATGGTGCATTCGAGAACGACGTCGAGACGCTGTTGCAGATGCGCCGGCTGATCGACTTCCTGCCGTCCAACAACACCGACGGCGTGCCGGAATGGCCGAGTTTCGACGACATCGAGCGCGTGGACATGTCGCTCGATACGCTGATCCCCGACAATCCGAACAAGCCCTACGACATGAAGGAGCTGATCCAGAAGGTCGTGGACGAGGGCGACTTCTTCGAACTGTCGGAGACCTTTGCCCGGAACATCGTCACCGGTTTCGGCCGCATCGCCGGCCGCACCGTCGGCTTTGTCGCCAACCAGCCGATGGTGCTGGCCGGCGTGCTCGACTCTGATGCTTCAAGGAAGGCCGCACGCTTCGTCCGCTTCTGCGACGCCTTCAACATCCCGATCGTGACGTTCGTGGACGTGCCGGGCTTCCTGCCGGGCACCGCGCAGGAGTATGGCGGCCTGATCAAGCACGGCGCGAAACTGCTGTTCGCCTATTCGCAATGCACGGTGCCGCTCGTCACCGTCATCACCCGCAAGGCCTATGGCGGCGCCTTCGACGTCATGGCCTCAAAGGAAATCGGCGCCGACATGAACTACGCCTGGCCGACCGCCCAGATCGCGGTGATGGGCGCCAAGGGCGCCGTCGAAATCATCTTCCGCGCCGACATGAACGATCCCGACGCGATCGCCAAACGCACCAAGGAATACGAAGACCGCTTCCTGTCCCCGTTCATCGCGGCGGAGCGCGGCTACATCGACGATGTGATCATGCCGCATTCGACCCGGCGGCGGATCGCCCGCGCGCTGGCGATGCTCAGGGATAAGAAGGTGGAAATGCCGGCGAAGAAGCACGATAACTTGCCGTTGTGAGGCGGACGGAGATCCAATAAGCATTTCCGTAAAATCGCCATGGCGTCGGCCATCCGAGTCGCTTATATTTTGCCCATGACTGACGACCTCAAAAAGCTTCTTGAAGCCGCCAAAACCGCCAAGCCGACGCCCGAACACCGGGAGCAGCAGCGGCGAAGTTTCGTCTATGGGAACACTCATTTCGAGAATGAGTTGATCACGCGCGAAATGGTTGATCGAGAAGCTGAAAAGCTGGCCAAGGGCGAGAAATGACTGGTGATGAGCGCGAACGGCGGGATAGCCGCGCGCTCGAGCCTGAATTGATTTACCGATCTTCAGGAGAAGGCCGCTGCTGAAGCGCGAAACGGCTTTCGGCAGTATGATGCGGCAATCGGAGCAATCCATACCGCGCTCGATCGCGGCTCATTCAAGCTCGGCCGTCGCTCATTTTAAGTCTTCAACGGGAAGCTTTGGCTGGCATCAGCTCATATGCTGGTAACTACCGGCCGGGCGGTGTTGCGATTTGAAGGCAGCCAGCACGAACCCGTAGGAGCGCACCTCGTTCCCGAGTTGATTGAGGAGATGTGCGACTACGTTAATGATCATTGGAATGATAGTACGCCGCTGCATCTAGCAGCGTACCTAATGTGGCGCCTGAACTGGATCCATCCATTTGCGGACGGTAACGGACGAACGTCGAGAATCATATCTTACGTCGTGCTTTCCATTCGCGCCGGGGCAGTGCTTCCGGGCACACCGACCATTCCCGATCAAATTGTGGACAATCGGAATCCCTACTTCGAGGCTCTAGATGCTGCCGACTCCGCATATCGCCGCGGGAAAATTGATGTGTCGAAGATGGAAACTCTCTTGGCTGGGCTGCTTGCCAAGCAGCTGGCAGGCTTTTATCAGGCCGCGGGTGGAAAACTACCTGAATAGAATCCACCCGCCACACCTCCTTCACGCAATCCGTCGGCTGAGCCGGCCGCAAATCGAACCTACGTGGGTTATGCTTCGCTGACCCAACCCACGAAGCTCACACGGACGCCTACGCCGCCTTGTGCTGCTGCTTCATGACCTCAGCCGCGCGCTTCTTGAGGTCAGCCGGCGATACGTCCTCGATATGCGTGCCGATGTGCCAGTGGTTGCCGGCCGCGTCCTTCACGCCGCCGCTGCGGTCGCCGTAAAATTGATCCGTGGGCTCCATCAGCGATGTCGCGCCGGCCTTGAGCGCCTTCTGATAGACGGCATCGACGTTGGGGACGTAGAGATACAGCATGGCGGAGGTTGCTTGCGCACGCTCCGAGGAGTCGGAAATCATCACGATGGAATTTCCGATCTTGTACTCCGCATGCATGACCTTGCCGTCGGGCCGCATCATCGGCTCGAATACCGGTTGGGCGCCGAAGGCTTCTTTCATGAAGTGGATGACCTTGTCCGCCCCGTCGACGACGAGATAGGGCGTGACGGTGTGAAATCCTTCGGGAACCGGCTTTACCTTGGTTGCCATGGCTGTCTCCTTGGGTTTGATGGATTTGATCCATGCAGGACGGCCCAGCCCCTTTCTATTTGTCCACGATTTTCGATCCGGTGTTTGAACATAGTGTGGCGGCTGCGGTCCGCGCACCGGTGGTCGCGTCAATGTGTACTGCTGCCAGGTTCCCCAGGAACCTAACCCTTCAGGAGCGGAACAAAATCATATTCGCCGACGCCTTGCAGAACCAGGAAGGTGAGCGACGTCGTGCCGCCATTGGTCACCAGATGCGGTCGTGTCGGCCTGACGGCGTAGACTTCGCCGGGCTTCAAATTCACTTCCTCTTTCGGATCCTGCAGGAACAGGCGCATCTGGCCTTCCAGTACGTAAAAAGTATCGGAGATATTGCTGTGGGTGTGCCACGGCACTTTCTGGGTTGCGGAGAGCTGCAGCTCCACAATGCGGAAGCCGGGGCGGGTGGCGTGCTCGGCGCGACGCTCGACTTCGTAGAGATGGCTGGCGTCCTTGACTGGCTGTGGCTGGCTCATGACGGCTTCCTTTTGGATTCATCGCGTGGAGCGCCCTACGATACGGCCGTTCACTCCATCTCGTTCCGCTTCTGCTGCTCGCCCTCGCGCAACCGCTGCGCGATCGCGGTCCGTCTCGGGATCAGCGCGGCCTCGTCGGCGAGCCGCTGGGCAAGGTCGGCGTGATATTGCTGCACGACGTCGAGGACGGCTTCTTTGGCGAGCCGGCGGTGGTATTCGGCCAGGAATCGGTGCAGGTCAGCGAGTTCTTCGTCGTCCATCTCTATCGCGCCTCAGCCGCGATGGCCGAATTATACCGCGACCTGTCGATCCCGCGCCAGCTTGCTACAGGGTTCCCGATCCCGCCGGGCTTCGCCGGCCGGCCCCCAGCCGGGTGGGGCGGCCGTGGGGTGGCTAAATCGTTACGGCGCGACCGGCCGGTTAACTATCCGTTAACCATATTGCCCTTAGCCTCTTGGGCACTATCCGGTCATCATCAAACGATTCCAGCGCGGTTCGTTCGGGGAGAACAGCTGATGTCCGTTGAGATTCTGACCTACGCAGCCCTGGGTGCCCGCCTGAACATCTCGGCAGCGGCCGCCCGTTCGCTTGCCAGGCGGCTCCACTTGCCGCGCTCGCTTTCCGATGACGGGAAGGCCCTGGTGAGCGTTGATCTCGCTGAAGTCAGGCATACGCCACACCCACCGGGCGGTCACCGGGCGGGCGAGGCCGCTCAGTTGAGGGCGCTCATCGTAACGCAGCAGGCGGAGATCGCGCAACTCGAGGCCAGGGCAGCGGGCAATCGCTGGGATTTCGAGCACGAACGCGCACGCGCCGATCGCCTGATGGCTGAGCTCTCGCAGGCGACTGCCGAGGCCGCCGCCGCCAGGGAGGCGACGGCGCGGCTTGAGGGCGAGGTGACAGCCCTGCGGGCCGCTGTCCGAACTGGCAGTTCGGACGAGAATCACGGAAATTCGGCGCGCCGGGTCGGGCATCTGGCGGCGAGCCTGGTCGACGCAGACCGCAGGGCTTCTCGTGGATAGCGATCCCTTTTCTCTCATTCCGCGGTTGAGCGGAGCAACCGTGGGGCAACAATGACTGGCACCGACATTCGCGAACTGAGGGCGCGCATTATCGTGTTCGGGGTCGGCGGCGCCGGCGGCAATGCCGTCAACAACATGATCGACGCCGGGCTTGAAGGCGTCGAATTCATCGTCGCCAATACGGATGCCCAGGCGCTCACCAGTTCAAAGGCCAGGCGTGTCATCCAGATGGGCTCACAGGTGACCGGGGGCCTTGGCGCCGGCGCCCAGCCCGATGTGGGGCGCGCCGCGGCGGAAGAGACCACCGACGAGATCCGCGACCATCTGACCGGCGCGCACATGGTGTTCATCACCGCCGGCATGGGTGGGGGCACCGGCACCGGGGCCGCCCCGATCATCGCCAGGATCGCGCGCGAACTCGGCATTCTCACCATCGGCGTCGTCACCAAGCCGTTCCAGTTCGAGGGCGGGCGCCGCATGCGCTATGCCGAAGCCGGCATTGCGGAACTTCTGAAAGCGGTGGACACCCTCCTGATCATCCCGAACCAGAACCTGTTCCGGGTGGCCAACGAGAAGACCACCTTTGCGGACGCTTTTGCGATGGCCGACCAGGTGCTCTATTCGGGCGTCGCCTGCATCAGCGATCTCATCGTCAAGGAAGGCCTGATCAACCTCGATTTCGCCGACGTGCTCTCGGTCATGCGCGAGAAGGGCAAGGCGATGATGGGCAGGGGCGAAGCCTCCGGCCCCAAGCGCGTGCTCAACGCCGCGGTGGCCGCGATTTCCAACCCGCTGATCGAGAACCCCTCGATCAAGCGCGCCAGCGGCCTCATCGTCTCCATCACCGGCGGCCGGGATCTGACGCTGTTCGAGGTCGACGAAGCGGCGACCCGCATCCGCGACGAGGCCGACCAGGACGCCAACATCATCGTCGGCGCCACCTTCGATGCCAGCCTGGAAGGCATTGTCCGAGTCTCGGTGGTGGCGACGGGCATCGACAATGTCGAGGCGACGGGCGGCCAGACCCAGGTCGCGGAAAATCTGCTCACGGATCTCGCCGGCCGGCTTTCCAACGACCGGCGCCGCATCGCCGATCAGCGCGGCGCGCCGCCGCAATTCGCCAGCCCGCCGCCGCTCCGCCGTCCCGAAGCACGACCGGCGGTCGCCGAACACGCGCGGCATGCCGCGGCTCCGCAGCGCCTCGATCCATACGGCCGCACGGGTCCCGTGCTTAACCCGATCGAGGAAAAGGTTATGGACATTCCGGCCTTCCTGGGCCGCAAGGCGAACTGAGCCGTCGTAGCAACCAAAGGATCGATGCGCCGCGATTTGGAAAGATCCTCCTTCAAGGCATTCTCAATGCCTGAAAGGCGGTTGCCCAAATCGCCCCAGACTTTCCATCCTCCAGCCATGCTTTGGTCAAAACAGCGGTAGGGAGTGTCTACAATCCGACGATCGCCCGTTCAGTTGACGGCAAAACTGGCAGGAGGCGCCCATGGAATCCTCGGGGGACACCAAGCAAACCGATCCAGGCAACGTTAGTCCGGCACTATCCACGCAAGAGAAAGAACTGGTCGCGCGCGCCGATGAACGGCTCGCGCACGCCTATGCGCAGATTGCGCGCGCGGATGAGGAGCTCGCGCGTTTCAATGAGCAGATTTCCAGGCTGGAGAAGGCGAAAAAGGCTCGTCAGCCATCGCGCGGCAGGCCGGCGCTACGCGGCTTGATCGGCCTGTTGCTGACAGTGGGCATCTGTTCCGCTGCTTTCGCCTGGCAGTCCTATGGCGAGACGGTGAGGCCGATGGTTGCCCGGTGGGCACCGCAACTGGCCGCGGCTTCGTCGTCACCGTCGGAAGCGCCTGCTCCTGCCGACCAGCAGAGCCCGCCTGCCATCAAGTTGGCTGCGGCGGATGCCGCAGTTTCGCAATTGCCGGCTCCGGCCCAGGCCGCACCGCAAGCCGCACCCCAAGATGCGGCAGCCGCCTCGATCGCGGCCGAGCAGGCACAGTTGCTCCAGACGATGTCGCGCGATCTCGCAAGCGTGCAGCAGGAGATCGAGCAGCTCAAGGCCAGCCAGGCGGAGCTGGCCCGCGAAAGTGCCAAGACCGCCGAGCAACTCAAGGCGAACCAGGAGGAAATGGCGCGCAAGATCGCCAACGTCTCCGAGCAAAGCCTGCGGCCCAGGACATCGGCTACTACGTCGGCTGCACCGCCGGTGCCGGTTGCCAACCCCGCGCGCAAGCCGAAGCCGATGTCGACGCTTCCGGCAAGGGAAGCGAGAGCGCAGGCGCGGCCGCCAGTACGGTTGCCGTCCGCACAGCAGTAGTTTTCATCGGCGCCGCCGCCCGCCGAAGGCGGTGTCCGATTTCTTGCTGAAAGGCACGGCGGCAGGAAGTCGGGCAGGGCATCTCGCTCTGCTCGGGCGTCCGTTAGGGCGCGACAGCATCATTTGCGTCCTTTCGCGACGGCGCTATGCTTTCGATTGTTGCATGGCCGAGCGCACGATCATGAAGATCCTGTTGCCACTCGTGCTTTCCATGGTCACTTTCGCGCGGGAAGCGACCGGGCAGGACGGCGAATGCGCCCGCGAACGCGCGGACATGGTCGAAACCGTCCGTGCCTACGGCCGTTCCGACGCCCGTGGTCTGGGACGGCAGGGCCTCTCGGAGAGAGTCCTCGAGGCCATGCGGCAAACCAAACGCCATCTGTTCATTCCTGAACGGTCCTGCTCCATTGCATATGCAGACATGCCGGTGCCGATCGGTCACGGCCAGACCATATCGCAGCCGTATATCGTGGCCTTGATGACGGAATTGGCCGAGGTCGCGCCCGATCATGTCGTGCTCGAAATCGGCACCGGTTCGGGCTATCAGGCCGCCATCCTTGCGCACCTCGCGCGGAAGGTCTGCACCATCGAGATCCTTCCGCCATTGGCCGAGGTCGCCACCAAAACACTACGGAACCTTGCGTATGACAATGTCAGCGTCCGCCTCGGCGACGGCTTTGCCGGTTGGCCTGAATGCGGTCCTTTTGACGCCATCATCGTGACTGCCGCGCTTGGCGAGGTGCCGCCGCCGCTGATCGAGCAGCTCAAGGTGGGCGGCCGGCTCGTCATGCCGGTGGGCGCCGCTTACTCCATTCAGCAACTCACGGTCGTCGAGAAAACCGCCCTCGACAAGACGACGGCACGCGCCGTCGCCCTCGTGCGCTTCGTGCCCTTCACGCGTTCGAAAAATTAAGAGCCGGTATGGCGGCTCAGATAGAAAAGACAGGGAGAAGGCGATGAGCGGTGCAAGACTAAAGCATTACGGCTGGGGCCGCGAAGACGAAGGCATGACTGGCGAGGAGCAGGCCTTTGTGCTCGGCCGTTATCGCGCAAAATTTGCGCGCGATGCATTTGAGACAAGACCCGTCCCGCGTCTCGAGGACCTGGCATTGCGTGCGCCGCGCGTGGTGCCACCAGCCTCACTTGCCGCTTTTTGCACGAGCGAACGATACGATCGCGTCGCGCATGCCTACGGCAAATCCTATCCGGACTACGTGCGAGCCATGCTCGGCGAATACGGCAACGCACCCGACGTGGTCGCCTATCCACGTAGCGAAGCAGAGATTTCCGCCGTGATGGACTGGGCCGGTGCTGTCAGCGCGTCGCTTACGCCGTTCGGGGGCGGGTCGAGCGTCTGCGGCGGTGTCGAGCCGCGAGTTGACGGTATCCGCTACAAGGCGGCCGTCACACTCGACTTGCGCAACCTCGGCAACGTCGTCGAGGTGGATCAGACATCGCGTGCCGCACTGATCGATGGGGGTGCCTTTGGTCCATCTCTGGAGAGCCAGCTCAAGCCGCATGGCGTCACGTTGCGGCATTTTCCGCAGAGTTTCGAGTACTCAACCCTTGGCGGCTGGATTGCGACGCGGTCGGGCGGTCACTTCGCCAGTCTCTACACGCACATAGACGATTTCGTTGAAAGCCTGCGCGTTGTGACGCCGCGCGGCATAATGGAGACACGTCGCTTGCCAGGATCGGGCGCCGGACCGAGCCCCGACCGCATGTTCATAGGTTCCGAAGGAACGCTCGGCGTGATTTCGCGCGCCTGGATGCGATTGCAGCCGCGTCCGAAATTCCGTGCCGGTGCATCGCTCCGTTTTGATTCGTTCTTCGGTGCGGCCCGCGCGCTGCGCGCCATCGCACAGGCTGGGCTCTACCCATCGAACTGCCGCATCCTTGACGCGCAAGAGGCATTCAACACCGGGGCGGCCGACGGCAGTGTCGCGATAATGGTGCTCGGTTTTGAATCCGGCGACCATTCGCCGGATGCCTGGATGGCACGCGCGCTCGAATGCTGCGCCGACCATGGCGGGACACAAGAGGCCGCGAAGGCCGGCGACGCACATCTCGAAGGCGCGGCAGGAATCTGGCGCAACGCATTCATTCGTATGCCCTATGCGCGCGAGTTTCTGACGCCGGCCGGCCTCATCAACGACACCTTTGAGACCGCCATCACCTGGGATCGGTTCGAAAGCTTCCACGACAAGGTGAAGGCGGCGACGGAGCAAGCGATCCTTGAGGCGACTGGCGTAAAAGGCGAGGTCACATGCCGCTTCACCCATGTCTATCCGGACGGGCCCGCACCGTATTTTTCCTTTCACGCACTCGGTCGCCACGGTGCCCTTCTGGAACAGTGGCGAGCGATCAAGAATGCGGCCAGCGATGCGCTGATGGAGGCGGGCGGTACCATCACGCATCATCACGCTGTTGGCCGTGATCATCGGCCCTGGTACGATCGTCAGCGCCCGGAGCTTTTCGCGGCCGCGCTTCGGGCAGCAAAAAGAGAGCTCGATCCGCAAGGCATGCTCAATCCTGGAGTACTCATCGATCCCTGATGCTGATCAAGAGAACGACACGATGTCGGCGGTGCCGGAAGTCAAATCCGCGGTGTCCGCCGTAACCGGATGCTTCGCCGGGCACCAACCTACGCTACGAAGCTGCGACGCTTACTTCATCCCCGTGCAGCTCGCATAGAACGTCGTCGTCGCCGGCCAGTCCGAGAACATGCCGCGAATGCCGACCTGCTTGGCCAATACGTCCAGCACCGTCAGCGTGTCGCCGTCGCGGTCGACGGCCGATTTGATCGAGCGGTGATAGAAACCGCCGCCCTTGTGCAGCGGGCCGTCGCGTTCCAGCGACCAGCCGATCAGGTCGAGGCCGGCAGCCTTGGCCGCCTTGGCGTATTCGGAAGCGACGATTTCCTTGTTGTCGTTCAGCGTCAGCATGGTCCAGATCGGCGGGCCGAGAATGGCAACGCCTTGCGCCTTCAATTCCGCCATCGAGGGCTTCCAGGTCTCGGGCTTATTGGGATCGAGGCCCTGCTTCTCGTAGCGCTCTTCGAGATAGACCGCCTGTTTGCCGAACTCCGGCTCGGTCTTCACCCAATGGAGCACGTCGGCGAGGTTGAAGCTTTGCGCAAACACGTTGCTCGGCGGAATGCCGGCCTTCCTGTAGGCCTCCAGCATCTGGCTGGCATATTTCTCCTGGGTGTAGTCGCCGTCGAACGGCATCGGCACTTCGGGCGCCTTCAACTCCGGCGTGAATTTGGCGCCGAGACTCTTGATCAGCGCGATGCTCTCGTCATGCGTCATCAGCGTGCCGGAATTGGCATAGAGGTCGGTGCGCCAGCGCGGCGTACCGTTCTGATATTCCTCGGGTGTCTTGGCATCCGGATTGAAGCCGTCCATCTTCGCGCTCAGCATCCGGAATTCGGCGAGCGTGATGTCGCTGGTGCAGCATTTGGCGGAGGCTTTCTTGCCTGTCGCGGGATCGGCCGGGCTGAAAGCTTGCGTGCATTTGGCGGCAAGCGCCGGCACGGTCAGGATGTTGGTGGTGGTGTGCAGGTCGCATTGCGAATGGCGGCAAACGAGTTCGCGGTCTTTCGTGAACGTCACGTCGCATTCGATGATGCCGGCGCCCATCCGGGCGGCGGCGATGTAGGACTCGCGGGTATGTTCGGGAAATTCCAGCGCCGCGCCGCGGTGGCCGATGGAAAAATCGGTCTTGCGAAACGGTCCAGTGCACTGGCTGAGTTGTTGCTTCAGCGGCCCGTCCTTCATCTTGTCGACGAGATAGAACGGCCGCGGCCCGATCTGGGGCTCGCGCGGCAGCATGATGTCGTCGGCCGCCGCCGGCAGGGCTGAGGTCAGGAGCCAGAGCGCGGCGAGCAGGGCGGAGCGATGGCGGGCAGGCATAGGTGGCACCTCGGATAACGCGTTGCGCGCAGCCTTGATATCACGGAGCATGTGACAGTTGCATGTTGAATGGCGCCGTAGGGTGGGCAAAGGCGCGCAAGCGCCGTGCCCACCATTCTTGCACCATTGTGGATCGATGGTGGGCACGCTGCGCTTTGCCCACCCTACAAGAACGTACAAAAACAATTCCAGGGAGAATGAAATGCCCGCAGCCTTTTTCGTCGTCCGCGCCACCGTCGCCGATCCCGCCAAGCGCCAGGCCTTCGACGCCTGGTATTCGCGCGAGCATCTGCCGGATGCCATGAAATCGTTCGGCGCCGTCAAGGCGTGGCGCTACTGGAGTGCCACCGATCCGGCGCTGCATCACGCAATGTATCAATTTCCGGATAAGGCCGCGCTCGAACGCGCGATCGAGGGATCGGAAATGAAGCGGCTGGTCGCCGATTTCAATCGCGACTGGCCCGACGTGACGCGGACACGCGAGGTGCTGGTGCTGGCGGAAGAGCTGATGGCGTGAGACGGCGACGTTGGTCGCCGCGAAAGGCGGACCATCACACGCGCGCGTGACACGAAAATGCCGCAGCAACGACAAAGGTTCCGCCGCGCACAACCGCGCGTGAAAATAAACTGGGGCCGACTGCGATTACGACAGAGCTGAACGCGCAATTCACCGCGCGTTCATCTCGGCGCATCGAAACTCTCTTTCTCGCAAAGAACAAACGGAGGAGGAGATGTAATGGAGCGCCGCCACTTTCTGAAACTCGCCTTTGGATTTGCCGCGGGCGGCGTCGCGCTCGCAGCGAGCGCGCAGGCCGCGCCGCTGATGCCGGCGCCGCTTGCCGACGATGCCAACAAGCTGCCCGACAACAGGGATGCGCAACCCGCCGTCACGTCAGGCGAGGAGGTCGATCGCCTCTCGCCGGAAGAAGTGCGCTGGGGCCGCGGCCGTGGACGCGGTTGGGGCCGAAGGCGTTGGGGCTGGCGCCGCCGTCACTGGGGCTGGCGTCGGCGTCGATGGCGCCGCAGATACTGGGGCTGGCATCGCCGCCGCCGTCGTTGGCGTCGCCGCTACTGGCGCCGGCGTCGTTACTACTGGTAAGCAGCCGCCAGCGATCGTTTTTGATGAGCAATAGAAAAAAGCCCCGCGCGAGCGGGGCTTTTGTTGTTGTGCGTTGAAAATATCAATAAGCGCGGCAGCGGCCGTAGCGCCACACGGTGCCGTAAGGACACACGCGGCCGGGCCGCACGACGACGGCCGGAGCTGCAGGCCGCACCACGACGACCGGAGCAGGACGAACTACAACGGCCCGGCGATTGGGTTGGCAGCCGCCATAGGGGCCACGATGCCAGCCGGGGCCGCATCCGCCCGCGGCTTCCGCCGCGCTGAAGCTGGCAACGGTGCCCAGGGCCAAAACTGCTGCGAAGAGGTATTTCATGTTTTCTCCCGTTTTCGGCCGCAAGGCGGCACGGAACGGAACTTAGTCCCGAGACCTGAATGGAACATGAATGTTCCCCGATGCTAGGGGGCCGCCAGGAATCCGAGCATCAGCTCGTTATATTTGCCCGGCGCCTCCAGAAAGACCAGATGTCCCGTGTTCGGAATCACCTCGGCCCGGCCGCGGCCCATCCGGGCGGCGAGCGCCTTGGCCAGCTCGGCGTTCTGGCCCATTTTCGCGCGCAACGACTCCGGCGCATTGGCTCGGCCCGGCGCGTTGTGATCATCGGCGCCCATCACGAACAGCGTCGGCTGCGTGATCAGGGGAATCTCGTGCACGACAGGCTCGCGGTAGATCATCTGCGCCGAGCTGACAAAGGCGCGCAGCCATCGCTGGTATTCGGCGCTGCCCTTGATGTTGAAGCGCGCATCGATGAACGGCGTGACCTGTTCGGGCGGCAGTTTCAGCGCGTAATTGGTCTCGAGCTGCTTGCGATAGCCGTCGGCGGTCAACTTGTCTTCGTTCTCCAGAATCTTCTCCGTCGGCGTCGGCGGCACGTAGAGCCGATAGTCTTCCAGCCCGATCGGCGCGGTCAGCACCAGGTGCACGATCCTGTCGGGATAGGCGCGCGCGATCCGCACGCCGAGCATGCCGCCGAGCGAATGGGCGACGATGTCCGTCTTGGTGATTGCGAGATGATCGAGCAGCGCCACCGTGTTGCGCGCCAGTGTATCGAAATGCAGATCGCCTTGCGGCTTCGACGACTTTCCAAAACCGATCTGGTCGGGAATGATCACGCGATAGCCGGCATCGCTCAGGGTCTTGATGACCGGCGCCCAGTAACTCGATGGAAAGTTGCGGCCATGCAGCAGCACCACGCTGCGTCCGTTCGGCTGCGTCGGCGCGACATCCATATAGGCCATCCGTACCTGCTCGCCGTCGTTGACCAGCGGCAGCAAATGGACGGGGTAGGGATAGGCAAAGCCTTCAAGCGCGATGCCGTAGGGTTCGCGCGCGGCGGGGCGTTCGGTTTGTGCCGAGGCCGCTGGCAATAACGCAATCACGGCCAAGGCGGCTGCTGCCGCGCTGACGTACATCCTTCGCATCTCAAAGACTCCCGTAAGACAGCGGCGTATTGCTGCTGACCTCACGCGATGTAAAGGCTTTCCGTTTCACGTTTTGGCGAGAGCATGAGCCGGGTGCCTGTATTTGTGATAGATCAATAGCAAAACGCATCCGAGACAATTCATAGGGAGAATGCAATGCCAAAGGACAAAGCTGTCAGTCCCCGACGTAGCTGAGGTCGGCCCCGGTCTCTGGTCAAACGCCGTACGCGCCGGCGACATGCTGTACATCTCCGGCCAAGTCGCACGGCCCTTCGAGGGCGGCACCGAAATAGTTGGAAAAGATGAGTACGAACAAGCCAAGCAAATATTTTCACGTATTGATCGCATCATCAAAGCGGCCGGGGGAACGATGGACGACCTGGTAAAGATGACGATCTACGTCGTCGATATCCAGAAAAACACCGAGGTCTGGCGAGCACGCCGCGAGTTCTTCACCGGAGACTTTCCTGCTTCCACGCTTGTAGAAGTGCGATCTCTTGCGAAACCGGAAGTCTTGGTGGAGATCGAAACAGTCGCCTATCTCGGTAAGAGCTGAAGTGGAGCTTAAGAGCCGGATCGGCCAAACAGGACATGCCCCGATCGCCACATCCGCTCGCAAACGGTGCGCGCGAAATTCGTCCGTTGTTCGGGCTCGGACCCTGTGAAGATGGCGTGTGACAGAATATCCGATATCCGCTTTTTTCCGTCTACCTGCTCCAGCATGAGCGCTTCCGCTCTCGATATCGGGATAACGACTTCCCCTTGAGGCGCAGGACGGGTCAAGACCAATGCGTTGACGTCACCCGCCAATCGGACGCCGGCTCGAATGTGCGGGACGTATGCCAGATAATCATCCGTATCGAAGCGCGTGAGGAAGCGCATGCTTTGCGGCTTCCTGACGAAAAAATCGTGCCTGTCATTCAGCGCGGTGAGATTATCGATGACGGCCCATTGCTCCGGCGCCGGGAGCGCCAAAACGTGTTCCAGCATCTCTCCGCCCAGAAACCGATCGGCGCAGTAGAGGGCACTATCGTTCCAGCCGAAGAAAACCAGCCCGGCCGCTTCGACGAATTCCATGATCTCCGGCACCGCGTAGGCTCGGTCTTGCGGGTGAAGCAGCATGTCCACGATGCCCGCATCGTCGGCAAGATCATGGGGCAGTTTGCCGGTCGGCGAGATCAGATAATGTTTCGATGGGACAACCTTTAGAAGTTCACGGGCAATCCTGACGCCCTCGGCATTCCGGCCGGCTCCAAGTCGCCGCAATATATCCTGGACCAGATACACGCCGGCGCGCCCCGCCTTCCCGTAAAGCATGATGGCCATGCTGCCGGATGGATCGAGTACATCTGCGAGCGCCTTCAGTCCGGCGTCTGGATCGGGAAGGTGATGAAGAACGCCGGTGCAAATGATCAGGTCAAAAGAGCGCTTCAACTCGCCGACATCAAGCAGGCTCATTCGCCGAAGTTCAACGTTGGCGAGGCCGCTCTCAATAACCCGGACTGCACTGTCCTCGGTATCGACCTCTCCGAGACCAGCCTCGCGCATTCGAAGCGCCTTTGCGATCGACACTGCTGCCTGACCGCTTCTGTAATCGTGTCTTCCGTAACCGTGTCCTTCATGACACGACTCTAGATCGGCCCCATCCGGCCAGCAATATCCGAAATCACGATAAGGCCGGATCCGCCTCACTCGGCCTTCAGCGCCGCGCTGAAATCACCGCCGGTGTCCGTCGAGTACAGGTGCTTGAGCTCGCCGCGGTCGTCGATCGAATAATAGTGGTTGCCGTTGATGCCCTTTTCGTTGCGCTTGCCGCGGAACACGATCAGGCGGCTGTCGGCCCGGCTGATCACGGGCTCGAACTCATCGGGCACATCACCCCAATTCGAGACGGTGAAGAACTGGGTAATCCGCCCGGTGCGGACGTCGAGGAATGTCGGCGCCTGGCATTCGGTGCCGCAGGGCAGGATGACGACGATGAAGCGCCCGCCGGCATTCACCTTGTCGTCTCGCATCGCACCGCGATAGGTGTGGCTCTGATCGCGCCAGAACTCATGGTCGAGCCGCGGCTTGGCGCGCTTGCCGGTGTAGACCTTCACCTTGTGATCGCTGAATCTGGGCAGCTCTTCTGCCTGTATGGGCAGGGCGTAGCACGCGAGCAGCGTCGCGGCGGCAATGGTTCGAACTAAACGGTTCATGAAAATCTCGTCGGAAACGCTGGGTAACGCTTGGTCGGCGTTTCCGTCGGAAAAGTTCAAGCGCGCTGGCTAAGCCTGTTCGCTTCCGAACAATGCGGCAAAGCGCTTTTCACCGGTGCGGGTGAAATTGACGACGCGGCTGCCCGGCGTCGCGTCACGCGCCGCCCAATTCAATTCGGTGAAGCGGTTCATTACCGCAGCCCCCAGCGTGCCGGCGAGGTGATGGCGGCGCTCGCTCCAGTCGAGACAGGCCTTGCACACCGGGCGGCGCGGATGCGCCAGCGCTTCGGTATCGATCTGCAGCGCCTCCGCCATGAAGCGCTTGCCTTCGCCGGTGAGTTCGATGGCCTGCTTGGTTTGCCGGACCAGCCTTTGCTTGCGCAGGCTGTCGAGCATCTGCACGCCGAGATCGCCGGCGAGATGATCGTAGCAGATCCGTGCCCGCCGCAGCGCCGGCTCTTTCGGTCCCGTGCGAACACGGGTGTGGCCGGCGCGCTCGGCGAGGCCTGCAAGGCCTTCGAGCACGTGCGCGACGTCAGACCCGGTGAGGCGGTAATAGCGGTGACGGCCCTGTTTCTCCGGCTCGATCAGCCCGCCGGCCTCGAGCTTGGAGAGATGCGAGCTCGCGGTCTGCGGCGTGATGCCGGCCTGGTGCGCCAGTTCGCTCGCGGTCAGCGCACGGCCGTCCATCAGCGCGGTCAGCATGTTGGCGCGCGCGGGATCGCCGACGAGAGAGGCGACCATGGCGATGTCGGGACCTGCTTTCATAGTTCGATGATAGACGAAGCATCGGTGTTGGGCAAGTGGGTATTGTTCGGTCGAAGCAACAGGCTCCGTCATTGCGCGCGAAGCTCGCAATGACGGGGGAAAAATTGGAGAACACCATGACCGTCACCGTCTTCATCCGCTACCAGCTCGATCCCTTCAAGCGCGCCTTGTTCGAGCAGTACTCGAAAAACTGGCTCACCATCATCCCGAAATGCGGCGGCGATCTCCTCGGCTACTGGATGCCGCACGAGGGCACCAACAACATCGCCTTCGCGCTGATCTCGTTCGAGAGTCTGGCGGCCTATGAGAGCTACCGGGCGCGGCTGCGGGCCGACAGCGAGGGCATGGCCAATTTCAATTTCGCCGAGGAGAACCGGTTCATCCTCGCGGAGGAGCGGACATTCCTGCGCAAGGTCGTGGCATGAGACGTCTGGCGGAATGGGCGTCGCGTCCCTATCTACGCGGCGCCAACAAATATTGAGGGGAGCGACCATGCTGACATCTGCTGACAAACGCGCCGCATTCAAGAAATTGCACGAGAGCGGATGCTTCATCATCCCCAATCCCTTTGACGTCGGCAGCGCAAAGGCGCTGCAGCATCTCGGCTTCAAGGCGCTGGCCTCCACCAGCGCCGGGTTCGCCTGGACGCTTGGCAAGGCCGACAACCACGTTACCGTCGACGACGTCTGTGATCATCTCACGGCGATCTGCGCCGCGGTCGATATTCCGGTCAATGCCGATTTCGAGGACGGCTTTGCGCACGAACCGGACAAGGTCGCCGTCAATGTCGCGCGCGCGGTAAAGACCGGCGTCGCGGGCCTGTCGATCGAGGATTACACCGGCGATAGCGCAAAACCGCTGTTCGACCGCGCGCTGGCCGTCGACCGCATCAAGGCGGCGCGGCAGGCGATCGATGCCGACAACAGCGGCGTCCTGCTCACCGGCCGTTGCGAGGCGTTCTTGCGCGGGCAGAAGGATTTGAGCCTCGTGATCGACCGGCTGACCGCCTATGCCGAAGCCGGCGCCGATTGCCTTTATGCGCCGGGCATCGCGACGGCGGAAGAGATTTCGACTGTGGTAAAGGCGGTGCACCCGAAACCCGTCAATCTCCTGGTCGGCACCGGTCCCTCGCTGCAGGAGGCTTCCGCTCTCGGCGTGCGCCGCATCAGCATCGGCGCTTCGCTGGCGCGGATGGCATGGGCCGGCTTCATGAAGGCGTCAAAGGAGATGGCGGAGAAGGGCACGTTCGGCGAATTCGCCAACGGCCATTCCGGCGGCGAACTCAACAAGATGTTCAGCTAAAGCATTTCCACTTGCGAGCCCTCTGGCTTAGCGCTTCGGCTTTGGCAGCACCATCCTGCCCTGTGAGGCAATACCACCCCACTTGGCGGACCAAGTGACCTCCGAGGCGGAGGGTTGCTCGGTGTCTTGCGGACCTCGAGCACCCTGCAGCGCAAATAGTGCGCCTTGAGGATCGGCACATCGCGCGATCCAGCAACCATCAGGCAATTCAGTCGGACCCTGGAGGACCCGGCCTCCGCCATCATTGACGCGCCTGGCGGCCGCGCCGATGTCGTCGACATTGAAGTAATAGAGCCAACACGGCTGTGGCACGCTCGGCAGCTTGGTGAGCATGCCACCGATCGTCTGCCCGGCCGCCGAAAACAATTGATAGAAGTCTGCCCGATCGGTTTCACCGTCGGCCTTCTGCCAGCCAAAAAGCTCGCCGTAAAAATCAAAGATCTTGTTCCGGTCTTCAGCCAGCAACTCGTGCCAGCCCACGCGTCCCAGTTCGTCCAGTCCGATGGAATGCCCTTGGCCATAGGTCAGTCCGCTGACCAGCGCAAAAGTTGCCTTTTGCGGATCGGCGACCACTGAAACCCGGCCGATATTGCTATCCGTTGGCGGCAGCATGACAGCGCCTCCGCGACGCCTGATCTGTGTGGCTGTCGCATCCATGTCACCGACTGCGACGTAGCCGACCCATCTCGGAGTTGCCCCCAATCGCCGCCCCTCTTCCGGGATATCCATAAGCCCACTTACCGGAACTTCGCCGGCAGTAAGCACCGTGTAGGCCAGTTCCGGAGTTGACGCGTCCTTCGTACCCCAGCCGACGACCGCCCCATAAAAGGCGCCTGCTGCCGCGACGTCCGTGGTCAGGAGCTCATACCAGGCGAAGCGTCCGAGTTGATTGACCAAACGAATTTCTCCGTTCAAGCTTGGAGACGATTACGCACTGCACCACGTCGCGCACGCGTTGTAATCCGCGCAATGGTGCGGACCGTCGATGCAACGGGCGAAAACGCGGCGACATCGTTCATGAACATGAATGCTACCTGAACGAGCGTCATTACATTTTCGTGTGTGCATGAATCTTGCCTGCCTTATTTGGTAAGCGTAGGATCACGCCTACGGGGATCCTTCTTGCAACATTGGAGGATGCGACCATGCCGCGGGTGAAGCAAGCTTCGAAAAAGAAGCGAGTAACCAGAACCGCAATACCGGCGCTGGGAGCCGCCGGATTAACTTTTTCGCTAGCAGGAGGTGCATCGGCATCGGCCATACCGACCGGTGACGTTCAGCAGGGGCAGAATTTCGCTCCTGGCACGATGATCACGCTCGACGAAGAGGAACTTGCCGACGTCAGCCTCGCCACCTTCCGTCTCTTCGACGACGAACTCTTCGACAACGACCTAAGCGGCGTGCAGCTAGCCCAGCGCGGCTGCGGCAGATGCGGTGGCTGCCGCGGATGTGGTGGCTTCCGGGGATGCGGCGGATTCCACGGATGCGGTGGTTGTCGCGGCTGCAGAGGCTGTGGATGCAGAGCCTGCCGATGCGGCGTCGGCTGTGGCGGCTGTGGTGGCTGCGGCGTTGGTTGGATAGGGGTGGGCGTGCCAGGCATCGGCATAGGCATAGGATGCGCAGGTTGCTGCGCATCCTGGGGCCGCTGCCGCTGGTGCTAGGCGGCGGCGCTTCCTGATCTTGTGCCGACACGCCACGATTTCATTGGCCGGGTTCGATTGACCCGGCCAGTATCTTGTTTTCGTTGTGACGCTCGCCTGCCAGCGCGGGCAGCCTGCCGGTGACAAGCGAGTGTGATGACAGTCAATCGCAAGAGCCGCGTTGCGAGCAAGACCCGCAAGGACATTTTGCGATTCGCGCCAAACTTCACCGCCTATTTGCTTCCTCCCGATGTGGTCTGCCTCTATTCCGAGGATCGCAAGTTCTTCCTGCACGGCGATCTCTATTGTGCGGTGGCCACGGCGATCGGAAAAAATGGAAAGGCTGCGCCCGAGATTGTTCGCCAGCTTTCGAAGAGTTTTCCGGCCGACAAGATTGAGGAAGCGATCAAGCGGCTGCTTGAGCGCCGGTACGTCGTTAAAGGAACGTCGTATGCATTCGATGGCGCCGTCGCTGGATATTGGGCGAGCCTCGGCCTGCCTCCCGAGGTCGCGGAGCAGAATCTCCGCAATTGTCCTGTGCAGGTGGAATCGATCGACGTCAAAGGCGCCAAAGAACTTGCCGCGGCCTTGAGCAAACTCGGCGTTCAGATCGCCAAGCGTTCGCCCAAACTCACGATCACGCTCGTGAACGACTATCTCGACCGGCGGCTGGCCGAGATGAACCAGAATAGCGTCGCCGGCAAGACGGCGTGGCTGCTGGTCCAGCCGTCCGGCGTGTTTCCGCTGGTGGGCCCCGTGTTCAAACCGGGCGAGGGCGCCTGCTGGAACTGTCTGTTTGATCGCATGATCCGCAATCGCGAGATCAAGGGGTTCCTCGACCGTGGACCGGCGAAGGCGGTCGCCGTATCGCCGCTGGTCAACGACAGTGTTGGACACACCGCTTTTCACTTCGCTGCCGTCGAAATCACGAAAGCGATTGCCTCAGGCTTTCGCACCGATCTGCGCGATCACATTGCGAGCCTCGACCTGACCGGCGCGGTGATCGCCAAGCACTTTGTCGCGCGGCGCCCGCAATGTCACACCTGCGGGAGCAAGAAGCTGCAAAGTCCACGCCGGGCGGCGACGCCGATCGAGATCGCCGAAGGCAGCAAGCTCATCATGACCAGCGGTGGGTATCGCACCATGACGTCTCGGGCGACCGTGGCGCGCTTCCGCAAGCATGTAAGCCCACTGACCGGCGTGGTGACGCGGCTCGAGCGGATCGAGGTCGATCTGCCGATGAACACCAATTTTTTCGCCTATCACAATTTCTCCGGGCCGGCCCAGAGCGTCGATCAGCTCAGGTCCGGATTGAGCGGCGGCAGCTTCGGCAAAGGCTCCACGGCCGAGCAGGGCGAGGCCAGCGCGCTGATGGAGGCGATCGAACGCTATTCGGGCATTTTCCAGGGCGACGAGATCAGGACGGCGCGCCGCTTTACCGATTTCGCGCCCGGCGACGCCATTCACCCGAATGACGTCCAGCTTTTCAGCGAAACGCAGTTTCAAAGCAGATATGACCAGCAGCCGGACGATTCACATCCGGTTCCTGAGCCGCTCGATCCCTCGATGAGGACCGAGTGGTCGCCGGTCTGGTCGTTGCGCGACAAGCGATTCAAATATCTTCCGACCGGTCTGCTCTACTTCTTTTATGGTGGCTTCCATACGGATTCCAACGGTTGCGCGGCCGGCAACACCCGCGAGGAAGCCATCGTTCAGGGCTTCCTCGAACTGGTCGAGCGCGATGCCTACGCCATCTGGTGGTACAACCGGGTGCAGCGTGCCGAGGTCGACCTCAAGCAATTCGACGATTCCTATGTCCGGGATCTTCAAACCCAGTTCGCCGATGCCGGGCGCCGCCTGTGGGTGCTCGACGTCACCAGCGATCTCGGCATTCCCACTTACGTGGCGATCATGCACTGGATGCAGAACGGCCACGAAAATATCGAGTTCGGATCCGGCGCGCATTTCGATCGCCGCATAGCCCTGCTGCGCTCCCTTACCGAGCTGACCCAATTCATGTCGATTGGCATGATGGGCGGCGGCAGCGGTGAGAAGCCGACGCTTGACGGTATCAAGCCGCTGCGCCTGGAAGATTATCCGTTCCTGATTCCAAGCGACAATCCGGTCGTTCCGCCGGCTCCCGATCTCAAGGTTCACGACAACACGCGCGATCAGGTGAACGCCTGTGTCGAAATCGCGACCCAGGCAGGTTACGATTTCCTCGTGCTCGACCAGACGCGGCCCGACGTTGAGGTCCCGGTCGTTCGGGTGCTCGTTCCAGGCCTGCGGCATTTCTATCGCCGCTTCGCACCGGGCCGGCTTTACGATGTTCCGCTGAAGCTTGGATTATTGGATCACCCGCGGCCGGAAAGCGAACTCACTCCGTTCCTGCCGCACACCTGAAAGGGTCTTTCGTGCGCGCTCCCGGGAAAAAGCCGACCAGGAAGATCGCGCCCGTCATCACCATCAGATTGAACGGTCATTTCTCCTTTCAGATGCAGGCGGACGGAAGCATCGCCGCCTCCGTGGATGGCTATTTTGTCAATCTGGGACATCTCAGCCCGGCCGCGATGGACCGTGCGCGGAGTCTGACTGACGGCCTGCCGCTCGCGTCCTTTGCTGGCAAGAGCGTCGTCGCGAGGGAAGTTGATGTCCTGGCGCATCGACTGGCGCGGCACGGGCTTGTCGAATACCGCCTGTCCTTTCCGCGCGACGAGGGGGACCTCGTGGTCATCGAACCCCAGGTCCCCGAATACTGGCCGCAACGCGCAAAGCTCGGCGAGAGTGACACCATCGTTCTGTCGCGCTTTACCTATTTGCGCCGGCGCGGCAACGAGATGGTGCTCGAATCGCCGCGCGCCGGCGCACTGTTTCGAATTGGCGATCCCGCCATTGCGGCCACCCTCGCGGCGCTGTCGCGGCCTCACAAGATCAGCAGGCTTCGCCGCGACGCGGCCGCCTTCAACCTCGATCTGCTCGAACTGCTGCTGGATAGCCGGTTCCTACTCAAGCTCAATGTGAAAAGCGGCGACGGCCTTCGGGTGAATGAAGGCGACGGCAATCTCGTTCTCTGGGATTTCCATGATCTCGTGTTTCACACGCGGAGCACGGAGGGCCGACACGCCAATCCGGTTGGCAGCACCTTCGCCTATGCAAGCGTCGTTTCACCGCCGCCTGCGGTGCGCCCGCCCTGGCCCGGCAAGAAGATCGACCTGCACAAATTCTCCAACTCGGATCCGGCCTCGCCGTTCGCAAAGCTGTTGCGCGATCGCCATTCAGTCCGGGATTTCGATGACGAGAACCCGGTCACGCTCGCCGAACTTGCGCGCTTTCTCGACACCACAGCCCGCGTCCTGTCGGAATGGAAGAGCGACGCGAATTTCGAAGGCAGTCCTGAAATCACCTACAGCACAAGGCCCTATCCGTCGGCCGGCAGCGCGTATGAACTGGAATTGTATCTGTCAGTCTCGAATTGCGAAGGGCTTGCACGCGGACTTTACCACTACGACGCGGGCGGCCACGCGCTGGTAGCGATCGGGGTCTCCGCACAGCAACTCCAGGCGCTTTCGGCGGCAGCCGAATTTGCCATGGACGCGTCAGGTCCGCCGCAGGTCCTGATCACGATATCAGCGCGTTTTGGGCGGATCTCCTGGAAATACAGCTCAATCGCGTACTCGCTGATCCTGAAGGATGTCGGCAGCATGATCCAGACGTTCTACCTGGCGGCGACCGATATGGGCCTCGGTGGCTGCGCGATCGGCACTGGTAATATCGATCTGTTTGCAAGAATGACGGGACTCGAGTTCCATGTAGAGGGCCCGGTCGGTCAATTCGCGCTCGGACGCCGCAAGAAGCCGGAAGCCCCACGCTAGAGCACGATATTTCTCGAAAGCGGCCGAAGCCGAGCCTCGATGCGAATTTTGCAACGTACTAATGAGTCCGCGCCTGGAGCCGAAAAAAGCAGCGGGCCTGATGGCCCGCTGCTCGTTGTTCAAATCATCAGCCGTTACTGCTTGGCGCGATCGACCTCGGTGCCGGTCGGGTTCGGCGCCGGCGGCGTCGGACGATTGGTCGCGGCGCCCGTGGTCGTTCCGGGTTCGGTGTTGGCCTTCGGCGTTACGTCACGCATGCCCGTAGGCGCTGCGGGATTGGCCGGGGTTGTTTGCGCGGTCTGATTGGGCGGCGTGGTACCGGCCTGGTTCACGGTGGTGTTGTTCAGTCCATAGAACAGCGCGCCGAGCACGACGGCGATCGCGACCGCAAACATCGCGACCTTGGCGCCGCTGGGCGAACCCTCGGCCAGCGCGGGGTCGGGCTGCAACTCGTTGTCGAGACTGTTGAAGCGCGCCTGACGGCGGATTTCTTCATCGCTCAGACCGGTGCGGTAGGGATCGTTTGGGTTGGGTTGCATGGGTTCCTCCGTTAGCATCCCAGCTAAGCGGAAAGACAATGGCTGGCACGACCGGATGTTCCGCGCCAAAGTTGCAATCCTGTAATGTTGGAACCGCTGATTCCCTCCGGTTCCGAAGTGAGGTTTGCCATGTGGAGCCTGCCGCCCGGCGATACCGTCCTTCAACTCTTGACCTATGTGGCGCTCACCGCGCAGGCGATGACCGCGGCCCTCGCGGCGGGTAGGCGCAGCATGGACTGGGCCGGCGTATGCATGCTCGGCTGCATTACCGCGCTCGGCGGCGGCACCATCCGCGACGTGCTGCTCGGGCACTATCCGCTCGTGTGGGTGCAGAACCCGTCTTATTTGGCGCTGACCGGGATCGCGGCCTTCGTCACCATCCTGATCGCGCGGCAGGTGCACCGGCTCAACGCGGCGTTCTTGGTGCTGGATGCGATCGGGCTTGTGGTCTTCACCATGGCCGGCTGCGATGTCGCCTGGCAGATGAACGCCTCGCTGCCGATCGTGATCGTGTCGGGCATGATCACAGGGTGTGCCGGCGGCGTGTTGCGCGACATTCTCTGCAACGACGTACCACTGTTGTTTCGCGCCGAGCTCTACGCCAGCGTCTCCATCGTGACCGGCCTGTTCTACGCCACCGCCTTCGGGCTCAACCTCGATGCCCAGCTCTGGACGGTGCTGACCTTCGTGCTCGGCCTGACGCTGCGCCTGCTCGCCATCCGCTACAAATGGGAAATGCCGAAATTCGTCTTTAATGGCGAGCAGCGGTGAGGGCTACTTCGCCCGCCGCGCTTTCGCCACTTCATCTGCCGTCACCAGCGGCGCCGCATTGCCCCAGGCATTGCGGATGTAGTTGGTCACGTCGGCAATCTGCTGGTCGGTCATTTTCGCGGCGTAACCCGGCATCGATCCCTTGTTGGGCGCGCGCGGCGTCGTCACGGTCTCGGCGCCGTCGAGGATGATGCGCAGCGTGCTCAAGGCATCGGCCGATTGCAGGTTGGCGTTGCCGGGCAGCGGTGGATAGATCCGCGGTGCGCTCGATCCGTCTTCTTCGTGGCAGGCGATGCAGGCGCCGTTGTAGAGCTTTTCGCCCGCGGCCATTTGCGCAGGCGAGGGCGGCGTGACCTTCGGCTCCGGCGCGCCAGCCGGCAGATCCTTCAGGTAGACCGCGATGGCGCGCACATCCGCATCGCTCATCTTCGAGGTCGAGTTGACCACGACTTCCGACATCAGTTCGCCCGCATGGCTTTTGGCGTTACGGCCGCTCTGCAGATATTCGGTGATATCTTCCACGCTCCATGATTTCAGGCCGCTGCGCTCGGCAGCATCGAGCCGCGGTGCGAACATGCCCGCGACGCGCCCGCCGCCATAGACCTGGCCGCGCCTGTCCGCGCCAAACATGTTCTTCGGCGTATGGCACGCGCCGCAATGCGCGATGCCCTCCACCAGATAGCGTCCGCGATTCCATTCCGCGCTCTTCTGCTGGTCCGGCATCAGGATGCCGGGCTTGAAGAACAGCCAGTTCCAGCCGCGCATCACGAAGCGGTAGTTGAACGGAAAGCGCAGCTCCGGCACGCGCGGCTCGCTGCGTAGCGGCGTCAGCGTCGCCAGATAGGCGCGGATTGCAAAAATATCCTGGCGCGTGAGTTTCGTGAAATTCGGATAGGGGAACGCCGGGTAGTAGCGCGAGCCGTCACGCGCCACGCCGAACCGTAACGCGCGGTAGAAATCGTCATCGCTCCACGCCCCCAATCCGGTCTCGCGATCCGGCGTCAGGTTCGGCGAATAGATGCCGCCGAATGGGGTATCGATCCGTTTTCCCCCGGCGAACGGTTTTGCGGGATCGGCGGTGTGGCAGCTGGCGCAGTCGCCGGCCTCCGTCAGCGCCTTGCCGCGCGCGATGTCCTCGGTGGTCGGCTCGACCCTTGACTGGGCATGGACGTCGCCGCCCGCGAGCGCAGTGCACAAAAGTATGCCGGCGAGAATCGTCCGCATGGATCCCTGCACCATTTGGCCTTTCGGAGCGTTATAGCGCGAAAGCGTAGGGAGGAGGGACGTCACGCCATTTCGCGCCGGGGCTTCCAGACGACACAAACCGAAATGCCGCGCCGTTATTCCCGGCACGAAATTGCGATCTTTCAAAGCGCGGCTTTGAGCGCAAGATTTGTGCTGCGCGGGCGGAAAAATCCGACATAGACTGGTTCTAATGAGTTCAGATGACTAGCTAAAAACAGTCGTTCCGAACAAAGCTCCACCGGCTGGCAAAGAGGGCTGCAATGGGAATCAACCAAGGTCCGATCAGTCTCGACCAGAAATATACGCAAGGCACCGGCCATATTTTCCTGACCGGCATCCAGGCGCTGGTCCGTCTGCCGATGGCGCAGATCCGCCGCGACCGCGCCGCGGGCCTCAACACCGCAGGCTTCATTTCCGGCTATCGCGGCTCGCCGCTCGGCGGCTACGACCAGCAGCTCTTCGCCGCCCGAAAACATCTCGACCAGTACAACATCAAGTTCCAGCCCGGCGTGAACGAGGACCTCGCGGCCACCGCGATCTGGGGCTCGCAGCAGCTCAACCTGTCGCCCGGCGCCAAATATGATGGCGTTGTCGGCATCTGGTACGGCAAGGGCCCCGGCGTCGACCGCTGCGGCGACGTATTCCGGCATGGCAATACCGCGGGCTCCGCCAAAAACGGCGGCGTGCTCGTCCTTGCCGGCGATGACCATGGCGCAAAGTCCTCCACCGTCCCGCATCAGTCCGACCACGCCTTCATCTCCGCGCTGATGCCGTATCTCTATCCCTCCAGCATCCATGAAATGATCGAGATGGGCCTTCTGGGTATCGCGATGTCGCGCTACTCGGGCTGCTGGGTCGGCATGAAGGTGATCACCGAGACGGTGGAAACCACCGCCGAGATCGACCTCACCGACGAGATGACGCCGTTCGCGATCCCGACCGATTTCGAGATGCCGCCCGGCGGCCTCAATTTGCGCTGGCCGGACGATCGCTATCTGCAGGACCTGCGCCTGCAGGACTACAAGGGCTATGCCGCGATCGCCTTTGCACGCGCCAACAAGATCAACCGCATCACCATGGATTCGCCGAATGCCCGTTACGGCATCATGGCGTCAGGCAAGAGCTACGAGGACATCCGCCAGGCGCTGCGCGAGTTGGGGATCACCGAGGAGGTCGCCGCCAAGATCGGCTTGCGGCTTTACAAAATCGGCATGCCCTGGCCGCTGGAGCCGGAAGGCGTCCGCAATTTTGCCGTCGGCCTCGAGGAAATCTTCATCATCGAGGAACGCCGCGAGATCGTCGAGAACCAGGTCAAGCAGGAGCTGTTCAACTGGCGCGACGACGTTCGTCCGCGCATCGTCGGCAAGATGGACGATCACGACAAGCGGTTTCTCACCTTCGCCGCCGAGCTTTCCGTCGCCTCGCTGGCGAGCTCGCTGACCGAGCGACTTCTTCGACTTAACCTCAACCCCGAAATCGCCGCGATGCTGCGCGCCAAGGCCGACTGGTTCAACGGCCGACAGGCGACCCAGATGCAGGCGGTGGCGCCCGTCACCCGGACGCCGTATTTCTGCTCGGGCTGTCCGCACAACACCTCGACCAAGGTGCCGGAAGGCAGCCGCGCCTTTGCCGGCATCGGCTGTCATTTCATGGCGCTGTGGATGGACCGCAACACCGAGACCTACACCCACATGGGAGGCGAGGGCGTGCCGTGGGTCGGCGTCGCACCCTTCACCAAGGAAGAGCACGTCTTCGCCAATCTCGGCGACGGCACCTACTTCCACTCCGGCAGCCTTGCGATCCGCCAGGCGATCGCTTCCGGCGCCAATATCACCTACAAGATCCTCTATAACGACGCGACCGCGATGACCGGCGGCCAGCATGTCGACGGCGAATTGTCGCCGCAGCAGATCACCTTCCAGCTTCACGCCGAAGGCATCCGCAACATCTATCTGGTCTCGGAAAACCCCGGCGCCTATCCGACGTCCGAGATCGCGCCCGGCGTCAAGACCGCGCATCGCGACGAGCTGCAGGACGTCATGAAGACCTGCCGCACGCTGAAGGGCACTTCGGCTATCGTCTTCGTGCAGACCTGCGCCGCCGAAAAGCGCCGACGCCGCAAGCGCGGGCTGATGGAAGACCCGGCGCGCCGCGTCATGATCAATCCGGCCGTCTGCGAAGGCTGCGGCGACTGCTCGGTGCAGTCGAACTGCATTTCGGTCGAGCCCCTGGAAACCGAGATGGGCCGCAAGCGCACCATCAACCAGTCAACCTGCAACAAGGACTATTCCTGCCTCAAGGGCTTCTGCCCGTCCTTCGTCACCATCGACGGCGGCAAGCCGCGCCGTCGCGCGCCGGCCAGCCTCGGTGACATCGGCGATCTGCCGGAGCCGGCCTCATTCCCGTCGCTGGAGCGGCCTTACAACATCGCCGTCGGCGGCGTCGGCGGCACCGGCGTCCTGACCATCGGCGCGCTGCTCGGCATGGCCGCGCACATCGAGGGCAAGGCCAGCATGATCCTCGACATGTCGGGCCTCGCGCAAAAGGGCGGCGCGGTGCTCAGCCATGTGCGGCTCTCCGAACACACCGCCGACGTCACCTGTTCGCGCATCGTCACCGGCACTGCCGATCTCGTGATGGCCGCCGACGAGGTGGTGGCGGTGTCGAAGGACATGGTTACGCTGTGCGAATCCACTCGCACCGTCGGAGTCATCAACAGCCACGTCATTCCGACCGCGGACTTCATCCTCAACCGCGACTTCAACTTCCAGAGCCGCAAGCTCAATTCAGTGCTGGAGACGGAGCTTCGCAAGGACTCTTCGTTCTTCGATTTCACCACGCCGGCAGAAGCGCTGCTCGGCGATTCCATCGCCACCAACGTCATGATGCTCGGCTACGCCTATCAGCGCGGCTTGCTGCCACTCTCGGCGAAAGCGATCGAGCAGGCGATTGAGGTCAACGGCGTCTCCATCAAGATGAACACGCAGGCCTTCCAGCTTGGCCGGCTCGCTGCGGCCGACCCGGCGCGGTTCAAAGAGATGATGAAGGATCATGATGCGGTCGCTCCCGCAAAGACGCTGGATGCAATGACGTTCGACGAGATCGTCACCCATCGCATGGGCATGCTGACCGATTACCAGAGCGCGCGGCTCGCCAAGCGTTACCGCAAACTGGTCGATCGGGTGCGCGATGCCGCGACCAGGGGCGGCTACGGGGATGCGCTGCCGCGCGCGGTGGCGGTCAACTACGCAAAGCTGCTTGCCTACAAGGATGAGTACGAAGTGGCGCGGCTGTTCACGGATGGCAAGTTCGAACAGCAGCTCCGCGACCAGTTCGAAGGCGACTTCAAGTTCAACTTCAATCTCGCGCCCCCGATCCTCGGCGGGGCTAAGGATGCGCTGGGACGGCCGAAGAAGCGCGCCTTCGGCGCATGGATGTTGCCCGTGTTCCGGACGATGGCAAAGGCGCGCTTCCTGCGCGGCACGCCGCTCGACGTCTTCGGCTACAGCCCCGACCGCAAGCTCGAACGCGAGCTGATCGCGGCCTATGAGAAGGACGTGGAAACCGTGCTCGGCCTGCTGTCGCCGGTGACGCACGACACCGCCGTCGAACTCCTGTCCTTGCCCGACCGCATCCGCGGCTACGGCCCGGTGAAAGAGAAGGCCGTCGCGGATGCGAAGGTGCGCCACGCCCAACTCACCGCCGACCTTGCGAGCCCGCCACCCGCGCCGAGGCAGATCGCGGCGGAGTAGGGGGCAGTCTTGTAGGGTGGGCAAAGCGAAGCGTGCCCACCATCTCGCTTCCAGTCTGGCTCCGTGGCATGTTGGGTTACGCCCGCTCACTCGTCGCGACCCGATGTGCATTCATGTTCACCGCCCTTGATGCCGATCCCGAACGACTGGACCAACACGAACAAAACTTCGTTCAGCGAATCCGCGAACATGGCTGGTTCGGCACGCATGTCATGGCAGACGCCGAAGGACCCGGCTTCACCTACACAACCGGCTTCTGGCTGAAGTTCGGGTTTCCGGAGATGATACTGTTCTCGATGCCGAAAGCGAACGCTCAGGGCACGTTCTGGCACATCTATCGCGAACGCGAGGCAGGGCGACGGTTTCCCGTTGGGAAGCCAGCCCGAGAGATCTTTGAAAATGCCGCGGCCGTCCTGCTTTCTGTATCGCCTGAGCAGTACCAATCTCACCTCGGGTGGAGCAGGTGGTTTTATGGAAATGACAGTTTCGAATGCTCCAGCTGGTATTCCCGAATCGAGACGGAGAGTTTCCGTGGACGCCAGGATCGTCAGCGGATTTCCGGGAGGCTCAGCCTGATTTGACTGCCGGCAATTGGTCCGGCCTGCGCGATCGATAGGGCGAGGAAGGTAGCATGGATATGGTCCAGAGGATCGTCACACGGACGCCGCTCACCGAACTCTGGAACAACGACGGCTTGCTGGATGCGCGTCGGGCTAAGGATCTGGGAGAGGCAGATATTCAGCGGCTTCTGCAGGGCGGTTCGAACTTCGTGGTTGCCGAGGTAGGGCAGCCCCTGCGATGGATATCCGAGAGCGATCGCTTTGCCTTCTGGAAGGCCGAGGTGAAGTGTCGGCTGATAGCTCCAGATGCGGATGGTTTCCATCTCGAAGACTATCCCGGCAGCTACTGCTATGTCGCGGCAATGTGGGAATGCGCGTCGCGCACGCCGGTCATTGTTTTGGAAAAGCATCACTAGCTGCGCAGGGTGGGCTAAGACGCACAACGCCACCATCTCACACTCCGCTCGCGATGGTGGGCACGCTGCGCTTTGCCCGCCCTACGACTCCCAACGGCGCGTCGTTAACGACAAGATCATCTGCTCGATCGAACAACAGACACAACGACTAGCCTGTTGCTCGCAGTCGATGTATAATCATCTTCATGGGTTGGGATGCGAACGACGTAGCACGGCTCAAAGAGCTCTGGACTGCCGGCCACAGCGCCGGTCAGATCGCAATTCGACTTGGCCTTAGCCGCAACGCCGTGAGCGCGAAGCTGAAGCGCATGGGCCAGAAGCGCGGTCATAAGCCGCCAACCGCGAATCCCAGGATCGTGTCGGTGCCGAAGCGCAAGGTGGCGCCATCAGCCGCCTGTGCCCGCCCGTCGGACAAGGTGGTGTCTCGGCGCAAGCCGGCAGCAACCAGGCCGGCACCAGTGGAGCCGAAGGAGTTCACCAAGCGCCAGCTTTACGCCATGCTGGTTGATGCGGTCAGGAATACAGGCTCACGCTGATTTGCCTGTCGGCAGGCAATGCGCGCCGATCGTGCGGTGCGCTCCCAAACCTCCGCAAAGCCCGCTGCGCGAATAAGCCAATTTCATCAGACGATTCAACGTGATTTGGGTCGTCCAGATCGCGCGGCGAAAATATATCGCTTCTCATTTCCCCCAAATCAGCTCCATGTTCGCGCCATCCCGCCTCATCGAAGAGGGGCGTACGCGTCGTCACGATACGTGGAGTGCGGGGAGCGGTGGACGCGAGGGCGCTCGCGCGCGCGAGGCATTGCAGGGCGGCCTTCAAGGCTGTGAGCGATCGATCTCAGCGCAGGACGGGCGGCGCATTCGCGTACGGCAAAAGCGTGTGGTTCTGGCACCCGTGGCTGGTGTCAAGCTGGCGGAGGTTGTTCGAATCCAACCGGGTTCGACCGGCCGTCAATCCGGCAGCGACGGAGGCCAAAGGAATTCGGCTCCGGGAAGAGCGCGCCATAAGCCGTCAAGCCATTGCGCAGGGAAGGCCGGATGCTCTCCGCTGGACCTGTATGCTCGTGTGCGCATTCCTTCACGCATATTGCACACGAGACCGCGGGTGCAGCGCGCACCCGGTCTTCCCTGCGCCCTCTCAACGGAGGGGCAAGCGAGCAGGTACAACTCGGGCGCGTCGCGCCGCGAGAACGCGCTGGCATATCCGCCCCGTGCCGACCTGATACGATTTTGGCAAATAATCATCCCGACTTGAGTCCAGTCGCTACGCTCTCGCCCGGCGGAATATTTCCGCGCTTGCCAAGGTCGGTCCGACAGGCCAGAAAAACTTCAGGAAGAAGAAACGCCAACGGAGAACGATTTGACCATCAAAGGCAAAGCCTACATTGCCGGGATCTACGAGCATCCCACCCGGCACGCACCTGACAAATCAACGGCGCAGTTGCATGCCGAGGTCGCCAAGGGCGCGATCGAGGATGCCGGACTGACCAAGGCTGATATTGACGGCTATTTCTGCGCCGGCGATGCCCCCGGTGGCCTTTGGCCGATGGTCGATTACCTCGGATTGAAGGTGCGCCACGTCGATTCCACGGAGACCGGCGGCTGTTCCTACTTGATCCATCTCGGCCACGCCGCTGAAGCGATCGCGGCGGGCAAATGCTCGATCGCGCTGGTCACGCTCGCCGGCAAGCCGCGCACCGGCCCGATGCCGGCGCGCGCCGCCGGCGCGGAAGCCGATTTCGAGGCGGCGTACGGGGCCACCACCCACAATGCCTACGGCATGTGTGCCATGCGCCATATGCACGACTACGGGACGACAAGCGAGCAGCTCGCCTGGATCAAGGTCGCGGCCTCGCATCATGCCCAGTACAACCCGCACGCGATGCTGAAGGACGTCGTCACAGTCGAAGACGTCATCAACTCGCCGATGATCTCCGATCCCTTGCACCGGATGGATTGCTGCGTCGTCACCGATGGCGGCGGCGCGATGATCGTGACCACGCCGGAAATCGCCAAGAGCCTGAAGAAGCCGCTGGTGCGGCTGATCGGCCATGGCGAAGCCATGAAGGGCCCGCGCGGCGGCAAGGATCTCGACCTGACTTATTCCGCCGGCGTCTGGTCCGGCCCGCGCGCGTTCGAGGAAGCGGGCGTGACGCCGAAGGACATCAAATACGCCTCGATCTATGACAGCTTCACCATCACCGTGCTGATGCAGCTCGAAGACCTCGGCTTCTGCAAGAAGGGCGAGGGCGGCAAGTTCGTCGCCGACGGCAACCTGATTTCCGGCGTCGGCAAGCTGCCGTTCAATACCGACGGCGGCGGTCTCTGCAGCAACCACCCGGTCAACCGCGGCGGCATGACGAAGATCCTCGAAGCTGTCCGCCAATTGCGCGGCGAAGCCCATCCGAAGGTGCAGGTGCCGAACTGCGACCTCGCGATCGCCCATGGCACCGGCGGTCTCCTCGGCGTGCGTCACGCCGCCTCAACCTGCATTCTGGAGCGCGTGTGATGGCTGAAGCCAAGAAATATCCGACACCTGTAACCAACCCCGAGACCGCGCCATTCTGGGAAGCGGCCAAGGCCGGCAAGTTCCTGATCAAGCGCTGCACCGCCTGCGGCGAGCGGCATTATTTCCCGCGCTCGATCTGTCCGTTCTGCTTCTCCGACAAGACGGAGTGGGAGGAAGCTTCGGGCGAGGCCACGGTCTACACCTACAGCCTGATGCGCAAATCGCCGAGCGGTCCCTATGCGATCGCCTATGTCACGCTGAAGGAAGGCCCGTCGCTGCAGACCAACATCGTCGATTGCGATCTGGAGAAGATCAAGATCGGCCAGAAGGTCAAGCTGGTATGGAAACCGACCGACGGCGCGCCATTGCCGTTCTTCACCGCGGCTTAGAAAGTACCTTCTCCCCTTGTGGGAGAAGGTGGCGCGAAGCGCCGGATGAGGGGTTCTCTCCGCGAGCGATGTGCTTGCGGAGCCAACCCCTCACCCAAGCGAGTTTGTTGCGTCTGCCGGTGCAGCCCTCTCCCACAAGGGGAGAGGGCGCAGCAACGAGCGCCGGCGAGAAGATTTCGGGAGAGAAACGAAATGCCGATCAACTACGAACAGCTCATGGCCCTGAAAAACCTCGGCCAGAAATACGCCTATACTGATCGCGAGGTGATGCTCTACGCCTATGGCATCGGGATGGGCGCCGACCCCATGGACGAGAAGGAGCTCGCCTATGTCAACGAAGGCACCTTCACCCCGCGTCCCCTGAAGGTCGTGCCGACCTTCGCCTCGGTGGCCGCCTGGGGCTCGAACCCCGGCGAGATGAACCTCAACCGCGTGATGGTGGTCGACGGCGAGCGCGACATCACCTTCCACAAGCCGCTGCCGAGCGCCGCCAGGATCACGGCCGACTCGACCGTGCTCGACGTCTTCGACAAGGGCAAGGACAAGGGCGCGGTGATCCGCCACCAGACCGTGCTGAAGGACGAGAACGGCGAGAAGCTGGCGACGCTGGTGGCGTCGCGCTTCGCCCGCGGCGACGGTGGCTTCGGTGGGCCGTCTGAAGGCCAGCCCGAGCCGCACCAGGTGCCGAACCGCGCGCCCGACCAGATCGTCGACATCACGACGCGGCCGGACCAGGCGCTGGTGTACCGCCTCTGCGGCGACCGCAACCCGCTGCACTCCGATCCCGAGTTCGCCAAGAAGGCCGGCTTTCCGCGGCCGATCCTGCACGGCATGTGCACCTACGGCATCACCTGCCGCGGCGTGCTGCAGACCTATGCCGATTACGATCCGTCCGCCTTCAAGCAGCACGCAGCGCGATTTTCCTCGCCGGTCTATCCCGGCGAAACCGTGACGATGGAGCTTTGGAAGGACGGCAACGTCGTCTCGTTCGAGGCGAAAGTGAAGGCGAGGGGCGTCACCGTCATCAAGAGCGGCAAGACGGTGCTGGCGTGACGCACGCTGTCATTCCGGGGCGCGCGCAGCGCGAACCCGGAATCTCGCTCCACAATCTCCAGATTCCGGGTTCAGCCCTGCGGGCTGCCCCGGAATGACGAAATCAATAAGGGAGAGAACACATGGGACTACTCGACGGCAAGGTCGCCATCATCACCGGCGCGGGCGGCGGGCTCGGTGAAGCCTATGCAAAGCTGTTCGCGCGTGAGGGCGCGGCGGTCGTGGTGAATGACCTCGGCGGTCCCCGCGACGGTTCCGGCTCGGACAAGTCGATGGCGCAGCAGGTGGTCGACGCGATCAAGGCCGAGGGTGGCCGCGCGGTTGCCAACGGTTCCGACATCTCGACCATGGCCGGCGGGCAGTCAGTGTTCGACGACGCCATCAAGAATTTCGGCCGCGCCGATATCCTGGTGAACAACGCCGGCATCCTGCTCGACGAGACCTTTGCCAAGGCCAAAGAGGCCAACTGGGACAAGGTGATGAAGGTGCACCTCAAGGGCACCTTCTGCTGCACCCAGCCGGTGTTCAAATGGATGCGCGAGAACGGCGGCGGCGTCATCGTCAACACGTCCTCGACCTCGGGCCTGATCGGCAATTTCGGCCAGACCAACTACGGCGCGGCCAAGGGCGGTATCTGGGGACTGTCGAACGTGCTGGCCATCGAAGGCCGCAAGTACAACATCAGGATCTGGACGCTGGCCCCGGGCGCGCTGACCCGCATGACCGCCGACCTGCCGCGCTACAAGGAAAACCCGGGCGCCGCGCTCGGCCCTGATGGCATCGCGCCGGCCGTGCTATACATGGTCAGCGACTTGTCGGGCGACCAGACCGGCAAGGTGCTCGGCGTCTCCGGCCCGCGCGGGGTTCGCGAGATGCGGATGATGGAAATGGAAGGCTGGACACCGCCGTTTACCGGTTGGAAGGCCGAGGATATCGTGACCCACGCCAAGGACATCTTCTTCTCCGAGGAGGATATCAAGAAGTCCGCGCGGCGATTTAAGTAACGTCGTTCCGGGGCGATGCGATAGCATCGAACCCGGAACCTCGAGATTCCGGGTTCGCTTCGCGCCCCGGAATGACGGACAACAGGATAGACGCACACATGACAAAGCTCACCGCCCAGGCCGCCGGCACCTTCGCCATTGCGCCGACGCCGTTCCACGACGACGGTCGCATCGACGAGAAATCCATCGACCGGCTGACTGATTTCTACGCTGAAGTCGGCTGCGAAGGCGTTACCGTGCTCGGCATTCTGGGCGAGGCGCCGAAGCTCGATGCGGCCGAGGCGGAGCAGGTAGCGGTTCGCTTCGTCAAACGTGCCAAGACCATGCAGATCATCGTCGGCGTCTCGGCGCCGGGTTTTGCCTCGATGCGCTCTCTTGCGAAAGCGTCGATGGATGCTGGCGCCGCCGGCGTCATGATCGCGCCGCCGCCGAACCTGCGTACCGATGACCAGATCACTGGCTATTTCAAGCAGGCGCAGGAAGCCATCGGCGACGATATTCCCTGGGTGCTGCAGGATTACCCGCTGACGCTCAACGTCATCTTCACGCCGGCCGTGATCCGCAAGATCGTGATGGATTCGCCATCCTGCGTCATGCTCAAGCATGAGGACTGGCCGGGTCTGGAAAAGATCACCACGCTGCGCGGCTTCCAGAAGGATGGCTCGCTGAAACCGATGTCCATTCTGGTCGGCAATGGCGGGCTGTTCCTCGATTTCGAAATGGAGCGCGGCGCCGATGGTGCGATGACCGGCTACGCTTTCCCGGAATTGCTGATCGATGTGGTCAAACTGTCGAAGGCCGGCAAGCGCGATGCTGCGCACGACCTGTTCGACGCGCATCTGCCGCTGATCCGCTACGAGCAGCAGCCCGGCGCCGGCCTGTCGGTGCGCAAATATGTGCTGCAGAAGCGCGGCATCATTTCGTCCAGCGCCCAGCGCAAGCCGGGTGCGACGATCACGGCCACCGCAAAGGCCGAGGTCGATTATCTGTTGTCGCGGGTGGCGCGCGTCGATCGCCGCGCCAATCTGCAACCGCAATCCAGCGCGGCGGGCTAGTCCAATGGCAGAAACCGTCGCCCCGCGTCCTGCATCCACCATCCTGCTGCTGCGTGACAGCCCTGACGCCAGGGAGATCGAGGTCTTCATGATGGTCCGCCATTATGAGATCGACTTCAATTCCGGCGCGCTGGTGTTTCCCGGCGGCAGCGTCGACAAGGGCGACAAGGAGATCATCGCGCGGCCCGAACTCTATTCGGGCGGCGAGGGGCTCGACGAGGCGACGCTCAGCTTCCGTATCGCCGCGATCCGCGAAACTTTTGAAGAAAGCGGCATCCTGCTGGCGCGGCCGAAAGGGTCGAAAGCGCTGGTCGATGCCAAACGCGCGAGCGAGATCGAAGCCATCAATCGCGCCGACCTCTGCGACAGCAAGATCAGCTTCCTGAAGGTGCTCAGCGACAACGGCATGGTGCTGGCGCTCGACGAATTGATGCCGTACGCGCACTGGATCACGCCGGAGGGCATGCCAAAACGCTTCGACACCTGGTTCTTCCTCGCCGCCGCGCCGCCCGAGCAGGTCGGCGCTCATGACGGCAAGGAATCCACCGACTCGATCTGGGTCTCGCCGCGCGAGGCGCTGGAGGGCGGCGAGACCGGCCGCTTCAAGCTGCCGTTCCCGACCACGCGCAACCTGATCAAGCTCGGCAAGCAGGCCAGCGTGCAGGCCGCGCTCGACGACTCCAGAGGCAAATCGGTCGTCACCGTGACGCCGATCATGACCAGGAACAATGGCGGCCGCCAACTCCGCATTCCCCTCGAAGCCGGCTACGACGGCGACGTGTTTGAGGTCGGCTCGGTCGGCTAGCGCAAGCCCGGGGGTTCACGAAAGGAATGCGTCGACCATCGCCTGATCCTGGTCGTAGACCCAGCATTCGGAAAGCAGGCCGTCGCGCACGGTGTACACCAGCAAGCGCTCGACCTCGGCCGTCTTTCCGTCGCGCTCAAAGCGCTCGCGGACCAGCAGCGCGCCGCGTTCGGGTCCGGCCATGATATCGACGATGGCGAACAGCTTGCGATTGGTGCGCCTGGTGACCTCGGCCAGGATGCCGAGCGCGGCGGCCTTGCCGCTGTGATCGCCGGCGAGCGGGTTACGGCCGAAATAATGCAGCGTAAAGTCGTCATGATAGCAGGCGGCAAGCGCTGCACGATCGCCAGCGAGCCACGCGCTCGCATAGCGGCCGAGGGCCTGCCGGTTGCGCTCGAGTGCGGCTTGGGTCTCGATTTCAGAACGGCTATTTGTCATCGTTGTCCATCTCGCGGGTCGTTGTCATCCGCAATGATTGGACCGGCCGAACCCTCGGGGCTTTCAAGAACTGGCTATGGGCGAGACAACGGCAGCCAAATTGATCGGGTGGGGCGCCCGCGTGCTGTATCTGGGCCCGGCCTTCGGGCTGACCCCGCACCGGAACGCGACCGCCGTCCTTGCCGTCGGCCTCGACGGGCCGCTGGAAGTCGCTGACGATCCGGCGGATCGCATGACGCAGTATCGCACGGCCCGCAGCGTGCTGATCCTGCCCAACAGCCTGCATCATCTGCGCATCGAACGGGGCTGGATGGCCTTCCTCTACGTCGATCCGTTCGGACGCGATCTGAGAGCGCTGATCCCGCGGATGACGACCACGACGCCGCGCGCAGGCTTCGATCTGCGGGAAGAGCCCGCAGTGATCGATATCCTGACGGGGCTGGCCGAAAACCGCATCGCGGCAGCGGAGGGGCGCGCATCCCTCGGCGGGCTGTTGGGTATCGGCGGGCAGGCCAGTCCCAACGCCCGTATTGCCGCGGCGCTGCGGCACATGCGGGACGAGCCGCACCGTGCGCACCGGCTGACGAGCCTTGCGGCCCGCGCCGGCCTGTCGCCGTCACGCTTCCTGCATTTGTTCAAGGCCGAGACCGGTGTGCCGCTGCGCCGTTACCGCATCTGGAACCGGATGGGTGCGGCGGTCCGCGCCAGCGGCGAGGGGGCATCCCTGACGGAGGCTGCCCATTCGGCCGGCTTCGCGAGTTCGGCGCATTTCTCGAGCGCATTTCGCGACATGTTCGGCATGATGCCCTCGGACCTGGCGAAGGCCCTGAGGCCGGGGGCGGCCCAGGTGTGACTGGGCGGCGATCCGTTCGGCCCCCGTGGAATCCCGGTCACATACCGTCATTAACCACCGCCGGCATGTTCCCCACGCCCCGGGAGTCATCGTATATTGCACCCGATTGGAGCCTGCCCCGACCCACATGACCGCCGAAACGCCGCCGAATTCGCTGCCGCCGCGATCGTTCTCGCTTTCGATCGGCCAACTGACATTCGGCAGTTTCATGCTGGTGCTGGCGGTGATCATCATCACCTCGACCGCCAGCGTCATCGCCATCCGGCATATCGATTCGACATTTGCCGAGCTGCAGCGGCTGCAGAGCGTCGGCGACCTTGCCGAGGACATCGACCGCCGCATGAACGAGTTGCGGCTTGCGGCGCGGGATTTCGTCACCGACCCCGGCAACCAGTCGCTCCAGGTTGGCGACGCCGCCAGCGCGCTCGGCGAGGTCCTGAAGAAGACGCGGCTGGAGCTCGCGCCCGAACAGCAGGACATGATCGACGGCGTCACCGAGCGGCTGGCGACCTATCGCAGCGGCATCGAGCGGATTTCCGCGCTGATCAACCGTCGTGCCGAAATGATCGTGGCGTTGCCGCCGTTGCGCGAAAAGTTCGATGCCGCAATCGCCGAGGCGTCCGATGCCCAGATTGCGTTGAGCCTGTCACAGACCCAGAGCCGGATCGCCTCGGCCTTGCTGGCGCACAACCCGTCCGCGGCCGAACAGGCGGCGCAAAGCATGCGCGCGATGACGATCGAGGACCCGAAGCTGCGGGCCGCCGTCAATGCCTATGCCGAAGCCATCATCGGCATCTCGATCCGCGAACGGCAGATCTCCGACATCGACAAGGAGGTGCTGGGTGCGGAGGGCCGCCTGATCCAGCGCGTCACGGAATTGCTGCGCGACGTCAGCGAGCGGCGAGGGCGCATCCTTTCCCGCGATTTCGCCCGCACGCTGGCGGAAGCCAAGTGGCAGAGCATCGTCCTCGGCACTGCCGGCGTGCTGATCGGGCTGTTTGCCTCGCTGCTGGTGGTTCGTCGGACCGTCCGTCCGCTTGCCGCGATCGCATCCTCGATCCGCGCGGTGGCCGGCGGCGAGAAGAGCGCCTCGATCCCGGCGACCGACGTCGACAACGAGATCGGCGACATTGCCCGCGCCGCCGAAGTATTCCGGCAGACGCTGGTCGATGCCGACACCGCGCGCGAAGCGGCCGTGCGCGCGCTGGCCGAACAGCGGCTTGCCGAGGAAAGTTACCGCAAGCTGTTCGAGTCCTCGGTCGACGGAATTTACGTCACGACGCCCGGCGGCGCGCTGTTGAACGCCAACCCGGCATTGGCGCGGATGATGGGCTATGCCACGCCGCAGGATCTGATCAACGGCATCGGCGACATCGCCGAAGGCGTCTATGTCCATCCCGAGGCGCGGACGGAATACGGGCGGCTGATGCAGCGCGACGGCATGGTTCGCGAATATGAATATCAGGTGCGCACCCGCACCGGCTCGGTGCTGTGGCTGTCCGACAGCGCCAGCGCCGTGCACAACGAGGCCGGCATCATCGTCCGCTACGAGGGAACGGTGCGCGACATCACCGACCAGAAGCGCGCCGAGGATGCGATCGCCGAAGGCCGCCGCCTGCTGCAGATGGTGATCGACACCGTGCCTGCGGTTATCAACGTCAAGGACAGGCAGCTCCGCTACGTCCTGATGAACCGCTACATGGCCGGCATTTTCGGGGTCGAGCCGGGGGATGCGATCGGCCGCACCACCGCCGAGCTGATGTCGCGCTACGGCGCGGAAAAGACCGACGAGCACGACAAGCGGGTGTTGGCGGCCGGCAAGGAACTCGGCTTCTACGAGGAAGAATACAAGGATGCGTCCGGCAACATGCGGCAGTGGCTGGTCAACAAGCTGCCGATTCTGGATGCGGCCGGCGAGATCGAAACCATCGTCACCGTCGCGCTCGACATCGCCGAGCGCAAGCGCGTCGAGTTGGAGATGCGCAAGGCCAAGGATGCGGCGGAGGGCGCACTGCGGAACCTGCGTGAGACGCAGAATTCGCTGATCGAGGCGGAAAAGCTCGCCGCGTTGGGACGGCTGGTGGCCGGCGTCGCGCACGAGGTCAACAATCCCGTCGGCATCAGCCTGACGGTCGCGTCCGCCCTGGAGCGCAAAACGTCGAACTTTGCGGCCGAGGTCGCCCGCGGCGAACTACGGCGCTCCAGCCTGAACGATTTTCTCGGCACCAGCCGCGATGCGTCGTCGCAGCTCGTCGCCAACCTCAACCGCGCCGCCGAGCTGATCCAGTCGTTCAAGCAGGTCGCCGCCGATCGCAATTATTCGGACCAGCGCTCGTTCGAGCTCGGCGATCTGACCGAGCAGGTGGTGATGAGCCTGCGGCCTGGCCTGCGCAAACACAATCTGACGCTCAATGTCGAGTGCCAGCCCAACCTGATTATGAACAGCTATCCGGGGCCCTACGGACAGGTGCTCACCAACCTGTTCCTCAATTCGGTGGCGCATGCGTTTCCGGACGGCAAGCCCGGCACGGTCGATATCCAGGTGCGGGAGTCCGGCAAGGACAATGTCGAGATCATTTTCTCCGACAATGGCTGCGGCATGAGCCTCGATGTCCGCCGCCGCGCGTTCGATCCGTTCTTCACCACGCGGCGCGATCAGGGCGGCACCGGCCTGGGCCTGCACATCGTCTACAGCATCGTGACGACTCGTCTTGGTGGCCGGCTCGACCTCGATTCCGAGCCGGGGGGCGGCACGCGCATCCAGATCATCCTGCCGCGCACGGCGCCGCTGGAGCAGGCGGCCGAGTAGGCGTGCGTCGCGGCCGTTAGTTGATATCTGCGAGCTTGTGCAGCGTGGCGCCGAAGATCTGGCTGGCTTTGCCGACCAACGCGGTTCCATTCATGCTGCCGCGGGTGTCGGTGAAGGTGCCTGATACGCCGATGCCGACCGGGTTGGGGCCGCCGAACAGCGGATTGTCATTGTCGCGCGGGGTGGTGTGACGCTGCACCAGGACTTCGCCCTTGAACGTGTCGCCCTTGACCGTGTAGCTGCCGGTATAAAACAGATAGGCGTCCCCGCCGAGAATCTGGCCATCCCGGAATAAAATGACGCCGCTGCCCTTGCCGGTGCGTCCGTCCAGCAGGGTGACGTGGATCGAATAGAGCCCGTTTTTCATGACGTCCCAGATGCCGACCGCAGCGCCCACCGAGGCCGGTCAAGGGGTTATGCCAAAGCGTGGGCTGCACCGTCAACGCGTCAGGTTGGCTGCCTGTTCCCGTACAGGAAGCAAACCTGAAGCATACCACTCCGGCGTGACACGGGGATGACTCGATGGCATAACGCGCGAGCGCTGGCCCGACCCATAACTGTCATACTCCGCGAAAGCGGAGTATCCAGTACGCTGCGGCCTCCTGGTTTTGTCTGATGCCTCGGGAATACTTGATCACCGCTTTCGCGGATGATGACCACCTGAAGCAATGCAGTTCGTCGGCGCGTTACGCATATTTCTTGTCGCGCTCGAGCAGCTCGATCGAAATGCCCTGCGGCCCGCGGATGAAGCAGATGCGCACGCCGGGTCGGATGGTGGTCGGCTCCTTCGTGAACTCGACGCCCTTGGCCTTGATCTCGGCAGCGACCGCGTCGATGTCCTTCACCGTCAGGCCGAAATGGTCGAGGCCCTGATAGGGCGTCACCGGCGGCGTGTGCACGCCGTCGCCGGCGGTGACCGGCGCGATGAACACATTGGCGCCGCCGAGCTTGACGTCGATCCGGCCTGGGCCGCGGACGATTTCGCCGCCCAGAACGTCCTGCAGCCAGGCTGCAGTCGCTTCGGGATCGGGGCTGCGCAAATGGACATGGTCCCAGGTAACGGTAGGCATCTCGGTCTTCCCCATTGTTGTTGTTGCGGCTCCAAAGCCGACGTTGTGGTGCGGCAATCTAGCCGCCGGCATCTACGATTCCATCCTGCAAGCCTTGCGCTACCGCCGCAATATTGTCGAGGTGGTATGAAACCATTTCTGCCCTGAGTGATTGTTGATGCGCGGCGGGATCCGTACAGCGGCGGTCGTGAGAAAAGCCGTACGGGAAAACGCCCGTAGGGCTTTTTTCATGTGCGGCACGGCAATCGCCGAGGCTGCCGGGTGAGGGCACGGCTATGAGGATCGCCGGGTGGTCGTTCGGAAGGTCAGAAGCGCGGTTTGCTGCGCTGCCGGCCATCGCCATTGCCGGATGCACCATATGGCTGATGCTACCGCAAGTGAGCGACGCCGAGAGCCATTCCGCGGCGACGCCTCGTCAAGCCACCCGTGTCACGCAAGATGCATCCCGCACGGACGAGACGGCCTCGACTCAGGCGACCCTGTCGAACCAGGCACCTTCAGATGCTAACCCCGCCGCCGCGGCGCCTCCCGATATCGCGCCGCCCGAAATGGTGGCCCCCGCCGGGTCGCCGCTCGACGGCCTGAGCATTGTCTCCCAGTCATGGCGAAGGGGCGGGCTCGGCTCGAAGGCGCTGGTGACCTTCACGCTTCGCAATACCAATGACTATGCGGTGAAGGATATCGAGATTGCCTGTCGCTTCGTCCGCCGGGACGGCAGCCATCTGACCGACCGCCGGCGCATCATCCCCGATACCGTGAATATGAAGAGCCGGAAGCGCTATGCCGGCATGCTCGTGGGGTTCGTCAACGTCAACGCCAGTAAGGCGAAATGTTCACTGGTGACCGCCAGCCGCATTTAACCCTGCGCTGCTTTAACCCCACGCGGCGTGAACACGCCTTTCGTCCCGGAAATGTGAGCTGCGCGTTTGAACCTTGCCGGTCGGCCAGGAACTAATCGGTATATCGCCCGTTGAGCGATTGAACCGCGCGGTGCGCGCGGGGGGAGCGAGTCCAATGCCCATAGCGCGTTATTTCCTGTTTGTCGGCGGAGTGCTCCTCGCGCTGTTGTTGGCGATCGATGCACTTGTTCCCCAACAGGCCGTCGTGGCCAGCCAGGCTGCTCCGTCGGTTGACAAGACCGTCGTGCGCATTCGTTCCGACCAAAAGCTGCCGGAGCGGGTGGTCTATGACACCAGCCTTCCGACCATCGTTCCACCGCCGGCCGCGATCGCCCAGGCGGTTCCGCCGCCCGCCGCAGCGACCCCTGTCTCGGCCGACGCGAACGCCCAGGCCCGGGTGCGGGAGACGTTTGCCCAGTTCGTCCCGGGCGAGGCGAAGAAGTCCGAGCCGCAGGCTCAGCGCAAGCGCAAGGTCGCCAGGACCCGTCAGGCGCCGCCGATGCAGTTTGGCCAGCCGCCGCAAATGCGGGTGGCGCAGCAGTCGCAGTTCGGCTTCTTTGGCGGTCCGAGCGCGCGTTCAACCTGGACCTGGTAGGCCGGCTCGCCTGATTTAGCGCGGCAGCTTCGGAATCTTGTCCGCAAACCCGTTGAAGCAGGTCAGCCGCTCGTCTTCCTCCTTGACGAAACGGCACTCGCTGACGCTCTTCGCCGCCGGCGCCTTCGCCTTGGGCTGCGGCGCATAAATGGCGTCGTAGCAATTCAGCCGTTCCTTGGTCGCGTCATCGATGTCCTGGCAGGCCTGCAGCTTTTGAGCGGGCGACAGGGGCTTTGCCGGGGCTTCCTTCTTGCCCTTCGATCCGACTTGAACCAGGGGCTTGCCGCCGACCGTCGGGGGAGCGGCGGAGGGGGCTGGGGCGGTCGTTTGCGCAAAGGCCGCGGCCGGATACAGCACCGCCAGCGCGAGGATGATCTTTTTCATATTGAAATGTCCGAATAGCCGTGAGCGACGAGCGCGCCCGGGAGAGACCAGAGCTCCCGACCTTCGGAATCGCTAAATCCCGCTGCGCGCCAGCGATCTCTAGCACCATCCCAGAGCGTCTGTCTAACTAGTTGATTTAATAGCCATTCGAATAGGCGGCCCCAAGACCGGAGGGTGTTGGTGGGGTATCGTGTGACCTCCAGTGGTATGGCAGCTGTCCGTTGGCAGGGCATCCGTCGGCATCAAACCTGTGCTCTATTGCGTGCACTTGATTGAGTGTACCTGGGCGCTCTCTTGCCGGCCGCCCGAGGGATTATGGCCGCGGAGGAATGCATGATGTCCGATCCACTACGTCGGGAATTCCTGGCTGCCGCAGGCATCGCCTCGCTGGCAGCGCTGGCTGCGGCACAGCCGGCCGCCGGCGGCGATCCGAGCTTCATGAACAACGTTCCGGATCCAGCGCTCGCGGGCAAGGATCTGCCGACCTTCAAATTCGCGCTGGAGAAGTCGGACGGCAAGGTGATCGGCAACAGCTATGGCAAGGAGGCCACCGTCGCGCAGCTGCCGATTTCCAAGGGCATTGCCGGGGTCTCGATGCGGCTCGAGCCCGGCGCGATGCGCGAGCTGCATTGGCACGCGACCGCCGCCGAATGGGCGTTCGTCATCGAGGGGCGGGTGCGCACCACCGTCGTCGACCCTAGCGGCCTTGCCGAGACCAACGATTTCGACCCGGGCGACGTCTGGTACTTTCCGCGCGGTCATGGGCACATGCTGCAGTGCCTGGGCGACAAGCCGTGCCACTTCATCCTGATCTTCGACAACGGCTATTTCTCCGAGTTCGGCACCTTCAGCATCACCGACTGGATCGGGCATACGCCGCCGGCGCTGCTGGCGAAGAATTTCGGCCTGCCGGAAGCTACATTCGCGACGTTTCCAAAAGAGGAAGTGTATTTCGCACGCGGTAAACCGCCGCCGGCCGAGCCCTCGGTGCCTTTGCAGGGTTGGAAGCTGCCGCCGGAGACCCACAAATACCGCCTGCTGGCGCAGCCGCCGCACGCGACCTATCGGGGCGGCCGCGAGTGGCGCGTCGATTCCAGCCGCTTTCCGATTGCGAAGACGATCACCGGCGTCGTGCTCGATCTTGATCCCGGCGCGCTGCGGACGCTGCACTGGCATCCGAACGCGGACGAGTGGCAATACGTCATCGAAGGCGAGGTGAGCGTCACCTTGTTCGGCTCTCACGGCCGCTACCGGACCGAACGATTGCAGAAGGGCGATGTCGGCTACATCCCGCAAGGCTATGGGCATTCGATCGAGAATGTCGGCAGCGGCGCTGCACGCATCCTGATCGGATTCAATGCCGGCACCTACGAGACCATCGACCTGTCGCAATGGATCGCGGCAAATCCCAAGGACGTGCTCGCCACGAATTTCGGACAGCCGGCGGAGGCGTTCGGAAAATTCCCGGATCGGGACGTGTTCATCGCCAGCAGGGATGGCACCCGATAGACGGCTCCGCGGAGCGTGCACGAAAATGCCGACAGCTCTCGCGGAGCAACCGTGTCAGGTGTGGAGCGGCGACCTAGCGCAGCCGGTAGGCATCAAATGCGTGGGCCAGGAATATGCCGATGCTGACGAAGATGAGGAATGCTGTCACGACCTCGGTCATAGCCTTCCTCCCTGCATGGTCATGCCGGAAAGGGCGCGCTTGAGGAACTCGCGGTAGAAGAGGTTCAGGACCGTTACTAACATGATCTAACCCCGTGCTTGATTAGCGGCACCGTAACGGCGCTTTGTTTCCGGAGCGCTTCGCGGCAGCGCAAAACGGTTTCGTCGCGACCGCTCGGGATCACAGAATCGCGACGGAACCGGAACAATTGCGATCGCAGCCGCCCGCCCTCTTCTCGCCATGCTGATTGGGGAGACCTGCGCCGGGCGGGTTCTGCGAAGGGGCGTTGTTCCCAAGGGTCCAGTGTGATCGTCCAACATTTGCTGAAAAATGAGACTGTTACATCCCGCCGTGCTTTTCTGCGCGGGATTGTGTCTTCAACCAGCGTGCTGGCGCTTGGCGGATGCGCGAGCTTGGGCGCGACGGGCGCGCGTTACGACGCTTCGTCGCTCTCGGTCGAGCCGACATTGCTTGTTGCAACCACGCGCAAGCCGGCGAACGGCGCGCGGGCGAAACCCTGGTTCGGGCCGGAGCGCGCGACGAGGATGACTGTCGCCCGGGCGAAACTGGTGCCGCCTGACGAGAGCCGTTTCTCGCTCGCTGCAGCCGGTATCGGCGATTGGCGTCTCGATGCGGTCGAGCCGGTGCCGGGGGAGGTCAGCGATCTTCTCGGACAGGGCGACGTCCTGATCTACGTGCATGGTTTCAAGCAGACATTCGAGACGGCGGCGCTCGATGCCGCGCATCTTGCTGACGGCATCAAATTCCGCGGCCAGACGATGGTGTTCTCGTGGCCATCCAAGGCGGGGCTGTTCGACTACGCCTATGATCGCGACAGCGCGATGTGGTCCCGCGACGGTTTCGAGCGCGTGCTCAATTCCGCCGTCACGAGCCCGAGCGCCGGACGGGTTCACATCGTCGCGCACAGCATGGGCACCATGCTCGCGCTCGAAAGTCTGCGCCAGCTTTATGCACGAAATGGCGACACCGTTTCAGACAAGATCGGAGCGGTGGTGTTCGCCTCGCCTGATATCGACATGGACATATTCTCGTCGTCAGTTACCCGCATGGGCCCGCTCGGCCGCAAGATCACCGTGGTCGCCGCGACGAATGACCGTGCGCTCGCGTTGTCGGGACGATTGGCCGGCGGCATGACGCGGGTCGGCGCCGCCGAGAAGGCCGCTATCGAGCAGCTTGGCGTGCGCGTCATCGATGCGTCCTCTTCAGGCTGGGGCGTCATCAACCACGATCTGTTCCTGTCCAATGCCGAGGTGCGGAAGGTGATACGCCGCTCGATTGATGCTTCGACGGCGTGATTCCGGGCTTTAAAGCGCGCTGACTTTTCTTCGAACGTCATCCCGCTTTATCTTCTTGTTTGAGCATGATCTTTTCGGAAAACCGGTACCCACTTTTCCGGATCATGCTCTAGCAGCGATTTTCGCGGCAATTAGCGCGCTGTTAACCAGCCGAGCAGCGCGGGGGAACCGGTACGGCATCGATCTTAAGGTATTTGCGACACGGTCGATGAGGTCGGATCCTCATTGGTTGCCGCATGAACAGTATTTTGAATCTATTTCGGATTGATGCCGATAATCACGAATTGATGGGAGCACAGCTCGCGGCGTTTTCGCGGCAGGTCCCGTTGCTCTATTTTATCCTGAGCGTGAATTCGATCGCGCTGGCGTCCACGCATCTCGGCATCGCACCCTCACTGCTGACCGTCGTATTTCCCGGTGTTCTGGTCGGGGCCTGCGCCATCCGTTGTCTGATCTGGCTGCAGCGCCGCAACCTTGTGGTCGAGCCGAAGGCTGCCGCCCGCACCTTGCGCGCGACCGTGGTGCTGGGCGGCGCGCTGGGCTTTGCGTTCCTGGCATGGGCGCTGAGCCTGTTTCCGTATGGCGACACCTCCCGCCACGGTCACATCCTGTTTTTCGTCGGCATCACGGTGGTCAGTTGCATCTTCTGCCTGATGCATGTGCGGCCGGCGGCGCTGATCCTGACCGGCACGGTGATCGCGCCGTTCGTGGTTTTTCTGCTCGCAAGTGGCGACGTGGTTCATATCGCCATCGGCTTGAACCTGTTCTTGGTCACGGTCGCGATGATCTATATCCTGATCATCTGCTCCGGACAGTTTGCCGCCATGGTCAACGGGCAAATGGAGACCAGGCGTCTCAGCAACGAGAACTTCCGTCTCGCCAATGTCGACAGCCTCACCGATCTGCCCAACCGACGCCAGTTCTTCCACCGGCTCTCGATACTCGCAGAGCAGGCGGCGACGGCGAACCGCAGATTCGTGGTCGGCGTGCTCGATCTCGACGGCTTCAAGGCCGTCAACGATCTCTATGGACATGGCGTCGGTGATCGGGTGCTGAAGGAAACCGGTCAGCGCCTCCTGAAGGTTTCCGACGACACGCAATTCATCGCGCGCCTCGGAGGCGACGAGTTCGGCATCATCGTCGACGCCGGCCTCGATTCCGAAGCCGTGCTCGCGGTCGGCGCCAGGATCTGCTCGGTCTTCGACGCGCCGTTTTCGGTCGCCGGAATCGTCGCCAAGATCGGCGGCTCGGTGGGATTTGCCCTCGCGCCGGACGCCGGCACGACGGCGGAACTGCTCTACGAGCGCGCCGACTACGCGCTCTACCATGCGAAAGCGAGATACCGTGGCCAGCCGGTGATCTTCTCCAGGGAGCATGAGGTCGAAATCCGCAAGCTCAGCACCATTGAGCACACCTTGCGGAGGATCGATCTCGACGCAGAACTGTCGGTGCATTTTCAGCCGATCGTCAATGTCAGGACGTCGCGGCTGGTCGGCTTCGAGGCGCTCGCGCGATGGCACAATCCCGAACTCGGTGACGTCGCGCCCGGCGTCTTCATTTCGGTCGCGGAGCGCACCGAACTGATCGGAACGATTACGCAGGTCCTGTTGCGCAAGGCGTTGTCCGCCGTCAGCTCGTGGCCGGAGGATATGTTCCTGTCCTTCAACCTGTCGATGCGCGATCTGATCTCGCAAGTCACGATCCTGCAGATCGTGGCGATCATCGAAAGCAGCGGCATCGATCCTCGCCGTATCATCATCGAGGTTACCGAGACGGCGCTGATGCAGGACTACGAACGGGTGCAGGAGTCGCTGAGGATCTTGCGGTCGATGGGGCTGAAGGTGGCGCTCGACGATTTCGGGTCGGGGCAATCCAGCCTGAGCTATGTCCATCAATTGTCGCTGGACAAGATCAAGATCGACCGCGGCTTCGTTCGCAACATCGCGATGCAGGAGAATGCCCGCAACATCGTCAAGACGGTGATCGACCTGTGCCGCAACCTGAAACTCGACTGCGTGGTGGAGGGGGTGGAAACGGCGGAGCAGGTCGAGATCATCAGCCGGCTCGGCTGCTCGACGATGCAGGGGTATTTCTTTGCCAAGCCGATGCCGCAGGGCGAGGTCGCGGCCTTCATCGCCGACTTTGGCTTGCCCGGCGATCGGCGGCGGCTGGTCGCTGCGGCCGGGTAGGAGTGATCCCGGCTGCTGTCGCATCGGGGGCGATTGTGCGTAGCAGATCGGCGCAACGCCCGTCGTGCGGCCAACATGATGGCGCCCGTCTATCGCCGACAAGCGGCCACCACAACGTCACCGTGTTGTCACCCATAATGTCGCCAAATTGACGGAACATTTGTTCGTCGCGGGTACGATGGTGCCCGGTCTCGCCTCGAACTACTCAACGCTCCAACTGCTCGACGTGTGCGCAACACCGGCCGATTGCCGGTGCGCGATGCTGTGCGCGTCGAACGGGAGACACGAGGTGAAGCCGGGGCCTGCTCGTGAACTAACCATTTAGTTGTTACATGGGAGATAAGAAATATGCGTCAAGCAACATCGAAGGCCGTGGCAGGTTCGAACGCCAGCCGTCGAAAGCTGTTCTCGCTCGCGGGCATCACGGGCATCGTCCTGTTCGCAGGCGTCGCGGCGGCCAACGCGCAGAGCACCGGTATCGCTTCCTGCGACGACTTCCTGACCAAGTACGACGCCTGCATCGTCTCCAAGGTCCCCGAGGCACAGCGCGCGATGTACAAGACGCAGATCGACACGACGCGCAAGGCGTGGGTCGACATGGCCAAGAATCCGTCGACCAAGGCGACCATGGAAGCGACCTGCAAGCAAACCCTGGACGCGACGAAGGCCTCGCTCACAGCCTATGGCTGTTCGTTCTGATCGGCATAAGAACGCCCAAAAGGAGTGGCGCCAAACAGGCGCCACTCAAGCTTTTCCGTGTCGGTTAACGTCTTGTTAACCATATCGTCCCAGCATGGCCGTCAATGGGAGTCGCCACGGACGTTAGCCCGTAGGCGCGATTGATCGTTCATCTTGGGGGCGGGCGGGAGCTCGCGGGGCTCCAAGGAGCAACGTCATGTCGTCACCTGGCGTACGACACCAAGCAAATTTGCTTTCCGAGTTCGTTGCGGCGATTTTCGGGGCGCTTGGTTTGGGAGTTCCGATTGCGGTTGCGATCATTTGGATTTGTTCCTGATCGGCATGCTGCCTGTCTCGTAACAGCGTCCCTATGAAGCGGGCGTGGCGGAGCGTGGGGGAGGCTAATCGGGGAGGGCCGCAACGGCTACGATCTCGATAACGAGGTCGGGATACGCAAGCGCTGCAACTCCGATGACCTCGGAGGGGGGCGGATTGTTGCTGCGGCAATGCTTCGGCCAATGCTGCGCGAAAAAGCGCGTCCATCACGTCCTGGCGGAAGTTGGGCGAGCTGCATTTTCGTCCCCGTACACCGTGGAACAAGTGTTGGCAGCGCCCCGCACGTCTACGCGAGGGATCAAGGTATGTTCCGGTGGGAGATCGAAATGGCGCGCCACGGCCGACGAAGATGGGCACTATGCTTGCCGTGGCGCATTGAGGTGCGCACGATCAACCGCTAGTGCTACGATCAATTCGAGGCGTAGATAATCTAATCCGCGACTGCTGTGGCGATCACCACAATCGCCGTTTTCCTAACGGTACTGATAAACTCTTGGATCGTCGATTCTGATCTCCTCGCCGTAGTGCCGGACCGTGTTCTGGTCCGGACGCAACATCGGTCGAGAACGCCGACCGAGAAGCAGGCGCTCGATCGCCTCGCCGAACGTCGCCCCTTCGAAGGAGAATCCGTCATCCACAACACTGGCCGTGAAGCAACGACCGGAGCTGTCTACGTACAACTCGGCATGTGCATGATGAACATCCGCTATACCAACCAACTGCGTTTGTAGCAATTTGTCCCATACGCCGAGAACTAAATCGTCGGGCGAAAGCTCCCGAAACGCTACGTCACTTTTCGCGCACTCTTCACCGGCACCTGTTTGACCTACCGTCAACCCGCCGAATTCGGCCAAGATGGCTGTTGCCGGATGGTTGGCTCGGAGCGCCGGAGATAGAGCAACCGTCCGGCCCGGACGCCATCCCGCCGCGACGAACAACGGTCGTACGCTCGCAGGCACTGTCGTCCACATCTCCGCCATTCCGGGCTTGTCCCAGTGGCGCGCTCGGAGAGATTCGAACTCCCGACCCTCGGAATCGAAATCCGATGCTCTATCCAGCTGAGCTACGAGCGCCTGCGCTGGCTCGTATCAGACTTGGCCTGATAGAGCCAGCCGCGACGCGGCTTAGTAACAGGGATGCCGGCGGCGGTCCTGGCCGATATAGGCGGCGGCGCCCTGGCGGCACAGGACGGTCGAGGGGCCGTCGTAATAGGCGAAGGTGCCGGGTTGCAGGCCGGGCCCGTAATTGTGGAGGAAGCTGATCGGGTAGGGCAGGCCCCAATTGGACAAATGGTGATGCCGATTATGGCGGGCATCGGCCAGGTTTGGGACCAGGACCGCGGTAGCGAGGAGGGCGGCGGCCGCGAAAAACTTCGCTTTGGTCATTTCGATTCTCCGGAGGTCTCACTGGAAACGGTAGCGATTCGAGCTGAGCGGATAGCGGTTCATCGGAAGAAAGTGTGTCAAAACAATAAGATAGAAGCTTGAGCTCTGATTCGGTCGAGGCCGACACCCCTGCCATCCCGGCTCATCTGGCCTCTGGTTCCAGCAGAGGCGGGTAGAATAGCTGCGGAAAGCCATCCTGGCGCGCCTATTTTTGGCCTCAAGGGATGCTTAACGCTTTCCCAACACAGTCCGGCCAGAGTTCTGTCCGGTCTTGCTTGACGGGCTGTCTTATTTCCGCGTCTGACAGAGGCTATCCGGTTCCTGATCGATCCATGCGCATCACGCCCCTTGCCCTGTTATTCCTCTCGGTCCTGGTCGCGAGCCCGGCGCGCGCCGACCTGCACATTACGCGCGATCACGGCGGTTATGTCGAGGAGTACAAGACCAAGTACAAGCGCATTCGCGAGCGCAAGGAGCGTGTCATCATCGATGGCATCTGCAATTCGGCGTGCACGCTGGTGTTCGGCATCGTGCCGATGAACAAGATCTGCGTGACGCCGAAGGCGAGCGTGGGTTTCCACCAGGCCTATTACGACAAGGCCTTCACTTTCGGCATCAAGGTCACCAGTGCGGAGGGGACGTCGGACCTGATGTCCTATTATCCGGAAACGGTGAAGGACTGGATCCGCAGGAATGGCGGGCTCACCACCGAGATGAAAAAGATCAAGAACGGCCGCGAGCTCTGGAGGATCGTCGATCCCTGCCCGGAAGAGTGGTGATCGCGCTCCGGATGCGGTGCGGCACTCGCGCGCTGCTCCGTCGAGCCTGGACACAATTCGCGTAACGCGTCCGCTGAATGGCTTCAGCCTTCTAAGGCAATGCGATCGCCGCAGCGCTTCAATGGCAGAAGACGCTTTGCATGTGCCGGCGCACGCTGGGCAAGATCGTTTGGGGGCGACCAGGGACATGAAACGAAAACCTGACCTGTCAAAAGATATTGATCTTCTGCTCGATGATCTCTGTAGGGAGTGGGGCTTTTGTAATCGTCTAACCGCCGCAGACCTCCTCGCGCACGAAGCGCCGCTTAGCGCCAACGAATTTGCACGGGCTGTTCTTCAAGCCGAGGGAATGAATTCCGAACTTGAGACAAGCTGGATGAGACGCATTAAGGAGCGATTTGTCGACCGGTATGGAGCATCGGTCTCGCCGGAAAGCTATGCTCGAACAATATCCGGGACAGATTGAGCGTCAAATACAGGTGGGTGCTGCCAGCTGCGCCGATCGGCGCACGTTTGCCCGACGCGATGCAGCGCTTTTGCGCTGCTCCGCAGAACCGGTCCCATCCACATGATCCGTGTCAGCGCATCGCAACGTCAGGCGCGTCGCGATGCGCTGCATCCGGGATACGAGACCTCGTCCTAGAACGTCACCACGCCACGGATCGACTCGCCGCGCTTCATCAGCTCGAACGCGTTGTTGATTTCGGCAAGCGGCATCACATGGGTGATCATCGGGTCGATCTGGATCTTGCCCTGCATGTACCAGTCGACGATCTTCGGCACGTCGGTGCGGCCCCGCGCGCCGCCGAAGGCGGTGCCTTTCCATACCCGGCCGGTGACGAGCTGGAACGGCCGCGTCGCAATCTCGGCGCCCGCGGGCGCCACGCCGATGACGATCGACTGGCCCCAGCCGCGGTGGCAGGCTTCCAGCGCCTGCCGCATCACGGTGACATTGCCGGTGCAGTCGAACGTGTAGTCCGCGCCGCCGATCTGGTCGGCGCCTGACTTCGTCATGTCGACGAGGTGAGGTACCAGGTCCTTGCCGAGGTCTTTCGGGTTGACGAAATGGGTCATGCCGAAGCGCTCGCCCCACGCCTTGCGATCGTTATTGATGTCGACGCCGATGATCATGTCGGCGCCGGCGAGCCGCAGGCCCTGCAGCACGTTGAGCCCGATGCCGCCAAGGCCGAACACGATCGCTTTCGCGCCTTGCTCGACCTTGGCGGTGTTGATGACGGCGCCGATGCCTGTCGTGACTCCGCAGCCGATGTAGCAGACCTTGTCGAATGGCGCGTCCTCGCGAATTTTTGCCACCGCGATCTCCGGCAGCACGGTGTAGTTCGCAAACGTCGACGTGCCCATGTAGTGATGAACAGGTTTGCCGCCGATCGAGAAGCGCGAGGTGCCGTCGGGCATCAGGCCCTGGCCTTGCGTTGTGCGGATCGCGGTGCAGAGATTGGTCTTGCGCGACAGGCAGGACGGGCACTGCCGGCATTCCGGCGTATACAGCGGAATGACGTGATCGCCTTTCTTGACGCTGGTGACGCCCTTGCCGATATCGACCACGATGCCCGCACCCTCATGGCCGAGGATTGCCGGAAACAGTCCTTCCGGATCGGCGCCGGAGAGCGTGAACTCATCGGTGTGACAGACGCCGGTCGCCTTGATCTCGACCAGCACTTCGCCCTCGCGCGGTCCCTCGAGCTGAACAGTCGTTACTTCCAGCGGCTTTCCAGCAGCAACGGCGACGGCGGCGCGAACATCCATGGCATTCCTCGTTCAAAATCTTCGAATTGACAGGCTTCAATATGTGAAATCGCGCAGGTCACCCTGCGCGATCGGTGCTTGCCGCATAGCATATGATCGGGCAACAGGGTCGGCAAATGACCGGCGACTTCGAAAAAATTGCCGCCCGTGCGGCGCCCGTGATCTTCGTCGTGCTGTGGAGCACCGGCTTCATCGGTACCAAATATGTGCTCAACAGCGCCGAGCCGCTGACCTATCTGGCGATCCGCATGGCGTTCGTGGTCGGACTGATGGCGATCATCGTCGCCGTCGCGCGCCCGCGCTGGCCGGATCGCATCGGCATCGCACATAGCGCCGTCGCCGGCATTCTGGTGCACGGCATCTATCTCGGCGGCACGGCGATCGCGATCGCGCATTCGATCCCGGCGGGGCTGTCGGCGTTGATACCGGGGCTGCAGCCGATCCTCACCTCAACGCTCGCAAGCCGCTGGCTCGGCGAACGGGTCACGCCGCTGCAATGGGGCGGATTGCTGCTCGGGCTTGCCGGCGTCGTGCTGATCCTGCACGACCGGCAGATGAGCGGGGAGGCGGGCTGGGGATGGCTCGCCTCGGCCGTCTCGCTGGTCAGCATCACCTTGGGCACGCTCTACCAGCGCCGCTATTGCAGCGCGATCGACTGGCGGTCCGGCAATCTCGTGCAATACGTCGCGGTGACGATCTTCTTCGGTCTCGGCGCCTGGCTGTTCGAGACCAATGTGGTGCACTGGACCACCGAGTTCATCCTGGCGCTGGCCTGGCTTGCGGTGGTGCTGTCGATCGGATCGATCGGCCTATTGTACTGGCTGATCCGACGCTCGGCGGCGACCTCGGTAGCGAGCCTGTTCTACCTGGTCCCCGCCGTCACGGCCCTGATGGCCTATGTGCTGTTCGGCGAACGGCTGGACGCGGTCTCGATTGTCGGCATGGTGGCCTGCGCCGCGGCGGTGCTGCTGGTCAACCGGCGCTCAGTTTGAAGTAGAACGCGCGGCCCGCGTGCACGCGTAAATTTCAATAACCACCGCAGTAGTTTCCCTGAGTTGTGCTCCATTAAGGCGATCGTAAGCAAAACGGGTCAGATTGGGCGCGATTTTGGGGGATTTCTCGTTATGACCACGCGTTCCATTGGAAAGTTCTTGCCGGCGCTCAAGCTGCGCCTCGGCACCAAGGCTGTGATCTCCGCGATCCTTCTGATCGCGGTCAATACCGGGTTGGTGGTGGGCGCAGCCCATTGGTCGCTGACCTCGGAGTTCGGCGACCGCGCGCTGCGCGACATCGAGATCAACCTGCGCACGCTGGGGCTGGCGTTTGCCGAGACCTACGGCGATGCCAAGATCACCATCAGGGATGGGGCCGTCGTCCGCGCCGAAATTCCCAAGATGCCCGAATTCAAGGACCACGCGATCGTCGATCGCGCGGTCGGCTATACCGGCGGCAACGCGACGCTGTTCGTCTATGACGACGCCAGCAACCAGTTCGTCCGCCGCACCACCAACGTGAAGAAGGAGAACGGCGATCGCGCCGTCGGCACCCAGCTCGCCCCCGATCATCCCGGACAGGCGGTGGTTCGCCGCGGCGAGGCCTATAAGGGTCCGGCGACGCTGTTCGGCAAGACCTTCATGACGGCCTACTACCCGATCATGAATGCGGCCGGAAAGGTGATCGGGCTTCTGTACGTCGGTATTCCGATGGCGCATTACGAGGCCATGCTGTCGCACGCCATTCAGAACATGGCGATCGCCGCCGGCATCGCCGCGCTGCTCGTGATGCTGCTGACCATGGTGCTGGTGCGCCGGGTCACCAAGCCGCTGACCTCGGTCACGGCGTCGCTCACGGCTATCGCCAACGGCAAGGCCGAGGCCGAGATCGACTGCGACGACCGGATGGATGAGATCGGCGAGATTGCGCGCACCCTGGAGGTCTTCAGGAGCAACTCGCTCGAGCGCCGGCGCATGCGCGACGAACAGGCTGCCGCCGCGGTGGCCTCGGCCGAGCAGCGCAAGGCCGAACTGCGCGGCTTCGTCGAGGAATTCCAGACCAGCGTCGGCGGCATAGTCGACAAGGTGCTGAATTCCTCCGGCGAGTTCGAGCGCGTCGCGCGGCAGCTCACCGACACCGCGCGGACCACCGCAAGCCTGTCCGGCAAGTCGGCCGGCGCTTCGGAGACCGCCTCCGAGCACGTCCGCACCGCGGCTGCGGCCTCCGACGAGCTTTCCAGCTCGATCGCGGAGATCACCCGCCGGGTCCAGGAATCGAACGGGATCGCAGCCGATGCCGTCAAGCAGGCCGCCGCCACGGACCAGCGCATCAACGAATTGTCGGAAGCGGGCGCTCGGATCGGCGACGTCGTGAAGCTGATTACCTCGATTGCCGAGCAGACCAATTTGCTGGCGCTCAACGCCACCATCGAGGCGGCGCGGGCGGGCGATGCCGGTCGCGGCTTTGCCGTGGTGGCGCAGGAGGTCAAGAGCCTCGCCGGCCAGACCGCGAAGGCGACCGAGGAGATCTCCAGCCAGATCGGCAGTATGCAGCTGGCGACCGAGGAGTCGGTCAGCGCGATCAAGGCGATCGGCCAGACCATCGAGCGCATCAGCGATATCGCCACCTCGATCTCGGCGGCGGTCGAGCAGCAGCGCGGCGCGACCCAGAACATCGCGCAGAGCGTTCGTGCTGCCGCCAGCGGCACGGCCGACGTCGCCGCCAACATCCGCAACGCCGCGCAAGGTGCGGACGAGACCGGCGAGACGTCGAGCCGGATGTTTGCCTCCGCGCAGAATCTTTCGAGCGAGAGCCTGCACCTGAAGGCCGAGGTCGAAAAATTCCTCGACCGCGTCCGCGCCGCCTGAGCCGCTGCAGCGGCGCATCACGCCGCCGCTGAAACCTGAAGTCTCCGCATTCGTAGTTTGCCTATACTGCGAATGATTGCCCCTCGCTGGCGGGCTGGAGGCTTCCCGTGAACCGATATGCGGTGCTCTATCTGGTGACGCTGTTCGTCATCGTGCCCCTTGATTTCCTGTTCCTTGGCGTGATCGCCAGGGACTTCTTCACCTCGCAGGTCGGCAACATGCTGGGCGAGATCAAGCTCGTGCCGGCGGTGCTGTTCTATCTGGTCTACGTCGCCGGGGTCGTGATCTTCGTCAGCGCCGGGGCAGGGGCGTCGTGGCAATCGACGCTGCTCTACGGCGCGCTGTTTGGCTTCTTCTGCTATGCGACCTTCGACCTGACATCGCTGGCGCTGCTCAAGCACTGGAGCTGGCCAGTGGCAATCGTCGACGTCGCGTGGGGTTCGTTGGTGACGGCGGTTGCATCGACCGCCGGATTGCTCGTGGCGGACTGGGTAGCGCCTAAAATGTAGGGTGGGCAAAGCGCAGCGTGCCCACCACCACTTGCTTCGTTATTGATGGTGGGCACGGCGCAAGGGCGCCTTTGCCCACCCTACGACATCTCAATTCGTTATTTGGGCTGCGGCACGATCCGGATGTACGGCTTCGGCGCCTTCCAGCCGGCCGGGTAGATCGTCTTGGCCTCGTCGTCGGATACCGAGCCCGCGATGATGACGTCTTCGCCCTGTTTCCAGTCGGCCGGCGTCGCGACGCGATGCTTGGCGGTCATCTGCAGGGAGTCGATCACGCGCAGGATTTCCGCGAAGTTGCGGCCCGTGGTCATCGGATAGACCAGCACCAGCTTGATCTTCTTGTCCGGCCCGATGATGAAGACGTTGCGGACGGTCTGGTTGTCGGCGGGCGTGCGCGTCAGCGGATCGCCCGAGGTCGAGGCCGGCAGCATGTCGTAGAGCTTGGAGACGTTGTAATCGATGTCGCCGATCATCGGATAGTTCGGCGCCGCGCCTTGCGTCTCCTGGATGTCCTCGGACCACTTCGCGTGCCGGTCGACGGGATCGACGCTCAAGCCCATCAGCTTGACGCCGCGCTTGTCGAATTCCGGCTTCAACTTCGCGAGAGCGCCGAGTTCGGTGGTGCAAACCGGCGTGAAGTCCTTCGGGTGCGAGAACAAAAGCGCCCAGTCATTGCCGATCCAGTCGTGGAATTTGACTTTTCCTTCCGTGGTCTGGGCTTCGAAATCGGGGGCGGTTGCGCCAATCTGGAGTGCCATGGTTTTACCTCATGTTATTCAACTTACAGGAGAATTTGTCTTTACGAAGATTATAGGACTGTGAAAGGGTTAAGTGAACAGGTTCGCGCAAAAGGTGAGATCCTTCTCCGCAAGGGTGGAACTCCTAGCATCTTCTTGTGGTCCGCGCCTCTGCGACGACAAGAACTCGCCCGTATTTGAACGGGCCCGGTCAGATTTTCGCGCCATTTTGTTTGTTTGACCGCGATGTTTCCAAAGCTGATCCACTTTTCCGCCTTGCCTGCCCCGATATTGCCGTTTATCGCCCTCATCACGCCGGGCCGCTTTGCACCCGAGGGTGCTTTCGCTGAACCGTGACCGACCTCACAGCGACCAATTGGCAACCATGTAAAAATCTCGAAATGCCAGTTTCGAATCGTTAACCGCCCGTTCATGCCCGGCATGGAAATGCTGGTATGGAATTGAAATTGAGAAGTGCAACTATGTCTGCCGTGACGGCTGTAGCCGCTGAACCATCCCTTGAACCATCCTGCCGCAAGACGGCCGCTCATGCGCTCACCATCGTGCGCGACGGCGTGATCACCGGCGAGGGCCCAACGACGAAGGGCCGTATCCATTTCTCCCGTGCGCTCGACGCCGATGACGCCGCCTGGTGCGCGCGCATCCTGACCGTCAGCGCGGTCGAGGATCAGCCGGTGAGCCGCGCTGAACTCGAGGCGCTGTTCGAAATCAGCGACGCCGCTGCGGAGCGCACTGACGACGGCCGTTTCGACGATCTCCTGGCCAAGGCGGTTGCCCACCATGCAGCCTCCGAGTCCGGACTGCCGGTGCCGCCGCGCACGGTCGCGCTCTCACCCGATACCGACATCGAGAGCTGGGCGCCGACCAGGGCCGCCAATATCGACACCCAGGTGCTGGAATGGATCGCCAGCCAGATGCGCGGCAAGCGTCACAGCAACCGCCGCCTCGCAGCGCTGGTTGCTACGCTCGTCGGTGTCGCCGCGCTGCCGCTTGCGCAATTGCCGGGCATGCTGGATATGGGGATGCTGTAGGTCCATTCCGTGATGATCGGTTTCAAGGCGGCGGGGTAGTGCCCGCCGTTTTTTGTTTTGAGTCTCATGCTGCGCGCATTCGGCTTGTTAGGCGCCCTGTCGCGGCCCATCAGCGCGAGCGGAGCGAAGCAATCCATCTTTCCAAGCATGAGGTGACAACGGATTGCTTCACTCCGCCCGCAATGGCGCGGGGAGATAGCGACGCAACACTCGACTGTCGTCCCCGCGCATGCGGGGATCCAGTACGCCGCGGCTTATCGGTTCAATCATTGACGTCTCTGGAAAACTGGGTCGCCCGGCTCAAGCCGGGCGATGACGACTGAGTATGAAGAGGCATATCAGCGCATTTGCCTCAAAGTGAGGAAATGACAGCCAGACAGCGCTGACTCCAAAAACTTTTGGCACAAACTGGACATCACAGAGCGGCAGATTTGGCTTATCGTTGAATTTCAACGGGAAATAGAGGTGCCTTGGGTGCCGGAAATCACCGATCAACAAGAGAACCGATCAACAAGAGACAAGAGGGCTGACGTAACGCTGCCGGAAGGGCTGCAGCGCTGAGTAACCAAGGGAGCTGACATGCTGCCAATAAGAAGAATTCATCCTTGTCAATTTCGGAAATCGCTTAGCTCAATCGCACTCGCCGCCACACTGAGCCTCGGTGGCCTCGCAACAACATCCACATCTTCATCCGCGCTAAATCCGACGCCAAGCGTTGCGCTTGCAATGCACGCCACGGCAGCGAACGACGACCTGATCGAGGTTCGCGCCGCCGTGCGCCGTGGCGGCGTGGCGGTCGGACCGCGCGGTGGTGTGGTCGCCGGCAGGACCGTGGTGCGGACGCCGGCCGTTCGCGGGGCTGTGGTGCGGCCCGGATATGCCGGCGGCGGTGTCCGCTGGGTGCGGCCCGCTACGTACCGCTGGCCGCGCGGCGGAGCCATTGCGGCGGGCGCTGCGATCGGCGTCGTCACGGCGGCGACGGCAGCAGCCTGGGCGGGCGCTGCTCCAGCACCAGGCATGTGCTGGTACTACACCGACCCATCCCGCACCCAGGGCTTCTGGGATTACTGCCAGTAAGGACGATCGGCGGGACGAGGCAGTATTCATGGAGCCGGCGGAGGTCTCAACGCAGGCGGATGCACGCCAGACCGGCGACATGGTCTGGATAAAGGGCAGCACGTTCCGGATGGGATCGAACGATCACTATCCGGAAGAAGCGCCGGTTCGTCGCGTCTCCGTCGATGGCTTTTGGATCGATCGCACACCGGTGACGAACCGCGAGTTCAAGCGATTCGTCAAGGCGACCGGCTACGTCACCACGGCGGAGATTCCGCCCGATCCCAAAGACTATCCCGGTGCGCTGCCGCACATGATCTATGCAGGCTCGCTGGTGTTCTCACCGCCGCGTCGCGTCACCGATCTGCGCGACTGGAGCCAGTGGTGGACCTTCATGAAGGGTGCCGATTGGCGGCATCCTTATGGGCCGAAGAGCAACATCAACGTTTCAGACAATCATCCGGTCGTGCACGTCTCCTTTGCCGACGCGATGGCCTATGCGCAATGGGCCGGCAAGGATCTGCCGACGGAAGCCGAGTGGGAGTTCGCCGCACGCGGCGGGCTCGACGGCGCTGAATTTGCCTGGGGTGAAGCGCTCGCGCCCGGCGACAAGCACATGGCCAACATTTGGCAGGGCAATTTTCCGATCGAAAATCTCAACCAGGACGGCTTTAAGCGCACCTCGCCGGTGACCGCGTTCCCGCCGAACGGCTACGACCTCTACGACATGATCGGCAATGTCTGGGAATGGACCACCGACTGGTGGTCCACCAAGCATGAGGCCGACGCGCCGAAGGCGTGTTGTGTTCCGCACAACCCGCGTGGCGGGCCGGAGGTTGCAAGCCTTGATCCATGTCAACCCAACATCCGTATCCCGCGCAAAGTATTGAAAGGTGGCTCGCATCTCTGCGCGCCGAACTACTGCCGCCGGTACCGCCCAGCCGCACGCCACGCCGAACCGGTCGATACTTCGACGAGCCATGTCGGCTTCCGTTGCGTGGTGCGCTCAACCGTTCCACCCGCGAAGCCGTAAAGGAGAAGTGCCAACCCACCCCCAGGAGCGTAAAATGAGTAATGAAGTGAATAAGGCCGATAACGGCCAGGCCATTGATCGCCGCAATCTTCTGCTCGGTACCTCCACCCTCGTTGCCGCCGCAACCCTTACCTCGGAAGTATTGGCGCAAGCGCAGAAGGCCGCGCCGGCAGCCGCTCCCACGACAGCACAGCCCGCCGCAGCCTCCGGCAGAAAGCCGAACATCCTTGTCATCTTCGGGGACGACATCGGCATCCCGCAGATCAGCGCCTACACGATGGGCATGATGGGATATCGGACACCGAACATCGACCGCATCGCTCGCGAAGGCGCAATCTTCACCGACGCCTACGGCCAGCAAAGCTGCACGGCCGGTCGGGCATCGTTCATCCTCGGCCAGGAGCCTTTCCGAACCGGCCTTCTCACCATTGGCATGCCGGGAGATCCCCACGGCATTCAGGACTGGATGCCGACCATTGCTGATGCCTTGAAGACCCAGGGCTACGCTACCGGACAGTTCGGCAAGAACCACCTCGGCGATCGCGACGAGCATCTGCCGACCAAACACGGCTTCGACGAATTCTTCGGCAACCTCTACCATCTCAACGCGGAAGAGGAGCCGGAAGGCTATTTCTACCCGAAGGATCCGGCATTCCGTAAGCAGTTCGGACCGCGCGGCGTGATCAAGTCATCCGCCGATGGCAAGATCGAGGATACAGGGCCCCTGAACATTGCGCGTATGCCGACGGTGGATGAGGAATTCCTCGGCGCGGCCAAGGATTTCATCGGCCGACAGGCCCGCGCCAACCGCCCGTTCTTCTGCTGGTTCAATTCCACCCGGATGCACGTCTTCACCCACTTGAAGCCATCGTCATTGGGTAAATCCGGCAAGGGAATACACGCCGACGGCATGGTCGAGCACGATGGAATGGTCGGGGAGCTTCTGCAGCAGCTCGATAACCTCGGAATCGCTGACAACACGATTGTTGTCTACACCACCGACAATGGCGCTGAGCTCGCGCTGTGGCCCGATGGCGCGATGACACCATTCCACGGCGAGAAGGGCACGACGTGGGAAGGCGGCTTCCGCATTCCGATGATGGTGCGCTGGCCGGGCGTCGTGAAGCCGGGCACGCAATATAACGAGATCATCTCGCTGATCGACTGGTTCCCGACGCTCTGTGCCGCCGCGGGAATTCCGGACATCAAGGAAAAGATGAAAGCCGGATTTGCCGGCGCAGGCGGCAAGAGCTTCAGGGTTCATCTCGATGGCTACAACTTCATGCCGTTCTTCAAGGGCGAGACCAAAGAGCCGCCGCGCGATGCGATCTACTATTTTGACCAAGGCGGCAATCTCAACGCTATCCGCTGGAACGACTGGAAGCTGAGCTTTGCATCCTCATCAAAGGGGAACATTGCGACCGCAACCCGGGAGGTGACGGCCTGGGCGCTGATTGCCAATTTGCGGATGGACCCCTACGAGCGCGGACAGGAAGAAGGGGGCGGCGCGATAAAATTCCTCGCGCAGAACATGTGGCTCATCGTGCCGGTGCAAGGGAAAGTGAAGGAGTTCTTCTCCGACTTCGACCACTTCCCTTATCAGGAAGGCAGCTCACTGAATGCGGCCGGCATCAATTATGGACTGCTAAAGCAGCAAGCAGCGATGAAGCGTCTCGGCGAAATAGAACGAATGAAGCCGCGATAGTCGGGAGGTCTGGTCGATCGGCACAAGCGCAAGTGCGTGGTGCGAAGTTGAAAGTCTCCACATGACCGATAGTGCTGCCAAGCTTGCTTCCGACAGGCCGGCGACTGCGACGCCGTCGCCGGCCCGTGACGCCGTGCTGGAACTGAAGCAGCGGATCGGCAAATCGGTGCTGGGCCAGGATCATCTGGTCGAGAGCATGCTGATCGGGCTGCTCGCCAACGGCAACATGCTGATCGAAAGCTTGCCCGGCCTTGCCAAGACGCGGGCAGTGAAGACGCTGGCGAAGAACCTGGCGGCGGATCTTTCGCGCGTGCAGTTCACGCCAGACCTGTTGCCCTCAGATGTCACCGGCGCGGAAATCTACCTGCAGACCGACAAGGGCGGCCAGTTCCAGTTCCAGAAGGGGCCGATCTTCGCGAACCTCGTGCTCGCCGACGAGATCAACCGTGCGCCGGCCAAGGTGCAGTCGGCGCTGCTCGAAGCCATGGAAGAGCGGCAAGTCACCGTCGCCGGCAAGACCTACAAGATGCCCGGCCTGTTCATGGTGCTGGCGACGGAGAACCCGATCGAGCAGGAAGGAACCTATCCGCTGCCCGAAGCGCAGCTTGATCGCTTCCTGATGCATGTCGTCATCACCTATCCCGACGAGGCGACGGAAGGTGAGATCATCAAGCTCAATCGCGCGGAGAATGCACAGGCGCCGAAGGAACGTACCGTGGAGCTCGCGCCAGTGCCGCAGCAGGCGATCTTCGATGCGCGTGGCGAGATTGACGGCATCTTCGTTTCCGACCTCGCCCAGAAATACATGGTCGACGTGATCTATGCGACCCGGTTTCCCGGCCGCTATGGCGATCCGCTCGGAAAATGGATCCAGGTTGGCGCGAGTCCGCGCGGTAGCCTTGCGCTCGACCGTTGCGCCCGGGTGCGGGCCTGGCTCGATGGCGAGACGTTCGTCACTCCCGATCATGTACGGGGCGTGATGCACGACTGCCTGCGTCACCGCCTGATCCTCAGTTACGAGGCGCTGTCGCAGGGCGTCAGCGCCGACCAGGTGATCGACAAGATCGCCGAACAGGTTGCGGCCGCATGAGGGTGCCATGACCGACGCCACGGAAAAAATGCCAGGCGTCTATATCGATCTCGACGACCTGCTTGCGCTCGAGCATCGCGGTCGCAGAGTGTCGTTCCTGCCGCGGCAACCCGTGCACAGCCTCTTGTCGGGCCGCTTTGCCTCGCGCATGCGCGGACGCGGGCTGAACTTCGAGGAGATCAGGGATTACCGGCCGGGCGACGACGTGCGCTCGATCGACTGGAAGGTGACGGCGCGCCTGCAAAAGCCGCATGTACGCGTCTTCAACGAGGAGCGCGACCGCCAGTCGCTGCTGGTCGTCGACCAGCGGCTGTCGATGTTCTTTGGCAGCAGGCTCGCCATGAAATCCGTCACCGCGGCTCAGGCGGCCGCGATCGCCGCCTGGCGCATCCTCGGCGTCGGCGACCGTGTCGGCGCCATTGTGTTCGACGACCGCAGCCTTGCCGAATTCCGCCCGCGGCGCAGCCGTTCGACGGTGCTGCAGATCCTCACCGTGATCGTCTCGAAGAACCGCGCGCTCGGGGTCGGCCGCGGCATCGCGAGTGTGCCTTCCATGCTCAACGAGGCCTTGAAGCAGGCGCAGCGCCGCGCGCTGCATGACGCAGCCGTGATCATCATCAGCGATTTCGACGGCGCCGACGATGAGACGCGATCGATGGTCGGGGCCATGAACCGTCATAACGACGTGGTGGCGTTGCTGGTGCACGATCCCCAGCAGAGCGATTTGCCGGCCTCGGCCAGCATGACCGTTACCGACGGCGAGTTGCAGATCCAGCTCGAGGTTGGCCGCGAGAGCGTCCGCAAGCGCCTGTCGGAGGCGACGCAGGAGCGGTTGAAAGGCGTGCTGGCATGGACGCAGGAGTTCGGCGTGCCCGTGCTGCCGCTGAGTGCCGCGGAGGACACGTCGCAGCAGTTGCGCCGTCTGCTCGGAGCCTTGCCGCGGCCGTGGTCGCGGTCATAGCGAAATGGGGGCCGCTCGTGGCTGAGATGCAACCCGCACAAGCCGATCCGGTGGCTGGCCTGATCGACATTCCACTGCCGCCACAGGTCAGCCTGTGGCCGCAGACCTGGACGTCACGGATTGCGATCGTGCTGCTGCTGGCGGCAGCGATCGCCGCGCTCTGGCACCTCATTCATTCATGGCGCGTCAACCGGTATCGCCGCGAGGCGTTGTCCGAGCTGGCGGGAATTGGGCGCCGGCTCGATGCCGGCGAAGCCGGCGGCGAGCGGCTCGCTGAGCTGTCGATGCTCGTGCGGCGCACGGCGATGGTGGCATTCTCGCGCGAGGCGGTCGCGCCGCTGGCAGGGCCGGCGTGGCTTGGTTTTCTCGATCGTAGCTATGGCGGGCAGGGATTTTCCGAAGGGGCGGGGCGGCTGCTGGCGAGCGCGCCCTACCAGCGCACGCCGCCGGACAAGGATCAGCTTCGCGCACTCGCCACCCTCGTTCGCCAATGGATCAGGGGGCATCATGCTTGAGTTCGCTTGGCCATGGATGTTCGTGCTGCTGCCGCTGCCCTTGCTGGTGTGGTGGCTGATGCCGCCGTACCGCGCGCGGCAGGCCTCGGTGCAGATTCCGTTCTTCGAGCGCATGGCTGCGGCGACGGGGCAGACTCCGCAGCGCGGGGCGGTCGTCCTGCAGCGGCGTGCGACACAGATGATCGTGGCGGCGCTGATCTGGATACTCGTTGTCGCCGCGCTGGCCCGGCCGCAATGGGTCGGCGACGCCGTGACCCGCGAAGTATCTGCACGTGACCTCATCCTTGCCGTCGATATTTCCGGCTCGATGGACCAGCGCGATTTCCGCACGGCGGATGGCCAAATGCTGACCCGGCTCGACGGCGTCAAGCGCGTCATCAAGGATTTCATTGCGCGCCGCCGCGGCGATCGCATCGCGTTGATCCTGTTCGGCACCAAGGCGTATGTGCAGGTACCCTTTACGCAGGATCTGCAAACCGCCGCGCAATTGCTGGAGCAAACCCAGGTCGGCATGGCGGGGCAGCAGACCGCGATCGGCGACACCATCGGACTTGCAATCAAGACGCTGGAGAAGAGCACCGCGCAGCAGAAGGTGCTGATCCTGCTCTCCGATGGCAACGATACGGCAAGCCGGGTGCCGCCCGAGCACGCCGCAGACATCGCGCAGCAGAACGGTCTCGTGATCTACACCATCGCAGTCGGCGACCCCGGGGCATCGGGTGAGAACCGCGTCGATCTCGCGATGCTGCAGGGCGTCGCCGACACCACCAAAGGAAAGTTCTTCCGCGCCGAGGACGGCGCGCAGTTGCAGGCGATCTATGCCGAGATCGATGCGCTGGCGCCGGTGAAGCTGCAGACGCTGTCGTGGCGCCCGAAACTGCCGCTGTTCCAGTGGCCGCTTGGCGCAGCGGTCGTCCTTGGCCTGCTGCTGTGGCTCGGCCTGCTTGCGGCCAGTGAACATGGACGGAGGTCTCCCACCCATGCCTGACGCGGCGACCATCCCGTTCCATCTGCTGCGACCGCTGTGGCTGATCGCGCTGGTGCCGGTCGTTGCGGTCGTGCTGCTGGTGCGCTGGCGCGAGAGCGTTACGGCGCGCTGGGGCGGCGTCATCGCGCCGCACCTTTTGAAGAATTTGATCGTTACGCCGCGCCATACATGGGGCGTCAGCCCGATCTATCTCGTCGCGATCGCCATGGCGCTCGGCATCGTCGCGCTGTCGGGCCCCACCTGGCGGCGCGAGCTGCCGCCTTTCGTCGAGGACGAGGCGCCGCTGATGATTGCGCTGGCCGTATCATCCTCGATGGGCCGGACCGACGTGGCGCCGTCGCGTCTCGAGCGCGCCAAGCAGAAAATCAGGGACCTGCTTGCCGCGCGGGCCGGGGCCCGCGCCGGCCTGATCGCCTATGCCGGGTCGGCGCATCTGGTGATGCCGCTGACGGAAGATCGCGGCGTGATCGAGCCGTTCCTGGCGGCGCTCGCGCCTGGACTGATGCCCTCTGACGGCAAGAACGCGGTCGGCGCGCTTGCGCTTGCTACGCAATCGCTTGCGGGCGAGCCGGTAGCCGGCACGATCCTTGTGGTAGCCGACGATCTCGGCAACGCGGAAGGCGCCGCGTTACGGCAGGCTGCCGGACGCAACAGTCTTGCGATGCTCGGCGTGAGCCCGCCGCAGGACGGCGGCACCTCGCCGCTTGATGCGGTGCGGGTGACCGTAGATAACGCCGACATCCGTGCATTGGAGCGCCGCATCGAGACCCGCTTCCAGTCGGCGCAGGGCGATGCCTTCGGCACGCAATGGCGCGACGAAGGCGTCTGGCTGTTGCTGCCGATCGCGCTGCTCGGCCTGCTCTGGTTCCGGCGCGGGACGACGGTGGCCTGGGTGCTTGCGCTGTTCATGCTGCAGGCGTGGCCTGCGCAGGCACAGGATGCGCCGCGTCTTGCAGATTGGTGGCTGACGCCGGACCAGCAGGGACGACGAGCCTTCGATCGCGGCGACTATGCGACCGCGGCGAAGCGCTTTGCCGATCCGATGTGGCGCGGCATGGCGGCGTATCGCGCGCTCGACTTCCTCACCGCCGCGCAGGAATTCTCGCATGTCGACAGCGTCGAGGGACGTTTTGCGTTCGGCAATGCGCAGGCACAGAACCACGCCTATGAAAAGGCCATCGCGGCCTATGACGAGGTGCTGAAGGCGCAGCCCGATCATGCCGCGGCAAAGACCAACCGCGCCATCGTTGTCGCAGCGCTGAAGGCGAAGGAGGACAAGCGCCGCAAGCAGGAGGATCAGGATGCGCCGCCGCCGGACCTGAAGGCCGACGAGATGAAGGTCGATCCCGACCAAAAAGGCGGCAAGAAAATCCAGGTCAAGGCGGATGACCTCACCACGGCTGGCGCCGCGGAAGCGTGGATGCGCCAGGTACAGACCTCGCCCGCGGACTTCCTGAAGCTGAAGTTTGCGATCCAGGACGCAACGGGAGCGCCGCGATGAGATATTTGCGCATCGCCATTGCCCTGTTGTTGCTGCCATCAGCGGCGCCACGGGTTTTTGCGCAGCAGGCAACCGCACCCGAGCCGATCCTTAACGTCAGCATCGATCCGGCACGCGTGGTAGTCGGCCAGAAGGCGCTGCTGCGGGTCGAGGTGATGGCGCCGAATTACATGACCTCGCCGCCGGAACTGCCGGGCTTCCAGGTTCGCAATGCCGTGACGCGGCAATTGCAGAACGTCAACACCAATGATGAACGTAACGGCATCAGCTATGCCGGCGTGCGCTTCGAGTTCGCGATCTATCCGCAGGAGCCCGGGGCCTACGCCATCTCGGACCAGAAGCTCACGGTGCGCTACGCTGCCGAGCCGCCGGCCACGCGCGAGACCGTGCTTGCCGTCCCCCCCGTCGCCTTCGAAGCCTTCATTCCCGATGCGGCGTCCGCGCTTCATCCATTCGTCGCCGCGAGCAGACTGAGCGCGGAGCAGACGGTGCAACGCTCGTCGGAACAGCTCAAGTCGGGCGATGCCGTGACGCGGACGGTGACGATCAAGGCCGAGGGGCTGCCAGCCATGCTGCTGCCGCCACAGACCCTTGTGGCGATCGACGGGATGGCGCTCTATCCGGCGCAGCCGTCGCTGCAGGATCATGTGGATGGCCGGACCGACGCGATGACGTCAACCCGGATCGATTCCGCAACATACATGCTGCAGCGGCCCGGCAACTACATCCTTCCCGCCATCGATATCGCCTGGTGGAATACGGACAGCGGCAAGATCGAGCGCATCCATCTCGACGAGGTGCCGCTCGCGGTCGCCGCTAATCCGGCCGAACCGATGGCGGGCGGTGCGACCGGGCAGGGCACGCGCTGGAGCGTGAATGGGATCGTCGATCTCGTTGCCGAACACTGGCTGGTTGCCTTGCTCGCCTTCATCGTGCTCGCGGCCATCGCCTGGTTCGCGCCCCGGGCCTCGCGCATCGTTGCGGCGAATTGGCGGCGGCGGCGCGCGGCGTATCTGCAATCCGAGGAGTTTTCCTTCGACCAGTTGCGCCATGCTGCGCGTGGCGGCGACGCACGGGCGACGTATTTCGCGCTGCTCGACTGGCTGCAGCGGTTCGAGCCGGCCGCGCCTGATCATACGATCCATTCTCTGAAAGCAGCGGCAAAGGATGCTGAACTCGATTCCGAACTCCGCTCGATGGAGCGTCAGCTCTTTGCACCGCCAGCTGGGGCGGGCGATTGGTCGCCGCGCCGGCTGCTGCGGCGGGTCAAGTTGGCGCGGCGCAATCTTCGCCGGCAGGCCGTCGCTGTCAGTGCGAGGCGACAGTTACCATCCGAAATCAATCCGGCGGGCGGCGTCGCGTTGCCAGGCCGGATCCGGCGGCTGCCGGCGAGATGAAAGGAGCGCAACGGGTAGAACCAAGGGCCATCAACGAACCGTTGGCATGACGCCTTTCTCAGTCAGATGAACCGATTCTGTTCAAGTATGAGGAGTCGAAATGGCTATCCGAAGAGTACTCGCCGCGGCACTGCTCGCCACATGTCTTTCTCCACTGGCGCAATCGCCGGCACTGGCACAGCAGCCAGGCGCGGCGAAGCCGAACATCCTCGTGATCTTCGGCGACGATGTCGGCCAGTCTAACATCAGCGCCTATACGCACGGCGTTGTCGGCTACAAGACGCCCAATATCGACCGTATCGCCAAGGAAGGCATGATGTTCACCGATTACTATGCGGAGAACAGCTGCACGGCGGGCCGCTCGACCTTCATCACGGGCCAGGTCTGCCTGCGCACCGGCCTCTGCAAGGTCGGCATTCCCGGCGCCGCGGTCGGTCTCCAGGACCGCGACATCACGATCGCACAGGCGCTCAAGCCGCTCGGCTATGCAACCGGCCAGTTCGGCAAAAACCACCTCGGCGATCGCGACGAGTACCTGCCGACCAGGCATGGCTTCGACGAGTTCTTCGGCAATCTCTACCATCTGAACGCCGAGGAGGAGCCGGAGCGCCCGTATTATCCAAAGAACGATACGACATTCGTCAAGTCGAACTCGCCGCGCGGCGTGCTGAAGGCGTCAGCCGACGGCAAGATCGAGGACACCGGCCCGCTCAACCGCAAGCGGATGGAGACCGTGGACGACGAGACGACCGAGGCGGCGATCGATTTCATTCAACGGCAAGCCAGGGCCAACCGGCCGTTCTTCACCTGGATGAACACGACCCGCATGCATGCGTTCACCCATGTCCGCGAGTCCATGCGCGGCCAGAGCGGAATGCCCGGCAACGAATATGCCGATGGAATGGTCGAGCATGATGGCCATGTCGGCAAGCTTCTCAAGACATTGGACGATCTCGGCATCGCCAACAACACGATCGTCGTCTACAGCACCGACAACGGACCGAACCAGTGGTCGTGGCCGGATGCGGCGACGACGCCGTTCCGCAGCGAGAAGGATACCAACTGGGAAGGCGCATTCCGCGTCCCGGCGATGATCCGCTGGCCCGGCCGCATCAAGGCCGGCGAAATATCAAATGAAATGATTTCCGGTCTCGACTGGTTCCCGACGATTCTGGCTGCAGCGGGCGATGCCGACATCAAGGATAAGCTCGCAAAGGGTACCAATATCGGCGGCAACACCTTCAAGGTACATCTCGATGGATACAACCAGTTGCCGTACCTGACCGGCCAACAACCAAAGTCTGCGCGCGACTCGTTCTACTATTTCAACGACGATGGTGAAATGGTGGCGTATCGCTACAACAACTTCAAGATCGTGTTCTGCGAGCAGCGCAGGCCCGGCGGTTTTGAGGTGTGGGCCAACCCATTCACCTGCCTGCGTGCTCCGAAGGTGTTCAATCTCCGGATGGATCCGTTCGAGCGCGCCGACGTCGTGTCGGACCAGTACTACGACTGGATCGCCAAGAACGCCTATCTCATTCAGTACGGCGTATGGCGAGTGACGCCATTCCTGCAGACCTTCAAGGAATATCCGCCGAGCCAGCGCTCCGCGAGCTTCAGCATCGACCAGATGGTCGATTCACTGATGAAGTCGCTCGACAAGACTGCGCCGAAGTAAGGCGCGGAGGGGACACCGACGGCAACGCCGGCGTCCCCAATCTAACTGACGTCAACATGGCCAAGGAAGGAGAGCGTCATGTCAGAGACCCTGATCAACCTCATCATCCAGCTCATTGCCGGCGCGATCGGCGGGAATGCCGCGGGCGCCACCATGAAGAATCTCGATCTCGGCACGCTTGGCAATACCATAGCCGGTGCCCTCGGCGGCGCAGGCGGCGGCACGCTGCTGACCGCGCTGCTGCCGATGCTGCAGGGGGCCGCTGGCGGCGGTGTCGATGTCGCGGCGCTGGCCGGACAGGCCGTCGGTGGCGGTGTCGCCGGGGCTCTGGTTACCGCCATTGTCGGCGCCATCAAGAACGGAATGGCGGGAGCACGGTAGCGTGCCGATAGTCTCACGCCGATACTTCTTCGCGCTGCTCGCGATATCGCTCGGCGCCGTGGCATGCGACAGTGCCCGCGCGCAGCAAGATCCGCTGCCGTCGTGGAATGACGGCCCGGTCAAGAAGTCGATCACCGATTTCGTCTCGCAGGTGACGACCCAAGGCGGCGCGGATTTCGTGCCGCCTGCCGAGCGCATCGCCACTTTCGACAATGACGGCACGCTGTGGTGCGAGCAGCCGTATTACTTCCAGGTCGCCTTTGCCCTCGACCAGGTCAAGGCGATGGCGACAAGGCATCCGGAATGGAAGACGCAACAGCCGTTCAAGGGAGTTTTGGAAAAGGACATGAAGGCGGTCGCCGCCGGCGGCGAAAAGGGCCTGCTGCAGATCATCGCCGTGAGCCACAGCGGCATGACCACGGATTCGTTCTCGAAATCCGTGCTGGACTGGCTTGAGACCGCAAGGCATCCGCGCTTCAACCGGCCCTACAACAGCCTCGTCTATCAACCGATGCTGGAGCTGCTCGCCTATCTGCGCGCCAATGGCTTCAAGACCTTCATCGTCTCGGGCGGCGGCATCGAATTCATGCGGCCGTGGGTGGAGAAGGCCTATGGCATTCCCCCTGAGCAGGTCGTCGGCTCTTCCGGCGTGGTCAAGTTCCAGATGGGCGCGGACGGCAAGCCCGTGCTGATGAAAGAGGCGAAGGTCGAATTCATCGACGACGGTCCGGGCAAGCCGGTAGGCATCAACCGCTTCATCGGCCGCCGCCCGATCTTCGCCTTCGGCAACTCCGACGGTGACCTGCAGATGCTGCAATGGACCACGGCGGGAACAGGCGCGCGCTTTGCCGGCATCGTGCATCACACCGATGAGGTGCGCGAGTACGCCTACGACCGGCAATCCAGGATCGGCAAGCTCGACAAGGCGCTGGACGCCGCGGCAGCCGGCGGCTGGACCGTCGTCGATATGAAGAAGGACTGGAAGGAAGTGTTTCCGCCGACGCCGGCGACCATCGGAAGATCACCATGACCGGTTACGACATCTTCGCCTGGATCGTACTGATCATCCTGATAGCCACGCTCGTCTTCGTGTTCTGCCTGTTTGGCTGGCTGCCGGGACACATCGCGCGATCTCGCAATCATCCCTGGGCGGATGCGGTCAGGGTGGCCGGCTGGGTCACTCTGGTTCTGGGTTTTGCGCTGTGGCCGGTCGTTCTGATCTGGGCCTATGTCGATGTACCCGCGCCACGCGAGCCGCGGAGGGCGCAGCCATGATGATCGCCATCATGTCGGTCTATCTGGCACTGCTGTTTGGCGCGGTGTGGTTCGGCCTCATCCGCTTCAACACATTCTGGAAATCCTCGCCGCTCATCCTGCTGCTGTTCCTCAACCTCGCTTTGTTCATCCCGATGGGCTGGGGCGCGCCGCAGGGGCCGGCGCTGGTCTTCCGCAACGCGGTGTCGATCGTGCCTGATGTGGCGGGCGAGGTGACCGAGGTGGCGGTGGTGGCGAACACGCCGCTGAAGGCGGGCGACGTTCTGTTCAGGATCGACGCCACACCCTACGACGCGCAGGTGAAGTCGATCACGGCGCAGCTCAAGCTCTCGACGACGCGCCTTGCGCAGATGACCCAGCTCTACGAGCGCGACGCCGGGCGCGGCTTCGACGTCGAGCAGCGGCAGTCCGAAGTGGATCAACTCACGGGCCAGCTGCAGGCCGCGCAGTGGAATCTCGACAAGACCGTGGTGCGCGCGCCGGCCGACGGCTACGTCACCAACCTCGCGCTGCGCAAGGGCGCGCGGGTGGCGAACCTGCCGCTGTCGCCGGCGATGGCGTTCATCGATACCTCCGATACCCGCGTCGTCGTCGAGATCAACCAGATCGATGCGCGCTACATCGCACCGGGGCAGGAGGCCGAGATCGCCTTCAAATTCGTGCCCGGCCGTGTGTTCGGCGGCAAGGTCGAAAGCATTTTGCAGGCGGTAGCAACCGGGCAGGCGCAGATTTCCGGCACGGCCGTGGCACCAAAGGAGATCCAGACGGTGCCCTTCGTCGTGCGCGTCAAGCTCGACGACGAGGATTTTGCAAAGAAGCTGCCAGCCGGCGCCACCGGCACGGCCGCGATCTACACCGAACACGTCAAGGTCAGTCACATCATCCGCCGCGTGCTGCTGCGGCAGGTGGCGATCCTCGACTACGTCAATCCGTTTTGAGGGAGGGAGTGAGCATCATGAACAAGAAGTCGCTCTTCGCATCATTTGCGATCCTGATGATCACATTGCCTGCCCAAGCGCAAAATCCTTCCGCCGAGGAAATCAACCGGCGGCTGATTGCGGGCCGCGCGTTGGAGGCGGCGATCTGGGGCATGTCGGCGGTCAACACCGATCTGATGCGCCAGGAAATGCTGACCAAGACGCCGGGCAAGGTGAATCAGTTCATCTATTGGGGCCGTCCGCTCGACTGGAAGAACCAGACGCTCACCCCCAATCCCGACACGCTCTATTTCATGGCGTTCTACGATACGAAGGTCGCCGGTCCGATGGTGATCGAAGTACCGCCTGGCGACGATCAGGGGTCGCTCAACGGTAACATAGTCACGGTCTGGCAGACCTCGCTGGAGGACGTGGGCCTGCTTGGCGTCGATCACGGGGCGGGCGGCAAGTTCGTCATTCTCCCGCCGGGCCACAAGGATGCGGTCCCCGACGGCTACAGCATTTTGCGCTCGGATACCTACGGCGGCTATGCGCTTGTCCGTTCCAATCTCAGAAGTCGCAGTGATGCGGATGTGGCGGCATCGGTCGCTTATGCCAAGCGCGTCAAATTTTATCCGTTATCCGCTGCGGCCAATCCGCCCGAGACTGTCTTCACCGACGTCAAGGACGTCAACTTCGACTCGACCATCCGTTACGATGCGAGCTTCTATCAATCGCTCGACCGCGTGGTGCAGAGCGAGCCGTGGATTGAGCGCGACCGTGCGATGATCGACCAACTCCGTACCATCGGTATCGGGAAGGGGAAGCCATTCAATCCGGATGCGAAGACGCAGGCTACGCTCACCGCCGCTATTGGCGAGGCAAAGGTGCTGCTGGAGCAGCGGTATGACGCGGGCTTCCCGGTTTTCTATCCAGAGACGCACTGGACCATGCCGGCATTATCCGAAGCCGTCGAGGGCCAGAGCTCGACCTACGCCAACCCCGACAAATACGCGATCGACGCGCGGGGAGTGGCGTACACCTATGCCTACATTGCGATCAAGCGGCTGGGTGCCGGCCAATTCTATCTGATCTCGATCCGCGACAAGGAGGGGCAAGCTTTTGACGGCAGCAAGACCTATCGTCTGCGGGTACCGGCGGACGTTCCGGTCGCCCAGTACTGGTCGGTGACCGCCTACGACCGCGAGACTCACGCGCTGATCAAGAACATGCCGCGCGCGAGCCGCGCCTCGAATGCTGCCGACTTGCAGAAGAATGCCGACGGTTCCGTCGATATCTACTTCGGACCCGCAGCGCCCGCGGGTAAGGACACGAACTGGGTGCCCACCGACCCGGCGCGGAAGTTCGAGTTGATGGCGCGCTTCTACGCGCCGAAGAAGGAGTTTTTCGAGAAGACGTGGAGTCTGCCTGACATCGAGAAGGTCGGTGCAACAGTTGGAAGTGGAGCAAGGCAATGAAGACAATCATCGTCTGCATCTTCCTGGCTGCGACCGCTAGCGCTGCGCGCGCCCAGGGCGGAAACGCTGTTCCCGTCACGCCAGACAATTTCGCCAGGGCCGAGAGCGACATGTATTTCGCGGCGTCGGCCAAGGACGCCGGCGGCACGGGAAAGCTCCTGCATCGCCGCGATGTCGTGCCGGTCGAGAAGCAGCCTGTGGTGCGGCCAAACCGCGACACGCTCTATTCATCGGGCGTGTTCGATCTTGAGGCCGGTCCGGTGACCTTGACGCTGCCTGACGCGGGCAAGCGCTTCATGTCGCTGCAGGCGTTCAACGAGGACCACTATGTGGTGGGCGGCGTGCGTTACGGGGCAGGCAAATACAGGTTCGACAAGGGAAATGTCGGTACGCGCTACATGCTCGTTGGAATCCGCACGCTGGTCGACCCCAACGATCCCGACGACATCACGCAGGTTCATGCCTTGCAGGATGCCATCAAGATCGACCAGCAAGGCAGCGGCAAGCTCGAACTGCCCAATTGGGATCCCGTCAGCCAGAAGAAGGTGCGTGATGCCTTGATTGCTCTCGGCTCGACGACTCCCGATTTCAAGCGCGCGTTCGGCGCAAAGGATCAGGTCGATCCCGTCAGGCATCTGATCGGCACCGCCACGGGGTGGGGCGGCAATCCCGACAGGGATGCCACCTATCTGAACGTCACTCCCGGCAAGAATGACGGCACGACGATTCACAAGCTCGTTGTCAGGGATGTGCCGGTGGACGCGTTCTGGTCGATCAGCCTCTACAACGCCGAAGGCTATTTCCAGAAGAACGACTTCGACGCCTATTCGCTCAACAACATCACCGCGCAGAAGTCCGCCGATGGTTCGGTTGCCGTTCAGTTCGGCGGCTGCGACGGCAAGATACCAAATTGCCTGCCGGTCATGACGGGCTGGAACTACACCGTGCGGCTCTATCGGCCGCGCGCGGAGATCTTGAGCGGCAAGTGGGAATTCCCGGAGCCGCAGGTGGTGAACTGAAATGCACGGTGTCGGGCATAGCGATGTGACGACGCAGCCACACCGCGAGGCAATCGCGGCGCCGGGCGGGTTCCGCCGTGCAAAGCAGCCTAGGATTGCATGATCTCGGCGAAGCGGATGATTCGAGGCCTCTGGAGAAGTCAGGGCGAACAACAAGAAGGAGATAGCCATGGGACAGGTGAAATCTCGCGTGACGGCCGGCCTAGCGGCAGTTCCAGCACTCTTGCTGTTTGCACATCCGCAGGCTGCCTGGGCCGATGCTGGCGGACTCAGCTTCTGGCTCCCTGGCATATTCGGCAGTCTCGCTGCTGCGCCGGCGGTGCCGGGATGGTCAACCGCCACGATCTACCTGCATCTGCAGAGTTCGGCCGGTGGAGAAAAGGATTTCATCAGGGGCGGCAATGTCGTCGCCGGCCTCAATGCGAGGGCGGATGTCGTCGTTCAGGGATTCACTTACACCTTTGCTACGCCCTTCCTGGGAGCCCAGGCCGCGGTCAGCATTCTCGGCGCGCCCGGAAATGTCGATGTCGGTATCGACGCGACACTCACGGGCCCACGGGGCAACACGATCTCGGGAAGCCGGAGCGACAATCGCTGGACGTTTGCCGACGTGTTCTATCAGGGAACGCTCAAATGGAATCAGGGTGTCCACAATGAGATGGTCTATGTCACGGGAAACATCCCGAGTGGCACGTATGACGTCAACCGTCTCGCCAATTTGAGCTTCGGCTTCGTCGCGGTCGATGCCGGCGCCGGCTACACCTATCTGAATCCCAAGACCGGGAACGAGTTTTCCATCGTTGGAGGACTGACCTACAGCTTCGAGAACACGGCGCTGCAGTACCAGAACGGCATCGACTTCCATGTCGATTGGGCCGCATCGCATTTCCTGAGCAAGAACATGCTCGTCGGCCTCGGCGGCTATTACTTCCAGCAACTCACGGGCGACAGCGGACCGGGGGCGAGGCTCGGCGACTTCAAGGGGCGGGTACTCGGCATTGGGCCACAAGTCGGCTTCATCTTTCCGCTCAATGAGGGCTATCAGGGCTACCTCAACCTGCGGGGATTCAGGGATTTTGCGGCGGAGAACCGGCCTGAAGGCTGGACGGCATGGGTTACCTTCGCAGTGTCACCGGCCCCGCCGGAGCACGCCGCGTCAAAGCCGATCACCCGCAAGTACTAGGAGACAAAGGCAACGACAGACCCGATCAAGGACACGCGCCCCACGGGCCTGATGCGGCTGCGCATCGGCTTTCGGACCTCGATCATCACGGTGTTCATCGCGGTGGTGCTGTTCGTCGGCCTGACGCTGGTCTATCTGAGCTTCGAGCGCGTCTCGCAGATCACGCGCACGGCGGCGGCCGGCTTCATCGGCAAGGTCGCCCAGCTCGGCGCCGACCGCATCGACAGCCAGTTCAGGAACGTCCGCGACGGCCTCGTCATCCTGAGCGGACTGCCGTCGATCCAGGAGGCAGATATCAACGACAACACGAGGCTCTACGGCCTGATGGCCTCGATGCTGCGCAACAACCGGCAGCTCTTCAATCTTTACGTCGGATATGAAGACGGCTCGTTCCTCGAAATGGACATGATCGATCGTGCCAAGCCCGGCTTCCGGGCGAGCCTCAGTATTCCGGAGGACGCGCTGTTTCGCCTGGTCGTCATCACGAAGACGGGCGCCTCGGCTGCCTCAAGCACGCTGTATCTGTCCGAAAATCTCATCCAGGTCGGCGAGGCGGCGGGGCCCGCCGGCTACGATCCGCGGCAGCGGCCATGGTACACCGACGCCTTCAAGAACCAGCAAACGTTGCTGACCGGCCCGTACATTTTCTTCGCCACGCGGCAGCCGGGTTACACGCTGCGCATTCCGCTGAAGGAAGGCCGCCGTGGCGTCGTCGCCGGTGATATCCTGCTCAACCAGTCGGAGGCCATGCTGAACCAGCAGCGGCTCGGAGAATCCGGCAGGGCGTTCCTGTTCAACGATGACGATCGCATCGTCGCGCATCCCAGGATGAGCGAACTGATGAGCGACCACGAACACGGCGATGAGCTGCCCGGTATCGGGTCGGTCAAGCTGGCGGGCCTTATGTCTGCCATCAAAGCTTGGCGTAGCGAGGGAGAGGCCCAGCAATTCTTCGAGGACAAGGCGGGACGGACCTATGTCGTCGCCTTCCATCGCATCGAAACCGCCGGCGACGCCAATATCCGCCTTGCCGTGATCGCGCCGCTGGACGAGTTCTTCGCGCGGATCATCGCGGAGCGGCGCACGCTGTTCGCGCTGGCGCTGGCCTTCGTCGGGGCGACGTTGCCCTTTGCGTTCTGGCTCGGTTCGCTGATGGCGCGATCCTTGCGAAAGCTTGCCCGGGAAACCGACGAAATTCGGCGGTTCCAGATGGCGGACCATCCGCGCATTCATTCGGTCGTTGCCGAAATCGAGGATCTCGGGCGTTCGGTGTTCACGATGCGCACGGTGGTGCGCAATTTCTCGAGCTTCATTCCAAGACAGATCGTCCGGCAACTCATCGAAACCGGGACGTCCCTGGAGCTCGGCGGATCACGCCGCGAGGTCACGGTGCTGTTCACCGATGTCGCGGACTTTACCGCCAAGACCGAAAAGGCCGACCCTTCGCAGGTGATGATCTACACCTCGCGCTACTTTGCGGCGCTCTCCGAAGAAATCATGAAAAGCGAAGGCACGGTCGACAAGTTTATCGGCGATGCCGTGATGGCATTCTGGAATGCGCCGGCCGACGATCCCGATCACGCGGTTCATGCCTGCCGGGCCGTACTTGCGTGTCTGAACCGAAACGACGAACTCAACCGAACGTTCGAGCGCGAGGGGTGGCCGTCCTATGTCACACGATTCGGACTTCATACCGGCGACGCCGTGGTCGGGAATATCGGCTCGGCTGACCGCATGAACTACACGGCGCTCGGCGCCAGCATCAATCTCGCGTCGCGCCTGGAGGGTCTCAACAAGGGATACGGTACGCGCGTGCTGGTCAGCTCGGCGGTGCGCGAGCGAACCGGGCACGTGTTCTTGTTCCGCAGCGTCGACCGCATCAGGCCGAAGGGATTTGCGGAGCCTGTCCCGATCAGCGAATTGCGCGGCGAGCGCGAGATGGCCAGCGCCTCCGAACGAAACTTCTGTCGTCGCTGGGAGGAGATTTATGTCTTGATCGAGCGCGGCGATAGCAAGCAGGTCACCGTCAAGCTGCGCGCCTTTCTCACCGATTATCCCGGCGACGGTGTCGCGCAGTATCACGCCGGGCAGTTGCGTGTCGCGTTCAAACAGGAGAGTGCGCGTGAGTGATCCTGGCGGCAGGCGATTTCTAACCGTGAACCGGCGGCAGGCGATGGCGATGGTAGCGGGTACCATGGCCGGAACAGCTATCGGATCGCCGCGGATCGCGCGGGCGCGCACTAAGATCCGGCTCGGCTATTTGCATGTCGTTGCGGTGGATGGCCAGATCTGGACCGGCCTCGACCGCGGCAGTTTCGACAAGTACGGTATCGACTTCGACCTGCTCGAATGCAATACCGGGCCGGAAGTGTTCGAAGCGATGGCGGCCGGCAAGATCGATGTGCTCTCCGCCGGCGGCGTGATCTCCAATTATCTCGCATTGGGGCATGGCCGCGGCTTCCTGATCAACGACATCGAGGTCGCCACCACGCAGCTTTGGGTCAGACCCGACAAGGGTGTTCGGACGTTCGCCGATCTGAAAGGCAAGCCGATCGCCACTACCACCAGAACCACGGCGCATATCTTCCTCGACCGCGCACTGCGCGCCAACAACCTGGCGCTGGCCGACGTCGAGATTCGCAACAGCAGCATGTCGGCGGCGGTGGCATCCTTCATCGCGGGCGAGGTTCCGGCCGTGGCATTGTGGGTGCCGTTCAACATCGCCGTGCGCGAGAAACTGCCGGGCGCTGTCAAGCTGGTCGACGCCTCGGCCTTCTATCCGCAATCCGCGGTGGTCGGTGGCTGGGTGGCGCGGCCGGAGTATTACGCCGGCAACAAGGAGGTGCTGGCCAGCATTGTCAAGGGCTGGGCCGAGGCCAATGATTACATCGTCCGCAATCAGGCCGCCGCTGCCGAGGCGCTGCAGAAGAGCCACTATCCCAACGCCACGCCTGCCGACATCACCGAGGCGCTCAAGGCGCAAAAGATGTTTTCGTCGCGGGAGTGGAAGCGGCTCTATTCCGACGGCACGGTCACCAAATGGCTGCAGCAGGTCAGCGACTTCTTCATGGCCGATGCGGGCGTGACCAATGCCTCGCACGCCACCGACTATTTCGACACCAGCATCTATCTTTCCACGATCTGACGATCTTGCTTCTGTCGCACCGGCTATTTCCTCTCGCCCTCTTTTTCTCTCATGCTTGAGCCTCAAGATCATCACTGCGGTGATGATCGAAATCGCGCGGCTCAACCAACCATGTACGACGTTGAACATGCGCAACGCTGGCGCGCAGATTCATCTCGAGTGACAGCGCGAAGAATAATTTTTTGAAGGTGAACCAGCTCACACCAATGCAGTCAGCTGCAGGCTCATCTTGCCAGCTTGGGGTAACCAAGATGCACGATCGAACCGCCATCCCCAAAGTAACGTTCGGCAAGCTGCCGGAGCCGCAAGGCCAAGCCCGCGACTTGCGAATAGATGCCTGCCGAGGCATTGCGCTGTGGTTCATCTTTCTCGACCATGTCCCAAACAACATCGGAAGCTGGCTGACGTTGCGGAACTACGGCTTCAGTGATGCCGCGGAAATATTCATGTTCGTCTCGGGCGTAACCTGTGCGCTGGCTTACGGTAAGGCATTACGGTTCGAGGGATGGACCGGTGTGATCCGCCGGACACTGCGGCGAAGCTGGGACATTTATGCCGCATTTCTGCTGCTCACGCTCGCCTGCGCCATCCTGGTTCACCTCGCAGGAAGCGGCCGTCTCGCCGACGAGAGCAATACGCGCGTACTGCTGGACCATCCGGGCGAGATGCTCGCGCGCGCGGCGATACTGCAGTACCGTCCGGTCAATACCGACGTATTGCCAGCCTTCGTGCTTCTTCACCTCTTGTTCGCGCCGCTGTTGTGGTTGCTGCTGCGGGCGCCGAACGTGACGCTTGGCGCTTCGTTGGCGCTCTATGCACTGGTGCACTTCTTCGGATGGAGCGTCCCGGCGTGGCCGAGCGGTAATTGGGCCTTCAATCCGCTGGCATGGCAGCTGCTCGTCGTGCTTGGCGCGTGGTGGATGATCGAGGACAGGAGAGTCGGACCGTGGGTGATGTCACGTACGGCGCGTGCACTTGCCGTCCTGTATTTGCTCCTCAGCCTGGTCATCGTATTAAGCTCGCACATCAGGCCGCTGGAAGCGCTAATCCCGCAGGCGCTATCGCAATTGCGGTATCCACTGGACAAATCGAATCTCGATCCATTGCGACTGCTGCATTTCTTGGCCATAGCGGTTTTGGCGGCATGGCTCATGCCTCGTGATTGGCGGGGGCTAGAGACACCGTTGATGCGTGGCGCGATCCGCTGTGGCCAGAACTCGCTGCCAATCTTTTGCGTCGGCGTTCTGCTGGCGTTCGCCAGCCACATAGCATTGCTCGAGATCTCGAACGGGCTTGCGATGCAGATTGCACTCAGTCTCGGCGGCATCGGGGCGATGATCGCGTCCGCAACGCTGCTGGGCTTGATCGGCACCAAACCCAAGAAGCAATCATGATACGGCTTGCGACTATTTCCCCGCCGTCTTCTGCATTCCGCCTTTCACTTCCAATCCCAGCGTCCGGCCCGGAAAACCCGCGGCATCGAAATAGCGCTGCGAGCCGACGCGCTGGAAGTTCAGCACGGTGCGCAGGCCGTTGGCCGACAGTTTTGACGTCACGGTGCCGGCATAGGCTTTCGGCGTTGCACCGTTCGGCATCGCCTCGGTCATGACGCGGCCGATCAGTTTGCCCTTGGCCTTTTGCGTGAGCCCCAGCAGCTTGGCGGCGGTGGCGCCGACGTCGGCATTGCTGACGGGGAGGGGATCGATATAGCCCGATTTGAAATCGGGTCCGATCGCCGCCGTGAAGTTCAAGGTGTCGCCACGGCTGAAGCTGCCATGCATGCCCTGGCCCTGGCGCAGCACGGTGTCGGCAATCTGCACCGAACAGTTGGTCGGCTCGTCGCATCCCGACGACCACGAGCGGAAGTTGACCACGATCGACGGATGCGGCACCACCGCCTTGCCTTTGAGGCCGAGCTGCGACATCGGCAGCGTGCCCGAGAAATTCCCGAACTCGTCATCGACAAAGATGCCGCTGACGTAGTCCTGCTCCAGCAGCGCCTTGATCACGCGGTCCGCGAGCTTGCGTTCTTTGGACGGGATATAGATCAGGTCCGATCCTCCATTGGTCGCGACCACGACATCCGGTTTGGCAGGATCGTTTCCGATCAAGCCATTGCCCGCCCGGGGATGGGCATTGTCGCCGACGCGCGCATTCTTGCCGTTGGGATCGAACAGCGGCAGGTTCAGCGCTTTCGCCAGATCAATGGCGACGAAGCCCATGGGCAAGAAATCCTTCGGCGTGTCCTCGTAGGAGATTTTCGCCGCGGGGCTGGTCTTGCTCTCCTTCGAGATCGTGGAGAAGCCGTGATCGGAGGAGACGATGATGTTGGTGTTCGCGGCGAGGCCGAGCTCGTCCAGCGTCTTGCGGAGCTGGGCGAGGTTGTTGTCGGCGTTCCTGATGCCGGCCATCGAGGTTGGGCCGTTGATGCCGGGCGTGATGGTGTTGAGGCTGTCGCCGGTATTGTGCTGGCTGCCGTCGGGATCGCGCGACCAGAACACCAGCACGAACGGCTTGTTGCGCGCCTTGAAAATCGGGAGCACGACTCTGGATGCGACGTCGGCCATGTAGGCCTGTTGCGCGACATTGGCGCTCGTGGTGCCCGGCGTCTTGGCGTCACCGGCCTTGCTGTTCTCGCCGCGCGGCGGCGTCTCCAGCGGCAGGCCCGCCTTTGTCAGCGCCTCCTTCATTTCATCCGACAGCGGCACGCCGTTCTTGCCGCCGGTGGCATCGTCGATGATGATGGAATGCAGCCCGGCGGTGCCGACCTTGTCGGTATGGTCGAAGATGAAGGTCGGGCCGTGCTTGCCGATGGCCGCGGTGCTGTAGCCCTTCTCGCGCGCCATTTTCAGAAGCGTCTCTTCGTTCAGATAGTCGCCGCCGAATTGCTCGTCGACTTCGAGCAGGACGGGATTGACTTCGAGGAACGGCGTGACGGTGTTGTTGGAGTGGGCAACGGGCCGGGCGGTATAGATCGTGTTGCTGAAGGTGCCGGTGTCGCCGAGATAATGGCCGCTCGCCATTGCCGATCCGTTCGCCATCGTGAAGGTCGGAAACAGCGAATGCGAGTTCTTGAAGTTGACGCCCTTGTCGCGCAGCTCGGCCATTGCAGGCGCGGTCTGCGGCGTCACGATGCGACCGCGCAGGCCGTCCGGCACGAACAGGATCAGGTTACGCGGCGTGGCGTTCTGTGCCGAGGCGGCGCTTGCGGCCAGCGTCATCAGGCCGGCGGACAGCGACAGGATTGTGCGGCGCATCAGTTTCTCTCCAAGGTCCGGGCCCAAGTCACGGCGCTTGGCCGTTGCGCTCGTGTAGTTTTTCTCTGCAACAGGATTGTTACATCTGATGGAACCGGGCTCAAGGTAGCAAGGTTGCAGTTCCTGCGAACGGGCAGGCGGAAACATTGCGGCCTGACGCCGTTTTCATGAGCAGGAGGCTGCCATGAGCAAATTTCACGAGAGAGCCGAGGCTCAGACAAAGCAGATCATCGGGCAAATGCTCGGCGATGAGTTGTTGGTCCAGGAAGGCAAGGATCAGCAGCGCGAAGCGACCGAGCCCGAACCGCCTGCCAAGGGAAAGAACAAGGGAAAGGACCAGGGCATCGTGCGCGATGAGCGTGGACAGGAACAGCCCCGCGACAAGGAACGCGCCCAGCGTGTGAGCCGCGTCGACCGGGGCGGCGATCCACCCGGGAAAAAGGTCTGACGGGGCATCTGCCGCCGGGAAACGAAAAGGAGGCGGCCCGAGGGCCGCCTCCAGTCATAATACGCCGTTGTTTGCTTACTGACAGATATGGCGGCGGCCGTCCTCGCCCCGGAATACCGTTCCAGGCTGACAGATGAATCCATTGTTGTAGCCACCGTAGTAACGCTGCCCGTAGGAGCCGTCATTATAGGCGTAGACGTCGTTACGGAACGGCGCGGTCGCAAGCGCGCCGGCCGTGCCGATGGCGCCGCCCACCACGCCTGCGGCTACTTCACCGGGCCAGAAGCCGCTGGGATTATGATACATCCGCTGCTGCGTTTGCGGCGAACGGATCGAATCCGATCTTCCATGACGATCCTGCGCCAGCGCAGGCGCCGCGATCGCGGTGGTCAGAACTGCGGCTGCTGTCAGGAACTTCAAGTTCATCAGTCTTCTCCGTGATGGTGACGCCGGGCCAACGACCGGCACCCGCGACCGTTCCGGTATCGTGATCGCTCCATTTCAAACGGATGTGAGGTTTTAGTTCCGCCACATGTTCCGCAATCGTGGTCGCTTGGAGCTGCGAGAGCGCCAGAGGCTCCGGGGAACGATGTCAGGCCATGCCGATTGATCGGGACAAACCGAGCGAGGTCATCCATGAAAAGCAAGCGTATCGCCGCCGACGACAAGGCGCAGGTTCACGTCGTCATTCTGGACACGGGCGAGGAGGCCTTTGCCGCGCTCACCCGGTTCGTCAGGGAAGCGGGAGTTTCGGCGGCGTCGCTGACGGCGATCGGCGCCTTTGAACGGGCCACGGTCGGATGGTTCGACATCGCCTCGAAAAGCTACCGCAAGATCGAAGTCGGCGAGCAGTGCGAGGTCCTGAGCGCGCTCGGCGACGTTGCTGACGGCGATGACGGCCAGCCCAGTCTCCATGTCCATGTCGTGCTGGGGCTTGCCGATGGTTCGACGCGCGGCGGGCATCTCCTGGCGGGCACGGTAAGGCCTACGCTCGAAGTGGTCCTGACCGAGGTGCCGGCGACCCTTCGACGCCGGAAGCGGGCCGATCTCGGGATTGCCCTGATCGACCTTGCGGCGAGCGGCGGCTGACGCATTCGCTGCGTCGCTTTAGGAACCATTTCACGCGGCCCTCTGTTGTCAGCGCACCATCAATGGAGGACGTCATGGCTGAGAAGGACCTCAACGATCTATTTCTGGATGCTCTCAAGGACATCTACTACGCCGAAAAGCAGATCCTGAAGGCGCTGCCGAAAATGGCGAAGGCCGCCAATTCCGACAAGCTGCGCGCTGCGTTCGAAAAGCATCAGGACGAGACCGAGGGACAGGTCGAGCGTCTGGAAAAGATCTTCGAACTGCTCGGCAAGGCCGCCCGCGGCAAGAAGTGCGATGCGATCGAGGGCATCATCGACGAGGGCAAGGAGGTCATGGAGGAGTACGCCGACACACCGGCGCTGGACGCCGGCCTCTTGGCCGCGGCGCAAGCGGTCGAGCATTACGAGATTTCCCGCTACGGCACGCTGAAAGCCTGGGCGACCAAGCTCAACAATCCGCAGGCCGTGAAGCTGATCGACCAGACGCTCGCCGAAGAAAAGAAGACCGACGAGACCCTGACCAAGATTGCGGAAACCGCCGTCAATTACGAAGCTGCCGCCTGAATGCGGTGCAGCGGCCGGCGGTGCTCTGGCCTTTGGATGTGGGGCGCCGCCGGCCAACACCACGCTGGAAACTGCGGAAACGGTGAGCATTTCGCCGGATCGCGCCAAATATCGCGCAGGCAGCGCTGCAAAAAAATACCCGTCGTAGTAGCCAATTTGCGAGCTCTCGCAAATATTTGCGCAGGCGGCGCCAACGTAAGCAAACGTTTAGTCGCCGTCCGTAAAATGCCAGCATCAGCTCCTGCATTAACCCCTGGTTAAGCCATGCGCCTGCTGCCGATGAAAGAGCCGGATAGGTCCTGGCGAGCAATCAAGGGCCAGTGGAAGAAGGACGCCGAAAGCGTCGGCGAGGACTTTTCAACTTTTTCGACCGGAAGCTTCTCCGCCTACGATGCCCTGACCAAGGACGGCGACAACCCCAACCTCTATTGTCTTTCCGACGGCGAGCGGATTCATGCGGCCTGCCAGGTCAGCCGCCTGATGATGAGCAAGTTTCCGGGGCCGATCCTGCGCGCGCGCTTCATCGTGGTGTCGCCGATCTACGAACTGGGTATCGCCAACGCCGGCCAATACGCCCAGATGATGGTGGCGCTGTTCTCCGGCATCGTGTGGCTGTCGCGCGATACGATGACCGCCAGCCACATCCGCTTCTTCCTGAAGAGCCCTGGGGATGCGCAGTTTTTCGCGCCGCTGCAGGCCGCGACCGAATTGTCGCCGTTCTCGGAGTTTTCGATCGACGGGGCGCTGATCGAGTGCAGCCTCAAGGAAGCTGAAATGGCGGAAAGCGCCTGATTCCGCGGCCGCCTTAACCTTGCGATAACTCATTTTGCTAACGCCCTTTTGGGTTGTGTTCCCTACAACAAGCGGCTGTGGGGGCAGCGAGAATGCTGAGCAATTCATCGGAAGACGTCATCGCGGGGAGCCGGCCGCTGTCAGGTCGTGCCATGCCGTGGCGGGCCAGGTTGGGCGCGATCCAGTGGCTGATCCTGAGCGCGGCGGCCCTCGTGATCGCGATCATGCTCGGCACCGCCTATTTCGCCATGCAGTATCGCGAGCGGGCGCTTGAAGTCGCTGAGCGCGAACTCAACAACAGCGCGCTGTTGCTCTCGCGGCATTTCGACCAGCAATTAAGCGATCTCCAGCATGTGCACCAGGACATCGTGGCGCAGCTGCGGGCCGAGGGGGTCAATACATCAGACGAGTTCGAAAGGAAGATGTCGACGCTGAGCGCGCACGAGATGCTGCGCACGAAGCTTGCGGTGCTGCCGCATGTCGGCGCGCTGAACCTGTGGAGCACCAGGGGCGCGCTGGTCAATTCTTCCGAGATGTGGCCGGTGCCGGATGCGAGCGTTGCAGAGCGCGGTTACTTCAAGGAGTTCATATCGGGAAGGCCGACGCCCGACGTTATCGTCGAGCCGGTCGTGAGCAAGGTCACCAAGATCTGGACCACGGTCTTTGCGCGCAAGATCGTAGGCCGCAACGGCGAGATCATCGGCATTGCCGTTCGCGGTGTCGAGCCGTCCCATTTCGAGGACTTCGTCGCTTCGCTGGCGCTGGACGCCGACACCGCGATTTCGATGATCCACCGCGACGGCACCATCATCGCCCGCTATCCCAAGGACGATAAGCTCATCGGCCTTAACGTCGCCAATACGCCGTCGTTTCAGCGCGCGCTGGCGGTGGATGGCAATATATCCGGACGGTTCATCAGCGAGAGGCTGACCGAGGACAAGGTCGGTGCCGTCAAGTCGCTGAAGCACTTTCCGATCCTGATCGTCGCGACCACCAGGACGGAGACGGCACTTGCCGACTGGCGGGCGCAGACCCGGCTGCAGTTCTTCGCCGCAGCTTTGGCCGTGTGCGTCGTGATCGGCATGGTCTTCCTGATCGTGCGCCAACTTCGCCGCCAGCATGCCGCCGCGCAGCACAAGCTTTCGGAAAAGAGCCAGCATCTCGACACCGCCATCAACAACATGACGCAGGGCCTGCTGCTGTTCGATTCCTCAGGCCGCCTGGTGATCTGCAACCGGCGCTATATCGACATGTTCGGGCTGTCGCCGGAGATCGTCAAACCCGGCTGTCATCTGCGCGACCTGATCCAGCACCGCTGGGAGCGCGGCTCCTTTGTCGGTGACGTCGACGCTTATTGCGCCCGCTTTCTCGATCCCAACGGCAGCCTCGTACAGGACACCGTGACTTCGACGCCCGATGGGCGCACGATCCGGCTGATCTTCAAGCGCTCGCCGGACGGCGGCTGGGCCACGACGATGGAAGACGTCACCGAAGGGCGGCGCGTCCAGGCCAGGATCGAACATCTCGCCCATTACGACGCGTTGACCAATCTGCCGAACCGCACGTTGTTCCAGCGCCATGCGGAAGGATTGCTGCTGGAAACCGAGGGGCGCAAGTTTGCGATCCTCTATATCGATATCGACGAGTTCAAGCGCATCAACGACACGCTGGGACATCTGATTGGAGACGAATTCCTGAAGGGCGTGGCGGAGCGGCTGCGCCAGTCAGTCGGGGCCGAAGATTTCATCGCCCGTCTCGGCGGCGATGAATTCGCCATTCTGCAGGACGGCATCGAGAGCGCCGAGGACGTTCACGCGCTGGTCGCGCGGATCTATCAGGCGCTGCGCACCCCCTTCGATTGCCACGGCCATCGGCTCTCCAGCGATGCCAGCATCGGCATCGCGATCGCCCCGCGCGACGGCTCGGACCTGTTCTATCTCCTGAAGAACGCCGACCTCGCGATGTATGCGGCAAAGGCGGCCGGCCGACGAACCTATCGCTTCTTCGACCCCGAAATGGAGCAGCAGGCCAATCATCGCCGCGAGCTGGAGGCCGATTTGCGCGCGGCGCTGGCGGAGGGCGGTTTCGAGCTGCACTACCAGCCGCAGGTTGACCTGCGCCGTGACGTCGTGACCGGCTGCGAGGCGCTGTTGCGCTGGCGGCATCCGGTGCGCGGCATGGTTTCGCCCGCCGACTTCGTGCCGGTCGCCGAGGAAACCGGACTGATCGAGGAGATCGGGCAGTGGGTGTTGCGCGCCGCTTGCGCGGAAGCTTCGAGCTGGCCGTCGCATGTCCGCGTCGCCGTCAACGTCTCGCCGATCCAGTTCCGCTCCGAAACGCTGTCGCTGAAGGTTGCCGCAGTCCTCAACGAAAGCGGGCTCGATCCGCGCCGGCTGGAGCTCGAGATCACGGAAGCCGTCCTGATCGCGGACGACGACGCTGCGCTGGTGACGCTGAACCAGCTCCGCGCGCTCGGTATTCACATCGCGCTCGACGATTTCGGCACCGGCTATTCCTCGCTGCAATATCTGCAGCGCTTTCCGTTCGACAAGATCAAGATCGACCGCTCCTTCGTCAAGGAAGTGACGCGCAATTCATCGTCGGCCTCGATCATCCGCGCGGTGGTCAGCATCGCCGCCGACCGCAACATGATCACGACCGCCGAAGGCGTCGAGACGCTGCAGCAGCGCGAGACCGTGCAGAATCTCGGTTGCACCCAGATGCAGGGTTACCTGTTCAGCGCGGCGCGTCCGGCGCAGGAAATCCGCGCGCTGCTGGCGTCGGGCAGGGCAGGGGTCGAGGTCGCGGCGTAAGGCTGGGAGACTAAAGCGTGATGATTTTTGGTTAGATGAGTTTAGCCGCAGCGCGCTTCACCTCTCCCGCTTGCGGGGGAGGTCGGCGCGAAGCGCCGGGTGGGGGCTCTCCACTCGGGCAGTATCGCCCGCGGAGACACCCCCACCCCAACCCTCCCCCGCTTTGCGGGAGAGGGAGCGCACCTTTCTCCGTGGTCGCAATCAAATCTAATTTCATCATGCTTTAGGCTGCTTCAGGCCGGCTGCGGTCGGGCCTCGGAAATCGCCTTCCGGAGAATCCGCGACAGCAATTCCACCGAATAGGGTTTCTGGATCAGTTCGAAGCCGCGGTGGGCGTTTTCCGCCAGCACGTTGCTGTAGCCACTGGTCAGGACCACGGGCAGGCCGGGATAACGCTCCCGTATGATGCCGGCGAGCTCGACGCCGTTCATACCGGGCATGATGACGTCGGAAAACACCAGATCGGCGGAGAACTCGTCCTCGGCGAGGATCGCGAGTGCGGCATCCGCGCTGGCGACGCGGCGGACGGTGTAGCCGAGATCTTCCAGGAGCTCGGTGGAAAATTGTCCGACGTCGTCATTGTCCTCGACCACAAGCACGCGGTAGCCGCGGCCGCGGGTCGCCGGCTCGCTGCCGGCTGTGGCAGCGATGATGGCGTCGGCCGGCACCGCGGCCTGCGGCAGGTAGATCGTGAACGTCGAGCCCTGACCGGGCTCACTCGCGACCGCGATGTCGCCGTCGGATTGCTTGGCAAAGCCGAACGCCTGGCTGAGGCCGAGGCCGGTGCCCTTGCCGACTTCCTTGGTGGTGAAGAACGGCTCGAAGATCGTCTCGAGCAATTCGGGTGCGATGCCGCAGCCGGTGTCGGTCACGGTGATGGCGACGAAGTCGCCGTTGCGGGCGGGCTGGGCGCGCAGCGGCGGAATGGCATCGACCTTGCGGACGCGGATGACGAGCTGGCCCTCGCTGTTCATGGCATCGCGGCTGTTTACGGCGAGGTTCATCAGCGCCGTCTCGAACTGCGCGATATCGGCGATCGCGAAGCAGTTGAGATCGGCGATCTCGACGTCGATCCTGATACGGGCGCCGACGAGGGGACGGATCAACTGCGCCACGGACTCGATCTGGGTGCCGACATTGAACACCTGCGGCTTCAATGGCTGCCGGCGGGCGAACGCCAGCAATTGTCCGGTCAGCTTGGAGGCGCGCTCCACCGTCTCGCCGATGGCGTCGATGTAGCGGCGGCGTCGCTCCTCCGGCAGTTCGCGGCGGCGCAGGAAATCGGTTGCAGAACGGATGATGGTCAGGAGGTTGTTGAAATCGTGCGCAACGCCGCCGGTCAATTGTCCGACCGCTTCCATCTTCTGCGACTGGCGCAGCGCTTCCTCGCCCTTGCGGCGCTCGGTGACGTCGATGGCCTCCGGTACTGCGCCGATGACGATGCCGTGGCGGTCATGCAGCGGACGCATCGCGAAATCGAAATAGCGGTCGCCGACCGGCAAATGCAGCAACATCTCGATCTTGACCTCTTCGCCGCGCATCACGGCAAGGAAGGCGTGGTGCACGGCGTCGCTCATGCCGGAGGTCGCGGCAAACCATGGCGTGTCCCAGAACGGCTGGCCGACCACGGCGCTGGCTTCCGTGCGGATTCCGGCGAGCGCCGTCCGGTTGGCATAGAGCACGTCGCCATGCTGGTTGAGCAGCGCCTGATATTGATGGCTGGTTTCGAAGATCGCCCGCATCTGGGCTTCGCTGGATTCGAGCTGCGCGGTTCGTTCGGTGATCCGCAATTCGAGGATTTCGTTCAGCCCGCGCAGATCGTGCTCGGCCTGCTTGGCTGCGGTGATGTCATGAGCGACGCCGATGAAGCCATTGTGCTGGCCGGTCGGATCCCAGCGCGGTTGGGATTCCGACCGCAGCCACCGCCATTCGCCGTCGGCGCGCTGATAGCGCGCCTCCAGCACGAACGGCTTCAGCGAGGCCTCGCCCGCGACCGATTCCTGCACGATGCGCGACTGGTCGTCCGGATGCAGCCGCTTGCGCCAATCGAATACGATGGCTTGCTCGAACGGCAGGCCGAGGAAATCGAGATAGGCCTGGTTGGCGAAGGAGCGTGTGCGGTCGAGCTTGGTGACCCAGATCGGCACCGGCGCGCTGTCGGCGATCAGGCGGAAGCGCTCCTCGCTTTCGCGCAAGGTGGCCTGAGCCAGCATTTGAGGGGTGACGTCACAATCGGCGCCGACCAGCCGCAGCGCGCGGCCGTCAGCCTCGCGCTCGATCTTGGCAACGACGCGGATCCAGCGGGTCTCGCCGTCGTTCGGCCGGACGATGCGGTATTCGGCCGAATAGTCCTCGCTCCCGCTCTTCAGTATGCCGAACAGATGCTGGACCGTGCGCTCGCGATCCTCGGGATGGATTCGGCTGACCCATTCCTCATAGGTTTCGTTGGCCGCCTCCGGCGGCAGGCCGTGAACCAGGAGATATTCGGGAGAGCGGCGGTTTTTGACGCCGTCACGGAAATCGATTTCGAGACCGCCAACGCCGGCGATGCGCTGGATCCGCGCGAGCTCCGCCTCGCGCTCCTGCAGCGCGCGATGCGCCTTGTCGCGCTCGCTGGCAATTTCCTGCAGATGTTGCCGCAAGCGTTCGGCGGCGGCAGCTTCAGGCCAGACGTTCGTCGTGTCGGAAGGGTTCATGCGGGCCGGCAACCTCTGCCGGCACTTTCACACAAGAGACGGCAAACTTTCCAGCTTCATTTGCCCTTCGATGGTGACCGGCAGTTGTAGGCCCGGCGGAACCCATCAGCCTGCGCCTGTTCCTCGGAACAGAACCAGCGATCCGGCTTCAATCCCGGATACGAGCGGCACCCCTGCAGGTGGTAGATGCCTTCGTTCCCGGTGATGCGCGCACGAACAGCGTGCTTACCCTTGATATTGCAGCCCGCCGGCATCACGAGTTCCTCAGGGAACAGGACATCTCGGATTTCGCGGTCGCGGTCGGCGCGGCACGAGGCGCCGAGCAGGGGACCGTCCTTCTTCCCGGCGCGGAACTCGCGCGGCGCGACGAAGCAGCCTTTCCAGAGACCTTGGCGGTCGTCCCTGGCACGGGCTTCGTCCGGCTTGAAGCGCCCGCTGGCGGACGCCTCGACATTCAAGGCAAAGCCGTTGCGGACCAGCAACTGGCTGAGACTTGTCGTCTCGCCCTCGACCTTGCACACGCCGATGCGCCGTTTCTTGTAGGTGGGATCGGGACCCAGATCGTCGCAGCGGATCTGCTTGCCGCCGATCAGTTTGGTCAATTGATCGCGCGCCTCGATACCGCAGGTCCAGTTATCGGCGCGTTCGTCGATGCAGAATTGGTCGACGGTCGGAACATCGATGCCGTCGAGCCGATAGGTCACGTTGCCGAGTTGAATTGTGCTGCCGTCCCGCACGATGGCGGTGGCAGCCGAACTCTGGCTGGCCGGAAGCACGATCGATAGCAGCACTGCAACGAGAAAAAACCGAGACCGCATCTGTTTCATTTCAAATCAATTCCGCACCTGCGGGTGTCTTCTAGCACATGTCAGTATCAAGGGACCAAGCGTCGCGGCCTATGCCTCTCTGACGTCTATTCCATGGTCGCTCAAGGCCGCCAGCAGAAACTCGATATCTTCGGGCTCGATCCTCGTGGCCAATAATAAAGTGAGTTCGTTGATCTGGTCGAAGGTGATGAACCCCTCCCGCTCGCCGAGCTCGATCGCTCTTTTGATCATTGCTGATAAGCCCATGTGATCGCTCTCCTGAAATCGATGCTCCTACTAATGGGCAGCAGAAGACGTGTTGACTTCGCTAGAACAAAATAGGAACATGCGCGCTCGCCCAACACGGAATACCGCTCATGTTGTTCTCTTCACAGCCGAAATCCGAAGAGAGCGACGAACTTGAATCGGCGGTGGATCAGGCGATTTCGGCCTGCGGTGGCGATATGCGGGCCGCGATCCGCGCACTGATCGTCGCCAATGATTATCTGGAGTCCGAGGTCGGCGAGCTCATGAAGGCGGTATCCCATGCCTATGCGCGGGGCCGCTTCAATTCCTATTCCGGGTGAGTGGCCGCTCGCGCTGGGCCGCCATCCGATACGAGACCGTTGCCTCCAACGATTTTTGCTGTACGACGGGTGGGTTACCCGCGTCCCGCATGTCCCAATGCGGGGGAGGATCCTGCCTAAAGCTCAAGCAAGAAGAACATGTTCAAGAGAATTCTGATCGCAAATCGCGGCGAGATCGCCTGCCGGGTCATCAAGACTGCGCGCCGAATGGGGATCGAGACGGTCGCGGTATATTCCGAGGCCGACCGCGATGCGCTGCACGTCGAAATGGCCGATGAGGCCGTACTGATCGGCCCGCCGGCTGCAGCCGAGAGCTATCTGCTGATCGACAGGATCGTCGAGGCCTGCCGCAAGACCGGCGCGCAGGCGGTGCATCCCGGCTATGGCTTCCTGTCCGAGCGCGAAGCGTTTCCGCGTGCGCTGGAAAAGGCCGGCATCGTCTTCATCGGACCCAATCCCGGCGCGATCGCCGCGATGGGCGACAAGATCGAATCCAAGAAGGCTGCCGCCAAGGCCAAGGTCTCCACGGTCCCCGGCCATCTCGGCGTCATCGAGGACGACAAGCACGCGGTGAAGATCGCCGACGAGATCGGCTATCCCGTGATGATCAAGGCGTCCGCCGGCGGCGGCGGCAAGGGCATGCGCATCGCGCATTCCAAGGCGGAAGTCGCCGAAGGTTTCAACCTCGCCAAGGCCGAAGCGAAATCCTCATTCGGCGACGATCGCGTCTTCATCGAAAAGTTCATCGTCGATCCCCGCCATATCGAAATCCAGGTGCTCGGCGACAAGCATGGCAACGTGATCTATCTCGGCGAGCGCGAATGCTCGATCCAGCGCCGCAATCAGAAGGTCATCGAGGAGGCGCCGTCGCCGCTGCTCGACGAGACCACCCGCCGCAAGATGGGCGAGCAGGCGGTCGCGCTGGCGAAGGCCGTGCATTACGACTCCGCGGGCACCGTCGAGTTCGTCGCCGGCCAGGACAAGAGTTTTTACTTCCTGGAGATGAACACGCGCCTGCAGGTCGAGCATCCCGTCACCGAGTTGATCACGGGCATCGACCTCGTCGAGCAGATGATCCGGGTTGCCGCCGGCGAGAAGCTTTCGATCGCGCAGAAGGATGTCCTGCTGACCGGATGGGCGGTGGAATCGCGCGTCTATGCCGAGGATCCGTTCCGCAACTTCCTGCCCTCGATCGGCCGTCTGGTGAAATACCGGCCGCCGGCGGAAGCGAGCCAGGATGGCGTCACCATCCGCAACGACACCGGCGTGCAGGAAGGCGGCGAAATCTCGATCCATTACGATCCGATGATCGCAAAACTCGTGACGCACGCACCGTCGCGGGCCGCCGCCATCGAGGCGCAGGCCACCGCGCTCGACGCGTTCTACGTCGATGGCATCAGGCACAATATTCCGTTCCTCTCGGCGCTGATGAACCATCCACGCTGGCGCGAGGGCAAGCTTTCCACCGGCTTCATCGCGGAGGAATTTCCAAAGGGCTTTTCTGCGCGCCCGCCGGAAGGCGAGATTGCGCGGCGGCTCGCCGCCGTGGGAGCTGCGATCGATCACGTGCTCGGCGAACGCAAGCGGCGGATTTCCGGCCAGTTGACCGGCCGGCTGGTGCAGCGCGAGCGCCGCCGCGCGGTGTGGCTCGACCGCGACGAAATCGCGCTCGATGTGGCGCGCGAGGCCGACGGCATCGCGGTGCGCTTCATCGGCACTGACGATCTGCCCGGCAATCCGCACAATCTGGTGTCGGCCTGGACGCCGGGCGAGCCGGTCTGGCAGGGCACCATCGACGGCCATTTCGTGGCGATGCAGGTGCGCCCGATTCCGAACGGCTTCCGCCTGGCGCATCAGGGTTTTGAGGTTGCGGTCCAGGTGTTCACCGAAAGCGAGGCCGCGGCGGCACGGCTGATGCCGGTGACGTCGGCGGCCGACACCGGCAAGAAGCTGTTGTGCCCGATGCCCGGGCTCGTGGTGTCGATTGCGGTCTCCGAAGGGCAGGAGGTCAAGTCCGGCGAGACGCTGGCCGTGGTCGAGGCGATGAAGATGCAGAACGTGCTGCGCGCCGAGCGCGACGGCACGGTGAAGAAGATTCACGCTGCGGCCGGCGCCACGCTGGCGGTGGATGCGTTGATCCTGGAGTTTGCGTAAGCTGTCATTCCGGGATGGTGCGGCAGCACCAGACCCGGAATCTCGAGATTCCGGGTTCGATGCTTCGCATCGCCCCGGAATGACAGAGAGTGGGGAATAGGAATGGCTTTTCGTCAGCGCCGAGAAAAACTACGCTCCATCCTCACCGGCCCCACCTGCATCCGGCCGGGGTCGGTCTATGATGCGACCTCGATCCGTATTGCGGAAGATTTAGGCTTCGAACTCGGCATGTTCGGCGGCTCGGTGGCCTCGCTGGCCGTGCTTGGCGATCCCGACATTGCCCTGATCACGTTGACGGAACTGGCCGAACAGATGCGCCGGATGTCGCGTGCCGCGGCGTTGCCGGTGCTGGTCGATGCCGACCACGGTTATGGCAACGCACTCAATGTTCGCCGCACCGTGCAGGAACTCGAAGCGGCGGGCGCGGCGGGCCTGACCATCGAGGATACGCTGTTGCCGCAGACGTTCGGGCAGGCCGCAATGCAATTGATTCCGCTCGAGGAGGGCGTCGGCAAAATGAAAGCCGCGCTCGACGGACGCGGCGACCCCTCGCTGGTGGTGATGGGACGCACCGGCGCCGTGTCCATCACTGGCCTTGACGACGCCATCGCGCGCGCGAGAGCGTATGAGGCCACCGGCGTCGACGCACTGTTCTTCACCGGCATCAAGAGCCGTGAGGAACTGGAAGCGATCTCCGCTGCAACCCGGCTGCCGATCGTGCTCGGCGGCGCGCCCGAAGATATGACCGCGCTGGATTATCTCACCAGTCAACGCGTGCGGATCGCGCTGCAGGGGCACGCACCGTTCGCCGCCGCCACGCAAGCCGTCTATGAGACGCTGAAGGCGCTGCGCGAGGGAGCCTCGCCGAAGAATCTCAAGGGCCTCGCGTCTGCAGAACTCACCGGCCGTGCCATGCGCGAGGCCGACACCAAGGCACGTAGCGCCGCGTTTCTGGGACTGCAGAAGTCATGAGCGGGCCGATCCGCCACGTCACGGTCAAAGGCCGTGTGCAGGGGGTCGGCTATCGCGCATGGGTGGAGGATGAGGCGACCGCACGCGGCCTCGAGGGCTGGGTGCGCAACCGCCGCGACGGCAGCGTGGAAGCTGTGTTCGCCGGGCCGGCGGATGTCGTCACTGACATGATCGCCGCCTGTCGGCGTGGCCCATACTCCGCACGCGTGGACGCGGTGCAAGACGAGTCCGGCACTCCGGACATGCTGAAGCAGCGGCGGGCGGCAGAGCGGTTTTCGGTGCTGCCGACGATCTAGTTCTGCTAATGCGTCCGTTCGCGCGGCGCGACCTCGCCGTCGTGCTGGATCGAGCCGCTTTCGACATATTGCAGGTCGAGCGAGGAATACACCATGCTGCGATTGCGGCCGAGGCGCTTGGCCTCGTAGAGCGCGGTGTCGGCTTCTCCGACCAGCGCCGCCTCGTCGAGCGTCGAGCGGGTTCTGGCGGCGACGCCTGCACTGATGGTGACGTATCCTCGGCTCGAGGCCGTGTTGGGGATGCCCAGCGCCCGGATCGTCAGCCGGATGGATTCGGCAACCTTCAAGGCCTCGTCTTCCGAGGTGTTCGGCAGCACGACCGCGAATTCCTCGCCGCCATAGCGTGCGGACAGGCCCGACGTATTGGCGGTCGCATTGCCGATGGCTTTCGCAACCGCCTGCAGGCAACGGTCGCCGGCCTGATGTCCATAGGTGTCGTTATAGCCCTTGAAGTTGTCGATATCGAACAGCAGCACCGAAATTTCTTCGCAGGCTTCGTATTCGCGCCGCAGGAAGCTGTCGAGGGTGCGGCGGTTGGTCAGTCCGGTCAATCCGTCGGTCGCGGCGAGCTGGGTGAGGCGGTGATTGAGCTGCGTCAGCTCGTCTTCCATCCGCTTGCGTTCGGTGACGTCGCGGATGACGCAGAGGAATTCCTTGCCGGTGGCGTCGCTGGCCTCCGTCGCCAGCTTGAATTTGCTTTCGACCCAGGCCAGCGTTCCGTCGCCGCGATAGTGCCGGAACACGACCGTGCTGACGCTGCCGATATCGCCAAGCCGCGTGGTGGCCTGCATGACGCTTTCCCGATCCTCGGCGTGGACCAGATCGAAGCATGATCTTCCGATCAGATCCTTCGCGCGCAGCCCGAGCACCGGCTCGACGGACTGAGAGACATAACGCAGCAGGCTATGGGCATCGATCAGGATGATGATATCGGCGATGTTGTTGGCGAGCAGCCGATAGTGCGCCTCGCGTTCGCGCAGCGCGCGCTCGGTCTTGCTGCGGAAGCGGAATTGCAGGGCCAGCAGCGCCGCCAGCATCAGGATCATGCACAACAGTACGCCGGCGACGATGACGTCGGTGCGCAAGGTCTTCCACCATTCCGAAAGCAGCCAGTCTTCCGACATGGCGACGGTGACCACCATCGGGTAGTTCGGCGTCTCCTCATAGCCGAGGTGCTTCACGACGCCGTCGAACGGCGAGATGATCTTGTAGTATCCGACAGAGCTCAGCTTGAGATGCTTCGAAAACAGGTCGGTCTTGGAAAGGTTCGTGCTCTTGTCTGCCAGCGGCCAGCGTATCAGGAGCGTACCATCACTCCGGATCAGGCTGATGCCGCCGTCCGGGCCGAGCTGGAATGTCCGGTAAAAGCCGTTGAAATAATCCTTGTCGATCGCCGCGGCGACGACTCCGCCGAAGCTTCCGTCGAGCTTGGTGATACGTTTCGAGAGAACGATCATGGAGGATTGATCGTCGACACGGGACTGCAGCGGCTCGCTGATCCGAAGCGTGTTGTCCGGTGTGTCGCGATGGTAGGCGAAATAGTTGCGGTCCGAGATGGTATGGCGCGGCATCTCCGCCAACGACGAATAGGTCCAGTTGCCCTTGGCATCCGAGACGCCGATCCCGCGCAACTGGGGTAGCGTTTTCGCCGTTTCGGCCAGGTACCGGTTGAACCTGCCAGCCTCGGGGTCTCGGTATTTCAGCAGGTCCACCATTCCCGCCATCGCGATATCGACCGCCTGAATGGTGTGCGAGGCATGCTCCGAAAGCGAATGGGCGAGGTTTTGAATGTCGGAGCTGCCGCTCGCCAGCGCCGCCTTCTTGGCGTCGAACGCCTTCCAGGCCATGACGCCCAGCACGCAGGCGGTCATGACCAGCGCAAAGATGATGACGACGGCCGTCGATGTTACCCGCCGCAGCGGCCCGCCGGGGTCTGGGGGATTTCGATAGGGCATTCCTCGCCTTGATGACCGCGCCAGATCTCGTTGCCGGCGACGCGCGAGGGTGAATCTAAGGCGCGACCGGTACCGAAGGGGTTAACGGGCGGGGCCTGGGAAATAACGGAACCCGACATTTTCGATGAGGTTCCATCGCGGGAACCCGATCGGGCAAGTAGTTGGCGATGGGGGAGGAACGAGCCCGGGACGGAGTCCAAACCGCAAATGTCAGGCGCGAGCGCCCTTGACATCCGCACAGTTCCGTCAGATATTTCTGTCATGACAGAAAAGACAGACAAAGCGAAACTCCCCGCCGTCGTCGAACGGTTCATCCTGCACTGGGGTGACATGGGGGACGAATGGGGCGTCAACCGCTCCGTCAGCCAGATCCATGGCCTGCTGTATCTCGCCGAGGCGCCGATGACCGCGGAAGACATCGCCGAGACGCTCGGCATGGCGCGGTCCAATGTCTCCAATTCGATCAAGGAATTGCTGGCCTGGAATCTGATCCGCCGGGTGCCGATCCTCGGCGACCGCCGCGATCATTTCGAGGCCGAAACCGACATCTGGGAAGTGGCCGCGCGGATCGCCGCTGGCCGCAAGGAGCGCGAGATCGATCCCGCCATCGATGCGTTGCGCGCCTGCGTTTCCGACGCCGCCGATGATCCCACCATCAGCCCGGTCGCAAGCAAGCGGCTGAAGGAAATGCTGGCTTTCACCGAACTGGTCGACCGCTGGTACACGCAGATGCTGCATGTGCCGCGGCCGCGGCTGGTCGCGCTGATCAAGCTTGGCGAGAAGATCGTCAGCTTCTTGCCGGTGGGAAAATCCAAATAGGGGCGTAGGGCAGAGGGGCAAGAGCAGGAGCGTGCAATGGCGTCCACAAGAATACCAAGGCTTCCCGCAACGCCTGCCTCGAACACCATCCTGCTCGACGACCGCCGCTTCCACAATCTGTTGCCCGACGAGGAATGGGGCCGTCTGCCGCTGGCGATCTGGCGGCGTTTTTCCAAGCGCTTTGCCGATGGCGAGACCGTCGTCTATGTCGGCACGGTGGATGAGGCGAGCTTCAGCCGCGCCGGCTGGTGGCTGGCGCAGCTCGCGCGCGTGATCGGCGGGCCGCTCCCGACCGGCGCCGAGACCGGCGTCCCGATGGTCGTGGCAGTGACCGAGGATGCGGCGAGCGGCGGCCAGATCTGGACCCGCATGTGCGCGCGCAGCAATGGATTTCCGCAGGTCATTCACTCGGCGAAGCGCTTTGCAGGCCCGACAGGGCTCGAAGAATATGTCGGCTACGGCGTCAGCATGGCGCTGCTGATATCGGTCGAGCACGAAGCGCTGGTGTTTCGCAGCGTCGGCTACTCCCTGCAGATCGGGCCGTTGAGGATGCCGCTGCCGCCCTGGTTTACGCCCGGCGATCTCACCGTGACCCATTCCGATCTCGGCGGCGGCACGTTCCGCTTCACGCTCGACATCGTTCACCCGCGCTTCGGCAAGCTTATTCGTCAGTCCGCCGTGTTCATGGAGGCCGCATCATGACGTCGTTGCTCTGGATCCTGATCGCCATTCAGGTCGTGATGGGCGTGTTCGACACGTTCTATCACCACGAACTGACGGAGCGGCTGGCATGGCGTCCCTCGCAGCGCTACGAGCTGCAGCTCCATGCCGTGCGCAACATGTTTTATGCGCTCTTGTTCCTGGTGCTCGGCTGGCTGGAGGTGCACGGCATTTTTGCCATGCTGATCATCGCGGTGCTCGTCGCCGAGATCGTCATCACACTGATGGATTTCGTCGAGGAGGACATGAGCCGGAAATTGCCGGCCAGCGAACGCATCAATCACACGCTGCTCGCGATCAATTACGGCGCCATTCTGGTGCTGCTGCTGCCGGTCCTGATCTCCTGGGCAATGCAGCCGACCGGAATCAAATCGGCTTACGCGGGCTGGCTCAGCCTGATCGCGGCGGCGGCCGCCGTTGGCGCCGCGCTGTGCGGCCTGCGCGATTTCACCGCATCGAAGCGCCTTTCTCGCATGACGGCTGCGCCCGCGGCAAGCCTGGTTGAAAAGTGGCCCGCGCGGCAGACCGTGCTGGTGACCGGCGCCACCGGCTTCATCGGCAGCCGCCTGATCGCAGGCCTGACGGGGGCAGGGCATCAGGTCATCGCGCTGGTGCGCAACCCGGCGAAGGCCGAAATGCTGCCGCCGCCGATCACGCTGATCACCAGCCTCGATCAGCTCCCCGATGACACCCGTATCGATGCGATCGTCAATCTCGCGGGCGAGCCGATCGGCAACGGGCTGTGGACCGAAGCCAAGCGCCGCAGGATTCTGGACTCCCGCATCAACATGACCGGCGACGTCGTGCGCCTGATCGCGCGGCTTGAACGCAAGCCGGCCGTGCTGGTCTCGGGCTCCGCGATCGGCTGGTACGGGCTGTGGCAGGATCAGGTGCTGACGGAGTCGGCGAAGTCCCACGCCTGCTTCAGCCATGAACTCTGCGATGCCTGGGAAAACGCGGCGCGTCCGGCGGAGGCGCATGGCGTACGCGTGGTCTGTTTGCGGATCGGCCTTGTGATCGGCACCGACGGCGGCTTCATCACGCGGATGCTGACGCCGTTCGAATTCGGCCTCGGCGGGCCGCTCGGTTCGGGCCGGCAGTGGATGTCATGGATCGAGCGCGACGATCTGATCCGCCTGATCGCGCATGTGATCGCGCGTCCGGAAATTGCAGGACCAGTCAACGCGACGGCGCCGATCCCGGTCACCAATTTGAAATTCACCGAAGAACTCGGCCGCCGGCTGCGCCGGCCCGCGCTGTTCCGCATTCCCGACGCGCTGCTGCGCCGGGTCGGCGGCGACTTCGCCAATGAGTTGCTGCTGGGCGGCCAGCGCGTGCTGCCGAACAAGGCGCTCAGCAACGGTTTTGTATTCCGGCACGAAACGCTGCGCAGCGTGTTCGAGGCGATCTTGTGAGGAGGGCGAAAACGCGACCTGGCCATTACCGCGGCAGCTTCGCGATCGCCTGGCTGAGTTCGTGAATTTCGTAGGGCTTGCGCAGGATCGGAAAATCGCCGCGCACGTTCAGCGCGGCGTCGCTATAGCCGCTGGTCAGCAGGATCGGCAGGCGAGGCCTGGTTGCCTTCAGATGGCGGGCGAGGCCGAGGCCGTCCATTTTGCCGGGCATGACGATGTCGGAGAACACTAGGTCTATTCCGTCGAGTTCGATTTCGCGCAATGCCGCTTCGGCATTCGCCACTCTGCGAACGGTGTAGCCGAGCTGTTCGAGCAGGCCGGTGCTGACGGCGGCGACGTCAGGATTGTCCTCCACCAGCAGCACGATGCCGCTTCCGCCGGCTTCGACCGCATCGACGTCCTCGGCCGCGACGACCTCTTCCTTTCGCGGCAGCAGGATCGTGATCCTGGTGCCCTTGCTAAGCTCACTCACCACCCTGACCGTTCCGCCGGCCTGATGCGCAAAACCGTGAACCTGCGATAGTCCGAGACCGGTGCCCTTGCCGATCGGCTTGGTGGTGAAGAAGGGATCGAAGATCTTGCCGAGCACGTCGGGCGCAATGCCGGTGCCGGTGTCAGACACCGAGATCGCAACGTACTCGCCGTCCACGGTCTCGCCGCCGGACCGTTCATTGTGCGCCGATATCGTGATGGCGCCACCGCCGGTCATGGCGTCGCGCGCGTTGATGACGAGATTGACCATTGCCGTCTCGAATTCCGCAATGTCGACCATGACCGGCCAGACGCCGTGAGCGATGTCGAATTGCAGCTTTACCGCGCTGCCGACGCCACTATCGAGCACTTCGCGCATCGCATCGAGCCGTTCGGCGACATCGACGGCCTGCGGATTGAGGCTCTGTCGCCGCGCGAATGTCAGCAACTGGCTGGTGAGGGAGGCGCCGCGCTTGGTAGCCCCTTCGATCGCGGATATCGCCCGCTGGGATTTGAGGTCGTTGCCGATGGCTTTCTTCAATGTGTGAAGACTGCCGCCGATGATCATCAGCAGATTGTTGAAATCGTGAGCGACGCCTCCGGTCAATTGGCCGAGCGCATCGAGCTTCTGCGCTTCCGCAAGCTGCTGGTGCATCTGATCCAGCTTGAGCTGGGCGTCGCGGCGCTCGGTAATGTCGCGGATGATCTTGGCGAAGCCGACCAGCCTGCCGTCCTCGTAGATCGGGTCGATGATGACGCTGGCCCAGAAGAACGTGCCATCTTTCCGCACGCGCCAGCCCTCTTCCTCGTAACGGCCCTGTTCGCGTGCGATGCGCAAGGCGCGCTGCGGCCTGCCGTTGGCGCGGTCGACGTCGGTGTAGAAGCGGGAGAAATGCTGCCCGATGATTTCCTGGGGCGTGTAACCCTTGATCCGCTGGCCGCCGATGTTCCAGCTCGTCACCACCCCGGTCGGATCCAGCATGTAAAGCGCGTAGTCGGCAACGCCTTCAACCAGGAGTCGGAAATTACGTTCGGATTCGAAGAGATCCCTTTCCTGCTGTTGATCTTTCTTGAACATCCGAATGCCCGTTTGATCGGCGCAAACGCGCAAGACCCCAATTGGTTCCCGAAAAATCGGACTTTTTAACGAAACGATACGTTCGTCGCCGTGACCACGCTTCTGAACGTCGCCGCCAGCGTCCGCAACGCCATGAGCTTGGCGGGATCGCTGACCTTCGAATGCAGCATCACCTTCGAGGAAGGAAGCCGCGGCAGGCCCTGGGCCGGTCCGATGTCGATCAGGCCCGGCGGTGCGATCCGCCGCGCCAGCGGCGCGACGGCAAGACCGGCCAGCGCCGCCGCGGACACCGCGGTAACGCCGCCGCCGACAAAGCTCTCGCTCCAGACGATGCCGGCCTTGTCGAGGGCGCGGATGGTGAGCGCGCGCACGCCGCAGGGTGGGGCCAGGGTTGCCAGAGGCAGCGTCTCGCCGCGGCGCCAGGCGAGTCGCTTGGCGGCGAACCAGCCGAACTCATCTTCGGTCAGCTTCTCGCCGCCGCGGCGGCTGCCTTCCTGCCGGACCACCACGGCGTCGAGTGCGCCGGCATCATAGGCGTCCAGCATCTGGCGCGAAAAGCCGATCGTCACGGAAAGCGCCAGTTGCGACGACATTGCATGCAGCCGCTCGAGCAGCGGCACCAGTTCCGGACCCGCGGCGTGATCGGATATCCCGAGCGACAATTGCTGGCGCGCGGGCTTGTCGCCGGACAGCGCGCGGTCATGCGCTTCGATCAGCGCGCGGGCGTGGGGCAGGAACGATGCTCCCTCGGCGGTCAGCGCGACCGCGCGCGGCGAGCGCTCGACCAGCCGCTTGCCGACCACGCTCTCCAGCCGTTGCAGCTTCATGCTGATCGCGGCCTGCGTGGTGCCAAGTGCCTCGGCGGCGCGGGTGAAACCTTGCAGTTCGGCGACCAGCAGGAATGCCTGCACCGTTTCGATATCCAGCGTGCTCATGTCATCATCAACAATTGTTATCATTGATATGGATATAGATAAGATACCAAAATGATGGCCGCTGGTCTAGCTATTGGGTCAGGCGCGGTGGACGCGCGCAAATGCTCAGAGGAGAACGACCATGCCGCTCATTACCGTCACCTATTCCAGCACTCGCAAGGCGCCGTCGCTGAAGGCAGAGATTGCCTCCGCCGTCAGCGATCTCACCGCGAAAATCCTGCGCAAGGATCCGAGGGTCACCGCCGTCATCGTGAAGTCGGTCGACGCCGCCGACTGGTTTGCGGGCGGAAAGTCGCTCGCCGAGCAGAGCCTCGCCAGCTTCTGGCTCGACGTTCACGTCAGCGAGGGCACCAACACCAAGGACGAGAAGGCGGCCTATCTCGCCGCGCTGTTCCAGCGCATGGGCGAATTGCTCGGGCCGCTGCATGAAGAGAGCTACGCCCATGTCGACGAAGTGAAGGGCGATGCCTACGGCTTCGGTGGGCTGACCCAGGAGCGCCGCTATATCGCCGGTAAGCTCGAGGTCGCGCCGCGGAAGGTGGCGGTATAAACCTCATCAGAAGCTCATGCCCTGAGCAGGCCCAACACCGCCGCAGTGGCCGCAACAAATGAAAGAGCGATTACCGTGGCCCGCCAAACCATCTGTTGGCGGGCCACCCGCCGATCCTGGAACGCCAGCCAATCCCGGACGAACCCGGCGGGAACGTCCTGCACGACATTGCGGCGGTTGGGATGCCGCATTTCGTGATCGACGAACATGGCCCGGACGTTCGCCACGCCCAGATGGTCCAGTTCGGAATTCCATTGCAGGGCGTTTGCGTTGTTGGTCCACTTGTTCTCGAAGGGAAGTCTATGCGACGTCATCGCGACCTCCTCTAAACACCACGCCTGCCTCTCGATATGTGGCACCGATCGCCGTAGCGGAAGACCTTGCGCCTGTGCGTCAACGTCCAAATCGCGGGCGAATAACATCGCCCGCGACCTGAGTCCGCTGGGTCAGCGACCGTCAGCCCGCTGCCTGGAATTGAACTTCGCCGTTGTTCAGGAAGCACGTCTTGTCGAACAACTTCAGATTCAGCGGGTTCGGCAACCGGACATCCCTGAGATCGGGACACGACCTCGCCGCCGGATCGTATGACCGATCGATCTGGGAGATAAAGACGACGATCAGGCCCTGGTCGCGCGCAAATGATTTCAGCGCGCGAACCTGAATCATCAGGTCCGCGTTTTCACGCCGCTGATCGAGGAGCTGCAGATAGTCGACGACCACCAGCGTCCCGCGCGGCGCACCGGCCATCCGCTTCACGATGTAGTCGGCGCTGATGGCGTCGGAGCAATCGAACTCGAATAACCCATCGAATTGCGCCGGCTCGACACCGATTGCGCGGAAGCGGTCGAGCACATCCCTCTCGGTGTATTCCAGCGAGAAGAATGCGCCCCGTTGGCCCGACTTCATGGCTTCCACGGCGAGCTGAAGGCTCATCAGGGTTTTGCCATGACCCGGACGGGCTCCCACCAGCAGCAAGTCTCCAGGCCTGAGCTGGGGAAACAGTTTGCCGGCTGGCGTCACGGCAGCCGCCCTGGCGGCGAGCAAACTCCAGGCGCTGAAGCCTTCCGCCGCGGCGATGCGGTCGAGCGCTTCGTGCAGGGGAATGCCTTGCTGACGGGAAAGAGACTTCGCCTTCCGCTTCAGATGATAGATTGGCGCAGACAATTTCATCGAGAGAACCTCCCATTGCGAGCTATGATCGCAACCCCTCCTGATGCCTGGCGCTCGAACAGTCGGCCCAGCAGTCTATTCGCCCGGCATGACGTTTACTTTCCCGATGGAGGGGGGAGGCGTGGGCGGCACCGGAATCAAGTATAGCGCAATCCCGGCTTGCGGAGAACGGGTGAGGCCGAGTGCCAACAGGAAAGCGCCGGTCTGAATCAGGCTTGAGTTGGTGCGCCCGGAAAAATTACACCGTCGCTTCGGGCAGGCGTGCGCCGGTCGCGCCGAACACGTCCTCGAACGCCCGCCGCAGCGCGACGTCGACATCTTCCATCGTCACGGGCAGGCCGAGGTCGACCAGCGAGGTGACGCCGTAACGCGGATCGACGACGCCGCAGGGCACGATTGCGGAAAAATGCGACAGGTTCGGTTCGACATTGATGGCGATGCCGTGGAACGACACCCAGCGCCGCAGCCGCACGCCGATCGCCGCGATCTTGTCCTCGTAGCCTGCGCCCTTGTCGGGCCGCCTGACCCAGACGCCGACGCGATCCTCGCGGCGCTCGCCGCGGACGTTGAAGGCGTCGAGCGTGCGGATGATCCATTCTTCGAGGCCGGCGACATAGGCCCGCACGTCCGGCCGCCGCCGCTTGAGGTCGAGCATCACATAGGCCACCCGCTGGCCGGGTCCGTGATAGGTGACTTGCCCGCCGCGGCCGGTGGCGAACAGGGGGAATCGCGGGTCGAGCAGGTCGGCTTGCTTGCCGCTGGTGCCCGAGGTGTAGAGCGGGGGATGTTCCAGCAGCCAGACCAGTTCGGCTGCCTTGCCGTCGGCGATATCGGCCGCGCGGGCCTCCATTTCGGTCACGGAATCGGGGTAGGGCACCGGCCCTTCGGAAATCCGCCATTCGACCTCGCCGCCGCCCTGGGCGTGCGCGAATGTCGTCAAATCAAGGCTTTGGCGGTCATTAACCATTGGCTAACCATAACGTGGTCAGGTGGGAACCACACCCATTTAGTCCCCCTTTGGCAGTTCAGAAGTGGCCACCCTCGATAAAGTCAGCGTCGATCTCATGGTGGTGCTGGGCACCACGACCATGCCCATCCACCAGGTGATGCGGCTTTCCCGCGGCGCCATCATCGAACTGGACGCCACCGAGCAGGACGAGGTCAAGATCCTCGCCAACAACCTGCCGGTAGCTTCCGGCGTGGTGCTGGTGGACCGCAACCGTATCGCGGTCGAAGTCAAGCAAATGCTGCCGAAATCCCCTGATGTCAGGTAGTTATCGGGGCACAAAACTTCCTTGTCCCTGCATCCCTGATTTGTTACATCGGCGCCGTTGATCCGGCGGGCTGCATCTCTCCAGCCGGTATCCCAAGCGCTCGTGGCGGAATTGGTAGACGCGCTGCCTTGAGGTGGCAGTGAGTAACATCGTGGGGGTTCGAGTCCCTCCGAGCGCACCACCCCCACATTTGGCGTTGAAATCTCAGGGTTTTTTCCGCCGGTTACTCTCAAAAGTTACTATTCTGTTCTCGTCGATCGGCATCGCCAGGTCGGCGATGTTCTCCATTTGATCATAGGCCTCGATCTTCTCCATGCCGCTGATCGCAAGCTTATCCCGGCTCGCTTTGGCGATGTAGAGCGCGGGCATCTTGTGATCGCGCCAGCCGAACATCGCCATCATCTGCGCTTCCGTGCACTCAGAATAGGCCGCAACTTCGGCGCGGGCCTTGCGAACGCCATGGCAGTTCTTTTTGGGCTCGTTGACGCCAGCCAGCCGCGCAAACTTCTTGAACTTCGCCGCCCAGGCCTTCTTGTTCATCGGCATGACCTCGCCCTTCAGCAGCTTGCCGGTGAAGACCTCGCCAGTTCCCAAGATGCCGGCATTGCGCGCCGCCGCCAGAGAGACCGCGAAGTCACGATGCACCGGCACAGTCGCCGTGGTGCGGCCCTTGCTCTTTTCGGTTGCGACCTTGACCATCATTACCTTCAACGTCCGCTGCAGGTGCGCAGATCCAAAGCGAGAGGCATCGCCGAGCCGCAGGTGAGTGTAGTGCAGGATGTCGAACATCAGCCGCGCCTCGCTGCCGAGCGGCCAGCGCGCGCGATACTTCGCCATGTCCTCATCTGTCCAGGGCGCCCAACCGCCGCTCTCGCGCGAGGCTTTCGCCTTGCCGCTTTTGAGCCCGATTGTCGGATCGTCATCCGGCTCGATGTGCTCTTCGTCGATCATCCAGCCGATCATGTGGCGCAGCGCCGACAAAAGATTGCCGGCCTGAACCGGCGTGCGCGCCTTCAGCTCTTCGCGCAACACCCTGCGCGTCAGCGCGGCAAACGGTCGCTCGCCGTTGTCAAGGAGCAGGGGCTCTATCAGCCCGGTCCGCGCGTCTCGCGTGCTTTCGGCCAGCCCTTCTTCACCGATCGACGGATTGCCAAGCCAGCGGTCGCTCTGCCTGTAGAGTGTCCAGTACCAACGCAGGCTGCCTGGAGCGGGCGGGGTAATCGGCAGTGGCTCGCGCTTTTCTCGCCTCTGCTTCTCAGCGCGGATCCAGTCGGTGGCGTCGCCGTATTTGCCGATCTGGTCGACGATCGCGGCATCGACCGCGCGATTAAACTCGTCGCTGCCAAACGGCTCGTAGATTCTGATCTTCGGCAGCTTGTCGCGGAGCTGCACGTACCAACGCAGCTGCCCCTTGTCGGAGACATCACTGATCAGGTAGCGTCGCGTGGCGACTGGCGCCTCATCGGGCCTGGTGCGGCGCATGCGTGGCACTCCTCCCAAGGCACGGACCGCAGCCTCCCACGCCTGGTGGAAGTCGCTTTGCCCATCCGTGCTATACTCTTCGGCAATATCGATGCGGCGACCCGTTTTGCTGACCTTGACATACCAGCGCAAACGCCCACGAAAAGTGTCGTGGTATAGGTTCATCCGGTGGTCTTCGGGCGCGCGAGGAGGCCGACGTTTGGTTTCAAGCATTGGTTTTCTCCGAGGACCAATGCTTGGAGTCTAACGACGCGGTGACTCCGCATCAATTGTATAAGGTGCGTTTCACCCGCTTTCGGTGCTTTTCAGGTATCGCTGCAACGCCTCTGATGGGGTCCATATTTCGTCGAGAGCTGTTGTGGGCTTGGTTGACGCGCCGCTCGACGTAAGTGCAATCCGAATAACGCCGTCTGCATCGACGCTGACCGCGCTCGCGCCGGCTTCCTTAGCGGCGCGGATCGCGCGAGCTAGGTCTGCTTGTGTAACCTTTGTCGGGCGCCGCGGCATGACCTTTCTCCTATCGTGTGAACGTTCAAGCTGCGCGCTTCTCCGTCACGCGACACCGATCATTCCGAGTAACGACCACAGCGCGTTGGCGTCAGCTTCTGCGTTCGTGGCCGCGAAATCGAAGGAGGAGAGGTACGGGGGAGCGCCGCGCTGATTTATTCAACCACGGCGTTCAGTAGTCCCTCTAGTGAAGGTAGATAAAACTTGGAGTATTATGAGATAGTCGAAAGAGTCGAACATCATCGTGAGCTAGCGAAGTCGAAGAAGAAGATAACGATCATTTTCTCTTGATCGGCTTAGCTTGGACAGTTTCGCAGTTTCTCTAGAACTTCTTCAGCGCTTCCAATGCGGCCTTGAGGCGTCGGGGCGGCGCCGACCTCGTATATGCTCCTACAGAGCACCGACGAGCGCTCGCGCTTCGCCGCTGTTGCGCCGACGAAAGATTCCGGACACCTAGCGAGTTCTCGCGGACTAGGACGCGACAATTTCCGGACGGCAACTGGATGAGCGCAGTCATGGCCGTCTGCACCTCTCATTTCGTGTGCGCGACGTGTGCACTGAAAGATCAAGGCGAATACAAACGTGTGCAATTTCGGCTAGTTTGGAGTACCCGTTCTGATGTTTCAATCCGCTAAGAGGATCCCGTAAATCCTTGCAATGGCGGGACTTCTACCTTTCTGTAACTCTGAGATGGATTGGACCGAGAGTTCAGGTTTTTCAATCGGTCAGAGGGCGGCATGTGCACGACGTGTGCACCGAGAGATCAAGAAAGATCCAGCGACAGCCAAAGTGACCCGGCTCTCAGAAGTGGGGGCGTAGTATGTGGGATCGAGGTAGTCGGACATGCCGTTCGGCGCATCGATGTATGCTGCAGTGCTACGGACTGGAATCGTCTCGGATACCCACGGGCTCCTGCGGCCCGAGGCTGAGCAAGGCTTGCCGGGATGGCGCATATCATCCACGCTGGCGATATTGGTCGTGCGGACATTATTGTCAGACTCCGTCGGATTGCGCCTCACTGCGATTAGAGGAACACCGATACCGCCGAGTGGGCGAAACATTATCCTGACACTCAGGCGGTACAGCTCGGAGAGCGATCGTTCTATGTCTTGCACCGTCAGGAACTGCAGATTGATCCAGCAGTTTGCGGATTGACGTCGCATCGACCGCGGATCCAACGATTGATGATGTGCTGTATCTGAATCCTGGAAGTGCAGGGCCACGTCGTTTCAAGCTGCCCGTCACACTTGCTACTTTGGAGATAACCTTCAAGCGGCCTTCGACCGTCATTCATGACCTCAGTCGCACCGAGTAAAGTGTCCGATGAAATGCGCGCTCGACCGCTGCATCAGGTAGCCGAACTGCTGCAGTCTTGCACCACCGGCAGTTCCTCGGCATTGGAGTCGCCCGGTGCAGTCGTCCAGGCCAGTTCGACTAGCGTCACGATCCGCCGACCGGCACTGTCAATCGGGCAAACGATGAACCTCTGCTCCTCGATGTAGGTCAAAAGACGCCGTGGACGTCGCAGCGAATGCGAGCCATAGGCGCGCGCAATCGCGACCTTTATCGAACCTGCTCAACGGCAACGCCGCGCTGTCCGCTGACATGGCAGCGCGGCTGGAGAAAGCATTCAAGAAATTCACCCGCAAAGAGCTTCTCGACATGCAGGCGGAATACGATGCCGCGCAGGCCAAGCAAAAGGATGCGCCGGCCAATGCCACGGCATGTGCCGCCGTTTCTGACGATCAAAGCCAACAACATTGAAGACTGGGTGTCCCACAACATCCTCCCACGCAGCCGCCTTGCGGTTTTCTTGCGTACGCTGGTCCATTCCAGGTGCCGTGCGGGTACAGCGGGACAGGAGCAAGTGCGAACGGGTGCTGGGATTGGGCGTCGCATGCGCCAATGACTTAGAGGGTTTCCGTGGATCGATGCAGGTGGAAAAATGAGATAGGCGACGATCCCAACTGGGGTGCTACTTTGCATGGGGTTGTTCTCGATGTTTTGGTTGGATCAGACGAGCAACATCATATTGCATTGAACCGACATGCGCGTGCTTGATGCTGATCAACGAGACGCCGACTGGCGTGATGTCTCTCGCATCGTGCTGCGCATCGACCAGACATTGAGACCAATCGCGCGCGGCTCGCATACGAAAGCCGCCTCTCGCGTGCCAGATAGCTGGCCGAGTAAGGTTATCGGCACCTGTTGCAACGCGACGCCTAATCATCGCGACGCCTGCCTTCTATAACCCTCGATCATCGCAGGCGTCACGTCGGTAGGATAGCAAAGCGGCGAGGCACCGCCTGGTCGGAATATGCGCTGCGAGAGCACGCCCTGCCGTTGAGCATGGTGTCATCCGGGCAGGCGCACGGTCTGCCGGTTGCGTGATATTGGTCCCGACTTGCTTTGATAGGATCGCAGCGATAGCCGCGGCCGTCAGTGGGACCTCAGCCTTGCGCTTGATCTCAGGCGGTGCAGGTTTCTCGGGGGCATGGGCGGTCGCGGACTTCTCGGCGTGGCTTTTGATGGCGGGTGCCGAATTGTTAGAGGTTGCTGCTGCTGCAATAGGAGGTGATACAGGGTACGTGGAGGCAACGGGGTTGGCCACGGAAGCCTGCGGCTGCGCGACCGCCGCGTTGTTCACCGGACTGCTGTGGCGGTTTATAGCGTAAGCCCCTAACGCCGTGACACTCAGCATAACGAGTAGCGTTTTTGCCCGCATACTCGCACCGCCACCATTAGCCCGTCTTTCGAGCATTCATGGCCCGCTCGACCTCATCGGCTAGTTCATCCAGATGCTGCGCAAAACGATCGAACATTTCGCGCTTCGCTTAGTCAGTAGCTAAGTCTCGCACGAGCGCACATTCGGCCGCGTCTTTGCGCAGCTTCTCCAGATGGGTTTGAATCCTTCATCGTCCCCAGCGTGCCTCCATTTTCCAACCAAGGAAGTGACACGGCTTGACATCAAATTGAACTAACAAATCTTAGGTCGCGACTGGACTGCTGCTTATTACCCTTGGCTTTCATCGAACGTCTCAAGCAATTCTTCGGCAGCGTCTGCGTGCTGAGCACGGCCCGGCCCGGGGCTTGGGGGCATCGTGAAGCGGGCGCAGTGCCGAGCCACCGATACGCTCACTGAGAAACCCTCCCGCATAACTCGGAAGAACGTATATGGGAACAAGCGTATTGTCCGTAATGACCTAGCGATCATTCTTGTTTCAACCTGAGCGCGCTGGTTTCCAAACCGTACTTGCAAAATGAAAATGCCATTGTTGCCGCTGTTGCGATAGCGGTCTCGGCGGCGGCCTCACACGCTGAAGCCGTGTATCGGAGTGAGCAGTGGGCGACATTCCAGGCTGACGGCTGCCGCCGCGATGCCGACGGCTATTACTGGATCACCGGCCGTGTCGACGATGTGATCAACGTCTCGGGTCACCACAAGGGCACTGCCGAGCTCGAAACTCGCTAGTCGCGCATGCCGAGGTGTCGGAGGCCGCTGTCGTTGGCTATCCCCACGATATCAAGGGCCAGGGCATTTACCCCTACGTCACGCTAATGGCGGGCACCGAGCCGACCGAGGAGTTGCGGATGCTTACATGTCATTGGAAATGAGCGATCGATGTCTTCATTATCGGCCCCCTTCGTCTCTAGCAGTCGTTTGCCTTTAATCAAAAGACCCGCTAGGGCCGGTCATCCAAATTGCTATGCTTCTGCACATGCTACCACGCAGTCAATCATTAGCAAACGCAAGAAGGCGGATCTCGCTGGCAAAAAGATGATCTCGTCGGAAGGGCTCGGGCTGCGTGTGGTCCACTACAGCCGCGTGGTAGTCCGATCAAGCTCTGACATGATCCAATCGGCGAATGCCCGCACTGCGCGGCGCTGCCGGTTGGCGCGAGGGAAGACGAGATGGTGGCCGACATAGCGGATATCGACGGACCGGCCGGCGAGCGGGGCGACCAATCTGCCCGTCTCGATCTCGCGCTCGGCAAGTCGCGTGGATTCCAGGGTGACGCCGAGACCGCTTGAAGCCATAGCAATCGCCAGGAAGCTGCGGTCGAAACGCATCCCATAAATGGCGGGTGCCTCAAGCCCATTCGCGGCAAACCATTGGTGCCATTGAACCTTCTTGACCTCTGAACGAATAAGCACCTGGCCGAACAAATCCTTCGGTTTGCGGATCTTCTTTGCAAGCGCCGGCGTACACAGGGGCGCAACGGTCTCCTCGCCGAGCGGAATGATTTCCAGAGCTCGCTCCTCGGCTGCCCATAGACGATATCGAGATCGAAATCGTCATTGCCAAAGCGGGCATACTCGGTGCTGGCGGCGAGCCGCACTTCCAGCTTGGGTTCGGCGGCAATGAACTGGTCGAGACGCGGCGCCAGCCACTGCGCTGCGAAGCTCGGCGCGCAATGCACCCGAAGCAGTTGCGGCCCGCGGCCGGCCACTTCCTCGATTCCGTGCCGCAGATTGTCGAATGCGGAGCCGACGTGACGCATCAGGTTTTGTCCGGCCGGTGTCAATCGGGTCGATCGGGCGCTGCGCTCGAACAGCGTGGTGCTCATCGTGCTTTCCAGTTTGCGGATCGCGTGACTGACGGCGCTCGGCGTCAAATGAAGTTCGCTTGCAGCGTCGCGAAAGGAGCCGGTGCGCGCGGCTGCCTCGAAGGCGCGGATTGCGGAAATCGGGATGCTGGACAGCAACATCCCATAAGTGAACCAGATTCATCTATGGGCGACAACTGTGCGTTTGTCGCCGTTGCCGGCCCCGGAATAGTAGGTACGGTCAAAGAAACAGGCGCGGGTCGACGGCGTCTCGGATCAATGCCAGGGAGGAGACATGCTGCTACGCGGGAAGACGGCGGTTATCTCGGGCGCGGCCTCGCCGCGCGGCATAGGCTTGGCGACCGCCCGGCGGTTCGCGGCAGAAGGTGCCCGGGTCGCGATCCTCGACATCGATGGCGCCGCGGCCCAAGCCGCCGCGAAGAGCCTGGACGTCGTTTCGGGCGGATCCCACCTCGGCCTCGGCTGCGACGTCGCCGACCAGAAATCCTGTATGAATGCGATCGACGCTGTGATCGGCGCTTTCGGCCAGATCGATATCCTGATCAATAACGCCGGCATTACGCAGCCGGCGAAGCTGCTCGAAATCACGCCCGCGGACTGGGCGCGCATCCAGGATGTCAATCTCAAGGGCGTGCTCTTTCTGTCCCAGGCGGTGATCCCGCACATGCGCCGGCGCAGGTCCGGCTCGATTGCCTGCATGTCGTCGGTCTCGGCGCAGCGCGGCGGCGGCATTTTCGGCGGGCCGCATTATTCCGCGGCCAAGGCTGGCGTGCTCGGCCTCGCCAAGGCGATGGCGCGCGAGTTCGGACTCGACGGCATTCGCGTCAACTGCGTCACGCCCGGCCTGATCGGAACCGACATCACGGCTGGCAAGCTCACCGACGAGATGAAGGCGAAGATACTCGAGGGCATTCCGCTCGGCCGCCTCGGCCAAGCCAAGGACGTTGCGGGAATCTACACGTTCCTTGCTTCCGACCTCTCCGCCTACGTCACGGGGGCGGTGATCGACGTCAACGGCGGCATGCTCATCCACTGAGCACGATAGGAGGAGATCGCCATGGAAATGGCTCCGACGATTGCAAACGCGCCGACGCTGGCGAAGCGTGCCCACAACGTCCGCCGCAACGCGCTGAGGATGGGCGAAATCCAGGGCCAAGGTTATATAGCGCAGGCGCTTGACATCGCCGACGTGCTTGCCGTCGCTTACTTCCACGCCATGCATTACCGGCCGGAGGAGCCGTCCTGGGAGGGACGGGATCGCTTCCTGCTCTCGAACGGTCACTATGCCATCGCGCTCTATGCAGCCTTGATCGAGGCCGGCGTCATGCCGGAAGCAGAGCTCGATACCTATGGCAGCGACGAAAGCCGTCTGCCGATGTCCGGCATGGCCTCCTACACGCCCGGCATGGAGATGTCGGGCGGATCGCTCGGGCTGGGTATAAGCATCGCCGTCGGCATGGCACTCGGGCTGAAGCGCAAGAGCTCCAGCGCGCGGGTCTACACGGTGTTCTCCGACGGCGAGCTCGACGAAGGCTCCGTCTGGGAAGCGATCATGTCCGCAGCTCACCACAAGCTTGACAACCTGATCGCCATCGTCGACGTCAACAACCAGCAGGCCGACGGTCCTTCGACGGAAATGATGGCGTTCGAGCCGCTGGTGGACAAGCTCAACGCATTCGGTTGGTTCGTGCAGCGCGTGGATGGTAACGACCTCGATGCAGTGGTGGCGGCATTCGATGCCGCCAAGTCCCACGCCGAGGCGAGGCCCCGTATCCTCGTTGCCGACACGCTGATGGGCAAAGGCGTTCCGTTCCTGGAGCAGCGGGAGAAGAACCACTTCATTCGTGTCGAGCCGCACGAATGGCAACTCGCGCTTGGCGCGCTTGAAGCGGGGAGGCAGTCATGAATACCACTGTATCAGCAACGCCGCCCGGCAAGCCGCGCCTGATCACCTCGGCCATGATCGCCTCGATCGCGGCCGAAGGACAAAGGACGAAGTCTGCGCCCTTCGGGCACGCGCTCGTCGAACTCGCGCGAAACCGCACCGACGTGATTGGGATGACCGCCGATCTCGGCAAGTACACTGACCTGCACATCTTCGCCAAGGCATTCCCGGATCGGTACTACCAGATGGGCATGGCCGAGCAGCTGCTGTTCGGGGCCGCCTCGGGGCTGGCTGCCGAAGGCTTTACCCCCTTCGCCACGACGTATGCGGTGTTTGCCTCTCGTCGCGCCTACGATTTCATCCACCAGACGATTGCGGAGGAGGACCGCAACGTGAAGATCGTCTGCGCGCTGCCCGGTCTGACCTCCGGTTATGGCCCGAGCCACCAGGCGGCCGAGGATCTCGCGCTATTCCGCGCGATGCCGAACATGACCGTGATCGATCCCTGCGACGCACATGAGATCGAGCAACTGGTGCCTGCTATCGCCTCCCATCAAGGCCCGGCCTATGTGCGGCTGCTGCGCGGCCAGGTGCCGGTGGTGCTTGACGAGTACGGCTACAAGTTCGAGCTTGGCAAGGCGGCCCTGATCCGGGAGGGCGGGGATGTCCTGATCATCTCGACCGGCATCATGACGATGCGCGCGCTCGAGGCCGCGAAGGAGTTGGCTGGTGACCGCGTGGATGCCGCGGTGCTGCACGTTCCCACCATCAAGCCGCTCGATGCCGAGACGATTCTGCGCGAAGCCCGCAAACCCGGGCGACTGGTCGTGGTTGCTGAGAACCATACCGTGATCGGGGGCCTCGGAGAAGCCGTTGCCGGCTTATTGATGCGTTCCGGTGTTCATCCGGTGTTCCGTCAGATTGCATTGCCGGACGAATTTCTCGCCGCCGGTGCATTGCCGACCCTTCATGACAGATACGGAATTTCGACCCCGGAAGTGTCAAGGCAGATAAAGCATTGGCTAGGGCGTTGAGGTTCGAGGCGCCGCTTCACAGCAGGCTTCGGCAACATAGTCGCTTCGCAGCTCCGCTGCGAGGAATGACGGCTGCCGCCTATGGCCGGCCTTCGAGTTCCGGTAAAGAAGAGATCAACGGACGGACCAGCTCCACACCGCGGATCGCAGCTTTACTCCTGCCTCAAGGTCCGCCGCATTGGCTGCACCCATCGCCATCTCCCCAAAAAAGGACCTTCCAATTGCATCAACCATTCCCCTGCGCTTTCCGTCCAAAACTGAGCACCTTAGACTTGGCATCGATTGGGGCCGCGAAAGAGGGTGCCGCTTGGAAATCGGAGATCTCCAGTCGCTTCGTACTTGGGTGTACTCGCGAATCTGTGGACGTTTGACTGACAATGGGCACTAACTATTGTTCCTCTCAGTTTTGGCAGGTCGACTTAAATTCCCCGGCGTTCTACATTACAGATTGATCACGGCAGACAGAGTTTGAAATGGCAGTAAAGGCGACCCGATCGCGCTCTTTGCGTCAACGCGCCATCAGGAGTTGCGATGTTTATAGTTTCTGTGAAGTGCAACGCACCTACGCGCTGCGCTCGCGCAGATCTTTCTCCGGCTTTCCCCGATGATGTCGGTGGATCGCCCGGCCGCCCGGCTCGCGACGCGCCTTGCATTTTTCGTCGCCGGCTTTGGCATCGCGGGCTGGGCGCCCCTGGTGCCGTTCGCGAAAGACCGGATGGCGGTCGATGAGGGAGTCCTCGGCTTTTTGCTGCTCTGCCTCGGAGTCGGCTCCGTCGTCGCGATGATCGTGACCGGTGTGTTGAGCGCGCGCTACGGCAGTAGGCCGATCATCCTGATTGGCGGGTTCGGCCTTGCCCTCATCCTGCCGTGGCTCGCGCTTGCCGGTACACCTCTGGCGCTTGGGGCTGCGTTGTTTGCCTTCGGCGCCTTGCTTGGCTCTTTCGATCTGGCCGTGAATATCCATGCGGTCGAAGTGGAACGTGCAGCGAAGCGGCCGCTGATGTCCGGCTTTCATGCACAATTCAGCATTGGCGGCGTTGCCGGTTCTGGGGGGATGACCGCTTTGCTCTCGGTCGGCGCTGGCGCCTTCGCATCAACTTTGATCTGCTCGGCCCTTATGGCGATAGCTATGCTGCTAGCCTGCCCGCGATTGCTCCGAACCGCGCAGGCCCAGCAGGTGCCCTTGTTGGTCATGCCACACAACACGGTGCTGCTGCTCGCAATGCTTGCGGCAATCACTTTTCTCGTGGAAGGCGCGATGCTCGATTGGAGTGCTTTGCTGCTCGTGGGCAGAGGTCTCGTCCCGGAGGCGCAGGGTGGTCTCGGCTACATGTTGTTCTCTATTGCCATGACGGTCGGTCGTCTCCGTGGCGATGCCATCGTGGCGCGCGTCGGCGACCGCGCCACGCTGGTGTTTGGCAGTCTACTGGCGGTAGCGGGCTTCGCGGTCCTGCTGACCGCCGTGGGCGCAGCCTTCGCCATGGCGGGCTTGCTGCTCATCGGCCTCGGGGCGTCGAACCTGGTGCCGGTCCTGTTCCGCCGGGCTGGCACGCAGAAAGCGATGCCCGCCAGCCTTGCGATTGGAGCGATCAACACGGCTGGCTATGCTGGCGTCCTCCTCGGACCTGCTGGCATTGGCTTCCTCGCCAAGTTCGCTGGATTGCCGAGCGCATTTGCGATATTGGCGGCACTCATGTGTCTAGTCACGCTGTCGGCGCACAGCGTGACGCTGGAAATACCGTGAAGAGGAGGCGATGGTTCGCACACGAGCAACTCGGCAAGATGGTGCGAGTGGGCTCGTGCGCCTCTCAGCGCCTGTGATTCGCGGCCCTTCTACATGCATCAATCTGTCTTCAGGCAATTCTCCAGATGAGAGAGCCCACGCAAGTGAGCTGATGAGGGTCCGCGCGCGCAACACGGCACGCCGCTTAACGGCGCATGGCGCAAGTTACTGTCGACAAAACCAGGCGAGACCCCGTCCCTCGTATGCGAGAAAGGATCTGCGACAGTAGATCGATTAGCCTCCACGGCTCCTTACTTCGAACGCGATTTCTTGAAAAGAGCCAGTCTCGAGAATCTGGACGAGGCGATAGCTGGAGTTTCTGCCTGACAGCGGGCAGGGTGTGCGTCGTGAAACAGGAGAGAGAATGAGCAGGCGAGCTCGTTGGAACCACTCAGCGGCGGTCAAGGTTGCACTTGCCGCCACCAATGGCGATCGGACGTTAGCTCAACTGCCGGAGCATTTGAGCGTCCACCCCAATCAGATCACGTCGTGGAAAGCTCGAAGGTGGCGGCGCCGATTGTTCGGCCCTCGTTGAGACCATGGGGCAGGGCCACGCGTCGTTGAAGTGAAGTCGCTGCATGCCAGATCGGCGGGCTGATACTGGAGAACGATTTTTTAGAAGGAAGGCTCAGCAAAGCCGGCCTGCTGAGCGCAGAACGATGATCGACCGTGCACACGAGCTGCCGATCAGCCGGCAGCGGAAGCTCTGAACATCAGCCGGGCTAGCGCCTACTACCTGCCGGTAGCCGATCTAGGTCACCGCTGCGGCCGGTTCAGATTTGAACCTCCCCAGCAACAGGCGTCAAATTTCAGGCATTTCAGATCGGACAAGAGCTGCGCGTGATTGCCCGCGTAAGGGCGTTGGCTCAGGACGTTGTGTGGGATGAATGAAAACCAGATCTCATGCGTAATCCATGCGTTCATTTAGACGTGATTTATCCGCGCCGCGCATCCAACACCCGATCAATTGGCAGTTGGAACTTGCACTGCCCAACCGTCGATCTTTCGGCTGAAGAGGTCCATGATGCCTGCCAGATACAGAGCCTTCCGACGTCGGGATGTACGTGATATTGGGAAGCCAGACCCGGTTCGGGTCTGCAGTGGTGAAGTCAAGCGCGATCACGTTTGCGATCGGCAGATCGTGGCAATTGTCCGTGGTGCGGACCCGACGTGGCGGCGCCATGATCGAGCGAGTGCCATTCCTTCGTATCAGCCGTTCGACCCGGCCATGGCTGGCGCCGCGTCCCCGCGCCCGTGGGACAGGATGGACCCGAGGACAGCCATACGGCTGTCAACTCTCGCGATGGACCTGCCGGATCTCGGCCAGCAGCACGGCACTGGAAGTTTGCTCGAGGCTCGCGCCAGGCGTAATAACTGGCTGTCGAATCCTCGAGTACGGCACACATCAGCCGTACCGGATAGCTGTCGCGGTGGTCCTCAATGAAGCGGGTTTCCGGCAAAGATCGCGATCGACTTTTCAAAATGTCGCGCTCCATGCGCAGCCGCTCGTTCTCCTGGCGTAGCTTAGCGATCTCTGAAGGCTGGTCCGCCGACATCGGCGCCGCTTGCGTGGTGAGGCGCCGCGCCGCCGATGCCTGCTCCTGCCGGACATCCACCCAGTGTCGCAGCACCGAATCGCGCAGCCCGAACTCCTTGGCCGACCCAATCGATCAACTAGTCGATATCGCCAGTTTACGGCCTGGCGCTTGAGTCCTCCGTGAACGATCGACGTGGATGTTCTGACTTTCAACACGTCCGGGCTCTCTGAGCCTACTACAGGTGTCCACTCATTCGGAGGAGGTTCACTGGGGCTTGAGTCGGTTTGCGCAGAGATGGACGCGCTGGAGCAGACTTCCCGGTTACCATACATGGAGAAACTCAGGCACAGGATGGGCATCTATTCCGTCCCGTCCCACAGCGGCTCATTCAGCGCATTGCGGAGGCTTTCCACGCCGCGCGTCTCGCTTAGGGAATCGACTGGGCAACAGTAGTAACGGTAAAATTCGCGCGCGACCTGAAGCGGAAGACTCGGGCGTTAGCATCGCGATTTGCTCGACGGAGCACAGCGAACCAGCCTAGTAGGTGCCTTGCGGGTCTTCACGGCATATAACTTGGCGGTACCCTGCGGACAACTCCGATGCGCGCTCGCGCGACTTCCAGTGGCCGAGGTACGATGAGCACGGTGGGTGCGCGCCTTTGGCGTTCAACCAATTTAGGTAGCTGTCCTGACGGGGTTTTCGAGGATAGCATGCGGTGCACCTTGGCTGCCACGGAAGGAGGGGCGCTTCATGAATGGAAGTTGGCGGCGCATGATACCAAAGCAAGGAGAGGGGCTTAATTCTCTGCAGCGTTCCCCGCTCTCCAAAACAAGCCGAGCCAAGGGCGAGCAGCTGGTGCAAAGCAGGGAGGATATCAAATGTCTAGTGCTGATCCCGTCATCATCAGAACTGCACAGGCGCACCGTTGCAACGCTGTCGGCAGCGCTTGTTATGTGTCGTCAGGCACGCCCTGGTCGCCGCTGGAAGTGCTCGATGTCTATGAGGATTTTCACCACTTGCTCTATCCCAACACGGGAAGCGGAGCGTGTCAGGCGAAGAGGGTCACCTCCGATCAACGCCTGGAAAAGATCTACGGCCTGAGCAGCGACGCATGAAGTGGAGGTATGAGGCGCCCGCCGGAACGGCTGAGATTATTCTCCTCCCGGATGGATGCGCCCTCGTGTTTGACGGTCAGGTTTTAGGGAAATACGCTACCGCTACGAAGGCCGCAGAAGAACTATCGAACGGCACATGCCACTGGCCCTCCGCTGGAGACCCAACGGAGATGAACATCCCCAAAGAGCTGGCCCAATGGCAACGAGTTCTGTAGTGCGGCGCCGGGGCTTGATGCTCTCTCTCTCTCTCTCTCTCTCTCTCTTTGATAGTGCGTGTCGCCCAGGAAAGGCATTGAAAACAAAAGTGGCGAGTAAATAAGAGGACAAGTCCTGCAGTTCCCATCCGTTATGGTGGTGACGCTGGGAAGCCTCCGATGGCCGAGTCGATTTTCGAGAACAGCAGCGAGCTCACAGCGTGCTCGACTCCGGATCGCGCGCTCTGTGTGTGTCAGGACGAAACCGGGATCTCCGGTTTGTGACGGCCACCTCTCAGATGGAGTAGTTGATCAGCGCATCAACTTGCATTCGAATTGGTTCGTCTTTCTACGTCGGGCGCAGACCATGATTGAAATTTTCCGTCGAGATGCATTTGCGACACTTAAGCCGGGCATGAGTGTCATCGCCGAAGGGCGTCGCTGGGTCTGGCTAGACGTGCGGGCTGGTGACCGTGTGCAGCTGCGCTGCGAACTCACAGGTGAGCGCGCTTGGCTTGCTACAAGCGCTGTCGAGACCGCTACGGCGCACTGGGATCTGAACCATCCTGTGGTCAAAGAAGCGGGGCGTTCTCGTGTGGACGTCCGGCATCACTTTGCGAAAAAATCGAAACGATAAACGTCGCTCCATTCGCAGTCGAGAGGTAGCGAGGCGCGCGCGGTCCGACGCAAGCTAGATCACGTGCTGCAGAGTTGTGGGCGCGTTGGCTGTTGCGCTTTAGGAGGTAGCTGCCGAGATGAGACGAGAAAGGGTGAGTCATTCATCCGAGGTCGATTGATGAAACCAGAAGCGCGACCCAGCGCGAGGTTTGTTGTACTGCATGCGCGGCCGAACCGTTGGTGCGATGTTGAAGCGTGCCCAGGGCAAGATCGGGCGCGCAAATGGTCAGGACGCTATCCTAGCTTCAAATGGAATGGCTACATCAGGTGGTCGCAGGCCCGCACCATTTGGCGGCCGGGCAACATCGACGCTTGTCGAGAAACGCGCCAAGCAGCCATATGACTTTTAAGCAAAAGGAGGAGTTATGCTGCATATTCACCGATTCAATGAATTCTGCATTGAGTGGCGTCACCTTTCCTTTTGAGATGTGCTTGGAAGCTGCCTATGCGCTTTTACTATAGTCGTCGGTTTGGCTATTAGCCGGGGATTGTAACTTATGGTCGGCGAGCACTTCCCTGGAACATCGGCGGATGCGACGGTCATGCTATCATCATTCGCGTTCCGATCGAGATAGAATAGCCCTTGCCTCAAGAGTATCGACGCGCGTGTTAACTTGTCGAACTTGTCGCTGAGATCAAAGACGAGCGATTCGACACTCGCCTGCTTGAGCTCAAGCGCGATCGCGAAAGTCAGCAGATCGAGCTCAATCGCATTTGCTGGCGAGCGGGGGCTTGTCGGCGTCGAGGGTTCGCTTCGGCGCGCAATCAATTAATTTTTAGCGTGGAAGAATTGTGCAGATCGAGGAGCGAGCGGATTGCCGAAACGAAGGCGACTCAAGACACTGCGGACCGCGCGCTTGCGGCAGGCGGACGCAGAATTCAGCGCGCAAACGGAGTAAGTACGCGCTGTGTGCTTAGGCCGTAACCTGGATCGAGCTCGTGCCCCATACGACGTGGCCCAGCACGAACTGGAGAGTACGCAGCAGCGAGTCAATTATGTAGCGACGGAGCTGGCGTCGGCCCGCGGCCGACGTATCTGTTGGCGAGTCTTACAATTGAGGCGCGCTTCTCAAGCCAACGTATTGGTGAGCTCGATCAACGTTTGGCCGAACGTGATGTTGACAAGGAGTAAGTGAAGATACGCATCATCCAGCTCGATTGGCAAATCGACGCGGAGCGTCTTCGTGTGAGTCGCTTAACCTCCGCCAACGCTCAATGCCGGCATTTCTGGCTTTGTCTGGGACATCTTGGTGGACGATGGCCATTACGCGCGACGCGGCGCCTCGTCTTAATCGACGACTACGAAACTGAGACGCAGCGGGGCTTCCGAGTCGCTCTACGATGGTATTTTTCGGCGCGCCGGCGCAATTCCGGCTGTTCGGCGTCGAGTGAGGACCGGGTCCTTCCAAGCCGAATTGTGGTTTCATCAAACCGGATTCGCAAGCCTTGCGGTGGGTCCCACTCTGCAGCATCTGCAGCGCTTTGATGTCACCAGAACTTACTCGATCAGGCACAACAGCCCGATCTCGGCTGCGCCACACTGGCAGGGCCATTGTCGGTTTTGAGACAAGTATCGATCTGTTGATCGTCTCGCACATACTACAACGCACCTGCAACCTGAATTCTTGATGCGGCACGCCGCTTGCTTTGTTCGCGGCATCATCATCGAACGCTTTCAGGGGGCGGTGATCCTGGGGTAGGGCGAGCTGCGTGATCAGTTAGTCGGCGATCCCTCTCCCCATTTGGGTGGTGGAGCCCATTTCCATGGTGACACATCGATCGAGTTCACTAGCCGAATGTTTGGGGCGCCTGTATCCCGCAGGATTCGTGTTGCTCGCGACCTTGTTTGTGTCAGTGGTCAGCATCCCTGGAGCCACGGCGGACGACACGATCGATCCACCTGATTACTTCGGGATGTTAACTGCTTCTCATAACTTTCGTGCCGATGTTTTTTTGAAGTTCTATGCGTGATACATTTTGAGTGCCGAACAGTCGAAACGTGGTCCTGTGCTGACCGCGGTTGCGGACCTGTTCTGTGTTAATCGGGCCGGCGCTGATGCAATGGCCAATGCTCAGCTGGCCGCGCCGACGTTTCTGGCTCTCTCGGGTCTCCAGTATCGCGTGGGGGCGCGGAGTAGCAAAGAGCAGCCAAATTGCATTAACCAAGACATTTTGCGAAAGAGAGCAGACAACAGGGCAGAACGAGTTGCCGTGTTTGCTGAGCAAGCTTTCAGACAGGGTCGTCCGGAGCTCCATGTGGATGGGCCATCCGATTTGGGCCTGATATTCAAGCCCGTTTCTGCGAAATTCCGTACTTTTACATCGTCGGGGGCACCACAATTACATACACGCTAATCATGGCCCCAAACGCCAGCGGCACTGCCTTTGGTCCTCAGGTGTATATGGACGAAAACAATAAAGCGGCGGTGTGCGCGGTTTCGCCCATGGACACTGAAACAATCTCCGCATTCCGGAACTCGTTAGCTGACGCCTTCGTTCAAGAGGCTGCCGATCCCGGCAGAGGACTGCCGAGCATAAATGTCGACCGATCGGTTGCCGCCAATTGGGCCATCAGCGCAACGAGTGGCATTATGGGTCGTTGTCTCCTTGTGAACAATGATGAACGCGATCCGACAACATAGTACAGATCGACTCCACCAATCCGCACGAGAAGGTCCGACGTTCATTGGCTCGGGTGCCCTCGTGCGCGGCTGTTCGGTCCGATTGCTGTGACGTGGCCGTTGGTTGGCGGCGGTATCAGATTGTAGACCTCGTTGCCTCCGTGGGAGGGGTATTGACTGTGATCGCTCGTCGCCGCGGCATATTGCTTGCTATCGCCGTTGTTATCGCGCCTGCGTGCGACTTGATCGGCTCGGCGAAGGTATCGGCGCAAAGCTTCACCCACAATCCGCGCCAACCGCGACCTACGCGGCCGAAAGTGGCTAACCACAACCAGATGCTCGTGCAAGCGGTCGAGGTGGACTACGACTACAACAATCAGCGCGTGTCGGCGGTCGGCAACGTGCAGATGTTCTACAACGGCACCAGCGTGGAGGCCGACAAGGTCATCTACGACCAGAAGACCAAGCGGCTGCATGCGGAAGGCAACATCCGCCTGACGGACGCGGAAGGCAAAGTCACCTACGCCAACATCATGGACCTGAGCGACGACTACCGTGACGGGTTCGTCGATTCGCTGCGCGTCGATACCGCAGACGCGACGCGGATGGCGGCGACGCGCGCCGACCGCTCCGCCGGCAATTACACCGTGTTGGAAAACGGCGTCTATACCGCCTGCGCGCCGTGCAAGGACAATCCGAAGAAGCCGCCGCTGTGGCAGGTCAAGGGTGCGCGTATCATCCACGACCAGACCGACAAGATGCTGTACTTCGAAAACGCGCAGCTCGAGTTCTTCGGCGTGCCGATGGCGTATCTGCCGTATTTCTCGACGCCCGATCCGACGGAGAAGCGCAAGACGGGCTTCCTGATGCCCGCCTACAGCAACAACTCGACCTATGGCTACGCGGTCGAAACCCCGTTCTACTGGGCGATCGCGCCGGACTATGACGCGACCTTCAACCCGCGCTTCACGACGCGGCAAGGCGTGCTGTTCCAGGGCGAATTCCGCCAGCGCCTGATCAACGGCTCGTATCAGATCCGCGCCTACGGCATCGACCAGCTCGACCAGAGTGCGTTCACCGGCCAGCCCGGCGACCGCCAGTTCCGCGGTGGCATCGACACCAAGGGCCAGTTCGCGCTCAACGACAAATGGGTCTGGGGTTGGGACGGCGTCCTGCTGTCCGACTACTACTTCTTCTCGGACTACCGGCTCGCCCAGTACAAGGATCCGCTGGGCTCGTTCCTGAGCCTGCCGACGGAAGCGATCTCGCAGCTCTATCTGACCGGCGTCGGCAATCGCAGCTTCTTCGATGCGCGCACGATCTATTACCTCTCCTACTCCGGCAGCCAGGACAAGGTGCCGGTGATCCATCCGGTGATCGACTATTCCAACGTTATCAACCACCCGATCCTCGGCGGTGAGGTCAGCTACAAGACGAACTTCACCAGCCTGTCGCGCACGACCGCGGCCTTCGACCCGATCACGACGTTGGCCAACACCAACGGCCTGTGCCTGAACGCGTCGGCCGACCCGCTGGCCCGGATCCCCTCGCAGTGCCTGCTGCGCGGTATGCCCGGCACGTATACGCGGTTGACGGCTGAAGCGCAGTGGCGCCGCTCGTACACCGATCCCATCGGCCAGATCTGGACGCCGTTTGCGATCATGCGCGCCAACGCCGTCAGCGCCTCGATCTCGAACCAGCCCGGCGTTTCGAACTTCCTCCCCGTCGGCGACACCCAGGCGGTCCGGCTGATGCCGGCGGTTGGCCTCGAATATCGCTACCCCTTCATCAACGTTCAGCCATGGGGCACGACCACCGTTGAGCCGATTGCGCAGGTTATCATTCGTCCGAACGAGACTTTCGCCGACTGGCAGCCTAACGAAGACGCGCAGAGTTTTGTTTTCGACACCTCGAATCTGTTCAGCGTCGACAAGTTTTCCGGCCACGACCGCGTCGAGGGCGGCGGCCGCGCCAATGTCGGCGTGCAGGCGACCACGCAGTTCGATCACGGCGGCAGCGTCAATGTGCTATTTGGCCAATCCTACCAGCTGCTCGGCATGAACTCCTTCGCGGTCCAGGATTCCATCAATACCGGTCTCGATTCCGGCCTCGACAAGCCGCGCTCCGACTATGTCGCGAGCGGCAGCTACTCCCCGAACCGGACCTATATGTTTAGCGTCCGCAGCCGGATGGACGAGCAGACCTGGAACGTCCAGCGCTTCGAGGCTGAAGGGCGCGCCAATTTCGATCGCTGGTCGATCAGCATGATCTACGGCAACAATGCCCCGCAGCCCAAGCTCGGCTATCTGACACGGCGCGAGGGCATCTTGACCACCGGCTCGCTGAAGGTCGCGTCCAACTGGTTGATTACGGGTTCCGCGCGCTGGGATCTCGAGGCCAACAAGATCAACCAATATATGGTCGGCGCCGGTTATGTGGACGATTGCTTCGTGCTGGCGGCCAACTATGTAATTTCCTATAGCTACTCCGCCGGCACCACGCCGCCCGTGCTGAATAAGACCTACCTGCTAACTATCGGTCTACGAACGATCGGGGTGAATTCGATCGGCCTCTGAGGCAACGATGTCGCTGCCTGCGCATGGACAAGTTGACATGCCGCTCTCTTGTGGCCTCTGCTGTGCATCATCACGCCGACAGGCGCGGAAAGGTCGAGAGGTCAAGGTGGCCTGACGAAGGAGGCGGCCGCAGTTCGATTACTACAGCGAAGGCGGTCGCCAAATGGATCGTAGGGTTCCGCAATAGTGCATGTATCGCGCGATCGCTCCTCAAGCCCGTTCAATTGCCAAGCCAAACTCCGCCTGACGTGCGCCGGAGTCGAGGCGTTAGGCCGGCAGCTCACACCGGCAAGCAGATCGCTGCCGGTGTCGGAGTGTCAGCGGCAACCGTTAGCCGCATCCTCACCGGTTTTACTAGAACAGGCTCGCCGCTCTGGATCCGGCCGAACCGAGCCGTCGCTGCGAGCGGTAACATCCGGCGAATTGATCCACATCGACACCAACAAACCTCGGCAAATTCAATCGCGTTGGTCATCGCATTACTAGCTATCGGACTGGCCCGAGCAATCTGGGGGGGCATGGCCAGGGGCCGCTACGACGTACCGCATCGCCTTCAGTCAGGTCATGAAGGACAAGAGCGGTCCGCTGTCGCCTTTCGACCGCCATTCCCTGCTGTGCGAGCCTAGACGGACGGCGGGCGTGTCATGACCAACAATTGCTCCTGCTGCAAGGTAGCTTTCAATTACCCATAACCGCGTTGCGTGAGGCAATCAGCGATGCACATCCTACGAGCAATCGGCGCGCAGTCAATAAAATGGCTGACGGAATATTTTGATGCGCCGGCAATGATCGCCTCCTGACTCACCCGGCTGGCGTCGCTGCCACGCATCATTTGAACGTCAATCAACGGGGTGAGATGGGAGTCTCGCCGGGATTGAACCGAATAGCCGATCGCCAGTGTGAACAAATCGGGTCGCAGCATCGACGTGCTGCGCCGACGGCGGCGCCATGCCGTTCGGGCGCGGATCATGGCGACGGCATGCTTGACGCGGGTCGCATCGCGCTGGTCCGGAATGAAGCGCGCCAGGCGCTCGGCATGCCAATCGCGGCGCTCAGCTTGGGCGAGGAGCATGATGCCGCAGTCGGACGACAAGCGCCCGGGTCGAAAGCGGCGGTGATCTTCTTGCGGCCAACAGCTGGAAACAGGAATGTCGCGGTTGTACAGTCCGGCATGGCGGGTGTGGCGGCCTAGAACGGGGAGCAGGATCGGCAACCAATTCCTACGCTGCTTCAAGGCTTAAGCTACACTTGCCCACCCTTATCATCCCTCCCATACATAAGAACGTTTAGGATGTCAGACATACTGAACCAATTTGAGGTAATCGTCTGTGAGGATAGGTGAGCGGATGGAAGAAGCTGCGTCTTGAAGGAAGGTATTCAGAGTCCGACCAGCGCGGATGCGGCGGTCAAAAGATAGCCTTGCCGGCGCGCGAGTACGGAGAGTTGCTAATTCGGAACTGACTAGGTCAGCCGCGGCTGCGGCACAATCTGAGGCGGAGAAGCAACCAGCAGACATGACAGCTTGTGCCAGTCCTAGTGTGGTGAGCCAACCTGCATGGATTAGCACGGTACCGTCTGTCTGATTGAGCCCAGAGAGTTCCTCAATTGCAGCAGCATGGATTGGCGCCGCACCAAGAGACAGAAAAAGATTGGCTATTTCGTCACGTGTGGCTCTAGAGAGAAGGCAGCGGCCGAGATGCGATAGGAGCGTCTCAGTCGGACCTTCGAAGATGCGAAGGATGCGAGCGTCTCGATAGATTTTAGCTACAGGCGTTCTCTCATCGTAACCACGGCCACCTAACAGTTGGACGCATTGATCAGCAACGAGGCCGCACCACTCTGACGACAAAACCTTTGTTGCCGACGCAAGGTGGACGTTGGGCGCGCCCTGCGCTGAGACAAGCCGGCAGGATGCGCCCAGCATTGCCTTCACTACTTCCCGCCGGAGTACCATCCGCTCAAATAACTGCTCGATATAGCTGTTCTCAATCATGCGTAGCTTACCTAGTCGACGATGGCTTGCATACGAGGCTGCGACCTGGATAGCGCGCTCAAGGGCTCCAAGACCCATAGCAGCCACACCGATACGCCCGCGATTCATACTAGATGCTGCTGCTCCCCAGCCGTCTTGATCGCGAGAGAGCAAGTAGGCACTCGGCACCTCGACATCCTGGAACTCTAGAGTATTTTGAATAATGCCACGTAGACCGAGTGTGCGATGCTCGTGCGTGACCTTTAGGCCCGGAGCCTGCCTATCAACTAGTACACCAACGAACCGACCCTTCGCATCGGGACCAGTTGCTCGCGCAAAGCAAATGATCCAACGAGCCCAGTCAGCGAGGCCGATCCAAATTTTGCGGCCGGAGATGCGAACTCTATCTTCGTGCATGAAAGCCGAAGCCTTTATATGCCGCGGAGCAGAGCCAGCTCCCGGCTCCGTCAAAGCGAAAGCGCAAAGGTCGCCGCGTGTTGCACCCCACATGACATGCCTTTGTTCAGGGATGTGCGGTGCCGCTTCGATGCAGGGCAAGGCGAGGAAGTTATGGATGACGAGGGTAGAGGCAGCCGAGACATCGAAGGATGCAGTGGCGGAGATGAGGTCGATGGCCTTTTGCAACGGAAGAGCTAATCCGCCGTGCTCTGCTGGTGTAGTGAGCCCGAACAGTCCATGCCTTGCTAATATGCTATGTAAGGTCGGAGGGAATGCTCGACGGTCATCCGCGTCTGCGAAATTCAACTGACCCAGGTCATCGACCAAACTGGAATATAGCGCAGGTGCACAACCTTCAGCTGTGCGTTCCTGCTCTTCCCCAAAGAGGGAGTAAACTTGACTGTACATAGCCCCTCGAATTGTCTGGCCAATATAAGGCCATAATGATTGCGCCCGCGCTTTGTGCCAATCATCCCCGGGGCTAGCTCGATTACACATTGGTATGCGTGGATGCGAGCGTATTATAAGTAGGTTGCCCTGATCGGGATTTATCGCGAGCGCTGCGCGGGCTCACATCAAGATGCATCTTGTCGATATGACCTCTCGAAAGAAAACTCTCGTTGTGGTCAGTGACCTCCATTCTCCTCAAGAATCACGCAGAGTCATTGAGTGGTGATTCGTCCCAAAGAGAGCCTAGGGAGAGATCCGTCATGCGCCCCATGGCCAGCAGAGTGAGGCGATGCTCGCTCGAGAGGCGTTCACCGAAACGAAAGCACCTTCGCTTTTGGAGGCGCTTCGCGGCCTTGTTTAGGAGGATGTGCGATGTTCGGAAAGAAGAGGATGCTGCGGAAGCACGAGACACAGGAGGTTCAAGTCCGATTCGAGCGGAACGAGGGGGCAGGGAAGCACATCTACGCCCGAATCGCTGATTTGAAGAACGTGCCGCGCGACAACCTGCCTGATGCGGTCTTTATGCTGTTCGTTGAGGCAAAACACCAAAGCGAGCTGATCCGGCAGTCGGTCAAGGACCGTACCCGCTATGACTTCAATTTCGTCGGGTTCGTCGACGGCGATTTTGCGACCTACCTCGCGGAGGAAGCCGCGCATGCGGTCCGAGATCACGTTACCAACCCGCAGACATTCTTGGAGGCGATGTCTGAGCAATTTCCGGATGTGCACTTCACGATCCAACAGCAGGACGCCGTTTCAATGGTTGCTTCGATGATCCGTGTGCAGCGGCTGGAAGGCATCCTGGAAGGTCTGCGGCTTGCCGGCCTACTGAACAAAGCGCCAAACCGCCGTCGGACCAGCCCGCAGAACGACGGGATGCTTTAGCAGGTCCACTTCAAGGCGCTTCTGGTATCCTAGCGACACCCTCGACAAATCCAATCAGGTTCGCACTTTTCTTAGTCATCCGTGAAAGAACTGTCCAAGCCGTTGAGCGGGAGTCGATTTTTTGCCCTCCCGTTCGTGCGCCGCTGCCGCGGATTGCGCCGGCTTCTTGCAGCACCGAGTTCGCCCAGCCCTGCAGCGTTCGGATCCCCGGGCGGCCAGCCGCTTAAATATCAGCATCCACATGACTCCTGCTCAGGACGAATCCTATGCGTGTCCCGCATTCCGCGCTCCTAACACCAGACAGGTGTTCCGAACGGCCATAGGTCTGGGTTTCCACGGTGTCGCGTTGCCAGGCGGGACTTAGGGATGCGTGATCTGAAGATGGACGCCCCTTATTCGCGGCCTTCGACGAACTCCACGATGGAGAGAGGCGGCTTGCGATTCGAAAAATCGCCTGGCACCTGGTCCAGGAGATCGGCGGGAGTTTCCTGAAATCCCATTGCAAGTCCGACGACTTGCAACAGTCCGCGTCTTCCGAGTTTCCGAGCCGCGACCGCACAGCTCATCGTTATTGCACTCGATCCAGCGTAGTAGACTTGTATCAGAGCATCCGCGCCGACAGGAGCATATTGCTTCCCGCCCTTGGCCAAAAACGTCAAGGCACAGGTGTCGCAGCGTCCAGTCGCTGTAGAGATCCAGCAGCGTCCAGAGATTGCCGCCGTCAAACCATACTCCGTCGGCCGGTGAGAGGTGCAGATCGAACTGTGTTCGAAATTGGTGTGCCGCGGTCCGATCCACGTAGATGACAGCTGCAGCGCAGAAGCCCATGCGCGCGGGCCCACTCCTGATCTGTACGGAAGCGCCGCGAGAAACGTGCCTACCGCGCCAAGCGGGGAATGATCGAACTTCTGGCAAGAAGCCACATTCCATCGTTGTCTGGGAAAGTCCGAAGCGAAGGGTACGCTTCGGCAAGGCATTTTACCTGGTCGGCAGCGACTTGCTCAGCACCGCCTTCACGCCGGCCTCAGCACTCATATGGGCGAACAGCTTCGGCCCCGCACGTCCACGTGCAATCGGGCGCGAGGGCCCGGCGGGTTCCGTGATAGCTTGGCAGACTCGGCAGACGAACTTCTCGCGCACGTGCTGGATCACTTTCGAACTCAGGACTGGATAAAACTTGGCGCAAAGCTCGCCAATAATCGGTCGTCAATATTTATTGCCGGTGTTTGAGTTCGGGATGTTGGTATTTTTGTTGGTATCGGTCGGGAGAACGAAAAAGAAATTCCTGCGAGTTCAAGCGGTTAAGCGCCAAAATCCATTACCTCACACGTAATGGAATGGCTGAAATTCGCATGGTAGGTTTTCCACCATGAACGCACATGCAGCCACGGCGCGAGCCGAACGAATCCAACCCGTCCATATCGGCGATCACCTGCGCGAATGGCGCCAGCGCCGACATCTGAGCCAGCTCGATCTGGCCGGCGATGCCGAGATATCCGCGCGTCATCTCAGTTTTGTCGAGACCGGCCGCGCCGCGCCGTCGCGCGAGATGGTGTTGAAGCTCGCCGAACGATTGGAGGTCCCCTTGCGTGAACGCAACGTGCTTCTGGTCGCGGCCGGCTTCGCGCCGGCCTTTCCGCAGCGCTCGCTGGACGATCCCGCGCTGAAGTCCGCCCGCCAGGCGATCGATCTTGTGCTCAGGGCGCATGAGCCCAATCCGGCGCTGGCCTATGACCGGCACTGGAATCTGGTGACGGCCAACCGCATGGTGGCGCCGCTGCTCGAAGGCATCCCGCCGCATCTGCTCGGGCAGCAGCCCTTCAATATTCTGAGGCTCGCCTTCCATCCCGAGGGGCTGGCGCCGCGCACGGTCAATCTCGCCGAATGGAGCGCGCACCTGCTGGAGCGGTTGCATCGCCAGTGCGAAGCGACGGCAGATCCTGAATTGCTCAAGCTGTATCAGGAGCTCAAGGCCTACCGGATGCCGGCGCGGTCCGGCCCGATCTCGGCCGACAATGTCGCTATCCCGTTCAAGCTGCGGCTCGGGAACGAGGTGTTGAGCTTCATCTCCACTACCATGGTGTTCGGCACGCCCGTCGACATCACGCTGCAGGAGCTGGCGCTGGAAACCTTCTTCCCAGCGGACGATCTCACCGCCGAGCGGATGCGGCAGGTGGCGGCGAAACTGCCGTGATGCGTAGGCGCCGTTTACAGCGCCGCGTCCCGCTCGCATAATCGCCGCATGGACTCTCGCCAACATGCACCATCGCCGATCAACGCCGTCGGCGATCTCCTGCGCGGCTGGCGCAACCGCCGCGCCATGAGCCAGGCTGATCTCGCCTTCGAGGCTGGTATCTCGATCAAGCATCTGAGTTACGTCGAAACCGGCAAGGCTGCCGGCAGCCGCGACATCCTGCTGCAACTGGCGTCCGCGCTCGGCCTCTCCCTGCGCGATCGCAACGCGCTGCTCGAGGCCGGCGGTTTTGCCCGGCAATATGGTGAGCGCGATCTTGCCGCGCCCGAAGTCGCGGACGCCAAGCGCGCCATCGATCTGCTGCTGCGGCGGCATGAGCCGTTTCCGGCCATCGTCACCGACCGGCGCTGGAACGTGATGCAGGCCAATCGCGCGGCGTTGCGGCTGATGACGATGCTGCTCGGCGAGGAGCGGATGACGCGTCCACTCAACCACATGCGGATGTTTCTGGCGCCCGACGAGCTGCGGCCCTTTGTCGTGGATTGGCCCGATGTCGCAGCGGCCCTCCTGGCGCGCGCCCGTCACGAGGCGATGGCCGCGCCGCTTGACCTGGCGCTGCAATCGACCTGGCGCGAATTATTGAAGCTGCCTGATGTTGCCGCACCCCAGCTCAACGAAACCGACGCGCCGGGTCCGCTCTGCGAGGTACGCCTGAAAAAGGGCGACGTCAGCATCGGCCTGATCGGCGCGGTGCTGACGCTGGGCACGCCGCAGGACGTCACGCTGCAGGAGTTGCGTGTCGAAATGTTCATGCCGGCGGACGCCGCCTCCGAGGCTGTTCTCACCGCGTTGGCCGCTCAGGACGCCTGAGCCTGCGCCGCGCGCCGCTCGAAGGTCATGGCCTGCAACACCTCCGCAAATGGGCCCTTGCGATCGCTCAGTGTCGCCATGGTCAGCCCCGCGCCATGAGCACCAGCGCGGGTGCGCGAACGGATCAAAATCCATTCGCCCTCCGGCGGGCGGAAGAAGTACAGGCTGATCTCGGGATTGATGAAGGTCCATTCGCGCATATCGACGATCTGGCCGACGCCGCTGGCAAAATCCGCGGCCTGCACTGCCTGCAACAGCGGCGTATTGGTCTCGCCCTCGACCATGGGCACGTCGAGCCGCATCCAGGCAGCAGCAGGGCCGGGCTTTTCCAGCGCGCCCTCGATCAGCCGCACCGAGACGTTCTGAAAGTAGCGGCTCCATTTCTGCGCAAAGGACGGCGGCGGCTTTCCGGTCTCCGGCGCCGCGTCACCGGCATCCTTCGAAAATGGATCGGCGGGGGACTCACCGCCTTGCACCGTCAGCAGCGCCGTACAGCGGCCGATCTCGACAACGCCGTCCAGGAGGCGCACCTGCATGGTCTTGGCCTTGCGGCCGTCGCGCAGCATCTCGGTCGCAAGGCTGAAGGCGCGCAGTCCGGCCGGCCGCCAGAGGTCGAAGGTAAGGCGTCGTACCGCAAAGCCGGAAGCGTGCGCCAGCCGCTCGACCTCGCGGGTCATCAGCGCGGTGGTCGCGCTGCCCTGCAGCATATCCGGCGACCACGGTCCGCCAGCATGTTCGGTGGCGCGAAACAGAGGGCCTTCCGGCCTGAAAATGGCGGTCATTGCAGGGCTCCGGCCCAAATCGATGCACGGAGTTCTAGAAAGGCTGATCTCAGGCCACAATAACCGCGGAGGTGAAGTGATACGAGACATGCAGACGGCACCCTTGTCTCCTTCGGCGATCTCATTACCTTCCGGGCATCATTTTGCGAGGGACGTCCCGATGAGCACCTTAAAACCCCTGAAGATCGACATCGTCTCCGACGTGGTCTGCCCCTGGTGCTATATCGGCAAGCGCCGGATCGAGAACGCGCTGGCGCTGGTGCCGGACGTTCCGGTCGAAGTGCGCTGGCGACCGTTCTTCCTCAATTCCTGGGTGCCGCGCGAGGGCATCAGCCGCGACGAATATCTCACCGCCAAATTCGGCTCGGTCGAAGCCTACAAGGGTATCGCCGGTCGCGTCGTGGCGGCCGCAGGCGAGGAGGGGCTGACCTATCGTCCTGAGCTCGTGAAGCGCCAGCCCAACACCATCGATTGCCACCGCCTGATCCATTGGGCGGAAGCGCAAGGCAAATCCGCCGAGATGAAGCAGCGTTTGATGGAATTGTACTTTCGCGACGGCGGCGACCTCACCGATGTGAACGTGCTGGTGCAGGCCGCGGCTGACGTCGGCCTCGACGCGGACGATGTGCGCAAGCGCCTTGCCACCGACGAGGACGTCGCGCTGATCTCCGGCCAGGCGCAGGAAGCGTCCGACAAGGGTATCTCCGGCGTTCCCACTTTCGTCTTCGCACAGAAATACGCGGTGTCCGGCGCGCAGCCCGCCGACCAGCTCGCCCGCGCCATCCGTCAGGTGTCAGCCGAAATCAACGCGCAGGCGGCGGAGTAAGCGAGGGGCTTGAATTGGTTGTCGGTCCACGCCAAGATCGATAGCGGGAGATCGATGATGAAAATCAAGATTGTCGTACATGAAGCCGAAGAGGGAGGCTTTTGGGCCGAGGTCCCCGCTATTCCCGGCTGTGCCACGCAGGGCGATAGCATGGAAGAGCTCATGCAGAATCTTCATGAGGCGATCGAAGGCTGCCTTTCCATCGAAGTCGCTCCACCCGAGCCGGGCGGTACGGAACGGATGCTGGAATTGCCTGCATGAAATCGCTAACCGGCCGCGACTTCGCTCGCATTGTTGAGCGGCACGGTTGGGTTCTGCTTCGCATCAGCGGCAGTCATCACATCTATGGCAAGGACGGGAGCGTGGTGCGGCTCTCAATTCCGATCCATGGCAACAAGCCTTTGAAACGAGGCTTGCTGCGACATTTGACGAAGATCGCAGAACTTTCGGACGAAGATCTTTAGGGCTGGGCATCCGAACAAAACAAGCAACAAGCCTGGGGAGGCACCATGATCTACGAACTGCGAACTTATACCGTAAAGCCTGGCACGCTCGGCGACATGATCAAGGCCGCGAGCACGATATCGCGCGAGATCCGCAAGGACGATTACGGCAAGCTGGAAGGCTACTGGTCGACCGAGATCGGGCCGCTCAACCAGGTCCTCCACATGTGGAGCTACAACAGTTTCGACGAACGCATGAAGATGCGCGCGGAGCTCGCGAAGAACCCGCGCTGGACCGGCGAGTACGTACCGCTGATCCGTCCCTTGCTGGTCCGTCAGGAGGTCCGCCTGATGAACGCGGTGAGGCCGCCGGTTGCGCCGGCCTCGACGGGTAATGTCTACGAACTGCGCAATTACCGCGCCAAGGCGGCGGGCGGCCTCAAGCAATGGCTGGATGCGTTCACCGGCGTGCTGCCGGAGCGCGAGAAGTATTCAAAGATTGTCGGCCTCTGGACCGCCGAAGCGGGGCAGCCGAACGAAGCCTGCCACATCTGGGCCTATCCGAGCCTCAACGCGCGCGCCGAAGCCCGGGGCAATGCGATGAAGGATCCCGCGTGGCAGGAGTTCCTGGGCAAGGGGCCGGGCTTCCTCGAGGAGATGCACTCGACCATCATGCTGCCGGCGCCGCATTCGCCGTTGAAGTGAGTTGCGAAGTATGTAGCCCGGATGAGCGAAGCGATATCCGGGACTACTCTCTCAGCGTTCCCGGATGTCGCTGCGCTCATCCGGGCTACGGCTCACGCATCCTTCAAATAATAGTTCGCTCGTTTCCCCAGCGCGATCCGCCGCAGCACGCGGCGCATCGCCATCGAGGCGCGCAGCGGTTTGATCGCCGTCGTCACCGTGCGATAGAACGCGAGTTTCAGCGCATCGAGCACCGGCTGTTTGCCGGGCGGCTGCTGCGGCAGGCCGATGCCGCGCAGCATCGAATTGAAGAAGTGCAGGTCGTTCATCCGCCGCACCTCGCGCGTCTTCCAGGTGATTGCCATCGAGATCGAGAACGAGCCTGATGTGCGCACCCAGTGCGGCCATTGATAGGGCACGTAGCATCCGTCGCCTGCGAACAGGTGGAATTCGGTGCCGCGCGGCGCGAGGCTCTCATCGTATTTCAGGTTGCGATGCTTGGTCATCGAGCGCTCGATCTCGTCGTCGGAGACGATCGAGCGGTCGGTGTTGTCGAAGATCGTGAAGAACTTTTCGCCGTGGATGTGTACGAAGAAATTGTCTTCGCTGTCGAGATGGAACGGCGTGGTCGAGTTCGGCGAGGACACGAACAGGAATCCCTCGACCTGCTCGAAGCCGGCATCGAGCAGGCTGTTGAAGCCGCGGGCACGGGCGACTGACAGCAGCGTGTCCTCCAGCAGCGCCCGGTATTCCGGCGAGTTCTCCACGCGCTTGAGCACCATCCAGGCGCCGGCGGTCTCGATGCTTTTCACGACTTCGACCGGGTCGAGGTCGACGCTGGGAATCGCATCCGGGTCCTGGCTGATCGCGACCTTGCCGGAATTATATTCGATCAGGTCGCGCGGCAGTTCGGAGGCCAGTTGCGCAATGCGCGGCAGCGTCAGCAGCGGATGGCCGGCGAGCCTGTGACGGGTCGCGAACGGTTTCAGCGGGAAATCGCGGCGAAGGGCGTCGTGGTCGGCCGTAATGACCGGCGCGATGGCGGTGAGCGTATTCATCTAGGATTTCTCCTGCCGTGCTCTGATAAAATGGACGAGGCGGCGCGCCGGCTCGCGGATCGCGCCGCGCAATGCGAGGGCGGCGCGGATCAGCGACACGACCGGATCGTTCCGCCGCAGCGGGATCAGGACGTCGCCGATCGCAAGGCGTCCCCGCCAGATCGGGTTGATCATGGGATGGTCGGGGTTGGCGGTGGAATCCACCGTGGCAATGGCCGGGTCGGCGCAGAGATGCTGCGTCAGCTCCAGCGTCAGTTGCACGCCCGGCGAAAATTTCGCAAAGCGCTCGTCGACGCCGAGCTTGAAGTAGAAGGCGCGGTCCTGGTGGCGCAGCACGATCGCCGCCGCCACCGGGCGCTCGCCGGCGCGCAAGGTGACGATCTCGCACTGGCCGGTCTCGGCCAGAGCTGACGTGGCACGGCGGACGAAGGTGGCGTCGCCCTCGTCCTGACCGAGCGCGGTGCCGCGCTGGCCTTTCCAGCCGCTGGCTTCCAGCACCAGGAATGTTTCGATGGCGGCAGCGATCTCGGCAGGCGTCCGTGCCACATCGAAATGCACGGCGCCGTGTTCGGCGAGTCGATTGCGCTGGCGGCGCAGCTCTTTCAGTTTCTTCGCGCCAAGCGCTTCGCGCAGCAGCGCGTCCGCGTCACCGGTGGCGTCGAGGCAGGCGCGGACATGCGATTGCAGCACCAGCGGCTGCATGCCGCCGCGATGCAGGACCTCGCTAAAGGCCTTCATGGCCGCGCCATCCAGCGAGGTGGCGCGGAGTATCAGGGCATGCGCGCCGGCCCGCCGGGCCCGCTGCAGGATGTCCGTCACCGCTTCCGCCGCCATATCGTCGTCGAGCAGTGGCGTGCAAAGCGTTCCATAGGGGTCGGCGCTGACCAAAGCAGGCAGTGGAATTTTGTAGGCGCGCCACATCGAAACCACCGGCACGAGACCGATCAGGGTGGACGCATCGCGCCACGCGCCGAGCGCGGCGGCATTGCCACGCCCTGGCGCCGAAGCGTTCACCGCCAATTCCCATTCGGGCAGGTAGTATCCGTTCGGCTCCGCGGCGCGCGTTGAAAGCGCACGCCATTGGTTCGCCGAAACGTTGGCGAGCGGCGTTAGCGCCCCGCCGGAGCCCGGCGCACGTGCGTCTGCGTCCTTGCCCGATGCGCGGCGCACCGTCGATGTATCTGCAATATCGGCCACTTCCCCGATCCCCGTTCGCGATTTATTTGGCCGGCGACGCCTGGAGGGCGCAGCGTGGTCATCGCGTTCACGGGGCAAGGCTAGGGGAAAGAGGTGGAAAATCGCGTTGTGGCGAGGGTCGGATTTGAGCGGTCGCGTTAACGAAGCGTTTAGGCTGACAGGTAGCCGTGGGGCGCTCTCAAGCTCCGTTCGGGCGCGGACCCCCTGTCTGTAGGGCTAGACCGGCTCGTAGTTCTCGCTCATGCAGGTATCCTCGGCTTCGACCTTTTGCCGGTCGGCGATCAGGCCGTCGGCAATCTCGATCCGATAGGTCTGCGTGCCCAAGGGCTTGCCGGTCACCGAAACCACTTCGGCCTTGACGCAGGCGGTCCAGCCGGGGCCGCGGAGGTTGGGGCGCGGTTCGGAGACGCGAACATGGGTCGGTTGCGAAGCCGCCATAAACACCGAGTCCAGCTTCTGCCGCAGCAGCATCTTGACGTCGGGCGGGGTTCCCAGCGTGGGCGGGTCGGGCGCCTTGCCGCGCATGAAGTCGGGCACCGGCGCGCGGACGTCGGCGAAGCCGCAGCCCGCGAGCGTCAGCGCTGCGCCCACCACCAGTGCTATATGAACCGCAATCCGCCGCATCGGAGGTTGTTTTACCCCGGCGGCGCGATTCCGAACAGGGGATTGCCGCACACATTATGATCTCGCGACTGTGATTTGGATCACTGCAGGAGATTCTGCGCCTGCGACAACATCGCCTTCCAATCGGGCCGCCGTCACGCCTCGCATGGCGCGGCCGGCTTGAACCTTTGGCTTCGAGGGCGTGACCAACCGAAGCCTGCATTGTCGGGAGGTGGCATCATGTTCCGTCACACGTTGTTCAGGTTGATGGTTCCCGCGGCGTTGCTTTTGGGCGCGCCGTCTGCGTTCGCCGAAAATCGCCTCGCGCTGGTGATCGGCCAATCCGCCTATCGCTCGGTGCCGGCGCTGCCCAATCCGGCCAATGACGCCAAGGCGGTCACGAAATTGCTGACCGATTCCGGCTTCGAGGTTTCGACCGCGGCCGATCTTTCGCAGAACCAGATGCGGGAGGCGGTGAGCGAATTCGCAGGCCGCGTGGCGGCCAAGGGCGCCGACACCGTGGCGCTGGTGTTTTACGCCGGCCACGGCTTGCAGGTTGACGGCGAGAATTTTCTCATTCCGGTCGACATCGATGCGAAGCGCGAAGCCGATATTCCGATCCAGGCGGTGCGCCTCAACGACATCCTCAATACGCTGGCCTCGGTGCCGAGCAGGATGCGCATCCTGATGCTCGATGCCTGCCGCAACAATCCGTTTCCCGAGCTGAAGACCGCCGGCAGCGGGCTGGCGCTGGTCGATGCCAAGGTCGGCGCGCCCGGCACCTTCCTGTCGTTCTCGACCTCGCCCGGCGCGGTCGCAGAGGACGGCGCCGGCAACAACAGCCCCTATACGACGGCGCTGCTCGCGGCCGGCAAGGAGCAGGGGATTCCGATCGAGGAGACCTTCAAGCGGGTGCGGCTGGCGGTGAACAAGGTCACCGAAGGACGGCAGACGCCGTGGGACAGCTCGTCGCTCACCGAGGATTTCCGCTTCTCCGGCGCCTCCATCGCCGGTCCCAAGCCTGCAGCTGCGCCCAAGAAGTCGGTTGCCGAATGGACGCGCGACCTGAACGGCAAGCCGGTCGAGGTGGCGAACGAGTTGATCGTGGCCGACGGCACCGACGAAGCCTATGAGGCCTTTGCCGGCCTCTATCCGCAGACGTCGCTCGGACGGCTGGCGCGCGATTGGCTGGTCCGGCACCGCCGCATGGTGGCGTGGAATAACGCCGTACTCGTCAACACCGCATCCGGCTATCGCTCGTTCCTGACGCGATTCCCCGACAGCGATCTCAGTGCGACCGCGCGCAAGCTGGAGGAGCGGCTGCGCAATCGTCCCGAGTTCACGCCGGCCGTTGCGGCCGCCAACGCTGCTTTGCCGCAAAACGTTGCGTTCGCCGCGCCGATGTGTCCCTGCAACGTGCAGCCGCCGCAGCAGCAGCCGATCAAGGTCAATGCACCGGTCCGGCGTATCGAACGGGATCCGCCGAAGCGCGTCGATCGCAAGCCGCCGCGGCGCGTGCGCGAGCCGGACGACGATGTCGTGGTCGTTCGCCGTCCGCCCCCGCGCGTGGTGTACGATGCGCCGCCGCCGCCGCCGGTCAGCATCGGCATCGGAATTGGCCTCGGCGGGTTTGGCGGCGGCCGCGGCGGCAACTATGGCGATCATGGCGGCCGGGGTAGATACTGACGTGCCAATAGGGTAATCGATCCCGCAAGCGTTTAGGTTGCGCTTGCGGGGGCAGCATGCGAAATCCGGTTCGTCTATTCATTTCCTTCGTTGCCATTTTCTGCCTCGGTATCTCGCTTCCTGCTAACTCCTGGGAGCATTGGGGCGGCGACCGCGGCGGATCGCGGTTTTCGCCGCTGAAGCAGATCACATCAGACAATGTCGGCAATCTCGTTCGCGCCTGGGAGTTTCGCACCGGCGATCTCGACCGCCGCGCGCCCGAGGTGATGAAGCGGACCAAGTTTCAGGCGACCCCGCTGCTTGTCGAGGACAGCCTGATCTTCTGCTCGCCCTTCAACGAAGTCATCGCGCTCGATCCCGGCAGCGGCGCGCAGAAGTGGCGATACGATCCGAAGATCCCGACCAATCAACGCCCGGCCAACCGCTACAATTGCCGTGGCGTCGCCTATTGGGTCGACGGCAAGGCGCCCGAGACCGCCGCCTGCCGCGCGCGCATCTTCATGGGCACCAACGACGCGCGCGTGATCGCGCTCGACGCGCGGATCGGCGTTCCCTGCGCCGGGTTCGGCGCCAATGGCGAGATCAGGCTCGACATCGGCATGCCGCTGGAATGGCCCGGCGAATTCCAGATCACGTCGGCGCCCGTCATTATCGGCGACACCGTCATCGTCGGCTCCGCAATCGCGGACAACCGCCGCGCCGAGGCGCCAGCCGGGACGGTGCGCGCCTTCGATGCGCGGACCGGGCAATCGCGCTGGAGTTTTGACCCGCTGGTGCATGACGGCGTCACGGCCGGCCATGCCAATGTTTGGGCGCCGATGTCGGTGGACGAGGAGCGCGGCCTGGTGTTCCTGCCGACGTCGTCGCCGAGTCCGGACTTCTGGGGCGGCAAGCGGCCCGGCAACAACGACTACGCCAATTCAGTCGTGGCGCTGCGCGCCGGGACCGGCGAACGGGTCTGGTCGTATCAGACCGTGCATCACGACGTCTGGGATTACGATCTGCCGGCGCAGCCGACATTGGCACGCATCGATACGTCCGAGGACCAGCGCGACGTCGTGATCCAGCCGACCAAGCAGGGTTTTGTGTTCGTGCTCGACCGCGACACTGGCAAGCCGATATGGCCGGTGGAGGAGCGCAGCGTTCCGCAGGGCGGCGCCGAAGGCGAGCAGCTCTCGCCGACGCAGCCGTTCCCGACCCATGTGCCGGCGCTGCTGCCGCAGCGGATTTCGGCTGATGACGTGTTCGGCCTTATTCCGTTCTGGGACGGCGAGGCCTGCCGCGCGCAGGTCGCGTCGGCGCGCAATGACGGTCTCTACACGCCGCCGTCGACGCAAGGCACCGTGGTGCATCCGATGACCGGTGGCGGCGTGAACTGGGGCGGAGCGGCGTTCGATCCGGTCAATCAGATCCTTTACGCCAACACGACGCGGGCGATCCATATCGTCAAGCTGCTGCCGCGCGCGACGATCGCCGATGGCTTCAACCCGCCGCCCGGTCACGACTTCGGACGACAGCAGGGCACGCCGTTTGCGATGACGCGCGCGGTCGCGTTGTCGCCGCTCGGGCTCTTATGCAACAAGCCGCCCTGGGGCGAGATGGTCGCGGTCGATCTGAAGGCCGGGAAGATTCTCTGGCGCGCGCGGGTCGGCACGACGGAGGATCGCGCGCCGCTCGGCATCGCTCTTCCGTTCGGCACGCCGCTCGTCAGCGGCGTCGCGATCACCGCCGGCGGCCTCGTCTTCAGCGGCGCGATGGATGCGTATCTGCGCGCCTTCGACGCGCGATCGGGGCAGGAGCTGTGGCAGGGCCGGTTGCCGGTGCCGGGCGTTGCCAATCCCATGACGTATCTATGGAAGGGCGAGCAATATGTCGCGATCGGCGCCGGCGGTCATTCCGAGTCGGGCACGACCATCGGCGACAGCGTGGTGGCGTTTCGCCTGGCGCGGCCGGGCGAAACGCCTTCGCTGTGGTCGCGAACCATCGACCGGCCGGGCGGAAGATTCTCAGCCGGTGCGGCCGCGGCTGCGGTCGTGGTGCTGCTGATGGCGATGCTGGCCTGGCGCTGGCGGCGGAATCGAAAACTACGAAAACAACCCCATGCACAGTAGCTAAAGCATCGCGAATGCGCTCGAGACCATCGCCACCGGCTTGTTGTCGGCGGCGGAAAGCAGCGTGACGCGGCCAAAACTCATGGTGCGGCCGAGGCGGACAACGCGGGCATCCGCCAGCACGTCGCTGGCGGAGACCGCGCGCATGAAATGCGTGGTCTGGTCGACCGTCGTCATCGGCCGGTAGCCGCGGTTGGCGGCGAGGTTGGCGATCACCATCGCGGTGTCGGCGAATGCCATCAGCGCCTGGCCCGAAACCGTGCCGCCATTGCGGCACAGCCGCTCCGAGAACGGCAGGCGCAGCACCGCGCCCGGCTGCCAGTCGGCGGCATCCGCGGGCGGGGTAGCGTCAAAGTGTTCGATCGACAGATTGAGATCCATCACCCATGGCGCAAAGACCTCGCCAAGCACCCGCCTGGCTTCCGCAATGCCGAATTCCGCCGTCTGTGGCTGTTGTTGCATGAACGTGCGCTTCCTCGTTCGATCTTGTTGTCGGCGCATTGTAGTGGTCATTGAGGCGAAGGGAACAGCGGCGGCGGGCGGCAGGTGCAGTGTCATTTGCAGCGATTGAGCGCCATCGCCGCAAATTGCGCGATTTCCGGCATCGAACCAAAGGTGGGGAGCGCTTGGCGAGGCGGTTGCGCCGGTGGTATCTTTCCCGAAACGCCGAAAGCGTCCCAAAGGAGAGCGTCATGAGAGTGCTGAGCGCGGCCGTGGTGGTGGTGTTGTTGACGATGCCGGCCTACGCGCAGATGTCGACCCCCAACATCAACCTGATGCCTGAGTTCCAGTCCAAATCGCCGGAGGAGAAGGAGGCGGATGCGATCAAGGATAAGGCCTACAAGGAATCCTTGAGGAAGATTCCCGATGCCAAGGCCTCTTCCGATCCCTGGGGTACCGTGCGCAGCACCGATACGCCCAAGGCCGCCGCGCCCACCAAGCAGTCGAAGAGCAAGACCGGCACCAGCAGCCAGTAATGCCTCGCGACAACGGCGAGTAGGATTCGCTCGTCGCGCCCCCTATATTTGACCTGTCGTCATCGTGTCTGGAGTTGCGACATGGTCTTTCGTCCGCGCGATCTCGCGAGTCGGATGGCCGGCCGGCGCAAGCCGGGCGACGGCTATCTGCGCGAGACGTTTACGCTGCCGCGCGACCAAGCGAGGGCGCGGGCGCGCGATTTCCTCACCCGCTATCCCAAGGCCGCCTATATGAGCTCGGTCGAGAGCTGGCGCGAGCTGCCTGGCGGCGAGATCGAATTCACGATGCGCCGGCTCGCCAGCGCCGATTAGGCTTAAGGTTCCGTTCGGTTCCGACGGAATTATCATCGACACCCCGATTTTTGCCGAATTCCGATAACTCGGTATTCAGGTGTTCCTCCTAGTATTTCTACGTACTGGAGAAACCATGGCGAGAGACCGCAAAGACCTGGGGGCCCGCAAATTCGTTCGGGTCGACCTGCACAAGCAGGGGTTCCTGATTCCGGCGCCGGATGCGCCATGGATCCAGTGCTACATCCTCGACATATCAGACAACGGCGCCTGTCTTGATGTCGGCGACCTCGCTGTGCCGAAAATGTTCGGCCTGTCGCTGACGGCAGGCGGCGAGGTGCGGCGGGTCTGCACGTTGATCTGGCGCAGGGGCGAACTGGTCGGCGTCCGATTCGTATCGGCGAAGGAACTTCGGGGTGAGATGGCGCCGCCTGGCGAAGGCGATGCCGCTTCACGGAAGGCGTCCGCTAACTAGCGTTCGTCTTGATTCGTCTCCTGCAGCGTCTCCGCGACCAGGCGAATCCGGAACACCGGCTTTTTGGATTCATCCAGCAATTCCATCTGCCACTCGGCATTTTCAGAGAGCTTCCGGGAAACATCCGCGATCATGTCGCCGCAGACGCCGGTCATTTCCTTCCAGGCGGCGTTATGGTCGACAAATTCCGCGCCGTCATTGCTGACGCATGCATCCTCGCCATGTCGAACGCGGAAGAAAAAGACCGGCATGGCAAGCTGACCAAATGCAAAATGGGCCGCTGCCGGCCCGTGCTCCCCCAAAAGCGCTGCGGGAGTGGATTCCTGGCGTGTCGAAAGATCAATACCGGGTTTTTACGGGCCCAAGCACGTTGCCGGGCATATAAATCAGGTTATCCCTCAACCCTAACCTGATGTAATTGCTAAGAAACCTCTTCCATGAAGGGCCCGCGGAAGCAGCCGATCGACGGGTTATTCCCGTTCGGCTTTTTTTAGCTCCCGATCGATCCGGAGCTGGACCCGCCGGATTGCAAGCAGATTGAGCTTGGCTTCGGTCTTTCCTGCGACCACCCGCTCCCCGATTCGGAATTGCCATTTCCAGATGCCCGGAGCGATCGCGGTTACGCTATACTCGACGCCCTTGTGAATCATATAAGAATCCCGCTGCGGCTCCCCACCGCTTCAAAATTCAATCCCCGTACTTAAAATTGCAATTGGCATTCGGTACAGCTAGACAGAGCGTCCGTCACGTGCCGCCCTTGAACAGCGGCGAAGGGAGCGCGGGAGGTTGGAGGTACCTGCGCGGCCCCAATCCAAGGCGTTAGCATGGCGCGCCGTTGCGTCAGCTCGCGATCATTCTTCAAATGCGACGCACGGCAAATAGCACCGGCGTTGGTCGTCTGTTCGATAAATAACGGTCGCCGCGCGGGGGTGTGCGCGGCGAAGTCCTTCTCCGCTGTAGGCGTTTCAACCCCGCGGACGCGTTAAAATTCCCGGCTGTCCCGTTTTTATGCCCCGTAAAAAGCACTGCGCCGCGCAAGCGGAATATCGTCGCTTGGCGGCGCAGGCCTATTCCCCGAGTATGCAATTGCCCAGGCAAAAATTTGTCTGGGCGAGACGAAAAAGGTTCAACGCCTTCAGGCGAATTTTCCGGGCGACGAATTTCGTCTTGGCAATGGCGCGCTGAAGCGGGCGGCTTGCGCGGTGCGCATCTGCTCGCGAGGGCGGGGTGGTCCTCCAGATTTTCCCCGCCGTCGGCGACCTCGCTGCATAGCTCCATGCGGTGGGGTCGTTGGGCTGGCGCCGACGGCCAGCTCTTCGGATCCTGCGTTAGATCCTGGCCATGCCGTCGTAGTGTCTGCCGCTATAGGGACCGATATGAACACCGGTCTTCATGCACTCCGTCTTGGCGGCCGTGCACATCTGAACCCTGTCGGATCGGTCGGCGGAATCGCGAATACAGGAAGCCGCGTAGGCGCTGCAGGTGTGCGGGATCGCGCGGCGGTTCATTTGCCTGACGTAAGCGGCCGCGCGGCCACCATCGGACGACTGGCAACACTTGCCGTTCATTTTAGAGGCAGACGCGGGCGCAAGCGGGGACGACAGGACAAGGCCAGATGCGGCAAGCGACAGGATGACAGCGGCGATCTTCATTCGGCTCTCCCTTCCCGATGTTGTTATGCGCGGCATACAACCACGGCGGACGAGAGACGTCGTCTAACGATTCGGCAATGTGGGAGGATTTGGCTGAGCCGACCGAACGCATGCTCGACTACGGACAGGGACGCAGTAGAGCAGACGACGCGTTTGCAGGGGAGAAGAGCGCCGGTGGGCTGCCGCTCTCAATCCTGACGCGATGGATAAGGTTGCCGCGACGGAATGTGGGTTCGCGACGGTGCGTCTCCCGGCCGGACGGGCGGCGGCACTCGCGCGGGCTCCGGTGAGCGGTTGAGACTCAAGAGCCGTGTGAGGAGAGCGGCGCCATGGCGTTGAAGCATTGGCAGGAAGGGTTCGTAGGCGAGGGCGGTCATTTGTATCTGCATGTACGATGCATACCGCGCGCGCCTTGACGGACGGTGCAGGTAAAGCTGCAAGCACATCTAAAATTGTAAGCGACCTCGCGTCTCCCTTGCAGACCTGGCCCACAAACGATGAGGCCGCCCCGGTGGCGGCCTCATCGGAGAGCTAGCCTTTCGGCCGCTCTACATCAGGCGCCCGGGGGCTGGCGTCCGGCGCCTCTTCCCTTCTGGCCGAAAGGTCGGCGGCCTTGTCGAGAAAGCCCGCTGCGATATCCGGATCCGTGGTGGCCATTGCAAACTTGAGAAAGGTTGCCGCTTGTTCCGTCAGGTATTTTTTTCCCGGCACAATACTGGTTCCCCGTTACTACTCTTCGCGCTGCACCCGATGCGATTACGCACTGCGGCGGAATCCGTTCCGGAGAAAAAGTACAAAAGTGAACTTAGGGCGGGCGTGCCACACACGATCGCCCCGTTCGGGCCCGTGGCGGCAATGGAACGGGGCGGTCCGGCCAGTTCCGACCGTCAGCCCTCGCTCAGAAGCTTGCCGGTTTCCTTGTGGATGAAATGAAGCCGGGTGCAGGCCAGGCAGAGGACGGACACATACGAATTGGGCCCGTCCTCCGGGGCGGTCGCCGGAAGCCAATGCTGAACGTTGGTGCCCAGCCGCGGACATTTGAACAGGATGTGTCGGCCCATGGGCGAGAAATATGCCGGGCCTCCAGGGCCGGGTCACTTCCGTATATTTGCGTAGTTGGGGCTGGGCGGCCGGAAGGAGGCGTCGTTCTCATGGGGCGAGCATGCGGCAAAATGCAACCAGAATGCTCCCTAGGCTTCGGGTATGAAAACTCCGTGGTGTTACGGAATCCCCAGTGCCCTTCAAAAGTTCTATGGTGGCTGTTGCCGGGGCTGCTTTTCATCCCGAACCAATTTGTACCGGCTGGGGGCCGCCTGCGAGGCGGCCCTTTCATTTTTGCGTGCAGGCGGACCACGGCTTGCGAAGCGAGGCTGCCGGATCACGCCGGCGCCGTCCTCGCACAGTACTTGCCTGAGGCGGCCTTCTTCAGATCGGGGCTTTCAGACCGGGCGAAGCCAACCATTCGCTGATGTGTATAGCGGTTTCGTTCTGCCGGATTCGGCGCAGGACATTGTCCCGGGCGAGGCCTGGTTCGAGCGTCTCAGCCTGCGCGTGCAACTGAGCCGTATCTTCGGCCAGTCGCTGTTCTAGCGTTGATGTCTGTGTGAAACGGCGACGCTTTCGCATGCGCTGTTCCTTTCCACTGGGAGGAAGGCGGGAGCGCAATGAGGCGTTCTCATCACCGATAGAAGCCAAACACCGTGCGGTGATGATTCATAATGGATCACAGGCGGGTGCAGTTCTGTCCACTTGTGTACGCAGCGCGAGTTAACTTTAGACTGGGACACGGCCTCGGAATACGGACGGTGCCCCTGTCCTTCTATCCGGATATGCCGCCCCAACTCTCACAGGACTACTCGCAGAGGAGAGGGCTCGTAATGAAAGAGGCTGCCAATTTGAGGCGGCCTCCGGATGTCCGTCATGATCTGATTTTTGCTTGTCGTCCCGGACCACCCCGCCTGACGCATTCATTGATTTTGTTGTCCATGAGTTCGATCTCGGCGTTAGAGGGTACGTTGCAGTGGCTGGTCGGGATCGTGAAGCTAAAATACGGACCGCCATGGGTCGGTGCTGGCCGAATCCGGCTACTCCCCAGTTCAAATCAAGGTCAGCGAAAGCGACAATGTCGGAAGCCGGACAGACGGGACCGGAATTGCGATCTAATGCGGGGCCGGGCGGCCGGGATCGTACCCCAGCAATTGCTGGCTCAGGGAAGACGGCTGCCATGATGGATCGATCCCACGAGATCCCACAGGACCTCCGTATTCTCGTCCGCATTGTCTCAGCTTGCACATTAGGTCTCTGGGCATTTGCAGCAGGCTTGCTGATCGGGGTCTTTCTGTTTTCGTGACCAAGGGCTGGTGCGGGTGCGGTGCTGGCCGAAACCGGCCACTCCGTCTTTCAAGACGGGCCAACGAACTGACCCCGGTAAATGGTGCCGGGGGCTTTTGTCCGGGCTTTCGGGGGGAAAACCGCTAGTGGGCGGCATGCTTGATGTTTTTCCCGGAAGGAGAGCAAATCCGCAATAGTTCAACTTAGGATAGCGATGTCTAAATACGGACGGCGCCCGAGGGGCGAAAAGAACATATTGCGAACATAGAACAAACGTGGTACGAGATTCCTAGACGAAATAGCACCAAAAAAAGCCTCTCGCCGCCGTTTGTCCCGCTCGCGAATCCCCGCCATAAGGAGCACGTAATATGTCCGCCACTGCCCTGCGTATCGTTGAAGGATCCTCCATGGATAAGACCAAGGCCCTGTCCGCCGCGCTCTCCCAGATCGAGCGCCAGTTCGGCAAGGGCTCGGTGATGAAGCTGGGCAAGAACGACCGCTCGATGGACATCGAGACCGTGTCGACGGGCTCGCTCGGGCTCGACATCGCGCTCGGCGTCGGCGGGCTGCCGAAGGGGCGGGTGGTGGAAATCTACGGGCCGGAATCCTCCGGCAAGACCACGCTGGCGCTGCATTGTGTGGCCGAGGGACAGCGCAAGGGCGGCATCTGCGCCTTCATCGACGCCGAACACGCGCTCGATCCGGTCTATGCCCGCAAGCTCGGCGTCAACATCGACGAACTCCTGATCTCGCAGCCCGACACCGGCGAGCAGGCGCTGGAAATCTGCGACACGCTGGTGCGCTCGGGCGCGATCGACGTGCTGGTGGTCGACTCGGTGGCGGCCCTGGTGCCGAAGGCCGAACTCGAGGGCGAGATGGGCGATGCGCTGCCGGGCCTGCAGGCGCGGCTGATGAGCCAGGCGCTGCGCAAGCTCACCGCCTCGATCAACAAGTCCAACACCATGGTGATCTTCATCAACCAGATCCGCATGAAGATCGGCGTGATGTACGGCTCGCCGGAAACCACCACCGGCGGCAACGCCTTGAAATTTTACGCCTCTGTCCGCCTCGACATCCGCCGCATCGGCGCGATCAAGGAGCGCGACGAGGTCGTCGGCAACACTACCCGCGTCAAGGTGGTGAAGAACAAGCTGGCGCCGCCCTTCAAGCAGGTCGAGTTCGACATCATGTATGGTGAGGGCGTCTCCAAGATGGGCGAAATCCTCGACCTCGGCGTCAAGGCCGGCATCGTCGAAAAGTCCGGCGCCTGGTTCTCCTATGACAGCCAACGGCTCGGGCAGGGGCGCGAGAACGCAAAGGCGTTCCTCAAGGCCAATCCCGACATGACCGGCAAGATCGAGCTGGCGATCCGCCAGAACTCCGGCCTGATCGCCGAGCAGATCCTCGCCGGTCCCGCCGAGCGCGACGCCGACGGCGAGGAGCCGGCGGACGACGAATAAGTTTCAGAAACGCTTCAGGGGTTAAGGCCTGAAACGTGACGGACGGGTGCTGTAGACGTTGAGTTGCCGACGTCTTCAGCGCCCGTTTTGTTTTTGTGTATCGTCGGAGAATGCAATGAAGCCTCTGATCCTGACCGGCTGGCTGATGCCGGACTTTACAAGGGATGACTTCGCTGACCTCGCGCTGGATCTGGCTTTCTTCGACTTCGTCTGGGGACCGCAACCCTCGCCGGATGCACTCGCAGCCCACCTCGGTCCCCGCACTCCAAGCCACAGCCACGAGGGAGCCACACACTGGTCGGACTGGGGCGGTGGTCAGTGGAAACAGAGCAAAAGCAGGAAGTACCGTGATCTCAGCCTGGCTGAATTCTGCCAGCAATACGAAACCGTCGAACTATGGTTTGACGTGCGGCCGAAAGCGCAACTGAAACTGATCTGGCTGCTCGATTATTTCCGCTCTTATCCGGAAACCGTTGGCAGGTTGAAGCTGCGTCTTGTCGATCTGGAGATGATCGGGCTCGAAAAATTTGGCCGGTGGGACCCGCCGGCCGTTGACGTCACGGAAAAGGAATTGGCGACAGCGAGCGCCGCCTGGCAGGCTTGGCGATCGCCCACGCCGCTAGCCTGCTTCGATCTGCTGCGAACTGATTTGAGCGCGTTGCCGCTGCTAAAGCAAGTGTTGGTGGATATGCTTGAAGAACTGCCATCGGCATCGACCGGGCTTGGCGCCAGCGAAATGCGGATGCTGGAGATGATCGCGAGGGGATATTCACTTACCAATGCGCTTTTCCATCTCCGGCAACTTCGTCACACCTATGTATTCGGCGAGTTTGAACTCGGCAATTTGCTGGAGGGCCTTGCGCACGGCCCGATGCCAGCCGTGGCCGGCCTCGATGATGAACTGCGCACGACCAGACGAGATAACTACAGGGCCCGGGACGAGGCCTACAAGCGGAGCGAGCTTTCGCTGACAGAGTTCGGCAAAGCCATCGTCGCCCACAAGGAGGATTTTTCCCGTCACAACCCGAATCGATCGCTGGTGGGGCGGCACCAGGCTCACCAACGATCATCTGTGGCGATGGGATCAAGTCCTGGTCGCGCCGTAGCGCCATCATTGTGCCGCGTCTGCGGTGATAGCCGTGATGGGTTTCGCTCTCGCTCTACCCATCCTGTCGTATTGTTGCGCTGTCATTCCGGGGCGCATCGGAGATGCGAACCCGGAATCTCGAGATTCCGGGTTCGCGCTAAGGCGCGCCCCGGAATGACGGGCTTTCGCCCGTCACTCCGCCGCTTGCGCGTAGTCCGCCACCGGCGGACATGAGCACACCAGATTGCGGTCGCCATAGACGTTGTCGACGCGCCCGACCGGGCTCCAGTATTTGTCCGTGCGCGAGACGCCATCGGGGAAACAACCCGTGGCGCGGCCATAGGGACGATTCCATGCATCATCGACAATGTCGTGCACGGTGTGTGGGGCGTGGCGGAGCGGCGAGGCTTCAACCTTCCAGCGGCCGATTTCGATCTCCGTGATCTCGCTTCGAATCGCGATCATGGCATCGCAGAAGCGATCGATTTCGGCCTTCGATTCCGATTCGGTCGGCTCGATCATCAGCGTGCCCGCCACCGGGAAGCTCATGGTCGGCGCGTGGAAGCCGTAATCGATCAGCCGCTTTGCGATATCGTCGACGGTGACGCCGCTGGTCGTCTTCAACGCGCGGGGATCGACGATGCATTCATGCGCGACGCGGCCCTTGGCGTTCCTGTAAAGCACCGGGAAGTGCGGATCGAGTCTATCAGCGATGTAGTTGGCGTTGAGGATCGCGATCTCGGTGGCGCGCGTGAGGCCTTCGCCTGACATCATCAAAATGTAGATGTAGGAGATGGTCAGGATCGACGCCGAGCCGAACGGCGCCGCCGACACCGGACCGACGGAGGCCGGCGCGGTGCCATCCGTGGCAGGATGGCCGGGCAGGTAGGGTGCCAGATGCGCCTTGACGCCGATCGGGCCCATGCCCGGGCCGCCGCCGCCATGCGGGATGCAGAACGTCTTGTGCAGATTGAGATGGCTGACATCAGCGCCGTAATCGCCGGGTCGCGACAGGCCGACCTGCGCGTTCATGTTGGCGCCGTCGAGATAGACCTGGCCGCCATGGCTGTGGACGATGTCGCAGATCTCGGTGATGTGCTCCTCGAACACGCCGTGCGTCGAGGGATAGGTGATCATCACGGCGGCGAGATTCTTCGAATGCTTCTCCGCCTTGGCGCGGAGGTCGTCGACGTCGACGTCGCCGCGTGCGTCGCAGGCGGTCACCACCACCTCCATGCCGACCATATGGGCGGATGCCGGATTGGTGCCGTGCGCGGAGGAGGGGATCAGGCACACCTTGCGGTGCGGCTCGCCGCGCGCCGCGTGATAGGCGCGGATTGCCAAGAGCCCGGCATATTCGCCCTGCGCGCCCGAATTCGGCTGCAGCGAGATCGCGTCATAACCGGTGATGTCGCACAGCGCTTTTTCGAGCCGCCTGAACAGCACGTGATAACCCTTGGCCTGCTCGGATGGCGCGAACGGATGCAGCGAGCCGAACTCCGGCCACGTCAGCGGGATCATTTCCGTGGTCGCGTTCAACTTCATCGTGCAGGAGCCGAGCGGGATCATGGCGCGGTCGAGCGCGAGGTCGCGATCGCTGAGCTTGCGCATGTAGCGGAGCAGCTCGGTCTCGGAACGGTGCGTGTGGAACACGGGATGGGTAAGAAACGCACTGTCGCGTTTCAGGGCGGCGGGCAATGCCTCGCGCGCGGTCATCTCGAATTCGGCATAGGACAGCTTGCCGCCGAAGGCGCGCCACACCGCCTCGACGGTATCAGGCGTCGTGGCCTCATCCAGCGCGATGCCGAGCGTGCCGTCGCCCAGGCGCAGATTGATTTTCTCGGCATGCGCCCGGAGGACGATCTCGCCCTGCTTGGCCCCGACATCCACCGTCACGGTGTCGAAGAACGCCTCGCTCTTCAATGCAAAGCCGAGCTTGCGCAGGCCCGCTGCCAGCACCACCGCGCGCCGGTGCACGGTGCGCGCGATATGCGTCAGCCCTTCGGGGCCGTGATAGACCGCGTACATCGAGGCGATCACCGCCAGCAGCACCTGCGCGGTGCAGATGTTGGAGGTGGCTTTCTCGCGGCGGATGTGCTGCTCGCGGGTCTGCAGCGCGAGCCGATAGGCCGGCGCGCCGCGCGAATCCACGGACAGACCGACGATGCGGCCGGGCAGCGAGCGCTTCAGCGCGTCGCGCACCGCCATATAGGCCGCGTGCGGGCCGCCGTAACCCATCGGCACGCCGAACCGCTGCGCCGAGCCGATGGCGATATCGGCGCCGAGTTCGCCCGGCGAGGCGATCAGCGTCAGCGCCAGGAGATCGGCGGCGACGACCGCGATCGCGCCCTTGGCGCGCAGCGCCGCGATCGCCGGCTGCAGGTTGCGCACCGCGCCTGATGTACCCGGGTACTGCAGCAGGCCGCCGAACACGTCGGCCTTGTCGAGATCGGCGAGGGGATCGCCGACGACGAGAGTCCAGCCCAACGGCGCGGCGCGGGTGCGCAGCACCGCGAGCGTCTGCGGGTGCACTTCCGAATCGACGAAGAACGACTTGGTCTTGACCTGTGATGCGCGCTCGGCGAGCGCCATAGCTTCTGCCGCGGCGGTGCCCTCGTCGAGCAGCGAGGCGTTGGCGACGTCGAGCCCGGTGAGATCACAGATCATGGTCTGGAAGTTGAACAGCGCCTCCAGCCGGCCCTGGCTGATCTCGGGCTGATACGGCGTGTAGGCCGTGTACCAGGCCGGGTTCTCCAGAATGTTGCGCTGGATCACCGCCGGCAGGATGGTGCCGGAATAGCCTTGGCCGATCAGCGAGGTGAACACCTCGTTCTGCGCGGCCAGCTCGCGCATATGCGACAGCGCCTCGGTTTCGCTCAATGCCGGGCCCAGATCCAGCGGCGACTTCTGCCTGATGGAGCCGGGCAACGTCTGACTCATCAACTCGGCAAGGCTGCTCGCGCCGACGCTGTCCAGCATGGACTGGATGTCGCGGGGCGAGGGGCCGATATGCCGGCGCACGAAATCGGTGGCGGCTGCGGCTGATGTCTTGAGCGGCGCGTTCATGGGTGCCTCGCTGGAATCTGCAAATTCGGTGTCATCGTCCGCGCAGGCGGACGATCCAGTACGCCGGGAAATCAGCGATTAGGCCGAAAAGCCGCGGCGTACTGGGTCGCCCGGTCGAGCCGGGCGATGACAGTGAGTGTGTGGTGGCGGAGCGGTTCATCTTCCTCACGCCGTATGGGCCTTGTAGGCGGCTTCATCCATCAGGCCGCCGAGTTCACTTTTGTCCGCGATCTTCAGTTTGAAGAACCAGGCCTTGCCGCCGGCGTCGGAATTCACCAGTGCGGGCTCGGCGGCGAGCGCCTCGTTGACTTCGATCACCTCGCCGGAGATCGGCGCGTAGACATCGGAGGCGGCTTTCACGGATTCGACCACCGCGGCGGCTTCGGCCTTCTTCAGGGCGCGGCCGACCTTCGGAAGTTCGACGAACACGACGTCGCCGAGCTGCGACTGCGCGTAGTCGGTGACCCCGATGGTGGCGACATCGCCCTCGATGCGGAGCCATTCGTGGTCGGAGGTGAACAGCGTGGTCATGAAACTTCCTCTAGCGTTTGTAAGTGTTGGGAACGAAGGGCATGGCAGCGACCTGCAGCGGCAGCCGCTGGCCGCGCACTTCCGCAAAAACCTGGGTGCCGTTTGCCGCGAGCGATGTCGGCAGATAGCCCATCGCAACCGGCGCATTCAGGCTCGGCCCGAAGCCGCCGGAGGTAACCTTGCCGATCGGCTCGCCCGCGGCACTATCGGCGAACAGTAGCGCGCCCTCGCGCACCGGCGCGCGGCCTTGCGCGAGCAAGCCGACGCGGCGGCGCGGTGCGCCGGTTTCGAACTGGGCGAGAATCTTGTCCGCGCCCGGAAATCCGCCGGCGCGGGCGCCGCCGTTGCGGCGGCTCTTCTGCACCGACCATTCCAGCGCGCCTTCGACCGGCGTCGTCGTGGTGTCGATGTCGTGGCCATAAAGACAAAGCCCGGCTTCCAGCCGCAGGCTGTCGCGGGCGCCGAGTCCGATCGGCAGCACGTCGGCGTTTTCCAGCAGCGCCGCCACCAGCGTCTCGGCCTGCGCGGCCGGCACTGAAATCTCAAAACCGTCCTCGCCGGTATAGCCGGAGCGGGAGACGAAGCAGTCGAGGCCGGCGACCTGGCGCGGGCCGGCATCCATGAACCGCATGGCGGTGACGTCGGTGCCAAGTTTCGCCAGCGCCGTTTCCGCCTTCGGCCCCTGCAGCGCGATCAGCGCGCGATCGGCCAGCGAATCGATGACGCAAGCTTCGGAGAGATGGGCGCGTAAGTGCGCCTCGTCCTCGGCCTTGCAGGCGGCATTGACCACCAGAAACAGGTGGTCGCCGAAATTGGCCACCATCAGATCGTCGAGAAGGCCGCCGTCTTCGTTGGTGAACTGGGCGTAGCGCTGCCGTCCCGGCGGCACCGCCACGATGTCCTGCGGCACCAGCCGCTCCAGCGCCAGCGCCGCGTCCTCGACCTTGCCGGATTTCGCCCGCAGCGCGAGCTGGCCCATATGGGAGACGTCGAACAGGCCGGCGGCACTTCGCGTGTGAAGGTGCTCCTTCAGCACGCCGGCCGGGAATTGCACCGGCATCTCATAGCCCGCGAACGGAACCATCTTGCCGCCGCGCGCCACATGGAGCGCGTGCAACGGGGTGCGTTTGAGGGGAGATTCGTCGCGTGCCAGCATTCGTTAGGCCCTCATGGGTTCCGGAGACCAGCCTCCGAAAACCCCAAGAAAGCCCCATCTGTCGCTGTGCCTGAGAGTATTATCCCGTCGGCGGACGCCCTGGGCATGCCGCCCGGCGTCACTTTCCAGATGTTATTTCGTCACGCGGTCCGTTTGCCTGAGAGTTTCCGGGGCGGTTGCTCCTTCGGCGCCGGCGCTGAAGCCGATCTCTCCCGACGTGACGCCTTACAGATAAGAGGAAAACACAGGCCTGCCAAGCCTGTCAACGCAGCCGCAGCATTATCAACGGGATGTGCGTGTCCATCTTGTGTGCTGCGGCAAGCCTATGATCCGCCTGCACAGTTTCTGGACACCGCAGGCCGCCTTGTCTAAAAGCGTTCCGCCGGAAGGTTAAAAGGCTGGTTGCCGCCTGATCCGGCCCTTTGCCCGATTGGATGAACATGAGCAGCGTCAACGACATCAGGTCGACCTTTCTGAACTTCTTCAAGGAGAACGGCCACGAGATCGTGGCCTCGTCGCCGCTGGTGCCGCGCAACGATCCGACGCTGATGTTCACGGCGGCCGGCATGGTGCAGTTCAAGAACGTCTTCACGGGGATCGAGAAGCGTTCCTATCAGCGCGCCACCACCGCGCAGAAATGCGTGCGCGCCGGCGGCAAGCACAACGACCTCGACAATGTCGGCTATACCGCGCGCCATCTCACCTTCTTCGAGATGCTCGGCAACTTCTCCTTCGGCGACTACTTCAAGGAGCGTGCGATCGAGCTCGCCTGGAACCTGGTCACCAAGGATTTCGGGCTGAAGAAGGACAAGCTGCTCGTCACCATCTACCACGACGACGATGAGGCAGCGGGCTACTGGAAGAAGATCGCCGGCTTCTCGGACGACCGCATCATCCGCATCGCGACCTCGGACAATTTCTGGGCGGCGGGCGATACCGGTCCGTGCGGTCCGTGCTCCGAGATCTTCATCGATCGCGGCGAACATATCTGGGGCGGACCTCCCGGCAGCCCGGAGGAGGACGGCGACCGCTTCCTCGAATTCTGGAATCTGGTGTTCATGCAGTTCGACCAGGTGACGAAGGAGGAGCGGGTGCCGCTGCCGCGTCCCTCGATCGACACCGGCATGGGGCTGGAGCGCATGGCCTGCATCCTGCAGGGCGTCGAAAGCGTGTTCGAGACAGACCTGTTCCGCAACCTGATCGACGCGACGGGCTCGGCGCTTGGGCACGGTCCCGGGAAGGACAACATCGCGTCGTTCCGCGTCATTGCCGACCATCTGCGGGCGTCGTCGTTCCTGATTGCCGACGGCGTGCTGCCGTCGAACGAGGGCCGCGGCTATGTGCTGCGCCGGATCATGCGGCGCGCGATGCGTCATGCGCAGTTGCTCGGCGCGAAGGAGCCGCTGATGCATCGCCTGGTCTGGGCGCTGGTCCGCGAGATGGGCCAGGCCTACCCGGATCTGGTGCGCGCCGAGCGGCTGATCGAGGAGACGCTGCGGCTGGAAGAGACCCGCTTCCGCAAGACGCTGGAGCGTGGCCTGTCGATCCTCGACGAGAAGAGCAGTGGCCTGAAGAAGGGCGACATGTTCGACGGCGACACCGCGTTCACGCTGTACGACACCTATGGCTTCCCGCTCGACCTGACGCAGGACGCACTGAAGTCGCGCGGCATCAGCGTGGATCAGGCGGCGTTTTCGGACGCGATGGAGCGGCAGCGCGTCAAGGCACGCGCGTCGTGGGCCGGCTCGGGCGAAGCCGCGGATGAATCGGTCTGGTTCCCGTTGCGCGAAAAGCTCGGCGCGACCGAATTCCTCGGCTACGACACCGAGAGTGCCGAGGGCGTGGTGACGGCGCTGGTGAAGGATGGCAAGGAGATCGACGGCCTGAAGACGGGCGAGACCGGCGCAATCGTGCTGAACCAGACGCCGTTTTATGCGGAGTCCGGCGGTCAGGTCGGCGACATCGGCCTGTTGACAAGCGAGGGCGTCAAGTTCCGCGTCACGGACACGCAGAAGAAGGCCGGCGATCTGTTCGTGCACATCGGCACGGTAGAGCAGGGCACGCTGAAGGTCGGCACGCCGCTGCAGCTCGAAGTGGACCACGGCCGGCGCTCGTCGATCCGCGCCCATCACTCGGCGACGCATCTTTTGCACGAGGCGCTGCGCCAGGTGCTCGGCGATCACATCGCCCAGCGCGGCTCGCTGGTGGCGCCGGACCGGCTGCGCTTCGACTTCGTGCATCCGAAGCCGATCACGGCGGAAGAGCTCGCCCGCGTCGAGGACATCGCCAACGAGGTCGTGCTCGAAAACGACGAGGTCACCACCCGCATCATGGCGGTGGATGACGCCCGCGAGGCCGGTGCGCGCGCGCTGTTCGGCGAGAAATACGGCGACGAGGTCCGCGTGGTCTCGATGGGCAAGGGCCCGCGCGAGCAGGGCCAGAATGCGCTCGGCTGGTCGGTCGAACTGTGCGGCGGCACCCATGTGCGCCGCACCGGCGACATCGGCCTGATCTCGGTCACCAGCGAAAGCGCGGTGGCCTCCGGCGTGCGCCGCATCGAGGCGCTGACCGGGCGTCACGCGCGCAAGCATGCCAATGATACGATGGCGCTCGCCAAGAATGCGGCGTCCGAGCTGCGTACGTCAGTAGACGAAATGCCGGCCCGCATCGCAGCACTGATGGAAGAGCGCAAGAAGCTCGAGCGTGACCTGTCGGATGCGCGCAAGAAGCTAGCGATGGGCGGCGGCGCGACCAATGGCGGCGGCGCAGCCGGCGGCGTGCGCGAAGCCGGCGGCGTCAAGCTCCTGGCCCGCGCGGTCGAGGGCGTCGAGACCAAGGATCTCAAGAGTCTGGTCGATGACGGCAAGAAGCAGATCGGCTCCGGCGTCGTTGCGATCGTCGGCGTCACCGAGGACGGCAAGGCCGGCATCGTCGTCGGCGTCACCGCCGATCTCACCACGCGCTTCAACGCGGTTGAGCTGGTGCGCAAGGGCTCCGAAGCGCTCGGCGGCAAGGGCGGCGGCGGCCGGCCCGACATGGCGCAGGCGGGCGGTCCTGATGGCGCCAAGGCCAATGCGGCGCTGTCCGCGATCGAGCAGGCAATCGCCGGCGCTTGAAGCGAGATCGTGCCGGCAGGAGCCGACTTTACCGGCGACGGAAGATCATTCCGCCGTGATGGAGCGTATCCTCGTCGACGAACCTGCCGTCAGCGGTAAATCCGGTGTCGTCCCAATAGTCGATGTGGTTGCCCTTGATCTCATAGCGGCCTTGATAGGCGCTCTCGCGGCTGCCGCGGGCTTCGTCGTAACGACCGTTCGGAAGAAGCTCATGGCGAATGCGGCCGTCATCGGTCACCCACATGCCAACGTAGGCGTGTTGCGCCATTTCATTCCCCATGGACCGTTCTTCGGTCTTGCTGCCTGTTGAGACTTCGCTTGAAGCGAAAGCAATCGACAGTCCGGTGACATGGAGCGATACCAGCATCAGGGCACGTACGGTGAGGGGTCGACGCTTCATCTCGTCATGCTCCAATGATGGGCGGGTGCTATTGAGGCGCGGGAACGCGGCGCAGGACATCCTCGTATGGGGCGAGATCGAGAAAGGCCGTCACCTCCGCTGCCTTTCCGCCTTGCATGCGGAAGATCCAGGCGTAGCTGTTTGTGTAATCCCTGCCGTCGCGGGCGACGCCGCTTCCTTCCCAGCGAGCGACCACATGGTCGCCATCGGCAAAGACCTGGAATGCTGTCGGGCGGACCGGCGTGGATAATCTCGTCGCGAAGGGACGGATGGCCTCAAGGAAGGTCTCGCGGCCCTGGAACACACCGGCACCTGGGCTCGATCCCTTGATCGTCCAGGCGACATTTTCGGCGAGCACGTCGTTGAAGAAGGACGTTCCGCCCGCCGCCCAGCGATGAAAGGCTTCGGTGATTATTTGCTTGTTGTTATCTTCGGACGCGCTCGACTGACCGCAGGTAGCAGCCGTGGTCAGGCTGGAAACGGTAAACATTGCGGCGCACATGCACCATGCGAGTGCGCGATTGGTCATGGCTCTCATGAATTTCTCCTTTCTGATCTACTTCCTTCTTCAGCAGAGGTGATGCGTGCATTGCCGGCACGCCTGTCGCCGATGCATTGAGTTGGCTTACGTTCAATCCCGCAGGGCGACGGATGCGCCGCCGAAGATGAGCTGCTGAACCATGGGGCGGCCGACGAAGCGCGCGGGAAAGATCGGATCGGGCGCGCTCGCCTGATTGAGCCGATCGACATGTTCAGGCGAAAGCGCGACGCCGAGGGCGCCGAGATTGTCGGCGGCTTGGGAAAATGTGCGGGCACCGATGATGGGCGACGTGACTGCAGGATTCATGAGCGTCCAGGCGATCGCCACCTGGGACGGGGTCGCGCCGATCTCTTCGGCTACGGCGCGCACGACATCCGCAATTCCGATCGACCGCTCATTGAGATGGCCGGACGACGCAATGACACCCTTGCGTGTCGATGAGATGCTTGCGTCGCGCGACTCCGCGACATCGGACCGGGCGTACTTGCCGGTCAATATGCCGCCGCCGAGCGGCGACCAGGGCAGCACGCCCATGCCGAGCGCGGCGGCCATCGGAATGAGCTCGTGCTCAACGGTGCGCTCGACCAGGCTGTACTCGATCTGCAGCGCCACGAACGGGGACCAGCCGCGGAGATCGGCGATTGTCTGCATCTGGGAGATACGCCAGGCCGGCGTATTGCAGATGCCGGCATATTGGATCTTGCCCGAACGCACGAGATCATCGAGCCCCCGCATTACTTCGTTGGATTGCGTGGTCATATCCCAACCGTGCAGATAGAACAGCTCGATGCAGTCGGTGTTGAGCTGCCGCAGGCTCTGCTCCACCGAACGCAGCATATTGAGCCGGTGGTTGCCGCCTGAGTTCGGGTTGCCCGGCTCGCGCGCCATGGTGAATTTGGTCGCGAGCACGATACGATCGCGCTTGTCCGCGATGAACTCGCCGAGGAGGCGCTCGGCGGCGCCGTCGGTGTAGTTCACGGCCGTATCGACGAAGTTGCCGCCGCGATCGACGTAGAGATCGAAGATCCGACGCGCTTCGCCTGCATCGGCGCCCCAGCCCCAATCCTGACCAAAGGTCATCGTGCCCAGCGCGATGGGAGATATCCGCAGGCCGGACCGGCCGAGCAGACGGTAGTGGTCAAGAGACGTCATTGTCGGTGCCTCCAACTTTCTGTCGGGCACACATACGATCGCGCCATATGTGAAACAATTTGTCCAATCGTGACCGGCTTGGTAAGTTTGGCTAACCAATGGCGGTAGATCTGAACCTTGTTTCGGTTTTCCTGGCAGTCGCAGAAGCGAAGAGCTTTCGCGGCGCTGCTGAACGACTGGGCGTAACCCGGCCCGCGGTGAGCCAGGCCATTCGCCGAATGGAAGATCGGATGGGCGTGGCGCTCGTCCAGCGGACGACGCGCAGCGTCAGGCTCACCGAGGCCGGCGTGAAACTGCACCAGCGCGTCGCACCAGCCATTGCAGAAGTCGAACTCGCGCTCGATACCGCACAAGATCGGGATGCCAAGCCGACCGGGCAGCTGCGGCTCGCCGTTTCCTCGATCGCCGAGCGGTTCATCTGCGGACCGCTGCTTGCGAGTTTTATGCACGCTCATCCTGGTGTGCAGATCGATATCACCGTGACCGACGAGGAGTTCGATATCGTAGCCGAGGGGTACGACGCCGGCGTTCGCCTCGGCGAAGTGATCGCGCAGGACATGATTGCCGTGCCAGTCTCGGGCGATCAGCGCCAGATGGTCGTGGCCGCACCGTCTTATCTGGAGCGTTTCGGTACGCCATCGCATCCGACCGAGCTTTCGCAGCACTGCTGCATTGGCTGGCGTCCGGCTCCAGAGACGGCTCCCTATCGCTGGGAGTTTGAGGAAGACGGCCGCGAATTTGACGTCGCGGTAAATCCCAGGATCACGACGAATGACATGTGGGTCATGGTAAGGACTGCGTGTGCCGGAGGCGGCCTGACATTCGGCATGGAAGAGACGTTCAGGCCGTACATTGGGCGAGGGGAGTTGGTGCCGCTTCTGGAGGCGTACTGCCCGCCCTTCAGCGGCTTCTTCCTCTATTTCGCGGATCGTCGAAATCTTTCGCCCAAGCTGCGCGCCCTGATCGACCATGTGCGATATCGCCCTCCTTCAGACGGCCGAAGAGGACGTTTCAAGTCGTGAACTGCCATGCGGAAGGACCGCTGTTGACACATCGCGCTATTTCACTGCGCTGCGCGACCTGACCAGGCCGCTTCCTCAACAACGCTTGAGTTGCGCGACCCCATCTGTTGCTGGCAATTCGGCCTCAGGGCGCGCATAGTTGCGCCGTCACAATTCCGGATGGGTTGATCGGCGTTGATGACGTGGATTCTCGCGGTCAATGCCGGTGATCCCCGGTTCGACAACCGGAGTCCCGCCATGTCTGTCACGGCTTCCAGCGAAACACACCGCCAGCACATCTTCGATTCTGCTGAAATGGGCGCCATCGCTCATCTTTACCGGGGCGAGGTCTACCGTTCGACGATCTGGAGAACGCGGCTCGACAACACGACCAACTGGGCGATCGTCACCATGGGCATCGCGCTGTCGACGACCTTTTCGAGCCCGGAGGCTTCGCCGCTGCCGCTCCTGCTCGTCGGCCTGCTCATTGCCGTGTTTCTCGGCATGGAGGCGCGACGCTATCGCTACTTCAATGTCTGGCGCGCCCGCGCCCGGTGGATGGAGATGAATTTCTACGCGCCGATATTCACCGGCGAAGCCCGCGACGATAGCTGGCAGGTGACGCTCGGGCGCGACTATACCGCGCCCCGCCACCACATTTCGTTTATCCGCGCGGCCGGGCGGCGGCTGCGTCGCAACTACGTCTGGATTCTCGCCGTTCAGGTGATTGCCTATTACGGCAAGATCGCGATCCACCCGACGCCTGCGTCGACCCTGGCGGAATTCGTCGATCGCGCTGCGGTCGGACCGATTCCCGGCTGGGTCGTTCTGATCATTGGTTTCCTCTACAATTTTGGCTGGCTGGCGTTCGCGCTCGGCACGCTTTGGCTCGACGGACGCGAGCACGGAGACGGCAAGGTGGCGATGGGTTAGCGATAGCGCAAAGCAATCCATGCTGCCGCTTGCGGCGAAATGGATTGCTTCGCGGAGCCTGTCATCGGGCGCGCATTCGCGCGACCCGTTGACTCGCAATGACGCTGATAGGTCATTGCCCGGCCATGAGGAGAGGCGTTCAGCCCTTGCGCAGGAACACGTAATCGGCCGAGTAGGGGACGCTTTCATAGGTGCCCGCCTTGTAGCAGGCGCCGGTGAGCCTTCCCCCCGCCGTGTTGATCCGCTGCACCGTCGTCGCCGGACTGAGAACACCGTTGCCGCGCCGGGAAGTCACTGTGAGCTTCAGCAAGGGAATGTCGTTCGCGACCATGCCCGGGGCCGTGCCGGCGACCTGGGCGACCACCACGCTGCCGTCGCTGAGTTCCCAGTTCGGCCCGGCATAGTGCCGGCCGACCGTCTTGCCATCCTGGAAAAGCGTCGCGATCGGCTCGCGAAACGCCCAGGTGAGTGTGCCGTCGCCGCCGCTCTTGCATTCGTAGACCTGCGCGCCTTCGGCATGCAGCGTGAGAATAGCGGTTTCGCCCGGCGCTGCGATGGCCTCGGGAAGCGCTTTCTGGGCGGTCGCGGTAACAAGCGACCCGGTCAGCATGATGGCGCTCAGCACGGCGCTCTTGGAAAACGACACGGTTATAATGCTCCGTTGTTGGTTCTTGATCATTGCGAGCCAACGGGCCGCGCGAATCCGCGCCCGACGACAGGCTCCGAGCAATCCATGGTGCTCCGGGCGGAGACATGGATTGCTTCGTCGCACTGCCCCTCGCAAATGATGGGGAGGGAGTTGCGAAGGGCGGCTTAGGCCGCCATCGCCTTCTCGAGGTTGGCGGCGACCTTGTCGAGGAAGCCGGTCGTCGACAGCCAGCGCTGGTCGGCGCCGACCAGGAGCGCGAGGTCCTTGGTCATGTAGCCTTCCTCGACGGTCGCGACGCAGACCTTTTCCAGCGTGTCGGCGAATTTTGCCAGCTGCGGGTTGTTGTCGAGCTTGGCGCGGTGGGCGAGGCCACGGGTCCAGGCGAAGATCGACGCGATCGAGTTGGTCGAGGTCTCCTTGCCCTTCTGGTGCTCGCGGTAGTGACGGGTCACCGTGCCGTGGGCGGCTTCGGCTTCCACGGTCTTGCCGTCGGGCGTCAGCAGCACCGAGGTCATCAGGCCGAGCGAGCCGTAGCCCTGCGCGACCGTGTCCGACTGCACGTCGCCGTCGTAGTTCTTGCAGGCCCAGACATAGCCGCCCGACCACTTCAGCGCCGAGGCGACCATGTCGTCGATCAGGCGGTGTTCGTAGGTGAGGCGCTTGGCCTCGAATTCCTTCTTGAACTCGCGGTCGTAGATGTCCTGGAAGATGTCCTTGAAGCGGCCGTCATAGACCTTGAGGATGGTGTTCTTGGTCGAAAGATAGACCGGGTAATTCCGCATCAGGCCGTAATTGAACGAGGCGCGGGCGAAGTCGATGATGGAGTCATCGAGGTTGTACATCTGCATCGCGACGCCGGAGCCCGGGGTCTTGAACACTTCCTTCTCGATGACGGTGCCGTCCTCGCCGACGAACTTCAGGGTCAGCGTGCCCTTGCCGGGGAACTTGATGTCGGTGGCACGGTACTGGTCGCCATAGGCATGGCGGCCGATGATGATCGGCTTGGTCCAGCCGGGAACCAGGCGCGGCACGTTCTTGCAGATGATCGGCTCGCGGAAGATGACGCCGCCGAGGATGTTGCGGATGGTGCCGTTCGGCGACTTCCACATTTCCTTCAGGTTGAATTCCTTCACCCGGGCCTCGTCCGGGGTGATGGTGGCGCATTTGACGCCGACGCCGACCTTCTTGATGGCGTTGGCGGCATCGATGGTGACCTGGTCGTTGGTCTGGTCGCGGTACTCCATTCCGAGGTCAAAATACAACAGCTCGACATCCAGGAACGGGGTGATCAGCTTGTCCTTGATGTACTGCCAGATGATCCGGGTCATCTCGTCGCCATCGAGTTCGACGACGGGGTTGGACACCTTGATTTTTGCCATGACGGAAGGGGCCTTTTCTCGGAAAACCGCGTGTTTCGGGCGGGATGGGTGATTATAGGGGGCCTATAGCACCGCAAACCGGCCGGCGGAAGCCAAGCTGTTATGCAGTTTCAGCCCATCCTTTAGGACTTCTTGTTTTGACGCGTTTTCTTGACGCCAACCGGGTCCCACCCCGGATCAAAGTCCGGGGCAGGCTTCGCTTGAAAACGCTTTAAATTGCCGCCTGGGTCGCCGTCCCCGCCACCACGTACCAGGTCACGAATATGCCGCAGATCAGGGCGCCGGGCAGGCTGGAGCCGGTCCGCCGCCAGGTGAAGGTCGCGATCACGGCGCAGATCGCCAGGAGCGGGACGAACTGGATGGCAACGATGGTCGAGAGCGGCACGAAGCCGGGGTCGGGCAGCGGGTTGAACAGCTTTCCGCCGAGCCACAGGAGGCTGTATTGCAGCCCGACGAGGACGATGAAGCCCAGAGTCATTGCGAAGATATTGGTCAGGTACAGCGCCCCGCGGGGAGCTGCCATGGTCGAGAAATTGCGATGCAGGACATGCAGCGCAATGACGAAAAACGCCGTGAATGGGACCAGATAGATCAGGAAGATCAAAAACTGCTTCGCGCTCATCAGCTTCACCGCGACGATCCAGAACCGGAAGTCGATCTTGAACGCGAGGTCGGCAAGCCACAGCGCCGCGTAGCCGATCGCCACCGTGGCGATGGCGATCACGAGCGACGGCAGGACAGTGCCCGACCGGCTGGCGCGCTTGGGCGCGAACCGCATCAGGGCGAGCGTGATCAGGCCGTTGATGACGGCCCAGACCAGGATCTGATTGGTGATGCCCTGCGGCAGCAAAGCGGAGGGTTTTACGAACGTCCCGCCCAGCGCAAACGCCGGGTAATAGGTCAGCGCCGGAATGAAGGCTGAAAGGATGAAGGCGGCGGTCCAGCGCCGGCCGCTCGCGGCGACATGTTCCGGCATTGTGCCATCGGCAATCTCCGGCAGCCGCAGGCGGGAATACATCGGCGCCTCCAATAGCCCATCGAAGGCGCCGATCAGGAGCGCCACGAAGCCGAGCAGTGCGATCAGCGTTCCGATCTCCTTGCGGAACCAGATCTGGTCGTCCACCGGGCGGTGTGTGCCGCCCTGCAGGGTCTTCGCGAACCAGTCGAGGCTGTAGCCGATGGCCTCGTGCGAAATGTGCTCGGCCGGATGGGTGATGGCGGGGGTATGCAGTACGCGGGCGGTGCCTTGCGCGATGTCGCCATAGACCTTGCCCGGCTCGACCGGCCCCTGGGTGCCGAACAGGGCCCACAGTTTCGGGCTCTGGGTGACGTCGCGGGCAAGATCGACGCCCCACATCAGGGTGGAAAATTCCTCATACTTTGCGAACACCAGCGCCACGTTGCGTGGCCAGGTGGTCGTGCCCTCGGCGGCGAACGGCTTGCCGGTCGAGGAGCCCTCCAGCACCATCGATTTGTAGCCATCAGGCATCGCGGTCGCCGCCGCCAGCACGGTCCAGCCGCCCATCGAGTGGCCCTCGAGCCCGATATTGTTCTTATCGACGATTTCGAGGCTGCGCAGATAAGCGAGCCCATCGGGGCCGCCGAAGCCGTTCGCGAAAGCGGGCGGGTCGCTGTAGCCGTGGCCGGTCTGGTCGAGCGCGAGCACAACGTAGCCACGGCGGGCGAACTCGATGGCAAAGCCATCCTGGGTCTCGCGCGAATTGATATAGCCGTGGACGGCGAGGATGCCGGGAGCGGGGATCTGCGGCGTGGCGTTCGGCGGGATGTAGAGCAACCCACTCATGGTGTTGCCCTTGGCGCCCTTGAAGCGGACATCCTCGATCCGGATACCGCCGGCAGTCTGGGTGAAATGGGCGAGCAGGCCGCCCGCCAGGATCAGGACCACGCCGACAATCGCCAACGACCACCTGCCGCGCATCGACGTCTCCCCTGATGCCCTTCGCCGTTGAACCGGCGCTCGGGATTGTTTGCAGCTTCGCTTTGTTTGTGATTGTTAGCCTAGCCGAAAGTCTAATGCGCGCAAGCGGCCGCGCGGGGATCATGCCTCCTTGAGACTTTGAGCGAGCGCGCAGAGAGGTTAGTAAGCCGCGCAACGGGCTCGCGAATTGGGCCGCCATCCGAAACGAATCTGTCGCGGTGATTCAAAACCTTCAGAGGTTGAATCAACTTCGGAGGTTGAATGAGAAGGTGAAGTCGAGAAATGTCCGGCACCGATAAAACCAAGGCTGGTTTGGATTTAGCCGGACCAATTGTGATCCTCGTCGAGCCGCAGCTCGGCGAGAATATCGGCATGGCCGCGCGCGCGATGGGCAATTTCGCGCTGTCGCGACTCAGAATCGTCAATCCGCGCGACGGCTGGCCGAACATCGCGGCGCAGCGGGCGGCGGCCGGCGCCGACCAGATTCTGGAACAGGCCGAGCTGTTCGACACAGTGGAGCAGGCGGTCGCCGATCTCTCGCTCCTGTTCGCCACCACCGCCCGCGCCCATGACCAGGCCAAGCCGGTGGTCGAACCGACCGAGGCGGCCCGCGAGATCGTGGCGCATATCGGAACCGGCGGCGGGGCCGGCATTCTCTTTGGCCGCGAGCGCTATGGCCTGCAGAACGAGGAGGTGGCGCTCGCCAACCGGATCATCACCTTTCCGGTCAATCCGGGCTTTGCCTCGCTCAATTTGGCGCAGGCGGTGCTCCTGATCGGCTATGAGTGGTTCAAGCATTCGACCGGCGGCGCGCTGCCGTTCGCGATGCCGGAGCGTTCCGAGCCGGCCTCGCAGCACCAGATGCAGGCCTTCTTCGACAATCTGGTCCGGGAACTCGACAAGGTCGAATTCCTCCGCCCGCGCGAGAAGCGGGACACCATGCTGGTGAACCTCCGCAACATTTTTACGCGCATGGACCCGACCAAGCAGGACATGCACACGCTGCACGGTGTGGTGATGGCGATCGCCGAAGGGCGCAAGGGGCCGGCCAAGGGCGGCGTGCTCGATGGCGAACAGGCGACACGGCTGCGGGCGCTTCTGGCCGAGCACGGGCAGGGGCCGGCGGCGCCCGGTGACAGCTCGACTGTGCGCGGGCTCGCCCGGCTGCTTCGCCGGAACCCGACCGATGCCGAACGGATCCTGTGGCAGGCGCTGACGCGCGACCGTCGTTTCGCTGGCCAGTTCAAGCGCCAGACGCCGGTCGGTCGCCACATTCCCGATTTCGTTTCCTTCGTGCATCGGCTCGCGATCGAACTGGTCAACCCGAACGAGTCGGAGGCGATCGTCGCCGACCGCGCCATGCGGAAGGCGTGGCTGGAGGCGCGCGACTATCGCGTGATCGAGATGCACGTCGCCGACGTCGAGCGCGATCTGGCGACGGAACTCGGACGGCTCGAAGCCATGCTGCGCGATCCGCAATGAAGCCGTAGCTACGATCGCTGTCCCCGCCGGCACAAACGGAGTAAGCTCGCCCTTCCAATCGACAACGCAACGCGGAGGTCTGCCATGGCTACATCCGACTGGCGTCTCGAAGGCGAATGGATCAAGAACTGCACCTGCGCATTCGGCTGTCCGTGCGATTTCAATGCCCTGCCGACCCAAGGCTATTGCAAGGGCATGGTCGGCATGCGGATCACCAAGGGACATTTCGAGAGGACCAAGCTCGACGGCCTCGTCTTCGCAGCCACCGTTGATTTTCCCGGCGCACTGCATGAAGGCAATGGCCAGCTGCAGCCGATCGTCGACGAGCGCGCCACGCCCGAGCAGCGCGAAGCGCTGTTCAACATCATGTCGGGCAAGTTCTCCGCCGAGGGCACGCTGTTCCAGATCCTCAGCCTGATCGTCACCAAGATTCACGATCCACTGTTCGTGCCCTTCGAGTTCTCGTTCGACAAGAATGGTCGCGTTGCGCGCGTCGTGGCGAAGGGTGTGCTGGAGACCGAGGTCGAGCCGATCAAGAATCCGGTGACCGGAGAGCCTCACCGCATCCAGGTCGTGATGCCGGAGGGATTCGAGCACCGCGCTGCCGAGGTCGCCTCGGCCAACATCCGCTCGACCGGCGCCATCAAGTTCGACACCAAGGGCACGCATAGTTCGCTCGCCAACGTGATCCAGACGCCGGACGGCGTCGCGGCCTAGCTAGCGCGGCACCCGAATCCAACTCTGCCGTTCCGGCATCGGGAGCGGATTCATGACGGGGACCTGGACGCTCGAGCAGACCCTGCGGCACGATCGCCTGATCGTGGCGATCGGAATAGCCACCGTGGTTGCGTTCTCCTGGGGCTATCTGTTGGCCGGCGCCGGCATCGACATGAGCATGGCCGACATGCCGATGGACCCTGAGCCGTGGTCGCTGGCGCAGGCCGGGCTCATGTTCGCGATGTGGTGGGTGATGATGGTTGCCATGATGGTGCCGAGCGCTGCGCCGACGATCCTGCTGTTCACGGCGATCAAGCGCAGGCAGGCAACGACGGACAGCCCCGTCATCTCAAGCTGGTTGTTCCTCGCCGGCTATCTCGTGATCTGGGCAGGGTTCAGCCTCGTTGCAGTTGCCGTGCAATGGGGGCTCGACCAGGCCGGGTTGCTGTCCGGCATGATGGCGAGCACCAGCCATTTTCTCGCCGGGATCATCCTGCTTGCCGCCGGACTCTATCAGTTGACGCCGATCAAGCGCGCCTGCCTGCGCTACTGCCAGAGCCCGATATTGTTCCTCGCGCGATACTGGCAACGGGGCGCGATGGGCGCGCTGCGCATGGGCTTTCGGCACGGCGGTTATTGCGTCGGCTGCTGCTGGTTTCTGATGGCGCTGCTTTTCGTCGCCGGCGTCATGAACCTCGCCTGGGTCGCCGCTGTCGCGATCTATGTCGCCATCGAGAAACTGCTGCCGCGCAGCCAATGGCTGAGCCGTGCCGCTGGCGTCGCCCTGATCGCATCCGGCGGCCTGTTTCTGGTGTTCGGTCCCGCGGTTTTCGCGTCGCTCTAGCGGCCGTCAGACGGCGACCAGTTCGGCGGAACTGCCGGCCCGTTTCGGCTTCTTCATCCTGGAAGGCCCGAACAGATTGCCCGCGGCGAGGCCTGCGGTATCGGCGACGGAGGGATCGCGTGAGACCATGGCGGCGACGATGGCGCCGTCGATCAGCAACGCGAGTTGATGCGCGAGCACCTGCGGCTCGGCCGCGCCCATTTCACCGGCGAGTTTTTCAATATGCGCCAGCACCACCTTCTTGTGGCGCAGCGCGATGTTGCGGAACTGTTTTTGGTGTTTGTCGTGCTCGGCGACCGCGTTGATGAAGGGACAGCCATAGAAGCGTTCCTCGGCGAACCAGCGCTTCAGCGCCGGAAAGATCCGCTTCAGCTTCGCCTGTGCGTCACCGCCGCCATCCTCCATCGCGCCGATGAACCATTCGCGCCACGCCTTGCCTTCGCTCTCCAGCACGGCGTTGACGAGGTTGGTCTTCGATCCGAACAGCTTGTAGAGCGTGGTCTTGGCGGTGCCGGCCTCGTCGATGATGGCATCGATGCCGGTAGCGTTGATGCCGTTCTTGCAGAACAGGTGCGTCGCGGCGCTGAGCAGGCGGCCGCGCGCGGATTCTTCATCCCCTGCGGCTGATGCCGCGACAGCCTTCCGCTTGGAAACTGATTTGCCCATGCGCGCCAGTTAATCGGAGCGCGCCGAAATCATCAAGTCGCATCTCCCATGCGCTCAAAATAATCGCGGCGAGGCAGCGATTGCATCGGCCTTGTGCAGGGCGGTGCTGATCAATCCGCAGGCAGCTAACGCTAAGGCCCTCCAACGCTTCGTCTTTTGTTTCCGGCTCCATCTGGCACGCTTAATGCAGGAAACAGAACGTTCGGTATCCTACCCAAGGGAGAGAAAAAAGATGACTGCGGTTGCTCAAAAAACGGTGCTCACGGGCTGCCTGGCCCCGATCGATAAAGGCGGGCTCGAGCAGCTCATCGCCAACGGCAAGGCCAACCCGAAGGTCATCAAGACCTTGAAGTGCAAGACGGTGGCGGAGGGCAAGTTTCGCCACGCCAACTACATCCGCAATCTCGCGCCCTATATCGTCGACGAGCCGCCGGGGCTTCTGGGCGACGACACCGCGCCCAATCCCTCTGAAGCCTCGCTCGCCGCACTCGGCTCCTGCCTCGCCGTCGGCCTGCACGCCAACGCCGTGCACCGCGGCTGGATCGTCAACAAGCTCGAGCTCGAACTCGAGGGCGACCTCAACATCACCGCCGTCTGGGGTACCGGCGACGTCAGCGAGAAGCCGGTCGGCTTCACGGACGTGCGCGTCAAGGTCGACATGGAATGCGAGGGCATTTCGAAAGCCGAGATCGACGCACTGGTCACCCACGTCAAGAAGTGGTCGCCGGTCGCCAACACCTTTACGCGGCCCGTCAATCTCGAGGTCGGCATCTAACGTAACGCGACGCGTGCAAGAGGGGAGCGGGAGATCATGGAATCACTAGCTTTGTCGCGGATCGAAGTTGCAGATCAACCCGCTCCCACGATTGTCGACGAGGTCGCGAGCCTCGCTCGCCGTGAGCTGGCGCCGCTTGCGCCGGCGATCGATGCCGGCACCGCCTATCCGGACGCGCTGCTGCGCCGTTTCGGTGAGATCGGCGCGTGGGGCAGCCATGTCCCACAGGAGGGACCGGCCGACCTGCGGTGCGCCATCCAGTCGATCGCCGCGATCGGGGAGATCTGCGGCGCCACGGCGTTCATGGCCTGGTGCCAGAACACGCTGGTCTGGTATGCCGCGAACTCCACCAATCTGAAGCTTGCACGGCGCTTCGGCGACGGTTTTTCGAGCGGACGGGTGCTCGGCGGCACCGGGCTCTCCAACCCGATGAAGAGTTTTTTCGGCATCGAACGGCTGAAACTGAAGGGGCGCAAGGTCGAGGGCGGCTATGTCGTGCGCGGCGCGCTGCCCTGGGTGTCGAACCTCGGCCCCGATCATTTCTTCGGCACCATCTTCGAGCGTGAAGAGGGCGGCGGCACCGCAAAAGGCGGGCCGGGCATCGTGATGTTTCTCGCCGACTGTTCCGATCCCGCGATCACGCTGCAGCCATGCAAACCTTTTCTCGCGATGGACGGCACCGGCACCTATGGCGTGCAGTTCCGCGACGTGTTCGTGCCGGATGAACTGATCCTCGCCGAGTCTGCGGGGCCCTTCGTAAAAAAGATCCGCGCCGGCTTCATTCTGCTGCAGACCGGCATGGCGCTCGGCCTGATCAAGGATTGCATCGAGATCATGGACGAGGTCGAGGCGCCATTGAGGCATATCAACCGCTATCTGCCGCAACAGCCTACACAGTTTCGCGAACTGCATGCCGAGTTCGAAAAGGAGGCCATGGCGCTGGCGAGTGATCCCTACAATGCCGACGACAGCTACTGGCGCCGCGTCGTGGCGCTTCGCTTGCGGCTTGGCGACGCCAGCGTCGCGGCCGCGCATGCGGCGATGCTTCATTGCGGCGCGCGCGGCTACCTCAAGAGCCACCGCGCCCAGCGCAGGCTGCGCGAAGCCTATTTCGTCGCGATCGTCACCCCCGCCACCAAGCAGCTCCGCAAGATGCTGGCTGGTGACGAGCACTGATTTTCGATCGACCCCAACCAGCCACACAAACAGGAGAGGCCTGCCATGACGGACGTTCTGATTACTGCCGGCGAACTCGCGGAATTCCTCAAGCAGGAGCCGTGTGTCGTCATCGACACCCGCAATCCCGAAGCCTACGGCGCGGGGCATCTCCCCGGCGCCGTCAATGTCCACGAGATCTTCACGTATCTGGCGACCTCGACGCCGGAAGGCATCCACGAGCTGAAGACCAAATTCGCCGACGCGTTCGGCGCCGCTGGTTTGTCCGGCAAGGAAACCGCCGTCATCTACGAGCAGTCGATGAATTCCGGCTTCGGCCAATCGTGCCGCGGCTACTATCTCCTCACCATGCTCGGCTATCCCAAGGTCAAGGTGCTGCATGGCGGTTACGACGCCTGGGCGGCGGCGGGCTTGCCGGTGACCACGGACGTGCCGTCGCCGGTGAAGGCATCGTTCACGGTCGTGCCGGAGGCGGGTGACATCCTGATCGACGCCAAGACCATGCTGGCGGCCGTCGGCAAGCCCGGCATCGCGCTGCTCGACGTCCGCGACATCGACGAGTGGATCGGCGAAAGCTCGTCGCCGTACGGCAAGGATTTCTGCCCGCGCAAGGGCCGCATCCCCGGCGCGGTGTGGCTGGAATGGTATCGGATGATGAAGCCGACCGCGGAGGGGCCGCGCTTCAAGTCCAAGAACGAAATCCTGGCGGAATGCGCCACCGTTGGCATCACAGAGAGTACGCCGGTCTATCTCTACTGCTTCAAGGGCGCGCGTGCCTCGAACACGTTCCTCGCATTGAAGAACGCCGGCGTGAAGGATGTGCGGATGTATTTCGGCTCCTGGAACGAATGGTCGCGCGATCCTGCGTTGCCGATCGAGGAGGGGCTGCCGATGGAGGCGAAGCTCACGACCAAGGCGGCGTAACGACGCGCTCAATTTTGCAGTCCGACTCCCAGGGAATTGGACCGCAACAAGGCGGCCTGCGATTCTTGAAGCGATGGCGCGAACTGATGGAACCGCGCCATCGCGTCGCTCTGGCGTTCCCGATCTCCGCTGCGTATAATCGTGACACAGTTGGTGGTCGCGCGGATGTCGATGTTCTCACGCAGATTAGGTTTCGCTTTGGTCGTGGCGATGCTGTGCCTCGGCGGGCGCACGGCTAACGCCCAAGCCTCGCCGGTGAATTACTGGATCCCGGGCTGGCCGATGGGATTCAGCGGCGATGCGGGCGAGAGCCCGAACGCTTACGGCAGCTTTCCGAGCTTCGATTTCCGCGACGTCGGAAACGGCTCTTCTTACGCGCGCTACAATTTTTCGAACGGCTTTTTTGTCGGCAGCCAGCGCAACAGCATGGGCTTCAGCGGCCTGAGCCAAAGTGCGTTTGGCGGTTTCGGTTCGATCTACAGCGAAGGCGTGCAGTTCGGCTACAGCCTGAAGAACGGCGGCGGCCTGCCTGTCACTTTCTTTGCCGGTTTCGACACGCTGAAATACAATGCCGGCATCGGCAGCAGCGCGTTCGCGCCGTTCGACTCCAAGTCCGGCACGCTGCCCGTCTCGAGCGCGTATGCCGGCGTCGAATTCCAGCCGACGTCAAATCTCAGCCTGTCGCTCGGGGTCGGCGTCGTCCAGCAGACGGGTCGGATCGACAGCGAGATCAATTCGCTGCCCGGCGCCTCGTCGTTCTCCGTCGGTAACCGCCGCTACTAGTCTCAGTCGTCGCGCTGTACCAACTCGACGGTGATGCCCTCGGGCCCCTCGAAGAGCCGCAGCTTTCGGCTGATGTAGTCCATCTCGTCGCTCAGCACGGTTACGCCGTTGGCCACGAGGTACGCCGTGGCCGCCTCAATGTCGTCGACGCGGAACGCGAGGTGATTGAAGCCCCGTTTTCGCAGGTTCGTCGGGTGTGCACCCGGATCGGTCCCGGGGGGCGGGTCGAACTGAAGCAGCTGGATCTCGAAATGATAGGCTCCTTCGAGTGCGAGGGTAATGTGCTGCGCCTTCATGCGCGGTATGCCCATGTACCGGGCGGGAACGCCACCATCGATCGTTGCGACATGAGCCTTTCTGAAGCCAAGGAGCGCGAAGAACTCGATCGCCGGGCCGGCGTCGGCCACTGCGATCGTAACATGATCCGGATTGAGTATCATTTTATCACTCCGTGTGATCAACGCCGCGCGGACGCTCCCGAGTATGCCTTGTGAACGAGGCTGGTGGAGAGCCGCTGCACACCGTTCACAACACTGTTATTGCGAGCCTACAGTGCCGTCGCCTCCCTCAACTGGGCGTGTCGCGCTTGTTGTTGTATCCTCGCCGCAGCAACTGCACGGTCGCCAGGAGGAGTTGTCGCATGACTACTGTTGTACTCAACCGCCGCAACCTCCTCGCCGCAGGCGGCTCGATCCTCGCAACCGGGGTTTCCGGGCTCCTGTCGCCAGCGCGCGCGCAAGGCCTCGCGCCGACCCCTTCGATGCCGGGCGGGTCCAACAACTACCGCGCGGGCGCGCCGACAGTGGATCGAATCGGCAAGGGTGGCTTCTGGATGAGTGGCACCGTGCGCCGCGCAGGCGACGGAGCTCCGCTTGCCGGGCAGCGCATCCAGATCTGGGCGCACACCACCGAAGGGCGGGAGCACGAGCCGCAGAGTCATGGCGCCACGCTCACCGACAAGAACGGGGCGTTTCGTCTCGAGATGCCGCAGATCGTTCCCATCTTCGGCCAACCGCATGGTCACCTCGCCTATGACAGCGGCGAATTCAAAACCGTCTTTCTACGTCCCGTGATGCGGAGCGCCAAGGATACCAGCCTGGAGGCGCACTTCGTCCTTCAGCCGGTCTGACCGAGTTGCCAACGAAGGGATGGAGATTGGCCCGGGTGATCCTGATCTGGGTCGCCCTTGCAGGAGCCGTTGGCGTGCCGATCGCTGCTGCCGCGATGAGCCCGCTGCTCGCGTGGCGCGATCCGATCTACATACTGGCCTGCTTCGCAGGGATTGTCGCGCTGGGGCTAATGCTCGTTCAGCCTTTGCTGATCGCCGGATACCTGCCGGGACTGTCGGCTTATCGTGGCCGGCGTACACATCTCTGGACTGGAGGCGCGCTCGTCGTGGCGGTGGTGATCCACGTCGGCGGCCTTTGGATCACCAGTCCGCCCGACATGATTGACGCCCTTCTGTTCGCATCGCCGACGCCGTTCTCCCCCTGGGGTGTGGTCGCCATGTGGGCAATCTTCGCCGTCGCGCTTTTTGCGGCACTCCGCCGGCGATTGGGAGTGCGACCGCGAACGTGGCGCATCGCCCATACACTGCTCGCGATCGTTATCGTCGCAGGCAGCGTGGTGCATGGCATATTGATCGAGGGGACGATGGAGACGATTTCGAAGGCGGTGCTTTGCGCGCTGGTCCTTGCGGCCGCCATAAAAGTCATGACTGACCTGCAGGTGTGGAGAAGGCGAGCAAAGTTGCGCGAAGAGGGCGTTGCGCGACAGTAAGCGGAATTACGCGGAGCTATTGCTCCGATGACAGGCGGATCATCTGGCGCCCGTCATTCATCGCCTTCAGGCTGTTGACATAGTTCTCGGGACGCTGCCAGCGGTGAGGAGCTTTCAATCCCATGAATTCTGCGATGCTGCCGATAAACGCCGTGCAATTGGTGGTTTCGGCGTTCCAGACCGGTGAACTCGCCTGCAATTTCTTGATGTAGGCGAAAACCCTCTTTGCGTCCGGCTCATTCAGGTAGACGCGGTAACTGGCGGTCAAGTACTGCGGATCGAGATCGCCATAACTTGCCCCGGTCTCGGACGGCACCCACATCAGATGACCAAGTACATAAGGTACGTTGTCTCCCGCAGGGGTAAGGCCCGCGACTTCAACGGCTCGCTCGCTTGTCTTCCCGTACCAGACGAAAGCGTGTCCCCAGCTCGCCGCCGTTCTGGCTCTGAAGTCCACATAGTACGGGCCCTTTGCCGATCCCGGCTTGCGGGTCGGCTGTGACGCCGGTTTCGATTCATCGCTGGAAACAAGCGCGTTCGCGTTGGCGACGCGCTTGTAACCTTCCTGTATGTGGGAAATGAAACGCTCCAGGCCGCCCCGAGTGTCAATCTCGCGTGCGGAAGCTGGATGGATTGCGCACGCGAGCAGGACAGCGGGTGCGAATCCCGCAAGCAAGCGTTGTGCTAATCTCTTCGGCCCATTTGCCACAGTTCGCCCTTCAGCTGTCGACGAAGGTCAGAATCTACGAGGTCTGACTCAGTACCGCGTATAGGGCCGCGGCGCCACGGGCGTCTTGCCGACCGGAGTCTTCCCGATGGGGGTCTTGCCAATCGGCATCTTGCCGACCTGGGCCGTCTGATAGACGGGCTGTGCGCGCGGGATATCGGCAGCGCCAGCGGCAGTTACCAGGGCAAGCGTCGCACCCGCGATAATCACAATTTTCTTCACAGTACTGTGTCCTCTTTGTTGGAGAAACAAGGCGGTCCCAGCCGCGCTTCCTCAGGCGCGCCGGGACATGAATATCCGAATGCGTCTACAGTGCGGCAGGTTGGACACGTTCAAACGATAGGTCTGCGGTGCGGCAGATATGAAACAGGTTGGAACCTGAATGTCCGCTGTGGATCACAAGCCGCCGATCCCGCGTGCGTTCGCAATCCCCAACGCCTTGATGCGTGAGGCCAGCGTTGTCGGCTTGATGTCGAGCAATTCGGCGGCACCGCCGGGGCCGAACACTTTGCCGGAGCACGCCTGAAGCGCAGCGAGAATGTTGGCGCGTTCGTGCGCGCGCATTTCCGCTGATGTCATGACTGCGGGGCGGCTATCTGCTTTCACGCGAGCCGTGCCGGGCGAGGGCGGAACGCCGGATGCATCGGGCAGGTCGATGCGCAAGCGGCCGTTCTGCGCGAGGATCGCGGCGCGCTCGATGACGTTCTGGAGTTCGCGGACATTGCCCGGCCAGTCATAGCGGGCGAGCCTGCGGGCATCGCCTTCCGACAGACGCAGGTCGGATTTCAGCGCCGCGCTCTCGCGCGTCAAGAAGTGCTGCGCCAAAAGCGGGATGTCTTCGCGGCGCTCGCGCAGCGGCACCGATTCCACCGGAAAGACATTGAGCCGGAAATAGAGATCCTCGCGAAACCGGCCGCGCTGCACCTCCTGTTTGAGGTCGCGGTTGGTGGCGGCGATCAGACGCACGTCGACCGCGCGGGTGCGCTCTTCGCCGACGCGTTCGAAATTGCCCTCCTGCAGCACCCGCAACAGCTTGCCCTGCAACTCCAGCGGAATTTCGCCGATCTCGTCGAGGAACAGCGTGCCGCCATCGGCGAGTTCGAACCGGCCGATACGGTCGCGCATCGCGCCGGTGAAGGCGCCGCGGACGTGCCCGAAGAACTCGCTTTCAAAGAGTTCGCGCGGAATCGCCGCGCAATTGACCCGGATCAGCGGCCGGTCGCGGCGGCTAGACGCCTCGTGGATCGCGCGCGCGATCAATTCCTTGCCGGTGCCGGATTCGCCCGTGATCATCACGGCCGCTGACGTCGGCGCCACCAGCTTGACCTGTCGCAGCGTCTTCTGGATCGCCTCGCTCTGGCCGATGATGCCGCGCGGATTGGTCTCGATGCGGATTTCTTCCTGCAGATAGGCGTTTTCGAGCTCCAGCCGCTCGCGCAGGCGGTCGACCTCGGCGAGCGCCGCATGCAGCTTCTCGTCGGCCTCGCGCCGCTGGCTGACATCGCGGAACACGATGACGGCGCCGACCACCACGCCGCGGTCGCGGATCGGCGTCGAGGTGTATTCAACCCAGACCGGCGTGCCGTCCTTGCGCCAGAACACCTCACCCTCGACCTGGTGCACGGCGCCGTCGCGAAATGCCGCGTAGATCGGGCAGTCATGATCGGGATAGTGCCGCCCGTCGTGATGGGTGTGATGCACGATCGGGTGGATTTCCTTGCCGACCAGTTCTTCCGCACCCCAGCCCAGCATGCGCTCGGCGGCCGGATTGACGAAGGTGGTCTTGCCTTCGGCGTTGACGCCGTAGATGCCTTCGCCGGCGGCGCGCAGGATCAACTGGTTTTCCCGTTCGATGTCCTGGAACACGCGCTCGACCCGCTGCCAGGTCGCGATGCCGCCGCGCATATGATCCTCGGCCGCCGCATCGACATAGCGGCGGCGGCGCGCATCGAGGTCGCTCATGGTGAGCAGCACCAGCGTGCGGTCGTCTCCCGGCACGATCGAGCCGGCGTATTCCAGGCGCAGGCTTTGCCCCGTGGCGTGGCGTGGTGTCAGTGCGTTGGTCCAGTACGCGCCTTTGTCGAGCACAGCCTGGGTGAAAACGATCAGCGCCGGCAATTGGCCTGTGTGTAGCGCGCTGACCTTGGTTTGCCGCAGCAGGGCGCGATCGTAGCCGAGCAGGGTGCAGGCGGCCGGATTGGCGTCGAGGATCTGGTCGGTATGGGGATCGAGCAGCAGCGTCGGCTCGATCGCGAACTCGAACGCGGCGGCGCGGAGTTCGACATCCTGCGGCGCTGCGGTTGAACCGACGGCGAGATCCATCCAGTACTCCGAAATCTCGTAATCTAACTACGATATCTCGTATATCACGAATTTTCGTAATCGCCAATCTCAGCGGAATCCCTGTGTTGTCAGCGCCATCGCCGCAAAACGGGGCTGGCATATGCCTTGCTTAATTAGGGGGCAAACGTCGCGCAGGAGGGCTGATGTCTACCTTCGACAACCCATTCGATCCGAACCGCCATCTTCATGCCGGGGGCTGCTCTTGCGGCCGGCATGTCAGCGAAGCCGAGCATCAGGCCGCGCAACTGCAGGCCCAGTCCGCCATCGAGAGCGAACAGAAGCGCTACGAGGGTGTCGTCGCCTCTGCCGTGATGCGGGCGATGTTTCCGCAGGACGTCGCGCGGCGCGCATTCCTGAAATCGGTGGGCGCGGCAACCGCCGCGGCCGCGCTGTCGCAATTCTTCCCGCTCAAGACCGCGACCGAAGCGTTCGCGCAAGGCGGGCCGCTGGAGAAGAAGGACCTCAAGGTCGGCTTCATCCCGATCACCTGCGCGACGCCGATCATCATGGCAGCTCCAATGGGGTTCTATGCCAAGAACGGCCTCAACGTCGAAGTCATCAAGACCGCCGGCTGGGCTGTCATTCGCGACAAGACGCTGAACAAGGAATACGACGCAGCCCACATGCTGTCGCCGATGCCGCTCGCCATCACCATGGGCGCCGGCTCCAATCCGATCCCCTTCACCATGCCGGCGGTCGAGAACATCAACGGCCAGGCGATCACGCTGTCGATCAAGCACAAGGACAAGCGCAATCCGAAGGACTGGAAGGGTTTCAAGTTCGCCGTGCCCTTCGACTATTCGATGCACAATTACCTCTTGCGCTATTATCTCGCCGAGCACGGCCTCGATCCCGATACCGACGTGCAGATCCGCGCGGTGCCGCCGCCGGAAATGGTCGCCAATCTGCGTGCCGACAATATCGACGGCTTCCTCGGGCCCGATCCGATGAACCAGCGCGCCGTGTTCGACGGTGCAGGCTTCATCCACATCCTGACCAAGGACATCTGGGAAGGGCACCCGTGCTGCGCCTTCGCGGCCTCGAAGGAATTCGTCACGACGATGCCGAATACCTATGGCGCCTTGCTCAAGTCGATCATCCAGGCGACCGCGTATGCGCACAAGGCGGAGAACCGCAAGGAGATCGCGAACGCGATCGCGCCGGCCAATTATCTGAACCAGCCGCCGATCGTACTGGAGCAGATCCTGACCGGCACCTTCGCCGACGGTCTCGGCAACATCGTCACGCAGCCGAACCGCGTCGATTTCGATCCGTTCCCCTGGCAGTCGTTTGCGGTGTGGATCATGACCCAGATGAAGCGCTGGGGTCAGGTCAAAGGCGACATCGACTATGCCGGCATCGCCGCGCAGGTCTATCTCGCTACCGACGCCACAAGGCTGATGAAGGAAGCGGGGCTGACACCGCCCACGGCGACGACCAAGAGTTTTTCGGTGATGGGCAAGACTTTCGATCCTGCGAAGCCGGAGGACTATCTCGCCAGCTTCAAGATCAGGAAGGCGTCGTGATGCCGTGCTTCGCTTGTTTCTCCTTCTCCCCGCAAGCGGGGAGAGGGAGATGACCTTTTCCCTTCGCTTCCGCGCGGCCGTGGTCTCGATCGTGCTGCTGGCCGCGTTCCTCGGCATCTGGCATCTCGCCACGCGCCCGACGGCGGCCGCCACCAACATGTCGCCGGAATACGCCAAGCTGATGGGGCTGACGGCAACGCAAGGCAAATCGGCGATGCCGGGACCGCTCGATGTCGGCGCCAAATTGTGGGAGCACCTCAGGCAGCCGTTCTACGACAACGGACCGAACGACAAGGGGCTCGGCATCCAGCTCGGCTATTCCATCGCCCGCGTCGGCCTCGGCTATCTGCTGGCAGTGGTCGTCGCCATTCCGCTCGGCTTTTTGATCGGCATGTCGCCCCTGATGAGCAAGGCGCTCGATCCCTTCATCCAGGTGCTGAAACCGATCTCGCCGCTGGCCTGGATGCCGCTCGCGCTCTACACCATCAAGGATTCCTCGATCTCGGCGATCTTCGTCATCTTCATCTGCTCGGTATGGCCGATGCTGCTCAACACGGCGTTCGGCGTGGCCTCCGTGCGCAAGGAATGGATCAACGTCGCGCGCACGCTGGAAGTCGGCACGGTCAGGCGCGCGTTCACGGTGATCCTGCCGGCCGCGGCGCCGACGATCCTCACGGGCATGCGGATCTCGATCGGCATCGCCTGGCTCGTGATCGTCGCGGCCGAGATGCTCGTCGGCGGCACCGGCATCGGCTACTTCGTCTGGAACGAGTGGAACAACCTCTCGATCACCAACGTCATCATCGCCATCCTCATGATCGGCATCGTCGGCATGCTGCTCGACCAGATCCTGGCGCGGTTCACGCGCATGGTCACCTTCCCGGAATAGCTGTGATGACCGACAAGTTCATTTCCATCGAAGGCATCGCGCGGCGTTACCCGGCGGCAGGCGGCGGCGAGACCACGATCTTCGAAGATCTCTGGCTCTCGATGAACCGCGGCGAATTCGGCTGCGTGATCGGCCATTCCGGCTGCGGCAAGACCACGGTGCTGAACATCCTGGCCGGGCTCGACGAGCCGAGCGAAGGCGCGGTCATCGTCGACGGTCAGGCGATCGAGGGCACCAGCCTCGACCGCGCCGTGATCTTCCAGAGCCATGCGCTGCTGCCGTGGCGGACGGTGCTTGGCAACGTCGCCTATGCCGTGACCTCGAAATGGCGCAACTGGGACCGTGCCAAGGTGAAGGCCCATGCGCAAAAATTCATCGACCTGGTCGGCCTGACCGGCTCCGAGCACAAACGCCCGTCGGAATTGTCCGGCGGCATGAAACAGCGCGTCGGTATTGCGCGCCGCTCTCGATCACGCCAAAGATCATGCTGATGGACGAGCCGTTCTCGGCGCTGGACGCACTGACGCGCGGCACGCTGCAGGACGAAGTGCGACGCATTTGCCTCGAGACAGGACAGACCGCGTTCATGATCACCCATGACGTGGATGAAGCAATCTATCTCGCCGACAAGATTTTTCTGATGACCAACGGTCCGGGCGCCGTGCTGGCCGAGATCGTCGAGAACCCGCTGCCGAAGGATCGCGGCCGCATCGATCTGCACCGCCATCCGCTGTACTATGCGCTGCGCAACCACATCGTCGATTTCCTGGTCAGCCGCAGCAAGACCTTTGCGACAACCGTCACCGATCATGACCCGCGCAACGTGCCGGTGGTGCGGATCGGGAAGCCGGAGCTGGTGGTTGCTTCGGGTCAGGAAGTTTCGGAGCAGGCGTCATGGCCGGTGTCCCGGCCATCCACGTCTTCCTAGGCCCCGCCAACAAGACGTGGATGCCCGGCACAAGGCCGGACATGACGAGTTAGAAGGAGACAGAGCATGAAGCGCGAAGACCTCACCGAAAAGCTGCTCGACATCAAGCGCGAGAAGGGCTGGAGCTGGAAACACATCTGCGAAAAGATCGGCGGCTATTCGGAAGTGCTGATCGTCGGCGCCATCATGGGCCAGATGAAACTGACAAAGCCGCAGGCCGCCAATGCGGGCGAGCTGTTCGGGCTGTCGAAATCCGAAATCGCGATGCTCAACGAAGTGCCGATGCGCGGCACCGGCACGCCGATGCCGCCGACCGATCCCTTGATCTATCGCTTCTATGAAATGGTGATGGTCAACGGCCCGGCCTGGAAGGCGCTGATCGAGGAGGAATTCGGCGATGGCATCATGTCGGCGATCGATTTCGACATGGCGATCGACCGCGTCGCCAATCCGAAGGGCGACCGGGTCAAGATCACGATGTCCGGCAAATTCCTGCCGTACAAATATTACGGCGCCAGCGGCAACGTGCCGGAGTACGGGTTTAAAGAGGAGTGACGTTAGCGTCGCGTCGCGACGGTAACGTCATTCCGGACGACGCGAAGCGGCGATCCGGAATCTCGAGATTCCGGGTTCGATGCTTCGCATCGCCCCGGAATGACCGGCGGAAAGCATCACCCGAACGCCGCCCGTACTTCCCCGATCGGCGCCATCTCCCGTACAAATGTAAACGCACCACGCTCCTTCATCTCGCGGGCGCATTTTAAGAACGCCGCCAGCGCGTACCTTTCCATCGCGCCGCCGACGCTGATGCGCTTGACGCCGGCGTCAGAGAGTTGCGGCACGGTCAGGGTCGGATCGGCGAATCCCATCACCAGGTTGAACGGCTTGCCGACCGACGACACCACGGTGCGGATCGTCTCGAGGTCGTACAGGCCGGGCGAGTACAAAACATCCGCGCCGGCGGCCTCGAACGCCTGCAGCCGCTTGATGGTGTCGTCGAGATCCTTGCGGTCGTGCAGGAAATTTTCGGCGCGTGCGGTCAGCGTGAAGGGGAAGGGCAGTTTGCGCGCCGCCTCGACTGCCGCCTGCACCCGCTCGACCGCGAGCGCAAAGTCGTAGATCGGCTTGCGCGGATCGCGGGTCGAATCCTCGATCGAGCCGCCGACGGCGCCGGCTTCGGCTGCGCGCGCCATCGCCTTTGCCGCGGTGTTCGGATCGTCGGCGCCGCAATTTTCGAGGTCAGCGCTGACCGGGAGGTCGGTCGCTTCCGCAATCGCCCGGCAATTCTCGATGATGGCGTCCAGGCTGACGGTCCTGCTGCCGAGCGTGTTGGCAAGACCGAGGCTCGTGGTCGCCAACGCCTCAAAACCCATCGCGGCGAGCAGTTTTGCGGTGCCGGCATCCCAGGGATTGGGAATGATGAACGCGCCGGGCCGCGCATGCAGCGCGCGAAACGCTTCGGCTTTTTCCATCTGACTTCGCATCATTAGCTCCGCTTGTTACCGCTTTTGACGGCCGCGAAACTAACGGGCTGTCGCCCATCAGCCAAATTTGTTATTTCTCTTGGTATCATCAGCTTTTTGCATGGGCCTGGCATGGACAGCGATGCGCTCCTGACCTTCCTGACAATTCATCGCCGCGGCGGCATTTCGAGCGCGGCCAAGGCGCTCCACCGCTCGCAGCCGGCGATCTCGCGGCGTCTTGCGCTACTGGAACAGGAACTCGGCGTGCCGCTGTTCGAGCGGATCGCAGGGCGAACCATGCTGAGCGATGCGGGGAGGGTGCTGGTGCCCTATGCCGAGCGCGCGGTTGCCGCCGCCCAGGATGCAGAGAATGCCGTTCGCGCGCTGGCGCAGCCGAATTCAGGACCGGTCGCGCTTGCCGTGGTCGGCACGCTCGCCGGTGGACGGCTGTCGGCAATTCTAAAACGCTTCGCCGCTGAGCATCCCGAGGTCGAATTGAGCCTGCGCACGGCGACCAGCGCGGAAGTCAGCGACATGATCCGCCGTGGGGAGGCGACCATTGGCCTGCGTTATGACCGCGACCGCTCGCGCGATCTCGATTGCGAAGTGCTGTTTGCCGAGCGGCTGCAGGTCGTATGCGCGCTGGACCATCCGCGCGCCGGCCGCCGCGTCGCAAAACTCGCCGATCTGCGCGGCGAGCGCTGGATCGCATTTCCGATCGTGCCGGGCAGGCGCGAGATTACGGCGGCGCATGTCTTTGCGCTGTTTCAGACCCATGGCCTGGGCGAAATCGAGTGGACGCCGGTCGACAGCCTGACCGCGCAGAAACGGTTGGTGGAAGCGGGGCTCGGTGTGGCGCTACTGTCCGAGAGCAACGCCGCCGAAGAGCTGCGACACAAGACGATCGCGACCATCGGCGTCGGCGATCTCAAGGCGAGCCATGATGTGGTGACGGTGACGCGCCGCGGCGGTTTCTTGAGCGCGGCGGCGCGCCGGTTGCTGGAGATTGTTCGGAAGGAATATCGCTAGACGTCATGGCACCGTCATTCCGGGATGGTCCGAAGGACCAGACCCGGAATCTCGAGATTCCGGATCGCCGCTGCGCGTCGTCCGGAATGACGCTGCGCGTCAGCTTCCCGCCTTCACCTGGGCGACCGCTGCCGCCATCAGCTCATCCATCTTGACGCGGACCTCGGCGGCGGAAATGGCGACGCCCTTGGCGGCAAAATCCTTCGCGACCTTGTTCTGGACGTCCGTGTCGCCGGCTTCCTCGAAATCGGCGGCGACCACTTCCTTGGAATAGTCGGTGGCGGCGTCGCCGGTCAGTCCGAGCTTCTCCGCTGCCCAAAGACCGAGCAGCTTGTTGCGGCGTGCCTCAGCCTTGAACTTCTGCTCCGAGTCGAGGGCGAATTTCTTCTCAAAACCTTCCTCGCGCTTGTCGAAAGTGGTCATTTCTTCGGTTCCAATCCCGGCCAAAAGGTAAACGGGGCCGCGTTGTCGCGGCCCGATCGCCTACCTAGATAGAGGGGGCGAATCGGTAAAACAACGGGCCGTTAGGCCGCAGGGCAATCGGGATAAGTTGGGCCCAATCGGGCCGGGTCGATTGTACTGGATGGGCCAATCGGATAGGTTGCCATCAGGCGAGGTTCTTGTTCTGTTTCCGGTCGTTATTGTTCGGGATCTGGCCTTCACGGCAGCTCCGTCGTGGTCGCAAACCCTTGTCATCCGGAGCACCCAATTTCATGGATTTCAACAAAACACGGTACATCCCAATGAGCCGTCGACGCCGCATCTATGAGGGCAAGGCCAAGGTCCTGTATGAAGGCCCGGAGCCGGGAACCCTGATCCAGCACTTCAAGGACGACGCGACCGCGTTCAATGCCAAGAAACACCAGGTGATCGAGGGCAAGGGCGTCCTCAACAACCGGATTTCGGAGTACCTGTTCCAGCACCTCAACGACATCGGGGTGCCGACCCATTTCATCCGCCGCCTCAACATGCGCGAGCAGTTGATTCGCGAGGTCGAGATCGTGCCGCTGGAAGTGGTGGTGCGGAACGTCGCGGCCGGCTCGCTGTCGCAGCGCCTTGGCATCGAGGAGGGCACCCAGCTGCCGCGCTCGATCATCGAGTTCTATTACAAGAACGACCAGCTCAACGACCCCATGGTGTCGGAAGAGCATATCACTGCGTTCGGCTGGGCGACGCCGCAGGAAATCGACGACATCATGGCGCTGGCCATCCGCGTCAACGACTTCCTCACCGGTCTCTTCCTCGGCATCGGCATCCGTCTGGTCGATTTCAAGATGGAATGCGGCCGCCTGTTCGAGAACGAGATGATGCGGATCATCGTCGCCGACGAAATCTCGCCCGACTCATGCCGGCTGTGGGATATCAAGTCGAACGAGAAGCTCGACAAGGACCGTTTCCGCCGCGACCTCGGAGGCCTGCTTGAGGCCTATACCGAAGTGGCGAAGCGCCTGGGCATTCTGATGGAGAACGAGCGTCCGGCCGGTTCAGGTCCGGTGCTGGTGAAGAGCTGATTGGGGCAAGTCTCGTGAAGGCACGCGTTACCGTTACGTTGAAATCCGGCATTCTTGATCCGCAGGGCAAGGCCATCGAGGGCGCGCTGAAATCGCTCGGCGTCGATGGCGTCGCCAGCGTCCGTCAGGGCAAGGTGTTCGACATCGAATTGGCGGGCGCCGACAAGGCCAAGGCCGAGGCGGTATTGAAGGATGCCGCGGACAAGCTGTTGGCGAACACCGTGATCGAGAATTATCGGGTCGAACTGCTCTAGGCGCGCATTCATGAAATCAGCCGTTCTCGTCTTTCCCGGAATCAACCGCGAGCGCGACATGGCGCGCGCCCTCAAGCTCGCTTCGGGTAACGAAGCCGCGATGGTCTGGCATGCGGAGACCGAGCTGCCCAAGGGCACCGATCTCGTGGTGGTGCCCGGCGGATTCTCCTATGGCGATTACCTGCGCTGCGGCGCCATTGCGGCGCGGGCGCCTGTCATGGACGCCGTTCGTAAACATGCGGCCGATGGCGGGCTGGTGCTCGGCGTCTGCAACGGTTTTCAGATCCTCTGCGAAGCGGGGCTGTTGCCGGGCGTGCTCATGCGCAATGCGCGGCTGAAGTTCATCTGCAAGGACGTTCACCTGCGGGTCGAACGGTCAGACTCGCCGTTCACGCGCGGCTACAATGCCGGCCAGGTCATCCGCGTGCCGGTCGCCCATGGCGAGGGCAATTACGAGGCCGACGAGGAGACGGTGAAGCGGCTCGAGGGCGAGGGGCGGGTGCTCTATCGCTACTGCTCCCCTGAAGGCATCGTCGACGAGGAGTCCAACATCAACGGTGCGGCGGAATCGATCGCCGGCATCGTCAACGAGCGCGGCAATGTGCTCGGCATGATGCCGCATCCTGAAAACCACGTCGAAGACATCATGGGCTGCACCGACGGCCGCGGCCTGTTCGCAGGGCTGGCCGCGCATCTGGAAAAAGCCGCGTGAGGTTGTTCGCGGTGCGCCTGTCAGCCGTCGTTGCGGCGCTGCTATTCGCCGTGCCGGCCCATGCGCAGGACTATCCGAAACGTCCCGTCAGCATGATCGTGCCATTTGCGGCCGGCGGCACCTCCGACGTGATCGCGCGCGTGGTGGCCGAGGAGATGAGCAAGTCGCTCGGGCAGCCGATCGTGATCGAGAACGTCGCAGGCGCCGGCGGCTCGACCGCGCTGGCGCGCGCCGCACGGGCGGACGCCGATGGCTACACCATCGCGATCGGCAATGCCGGCACCAGCGCCGCGACCTACACGATCTATCCGAAACTGCCGTTCACGCCGGAATCATTCGTGCCGATCGCGGTCGTGGCGAAAACCTTCGGCATCATCGCCATACGCAAGGATTTCCCGGCGAAGAACCTGCAGGATTTCATCGTTTATGCGAAGAAGAATCCCGGCAAGGTCAATCTCGGCCATGCCGGCGTCGGCTCCTCGAATTTCCTGATTTGCAAGAGCTTTGCGCAGGCCGCCGGCATCGAGGTCCAGCTTGTCGGCTATCGCGGTGCGGCACCGGCGCTGACGGACGCAATCGGCGGCCAGATCGACGGCGTCTGCGATTCCGCAGCCTCGGTGTCGCAGGCGATCGACGACAAACTCGTCAGAGGCCTCGTGGTCGGATCGACGGTGCGGCTTGCGACCTTGCCCGATCTGCCGACGTCAGCGGAAGCCGGACTTCCCGATTTCGAAGCGCAGGGCTGGAACGGCCTGTTCGCGCCGAAGGGCACGCCGCCTGCGGTGATCGCGAAATTGAATGCCGCGGCGAAGGCCGCCGTCGAGAGCGAGGCGGTGAAGAAGCGTTTTCACGATCTCTCCACCGTCGCCCCCGATGCCAATGAGCATGCGAGCAACGTGCTCGGGCAGTTGGTGACGCGTGACGTCGACAAATACAGGAAGCTGCTGGCCGAGAAGAAGTAGCACTCGACAACAGTTGAAATGAAAAGCCCCGCTTGAAGCGGGGCTTTTTGTTGTCTGCCTGTTATCTACCGGTCGGCGAGCCGGGGCCTGTCGGCGCGATTGTCGAACCGCTGGGCGAGGGGTTAATGAGCGTGTTCCCCGACGGGTTCAGCCCGCTGTTCCGCCCAGCAGCCGCACTTCCGGCGTCGTTGCTCATACCGGCGCTCGGGTTAGTACCCGTCGTGCTGCCGGTGGTCGTTCCGCTGGTGGACGGCCCGGTCGCGGTGCCGCTGGTCGCCGTGCCACCCGTGCCCGAACTTCCGCTCGCGGAGCCGCTGCCGGACTGCGCGAGTGCGACAGTGCTCGTGAATGCCAGCGCGGTCGCAAATCCCAATGTCGCGAGTTTCATGATTGCTCCTTTTTTGCTGCGTTGGGGGCAAACGAGGTCCGCCAGCACCGCGTTCCTGCCGATCACAGATCGTTGCTGTTCCGTTCAAAGTGGCTGCAGGGCCACACGTGTGGAATCAAAACGATATGTTCGTGTCCACTCACAACTGAAGATTGTTCGATTGAACTTGCCGCGCTATCAAGGCCACTAAGAACCGTCCCCGGTTTGACTGGAAATGCCCCCACATGCCCGTTGCCATCGTTGTTTTGCTGCTCGACATCACCCTGATCTGGCACGCATCGAAGACCGGGCGCCTGCAGCCCTGGGCTTTCATCATCCTGATGATCCCGCTGGTCGGCGCGCTCGCCTATATCGTCGTCGAACTGATCCCGGAATGGTTCGGCAGCCCCGGCGCGCAACAGGCGCGCAAGCGGATGGCCGACAGGCTCGATCCGGAGAAGCGCTATCGCGAGCTGTGCGACCGGCTCGCCGGCAGCGACACCATTGCGAACCGCGAGGTGCTTGCAGCCGAATGTCTGAAGGTCGGGCGGTTCGACGAAGCCGAGCGGCACTACGATCACGTCCTCACGCTGCCGATGGGCAAAGAGCCGGTCTACGCGCTGGGCAAGGCGCAGGCGCAATTCGGCCTCAACCGTCCGGCGGATGTGCTCGCGACACTGGATGATCTGAAACAGCACTGGCCCGATTTTGAATCGGCCGAGGGGCATCTGCTCTATGCCCGCGCGCTGGCCGAGGTCGGACGCATCGACGAGGCGCTCGACGAATACCATGCGCTATCAGCCTATTTCCCGGGCGCCGAGGCCAAGGTGCGCTACGGCATGCTGCTGAGCATGGCGGGGCGTACCGCCGAGGCCAGGATCGTGTTCAACGAATTGCTGCTCTCGATGCGGCGCGCGCCGAAATATCTGCGCGATGCGCAGGCGGAGTGGCTTTCGATCGCCGAAAAGCAATTGTCGGCCTGATCCCGCCGACGGGCTTCATCCGTCCTTCTTCCCGCGGAGGCGATCGATCCATTTGCGATAATGGCCGCGTGGAATGGTCATCGCGGCGACGCCGGCCATCACGAGCACGAGGCCGAGCGCGAGATTGGCTGGCACGGATTCGCCGAGCAGCAGCACCGACAGGCCGACGCCGATCGGAATCCGCAAATAGCCCTGCGCGTTGGTGGTCAGCGTGCCGAGCCGCGTCAGGCACATGTAGAACAGCATCAGCCCGAAGGCGCTGGAAACGATCCCCATCGCTGTTGTCGCGACCAGCGCCTCGGTCGTCGGCCGCAAGGTCCAGGGATGGTCGATGATGAGCGCGAACGGCAACAGCACCGTGCCGCCGAACAGGAGCGAGCCCGCGGCCACGACCATGGGGTCGTAGTCGGTCAGCCGCAAGCCGAAGATCGTGGCGCATGCAAACGAGATGGTGGCGATCAGGATGACGATTTCGGCCAGGATATTGGCATCGAGCGTGGCGAGCGCGTCGAGGCCGATGATCATGGCCGTGCCGGCCAGCCCCAGAATGGCGCCGATCAGCTTCAGCAGCGTCGCCGGCTCATGCCGCGTGATGCCCCAGGTGATGAGAAACGCGAAGATCGGCGTCGTCGAGGCCAGCACGACGGTATTCGATGCCGGCACGTATTGCTGCGCCCAGGTGATCAGCAGAAACGGCAGCGTCGAATTGATGGTCTGTTGCTGCGCGAACAGCTTCCAGGCCTTGGCGTCCACGGGCATCCGCACGCCGCGCACGCGCAGAACCGCGAACAGAAAGGCCGCCGCGATCAGGGAGCGCGCCGAGATGAAGGTGATCGGCGGGATCGAGCCGAGGCCGATCTTGGTCAGCGGATAGGTCGAGCTCCAGCAGCACGCCAGCGCGAGCAGCAACGCATAGTCGCGCCAGCCGCGACGGGGCTGTGACGCTTCAGGTGGCAACGGCGTCTGTCGGCTTCTTCCATTTCACCCGCTTGATCGTGCCGGAAAAGGTCAGCAGCGACCGCTCGCCCGACGTCAGCATGCCCCGCACGAAGATCAGCGAGCCGCCGGCGCGCGTGACCTCGCCGGTACATTCGACCAGCTCGCCCTCGCGGGCGGCGTCGAGGAACTCTGAGGAAAACGACACCGTAACCCCGGGGCTCTGCAGTACGGCGCCGGCGAGCGCGAACAGGCAGTAGTCGGCAAAGGTCATGAAGCAGCCGCCATGGACGTTGCCGCCGCCATTGAGGTGTTTTTTCGCGACCCGGAACGCACAGGTGATGCGGCCGTTCTCGTCCATCCGATGGTAGAACGGGCCGGCATGGGTCTCGAAATGGTCGCGTTTCCAGGTCCGCCAGCCCTTGAATTCGCCCTCGGTTTCGACATGGAGATCGGGGCGGACGTCGAATGCGGTGTTGGCGAGCTGGTTCACGAAATCTGGCCTTCAATTGTCGGTTTGGGTCCTTAAATCCGATCCATCCCCGCAGTGCAAACGCCGATCCTGCAGGGTACCCTGCGCAAAGCTCTGGACAGGGCAAAAATGCCCCCTAAAAGGCCTTTTCGCACCCCCTTGATCTTCCTAATAAGAGACCCATGAACGAGCCCCAGATCACCCCCGAACTTGTCGCCAGCCATGGTTTGAAGCCCGACGAGTATGAGCGCATCCTCAAGCTGATCGGGCGGGTGCCGACGTTCACGGAGCTCGGGATCTTCTCGGCGATGTGGAACGAGCACTGCTCGTACAAGTCCTCCCGCATCCATCTGCGCGGCCTGCCGACCAAGGCCCCATGGGTGATCCAGGGCCCGGGCGAGAACGCAGGCGTCATCGACATCGGCGACGGCCAGGCGGTCGTCTTCAAGATGGAGAGCCACAACCACCCGAGCTACATCGAGCCCTATCAGGGTGCGACCACGGGGGTCGGCGGCATCCTGCGCGACGTCTTCACCATGGGCGCGCGGCCGATCGCCTGCCTCAATGCGCTGAGCTTTGGCGCGCCGGAACACCCGAAGACGCGGCATCTGGTGTCGGGCGTGGTCGCCGGCGTCGGCGGTTACGGCAACTCCTTCGGCGTGCCGACGGTCGGCGGGCAGGTGCGTTTCCACACCCGCTATGACGGCAACATCCTGGTCAACGCGATGGCGGTAGGCCTCGCCGAGACCGACAAGATTTTCTATGCGGCGGCCTCCGGCGTGAACATGCCGATCGTCTATCTCGGCTCCAAGACCGGGCGCGACGGCATCCACGGCGCCTCGATGGCGTCGGCCGAGTTCGACGACAATTCCGAGGAGAAGCGCCCGACCGTGCAGGTCGGCGATCCCTTCGCCGAGAAGCTTCTGCTCGAGGCCTGCCTCGAGATCATGGAAAAGGGCTGCGTGATCGCGATCCAGGACATGGGCGCGGCGGGCCTGACCTGCTCGGCGGTCGAGATGGGCGCCAAGGGCGACCTCGGCGTCGAGCTCGATCTCAACGCGGTGCCGACGCGTGAAACCGGCATGAGCGCCTACGAGATGATGCTCTCGGAAAGCCAGGAGCGCATGCTCATGGTGCTCAAACCCGAGAAGGAGAAAGAGGCCGAGGCGATCTTCACGAAGTGGGGATTGGACTTTGCCGTCGTCGGCTACACCACGCCGACCAAGCGCTTCGTGGTCAAGCATGGCGGCGACGTCATGGCCGACCTGCCGATCAAGGAACTCGGCGACGAGGCGCCGGTCTATGACCGGCCGCATGTCCCGTCCACGGCGCTGCCGGTGGTGCAGGCGCGTGAGGTCAAGACGCCGATCGGAATTATGCCGGCGCTGGAGAAGCTGATCGCCACGCCCGAGCTGTGCTCGAAACGCTGGGTGTGGGAGCAATACGACCACGTCATTCTGGGCAATACCGTGCAGCGTCCCGGCGGCGATGCCGCCGTGGTGCGGGTCGAGGACGGGCCGAAGGGGCTCGCGCTCACCGTCGACGTCACGCCGCGTTATTGCGAGGCCGATCCGTTCGAGGGCGGCAAGCAGGCGGTGGCGGAAGCCTGGCGCAACATTACCGCGGTCGGCGGCCGGCCGCTCGCGATCACCGACAATCTCAACTTCGGCAACCCTGAAAGGCCCGAGATCATGGGCCAGTTCGTCGGCTGTCTGAAGGGGATTTCCGCAGCCTGCAGCGCGCTCGACTTCCCGGTCGTCTCCGGCAACGTCTCGCTCTACAACGAGACCAACGGCCGCGGCATCCTGCCGACGCCGTCCATTGGTGGCGTCGGGCTGCTCGACGATTTCACCAAGTCCGCCTCGCTGGCGTTCAAGGCCGCGGGCGAAGCGATCCTGCTGATCGGCGACACGCAAGGCTGGCTCGGGCAGTCCGTGTATCTGCGCGACGTCTGCGGCCGCGAGGAGGGCGCGCCGCCGCCGGTCGATCTCGCGGCCGAAAAGCGCAACGGCGACGTGGTCCGCGGCATGATCCACGCCGGCACCGCCACGGCAGTGCATGACGTCTCCGACGGCGGGCTGTTGATTGCGCTGGCCGAGATGGCGATTGCCAGTGGCATCGGCGCGCAGCTCTTGGCCGCGCCAGCCTCGACTGTGCCGCACGCCTACTGGTTCGGCGAAGATCAGGCGCGCTACATCGTGACGGTGCCGGCAGCAGACGCCGGCCTGGTGCTGGCGAAGATGAAGGGTGCAGGGGTGCCCTGTGCGAGGATCGGCACCACCGGCGGCGATGCGATAGCGGTTGCAGGCGAGGGGCAGGTTGCGGTGAGTGCGCTGAAGTCGGCGTTCGAGCACTGGCTGCCGGCCTTTATGAGCGGTAAGGCCGCGTAGCGACGCCGCAACTTCGTAGCCCGCATGAGCGCAGCGACATGCGGGGCCAGCGTCGTCCCGCATATCGCTGCGCTCATGCGGGCTACAGGGCTACAGCACCTTCGTCGCCCCCGGAATCTGCCGCAACGCGCGCGTTAGTGCCCAGCTGAACGCGACCGTCAGCACGAATCCGACCGTCGCCTTCACGATCGCCGGCAGGTCGTAGTCGAACAGCCAGTACTGCAGCCACAGCGCGATCGGGTAGTGCACCAGGAACATGCCGTAGGCGTCCGCCTGCATCGGATCGAGCAGCTTGGCCGAGCCTGATTGCCTGAATCGCTGGAAAAAGGCCAGGATCAGAAACATGATCGCCACGCTGAAAACGGTGAAGCAGATGGCATAGAGCGCTTCATACCAGTCCGGCAACGGCGACGGGTTGCCCAGTATTTCGCGCTTGATGAAGATCAGAACCCACAGCAAGCAATACGGAACGATCGCCAGCACCATCCAGTCCCAGCTGACCTTCGCCATCCGGCCGTCTGCAGCGAGCAGCCCGCGATCCATTTGCGCAACGCCGATGCCGGCGCCGAAAAAGAAGTAGCTCGCATAGAGCATGATGCGCCCATGCTGCACCGAGAACGGTCCGAACTCGAACCAGCTGCTATGTCCGTAGTGAACCAGCCCGGGCACGTAGAACGCAGCGGTGACGGCAAGCATGACCGCGAAGAACACCGCGGGCCGGCGACGGCCGTGCAGCGAGAGGCGATTGATCGGATCGAGCAGATGGGGCCACAGCCGGTACAGCAGGCAGGCCACCAGGTCGAAGGCGAACAAGACCCAGAGGAACCAGATAGGCCCGCTCGGCCACGGGCCCTTCGTGATCATATTCCAATAATATTCCGAAAAGCCGATCTCGGGATGATGCCGCAGCGAGATGGCGTAATAAGCGAGCGGAATGACCGTGAAGGCGCAGATTACGAAGGGTAGGGCAAGCCGAAGCAGGCGATCCTGCAAATAGTTCAGCGGTCCCTTCCGGGCGATGCCCGACCAGGCGAACAGTCCCGACAGGAAGAAGAACATCGCCATGAAGAAACTGTCAGTAGCGAGCACGATCATGTCGAAGCCGAAGAAGTACTTCGGGTCGGTATGGCCGAAATAGGTATAGGGAATCACGGCGTGGTGGAGCAGCACCACCAGCGTCAGGAAGGTCCGGGCACGATCAAGCGAAAGGTTGCGCGATTTGGCCTTGGGCACGGCGCCAACGTCGGCGCTTACCGAACTGGAAATCGTCGTCATGGGCACGCGCCCCCGTGCAGGTTGTTTGCGTCAAATCTTGCTCCCGGGAACCCGATTCAGCAAGGCCGATAGGGCGCGGCAAAATCCCGTCGCCCGGCGGCTGAGTTCGCGCGGGAACCAGCCGCGTAACTCGCCGTTAGCGTCCGTGAATTCGTCGGCCGCCGCTATTGGCCTAAGGTCCCGGAGCAGGCAATGACAATCCTCAAATGGGCGCTGATCTTCTTACTGGTGTCGATCGTCGCCGGTCTGCTCGGCTTCACCGGCATATCGGCGGCTTCCGCCGATATCGCCCGCTTCCTGTTCTATGTCTTCGTCGCGATCTTCCTGGTGCTCCTGATCCTCGGGCTTACGATATTCAGGGCGTAGCTACGCATGCCGGTCATTCCGGTTTCGATGCTTTCGCATGCGCGGAATGACGCCGTCTCTGCCTTACGCCACTTCCTCGATCGTCACCTTGTCGGGGTAGAACGCCAGATGGCCCGCGATTTCGGCCATGGCCGGGAAGGGCGTCTCATAGGTCCAGATCGAATTTTCGATGCTCTTGCCGTTGGCATTGATGCTGAAATAGTTCGCATCCCCCTTGTAGGGACAGTGCGTGGTTCGCTCGGTGCGGGCGAGTAGAGCCATATTGGCGTCCTCGCGCGGCACATATTGCACTGCCGGATAACTGGCTTCCCTGAGCGTCAGCGCATGGGTGGTGTCGGCGATCACCACGCCGCCCGCCGAGACCCGGATGCGCTTGGGGTTTGCCGTTATCGTGATCGGATGGTCGGGACCGGGCAATTTCATGATTTTGAGCCTCTTTTTAGGTCAGCGCGAAATGATCGGGCGCGACCGGATCTCGCGGTGTCAAACGCTTCGGCCCGGAATATAGTGGCGCCAGGCGTGACCTAGAAGAGCGTACGCGCTAGGTTTGGCCGTCACGGTCGCGCGAGCCGGGCCGTGATTCGAAACACCTGACGGAGACATGCTGGATGCCGATGGACGCCCACGATATCGAATCGATGATCAAGGCAGCTATCCCCGATGCCGAGGTGACGATCCGCGATCTCGCAGGCGATGGCGACCACTACGCCGCGACCGTGATCTCGGAATCCTTCCGCGGCAAGTCGCGCGTGCAGCAGCATCAGATCGTGTATCAGTCGCTCAAGGGCCAGATGGGCGGCGTGCTGCACGCGCTGGCGCTGCAGACCGGGGTACCTGGCGGACCCGGAGTGCCGGAGGGCTAGTCCCCGACCAGCCAAGCGGGGGCACCCATGACGAACGATCCGCACGGCGCGATGTTTCGCGTGATCGTGCCGCACCAGCACAGCCGCGTCACCTATGCGGAACTGTTCTTCGATCTCGTCTTCGTCTTTGCCGTCACCCAGATCTCGCACACGCTGCTCGCGCATTTCACCGTTCTCGGTGCGCTGCAGGTCACGGTGCTTTTCCTGGCGGTGTGGTGGGTCTGGGTTTTTACCTCCTGGATTACCAACTGGCTCAATCCCGAGAAGACGCCGGTCCGGCTCCTGCTGTTTGCGATGATGCTGGGCGGGCTGGTGCTGTCGACGTCGATCCCGAAGGCGTTTGACGAGCGCGGCCTGTGGTTCGCCATCGCCTACGCGACGATGCAGGTCGGCAAGACGATATTTCTGTGGCTGTCGACGCCGGTCTCGCGCCCGCGCGTCAGGATGAATGCCATCCGGATCGCCGCCTGGCTCTCGACGTCAGCCATCTTCTGGATCGCCGGCGGGCTGGCCGAAGGTCAGTCGCGGCTGGCGCTATGGGCCGTTGCGCTCGTCATCGAATATATTTCGCCGGCGGTGCGGTTCTGGATCCCGCGCTATGGCGCGTCATCGGTCGCGGACTGGATGATCGAAGGCGGCCACATGGCCGAGCGTTGCGCGCTGTTCATCATCATCGCGCTCGGCGAATCCATTGTTGTCACCGGCGCGACTTTCGCTGAACTCACCTGGACGAGCGAAAACGTCCTGGCATTCGTCTCGGCCCTCGTCGGCAGCATCGCGATGTGGTGGATCTATTTCCATATCGGGGCCGAGGCCGGCTCCGAGGAGATTTCAAGATCGCGCGAGCCGGGCAGGCTGGCGCGGCTCGCCTATACCTATCTGCACATGCCGATCGTGGCGGGCATTATCGTTACGGCGGTGGCGGACGAACTGGTGCTGAAGCACCCTGGCGGTCATTCCGATCTCAAGACGGTGACGAGCGCGATCGGCGGTCCCTTGCTGTTTCTGTTCGGGACCGTCCTGTTCAAGCACAGCTTTCGTCGCTTTGTTCAGCTCTCGCACGGCGCCGGCATCATCGCGCTTTGCGTGCTCGCATGGTTTGCCAGCGACCTTTCGCCGCTGATCCTATCCATCCTGACCACCGCAATCCTGATCGTCGTCGCAATGTGGGAAACGATGTCGCTGCGATCCCGCCAGGCAGAATAGCGCCTTCAATCCAGCCTAGTGAGCCTTGAATTCAATCAAGCCTTGGCCGCCTGACCGGGATCAGTTGCGGCGAGTTATGCTGATCGACGACGTTCTTGAGCACGAGCGTTGAGAGCTGGACGACGAGCGCCCGAAGCCGTGCATTTTCCTCGATCAGCGCCACCCGCTCGGCGTCTGCTTCGTCGTCCCAGTCCGTATCATTGTGAACCGATCCGGCACTGTGGCTGCTGGACGCTGGATATGCATTGGCCATGACTGACATCCCCTGACACGGACTCACCCCCGAGCCATGCTGCCTGAAAGATACGGCTGAGTCCGCGTCAAAAATTGGACCTTTCGAAGGGGAAACGAGAGCGGAGATGGACCCTTTTGCGGGCGGGTCGATAAAGATGAACACTTGTTAAGAAGTTTGGTTATAGTGCGTTCGGCAAAGGTGTGGGGACGCGCGGCGGCGTATGCACCTTTCCATCTAACCTTGACCAGCGCGATCACTCAGTGCCCACGGGGGTACCGTGGTGGGAATACGCGCCTATGAAACAGAGCGAAGCAAGAGTACAGATCATTCAAGAGTGGGACCGCTGGATACTGACGCAGGCGATCGAGCCGGACGGGCCGACTGGTAAAGACTCGTTGAAGTTCTTTCACGAATTGCAGGACGCAACATCACCGCTACTGGATTTCCAGTCGCGCGGACAGGACAAGTGGCGCATCATTCATGCGTGGCTTTTGGGGGCAGATCGATTGCACGATGACTGGATATCCGTTGCACCCCGGATCACTCCGACACGCAGGTTCCGGCCGGAGCGCAAGCGATCGTTCTGCAAGACGTGAACGGCAACGCCCTAGACCGACCTCAGTCTGAGGCGGCCAGCGCATGAACCGAAAACATCCTGTCCCGGTCGGTCCAGGATTCCCGTACCGACCAGCCCGACTCGCGCGCCAGGGTGGTGAAGCGGTCGAGGCTGTATTTATAGCTCGATTCGGTGTGGATGCTCTCGCCGGGACGGAATGAAAAATTCCGTCCCAGGATGCGCACGCTCTGCGCCTTCTTGGAAATCAAGTGCATCTCGATGCGATGCCGCTCGCGGTTATAGACCGAACGGTGCATGAAGGCGGATACGTCGAAATTGCCGCCGAGCTCGCGGTTGATGCGGACCAGGACGTTGAGATTGAATTTCGCGGTGACGCCGGCGGCGTCGTTATAGGCGTCGTAGAGCACGCGCTCGTTCTTTTCGAGGTCGACGCCGATAATCATCTGCGCGCCGTCGCCCAGAATGTCGCGGGCGCTGCGCAGGAAGGCGCGCGCCTCATCCGGATCGAAATTGCCGAGCGTCGATCCCGGAAAGAAACCGACCTTCGGCATCCCTTCGATCTCGGGCGGCAGGGTAAACGGCGTGGTGAAATCGGCAGCCACCGGATACACGCCGAGATCGGGAAAATCCTTGCGCAAGGCTCCGGCCTGCGCGTTCAGGAAGTCGCCGGAAATATCGACCGGGACGTAGGCGGAAAAATCGCAGCGCTCCAGCAGCAGCCGGACCTTGGTGGTGGCGCCGGCGCCGAACTCCACCAGGGCTGCGCCTTTCGGAATGATGGCGGCGATCTCGTCGCCGTGGCCACGCAGGATGCCGAGTTCGGTCCGGGTCGGGTAATATTCCGGCAGCACCGTGATCTGCTCGAACAGCTCGGAGCCCGCGGCGTCGTAGAAATATTTCGGCGACAGGCGTTTTGGAAACCGCGAGAGGTCGCCGATCACGTCGCTGGCAAAGGCGGAGGTCTGCTCATCGAACTGATACGTCTGAGCCAAAGCGGCGGCGTGCACATTCATGATACTCTCCTGAACGCGCTTTCCGGCGCGCAATGATGATCGAAAACATCAGGCGTAGTCGGCGAGGCGCAGCCCCGTGAATTGCCAGCGATGATGCGGGTAGAAGAAGTTGCGGTAGGTGATACGGCTGTGGCCGGCGGGAGTTGCAAGCGAGGAGCCGCGCAGCACCAACTGGTTGACCATGAACTTGCCGTTGTATTCGCCGAGCGCGCCCTCTATGGCGCGGTAGCCGGGGTAGGGGGCATAGGCGCTGCGGGTCCACTGCCAGACGATGCCGAAGGCATCGTTGAGCTGGCCGGCGCGGGCGGCGACTTCCCATTCCATTTCGGTCGGCAGGTGCCTGCCGGCCCAGCGGGCGAACGCGTCCGCCTCGTAATAGCTGACATGGCTGACCGGGGCGGCCGGGTCGATCGGCTGCAATCCGCCGAGGGTCATGATCCGCCATTCGCCGCCAGTCTGGCGCCAGTGGCCGGGCGCCTGCCAGCCCTCGTTGGTCGCGGCGGCAAAGCCGTCCATCAGCCACAGCGTGGCGGTGCCGTAGCCGCCGTCCTGCATGAAGGCCAGCCATTCGGCATTGGTCACGAGGTTGCGGGCGAGCCGGACCGGGCCGACGAGGGCGCGGTGGGCGGGTTTTTCATTGTCGAAATGGAAGCTGTCGTCGGCATGCCCGACGGTGTGGATGCCCTCGTTGAGGGTGACCCATTCCTCCGCCGAACGGTGCTGCGCCGGGAAGCGCCATGCCGGATCATAGGCCGGCGGGATCGGGTTCTGGGCAAAGGCGTGCAGGATATCGGTCAGCATCAATTCCTGATGCTGCTGCTCGTGGTTGAGGCCGACTTCGACCAGCGGGACGAGGCCGGCGAGGCGCTCCTCGCCGGCCGTCTGGAAGAATTTGATCACGGCAGCGTCGACATGGCGGCGATAGGCGGTGACCTCGTCCGCGCTCGGGCGGGTCAAATGGCCGCGCTGGTGACGGGCGTGCCGCGGGCCGGCGCTGACATAGTAGGAATTGAACAGAAATGCGTAGTCGGGGTGAAAGGGCTGGTAACCCTCGCAGTGCTCGCCGAGCAGGAATTGCTCGAAAAACCAGGTGGTATGGGCGCGATGCCACTTCGCCGGGCTGGCATCCGGCATCGACTGAATGAGCTGGTCCTCGGGGCTCAAGGGCGCGGCCCGGCGCTCGGTCTCGCCGCGGACGGCCAGATAGGCTTCCACCAAATTCTGGGCGAGGGTGCCTGAATCGGAGAAAAGTGACGGGGTGGGGCTGGCAAACGACGCTGCGGATACTGGTTTCGTCACAGGTTTCTCCGGTGAGCGGGGAGAACGTTAGGCTGGCAAACTGGTTCCCCTTGGGCAGTCCGTCCTACATAGGGGTTCCCCTCCGGGAAAAAAGCCTTCCGCGGCTATGATATTAATGCCTTCAAACCATGGGTGGTGGCCGCGTCGAACCGCTCCAATCCGGCTCCCGCATGCCAGCTCTTCGGCATTTTACTTTGGATGAACAACGGTTTGGGCTACATATAGGGCCAGTAACCGGGTTACATGGTCGGCCCAACGGGCGAAGCCGCAAGGGGCTGTGCGCCTTAAAAGGAAGCGAATATGAGCATCGAGCAATTCATCGCCAACGAAGTGAAGTCGAACGACGTCGTGCTGTTTATGAAGGGCACGCCGCAGTTTCCGCAGTGCGGTTTCTCCGGCCAGGTGGTTCAGATCCTCGACCACGTCGGTGTCGGCTACAAGGGCCTGAACGTCCTCGAATCCGCCGAGCTTCGCAACGGCATCAAGGAATATTCGAACTGGCCGACCATTCCGCAGCTCTACGTCAAGGGTGAGTTCATCGGCGGTTGCGATATCATCCGCGAGATGTTCCAGGCCGGTGAATTGCAGCAGCTGTTTGCCGACAAGGGCGTCACCCTCAACGCGGCAGCCTCCGCCTGAGTGCGTCAGGCGCGCCAGGTAGGCCAGGCGCGGCTCGAAGTCATCGTTGCCGACATCACCTCTTTGCGCGTTGACGCCATCGTCAACGCAGCGAATTCGTCGCTGCTTGGTGGGGGCGGCGTCGATGGTGCTATTCATCGCGCCGCGGGGCCGGAACTCGTTGCCGAATGCCGCATGCTCCACGGCTGCAAGACCGGCAATGCCAAGATCACCAAGGGCTATCGGCTCGCAGCCAAACACGTGATCCACACGGTTGGGCCGGTGTGGAACGGCGGCACACTCGGCGAGGACGATCTGCTTGCCTCCTGCTATCGCCGCTCGATGGAACTGTGCCAGAAGCACAGCCTCGCATCCGTTGCCTTTCCGGCGATTTCTACCGGCATCTATCGCTTTCCTGCCGACCGTGCTGCCGGTATTGCGGTCGCGACCGTTGTCGATGCGCTGGCTGCGGCGCCCCACGTGACAAAAGTCATCTTCTGCTGCTTCTCTCCTGAGAGCGGTCGGCTGCATGAAGAGGCATTGGCGGCCTTCGGCAGCCCTTGTCCCTGATCGTGCCTCCGCTACACTCCCCCGTGAATTCCGGGGAGAGGGGTCCAATGAATTCACGCCAAATCCTGCGCGCGCTGGCCACCGGTGCGTTGTTGCTGGCGGCAGCGCCGGTCCATGCCGAAGGCACGTTCGATATTCCCGCCGGCGCGCATTTCAACAAGGACAAGCTTGCGAAGATCACCGAGTTCTTCAAGAACGAGGTCGCGACCGGCAAGATCGCCGGCGCCAACGTCCTGATCCAGCAGCGCGGCAAGCCGGTTTATCACGAGACCTTCGGCGTGCAGGACGTGGTGTCCAAGGCGCCGATCACGGACAAGACCATCTTCCGCCTGTCTTCGCTGACCAAGGCCATCACGTCTGTCGTGGCGATGCAGTTGATCCAGGATGGCAAGATCAAGCTCGACGATCCCGTCTCGAAATACATTCCCTCCTTCGCAAACATGAAAGTCGGCGTGGAGAAAAAGGCCGAGGATGGCACCAGGACGCTCGAACTGGTGCCGCTGACGCGGCCGATTACTGTCCTCGACCTGATGCGTCATACCTCCGGTATCACCTACGGCTTCTATGGCGACAGCCTGGTGCGCAAGGCCTACAAGGAGGCCAACCTCTATGCAGGCGAGTTCGACCTGGCCGAGTTCGCCGAGCGGATCGCCAAGCTGCCGCTGCACAACCAGCCGGGAGCGCTCTGGCAATACGGCCATTCCACCGACATCCTGGCGCGGATCATGGAGATCGTGTCCGGAAAATCACTGCTCGAGATCGAGCGGGAAAAGCTGCTCGATCCGCTCGGCATGGCCGACACCAACTTCTTCGTCACCCAGCCGGAGCGGCTGCAGCGGCTCGCCCAACCGTTGCCGAACGACAGTGATTTCCGGGTCGGCCGTCTATACAGGACCGAGGTTCGCCAGAAATGGGAATCCGCCAGCGGCGGCATGGTTTCGACCATGTCGGATTTTTCGAAATTTGCGCAGATGCTGACCAATGGCGGCACGTTCGAGGGCAAGACCTATCTCACCCCGCAGACGTTCGAACTCATGACGTCGGACCACGCCGGCAAGGACTCTGGCGTCGCGCGGGACCATTACTATTTCCCCGGTGACGGTTTCGGCATGGGCCTTGGACTTGCCGTGCGCACCGATCCCGGCAATGCCAAGCCGCCGCCGCCGGGATCGCTGGGTGAATTGAAATGGGACGGTGCGTCTGGCTGCTATATGGTGGTCGACCGCAAGCAGGACATGTTCTTCGTGGTGCTGGAGCAGACGCCGACGGAACGTCAGCGCGTCCAGCGGACGCTGAAGCAGTTGGTCTATGAAGCATTGGAGAACTGACGGCGCCATTCGGCGCTGCCTTGTCGCGGCGGCGCTCGCGGTGCTTTCTCTCGGCGGCTCGCCGCATGCGTTGCGGGGCGAGCCGAAGGCTCCTGACGCGCCAACTTTCTCGCGCGCAGCGCTTGACCAGTTTGGCGACTACGTTCGCAGCGAGATCACGGCCGGCAAGATTCCCGGCGCAGTCATGCTGATCCAGCAGCATGGCAAGCTGGTTGATCTCGAATGTTTCGGTGTGCGGGACCCGGGGACCGGCACGCCGATGACGCCGGATACCATTTTCCAGATCTATTCGATGTCGAAAGCCGTCACCTCGGTCGCCGCGATGATGCTGGTCGACGACGGCAAGCTGGCTCTCGACGATCCCGTGTCGAAATACATTCCGTCCTTTGCGGACGCGAAAGTCGGCGTCGATGTTTCCGATGAAGCAGGAAAGTATCCGCTCAAGCTTGAGCCGTTGAAACGGCCGATCACGATCAGGGACCTGCTGCGGCACACGTCGGGGATCACTTACGGCTTCTTCGGCGAAACCGCGGTGCAGAAACTCTATGCCGATCCCAAACTGTACGCCGGTGACTTCGACAATGCCGAATTTGCCGACCGGATCGCGACACTGCCGCTCGCCGATCAACCCGCAACGCGTTGGAACTACAGCCATTCAACCGACGTGCTCGGCCGCGTTGTCGAAGTGGCCTCGGGGCAGACGCTGTTTCAATTCGAGAAGCAGCGGCTGTTCGATCCGCTCGGCATGTCCGAGACAACGTACTACGTCGCAGATACATCGAAGTGGGCGCGCATCGCCCAGGCATATCCGGTCGATCGTTTTCGGGTGGCCGGAATCAGGGATCCGGCACTGCCGCGGCGCTGGGAATCCGGCGGTGCGGGCCTGGTCTCGACGGCCGGCGACTACGCGCGCTTCCTGCAAATGCTGCTGAATGGCGGCGAGCTGGACGGCAAACGGTACCTCAAAGCCGAGACGGTCGCATTGATGACGTCCGATCAGATCGGACCGGAGACCGGGATCATTCACGATCCCTTCTATTTCCCGGGCCCGACCTCTGGCTTCGGCCTTGGCTTTGCCGTGCGCACCTCGCCGCCGCCGGGTACGACGTGGCCGCTCGGTGAATACCGCTGGGATGCGGCGGGCGGCAGCTTCTATTTCGTCGATCCCAAGGACGACTTGCTCGTTGTTTTCATGGTGCAGGCCCCGACGCAAGGCGGACGTATTCAACTGACGTTGAAGACGATGATGTTTGAAGCGCTAGGCAAGGGCCTGCGCAAGGATTGACTCTTCGCCGGACTAGGACGCGAACTCATTAGCGCGCAGCCATAGCCTGATCGATGCGAGTTGAACGAAGGCAAGGTAGTTGGCGGCGAGCTTGTCATAGCGCGTCGCAACCCGGCGGCAGTGCTTGATCTTGTTGAAGAAGCGCTCGACCAAGTTCCGAGCTCGTAGCGCATGATTCGGCCCCTCGATTTAGGGGCCTTGAATCATCGTCGCCAGGTGGGCTCAACATGCCCGGCCAAGGAGTGCTTAGGTCGCGCCCGAAAGCGGACGCGTTATGCTCACTTTGAGTTTTGTCGTTCGTGACCCAAATCAGACATTGAATGACCCCCGGGTTGGCCCGTCCAACTTGAACAGAGGGCATTCTTGCCTGAGTATTGAATTTGTATTGCGACCAAGGAGGATAGCGCATGAGCACTCATCTCACCCGACGCGATATTGGGAAAGCGGCGGCCGCGGCAACACTTGCCTCGTCGTGCGGAACACAAGCTGTCGCACAAACTGGGCACGCTACAGGCACAGCAACAGCAAATCCCTCTGCCAGAGGATTCCCAACCGGATTTTTCTGGGGCACGGCCACTTCGGCATATCAGATCGAGGGCGCTTGGAACGAGGACGGCAAGGGCGAGTCCATCTGGGACCGATATGCGCATACCCCAGGCAACATCAGAGACGGTTCGAGCGGCGACATCGCGAACGATCACTACCACCGTTACAAGGAGGACGTCGCGCTGATGCAGGGCATCGGCGCGAATGCCTATCGGTTCTCGATCTCCTGGCCACGCATCTTCCCACAAGGCACGGGCGCGCCGAATGCCAAGGGCCTCGACTTTTACAACAGGCTTGTGGACGAGTTGAAAGCTGCGGGCATCGAGCCGTTTCCTACGCTTTACCACTGGGACCTGCCACAGGCGCTCCAGGACAAGCGCGGCTGGCAGAACCGCGATACCGCCCAGGCGTTCGCCGACTATGCAGGCTACACGGCCGAGAGGCTGAGCGACCGCGTCGGCCACTTCTTCACCCTCAACGAATTCCTGTCGTTCACGGACATCGGGCATCAGGGCCTGGAAGTGGACGTGGGCGGCGCGAAGGTAATGCTTCAGATAGCGCCCGGTCTGAAGCTCTCACCGGGCGAGCTCAATCAGGTCCGGCATCATGCCGTTCTTGCGCACGGTTTATCGGTGCAGGCCATTCGCGCCAAAGCCAAGGCCGGAACGAGGTGCGGCCCCGCGGAAAATATCAACATTGCCGTACCGCTGATCGAAAGTGCCGAGAACATCAAGGCCGCACAGCTCGCGACACGTGAGTCGAACGCGGCCTTCCTCACGGTCATGCTGGAAGGCAAGTATACCGACTCGTACCTCAAGCAGGCGGGCAAGGATGCGCCGAAATTCACCGATGAGGACTTAAAGATCATCGGCTCGCCGCTCGACTTCGTCGGCATCAATGTCTACCGGCCGATGCTCTACGTGATGGCATCGGACAAAGCACCCGGCTGGCGCGAAATTCCTCTCTCAAGGTCGCACCCGAAGATGCACTCGCGCTGGCACACAATAGGCCCCGAGGCGTTGTACTGGGCTCCGAAGTTTCTCCAATCGATCTGGAACACGCAGGAAATCCACATCACGGAAAACGGTTGCGCGACCGAAGACGTGATCGCCGACGATGGTAAGGTCTATGACACCGACCGCGTCATGTTCCTGCGCAGTTGCTTGACGCAACTGCAGAGGGCAACAGCCGACGGCGTGCCGGTGAAGGGCTACTTCCAATGGAGTACCATGGATAATTTCGAGTGGAACGCCGGCTTCGGTAACCGTTTCGGATTGGTGCACGTGGATTTCAAGACGCTGCAGCGCACGCCGAAGCTCAGTGCCTCATTCTTTCGGGAAACGGCGCGGCGCAATGCGGTGGCTTGATGGAGCAGCGCATGTCGCTTCTTGGCCCGAAGGCGAAGTGCCGCGATGTCCGCTCCCACGCCGCTGTTGGGGGAGAAGCAGACATCAGGTGGCCGACCCGCAGCAACCGACTTTTATGAGTACGCACCCTAAACCACCGCGTTGCGTGCGATCGTCTCGCGATAGAACGACGCACTGAGCTTGGGTGTGCGGCGCTGTGTAGCGAAGTCGACGTGGTAGAGGCCGAAGCGCTGTTCATATCCATCCGCCCATTCGAAATTGTCCATCAGGCTCCACAGGAAATATCCGTGCACGGGCACGCCTTCTGATGTCGCGCGCTGCAACTGCGTCAGATAGTTGCGCAGGTACATGATGCGATCGACGTCATAGATGGTGCCGTCCGCGGCGGGCTCGTCGCTCCCGGACGTTCCGTTCTCGGTGATGTAGATCGACTTCACGTTCCACAGCTTGGCTACATGACGCGGCACCCAGTACATCGTCTCGGGACCAGGCCTGAGCCACGTCGCCTTCATGTGCGGGAACGATTTGGGAAATGGCGCCAGGGTGAAGCCGCGTTCGTTGTCGGCGGCAACGACGTAATGATCGGGCATGTAGACATTGAGCCCGACAAAATCGATCGGCGAGGCGATGATGCGCAGATCTTCGGCTGTGTATTTCGGGCCCTCTTTGCCGGTCTGCGTGAGATATGCATCTGTGTATTTTCCCTCGAGCATCACGGTCAGATAGCCGGCATTGAGCTCGCGTGTCGCCATTTCGGCGGCGCGGATGTTCGCCGGCGTTTCGACGGCAGGGATGCAGCTCACGGCATTCTCCGCCGGACCGACCTTGATTCCGGCCTGTCCATTGGCCCGGATCGCTTGAACCGCGAGACCGTGTCCCAGCGCGACGTGGTGCCGGACCTGCTTCACGTCAGATGGGGATAGTTTGAGCCCCGGCGCATCTGCACCCCACTCATGTCCGAGATGGACGAGCCTGGAGCATTCGTTGATGGTGAAGAAGTGCTTCACGCGATCGCTTAGACGCCCCGTGACATGGGCTGCGTAATCCGCAAATGCCTTTGGTGTATCGCGCGAGGTCCAGCCGCCGAAGCGGTCCTGCAGCGCCTGCGGCAGGTCCCAGTGATACAGTGTCGCAAACGGCGCGATGCCGTTCGCCAACAGTTCGTCGACAAGGCGGTTGTAGAAATCGAGGCCCTTTGGGTTTGGCGCCCCGGTTCCTTCCGGGAAGACGCGCGGCCATGCGATCGAGAAGCGGTAGGCCTTGGTGCCCAGCGCCTTCATCAATTGGATGTCTTCCTTGAAGAGGCGATAGTGGTCGGTCGCGGTGTCGCCATTGCTGCGATCGGAGATGGTGCCGGGCGTGTGGGAAAAACGGTCCCAGATCGACGGGCCACGGCCGTCCTCGTTCACGGCGCCCTCGATCTGATAGGCCGAGGTCGCCGTACCCCAGAGAAAACCGTTCGGAAAGCCGGAAGAGGGCCGTTGATTCTGCGTTTCGGCCGCTTGACCGGATTGAGCCAGGCCGGACCCTGCCGACAGCATCGGCATTCCAAGCGCCGACCAGGCTGCAATTTGGCCAAATTGGCGTCGGGAAAATCGGGTGAACGGCATCATTTCACTCATCAAAGCGGGATCAATTTTGAGCAAACAAGGCTCACTTTTGAAGAGCTGACTATCACCGTTTCCGTACTCGCGCGCAATTGTACACCCGGCGGGATCAGCGGGTCGACAGGCCTGCCGCACGCGGTTAAACAGTCCCATCTATTCGTCTGTCAGGGGAGCAGGACCAATCGGCTTTCGCACGCCGCTGGCGCTTTTATTTCTGTCGCTGGGCATCGTTGCCGCGGTGTGGTGGTGGCTGGCCACGCCGGTGGCGCTGACGCGCGCGCCGATCGATGACGCGGCGAAGCTGGAGTGCGTTTCCTACGCGCCGTTCCGCAACGAGCAGACGCCGCACGATCCGACGCTCATCGTCAAGCCGGAGCAGATCGCGGAGGACCTGGTCGAACTCGCCAAGGTCTCCAAATGCATCCGCACCTATTCGATCGACAACGGGCTCGACAAGGTGCCCGAACTTGCATCCAAGGTCGGACTGAAAGTGCTGCTCGGCGTCTGGCTCGGGCGCGATCGCGCCAAGAACGCGCAACTTTGCGACATTGCGATCTCGCTGGCGAAGGATCATCCCGGCACGGTCGCGGCGCTCATCGTCGGCAGCGAAGTGCTGCTGCGTGGCGATATGACGGTCGGCGACCTTCGCCAAACCATCCAGTCGGTCAAGCCGCGCGTAAATGTTCCGGTGACGTATGCCGATGTCTGGGAATTCTGGCTGCGCTACCGCGAAGTCGGCGCTGACGTCGATTTCGTCACCGCCCATTTCCTGCCCTATTGGGAGGACGTTCCGCCCCGCGCCGAGGAGGCGGCCGCGCATGTCGATGATATCCGCAAGCAGGTCGTCGCAGCCTTTCCCGGCAAGGAGATCCTGATCGGTGAAACCGGCTGGCCCAGCTATGGCCGGATGCGCGACGGCGCGCTGGCTTCCCGCGTCAACCAGGCGCGTTTCATTTCCCAGATTCTCGAGCGGGCGCGACAGAACAATTTTCGCGTCAATTTTTTCGAGGCCTATGACGAGCCGTGGAAGCGCCGCTGGGAAGGAACGGTCGGCGGCTATTGGGGACTGTTCGACGGGACCGAGCGCAAGCTGAAATATCCGGCAGGGGTGGCCATCAGCAACTATCCGTTCTGGAAGCTGCAGATGGCAGGCGGGCTGCTGCTCTGCGTGGGCGTGTTCGCGGTAGCCTTGTTCCTGCCGAAGCGCCGGCCGTTGCCGGCGCCATCCATCTCGTGGGCCGCGGTCGCCGTATCCGCGACCGCTGGCGGGATCTTGCTCGGCATCAGCATCGACAAGATGCTGCTCGAGAGCTACGGCATCGGCGGCTGGCTGCTCCAGGGCTTCATGCTGATGGCGGCCGTGGCAGCGCCGCTGTTATCCACCTACGCGCTGATGTCGGGGCGGGCGCTTCCGGCGTTTCTTGAAGTGCTGGGGCCGCCGAAGGGCCTCACGCCGTTCTTCATGAGCAACATGCTGGGCGTCACGCTGATCGTAACGACGCTGTTGGCCGCGGTGACCGCGCTCAGCCTGATCTTCGACGCACGCTGGCGCGATTTCCCGTTTGCCGCCCTGACCATGGCGGTCGTGCCGTTCTGGACATTGGCGTTTCTCAATGGGCCGAAATCCGGCGAGCGGCCGCTCTCGGAAGCCGTATTCGCCGGACTGTTCGCGCTGGCGGCGGTCTATGTCGTCTTCAACGAAGGGTTCGAGAACTGGCAGGCGATGTGGACCGGCGCGGTGTATCTACTGCTCGCCAGCGCGCTGTGGCGGGCGCGCACGCCGGCCACAGCCTGAGCTCCGGCAGACGCGGCTCACGCTCCGCGTACGATCTCGCGTACGATGCCGACCGTTTCCTCGATCATCGCGGCGCTGACGTCGAGATGGGTGCAGGCGCGGATGCGGCCGTCCATCATCGCGAGCAGCACGCCGCGCTTGCGCAAGGCCTCGACCATCTTGTCGCCGGCGATGCCGGCGCCGTCAGGCTTGAAGAACACCAGATTGGTCTCGGGCTCCTGCACCTCGATGCCGTTGATCTGCGACAGGCCCCGCGCCAGCGCCCGAGCATTGGCGTGATCGTCGGCGAGGCGGTCGACGTGATGGTCGAGCGCGTAGACGCAGGCAGCCGCGCAAATGCCGGCCTGCCGCATCGATCCGCCGAGGCGCTGCTTCCAGCGCCAGACGTCGTCGATAAAGGCGCGGGTACCAGCGATCACGCCGCCGATCGGAGCGCCTAACCCTTTGGAAAAATCGATCCAGGCCGAATCCCAGCCCGCGGCCATGTCGCGCGCCGATATTTTGGTGGCGACGCAGGCGTTCAAAAGCCGCGCGCCGTCCATGTGGGTGATGAGCCCGTTCGCCTTGGCGATCGCTACTACTTCATCGAGCGCAGCCTTCTTCCAGATGGTGCCGCCGCCGATATTGGCCGTCTGCTCGACGCTGACGAGGGTCTGTGGTGGCTGATAGCGCGAGCGCGGGTGCAGGGCGGCGCGGAATGTTGCCGGCGTGAACTGCCCGTCATCACCCGGCAGCTGCGTGATCTGAAAACCGCCGAGCGCGGCATGCGCGCCGCCTTCGCGGGCGATGATATGCGCGGTGGCCTGGGCGAGAATTTCGTCGCCCGGCCGGCAATGGGCCAGCGTCGCCGCAACGTTGCACATGGTGCCCGAGGGCATGAACACGGCGGCTTCCTTGCCGAGCAGGTCAGCCACGCGCTCGCACAACAGGTTCACGGTCGGGTCATCGCCGATCTGCTCGTCGCCGACTTCAGCCCGCGCCATCGCCTCGCGCATCGCAGGCGTCGGCCGCGTCTGCGTGTCCGACAAGAGGTTGATGCGGATGGGATCGGCCTTGGGATCGCGCGGGGGAGGGGTGTAGTGCATGGGGAGTTCTTTCTCGCTCGTATTGTTGTGGCCTGCAAAAGCCCACTTCGACGGTGGTCGTCAAGGCAGCGATTTTGGGGTCGAACAGTGTGGATTATACACCCGATTGAAGGGCGTTCAGTGTGTGGCGACGAGCGGCAACTCGCCGCCGGGCGGCGGCTAGAATGTCGTCGGGCGTATCCGTGGTGAAGGAGTTGCAATCGGGGTGCTTGAACGTCGCTTGATAGCAGCGGACTTGCTCGTCCCGGGAAAGCTCAGCCCAACCAACAAGCTCGGCTTCGGTTGGTGTGGCCGAGAGCATAACGCGGGTCGGTTCGTCGTTCGTTTGCGACATGCGGTAATTGTAACAGGAACTCGATCCAAACAAAAAGGCCCCGGCAAAACCGGGGCCTTCGTTTATCTCGGAACTCAAGAACCGATCAGCGCGAATAGAATTCGACGATCAGATGCGGCTCCATCTGCACCGCGAACGGCACGTCCGACAGCGCGGGGATGCGGGTGAACTTCGCGGTCATCTTGGAGTGATCGGCTTCGATGAAGTCGGGCACGTCGCGCTCGCCGAGCTGGCTCGCTTCCAGAACCGGGGTGAGCTGCTTGGAGGATTCCTTGATCTCGACGACGTCGCCGGGCTTGAGCTTGTAGCTCGAAATGTTGACGCGGCGGCCGTTCACCTTGATGTGGCCGTGGTTGATGAACTGGCGCGCGGCAAACATCGTGGCCACGAACTTGGCGCGATAGACCACGGTGTCGAGACGGCGCTCCAGGAGGCCGATCAGGTTCTCACCGGTGTCGCCCTTCATCCGGCCGGCCTCGACATAGATGCCGTGGAACTGACGCTCGCTGATGTTGGCGTAGTAGCCCTTCAGCTTCTGCTTGGCGCGGAGCTGGACGCCGAAGTCGGACAGCTTGCCCTTGCGGCGCTGGCCGTGCTGGCCGGGGCCATACTCGCGGCGGTTCACGGGGCTCTTGGGGCGGCCCCAGATGTTCTGGCCCATACGGCGATCGATCTTGTATTTCGCCTCACTGCGCTTTGTCATCGCGTCCTCTGGTTTAAGAGTTTGAGTGTTGAGGAAACGCGCCCTCCTGTGCACCGGGATTAACCGGGGCCGACAGGTCCGCCTCGAAAGCTCGGGGAAGACCACGGGTCGCGAAACGCATCGCGGGCCGAAACCGGCCCGCGAGCAAGCGGGGTATTAGGGAGAAACTGCGGTTCTGTCAACGAAATGGATGTCATTCCGGGATGGTGCGTTAGCACCAGACCCGGAATCTCGAGATTCCGGGTTCTATAGTGCGTATCGCCCCGGAATGACCGCCCTACGGGCGGTCAGGTTGCGACCGCTCGGACCGGTTTGGGCTCGGTTTGCAGCCGGCTGGCCCGAAATTCGGCGGCTATTTCACCGTTCAGCACCTGTTCCAGCCGGTTCAGAGCCCTGGCCATCGGGGCGGCGTCGGTAACCCGATGATCCCAGCGCAGCACGACATCGATGGTCTGATCGGGCTTTTCCACCCCATAGCTCAGCACGAAGGGCCCCGGGCTGATGGCGTGGAGCTGGCCGGCGCCATAGGCGGCCACCGAGGTCACGCCAAAACTGCCGAAATAATTGGCCCGCTGGCGGCCGAAATTCAGCCCGATCGCCCAGAACAGGCGGCGCAGGGGCAGCGGCAGCCGGGTGGTGCGCAGGATCTTCCGGAACGCCGGCACCTCGTCGATCGGGGCCTTCTTGGCGTGCCGGATCAGCGCCTCGACCTCGGCAAGCGGCATTTCGTCGGGCGCAGCGACCTTTTGCGGCAGGACGCAATCCTGGCCGTCCTCGACCCGGGCGATCGCTACCATCGCGACGCTGCGCGGCAGCTCATAGAAGGCAGGTATCGGCCACTTGACGTAGAGGGTGCGCAGGATCGGCTCTTCCTTGGCCACCAGCGCGAACGCCTTGACGAAGATCGCGGCCCAGCCCGCCCGGTGGGTGGCATGCGCGCGGGCTTCGTGCAGGGTACGGACATGAAGCGGGCGCGTCAGCGAAACAAAGGGCACGCCGATCGAGGCGTGCATGAGGTCGGCGACCAGACGGCGCGGTAGTGTGATTTTTCGAACCGTTCCGCGCATCGCTCCGCCGGGGTTTCCGCATAGACAAATCAAATAGCAGAAGGGCCTCTTATAGCCTGCCGGCCCTCATCTAGCACGAACAAGGCGTTTTGACGCCAGTGAGTTCGCGCGCCGGGTGGTCAGCCCGCGGGACAGCCCGCAGGGCGAGGTAAACTCCAAGGAGTTTGAAGGGGTTGGCGCCATCTTGCCACCTATCGCTTGATTCCCTCAAAGCTCGCGGCGATGCCGCGCTGGAACAGCGACCAGTCAAAGCCGAGCGCCAGCGCGACATAGCCGCGGTCGATCATTTGGTTGGCCTGCTCGGCGGTACGCGCCACGCCGCCGATCGGCACGCCGCTCCTGAGGATGCCTTCTTCGGCCCGCTTCATCAGTTCCACCACCTCGGGATCATCGGGCAGGCCGCGCTTGTTGATGGAGGTGGCGAGGTCGCCGGGGCCGATCACCGCGAGGTCGATGCCCGGTGTCGCCATGATCTCGTCGATGCGCTCGACCGCCTCGACATGCTCGATGGTGATCATGCAGATGATGTCATCATCGGCGGTCGCCATGTAATCGGCCATCGACACGCCCCAGCGGAACGGCGCATGGAACGGGCCCCATAGCCGGTCGCCCCTAGGCGGGTAGCGCACGCTGCGCACGGCCTTTTCGGCGTCTTCGCGGCTGCAGATCATTGGAAAGTTGATGCCGAGCGCGCCGAGGTCCATCGGCGCCTTGGCAAGCCAGGGCTCGTTGGCGGCGATCCGCACCATCGGCACGCAGGGCGTGCCCGAAGTGGCCGTAATCATCGCATGCGCCGAGCCGAGATCGATCGGGCCGTGTTCGAGATCGATGATGATCCAGTCGATGCCGGAACGGCCCATGATCTGCACGCTCTGGATCGAGGGGATGGTTGCAATGGCGCCGAAGGTCGGGCGTCCCTCGCGCCACAATTGGCGGAGACGGTTCAGCGGCGCTGGCGTCGCGGGGGTCAAGGCAGCAAACTCCTTCATCAAATGATTCATTGAAAAATTCGGCGCGCGGCATCGTTGGATAAGTCAGGCAGTTCGAAGCGGTCTTCGGAGATCGGACGGATGGCTGGCGGGCAATTGGGCTGAGCATACACGCATGTCGAGTGCTTGGCTGGCCCTGAACAGGGCAGGGGTATCGCATATGACGGCGCAGACCTCGAATCGCTCAAGTTTCCGCATCGTCATGGCCGGGCCTGTCCCGGCCATCCACGTCTTTTCGCGCGGGGAGACCAAGACGTGGATGCCCGGGACAAGCCTGGACAAGCCCGGGCATGACGAGTTCGTGGACACACCGAACCACTACAATGACCGCAGATGCGATAGCCCTGATAACCAGGCGGCTTTGCGACATCATCGACCGGACAGGGACGTCCCGTCCCGGTATACTCCCTTGCACAATAAACCCAGGGGAGGAGACAAAGATGAGGACACTACTGGTCGCTGCCGCACTTGCCGCCCTTACCGTCGGCGCATCTGCTCAAGACAAGCGCCCTGATTACGGCACAGCGGTCAATGCCGCGGGCGCGAAGAAGATCGTAGCCGGCGTCGTCGCCGAATGCCAGAAGAACGGATGGAACGTTGCCGTCGCCGTGGTCGATAATCACGGATTCCTCGTGTACTTCGAACGCATGGACAACACGCAGACGGCCAGCATGGACATCGCCGTCGGCAAGGCGAAGGCTGCGGCCACCTATCGGCGCCCGACGCGCGTCTTCATGGAGGCGATCAATAAGGGCGGGCCGGCCACGGCCACACTTCCCGGCATCTTCGCCTCGCCCGGTGGATTGCCGATCATGGTCGACGGCAAAGTCACTGGCGGCGTGGGCGTGAGCGGCGTCACCGGCGACCAGGACGAGCAATGCGCCAAGGCCGGCCTCGGGACTACATAGGAAATTGCATCCTGCGTACAGGCGTCGACACGGCTCTGCTGCAGCCGTGCCGCGCCTTCGTCCGCGCATCACGATTTTGAGCAGGGCCCTCAGCCCAGTGGGGAGCCAAGCCCCCTGGGGCAGCTCGCTGCGATCGTTGGGGACTCCGCTGCCAACACTTTTCACGTGAGCAGTTCGTGGGGCAAATGTGCCATGGAATGGTGCTGACCGTTATTGTCGTGGCTGGTCGCGTGTTCCTCCATGGTAGCTGAGTTCATCTCAAGGATTGCCGCCAGCTCGGCGCCGTGAACGAGGCGAACGGGCGTATCGTTAAGCTCTTCCAGCTCAACGGACGTGGGGGTGGAAGGGGGAGGCTGATCTTTGAAGTGGAATGCCTGTTCGTAGCCAGCGCCGCCGACCCCGTACGCGGGTTCTGCCGGCTGGGGGGTGGCCGTTGATGCGTTCGCAGAGGCCGAGTGTGAAGGCGAGTTGCCATGGCCGCCACTATTGCCCGGTGCGACGCCAGGTTCGACCGGCTCGGCCGCTTCCATGGTGCTTGCGGATGCCGCGTGTGAAGCGTGCGACTTGTTGTGGCCGCCGCCGTCGCCCGGTGTGACGCCCGGTTCGGTTGGTTCGCCGGCCGCCGCTGCCTTTGCAGAGGCCGAGTGCGAAGGGTGCGACGCGTTGCCATGGCCGCCGCCATTGCCTGGTGTGACGGCAGGTTCGACGGGCTCGGCCGCCTCCATGGTGCTTGCGGATGCCGCGTGTGAAGCGTGCGACTTGTTGTGGCCGACGCCGTTACCCGGTGTGACGGCCGGTTCGGCTAATTCGTCGGCCGCCAATGCCTTTGCAGAGGCCGAGTGTGAAGGGTGCGACGCGTTGCCATGGCCGCCGCCATTGCCCGGTGCGACGTCAGGTTCGACCGGCTCGGCCGCTTCCATGGTGCTTGCGGATGCCGCGTGTGAAGCGTGCGACTTGTTGTGGCCGCCGCCGTTGCCCGGTGTGACGGCCGGCTCGTCTAATTCGTCGGCCGCCGCTGCCTTTGCAGAGGCCGAGTGTGAAGGGTGCGACGCGTTGCCATGGCCGCCACTATTACCCGGTACGACGTCAGGTTCGACGGGCGCGGCCGCTTCCATGGTGCTTGCGGATGCCGCGTGTGAAGCGTGCGACTTGTTGTGGCCGCCGCCGTTGCCCGGTGTGACGGCCGGCTCGTCTAATTCGTCGGCCGCCAATGCCTTTGCAGAGGCCGAGTGTGAAGGGTGCGACGCGTTGCCATGGCCGCCGCCATTGCCCGGTGCGACGTCAGGTTCGACCGGCTCGGCCGCTTCCATGGTGCTTGCGGATGCCGCGTGTGAAGCGTGCGACTTGTTGTGGCCGCCGCCGTTGCCCGGTGTGACGGCCGGCTCGTCTAATTCGTCGGCCACCAATGCCTTTGCAGAGGCCGAGTGTGAAGGGTGCGACGCGTTGCCATGGCCGCCGCTATTACCCGGTACGACGTCAGGTTCGACCGGGTCTGCGACTGCGACCGGGGCGGCGCTTTGTATCCCGAGCTCGAGAATTTCAAACCCGGCGATTGCGGGCGCCTTGCCATTCCCGGTTTCCATAACCCCCGTGTACGTGTAGGCCGGCTCCGTCTTGAAGGTGAAATTCTCCTCGGTCAGGACCGTCGCGTGACTATGAGTAAGCTCGATTGATGATACGTGCACCGGCACAGTAACCGCACCATCGGCGCTCTCCTCGGTTGCATGCGTTGGATGGTCCCCGAAATTGATGAGCCTGCTCGAAATGTTGGAGCCGATCCGGTCTTGCCCGAAATGGAACCTCAAGCCGTCGTCGGCAGGAATGGTCCAGACACCACCCGTTACCGGCGCGTTCTCGCTCGCGGCCGCGTCAATCGTAGCCAGTGCGGTGTCCGCCGTGAGAACGGTCCCATCGCTCGCAGTCGCCACCAGCAGCGCAGGATCGATCCCTTCCAAAACCGCCGCGCCAACCGCAGCTTCGTGCTCGTAGACGAAATCCAACTCGGCAACGGACACAACACCCTGCAAATGGATTTCCAGCAGGGCCGGGTCGCCGATATCGAGGCTGCGATCCGTCGGATTCACATAGACGATCGTTTCATTGCTCGCCGGATTGTAGATCCAGGCGAGGGTATGCGGCGGCACGGACTTGCTTGATGACGTCAAGTGCAGGAACGCCAGCGCGCCGAAGGCCGCCAGGTTGATCTTGTCGTCCCCCGATGTGAAATCGATGATGGTGTCGAACCGGGTAGAGTTGGAATCGATCGCTGAAAGATAGACAAAGATGTCATCATCCTTGCTGCCCGTCAGCTGGTCGCCGTCATGTCCGTCGACGATGGTATCGTTGCCGTTGCTGCCGTTGATGGAGTCGCTGCCGGATCCTCCGTAGATCGTGTCGTCTCCACCGGTACCCTTGATCGTATCGTTCCCTGAGCCTCCGTAGACAACATCCACCAATCCGGTGCCGTTGAGGGTGTCGTCACCCGCGGTGCCATGGACTATCTGGCCCGCGTTACCTTCTCCTGTGACGCTGTCGTGTCCAGACGCGAGCGGCAGACCGGAGTCGTGGCCAACTGGCCCCGAAGCCAGGTTGTCGACGTCGTTGGGATCTACATGGCCGGCACCACGAATGGTGATCGTCGCCACTTGTGTGGTGCCATCCATGGTGGCGACCGTGGATGTGTCGATCAGCGGTTGGCCGGGGTCGAGCACCTGCACGGCGGCATGGGAGTTGTCGAGCGTGTAGATCCCCACGCCGGCAGCTGTCATGCTGAAGGCGCCATAGCCTCCACGACCCTTTATCGGATTCGAGGCAAACTCCAGCGGCGGGAGCTGCTGCTGCGCCGTGGGGCTGCCGGTCTGGTTAATGGCTTGCAGCAGCGGCGAAATGGAAAGATAGGGCGTACCGGATCCGATCGGGCCGTAGCTTCTCCCGATATTGGAGAGGGCGGCCTGCTCAGCCGCGTGCAGCTCTTCCATTCTCGCCGCCGGGTGCGTGACCTGGTTCGCCTTGATTGGGGAGTCTCTCTGGGTGAGCGCGACCGTCTCGCCGGGATCTGCAACGATGACATGCCGGAGGATCGCTTTCCTCCAGAGCTCAATGATAGAGTCCTCAAGATCCTTGTAGGCAGTGCTTTCGTCATCCACGAAGCTGTTGTTCGCGTCCGAGGCCTTGAGGTCGCTCGAAATTGCGAATGCCAAGGCGGCGATTGAGAGCGTGCCCAAGCCGGTGGATCGTTGCAACAACGCGATCGTGGCGAGCACAGTCCTGTTACTGATCTCAAGCTTATGAAATATGTTGTAGAGGTGTACTTTGACTGTGCCTGGGGAAAGGTTCAGCTTGCGTGCAATCTCCTTGTTCGACAAGCCTTCGGCCACTAGCCGTATGATTTCGCTCTCGCGGTGCGTGAGCACCCTCAGCATTTTTTCGATTTTGGCGCCGTCTATTTCCTTCCCGTTTGGCGCGAGGTCTGGGGACGGTTTCGGTCGCGAACTGGGGCGCTCCGTCATCAGCCTCAGGGAACGCAGAATGGTGTCGGGGGTTGCGTAATTCGAAATTGCACTGCAAGCGCCGGCCGCGATTGCCGCGGTGAACTCGTCGTCTCCTTCGGGTTCGGCAAAGAACACCAGCCGAGTGGGAAGATCCTCCGCTTTCGCAATGGCGAGGATCTCGGATGCCGTCAGGTCAGGCAACGTGTTAGCAATGAGCGCGAAGTCGGGGGCCAAATTCCTGATGGCATCGAGGCAGCTTGTTCCGCGGCTGCACGACGCAACAATCTTGAAGTCGTGCTGTGCTGCGAATACCGACTTCAACCCCTGCAGAACGATCGGTTGTCGATCTGCGATCACCAGCCGGATGCAGCGCCTGAATGTTCCTTCGTCCGCGGACACATCTAACATTGGCTTGACCTCGCCGGCCCAGCGCGGTGCCGTAGTCCTCTTGCTATCCCAACGCCAAGTCTAAATTGTCTGGCGCCGGCAGCCCGGGCTACTCGCCGCAATCTCCGAACCGGATAACTCATTCCCCAACGGGAAGGCGAGAAGGCTGCCATCAATTTGCGTCTTGGTGCGCTGTGAGATGCGTCCAATCCACGGAGAACTCTCAAATATCGCGCGTTCAGAATGAACTTTGTATCCCAATCCCGAGTTCTAACTTGATTGAACTAGACATGAAGATGGCTGATTATGCATGTCGCAGTTGCATCCGGCAAGCTTGGTCATAGTGCACTGGTGTTGAACATTTCTCGCTTTGCCGTATTTTACGTTTATGGATCGCGAGCGGGAGCAATTGGCAATCCATGAAAAGTTGGCGCGCTGTAGACGGCTTGCCAAAGAGTACGTTAGTGAACCAACGGCAATTCATCTTCGGGATTTCGAGGCAGAGTTACTGGCGCAGCTGCGCCGATGAGAGGAGCAGTAAGGCCGTCCCTGTTTCGGCCTCTTCTTTACGGCGCCGCCCCGGACAACTCTCAGTCGACATCGACAGCAGCAGGACAAGTTTCCAACCACGCTCATAAAGTTGGTCCGGCAGCTACCGACCTGCTCGCTTAGCTTTCCTCTGGTGCAGGTACCAGAGATCTTCATGACCGATTACTGTAAGCGTGTTGCGTTAGTTCCAGCAACGGAACTGGAGCATGATCCGGAAAAGTGCGTAGCGGTTTTCCGAAGAGATCATGCTCAAAGCGGGATGACGATTCGAAGAAACGTCATCACGCTTTAGGATGCCGCAAGCGACGTAAGCAATCCAAGCCCCACACTTCGAACAAAACATCGAAAGACAAAGCCTGGACTCGACGGCGATGGGCTGCAGCTTCATCGCGAAGCCCGCTCACACTGGCCAACCAAGCCGCGGCCTCCTGGTGGTGCTTCAACACCGGGGACGGCAGGCCTGCCTCCGGGCGGGGGTCTGGGAAGACGGACCGGAGGCGGCCGTGGTACGCCGGCGCGAGAGTTCGTTCCTAAATTGTTCGCGTAGTTCTACGAAAACCCCAGGTCTCGGCAGATGTTCTCACCGGTCGATGCTGGCGAGCCGAGGTTCTGCTCCCTGATAATCCCGCCGTACGTCGGCGCCGCGATGGCCGCAAACCGAGCAGACGAATAGGGCCTCCAGATCGGACAGCCGCAGGCTCCCGGGCCAGCAGTCAGCGTCTATCACAACCGAATGCGAGCACTTGTCGTCGCCGCAGAACACATGCAGTCGGCGAGCGCCGGACTGCCGCATTTGCCCAAGTGTGGTCGTGTGCTCGAATGGCATGCACGAAATTCTGCCAAGGGTCACAGCCAGTCTGAATATGGCATCCGCCATAGATTGACCGAGCGGCACGGTCCAGCGGGGCGGTCATCCGTTGTGGCGGCCGCTGGGCTACTTTCGGCCGGCTTTTTGAATACACGCCGCAGGCGACTTTACGCCGGCACGCGCCCGCCGAAGAACGGCATCAGTGCCTGGCTCAGCCTGTGTTGGCGCTGGGAGGTGAAGATCATCTCGGCCCCGGCGTCATCGCTTTGCCGGCCCGATGATCCGAGCAGTTCGGATACGCGCCGGGCGATGGCGGGGGCCGGATCGATCCACTCGACCGGCCACGGCGCGAGCCGTGTCAGGCGGTCGAGCAACAGCGGATAGTGGGTGCAGGCCAGCACGATGGTGTCGGTGCGGACACCGCCATCTCCGACAAAGCAGGGGGCGAGTTCGGCGGCGATATCCTCGTCGCGCACGTCATTGCCGCTGAGCGCGGATTCGGCGAGCGAGGCTAGCTCTGCCGATCCCACCAGCGTCACTTCGCAGCCCTGCGCGAAATCGTCGATCAGGCGCCTGGTGTATTCGCGCTTGACGGTGCCCTTGGTGCCGAGCACCGACACGCGCCTGGTCTTCGAACTGGCGCAGGCCGGCTTGATCGCAGGCACGGTGCCGACAAAGGGCACGCCATAGGCGTTGCGCAGATGCGACATGACCAGCGTGGACGCGGTGTTGCAGGCGATCACCACCAGCACGGGGGCGTGGCGCGCGATCAGTTCGCCGACCAGCGGCACCACGCGGGCGATGATTTCTTCCTCGCTGTGATGGCCGTAGGGAAAGAACGCGTCGTCAGCGACATAGACATAGTGTGCCTCGGGCCGGACGCGCACGATCTCGCGCAGCACCGAGAGGCCGCCAAGGCCGGAGTCGAAGACGAGGATTTTGGGCGGGGGTGACACGCTGCGACCTTAGCCGTTTTACAGTTACCGTTAGGTTGCTTCGAGGGTGCCGGCGAGGGGCGTGCAGGTTGTCGACGGCGAATACGACGATTTGGAGCCATTTAGATCGGCTTGGCAAGGCCGGAAAACTGCCGGGGCGGCCAGCCGGCGCCCCAGGCAAGGTTCGACCAGTGTGTGAGAGTAGCCCTGCCAAGCGGCTGCATTGTTTGGAACTTCACCCAATTGGGAATGCGGCTTAACGTTCGTCGGCGACGACGATGACGGCCTCGCCGACGCTTCCCGTCAGCTCTCGCCGAACACGCGCTTGAAGATCGTGTCGACGTGCTTGAAGTGATAGCCGAGGTCGAACTGTTCCTCGATTTCGGCATCGCTCAGGTGCTTCTTCACGTCGGGGTCTTTCTTCAGCAGCGTCTGGAAGTCGCCTTCGCCGCGCCAGACCGGCATGGCGTTGCGCTGGACGTATTTGTAGGCGTCCTCGCGGCTGGCGCCCTTTTGCGTCAGCGCCATCAGGAGCCGCTGCGAGTGCACGAGGCCACCGAGGCGGTCGAGGTTCTTCTGCATGTTGGCGGGATAGATCAACAGGTTCTCGATCAGCCCGGCGAGGCGCATCAGCGCAAAATCGAGCGTCACGGTCGCATCCGGCCCGATCATGCGTTCGGCGGAAGAGTGCGAGATGTCGCGCTCGTGCCAGAGGGCGACGTTTTCCATCGCCGGCATCGCATAGGCGCGCACCATGCGCGACAGGCCGGTGAGGTTTTCCGACAGCACCGGGTTGCGCTTGTGCGGCATTGCCGACGAGCCCTTCTGGCCCTCGGAGAAGAACTCTTCCGCCTCCAGCACCTCGGTGCGCTGCAGATGGCGGATTTCGATCGCCAGCCGCTCGACGGAGGAGGCGATCACGCCGAGCGTTGCAAAATACATCGCATGGCGGTCGCGCGGGATCACTTGCGTGGAGACCGGCTCGGGCACCAGCCCCATCGCTTTCGCAACGTGCTCTTCGACGCGCGGGTCGATCTGGGCAAAGGTGCCGACGGCGCCCGAGATCGCACAGGTGGCGACTTCCTTGCGGGCGGCAACCAGCCGCACGCGGGCGCGGGAGAATTCCGCATAGGCATAAGCGAGCTTGAGCCCGAACGTCACCGGCTCGGCGTGAATGCCGTGGGAGCGGCCGATGGTCGGCGTCATCTTGTGCTCGAAGGCGCGCTTCTTCAGCGCGGCCAGAACCTTGTCGAGATCAGAGATCAAAATGTCGGCGGCGCGGGTAAGCTGCACGTTGAGGCAGGTGTCGAGCACGTCGGAGGAGGTCATGCCCTGATGGACGAAGCGCGCCTCGGGACCGACGATTTCGGCCAGGTGAGTGAGGAAGGCGATGACGTCGTGCTTGGTCTCGCGCTCGATCTCGTCGATCCGCGCCACGTCGAAGGTGGCATTCCTGGCCTTGGCCCAGATCGTCTTGGCGGCTTCCTTCGGGATGACGCCAAGTTCCGCCTGCGCATCCGCCGCATGCGCCTCGATCTCGAACCAGATCTTGAAACGGGTCTGGGGCTCCCAGATGGAGGCCATTTCCGGGCGGGTATAGCGGGGGATCATCGACGACTCCGGGCAGGTGGGCGGGGCGCGCATGGCGGCTCCCGGCCGATTTGTTTTTACGCTGCGCTTTAGCAAATCGTGCCGGGCGAGGCCACCCGTACGGGGCTGCGAGAGCGGGAAAACCGCCCCGGTCGGACCAAAAAACAGCCTACCGCTGCTACAGGCTGGCCAGCCCGCATTCGACCGCAAGCCTGACAAGCTGGGCATCCGTGCGCATGCCGGTCTTGGTCTTGATCAAATAGTGGTAGTTCTGCACGGTCTTCATGCTGAGGTTGAGATTTGCGGCGATCTGCTCCGTGGTCGCACCGGCTGCCAGTTGTCGCAAAATCTCGATTTCCCGCTCGCCGAGCTGGTCGAGCGCCGATCCCGAAGGGGAGAGGCTTTCCAGCGCCAGCACGCGGGCGATGTCGTCGCTCATCGCCTGCTCGCCGCGGAGTATCGCGCGGATCGCCCGGATCAACTCGGCAGGGGCGGAGCCTTTGGTCACATAGCCGTTCGCCCCGGCATTGAAGGCCGCCTTCACCTGCGCTGCCTCGCTATGCATGCTGAAGACGAGAATGCGGGTGCTGGAACTGCGCGAGCGGATGTTCCTGACAGCTTCGAGGCCGCTCGCGCCCGGCATCAGGATGTCCATCACCACGACCGCGGGCGCGTGCGCCTTGAAGGCGCGGTAGGCGTCGGCCGCGTTGTCGGCCTCGGCCACCACATGGAAATCGTCCTGATGTTCGAGGACGCGCCGATAGCCCTGCCGGACCACGGGATGGTCGTCGACGAGCAGGATCGAAATACCTTGCGTCTGTGGCGCGGTCATCAGGCTGCAAGCGGGATCGTGGCGGCCACGCGCACCCCGCGATTGGCATCCGCGATCGACAGCGAGCCGCCCAGCGCGGTGATCCGTTCGCGAATGCCCGTCAACCCGAAGCCGGTGGACGCCGCCACTTTGGCCGCATCGCCGCCGCCATCGTCCTCGACATGGACCAGCAGCGCGTTTTCCGCGCCCGTGCGCCGCTCGATCCGGAGCACGATCTCGCGCGCCGAGCTGTGCCGCAGCGAGTTGGTCAGGCACTCCTGGGCGACGCGATAGGCGGTCGCGGCCACCGTGCCGCGGACGTCGGCGAGATCGCCCTTGAGGTCGAGCTGGATCATCGGCTGCGCCGAAGTCCGCGACCGCCAGCTATCGACGAGATCGACAAGGCAGGCCTCCAGCCCGAGTTCCTCGGCGGGCGGATGGCGCAGGCGGTTCAGCGCATCCCGCAGGCTGGCCATGATGCGATGGGTGGCCTGCGAGATCATCCGCGCGTCCTCGGCAATCTCACCCTGTTTCTGGTGCTGCGTCTGTGTGCCGGCCGCCTCGATCGTGTTGGCGAAAGCGAGGATCGCGGTCAGGTTCTGCCCGAACTCGTCGTGCAGTTCGCGGGCGAGCGCGCGCCTTTCGTCGCTGCGGATTTCGAGCAGGCGCCGGGTCAGCGCGGCGCGTTCCTCCATGGACTGCGCAAGGCGGTCACCGAGATCGCCGACGGCCTGTCCGATCATGGCAAGTTCCATCGACCGGAAGCGCGGCAGTGACGGCCGGTATTGGCCGCGGGCCATGCGCTGCAGGGCGGTGACGATCTGCTGTGCGGGTGCCAGCGTATGCGCGATCGCCAGCGACGCGAGAAGCGCGATGGCCACCGCCATCAGCAAGGCGAGGTTGATGTTGTCGAGAACGTGCTGCCAGGCCAGCGCGATGGCGGCAGCCGGATCGGGCGTGGCCGAGACGCTGCCTGCATTGGCGGCGCGCGTGCTGATCGGCCGGACGACCGGCGCGTGACTGCCGAGTAGGGTGTGCACGGCGGCCGCGAACCAGAGCGGCGGAGTTTGGCCGATCCCCTTGCTCTGGCCGCAGAGCGGCCCCTCGAATGCGCCGGCGGGCTCGATCCGAACGCAGATGCCCGGCGAAATCAGGCTCATCGTTTGAATGGTGCGCCATTCCGGCACCGGTACCAGCTGCTCGCGCATTCTGCTGCTGCGCAGCATCAATTCGCGCCAGTACAGCGCTTCCAGCGCCACCGAGACGCGTTCGGCGGAAGCAGCCGTGGCGCGATCGACGCTGCGATGGGCGTCGATCGTCGCCCAGATGGTGGCCGCTCCAAGGCACAGGGTGACGACGATGAACAGGCGGGCGACGAGTTGAAGCACGAGGCGCATACGATCACTCCGCGGCGTGTCGGTAAGCCTAACAGCACCGCCGATTGGTGCCAATTGCAAGCCGGGTCTGAGGTCCAGCTTGGGAAATTTTCCCAACCAACCCTGGGCGTATGTCTTTGGACGCAACCGGGACGGCTGATCTAACAAAGGCCAGAGGCCCGTTCGCTACCCGGCGTCGGGTGAAGCCTGCGGTTTGCCCAAGGAGCTGCGCTACATGAGTACCACGGCAAGCGCCGACACCTTGTCGCCGGCGGATACGTCGGAACGCAGCGTCCTGCTGTTGTGGATGATCTTCACCGGGCTATCGGTTTTCGCCATGGTCGTCTTATGGCGATACGGGTTGCTCCATCTGATGGTCGTTTCAGACCGCACCTATATTTCGAGCGTCATCGCCGTTCTCTACATCCTCACCTGCTTCCATTGCTTCTGGCGCAGCCGCGCGATCGCGCGCGAGGGCGAGATCACGCGCCGCTGCCGCGCTATCCTGTCGGCTCCCGGCGGGGCAAGGAGCCTTGATGACGTGCGTGCGCTTCCGGGCGGCCTGGTGCCGGATCACATCCGCAACCTGGTGATGAAGGCGCAGGCGCAGCCCGCCGGGCGGATCGACCAGACGCTCTTGCTGCGCTCGCTCGCCGATCGCCTGCGCGGCTCCAACGGGTTTGGCGCCTTCGTATCAGACACGCTGATGAAGCTCGGGCTGCTCGGCACCATCATCGGCTTCATCATCATGCTGGCGCCGATCGCAACGCTGGACGCGGCGGACAAGGCCGCGATGAAATCGTCCATGGGCCTGATGAGCGACGGCATGGCGGTGGCGATGTACACGACGCTGGCCGGCCTGATCGGCTCCATCCTCGTGAAGATTCAATACTACATGCTGGATGCCGCGACCCAGCGGGTGTTTTCCGACGCCGTCATGCTGACCGAGACGCACGTCACGCCCACGCTGGAACGCCGCCATGATGGATGATTTCGGTCTCTATCCGCGCGAGGAGCCGTTCGATCCGCTCGGCGTGATGCTGTTCAAGGCGCTGCAGGTGATCGCGTTCCTGTTCTTCCTGGCGCTACTGGCGGTCTCGCCGGACGCCAAGGACGGCAAGATCGATTCCAAAGCCGAGTTCATCATCACCATGGACTGGCCCGACAATCACCCTGATGATCTCGACCTGTTCGTGCAGGACCCCGCCGGCAACATCGCCTGGTACCGCCGCCGCGAGGCCGGCTTCCTCACGCTCGACCGCGACGATCGCGGCGGCGCCAACGATTTCATCGTCGTCAACGGCAAGAAGATTCACTCGCCGATCCGAGAGGAGATCGTCACCGTGCGCGGCGTCGTCCCCGGCGAGTATACGGTCAACATCTCGCACTTTCAGGCCACCACCGGCCAGCCCGTCGCGGTGAAGGTGAAGGTCCAGAAACTCAATCCGACCGCACAGGTGATCTTCGACGACAGGCTGACGGTGGACCACACCGGCGAGGAAAAGACCGCGCTGCGCTTCTGGCTCGATGCCGAGGGCAAGGTGGTCGACGTCCAGCAGCGGCAGAAGTCGCTAATGGAGACGTTCCGCAATGTCCGCGCCAATGGTGCGGACCTCGATCCGAAAACCGGTGTCAGGATGCGCCGTGAATAATTTGCAATCGGTCGTGCTCACGCTCTCCATCGCCTACGCGCTGATCGGCGCGCTGCTGCTGATTGTGCTGGTCTATGCCCGCTTGCCCTGGTCGGCCAAGGCGGTCGCGGTGGTCGTGACCAGCGCGTTCTACATTGCGAGCTTCATCGGCGTTCGCGGATTGTTGGGCTGGGCCAGCGTCGACGCGCTGCCCGCAAGCTTCAAGCTGCTGCAGGCCCGGATCGTGGAGCCGCACTCGCTGGAGGGTGATCCGGGCTCGATCTACCTCTGGGTCGAGGCGCTCGACGACGGCAATCGGCCGAGCGGCGTTCCGCGGGCCCATCGGCTTCCCTATAGCGACAGGCTTGCGCAAAAGACCGACAAGGCGGCCAGCGAGATCGCCGCCGGGCGTCCGCAGGGCGGCCGCGCCGCCGATTTTGGCGATGGCGGAGGCAACCTTCTCCAGGCCGCCCGGGAATACATCATGCCCACCGCGATCATCGATACTTCGGGAGGCGACTCCTCCACAGGCGAGGGATTGGCCGCAGTGCCCCGCGACGGCGACGGGGTGTCGTTTACGCCGCTGCTCCCGCCGCGGATGCCGCCCAAGGACCAGCAGTAGGTCCCGGGTGCGGGCGAACAGGCTCTGGAAAGGTCGATCAATCACGGATTATTGACTGACAGATATTGAAATCTGTCAGCGAGACATGCTATATCCATTGCCGACGCCGGTATTGGGCGTCACCCGGCTCGTTGGCACTGAGCCGGGGACTTGCAAAGGACTACCGTTATGACTGCCCACATCATTCATCTGGCTACCCAAATCCAGCGCTGGCTCGACCAGAGCGTAGCCCGTCACCTGGCCGCCCAGGCCGAGCGGCTGGAACCGGCGAAACATTAAGCTCGTCCGGGGCATTACAGGGGGACTAGAATGACCACTCGTCCGATCGTTTCGCAGGTGCGCGCATGAACGAAGTCGTGGCTCTGACCCCCGAGCGGATCCTGGAGGTTACCGAGGACGTTCTGCGCCGCTACGGACTAGCCAAGGCAACGGTGGTGGATGTTGCCCGCGCCCTCGATGTCAGCCACGGCAGCGTCTACCGCCATTTCCCCAGCAAGGCCTCGTTGCGCGAGGCGGTGGCCAAGCGCTGGCTTGACCGTCTCAGCGCGCCGCTCTTGAAGGTCGCGCAAGCGTCCGGCCCGGCGCCGGCGCGGCTCGATAAATGGCTGCGAACGATGTTCGCGATCAAGCACGAGCGGCTCGGCGACGACCCCGAAATGTTTGCGACCTACCTGACGCTGGCGCGCGAGGCCTGCAAGGCCGTGTCCTGCCACAAGGACTGCCTGGTCGATCAGATCGCGCTGATCCTCTCCGACGGCGTGAAGCAGGGCACGTTTGAGGTCGCCGACGTCAAGGCGACGGCGCGCGCCATTTTCGACGCCACCAGCCGCTTCCACCATCCCGCGCATGCTGAGGAATGGAACGAACCCGGTGCCCCGGCGCGGATCGACGCGCTGCTTGGGCTGTTGCTCAAGGGTCTGGAAGCGCCGCGCAAGCGTTGACCTTTTCCCGCACTATTGATCGCCGCTGCGAGCGGCGATGTCCCGTGACCCTCGCGCCTTCCGCCTGATTGCAACCCGCAAGCCGCCTGTTGTTTGATATCCATCAAGGCAGGCGCTGGTGCGTGCGCGATGATGGATGCGGAGGAAAATGTGCGGCTGGCTATCTTTGCCGATATCCATGCTAACCGGCAGGCGTTCAGCGCGTGTCTTAATGCCGCGCGCGCCCGCGGCGCGGAACGGATCGTCTGCCTGGGCGATGTCGTCGGCTATGGCGCCGACCCGGAATGGTCGGTCGATACCGTGATGGGCCTTGTCGATGACGGCGCGCTTGCCGTCATCGGCAACCATGATCACGCCGTCGGCACCCCGTCCGAGAACATGAATGCCGCAGCCACGGCCGCGATCGAGTGGACACGCGGCAGGCTGAGCGTCGCGCAACGGCGCTTTCTGGCGGAATTGCCGCTCCGCGTGCGCGAAGACGATCGCCTCTACGTGCACTCCGAAGCCTCGCACCCGTCGCAATGGCGCTATGTACGCGACACGCCGGATGCCGCGCGCAGCATCGAGGCCACCGACGCCCATGTCACCTTCTGCGGACATATCCACCGGCCGGCGCTCTATTCGATGTCGCCGGCGGCGAAGATGACGAGCTTCATCCCGACCACGGACGTGCCGGTGCAGTTGCTCGGCGGCCGGCGCTGGCTCGCCGTTGTCGGCTCCGTCGGGCAGCCGCGCGACGGCGACCCGGCGGCCTCGTTCGCGATGCTCGACACGACCTCGCGCGAGATCACCTATTGCCGCGTGCCGTATGATGTGGAGGCGGCGGCGGATCGGATTCGCGCCAACGGTCTGCCGCATTGGCTGGCCGATCGTTTGCTCATGGGGAAGTAAGGGATGGCGAAGCCTGCAATCGCGCCTGGCGCAGAGCTTGACGGCTTCACGATCGGCGAGCGCGTCCACCAGGGCGGCATGGCGACGCTGTGGACGGTGACCCATCCCGGCATCACCGTGCCGATACTGATGAAAGTGCCGCGGGCGTCCGAGGGCGAGGATCCAGCCGCCATCGTCTCTTTCGAAATGGAACAGATGATCCTGCCGCGGCTGGCTGGGCCGCACGTGCCGGGCTGCTTCGGCAGCGGCGATTTCAGCCGTCAGGCCTATGTCGTCATGGAGCGCATTCCCGGCCAGACGCTTCTGAGCCGGATCGACAGGCTGCCGATCCCCTATGAAGAGGCGAGGGTGATCGGGGGACAGATCGCCACCGCGCTGGCGGACCTGCACCGGCAGAACGTCATCCACCACGACATCAAGCCAAGCAGCATCATGTTCCGTCCCTCCGGCGAATGCGTGCTGATCGATTTCGGCCTGTCGCATCACAACCAGTTGCCGGATTTGCTGCAGGAAGAGTTTCGTCTGCCTTACGGCACCGCGCCTTATATGGCGCCGGAGCGCCTGCTCGGTGTTCGCGACGATCCGCGCAGCGATCTGTTTTCGCTCGGCGTGCTGCTCTACTTCTTCACCACCGGCGAGCGGCCGTTCGGCGAGAGCGAAACGCTCCGCGGCATGCGCCGGCGGCTGTGGCGCGATCCCTATCCGCCGCGCCAATTGCGGCCGGACTATCCGCCCTGGCTGCAGGAAATCGTGCTGCGGTGCCTGGAGATCGAGCCGGTCTGGCGCCATCCGACAGCTTCCCAACTGGCGTTCGAACTGGCCCATCCCGACCAGGTCAAGCTGACGGCGCGCTCGGAGCGGCTAAAGCGCGATCCGCTCAGCACGGTATGGCGCCGCCGCTTCAATCAGGGCGTAGCCGTGCCGAAATCGAAATCCGATGTGGCGGCCCAACTCGCTTTGGGGCCGATTGTGGTCGTTGCGCTCGACACCGAGGAGGGGTCGCCGATGCTCAACGATTGCCTGCGCCGGACCGCCGCACAGCTACTCTCGACATTGCCGTCGGCGCGGCTCGCCTGTCTCAACGTGCTCAAGCTCGGCCGCATCACCATCGATCGCACGCTCGACGAGCAGGGCAACAACAAGCATATCGACCGCATGGTAGCGCTCCGGCATTGGGCGCAGCCGCTGGAGCTCGACGAGGGCCGGCTTACGGTGCACGTGCTGGAGGCCATCGATCCCGCCGCCGCGATCCTGGAATTCACCAGGGTCAACCATGTCGATCACATCGTGATGGGCGCGCGACAGAACTCCATGCTGCGCACCTTGCTCGGCAGCGTCGCCGGCAAGGTCGCCGCCGAAGCCGCTTGCAGCGTGACGGTGGTGCGTCCGCCGCGGTCGGCGGTGGTCGCGGAAGGCGAGGGGTAGCGCCGGATCGCGGCGCGTATTCACTCGAGTGTCTGGACAGGCGGCGCCTTTGAGCGCGGCGGGTTCGGCGCGGGATAGCTGGTGGCGCGGCCGCTTCGTTCGGCGGGGCCGACGGCTTCCGCCCTCGCGCCGCGCACGCTGTCGCGTGACGACTGCCGCCGATGCCGCGACGAGCGCGAGCCTTCCAGTCCCCATGAGCGCGAGATCGAAGGCCCGGCGGTGTAGCCGACGAAGGCGCCGGCCACGGCCCCGACCGGTCCAAGCACGACGGCGCCGGCGACCGCGCCCAGCGCAGCATCACCGGCACGCTGCGCGAGCGCGGCCGAGGGCGCGAGGACCAGGAGCAATGCGGCAGTGGTGAAGGCCTTGATCATATTTTTGTCCCATCCGTGAAAGGCGGGATGCTGATCTGCCTTTATGGCGAGATGCGTGACGCTTTGTGGCCGCAGCATGGACTTTAGGGTTCCATGGCTTGCAGCACGCCGTTGTGGCTTTCCTGCCGGCGAGCTTACGGGGTTCGACGCCGTGCGCGCTCCAGAATTTCGCCGACACCTGAAGGGTTTCGCACGGAGCGGAACCCGTAGCGGCCGGTGTAATCGGTCTCGGGAGAGCGGGTCGATCGCCCCGACGCGAAGTTGATATGGCCGGCGCCGCGGCCGATGTCGGCTAGCTCGAATGTCGCGACGGCATAAGGAATGGTTCGGCGCGTGAGGGACGGGCGATCCGCGTCAGGCCGCTTCGCCGCGCGCCAGCGCCGCCGCATGACGGATCGCGGAAATGTTGGCCTTGTAGCTGTCCACGGTGCCGCCCTTGAATACCGCGGAGCCCGCGACCAGCGCGTTGGCGCCGGCGGCGGCGAGCTGGCCGGCGACATCGGGTCCCACGCCGCCATCGACCTCGATGTCGATCTGACGTCCCGCCGTCATCGCCCTGATATCGCTGACCTTGCCGAGCGCGGACTTGATGAAGGCCTGGCCGCCGAAGCCGGGATTGACCGACATGACAAGCACCAGATCGATCAGGTCGATGACATATTCGATCGCGCTCACCGGCGTGCCGGGGTTGAGCGAGACGCCGGCCTTCTTGCCGAGCGCGCGGATCGCCTGCAGCGAACGATGCAGATGCGGGCCGGCCTCGGCATGGACGGTGATGTGATCGCAGCCGGCCTTTGCGAACGCCTCGAGATAGGGGTCGCAGGGCGAGATCATCAGATGGGCGTCGAAGATCTTCTTGGTGTGCGGGCGCATCGCCTTGATGACGTCGGGGCCGTAGGAAATGTTCGGCACGAAATGCCCGTCCATCACGTCGAGATGGATCCAGTCGGCGCCCGCCGCGTCGACGGCGCGAACCTCCTCGCCAAGCTTGGCGAAATCCGCGGCCAGGATCGACGGCGCGATGACGAGGGGACGTGACGCAAATTGCTGAGACATGTGCGCTTTCCCGAAACGCTTGCGAGTGGGCGGAGTGGCTCCGGGTAACATGCAGGGCGGCCGAGGGCAATGCTGGCAATCGCGGCGCTCGCCACGAAATGCAAGCATGATAGGCCGTAACGGATCTGTTGGATCGGTTCGGCTTCGAGCTTGAAAGGCAAGGCTATCCGTCATGCCGTGAAATCGTTGGACTGAACACTGGCTTCGACCTGGCATGAAGACATGCTCGAGAGCGAGGAGATGGACAGCAGTCAACTGTACAGATTGCGACCACGTACCGTCCAACCGGGCGCCGAGGCACAAAACCATGATCGCCGCGCCGGGAGCCGGCCGCAGGTCTTTCCGTCGGCACAGTGCATGTATTGTCCTTTAGGCCGATAGACTATTCCAACTTGCCACAACAAAAATCTACAACTAAGGTAGTTGAGCTAGGCGGACGGCAAGCTGCTGGCCCTCCGCAAAATACTTACTCTGATTAAGTTGCTGAACCTGCTTAGCGAGGAAGGCGACCATGGCCATTAAAAAGCTAGTCCCAAATCCTAATCCCAGCGTAGTAACACCAGACACTGTAACGATACCCAGCTTTTCCTTTAGTCCCAATGATGGCCTCGCAGAAATGATTGTCGAGGCGTGGTCTAATGAAGACTTTCGAAGCAAACTATTGGAACGAGAGACGCCGCTGAACCCTGGCGATTCTCCCAAGCCGACGGACATTGCCGTTCAGATCGCCACATCATCGGTCAATGCACGAGGCTTCAATCTGAAGCGGGCCGTCGTTATCTCGGAACTAGAGCACGATCGCGACAACTATGTAATGCAAGATGCCAATGAAGTCGTCTTTGTGCTTCCGGATCAAACGCGCATCGGGACGCCCTTCGCCTCGCGCAGCTCTCTTCTCGATACGGCCCGTTTGCTGATGGCCTGCACGCCCAACGGAATCTAACGCTGTTACGACCAGGGTTCGGGCAAGGCGGCGTGTCCGCTGCCATGCCCTAAGCTCAATACACATCAGTCGCGTCCGCCGATCATCATTGGCGAGCACTGGAAGTGGGAGGCTTCGAATGGCACGGCAGATAGCAGAGTGGGTCAAAGTCACGGGCGATATTTCGATCATTGCTCGCGAGTCGGGAGAGGTCTGGTTTCATACCTCGAGCGGCAAAGGGGACGCAGATCCATTCGCGACGCCTATGACGGGCATCGGCGCGATGGGCAGCACGGTCAGCCTGCTGGACGGTGCAATCAATCTCGGATTTGCCGGAATTGAAAATCGTCTCGCGCACCCGGAGCCGACGCTCGTGGCCTACATCGTCGCGCTGGTCGGCGCCTATCACACGTCTGTCGACACACCTCGAAATCTCCAGCGTGCCGCCAGGCGCTTCAACGACCTGGGGAGACCCGAGGTCGCTGCCTACCTTGAAGAGCGGGCCCGTGAGGAGACCGGTCACGACCGGCTCGCGCTGAAGGACCTGCGTGCGCTGGGAGTGCCCGCCGAGCGGCTCGTCGCCAACTTCATCCCGGAGGGCATCAAGCCGCTCTGCAAGCGCTTCGACGATCTCTGTGTTGAGGATTATCCCATCGGATGCATCGGCTATTCTTACTGCCTGGAGCGTATTGCCGCGCTCAAGCAGGAGGCCGATGTCAAGAAGGTGCAGGCGATGTGTCCGGATGGCGTCGATGCAACCCGATTCCTTAGAAGTCACAGCGCCCTCGGAAGCGAGGCCAGCCACGTCGAAGAAACGATCAAGTTCGTCGCCTCGCTTCCCGCAGATGACCGTATCAAGGTCGTTCGGGAGACGTACCAATCGGCATTGATTCTGGCGAAGGGATATAATCACGAACTCCTCAAATCCGATGCGGAACTGCTCGAGGAAATTGAACAGGCGCTCGGAGAGGCGCTCCCGTACTGTCTCGGTTCATATCCGTCGCACGATGAAAAGCGCGGGGCTCGGCCCGCGGCATGAGCTGAATGGCGTGACGGCCATTGCGGTTGCGGTTTCAAACGACGATGCCTGCGTGGCTCCCATGATGGGCTGCCCGGTGAGCGCGGTTGGCATCGGTGCGCCAAGCTTCAGCTTCTCGCACCCTTCTGCGACCCGTGCGGCGCTGCCGGCGTCGAGCATCCCGCTATCCCCAGGCTTGACGCACTGACGATGTTTCCGAGGCAAGCCCTTGGCCCATTTTGATGTCGCCATGCAAAAGAAGTGCTAATGTGCTAAGTGCGCACCAGAAGGTGCATTGATCGAAAGCAACAGCGGCAGTCACATCGCGGGCGTCGGGGCCTCTGCAATGACGAAGTCAACCGCCGAGTTAGCCGAGTGGCTCAGTAGCCATGGTCTGGGTCAGTACGCCCAGACTTTCGAAGAAAACAACATCGATTACTCCGTTCTTGCAGAACTGACGGAAGATGACCTCCAAAAACTTGGAATTTCCTCGTTAGGTCATCGCAAGAAGCTGCTCAGGGCCATTGAAGACTTGACCGGTGCGCGCCGACACACCGCCGCAACGACCGCGGTTTCAGGCGTTGCAACGGCGCCATCACGTTTGCAACAAGGCGAAGTTGAATTCCGTCAGATAACAGTCTTGTTTGTCGATCTGGTGGGATCCACGCAGCTGTCGGAGCAGTTGGATCCTGAGGATCTCCAGAAAGCCATTGAAGCGTATCGGGCGGAGTGCAGCACGGCAATTTCGCGCTACGGAGGCGAGGTCCCCCGCTATATCGGCGATGGCGTGATGGCAATTTTCAAATCACACGAGGATGACGCCGCGCGTGCCATTCACGCCGCCCTGGAGATCGTTTCCGGAGTACCGAAGCTTTCAGTGCCTGTTACCCTGGCTTGCCGGGTAGGTATTTCCTCGGGCCCGGTGGTTGTCGGCGAAATGGGCGCCAGCGGTTCGTGGTCGATGGACGCGGTAGGAGAGACCCCGAACATTGCCGCGCGACTACAGGCTCTTGCTGCTGTCAACACGGCTCTCATCTCGGAATCGACCAGGCGCCTCGTATCGGCAGCTTTTGATTTTCAGGACCTGGGGCTCAAGGAGCTCAAAGGCGTAACTGAACCTATTCATGTATACCGCGTGCTCTCGGTCAAAGATACCGCCAGCCGGTTCGAGGCTGCGCATGCGGGCTCGCTTACTCCGCTCGTTGGACGCTCAAGCGAGCTGAGCTTGCTGCTCGACAGGTGGCAGAAAGTCAAAGAGGGTGACGGCCAAGTCATTTTCCTTTCGGGTATTCCCGGCGTCGGAAAATCAAGACTTCTCCACGAATTGACATCGCAAATTCAGCTGGAGCCACACGTCCTGCTGCACCATCAGTGCTCGCCCTATCACGCTCAGAGCGCGCTTTTTCCGGTAAAGGAGCAGATCCGGCAAGCGGCGCAACTAACCGCTCGCGAGAGCGACTCGGAAAAGCTCGCCAAGCTTAAGGCTTACCTTCCGCTCTCAACTGAAAATTCAATAGAGCCGGTCCTGCTGATTGCAAACCTGCTATCAATCCCTTTGGAAGATCACCTGGAATTTTCCGGTCTTACGCCGCAGCAAATAAAGAACAGGACGATCGGTACGCTTGTCGACATGCTCTTGGCGTTTTCCGCCCAGCGTCCCACCGTGTGCATCTTCGAGGATATGCATTGGGTGGATCACACGACGCAGGAATTTCTTCAATTGATTATCAGTCGGATCGACCACGCGCGCGTGCTGCTTATTGTGTCGTGCCGACCGGAGTTCCGGCCCGCATGGATTTCTCATCCCAACACCACGGTGCACTCGCTCACTCGATTGTCGCACACCGAAGTCAAGGCAATGATCCAAGGTCTCCTGAGGGGCGGGAACATGCCCGAATCGCTGCTCGATCAGATTATCGAGAAGGCCGATGGCGTCCCGCTATACATAGAGGAACTGACAAACAGTACGTTGAGCGTACCTTTGCGAACGCGAGGTGCTTTCGAGCGCACGGCAAAACCAGCTTTGCTGAAGGTTCCAGAGACGCTGAGTGACGCATTGATGGAGCGGCTCGATCGCGTCGCGCCGGGTCGCAAACTTGCACAGATAGCGGCTGTGATCGGACGCGAATTCTCCTATGACCTCCTGTCGGCAGTCTCACAAGCTGACGAAGAGGATATGCTGTCAGCCCTCTCGTTGCTCGAGCGGGCTGATATCATATATCAAGTCGACATTTCGCCTTTCGTGCGTTACGCCTTCAAGCATGTGTTGTTGCGCGATGCGATGTACGCGTCTTTGCTTAGGAGCAAACGGCAGCAGATCCACTCGGACATCGCGGCGATTTTGGAGCAAGACTTTCCCGAACTTGCAGACAATCAACCCGAAGTCCTGGCCTATCACCATCAAGAAGCAGGCAATCACCAACTGGCTATCCGTTGCTGGTTCAAATCCGGGCAATACGCGCTCGCGCATTCCGCCAACGTCGAAGCGATTGCTAATTTTCGAAAGGCACTTCAGCTCCTGAGCGCGTTGCCCGAAGCGCCCGAACGGACCAAGCAGGAGATCGACATTCAACTGGCATTGGGAATACCGCTTATCGCCGTTCGAGGGTATGCCTCCGCGGAAACCTGCGAAGCGTTTTCCCGGGCGCGCGCTCTATGCCTGCAACTTGGCAACATCCCGGAATATTTCCAGGCCCTGTTTGGGTTGTGGGGGCACTCCTGGATGTGCGCACGGCATGATGAGGCGCTGCCAATGGCCGAAGAGTTTCTGTCGCGGTCAGAAGCGTTGTCCGACCCCGTGCTGCTGATGGTGGCTCATAGGGTGATGGGCAGCACGCTATTGACTATCGGGGACTTCCAGTCGTCAGCGAGCCATTTCGAGGAGACAATCAAGCTTTCAGGTGGCAAAGGAAAACAGCCGCTATCCGGCCTTTACATGGTGGAGCCCCAAGTGGCTTCGCTGCTGCTCCAGTCGTGGTGCCTGTGGTTCCTGGGCTATCCCGATCGAGCGCTCTTGCGTGTTTCGGAAGCGCTCGCGTTGGCACAAGATCTTGGTCACCCCTACACGCTGGCGTTTGCCCATTACATGACCTCCGTTGTGCACCTTCTCCGTGGCGATGCCACTCGCGCCTTCGAAAGCGCCGAAAAAAGCTTCGAAATGTCGCAAGAGCAGCGGTTTTCGCTGTATGTGATCTTGTCGAGAATATCGCGAGGCCGGGCAATCGGTGAATTAGGTCGAGTTGGAGAGGCCCGAGCCGAAATAGCACGGGGAATCGAGGAAGCGCGGCTCAACGGCCTTGGCTTCATGCTTCCAATGATGGATAGCTGGCTGGCGGACATGCACGCCAGGGCCGGCGAAAATGAGCGCGCGCTAGCGATTGTCGATGGGGTCTTGGCCAATATTGATGACGTGACAGGCAGGTCATGGGAAGCGGAATTGCATCGGCAGAGAGCGCAAATTCTTTTGGCACTCAACCCCTCCGAGGTAAGCGAAGCCGAGTCCCATCTTATGAAGTCTATGGAAGTGGCGCGCGGTCAAAGCGCGAGGTCCCTGGAATTGCGCGCCGCCACCAGCCTTGCAGAACTCTGGCGGACGCAAGGAAGGCTTGATGAGGCGCGCGCGCTTCTAGAACCGATCTGCCGCTCGTTTGATGAAGGAGCAGGAACGGCTGACCTCAAGCGTGCGCGCGCCGCCCTAACCGGATAACCGTATTGACGCTGGGCCGGGTTGTTTGCCTACCCGGCCCAGCGAACCTCACAAGGCTCACTACATTTCGGCCGGAGTGATGTCTGGTTGCCAGTTCGAGCTGTCTTCCGAGGCAAAATCTGCCGCGACAGGCATCTATTGCCGGGTTGAATGGAGCGTACGAATGCGGGAATGCCCGGTTTTATTGGGCTTTTCGCACTGGCACGACGCTTGCTGAGGAGAGGGGAGCACGTTCAGCCGCTGTCCCTGCGGCCTGTTGGAGTTCCGCCATGTTCTTTGCTCTGGGCGCCGCGTCATCGGCCATCGATGCCCTCAAGGCGCTAGCGTCGTCGAAATCGTCTGCGCAGACCAGCGGCGCCAGCCAGAACTCCGCAGGCACGTTTGCTTCGATGACCTCGAACGCGTCGGCTTCGATCGGTCCGGGAGTAGGCTCGGGCGGCAGCGGCGCTTCGTCGATATCGCCGGAAACCATGAGCGCGCTGCTTGACGCGCAAAGCCAGTCCAGCTCGGATGTATCGTCGCTGTCGATGCGCTCGAAGTCTTTGAAGGATTGGTTCGCCAAGGTCGACAGCGACAGCGACGGCAAGATCAGCAAATCGGAGTTCGAGGCACTCGCCGCCGGCGGCAACAATGCCGCCCAAGCCGACAGTGTGTTCGGCAAGCTCGACAAGGACGGCGACGGCTCGGTCAGTTTGAAGGAGCTGGCCTCGGCGCTGCGGCCCGGCAAGGGTCACCGCAAACCTGATGATGCCAGCGGTAGCAACGGATCAGGCTCCGATCCCTTCTCGCAGGCTTTGCAGGGCGCCACCACCACGACCGTTACCAACAGCGACGGTTCGGTGACGACGTCGCTGACCTATGCCGATGGTTCGAAGGTGACGATCACGTCGCCTGTATCAGGCAGTTCATCCAGCGCCGCGACATCGTCCTACAATTTCATTGAGCAGATGATCCAACGCCAGGCCCAGGCGATTTCGTCCGGCGCCACCGCATCGCTCTCGATGAGCGCCTGATTTCGAGACCCGGCGAGATCCCTTCGGACTGCGACCTTTACATAGTGAGCATGGTCTCCCGCGCAAACGCGTTCCGCGTTTGTCGCGAGGGAAAACCGGTATCCACTTTTCCTCGGGACAAGCGCGAAGCGTTTGCCCGGAGACATGCTCTAACCGAAGCGATCGCTCCACGCCGGAAGCGCACCCAGAAAGGGTAGCGCGGTCGCAGCATGGACGCCGCGCGCAATCGCGCGCGCGACCGTGTTGGCGGCCACCATGCCGAGCTCGGTGAGGCCGAACAGCGGATCGACCGGCTTCTTGCCGGTCGCCGCGGCAAACACCACGTCACCATCAGTCGTTGCATGGACGGGATAGATGGCGCGCGCCATGCCGGTGTGCGCGATCATCGCCAGCCGTTTGGCCTGCGGTTTTGTCAGCACGGCGTCTGTGACCACGACCACCAGCGTGGTGTTCTCCGCAGGCGTTACCGCCGGTCCGCCCTTCAGGCGCGCCCGCAGCATATCCGGCGTGAACGCGGGCGGCAGTCCGCGTCCGCCAAACTCGTTATCCTGTTCGAACGGCGCCGCCCAGAACCACGGGCCGTCGCCGATCGTGACGCTGCCCACCGCATTGACCACCGCGAGCGCGCCAACGGTGACGCCCCCTTCGGTCTGTGCGGAAGCCGAACCAAGTCCGCCCTTGAAATTGGCCGTGGTCGCGCCGAGGCCGGCGCCGACGCTGCCCAGCGAGAAATCGGCGCCCGCCGTGTTCGCCGCCGCGTAGGCGAGATCGCGATAGGGCGGGAAGCGTCCCCATGCCTTGTTGCCGCCGTTGAGCAGGTCGAAGCAGATCGCGCCCGGGACGATCGGGATCAGCGCGTCGCGCACCCGAAAGCCGCGTCCCTGTTCTGCAAGCCACGCCTGCACGCCGCCGGCGGCATCCAGTCCAAGCGCCGAGCCGCCGGAAAGCGCGATGCCATCGATTGCCTCGAGGGTGCTTTCAGGCTTCAGCAGGGCGTCCTCACGGGTACCGGGGCCGCCGCCGCGTACATCGATCGAGGCGACAGCGGGAGAATCGAACAGGATCGCGGTGACGCCGGAGGCGACGCTTGCGTCATGGGCGTGGCCGACGCGGACGCCGGAAACATCGGTGAGGAGATTTTTCAAAGCGCGGGTCCCTGGGGCTGCGCCCGCGTGGGGCGTGCCATCCACGGATATATCAGCCGCAGGGCTTGCTCAACTGGCAAGCGCCAGCCGGATCATCCGGGCGAGTTCGGATTTGCGATAGGGCTTTGCCAGCAGCAGCACGCCGGAATCCAGCCGGCCGTGATGAACGATGGCATTCTCGGTATAGCCCGACGTGTACAGCGTCTTGAGGTCCGGCCGCCGTTTCAGCGCCTCGTCGACGAGCTGGCGGCCGTTCATGGTGCCGGGCATGATCACGTCGGTGAAGAGCAGGTCAATGGCGGGCCCGTCGTCGATGATGCGCAAGGCGTCGGACGCGTTGGCCGCCGCCAGCGTGGTGTAGCCCAGGCTCTCGATCTGGGTGATCACATAGCGCCGCACCAGCGCATCGTCCTCGACCACGAGCACCGTTTCGCTGCCGCCCTCGACGTCGGCCGCGACTTGCGCCTCGTCCGCGGTCTGATCCAGGCCCGTTGCCCGTGGCAGGTAGATCTTGACGGAGGTGCCGTGGCCTTCCTCGCTGTAGATCTTGACGTGTCCGCCCGATTGCTTGACGAAGCCGAACACCATGCTGAGCCCGAGGCCGGTGCCCCTGCCGACTTCCTTGGTCGTGAAGAACGGTTCGAATACCCGTTCGAGCAGGGCGGGCGGGATGCCCGAACCGGTATCGCTGACGGCGATCATCACGTAGTGGCCGGGTGCAACCTCGTTGTGCAAGTCCGCGTAGTTTTCGTCGAGGAAGACATTGCTGGTCTCGAACGCGAGCTTGCCGCCATTGGGCATGGCGTCGCGCGCGTTGATGGCCAGGTTGAGGACGGCCGTGGTGAGCTGGTTCGGATCGGCCAGCGCGGTCCATGCATCCTCGGCCAGCAATGGCGTGATTTCGATGTGTTCCCCGAGCGTGGGGTGCAAGAGCTTCGCCGCCTCCAGCACCAGCGCGTTGACGTCGATCTCGCGCGGCTGCAGCGGCTGCTTGCGGGCAAAGGCGAGGAGGTGCTTGGTCAGATTGGCCCCGCGGTCGGCGGCTTCGTCGATCAGCTTGGCAACGGCGGCGAGCTGCGGCTGACCGGCGACGGCTTCCTCCAGAATGCCGATGGTGCCGGTGATCACGGTCAGGATGTTGTTGAAGTCGTGGGCGACGCCACCCGTGAGCTGGCCGACCGCATCCATCTTCTGCGCGTGCCGCAATTGGGCTTCCGCCGCCTGCTTTTCGGTCAGGTCGCGGCCGATGAAGAAATGGCGGCGGACCGGTTCCGACCACGTCCCGGTCCAGTTCAGCGTGACGGATTTGCCGTCCTTGCTGACATAGCGCGTCTCGAAATTGCGCTTGCTTCTTCCTCGCCGGCCCGCCCGCATCTCCTTGCGGGTGTGTTCGAGATCGTCGGGGTGGATGAAGTTGATGGCGTTGTGTCCGACCATTTCAGACGGCTGATATCCGAGGATGTCGATGACGCTCGGGCTGACCTGGATCAAATTCCCCACGGAGTCGCTCACCAGGATGAGGTCGTTCGACGATTCAAATATGCGTCGCCGTTCTTCCATCTCCTGGCTGAGCGCCTGCTCGGTTCGCCGGCTTTCCGTAATGTCGCGCGCAATCTTGGACGCGCCGATGATCTGGCCGGAAGCCGACCTGATCGGCGAGATGCTGAGCGAAACGTCGACGGCTCGTCCGTCCTTGCAGACGCGCGAGGTTTCATACTGCTCGATCCGCTCGCCGCGGCCGACCCGCTCCAGCATATCGCCGATCTCCGCGCGCCTGTCCGGCGGCACGATGAGATCGATGCTCTTGCCGACCGCTTCCGTCGCCGTGAAGCCGAACAGGCGCTCTGCGGCGCCGTTCCAGCCGGAAATGGTTCCGTCGAGCAGCTTGGTGATGATGGCGTCGTTGGACGATTCCACGACGGCGCTGAACAGGCGCTCGCGCTCAGTCCGAAGATTCCTTTCCGAGTCGATTTCCCGGCGCGATGTTCCAAGCAGGCGCGCCAGCTTGCCCTGCAGGCCGACATTATCGATCAGCAACACCGTGAGCACGAAGCTCGCGGCGCACAGGCCGTAGATGCGGCCGAGATAGAAGCCGACATCGAAGCGCGCCACGTTCAGGATCGCCGACAGGGCGACATCGAACAACCAGGCGCTCATCACGACCATCAGCCAGACGTCGAGGACGAAATGCGGCCGGCGCAGCCACAGCACCGCCAATGCCGCCAGGCTCAGGCACCATACGGTGGAGACCACCCCAAGCATGACCGGCGTGTAATGACCGCCGCCGAGAAGGATCGGCAGACGGTCGTGCTGGGCGGTGACGATCCAGGTGAACGCGGCCATCATGGCACCGACCGCAACGATGCTGGTCACGACGGCCGTGCCGGCCGAGCCTCGCATCCTGTCGTTGTCCGTCGCCTTCAGCAGCGCATATCCAAGCACCAGCAGCGGAAATACGCCGTGCCATACCATGTAGAGCCAGACGGTGGTCTGCGCTCCCGCACCGAGCAGCCCGCCTGGCGCGAACAGGCCGGGAAAGGTGAGGGCATGGACGATGGCCGCCATCGCCGTGAACAAATACCCGCTCGCGAGCAGCAGCAACGCCCGCGAGCGGGTAATCGCGAATTGCGAAAACAACAGGACGGTGGTGATCAGGTCGTTGATGGCCAGCGCGGACTGGTAGCTCGCCACGAATGCCGGCATCGGCGGAAGCGGCACCCCGGCAAACGGCACCGCGATGGCGAACAGCACCGCCGAGACGCAGACCACGACGAGCGCCATCCTGCGGTCGCCGCGGGTCGCCGGCATCGTGGAAAGAAAGATGTTGCGCTCGTCACCCAAACATCATCTCCGCAAAAAGTGGCAGCGAACGCGAACGCAACCGTCACAAAGGTTTCAAATACGCATAAACAGTCTATCCGATGCGGCCGACCATCCGGCCAATACGCAGGAATCGCCTACTCAAAGCTACGCTAGCGGCGCCTCGGCGGGAATCAACCCAAGGTACTATCTGAGGGACGGGGAGGCCGATTAAGGGTAACCACCTCTTTACCGACCGGCTCAATAATGCCTGCGGAACCGCCAAATCCACGAATTTTCATCATAAGCTGCTCGCACGACCGACCGGGAGGCCTCGATGCCCCGCGTACTTGTTGTTGACGATCAGGCCGACGTTCGTGCGATGATTTGCATCGTGCTGCGCATCCATCGTTTCGAGATCGTCGAGGCAGACAGCGCCGCATCTGCGTTGAAGCTGTTCGCGCAATCGCACTTCGATCTTGCGATCGTCGATATCTTCCTGCAGGGCGTCAACGGCTCCGATCTGATCGTCGCGCTGCGCGCCCACGTGCCGGGCCAGCCCGTGATTGCGATTTCGGGAATGACCGCGCTGGATTTTCTGTCCGGAACGCCTGAACTCTCCGACGTCGTCTGTCTGCAGAAGCCGTTTCGTCAGCCGGATCTGATGCGCGCGATCGAAGCGTCGATGGGATTGGGGCGCCAACGGGGCGGTGCCGTTGCGGGGGCCGCGCACTAGCTGTCCGGCGTATGACGACAGCTTCTGCATGGCCGCTGGTCCGCCGCTTATCGCTCGGCGCGCCGCAGACCGTCGCCGTCGGCGGCAACCGGGCCGGTGGCAAACTGCCGGTGCGACAAGGGCACCGACAGGTGGCACAGCAGCCCTTCGGGGCGCCAATCGAATTCGGCCCGGCCGCCGAGCTGCGACTCGATGCTGGCGATCACGCTTCTGGTTCCGAACCCGCGTGACACCGGCTTTTCGACCGGCGGTCCACCGGTCTCGGACCATGTGATCCTGAGAACGCCTGCCTGGTCCTCCTCCCAGATTACCGACAGCCGGCCCGACAACGCGGACAGCGCGCCGTACTTGGCGGAATTGGTGACGAGTTCGTGCAGCGCCAGCGCGACGGTCTGCGCCGTCGCCGGCTCGAACTGGACCTCCGGACCGGACAATTCGATCTGCTCGCCGGTGGAATAGGGGGCCAGCTCCTCCACGATCAGTTTCCTTATTTCGGCGCCTTGCCAGCTCGACAACGAGAGCACGGTGTGCACCCGCGCCAGCGCATTGATCCGCCCCTCCACCGAACGGACGTAGGTCTTCACATTCTCGCCGCGCGTCAGCCGGACGATGGATTGCGCCAGCGCCAACGCGTTCTTGGCGCGGTGATCGACTTCCCGCGCCAGGAGGTTCTGCCGCTCTTCGGCCTGCTTGCGCTCGGTGATGTCGACGGTGACGCCAGAAACGCGGATGACGCGACCGCCCTTGTCGGTGCTTGCCGCCGCCGTTCCCGCGCACCAGCGCATCTCGCCATTCGGCCGGATGATGCGGAATTCCGCTTCATAGGATTTCGCGCCGCGGGCGAAACTCGCCCAGGCCTCGTGCAATTCACTGATGTCGTCGGGATGAAACAGCGCCTGGATATTGGCCGGCGTCAGTTCGAACGTGCCGGGATCGACGCCGAGGATCTGATACTGGCCTTCGTCCCACATGAAGTCGCCATTGACCCAGTCCCAATCCCACGAGCCCATCTTGCCGGCGGCGATCGCAAGGCTCCGGCGCTGCTCGCTTTCCAGCAACCTGGCGTGCGATTCCTCCAGTTCGGCGGTGCGGGCGCGAACGCGGTCTTCGAGCTCGACGTTGAGCCGCTCGAGCTGGCGCGTCTTGCGATAGAGCTCCGCGAATACCTTGATCTTGGCGCGCAACACCTCCGGCACGACCGGCACCGGAACATAATCGACCGCGCCCATCTCATAGCCGCGCAGCCGGTCGAAATCGCTGACCTGGATCGCGGAGATGAAGATCATCGCCGTCTTCTGGAAGCGCGGATGCTCGCGGATCATGGCGGCAAGCTCGAAGCCGTCGAGTTCCGGCATGCAGACGTCCACCAGGATGATGGCAACGTCATTCTTCAGCAGGAACTCGAGCGCTTCGCGACCGGACGACGCCTTGACCAGGTTCTCGCCCAGTTCCTTCAGGATGACTTCATAGGCGAGCAGCTTCGCCGGCTGATCGTCAACCAGAAGAATGTTTACCTTCTCTTGATCCATCATCTGCTTACGCCGGTCAACGGTGCAGCCACATTCGTATTGCGAGCAGCAACTGCTCGGTATTGACGGGTTTGGCGAGATAGTCCGAAGCACCGGCTTCGAGGCATTTCTCGCGGTCGCCTTTCATGGCCTTGGCGGTCAGTGCGATGATCGGCAGGCGTCCGAAGGACGGGTTTTGCCTGATGACGCCAATGGTCTGATATCCGTCCATTTGCGGCATCATGATATCCATCAACACGATCGCGATGTTGGGGTTCGATTCGGCCAGAGCAATCGCCTCATGGCCGGTGGTTGCGGTTAACACCTTCATACCGCGACGTTCCAGCACGCTGGAAAGGGCAAAGATGTTGCGGGCGTCGTCGTCGACCAGCAGCGCGGTCTTGCCAATCAGGTCCTCATCGGAACTGTTGAGCTTCTCCAGCATCCTCTGCTTTTCGACGGGCAATTCCGTGATCACACGGTGCAAAAACAGCGACGTTTCGTCGAGCAGGCGTTCCGGCGACTCGACGCCTTTCACCACGATGCTTCGCGCCATGGTGTGAAGTTCCGCATCTTCCTCGGCCGAAAGTTCCCGCCCCGTGAACACCACGACCGGCACGTTCGACAGCGTTTCGTCGTTGCGGAGACGGTCGAGCACCTCGAAGCCGCTCATGTCGGGCAATCGCAGATCCAGCACGACGCAGTCGCAGGGCTGGTTCCGCAACGTCGACAACGCATCGGCGCCCGTGTCGGCGGTGAGGATCTCGATGTCGTCGTGCCCGAGCAGTTCGGTGATGCTCATCTGCTCGGCGGCGTTATCCTCCACGATCAGAAGGCGTTTGCGGCGCGGCTTCGCATATTCCTTGATCTGCGACAGCGCCGCGCTGACGCCTTCCGTCGTCGTCGGCTTGTTGACGAAGGAAAACGCGCCGCGCGCCAGCGCATGCTGGCGGTCTTCGTCGAGCGTGATGATCTGCACCGGAATGTGCCGCGTCAGCGGATTGTGCTTGAGCTGGCTCAGCACGGTCCAGCCCAGCATGTCAGGCAGGAATACGTCGAGCGAGACCGCGGCCGGCTGGAACTGCTTGGCGAGTTCGAGCGCCTCGGCGCCGCGACTGGCGACCAGCACCTTGAAGTTCTTGTCGCGGGCGAGATCGATCAGCACCCGCGCATAATGCGGATCGTCCTCGACGATCAACAGTATGGTATCTCCCGGCTCGAGGTTGAGGCGGTCATCCGGCAATTGCTCGATGGCCCGCTCCTGCGTCGAAGCGACCTGCAGCGCCGGCGCGGGCGTGAATGACGAGGGGGCAGGGGTGCGCGGCGCGATCGTGGGGCCGGAATATTTCAGCGGCAGATACAGCACGAAGGTGCTGCCCTTGCCGGGCGCGCTGCGCAGGTGGATTTCGCCACCGAGCAGGCTAGCGAGCTCGCGGCTGATCGCAAGGCCGAGGCCGGTGCCGCCGTATTTGCGGCTGGTGCCGGCGTCCGCCTGCTGGAACGCCTCGAAGATCAGTTTCTGCTTCTCCAGGGGAATGCCGATGCCGGTGTCGGTCACCTCGAAGGCGACGACCGCGGGCGCGTGATTGAGGATCGGATGCTCGGCGCTCCAGCCGCCGACGGCGGCCGATACCTTCAGCTCCACGCCGCCCTCGGCGGTGAACTTGAACGCGTTCGACAGCAGATTTTTCAGAACCTGCTGCAGGCGCTTGGAGTCGGTCACCATGCTGCGGCTCAAATTCTCGTCGACCGAGATATTGAACGACAGGCGGCGATTTTCAGCCTCGTGCCTGAACGGCCGTCCGACGGTCTCGAGCAGATTGGAGGTCAGGATCTCCTCCGCATCGACCGTCACCGTGCCGGATTCGATCTTCGACAGGTCGAGGATATCGCTGATCAGGTTGAGCAGGTCGGTGCCGGCGCCGTGGATGGTGCGGGCGAACTCGACCTGCTTCGCCGACAGATTGCCATCGGGGTTTTCGGTGAGCTGCTGGCCGAGGATCAGGATGCTGTTGAGCGGCGTACGCAGCTCGTGCGACATGTTGGCGAGGAATTCGGACTTGTACTTCGACGTCAGCGCGAGTTCGGTCGCCTTTTCCTCGAGCGCGCGCCGCGCCTGTTCGATTTCCTGGTTCTTTCGTTCCACCTCGACGTTGCGTTCGGCGAGCTGCTGCGCCTTCTGCTCGAGCTGGTCGTTGGTCTGCTGCAATTCCTTCTGCTGCGTCTGCAATTCGCCGGCGAGCTGCTGGGATTGCTTCAACAGGCCCTCGGTCTGCATCGTGGCCTCGATGGAGTTGAGCACGATGCCGATGGAGTCGGTGAGCTGTTCGAGGAAGGTCATCTGCGACGTCGTGAACGAGGAAATCGAGGAAAGCTCGATCACGGCTTTCACCTGGTTCTCGAACAACACCGGAAGTACGACGATGTTGCGGGGGATCACGCGCAGTAGCGCCGAATTGACCGGCGCCGTATCGTGGGGGATGTCGGTGATCAGCCGCTGTCGCTTGTCCAGGGCGCACTGGCCGATCAGGCCTTCGCCGAACTGCACGACGATTGGATGGGGAATGGCGCTGTCGCCGGCGTAAGAGGAGAGCAGGTGCAATTGCGGATAGTCGGCGCTCTCGACCTGATAGATCACGCCCATATGCGCATTCACCAGCGGCGCCAGTTCGGTCAGCAGCAGCCGGCCGACGGTGGAGAGTTCGCGCTGCCCCTGCAGCATGTTGGTGAAGCGGGCGAGGTTGGTCTTCAGCCAGTCCTGCTCGGTGTTGACCTGCGTGGTGAGACGCAGGTTGCCGATCATGGTGTTGATGTTGTCCTTGAGTTCGGCGACTTCGCCGCGGGCATCGACCTGGATCGAGCGGGTGAGGTCGCCCTTGGTCACGGCGGTCGCCACTTCCGCGATCGAGCGCACCTGCGAGGTCAGGTTGGCGGCCAGCAGATTGACGTTGCCGGTGAGGTCCTTCCAGGTACCGGCAGCACCTGGCACGTTGGCCTGGCCGCCGAGGCGCCCCTCGACGCCGACTTCGCGCGCCACGCTGGTCACCTGATCGGCGAAGATCGCCAGCGTCTCGGTCATGTTGTTGATGGTGTCGGCAAGCGCTGCGACTTCACCCTTCGATTTCACCGTCAGGTTCTGCTTCAGATCGCCGTTGGCGACCGCGGTCACCACCTTGACGATGCCGCGGACCTGTTCGGTCAGGTTGGCCGCCATGAAATTGACGGTGTCGGTGAGGTCCTTCCAGGTGCCGGCGACGCCGGGGACCTGCGCCTGACCGCCGAGCTTGCCCTCGGTGCCGACCTCGCGCGCCACGCGCGTCACTTCGCCGGCGAAGGCGTTGAGCTGGTCGACCATCGTGTTGATGGTGTTCTTCAGCTCCAGAATTTCGCCCTTCACGTCCACCGTGATCTTGCGCGACAGGTCGCCGCGCGCCACGGCGGTCGTGACTTCGGCGATGTTGCGGACCTGCGTGGTCAGGTTGGCCGCCAAGAGGTTGACGTTATCGGTGAGGTCCTTCCAGGTGCCGCCGACGCCGGGGACTACGGCCTGGCCGCCGAGCCGTCCCTCGGTGCCGACCTCGCGCGCCACGCGCGTCACTTCGGCGGCAAAGGAGCGTAGCTGCTCGACCATCGTGTTGAGGGTATCTTTCAGCAGCAGGATCTCGCCGCGCACGTCGACCGTGATCTTCTTCGACAGGTCGCCGCCGGCGATTGCGGTTGCGACCTCGGCGATGTTGCGGACCTGCGCGGTCAGGTTCGAGGCCATGAAGTTGACGTTGTCGGTGAGGTCTTTCCAGGTGCCGGCGACTTCTGGCACCTGCGCCTGGCCGCCGAGCTTGCCTTCGGTGCCGACTTCGCGCGCCACGCGCGTGACTTCGGAGGCGAAGGCGTTGAGCTGGTCCACCATCGTGTTGACGGTGTTCTTCAGCTCGAGGATCTCGCCCTTGACGTCGACGGTGATCTTCTTCGACAGGTCGCCCTTCGCCACGGCCGTGGTCACTTCGGCGATGTTGCGGACCTGGCCGGTCAGGTTGCCGGCCATCGAGTTGACGTTGTCGGTGAGGTCTTTCCAGGTGCCGGCGACGCCGGGCACATTGGCCTGACCACCCAATCGCCCTTCGGTGCCGACCTCGCGCGCGACGCGCGTGACTTCGCCCGCGAAGCGGTTGAGCTGGTCGACCATCGTGTTCAGCGTTTCCTTGAGCTGCAGGATCTCGCCGCGCACGTCGACCGTGATTTTTCGGGAGAGGTCGCCGCCAGCAATCGCGGTCGCCACTTCCGCGATGTTACGGACCTGCGCCGTCAGATTGCCGGCCATCGAGTTCACGCTGTCGGTGAGATCCTTCCAGGTACCGGCAACGCCGGGCACTTCGGCCTGACCGCCGAGCTTGCCGTCGGTGCCGACCTCGCGCGCCACGCGCGTCACTTCGCCGGCAAAGGCGTTGAGCTGGTCGACCATCGTGTTCAGCGTTTCCTTCAGCTGAAGGATTTCGCCTGATACGTTCACCGTGATCTTCTTCGACAGGTCGCCCTTGGCCACCGCGGTTGCGACGTCGGCGATGTTGCGGACCTGGGCGGTGAGGTTGCCGGCCATCGAATTGACGTTGTCGGTGAGGTCCTTCCAGGTGCCGGCGACGCCGCGCACGTTGGCCTGGCCGCCGAGCTTGCCTTCGGTGCCGACTTCGCGCGCGACACGCGTCACTTCGCCGGCAAACGCGTTGAGCTGGTCCACCATCGTGTTGATGGTGTCCTTCAGCTCCAGAATTTCGCCGCGCACGTCCACGGTGATCTTCTTCGACAGGTCGCCGTTGGCGACCGCGGTCGTCACTTCGGCGATGTTGCGGACCTGCGCCGTCAAATTGCTCGCCATCGAGTTGACGCTTTCGGTGAGGTCCTTCCAAGTGCCGGCGACGCCGAGCACGTTGGCCTGGCCGCCGAGCCGTCCCTCGGTGCCGACTTCGCGCGCGACGCGCGTGACTTCGCCGGCAAAGGCGTTGAGCTGGTCGACCATCGTGTTCAGCGTTTCCTTCAACTGAAGGATCTCGCCCGAAACGTTCACTGTGATCTTCTTGGAGAGGTCGCCGCCGGCGATGGCGGTGGCGACGTCGGCGATGTTGCGGACCTGCGCCGTCAGGTTGGAGGCCATGAAGTTGACGTTGTCGGTGAGGTCCTTCCAGGTGCCGGCAACGCCCGGCACCTGCGCCTGGCCGCCGAGCTTGCCTTCGGTGCCGACCTCGCGGGCGACGCGCGTCACTTCCGAGGCGAACGAGTTGAGCTGGTCGACCATCGTGTTGATGGTATCCTTCAGCTCCAGGATTTCGCCGCGGACGTCGACCGTGATCTTGCGCGAAAGGTCGCCGCGGGCGACCGCGGTGGTGACGTTGGCGATATTGCGGACCTGGGCGGTGAGGTTGCCGCACATCGCGTTGACGGAGTCGGTCAGGTCCTTCCAGGTGCCGGCGACGCCGGGCACGATGGCCTGGCCGCCGAGCTTGCCGTCGGTGCCGACCTCGCGCGCCACGCGCGTCACTTCGGAGGCAAAGGAGCGAAGCTGGTCCACCATCGTGTTGATGGCTTCCTTGAGCTGCAGGATCTCGCCGCGCACGTCGACCGTGATCTTCTTCGACAGGTCGCCATTGGCCACCGCGATAGTGACCTCGGCGATGTTGCGGACCTGGCCGGTCAAGTTGTTGGCCATCGAGTTGACGCTCTCGGTCAGGTCCTTCCAGACGCCGGTCACTTCCGGCACCTGGGCCTGGCCGCCGAGCTTGCCCTCGGTGCCGACCTCGCGCGCCACGCGCGTCACTTCCGAGGTGAACACGCCGAGCTGCTTGATCATCGTGTTGACGATGGTGGCCGACTGCAGGAATTCGCCGCCAAGTGGGCGGCCCTCGACATCGAGTTGCACGGTCTGCAATAGGTCGCCTTGAGCCACGGCCGCCACCGCGCGCGTCACTTCGCGGGTCGGCCACAGCAGGTCGTCGATCAGGGTGTTGACGGAGCCTTCCATGTCCGCCCACGAACCGCTCGCGAGGTCGAACTTGACGCGCTGGCGCGTCTTGCCTTCGCGGCCCACCACCTGGCCGACGCGCTCCAGCTGCTGCGCCATCCGCTGGTTGGCGGCGACGATCTCGTTGAAGGTGTCGGCGATCTTGCCCTCGATGCCGATGTGGTCGCCGGTCATCCGCACCGAGAAATCGCCGGCGCGCATCGCCTGCAAAGCGTGCAGCAGATCCTGAAGCGGATCGGATGCGCCGTTGGCGGCAGGTGGTTTGGATTTGGCGACCTGGCGAGCCGAGGGTGATGCTCCAGGGGAAAGGTCACTCATAGTGTTTCCTCGGCAGTTCGCGCGACTCTCATTGGCTGAGACGCAACTTCACAAATAGAACCGCTGCCCCGGCGGCAGATCAAGTTGGAACAAGGGTTAAGGTCGTGAAATCAATGACATGGAACTCCGCCCAACGCGGCTCAATGCGGCGGGAACCCAATAGTTCCCACGATCGGAAAATTATCTGGAACCCGAAATAAAAACGCCCCGGCAAGCCGGGGCGTTTGAACTCAAATCGGAGAAGGGGATCAGGAGCCCTTCGGATTGATCTCGGTGTAGTTGCCCTTGGCGTCCCACTTGTAGACGACGTAGTCGATCACCTTGATGTCGCCCTTGGCATCGAAGCCGAGCTTGCCGAGCACGGTATCCCATTCACCGGCCTTGATGGTCTCCATGACCTTCTTCGGATCGGTGGTCTTCGCCTTCGCCGCCGCCTGCGACCAGACCTGCATCGTGGCGTAGGTGTAGAGGGTGTAGCCTTCGGGATCGATGTTCTTGGCCTTGAACTTCTCGACGATCGCCTTCGCGGTCGCCTTGTTGCGCGGATCGGGACCGAAGGTGAACAGCGTGCCTTCGGCGGCCGGACCCGTGATCGAGGCGAATTCCTTGTCGTTCAGGGCGTCGCCGGCCATCAACACCGTCTTCAGCCCCTGGTCGCGCATCTGGCGCAGGATCAAGCCTGCCTCCTGATGATAGCCGCCGACGAAGACCAGATCGACGTTGTCGCGCTTCAGGCGCGACACGATCGAGTTAAAATCCTTGTCGCCCTTGTTGTAGGACTCGAACATCTTCTCGGTGACGCCGGCCTTGTTGAGCGCCTTCTTGGTTTCGTCGGCGAGGCCTTTGCCGTAAGTGGTCTTGTCGTTGAGGATGGCGACGTTCTTGCCCTTGTAGTTCTTGACGATGTAGTCGGCGGCAACCAGGCCCTGCTGGTCGTCGCGGCCGCAGACGCGCGCCACGTTCCAGAGCTTGCGCTCGGTGAACAGCGGGTTGGTCGAGGCCGGCGTAATCTGCAGCACGTTGCCGTCGGCATAGGCTTCCGACGCCGGGATCGACGACGACGAGCAGAAGTGTCCGGCGACGAACGGGATCTTGGCGCTGGCAAACTTTTCCGCCACCGAACGCGCTTGCTTGGGATCGCAGGCATCGTCGCCGACTTGCAGCGCCAGCTTCTTGCCGAGCACGCCGCCGGCGGCGTTGATGTCGGCCACCGCCTGTTCGGCGCCGTTCTTCATCTGCCGGCCGAACGCCGATTCGCCGCCCGTCATCGGGCCCGCCACTGCGATGGAGATGTCCTGCGCCAGCGCCGTTGTCGATAGCGCCAACGACGCGCCCAATGCCAGGCCGATGAGTTTCAGTGATTTCATGAGATATCCTCGCAGATCAGTCGATTTCGGGAAATGCCCGGCAGGCCGGGTACGAAAATCGTCCCCATTGTCGGCTGATTTTACCGCGAAGTCATCGGCAATTTTCGGGCAAATCCACGGTCCGCTCGCAACATCTTGCCGCAGCGCGCGCCACGAGTGGTGGCGCAGGGGGCGGCGGTAGCGCTACTCCCGCCGGCCGCCTTCCAGGTAGGCGGCGCGGATTTCCGGGCGCTGCAGCAATTCGCTGCCGGTTCCTGACAGCGTAATCAGGCCGTTGACCATGACATAGCCGCGATGGGCCAGTTTCAGCGCGTGGTTGGCGTTCTGTTCGACGATCAGGACGGTGAGGCCGTCCTGTCGGTTCAGGGTCCTGATCGCATCGAAAATCTGCCGCGCGATCAGGGGGGCGAGCCCCAGCGACGGCTCGTCCAGCATCAGCAGGCGCGGCCGGCTCATCAGGGCCCGGCCGATCGCCAGCATCTGCTGCTCGCCGCCGGACAGCGTGCCGCCGCGCTGGGTCATGCGTTCCTTCAGCCGCGGGAACAGCGCGAACACGCGCTCCAGGCTGTTCGCGCGGTCGGACTCGCTCGAGTCGGTCGCATCCGCCCCCATCTGGAGGTTTTCCGCCACGCTCATGCGCGGGAAGATGCGCCGGCCCTCAGGCGATTGCGCGATGCGCAGCCGCGCAATGTCATGCGTCGGGACGCCGGTGATGTCCTGACCGTCGAACTCGATGTGGCCGGAGCGGGCGCGGGGCCGGCCGAAGATCGTCATCATCAGCGTCGACTTGCCGGCGCCATTGGCGCCGATCAGGGCGACGATCTCGCCGGCATTGATGTCGATGTCGACACCCTTCAGCGCCTCGATCTTGCCATAGGCCGCACGCAGCGAGCGGATCGCGAGCAGGGGAGTTGCGGGTGAGATCATCGCACAACCTCACAGCCGTCATGGCCGGGCTTGTCCCGGCCATCCACGTCTTTGCGGTCGTCAAAGAAGAAAGACGTGGATGCCCGGGCATAGGCGAGCGGAAGCGACGCCGTCCTTCGGACGGCTAAGCCCGGGCATGACGAAGATATGTGGACAGCGCTCACGTGCCGCTCTCCATCACCGCGATCGCTTCCTCCTCGTCGGTGCCGAGATAGGCGGCGATCACCTTGGGATCGTCGCGGATGTGTTTTGGCGTGCCTTCGGCAATCTTCACGCCGTGATCCATCACCACGACATGGTCGGAGATTTCCATCACCACGCTCATGTCGTGCTCGATCAGCAGGATCGAGGTGCCCTGGTCGGCGCGGATCGCGAGCAGCAATTCGCTCAAGGCGGCGCTCTCCCGCGCATTCAATCCGGCGGCTGGTTCGTCGAGGCAGAGCAGCGCGGGCTCGGTGCACATGGCGCGCGCGATTTCCAGGCGTCGCTGGTCGCCATAGGGCAGGTTGCCGGCGGCATCGTCAGCGCGATCCAAAAGCCCGATGCGATCGAGCCACGTCGTCGCCAGATCGATCGCGGCTTGTTCCGCCGTGCGCCACGACGGCGCGCCGATCAGGCCGAGGAACGTCAATCCGGAGGCGCGCATCAGCGCGTTGTGCTGCGCCACCATCAGGTTTTCCAGCGCCGTCATGCCGGGAAACAGGCGGATGTTCTGGAAGGTGCGCGCGACCTTCGCCAGCTTGGCAATCCGGAAATCGTTCAGCCGCTCGAGCCGGATGGCGTGGCCGTCATCATGGGTGAGGCCGATGGCGCCCGAGGTCGGCTTGTAGAAGCCGGTGATGCAGTTGAACACCGTGGTCTTGCCGGCGCCGTTCGGCCCGATCAGCGCGGTGATCTTGCGCCGCTCGGCGTTGAAGGAGAGGTCGTTGACGGCGACGATGCCGCCGAAGCGCATCGACAGCCGGTCGACGGAGAGGATGTGATCGCCGCTCATCCGTGGCCCTCCTTGACGAGGTCGGATGAGATCGCCTCCTTGCGCTGGAGAAATACGGTCGGCGCGCGGTGGCCGATCAGGCCGCGCGGCCGCCAGATCATCAACAGCACCATCGCCATGCCGAACACCAGCATGCGGTACTGGTCGAGCCCGCGAAACAGCTCGAAACCGCCGATCATGGCGAGTGCGGCGAGCGCCACGCCGAGTTGCGAGCCCATGCCGCCAAGCACGACGATCGCCAGCACCAGCGCTGATTCATGGAAGGTGAAGGATTCCGGGCTGATGAAGCCTTGTCTTGTGGCGAAGAACGCGCCGGCAAAGCCGCCGAACATCGCACCGGTCGCAAACGCCGTCAGTTTGGTCGTGGTGGTGTTGATGCCGAGCGCGCGGCAGGCGACTTCATCCTCGCGCAGCGCTTCCCAGGCGCGGCCGATCGGCAACCGCCGCAGCCGGATGGTGACCCAGTTGGTGAGCAGCGCCAGCGCCAGGATCAGATAGAACAGGAACACGATGCGGTGGGTCGGCGAGAATTCGATGCCGAGCATGGCTGCCAGCCCGTCGTCGCCGGGCGTCAGCGGAATGCCGAACAGCGTCGGCCGGGGGATACCGGTGATGCCGTTCGGGCCCCCGGTGAGGCTCTGCCAGTTGATCAGGACGAGGCGGATGATCTCGCCGAAGGCGAGCGTTACGATGGCGAGATAATCGCCGCGCAGCCGCAGCACGGGAAAACCGAGCAGCACGCCCCAGAACGCCGCGAGAATGCCGGCGAGCGGCAGGCAGATCCAGAACGACAGCCCGAAATTGGTGGCGAGCAGCGCATAGGAATAGGCGCCGACGGCGTAGAAGGCGACATAGCCGAGGTCGAGCAGCCCGGCGAGGCCGACCACCACGTTCAGTCCCCATCCGAGCATCACGTAAGTCAGCACGAGGATGCCGAGGTCGAGAATGTAGCGCTCGTTGTAGAACAGCACCGGCACCAGGAAGGTGAACACCAGCAGCACCGGAGCGACCAGCCGTCCGCCGAACGCGAGCACATTTTGCACCGGAGCGGGGACCACCCTGGCGGTGTCGACCGGGCCCCACCATTGCCGGAACAACTCGATGAGGATGCTGCCGCCGAACACGGCCGCCACCATGGCGGCGAGGTCGCCGAAACGCGTCCAGTAGGTCAGTTGTCCGTCAGGTCCGGCTTCGGTGCGGACGCCGATCATCAGCGAAAACAGCACCAGCGCGACCAGCGCGCTGATCAGTGACTTCTTGAGGATGAAGGCAGCGCTCGGTGCGCGCGAGGTTTGGGCGGCGGGGTTTGCGCTCACGCGGCAGCCCGTCAGACTTTTTCGACTTCGGGCCGGCCGAGCAGGCCGGTCGGAAGGAAGATCAGGACCACGATCAGGATCGAGAACGCCGCGACGTCCTTGTACTCCACCGAGAAATACGCCGACCACAGCGTCTCGATCAGGCCGATCAGAAGCCCGCCCAGCATCGCGCCGGGCAGCGAGCCGATGCCCCCGAGCACGGCCGCGGTAAACGCCTTGATGCCGGCGACGAAGCCCATGAAGAAATCGACCAGGCCGTAATAGAGCAGGTACATCATGCCGGCTACCGCAGCGAGCGCGGCGCCGATCACGAAGGTCATGGAGATGGTGCGGTCGACGTCGACGCCGAGCAGCGAGGCCATGGTCTGGTCCTGTTCGCAGGCGCGCATATCGCGGCCAAGACGCGTGCTGGATACCAGCCAGGTGAACAGCGCCAGCAGCACCACGGTGGTGAGGACGACGATGATCTGGATGTTGGAAAGCTGCACGTTGAAGCCTTCCGCGCCCTCATGCAGGGTGTAGCCGCCGGTGATGATCGGCGGCACAGGCTTGACGCGGGCGCCCTGTGCGACCTGCGAATAATTGGTCAGCACGAATGACATACCGATGGCGGAAAGCATCGGCGCCAGGCGGAACGAGTGCCGCAGCGGCCGGTAGGCGATGCGCTCGACCGTCCAGCCATAGAGCGCCGTGATCGCCATCGATACCAGCAATACGACCAGCAGGATCAGCGGGATGGCGGTCAGGCCGAACGAGACCAGGATCAGGAAGGTGATCAGGGCGATGAAGCCGCCGATCATGAAAATATCGCCATGGGCGAAATTGATCATGCCGACGATGCCGTAGACCATGGTGTAGCCGATGGCGATCAGGCCGTAGATCGAGCCGAGCACGAGGCCGTTGATGAGTTGCTGGGCGAAGTAATCCATGCGCTGCCGTTTTTTGTATGAGGACGCGGCGAGAGCTCCGGCAGCCCATGACGACGCGTCGTGTCGTTTTCTAACAGGTGGGAACCGGCGGCGGCAACAGCGCCGGGTGCGGCTTAATTGGCTTGTACAGAACTAGTTTTGCGAGCGCGGTTCCCCCGTCACAGTCCGGACACGGCTTTGCCTTGCGGTGATCGCAACCGGAACCGCTGTTCCGCAGCAACCAATGCCGCAGCCCTTCGTTGGTTCGGGCTACGTCTAAACGACGGCCTCAATGAACAAGATGAACCAGAATCCGGGTCAGCAGAACCAGAAGCCGGGTCAGAAGCCCGGACAGCAGCAGCAAGGCGGCGGACAGAAGCCGGGCCAGCAGCAGCAGGATCCGGGACGTCAGGGACAAAACCCTGGTCAGGGAAACCCCCAGCCAGGACCGCTAGCCGGACTGGTTGGTTAGAGACTTGAAGAAGGCCCCGCCGAAAGACGGGGCTCTTCTTTTTGTGCTCCCGACTTCGTGTCCCGGACGCGGCTAGGTCTTCAGCAATCCTAGTTCCGCAATGATCGCGCCCGCTTCCTTCACCGCGTGGTTGGCCGCCGGCACGCCGCAATAGATCGCCTGCTGCAGCAGGATTTCCTTGATGTCGTCGGGCGTGAAGCCGCCTTCGCTAAGTGCCGCGCGCACATGCAGGCGGAATTCGTCCCACTGTCCCAGCGCCACCATGGTGCCGACCACGAGCACGCGGCGGGTGCGGTGGTCGAAATGCGGCCGGGTCCAGATATCACCCCAGGCATAGCGGGTGATCAGGTCCTGGAAGTCGGTATTGAACGCATTGCGGTTCTTGATCGACTTGTCGACCCATTCATTGCCGAGCACCTTGCGGCGCTGGGCCATGCCGTCATCGCGGCGTTGGTTGTCGTCCATTGTACCCTCTCTCCGTCATTGCGAGGAGCGAAGCGACGAAGCAATCCATGTCTCGGCCTGCGGTGAGATGGATTGCTTCGCTTCGCTCGCAATGACGCGGTTGGTGTTACCGTTGCGTCAAAAACCCGATCACCGCATCGGTGAAGGCGTGCGGCTGCTCGACGTTGGAAATATGCGTGGCATCAAGCAGCGTCATGCTCGCGTTGGGAATCCGGCTGCGCATGAACTCGCCGTCCGCGACCGTCGTCGACATGTCGTGGCGGCCGGCGATGATCAGCGTCGGGCTCTTGATCTTCGGCAGCAGTTCGCGCTGGTCGAGCGTCGACAGCGCCTCGCAGCAGGCGATGTAGCCCTCGACCGGCGTGGTCAGCATCATCGCCTTCATGTTGGCCGCGATCTGCGGCTCGCGCTCGCGAAAATCCGCGGTCAGCCAGCCGGCCAGCACCGCGTCGGCGACCGCGGCGATGCCGCCTTGCTTCACCGCCTTGATGCGGTCGTGCCAGCGCGTCGGGTCGGGGTAATAGCAGGAGGTGTTGGCCAGGATGATCTTGTCGAACCTGTCGGGCGCATTCGCCCCCAGCCATTGCCCGACCATGCCGCCCATCGACAACCCGCACCAATGGGCCTTGGCGATATTGAGGTCGTCGAGGATCGCCAGCACGTCGCGGCCGAAGCGCTCCAGCGAGTAGGGGCCGGGCGGCACGCTCGACTTGCCATGGCCGCGACGGTCGTAGCGGATGACGCGGAACACCTGCGTCAGCGCCTTCATCTGCGGCTCCCACATCTGCATGGTCGAGCCCAGCGAGTTCGATAGCATCAGCGTCGGTCCGCCGTCGCGGCCTTCGACGGATACGTTGAGCAGGCACCCGTCGGCGTCGATCATCGGCATGGGAAGTCTCCGGTCTCTTACTTGTTGTCCAGCGAAGCGAGCAGGCGGTCGATCAGCGCCTGCGAGGCGCCCTGATAGGCCATCGGCTCGAACAGTTTTGCAATCTCATCGGCGCCGAGTTGTGCGGTGACTTTCGAGTCGTTCGTCAGCACGTCGCGCAGATGCTTCTTGTCCTTGACCGCCTTCTTGCTGGCGGCCTCGACCAGATGATGCGCGTCGCTCTTGCCGATCTTTTCAGCGAGCGCCATCGCCACCGCCTCGGCCATGATCAGCCCATCGGTCGCGTCGAGATTTTTGCGCATGCGCGCGGCGTCGACTTCCAGCCCTTCGGCGATATCGACGATCGCCGCAAGCGCACCCGAGGTAACCAGCAGCAGCGTCGGCAACGTCGGCCATTCCGCATGCCAGGGGCCGGCGCTGCGCTCGTGGTCCTGTACCTGCGCCGCAAAAATCGTCGCCGCCAGATTGGGCGTCATGGTCGCCGCGGCTAGCGCGCTTGCGGCCGCCACCGGATTGCGCTTGTGCGGCATGGTGGAGGAGCCGCCGCGGCCTTCGCCCGAGGGCTCGAACGCTTCGCCGACATCGGTCTGCATCATCAGCGACACGTCGCGCGCGATCTTGCCGCAGGTGCCGGCAAGAATCGCAAAGACGCCGGCCGCTTCCGCCATACGGTCGCGGTGGGTGTGCCAGGGCGCGTCGGGCAAGGGCAGGTTCAGCTCCTGCGCCAGCCTTTCCGCGACCGCCAATCCCTTGTCGCCCAGCGCCGCCAGCGTGCCGGCGGCGCCGCCGAATTGCAGCGCCAGCGTTTCGCTGCGCAGGCGCTGCAGCCGCCCCTTCGAGCGGTGCAATGCAGCGGCATATTCGGCGAGCTTCAGCCCGAACGGCATCGGCAGCGCGTGCTGCAGCCAGGTGCGCGCGCCCACGGGCGTGTTGCGGTGCTGACGCGCCAGCTTGGCAAAGCCTTTGATCGCGCGATCGATGTCGGCAAGCAGCGCGTCGATGCCGGCGCGAAGGCCGAGCATGGCGCCGGTATCGATGACGTCCTGGCTGGTCGCGCCCCAATGCACATAGCGCGCCGCCGCGGCGTCCGCCCTGGTGACATTGGCGGTCAGCGCCTTGACGAGGGGGATGGCGAGGTTGCCGGCCCTGGTTGCGGCATCCGCCAGTGCGGCGATGTCGAATGATTCGGCCCGGCACGCATTCGTGATCGGCCCGGCCGCATCGGTCGGGATCACCCCGGCCGCGGCCTCGGCACGCGCCAGCGCCGCCTCGAAATCCAGCATGTTCTGCAGGCTTGCCACATCGTCGCATACCGCGCGCATCGCGGCGCTCGACAGCATCGGGGCAAGCAGGGGGGAGAGGGACGTGCTCATCGGCGCGACCTAACCATTCCGTCCCGTCAATGCCAATGCCCCTTGTCGGGTTGGCGTCTGTTGCGGTTGCGAAGATGCATCGCTTATCGCCCTTCCTTTTGGCCCGGGCGTGCTTTACTTGGGGGATAACAGTTGAAGCGATCCAGGAGGCACCCCCATGGCCATGACAATGAACGGCGAAGTCCAGCTTGCGGCGTCGCGCGAGGCCGTGTGGGCCAAGCTGAACGATCCGGAAGTGCTGAAGGCCTGCATTCCCGGCTGCGAGGAGCTGGAAAAGACTGAGGATAACGGCTTCCGCGCCACCGCCAAGATGAAGGTCGGGCCGGTGTCCGCCCGCTTCAAGGGCAAGGTCATGCTGAGCGATCTCGATCCGCCCAACGGCTACAAGATATCAGGCGAAGGTGAGGGCGGCGTTGCCGGTTTCGCCAAGGGTGGCGCCACGGTCGCGCTGTCTGAAAAGGATGGCGGCACGCTCCTGAGCTACAACGTCGAGGCGCAGATCGGCGGCAAGCTGGCCCAGCTTGGACAGCGGCTGATTAACGGTGCGGCCAAGAAGCTGGCCGACGAATTCTTCGCCAATTTCGGCAAGGCCGTGCAGGGCTGATCCAGGGGCTGCCCCCAAGGTCCGACCCGGACTGATTCCTGCACGCCGGCCTTGGTCGAACGGCCCGTCAAGTCACTCAGGCCATGTCCCAGGCGAGGGGCTCGCGAGGTTGCTCATTACCGGGATGGCCCATATTATGGGCCTTGGAATGACTATAAAACGCCTGCGCTGCCGGTATATCCGGAAGGTGCAGCTCCAAGAGAGTGCTAATGGCCAAGATTTCCCTCATCGTGAACGGTAACCCCGTAAACGCCAATGTTGATTCCCGTACCCTGCTGGTCCAGTTTCTGCGGGAAAATCTCCGGCTGACGGGCACCCATGTCGGCTGCGATACCTCGCAGTGCGGCGCCTGCGTCGTCCATCTCGACGGCAAGGCGGTGAAGTCCTGCACCACGCTTGCGGTCATGGCCGACGGCCATGAAGTCCGCACCATCGAGGGCCTGGCCGCCGACGGCGCGCCGCTGCATCCGATGCAGGAAGCCTTCCGCGAGCATCACGGCTTGCAGTGCGGCTTCTGCACGCCCGGCATGATCATGACCGCGGTCGATCTGGTCAACCGCAAGGGCCATGATCTTTCGGACCACGTTATCCGCGAGGAGCTCGAAGGTAATCTGTGCCGCTGCACCGGCTATCAGAACATCGTGACTTCGATCGCCGCCGGCGCCAAGGCGATGGGCAAATCCGCTTAATCGATTTTCATCGCGAATAGCGATCAGGAAGTTCTCATGTACGAATTCAAATATCATCGTCCGGCGACCGTGCGGCAGGCTGCCAATCTCCTGGTGAAGAACGAAGACGCCAAGGTGATCGCCGGCGGCCACACGCTGGTCCCGGTCATGAAGCAGCGGCTCGCCAGCCCGCCGCATCTGGTCGACCTCTCCCACATCGAGGGGCTCGACACCATCGAGATGAAGGGCCGTTCGCTGGTGATCGGTGCCACCGCCAAGCACGCGGCCGTCGCGACCTCAGCCGTTGTCGGCGAAGCCATCCCGGCGCTCGCCGAGCTCGCCGGCGGAATCGGCGATCCCGCGGTGCGCCACAAGGGCACGATCGGCGGCTCGCTTGCCAACAACGACCCGACCGCGGATTATCCCGCGGCCGTGCTCGCGCTCGGCGCCACCATCGTCACCAACAAGCGCCGCCTCAAGGCGGAGGAATTCTTCCAGGGCCTGTTCACGACTGCGCTTGAGAGCGACGAGATCATCACCAAGGTGATGTTCCCGCTGCCGAAGAAGGCGGCCTATATCAAGTTTCGCAACCAGGCCTCGCGTTATGCATTGGTGGGCGTGTTCGTCGCCAAGCGTCCGTCGGACGTGCGCGTCGCGGTGACTGGTGCGGGTTCGGACGGCGTGTTCCGCGCCACCGCGTTCGAGGAAGCCTTGAAGAAGCGCTTCTCGCACAAGGTGCTCGACGGCGTTTCGGCTTCGGCCGACGGGCTGAACAGCGACCTGCACGGCAGCGCCGAATATCGCGCGCACCTGATCGGCGTGTTGACGCGCCGTGCCGTCGAAGCGGCGACGGCGAAGTAAGTTTTGCCGATTTCCGGCTTACCAAGATTGGCTATCCCATGACTGCATCGGCGCTGCCCAAATCCGTCGATGGGATGCTCGAGCTCCTGACCTCGCGCGGCTATCTGGCCGAGCGGTCGCTGGCGACGGTGACCTATCTGTCGCTGCGGATGGGCCGGCCGCTGTTCCTCGAAGGCGAGGCCGGCGTCGGCAAGACCGAGATCGCAAAGGTGCTGTCGGCGGCGCTCGGGCGCAAGCTGATCCGCCTGCAATGCTACGAAGGCCTCGACGTTGCCTCCGCCGTCTACGAGTGGAGCAGCGCGGCACAGATGATCGCGATCCGCCTCGCCGAAGCCGCCGGCGATACCGATCGCGAGCAATTGTCCTCGGACATCTTTGCCGAGCGCTTCCTGATCAAGCGCCCGCTATTGCAGGCGCTGGAGCCTGATGTTGCCGGTGCGCCGGTGCTGCTGATCGACGAGCTCGACCGCGCCGACGAGGCGTTCGAGGCTTACTTGCTGGAAATCCTCAGCGACTTCCAGGTCACGATCCCCGAATTCGGCACCATCAAGGCGCCGCAGCCGCCGATCGTCATCATCACCTCGAACCGCACCCGCGAGATCCACGACGCGCTGAAGCGCCGCTGTCTCTATCATTGGGTGGACTATCCCGATGCCGAGCGCGAGCTTGCGATCGTCAAGTCGCGGGTACCAGGCATTTCCGCCAAGCTCTCGCAGCAGGTCGTGAGTTTCGTGCAGGCGCTGCGCGACCAGGATTTCTACAAGTCGCCAGGTGTCGCCGAGACCATCGACTGGGCCACCGCGCTGACCGAACTGGACGCCCGCTCGCTGACGCCGCAACTGGTCGGCGACACGCTGGGCGCGCTGCTCAAGTATCAGGACGACATCGCGCGGATGCAGGGCGACACGCTGCAAAAGGTTTTGAAGGAAGCGACGAGCGAGGGTTAGTTTCGCGCCTTGCCCGTCATTCCGGGGCGCACGCAGTGCGAACCCGGAATCCCGAGATTGTAGCGCGAGATTCCGGGTTCACGCTTCGCGTGCCCCGGAATGACGAGGCCGCAAGACCATGACCACCATCGACCACCTCAATCCTCCCACCGGCCACATGGCCGACAACGTCATCGGCTTCGCCCGCGCGCTGCGCGCGGCCGGCATCCCGGTCGGCCCCGGCGCCGTCATCGACGCGCTCAACGCGTTGCAGATGATCGAGATTGGCCACCGCGGCGATGTCTACACCACGCTGGAAGCGATCTTCGTCAAGCGGCACGAGCATGCGCTGATCTTTGCCCAAGCCTTCGACCTGTTCTTCCGCGCCGCCGAGGACTGGAAGCACATGCTGGATTCGGTGCCGCTGCCGGACCACGCCAAGAAGAAGCCGCCGGCGGCCTCGCGCCGGGTGCAGGAGGCGCTGGCTCAGCCTTCGATGCGCGACGAGGCCGAGCAGGTGCAGGAACAGGAGCTGCGGCTGTCCGTCTCCGACAAGGAGATCCTGCAGAAAAAAGACTTTGCGCAGATGAGCGCGGCCGAGATCGCCGAGGTCACCCGCGCCATCGCCAACATGAAGCTGCCGCAGGCGGAATTGCGCACCCGCCGCTACCAGCCCGATGCAAAAGGCCTGCGGCTCGACATGCGCCGCACCTTGCGCAGCAGCCTTCGCACTGGCGGCGAGATCATCGACATCCGAAAGCTCGGCCGCATCGAGAAGCCGGCGCCGATCGTGGCGCTCCTGGATATATCAGGGTCGATGAGCGAATATACCCGCCTGTTCCTGCACTTCCTCCACGCCATCACCGACGCCCGCAAGCGCGTCTCCGTGTTCCTGTTCGGCACGCGGCTCACCAATGTGACGCGGGCCTTGCGGGCCAAGGATCCCGACGAGGCCTTGGCGAGTTGTTCGTCCTCGGTCGAGGACTGGGCCGGCGGCACCCGCATCGCAACCTCGCTGCACTCCTTCAACAAATTGTGGGGCCGCCGCGTGCTCGGGCAGGGCGCCATCGTGCTCCTGATATCAGACGGGCTGGAGCGCGAGGCGGACGCCAAGCTCGCCTTCGAGATGGACCGGCTGCACCGCTCCTGCCGCCGCCTGATCTGGCTCAATCCCTTGCTGCGCTACAGCGGGTTCGAGGCCAAGGCGCAGGGCATCAAAATGATGCTGCCCCACGTTGACGAATTCCGCCCGGTGCATAACTTGACGTCGATGGAAGGGCTGATCGAGGCGCTCTCGGCGCCGCCGCCGCCCCACCACATCAGCCGCATCCGATCGGCAGCCTGAAGGAGGGTTTTCCATGCTCAACCGCGACGAAGACATTCTGCAGGCCGCCGAGAACTGGCAGAAGGCCGGCCACGGCGTGGCGCTGGCGACCGTGGTCGAGACCTGGGGCTCCGCCCCGCGGCCGGCCGGCTCCAGCCTCGTCATCAACGATGACGGCACGTTTCTGGGTTCGGTCTCCGGCGGCTGCGTCGAGGGCGCCGTCGTCACCGAGGCGCTGGATGTGATCGCCAGCGGCAAGCCAAAAATGCTGGAATTCGGCGTCGCCGACGAGACCGCCTGGAATGTCGGCCTGTCCTGCGGCGGCACCATCCGCGTCTTCGTCGAGAAGGTAGGCCAGTCGTGAAGCTGGAAACCCTCACACAGGTCAACGCCGAGCGTGCCGCGCGCCGCCCGGTCATCGTCGTCACTGACGTCGCCAATGGCGACCAGCGGCTGGTGAAGGCCAAGGATATCGCGACCGATCCGATCAGCGCCGAGCTTTCAAAGCAGCTCCGCATGGGCAAGAGCGGCATGATCGAGTCCGGCGGCAAAAAACTGTTCCTCAACGTCCACGCGCCGACCGCGCGGCTCGTGATCGTCGGCGCGGTCCATATCAGCCAGGCGCTGGCACCGCTGGCCCGTTCGCTGGATTACGACGTGACGGTGGTCGATCCGCGCACGGCGTTTGCCAGCCCCGAGCGCTTTCCCGACGTGCCGTTGATCGCGGAGTGGCCCGACGTGGCGCTGCCGCCGCTTAATGTCGATCACTACACGGCCTTCGTCGCCGTCACGCATGATCCCAAGATCGACGATCCGGCGCTGCTGCATGCGTTCGAGCGCGACTGTTTCTATATCGGCGCGCTCGGCTCGCGAAAGACCCATGCCAAGCGCGCCGAGCGGCTGAAGGCGCAGGGTGCGTCGGATGCCGACATCGCGCGTATCCACGCGCCGATCGGGCTTTCCATCGGCGCGGTGTCGCCCTCGGAGATCGCGGTCGCGATCATGGCCGAGATCACCGCCGAGCTGCGGCTGCCGAAAGAAACCGCGAAGGTCCAGGCAGCATGAAGTTCGGTCCCGCCAGTCCGGCCGACGCGATTGGCGGCGTCACCGTGCATACGCTCCGCCAGGGTTCGCTGGTGCTCAAGAAGGGCACCACAATCGGCCCCGCCGAAGTCGAGGCGCTCAACAAGGCCGGCGTCAAGGAAATCGTCGTGGTCCGGCTGGAAGCGGGTGACGTCTCCGAAGACGAAGCCGCCGCCAGCATCGCGCAGGCGGTCGCGGGCGAGGGCGTCAATGTTGAGCGCGCCTTCACCGGCCGCGCCAATCTGTTCGCGGCGCAGGCCGGCGTGCTGGTGGTGGATCGCGCTGCGGTCGACCGCATCAACGGCGTCGATGAAGCCATCACCTTTGCAACGCTCGCAGCCTTCAAGCCGGTCGTCGAAGGCGAGATGATCGCGACGGTAAAGCTCATTCCTTTCGGGGTCGAAGGCAAGCTGCGCGACACCGCCGTCGAGGTCGCGGGCAAGGACGCGCTGCGGATCGCGCCTTATGTCATCAAGCGCGTCGGCGTGGTCTCGACCCTGCTACCCGGCCTTGCGACAAAAGTCATCGACAAGACCTTGCGCGTCACGGCGGAGCGGCTGGCGCCGGCGGGCGCCAGCATCATCGCCGAGCGTCGCGTGCCGCATGACGAGACGGCGCTGGCTTCTTCGGTCAAGGAATTGCTCGGCCTCGGCGCCGAGCTCGTGATCGTGTTCGGCGCGTCCGCGATTGCCGACCGCCGAGATGTCATCCCGGCCGCGATTACCGAGATTGGCGGTGCCATCGAGCATTTTGGCATGCCGGTTGACCCCGGAAATCTCTTGCTGATCGGCAGCGCCGGCGGCGTGCCGGTGCTGGGCGCGCCGGGCTGCGCGCGCTCGCCGGTCGAGAACGGCTTTGACTGGGTGTTGATGCGGCTGCTCGCCGGGCTGAAGGTCACGCGCGCCGAGTTGACCGGCATGGGCGTCGGCGGCCTGTTGATGGAAATCGTCACCCGGCCGCAGCCGCGCACCAGCCTCGAGGGCGAGGCCAACCGCAACGTCGCGGCAATCGTGCTTGCCGCTGGCCGCTCGACACGGATGGGTGGTCCGAACAAGCTGCTGGCCGAGATCGACGGCAAAAAACTGGTGCGGATCGTCGCCGAGCAGGCGCTGGCCTCGAAAGCAGCCGAGGTGGTCGTCGTCACCGGCCATCAGGCCGATCTGGTCGAGCAGGCCTTGGCGGGGCTCAATGTCAAATTCGTCCGCAATCCCGATTTCGCCGGCGGCCTCGCGTCTTCGGTCAAGGCCGGCATCGCGTCGGTGCCTGACAACGCCGACGGCGCGATCGTCTGCCTCGGCGACATGCCGCTGATCTCGGCCAAGCTGATCGACCAGTTGATCGAAACCTTCGCCCCGGACCGCGGCCACCTGATCGCCGTCCCCGTCAGCGACGGCCGCCGCGGCAATCCCGTGCTGTGGTCGCGCCGGTTCTTCAAGGAGCTGATGACGCTCGACGGTGACGTCGGCGCCCGTCACCTGATCGCCAAGCACGCCGAAGCGGTCGCCGAAGTCCCGGTCGACGGCCAGAGCGCGTTTCTCGATATCGATACCCCGCAAGCGCTGGAAGCCGCGCGGAGATCGTAGATCCGTAGGGTGGGCAAAGCGCAGCGTGCCCACCATCCATCAACGGCGCTACTTCCAAATGGTGGGCACGCTTCGCTTTGCCCACCCTTGTATTAGCGCGAAGGATTAAAGTGGTCTCGTTCCGTGAGGAATGGCCCAGCCGGGGTGGCCACCCTGGCTGGGCCGCCGATTGATCGGATCGATGCCCACCGAAGCCTAGAGGGCTGTCTTACGTAGCAAGATCGCAATCGGCACTTCATCGGGACCCGGATGGTTGAAGGAACTTCAGGTTCGCATCACAAGGGAGGGTCGACGAAGATGGCCAAGCGTACCACAATCTGCGCCGGGATCGATACCGGCAAACGGAAGCTAGACGTGGCGATCGATGGCAACTCCTTGCAGCTGCAAGTCGAGAACACGGCTGAAGGCCACAAGGCGCTGTTGGAGTGGTTGCGGCGCCACAAGGTCAAGCGCATTGGGATCGAGGCGAGTGGCGGCTATGAACTCCCAGTCGTCAGCGAGCTGCGGCGCAAGCGGTTCGTTGTGGTGGTGTTTCAGCCGGCACAAGTGCGGGCCTATGCCAAGTTCCACTTGCAGCGCGCCAAGAACGACAAGATCGATGCCGCGCTGATTGCCGCCTGCACTGCTGCGGTCAAGAAGATCCACGCCGCCCCCGATCCCCGGCTGCAGCCGTTTGCCGAACATCTGACGCTGATCGAACAGATCGGAGAGGACATTACGCTGTACAAAAACCGGCTCGAGGCCTGCCGCGATCCGCGCATCCAGAAGGTCTGGAAGGACGAGATCGCCCGCCTGGCCAAGCGCGAGAGGGTCGAACTCAAGGCCTTGGTGGCCGCGATCCGCGAGCATCGCGACCTCGCCCAGCGGCTCGATCTGATCTACAGCGTGGGCGGCGCCGGGATGCCGACCGCAGTCGCGGTCCTGATACGCATGCCCGAGATCGGCCAGCTCAGCCGCGAGCAAGCCGCCGCTCTCGCCGGCCTTGCGCCCTATGACGATGACAGCGGCGAGCACAGCGGCGCCCGTCACGTCGACGGCGGACGCAAGAGGCTGCGTCGGGCGCTCTATACGGCGGCGCTGCCGGCATCCTTTCGCTGGAATCCGCAGCTTATCGCCCTTTACAGCCGGCTGAGGGCCGCTGGAAAAGAGCACAAGCAAGCGCTCATCGCCTGCGCCAGGAAGCTGCTCATCTTCATCAACACTGTCGTGGCACGTGGCACGCCTTGGCAAGACCAGCCCCCCTTGGCTGCAACGATGGGCGCCTCGCCAGCAAGCTAATCCAAGTTTCTTGGTTCGACCGCAGCACCGTTTCTTCGTCCCGACCTGCCATCCCAACGACGTCGCGCGCAGCCGTCGTCAAGGATGGCCGTCGCTCCAATCTCTCGCCACCCACAGCCGCCGCCAGGCCACGCCTTGACGGCGGCGAGCACGGCGTCATGCTCAGCGGAAACGGACAATCAATCGCGCACAATCAATCCGTTTAATGGTTGCTACGCAACCATTCCGTTCACCAACTGGAAACTCCCCGCGGCTAGATTCTCCCGGTTACCTCGGGGGAGGGGATTTTGATCGTTTCGACCGTCGCGGCACAGCGCCGCGCGTTGTTTGTCGTTGTGTTGACGCTGCTACTGGCTGTTTCGAGCTATTTTACCAAGGCATGGGCCGCTGGCGCGCTGGCGGTCGGCAAATGCGGCGCCTATGGCCAGGCCTATGACTATCCCGCCGAGGCCGACGCGCGCTCGGCGGCGCTGAAGCAGTGCAAGGGCAACTGCACCGCCATTGCCATGAAACGGGCCTGCGCGGCGCTCGCCGTCGATATGACCAACCCCTGCGGCGCCCACGGCTATGCCGTGAAACCCAAAATTTCGAGCTCGCTCAACGCCGCAACAAAGAAGTGCTATGAGTTCGGCGGCAAGGAATGCGTCATCCGCGCCTGGGCCTGCGACGCCAAGGGATGACTTTGCTATTGTCATTCCGAGTTCGCGTCTTCGACGTGTCCCGGAATGAAATCGGGAGCCATCATGCAATTCGACACCAAGATCGCGGTCGTGATCCGGACCGATCTCGAAGCCTGGCAGAAACTCAACGTCGCATCCTTCCTCGCCGGCGGCATCGCCGCGTCGTTTCCCGACTGCATCGGCGAGCCCTATGGCGACGCATCGGGCACGAGATATTTGTCGCTGATCGGCCAGCCGATCCTGATCTACGGCGCCGACCGCCCGGCACTGTCCCGCGCGCTGGAGCGGGCACTGGCGCGCAACGTCACCCCTGCCGTCTACACCGAGGACATGTTCAAGACCACGCATGACGCCGCCAACCGCGAGGTGGTCAGCGCGGTGATCCGCGCCGAGCTCAATCTGGTCGGGCTCGCGATGCGCGCCGAGCGCAAGGTGATCGACAAGATCGTCGACGGGCTGAAGTTTCACGGCTAGCGCATGGTGTCCGAGCCGTAGCCGTCTTGCCCGAAACCTAAAGTCCGACAAATCCACGCAGCTTCTTGACGGTCTCGGCAGCGTCGTTGGCTTCCTCGGTCGTCAGGACGGTGATCTCGCCGCTGCGCCTGTGCATGACGCTGTGATGGATTGCCGCGCCTGAAAGCCCGTCGACGTCCGACTTCACCGCGATGTCGTCGATTTCGGAGAGCGCGAACTCAACAGGCTTCTTGTTCCACAGCAGCATTTTTTTCTGCAGTGTCGCCTTGCCGGAAGCCTTGTCGAACGTAAGCGTGGTCGAGCCGGTCTTCAGAACCAGCTTGCTCGAAGTTTCCTCAATACTGATCATGGCAGGTCTCCGCTGTTTCCTGCTTTGAAGTGCTGGCTATGGGCGATGCGCCCACGACGATACCTGTCTTCCGGCGATCGGCTATCATGATTGCTGCCAGTACATCGCCGGCACTTCGAAGGCGCGATTTGCGCCCGACTGTCTGGCTGGCAGACAAAGTCACAACGCCACAGCCGAAGTGGCGAGTAATGCAAGTCTACGACGAGCATGTCCCCGCCTTCCTGTGGGGCGGTTGCATCGTTGAAAATTTTCGCAAGGTTTGTGCGCGGAGTCGAGCGACAAATTGACGCCGACACCGTTCCGGTTTGCCAGTCAGCCGGGCCAAAGTCAGCCGCCAACAGCCCTGGATATCGGGCCTTGTCATAGGCAAGGTAGGGCTTCCACGCACGCATTGAAGTTCAGTATGATACGGGCCGAATGGTCCCGGAAACGCTTTCGCGCGCCCCGGCCCACTGGATTGCAATCGAAGGAGTAAGCACATCATGAAACGCCGTACGTTCCTCACAGGCAGCGCCGTGGCCGGCGCGACGACGCTGGTGGCGGCGCCTGCGATCGCGCAAGGCTCGCCCGAGATCAAATGGCGCCTGACCTCGAGCTTTCCAAAGTCGCTCGATACCATCTACGGCACGGCGCAGACCTTTGCGAAATATGTGGCTGACGCCACCGACAACAAATTCCAGATCCAGACCTTTGCGGCCGGCGAGATCGTGCCCGGCCTGCAGGCGCTCGATGCCGTAAGCACGGCGACGGTGGAGATCGCGCAGACGCCGCTTTATTTCTACATCGGCAAGGAGCCGGCGGTGGCTTACGCCACCGGCGCGCCGTTCGGCATGAACCACCGCCATCAGGGTTCGTGGTGGTCGTTCGGCGGCGGCGCCGAGCTCTGCAACGAGGCGCTGAAGCCGTTCAAGGCGCATGCGATCCTGTGCGGCAATTCCGGCACGCAGATGGGCGGCTGGTTCCGCAAGGAGATCAAGACGCCCGACGACCTCAAGGGTCTCAAATTCCGCATCGCCGGCATGGGCGGCCATGTGCTCGCCAAGCTTGGCATCGTGCCGCAGCAGATCGCGGGCGGCGAGGTCTATTCGGCGCTGGAGAAGGGATCGATCGACGCCGCGGAGTTCGTCGGCCCCTATGACGACGAAAAACTCGGCTTCTACAAGGTGGCGAAGTACTACTACTTCCCCGGCTGGTGGGAAGGCGGCGCGATGCTGCACATGGTCGTGAACGAGGAGAAGTGGAACGCGCTGCCGAAGCAGTACCAGGCGATCCTCAACCAGGCGGGTGCGGCGGCCGGCGCGTGGATGATCGAGAAATACGATAGCGTCAATCCTGCCGCGCTGAAGCGGCTGGTCGCGGGCGGGGCGGAGCTGCGCGCCTTTCCGCAACCGGTCATGGAAGCCTGCTACCAGGCGACCCAGGACCACCTGAACGAGATCGCCGAGAAAAGCCCGCTGTTCAAGAAGACGAAAGAGAGCCACGACGCCTACATGAAGGAAGTGCTGTTCTACACGCAGATCGCGGAAAACTATTACGACAACTACCTGCTCAGCAAAGCGCGCAAGGGCTGAGTTCTTTTGTTCGATGCAGCGATGCCCGGCGCAGCGCGCCGGGCGTCGATGCCATCAGCGGCCCCGGCGGCTCGCTACTTTTGCCGGTCTTGCAGCCCGCCCGCAAAGCGCAAATACTCTTCCCAGTTGGATTCCCGGAAGCGGGGTCCGGCCAAGAAAGCCCGGGAGCGGGCACAAAGGGAGAGGACGTCATGGCGCGGGAAACCGAGGGCAATGCGGCTGACGGCAGCCGTTTCGAAACCAGCCGGCGCAGATTTCTGGGCGGCTCAGGACTGGCGGCGCTGGGCGCCGTGATCGGCGGCGCGATGCCGCTCTCGCGCGACGGCATCGGCATTCCGCAGGCGCACGCGCAAGCCGCGGCGCCTGCGGCCAAGGGACCGCAACACCTGAAATACCCCGGCAAGAACGAGGGGCTCGTCGTGCTCGGCGAAAAGCCGCTGGTGGCGGAGACGCCGGAAAGCCTGCTCGATGACGACACCACGCCGATCGAGAAATTCTACATCCGCAACAACGGGCAGATTCCGGAAGAGGCAAAGGACCCCGACGCCTGGAAGATCACCATCGATGGCGAGGTCAACAACAAGATCGAGATCACGCTCGGCGAATTGAAATCGAAATACAAGGCGGTGACGCGGCGCATGGTGCTGGAATGCGGCGGCAACGGACGTGCGGGATTTTCGCCGCCGGCGCGCGGCAACCAGTGGGCCAATGGCGGCGCAGGCTGCGCCGAATGGACCGGCGTCCCGCTCGCCGATCTCCTCAAGAAGGCCGGCCTCAAGCCGTCAGCGAAATACACCGCGCATTATGCGGCCGACCTGCATCTGTCGGGCGACGCTTCCAAGCCGACCATCTCGCGCGGGGTGCGCATCGAGAAGGCGATGGACCCGAACACCCTGATCGTGTGGGCCATGAACGGTAAGCCGCTGCCGAACATCCATGGCGGGCCGGTGCGGCTGGTCGTGCCGGGCTGGGCGGGCTCGGCCTCGCAGAAATGGCTGACGCGTATCACCATCCGCGACCGCGAGCACGACGGCCCCGGCATGACGGAGTTTTCCTATCGCACGCCGATCAAGCCGATGGTGCCCGGCGGCAAGGGCGATCCGGCGAACTTTAAGATTTTGGAATCGATGCCGGTGCGCTCGATCATCACTAACCCTGCGAACGGCGCGAAATTCGCCGCCGGCACCAAGGAGCTGAAGCTACGCGGCGCCTCCTGGGCCGGCGATCTCACGGTGAAGCAGGTCGATATCTCGCTCGATTTTGGCGCGAGCTGGCAGCGCGTCACGCTGGAGAAGCCGAAGAACAAATATGACTGGCAGCGCTGGACCGCGACCGTCAAGCTGCCGACCGACGGCTACTTCGAAATCTGGGCCCGCGCCACCGATTCCAAGGGCGCGATGCAGCCGCATCAGGCCGGCTTCTGGAATCCGCAAGGCTATGGCGGCAACGCCATGCACCGCATCGCGGTGCTGGTCGGATGATGCTGCGTCTTGCGTGGTTCGCCGTGGCCGGTGCGCTCTGGATGGCGCCGGCCTCGGCGCAAACGGCGTTCACGCCGCGCGACGAAAGCCCGGAGGAGTTTGCCGCGGGCGCAGGCCGCGACGAGACCTTCTACGCCTGCACCGCCTGCCACGGTTTCCGCCTGGTGGCCCAGCAGGGCATGACGCGCGCGCAGTGGGAGGATTCCATCAACCTGATGGTCCGCCGCCACAACATGCCGCCGCTCGACGACAAGGATCGCGAGAAAGTGCTCAGCTATCTCGAGGCCGCCTATCCGCCGCGCGCGTCGGTGGGGCAGAGGGGCTGGGTCAACCCATTCGCGAAGTGAGAGCGGAGAACTAGCCCGCTACGCCGGCTCCAGCCCGAGCGCCTTGGCGCTCTCGATCCAGGTCGGCAATTCGCGTTGATAGAGCGCATTGCTTTCCTTGAAGCCGAGCGTGGGCTCGAGCGCGAAAGTAGAGAGAACCTCCTTCACCTTCGGATCGCTGTTGGCCGCCACGAAGAGTTCCGACAGCCGGTCGACGATCGGCTGCGGCGTCGCCTTGGGCACCGCCCAGCCGGTGAAGCCGCTGATGGTGAAGAACTTCGATGTCGCGCCCTGTTCGGGCAGGGTCTTAACGTTGGGGATGGCGTCGACCTTCTTCGAATGCACCGCGAACACGGTGCCTTTGTCGCCCGTCAGCACGGCCTGCGCGGCCGTGTAGCTGCCCATCGCGACATCGAGCGTGCCGTCCAGAATTCCCGTCCACATCGGCGCTTCGCCCCGGTAGTGGATCGGCTCGATCTTGAGATCATACTGCTTGTTGAGTTCATTGATGGTCATGTGCGGCGCCGAGCCCGCACTATAGGTGCCAAAATTCACCTGGCCCTTCTTGCGCGCGAACGCGACGAAATCGTCCAGCGTCTTGACGCCGGATGCCGGGCTCGCGACCAGCAATAGCCCGGCGCCCGGGATGATGCTGACCAGCGTCAAATCCTTGTCCATGTCGTAGCCGGGGTTTTTCATCATCACCCGGTTCATCACGTAGGTGGTCGAGATCGAGCACAGGATGGTGTGACCGTCTCCTTCCGCGCGCGCGACCTCCTGCGCACCGATCGAGCCGGAGGCGCCGGCCTTGTTCTCGATGACGACGGTCTTGCCCACCTGGCGGGAGATGAAATCGCCGAAGGCGCGCGCCAGCAGGTCGGTCTGTCCGCCCGCGGGGTAGCTGACGACCATGCGGATGTTCCGCGACGGCCACGCCCCTTGCGCCGAGGCGCCGCGCGAGAGCAACGGCATTGCGGCGGCAGCCGTACCGGCGGCGATGAAGTGACGGCGATTGAATTTTGCGGACATGATTCCTCCCTGTTTTTTGAGGGAGCGTATCGCATCACACCGCCACTGCCACGGGCGCGGGCCGGGACACTTTGGCGCATCGAGCAAAAATTCGGCGTTCTTCAATGACTTGCAGGCGAGTTAATGCCGAATGCAACCCGATTTTTTCCGCGCGGGAGAATATGCAAGCGCAGGGCTACGGCAGTCGCGCTAGGTCGTCGCGGCGACATAGGGGAATGCTGCCGACGATGGCGACGAGCTGCACCGCATTGGACAGCATGCCGCCCCAATGCAAGCGCCGCAGCCGGCGCACCGCATCGGCATCGCCCGCGTCCCTGGCATTAAGCTGGACATCCCACTGCCGCAGAAACCAGCGCCGCGACCAGACCGCGATCGCCGTGAGCAAGCCGATGCCGACCGCGAAGCCCAGCCGGCCGGTTGCCGCAAAAACCAGCGTTCCGATCACGCCCGCAATGCCCGTCATCAGGAAATGCGCATTGAACATGCCGCGCAACAATTGGGTGACGGGTGGGATGTCGAGCTTCACCAGTAGAAAGGCGGGCGAGGCCAGAAAGAAATAACCCATCGGGAAAAGCAGGATGACGATGGCGGCTAAGGCAACTCCGTCTGGCGTCATGCGATCATCCCTTCTTTTTTCCCATCATTGGGCGAGGGCCTTTCGGCGGCAACCCATGATGATACCGCCGGCCATACTGTACCATCAGGCTTTGGTCGGGTATGGCATCAGCCACGCTTGCCGCCAAGCGAGACGAAGGCCATCAGGCACGCATCGTTAGCGCACGATGACGTTGCTTATGTCGATCTTGCACGATCTGGTTAAGCGTAGCCCGCATGAGCGGAGCGATATGCGGGACCGGTCCCGCATATCGTTCCGCTCATGCGGGCTTACTACTCAGGCTACTTTCCTACCTCACCGCAATCGGCGAGACCGTGGAGCCCGTGCCGCCCTGAATCTTCAGCGGCTGCATCACGAAGGCGAATTCGCCGACGCCCTTCTGAGCGAGCTCATCGAGCTTGAGATTTTCCAAAAGGTGGATGCCGTTCACCACCAGCGCGATCTGGTGCACGGGCAGCGACAATTGCTTGTCCGGATTGGGCGCGACCTCGACCGGCCAGTTGTCGGCGCCGAGCAGCATCGGGTCCTTTGTGGCGAGCCAGAGCGCGGCCTGCACGCCGATGCCGGGACAGGACTTTACGTAGCGCGGATTGTCCTTGCCGTAGAGCTTGCCCCAGCCGGTGTGGATGATCACGGCGTCGCCGGGTTGCAGCGCCAGGTTCTGCTTTTTCAGCGCACCTTCGAGATCCTCGACGGTGATTTCGTAATTGTCGTCCAGCATCGCGACGCCCTTGAAGGCCGCGACGTCGATTAGCACGCCGCGCGTGAACAGCGCGCCGACATTGTGGATGCCGAACTTCTTGAAGCCGGCACGGTCGATATTCTCGTCGACCTTCTGACAATTGTACCAGCTGTTGAGATGAGTCTGGTGCGCAAAGCCGTCGAACTGCGTGCCGACCTGTCCAAGCTCGGTCACGATGATCTCTTCATTCGAACCGCGCATGTTGGAGAACTGGTTCATGAAGGTGCGCTTGGCATGCATGTCGAAGCGCCGCGTTCCAAAGAATGCCATGCTGGGGCCGAGCACATGCGCCAGCTCGATCACTTCGCCTGATTTGATCAGCTTGGCGGCGTTCAGCACCGCCGCCGGCTTCTGGTGGTTGGCCGAACCGCGCTCGTCGGCCGCGCCCCATTTCGACGGACATCGCTGGCTTTCGGTCGGCACCGTCCAGGTCGGCGCTTGCGCGAAGGCTGTGGCGGTGAATGCAAGCGTGACCGCCGCACCCAACGTGAATGCTTTCATTTCAAATCCTCCCAAGAGCGGGCGCTCTGGCTTCGGCACCCTGACACAGATAATGCGGGTGCCATCGCGGCCAATTCAAGTCTGACGACGTGTCGCGAGCGGCGTGCCATCGAAGATTGCGGCGGCAGGGAAAACTTGATTTGCTGAACAGATTCAAACTGATTTGGGTCGTCCAGTCGTCAGCGCAAAAATATACTGCTTTCCCTCGCCCCCAAATCAGCGGCATTTTCCGCGCGTCCCGCCTCGACAAGAGGGGCGTATCGCGGTCGTCACGAACGCGAGGCGGGATGCGGTGGAGGCGAGGGCGTCGCCCGGGCTTGCGCTGGATGTCCGCCTAGGCCATGAGCAGAAGTTCAGCTTTGTCTTCCATCTGGTTTTCGCGCGGCTCGTGGTATCGTTATCGATACGGACCACGTCCACCCGCCGGGGCAGCCATGGTCGAATATCCTGCTAGACGGATCGACTACCGCGAGCAAGGATCGGGGCCGGCAATTCTTTTCGTGCCCGGCTCGTGGAGTACGGGCGCACTGTGGCGTGGTGTGATCGCCTTGTTAGGAGATCGCTTTCGGGCGGTGACAACGAGCCTGCTCGGTTATGGCGATACCGAAGAGCGCCGGACGCCGGACGACGTTTCGATCGAACAGGAGATCGACGTTATCGATGCCGTCATCCAGCGCACTAACAGCGCTGTCCACCTCGTCGGGCATTCGTATGGTGGCACCGTATGTCTGGCGACCGCCCTCCGTGATCCGACCAAAATCGCAAGCATGACCCTGATCGAGGCGACCCCGTTCAATCTGCTTCGCCACTCCGGCGATCTCGGGCCGTACGAGCAAGTGCGCGCGATGAGCGACGCTTATGTCCGCGCATGTGATAACGGAAATCTGCTGGCTGCGCGGAGCATCATCGACTTCTACGGCGGCGACGGTAGTTTTGATACGTTCGGAGCCCGGGCCCGGGATTACATTGTTGCCACCACGCCGACGAACATTCTCGACTGGTCGTCGGCGTGGCGTTTCGACGTGCCGCTTGCCGCATATGCGGCCATCACGGCACCAAGCCTCCTCGTGCGAGGTGAACGCAGTCATCCAGTCGTTCAGCGCGTCGCCGAGGTGCTGAATGACGCGATCTCCAGATCGTCGCTGGTGACCGTTCCCGGTGCCAGTCACTTCATGGTCGCGACCCATGCGTCGGATGTCGCGAGGCTCATCCGTGAGCACGTCGCAACAGTCGAGACGCTGCGCTAGTTTAGCGCCACTAGACACTTGCTGCCGAAAGCATCCAGCTCCGATCAACCGAAGATCGCCTGTGGGCCAAAAAGGCGACATTCGGAGTTGCTCGCCCAAGTCCGCGTCACCCCTAAAAGCGGACGTGCCGCAGTAGGCCGCATTGAACTTGGGGTCCTTTGAAGAGCGTGAGTTATTGGGGGGACCGCGCGACGGCACACATTCAAGATATTTGCCCGGGCGATTTTCCGGGTTGCGTTGCGATCGCTCGTCACCGCTCGCCCTGGGCCCGCATCGCGGCGGCGAATGTCCTGCCCTCGTTCACCCATCTATCGAGCGGCAGGTCGTTGAGCCGTTCCACCAGCACCATCTTGGTACCGACCACCTCGTGGTCGTCAAATTCGAAACACCAACAGCCTTTTCCTTTATGGTACAGCTTCAGGCAGGGGTCCCCGATCACGTGGACGACCGTTTGTGTGTTGAACATCGTCAGTGATAGCCTCGTTCGATGACCCGGACGCCCGCGTCATAGGTGGTCGTGGTGGGGCATTGCCATTTGCAGCGGCGTTGACCGTCTGCCCCTTGTCGGAACACCTGAGAACACTACTGAGAGCCATCGACATCGCTGCCAATTGAGTGACTGCCCGGCGTCTTCCGACCTTGGCATTGCTGCGCGGCCTGACGTGACTGCCCGCCCAACGAAAAGCCCGGCGGGCACGCCGGGCGATCGGAGGTATAGTTACGTGATGAAGTGCGAGTATCAAAGATCAGGGGGGGATCGGCGTCGGTTCGCTTTGCAACACTGGGACCGCCGAAAAATCGAAATATTTGCCCGACGATTACCCTAGTTGCGTTGCGGATCGGTACAAAAATCGGAGGGGCCGACGTGAGCGCGCGATGGCTGTGCGCCGGGACGCGGTGAGGAATTGATCGACGGGCATCTACAGCGCGTGGCGAGAAGGGAACTATTTGGGCAACAGCCGATTGAATTAGGTGCCAACGCGCACGAGGAGGTGCTGCCATGCGCCTTCAGACATATCGGGACGAAAATCACTCCAGCCACCTCGATTTGGTCGACCACCACTGGTCAATTGACCTAGTCACCATTGCAGCCTCAGGCATCTTAGTGGTGGGCTTCGCCTGTGCCTTCGTGTCCCTATGGGTCCACTAGCCGACTGCGGGATGCCGTCCGTCATCGAACGCTGACACAGGGTCGATGCGGTGCGAGCGCTAGCGCGCGACGCCATGCACGTGTGGTCTCGCCCCCCAACAACAGTCCCACCACTGGCGGCAGCTACGGGACCGTTGCCGAGGGCATATCGGGCTGGGTGATACGCCCGTCCATCAAAGATCCCTATGGACAATTGCACGTCACGCGTGCCGCCCTGAGCGAAACAGATTACCTGCCGCTGCCGTCGTGACGGTGTGCGCGCCGCCTGCCAGACGACAATCTCAGGAGATTTCTGAGGCTTGGGTCCTTCTGCGCGCATGAATTGATGGGGGGACCGCGCGACGGCACACATTCAAGATATTTGCCCGGGCGATTTTCCGGGTTGCGTTGCGATCGATCGTCACCGCTCTCGCTGCGCCCGCATCGCGGCGGCGAATGTCCTGCCCTCGTTCACCCATGTATCGAGCGGCAGGTCGTTGAGCCGTTCCACCTGCACTATCTTGGTACTGACCACCTCGTGGTCGTCAAATTCGAAATACCAACAGCCTTTGCCTTTGTGGTGCAGCTTCAGCAGGGGTCGCCGACAAGGTGGACGACCGTCTCCGTGTTGAACATCGTTAGTTATAGCTCCGTTGGATGGACGCTCGCGTCATAGGTGGTCGTGGTATTGCCACTCGCAGCAGCGTTGCCCGTCTGTCCCTTGTCGGAAAGCTGAGATCAACACTGAGAACCGTCTCGACGTCGCTGCCGATTGAGTGACTGCCCGGCGTCTTCCGACCTTGAGCTAAGCAGTTGGAAAAGTGGTGTGCCGTAGCCAGGCTGCACGATCCCAGCAGTCGGTGATGTAGCAAGGACCCGGCGCAAATCTCTTGGGAATTCTCGCCATTTTTTTGTTATCCCGCGCCAAAGTCGGCGGCAGCAATGCGAGAACAGCCCGACCATCCGCATCAGTCACCGGGTCCTTTGGAGAGCGCTGCGCACGCGGGGACCGCGCGACCGCGCCGTATGAACATATTTGCAATTCATCACATCGCGCTAAATTTCGTACCTCCTCGCACACAAAGACGCTGCATGATGCGGCTTGATAGCGGACGGGGTAATCCATTGTTTATCGTGCGATCACGGGGGATGGTGGTGCATCCTCCAGCCGTGGCGACGTTCAACAAGTGAATGGCGGCAGAAGACAAGAACACCCGCCTCAAATCTAGTACCGTCTTGTCTTTTCTGCATTGGAAGGCGACGTGGATACTTACACCATCATCTTCGCGGCGCTGGCGGTCTTTATGTGCCTGCGCCTGCGCAGTGTCCTTGGACAGCGCACCGGGAGCGAACGATCATTCCAAGTCAGCGCCTTCGCCTATCGCCTCTCTAGGATCGCAGCGGTTTTATTGGCGGTGCTTTACGTCGCTTACGAAGCCAAGTGGTATGAGGCGATCAAGGCTCGCGCAACAGCTATCACAACCATCAGCGGCCCCGCCCGCGTTATCGACGGCGACACCGAAGTCGTATTATTGGCAATGGTACTCCTCTTGGGGGCTGCTCTGGTCTTGTCTTTTCTGCATTGGAAGGATTGGAAGGAGCAAAATGAAGGGCTGAAGAAGGCCAAGCCGCTTGATGGGCTTCTGTGGGATCATCCGTCGCAGCGCAACGCTGATGATCGGGGGTCGCATCAGAGGGCCCAGATATTCGTGACCGGAATTTTCGTCCCTCTCGTCGCAGCCGCTGTCGGCGCGGTGATTTACGTGGGCGCTACCACGTGGTATCCCGCGCTCGCGCCTGCTCCATCCAGGATTGCTTCGCCGACCATCAGCGGCCCCGCTCGCGTTATCGACGGCGACACCGTCGTCGTCGCGGGCACGACAGTACGGCTCAAGGGCGTCGATGCGGCCGAACTGGGTACAGCGCGCGGCGAGAATGCCCGGCGCGTGATGACTACGCTTGTTACCGGGTCGCTGACCTGTCGCTTGACCGGCGAAAAGACCTATAGCCGCGAGGTCGGCTATTGCACCACGGCCAGCGGCACCGACATCAATCGAGCCATAATTGCTCAAGGTGCCGCTCTCGCGTGTCCGCGCTACGACGCCCGCTATGTGCCTTTCGAGCAGGAGGCCGCGTTAGCGGCGCAACCACGGTCATCCTATTGCGTGAAGCGCTAGGCGATAGAATCCTGACCGCTGCCAGCGTCCTTACTTGCCATTCTGTTTGATGCCCCACAACCGATAGGCTTCGTCGATGTATGGGGCCGGCTCTGTCGGCTCCGGCATCAGCTTCGCGCCCTCTTTACAGAAGTGGTCGAGGCCACGTCACGACTTCAAGGACGGCCCTACACGCCGGTCGGGCTGCTTACAGTGCAAAAGGATATGCGCGTGATCAAATCGCGCCACGCCATCGATCCCTTCGGCAAGGTTCTGGCACCATCCCAGAATGTGGGTATCTGTATCCGATCGCGCTGAAGCGCGAGACCCACTTTGCCATGCGAAAAAGAATTAAAAAGCGCCGTGATAAAGCACGTACTGAATCATGTCGTTAACAGTTCGACTGTGGGTCGTGTAGAGAGTGCCGGATGCTTGGCGGGCCTTTTCGCCTTTCGCAGCAGCATTGATTGCATACAAACTAAAAAGCTGACCGATACTGCTCATGGCCATGAATAAGGGTGGATTTTCGTCCTTCCCCGCCGCCGCTGTTTCGCTAAACCATTTTGCGCCTTCCTCAAGATCCGTGGCGGACTGCTTTGTCGCGAAGAAGAAAAACTGAGAGTAAAGATTTCGGCTCAAATCGTAATTAGGCATCAATTTTTTTAATGCCTCAATCACGAGTTGGCCGCAGGCCAACTTCGCTTCATGGTCGGCTGCGAACCACTGAATTCCGAACGCTTTTACAGCCGCCTCGGCGTCATGCATTGCACCGTCCGACCGCCTCTCAGATGTTAGCCCAGATATCCAGTTCAGCATGATGCTAACCTCCGGGTTTTTATCGGCTCATCGTCCCTCGAAGGAAATAGATGGAGCGGCCTCGCGATTCCGACCGCGCCAGTGGAGGCAGCGTCCTAGCCCACCCCTCTTGACGTAAATCAATGACACCAAGGAGCGTTTCTGCCGGCTGACAGCCCAGCCGGATAGATAACTGTCCACCCCCACAATTCGCCGTGGCTCCTGCAACGGCCAACTACCAGCCATAGCCCGATTTGCGCTAAGCTTGGCATTCGGCTTTGATGAGACATGGGCACGAAATACTCGCGTCGATGCGACCGCGACAGACGCGATTCCTTATGCGTTGTTCTCGCCGGTCATCTCGGCCGCTACTTCAGACAGTTTACCGGGAAGACGCTCTTCCGCGCTTGCTGCGCTATATCCGCAACCGTCTTGCCCGCAGTGCCATCCTCCATCGGCTCCAGGGTTATCCATTGCGCAGCAAGGAATGCAGTGACGATTTCCTTTCTGATCGCGAAATTGATGCCCTGAGGAACAAAGCCTCCGACTTTTATCGCGGTAATATCGTTTAATCTGCTTCTGACTACACCGACAAGTGCTCCGGCTCGGTCCACGAGGGCACCCCCAGAATTTCCGGGTTGAATGGCGGCGGTGAATTGCAATTTGGTGCTGTCATTTCCTACGCCGCTTAGAGCACTTACGGTGCCAGTGGTCACGTTTATTCCCTCGCCAAGGAGGGCCCGTAAGGGGTAGCCTAGGGCCACCATATCTTCCCCCAGCCGAACTGATTTGCTTGTTAACTTCAACGGCTCGGCCTCGAAGTCAGGCGGTGTTTTGATTTGGATCAGCGCGAGATCGTTCCCACTGTCCTGTCCAATCAATGTTGCTGATCCGACACCAGGAACGTTAATTCTCTCACATTCCGAAATCACGTGATGGTTCGTAAGCAAATGGCCCTGCCGAGAAACGACGATGGCACTTCCACTTGAAATCTCAGCCCGCTGGTCATTCGGCGTTGTAATTGCCGCCCGTTTTTGCGGCGGTGCCGTTGCCACGGGTGGCGAAACAACGGTTGCTGGAGCATTGGTTAGTGCCGCTATCTCCACTTCGAGCGTGCGCTTTAAGTCATCGTTCGAAGGAGCTAACGTGCGAGCGGCTTCGAAGTCACTTTTTGCAGCTTGAGGCTGCCCCATTTTCGCATAAGTGCGTCCGCGCTCGACCAGCGTCCAAGCGTTCGTCGGTTCCAATTTCAAAGCGATCTCGTAATCTGACAACGCACGATCGAACTGGCCCCAGTCCCGCAGGGCGTTTCCCCGTTCGTAGAACCGAAACAGACGCGCCACGGGATCTAGCCGGATTGCCTCGTCAAAGTCTGCAATAGCGTGGCTCAGGTCGCCCAATCCTCGAAACGCTTGGGCACGATTGTGAAAGCGAAAGGCGCGAGGAGTAGTATCTAGTCGGATTGCTTCAGTGATATCAGCAACGCCCTGCTGGTACTTGCCTTGTTGAGTATGAAGTTCGCCACGTTCCTGCCAGCGGTAGGCACGGTTCGGGTCTAACCGAATCCCGGCACTTACATCCGAGATTGCTTGGTCGAGGTTTCCCTTCGCAGCAAACGCTAATCCCCTGTTATGAAATGCTGCTGCATGAACTCGGGTCGGGCCGCGGGCTAGTAGCCTTGAGCATGCTGAAATGCTGCGGTCGGGGTCTTGACGACCGAGCTCGCAGTCCTTCCAAGTTGTATCTCTGGCCGCCGTGGCCGTCGACCAAAAGGTAACGATGCTGAAGAAGCATACAATCTTCCAGGAAGCCACGTTAGTTGCTCCGTTCGCGGTTTCGACAGCAAAGATTGAGTTTCACGCGCGGTGCGGGAAACCGCCTGTTTGACGTGTTGTCGTGCGGCAGTCGCGTTGGTCGAGATCCTTCTCGACGCAAATCAACGGAACAATCTAGTAATGCGCGCAAATAAATTCTTGTCACAACTTGCCAATAATTTGTTTTTTTGCGCCCCTGGCTCGGCGCTTACCGAGCGCTTGCAGCCAGCTCGGTGTCGCGGAGAGCTTTGATGCTTGGACCGCGCGACGGCGCTTGCCAAGGATATCTAGTGCGAGAAAAAGTTGTGGTTGCAGTTGCGAGCGCAGCACGACCGTCAATAGCAAATACGCCAAGTTTATTCGATCCGTATTTTCCCGGACCAGCCAAAGCAGAGAATGGCGTCAAAGCACAGTTCTTTGGCTTTCTTTAGCAAGTCGATCGTCGCGCGCCAGTGTATGCAAATCTTTCAGCATCAAAGCTCTGAAAGATATCGGCGTGGAATACTGCGTGATCGACGGCAGGAATGCGCTGGTCTACGGACCAGACGCTTAACGAAGCGTGCACCAAAGCAGACGAGTTGCCCGCCTGGGAAATTATTAATGGCAATGGCGACCTCATCGATTGGAGTCGCGCTCCTCTCAAGGAAACCGGATCGCAAAAACCAGAATCGCTGAGGCAGTCGGCCCAAATCGAGGCAGCAAAATGAACGCGGTCAATGACTTTACGTTGGACGTTGAAGATCACAAAACAACTACGGCGAATGTTTACATTCTGCGGAATGGTACTGACAACATTTTCAAGATCGGCCGGACAATCGACATCGAGACGCGATTGCGGCAGTTGAGGACGGGGAATCCGCAACTCACCGTCTACCAATTGATCGAGACGGACAACGATGTGCTTTGCGAAAGCTATCTGCATAAACGGCTTAGTACCAAGCAGATTAGCGGCAGATCATCGCAGGAGTTTTTTGCGGTGACGCCAGCGGAGCTTGAACCGATCATCTTGGACGCCAAGGCGTATCTTGAGGAGTGTTTGCCGGTGCTCTTGGAAGCCGAGAGAATGCAGGAAACCGATAGCGATGGATCGATCAAGATACCCGGTAACGCGGCGATCTCGATGCATCAGGAAATGTTGGAAGTGGCGGAGCAAATCCGCCGCCTGAAATCTGTAATGGAGGAACAGATTGCGGGCCTGGAGTCGCGGTACGATTATCTTGAGGCGGAAATAAAGGTGACGATGGGCACCGCTGCCGAGTTGAAGGGTATTGCAACATGGAAGACCGGTGCGCGAAGCGCGTTTGATCAAACGGCTTTCAAGGAGGCGGAGCCGAAGCTTTATGAGCAATACAAGAAACAATCCCGTACCCGCATGTTTAGGTTAGTGAAGGTGAAGTAACAAATCATGCCGCGACGCGACAGGAACGAGCATCCGCGGTCAAGCCAGCGTTATCGATGGCGACGCGCTGGACATTCACGGCACTCGCATCCGGCTTTGGGGCATCGTTGACATCCGCATGCGTCGTGATAACTCTGGCTATGCATCCTGAGAGGACCTGACGGTCCCGCCAACCAGCCCTAGACCGGCAAAGGTGGCAACGACGATGTGGCCCGGAAGGGCAACAATAGGTCGCCAGCCCTCCAGATGCCTATGCAATCTTGGAGGGTTTTCTTATGTCCTGTTTAGCGCCCAACTGCGGCGAGCCAGCCATCTTGCTCGGGTTGTGTGTCGAGCATTTTCAGCGTCCTGGCCGCAAGCACAGGATGACCGCCAAGCGCAAGGCCACCATCATGGCACTGGCTGAGAAATATGTCGCCGCCAATGACCCGCCGCGCGGTGTGTGGCCTGGCCTCCACTATTCCATGGGACGCGGCTACAGCGCTGGGTCCTCGCCCACGGAAGGCTGCCGGATGGCGTCCATAACGTCCTCTGGAACAAGGGCCAAGATTGCATGCGGGTTGACTTCACCCGGCTGCGTAACGATCCGGCGTACCCAATCGGATCGTTGGCCGAACGCGCTTTGCCAAAAGCGCAGCGAGGATAGGGATTGCAGCGGTCCTGCACGAGCCCATAATTTCTTGGGCTTCGCCTTCGGCTCGGACCTCTTACGCCGACGAGGCGGAAGCGATCGCGCACGCCGAGAGCGCGACGCGCGCCTCGAAGGAAGCCGAGGGGGACGATTGGTGTATTTGGGGCGAATTATACTCGGTTCGCGTGGTCGAAGAGAGCCAACCTGTCCAAGAAGCAATCGCGCCGACCGAGAGCAGCGGGACATCTCGCCCCGCAATCGTGATCAGTATGTGGCAGCGGTGCGTCACTCGCGTGATTTTATCTCCGCCAGAAAGGTGCGAGCAGACAACTCCCCGGCTTTTGCAATCGGCGCGCGGCGCGAGTTCGAGTGCCTCTGTGCAGAGCCATGGTGTTCTCGTCGATAAATGCTATCTCGGTGTCGATAGCGCCATACTGCCGCGCGAGCACCTTGAGATTGCGGCACGCGGCCGCCGAGGTGATCCTGAGTAGCTCTGCTGTGCCGTTACGTTCGTTTGGACTGCGCCGCTTGGCGGCATCAACCGCACTGTAACGCCAGCTCACCTGTAACTCTGCGAGACCAGCGCCATCAGCGGCAACGCGCCGCCGTTGCCGATCCACAATCCGGCGACACTCATCCACATGACCGGCCGCCGTAGCGATCTTGTCCTTCAGGCTCCTCATGCCGCAGATGTTAGCTCGCCCGCACTTCATCGAGTGCATGTCGAAAAAGGACGAGGCTATGTATTCAGATGCTGGCTAAGCGAAATCATCACCTAAACTCTTCGATCAGCGCCTTCCAGCCGAGCGCATCGCTCTGCATCAGCAGCAGAACGCCAAGCGCTGCGAATGATGTGGCAATTCGCAATCGGGACGGGCATTCATATTGTTACGAATGAGGCGACCGCGTTTCTGAGCTCGCCTCGGTCGAGGTAATCGAAGGCTCGTTGCTTACACCGCTCGACGTGTTTGTCGCGCGGAACATCGGCAATAACGGAACGATCCATTCATTGGCTCCTAGCCGACCAGACGTGTTTTTGGACTGGTCCCAGTAAGAGCATCGAAATGAAACGGATTTGCCCTGTCGGTTCGAAAAGTGACAAACAGATGCTTTTTCAGTCGCGGTGTGAGGATTAGGACACACACGCGCGCGCAAAGCCGGGTCCTACATGGCCGGGCGATCAGCGCTCCGGGCGACACTCTGATCGCGTTGCGAACTGATACAGCGCGCGATCGAACCGACCGGCTACTGCTCTATCCTCCGGCCATGGTCTTGCAGCGACCTTCCGGCTTCATCGAACCGTGCCTGCTGTCGACGGCGACGCGAATGAGCGGTGTGACGGAGCGCTCGTTCACGTAGATGAACGCGCGTAGCTTGATCTAGGTCAAGGGTGCGAAGCGTCCCGGCGCGAGGCTTCGGATTAGCCGCGCGGTGTCCGGCGCGATGCGCAGGTGTTCGCGGCTTCCTCTCTTGCTAGATGGAGTATGCTGATGTTGCGTCGAATTCTCATCGCGTCGGCTGCCGCAGCCATGCTGCTGGTCACCTTCACTCCCGACGACGCGTCCGCTCGTGGCGGCCGTGGCGGCGGCATGCGCGCTGGAGGCTTCCACGGCGGCGGCGCGGCTGTGCGAGCGGGAGGCTATCGCGGCGGCGCGGTCGCAGCTCGGGGATACCGGGGCGGCGCTGTCGCTGTGCGCGGCGGGCGCTACGGCTATCGGGGCTACGGCTATCGCGGCTACGGTGTCGGTGCGGCGGCAGTGGGCGCGGCTGCGGTCGGTGCCGCCGCGGCGGGGGCCTACCGTGGCGGCTGCGGCTATGACTCTTACGGCAACTGGGTTTGCCCAGGCGGGTACCGTCCGTACTGAGCGGCGCGAGGCCGACGTCGCGAAAGGATCGGGCAACCACCCTGCGCCAGCGGGATGGCCGCCTGACGCGCTTGCCGTTATGTGCTGCCATGCTCGACTTCGTAATTGCACGGCCCCCCGGGGACCACCGGGGCCGTGCAAAGACGCATCAGGGCGCTCGGACTGACGCACTCAATAATGAAGGCTCACGCCGGCACGCCGTGCGAGCGCAAGTCCCGGTTCACGTTCAGCGCTTTCCGTGCTGACAAGAGCGCAGCTCTCGCATCTGAACAGCCTGAATTCCGCGTGATCGCCCAAGAACTTCATAGGCTGCAAGCAAAGCTCGCATGCTCTCACGGGCGTACTGCGTTCTCTGAAGAAAAGTTTCATTCCGAGGTCCTCGCGCCGTCAGCATAGAGATTCGCGTTCCGGTTAAAGCCAGAAACTGCGTTTGACAGAAGCGCGTTGCGCCAATTTTCACTTCATACGTGCCGGCATCGACTTTTAACGATCTCTCCGTGTCACCAAATTCGAGAGCTGTCTGGCGAACGTCGCCAGGCACCGCGTATGAAACCACCACCTCGTCACCCTCTACCTGCAAGCTTTCAAGTTCGCCAGCTGGACTCTCGGCGAATTGCAGCCGCCAATATTCGGTGATTGCGGCGCGGCCAACTACTGTCGCCTGACCATTGCAGCATTCCAGCGCGTCGCTCTTAGAGTACAAGTCTGTTATCGGAAGATCGCTTGCGCGGTAAGCGTCCAGCCAATCAATCGCTGCGGCCATCGGGTCAAAGGAACTCATCGGTCCTACCTACTTGCCGTGAACGGAGCAGGTCAGGACCTGTCGACTGAATGTTAGCTGAACAACGTGTTCCAAAATGGTCTCAGCACCGAGACTAGGACAGCTTGCAAGTGTGCGGACTCGTTCGAGGCTTGGAGGCTCCTCGAACAAGTCCGCAACCGCCGCCGCTGCCTTCAATCAAGCTCAACTGAACCATTGCCGTCTGCACGTTAGCCGACACTTGGCTAGTATCCCCAGCACTGTGACACGGCGGCCTCATGGCCAACGGGCAGGGTCATTTTGCTGCATTGCGCCTTTGTCGTCGTGCCCAGCCTTGTATCGGTATTAACTCACCGCTCGTCACCGCGACAATCGTCCCGTGCTCGGGAACACCGCCTCATGAATCTGCATTGTTCATAGTTCTTGGTTTTGTTCTTGAGGCCTGTCATGCGTCTGCTCCATTTTGGAATACTCGCGATTGCTGCAATCACGGTTTGGTTGGTAGTGCAAGTAGATCCTGTTGCAGCACAATCCTTCGACGATAGATGGTCCATCATCCCAAAGGCCCACGCAGAACCAGCTCCCGAGCCGCCCAACGAGAGCAAGCAAAATCTGCAAGAGCAACCGTCGACAGGGCAAGAGCAGACAAGCCGTCGCTCGTCAGGTCGCTCGGCATCTCGATCTTTCAACCGCGCGTTCTCCGGAAAAGCCTCCTACTATTCATACTCGAAGAGGAAAACGGCCAGCGGCTCCTTGTTCAATCGAGATGCGCTGACTGCTGCGCACCGCAGCTTGCCCTTCGGCACAAGAGTTCGCGTGACCGAACAGACGAACTACAAATCCGTAGTCGTTCGTATCACCGACCGGGGACCTTGGGTTCGAGGCCGTGTCCTCGATCTTTCGCTCGGTGCTGCACGCAGCTTGGGAATTACAGACCGTGGCGTGGCTCAGGTTCGCGCGGACGTGCTATAGCTGGTCTCCTATTCGGACAGCCAAGCACAACATAATGCGAGCTACTCCCGCGATAGGGTGACAGGGCACGGCGTGGCTACTGTCGTCTTGCCAGAACATCGAAGAGTTGACTGATGTTAGGCTCCTCAAGCTCGTCAGCACTGACGCGCTCGCACAGCATCATGGAAGCAAGCCCGAGACACGCGGGCGCGCCCCAACGTTGTAATGCCCTCAGGTGGCTATGAATGCGGCTGCCTGGCGCGTCTGAACGCCAGAGAAAGTACATGCTCAGATTGCTTGACGCAAATCAATACCGGCTGAAGAGGCCCCCGATTCATTAGCCGAACGATGGATCAGGATCTCTCGGGCATGAAGTTCACAAGATCAAGAGGCTTCAATTCGGTACCAAGCGCCACCGGCGGGATCGCACGACTGGCATGCGCTCGGCTCAAGGAGATGGGCAAGGATCCCACCGTCATTCTCTCGAAGGTGGGATTGACGCCCGAAGAGGCCCGGGACCCATCCGTCCGGCTAGAGGTACGAACCCAGATCAAGCTGCTGGAGTTGGCCGCCGAAGAGGTGCTGGACGAATGTCTCGGTTTCCACCTGGCGCGCAGCTTCGACCTGCGCGAGATCGGTCTGGTTTACTATGTGATAGCGTCGTCGGAGCAACTCGCAGATGCGCTTCGGAACGCCGAAAGGTACAGCCAAATCAACAATGAAGGCGTTCGTCTGCGTTTCAGTATGCGGGACGGGGCAGCAGTGATTGCGGTTGATTACGTCAACGTCGACCGGGATGCCGACAGGCAGCATATAGAGTTCTGGCTGGTGACTCTGGTGCGCATTTGCCGACAGGTGACAAACGGCCGCTTGGCACCGTTGCGGCTGAAGATAAAGCATTTCCGAAATGGGATGCCAGCTGAATACAAAGCATTCTTCGGAGTTGAAATCGAGTTTGGCGCTAACGCTGACGAGATCTGGTTTCCCCGACCGATCGCCTTGCTTTCTCTTGTGGGACGCGACGAACGGCTAAATGAGCTATTACGGCGCTACGCGGAAGAGGCGCTGGCGCGCAAGCCCCGAGAGCGTCTCACGGTCCGTTCGAAGGTAGAGGACATTTTGCAGGAACTGCTGCCGCACGGCAGAGCCACGGCGACGGAAGTTGCGCGGCGGCTCGGAATGAGCTCGCGAACATTGTCGCGCAAGCTTGGCGATGAGAGTACTTCTTTCGCGGAGATACAGGACCAACTGCGGGCCGCCCTCGCCAAGCGTTATCTTCAGGATAAGACGTTGCCTATTTCCCAGATTGCATGGCTGCTTGGCTATCGCGAGGTCAGCTCGCTTACACATGCTTTCAAACGGTGGACCGGCACGACGCCCCAACGATACCGTTCTGGTCACTAGCGTCGTCGGCTCAAGCGCCTCCTTGTGAAATCACGCCAAACATTTGTTATGAGCGGCCACTGCGATCTGAAGGCCAGAGGTGGGACATTCGGCTCTATGGTCGCTCGTGCGACGTCGACGAAAACCGACAAAGCTATTCAGTCGCACTGAAATGGTGATGGATTGTTTGATCAGGCAGGATGGATCAGGTGCGCGAGCATGGCGGTGCAAGCGATCTCGGCCTCGACAAGCGTCTTAAAGGGGGAACCGCCGACCTTTATGGCGCATCGGCTTTGGTGGATCGGGCGCCAAGATGCCAAGTAACCATGGCGTCCACGGAGGCCGGGACCGCTGCGAGTCTCAAAGCTGATCACGAAAGAGAAGCCGTTGCTCGTCGCGCTCCATATATGCAGGTCCTCGATGGGACCGCTGATGCGGTTGAACAGCATGATAATCCCATACGAGCCTCCGTCAGGAGGAAACAGCACTTCGCTGATTCGGAAAACGCAGTTGGGCTGACCTAACGGTGCTCGCCCAAATGTACAGTGGCCAGAGCGCGGGCAGAGAGCTGCTTTGTCGAGCCCTGTGAAAAGTGACAGGTCACGCCAGGTCCCTTGCCTCGCGACACCTTGCAGCATGATGCGCCGGCGCAACACTTTACGAAAGTCGGGGACAGCTGGCGCGACGGTTACAAATCGGACCGACACCAATCAACCCGCCGAGTTCAATTGGGCTTTCATCACCGGACGGCATCCGGCGAAATCATTGGTGGAGCATCGATATGAACGGTGTCGTGGAAGCAGCGATTGGCGGCGTAACACTCGCCGCCGGCGCTGCAATTTGGCTATTTGCGGGCTACCTGATCCAGCGATTTGCTTTCCGAAATCCAGAACCGACCTTCGCTACCGCCCTTGCGACGTCTATGGGCACTTCGATGTTGCTGTTTTCTCTCGGAGCTGTACTGGTGCTCCATATCCGATAACGATTGATTTGCGCCGCAATCGGCCAACACGCCGGCCTCTTTCAGCGAGGCGACGTCACGCTGTCGGTGCCGAAACAGTGCGGCTGTCACAAACAAATCATTCGCCCGTTCAATCCAGTCTTGATGTGCGAGCACCAGGTCTTTATAGGACAACCTGATCATGCCGGGTTGATCGAAATCGCAAGCCGCGGTGTCCCATCGCTGGTCGTCACCTATGTGTACACTCCGCTTGGTTTGCCCGCTCCCAGCTACAAACTTTCACATCGCCTCCGTGAGGCCTGACGTAACGCTGCGTGACGCGTGGACTATGGAAGTACACGTTTGCATCTGCCGAAACTAATCAAGGTGTTCATCGTGAGAGTGGCCACCTCAAGAGAGGACGACCCCGTCACTCGAAACCTTCGCAAAATTCCGTGTTCGGCACTAACACCGCGTTTTTATTGCTGCGGGCAATGGCGAATATTTCCACCTCGCGTTTTCAAGCAAGTCCGAAAATTCTCGGGGTGTTGCCACGAATACTGCCGATTGCCACTTCCGCTTGTGGGCGCGAATTCCCGCGATTGAGCGTAGGCACCACCGCGGTCGCCGGCACAATGGCCTCACGAAACAAAATCTTGGCTTGATCGAGCAAGACGAAGTGCCTCGATCTTGGCTAAAGCCTCGACGGGGGTAGGCGCGCGCACGCGCGTTGGTGGCAGCGGCAGCGGCTTGGCCGACGTTGGTTAAGTTTTCCGGTCAAGCCGCTGTTCTGTGAACCTGGGACCGTGAGGTCTGTCCGCTGGAAGCGAGGGCCGTTTGTTCGCATGCGCCGGGGCGATAAAGCCAGGCTTGGAAACGGTTTCACTAGGCCCGTTATGGAAAACGACGACTGGTTGTTCTGGATTTCCATCGTCTGGTTTTTTGTGCTGTCTGGCGGCGCGGCGTGGATGCTGTCGAGTCCAGCAACATCCTGGTAGAAGTCTGACCAGGTCCTGGCCGGGAAAATTCCAGGACTGTCGAGGCGAGGTTGCCACTGATCGGTTGCCATGGTGCGAAGAGGTGCCGAAATTTACCTGACGCCGCGCAAGGCTTCGCGAAGACTGCGCATTCTGATCGCGGCGACCGCGTCGACCATCGCCTGGTCGCGCTAGAATGACGGCCGGTCACCGCCACGGCAGCGGGCCGACGCGCTGGCCGGTTCCAGTTTCAGCGCCGTCATGATCGCCGGCAATTCGGCCTCGATGCCGTGGTGCCATTGGTGCGGGCGGACGCGCGTGACGTTGAACGCCTCGGCGGTCTCGGTCAGCGAGCGGCCGGAAAATTCGCGATACAGGATGGCTTCGCAGTTCACTGACCTAGCGGTGCTCGCCCCAGTACAAAGTGGCCACAGCTCAAAAGATGCCCATCATTGAAGCTCGGTTGATCACACGGTTTTGCCACTTTATCCCGGCATGATGATTCGGCGCTCGAAAGAGCGCACGCTAAGGACGGCTCTGGCGCATTGAGCCCCCAGCCCCGCGCCAGAGCCGTTTCATAAAGTTCCGTTCTCGCTTACGGATGGGAAAGTCCGCAAAGGCTTCCGCCATGCAGCGATCTCGCTTTGCGATCGTCCAGGAAGTCATCACCGCAGCAGCGGTAGTCGCGCTTGTGCTGTACGTGGTGCTCGGATCGCCGAACTAGCCATCGATGCCAGACTGGGGCGTGGAATCATCTGTGGACGCCCCGCGAGATGCAAGCGGCTTTTAAGAAAGTCGGCACGTAGTCGGATGCTGCCATCTGTCCGACCTTTAGCAGCGCTGGAGCTGCGGGCCCGAATGGGAGTTCGCAGGCCGGAACCAAATCATAAACGCGGGCTCTTAGGGACGATGGGTACACCTGGTTTCTCCGACGCCGGCTCACCGACTGTTGTGCCATACTTTCCTTGACCGACGACATCAATCAGCGAGTCGGTGCTTCCTGCTACCCCCGGGCGACGGCAAATATCGCAACCTCAGTCCGCCGATTGGGGTTGAGAGCGAACCAAGGTCGCTGACATTAGCCGCGGGGCTGCGCCATGCCTATGCTTCGGATGGTTTTCGTCCAGCCTTGATAATCGGCCATCCGTCTTTGTAAGGCATGATATGGTTGTGAAGCGCTTTCCAGTGCACATCGATCCCGCCCCAAGTTCCGCCCCGAAACACAAACACCGCACTTCGGGCACGCCTTCGTTATCCGTGATCCGGCGGTTTTTGGCGCCGGCCGCGGCGGGACCGCAGGGGCCACTGCTTTTTGCGCTCCCACTCCAATCGGCTGAAGGATCAAGCCGGGAACGCCGAGAATCCAACCCGCCACCTGCGCCCAGAGCGCGTTCGCGCGGCGGCAAATCGGGTTTAAGGAAAGCCGCAAGGCCGCCGTCGCGGTCGGCCCCGTGAGAGCCAGGCGGCGATACTGAAAGCGTCGTGCTGATCGCCGGTGCGACCCTCGTTGTTGGCGAAGCCGCGCGACCACAGCGCGGGATAGACCTCGGCGATGGCCGATTGCCCGGCCGGGATGTCCCACCCGTCGAAGGGCCAGAAATGCACGCGCGGGCCGAGGCGCTGGCGGATGAAGCGCAGCCAGGGAATCCCGGCATGGGTAGATTGTCTTTCGGCTTGCAAATATTGCAAGCCGAAAGACAATCCCGCAGAAGCGCACGAAGACTGCACAGAGGCGCCGGAGAGCACGCTACTAACCACGCAACGCCTCTGACGGCCCCTGCGGTGAACAGCCGTCGATGAGGGGTTACCCGGAGGGCAGTCAGCCGGGATTGAAATCCATAAGGTACCGGTACCGGTTACTGACGCAGTATTTCGCGCTCTGCTTGGCCACTGTTAAACTACCGCCGTGTGCGCATTGCGGGTCCGGCTTACGTCAGCCCCGAGACAATTTGCGCCGCGAGACCACCAAAACGAAGAGGACCACCGGGGCGACCGATGGTCCCAAAAGCCTCGAAGGCTTTTCGTTGGCAATTGCCATACACGCCAGAACTGCACGCATACTGGCTGACTGCTGCGCAGGGTTGATGCTCGCTTCTTACTGGCCTTCTGGGCCCTGTCGCCGTCCCCGAAGAAAGGTCGGGCAATTGTGGGGCGCGCTATCGCTTTGACCGAAACCACGGAGAGCCGGTCACCCTCGAGTAGGGACGCCACATCTTTTTCCTTGGTTTCCGGCTTCGGATCGGGCGCGTATTCGCGACCCGACTAAAACCAGCGCAGGGAAACGAGTCAGTCGATTGGCGCGAGCCGTTCGTCCCACCGCGCCGCAAGGTTCTTGATCTGCTCGAAATTCAGGATCGCCGGTTCACCCTCGCGGACGATTGTCGTCCGCTTGCGTTCCTTGGGTAGCAACGTCATCGCGCGCAATACTGCCGCGCGCAGTTTCATCGAGCCGTGATCTGTCAGGGTGACGAACTCTTCCGGGTCTAGGGCCATGGATCCACGCCTACACTACCGGCTGGCCCGCAAGCCAGCACACGCGCCCCGAATGCCCTATTCTCCAGATAATCCAACTTGGTTAATAGCTAGTTTATCGTTCGGCTCTGTCATTTTGAATTGGCGCGCGTGGTACCCCCGTACTTGAACCGCGACCCATGCGCCGCCCGATTTCAAGATGGTTGGCCTAAAGGAGGCGGCTGCTGTCAGGCTCACAGCAGGGTGTTCGCTCGTGCCGCGCCTGCCGACGGCAGCACCCTGTGAGCCATGGCAGTTGCAATGGATCAGGCTACCGCTGTCAACCTGACACCGGCGTCCGGGTTTGCGCAAAGCAGACGCTTGCGAATAGCCTCTTCAACGAGCGCGAGCGCCTCTTTGGCTTGTCGCGCGTCGGCTTCAGCAACTTCGGCACGAAGCTCTAAGGCCGTCAGCTTATCCTTCTGAGCTTCAATACAGGACCGGGCTTGTTCCAGCGCTCGGCACGCTTGTTGCAGCTTACGTTCGGCGGTGACGATGAGTTCACGTTGTGCCCGCTCGGCGGCCTCCGCTCGCATTTCGGCAAGCCGCAATCCTTCTAAGGCGCTCGCGCAAATTGACTGGGCACGGGCTTCGGTCTCGCGGGCGTGCTTCTCCATGTCGCGGAAAACATTGGCCGCTTGATATACCAGATCGAGGGCTGTTGCGCCCTCGTCTGGTGCCACCGGGGAGGGAAAGCGCAGGGCGTCCTCATCCCCTCCAACTGACGCTCTGGAAATACGCTGCGCCATGTAGTTCAAGCTCGTCGTGAACGCACACGAACAGCATCATGAATAGCTATGGTTAACGGATGGTTAAACAGTTGTGTGCCGGGAGGCGTCGCGACGACGCCCGGCGGGCAGTGGCATGCGAAGTCTACCCGCTTCTGAACTGACGTAACTTCGAAGCAATGTTCTGGAGGTCTGGTGCTGTGCCACCCCGCTGAAAAGCAAGAAGATCAAGGGGCGGCGGCTCACCTCCCGTCAGTATTGATAGGCATGCATGCGCCTGTCCACGGTAATGCGTTTGGTGGTTGAAGAGATGCATCAGGATATCGGCCAGCACCTGCGATTGGGGCATTCCTGAAGTAGTCTTATAGCTGTGCAGACTTTTCAGCGCTGCTTCATCGTAGCTTTCGATTACTTTGATGAGCCGATCATCCTCTGCAATACGCGCACGGGCCAATTCCATGCGGTCTTCGTACAAGATGGCATCTAGTCCGTTTGGGTGGTCGCCCTCACCGGTTAACCGCCTCAACCAGAGGCGGTCCGTGAGGAGCAGGTGGTTAAGCGTGCCGTGAAGGCCGCCGAAGAAGACGCCGATGTGAAGCCGGTAAGATCGCTCTGACAGATCAAGCGCTGCGGCATATAGACGTGCGTTGGCCCACTTATTGTAATGCGCAAACTGTTTGACTTGGTCCATGGACATAAGAGCACCTCTGGAGCTAGGCAGCGGCTCTTAACTCTTAGCCAGCCCAAACCCAGGACAGGCGAGGGCACGTCAACTCTGCTAGGCTGGCTTTTACCCGCCGACGATTTTGGCCTTATATAGCTTCCAAGGATACAATGGCGGCACTGTTGATTTCTCGGGAAAACGGCGCTTAGCGGGGATCTGCGGACTGGTCTCCCAAGCACTGTGAGAACGTCTCAAAGCACGTCCCATGGAATAAGGGAATGATCGTCGGCGCTAAGTCCTGTCCCATAAAGGGCAGGTTTTCTTGATGTAGGATCTTCAGCGCACGACAGGGAGAAGAGTTATGAACGTTTCGTGCGCGAAAGCGCCATGTGATGCGTTGAATGGCGATAGAGCTTTTGATCAGCCTGGGCGGATCAGGTGCGCGAGCATGGCGGTGCAAGCGATCTCGGCCTCGACAAGCGTCTTAAAGGGGGAGCCGCCGACCCTTATGGCGCATCGGCTTTGGTGGATCGGGCGCCAAGATGCCAAGTAACCATGGCGTCCGCGGAGGCCGGGACCGCTGCGGGTTTCAAAGCTGATCACGAAGGAGAAGCCGTTGCTTGTCGCACTCCACATATGCAGGTCCTCGATGGGACCGCTGACGCGGTTGAATTGCATGACAATCCCACACGAGCCCCCATCAGGAGGAACCAGCACTTCGCTGATTCGGAAAATGCAGTTCTGCTGACCTAACGTTGTTTGCCCCAGAGTGGCCACAGCGCAGGCTCGTCGTCTAATTTCTTTGAACGACTACTGCCAATGCGCCATCGAGATAAGAGCCGTCGTCCGCACGGATTTTGCGCCCAAATGAAAAAGGACCACCGGAGCGACCGATGGTCCCCAAAGCCTGCCGGCTTTGCCTTGTTTCTTGCCAGTTAGCTGCGGACAGACTGGCGGCTGCCGCAGGGTTGATCCTCGCTTTGCACTGGCCGTTTGGACCCTGGCCTTCGGACCCTTGGCCGTTGAGACGTCGGTCCCGTCGGACGCCTGTCACCCTTGGCTTTGGTCGTTATCGGCACTCGTCACTGTCGGCACGGGACGGTGCGAGAAACCACTCGATCAACCGAGCGATCCAACGCTCGACGAAAGCGCTGGTTCCGACAGGGAGAGAGCGAACGGCGCAAATTCGATGACCGCTGACGCGGGCGGGACGCGGCTAAATCGACGCGAATGACCCATTGCCGTCCTGCGCCGCCCGTCGCGCTTGCCATCACCATTGGTACCTGCAGTGGGCACGACCGCCATTCCCACTGCCGTCTTGTCTGGTCGAAGATTCGGACTTCCCTTCACTGATGTGGCCGCCGAATCGTGGCGCCTTCCTTTCCTGCGATACTAGCCTCGGAGCTAACAGGGTTCTTCTCGGCGGACATGTCGATCGACTGCACCCGGCGGCTTGCAATGATCACGATGGCGCAGACCGCATAAAAGCACACCCCCAACGCATAGGTCTTGGCGATGCCGAACTGGATCGACAACGCCACACCCAGAACCGAGGCGAACATCGACGTAATTCCGTTGGTGCTCCAGAAGAACGGCAGTAATTCATGATGACGGCGCCAGACACCGAGGCCGAGCGGGAACATCATCCCCATGCAGAATGCAGGAGGAGCCAGCAGCAGGACAGACGCCAGAATACGCGTGTCGGTTGACAGCGCTCGTCCCCATGTGGTGACCAGCGGCGTCAGCAGCCCTGCCACCACGAGCGTGGTGAGGAGGGCGGTAATCCTGAAGACGGTAAATCGTGATCGGGAGGAGGTATCCGCACCGACCGTGGCGCTGCCAATCCCGCTAAAGAGGAGAATTGTGAATAGCACAACGCTCAGCCCGTAAACGGGATGTCCGAGAAAGACCATCAGGCGCTGCATCTGCGAGATCTCGATCAGCATGAAGCCCATTCCGATCGCGCTGAAATAGGCCACGGGCGGCGTCAGTGTCGCCATTGGCATCCGCGTCGCAAGACGGAGGAAGGGCAGCACGATGTAATATCCGCAGGCGCAGAGCGCTACGATGATGAGCAGGCCGGCGACACCGATCGCGACATTGTTGCTCATGATGTCCCAACTATGGATATTCACAAAATCGCTGAAGCGCGAAGTATAGAAGAAGAACGGATTGTCGTCGGTCGAAGCCGCGATGTTTTCCGGCAGCGAATCGAAGAAGGCCTGGTCTGCCTTGTCGGAAAGCAATGTCGCGGTGACGGCATCGAAGGTGAAATCCGGCCCCAAGAATAGCTTGAAGCCCTGCGCCTGGAGTCTCTCTCGCGCGCCTTGCCATTCTGCGCTGCTGAACGCGTCAGGCCGGGTAATCACCGTCACGATGTTGCCGACGTTGACCGCGACGACGTGATGCCGCAGTTCTGCCGCCGAAACTCCCTTGCGCTGCAGCGCGCTCGCGGCAATCGCAATCAGCCGGTATAGCTCGCCACGGCGCTCGGCACCGTACCAGCGTGATACCGACAACAGCCCGCCAGGCTTGAGCGCACGGTAAAAATCATTCCACGCCTCAACGGTATAGAGACGATTTTCGGTGAGCGTCAGGCCACCGGCCACCGTCGCCGCCCAGGTATCGATGAGCGAAATCTGCACCAGGTCGTACCGCTCGGACGAGTGGTTGATGTAGCTTCGCGCTTCGGCATTGACCAAGGATACGCCGGGGTGGCGATCGAGATGGCCAGAGAAATCAGCGAATTTTTCGGTGAGCACTTCGAAGATCGCCGGGTTGATCTCAATTGCGCGAATCCGGCTGGCGCCGAAGAGCAGACCGGAAAGGATGTCACGACCGCCGCCGACGCCAACGACAGCGACGTCGGTCGCCGGCTGCACGAGGTAGGCTGCATTGATGACATCATCCTTCAGGTAGGCGAGCTTTCCGATGTCGCCATCATACCTGGTGATGACCGTGCCTGCATCGGCATCGATGTCGAGGTGGTGCTGGTCGACCCGGACATCAGGAGTGCGGACCAGACCCCAGCCAATCGGGACCTTCTCGGCCAATTCGCGCACCCTTACCCGCGAATACGTATTCCAGCGTTCGAACAGCGTGCCGGTCTGCTCAGCGCCCTTGGCCCAGAACACACCGAGATGGCTTCGACCGGTCAGGTCAAGGCCGGAGTGCATGGTGGCCGCGACGGCCAGCGCTAGCGCGGCAGCCCCGCTCAAACGCACACTACGGACGTCATTGCCGGTTCGCACGACGATCCAGCCAACACCGGCAGCGGAGGCTCCGATCCATAACGTGGCGCTTACGGGGTCAATCAGCAGCAGTATGAAGATCACCCCGAGACATCCAGCTGCGGCCCCCACGAGATCGGCCGCATAGAGCCACCCGCCACGATAGGGCAAGCGCGTGAGCAACAGCGTGATGCAAACCCCGCCTTCCGTGAACGGAGCGACAAAGGTGATAATCGCCAGCGCCAGAGCGAGGGGCACATTTTCTGCAGGTACGACGAGCGGCACGCACAGGAAGACGATCATTGCGCCAACGCTGCTGAGGGCGAACCATGACGCGTGGCGCGCGAATTCGATTCCGACCCGCTCGGCGGCATAACGGGCGGGCTTGCCGTAGACCTGCATCGCTCCGCGGGTGAGCCCCAGCATAGCAAGTGAAATGGCCGCGAATGCGAAATGATAATGGAGCATAACGCTGAAGAAGCGCGTTATCAGGATCTGGTAGGAAAGCGTCGCGAACGCCAGCACAAAGATTGCCAGATAATAGCGACCGGGAATCTTGGATACGGACTGCAATACGGGGCCCTCTTGGTGGGGGGGCTTATTGGGTGCGCTTTCCATTCGCGTTACACGCGATCGCCGGATAACGTCCTGCTAACTCGTTGATACGCTCGCACAGAATAAGTTCATATTCAGGCTACCGATGGTAGCGGGCGGCTAGGAGTGGGTTCCACAGTCAGACGCAACACCATCTATGCCATAAGCATTATACCGTCAGAGGAGCTCTAGCGCATCAAGCAAACCATGCGAGATTGGCGGGTCGTGGGCTCGTGATTGCCGCCTCGACGTCCTCATAAGCCTATCTGCGAGACTCTCGATCAGCCACGCGGGTATTTCGGCCGGCTTAAGTCGCGCCTTTTGACGTTCACTTGATTCCCAGGACGTCCTTGAGCTCTGCCGCTTTCTTCATGCACTCTTGTTCGTTGCCAGCCGCGGACAACTTGCGGGCTTCGGCAATTAGCTGGTTGGCATGTTCGGCGCTCTGAGTGCCGCGCTTGGTAACTTGCTCCAGATGCGGTGAGGTGGGAGTCGCTGCGCGGCACCATCAAATCGCCCACCATCGTGGCACGGTCAGGGGACTTGTTACCGGCGCTCTGCTTACGGCCGGCTACTTCACGCTCATTTCAAGCCGAATGCTCGGCGGATGGCTCTGGAGTTGAAAGCCGCCTTGTGCGGACAGATGCCCCGTAACATGCTTGCCGCGAATTCAGCTCTCGTGGAATTCGCGGGCCCGGAAACGAAGGCGGGGGAAAGTACGGATAGTACTCGCGGTCGATGCGTTCTTAGGACCGTGATCGGACCTGTTTTAGCTTGGTGCTGCAACACCTTCACATCAGCCTGGAGCCCCCCGACTGGATGGGGCTAGCTCCAGCCGAGGGAGCACTTTGCACAGGCGAACAGAACAACGCCAGTGCGAGCCCACGCTCGTCCCGTGGGGAGCGGAGCGATTGATTTGAATCAACGGATGGCTCCACATGACTCTTGCCATCGATGGCAGTTTGATGGATCACACTCGATGAGTGTGACGGAAAATCGAGTAGAGGCTTTCAAGCCCACGCACGAGCAGACCTGTTCATCCACTCAATTTACGCCGCGCGTTCCCTATCTGGCCGCTCCTGACGGGTTTCATCCAACGCCTTTTGGTAATTGCCCGCGAGCCTCTCAATGCTGTGGGCCCACATCCTCACCATTGAGACCTGAACAAGCATAAAAGCATTCATCCCGCTTGCGGTCGCTGCGGTGATGCGCCTTTGTGGATCGCGCCCGAAATGGTTAGCGGTAGCGGTCTTGTCTGCTATGCTGTTCGCTCCTTCGCTCTGGTGTTAAGGAGGCATAAAGCCGCGTGTCGAGTTGTGCACTGCGTGATTTTAGACATTGGGCCAAAGCTTGATCTGCCGCGAGTCTCGCTTCTCGGTCGTCATGCAGTTTGTCCAGGTGTTTCAAGTAAGCGACTGCTGCTATTTGCAAGAGATCGAAATCATATCCGCGAGTATCACGAAGATCGCTGACGTAGCGATGGAGGGCGGAGCGCCTGTTATCGTCCTCGCTGATACTGTTATGGCGCAGCAAGTAGTTCCGCCAAGCGAATGCACACGCGCTTTTTGAGGCCAGAGAAGTCATGGGCACCTCCCAATTCTTCAAAGAAAGATTGAACGGCCGTTTCGTTCCGTGAGTTTGTCGGGCGTAATGTTGTTCCGCAGCTGCGTTGCAAGGTGTTTGCGCGCGAGCGATGTGGTTGCTGCAGTCGGCGAGGTCAGCGCCGCTCGGGCCGTCGGAACGTGAGCGCGCCGCCCTTCGACGCTGAGGTGGGCTGTGACCGATAACATCCATTGGCCACACCGAGCGCGGTGCGTCTCCAATAATCCCGCGATTGGAACGCTAGATCGCAAGGCCTGTTGTCTTTTCCAAAGATCTACGACCTTTGGAGCCTCAGATGAGCAAGCGTAAACCAGCCAAGGCGTCAAAGCGCGCCCGCAACCCTGCCGTAGCCACGCGGGCCCATGGGAAGAAGCAGGCTGTTGTTAAAAGCGCGAAAGGCAATCCGTTGCGCTCTGTTGCCGCTGGGTCGATTGAGTCGCCTCTTGAGCTTCATGCCGATCCAAAACAAGAAGCTCCCAACGTCGAAAAACAAGTGACTCCCGTCGCTGAGGTGCAAGACCGCCCCGGTCAAATGCGATGGTTTGATTTTGCTTCAGCGACGGGAAGCGTGGTGGCTTATCAAGCGAAGCTTCTGGAAATGACACAAGCCAACATGCGATTTGCTTTTGAGTTCAGCCAGAGGCTTTTGACAATCAGGTCGCCATTCGAATTTGCCGACGTGATAGTAGAGTTTACAAAGAGGCGGGCCGACATGTTCGGGAAGCAGTCAATAGAAATGGCTGCACTCACAAGACGATGACTTCGGATTTGGAAGGGCACGTTATCGAGGCGATGGCAGTGGTCCGCCATACATCAAACTAGGACCATGCGGTATCGCCGGGGAAGCGCTCGACGCATGGATGTGCGAAGCGAACGCGCTGAATTGGTCCATCGAAAGCTAAAGGAACTAGGCGGCCCGCGAAGCAGTTTGAAGCCTCCGAGACCGCGGGTGCGGCGAGCACCCGGCATTCCCTGCACCCTCCGTTTTCGGGGAGGGGAGATCAGATGCAAACCTCGGGCGAGCCACGCTGCGAGAACGTGAAACTGCATCCGCCGTCATTGCGAGGAGCGTAGCGACGAAGCAATCCACATCTCCACAAGCTGCGAAATGGATTGCTTCGCTGCGCTCGCAATGAGCGGATGGGCCCGCGGCCTTACTGGATACCCCCACATACGCGGGATGTGACGTCCTGTCGGTGCCACGCAAAATCCTGAGGAACGGAAGCGCGATGGAGGGGTCTCCGAACTCCGGTCACGCCCATGTGAAAGCCCGTTTCCGGATCCAAATTGACAATGACTGACCAGTCAGTCATAAATGTGGCATGACAAATGAAACCGCCAAAACCGGCAGGAAATCGCCCCCAAGGCCTGCCAACCGCCGCGCCGGGGCGAGGGCATCGGCGTCCTCGAAACCGCCGCCTCCATCCAACCGCGCCGAACGCGCCGCCGAGCGGCGCGGGGCCATCATCGAGGCGGCGATGGATGAGTTCATTGCGCGCGGATTTGCGGCGACGCGGCTCGACGACATCGCCAAGCGCGCCGGTGTCGCCAAGGGCACGATCTACCTTCACTTCAAGGACAAGGAATCGATGTTTGAGGAACTGATCCGCACCGCCATCGTTCCGCTGGTTGTCCGGCTCAGCTCGACGCCGCCGCCACCGGGCGCATCGGTACGCGACATGGTGGAGCTGTTCGCGCAAAGCTTCATCAAGGAGGTCGCGAGCACACGGCGCGGCGATATCGTGCGTCTGATCGTGGCCGAGGGGCCGCGGTTTCCGGCGGTGGCCGACTTCTATTACCGCGAGGTGGTGACCCGCGGTCTCTCCGGCATGCGCGCGCTGATCGAACTCGGCATCGCCCGTGGCGAGATCAAGCAGAAGAACCTGGCGCAGTTTCCTCAGATCATGGTGGCGCCCGCGCTGATCGCCGTGATCTGGCAAAGCCTTTTCGGCAGACACGCGCCACTGGATGCGATCGCGATGTTTCGCGTGCATCTCGATCTGATTTTTGGCGAACGGAGAACAGCATGACTTCGTCGCGAACGATTACGATCCTGACCGCGCTGGCGCTGGCCGCGACGCTGTCAGGATGCAAGGAACGCAGGGATCCAGGCTTTCAGGGCTGGGTCGAGGCCGACATGATCTTCGTCAGCCCCGACGAAAGCGGCCGCGTCACCAAACTCAATGTGCGCGAGGGGGACGAGGTCAAACCCGGCATGCTGCTCTATACCGTCGATGACGATCTGCAGCAGGCTGACCTTAATCAGAACAAGGCGACACTCGCCAATGCACAGCAGACCTATGACCGCGCGGCGTCGCTGAGCAAGACCGGCTCCGGCACGCAAGCCAATCTCGACTCGGCAACGTCGGCGTTGCGCGTCGCGGAGGCCCGCGTCAACACCTCGCAGACCCGGCTGGCGCGGCGCAGCGGGTTTGCGCCGGTCGGCGGCACCATCCAGCAGATCTACTTCCGCGAAGGCGAGATGGTGCAGGCGCAGCGGCCGGTGCTATCCATCATGCCGCCCGGCAACATGAAGGTCCGCTTCTTCGTACCGGAGACGGAGCTGCCGAAACTCGCGATCGGTGACGAGGTGAAGGTGACCTGCGACAATTGCGCGGCCGATCTCACCGCAAAGATCTATTTCATCGCGACGACGGCGGAATACACCCCGCCGGTCATCTACAGCCTCGATGAGCGCAACAAGCTGGTCTACCTGATCCAGGCGCGGCCGAGCCGGCCCGACGTGCTGCGTGTCGGCCAGCCAATCAGCGTGTTCCTCAATCCCCGGACGCCGGTGGCGGAAAAGCGATGAGTTCGGTTTCGACATCGGCGCCTGACATCGCCATCAACGTCGAAGGTCTTTCAAAATCGTTCGGCGGCCGTGAGGTCGTGCATGATCTCTCGATGCAGGTGAAGCGCGGCTCAATCTACGGCTTCCTCGGCCCGAACGGCTCCGGCAAGACCACGACGATCCGCATGCTGTGCGGGCTGCTGACACCGGATGCCGGCGAGGGCACTTGCCTCGGCTTCGACATCCGCCGCGACGCCGACAAGATCAAGCGCCAGGTCGGCTACATGACGCAGCGCTTCAGCCTGTATCAGGATCTATCGGTGCGCGAGAATCTCGAATTCGTCGCGCGGCTCTATGGCCTTCGCGACGCGCGGGCTGCGGCACGCGACATGATCCAGCGTATCGGCCTGAACGGCCGCGAGGAGCAGCTGGCCGGCGAGCTTTCGGGTGGCTGGAAGCAGCGGCTGGCACTCGGCGCCTGCACGCTGCCCAATCCGCAATTGCTGCTGTTGGACGAGCCGACCGCCGGCGTCGACCCCAAGGCGCGGCGCGATTTCTGGAATGAGATCCACGCGCTCGCAGCCGAAGGGCTGACGGTGCTGGTATCGACCCATTACATGGACGAGGCCGAGCGCTGTCACGAGATCGCCTACATCGCCTATGGCCATCTGCTGGCGCACGGCACCGTGGACGAGGTGATCGCGAAATCGGCGCTGTCGACCTGGACGGTCTCGGGCGACGATCTCAACGGGCTCGCGGGCGAACTCACCGGCAAACCGGGCGTCGACATGGTGGCGCCGTTCGGCACCAGCCTGCACGTCTCCGGGCGCGACAAGGCCGCGCTGGAAGCGACGATTGCGCCTTATCGCGACAGGGAGGGATGGCGCTGGGAGGACAGTGAGCCGTCGCTGGAAGACGTGTTCATCGATCTCATGAACCGCTCAAAGGACAATTTCCAATGAGTGCGACCGAAGCTGTTCGTTCCGTGGAAGAGGCGAGGGAGCCGCGTTTCGGCTTCTGGCGCCGCAGCTATGCGATGCTGGTCAAGGAGTTTATCCAGCTCCGCCGCGACCGCGTCTCATTCGCGATGATCGTGATGATCCCGGTGATGCAACTGCTGCTGTTTGGCTACGCCATCAACACCACGCCGCGCCATCTGCCGACGGCGGTGCTGGTCCAGGAGGACAGCGATCTGGCGCGTTCGGTGCTGAAGGCGATGGAGAATACCAGCTACTTCCGCTTTACCCGCGAAGTGCACAGCGTCGCCGAATTCGACGATCTCCTGCAGTCCGGCAAGGTGCTGTTCGGGGTCGAGATCCCGCGCGGCTTCGAGCGCGCGGTGCGGCGCGGCGACAAGCCGGCGCTATTGGTCGCCGCCGACGCGACCGATCCGGTCGCGGCCGGTTCTGCGCTCGGCTCCCTCGGTGCCCTGGTGCAGACCGCGCTGGCGCACGACCTCCACATCGGCGATCCCCCCGAGATGCCGTTCGAGATCAGGGCGCATGCCCGCTACAACCCGGCGGCCGAGTCGCGGCTCAACATCGTGCCGGGCTTGGTCGGCACCATCCTGACCATGACCATGCTGATATTCACCGCGCTGTCGGTGACGCGCGAGATCGAGCGCGGCACCATGGAGAGCCTGCTGTCGATGCCGATCCGGCCGGTGGAGGTGATGTTCGGCAAGATCATCCCTTACGTGATCGTCGGCTTCATCCAGGCGACGCTGATCGTCGGCATCGGCGTCCTCTTGTTCGGGGTGCCGATCCTCGGCAGCGTGGTGCTGCTGGCTGTTCTGACGACGCTGTTCATCACGACCAATCTGTCGATCGGCTACACCTTCTCCACCATTGTGCAGAACCAGTTGCAGGCGATGCAGATGTCGATGATGTTCTTCCTGCCCAGCATTCTCCTGTCCGGATTCATGTTTCCGTTCGCGGGCATGCCGGTGTGGGCGCAGTATCTCGGCGAGGCGCTGCCGCTGACCCATTACATCCGCATCGTCCGCGCCATCATGCTGAAAGGCGCAGCGCCTTCCAACCTGCAGTACGATACGATTGCACTGATTGTACTGATGCTGGTGGCGATGACGATCGCCGTGACACGCTTCCGTCGCACGCTGGATTGAGGGTATATTTTTGCAGTCATTCCGGGGCGCCTCGAAGAGGCGAACCCGGAATCTCGAGATTCCGGGTCTGGTCCTTCGGACCATCCCGGAATGACAGGGGAAGAAGACAGTGAAGTTCTGGGGCAAGAGAAAGGGTGACCAAGACGCCGGCGTCTCGGCCGACTTCCAGCGCGCGTTGACGCGGGAAGTGATGGCGACCGAGCTGCTTCGCATCAAGGCGTTGATTGGAACGACCTTGGCGTTATCAGTGATTCTCTGGACCGTCTACTTCCTCGCGCCCGAGAAGGTGAGCCAGGTCTGGCACGGCAATCTCAAGCCGCACTATCTCTATTCGGTGATGGTGCCGTTCATCCTGTTCGAGCTCTGGGTGCACAGGTCGATCAGCCGGCATATGCGAGAGGGCCGCGATCTGCCCTTGTTCCGGCGCTACCTCGGCGCGCTGATCGAAACCTCGATGCCAACGGTTGCGCTAGCGCTGCACATCAACAGCATGGGATCGGTGGCCGCGCTCGGCTTCGTGGTCCCGATGACCTATTTCATCTTCATCATCCTCTCCACGCTGCGGCTGGACTTCTGGCTCTCCACATTTACCGGGTTCGTCGCCGCATCGCAGCTACTTGCGATGGCGATATTCTATCATCCGGATCCTGGTCAGGAGGTAAACGTCTTCTATCACGCGGCGCGCAGCCTGATTCTCTTGATTGGCGGCGTGCTCGCGGGCGCAGTCGGGCACCAGTTGCGGCGGCAGTTCGAAAAGAGCATCATGGCGGCGACCGCGCGCGACCGCATTACCAACCTGTTCGGCCAGCACGTTTCGCCACAGGTGGTCGAGCGGCTGATGGCCGAGGGCGTCGGCACCGGCAGCGACATCCGCCGCGTTGCCGTCATGTTCGTCGATTTCCGCAGCTTCACCGCCGGCGCGCGCAGCCGCTCGCCGCAGGAGGTGGTGGAGCGTCTCGACGGCGCCTTTGCCATCCTGGTCGACATTCTCGATCGCCATGGCGGCATTGTGAACAAGTTTCTGGGCGACGGATTCCTGGCGTTGTTCGGTGCGCCGCTGGAAGCGCCGGACCCGGCGCACCGGGCGGTCGCCGCGGCGCGCGAGATGCTGGACGCGAATGCGCGAGTCAATGAAGCCACCAGCTGGCCGCTGCGCATCGGCATCGGCATTCACCTCGGCGAAGTCGTCGCCGGCAATATCGGATCGCCGCGGCGCAAGGAATACACCGTGATCGGCGACACCGTGAACTTCGCCTCACGGTTGGAGGCGCTCAACAAGGATTTCAATTCGCAATTCCTGATCTCCGAAGCGGTCCGCGACGCGCTCGGCGAAGCCTGCGGCGATGCCGTCTCGCTCGGTGAGGTCGAGGTCAGGGGCTATGAGCAGCCGATGGCCGTGTGGCGGCTGGGATAGGGATCGATTCAGGAATTTCGCATGTCATCCAACGGCAAGTCGGTTACCCAGTTTCTCAACGTTGATCTCGACATTCGTGTGCAGGCCGGATTGCAGGCGCTCCTCGACGCCATGGGGTCTTCCGTGATCGTGTTGAACCAAACTGCACAAACTGCGTCCGTAGAGTTGAATGAGGACTCTTTGTCGCTTGAGGAGACCACTGCAAAGCTCGTTGAGTTGGTCAATTCGCTTTCGCCCGAAGCGAGGACGATTTGGGGACAGTGCGAGTTGCGAAGTCTCAACATCGGCATCCAGGCAGGCGTTGAACCGCATTCGTCCGAATTTGCTATCTCGAAGGAGACCGTGTCGGCGATCGCCGACGCCGGGTTTGAAGTCGTCGTCACGGTTTATGCCTCACGTAATTGAGAATCAGGAGCAGCATATGCAGCGCCGTTATATCACTGTGGACGTTTTCACCGATCGCGCCTTTGGCGGCAATCCACTGGCCGTGGTGCTTGATGCCGGCGGGCTGTCGACCGCGCAGATGCAGGCGATCGCCAGGGAATTCAATTATTCGGAGACGACCTTCGTGCTGCCGCCGCGCGAACCCGGCCATGACGCTGAGGTTCGCATCTTCACCGTGAACCGGGAGATCCCCTTCGCCGGTCATCCCAATGTCGGCACCGCCTTCGTGCTGGCGATGCTGGCGGAAAAACCGCCGGCGCGGCTGTTGTTCGAGGAGAAGGCCGGCCTCGTGCCGGTCGAGGTCGTGACCGAACAGGGCAGGGTCGTCAGCACCGAATTCACCGCGCCGCAGCCGTTGAAGCGGATGTCGCAGGTCAGCGCCGAGCAGGCGGCGGCTCTGCTTACACTGTCGGCGAGCGATGTGAGAACCGACCGGCATCCGCCGCAGGTCATCTCAGTTGGACTGTCGTTCATCGCGGTCGAACTCGCCTCGCGCGAAGCGCTGCGGCGCGCCAGGCCCGATGCGGCGGCGTTCGCAAAAACCTTCCCGTGCGACGGCAGCGACGCCGTCTACTTCTATACGCGTGACGTGCCATCGGGCGAAAAGCCGCTCGACTTGCAGGCGCGCATGTTCCACCCCGGCGCCAGCGGGCTGTCAGAAGATCCCGCGACCGGCAGCGCGACCGCGGCTGCCGCAGCGCTGCTCGCCGATCTCGACGACATCAGGGATGGTGAACTGAAATTGCGGATCGGGCAGGGCGTCGACATGGGCCGGCCGAGCCTGTTGCTGACCCGCGTCCGCAAGCAGAACGGCGCGATTGTATCCATTCACGTCGGCGGCAGCAGCGTGAAGATGATGGAGGGAACGTTCAACCTTGCAGGCGAAGGGTGATTGGTTCGCCGCCATTGCGAGCGCAGCGAAGCAATCCATCGCGCAGCACAAAGGAAGAATGGATTGCTTCGTCGCTTCGCTCCCTTGCGCAAACGCTTTGCGTTTGTCGCAGGCAATGAGGCAATGACGGCAGGAGCCTACACCTGCGGCGCGGCCAGGTTCTCCACCTTCACCCCGTCGCGGTCCTCGATGATCTCCGCGATCCATTGCCGGTGGCACTGCGTGTGGTCGCGCTCGTAGCAGAGAATGCACACCGGCCCCGATTGCTTCACCAGCGCCGACAGCTCGTCGAGCTCCTCCCGGGCCTGCGCCGTCTTCAGATGCGCCGAATAGATTTTGTGCAAGAGACCGAACTTGCCGCTGCGCGCCGCCTCGCGGCCGGACTTCGGCGTACCAAGTCCCTTCAGGTGCAGGTACGAAATGCCGCGCTCGTCGAGGCCGGCCGCAAGCTGGTTCTTGGAAAAGCCCGGCCGGCGCGACGCCGCCACCGCGCGCACGTCAACCAGAAGCTTGACGCCGGCGGATTCCAGCTCGTCGAGCACCGCCTTCGCCGGCGTCTGCTCATAGCCGATGGTGAAGAGGCGTTTCGTCTTTCGGGCCATATCGATCCAGACATTATGTCGCTGGCACAAGGCTACGGTAATGGCCGATCGATGGCTACATCCGCGTTGCCGTCGGGGATGGCATACCGCATAGTTCCGGCAAAGAGCCAGTCGATGGCCATTTGCCACAGGGGGACACGATGAACCGAATTTGCCGCTCGCTGACCTGGATGCTCGCATGCCTCGTGTTGGGCATTGCCGCAGCGCATGCGCAGGGCGGCTATCCCGACCGTCCCGTCAAAATCATCGTCCCGATCGGTCCCGGCGGCAGCTACGATCTGGTCGGGCGGCAGCTCGCCGACGCGCTGTCGAAGCGGATGGGGCAGGCCTTCGTCGTCGAGAACAAGCCGGGCGCCGGCACCGTGGTCGGTACCCAGGCTGCCAGCCAGAGCGAGCCGGATGGCTACACGCTTGTGGTCGGCGGGCTCTCCAACATGGCGTTCAATTCGGCGCTCTATTCCAAGCTCGCTTACGATCCGCGCAAGGATTTCGTGCCGGTCGCGCTGATCTACAAGTTCGGCTACGTCATGGTCGGCCGCAAGGATCTGCCGCATGGCAAGCTGGCGGACATCGTCGCCGCCGCCAAGGCCAACCCCGGCTCGATCTCGGTGGCGACCGCGGGCGTCGGCACCGGCCAGCATCTGGTCGCCGCCGCCTTCATGAAGGCGGCCGGCGTGAAATTTCAGGAAATTCCCTACAAGGGGTCGCCGCCGGCCTTCACCGATCTGCTGGCGGGCCGCATCGACCTGTTTTTCGATTCGAACGCTGCCGGGCTCCCCTACGTTCAGTCGGGCCAGGCGAAAGGCATTGCGCTGCTGTCGTCGAAGCGCAGCCCGCTGGCGCCCGATGTGCCGACGATGTCGGAAGCCGGCGTGTCCGGCCTCGATGTCGATTCCTGGCTCGGCATCTTCGCGCCGGCGAAGACGCCGCCGGAGGTGATCGCAAAGCTGCGCCGGGAAATCCGCGCCTCGTTGCCCGAACTCAAGGACCGCTTCGAGAAGAGCGGCGGCGAGGTGTGGGATCTGCCTGACGACAAGGTCGACGCCTTCGTCGCCTCGGAATACGAGAGCTGGACCAAGCTGATCCGCGAGGCCGGCATCAAGCTTGATTGAGGTCGGATTACTTGACGCGCTCGATCAATTCCATCGCGCCGGCCGGCGCGCGCACCTTGCCCTCGTGGATCACATAGGCAAACACGTCGCGCGGCGCCTTCGCAGGCTTGGCGGTCTTGTCGACGCGCGGCAGATCGTCCGGCTCGCCGCCGGCGGCCCAGGCCTGGAAGCGCTTGGCCCAGGCGTCGAGCTGCTTCGGCGGATAGCAGGTCTTGAGCTCGTCATTACCCTTCTGGAGCCGCGCATAGACGAAGTCGCTGACGACATCGGCGATCGCGGGATATTTGCCGTGCTCGGCGAACACGACCGGCGTTTCGAACTCGCGCAGCAGGGCGACGAACTCCGGCACGCAGAAACTGTCGTGCCGTACCTCGACCACGTGACGCAGCGCGCGTCCCTCGAGCTTGCGCGGCAAGAGCTCGAGGAACTTGCCGAAATCGGCGCCATCGAATTTTTTGGTCGGCGCGAACTGCCACAGCACCGGGCCGAGCCGGTCGCCAAGCTCCATCACGCCGGAATCGTAGAAGCGTTTGACGGAATCGCCGGCTTCCGCCAGCACGCGGCGGTTGGTCGCGAAGCGCGGTCCCTTCAATGAGAACACAAAACCGTCGGGCACTTCACGCGCCCATTTGCGAAAACTCTCCGGCTTCTGCGAGCCGTAATAGGTGCCGTTGATCTCGATCGAGGTCAGCTTCGACGCGGCGTAGGAGAGCTCCTTCGCCTGCGCGAGCTTCTCCGGATAAAACACCCCGCGCCACGGCTCAAAGGTCCAGCCGCCGATGCCGATATAGATGCTGCCGCTGTTTTTCGCGGTCGATTTCGCTGGCTTGCTCACGGGAAGACTCTTCGGGAGAGAGGCGGGAGTTCCGGCGATGTTAGCCAAATCGGCGTTGATTGGCCAGTTTCCAGGTCATACGAAAAAGGCCCCTGAGTACCGGAGCCTTTTGCTTCCCAATTGCATCAAACGATTTCGCCAGACGTCCCTACGACTTGCCGCGCGTTTCCGGTGCCTTGCCGACGAAGCCCTGAAACGGCTGGAAGGTTTGCTTGGCGAGCTTGCTGTGGAGTTCGCATATCCTCTGCGACTCGGCCACGGAGTTCTCGTAAGCACGCTTCACGAATTCGCTTTGAACCGTCATCGCCTTGTCGAGCGAGCGAACGGTGCTGAGCTGCTCGACAAAGGACCCGAATTCCTCGAGCGATTTCCGGGTGTAGTCGCGATAGGCGTTGGCGATGGTCTGCAGACTGACCGGCGCGGGCTCCGCCGCCGCCTTGACCGGCTCGGACTGGACCGATGCGACTTCGGCCGGCGGGGGCTCGGCTGGCGCGACCTCGGCTGGCGAGGGTGCCGCAGTCGGTTGCAACTCCGGCGAAGCGGCGACGGCTTCGACCGGCGCGTCGGCGGCGGGCTGATCCAGCTTCGGGCTCTCCGCGTGAACCGGCTCCGGCTGCAGCTGATGATCCTGATCCGGGCTTTGCACCTCAACCGGCGCCGGGCTCACGGTCGGGCTCTCTTGAGGCGCAGCTTTTTTGCCCCGCTCGCCCTTCCGGTTCCGCCGTCCAGATTTCCCGGCCGGTTTGCCCTGATCTGTATTCGACATCTTCATCCCCTATTCCCTGTCAAATCAAAGGTCGAGACTCTGCCATGTTTGCGATCTAATAGCGGTTCTTGCTTGTCAGTTACACGGCACTGGCGTGGTGAGATTTTGGAGGCCGGTTTTCTCAATCGCCGACGCGGCGACTATTCCTACATACGCTGGTTCCGTGATATCTGTTCCAAGTCAGGCTTAGGGATAATTGAGCATGAATTCGCAGTCCGTCGCGGGTCTTTTGGGAGCCATCGTCGCCTCGATCGTGATGGTGGTTGCGGTCGCCTATGGGCCGATCGGCCAGTTCGGAAAGCCCGTCAAACAGCCGGCCAGCATCCAGCAACCAGTACCGGTGCAATCGGTTCCTGTGGCGCCAGCCCCGCGCGGGCCGGTGATTCGGGAAGTGCCGAATTAGGAAAGGCGGGATCGGCCCCCCTTGCGGAACGCCGTCGGTGTTCCCATATGGCTTCTAACGGCGACGTTGACGCTCCAAGGCTCCGGCGCTGGGACGACCATGAATAGTTTGGCTGCGCCGGATGTACGCGCGCCCTCTGTTCGTGGTCGTTGGCATTTTAGGCGTCTTTTTAAGACCGTTTTCCCCTACTGAATGACTGTTCCGGAACCCCCGCCTTGGCATGTCGGGCGGCTGCGGATATACGCTGGCGGCCATGAATCAAGCCATCAAACCGGCCCCCGAATCGCCGCTGCAGGCCGGTTTGCCTGAGCTTTCGGTCGTTGTTCCGACCTTCAACGAACGCGACAATGTCACCGTGCTGTACCGGCGGCTGGAAGCCACGCTGGCCGGCATTGCCTGGGAAGTCGTCTTTGTCGACGACAATTCCCCTGACGGGACCTGGGAGGTAGTGCGGGGGCTGGCGCGGAAGGATTCCCGCGTGCGCTGCATCCGCCGGATCGGGCGGCGCGGACTGTCGGGGGCCTGCATCGAGGGCATTTTGGCCTCGAGCGCACCCTATGCGGCGGTGATCGATGCCGACCTGCAGCACGACGAAACGCAGCTGCCGAAGATGGTTGCGCTCTTGCGGAGCGGCGAGGCGGAACTCGTGGTCGGCAGCCGCTATATCGAGGGCGGCAGCGCCGACAGTTTCAACACGAAGCGGGCAGGGGCCAGCCAGCTTGCGACCGAGGTCGCCAAGCGCACGCTGAAGGTCGAGGTTGCCGATCCCATGAGCGGCTTCTTCATGATCCGCCGCGACCGCTTCGAACAACTGGCGCCGCAGCTCTCGACCCAGGGCTTCAAGATCCTGCTCGACATCGTCGCGACCGCGCAAGGCAAGCTGCGCACGATCGAAATTCCCTACACATTCGGTTCGCGCCAGCACGGCGAGAGCAAGCTCGATTCCATGGTGGCGCTGGATTTCCTCGGTCTGGTGCTGGCGAAGCTGACCCATGACGTGGTGTCACTGCGCTTCATCCTGTTCGCGATGGTCGGAGGCACCGGCCTTGTCGTGCATCTGGCGGCGCTGTTTATCGCGCATGAGATCTTCAGGGAGCCTTTCGCAGAGGCGCAGGCCGCCGGCGCGCTGGTCGCCATGACCAGCAATTTCATCCTGAACAATTTCTTCACCTATCGCGATCAGCGGCTGAAGGGATTTGCCATCCTGCGCGGCCTGTTGCTGTTCTATCTCGTCTGCGGCGTCGGACTGCTCGCCAATGTCGGCGTCGCGTTCGCGGTCTTCGACCAGGAACCGATCTGGTGGCTTGCGGGACTTGCCGGCGCGCTGATGGGCGTGGTCTGGAATTACGCCATGTCCGGACTGTTCGTCTGGCGCAAGCGATGATCGCTAGCGTTTTCGGGCGAAGCGGATACCCGGTTCGCGTGAAGGATGATGAGATGACGCGGTCGCGTCACACGCCGCCGTCGTCGCCCGGCTTGACTGGGCGATCCAGTACGCCGCGGCCTTTCGGTCTGATCGCAGGCTTACCGGCGTACTGGATCCCCGCATTCGCGGGGATGACGGGTAGTGGCCGGGACAAACTGAAGCCCGGTCCTGATGCAATCAGGACCGATAGGGCTCCAAGATGACCGCGAACGAGGCGCGGGTTGCCCTCAACACCGGCCTTGCGATCCTGGCGCTGGTGGCATTGCGCCTGATCGCGGCGGCGTTCACGCCGATCACCTTCGACGAAGCCTATTACTGGATGTGGTCGAAGCATCTCGCCGGCGGCTATTACGATCATCCGCCGATGGCCGCCGTAGTGATCCGGCTCGGCACCCTGATCGCAGGCGATACCGAGTTCGGCGTGCGGCTGGTCTCGATCCTGCTGGCGCTGCCGATGAGCTGGGCGATCTACCAGGCCGCCGCCATCCTGTTCGGCAGCCGGCGCGTCGCGGCCTCGTCGGCGATCCTTCTCAACATCACGCTGATGGCCGCGGTCGGCACCATGATCGTGACGCCGGACGCGCCGCTGCTGGTGGCTTCCAGTTTCCTGCTGTTTGCGCTCGCCAAGGTGCTGCAGACCGGCCGCGGCGTGTGGTGGCTGGCGGTCGGCGCCGCCGCCGGTTGCGCACTGCTGTCGAAATACACCGCGCTGTTCTTCGGACCGGCGATCCTGATCTGGCTGATCGCCGTTCCCAAATTGCGGCACTGGCTGATCTCGCCCTGGCTTTACCTCGGCGGGCTCGTAGCGCTGCTGCTGTTTGCGCCGGTCATTCTCTGGAACGCCGAGCACCACTGGGTGTCCTTCATCAAGCAGATGGGGCGGGCGAGGATCGAGGATTTCCGCCCGGTCTACATCGCCGAACTGATCCCGACGCAAATCGCGTTCGCGACGCCGCTGGTGTGGATGCTCGGCGCGATGGGCCTCTACGCGCTGCTCCGCCGTCGGGCCGGCGCGCTGCCGGCGCGCGCGCTGGTCAATACGATGTTCTGGATCATCGTCGCCTATTTCGTCTGGCATTCGCTGCATGCGCGCGTCGAGGCCAACTGGTTTGCGCCGGTCTATCCGGCATTTGCCGTCGCCGCAGCGGTTGCCGCACATCTGGTCGAATGGCAGCCGCGCTGGCAGCGCCTGGTCGATTTCTGCCGCCGCTGGGCGGTGCCGGGTGGCGTCCTGATGTTCGTGCTATTGGTGGTGCAGGCCGACACCGGCCTTCTGTCGGGCTATCGTCGCGATGCCACCGTGCGCAGCGTCGGCATCGGCTGGCGCGAGACGGCCGATGCCATCGAGGCGGTGAGGGCGCGAACGGGAGCCACATGCGTGCTGGCGTCGGATTACGGTACCACCGGCTGGCTTGCCTTCCATCTGCCGAGGGGAACTTGCGTCGCGCAGCAGAACCAGCGCATCCGCTGGGTCAACATGCCCGAGCCCGATGCGGCACAGCTCGCCGGCCCGCTGCTCTTTGTCCGCGAGATCTGGCCGGGGGATCCGCCGCTAACGGACAAGTTCGCCAGCGTCGAGAAGGTGGGCGAGGTCGGGCGCAAGCGTGGGCCGCTTCTGATCGAGACCTATGCGCTCCATTTGCTGCGCGGGCCGAAGGGCGAGGTGTTCGACCGCACGCCGCCGCCGGAATTGCAATAAGGCGGCCGGTCACTCGGCGGCGTCGGGATGCCTGCGTTGATCCATGGCGGAACGTTCGCTCTGCCATAGCCAGACGGCGAGCGAGCCGGACCTGCCGCGAATCTGCGCCTCGACGGGGCCGGCAAGGCTCCCCGTCTTCAGCCGCGCGCCGCTCCGTTCGGCCGCGACGCGCAGGGTGTCGCTGAGCGCCAGCCGGACATCATGGCGGGCCGCCACTTCCATCAGGCGGCTCGCCACGTTCACGGTATCGCCGGTCGCGGTGATGTGCTGATGGTTGCGGCCGCCGAGCCGGGAGGCGACGATCGGTCCGAAATGCGCGCCGATCTTGAAGCCGATCCGATGGGCGATTGCCGGCGGCAGCGCTTCGATCCAGCGTTCGGTCTTGACGCAGAGCGCGATCGAACATTGCCCGGCGCGCGCAGCGTCATCCGCCGCCGCCTCCGGCAGGCCGAACAGGATCATGGCGCCGTCGCCGAGGAAGCTCGTGATCATGCCGCCGCACCGCGTCACTTCCTTGTCGACCAGCGCGTGAAATTCCTTCAGCAAGCTTCTCGTCACATCCGGATCGAGCGTCTCGCTGAGCGAGGTAAATCCGGAGAGATCGACAAACACGACGGCGGCGTCCTGCCTGACGGGTGCCAGCAGGAAGTCGGGATCGCGCCTCAGCCATTGCTGCAGGCCCGGCGTGTGGAATTGTTCGAGCAGTCTGTTTTGCGCGGCGAGGCGCTGGGCGCTGCGCCGGCCCGACCATAGCTGGCCGGCGCCGAACAGCATCAGCGGCGGCGCTGCCGCGGCGATGGTCGTCGCGGCGTCGAGCCAGATGCCGTGCGCGAAAGCAATCGCGTTCGCTGCCGCCCATGCCAGCACCATCGCGCTGACCGCCACCAGGCCGATTGCGTTTCGCCGCCAGGCCAGGAGACCTATCAGCAGCATCGGCAGCAGTACTGTCGTCAACGCCTCGGCGATGCGAACCGTCCGGTCGCGTATGACGCCGTCTCCTGCGACCAGATGGGTGATCGCGGTGGAAATGATTTCCACGCCCGGCATCAGCGAATCGAACGGCGTCGGAAAGAAGTCGCCGGCGCCGGTCGCGGTCGCGCCGATGACGACGATCCGGCCCTGGATGGCTTGCTTGTCGATCTGGCCGTCGATCACGTTGGCGGCGCTGATGGTGCGGATGGTTTGGCGCGGACCGTAATAGGAAATCGGCAACGCATAGTCCGAAGCGGTCGCGATCGGCCGGTCGCCGAACGTGAGACGGTCGGGCTCGATCGTCAGCTTCTGGCTGATCGCGACGGAGGCTACACGAAGCGGAAACGACAATTCGATCTTGTCGCGCGTCCGGAACAGCATCGGGACCGACAGCGGCGTGCCGGTCTGGCCCGTCGCCACGTTGGCGATGCCGACTTCCGCGCGCTCGGCAAATGCCGGCAGCGGCAGCAGGAAGCGGTCGGCCTTCGGCAGGTGGGCCAGTGGCCCATCGCTCTGCGCGGAGGGTTGAACGGTGTTCGGAAATACTGCCGCTGCCGCCAGCACGGTCGGACGCGCCGCGAACGATTGCGCGAGCACGGCATCGCCATCGGCGGGACCTTTGTCGAGCAGCAGGAGATCGACGGCAATGACCTTCGGCTCCAGCCGTGCGATCGCCTCGACGATCCTGGCCAGCTCCGTGCGGGGCAGGGGATAGGTGCCGCCGAGCTTGACGATGGTGTCGTCGATCGCGACGATCGTAACGACGTCCGGCGGCGCCTTTACCCCGCGCACAAGCGTGCGCACGTCGGTCAATGCGGACTCCAGCCGGTCGAGAAACCGCAGATGGCCGCTCGAATGGCCGAGCCAAATCGTGCCTGCCCATAATCCCGTGCAGAGCAACGCAACCAGAATATGAAGACGTCGATGGCTCATCGGCTCGGCTTCTATTGTCCCAATCTCGACATCAGCGCCGCGACGCGCGGGGGCGCCCAGCGCTTGACGGTCAATTCGCCCGATGCCTCGACGTCCACGCCCTCACCGGGGCCGAGCACGACGCTGCCGCGGCCGGCGGATCGTGCCACGCTGACGCGGCCGTTGACGACGAATACCGATGTCTTTGCACCTTCGGTATCCACCGCCCATTTGGTGCCGCGCACTGCGGCAATGGCCTGCGGCGTGACCACGTCGAATTTTGTGCGCCCCGGCTTCTTCGGCACTTCGAGCAGCAACGCCTTGTTGCTCAGCTCCACGGAATCGACCTGGCCGTCGCGGTTGCGATCCCTGAGCTCGAACTTGGCACCGCTCTCGGCCACAATGGTGATTGCAGCCTCGCAACGGAGCGTCTGCGTGCCCTGGGCCGTCGGTGCGGACCTGCAGTTTGATTTCGCCGGCTGCGCAGCCGCAGGGCCCGCGAACAGCAGGACGCCTGCGAAAGCAATCGATCCGACGCGTGCCGGTGTCGTCATGGCAGCTTCCCCTTCGGGGTATTCTTGCGCATAGCGGATTGCGTGATACGGTACCGTATCACGCGCCGCACGCGAGTGCAAAGCCAATGACCGGCGTTAATATGTCTGCGTTCGGCAGCTAAGGTTCGCAGAATAGCTGCGTCCCGGAGAATCATCGCAAAATCGACTCGAAATCAGCCCAAAACCGGGTGGTTTGGCACCGGTTTTTTTGCTCGCCGATGTCGGTCCGACGGAGGGCAAAACGTCTTGTAGGGGCTCATTCCAACCCGAGGTGCTGCCATGTCTGGTTCCGCCCTTAAATCTGCCGCCGAACTCGCACGCGGAAACGACGTGCGCTTCCCCAACGAGAGCGCCGAGTATCGTCGCGCCCGCGAGCAATTGCTGGCGGAAGAGATCGAACTGCGCCGTCACATCGAGCGCGTTGCCGAATTCCGTCGCGCGCTGCCGCCGGGCGGCGCGGTGACGAAGAATTATGCGTTCGAAGGCGAGGGCGGCAAGGCGACCTTGTCGGACCTGTTCGGCAACAAGCAGACGCTGGTGATCTACAGCTACATGTTCGGTCCGCAGCGCGAGCAGCCGTGTCCGATGTGCACCTCCTTCATGAGCACCTGGGAGGCCAAGCTGCCCGATGTCGAACAGCGCATCGCATTCGTGTTCGTGGCGCGATCGCCGATCGCGCGGCTGATCGAGGCGAAGAGGGCGCGCGGCTGGACGCGGCACCGGATCTATTCGGATATGTCGGGCGATTACACGCGCGACTATGTCAGCGCCGCGGATGCCGATGCGCCCGGCTACAACGTGTTCACGCGTCGCGACGGCAGCATTCGTCATTTCTGGTCGGGCGAAATGGGATCATCGACCGCCGATCCCGGACAAGACCCGCGCGGCGCACCTGATATCGATCCGCTGTGGACTATCCTCGACACCACGCCCGAAGGGCGCGGCAAGGACTGGTATCCGCGATTGGGCTACTAGGTCGTGAACCCCATTATGCGCCATCGACAGTCCGTTGCGCGACTGGCTTACCTCTGCGAGTTAGTACATCTAGTCCAATCCAGGAATGCTTAACTATGCTCACCGTCTATGGCGAAGGTCGTGGCTTCCGTGTTATTTGGCTGCTTGAGGAATTAGGATTGGCTTATCGGCTGCACCCGGTCGATCTGTTCGCAGTCGAGAAGGATCGCGATTTCCTCGCGATCAACCCCGCCGGCTTCATTCCCGCAGTGCAGGACGGCGAGACGATCATGGTCGAATCGATCGCGATCCTTGAGTACCTGCTCGCTCGCTACGGCTCAGGTTCGCTTGCCGTCGCCCCGGACGATCCCGCCTTCGCCTCCTATCTGCAATTTCTCCACTTAGGCGAGGCCGGGCTCGCCGGGCCGATGAACGCCGTTCTTGTCGGTCGCCAACTGGCGCCCGAAGCCGAGCGAAATGCCCGGGTTACCTGCTGGGCACTCGAGACCTTTGAGAGCCGGCTGGGGTTGGTTATCCGCCGCCTCGCGAATTACCCCTATCTCGCCGGCGACCGATTCACGGCTGCCGATATCTCGGTGAGCTACGCCCTCCTGCTCGGCCTGCGAACTGGCAACTACGTCCCCGGGTCTACCGAGCGGGACTATCTCGCCCGCACGACGGCACGCCCTGCCTACGCCCGAGCGATGGAAAGCTGCCAGGCCACCAAGGCCTGGGCGGCGAGATCACCGGGATTGTAGTGCTCGCTTTATCGAAGCGGCCAAGCGCATGGTTGAATAGTTGCGAAAAGTTCCTCATGGGCTTCCAGCTTTCACGTGCGGCCGCTACGACAAGCTCGCCACCAACTTCCTCGCCATGGTCCAGCTCGCCTCAATCCGGCTGTAGCTTCGCGCTTGCGAGTCGACGGCCTAGCATCCGCGACGCGCGGACGTTGTGAGCGCTATTTACAGATCCGGAAATTGATGTATGTGATCGCGCGCTTCCGCGATCTATGGAAACACGATGCTTCGTATAGACACCAACCCGTCAAATTATGCAGGCCAGCCGCTCGTCCGGCGCGGTCGCGCTTTGGCGTGCGTCCTTGGTGTGTATTCGATTTGTGAATCGTGCCTCCAAGAAAGACTACCAGCGTAACGCGGCAGCGGGTGTTCCCCTGCCGCCCAGGCAGGGAGAATGATCCGCGGTAAGCCATTTTTGGCAAGCTCGACCTCGTAATCCCTCCCTGCCTGCAAACCCAACCGGCCTGTGTCGCGACTGATGCAGGTCGTTCCGGAGTCCTGAACGGCTTTTGGAACGATATAGTGCAGTGAAGGAGAGTGAGATGCGATCCGATCCCTACCAGGAGCGCGCCCGGGCCTTGGCCGTCGAGGCCGGGCTCGACCCCGATGCCAAGATCGACCGGCCCGGCCAGCGGCCGATGCCGACCTGGTGCCTGTTTCGCGACGCCGCGCGCAAGGAGAAGCTTGCGCGGGACGCGGAGGCCGTTGCTTCCGATATCGCGCTCCGGCCGCAGGCTGAGCAGTACCAGAACAGCCCGCTCAAGATCTTCGGCACGCACGACGACGCCACGATCGCGCAGATGCGCAATTGCATGTCGGTCGGGCAACGCGGTCGCCGGGGTGATCTGTGCGGACGGTCATCTCGGCTATGCGCAGCCGGTCGGTGGCGTCATCGCCTATGAGAAGCAGATCAGCATCTCCGGCGTCGGCTTCGACATCGGCTGCGGCAACATGGCCGTGCGGCTCGATACGCCGTTCAGCCAGATCGAAAGCAATGTCGGCACGATCATCAAGGACGTGCACAACGTGATTTCGTTCGGCGTCGGACGCACCAACGACGAGCGCGTCGAGCATGAACTGTTCGACGATGCCGACGCGTGGCGGGAATCCGACATGGACGCTTACCGGCAGAAGGCGGTGTCGCAGCTCGGCACCGTCGGATCGGGCAATCACTATGTCGACCTGCTGCGCGACGAGGAGGGCTTTGTCTGGATCGGCGTTCACTTCGGCAGCCGCGGCCTCGGGCACACCAGCGCGACCCGCTACCTCAAGGCCGCGGGCGGCAAGGACGGCATGAACGTGCCGCCGGCCGTGATCGACGAGGACAGCGAGATCGGACGGCGCTACATCGCGGCGATGCAGCTCGCCGGGCGCTACTCCTATGCCGGCCGCGAATGGGTGGTCGAGCGCGTGCGCAAGATCATCGGCGGCGAAGTCACCGACATGGTTCACAACCACCACAATTACGCGTGGCGGGAGAACCATGGCGGCAAGGATCTGTGGGTGGTGCGCAAGGGCGCTACTCCCGCATTTCCGGGCCAGCGTGGCTTCATCGGCGGATCGATGGGCGACGATGCCGTGATCGTCGAGGGCGTCGATAGCGAGGAGGCGAAGGCTTCGCTCTATTCGACAGTGCACGGCGCGGGCCGTCTGTTCGGCCGCAAGGAGGCCAAGCGGCGGTTCACGCGCACCGAGATGGACACCTGGCTGCAATCGCGCGGGGTGACGCTGATCGGCGCGGACCTCGACGAAAGCCCGATGGCCTATCGCAGGCTGCCGGAGGTGATCGCCGAACATTCCGGCTCGGTCCGGGTGCAGCACACGCTGCGTCCGTTCGCGGTGGCGATGGCCGGGGAGAACGAGTTCGACCCGTTCAAGGATTAAGCCTCAACTTGGCCCAATATGGGACATCCGGTGGGCAGAGACGCCGGATGTCCTTGATTGTGGCGGAATTTCCGCATCAATACGAAGGCAATTTCTCCAATAGTTCCATGTATTTGTGGTCCGCCTTACATCCGCCCGGGTTTAAGCCGGATTTAACTAAAAGTCGCCTTAATGACGCTCTGTGCCTCTGCGAGATGCTGCCGGGGACCTATCCGGACGCGGCATCAAACGGGGGACTTGGTGGAAGTGTTGTTCTGGGCGTTGTGTGAATGAGTAAGCGTAAGCGTGCGTACAGCTCTGCGGTCTCCAACCGCAGGAAATCCTCCCGTAAGGGCATTCCCCAATATTTTCTCGGCGGTGCCGCGGTCGCGGGCCTCGTGCTGGGCTGCGGCTGGACCGTCTACACCAACGTGATCGGCGCCAGCATCTATCCATCCGTGACCAGCGCCGCCTTCGAGGCGCCCGCCGTCAGCAATTCGACCACGATCGCCGCCCGCCCAGTGCAGCCCGCCTTCAACGAAATCTTCGCATCGCTCGAGCAGCGCCCGCTGGTGATGCCCGCGCCGGAGAACGTCGCGTCGTCGCTGATGTTCAGCGAAAGATTCGCGGCCGCGGCGGCGCAGGGCACGCCGTCGAGAGCTGACGAGGTCAGGCCCGTCGAAACAACGAAACTGGCGGCGGCTTCGCCGCCGGCTGAAGCGCCAAAGACCGTCGAGGCGCCCAGGCGCGCGGAAACGCCGAAGCCGAAGGTTGCGGCCCCGGCGACGCAACTTGCGCTCAATGTTCCGGCACCGGCGCCGCAGGAGCCTGCGAAAGCCTCCGGCAACTCCATCCGCGACATGGCGCAGCGCGCCAAGGCGGCGGTCATGTCGATCGGCGCGGGCGACAGGACGAACATGGTCGAGAAGCTGTGGGGCAAGCAGCCGTCGAACTCGCTGTTGGCCTATGCCTCCGCCGACGCCAGCGTCACCGGCAGCATTATCGATACGCGGAGCCAGAACCCGATGCTCGGCGGGTCGCCGCCCTATGATCGCCAGACGGCGGTCTACGATATTTCCGCGAAGATGGTCTATCTGCCCGATGGCACCAGGCTGGAGGCGCATTCCGGCCTCGGCTCCAAGATGGACGACATTCGCTACTCGCATGTGCGGATGCAGGGCGTGACGCCGCCGCACATCTACGAACTGAAGCCGCGCGAAGCGCTGTTTCACGGCGTGCCGGCGCTGCGGCTGACGCCCATCGGCGGCCAGGACAAGATCTTCAATCGTGACGGATTGCTCGCCCACACCTACATGCTCGGGCCGAGCGGACAATCCAACGGCTGCGTCTCGTTCAAGGATTACTACGCCTTCCTCGACGCCTACAAGAACAAGGGCATCCGCCGCCTCGCGGTGCTGGCGAAGATTCAGTAGGGACGTCATCGGCTCGGAAGGCAGCGTATTTGGTACGCGCCGCGAGTTCTCTCCGCGTCATGTCGAGCGAAGCGAAGCAATCCACCTCTCCGCACGGGGACAGATGGATTGCTTCCGCCTTCGCTCTTCGAGCTACGGCGGACAAGTCGTCGCTTCGCTCCTCGCAATGACGGCGGATGAACTGTCATCGTTGCCTTTGCCATCGCTGTGCTCGCTCCGCTACAGTCGACCTCGGCGACGAAAAAATCTTGCGCAGGGGCTTGCAATCTTCGGATGCTTGCTTTATTTCCGCGCTCCCTTGCTTTGGCCATGGGTTCGGGCTCGTTGTGATCCCGACTGGCGCGGGCCGGTTTCCGGTTTCGTGTTCCGCCGAACGAGGATGCGATAGTAGCTCAGCGGTAGAGCGTCGGGATGTCCCGAAGGTCGCCGGTTCGATTCCGGTCTGTAGCACAAACGAAGGATAGCTCAGTTTGGTTAGAGCAGATGACTATAAATCATCCTGTCGCGGGTTCGATTCCCGCTCCAACGCTCCGGTTCAGCTCTAAAAGCTGATTCCTCTGACGGGGACCGGACGCGCGCTTCAGTCGCGGTCCGGCCGTCTTGCCGAAAGGCTTTTCGTCCGAACTCAGACACTGTGAGACCGGCTTTGCGCCGCGGTGGATACCGCTTGCGTTGATGCCGGGTGGCTACGTGCGAACGCGCGACGCAAGTCGAGCGATTGCACGCGTGCGCCCGCCGTCGCGCAAGCTCAAACCCGGCCCGTCGATTTTTCAGGAAGCGTCGTCCGCGTCCCCACGTCCTTTGCAAACGAAACCCGCATTCCGACCCCGCGAGGGCCGGAAGGCAAACCATGGAGGCGTGCCATGACCTGGCATTTGCTGATGAAGACGGTGACGGTGAAGGATGGCGAGCGCGCCTTGCTGACGCGCAACGGCAGGCTCGAGCGCGTGCTCGAACCCGGCCGTCACCGGTTGTTCGATCTGCGGCGTCAGTTGACCGCGGAGATCTTCAACGTCGTTCGCACCGAATTCCCCGCGGAGCGTTACGCGGTGCTGAAGGCCGCGCGGCCTGAACTGGCCGCGGAGCTGTTCGAGGCGGTGGAGACGAAGGCGAACGAGATCGCCATCGTCAGCCTCGACGGCCGTCCCGTGCACCTGATGACGCCCTGGCAGGCACGCGTCTACTGGAAGGTCGCAACCTCGATCGATGTCGAGCGCATCGATGTGGGCAGCGATCCCCGTGTAACCGAGCGGCACTTGGCGATGATCGAGCGCAACCGTCCCACCATCGTGACGGAAGCGGTGGTCGAGAACCACGAGGCCGGTCTGCTCTATGTCGAGGGCCGGCTGGTCGAGCGGCTTGTGCCCGGTCGGCACGCGTTCTGGATCGCCGGCCGCAAGATCGAGGTGAAGCGCCTCGATCTGCGTCCCCAGGCGGTCGAGATCACCGCGCAGGAAATGCTGACGAAGGATCGCATCGCGCTGCGTGTGACCCTGACGGCATTCCGCCGGATCGTCGACCCCGAGCGCATGGTCGCGGCTGTGCCCGACGTGGATGCGTGGCTGTACCGCCTGGTTCAGTTCGCGATCCGCGAGGCGGTAGCCGGCCGCACGCTCGACGAGGTGCTCTCGGCGAAGGCTGCGCTGGATGCGGAGCTGCGCGACTACGTGCGCGACCGCGTCGCCGACAGCGGCGTGGAGGTCACGGAGCTCGGCGTGAAGGATGTGATCCTGCCCGGCGAGATCCGCGAGCTCGTCAACAAGGTCGTAGAGGCGGAGCGGGTCGCGAAGGCGAACCTGATCCGCCGGCAGGAGGAGACCGCGGCAACGCGCTCGCTCCTGAACACGGCCAAGCTGATGGAGGAGAACCCTCTGCTGCTGCGGCTCAAGGAGCTGGAGTCGCTGGAGCGGCTGGTCGAGAAGGTCGGCCGGATCGATCTGCATGCAGGCGACGGGCAGGGCCTCGACGCGCTGCTGAGCAAGCTGGTTCGGATCAAGTCTTCGGAGAATGCGTGAGAAGAAGGGTCGCCCACGGGCGGCCCTTCATTCGTTCAAGCTGACGCGTTCCGAATGGATCGTGCTGTTCTGCCTGACGCGGCAGCCCCGGTTGAACGCCCAGCAGATCAGCATCGTGACCGGACGGCCCAATACCAGCATCGTCGGCGCCGTAAAATTGTTGCAGAAAAAAGGACTGATCACCCGCAAGACTGACATCGCCGACAGCCGCCGGCGGGTCCTGCACCTGAGCGAGTCCGGTCAGCGCATGTATACCGCGATCATCGGCAGCTTCATCGCGCGCGAAAAGGCGATGTTGCAGACACTCGATCCTGCCGAGCGACGTGAACTCGGCCGCCTGTTCGGCAAGATCATCGCGGCCGCCGACGTTTGGGCGAAGCCGTATTGACCGCTGCGATGCGCAGGCGGGCAGGGCGAGGATCGCAACATATTTGCCATGCTCCGGAAATGGAACTCGCGCACTGTTACCATGCTACCCGTATTGTTACCGTATTACCCATGCGCATTTTGCGGTTGCGTCCGGCGGCCCAATTGCATCTAACTTCTTAAGGCCGCTGCGAGTGGACAGTCCGCCACGCAACCGGGTGTTTAGACTTCGTTATTTGGGGTCCCAGTGTTGTTGTATGAGTACGCGTTGAGAGAGCAGCTTTAGTCTATGTTGAAACGGCCGTTTCACGACACTCCCGAGGGAGAACGCCGCAGCCGCGTCACTGCGGGGATTTCCGCAGTGAAACCTGGCGGCGCCATGAGCAATCGCCTTCTTGCAGAATTGCCTGCACCGGATCTCGATCTGCTGGAACCCGAACTGGAGACATTCGCGCTCGAACAGGACGCGGTCCTTTTGCGGGCGGGGGACGATATTGAGTACGTCGTCTTCCCGCACAGCGGCGCTATCGCGTTGATGATCGACATGGCGGACGGACACACGGTTGCTACCGCGGCAGTTGGGCGTGAGGGAGCCGTCGGCATGCTTTCGGTGCTCGGGCCATCACCTTCGACGACGACGGCCATCGTTCGTGCGGCCGGCACCGCCTCTCGTATTCCTGCATCGCGATTTTACAGCGCTTTTGGCCGAAGCCCCGCGATCCGACGCATGGTTCAAACTCACGTCAGGGCGATGTTGGTACAGTTCCAGCTCGGTTTGGCCTGCAATGCGCTGCACCCGGTCGAAGCCCGCATGGCTCGCTGGCTGCTTCAGCTACGCGACTGCGTCGACCATGATGCGCTTCCGCTCACGCAGCAAGCCCTCTCGCAAATGCTCGGCGTACGACGTACGACCGTGACGCTTGTGATGCGTAACCTGCGAACGCGCGGAGCAATCAGGTCTGATCGACGAGGCTTGATCGAGATCGACCGGGCGGGGCTCGCGGCGGCAGCGTGCGAATGCCACAACGCCATGCGTCTCGAAGTCGAGGAGATCTTCGCGACGAATTCGACGCACCTACCCGAGATCAAATCGCGCGATGCGATCTGAGCGCGTTTGGCGCGACTGCATTATGGGAAAACCCATCACACAACGAAGCCTAGGTTCTCGGCCATCGGTCACGTTCGGGCGCTGATCCGGATGCCGCCTCGCGCTTGGCGATTTCTCGCAACACCTTCGCCGTCTGGCGCAGCTCCTTGCGCTCGGGACCCGGCTTCAGCCGTCGTGCTTCATCAAGAATTTCCTTGGCCTGCAGCAGCCAGGTCGATGCCTCATTTGAGATTTCCGTGCGTGGCATGGCGTCCCTCGATTGCGATCGTCAACCGATCCGTGTCAGCGATTACGCCGGGGCGCCGGCGCGGCGATGCCGCACCCGGATGCTCGGCTCGTCGACCCAGGCTTCGCGGGCAAACCAGGGATGATCGGTGTGGCAAATCACGCAACGCGTACGCGAAAAAAACACCGGGCGGCGGCCGAAGCTTTCACGATCAGTCTTGATCCCGGTGGGAATCGCCAATCCGGTTTGCGGACATTTGACCATCACCATACCCATGTCGATCTCCCTAGCGATTGTCTTTATCGTTGGTGCAAAAAGCACCGGCCGGTTGAAAGGCGCCCGTTATCGGTGCGGTTACTTGGGGGGCATCGCGCACCTTGTTTGGTCGAGCACGGCCAGTGGGGGCTGCATGCTCGCCGGGCCCGTTTCCAACCGGCCGGATCTCTCCTCAAAGCAAGTCCGTGGATGTGAATGGAGCGGGTTGTTTCAGCCTGCCTGGCGGAAAACGTTGCTGAAGTGCTTCCTGATCGGCTCACCCGTTTCGGTCGCAAACTTCTGGGCAAGCACCCACAATTCCATGTTCTGGTTGGAAGCGGCATCGAACGCCTTGCGCGTTTGCGCCACGGATAACGCAAGAACATCGCTCGCAGACTTGCTGCCGCAGAGATCGATCAGGAAATCGAGCGCGGAGGCCGCATTGGTGTTTGAGATTTCAAACACCTTCAGCCCGTAATCGGTCGTGCTTCTTGAACTGTTTGAACAGGTCTCGCGCAGCGCTTCGGTCATCTCCTCCGAAGCGGCCTTGATTTTCTCGAAGCTTTCCCGTGCGCGCGCCACGAGCTGTTCGTTGCCGCCGATGCCAGGCAAGGCGATCTTCGAGAAGTCCAGCAGTGGGGGCATTCCGAAAACTTTGGTTCCGTTTGCTGTCACTTTCACTTCGCTTTCACTCACGCAACATTACTCCTTCTCAAGCGAAAGCATCCGCGACGCTCGCATGCGTCACGGGAGCTCGCGCTCCGTGTCCGATCAGATTTTGGATGAGCTTTGATTTAGCCCCGACCCGATACAACTTTGCGTCAGGAGAAGCGGAACGTCGGTTCGAATTCCGACTCTCGCGGGAATTTTTTTTGAGGTTGTCAACCTAAACGATCGTATATTTGCGGAAGCACTGTGCATAACAGGGATATCTCAGGGGGGCGGCAAGCCTTTCGTTCGGCGTAGCGTTGCAGGTGAGCCTTCACCGCGGTGGCGGCTGTCCACATCGTCAGCCAAACAAAAACCCCGGCATTGCTGCCGGGGTTTTGCATTTCTTGCGTATCGCCTGAGTGGCTGGACTTAGAAGTCCATGCCGCCCATGCCGCCGCCGGGGGGCATGCCGCCGCCGGCCGGAGCGTTCTTCTTCGGCAGTTCGGCGATCATGGCCTCGGTGGTGATCAGGAGAGCCGCGACCGAGGACGCGTTCTGGATCGCCGCACGGACCACCTTGGTCGGGTCGATGATGCCCTTGGAGACCAGGTTGCCGTATTCGCCGTTCTGCGAGTCGAAGCCGTAGGAGTACTGCTCCTTCTCGAGGATCTTGCCGACGATGACGGAACCGTCTTCACCGGCGTTGATCGCGATCTGGCGGGCCGGCGCGGACAGCGCCTTGCGCACGATCTCGACACCGGTCTTCTGGTCGTCGTTCTGGGTGCGGATGCGCTTGAGCTGCTCGGAGGCGCGGAGCAGGGCGACGCCGCCGCCCGGCACGATGCCTTCCTCAACCGCCGCACGGGTCGCATGCATCGCGTCATCCACGCGATCCTTGCGCTCCTTCACCTCGACTTCGGTCGCGCCGCCGACGCGGATCACCGCGACGCCGCCCGCGAGCTTGGCCAGACGCTCCTGCAGCTTCTCGCGGTCGTAGTCCGAGGTGGTTTCCTCGATCTGCGCCTTGATCTGCTGAACGCGGGCCTCGATGTCGGCCTTCTTGCCGGCGCCGTTGACGATCGTGGTGTTTTCCTTGTCGATCATCACCTTCTTGGCGCGGCCGAGCATCTGCAGCGTGACGTTCTCGAGCTTGATGCCGAGATCTTCCGAAATCGCCTGACCGCCGGTCAGAACCGCGATGTCCTGCAGCATGGCCTTGCGGCGATCGCCGAAGCCCGGCGCCTTGACGGCGGCGACCTTCAGACCGCCACGCAGGCGGTTGACGACGAGGGTGGCGAGCGCTTCGCCTTCGACGTCTTCAGCGACGATGACCAGCGGCTTGCCGGTCTGCACCACGGCTTCGAGCAGCGGCAGCAGCTCGTTCAGCGAGGAGAGCTTCTTCTCGTTGATCAGGATGTAGGCGTCGTCCATTTCAACGCGCATCTTGTCGGCGTTGGTAACGAAGTAGGGCGAAATGTAGCCGCGGTCGAACTGCATGCCCTCGACGACGTCGAGTTCGGTGTCGAGCGACTTGGCTTCCTCAACGGTGATGACGCCTTCGTTGCCGACCTTGGCCATCGCCTTGGCGAGGAAGTCGCCGATTTCCTTGTCGCCGTTGGCGGAGATGGTGCCAACCTGGGCGATTTCCTCGTTCGAGGTGACCTTCTTGGAGTTCTTGGCGAGGTCGGCGACCACGGCTTCAACTGCCAGGTCGATACCGCGCTTCAGGTCCATCGGGTTCATGCCGGCGGCAACCGACTTGGCGCCTTCACGGACGATCGCAGCCGCGAGCACGGTCGCGGTGGTGGTGCCGTCGCCGGCAGCGTCCGCGGACTTCGAGGCGACTTCGCGCACCATCTGGGCGCCCATGTTCTCGAACTTGTCGTCGAGCTCGATCTCCTTGGCGACGGTGACGCCGTCCTTGGTGATGCGGGGAGCGCCGAACGACTTGTCGAGCACGACGTTGCGGCCCTTCGGACCGAGCGTGACCTTCACGGCGTTGGCGAGAATGTCGACGCCGCGCAGCATGCGGTCGCGGGCATCAACGCCGAATTTGACTTCTTTGGCTGACATATTTGGTTTCCCTGAGTTGATCTTTGTTTCTCACCCTGTCGGGGAGGCGCCTCGCGGGCGCTCCTCAGGGTGAGCGTGGCAGGCGAAGGGCTTAGGCGGCCTTCTTCTTGGAGGCGGGGACGTCGAGCACGCCCATGACGTCGGACTCCTTCATGATCAGGAGATCTTCACCGTCGATCTTGACCTCGGTGCCCGACCACTTGCCGAACAGGACGCGGTCGCCAACCTTGAGGTCGATCGGGATCAGCTTGCCGGCTTCGTCACGGCCACCCGGGCCGACGGCAACGACTTCGCCCTGGGAGGGCTTTTCCTTGGCACTGTCCGGAATGATGATGCCGCCAGCGGTCTTCTCTTCGGCGTCGATGCGCTTGACCACGACGCGGTCGTGAAGCGGACGGAATTTCATGCAGTCCTCCTAAGTTTCTGAAGATGTTATCAGAATTTGGAATTTTGGCAGTCCGAGCCAGCGAGTGCTAACTCGGCTGCGGCTGATTTAGGCCAGTATTCTTCGGGGGACAAGGGCTTCTAGCAGAAAAATTGGCACTCAAATATGACGCCTGCCAATTTCATTAATCATGATTAACCGGAGCCGCCAGCCTCCGGGACCCCGTATTAGCACGTGCGGTAAGCTGCTGCTAACGCGTGAATTTTCAACAATTCGTTAAACATTTAGACTTGTGATGAGTTGGTCTCGTGCGTCACATTTCTCTCATGTGAGCGCATCTCCACCGGGGTGGCTCGGTGTGTGGCCACCACGTGAATGCGCTTCCAGCAATGGAGGTTTGGCATGGTGTCGCGGGTTGGAGTTGCTTCCGACGACTTCCGGAAGCAGGTGCTGGGTTACGGGCTGACGACGGCGCAAATTCTGTATCGGATGCCGGATCACCCCTCGTTGCTGCAGACCTATGTCTGGCAGAACTACGATCTGTTTCCGAAATTCCCCGCGCTGAAGGATTTCCTCGCCTTCTGGCAGGAAAAGCTCGATGGCCCGCTGTTTTCCGTGACGGTTGCGCATTCCAGGCTGATCAAGCCGGCCGAGCTGCGCGCGGTGGATGGCGTGTTCAGGCTGCATTGATTGCGATGCCGTAGATTCCATGAGGCGGTGAGCGTGGCCTTTCCGATAAGGTTTGGGTTTCCACACTCGAACCCCTCGGAGAGTCAGATGCAAGCATCCACCGTAGCCGCGCCCACCGCCGGGCATATTGGCACAATTTTCGTTGCAATCGAACTGAGCCAGCGGAGCTGGCGGGTCGCGCTGCACAGCCCGGACAAGGACAAGATATCGCACCACAAGCTGGAGGGTGGCGATCATGCCGAGCTGTTGGCGTTGGTGGGTCGGGTTCGGGAGCGGGCGGCTCGAACGCTGGGAGGCGTTCCGGCGGTGGCGAGCTGCTACGAGGCGGGCTACGACGGGTTCTGGCTGCACCGGCTGCTGCTGGCGGCCGGCATCACGAACTACGTGTTTGATCCCGCCAGCATTGCGGTGGACCAGCGGGCGCGGCGGGTGAAGACCGACCGGATCGATGGCGAGCGGATGCTGCGCACGCTGATGGCGTATCTGCGCGGCGAGCCGCGGGTGGTGCGGATCGTCCGGGTGCCTGCAGCCGAACAGGAGGACGCCCGCCGCGGCAGCCGCGAGCGCGACCGGCTGATCAAGGAGCAAACCGCGCACACCAACCGGATCAAGGCACTGCTGCGCCTGCTGGGCATGGCGGTCGGGAACCCGCGGCGGCGCGACTGGCTGAGCTGGCTGGCGGCGCAGCGGGATTGGCAAGGCCAGGCGGTGCCGCCGCGGATGCTGAGCGAGATCCGACACGAGCACGCGCGGCTGATGCTGGTGCGCGATCGGCTCGACGTGCTCGCGCAGGAGGCGGCCGCAGCGGAGCCATCCCCTGCGGAAGCCGAGATGACCCGGCGCAGCGAACTCCTGCGCCGGCTCAAATGTCTCGGCCCGGCGTTCGCGACGACGCTGACCAGCGAGGTGTTCTACAAGGACTTCCGCAACCGGCGCGAGGTCGGGAGTTATTTCGGGCTGACGCCCAGTCCGTGGCGGAGCGGCGGCATCGACCGCGACCAGGGCATCAGCAAGGCGGGCAATCCGCGCGCCCGCTGTGCCGCGATCGAAGCCTGGCTGTGGCTGCGGCATCAGCCGGACAGCAAGCTGACCCTGGAGTACCGCAAGCGCACGCTCGATGCCGGCAAGCGCATCAAGCGCGTCGCCATCGTCGCCCTGGCGCGCAAGCTGATGGTGGCGCTGTGGCGCTACCTCACGACCGGTCTCGTGCCGGAAGGCGCGGTGCTCAAGGCCGTAAAGATCTAAACACTTTCAACGAACGCGTCAGCGTCGCGGCATCTGCCGCGGTCAGCGCGGGATGGATGGTGACCGTGCCACCCTTGGGCCAGCAAACAGGCTGTTTCGTAGATGGGTCTCATCCTCGTGGCTTCCTCGCCGCATGCATGCGGAATGTGGGTGCGGATCACAGCGGTCCGACCGGATATGAGGTGATGCAGTGAGCAACTGCATAAATCGCCGGAAGCCAGTCCCAGAGCGCACCGACCGCGGCGGCACGCTGCGCTACGCATGGCTCCGCGCGCCGCCGCTCCACCGAACGTAAAAATCACATCCAAGCCCCGCCGGGATGCTTGACTCAAAACGCCTCATATGAGGGTGGGCAAAGCGAAGCGTGCCCACCATTGGCAGCCAACGGTTTGGATAGATGGTGGGCACGGCGCGATGCGCCTTTGCCCACCCTACGAAATCGAATTCGTGCTAGCCTCTCTGCATAAACAAAAAAGGGAGGCTCCCATGGCCAAAAAGAAAGTGACGTCACGTCCCGCGGCGCAGCCCGCCGTGAAGAAGAAATGGTCGGGCCACAAGACATCAGCCAAATCCCGAGCCCGCAAGGCCCTCAAATCCAAGGGACGCGTGTCGAAAGCCAAGCCGGCCAAAAAGGCGCGGCCGAAACAGCGCATCGCGATCAGCCATCACCGTGAAGAGGATTTCAAGGCCGACGGCCTGCGCACTTACGCCAGGTACCGCGACCTCGGCATTGCGGACGCCACCCACGGCCTGGCGCAGGCGCATGTGATCCGCCTGCAGGGGCCCTGCAATCCGGCGGAGGTTTCAAAGCTGCATTACCACGATGTCGAATTCCAGATGGTCTATGTGCTCAAGGGCTGGGTGAAGACCTACATGGAAGGGCAGGGCGAGACGCTGATGCAAGCGGGCAGCGCCTGGACCCAGCCGCCGCGCATCAAGCATCTGATCATGGACTATTCCGACGACGTCGAACTGCTGGAAGTGATTTTGCCGGCGGAGTTCAAGACGGTGGAATTGGCGAACTGAGGCACCGTCATTCCGGAGCGACGCGTTAGCGGCGAATCCGGAATCTCGAGATTCCGGGTCTGGTGCTTACGCACCAGCCCGGAATGACGGAGAGAGTGTCACGTCAACACCCCCACCACCGCGCCCATCAAACACGTCGCCAGCGTCCCTGATACGATCGACTTCAGCCCGAGCGCGTTGATCTCCTCGCGCCGCTCCGGGGCCATGGTGCCGAGGCCGCCGATCATGATGCCGAGGCTGGCGAAGTTGGCGAAGCCGCACATCGCATAGAGCATGATCAGCCGCGAGCGCGGATCGAGCGCATCAGCGCCGAGCTTCGACAGTTCGACATAGGCGATCAGTTCGTTGAGGATGGTCTTGATGCCCATCAGGCTGCCGGCAGTGACGGCTTGCGGCCAGGGCAGGCCCATCAGCCAGCATACGGGCGCCATCAGGTAGCCGAGCAGCCGCTGCAGCGAAATTTTGGCGCCGCCGATCTCGGGCAACAGTCCCAAAATCGCGTTGACGAGATAGACCAGCGCCACCAGCACCAGCAGCATCGCGACGATGTTGAGCAACAGCTCGAGCCCGGCCGTGGTACCCTTGACGATCGCATCCATGCTGCTTGAGACGTGCATGTCAGGATCTTCCAGTGATCCCCCGGTACGCTTGTCCGACGTCTCCGGCACCATGATCAGGCTGATCAGGATCGCGGCCGGCGCGCCGAGCACCGACGCGATGACGAAATGCGCCGCCGCATCCGGGATCAACGGGGCGAGGAAGGTGGCGTAGAGCACCAGCACGGTGCCGGCGATGCCGGCCATGCCGCCGGTCATCACCAGGAACAACTCGCTGCGCGTCAGCTGCGCCAGATAGGGGCGGATGAACAAAGGCGCCTCGACCATGCCGAGAAAGATGTTGGCTGCGGTCGACAGCCCGACCGCGCCGCCGACGCCGAGCGTGCGCTCCAATAGCCACGCCATGCCGCGCACGACCGGCGGGAGCACGCGCCAGTAGAACAGCAGGGTCGTCAGCACGCTCATGACGAGCACGATCGGCAGCGCCTGAAACGCCAGGATGAAATCCGCACCGGGCGCCTTGAGATCGAAGGGAAGGGGGCCGCCGCCGAGATAGCCGAACACGAAAGACGTGCCGGCGCGAGTCGCCGCCGAGATCGTGTTGACGGCATCGTTGATGGCGCCGAACGCTCTGGCCACCGGCGGCAGCTTGAGCAGCACCAGCGCGGTGACGATGGTGACGGCGAGGCCAACCGCCACCTGCCGCAGCGATACCGCGCGGCGGTTCTCGCTGAGCGACCATGCGATCGCCAGCAACGCCAGCACGCCAAACGCCGATTGCAGCTGCAGCATGAATCCCCCAAAATCCCCGGCGATTATGCCAGCGCAGCGCGGCCGCGCAATGCCGTGTTGCGGGCCTGCCCGTTGACATCTGCATCGTGCTCGGCCACCCGTCTCGCCATGTCCTCGACGATACCGGTGGGCGCCCGCGAATTGCTCAGGCACGCCCCATTTCTTTATTTTCTGCTCTCGCGCAGCCTGTCGCGTTTTGCCAGCCAGATCGCCGCGGTCGCAATCGGCTGGCAGATCTACGACCTCACCGGCAGCGCCTTCCAGCTCGGCATGGTCGGGCTGGTGCAATTCTTGCCGACGGCGCTTTTGGTTTTCGTGGCCGGCCATGCGGCCGACCGGTTCGAGCGCAAGCGGGTGGTGCAGCTTTGCCAGATCGCGGAAGCTGTGACCGCGCTGTTCCTGGCCGTCTCGACCTTTGCCGGCTGGCTCAACGACGTACAGATTTTCGTCGCCACTTTCGTGATCGGGATTGCCGGCGCCTTCGAAAGCCCCGCGACGGCCGCGCTGCTGCCGCTGATCGCGCCCAGAGGCTCGCTGCAGCGCGCGACCGCGATCTCATCGGGCGCCGCCCAGGTTGCGACCATCACCGGCCCCGCACTTGGCGGTCTCGCCTACGTCTTCGCGCCGAGCCTGCCCTATCTCGTCATCGTCATCTTCTGGCTGGCGGGTGCGGTTCTCACCGGCTTCATCCGCACGGAGAAGCAGGAGGTTTCGAAAGCGGCGACGGTTGCTGACGATGTGTATGCCGGTGTTCGCTTCATCCGCAACAATCCGGCGATCCTCGGCACCATCTCGCTGGATCTATTTGCTGTTCTGCTCGGCGGCGTCACGGCGCTGCTGCCGATCTATGCCCGCGACATACTGCAGACCGGGCCGCTCGGGCTCGGCATCCTGCGCGCCGCGCCCGCGGTCGGCGCGCTATTGATGACCGCCTATCTGGCGCGTCACACCATCAACCGCCAAGTCGGATTGCGGATGTTCCAGGCCGTGATCGTGTTCGGCGCGGCGACGGTGGTGTTTGCGCTGTCGCAATGGATGTGGCTGTCGGTGCTGGCGCTGGCGGCCCTCGGCGCGGCCGATACGATCAGCGTCGTGATCCGTTTCTCGCTGGTGCAGCTCGCGACGCCCGATGAGATGCGCGGCCGCGTCGGCGCGGTGAATTTCCTCTTTATCAATGCCAGCAACCAGCTCGGCCAGTTCGAAAGCGGCGTTACCGCGGCGTTGTTTGGCACCGTACCGGCGGCCGTACTCGGTGGTGTCGGCACGATCGCGATTGCGCTGTTGTGGATGAAGCTGTTCCCGACGCTGCGGAAGGTGGAGCGGCTGGAGTAGGGAGAGGTGTGATCGCCCACCAACGTCGCGCGCCAATCAGGAACCGGACCGGGCCATCAGCTTCGACTGCATCCGAGCCAGGGCGTTGCTCAGCCTCGCAGCTTCCTCAAACCGCGTCTCCGGGTAGGGCGCTCTGGATGCAGGATCAAGCACGATAGCCTCGGCTGCCTCAGAGAGCCGGCGCAGCGGCGTCCTCAGCCACTGCGCCGCGAGATAGAGCAGCGCCAGGGCGGTGAAGGCACCGGTTCCGAGCATGATCCAGAACGATCTGATCAACTCGCGCGTTGCCGCCATCGCGTCATCCGCGTTCTGGCGAATCAAAAGCGACCAGCCCAGGTTCGGGAGATCCGCCACGCCGATCATTGGAGTGATTACGGTGAAGTAGTCTTTGCCATCAGGCCAGCGCTCCCTCAGAGACGCGGTATTGACCCGATCGGCCGCCAGCGCGGAACCGATGTTGAGCGGCTTGTTGACGAGATCGGGCGGTCCAAACAGGACGAGCCGATCACGCGAAAGCAGAACCAGCTCGACGCCGGGCGCCTGCAAATCTGCCATGCCCTCCAGCACCCAGTTCCAGTTCAGCTGCGCGCCAACGACGCCGGTGACGGAACCGGCGTGCTGCACCGGCGCGGCAAGATCGATGGAGCGACTGGATTCCATCGATGCCGGCGGCAGGTGCGCGGGATCATGTGCTCCATTGCCATCGATGGCCGCCGTTACATCCAGGCCTTGCCTGAACCACGGCTCTTGTTCGACGCGCTCGCCCTCCAGCGTTCCGTCCGTGGCCGCCAGCACTTTTCCCTCGAGATTGGAGACGCCGAGCCAGGAATAGCGGGTGTCGAGCCGGCTCATGAACTGGATTTGCTCGCGGGCACTTGCCGGGTTGGTCGAATCGATCAGGGTGGCAAGCCGTGCGACATCCGTCCACACTCCGTGGAGGCGCCGCGCCAGCAGGTTGGCGCTCAATTCGCCGCGCGTCGTCAGCTTCTCAACCCGCAGTTCCTCGGCGCGCCGCTGCAGGGCAGTGGTATAGAGCGCCGCAGTCACAACGGCGGGCACCAGCATGAGCATGGCGCCGCCGAAGAACACCAGCGTACGAAGGCTCAGCCGCCTGCCTGTCATGACGCCTCCTTAATGGGTCAAAGCCCGAGCCAGTTCGCGGATCATGCGGACAATGTCTGCCCGATCGGATCCCGGAACGGCGCGAGCCGTGTGAAGCTTCTCGATGATCTGGGCACGCTGCGTCGTGGTGGACGAGAACCTCAACCGATAGCCATCACGTGTTGGCGCAAGGACGAGTGCCTCAACGTCGCCGATCCCCGGGATCGTCAATAACCCCGTCGTCCCCAACGATAGACCAACTGGACCGCTAACTCGTCCGCCTTCCGGACCGAGATTGATGAGCCAGCCACGCTGCTTCTCGCCTCCGATGGTCAGAGCAGTGGGTTCGGGGACCTGACGCTGCGGCCGGTTATATCGGGGACGTTCGATGCAGACGGCGGTGGCCACGAGCAGGACCAGGATGTTGTAGACCGTCCAGAACATGACGACGGCAAGACCATCAGCGGCTGTCGACGAGGTATTGAAAATGAAATCGGAGTTGAGCGGCACGACCAGGCCGCCGACGGTCAACCCCAGGAGGATCAGGAATGGTCGCATCAATGACCATTGGACGACGACTTTTGTCCGGTTGCCGCCCTTGGCCGTCACCGAAAACTTGTGGGGACCCTTCGTCAAAAGGCCCAGCGTCAGAGCCCGGCAGACCGGCCATGCCGCGATCAACTGCGCTGTGTCGTTGAGGATCGGAATGAACAGTCCCTTGGAAAGCCAGTTCAAGGTTACCAGGACCGCCAAATAATACGGCAGGTAATAGTTGATGATGTCGGCAAGCGATGCGTTCACGATCGTGATGCCGAACCACCAATACAGCAGGGGACAGATCAGGCTGGCAATTCGGAACGGAAAGGTGCTGATCCAGTAGAGCAATGAGTCCAGGATGCCGATCCGGTATATCAAGCTCAATCGATGAGAGCCGATCGGATTGTACGAGCCGCGAACAATCTGCGTGAGGCCAAGGCACCAGCGGCTGCGCTGGGCGATATATTCCTTCAGGCCCTCCGGCGCCAAACCCTCGGTCAGCGGCTCGTTCAGGTACACCGTCCGCCATCCGTTTTCGGCAAGCTTCAGCGTGAGCAGGAAATCCTCGGTCACGCTTTCCGTCGGTAGCCAGCCAATCTGCTCAACCGCCCGAAGTCTCACCACGGAGGAGGTGCCGCAGCAAATCGCGATTCCCCAGGCATCACGCGACGGTTCGACATTGTCGAAGAAGTGGCGCTGCTCATCCGGATATGCGGAGCTTATGCCGAGGTTGTGCTGGATTGGATCGGCGTTGAAGTAGTGCTGAGGTGTTTGAACAAGCCCGACTCTTGGGTCGTGAAACAACGCCAGCGCCCGCTCGATAAAGTCGACGTGCGGGACAAAGTCCGCATCGAGCACGGCGACAAAATCCGGGCGATCCGGATCCCGAGCGCGTTCGGCAAGCGCGTGGTTGATGTTTCCGGCCTTGGCATGCGCGCTATCGGAACGCGCGATGTATCCAACGCCATGCTGCTCGCAGGCACGCCGCAGCCAATCCCTGCGGCCATCGTCGAGCACGAAAACGCGATAGCGGGGAAATTGTACGGCCTTTGCGCCGACAATCGTCCGTTCGAGCACTTCCGGCGGCTCGTTAAACGTCGTGATGAAGATATCGACACGCGGCGTCTCGCCAGGCAACCACCATCCGGCGTGCCGGTTCGCTTCCGCCGTGCGCTCCCGCACCCGAAAGAGGATGAAAAAGGCGATGGACGAAGACAGCACCGTCAGCGCCTCGAGCGTCGCAAACCCCCAGCTCACGATGGCATCGCTCGTCCAACCGAGTGGCGCGAGAGTCTCGCTGAACCGCCAGGCCACGTAGCGCCACGACAAAACGGTCGCTCCCCCGAGCAGAAGGGCGCGCCAGTACCATCGGCCTGGGTTGAGCAGCGGCAGCACGATGAGGCGCAGCCCGACGATAACTGCGGATCCGGCAAAGGCCGCCAGAAGTGGCGAGAGCAGAAACATCAAAGGCCGTAGCGTGTGAGAAATTTCCTGACGGTAGCGATGTGGCCGGCTGAAAAGATCACGCGGCCGGTCCGGCCGATCGCGCAGCCGAGATCCGGCTGCCGCGTGAGTTCAGGCACCATCACCGTGACGTCGAAGCGCTGCATATGCTGAGGGCTGGGACCCACGGCGAGATTTTGATAAAGCGACGATGCCCCCGATCCGCCGAGCCGGGTAACCGTTCCGTCAAAAATCCGATCGTCCCCGAACAATCGAAACTGCACCGGCGCCCCGACCGACAGGCTGGCGTAAAGAGCCTCGGAAACGCCCGCCGTCACGACCAGGCTGTTGCAGTCGACGAGCTTGACGAGATCCTGGCCTCGACGTGCATGCTCGCCATCGTCCACCAGGAAATCCCAAATCACGCCCGGGACGCGGGCGCTGAGGGCAGCAGACGTCAAGCGGTTGACGCGAAGGCGCTCGGCGTCGATCTGTCGACCGGACTGGAGCATGCGGGCTTTGACTCGTTCCTCGTCGACGGAGAGTTCGGCCAGTCGCAGGTCGATTTCATGGATACGTTGTGCCGAGAACGGTGCGTCGTTGTAGGACTCGCCGATGAATACTCCGGTGTGGGCGGCGGCAAGTTCGGTCTCGAAATATTTGCCCCGCTCCTTTGTTCCCTGCAGGTCTTGCTGCGCGACATCGAACGCCGCACGAGCCCGACCCAGATTCGCCGCGGTCTGTACGCCGCGATTGCTCAACTCGCTGGCGCGGTTGAATTCGGCGTCTGCCTCGCGCAGCCGTGCGCCTGCGGCATCCTGTGCCGCCTTCGCCTCCGCTATTCGCACCTCGATCTGCCGGATTCGGCCGCGTCGGTAGTCCGCGGACTGCGTCTCGAAGCCGGCTCTTGACTGCGACAAGGCGACCCTCTGCGCAGCGATGCGCTGGAACTCGATCTGCTGGGCGTCACGATCGCGTTCGAGCTCGAGAAGGCGGGCGGTGTCGAACCTTTCATCGGTAACACGCGCCACGAGTTCGCCGGCATTGACGCGCGACCCAACGCTCCGCACCGCGAGCGCTACTTTGCCTTCGATCGGGGCGCGGACGACGTAAAGTCGCGCATTGACCGTGGCGTCTTCCGATGTTCCGGCAAAGTGCTCGCCGACCAGGACGTACAGCCCGCCAGCAAAGAAGATCAAACCGATGATCAGACGCGCGAGTTTCATGGGCGACCGCGAGCTGCACTGCAGCTTGTTAAGCCTTCAACGTCGTCCGGCCGATGCGATGCGACGGAACGGTCGTGATGTAGCAGGCGAGAGTTGATGCGGACCGAGACTCGATAGGAGTAGTCCAGCGATGGCTTTGTCGTACTCGAAGCCCGATTTGCTATCCATCCGGACGATTACCGGAATCCATCCGGACGACTACGGGAGCGGCAGTGCAAATGCAACTGATGCGGAATAGAGTGGGCAGCATCTCTCTTGATCATTTCGATCCGGACCAACCACGGCGATATCAAGGGAGCAACGCGCTCGGGCGCTGCTGATACGATCAGCGTCGTGATCCACTTTCGCTGGTGCAGAGCTCACAACGCCCGACAAGATCCGTGACCGGATCGGTGCGGTCAATTTCCTGTTCGTCAATGCGAGCAACCAGCTCAAGGCTAGTTCGAAAGCGGCGATACTGCGGCGTTGTTCGGCGCCATCGCGATCGCACTGCTTTGGATGAGGCCGTTCCCGACGCTGCGGAAGGTGGAGCGGCTGGAGTAGGGGGCCCGCCTGCGGCGAGATCGTTTCCGGATTGCTAACGCCGCTACCTGCTTTTTCTGCTGTCATTGACCGCGGGTTAAACGCGCGTTGCTAGCATGCCGGCATGATCCGTATCGGGCAGCGTCAGTTCGAAGTGCCGCTTTGGCTGTGGGTGGCCGTGCCGCTCGCATGGGCGATGTATGCCGCTTACGGCGCCACCATCTATCTGCGCGTTGCGAACCATTCCGACGGATACTTTCTCCTGAGCATGAAGCTCTGTGCGGGAGGAGCGCTGGCGGGCTTTATCCTCTCCGACCTTGCGCGCCGGTCAATCCTGCCTTGGTACGATCTGATCGTCCTGGCGTTGGCGAGCTTTGCGGCATCGTCGCTGGCGATCGACGGGCTGGCGATTGTTGTGGAAGAAACGCCAAGTATCATTGCAGGACTTGCGATGAGAGCGGCCATCTCGATCGGTGCGGGTTACCACGGCGCGTGGCTGCTCTTCGCCGCGAGCACCGTGGTACTGCTCGGGTGCGGTCTCATCCTGGCGCTGCTGCTTGCCATTGCCAGCCGTTATGTGCTTGGTCTTCCGCTCTGGGCTGCGGATACGCGCCGGGAATTCCGGGCAAATCTGGTCGGCGCATATGTCTGGCTCGCGATCGCGTTCGGCGGTTATCTTGTCATTCGTTCCGCGTATCAGCTGCCGCTCGGTCATCCCGCCGTGCCGCGCTGGCTGCCCGTCGCCGCCGCCTGCATCAGTGCGATTGCGGCGCTCGCCGTGCAGCTATCGCTTGCTCATCGGGTACGTCGCGATGAGCTCAATCCCCGGCATGGTCTGAAAGTTGGGGCGCTCGCTTTGGCCTGTGCTTTCGCGTGGTTCTACAGCCCCGACATATTCGGCCACACCGGCTTCAGGCTCATGAACAACCAGGTTCGTCCGGCGCTGCGCGCGCTGCACATCCTGCCTACCCCCGACATTGCTGTTGCCGGATATCGCGTCGACGTTCCCTATGACGACGTCAAAGTCTTCATAGGTCCTGCAATGCCCGACGGCTCGACGTCGTTTGTCGTGGTGCCCATGCCGGACGAGTACGGGCTAACCTCGATCAGTCGCAACCCGCAGGTCCACATCGCGCGGCGCGATATCACGCTGCGGGAGATGACAAGGTTCGTCTGGTTCGACTCTCGAAAGGAACTCGGTGAACTGCAGGCCGCACGACGTGGCGAGGACGCCGTCGTTCGAGTTCCGCTCGGCGTGATGGACGGCCTCGCGTTCCGCAGCGACGAGTATCCTCTGGTGGATGTCCGGCTGATCGGCTTTGATAAAGCGACCCCGACGGAAGCGGCGGAGCAGGCGTTGCGCCGGTTTTTGCGCGAACGCCTGCAGCGCGTGAACGGCTAACCCCGTCCCACGAACGGCATCTTGGTCGCCATCACCGTCATGAACAGCACGTTGGCATCCAGCGGCAGACCGGCCATATAGGCGACGGCATCGCCGACCGCCTTCGCGTCCATGCGCGGTTCGTGCTTCATTGTGCCATCGGGCTGCATCACGCCGGGGCCGGCGACCATGCGGTCGGTCATTGGTGTGGCGGCATTGCCGATGTCGACCTGGCCCACTGCAATGTCGTACATGCGGCCGTCGAGATTGCTCGCCTTGGTCAGGCCGGTGATCGCGTGCTTGGTCGAGGTATAGGCCGACGAGAACGGGCGCGGGGCGTGCGCCGAGATCGAGCCGTTGTTGATGATGCGCCCGCCGCGTGGGTTCTGGTCCTTCATGATGCGGAAGGCGTGCTGCGTGCACAGGAACGGGCCGGTGAGGTTGGTGTTCACCACGGCCTGCCATTGCTCCAGGCTGAGGTCTTCGAAGTTGACCGGCGGCGCGCCCATGCCGGCATTGTTGAAGAGCACGTCGAGCCGGCCGTAGGTGTCCTTCACCTTGGCGAACAGCGCTGCGATCGAATCCGGCTTGGTCATGTCGGCCGAGACGCACATGCTCTTGCCGACATTGTCGCCGAGCTTCTTGGTCTCCTCCAGCATTTCCATGCGGCGCCCGGCCAGCACCACGGTGTAGCCGGCATTCATCAGCGCCAGCGATGCGGCGCGCCCGACGCCGGTGCCTGCACCGGTAACGAGTGCGATCTTGTTGGTTGCGTCGGCCATGTTTTCCTCGCCTTTACTTCTTTGCTTCTGTTTCGGATTTGTAGGGTGGTCTTGGAATATTTTGGTGCGCCGCGCGCAGCGCCGCCGACCAGCGCGAGCGGAGGTCGTGGAAATAGGGCTCGCCTGCCTCGATGCGGTGGTTGAGATCAGCCTCGCAGGCAGCCGTGCGCACCACCAGCACGTCGATCGGCAGGCCGACGCCGAGATTGGAGCGCATGGTCGAATCCATCGAGATCAGGCCGGTCTTCAGCGCCTCGTACAGTTCGACGTCGTAATGCATCGCGCGGTCGAGCACCGGCTTGCCGTACTTGTGCTCGCCGATCTGCAGATAGGGCGTATCGGTGGTGCATTCGATGAAATTGCCGGCGGTGTAGACCATGAACAGCCGCATCCGCGAGCCTTTGATCTGCCCGCCGAACAGGAAGGAGACGTCGAAAGAGACGTCTTCGGACCGCAGCGCCGGGCCCTCGGTGGCATGGACCATGCGGATCGCCCGCCCGATGCGCTGGGCCGCCTGGAACATGGTCGGCGCGTTCATCAGCGTCTCGACTTCGCCGGTGTTGGGGTCCTCGATGCCCTCGGTCAGGGTCGACAGCACCGACTGGCTGATCGCCAGATTGCCGGCGCTGGCAATCGCCATGATGCGCTCTCCGGGCGTTGAGAAGATATGCAGCTTGCGGAAGGTCGAGACGTTGTCGAGGCCGGCATTGGTGCGCGTATCCGCGATCATGACGAGGCCGTCCCGCACCAGAATTCCACAACAATAGGTCATTCAAAGTCCCCGAACGCCTCAGGTTTTTCAGCGCCGAAACTAGTAGCCAATTTCAGGGAGCCATCCAACCCCAATTCCCGTGGCGCGGCATGCGCCGGGCGGCTAAATCCGCCTGTTCCGCCCGCTGGCGGAAGCGGGCAATCCGAAAGCGCAAACCCAGATTGGCACGATGCACCGCAAGGGCGAGGGGATGGCGCCGAACCCGGCCCGCGCCTTCATGTGGTTCAGCCTCGCCGCCAAGCGTGGCGATGCCAAGGCGAAGGCCGGTCTGCGCGAGGTTTCGAAGACCATGCCGCCTGCGGAGATGTCGCAGGCCGAGGCCACGGGCGCAGGCCTGCGGGGCCTCGAACTATCGAGCGGCGCGTATTGATTACTTCTGCGGCCTCCGGCAGTCTGGCTGTTCGACAAGAACAAAAAGATTGGGAGGCCACCATGCGCGCCACGCGGCCGTTGCTCAAACCCGTCGCATCCATCGCGCTGCTTTGTATCGCATTGTCCGGCCCCGCCGCAGCGCAGAAAAAGGGTGGCACGCTCCGGCTCTATCACAATGACAATCCGCCCTCGACCTCACTGCATGAGGAAGCGACGATTGCCTCGGTGACGCCGTTCGCGGCGATCTTCAACAATCTCGTGGTGTTCGATCCGGCCAAGGTGCACGAGAGCATCGATACGGTCATTCCGGACCTCGCCGAAAGTTGGGCGTGGGATTCCTCCAACACCAAGCTGACGTTCAAGCTTCGGCAGGGCGTGAAATGGCACGACGGCCAGCCGTTCACGGCCAAGGACGTGCAATGCACCTGGCGGATGCTGATCGGGAAGAGCGGCGAGACCCAGGACTTCAAGCGCAATCCGCGCAAGGTCTGGTACACCAAGCTGCAGGACGTCTCCATCAACGGCGATTATGAGGCAACCTTCGAATTGAGCGAGCCGCAGCCAAGCCTGCCGGTGCTGCTGGCGAGCGCGTTTTCGCCTGTTTATCCCTGCCACGTACCGCAGCAGGCCATGCGCACCAAGCCGGTCGGCACCGGGCCGTTCAAGTTCGTCGAGTTCAAGCGCGGCGAGTCGGTTCGCCTGGTGCGCAATCCCGACTACTGGAAGAAGGACCGTCCGTATCTCGACGAGATCACCTTCCGGATGATCGACAGCCGCGCGACGCGGATGCTGGCGTTTGCCACCGGCGAATACGACATCACCTTTCCCTCCGACGTCAGCGTTCCCCTGATGAAGGACGTGAAGGCGCGCGCGCCGAACGCCATCTGCGAGATGATGACGACGGGAACGCAGATCAATCTGATGGTCAACCGCGTCAACCCGCCGTTCGACAATGCGGATATCCGCAAAGCGATGTCGCTGGCGCTCGACCGCAAACCCTTCAACACCATCCTGATGGAAGGGTTGGCGCGAATGGGCGGGGCGATGCTGGCCAAGCCCGAGGGCGAATGGGGCATGCCGGAGGACATGGTGTCGTCGCTGACCGGCTACGGGCCGAATGCCGAGAAGAACATCGCCGAGGCGCAGGCGATCATGCAGAAGCTCGGCTATAGCGATGCAAAACCGCTGCAGATCAAGATTCAGACCAGGAACCTGCCGACCTATCGCGATCCCGCCGTGATCCTGACCGACCAGCTCAAGAAGATCTACATCACGAGCGAACTCGACATTCTCGACACCCCGCGCTGGTACGCGCGGCTGGCGAAGAAGGATTACACGATCGGGCTGAACGTCACCGGCGTCAGCGTCGACGACCCCGACGGCAACATCGTCGAGAACTATTCCTGCAAGTCGGAGCGCAACTACACCCAGTACTGCAACGCCGAGGTCGACCGGCTGCTGGCGGCGCAATCGAGTGAGCTCGACCGCGAGAAGCGGAAGAAGATGGTCTGGGATATCGAGCGGCTGCTGGTCGAGGACGCGGCGCGGCCGATCATCCTGCACTCGTCGGCTGCCAATTGCTGGCAGCCCTATGTGAAGAACTTCCAGCCGCACGCCAACAGCCAGTACAACAATCTGCGGTTCGAGGATGTGTGGCTGGATAAGTGATGGTTTCTGCTCCGTCATTGCGAGGAGCGCAGCGACGAAGGCCGTAGGGTGGGCAAAGGCGCATTGCGCCGTGCCCACCATATTTCCACGGTCTCATTGTTTGATGGTGGGCACGCTTCGCTTTGCCCACCCTACGGCTCCTCGCAATAACGGCTGAGTGCTACTGCGACTGGCTCTGCCACTGTCCCGGCCGTCCGGCCTGTTCGACCTTGACCGCGACCGTCAGCGTCTCCGCGCCGCCGCCATAGCGGGTGCCGCGCACGGGAGCTGCGCCGAGGTAGTCGAGCCCGATGGCGACGCGGGCATGGGCATCCGTGGTGCAGATGCCGTTGGCGGCATCGAAGCCGACCCAGCCGAGATCAGGCACGTAGGCTTCCGCCCAGGCATGGCCGGCCTGCTGGTGGACGGTACCGTCGGAGCGCAGGAAGTGTCCGGAGACGAAACGCGCCGGCACGCCGCCGGAGCGGGCGCAGGCGATGAAGATGTGCGCGTAGTCCTGGCAGACGCCGCGCTTCAGCGCGAAGGCTTCCGCCGCCGAGGTGCCCGAATTGGTCGGGTCTTCGTCGAAGATCATGTGCTCGTTGATCTGCACCATCAGCGCATGCAGGAAGCCGAGCACGTCGCCGTCGGACTCCGAGCGCATCTCGCGGGCAAAGGTCGCCATCGCCGGATTGACTTCGGTCAGCGCGGTCGAGCGCAGGAACAGGCTCGGCGGAAATCGCTCGTCGGTGCCGCGCAGCACGCCGCCGGTGTCGTGGGTCTCGATCAGGCCCTCGACATGGATGGTGAGATCGGCGATCGGGCCGTGGGTCAACACATGGGTGACATTGCCGAACGCATCCTGATGCGTGTCGAGCCGGGAATCGGTGGAGACGTCGATCTGCCATTCGGCGACATACTGCCCGTCATGGCTGCCGGGCGTCATGCGCAGGATCTGGATCACGCCCGAGGCCGGGGGCTCGTAGCGATAGCTCGTGGTATGGGCAATTCGCAGGCGCATAGTGTACCCAGATTTGTGTCGTCATGCCCGGGCTTGTCCCACGGCTGTCCGGTTTAGTTTTAGCATAGACTTAGGCTCATCTGCCGCTGATCTTGGACGATTGGCGATGGTTCGAGCAGCTTGTCGATCGATCGGCGGTGCATGAGGTTGGCCCGAACCAGCCTGCTGAAGACGGTTGGGCTTGGAACGGCTTTCTGTGCAGCCTGGGCCAGGCGCAGCAGCAGGAAGGCGATGAGCGCGACCGCAATCTGGATGCGTATGGCATTCTCGGATGTGCCGACGAAGCGAGTGATCTTGAGGGTCTGCTTGATCCAGCGGAAGAACAACTCGATGGCCCAGCGTCGACGATAGAGATCAGCGATCTCTTGTGCGCTGGCATCGAGATCATTCGACAAGATACGCAGCATCTTTCCGGTATCGGTCATGATGCGGACCTCGCGTACCGCATCCTGCATTGGATTGCAGCGGCTCTTGGCCTGGCGTGCGGGAAGGAAGCCGATGCGGTCGGAGAGGATGTTGCCGTCCGGGATGACGGGCAGTTCCTCCACCACGTCGAGCGGCGTGTTGGATTTGAAGCGGCTGACGATCCGGCAGCCGGCGGCATCGAGCGCGGCCCACCAGGCATAGTCGTAATAACCGAGATCGAAGACATAAGTGGCGCCCGGCTCGATCGGCATTTGCTGGGCCATGGTGATGTCGTTGACGTTGGCCGGAGTGACCGCGGCATAGATTGGGCGATCCGCGTCGGCGTCGTAAATTACGTGCACTTTGGCACCGCAGACCCCCGCCGAGAACCGCGCCCAGCCGGCGCTGTGTTCGTTCAAGCGCACGCTCGTGGCATCGATCAGGTAGGTCGTCTCGGCAAGCTTGCGACGCAGCCCGCGATGCGCCTGCTTCATCATTATCGCCAACAGTTCGGTGAACACGGCGGCAGGCCGCTGTGCGTTCGCATCCGAGAAGGTCGATCGTTGAACCGGTGCCGCGCCCACATGGTAGAGCCGCACAGCATGGCTCGAAAGTCCTGCCACGATCTCGCGCAAGCTCGCCGCCCCCGAAAGCTGACCATAAAGCAGCGCCACCAACTGGCTCTTGGTCGACAACCGGCGCACCCGCGCATCGGCTCCATGCTCCTCCACAAGCCTGTCGAACCGATGCCATGGAACGTGCTTTAGAAGTCCGTGGAATACGCTATTCTGATGCAGCATGGCTTGATCCTTCTCCGTGTCCCAAAACGTCGCCAAACGCTTGGAGCACAGAAGAATCAACGCCATGCGCCTTGTCTACAAAAATTAAACCGGACAGCCGTGGGACAAGCCCGGCCATGACAGTGCTTGGTGGCATTCATCAGAATTCTCTAAATCAAATACTGCCTGGTGATGATCTCACCCAGCCTTGAATTGTCCGCAATGAATTCCTGGATGAATTCATGGACGCCGTGCTGGAAGATATCGTCCATATGGCTGTGTTCAAGCCGGTTTCGTACCCCGCGGGCGTGGCGCTGGGAGGCGCCCTGGCGGCCATAGGCGACGCCGATCTGGTCGAGGTTGCGCACCAGATTGCTGTAGCAGCTCGCCAGCGAGCGCGGCAGCGTGTCGTTGAGGATCAGGAGGTCGGCGATCAGCCACGGTTTCAGGGTCTCGCGATAGACCCAGTGATAGGCGGTCAGCGCCGACACCGAGCGGAGGATCGAGGTCCACTGATAGTAATCAAGCGGACCGCCGACATGCTCCTCCTCGGGCAGCAGCACGTGATATTTCACGTCGAGAATGCGGGCAGTGTTGTCGGCGCGCTCCAGATGCAGCCCGAGCCGCGAGAACCAGTAGGCGTCGTTGCGCAGCATGGTCCGGTAGGCCGAGCCGTCGAACCGCAGCGAGGTCTCCTGTACGAAGCGGAGAAACCGCGCCAGTTCCTCGCGGCTCGAGGTGCCCTTGCCCCAGACTTCCTGCAATTCGATCCAGGCCGAGTTGATGGTGTCCCACATCTCCGATGTCAGCGCCGTGCGCACCGAGCGCGAATTGAGCCGGGCCGCCTCGATGCAGTTCTTGATCGAGGAGGGATTGGCCGGCGAGAACGCCAGGTACTCGACGACGTTCTGCTCGGTGGCTTCCTGATAGGTCTCGTAGAAGCTGGAGCTGACGCCGGCGGTCAGCAGCGCCGATTCCCACTCATTGGTCTTGCCGATATAGGCGGTGGGCAGCGCGGTGACACGCAGCGTCGCGTCGATGGTGCGCGCGATATATTCGGCGCGCTCGACATAGCGGGCCAGCCAGTACAGGTTTTCGGCGGTGCGCGACAGCATACGTGAATTTCGCTCTCTATTCGTCCAGTATCCAGGTGTCCTTGGTGCCGCCGCCCTGGCTGGAATTGACCACCAGCGAGCCTTCCTTCAGCGCCACCCGCGTCAATCCACCGGGAACGATGGTGACGTGCTTGCTGCCCGTCAGCACAAACGGCCTGAGATCGACGTGGCGGGGCGCGAGGCCGGAGGAAGTGCAGGTCGGGCAGGTCGATAGCGCCAGCGTCGGCTGGGCGATAAAGCCCTCCGGTTCGCGCTTGAGCTTGTCGCGGAACGCCTCGATCGTCGCCTTGGTGGCGGCAGGACCGATCAGCATGCCGTAGCCGCCGGAGCCGTGGACTTCCTTCACCACGAGGTCGCTGAGATTGTCGAGCACGTAGGACAGGTCTTTCGGCTCGCGGCAGCGCCAGGTCGGCACGTTCTTCAGGATCGGCTCTTCGCCGAGATAGAATTTCACGATCTCCGGCATGTAGGAGTAGATCGCCTTGTCGTCGGCAATGCCGGTGCCGACCGCGTTCGCGAGCGTGATGTTGCCGGCCGCATAGGCCGACATCAGCCCGGGGACGCCGAGCGCCGAATCCGGGCGGAAGGTGAGGGGATCGAGGAAATCGTCATCGACGCGGCGGTAGATCACGTCGACGCGTTTGAGGCCCTCGGTGGTTCGCATGAACACCTCATCGTTCTTGACGATGAGGTCGCGGCCTTCGACCAGTTCGATGCCGAGCTTGTCGGCGAGGAAGGAGTGCTCGTAATAGGCGGAATTGTAGACGCCGGGCGTCATCAGCGCGACCGTCGGCTCGGCCGAGGCGGAGAGCGGCGCCACGGAGCGCAGCGCGGCAAGCAGTTCGTCAGGATAGCGCTCCACCGGCGCCACGCGGTGGCGGGCGAACAGGTCCGGAAACAACCGCATCATGATTTCGCGGTTTTCCAGCATGTAGGACACGCCCGAGGGCGTGCGGGCATTGTCCTCCAGCACGATGAAATTGTCAGCATCGACCCGGACGATGTCGATGCCGGCGATGTGCACATAGACGTCGTGCGGAACGTTCTGGCCGTTCATCTCCGGCCGGAACACTGGGTTCTGGAAGATCAGGTCGTCGGGAATGAGGTTGGCGCGCAGGATGTCGCGGCCGTGATAGATGTCGCGCAGGAACATGTTGAGCGCGCGGACCCGCTGCTTCAGGCCCTTTTCCAGCGTGGTCCATTCCTTGGCCGACATGATCCGGGGGATCACATCGAAGGGGATCAGCCGTTCCTGGGCTTCGGCGTCGCCATAGACGGCGAAGGTGATGCCGATCCGACGGAACAGGAGTTCCGCCTCCTGACGGCGATATTCCAGGGCGTCCGGAGGCGTCTCCTTCAGCCAGCGGGAGAGCTCCCGATAGGCCGGGCGGAGGTCGCCACCGGGCCCGTTCATCTCATCAAAGGCAACTGCCATAAATCCTGACTATCTCGCAAAGCCATGCGGCACAGTGCATGACTTCACGGGATGGTAGCAAGGCTCGGGCCAGCGCGATATGCATTGGCTTGCGGCATTTCGTGTGGGTAGCCGGCCGCGCTGCCCTAAAAAAAGGCGGCCGGGTGCTTATTTCGGCAGCAAAGCCTCGTGACTTCAATGCGTTGCTTGCGCAAAGTACGGGGACAGGCGAGGGGAAGTCATGAGCGAGATCGTCACGGCGGGAATTCTGGTCATTGGCGACGAGATCCTGTCCGGCCGGACCAAGGACAAGAACATCGGCTTCATCGCCGAATACCTGACCAATATCGGAATCGACCTTAGGGAGGTCCGCGTCGTCGCCGACGACGAGGCCGACATCATCTCAGCCATTGATGCGCTGCGGAATCGCTACACCTACGTCTTTACCACCGGCGGCATCGGGCCGACCCATGACGACATCACGGCCGACAGCGTTGCGAAAGCGTTCGGCGTCGGCATCGACCACCATCCGGAAGTCGTGGCGCGCTTTCGCGAGCGCTGGAGTGAGCAGGACCTGAACGAGGCCCGGCTGCGCATGGCCCGCGTGCCCGATGGCGCCGAACTGATCCAGAGCGCGACGATCCTCGCGCCCGGCTTCAAGCTCGGCAACGTCGTCGTCATGGCCGGCATCCCCTCGATCATGCAGGCGATGATGGATATCGTCGCGCCCAAGCTGAAATCGGGCGTGCGGATGCTGTCGGATTCGGTGCGGGCCAATGCGCGGGAAGGCGACATCGGCGGGCCGCTGCGGGACATCGCCAATGCCCATCCCGATACCATCATCGGCAGCTATCCGTTCATGGACGAGGACAAGAAGCCGAACACCAATCTTGTGGTCCGCTCCCGCGATCCCGAAAAGCTCAACGCCGCGATGACCGCGGTGAAGGAGATGCTGGCGGGATTGAACGTGCCGCGATAGCAGATCGGCAAGACGAGGCGAACCAACGTGGCAGACAGCAACTCCGAACCGAGCGCCGACGCGCGGGCAGGCCGTCCCTTTCCGGTCTCCTGGGATCAATTTCACCGCGACTGCCGGGCGTTGACCTGGCGGCTCAACGACGTCGGCCCGTTTCACGCCATCATCGCGATCACCCGCGGCGGCCTTGTGCCGGCCGCGATCGTGGCGCGCGAGCTCGGCATCCGCATCATCGATACCGTTTGCATAGCGAGCTACGACCACACCAGCCAGGGCGACCTGCAGGTGCTCAAGGGCGTATCTCCCGAGGTCGCAAAACTCGGCGGCGGCACCGGCAAGGGGCTGTTGATCGTCGACGACCTCGTCGACACCGGCGCCACCGGACGGCTGGTGCGCCAGATGCTCCCCGATGCGCATTTCGCCACCGTCTACGCCAAGCCGAAGGGCAAGCCGCTGGTCGATACGTTCATCACCGAAGTATCGCAGGATACCTGGATCCATTTTCCCTGGGACACCGCGCTATCGTTCCAGCCGCCGATCCGACCGTGACGGCTGGGGCGTGATGGTCTCGTCATTCCGGGGCGCGAAGCGAACCCGGAATCTCGAGATTCCCGATGCGCAATTGCGCATCTGAGGTCTGGTCCTTCGGACCCTCCCGGAATGACGGAGAATATCCAACCTTCCCATGCCCCTGCAAAACCGCGTCACGCCATTGGGCGACATCATCGCCACCCCGCATCGCGGCCTGTTCACCGGCAATCGCGGCATCATCCATGACCCCGCGACAAGGACGTTATTGAAAAAGCGCTGGTCGAGCCCGGCCTGGATTACCTGCCTCTGCGAATTCCGGGGCTGGCGGCGGCCGGTGATGGGCCGGCGAAGCTGGACCGAGCTGTTCTTTCTCGACGAGGCGACCGCATTCGCCGCCGGCCACCGCCCATGCTTCTTCTGCCGCCGCGACGACGCCAACCGGTTTCGGGCGGCGTGGGAGGAGGGTAACGGCGTTTCGGATATTCGTGCGCGGGAGATGGATGCCGTGTTGCATCGTGAGCGGTTGGAGCGCGGCAGGAGGCGGCTGCATCCGCTGCCGGCGCCGGTGGCGCAATTGCCCGATGGGGCGATGGTGCAGGTGGGTGAGGAGAGTTTTGTGATCGTGCAGGGCAGGGCGTTGCGATGGTCGATGGCTGGTTACAGCGCAGCAGAAGGAGCAATCGATGACGCGATGCTGTTGACGCCGCCGTCAACGCTACGCGCGCTAAGCGTGGGCTATCGTCCGGTACTGCATCCGAGCGCGATGGGCTAGATACTCCGTCCTTGCGAGGAGCGTAAGCGACGAAGCAATCCATCTATCCCCGAGTTGAAGCATGGATTGCTTCGCTTCGCTCGCAATGACGGGGTTACTATCCCAACCTCTCCCTCGCCAGCTTTGCCCCCGCACCCAGCGCCGCGAGCTTCGCCTCCGCGATGTCCCGCCGCATTGGCGCCATGCCGCAATTGGTTGTCGCGACGATGTTGCCGAGCGGTACGAATTTCGATACCGCCTCGATCACCTTCACGACATCCTCGGCGGTCTCGACCATGTCGCTGGCGACATCGATCACGCCGGCCTGGATCACCTTGCCGGGGAGTAGCGCCAGCAAATCCAGCGGCACCTTGGAATTGCGGCACTCGATCGCGACTTGCTGGATCGGGCTTTTTTCGATCGCCGGGAAAATATCCTCGTATTGCCGCCACTCGCTGCCGAGTGTCTGCTTCCAGTCGGTATTGGCCTTGATGCCGTAGCCGTAGCAAATGTGCACGGCGGTGGTGCAGGTCAGCCCTTCGGCGGCACGTTCGAGTGCCTTGATGCCCCAGTCGGAGACCTCGTCCATGAAGACGTTGAAGGCGGGCTCGTCGAACTGGATCACGTCGACGCCGTCGGCCTGCAATGCCTTGGCCTCGGCGTTGAGCAGTTCGGCAAAGGCGAACGCCATCTTGACCTTGTCGCCGTAATGGCTGTCGGCGACCGTGTCGGCGATGGTCATCGGGCCGGGCAGGGTGAATTTCAGCTTGCGGGTGGTGTGGGTGCGGGCGACGCGGGCTTCGTCGGCATGGACGCGGCCCCTCAGCGTCAGCGGCGCTGTCACCTGCGGCACCATCGCCTTGTAGCGGTCTTTGCGGATGCCCATTTCGACCTTGTGGGCGAAATCGATGCCCTCGACCTTCTCCAGGAAGCCGTGGACGAAATGCTGGCGTGCCTGCTCGCCCTCGGTGACGATGTCGACGCCGGAATCTTCCTGCAGTTTCACCGCCAGCATGGTGGCGTCGCGCTTGGCGCGGGCGAGCTCGTCGCCTTTCGACTTCCAGGGCGCCCAGAGCGTATTCGGCTCGGCGAGCCATTCCGGCTTCGGCAAGGAGCCTGCGATCGTGGTTGGAAACAGCATGGGAGCCTCCCGGTCAGTTCTGATTGAGCGCCTGTCTGCCATGTCTTATGCTGGAGGTACAGAACAACAAAAGTCGCCATCGCGGGGAATATTTCCGCATCAACAGCTAGGGGAGCCATGATCGAGCTGCATTACGCGCCGACGCCGAACGGCTGGAAAATCTCGATCATGCTGGAGGAACTCGGGCTTCCCTATCGGGTCATTCCGGTGAACATCCGCGCCGGCGAGCAGTTCAGGCCAGAATTTCTGGCGATCAGCCCGAATAACCGCATTCCCGCCATCGTGGACCACGAACCCGCCGACGGGCAGGGGCCGTTTTCGGTGTTCGAGACCGGCGCCATCCTGATCTATCTCGCCGACAAGACCGGGCGCTTCCTGCCCACGGAGATGCGGGCACGGTCCCAGGTGATGCAATGGCTGATGTGGCAGATGAGTGGGCTGGGGCCCATGCTCGGCCAGCACGGCCATTTCGCGCTCTATGCGGCTGAGAAGATTCCCTACGCGATCGAGCGCTACCGCGACGAGGCCGCGCGACTTTATGGCGTGCTCGACCGCCAACTCGGCAAGACCGGTGCCTATGTCGCCGGCGATTACTCGATCGCCGACATCGCCTGTTTTCCCTGGACGATGACCCACAAGGCGCAGGGCTTTACCCTCGACGACTACCCGAACGTCAAGCGCTGGTACGCGGAAGTGCGTGCACGGCCGCAGGTGCAGGCGGGGCTGGCGATCGGCAAGTTCGTGAAGGAGCCGTTCGACGAGGAGGCGCGGCGGAATATGTTCGGTGCGCGCGCGAAGGAGATGGCGGGCAAAGGGTAGGCCGCCGCCCAGCCGTCATTGCGAGGAGCGAAGCGGACGAAGCAATCCATTCTTTCCCCGGGTAGCGCCATGGATTGCTTCGCTTCGCTCGCAATGACGGTGGAAGCAACACGGATCACAAACAACAAAAGGAAACCCCATGCTCGAATTCTTCTTCGACTGTTCAAGCCCCTGGACCTATCTCGCCTTCCACAACATCCAGCCGCTCGCCAAAGAGCTCGGCGTCGAGATCAGCTGGCGACCGATCCTGGTCGGCGGCATCTTCAATACCGTCAATCCGAGCGTCTACGCGCAGCGCGAGACGCCGGTGCCGTTGAAGGCGCGCTACATGAAGAAGGATCTCGCCGACTGGGCGCGCTCGGCGGGGCTTGCGATCAAAATGCCGCCGACGGTGTTTCCGGTGAACAGCGTGAAAGCGATGCGCGGCTGTATCTGGCTCGGCAAGGACGTGGTGCCGTTCGCCACCGCGGTGTTCGAGACCTATTGGGGTGCCGACAAGGACATCTCGCAGGACTCGGTGCTGACGGAAGTCTGCAAGAAGGTCGGCGTCGACCATGTCAAATTCTTCGAGGGCATTGGCCAGCAGGCGATCAAGGACCAGCTCAAGGCCAACACCGATGAGGTGATGGCGCGTGGAGGCTTTGGCTCGCCGACGATTTTTGTCGACAAGACCGACATGTATTTCGGCAACGACCGGATGCCGTTGATCCGCGAAGCGCTGGAGCGCGTGAAGGCGCGGGCCGCCTGATGCCGAGGGCTGTCGTCTGCCGCGAGCTCGGTCCGCCCGAGGCGCTGCATCTGGAAACCTTTGCCACCGTGCCGCTGCAGCCCGGGCAGGTGCGCGTCGCCATTCGCGCCGCCGGGTTGAATTTTCCCGACGTGCTGATGGCCGCGGGCGAGTATCAGCTCAAACCGCCGCTCCCGTTCACGCCGGGGATGGAAGCTGCCGGCGATGTCGTGGAGGTCAACGAAGCCACGGGCGTTGCGGTTGGCGACAAGGTGATCGTCAAGATGCGGCACGGCGCCTATTCCGATGAAGCCGTCGCCGACCCGTCGCAGCTCGTAAAATTGCCGTCGAACTTCGACTATGCCGAGGGCGCGACGTTTCTGGCCGGACACGGCACCGCCTATCACGCGCTGATCGATCGCGGCCGGCTTCAAACCGGCGAGGTGCTGCTGGTGCATGGCGCGGGCGGCGGCGTGGGGCTGGCCGCCGTCGAGATCGGCAAGATGCTCGGCGCCACCGTGATCGCGACGGCGTCAAGCGACGAGAAGCTCGCGATTGCGAAGGCGAGGGGCGCCGATCACCTCATCCGCTACGACCGCGAGCCGTTCCGCGACGCCGTCAAGCGCATCACCGACGGGCGGGGCGCGGACGTGGTGTTCGATCCCGTCGGCGGCGAGGTGTTCGAGAACTCGATGCGCTGCATCAACTGGGGCGCGCGGCTTCTCATCATCGGCTTCACCGGCGGCATCGGGCTCGCTAAAACCAATCTGTTGATGATCAAGGGCGCCAGCGTGCTCGGCGTCCGCGCCGGCGAAGCGGTGCGGCGAAATCCGGCGCTCGGCGAGGTCAGGATCAAGGCGCTGACGGAATGGGCGGAGGCTGGAAAGGTGCGCCCCAACGTCTCGCACCGCCTGCCGCTGGAAGACTATGCGAAAGCCATGCGGCTGCTGATCGATCGCAAGGCGATTGGAAGGGTGGCGTTGATGATGGACTGAACTCGTAGGGTGGGCAAAGGCGCACTTGCGCCGTGCCCACCATTCTCGCGGCATGAAAAGTGGTGGGCACGCTTCGCTTTGCCCACCCTACGGCATCTACGCCGTCATTTATACTCGCGCTCCTGCCACCATGGAAAATAGTCCGGCATGTCGCTCGAAACCTTGTTCTTGAACTCGGCCGGGCGCTTTTCCAGAAACGACACCACGCCTTCCTTCACGTCATCCGAGCGGCCGCGGGCGTAAATGCCGCGGCTGTCGACCTTGTGGGCTTCCATCGGATCGTCGGCACCCATCATGCGCCACATCATCTGCCGGATTAGCGCCACCGACACCGGCGCGGTCTTGGCGGCGAATTCTTTTGCCAGCGCACGCGCGGTCGGCAACAGGTCGTCCGGCGGCACCACCTTGCTGACGAGACGGCCGGCAAGTGCCTCCTGCGCCGGAAAGACGCGGCCCGAATAGCACCATTCCAGCGCCTGCGAGATGCCGACGATGCGGGGCAGGAACCAGCTCGAGGCGGCCTCCGGCACGATGCCGCGCTGGGAGAACACGAAGCCGAAGCGCGCGGCATCCGATGCGATGCGGATATCCATCGCGAGCTGCATGGTGACGCCGATGCCGACCGCCGGTCCGTTCACCGCCGCGATCACGGGCTTCAAGCATTTGAAAATCCGCAGCGTCACCTGGCCGCCGCCGTCGCGCACCATGGGATCGCTGTAATCCACCGCGCCGCTGGAGAGCCGCTTCACCGGGCCGCGCCGCGCGTCGCGGTCGAACGTGTTGGCGCCGGAGGAAAGATCGGCGCCGGCGCAGAAGCCGCGGCCTGAGCCGGTGACGATGATGGCGCGGACATTGTCGTCCTTGTCGGCGGCGTCGAAGGCGTCGATCAGTTCCTGCTGCATCGTGCCGTTGAAGGCGTTGAGCTTGTCGGGCCGGTTCAGCGTGATGGTGAGGATCTGATCGTCGACCTCGTACTTGATGGTCTCATACGCCATGGGTGCGGTTCCTCGCGTGATACTTATTGTTGATGTTCATCTTGTCATTGCCGGGCTTGACCCGGCAATCCATCTTTTATGAAGACGATGGATGCGCGGGTTAGGCCCGCGCATGACAATCCCGCATGTCCCTGCAGGTCTTGCGTTTACTTCTTCGGTGGCGTCGGCCACGGCTTCTGCGGACCGCGCAGGGCCTCGAAGGCCTTGGCCATGCCGAGCACGCCGAGATCGTCGAAGCGGCGGCCGATGATTTGCACGCCGATCGGAAAACCCTTGGCGTCGTAACCGCCATTGATCGAGAGCGCCGGGTTCTCCGACATATTCCACGGCACGGTATAGGCAATGTGTTCGAACGGTTTGTCCGGATCGTTGATCGGGGCGGCAAATTCGGCCGGGAAGTTCACCACCGGCGATACCGGCGAAATCACGTAGTCGAGCTCGCAGAATAGTTTTGCAGCCGCGGCACGGATCGCCATGGTGGCATTGAAACCCCTGACGACGTCCACGCCGGAAAGCTTTCCACCGGCTTCCGCCCATTTGTGGATGTAGGGCAGCGTTTTGGCGCGCTCCTCGGGCGACAATTTTGACAGATCGTCCCACAACCGCGCCCGCCAGAAATCGTCGAGCCCGTCGAGCATCTCGCGGGTCAGGATGCCGCCAACTTCGCTGACGACGGCGCCGGCGGATTCGAACGCCTTGGCCGCGTTGACGACAACGTTTCGCACGTCACCTTCCAGCGGTTGCCCGGCGCCGGCATCGAGCATCAGGCCGATCCGGACCTTGCGCGGCGACTTGTCGTGCGCCCGCCAGTTGATGGTATCCGCCGGCAGGCTCATGCCGTCGCGGCGATCCGGCTTCGACAGCACGCACATCATCAGCGCCGCGTCGTCGACCGTGCGGGTCATGGGGCCGGCGACCCGGCCGACATAGGGCGGATCGATCGGAACGCGCCCGAGGCTCGGCTTCAGCGCGACCAGGCCGCACCAGGCGGCCGGCAGCCGCACCGAGCCGCCGATGTCGGTGCCGAGATGCAGCGGGCCGTAACCGGCCGCGCCCGCGGCGCCCGCACCGGAGGAGGAGCCCCCGGGATTCTTGGAGAGGTCCCAGGGGTTGCGGGTGAGCGGATGGAAGCTGGAGAGGCCTGACGACAGCATGCCGTAGTCCGGCATCGTGGTCTTGGCGAAGATGATCGCGCCGGATTCGCGCAAGCGCGCGGCGGGCGGTGCATCCTTTTCCGCTGCCACCAGCTTTACGCTGGCTGATCCCAGCGGTATCGGCTGGCCCTTGGTGGCGATATTGTCCTTGATCGTCACCGGCACGCCGTCGAGCGTGCTCACCGGCTCACCCTTCTGCCAGCGGTCGGTCGAAGCCTTTGCGACCGCGCGTGCGCCGTCGGGATCGTACAGATACAGCGCCTTGATGTGCGGCTCCCACGCCGCGACATGCTCGATCACTTCCTCCAGCACTTCCGAGGGCGAGAACTGTTTTGCGCGGTAGCCTGCGATCAGATCAGTGGCGGAAAGGTCATGCAGCGAGGTGACCTCTTCCTCGGGGGCTGCGTTCTGCATGCTAACCTACCGGGAGCCGGGTTTCGATGATGCGGGCGAACATGCTGGCGCCGATCGGCAGGATCTTGTCGTCGAGCACATAGCCGGGATTGTGCACGGGCACCGAGCCATCATGGCCGATCCAGAAATAGGCGCCGGGCACCGCCTGCATCATGTCGGCGAAATCCTCGCTGCCCATCTTCGGGGCCGAACGCGTCAACACGTTGGCCGGATCGACCACGGTCTTTGCCACGGCTTCGACCACCCTGGACTGTTCCTCCTCGTTGATGAGGACGCTGAACGTATCGTTGATGTCGGCGGTGATTTCGCACTCGAATGTCGCAGCAACGCCGGCGCAGATCTTGCGCATGCGCTCGCGGATCAACGCGCGCACGCCGTCGTCGAACGCGCGCACGGTGCCGCCGAGCCTGGCCTCTCCGGGGATCACGTTGTTGGCGGAGCCGGCATGGATCTGCGTCACCGACAGCACCGCCGACTTCAACGGATCGACATTGCGGCTGACGATGGTCTGCAGGGCCTGCGCCAGCGTGGTTGCGATGACCACCGCGTCCTTGGAGCGCTCGGGCATCGCGCCATGCGCGCCATAGCCCTGGATGGTGATGTCGAAGAAGTCGGCGCCGGCCATTGCCGGGCCCGGCAGGATCGCAATCTCGCCGTGGTTCAGGTCCGGCGCGTTGTGCAGCCCATAGATCTCGTCGCAGGGAAATTTCTGGAACAGGCCATCCTTGATCATGGCGCGGGCGCCGCCGAGGCCTTCCTCGGCGGGCTGGAAGATGAAATGCACGGTGCCGTCGAAATTCTTCGTCTCCGCCAGGTAGCGCGCGGTGCCGAGCAGCATGGTGGTGTGGCCGTCATGGCCGCAGCCGTGAAAGCGGCCGGGAATGGTCGAACGCCATTTCAGGTTAGTATTCTCTTCCATCGGCAGCGCGTCCATGTCGGCGCGCAACCCGATGCGCTTGCCGCCATTGCCCTTGCCCTTGAGCACGCCGATCACGCCGGTGCCGCCGAGGCCGCGATGCACCTCGATACCCCAGCCCTTCAGCTTCTCGGCGACGATGCCGGAGGTGCGGACTTCCTCGAAGCCGATCTCGGGATGGGCATGCAGATCGCGGCGGATGGCGGTGAGTTCGTCGGCAAAGCCGTCGATGCGTTCGATAGTGGGCATGTCTCTGTTATCCCGTGACTGAAGATTTGGGTTGGGCGGATGGAGTGAAGGCGGGGCCGTTCGGCTTGATGCGGATGCCCGGACGCAGGCGCGTCCAGGGCAGCGTCGCGGTATCGGCCGGCATTGCGCCGGGAGCCGCGCAGATCAGCAGCTTTTCGGCGATCGGCTCGAAGTCGGCGCGGAAATGCACCGAGCTCTTGTTGACCAGGATTTTCTGTTCGGTCGGCTCGATGCCGACATAGCGGTACATTGATTGGTCGGCGAGCTGCGCCTTGTAGGAGCCCACGACGATACGAACATCGCCGATGCGCAGGCAGGCCGACGGGCCCATGTCCATGTCGCGGCCGCCGTAATAGGGGCCGGACGCCACGAACTGTCCGTCCGACAGTTTCTCGACGATGAAGGTTTCCTTGTAGGGCGCATCGCCCGGTATGCCGGACTTGCCGCCGAGATCAAGTGTGACCGTGGCGCCGACGCCGGCTGCGTGCGCCGCCTTGGCCGACTCCGGATCGTAGATCACGCCGGTGGCGCCCGACGCCTTGTTGCGCACCAGCGCACGCAGCATGCCGGTAGTGTCGGAATCACCGCCGGCGCCGGGATTGTCCTGGGTGTCGGCGATGATGATCGGCCTGGTCGCCGATTTCGAAAGCTCCATCGCGAGGCGCACGCCGTCATCGGGCGAATAGATACGACCGTCGAAATCGTTCTCGTGGCTCTCGACCAGCGCGACGATTCTGTCGGCCGCGGCATCGGCATCGGCCTGTGTTCTGCCATAGGCGAACACGCTCGGACCGCAATGAGGAAAATCCGCTGCCGGAAAGCCCGGCGCAAAAGACAGCGTCGGCACCGCGTCACTTTCGAGCGCCGCGAGCTTTTCATAGATGCCCTTGGTCGGCTGGTCGTTGGTGCATTGCCAGGAAATTGCGATCAGGAACGGCAGTTGCCGGAACGCTTTTGCAAAGCGATGCTTCGTCTTCAGCAACAGCGCGAGGTGTCTGGCACAGGCGCGGCCGGTGTTGGCCATGTCGACATGGGGGTAGGTGCGGTAGGCAATCAGCGCGTCGGCATGCTCCATCATCTTGGGCGAGACGTTGGCGTGGAGATCGAGGCTCACGACCAGCGGCAGATCCGGGCCTATCACCTTGCGCACGCGGGCGAGGATCTCGCCTTCGCCGTCGTCGTGCTGCTCGGTCACCATGGCGCCGTGCAGGTCGAGATAGACGGCGTCGAGCGGGCCGGCATTGGCGATGCCGTCGACCATCTCCTTCATGACGCGTTCGAAGGCATCGGTTGTGACATGTGCCGATGGGCTCGCGGCGGCGGAGATGGTAGGGACCAGTTCCCAGCCATTAGCCTCAGCCGTCTCGATGAAGCCGGCGAGGCCGACATTGATCTTGCGCATGACCTTCAGCACATCGGGCCCACGCGCCATCGATGGCCAGCCGCCGCCATGAACGAAATCGGCATAGGTCGCCTTGGTCGGCGCGAAGGTGTTGGTCTCGTGCAGGAAGCCGCCGACGGCGATGCGGGTCATTTTATCTCAGCCGGTGTTCTTGGTTTGGGAGGACGTTAAGCGGGAGATCGTGGCAAGCGCAAGCCGGGGAGCAATTCCGTTTTGCATGCCGCGTGGTACGGAATAGCGCCGCGAAGCAAGGCAGCAAATTTGAGAGCTCGTCATTCCGGGATGGTCCGAAGGACCAGACCCGGAATCTCGAGATTCCGGGCTCGATGCTGCGCATCGCCCCGGAATGACGTTGACGCGCTACTCCGCCGCCACTTCCACCGGCCGGAAATTGGCAAAATCCCAGCCGCGGCCCGGCGCGGCATCGAGAAGCGCCTTGGTATAGGCCTGTTGCGGATGGGTCAGCACCTCTGCCGCCGGTCCCTGTTCCACAATCCGGCCATGTTGCATCACCGCGACGTCGTCGCAGATCTGCGCTGCAACACGAAGATCGTGGGTGATGAACAGAAGCGCGATGCCCAGCCGCTTCTGGATTTCGTCGAGCAGCTCGAGCACCTGCGCCTGCACCGAGACGTCGAGGGCGGAAACCGCTTCATCTGCGACCAGAACGTCGGGATCGAGCGCGAGCGCACGCGCGATCGCGATGCGCTGGCGTTGGCCGCCGGAGAATTGATGCGGATAGCGCGAGACCGCATCCGCCGGCAGGCCAACCAGCTCGAGCAGCTCGCGCGCCTTCGCCAGCGCTTCGGCGCGGGGCATGCCGTAATTGATCGGGCCTTCCGCGATGGTCTCGCCGACGGTGATGCGCGGATTAAGCGAGCGATAGGGGTCCTGGAAGATGATCTGGATCTTCTTGCGGTGCGGCTGCAGGAGGCGCCGCGACAGGTCGGAGATTTCGCGCCCCGCCAGGCGAACGCCGCCTGACGTCGGATCGATCAGGCGGACGATGCAGCGCGCCACCGTCGACTTACCGGAGCCGCTCTCACCGACGATGCCGAGCGTACGGCCCTTGCGCAGCGTGAGGGTGACGTCCTTGGCGGCGGCGACTTCGCGGGCTTTGCCGAAGAAGGAGCGCTCGCGGTAGACTTTGCCGAGCTCGTTGGCTTCCAGCACGATCGGCTCGTCGGTTTCCGCGCGCGGCGCCCGCGGCACCAGGCTCGGCACCGAGGAGAGCAGGTTGCGGGTGTATTCCATCGCCGGCGTGCGCAGGATGCCGTCGAGCGTGCCGGTCTCGACCAGCCGTCCGTGGCGCATCACCGCGACGCGGTCGGCAATCTCGGCGACCACGCCCATGTCATGGGTGATGAAGAGGACCGCGGTGCCGTGATCGCGCTGCAGGTCGCGGATCAAGGTGAGGATCTGCTTCTGCGTGGTGACGTCGAGCGCGGTGGTCGGCTCGTCCGCGATCAGGAGCTTCGGTTCGAGCACCAGCGCCATCGCGATCATGATGCGCTGGCGCTGTCCGCCGGACAGCCGGTGCGGGTAGGAGGCAAAGATGCGCTCGACGTCGGGCAGCCGGACATGCTCCATCATTGCCAGGATTTTCTGGCGGCGGGCGCGGGCATCGAGATCGGTGTGGGCACGCAGGACTTCGTCGATCTGGCGGCCGACCGGCACCACCGGATTGAGCGCCGTCATCGGCTCCTGAAAGATCATCGCCATTCGTGTGGCGCGCAATTGCCGCAAGCGCTTGTCGGTGGCGGTGAGCAATTCCTCGCCGACCAGTTTGACGCTGCCGCTGGAGGGCACCAGCGCGCCCTTTTGCAGGAGCCCCATCACGGTCAGCGAGGTCACGGACTTGCCGGAGCCGCTTTCGCCGACCACGCACAGCGTCTCGCCTTCGCGGACCTGTAGGGAGACGCCGTCGATGATGCGCTGGCCGGACGGGTTCTTGCCGAGGCCGACGACGAGATTGTCGATATCGAGAACGATGTTTTTCATTTCAGGTTTTTCGACTGTCATTGCGAGGAGCGAAGCAACGAGATTGGTGGGGCGTCATTCCGGGATGGTGCGATAGCACCAGACCCGGAATGACGAGATTCCGGGTTCGCTTCGCGCCCCGGAGTGACGGCTTCAATTGCATTGAAGGCGTCACTTTCCGGCCTCCCGCTGCTTCATGCGCGGATCGAGCGCATCGCGGGCGGCGTCGCCGATCAGGTTGATGCTCAGGATGGCAATCGACAGCAACAGGCCGGGCCAGAAGATCAGCGATGGCTTGACCTGGAAGTAGGCGCGGCCCTCGGCCATGATGTTGCCCCAGGTCGGCGTTTCCGGGCTGATGCCGGCGCCGAGGAACGACAGGATCGCCTCGGTGAGGATAGCGGAAGCGCAGACATACGTGCCTTGCACGATCAGCGGCGCCACCGTGTTCGGCATCAAATGCCGCCACATGATCTTGGGCAGGCTGGTACCGACCGAGATCGCGGCCTCCACGTAAGGTTCCTCGCGCGCGGACAGCACGACCGAGCGCACCAGCCGCGCCACGCGGGGAATTTCGGGAATGGTGATCGCGACCAGCACCGTCGTCAGGCTGGCGCCCGACAGCGAGACCACGGCGATCGCGAGCAGGATGGACGGGATCGCCATCAGGCCGTCCATCACCCGCATCATCACGGCGTCGACCCAGCGGAAGAAGCCGGAGACGAGCCCGATCAGAAGGCCGATGCCGATCGAGAAGACCGCGGCGCCAAGACCGATCAGCAGCGAAATCCGCGCGCCATAGATGATGCGCGACAGCACGTCGCGGCCAAAGGCATCAGTGCCGAGCAGAAATTGCGCGCTGGCCGGTTTCAGCCGTTGCGCCGGCGTCAGCAATTGCGGATCGTGCGGCGCGAGCAGGGGTGCGAGGATCGCCATCAGGATGATCAGCCCGAGGCAGATGGTCGCGACCGCGATGATCGGGGTCGCTGTGAGGAATCCCAGTTTCGGCCGGAACGGCGTGGTGACCGGGATTGACGGTTCGGGAAGGGTTTCGATCGCCATCGTGCCGAACCTCAGTAACGAATTCTGGGATCAAGAAGGGTGTAGGCGAGATCGATCAAGAGATTGACGGCGACATAGATGCCGGACGTCAAAAGGATCATCGCCTGAATCACCGGATAGTCGCGCGCCAGCACCGCATCGACGGTGAGGCGGCCGATGCCGGGCACGTTGAACACGCTCTCGGTAACGACGACGCCGGAAATAAGCAGCGCAAAACCCGTTCCGATCACCGTGATGACGGGCACGGCAGCATTGCGCAGCGCATGGCGCAGCAGAACGCCGGTCTCGCTGATGCCTTTCGCCCGAGCGGTGCGGACGTAATCCTCACCCAGCACATCGAGCATCGCCGCCCGCGTCATGCGCGCGATCAGCGCGACATAGATGAAGGAGAGCGTGCAGGTCGGCAGGATGATGCGCTCGAAGAACGGGCCGAAGCCTGCCGTGATGCTGCGGAAACCCTGCACCGGGACCCAGCGCAGCTCGATTGCAAAGATCTGGATCAGGACGTAGCCGATCACGAACACCGGCACCGAGAAGCCGATGACCGACAGGCCCATCACGAAACGGTCGATCCACGTGCCGTGCTTCCACGCCGCGATCACGCCCAGCGGCACGGCGACAATGACAGCCAGGATGATGGTGCAGAGTGCGATCGAGATCGATGGCTCGACACGCCGGCTGATCATCGTCAGCACCGGCACGTTTGATATCAGCGACATGCCGAGGTCACCCTGCAGCAGCTTGCCGATCCAGGTGAAGAACTGGGTGTAAAGCGGCTCGTTGAGGCCGAGCGACGTGCGGATGCGCTCGAGCTGTTCAGGCGTCGCGTTGTCGCCGGCCAAAATCGCGGCGGGATCGCCCGGCGTCAGCCGCAGCAGGAGAAACACAAACAGCGCGACCACGCCCATCACGGGAATGGCGGCGAGAATGCGGCGAAGCAGATATCCGAGCATCTTGATCCGTCAGTTGTGGGTGAATTGGGCAGCGCCGGCCTTGGAGCTGGTTTCCGCGCCACCAACGTAGCATTTCAGCAAGTCCCGTGCCATTGCGCCTGCGTTTTTTGCGATGCAGCTAAGCGAATGTCATGTCGCAAAGGAGCGGGCTTCAGCTCGCAATGACGGCGGTGAGAACGTAGCCCTCACTCCAGCGTCGCCAGCAGCCCCGCCATCAGGCGGCCGCGCTCAGCCAAACTATCCACTTCAATATGTTCGTTGAGCGTATGGGCGTCGGCGCCGCGGACGCCGAGGCCATCCAGCGTCGGGACACCCATAGCACCGGTGAAATTGCCGTCAGAACCGCCGCCGGCGCTGCCATGGGGCAGTTCGAGGCCAAGCTGCGCGGCAATCCCGCGGGCCTTTTCATACAGCGCCATGGTGCCGGCATCGGGTTCCCACACCGGGCGGGTGACGCCGCGCGTCACCGTGAAGTTCACGTCATTGCTGGTGCCAGATAGCGCCAGCATGCGTTCGACGCCGCGGTCGAGATCGGCCTGACGCTTGGCCATGCTCAGCGCCTCGCCGGTGCAGGTGGTGGCGACGCAATTGACCCATTGACCGCCATGCACGATGCCGACCGAGAATGTGCAATCTTCGGTCGTCATGCCGTCGATCGCTATAATCTGGCGTGCCATTTCGCGGATCGCGGAGCGGCCGGAAGAGAGCGTGGCTCCGGCATGGCTCGGCTTGCCGACAGCTTCGAGATTGAAGCGCGCAATCGCATAGCGGCCGGTGACGACGCCGTTGTTGGGGCGTCCGGGCTCCGGCACCAGCACATATTTGTTGCGCGCCGCCTCCGCCTCGATGATGTCGCGGGTCGAGGGGGTGCCGACCTCTTCATCCGGCGTGAACAGCACGGTGATCGGCAGGGGCGTCGTGAACGCGGCGCGGGCCAGTTGCCGGATCGCTTCCAGCGAGAGGTAATTGCCGCCCTTCATGTCGAAAATGCCGGGGCCGAAGCACTTGCCGCCCTCGCGCCGCCACTTCAGTTTCTCGATGGTGCCGACGGGATGGACGGTATCCATGTGTCCGGCGATCAGGATGCCGGGCTCGCCTTGTTTGGGGTGGGGAAAGCGGGCGCGGACGCAACCGGCAAAACCCTGGCGGCCGGCGATGCGCTCGATGGTCGCACCCATGATCGCCATGTCGCGCGCGGCGAGGTCGAGCATGCGCTCGACGGCGCTCTTGTCCCAGGTCGGGCTTTCGCATTCCACCCAGCTACGCAGCCCCTGCAGCATGGCCTCGGAATCAAAGGGAAGATTGGCTGGGTTCATGGACTTCTCTTGGTTTTCTTGATCTTGGGTTTCGACTAGTCGGGCACCGGTCTCGCCACCTACGAGAATGATCTCGCGCGGATTTGTAAAGTGAAACATGAGCGCGCGTCCGCGGTATCCGCAGGGTGGTGGCCGCCTCAAAGCCGATTGACGCGCCGCGCGCTTGATGCAAGTCTTCAAATAGTCAGGATTTACAGCGTGTTAGTTCGCCCAAATAACGAACCGCATGCATAATGAATCAGCGGACTTTGACCAGTTTCACGTCAGGAGAGATCGAATGTTCCCCATCATGCGTTGGAAACGTCCCACGATAGCGTCCGCATTGTCGGCGCTTGCGCTGTCGGTAGCGGTGACATCGCTTGCCCTCAGTTCGCAGGCCATGGCCGCCGGCAAGAAGACCATCACCGCCGTGATGCATTCCGACCTGCGCGTCATCGATCCCGGTTTCACGACCGCCTACATCACCCGCGATCATGGATACATGGTCTACGACACGCTGCTGGCAACGGATTCCAATTTCAAGATCCAGCCGCAGATGGCCGATTGGAAAGTCAGTGACGACAAACTGACCTACACATTCACATTGCGTGATGGCCTGAAGTGGCATGACGGCCAGCCGGTTACGGCGGAAGATTGCGTCGCCTCGCTGAAGCGCTGGGGCCGCAACGACACGATGGGCCAGAAGCTGATGGATTTCGTCGCCAGCCTGGAGCCGATCGACGCCAAGAGCTTTGCGCTGAAACTGAAGGAGCCCTACGGCCTGGTGCTGGAATCGATCGGCAAGCCGTCGTCCTACACCCCGTTCATGATGCCGAAGCGGCTCGCGGAAACCCCTGCCGGCCAGCAGATCAAGGAACAGGTCGGCTCCGGTCCGTTCAAGTTCGTGCAGGCGGAATTCCAGCCGGGCGTGAAGGCCGTTTATGAAAAGAACCCGGACTACGTGCCGCGCAAGGAAGCGCCGAGCTGGACCTCCGGCGGCAAGGTGGTGAAGGTCGATCGCGTCGAATGGATCACGATGCCGGACGCGCAGACCGCGGTGAACGCGCTGCAGTCGGGCGATATCGACTTCATGGAGAACCTGCCGTTCGATCTGCTGCCGGTGCTGGAGGCGAACAAGGATATCAAGGTCGACGTCCTCAACAAGTTCGGTTTCCAGACGCTGGGACGGATGAACTTCCTCTATCCACCCTTCGACAACGTCAAGGTTCGCCGCGCCGCCTTCCTGGCCATGAAGCAGAAGGACGTGCTTGATGCGCTGGTTGGCAATGCCAAATATCAAAAGATCTGCGGCGCGATCTTCGTGTGCGACACTCCGCTGGAGAGCGATGTCGGCGCCGAGAGTTTGGTGAAGGGCAATGCCATGGCGGAGGCGAAGAAGCTGCTCGCCGAGTCCGGCTATGACGGCACGCCGGTCGTGGTCATGGCGCCCGGTGACGTCGTGACGCTGAAGGCGCAGCCGATCGTCGCGGCGCAATTGCTCCGCGAAGCCGGCTTCAAGGTCGACGTGCAGGCCACCGACTGGCAGACCGTCGTGACGCGCCGCGCCAGCCAGAAGCCGCCGAAGGAAGGCGGCTGGAACATGTTCTTCACCAACTGGGTTGCCGCCGACGTTTCCAATCCGGTCGCCAACGCTTCAGTCGGCGGTCGCGGCAAGAACGGCGGCTGGTTCGGCTGGGCTGAAGACGCCAAGATCGAAGAGCTCCGCGACAAGTTTGCGCGCTCCGGCTCATTGGACGAGCAGAAGAAGATCGCTGCCGACATCCAGAAGCAGGCCTATGAACAGGTGATCTACATCCCGCTTGGCCAGTATTTGATCCCGAGCGGCTGGCGCAAATCGCTCACCGGCATCGTCGACGGCCCGGCAACGCCGGTGTTCTGGAACATCGACAAGAGCGAGTAGGGCGCACCAGCTTCAATCGGACAACAAAAAGCGCGACGGAGGTTTCGTCCTCCGTCGCGCTTCTTTTTTGCAGTCTGCGTCAGCAGTGGCTGTCGCGCTCCAGTTCCGGGCCGTCGTTCAACAGCGGCGAGCGAACCTGCGGCTGTTGTGGCTGACGTGCCTGGTTCCGGGCCGGCTTGCGGTCGGTTGCGGCGGGTTTGTCCAAGGGTTGTTCGTTGGCCAATTTGTCGTGCTCCTTTTTGTGCACGACAACATTCTTGCGGGCGTTGCGTTCCTCACGCAGGGTGCGCCGCGAGATGTTCCAGCATTAATTCGCATACACGTTCCGGCGCCTGATCCGCCGCAAAGTGGCCGACGCCGGGCAGCACCTCGAAGCGATAGGGCGCGGCGATGAAATCTACGGTGCCTTCGGCGGCGGCGCGGCCGACGGTGTCGTCGACGTCGCCCCAGATATAAAGCGTCGGCACGCGGATCGGGCCGAGCGGCCCGCGGATTGCGCCGCGCGCACGATACCAGGCCAGCGCCCCTTCCATGGCGTCCTTGTTGCCGAGCACGGCAAGATGCCGCTCGATCGCCTCGGTGGGAACGCCGTTGGCGGCGAGACGCTCGCGCAGCCATCTGGCGTCGTCTGCGAGCACGATATCGGCGGCGTCAGGTTCCAGAAACGCCTTGTGATGTTTTGAGCGCTGCGCCTGCTCTCCGTCGGTTTCGAGCGCGCGATTGAACGCATTCGGATGCGACGGGAGAGAATGGTGAGCGAGGCCAGCCGTTCGTGGTGGCGATCAGCGATGCCCCAGGCGATGCTGCCGCCCCAATCGTGGCCGGCGAGATGAAAACGCGCTTCGCCATAGCCCGCGGCCGCCGCGATCGCCAACGCATCGTCCATCAGTCGGTCGATCAGGTAATGCGAAAATTCGCGCGGATCGGGGCGGGCGCCCGGCGAATAGCCGCGCTGGCTCGGCGCGATGGCGCGATAACCCATGTCGCCGAGCGCCGTGACCTGCGCGCGCCAGCAATGCATCGATTCCGCAAAGCCATGCAGCAACAGCACCAGCGGCGCGCCGGGCGGGCCGGCCGTGATGGCATCGAAGACGAGATGTGGCGCGATGGCGATCTTTTCGCTGTCGGGCATGCGGCGATCCTGGACGGATAATCGGGCCGATCCATGGTGGGCCTATTTCAGCCGGGCGGGCGGAATTGTGCAACCCGGGAAAAGTGCTGTATGGGAAGCCGCACCATAGGCCCGAGAGGACGGAACGTTTGCACTATCTGAGGTCCATACTATTCGATACCGCCGTGGTGATCCTGACGGTCGTCGTTGCATCGACGGTGCCGTTCATGGCGCTGTTCAACGCGAGCAGTGCGACCGTGCGTGCGGTCTCCCAGGTATGGGCCAACGGCATCATGTTCCTGATGAAGTACGTGATCGGGCTCGACTATCGCGTCGAGGGTCGTGAGCACGTTCCTGACGGCCCCTGCATCATTGCCTGCAATCACCAGTCGCTGTGGGAGACCGCAGCGCTCTGCGTGATCTTCCCCGACGCCAGCATCGTCGCCAAGAAGGAGCTGAGAAAGCTGCCGATGGTGGGATGGTTTCTCGAGCGCTATCCGATGATCCTGGTCGATCGCTCGGCGGGCCGGCACGCGCTGCGCCAGATGGTCGATGAAGCGAGAAGAGCAGTCGGCGAGGGCCGCAAGGTGCTGCTGTTTCCGCAGGGGACGCGGCAGGCGATCGACGAGCCCGTGGTGTTTCAGTCCGCCGGCATCTCCGCGCTCTATACCAATCTCGAAGTCTCCGTGGTGCCGGCGGCGTGCAATTCGGGGCTGTTCTGGGGCAAGAAGACCCTGATGATGCACTCCGGCATTATCACGCTCTCGTTCCTGCCGCCGATTGCGCCGGGCCTGCCGCGAAAGGAATTTCAGGAGAAGATGGAGCGGATGATTGCGGAGGAGGCGAGCCGGCTGCTGAAGGTGAACGAGGCAAAGGTCTCGCGCTAGCCCTCGCGACGCGCGGCGAGCCAGCCTGCGAGAGGCGCAAGGAATGCCAGGCACCAGATGAACTGTGAGATTCTCGGCGCGACGAAAGCCACGGCCGTGCCGAGCACGAAAACGCCCAGCGGAAGCAGCGCCGTCGCCAGCAACGGCGGATTGCTCTGGCCCCGCAGCGCCAGGACCCACAACAGCGCGTTCAGCGCGGCGATCACGGTCAGGTGGAATCCATAGAGCACCGCGATCACGCCATCGATCCGATAGACGCCATAGAGACCGTTCGTCACCGGCAGGATGATGATCGAGAGCAGAAAAAACAGATTGAGAAACACCACGCCGCGCCCGCCTTCCGGCGCCACGGCAAGCCGCCGGTGATGGCTGAACCAGAATAGCCCGGCGACGATGAAACTGATCGTCAGCGCGATGACGGGGTGCGCGTAGACGTGGATCAGACCCATCCAGGTCGGCGCTTCCTTGAAACTGCTGGCCTTCGGCAGATCATAGGCGAGCAGCGTCATGGCAACGCCGAAGATGGTGTTGCTCAGCATCTCCAGCCGGCGCATTTCGAAAAGACCGATTTGCGGCAATGTAGTCCCCAGGCTCCCAAGTCCGTTCCCGGCCACCCGCTCAAGCTATGCCTCGCAGGGCGCGGCTTGCCTAGCCGTAGCTCGCGGCCGTCCAACAGTCCGTCTTCGCTTTCGCTGTGCTCAAGCTTCGCCGGATACGCTTCGCCCTGCCGGCCTCAGCGTGGCTGCGCCACGCGTAGCCCGTCAGGGCGAAGCGTGGTGCGGGCGGTGGGACTCGAACCCACACGACGTTGCCATCGAGGGATTTTAAGTCCCTTGCGTCTACCAGTTCCGCCACGTCCGCTTAGTCTCAGGAGATCAGATACTTAGCGCGTTTTCCGGAGAAGTGAAATTGGGATAATCTCCAGCCCGAACGCTCCCCACCTTTAAGTGAGCGCGCGCGCCAAAGCAAAGCCTCAATGCGGACACTTGGGGTGTTTACTTGCGGCGAGCTTTAGGCGATCTCAACATAATCCATCTAACGAAGGTCTGATGTCCAACTCGTTGTCCCATCGCCGGTTATTCTCGCGCAGCCCCGCCGCGCTGGCGCTGGTTGCGCTGAGCGTCGCCCTGTCCGGCTGCGCCAGCATGAGCGATACCATTTCGCCGGCCTTCGTCGATCCCGCCAGATACGATCTCTACGATTGCAAGCAGCTCGAGCCGGAGCGCAAGAGCCTTGCCAATCGCACCGACGAATTGCAGCGGCTGATGACGAAGGCGGAAACCGGCGTCGGCGGTTCGGTGGTGGCGGAGGTGGCCTACCGCAACGACTACATCGCTGTACGCGGACAGTCGAAGCTGGCCGAGGAGGCCTGGCAGAAGAACCGGTGTCACGAATCGAAACCGGAAGCCAGGCCGGCGCCGACCCCGCCATCGATCGCGCCGGCTCCCGTCGCCAAGAAGGGCCGTGCGAAGACGAGCGGCTAGCGCAAATTAGTAGCTGTCTTGTAGATCCTATGGGTGGCAGGTGTTCAGGGGGTAAGTTGAGTTTGCGACCCCCACTCACCCAGAGGATCCACGATGTGCACAGATCACGCTGACACACCCGCCGGCTGCGAGTATGCCACGGTTTACGTTGCTTTCGAACTGAGCAAGGCGAAATGGCAGCTAGGCATAATGATGCCTGGTGCCGAGAAGGTGAGCCGTTACCGGATTGACGGTGGCGACTTGGCGGCGTTGTCGAGTTTGCTGGTCAAGGCTCGATCGAAGGCGGCGCAGACGGGGAAGCCGGTTCGTATCCTGTCTTGCTATGAAGCAGGTCTCGACGGTCATTGGCTGCACCGCTGGCTTGCCGACAACGAGGTGCTCAATTACGAGATCGATGCGTCGAGCATCGAGGTGAACCGGCGGGCACGGCGTGCCAAGACCGATCGGATCGACCTGGCGCAGTTGATGCGCTCGTTTCTGGCTTACCTGCGTGGCGAACCGCGGGTTTGCAGCATGGTTCGGGTTCCCACGCCTGAGGAGGAGGACCGCAAACGGCGCACGCGCGAGCGCGAGCGGCTGCTGGAGGAGCGCACCGGGCACAGCAATCGGATCAAGGGGCTGCTGCATGGCCAGGGTATCCGCGATGTCATGCCCCTGAAGCCGGACTTCTTGTCGGGTCTGGAGGAGATGCGTACCGGCGATGGGCGCGCTCTGCCGCCGCGGCTGAAGGACGAGATCCGTCGCGAGCATGAGCGGCTGGTCTTGGTGCACAAGCAGATCAAGGCGCTCGAGGCAGCGAATGCGGCCGCGCATCGGGCACCGGCCAAGGACTCGGTAGAGGCGAAGGCGGTTCAGCTTGCCCAACTCAAGGCGATCGGCCCGCACATCGCCCAGCTTCTCGCCAACGAGGTCTTCTACCGCAACTTCAAGAACCGGCGTCAGGTCGGCAGTTGCTTCGGACTGACCGACATGCCCTACGACAGCGGCGCCAGCCGCAGGCAACAGGGCATCAGCAAGGCTGGCAATCGCCGAGCGCGAACGACCGCCATCGAGCTCGCCTGGCTATGGCTGAGCCATCAGCCCGACAGCGAGCTGAGCCGCTGGTTCCGCGAGCGGGTTGGCAACCTCAAGGGTCGCATCCGCAAGATCGCCATCGTGGCGCTGGCGCGCAAGCTGATGGTGGCGCTCTGGCGCTATCTGGAAACCGGCCTTGTGCCGAGCGGCGCTGTGATGCGTCCAAGTCTCTAACCAACGCCGGTGTGCCAATGACGGCCGACGTGATCCAGGACAGACGTGTGACCGAACCCGGGCTTGGGTCTTCGGATTCCGCTTTCGTAGATGGGTCCCGTCTCTTCTGGGCCTTACCTTCACCCGTGCATGAAAGATCAGGGTCCGGGCCACCACACCCGACCGGATACAAGTTGATGCGGTGTTGGCCGCATACGACGTCACGGCCCAGTCCAGGACATCACGTCAAGCTGTCAATCGCGCGCCTCGAAACGTCCCGATCCGAAAGCTTCGCACCGGCCTTGCCACCGTCAAGGCCGCTACGCGCCGCCTCCGGCGGTGGCCTGCGGCCAGCCTTGACCGTGCCGCGTCCGGCGCAGCGGCTATCCATCGGAACGAAACAGCCATCAAGAGCCGTTGCTCTCCACCGAACATGCCAAGGCAAAGCCATGCCCTAATGAATCAATCCCCTTGACAACCACTACCCCATACAAGCCCGGATGAGCGAAGCGACATCCGGGAATTACACGGGTAGCCGTTTCCCGCATGTCGCTGCGCTCATGCGGGCTACAGCCTCTCCGCTACACCCGCCAATCATAGATCCAGTTCTGCCGCGCCAGCATGCGCTCCGGTCCCATCGCCTTGATGGCGAAGTCGCGCGCCAGCGCCAGCGGTCCGGTGAGATGATAGATGCGCCCCTGCTGCCGGGCGGCGCGCTGCACGCGCAGCACGCGACCGCGCCGCTGCCGGCCATAGCGCTTCAGCGCCGCCGGGATACCCGCGATATTGTCGCCCGGGCTTTCGCTCAAGGATTTGGCGAGCACGGCGGCGTCCTCGATCGCCATGCCGGCGCCTTGCGCGGCAAACGGCAGCATCGCATGCGCGGCATCGCCGAGCAGCGCGATGGCGCCGTCGGTCCATTCGCCGATATCGGGCAGGGTGAACAGCGCCCATCGCCGCCAGCCGTCGACGGCGCCGATCAGCATCCGCGCCGTCGCAGGCCAGCGCTGCGAGGCGAACGCGCTCTTCAGTTCGTTGGCTTCGCCCGGCGCGCTCCAGCCCGGCCGGTTCCAGGTTCCCGGCACGATCGCGACGACGTTGATCTGCCGCGCCCCCGAGATCGGGTAGGCGACCAGGTGGGCATCCGGCCCCATCCAGAGTTGCACGCGGGCCGACGTATATTCGCGCGGCAGCGTCGTCGCATCGAGCGTTCCTCGCCAGGCGATCAGGCCGGAAAATTGCGGTTGCACCTCCGGGAACAGATGGTTCCGCACTGCCGACCAGATGCCGTCGGCGCCAACCAGCGCCGCCGCGAGCTCGTGTTGCCGCGTATTGCCGCGGCGCTGGACCACGGTCAGCCCCTTGGCGTGCGAAGTCACGTCTTCGAACTGGCAGCCGAGCCTGAGGTCGATGTCCGGATGGTCGTTGACCGCAGCCAGCAGTGCGGCTTGCAGATCGGCGCGGTGCATCACCCAGTAGGGCGCGCCGGCGCGAAGGCTGGCGGCCTCGCCGAGCGGCAGGCGGGCGATCTCCCCGCCCGCGCGGGCACTCATGATGTTGATCGCCTCGGGCGTTACGGCACGGGCAGCGAGCCGCGAGCGCAGGCCGAGATCGACCAGGATCCGGCTGGCGTTGGGCGAAAGCTGCAGCCCGGCACCGGCCTCCTCCAGCCGTTCCGCCTTCTCCAGGATGATGACGCGAAAGCCCTTGGCAGCGAGCGAAAGCGCTGCCGTCAGTCCCCCGATCCCGGCACCAGCAACAATGATGGTGCGCGCGGCAGCCACCGAAAGGTCAGGCGACCTTGTCCCTCAGGACGCATTCCGGCGGCCGGGCTTCGCCGGCGCCGAGGTCGGCGGCAAAGCGGTACAGCGTCGAGCAATAGGGGCAGATGATCTCGTTGTCGTTGCCGAGGTCCAGGAACACGTGCGGATGGTCGAACGGCGGGTTGGCGCCCACGCACATGAATTCCTGCGAGCCGATCTCGATTACCGAGACCCCGGCGTCGTTATGGAAGTGCGGGACGACATGGTCGGACATCGGGTTTCACCTTGGATAGCAACGACGGGCGCACGCAATCAACGCGACGCGGCTGGTTCGAAATGCCGCGCACCATAGTGGGGGGTGCCGATGATTCCTAGAGCCGATTCGGGATGTCCCGCCGCACATTTGCTCATGCAAATTCGACACAATCTTGTCGTCGGAGAAAAGCCCTTCTTTCGTCGGGGCAGTTGTGTCTTAAAAACGGCATACCATCTAGATAAAGACGAAACATTAGGTTTTTTTGGATGAGGCGATTGCGGCTCGGTTCGGCTCTGGCAGGGGCAGTGGGATGCCTTGTGCTCAGCGTGGCGGTGTGCGCCGCGCTGTGGCCGCACGCCCGCGAGGCTGGCGCCATTCTGGCCGCACAGGACGATCCCGCGGCGCTGTCCGATATCCACATCAATTCCGCCCTGCAGAGCAATCAGGCGCTGGTCACCGAGAATATCGAGGCCGCACTCGCCGAGGGCGATTCCGATCTCGCCAACAGCTTTGTCGAACTCGCCCGCGACAGGGGCATTGTCGTCAGCGATGAATTGTCGAAGCGGGTCAGCGATGCCGTAACGGAGGCAGGTTCTGCATCGCATTTTGCCAAACGCTTTGCCACGGGTCTCGTGACCGGTAATGCCGACGACGTTGCAAGCTTGTCCGGCACGGTCGCCGGCGATCTCTTCGTGTTCGGCGACATCAGGGACGTCGTGCGCGAGGGCAAGCATCTCGCGACCGGCGAAGAGGTCGACCGGCTGGTGCTGGGCCTGGCGACAGTGGGCCTCGCGGTGACTGCCGCGACCTACGTATCCGTCGGCGGTCTTGGCCCGGTGCGTGCCGGCCTTTCCATGGTCAAGGATGCCCGCAAGGTTGGACGTATCGGCGAGGGGCTGACGCAATGGGCCGGCCGTTCCGCGCGCGAGGTCGTCGATGCGCCCGTGCTGCAGCAGGCGGTCGCGAAGGGTTCGGTGCTGCGGCCCGGCGAGACCATCAGCGCGATCAAGGCGGCGTTCCGCGCCGAGAAGGCCGGTGCGCTGGTGCGGCTGGCAAAGGACGTCGGACGCGTCGGCGAAAAGGCCGGCACCCGCGGCGCACTCGACACGCTGCGCATCGCGCAAGGGCCGAAGGATGTCGCCCGCGCGGCACGGCTTGCCGAATCCAAGGGCAGCCAGACCCGCGCGATTCTGAAGGTGCTCGGCCGCGGCGCGCTGCTGCTGGCGACCGGCGCCTTCAATCTGACGATGTGGGTGTTCGGCGCGCTATTGGCGCTGTTCGGTTTTCTCTCATCGATCAAGGCCACCACCGAGCGCGCCACCGAAGCGTGGCTGCGTCGCAAGAAAGCGCGCCGGTTAAGGCAGGCGGCAGCAGCATGCTCGCCGTCCGACCCGGCTCTGGCGAGTGCTGCCGCGCAGGGCTAGACTTGCAGCCATTGCAAGCTCGCCCGTTTTGATCCCCCCAAAAAATGGAACTGATGATGCCGAGTTTTCGCAACGGCGCTGTCGAAATTGCCTATCTCGACGAGGGCGAGGGCGATCCGATCGTTCTCGTGCACGGCTTTGCCTCCAGCAAGAACGTCAACTGGGTTTATCCGACCTGGGTTTCCGATCTGAAAAAGGACGGCCGCCGCGTCATCGCGCTCGACAACCGCGGCCATGGCGAGTCGGAAAAACTCTACGATTCCGCCGAATACGAAATCGCCATCATGGCGAGCGACGTCATCGCGCTGCTGGATCATCTGCAAATCGCGCGCGCCGACATCATGGGCTATTCATTGGGGTCGCGCATGACGGCGATCCTGGCGCGCGAGCAGCCGCAGCGGCTGCGCTCGGCGATCCTCGGCGGCATCGGGATCGGACTGATCGAGGGCGGCGGCCCCGGCGAGAACGTGGCGATCGCGCTGGAAGCGCCGTCGCTGGAGGACGTCACCGATCCGGTCGGGCGGACGTTTCGCGCCTTCGCCGATCAGACCCGTTCCGACCGTCGCGCGCTGGCCGCCTGCCTGCGCGGTTCGCGCCGCTTGATGACGACGGAGGAGGCCGCCGGCATCGGCGTGCCGGTCCTGATCGCGGTCGGCACCAGGGACGAAATCGCCGGCTCAGCCGCGGCGCTCGGGAAAATCATTCCGGGTGCCGAGGTGCTCGACATTCCGAACCGCGATCACATGCGCGCGGTCGGCGACAAGGTCTACAAGGTCGGCGTCACCGACTTCCTGTCGCGGCGCCAATGAACGCTCGCGCGCATCACTGGTGAAGTGCCTGATAGCTGCGATCAGCACCACCGCGGTAGCAAGCCACGCCATCCGTGCGCCGTAGCGATCATGCGGGCCCGATATCACCGCACAGATGAAGGCATTGCCGAGCACGGCGAACGAGACCGTGCCGGCGAGCAAAGTGAGATCGTCGAACGGCCGGCGCAGTACGCCGCGGCCGAACAGGATGACGGCCAGCAGCATCGACGCCAATGCGACGGGGACATGAATCCGGTTGATCGCGGTGAAGTCGAAATGCCAGCGCTGCTGCTGCGCCGCGCGCATCGGCTTCACCTGCGCGGGAAGAAAGCGCTCCATGATGCCGTAGGTGTGGCCGAGCCAGACACCGATGCCTTCGCCGGTGGCGACCTGCACCAGTTGCTGCGCCGTCCCCGTCAGCGCCGACTTGACCTGCCAGGCCGGATATTCGGCCAGCGAATGCAGCACGATAAAGCCCATCTCGTCGTTCAGTCCCTGAAAGCGGCCAAGCGTGTTGAACATGCTGTTGCCCCACAGGAACTGGTCCGCCGTGGCAGGAAGCTGATCGCGATAGGGGCAGAGTTTGAAGTTCTGCTTCGGACAATGATCGCGCAAATATTGCGCGACAATGCCGTCTTGCAGCATGCGCCCGAAGGCGACGCCGTAGCCGCCGGGCGTCCACGCCAGTTTACCTGATAGTGCAAAATTGGTCGCGAGCAACAGCGCGGCTCCGGCGACAATGGTGAGGCTGCCCTGTGTCAGCCCGGAAACGGAAATCCGCCCGCGCAGAAAAGGGCGCGCGATCCACCCCATGCCGCACAGCCCGAGCAGCACCGCGAGCGTTGCGCTATGCGTCGCCGCGGCGAAAGCGGTGAGGCCGAACAGGAGGCATTTTTCCGGGATTGAAGTCCGCTCGCCCTGCGTAATCAGGATGAAGAGGGCGAGCACGGCGAGGCCGGCAAAAATATCGGTCAGGAGCGTGCTGGTGAGCCAGGGCAGCGAGGTGGTCAGGGCCAGCACAAGGCTCATGGCCAGCAGCCGCAATGGCTGGGACTGGCCCAGCACGCGCAGTGTCAGTTGCAGGATCCACAACGTCGCCAGCGCGTTGATTCCGAGGTTGAGCCAGAAGCTCGAATCCTCGCCGAAATGCAGATAGAGACCGAACGTCGTGGAGCGGCTGGGCACCAGGTAGCCTTCGTACCATCGCGCCAGATAGCCGCCGGTATCCCACTGGAGCAGGGGGTAACCATTCCACAGGGCGGGGGCCAGCAACATCAATGGGATGGCGATGGCCGCGATCCAGGCGGCCCGCGAGTCCGCAGCGGTCCGCGCCTGCAATATCTGCATGCTGATGCGACTTTCCCCCATTAGCCCCAGCATCCCGGAATGGCTGGCCGGCTGAAATTGACCAATAGTCGGACATCATCCGGCTTGATTTCCGGAATTGGCTGACCACCTTGAACTAACCCCGAACGGCATTTGGCGATGGTTTACTCTGCCGAAGCGTGCCCGGGACAAACCCGCCCGCCGTGCTATAATATCGGCCAACCAAGCGAATTTGCGAGAGCCATCATGGCAGTGCATCAGGTCAATCCGCAAGCGTCGAAGATCGCCGCGCTCGATCCGATCTGGGATCGCATCCGGGGTGAGGCGGAAGACATCGTCCGCCGCGAGCCCGAGCTTGCGTCCTTCATCTATTCGACCGTGCTGCATCACGACCGCCTCGAAGATTCGGTGGTGCATCGTCTCGCCGAGCGGCTCGATCATTCGGCGCTATCGGGCGATTTGATCCGCCAGACCTACGACGAGGCGCTGCGTGACGAACCCGATCTCGGCAATGCGTTCCGCGCCGATCTGGTCGCGGTCTACGATCGCGATCCCGCAACCTCGCGCTTCATCGATCCGCTGCTCTACTTCAAGGGTTTCCACGCGCTGCAGACCCATCGCCTGGCGCACTGGCTCTATCAAAAGGGCCGGAAGGATTTTGCCTTCTACCTGCAGAGCCGCTCGTCGGCGGTGTTTCAGACCGATATCAACCCCGCCGCCAGGATCGGCCGCGGCATTTTCCTCGATCACGCCACCGGCTTCGTTTGCGGCGAGACCGCTGTCATCGACGACGACGTTTCGATCCTGCATGGCGTCACGCTGGGTGGTACCGGCAAGGAGAACGAGGACCGTCATCCGAAGATCAGGCGCGGCGTGCTGATCGGGGCGGGCGCAAAGATTCTCGGCAATATCGAGATCGGCCATTGTGCGCGCATCGCGGCAGGTTCGGTGGTGGTCAAGCCGGTGCCGCACAACGTCACGGTCGCCGGCGTTCCCGCCAAGATCGTGGGCGAAGCCGGCTGTGCGGAGCCGTCGCGCACCATGGATCAGATGCTCGGCGCAATCGGCCTTTGATTTTCCACACTTTCTGCCAGCCGTATTTGTGAAGTTACGGCTGGTAGTCTGCTCCGTCTCGTCCTAAAAACCTCCCGGAAATTTAGAGAATCCGATTGGAGACCGCCCGTGGACGTTCAGGAAGTCAGGAAGCTAGACGCCTATCTCAAGCGCGTATTCGGCAATCCCAAGATCCGCGTCGTGCCGCGCCCGAAGAAGGACGACTCCGCCGAAGTCTATATCGGCGAGGAGTTCATCGGCGTGCTGTTCGTCGATGACGAGGACGATGACCGTTCGTTCCAATTCCAGATGGCGATCCTCGAGGAAGATCTCGCCGACGTCGGCTGATGCGCGTGCCGCGTAGGGTGGGCAAAGCGTAGCGTGCCCACCATTTCGAAGCGCGATCGGTGATAGATGGTGGGCACGTCGCTAACGCTCCTTTGCCCACCCTACGCGTCCGTAGCTATCCCCTCGGACCGCGCATCTGGGCCGTCAGCCGCTCCATTGCATTCGCTACGTCGCGCCATTGCGACAGCCAGCTTCGTGGAAAGCGGAACGTCAGGTCGGCGCCGTCGACGCGGCGCTCGCTCAGGCACATGCCGGGCGTCTGGCCATCGCGCGAGCAGCGCGCGTTGAGGCTCGGCGACGTGGCGGAGAACAGGTCTTCATTGGCGTAGGGCGAGCCGTCACGAAACGCGCGCATCGTCAATGCATCGTCGATCGGTGTTGCCTTCTGTTCGAGGTAGCGCGGATAGATGGTGCGGACCCGCATATCCGGCGCCAGCGCATCGTGATGAGCCGATATCGAGACGAAGATCCGGTCAATCGGCTGCGCCTTTTCCTCGACCGTATCGGCGCTGACGTGCTTCGGCGCATCCGGTGGTTCGAGCGACGGGAAGACGAAGCTGAGATCGACGCGTTCCTGCGGGCCCGAGTGGCGCTGGATCTTGCGGCGGATCGCTGATGTCGGCACGTTGAAGAGCGTGGCGCCAACGCTGACCGGAAGCCGTCCCGGTGCACTGGCGGGCCGCGCTACCCAGGTCGGCCACAGCAAATAGGCGACCAGCGCTATGGCGCCCGCGGCAATGGTTACCGCGACCATGATCAGGATCATGTGCGAGCGCGGGTCCCTGCGGGTATCGCGGGCGAGGTGCTGGGCCGTCGAAAGCAGGGTCATGAACGAGGCCGGGGAACAAGTAGGCGAATCATTTCGCGAATATGCCATGCGGCGCGCGATTTCCTCATGATTTCGCGGGAGTCCGCCCCCTTCAAGCCATGCGCAAACGAGATCCTGGCGGCCCGCTGTTAACCTTTCCTTAAGGATGCTGTGGCGGCCGCCGGCCAATTTTGCGAAAGCAGGGCGCGCGGTTTGTCGAGTAGCGGAAGTTGTCATGTCGCCCGAAGCGTTGAATTCCCTGTTCGCCCTGTGCATCGGCTTTGCGTTCGCGGGCGCGCTCGCCAGCGGCTATCAGGCGATGGCGGAGCGGCCGGCGGGGTTCGGGCTGCTGGGCGAGGGCGTGGCGCCGAAGACGTTTGCGGCCGTGCCGTTTCTGGTTTTCGCCGCACCGTTCATCATCATGCGCAATACGCTCCGCGGCGTGAAGATCGAGCGCCGCCGCTTCGAATTCGTGATGATGGCGACCGTGCTTTCCGGATTCTGGAGCATGATGTCCGGCACGTTCTTCCTGATGACGCTGCGTGCCGCGGGCGTGCTGGCCTGAGGCGGCCGGCCTGTTCGCTTGATCCCGCACTAGCGGCTGTGCCAAGGTCTCCGTTAACGGAGGCCTTTTTGTTATGGCGATCTACGAACTCGACGGGCAGGGACCTGAACTCCCCGCAGACGGAAACTATTTCATCGCAGATACCGCTGTCGTGATCGGCAAGGTGCGCCTGCTGAATTCTGCCAGCGTGTGGTTCGGCGCGGTGCTGCGCGGCGACAATGAGTGGATCGAGATCGGCGAAGGTTCCAACGTGCAGGACAATTCTACCTGCCACACGGACCCCGGCTTTCCGCTCACGATCGGCAGCAACTGCACCGTTGGCCACAACGTGATCCTGCACGGTTGCACGCTTGAAGACGACGCGCTCGTCGGAATGGGCTCGATCGTCATGAATGGCGCGCGAATACGCCGCGGTAGCGTCGTCGGCGCAGGCTCCATCATTACCGAAGGCAAGGAGTATCCCGAATATTCCCTGATCATCGGTTCGCCCGCACGCGTGGTCCGGACGTTGACGCCGGAGCAGTCGACGGCGATGGGGCGTGCCGCGAAGTCCTACGCGCGGAACGGGCCACGATTCAAGAATGGACTGAAGAAGATCGGCTGAAGACCCGCCGGTCCACACCCGACATTCAAACGCGGCTCAGGTGCCTTCGCTCTCGTTCGCCTCGCGAGGGCCGGCCACCTTTTCGTGGCCGGCCGCCCAGAGCGCATGCTCCTCGCTGCCGTTCTGATACGGATTGGCTTCCGCCGGAATGTTCTGGCGCGCGGCGCGCTCGCCTTCCTCGAACGGATCCGGGGCGGAATTCATGACGGCGTCTTTCCGGTTTTCGATCTCGCCTTCCGCGCGGTGGTGACCTTCGAAACGCCGGCGCTCTTTTTCAGCGCATCCTTGAGGTCGATGGGAATGCCGTGCTTCTTGAACAGGTCCGCAAAGGCTTCGTCAGCCAGCTCCTGAAATGTCGCCATCCGGTCGCGTGCAAGCTGTTTGAGCTTGTCGAACGTGTCGTCGTCGAAGGCGATCAATTTGCGCAAGCGCGATCACTCCGGGCGTCGAGCGGTTGTGAATTGAATGATCTGGCACGGGAATCGTTCCGGCAGGAACAAGGTCTGGTAGCCATCGTTGCTCCGAAAAGGAGATTTCCGATGAAGCTGGCGTCTGTAACAGCCGCAGTTGCGGCAATCACAATCCTGATATCCCCGGCCATGTCGCTCGCCCAGAGTGCAGGCGGATCATCCGCCGGTGGCAGTAGCGGAAGCGCTGCCGGCTCGCCGAGCGCAGGCTCCGCGGGTGCCGGATCGCAGGGCATCAGCGGCGTTCCTCCTGGGCCCGCCGCCCCCGGCGGATTGAACAATGCTGGCGAAGATCCGAGCGGCGCGGCGAACTCGGTAAGGCGCGCGTCGCCACCCGCGCCCGGCACCAACACGCTAGGCACCGCCCAGTCTTCAGGTCGTGGCGTCAACACCGAAAGCGGTGTAACGACGGGCTCGGGAAGATCGGCGGGGTCAGAAAGCGTTGACGCAGCAATCTCTGACGAGAACAAGGCGGTCGATCGCAAGATCAAGAGCATTTGCCGCGGCTGCTGATCTTCCAACGACAGTCGCGCAGAAGTGAGCAAGATTACCCCGCCACTTCCGAGAACTCGTCCTAGAGTTGGTTCGGGATCTATGAGGATCCGACGCCGAAAGCGTCGAGCGTTCGAATGCGAAATCACGGAGGGATGGGTCATGTTACGCAAGATGATGATCGCCTTGTTCGCATGCGCATCGGTCGCCATGCTGGTGCCGGACGTGGCTATGGCCCAACGCGGGTTTGGCGGTGGCGGTGGCGGCTTCCGCGGAGGCGGCGGAATGGGAATGGGCGGCGGTGGTTTCCGCGGTGGTGGGATGGGAATGGGCGGCGGTTTCCGCGGCGGTGCGATTGGAGTGGGCGGCGGCGGCTTCCGGGGCGGCGCGATTGGAGTGGGCGGCGCCGGCTTCCGGACTGCGGCGATTGGCGGCGGTTTCCGTCCGGCCGTGATTGGCGGCGGCGGTTTCCGCGCGGCCGCGTTGCCGGCGGCCGGATTTCGCGGCGGCACCTTTGCGGTCAACCGCTTCGGCGGCTTCCACCGCGGATTCAGGCATCACCGGAGATTTCCGATCGCCGCGGCGGCAATCGGTCTAGGCCTAGGTTACGGCCTATACGGCGGCTACTACAACGATTATTATGACTACGGGTATCCGTATTACGCCGGATACGGCTACGACGATTCCTACTATTACGGCGATGGCGGCTGCTACATCGTTCGGCGAAGTGTGCTTACGCCGTTCGGCTGGCGCATCCGCCGCGTGCAGGTCTGCGTCTGATCCCGTCAGGCCCAGATGAATAGCGCGGTCTCGGTGATATTACATCGAGGCCGCTGTTTGATATTTCTTGCTGATACCGTCTGCATCGCATGAGGATGTTGAACATGCTCACAGCGCCCGCATTGACATTGATGTTCTTGATGGTGGTGGTTGCTCTGGGTGCCGCGTTCGTCTGGATGTTCTGGGAAATCGAGCAGATGATGTCCAGGCTGCGTCGGATGTCCAGACCGCATCGCAAGCGCGACGGCATCTAATAGCTGATGTGACATTGCGCGGTCTGTCTCGCGCGACGCGCGACGATTCACGCCCGATATCTGCAATTTTCCGATAAATTGCGCTTGTTGCTTGATACATCCTTAGATGGGAACCTGTCAGGTTCCATCTGCACGAAAGCGTGCATGTCCGACAAAGAACTTGGGAGACGAGAAGTTTGCGGTGCCGCCTTAAGCGGATGGTGGTTCAATGATCGTCTCATCCAGGTCGTGTCTTTCGTCGTCCATCCAGTCGTCCACCAGGGATTTTCGAACTTCCGTCAGCCTGATCGCGCTGTTATGCGGCCTCAGTTGCGCGCAACCGTTGATGGCGCAATCGCTGCCATCAGGCGGAACGGTGGCGAGCGGGAATGTTTCGATCGGCAAGACGTCGCCGACCAGTCTTACAATCACTCAGTCGAGCGCCACCGGCATCGTCAACTGGTCGAGCTTCTCGGTCGGGCAGGGCAATCAGGTTCAATTCAATAACGGGAGCGGTGCGACGCTGAACCGCGTGACCGGTAACGTGCCGTCGTCGATCAACGGCGTGGTGTCGGCAACCGGCTCCGTCTATCTCGTCAATCCGTCGGGGGTCGTGGTTGGACCGACCGGCGTGATCAAGACCGGCGGCAGCTTCGTCGCCTCGACGCTGGATGTGAAGGACGCCGACTTTCGGGCCGGCGGCGCGCTGACCTTCAGCGGCAACAGCAACGCCTCGGTCGTCAATCTCGGCAAGATCGGCGCGTCGAAGGGCGACGTCGTCCTGATTGCGCGCCAGGTTCGCAACGACGGCTCGCTGACGGCACGCAACGGCACCGCCGCATTGGCGTCCGGCAGCGAGGTGCTGCTGAGCGACGGCTCGCTCGGCAACGGCAAGGTGCTGGTGCGGCGCCCAGTGCAGGACGGCGAGATCCGCAACAGCGGCGCGATCCGCGCCACGGAAGTGGAATTGCGCGCCAATGGCGGCAACATCTACGCGCTGGCCGGCAATACCAATGGTGCGATCTCGGCAACCGGTGTTGCCAACAAGGGCGGGCGCGTTTTCCTGACCTCCGAGGGCGGCTCGGTCAACGTAACGCAGAAGGTGGTGGCGCGGCGCATCCGGGCGGATGCCCCGGTCGCGCCTGCACGTCCAAGCGGACCGCGCTCTTTCACTGGCGGCGATGTCGTCGTTAGCGGCGACAAGGTGGTGGTCGGCGGCGCCGTGACAGCGAAGGGCAGTGACGGCACCGGCGGGACCGTGGTGGTGACCGGCAAGGACGTCACCCTGACCACGGGCGCAAAGATCGACGCCAGCGGGACGTCCGGCGGCACCGTGCTGATCGGCGGCGACCGCGCCGGCGGATCGGACGCCGCGCGGAAATTTCTGCCGCAGGCGATCGCCAATGCGCAGAACACGACGATCGAGGCGGGTGCGACGATCGCGGCCGACGGCACGTCGGGCGCCGGCGGCAATGTGGTGGTGTGGTCGGACGGCACGACGTCGTTCGGCGGCGCGATCAGCGCCACTGGCTTGCGCGGCGGCTTCATTGAGACCTCAGGGCATACGTTCGACTTCGCGGGCGGCCGCGTCAATGCCGGTCCCGGCGGCACCTGGCTGCTTGATCCGGTGGACCTGACGATCAACTCGACGCTTGCCAGCACCATCGCGAGCGCGCTCAACGGCGGCAGCAACGTCACCCAGGAGACGAACGCGGCCGGCAGTGGCGGCAGCGGCGACATTACGGTGACCAGCGGGATCAGCTGGTCGACCAGCGCAACGCTGACGCTCAGCGCCTATCGCAACATCGCGGTCAACGCCAACATCACCAGCACCGGCGGCGGCGGTGTCGTGCTGCGCGCCGACAATGCCGGCACGGGCACCGGCACCGTGACGTTCGGGGGCGGGCAGGTGTCGACCGCGGGAACGGTCTCGATCTACTACAACCCGACCGGCAGCAGTTCGACGGTCAACACCACCAAATACACGGCGCCGACGCAGACGAATTTCAGCGGCAACGTCGTGGGCGGCGCCGCGCTCAAGACGAACATGCTGGTCAACAATGTCTTCGACCTGCAGAACATGAACAACAACAAGGCCGGCACCTACGTGCTCGGCCGCGACATCGATGCCGGCATCACGTCCACCTGGAATAGCGGGGCCGGGTTCCAGCCGATCGGTGGCAGCAACTCCTTCACCGGGAATTTGGACGGCCAGGGCCACACGATCTCGGGCCTCTTCATCTATCGGCCGTCAGACCAATACGTCGGGCTGGTCGGCTATCTCGCCGCCGGCAGCACGGTAAGCAACGTCGGCGTTATTGATGCGACCGTCACCGGCGGGACTACTGTCGGTGCGATCGTCGGCGGGAACTACGGGACGGTCAGCAATGTCTACTCAAGCGGATCGGTCACCGCCATCTCTGCCGGCGCTGGCGGGCTCATCGGCTACAACTTTTACAGCCTGTCGAATGGTTACTCGAACAGCACTGTGCGCGGACCGTTGTATGTCGGCGGCGCCGTTGGGTTGAACAATTGTGCCAATCCCTGCGTCAATTTTCCCGGCTTGGTATCGCAGGTCTATGCGACGGGCGCTGTGATCGGTACGGGCACTGGCCCAACTTCTATCGGCGGCCTCGTCGGCTTCAATGGCAGCTCAGTCACGGCGTCCTATTGGGACAGCTACACCAGCGGACAGACGCTCGCCATCGGCAGCGGTTCAGGCGGCGTGACGGCCGTGACCAGCGACCCGGCGCAATCCGCCGCTGCCAACTACGCCTTCAAGCAGAGCGCCTATGGCAGCTTCAGCTTTCCGGGAACCGGCACGACCGGCTGGTACATGGTCGACGGCCAGACCCGGCCGTTCGGCCGCTGGGAATACCAGACCACCATCACCAACGCACACCAGCTTCAGTTGATGGCGATGAATCTCGGTGCGAGCTACACGCTGGCGAGCAATATCGACCTCAGCTCCAGCCTGGCGGCCGTCAACGGCAAATATCCTGGCATGTGGTCGTCGGCGGGCTTTTCCCCGATCGGCAGCACCGCCGCGCAATTCACCGGGGCGTTCAACGGCCAAGGGTACACCATCGCCAATCTGACCATCAATCGATCGACCACCGACGATGTCGGGCTGTTTGGATATGTTGGCGAGGGTGTAACGGTGCAGGACGTCGGCCTGCTGGGCGCCTCTGTGACCGGCGGGAACCGTGTCGGCGCGCTGGCCGGTGCCAACGCCGGCACGATTACGCGGTCTTATGCGACCGGTGTGCTGAACGGCACCGGCAATAATGTCGGCGGGCTGGTCGGGAAAAGCACCAGTACGGGCAACATCACGCAATCCTATGCCAGCGGGACGGTCGGCAGCGCCAACTCTTATGTTGGTGGACTTGTCGGCATCAATGAAGGCACGATCACGGAGTCCTACGCGGTCGGCGCGGTCAACGGCGGGAGCGAGGTCGGTGGGTTGGCCGGTGGTAACGCCAAGGCTATCACGCGGTCCTACGCGACCGGCGTGGTGAACGGCAGCGGCAATGATGTCGGAGGGCTGGTCGGGAAAAACGTTGGTACGGGCAGCAGTATCACGCAATCTTACGCCAGCGGGACGGTCGGCACTCCCAATTTTTATGTCGGCGGACTTGTCGGCTTCAATGAAGGCGCGATCGCACAAGCCTACGCCGTCGGGGCCGTCAATGGCAACAGCGCCGGAGGTCTCGCCGGCTACAGTGGCGGCACCATCATCCAGGCCTACGCGGCCGGGGCGGTGAGCGGCGCCAGCACGCTTGGCGGGCTGGTCGGCTATCACTCGGGCACGATCACTCAATCCTATTGGGATACGGCGACGACGGGCCGGAACAGCGTCATCGGAACTGGAGGCGTCAACGGCGGGATCGGCCTGACGACCAGCCAGATGCAGAATCCTGCCAGTTACGCGACCACCTACGCCGGCTGGGACTTCACCAACGTGTGGTCGGCGCCGAGCGCCGGCTATTATCCGCAGCTCTACGGGGTCAACTACGTCCTGCGCGTCGAGCCCACCAATGCGTCACGGGTCTATGGCGACGCCAATCCGGCTCTCACCTATACGACGACCTACGGCCTGCACACAGGCGACACATCAGCCATTCTCTCCGGCCTCTCGCTATCGACCGCGGCGACGACAACCTCCAATGTCGGTAGCTACGCGATCACAGCGGGCGGCAGCGTCATCAGCACCACTGGGCAGGCCTATCGCCTGATCCAAACACCTGCCACGCTGACGGTGACGCCGCGGGCGATCACAGTGACGGCCGACGTCAAGAGCCGCGTCTATGGCGATGCCAACCCTGCGCTGACTTATCAGGTCGGGGGCTCCGGGCTGGTCAATGGTGACACGCTGTCGGGCGCGCTGGCAACATCGGCGACGACAGCCAGCAATGTCGGCACCTACGGGATCACCCAAGGTACGCTCGCGGCCTCGTCCAACTACACGGTGTCCTCGTTTACCGGATCAAACCTGACGGTCACGCCGCGCGCGATCACGGTGACGGCGGAAGCGAAGAGTCGCGCCTATGGCGATGCCAATCCGGCGCTGACGTATCTGGTCGGCGGTTCCGGCCTCGTCAACGGCGATACGCTGTCGGGCGCGCTGGCGACGTCGGCGACCACGGCGAGCAATGCTGACGTTTACGGTATCACGCAAGGCACGCTCGCGGCGTCGGGCAACTATGCGCTGACCTATGCGGGTGACAACCTTACCGTGACCCAGCGCGCGATCACGGTGACGGCCGACGCCAAGAGTCGCGCCTATGGTGACGCCAATCCGCCCCTGACCTATCAGGTCAGCGGCGCGGGTCTGGTCAATGGCGATAGCCTGTCGGGCGCGCTAGTGACCTCGGCCACGGCGTCGAGCAACGTGGGCACCTACGGGATCGGACAAGGGACGGTGGCGGCGTCGGGCAATTATGCGCTGACCTATACGGGCGACAACCTCACCGTGACCCAGCGCGCCATCACGGTGACGGCCGACGCCAAGAGCCGCGCCTATGGCGATGCCAATCCGGCACTGACGTATCAGGTCGGTGGGGCGGGCCTCGTCAACGGCGATAGCCTGTCGGGTGCGCTGGCAACATCGGCGACGACAGCGAGCAATGCTGGTGTCTACGGTATCACGCAAGGCACGCTCGCAACCTCCGGCAATTATGCGTTGAACTATGCAAGCGCCGACCTCACCGTCACCCAGCGGGCCATCACCGTAACGGCCGATGCCAAGAGCCGTGCCTATGGTGATGCCAATCCGCCGCTGACCTATCAGGTCGGCGGTGCGGGTCTCGTCAATGGCGACAGCTTGTCGGGCGCGTTGGCGACGTCGGCGACCACAGCCAGCGATGTCGGTGTCTATAGCATTACTCAAGGCACGCTGGCGGCGTCAGGCAATTATACGCTGAACTATACGAGCAACAATCTCACCGTCACCCAGCGCGCCATCACCGTGACGGCCGATGCCAAGAGCCGTGCCTATGGTGATGCCAATCCGCCGCTGACCTATCAGGTCGGCGGTGCGGGTCTCGTCAATGGCGACAGCTTGTCGGGCGCGTTGGCGACGTCGGCGACCACAGCCAGCGATGTCGGTGTCTATAGCATTACTCAAGGCACGCTGGCGGCGTCAGGCAATTATACGCTGAACTATACGAGCAACAATCTCACCGTCACCCAGCGCGCCATCACCGTGACGGCCGATGCCAAGAGCCGTGCCTACGGCGATGCCAATCCGCCGCTGACCTATCAGGTCGGCGGTGCGGGCCTCGTCAACGGCGACGGCTTGTCGGGTGCGCTGGCGACCTCGGCGACGACAGCGAGCAATGTTGGCGTCTACGCGATCACGCAGGGTACGCTGGCGGCCTCGGGCAACTATGCGCTGACCTATGCGGGCAACAACCTGACTGTCACCCAGCGCGCCATCACGGTGACGGCGGATGCCAAGAGCCGCGCCTATGGCGACGCCAATCCAGCATTGACCTATCAGGTCGGCGGTTCCGGCCTCGTCAATGGCGACAGCCTGTCAGGTGCACTGGCAACGTCGGCGACCACGACCAGTAACGTCGGTACCTACGGGATCGGGCAGGGCACGCTCACCGCTTCAGGCAACTACGCACTGACCTATACGGGCAACAACCTGACCGTCACTCAGCGCGCAATCACGGTGACCGCGGATACGAAGAGCCGCGTTTATGGCGACGCCAATCCGGCGCTGACGTATCAGGTCGGTGGCGCGGGCCTGGTCAACGGCGACACGTTGTCGGGCGCGCTGGCGACCTCGGCGACGACGGCAAGCAATGTCGGCGTGTACGGCATTGCGCAGGGCACGCTGGCGGCGTCGGGAAATTACGTGCTGAACTATACGGGCAACAACCTGACCGTCACCCAGCGGGCCATCACCGTAACGGCCGATGCCAAGAGCCGTGCCTATGGTGACGCCAATCCGGCGCTGACGTATCAGGTCGGTGGCGCGGGCCTGGTCAACGGCGACACGTTGTCGGGCGCGCTGGCGACCTCGGCGACGACAGCGAGCAACGTCGGCGTGTACGGCATTGCGCAGGGCACGCTGGCGGCCTCGGGCAATTATGCGCTGAGCTATGCGGGCAACAACCTGACCGTTGCCCAGCGCGCGATCACGGTAACCGCTGACGCCAAGAGCCGCGCCTATGGCGATGCCAATCCGGCGCTGACCTATCAGATCGGCGGCGCAGGTCTCGTCAATGGCGACACGCTCTCGGGTACGCTCATGACGTCGGCGACGACGTCGAGCAACGCCGGAGACTACGACATCACGCAGGGCACGCTGGCAGCCTCATTGAACTACGCCTTCACTTTCGTCGGCGCGAATCTCACGATTACGCCGGCAGCCACTCCGCGCGTACCGACCGCAGAACTCGGCTCCTATGTGAAGTCGCGGGTGACGCTGCCCGCGCCGCAGCCGCCCGGGCAGATGCGCGAGTCCGAGAGCATCGAGCAATCGTCCGCCGCGATCGCCTGCAAGTCCAGGCAGTGCCTCGAGCTTCCTCATCCCAACAATCGGCGCATCGGCACGCGCGCAAGATTCGTCGACACGATGCAGATGCGTGATCGCCTGCCGGCCTTTGCCGACAATTGATGTTGATTGCATGCGGCTGCGCGCATCGCGTGCGTCGCCGGAAGATTCGCCTTTTCGGAAGTGGCGCATGGTCTTCAACTGGCGGCGCTGCATGTCTCTGCACGCAGCAGTTAGTGCTGCCGTCAGCAACTCAACCGTGCACACGCTTCAGTTATGTCACACATGGAACTCAACCTTAAACCGTTATTAATCCAGAAACCATATTGGTTGACTTCTTCATTGTTCGCCGTGTGCGACAGAACGTCGGAAGCGTGCAGCCTCATGCGGACTTACATGTCGACATCGCGAAGCTCTGACAGGCTCCGGTCGTCATGATGCTGGCGCTGTCCAAACATTTCAGATCGCAGACACAGCGGATGCGAACATCCGCGCGTCATGAGAGCGCAATCGACAGACGCTGCGCGCTGCTCGTGGCCTGCGCTGTTGCAGTCGTGCCGGGCAGCATCGCGCAGGCGCAAATCGTGGAGCGCAATCTGCCGCCGGAGCCGGCGCGTCGTGCGCCGACGATCAAGATCGGCACCGACGATCTGCTGAAGAGCGACGATGCCACGCCGCTCGGCGTGAACGTTCAAGCCATCGTCTTGATTGGAGCAATCGGCGGCGCGAAGCCGATAAGCGGCGTGAAGGGTATCGATGTGGAGCAGGTCAGCGGCATCGACGCCGCCGGCTTGCGCGAGCGACTCACCTCGTTTCTCGATCAGCCGCTCAGCCGCAAGGTCATTGCCGAGGTGCAAGCGGCCGTAGCCGCAGCCTACCGCGATGCCGGGCGGCCGTTCGTGTCGATCACGCTGCCGCCGCAGGAAGTATCGACCGGTGTGCTGCAACTGCGCGTGATCCCCTTCAAGGTCGCCAACATCAAGGTGGCGGGGGCGGCGCCCGAAAGCTATCCGCCAAGCCGCATCCGCCTTGTCCCCGGACAGGAAATCGATGCGCGCAAGCTCGAGACCGATCTCGACTGGGCCAACCGCCATCCGTTTCGACAGGTCGAAGCGGTGTTCGGTCCCGGCAAGGATCTCGGCATGACCGACGTCAACATCCAGGTGACCGACCGCAAGCCGTGGCAAGTGTATGCCGGCTATGCCAACAGCGGCACGCTGCTGACCGACCGCAATCGTTATTATGTCGGCGTCAGCGGGGCGCCGTCCGCCGATATCGTCGCATCCTATCAGCTCACCGGCAGCAGCAATTTCTGGATGAATGAGGGGCTGTTCTACCGGCCCGACGACGCCCAGTATGTCAGCCAGGCGGGGCGGCTGCTGACGCCGCTCGGATTGCGCACGAGTCTTGAAGTGGTCGGCGATCATGTGCTGACCAATGAGCGGCCGAACAATCTGTTCCGGATCAAGACCGAAACCAGCCAGGCCTCGGCGATCGTTCGCACCGCGCTGTCCGATCTGCTGCCGCCGACGATCGGCGATCTCCTGGGCGGCGTCGAACTCAAGCACCAGCTGCGTACGACCATCTTCGATGGTACGCCGGTCGCGGAGGGCAGCGCCGACGTCGCCCAATTGGTGGTGGGATGGAACGGGCGCTGGTCCGACGATCTGGGCACCAACAACCTCGATGTCCGCTTCAAGTCCAATCCCGGCGGCATTCTGCCCTACAACAATTCGAACGCCTGGAGCGCCTTCACCAACGGCCGCGTCACCGACACGCAAACCAATCTCGTGACGCTCGAGTATGGCCGCGTGACGCCGCTGCCGATGGGCCTGTCGCTGAAATCGGAAGTGTCCATGCTGGCGTCGTCCAAGCCGCTTCCGGACACCGAGCGCATCGGGCTCGGCGGCATCCAGGCCGTGCGCGGTTATGTGACCGAGGACGGCTCGGTCGACCAGGCCCTGATCCTGCGCAATTCGCTCTATGCCTCGATACCCAACATGCCTTCCTGGATGCCGGGCACGCTGGCGCCGTTCCTGCTGGCCGATGTCGGCTGGGGGCGGGATCTCTTTTCCCGCCGCGACTCCACGCTGTCCTCGGTCGGCGCCGGATTCGACTTTGCGGCCGGAGCGAACTTCAATTCCAAACTGCTGGCGGCGAGGGCCTTGACCGACGGCCTCCACACCCCGGCCGGGTCCTGGCGTGTATCGGTGCAGGCATCGGTCAGCTATTGAGGGCCGCTAGGACGTGACTCATAGAGGCAATGTCGGCTTCTGAGGGCCGAGCGGGAAACTTCTGATCGGCTCAAGCACTACTACTGGTGACCCAGAACGGAAGTCGCGTCCCACGCCCTGCAACGGCTTTTATGGCTTGCTGCGACACACCGACTTTCTCCGAGGCCGTGTCTCGCGCAAGGCCGGCAAGGGTCGCGGCGCTGGAGCGAAGCTGTTGCGCGGCCGCTCGGTTCCCACGTAGCCTAAGATTGGGGTGTACTAGTTCACAATCTTGCGATGTGTTTGGTGCAAACTGTCCTTGTATTCCGCTAGGGTTGTGTTTGACTTGGAATGCTCGATTTCATCGTTCCCAGCCCCCTGACACAGATCGGCGGATCGAGTGGTCCCGGCGCAGGGATAACCAGCCTTCTGCGTCGGGACCTCTGGTGCCAGTAGAGTAGATGGAGTGCGCACGATGACGCCATTCGAGCGCAAAGATATGCTGCGGGTGATCACCATCGGGATCGCGTCGTCTGTGTTGCTGGTGGCTGCGTTTGACCTCCTGCAATAGACGAGGGCGGCTTATCACCCTCCGGCCCCTAGCCACGCGCATGCCCTGAGTAGGCTGCTTAGGCGCCTTTCCTACTATCTTGAGGCTGGACGAGTCACCTGCGGAATAGTCCGCCCACCACACCCCCCACAACGCCGTGCACCGCGCTGCCGATCGCGCCGATTGGGCCGCCGATGCCACGTGAATGGCGAGTACGGCTCCCAGCGCGACGACGGTCTTGATCGCCAGATTTGCTAGTCTGTGCCGCGGCGTCCGTTAGTACCCTGTGCTGGGCGGCGTTGAGGAAGCCAGTCGTAGGGTAGCCCTGGTCCTCCTGCCAGCGCGCGATGACGGCGCGAGTCGATTCGTCGAACTTCCCATTGACCTTGGTCTTGAACCCGAGCTTGGTTAGCCCACGTTGCACTCCACGACGCTCCGCCTTGGTGAGGCCGATCTGTTCCTCAGTCTCCTGAGTCGCTTCGTCGGTAGCGATTGCCGTTTCGGCGGGTGCCAACGTTTCGCGAGGTGTGCTACTCAGACCCGCCGTAGCAAAGTGCGCGCTGTCGACGATCGCCAGGATACACAATGCTAGGATCAAAGCGCGCATGGCCCTTCCTTCGCCCTCAAGTCTGCCGATGGTTCAGCCTGGAAAGTGAACATACACCGCGCCGTCCTGAACTATCAACGTCCGACGGCGCCACTTCGCTTCGTCGCGGGGGCAACTGTTGCCCGCGGCACACGGTTCCCTAGCCTCGCGCCGATTGTTACACGCATTGCACGGGGGCATGGGATCGGCGCATCGCCCTTCAAGCTTAGAGACGTCTAGAGCCAGCGCCGCCGAGGTCAACTTCTGGCCCTCTTCTGACCTTGCAGGACACTGCAGCGAAGCCCGCTTATCGGGGCAAGGCGTACGTAGTGTACTCACCCAACGAGTTCTTGAAATGACCCGAAGCGGACCTCAGGGTCGAGACAAAAGGGTTCACGGCGGTAGCCTTTAGCGTTCGGCTGAGAGATGAGGCTTGATGACCGCGACCATCCGATCCGGAGGGGTGCCCGGCGGGAAGAACCCGAGATACTTGCCGTCGCGATCCATCAGATAGATGAAACCGGAATGATCGACAGTGTATTCTGCGGCGCCCTCAATTGCGACCTTGGTGTAGAAGACCCGATACAAGCGCGCGGCGTCGCGAACTTGCGCAGCATCGCCCGTCAGGCCGAGCAGGCGCGAGTGAAAGAACGGCACGTAGTCGGCGAGATGCGCAGGCGTATCCCGGTCGGGATCGACAGTGACAAATAACGGCTGCACTGCGTCGCCGCCGGGGCCAAGTTTGTCGACGGCCTGCCCGATCGCCATCAGATCGGTCGGGCAGACGTCCGGACAGAAGCTGAACCCGAAATAGATGAGCATTAGCTTGCCACGGAAATCCGCGTCCGTACGAGGCTTGCCGGTGTGATCGACGAGAGTGAAGGGGCCGCCGATCGGCTCCTTGCCAAACATCACAGCGTCCATCAGTTCGCCGGCGCTGCGTTCGCCCTGCGCGTGCGTCATGGGCGCCGCACCGAGCAGCACCGCGGCTAGGACCGAGGCGACAAGCACCTGACTCTTCATCCTGCGCCCATGGTCATACGGACGCCGGTTGTCGAAACTAGCAGTCTGTCCGGCAGCTGCGCGCGCACGGCGCGAGCGAAGTTGTCGCCGCTACAATGCATCGGGATAATCACATCCGGTTCGAGCTTTTTGATCTCGGCGACAACTTGATTGAGATAGTCCTCGGGTGCCGGCCCGAGATGGAAGCCACCGACGATAGCATGTATCTTCTGCACGCCGGAAACTTCCTGTGCCTGCCGGACCGAATTGACGATGCCGACGTGACCGCAGGAGCTGATCACCACGAGCCCGCGGTCTTTTACATTGAAACAGGTGGCGTGCTCGTGGATGTGCTCGTCCGGAACGATCTTACCTACCATCTCCGCTGGCAGGTAGTGGCTCGCGTTACAGCCGAGACCATCCTTCACAGCAAATCCAACGTGCGTATTCGGCAACACTCTTTCGATGCCCGCCCTCTTGATCTTGCCCGTCGTGAAAGCGTGGTCGGCGACAACCGTCGGGTTTTCCGCCAGAACGACTGAGACCTTGTTTGCAAGCAGCTCGCGGCGATCGAGCGCGCCAAATTCGGTCAGTGCGCCGGGTGCGCCACTATAACGCTGGCAGAAATTGTCCTCCCCGCCGGCATAGAGTTTCACATCGGCGGGCAACGCGCTGCGGTATTTCTGCAGGAAGCCGATGAGGCCGCCGTAGTGATCGAAGTGGCCATGGCTCACGACCAATGCATTGATCTTGCTGGGATCAGCGCCGGTCAGTTCGATATTGTTGAGCAGAGCTTCCGGCGTATAGCCGAAGTCGAGCATGATAGTGCGCTGCTCATTGCCGCGTTGGGACTGCAGGTACAGAGACAAACCCCATTGATTGTGTAGCGCACGACGATAGTCCTGCTGCCGTGGTGCCGGTTCGATCGAGACGTTCCCCACCTTGGCCGGCCGCTCGAAGATATTCTGGCTTCCGTCGATCAGCACCCGGATCGACAGTTTGTCCACCATGGGTACGTCAATCGCAGCTGCTTTGGCGAATTCGATGCAGGAGAAGCTGCCGGCCGCGACGGCCCCGCCGATGGCCGCACAACCTGTCAGAAAATCGCGGCGTTTGAATTGCTCGATCATCAATCCCTCCCTGCAATGGAGCCAAGCGTTAGACTTGGCTGACTGGCTCCGAAACTGGTGAAGAATAGAGGGAGCGAAATCGCACCCTCAAATCCAATATCAATGAATGAGTAGTGCTCGCCCGCCGACGGCACTATTGCTGCACTTAGCTACAGAACTCCGGCACGTCTCATTGGCAACTCGTCGAAGAGTATACCACTATCGGCGCAGCCAAAGGAGCAGGTTCACTTCCGCTTCTGTGAAGGGTTTCGGATGCCGGCCGCTTGAGGGACGGCGCCGCGTGCTCGGCGGCCGGCGTCCGAAAGCCTCCAAGGGAGGAAACCGCGCTTAAGGGAACGTACGGCGGTGCGGCAGGCGCTATGGGAATTTGAGTGCCGCGGGCGCGCTGGCTGATTGGGATCGAGCCGAAGCAACGCGTTGTGCGACGGTGAAGCGGCTGACGAACGAGCGGCGGATGACGCTGAACTGCATAAGCTGTCCGACGATTTGCGACGGTGGGCAGAGAGCTGGGCGCGCTCTGCCGTGGCTGGCGGAGGGGCAGCGGGCGCGACGCGCAGATTTGCGGGATTGTAACGCGGTCATGAGGTGTCGATCCTGATGACGGTCGCTGGAGCTGTCGGCCGATGCCGTGGCGTTGCGCCGCGTTCGAAGACCTCAATGATGATCATACGACCGCCGCAGCATGGACAGCTCGGCTTTTTGGGATCGACGGCGGCAGCGGTAGGCTGGTCGTCAGGTTTTGCAACGGCGAGCAGTTCACGGGCGCGGGCGATGTTGTCGGCACAAGCGCCTTTGGCGAACAGGCCGTAGTGGCGGATGCGGTGCAAGCCTTTGGGCAGGACGTGGATGAGGAAGCGACGGATGAACTCGTCGGTGGTGAGCGTCATGTGCTTGTATCGATCGCGGCCCTCGCTGCGGTAGTCCTTCCACTTGAAGGTGACGCCGCGATCGTCGAAGGCAATCAAGCGGCTGTTGGCGATGGCAACGCGGTGGGTGTAGCGCGACAGATAGGCCAGCACCGCCTCGGGTCCGCCGAACGGGCGCTTGGCGTAGACGATCCACTCGGCCTTGCGCAGCGGGGCGAGATAGGCCGCGAAGGATCGCGCATCGGCCAGATGGATGTTCTCGCCGAAGAAGCTGAGGCGGCCGGTCTGGTGGGCGGCGATGAGCTTCTCCAGGAACAATCGGCGGAACAGGCGGGAGAGCACGCGCACCGGGAGGAAGAAGCCCGGCCGGCAGGACACCCAGCGCTGGCCGTCGGGCGAGATGCCGCCACCCGGGACGATCATGTGCACATGCGGGTGATGGGTGAGCGCCGAGCCCCAGGTATGCAGCACGGAGGTGATGCCGATCTTGGCGCCCAGATGCTTCGGATCAGCGGCGATCGTCAGCATGGTCTCGGCCGAGACCTTGAACAGCAGGTCGTAGATCACGGCCTTGTTCTGGTAGGCGATGTCGGCGATGGCCGCCGGCAGCGTGAACACCACGTGATAGTACGGCACCGGCAACAGCTCGGTCTCGCGGTCGGCAAGCCAGTCTTTCGCGGCGGCGCCTTGGCACTTCGGGCAATGCCGGTTGCGGCAGGAGTTGTAGGCGATCGTCGTATAGGCGCAGTCCGCGCAGCGCGCGACATGGCCGCCCAGCGCCGCCGTGCGACAGCGCTCGATCGCCGACATCACCTTCAACTGATCGAGGCTGACATGGCCGGCATGGGCTTGACGCCATGCCGGGCCATGGTTGCGGAAGATATCCGCAACCTCCAAGGCCGGGCGCGACACGAGCGGCCTGCGCGTCAGCTGGGCGGTCGGCTCTCCTTGAGCTTGAGCGCGATATGCTCCAGCGGGCTCATGACCTCGCTGATCGTCTTGGTGGCGACGCGGGTATAGAGCGCCGTGGTGTCGAGCTTGGCGTGACCGAGCAGCACCTGGATGACGCGGACATCGATGTTCTGCTCGAGCAGGTGGGTGGCGAAGCTGTGCCGCAAGGTGTGCAGCGAGACGCGCTTGCTGATCTCCGCCATCTGCGCGGCGGCATGACAGGCACGATTGAGCTGGCGCGTGGTCATCGGCTGCGCCGGATCGCGGCCCGGGAACAGCCAGCCCTGTGGGCGCGCCGCCTTCCACCAGGTCCGCAGCAGGTCGAGCAAGCTCGGCGACAGCATGACATTACGGTCCTTGCCGCCTTTGCCCTGCTCGACGCGGATGATCATGCGCTTGCTGTCGATGTCGGAGACCTTGAGCGAGACCACCTCGGTGGCGCGCAGACCGGCGCCGTAGGCCACGCTCAGTGCCGCCTTGCATTTGAGCCCCGGTGCAGCATCGAGTAGCCGCGCCACCTCCTCGACGCTAAGCACCACAGGGAGCTTGCGCGGCTCGTGAATGATATGGGTATGTTCGACGATCTCGTGCCGCTTCAGCGTGACCCGGAACAAGAACCGCAAGGTCGAGACGGTCTGGTTGATCGTCGGCACGCCAACACCGCTCGCCGTCAGGTGAAGTTGGTAGCGGCGGACATCCTCGAAGCTCGCCGTATCGGGTGATCGCCCGAGAAACGCAGCGAAGTTCTTGATTCTTTGCACGTAGTCATGTTGGGTCTTCGGCGCGAACTTGCGGATCGTCATGTCTTCGATCATGCGCCGGCGCAACGGGCTCACTGCCTCGTCGGTCATGGGGATGCTCCTGTCTTGAGTGAGGTTGTCGAACCCCTCGATCTCAAGGCAGGACGCCCCGTTGCGCTATCCTCTTGGCTCCGTCGCCAGCCGCGGCGCCCTACCGCGCGAGCGGTTTAGTCCTTTGGCCCTTCGGCGACCTCCGGCGATATCCGCCTTTGTGCTTGCTGTTGAGCGATGAGCCGACATCAGGTGCGACCAAACTAAGCGCCGGATTTATGAGCGCGCCCTAGTTCACGCCACGGATTCCGGCTAGCTCAACACCCCGTACTTCCTGAACCAGGCCTGCATCTGGCTCCAGGCGTCCTCGGCCGCGTCCTTGCGGTAGCTCGGGCGATAGTCGGCATGGAAACCGTGCGGGGCACCGGGATAGATCTTGAACTCGGCGGTCTTCTTGTTCGCCGCGAGCGCCGCCTTGAAGGCTTCCACCGATGCGACGGAAATGCCGGCGTCGGCTTCGCCATAGAGGCCGAGTACCGGCGCCTTCATCTCGCCTGCGAGCTGTGTGGGGCTCTTCGGCCAGACTGGGTTCGGCGGATCGACCAGCGAACCGTAGAACGCGGCGCCCGCCTTGAGCGCGCCGCTGTGGGCGGCATACTCCCACACCGTGCGTCCGCCGCGGCAGAACCCGATGATGCCCAGTTTCGAAGCGTCGCCGCCCTGCGATTTGGCCCAGGCAACGGTGCTGTCGAGATCGGATAATAGTTCGGCATCCGGCTTCGAATTCACGATCGGCATGAGCTGCGGGATTTCGGTAATCTTCGTCAGGTCGCCGCCCTTGCGGAAATAATAGTCGGGCGCGACCGCGAACGCGCCGAGCTTGGCGAGGCGCCGCGTCACGTCCTTGATGTATTCGTGCAGGCCGAAAATCTCCATCGCGACCAACACCACCGGCGGGTTGCTGACGCCGGCCGGCCGCGCGAAATAGCCGGGCATCTCGCCGTCGGCGAGCTTGATCCTGGCGTCGCCGGCCGTGAGGCCGCTGGTGTCGGTCTTGATCGCGTCGGCACGCACCGGCCCGGCGGCCAGCGTGTAGCCAGCCGTCACGGCAGCCGTCGCAGTCATGAAGCCGCGCCGCGAGAATGGTGCGACCCTGGTCAGCCCGATGACATCAGAGGTCGGCAGGGATTCGGCGCTCATGGCGGCTCTCCTTTTTTTGGGAGGCGCATTCAGCTTGCAAACCGGCGTGAACGCAAATCACCTGCTTGCGAGATGTCAGCCGCTTGGGGCGTCAGGATTTAACCGCCCAAAAATCGGGCACAAAAGAACAAGGCCGTCGACGCAGTATACCGTCAACGACCTTGCCAGCCCCGGATATTGAAATCGGCTCACGCCATCCGGTGAATTTCAGGATGCCCGGGATTCAACCGGTGATGTGTGAACCAGTTCACAAAGCTGCAAAAATGTTGCGGCAAGGGGCGCTTCAACGGTGGAAAATATCCTGGCAGCGGGGGGCACGTTGTCGTTCACGGCCGCCATAGGGATTGAAAATGGCCAAATTGCCGCGTGGACCCCTCAGATCGCGCAGGCATGGGTCATCGCCGAATGCGGTCCCAGCCAGCCGGTTAGCCGCGCGCCTTGGCGCGGCTCCGATTAGCCGCCCTACCGGAGCGGGACGTTGCCTTGCCCGACCGCTTGCGCGGCGCGGGCGATGCGGCGGGTTCGGTGGCCTGCGCGCTGGCAAAGGATTGCCGCAAGCCCTCGATCGCTTCCGTGAGCGTTCCGACCTGTTCGGACAACTTCTTGCTTTCGGTCTGTTGGGCAGCAAGCAGGCGGCGCACCGTCTGCAACTGGTCCTGCACCATCTGCAGCTGATCGATCGATTCTTGCTGCGTCGCTTCCAGGCCTTTGGTCTTCTCGACCAGTTGCTCGGACGCCTGCGCCGCGCGGGCCTGCAACTGCCGGGCCGCGACGGCGCGATCGGTCTCGGGCGCGCTGCCGGTATAGGCGCGCCACACGGCGATAGAACTAACTCCAAGCACGACAGTGACGAGAGCCACAGCGGCGATCGCAATCGGCTGTCCGCCGAAACGCGCGATGGGGCTGGCACTCCGGGGCGTGAGTTCGATCATGCGACTCCAAATCCGGACGCGATTCCGAAGTTCCAAAATAGCACAGCCATGCTGCTGCCAAAACCCGGGATTTACCGGGCGGCGGGGGAATTCCGGGCAAAACCCCGCGCGATCAGGGGTTGAGTGGGGGAGCACGCCCTTGGGCTAACAGATTGGGCTAACGGATATGCGCCCGGATGAACTGGCCGGCCTGGTCCAATGCGCGCCGGCCGTCTTCGAGATTGGCATTCCAGACCGGCCAGGCGTGGATCATGTGCGGCCAGATCTGCAGCGTCACATCGACATCGGCCGCTCCCGCAGCCTCGGCGAGCCGCGTGGCGTCGGCCAGCAACGTCTCGGCCGATCCGACCTGGATCAGGACCGGCGGCAAGCCCGCGAGATCGGCGAACAGCGGCGAGATCAGCTGATCCCTCCGGTCGACGCCCGGCGGCGCGTAGGCATCCGCGAGTTCGTCGAGATAGGCCTTGTGGATCAGGGGATCGACGGCGTCCTTGGTCTGCAGCGTGCTGCCTGACATCGTGAGGTCGGTCCAGGGCGAGACCAGCCAGGCGCAGGCCGGCAAGGCCTCGCCGGCGGTGCGCAGGTGGTTGATCAGGGCGAGCGTCAGGTTGCCGCCGGCGCTGTCGCCGCCGACGGCGATACGTGCCGCCGCGATGCCTTGCTTGCGCAGGAAGCGCCAGGCCGCAAGCGCGTCTTCATGCGCGGCGGGGTAGGGATGTTCAGGGGCAAGCCGGTAGCCGATCGCAAGGGTTCGGGTGCCCGCCGCGCGTCCGGCTTCCGTCACCAGGCGGCGGTGACTGACAATCGAGCCGGAGCAATATCCGCCGCCGTGGAAATACAGCAGCACGCGCGAAAGCTCGCTGCCCGGTACGATCGACCACTCGCCGGCAACGCCGTCGCAATCGACCGCCTCGCATCGAACGTCCGCAGCCACCGGCCATGTCGATCCGACCTCGTCGAGGCGCTCGCGCCGTTCCGACCAGCCGACCGGCCGCGGCTTTGACGCAAGCAATTTGCGGATGGCGTCGATTTCGCGTTCGGCCATGTCATCCTCTCGGAATGTCCGCGCTACAACAGCCCGCGATAAACCCCGGGCTCGGAACCCTCGATCGGTATCGCGCCGACTGTCTTTGCATAGAACTCCGCAGGCCCTACGCCGCCGATGATGGCGTAGCCATATCCCTGCTGCTTCATGGCTTCGAGGCAATTGAAGAGCAGCGCCTTGCCGATCCCGTGCTTTCTCTCGTTCGCGTCCACACCCGTGGGTCCAAAGAAGTTGGGACAGGTCGCGTCATGGCAGGCAAACCCCAGAATGCTCTTTTGCCTGATGGCGATGAAGCAGGAGACCGGTTGTCGGGAAAACGCCACATCGACTTCGCTGGCCCACGCCTCGCTGAAGTTCTGGCGGACCCAGGCGACAACCTTGTGCTTTTCCGGAGCCAGGGCGCGCCGCGTCGTGATGCCGGCTTTGCTCAGGCGCTCGAACACGTCGCGGGAGGCAGGCAGCGCGTAGAGCTTTACCAGCATGTCCATCGGCGGCGGCGTCCTTCAACGATTCAGCCTGTGCATTATCGCGCTTGGGCGAGCACTCGTAAATCCGTTGGCGGCCTTCCGATGGCAGGCGGATATTGCAGGCGCGCGGCAGAAAGCGACTGTCAGCCCGGCGACAAAAGTGGACAGCCGGCAAATGGCACCCCAAAAAAGTTGCGGCCACCCTTTGGGGGAAGGGTGGCCGCGCGCGAACCGGTCTGGGACGGGGAGGGGTGGGGATGTGACCGGGTCGCGGGTTCGTAAATTCCTTCTGTTATCGATCGCGTGACGAGGCGGTGGCGACCGCCGGGCGGCTGTCACCGAGCGAGACCCACACGTTCGGGTCGCTCTGCGACTGACGCTTGACGAAGCGGTAGCCGGTCTCGGTCCAGGCCAGGACGTTTTCGTTCTGGTTGTCGAGCACGAACTCGCCCTTGTCGCTCTTCACCGTCAGTACCGCGTGTCCTTCGCCCTTCTTGTCGCGCACCACCGTGATCAGCAGCGCCTCGCGCGGCCATCCGGCGTCGATCAGCATCTTGCGCTTCAGAAGCACATAGTCCTCGCAGTCACCGTAACCGTCCGTCGGCAACGACCACTTCTCGATCACACCCCAATGATCCATGTCGGTGATCGGCTTGATGGTCTCGTTGACCCACTTGTTGACCCGCAGCAAATCCCGCCACGCCGTCTGCGACATCACGATGTCGCGCGGCTGAGACGCGCCGCCGCGGCATTCGCCAGCGTTCTCGGCGCAGAATTCGACCCAGCCGATTGGCGAACGCGCGGTCTCGCCCAGGCTGGCGTAGAGGACGTCACCGGCCTTCGCCGAGACGCTCATCGAAGCGTTTATCCCTAACAGGACGGCGATGATCGCCAGTCCCTTCCCCTGTCCCCTGAACAACATCGTGGCCCCCGTTTCTTGTTGGGACCACGTTTCGCACAAAGGATTTGCGCCGCCGCTAAGTCAGGCAAGTACATTTGACGTGAATACTAGTAAAAGGCGCGACGAATTCGATCTATACTTGAATCGAATTCGACTAAAATTTGAAACAACTGCAATTGATTCAAATTTTACGGATTAACTCCTGTGACGCTGCAAATCGCAGGGATTGCGCGGGCAAAAGCGCCTCGCGTTAACTGACTTTGGCCGGCGTCGAACAGCCAAAAGGCGGTATCCGGCAACGCGGATACCGCCTTTGAAGCTGAAAAATCAGGGTTTTTTGCCGGTTGGCGCTTTACCGCGCGGTAACTGCGTCTTCGAGCGTCTCGCCGACCTGCTCGTGGACGAACTCCAGCGCGAAGCCTTCCTCGAGATTTCGCACGACGCGGGACTGCACCTTGCCGAGCATGACCAGCGATTTCAGCGGCGGGCGGTTCTCCGCGGCGATGGCAGCACCCGACAGCGACAGGTCGATGATGCGGCAGGTCATCTTGCTGCCGTCCTCGAGGGTCAAGAGCGCGATCGGGTTGCGCGGCACGATACGGTCGTGGCGGCGGTCTTCGGGCAGGTTGAGGATATCGCGGTTGGCGAGCCAGGTGAGCTGCGCGGCGAGCTTGTCGCGCTTGCGCGCGGTCGCGCCGACCGTCATGGCAAAGCCATTGTCGATGATGCGGGTGATTTTGCCTTCGACCCGGCCGATATGGTCGAGATAGGCGATCACGCGGTCGCCGACATTGCCGATGCCCGGCGCCAGCAGCGCCAGTCCGCCCGGCGACATGTTAATAATCTGGCAAGGAAATTCGCGCCGATCCGGCAGCATGTAGCGGCCGAGCAGGTGGACCTTGACGCGCTGAAAGCGCCGTCGCTCCTCGGCGGACGGGACAGTAACTGTTTTCTTTTGCGCAAACGACATCTTGCCACCAGACAGCCGGTCCTTCGGCGTCGGAAAGACCCTAAGGCCGACAGGGTTAACGATGTGTTAGCGGCGGTTGCAGGATGTGCGGGCACTACGTGAACTGCGGTCGCGGCGCAACAATCCGGTTGTATCCCCATAACAATACCGGACCATGGCGAGTTGTCCGATCAACATCAGCACGAGCGCACCTGATATGGTGGTCTTGTCGCCGATCCTTTTTCCGACCGCGCCGCCCGGCAAGGACAGCGCAACGCCCGGCGTAAAATAGAGGCCGATCAGGAGTCCGATATCGGCCAGGCTGGCATCGAACTTGGCGCCGAGCAGGGCGCAACCGCAGCGACGCTCTGAAACTGGAACGCCACGGTCAGCCGCACGATGAACAGCACGGCCAGAATACCCCAGCGATTGCTCAACGCTCGCTCCTCTCAGGGTAAACAATCACTGCGCCGATATTGGCACAGTGATGGCGGTATCGCCTATTTCTGTGCCAGTTGATCGAGGTCCTTCTTCCGGTACCATCAGGGTTTGTCGCGCCCGGCCGGGCCGGCCAAAATACCTGTGAACGGAGGTTGCGAAATGCCGGGAGTGAAGCGCGAGCGTGATGGCAATGTCACGGTGCTGACATTGGATGAGCCTGAAACGCTGAACGCGATGACGCCTGATCTATTGGGCGATCTCGCCATTGCCATCGGTGAAGTTAACGACGATCCGCAGGTGCGGGCGCTGGTGCTGACGGGCGCCGGCCGCGGCTTTTGCTCCGGTCAGAATCTCAAGGCCGCGCAGATCCTCGGCGACGACATCGCGGCCGGTGTGATGAAGTATTACTGGCCGGCGTTCAAGGCGATGCGGGAGTGCCGCGTGCCGATCGTGGTCGCCGTCAACGGCGTGGCGGCGGGCGGCGGGTTCAGCCTGGCGATGGCGGGCGACATGATCGTTGCCGCGCGCTCGGCGCGCTTCATTCAGGTGTTCAGCCGTATCGCGCTGGTGCCCGATCTCGGTTCGACCTGGCTGTTGCCGCGCCTTGTCGGCCGGCAGCGCGCGCTCGAATTGATGATGACCAACGAGCCGCTCTCGGCCGAGCAGGCGAAAGAATGGGGATTGGTCCGCGACGTGTTTGACGATGCGGCGTTGCGTGACGGCGCGCTCGAACTGGCACGCAAGCTCGCCGCGGGTCCGACGCGTGCGCTGGTCGCGACGCGCCGCCTGATCGATGAGAGCGAGCACGCCAGCTATGCCGACCAGTTCCGGCGCGAGATCGAAACACAGGCGGTGATCCGCCTGAGTGCTGATGCGGTGGAAGGGCGCAACGCCTTTCTCGAGAAGCGGGCGGCCGTATTCAGCGGCCGCTGATGTCCCTGGCTGTTATTGTCACGAGTCGTTGTTGAAGGCGTGAGGCCGAAGCAGTTTCCGTCCCGCACTCTTTCAGGTAGCATTGTCGCATGAGCGAAGCAGAGACCCTGTTTGCGGCCCTGCGTCAGTCGGCCAGTGACGACGTGGTTGATATGCTCGAGCGTATGGTGCGGGACGCCCCGGATCATGCCTTGAACAAGATGAACGCGCTTGACCTCGCTGCCAGGGAAGGCCTCTCCGAGGAACGGGTCGTCGCGGCGCTATTGAACGCGGTGGCGCTTGGCATCTTCGAGATGACATGGAATGTCATGTGTCTGAGCTGCGCAGGCGTTCTTTCCGCCAACAAGAGCCTGAAGACGCTGGACAGGAGGCAGTATAGTTGCGCTTTCTGCGCCGCCGGCTATGAGACGACGCTGGACAACCTCGTCGAGGTGACCTTCACGGTGAGCCCGCGCGTACGCAGGATCGCGGCCCACAGCCCCGATGGTTTGTCCGTGGCGGAATATTATCGCCAGGTCTTTTGGAGTTCGGCCATCGATCTTCCGGCGGATCTGGAGAAGGTGCTGGACGAGGTCACGCTTGAAAGCGTCGACTTGCCGCCGGGAGAGAGGGCCATCCTCTCCCTGCACTTGCCGGCAGGCACATTGATTGTGTTCGATCCCGTGACACATGCGGCGCAATTCCTCGAAGTCAGCGGCGGGGAGACGAACGGGCGCCAGAACCTGTCCGTAGTCTTCAACAAGGTGCAGGTCCCGGTCGAAACCATTGCTTTGCATCCCGGGCCACTTCGCCTGACCCTGGAGAACCGTACCGATAGCCGTGTGCTGCCGGCGGTATGGATGGCGAACCAGGCGCTGGACAACCTCCTCAATCGCCGCAAGCCCATTCTCACCGCGAAACGTCTGCTCACCAATCAGACCTTCCGCGACCTCTACCGGACCGACACACTTGCCATCGGCCAACGTCTCAAGATTCTGAGCCTGACTTTCCTGTTCAGCGATCTGAAGGGCTCGACGGAGCTGTATGAGCGCGTCGGTGACCTCGTCGCCTTCGATCTCGTCGACGAGCATTTCCGGCTGCTGCAGGAGATTATCGTTTCCGAAAGGGGCGCGGTCGTGAAGACCATCGGCGATGCCGTAATGGCGACCTTTGAGACGCCTGACCGCGCCATCGCTGCCGCTATTCGCATGCGTGAGGCGATGAGCGATCTCGGCGCCCAGCGTCAGCATCAAAGCTTGCGTCTGAAGATCGGCATCCATGAAGGATCGTGCCTTGCGGTCACGCTCAATGCCCAGCAGGACTATTTTGGTCAGACCGTCAATATTGCCTCGCGCGTTCAAAGCCTTGCGGCCTCGCGCTCGATCGTCGTGACGAAGTCCGTGGTAGAGAACGCGCAAACTCAGGCACTGCTGGAGTCCAACGGGTTAAAACCGTCGCTCAAACGCGTGGCGTTGAGCGGCATCGAGGACGAGGTGTTGGTCTACGAGATTTCTTGACACGGCGGTTCGTTGAGCCTGCAGGTCAAATCCTACAGACACGTTCGCTCCTGCAGGCAATGCGCGGCTCGGTTAGCTGACCTGGCCGACGAACTGGTTGCCGCTTACCGCAGCCCCTCATACACCATGAAGCCGCGCGCGATGGCGAGCTTGCGCAGGGCGCGCGGGACGAACTTCTCGGGACGGTGCAGATAGCGCCACGACGTCAGCTTGAAATCGCTGATCGTGCCGAGGTCGTTTTCGAACGGCGCCAGCAATCCGGTCAGGCTGATCGGCGCATGCGCCCGGTTGTTGAACGGCAGCAGCAGTAACTCCAGATGCGCCGTCGCGCCGTCTTCAGACGTCGCGGTGATGCCGGCAATGGCCGCCAGCATTTCCTCCGCAACGTATGTGATGACTTCCTCGATCTCGCGGCGGCTGTCCGGGGTGAACAGGGCGGAGAAGCTCGTGTCCTTGAGGTCGCGGCCGAGCAGGGCGCAGACGCGCGTCCCGGCAACGCGAAACGGGTAGCCGGCGTCGTTGTCGTAGGACAATACGAAAATGTCGCCGAGCAGCTCGCGTACCGCCCCGGGTTCGATCTCGCTGCGGTCCGGCGCCCGCGCATCGCCGCGTTTCGCATCCCAATAGGCGAAAAACTCGCGGCTCGATGGGTGTTTCATATCCTTATCCTCGCCCCCCGGGTTGCCTGGCGAGACACTTCTGTCTCGCTTTTGCGCAACACGCCTTCCCTCGGCTGTTGTGCAGGACAGGCTTTGCAGCGTCCATGCCGTCAACGCGATTTGGCCGCGCGCGGCGCGGCTTTGCGTTGTTAACGTTAAATTAACTATGAGGTTGGCGAACGCAGAGCGGCGCGCGTAGGGTGGAACGCATCAGTCGGCGCCGGCTTATCTCTGAATTCTCGGCGCAGTTGGTACACGGGCGGCGTCAATCAGTTTGGTCATCGCGCGGGGAGGGGTGGGGATCTGATCCCGGCTCCTGGGGCGCGAAAAGATCAACGAGACAAGGGAGGATGTTCTCAGCATCCTCCCTTTTTCTATTTTGGGGTCTCGTGTCCCGGACGCGGCGCGGCACGCAGTGACGCGACGCAGGGCCGACCCAACACCGGCCTCGGGATCGACGCTGTGCCAATTCCCGGACATTGACCGATTGTGCACTTGCACGGGGCGGGCAAAGCCGCCTATCTGGGCCAATATGCCGCGAAGCACCAGCTAAGGTTCTGGATCCCTTGGAATCCCAGTCGTACTCATCCCCGGTCGAGCCGCCGGACGCCCCGCGTGAGCCGATCCTGACGCTGCCCGGCGCGCTGACGGCCTATATCGCGTTGATCGCGGCGATCCACTTGCGGGTGCTGCTGCCGGTGGAGCTGGAGAATTGGACCATCGACGTCTTCGGTTTCATTCCGAAGCGCTACGACTCTACGCTGCTCAATATCACCTTTCCCGGCGGGGCCGGCGCCAAGGTCTGGACCTTCGTCACCTATTCACTGCTGCATGCCAATCTCAGCCATATCGGTTTCAACATATTGTGGTTGCTGCCGTTCGGCAGCGCACTGGCGCGCCGGTTCGGCCCGGTCAGGTTCTTCGTATTCATGGCGGTGACGGCGGCAGCGGGCGCGCTGGCCCATCTCGTCACCCATGAGCACGCCATCGCACCGATGATCGGCGCCTCGGCCTCGGTGTCCGGCGCCATGGCCGCCGCCATCCGCTTCGCCTTCGTGAAGGGGAGCTTTCTTTCGTTCCATCGGGGCGATGCCGATGCCGCGGCGAAAGTTCCGGCGCTGTCGCTTTCCCGCGCGCTGCGCAACGGGCGCGTGCTCGGATTTCTGGCGGTGTGGTTCGGCGTCAACATCATCTTCGGCCTCGGCTCGATTTCGATCGGGTCCGAGGGCGCCAGTGTCGCCTGGCAGGCACATATCGGCGGATTCCTCGCCGGCCTGATGTTGTTCTCGCTGTTCGATCCGGTGCCGCGTGCGATGCCGCATGCTGCAGATGCTTCATCGCCGGACGAAGCTGGCCGCGTCTGATCGCCGCTTGCGGCGAAGGACGATTTCATCCATCATCCACACAGGTTTCAATGCAAGCCAAAGCCGCTGCCGAGCAGGACAGCCGCGCCTGCCAACTGCGCCCGAAACGAACGCGGCGCGGAACTGTTGATTGAAGACTCGCGAACAAGTCGGGCTCTCGGGGGCGCGATAGGGATTCAGGAGGCGACAATGACGGTACGCACAATTCTCGACACCAAAGGCCATCACATCATGAGCGTCGAACCGGACGCCAAGGTTTCGGCCGCGATCAAGCTCCTCGGTGAGCGCAAGATCGGCGCCGTGCTGGTGATGAACCAGGGACGTCTCGAGGGCATCATTTCGGAGCGCGACATTGTGCGGGTGTTGGGCGAGCGCGGCGCCAGGATTCTCGAGGAGCCGGTCAGCGCCGTCATGACGCGCAAGGTCGTGAGTTGCCGGGAGTCCGACACCGTCGCCGGCATCATGGAAATGATGACGATCGGCAAGTTCAGGCATCTGCCCGTGGTCGAGGACGGCAAGGTGGTCGGGCTGATTTCGATCGGCGACATCGTCAAGAGCCGCGTGCAGGAATACGAGGCCGAGCAGGAAGCACTGCGCGACTATATCAAGACGGCTTGATCGCTATTCCTTCTCGGCCTTTTCCGCCGCTGCCGCAGCTTCGCTCGCCGTCGTCGGCGGCACGAGAATGTGGATCGCTTCCTGGATCGAATCGATGGCGCGCTCAGCGGCGCGTGCGCCGTGGGCAATCAGATCGTCGGCGCGATGAAAATCGAACCAGCCGATCTTGCCGACGCGGGGGGAGATCAGAAGATCCGGCGGATCGCCGGCAAGCCGTGCGCGGGTGATGCGGTCCTGCATGATGTTGAAGGCATCGACCATCACCGAGGAGATGCCGGGCCGTCCGCCGCCGCCGAAGAACTCACGCTTCATCGTGCGCTCCGCGGAGAAGAATTTTCCGATACCGCGTTTCCGCGGCTCGGGTTCGGGTTCCGGCATCACCGAGACCGAGACGCCGGGTGTCGGGCCGTGGGAATAGATCGTCGTGGAGTGCGCGAAGACGTCGCTGGAAAGATTGGCGGCGATGACGATTTCCGCGCCGAGCGCGCGCGCCGCCGACACCGGCACCGGATTGACCAGGGCGCCGTCGACCAGCCAGCGGTCGCCGACCAGGACCGGCGAGAATATGCCGGGTAGCGCGTAGGAGGCGCGCATCGCATCCACCATGGGGCCATGGGTCAGCCAGATCTCGTGGCCGGTGCGCACTTCGGTCGCGACGGTAGCGAATTTCACCGGCAGGTCCTCGATCAGGCTCTGACCCAGCGCGGTCTCCAACTCGGCCGCGAGCTTGGCGCCGCCGATCAGGCCGGAACCGTTCAGACGGATGTCGAGATAGGAGAGGACGGTTCGCGGCTGCAGGCTGCGCGCCCATTCTTCCAGCGTATCGAGATGTCCGGCCGCATAGGCGCCGCCGACCACGGAGCCGATCGACGTTCCGACCACGACATTGGGAATGATTCCGTGGGCCACCAGCGTCCGGACGATGCCGATATGGGCAAAGCCGCGGGCGGCGCCACCGCCGAGCGCCAGTCCGATCACCGGCCGGCGGATGCTGCCGAGCCCTACCTTGTCTTTGTCCTGGGCATCGGAGCCCTTTTGGCCGCGCCCCATCCAGCTGTCCAACACGCAAACTCTCCTGCGGCTGCCACGATATTCGCCGCAGCGCGGCTGCGCCAGAATAGACTATCGCGATCCCGATGCATGGTTTATGCCCCGGCACACCCGGCGTAGGCAGGGAATGTGACTGGACCGCGACCGCAGCATCAACATGACGTGCTCGCACGGTTCCGCCATGGCCGGGCGGCCTGACTTTCGCCACCAAGGCTTGAATTTGCCGCGTTTTCGGTGAAAAGCATGGCCATGATTTCGGGCGGCAACGGCATTGCTGGAAACGGGCAGGGCGGACGGCCTTTCCCGGCGCTTATGCTTGCATTGGCGCTCGTCGCGGCGCTTTCGGTCCCTGCTTCGGCCCAGATGTTCTCCGACCGCCCGCCACCGGTGCCGCCGGCCGCGGTTCCTGACGTCCAGACCGGGCCGGCCATGAACCTGGCGCCGCCCTCCGGGACCGGCGCGATCCCGACCGCTCCGCCGCCGCTGAACCAGCCGACCATCGTCCCTCCCTCGATCGCCACGGCCCCGCCGGCGGTCGCGCCGCAGGGGGCCTCGCCCGCAAACCAGGGGGTGCTGTCGCTGACAGCGCGCTACGGCAAGGACCTGCCGGTGATCAATGGCGGGCTGGTGTGGCGGGTGTTCGCCGACAAGCCCGACGATACCGGCACGTTCAAGCTGATTCGCGAGGAGCGCGGCGCGACCCCGAACATCGTGCTGCCGCCGGGCAACTACGTCGTCCACGTCGCCCTCGGCCTCGTCAGTGCGGTGCGGGCGGTGAGCCTGAAGGCGGAGACCGACCGCGTCGCCTTCGTGCTGCCGGCCGGAGGTCTGCGAATCGAAGGCCGCGTCGGCTCTAGCAAGATTCCGCCGAACCAGATTTCGTTCGCGCTGTACAAGGGCAGCCAGTTCGAGGGCGGCGCCGAGCGTAGCCCGCTACTGCCGAGCGTTCCCGCCACCGACGTCGCGCTGCTCCCCGAAGGGACCTACTACATCATCTCCAACTATGGCGACGCCAATTCCGTGGTGCGCTCCGACATCCGGGTGCAGGCCGGCAAACTGACCGACGTCACCGTCAGCCACCGCGCGGCGGTGATTACGCTGAAACTCGTCGGCGACAGGGGCGGCGAGGCGCTCGCCAACACCGCATGGTCGGTGATTACGCCGGGCGGCGACGTGATCAAGGAATCGATCGGCGCGTTTCCCCGCGTCGTCCTGTCCGAAGGCGAATACCGGGCCATTGCCAAGAACGAAGGCAAGGTGTTCGAGCGTCCCTTCAACGTCGTCAACGGCGTCGATACCGAGGTCGAGGTCATCGCGCGCTAGATTAGCCGCGAGACGGCTTGGCGGTACACCGCGGGGCCCGGACAAAAAATCGCAAAACAACCCCATGCAAAGTAGAATTCGCCCCGGCTCGTAGTGCTCACGCCGCTTGCTTCCGCAGCGCGAGATGGTTCGCGGCGTGTCGGCTTCAGAACCGCGTCACGATATCGGACAGCGCCGGACGAGGGCGATCCTCAACGGGCTTTGCCGGCGTGCCGATATGGATGAAGCCGGCGAGCCTTTCGTCCGCCTTCAGCCCGAGCCCGTCGAGCACGTCGCGGTCGAATGCAAACCAGCCGGTGAGCCAGTTGGCGCCGTAGCCCAACGCGGTGGCGGCGGTGACAATGTTCATGGCGCTGGCGCCGGCGGACAATTCCTGCTCCCAGGCCGGCACCTTCGGGTGTGGCCGGGTAAAGCTCACCACGGCGATCACCAGCGGCGCATCCATCAGCCGCCGCTTCTCCACCTCGATATCGGCGGCCGGCGCGGACGGGTTCTTTTTTGCAAACACCCGCGCGATGACATCACCGGCGCGCGCCCGGGCGTCGCCCTCGAACACGATGAAGCGCCACGGCGTCAGCTTGCCGTGATCGGGCACCCGCGCGCCGATGGTCAGGATGGTCTCGAGTTCGCCAGCCGTCGGGCCAGGGCCGCTCATCTCGCGCGGCTTCACCGAGCGGCGGATTTTCAGCAGTTCAATGGCATCAAGCACAAGGATGTCTCTCGTCGGAAAAGGCTGCGCCAGAGATAGGGGCGCAGCCGGTCCAGCGGAAGCTATTTTAGATCGATTGTGATCAGACGGCCATCCGCGCCCGCTTCACATCCGGCGGGGTTGCCTCCTCGACGAGTGCGGCCAGCGCCTCGTCGGTCGGCATCACCTTCTGGCCATCGCTGCCGAGCCGGCGGATCGAGACCGAATGCGTCTCGGCTTCCTTCTTGCCGACGACGAGCAGGGCCGGGATTTTCGCCAGCGAGTGCTCGCGGACCTTGTAGTTGATCTTCTCGTTGCGAAGATCGATTTCGACGCGCAGCCCCGCGCGCCGCGCGGCGGCGGCGACCACCTTGGCGTATTCGTCGCCTTCGGAGGTGATCGTCGTCACCACGACCTGGGTCGGCGCCAGCCAGAGCGGGAAATTGCCGGCAAAGTGCTCGATGAGAATACCGATGAAACGCTCCATCGAGCCGCAGATCGCGCGATGCACCATCACCGGTGCCTTCTTCGAGCCGTCGGCGTCGATATAGAACGCGCCAAAACGTTCCGGCAGGTTGAAGTCGACCTGCGTGGTGCCGCACTGCCAGTCGCGGCCGATGGCGTCGCGCAGCACATATTCGAACTTCGGCCCGTAGAACGCGCCTTCGCCCGGGTTGATCTCGGTCTTGATGCGGTTGTTGCCGCTGGCCTGGATTTCCGCCAGCACGGTCGCCATCACGCGTTCGGCGTGATCCCACATCTCGTCGGTGCCGACACGCTTCTCGGGCCGGGTCGAGAGCTTGACCGTCAGCTCGCCGTCGAAGCCGAAATCGGCGTAGGTCGACAGGATCAGCTCGTTGATCTTGAGACACTCGTCGGCAAGCTGGGCCTCCGTGCAGAAAACGTGCGCATCGTCCTGGGTGAAGCCGCGCACGCGCATCAGGCCGTGCATGGCGCCTGATGCCTCGTAGCGATGCACCACGCCGAATTCGGCAAGGCGCAAGGGCAGGTCGCGGTAGCTCTTCAGGCCGTGCTTGAAGATCTGCACATGGCCGGGGCAGTTCATCGGCTTGAGCGCAAACCAGCGCTTGTCCTCGGCCTCGTCCCCGGCGGATTGGGCCGCGAACATGTTCTCGCGGTACCAGTCCCAATGGCCCGAGGTTTCCCACAATCCCTTGTCGAGGATCTGCGGCGCGTTGACCTCGTCATAGTCGCCGGTCAGGCGGCGGCGCATATAGGCGATCAGCGCCTGGAAGATGGTCCAGCCCTTCGGATGCCAGAACACCACGCCGGGGCCTTCTTCCTGGAAGTGGAACAGGTCGAGCTCGCGGCCGAGCTTGCGATGGTCGCGCTTCTCGGCTTCCTCGATTTGCTTGAGGTAGGCGTCGAGCTCTTCCTGCCTGGCGAACGCCGTGCCGTAGATGCGCGTCAGCATCGGATTGTTGGCGTCGCCCCGCCAATAGGCGCCCGCCACCTTCATTAGCTTGAAGGCGTTGCCGATCTTGCCGGTCGAAGACATATGCGGGCCGCGGCAGAGATCGAACCAGTCGCCTTGAAAATAGATCTTGATCGGCTCGTCGCCGGGAATGGCATCGACCAGCTCGACCTTGAAGGCCTCGCCCTTGTCGCGGAACACCTGCTTGGTCTTTTCGCGGTCCCACACTTCCTTGGTGAAGGGCTTGTCGCGCGCGATGATCTCGCGCATCCGCTTTTCGATCGCCGCAAAGTCTTCCGGCGTGAACGGCTCGTTGCGGAAGAAGTCGTAGTAGAAACCGTTCTCGATGACAGGGCCGATGGTGACCTGCGTGCCCGGCCACAGCGATTGCACCGCTTCCGCCAGCACATGCGCGCAGTCATGCCGGATCAGTTCCAGCGCGCGGGGATCCTCGCGGTTGATCAGCTCGATCTTCGCGTCGTCCGAGATCGGATCGTTGAGATCGGCGACCACGCCATCCAGCGCCATCGCGACCGTGCGCTTGGCGAGCGAGGGCGAGATGCCCCTGGCGATGTCGAGGCCGGTGATGTTCTTGGCAAATTCGCGCTTGGCGCCGTCGGGGAAGGTGAGGGTGATCTTTTGCACGGGTTCGGCCGGTTTCAAATTAGCGAGGCCGAACTGGAATCCCGAGGCGGGCGTATTCTGGTCAGGCATTGTCGTCTCCTAGAGCTCACTCCTGCGAACGAGCGCAGGTAAGCGGGAAAGCAGCGGTATAGCAGGGGATTCGGCTCCTGCAATCGGGCAATATCGAGAAAATCACGCCATATCGCGATCACAATGAAGGAAAGTGCCGGTCGCTCTAACCTCACAGGAGGCCTGGTTCGCCACCAGGGATTGCCGGACAGTCGCGCATTGTCTAGCCTTGCGTATTGCGTGTTTGCTCGCCCATTCGCCCGATTGTGCCGGTCTGATGATGTTTCGGTTTCTCGTTCTCGCAGCCCTGCTGCTGGTCAGTGGCGAATTGCGTGCCGAAACGCCGGCCGAGAAGGCCGGCTTTGCGCCGAGGCTGATCATCTACAATGCCAAGGGTCCGGCCAATTCCTGCGGTCCGGGTTGCGACCGCTGGGTCGCGATCGAAGGCCAGGTCGATGAGGGAGCCGCAGCGCGTGTCAGCCGCTTCCTGCGTAACGCCAGGGACACGACGCGCCCGATCTATTTCCATTCGCCTGGCGGTTCGGTCAGGCCGTCCTATGTCATCGCCCGAATGCTGCGCGGCAGGAAGGCCGTTGCCCGGATCGGGCGCACCATCGCAACCGCCTGCGCCGGCGGAACCCAGGTCGACGCGGCCTGCCTCAAGATCAAGACGGGCGGCGGCGAGGTTGAGGCTGAACTCACGACGCGCAACGCCATGTGCAATTCGGCCTGCGGCTACCTGTTTCTCGGCGCCACGACTCGCGAGGTTGCGCCCGATGCCGTCATGGCCGTGCATAACTCCAGACTGACGCTGGTCGTTCACGGGCCGATCCCGGCGCAGGTGATCGCCGAATACAAGCAGCGCCGCATGGCGAGCGCCGATCGCGAGCGCGCCGCGTTCGTCACCTCGATGGGCGTCAGCCGGGAGCTGGACGATCTCATCAAGACGGTAAAGTTCGAGAGCCTGCACGTGCTGACGCGGGCTGAGCTCTATCGCTTCGGGATCGACAAGCGCTCGCTGCTCGAAACGCCCTGGACCTTCGAGACCGCGGCGCGCCCATACGTCCGCAAGCTCGCATCAGCTAGGCAGGGCGAGGGCGGGTCGTTCCGATCGATGGAGTGGCGGCTGTTCTGCGAGAACACGACTCGCGCCAGGCTGATGTTCGTCCGTGACGCCGACCAGGATGCCGGCAGCAAGAAGGACGTCAGCAGCAACAAGACGGTGATGTTGATGGCGGGTCCGGAAAAATCCGTGGCCTTTGGAAGATACCCCGCGCGCGTCGGCAAGTTCGAAATCTGGAGCGACATCGTTGCGCCCGAGGCCATGGAGGCGATGCTGGCCGCTCCCCGCCTGCAGATGGGCGAACGCACACCGGCGGCGGATGGCAAGACCGACCTGTCGACATTCGACATCGACACGGTAGGCCTCGGAGCGGCGTGGACGCGGCTGCTGGCATCGTGCCCGGCCAACAACCCACGACCGCCGGCGGCGGCATCCACCAACGTCAACGCCGATCCGGCAGCCGCGGCAAATCCGGCGAAGTGAGCAGAGGGCACGGATTCGATCAGCGGCCATGCATTTGCATGCAGTTGCATTGAACTCGGCGGCTGACTATACGCGACGGTGTGAAACGCTTCGCTCCCACCGCCCTGATGCTCGGCAACGTCGTCACCGGCTGCTCGGTGCTGGCGCCGGCGGGTATGCTGGTCGAACTCTCCTCCGGTCTTGACGTCTCGATCCGCACGGCAGGTCTTCTGATCACCTTCGGCGCGATCATGCTGTGTGTCGGTTCGCCGGTCACGGCGTGGCTGACCTCGAGGATCGAGCGCCGCACCTTGCTCACGGCTACGCTCGCCGTGCTGGCGCTGACCAACATTGCGTCGGCCTTTGCGCCTGACTACGCGAGCCTGCTCGGCATTCGCCTGATCATGCTGGCGGTCGGCGCGCTCTACACGCCGCAAGCGGCGGGCACCGGCGCCCTGATCGTGCCGGTGCAAAAGCGCGGCAGCACCATCGCCTACATCTTTCTCGGCTGGTCGCTGGCGGCTGCCGTCGGCCTGCCGGCGATCACGTTTATCGCCAGCCGCTATGGCTGGCAGGCAGTCTATGGCGCCATCGGCGCGATGAGCTGCCTGAGTTTCCTTCTGCTGGCGTGGCGCCTGCCGGCTGGGCTGATCGGCGCGCCGGTCGACCTGAAGACATGGGCCGCCATCGGCCGCAACCGGATGATCCTGCTGCTGCTGTTGATCACGACCGCGCAGATGTCCGGCCAGTTCGTGATATTTACTTACATGGGCCCGTTGCTGGCGCGGTTGACGGGCGCCGGCCCGGATCCGATTGCCCTGGTCTTCGCCTGCTACGGTATCTGCGGCGTCATCGGCACCGCGATCGCCACCCGCATCGTCGATTCCTGGGGCGCCTGGAAGACCTCGGTCCTGTTCACATCGGTGCTGTTCGCCGGCGTGAGCGGATGGGCGCTCAGCGCCGGCATCTATCCGCTGATGGCGGCTGCCGTCGCGATCTGGGGGATTGGATTTGCTTCCACCAATTCGATGCAGCAGGTGCGGCTGGTCGGCGCAGCACCTGCGCTTGCGTCGGCGTCGATATCGCTCAACACGTCGGTACTCTATGTGGGGCAGGCCATCGGCTCGGCCATCGGCGGTTTCCTGTATGCGCGCGATCTCTTCCTCGCCAATGGCTATGTCGGGGCGGCCTTTGTCGCGATCGCCTTGACGACGGTGATCCTGACCAAACCCAAAAAGGCCTGATCCGGCGAAGGCGTTTACCGATTTGCGTAAGGCGCGCCGCTGGCGATCCGGGTCAAAGCGGGCGTTGCCGCCATCTTGACCAGCACGTCCTTGACCGGATGCTCGGTCCAGGCTTGCGTCACGTAATCGCGATGGGTGACGCCGTCAGGCGTCTGCACGAACACGACGCTGCCGGGACGCAGCGGTCCGTCCATGCTCTCGGTGACGGTGATGCCCTTGTCGCGGAGCATTTGCATCAGCTCCAGGTCATGCCGCTTGGTGTAGCGGGTGTACGAAGAAACGAAGAAGCCGGTGCGGTTCTTCTCGATCCAGGACGCGAACTTGTCGAGTTCACCATAGACGGCATCGAGCAGGAACACGCCACGGACGCGGTTGGGGAGGCCGCCGACCTCGAGGCTCCAGGCGGTCGGCAGGAAGCCGCCGCTATAGCCGACGATCACGATCGGCATATTCGCAAACGCTTGCGCCGACTTCGGATCGCCGTAGAGGCGGGCGAGATGGCCGGCCGATTCATCGATGAAGCGCTTCAGGCCGCCGGGCTGCCAGAACTTGCCGGCCGAGGAGTCGGCGGCATTGACCGCCATTTGCGGCGCGAGCAGCACGGCGTTGACGCCGGAATCGGTGATCTGCTGCGGGACCAATTGCCGGTCGCGCACGTCGCGCTCCAGCGTCGCGCCGTTGCCGTGGAAGAACAGCACGATTACGCCGGGCTTTTTGACGTCGAATGTCTCGGGGACATGCACCAGCACGCGGCTGTCGTTGTAGGTCTCGTCCTGCCAGTAGACCCGGCCGCCATAGCTGCGGTGGCCCTTGCGGTCGCCCTTGGTGATGTTGAGGAACGGCTCCTCGGAGCGCGGGTTGTTGCCGAAATAGGGAAAGGCCGAAGACTTCATGCTGACCAGCGTAGTCAGCTCTTCGCGCTCGGTGCGGGACAGCGTCAGCGTTGGCGTCAGCGACGCTACTCTCACAGGTTCGGTACGAACGGTACGCGGCTGCGGCGTCAGCGCAACCTGTTGCTGGAGGCTTTCGCTTGCCGTCGGGAAACGGTCGGCGAATTGCGGCCCGGGGAAACGTTCGTCGAACGTATCGGCCGAAGCCTGCGGTTTGGCGGCGCGGGATTTGGCGCCGTCCGTGTTCGCAGCCAGCATGCCGGCGCTGGGCGCCTTGCCGCACTGAACGAGCACAAAGGATAGCGGCACGATCAGCGCAGCCAGGGCAACCCAGTGCCATCGCAGCTGCAGGACGCGGCGCGGCATGACTGATGACGCCAACCGCATGGCGCGACCAATTGTCTGGAATTTCGGATCAGCTCCGACCATCCACCCCAATGTCCCAAGATCCACCGTCAACCGGGGTTAAGTTTGCACGCGGCGACGTTAAGCGTCCGGAAAAACTCCCCACGTCCGGAAGCTTGAGGAGACCACCCAATCGTGTCGCGATTGTGGGATGGTCACGATGTTTTCGCAATCCGGTAGTGGCACGGGGGCCCTTGGCGGTACCATCGAACCTATTTCGTGTCTCAATTTAAACCCTTGTTAACACTGCTTGAATTGCGCGGCGTCAGCCTGCACGATGCAGCTCTCGGCTGCGGGCGCTTGAAGATGGGGTCCGAGATGGCAGCATCACAAACGGGAAGCCCGGCTTGGGCTGGCTCGCCCACCAGTAGTGGCTCCGGCGTTTCGGTTCTGGTGGCGGTTGCCATCGTCGTTGCCGACATGGTCGGCGTCGGTGTCTTCACCAGCCTCGGCTTTCAGGTCAAGGACATCCCGTCAGGCTTTTCGATCCTGCTGCTGTGGACGGTCGGCGGCATCGTCGCGCTGTGCGGCGCGTTTTCATACGGCGAACTCGGTGCGATGTTTCCGCGCTCGAGCGGTGAGTACAATTTCCTCGGCCGGGCCTATCACCCGGCCTTTGGTTTTGTGGCGGGCTGGGTGTCGGCGACGGTGGGCTTTGCGGCGCCGGTGGCGTTGGCCGCGATGGCGTTCGGCGAGTACGGCAAGTCGGTGCTCCCTGATGCGCCGCCACTGGTGCTCGCGGTGGGCGTGGTCTGGCTGGTGTCGCTGGTGCAGCTCACCGGTGTCAGGCACTCCTCGACCTTTCAACTGGTCGCGACCATCCTGAAGGTCGTGCTGATCCTGGCCTTCCTGGCCTGCGGTTTCGTGATCGGCACAGCGCAGCCGGTGTCGTTTGCGCCATCGGCTTCCGACTTCACCTATGTCGTCAGTGCGCCGTTCGCGATCAGCCTCGTGTTCGTGATGTATTCGTTCTCGGGCTGGAACGCGGCAACCTACATCATGGGCGAGGTGAGGTTGCCCGAGCGCAACGTGCCGCGGGCGATGCTGATCGGAACGCTGATCGTGCTCGTGCTGTATGTCGCGCTCAATGCGGTATTCCTGCATACCGCGCCGATCGACAAGCTCGCCGGCCAGATCGACGTCGCCCGCATCTCCGGCAGCTATATCTTCGGCGAATTCGGCGGCCGCATCGTCGGCGCGATGATCTGCTTCGGGCTGATCTCCTCGATCAGCGCGATGATGTGGATCGGGCCGCGCGTCATGATGACGATGGGCGAGGACATTCCGGTGCTGCGGCCGTTCGCCCGCCGCTCCGGCAATGGTGCGCCGGCCAATGCCATCCTGTTCCAACTCACGGTCGCCAGCCTGATGCTGTTCACGCGCAGCTTCGAGGCGGTGCTTGAGTTCATCCAGTTCGCGCTGCTGTTCTGTTCGTTCTTCACCGTGCTCGGCGTGATCAAGCTGCGCATCACGCATCCCGATCTGCCGCGGCCGTACCGCGCCTGGGGGTACCCGGTGACCCCTGCCGTCTTTCTGCTCGTGACCGGTTTCATGATGTACTATCTTTTGGCCGAACAGCCGCTGCGGTCGATGCTGAGTATCCTGATCATGTGTTCCGGCCTGCTGATCTACGCGGTCTTCCGCAAGCGGGCGGATCAAGGCCCTGTGGCTGTCTCTGCGGGGCCCGAGTGAACATGCTGCATTCCCTGAGAATGGCGACGCTGGCGGCTTTCATGCTGCTGGCGGCTGTCGCTGCCGGTCACGCCCAGACTGCAACGGTGGACGACACCGCGAAATTTCTTGCGGGCATGATGCCGGCGGCGGATTCGCCGCTCGCGCCGCTCACCAGGGAGCCGGCCTGGCAGCGCCATGCCAAATTCTTCGACGGCGCGTTCGAGCAGCTCGAGCAGCGGCAGTTGTCAAAGATCCGCACATGGGCGGACACCAACCTGGCGGCGCCGCGGCCGACCATGTTCTACATGTTCTCTGGTCCGGATTTTCTCTACGCCAACGCCTTCTATTCGAAGGCATCCACTTACGTGCTGAGCGCGCTGGAGCCGGTAGGTTCAGTACCCGATCTGACGCGACTGTCGCGCGGCGGCATCGCATCGGCACTCTACAATGTCGAGCGTTCGCTCAGTTCGGTCCTGAGCTTCAGCTTCTTCATCACCAAGCAGATGAAGACCGATCTGCAGGCGGGCCAGATCAGCGGCACCTTGCCGATCCTCTATGTGTTCTTGGCGCGCTCGGGGATGACGGTGAAGAGCACGAGTCCGATCTCGCTGGACGACAAGGGCGCGGCGTATTCGGCTAGCGAAAATCCCGGGCCGAATGCCGTGCGCGGCGTGCGCATCATCTTCGCAGGCCCCGACGGTGCGGAGAAGACGCTGTATTACTTCTCGACCGATCTTTCCAATTCCGGCGTGAGGGCGAGCGGCTTCCTGAAATTCTGTGAGACGCTCGCGCCCGGCAACAGCCTGATCAAGAGCGCGTCCTATCTCCTGCATTCCGGCAATTTCACCACTGTGCGCAACTTCCTGCTCAACAACAGCGCCACTATCATCCAGGACGATTCAGGAGTTCCGCTCGCCTACTACAGCACGAAGAAATGGCGGCTGTTTCCGTTCGGCCGCTATCTCGGGCCGATCGATGAATTCCCGGGGCGCTACCAGGAGTCCTATGCTGCGCTGTTCCGCCGCGCGCAGCCGATCGATTTCGGGATCGGCTATCGCTGGCGCACGCCGGAAACGAATGTACTGCTGTCGGTGAGATTGCCGGACGATGGATCGCCCGCCATCGACGCCACAGCGTCGGCTGAGGCGGCGCCGCCGCCATCGCGCCCGCGCAGGCCACGGCCGCCGGCGGATATAGGGCCGCGGCCGTCGACGGATTTCTGGTCGCAGCAGCCGCGGGGCGGATTTTTCTTCTGGCGCTAAGCGCGTTGCACTCACGAAGGATTGACGCCGCGCCAGCGTCCGTAGCGCCACGGCAGATACCATCGCGCGCCCGGCGGTGTTGTGAGCGGCACGTTGTCGATGCCCGATGTGCCCCAGGGGTGGCAGCGCAGTAGCCGCGCCAGCGTCATCCAGCCGCCGCCCCACAAGCCAAAACGCTCGATCGCTTCGTCGCCATACACCGAACATGTCGGCAGGTGCCGGCAGTTGTAGCCGACCAGTAGCGACAGCGTGTGCCGGTAGATCCAGATCAGCGCGCGCCCGGCGTTGCGCGGCAAGCGGGATACTGCGTTGGCACAATCCGTGCAGTGCTTGTGTGATGACGATGACTGATCTGCGGGCGCCATGTGGACTATTTACGTAGTTTTGCGGGAGTTCCCAAGCAAGGAACCTAGAACGTGCAGATATTTACGCCACAGTTCGCAACTATCGCACCGCAAGATGCCGGAGCAAGCCAAGGTATTATGGACGACACAGGGCAGGACAGTTACCGTTTTGACGACGCGCCGATGACAGAATCATCCCGCGTTGAAAAGGGGCCATTGCCATCGCCCGTTGACGGCGGCTTGGGGGAAGGAACCAAATTGAAGTTTGCAAGGTCGCTGAAATTTCGCGGCTGGGCGCTTCTCGGCGCCACCGCCTTCTGTCTCGCTTTGCCGGGCGCGATCACGACGCTGGGCAATTCGGCGCATGCCGGCGGTGTCCTCGAAGAACGCAAGCAGCCGATGCACTTCAAGTGGAACGCCTGCCAGCCCGACTGCAGAGGCTGGGTCTCGGCCGTCGGCATCGTTACATCGGATAGTCCGCGGGAGTTCGACGAGTTTGCAAAAAATCGTCAACTCGCCGGCGCGACCATCGTGCTGGATTCCAGCGGCGGCTCGGTCAACGATTCCATCACCCTCGGCCGGCGGTTCCGTAGTCTCGGCGCGCTGACCACCGTCGGCGCCACCGTGCGCACGCGAACCCCGAACGGCGAGCGCACCAGCGTGACGCCGGAAGCCTATTGCGAGTCGATGTGCGTGTTCCTGCTGCTGTCGGGCAAGACCCGTTACGTGCCGCCGACCGCGCATGTCCGCGTCCATCAGATCTGGATGGGTGACCGCGCCGACGACGCCAAGGCCTCAAGCTATACCGCGCAGGATCTGATGATCGTGCAGCGCGACATCGGCCGGCTCACCAAATACACCTTCGACATGGGGGGCAGCGGCGATTTGCTGTCGCTCGCCCTTAGCGTGCCGCCCTGGGAAGATCTGCACGAATTGTCGCGCAGCGAATTGCGCCTGAGCAATCTGGTCACGACAGATGCGCTTGCCGACGTGTTCCCGCAGGACAATTCGTCGGTGCCGATGGCCGAGGCGAAGCCGGCCAAGCCGCAGGATCGTTTCGTCAGCTCCGCTGTGGAGGGCGAAGCGCAACCGCAGCAGGGCAAGTCCACCAAGACCGCCGAAGCCGCGGTTCCAACCGGCGGCAATGCGACCGCGCCGGCGCAACCGGCCCAGGCTCAGCCGCAGAAGTAAGGTTTCAAATTGAAGCTGTCATTCCGGGGCGCGCGAAAGCGCGAACCCGGAATCTTGAGATTCCGGGTTCGATGCTGCGCATCGCCCCGGAATGACGATCCAGCCTTACGCCTGCGCCGGCTGCTTGTTCCGCGCTTCGATCTGGCCGATGGCGTCGACCACGGCGTCGAAGGTCAGCAGGGTCGAGGCGTGGCGGGCCTTGTAGTCGCGCACCGGCTCGAGCAGCGCGATGTCGGCCCATTTGCCCTGCGGCGGTCCGCCGTTTTCCTTCAACATCTTGCGCACGGTTTCTCGCAACTCACGTAACTCGTCAGCGGTCGAGCCGACCACATGGCTTGCCATGATCGAGGAGGAGGCCTGTCCCAGCGCGCAGGCCTTCACGTCATGGGCGAAGTCGGTGACCACGGGGCCTTCCATCTTGAGGTCGACCTTGACGGTCGATCCGCACAGTTTGGAGTGGGCGGTGGCGCTGGCGTGGGGGTCGGGGAGGCGTCCGAGACGCGGAATATTGCCCGCAAGCTCGATAATCCGCTTGTTGTAGATGTCGTTCAGCATAGATCCGGGTCCCGGGCTCGGCCATGCGAGCGCCCTTGGCGGCTGGGTTTCACCGTCCTATATATGGACAGGAACGGCGGAAAAACAGCCCGGCCGTTTGCCGAGGGCGGCCCGACATGGAAACCTGTCCGGTCGCCGGCGTTTTAATGGGACTCAGGCGCCCGGCGGGTAAAACTGCCCCGTCTGCCCGGTGACACTCCGGTCTTTGCGGGCCGGTCGAACGGAGAAGACATGGACGCACTGATCAAATCCCTCCGCCCTGGCAAGCCTTCTGAAGTCAAGCCTTCGGACGTCAAGCCTTCCGAAGTGAAATCGCCCGATGTGGCGCCGGAAGCCCGCCCCGCGGAGCTCGATCCCGCCGAATTCCTGGCCGCCGCCGTCCGCGCCGACCTGCCGCGCCCGTCGCGCGCCGAGGCCGAACATGCCGTGCACACGTTGCTCAGCTATATCGGCGAGAATCCTGGCCGCGAGGGACTTCTGGATACGCCGCGCCGGGTGGTCGAAGCCTTCGACGAACTTTACCAGGGCTACCACCAGTGCCCGGCCGAAGTGCTGGACCGCACTTTTGGCGAGACTGCCGGCTATGACGATTTCGTCCTCGTCCGCGACATCGAATTCACCTCGCAGTGCGAGCATCACATGATGCCGTTCTACGGCAGGGCGCATATCGCCTATACGCCGGTGGAGCGGGTGGTCGGCCTGTCGAAGCTGGCGCGCCTGACCGATATCTTCGCCCGCCGCCTGCAGACCCAGGAGCACCTGACCGCCCAGATCGCGGCCGCGATCGACGAGGTCCTGAAGCCCCGCGGCGTTGCCGTGCTGATCGAGGCGGAGCATACCTGCATGTCGGTGCGCGGCGTCGCCAAGCATGGCGCGATGACGTTCACCAGCCGGTTCACCGGCATGTTCCGCGACAATCCGGCGGAGCAGCAGCGTTTCCTGTCCCTGGTGCGAGGCCCGAACCGGTAACCTCGCCTTCGATTGGTTTGACGCGTTTTCTTCACGCGAACCGGACACCCACTTCGCTCGAAAACGCTATGGATTTCCGCGAGGCTACCGTGTCCACATCCGCAACGATCAATGAGCGCGAAGAGGGGCTGACCTTTCAGCCCAAGTTCGACGCGTCCGGTCTCGTCACCTGCGTGGCAACCGATGCCGCCACCGGCAACGTGCTGATGGTCGCGCACATGAACGACGAGGCGCTGCGCAAGACGATCGCAACCGGCGAAGCCTGGTACTTCAGCCGTTCGCGCAACGCGTTGTGGCGAAAAGGCGAGACGTCGGGTCAGACCCAGCGCGTGGTCGAGATGCGCACCGATTGCGATCAGGACGCGGTCTGGATCCGCGTCGAGCAAACCGGCGCCGCCTGCCACACCGGACGGCTTTCGTGCTTCTACCGCAAGGTCGATGCGGCCGATGGCGGTACGCGGCTGTTGTTCGTCGATGCGGACCGGCAGTTCGATCCGAGCAAAATCTACCGCAAATAGCTGGCGCCTGTTCCGGGCTGGTCATGCCAGCAATTCACCGATCATAGCGGCTGCACGTCTCGCACCGTCGGCTTCAACCGGTTTCGGTTGATCCGGCCTCGACACAGCCGACATCATGGCATCGGCAATCATGTCGGGGGTGGACGAAGCAAAATCCATTTGAATGCCCGCGCCATAGCGGCGCAGGCGGTGGGCGACGTGAAAGTTCTGCTCGAAATGGTTTCGCAGCGGAAAGTAGATGAATGGCGTCCCGGCGGCCGCGAGTTCCATGCATGTCGTAAGCCCACCCTGCACCAGCGCCAGATCACACGCGGCAAGATGTTGGTTGAGATTGGCGACGAACGACCTGATCTCGACACCCTCCGGCGCACCCAGCGACGCTGCATCGATGCGCGGACCTGCGACCACCACCATGCGTAATGCCGGAAGCCTGGCCTTGACAATTGGATAGGCCTGCAGGACGCGTTTGATCAGGTGGGCGCCGATCCCCGAGCCGCCGACGGTGACGATGCAAACCTGCTCGCCGTCCCGATAGCCGAGCGCTTCGCGAAGAGATTGGCGGCTGCCGAAGCTTTGGGGATGCTCGCCGATGACGTAGCCGGCGAAATCGAAGTGCCTCGGTACCCATTCGCGCATCAGCGGCAAATCCGCGCCGAACGATAGCGGCGCGATGTCTTCAGGGCTGCCGACGAAAATCGCCCGATCGCGCACGGCGGGGTGCCGCTCGATATGTTCAATCATCTCGGAATTGTAGTCGGCGGTCAGCAGGGCCTCATGCTTGCCGCCGGACGGCATCGGCACGTAGCCGACGAAGTCGGTCAACCAGGCGAGTTTTGCTTTTTTCAGCTCGGGGTGTTCGTGCCAGTAGTGATCGATGTCCCAGGCCTCGTCGGCAATCACGATGTCGTAGGCGCCTTGCTCGACCGCGTCCTGGAAGATCATGAAGTTCTTGATCAGCACCTCGTCCATGCGGCGGAGTGCCTGGAAGCAGTGCAATTCGTGTTCGCCGCTTTCCAGCTCGATATGTCGCGTCTCGCTCGCCAGTCGTGCACTGAGCGGATGGACATGCTCGTTGCCGGCCTCGAGCAGGCGCGTAACCGGATCTTGCGCCAGCCAGTCCACCCTGAGGTCGGGATGCAGCTTGCGCAATTCGCGCGCGATGGCGATGTCGCGGCGGCCATGACCGAGGCCGATCGGCGAGGAGAGATAGAGCGCGCGCTTCTGCCCCGTGCTGCGCCGCAAGGTTTCACGCGTCGGCTGGCGTATCGCAAGCCGGCGCTCGATAAAGTCGTTGATCAGCGCGTTTGATTTTGCCGGATACCGCCCGAGAGGGTTGTGGCCGCCGCCTGCGATCGTTGCGAACTCCGCGCCGCTGACTTCGGCATGTGCGGCCTTTGCGCGTGCGCAAGGCTGGATCTGGTCGTTGTCGCCGTGGATGAACAGGACCGGGTAGCGGATGCCGCGATACATTTCCGCGCTCACATCGAACCCGGGAAGAGCGTTTCGCGCTTCCACCGTCTTGATCAGGGTCGGCCCGTCTGTTTCGGCAGCCCAGCCGACGCCGTCCTCGATCTGCTTGGTCGAATGCGGTTCGCTGCAGATGTTGCGAATGAAGAACTCAGCGAAGTCAGGATAGTTCTTCAGCCAGTATGCGCGGTTGAACTTGTCCCAGCCTTCATAACGGTCTCGATCAGCGAGAAAATGAGAGGCCGCAAGCCTTTCGTGCTGCGTAGGCCCGATGGCCGAGACAGTGCCTGCGAGGATGGCTGCCCGCACGCGTTCGGGATGATAGGCAGCGAGGATGGAAGCGAGCAAACCGCCAAACGAAAGCCCGACCAGGATAGCTTGTCCCACGTCGAGGGCATCCATCACGGCGAGGGCGTCGGCCAGGTAATTGTCGAGCGTGTAGGCGGCGACATCGCGCGGCCGGTCGGATTTGCCGTTGCCGCGGCCATCATAGGTGATGCAGCGGAAGCGTTCGCTGAAGTAGGGCAGCTGCGCCTTGTAGATTCGCGAGTGAACGATGCTCCAGGGCGGGATGAACAGGATGGTGTCAGGCGCATCGCCGTAGATTTCGTAGGCGAGGTTCACGCCGTCGCGGGTAACCAGACCGCTACCGTCCGGTAATTTTGCGCGCATGCTTACCTCTTGTCTGACGAGGATCCTTCCGCAATTCGGATGAGATCGCCGACGCGACGAAGCGATGCCCGTATCGGCGAGCCCTTTTTCTCCAGCCCCAGCAGGAACAGGCTTTCGCCGCCGATGAAGCTGGCGGCGGCGATTGCGCCGACTTCCTCTGCCGAAAACGGGCCGAGCGGGCCGATCGCCTGTTCGGTCTTCCGTGCCAGGCCCACGATCAGGTCGACCCAACCCATGATGCCGGCCCGGATCACCTTGGCTACTTCCGCATCATGCCAGCTCACGGCAATCAGTTCCTGCAGCACCCGCACGTAGCCCGAGGCAATGTCCTCATCCAGATAGTCACAGGCGCGGTCCCACTGCTCGGACAGTTTCAGCGACGGGTCTTCGAACAACCTGTTCTGCCGATCGAGCAACTGTGCATTGAGATATTCAAACAGCTCCAGAACGAGGTTCTGCTTGGAGCCGAAGTGATAATGGATCTGGCTCAGCGGCACGCCCGCTTCCGCCGCGACTTCGCGGGTCGACAGTCCGGCGTAGCCGGCGCGGCGCAACACTTTCTTGGCAGCTTCCAGCAGGCTGGTGCTGGTCTCAATCTTCTTCACTGCCGCGCGCGCCATGATGCCTCGTGATGTGATCGATGTGCGCCAGAACGCTACATGAAATCCGGCCGAAATGGCCAGCTTCGCCGTTTCGGCTCTGACTGTCGGGCGCCCGGCATTTAGCCGGGCAACCAATGCATGTCATCCTACCTTCGCCCTGTGTCGCGGCAGCGGGATCAGCATGGACACTTGCTGCCGGTAGCGGCGGTACTGGTCGCCGAACAGTGCGATCAGGTCGCGCTCCTCGAGCCATATGCCGATCAGGATGTAACCGGTGGTCGCGATAGCAAAGACCAGGTGACCGACCGTCATTGTCGGCGTCGCCCAGAACGCAAGCAGGAAGCCGAGATAGATCGGGTGCCGCACGGCCTTGTAGAACATCGGCGTCTTGAACTCAGGCGGCGGCAATTCGCGGCCGAGCAGGCGCGCCAGCACCTGACGCAGGCCGAACAGCTCGAAATGGTTGATCATGAAGGTGCTGGCGAGCACCACCGCCCAGCCGATCCAGGAAATCGTCTCGAGGAAAACTGCCGCAAGCGGATCGGTGGCGGACCAGACGATCCCGGTCATCGGCCGCCACTGCCAGTAGAGCAGAAGCAAAGCGAGGCTGGCCAGCAGCACAAAGGTCGTGCGCTCGACGGATGGCGGTACGATTCTGGTCCACCAGCGCTTGAAGGCGGGCCGCGCCATGACGCTGTGCTGGATGGCAAATACGCCAAGCAGGAGGGCGTTGATGAGCAGCGAAGGGAGGAGTGGCCCGGCGGCGCCGCTGTCAATGGTCTTCGGGACCGGCAAGTTGCCGACGAAGGCGATCGCATAAAGAAAGGTGCCGAGAAACAACACGTAAGTGAGCGTGCCGTACAGCATCGCCGCCAGGCCGCCGGTGATGGTCTTTGCGGGAGGGGAGTGCAGGGCATGGTCTGTCATGGTCTTGATCCTCTCTGGGAAGATTGCGGAACCTCATGCGCTTTCGGTGGTGACGGTTGCGGTGGGCGGAACCTCTCCGCCTTCGCGCCGGCAAAAATGCCGCCCCAATATATCAGTCGGTCGAACGACCGAAAAGTTCACACCGTTTTATGTTGGAAATGCGGCCCTTAACCCGTCATTAACCATAATTGCGGCAGTCTCGACCGCGTATAGGCCCTGATTGTCAGGGCCTTATGAGCCCGCGCGAGGTTTCGCGAGGAGCGGGGCAGCGGAGACATGGCGGTCGACACAACAAGCGCCACGGCTGCGGCAGGTGTCGATCCCACGCGCGCGAGGATCGCGGGCTCGATCAAGCAGGCGGCCTCGACCACCGGCGCCAGCTTCGAATACCTGCTCGCCACCGCGAAGATGGAATCCAATTTCAATCCGAAGGCCGCCGCCACCACCTCGTCGGCGCGCGGGCTGTTTCAGTTCATCGACCAGACCTGGCTCGGCACGGTGAAGGAGGCGGGACCTCATCTCGGCTACGACAAATATGCCGACGCCATCACCAAGAATTCCGACGGCCGCTATTCGGTCGACGATCCCACCGCACGCGCCGCCATCATGCGGCTGCGCGACGATCCCGAAGCTGCTTCGGCGATGGCGGGGGTGCTGACGCAATCCAACAGTTTTAAGCTGACCGGCAAGATCGGCCGCCGGCCGACCGACGCCGAACTCTATATGGCGCATTTCATGGGCGTCGGCGGCGCCGGCAAATTGATCCAGAGCGCCGAGGACAATCCGAACGCCTCCGCCGTGCGGATGTTTCCGAACGCCGCGGCGGCCAACCAATCGATCTTCTATGACCGCTCCGGGCAGCCGCGCAGTGTCTCCCAGGTCTATTCGGTGCTGAGCACGCGCTACGCCGCCGCAGCCAACTCGCCGGTGACGCGCACCGCGATGGCCGCCGCCGGCGGCGACTTGCCCAGGCGCATCACCGTCGCGAGCGCCACACCTGCCACCACGGCGATCGACAACGCCGCGTATCTCTCGAGTTTCCCGGATCAACGCGCGGTGACGCCGGTCGTAGCAGCGTCGCAGACTGCCTCGGCGTCGACGGAGCCGATCTTCCGCTCGCTGTTCCAGGCCGGCGAACGCACGCAGCCGATCTCGGCGGCGGTGCAGGAATTGTGGGGCAGCAATTCGTCAGTTGCGTCAGCGAGCACGGTCCTGTCGGGCCACAAGCCCGAGGTCCGCGCACCCGGAAGGCTCGATCTGTTCAGCGACCGCAACGGCACGTTCTCAAGCTAGCCGGCAGAGGACGGTGTCCGGACGAAATCCTCCATACGAAGGCTTTCGGACGTGCCTGTCACGATAGGACTGCTGGATTTCTTCGTCCGCTCGCGTCAAGCCTGAGTTGTTCACCGGAAAATACGAAGCCGTTTGGTGATGGAGCAGGGCTCCTTCGCGGGATTCCCCGCCGGATGTGCCGGCAGAGGAAAGGATCCATTATCGCGGCGCGGTATCAAAACATTAACGAGGCGTTGCCTCGCCCTTAACAAAACGTCAATGAAACCAGCCGTTTATGGTGAACCCTTTGTTAAGCGTCATGGTTTATTTTTTCTAATAGTGGCATCGCGTTCCGGTGTCGATTGAGGTTGCGTAGCCAGGACCATGATTGTTCGGCAGTTCATCAGTTGGATTCGTACCGCTCCGGCAGGCGAGCGGGCAGAGGCGACGCGGGCGTTGGCGCGGGCCTGGTTGATTTCAGATCTCAGCGACGACGATCGCATCGCCGCCGAAGGCGCGCTTCTGATGCTGCTCGATGATCCGTCGCCGCTGGTCCGACAGGCGATGGCGGAAGTCTTCGCACGCAGTTCGGATGCGCCGGCCGCAATCGTGCAGGCGCTGGCGCTTGATCAGCCCTCGATCGCGCTTCCCGTCCTCGAACATTCGCCGCTTTTGATCGATGCCGACCTCGTCGATATCGTCGCCACCGGCAACAGCGATATGCAATGCGCCATCGCGCGCCGGCTCCATTTGCCGCCGTCGGTTTCCGCCGCGATTGCCGAAGTCGGCTCGGCGGCCGCAGCGCTCGAACTGATCGAAAACGCTTACGCCGAGCTGGCGCCGTTTTCCTGGGACCGCATCGTCGAACGTCACGGCCATCTCGCCGCGATCAGGGAATCGATGCTGGTGCTGGAAGGATTGCCTGCCGCGACCCGCGCGGCGCTGGTCGCCAAACTCTCCGAGACATTGGCGCAATTCGTCGTCGCCCGGAACTGGCTGAGCGCCGACCGGGCAGGGCGGCTCGCAAGCGAAGCGCGCGAGCGCTCGGCCGTGAACATCGCGGCTCGTTCGCGCGGCGAGGACATGGCCGGGCTGATACGGCACTTGCGCGCCACCGGGCAATTGACCGCTGGCCTGATCCTGCGCGCGCTGTTGTCGGGCAATCTCGACCTGTTCGATGCTTCGCTGGCCGAACTCGCCGATCTGCCGCTGTCCCGCGTCACCGCGCTGCTGCACGACCGCGGCGGCGCCAGCCTGCAGGCGCTGCTGATCCGCGCCGGCTTCCCCGAATCGACGTTCGGCGCCTTCCGCATCGCGCTAGAGGTCAGCCATGAGACCGGCTTTGTCGATACGGTCGGCGGCGCCGCCAGATTGCGCCGCCGCATGGTCGAGCGTGTGCTGACCTATTGCGAGACCGACCGCAAGGCCGCCGAGCCGCTTCTGATCCTGCTGCGGCGCTTTGCGACCGAGTCCGCGCGCGAGGAAGCCCGCGCGTTCTGCGAGGAACTGGTCGCCGACGAAGCGTTCGTGCCCCCCGTGCGCGATCTGATCGCGGCGTAAGGTTCGAGATTTCGTAGGGTGGGCAAAGCGAAGCGTGCCCACCATTCTTCTCACGCCTGCCGGCGCGCGTCTCGAAGGATGAATGGCACCAGCCGGGCCGCATGGCTCGAGACGGCGCTTACGCGCGCCTTCTCACCATAAGGGTTTAGGTGTTGCTTCACTCGGGATGGTGGGCACGCTTCGCTTTGCCCACCCTTGTATTAGCGCGAAGGATTAAAGTGGTCTCGTTCCGTGAGGAATGGCCCAGCCGGGGTGGCCACCCTGGCTGGGCCGCCGATTGATCGGATCGATGCCCACCGAAGCCTAGAGGGCTGTCTTACGTAGCAAGATCGCAATCGGCACTTCATCGGGACCCGGATGGTTGAAGGAACTTCAGGTTCGCATCACAAGGGAGGGTCGACGAAGATGGCCAAGCGTACCACAATCTGCGCCGGGATCGATACCGGCAAACGGAAGCTAGACGTGGCGATCGATGGCAACTCCTTGCAGCTGCAAGTCGAGAACACGGCTGAAGGCCACAAGGCGCTGTTGGAGTGGTTGCGGCGCCACAAGGTCAAGCGCATTGGGATCGAGGCGAGTGGCGGCTATGAACTCCCAGTCGTCAGCGAGCTGCGGCGCAAGCGGTTCGTTGTGGTGGTGTTTCAGCCGGCACAAGTGCGGGCCTATGCCAAGTTCCACTTGCAGCGCGCCAAGAACGACAAGATCGATGCCGCGCTGATTGCCGCCTGCACTGCTGCGGTCAAGAAGATCCACGCCGCCCCCGATCCCCGGCTGCAGCCGTTTGCCGAACATCTGACGCTGATCGAACAGATCGGAGAGGACATTACGCTGTACAAAAACCGGCTCGAGGCCTGCCGCGATCCGCGCATCCAGAAGGTCTGGAAGGACGAGATCGCCCGCCTGGCCAAGCGCGAGAGGGTCGAACTCAAGGCCTTGGTGGCCGCGATCCGCGAGCATCGCGACCTCGCCCAGCGGCTCGATCTGATCTACAGCGTGGGCGGCGCCGGGATGCCGACCGCAGTCGCGGTCCTGATACGCATGCCCGAGATCGGCCAGCTCAGCCGCGAGCAAGCCGCCGCTCTCGCCGGCCTTGCGCCCTATGACGATGACAGCGGCGAGCACAGCGGCGCCCGTCACGTCGACGGCGGACGCAAGAGGCTGCGTCGGGCGCTCTATACGGCGGCGCTGCCGGCATCCTTTCGCTGGAATCCGCAGCTTATCGCCCTTTACAGCCGGCTGAGGGCCGCTGGAAAAGAGCACAAGCAAGCGCTCATCGCCTGCGCCAGGAAGCTGCTCATCTTCATCAACACTGTCGTGGCACGTGGCACGCCTTGGCAAGACCAGCCCCCCTTGGCTGCAACGATGGGCGCCTCGCCAGCAAGCTAATCCAAGTTTCTTGGTTCGACCGCAGCACCGTTTCTTCGTCCCGACCTGCCATCCCAACGACGTCGCGCGCAGCCGTCGTCAAGGATGGCCGTCGCTCCAATCTCTCGCCACCCACAGCCGCCGCCAGGCCACGCCTTGACGGTGGCGAGCACGGCGTCATGCTCAGCGGAAACGGACAATCAATCGCGCACAATCAATCCGTTTAATGGTTGCTACATTCTGCGCTCGCAATAACGAGCCGCTTACTCCGCCGGCACGATGCTCGGCGCCAGGATCGCCTCGAGATGTTCGGGGCGGTCGCGATTGACCTTCAGCAAAAATTCGTCGGCAACGCCGCGGAGCTGCTTGCTCAGCTTGCTCGCCATCACGGCGGTGTCGAGCTTGGTGCGTTCGCGCACGATCGCCTGAATGGCGTTGATGTGGTGGGTGATCAGCTCGGGCGGGACCTGGTCGAGGTCGGGCGCATGCTCGATGATGCGGCACAGGCTTTCGGCGGCAGCACCCGCGGAAGGGAAGCCGAAGGTGGCGGCGTCGCCCTTGATGTCGTGGGCGGCGCGAAACAGTTCTTCGCGGTTGTCGACGGTGAATCCGTCGCGGATGATGACCGCATGCGCGGCCGAGAGCCGGTCGGCCTCGATCGCCATCCAGGTCTTGAATTCGCCGGACAGTCCCGCGAGCGCCTTTTCGGCGCGGCCCACCGGGTCGTCGAGATCGGATTCGGGTACGCGCAGCAGCACCTTGCGCAATGGATTGGGCTGCGTGATCACGTGGTGATCGGCGAACGATTTGACCTGTATCGTGCCTGGCTTTTCTTTCGCCATGATAGTCTCTCCAGGCTCGCGCTAGACGTTCGAACGCGCTTTGTCGAGCAGCGACGGCTGCTGCATCACTTCGACCTCGCCGCCGACGCGGCGCTCGGGGCCGATATAGGTGTTGGTGGTGTTGCGCCGGCGGTCCGGACCGAAATAGGTCTTGGTCTTGATGAAGGGGCGCGGGCTGGCGACGACGTTGAGGATGCGCTGGTAGAGGCCCTTGGCCGAGATCGGCTTGGCCAGAAATTCGGTGACGCCGGCGTCGCGCGCGACCGTCACGCGCCGCTTTTCCGAATGCCCGGTCAGCATGATGATCGGGGCGTAGGGATTGCCCTTGGATTCCGGCTGCCGGATCATCTGTGCCAGTTCGAGGCCGTCGAAGATCGGCATCGCCCAGTCGGTGATGACGATATCGGGCACATAGTGGCTGTACATTTCGAGCGCAGTCGCGCCGTCCTCGGCCTCATAGACCTCGCGCGCGCCGAACGAATGCAACAGCGTCCGCAGGATGCGGCGCATATGCGGATTGTCGTCGCAAATCAGAAATCGCAGCTTGTTGAAGTCGATGCGATACATGGTCCGGCCCGGCCCAGCGAAACGGTATACTGGCGTTAACCATATCGCGGCGCCCGTTAAGGAATGGTTGCGAAGCGGGCGTATTGGGCTCGCGTGGCGCCATTTTCGGGACGATGAGGCCGTTCCACGCCGGCGCCTGAATCAGGACCCGAACTGCTCGCGCAAAATGCGTTCCTCGAGGCTGTGACCGGGGTCGAACAGCATCCGCATCGAGATCGTCTTGTCGGACAAAACTTCGACGCGGCGGACATCGCGCACGTCGTCATGGTCGGCGGCGGCGGCGACCGGGCGCTTTTCGCCCTCGAGCACCTCGATCACCACGAAGGCGGAGTTCGGGAGCAGGGCGCCGCGCCAGCGGCGGGGGCGGAACGCGCTGATCGGGGTCAGCGCCAGCAGCGCGGCATTGATCGGCAGGATCGGTCCTTGTGCGGAAAGATTGTAGGCGGTCGAGCCGGCCGGCGTCGCCACCAGGATGCCGTCGGCGATCAATTCCGCCATCCGCTCGTGTTCGTCGATCAGGATACGCAAATGCGCGGCCTGGTTGGTCTGACGGAACAGCGCGACCTCATTGATGGCATGATGCAGATGCACCGCGCCGTGCACGTCGGTGGCGCGCATCAGCAGCGGATTAATCAGCGATTCCTTCGCCGCAGCCAGCCGCGTGTGCAAATCATGCGTGGTGAATTCGTTCATCAGGAAGCCGACGGTGCCGCGATGCATGCCATAGATCGGCTTGCCGGAGCGCATATGGGCGTGCAGCGTCTGCAGCATCAATCCGTCGCCGCCGAGCGCCACCACGACGTCGGCATCGGCGGCAGCATGGTTGCCGTAGAGCTTGGTCAGTTGCGCCAGCGCGGCCTGCGCCTCGGCGCTTGGGCTCGCGACGAAGGCGATCCGGTCGTATCGCTTGGAAGTGGCCATCGGACGACGAACTCATAGCTGGCGCCGGATTGCGCCGCGCTCGTCTATACACCATGGGCAGGCTTGTCGAGATGGCCGGAACGCCCTTTCGCGCCGGTAACGTAAACCGGCGGTCATCGGAACGTCATTTTTCCTGCAATGTCCGGATCGGGTCCCAGTCCGGGCCGGGCGGGTTTTGGGCCAATTCCCGGGCCCGCGCGGCAAACAGCGCCGCCGGGCGGTCGATATCGGCCGACCGGCCGAAACATTCGGCGGCGCGTTCGAATTCGCGGCCCCGCCAGTGCGCCAGCCCCTCGGCGTAGTCGGCGATCAATGTCTGCTGCGCGGGCGTCAGCCCGGCCGCCAGCGCCAGCAACTGGTAGATTTTCAACGCCTGGGTTCGTCCCTTGACCCTGATGGCATCGAGTTCGCGCCAGGCGAAGGCCTCGCCGCAAAGCGCAACCGTGGTCTCCGAAGCGATCACGGTGGTGCCGTAGAATTTGTTGGCGCCCTCCAGCCGCGATGCCAGGTTTACAGCGTCGCTCATCACGGAGTAGTTGAAGCGCCGCCGCGATCCGAAATTGCCGACCAGCGCCTCGCCGGAATTGATGCCGATCCGCTGCGCCAGTTTGTATCCCTGGAAGAGGGGGGAAGACGTGTTGAGCTCGGCAAGCTGCTTGCAGCAATCCAGCGCAGCGTGCGCCGCATTGGCGGCGTGATCAGGATCGTCGGCCGGCGCGCCGAACACCGCCACGACGGAGTCGCCGATATATTTGTCGACATATCCGCCATGGCTCTCGATGACGTCGGTCATCGCCGACAAATATTCGTTCATCAGCTCCATCAGGCCGTCGGGCGACATCTTCTCCGCGATCAGCGAAAATCCTTCGATGTCGGAGAAGAACACCGTCACGTTGCGGGTCTCGCCGCCGAGTTCCGGCAGTTTGCTCGACGACAGCATGCGGTTGATGACGTGCGGGGCGAGATAGAGCGCAAAGCTCTTTTGCAAGAGGCGGCGGTCCTTGTCGGCGACGACGAAGCGGAAGCCGATCGTGGCGGACAACGCGGCAAGGCTGGCCAGGAACGGCTCGACCACCGGCAGTGCCAGAGCGTGGTTGAAGGCGATGGTCGCAACCGCCACGCCTAGCACCATCATGCCTGTCCAGGCCGCGAAGGCGATGACAGGCCGGAACAGCCAGGCAGCGGCCGCGGCGAGCGCGGCAACGAGCGTTGCGATCAGCAGACGGGGAATCGGCCCCGGTTCAACCACGCCATTGCGCGCGATCAGGTTGTTGACGGCGGTGGCGTGGATGTAGACGCCTGCGATCGTGCTCTTCTTGAAGCTGGCTGCGACCGGCGTGCTCTCAGCTGTGCAGCGCGGGACGCGCGCGCCTTCAATGCCGGTGGCAAAGCGCTTGGACGTGAAGCGGCGGTCCTCGATATCGAGCACGGTGCCGAAGATCACGACCTTGCCGGCGAACCAGCGCCGGAAATAATCCTTGTCGTTCTTGACGGCACAGGCGCGCAGATCGGCAAAGGTGAAGGTTGGAATATCGTCGCCGCCGCCTTCGAAATTCAGCGTCATCGTGTTCGGCACGCGGCCCGGAACCTGGTAACCGGCCAGCGTCAGTCTGCCACGCTCGTCGAATTCGGGTGCCGCGCCCAGCGCCCGCGAGGCCAGCTCGACCGCCATCGTGGGCACCCTCGTGCTGTTGACGGTAAAACTCAGCGGCATGCGCCGCAGGATATCGTCGCTGTCGACGTGGACATTGAGCGGGCGGATGTTCTGCTGCTGGCGAACCGCGACCCGCTGTCCCGGCGACGGCCGGACCGGCTGGTTGCCGCCGAGGACTTCTCCCAGCACCACCTTGCCGTTCGCCGACGCACCGGCAAGCGCGCGAAGAAAGTCGCGGTCGAATCCGCGGACCTTCTCGCCGAGCGTGCCTTCGCCGAATGGTATCTCCGACTGCTCGATCGATTTCGGAATCACCATGTCGAAGCCTGCGACCTTGGCGCCGCCTTCGAGCGTCGCCGACAGCACGCGACCGATCTCGCCGGTCCAGGTCAGCATCGGCGCGTCCTTGAACGGCGCGGTGCGCAGGCTCTCCTCGTCCATCGCGACGACGACCGCCGGCGAGGTGGCGGGATCCTGCCGTCGGCCGAACACATCCCAGCGCAGCGCCGTGAGGATATCGATGGAGAGCCCGCGGATCGGCCGGGCCGCCGGCGAAACCGACGCGGCGGCGCAAATCAGCGCGATGGCAGCGATCGCCATCCTGTTGCGCGTGCTGCGCCTTACTCTCAAGCTGGAAGGTCCGGCACGCCTATTCCATCCGCAGCAGACGGCCGACGATCGGCGTCGCGCCGGGCTTGGCCTGCTCATCGACGCGGAACACGATCTTCGACGACTTGAACGAGGCGGCGTAGAGCCCACCGGGCGCCAGCGCGACGTTCTCGCTGGCGAAGTCGACGAACCGTCCCTTGAGCTGGGTGCCGCCCAGGCTGATTTCCTGACGCTCATCCGGCACGTCGAGGCGCCGGATGACCAGCTTGCCGCGTCCCTTGGCCTCCACCAATGGCGAGGCGCCGTAAAGCGTGAGCTGCGGCTGCGGCAAGGACGCCTTGTTGGCGTCGACGCTGCGCAGCACGGTGGCGGCGACGCCGCTGGTCTCCCGCGTCGTCACGTTCGCCTGGTTGGCATCGCAATTGGTCTTCTCGGCCTTGACGTCGGCGAGGTGGACGGCGCTCTCCTCGGTGCCGACGACGACGGTCCCGGTGCCGGTGATCGTCTCGCGCCGGCATGATTTCAGGTAGCTGAGAATGACGGAGCCGCCGTCGCCGATCTTGATCACGGCCTTGGGCGTCACGTAATCCATGAACTCGGCACCGGTAACCTTGCCCTGAACGTCTTCGACGACTGCGACCGGCGATTGGGCCACCGCCGGAGAAGCCAGCGCCAGCAGGCCGAGACAGACAGCGATCGTAGGTTTCATCTTTTGGGACCCCATTGAAAAGCGCAGGTTCATTAGTCGCGCCAGCGCCAGAATGGTTTCATGGATGGATCGAAAATACCCCGCAAATACGCCGGGGGAACCGACCGATAGCACCTAACGGCCGGCGGGGACAACCAGCGGACGTAACGACCAGTTTCTCACGGGATGCTGTCGGGATTGTGATTTTCGGGGAGGTTTCTCCGTGTTGTGCACCACCGCTCCATTGTCGCAGTCTTGCGGCAGAATCTGCAAGGAAGCGGCGGGATCGCGGGGCACGCGCGCAGGAGCAAACGGCATGGCTTTTCGTTTCACGGCGGCGCGTCCCATGCGTCTTGCCGCCATCCTTCTGGTCGTGTGTTGCGTCGGCAGCGCGCGCGCCGAGGAGGCGAGTTCGCCAACCTCGCAGCAGCCGGGCGCCGCCACGCCGTCACCGTCGCCATCGGGCCAGAAGGGGGGAGCCGGGCGAGGTCCCGCCGCGCCGCCGCCGTCTGCGGCCGAGCAGCACCGCCTGCCGCCGGATTCGACCACCAGGCAAACGCTGGCGCTGCCGGGACGCACACTCAATTTCACCGCCACCGCCGGCTCGATCCGGCTGTTCGACGACAAGGGCGAGCCGCAGGCCGATATCGCCTACACCTCCTACCAGCTCGACGGCGCCGATCGCGCCGGCCGCCCGGTGACATTCCTGTTCAACGGCGGCCCGGGCGCGTCGTCGGCCTGGCTGCAGTTCGGCGCCGCCGGTCCCTGGCGGGTGTCGATCACGGGCGAGGGCGCGGTGTCATCGGCGACGCCCGATCTGTTGCCCAACGCCGAGACCTGGCTCGACTTCACCGATCTCGTCTTCATCGATCCGGTCGGCACCGGCTACAGCCGCTTCGTCGCGACCGGCGAGGATGCGCGCAAGCGGTTCTACTCCGTCGACGGCGACGTCAGCGCCGTCGCGCTCGTGATCCGGCGCTGGCTGGAAAAATACGACCGTCTGCAATCGCCGAAATTCGTCGTCGGCGAAAGCTATGGCGGCATCCGCGGGCCGAAGATCGTGCGCAATTTGCAGACCCAGCAGGGCGTCGGCGTGCGCGGGCTGATCCTGGTTTCACCCTTGTTCGACTACCGCGACTTCTCCGGCTCGAGCCTCCTGCAATACATGAACACGCTGCCGAGCATGGCGGCGGTGGCGCGCGAGGCCAAAGGCGAAGGCAAGAGGCCGGTGACGCGCGCCGATCTTGCCGACGTCGAGCGCTACGCGCAGGGCGAATTTCTGACCGATCTCGTCAAGGGACAAGCCGACAAGGAGGCGACGACGCGGCTTGCCGACAAGGTGGCGTCATTGACCGGCGTCGATCAGGCCGTCAGCCGCAGGCTGGCCGGCCGTTTTGAAGTCGGCGAATTCCGCCGGGAGTTCGACCGCAGCAACGGCCGCGTGACAGGACGCTATGACGCCTCGGTTTCGGGCATCGATCCCTATCCGGATTCGAACTACTCGCATTTCGGCGATCCGTCCGGCGATTCCCTGATGGCGCCGCTGACGAGTGCAGCCGTCGACCTCACCACGCGCAAGCTCAACTGGCGCCCGGATGGTTCGTATCACCTGCTCAACGAGGCCGTGTACAGGGCCTGGGATTTCGGCCGCGGACCGGCCGAGTCGGTCTCACAGGTGCGCCAGATTCTGGCACTCGATCCGAAAATGAAACTGCTGGTCAGCCACGGGCTGTTCGATCTCGCCACGCCTTACTTTGCGTCGAAGGTCATTCTCGACCAGTTGCCCGCCTATGCGCGATCGGACCGGGTGAAGCTCGTCGTCTATCCCGGCGGCCACATGTTCTATTCGCGCGACGGCGCACGTCAGGCGTTTCGTGCGGAAGTCGAGAGGGTGATGCAGTGAGCGCAAAATAAAACCGGCGCAGTTTGAGCTGCGCCGGCGATTTCTTCGTCATTGCGAGGAGCTCGCGACAAAATTGCAAAGCAATTTTGCGCTGAAGCGACGAAGCAATCCATCTTTCCGTTATGCCGCGCTATGGATTGCTTCGCTCGCAATGACGCGGAGAGACTAACGCCTCAGTAAACCAGTCCCGTGCCCGGTGCTTTTTCCAGCGCGGCGGCGAGCGAGCGATATTCCTCGCTCGAGGTGCCGGTGAGCTGAGCGATCTTGTTCAGGTGAAACTGCGCCTGATCGCGATTGCCCTGTTCGACCTGCCACAGGCCGTAATATTGCCAGGTCTTGACGTGGTTCGGATCGGCCTTCAGCGCGCGCTCGTACCAGATCTGCGAGACCTTGTAGTCGCCAAGCTGACGATAGGAGTAGCCGATCAGATTGGCGACGGCGGCGCTGTCGTCACGGCCGAGCGCCTTCAATTGCGCGATCGCCGCAGCATAGTCGTGGCGCTCATAGATCGTGGCGTAAGCGGCGCGATAGCCGTCGGCAAAAGCAGTCTGTTCGCTGCCGGGACGGGCTTCGCTGGATTTCTTCTTCTTCGGCGGCGGCGGTGGATCGTTGTCGGGCGCGGCGTAAACGACGGTAACGACAGGGGCTGCCGCAAGCGTGAGCGACAACATTGCGAGAGTCAAAAGCCTGATCGCTAACTTATTCATGCATTTCTCCTGATGGCCGGCCCGGCGATCCTACACCGAAGCCCGTTGATGTGAACACCTGGCGGTTGAGAACATTCCCGGGTGCCTTTCACCGCGATTCCGCCAATTTTCACCGGCGGCCCGGCGTCAACGGACATGACGAAGATGTCATTCAGATGAACGGCGTCCGAAAGTTCGATTCAGGAGAAGTTCAGTGCGCGGTCGCTAGCTTCGCTTGCAGGTCGGCGAGCCCGGCCGTTCCATCGTAGCTGAATCCGATTCGCCGGCGCGCGCTTCGCCCCCCATTGCCCCCGCGCCTGCGAATGTCAGGCCAGCCCACGCGCCATTTGCTTTGCTGATGGCCGTGGGCTGGTGCGCACTCAATTTTTCGGGAGCCATGCAAGGGGATAACCGAGTTGCGAATTCCCTTCCGCTGCCGATCGGTCTAAGAGACGGCGATCGGGCAGGGGAAGAGTCACTTGAAGGTTTGCTTGGGGCGTTCAGTCAAAATCGCGGCGATGATGTTGTTGCCGATCGCGCTTTCGGCCTGCGCGGCCAGCGACGAGGGCAAGCCGATTACGTTTACCGAGGATCGCGGCATCTCTAGCCAGCCATTTCCAAAAAATTACCGCGCCGAAGTGCTGGCGTTTCTGAAGACCTATCTCAACAATCCCGTCGGTGTGCGCGATGCCGCCATGGCCGAGCCGGTCGAACGCGTCATCGGTGGGCGCCAGCGCTATCTCGCCTGCGTCAGGTTCAGCGCCCGCGAATCCGAGGGCGGCTACCGCGAGCCGCGCGTACGCGCCGTCCTCTTTGTCGACGGCCGGCTCGATCGCATTATTGAAAACGCTGCCGAGCCTTGCGCGGGCGCAGCCTACGCGCCGTTCGCGGAACTGGAGAAAATGACGCGCTAGGTTCTCGCGCGCTGCGTTGAAGGCGCAGAACTCGCGCAGGCCGGATCTGTGCTGCCAGCTCCTCCGCGTCTCCCGGTCCACACGAGAGTGTGATGGCCTGTATCGCATCCGTTAGATCGCAATGATTGACATGAAGCGGGTCGGCTATTTATATCGCATCCGATCTAATCGTATAAGATATAGAAGGAGTAAGACCCCATGTCCCGGCCCGTCACGCCTGACCGCCGCCGCTTCCTCGGCGCCGCTGCCGTAACCCTTGCCGCTGCACCCTTCGCCATGAGCGGAGCCCTGTTCGCCCAGTCCGGCGACGCCAAATCCGGCGCGAGTGCGGTCAAGCCGAGCGCCCATACTTCCTTTGCCGCGCTGAAGCAGATCGATGCCGGCGTCCTTAATGTCGGTTACGCCGAAGCCGGGCCCGCCAATGGCCCCGCCGTCATCCTGCTCCACGGCTGGCCTTACGACATCCACGCCTTCGTCGACGTGGCCCCGGTGCTGGCATCGGCAGGCTTCCGGGTGATCGTGCCGTATCTGCGCGGCTATGGCACGACACGCTTCCTCTCGGCCGATACGCCGCGCAACGGCCAGCAGGGCGCGCTCGCCAATGACGTGATCGCGCTGATGGACGCGCTCAGAATCGAGAAAGCGGTGGTGGCCGGCTTCGACTGGGGCGCGCGGACCGCTGACATCGTCGCCGCGATCTGGCCAGAGCGCGTCAAGGCGCTGGTCTCGGTCAGCGGCTACCTGATCGGCAGCCAGCAGGCCAATGCCAGGCCGCTGCCGCCGTCGGCCGAGTTGCAATGGTGGTACCAGTATTATTTTGCGACCGAGCGCGGTCGGCTTGGCTACGAGAAATACCGTCGCGAGTTTTCCAAATTGATCTGGCAGCTCGCCTCGCCGAAGTGGAATTTCGATGACGCCACCTTCGAGCGGAGCGCGGCGTCCTTCGACAACCCCGACCACGTCGCCATCGTGATCCACAATTACCGCTGGCGGCTCGGTCTCGCCCCGGGCGAGGCCAAATACGACGAATTGGAAAAGCGGCTCGCCGAGTTTCCGGTCATCTCGGTCCCGACCATCACCCTCGAAGGTGACGCCAACGGCGCGCCCCATCCGGACCCCAGCGTCTATGCCAAGAAGTTTTCCGGCAAATATGTCCACCGGCTGCTCACCGGCGGGATCGGGCACAACCCGCCGCAGGAAGCCCCGCGGGCCTTTGCCGATGCCGTCATCGAGGTGGCGGGCTACCGAGGGTGAGGGAAGATACAGCCGCCGGCGGCCACCCGGCTCCCGACGGCTTTCCCGGGACGGAACCGTGAACGAATTCCGATCACTTTTCGGCGATGCTTGAACCTCGCCTTATTCATCCCCGACTTCACCTAAGCGGGAAATCCCCCGGTTAACCTCGAAAAAATCCTTACATGCGAGGGAACTGGAACGCTTTGTTGCACTGCCGTCACAGCGGCGTGCCGTCGGGTCGCAGGCGAATGCCGCAAAGCAACCTAAATGAGGTCACGTTGTTTGGATTGGTATCCGCAACGTCTGTAACGGGGATAGTCGATGAAGAAGATACTGCTCGGCGCTGCCGCGCTGGCCGCCATGGCGGCTCCAGCCTTTGCGGCCGACATGCCGCCGCGCCCCTACACCAAGGCGCCGGCCTATACCGCGCCGCAGGTGGTCTACAACTGGACCGGATTCTATGTCGGCGGCCATGTCGGCGGCGCCTTCGCTGGTAGCAACTCCCTGCAGGGCAGCGACGCCCGCTTCCTTGGCGGCGTGCAGGGTGGCTTCGACTACCAATTCGCGCCGAACTGGGTGCTGGGCGCCGAGGCCCAATATAGCTGGCTGTCCAACGGCAATAATAATGGCACGGTATTTCCGGGCGGCACGGTCGTGACCTCCAATACCGACCAGCTCGGCTCGGTGACCGGCCGGATCGGCTACACTTGGGGCCCGGCGCTGCTCTACGCCAAGGGCGGTTACGGTTGGCGCGACGGTAACAATCTCGGGGTATCGGTGGCCGGCGTGCCGGCGGGCTTCACCACCAACGGCAACCGCAAGGACGGCTATACCGTCGGCGGCGGCCTCGAATACATGTTCGCCCCGAACTGGTCGGCCAAGGCCGAGTACCAGTACTACAATTTCGGCAGCACCACCTTCACCTCGGGCCCCGCCGACATCACCGGCCGCAGCTTCCGCGACGACGAGCACACCGCCAAGGTCGGTGTGAACTACCGGTTCGGTTGGGGTGGCCCTGCCGCTTCCAGATATTGATAGCGACCGAGGTATCGACATGCGCAAAGGCCGGCTTCACGCCGGCCTTTTTGTTTGGGGCAAGGGCCGGCTTCATGCCGGGCGTCGTTTGAGAAGCGCCGAGGCGAGTGCGCGACGCAGGTTTTGGCGGGGCGCGAAAAAAAATTCGCGCTGCATGCAACTTTTCGTCACGATCCGATATTATGGTTCCGGCCGGCTGGTGGGACAACGAACATGCGTGCTTTTGCGTTAGGGCTGATCATTTCCGCAGCGGCGTTTCCGTGCCTTGCCCAAACGGTCCTGAAATCCGAACCGCTTATCCTTGCCCCTTATGAAATCGCCTTCGTGCAGGACCCCTCATGCGGGGCCGGCAAGGTGCGCAAGGTAACCGGCGCGATCAGGGGACTGCAGCGGCGCAAGGCCTGTGTGCCCCTGTCTGCGGAGCAGGCATCGCTGGTCTCGGCGACGCCGTAAGCGCCGATTTGCCGCCTCGGATGTCGTCCCGGCGAGCGGGACTCACAGGCCGAGGCCGGCCGCTTGTCTGGCGTCCGTCCTTACGACGCCAACTTTCCTATGACGCCAACTGCAATTCCGTCTGCGCATCGCGCTCGGCGTCGGCCTTGTTTCGGGCCGGGTCTTCGTACGGCTCGAGCTGGCACGGCTTGATCTCGTAGTCATGGTCCAGCACTGGACGGGGACGGGCGCTGCCTTGCTCGGAGACGACATCGACCACGAGGCCGCTCTTCTGGGCAATCTTCCAGACATCGGCCGCGGTGGGATAGGCCTTGCTGAGCTTGGCATCGTTTGAGAACAGCGCGTAGGGCATTGTCGGCTCCGATAAAAACGGTCAACGCGGAAGCGGGGTCCGGGTTTCAGGCTTGGCTGCCAGGATCTTGGCTGCCATGCCGCCATTCCACAGACTGTTTCGGGAGCAAATTGGCTCGCTTCGGCCCATTTTCGTGGAGTCTCTGAGTCTTTAACGAGCCGTAAATCCCCGAAAAAAGAATCCCCGAGACTCCCCGGCCAGAATCGCCGGATGGTTCCGGCCATGAGAATGAGCCTCCAGACCTCCTGCCAGCGTGTTCAACTCACGCTGACTGTCTGCCTGCTGGTCGCCTGCGCGGCCAACATGGCGCTGGTCTATGCCTGGCTCTGAAGATCGCGCTGATATCGGAGAGCAGCGCTTTAAAGTCTACTTCGCCGGTCGCGTCGGCGGTTCGCCTTCCCGGAGAGAAGCGTGCACCTTGGCCATGGTCGCGCTGCAATAGGCCTCCCGCTCGCGGTTGAACCGCTCCTGATGCGCGCGGAAATTCGCGACCCGCGCCCTGATCTCGGCCTGAAAATCGACTCGGAAATCGTCCCGCAGGTCGAGACGCGCAAGCGGGGCGGGCCTTGATAACTCTTTCGGCATGTCCATTGGCGCGGCGGCGGGCATCGTCTCCGCCGACACGGTCTCGATGGCAGGCAACGACAAGTCGGGCAACCGCACGTCGGGCAATGGCGCGGCCACGCGGGCTGGTTCGGATGTCTCGACGGCGGGCAAGACAACAATGGGCAGGGCAACTGGCGCCGTGATCGTCTTCCCGGCCTCCGGCATCTTGCCGGTTACCGATTGCACAAACGCCATCGTCTGCGCGATCAGGAGATCGCGTTCCTTCATCCATTTCATGGAAACACCTCGGCCCAAGGCACTCCACCAAACGGCTTTTGTGGAATCAAGCGGCGGCGGAGGTAACGGTGGATAACACCTTTGCTTTTGCGCGCAAGGTGACAAAACGGTGACAGTTTGGTGCGCTGGCGTGCATATGCGCATCACGCTGAGTGACGACGTTACTCGCCGCAAGCGCGGGTCGTTTGAAGCCGGCGCTAGCGTTCGCGGGGATTCGTGTTGGGGACGAAGGGCGCGCCGATCACGCGGACCGGCGGCTGGTCGCTGACATAGATGATCCGATTGTCGGCCGCCGGAGCTTGCTCGACGCGGGCTATCCGATCGGCGAGCCGAACCGGCTTGTCGTCCAACCCAAGCAGCGTCACGCCGCCAGCAATTGCCACGCTGACCAATGTGACGGCGGCCAGTAGAACCATGTTGCAGTTTTCTTCGCGAATTCTCATGGGAAGAAAACGTAATGGGGCCGGCCGCGGTTCCTGGCGCGTCAGCGTTGCGCGGAGCAGTGCAGGGTACGCGATCCGAGAACCATGCTGGAATTGCACTTTTAACGAGCGGGTAGGTCGCGAGCTTTTACCGGTTGCGCGCCTGGTTCCGATTATGAGTTGCCCAAACAAAAATTGCCGGCACAAGCGTCGGATGACAGCTCACGACTATCCATATGTATGCTTGCAGACATATGGTGGTTGCATTTATACAACAGAATAACCCGGCAGTGGGGCTGTCGCTGTGGATTCTGTTACTGACATGAAAATTCATTTTGGGGCCGGAGGCTGGATTCAATGGCCTGACTACGAAGAGTTCTCGATCGAGTTCATGAAGCTGCTCGGCATGGCTCAGGAAGGCGGCTCGTTGATATCGGAATGCTTCCTTGCGGCTGGCCGAATTGATCCAAGCGATGGCGGCGAGTCCTGGTATCGGGAATGGACGAGGATGGCGGAAGCCAACAATGCGCGCGCCAACGCTTCGCTGGAGCGGGGCCATGTGCTGACCGCGCAAAGCAACTGGCTCCGCGCCATCAATTACTATCAGGCGTCAGCGTTCGCATTCGATATTGCCGACAAAAGGCAGCAGGGTGCAATCGAGGCCATGCGGGCCTGCGCCCGCCGCTACATCTCGCATTTGACGCCCGCCGGCGAGGTCGTGGAGATTCCCTGGCTGGAAGGTCACACGTTCGAAGGCTATTTTTTGCCGGCGCCCGCAATTGGTCGAAGCCCTGCCGTCATATGCATGGGCGATCCAGGGCATCGCAAGGAGGAATATCTCTTCAAGGTCGCGCGCTACGCCCGCGAGCGGGGAATGTCGCTGCTGGCGGTGGACCTGTTTGGCTCGGACGCGAGAGCCAAATTCGAAGACGTCGTCGGCCGCCCCGACCTGGAAACGTCGATCAGCTGCGTCATGGACTACCTCACGACGAGGGATGATATCGACGAGCACCGGATAGGAATTCTGGGCGACGGGGCCGGATCCTCCTTCGTGGCGCGCGGCGTCGCTCTCGACAATCGTTTCGCCGCGGCGGTTTGCGACGGCGGGATCTGGGATATGCAGGAGCAGGCTTTTTTGATGGACCGTCTTCCGTCGGGCAACTCCGGGAATGCAGGAACTGACGGCGTTAGGTTCGGGCGAAAATTCCGCTGCCCGATCCTGATTACCCTGGGCGCGGAGGGCTGGCTCGAAAGCGACCACGCGACCAATCTGTTCGAACGGTTGAAGGTCGATCAGCCCGACGTTTCACTAAGGATCTTCGAAGGCTCCGAAACCGCCTCCGCGCAGGGGCATAGCGACAATCCCACGCTCGCCAACGAGTTCATTTTCGACTGGATGGCCGATCGCCTCAAGTTGGCGATGAACTAGAGCGGGTCCGGACCCGCAGGGCCGCGTTGGCGCAAAGTGTGTAGCGGTTTTCCCTTGTGACAAACGCGAACGCGTTTGTGCGGAGATCATGCTCAAACAAGATAAAACGGGATGACGTTTCGAAGAAAGTCATCCCGCGCTGGTGAGGCGGCAGCTATTCATATGCCTATGGCAACCCTCAGACTGGCCTTCTCAAGGCGGTTCTTCAGTGCCGCGAGCTTGCTGGTAAACTCGCTGAGTTCACGGTCGCTGAACTCCGCAAAGATGAAGTTGTTGAGCTCCTCCTGTTGAGCAGCCAGGCTTGCGATGTGCTTATAGGTCTTGTCAGTCAGGGACATCTGCACGACCCTGGCATCTTCCTCCGATGCCTTCCGGCGCATGAAGCCCTTCTTCTCGAGCATTTTCGACTGGGTCGTTACGAAGGACGGGTCCACGTGGAGCATTTTTGACACCACCTTCACAGGTACGCCCTCTCCCTGATCCAGATCGGCCAGGGCCATCAGGATCATCCATTGCGGGCCGCTGATGCCGAGGGCTTTTGCCCAGAAATAGCGAATCTCCTGGAGGTGCACGTTGATGGCGGCGATTTCCCAGGCGAATTGCCGGGCGATGTCGTGATTCTTCCCGCCGGCCTCATTCGATTCTCCGCGTTTGGCGCGGTTCGAGGTGTCCGATCCCTTGCGTGGGTCCTGTCTCATGGCTGCGTCCCGTCCCAAGGTCTGCGCCAAGCAGCTTAGCCGATTTAATAACGAAATCATCCAATTGGAGCGGTCTGCGCGCACAATTTCGTGCGTTCGGCGGTGTTGCCGTCGCGACACAGTCGGATTGGATAGAGATAACTGAGTTCATAAAGTATTTTGATTACGTAAGTTGCGCATGCATAGTTCTTGAGACGGTCAGGGGGGTCCTCGATCGTTCCGTTTTGGTGGTTCGCTTAAGTCCCTCGCGTTCATGCGGGTGTGTCCGAAGGCGCGAAGCGACTGGAGCGGTTTTTAAGGACGAAGGGCGGGCTGTCCTCTGGGGGATCAGTCGGAGGTCCGCCCTCGTTCTGCAGAGAGCAACTTGGAGGTTTAACATGAATATGATCAAGAGCCTTGTTCTCGGCTCAGCGGCGGGTCTGATCGCCATGAGCGGGGCACAGGCGGCGGATCTTCCGGTCAAGGCCAAAGCGGTCGAGTACGTGAGGATCTGCTCCCTGTATGGTGCGGGTTTCTTCTACATCCCGGGCACCGACACCTGCATCAAGCTGGGTGGTTATCTGCGCGTTGACACCACGTTCAACGGCGGCGTCTACGGTCAGCCGTTCTATAATGGCGACAACGGCCAGGGCAATCGCTACCGCGACGCCTTCAACTCTCGTTCGCGTATGGCGCTGACGATTGATACCCGTACCGCCACCGAATACGGCGTCGTCCGCACCTTCGGTCAGGGCGACTTCCAGTTCCAGAACTTCGGAACGACCAACCCGGGCACTGCCGCGACCACGGGCATGCCGCTCAACAACGCCCTGCTTTCGACGGCTGGCGGCGGTTACGTCGCGGTTGAAATGGTGTTCATCCAGTTCGCTGGTTTCACCTTCGGTAAGTCGGCTTCGGCCTACGCGACGCCCTGGAACGGCTATCCGGGCAACAACAACTCGTTCCTAATGGGCGGTCCGGACTACGTCACCGGCGTCAACAACATCCAGTACACCGCTCAGTTCGGTAACGGCGTGTCGGGCACCATCGGTCTCGATGATCCGTCCGTCTTCAACCGCACGGCGGTCTGGAACATTGCCAACGGCGTCAATGTTAACGGTACCGGCACCAACGCCTACAGCGGCATCCGCGCTCCCGACATCGTCGGTAACATCCGCGTCGACCAGGCTTGGGGTCTGTTCCAGATTTCAGGTATGGCCCACCTCGTGAGCGCTACCTACAACACGCTCGGCGCCGGCGGCGCTCCGGTCGCCGGATCGGAAATCTCCGGTCACCCCGAAGACAAGTGGGGCGGTGCGGTGACGGCTGCGTTGCAGATCAAGAACCTCCCGACCGGTGCGGGCGACGACATCAAGATCGACGCCACCTACGCCAAGGGTGCCACCAAGGCCGTGATCTCGACCAGCGGCGGCTCGCCGAACTTCGCGATGTTCGGCAGCACCGGTATTGCCGGCGGCTACCAGAGCGTTGGTTTGGGCAACTCGGCTGACGGTCTCTACCTGCCGGGCGTCACGAACGGCATCATCCTGACCTCCGCTTGGGGTATCCGTGGTGCGTTCAACCACAACTGGGATCCCTACTGGTCGACCAGCCTCTGGGGCAGCTACGCTTCCGTCCGTTATGACGGTGGCGCCAACGACAACCTGGCTGGCATCGCGTCCGCCAAGGGCGTCTACTGCGCTGCCTTCGCGGCAACTCACGCCGGTCAGACCGGTGTTGCTGGTAACGGTACCTACAGCTGCAACCCGGACTTCAACATTGCCCAGGTTGGTGTGGTCACCCGCTGGACTCCCGTCAAGAACCTGACGTTCTCGGCTGAAGTCGGCGCGTTCTTCCTCGACCAGAAGATGGCTGGTAGCTCGACGTTCACGCCGACTGCTCCGAAGCCGAACGCTCTGTACGAGTTCAAGGACCAGAGCACTGTGTACCTGAACGTTCGCGCTCAGCGTAACTTCTGATCCCGAAAGACTTGAAACACTCGGAGAATCCCCGGCAGGCAACTGCCGGGGATTTTTCTTTGTATGATGGTCATCTTCGCAAGTGCCGGCCCGGCATCAGTTGAACGCGTAGACGGGGGGAGGGGATCGGCGGTCTGCCGACAAAGTCTGGAAACGATAAAAAATGGAAAAATGTGATTTACTCATGTAATTATATAATCTAATATGGTCGCAAGGTAACCGGTCGCTAGCTGGTCGCCTGTTGATCCTGAAGGGGCCAAAACTCCTTCATGATAAACCTCCGAAACCTCCGGCAATGCCCTGCCGGAGGTTTTTACTTTTTCAGGGCACGCGCATTCGATGATTCGGCGCGTAGCGCGCGAGCGGCAGCTTCTTCTCGGCAAGAAAAGCTGTGCTGTCGGAAGTGGGCACAAGAAAGCGGAGTGCTGCGTGCCTTGAGACCTGGGCCTGAGACTTGGGCCTTGAGATTTGGGCCTTGAGACTCGGGTTGTGGTGCCGGCTGAGGGGATTGAACCCCCGACCTTCGGTTTACAAAACCGCTGCTCTACCGCTGAGCTAAGCCGGCGAATTTGAAGCGATGGGCGAGTGTGAAACGTTCACCGCCCGGGTCCGATCTTCGCGGCTCGAATACCAGACTTGTCCGCAAAGGGCTAGAACCCCGCATTCACTCGCCGCTGGCCCACGCATGAAAAAGGCGGCCCTTCGGCCGCCTTTGGTGCTCGATTCGGCTGGTCTTACTGGCAGATGTGCCTGCGGCCGTCGTCGCCGCGCAGGCGCGCGCGCCGCGTCAAACCAGCGTGATGTCTTGCGTGGATGGCGCGAGACCTTGTGATTTCGGTTGTGCGAAGTTCCGTCGCGCGCCCTACGATGAGCGGGCTGACCGCCGCTCCTTTGTGTCGATGAAAGGCCTGCTTGATGAAGTCTTGACCTGACAAAGACTTCCGGCTGGTATTTCATGGCGTTTTCGAGCGCAAATTCAAAACGAGAAGTTCGGCTTTGAGCCGGGCTTCAACTGATACAGCGAGCAGGGGGCGTATGTTCGGAATTCTGGGGCTGGGGTTTTTGCTGGGCATGCAGCATGCGCTCGAAGCCGATCATATCGCCGCCGTCTCCAGCATCGCCGCACGCCGCAGCCATGTCACCGATATCGTCAAGCACGGGCTGACCTGGGGGCTCGGTCACACGCTCACTCTGTCCGTCTTTGCCGGGATTGCCATCCTGCTCGGCCGCGCGATCCCGGACGACGTGGCCCAGCCGTTGGAGACCGCCGTCGGCGTGATGCTGATCGGCCTCGGGGCGCATGTGCTGTGGCGTCTGTGGCGCGACCGCGTGCACTTCCACCGCCATGGCCATGACGACGGCACGGTGCATTTCCATGCCCATAGCCATGCCGGCGAAACCGCGCCGCATGCCCGCGCGGCCCACGCGCATGACCATGGCTTCCGCTGGCGCACCCTGGTGGTCGGCTTGATGCACGGCATGGCGGGCTCGGCTGCGCTTCTGGTGCTCGCGGTCACGCAGGCCTCCAGCCCCGCCGCAGGCCTCGGCTACATCGCGCTGTTCGGGGTCGGCTCGATGATCGGCATGGGCGCGCTGTCGGCGGTGATTGCGGTGCCGCTTGCGGTCTCCGCGCGCTCGCTTACCTGGGCTAACCGCGGCCTGCAGGGGGCGGTAGGCCTTGCCACGATCGCGATCGGAATAATGACGGTGGTCGAGACGGTGCTGGCCTGAGGCCAGCCCGTGTCGGCGTGCAGGCCGGTGAACAATTATAAAGTGTTGGGAGGACACAGGATGAAGCGCCGAGATTTTCTGGCTGGAAGCGCCGCATGTTCGTTTGCCGCGATGACGGGCAAGGCGTTCGCGCAGACCGGGCCGCTGACCAAGATCATCTTTCCGTTTGCAGCCGGCGGCGGCGGAGACGCGCTTTGCCGGCTGCTGGCGCAGCACATCGCGCCATTGCTCGATCGCAACATCATCGTCGAGAACCGCACCGGTGGCGACGGGCTGATCGGCATCAAGGCGGTGAAGGGGGCTCCTCCCGACGGCAGCACCATCCTCGTGACCACGGGGCCGACGATGTATTTGCTGCCGATGGTCGAGACCACGCCGAGCTTCGATACGGCCAAGGATTTCGTTCCGGTCAGCCAGCTCACCCGTTTCGAGTTCTGTGTGTTCGTCGGCACGGCGGTGCCTGCCGAAGTGAAGGACTTCAAGCGATTCGTCGCCTGGCTGAAAGCCAATCCGGACAAGGCGACGTTCGGCGTGCCCAGCAACGGCACCATTCCGCACTTTACCGGCTCGCGGCTCGAGCAGGCGCTCGGCATCAAGCTGACCCGCGTGGCCTATCGCGGCAGCGCGCCGATCATCAACGACCTCGTCGGCGGCCACATGCCGTTCGCGATTTCCACGCTGACCGATGCCATCCCGCAGCATCGCGCCGGCAACGTCCGCATTCTCGCGGTTGGCAGCGCGGCCCGTTCGCCGTTCCTGCCGGAGGCGCCGACGCTGCGGGAGAGCGGCGTCGATCTGGTGGCGGATGCCTGGTACGGCATGTGGCTGCCGGCGGGCGCTTCGCCGGATTTCGCGAAAAGGCTGAGCGAGGCAGCCGCCGCCGCGCTCGCCAAGGGAGAGGTCAAGGAAAAGCTCTCCACCATCGGCCTGATCCCTGTCGGCTCGACGCCGGAAGGCCTGACCAAGGAGCTCGCCGCCAACACCGCCTTCTGGCAGCCGATCGTGAAAGAGACGGGCTACAAGATTACGAACTAGGAGATAGGTACTCGGCCGAGCAGACGAAAAAATGGCCCCTTCAAGGGACCATTTTTACTGGTCGGCGTCTCCACTAGTCGTCCCAGTAATGACGCCGGATGACGACGCCTCGGTCGCCATAATAGTTGCGGTGATACCATCCGCGATGCGCGCCGCGATCGCGTTCATAGAACCCGAAGCGGGGACCGCCGTAATAGCGATCGCCGTAATAGTCCCGATCGCCGCCCACATAGACGCCGAATCCGCCTGCGCTTGCTGCCGTGGGCGCACCGATGGCGAGGGTTGCCAACGCGGCCAGCACGTATGAGAGCTTTCTCATTGTTCCTCTCCACTCGTTGTTGCCGCGAGTAAAACGAATGCCGCCTTGGCCTGTTGAAGGGAACACCGAGAAACTTTCTTGAATGCATGTTCACCATCATGGCAATCTTCATTGCACCGATGGTGCTGCGATGGGCGCGGATCGCAGCGAGATCCGGCTCCGCGCAGTGAGCCAGCATCGGTTGCCTTAGCTCGTCGCGGCGCCAACGCGCGTAATCGGATTGCGGCGCGTCGCGTGGAATAGCGAGGCGGTCAGGGCAGCTCCGGCTGAACGGCAACACCTGCGGGAAATTATCGCAGTGGGTGCCGGTTCCCGAGGCCATGTGGGTGCTAATCGCCTGAATTACCGTATGATTTGTCAATGCTGGTTTTCGTGCACGCGATGGGCCGCGAAACCTGCCGCGCGCTTTGACTTGATGATGATTCCCGAGTTTAGCTACCATTATTCCTCCGATGGGAGTTGGCCATCGAGGCAGGTGCGCCGGGGTTTCGGTTGACCCCATCTAGCGCATCTACCGAGCGCAAAGGATAAGCACCGCATGGGTTCATATTTTCGGCGGCAGCTTGCGGATTACGTTGAATATCATCGTGACCCCTGGAATTGCGCGATGCATGTCTTCGGCATCGTGTTCCTGTTTCTGGCCGCAATCCTTCCGCTCAGCCTGTGGCCGATCACGGTATTCGGGATCCAGACCAGCGCGGCAAGCATTGCTGTCATACCGGTGCTCATCTATTGGTTCTTGCTCGACTTCGCGCTTGGCGCAGGGATCCTTGCGGCTGCGGTCGCGTTGCTCTCGGCCGCTGCCGTAATCGTTGGTCAAACGACGACTGTCGGCATGTGGTCACTTACGGCCATCCTGATTGTCATCGGCGTCGCATCGCAGATTATTGGACACCGCGTGTTCGAGGGGCGGCAGCCGGCGCTGGTCGACAATCCGACTCACCTGTTGCTGGGCCCAATGTTCGTCATGGCGAAGCTGTTTATCGCGTTGGGCTTTCGTCGCGATCTCGCCATCATTATCCAAGGGCAGCCGCAAGGTGCTGCATCTTGATTTCGAATCGTTCAGCTTGAGTGCACCCGTAGCATGACGCGCATACTGGTCACAGGCGGTAGTGGATTCATCGGGAAGCATCTCGTCTCGGCGCTTGTCGCGCGGGGGCGGCAGGTGAGGGTGCTCGATCTTCAGCCGCTTCCTCGTGCGTTGGCGCAGGTTGAGCATGTCAGGGGATCGGTGCTTGATCGGGACCTGGTAGACCGCGCGATGGACGGGGTCGACGAGGTCTATCACCTGGCCGGCCTACCGGGGATGTGGCTGCCGCGGAAGGCCGATTTTCATACCGTCAATTTCGGCGGCACCGAGGTCGTAATTGAGACGGCGCGCAAGCGCGGCATCGAGCGCTTCCTGCACTGCTCGACGGAATCCATTCTCTTCCGTGCCTCGCCATCGATGGCTCCCGTCGACGACGATGCGTTCCTGCCGGACGACATGCCGGGTCCGTATACGCGCTCAAAAATGCTCGCCGACCGGTTCGCAATGCAGGCCGCCGCATCCGGATATCCGGTCGTCATCGGCTGTCCCACCATGCCCGTCGGGCCTTACGACCACAACGTTACCCCGCCGACGGCGATGCTCCGCTATTTCCTCACCCGCCGCCTTCAACTGCATCTTGATTTTGTCGTGAACCTCGTCGACGTGCGCGACGCCGCCGAAGGGCTGATCCTGGCCATGGAGCGCGGACGCGCCGGACACCGCTACGTGCTCGGCGGCGAAAGCATACCGCTACGACGCGTTCTCGAACTCATGGCTGAGGTCAGCGGTCGTCGCGTCCGGTGCATTCACGTGAACGGCAAAGTCGCCGAAATGGTCACTGCAACGCTGGAGTTCATCGCCGATCACGTGACGCGCCGGCCTCCGTCCGGCACGGCTGAAGGCGTTCGTATCGCATTACGGGCAGGAGCCTTGTCGATCGAACGAGCGCAGCGAGAGCTGGGCTACGCGCCGGGGCCCGTAGAGCCCGTATTGCGTGAAACCATTGCCCATCTGCTCGATGCCGGCAACAATCAACCTGAATGGGACTCAGCGCCGAGTGCTCGCTCTCGACCGTTTCACGTCGAGCGCCGGTTCGGCGGTTGATCCCTTCGCTTAAGACGGTCCGCAAACATGCAATGGTTCACTTTCGCCTTGAGTGGCTGGACCACAACCTGGCCCACACAATTGCTCGCCATCATCTGGATTCTCTGGGTCATCAGCTGGGTCGTGGCGTCGTTCTGGTCCGGTCAAACCAAGAAACACGTCATGACCCTGGACTCGCTTAGATACCGCTTGCCCATTCTCGCAGGCGCCATTCTTTTCCTGCCATTGACCGGCAAGGTTCTGGGAGAAAAGCCGCTCTGGCAGTTCGGCAATTTCGGCATCTATCTGCTGGCGTGCCTTGTCCTTGCGGGAATATCGTTCACCTGGTGGGGGAGAATTCATCTCGGACGATTCTGGTCGAACGCGATCACCCACAAGGAGGGCCATCAGGTCATCGACACAGGCCCCTACGGTATGGTGCGCCACCCGATTTACACGGGGCTGATTGCGGGGATGCTGGTGACGGGGATCGCGGTCGGAACGGTGACGGCGATGCTCGGTGCGGCGCTGATCTCGCTCGGAATGGGGTTGAAGGCCCGGATGGAGGAGGGCTTCCTCACGGCCGAACTCGGCGCGGATGCCTATGGATCGTATTGCCGTCGCGTACCGATGCTGATTCCGTTCCTGCGGCCCACCTGACGCTGCAATCTATCGTTTCGGTCGCGGCGCGGCCGGTGTCGCGGCAGGCGGCGTGAGACGGCGCGGAATCAGCACGCGCTGACCGACTGCCAGCGGTGCACTGTCGGAATATTGATTGGCCTGGGTAAGCGACCACAGCGGCACGTGGTTGAGTGCCGCAAGCCGCTGCAAGGTGTCGCCCGAACGGGCGAGTTGCTGCGTCCCGCTGTCCCACAGCTCCAGCGGGGCATCGGGAGGAACGACGTAGCGCAGCGGCAGCGCCTCTCCCTTGGCCGGCAAAGGCGTCGCCGGAAGCTGTGCAATTGCCGTCACCAATTGCTCGTGGACGGAATCCATCTTGTCGATGTTGATGTGGGTGACTTCCTCGTGCTGCTTCAAATCGAAGCTCGCGTAGTGGCCCTGATAACCTTGCTCCGCCACCACATCGCCACCGCCCAATACGCTGTCGGACAGGAAAATGTTGATGAAACGCTCGACGTTCAGCGGCACCTTCGGGCTTGCGTGGGCTGGATCGATGGTGACCACGAGGCTTACCGAGATATTTTCGGACTTCAGAATCCCGGCGAATGTCAAGGCGCACAGCCCGCCCATCGAATGACCGATCAGGACGATCGGAACAGCATTGTCACGGTAATCGCGGATAGCCTGATCCGCGATCAGCCGGCAAATGGTGAATTCGTAGACGTCGGCCCGGATGCCGGCTTCCTGCAGGCGCTTGGTCAGGCGGTCCATCCCGCGCGAAAAGATCGGACCGAGCGCGCCGCGGAACAGGTAGACGCGTGCTTGCGGCTGGATCGCGGCCGGGGGCGCGTCAGGAGCGACGGTTGCGACAGCCGTGGCCGTGCGTGCGACCGGATCGGCGACCGCAAGATTGCAGGCAGCCGACAAGATGCAGGCGGCAAGGGCCGTACGGATCATCACCGCCGCAACCTGCGTCGGACTTCCCATGTACATTCCGCTCGCGATTTAGGCGTAAAGCTACGCCTGACCCTGAATGCTGGCGGGCCGCGCCACCCGACGCTCTCGGGGCTGATCTATCGTCGAGGAATCCGTAGAATTTGCGGCACTCGTCGCTTAAGCGACGATGTCCACACTACTGGCGTACCGCTGCGGCGCGTGCCGTGCCCGATCCTGCCGCGTCTGCCGCTCCAGGCTGCCGCGGCTTCGGCGCCCTCGAAGCAGGTGCAGATCGGCCGAAAACGACGGCGTCGATCTCGCTGATCACCTTCCGCTGCATGATCCGGTTCTTTTCGATGGACATGTGCCCGACGCCAGGCACGTTCTGGACATTGATATTCTCGAGCTTGCCCTGGAACTGCGCGGTCTTCGCAACCGGCTCGCCATTGCCGTTGGCGATGTAGAAGTTGACGTAGCGTCCCACGCGCCCCGAGAGCTTGGTGCGGAACACCGAATCCAAGCCGATGGCCAGCTTCACGGGAGCGCCAAGCTGATCCAGCTTGGCGACCATGTCGGGCAGCGCGGTCGCACCCGAGGAATGGCCGACCAGAATGATGGTCTTGATCCGGCCGCTCCTGTACGCGATCGCGGCTTCGTCGGCGAGCGACGACCACGAGGCGAAGTTCGCAACGGTGACCGGGATACCCTGCGCCCGCAATTGCGCCGCGATGTCATCGAGCCCCAGCGAAAAGATATTGAGCACGCCGCGGAGCAGATAGACGTGGGCAGTTGAAGCCGCCGATGCAGAATTCGGCGCGGCAAGCGCGGAAGTCGCGCCGATCGGCAGAAGCAGCAAGGCCGCAATGGCGATCGCGTGCAGTCGCCGACACGATGTCCGGCCGGAAAAGGATGACCAGCCGACAGATCCGATATTGCCGCGATAGGGCTTCATTGCGCTCCTCGAAGGGCTGCAAGGTGTTCCGGGCGACCGTAGCGCCCGCGCGCTCGGAACCGCAATAAACGTGGCGTGAGCGGCCGCAATTTACCAACACGACGTGTCGCCGCCGCAACACCGAGGTTCCTCGATGGTTTTGCCAGAATTAATAATTGGCGCGTGCGGGACCGGTCGCTCAAGATTTCATCCCGATCCTCTCCCTGATCGCGCCGAGTTCGGCTTCATCCCAGATGCCGATCAGCACGCCGTTCTTGACCTGCAATTGCTGCGCCGCATAGGCCGCGATTTTCGCGTTCGGCGTGGTGACGTGCATCTTCGGATGCAGCGCCCAGTCGAACAGTTCGCCTTGCAGCCGCGCCACGATATCGGCGCAGGCGGGATCGGCGCCGCGGTCGACAAATTCCTGCGGATCGGTTTCGAGATCGTACAGCATCGGCCGGAAGCCGGAGGCGTGGATGAATTTCCAGCGGCCGTCGAACACCATGAACAGGCGGCAGCGATCGATCGGCTGGTTCAGCATCACGCGGACGTCCTGCATGGCGTAGTCATATTCGGAGAACACCACCTTGCGCCAATCGGCAGGCTTGTCGCCGTGCAGAAGCGGCACCAGCGATCGCCCTTCCAGGATGTGATCCGGCGGCGTGCCGCCAAAATAGTCGAGAAAGGTCGGCGCCAGGTCGATCGCCTCGACCAGCGCGTCGCTGACCGTGCCACGCGTAGCGTCGGCAGCGCTTGAAGGATCGATCACGATCAGCGGGATTTTGGCCGACTGCTCATGGAACAGATCCTTCTCGCCCATCCAGTGATCGCCGAGATAGTCGCCATGGTCGGACGTGAATACGATCATGGTGCTGTCGAGCAGGCCGCGCGCTTCCAGGAATTGCATCAACACGCCCATCTGGTCGTCGATCTGCTTGATCAGGCCCATATAGGTCGGAATGACTTTTTCGCGCGCCTCGTTGCGCGACATGTTGCGGGAGTAGCGCATGTCCATATAGGCGGCGAACACCGGATGCGCGTTGGCGCGTTCCTCCTGCGAGCGGATCACCGGCTGCACGTCCTCAGGTCCGTACATGCTGGCGTAGGGCTCCGGCGCGATATAGGGCCAGTGCGGCTTGATGTAGGACAAATGCAGGCACCATGGCCGGCCGTCGTCCTCGGCTTCCGCGATGAACTCCATCGCGCGGCGCGTCATGTAGGGCGTCTCGGAATGCTCGTCGGGCACGCGCGCGGCCTTGTCGGCGTGAACCAGCAGCCATCCGTTCTGCAAGGTCCCGTCATCGGCGGCGCCGGAATTGGCCCAGTGCTCCCACGGGTTGGGTGCGTCATAGCCGTGCTGGCGCAGATAATTGTCGTAGGCCGGGCGCGGCCGCCCTGTCGGGTGCAGGCCATCGTCGCGTTCATAGGGCTCGAACCCGCATTCGGATACGTGCACGCCGATGATGGAGTCGGCGGGAATGCCGAGGCTCTTCAAGCCTTCGAGGTCCGGCGCCATGTGCGTCTTGCCGACCAGCACGTTGCGCACGCCGATCTTCTTCAAGTGATCGCCGAGCGTGGGTTCGCCGACGCGCAGCGGCCAGCCGTTCCAGTGCGAGCCGTGCGAGCGCATGTAGCGGCCGGTATAGAACGACATCCGCGACGGACCGCAGATCGGCGACTGCACATAGGCGTTGGAGAACAACACGCCGCGCCTGGCCATCGCATCGATGTTCGGCGTCTTCAGCACAGGGTGCCCGGTACAGCCGAGATAGTCGTAACGAAGCTGGTCGCACATGATCCAGAGCACGTTCTTCGCAGGCGTTTTGGTCGTCATCTCAGGCATTTCGGCTGGAGTCCGGAGGAAGTAGGAGAGGGCTGGATGGTGCGATATGTCAGCGCAAATGACAATCGAGTGGGCTGGTGGGGGCCACCGGGTCGGCCTTCCGATCCCGCAGGCGTTAACGTTGGATAGCGTCATTTCTCGCAATTGAACGTCGATCCATGCTGGCGCGTTCACCTTACCGGCAGTTTGGCCGGCTGCCTTAACCCTTGAAATCACGGGTTGGATTAAATTGGGACGTGAGGAGAACCGGGTCCCAAGCGATGCGTATTGGCGTCACACTGGCACTTTTGATCGCGACCACGTCGTCCGCCGTTGCCAACGGCGCCTTCGAGTTCGTGATTCCGGGCCGTCCCGGGGTTCCCGTCATCATTAACGGCATCGATGCCTCCTACGCGGTGGTCGAGGGCGAGTGGGGTCTGGGTCAGGGCAACCAGGTCCAGCCGACCATCTATGGCGGTCGCTATATCGATCCGGTCCCACAGGTCGGTCGTTATTACCCCAGCGCCGGCCGCATGCCCGGTTACGGGCGCCTCGAAATCGAGCCGCCGGCCAACCGTCGGTTGCCGCAGCCGGCCGAAAGCTATCATCAGTCCTGGTCGGTGCAGTCGGCGCCGCTGCCGGCGCAGTCCAACGTGCCGGTCAATCCGCCTGAAATCATCTACGCGCCGGACTATGACCGGCGCAGGCCGCGTCACGTTCCACACTAAGAAGACCAAGGAAAATTACAGGAGAGAGTAATGCGTCAGATACTTAAAGGATTGGTGGCGGCGGCGGCCGTCATGGCCGCCGCACCCGCGATGGCCTGTGGTTATTACGCCCCTTGCGCAGCGCCGGTTTATGTCGCCCCGGTTGCTGCCTATGGCTATGGCTATGGCGGCTGCAGCCCCTGCGGGGTCCGTGAGCGCCTGCCCGATCCGGAGCAGCAGTATTATTGGATCAACCAGGGCCCGACCTATAGCGGTCCCGGCAATTTCGCGCCGTATCCCGTCTATCGTGAAGGTTCGGTCTCCGGCTACGGCTATGGCTACAACCGGCCGTACTATCGCGCCCACCGCTACGGCTATTATCGCGGTCAGCGCGTGCTGCGCCGCTACTACTGATCCAATCGTAGCTTGAAGGCTTCGGCGCCCGTTCGCTTCCGCGAGCGGGCGTTCTTCATTTCATCAGGCCCAACCGGCTGGCGCCGATATAGAGCGCCAGCACCGCCGCGTTCGACACGTTCAGGCTCTTGATCTCGCCGGGCATATCGAGCCGTGCCACCACGCGGCAGGTCTCGCGGGTCAGTTGTCGCAATCCCTTGCCTTCGGCGCCCAGCACCAGCGCCAGCGGTTGCTGTAGCGCCACGGCGCCGAGGTCCTCGGTCCCCTCGCTGTCCAGCCCGACCGTCATGAAGCCGCGGTCGTTCAGCTCGTTCAGCGCGCGAGCAAGATTTTGCACCGTCACCAGCGGCACCAGTTCGAGCGCGCCGGAGGCGGATTTTGCCAGCACGCCGGTGGCCTCCGGGCTGTGCCGGGCGGTGGTGACGATCGCTTTCACCGCAAACGCCGCCGCCGAACGCATGATCGCGCCGACATTGTGCGGATCGGTGATCTGGTCGAGCACCAGCACGATGCCTTCCTGCGGCAGCGTATCGATATCGGGCGAGGGCAGGGGCGCGGTCTCCGCCAGCATGCCCTGATGCACCGCGTCGGGGCCGAGCCGCTGGTCGATCACGCTCGGCCGGACGATTTCAGGGGGAACGCGGGTGTCGATATTTTCGTCGGCCAGCCGCCGGGCGGCGTTTTCAGTCAGGAACAGCTTTCGGATCCGCCGTTCCGGATTGGCGAGGGCGGCCGAGACGGTGTGCCAGCCATAGAGAATCACCGGGCCGTCCGGGTTCGATTCCCGGTCGCGCCGGCCCGGCGGACGGGCGAATTTCCGCCCTTTTTCGAAGGGTTTGCCGCCGCCACGGCGGAACGGGGGCTTTCGGTCGCGATCGCTCATGCGACGCTTGTGTCACGGAGCCCCGAATATGGCAATTTGGCCCTCCGAAGCGCGTTTTTGGTGGTCCGCGTTGGTTGACTTTGCCACCCCCCTTCGCCCATAAACGCGCCGGCCGCAGCCGGTTCGATCCGCGCTTTCGGCCTCAGCGTCATCCATGGTCCGGTCCTCCGCCACTCGGGCGGCTGGTTCCTGACGCTGACGGACGGGGAAGTGTCCCGAGTGGCAAAGGGAGCTGACTGTAAATCAGCCGCCGTATGGCTTCGAAGGTTCGAGTCCTTCCTTCCCCACCACGCTTCGCCCTGACGGGCTACGCGTGGCGCAGCCACGGGTAGCCCGTCAGGCTGAAGCGTGTCCGGCGTAGCTTGAGCGCAGCGAAAGCGTAGACGGACTTGTGACCCTGATCGCGGTCCCGCTGCCGATCTGAACTCTCGATCACCTCGGCCTGCTTGCATGTGAGCGAGCCTCGACGCTCGGCAAGAACATCATTCGAGTTCGGTGATGCATGATCGCCCAATTGTGTCCGATCACCCTCTCGCCCCCATCCGTTGATTTACATCAACCTCATACGCTGCAAACGGCACAGGCTCCCGGGCTCGGCAACCTCAGGGAGGGAACGTCATGCTCCGATCTATTTTCGTTGCCCTTGCAGCACTCGTTCTGGTCACCGCAACCCTCATTCCCGATGATGCTTACGCCCGCGGCGGAAGAGGCGGCGGCGGTTTCCGTGGCGGTGGGGGCGGATTTCACGGCGGCGGAATGGCGGCCGGCGGCTTCCGCGGCGGCGCCATTAATGCCGGACGTGTTGGACGGCCGATCGCGGGTCGTCCGATAGCCGGCCGTCCAATCGCGGGTTATCCGGGCTATGGCCGCTATTATCGCCCGGGTTGGGGCGTCGGTGCTGCCGCCGTCGGCGCGGCTGCGGCTTACGGCGCGTACGGCGCCTACAACAGCTGCTACTACGACAGCTACGGACAGTATATTTGCCCGGGGCAGTATCAGTATCGATATTGATGCAGGCAACGAGCAGGACGGCGCCTGTTGCCGCCGTCCTGCGTTGGCTTCTTCATCCGGCTCGAACGCGTCAGTTCTGACCAGGTTCGTTCGACGTCTCAGGCAACGCTTCGCCGGGGAGATAAAGCCTGATCGGACGGATCTCGTAGACCGCGGACGGATTGGCGCACCGAAGGTCGCGTGCAATCGCGATCGCTTCGTCCTCATCGGCGCAATTCAGCACGTAGAGTCCCAGCAACTGCTCCTTGGTCTCGGCAAACGGCCCGTCGATGACCATTCCCGCGCCTGCCCCTCGCAAGGTGCGGGCTTCCGCCGTGCCGCCGAGCCGTGCCGCCGGTCCGAGCAGCTTCCTTGCGTTCAACCGCTCATGCACCGCCAGCAGCTCGGTCATCAGGGCCGCGTCCTCCTGCGGGGTCCAGGACGTGACCTCGGCTTCGACATGATAGGCCAGCATGGCGTAGAGCATCGCTTTCTCCTTCACATGGCGGAATCTGGTGGGCCGGATCGGCCGCCCTTCCGAGGACGTTTCGCCGCCGCCGATGCCGACAAACGGGTGGCCCCAAGAAACAGTCCGGAAACACGATATACCCGTTGCCCCTTGAACGTGCCTTGGCAAGCCCACGACTGATGAGCAGAACGCGAGCCAACGCGCACCATTCACGGAGACGGTCATGCGAAGCAAGCCAGCCACGATCATATGCGATGCTGCAAGGTCCTGCGCCTCGCCGTCATCGTCGCTGTCAGGCGATTGGCACGACGTCACCGGCCATCACCGCTACTACGGCAGTTCGGCCATCAATGGCGGCGAGCGCATCGCCGAAGACCGCCGCGGTCCGCGCCCGCGCTTCGTCAATCTCTGCGGCTTCTGATCAAATAAAAAGCGCGGCGGGATGGCTCCCGCCGCGCCCAACTCTTGTGCTCGCTGGTCCAGGCCTGAGAGCGCCCGGAGCCAGACCGTCAAACGGGCCTAGCGGGCGATCCCAGCGAGGTGACAGCGCTTGGTATAAGACACTGGATCACCTCCTTTCATTGTTGATGGAAACATCAATATAGGCAGCGAATCGGCCCCTGTTAAGGGGCCAAACCGAGTCGAACCGGCCTGCACAGGGGCCCGGAGAGGCGCCGGCGGGGCGGGTTGAGGCCGCCGGCACGGCGTGTTAGGTCAACGCCAGCGCGGGTGTAGCTCAATGGTAGAGCAGCAGCCTTCCAAGCTGAATACGAGGGTTCGATTCCCTTCACCCGCTCCAGCCTTCGCTCGCAAAGCGAGGGAAGGCTGCCGCGCCGAAGCCCAACGGGCGAAGGCGGGCTCGTGGCCGCGAGCTACGGCTAGGGCAAGCCGTGGCATGAGCGGGAAGCGAGCAGTCTTTGTTTGACGGGAAGGACAGGCGGCAGGGCTGATGCGGATCATCTACTTCAGCCTCGGTTGGGTGATGGTCGCGCTCGGCGTGATTGGCCTTGTAATGCCGCTGATGCCGGGGGTGGTTTTCCTGATCGTGGCAGCTTGGTGCTTTGCGCGCTCGTCGCCGCGGGTCGAGGCGTGGCTGCTCGATCATCCGACACTTGGCAAACCGTTGCGGGACTGGCGCGCCGCGGGAGCGATCCCACGGCCGGCCAAGGCCATGGCTTGCGCGGGAATGACGATCGGGTTTGTCGTGTTCTGGTACAGCGTCGATCCATCGCTGCCCCTTGCCGCGGGGGTGGCAGTCCTGTTCCTTGCCTGTGCCGCCTACGTCGTGTCGCGTCCGGCGATGGCCGATCAGGATTCCTCGATCTAGCTGATTGGGGTTAACGGCGATCCCATGCATTTCCCGGTCGAGATACGCGCGTGGTAACCATGCCGCTGGGAATGCCTAGACTCGCCACAAAATCAGTCCGATTGAGACACAATGTCGGCGAGTAGGGTTGAAACGCTGCCCGTTCGCGCGACGCGAAGCGCGTAAAAACAAAAACAATAAAAATACATTGTGGGGATACAAAAGGGGGGGCGCCGCTATGCGGGCTAGTATCGATTCACGTGGACAATTCGAGCAAATATCCTGGTCTCCGGCAGGCGGGGCCGTGCGCCGGCTTTTCGCCGCGCCTTTGGGCGGGGCGGCTGCGGCGCTGATGCTGGCCGCGATGGCGACGCCGGCTTTCGGGCAGGGCCTACCGGCGAGCCCGGGCGCCAACGAGATCCGGATCGGCAATACCATGCCCTATACCGGTCCGGCTTCCGCCTATGGCGTGATCGGCAAGGTGATGGCGGCCTATTTCGAGAAGGTCAACGCCGAGGGTGGCATCAGGGGCCGCAAGATCAATTTCATTTCCTATGATGACGCCTACAATCCGACCAAGACGATGGAGGCGACCCGCAAGCTCGTCGAGGAAGACAACGTTCTCTTTATCCTGGCGAGCCTCGGCACCAATACCAGCCAGGCCGTTCATCCCTATTTGAACGCCAAGAAGATTCCCCAGCTCTTCGTCGCCTCGGGCGCGACGATGTGGGACCAGCCACGCGACTTTCCTTGGACCATGGGCTTCCTGCCCAGCTACCAGACCGAAGCCCACATCTATTCGCAGTATCTGCTGGAGAACCATCCGCGCAGCAAGGTCGCGGTGCTCTATCAGGACGACGGTTTCGGCAAGGACTACCTCAAGGGCCTGAAGGACGGTCTCGGCGGCAAGATTCCGATCGTGGCCGAGGCTCCCTACAAGGTGACGGACGTCAATATCGACGCCCAGATCGCCAAGCTCAAGGCTTCGGGCGCCGACGTCTTCATGCAATTCACGACGCCGAAATTCGCCACCATGGCGATCAAGCGAAATGCCGAACTCGGCTGGAAGCCGATCCATTTCCTCGCCTCGGTGTCCGAATCGGTATCGTCGGTGATGGTGCCGGCGGGCGTGGAAAACGCCGAAGGAATCATGTCGGCGATGTACCGCTTGGAGGGTGAGGATGCGCAGGCCGCCGGGCCCGCGGTGTTCCGCGAATGGAGCGCCTTCATGGAGCGCTATGTTCCGAGCATCAGCAAGTCGAACGGCCAGGCCGTCTACGCCTATCTGAACTCCAGGCTCGTTATCGAGGTACTGAAGAACTGCGGCGACGACTTCTCGCGCGAAAACATCATGAAGCAGGCCCGTTCGATCAAGGGCTTGCAGATTCCGATGATGGTGCCGGGCATCCTGATCAACACCAGCGCGTCCGATCATGCGACGATCGAACAGATGCGGATGATGCGATTCACCGGTGGACACTGGCAGTTCTTTGGCCCGGTGCGCAGCGGCATCGACCCGGGCACCGTCAGCGAATCCTTCAAGACCATCTTCAAGTACGGCACCGCCACCAAGCGCGATCTGGCCAACCAGCTCAATGCCAACACCGTGAGCTTGATGACGGGTTCGTTCGGTTCGACCTATGCCCAGGTCGGCGCGGATCTCGCGTCCGTGCTCGACAACGGCACCCATCTGCGGATCCTGCCGGTGATGGGCCGCGGATCGGTTCAGGCGGTGGCGGATATCCTGCTGCTGCGCGGCGTCGACGTCGGCATCGTCCGCAAGGACACGCTGGCCTATCTCGACCGCAAGGATTTCGCCAAGGACATCCGCAACCAGTTCGTCTACGTCGCCAAGATGTTCAATGAGGAAATGCACGTCCTCGCGCCGCGGACGATCGCCAGCATGAAAGATCTCGACGGCAAGACCGTGGTGGTCGATCTGCCCGACAGCTCCACCTTCGTGACCGCGATCAACGTGTTCGAGCGTCTCGGGATCAGGCCGCATCTGATCTATCAGGAACCGCGACTGGCGCTGGACATGCTGCGCAAGGGCGAGGTCGACGCCATCGTCGCGATCGAAGGCAAGCCGTTGCAATGGCTGAACCAGATCAACGACCGCAACCTGCATCTGGTGCCGGTCGAATACGCCAAGACTCTGCAGGAGGAGTATCTGCCGTCCAAGCTTTCGTCGGCGGACTATCCGAACCTGGTGCCGGAAGGCGGCTCGGTCGAGACGGTTGCGGCAGAAGCGGTGCTGGCCTCGTATAACTGGGCGCCGAACAGCGACCGCTACCGGCGCCTGTCGCTGCTGGTCGACACCATGTTCGACAAGGTCGGGCAATTGCAGCGTCCGCCGTTCCATCCGAAGTGGAAGGAAATGGCGCCGCGCGCAACCATATCCGGCTGGACCCGCTTCAAGGCAGCGCAGGAATGGCTCGACCGCAACATGCCGCTGGCTGCGGGTTCAGCCGTGTCGTCGGCATCGGGTGCTGCACCGACGCCGGGTGCTGCGCCGCAGGATCCCCTGTATCGTGAGTTCCTGGAATGGCGTGCCAACCGCGCCAAGGCCAGTGCCAACAGGTAAAGGCCAGCGCCAACAGATAATCAGGCCGGTCAGCACGGTTTGACCACAGGACGGCCCGCTTCGGCGGGCCGTTCTTGTTTCTGGAATCCATTGCCCTACGCATGCCGTATTTTGGTCGGTATGTCGGCAGCGGGTGCTCGGGAATCCAATGATAGGTTGTATCGGCGCAACCATGCCGCGAATCGATGTTCGCGGGGCGGCCGATCCCGGTTTTGGTAACGCTTTTGGTAACACTAATGTCGGCATTGTCGCGGCGGAACACACGGTCGACTAACTGCGCGCCGCGACAGGTCTTGACACAAAATCAATCCAGTTGAGACACAATGTCAGCGAGTAGGACTGAAACGCTGCCCGTCTCGCTGCTCGAAAAATGGCACAGTTTGTATTGGGGGACAGGTGAAAATGTGGGCTTTGATCGACACTAGTAGGGCGGCGGTGCAATTGTCCGGGTCAGCGGCCCGTGGCAGCTTGCGCCGGCTTTTCAGCGCGCCGCGGCGCAATGCAGTGGCCGCCTTGGTCGTGGCCGCGATGGCTGGTTCGGCGATCAGCAATCAGGCGCACGCGGCGCCTCCGGGCCCCAACGAAATCCGCATCGGTAACACCGCTCCCTATACCGGTCCGGCCTCGGCCTATGGCGTCATCGCCAAGGTCATCGCGGCCTATCTGGACAAGATCAACGCCGAAGGCGGGATCAATGGCCGCAAGGTGAGCATGATCACCTATGACGACGCCTACGAGCCCACCAAGACGATGGAGATGACCCGCAAGCTCGTCGAGGACGATCAGGTTCTCTTGACCTTGGGCACCATCGGTACGAACACGAACGCCGCGATCCAGCCCTATCTGAACTCAAAGAAGGTTCCGCAGCTTTTTGCGTTGTCGGGCGCTGCGGCCTGGGACCAGCCGCGCGAGTTTCCCTGGACCATCGGTTTTCTGCCGACCTACACCGCTGAAGCTCAGATCTTTGCGCAGTACCTGCTGGAGAACCATCCCCGCAGCCGGATCGCCGTCCTCTATCAGGACGACGGAATGGGCAAGGAATACCTGAAAGGCCTGAAGGACGGCCTGGGCGGCAAGATGCCGATCGTGTCCGAGGCGCCCTACAAGGTGACCGACACCAATATCGATGCGCAGATGGCCAAGATGAAGGCCTCCGGCGCCGACGTCCTCATCGAGTTCACCACGCCGAAATTCGCGGTCATGGCGATCCGTCGATCCGCCGAACTCGGTTGGAAGCCGCTGCAGTTCGCCGCCTCGATCTCCAATTCGTACTCGGCCGTGATTCAGCCGGCGGGCCCGCAAAATGCGGAAGGCCTGTTGTCTGCGGCGTACAGACTCGAGGGCGAAGACTCGGCTGCGGCGGGCGATGCGGTGTTCCGCGAGTGGAGCGCCTTCATGCAGCGCTACGTCCCGAGCGTGAGCAAGACCAACGGCCAGGCCGTCCTCGGCTATCTGGTCGGCAGGTTGACGGTCGAGGTGCTGAAGAACTGCGGCGACGACCTGTCGCGCGAAAACATCATGAAGCAGGCCCGCTTGCTCAAGGGCATCCAGCTTCCGATGATGGTGCAGGGCATCCTGATCAATACCAGCCCGTCCGACCACGCGCCGATCGAGCAGATGCGGATGATGCGCTTCACCAACGGCCAGTGGCAGCACTTCGGCCCGGTGCGCAGCGGCATCGATCCGGGCGCGGTCAGCGATTCCTTCAAGACCATCTTCAAGTATGGCACCGCCACCAAGCGCGATTTGGCCAACCAGCTCAATGCCAACACCGTGAGCTTGATGACGGGTTCGTTCGGCTCGACCTATGCCCAGGTCGGCGCGGACCTCGCGTCCGTGCTCGACAGCGGCACCAGCCTGCGGATCCTGCCGGTGATGGGCCGTGGATCGGTGCAGGCGGTGTCGGACATCCTGCTGCTGCGCGGCGTCGACGCCGGCATCGTTCGCAAGGACACGCTGTCCTATCTCGACCGCAAGGACTTCGCCAAGGATATCCGCAACCAGTTCGTCTACGTCGCCAAGATGTTCAACGAGGAGATGCACGTCCTCGCGCCCAGGACGATCACCAGCATGCGCGATCTCGACGGCAAGACCGTGGTGGTCGATCTGCCCGACAGCTCGACCTTCGTGACCGCGATCAACGTGTTCGAGCGTCTCGGTATCAGGCCGCATCTGATCTATCAGGAGCCGCGGCTGGCGCTGGACATGCTGCGCAAGGGCGAGGTCGACGCCATCGTCGCGATCGAAGGCAAGCCGTTGCAATGGCTGAACCAGATCAACGACCGCAACCTGCATCTGGTGCCGGTCGAGTACGCCAAGCAGGTCCAGGAGGAGTATCTGCCGTCCAAGCTTTCGTCGGCGGACTACCCGGGCCTTGTGCCGGAAGGCGGCTTCGTCGAGACGATCGCGGCCGAGGCGGTGCTGGCCTCGTATAACTGGGCGCCGAACAGCGACCGCTACCGCCGCCTGGCGCTGCTGGTCGACACCATGTTCGACAAGGTGTCGCAGTTGCAGCGTCCGCCGTTCCATCCGAAGTGGAAGGAAATGGCGCCACGCGCGACGGTATCGGGATGGACGCGCTTCAAGGCGGCGCAGGAATGGCTCGACCGCAACATGCCGCTGCCTCCGGGCTCGGCTGTGTCGGCGGCATCGGGCGCCGTTCCGGCGCCGGCCCCGGTGGCTGCCCCCACGGCACTTGCCCCGCAGGATCGCGATCCGCTGTACCGCGAATTCCTAGAGTGGCGCGCGAACCGCGCCAAGGCCAGCAGCAACCGGTAATTACGGTAATCACGGTTTGACAATGGAACGGCTCGCCTTGGCGGGCCGTTCTGTTTTCAGCAACGTCCAGGCTGTTCCTTTGCCTGTCATGCCGCATTGACGCTGCGGTCAGTCCGGCTGCCTTGCGCGCCGGCGAGTGTGGCGAACGGATGGCGTCATGCTGACAACGCAGGGCTCAGCCGTATAAAATAGTGTATCGGCAAGCATCAAAGCGCCGGACATGGTCCCGCGCCACCACGCCAAAAATCTTCGGAGGAAGTTCATGTCGGCTCTGCCACTTTCGGGCATCAAAATTCTCGACCTGACGCGGGTGCTCGCGGGGCCCTTGTCGGCGCAGATGCTGGCCGATCTCGGCGCCGAGGTGATCAAGATCGAGCGTCCCGGCGGCGGTGACGACGCGCGCGCCTTCGGACCGCCGTACCTCAGGGATCCCGAGGGCAAGCAGAACAACAACAACTCGTTCTACCTCTGCGCCAACCGCAACAAGAAATCCGTCACCGTCAATATCGCGAGCCCGGAAGGGCAGGAGATCATCCGCGAGCTCGCCAAGAGCTGCGACGTGATGATGGAGAACTACAAGGTCGGCGATCTCAAGCGCTACAAGCTCGACTATGAAACGATCAAGGCGATCAATCCCGGCATCATCTATTGCTCGGTGACCGGCTTCGGCCAGACCGGGCCTTACGCGCCGCGCGCCGGCTACGACGCCATCCTGCAGGCGATGGGCGGGCTGATGAGCGTCACCGGCCATATCGACGGCGAGCCGGGCGCCGGCCCGATGAAGGTCGGCCCCTCCATCGTCGACTACATGACCGGCATGAACTCCTCGATCGGCATTCTGGCCGCGCTCTATCACCGCAAGGCCAATGGCGGGGAGGGGCAGCATGTCGACGTCTGCCTGTTCGACACCGTGATCGCCGCGCTGTCGCATTACGCGCAGATCTTCCTCGTCAACGGCCAGACCCCGCCGCGTCGCGGCACCTGGGGCAATGGCGGCATGCCGGCCGGCGTGTTCCGCTGCACCGACGGCGAACTGATGCTGGTGGTCGGCAATGACGGCCAGTTCCAGCGCACCTGCGCGGTGCTGGGCGCGCCTGAGCTCGCGACCGATCCGCGCTTCGTCAAGAACAACGACCGTGTCGTCCACGGCAAGGAGATCATGGCGATCTTCGCCGGTCACTTCCTGAAGAAGCCCGTCGCTCATTGGCTGGAAGAGCTGGAGAAGGCCGGCGTGCCCTCAGGCCCGATCAACGATTTCTCGCAGGTGTTTTCCGATGAGCATGTCCGCTCGCGCGGCATGCAGGTCAAGGTCGACCACCCCTTCGAGCCCGACCTGTCGCTGATCCGCAATGCCATCACCTTCTCCGGCACCCCGGTGAAGGAATATCGCGCGCCACCGCTGCTCGGCGCCGATACGAAGGACGTGCTGGCGACGATCGGCTATGACGCGGCCAAGGTGGAAGCGCTGAAGGCGCAGAAGATCGTATAGACTGCGCGCTAAAGCGTGATGACGATTCTTCGAATCGTCATCACGCTTTACCTTTTTGTTTGAGCATGATCTTTTCGGAAAACCGCTACACACTTTTCCGGATCATGCTCTAGCCGCGACGCTGCCCTTACTCGGCCAGTTCGCGCATGACCTTGATCAGATCGGATTTGCCTTCGAAGCCGATGCCCGGCAGATCCGGCATGACGATGTGGCCGTCCTCGACGCGAACGGCGTCGGGGAAGCCGCCGTAGGGCTGAAAGAGGTCCGGGTAGCTCTCGTTGCCGCCCAGGCCGAGGCCTGCTGCGATGTTCAGCGACATCTGGTGCCCGCCATGGGGGATGCAACGGGACGGCGACCAGCCGTGCTGCGCCAGGACATCGAGCGTCCGGAGATATTCGACAAGCCCGTACGACAGCGCGCAATCGAACTGCAGCCAGTCGCGGTCTGGCCGCATGCCGCCATAGCGTAGCAGGTTGTGCGCATCCTGGTGCGAGAACAGATTCTCGCCTGTCGCCATCGGGCCCGGATAGAATTCCGAGAGCGCGGCCTGCAGCGCGTAGTCGAGGGGATCGCCGGCCTCCTCATACCAGAACAGCGGGTAGTCACGCAGCATCTTCGCGTAGGCGATGGCGGTCTCCAGATTGAAACGTCCGTTGGCATCGACGGCGAGCCGCGCTTGCGAACCGATTTCCGCCAGCACGGCCTCGATCCGTCCACGATCTTCGTCGATCGAAGCTCCGCCGATCTTCATCTTCACCACGTTGTAGCCGCGGTTGAGATAGCCGCGCATTTCCGCGCGTAGTGCGGAATTGTCCTTGCCGGGGTAGTAGTAGCCGCCTGCCGCATACACGAAGACGCGTGGATTGGCCTCGCGGCCTTTCCTTTCGGCGAGAAGGCGAAACAGCGGCTTGCCCGCGATCTTCGCGACGGCGTCCCAGATAGCCATGTCGAGCGTGCCGACCGCGACGGACCGCTCACCGTGCCCACCGGGCTTCTCGTTCACCATCATCGCCGCCCAGATGCGATGTGGATCGAGATTGGTGCCGCTGTCGTCGAGAAGGCTTTTGGGGTCGGCTTCGACGATCCGATTGCGGAAGCGTTCCCGGATCAGACCGCCCTGACCATAGCGGCCGTTCGAATTGAAGCCGTATCCGACCACGCGGCGGCCGTCGCGGACGACATCCGTCACGACGGCAACGAGGCTCGCCGTCATCTTCGAAAAGTCGATGTAGGCATTTCGGATCGGAGAGGCGATCGGCTTGGTGATCTCGACGACGTCGACAATACGCATGGCATTTCCTTCCGGTAGCTCTGAGATCGTTCGGTCCGCCTCGTCAAGCTTATGCCGGAAACGAATATACCGAGGCACTCTCGTCGGCGGCGGCTCTGACAACGGGGCATTGGCTTGTGCTTGCAATAGCGATGGATTTCACCCGAAGCCAATGCTATTCCCGCAATTGGTTATGTTGATATGGCATTACCAATGGAGCTGATCTGGTTCGAAGACTATCTGGCGCTCGCGGAAACCCTGAATTTTTCCAGGGCGGCGGAACTGCGCCACGTCACCCAGCCAGCCTTCAGCCGCAGGATTCGCGCGCTTGAGAGCTGGGTCGGCGCAGCTCTGTTTACCCGCACGACGCACGGTGTCGCGCTCACGCCGGCGGGCGAGCATTTCCACGATCAGGCGGAGGTCCTGAGCCGGGCCCTGCATCAACTGCGCCGCGACACGCTCGAGGTTTCCGACAGTCGCGTCAGGCCGTTGTCGATCGCGGCGACGCACGCGCTTTCGTTCACGTTTTTCCCGAAATGGGTCCGTCGCAACGACAGGGTTCTGGCGCTCGGAAATCTCAATTTGATCTCCGACAGCATGCAGGCATGCGAGCAGATGATGTTGCGGGGAGACGCGCAGTTTCTGCTTTGCCATCACCACAGGAACATGAGCAGCCGGATCTCTTCCGGCCAATTCAAGAGCATCGTGGTCGGCGCCGACACGCTGCTTCCGCTGAGCGCGCCTGCTGCAAACGGCGTTGCGCGGTGGCGGCTTCGGCGCGGCGAACCGGTGAAATACCTTGCCTATAGCGCGCAATCGGGGTTGGGCCGGATCGTCGCAGCCCAATGGGGCGCGAAAGATCGTCCCTTCGCGCTAGAGACGGTCTTTACGTCGCACCTTGCCGCGACGCTGCTGTCGATGGCCCGTGCGGGGGATGGCGTGGCATGGCTGCCCCGGACGTTGGCGGAAGAGGACATCTCGGCCGGGCTGCTGGTCGCAGCCGGCAATGCTGAATTCCAGATACCGATCGAAATCCGCCTGTTTCGCCCTGTGGCGCGTCAGAGCCAGGCGGTGGAAGCGATCTGGTCGGCCTTCGAGCGGACCTGACGTTCTTCCATTCAGCGGCTCCCTGATCTATGCGCGCTACTTTCCGGAAGATCCGCCGGCGCGCATCTTCGTCTGCGTGTCCGAATGGTTCGCGCCATTCGATATCGAGATCGACTGCGTCGCGCTGACGTAGGGCCTTCCAATTCAGCGCAGGCCCTGGCGGTCGACGAGGATCCGGTGGATCTGGATGAACTCCGGCAACTCGATCAGGAACTCCGCATCGCGCGCGAGATGATGAACCTTGGTCGGCTCGCCCTTGGTGAAGGCGGTCATCGACTTGAGGTCCGGCCAATAGGAAATGGTCGTGAACCAGCTTTCCTGCTCGCGATCTTCCCGGAATAGCTGCACGCCGAGCGCGGTCTTCTCCAGCGGGGGCATGCCTTCGGCCTTGATATAGGCTTCATAGCTGTCCGCAACGTCGGGCCGCGTCCGGCCGCGCCAGATGCGCGCGATGGTCGGCTGGGTAGGCATCGGCAGTTCCTTCCCAAAAGTCCAGGGGTGTTGAGACGGAGATCCCGGCGCGACAACGGTGGGGCTGGCGCCGTGTTCCCGCCAGCTCATCCTACGGTTGAGCATGTCGACAACAACCGGCCTCACGCGATGGCAGCTATTCGCCCGCCTCAATCCATTCCGCTGCCTCGCGCCACAGCGTGTAGCGATGCTGCGGCCGGAAAAAGCCGAGATGCCCGATCTTCCCAGTGCCGGCATCCGCCGGTCTCACCGTGATGATCTCGGGCTTGATCGAGGTAAATCCGGAGCACAACAGCTCCACCGCGGGCCGCGTCGCCCAGGGATCGTCGGAGATGCAGAGCGCGCGCAACGCGCCTTTGTAGTTCGGAAAGTTCTGCCGGGCTTCGAGCCTGGCATCGTCGAACAGATAGCGCGGGCTCATCACCCAGCCGACCCATTGCAGGAAGGCATCCTTGGGCAGGTCCATGCCGAGGCCGGCCTTGCCCGGCATGTAGCCGAGCACGCGGGTGAGGGGCGAGCCTACAAAATTCAGCATGGCGTAGACGCGGTAGCGCTCGGGTGATGCCATCAGTTTCCAGTAGCCGGCCTGTGCCGCGACGAACAGCGCGCGCGAAATCTCCGAATTGTTCGGCAACAGGCCGAGCGCCTGGCCGCCGAACGAATGCCCGACATAGGCAAACGGCAGCGCCTTGTAACGCTGGCGCATCCAGGCGACCGCCGCAGTGATGTCCTGCGCCGCCCAGTCCGACATCGAGGCCTTGAAGCCGACCAGCGATTTCGGCCTGACGGTGCCGGTCATCGCCTTCTGCCAGCTATCGCCGGTGCCGCGGTAGTCGTAGGTCAGAACCGCGCAACCGCGGTTGGCGAGGTAGCTGGCAAAGCCCCGGTAGAGTTTGCGGGGGACCGCGGTCGCGGAATTGATCAGGACGGCCTGACGCTTGGCCCCGCGAGGCAGAAACAGCGTCGCGGCGAGGGGGTATCCGTCCGTCGCGGGCACCGTGATGTCGTCGCTAAATACGTCGTCCAGCCCCGGCTCGGCCACCGTGTTCTCCTGCCAGCTTTGCGAGCGGGCCACAGCAAATGCGAATTCGGATTTCGCCGCAAGAGCTTGTCAGGACTACCGGAAATCTAACTGGCGGTCCGCCCGCGGCCTGTGTATAAACCGGCCTTCGTAACCTTTGATAAGTAGCGGTTTTTGCTCAGGAGTTAAGGTCATGTCCGAGCGGTGGACGCCCGATAGCTGGCGCACCAGGCCGGTGCTGCAGGTCCCGGAATATCCCGATGCCAAGGCATTGGCCGATGTCGAGGCGCAGCTCGCCACGTTTCCCCCGCTGGTGTTCGCCGGCGAAGCGCGCAACCTGAAAAAGGCGCTGGCGCGCGTCGCAGCCGGCGAGGCGTTCCTGCTGCAGGGCGGCGATTGCGCCGAGAGTTTTGCCGAGCATGGCGCCAACAACATTCGCGACTTCTTCCGCGTGCTGCTGCAGATGGCCGTGGTCCTGACCTATGCCGGCGCGCTGCCGGTGGTGAAGGTCGGCCGCATCGCCGGACAGTTCGCCAAGCCGCGCTCGTCGAACACCGAGAAGGTCGGCGGCGTCGAGCTGCCGAGCTATCGCGGCGACATCATCAACGACATCGCGTTCACCCCGGAAGCGCGCATCCCCGATCCGCAGCGCCAGTTGATGGCCTATCGGCAATCGGCGGCGACGCTGAACCTGCTGCGCGCGTTCGCCACCGGCGGCTTTGCCAATCTCGGCAGCGTGCATCAGTGGATGCTCGGCTTCCTCAAGGATTCCCCGCAGTCGCGGCGCTACAAGGAACTGGCCGACCGCATCTCGGACGCGCTGAATTTCATGCGCGCCTGCGGCCTCGATCTGGAAAGCCATCCCGAACTGCGCGCCACCGATTTCTATACCAGCCATGAGGCGCTGCTGCTCGGCTACGAGCAGGCGATGACGAGGGTCGATTCCACCACCGGCGACTGGTACGCGACATCAGGCCACATGATCTGGATCGGCGACCGCACCCGCCAGCTCGACCACGGCCATGTAGAATATTTCCGCGGCATCAAGAACCCGATCGGCCTGAAATGCGGTCCGTCGCTGAAGCCGGACGAGCTGTTGAAGCTGATCGACATCCTCAATCCCGACAACGAGCCGGGACGGCTGACGCTGATCAACCGCTTCGGCTCCGACAAGGTCGGCGATCATCTCGCGCCGCTGATCCGCGCGGTGCAGCGGGAAGGGCGGGTCGTGGTCTGGTCGTGCGATCCGATGCACGGCAACACCATCACCTCGACGACAGGCTACAAGACCCGGCCGTTCGACCGGGTGCTGTCGGAGGTGAAGTCGTTCTTCGCCATCCACGCGGCCGAAGGCACGCATGCCGGCGGCGTGCACCTGGAGATGACCGGGCAGGACGTCACCGAATGCATCGGCGGCGCCCGCGCCATCACCGACGAGGACCTCAACGACCGCTATCACACGGTCTGCGATCCCCGTCTCAATGCCGAACAATCGATCGATATGGCCTTCCTGATCGCCGAACTGCTCAAGCAGGAGCGGGCGGGCAAGGAAAAGCCGATGCCGGCCGCAGCGGGTCTCTGACTTGCTGCGACTCTGGCGGGCCACCATCAACACGCGTAACGGCCTCGCTTTTGCGATCCGCTCGGAGCAGGCCGTCCGCGAGGAACTGTTCGCGCTGGCGCTGTCGGTGCCGCTGGCCTGGCTGGTCGGCGCGACCGTCATGCGCCGCGTGGAACTGGTCGCTGCCGTCGCCTTTGTCCTGGTGGTCGAGATCCTCAATACCGCCATCGAGAAGCTCGCCGACCGCCTCACCACCGATCACGATCCGCAGATCGGGCGGGTCAAGGACATGGGTTCGGCGGCGGTCGGCGTCGCGCTGCTGATGGTCGGGGCGTTCTGGCTGTTTGCCATCGCCGAACGCATAGGCGCGTTCTAGATATGCCGTGCTGACTTCGGGTCAGAACCGCATATCTAAGTTTTTGTTTTGACGGGTTTTCTTCACGCGAACCGGTGTCCACTTCGCTCGAAAACGCTGTCAAAGCAAGCAATTGCAGTTTGCTCTTGTGCAAGGCACCATCGCCCCATGACCGACACCTTTACGATCACGCTGGCGCAGTTGAATCCGACGGTCGGCGATATCCCGGGCAACGCCGCCAAGGCACGCGCCGCGCGCGACAAGGCCAAGGCCGACGGCGCCGATCTCATGGTGTTGCCCGAACTGTTCATCTGCGGCTATCCGCCGGAAGATCTGGTGCTGAAGCCGGCGCTCCAGGCCGCCTGCCGCGCCGCGGTCGAGGAGTTGGCGCGCGAGACCGCAGGCGGCGGCCCGGCGGTACTGATTGGCACGCCCTGGGTTGAGGATAGCAAACTTTATAACGCCTGCGCGCTGCTCGATCAGGGCCGCATCGCCGCGCTTCGCTTCAAGGCCAATTTGCCGAACTATGGCGTGTTCGACGAGAAGCGCCTGTTCGCGCGCGGTCCGGCCGCAGGCCCGGTGACCGTCCGCGGCATCCGCGTCGGCGTCCCGATCTGCGAAGACATCTGGCTCGAAGAGTCCGAGGAATACGAAAACGTCGTCGAGTGCCTCGCCGAGACCGGCGCGGAAATTCTGGTGGTGCCGAACGGCTCGCCCTACGCGCGCGACAAGAACGATCTGCGGCTTTCGATCGCGGTGGCTCGCGTCACCGAGAGCGGGCTGCCGCTGGTCTATCTCAACCAGATCGGCGGGCAGGACGAACTGGTGTTCGACGGTGCATCATTCGCGCTCAACGCCGATCTTTCGGTGGCGGCGCAACTGCCGGCGTTCGAGGAGAGCATCGTCACGCTGCGCTGGAACAAGGGCGCCGAAGGCTGGCGCTGTTCGGGCCCCGTGGTGCCGCTGGTCGAGGGCGACAAGGGCGATTACGCGGCCTGCGTGCTCGGCCTGCGCGACTACGTCCGCAAGAACGGTTTTCCCGGCGTGCTGCTCGGGGTCTCCGGTGGTATCGATTCCGCGCTGTGTGCCGCGATTGCGGTCGATGCGCTCGGCGCCGACCAGGTTCGCGGCGTGATGCTGCCGTTCCGCTTCACCGCGCAGGTGTCGCTGGATGACGCGGCGAAGTTGGCAAAAGCGCTCGGCATCCGTTACGAGGTGCTGCCGATTGCCGATGCCGTCAACGGCTTCGAAAAAATCCTGTCCGGCCCGTTCGCCGGCCTGCCGCGCGACATCACCGAGGAGAATCTGCAGGCGCGCACCCGCGGCACGCTCTTGATGGCGATTTCCAACAAGACCGGCGCGATGGTGGTGACGACCGGCAACAAGTCGGAAATGTCGGTCGGCTACGCCACCATCTATGGCGACATGAACGGCGGCTTCAACCCGATCAAGGACATCTACAAGACTGAAGTGTTTCGCCTCTCCAGCCTGCGCAACGAGTGGAAGCCGGACGGCGCGCTCGGACCCTCGGGCGAGGTGATCCCGGTCAACATCATCACCCGGCCGCCGACGGCGGAATTGCGCGAAAACCAGACCGACCAGGATTCGCTGCCGCCTTACGAGATGCTGGATGGCATCCTCGAACGGCTGGTGGAGCGCGAGGAGCCGCTGGCCACGATCATCGCGGCGGGTTTCCCGGCTGACGTGGTGACGCGGATCGACCGGCTGCTCAACGTCGCCGAATACAAGCGGCGTCAGGCGGCGCCCGGCGTCAAGGTGACGGAAAAGAATTTTGGCCGCGATCGCCGCTATCCCATCACCAACCGCTTTCGCGACAACGGCAAGGCGCTGCCCGCGCCCGACGAGAAGCTGGTTGCCCGCGCCGGCCGTGCGTCGGCCGATGTATTCGACGGGTAAACGCTAGCCAACGAGCGGCAGGATCTAAGCCGGCGCCGAGAAGAACAGCGCCCGTATGAGGTGCGTGTACTCGGATTCAAATACCATGATGGCTACGAACACCAGCACCAGCACCGGCGGCAGCAGGATGGCATAGGCGAGCGCCAGCCGTTCCCAGGCCATGTGCATGAAGACGGCGACGATCAGGCCGGCCTTCAACACCATGAACAGCAGGATCAGCGACCATCTGAGGTAGCCTTGCAGATGAAAGTAGTCGACGAGATAGGAGCATGCGCTGAGGACGAACAACCATCCCCAGACGACAAGATAGACCTTGATTGGGTGCTGCTGCCCCTCTACGTGCGCCGGTGCGACAGCGTCATGCACATGGGCATGCAGCGAAGGTCGTTGTACTTCTAAATCGAGTGCCACATTTGTCATGTGCTGACCTCACCACAGATAAAAGAAGGCAAAGATGAAAACCCACACGAGATCGACGAAGTGCCAGTAAAGGCCGGTGATTTCGACGACCTCGTAATTCCCCCTCCTGCTCGTAAAAAAGCCGCGCCTTCCGACGTCAAAGTCTCCCCGCCAGACCTTTCGCGCGATGATGACCAGGAAAATGACGCCGATGGTCACGTGCGTGCCGTGGAAGCCGGTGATCATGAAGAAGCTGGAGCCGAACTGCGCCGCTCCCCAGGGGTTTTCCCAGGGACGCACGCCCTCCATGATCAGCTTGGTCCATTCGAATGCCTGCATTCCGACGAACGTTGCGCCAAGCGCCGCCGTGACCAGCATCAAGACCGCGGTTTTGACGCGATCGCGGCGGTAACCGAAATTGACGGCCATCGCCATGGTCCCGCTGCTGCTGATCAGGACGAAGGTCATGATGGCGATCAGGATGAGGGGGATATGATGCCCCGCAATCTCGAGAGCGAACACCTCACTCGGATTCGGCCACGGCACGGTCGTGGACATGCGCGCCGTCATGTAGGACAGCAGGAAACAGCTGAAGATGAAGGTGTCGCTCAGGAGGAAGATCCACATCATGGCCTTCCCCCAGGAGACGTTCTTGAAGGCGCGCTGATCCGAGGACCAATCGGCCGCAATGCCCTCCCAGCCGTCCGGCCGTGCAGGAGATAATCCGTGGGTTGTCAGTGCAGTCTCCGCCATCTGGCCTCTCCTAGGTGAGCAACCGGCGACAGATGTCGACGAAATCGTCCGTCCAGCCTGTCAGCAGGCCGAGCAAGGCCAGCCAGATCAACAGCAGGAAGTGCCAGTAGATGGCGCAGAGCTCCACACTCAGGCGCAACTGGGGCATTTCAACGCCACGCCAGGCCTTGGCGGTTGTTCTCCCCAGCGCCACCAGGCCGCCGATCAGGTGCAGTCCGTGCGCAGCCGTGATCATATAGAAGAAGGAATTGGCTGGATTGGACGCGACGAAATAGCCCGCAGCCCTCAGCTGTTGCCACGCCAATAATTGCCCAACCAGGAATGTAACGGCGGCTACGCCTCCCGCACACAGGCCGATGAGTACATCTTCCATGTCGTCGCGCCGCGCGGCCACATAGGCCCATTGCAGGGCGACGCTGCTCAGGACAAGGACGGCCGTGTTGAACCACAGCAGTCCAGGCACGGGCAGTGTCCGCCAGTCCGTCATGTTCATGCGCATGGAGTAGGCGCTGATGAAGAGGGCGAACAGCGAACCGACGACAGCGAGAAACACGCCCAGCCCGATCTTCGCTGCGGGCCAGGTCGTTTCGTGCGTAGCGGGAAAATCACCAAGCGCACCTTCTTCCAGCCACGGTTTGGACATCAGCCGTTGCTGCGACAGCCACCATCCGGCGATCACCGCGATCACAGCCATGAACAGGACAATGGCGCTCACGGCGCAGCTCCCTGAAGGACCGGCGCCGCGCGTGGCTGGTTCTGCGGAATGAAGTCCTGCGGGGCACCCGGCACGCTGTAGTCATAGGCCCATCGATAGACCACCGGGAGCTCCTTGCCCCAGTTGCCGTGTCCGGGCGGAGTCTCCGGCGTCTGCCATTCCAGAGTCGTCGCCCGCCATGGATTGCCGCCCGAAGGCCGGCCCTTGAAGTAGCTCCAGGCAAGGTTGAACAGGAACACCATCTGGGCGAAGCCCACGATCAAGGCCATGATGGAGATGAAGGCATTGAGCGTGTGGGTCGATGAGGGGATGAACGCCGCTTCGCCGATGTCGTGATAGCGGCGCGGAACGCCCAGCAGTCCGATATAATGCATCGGGAAGAAGATCAGATAGGCACCGAGGAACGTGACCCAGAAATGAAACTTGCCCAGCGCATCGTTGAGCATCCGTCCCGTCATCTTGGGGTACCAATGATAGATCGCACCCAGCACGACCATGATCGGCGCTACGCCCATCACCATATGGAAATGCGCGACGACGAACATCGTATCCGATAGCGGGACATCCACGACCACGTTGCCGAGGAAGAGGCCGGTGAGCCCGCCGTTCACGAACGTGATGATGAAGCCGAGCGCAAACAGCATCGGGACGGTGAGATGGATGTCACCGCGCCACAGGGTCAGCACCCAGTTGTAGACCTTGATGGCGGTCGGGATGGCGATGATGAGCGTCGTGGTGGCGAAGAAGAACCCGAATTTCGGGTGCATGCCGCTCACATACATGTGGTGCGCCCATACGACGAAGCTGAGCGCGCCGATCGCAACGATCGCCCAGACCATCATGCGATAGCCGAAGATGTTCTTCCGCGCATGGACGCTGATCAGATCGGAGACGATGCCGAAGGCGGGCAGGGCGACGATGTAGACCTCTGGATGGCCGAAGAACCAGAACAGGTGCTGGAACAGGATCGGGCTGCCGCCGCCATACTTCATCTGCTGTCCCATCTCGACCAGGGCCGGCATGAAGAAGCTGGTTCCGAGGAGGCGGTCGAACAGCATCATGACGGAGGCGACGAACAGCGCCGGGAAGGCCAACAGCGCCATGATGGTCGCCGTGAAGATGCCCCATACCGTCAGCGGCATACGCATCAATGTCATGCCGCGCGTGCGCGCCTGCAGCACGGTCACGACATAATTCAATCCACCCATGGTGAAGCCGATGATGAACAGGATCAGCGAGGCCAGCATGAGAACGATGCCCCAATCCTGCCCGGGGGTGCCGGCAAGAATCGCCTGTGGCGGATACAGCGTCCAGCCGGCGCCGGTGGGCCCGCCGGGCACGAAGAACGTCGAAGCCAGTACCAGGACGGCGAGCAGGTAGACCCAGTAGCTCAGCATGTTCACATAGGGGAAGACCATGTCCCGCGCGCCGACCATCAGCGGGATCAGGTAATTGCCGAAGCCTCCCAGAAACAATGCCGTGAGCAGGTAGATCACCATGATCATGCCGTGCATGGTGATGAACTGGAGATATTGATTTGCGTCGATAAAGGAGAATGTGCCGGGAAATCCCAGTTGCAGCCGCATCAGCCACGACAGCACCAGTGCGACCAATCCAATGGCCGTCGCTGTGAGCGAGTACTGGACGGCGATGACCTTGGCGTCCTGCGAAAAGACGTAGCGCGTCCACCAGCTCCTGGGGTGATAGAGATCGACCTCTGCTACTTCGGCAGGCGGGACTTCTGTGACAGCATCATATGGAACATCGACCATAGAAATACCTCCTCGGTCGCTTCCATCGGGAGTGAAGATTTGGCTTCACGCGCCCGATCTATCTTCGCTGCGGCACCTACTTGCCGCCGGATCTGTACGTCGCCTTCGTAACGGCGTTTCGGCCTGACAATTCTGCGAACGTCTTCTGTTGCGCCAGCCAGGCGTCATATTCGCTTCTTTCGTCGACGATGACCTTGGCACGCATCTGCGCGTGCGCTGCGCCGCACAGTTCGGCGCACAGCACATCGAACGTTCCGGTGCGGATCGGGGTCATCCAGAAATAGGTGACCATGCCGGGCACCATATCCATCTTGGCGCGGAATTCGGGCACATAGAAATCGTGCAGGACATCGACGGAGCGGAGCAGGACCTTGACGGGTTTTCCGACCGGCAGGTGCAGCTCACCACTTTCGATCACGACGTCGTCTTGCCCGTGCTGGTCGTCGCGATTCACGCCCATGGGGTTTTCGGGACTGATGTAGCGCACATCGGTTGTGCCCATCCGGCCATCCTTGCCCGGCAGGCGGAAGCTCCACTGCCACTGCTGGCCCATCACCTCGATCTCGGTGGCGTCAGCCGGAACCGTGACGAACTGGTGCCAGACGAACAAGCCCGGTGCCAGCATCGCCGCGACGCCGATCGCCGTCCCGATGCTGAGCCACCATTCGAGCTTTTTGTTTTCGGGATTGTAGTGGGCCTGTCTTCCCTCCTTGTGGTGAAAGCGGAAGACGCAATAGGCCATGAAAGCGATCACCGCGAAGAACACCACGCCGGTGATCCAGAAGGTGATGCTGATGGTGTGGTCGATGTAGCTCCAGTTCGTGGCGATCGGCGTCCACCACCACGGGCTGTAGATGTGAAACAGCACCGAGCCGACTGCGACCAACAGCAGTATGATAGCAACAGCCATCCTCATTCCTCCTTGCCACTAAAGGCAATGGAGACGAATCGAGGGCGGAGCTCGCACTGTCTCGATGGCCGACTTCACATGCGCCATCGCAGTGCGCCTTGCCTCGCCCACTATGACCGGTCGCGACATCAAAACGTGGCACCGAGCACACGTTACGACCGCAAATCATCAAATCGGGCGTCGGAAATTAAGATGATACGCGTCGAGGCCGGCGTCAATAGAGCAATGAGGAACCTGCGGCTCGTGGATATGCGCTGCACGATGCACAAGCCGGCGAGCATCAGCCGGCAGATCGTCTGATGATGCGCCGCACCAAACGACCGCGCGTTCACAATTCACCCAACAGTGCGTGCTTTCTGCTCCCAATCGCGCTAAACTCGCAACGCAGGTCGCGACAAGTTTCGTCCGGCTAAGCTCCTTTCGCTGAACTTGGGTTTGCCGTACCCGGCTCGACCGCGACTTTCGCACATCAGGGCGGAGGCGCGCGGTTGCGGCGCGTCGTTCTGACCGCCGCAACTTGAAAGCACGGGAGGGTGCGCATGGCCACTCTGTATTCCGACAGCATCGCAAGGGTAGGACGGCACGTATTCGGCGAGGCCGCCACATATCCGGTTCGCAAAATCGAACTGTCCGACCTCGGCGAGGCGCTGCGCCTGGGGTGGGAAGACTTCAAGGCAATGCCGAGTCACGCCGTCGTCGTGTGCGTGATTTATCCCGTTCTCGGTATTGCCCTGTTCAGGATGGTCCTCGGCTATTCGATACTGCCGCTGCTGTTTCCGCTGGCAGCCGGGTTTGCCTTGCTTGGACCCTTTGCCGCGATCGGTCTCTACGAGCTCAGCCGCCGCCGCGAGCGCGGTGAGGAACCTTCGGTGTCGGATGCACTTCACGTGCTGCGTGCTCCCGCTTTCGGCGGCATGATCGAACTCGGCGTGCTCCTGCTCGTTCTGTTCGGGGCCTGGATCGGGGTCGCGAACGCGATCTATGTTTCGATCTTCGGCCATGCGCCGGCTGCAAGCATCCCTGATTTCGCAACGCGCGTGCTGACGACGTCAGACGGGTGGGCGCTCATCATCGTTGGTTGCGGCATCGGCTTCCTGTTCGCAGTCGTGGCGCTCTGCGTCAGTGCCGTGTCGTTCCCGTTGATGCTCGACCGGCACGCGACGGCGATCGACGCGATCCGCACCTCGCTGCGCGTTGTGATGAAGAATCCGGTTGCGATGGCCGCCTGGGGCCTGATCGTCGCCGCGCTGCTGGTGATCGGTTCGATACCGCTCTTTGTGGGCCTCGCCGTCGTTCTGCCGGTGCTCGGCCATGCCACCTGGCATCTGTACCGGAAAGCGGTGGAGCCGGATCCCAATCCGCCACAGGAAGAGGAGCCTCACCTGCGCAAAGGACATCGCTACGCGGCGGATTTCCCGGCCAATCTCTTCCCGTGGAGCCGTGAGCGCGAGCCGTAGCCGCGAAAACGAGCGCTAGCGACCAGCGTCCGTCTCGGGGCGCTGGTCAGGGAGCTATTGCTTCGACGGGATGAAGGTCGGTCCGACCGTGCGGATCTGCTTGTCGCTGGCCGCAGCCGTCGTATCGGCCGGAGCAGCAGCCGGCGCCGCGGCGGTGCTCGCGGGAGCAGCGCCCTTCTTGGGCGGCAGCGCACCCTTCGACTGCGCGCGCTGCTGCATCCGTTTCGCACTTTCCTCGGTGACGATGATGTCGCCCTGCTGTTCGACCGAGGCCTTGTCGTCGACGGATTTCAGCGCTTCCGACCAGGTCTGGCCCGCCGCCTTGCAGGAGCAGGAGGCGTTGAACTCGGTGCGGAATTTGAACGCGTTGGGCAGCGAGGAATAGGGCTGGCCGTTGATCGAGACCGCCTGATTGATGTCCTCGCCGGGATTGCGATAGGTGAACAAATTCGCCTCCGCCGCCGGGCAAAGCGCCTTGCAGGTCCTCTCGTCGTCCTGGAAGCGCGCCTGGTAGGTGGCGAACGACACCGGGAAATAGGCGCCGTCGCAGCTGCGGACGCAGACGGTGCGGAAGGTGCCGGATGGCGGGCCGAGTTCGCCGCTGGGTGGCGGGATCGGGTTGTTGTTATTGTTGCCGAACAGGCTGTCGATGAAATTACCGGGGCCGCGGGCGGCGGCCGCATATTGCGGGCCGCAATTGTTCTGCGCCAGCGCCACCATCACCGAGCGGCGCTGGTTTTCGCGGTCGGCGCCGCCGATGCCGCCGCTGCGCAGGCGCTCCAGGCTGGTGGTGATCTGCTCGAGATTGGCGCGCATCTGCTGGATCTGGTTGTTCACCGGACCGCACTCGGCCGAGCGGCCGTTGAACAGCGAGAAGAAGCCCGAGCTTTCGCAGCCCATCCGCTTGGCCTGCAGCGTGACGCGATCCAGCTCGGACTGCTGCTTGGCCTGGGCCTCCTGATAGCGGCGGATCTGCTCATCCTTGGCGGGATCGCCGGTGCCGGCGCCACGGTCGATGGTCGCCAGTTGTCCCTCGAGCCGGATGCAGATCGGATTGGTTTGCGCTCCCTGCGGCGGAGGCGGTACGGCGCCGGGCGGCATCTGCGCCATGGCGTCGTCGTTCGGCTGCGCCAAAGCGGGCGCGCCAGGCGCGGCGATGCCGAGCAGGAGGGCGCAGGTCAAAATCCGGAGAGAGAAGGGAAGGTTGCGAATTTCCAGCATATCCGGCCATTGAGGGCTGATCCGCGCAGCTTGCAAGCCTGGTGGCGCGGCCAAGGCGGCATTCTGCGGCCAAGGCCGCATCCAATACCTGCTTCTCGGGGCAACGTCACGTCGTTTCCGGGGCGCGGATGTGGCAAGCCGGCCCTTGAAATTACGGGAGAAGTACCACTACCGCTGGCAGGTAATGGCGACGTAGTCGCCGCACGCCGGACCTGAGCATTTCTCGCCGCCGCCGGCCGGAATCGCGCCGGTAACCTCGTCGGGCTCGATGCGGCGATAGGCGGTGGCCTGCGCAAATTCCCGTGACTGGCAGTAGGCGCGGGCGGCGTGCGCGCCGCATTTGTCGCCCCTCGCGAGGCACTCGTCTACGCCGTAGCCATCGGCCTGGTTGGCAACGATGAAAACGCGACTGTCGGCGGATGCGGCCGACGCGGCAAGCAGGAAGGCACAGGCAATGAGTGCGGAGGAGCGCATGGGTGACACCGGCAGGGGGATGGACCGCGCTCAGGAATAGGCCCAAAGAGTTAACAATGATTAACCATGAGGGCCGAGCGGCGGTGGAAAGGAAGGTTCCGCGGCCTGATCGGCTCCAAATTGGGCACAAGCAAGGCCTTGACGGCATCCTTCCGATACCGCAATGGTGGAACCATGAACGGTCTCCTCGCCATCTGCAGCATTTGCCGCGAGATTATTAGCTAGCGATTCGCTGGCTGAGGCCGTCTTTTCTCAAAAATGAGATCACTGGACGCCCGGCCGGCAGCGTACCGGCTCTCGCATTCGCATGTTCTTGCGGCGAATGGGGTTGCGAATGCGAGGGTCGGTACGCTGCAAAAAATTAAAGTTTAGTGCCGCCTGCGATTTGAAGTTCCTGAAGGTCTCGCTGCTACCACTGCAGGAACTTCAAATCGCCCACGGCACTGGGATGGGTTTGTCATGCAGTTGCGCCTCTACGATACGTTGACGAAGGAGAAGCGGCCGTTCGAGCCGATCGATCCGAAGAACGTCGGCATGTATGCCTGCGGACCGACGGTCTATGACTTCGCCCATATCGGCAACGGCCGCGCGGCGATCGTGTTCGACGTGCTGTTTCGCGTGCTGCGCCATCGCTATGGCGCCGATCACGTGAAGTATGTTCGCAACATCACCGACGTCGACGACAAGATCAACGTCCGCGCCGCGCGCGACTATCCCGGCGTGCCGCTGAATGAGGCGATCCGCAAGGTCACCGAAGAGACCTATCAGCAGTATCAGGACGACGTCACCGCGCTGGGCTGCCTGGCGCCGACGGTGCAGCCGCGCGCGACCGAGCACATTCCGGAGATGCGGGCGATCATCGAGAAGCTGGTTGCCGGCGGTTTCGCCTATGTTGCGGAAGATCACGTGCTGTTCTCGCCGCAGGCGATGAACGAAGCCAATTCGGTGATGCCGCGCTATGGCGCGCTGTCGAAACGCTCGCTCGACGAGATGATCGCGGGCGCCCGTGTCGACGTCGCGCCCTACAAGCGCGATAACACCGACTTCGTGTTGTGGAAGCCGTCGAAGCCGGGCGAGCCGTCATGGGCGTCGCCATCGGGTATCAAGGTCGAGGGGCGCCCCGGCTGGCACATCGAATGCTCGGCGATGGCCTGGAAGCATCTCGGCGAAAAATTCGACATTCATGGCGGCGGCATCGACCTGGTGTTTCCGCATCATGAGAACGAGCTCGCCCAGACCTGCTGCGCCTTCCATTCCGACCGCATGGCGAATGTCTGGATGCACAACGGCTTCCTGCAGATCGAGAGCGAGAAGATGTCGAAGTCGCTCGGCAACTTCTTCACCATCCGTGATCTGCTGGCGGATTGGCCGGGCGAGGTGCTGCGCCTGAGCATGCTGAGGACGCATTATCGCTCGCCGCTGGACTGGACCTCGAAGGGTACCGAAGAGAGCGCGAAGACGCTCGACGACTGGTATGCGATCGCGGCCGACGCCGAAGGCGGCGAGCCGTCGCCGGCGGTGGTCGAAGCGCTGTATGACGACCTCAATACGGCGCAGGCAATGGCGGTCCTGCACGGCTTGCGCAACGCCGCGGCGTCCGGTGGTGCGCGCGAACGCGGCGAGTTTGCCGCCTCGCTCCGGCTGCTCGGCTTCCTCTCGGTGAGCGCCGCAGCGTGGAAAGGGCGCAAGCAGCAGGCGAGCGGCATCGATGCGGCAGAAGTTGATCGCCTGATTGCCGACCGCACAGCCGCTCGGGCGCGGAAGGACTTCAAGGAGTCCGACCGCATCCGCGACGAGCTTGCCGCGATGGGCGTTGCCATCAAGGATGGCAAGGACAAGGACGGAAAACCGGTTACCACATGGGAGGTCGCGTGATGGAAAAACCCGATACGCCTTTCCCGAAACACTGGCGCTACTACATCTTCATCAAATGGGCGTTGATCGTTGCCGCGGTCATACTCGCCTTGCGACTGTTCGGAGTGATTTGACGCGATGGGACAGGCCTTGCCCAAACCCGGCTTGCGGCCGTTTCTGCCGGCGGATGTTCCGATGCTGGCGGCGATCTTTGTCGCCGCCATCGAGGGGTTGACCGGCGATGACTATAGCGAGGCGCAGCAGGAAGCCTGGGCTGCCGCTGCCGAGGACGAGGAAAAGTTCGGCAAGAAACTCGCCGGCCAGTTGACGCTGATCGCGACCATCCAGAATGCGCCGGTCGGCTTTGCTTCGCTGAAGGGCGCTGACCATATCGACATGCTGTTCGTCCATCCGAGCGTGGCGGGGCAGGGCGTCGCCTCGATGCTGGTAGATGCGCTGGAGAAACTGGCGGGGGCGCGCGGCGCAAAGACGCTGACGGTAGACGCCAGCGACACCGCGGAGCCGCTGTTCCGGAAGCGCGGCTATACCGCCAAGCAGCGCAACACCGTCTCGCTCAATGGCGAATGGCTCGCCAACACCACGATGCAGAAGACGCTGGCAGATGCCGCGCCGGGAGCGCCACAATGAGCCGCGAACGCCTCTATCTCTTCGACACCACGCTGCGCGACGGCGCGCAGACCAACGGCGTCGATTTCACGCTGCATGACAAGCAGATCATCGCGCAGATGCTCGATGATCTCGGCATCGACTATGTCGAGGGCGGCTATCCCGGCGCCAATCCGACCGACACCGAATTCTTTGCCGAGAAGCCGGAGTTCGAACACGCCAAATTCACCGCGTTCGGCATGACGCGCCGTCCGGGCCGTTCGGCCTCCAACGATCCGGGGTTGGCGGGGCTGTTGGAAGCCAAGGCCGATGCGATCTGCTTCGTCGCGAAATCCAGCGCCTATCAGGTGCGGGTGGCGCTTGAGACCACCAACGAGGAAAATCTTGCCTCGATCCGCGACAGCGTCAGCGCGGCCAAGGAAGCGGGCCGCGAGGTGATGGTCGATTGCGAGCACTTCTTCGACGGCTACAAGGAAGATGCCGATTTCGCGCTCGCCTGTGCGAAGGCCGCTTATGAGTCCGGCGCGCGCTGGGTGGTGCTGTGCGACACCAATGGTGGCACCATGCCGCATGAAGTCGAGACCATCGTCGGCGCTGTGACAAAACACATCCCGGGCAGCCATGTCGGCATCCACGCCCACAACGACACCGAGCAGGCGGTGGCGAATTCACTCGCCGCCGTGCGCGCCGGCGCGCGGCAGATCCAGGGTACACTGAACGGGCTCGGCGAGCGCTGCGGCAATGCCAATCTCTGTTCGCTGATCCCAACGCTGCGCCTGAAGAACGAATTTTCCAGCGCGTTGGAAATCGGTGTCACGGACGAGAAGATGGCGACGCTGATGAAGGTGTCGCGGACGCTCGATGACATGCTCAACCGCGCGCCGAACCGCCATGCGCCTTATGTCGGCGAAAGCGCCTTCGTGACCAAGACCGGCATTCATGCCTCCGCGGTCCTGAAGGATCCGCAGACCTACGAGCACGTATCGCCCGAATCCGTCGGCAATCACCGCAAGGTGCTGGTCTCGGATCAGGCCGGCCGCTCCAACGTGATGGCCGAGCTCGATCGCGCCGGCATTCCTTACGAGAAGAGCGATCCGAAACTGGCGCGGCTGGTCGAGGAACTGAAGGAGCGGGAGGCGGCGGGCTTTGCCTATGAATCCGCCAACGCCTCGTTCGACCTGCTGGCGCGGCGCACGCTCGGCCGGGTGCCGGAATATTTCAAGGTCGAGCAGTTCGACGTCAATGTCGAGCAGCGCTACAACGCCAACGGCCAGCGCGTCACGGTGGCGCTCGCGGTGGTGAAGGTCGATGTTGCCGGCGAGCGACTGATCTCGGCGGCGGAAGGCAACGGCCCCGTCAACGCGCTCGACGTCGCCTTGCGCAAGGACCTCGGCAAGTACCAGAAATACATCGAGGGCCTGAAGCTGATCGACTACCGCGTGCGTATCCTCAACGGCGGTACGGAAGCGGTGACGCGGGTTCTGATCGAAAGCGAAGACGAAAACGGCGAGAGCTGGACCACCGTCGGCGTCTCACCCAATATCATCGACGCCTCGTTCCAGGCGCTGATGGATTCGGTGGTCTACAAGCTGGTGAAATCAGGCGCGCCGGTGTGAGTTTGAAGATGTAGCCCGGATGGAGCGCAGCGCAATCCGGGATTCTCACACGTGGCTTGAGTGCCCCCGGATTTCGCTGCGCTCCATCCGGGCTACAAGTGACCGCGACGGGGAGAGAGCAGGGGCTATTCCATGATCGACCACATCTCCGTCGGCGTCAGCGATCTCGAACGCGCCGCGCGCTTCTATGAAGCTGCGCTCGCCGCCCTCGGCCTCACGCGCCTCGTCACGCGGCCTGCTACCGTCGGTTTCGGCAAGACCTATCCCGAGTTCTGGATCAACCTTCGCGCCGGCATGGCACCAGTGTCGCCCGAAAGCGGCACACACATCTGCCTTCGCGCGAAGTCATCTGCCGATGTCGATGCGTTTCATGCCGCCGCGTTAAAGACCGGAGGCCGTTCCGATGGTGCGCCGGGCCTGCGTCCGCATGATCGCGTGAAGTATTACGCGGCCTTCGTCATCGATCCCGACGGCAACCGCATCGAGGCGGTGACGTTTCCGGCGGAGTGAAGGCGTAGCGACTACAGCTTCCGCGCCAATTCCGGCGCCATCTCCTTGGCGCCTGCCGGAGCACGGGCAGCGGCGGCGCGCAGCCGTGGCACGATGTCCTCGACCTGTTCGGCTTTGAGAATGTCGATCTCGAACGGCGGGCGGATGAATTTGGTTTCGCGCATATGCGCGAGCAGCGCAAACAGTGGTTCCCAGAAGCCGTCGATATTGGCGAGCAGTACCGGCTTGGTGTGACGGCCGAGTTGCTGCCACGTTATCTGCTCGACCAGTTCTTCCAGCGTGCCGACACCGCCCGGCAGCGCCACGAACGCATCGGAGTGTTCGAACATCAGACGCTTGCGCTCGTGCATGTCGGGCGTGACGATCATTTCCTGAACGTGTGTCAGCATATGTTCGCGCGACCGCAGAAAATCCGGGATGATGCCGGTGACCAGGCCGCCGTGATCCAGCGTGGACTTGGCGATCTCGCCCATCAGCCCGACCGATCCGCCGCCATAGACGAGGCGGATATTGTTTTCGGCGAAAGCCTTTCCCAAGGCTTGGGCAGCTTCCACAAAGCGGGGGTTGGAACCAGGGCCGGAGCCGCAATAGACACAAACGGTTTTGATTTGATCGGTGTTGATTTGATCCATGGAGATCATGTGGCACTGCACTCGGTAAAGCTCAAGTCCGGTGGAATTCGGTGATGCAGCACAAATAGGCCCGAAATCAAACCAAACGGGGGAAAGATTTATCTTTCAAGGCTGTACGGGAGAGGTAAACGCTCTATATGACGACCATATGCAGACTACCGAAAATTCCCTGAAGGCGACCGGTGCGCCACCTTGCTGTGAGCGCGACGCCAATGGCTGATCCTGATTCGCGTTCCGATGCCGTTACTGCCGAGCCGGCCGGCGCTTCCCCTGACAAGGCGACCCTGATCGGGACGCTGGTGCATCTGTGGCCCTATATCTGGCCCGGCGACCGCGCCGACCTGAAGATGCGCGTGGTCTGGTCGATGGTGCTGCTGCTGGCCGCGAAGCTCGCGACGCTGACAGTGCCTTTCACCTTCAAATGGGCGATCGATGCGCTCAACGGCATGGGCACCGCGCCGGTCGAGCCGTCGAACTGGATGCTGTGGCTGATCGCCTCGCCCTTGCTGATGACCGCAAGCTACGGCGCGGTGCGCGTCCTGATGGCGGTGCTGACGCAGTGGCGCGACGGCATCTTCGCCCGCGTCGCCATGCATGCGGTGCGCAAGCTCGCCTACATCACCTTCGTTCACATGCACGAATTGTCGCTGCGCTTTCATCTGGAGCGCAAGACCGGCGGCCTGACGCGCGTGCTGGAGCGCGGCCGCACCGGCATCGAGGTGATCGTGCGGATGGTGATCCTGCAGCTGATCCCGACCATCGTCGAGGTCTCGCTGCTGATGGCGGTGCTGCTGTGGCAGTTCGACTGGCGCTACGTGCTGGTCACCGCTGTTACCGTCGTGATCTACATGTACTACACCTATATCGCGACCGAATGGCGGATCGAGATCCGCCGCAAGATGAACGATTCCGACACCGAAGCGAACACCAAGGCGATCGACTCGCTGCTCAATTACGAGACGGTGAAATATTTCAGCGCCGAGACGCGCGAGGCCGAACGCTACGACCGCTCGATGGAGCGCTACGAGCACAACAGCATCAAGACCTATACGTCGCTGGCGGTGCTCAACACCGGGCAGGCGGTCATCTTCACCATCGGCCTCACCGCGACCATGCTGATGTGCGCGCTCGGCGTGCGCAACGGCACCAACACGGTCGGCGATTTCGTCATGATCAACGCCATGATGATCCAGCTCTACCAGCCGCTGAACTTCATGGGCATGGTCTATCGCGAGATCAAGCAGGCGATCATCGACATCGAGAAGATGTTCAACGTGCTGTCGCGAAATCCGGAGATCAAGGACATCCCGGACGCGGCGCCGCTGACCGTAAGCGCCGGCAATGTGCGCTTCGACGACGTGCGCTTTGCCTACGATCCGGAGCGGCCGATCCTGAAAGGTCTCAGCTTCGAGGTGCCCGCCGGCAAGACGGTGGCGATCGTCGGTCCCTCCGGCGCCGGCAAGTCGACGATTTCGCGACTGCTGTTCCGTCTTTACGACGTCTCCAGCGGCAAGATCCTGATCGATGGCCAGGACATCCGCAACGTCACGCAGGCGTCGCTCCGCGCCTCGATCGGCATGGTGCCGCAGGACACCGTGCTGTTCAACGACACCATCCGCTACAACATCCGCTACGGCCGCTGGGACGCCAGCGACGCCGAGGTCGAGCAAGCGGCACAGTTGGCGCAGATCGACAGCTTCATTCGCAACTCGCCGAAGGGATACGAAACCCAGGTCGGCGAGCGGGGCTTGAAACTGTCCGGCGGCGAGAAGCAGCGCGTCGCGATCGCGCGTACCGTACTGAAGGCGCCGCCGATCCTGGTGCTGGATGAGGCGACGTCGGCGCTCGACAGCCACACCGAGCACGAAATCCAGGAAGCGCTGGAGCGCGTCTCGCGTGGCCGCACCTCGCTGGTGATCGCGCACCGGCTTTCGACCATCGTCGGCGCCGACGAAATTATCGTGCTCGATCAAGGCCGCATCGCCGAGCGTGGCACCCATGTCAGGCTTCTGGCGGCGGGCGGGCTCTATGCCAGCATGTGGAACAGGCAGCGCGAGGCCGAGGAGGCGCGGGAGAAGCTGGCGCAGATGGACGAGGGCAACGAAGCGCCGAACCGCGCGCCGCCGCCGGTCGATGATCCCCTCAGTGATCCCTCCAAGGACCCGCCCAAATCCAAAGATTCCTTGGCAACAGCCGCGGAATAATCCAAATACGGCGCTAATTCCCCACGGAAGTCGGCCAGATAACAGCGAGCCCTAATGTCGATTGCGAATTCCATCCGCGCGCAGATCCCGCCAATCCATCCTGAGGGCTATCCCTTCATCGGCGCCTTTGCGCTGGCCAGCCTGATCCTGTTCTGGATCTGGACGCCGCTCGGCTGGATCGGCACCGGGCTAACCGTCTGGTGTGCGCTGTTCTTCCGCGATCCCGTTCGCGTCACGCCGGTGCGCGACGGCATCGTGGTGTCACCGGCCGATGGCCGTGTCTCGATGGTGGCGCAGGTGCTGCCGCCGGCCGAACTCGGGCTTGGCGATCGGCCGCTGCCGCGCGTCTCGATCTTCATGAGCGTGTTCAACTGCCACGTGAACCGCAGTCCGGTGGCGGGCCGTATCGACCGCATCGCCTACCGGCCCGGCACCTTCATCAACGCCGAGCTCGACAAGGCCAGCGAAGACAATGAGCGCAACTCGCTTGTCATCTCGACCACCAACGGCCGGATCGGCGTGGTCCAGATCGCCGGCCTGGTGGCGCGGCGGATTGTCTCATTCGTGCGGGAAGGCCAGTCAATCGGCGCCGGCGAGCGGTTCGGCCTGATCCGTTTCGGCTCGCGTCTGGACGTCTACCTGCCGGAAGGCACCAAGGCGCTGGTTTCCGAGGGCCAGACCGCAATTGCCGGCGAGACGATTCTGGCCGATTTCGGCTCCAGCGAGCAGGGCCGGACCTTTCGCGCCGATTAACCCTCCGAACGGCTGATTTGCCGCCTAGCCGCCCAATGGCGGACCGGGCGGGTGCTTGCTATATAATAGCTCGCATGCTGATCCCGGACCCCAAAGACCCTGAACTGCGCCGCCGCCGGTTTCGCCCGATCCCGGTGCGGATGCTGGTGCCCAACGTCATCACCCTGCTGGCGATCTGTGCCGGCCTGACGGCGATCCGCCTGTCGATCGAGGGGCGGATGGAGCTCGCGGTCGCCGCGATCGTATTCGCGGCCGTGCTCGACGGCGTCGACGGGCGCATCGCCCGCATGATCAAGGGCCAGTCGAAATTCGGCGCCGAACTCGACAGTCTCGCCGATTTCGTCAATTTCGGTGTCGCGCCGGGCCTGATGCTGTATTTCTGGCAGCTCCAGGAATTGAACAATGGCGGCTGGATCGCGGCGATGGTGTTTGCGATCGCGGGCGGCCTGCGCCTGGCGCGCTTCAACGCCAGCATCGACGATCCGAACAAGCCTGCCTTTGCGGCGAATTATTTCACCGGCGTTCCGGCGCCGGCCGGCGCGATCCTGGCGATGTTGCCGTTCTATCTGGCGTTTCTCGGCATCTCGAAACCGCCGGCCACGCTGACCGCAGCCTATCTGCTTCTCATCGGATTCCTGATGGTGTCGCGGCTGCCGGTCTTCTCCGGCAAGACGGTGAAGATGCGGGTGCCGCCGGAAATGGTGCTGCCGGTCTTCGTCTCCGTCGTGTTCTTCGTCGCACTTCTGATCGGCTATCCCTGGCACATCCTGTCGATCGGCTCGGTGCTCTATCTCCTGAGCCTGCCCTGGGGCTGGAAGTCCTATCGCGACCACGAGCGCAATGCCGCCGCCGCGCAGCCGGCTGCAACGGCAGAAGCTGCCGCACCGTCATCCGCCGCGGCGCCGTTCTCGCCGGCCCCTTCCGATAGCGAGGACGAACGGCCGGCGCGGCTCAACTGAGCGTCCGCGCCACTCTCCGATATAGCTGCCATGAGCCGCTGCCGAGTTGGGTTCTCCGCCAATCTCGGCTATAGGGGCTCAAGCGACGTACGGCCTGAAAGAGCCGGGCCAAATAATCAGGAGAGAACGCCGTGAACAAAGCCGTTACCGCCCCGCTGCCTGCTTCCGTCCTTGAGGCGCTGGCGCGCTATGACACGCCGACCATCTGCAATGCGATGGAGATCGTCGCGCCCGAACGCCGCCTGATCGGCTACACCACCAAGCAACTCGTCTGCCCGTTTCCCGATCTGCCGCCGATGGTCGGCTATGCCCGCACGGTGACGATCCGCTCGGTGCTCAAATCCACGCTTCCCGCCGACGAGCAGGCGCGGCGTCGCATCGCCTATTACGAATATGTCGGCACCGGTTTCGGCCCGCGCATCACCGTGATCCAGGATATCGACGGCGCCGATGTCGGCTACGGCGCGTTCTGGGGCGAGGTGCAGAGCAACGTGCACAAGGCGCTCGGCTGCCTCGGCGTCATCACCGACGGCTCGATCCGCGACATCCCGCAATGGGCGCCGGGCTTCCAGGCCCTGGCCGGTTCGGTCGGACCGTCGCATGCCTGGGTGCATGCGGAAGCCTGGGGCGGCGAAGTCCGCGTCGCCGGCATGACTGTGCATTCCGACGATCTCATCCACGCCGACCAGCACGGCGCCATCGTCATCCCGCACGATATCGCGGCCAAGATTCCGGAAGCCGCCGAACTCTGCGGCCGGCGCGAGACGCCGATCCTGGAGATCGCGCGCAGCCCGGACTTCACCCTGGAAAAACTGAAAGAGGCGCTGAAGCGCTCGGCGGAAATCCACTGATGAAAAGTCGGATCTAGCAAACAGCGAGGGGGAGCGTGATGAGAGGGTTCTGGGCGGCACTGTCATTATCGTTCCTTCTCAGCCTCGCAGCCGCGCAGGCACAGACCTATCCCTCTCGTCCCATCACCCTGATCGTCCCATTCCCGCCCGGCGGTTCGACCGACACCGCCGCGCGCATCATGGGCGAGCGGATGCGCGCAACGCTTGGCCAGTCCGTCGTCATCGAAAATGTCGGCGGCGCCGGCGGCAGCATCGGCGTCGGCCGCGTCGCGCGCGCCGCGCCTGACGGCTACACCTTCGACATCGGCCAGTGGGACACCCATGTCGGCAGCATCATCTACAAGCTCGACTACGATCTCGAAAAGGACTTTGAGCCGATCGCGCTGGTCTCGAACAATCCGCAGCTCATGGTCGCCAAGAAGGACCTGCCGGCCAACACGCTCGGCGAACTCGTGGCGTGGATGAAGGACAATCCCGGCAAGATCAACTTCGTCAACCAGAACGCGGCGGCGAACGTCACTGGCGTGCTGTTCGAGAACCTGACCAGGCAGAAGGTGCAGTTCATTCCCTATCGCGGAGCGGGGCCAGCGATGACCGACCTCGTCTCGGGTACGGTCGATCTTTTGGTGGTGCAGGGCGCGGTGGCACTGCCGCAAATCCGCGCCGGCAAGATCAAGGCGCTCGCCAATCTCTCTCCCGCACGCTCGGCCTCGATGCCGGATATTCCGACCGCGGACGAGAGCGGCGTGGCGGGCCTCTATATGTCCGGCTGGTTCGGCTTCTGGGCGCCCAAGGGGACGCCGAAGGAAATCATCGCCAAACTCAACGCGGCGACAACGGAGGCGCTGGCCGACCCGGCGATCCAGAAGCGCTTTTCGGAATTGGGCCTCGACGTCGCGCCACGCAACCAGCAGACACCGGAAGGGTTGGCCGCCTTCCAGAAGGCCGAGATCGAAAAATGGTGGCCGATCATCAAGGCCGCCGGCATCGGCACGCAGGCTCAGTGAGCGTCGGCCGCGATCGTTCGGCCTGATCCCCGTCATTGCGAGGAGCTCGCGACAAAATTGCAAGGCAATTTTGCGCTGAAGCGACGAAGCAATCCATCCTTCCGTTATGCCGCGCGATGGATTGCTTCGCTTCGCTCGCAATGACGGCGAGATTGCTCGGGCGCGACGAAGAATCGACCAGCGCAATATGGTTAGCGAATCCTTGCGACCGCGACTCGCAGGCCCCGCAATTTTACGATCCCTGTTCGAGTTTAACCTTTACGGCTCTTTAATTGCGCCGACGTAGGGTTCCTCTTGCGCAAGCTCCGGAGGGGGCGCGCGACCGGTCAGGATGGCCGGTACTTCGCGTATGCGTTGGAGTTCAGAATGGATATCACCACGCTCGTAGGTCTGCTCGCCGGCGTCATCGTATTGTCGACGCTGATCCTGATGGGCGGTGATTTCCGGATGTTCTACGACATCCACGCCGTCATCATCATCTTCGGCGGTTCGTTCGCAGCGACGATGATCCGCTTTCCGCTCAGCGCGATCCTGCACGGCATGCCGCTCGGCGCGAAATTCGCTTTCACCATGAGCCGGCTCGCGGCGCGCGACCTGGTCGACGAACTGGCGCGCATCGCCGAAATCGCTCGCAAGCAGGGCCCGGTCGGGCTGGAAAAGGTCGAGACCGACGAGCCGTTTCTCGCCAAGGGCATCCGCTACGTCGCCGACGGTTACGATCTCGAATTTATCAGAGACAACATGGAGCGTGACCGCGACAATTTCCTGATGCACCTCAACGAGGGCTCGAAGATCTATCGGGCGATCGGCGACTGCGCGCCGGCGTTCGGCATGATCGGCACGCTGCTCGGCATGGTGCAGATGTTCTCGAACATGTCTGACCCATCGAAGCTCGGTCCGTTCATGGCGGTCGCCCTGCTAGCGACGCTGTACGGCGCGGTGGTTGCGAACCTGATCTGTTTGCCGATCGCCGACAAGCTGCATGGCAAGTTGATCGACGAGGAAACCAACCGCACGCTGATCATCGACGGCATCCTGATGATCCGCGATTCCAAAAGCCCGGCCTTGGTGCGTGAAATGCTGCTGGCCTATCTGCCCGAAAAGCATCGCCACGAGGAAGGCGAGCTGGTTCCGGCCTGATCGGCTGAAAGCATCAAGGCGCGGACATAAAGCATGGCCAAGAAAAAACGCGAAGAGGCGCATGGCGGTCACGGCTGGTTCGTGACCTTCGCCGACCTGATGGCGCTGCTCCTGTCGTTCTTCGTGATGCTGGTGGCGTTCTCCAGCCAGGACCAGCAGAAGCTCAAGATCGTCGCGGGCTCGATGCGCGAGGCGTTCGGCGTGCAGACCGAATCGCGGCATTCGGGCATCGTCGAATCCGACGGCCTGCCGACGCGGCCGAAGCTGAAGAATGTCGCGCATATTTCGCCCGAGGAGGCCTCCAACACTCCGACGCCCGACGAGAAGGATCGTCAGCGCGAATTCGGCGCCCGCCTGAAGGTCGACCGCGAGTTCGCGCTCGCCGCGGCCTCGTTGCGCCAGGCGCTGCAGGACATGCCGGAACTGACCGAAATGTCCAAGCACATCATGTTCGAGGAGACCAAAGAGGGCCTCAATCTCGAAATCGTCGACCAGGATGGCCGCTCGATGTTCGCCGACGGCTCCAAGGTCCCGTATGACCGCACCCGCCGGCTGATCCAGAAACTGGCGGTGCCGCTGAAGGCGACGCCGCTGCGCGTCAACATCGTCGGCCATACCTCAGCGGGATTCGTGCCATCGCGGGGCGAATATAGTGCGTTCGATCTGTCGGCAGACCGCGCCAATGCCGTGCGCCAGATCCTCGAGCGCGAGGGGCTGCCGTCATCTCATATCTACGCCGTCGGCGGTCGCGCCGACAGCCAGCCGCTATTTCCCGACGATCCGACATTGCCGGCAAACCGTCGCGTCACCATCACATTGATGCGCGAGAATCCACCGCTGCCGCCGAATCTGAAACCGTAACACGTCGGAACTACCATAATACCATCTTGCCATTTCGATGGAATCAGCTTTGCGTAAGCTCCGCATCGCTGGTGGTGTTATGCTTGTCCGAGATTGACAGCTAGCGCGGAAGCGTCGATAGCCGCGCGGATCAATTCAACGACGAGAACGTTCTCTTCCACCATGACTGTCAGCGTCACATCTACCGAGGCCCATGAGGGGCACGCGACCTCAGGCTTTTGGGCCCTGACGCTGGGCAGTATTGGCGTGGTGTTCGGCGATATCGGCACCTCGCCGCTGTACGCGTTTCGCGAGGCCGTCACGCACGCGGCCGAGGGCCAGCCGGTATCGCGCATCATCGTGCTCGGCGTGCTCTCGCTGATCCTGTGGTCGCTGTTCATTGTCGTGACCGCGAAATACGTGCTGCTGCTGTTGCGCGCCGACAACAACGGCGAGGGCGGTACGCTATCCCTGATGGCGCTGGGGCAGCGGGCGCTGGGCCGCCGGAGCTGGGTATTGCTGGCGTTGGGCGTCGTCGGCGCCTCGATGTTCATCGGCGATTCCATGATCACGCCGGCGATCTCGGTATTGTCGGCGGTCGAAGGTCTCAAGCTCGTCACGCCGGCGTTCGAGCATTACGTCGTGCCGCTGACGATCTTTATTCTGGTCGTGCTGTTCTCAGTGCAGAGCAGCGGCACCGCGCGCGTCGCCTCCGCTTTCGGGCCGGTCATGGTGGTCTGGTTTGCGACGCTGACCCTACTGGGTCTCATCCATATCAGCGACGATCCCACGGTGCTCTACGCGATCAATCCCTGGTACGCGATCCAGTTCATGCTTTCCCACGGCACCATCGGATTGGTGACGATGGGCCTGGTGTTTCTGGCCGTGACCGGCGGCGAGGCGCTTTATGCCGACCTCGGCCATTTCGGACGCAAGCCGATCCAGACCGGCTGGTTCTATTTCGTGATGCCGGCGCTCCTGATCAACTACTTCGGGCAGGGCGCGCTGGTGTTGGCCGACCCGTCGGCGATCGCAAATCCGTTCTACCGGCTGGTTCCCGGAATGCTGCTGTTGCCGATGGTAGTGCTGGCGACTGCGGCGACGGTCATCGCCAGCCAGGCGGTGATCACGGGCGCGTTTTCGCTGATCCGGCAGGCGGTGCAGCTCGGCCTCCTGCCGCGATTCGAGGTGCGCTACACTTCGGAGTCGCATGCCGGCCAGATCTATCTGCCGCGCGTCAACCGGCTGCTGTTGATCGGAGTCGTGCTGCTGGTCCTGTTGTTCCGCACCTCGAGCGGCCTCGCTTCGGCCTATGGCATCGCCGTCTCCACGACCATGGTGGTCGACGGCATCATGGGCTTTGTCGTGATCTGGAAGTTGTGGAACTGGCGCGCGGCGACGGCCGCGGCCGTGATCCTGCCCCTCGTCATCGTCGACACCAGTTTCTTTGCCGCAAACCTGTTGAAGCTGCTCGAAGGCGCCTGGGTGCCGCTGCTGTTTGGCGTTGCGGTCGCAGTGATGATCTGGACCTGGCGCCGCGGCGCCGCGATCCTGACCGCCAAGACGCGCCGCATCGAGGTGCCGCTGGCGGACCTGATCAAGAGCCTGGAAAAGCGTCCGCCTCACATCGTCAAGGGCACGGCGGTATTCCTGACCTCCGATCCGAGCTTCGTGCCGACCGCGATGATGCACAATCTCAAGCACAACAAGGTGCTGCACGAGCACAATGTGATCCTGACCATCGAGACGGCACAGACGCCGCGCGTCGACCTGTCCGAGCGGGTCAAGATGGAGAGCATCAGCGAGAAGTTCTCCACGGTGCGGCTGCGATTCGGCTTCATGGAATCGCCGAACGTGCCGAAGGCGCTGGTAATCGCGCGCAAGCTCGGCTGGCAGTTCGACATCATGGCGACGTCATTTTTCGTGTCGCGGCGGTCGCTGAAGCCGTCGGCGCAGTCGGGCATGCCGCTGTGGCAGGATCATCTGTTCATCGCGATGAGCCGGTCGGCGAACGACGCGACCGACTACTTCCAGATCCCGACCGGACGGGTGGTCGAGGTCGGAACTCAGGTAACCATCTGAATTAACTTCGAAAATTTTCGTCGGAACCTGTCGTCATCCATGCGGACGGCGCATACCGGAGGCCTGAATTCCGGCTAACCTCCCGGCGGTCCCGGGAGTATAGGGCTGCGCTTCTGCACTTGTGCAGTGCGGTAAACAGCCGAGGCCCTAGCCCCCATGTCAGTCCAGTTTGCGATCACCGCGGCGGAAACGCCCGCGGCCAACGGTCATGGCGAAGCGCATTCCACCGCTACCTTCAAGGCCCTGATGCTCGGCAGCATCGGCGTCGTCTATGGCGACATCGGCACCAGCCCCCTGTACGCGCTGCGCGAAGCGGTGGTGGCGGCGAGCGAGGGCTCGACCGCGGCGACGTCGCAGGCCGTGCTCGGGGTGCTCTCGCTGATCCTGTGGGCGCTGATCGTGGTGGTGACGCTGAAATACGTCGTCATCCTCCTGCGCGCCGACAATAATGGCGAGGGCGGGACGCTGGCGCTGATGGCGCTGGCGCAGCGCGCGGTGGGGAAGGGCGGGGCCACGATCGTGCTGCTCGGCATCATCTCCGGCGCGCTGTTTTACGGCGACGCTGTGCTGACGCCGGCGCTGTCCGTGCTGTCCGCGATCGAAGGCATGAAGCTGATCACCGTGTCCTTCGAACATTATGTCGTGCCGCTGACGCTGGTCATTCTAGTTGCGCTGTTTGCCGTGCAGTCCCACGGCACCGCCCGCGTGGCTGCGTTCTTCGGGCCGATCATGTGCGTCTGGTTCGCCGTGATCGCGATCGCGGCCGTGCCGCAGATCGCGCGCCATCCCGAAGTGCTTCAGGCCTTCAATCCGCTCTATGCCGTCTCCTTCATGCTCCATCACGGCCTGATCGGCTTCGTGACGCTGGGCGCGGTGTTTCTCGCCGTGACCGGTGCGGAGGCGCTCTATGCCGACCTCGGCCATTTCGGCAAGCGACCGATCCAGACCGCCTGGCTCTTCATCGTGCTGCCGTCGCTGGCGGTGAATTATCTGGGGCAGGGCGCGCTCTTGATCGCCAATCCCAAGGCGATCGAGAATCCGTTCTTCCTGATGTTTCCGGAGTGGGCGCTGATCCCGATGGTGGCGCTGGCGACGGTGGCGACCGTGATCGCGAGCCAGGCCGTCATTACCGGCGCCTATTCGCTGACGCGCCAGGCGATCCAGCTCGGCCTGATGCCGCGGTTCGAAATCCGCCACACCTCGGAAGCCCATTCCGGCCAGATCTACATTCCCCGCATCAACCTGCTGCTGTTTCTGGCGGTGATCCTGCTGGTGGTCCTGTTCCGCTCGTCGAGCGCGCTGGCCTCGGCCTACGGCATCTCCGTCACCGGGACCATGGTGGTCACGGCGATGATGGGCTTCGTCGTGATCTGGCGGGTCTGGAAATGGTCGCCGATCGCGGCCGCCGCCCTGATCGCGCCGTTCCTGTTCCTCGACGTCACCTTCCTCGCCGCCAACCTCTTGAAGGTATTGGAGGGCGGCTGGGTGCCGCTGGCGCTCGGTGGTGTCGTGATGCTCTTGATGTACACGTGGCGGCGCGGCAGCCGGCTTTTGTTCGAGAAATCGCGCAAGCTGGAATTCCCGCTGGCCGACCTGGTGGCGATGCTGGAGAAGCGGCCGCCGCAGCGGGTGCCGGGCACCGCGGTGTTCCTCACTTCCGATCCCGATTGCGCGCCGACGGCGCTGATGCACAGTCTCAAGCACTACAAGGTGCTGCACGAGAAGAACGTCATTCTGACCATCGAGACCGCGCCGACGCCGCGGATCGACGATGTCGAGCGGGTGCGGATGGAGCAGCTCAGCGAGACGTTCTCGCGGGTCACGCTCAAATTCGGCTTCATGGAATCGCCGAACGTGCCGAAGACCCTGGCGATCGCCCGCAAGCTCGGCTGGCAGTTCGACATCATGTCGACCTCGTTCTTCCTGTCCCGCCGCGCGCTGAAGCCGGCCGCCCATTCCGGCATGCCGCGCTGGCAGGATCTCCTGTTCATCCGCCTCAGCCGCTCCGCCAACGATGCCACCGATTATTTCCAGATCCCGACCGGGCGCGTGGTCGAAGTGGGAACGCAGGTCACGATCTAAGAGCATGATCTGGACCCGCAGGGCCGCGTTAGCGCAAAGTGGGTACCGATTTTCCGAAAAGATCATGCTCAAATCAAAGAGATAGAGCGGGATGACGTTTCGAAGAAAAGTCATTCCCGCTCCAGGGGCCCGGACCCCACAAGTTCCGCTTATGTTGTCGCAAGACGGCAACAGCTTGACTGTTTCTGAGGCGGAGCAGAACATCTGACTCCACACGCATCCCGGTTTGGATCAGGCTCTTGACACCGGAGGGCGGCGGATCGAAGTTTCGTCCCGCCGGCCGCAGGCGCGAATGCTTGCGGCATTTCATGCCAGACCGTGGGACAGTGCTCGGAAGCTCAGGCTGAAGCCTTGAGTGGCAAATATTCCGATGCGATGATGTGGTATTGTGAGGAGTAGCGCAAATGAGTTTCATCCGCGCGAACGACCATCCCAACCCCGATGATCCCCAAGATCCGCTGTACTACGCCCCGCGCTCGGCGCGCAGCATGGCGAACCCGCGACCCAACGAGACACCGCAGACGGGATCGCACCATTTTCCTGCCGATCCCCCTTTGTCGCGTTTTGACGAGATGCGCGAAAAGGCCTTCGCCAAATCCACCCGTCCGCTGGAATCCCAGTTCATTTACGAACGCCGTCCGTCACGCGGACTGCTCGCCGCGGGTGCCATTGCTGCAGTGGTCGGCGCAACTGTGATCGTGGCGCTCGTGTTGCTAAATATGCCTCCGAGGTCGAAAAGTGAGCCCTCGGAACTGGCCGTTTCCATTTCCACCCCTGCATTGGCTACGCCGGCGCAAGCGACGTCCAAGGAAGACTCCCAGGCACTGCTCCAGGGATTCAAGCAGTTTCAATCAATGCAAGGAAGCGAAGATCCGGCTGCTTCCGAACCCGGTGGAGCGGCCAAAGCAGCGCCCGAAAAACCCTTGCTCGAAAAATTCATTCAGTGGGAGCAAAGGAAATAGCGAAACGCTGCTATCCGCGGATTGCCGCATTGGCTTTCTCGGCGGCGTTCGTCATCGCAATCTTGGCCGGTTTTGCGCCAGTGACCACTTCATTCACGCCGATCATGAAGGCGTCCAGGATAGGTCTCGAGAGCGGATGGAAAAGGATCGCCTTGGCGCGGTCGACATCGGCATTCTGCAAATTGGTCAGCGCTGCCTCCGCGGCTTGCGCGCCAAACGCCTTCTTGAAGCCATTGCTCGACCAGGCCGACACGCGTGTCGTCGCCAGTCCCGCCGCGGCGGTCAGCATCGAGGTCGGCTTGCTTGTCGCCCACAGCAGGAACAGGAAAGCCGCCCGCTTGTGTCGTGACCTGGAATTGATGCACGCCTGCCAGTGCGACATGAACGGCACGGACGTGCGTCCCGGGACATGTGGGAAGGGAGCAAACATGGCCCGCCCGGCAACTTGGCTTCTTGCCGGATTGGAGATGTCGGTAGCGAAATTGCTGCTGTCGATCGCTATCGCCGTTCTGCGTTGCAGGAAGTCGTCCAGCACGTGGTACCATTCGTAGCCGCTGATGCCGCCAGGCCCGGCCTGGCTGAGCAACTGACCGTACATCTCGATGGCCGCGATTGCCTCGGGGCTCGCGAATGCGGCCCTGTTGTCCTTGACCATGTCGGCGCCATAAGAGAACACGAAGCTCATTGCCGGCACCGACGAATTGCCGCCGGCCTGCGCCCGCATGGCAATACCGGACATCTCATTGGTCTTGATTGCGTTGGCGGTGACAAGCAGCTCTTCGAAAGTGCGGGGGACAGACAGGTTCTTGGCGGCCAACGCATCGCCGTTGATGAACAAGGTCACCGCCTCCGAGGTGATCGGCATGGCGTAGCGTTCGCCGTCGCGCCAGAGCGGAAAGGCGCGGGCCGTCTTCAGAAGGTCACCCTCGTCATACCAGGCGAGATCGGTCAGCGACTTGTCGGCATAATAGGCGCTCAGCGGCTCGAGCCATCCTCCCGAGATGCCCTGGCCATAGGTCGTGTACATGAAGACGTCGGGTGTGCTGTCACGACGGTTGAGCTGGATCGGCAGCGCGCCCAGATACGTGGTCTCCAACCGGAAGTCGGGAACGACATTGATGCCGGTGAGCTCGGTGAAATCAGGCAAGAACGGAGTGATCGCGTTCGTCCAGGGATGGATCGCGCCTGCGAGCGTGATCGTCTGCCCGGAAAATTGTTTCCAGCCGATCGCGGCGCCGGCATAGTCCGCGGCGGCGTCCTTTGCGAAACCTCGCCTCGGCAGCATGGTGAGGGCACCCGCCGCACCCAATGCCTTGACGAAGCTGCGTCGGCTGGCCGACCCTGAATTACGCCGCGACTTTTCCGGCAATTTTTCATTTGGAGCCATGTCGTCTGCTCCTGCCAGTGGATCGGCCTTCGCAACACGAAAGGCCGGGTCTTAGCCGTGACGTTGTGGCCCCTTGCGAGGGGACTGACGGGCCGGTGTAATCTGCGCGGTTGAGCGCGCCGGTTCCCGTCTCATCTACGCGGACCGTAGCTGTATTTTCATTATATTAGCAATACTCTGCGTCGGCATCAGAAAACAATTGCTCACGCGAGCATCGAAGACTTTAGGCCAATGTCAGTTCCTCTGAGCCAGTCCTTTCGGTGGTTTGCTCGCCCGCTGGCGCTGGTGGTTGGGGCGCTTCTAACTGTGGTTGTCGCGACCGGGATTCTCGGCTTCCGATATTGGCAGGAGCGTCAAGCGGCAAATCTTGCGCAAGAGCGCAACCGGCAGGTGCTCGAGACGCTGGATCGGCTGAAAACGATCATCGCCGACGTGGAGGCGCAAAGGCGCGGCTATCTGCTGACTCTCGATCCGCACTATCTCAAGGCCTATGGCGTCTCTGACGAAAGCGTGCGACGGGACGCGCAGGCGCTCCAGGCTCTGGTCGCGGGCGATCCATTGCAGAGCCATCGCGCCGGACATCTGGCGGCTACCGTTGCAGCAAAGCTGCGCGAAATCGATGAGATCGTCAAAACGGCCCGCACCTATTCCGGGCCGGCCGCGATGGCGATGATCCGCAGCCTGGACGAGATAAGGTCGCAGATCGACCAGATGGTGGACCACGAGCGCTTCCTGCGCGTGGATCAGGAGAAACGCGCCGAGGCGCTCGAGCATCGCAAAGCTTGGCTGATCACGATCGCCGTCGTCATTGTCGCAATCCTGGCGGGGATGGCGTTGGCGCTCGCGCGGCTCGAGGCGATCCGGCGGCGCAAGGCGATCGCAGAGAACATCGCGCTCCACGGCGATCTGTTGGCGCGCGACAAGATGATCCGCCGCCTGGTCGACGCCAACATCGTCGGCATCATCATTTGGGAAATCGAGGGGCGTATTCTCGAGGCCAATGACGAGTTTCTCCGTATGGTGGGATACGACCGGGACGATCTCGTCTCGGGGCGCCTGCATCGGACTACGCTGACACCGCCGGAATGGCGCGACCGCGACGCACATACCGTGGCGGAGCTCAAGCGGGTCGGGATGGCCCTGCCATTCGAGAAAGAGTACTTGCGGAAAGACGGAAGCCGCGTGCCGGTGCTGATCGGTGGGGCGATGTTCGGGGAAGGTACAAGCCAAGGTGTTGGCTTTGTCCTCGATCTGACCCAGCGCAAGCGGGCGGAAGAGGCGCTGCGGCAGAGCGAGGAGCGCTTTCGCACCCTCGTGCATTTCTCCTTCGACGTGTACTGGGAGACCGATGCGCAACATCGCTTCATTCATCAGGAGTTCGCGGACAGTCTTTCCGACGCGCCGGCGTTGGGCTCCGAGATCGGCAAGACACGTTGGGAAGTGCCTTACCTGGAGCCTGATGAGGAGGCCTGGCGCAAGCACCGGGAGACGCTCGATGCCCACCTGCCGTTCCGTGATTTTGAGCTCGCGCGGTATGCTCCAGATGGCAGCAAGCGTTACGTGTCGGTCTCCGGGTTGCCGGTGTTTGACGAGAGAGGGCGCTTCGTCGGCTATCGCGGCGTCGGGCGGCACATCACCGAACGCAGGCGAGCCGAAGAAGCCTTGCGCGCGGTGCAGGCGGAGCTTGCGCACTCCAACCGCGTCACCACGATGGGACAGTTGTCGGCCTCGATCGCCCATGAGGTCAATCAGCCGATCGCCGCGACGGTTACCAACGCCCAGGCGGCGTTACGCTGGCTGCGTGCGCAGCCGCCCAATCTCGACGAAGTCCGCTATTCGCTCGACCGTATCGTCGAGGACGGCAAGCGCGCCGGCAACGTCATTGGCGGCATCCGGGCCCTGATCCACAAGGTGCCGTCCCGGAAAGATTGGTTCGGCCTCAACGAAGCCATCCTTGAGATGGTCGCGCTGACCCGAAGCGAAATGTTCAAGCATGGCATCGCGCTGCAAACCGAACTCGCGCCGGGTTTGCCCATGGTGGAAGGCGACCGCACTCAGCTGCAGCAGGTGATCCTGAACCTGATCCTCAATGCCATTGAAGCCATGGACGGCAGTGACGAGGGCGCACGCGAACTGCGGATCAACACCGAGACGGAGGCGACCGGCGTGCTCGTCACGATCAGCGATTCCGGGCCCGGCCTCGACCCGGCGGATGCCGAGCGCGTATTCCAGGCCTTCTATACGACGAAGGCCAAGGGCATGGGCATGGGCCTTGCGATCTGCAAGTCGATGGTCGAGGCTCACGGGGGGCGGATGTGGGTGAGCGCGAACGAACCCCGAGGCGCCGTCTTTCAGTTTTCCCTGCCGCTGGTGCGGGAGGAGAGCGTTCCGGCCCCTCGGGTTCGGTCCAATCCCGCGGCATGAGATTGCAGGGATGCCCGCCAAGTGTCCACAATCGGATTCATGCACTGCAGCAATATGCATCTCTATCTTTTTTTGGGAGAGGCCGGATGGCTCGTTCAAGCGTTAGTTCGGCTGAGCGGCTCGTCCGCGTGCAACCATAGGGCTCGATGTCCAATCGGCTTAAACAGTTTTTGTTTGGGATTTGGGGTCTTCTGCTGATCCCGCTGGTCATGCCTATCCTCGAAAAAGGATTGAAGGCGGCAAATATCTTCACCGATCCCAGTGGTGTGGCAGCTACGGTTTTTAGTAACGCTGTGGTCACGACCGTTACTGACAATCTGGTCGCACTGGGCCAGCAGCGCTGGTTCAAATTTGCGATGGTCTTTTTGACCGGAGTGCTGGTTGGCATCTCATTGGAATGGCTGAACCGGAAGTCGGACGAAAGAAAAGCTTCCGAGCTCCGAAGCCTGGGCACCAAATTTCGCAGCCTTTCAGACAGCATCAAAACTCGGAATGCTTCGTCAGAATGGCCGGACAACGTACGTGATCTCAAACCTGCAATCCTGTCTGCGTTCAACTCCGCCAGGAAATTTGATTTGTGGGTGCCGAATGAGCACGTTTATCAACTGCCGGATGCGACGTTCCTTTGCGAGTACTTCAGGTCTGTCGGCAAGCTCCTGGAGGATGGGCAATTCGACAAGGCCAACAGCGAGGCGCTCTCCTGGCAACCATTTCTCGACAATGCGACGCTGTCTTGAGTTTTCCGTAACTGCTGCAATCCAAATGGATGGCTTCAAGGAGAGGATTGTGAGGCGACGCGAGTTCATCGCGCTCCTCGGCGGCGCGGCGGCAATCCGGCCGCTCGGCGCGCACGCGGAGCGCCTGCGAGAGCGCATCCTCTATTTCACCCACTCGGCCGGCTACCGGCACGACGTCATACCGCTTTCCAGGGAAATCCTGGCGCAGCTCGGAACGAATTCCGGCGCCTTTGATGTCACTGCAACCGAAGACGCCTCTGAATTCTCGACCGACAACCTCCAACGCTACGCCGCGGTGATGTTCTACACGTCAGGAGAACTTCCGATGAGCGGCGATCAGAAGGCGGCTCTGCTCAACTTCGTGCGCTCGGGCCGCGGGTTCATCGGCGTTCATTCGGCCACCGACACATTCTACGCCTGGCCGGACTATCTTGATCTGGTCGGCGGCTATTTCAATGGTCATCCCTGGCATCAGGCCGTGACGATCGACGTGGTTGATCCCAGCGATCCATTGGTGGCGTTTCTCGGAAATTCGTTGCGGGTCGAGGACGAAATCTATCAGATCAGAGACTTTGATGATCGTGGTTCACGCGTGCTCCTTCGCCTCGACCCAAGCTCGGTGGATATCGGCAGGACCGGCGTGCATCGACGATCCTATGGCTGGCCTCTCGCCTGGAAACGAACATACGGCAAGGGGCGGGTATTCTATACGGCGCTAGGCCACGAGGCATCGGTCTGGCGCGACGCCCGCTACCAGCAAATCCTCACGAATGCCATCCTCTGGTCGATGCGAAGGTAACCCTCATGATGCGGGCCGCAGCATCGGTGTCAGCACGGGAGAAGAGCCGCTCTGGATCCTGCCGACAATCTCAAAGCCATGGCGCTCATAGAAGGACATGTTACGCGGGTTCGAGCTTTCGAGGTAGGCTGCGATGCCTTCCTCGTCGCATCGTCGAAGCGCGTGTTTCATGAGCAATGCGCCGAGCCCTTGCCCGATCCAGTTCGGGTCGGCGGCGATAAGGGGTAGATACCAATGCGGGCCGCGGGGATGATGTTCGGCCATGCCTTTCTTGACGGCCTCAATATCCTCGGCGATCTCCGGGCGCAGGGTCTCCTGCATGATGGCATCCATTTCCGCTTCGTCCGGCTCGACGCCTGGCGGCAGCCACAACGCGGCGGCGCGAGCCCCTTCGGTGATATAGGCCGTGCCATGCTCAAAAGCCCGGCCGCCAAAAGCATTGACGAGTCGAGGCATTGTTCTGAGGTATTCGGACGGATCGGGCCAGGCCCAGCGCGCCATCGGGTCGGCCGCAAAGCCGAGCACGATGGTGCTGATCGCGTTGGCCCGGATGTTTGCATCCGCAGATCTGACTTCCGGCGCCGTTGACATGGTGTCGTTCCCTCGATCGCCCGCCAATCTAATAACCTTCCGGGGCACGCAGGGAAATTGGCAAGAGCGCCGCAGCGTTCGTCATCAAGGAGGCGCGTACGAACGTTCGGCGTGTCGTCTGTACCCGACGCCCATCATCCTGGCGGATAAAGTTCCCGCCAAGTCGCAGGGCTGTGAGTTTCGGGCGCTTCACGCAGCGTAGCTTGCTACGCACTCCGGCCCGGCGGCAGGACGACGACGATCGCGCCCAGTTTCACCCGGTTCACGAGATCGATGACGTCCTCGTTGGTCATGCGGATGCAGCCGGACGAGATGGCCTGACCGATATATTCCGGCTGGTTGGTGCCGTGGATGCGGTACAGCGTGTCCTTGTTGCCCTCGTAGAGATAAAGCGCCCGCGCGCCAAGCGGATTGTCCGGACCTCCGGCGACGCGCTTCGGGTAGGGGCCCAGCCGGGCCTGGATCTCCGCCGTCGGGATCCAATCCGGCCATTCAGCCGTCTTGCCAACGGTAGCGATGCCGGACCATGCCAGCGCTTCCTCTCCCACCGTCACGCCGTAGCGGATCGCCTTGCCTCCCGGCAGGACATAGTAGAGATACTTCGAGTTGGTATCGACCAGGATGGTTCCCGGCTGCTCCTTGCGCGTGTAGTCGACAATATGCCGGCGATAAGTCTCCGGAATGCTCGCCTGCGCATAGCGCGCGTGGGCGAGTAACTGCCGGTCCCTTGGGGTCAAGCTGGCATTCGATGACGGCGCAAGCGTCGCTTGCATGCAGCCACCAAGCAAGAGGCCATGCAGCCCCACCAGTAACAACGCGAGCCCACGCTTCATCATGGCGTGTCCTCCTACCCGTCTTACATGTTTCGATTTGTTGCTCAAAAAGTGCAGAAATCAAGGCGGCCGACTAATTATTCGTTTTTCCCGCAACTCGCCGCGAGCGTGTGGGCCGCCCTAAGGGCCGTGTCGGCGCCCCTTCGCTTGTGGCGACCTTACCGCGCGCCAAGCTCCTTGATTGCCAGGGCCGCGATATCTCAGGATAATGCACGCCAATTTGCCCGAACGTCTTGGCGGCCAACTCGCCCACTTGGGTCGTTCGAGTCAACGAGACCGATAGTTTGCAATGCTTGCTCGAACGCGGCTGATTCCCTCGGAAGCCCGCCATCAGCCAGAGCGTCAATTCTTTGCCGCAGATGACCAACCAGCAGGTCAGCGCCGATAGTCAGGCAGCCACCATGTCCCCCGGGCACCTGAAGCACTTCGACTTGAGAGCTGAGATGCCGCCACGCCCGGCCGTCATGTTCGGCCGCGTAAAATGTCACGGCGACCTCGAGCGGTGCCGGAAGATATTGCGCCATTGCAATTGAATAAGCGTCCCACAACGCGGGCAGAAACTTGCCCTCGACGATCACATTCCGCTTGCGACTCCACGCATTGGCGTATCGCTCCAACTGCGCCATTCGCTCGTACATCCAGCGCAGAAGGTAAGGCGAAGCTATTGGCTTCATCAGCCCGATGATCGCCCGTGGCGCCGGACGGGCAGCGACGGTCGGCGGATCGACCATCGCAATCAAATCAACCCTGTGGCCGGCCGCCATCAGCAGGCGGGCTGCTTCGAACGCCACCATGGCGCCGTTGCATTTGCCGCCCAGCAGGAAAGGACCGCTGGACTGCCTCTCCAGAATGTGCGGCAGGCGGTCGGCGGCCATCGCCTCGATCGATGGCGGAACCGGTTCCCCACGGAGACCATGGGGATCGATGGAGATGATCGGGTAATCGGGCCCGAAAAGCTCCACCATCCGCCGCATACTCTCATGGCCGCTGATGGAGTCTCCATTGAAGAAGTACAGGGGAGGGCGACGGCCACAGGGACTGAACTGGAAGAATGGCGTCGTCGGCGCGCCCGTCTGCATGAGGATTTTTGGAGCAAGTTGCCGGATCGTTTCTGCCTCGAACAGGATCGTTTCCGGTACGGTCTGGCCGATGAGCCGCTCGACCTCAATGAGCATTTCCATCGCTAGAAGGGAGTCGCCACCGCGCGCAAAAAAATCATCGTCGATCGTCACGGTCTCGGACTTGAGAAGCCTGCGCCACAGGGTCAGCAATTCAGCTTGCAGATCCAATGTCGCTTTTTTCACGGCAGGCAAAGGCTTCGTCGCCCGATGATCTACGTCGAGCGCCTCACGCAGCCGTCGCCGTTGGACCTTTCCCGTCGCCCCCTTTGGCAGCCGGTCGAGGATCAGAATGCTCCGCGGAATCTTGAACGAGGCCAACTCGCGCTGCAGGAACTGGCGAAGCTCCGCGGGTGTCGTTTGCGCGCCAGAATGGGGAATGACGGCGGCTGCGACGTCATCGCCAAGGCGTGGGTGCGGGATTGCGAAGGCGGCGGCTTCGGCTACGGCCGGATGGCGTAGTAGCGCGGATTCCACCTCGGCAGGGGAGATCTTCTCACCCCCGCGGTTGATTACTTCACTCAGGCGGCCGTGTAGCGTCAGGAAGCCGTCTGCGTCGAGGCTGCCGATGTCGCCCGTGCGAAGCCAACCTTCCGTAAAAGCAGCTTGATTGAGTTCCGGCGCATCGAGATAGCCGGACGTCACGGTGGGACCACGAACCCAGATCTCACCCCGCTCACCGGCCGGCACGGGATGTCCATCCTCACCAACAATGGCCACGGTATCGGGCCAGGGTTGCCCGCAAGTTCCTGGCCTGTTCGGCCCGGGCGGCGGCACGTTGGCGGCGATCTGCGCGGCTTCGCTGGAGCCGTAGTGCTCCAGCATCGGCACGCCCAAAATGCGCTGCAGATCGTTCTGCATGTCTTTCAGCAGCGGCGCGCCACCCGATACGACAAATCGCAGCGTGTGCGCCGTCTGCGCATTCTCAAGGTTTCTTGCCTTGTCCAGCAGGGCAGCGTGAAGCGCAGGACCTGCCGAGTACCAGGTTGGCCGCAGGACATCGAGCCACTCATCCAGCGCCACGACGGCACTGTTCGCTGGAAGGGCAATGCTGCCGCCTGTCAAGAGCGGTGTGAAGACCGTAACTTTGAGCCCATGGGAGTAGTGGGGCGACGAAACGCTCAGGCAACGGTCCTGGTGTGTGAGTCCAAACCAGGCCTGAAGCCGTGCGGCCGCCGCCAGCATATTGCCATGGCTGAACGGAATGAGCTTCGGCTGCGCAGTCGTGCCCGACGTCTGCAGGATGAAGGCGGGCGAACTCGGATCAGGCTCAGCGTCGATCGCAGGGACGTTGGAGGCTTGCGCTACGATATTGATTCCAAGCTGACCGGGTCCGACCGGAACGGCTTCGATGATGGGGAGCTTTCTCCGCTCAGCGGTCCGGCGGGCTTCAGAGGCATTGCCTTGCGGCACGAGAAGCGCGTTCAGGCGCAGCATGTCGAGACGCTGATCGATCTCCGTCTGGGACAGCCGCGGATCAAGAGGAACCGCGATGCTGCAGCAGGCTACGGCAACGATGGTGAGAACCGCGTCCGCGCCGTTCGGCATCAGGATCCCGATCCGCGCGTTGCAATCGAACCCGGCCAAACGCAACTGCCGGCGGATGCCATCCAATTGGCGCTGAAGATCTCGGTATGTGAGTGGCGCATACGTGGAGGAGACAATTGCAGGCCGGTGGGGAAACAGCGCTGCAGTTCGACCGATGACTTGGGCCAGTGTGAATTCGGCTTTAGCCTTTTTCCCATCGCTCATTAGGATGCCCCCTCTGACACCTCAAACGTAGCGGGAAAAAAATGGTAGGTGGTGAGAAGAAGGCGCCACTACTCCCTAATTTCCATGATTGTCACGGAATAAAGGAACAACCGGCGTCGCTGAGGGTTGATATCAATGCTTCCAGCCGAAAGGTGCCCCCCCGACTGCTGGAAGAAAACCCGTATCGTTCGGGTTGGCGGCCCCCCGGTTGGGGCCGTTTAATCGAATAGCTCTCGGCTCCCCGTACATCGAAACGAATTGGCCTCAGCGTGAGGTCAAATGTTGACAGCCGCCGGGGCCGCAGCGACGGATCGCCTGTAGCAAAACAGGACAACTGCTTTCCCATTGAATATCGATTCCGCATTCCTCGATAGCGAACGTTGCCGGGGGCTCGACAGATCCGTTTGACCAGGGGCAGATGGCATGGAGACCGTTTACCGCAGGGCGATGTTCAATGACGCGAGCCGCCTCCGCGACATTCGGCGACGATCGATCCTTGATCTCGCGCCTCCAACGATGACCGCCGCCGAGGCGCAGGAGTGGGCGTCGAATCTTACGCTCTCGGGTATGGAGCGAAAGCTGCGAGAGCTGGAAGTATGGGTTGCCGAGCTGGATGGCATCGTCGCGGGGTGGGGGGCCATTTCCGGTGACAGGCTGGAGGGCCTGTATACGACGCCGGAGTTTGCCGGGCAGGGGATAGGTGCCGGATTGCTTGCCATGCTCGAAGGACTGATGCGCGAGCGGCAGTTCCCATCGGTGCGCGCTGAGGCAAGCCTGAACGCTCGCGATTTCTATCTGCGGCGAGGCTACCGAGCGAGCGGCCCGCAGACGCCGGCAGGCGCCTGGCCCATAGAGAAGGAACTTCTGGCCTGAACAGGGGGCGAGCGAAGAATTGCTGCCTTGTGCCCGACGCACGTTGGATGGCCGTTTAAGCCGCTCGCGGCGCTTGATTTTCGCCCCGCGAGGGGCGACTTTGGCGCCGCTTGGCGGGGCCTATCGTAGCCTCGCGGCGCCTTGTCAGGAGGATATGTTGGCGGACCATCAGGTGCACGATTTGACCCCGGAAGACGTTTCGAAGGGGATCGCGGAGGGCCGCTATCTGCTGGTCGACGTCCGCGAGCCCAATGAGGTGGCGGTGGAAGCCTATCCGGACGGCGTGGTCGTTCCGCTCCAGAGCTTTGATCCCGCGGCGATTCCGGATCCCAAGGGGAAGCAGGTGGTTTTCGCTTGCCGTTCAGGTAAACGCTCGGTGACGGCATCGCTGGCAGCGCAGGCGGCAGGACTGCCTTACGACAAGCATCTGGCCGGCGGCATCATCGGCTGGAAGGCTGCGGGATTGCCGACCAGAACCGGCGGCTGATCTCCACCATGACCTCCATGAACAAGGTCTTTGCCGACCTTCCCGTCACCGTCTTCGAGGCGATGTCGCAGGCCGCCCGCGACAACAACGCCATTAATCTCGGCCAGGGCTTTCCCGACGATCCCGGCCCGGAGGACATCCGCCGCGCCGCGGCCGATGCCACCGTGAACGGCTACAACCAGTACCCGTCGATGATGGGTATCCCGGAACTGCGGCAGGCGATCGCCGCCCATTACGGGCGCTGGCACAAGCTCAACCTCGATCCGATGACGGAAGTGATGGTGACCTCCGGCGGCACCGAAGCGCTGACGTCGTCCATTCTCGCGGTGGTCGAGCCGGGCGACGAGGTCGTCTGCTTCCAGCCGGTCTATGACAGCTACCTGCCGATCATCCGCCAGGCCGGCGGCATTCCGCGCCTGTTGCGGCTGGAGCCGCCAGGCTGGCGGTTGACGGAAGAGATGCTGGCCAGCGTCTTCAACGAGAAGACCAAGGCGGTGCTGTTCAACAATCCGCTCAACCCGGCCGCCGTCGTCTATCCCCGCGAGGACCTCGAACTGCTGGCGCGGTACTGCCAGAAGTTCGATACCATCGCGATTTGCGACGAGGTCTGGGAGCACGTGATCTTCGACGGCCGCGAGCATATCCCGCTGATCACGATCCCGGGCATGCGCGACCGCACCATCAAGGTCGGCAGCGCCGGCAAGATCTTTTCGCTGACGGGATGGAAGGTCGGCTTCGTCTGTGCCGCACCGCCGCTGCTCAGGGTAGCGGCCAAGGTGCATCAGTTCCTGACCTTCACCACCGCGCCGAACCTGCAGGCCGCCGTCGCCTACGGCCTCAACAAATCAGACGAATATTTCTACGACATGCGCAAGGACCTGGCGCGGAGCAGGGACCGCCTCACAAAAGGGCTGGAGAGCATCGGCTTTCCCGTGCTGAAGTCGCAGGGCACATACTTCCTCACCGTCGACCTGTCGCCGCTGGGCCTGAACGAGACCGACGTTGAGTTCTGCAAGCGCATCGTGACCGACTACAAGGTCGCGGCGATCCCGGTCTCGGCGTTCTACGAGCAGGACGCGGTGACCTCGGTGGTGCGCTTCTGTTTTTCCAAGAAGGACGAAACGCTCGACACCGCGCTGGAACGGCTGTCGGACGCGGTGCACGGCCGCCGCAAGAGGTAAGACATGCGCGATTCGACTGGAGTTTCGCTGCGCCTTTTCGGCGCGCTCGCCGTGGCGCTGTCGCTCTCGCCCGCCTTGGCGCAGGAGCGCACGGTGAACTTCTACAACTGGTCGAACTACATGGCGCCGGGGGTGCTGGAAGCCTTCACCAGGGAAACCGGCATCAAGGTGGTCTACGACACGTTCGATGCCAACGAGACCCTGGAGACACGCCTCCTGGCGGGGAAGTCGGGCTACGACGTCGTGGCGCCCACGGGCTATTTCCTGCAGCGCCAGATCACGGCAAAGGTCTTCCTCAAGCTCGACAAGTCGAAACTGCCCAATCTCGCCAACGCCTGGCCGGTCGTGACCAGCCAGCTCGCCACCTACGATCCCGGCAACAATTATGCCGCCAACTACATGTGGGGCACCACGGGCATCGGCTACAACGTCAAGACCGCGCAGAAGATTCTCGGGGCCGACGCCAAGATCGATAGCTGGGACATCGTCTTCAAGCCGGAGAACCTCGCCAAGTTCAAAGACTGTGGCATCCACATGCTGGATTCCGCCGACGACATTCTACCGGCGGCGTTGAGCTATCTCGGCATCGATCCGAACTCGACCAAGCAGGCCGATCTGGAAAAAGCCGCCGATCTCGTCAGCAAGATCAGGCCCAACGTCCGCAAGTTTCATTCATCGGAATATCTGGGCGCGCTGGCCTCCGGCGAAATCTGCTTCGTGGTCGGATGGTCGGGCGACATCATGCAGGCGCGCAGCCGCGCCGCGGAAGCCAAGAACGGCGTCGAGATCGGCTACACGATTCCGAAAGAGGGCGCGCAAATGTTCTTCGACAATCTCGCGATCCCCGCGGATGCGAAGAATGTCACTGAAGCCTATGAGCTGATCAACTACCTCTACCGCCCCGACGTCGCCGCCAAGAATTCCGACTTTTTGTCGTACGCCAACGGCAATCTGGCCAGCCAGAAGCTGATCGATCCGAAGATTCTGAACGACAGGAATATCTATCCGGACGAAGAGACGCAGAAAAAACTGTTCGTGATCCAGGCCCGCGATCCGGCGACACAACGTGTCATCAACCGTCTCTGGACCAGGGTGAAGACGGGGAAGTGATTTCGCCCGTTATTGCGAGCGCAGCGACGTCGTAGATTCCATGAGGCGGTGAGCGTGGCCTTTCCGATAAGGTTTGGGTTTCCACACTCGAACCCCTCGGAGAGTCAGATGCAAGCATCCACCGTAGCCACGCCCACCGCCGGCCATATTGGCACAATTTTCGTTGCAATCGAACTGAGCCAGCGGAGCTGGCGGGTCGCGCTGCACAGCCCGGACAAGGACAAGATATCGCACCACAAGCTGGAGGGTGGCGATCATGCCGAGCTGTTGGCGTTGGTGGGTCGGGTTCGGGAGCGGGCGGCTCGAACGCTGGGAGGCGTTCCGGCGGTGGCGAGCTGCTACGAGGCGGGCTACGACGGGTTCTGGCTGCACCGGCTGCTGCTGGCGGCCGGCATCACGAACTACGTGTTTGATCCCGCCAGCATTGCGGTGGACCAGCGGGCGCGGCGGGTGAAGACCGACCGGATCGATGGCGAGCGGATGCTGCGCACGCTGATGGCGTATCTGCGCGGCGAGCCGCGGGTGGTGCGGATCGTCCGGGTGCCTGCCGCCGAACAGGAGGACGCGCGCCGCGGCAGCCGCGAACGCGACCGGCTGATCAAGGAGCAAACCGCTCACACCAACCGGATCAAGGCACTGCTGCGCCTGCGGGGCATGGCGGTCGGGAACCCGCGGCGGCGCGACTGGCTGAGCTGGCTGGCAACGCAGCGGGATTGGCAAGGCCAGGCGGTCCCGCCGCGGATGCTGAGCGAGATCCGACACGAGCACGCGCGGCTGATGCTGGTGCGCGATCGGCTCGATGCGCTCGCGCAGGAGGCGGCCGCAGCGGAGCCAATGCCTGCGGAAGCCGAGATGACCCGGCGCAGCGAACTGCTGCGCCGGCTCAAATGTCTCGGCCCGGCGTTCGCGACGACGCTGACCAGCGAGGTGTTCTACAAGGACTTCCGCAATCGCCGCGAGGTCGGGAGTTATTTCGGACTGACGCCCAGTCCATGGCGGAGCGGCGGCATCGACCGCGACCAGGGCATCAGCAAGGCGGGCAATCCGCGCGCCCGCTGTGCCGCGATCGAACTGGCCTGGCTGTGGCTGCGGCATCAGCCGGACAGCAAGCTGACCCTGGAGTACCGCAAGCGCACGCTCGATGCCGGCAAGCGCATCAAGCGCGTCGCCATCGTCGCCCTGGCGCGCAAGCTGATGGTGGCGCTGTGGCGCTACCTCACGACCGGTCTCGTGCCGGAAGGCGCGGTGCTCAAGGCCGTAAAGATCTAACCACTTCAACGAACGCGTCAGCGTCGCGGCATCTGCCGCGGTCAGCGCGGGATGGATGGTGACCGTGCCACCCTTGGGCCAGCAAACAGGCTGTTTCGTAGATGGGTCTCATCCTCGTGGCTTCCTCGCCGCATGCATGCGGAATGTGGGTGCGGATCACAGCGGTCCGACCGGATATGAGGTGATGCAGTGAGCAACTGCATAAATCGCCGGAAGCCAGTCCCTGAGCGCACCGACCGCGGCGGCACGCTGCGCTACGCATGGCTCCGCGCGCCGCCGCTCCACCGAACGTAAAAATCACATCCAAGCCCCGCCGGGATGCTTGACTCAAAACGCCTCATATGAGGGTGGGCAAAGCGAAGCGTGCCCACCATCTTTCCGAGATCACCGTCAGGAATGGTGGGCACGCTTCGCTTTGCCCACCCTACAAATTGCTTCCATCAAACTTCTGTTGCCGGAACCCGAGGCGGAATCTATAGCTCCCGTCCGGGAGCATCACATGACCAATATCCTCGCCTTCTTCTCAACCCGCACGCTGCTGCAGATCATCGTCGTTCTGGGAGCGACCGTCGCGATGAAGGCGTGGAGCCTCGGCCTGCTGTTCGGCGGATAGGGAAGAACCTGTAGCCCGGATGGAGCCAACGGGTCGCGCAAACGCGCGCCCGATGACAGGCTCCGCGCAATCCGGGGACTTCAGCCGGTTGAGAGAGTGCCCCCGGGTTGCGCTGCGCTTCACCCGGGCTACGCTCGCCTTACTACCGCCACCGCCGGTGCAGCCACAGCCACTGGTCCGGATATTCCCGCACCCAGCCTTCGATCACTGATGTCACCGCCTGCATCGTACCCTGGATGTCGATCTGGCCCGACGCGTCGCGCACCGGCTTGACCTCTTCGGACAGCTCGGCGCGGAAGCGGTGGTTGGGCAGGCGGATGATGCGGACGCCGTGCACGGGGCATTCGACCTGGCGCAAGAGCCGCGCCAGCGTTGGGTTGGCCTTGGTCTTGCGGCCGAAGAACGTCACTTCGACGCCGTTGCCCATGTACTGATCGACCAGCATCGCGACGTGCTGGCCCCGCTGCAGCGCTTCTGCCAGCTTGAGCGGCGCCTCGCGCCCCGCCGGCACCAGCGTGCCCATCTTGACGGCGCGGATGCGCTCGATGGCGCGGTCGGCGGACTCGATGTTCGGACGGCGGAACAGGATCGCGCAGTCGAGCCCATGGGCGACCGCGCCGAGCGCCGGGATTTCCCAATTGCCGAGATGGCTGGCAAAGATGACCGCAGGCTTGCCGTCGTCGCGCAGGGAATCGAAGATTTCCTTGGTGCGCGGGGTGAATTCGATACGGCTCGGCTTGTCCGGCTGGTCGAGATCGTAGTCCCAGATGTGGTCGAGATGGGCGAACTCCGCGCCGATGCGGCCGAGATTGTCCCAGACGCCGGCGAGAATGGTCTCGATCTCTTCCGGCGATTTCTCGGGAAAGGCGGCCTTCAGATTCTCGCGCCCGATGCGGTCCTCACGCAGCCTTCGCCCGATGAAGCGGGTGACGCGGCCGAAGAAATTGGCGGTCTTGTCGGGATCGAAATAGCGGGTGGTGCGGAGCAGGGCGATCGTCAGCCCGCCGACGGCGGCTTCCGCCACCGGCTTTCCGGCATCGCGCAGGCGCGCCTTGGTGCGTAGGAGCAGGCGGTTCATCGTGACGAGTGACGTGCTGCTAGACCGGTTCGCGCGTCAGGATCAGCGAAGCATTCTGCCCGCCGAAACCGAACGAGTTGGACATCACCGCCGTGACCTTGGCATCGCGTGCGGTGTTGCCGACCACGTCGAACAGGATCGACGGATCCGGAATCTCGTAATTGATGGTCGGCGGAATCCGCTGATGCTCCAGCGTCAAGAGCGAGAACACGGCTTCCACCGCGCCGGCCGCCGAGATCGTATGCCCGACCATCGACTTGTTCGACGACACCGGAATCTTCGGCAGATGATCGCCGAACACGACCGCGGTCGTGTTGTACTCCATCTTGTCGTTTTCCGGCGTCGCAGTGCCGTGGGCGTTGATGTGGTCGATCTGCTCCGGCTCGAGGCCGGCGTCGGCCAGCGTCTTGCGCATGCAGCCGATGATCGGCTTGCCGTCCGGGCTGGAGCGGGTGCGATGGAACGAATCCGTCAGCTCGCCGCAGCCGGCCACCACGCCGAGAATTTTCGCGCCGCGGGCCATCGCCGACTCATAGCTTTCCAGCACCATCGCGCCGGCGCCTTCGGCCATCACAAACCCGTCGCGGTTCTTGGAGAACGGTTTTGAGGCGGCCTGCGGCGGATCGTTCTGCGTCGACAGCGCCGACAGCAGCGAGAAACGCACCATCGCTTCCGGGTTCACCGAGCCGTCGGCGCCAACGCACAGCGCCGCATCAGCCTCGCCGCGGCGGATTGCCTCGACGCCGAGCTGGATTGCGGTCGCGCCGGAAGCGCAAGCGGTGGAAAGCGAGATCGGCGATCCCTTGGTGCCGAACTTTTCGGCGAGAAAGCTCGCCACCGACCCGAACATGAAGCGACGATGATAGGCGGTGAACCGTCCGCCGCCGCTGACGCGCAGCATATCCCCGTAGTCGAATTCGGTCCTGCCGACGGCACGCCCGAGCTCGAGCCGCTGCGGCCACTCGACCTCGACCGGCGCGACTGCGAGAAACAGCGGCCCGGGGAAATCGGCCTTGCCGCCGATGGCAGCCTGTTCGAGCGCTTCCTCGGTCGCCATTTCGGCGAGACGTTCGGTGAGACCGGTCGACGAGAACGGCTCCAGGGTGACGAAGTCGACAGTGCCGGCCATATTCGTCTTCAGGCCGTCGATCGGAAAGCGCGTCACGGTCCGGATGCCGGATTCGCCTGCAGTCAGCCGGGTCCAGTTGTCGGTCTTGCCGGCGCCAAGCGAGGTCACCACGCCCATGCCGGTGACGACGACGATCGGCCTGCCGAGTTTATCGCGTGGTGCTGACATGGTTCCCCCGTCGCTGCTGCGCCGTAATTGAAAGCGCTGTCGCGCTCATCTCTTGCTCTGGCCGTGATGCCGCAAGCTTCCTTGCGGGGATCACGCTCTACTTGATGGCCTCGACCAGGGCCATGCCTTCGCCCTGCCAGTGACCGGTCCCCACCACGACTATCTGGTCCGGGCTATCAGCCTTTTCAACCTCGAGCCCGGTCGGGTCGTTGGGCGGAAACAGCGCACCGCGGGAGATCGAGAGCGCGGCCAGCGCCAGGCCGAGCGGAAACTGCGTCTCCAGCGTGTGGCCGAACATGGTTCCGGTGGCGCGGATCGCGAAGCCAGGGTGCTGGTGCAGAAACGCCTTCTCGTCCGAGGTCGCCGGCTCGGCGCCGGTCGCCCCCGTGATCAAGGTGCCGCTGTCCCCGACGCCGAGCTTTGGCCACATCGCTTCCAGCGATCTGGTCACCGCGCCCGGCTGCTTGCGCTGCGCGAGGTCGGCGACCACCCTGGTCAGTTTGGCATAGGGCTTGGCGCCGCGGGCTTCGGCGTGCTCGCGGGACTCCAGCACCAGGAAGCAGCCGGCTGAGCCGAGCGCGAAGCCGCTTCTGTCTTCGCGTTGCCAGACGGGAGCGAACTTGTCGGTCAGATTGAAGTCGCCGAATTCGTAGAGGATCAGCAGGTCCATCCGCTCGCCATTATGGGCGGCGCCGACCAGCGCGATGTCGCTTTGACCGCTTTCGATCCGGGCCAGCGCAATCCGCGCCGCATCGATGGAGGCGGCTTCCTCGCCCATGAAGGTGCGCGATGTGCCGCAGACGCCGTGGACGATGGCGATGTTGCCGGCGAGCAGGTTGGAGAGCTGCGCCAGAAACAGCGTCGGCCGCAGATCGTTCATCAGCCGTTCGTTGAGGAAGCCCGGACCCGAATTGCCCCTGGCATCGGCGTTCAGGATCGCCGCATCGACCGCGATGTCGCGCTCGCCGCCGCCGGCAGCGACGATCATGTCCATCCGGCCAAGGATTTCCTTGTTGCCTTTGACGCCGGCCGAATCCAGCGCCAGCCCCGCGGCATAGGTGCCGATGCGCTGCCAGGCTTCCATCTGGCGCTGGTCGCCCTTCTTCGGGATCTGCGCGTCAAAAGAAACCGGCGCCAGCGGGTGCACGATGTGGGGCGCGAACCGCTTGTCGTCGACGTTGATCTTCTTCTCGTTCAGCGCGTCCCAGTGCGCGTCGAGCCCTTCGCCGAGCGAGGAGACGATGCCGATGCCGGTGATCCAGACTTCCCTGGCGGGCGCGGAATTTGACTCAGTCATGCGTTATCGCCTGCAGTGGGAAGCCGATCTCGTTGGCCTTCGCGTCCATGTGCACGCGCAGGGCCGGGTCGGGGAAGGGGGCAAGACCGAAGGTGAGTTCAGCGCTGCACTTCAAGTCCTTACCGATACGCCCCTTGACCTTGGTGACGGCATAACCGGAACCTTCATGCTCGAGCTTCGCCTCGATCGTGAGCAGCGAGCCGGGGCTGACGAACCCGCGCATCTTGGCTTCCTTCACGATGGCCAGGAACGGCATGCGCTCGAACTTCAGGACGCCGAGTATCAGCCAGCCGGAACTCTGCGCCATCGCTTCGGTCAGCAGAACCCCGGGCATGATCGGGAAGCCGGGGAAATGCCCTTCGAAGATGGTGTGCGCGGTCGGCACCTGCGCCTCGACCGTGATCCTCTTCTCGTCGAGGTTCAGGTCGACGATGCGGTCGATCAGCGTGAAGTAATCAAGGTTCATGGCGGGCGATTACGCGCCCGGGGCTGCATTCTTGGCGGCGACCAGTTCGTCGATGCGATCGGCGAGATTTTGCAGCACGAAATACTGCTCGGTCGTGGCCTTGCCGTCGTTGACCTCCTGGGTCCATTTTTCGAGCGGCATCTTGATCCCGAACGCCTTGTCGATGGCAAAGGCGATGTCGAGGAAGTCCAGGCTGTCGATTCCCAGATCGTCGATGGCGTGGCTCTCCGGCTTGATCGTGTCGCGCGGAATGTCGCAGGTCTCCGCGATAATGTTGGCGATCTGATCGAATGTGGAAGACATCATTAAGCCTTTGATATACTGGAGAAATTCCGGAACGGCTTGGAGGAGGCGGGTGCGCGGCCCCGGAAGGCCCTGTTCCCTCGGCCGGAGTCGAGTGCCCGTATATCGGAGCGGGGCGCTGAGTTCAATGGAGGGAGGCGGGCCGACAGGGGACCGATTTATGGGCAGAGGTGGCGGTTTCTGGTTCCGGGGCAGGCTGGCTTGAGAAAGCGTAGCCCGGACGGCGACTTGTCCGCCGTAGCTCAACGAGCGCAGGCGGAAGCGTTCCCGCATGTCGCGTGCGCTCATGCGAGCTACTGGCTGGCGGCTACTGCAGCACCATCTCCACGCGGCGATTGCGGGCGCGGCCGCTCTCGCTGGCATTGCTGGCGAGCGGCGCGTAGCTCGCCACGCCCGTCCCCGACAGGCGCTTGCCGTCGATCTTGTAGGTGTTCGACAGGGTGTCGATGACGGCCTGCGCACGCGCCTTGGATAGCGTGAGGTTGGCATCCAGCGCGCCCTGATTGTCGGTGTGGCCGACGATGTAGACTCTTGCGGCGGCATTCGACTGCAACAGCCGCGCCATCTCGTCGAGTTGCGCCTTGGACTCCGGCTTGATGGTCGCCTTGCCGGTGTCGAAGAACAGCCCGTAGAGCGCGACCTTGCCTTCGGCCTGCAAGCCCTTGGCAAGGGCTGCGGCATCCACGGTCACCTTGCCGCCGTCCATCGCCTTCGGCTCGATGATCTCCACGACGGTCGCGACATATTTGCCGGCCAGTGCGATGGTGCCCGGCTTTGCCGACAGCACCGCCACGTGCAGCGTGCTGCCGGAGGCGTTCAACGTTCCATACCAGTAGCGCTCGCTGCCGGTCTCCTGCCACATTTGCAGAAGCGTCTCCGCGCTCCAGCCTTCCAGTTGGGCCTTGGAGAGTTGCGGATTGACGGGCTGCGCGCGGAACGGCGCAAAACCCCGGCCGTCGCATTTTTCGGTGCAGGCGTCCTGCCGGGTTGCGCTGGCGCGCTCCAGCGCCTGCTCGTAATTGCGCTGTACCTCGAGCGCCGACTTGCCGGCGGGCGCCATGTAGAAAAGGCGTGTCACCCGGCCCTCTAGTCTCGCGACATCGCTGTCCTTCGGCCCGGACGGCACGCTGACCTGATCGAACTCCCTGATCTCCTGCGCGACCAGCCACGAGCCCGCATAGCGGCTCAGCACCGCATGATCGCGCGCATTCGGCGCGTCGGCGGGCACGTTCTGTGCGAGGGCACTGGATGCGGAGAAAATGAGACTGCAACCGATCACCAAACGAACGAAGGACATCGAAACTCTCGCGAATGGCGGGCCATCGGGGCGCTGTGTGTGGCATAGCTTGCGCGGCAAGCCAAGCTGCGGGCTCTCCGCTCTCCGCTCTGCGCACTGTCATTGCAATGCCCAGCCTCGCCCAGTTGAAGAACAAGACGCCGGACGAATCGGGAACCATGCAGGCGTATTCGCAGGCTCAGCTGCCGCGCTATGAGCAGGCGCTACGAACCGCGACGGCGATCGTCGGCGAACGAACCCAATAGAGGCCCTGCGAGACGTGACGATGGATGAGGTCGGCGATGGCCGACCTCGTCTTAGCGGACTCCGCGCGAATCTTTTCATTGGGGCAGGGTTTGCAAAAAGGATGAAACGCGCGCAATCAATCCATCTCGATTTAATATTCATGTCGCGCTTCGATTGAAGTTATTAAATTTATTATCGGCAATCTTTCCGGAAGGTATGTTGACAAGGCAATACCGGAAATTTTAATCGATTATTAATGGCTAAACTGATTCGGCCTGGTTCGATTTAATTCGCTTTCGGGGGTTTTATGAGATTGCTCGGTATTCTGAGCGCAGCAGCGCTGGCGCTGATGATCGGTTCGACCGCAGCGAGCGCGTCGATTGTCTTCGCTGGCAGCACTGCTGGATGTTTTGGCACACCTTGCACCCCTACGCTCAATGCGTCTGACGGGCCGTTGAAATTCAAGGGGGCTGCTTTTAATGAATCTCTGTCGTCTCCAGATACGTCTGTTGCGGTGACCCTGGGCAAGTTCACGCTCAGCAGCGCAATCTTCGAACTGTTCGATGATACGTTCGACCTGCAAGTCAAGTTCACCAGTCCGGTCGTTGCGACCGCGGACGTCTTCGCCGATGTGAAGGGCCTGGTTACTCTGATAGCTGGCGTCGTTCACATCGATTTCGATCCGCAAACGATTGCCTTCGGCGGCAATTCTTATACCTTGGCCATCAATGATGTCTGGCTGGGTACCTTGGGCCCGTTCGGTAAGGATGCTGATCCGCTTACGGGTACGATCACGATCAATGCCGCAGTGCCTGAACCCTCCACCTGGGCGATGATGATCCTGGGTTTCTTCGGCGTCGGTTTCCTCGCTTATCGCCGCAAGTCGGATGCTGCGCTCCGCATCGCCTGATCGCACCGGCGCATGTAATCTGAAAAAGCCGTCCTTTTGGGGCGGCTTTCTTGTTATACAGACCGTCTCCGTTTTCCGCATGTGAGACATGGGCGGGACCGACGACCCGGTCCGGATGCGGAACGGCATGATCCAGATCAAGACGGGCGCTTGACAGCCGCCCAAGGAATTCGCCTCAAGTAATCCGCTTTGGGCTGGACGCTCCCCGGTTGGGCCGCTGTGCTCACAAACCGCCACCGCTTGTGGAGGTACGTCAACAATGAAACGCTGCCTTGCTGCTTTCGCAATCGCCGCCAGCCTGTTCGCGCCGGTTGCGCACGCCGACGATACCCTGGAAGCCAAGATGCGGGCCTACGTTCCCGTCGTCTCCCTCGCCAAAGTATGTGACTTCAGGATCAATGACGCTACCTTGGGTGAACACCGCGCCATGCTCGAAGCGGTGAAATCCGACCCGAACGCCAACAAACTCGCCTACCGCCTCCACTACGAAACGCAGACGGCCTACATCAAGGCCCGCGACGGAGGTCAACGGGTCGCCTTCTGCAGGGACTTCATCGCAGACAACAGCCAATACGCCAAGGCGCGCTTCACCGCCGTGGTCGAGGGCGAACTGGGCGACGTCAGCACTGGTGTGCAGAAAGCGATCGCCCACAACGTCTGCGGTGCGCCCCCCGCCAGGCTGTCCAGGGCCGACTGGAAATCGTACGCGTCCATCAAAAAGATGCTTCAGAACGAGCAGAAGTTGGCCAGGGAAAAGGCAGAGACGAACGGCTGGAACGTCACCGAGGAAACGACGGCGGTCACGGAACAGTTCTGCGCGGCGATAAAAACCCGATGAGCAAGCGTACCCCGGATGAGCAAAGCGACATCCGGGTCTTTACGTCCAGCGGTCTCGCATATCGCATGCGCTCATGCGGGCTACGCACTTCTCACGACCGCTTCGCCTCATCGAGAAACGCCTGCACCGCCTCGAACAGCTTCAGGCGGTTGCGCTCCATGATGATGGTGTGTGTGCCCTCGGCCAGCGCCACGTAGCGTTTGTCCGGCGAGTTCACCAGCAGCGGGAATAGCGTCTGCGCCATGTAGGGCGGCGTGTCGCGGTCCCATTCGGCGCCGACCAATAACGTCGGGACCGTGATCTTCGAAGGATCGTAATAGGGCTTGCCGGCGCCGAAGAATTCGGCGCCGTCCTGCACGACGCCGTTGGGCGCGCGAAGCACCGGCGGATTCATCGTTGCGCCGTCCGGATCGGTGGCGAAGGTCGCATCGGCCCAGGCGTCGAACCAGCCGGCGGGAATGAGGCTGGCTTTCTTGTCCTCGGGCACGCCGGTGTACCAGCGCTCCCGTGCCTGATCGCGATTGACCATGCGGTAGGCGCCGAGCTTGCCGGCGCCGGCCTGAGCCAGCGAGGGCGTTTGCCGGATCCAACTCGGCGCATAGAGCACGAGGCGTTCGACCTTCGCAGCGTTCTGCGTGGTGTAGGTCGCCATCAGCGTGGTGCCCCACGACCAGCCGAGCAGGTTGAGGCGCGGAATGTTGCGGTGACGCAGGATGAAATCGACGGCGGTGCCGATGTCCTTGACCGCGGTCTGGCCGGTTACGATCGGCGGATTGGCTTCGGGCTTGTCGGCCATTTCCTTCGGTCGCGTGGATTTGCCGTAGCCGCGCAGGTCGAGAAGCCACACGTCGTAGCCGCGCGCGGCGATGTATTCCATCCAGGACAGGCCATCGAGCTTGAGGTCGAACGCGGTCTCGGCGGGATAGGTCGCGCCGTGCACGTAGAGTACGGTCTGCTCGGGGCGGAACGACGTCATGTCAGCCGGCCGCTTGTTGCGGACGTAGATCTCGATGCCAGGATCGGCAGTCTTGACCATCATCTCTTCAGTCACCAGGGGCCTCGTCTGTGCCAGCGCCGGAACGGAAAGCAGCGTTGCGAGAAAAAAGCCTGCGGTCGCGATCGAAAGTCTCACCATAGCCTCCCTCGTATTCTCTTTGTTTCGGCCTGGCTAATGTAACGGCAATTGCGTTCCCATGCATCGAATTCTCGGCCGGTGACGAGGGCAGATGGGACCTGATCGGAGCGGAAAGGGCGGATCGTGTCGCGAGAACGCTGACACGTACTCGCTGTCATTGCCTGGCTTGACCGCGCGACCCAGTATCCCAGAGACGCCAGTGAATGAATCGACAGGCCGCGGCGTACTGGAACCCCGCATGCGCGGGATATGACGGCCTTTGGCCGCTTCATCGAAATGGGAGCTACCCCTGCGGCGTCACCGAGATCCGCGCACAGTCGCGGCGGCCCATCAACACGCAATCCTGGGTCTTGCGCAGATCGGCGATGCTCACGGCGAGCCAGATGCCGATCGCGGTCAGCGCCACGGTGAAGGCGAGCGCGGCGACGTTGGCGAGCATGCGATGACGGAAGTCATCGCCCTCGTCGCCCGGCCGCTCATAGCGGGACAAATCGTTCGCCGCCGGCTGTGCCTTCGCCGGCTCGTGTTCATCGCGGCGGCCAGGCGGATGGGCGGAGGTGCGCGGCCGGAACTTGAGCACGACATGCTCTTCGTCCGAGCTAATGGGCCGCTGGGTTTTCACTGCCGTCGATCCGCGAGAAATCAGACCGTCTTTCTAGCACGGCGGCTGCGCTTCCAACATGAAATGTTTCGGCGTGGCAGCCATCCGTCCGCGCAACGTTTGATGGAACCTGCCGCCCTTGATTGGCGGCCCGGCGGTCTTTCGGGCATTCCGGGCGATCGCGGTTTCCGCAAAATTGGGATGCTTGGGCCCGTTTGTGGGCTCCCGCATCACGGCATAGTGAATCAGCGGGGCAATTTTGCCGGTTAGAGCATGAAGATTGACGTAGTGGGGCAAGCCATGGCCAATACGCGCGACCCGATCCTCAAGCCGATCCCGATCCTGTCATTGCGTCCGACCCAGATGACGGTCGGCATGCGGGAGGTGAAGGAAAAGCGCAAGCGCTGGCGGGAGCACAAGTCCGACAAGAAACGCGCCGAGTTGCTCGGCAAGCACATGATCCCCGTCGTGCTTGGGCCGGACGAGCACCATTACGTCGTCGATCATCATCATCTGGCGCGTGCACTGCATGATGAGGGCGTCGAGCATGTCCTGGTGACGGTCATCGGCGATCTCACCATGGTCGAACCCGACGCGTTCTGGACCGTGATGGATCACAAGCGATGGGCCTATCCCTATGACGCCACGGGCGAGCGCCGGCACTACAAGGATCTTCCGAAATCGGTGTCCGGGCTGAAGGATGATCCGTTCCGCAGCCTCGCCGGGGAATTGCGCCGTGTCGGCGGCTTTGCAAAGGACGTCACCCCGTTCAGCGAATTTCTGTGGGCGGATTTCCTGCGCCGGAAAGTCTTCCGCAAAAGCGTGGAGGAGGATTTCTCCAAGGCGATGGAGGAGGCGCTCGACTGTGCGAAGAGCAAGGATGCAGTCTATCTGCCGGGCTGGTGCGGGCCGGACTAGGTGGCGGCGCTACGTCGGCTGCTTGTCCGACGGAGTCGCGGAAGGAGGTTGCAGCGCGGCTTCGTTCTCGCCGCCGAGCTTGTTGTGCAGCCAGCGTTCCATTCGGCCGCCAATGGTCAGGATGCCGAAGGTGATGACCAGTGCGACGGTGACCAGTCGCCATTGTCCGAGGCCGCAGACAATTCCGATGCAGGCCGCAAGCCACGTGCAGGCGGCGCTGGTGAGCCCGCGAACCCTGAAATGACGTCCGGCGTGCACAATGACCCCGGCGCCGAGAAAGCCGATCCCGGTCAAAATTCCCTGGATCACCCGGCTGCCGGCGTCCGAGACGATCTTGACGTCGTCCGAATGGACCATCACCAGCAGCATGGCCGTCGCCAGGCTGACCAGCCCCAGCGTCTTCAACCCGATCGGCTTGCCGTGCAGATCGCGGTTGAGGCCGATCAGGCCGCCGGCAAGCGCAGCGACGCCGAGACGCAATATGATTTCGGTCCAGTCCAGCAACGCGGGCAACCTCCGGGCTCAGCCCTGCTTCGGCAGCCGGCCCATCATGTAGAACTCGTCGTTCGGCCGCATGGCGGTGATGTTGGCCAGACGGTTCGACAGCGCGAAGAAGGCCGAAATCGCCGCGATGTCCCAGATGTCGTCGTCGGAAAAGCCGTGGCCGGCGATCTCGGCAAAATCGGCCTCCGACACCTCGTTCGCTGCCCGGCTCACCTTCATGGCGAAGTCGAGCATGGCGCGCTGGCGCGGCGTGATGTCGGCCTTGCGGTAGTTGACCGCGATCTGGTCGGCAATCTGCGGGTTCTTGGCCCGGATGCGCAGGATGGCTCCATGGGCGATCACGCAGTAGTGGCACTGGTTGGCGCTGCTCGTCGCCACCACGATCATCTCGCGCTCGGCCTTGGTCAGCCCGCCGTCCTTCTCCATCAGCGCGTCATGATAGGCAAAGAAGGCGCGAAATTCGTCCGGACGGTAGGCCAGTGTCAGGAAGACGTTCGGCACGAAGCCGGATTTCTCCTGCACCGCAAGAATCCGGGTGCGGATATCCTCCGGCAGCTTGTCGATGGCGGGCGGCTGAAATCGCGGGGCGGCAGGCTTGGTCATGGAAGGGTTCCGGCTCAAGGCCGCGGGATGCGGCGTTGCCGGAACCATATCGCGTTTTGCGGCCGGGTGGATACCGCGCGGGCAAGAATCGCGCGAGGCTTTAGCGTCTCAGCGCAGCGGCTTCTTCAACAGCGAGAAGCGGTCGGGATCGAGCCCCATCGAGGGCTGCAGCATCGGCGCTTCCACCGGCGTCATGAGGCGGGCGGCGGGCCGCTCGCCACCGCCGACCGAGGGATCGTTCGGCACGTCGCGGTTGGAGGTGGCGCCGCGCCAGCGGTCCAGCACGGCGGAGACGAAGTGCATGTCGTGGCCGGCGGCGACCGACGGCACGGACGCGATGGTGGCTTCGCTGCGCGGCAGCTGGTGGACCGGCACCTCCTTGAAGCGCAGGCGCGTCGGCAGCGCCACGCCTTCGCCGAAGGCCAGCACCTCGCGGGTGCCGAGCGACGGCACGAAGGACAGCAGGTTCGCGGCGGCGTCGGAGACCGCCGAGCGCAAGAGCGCCTGGTCGCGGTCGTTGGCAAGGCGCATCGCAAACAGCGTGTTGCACTGGGAGATGATGGTGGCGTCGAGTTCGGCCGGGCGCTGGGTGACGAGGCCGAGAAAGACGCCGTATTTGCGGCCTTCCTTGGCGATGCGCGAGACGGCTTTCCGGGTCGGGCCGAAACCGATATTGCGGTCGGCCGAGGCATAGCGGTGCGCCTCTTCGCAGACGAACAGCAGCGGCGACACGCCGTCGCTCCACAGGCCGAAATCGAAGGCCATGCGGCACAGCACCGACACCACGGAATCGACGACTTCGGCGGGGAAGCCGGCGAGCTGCATGATGGTCATCGGCCGGCCATTGGCCGGCAGGCGGAACAGATGGCTGATCACCTCCGCCATGGTATCGCCGCCGACATTGGCGTTGTCGAACATGAAGGCGTAGCGGGGATCGTTGCGCACGGTCTCGATGCGCGAAATCAGCTTGTGATAGATGATGCGCGAGGAGCGGTTCTCCAGCTTGCCCATCCGCTCGTCGATCAGCGAGATCAGGTCGACCAGCCGGTACGGCACCGGCGTATCCACCGTGAAGCCGCCCGACTTCGGGTCGACGCGCTTCAGCCCGAGCCGGTCGGAGTTCTGATACTGGGTGTAGAGGCCCTTCGCCATCGGGATGACCTCGGCGAGAACGTCGAGCTCCTCGGGCACGCCGGGCCGGCCGCCGAACAGCACGTCGACGATCTCTTCGAAGTTGAACAGCCAGAACGGCAGTTTCAGATTGCGCGGGTTGAGCACCAGCGCGCGGTCGCCGAAGCAGCGGCCATATTCGTTGTGCACGTCGAGCAGGAAAACCCGCAGGTTCGGCCGCGCTTTCAGGATCTCGTTGAGCAGCAGCGACACGCTGGTCGATTTACCGACGCCGGTGGAGCCGAGCACCGCGAAATGCTTGGAGAGCATTTCCTCGACGTCGACATAGGCGATCACCGAGCGGTCCTGCTGCAGGGTGCCGACATTGATCTGGTCCGATCCGCTCGGCGCATAGACGGTACGCAGATCCTGGGCCGTGATGAGGTCGACGTCATCGCCGATCGTCGGATAATTGGTGACACCACGCTGGAATTTTGGACGCTCGCCGCCGGAAATTTCGCCGAGCAGATCGACCGAGGCACTGGCGATATAGTTGTCGGAGCTCGGCAGATCCTCGCAGGACACCTCGGTGAGCATCGCGACGATCGTGGACTGGTTGCAGCGGATGCTGATGAAGCGGCCGACGGTAGCGCGGACTTCGGAGACGGGCATCTGGCCCGTCGCCAGAAGTCCGACCCGGGCGAGCGAGCCACGCACGGAAATGACACGTCCGAAGGATGTCACGGTGTTGAACCTGGATCTCTAGAATTGGGGTCTGATCTCCATTATGGGCGGCGCCGACTAGCGAAACGGTTAAACCGGCGCATTTCCGTATCAGCTAAATCTGCGGCATCTCGGTCAGGATTCGTTTTCGCAGCGGAGCTCCGTCAGCGCTGCCGGATGCGAGTTGTGCCGGAAAACAAGGGCTTTCTTGCATTTTCGGTCCCGCGCGCCGCATGTTCTGAATTAATCGTTCATTTACCACTTCAGACGAGAGGCGCAGCCCGCGGGCCGCCTGCCGATAACCTCTTGATTTGGGATTGCCGATCGGAGCCGGCGCGTGTGCGAGGTAACCGATTGCTAACCGCAAGTTGTAACGCGACTTCCATTAGTACCGCGCAACAATGGTCGCGGGGGACGCGATCTGCGGTCTGAGTTCCATTGCAGGGACTCCCATCGCATTCCAAAGGCATGTCGGGTGAGCAACAAGGGTGGTTATCAGATATCAGTCGGTTCGGCTGGATTCGTGCTGGGAAGCGGAACGGTCAAGCTTCTTGTGGTGTGCGGGATCCTGCTCGCGGTGCTGATTGCGGCCGATCCGGCGGCATGGAGTCTTCGCGAACGCGCGCTGCTCGCGCTCGTCGCCGTTCTGTCCGTGATCGCAGGCCTCCTGGTGAGGCGTGATCGCCTGACCGATCAGCGGCTGGCGGCCGAGCGGCGCCAGCTCTCGATTGCCGTCAACAACATTCCGCAAGGCCTTGTTCTCTATGATGCATCCGCACGGATCATCATTTGCAACGAGCCCTATCTCGAGATGTTCGGTTTGTCGCCTGACGTCGCCAAGCCCGGCTGCACCATGCAGCGGCTGATCGCCCACCGCAAGGAAACCGGATCGTTCGACGGCGACGTCGATGAATTCTGCAACGCGATCATCCAGACGGTGAGGCTCGGCAAGGCCACGCGCCAGCTCACGGAAGCGCCGGGTGGCCGCGCGATCGAGATCATCAATCGGCCGCTGAAGGCCGGCGGCTGGGTCGCTACCATCGAAGACATCACCGAGCGCACGCGCGCCGAGGAGAGGATCGCGCATCTGGCCCATTATGACGGGCTGACCGAGCTGCCGAACCGGCTTCTGTTCCGCGAGCGGCTGGAACAATCGCTCACGGCGATCCGGCCGGGCGAGCAACTGGCGGTGCTCTATATCGACATCGACGAGTTCAAGAGCGTGAACGATGCGCTCGGCCACGCGGTTGGCGACGAGTTGCTCAAGGGCGTCGCCGAGCGCCTGCGTGCTTGTCTTAGGGAAAGTGATGTGGCGGCCCGGCTCGGCGGCGACGAGTTCGCCGTGATTCAAACCGCCATCAAGGACCGCTCGGAAATCACAGGACTTGTTGACGAAATCTATTCGGCGATCAGAGAGCCGCTTGATTGCACGGGGCATCTGATCACCACCGATGCCAGCATCGGCATCGCCCTTGCCCCCGGCGACGGCGTGGAGCTCGACCGGTTGTTGAGGAATGCGGACCTCGCGCTTTACGGCGCCAAGGGCGACGGACGGCGGACCTACCGCTTCTTCGAGGCCGGCATGGACCAGCGCGCCAAGGCGCGGCGAAGCCTGGAGCTCGAGCTGCGCCAGGCGGTCGGCGATGGCAGTCTCGAGACCCATTATCAGCCGGTGGTCAATCTCGAGGATGGCAAGATCTCATCCTGCGAGGCGCTGCTGCGCTGGCGGCACCGCGAGCGCGGCATGATCTCGCCGGCGGAATTCATTCCGATCGCGGAAGATAGCGGCCTCATCAATGAACTCGGCCAATGGGTACTCAACGCGGCCTGCGCGGAGGCCGTCAACTGGCCGGATCACGTCCGTGTCGCGGTCAACGTTTCGCCGGTGCAGTTCAGGAGCCAGTCGCTGGCATTGAACGTGGCGGCAGCGCTGGCGGCGTCCGGCCTGCCTGCCAGCAGGCTCGAACTCGAAATCACGGAGGCCGTACTCATTCGCGACGACGCGGCGCTGGAGGCGCTGCATCAGTTGCGTAAGCTCGGCGTGCGGATCGCGCTGGATGATTTCGGCACCGGCTATTCGTCGCTCAGCTATCTGCAGCGATTCCCGTTCGACAAGATCAAGATCGACCGCTCCTTCATCCGGGATATCGCCGGCCCCGGCGCATCCTCGTCGATCGTCCAGGCCGTGGTGAACATCGCCGCCGCCAGCGACATGATGACAACGGCGGAGGGCGTCGAAACCGAGCAGCAGAGGAACCTGCTGTACATCCTCGGGTGCAACGAGATGCAGGGCTATCTGTTCAGCCCCGCGATACCGGCCGTGGAGGTGAGGCGGCTGTTGCTGACGCATAGCGGACGAGCGATGTCGGCTGCTTGAAACGCTGCCCCCGGCTTGCTATCCAGTTCTGCATAATAAGAAACAGGGCAGGGTGAACCGCGATGAATCGCGACAACGCATCTTGAGCGAGCCAGCGCGGCCATCGGCGCTCGCACCATTTCGTGTCAGGAACTACCGTTTTCAGTGGCCCGCCGATCTGCTCACCTCGTGGGCGTTCGAGATGGAGACGCTCATTCTCGGCTGGTACGTGCTGGTCGAGACCGGCTCGGTGCTGTTGCTCACGCTGTTCGCTTCGCTCGGCTATATCGGTACGTTGGTAGCGCCGATGTTCGGCGTCGTCGGCGACCGGATCGGCCACCGCGATCTCCTGGGCATGATGCGCGCGACCTACGCGGTGCTGGCGGTCGCGCTGATGACGCTGGCGCTGTCGGGGCATCTCGCGCCGATCTACGTCTTCATCATCGCGGCCGTAATGGGTGTCGTCCGCCCATCAGACCTCGGCGTGCGCGGCGCGCTGGTCGCGACCATCATGCCGCATGACCAGTTGATCGGGGCGATCAGCATCTCGCGCACGACGATGGACACCGCGCGCATCGCCGGCGCGCTGAGCGGCGCTGGATTGTTTGCCGCGCTCGGCATGGGCCCGGCCTATGTGGCGATCGTCTGCCTCTATCTCACCGCAACCGCGCTGACGCTGTGCATCGTGGCGCCGGCCAGGAAGCCGCACGCGGTGGGCGAGGCCGCCAGCGAGGCGTTGCAACGCTCGCCGCTGCGCGACCTCAGGGAGGGTGTAGCCTATTGCTGGACCACGCCGCGAATGCAGGCCGCGCTCTGGGTGGCATTTTTGGCCAACCTGACCGCCTATCCGCTCTCCAACGGTTTGCTGCCCTATATCGCCAAGACGATCTACGGCACCAACCAGACCGGGCTTGGATATCTGTCGGCGAGCTTTGCGATCGGCTCGCTGGTCGGCTCGATCCTGCTGAGCCTGTTCGGCGGCATCCGCGTGGCGCGGCTGATGATTGGCGCCACCGTGATCTGGTACGTGACGTTGCTGGTGTTTGTGCAGATGCAGACCGTGCCGACCGCGATCCTGTGTCTGGTCGTGGCCGGCTTCTCGCAAAGCCTCGCCATGATCTCGATCGCCGTCATCCTGATGCGGACCGCGAGCGAGAATTTTCGCGGCCGGGTGATGGGCGTGCGCATGATGGTGATCTACGGCCTGCCGATCGGCCTGCTGGCCGCCGGCAGCCTGATCGACGAGATCGGATTTGCGGCGACCGGCACGCTCTATGCGGCGGCCGGCCTCGCGTTGATGCTGGCGATCGTGCTGCACTGGCGGGCCGATCTGTGGCATGTGCACGCCCCGGCGAACGCGCGGTAGTCGTTCACGGGTAGAACTTCCGATTGCGAGCGTACTTGGTCCGTGGCAGGCTCGGGACAGGCATGGCGAAACGCACACCGCACCGGAAAACCGGGATCATCAAGCACAAGGTCGCCGACGGCATCTACCTGCTTCGGTTCAAGACCCAGTATGAGCTGACGTCGACGTTCCTGCGCGTCCAGGAACATTACGAGTCTCCCCGGTTTCACGGCCGGATATTCACCCTCGAACAATATATGGATTGGTACGTCGCCGAGAACGGCGCCTTTACCTACTTTCAGGACTGGTCGGGCTTCAACGTCCCTTCGACGGCCTTCCAGCCCTTCTACGAGGGCAAATTCGATCCGCTGACCGGCAAGGAAAAGCGGCTGCTCGGGCTGTTCAGAAATCTGCAGGGACGCTTCTACGTCATCGGAATCTACGACGGCGGAAAGAAGGGGACCCTTACCCACGAACTCGCGCATGCACTGTTCTTCATCGATGATGACTATCGCAAGGCCGCGCGCGAGGCGATGCGCGGCTACGACACGTCCAAACTCGAAGAGCAGCTGCTCAAGGCGGGCTATGCCCGCCACGTCATTCCGGATGAAGTGCAGGCGTATATCGTGGCGCCTTCCGGCGAACTGGGCGCGGTTTCGCGGGCGCTGATGCCGTTGCGCAGAGAGCTGCGGGCGCTGTTCAAGCGGCATGCGAAGGGGTTGTCGCTGCCAAGCGCTAGCTGAATTTAGCCGTGATGTAGGCGATGGTCTTGTCCTGCCGGAAATAGTTGCAGTGCCAGACCGTATCCGAGGTGCCGAAGTCGCACGGGTCTCCGGCGAGTTTGAGCTTGAACTCGGAGTCTCCCAGGTCCGTCATCGACGCGGTGTCCACGACGAGATCGTTCTTGCCCGGGAAAACGACATCGGCGGCGATATCGCCCATGCGATCCTTCCGGAAATTTCGCCAGAACTTCCATCCTGGATTCTCAGTCTCAAAGTTCGACTTGACCACGAAGTACAGGGGATCGACGGCACAGGGCCCGAGCCGAAGGCGATTGATCTCATGATTGTTGCTGACGGCCGATTGGCCGGCGAGTCCTGGGATCAAAGCCACCAGTGCATCTACCAGCGGCGTCTTGGCCAGTGAGCCGGTGACCGACACGATGACCTCGACGAGCTTGCCCCCGACCCACAGAAACGGGTTTGCCGAGCCTGCAAGCTTAAGCGTGACCTCCGCGAAGGAGCCGATGTTGGAAATCAGGCTCATGGCGTTCTGTAGTTTGTCGGGAGCCGCAAGTGAGGTGCCATGCAGCGGTGAGCCGGCAAAGACGACGCGTGCGGGCTTGCCTTGGAGCTGCAGCGAGCTTCCGAATGCTTCAAGCCACCAGCGTACGATCAGACCGCCCCGGCTATGGGCGACGACGTCGATCGCGCCGCTTGAACCCGCAAAGGCTCTCTCGAGTTCGAGGGCGTTGATCACGGGGCTGACCGATAGGGTGGCGTGCTCGAAGAAGATCACACGGTCATATTTCTTCGCGCCGCTCATCGCGTCCTCGAGAAATCGCTGGCCGGCCGGCGTCGCCATGAACTCGCCGAGCATGTTGCTGGCGTTCGAGAACGTGCCGTGGACGAACAGCAGGGTGCGGCCTGTGAAAGGGCCGGAGATTTCGATGTTGCCGAGGGTGAAGTCGCCGTTGCCACCCTGCAATAGCCTCAATCGCGAGCGCAGCGAAACGTCTATTGCTGCATTCAAGCGCTGATCGATCTTGCCAAGCGCGGCGATGACCTGGTTGGGCGCCAGCACCGGGAATTCCTTTGCCAGCACGATGGCTCCCTCGCTCACGGTCGGCTCGCCTCTGGCTCGTGCCCGGCGCCTGCGGCGAGCCGAGACGCTTTCAGGCGCCGCCGGGATTCCATCGCGCCAGTACAGGACGCCGTCTTCTTCGACGAGCGAAACAAGTTTGATCGGGCTGTCAGGGCTGTTGGCGACCCGCCGCCGCCGCCGCCGCAATCCGGCGACGGACTCGCTTTCCCGATCGAACTCGACATGAAGCCCGCTGAACAGGTCGTCGGTGCGGTCGGCGGCATCGATGTGCGACAGAAATCGCAACGAGGCTGCGCTTGTATCTTGGGCCATGGTCGGTTTCCGTCACTCGTTGATGATCGGAAGGGGAGTCACCGCAGGATCCGCCGTGCGCGCGAGCTGTATGTCCAGGAGACTGTCGAACTCCTTGCGGCTGCGCAGATTTGCCCGGCCCTCCTTCATGGCGTCGTGGAAACCATTGGCTCCAGTCAAGAAGGTAGCTTCCAGCATGACGAGGTCGCCCGATGCCACGTATTCCTTGATCTCGTCCAGATTCAGCCGGGTCAGGCGCCACCCATAGGGATCCACATACGGCAATCCACCTTCGCGCGAAGACTTGTCTCCGACGATTGGGACTTTTGGCGGAATAATCTCAATGGAAACCAGACTGTCGTGGGATTCCTCGGATCTCCAATAGCCCACGAAGGCATGGCCGGTCAGCAAGACCAGGACCGGATAGACGCCGATATATTCCAGGCAGGAAGCGATCAGAAGCGCCAGATCGATGCAGGTGCCCGACTTGGATGCGAGTATCTCGCTTGGCGTCCGCAGGCGCTGCGATTGTTGGGAATACGCCGGGGGAGGGTTGATGTATTGCAGCCGGTATTCATTGACGAGCGCCGTCCAGATGGCCTGCACCTGCTTGTCGACCGCGTTTGCTTCCGACTGATATCCGTCAAACCCGGCGGCTGGATCGTCGGTAATTCCGATGAGATATCTTCGCGACGAGTTAATGATCTCCAGGATCGCCGGATCCCTCGGCAATACAAATGACGGCAGCCACGGGTTATTGTTGGTGTCGTCGACCCATTCGTCGACGGGTATGAGAGTTACACGTCTGGTTTCTTCCCACGCCGTGCGTCCGCCACAGGTGACCTTTGCATAGACCGTCGATTGCACGCGTTCACGCAGCGAGCGTTGAAGGTTGGCGGTCAATGGAATCTTTACCTGAGGCGCCAGGGCTAGTTGGAAATCGTGGTCATTCAGAACAAGGTGTGTGTATCTATAGGGGTAGTTCTGTGCGCCAACGCAAAGTTCGACCTGCACGGTGATGTCTTCCAGAGCGCCTTCCACCAGTTTGGTCAAGGTAAGCTTGCTGATGAGCTCTCGATTGTTGTGCAGCAGCGAATAGTTGACTGCCTCGTCAACGCCAAAGTCGACTTGAAGCAACTCGTTGATCGGCATGGCAGCGAATCGTTCGAGCTTGTCTTCCCGACTCTCCGTCTTGTTTGCTGCCGTTCGATTCGGTCGGGTGTCTTTTCGGGGCAGCCACCGGACCTTCTCGAACACGCTGTTGCCCATCCAGATCGCTATGGACGTGCCATGCAACCCTTCGTCCTTCATCGCCTCCCAGGCGCCGAGGAAGGACGTCGAAATGGTCGCTCCGTCGCCGGGCCGACACCATAGCCAGTAGAACGCCTGGAAGAAACGTTCGGCCAGTTCGTCTCTGATCTCATCGAGAAAGCCAAGAGCGGCATGCGCTCCCCGACCGACCAGTTCGCGGGCGGTGCGGGCGCCCGAATAGTATAGATTGAGCGTGATCACGTAGGGTGGGGCGTCTGGATTCACCAGTGCCTTGGCGAGATCGCCGAAACAGACCGGCTTCAGGATCTCGCGGCCCTCACGCAGCAGGATTCCATCGCAGAGTCTGTCGGAGGAATCGACGACGCCCTTCAAGCGTTCGGGATGATGCTCCCGCAAGTCCTTGTAGAAGTCCGGGAGGAGCCAGCCTGCCTGATGCGTGTCGACGCCGGTGACGTGGATAGCTTCCCAGTTTCTGCGCCGGGCATGGCCGAAAAGTTCTGATAATTGCGGCGTGTTAAGAATCTCCATGTGATCTTCCCGCGTGCCGGTTGCATTGACCGCGGCGCGGATGCGATCCTCCTCGTCGTCAAACTCGTACAAATCTTTAAGCCGGCCCGGCGCGCCTTCGACAAAGAGCACAAGATCGGGCGGTGGCGGTGCCACCGCTGGCCCGCCGTTGCGGAAGAGCCTTGTGATGAGCAGCGGCTGAAAGCGTCCTTCAGCGCGCGTCGCGGCGCTGATCAGGTATTCCCAGGGGATTTCCGATGCCGCCTCGCCAATTCGAGCGGCCTCCACGTCTTGTGGATCCCAATGATGTAGTTCCACTTCTATATGAATGACCGTCGACAACCGCTCGATAAAGTCGCGCTTGACCCCCAGATCCTTCAGATCTTCCACCGCCTGGCTGCCGAAATACTTGCGTTGCTCGAGGTCGTGAGCCCAGCGCGACCGCGCGCGCAGTATGTAGGTCCATTTTTGTGCCAGTTGTTCGAGCTTTGCGGTGCGCGAAAGGCTTGCTTCGAATAACTCCTTGTCCTGCGCACGGATCGTAATCGCGTGATCCGATTGCCCGGCCGGTGGTTTGGGAACCGACGCCGCTACAGTTGCCGCAGCTTTCGATTTGGCTTTTCTGGTGGCGGTCTTCCGTCCCGGTTGTTTCGCCATGCAAATGGCTCCCACTGGGAAATGACGGGCGGCGCTGCACCGGCCCCGTGAAATGGCATGCAAAATAAATGCGCGTTAAAGTAGTCATTGCTGATGTAGCAAAAATTTTGTCCCGCGCAAAGGGGCTTGCCGTCAAAGCGGCGATCGGTTGGGTTGCGTCGCGGGATTTCCGGGCGTCTCGTCGGCCGCGCGGAAGTAGCGCCAGAGGCGCCGCTCGATCAGTGAAGGTGGCCGGCGCGTTGGCCGGCCGCCTTTACCTCACTGCATCTTGATGTTCGCCTCTTTCAGCACCGGCTCCCACTTCGCGGCTTTGGCGCGCATGAAGGCGTCGAAATCCTTGGGTGAATTGCCGACCGGCGTGGCGCCCATTTTCTCCAGCGCGGTGAGCACGACCGGATCTTTCAGCGCGGCGGCAAGATCGGCGTGGATCTTGGCGACCAGGTCGGGCGCCATTCCGGCGGGTCCGAGAAAGCCCCACCACACCGAGGCATCGTAGCCGGGCAGGCCGGCCTCTGCGACCGTGGGAACATCGGGCAAGGCCTTCGAGCGCTGAGCCGTCGTCACCGCAAGGGCGCGCACGGCATTGCCTTCGAGCTGGCCGACGACTTCCGGCAGCGGGTTGACGCTCATCGGAATCTCGCCCGCGATCACGGCGGTAAGGGCAGGGGCGCCGCCCTTGTAGGGGATCGCCTGGATCTTGACCTTGCCCATGTAGTTGAGAAGTTCGCCGGCGAGATGGGCCGAGGTGCCATTGCCGGACATGCCGTACGACAGCGTTTCAGGCTTTTCGCGCGCGGTCGCCAGCAACTCCTGCAAATTCTTCACCGGACTGTTCTTGGACACCACGATCGCCAGCGGCGAATAGGCGATCTCGCTGATGGCGGTGAAGTCCTTGAAGGTGTCGTAGGGCAGTTTGGGATAGAAGAACTGGTTCAGCGGATGACCGCTGGCGACCAGGATCAGCGTGTAGCCGTCCGGCGCCGATTGCGTGAGCGCCTGCGAGGCGATGATCCCGCCGGCGCCCGGGCGGTTTTCGATAACCGGCTGCTGTCCCCAGGTCTTCGACAGCGATTGTCCGAGCGTGCGCGCCAGCACATCGACCGCGCCGCCGGCCGCGTAGGGCACCAGAATACGCACCGGTTTTGTAGGGAACGTCTCCGCATGGACAGTGGTGCCGGCGAGTGAAACGAGGGCTGCGGCGGCGATGGTGCGGACGAATGTTCGGCGTGGGATCATGAGAGAAGGTCCTTGTTGCTGGATATCATTTGAGAATTCACGTGCCACGTCGCATCGCTATTCCGCGGGCGACGTTGTGGCGCCGCGCAGTCCGGCGCGGGCGATGGCGGCGCCGACCACGCCTTCCGACTTCACGTCGTTCGTGAACTGGCGGACAAAAGCCGTTGCCTGCTCGCGCCCTTTGGGGATGGCGATGGCGTGCCGCTCGATCCCCCAGCGTCCCTCGAGCACTTTCGAGCCCGGCAATTTGTCCGCCATCTCGAACAGCGTGGCCTTGTTGGTCGCGTAAGCACTGATCGCGCCGGCCGACAGCATTTCAATCGCGACGTCGAACGTGGCGGCGCGGACGATCTCGGCGTGTTTGAAATCGCGCGAAAGGGTGGCGTCCGAGGAACTGCCCGCGGTCACGCCGATGCGCAGTCCCGGCGAATCCATTTCTGCCGGCGTTGTCAGCGTGGACCCGCGAGGGACGAGACAGCCGAGCTCGATTTCGAGAAAGTGTGGGCCGAAATCCATATCCCGCGCCCGCACTGCCGTCGCATTGGTGAAGGCGACATCGACCTCTCCGCTTTTTACGGCGGCGAGGACGTCGGCGTTTTTGGCAAACACAACCGGCTCATAGGGAACGCCGAGCCGCCGCGCGAGCTCCTTGCCGAGATCGTGGCCGACGCCGCGCGGCTCGCCCGAGCCGCCGTCCGGCAGGATCGAGGTCGGCGTGCCCGGATAGAGTCCGGCCCGCAACGCGCCTGACGGTGCCAATATCAGCCGCGTTTCGAGGTCGGCGTCAGTGGCGAGGCCGGCGCCGTGCCAGGCCAGCGCGCCGGCACCGATCAGAAACGCAACGATGATCCGGCGCATCCGGACGCTCTCCCTGGTCATCCCGGCCTGTCCAGATGTTTGTTGACTAGACCTGATATTTTGTACAAACGTACAAAAGTCGAGAGCGGAAAGCAAATGCCATGACGCGAAACCCCAACATGCGGGAAGCCATCCTGAGTGCGGCTGAATTGCTGTTCTCGACCAAGGGCTTCAATGCCGTATCGATCCGCGACATCGCGCTGGAGGCGGGCGCCAACCCGGGCAGCATCACCTATCATTTCAAGAGCAAGGACGGGCTGCTGCTCGAAATCTACAAGCGCCATTGCGGCCCGATGAACAAGCGCCGTATCGAACTATTGGTGGCGGCGCAGCGCGTGCGCGATGTGCAGGACCGGCTGGAAGCGATCGTGCGCGCCTATGTGCAGCCGGCGTTTTCGTCCTCTACGGATCTCGCCGGCGGTGGGGCGCGGTTCACGCGGCTGCGCGCCGTGATGTCGGCCGAAGGCAACGCCGTGGTCGGCCGTATCATCGCTGAGATCTTCGACGACACCACGCATGCCTTCATCGACGCGATCGGGGAAAGCCTGCCGCATCTGCCGCGGACGACGATCGTGTGGCGGTCGCAGTTCCTGCTCGGCGCGCTCTATTACACCCTCGTCAATCCGGAGCGGGTGACGCGGCTTTCCCGCGGCGAAGCCGACGGCGCCGATATGGCGGAAGCGATCGAGCAACTCGTTTCGGCAACGGTGGCCTCCTTGCAGGCTTCCGATGTCGACCACATCGACAGCGCGTCTCGCCGGAGCAAGCCAATTCAGCCGCGCGCTGTTGGTGCGGCTCGAAAGCGGAAAGAAAATCCAGCCGACTGAATGTCGCGCGAAACCCATGCACTGCAGAAGGCACGATGAACAAGCCCACGATTCCCGGACCCGATCCCGATACGCGAACGCCGAAATTCAAGCTGCCGTCGCTGGCGTGCGACGCCCATACGCACATCTTCGGCCCCGGCAACAAATACCCTTATGCACCCGGACGGTCCTATACGCCGTCTGACGCGCCGCTCGAAGATTTTCAGGCGCTGCACAAAAAGCTCGGGATCGGCCGCGCTGTCATCGTCAATGCCAGCGTGCACGGCACCGACAACCGCGTGGCGCTCGACGCCATCGCGGTGAGCAACGGGACCTTTCGTGCGGTGGCCAATATCGACGACACCATCACCGAGCGTGGCCTTCGCGAGCTGCATGAGGGCGGCTTTCGCGGCTGTCGCTTCAACTTCGTGCGCCATCTCGGCGGGGTGCCTGACATGGGTGCCTTCCACCGCATCGTCGCGATGGTCGCGCCGCTTAACTGGCACATCGACCTGCATTTCGATGCGATCGACCTGCCGGAATATGCCGAGATGCTGGCAAAATTGCCGGTGCGTTACACCATCGACCACATGGGACGGGTCAAGGCATCCGACGGTCTCGACCAGCTTCCGTTCCGGACGCTGATCGATCTGATGCAACGGGACGAGAAGTGCTGGGTCAAGGTGTGCGGCTGCGAGCGCGTGTCATCCGGCGGCCCGCCGTTCCACGACGCGGTGCCGTTCGCGCGCCGTATCGTCGAGACCGCACCGGACCGCGTGATCTGGGGAACCGACTGGCCGCATCCGAACGTCAAGGTGATGCCCAACGACGGCGATCTGGTCGATCTCATCCCGCTGTTTGCGCCGGAGCCGGAACTGCAGCAGAAGATTCTGGTCGACAATCCGGCCCGGCTTTTCGAGTTCTAAGGGGGAGCGCGGGCGATGGCGGACAAATGCGGGCGATACACATTCAGCCGGCGCGGCGTGTCCTTCGCCGGTATCGCTGCCTTGCTGGCGGCGTTGCTCCTTCCCCAAATCGCGCACGCGCAAAACTATCCGAACAAGCCGGTGCGGCTGATCCTGCCCTTTGGTGCGGGCGGGGTGGCCGACGTCACCGCGCGGCTCGTCACCGAGCGCCTCGGCGAAAAGCTCGGCCAGCGCTTCGTCATCGAGAACATGCCGGGCGCCGGCGGCATCAACGCGGCGCGCGCCGTGCTGTCCGCGCCCGCGGACGGCTATACGCTGGCGCTGTTCAGCAACGGCACCGCGATATCAGTGTCGCTGTTCAAGAACCTGACGTTCAACCCGGTCACCGATTTCGTGCCGGTTTCGAGCATGGGCTATTTCGACTTCATCTTCACCACGCAGGCGGGGCCGTCCTATCCGACGCTGGCGGAATTCATCAAGGTGGCGAAGCAGAAGCCTGGCGCGCTCAATGTCGGCACCATCAACGTCGGATCGACCCAGAACCTCGCCGCGCAATTGTTCAAATCGACCGCCGGAGTCGATGTCACCATCGTGCCGTTCCGCAGTTCGCCCGATGTGCTGATCGCGCTGTTGCGCGGCGATATCCAGTTGGCGATCGAGAACTATAGCGCGGTGCAGTCGCACATTGCCGACAAGGCGGCGATTGCGGTGGCGTCTTCGGGGCCCGTGCGCACCACGTTTTTGTCCGACGTGCCGACGGTGAAGGAAGCGGGCGGCGGTGATTTCGAGGCGCGATCCTGGAATGCCATCTTCGCACCGAAGGGCACGCCGCCGGAAGTGATCAACACGTTCAACGCTGCGCTGCGCGAGGTGCTCGAGGCGCCGGATTTGAAGAAGCGCGCGCTCGAGCTCGGTATCGAGGCCAGGGCCAGTTCGCCCGAGGAAATCCTCGCGCGCCTGAAGGCCGACATCGACAAATGGGCGCAAGTGATCGAGCGGGCAGGAATTGCCAAACAATAGTCGCGATGCCGGTGCGGCCGGCCACGCGTAACGAGCCAAGGAGGAGATCCCGATCATGAGCAATGCTGGCAAAACGGGCCTTGTGGTCACCGCGCATCCCGGCGATTTCGTCTGGCGCGCGGGCGGGGCGATCGCGCTGCATGTGAAGAAGGGTTATCGCGTCAAGATTGCCTGCCTGTCGTTCGGCGAGCGCGGCGAAAGCCAGTTCGCATGGAAGGAAGCGGGCGCGACGATGGAGAAGGTCAAGGCCGGACGGCGCGACGAGGCGCAGCGCGCAGCCGAGATGCTGGGCGCGGAAATCGAATTCTTCGACGCCGGCGACTATCCGCTGCGGCTGACGGAGGCGCATTTCGACCGCATGGTCGATATCTACCGCGAGCTCAATCCGTCCTTCGTGCTGACCCACGCGCTGGAGGACCCCTACAATTTCGATCATCCGAACGCGGCGCATTTCGCCCAGGAAACCCGCGTGGTCGCGCAGGCGATGGGCCACAAGCCCGGCGCCAAATACACCTATTCCGCGCCGCCGGTGTTCCTGTTCGAGCCGCACCAGCCGGAGATGTGCAATTTCAAGCCGCAGGTGATCCTCAACATCGACGAGGTCTGGGACATCAAGCGCAAGACATTCGAGATCCTCGCGGCCCAGAAGCATCTGTGGGCCTATTACGAGCGGGTCGCGCTGCAGCGGGGCGTGCAGGGCGGCCGCAATACCGGCAAGCCGATGACCTATGGCGAGGCCTATCAGCGGCTGTTCCCGATGGCGTTGGAGGAACTGGCATGAAGACCGTCGTCGTCCGCAACATCAAGCGCACCGAGCCTGAACTCGTGAAGCGGCTCGGCGCACTAGGTGTCGCCACCGCGCACGAGGCATATGGCCGCTTCGGCTTGATGAAGCCCTATCTGCGCCCGGTGTGGATCGGGGCCGAAGCCGCCGGCACCGCCGTAACCGTGCTGGCGCAGCCCGGCGACAACTGGATGATTCATGTCGCGGTCGAGCAGTGCCAGCCTGGCGACATTCTGGTGGTCGGCTGCACCACCGACAATACCGACGGCATGTTCGGCGATCTGCTGGCGACCTCGCTGACGGCGCGCGGCGTCAAAGGGCTCGTCATCGATGCCGGCGTCCGCGACGCCAAGTCGCTTCGCGAAATGGGCTTTCCGGTCTGGTCGAAGGCGATCTCGGCCAAGGGCACGGTGAAGGCGACGCTGGGGGCGGTCAATGTTCCCGTGGTATGCGCCGGCATCAATGTCAAGCCGGGCGATGTCGTGGTCGCCGATGACGATGGTGTCGTGGTGATCGGGCGCAAGGACGCGGCGGATGTCGTGGTTAAAGGCGAAAAGCGCGTCGCCGACGAAGACGGCAAGCGCCAGAAGCTCGCGGCCGGTGTGCTCGGCCTCGACATGTACAACATGCGCGAGCCGCTGGCGAAAGCGGGTCTCGTCTATGTCGACGAGCTGGAGGAGGACTGAGGTGGCGATGCGCCTGCGCACCTTGCTCGGCGACCATCCCGGCACGGCCGCGCTCAAGGATGGCTCGATCAGGTCCGATCTGGTTGAGTTCGATTTCGCGTCGTATTCGCCGACCAACAAGGGCTTCAAGCCGATGGTCCGCGAGGGGGCGTTCGACGTCTCGGAGATGGCGATCGTCACCTACCTGATGGCACGATCCTTCGGCAAGCCGATGGTGCTGCTGCCGGACGTCGTGCTGGCACGGTTTCAGCACGGCCATGCGCTGTACAATGCGAAGGCAGGAAAGCTGACGCCGCGCGAGCTTGCGGGAAAGCGCGTCGGTATTCGCTCCTTCACCACCACGACCGGCGCCTGGCTGCGCGGCATTCTCGCCAATGATTACGGCGTCGATCTCGATTCGATCGAGTGGGTGACGTTCGAGGATGCCCATGTCGCCGAGTTCGTTGATGCGACCAAACGGGCGCCGGCGGGAAAGCAGATCGTGCAGATGCTGGTCGACGGCGAGCTCGATGCCGTGCTCGGCGAAAGATCCGACCATCCGGATCTGAAGCCGCTATTTGCCGATGTCGGGGCCGAAGAGAAGGCCTGGTTCGACAGGCACGGGGTGGTGCCGATCAACCATATGGTGATGGTGAGCCAGGCGCTGTCCGAGCAGAACCCCGACGCGGTGCGGGAGGTCCATCGCCTGCTCAGCGAATCCGCCACCGCTTCGCCTGCCGCGCCGCGCCTTGGCCGAGACGAAATGCAGCGGTCGCTGCAACTGATTATCGATTATTCCGCGCAGCAAAAGCTCATTCCGCGTCCATTCACCGTCGACGAACTGTTCGACGACGTTACGCGGACGCTTTTGTAGGTGGGCAAAGGCGCATCGCGCCGTGCCCACCATGTGTTTGAACCGGTGGGCACGCTGCGGTTTGCCCACCCTACGACAGAGGCCTACAATGACATCAGAGCCGATCTTCGATCTCGCCCATCTCGGCCATATGGAATTGCTGACACCGAAGCCGGACGAGAGCCTGAAATTCTTCGTCGACGTCATGGGCATGACCGCTAGCGGCCAGAAGGGTGAATCGGTCTATCTGCGCGGCTGGGATGATTACGAGCGTTATTCGCTCAAGCTGACGGCCGCTAAGACATCAGGCATGGAACACATGGCGCTGCGCGCGCGCAGCCCGCAGGCGCTGGAGCGCCGGGTCGCGGCGCTGAAGGGGTCCGGTTTCGACATCGGCTGGACCGACGGCGACATGGGGCAGGGGCCGGCGTTCCGCTGCCGCGATCCCGATGGCCACATCGTCGAGCTCTATTACGAGACCGAGTGGTATCAGGCGCCGCCGGAATTGAAGCCTGCGCTGAAGAACCAGGCGCAGCGGTTTCCCGCGCGCGGCGTCAACGTCCGCCGGCTCGATCACCTCAATTGCCTTGCGGTGGACATCAAGGCCAATCGTCTCTTCTTCGAGAACTATCTGGGCCTGCGCACCACCGAGCAGATCGTACTCAACGACGGCACGGAAGCCGCGATGTGGATGACGATGTCCAACAAGAGCTACGACTTCGCCTACACTCGCGATCACTACGGCAAGACCGGCCGCTTCCACCACGTCACCTACGCCCTGGACAGCCGGGAAGAGATCCTGCGCGCTGCCGATATCTTCCTGGAGAACGGTATCCACATCGAGACCGGCCCGCACAAGCACGCGATCCAGCAGACCTTCTTCCTCTATGTCTACGAGCCCGGCGGCAACCGCGTCGAAGTCGCCAACGCCGGCGCCCGCCTGATCCTCGCGCCCGACTGGAAGCCGATCGTCTGGACCGAGGAGGAACGCAAGAAGGGTCAGGCCTGGGGGCTGAAGACGATCGAGTCGTTTCACACCCACGGCACGCCGCCGGTGTAAGGGCGGCCTAGCTCCGCAACCTCACACCACTCAGGTGGCGATTCCTTGCACGCCAAAGCTACGCTACCGGTTCTGAGGGAGGCGATTGATGACGCGGCAACTGTTCGTCAACATGTGACGAGCTTCATACATTGCGCGACGTCCGAGAGATAAAGTGCCGCAGGCATTGCGCCAAATGCATTTATCAAGTTGCATTTTCAGGTTTGACGCTGGCGCTGCAGGTGCGGTGTGGGCGCTTTATATATTTTTTGGGAGATGACGCATGTTTCAGTTCATCCCTGCATCGCGCTTGTTGGCCATCGTCACCCTTTCCACCTTCCCGGCTTTCTTCTTGGCGGAAGCACAGGCCGCAGACGAGATTACAACCTATCGCGGCGCCTGCGACGGTTCGGCGGCAGTTGGGCTCGATCAGAATTTTTTCGCCGTGGCGGATGACGAGAGCAATGTGCTCAACGTCTACCGCATAGGGCAGGCGGCCGCCGTTCAGGAACTCGCCCTGGATGCTTTCCTTGAGGCGCCGACGAAGAAGAAGCCGGGACCGGACGGCAAACCCGACTTCAAAGAGGTCGACCTCGAGGGGGCGGCGCGAATCGGCGATCGCATCTACTGGATCGCTTCGCACGCCCGCGATTCCAAGGGCGAGGTCGAGCCGGGTCGGTCGCGCCTGTTTGCGACCCGCATCGTGTCGCAGGCGGATGGCCCTCGGCTGGAGCCGATCGGATCCGGTGCCCACAAGGACTTGCGCGAGGCGATGTTCGATGATGCGAAGCTGAAGAAAAAGCTGAAACCTTTCAAACTTTCCGATGCCTATGCGCCCGGCAAGGAGGAGGGACCAACTCCGGAATCGAAGAACGGCTTCAACATCGAGGGCCTCGCGGCGACGCCGGATGGCCGGCTTCTGATTGGATTCCGCAACCCGCGTCCCGGCAAGAAGGCCTTGGTAATTTCGCTCGATAATCCGGCCGAGGTGGTGGACGCAGGAAAGACGCCTGTTTTCGGCAATCCACGGCAACTCGGCAAGCTCAAAGGGCGCGGCATCCGCAGCATCGAATGGATCAACAACACCTACGTCATCGTCGCGGGGCCGCACGGCGACGCCGAGGAGTCCGATATCGAGCCGCCATTCGCCCTGTTTACCTGGAGTGGCAAGGAGAGCGACACCGAACCGGTCATGATGAAGGTCAAACTCCCGGACGATTTTGCACCCGAAGCGGTGTTTGCAATTCCCGGCAGTTCAAACATGATACTGCTGTCCGACGACGGAACCAAAAAGTGCAAGGACGCGGACAAGGCCCAGAAATCTTTTCGGGCCCTGACCTTGCCGACCCCGACATGACGCCATGCCTCCGTCATCGGTTCAGGGCGGATCATCGATCGCGAAAAAATGATGGCGAGGATGATCGAACGCCCGAGCCTTGCGGCCTCACTGTCGCGCACCATCTTGATTGGGTGGCGGTGCGGCGGCGTGGAATGGCGCGATGGCACAGCATGTGGATTTCGATTTCACCAGCGAGACGTTTTTTCGGGACCCGCAGGCGGGCGTTGCGCAACTGCGCGCGATCGGTCCTGCCGTTTTCACGCGATTTCCGATCATCGGCCGCGTCTGGGTCACCACGACCTACGAAGCGGCGGCGCGCGTGCTGAAGGACAGCGCGACGTTCACGCTGCGCAAGGAAGGCGGGGCGCTGGTTGGGTTGCCCTGGTGGATGCCGCGCGTCATCGGCGCCGTCGCCAACAACATGCTGACGATGGACGAGCCGGATCACACGCGGCTGCGCGACATCGTCGACGAAGCGTTCCGCCGCCGCGCCGTGCTCGATATGGAGCCGCATATCCGCGCCATTGCCAACCGTCTCGCCGATGAGCTCTTTGCGCAAGGCATCCCTGCCGATCTGGTGCGTTATGCGCGGATGCTGCCGCTGGCAGTGATTTGCGAATTGCTCGGTCTGCCGCCGGCGGACCGGCCGAAATTCATCGCCTGGGCCAATTCGCTGGCGCATATGACCAACGCGTTCAGCTTTCTGCGGCTGATCGGTGGTCTGTTCGGGATGCGCCGCTATCTGCAGGAACGGCTGCAGGTGGTGCGCGAAGAAGGCGGCGAAGGATTGATCGCCGAACTGGTGCGCGTCGAGAAAGAGGGCGGACGCATCACGCCGGACGAGATGGTCGCGATGATGTTTCTGCTGCTCAACGCCGGCTCCGAGACCACGACCCACCTGATCAGCGGATCGGTTTTCGAATTGCTGAGGGATCCGGGCAGGCGCGAATGGCTTGCGGCGGACTGGAGCCGTGCGGGGCTGGCGGTGGAAGAATTCCTGCGCTTCGTCTCGCCGGTGCAGTTCTCAAAGCCGCGCTATGTGCGCCACGACGTCGATCTCGAGGGCGTGAAATTGAAGAAGGGCGATCGTGTGATGGCGATGCTCGTCGCCGCCAATCTCGACCCGCAGGCGAACGAGTGTCCCGATCGGCTCGATCTCGAGCGGCGGCCGAACCGGCATTTGTCGTTCGGCACCGGAATCCATTTCTGCCTCGGTCACCAGCTCGCGCGGATCGAAGCAAGTTGCGCGCTGCAGGCGCTGTTCACGCGCTGGCCCGGACTGAAGTTGGCGGTCGAGCCGTCACAAATTCATTGGCGCAGGCGGCCCGGCATTCGCATGATCGCGGCGCTACCGGTGGTGGCTGGTGCAGCAGGGACGTGACGAAGGAATGTGGGAGGCGGACAGGCTTCGCCGTACAGCTCTGATCAAGAGCTGAGATCCACCGTCGATCAACTATTCAAATGGCTCGATTGAAGGATGCAATCAACGAGACGATGCCTTTGCGCTCATAGGTTCATCCTATGGCATCTGTTTCGGTCGTGCGAGTGCACGCACACTGGAATAGATCCAAAGTGAAACTCTAACGATTGATATTGGTGCTGGAAGCGCGGCTCGATGACGAGCTGCAGCCATTCGGTGTGAGGTCCGCGGCCCCATAGGCTTAGCCTATGTGCATCTGTCATTCGCGCACACGCAAATTGGAATAAATACAATCTGAAATCGACTCCGCATGATTGATGCTGCATGCTGTTAAAAAAAACTCATTGGCGCGGCAGCATGTAAGCATCTCTCAGAGAGAACGAATGCGGGCGGAAACGGGGCGATCGAGTCTGGAGTCGCGAGGCGACGACCTTGAGTTCAGGTCGTGGCTTGCGCAGTCTTCGATTCCTGTCGTGGTTGACGAAGGGACAACGTCAACAAGGCATCAACCACTTATCGATTCCGACGCAGCACAAGGTGATTGCAAACGTTATGCGCCATGTGCGCCTCGCTTGTTTGCACCTTGTTGCACGCTGATCGCGTCGCGTCAGTTCATTACATTCCGACATTCTATGGGTGGGTTGCCGAGGTGCATTTCGCGCGCCATGGCGATAGTGGGAGCATGGGGAAAAGCAGAAAATGACAACTGCGAATTTGGATCTGGATACTTTTCCGAAGCTGCTCCTGCATCACTCCAGCGAACGGGCTGAACGTCCGGCCATCCGTGAAAAGAGCCGCGGCATCTGGCGCACCGTCACCTGGCGCGAACTGGGCGAGGAAGCTGCGGCGCTTGCAGTAGCGGCATCGGAGCGAGGCTTGCAGCGCGGTGCGCATGTCGCCTTGCTGGGCGACAACCGGCCGCGGCTGTATGCGGCGATGTGCGCGGCGCAGTGGCTCGGCGCCATTGTGGTGCCGCTTTATCAGGATGCGGCGGCCGACGAGATTGCGACGTCGATCCAGCGCGCGCAAATTACCCACGTCTTTGCCGAAAACCAGGAGCAGGTCGACAAGCTGCTCGAAATATTGCCGCGCTGCCCCACGGTCCGATGCATCGTCTACGACAAGGACCGCGGCATGCGCCACTACAGGCAGCCGGAACTGGTCAGCTACGCCGCGCTTCTGCAGCAGGGCCGGGAACGCCTCGCCGAAAAGCGCGACTTCCTGCAAGCCGAGGCCGCGCGCGGCAGCGGCGAGGATTCGGCCTTTGTGTTCTTTACATCGGGCACGACCGGTCCCGCCAAGGGCGTCGTTCTCACCCACGCCTCGCTGATCGATCGCGCGCGCGTCGCGGCGACGGCGGGCAGCCTGACGGACGCCGACGTGGCGATGGCCTATCTGCCGCCGGGATGGATCGGCCAGAACCTGTTCGGTTATGTCCAGCCGATGGTCGTCGGCTATTGCATCTGTTGCCCCGAATCTTCCGACACCATGCTTGCCGATATGCGCGAGATGGGTCCGACATACCTTCTCGCCACACCGCGCGTGCTTGAGGCGCTGCTCAAGCAGGTATCGCTCCGTATGGAGGAGACCGGTGGTTTCAATCAGGGCCTGTACCGCTATTGCATGCCGGTCGCACAGCGGGTCAGTGCGCGGAAGCTGGCCGGCGAAGCTATTTCCATTGGCGATCGTCTGGTGTCGATGGCGAGCGATCTCCTGATACGCGGTCCGCTTCGCGACGTGCTCGGAATGAGCGAGGTGCGCCTGGCCTACACGGCCGGCGACGCGATCGATCCCGACCTGCTGATGTTTTTCCGTGCCCTTGGCATCAATCTGAAGCAGCTCTACGGCTCGACTGAAACCGGATTTTTTGTAGCGATGCAGCGCGACGGCGCGATCAAGCCGGATGCGGTCGGACCTCCGCTCGAAGGCGTCGAGCTGAAGCTGACGCCGGAGCGTGAGATCCTGGTGCGCTCACCCGGCCTGTTCAGGGAATACCATGGCGACTCCGAGGCGACGGCGCGGGCAAAGAGCGCCGAGGGCTGGTTTCATACCGGCGATGCCGGCTATCTCGATCAGGATGGGCACCTGCGGATCATCGATCGCATGGCCTATGTCGGCGCGTTGAACGACGGCACGCCGTACGCGCCCAGGCTGCTCGAAAACAAGCTCAAGTTCCTGCCTTACGTCAAGGAAGCGGTAGCCTTCGGCAACGGGCGCGACAGCGTCTGCGCGCTCATCGACATTGACATTGCCGCCACCGGCCGGTGGGCCGACCAGCAGAACATCTCGTATACGGGGCACGCCGATCTCGCCTCGCAGGACGAAGTCTATGCGCTGATTGCGGACTGCATTGCCAAGGTGAATGCGCAACTGGCGTCGGAGCCGTCGCTGGCGTCATCGCAGATCCAGCGCTTCATCGTCCTGAACAAGGAGTTGACCGCCGACGATGGCGTGCTCACCCGCACCGGCAAGCTGCGCCGCGAGGTCATCGCGGAGCAATACCGGGCGCTGGTGGATGCGATGTACGACGGCCGAACCGAAGTGCGCTTCGCGGCCGGAGGCGGCGAGGGGACCACACCGGCCGACATGAAGATCCGCGACGCCAAAGTCGTTGCACCCGCGCAGACCCGGAGAGCCGCCTGAACATGACGATATCCGTGCCATCCTCGACGCTGCAGTCCGCGCAACGCGCCTTTGCTTTCGGTTCGCCGGTTCTGGAGCTTGACTCGATTTCGCTGCGCTTCGGCGGCGTGCAGGCGCTGACAAATATTTCCTTCAACGTGCTCGAGCACGAGATCCGCGCCATCATCGGTCCGAACGGCGCCGGCAAGAGCTCGATGCTCAACGTCATCAACGGCATCTATGTGCCGCAGGAAGGTAGCATCACCGTCAGGGGCGAGCGCCTGTCCGAAATGACGCCGACGCACGCCGCGAGCCTCGGCATCGCGCGCACCTTTCAGAACATTGCGCTGTTCCGGGGCATGTCGGTGCTCGACAACATCATGGCCGGCCGCAAACTGCACATGCATGCGAGCTTCGTCGAGGTGGCATTGCAGCTTCCCCGCGCTCGCCGCGAGGAAACCGAAAACCGCGCCGCGGTCGAGGAGATCATCGAGTTCCTGGAGATCGAGCACATCCGCAAGACGCCGGTGGCGCGTTTGCCCTACGGGCTTCAGAAGCGCGTCGAGCTCGGCCGTGCGCTCGCCGCCGAACCGACCATCCTGCTGCTCGATGAGCCGATGGCCGGCATGAACATCGAGGAGAAGCAGGACATGTGCCGCTTCATCCTCGACGTCAACGACCATTACGGCACCACCGTGGTGCTGATCGAACACGACATGGGCGTGGTGATGGACATCTCGGATCGCGTCGTCGTGCTCGACTACGGCAAGAAGATTGGCGACGGCACACCGGAGGAGGTCCGCTCCAATCAGGACGTCATCGACGCCTATCTTGGCGTGGCACACTGAGGAAGCGCGATGGTCGATTTCTGGTTCTTCATCGAGGTTCTGGTCGGCGGGCTCCTGTCCGGGGCGATGTATTCGCTGGTCGCGCTGGGTTTTGTGCTGATCTACAAGGCCTCCTCCGTGTTCAACTTCGCGCAGGGCGCGATGGTGTTCTTTGCGGTGCTGTCCTTTGTCGGCTTCATGGAGCTTGGTCTGCCGTTCTGGGCGGCGCTGCCCGTGGCGGTCGGACTGATGATCCTTGTCGGCATGGCGACCGAACGCTTCGTGCTGCGGCCGCTGGTGAGCCAGAGCGAGGATACGCTGTTGATGGCCACGATCGGCCTCGCCTTCGTCATCGAGGGCGTGGCGCAGATCGTCTGGGGCGTGGATGTGCGCCGCCTCGACCTCGGCATCAGGGACGAGCCGATCGGGTGGCTGGCGGACAGTGCGGGCGTGCTCGTCAGCCAGCTCGACATCACGGCAGGCGTCGTTGCCGGCATCATGGTGGCGGCGCTGGCGCTGCTGTTCTCCCGCACCAAGGTCGGGCGCGGGTTGCGGGCCGTTGCTGACGATCATACGGCGGCGCTGTCGATCGGCATCCCGCTGAAGCACATCTGGATGCTGGTCTGGGCCACCGCCGGCGTCGTTGCGCTGGTGGCGGGGATGCTGTGGGGCGCGCGCAGCGGCGTCCAGTTTGCGCTGGTGTGGGTGGCGCTGAAGGCGCTGCCGGTGCTGATCATCGGCGGCTTCACGTCGGTGCCCGGGGTGATCGTTGCCGGCCTGATCGTCGGCGCTTCCGAGAAAATCGCCGAAGTGTACATCGGGCCATACTTCGGCGGTGGCATCGAGGGCTGGGCGCCCTACATGCTCGCCGTTCTCTTCCTGCTGATCCGGCCCGAAGGCCTGTTCGGCGAGAAGATCATCCGACGCGTCTGACATCCGGCAATTTGGGGATCTATTCGATGTTCTACAGGGAAGCCGGACAGTTTCGCACCAGCTACGCGGCAGATTCGCAACTCCTTCCGCTGCGGCAGGACCGCGTCGGGATGGCCATCATTCTTTTGCTGGCTGTCGCGGTCGTGCCCTTTGTCGCCAATGACTACTGGCTGAGCGCGATCCTGATCCCGTGGCTGATCCTCGCGCTGGTCGCGACGGGACAAAACATCCTGATGGGTTATGCCGGTCAGCTTTCGCTGGGCTCGGCGGGCTTTATGGCGGTCGGCGCCTTCGCCTGCTACAATCTGATCCTTCGCATCGACGGCATTCCGTTCCTGCTGGCGCTGTTTCTGTCCGGCATATGCGCAGCACTGGTCGGTATCGTCTTTGGCCTGCCGAGCCTGCGCATCCGCGGCCTCTACCTCGCGGTCGCGACGCTGGCCTCGCAGTTCTTCATCGTCTGGGCGCTCGACAAGTTCGGCTGGTTCAAGAACTACGATCCCGCCGGGGTGATCACGGCGCAGCCCATCATCATGTTCGGCCATAATTTCGCGTCGCCCCGAGAGAAGTACTGGGTGGTGCTGCTGATCGTCGCGGCGCTCACGCTCGCCGCCAAGAACATGGCGCGCGGCAGCACCGGACGGGCCTGGATGGCGGTCCGCGACATGGACGTCGCGGCCGAGGTGATGGGCCTGTCGCTGCTGCGCACCAAGCTGCAGGCGTTCGCGATCAGCTCGTTCTACTGCGGCGTCGGCGGTGCCCTGTTCGCCTTCGCCTATCTGCAGACGGTTGAGCCGTCGGCGTTCACCATCGACCTGTCGTTCCGCATCCTGTTCATGGTCATCATCGGCGGGCTCGGCACCATTCTCGGCTCCTTTCTCGGCGCGGGCTTCATTCTGCTGATGCCGGTGTTCCTCAACGTGTTCTTCCACAAGGCGTTCGGGAAGGCGGTCGACGCCACCATCACCTCGGCGCTGGAGCAGGTGATCTTCGGCGTGCTGATCATCGTGTTCCTGATTTTCGAACCGCTCGGGTTCGCGCGTCTGTGGCAACTGACCAAGGAAAGGTTGCGGCTCTGGCCGTTCCGCCACTGAGCCGGATGTCGTTCGTTCACAACAAGAAAGTCGTCAACAAGGGGAGCAAGTAGGCGTCATGATGATCGATACGATTCTCCGCCGGGCCATGCCTGGTATCTTCGCGCTTGGGGCCGCATTCGCGGTCGCAACCGCATCCTCGGCCGCGATGGCGCAGGAGCAGGAACAGTATTTCGGGATTCCCAGCAGCCGCGTCGGACCCTACTCGGCAATGGGTACCGGCTACTACGGCGGTATCATCGACTATCTGAACTACGTCAACATGAAGCACGGCGGCGTCAACGGCGTGAAGCTGACCTATGACGAGTGCGAGACCGAGTATAACGCGGCCCGCACCGTCGAATGCTACCAGCGTCTGCTGAACAAGGGCGACCAGAAGATGGTCGTGTTCGATACGCTGGGTACGCCCGGCGCTTACGCCGTCATCGGCCGCATGGCGCCGGATAACGTCGTGCTCGCTCAGTACGGCTACGGCCGCACTGACGCTGCCGACGGCCGCGTCTGGCCGTGGGTGTTCAATGCGGCGGGCCACTATTGGGGGCAGATCGCCGTGAAGATGAACTTCATGGCGCAGAAGGAAGGCGGCATCGACAAGATGAAGGGCAAGACGATCGTGCACCTTCACATCGATACGGCCTATGGTCGGGAACCGATTCCGGCGATGCGTGAAATCGCCAAGGAATGGGGTGTGAAGCTGATCGAAATCGCCGTGCCGCCGCCCGGACTGGAGCAGCAGTCGCAATGGCTGCAGATCCGCCGCGAGAAGGCCGATTGGGTCACCTTCTGGGGCGCAGGCTCCGGCATGAACTCGACGGCGATCACCACGGCCGCCCGCGTTGGCTTCCCCCGGGAAAAGATGATGTATGTGACCTTCGGCGGCGCCGAGGAGGACATGATCCCGGCCGGCGACGCCGCGAAGGGCACCTATGTCGCCGCCAACGCCGCGCCCGGCAAATTCCCGCTGATTCAGGACATCGAAAAGGTCGTGTATGGCGCCGGCAAGGGCAACATGCAGAACCCGCAACGCGTCGGCACGGTCTACTACAACCGCGGCGTCGGCGCGGCCGTGATGTGGGTCGAGGCGATGAAGAACGCCCAGCGGATTCACAACAAGGTGGGCAAGACCGTCACGGGTGCGGAATTCCGCGACGGTTACGAGGCGCTGGATGTCACCGACGACAAGCTCAAGGAGATCGGAATCCTCGGCATGTCGGCGCCGTTCAAGATGTCCTGCGCCAAACACGACGGCTCCGAGCGCTTCCGGATGATGCAGTGGGACGGCAAGCAATTCCAGCTCCTGACGGACTGGGTGCCTGCACCGAACCCGGCCTTCATTCGCAAGCTGATCGAAGAATCGGCCGAGAAATACGCGAAGGAGAACAACCTGCCGATCCGCCAATGCTCCTGAGCGGACGCTTTTGACACGACGAGCGGGTGGAAGGCGGTCTTCCACCCGCATTCGAATTTGACTTTTGGGGAATGCGGCCATGAACGTTTCCGTCACATCAGCCGGCACGACAGAGGCGCCAGCCGCCGCGGTGGCGGCGGGCCCTGTGCTCGCGGTCAAGAACATCGAGGTGGTCTATGACCACGTGATCCTCGTGCTGCGCGGCGTGTCCCTCGAAGTGCCACAAGGCGGAATCGTCGCGCTGCTTGGCGGCAACGGCGCCGGCAAGAGCACGACGCTGAAGTCGATCTCCACGCTGCTTGCCTCCGAGCGGGGAGCCGTGACCAAAGGCTCGATCGAATTCCGCGGCAAGCGCACCGACCGGCTCACCCCCGGCGATCTCGTCGGCATGGGCATGGTGCAGGTGATGGAGGGGCGACGCTGCTTCGGCCATCTGACGGTCGAGGAAAACCTGATCACCGGTGCCTACACGCGGCCGATCAAGGGCGCGCAATTGCGCGACGCGCTGGACAGGGTCTACGCCTATTTCCCGCGCCTGAAGGTGCGGCGAAGCAGCCTGGCGGGCTACACGTCAGGCGGCGAACAGCAGATGACGGCGATCGGTCGCGCCATGATGGCCAAGCCGAACATGCTGCTGCTCGACGAGCCGTCGATGGGCCTCGCCCCGCAGATCGTGGCGGAGATTTTCGAGATCGTCCGCGACCTCAATCAGAAGGAAGGGGTCAGCATCCTCCTGGCCGAGCAGAACACCAATGTCGCGCTGAAATACGCCGACTATGGCTACATCCTGGAAAGCGGCCGCATCATGGTCGACGGACCGGCGAAAGCGCTGGCCGAGAACAAGGACGTCAAGGAATTCTATCTCGGGATGTCGTCGGAGGGCCGCAAGAGCTTTCGCGACATCAAGTCGTACCGACGGCGAAAGAGGTGGGTTTGAGGGGCGTTGAAATCAGCCTACGGAAGGTGCCGCCGCGAGGCTGGCTGGGGAACCTGGATTCGAACCAAGACAAACAGAGTCAGAGTCTGTTGTGCTACCGTTACACCATTCCCCAATGGATTATCCAATATAATCAATGGCTTATCTGATTATCTGGATAAATCGCCGGCGGCGGGATCTGGACAAATCACCGCGCCAAGGTTGGCGTCGTTCTACCCGCTTGATCCTGTCTTTGGCAAGCGTGGAAGAGGAGGCATTTTGGCCTCCGCCTTCGGATTTCGAAGCATCGTCAGCTCAAGCGGCGGTCACTTCTTCCGCCTGTGGCGCGCGGCAGCGCGGGCGGGCGCTGCGGGCGTGATCTCCGCTTTCAGCAACAGCAGGAGGCAATTCGCCAGCCGCTGCTCCAGCTCCTCATCATGAACGGATAGCGGGCCGGGGTCGTTGAGGATCGCGTTGACCAGCGTCCCCAGCACGACCTGAAAGCCGAAGGCGATGGTGCGGGTCTTCGCGGCCTTGCGGTCGCGGCCCATGACGGCAAGCAGGATGGGCGTGGCATTGGCGACGTTGGCGCGCGCCAGCTCCTTGAACGTGGACCAGCGGTCCGGCCGCGTGTCGTCGTGCTGGAGCGCGGCGCGCAGCACGCCTTCGTGCTTGCGGATCCAGCCGATGGTGCCGCGGACGAGGAGGCGGCTGAGATCGGCAAGGTCCGCATCGGCCAGCCGCTTGTCCTCGGTCATGCGCGCGAGCCTGCTTTCGCCATCGCGCGCGGCCAGCGCCATCAGTGCATTGAAATAGGCGTCCTTGCTTTCGAACCGGCTGTAGAACGCGCCGACGGTGACGCCGACCTGCCGGCACAGGGCCTCGATTGACAATTCCGCAAGGCTGTGGGTGCGTAGCATCTCCGCGCCGGCCTGGAGCAAGGCGGCCGTGGTCTCACGGCTGCGCTTCTGCCGCGAGGGGGTAACGCCGGGAAGGTCGAGTTCGGCCGATCGCTGCATCCGGAACTTGCTTCTCCGTTCGAAGTAATCATAATGATAATTCGGATTATGATTTCAGGCAATGGCCATGGGCGGCTGGCCGGGCATGGACGGCCGGCATGCGGCAAACCCCAGGGATCAACCGGGTCGCGGATAATGAGGGAGCAGGCGATGGCGGCAGGCAGCGCAAAACCGTTCGGCGGCACCATTGGCAAGACGGTGGCGGGCTCAAAGCCCTGGTGGCCGCAAGCCGCCAAGCCGCCGGAGGGCGCACCGAATGTCCTGGTCGTGCTGTTCGACGATGTCGGCTTCTCCGATTTCGGCTGCTACGGCTCGGCCATCAGGACGCCGACCATCGACAGGCTTGCGGCCGAAGGCCTGCGCTATTCCAGCTTCCATACCACCGCGATGTGTTCGACCACGCGTGCGGCGCTATTGACCGGGCGTAACCATCATTCGGTCGGCGTCGGCTGCCTTGCCAATTTCGACAGCGGCTATCCCGGCTATCGCGGCAAGATCGCGCGCGAGGCGGGGACGCTGGCGGAGATGCTGCGGCCGCACGGCTATCGCAACTACATGGTCGGCAAATGGCATGTCACGCCGCTCACCGAAAGCGGCGCCACCGGGCCGTTCGACGGGTGGCCGCTCGGCCGCGGTTTTGACCGCTTCTACGGTTTTCTCGATGCCGAGACGGATCAGTTCGCGCCGGAGCTCGTATCCGACAATGCCCACGTCGATCCACCCGGGACGTATGCCGACGGCTATCACCTCACATCTGATCTGATCGACCAGTCGATCCGCTTCATCGCCGATCACACCGCCGATCGCCCCGATATTCCCTGGCTGACCTGGGTTGCACTCGGCGCCTGCCACGCGCCGCACCAGGCGCCGATGGACATCATCAAGAGCTATGATGCGAAGTTCGCCCATGGCTGGGACGTCGAGCGCGAGCAGCGCATCGCCCGGCAGAAGGCGATGGGCCTCGTGCCGGAGGAGACTCGATTGCCAGCGCGCAATGACGGCGTGAAGGCATGGGACGAGCATGGCGCCGACGAAAGGCGCGTGTTCACGCGGCTGCAGGCGGCCTTTGCCGGCATGCTCGATCACGCCGATCAGCATCTGGCGCGGCTGATCGGCTTTCTCGATAAAGCGGGGATCCGCGACAACACGCTGATCCTGGTGCTGTCGGACAACGGTGCCAGTCAGGAGGGCGGGCCATGGGGTTTTGTGAACGCGATGGGGCCGTATAATTTCCGCCCCGAACCGCCAGCGGAAAAGCTGCGGCGGATCGATGACATCGGCGGACCGGACTCGCACAGCAATTTCCCGCATGGCTGGGCGATGGCGTCGAATACCCCGCTGCGGCGTTACAAGCAGAACACCCATGGTGGCGGCATCCGCGATCCCTTCATCATGACCTGGCCGAACAGGATCGCAGGCCGAGGTGAGGTGCGGCACCAGTTCGTGCATGCCTGCGACCTGACGCCGACCTTGCTCGATCTGATCGGCATCGCGCCGCCCTCGGACATAGGTGGCGTTGCCCAGATGCCGCTCGAGGGCGAGAGCTTTGCGCGCTCCGTCACCGATCCCTCTGCGCCGTCAAAATCGTCACCGCAATATTTCGAGATGTTCGGCCATCGCGGCCTCTGGCATGACGGGTGGAAAGCGGTCTCCTTCCATCCCTCGGGCACGCCGTTCGAGAACGACAAGTGGGAGCTGTTTCATTTGGCGCAGGACTTTTCGGAAACCGACGATCTCGCGGCGAAAGAGCCCGGACGGCTGGAGGCGATGATCAAGCTGTGGTGGAGCGAGGCCGAGAAGCACAATGTGTTGCCGCTCGACGACCGCTTCGGCCCGCGCTTCGCCGAGAATGCAGCGCGCTTTCATGGCGCGCGCAACAGGTTCACCTTTCACGCCGGCATGGGGCATGTGCCGACCGACGTTGCGCCCGATGTGCGCAGCCGCAGCTACACCATCGAGGCCCATGTCGAGATCGGCGAGGAGGGGGCGGAGGGCGTGCTGATCGCTCATGGCGACGCGACCTCAGGCTACAGCCTCTACATCAAGGACGGCTTTCTGGTGCACGATCTCAACATCGGCGGCGGCCATGAGATCGTGACCTCCGACCGCAAGGTGCCGTCAGGCGCACACCGGCTCGGCGTGCATGTCGAACGTCTGGTGCGCAAGGAGCCGCCCGCCAAGGGCTCGCGCACCGGTGCGACCGCCTATACGCTGCTGATCGACGGCGAGCCGGTAGGCTCGATCCAGACCCAGTTCGCCTTCAACAATTTCATCTCGTGGTCCGGCCTCGATATCGGCCGCGACCGCGCAAGCCCGGTCTCGCATTACGCGGCGCCGTTCGAGTTCACCGGGCAATTGCTGAAGGTGACGGTCGACATGCATGAGGACCAGAAGCTGGATGGCGAGGGGGTAGGCGCCGCTGAGATGGCGCGGCAGTAGCCATCAGTCGCCTGAACTGTCGTCGCCCGCGCAGGCGGGCGATCCAGTATTCCAGAGACATTGGTGATGAAGTGATAAGCCGCGGCGTACTGGATACCCCGCATTCGCGGGGTATGACGGCCTCTTGTGGGGCGACGTCATCGCTGCTCGCAATGACGGGGCTAAGACTTGAACTCGCCTTACTTGATCTTGTCATACGCCGCTGCAAAGTCCGCCAGCGGCATCGGGATCGCAATCGTTTCCTTGGCGAGATTCTGAAACGAGACCTTCAACTGCTTGCCGGATTTCAACGCGGTGAGCATCTCGGGCGAAATCTGGAGGTTGGCGTAGCAGCCGCGGGCCTCGCAGGTCTGGATCTGCAGGTCGGACGTCTTGCCGTCATCGACCTGAAGTTTGGCGCCGGCCGGCAGATTGAGCCCAAGCGGTAACTGCACGAGGGCGATCGGCGCGCGCGTGTCGGCGGGCACGCGGACATTGATCAGCACGATGAGCTGCCCGGTCTTGGTCAGAACCGCGGTCTGCTCGATCGCGCATTCCAGCGGCGCGCTGCGGTTGGCGCTGCTGCACCGCGCAATCCAGCCGGGAGGCGCCGGCGCGTTTGCGCCGTCGGCCGTAGCAGCGGCGGGAGGCGGCGCGGCCTGGGCCGTCGCGGGGGCATTTTTGGCTTTGGGCGCCTGGGCGTGGCTTTGTGCGAAAAAGGAGAGCGTTATGACGGCTGCAACCGCAAGCTTTATAGGAATTGTCACTATCCAACTCCGAAATGAACTTCATTCGGATGTGCTGGTTGCAACTTAAAGTCAAGTCATTCGGCCGCCTGCTTGACCGATCCGTGAGTGTCCGAATGCGCATGGTTAGGATTGGACGAACGGCCCCACCGCGCAAACGCGTTGGAAAGCCGGTCGAGATAGAGATAGACCACCGGCGTCGTGAACAGCGTCAGCGCCTGGCTGACCAGCAGCCCGCCGACCATGGCATAGCCCAGCGGCTGGCGGATTTCCGAGCCCGTTCCGGTGCCGAGCATCAGCGGCACGCCGCCGAGCAGCGCCGCCATCGTCGTCATCATGATCGGGCGGAAGCGCAGCAGCGCCGCCTTGCGGATCGCACCTTCAGGCTCCAGGTTCTCGTCGCGCTCGGCCGTGATGGCGAAGTCCACCATCATGATGCCGTTCTTCTTCACGATGCCGATCAGGAGCACGATGCCGATCAATGCGATCAGGCTGAAGTCAAACCCGAACAGCATCAGGATGGCGAGTGCGCCGACGCCTGCTGACGGCAGGGTGGACAAGATCGTGATCGGGTGGATGTAGCTTTCGTAGAGGATGCCGAGGATCAGATAGACCACCACGAGCGCGGCGAGGATCAGCAGCGGCACGGTGCCGAGCGACTGCTGGAACGCCTGCGCGGTGCCCTGGAAGCTCGAATTGAGCGTCGTCGGTGCGCCGAGTTCGACCATCGCCTTCTGCACCGCGTCGGTCGCCTGTCCCAGCGCCACGCCTTGCGCGAGGTTGAAGCTGATCGTGATCGCCGGAAACTGGCCCTGATGGCTGATCGACAATGGCCGCACCGGCACGCTGGTCCAGGTGGCAAAGGTCGACAGCGGCACCTGATCACCCGTGGTGGGTGATTTCACATAGATCTTGTTCAGCGTGTCGAGGCTGCCCTGTAGCTCCGGCAGCACTTCCAGCACCACCTTGTAGGTGTTGAGCTGGGTGAAATACTGCGTCACCTGGCGTTGGCCGAACGCATCATAAAGGGTGTCGTCGATCAGTTGCGGCTGGATGCCATAGCGTGCGGCGGTATCGCGGTTGATCTTCAACTCCAGCGTGGTGCCGTTGGTCTGCTGGTCGGTGGCGACGTCGCGCAGTTCGGGCAGGGTCTGCATCTTTGCCAGGATCTTTGGCGCCCATTCGTTCAACTCGGCCAAATCGGCGTCCTGCAGCGTGAACTCGAACTGGGTGCGCGTCGGCCGGCCGCCGAGCCGCACGTCCTGCGCCGCCTGCATATAGAGGCGGGCGCCCTCGACCTTCTCCAGCTGCGGACGCAGGCGCGCGATGATCTGCTGCGCGTTCGCCTTGCGCTCGTCGCGCGGCTTCAGCGTGATGTACAGGCTGCCGTTATTGCCGGCCCGGCCGCTGCCGCCGATCGCCATCGCGACAGAGGCCACATCTGGATCGGCCTGCACGATCTTGCCGAGTTCTTCCTGATGCCGCTTCATGTCGGCAAAGGAGATGTCCTGGCTGGCCTCCGAAGTGGCTGTGATCAGGCCGTTGTCCTGCTGCGGAAAGAAGCCTTTTGGGATGATGACGAACAGATAGACTGACAATCCCAAGGTGGCAAAGAAGATCATCAGCGTGGAGAGCTTCCAGCGCAAAGCAAGGTCAAGGCCGCGCTCGTAGACGCGCAGCATCGCGTCGAAGGCGCTTTCGCTCCATTGGTAGAATCGGCCATGCTTGGTTTCGCCGTGCGCGCGCAGGAAGCGCGAGGCCATCATCGGCGTCAACGTCAGCGACACGACCATCGACACGAAGATGGTCATGGCCAGCGTCACCGCGAATTCGCGGAACAGCCGCCCGATGATGCCGCCCATCAGCAATAGCGGGATCAGCACCGCGACCAGCGAGATGCTGATCGAGACGATGGTGAAGCCGATTTCGCGGGCGCCCTTGAACGCGGCGGCGAGCGGCTTTTCGCCTTCCTCGATATAGCGCGTGATGTTTTCCAGCATCACGATGGCGTCGTCGACCACGAAGCCGACGGCGATGGTAAGCGCCATCAGCGACAGATTGTCGAGCGTATAGCCGAACACCCACATCAGCGCGCAGGCGCCGAGCAGCGCCAATGGAACCGTCACCGTCGGGATCACGGTGGCCCAGAAGCTGCGCAGGAAGACGAAGATCACCATGACGACCAGCGCAATCGTCAGCAGCAGGGTGAACTGCACGTCCTCCACCGCGGCGCGGATGGTCTGGGTGCGGTCGCTGATGACCTCGATCTTGATCGCCGGCGGAATGGCACCGACCAGCCGGGGCAGCGTCGCCTTGATCTTGTCGACGGTCTCGATGACGTTGGCGCCGGGCTGCTTGAAGATCACCAGGAATACGCCGCGCTTGCCGTTGGCCCAAGCCGCCTGCTTGGCGTCTTCGGGGCCGGTGACGGCCTGGCCGATATCGCGGATCCGCAACGGGCCGCCATTGCGATAGGCAATGATGACGTCGTTCCAGTCCTTCGAGTTCGGCAATTGGTCGTTGGCGTATATGGTGTAGGCGCGGTGTTCGCCATCGATATTGCCCTTGGGGCTGTCGACGGTCGTGATCGCGATCTGGCTGCGGACGTCTTCCAGCGACAGTCCCTTGGCCACGAGTTTCGCCGGGTCGATCTGGATGCGGATCGCCGGTTTCTGCTGTCCGCCGATGATGACCTGCGCGACGCCGGAAATCTGGCTGATCTGCTGCGCAAGCTGGGCGTCGACGGCATCGCTCACGGTCGTCAGCGGCAGCGTGTCCGATGTTGCCGACAGCAGGAGGATCGGCGAGTCCGCCGGGTTGACCTTGCGATAGGTCGGCGGCGAGGGCAGGCTCTTCGGTAGCTGGCCGCTGGCAGCGTTGATCGCGGCCTGCACGTCGTTGGCAGCGGCGTCGATCTGCCGGTTCAGATCGAACTGGATCGTGATCGCTGCCGTGCCGAGATAGCTGGTCGAAGTCATCTGCGCGACGCCGGGAATCTGTGCGAGCTGACGCTCCAGCGGTTGCGCCACCGATGAGGCCATGGTTTCCGGACTGCCGCCGGGTAGCGACGCGGAAACCTGGATGGTCGGAAAATCGACCTGCGGCAGCGGCGCGACCGGCAGCAGCGGATAGGCGACCAGGCCGACGAACAGGATCCCGGCCATCATCAGCGACGTGCCGATGGGATAGCGGATGAAGGGCGCGGAGATTCCCTCGCTCATTCGTCGGTCGTCCTGGCCTGAGCCTGATCCGAGCTGGCGACCGCCGTCGTCACCAGCGTGCCCGGCTGAACCTTGAACTGGCCCGCCGTGATCACCTGCTCGCCGGGCGCTAGCCCCTCATCGACCACGGAGCGGCCATCGATCGAGCGCGTCACCTTGATCTTGCGGAGTTCGGCCTTGTTATCCTTGTTGACCAGATAGGCGTAAAGGCCGTTGGGGCCATGCTGAACGGCGTCGTCGGGAATCACGGTCGCGTCCTTCAACGTCGCAATGAGCAGACGGGTCGAAACCGACTGGCCCGGCCACAGCGCGTGATCCTTGTTGTCGAACACGGCCTTGAGGCGAACGGTGCCGCTCGACGTGTCGACCTGGTTGTTGATCAGGGAAAGCGTGCCGGTGGAGAGCACGCGTTTGCCGTCGGTGGAGAGCGCGATCGTCTTGGGAGGGGAAGCGGCGAGCGCCGCCTTGATATCCGGCAGTTGCTCTTCGGGTGCAGTGAAGATCACGGCGATCGGCTCGATCTGGACGATGGTCACGATGCCGGTTTGCGTCGCGGCATTGACGATGTTGCCGACGTCGACCTGGCGCAGCCCGACGACGCCGGAGATCGGCGCCTTGACGGTGGCGTAATCGAGCTGGGTCTGCGCGGTTTCGATCATCGCCGCGTCAGCCTGAATCTGCGCCGTGAGCTGCGCGACGGTGGAGCGCTGCGTATCGGTCTGCTGCCGGGTCGCGAATTCGCCGAGCTTGGTATAGCGCTGCAGGTCGAGGCTGGCATTGGCGAGGTTGGCTTCGTCCTGCGCCTTCTTGGCCTTGGCCTGATCGAGCGCAGACTGGAAAGGTCGTGGGTCGATCTCGACCAGCGTGTCGCCTTCCTTGACGACCTGGCCTTCCTGGAAGGCGATCCGGTTGATCTGGCCGTCGACGCGGGTACGGACGACGACGGTGTTGAAGCCTTGCACGGTGCCGAGGCCGGTCAGGTAGACCGGAAAATCGGCTTTTTCGACCGTGGCAATCCGCACCGGAACGGCGGCACGGGCGGGCGCGGCCTTCTGCGCTTCAGCTTGCGCCGGATGATCCCCGCTCAGGTATCGCTGCCAGCCCAGATAGCCCAACGCCGCGATCGCTACGATCAGCAAAGCCCAACGGTTGGTGCGCGACCTCGACATGATCATGGATTTCCGGAAGTTCCCCAATTCCTCCGATATAACGTTCGCGTGCTCAGCCTGTACAAACACTAAGGCTTGAGAATCCTAAACAATTGGAAAGGTTGGCCGTCGCGATGGGCGGCTCGCTGCCGTCGCCATTCTGTTGCGAGCTCCGGGCGTGAGTGCGCGCAGATGGGACTGATTGCGCGCGTCGCCGTCGTGCAGCCGCCGGCACGGTTTGATTGACGAAAGCTGGACGAACAACCAGTGCCTGACTGCCAGGATTTCCCGGCATTCTTTAGAACGCTTGTAAGGGAGGTTAACAGGAACCGGAACGCAAAACGGTTGGTCGCCAAACCTGACAAGCGAGCTCGGCTACGATGCGCTCTGATTGGGGCGCGACGCCGTTCGTGTTCGTGGCACCTGGATGCAGCGTGAGCATGGTGCTCTCGGCACGGTTCTAGACAAATTCTAAGGGACGGCTGCAATGCTGGTCCGCATCGCCAATGTACCGCGCGACCGGTGTGGCGGACCTCCGCCGCATCATGTCGCGGCCCGAGCGGAAGATGGCCGCTCCACCGCAGGCGCGGTGCGCGGTATGCTCGGCCGTTGCGTGCTTTCGACGCTGACCGCCAGTCCAGAATTCATCTCGGCGGCGACCCTGCTGCAGATCGTTCCGCCGCTGTTTAACCGCTACGCGGCCTTAGACGGCCACCAATTCGGCCTTCATGTAGACAATGCGGTGAGGGGAGATTGCCTTACGGGATTGCAGATCCGGAGCCACCTTTCGGTGACGCTGTGCTCGTCGGAACCGGACGAATACGACGGTAGCGAAGTGATAGTGGAGGACCTCTATGACTCACATGAGATCAAGTTCGGGGCCGGGGACCTCGTGCATTATCCTGCGTCTAGGTCGCATCTGGTCACGCCGGTCGCACGAGGTATGCGTGTTGCGTCTTTTTTCTGGCTGCAGAGCGTGGTACGGGATGGCCACGCCCGCAGCCTCGTCTTCGATCTCGTTACCGCGATCCAGGCCCTGGTAGAGCGGCTCGGGCGAGACGACCCTGAAACGGTCAAATTGACCAATCGCAACCTGATCCGCTGCTGGGCCGAAGTATGAAGAACATGACTCTTTCTCGCGTGACGACGTTGGTGATGATCTCGGCGCTGGCGATGCTGTCGCTGACGGCGCCGTTATCCGCCCAGCAGGGCATGGCCCCTGCGGCTCAGGCATCGCCCGCCGTAACGCAATCGCAGCCACCGGCCGCGCTGCCCCAGGCAGCGGCTGCACCGGCTGCGCCTTCGGACGCAGCTGCGACGCAGGCAGAGCGTGAGGGTAAGCTGAAGGCGGCGGCCGCAGAGCTCAAGGAATTGTCGCCGTGGTCGATGTTCAAGTCGGCCGACGTGGTGGTCAAGGCGGTCATGATCGGTCTCGCCTTTGCTTCGCTGGTGACCTGGACGATCTTCATCGCCAAGATGCTTGAGCTGACTGTGGTTCAGCGCAAGGTGCGCTCGGCGCTGGCCAAGATCGCGGACGCGCGGTCGCTGGCGGAAGCGCAATTCGCGCTCGGCGCCAAGGGCAGCGTGCTGGCGTCCTTCCTGGCGGCGGCCATGCGCGAGGCGCGGCTGTCGGCGGGCATCTCGAGCGATGCCGGCATCAAGGAGCGCGCCGCATCGAGCTTTGCGGAAATCGTGCGCGCTGAAGCGCGGCGTATCCGGCTCGGCATGGGCCTGCTCGCGACCATCGGTGCGACATCGCCCTTCGTTGGTCTGTTCGGCACGGTCTGGGGCATCATGAACAGCTTCATCGGCATTTCGAAATCGCAGACCACGAACCTTGCCGTGGTGGCGCCCGGCATCGCCGAGGCGCTGCTCGCGACTGCCATCGGTCTGGTCGCGGCGATTCCCGCCGTCATCATCTACAATCACTTTTCGCGCGTGACCAAGGGCTACATGGAGCTGGTCAGCCGGGCATCGGGCGCCGCGGCGCGGCTGTTGTCGCGCGATCTCGACCGTACCCATGTCACCTCGCATTCCCGTACGGCAGCGGAGTAGGCGATGGGCGCCTCGATCGCAGAACATGACTACGATGACGACAGCGATTTCGCGGAATCGCATGAGATCAACGTCACGCCGTTCATCGACGTCATTCTCGTTCTCCTGATCATCTTCATGGTCGCGGCGCCGCTCTCGACCGTCGATCTGCCGATTGATCTGCCGACATCGACCGCGACCCCGCAGAAGAAACCGGACAAGCCGACTTACGTCAGCATCAAGCCGGACCTCTCGGTTGCGATCGGGGAGGACATGGTCAAGCGCGTCGATCTGGTGCGTTCGCTCGATGCGATGCCGGACGCCAGCAAGGAGCGTTACATCTTCCTGCGTGCCGACCGCGCCGTGCCCTATGGCGAGTTGATGGATGTGCTCGAAATCCTGCGCGCCGGCGGCTATTCCAAGCTCAAGCTGGTGGCGCTCGAAGGCGTTCCCGAAGCAGCGGCGGCGCAAGCGGCGCCGGCAAAACCTTGACCGGGCTCGACGACCAAAAACCCTCCCGGCGGCTCTGGATTTCAGCCGCGGTGATCGCGCTCGCGCTTCACGTTGGCGGTGCCGCGCTCGCGATCGCGCATTTGCAGACCGAAGAATCCGATGACGCCCTCGGCGCAACGGCGATCGAGGTCGGGCTCGAAATGGCCGCCGTGCGCCGCGAGGTGACGGACTTGCCGCCGGGCCCGGATACCGAGGCATCCGCGGCGTCGCCGCAGCTCAACGAGCAGCAGGCCGAGGTGAAGGAAACCGATCTGCCGCAGGACAAGCCGACCGAGCCTGAAGAGGCCGATCGGGTGGTCACGGAGACCGAGTCCAAGAAGCCGAAAGAGGACGACCCGAAGGTCGCGGCGGTGCAGACGCAGGCGTCCACCGAGTCGATTGCCTCCGAAGCCACCGCAACGCCGAGTTCCGAGGAAATGCCGGAAGGGCAGCGTTCGGTCGCCCCGGTGATTGGCACTGGCGAGAGCGCGCGGCGTGCGCGCGTGACCTGGCAAAAGGAGCTGGTCGCGCATCTCGACAAGCACAAGCGCTATCCGAAGGAGCGGCAGCAGAAATCCGCCGAGATCCAGATTCGCTTCACGCTCGACCGCATGGGCCACGTGCTCTCGACCGAGATCGAAAAGGGCTCGGGCGATCCGGCCTTCGACGAGGCGGCGCTGGCGATGGTGCGGCGCTCCGATCCGGTGCCGATGCCGCCGCCTGTCGTCGCCGACGAAGGCCTGAGCTTCACCTTGCCCGTGATCTTCCGCGTCAAGACCAAGAGTTAGATCGGGTAATGCTGCGGTCCGGTCTCGATCGTGATCCAGCGCAATTCGGTGAATTCGGCGATGCCGGCCTTGCCGCCGAAGCGGCCATAGCCTGACGCCTTGACGCCGCCGAACGGCATCTGCGCCTCGTCGTGAACGGTTGGGCCGTTGACGTGGCAGATGCCGGAATCGATCCGCTTGGCGACTTCGAACGCGCGGGCGATGTCGCGGCCGAACACGGCCGCCGACAGGCCATACTCGGTGTCATTGGCGACGCGAACGGCTTCGTCCACGCCGTTGACGCGCACGACGGAGACCACCGGGCCGAACGATTCCTCGCCATAGATCCGCATCGACGAGTTGACGCCGTCGATCACGGTCGCCGACATCAGCGTGCCCTCGCTGCGTCCGCCTGCAACCACCTTGGCGCCCTTGCTGACGGCGTCGTTGATCAGGGTCTGGATGCGCGCCGCGGCATCGGTGCCGATCAGCGATCCCAGCGGCGCATTGCCCTTGCGGGGATCGCCGGCGACCAGCGATCCGGCTTTCGCCGCGAGTTTTGTGACGAACGCGTCGGCAATCTTCTCGTCGACGACGAGGCGTTCGGTCGACATGCAGATCTGGCCCTGATTCATGAAAGCGCCGAAGGCTGCGGCGGCTACGGCGGCATCGATGTCGGCATCGTCGAGCACGATCATCGGCGCCTTGCCGCCGAGTTCGAGCAATGCGGGTTTGAGATACTTCGCCGCCACCTGTGCGATGATGCGGCCGACGCGGGTCGAGCCGGTGAAATTGACGCGCCGCACGGCGGGATGGCCGATCAGCATTTCGATCAGGGCAGGGGCATCCTCCGGCGCGTTGGTGATGACGTTGAGCACGCCGGGCGGCAGGCCGGCGTCGTGCAGGCATTCGGCGATCAGCCGGTGGGTGCCCGGGCAGATTTCGGAGGCCTTCAGCACCGCGGTGTTGCCGCAGGCCAGCGGCAGCGCAATGGCGCGCACGCCGAGAATAACGGGCGCGTTCCACGGCGCCATGCTCAGCACCACGCCGGCGGGCTGGCGCACGGCCATCGCGATGCAGCCCGGCTTGTCCGAGGGGATGACCTCGCCCGAAATCTGCGTGGTCATCGCGGCGGCCTCACGCAGCATGCCGGCGGCAAGGTGGACGTTGAAGCCGGCCCAGCCGGCGGTCGCGCCGGTTTCCGCGGCCATCAGCTCGATGAACTGCGGGGTCTTCGACGCCAGGAGATCGGCAGCCTTCAGCAGGATCGCGCGCCTTGCATTCGGGCCAGTGGCGGACCATGCGGGGAAGGCGGCTGCGGCCGTGTCGGCCGCGCGCTTCGCATCCGCGATCTGGGCGGCGGCGGCGCGGCTTGCGAGATCACCGGTGACGGGGTTCAGGCGATCGAACGTTGCGCCGTTCGATGCGGGCACATCCTTGCTTTCGAGCAGCAGCGAAATTTCATACATGGCTTTCTCTCCTCAGGCAGGGCGTTACGACGATGATGCGGTGGCCGGCGGCACGCCACCGAGATAGGCGCGCTGGACGGCGGGATCGGATTTCAATTGATCGGCGCTGCCGTGGCCGACGATGATGCCGTTTTCGAGCACATAGCCGCGGTCGGCGATCCGCAGGCTCTCCTGCGCGTTCTGCTCGACGAGCAGCAATCCGACGCCGGCCTCGCGCACCCGATGCAAGGTGGCGAACAGTTCCTGCACCATGGCAGGCGACAGCCCGAGCGAGGGCTCGTCGAGCAGCAGAATATCCGGATTGGACATCAGCGCGCGGCCGATCGCGAGCATCTGCTGTTCGCCGCCGCTCATGGTGCGCGCGATCTGGGCGGCGCGTTCGCGCAGGCGCGGAAACAGCGAAAACACCTGCTCGCGCCGCGCCGCTTCGCCGTCGCGGGCGCGCTTCGGGTTGGCGCCGAGCAGGAGGTTTTCCTTCACCGTGAGATCGCCGAAGATGCCGCGGCCCTCGGGCACCAGCGCCAGTCCGCTTTCGACGATGTCGTGTGCGGGAAGCACGGAAATGTCACGGCCGCCGAGGCTCACCTGCTTGCCGGGCAGCGTACGCACGACGCCTGCAATGGCTTTCAGGAGCGATGTTTTACCAGCGCCATTGGCGCCGAGGATGGTGACGATCTCGCCACGGCCGACATTGAGCGCGACGCCGTCGAGGGCGCGGTGCAGGCCATAGGCGAGGCTGAGATTCTTGACCTCAAGCATCGGCGGCCACCCCGCCGAGATAGGCCTTCACGACCGCCGCATCGCTCAGCACGTCCGCGGTCGCGCCTTCCGCGATCTTGCGGCCGCTGCTCATCACGATGCAGCGGTCGCACAGGGCGCGCACCGCGGTCATCACATGCTCGACCAGCACGATGGTGATCCCGTCCGCCTTCAACGACCGGATCAGGTCGATGCCGATCGCAAGCTCAGATGGGTTGAGGCCGGCGAGCCATTCGTCGAGCAGCAACAGCCGCGGCCTTGCGGCGAGAGCGCGGGCAAGCTCCAGGCGCTTTCGGTCGATATAGGTGAGGTCGGCCGCGGGCCGCCGGCCGTGTCCAGCGAGGCCGACGCGGTCGAGGAGCGTGTCGATCCGAAGCTCGGCTTCGGTGACGGACAGATGCGGCCTCTGGAAAGCAAGTCCCGCCTTGATGTTCTCCCGGCAGTCCATGCCGTCGAGCACGCGGACGAGCTGGAATGTCCGCGCCAGGCCGAGCCGTGCGATCCGATACGACGCCAGGCCCGCGATATTCTGGCCTATCAGGCGGATGGTGCCGGCATCGGGACGCAAGACGCCCGAGATCAAATTGAGCGCCGTCGTCTTGCCCGATCCGTTGGGGCCGAGAAGGCCCATGATTTCGCCTTGCCCCACCACAAAGCCGAGATCGTTCACCGCAACCAACCCGCCGAACGCGCGCCGCAGGCCTTCAACTTCGAGCACACGTGTTGCGGTGTCCTGGTTCATGCGGCCACCCGCTGCGTGGTTTTGCCGCTCGTCCTCGTCGACAGCTTTTCGAACAGTCCTGCGACGCCTCGCGGCAGCATGTAGACGATCAACAGGAAGACGCAGCCGAGGATGATCGTGAACGTATTGGGAAAGCGCGCGCTCAGGAGCTCGAACAGCAGCGTCAGCGGCACGGCGCCGAGCACCGGACCCCACAGCCGGTGAGCGCCGCCGAGCAGCGCCATGATCAGCACCTGAAACGAGATCATCGAATTGAAGGCGATCGACGGCTCGATATAGGTCCAGCGCGGCGCCATGATCGCGCCGACCAGCGTCATGACGGTAGCGCTGATCGTGAACAGGGCGACCTTGGCGAAGGTGGTATTGATCCCGCAATGCTTTGCCACCGTCTCGTCCTCGCCAATCACCCGCAGCGCAAAGCCGAGACGCGAACGCGCGATCAGCCAGCCCAGCAGGAATACGGCTGCGGTCAGCGCCAGCAATTGCCAGTAAATGTCGGCCTGCGTGATGTTGACGAAGACGTAGCGCCCGAGCACGCGCGATTTGTTGACCTCGAACCAGACCACGAGCTGGCGGATCAGTTCGGTGAGACCAAAGGTGAAGATGACGAAGTAGACGCCGCTGAGGCGCAGCGTCGACAGCCCGACGATAGCAGCCACGATGGCGCCGAGCGCCGCGGCGGTCAGCAGCACCAGCGGCCAGGGCAGGATCTCGCCGAGCACGGCAACGGTATAGGCGCCGACGCCGAAGAAAGCGGTCGTTGCCAGCGAGACATAGCGCGTGGGACCTGAGAACAGGCCCCAGGCCGTCGCCAGCACGGTGTATTGCAGCAGGCTAATGGCGAGCGCCAGATAGTAGGCGTTGCCGAGACGCGGCACGAGCGCGAGCAGCGCAAGCGCCGCGAGCGCGAGGGCACTGAAGCCGGCGATACGCGCGCTCATCGTGTGGCCCTGCCAAACAGGCCGGCCGGCTTCACCAGCAGCACGGCGAGAAACAGCGCGAAATTCACCGCGAGCGTAAGTCCGGGATCGACATAGGACGCCACCAGCGCCTCGCTGAGGCCAAGCGCCAGCCCCGCGACCAGGCAGCCCAGCATGTTGCCGACGCCGCCCATCACCACGACGATCAGGGCCTTCATGGTGAAGACCACGCCTGATGACGCACTGAAAGTGAGGAAGGTGCTGACCAGCACGCCGGCTGCGGCGACCAATGCTCCGCCGAGCGCAAAAGTCAGCGCAGAGGCCTGCGGTACATTGATGGCGACGAGCTGGGCCGCGAAGGGATCGACGGCGACCGCGCGCACCGCCGTGCCGGCGCGGGTGCGCGTCAGCGCGGCATAAAGCGCCAGCCCGAGCAGGATGGTGATGCCGAGCGCGGTGAGGCGGTTGGCGGCGACTGTCTCGCCGAGAAACTGCACCGGGAAGGCCAGGAACGAATAGCTGTAATAGGCCCCGCCGAACAGCGCGAGCATCGAGCCCTGAATGACGAAGGTGAGGCCGAAGGTTGCGAGAATGCTGTCGACCTCGAGCGCATCGCGGTTCGGCGCGCGGCGCACCAGCGGGGTCAGCAGTAGCTTGTAGATCGCGAAATTCAAGGCGAAGGCGAGGGGCACGACCAGCGCCAGTCCGACGAAGGGGCTGACGGCCCAGCCCGTGAACAGCCAGTGCGATGCAAAGGCGGCGGCGATCAGGAACTCGCCGTAGGAAAGGTTCATGATGCGCGCAACGCCGTACTGGAGCGTGAGCCCCATGGCGATGAGCGCATACATGCCGCCCAGCATCAGGCCGGTCAGAATGGCGTTGGTCATGGTTTAGCCGGCCGTATCTCTGTCTTGACGTTACGGCGCGACCCACGCCGGCTTCGGCACGATCGCTTTGCGCGCGCCTTCGTTGCCGGCCGGTGCGATGCCGTAGAACTCGCCATCCTGCCACTGGCCGACCCACCAGTAGCGCGTCGGCATGTTGTTCTCGAGCTTGACCTTGCCGATCACGGTATCGAACATGCCCGTCTGCAGGTCCTTGATCACGGCGGCGCGGTCGACCTTGCCGACGCGTTCGATGGCCTGCTGCAGCATCTGCAGGCTGGCATAGGTCACCGCACTCGCCCAGCGGTCCGGCTCGGCGCCGTTGGCGGCGGAGGCCTTGTGGCGGGCGAGGTAATCCTTGATCGCCGGGCTGTCGCCGCTCCAGCCGCCGATGCCCATCACGCCCTCAGTATTCTTGCCGAACTTTTGCTTGTAGAGCGGGAAGGCGGTGCCGACGCCGGTGTAGAAAACTTTTGGATTTAGGCCTGCGATACGCGATTGCTCGGTCAGCGCCAGCGTATCCGGCGGATAGCTGAAGGCGATGAAGACGTCGGGATTGAGCGCCTTGATCTCGTTGACGATCGGCGCAAGGTCCTGCGTGCCGATCGGATAGGTCTTGTCGTAGGCGAGCTTGAACTTCGCGTTGGTGAGTGCCGGCCGCGCCGCGCCGGACAGATCGATGCCAAACCCGTCGGCGATGCTGACCATCGCCACGGTGTCGCCGATCTTCTTTTCATCGCGCAGTTTGTTCAGGAGTTCGACCAGCGATTTCGCGGCGTCCGCTGATGTGCCGAGCAGCCAGAAGCTGTTGGGCCAGCGCTTGGCGAGTTCCGGCGCGCGGTCGGTCACGGCTGTGGCGGCGAGGTGCGGATAGCCTTCGCGGTTGAGCGTCGGACCGACCGCGAGGTTGAGGCCGGTGCCCCATGGCGGCAGGATGAAATCGACCTTGTCCTGGTTGATCAGCCGTTCCAGCGCGCGCACTGCCTCTTCGGCGTTGGAGCGGTCGTCATATTGCACCACCTCGATCGGGACGCGCTTGTCGCCGAGTTTGATGCCACCGGCGGCATTCACTTCCTTTACCCACAATTCGTAGTTGGGAATCGTGGTGACGGCGGCGCCGCCGGTATTCGGACCGGTGCGCGAGATCGCGTAGCCGATCTTGATCGAGGTCTGGGCTTCGGCAATGGCGGTCAGGCCGATGGTGGCGGCGCAGGTCGCGGCGGCCAGCAGTGCGGCACGCCGCGTCAAACTTGTCGTCATGTTCTCCTCCCGGGATGGTTCGACCGGCGCCATTGAACTGGCGCTCATGATCGTGCTGACGTTAGGGGAGGTCCCGGGAGGCTTGGAATTGGACGAAGCCGGGGAAAGATTGTACTTTTCTGGCAAACGCCCCGGTTTACTGGCGGCGGATTGTCTCAGGAGGGGCGGGCATGGCGGCATCACCAGCACTGAACGGACTGCCGGTCGGCATTGCGCTGGCGGTGCGTGCGGAGGCATTTTCGGCTGATCTGGCGGCACGGTCATGGGTGATCCGCCAGAAGTCTGAACGGCGGGCGCATCTGTTGCTGCTGCAATCGGACCGCGGCCGCGCGTCATGGCATGGGACCAGTGTTGCGCTGGAAGCGCCAGCGCTGCTCTGGCTGCCGGGCAGCACCGACGCGACGATCGAAGTGGGCCCCGGCGCGGACGGCTTCCTGCTATCGGTCGACGACGATTTCCTGATCAAGATTATCGCCGGCACCGCCGAGGCGCTGCATCTGCGCAGGACCACCGAGCGCGTTGCGCTGATATCAGGCGAAGCGCTTCCACCCTCTCTCGATACGGTCGCCGAATCCTGCCGGGCCATCGTGGCTGAGCTGCGTGCGCCCGGCGTTGGCGGCGCGACGCTGATCTCCTCGCATTTGCTTCTGCTGTGTCTGCAGCTTTGGCGGCTCAGCGCCTCGCATGACGAGCGCCACGAGGTTGCGGCGCGCGGTGGCGGTCCGGCGCTGGTCGGCAATTTCCTGCAGATGGTCGAACTGCATTACCGCGACGGCTGGCCGGTGGCGCGCTATGCGAACGCGCTCGGCGTCACGTCCGACAAGCTGCATGCGCATTGCCAGCGTGAGAAGAGCTGCGGCCCGCGCGCGATCATCCACGAGCGCCTGGTCCGTGAAGCCTGCACGCGGCTGCAACAGCTCGATCTTCCCGTCGAGCAGATCGGATACGGATTGGGTTTTCGCGATCCCGCCTATTTCAACCGCTTCTTCCGCAAGTACCGCGGCGCATCACCGGGCAACTATCGCCGGCAGATCAGACTGGAGCACGCACGCAGCGGTCCGTCCTACGCGGCGTGGCCATGAGTACGATGGTTCGAAGCGGCTGTGTCAGCGCCAGTACAGGCGGATGCTGACATAGACAATGGCGAGACACGCAAAGATCAGCGCCACCGGAAGCCGTGGTTTGGTCTGAGGTCCCGATGCGGCAGGCTTGGGCCGCGGCGGCGGCCGTCGGAACGCGGTGACGTTGCCGGCATCCTTGGCCGGCTCGCTCGCGCGCGAAGGAATCTCGGGTGGCGTTCCGGAGCCGCCCATCTCGGCATAATAGCTCTTGTACATGAGCTGGATGGTGGCCTCGGATGCGTCCGCTTCCGTCATCCTCGCCAGCAATTGCCGGTAGCCCTCAAGAAAGCTTTGCGCTTCGGCGGGCAGGGCGGAGAAGCCGTTAAGCTTGGCCAGCATTTTCCAGGTTGCGAAATCTGCCCTCGCGCGCGTATCGGCGCGCCGTGCAATCAACATGTCCGCAGCTTTTGTCGCCATGGCTGGGGTCGGTTCTTCCCTATCAGCTGTTTTTCGAAGTTTAAGCGTTGCCGGTGATGAAGAGAAGCGCGCTGATCACATATCCGATGAGTGTCCGCAGTATCGCCGAAATAACATCAAGATTTAGGCCGAGTTGCGCGCCGACGACCGGGAGCACGATTAAAAGACCGAGCAGGATCAACATCCCGTACGGTTCCAGCCGCGACAGCGGGTAAGCGAGCACCCGCGGCAGCAACCCGACGGCGACCCGGCCGCCATCCAGCGGCGGGATCGGCATCATGTTGAAGATCGCCAGCACGATATTGATCAGGAACGTATTTTTGAGGTTGTCCGCAGTCCATTTGGCAGCATCGGAAGGTACCAGGGGCAGGGCATGGAACGCAAAGGCCGCGATTATCGCCAGGACGATGTTGATGGCAGGGCCCGCCAGCGCCACCCAGACCATGTCGAGCCGCGGATGGTTAAGGTTACGGACATTCACCGGCACCGGCTTGGCATAACCGAACAGAAACGGCGAATGCGACAGCAGAAGCAGGCCCGGAAGAATCACGGTGCCGAAGGGATCGATATGCTTGAGCGGGTTGAAGCTGACTCGGCCGAGCTGTTGGGCCGTATTGTCCCCAAGCCGCCAGGCGACAAACGCGTGGGCGGCCTCATGGAAGGTGATGGCGATGAGGAGGGGGAGGATCCAGACCGAGATTGCGTACAATGAAATGTCCACGAGACACCGCTCAGTTGAAGGCGATCGGGATGGCGTCGCGAGTAGCACGCCTCACCGAAATTTCATCAAGATGGTTTGAGATGGTTGAGCGCAAGTGATCCGCGAGCAGCGTGCCCGCTCGGGACAAATTCGCCGTGCGATGCAGGCAAATGTCTGCAGCCGGTAGTCGCGGCATGCCGTCGCGCTCCGATAGGGGGCGCAGCTTCGGCGGAAATGTGCTGGCTTTTACGACTGTCACTGCTAGTCCCTGCGCCGCAACTGACTCGACGGCTGCAAGGCTGTGACTGACGAAGGCCAGCCGCCACGGCCGCTTCGCGGCGTCCAGCGCCTCCATTGCCCATTTTCGGAACAGGCAGCCCTGCGGATAGAGCGCAAGCGGCAAAGGATTCTGCTGCTCCACGGGGTGAAATGCACCGGTTGCCCAAGCAGCCTGTTCGCGCCGCAGGAACTCACCCTCGCCATGTCCTTCCGGGTGCATGGCAATGACAAGGTCATAGGCCTTGCCGAGGCGCGAGGGCATGAAAGAGGTGAGCCCTATCTCCATCTCGACGTGGACCAGCGGATAGCACGCGGCGAAGCTTGCCAGCACGGGTGGAACGATCAAGGTTCCGTAGTCGTCCATCACGCCCAGCCGCACAACGCCTTCGATCTTGCGTTCCTGCAGCTTGCCGACTGCCTCGTCGTTCAGCGTCAGAATGCGCCGCGCGTATCCGAGCAGGCCTTCGCCGGCGGAGCTCAGATCGACGTTCGCCTTGGTACGGGTGAACAGCTCGACGCCGAGGCGTTCCTCAAGGCGCTTGATCTGCATGCTGACGGCAGATTGCGTCCGGTTAAGTTGAGTAGCCGCGCGCGTGAACGAGCGGCTGTCGGCCACCGCCACGAAAGCCTTCAACAGATCCGGATCGAGGACAGGCGCGCTCATAAATAAACGTTATTTCCTCTATCATAGAAATTCGATTTCTTGATTACTAAACCTTCCCTACGTTCGCCGCAAGCCGGGAGGGGGAGAGTGCATGAGCGAGGCATGGGGCGTGCTGGCGGCGATCCTGTCGAGCGGCCTGGGCGGGACCTCGATCGGGGCGACGCGCTATCTGGTAAATGCGGTTGATCCGTTGGCGATCGGTTCGTTTCGGTTCGGCATCGGATTTCTGATGTTGTTGCCGGCGGCCCTTCTGCAAGGCGTGCATTGGCCGCGCCACTCCGACTGGTTGAACGTTGCCGGCTTGGGCGTTCTGTACTTCGCCCTGTTTCCGATCCTGTTCAATGCGTCTCTGATTTTCACCACCGCGGCGCGCGGCGCCCTTGCTTTGTCGACGCTTCCGCTGCTGACGATGGTCGTGGGAGCGGCGCTCGGCAGCGAGGCCCTTACGATACGCAAATCGATCGGCGTCGTGACCGCAACGCTCGGGGTCGCCCTGGCGCTTCTGTCAGGCCTCGCCGCTGCGCCGCCGGGGGCGTGGCGCGGCGATCTGCTGATGATCGCCGCGGCCCTCTGCATGGCGCTCTACAGTATCTGGTCCAAGCCATTCATCGCTCGTTCCGGACCAATACCCTTCACCACCGTATCCATGGGGGTTGGTGCTGCATGTCTTGTTCTGATCTCGCTCTGGCACGGCAGTTTTGCGCCCGTCGCAGCTTTCGAGGTCCCGCAATGGCTGGCTGCCATCTATCTCGGTGCCTTCGGCAGCGCGCTGACATTTTATCTTTGGGCATTCGCGCTGGAGCGCACAACGCCGACCCGCGTCGCGATCTCGGTCACCGTCAATCCGATCACCGCGTCGCTGGTCGGCGCGGCATTGCTGGATGAACCGCTTCGCTGGAATCTCGTTGGCGGCATCGTGACAGTCTTCGCAGGAATCTGGATCGCGACTACTGCGGGCCGACGTCCTAAACCGGCGACACGATTGTCGCGAGCGCCGATTGACTAGTACGTCGCCCGGCCGCCGGAGATGTCGAACACCGCGCCGGTCGAGAACGCGCAATCCTCGGACGCCAGCCACGCCACCATCGCCGCGAGTTCTTCCACCAGGACGAAACGCGCCTTCGGAATTTTCGACAGCATGAAATCGATGTGCTGCTGCGTGAGCTGGTCGAAGATCGCGGTCTTCGCCGCCGCAGGCGTTACTGCGTTGACCAGAATATCGTGCTGTGCGAGCTCCTTGCCGAGCGACTTGGTCAGCGCGATCAGGCCGGCCTTCGAGGCCGAATAATGCGCCGCGTTGGGATTGCCTTCCTTGCCGGCGATCGAGGCGATGTTGACGATGCGGCCGTACTTCTGCTTGAGCATCGCCGGCACCACGGCCTTGCAGCAGATGAAGGGGCCGTCGAGATTGATGCGCATCACCTTGCGCCATTCGTCGAGATCGGTTTCCCACACGGTGGCGTTGACGCCGGCGATGCCGGCATTGTTGACGAGGATGTCGATCTTGCCGAGCGCCTTCAACGTCTCGTCGCGGGTCTTCTCGACCGCGGCGAGATCCGAGACGTCGACCTTGAACGCCGAGACATCAGGGCCGATTTCCTTCGCGGTCTTTTCTGCAAACGGCAGGTCGTGATCCCAGATCGCGACCTTCGCGCCCGATGCGACAAAGCGCTCTGCGATCGCGCGCCCAAAACCCTGAGCCCCGCCGGTGACGACGGCGCAACGGCCGTTCAGATCGATCTTGTTCATGGGTCTTTCTCCTACAACGTCCAGCCGCCGTCGATGACGTGCGCGACGCCCGTCGTGAATGCACTCTCGTCGCTGGCGAGATAGACGGCGAGCGAGGCGATCTCCTCGGCGGTGCCGAGCCGCCCCATCGGCTGCCGCGCAATGAACATCTCGCGGCCGTTGGGGCCTGCAGCCGCCGCACGATCGAGCATCGAGGGCGTCTCGACGGTGCCGGGGCAGATGCAGTTGCAGCGGATGCCTTTGGTGATGAAGTCCACGGCTACCGACTTGGTGAGCGCCGCAACCGCAGCTTTAGTGGCGCCGTAGACGTAGCGATTGGGTGCAGCCTTCACCACGCCGGCTGCCGAGGAAATGTTGACGATTGTACCTTTGCCATTTTCCAGCATGCCCGGCAGGAACGCGCGGATCGTGCGGTGCATCGACTTGACATTAAGGTCGAACGAAAAATCCCAATCCTCGTCGGAGCAATCCAGCGCCGTGCCGTGGTGCACGAAGCCCGCGGCGTTGAGCAGGATGTCGGTCTTGCCGGCGCGCTTGGCCATGGCGGCGACGGCTGCGCTGTCGCGCACGTCGAGCATCGCCACCTCGGCGATGCCTTCGCTCTTGAGCGCAGCGAGTTTGGCTTCGTCGATATCAGTGGCAAATACGGTTGCGCCTTCACGCGCAAAAGCAACCGCGCAGGCACGGCCGATTCCAACAGCGGCGGCGGTGACAAAAGCGCGCTTGCCCTTCAGGCGATCTGACATTTTTTTCTTCTCCTTGTTTCCTCTTCGTCATTGCGAGGAGCGAAGCGACGAAGCAATCCATGCTTCCTCAACGGAGAAATGGATTGCTTCGCTGCGCTCGCAATGACGGTGGTTAGTGATTATCCCGCGCCACGCCGACCGTGCCGGCAATATTCTGATAGCGCGTGGCGAGCTCCATGCAGGCGCCGGTGGCCTGCTGGCCGACGGTCGAGCGATAGACCTCCTGCCACGGCGTCTGGTTGGCCGGGTAGGGGAAGCCGCCCTTGTCCTTCAGCTCGGCACGACGCTTCTTCAGTTCATCGCTCGTGATCAGGATGTTGGCGTCGCCCTTGTTGAGGTCGATGCGAACCTTGTCGCCGGTCCGCAGGATCGCGAGCCCGCCGTCGGCGGCAGCTTCCGGCGAGGCGTTGAGGATCGAGGGCGAGCCCGACGTGCCGGATTGCCTGCCGTCGCCGATGCAGGGTAGCGAGAGGATGCCGCGTTTGATCAGCGCCGCCGGCGGCTGCATGTTCACGACCTCGGCGCCGCCGGGATAGCCGATCGGCCCGGCGCCGCGAATGAACAGCACGCAGTGCTCGTCGATGTTGAGCGAGGGATCGTCGATCCGGTCGTGATAATCCTCCGGTCCCTCGAACACGATGGCGCGGCCTTCGAACGCATTCGGGTCTTTCGGATTAACCAGATAGCGCTCGCGGAATTCCTTCGAAATCACGCTGGTCTTCATGATCGCGGAATCGAACAGGTTGCCGCGAAGCACCAGGAAGCCGGCATCTTTCACCAGCGGCTTGTCGTAGCTCCAGATCACGTCGCCGTCGGGCTTGGGCGCCTCGCGGCAGTTCTCGCCGATGGTGCGGCCGTTGACCGTAACGGCGTCTTCATGGATCCGCTTCTTCGCCATCAATTCGCGCACCACCGACGGCACGCCACCGGCGCGATGATATTCCTCGCCGAGATAGAAGCCGGCCGGCTGCATGTTCACCAGCAGCGGGATGTCGTGGCCGTGCTTCTGCCAGTCGTCGATCGAGAGTTCGACGCCGATATGCCGCGCCAGCGCGTTGATGTGGATCGGCGCGTTGGTCGAGCCGCCGATCGCCGAGTTCACAGCGATGCAGTTCTCGAACGCCTTGCGAGTCAGGATGTCCGAGGGCTTCAAGTCCTCCCAGACCATCTCGACGATCCGTTTTCCGGTTTCATAGGCGATCTGGCCGCGCTCGCGATAGGGCGCGGGGATCGCCGCGCACCCCGGCAACGACATGCCGAGCGCTTCTGCCAGCGAGTTCATCGTCGAGGCGGTGCCCATCGTGTTGCAATGGCCGACCGACGGCGCCGAGGAAGCCACGATTTCGATGAACTCGTTGTAGTCGATCTCGCCGGCGGCAAGCCGCTCGCGTTGTTTCCAGACGATGGTGCCGGACCCGGTGCGTTCTCCGTTGAACCAGCCGTTCAGCATCGGGCCGCCCGAGAGCACGATCGCGGGCAGATTGACCGTCGCCGCAGCCATCAGGCAAGCCGGCGTGGTTTTGTCGCAGCCGGTGGTCAGCACCACGCCGTCGAGCGGATAGCCGAACAGCACTTCGACCAGGCCGAGATAGGCGAGGTTGCGGTCGAGTGCCGCCGTCGGCCGCTTGCCAGTCTCCTGGATCGGATGCGTCGGAAACTCCATCGCGATACCGCCGGCCGCGCGGATGCCTTCGCGTACCCGGTGCGCCAGTTCGAGATGATGCCGGTTGCACGGCGAGAGGTCGTTGCCGGTCTGGGCGATGCCGATGATCGGCTTGCCGGATTGCAATTCCTCCCGGGTCAGGCCGTAATTGAGATAGCGCTCGAGATAGAGCGCCGTCATGCCCGGATTGTGCGGGTTGTCGAACCACTCGAGGGAGCGCAGCCGGCGACCCTTGCCGTTGGTGGCAGTCTTGTTGTCGTTCTTTTTCATTGGTTCCTCCCGCGCTGCAAACCCGGTGAGCGGTTCAAATCGAGGCAGCGATTGCACAATGCTGAAAATTTCATCTGCTGCAAACGCGCTCGTCCGCGCCAATCGGTTTCAGATAAGTCAATCCTAATTCGCCCCAAAAGGTAGCGCTACCATTTTCGTCATCCGCTGCGACCTTGTGTCTGGCGTTATCGTCACGTGGTTTGCGGCATCGAACTTTCGCGGACCATGAGTTGAAACCCGAGGTCGAGCACGGGCTCTCGCGGCCGGCGGCCTTCGATCGCGTCGATCACCATGGTGACGGCGTGTCTTCCCATTTCATAGCGGTTGGTCCGCACGCTGGTGAGGGAGGGGACCGCGGACGCCATGAACTCCAGGTCGTTGAAGCCGACGATCGCCAGGTCGCGCGGTACTGCGATCTGGCGGCGCTGGCATTCGAACAGCACGCCGAGCGCCAGGTCGTCGTTGACGCAGAATACGGCGTCGATCTCGGCCGCCCGCGTCAGAAGATCGGCGAACAACGTCCCGCCAAGCGTGACGGTCGTCGGCACCGACGTGGTGACGACGAGGTTCGGATCGAACAGGGATGCCGCCTTCATGGCATCACGATACCCTTCGAACCGCCGCTGCACGCGCGGATCCATTCGTGCGCCGAGAAATCCGATGCGGCGGTGTCCTTGCTCCAGGATGTGCGAGATCGCGGCAAAACTGGCATCGTAATGCGAAAAGCCGACCATCATGTCGACCGGGCTGTCGCCGATCTCCATGATTTGCGTGACCGGGCAATTCATCGACTCCAGGATCGTGCGCGATTCCGCGGTCTGATTGATGCCCGTAACGATCAGCCCTGCGGGCTTCTGCGCCCGAAACAGCCGCAGCAGCTTTTCCTCCTGCAGGATGCTGTAGCGCGTGTTGGCAAGCTGAATCGAGTAGCGGCTGCCTTCGGATGAATCGTAGATGCCGCGCAACACATCGGCGAATACGTTGTTGGTGAGGGACGGAATCACGACACCGATGACTTCGGTGCGGTGCGAGGCGAGTGCGCGCGCGGCGAGATTGGGAACGTAACCCAGTTCCTTCACGGCGCTATCGACGCGTTCCCGCTTGCTCTCCGACAGCGCTTCGGGGTTCCTGAAAAAACGCGATGCCGTGATGGGACTGACGCCAGCGAGCTTGGCGACCTCGGTGAGGCGGATTTTGCCAGACTTTGTCTGTTTTCGTCCCATCTTGCGCTCATACCACAACAAATTAGACGTTTGAACAATTATTGACAGCGCTACCATCGGATTGCTAAAAACCGCCAAACTGCGGATGATAATGACCGTTGAATTCGGCTTCCGGCATTAGAGTCGAAAAGACAGCAAGGCGTCGCCGCCCGCTTGTGGCGCCAATAACAGACAATGAGGGGAGTGAATTCGAATGTCGTCGGTACAGATTCGCGACGTGCGCAAGTCGTTCGGCAATTTTGAAGTTTTGCACGGCGTGTCGATTCCGATCGAGGATGGCGAATTCGTCGTGCTGGTCGGCCCCTCCGGTTGCGGCAAATCGACCTTGTTGCGGATGCTCGCGGGCCTCGAGAACATCACCTCCGGAACGATTTCGATCGGCGACCGCGTGGTCAACAATGTCCAGCCCAAAGAGCGCGACATTGCCATGGTGTTCCAGAACTACGCGCTCTATCCGCACATGACCGTCGCCGACAATATGGGCTTCTCGCTCAAGCTGCGCGGCGCGAAGCCCGAGGAGATCTCGACCGGCGTCAAGCGTGCCGCTGAAATCCTCGCACTGACCCCGCTGCTCGACCGCTATCCGCGGCAGTTGTCGGGCGGTCAGCGCCAGCGCGTCGCCATGGGCCGCGCCATCGTGCGCGATCCGCAGGTGTTCCTGTTCGACGAACCTCTGTCCAACCTCGACGCCAAGCTCCGTGTCGCGATGCGCACCGAGATCAAGGAATTGCACCAGCGGCTGAAGACCACCACCGTCTACGTCACCCACGACCAGATCGAAGCCATGACCATGGCTGACAAGATCGTCGTGATGCATGACGGCATCGTCGAGCAGATGGGCACCCCGCTCGAACTCTATGACACCCCTGCCAACCAGTTCGTTGCGGGCTTCATCGGTTCGCCGGCGATGAACTTCCTCAAGGGCAAGGTGAAGTCGAACGGCAGCGCCGGGTTCGAGGGACCGAACGGCGTCAAGCTGCCGCTGGAAACGGCGCCCGCCAATTCCGAGGGCCAGCCGGCGGTCTACGGCGTGCGGCCCGAACATTTCACCATCGCCGATGACGGCGCCGAAGCCGAGATCGTGGTGGTCGAGCCGACCGGTTCGGAAACCCAGGTCTTCGCCAAGCTCGGCGGAGAGCAGGTGGTCGCCGTGTTCCGCGAGCGGCATCAATTCAGTCCGGGCGACAAGGTCCGGCTCAAGCCGGATCCGTCACTCGTGCATCTGTTCGACGAGACGACGGGCAAGCGACTGAATGGCTGAGTAATAAGTGGCTGAGCAATAACTAAAAAATATTCAAAGGGAGGATGGACCATGCATGACTTTACCCGCCGCTCTCTGCTTCAGGGGGGCACCGCGTTAGCAGCGGCCGGCGCATTGACCGGACCGGCACTGTTCGATTTCGCCAAGGCCTGGGCACAGGCCGCGCCATGGAAGCCGGAATCTGGCGCCAAGCTGACGGTGATGCGCTGGAGGCGCTTCGTGCCGGCGGAAGATGAAGCCTTCAACGCCATGGTCGCCGCGTTCAAGTCCGCGACCGGCGTCGAGATGAACGTGTTCAGCGAGGCCTTCGAGGACGTGCAGCCGAAGGCGTCGGTCTCGGCCAATACGGGTTCGGGCCTCGATCTGGTCTGGGGCCTGCATACGCTGCCGCAACTCTTCCCCACCAAGGTGCTGAAGATGAACGACGTTGCCGATTACCTCGGCAAGAAATACGGCGGCTGGACCGACGCGGCGCAGAAGACCTGCATGCTGGGCAACGACTGGCTCGGCATTCCCGTCGCCACCATCGGCGGCTACATGACCTACCGCAAGTCGGCGACCGACAAGGCGGGATTCAAGGAGTTCCCGAAGGATTTCCCGGGCTTCCTCGAAATGTGCAAGGCGCTGAAGGCGAACAATACGCCCGCCGGTTTTGCGCTCGGTCACGCCACCGGCGACGCCAACGGCTGGCTGCACTGGATCCTGTGGGGCCACAACGCCTGGACCGTCGACAAAGACGACAAGGTCATCATCAACTCGCCGGAGACGGCGAAGGCGCTGGAATATTGCAAGGCGCTTTCCGATACCTTCATTCCCGGCACCGCGTCGTGGAATGACGGCTCCAACAACAAGGCGTTCCTCGCGGGCGAACTGTTCTGCACCGCGAACGGCATCTCGATCTACGTCGCCGCCAAGGACGACCCGACCAAGAAGGAACTGACCGAGGATACCTATCACGCGCTATATCCTGTCGGTCCGATCGGTAAGCCGACCGAACTGCAACTCGCGGTGCCGATCCTGGCGTTCAACTTCACCAAATATCCGAACGCCGCAAAGGCCTTTGTTGCCTTCATGCTGGAGAAGGAAAACTACGACAAATGGTTGACCGGCGCGCGGGGCTATCTCACCCAGACGCTGAACGCCTACGAAACTTCGCCGGTCTGGACCGCCGATCCGAAGAATGCGTATTTCGCCCAGGCCTCCAAACGCGCGCTGCCGGCCTCCGGTATCGGCAAGGTCGGCGAGAAGGCGGCGACCGCGATCGCCGACTTCGTCGTGGTCGACATGTTTGCCAACTACTGCACCGGCTCCAAGGATGCCAAGACTGCCATGGCGGAGGCCGAGCGGCAGTTGAAGCGTATCTATCGCTAAGAGTTGAAAGCGGGCGGCGGCTCGTCCGCCGCCCGTTCGAACTAGGCTAACGGGACACGCCCAGAATATCGCCAGGATCGGCTGGCCCAAGGAAACTGGCTCATGGCTGACATCGCACTCACGCCGGCAAAATCGCAGATCCGCGAAGCGACGTCGTGGGACCAGCTCAAGCACAACAGGAACTGGCTCGGCTTCTGGTTCATGGTGCCGGCGATGGCGTTCCTGATCCTGTTCTTGGCCTATCCGCTGGGCCTGGGCATCTGGCTCTCCTTCACCGACACCAAGATCGGCAGGGTCGGTCAGTTCATCGGCTACGAGAACTACGAGTGGCTGTGGGACGACGGGGTGTTCTGGCTGTCGGTGTTCAACACGCTGCTCTACACGTTCCTCGCCAGCGCCATCAAATTCGGCATCGGCCTTTATCTAGCGTTGCTGCTCAACGAGAACATGCCGTTCAAGGCGATGCTGCGCGCCGCGGTGCTGATCCCCTTCATCGTGCCGACGGTGCTCTCGGCGCTGGCGTTCTGGTGGATCTTCGATTCCCAATTCTCGATCATCTCATGGTCGCTGAAGCAGATGGGCCTGATCACCCAGAACATTAATTTCCTCGGCGACACGACCTGGGCCCGGATCTGCGTGATCTTCGCCAATATCTGGCGCGGCGTGCCGTTCGTCGCGATCACGCTGCTCGCCGGCCTGCAGACGGTGTCGCCCTCGCTCTACGAGGCGGCGACGCTCGACGGCGCATCGCGCTGGCAGATGTTCCGCCACATCACCTATCCCTTGCTCACGCCGATCATTGCGGTTGTGATGACTTTCTCGGTGCTGTTCACCTTCACCGACTTCCAGCTGATCTGGGCGATGACCCGCGGCGGCCCGGTCAACGCGACGCACCTGATGGCCACCTTGTCCTATCAGCGCGCGATCATCGGCGGCCAACTCGGCGAGGGTGCCGCGATTGCAAGCGCCATGATCCCGTTCCTGCTCGCCGCCATCATGATCTCCTGGTTCGGATTGCAACGCCGCAAGTGGCAGCAGGGAGAGAACAATGACTGATCTCCGTATCGCTGCATCTTATTTGGCGCGAACGGGGCAAGCCCCGCGCGCGCAACGCCGCAAGTGGCAGCAGGGAGAAAACAATGACTGATCTCCCGACCACGCACGTCAATCTCAAGGGTGTGCTGACGTCTTCCGCGCCGACCGCAGACCATTCCGAGGGCATGAGCTATCTGCAGTCGGTACCGCGCCGGCTGGTGACGCTCTATTTGCCGCTGTCGATCATTGTGTTCGTGCTGCTGTTCCCGTTCTACTGGATGGCACTCACCGCCGTGAAGCCGGACGCGCAGCTCCTGGATATGGATACCTACAGCCCGTTCTGGACGTGGAATCCGACTTTCAAGCACTTCTACAAGCTGCTGTTCGAAAGCCATTATCCGATGTGGCTGTGGAACACGATGTATGTGGCGGTCTGCGCTACCTTCCTGTCGATCGTCGCCAGCGTGCTCGCCGCCTATGCGATCGTGCGGCTGCGCTACAGGGGCGCCAACCTGGTCGGTGGCCTGATCTTCCTCGCCTACCTTGTGCCGCCGTCGATCCTGTTCATTCCGCTCGCCACCGTCGTATTCCAGTACGGCCTGTTCGACTCGCCCTTAGCGCTGATCCTGACCTATCCGACCATTCTGATCCCGTTCTCGACCTGGCTCTTGATGGGCTACTTCAAGACCATCCCGTTCGAGCTGGAGGAATGCGCCTTGATCGACGGCGCCAGCCGCTGGCAGATTTTGATCAAGATCGTGCTTCCGCTGGCGATACCCGGTCTGATATCGGCCTTCATTTTCTGCTTCACGCTGTGCTGGAACGAATTCATCTATGCGCTCACCTTCCTTCAATCGGTGCAGAACAAGACGGTGCCCGTCGCGATCGTCAACGAGTTCGTTGATGGCGACGTCTATCGCTGGGGTTCGCTGATGGCGGGCGCGCTGGCGGGCTCCTTGCCGCTCGTCATCCTTTACGCCTTCTTCGTCGAGCATTATGTGTCGGCCATGACGGGAGCCGTGAAAGAGTAGGCGCTCGAGGCCCGTGTCGTATAACAGGGTTCAAAAAGGAGACGGGTCTTGCACGTTCTGATTCTCGGCGCCGCCGGCATGGTGGGCCGCAAGCTGACCGACCGGTTGCTACGCGACGGCCGCCTCGGCAGCGGCGAAATCACCCGCATGACGCTGCACGACGTGGTGGCGCCCACCAAGCCGGCTAACGCGTCGATCCCGATCGAGGTCGTGGCTTCCGATTTTGCCGATGCCGGCGCCGCGGCGCAGCTGATTGCCGGTCGTCCCGAAGTGATCTTTCATCTCGCCGCGATCGTCTCGGGCGAGGCGGAAGCCGAGTTCGACAAGGGCTACCGGATCAATCTCGACGGCACCCGCCATCTGATCGACGCCATCCGCCATGCCGGCGGCGGCTACAAGCCGCGGCTGGTGTTCACGTCCTCGATCGCGGTGTTCGGCGCGCCGTTCCCGGAGAAGATCGGCGACGAGTTCTTCCATACGCCGCTGACGAGCTACGGCACGCAGAAATCGATCTGCGAACTCCTGATCAACGACTACACGCGCAAGGGTCTGCTCGACGGCATCTCGATCCGCCTGCCGACGATCTGCGTGCGGCCGGGCAAGCCGAACAAGGCGGCGTCCGGCTTCTTCTCCAACATCATCCGCGAGCCGCTGGCGGGCGAGGAGGCGATCCTGCCGGTGTCCGAGGATGTCCGGCACTGGCACGCCTCGCCGAAATCGGCGGTCGGCTTTCTGGTCCACGCCGGCACGATGGATCTCGACGCGATGGGGCCGCGGCGCAATCTCAGCATGCCCGGCATGTCCGTGACCGTCGGTGAGCAGATCGCAGCACTCGACCGCGTCGCCGGCAAGAACGTCACCGCGCGCATCAAGCGCGTGCCCGATCCGACCATCATCGGCATCGTCTCGGGTTGGCCGCGCGATTTCTCCACCGACCGCGCGCTCAAGCTCGGCTTTACGACGGCCGAGAAGACGTTCGACGACATCATCCGGATCCACATCGAGGATGAACTCGGCGGCAAGTTCGCAGGCTGACGTGACTTCACGTTTCCCAGCGTGGATGCGGTCATGAGCAGGGTAGCCTGCATCGGCGAATGCATGGTCGAGCTGAAGCAGGCTGAGGGTGGCCTGTTTTCGCGCGGCTATGGCGGCGACACGCTCAATACCGCGGTCTATCTCGCCCGGCTCGGTGCCGACGCCGACTACATCACCGCGCTTGGCGACGACAGCCTTAGCGACGAGATGATTGCCGGCTGGGCAGCCGAGGGGGTCGGCACCGTCAGCGTGGCGCGGCTGGCCGGCAAACTGCCGGGCCTCTACATGATCCAGACCGACGACAAGGGCGAACGCCGGTTCTTCCACTGGCGCGACAGCGCCGCCGCGCGCAGCCTGATGGATTTGCCGCAGACGCCGGAGATCCTGAATTCGCTGGCGGGTTATGACGTCATCTATCTCTCGGCGATCACGCTGTCGCTCTACGGCGGCGAGGGCCGGACGCAGCTGTTTGCGGCGATTCAGCGCGCGCGCGAAGCCGGGGCACGCTTCGCCTTCGACACCAATTTCCGGGCGCGCGGCTGGCCCGATCTCGACGTCGCCCGCGCCGTTTTCCGGGAGGCCTTTGCCGCAGCCGATATCGTGCTGGCGTCTACCGAGGATTTGGCTCCGCTCTATCCCGGGGAAAGCAACGACGCCTTGCTGGCGCGGATTCCGGGCGCGGAGGTGGTGCTGAAGCTCTCCGAACCGGCGAGTATGCTTCGGCTCCAGGGCGCGTTTTATCCGGTCAGGGCCGAACCATTGAAAGCGCCCGTCGTCGATACCACTGCGGCCGGCGACAGTTTTGCGGCCGCCTATGTTGCCGCGCGCCTGATGGGCGCGGACCCGATCGAGGCGGCGCGGGCGGGACACCGGCTTGCCGGGGTTGTGGTATGCCATCCCGGAGCCATCATCCCGCGCGCGGCGATGCCGCCCGGCCTCCTTCCCGCTACCTCTCGCAAGGCATCTCCATGAGCGCAGCTTCCCGGCAGGAAAAACTCGCCGCCATCTTCAAGTCCGCCATCGTCATCCCTGTGCTCACTATCGAGCGGCCCGAAGATGCGGTGCCGCTGGCGCGTGCGCTGGTCGCCGGCGGGGTGCGCGTGCTGGAGGTTACCCTGCGGACCCCGGTTGCGGTCGAGGCCGCCAAGGCGATGATCGCGGAGGTGCCGGAGGCCATTGTCGGCATCGGTACGATCCTGAACGGAGACGATCTGGCGCGGGCGAGGGCGCTCGGGGCCAAATTCGGCATCAGCCCGGGTGCGACGCCGGAGCTGCTGAAGGCGGCCGCCGCAAGCGACCTGCCGTTTGCCCCGGGGATCGCGACCGCTTCCGAGCTGATGCAGGCGCTGGCCGCGGGCTTCGATCTCGTGAAATTCTTCCCCGCCGAGCAGGCCGGCGGTATCAAGGCACTTCGGGCGCTGGCGGGACCGTTCCCAAATATCAGGGTCTGCCCGACCGGCGGGATCGGCGAGGCCAATGCGGCGTCCTGGCTGGCCGAGCCGAACGTGGTGGCGGTCGGCGGTTCCTGGCTCTGCCCAGCGGCAGATATACGGTCCGGCAACTGGGCCGGCATAACCGCCATGTGCCAGCGCACTCTGAAATCGCTGAAACCGGCGTGAAGTCTTTTTCCCGATAGGCTACAAGGGCTTCAGAACCGGAACAGGGAGAACGACCATGACAGCCAGCATCGTCGGATGGGCGCACACGCCATTCGGCAAATTCGACGCCGAAACCGTCGAAAGCCTCGTGGTGAAGGTTGCGACCGAAGCGCTGGCCGACGCCGGTATTTCCGCCGAGGATGTCGACGAGATCGTGCTCGGGCATTTCAATGCCGGCTTCTCGCCGCAGGATTTCACGGCCTCGCTGGTGCTGCAGGCCGATCCCAAGCTGCGTTTCAAGCCGACAACCCGTGTTGAGAACGCCTGCGCCACCGGTACGGCAGCGGTGCATCAGGGCATCCGGGCGATTGCTTCGGGTGCGGCTCGCATTGTGCTGGTGGTCGGCGTCGAGCAGATGACACGGACGCCCTCGGCCGATATCGGGCGTTACCTGCTGAAGGCGTCCTATCTGCCTGAGGATGGCGACACCGTCGGCGGCTTTGCCGGCGTGTTCGGCAAGATCGCGCAGGGCTATTTCCAGAAGTACGGCGACCAGTCGGATGCACTCGCTTTGATTGCGGCCAAGAACCACAAGAACGGCGTCGCCAATCCCTACGCGCAGATGCGCAAGGATTTTGGCTTCGAGTTCTGCCGCTCCGAGAGCGAGAAGAACCCCTATGTCGCCGGCCCGCTGAAGCGCACGGACTGTTCGCTGGTGTCTGACGGCGCGGCCGCGCTGGTGCTGACAGATCTGGAAACCGCGAAGACCATGGGCAAGGCGGTGAACTTCCGCGCCACCGCGCATGCGCAGGATTTCCTGCCGATGTCCAAGCGCGACATCCTGCAGTTCGAAGGCTGTACGGTGGCCTGGCAGCGCGCGCTGGCGCAGGCCGGTGTGCAGCTCAGCGATCTCTCCTTTGTCGAGACCCATGACTGCTTCACGGTGGCCGAGCTGATCGAATATGAAGCGATGGGCCTGACGCCGCGCGGGCAGGGTGCCCGCGCCATCAAGGAGGGCTGGACGCTGAAGGACGGCAAACTGCCGGTCAATCCGTCAGGCGGCCTGAAGGCCAAGGGCCACCCGATCGGTGCCACCGGCGTTTCCATGCATGTGATGAGCGCGATGCAGCTCGCCGGCCAGGCGCCGGAGGGCATGCAGCTCAAGAACCCGAAGCTAGCCGGCATCTTCAACATGGGCGGTGCGGCGGTCGCGAACTACGTCTCCGTGCTGGAGCCCGCAAAGTAGCCGAGAACGTGCTATCCTAGGGGGTGGGCAAAGGCGCATCTGCGCCGTGCCCACCATGAGTACCGCGAGATGAGGCTGGTGGGCACGCTTCGCTTTGCCCACCCTACAATTTCCGGAGCGTACATTATGAGCAACGAAAGTTCGTTGTCATCGGCAGAGCTGAATAACCGGATCAGGATTCTGGAGGACAACATCCGGCAGTTGATCGAACAGGCTGCCGCCGCCTCCGGCGAACAGAACGAAGCGCGCATCGCCGATCGCCTCCACCATCAGAATGAAGAGCTGGAACGCCTGACCCGGGAGCGCGACGCCAGATCCAAGCCGCCGACGACATAGCCGCCGCCATCGCGCATACGGCCATACGCTGGGCGCGCCTTGATCTTCGCAAGCGGCTGCCGTTACTTGGTTCCCACAACATGCGGCCGGCGATGGCCGCGTATCGGGAGCAGGCTGATCCATGGGACCATTGGCGGGCATCAAGGTCATTGACATGACGACCGTGCTGATGGGGCCCTATGCAACCCAGATGCTCGGCGACTACGGCGCCGACGTCATCAAGGTTGAATCGCTCGACGGCGACGTGACGCGGCAGATCGGGCCGACGCGCCATCCCGGCATGGGACCGGTGTTCCTCAACACCAACCGCAGCAAGCGCTCCATCTGCCTCGACCTGAAGAAGCCGGCCGGGCGGGACGCCGTGCTCCGGCTGATCAAAACCGCCGACGTGCTGGTCTACAATGTGCGCCCGCAGGCGATGGCGCGACTGAACCTCGGCTACGACGTGGTATCCGAAGTCAATCCACGCCTGATCTATGCCGGTGTATTTGGTTTCGGCCAGGACGGCCCCTATGCGGCAAAGCCCGCCTATGACGACCTGATCCAGGGCGCGACCGCACTTCCGGCGTTGATGGCGCAGACCGCCGACGGCGTGCCGCGGTACGTTCCCAACGCGCTGGTCGACCGCATCGTCGGACTGACGGCCGTCGGCGCCATCTGCGCCAGCCTGGTCGATCGTAACCGCACCGGGCGTGGCCAGCGCGTCGACATCCCGATGTTCGAAACCATGGCCGGCTTCGTGATGGGCGACCACATGGGCGGTCTCACCTATGAGCCGCCGCTCGACAAGGGCGGCTACGCCCGTCACCTGTCGCCGGACCGTCGTCCTTACAAAACGTCAGACGGCTACATCTGCGTCATCGTCTACAACGACAAGCAGTGGCAGAATTTCTTCGATGCCACCGGCCGCGACGATCTTCGCGTCCACCCGAAATTTGCGACCTTCGCCGGCCGCGCCGCCAATATCGACACGGTTTATGCCGAGCTGGCGCGCATCCTCGAGACCAAGACCACCGCCGAGTGGACCGCGATCCTGGAGAAGGCCGACGTGCCTGTGATGCCGATGCACGATCTCGAAAGCCTGCTCGGCGATCCCCACATCGTCGCGACCAAGTTCTTTCCGGTCGTCAAGCATCCGACCGAGGGGCGCATCCGCAACATGAGGCCATCGACGCGGTTTTCCGAAACGCCGGTTGAAACAAAGCGGCTGGCGCCGCGCCTGAACGAGCACAGCGCCGAAATTCTCAGCGAAGCCGGCTTCTCGGCGGACGAGATTGCCACCTTGGTGCGCGAAGGCGTCACCAAGGCCGTGCCAAACACATAGGACGAACATATGGATTTTGCGCTATCCGCCAACCAGGAATCGATCCGTGATGCGGTCGGAAAGATCTGTTCGCGCTTCGACGATGCCTATTGGCTGAAGAAGGACAAGGAGGGCGGCTACCCCGCCGACTTCCACCGCGCGCTGGCGGATGCCGGCTGGCTCGGCATCTGCATTCCCGAGGAATATGGCGGCTCCGGGCTCGGCATCACCGACGCCGCGATCATGATGCGGACGATTTCGGAATCCGGCGCCGGCATGTCCGGCGCCTCCGCCGTGCACATGAACGTGTTCGGGCTCAATCCTGTCGTCGTGTTCGGCACCAAGGAACAATGCACGCGCATGCTGCCGCCGATCATCGACGGACGCGACAAGTCGTGCTTTGCGGTGACCGAACCCAATACCGGACTGAACACCACGCAACTGAAAACCCGCGCGGTGCGCAAGGGCGACAAATATGTCGTCAACGGCCAGAAGGTCTGGATTTCAACGGCACAGGTCGCCAACAAGATCCTGCTGCTGGCGCGCACCACGCCGCTGGAAGAGGTGAAGAACCCGACCCATGGCCTGAGCCTGTTCTATACCGACTTCGACAAGCAGCGCGTCACGGTGCACGAGATCGAAAAGATGGGCCGCAAGCCCGTCGATTCCAACGAATTGTTCTTCGAGAATTTTGAAATTCCCGTCGAGGACCGCTTGGGCGAGGAAGGGCGCGGCTTCGAATACATCCTGCACGGCATGAATCCGGAGCGCATCCTGATCGCAGCGGAAGCGGTGGGGCTGGGCCAGGTCGCGCTTTCGCGCGCCGCGGCCTATGCCAAGAACCGCATCGTGTTCAACCGTCCGATCGGCATGAATCAAGGCATTCAGCATCCGCTGGCCAAGAACTGGATGGAGCTGGAGGCCGCGTGGCTGATGGTGCTCTCCGCCGGCTGGCAATACGACCAGGGCATGCAATGCGGGCCGGCTGCCAATGCCGCAAAATATCTCGCGGCCGAAGCCGGCTTCCACGCCTGCGAGCAGGCGGTGATGACGCATGGCGGCTTCGGTTACGCCAAGGAATATCATGTCGAACGCTATTTGCGGGAATCGCTGATCCCGCGCATCGCGCCGATCAGCCCGCAGCTCATTCTCAGTTTTATAGCGGAGAAGGTGCTCGGTCTGCCGAAGTCGTATTAAAAGTGGAAGACAGTCTCTCCACGACGTCATTCCGGGGCGATGCGGAGCATCGAACCCGGAATCTCGAGATTCCGGGTTCGCGTCTTTGACGCGCCCCGGAATGACGGAGAGAGAAACGGAACATCGATGAGCTTCATCACCGGCGTCGGACTGACGTCCTACGGCAAGCACGAAGGCTCGTCCTCGCTCGATCTCATGAGCAAGGCCGCTGAAACAGCCATTGCCGACGCCGGTCTGAAGCGCTCCGAGGTCGACGGCATTCTTTGCGGCTATTCGACGGTCTCCCCGCACATCATGCTGGCGACCGTATTCGCCGAGCATTTTGGCATTCAGCCGTCCTATGCCCACGCCGTGCAGGTCGGCGGCGCCACCGGACTTGCGATGACGATGCTGGCGCATCATCTGGTCGATGCCGGCGTCGCAAAGCATGTGCTCGTTGTCGGCGGCGAAAACCGTCTCACCGGCCAGAGCCGCGACGCCTCGATCCAGGCGCTGGCGCAGGTCGGCCATCCCGATTACGAGGTGAGCCTGGGGCCGACGATCCCCGCCTATTACGGCCTCGTCGCCTCGCGCTACATGCATGAGTATGGCGTCACCCAGGAAGACCTCGCCGAATTCGCGGTGCTGATGCGCGCGCACGCGATGACCCATCCCGGCGCGCAGTTTCACGAACCGATCACCGTCGCCGACGTGATGGCCTCAAAGCCGGTAGCGATGCCGCTCAAGCTTTTGGACTGCTGCCCGGTGTCGGATGGCGGCGCGGCGTTCGTGGTCAGCCGCGAGTGCACCGGCGCGACCGGCATCCGCGTGCGCGGCTGCGCGCAGGCACACACCCACCAGCACGTCACGGCCGCGCCGGCCTTGAGCGAACTCGGCGCCGAGATCGCGATCGCCAAGGCCAAGGCGGCTTCCGGCGTTGCGATATCGGATGTGCGCTACGCCGCCGTCTATGACAGCTTCACCATCACGCTGGCGATGCTGCTGGAAGACCTCGGCCTGGCCGGGCGCGGCGAGGCGGCGGCGCGGGTGCGGGCAGGGCATTTCGGCCGCGACGGCGCCATGCCGCTCAACACCCATGGCGGCCTTCTGAGCTACGGCCATTGCGGCGTTGGCGGCGCGATGGCGCATCTGGTCGAGACGCATCTGCAGATGACGGGGCGAGCCGGTCCCCGGCAGGTCCGCGATGCCTCGATCGCGCTGTTGCACGGCGACGGCGGCGTGCTGTCGTCCCATGTCAGCATGTTCCTGGAGCGGGTGCGATGAGCGGCAGGTCAGCCGATTGGACCAAGGGCGCCGAGGCCATCGTCTATCAATCCTGCCCGGCCTGCGGGAACGCGCAATATTTCCGCCGCAGCTTCTGCGCCGCCTGTGGTGCGCCGGACCCGATGGAGAAGCGAGCCAGCGGGACCGCGACTGTCTACGCGACATCGCTGGTGTGCCGTGCCGCGACACCGGAGACGCGCGCGCACGTTCCCTACAACATCGTGCTGGTCGATGCGGAAGAGGGCTTTCGCATGATGGCCCATGGCGACAACGATCTCGCCATCGGTGATACAGTCACCGCAAGTTACCGGCCGTTTGCGGGAAAGCTGGTCCCGTATTTCGAGAAGAAAAAGTGACGTGTTCAGCATAATGTTCACGCAACGAAGCAACCCAGAATTACGCGGAACGGGTGAAAAATCTGAGTGCTTCGACGCGTCAACATTCAGTGCCAGTAGAACACAACGCTGGCGATAACGAGCATCGCTGATACCGCCAACATCTGCGCGAACGCTTCCGAGGCCGCCTTCCTGGTGGCTTCCTTCATGCCTAACTCCCTAGACTTGGGCATGAGTCATCCTTGCCCGTGAAGGCCTGATGAGCTCAGTTTGGTTTTACTCGGAACACCCCGCGCGACGAGTATTCGCTCTTTTGAGTCCCCACTCAGCGAATATCGACAGTGCTGAGAATCGACCAGCATTGAGGCGGCAATTTGTCTCGCTCGCAGCCGGTTTGTGCGCGAGAAAGGGAGTTTTTTGGCGCAGGTCTAAGGGCTTGGCTGCCGGCTCGAACCCGCGGCGGCCGCGTTTCGACGGTTGATCGGGCTCCTGCTGCGGTGCATGATCCCTCTGTCAGCAAATCAGAAAAATGCAAAGCCCAAGGTGGACGAATGGCCCGCATTGAATATAGCGATCCCGCCAAGCACAATGATCGCACCCGAGAACTGCTCGGCAAAAACCGCAATGCGAACATTTTCCGGATGATGGCGCATTCGCCGAGCTATCTCGAACAGTATTGCCGACTCGGCGGTGCCATCAGGCACAAGGGCGAGCTGGACCCGATCGTGCGCGAGCTCGCCATCACCCGCACCGGCATCCTGTGCGAGGCGCCTTACGAAATCGTCGCCCACAAGCGGATCGGCAAGAATGTCGGCGTCACCGACGAGCAGAACGAGGCGCTGGAGAACTGGGAATCGGCAACGTGCTTCAATGATGTGCAGCGCGCGGCGCTCGCCTTCACCGATGAGATCGTCCGGCGTCACAAGCCGACGGAAGCGACCTTCAGCGCGATTGCCGCCAAGCTGAGCCCGGCCGCATTGATCGAACTGCAGCTCTCGGTCGGCTTCTACATCATGACGTCGAAGTTTCTGGAAACCTTTGCCATCGACATGCAGCCGGTGACGGAAGTGGTGGGCTGAACAGCGATTGTTCCGCGAACGATCTTAATTCGCGGGCCCGTAGCGCCGCAGCGCCTCCAGCGTCAGCCCCTTGCCGACGGCGCCGAAGATGTCGCCCTCGACAATGCGGGCCGACGGCACGGCCTTGGTGATTGCCTTGTGGACGTGGGCGAGTTTTACGGAACCGCCGGTCAGGAAAACCGAATCGATATCGCCGGCCGCCAGCCCCGCCTGAACCAGGCAGTTCCTGATGCGCGCCGCGATCCGATCGGCCAACTGTTTTGTGTGGCTGACGAGATCGGGGCGGCCGATGTCAGCGCTGAGACCGGGAGCGACCCATTCCAGCGGAATGCCCGCCCGCGGCTTCTCGGAGAGCGCGATCTTGGCGTCCTCGACTTCCATCGCCAGCGTATGACCGCGCTGCTCGTGGATCACGCGTATCAGGCGGTCGAGAAGTTCCGGCCGGCTCGCCTGCTGGCGGACCTGACGGATATCGGCCATCACGCGCGACTCATACATGCGGTTGATGCTCGACCAGGTGGCGAGGTCGTGAAAATAGCTCGACGGCACGTCAAGCCCGGCACGCTTCATGGCGCTGCGAAATCCGAACAGAGGCATGACGACGCCGAGGCTGAGCTGACGGTCGAAATCGGTGCCGCCGATGCGCACGCCGTCATTGGCGAGAATATCGGCTGCGCGATCAGCCTTGCCGTGGCGCTCGGGTCCCAGGCGCACGATCGAAAAGTCCGACGTACCGCCGCCGATATCGGCGATCAATGCGAGTTCCTCGGATGCGATCTGCCGCTCATAATCCAACGCCGCCGCAATCGGCTCGAACTGAAACGTGACGTCGTCGAAGCCTGCTCCCTTCGCAATCGACCGCAGGCTTTCCTCGGCCTTGCGGTCGGCATCCGGCGCATTGTCGACGAAATGCACGGGCCGGCCATGGACGACACGGCGCAGTTCGCGACCCGTGGCCTGTTCCGCGCGGCGTTTGACCGCCCCGACGTAATAGGCAATCACGTCACGGAAGCCGACCCGGGCGCGTCCGAGCCGGGTGGTTTCCTCGATCAGCGAGGTGCCGAGCACCGATTTGAGGCTGCGCATCAGCCGGCCGGCCGTGCCTTCGACATAGGCCTCCATGGCCCTGCGGCCGATCAGGACGTTGCCATTCGGCTCATAGAAGATCGCGCTGGGAATCGTGGTGTGCGCCGCCTCCAGCGGCGCCAGAACCGGTGCCCGGCCGTCAATGGTGCCGAGCGTCGTGTTCGACGTTCCGAAATCAAGGCCGCAGATCGACATGGGAGGCTCCGGGAGGGAGCGCCCGTTTACACATTACGAGGCCATCAATCTACCCTTATCTCGGCGTGTTTTCCCTGCGATTCCCGGGTGCTCGAGGTGGGCCGAAAGGGCCGATCCACAGATCAATTTCTTTCGTGCGGCGGGTTGGCAAATCAATCCGAGATGGTCCATAAGCTGCGTCCCCGCGGCCGGTTATCCCGCCGCAAACGGCTTTAAAAAGAGGTCGCGTGGCAAATATCAACCGACAGATTGCGCAAGAGCTTGGCGTCCGCGAGGAGCAGATCGCGGCAACCGTCGAACTGCTGGATGGCGGCGCCACGGTGCCGTTTGTGGCGCGCTACCGCAAGGAAATCACCGGCGGGCTCGATGACGCGCAATTGCGTACCCTGGAAGAGCGCCTGACCTATTTGCGCGAACTCGAAGCGCGCCGGGTGGCGATCCTCGATTCGATCCGCGAGCAGGGCAAGCTCGACGCCGCGCTGGAAGCGCAGATTATGGCAGCCGACACCAAGGGCCGCCTGGAAGACATCTATCTGCCGTTCAAGCCGAAGCGCCGCACCAAGGCCGAGATCGCCAAGGAAGCCGGCCTCGAGCCGTTGTCCGAGCTGCTGCTGACGCAGCCGCAGAACGATCCGCAGGTCGTTGCGGCAAGTTATGTCAACGCGGAGAAGCAGGTAGCGGATGTGGCTGCCGCCCTCGAAGGCGCCCGCGCGATTCTGGTCGAGCGATTCGCCGAAGACGCCGACCTGATCGGACGCTTACGCGAGGAGATGTGGGCCGGCGCGGTGATGACATCCACGGTGCGCAAGGGCAAGAAGACCGAAGGCGAGAAGTTCAAGGACTATTTCGAATACAACGGAGCCCTCCACAAGCTACCGTCGCATCGCATTCTCGCGCTGTTCCGCGGCGAGAAGGAAGAAGTTCTGGAGCTGCAGATCCAGCCCGAGGCCACCGTGCCCGAGGCCGGCGTCCCCAGCGCCTATGAACTGAAGATCATGCAGCGTTTCGGCATCACCGATCAGAAGCGTCCCGGCGATCGCTGGCTGGTCGACACCGCGCGCTGGGCCTGGCGCACCAAGATCCAGGTGCATCTCAACATCGATCTGCGCATGCGGTTGTGGACGGCGGCCGAGACCGAGGGCGTCCGGGTGTTCGCCTCGAACCTGCGCGACCTCCTGCTGGCGGCGCCGGCCGGCGCGCGCGTCACCATGGGGCTCGATCCCGGCTACCGTTCCGGCGTCAAGACCGCCATCGTCGATGCGACGGGGAAGGTGGTGGCGACCACCACGATCTATCCGCACGAACCGCAGCGGCAATGGAACGAGGCCCTGGCGACGCTGGGCAAGCTCGCCGTCCAGCATCGCGTCGACCTGATCGCGATCGGCAACGGCACCGCCTCGCGCGAGACCGACAAGCTGGCGACCGAACTGGTCAAGCTGCTGCCGGATCTGAAAATGTCGAAGATCGTGGTGTCGGAAGCGGGCGCGTCCGTCTACTCCGCCTCGGCCTTTGCATCGGAGGAATTACCGGAGCTCGACGTCACCTTGCGCGGCGCGGTCTCGATCGCGCGGCGCCTGCAGGACCCGCTCGCCGAACTCGTCAAGATCGATCCGAAGGCAATCGGCGTCGGCCAGTACCAGCACGACCTCGGCGAATCGAAACTGGCGCGCTCGCTGGATGCCGTGGTCGAAGACTGCGTGAACGCCGTCGGCGTCGACGCCAACACCGCTTCCGCGCCGCTGCTGGCGCGGGTGTCGGGCATCGGCACTGGGCTCGCGCAAAGCATCGTGCAGCATCGCGACGCCAACGGCCCGTTCAAGTCGCGGAAAGACCTAAAGCAGGTGCCACGGCTCGGGCCCAAAGCGTTCGAGCAATGCGCCGGCTTCCTGCGCATCAATGGCGGCGAAGACCCGCTCGATGCGTCCGGCGTGCACCCTGAATCCTATCCGGTGGTGCGACGGATCCTCACGGCCACCAAGAGCGACATCAAGGCGCTGATCGGCAATGCCGATGTCGTGCGCCAGTTGAAGCCGCAGGCCTTTGTCGACGAAACGTTCGGCCTGCCGACGGTGACCGACATCCTTCGCGAACTGGAAAAGCCCGGCCGCGACCCGCGCCCGGCTTTCAAGGCAGCCGTCTTCAAGGAAGGCGTCGAAGAGATCAAGGACCTCAAGCCCGGCATGATCCTGGAAGGCACGGTGACCAACGTCGCTGCGTTCGGTGCCTTCGTCGATATCGGCGTGCACCAGGACGGCCTGGTGCACATCTCGGCCATGTCGAAGAACTTCATCAAGGACCCTCGCGAGGTGGTGAAGCCGGGTGATATCGTCAAGGTCAAGGTGCTGGAGGTCGAGGTCGCCCGCAAGCGCATCGCGCTGACGCTGCGCCTCGACGACGAAGTCGGCGCCAAGAGCGACCGTGCGCCGCAAGGCAAGCCGCGCGAGTTTTCCAAGGCGTCGATGACGTCGTCGTCACCACGCAAGCCGCAGGAGCAGGGCGGTGCGCTAGCGGAGGCGCTGCGCCGCGCGGCGGAGAAGAGCGGACGGGGCAAGGCGGGGTAGGCAAGCGGCACGCGACGATGGCTTCATCCTTCGAGACGCACCGCTTTGCGATGCTCCTCAGGATGAGGTCTGGCAGCGTCGCCGGAGGAAGTCCAAGACCCTCATGGTGAGGAGCCCGGCAGAGCCGAGCGTCTCGAACCATGTGGCCCGAATCTAACCCGACGTCAGCACATTCAGCTTGGCATTGGCCAGGATCAGGCGATCGGCCAGCAGCTGCGCGAGGTTGCGCATGATGCGCTCGCCGGCGCGGGGATGCTGTTTCCGGAAGAGTTCGAAATCGCGGAGCGAAATTTCGTAGGCGGTCGCGGCCATGTCGGCCAGTACGTCGGCGGAGCGATGCGGCTCCAGCAGCGCCATTTCGCCAAAGGGCATTCCCGCGGTCAGCGTCGCCAGGCGGATGCCGTCGGGCAGGGTGACATGGACGGCGCCGCTGCGGAGGAAGAACAGCGATGTGGCGGGTTCTCCAGCGGAGATGATCTTCTCGCCGGTCTGATAGGTCCTGGTCGACGCGAGCGAGACGAGATCGGTCAGTTCCTCGTCCGTCAATCCGGCCAGCAGCGATTGCTCGGACAATTCAGTGGCATCGAAGAAGTCGATCGCGCCGCCGTAGCGGTAGACCAACTGGTCTTCCGCCCATTCGATCGCGGCGTCGAGCAGGTAGTAGTTGCGGATGTTGGTGAGGCCTTCCGTCCATTCCGCGATCATGTTCCAGTCCGGCGACGCGCGCCGGATGCCGGATAGAATCACCGTGACGTGGTGCGCGGCGAGCTCGCGGAATTCCTCGGCGAGCAGGCGGGCGCCGGCGCGGGTCATGGCGGTGACGCGGCGCAGGTCGAAAATGACCAATTGCGGGCGTGGCTTGGCCGCCAGCTGCCGCGAGACGTAATCGACGTTTGAGAACGACAGTGTCCCGACCAGCTCGATGACGCGGACGTCCGCGTGATGCGCGGCAAGGATGTTCTGCTCCTTCGCGCGCCGCACGCGCCGCGACGGACTGTTGCCGATGTCGTAATCGGCGATGATGCTGTTGCGGGCGTCGTCGCTGCGGTTGAGCATATGCAGGTCGTAATGCGACGACAGCGTCTCGCAGACCTTGATGCCGCGCACGCTGTTGCCATGCTTGTCGAGTTTCGGCGAATAGCTGCCGAGCCCGAGCCGCGCCGGAAGGGCGGCGAGAATGCCGCCGCCGACGCCGCTCTTGGCGGGAATGCCGATCCGGTAGATCCACTCTCCCGCATAGTCGTACATGCCGGAGCTGGTCATCACGGAAAGCGTGCGCGAGATGGCGTAGGCGCTCAACACCTGTTCGCCAGTCACCGGGTTGACGCCGCGATTGGCCAGCGTCGCCGCCATCACGGCGATATCGCGTGCTGTCACCAGGATGGCGCATTGCCGGAAATAGACCTCCAGCACCGCGGCCACGTTATCCTTGATCACGGCGTTGGTGCGCAAGAGATAGCCGATCGCCCGGTTGCGGTCGCCGGTGGTGCTTTCGGAAGCATAGACGGCGTCGTCGACATCGAGTTCGCGCCCGGCAAACCGCCCCAGCGCCTGCCGGATGTAGTCGAACGCGGCGTCGCCCTTGGCTTCGTAGATGAGGCCGGAGCAGGCGATCGCGCCGGCATTGACCATCGGGTTGAAGGGATGGTTTTCGGCGTTGAGGCGGATCGAGTTGAACGGATCGCCGGAGGGTTCGACGCCGATGACGCTCTCGACGCGTGCCGCTCCCAGCGTGTCCAGCGCCAGCGCGAACACGAACGGCTTTGACATCGACTGGATGGTGAAGGGGACCTGGGTGTCGCCGACCTCATAGACATGGCCGTCGAGGGTCGCGAGGCTGATGCCGAAATGGTCCGGGTCGGCCTTGCCGAGCTCGGGGATGTAATCGGCGACCGCGCCGCCGGTCGAGGGCGTGAAGTCGGCGTGACAGGCGTTGAGGAACCGCAGCAAGGGCGGCTTCGAGCTGGCCCAAGCTGCGGGACCGGCCGTAAACGGAGGAGGCGATTGTTTCATCGCCTCCTCTTGTGCAACGCAATCAGGGTGCGTGCAACTGGTTCGCCGCCGGTGCCTGACGTTTGACCAGGAACAGCGCGACGAGCACCGTCGGCACCAGGATGGCAAGCCCCATCATCGTGACCTGCATCTGCGACAGCGGCATGATGCCGCCGCCGGGTGTCGCGATCACGAAGCCGCCGATCACCAGGAGCACTCGCAGTGGCCATTCCAGCACGCCGGCGCCGCGAAGGTCGCCGACGAAGACCTGATAACCCTGAATGCCGCCGCAGATGAACAGCGTGCCGACACCTGCCAGCGCCATCAGCCCAAGCCCTTCGAGGTAGGGGCTTGGTCCCTGCAGCACCAGCGCCGGGTTCAGCACGAAGAAGAACGGGATGAAATAGATGATGCTGCCGACCCACATCGATTCCCATCCCGTCTTCATCGCCGGCGCGCCAGCGATGCCGGCCGCCGCAAACGAGGCGATGGCGACAGGTGGCGTGATCGAGGAGAGCATGCCCCAGTAGAAGATGAACATGTGCACGGCCATGCGGTTAAGGCCGAGCTTTTCCAGCGCCGGCGCCACCAGGATGGCCAGGAAGATGTAGCAGGCCGTCGTGGTCAGGCCGAGGCCGAGCACGAGGCTGGTAAAGGCGCACATCACGAGCAGCAGGAGCGCATTGTCGCCGGCGATCCGCAACAGGTCGTTGGCGAGGCTCGATACCACACCGGTCATCGAGAACGCGCCGATCAAGAGCCCGCATCCAGCGAGAATGCCGACCAGTTCGACGAAGGTGCGGCCGTTGACCTCAAGGAACTTGTTGATTGTCCCAAACGTCCAGCGGGTATCCTTGGAGAAGAGCTGGTTCAACACCAAAAGCAGCGCAGTGGCGTAGAACGGCGCATGGCTCTCTCGCTTGAAGTAGAGCAGCATCACGATCAGCAGCGCGATCACGAAAACGTAGTACCAGCCGTCCTTGATCGTGTCCCAGACCTTCGGCAGCTCGGCGCGTGGAATGCCTTTCAACCCGTGGCGGGCGGCATAGGAATCCACTTGCATGAACAGGCCGACATAATAGAGCGTCGCCGGAATGATCGCGGCAACCGCGACCTCGGCGTAGCTGACATTGAGAAACTGCGCGATCACGAAGGCGGTTGCGCCCATCACCGGCGGCGCCAGCACCGCGCCGGTCGATGCACAGGCCTCGATCGCACCGGCATAGGAGGCGCGGAAGCCGCTCTTCTTCATGACGGGAATCGTCATGGTGCCCGCGGTCAGCACGTTGGAGATGATCGAACCCGACATCATGCCGAGCAGGCCGCTGGCAAAGATGCAGACCTTCGCGGCGCCGCCGCGGAAGGTGCCGCACATCGCAAACGACAGGTTGATGAAAAATTTCCCGGCGCCCGTCATCATCAGCGCGGTGCCGAACACCAGAAAGCCGATCACGGTATCGGCAAAGGCCTGGATCGGAATTCCGAGCAGGCTTTCACCCGAAAGCACGTGATACGCGGTCGCCTGTTCGAGCGTCGATTCGGTGCCGCGGAACGGTCCCAGCCACTTGGCATCGGCGAACAGGGGATAGACGGTAAACGGCAGCACGCTCAAGAGCAGGCTCCAGCCCCCTGTACGGCGCAACGCCTCCATCAGCACCACCCACATGATGACGCCGGCCACGATCACGTCCGTCGGCGCGCCGCCGAATTCCCAGCCGGCCTCGGCCGCCTTGCGGACGCTGCGCATCAGGAGAATGGCGCAGGCGAAGGTGACGACAAAAAGCAGGATGTCGTACCAGGGAATTCGGTCGAGCGGCGCGCTGCCGGTTCCTGGAAAGATCAGGAACGTGAACGGCAGCATCAGCGCGATGAGAAGATAGAAATACTCCGTGTTGAGCTGCGTGTAGCCGATGAAGAAACGCAGCGAGAATTGCTGGTTGATGCACAGCAGGATGGTTACTGCGGTCGCAACTACCAGCCCCCAGCGCCACGCCCCGCGCAACGTTCGTACGCGCGTGACTTCGGCTTCCTGCATGTTGGCATGCGGGTCATCGAACTCAACACGCGGTGCCGGCGCGGCTACGCTGCCGCTCATAGAAGATGACATCGTTCCCCCGAGATGGTGCTCGACTTCGCTTAAGCGAAGGCGCAGGACTATTCGAAGCCGTTCGGCATATTCGCCTTCGCCAGCGCAGCGGCGCGCGCCTTCATCCAGCCCTCGAGAAACGCCTTGTCATCCGAGGGCGGATTGGACTTGCCATAATCCGTCCAAGCGGCGGCCAGCACCTGCTGGCGCTTGAGCAATTCCTTGTTGTGGGCTTCCTGTGCGTCGGTCCACTGACCGGCTTCCTTCAGCGCCTTCGCCGCGCCCGGATGCACCGGAACCACCCAGTTCTTGGTCTGGCGGTCGGCGGCAAGGCCGCCCGCGCCCGGCGCGGAATCCTTGTAGGCGTCGTAGCCCGTGATCATCGCCTTGGTGATGGCATAGACCTCGTCGGCGGCCAGCGATCCATAAGACACGAAGATCGGATAGGGATAGTTGCCTAGCTCGATCGGCTTGTCCTTGGAGATGCCGGCGCCGCAGGTCGCGACGTGCGGGAAGAAGAACGAGCCAACCTTTTTCACGCGTTCCCAGCCGGCCTTGTCGCCGGGCGGCAGCGGCGGCCAGACGATGCCCCGCGGCGATGTCTCAAGTTCCTTCGCCGGACCAGTAATGGTAGTGGCGAAGGCGGCATCGACGTCGTTGTTGACCATGCCCTTCCACATCGCACCATAGCTCGAGAACTCGACGACCTTGACGTCGCTTTGCTTGAGGTCGCCGAATGCGAGGACCGCGAGCGCGTTCTGGTTCAGCGCCGGTGAACCGACCACGAAGCCGACGCGCTTGCCCTTGAGCTGCTTGATCTCCGTTACGCCGGTATCCTTGGCGACCCCGAGCGAAGCGCCGTTGCAATCGACGGTAGACAGCACCAATTGCAGGGCTTGCGGCCCCCATTCCTTGGTGCCGAATTCGAACACGCCTTCCTGGGCGAAATACGACCCGGAGCCCATGGCGGACATGGCCGCGCGCTTGGCGCGCAGCGGCGCCAGCCGCGCCACGTCGTTGCCGGCGGGCAGCACGCGAACGTCGGTGCCGTATTTGTCCTTCATCATCTTGCCGACGCCGACGGCGATATTGAAGCCGGCGGTGCCGGTGTCATAGGCGGTGACCACCATGGTCGGCGGCAGCTTGACCTCGTCAGCGTATGCTGCGGACAAGGTCAGCAATGAAATGCCTGCAAGTGCGGCTGGCGCGAGCGCCTTCAAACGATGAATCATATTCTCCCCTTAGATTGTTTCGCGATGTGAAATTCTTCCGTTGGCATTGATCATGTCATCGCAGCATGGCGAAGGCAACGCCCGAGCAGAGGCACGACCGCTTCGTTGCGGATAACGCCAGGCAGACACATTGTCACGCATCAAAAGTATGATGGCGCGCCTAAGCTTCGATGATGGCGACGACTTGTCCTTCGGCAATGACGTCGTCGAGTTCGACAAGGATGGCCTTGATTTTTCCAGCGGCCGTCGAGGTAACCGGAATTTCCATCTTCATCGCTTCGACGAAAGCAATCTCGTCGCCGTCGTCGACCTTGCCACCGGTTGTGACGGGAAGCGCGCACACGCGGCCGGCGACTTCGGTGACGATCTTGATTTCTGGCATTCCGTTTCTCCCGGGGACCGTCTGACGGACAGGCTGTCCTCGTGAACGGCTTTTTGTTGTGGCCGCAGATTGCCTGAGGTAGTTTGTTCTGCAAGTGGAATTTTATTCCGCAGGGCGAAATTAGGCCATGGAGCCATAACAATGGGAAGACGCTCGGAAAGGCTTAGCAAACAGGGAATGCTCGCCAGCGATCTGGCGGGCGAGGGTGACGTGATCCAGGTGGTATCGCGGGCGTTCGACGTCCTGCGCTGCTTCGAGGGTCATGAAGCCAGACTGGGTAATCTGGAAATTTCCAGTCGCTGCGGCCTGCCGCGGTCGACGGTATCGCGGCTCACCCACACGCTGACGCGGATGGGCCAGCTGGTTTATCTACCGCGCGACCAGAAATACCGCATCGGCCCCAGCGCAGTGGCGATGAGCACCTCGATGATGAAGGGGTTGCAGCTTCGGAACCTGATCCGGCTGCGGCTGCAGGATGTCGCCGATCAATTGCCGGGAACCGTCGGCTTCGTGATTCCGGACCGCTATCATCTGGTCTATCTCGAATTTGCCCGCGCCGCGAACGCGCTCGGCCTGCACGAAGGCACCGGCAGCCGCATTTCGATCACGAGCACCGCGGCCGGCTTTGCCTACACCGCAGCGCTCGATACCGATGTCGGCAACGCCCTGATCGCCGAAATGGAACGCGAGATTCCGGAAAATGCAGCACAGTTGAAGTCGCGCATCGAGGACAATCGCCGCCATTTGCGCGAACACGGCTATGTCGTCGGCTGCGGAACCTGGAGCCCGCATATCAACGGCTGTGCGGTGCCGATCTGGTCGCCGCAATATCAAACCTTCGTCGTCGTGACGATCGGCCTTCTCGCCGCGATGTTCGATGAGAAGCGGTTGCACGAGGAAGTGGCGCCGCAGATGCTCGAACTCGGCGTTGCGATCGGCGGCCTGCTCGAAGGCGCCGAAGGCGACATCTTCGCCAACCGTATCGAACGGAAGCCGCTTCCGGCGCGCCCCCACAATAACAACAAGATCATCAAGACGGAGGATACGAATGAACTGGAAGCCGGAGCTCGACGAGCTCGCTCGGCGCGAAGCGTTCGCGCGCGAGATGGGAGGCGTTGACAAGGTCAAGCGCCAGCATGACCAGGGCCGGCTCACGGTTCGTGAGCGCATCGACAGACTGATCGACAAGAATTCCTTCCACGAGATAGGCGCGATTTCCGGCATCGCTGAATACGACGAAAGCAGCGAGCTCAAGCACCTGACGCCGGCCAACTGCGTGTTCGGCCGCGGCAAGGTCGACGGCCGCACCGTGGTCGTAGTCGGCGACGATTTCACCGTGCGCGGCGGCTCGGCCGACGCCTCGATTTCGGCCAAGCCGCTGATGGCCGAGGAAATGGCGCATGATTTCCGCCTGCCGATCATCCGTGTGATCGAGGGCTCGGGTGGCGGCGGTTCGGTGAAGACGATCGAGACGCGTGGCGCTGCGAATCTGCCGGGCGGCGTCGGCGGCACGCGCTGGTACTGGTTCACGACGGCGAACATGGCGCGCGTGCCCGTCGTCGCGCTCGGGCTTGGCTCGGTCGCGGGGCTTGGCGCGGCGCGGCTGGCCGCGAGCCATTATTCGGTGATGACCCGGAACTCCGCGATGTTCGTCGCTGGCCCTCCGGTCGTCAAACGCCTCGGCCAGGATCTGACCAAACAGGAGCTCGGCGGCGCCGAGATTCAGACCCGCGCCGGCGGCGTCGATGATGCCGTCGATACCGAGGAGGAGGCGTTCGAACGCGCGCGGCGTTTCCTGTCCTATCTGCCGTCGTCCGTCTACGACCTGCCGCCGACCACGCCGTGCACGGACGATCCGGAGCGCGCGGAGGAATCACTGTTGAAGGCAGTGCCGCGCAACCGCCGCCAGGTCTACAAGATGCGTCCGATCATCGACGCCGTCGTCGACAAGGGTTCGTTCTTCGAAGTGAATGCCAATTTCGGCCGGCCGATCATCACCGGGCTGGCCCGGCTCGAGGGCCGTGCGGTGCTGCTCTTGGCGAGCGATCCCTTCCATTATGGCGGGTCGTGGACGGCGGAGGCGTGCCAGAAGGTGGTGCGCTGGGTCGATTTCGCCGAAACCTTCCATCTGCCGGTGGTCTATCTGATGGACTGCCCCGGCTTCATGATCGGGCTCGAGGCCGAGAAGTCGGCGACCATCCGCCATGGCGTGCGCGCGATGGCGGCGGTCAACCAGTCGACCGTGCCCTGGTGCACGATTATCGTGCGTAATGCGTTCGGCGTCGCGGGTGTCGTGCATCAGCCGGCGAACCGCTATTCGATGCGCTATGCCTGGCCGTCGGCCTATTGGGGCTCGCTGCCGCTGGAAGGTGGCATCGAGGCGGCCTACCGTGCCGATATTGATGCGGCCGATGATCCGGCGCTGAAGCTGAAGGAGATCGAGGACCGGCTCAACAAGCTGCGCTCGCCGTTCCGCTCGGCCGAGAAGTTCTGGGTCGAGGAGGTCATCGATCCCCGCAAGACGCGTTCGCTGTTGTGCGAATTCGCGCGATTGGCGGAGCCGATCCGCACGGTAGGGCCGCCGACCAACATGTCGACGCGGCCGTAGATTGCCAGGAACGCAGGAATCGTAGGGTGGGCAAAGCGTAAGCGTGCCCACCATTCAGAATCGCGATCGAGGTAGATGGTGGGCACGGCGCAAGCGCCTTTGCCCACCCTACGGCACCTATGTTGCCGCCACAGGCTTCGGTGTCCGCGAGATCGCCAGCACAATCACCGCCGCCACCACACACAGCGCACCGGCGACGAAGAACGCCGGCAGATAGGTCTGCAGCACCGTCCGCGACACGCCGGCACCGAAGGCGGCAACGCCCGCGCCGAGTTGATGGCCGGCAAAGATCCAGCCGAACACCAGATTGGCGCGTTCGGGACCGAACCGCTGGGTGGTGAGCCGCACCGTCGGTGGCACGGTGGCGATCCAGTCCAGCCCGTAAAACATCGCGAACAGCGACAGACCGTAGAGGGAGAAATCCGAGAAGGGCAGGAACAGCAGCGACAGGCCGCGCAGCCCATAATACCAGAACAGGAGCCAACGGTTGTCGTAGCGGTCGGACAGCCAGCCCGAGGCGATGGTGCCGACGAAATCGAAGATGCCCATCGCCGCCAGCAGGCTCGCCGCCTGCACCTGCGGAATGCCGAAATCGAGGCACATCGGGATCAGGTGGACCTGGACCAGGCCGTTGGTCGAGGCGCCGCAGATGAAGAAGGTGGCGAACAGGATCCAGAACACGCCCGACTTCGAGGCATCGCGCAGCGTGCCGAGCGCCGCCGCCATGATCGGCATGGTGTTGGGCGGCGGCGCCGGCAGCGGCTCGGTGCCTGCGTCGCCGAACGGGCGCAGGCCGACATCGCTCGGCCGGTCGCGCATGACCATCAGCACGGCGAAGGCGGCGACACCTAGCATGACGCACACCAGCGCGAGCGCAGGCCGCCAGCCATAGGCCTCGGTCAGGCTCGCCAATAGCGGCAGGAAGGCGAGCTGTCCGGTGGCGACGCTGGCGGTGAGGATGCCGACGACAAGGCCGCGCCGCGCTACGAACCAGCGCGCGGCGATGGTCGCGCCCAGCACCAGCGCCGTCATGCCGGTGCCGATCCCGATCACCACGCCCCACAGCAGGATCAATTGCCAGACCTGCGTCATCGCCAGCGACGCGACGAGACCCGACACCACGATCAGCAACGCCAGCAGCGTCACGTTGCGCAGGCCGTAATGGTTCATCAGCGCCGCGGCGAACGGCGCCATCAGGCCGAACAGGATGAAGCGGATCGACAGCGCCGAGGAAATCTCCGCCGTGCTCCAGCCGAATTCCTTCTGCAGGGGCACGATGAAAACGCCGGGGGCGCCGACCGTGCCGGCCGAGATCAGGGCGGTGAGGAAGGTCACGGCGACCATCGCCCAGCCGTAATGGATGTTGTGGCGGGCGAGGACGGCAGACAGCCAGTTCGAGATCATTGGGCCTCAGGAATTCTGTTGGGCGGCTTGCCTGATTTGCTTTTGCACATTCTATCGTGATGCTGGCATGACTTGAATGTCAGACTTCCCTCATTTCCAGACATCTACAACCGATGTGCGATACGCTGCGCCGGAGGACGACAGGGTCGGAAGCGGCGGCCGTCCGGAGCTCCACTGTTAAATGATATCCATCATATGATGCGCTGCAAAAATTGCAACCGGCCATCCCATAAAAAGCGCGGATGGCCCCATGATCATCCTCTGCGATCGCATGAGGCAAATTGATCGATCTGCGCCGATGCGCCAAAGAATGGTGCGCCTGGCTCCTGCAGGCTTTACGCTCGAAAGCGGACATCGGTCAGACTGGTCGGTATGTCCGCTTTGGGCCAGAGGACTAAACCGCTCGCGCGGTAGGGCGCCGCGGCTGGCGACGGAGCCAAGAGGATAGCGCAACGGGGCGTCCTGCCTTGAGATCGAGGGGTTCGACAACCTCACTCAAGACAGGAGCATCCCCATGACCGACGAGGCAGTGAGCCCGTTGCGCCGGCGCATGATCGAAGACATGACGATCCGCAAGTTCGCGCCGAAGACCCAACATGACTACGTGCAAAGAATCAAGAACTTCGCTGCGTTTCTCGGGCGATCACCCGATACGGCGAGCTTCGAGGATGTCCGCCGCTACCAACTTCACCTGACGGCGAGCGGTGTTGGCGTGCCGACGATCAACCAGACCGTCTCGACCTTGCGGTTCTTGTTCCGGGTCACGCTGAAGCGGCACGAGATCGTCGAACATACCCATATCATTCACGAGCCGCGCAAGCTCCCTGTGGTGCTTAGCGTCGAGGAGGTGGCGCGGCTACTCGATGCTGCACCGGGGCTCAAATGCAAGGCGGCACTGAGCGTGGCCTACGGCGCCGGTCTGCGCGCCACCGAGGTGGTCTCGCTCAAGGTCTCCGACATCGACAGCAAGCGCATGATCATCCGCGTCGAGCAGGGCAAAGGCGGCAAGGACCGTAATGTCATGCTGTCGCCGAGCTTGCTCGACCTGCTGCGGACCTGGTGGAAGGCGGCGCGCCCACAGGGCTGGCTGTTCCCGGGCCGCGATCCGGCGCAGCCGATGACCACGCGCCAGCTCAATCGTGCCTGTCATGCCGCCGCGCAGATGGCGGAGATCAGCAAGCGCGTCTCGCTGCACACCTTGCGGCACAGCTTCGCCACCCACCTGCTCGAGCAGAACATCGATGTCCGCGTCATCCAGGTGCTGCTCGGTCACGCCAAGCTCGACACCACGGCGCTCTATACCCGCGTCGCCACCAAGACGATCAGCGAGGTCATGAGCCCGCTGGAGCATATCGCGCTCAAGCTCAAGGAGAGCCGACCGCCCAGCTGACGCGCAGGCCGCTCGTGTCGCGCCCGGCCTTGGAGGTTGCGGATATCTTCCGCAACCATGGCCCGGCATGGCGTCAAGCCCATGCCGGCCATGTCAGCCTCGATCAGTTGAAGGTGATGTCGGCGATCGAGCGCTGTCGCACGGCGGCGCTGGGCGGCCATGTCGCGCGCTGCGCGGACTGCGCCTATACGACGATCGCCTACAACTCCTGCCGCAACCGGCATTGCCCGAAGTGCCAAGGCGCCGCCGCGAAAGACTGGCTTGCCGACCGCGAGACCGAGCTGTTGCCGGTGCCGTACTATCACGTGGTGTTCACGCTGCCGGCGGCCATCGCCGACATCGCCTACCAGAACAAGGCCGTGATCTACGACCTGCTGTTCAAGGTCTCGGCCGAGACCATGCTGACGATCGCCGCTGATCCGAAGCATCTGGGCGCCAAGATCGGCATCACCTCCGTGCTGCATACCTGGGGCTCGGCGCTCACCCATCACCCGCATGTGCACATGATCGTCCCGGGTGGCGGCATCTCGCCCGACGGCCAGCGCTGGGTGTCCTGCCGGCCGGGCTTCTTCCTCCCGGTGCGCGTGCTCTCCCGCCTGTTCCGCCGATTGTTCCTGGAGAAGCTCATCGCCGCCCACCAGACCGGCCGCCTCAGCTTCTTCGGCGAGAACATCCATCTGGCCGATGCGCGATCCTTCGCGGCCTATCTCGCCCCGCTGCGCAAGGCCGAGTGGATCGTCTACGCCAAGCGCCCGTTCGGCGGACCCGAGGCGGTGCTGGCCTATCTGTCGCGCTACACCCACCGCGTTGCCATCGCCAACAGCCGCTTGATTGCCTTCGACGATCGCGGCGTCACCTTCAAGTGGAAGGACTACCGCAGCGAGGGCCGCGATCGATACAAGCACATGACGCTCACCACCGACGAGTTCATCCGTCGCTTCCTCATCCACGTCCTGCCCAAAGGCTTGCACCGCATCCGCCACTACGGCCTGTTCGCCAAAGGCGCTTGTGCCGACAACATCGCCCGCGCCCGTGAACTGCTCGCCGTTGCAAAACCTGACGACCAGCCTACCGCTGCCGCCGTCGATCCCAAAAAGCCGAGCTGTCCATGCTGCGGCGGTCGTATGATCATCATTGAGGTCTTCGAACGCGGCGCAACGCCACGGCATCGGCCGACAGCTCCAGCGACCGTCATCAGGATCGACACCTCATGACCGCGTTACAATCCCGCAAATCTGCGCGTCGCGCCCGCTGCCCCTCCGCCAGCCACGGCAGAGCGCGCCCAGCTCTCTGCCCACCGTCGCAAATCGTCGGACAGCTTATGCAGTTCAGCGTCATCCGCCGCTCGTTCGTCAGCCGCTTCACCGTCGCACAACGCGTTGCTTCGGCTCGATCCCAATCAGCCAGCGCGCCCGCGGCACTCAAATTCCCATAGCGCCTGCCGCACCGCCGTACGTTCCCTTAAGCGCGGTTTCCTCCCTTGGAGGCTTTCGGACGCCGGCCGCCGAGCACGCGGCGCCGTCCCTCAAGCGGCCGGCATCCGAAACCCTTCACAAAAGCTGATATCGCACCGGGTCCGCTTGCGGTCAGCGTGATAATGTACCTCGGGCTAATATTTGGGTGTGTCGGGTGGCTGTGTACTAAGCTCCTGCCTCTAACCACTGCGCTTTCCGAAGACGCCGCCCGTAGGCTTCTTTGGCATCGCTTGGATCGCATGGTCCGTAGCCGCGATCATCTTGTTCTTCGCTTCGGCGTCGATCGCACGCTCCATAGCCGCCATCATCTTGACATTCGCGTCGCTTGGCGGTTGCTCAGTTTCCACCACTGCATACTGAACCACTGGCCGATCTTTTTTGAACATGAAGATAGCGCCCACCATCGTTGGCAATCCGAAGAACATCCACAGGCCGAACGCGATTGGGGCGCCACCCGACCCCGCGTCCACACCCATGGCCACGATTAAAACGGTCGGGAGAAGCAGCACGAAGCCAATGAGTTTCATGCCACAATTTTAGGTCGCGGGAGTTAATGCCGAGTTGAGGGGGATCATTAGCTTGCCTGATGTCAGGCTCCTCAAACCCGTTCGACAGTCGCTTTGGAGTCATTGGCAGACATGCCAGTCCCGGCCTTCGAGGTCCGCTTTACCCCCAACTGGCGATCGCGGCCGGTGGGCTACTTTTCAGTCAGCTTTATAAGTACACGTCCTAGTCCAACCCCTCGAGTGCCGTCTTGATGGCCTTCCTGAAAGCTGCGATGTCGCCGAGTTCGTGGCCGAGCACCAGCGCAAGGCGGGTCAGGAACAGCGCTTCGCGGTCGGGCCCGGCCGTATCGATCGCCGTCGCCAGCGTCTCGTAGGCGGTCTCGAAGTCTTCAAACGGCATCGCGCTCATGGCGTCACGCCTCCCAGGCAAACTTCCGCGGTTTTCAGAATCTCGGAGGGGACAGCCGCCTTCCATCGCCCGGCGATGTGCAGGTCCGGCCGCAGCAGATAGAGCGTGCCGGGCGCGGCGGCGAACAGGCGGGCGATTTCGCCGTCATGGTCCGCGATTGCCTTTGCGCCGGATATGGAGGTCTGTGAGCCCACGACAATGGCAGCGAACCGCTTGTCGATCCGGCCGAGATGTTCGAGCGATGCGGCCTGTTCGGCGGTGGGGTGCGCTTCGCAGAACAGGATCGCCGTCAGGCCGTGGCCGGCGTAATCGAGCAGGTGGCTTCCGTCGATGAACTCAGCGTTTGGCGCGACGCTGCCGCAGACCGGCCCGCCGGCAAAGGCGGCATCGCTGATAGCATAGGGCGTCAGCACACTGTCCGAATATGTGTAGGGCTGCATCTGGCGCGGATTGGCGAGGCCGCGCGGAAATTCGTGGCGAAGACTGAGCGACAAGGCAGCCTCGCGCGCGAGCCGCCAGCCGCGCGTCGGCGGGGTCATGAAGCGCGTACTCTTGGTGGCGTTGGCGAACACATCGAGCGTGGCGCCGCGCCGCTCCGGCGAATAGCTGTCGAGCAGCCGGTCGTCGGCCTCGCCATGGAGGACAAGCGCAAGCTTCCAGCCGATGTTTTCGGCATCCGCCAGGCCATTGTTCAATCCGCGCACGCCGAAAATCGGTACGATATGCGCGGCATCGCCAATGAAGAACACGCGCTCGTGCCGATAATCATCGAGGCACAGGGTGTTGGCGGAATAAACGCTCCACCACTCCAGCTCCCACGGTTTTGTGTGGCCGATATCGGCAAGGATCGCACTGACGCGTGCGCGGATATTCTCCTCCTTCAGGGCCTCGGCCTCGCTTTCGCCTTCGCGAAGCTGGTAGTCCACCCGCCAGATATCGTCCGGCTGCTTGTGGATCAGCACGGTGCCGCCGGGGTTGCCGCTCGGTTCAAAGAACGCCCGACGCTCGGTCGGAAAATCATGGTCCATGCGGATGTCGGCGATGACGTACCGGCCTTCGTAATTGTCACCTTTCAGGCGAAGCCCCAGCATCGACCGGATCGGCGAACGCGCACCGTCGGCGGCCAAAAGATAGAGCGCGTCGAGAAAGTAATCCCCCGCCGGCGATGAAATGCGGGCAGACACACCGTCCACGTGGCGTTCGAGACCGGACAGTTCGCTCTGCCAGCGCATGTCGATGAGATTGTTGGCCGCCACCGCGTCGTGCAGGAATTTCTCGATATACTGCTGCTGCAGATTGTACATCGGCAGGTATTTTTCGCCCGGAGGCTGCGGCATCTCCAGCCGGAAAATCTGTTCGCCGCGGTAATAGCTACGGCCGAACCGCCAGCCGAGCGCCTTTTCGACAAACGGCGCGACCGCACCGATCCGTTCCAGAATGTGCATGCTGGGACGCGCGATGCAGATCGCACGGCTGCCATCATTGAACGTATCCTTACGATCGATCAGCACGCTCCTGATGCCATAACGCGCCAGCACCAGCGCTGCCGTCATGCCGATCGGGCCGGCGCCCACGATCAGGACGGGATGCCGCGCCGTCGCGCCTTCAAGCTCGGGAACGCGCCGCGCCGCAAAGCGCGGATAGTCGAAATAGAGCGACTCCAGCGGTCCCTTGCCGGCAGGTCTCATGCCTCCCTCCGTCTATTTCTTGCGGGCGAGAAAATCTCCCATCAGCCGCTGCGGTTCGCCAGTCAAAAAGGACTGCCCGAACACGCCGACGCTCAGATTGACGGATTCGGTCAGCGGCAGTTCCTCCCATTGCCGCAGCAGCGACTTCTGGATGCGCAGCGCCTCGGGTCCGCATTCGAGCAGCGCCTTCACCGTATGCTCGACCGCGGCATCGAGCCCGCCTTCCTTGGCGACCACGTCGACCAGGCCCCAGGCGAGCGCGGTGGGCGCGTCGATATTTTCCGCCGTCATCACCAGCCAGCGGGCGCGGCCCCAGCCGATCAGCCGCGGCAACAGCGCCGCGTGGATCACCGAAGGGATGCCGACGCGCACTTCGGGCATGCCGAATTTGGCGTCGTGGGCCGCAATCCGGAAATCGCAGGCGGCGGCGACTTCCAGCCCGCCGCCGAGGCACCAGCCTGGCAGCCGCGCGATGACAGGCGCCGGGAACTGGCGCACGGCCTCGCAGAGGTCGCGCAACCGCGTGATGAAGGCTTCCGCCGATTTCTGGTCGAGCTTCGCCATCTCCTTGATGTCGGCGCCGCCGATCATGCTCTTCTCGCTCTGGCCGGCCAGGATTATCGCGCGAATGTCCTTGTCGCTAGCGAGCTTCTCGAACCCCTCGCGGACGCCGTTGGTAACGGCGGATGACAGGATATTGAGGCTGCCCGCGTTGCAGATCGAGAGGCGAACGACACCTCTGGCGTCGCGGTCGATGCCGCAATGGGGATTGAGCATTTCCATTTTGTTTTTCCGGGCCTTGTTTTTGGATGGTGACGCCACTTCCGGGACATTGCGCCGGCTTGTCAAGGGCAGGCGGGCCGGGCGGTTGCGCGGGGGAGTCCTTCCGTATAAAATGACAATCATCATTTAAAGGGGCCGCCATGACCATGACCGATACCGTCGATCTCTTCTCGCCAACCGCGCGAAGGCAGCGGGTGGTGGACTGGCAGGCGCCCGGACCGGTGGCGAAGGCGGCCTCCGGCATGTCCGGGCTGGAGACGATGTGCGCGATCCGTGACGGCATCCTGCCACCGCCGCCGATGGCCCGGCTGATCGGCTTTCGGATGGCCGTCGCAGAAGCCGGCCGCATCGTGATGGAACTCGATCCGCACGAGAGCCTCGAAAATACCATCGGGCTGCTCCATGGCGCGACTGCTGCGGCGTTACTGGATACTGCCATGGGTTGTGCCATTGCCACTATGCAGCCGGCCGGGCAGACTTCTGTGACGCTTGACCTCAAGCTGACCTTTCTGCGGCCGCTGTCGGTGCGATCGGGCACGATCGCGGCGGAAGGCAGGGTGGTAAAACTCGGCCGCCAGACCAGCTATGCCGAAGGTTTCGTCCGCGATGGCGCTGGCAATCTTGCAGTGCACGCAACCGCAACGTTCTCGATGATAACGGGTGGAAACGCGAAATAGATGCAGCATTTCCCGCGCACAACTGCTATTATATGACTGCAGACATTTAATGGGACGCGTCAATGCGCTATTCGAAAGAGCACAAGCAGGAGACCCACGCCCGGATCGTGAAAAAGGCCTCGGTGCGGCTTCGCGAGAAGGGCGCGCACGGCATCGGCGTCGCCGACCTGATGAAGGAGGCCGGCTTGACCCATGGCGGTTTCTACGCGCATTTCGATTCCCGCGAGGCGCTGGTGATCGAGGCGTTTGCTTACGCGATGGACCGCTCGGTCGAGCACTGGCGCAAGATCGCCGCTGAAACGCCGGCTGAGAAACGGCTGTCGACCATCGTTGATTCCTACGTGTCGACGGTGCATCGCGACGACCCCGGCCGCGGTTGCGCGGTTCCCACGCTTGGCGCGGAGATCGCCCGCGAAAGCGCAAAGACCCGCAAAGCCTTTTCCGCCAAGCTGGAACAATTGATCGACGTGATGGCCGACCAGATTCTGGACGTGCCGCGCAAGACCGCGCGCAAGCAGGCGATGGGCACGCTGGCGACGATGATGGGGACGCTGGTGATGTCGCGCGTCGCCGGCAGCGGCGAACTCTCCGACGAGATTCTTCACGCCGGTCGCGAGGCGGCGCTGGGCCGCGCGGTAGCAAAGCCGGTTGCGAAGAAGGCGCGGCCGAAGGCGAATTAAGCGGTCGCTGTAGGGTGGGCAAAGCGCAGCGTGCCCACCATCTTTCCACTGGCTCGTCGTGAAATGGTGGGCACGCTGCGCTTTGCCCACCCTACAATTCAGCGTCCCCCGAACAACGCGCGCTCACCTTCCACCGTCTCGCAGATGTAATCGGCCACCGCGCGAATGCGCGCCAGATCCTTGCTGTCGGCGTGCATCAGCATCCAGAATGTACGCGAGATCCTGACCTCATCACGCAATACCGGCCGCAACTCGGGATGCGCCGTCGCCATGAAGTGCGGCAGCACCGCGATCCCGAACCCCGCAATAGTCGCGTTTAGCTGCGCGATCAGATTGGCGCTGCGGAATTTGGCCGAGATCTTCGGCGAGACCTGCGGCAGGTAATCCAGTTCCGGCGTGAACAGCAGTTCCTCGATATAGCCGACGAAGCGGTGCCCAGGCAGGTCGCCGCGCGAGACGATCTTCGGCGCGCGGTCGAGATAGGCGGGGGCGGCGTAGAGGCCGAGGCTGTAGTCGAGCAGCTTGCGCCCGACGATCCGCCCTTCCTTGGGCATCGTCAGGCTGATCGCGATATCCGCCTCGCGCTTTGACAGGCTGAACAGCCGGGCGGTGGCGACGAGCTGCAGATCGAGATCGGGATACCGCTCGGTGAATTTCAGAAGCCGCGCGGCCAGGAAATGGCTGCCGAACCCGTCGGGGGCGCCGATCCGGACCGTGCCGGTGAGCTGGGCGCGCGAGCCGCCGACCGCCTCCTGGTTGGCGACGATGGTGGATTCCATCGCCTCCGCACTGTCGGCGACGCGCTGGCCGGCTTCGGTCAGGAGGTAGCCGGTCTTGCGGCGATCGAACAGTTTGGCGGAGAGATGCCGCTCCAGCCGGTCGACGCGGCGGATCACCGTGGCATGGTCGACCGATAGCTGCTTGGCGGCAGCGGAAACCGATCCGCCGCGCACGATGGCGAGGACGAAACGGAAGTCATCCCAGTCGATCGAACGGTCACCTTGATCCAGCATTTCCGCACATCTATGGTGCAATTTATCGGACTTGTATCCTAAGAAATGCAGGTCAAAAAGGGGCTCGAAAGCGATCCTGCAGGGACGCCAGGGAGATCATTCATGCGCTCAATCGGACATTTTATCGGTGGCAAGGAGGTCAAGGGGACCTCGGGACGGACGGCTGACGTTTTTGAGCCGATGACCGGCGAGGTCCAGGCCAAGGTCGCGCTGGCGTCCAAGGCGGAAGTCCGCGCTGCCGTCGAGAACGCCGCGCTGGCCCAACCCGAATGGGCCAACACCAACCCGCAGCGCCGCGCGCGCATCATGATGAAGTTCCTTGAACTGGTGCAGCGCGACTACGACAAGCTCGCTGAACTTCTGGCGCGCGAGCACGGCAAGACCGTTCCGGACGCCAAGGGCGACATCCAGCGCGGCCTCGAGGTCGTGGAATTCGCCTGCGGCATTCCGCATCTCATGAAGGGCGAATATACGGAGGGAGCGGGGCCCGGCATCGACATCTACTCGCTGCGGCAGCCGCTTGGCGTCGTCGCCGGCATCACGCCGTTCAATTTCCCGGCGATGATCCCGATGTGGAAGTTCGCGCCGGCGATCGCCTGCGGCAATGCGTTTATCCTGAAACCCAGCGAGCGCGACCCCGGCGTGCCGATGCGGCTGGCCGAACTGATGATGGAAGCGGGGCTGCCGCCCGGCATCCTCAACGTCGTCAACGGCGACAAGGAAGCCGTCGATGCCATCCTCGACGATCCCGATATCAGGGCGATCGGCTTCGTCGGCTCGACGCCGATCGCGCAATACATCTATGAGCGGGCCGCCCAGACCGGCAAGCGCTGCCAGTGCTTTGGCGGCGCCAAGAATCACGCCATCGTGATGCCGGACGCCGACATGGACCAGACGGTCGACGCGCTGATCGGCGCAGGCTACGGCTCGGCCGGCGAGCGCTGCATGGCGGTGTCGGTCGCCGTTCCCGTCGGCAAGACCACCGCCGACCGGCTGATGGAAAAGCTGATCCCGCGCGTGGAGTCGCTCAAGATCGGCACCTCGGTCGATCCGTCCGCCGATTACGGTCCGCTGGTGACCCGCGAGGCGGTCGAGAAGGTGAAGAGCTACATCGATATCGGCATCAAGGAAGGCGCGACGCTAGCCGTCGACGGCCGCGGCTTCAAGATGCAGGGCTATGAGAAGGGCTTCTATCTCGGCGGTTCGCTGTTCGACAACGTCACCAAGGACATGCGGATCTACAAGGAAGAAATCTTCGGGCCCGTGCTCTCGGTGGTTCGCGCCCATGACTACAAGGAGGCGCTGGCGCTACCGTCCGAGCATGACTACGGCAATGGTGTCGCGATCTTCACGCGCGACGGCGACGCCGCCCGCGATTTCGCGGCCAAGGTGAATGTCGGCATGGTCGGCATCAACGTGCCGATCCCGGTGCCGATCGCCTACTATACCTTCGGCGGCTGGAAGAAGTCTGGCTTCGGCGATCTCAACCAGCACGGTCCGGACTCGGTCCGCTTCTACACCAAGACCAAGACGGTGACCTCGCGCTGGCCGTCCGGCGTCAAGGAGGGCGCGGAGTTCTCGATCCCGTTGATGAAGTAGCCGTGTGCCAGGCGCCGTCATTGCCTGCGACAAACGCGAAGCGTTTGCGCAAGGGAGCGCGGCGACGAAGCAATCCATTCTTCCCCGATGCGGAGATATGGATTGCTTCGCTGCGCTCGCAATGACGATGGGTAACCTTCAGGGGTAAACGGCAAGATGCAGTTCGCTCTCAACGAGGATCAGATCGCGGTTCGCGACATGGCGCGGGCGTTTGCGGTCGAGAAAATCGCGCCGCATGCGCTGCGCTGGGACGAGGAGAAGCATTTTCCGGTCGACGTGATGCGCGAGGCCGCAGGCCTCGGCATGGGCGGCATCTACATCAGGGAGGACGTCGGCGGTTCGGCGATGACCCGCTTCGACGCGGCGTTGATCTTCGAGGCGCTGGCGACGGGGTGCCCGACCGTGTCGGCGTTTATTTCGATCCACAACATGGCGTCGTGGATGATCGATGCCTATGGCAACGACGCCCAGCGGCAAAAGTGGCTGCCAAAACTTTGCACGATGGAGCTGATTGCAAGCTACTGCCTCACCGAGCCGGGCGCGGGCTCGGACGCCGCGGCGCTGCGGACCCGCGCGGTGCGGGAGGGCGATCATTACGTCCTGAACGGGCAGAAGCAGTTCATCTCGGGGGCCGGCGGCACCGATCTCCTGGTGGCGATGGTGCGGACCGGCGGCGATGGTCCGGGCGGGGTCTCAACGCTCGTCATCGACGGCAACACGCCGGGCGTGTCATTCGGCGCCAACGAGCGCAAGATGGGCTGGAACGCGCAGCCGACCCGCGCGGTGATTTTCGAGAATGCCCGCGTGCCGGTCGAGAACCGGCTGGGCGAGGAGGGCATCGGCTTCAAGATCGCGATGGCCGGGCTCGATGGCGGCCGCCTCAATATCGCGGCGTGCTCGCTCGGTGGTGCGCAGAGCGCGCTCGACAAATCGCTGGCCTACATGAAGGAGCGAAAGGCCTTCGGCAAGCGCCTCGATGAGTTTCAGGCCCTGCAGTTTCGCTTGGCCGACATGGCAACCGAGCTGGAGGCGGCGCGGACCTTCCTGTGGCGCGCGGCGGCGGCGCTCGACCGCAAGGACCCTGATGCCACCATGCTGTGCGCGATGGCCAAACGCTTCGGCACCGATGTCGGCTTCGAGGTCGCTAACCAGGCGCTGCAGCTGCATGGCGGCTACGGCTATCTCAGCGAATACGGCATCGAGAAGATCGTGCGCGATTTGCGGGTGCACCAGATCCTCGAAGGGACAAACGAAATCATGCGGCTGATCGTGTCGCGCAAGATGATCGAGGGCGCGCGATGACGGATGCGGCTGTGGCAGAGGGCGACCTGATCGCGCGCAAGGAAGGTTCTGCCGGCATCATCCGCCTGAACCGGCCGAAGGCGATCAATGCCGTGACGCTGGAGATGTTCCACGATGTCGACAAGGCGCTCGACGCCTTCGAGGCCGATCCCGATGTCGCAGTGATCGTGCTGGAAGGCGCGGGCGAGCGCGGGCTGTGTGCCGGCGGCGACATTCGCGCGCTCTGGGAAAGCTCCAAGGTCAAGGGCGACCTCGGCAAGATCCTGTGGCGCGACGAATACATCCTCAACGCCCGCATCAAGAAATTCCCAAAGCCGTATGTCGCCTTCATGGACGGCATCGTGATGGGCGGCGGCGTCGGGCTATCAGCGCATTCCAGCCACCGCGTCGTGACCGAGAAGACGAAGCTGGCGATGCCCGAGGTCGGCCTTGGCTTTTTTCCTGATGTCGGCGGCACCTGGCTGCTGTCGCATTCGCCCGGCGAGATTGGCACCTATTTTGGCCTGACCGGGCAGACCATGAACGGTCCCGATGCTATCAATGCAAGGTTTGCCGATGCGGTGGTGCCGTCATCAAAACTACCGGCCTTGCGCGAGGCGCTGACGAAGGTGCGGCCCGGCACGACGTCGGCTGATGTGAAGAAGCTGATCGACGGTTTCTCGACCGGAGAGACCGCCGGGCCGGTCGCCGCGCGGCAGGCGAAGATCGATGCGCTGTTCGCCCACGATCGTATGGAGGATATCGTCGCAGCGCTGCAGCGCGACGGTTCGGATTTTGCGCAGGCGACGTTGAAGACGCTCGGCGAAAAGTCGCCGCGCGGCATGGTGGTGACGCTGAAACTATTGCGACTGGCGCGCAAGTCGAACTCGCTGGAGGAATGCCTGGTGCGGGAGTATCGCGCTGCGCTGGAAGTGTTCGCCAGCGACGATTTCCGCGAGGGCGTGCGCGCCGCCGTGATCGACAAGGACCGCAATCCAAAATGGTCGCCGCCGCGCATTGAAGACGTGACGCCGGAAATGGTCGCGCCTTACTTCGCCGAGATCGGCGCCGACGAACTGAAATTTCCATAAGTCAGACAGAAACGCCCCAGCGGAGGAGCATCATGGCAAACATCGCATTCATTGGCCTCGGCAACATGGGCGGGCCGATGGCGGCCAATCTGGTCAAGGCCGGCCACAAGGTCACGGCGTTCGATCTCGTCGCGGCCTCGCGCGATCAAGCCAAGGCCGACGGCGCATCCATTGCCGAGAGTTCGGTGGCTTCCGTGAAGGGCGCTGACGTCGTCGTCACCATGCTGCCGGCGGGCAAGCATGTGCTCTCGGTTTGGAACGAAGTCGTTCCCGTGATGGCCAAGGGCACGCTGATCATCGACTGCTCCACGATCGACGTCGAAAGCGCCAAGCAGGCGCATGCACTCGCCGCAAAGCATGGCGCGCTGTCGGTCGACGCCCCGGTTTCGGGCGGCACCGGCGGCGCCAAGGGCGCGACGCTCACCTTCATGTGCGGCGGCGAGGACAAGGCCTTTGCGGTGGCGAAGCCGGCGCTGGAAAACATGGGCAAGAAGATCGTGCATTGCGGCGGCGCCGGCGCGGGGCAGGCGGCCAAGATTTGCAACAACATGATCCTGGGCATTTCCATGATCGGCGTCGGCGAAGCCTTTGCGCTGGCCGAAAAGCTGGGCTTGTCGCACCAGGCGCTGTTCGACGTCGCCTCGACCTCTTCGGGCCAGTGCTGGGCGCTGACGTCCTATTGCCCGGTGCCGGGCCCGGTGCCGGCTTCGCCTGCGAACAACGGCTACAAGCCGGGTTTTGCCTCCAACCTGATGGTGAAGGACCTGACGCTGGCGCAGGACGCGGCCAATGCCGCCGGGGCTGTCACGCCGCTCGGCAAGCACGCACAGGAGATCTACAAGGCGTTCGATGCCGCCGGCCATGGCGGGGTAGATTTTTCCGGTATTATCCAGCACGTTAGGAACCTTGCTGGGAAATAACGGAGACCTGAGTGACGAGTTTTCAGGAAGCGCGCGCCTTTCTGCTCAAAAACCGCACGGATTATGATGCGGCCGTGAAAGGGTTCCGCTGGCCCGACCCGGTTCCCTTCAACTGGGCGCTGGACTGGTTCGATGCGGAACTCGCCGGCCAAGCCGATAGCCGGGACCGCACCGCGCTCTGGATCGTCGATCCCGGCGACAAGGAGACGAAACTCTCCTTCGCCACGCTGTCGCGCCACTCCAATCAGGTCGCGAACTTCCTCCGCGCGCAGGGCTTGAGGCGCGGCGATCATCTGTTGCTGCTGCTCGGCAATGTCGTGCCGCTGTGGGAAACCATGCTGGCGGCGATGAAGCTTGGCGTGGTCGTGATCCCGGCGACGACGCTGCTCACGCCCGATGAGCTGCGCGACCGGCTCGATCGCGGCAAGGCGAGGGTGGTGGTCGCCTCGCAGGATCAGGTCGCCAAGTTTGCAAATCTCGGCAGCGACGATCTCGTCCGCATCGTGGTCGGCGCGACCTCGCAGCACGACGGCTGGCTGCCGTTCGAAGGGGCGGCGGGTGCGTCGGAAGCGTTTACGCCTGATGGGCCGACCAACGCCGACGAGCCGATGCTGCTCTATTTCACCTCGGGCACTACGGCAAAACCAAAACTAGTGCGGCACAGCCAGCGCAGCTATCCCGTCGGCGCGCTGTCGACGATGTTCTGGCTCGGCCTGCAGCCGGGCGACGTCCATCTGAATATCTCTTCGCCCGGCTGGGCCAAGCATGCCTGGAGCTGCTTCTTCGCGCCGTGGAATGCGGGGGCGACCGTATTCGTGGTCAACCAGCCGCGCTTCGACGCAAAAGCCTTGCTGGCGATCGTCGGCCGCTGCGGCGTCACCACGCTGTGCGCGCCGCCGACGGTGTGGCGGCTGTTCATCCAGGAGAAGCTCGCCGACTTCAAGGTGAGCCTGCGCGAGGTCTGCGGCGCCGGCGAGCCGCTCAACCCGGAAGTGATCGATCAGGTGAAGGCGGCGTGGGGCCTCGTCATCCGCGACGGCTATGGCCAGACCGAAACCACGGCGCTGGCCGGCAATTCGCCGGGCCAGAAGGTCAAGGTCGGCTCGATGGGGCGCCCGCTGCCGGGCTATCGCGTGCGGATCACCGACAGCGACGGCAACATCACCAAAGAGGGCGAGGTGACGCTGGTGCTCGGCGCCGAGCGCCCGGCGGGCCTGATGCAAGGCTATCAGGGCGAGGACGGCAAATTGAGCGGGGCCGACGGCGATCTCTACCGCTCGGGCGACGTGGTGTTTGCCGACGACGAAGGATATCTGACGTTCGTCGGCCGCTCCGACGATGTCTTCAAATCGTCCGACTATCGCATCAGCCCGTTCGAGCTGGAGAGCGTGCTGCTGGAGCACGATCAGGTCGCTGAAGCCGCCGTCGTGCCGAGTCCCGATCCGATCAGGTTGGCGATTCCCAAGGCCTATGTGCTGCTGGTCTCGGGCGCGGAGCGCACGCCGGAGACGGCGTTGTCGATCTTCAAACACCTGCACACGCGGCTGGCGCCGTTCAAGCGCATCCGCAAGATCGAACTGGTGACGGAATTGCCGAAGACGATTTCCGGCAAGATCCGCCGCGTGCAGTTGCGCCGGCTCGAACATGATAATAACCGCAGTGACGCGTTGCGCGGGCAAGAATTCCGCGAGGATGATTTCCCGGAACTGCAGAAGGTGCGGACCGCCGGGCTGGAGAGCTGAATTATGAATGAAGTCTGGAAGAAGCCGCCGGTCTCGTTTGAGACCTATCAGGCCATGGTCGGCAAGGAGATCGGCGTGTCGTCGTGGCACCTGATCGACCAGAACAGGATCAACGTCTATGCCGACGTGATCGAGGACCATCAGTTCATCCATGTCGATCCTGAACGGGCAAAGAAGGAAACCGCGTTCGGCAACACCATCGCGCACGGCTTTCTCACGATGTCCTTGATGAGCATCATGTCCTACGAGGTAATGCCGGTCATCGAAGGCACGGCGATGGGCGTCAATTACGGTTTCGACAAGCTCCGCTTTCTCTCGCCGGTCCGCGCGGGTTCACGGGTCCGCGGCCGGTTCACGCTCATGGAAGCCAAGCTGCGCAAGCCGAAGGAACTGCAGTCGCGCACCAATGTTACGGTGGAGATCGAGGGCGAGGACAAGCCGGCGCTGGTCGCCGACTGGATCGGACTGATCTATTTCAACTAGGTTTCGCCGTCATTGCCGGGCTTGACCCGGCAATCCATCGCTGCTCAAAAAGCTCTTCAATTTTGATGGATGCCCGGGTCAAGCCCGGGCATGACGAGAATCCAGGAATAGTAACTCATGGCAATCAGGTTTGACGGACGCGTCGCCATCGTCACCGGCGCGGGCAATGGTCTGGGACGGGCGCATGCGCTGGGGCTGGCGAGCCGCGGCGCCAAGGTGGTGGTCAACGATTTCGGCGGCGCGCGCGACGGCACCGGCGGGTCGCTGTCGCCGGCCGAAGCCGTGGTCGAGGAAATCCGCAAAGCCGGCGGCATCGCGATGGCCGATGGCGCCGACGTTTCGAACTTCACGCAGGTGAAGGCGATGGTGGATCGCGCCACCAAGGAGTGGGGCAGCGTCGACCTGCTCTGCGCCAATGCAGGCATTTTGCGCGACAAGTCGTTCGGCAAGATGGAGGTGCAGGACTTTGCCAAGGTGCTGGACGTGCATCTCGTCGGCACCTTCTATTGCTGCAAGGCGGTGTGGGATGGCATGCGCGAGCGCAACTACGGCCGCATCGTGCTGACCACCTCGTCGTCAGGCCTGTTCGGCAATTTCGGCCAGGCCAACTACGGCGCGGCCAAAGCCGGCATGGTCGGCCTGATGAACGTGCTGGCCGAGGAAGGCCGCAAGAACAACATCCGCGTCAACACGATTTCCCCGACGGCGGCAACGCGCATGACGGAAGAGCTGCTGCCGCCACAGGCGCTGGAGCTTATGAAGCCTGAGGCGATCACGCCTGCGGTTGAATATCTGCTGAGCGAGGACGCACCGACCCGGACCATCATGGGTGCGGGTGCCGGCTCGTTTGCGGTGATCAAGATCATCGAGACCGAAGGCATCAACCTGGCCCAGTCCGACTGGACGCCCGATGCGATCGCTGCGCACTTTGCCGAGATCGACGACGTGTCGAAGGCGAAGGCGTTGCAGGGCGCATTCGAGCAGACGCAGAAGTATGTGGCGCAGGCCGCGGCAAGGGCGGGGATCAAGCTGTAAAATTTCCGTCGTTCCGGGGCGATGCGAAGCATCGAACCGGAACCTCGAGATTCCGGGTCTGGTCCTTCGGACCATCCCGGAATGACGGCGTTCTGCTGGGCAACCGGACATTCGCCCCATGTCTTCTACTTCACAACACGTCGCCATCATCGGCGCCGGCCCGGCCGGCCTGATGGCCGCCGAAGTGCTTGCGCAGGGCGGCCCCGCGGTCACCGTCTACGACGCGATGCCGTCGGCCGGCCGCAAATTCCTGATGGCGGGGCGAGGCGGGCTGAACCTCACGCATAGCGAACCGCTGCCGCAATTCCTCGCGCGCTATCGCGAGGCGATGCCACACCTGAAATCCGCCATCGAAGCGTTGCCGCCGCAGGTCTTGCGCGACTGGAGCGAAGCGCTGGGGCAGGAGACCTTCGTCGGCTCCAGCGGCCGGGTGTTTCCGAAAGCTTTCAAGGCATCCCCCTTGCTGCGGGCATGGCTGCGGCGGCTAGACGCACAGGGCGTAAAACTGGCACTGCGTCACCGCTGGATCGGATGGGACGAACAGGGCCGTTTGCGGTTTGATGCGCCTGATGGAGTGCGGGTTATCGAGTCGTCCGCAACCATCCTGGCGCTCGGCGGCGCAAGCTGGCCGCGGCTGGGCTCCGATGGCGCGTGGGCGGAAATACTCGCCGCAAAGGGCGTGAGCGTATCCCCGCTCAGGCCGGCCAATTGCGGCTTCAGCGTAAGCTGGTCGGATATATTTCGCGACCGGTTCGAAGGCCAGCCGCTCAAGTGCATCGCGTTGAACTTTGGTTTGCACAGCGTTCGTGGCGAAGCCATCGTGACGCGCTCGGGCATCGAGGGCGGCGCGGTCTATGCGCTGTCTGCCGAATTGCGAGAGGCGATCCTGCGCGATGGACGGGCCACGCTGAACATCGCCTTGCGGCCCGATGTGGAGACCGGCGACCTGATCGCGAAATTGTCGGCAGCGAAGGGCAAGCAGTCCTTTTCGAATTTCCTCCGCAAGGCGGCCAATCTCCCGCCCGTCGCTATCGGCCTGTTGCAGGAGGCTGCCAAAGCATCCGGGCTGTCGCTGGCCGGGCTTTCTCCCACCGATCTCGCCCGTTTGATTCAGGCGGTGCCCGTAGAGCTCAACGGCATCGCGCCGATCGCGCGCGCGATCTCGACGGCGGGCGGCATCGCCTTCGACGAACTCGACGACGATTTCATGATCCGCCGTTTGCCTGGCGTGTTTGCCGCCGGGGAGATGCTGGACTGGGAAGCACCGACTGGCGGCTATCTGTTGCAGGCGTCGTTTGCGACGGGAGCCGCCGCGGGACGGGGCGCGTTGAAGTGGCTGGAGTGCAAACTCTAACCCCGTCATTGCGAGGAGCGACAGCGACGAAGCAATCCATTCCTCCGCAAGCGGTGAAATGGATTGCTTCGCTTCGCTCGCAATGACGGTGGTGGGGCGGTCGCGCTTACCGCAGCTTCCCCCGTGCCGCTACCGGCAGCACGCCGACGATCTCGTCGCCGCGCACCATCACTACCTCGTCCATCATGTTGACGACGACGCAGACATGGTTGGGCACGATCCGAACGACGTCGCCGACGACAGGCCGCGTGTTGCTGCGGGCGAGGTCGAGAAAGCCGTGCTCTTCGGCAAAGCGCGCGATCTTGGCTTCCGGGTGCTCCAGGATCAGCCCGTAACCGTCGAGCCCGCCGCCGGGATCGGATGTCAGCGTCTTCGAGCCGGCGTCGAGAATGCCGCGGTCCGGGCCGGCGCGGCTGACGACGGTGGAGTAGATATTGAGCGCGCAATCGTCCCACTCGGCGACGCCGGCCGCGACCTGCATGCGGTCGTTATAGATATAGGTGCCCGGCCTGTGCTCGGTCGCGCCCTTGAGCTTGCCGAGATTTTTCAGGTTCGGCGAGCCGCCGGTCGAAACCATCGTCGCGTCCAGCCCGTGCGCGCGCACGCCGGCCAGCGCTTCATCGAAAAACTTCTGCGCCTCGGTCCAGCCGGCTTCGGTCGGGTACAGCATGAAGCCTGCGAATTGAAGCCCCTTGGAGCCGGCGATCTCGCGCGCCAGCGCAATCGCCTCCGCCGGCGTCTCGACGCCAGCGCGCTTGCGCCCGGTGTCGCATTCGACCACCACTGAGAGCGGCCGTCCCGAAGCGGCTGCTGCCTGCGGCAGGCCGGCGATCACGGTCGAGTTGTCGGCGGCCACCGTCATGTTCGCCTTGGCCTGCAGCGCGGCGAGGCGCGCCATCTTCTCCTCGCCGATCAGATTGTAGCTGATCAGGATGTCGTCGATCCCGGCTTCCGCCATCACCTCGGCCTCGCCGATCTTCTGGCAGGTGATGCCCTTGGCACCGGCGGCGACCTGCATCTGCGCCAGCATCGGGCTCTTGTGGGTCTTGATGTGCGGGCGGTTGGCGACGCCGGCCGTGTCGCAGGCGACCTGGATGCGCGCGATGTTGCGCTCGACACGGTCCATGTCGATCACGGCGCAGGGCGTGCCGTATTCGCGGGCGATCTTGGCGGCGAGGGGCGTTGTCATGCTCTTCTCTCTGTTTTGAAGTTGTACGAACCCGGTAGGGTGGGCAAAGGCGCACTTGCGCCGTGCCCACCATCTATCCTCGATCACGATCTGAATGGTGGGCACGCTTCGCTTTGCCCACCCTACGCTCTATGCCTGCTCGATCTCTTCCCGCAAAACTTCCAGCTCCAGCCACCGGTCCTCGGCAGCCGATAGCTCTTCCTGCGCCTTCGAAATCGCTGCCGAGGCCGCGTCGAACTTCTTGCGATCCTTGGCGTAGAGATCGGGATCGTCAAGCAGCTTCTGCTGCTTCGCAATCTCGGCCTGCAGTTTCGCCATTGTCTTCGGCAGGGTTTCCAGCGCGTGCTTCTCGTTGAAGTTCAACCGGCGTTTGGGCGCGGCGACAGGGGCAGCCGCTTTTGCTTCCTTCTTTTCTTCCGGTGTAGCCGTCTTGGGCACTTCGCGCGACAAATCCTCGCCGCGCTGCGCCAGCATGTCGGTGTAGCCGCCGGCATATTCGATCCAGCGACCCTGGCCCTCGGGCACGATCACGGATGTCACCACGCGGTCGAGAAAATCGCGATCGTGGCTGATCAGGATCACCGTACCCTCGTAATCGCCGAGCATCTCTTCCAGCACATCCAGCGTCTCGAGATCGAGGTCGTTGGTCGGCTCGTCCAGCACCAGCAGGTTCGACGGCTTCGCCAGCGCGCGCGCCAGCATCAGGCGGCCGCGTTCGCCGCCCGAGAGCGCTTCCAGCGGCGTGCCGCGTTGCTCCTGCGCGAACAGGAAATCCTTCATGTAGCCGATGACGTGTTTCGGCTTGTCGCCGACCATGACATGGTCGCCACGGCCGCCGGTCAGGGCTTCGGCGAGCGTCGATTTCGGATCGAGGCTCTCGCGGTGCTGGTCGAGCGTTGCCATCTCGATATTGGCACCAAGCCGGATCGTGCCGGAGTCCGGCGGATCGTTGCCGATCAGGAGATGAACCAGCGTGGTCTTGCCGGCGCCGTTCGGGCCGACGATGCCGATCCGGTCGCCACGTTGGATGCGGGTCGAGAATCCCTCGACGATTTGGCGCTCACCGTAAGCCTTGGCGATGTTCTTGGCCTCGATGACGAGCCGCCCCGATTTCTCGGCTTCCGCGGCGGCGAGGTTGGCATTGCCGGCAGCACCTCGGTAATTGCGTCGCTGGTCGCGCAGCGCGTGCAGATTGCCGAGCCGCTTGACGTTGCGCTTGCGGCGGCCGGAGACGCCATAGCGCAGCCAGTGCTCCTCGTTGACGATCTTGCGGTCGAGCTTGTGCTGGTCGCGCTCTTCCTCCGCCAGCACCTCGTCGCGCCAGGCCTCGAACGCCGAGAAGCCGCGGTCGATCTGCCGGATCTGGCCGCGATCGAGCCAGGCGGTGGAGCGCGACAGGTTGGAGAGGAAGCGGCGGTCGTGGCTGATGATGACGAGCGCGCATTTCCGGCTCGCCAGTTCGCCTTCCAGCCATTCGATGGTCGGCAGGTCGAGATGGTTGGTCGGCTCGTCCAAGAGCAGGATGTCGGGCGAGGGCGCCAGCACCCGCGCCAGCGCCGCGCGGCGCGCCTCGCCGCCGGAGACATGCGCGGGGTCTTCGTCGCCGGAGAGCCCGAGCTGTTCGACGAGGTAGCGGGCCTGGTAATGATCGTCGCCGGGGCCGAGGCCGGCCTCCACATAGGCCAGCGTCGTCTTGTGGTCGCCGAAATCGCGCTCCTGCGGCAGATAGCGGATGGTGGCGCCGGGCTGCACGAAGCGGCTGCCGCCGTCGGGCTCGACCAGGCCGGCGGCGATCTTCAGCAGCGTCGATTTGCCGGAGCCGTTGCGGCCGATCAGGCAGACGCGTTCGCCCGATGACACCGACAGCTCGACACCCGATAGCAATGGCGTGCCGCCAAAGGTCAGGTGAATGTCCTTCAATTGAATCAGCGGCGGCGCCATCGTTCAACCCTGGTTCGGCGCAGGCTGCTGCGCGCGCTGGCGCTGGATGCGGCGGATGGTCTGGTCGAGCGTGGACAGGAAGGCCGAGCGGTCACGCGGGGCAAACGATCTTGGGCCGCCGGTGACTTCGCCGGATGAGCGTAGATCCGTCATCAGGTTGCGCACCGCCAGCGTCATGCCGATCGATGCTTCCGTGAACGGTTTGCCGTTCGGTGCGATCACGTCGGCGCCGGCTTTGACGCAGCGGCTGGCGAGCGGAATATCCGCTGTGATGACGATATCGCCTTTGCCGGCGCGCTCCGCGATCCAATCGTCGGCGGCATCCATGCCGGACCCGGCGGCGATCCGCTCGATCAGCGGGTCCTGCGGCACGCGGATGAAATTGCCCGCGACCACGCTGACCGGCAGACCGTGCCTGGCAGCGACGCGATAGATCTCGTCCTTCACCGGGCAGGCGTCGGCATCGACATAGATGCGGGTTGGGTTCACGTCAGGCATACGGATTCGACAACGTAGTCATGCCCGCGGGTGGTAGCCTATTCGATGCCGGAATGCGAGGAAAACAGGGGCGGGAACACGCTTGCCACGGTACATTCTTTGCGTACCATAACCGGCGGAAAAACAACCAAAAACAAGAGGAAATGGCATGCCGATCGAGCCGTATCGCGTCGAGGCCTACAACACCGCCAAACAGTCCGAAAACAAGATGCACGACGACACCGTGGCACAGCGGTTCGGCTTCTCGGGCGGGCTGGTCCCCGGCGTCGACGTGATGGCCTATATGATGCACCAGCCGGTCAAGAAATGGGGCCGCGCCTTCCTCGAACGCGGCCTGATCGAGGCGCGCTTCGTCAAGCCGGTCTATGACGGCGAGATGGCCGAACTCACGGCGGAAGAAGACAACGGCGTGCTTTCGATCGAGGTGCAGAGCCGCGGCGAGTCCTGCGCCACCGGCACCGCGTCCTTGCCGGCTTCCGCACCGGCTGTTTCCATTTCGGACTACCAGGAAGTCGAGGCCGTCGCGGAGCGCAAGCCGGTCAACGCCACTTCCTACGAAGTCGGCAAATGGCTCGGCACCGCGCCGCGCGACTGGGCGGGCGAGGCGGCCAGCGAGTATCTCCGGGATATCAGGGAAGCCAATCCGATCTACGCGAAGGAGGGTCTGGGTCATCCCGGCCTGCTGCAGCGGGTGATGAACCGGCTGCTGGTCGACAACGCCATCCTGGGCCCATGGATTCACGTCGGCAGCCGTATGCAATTGCTTTCGGTAAAGAAGGCCGGCGACGTCATCACGGCCCGCGCCAAGGTGATTGGCAATTACGACAAGAAGGGCCACCGCTTCGTCGAGCTCGACGCGCTGGTGGTTGCCAACGGCCAGACGCCGCTGGCGCATTGCCACCACGTCGCGATCTACCAGCCGCGCGAACAGGCGGTGGCGTAATCATGCCCGTCACCATCGATTATTATTTGTCGCTCAACTCGCCCTGGACCTATATGGGCAGCGGGCCGTTTGCCGAGATCGCGCGCCGATATGGCGCGACCGTCAACGTCAAGCCCTGCAAGTTCGGCCCGATCTTCGAGCAGACCGGTGGCCTCCCGTTGCCTAAACGCTCGCCGCAACGGCGCGCCTACCGGCTGATGGAGCTCAAGCGCTGGCGCGAGGCGAGGGGCATTCCGATCAATCTCGAGCCCAAATATTTTCCGAGCGATGACCTCGCGGCGGTCCGTCTTGTGATCGCGGCCAAACTGCAGGGCAGGGACGCGCATCGTCTGTCGCTGGAGTTCGGCCGCGCGATCTGGGAACGCGAGGAATCGCTTGCTGACGCCGCGGCCATGTCGGCGGCCGCGCAGCGCGCCGGTCTGGACGCGGCGGCCTTGCGCGCCGGCGGTGCGCCGGATTCGGAGCTCGATGCGCTGTACGAGCAATTCACGCAGGACGCGCTGAAGGCCGGTGTGTTCGGCGCGCCGAGCTACGTGCTGCCATCGGGCGAGATATTCTGGGGCCAGGACCGGCTGGAGCTTCTGGAGCGCGCATTGAAGATGGTCCGCGGCAACGCGCGCTGAAAAAGTCAGGCCGCATCGACGTAACGCAGCCGAAAAATACGCTATGATCCGGGTCTAACGAGAAAGCGAGAACGGGAGTGCACGATGCCCAATTCAGTGAAGGATTTACTCGCAGCCGCGAACAGTTCAGTTCCAACCATCTCCCCACAGGATGCAAAAGCTCTGATTGAAGGCGGCAAGGTTCTTGTGGTCGATGTGCGCGACGGCACCGAGCTGCAAAGCACCGGCAAGGTTCAGGGAGCGAAGCATGTCTCACGCGGCATGCTTGAGTTTCGTGCCGATCCTGAGAGCCCGTATTATGACAATGCGTTCGATCGGGAAAAGACCGTGATCGTGTACTGCGCCTCCGGCGGGCGATCAGCGCTTGCAGGCAAGACGCTGCAGGATCTCGGCTACAAGGACGTGCGTAACCTTGGCGGCTTCAAAGGCTGGGCCGAGAGCGGCGGCGCGGTCGAGAAGGTGTGACGCGCGTTTCGCGACCTGTCATTCCCCGCGAAGGCGGGGAATCCAGTACGCCGCGGCTTCCCGGTTCTATCGCTGGCGTCTCTGGAAAACTGGATCGCCCGGTCAAGCCGGGCGACGACAGCTTGCGTGCAGTGAGCGGAGCAGCCTACGCCGCCTTCGCCTTCGTATCCTGAATCGCCCGCCACACCCGTTCGGGCGTCAGCGGCATGTCGATATGCGTGATTCCGTACTCCGACAGCGCATCCACCACCGCATTGACGATGCAGACGAGGCTGCCGGCGCAGCCGGCTTCGCCGCAGCCTTTGGTGCCGAGCGGATTTGATTTGGCCGGCGAGGGGTGATCGCCGATCTCCATCGGCGGAATGTCTTCCGCACGCGGCAAGGCATAGTCCATGAACGAGCCGGTGATCGGCTGGCCGCTGGCGTCGTAGCTGACTTGCTCCATCAGCGCCTGGCCGATGCCCTGCGCCACGCCGCCATGCAACTGGCCGGCGACGATCATCGGATTAACCACGGTGCCGAAATCGTTGACGGCGAAATAGCGCACGATGGCCACGATGCCGGTCTCGGGATCGATTTCGACTTCGGCGACATGGCAGCCATTGGGGAAGGTGGACGGCGTGTCCTTGGTGGCGTGGTCGACGTCGAGCGACAGCGGCACGCCTTCGGGCATCTTGTCTTCGCGCACGCGCTGCGCCAGCTCCATGATGCCGATCGAGCGGTCGGTGCCGGCGATGGTGAAGCGGCCATTGCCGAATTCGATATCGCCTTCGGACGCTTCCATCAGATGCGCGGCGGCCTGCTTGCCTTTTTCGACGACGAGCGCGGAGGCCTCGACGATCGCCTGTCCCGTCGCCGTGATCGAGCGCGAGCCGCCGGTGCCGTTGCCGAAGCGAACGAGATCGCTGTCATTTTGCTCCAGCGTGATCTTTTCGAAGGGCACGCCGAGCTGCGCCGACAGCACCTGCGCAAACGGCGTGGCGTGGCCCTGGCCGTAATCGAGCGTGCCGGTGGTCAGCTTCACCGAACCGTCAGGCTCAAAGGTGATCTTGCCGAGTTCGCCGCTGGGAGGCGCGGTGACTTCCAGATAGGAGCCGACGGCGATGCCGCGGAGCTTGCCGCTCTTCTTGCTCTCTTTCTTGCGCCTGGCAAAATTGGCATGGTCGGAAATCTCCAGCGCCTTGTTGAAAACGCCTGCGAAATCCCCGCTGTCATAGGTGACGCCGCTTGCTGCCGCGAACGGCAGTTGCGCCGGCTTGATGAAGTTGCGCTTACGCAAGGTGAGGCGGTTGATGCCCATCTCGTCGGCGGCGCGGTCGATCAGCCGCTCCATGTAGTAGTTGGCCTCGGGCCGGCCGGCGCCGCGATAGGCGCCCATCAGCGTGGTGTTGGTCAACACCGTCTTGATGTCGACGCCGAGCAGCGGCGTGCGGTAGACGCTCGCCAGGTTCTTGCCGGTGTTGAGCGACAGCGGCCCGGGCGCGACGCCGGTGATGTAGGCGCCGAGATTGCCGTAACCTTCGAGGCGCACCGCGAGGAATTTGCCCTCGGCGTCGAGCGCCAGTTCGGCGTGAATGAGTTGCGCGCGGCCGTGACTATCGGACAGAAAACTGGTCGAGCGTTCGTCGGTCCATTTCACCGGACGGCCCAGCGCCTTCGCCGCGTGCAGGATGCAGGTATATTCGGGATAGCTGACATTCTTCATGCCGAAGGAGCCGCCGACATTGGCGGTGAGGATGCGCACCTTGTCGTTCGGCACGTTGAGGATCTTCGCCAGCGTCACCTTGTTGCCGGAGACGCCCTGTGTCGGCACCTGCAGCGTGAAGCGCTCGGCCGCCTTGTCATAGGCCGCCAGCGCCACGCGCGGCTCCATCGACACGACAGCCACGCGGGTGTTGACGATGTCGAGTTTGGTCACATGCGCGGCGGCAGCGAACGCCGCATCGATCTTGGCGGCATCGCCATAGTGATAGTCGAGCGCAACATTGTTCGGGATGTGATCGTAGAGCTGGGGCGCGCCGGGCTTGGCCGCTTCCGCCGCATCGGTCACTGCCGGCAGCGGCTCGATGTCGAGTTCGACCGCTTCCGCCGCATCGCGCGCCTGCGCCAGCGTTTCGGCGACCACGAAGGCGATGGGATCGCCGACGAACCGCACCTTGTCGGTTGCCAGCGCCGGACGGTTGGTCTGCAACAGCGGCGAGCCGTCGCGGCTCCTCAGCGGCAGGCCGCAGGTGAACGGGCCATAGCCGGCGGCTTCGAGGTCCTTGCCGGTCCAGACGCCGAGCACGCCGGGCATCGCTTTGGCGGCGCCGGTGTCGATCCCCTTGATGATCCCGTGGGCATGGCTGGAGCGTACCATCCAGCAATAGGCCTGGCCGGGCAGCGTGAAATCGTCGGTGTATTTGCCGCGCCCACGCACCAGCGTGTCGTCTTCCTTGCGGCGCACCGGCTGCCCCACACCGTATTTTTGCAGTGCGATAGCGTTGTCCAGGGAGGAGGCCGACGTGTGATCTTGCATCGAAAAAACACCTGGAATGCTTGGGATTTTCTTGGATTTCGTGGGTTCCCGCTCAGATAACGCACCGTAACATTCCGGACAACGCCTGATTGGGCATAGTCCTATGTGATGGGTTGTTGCGTAGCCCCTTGGCGCTGCTAAACTTTCCGTGAACGGTAATTTTTCTCGGCGGCCGGAAGCGGCCCGCGGAAAGACAGTTTTGATGGATGAGGATACGCGGCTGCGCGAAGGCCTTCAGGCCGGCGCCAGCGCGTCAGGGTCGGCTGCGGCGGCAACGGCAAACGGTGTCTATGCTGCGCTTGATCTTGGCACGAACAATTGCCGGCTTTTGATCGCCAGCCCGGTCGGCGACAGTTTTCGCGTGGTGGATTCGTTTTCGCGGATCATCCGGCTCGGCGAGGGCATTTCCGCAACCGGTTCCATCAGCGAGGCGGCAATCGAGCGCGCCATCGCGGCGCTCAGCATCTGCAGCGACAAGATACGCTACCGCAAGGCCAAGCGGCTGCGGCTGATCGCAACCGAGGCCTGCCGTGCCGCCGCCAATGCCGAGAGCTTTCGGGCCCGCGTCGCGAGCGAGACCGGCATCCGCCTCGAGGTGATCGATCGCGAGACCGAAGCAACGCTGGCCGTGATCGGTTGCTCGCCGCTCCTCGATCCAAAGGGGCGGGGCGCGATCCTGTTCGACATCGGCGGCGGCTCGACCGAACTGGTGCGGATCGAGCGCGATCCGGACCAGCAGAATGCGCCGCCGCGGATCAAGGCGTGGATGTCGGTCCCGCTCGGCGTCGTGACGTTGGCCGAGCATTTCGGCGGGCGCGACGTAACGGAGGATACCTACGCGCAGATGGTGCGCGAGGTCACGCAATATGTGGCGCCGTTCGCGGCCGAGCACGGCACGGATTTGCGCGACATGCACATGCTTGGCACCTCGGGCACCGTGACGACGCTTGCCGGTGTCCATCTCAATCTCGCGCGTTATGATCGCCGCCGCATCGACGGCATCTGGATGAACAGTTCTGACGTCACGGCCGTGATCCAGCGGCTGCTCGGCATGAGCTATCAGGAGCGCGCCGACAATAATTGCATCAGCGTCGAGCGCGCCGATCTGGTGCTGGCCGGCTGCGCCATCCTCGACGCGATCCGCGATGCCTTTCCGCTGCCGCGGCTGCGCGTCGCCGACCGGGGCCTGCGGGAGGGCATGCTGGTCGAAATGATGCGCGAGGACGGCGCGCTGAACATAAGTTAAAACGTCATTCCGGGGCGCATCGAAGATGCGAACTATGATGTGCTATTGCACATCAGAGAATCTCGAGATTTCCAGGTGTGCAATTGCACACCTGGGGTCTGGTCCTTCGGACCATCCCGGAATGACGATGGGAATTGGCATGGCGAAAGACACCACCGGACGGCTGCACGTCACGGTCAAGACCGGCGGCAAGCGCAAGCTGTCGTCAAAACTCTGGCTGGAGCGGCAGCTCAACGATCCCTATGTGGCGAAAGCCAAGCGGGACGGCTATCGCTCGCGCGCGGCCTACAAGCTGATCGAGATCGACGACAAATATCGCCTGCTGAAGCCGGGCCTCGCAGTGGTCGACCTCGGCGCCGCCCCGGGCGGCTGGAGCCAGATCGCGGTCAGGCGCGTCGGCGCGGTCAATGGCAAGGGCAAGGTGATCGCGATCGACCTCCTGGAGATGCCGGAGATCCCCGGCGTCGAGTTCGCCCAACTCGATTTCCTGGCTGAGGATGCGCCGGAGAAACTGATCGCGATGATGGGCGGGCGCGCCGATGTCGTGATGTCCGACATGGCGGCCAACACCACCGGCCATCGCAAGACGGATCAGTTGCGCATCATCGGCCTCGTCGAGACGGCGGCGGCCTTTGCCGCCGACGTGCTCAATCCCGGCGGTACGTTTCTGGCAAAGGTGTTTCAGAGCGGCGCCGATGCCGAACTGGTCGCCCAATTGAAGCGCGATTTTTCCAGCGTGCGCCACGTCAAGCCGGCGTCGAGCCGCCAGGATTCGTCTGAACGCTACGTGCTGGCGATGGGATTTCGCGGGCAGCGCAATCAGCCTTAAGCGCAGCCTTGCGGCGCCACGCCCGGGCATCGTCTTCCACGGTTGCTGCGTGAGGGCTGGCGGGCGCCGGGCCTTGCGAATCCTGTTGGAACTTTCGCCGGAAGGGCGTATTCCTTGAGTCAGGCGCGGTCTGTTCATCCGCATGCAGCCCTGACGCCACGGGAATTTCTGCAGCGAGCCGCGTCTCCGTCTGGGAAGGAGTGTTCCCGTGATGGAGCATAGGACCAGAGTTGGTAATCGACTGTTAGCTGCGTTGCCGACAGCAGACCTCGATTTGCTTGTGCGTCATTTCCGAATGGTTTCGCTTGAACGGGACGCCGTGCTGGTGCGATCGGGCGATCCGATTGGACGGCTTTATTTCCCGCTTACCGGCCTGATCGCCTTCGTCATGGATATGCCAAGCGGACAAACGGTCGCGACCGCCGTCGTCGGCAACGAGGGCGCTGTGGGGGTCCTGACGGCGCTCGGGCCGACCCGCTCTGCGATGACGGCGGTAGTGCGGGTGGCGGGGACCGCCCTGCAGATTTCGCCGGTACAATTTCAGGCGGCGCTTGAGCGCAGCAGCGCGTTGAGGGGAGTGGTTCAAATCCACACCAGAGCGCTCATGGCGCAATTCCAGCACGTCGCAGCCTGCAATGCGCTACACTCGGTAACGGCGCGGCTGGCGAGCTGGTTGCTGCAGGTCCACGATCGGGCCGGGGGCGATACGCTGCCGCTGACACAAGACACGCTCGCGGAATTGCTCGGCGTGCGCCGCCCCACGGTGACTCATATCGTCGGCAAGTTGCGCGACGCGGGTGGAATCCGGTCCAATCGGCGGGGCTCGATCGAGATCGACAGACCGCAGCTCGAGGCGGCGGCATGCGAGTGCTACCAGCTCATGCGCAGCAGGATCGATCAGATCGTCCTGACGGAGGAGACGAAGCCGCTGCCGCTTGAGGCCGATCTTCCTGTGTTTGCCAACGTGCACGAAGAGCGGCGGCGCTCGCCGGCGCGGGGAGTGGTCGGCCAACGGCCGCGGCAGCATTGAAAGCCCGCAGAGCCCCTTATGCCGGTTGCAGGGCGAATCCGGCGCGGGGGGACATGCGCCATTCCTCTTCCGGCTCGTGAACCCAAGCTTCCCGGGCAAACCATTCGTGATTGGTCTGGCAGATCGAGCAGAAGGTGCGCGCGAAAAACACCGGGCTGGATCGAAACCTGTCGCGCTCCGATTTCATTCCGGTCGGGATAGCGCGCCCGGTCCCGGGGCATTTGATCATGACCACGCCCATCCTGTTCCTCCGTTGCTGGATTTTTTGTGTCGACGGCAAGGCCGCGCCATCGGCTGGAACGCGCCCTTCTCACGGGGCGCTTATTCCAGCCGATCCTGGCGGACCGCAAAGGTTCGATTGTGAATTAGGCCGCCTTCTGCAGCGCGCTCGCAAAGCTCTTCTTGAGCGGATCGGCCGTCTCGGTCGCGATCTTGCGCGTAAGCTGCCAGAGTTCCCGGCTCTGCGCGGTCGTGGCTTCGAAGTTCTTGCAGCCCTGCGCGGCGGAGAGCTGCAGGATTTCCGAGGGCGATTTCATGCCCAGGAGGTGGCTGAGAAAATCAAAGGCCGAGCTGGTATTGGCGCTGGAAAACTCGATGAGTTTTGAGGCGTAGTCGGCCGCGCCCTTTGCATTGGCTGAGTAGGCTTCCCGGAACGCGTCATTGACCGCTCCCGATGCCACCTTCGCCTTCTCGATGTTCTCCTTTGCCCGGATTACGTTCTGCTCGGCGAGCCCATTGAAGATGCCGGGCATTCCAAAGAATGACGTGTTAGAGAGCTTTTCGTCGGCACCAGCTTTCGGATCGATATTCGTTTCCTTCGTATTGGCTTGATTCACGCGTCTTCGTCCTTTCACTCGAAACTGAACTAAGCGCCCATCGTGGCGGGGTCCCGACACGGAACGGTCCCGCGCGGCGACGAGCCAGATATGGCTGATGATGGCGGAAGCTTCCGTTCGCTTTCTGACGCTCAGGTCAGAATTCTTCCTTGCGGCTCAGGGTGTTCCGAGTGGTGCGCAATGGGACAATCCCGCGGAGGGCTCACCCCGAGCTAGCCCAGCCGCTGATCGCGCGCGTCCTCGGTGCCTTCGCTGGCCTTCTTGGTCGCTGCCTTTTCCGCCCCCTTGCGGCTCGAAATCTCCACGACCTTGCGTCCCGAGATTTCGTGGCCGGCATCGTCGGGCATCTGCCAGAAGAAGTAGGCCGACACCGCCGAGATGACCGCGACCACGAGGAATGCCGGCGGAAACACGTCGGCGCTCAGCTCGGTGACATGCCGGTACAGCATGGTCGATTCCACCGAGAACGCGCCGACGGCGACGCCGGCCGAAATCGCCAGTTGCTGGTTGACGCTGACCAGCGTGGTGGCGCGGCTCATCTGCGGCGGTTCGACTTCTGCATAAGCGACCGTGTTGATCGCGGTGAATTGCAGCGAGCGGAAGAAGCCGCCGACGACCAGGATGATGAAGATCAGCAACAGCGGCGTCGTCACCGTGAACAGCGCGCAGGCCGCGAGGAAGACCGCGCTGATGACGGCATTGACCGTCATCATGTAGCGGAAGCCGAAGGCACGGATGATACGCGCGGCCACCGTCTTCATCCCCATCGCGCCGACCGCCGAGGCAAACGTGACGAGCCCGGACTGGAACGGCGTCAGCCCAAAGCCTTCCTGCATCAGAAGCGGCAGCAGGAACGGCAGCGCGCCGATGCCGAGCCGGAACAGGAAGCCGCCGATGATGCTGGCGCGCATGGTGGAGAGCCGCAGCAGCGAGAAATCCAGTACCGGCGATCCCGTCCGCTTCGCATGCATGACGTAGAGCGTCATCGAGATTGTGCCGACCGCGACGAGGCCCGCGACGACAGGCCAGGGCAAGAGGTTGAGCCCCGCGACCGAGAGGCCGAAGGCGATGCCGGCAAGCCCGATGCCGGCCAGCACCAGCCCGTAGAGATCGAAGCGCTCGGGATCCTCGCTCTTGATCGGGTCGATGTATTTCATCGCCATGAAGATGCCGAGCAGCCCGATCGGGATATTGATCAAAAAGATCCAATGCCAGGAGAAATAGGTGGTGATGAAGCCGCCGAGCGGCGGGCCGATCACGGGGCCTATGAGCGCCGGCACGGTCACCCATGTCATCGCATTGACCAGCGCGCTCTTGTCGATCGAGCGCAACAGCACCAGCCGCCCAACCGGCGTCATCATCGCCCCGCCCATGCCTTGCAGGATGCGAGCGATGACGAAATGGGTGACGTTCTGCGACAGCGCGCAGCCGATCGATCCGATCATGAACACGCCGATCGCGATCGAGAACACCATGCGCGCGCCGAAGCGATCGGCGGTCCAGCCGCTCGCCGGAATGAACACCGCAAGCGACAGCAGATAGGAGGTGATGGCGAGCTTCAGCGTCAGCGGGCTGGTGCCGATGTCAGCCGCGATCGCCGGCAGCGAGGTCGCAATGACCGTCGAGTCCATGTTTTCCATGAACAGGGCGCAAGCGACAATAAGTGGCACTAATCGTTGATGTTTTTTCATCGCTGCTTTTCTGAGCCCTACTTTGAGCCCTAAACAGCATGTTTCAGCTAGTTTTGCGAGCGGGGCCTGCCGCCACCGCGCGGCGGCCGGTTCCGAGAGCCTTTGAGCTTCACCGCGTTCTGCCAGCCGATCACTTCGTCGGCGAACCAAATCTTACGATTGCCAGAAATGTAAACGCCTTTAGGGAACCGGCCTTCGCTTTCCATGCGAAACAGCGTCGTGCGACTGACCGGGATCAACGCGAGGATTTGCTCCAGGGTCATCATCGCGCGCGGCTGCATGCCGGTCGCCCTGCCACCGTCCACATTCACCTCGGCAGCGGGCGCTTCGGCTTCGGTCACCAGCGGCTGTTTCTCTGCGACCTTGGTCATCATGGACTCCTGACTTTCCATTGATAGTCTGGGCCGGCGCCGGCATAGGGCACCAGGTAGCGCCGGCGCCGCTTGGGCGGCTTCTGGGCCGAGTCGGGCGCCGGCAGCGCCAGCTGCCGCGCCAGGTAGTCGGAAAGCTTCTCGCCGCGCAGGAAGGCCCGCAAACGCGATCCGCGCATTAAGCGGACGTGCGGCTTGTGCCAGCGGCCCATGGTCGGCGGCTGCTTGCGCGTGTGGTGGCCGAGATAGAGCGACACCGTCGAGTGATCGACACCGAGGGCCGCGCCGATCTGCATGGTCGAGTATCTGGCGGCGCGCAGCCGCCTGGCGGCATCAACGCGCGCCAGGACATAGCGCGACTTGGTCTTCCTGGTCGCGACCTCGACCGGGTGCAGACCGTGCTCGGCCGCCACCTGTCTGATGATCTCGCGCATCCTCGGTGTCATCGCCGCGCCTCATTGAAACAGCGCGTTGCGCCCGGCGTCGGTGATCTTCACGGCGCGATACATGATGTCGCGGCCCTTCGCGATGAAGCCGTTCTCGAAGCCGGTCTCTTCGCCGCCGACCACGGCGTAACCCTTCGCGATCAGGGTATCGAGGGATGGGCCGTAGCACTCACCGTATTGGCAATCGCCCTCGGCGAGCCAGGTCAATAACAGGTGCTCATTGCTGGTCAGTTCGGTCATGATCGACCTCCGCATGCGGCCAGCGCGAACCGTCAAAGGTCAGCCTGGCCGACAAGTGATCCTGGTTGTTCTGATCCATCCACCGCGCCAGCTGCACCACCTCGGTGCCTTTGATGAATGCGACATGGTCATGGCCGAAATAGACGGCCACCGCGAACGGATCATGCTGGTTGTCGCGGTCGCGGCGCAGCCGCAGCACCGCACCTTGCGGCAGCGACGCGACCAGCGCGTCGGCTTTGCGGTACTTCATCCCGACCAGCGTATAGAGCGACTTCATCGTCATCGCTCCAGGATTGCCGGCGGCACCGGTGAGTTCGCGGTGAGACGCTGCAAGCGCTCGCGATAGCTCTTGCCTTCCTCGGCGAGCTTCGTGATTGCGAATACCGCCCATGCCTCGTCGCTCGCAAACTGGTCGCGCAGTCGCAGCACCGAATGCAGCACCGCGCTGTCATTCTGGAGCGCAACGAATTTGAGTTCTGAGACTTGCTGCGGTGTCATGACGGTTTCTCCCCGGATCGATCGGGCAGGCAGATCACTTTCGGCGGCAGCCGCTTGGCGCTCGCGTAAGCCTCTTCGAGCGCCATCACCGCGACATCGCCGTCGCCTTTCTTCACGGCGTCGAGGCCGACGTCGAGCAGCGCCATGATGCGGTCGACCTCGCGGTCGACGTCGAGGTCATCCGGCATCAGCGGAATTCCTTCTTGATCATGTTGTTGCCGAACCGGTCGACCCATTGCCGTTGATGGTCGGTATCGGGCGACAGTCGGCCGTCGCAAATTTCCTGGATGGCTTTGACAATGCGCGCCATCGCCAGGTCGTCACTGACCTCGACCAGCTGCGCGCCGAAGTTCACCGGCGTCAGCATCGCCTCGAACGGCAGTAGCTGCCCTCGGATGATCGCTTCGCGGTCGGCGTCCGGATCGGTCGCATACAACAGGAATTCGTGCGTGGCCTCGGCCAGGTGCATGATCGGCGGCGGCTTGTTCGGCATCGGCCGCAGGTGCACCAGCGTGATCAGATAGCTATGCCAGATCGGATGCGCCCAAGGCGCCTCGATCACCCACATGCCAAGGCATGCGTCGTCTTCCAGCTTTAAGTTGCGCAGCGCCAATAGCACCGGCACGTTGCACTTCCAGGCGCAGCCGTGCAGGCCGGCGACGTCCGGCGTGATCGGCACCGGTCGCTTGACCTCGGCCTGGCCGGCGCCGGTCAGCGCGCGAAAGCCGCCGGCGCCGGTGCCCATGACGATTCCAACCTTCGGCTTTTCGTTGTCGCTCACGCTTTGCTCCTATGGATCATGCCGCCGAACGTCACCTCGATCACCGCGACCAGGGCGAGCATGAGCGCGATCACCATGGCGACATTCCGCGCGGTCATCAGCGGCTTAGGCTCGACGAATGGCTCGGCAGCCGGCAGCGTCACTTCGCGGACCTCGGGCCAGCGGTCCATCATCGGCCGGTCTTCGAACTTCGCCGGCTGGAGCTTGCCAGCCGGCATCGCCGCCGCTGCGGCTGCGAAGCTATCGGACCATTGTTTGAAGTCGGCCGGCGTGACGGCATTGGGTGCGGGCGACTGGGAAGAAAGGGCTTGTTCCAACTTCACACCGTCGCCCGCCGTCGCCGGGTTTGGAGCCTCCCGGCGCCGTTTCTCGTATGTCCAACAGCCATCGGCATCCTTGACCAGCTGGCGCGTCGGCCAGGTGCGCGCCGCTTCGCTTCGGTTGAGGCAATGACGTGCAGCCTCGGCGGTCTGTACTGTGGCGAGAAGCGCGAGCGCGATGGTGGCGAGCCGCATGATCACTTGCTCCCTGCTTGCCGGAGGAGTTCTTCCGCGTTCGTGCGTGCAACGGCCACGCACCGCGCCATGTAGTCTTCGACGATCTGATAGGTCTCCGGCTTCACGGTCGCCAGGCATGAGCACATCAGGCCGGTCATCACGCCGGCGATCAGGCACTCGATCTGCTCGCTCTTCGGCAGTTCGCGGAAGATCGTGGTCCGCAGCGCGATCGAAGACATCCTGATCACCTGCTTGCGGAAGTTCTCCTCCATCGCCTGCCATTCGACGCTGCGGGCCTCAATCGGCAGTCTCTCCATGTGCTCGGCCATTCGGTGTCCTCCGCGCTTCAGAGCAGAGAGGCGATCATGACGACGGCAAATGGTGCCGCCGCCACCAGGTACGGGAATGCGGCGTGCATCGTCACGACAGCGTCACCGGCGAAGTGATCTTGGCCATCATCGCATCGCAGGTCTTGCGGACCTCTTCGGTCATCGCCGAGCAGGCCTCGATCTCGGCGAAGTGGCGCTTGCCCTGCTCGCGATAGGTCTTCGCCACTTCCATGCACTTGCCGGCGGCCTCATGGGCGCCGGCGACCATCTGCTCGCACCGCTTGGCGGCATCGGTCAGTTCTTTCGCCATGGCCTCGATCTCCTTGGCCGCGTCATCGAATTGCTTGACCATGGCTTCGGCCGACAGCTTGCCAATCTCGGAAACGTCGTCGCGATGCGAGACATAGCCAGGCAGCTGGGGTGCCGGCGTGCGCAGCACCGGCGGCGCAAAGTCGCCGGGGCGGTCGCTCGGGTGTATCGATCGCATGCCTTCCTCGATGTCCTGCTCGACCTCGGCAATGTCGAAGACTTTGGCGGCAGTCGGTTGGCGTCGCAGCATGTCATCCTCCTGGTTAGGGCTCTTCACTCAGTGGCGGCGCTGGATAGATTGTCTCCAGCTGCGCGATCGTCAGGTCGTACTCTTCGATCTTGAGCACGTGCTTTCCCCCGACAATTGCGAAGCGCCGTTCATGCGTCAGGCGCTGTTGCGTCTCGATGTAGTCGACCACGCCGAGGTCTCGGATGATCTGCGGATGCAGCTTCGGCTCGGTCCACGGCGCGACGCAGCGAACCCAAGCGAAGTACCTGCCATCGCCCTCGGCCATCACAGAACCCTCCGCACCTCGACTCCCCACACCTTCAGCGCGCGAGTGATGACGTGCTCCGGCGACCTGTTCGCCCGCATGTGCCGGCCGAATTCCTCGTTGTATGGTTCATTCGATAGCTGCGCATCGCAGCCCCGCCCGGCGCCGATCAAGAGCAGCGCAGCCTCGACCATGCGCACGCGTCCGTGCACCAGCGTGTTCGCCATGCGGTACACTTCCGGATGCTGCACCAGGCCGCAGGCATAGGTATCCCCGACCACCGGCTCCAGAGCCGAGCAGGGTCCTTGCCAGTAACCGAACAGGCCGTAACCGAGCGGACATAGCTCTGCTTTGCAGCATTCGCCGCAACCGTTGCAGCGCTCACCGTGAGGTGGTTTCGTTGGACTGGTCATCAGCTTGCTCCAGGCGCCGCAGCTGCTCGCGCTTGTCGGCGATCGATATGTCGACAAAGCCGCGCAACTTACGGAGTGCGTTCATCTTCGCTTCGGCCAGGCCAAGAGCTTCTTCGGCATAGCGCTCTTCCTTGCCGAGCGTCGCCCTGACCTCGGTGAGGCCTGTGATCTCTTCCTTCAGAGCCTTGATGTGATCAAACTCGGTCATGCATTCCCCGCCGGTGGCAGCTGACTTTCGAACAGCGGTTCATCCCGCGCGTTCTCGCGCTCTTCGTGCAGCGCCATGATGAAGTCAGAGAAGTCTTGATCGTCGAGCAGCACGCTGAAGATGCCGACGATCTTGATCAGGGCCTTGGCCGCAAAGTCAGGGTCAATCGAAATGGTCTTATCGATCTGATCCCTGGGGACGCCGGTTGGATGCAACAGCGCGAGCACCTTCTGCACCGTGCAGTGCAGGCAGCGGCAATCGGCCGGCGCCTCGACGATGGTGTCGCCGTCGTCAACGCTATGCAGCATGGCGCGCTCCAGCATCGACCACGTGAACCTTCATGCCGACCACGGCGCGAAAGCGGTCGCCTTCCTCGGTCAGGAAGCCATCGGCCTTCAGATCATTCAACACGCGGGCGATCGTGGCATTGTTGGCGTCGGCGCCGGTGCGCTTTAGTTCGGTCCGCGTGCCGGAGTTGGTGGCGCCGGCATCGAAGAAGCCTTCGCTGATCAGCCTGGCGATGCGGCCCTTGGTGGTGGCGCCGTCGACCTGTAGCACGCGCCGCTCGACCCGTACTTCGATCTCGCGCCGCTGCGATAGAAGCGCCAGCACGACCTGGTCTTCGAGCAGCCGCTGCTTGAGCGCTTCATAGAGATCGTCATCGATCGCGATGAGCTTGTCGCTCTGCTCGGGCACCGTTCTCGGCAGTGGCGGGCTATCGCTGGCGACCGGCGCCGGCGCGCGCGTCATTTCCTCGATCAGCAATTGCAAGCGGGATACCTCGCCCTTCAACTGGGCGTTCTCGGCACGCAGTTCGGCGGCTTCCTGTTCATTCACGGTCTGGCCCTCCATGCTTTCGAGTGGCGTTTCTCCCTTCGAGATCGCAATCGCGGTCGCCTCCGGCATCCAGGCCGGCTGCACATAGGTGATGGTGACGCGGCGATCGAAGGCGGCGACGAAGTGACCAATGCCAAGCGAGCGCACCATGTCGGGCGTCGGCTTGCGCACGCCGGCCGGGATATGTGAGAGCGTGCGCTTGATCTCATTGATCTCGCGCTGCACGCCGAGCAGCCACACGCCGACCTGGCGCAGGATGTTCTTGTGGACGCCGGCGATGTCCTGGCTGTCGAGCCACACGAAATTGCCGCCGGCGCCGCCTTTGCGGATCAGCTGCTCGGCCGCATAGAGCACCGGCGAGCCACGGTTCTGCGGGATGAATTCCCAAGCCTCCGGGATCACGACCAGCGTGTTGGTGCAATTGATGTAGACGTATTCGAGCACACTGCGGATCACCAAGCCCTGCACCTCGGTCGGGTACTCGGTGAGGTCCATGACGTTGACGCCGGGCTCGATCGGCGCCCATCGGCCGATCGGCAGCCCAGCGACCTGCGGCACCACGATGTCGAGGTAATGGTCGAGCGTGAGATAGACGTCAGCGGCGAGGCCCTTCGCCGAGCGCATTGCTTCGCGCACGTTATATTGCACGTCGCGCAGCGACATCGCGCCTTTGCAGACCCGCATGATCCAGGGCCGTTCAAAGCGCATCTTCTCGCGCAGCGTCGCTTCGAGCACCGAGGCAACGAAGGTCCAATCGGCCTTCTCGCGGAAGTAGGGCGGGACCTGGCGCGCGTTGGCAAAGCCGCCTTCGTGGCGCTTGGTGATGAAGGTGATCGCCGGCAGGCCGGCGCGCGTCACCAGCGCTTCCAGCGTCGTCGTCTTGCCCGACAGCCTGGTTTGCCCGGTCACCGCCAGGTGCTGCAGCGGGATCGCGACCGGCAGGCCAGTGCCGTCTTCATAGCCGAGGTGGATGGTCTGCGGGCGCATCATCGCTCACACCTCCGGGACCTCGACCAGGCCGAGCACGCAGAAGCCAGGTTTCAGACCGGCGAGCGGCGCGAATGATCCTTCGCCTGCATGCACGATGTAGGTGATCAGCTTGCGCGTCTCGCGCCCGGTGTACCGGGTCTCGGCCGGCGCCCACTCTTTGAAGTTCATGATGTCGCCGATCTGATAGTCACGGTCATCGCGGCGAACGTCGAACGACTTCCGCCCGGTCTGCATGTCGTCGAAAAACACGCGCCAGCATTTGACGTGGTGCACGCGATCAAGTGGCGCTGCGTTGCCGGTCATCTTCTTCCCTCCAGCCTTCGATCCATGCGAGGGCAAGTGCTGTCGCTTCCGGGCCACGCCATTCGGGCGGCGTTGCCGAGCGCTTGCGTTCGGCTTTTCGATCGTCGAGTCCGCGCTGATGCGCAGCGGCCTTCGCCGGCTCGGTGGCCTGCGTTGAGAAATCGCCGCTACCGCAAACGCAGATGTCGGGTTCGACGGCAAAGTACATGCCGCAACGGACACACCACACGTGATTGGCCGGCGAGGCCTTGGGCGCGTCTGCCTGCGTTTTCTCAGATGCAAGCGGTGACTGACCCGCCGACGACGAAGGAGGCAGGGGATCGTCGCCGGCGGATTCATCGGCAGCATGTCCACTGTTACCTGCCGATGACTTGGATTGGTCCGCCGACGATGCACCACGCTCACTCGTATCTGGAGGACCTGCATCGCCGGCGGGTTCACCGGCGCCGGCTTTCCGCGTCCGTGCCGATGAAAGAGATTGGTCCGCCGACGACTTTTCAGCCGCCGGCGGTGCCGCGACGTCCGAGGACTGGGCAGGGGGCTGACGTTCGCCCTCAGTGCCGTCGCGGTTTTCGGTAACCTCGCCCTGGAGCATCGGCGCCAGCGTCGGACCGCCGCGCGCACGCGAGATCGCGTTGTCAATGCTCCTGGAAATGTCGGTGTGGAATCCTTCGCGCCCTTCACGGCCACGCAGGCGCGAACGAAGCTCGGGCTGCTTGTCGTGCGGCGTGACGTCCTTGGCAGTCTGCGCGCGTGCTTCCTGCTCGCGCAGTTCTTCCTCGGTGTACATGCCGGCGACCAGGCTGGAGCAATAGACGCGCGCCCAATCGCGGCTCATGGCATAGAACATTTGCTGCGCCGGCTTGGTCTCCCATAGCGGCGAGCCTCTGATCTGGCCGCGATCGTTGCGACCAGGCCGGAGCTTTTTCAGGGTGTACTGCTCGGCGGCCTCACGCGGTGGCCACTCGCATGGCTGGTCATCGCCGTCGAAGGTCGCATAGACGAAGCACACCATGTCATCGCCGGTGCCCTCATAGCGCGTGCGCAGGCGCTTCTCTTTGATCCGCGCGCGCTGCTCGACGATCGTGCGGAAGAAGTTCGACATATAGGCGACTTGCCTGACGCCTTTGTTCTCGACCTCATAGGTCATTGAAGCCAGCGTCATCGGCGACATGCGCAGTTCGATCGCGCGCAGGATGATCCCCCAACAGCCGCCGACATTGCCTTGCAGCCAGGGCGGCAGCATTGATCCGGCCGTCGCCATGATCTTGGCGGCCTCGGCGATCTGCAGCGCGTTTTCGAACTTCAGGCCGCCGACCACGTCGTCGACCGCGACCAGCGCGGTGCGATCGGACAGCACTTTGTCGACCTTGCCGGCGGCGAGATCGCCGCGCGTGACGCGCTGATCAACCGTGGTATCAGTCATGCAGCGACCTCGATTCCAAATTCAAATTTCAGGCGATCGACGATGAAGGTGCGGTCGCGCTCGGTGAAATCGAGATATTCGACATCCTGTTGCTCGCCACGCGGGCCAGGCCAGCGGCTGTCGTCGCGCGTGCCGTAGCGTTCGATGCATTCGGCAAAGCGATTCATCGCGGCGCGGTTCATCTTGGCGCCGAGATCAATCGCGGCGTCCTTCAGCCGCTCGGTGGCGACACTGTGCGGCGGCTCGCTTTCGACAAAGACGTCGACAAAGGCCTCAAAGGGCAGGCCGAGGGTTTGCGCGCCGTCGACCACCAACGCGGCTTGCTGCGCATATCCGAAGTCTTTGAGCGCGCGCTGCATGTTGAAGTATTCGGTCGACGACGTGGTCTTGAGGTCGGCAAACTCGCCCGAGTGCGTCGGGATCACGTCCGGCCGCGCTGACCACCAGTGCCCAGTCTCCGGATCGCGCCAGAACATCGAACACTCGATCTCGCCACTGAGCAGGCCATCGGCCACCAGCGGATGCCAGCCGAGCGATTCCGCCATGCCGCGCACTGCCTCGACTTCGTCTTCCGACAAGACTTCGATGCCGGCCGGCACCGTCTTAAGCCAAGCTTTGCATTCCGGATTGTTGCCATGCCACTTCCGCATGCGCTTGGTTTCGGGATTCAGAAGCTCGGTCGGGTGGATGACGTAGTGCTCGGAGAACGGCTCGGAGCCGAGCAGGAGAATGTGCGCGGCCCGGCCGAGGCGCTTGGCTTCGTCGCGCGAATTGGCGCGCGTCGAGACCTTGACCTGGCGGCGCGGGTTGTATGGCGACTGCAGCCAATACTTGGCCGGATCGTAGAAGATCGTCTTGGCGCCGCTCGACGACAGCTTGAAGCCGTCGCAGATGTGGGGACCGTGGTAAACGTCGATCGGAATGCCGCTATAGATGCCGGGCTCTTTGATCGGCTTACCGTCCCAAGGACGGATCACCATCATGGCCGGCGCGCTCCGTCGAGGATGCGCAGCACATAGTCTTCGCCCTTCACTTCAGTGATGGTGCCGATGATCGCGGTCATGGCCGCTTCGACCGTGTGATCGAAAAGGTCCGGCGCGTGACGCGCCATCGCGCGCAGCGTTTTCTCGTTGTAGTCGGCGAGTTCGTGATTGAGTGAGAGCAGGCGTTCGCGCGCGGACATGGCCATGGCATGCCTCCAGAGCATCAGGCTTATTGTTCTTGAGCTTCGATGTCCCTGCCGTGCGAGTCAGTCTGACTCCACGCTCGCCAGAGTCAAGCGCGACTTGCGTAAACAACGAAAATACAGCCGCCAAACGAAAGCGCCAAACCGCTCGCCAAACGGTTTAGCGCTCAAGACGCCAGACGAGTTTCCTGCAATTTCTAAGTGATGGGAGATAGTTGCGCGATCAGTCGACCAACGATCTTGAGGTCGCGCAGTGCAACGGTGATGCGATTGTTCCGATCGGAATCCGACACCAAGGTGATCTCGCGCGACTTCTTTTTTTGTGGCGAAAGAAAGAGCCGCTTCAAAATGATCGAGAAACCGTTATCGATTGCAAAGACTTGTCCGTCTTGCGGAGTTTTTTGCGCGTGGTCGATCAGTACCCATGCGCCTCGCTTGATGGAGGGATGCATCAAGTCGGACAGTACGCGATAGAGCCGACATGTCTCTGCATCGCAGCGAAATTCATTGAACACGTGCGGCGGCAACCGCCACCAATCCAACATCCCATTCGCATCAGCCGTCGCGTCGCCGGCGCCGATCCCGGCAGCGGCCTCGTCGATCACGCCAAGATAAAGCGGCTTCAGCATGCTCTCGCGGCTCCTACCGACGCCAGGGCGGTCGCGCACGATCGCGAGCTTTGGACGTCCGATCTTCGCCTTGGACTTTCTGCCGTTGACCAGTACGCCTTCGGGCGGATTGCCCTCGCCGGAAATCAGCCAGTTCAAATCGCAAGATAGACCTGCAGCAACGAGTTCTATGCTTTTGATGTCGGCCTGTACTTCGCCTAGTTCCCATTGACTGACGGCAGCGCGTGTCTTGCCGGCCAGCCGAGCGACCTGCGCTTGCACCATTCCCCTGGCTTTGCGCACTGCACGCAAGCGCCGGCCGATCTGTTCGGGGCTGTCCCATTTTGACGGGGCTACGATGGACACGATCCTGTTCCTTCCCTCTTGTGTCTTGACGTCAAGCGGGTCTTTCTAATTTAATGAAAGCGGGGCGCCGAAAACGAAAGTGAGGTCTCCCCAAATGTCTGAGGGTGAGAGCGCGACCTCGGAGCGCCGTCGCCGGCGGCGATCTTTCTCAAAGGAAGACCCGACCATCGCGCTTATTCGTGAGCGAAGGTTGGAAGTTGCCATTGCGGATGAGCTTGGCATTCGTCGCCAGGCTGTCTTCCAGTGGAAACAGGTCCCAGTGAATCGAGTGCTCAAGGTCTCCTCCATCACCGGTAGACCGCCGCACCTCATTCGACCCGACATCTATCCGGCACCGCCAACCGTTGGTTGAGCTTCGCTAAAACACCTCAAACCAGATGAGGTGTCAAGGCGAGCTTACCATTTCTTGTACAGCGCTATGGGCAGGGAAACCACCTTTTCCGAGGGTTTCGGAAGTCGAACAGAAGATAAGCGGAGCTAATGACCATGGCGAAAGACGCCCAAGCGAACGAACCGAATGCGGAAGTCATCCGTGAAGCCTTTGAAGAAATATTGTCGCACGAAAAGCGCTTGGAACAAGCGCAGAGCGAATACATGAAGACGTGTCGCGCGATACGTGGCGACATGAAGACGGTCTATGACGAAGCCAAGGAAGCGGGCGTCACAAAGAAGGTGCTGAAAGCTAAGGTAAAACAGCACAATTATCTGAAAAAAGCAGACAAGTGCCGCACCGATCTGGAGGCGGACGAACAGAACGAATTTGATCTGATCGTGCAGAAGCTTGGCGACCTCGCCGATCTGCCGCTCGGTCTTGCGGCGCTCAATGGCGCCGGAAAGGACGACGGCCAGCACCTCCATTCCTGATCTGGGTATAACGGAGGTATTAAGATGGCCGGTATCCTCTCGGTTCGAGATCGCACGTCACCACCCGAACGTGTTTCAGACCCCAAGGTCTTCGCCCGTCAGTTGTGGCTGACGCTCGACGATGCGACCGATCCCAAACAGGCGATTGAGATCGAAGCGCGGCTTGCGGCGTACCAGACCTACATGGAGGACACCGGCCTCTTCACCAAAGAGGAAATACGCCCAATCAACGAGACGCGCATGCGCGCGCGGTGGAAGCTCGGGCAGTTGCTGGCCGAGGTCGAACGCGGCACAGGGCCTGGTCGCGGGAAAAAGGTGTCGGGCCTCTCGACATCTTTTCGCGCCTTCCTCAAGAAGATCGGGCTTCAGAAAGATACAGCACTCGAAGCGCAGCGCATCGGCACCTTGCCCGATCCCGAACTGATCAAAGCCTTCGAACGTGCGCGAGCTGACGACCGGCTTCTCTATTTTACCGACCTGATCAGGGTCGCGCGGCCATGGTGGAAAAAGGAAAGCCGCACGCAACGCGAGCAGGCTCTTGGCGCCAAGATCATGGCGCTGCCGGAACAGAAGTTCGGCGTGATCCTCGAAGACTTCGAATGGGACTTCGAGACTTTCAGCCGGATCACCGGCATGGATCGACACGCAAGCAATCATTATCCGACAGCGGCCGAAGCGCATACGCCTGAAGAGATCGTCGAGCGCACCAAAGAACGCGCATCGGTCGCGGCCGATGACAGCGCGCTCTTCATGTGGGTACCGAATCCTTTCCTCTCGACCGGGATCAAGGTGCTCGAACTGCGCGGCTACAGATATGTGACGAACTGGGCCTGGACGAAAGACGGCCTTGGTACTGGCTACTGGAATCGTGAAACGCATGAGCTTTTGCTGCTCGGCATCAAAGGCAATCTGCCGTGCCCTGCGATGGGCGAGCAATGGCCGTCGAGCAAGCATGGCGAACGGCGCGAGCACTCCCAGAAGCCGGATTGGCAATACGAACTGATCGAAGCGTATTTCCCGACGCTGCCGAAGATTGAGCTTAACGCGCGATCCGGTCGCGCCGGATGGGTGTCCTGGGGCAACGAAGCTCCGGAGGCGGCATGAAAAAGATTCTCACCTTCGACTTCGCTCGGCGCACCGGCTGGTGTTTCGGCTGTCCGGGTGAGGAGCCGCGCTTTGGCTCGATCCGCTTTGCGAGCGCTGGCGCCTCGCATGAGGCGATCTTCGGTCACGCGATCAATTGGGCGCAGGCGATGTTCACCGAGCTCGCGCCGGATCAGTACGTCTATGAAGAGCCGATGCAGTTTCGCGGCGGCAAGAGCCGCGCCGGCAATGACGAAATCGCCTATGGCCTGCCGGCCATCATCCAGGGCGTCGCACACAACCTCGGGATTCACGACGCGCGCAAGGCGCGGGTGCAAGATGTGCGGCTGCACTTCATCCATCGCAATCCAAAGCGGGAGATCGCCAAGCGGGAGACCATGCAGCGCTGTCGATTGTTCGGCTGGGAAGTCAGGGACGATAACGAAGCCGATGCATGCGCGCTTTGGCATTACGCCTGCACCTCCCAGGATTCGAAGCTGGCCATCCAGACTTCGGACCTGTTTCTACCGCGTACAGCCGGGAGCATGCCATGAACAAGAAATGGGATGAAGAAGCCATCACCAAGCTACGCAACATGGCTGAGATAGCATCAGTCGACGAAATCGCTTACGCATTGGACTCGACGCCCGGCTCTGTGGTCGTGAAGGCGTCGGAGCACGGCATCAGCCTGCGCAAACATCGCGTGCGCGTATTGCTGCCGAAGCCGAAGAAGGATCGCCTCGACATCGAAGCGCGACGTCGAGGTCTTAAGACGGATGACCTGGTGCGGCATTTGCTGATCGCGGTGATCGACGACGACATGTTCGATGCGGTACTCGACGACGACCTTGCCGCGATGAAGCGGGAGCAGGCAGCGCACGCATTCATCGGGTGATGCCATGGCCGGCAGCCCAACAGACACGCGACCGAAGCCACTCATTGCCGCCGGCACGGACCTGCGAAAGTGGAATTACATGAAGCTCGACGTGGTCGCGCTTCTCAACAGCGACACTTGGGCGATGGCTGACGGCTGGGCCGCGAAGGCTGCAGTCACATTGTGGTGCCGCGCCTGGCACCAGGTGCCGGCCGGTTCCCTGCCGAATGATGCGGTCGCATTGCGGTCGCTTGCCAACATCCCGGACTTCGACAGCGTGCGCGAAATGGCGCTGCGCGGATTCATCGAGTGTAGTGACGGCCGGCTCTATCATCCGACCATCTGCAAGGCCGTAAAAGAGTCTTTGAAGGCACTAAGGCAGCGGAAAAACGCCGCTAACAAGCGGTGGGAAAACAAGAAAAAGCTAAATGCGGGCGCAGATGCGCCCGCAAAGCGGTCGCAATCCGGCTCGCAATCCGGGTGCAATGCGAGGGAAAAGGAAAGGGAAAAGAAAGATTCTTCCTTCCCTAACGGGAAGGCGCCTGGCGGCGCCGAGCCGGGTTTGTTTGCAGTGCAAGGGGCACCATCTGCCAAGCCGCCACCAGCCGACCCGCCAACACCGGACGCCGAGCTATACCGCCGAGGCCGCGAAGTGCTCGGCAAGAACTGCGGCGGCCTGATCACCGACCTCAAGAAACACCACGGCGGCAACGTCGCGCTTGCACGCGCCACCATCGAACACGCTTCCACCAAGGCAGACCCGCGCGAGTACGTCGGCGCCGTCATCCGAGGTCGAGGTCGTCAGACCAGCGGCGAGCTATGGGACACCGGAATATGAAAACCGCGTTCGACATCCTGCGCGCTCACGGCATCGAAACGCGACGCATGCCAGGGCGTGGCCGGTTCTACACCACGTGCCCGAACTGCTCGGCATCACGAAAGAAAAAACGCGACACCTGCCTTAGCGTCGAGATCACCGAGATCGGCGTGCGCTGGCGCTGTCACCACTGCCCATGGAAGGGAGGCGAACTGTATGAACCAAAAAATTCTCGGCGGGATCGGCGTGGAGTTCTTCGAGGGACGCGGGATCAGCGCGGAAACCGCCGCTCGGTTTGGGGTGTATACGGGTAGGAAGCTGTTCAAGCCTGATCCGGACAATCCGCACCGGCGCAAGTTCGATCGCGTCGATCCTGATCCTGCCGGCAATGTGCTGGTCTTCCCGACGGAAGAGCACGGCGTCGTGGTCGCGGAGGAGTACCGCGAGAACAAGCAGGACGGCGACAAGGATATTTGGCAGCGCAACGGCAACAAGCGCACGTTCTGGAATTGCGAGGTGATGGACGATCCGGCGCTCGCCGATGGACACATGCCGCTGATCATCACCGAGGGGCGCATCGACGGGCTCACCTCGATCGACTGCGGATTCCCGTTCACCGTCTCGGTACCGTGTGGCGGTCCGACAGTGCCGATGGGCCGTGATCCGGAAGACCTCGACCCGCTGGATGTCGACAAGGATGCGCAGGGTGAATTCGATTATGTCTTCAATAATCGACAGCGCCTGAAGGTGATCAAGCGTTTCGTGCTCGCAACCGACGATGACCCGGTCGGCAAGCGATTGCGCGCCGAGCTTGTCCGACGCTTGCTGCCGAGCCGCTGCATGTTCGTCGAGTATCCCGATGGCTGCAAAGACCTTAACGCGGTGCGCACGAAGCATGGTCCGGAAGAGGTCGCGCGCGTGCTCAACGCGGCGAAGCCGTTTCCAGTGCATGGCGTCTACACGCTTTCGGAATTCCCCGACCTGCCAGCGCTGCAAACCTATTCGACCGGCTGGCCGCTGCTCGACGAATACGTTCGGCCATTCCTCGGTGAGATCATGTTCGTGCTCGGCATCCCGGGTCATGGCAAGAGCGCGTTGGTCACAAACCTGGCAGCGAACTTCGCGGAGCAATACGGCTGGCGCATTGCGATGTTCGCGCCGGAAGAGCCGACCGTGCCACACATGCGCGACAAACTTCGGCGCGTGCGCATGTCATCGCCGGTCATGCGTGCCAAGTACGGCAACGCGCTCGGTGATCTCGATCGCGACGCTTTGCGTGAGGTCGACCAGTGGATCAACGATCATTTCCTGTTCATCGCATCAGATCCACTCGGGCAGGGCGATGACGAAGTTTATCTCGACTGGCTGATCGAACGTGCGGTCGATTGTGTGCACCGGCATGCGATCCGCGTGCTGGTGGTCGACCCTTGGAATGAGGTTGAGCAATCGCGAGGCCCGCGCGAATCCCTGACCGAGTACACTGGCCGCGCGTTGCGCCTCATAAACCGTTTTCGGCACAACTACGGCGTCATGGTGATTGTGCTGATCCATCCGACAAAGGAGGTCGGCAAAGACGGCAAAGGCAGAGCACCGACGCCATACGACGCAGATGGCTCGGCGCATTGGTACAATAAGGCTGATCATTTTCTGATCATCCACCGCGAGAATGACTTCAGCGATGAAGCGGCAATTCGTATTGCCAAGTGCAAGTTCGAAGGCACCGGTCAGAAGGGCATGATCAAGATGAAATTCGATCGCGAAGCCGGCCGCTATCACCGGCTCGACCAGGTGGCCGCATGACCCGCGCCAGGCTCAACCAGGTCGCGCAGCTGATCCCGGCGGCCGAGAAATGGAACCCGCTGGAGTGCAGCGGACCGGCGCCGGAATACATCCCGCCGGCATGGGACGGTCCGCATGTCGGTCTGCGCCTGGTGCAAGCTTTCTCTACGCTTGCCCGTTTGCCTGGTCTGATCATTCCAGGTTACGGCGCTGCATGGCCGGAATATGCCTATGAATTCGGCGACCTGACCGACCATGACCAGTACGATCGCGAGCGCGACGCCGCAGTACAGAACCGCACGCGCTTGATGCCGGACGCTGGCGCGATCAGTCGCATGGAAGCCGCGATTGTATGGCCAGCACGCTATGTGAACGACACAGCCATGCGGCGAATTGTCCAACGCGTTGCGATGCTGCGCGCGCGTGAGGTGCCGCTGCACGCCATCGCTCGACGGCTAAAACGTAGCGCAAAAGGAGTGCGGAATGAGAACCGCAAAGGCCTCGACACGATCGCCGCCGGACTGCGACGCGACGATTGTCCAATTTTCTGACAGCTTGACGGAACCTGCGTCCGTTGTTTCAATCGAGAGCGTTGCTTTCCAGTACTTGGCGGCCACTGGGGCGGTGGCTATCGTCATGGGGCGCGGTGAAGCGCGAATAGTGCAAGCAGCAGCGATGGACCGTCACCAGCAATTCTATGGTGTGGTCGACGACCTGATCTGGGTGAGTGACCGCCGGGTTGCTCGCCGCATAGTAAGAACAGCAAAGAAGCGGCAGCAGCGTGATGTACGAAAAACAGCGCGAAGTTTGGGGCTCAAGTACGCCGAGCACGACAAAACAATCGCACGTGCGCAAGAGACGGCGCTTGAATTAGAACGTGGTCTGCGTCTCGCAAGAGCTAGCGGAGCTTTAAGCTTCTTCCATCAAGAATATCAGACCCGGCGGCGCAATGCGGCGGAGCGCGGCGTTCGGTTCATGTCATTTCGGAGGGCCGAAATGCGTTTCCGCCGAGTCTTGATCGCTCGGCTCGCAAGAGATGGTGCGATCGACAAGACCGTGGTGGATGAGGTCTTTCATGCCTGGGACTAGGAGGGGCGGCACCGTGCGATACGTCGCCTATCGTGTGCTAACGCCGGATGGCCGCAAGATCGATAGTGTGGCGACGCTGCCAAGCCATCCTAGTCCAAATGATGTTCGCCAGGTGGTTAACCACCTGTTGGACGGCGGCGCCGCCGAGCACGTGGTCGTGCTGCAAAAAGATCGCCGCACTGACATGTTTGTCGACGAACAGAGTCACCTGAAGCACTTGCGCCGCAATGAAGCGGCAACGGCGCTCTTCCGCGCAGCGGCGTTGCGCGGCAATCCGCACCGTGATCCCGAAACGCTGCCCTACATCGCAGGCCCGGCGATCGTGTTTGATGAGCCGGTTTGGCCGAAAACTAAATTTTCTACTTAATGTCACTAACGCCTTGAGCGTTGGGCGAGAATTCGCCGCGCGCAAGCTGCGCTTGACATGGCGCGCAAGAAGTTTTTGTTGACGTCGGCTCGATTGGCCAGCTTCTATACGCGCGCACGCGTGAAGTCCTGGACTCTGTCTTCCTTCGTGCCATGCTTCCTGGGCAAAGGTGAACCCAAAGCCCCGTTCGTGAAAGCGAGCGGGGTTTTGCATGTGCAAGCCTCGCATTCACTGAAGCGGCTTAACGGGAAGCGATCATGTTCAATCTCTCGATCGATGCCCGCGAACTGATCCAGGTCGGCGATGTCTATGATCAGATCGGCAAGCAAACGCCGCTGGCGCTGTCGCGTGCGCTCAACTGGGTTGGCAACAAGGCGCGCACCGCTGCAGGCCGTGCGCTCGCCGAACAGACCGGCCTGCGCTACGGCAAGGTGCGCGCTGAAATCCGCACCTATCCGTCAAGGCCGACCGATCTGGAATACTCGATCGGCGTGTCGGGCCGACCGCTCGGACTGAAAGACTTCGGCGCGCGCCAGGTGAGGGCCGGCGTATCGGCCGCACCATGGGCCACGCGTCGGGTGTTTCCGCATACGTTCATCGTCGACAAGCTCGGCGGCCAGGTATTCGTGCGTGAGAGCAAAAAGCGCCTGCCAATCCGCAAATTGTGGGGACCGGCGCTGCCGAAAGAGCTTGTCAAAGACGAAGTGCCGAAGGCCTGGGACGAAGTCGCCAAGCGCGACTTCCCGGGCCGTGTGCTGCACGAAGTCGAGCGGCTGTTTCAGCAACCAAAGTCGCAATCCTGATCTGGAGAACCAACCATGCCGCGTATTGCAGTCGACAGTGGCCCATCGGGTAAACTTGTGAAGGTGACCAGCGGCCAAACGTTTGCGAGGTGTCGCGCGCTATTGGTCGGCACGGCCGGCACCGGTACGCTTGTGGATGCGACGGGCACCACGCTGACCGATGTGCCGCTGCAGCAAGGTTACAATCCGTTGGAGGTGACCAAGGTGACGTTTGGCACCGTCAACGACGTGTGGGCGCTGTACTGATGAGCCCGCTTGGTATCGGCCTCGGCGCTGGAATCACCGAACGGCCGCACCGTCGCGGCGGGGTGGTCAGTCTGCCGAAACTGCCGCTGTCGGCGCGCTGGATAGCCGAAGGCGATAGCATCACGGCGGGGTCGAGCGGTCCGCAGTGGTCCTGGCAGGCAATTGTAGCGACGCGCGGTCGCCTGTTCAATCCGCAAAACTGGAATCAGGCTGTCGGCGGTCAGACCGCCGCGCAGATGGCGACGCAAATTGCCGCGACCATGGCGCCGCTGCCGAAACTGGTGACCTTCCTGGCTGGCACCAACGATCTCGCTGGTTCGTCCGATACGCCGGCGACGATCTATGCGAACATTCTCGCGTGCGTGAAAGGCTACCTCGACGGCGGCGCGAGTTACGTCGTGGTGTCGCGCGTGCTGCCGCGCAACGATGCAACCTGGTTGGCGTTGAGCACGGCCCGTCGAAACGATCTTCCAATTCTCAATGGCTTGATTGCGGGCCTGCCGACCGACCCTGTTTTGCTGGCGGCGGGTTACGCCGGCCGTGTCAAGCTTGCGACCGATCTCACCAGCACGTTCAATCCGGCAACGGATTGCGTCGACAGCCTGCATCCGAACTGGCTCGGCGCGATCAAGCTCGGCAACGCCTTTGCCGATGCGATAAATGCCTGTGTCGACCAGACAGCCACGCTCACCGATCTCTATCTCGATGCCAGCAATTTGCTTGTTGGGACTGCCAAAAATCCGGCACTGACCGGAACGACAGGCGCGCTCAACGGCACGACGACACCAACTGGCGTCGCCGCTAATGCCTGGACGCTGACCGATAACGATACGATGAATGTGGTCGGCTCCAAGAGCGCGCTTAACGGTGCGGAGGCGCAGCGGGTTGTCGTCTCGGGCAATGTCGGCACGGCAGGCCGTCTCGTCAATTTCCAAATTCCAACCGTGGCCTATTCCGGCGTCGCTGGCGATATGGTGGAAGCCAGTATCGATTTCTCGCTGGCCGCTGGATATCAAAATTTGCGGTCGTTCTATATGGCCTGCGATACCGCATCGTCGCCAAATCAGACGACCACGTTCTTGATGGATGGCGCTGGGGCGATCTCCGGCACTATGCGAACGGCCATCACCACGCCGCTTGCCGGGGCTGATACGGCGACCGCCATCCAAAACGTCCTGACCTTTGCCGCTGGCGCCGTAGCGGCCGACATCACATTTAGCCGCCCGTATCTCCGCAAGGTGCCGGCCGGACAGTGATTGATCACTGGGGGCGGGACAACCTCGGGAGCAAACGATGCGCGTGGCTGTATTCGACGAAAAAGGCGAAGAGCGTTATTCCTACGACACCACGAAGACGCGCGAATGTGTCTTCCCCAGTGAGGCCGAGCGCGAGTCCTTGCTAGAAGCACTCACTGAATCGGTCGCCTTCCTCGACATTGAGGCCGTGCGCTTGAAGTCATCACGATCTAACGGAGGGTGACCATGGGATGGTACCCGACCCTGGTGTTCTACTTCGGCGTCTTCGATGCAGGCCTAATCATGCTCGGCGGTCTGTTCGTCGCAGTGTTGATCCTGCTCGGCAAAGACTGGCGCGGCGTCTTTGAACGCGTTGGCCCGGCACTCGGCACGATCATCGGCAGCAACATTGCAGCGGCGTTGATCCTCGGTGCGACCAAATGGCTGATGGGGTGACCATTGGCAAACCCTGCGAATGTATGGAGTGCCGGGTTCGTGCGGCGATCTTCGGACATGCGCTAGGCGAGGGCGGCGGTGTCAGTCCGATCGATACAGCCGAAGCCCTTACTGCGCTCGGTCATGTGATAAGCGAACTGCTCGCCCATCACAGTGACGACGTCGCATCGCAGTATCTCGCCAAGCTCGCCGAATTGCGGGAAGCCTGGAAGCAACATCCGCGCGTAGTGATCCAGAACACCATGGGGAACGGGTGAAGCTATGCCAGAGGGGAGAGCCGCGCGCTAACCAGCTGGTTCGCAGTCAAGCGGCGGAACCCTCGTGAACCTGCCCGAAAGGATAGCGCCAGTTGCGTGCCAGGAAGGCCAGGGGCGGCCTCTGAGGGGCCATCGCCCGGCCTGGTGTGGGGTTAGGGCAGACCTGCCCAGCAAGCGCAGACGTCTGCGAATGAGGGGCCGAGGCCAAGCCATCAGTGGGATGTGAGGCGGGGGGAGGTGCCATCGGAACAAAAGTTCCTCGGGTCCTTCCCGGGGGAACCTGGGTCCTGCGGTGCCGCTGCCGCCCGAAATCTCAACATATTCGGAAAATGGAAAGTCGCGCTTGCATTAAACTTCAGAGCTTTCTGGCGCGGTTGTGCTCCTGGCTTGGACTGGGAGAGGAAGGCGCGATCATGCGGCTATCACGCGAAGATCGTCAGCTGTTGCTGGCGATCCTCAACGAGCAAAGGCGCATTGCCGCGCAAAACAGGCTGATCTTTCCGTTCCTACGGAAGATCATAACAACGGAGACTGCGCTCATGAGCGTATTGGACGATATCGAAGCTGAAGTCGCGGCGAACACGTCTGTGGTGGGGTCGGTCGAGACCCTGGTGCAGAACATGACCGCGAAGGTGCAAGAGCAGGCCGACGCGCTCGCGGCTGGCGGCGTCGACACGACGCGGCTGCAGATGGTGCTCGACTCGATCAGGGCAAACCAGACGCGCCTCGGCGCCCTGGTGACGCAGAACACGCCGGCGCCGGCCGAGCCAGTGCCGGAGCCGACGCCAACGCCAGAGCCGCCGCCGGAAACTGGTGGTGATGGTTCGGTCGCTTGATCAAAAAACAGATGGCGCCGGCTGCATTGGCCGGCGCCATCTAACTGTCACTCTGACCTCAAGCGCTGATCGCCGAAGCTTGCCGGATCGCGCTTGTCGCTCATGAGCTTCAAGAGTTTCGGCAGGGTGACGTCGTACTTCTCGATCAGCCAGATCAGCATCGCGATCGACTGCATCACCTCGCGTTCGTTGTTCGCCATGCGGCGCACGGTGCGTTCGTTGAGATCGACCAGGCGGCCAAAGCCGCCATGCGTCACGCCGAGGCTATCGAGTGCTGCCTGGAATTGCTCGGCGGTCATCTTGCGCATGGTCGTCTTTCCTATGGAAGCACGCGGATGCAGTTCGCTCGCCGGCGCGCTGCAAGGGCTTTCGCTTCCTGTAAGGCCTTGTCGTAGGACATTGCCGTCTTCGAATTGAATACGTGATCCTTTTCGGTCACCCGGCTGGTGCAAAGCACAAACCGCCAGTATTCGCGTCCGCGCGGCTTGTGGCCGCGCTCGCGCTCATACGTGGCAGTGTCGATCGTGATCTCTTCCGGCTTCGTCATGCCGCGATGTTTTCGATCCCGGCGGCGTTGTCAAGGTCAGCTTTACAATCCGGCTGCCAAGCGTGACAACCTTAATGCTCGCTCGGCAACAGGATCACGCCGCCCTCGACCCATAGCTCGACTTTTTCGAGCGGGAAGTCGGTGAATTCGATCACCTCGCTGTAGAGCGTGACGGCCTTGCCAGCGTTCTCGGCCTTGCCGCCATCCGCGCAGGTCAGCTTGGCGCGGTGACCGGCTGGCAACAGTTCGAGCTTCCAGACCTGGAAGGGTTCGGCGCCGATCTTGCGTAGCGTTTGCAGCGTCGCGATTTTGTCGATCAGCCAGTAAGCGCTGGCCTTCTCGGCGAGGTACTTGACGCCATCGGTGTAAAGGACACTGCGGATCAAGGAATGCCGGTACCATTGCTCGGTGCCGGTGAACTGCGCGAGGTCACGTTCGGTGATTTTCGTCGTCATGGGTCATGTCTCCGGGCTTGGCTCGGCCCTTGAGGTGATGCGGGATTGCATCGTGAGGCGGCGCGCGTGGCGCCGCCCTGGCGATGCAATCTTAGCGGTCGTCGCCGGCGCGCTTGTCGCCGTCGAGCACGGCGCAGATCTTCTGGAAGGTCGCGAGCGACACCGAGCCGATGCGATCGATCGAGACCTGGCCATCGCAGCCCATGCGGCCCGACAGGTAATAGGACTGCGGCCCGCTATAGATCGCGGCAGACTGGTTGCGTTCGTCGACCCGAATATCGAGACCAGGCACAGCCGCCTTCAGGTCCGCCGCATGCTTCGCGACGTTCTGGCGGTTCGCCGCTTGCTGCGCAGCATGGGCGCGGCGCTTGGCCAGCGCGGCCTGGTTGGCATCGATCACGCGGCGCTTCAGGTCTTTCGCAATCGCGGCGATCGAGCGGCCATCGGGATTCACGTTGGCGTCGACCGTCTTCTGCTCTTTGTCGTAAGTCGACCAGTCACCATGCGGGACCTCCGGCGCGCTGATCCAGGCGTGCACGACGCGCTTCCAGTTGTTGGCCGACAGGTGCAGCACATCGGCGCCGACCTTGATCGCTTGCTGGTCGAAGTTGCCGGACTCGAGCAGCTGGCCGCCCAATTCTTTGGTGAGATCGGCGGCGAAGCGCTTGATGTCGATCGAAGCGTTCTGGCGGCCATATTCGGTTTTGATGGTGACGTATGACATTTCCGGTTCTCCGGGCTTGGCTCTGCCCTGGTGAGGCGGCCGGGGATTCGGCCACGGCCAATAAATAGGACTTAGAGTCCGGTTTGTAAAGCGGCGCTATCATTTTATTGTCTTTCGGGAACTCAAGGGCTTAGATGGCGAAATCCGGCAAGAAAGACCCGAACTCCAGCGATATCCCGGCAAAACTGGCGGGCATCGAACTGACCACGCCGGAGGCGGCGGCGCTTTGCGGGATTAGCCGGCAGCGCCTGGAGACCTTCGTGAAGGAAGGCGCGGTGACCAGGAAGGCGCCGAACAGTTACGCGCTCGGCGAGCTTGTGCCGCAGGTGATGGCGCGGCTGCGCGCCGACCGCCGGTCATCCTCGCAAAGCCAGGCCGACAACCGAGTCCGCCAGGCGCGTGCGGCACAGATCGAGCTTGCGACAGCGATGAAGGCGCGCGAGTTGATTCCGCTGACCGACGCGGCGGCGGCGATCGATGCGATCTGCGGCGTCGTGCGCACCGAGGCCGCCGGCATTGCCCCGCGCTGCACGCGCGATGTCGGCTTGCGGCGCACCATCGAAACGGAAGTGAATGACAGCCTTACCCGCATTGCTCGGCGCCAACGACAAATTGGCCATGCTCTTCGACAGGGCAGGGACCTTGTTGACGCCGTCGCCTCGAACGACTCCGGACCGATGGGCAACGCAGAACCGGACCTATCCGGTATGGGCCGACCGGCCGGGACCGCGTGATCCGTACCTGACGCCGTACATCATCGAACCCGAGCGCGTTGTCGCCGAAGGTCGCGGGCGTCGCGTGGTGCTAGTCACCGCGTCCCAGTCGGCCAAGTCGGAATCAATCCTCGACCTGATGGGCCATCGCCTCGACCAGCGGCCGGTGCCTTGCCTCTATGTCGGACCGAACAAGCAGTTCGTGACCGAACAGTTCGAGCCGCGTGTCGTGTCGCTGTTCGACCAGGCGCCGACGCTGATGGCGAAAGTGCAGCGCGGAAAGAAGACGACGAAGACGCGAAAGGTGGTCGCCGGCGTGCCGGTGCGCCTGGCGCATGCCGGCTCTTCTGCCGCGTTGAAGTCGGACCCGGCGGGCCTCGCCTTCGTCGACGAATACGATGAAATGCTCGCCAACGTGAAAGGCCAGGGCGATCCGCTCGGCCTGGTCGAGCATCGCGGCGACACCTTCGCCGACTTCGTTTGCCTTGTTACGTCGACACCTAAAAAGGGCGTGGTGCATCCCGAGCTTGATCAGAAGAGCGGCCTGGCGTTTTGGGGCAAGGCACCATCTGACGACGTTCGCGAGTCGCCGATCTGGAATCTGTGGCAGCAAGGTACGCGGCATCATTGGTGCTGGCCGTGCCTGCACTGCGGCGAATATTTCGTGCCGCGCTTCGATCGCCTGCGTTGGCCGGAAGGCGCGACCGCAACGGAAGCGCGCGAGAACGCCTGGATCGAATGCCCGCGTCCGCAATGCGGCGGCGTCATGCAAGATCAGGACAAGCGCCTGCTCAACGATCGCGGGCGCTATGTGGCGCCAGGCCAGACCGTCAACGCCAACGGGTTCGTTGACGGCGAACCAGAGAAGACGCTGACCATTTCGTTTTGGGTATCCGGCCTGTGCTCGCCGTTCGTGACATTCGGCGAGCGTGCTGCCGAGTACATCGAAGCTGAAGCGCTCGGCGACAGCGCGATGGTGCAGCGCTCGGTTAATGCCGGTTTCGGCGAGCTTTACGCGCCAGGCGGGCGCGACATCAAAGAGTGGCAACAGATCGCGCGGCGCCGTCTGCCGCACCGCTTCGGCGAGGTGCCCGACAAGGTGGTTCGCGTCACGGCGGCGGTCGACGTGCAGAAGACCGCTCTGTACTGGTCGAAGCGCGGCTGGGGCGAGCGCGGTACGAGCTGGCAGATCGAGAGCGGCTTCCTTCATGGCTACACCGACCAGCCCGAGGTTTGGACCGATCTCGCCAACGTGCTGCTTGATGACTGCGAAGGCCTGCACGTATCGCTGGCGCTGATCGACTCCGGTTTCAGGCCCGACAAGCCGGAAGAGGGATGGACCAATGTCGTCTATGAGTTCTGCCGGCGCTTCAAATCGTTCTGCCGGCCAACCAAGGGCTATGACAAGCTCGACGCGCCGATCAAGCGCGGCGTCGGCAAGGTGACGATCCCGGGTCGCGGCACGCAGCAAGAGATCGACATCGTTCGGCTCGATACCGACTTCTGGAAGACGCGCCTGCATGAGCGCCTGGCCTGGCCGCACGATCAGCCTGGTGGCTTCCATCTGTCGGCCGATGCGACCGACGACTACTGCAAGCAGCTGGTCTCGGAGGTGCGCGTCGTCGCACCAAGCGGCAAGCCGGAATGGGTGAAGGTCTCGCGGCAGAACCATTTCCTCGACGTCGAGGCGATGAACGAAGCGGCGGGCCACATGATCGGAGCGCAGAAGATTCCGCTCGGCATGACGCACGCCGGCGAGAAGGCCGCCAAGCCGGTCCGACCAGCGGCGCCGGCAGAGCCTACACCACAAATGCCAGCCATGCCGCCGCGTGACCCTTGGGTTGGTCGGCGCGGGTGGTTTGGCCGATAGGAGTTAATCGACATGGCCAATGGCGACGATAGCAACGGCAACGGCACGGCGTTCACCATTGACGACTGGCATTCGATCAATGCAGCGATCGTCTCCGGTGCGCGCAGCGTCCATATCGCCGACCGCTCGGTGACGTACAACAGCCTTAAGGAAATGCTGGAAATCCGCGACCTGATCGCTGCTGACCTCGGCATCGTCGGACAGCGCCAGCCTTCGATCTTCCGCGTTGCGCATAATGATGGGCGCGGTGTTGCCGCGCGGCGACCCTTCGACATCGGCGGCGAATGAACATCTTCGATCGCGTCATCGCGGCGGTCTCACCGGAGCGGGGGCTGCGCCGTGCTCGCGCGCGCGCGGCAATCCGCGTCTATGAAGGCGCGATGAGTGACCGGCGGTCGACGAACTGGAAGCCGAAGCTCGGCTCTTCCGCGAATTCCGACATCGGCTGGAGCCTGGGGCCGCTGCGCGATCGGGCGCGGCACCTGGTGCAGAACACCACGCATGCGCCGCGTGCGATCGACATCATCGTGAACAATGCGGTCGGCACCGGGATCATGCCGGTGCCGCGAACCGGCAGCGATGGCCTCGACAATCGCGTCACCAAGCTATGGGAAGAGTGGCAGAAGAGCGCCGACGCGGAAGGTATGCTGACCTTCAACGCGATGCAGCAACTGGCGCTGCGCTCGATCATCCAATCGGGCGAGGTGCTGTGCCGCTTCGTCGAGACCGGACCGAATTCGAGCGGGCGGGTGCCGCTGAAGCTGCAGCTGCTCGAAAGCGACCTGATCGATCATGGTCGCGATGGCCTATTCGTCGAGGGCGAAGGCCTTACGCGCGAAACCAAGCGCTCACGGCTTGGCGTCGGACTCGGCGACTTCGATGTGCGCACCGGCGTGTGGCTGCATCCATCGCATCCTGGCGATAACCAAACACCGGAGTCGCTGAAGAAGCTGCAGTCGACCTTCTTTAAGCGCGATCAGGTTCTGCATGTCTTTCGGCCGCTGCGGCCTGGCCAGGTGCGCGGCGTGACCTGGTTTGCGCCGATGCTCGCCATGGCGCGCGACTTCAATGACTTCCTGGATGCGTCGCTGGTCAAGGCGCGCGTCGAGGCGTGCTTTTCCGGCTTCATTGAGAACGAAGAACAACTTGGCCCGGTGCTCGATACCGCTTTCGGCGGTGCGCCGCAGCAAGACGGCGCAGTCGTCAGCAACCTAGAGCCGGGCACGATCACGCAGCTGCGGCCTGGCCAAACGATCAAGTTCGCGACGCCATCCGGTGCCGGCCAGTTCGATCCGGTCATGAAGATGTGCCTTTACGCCATGTCTTCTGCGATCGGTGTCACCTATGACCAGCTGACCTCGGACCTGACGGGCGCGAATTATTCTTCGCTGCGTGCCGGCAAGCTCGAATTCTATGGCTTCATCGCGGCCATCCAGGAAGGCATGTTCATTCCGCAATTTTGTCAGGTGATTTGGGAGCGCTTCATTGAACGGGCGATCCTCGCCGGCATGTTGCGCCGCCGATCGGGCGGCTATCCCTGCGACTGGGTGACGCCGACCTGGCTGGCGATCAATCCGGCCGTCGACAATGAAGCCGATGCGCAGGCCGTGCGCGATGGCCGCATGAGCTATCAGGAATTCTGCGCGAAGTGGGGCGTCGATTGGCGCAAGCAGATTCGCGACCGCGCGGAGTTCAATAAGGAAGTCGACAAGGAAGGCGTCATTCTCGACATCGACTCGCGCCAGCGCACCCGCGCCGGCGGCGCGGTGCCGATGCAGAAGGAGCCGGGCGCGCCGCCCAATGAGAATGAGGACGCCGACAACGCGGCTGATGAGGATGCCGAGGACGCCGATACCGGACTCAACGGCAAGAATCTGATGAACGGCGGCGCCAATGGCGCGGCTGCAGCGCGCGCGTATCTGCGCAACAGAAGGGAGGCCGACCATGACGGCCGCCCTTTTCCCCTGCACTGACGTACCGCTATGACCCGGATCAGCCGCGCGAGCCGGCCGGCGGTCCCAAGGGCGGACAATTCGCGAAAGGTGGCGGCAGTGGTGGCGGCTCCAGCAGCAAGCCCGACGTCAAGCAGCTGACCGGACCTGGCGCCAGCCAGGCGACCGCCGGCAGCCAGGCGAAGACGAAAGGGAAGGTCAAGCCGAAGATCTCAGACTTTGCGAAGGACAAGGTCGCCCTCGGTTCGTTCGCCAGTGACAAAGCGAAAGCCGACAAGTTCGTCGAGGAATGGGAAGCTCACGTCGGCGAGGCGCCGGCCGAGTTCAAAACGGAATTTCTCGGCGGTGTCGATGACGCCACGATGCGCATTGATGTGCGGGCGGACGGCAGCTGGCTTATCCATGGCGACATCTATGAGAACGGCCAGCGCATCGGCGAGTATCAGCGCAACATCGATTGGAAGACCAAGACCGCTGAGTCGAGTTACTTCCAGCTAAACCGCAGCGCCACCGGGAAGGATACCGGCAAGAAGGTGCTGGCCGGCAACATTGAGAAGTACCGGCAGATGGGCATCGAGAAGGTCAAGGTGCACGCTAACATCGATGTCGGTGGTTACGCCTGGGCGAAGTACGGCTATGTCCCGACACTGTCATCGTGGGGCAGCCTTTCCTCCGAGATCGCGCGCAAGCTCGATCGGGAAAGCGGCGGCGGTCCTGGCGGCGGCTCGACCTATACGCCAGAGAGTTGGGAAGAGATCAGCGACAGCGATCAGGAGGAGATTAAAGAGAAGTGGATGGACGCCACGCGCGAGGATTTCATCAACAGTGAAATCGACAGCTGGCGCGAGAGCGGACAGGCACTTGACGAAGCAAAGTATTCGCTCGCCAGCAATTTCGAGGGCACCGAAGATTGGGCAGTCGACGCGGTCAGCGATGTGATCGAAGACTGGTCGGCCGACGAAACACCGATACCCTATACGCCGCAGCAAATCCTCGCTGCGATCTCGGTCGAGGAATATCAGACCGGATACGATGGGGAGAAAGACCCGGACTTCACCTTCGATGACGACAAGCTCAAAGAGCCGAGCAACGCGCCGCCGAAAGAGCAGATGAACTTGCCGGGCATCGAACAGCCCGATCTGTCGGCGCACCTGACGCAGGAAATGCGCGACGACATCACGGACAAGCTCACCGAGGCGTTCAATGACAAGGCGCAAACCGACGCCGAGAACATGGACCCGCCCGACTATCTTGCCGAGAACGTTGCCGACTATCAGGCCGAGTATTGGGAGAGCATGCGCGAACGCGACAAATTCCAATGGGCAGAGGACAACGGCGCGCTGCCAGAGATCGAGATCGAGGATGAGGACGCCGAGGACGTTGAACCCGTTGAGGTCAGCGACGATGAAGCTGATGCACTGCGCAAGCTTGCGCGCAGCAACGATCCAAAGGCGCTATGGGCAATCGCGGATTCCGAAAAGGGCAAGGAGCTACTTCTAGGCACCGATTGGTGGGGCACCTTGAACCTTAAAGACCAGGAAACAATGGACCGGTTCAATGCCTACGTCGGCAAGTCGAAAAAAGCCGCAGCGGCGTAAGGCGGAAGAGTTCTTCTACCTCGACCAGGAGGACAGCCGGCAGGACTCCGGCCTGCATGAACCTATCCTGGAGGACGGCGACCAGGACGCGGCGCATGCGGTCAGCCGTGAGGTGATGGCCAGGCTTGGGCTGTCCGACGCTGAAATCGAGGCTCTGGTTGGCCCAAAGAGTGGCGAACGGGCGTTCCAGGGCTAGGGCGCGTACCCACAAATCGAGCTTGATTGCTACTCGATGTCCGATATGCGCGCCGATGGCGGACCAAATTCCGCATCGCAGCGAAAAGACGCTAAGGGCCACAAGCTGCCATTGGCGGGCTCGATCATTGTTCTGATCGCGGTCGCGGCGTGGCTTGGGACCGAATGATTGTTCCCTACGTCAGATATCTTCGTCGTGCGGGAAACGGTCTGACCATTCACGTAAAAAGTTTTTGAAAGTGTCATAAGAACCCAACGGCATGGTCGAATAGAAGGTGCCGACGTGAAGTGCGAGTGGGGTCCACTCTGCCGGGGGTATGGGTCCTATATGTTTCAAAGGGTCCGAGAGCGATTGGCAGCCGATAGACCGAAGCACGACGCTTGCGAATGGTTCAAATGTTACGGTCGGATCTTTCAACGCATCAAGATAAAGGGTTCTGCTCTCTCTGGCCCTTCTCTCAAAGTCCACGCCTGTTGTGTCGTGCACTATGCCGAGGGCAAGCCGTCCTGCGACGGCGGTCGTGACGTGGCCGATCCGCTCAAACATTTCGCGGTCCTGTTTCGCATCGGCCTTCCAAAGCTGTCCCATCAAGAACGCCATCCATACGATGGTCTCTGCCGCGATGACATCGAGGTTCGTGTTGCGAAGTAACTGACGCGAGCTTCTCCACATAACACCCTCATCCCATTGCAACGTCTCTGTGACGAAGTGGCCCGCTGCTGCCATGAGGATGAGAGATAGGACCGTGGCGCGGTTGTCCGTTCCCGCTGAACGCTTCTTGGTCATCTTATCGGCGACTTGGAAGAGGTTCGCGGGGTCAGCCAGTTTCACGCAACTCTCAGTTAGCGGCGGCAGGCTCGAACTCAGGTCTGGCTCCGCACCGCCGGATCGCCCATCGGGTGCGCTCGGTCTCCTGCCATCGGTGGGCGCGGGTGTGTTACTGGTGAATTTCAGTTGCGATAGTGCTTCGAGGTGCTTGCGCGGTCGCACCAGATCATTTCGCGCATCGAACGCCTTGAGCCGGGAATCCCCAATAGGAATACCGACCATCCGCTTTGTGCACTCCAGCGATGCGGCGTAAGCCCCTTTTGGGAAACCGTCAACGTATAGGGTCGTACCTCGAATGAGATCGCGACGTGCCTTGTCGGTCATCATGCGATAGCCGGAAGGCACCTGTTTCGATTTGCGAGCGAAGTACAGAGACAAATACAGCACGTCCCAATGGCGACCGTTTTCCGACACGACTTCGAACACGTCCACTTTGTCGAACGCCCCCAACCTATGGAAAGCAATCGCACTGCCGTCTGCCATCTGCAGCCGGGAGAGGTAGACAAGTTCACCTACTGGCCCATTCACGGGCACTGGGTTTGTCAGCGTCCGTCCAAAATCGCCGAAGGCGTTAGGTACGTAGTCGCATGAGGGACTGCCTGCGAGAACTTGTCGTAAGTCTTCGGGGAGTGCGCTGTTTTGGGCGGCCTCATCATCGAGAAACCGAACAACCTTATCAAAAATGCGCTGGACCTCGGGTGGGAACGAGGTATCTGGAGCTTTTCGTCCAAACGGCCACAAGGCCATGTCTCTGTCCTTCGCAAGGCGGTATGTCGCTGTGACCCCGACGGGATTATTGTAGAGCGTCAAAAGCAATCTTGTACTGGTTGATCGCCTTCTGAATGTGCGAGCAGCCTGCTTCAGTTTGCGGGTATGGAAACCAGCCAGATCGTGCTTGGGAATAGATCGCTGTTCGCTTCATGCCCTCTTGATATCCGTAACGGAAGCTCTGTGCGGCGGCAGGGGCAGCGCGCTTCAGGAACGCGGTCATCAATGGCACGACCTGTCCTTCACGCATGTAACCTTTCGTTTCGCATTCAATTCCTGCGGCGAATACAGATCCGCTGTTCCAAAGGTCATCGGTCGAGGTCTGTGCAGAAACCGTCATTACAGTGAAAGGCACGGTACAAGCTATGAGACAGAGAACCTTCAATAACATGTGCCCCTCTCTGACGTTTCGGACCCTAGCGAGAGCCACGCTGATCCGCTGCCGCATCACGCTTGCTCAATCTAGCGACTGCCAAATGCGCGAGGATTAGAACCGCAGCGGCGATGTCGAGCCAGAACCACGCTGCCCGGTTTAGGTGAATCGGTAATATCGGGTTGAAGAGGATTGCAGTGATGCCAAGCGCAACGCCCCAAACATAAGACTTCTCGGTCCACGAAACGAAGGTGAGATAGCCACAGAACCCGCAGACAACGAGACGGGTGAAGGTGTAGTAGCCGTAGGGCCACCTCGCGGTTGCCGCCGCAACGACCGCGGCGGCAATGAGCCATAAGAACCAAGGCAACGTGCGCATCAATACGCTCGGCGTTCAAACAACGACGATAGCCCGCCGGCTGCCATCAGAATTATCATTATGATTAGGCCTGGCACCGCCAGTAACAATGCCTGCCACCATTCCCAGTGCCAGCCATACCTCGCGCCGTAATACGTCATGACGGCCACGAAGCCCGTGCCCAACAACGGGATGCTGTAGCCAAAAAGAAAAGCAATGAAGCTGAGAAATCCGCCTAAGCCAAAGTACAAATGCATTCCCTCGACGTAGGCAAATATCTGGGCAATACCTACAGCCAGATACGCGACGGCGAAAATAACCTGCATGCGACATTCCCCCTTGGCGATTATGATGGCAGCATAAACCTTAGATCGCAATGGCCTGTTTCACGGCCCCATGTCGGCTGTGGGTTATTCGCTACAACGGGCGACCCAGCGGCAAGTCCAGCCATGTCCGCTGTGACGCCGAAAGCGGAAGTCAATTCAGAACGTTAGCGGCCACGCTATGGGCCGTTGCGGGTTGATGATCCGGCCGTGGGTGTGATTCAAGCGCTCAAACGGAGCCTTGAATTATTCGCTACGAACTCAACGATTCCAGGCGCAGAAGGACGCGCTGAAGTACCCCGAAAACTGTCAACGAAGAGAGAGGCGGCGCGAGCAATCGCGCCGAATGGTCTGCTATGCCGTGGTCAGCGAAAGACGCTCCGAAGCACAACTCGAAGACGAAGGAAAAGCCCGCTCTGCAGAAGGCGTGGGCGTCAGCTGCGAACGCCGCGCTCGAAGAGTACGACGGCGACGAAAGCAAGGCGGTCGCGACGGCGAACAAGGCGGTCGACCAGAAGATTGCGGCGGCAGGACGCACCGGCGGCGACCTGCAGACGCGCGCCAGGCGCCGGCCTCTGACCGAGGAAGAGAAAGCGGCGCTGGAGGATGAAGAGATCGATCCCGAAGAGATCGAGGACCAAGACGAGGAAGACGACGAAGAAGACGACGATGACGAAACCGGTCGCCGTCCTCGACGCTCGGCCGAGCCGTTCGATCGTAACCTCGACGTCCTGACGCGTGACGTTGCCAATGCGAACACCACGATCAAGATCAAGGCGAATAGCTATGACGCGAGCACGCGCACCTGCGACGTCATGATCTCGACCGGCGCGCGCGTGCGTCGTATGTCCTGGGAAGGCGAGTTCGACGAACTGCTCGACGTCTCGGCGCGCTCAGTCAGGCTGCAGCGGCTCAATGCCGGTGCGCAATTCCTCGACGCGCACCAGGCCTGGCGCGGCCTCGACGCGGTGCTCGGCGCCGTCGTGCCAGGTACCGCGCGCATCGAAGGCCGCGAGCTTTGGGCCAAGCTCAAGCTGTCACGCAATGAAAAGGGCGACATGCTCGCCCGCAACCTGATGGATGGCATCACGGTGCCGGTGTCGGTCGGTTATCGCACCTATCGTGAAGTCATTGACGCGACGACGAGTCCGCCAACACGGACCGCCGTGGATTGGGAGCCGTTCGAAGTGTCTTACGCTCCTATCCCACATGAGAATGGCGCCGGCATTCGGTCTGCGTCGGATGGGCTTGGCCCGCAACACGGAGAAAATCCTATGTCCGTTAGAAATGCGACGGGCGCGGCCACCGCGCCCACTGAGGAAGAAAAGCGCCGCGCTGCGGAGGCTGCAGCCGCCGAACGGAGCAGGCGGCAGGAGGAAGAGCGCCAGCGCTCGGCGAGCGAAGAGGTCGCGCAGCGCGCGGTCGAAGAGCATTCCCGTTACGTCGAGGAAATGTTCGCGCTCGGCACGCAGGGCAAGTTCTCGCACGACGAAATCATGAAGGCAATTCGCGCAAAGGAGACCGTTGAAGCGTTCTCCAAGCGAGCGCTCGCCAACGTCGCCAACGAGAACAACAAGCGGCCGACTTCCGGCATTCACGGCAACGGTTTCGACGGTGAGGACGGCAGCAACGGCTTCTTTGCCGGCAGCCGCTTCGTGGTCGGTATCAACCGCGAAACGCATCAGCGCACCGAGGCCATGACCGAAGCGCTCGCGCGTCGCATCATGGCATCGCACCGCACGCCGGTGATCCAGACCGAGGCGCAAGCGGACTATGTCCGCCGCATGGGCCTGACCGACGAAGTGGTTCGGTCGTGGCAGGTTCTTGATGGGCGGCAGAAGCCGGACGTCGAGCGCACGACGCAATTCCTCGGCGCTTCGATCGTCGAGCTTGCCGCCACCTGCCTCGGCTATACCGGTTCGATCCGCTCGGCAGACCAGGGCTATGAACTGATGCGCCGCGCCTTCATGACCACCAGCGACTTCCCGCTGGTGCTGGAGAACGCGATGCACAAGGTGCTGTTGAGCCGCTATCAGCTGGCACTGCCGACCTATCGCGAGATCGCGGTCGAGAAACGGTTCAACGACTTCCGCGACCATCCGATGTATCGCATTGGGCAATTCCCGATGCTGGAGCCGATCAACGAGGCCGGTGAGATCAGGGCCGGCGCAGCGGCGGAAAGCAAGGAATCGGCCCGCGTCGCGCCTTATGGCAAGTACTTCCCGATCACCCGGCAAGTGCTGGTCAATGACGACATGAGCGCGATCGATGACATCATCGGCTCGGCCGGCACCATGGTGCTGAATTTCGAGAACATCGAATTCTATAAGATGTTCAATTCGAACCCGGTGCTGAAGACCGATAACAAGTCGGTCTTCCATGTCGACCATAAGAACCTGTCGGCAAGCGGCAATGAGCCGGTGCCAGGAGCGATCAGCCTCGCCCGTGCTGCGATGCGCAAGCAGACCGACATCGATAACTTCCCGCTGAATGTGCAGGCCTCGATCCTGCTCATTCCGGGCGAGCATGAGACCAGGGCCGAGCAGCTGGTCGCGACGATCAACGCGAGTCAAACCGGCGCGGTGAACCCGTTCTCCGGTAAGCTGCGCCCGGTCGTAGAGGGCCTGATCACTGGTCATGAGTGGTACCTGTTCGCGAACCCGCAGACGATTCCGAACTTCGTCTATGGCTTCCTGACTGGCGCGACCGGTCCGCGCACCGCAACGGATGAACCGTTCACGGTGCAGGGCATCCGCGTGAAGGTCGAGCACGACTTCGGTGTCGGCGCGATCGACTATCGCGGCGCCTACAAGGACACCGGTGCGGCGGCGACCACGCCATCCTTCCCGGTCACTGTCGTCAACGCTGACGAAATCGGCAGTCCGTAGCAGCTGGATAAAGGCGGCGGCTTCCGCCGCCTTTCGCCCTAACATCAGGAGAGATCGAAATGACCAGGTATTTTCGTGGCGAAGGCAAAACGCTGCGCATCAATGCGCCGGCCGGCGGCGTGGTGTCCGGCATGGGTTACATCATTGGCGCCGCATTCGGCGTTGCACAGGTATCGGCGGCACAAGGCGTGTCGGTTGACCTGCAGCTGGGCGAGGCCCACCAGCTGCCGAAGACCGCCAATGAGGCCTGGCCGAATATCGGCGCCTCCGTGTACTGGGACGACGCCAATAAGGTCGCGACGCTGACCGCCGGCGCAAACATGAAGATCGGCATCGTTTTCGAGACCGCCGCCGCCGCTGATGCACGGGGCTGCGTTCGCTTGAACGGGTCGTTCTGATTGGGGCGGCCCGCTGTCTTAATCGAGGTGGGCCATTCCCGGAACGGGTGTCGTCATGGTGGACCTTGACCGCCTGGCTGGGGCCATGAACCGCACGATCGACAACACCTTCGGCGTGAAGGGCATGGTGCGCATCGTGCCCTGGATCAAGGGTAGTTATGACGCCGGTCGCGCCGATCCCGGCCGCGAAGTGGTGACGGCGCCCGGCGTGCTGTTCTACGGCGAAGACGCAGTGGTCGCTGCCGGCGGCGGTTCGGGCGGCTTCCAGGGCCGCATGGCCGAGTTCGATGTCTGGCTGTCGATCGATACCGCGCACCTGCAGCGCGCCGGCGCCAGGCAGGGCGATCGGATCGAGGTCAGGGCCGAGACGTTCGAGACCAATGGCGAGACCTTCGAGATCAACCGCATTTCGGGCGATGGCATCAGCCGCTCGAAGGTTTACATGTTGCGGGCGCCGGAAGAATGAGCCTGATCAGATCGTGCGTCCGCGTGTGCGCCGTCGCTGCGCTACGCGATCGGCTTTGGCAAAGCGTGAACGTGTACGACTCCGACAACACGCCGCTGGAAGACGCGGTGAAGGAAACGCCGCAGCCTTACGCCACGGTCTACACCGACGATGATGACGGCACCGACACCGAGGCGCATGACCTGGATAGTGGCACGCGCATCATGATCATGATTGTTGAATTCGGCATCGCCGCGCCGATACCGGCCGCCGAGCAAGAGGGCGAGGGACCGAAGGTCGCAATCCCGCCGACCGACGCTTCCTTCGAGCTTGCCGTTGATGCGCTCGATCGGCAGATCGGTTACGCGCTGTTCACTGATCCGCGCTCGATATGGGGCGAGCATATGCGGTCACTGACGACGCGCGTTCTCAGTGTGTCGCGCAAGCGCGGCGCCGGTGCCGAGAAAGGCGCGCGCTTCGCAGCACGCCAGATCATCTATCAGCTGGAGACGATCGGGGACCTGGCGCCAGGCAGTGCACTTGCTTCTGACGGCGCAATCGCGCTCTTCCTGGATGCCGCCGAGGGCTCGGCCGAACGGCTCGACATCGCCAAGGCCGTGCAGTTCCTGCGCAGCGAGATCGCGATCAGCGACGATTGGTCCTGGCGCCGTGTGCAGGGCCTGCTCGGTCTGACGCGCGGCGAGGTCGACGCGATCGGCATGGGACCGGTTAAGCCGAGCGATGCCGAGGCGCCCGACGAAGAGACGCCGGCGCTGACCGACGTCAAACCAGATCAGACCTCGACCGTGGTCGAGCCGTATCCGTCCGAGGCAGACAAGTATGGCGCTTGATGACATCCAGAAGCTGATTTTCGAGGTCGCTGATCTGAAGCGCCGGCTCGGCCAGATGGTGCGCGTCGGCTCGGTGGAAGAGGTCAAATCCGGCAGCGGTGAGCAGAAGCTGCGCATGAAGCTCGGCAAGGACGGCCAGGGCGAGGACATCCTGTCGCCCTGGCTGCACTCCTCTGACCATCGCGGTGGCGCGCGCGAAGAGGCGCGCTACAAGAAGGGTCAGAACGTGATGCTGATCGCGCCGAACGGCGATTGGCGCCAGGCGCAAATCTTCCCCTATGCGGAGAACGACAAGCACAAGCGACCGGATCACGCGACCGATTCCAGCGAGAGCTATCAATACGAGCACTTGCGCGAGTCCCGCACGAAGACCAGTCACGAATTGTGGTTGGCCGACGACGAAAGTCAGCAGCAAGGTTCGGGCGGCGAGGCGGGCAGCGGTCAAGGCGGTGGCGAAAGTCAGAAAGTCACGGACTCCGACAAGAGCGTCGCCCTGATCCGCATTGGTAAAAAGCCGAAACAGAAACAGCAGCAGCAAGCTGGCGGCGCGTCCGGCGCGCAAGAGCAGCAGGAAGAGGAAGAAAAGCCCAAGGGCGTCTTGCTTCTGAAGTTCAAGGAATCGGTCACGTTTCAGGTTGGCGAGAAGACCTTCGTCAAGATCACGGACGGCAAGATCGATGCCTATGTCGACGACTCGCACTCGATCATCGAAGCCGAGAAGATCACGCACAAGTCGAAGGTGGTCGTGCTGCAGGTCGAGGAGAAATGCCTGCTCGGCGGCGAGGATGCTTCGATCCAGGTGAAGCTTTGCGACGACAGCTGCGCAACCAAGGTCTATGCCATCTGAGAAGGAGAACGCGAGGCCATGATCAGGAAACAGACCTATGTGATCATTGACGACCGCATTAAGCCGGATGCGCTCGGTCAACTCGGAGGTGTCAAGGTCGAGACGCGCGGCGACAAGCGCATCGTGCAGATGACGCCGGGACAGGCGAAGTGGTACCTGGAGAACGGGGCGATCAAGCTCGATGCGCCAGCGCCGGCACCGCAGAAGGCGGCGGCCGAGAAGAAAGCCAGCTGATGGCCGACCCCATCCAGTATTATGACCCGGACCTGGCGATCTGGCCGGACCTCATTGCCGGCAAGGTGCCGTTGGCGCCGGTGCGGGTCGGCGTCGATCGCCGCACTGGCAAGGTGCTGGTCGGTTGGCCGCACGTGCAGCAATCCATGGGCGTGATCTTCTCGACGCGGTACCATGAGCGCGTGCTGCGCCGCTATGTCGGCTCATTCGTGCCGCACCTGCTCGGCGAAAGCGCGCTGCCGCGCATCATCACCAGGTTCTTTTGGGCGATTGCCAGCGCGATCGACCTATGGGAGCCGTGCTATTCCATCCAGCGCGTACTGGTCGGTCCGGACGTCTCGCCCGAAACGGTGCGGCTCGGCAATTTCACCTTCCAGAATAACGGCGTGTATCGGCCGCGCGGCCACCTCGGCGATCCGACGCCGGAGAAGCGGCGCGCTGGCGGCTTCGTCGGTCGCGGCGAGGGGCTATGGGATGCAACCGCCTGACAGGGTGAGACATGGCCAGACTTGGTGTCATTGAGCTTGATCAGCTGCCGGCGATGCAGGTGCTGGAGAAGCTGGACTCGGAGTCCATCCTTTCCGCGCGCATGGCGCAGTTCGTTGCGCTCTGGAAGAGCCACGATCCGCCGGCGGGCGCCGAGTACGACGTCGAGAACCTTGAGTTCGATCCGATCAAGATCACGCAGGAAGCCTCAACCTATTTCGAGCTTCTGGTGCGCGACCGCGTCAACCAGGCGGCCAAGGCGGTCACGTTGGCGTTTGCATCGGGGTCGGACCTGGATGCGATCGGCTCGCGCTATCCCGGCGGCATGCCTCGGTTGTCGGGCGAGAGTGATGACCACTATCGCATGCGCATCTGGCTCTCGGCCAACACGCTTTCGCCGCATGGCGTCTATGAGAGTTATGTCTTTTGGGCGCTGACCGCCGACAAGACGCTGCGCGATGCCACGGCGGTGGCGCAGCGCGGCACGCCGAACGTGGCGATCACCATCATGGCGGACGGCACGCCGGTGAAGGCCAATGCGGCGAAGAACGGCATCACCACGTTTCCGAGCCCGACGCCGACGATCCCGCAAATCGACGTGGTGCGTAGTTACGTCGAGAACAGTTCGCGCAAAGCGCTGACCGACGTCGTCAGCGTGCGCGCGCCGAAGATCGTCAAGACGAATTACAAGATCGACGTCTGGCTTTTCCCGAGTTGGGACGTCGACCTTATGATGCCAGAGCTTTATGTCGCGGCGGCCGAACTGATCGAGAAGCAGCGCTGGCTCGGCTACTCGCACACGATCGACTCGATCGACGCGGCGCTGAAGCGCTCCGGCGTCTACAAGATCAAGGTGATCGAGCCCGCGGCCGACGTCGAGATTGATCGCCATGAAGCGGTGCAGGTGGGGCAGGTCACGATCCGATATGCCGGCCGTGGCGGCTTCGAAGAGCCGACCGAGCCAACGTGACTGCGACCGACCTCGGTTCTCGGCTGCTCTATCGAACTGCGACGGGCCTGGAAAGGGCGCTTGCCGATGTCGACGGCTTCCGGATCACCGACACCAATGTCGAACTGATCCAGGCGATATGGGACCCTTGGACATGTCCCTTGCGGGTACTGTCGTATCTCGCCTGGGCGATGGGCGTCGAGTACTGGAATGACGATTGGTCGGAGACCACCAAGCGCGCCTGGGTTGCCTATCAGCTGGAATTCAAATCGACGCGCGGCACCCGCAAGGCGCTGGAAGTTGCCGTCGATTACGCCGGGCGCGACATATCGCCATGGGGCTATGAGGTCACCAAGGTCATGGCGCGGCCTCAGAAGGTGTTCTCCGGGCCATCGCTCACGCGCGAGCAGCGCGAAGCCTGGCTGGCGCGGCTGCCGCAGGTGCGCGTATGGCGCATCAACGAACAGGGCACGGCGGCGCCTTACAAGAGCTTCTACAATTCACACGCTGCGAACCGCCTGCGCCACCGCCGCTTCCACCTCGGTGGCGCCGCGTCGATACCATCGGATGCGATCACGCGCCTGAAGCGCCGCGCGCGCTGGATCGAACATGGCGTCGAGACCGACATTCACGTGTCGGACTTCGGCTCATACTTCCAGCTGCACAAGGCTGGCGTCGAAAACGGCTCGGTGTTCTCCGGAAGACCGTTCGGCCTCGGTCGGCACTACCTGCCCTCGACGGCCGATGAGCGGCTGATCACAATCGAGCCGAGGGCCGCGATGCCCTGGCGCTCGGCGAACACGCCGTCGATGCAGGCCGTGACGTCCGAACCCGAACGCGTCACCGTTCACGGCACGCGCGGGCGAGGGGTGTTCTGCGATACGCCGCTTGCCAATTTCTTCGTGCCAACCACGGCGCCGTATCGCATCTATCAGCGCTATGCGGTGCTCGATCCGACCGTGCGTGAGCTTCGAAGGCCGCCAACCCAATTCATGGGCGTCGGTCGTTACGGCTTCCCGGCCTTCACCGCACGCGTACACGTCGAAGTCAGGGGCGTCATCCATCCAAAGGCCGCCGGCTTCGGCTACCTGGTGCCTGGCATAAGGTTCTTCATGCCACACGACGGCCGGGCGATCGAGCAGGTCAAGCTGGCCGCGCAGGGAGCGAAGGCGCTTCGCGACAGGATTTTGCTGCGGACCGGACCGGAGCCGAAGTTCTTGGCCGGTGAGAAGCCTGTCATGGCCGAAATCGACACCATGCCGGCCGGCTGACAATACGGAGAACTGTAATGGAGAAGCGCGTACTCTTTCGCGACTATCAAGAGCAGCAGGCGCAGGATCACAACGATCTGCAGGCCTTTGCGCGGTCGTCGCTCGATCACCTCACGCTCGACGTGGTGACGAAGACCAGGCGCTATGCCGGCTTCACCGTGATCAAGACGGCGCAGGCGGAAATCCAGGTCGCGCCTGGCCGCTTCTATGACGTGCTCGGCGCCATCTATCATCGCGACACCACGCTTGTGCAGTCAATGCTGACCTATCTGCCGGCGGTGGCGCAACGGAAGGTCTTGATCTCGGTGTACGGCATCGAGAACGAAGCCGACGTTGAGGAACGCGACTTCTTGGTCGACGTCGACACCGGACGCACCGAGCCGCAGGCGGTCTCGACCACGACATCGCGCGACGCCATCATTGCCATCAGCCCCGGCTCGGAATCATCCGATCCGCAGCCGCCGGCCATCCCGGTCGGTCATGCGCCGGTCGCGTATGTCACGCTCGATCCGGTGCAGGTCGTGTCGGTGCAGATGCTGACCGACTTCGCGGTGCAGTCGACCGAAGACCTCGACAACCGCGCCGATGCGCTGGAGACGTTTCAGGGGCAGATCGGGCCGCGCGTTTCCTCGCTCGCATCCGATCTTGCGGCGCTCGCAGCGCTGGTCAGGGCGTCGGCGCAGCAATACGACGTCAGCATGATCTTCCGTGATCTCGCCGAGGTGAAGGAGAAGGCGGGACTGCCGGCGGCCTATTCGCAGTACGGCGCCGACTATTTCGTCGATCCGACCGACTCCGACACCGATAATAGCCTGCAGCTTGGCTATGACGCGCTCACCGAAATGGGCGCCCGGTTCGCAGCGGCGAATGCCGACATCTTCGAAATCTCATTGTTCTCGGCCAACGATCCGAATGCAGCCCTGCAGAACGGCATGTTGCTGCCGGCCTATGACCGCGAAGTGAAGCTGTCGAACACGGCCTATCACGACGACCTGGGCATGTCGCAATACGGCTATCAGACATACCAGCTGGTTCAGCGCAAAATCAAAAAGGAGCGCCTGCGCTACGGCGGCGGCTACACGCAGTGCACCAACGGCGCCCGGATGAATACCGGCACCGGCGAGCAGGCGCCGTTCTGGCTGCCCGACTTCCAGACCTATCAGACCGTTCAAATGACAGGACCTGGCTTCGTCGGCCATGTCTGGAATCAGTTCGATTACTGGTGGCACGACAGCTGGACCGAGTCCTATTGGGAATTGGAGACGATCGACCACACCATCACTGGTGCGCAGATCGCCCAAACCTTCCTGGTTGCGAATGACATGTGGGCGACGCGGCTGTCGTTCTATGTCACCGCGAAAGCGGCGGCCGAGAACATCATCGTATCGCTGACGGAAGTGAACACTGGCATGCCGGACCTGGAGAAGGTGATCCTACACCAGGTGCATAACCAGGCGAACATTGTGGTCGGCTGGAATCATATCGACATCGTTCCGACCTTCCTGGAGCGCGGCAAGCGCTATGCGATCGTGCTGACATCGAACGCAAACCATCGCATCGGCATGTCATACGGCCAGACTTATCTGGATGGCACGTTCTTCTATTCGACCGATGGTCAGTATTACCTCGGCGACCTCATGAAGGACATGCTGTTCCAGGTGTGGGGCGCCAAATTCCGCTCTGCACAGGTGACGATCGAGTTTGCGCCGATCAATCTCGACGGCGGCTTGCGCAATATCGACATCACGGCCGGCGCCATCGTCCCGGCATCGTGCGACCTGGTCTATGAAATGCGGCCGAATGGCGCCGGCGAATGGCAGCCGCTGACGCCAACCAATGTCGCGGCGCTGGTCGCCGCGCCGCCGCTCTGTCAATTCCGGGCACGGTTCATCGGTACCCGCGACGTGCAGCCTGGCCTCATGATCGCCGGCTCGCGCGCCTACGTCTCCAGGCCGAAGATCACCTTCGTTCATGTCTCCGAGCAGCAAACGCTAGCGGCAGCCTCGACTTCGATCTACGTCAAATGCGTCCTGGAGCGTTTCGACGATACGCCGCACGATTTTTCCTGTGCCCTTCGCGTCGCTAACACCACGGTGCAGGCGACGGGATTCACCGACGAAGTGCTCGACGTCAACTTGAAGCGGGTCGCGCGGACCTTCCACTTCACGACGCCGTCGACACAGAACTTCATCGTCATCATGTCTGGAAGCACCAACTCGCCGGCAAGCATCTTCCACGTCGCCGAGCGTGTGTTCTGGGTCGCATAGGGAGTGCCACATGGCGAGCAATAACCAGACCAACTTCAGCGGCACGATCGAACCGATCGAGCCCATGAAAACGCTGCCCAAGTTCGTGGATGGCGCGCAATACCACATCAAGGTCGCGCGCGCGGTCGAGCTTGCGCCGGGCCTTTGGGCGCGGCCGGCGTCGCCGAAGGTTGTGGTCTCCGGTGCCAAGGCACGCGAGCTTGGTGATGTCGTCATTTGGGCGATGAAGCTCTGACGGAGTAACCCCGATGGTCTCCAGGTTCGAGAGCTATCGCGTCAAGCGGCGGGACAATCTCGCCGATCCCGAGTTCTGGAATCCGCGCTTCCGCGATCTCGACAATCGCATGACAGCGCGCGAGTTAGACGCGACCAGGATTGACGCTGTGGTCGACGCGTTGGAGGCGGTCGCGCTGCAGCGACTGAATGACACATTCACGCCGCTGATCCTGGAAGCGCAGGCCAGGCTCAACAATCTCGGTGCTTCCTTCTCCGCTGAAAGCCTGGAAGCGCATACGATCGTCACCGGTCCGCAGACGTTCACGCTGACCGACGAAACGGCGGAAATGTACGTCTATACGGACTATGTGAATATCCGCCCTGCGGCAGCGACGCAGAATCTGATGCTGGCGCAGGTCATCAGCTTCAATCGCGCCACCAAGGCGCTGAATGTCAATGTCGTGCACGCGGAAGGCGCCGGTACGTTCGAAGACTGGCTGATCCGCGTCGGCGCACCGATCGACCTCACCCATGCCGACCGCACCGACAACCCGCACCAGACCACGGCCGCGCAGGTCGGCGCGTACACGATCGCCGCTGCGGATGCGGCCATTGCGGCAGCCATCGCCGCGATCCCTGGCGTCGATCTGTCGGGACTGCTCGCCAAGAATCAAAACCTTTCGGATCTCACCGACGTCGCGGCGGCGCGCACCGCGCTCGGCCTGAAGCTGCTCGCGACGCAAGACACGGTCGGCTGGGCGCAGCTGGCGAGCAACATCTTCGGCACCGCTGCAAACTTCCGGGCGAAGGCAGCGAACAAACTTCTGACCGCAGAAGGGGTTTGGGATGCGGCGGCGCAAGTGCAACTGCCCGATCAATCCGGCACGGTGACGCTGGATTTTTCGACCGGGATCAACTTCTACATCCCGCTTGCCGGGAGCATCACGCTGGCCAACCCGATCAATGGCAAGAACGGCCAGTCCGGCTGCATTTACATCTATCAGGGCAGCGGCGCCGGACGCACCGTCTCCTACGGCAATCAATGGTATCCGCTCAATGCGCAGTGGCCAACGCTGTCGACGGTCGCCACCGCTTCGAACTATCTGACCTATCAGTGCATCGCCGGCTTGGTCACGGTGACGGGCGGCAAGTTGACGGGCTGATCCCATGGCGTTGGCCGCGCGCAAGCAATCGTCCTTGCTGGTGCCGACGCGGCGCGTGCTGATACCGCAGCGGCGCGTGCTGCGACCGCGCCTTGCAATTCCTGGCATCGCGCCATTGCCGGTTGGTGCGAGGAAGCCTGTGCCAGGCTCGACCAATTACGGATCAGCCGGGTCGTACACATTCGTCTTTCCGTATTGCGATACGTTCTCGATTGACATGTACGCGCCAGGCGGCGGCGGTGGTGGAGCGGTCGCATACTGGAACGGCGTGGTACCGGGCTCGCCGGGCGGCGCTGGCGGTTACATGCAGTTCTACCGGGACGGCATTTGCAACCTCGTTGCCTATGGCGGCAATGGCGGGCCAGCCGGTGCTTTTGACGCAGCGTCTCAATCTCCAGGTCGTCAAACCGCTCACGGCACCGCCTCTGGCGGGCAGGGCAACGTCACCGGTGGCGGACGTGCTGGAGGTGTAGAGGGCCGGACATGGCAGGGCAGCACAACGTTCTATGGCTGGATTGGCGGCAATGGCGCGCGGGTCTATTCGACATTCACCAATTGCCGCACTTGGGAAGGTTGGACGTTCTCGTTGACCGTCGGCAGCCCCGGCAGCGCCGGCGCAAATGGGACCTCCACGGGCTACACGACTACACAATATCCAGCAACCGGAGGTTCCGGCACTGCCTATGTGTCTTGGAGTTGAGCGATGCAGTTTGTGCGCGAGACATCGCCGAACGTGTTCGTTAATCAGAGCCGCGAGGCAAGCGTGATCGAACGCGCCAACGGAATGCCCGACATTCAGCACCCGCCGCAAGTGTGGTTGGCATGGTCGGAAGAAATCCAGGAAACGCACGGCATCTATCAGGTCGAGGACGTGGCGCCCTTCCCTGGGCTGGCGGTGACAGGTCGCCGCTTCGAGCGGCGCGATGGCAAGGTCGTGATGATTTACGACTATGTGATCGACAAGCCAGCGCTGAAAGCGGTCGCCGCCAATCTGCGATGGAATATTGAAATGGCGGGCATGACGCTGCCCAACGGCCTGCCGGTCGCGACTGACCGCGAAAGCCAAGGAATGATCGTCGGGGCGGTGGTCGCGGCGATGGCCAATCCAGCCTTCACCTGCAAATGGAAGGCGGCGGACGGCACTTTCGTCACGCTCGATGCAGCGACTGTGATCATGGTCGGCACCGCCGTCTCACAGTTTATCGAGGTGTGCTTCTCGGCTGAAGCGCACGTCGTCGGGGAGATCGACGCCGGCACGCTGACCACAATCGACCAGGTCGAAGCCGCGATACGCGATGGCATCAGCCAAGGGACGTCCGCGCTTCAAGCCGCAATGGCGGCACAGGCCCAAGGGTAGTCACATGGCGATCACCACGATCCAGCAAGCGACCGAGGTCTCCGAGGTCAACATGGTCACGATCTCTGAGACCGTCCAAGACGAAGAGAACAATGTCTATGTGCGCGAGGTCAGGGCGTTCGGTGCTGCCGACGATAGCGGCACGCGGCCCTTGCTCTTCACGCTGCGGCTCACCGCTCCGACAGCTGCGGCGTTATCGCTGACCGCACCGGTGCAAACCTTCTGAAAAAGGAGACTTAGAGCAATGTCCGATCCAGTCTTTGGCGTAGTACTGCGCAGGGTCGACGAAGAGCCGAGGCCGGTTATCGCCGCCGACCTCTCGACCATCGGTCTGATCGGTCCGGCATCCAGTGCCGATACCGACACCTTTCCGCTCGATACGCCGGTCAAGGTCTACTCAAACGACTCCGTCACGCTCAACAAGCTCGGCGAGTCCGGCTATCTCGCCGACGCGGTGAACGGAATCAACGATCAGCTTGGCGAGCTTGACGCGGCAGCCACGCTGGTGATCGTGCGCACCGCTGAAGGCACCGATCCTGATCCGGCCGTTCGCGCGCAGCAAACCATCGGCAAGATCATGGGTTCGTCGATCGACCGGACTGGCGTGCATGCCTTTCTGATGTCGCCAGAACTGCTTGCGGTGACACCGCGTGTGATCTGCGCGCCTGGCTATACCGGCCAGATGGCGACCTCGCTGTCGACACTGAATCTCACGCAGGTCGGGCGAGGCTACATCCCGGGCCAGCGCTATGACATGACCTTCACCGGCGGCGGCTCGGTCGGCACGGTGGTGCAGGCGCAGGGCCACGCGATTGCCAATGCCAACGGCGAAATCCGCCAGTCCGATCTGATGATCGACTCCTATGGCGCCTGGTACACCGGCGCGCCCAACGTCACCTTGCCGGCGCCACCGGCTGCCGTGACGGCGACGCTGACCACCGCGATCAACAACGGCGCGGTGAGTGAGCTTGTGATCGGCGCCACCGGCGCTGGCTATGTCCCGGGCGAGGTCTATCCGATCACCTTCGCCGGCGGCGGTGCCGATGCCGGCAAGGTGCTGCCGACCGGCCACGCCACGGCGGACGAAAGCGGCGCGATTGGGCAAGAGCAGCTGTACCTCGACAGCCCTGGCGCGAACCTGACGCAGCCGCCGACCGCCACCATTCCGGCGGCGCCGGCCGTCGTCACGGCGACCTTGACCGCAGCGGTCGCAGCGGGCGCCAATCCGGTGTGCGCAGCCTTGCCTGGTGTGCTCAACCAGATACTGGGGCACGCCATCGTCGAGCCGGTCGGCACCAGCGAAGTTGCCGACGAAAACTGGCGCGAAACGATGAATTCGCAGCGGCTGATCCCGGTCACTGGCGGCGTCAAGATCATGGACCCGGACACATCCGAGATCGTGGTCAGGCCGCTCGCGCCGCGCGTTGCGGGCATCCTGGTGCGACGCGACAAGGAAACCGGTGCGCCATTCCACTCGGCAGCCAATCAACCGGTCAATGGCATCGTCGGACCTGCGCGCGCAATCAGCTTCTCCCTGGTCGACGGCGACAACGAAGGCCAGCAGCTGCTTGCGAACAATATCGGCATCCTGGTGCGCGGCGAGACCGGTTCGGACTTCGCCATTTCGTCGGGCGGCTTCATCTTCGTTGGAACCGACAATGCCGGCGACGATCCGCTTTGGCAGTTCTACAACGTGACGCGCGGTCGCGACTTCATCCATCTGTCGCTATTGCGCGCGCTGCGCACTTATCTCGGTCGCTTCAACATCAGCGGCCACACGGTGCAGGCGATCGTCAACACAATGAACTTCTTCCTGCGCGACCTGCAGGCCCAAGACCATATCCTGGGCTACAAGGTCGACTTCAAGGGTTCGTACAATAGCGCCGAGCAGATCCGCCTCGGTCACTTGACGGTCGGCTTTGCGGCGGAAGAGCCGCCAGTGCTGCGCAAGATCACCACGCTGTCGGCGCGGTACCGGCCGGCGATCGACGCCATGGTGTCGCAACTCGAACAGCAGCTTAACCTGGCTGCGTGAGGCTTCGGCCCTGAAAGGAGCACGCGATGTCTTCAAACGTCTATGTGATGGAAGCCGCCAACCTGTTTTGCGGCGATGCTGATCCATCGCTCTCGAACCATCTGACGATCTCGGACTTGAAGCTTCCGGAGTTGGCCGAGAACTATGTCGACCATCGCCCTGGCGGCGCACCGATCGCAGTCGAGGTCGACACCAACATGAACCGCCTGGAGTCAACCTTCACGCTCGCCGGCTGGCAGCCGCAGGTGCAGACCATGATCGGATTGTCGACCACGGCCAACCAGGTCTTCACGGCCTACGGCGTGATCCGCGACCGCCGCAATGGCCGCGCCCTCGAAGGCAAGGCCGTGATGCAGGGCCGGCTCGGTCGCGTCAATCCGCAGAACTGGCGCCGTGGCGATCTGCAAAGCCATGAGTATTCGATCCGCGCGATCATGCACTATGCGCTTTGGCTCGAAGGCGAGGAAATGTTCTATTGGGACTTCTTCCTCAACACGCGGCGAACGGGCGGTGTCGACATCAATCGCGACATCAATCGCATTCTGCGGATTCCGATTGGTGAGGGTGGTTAAACCGTGACCGCGACCGCTGCACCTCTCCGTAAAGATGCGCCCGCCGAACCCAAGACGGGCGCTTTGTCTATTTCCGTACCGCTGTATGTGCCGATCACGCGCGCGGGCCGGACCATCACCTCGGTCGAAATCGCGCCGGTCAAATTCGATCACACGCTGCGCTGGAACGAAGGCAAGTTCGAGGGCGGTAGCACGGCGCTGCTCGCTGAATTGACTGGCCTCGACCAGGCGACGTTGCGCGAAATGATCGAGGTGGACGCGCAACGCGTGATGGCGCTGTTCATGACGTTGCTGCCGGCCTCGATCCGTGCCGACATCGAAAAGGGCGTGGTGCCGGTGGCGGGTGACGCGGCGCAAGCGCGCGGCGTGGCGCCGACGCCCATGGCGGCACCGGAGCCGGATCACGGCGTCGGCTTCGATGTAGGTGAGCAGTAATGTCCGGTCCGCAGCTGGACGCCAGACTTCGGCTTCTCGCGCAGGACGAAAGCGCGCGCATTCTTGCGGAAGCGGCGCGCAATATCCGGACCCTCGCCACTGAAGTGGGGCGCACTGGCCAGGCGACGCAACAGAGTATGCGCCGCTCGAAGGAATCGACCGACGAATTCGCGAAATCGATTGCCGATGCCACGATCGGCACGCTCGGCCTGGTGACCTCGGTCGGCGGCGCCGTCGAGACGGTGCGGCAATCGGTGATAAAGTTCGCGGACGTCAGTTCAATGATGAGCCGCATCGGGCGCGAGGGCAATCTTACGAAAGACCAGGTGGCGAACCTGCGGCGTGAATTCACCACGCTCGCGAACCAGACCAAGTTCGCCTTCGACGAAATCGGCAAGGCCTATCGCGACTTCCAGAGCAAGACCGAATTGACTGGCGAGGCCGCAAAAAGCGCGTTTGGGGACATCGCGAGGGCGGCGAGCTATGCCGGCGTCGAGATACCATCAATGACGCGCGCCTATGTCGCGGCGATGGGAACGCTGAAGGTCTCACAGCAAGACATGAAGGGCGTGATGGCGACCTGGGTGAAGGAATTGCCCGGCTCGATGGACGAATTCGCCGAGGCGGCGCCGCGCGCCACGGCCGAAATGGCGCGGTTCGGTCTGACCGGCCGGCAGAATGCGATCGAGCTTGGCGCGATCTTCAACCAGCTGGGCACCACGTTCGGCAATGCCAGGGCCGCCGGCAATCACTTCCAGGCTACGTTAGGCGCAATCGGCAGCACGCCGGTACTCGCCCACACGTTCTATGAAGCCGTCCGAGCGGGCAGCGGTCTGACCGATGCGCTGGAAAAAGTTATCGGGCAACTGGATTCGATCGGGGCGCTCGACCCGTCAGAGAAGGGGTTGCTCATTGCTGAAAAGCTTGGCGTCAACTCGGAATCGCAGCGCGCGCTGATCGCGATCCGCGACCATATGGGATCGATCAGAAACGGCGCGCGCGAAGCCGCCGCTGCAGTTAGCGAGACCAACCGGAAGATGGTGGAAGGGGGCGAGAGCCCTAAGAGGGCCATCCACCTTTTATCGAACGCCTGGGATGAACTGCAAACCTCGATCGGCGAGACGTCTTACGCGCTCGGTGCCGGCGCTGGCATGAAGCAATTTACAGCCGCGCTGAATGATCTGAAGAAGGCGATCGACAACGTCCGGGAAGCGCTCGAACTGCTCCAGAAGGGCGACATCATGGGCGCGCTGAAAAAGCTTGGCGACTTCTTCCAGGGAGCGATGAATCCAAGCTCCTTCCTGTTCGGAAGAGGGCCGCAGCTGGCCAACCCGCTAACTGCACCGTTCGCTGCCCAACGAATGATGATGGACTACTTCTTGAATCGCGGCGGACGCGGCGAGACCGAATTCGACAAGCGCTTCCGTGGCGAGGACAGCGGCCAGGAAGAGAACACCAAGGCGCTGAAAGACCTCACCGACGAACTGCGCAAGCGCGCCGGTGCGGCGCCGGCAAGCTACATGCCGACCAGCCTCGGCGGCCTCGGTGGGCCGGAAGGCGGCGCCGTGCCTCGGGGCTTCCGTTCGGGCGGCGGCTACTCGGTGCAAGGCCAGCAATTCGGCGGCGGTGGTGGCGCTGGCGGCGGTGGTGGCGGCGGGATCACACCAGGCCCGAGCGCGCCAGGCGGTGGCCAGGTCCCGAAATCGATGCCGCCGGCGGTCGGTGGCGGTGGTGGCGGACTCGAGAACTACCAGCCGCAGGGTTCTGCCGGTAGCGACCCGGCGCTCGCGGCCGATCGCGCCCGCTTTGATGCCGAGCTCGCGCAGAAGCCATGGCTTGCCGAGCGCATGATGCAAATCTCGCTTGGCGAGAACACCGATCCGCAGGCCAACCAGGCCGTTATGGAAACGATCTACAATCGCGCGTCGCAACGCGGCACTTCGCTTGAAGAGGCAATGAAGGACGTCAGCCGAGGCGGCTACTATCCTGGGACCACATTCAGCGGTGGCGCGCGGAATATGCGTAATCCGCGCATGCGCGCGATGGCTGAAGAGCATTTTCGCCGGGCGCGCGGGGGCAGCAACGTCTCCAACTATGCGACCGACAATTCATCGCAGGGCCTCGCCTATACCGAACGATACGGCGGCGCCATGGGCGGCTATGGCAGGCCGGGACAGCGACCGGGCAAGTTCACATTCCAATCCGAGTTTGGCGGGCGCGGCACTGGCACACGAGGCACGGAAACCTTCTTCTCACCAGGATGGGGCGGCGGTGGTCGGGCAAGTCGGGCTGCTTATCTCGCCTGGCGGCAACGCCTCGACACGGAGCGGGCAGCCGGGCTGAATCAGCCCGCCCTCACACAAATGCCGGACACGCCGACCGAAGCGCCGCCAGAGCTTCGTGCACCCGAGGCGCCTTCGTTTGATGAGCGATTTGGCGCCGCGTACAGGGGCCGCCAGAGCAGCCTGGAGGATGCGCAGCGGCTGCGCAGTGACCTCGAACGGCCGATCAAGATGTCGGTCGAGGCGCCGCAGATGCCGAGCCAGCTGGTGCCGCGCTTCCGCCGTGCCAGCGCGCGCGAGAGCCTGCAGCGTGAGGTACGCGATGCGCGCTGGCTGTCCTATTCCGACATTGGTGCAGCATGACCAACAGCACGCCCGTTCTGATGCAGTGGGGCCTTCTGCAATTCCAGGTCTGGCCGCTCAACTATCACGAACTGGATCACTACAGCAAAACCGACTGGGCGCGGAAGGAGATCGCCGGCGCTGCGGTCTATCGTGAGTGGACCGGTGAAGGCGACGAAGAGCTTCACCTGCGTGGCAAGGTATTTCCGCTCAAGCTCGGCGGGCTCGAAGAGCTTGAAGTGATGGAGACGATGCGCCGGCAGGGTATCGCTGCGCTCATGATGCGCGGCGGCCAAGGCGAGGGCCGTTCGCTCGGCTGGTATGTGTGCGAGCGCCTGGTGCGCAATCACACGTTCATCGATGTCGAGGGCTTCGGCAAGCAGATCAGCTTCGAAGGTCTGTTCGCGCGCGTGCCAATCCCTTCGGCCGAGGACGAATTCCCCGTTCTCTGGAGCCTATTGGCGCCGACCTGATGGCCATCACCAGTTACGAAATGCTGACCGTCAAGGGCGACAACGTGACGGCAGACCTGATCGTATGGCGGCGCTACCGCGTGCGCGCGCCTGGCATTGTCGAAGCGATGCTGGATGCAAACCCGCACCTGGCGCGCATCCATCGCGAAGGGCCATTCATTCCGGTCGGCACGCAGGTGCGGATTCCCATCGATGCCGAACTGATCGCAAAGGGGCCGAAGCCGAAGCAAATCGAGCTTTGGACGGCTAGTCCGAACCTATGAGCTACGTCGACACTGATCCCTGGCATAACAAGCGCGAGTCGACGCGGCGCAAGGTCCGCTGCACGATCATTATCGATGGGGTCGACGTCACCAGCCGCTTCGATCCGCACCTGCTATCGGTCACCGCGATCGACACGCTTGGCGGTGTCGACCAATGCCACATAGAGCTTGATGACCGCGACGGTCGGCTGAAAATTCCGGTGGCCTGGTCGTCCTATGTCGCGGTCTTCATCGGTTGGCATAGCGAGAGCACCTATTACACCTTCGAGGGCTGGGTCACCGATGTCGAAAGCGGCTTCTCCCGCGGTACCGGCGGCCGGCGGTTATGGATCGATGCCACCGGCACGCCGCGCAATGAAGGCAAGAGCCCGTCAGTAAAGAACTGGGGCGAGGGCGCGCCGCCTGGCCAGCAAGAGGGCCAGAAGATTCCGCTTTCGCAAGTGCTCCAGGAAGCGGCGAAGGCGGCCGGTTTCACGGTGCAGATCGGGGCGTCATTCCAGAACGTCATGCGCGACTACTGGTCAATGCAGACCGAGAGCTTCATGCACTTCGGCGAGCGCCTGGCGAGCGAGCTTGGCGGTTACTTCAAGATCAAGGGCAAGACGGCTTACCTGCGCGACGCACCTGATCTCTCCGGCGGCATCGAAGCGGTGTGGGGCAAGAACCTGATCGAGTGGCGCATCAGGCCCTACATCGGCCGCACGCAATGGGGAGGTTCGAAGCAAGACCATTTCAATATCGCGCAAAGCATTTGGGAAGAGACCAAGAAACAATTCGGCGGCGAGGGCGTGTTCGGCGGCGCCAACGCGATCACGCAGCTGCCGAACCCGGCGCCGAACGCGAGTGTTGCCGAGCAGGGCAATGATGGCTCGAACAATTTCGCCAATGCGGCCAGGGGCGCCGGATGGGTGAGCATCAACGGTGAGCCGCAAGCCCGGGGCGGCATGGTTGTCAGCGTGAGAGGGGCGAGGCCGGATGTCGACGGCACGTATGTGATCGACGAAGCACATCACAAGTATGAACGCGGCGGTGGCTACACCACGATGTTGAAGCTGCGTTTTCCGATGGCCAAGGCACCGAGCGGGACGGAAGGAGGGGCGAGCCCGACGCTGCCGCAGAACCCTTAAGGATCAGGGCCAATGCTGCGTATCTCGCAATCATCCATCAATCTGATCGTTGCCGAAGAGGTCTCCAGCGAGGCCTATTACAAACGCCATTACACGCATACGGAATGGCCTGGTGAGAAGAGCGGCGTCACCATCGGCATCGGCTATGACCTCGGCTATGCCACGGCAGCCAAGGTCAAGGCGGACTGGGGGGCGCTGGTCGACTCTGACATGCTCGCCGCCATGATCGAATGCGTCGGCGTCAGGGGCACGGCGGCAAAGAGCCTTTCCGCCAGGATGCACAATCGCATCACGATCCCCTGGGAAGCGGCGATGCAGGTCTTCACCAACCGCGACATTCCCCAGTGGACCGCGCAAGTCCTCAAGATCATTCCAGCTGCCGACAAGCTGTCGCCGACCTGCCTCGGCATCATTGTCTCGATCGCCTACAATCGCGGCGCATCGTTCAACCTGACCAGTGACCGCTACAGGGAAATGCACGCGATCAAGCTGCATATCGGGGCGGGCAAGCTGGACCTGGTCGACGATGACATTCGCGCGATGAAGCGGCTATGGCCCAACAGCAAGGGCTTACGCGGCCGGCGCGATCGAGAGGCTGCCCTGTGGAACAAGGGGCTGACCACCCTGGAGGTCGCCTCGCCCATCGTACCGCCGGCGCCGGCCAAGCCTGACACGACGGTGATCGAAAGCTCGCGCGAAGATGAACTGGCGCGCACCAAGCCGCCGTCAACCACGGTCACGCAGAACACCACGACCAGTGCAATCGCGATCGGCGGCGCCATCGCCGCACAACAGGCGCAGTCGCATGGCCTGATCTCGATCGGCCTTGCGATCTTTCTCGTCTTCCTTGCACTTCTCGCCGGTGTGACAGCGTGGTGGCTCTGGTATCGCAACAGGAACCCGGACGGCGGCGCGGCGCTAGCACCATCATGACGCTTCCCGAGCTAATGGAGTACATCAAGAATGCGGGCGGGCTCGCCGCTCCGATCTTTGCGGTGCTCTATTGGTTGGAGCGCGATGAGCGCAAGGATGCGCAGCGGGAATTGCGGGAGATCGCCGAGCAATCGGCAGTCGCGATGAGCGAACTGAAATCGATGGTCGCGCAGCTGGTGACGATCTTCGGTAACCAGTCGCATCCGCACCACTGGAGACGCGAATGGTCTTCGCGCGGTTAATCGAGAAGCTGACCGGTCGGCCGCACCGGCACGACAACGCGCAGCTGGTCAAGCAAGCGGCCGGTGAACTGCGCCGGGATGTCGGCAAGCTGTCGTCAATGCTGCGGCCCTATATGGAGGCTGACGATCCGCTGGTGGCGCTGATGACCGACCTGTTCAACCAACGGCAGATGCGAGCCGGCAATGGTCCGCGAGCACAGTGAGGTGAATTTCTATCTGGAGATGATCAACGGTACGAGCGTGATCTTGATTGCCGTGCTGTTGGCGTTCTTGGTGACCTATATCAAGGCCGAGTTGCATCGCCGCGATCTCTCCTGGCGCGATCTATTCGACTATCCGGCAGGGTTGAGTTTGGCGCTATCGATAACCGTGGCGGCATTCGGCTTTGCGCTCACGCGCGGCAGTCTATGGGTTTGGCGGCAATTCGGCAGCGGTGAGCAGATGTCGGAATGGCAACTCCACCTTGCTCTGATCGGATCGGCGATCACATCGCTCGGCATTCTCTGGATGATCCGCGTCCTTTCTCGCCCGCGCTTTGGCGATTGGCCTTGGATCGCGGCGGGAAGTGCCACGCTGCTCTATGCTGCGATAAACGCGGTCGGTCACTATGGGTTCTCATAGGTGCGATCATGGATAGCCTGCATGCAACCGCACAGGCCAACGGCCTGATATTCGGTGCAGCGGCTGGGCCGCCGCTTCTGACCGATGCTTCGCTCGCCGCGCTCTACCGAGAGCATTGCGGCTTGATCACGACCGACATCGCGCTGAAATGGGGGACGGTGCGACCGTCGAGCGACATGGCTCCGGTTTGGACGCAAGCCGATGCGTTGCTGGCCTGGGCCGAGGCATCGAACATCAAGGTCAAGGGTCATACCCTGATCTGGAACGAATACAATCCGGCATGGCTATGGACGAATAGCAGCACAGCGCCGAACTATGGCGCGTTGACCTCGCCGATCAAGGTCGAGGACGCGAAACGCTGTTTCGACCAGCACATCACCGAGACGGTGGAGCGCTACGCCGGGCGCATCCAGATTTGGGATGTCGTCAACGAAGCGATTGAGCCGGCGCACAAGCGCAGCGACGGCATGCGCGCCAAGACCTGGATGACGGTATGGGGACCGAAGTATGTCGAGCGTGCCTTCGCGCGGGCGCATGCAGCGAACCCTTCTGCCAAGCTGTTCCTAAATGAACAGTCGCTCGAACGGTTCAACTATGAGCCGAACCGGGTGAAGTTTCTGGCGCTGGTCGACCGCTTGCTCGATGCCGGAATCCCGCTGCATGGCGTCGGCCTCGAAAGTCACCTGATCATGTGGGCGATGGTCAGTCACGAAGGCGTCTTGTGGCTGGTCGACGCGCTGGATCGGCGCGGCCTCGACGTGCACATTTCCGAGCTAGACGTCGCACACGCCGGCGCCAGCGGCCAGGCGGTAGCGCTTGGCTCGGACGCTGCAACGATCGACGCGGCGGTCGCTGAATTCGTGGCGCCTATGCTCGCCGACGTGATGCAATTCAAATGCGTCAAGGCGCTGCTCACCTGGCAGCTGGTGGACAAGTATTCCTGGCTCTACAGCCAGCATCCGCGCCCACTTCCTTTCGATAACTCATATCAGCCGAAGCCGCTCGCCTTCGCGATCGAGCGCGCGCTGATCAATGCTGGTCGGAGGTGAACCATGAACTTCCTGACGATCGCCGGCATCATCATCTTTGTGATCTGGGCCTATGTGCTCTTCATCCGGCCGAAGCTCGGCGAACGCTTCCCGGTGCTCTTCGAGAAGGTGAACAGGGCCGAGGCGTACCTGTGGGACAACTCGCGCACGATCCTGGCCGCGCGTCTCTATTGGGTTGGTGGCATCGTGGTCGCGTTTCACGATCTGATCGCTGCGGCGGGCGCCGATTGGACGCCGATCGTCAACGAGTTCGCGCAATTCCTTCCCGAGAAGTATCGGCCGCTGGCGCTGGCCGCTTTCCTCTTCGGGTCTGGCATCCTGTTCGAATGGCTGCGCAGGATCACGACCGAGCCGCTGGAAGAGCGCAAAGCCGCCGCGTTCTATTCGGCGCCGCGACCGCCTGGTGAGGGCTGATGATGCTTACTGCGATCTTCTCTCAATTTGGCATGGGCATCGTCAACGGCATCCTCGACAAGGCGCTCGAAGCCTTCAAGGCTCATGAGCAAAAGCTGATCACCAAAGAGCAACTGGCCACGCAGCTTTACGGCCTGATGCTTGAAGCGGTGAAGGCGATCGAGGTCGCGCACGCCGAGGCTCTGGTCAAGATGTACACGGCATTCATCGGCGCCGTGCAGACCTCGGTCTTGATGCAGCGCGTTTGGGCAGTGGCGACGCTGTCGCAATTGTTCGTGCTGGTCTGGCACCAGTTCTTCATCCCGCTGATTGTGCTGATCGTGCGCGAGTACGGCAATGCAGAGTGGCGCTATCCGTCGAGCGGTACCACGGTCGAGTGGGCCTATCTGTTGCTCGCCGGCCTGCTCGGTCTCGGTGTGATGGGACTGCGCGCCGGCCCTGGCGTCGGATCATTGACGGACCGGCTGAAGGCAATGATCGGCAAGTGAAAGGAACAGACCTCGACGAAGAAGAGTTGGCCTAGCGGCCAGCTTTTGCTGGTGTATTCCCTAGAGAAAACTATGCCCCGGCTTCGGCCGGGGCTTTTTTTATGTTGGGCAGCGCTCGCGGCGCATGCGTTCGGCATCTGCCTCGGTAGCGTCCGAGGTCAGCGGGTCCATTCGTCCCGGTGCATTCGGCGATTGATAGGTGACCTCGCCGGTGTCGAAGTTGGTGCAGATGTAACCGGTGCACTCGACGTGTGCGATCACGGTGCTTCGATCCTCGGCCAGTATCTCGCCGATGAAGCCGCCCTGGAAGTTGACGCTGCCGCGCATGCAGGTGCGCGTGGTGTAGTCGCATTGGAAGTGTGGCCGCGCGCCGAGGCAAATACCGTTCGGCGAAGCGCTTCTTGTAGGCATTCGGAAACTTCATCACCGGCTCGGCGAGCGCCGGCACGGTCGCGCACAGGACCAGCGCGGTGGCAGCGATCAGCTTGCGCATGATCAGGTGTCCTCCTTGACAATGACGCTGGCGACCTGCACAGCGCAGTTGTACACGGCGCGGCGCTTGCCGGCGTCTTTGAGCCTGGCGAGCAGCTTCAAGAGGTCGATCACCTCGCGGTTCGCGAGGATTGCATCCAGGTCTGACGGCTCGGGTTTGCCGTGCTTCATTTGCGCGCCCTCGAAGAAATAGCCGAACGGCTTGTCGAGCGCATCGGCTATCTGTCGCAGCCTTCCCGCGCTCACCCGATTGGTGCCTCTTTCGTACTTCTGCACTTGCTGGAACGACACGCCGAGTTTCGTTCCGAGATCGGACTGACTGATGTCTGCCGATAGGCGTGCTGCGCGTATGCGCTGGCCGACCAGCGTATCGTCTCCGTTCGCTCGTCTGGCCACTGTCGTCACCTTTCTCTTCTTTGCCATTAGTTCCCCGTCTCTTGTGGTTGAATCGGATTTTTCTCGTCTGTGTCTATTTCGTATTTCTGTCAAGCGACGCTTGCAAAGCTTGGAGTTGAAAGTTTATCGTTAGCCCATCGCACCCATAAAAAACTAGGGGAACCACATGCCGAAGCCCGAGGTAAGCAGCAGATTCCGAATGCATTTTGAAGTCCAGCGGGATCAGGTCGGTAGCATGTTGGAATTCTTGACCGTCGCCGGCATGCAAAACATCGGGTTCGAACTAGTCACGGATGTGGCCGCTTTCCGGCAGAATAAGTCGCGGCTCAATGGCGGCGGCGGTCGCCCAAAATTTCGGCAGTCAGGCTTGCGCGTATTGCTGCGCATGCTCGCCAAGGGCAGGCCGGTCTCGCTTGCACGAATGCAAAAGCGCTTCGAGCAGGATGGTCGCGCGAAGGCGTCCTGCTCTGCGCTGCTCGATGGACTCCTGAAGCAAAATGTCGTGAAGCGCATCGCGCCTGGCGAATACCAGCTGATCAAGAAAGGCGCCGCGCTGAAGGCGCTGCCCGCTCCCATGAACGGCGGGGGCGCGAAGCATGGGTAAGATCGGTCACAATTCGGGAATGCTCTGGCTGCACCGCTCTTACAATAACGTCGACAAAGACCCGGAGATCGATGTGTTCCGCACCAAGTATCAGAAGGAGCGGATCAAGGAATCCGACCTCGCGGTGCTCGCGGGGCTCTCGCTCTCGACCGTCAAGAACATGTTCGGCGGCAAGACGCGTCGGCCGCATCATGCGACGTTCGCCAAGATGGCTGGCGCCATGGGCTACAAATATGGCCTGCAGCGCGACGAAGCGCCAAACTACGACCGTGAGATTCCGAAGGCGCGCGAGCAGTTCAAGCTGCACCGGGCGCTGCTCGCGAAGCGGAAGAATCGCAAGCCCTCGAAGAAAAAGACCAACGGCAAGAGCAACGGAAATGCAAGGTGAGTTCCTGATCCTCACACCGGAAGGCAAGAGACGCGCACGCAGATCACGGCCGAAGCACCGCTCAAAGACCTGCAGCGCGCGGTCGGCGGTTATATCGAGCTTGTGCCAGGCTTCACCAGCATGGTGATGGAAGATGGCAGCCGCGAGAATGCTTCGTGTTCTGCAATGAGCAGGGCAAGCTCGACGGCTTGCCGTACAACCATCTGGCAACCGCCCTATGGGATCGGGCGCTGCGCGCCGAGCGCGGCTCCGGCTTGCTTCAGAATGGGCGCGCGGTTGGCCGCGGGAGCAGTTTCGGCGTCCGTCGCAAGGCGGTGCGGACCGGCTGGATCGTGCCGCTCACGAAGCCGAAGCCAGCAACCTCTATGGTACACTTCTCTAGAGGTCTAGCTCTGCTCTATGATGGGACACAGCACTCCCCTCCATGTCACCACTCCTGGAATACTGCGATGATGAACACCTTCCTGGCACTCTCCGATCATGACTTGGAAGGAGAACTGAACAAGCCAAATGCGCTCCGTCTTTATCCGCCGCGTGGGGTCAGCGATGCTTATGACATCGAGATCCTTTGGGCTCCGTTTGACTTCGTAAACCGAGACGCCCGGATCGTTATCGTTGGAGTAACGCCCGGACCGAACCAAGCGCGACGCAGCTACAAAGCGGTGCGAATGGCCGTCGCCAAAGGAGAAGATCCCCAGGCAGACCTTGAAAGAATAAAGGCCGAGGCATCATTCCGCGGCGACGTAATCGAACCGAACTTGAAGTCCATATTGGAACATGGTGGCTTGGCCGAAGGCGCTGGCATTGAGGACATCGACAATCTTTGGACCAAAGAGGCGTCCAAAGTGCACTTCACGTCAACCATCCGATATCCAACCTTCATCAACGGCGAACTGTTCAACAATCAAATCGACTCTCTCGAACACCCAGAACTTAGGAAGTACGTGGAAACCTGCCTCGCCGCGGAGCTTGCCAGCGTACCAGCCGATGCCGCCATCGTGGCGCTTGGCCAAAAAGGCCCGAGAATCGTCCGTCACGCAGCCAAGGCTGCGGGGATCAACCCAAGGCGCGTTGTCGCACTTCCTCATCCGTCGGGCAGCGCGACTGGAGCAGTACGCGATTTCCTATCGAAGAATAGGACCAGAAGCATCCGCCCCTGCCGCTGTATGCTTTGCGATCGCACCCGTATCCCAAAGGGATGGGATTTATCTAACCGCTTTCAGATGCACGATCTGACTCACGGAAAGGGTCGCGCAAGAGACGCCAGGTGACGGCCGTCTCGCGGTTAGAGGCCCCGCCGTGATCGCTGGAAAATGTGCACAGATTTGAGAAATGGCCTCTCGCCGGAAGCCGGAAGCCCTTGTTTTGTTGGCAAAATTAACCAAAAACGGGTAGAGCATTGGCAAGAATCGCCACCTCTGATAGCCCACTCAAGCACGAGCGAGAAGACAAAAGAATGGATCAAGCCAACATCCGCGGCGTCAAAGTCGAGCTCGGCTCGCGTTCGCATTCAACACCGCGCAAAAGGAGACAGTCCCCGCGATGGCGATGATCGCACCCGAACGCCAACTAGAAGAGGCGCTCGTCACGAAGCTACGGGACCTCAAGTATGAATATCGCCCCGATATCCGCGATCGAGCCACGCTTGAAGCAAACTTCAGGGTAAAGTTCGAAGCCCTGAATCGTGTCACACTCACCGATGGCGAGTTCCAGCGCCTCCTGGACGAGATCGTCACACCGGACGTGTACGGAGCCGCCCGGGCCCTCCGGGACCGCGAAGCGTTCATCCGCGACGACGGCACACCGCTCAACTACACCCTCGTCAACATCAAGGACTGGTGCAAGAACGCCTTTGAGGTAGCCAATCAGCTCCGCATCAATACGGACAACAGCCATCACCGCTACGACGTCATACTCCTGATCAACGGGGTCCCCGTCGTTCAGATCGAGCTCAAGACGCTTGGGATCAGCCCTCGGCGGGCGATGGAGCAGATCGTCGACTACAAGAACGACCCGGGTAACGGATACACTAAGACGCTTCTTTGCTTCGTCCAGCTCTTCATCGTCAGCAACCGCACAGACACGTGGTACTTCGCCAACAACAACGCACGGCACTTCGCCTTCGACGCGGACGAGCGGTTCCTTCCGATTTACCAGTTCGCGGCCGAGGACAACACGAAGATCACTCACCTTGACGACTTTGCCGATCGGTTCCTCGCTAAGTGCACGCTTGGCCAGATGATCAGCAAGTACATGGTCCTCATCGCGAGCGAGCAGAAGCTCCTGATGATGCGCGGGTACCAGATCTACGCCGTCAAGGCCATCGTCGACTGCATCGATCAGAACTGCGGCAACGGGTATATCTGGCACACGACCGGCTCGGGCAAGACGCTCACCTCCTTCAAGGCCTCGACGCTCCTCAAGACCAACGAGAGCATCCACAAGTGCCTCTTCGTCGTCGACCGCAAGGACCTCGACCGCCAGACCCGTGAGGAGTTCAACCGCTTCCAAGAGAACTGCGTCGAGGAAAATACCAACACAGCGGCGCTCGTCCGTCGCCTAGAGTCCGACGATTATGCGGACAAGGTCATCGTCACGACCATCCAGAAGCTCGGGCTCGCCCTCGACGAGAACAGTAAGCACAACAAGCAGAGCATCGCTCAGGGGCGGTCAACGTTCAAGCAGCGGCTCGAGCAGATCCGAGACAAGCGGATGGTCTTCATCTTCGACGAGTGCCACCGGTCGCAGTTCGGCGAGAACCACAAGGCCATCAAGGAGTTCTTCCCGAACTCCCAGCTCTTCGGCTTCACTGGCACCCCGATCTTCGAGGACAACGCGACCATTAAGCAGATCGAGGGAGACGTCGCCACTCTTCGAACCACCAAGGACCTCTTCCAGAAAGAGCTCCACGCCTACACAATTACTCACGCGATCGAGGATCGGAACGTCCTCCGCTTCCACGTCGATTACTACAAGCCCAAGGACGCCCCCGTCCTCAAGCCCGGTCAGTCGCTCGCCAAGCAGGCGGTCGCCCAGGCCATCCTCGACAAGCACGATGCCGCGACCGCAGGCCGGCGCTTCAACGCGCTGCTGGCTACCGCCTCGATCAACGACGCCATCGAGTACTACGAGGTCTTCAAGAAGCTCCAGGCCGAGCGCCAGGCAGCCGACGCAGAGTGCGTCCCTCTCAAGATCGCCGCCGTCTTCTCTCCGCCTGCGGAGGGCAATAAGGACGTTCAGCAGATCCAGGAGGACCTCCCCCAGGAGAAGGAGGACAACCGGCACGACCCTGAGGGTAAGAAGACCGCGCTCAAGGCTATCATCGCCGACTACAACCAGCGGTATGGCACGAACCACGACATCAACAACTTCGACCTCTACTACCAGGACGTCCAGCAGCGCATCAAGGATCAGCAGTTCCCCAACCGCGACCTGCCTCGCAAGGGCCAGGAAAAGATCGACATCACCATCGTCGTCGACATGCTCCTCACCGGCTTCGACGCCAAGTTCCTCAACACGCTCTATGTCGACAAGAACCTCAAGCACCACGGCCTGGTCCAGGCCTTCTCTCGTACCAACCGCGTTCTCAACGCGACCAAGCCCTACGGCCACGTTCTCGACTTCCGCAACCAGCAGGACAGCGTCGACGCTGCCATCGCTCTCTTCTCCGGTGCGCAAGCTGACCGGGCTCGCGAGATCTGGTTGGTCGACAAGTCTCCCGTCGTCATCGACAACTTCAAGCAGGCCGTCGCCGACCTGGGCAAATTCATGCAGTCGCAGGGCCTCGAAGCCAGGCCCGATCAGGTGAACAACCTCATGGGCGACGACGCCCGTACCCAGTTCATCAAACGCTTCAAGGAGGTCCAGCGCCTCCAGACCCAGCTTGACCAGTACACCGACCTCACAGACGAGCAGCGGGAGCAGGTCGAGCAGGCCCTCCCCAAGGAGGACCTCCGCGCCTTCCGCGGCGTCTATCTCGAAACCGCCCAGCGACTGAAAGAGCAGCAAGGCACGCCCGGAAAGGGCGGCGAGCCGGCGAACCCCGAGGTCGACCAGCTCGACTTTGAGTTCGTCCTCTTTGCCTCCGCCGTCATCGACTATGACTACATCATGAAGCTGATCGCCAAGTACTCGGGTCAGGACCCGAAGAAGCTCACGATCACCCGCGAGCAGCTCATCGGGCTGATCCAGTCCGATGCCAAGTTCCTCGACGAGCGGGAGGAGATCACCGAATACGTCCGCTCACTCAAGGAGGGCGAAGGTCTCGACGAGGCCGCGATCCGCGCCGGCTACGAGCAGTTCAAGGCCGAGAAGCAGGCCAAGCAGATCGCCGATCTCGCTAAGGCCCATGGTCTGCCGACTGCGTCCCTCGTGGCCTTCGTCGACACCATCCTCCAGCGCATGATCTTCGACGGCGAGCAGCTCACCGATCTGATGGAGCCGCTCGGCCTCGGCTGGCGTGAACGCCGCGAGCGCGAACTCGCCCTCATGGCTGACCTTGTCCCGCTCCTGAACAAACGCGCGCATGGCCGGGACATCTCAGGCCTTAACGCCTACGAGCATTAGGGGAAGCGGAGAAGTGGCGGTAAACTTGCCATCAAGTCGAGCAGCAAAGCGGCGATTCCCGGAGTTCGTGGGACAGTCGTTGCATGATGTTCAGCTACGAGAAGTGACTGAGGAGTCCACGACTAGAAACGGCAGTAAGCTTCCTCAAGCCTCGGTGATGGGGGTCAGGAAAGAGGATGGCATTGTTCCGATGGAGGAGCGATTGGTCGCCGCGGATATCTCGCGGTACAAGATCGTCCGCAGCAATTGGTTCGCCTACAACCCGATGCGCCTCAACATCGGCTCGATCGCGCGGTGGCACGGCGACAGCGATATTCTCGTCAGTCCAGACTATGTGGTTTTCCGATGTCTTGATGGGTCAGATCAGAGGGCACTCTCTGCGGATTATCTGGACCACTTTCGGCACTCTGACCAATGGGACGCATTCGTTACTGAAGCCGGCGATGGTGGCGTCCGTGTACGGATTTACTATGACGACCTCTCGCAACTGCGATTGAGATTGCCGGATATTTCCGAGCAGCAGAAGATCGCCGACTGCCTCGGCTCGCTGGAAGACCTGATCGCCGCGGAGGGCCGGAAGCTCGAAGCTCTGCGGCAGCACAAACAAGGGCTTATGCAGCAGCTCTTCCCCCAGCCTGGCGAGACCGTGCCCCGGCTTCGCTTCCCAGAGTTTGAGGATGCTCCAGAGTGGGAAGAGGTCACGCTTGGAACTCTTCTGGATCGGTCACCTGATTACGGCGTGAGTGCTGCCGCGGTACCATTTTCCGAGAGCCTGCCAACCTACATTCGGATCACGGACATCAACGACGACGGTCAGTTTGACTCAAGTGCTCGGGCTTCAGTCGATATTGACGCCACCGATGATCACTATCTTGAGGATGGTGATATCGTGCTTGCACGGACCGGGGCCAGTGTTGGCAAGTCATATCGCTATCGTGAGGAGGACGGCCGTCTGGTTCATGCCGGATTCCTGATTCGAGTGAGGCCTAATCCAGAGCGGTTATTGTCGCGATTTTTGGCCGCGTACCTGTCGACCTGGCGCTATTGGGATTGGGTTCATCTCACTTCAGCACGAAGTGGACAACCCGGAATCAACGGTGCCGAGTATGCCTCCATGCCGCTCCCATTACCTCCTGACAGACAAGCTCTGGCCGAGCAACAGAAGATCGCCGACTGCTTCTCCGTCCTCGACGATCACATCGACCTACAAGCCCGCAAGCTCGACACGCTCGAGCAACACAAGCGGGGTCTGCTGCAGCAGCTCTTTCCGTCGGTAGAGAGCCCGTGAGTCATGAACGACGCAACGACGTTCACTAATCTCAATGCCCTCGCCGCACAACTGCGGCAAGAGCTGGAAAACAAGAAGTTCATCCTGCTCTATGCCTATAACGGCACAGGCAAGACGCGGCTATCCACCGCCTTCAAGGACCTCGGCAAAGACGTAAACGCCGATGGCAAAACTGACCAGCGTGACACGCTCTATTTCAACGCATTCACCGAAGACCTGTTCTCATGGGACAACGACCTGGAGAAGGACAGCGAACGGAAGCTGAAGCTCAACACGGATTCAAGCTTCTTCGCGGGCCTCGAGTCGATGGAGATGGACAACCGCATCCGCGCACTCCTGGACCGCTACGCTGATTTCGAGTTTCGAATCGACACAACCAGATGGGAGGTAGTCTTCACTCGCGAATTGAGGGTGAAGAAGACCGATGCCACCGCTAATGTGGAAGCTATTGCTGGGGGAGACCAGGACGAAAGTGGGCGCGAGTACGAAACCCGCCGCGAGGAGGCCATCAAGGTCTCCCGGGGCGAGGAAAACATCTTCATCTGGTGCTTCTTCCTTGCCATCGTCGAGCTCGCGCTCGATGACGATGGAACCGGTCCCTACAACTGGGTCAAGCACATCTACATTGACGACCCTATCTCATCGCTCGATGAGCACAACGCCATCGCCGTAGCAAATCATCTGGCAAAGCTGCTCAAGAGGCCGGAGAGCCGGATCAAGACGGTGATCTCAACGCACCACACACTTTTCTTCAACGTGCTGTGCAACGAGCTAAACAAGGCGAACAAGTACTTTCTGAGCCGCGACGGGTCGCCGGAGGGGCTTCTCCTACGCAAGACCGGAGATACGCCATTCTTCCATCATGTAGCCGCGCTCGCTGAGCTCTACGAGGCGGATCGCGATGGCAGGCTATACACCCATCACTTCAACATGCTTCGCGCAATCCTGGAGAAGACCGCAAGCTTTCATGGCTACCAGAGCTTCTCGGCGTGCATCAAACGCGATGCTGGCGATGAAGACGGCATCCTTCACACACGGTTGATCAACATCCTCAGCCACGGCAACTATTCGTTGTTCGAGCCGCAGGAGATGCTGGAGGAGAATAAGCGGTACTTCCGGAAGATCCTCCACGAGTTCATCAATCGGTATCCCTTTAACCCCGCCTTATTCCCGAGCGAGCCGGCAACAGAAACGAGCAAATCCACATGACAGGGCAGAACCAGAAACAGCTCGGCAAGACGCTCTGGGCCATCGCCGACCAACTCCGCGGGGCGATGAACGCGGACGACTTCCGGGACTACATGCTCGCGTTCCTGTTCCTGCGCTACCTCTCGGACAACTACGAGCAGGCCGCGAAGAAGGAACTTGGGCGCGACTACCCTGACCCGAATGCTATCGGTAATGGCGGGCGGTCATCCCTGTCTGTCTGGTACGAGCAGAACCCCACCGATGTGTCGGCCTTCGAGAAGCAGATGCGGCTCAAAGCCCATTACGTCATCCGCCCCGAGCACCTTTGGGCCAGCATCGCCCACATGGCCCGCACCCAGAACGGCGAGCTGCTCAACACGCTCCAAGCCGGCTTCAAATACATCGAGAACGAATCGTTTCAGAGCACGTTCTCCGGGCTCTTTTCGGAAATCAATCTAGGCTCCGACAAGCTCGGGAAGACCTACTCGGACCGGAACGCGAAGCTCTGCACGATCATCACCAAGATAGCCGAAGGCCTCGCGGAGTTCTCGACGAATAGCGATACGCTGGGTGACGCCTACGAATACCTGATCGGCCAATTCGCAGCTGGGTCGGGCAAGAAGGCCGGTGAGTTCTACACGCCGCAGCGGATTTCCGACGTCCTCTCTGCGATCGTCACACTCGACAGCCAGGAGCCGAAGACCGGCAAGCGGAAGCACCTCGCCAGCGTGATGGACTTCGCCTGCGGCTCGGGCTCGCTACTGCTGAACGTTCGCAAGCGCATGGGCCCGCACGGTATCGGCAAGATCTACGGACAAGAGAAGAATATCACTACGTACAACCTGGCGCGGATGAACATGCTACTGCACGGGGTGAAGGACTCGGAGTTCGAAATCTACCATGGCGACACGCTAACTAACGACTGGGACGTGCTCCGCGAGACGAACCCGGCGAAGAAGCCTTACTTCGACGCCGTGGTCGCTAACCCGCCGTTCAGCTATCGCTGGGACCCGAACGAGGCGTTGGGCGAAGACGTGCGCTTCAAAAACTACGGACTGGCACCGAAGTCGGCGGCGGACTTCGCGTTCCTGCTGCACGGTTTTCACTACCTAAAGGATGATGGAGTGATGGCGATCATCCTGCCGCACGGCGTACTGTTTCGTGGCGGCGCGGAGGCGAAGATCCGCCGCAAGCTCCTTGACGACGGGCACATCGATACCATCATCGGCCTGCCGACAAACCTGTTCTACTCGACCGGCATCCCGGTTTGCATCCTCGTCCTTAAGAAGTGCAAGAAACCCGATGATGTCCTGTTCATCAACGCATCCGAGTATTTCGAGAAGGGCAAGCGACAGAACTACCTGTCGGACGAGTATATCGGGAAGATCGTCGACACCTACCAACAGCGTCCGGAGAGCATCGAACGGTACGCCAGACGTGTAGGCATGGACGAGATTGAGGCCAACGACTTCAACCTGAACATCTCCCGCTATGTCAGCACGGCCAAGCAGGAGGTCGCGATCGATCTGTCGGCGACGCATAGCGAGTTGGTCGAAATCGAGAAGCAGATTCGCGAGTCAACGGCGAAGCACAACACGTTCCTGAAGGAACTTGGACTATCCCCCTTGCCAGCGCCCGATGAGTAATCGAGGCGAGGCTATTCAGCCGGTGAAGATGAAAATGGATTTACGAGGATGTTTTTTTCGAATTATTCTTTGCAAGAAACAGCTGCAGCACATTGGTGCGTATCGCCTGACTTTGATGAGTGGCATGAGGCTAGGGCGGACAGGGAAAGAACCTGGCGGGCGGCACCTGGAGCCCTCCACCTCCATTTGGGCATGGCGAGCCAGCCTATCCTGTGCCAAGGCGGCGCCGCCGGCCCAATCGGTAGCGGCTTCACCATCAGCCCAATTGGCGCAATCATTAGGGTATGTCCACGCTAACCCGCCGCCGCGACTCTGACGCCTCACAAGAAAGCTGGTTGGTCTACTACGGCGATGTCCGGGTTGGCTGCATCGGACGGCGCACCGGCAATCCAGTCGATACCGACCCGTGGCAATGGAGCTGCGGCTTCTATCCGGGATCAAGCCCTGGCGAGTGTACCGCCGGCACCGCCGCGACATTCGATCAAGCGCGCAACGCATTCATGGCGGCCTGGGCCGTGTTCCTGTCCAAGCGGACGGATGCTGATTTCGAGGAATGGCGGCGACAGCGCGATTGGACCACGCGGAAATATGCCATGTGGGAGTGCGGCGAAAAGTTGCCCACACAACTGCCGAACACGATGATGAAGTGCCCTTGCGGCCGGACCTTCGACAGCCACGATCCGGGAGGGAGCTACGTCCATCGCGAGCACATTTATGCCGCTCAGCGGACGGCGGCGGCCGGATGAAGTGCACATTGTGCGAGGACTGCGGCTGGGTCTGCGAAAATCACCCGGACAGGCCATGGGAAGGCGAGCACGCCTGCACTTGCGGCGGCGCTGGCGCGCCATGCCCGCGCTGCAATCCGAGCAATAAGGGCCATCCACCGCGACCGCCGAAGGGCTTCAGGACCGAATTCGACAAGAAGGGCTGGCGGCATTAGGTTTCACGAATGTGCAATCTGTACAGCATCACCACCAACCAAGAAGCCGTCCGCGCGCTCTTCCGTGTGATTAACCGCTACGTCGGCAACCTGCCGCCAATGCCAGGCGTATTTCCGGATTACCCGGCTCCGGTCATTCGCAACAGCGACACAGGCAGCGAGCTGGTCTTGATGAGGTGGGGCATGCCGCCACCGCCGCGTATCGGTGGGCCGCCGGTCACCAACATCCGCAACACGTCATCGCCGCACTGGCGCGGATGGCTCAAGCCGGAGAACAGGTGCTTGGTGCCCGCCAACAGCTTCGCCGAGTATGCGCCAGAGCCGAACCCGGAGACAAAAAAGAAAGACGTGGTGTGGTTCGCGCTCAGCCAGGATCGGCCGCTGTTCGCCTTCGCTGGCATCTGGACGACGTTCAACGGTGACAGGGGCACGAAGTCGAAGCCGATCCCCGGCCCGCATCAAGTCTATGGCTTCCTGACGACGGCGCCGAACGCCGTGGTCGAGCCGATCCACCCCAAGGCAATGCCGGTGATCTTGACCACCGACGAGGAGCGCGACGTCTGGATGCGCGCGCCGTGGGATGAGGCCAAGGCTTTGCAGCGGCCATTGCCAGATGGTGCGCTCAAGATCGTAATGCGTGGTGAAGATAAGGAAGATCGCGCCGCAGCATAAAACCCATGAAATGGGTCCGGATTGTCCAGCCGCATAGGATAGCCGTTTGCCCAATTGAAAATTCGGCAGATTTGTGGAACGACTACAGGTTGTTTAGTCGTCTATTTCATTTCGAAAAGAGCAGGTCCTTGCAAGAAATCCTCGTACAAGTCGAAAACGATCACATAGAACGGGTCACCAGCGCCAAGCCGATCGTCGCGCTTTCTGAACTGATTTGGAATGCATACGACGCCGACGCTTCCAGAGTTTCCGTGAATTTTCAGGGCGACGCCCTCACGAAGCTTTCGCTTATACAAGTCGAGGATGATGGCGACGGAATTCCTCACGATCGGGTAGACGGTTTTTTTCAGTCGCTAGGAGGGTCTTGGAAGCGGAAAGGAATGAAGACGAAGCGGGGGCGCTTCATTCATGGCGAGCGAGGACAGGGTCGCTTTAAAGCCTTTGCGCTTGGCGCAAGCGTAACATGGATTTCGAGTGCAAGCGGCGGACGCTACTCAATTTCCGGACATCGCTCTAACCTCAAGAAATTTACGATATCCGACATTTTTCCAACAGCAGCGCATGGATGCACTGTGGAGATCAGTGAAATCCAGAAGGATTTCGAGATAAGGGGCGAACATGGATTTGGCGATCAGATCAGGGATGTTTTCGCGCTCCAACTTTACGAGGACCCCAGCTTTGAGATTTTTTATGACGGCGAACGCATTGACGCACGCGAGGCAATCCGGGATGTAACACCCTATGACGTTACTGCCGCCCTAGAAAATGGCGCAACGATCTCCGGAAAACTGGAAATCGTAGAATGGCGTAAGCGGGTCGAGCGCAAGCTGATGCTTTGCCTCCCGGGCCGATTTAGCTTCCACGTTATGGCACCCGGCATTCACGCCCGCGGGTTTGATTTTACGGCCTACCTGACCGCCGACTTGTTTCAAGAAATGGCTGACGAAAACACCGAGGGGCTGGTCGAACTCAATCCATCTGCAAACGCGCTGATCGATGCCGCCAAGACCAAGCTGCGCGAGCATTTTCGCGGCAAAGAGGCCGAACGATCGCGTAGCAAAATTCAGGAATGGAAAGACGCGAAGATTTACCCATATGGCGACGATACAATAGCCAATCCGATCGAGCGGAACGAGCGCCAAGTTTTCGATGTGGTAGCTCTGAACCTTGCCGACTACAGCAATGACTTTGAGAAGGCACCGCAGAAGCAGCAGCAGCTCATTCTTCAACTAGTCAAGGCGGCTATCGAAACTGGCCCATCCGCACTTCCTGCCATCCTAGAAAAGGTTATCGATCTTCCCAAAGAAAAGCAGGATGAACTCGCCGAGTTATTGCGGAAGACGACGCTGACGGCAGTCATCAATGCTGCGCGAGCTGTCACCGACCGTCTCGATTTTTTGAAGGCTCTGCAAATTCTCGTTTTCAACCCGCAGTCAAAGCGACAACTTCTCGAGCGCTCACAGCTCCATCGCATTATCGCCGAGGAAACTTGGATTTTCGGTGAAGAATTTAACCTGATGAACGACGATGAAGACCTGTCTGCTGTTCTGCGCAGCCATCTCAAGTTGCTTGGGCGCGATCGAACCGAGCTATCTCCCGAGCCCGTGCTCGACACCGAAGGTAAGCCCGCCATAGTCGATCTCATGCTTTCGTGCCGTATGCCGACACCAACCGACTACGAGCGCAAACACCTCGTGGTGGAGCTCAAAAGACCCAGCCAGCCCATCAACGAAGACATCATCTCGCAGGTAAAGAAGTACGCAAAGGCTGTGGCCTCAGATGACCGCTTCAAAGCCCCTGGTGTGGAATGGGATTTCGTTGCGGTGTCGAATGGCTTGACCCGTGATGCCGAGATTGAAACACGGCAAACGGGCAAACCGCGTGGGTTAGTTGCCGAGTACGACGATCCAAAGGTCCGGGTTTGGGTGAAAACTTGGGGCCAGATTATTTCCGAAGCCGAAGGACGGCTCACCTTCTACAAGCGGCGACTAGAATACAAAGCCAACGATATGGAGGCGCTGCGGTATCTAAGGACGGTCAATCCCAATTACCTGAGTGAAGAAGTGAAGGCGAAGATTGCGTCGCTTGATCGTGAGGACCTGACTTAACTGGGGAGCACCGAAGCGATATGTCTGATCAGAAAGATGAGTGACAGGATGATCATTTGGATTTGTGCCTGACGGCCTTCCGATATTGCGCCGCCACCTTGCTGTCGTTCGTTGCGTGTACCAGCGCAGCCTTGACTGCCGACCTCACCGGCAAGGCCAGCGTCATGGACGGCGACACGCTCGCAATCCACGGCACCCGCATCCGGCTGTCGGGCATCGACGCGCCGGAGAGCACGCAAATTCTGCCGGGGCGACGACAGCTTGTCATATCGCTGCGGGGCCAAGGCGGCGAATGATCTGGATGCCCTCATCGCGCGCCGGCCGGTGATCTGCGTCCCCATGTCGCTGGATCAATACGGGCGCACGGTGGCGACGTGCTCGGTTGGTGGTATTGACCTTGCGGACTGGCTCGTCCGCAACGGCTATGCACTCGATTGGCCGCGCTACTCGGGTGGCAAGTACGGCGATGCGCAGCGCGAGGCCGAGCGGGCCGGGCGCGGCATATGGGCGGGGTCTTACGTTGCGCGCTGGCTCTATCGTGCCTGCATCCGGGCGGGCGGGAGGCCGGGCGGCTGCTCGGATGACGCGAACGTGCATCCATGATTGGTCAACCAGTGCCGACATTCGGTCGCTCACGTCTTGGCCGCCAATAACGTGAAGAAGATCAAGCTGCACCGCGTAGGCCCCGTCGACCGCCGCTGCAATGGCGAGGGCCAGAAAGGCCACCGGCATCACACACCTCGGTCGAGCAATTCGGCCTGGGCCTTGGCGAGCGGTCCCGGCCAGGTCGCGCCCCGCGACAGCTTCAAGGCCTTCGGCGGCTGCTCAAGATCGCAATGGCTCGGCCACCAGCGTTCGATCCATTTGCAGAAGATGCAGCCCCATGCACGGCCCTCGGCCGCCGCGATCGAGGCGCGATAGGAGATCGTTTCGTCGGCATAGCCGCCGAGCAGCGCGTTCAACAGCTGGTCGATCGCGAGCAGCACTGTGAGGACGTAGCGCGTCATGGTGCAACCATAACGCAAAAGGCCGCCACAAGGGCGGCCCTCGCTTGACAAAATGTTAGCGGCGCTATCGCGTGCCGCGCCCGACCATGAGCAGAATGCCGCCGACCTGGGGCAGAAGGGCGAGCAGCACCAGGCGCAGCATCGCGAAGTCATCCGCGCTCGGCTTGATCACGCCACCGCTCAACCAGGCAACGATCCTGGTCGCGGCCTCGATCTGCGGGTCGGCCGCTTCCTGGACGCCACGCATGGCGAGGTCGAGGGCGTGACGGCGTTCGTTGACGGTCTCTTCCCGCTGCCGGCAGTTCTTGCCGACACCGCCGGCGCATTCCCGATCGCGTGACGCCATTGCGTCACTGAGCGCCGCTTGCGCCGTCGTCACGGCCGGCGTGACGCGTGACGCGCGCGCGGCCGTCACGTCCGTGATGTTCACCGAGGCGAAGCCGATGCCGGCGTTCACGGCAAAGGCGAAGGTCATCGCCCAAATGGCCCAACCCGCCAGCGCTGTGCCGCGCTGGTGCGCTTGCCAGAGCGAGGCGGCACAAGAGGGCGCCGCGAGCGCAACGAGATCAGCGGCCACGCCAATGGCTAGGAACAGCCATCCGGCGATTTCGCTCGAACCGAGCGACCTGGCGAACCATCCGTTCATGGTGATCCCGACGCCGGCCAGGGCAAACGATGCGACGACCAGGGCGATCGAGGCAACCGGCCGGCGTGGCGGCCTTTCGCTGGTTTCGCCGTTGGCGATCGTGGCGATTGACTCGCGTGACGGCGTGACGCGTGACGTCACGGCCGGCGTGACGGGCTCGGCCTCCGGCGCCGTGACGGCCACGGGCTCGGCCGGCGCGGGCTCGGGTGCCGTGACAGCTGGAACCGGCGCGGCCTTGCGCTCGGCCGGCGCAGCCTCGGTCTTCTGCCGCTTGCGCTCGCGGTACGCCTTGGCGCGCTGGGCCGGCGTCATCGGTGCCTTGGCCGCCGGGCGAGGGCATTGATGCAGGGGAATGATTGATGCAGTGTGGTCTTCAGCCATTGGAACCGTGCTCCTATTCGGTTTCGGTGGTTAGACGCGGGCAGTGGGTCCGAACCGCTGCCCGTGTCGTTTCTCGCGTCAGGCCGCTTGCCTAAATGGGGTGACGTTCGATGCTGGCGGCGGCGTGTCGATCACCGCGCGCAAGGCCTTCTCAAGCGCAAGCTCCAAGTCCCGCCGCTTCTCGTGGAAGTCGTCGCCCTTGTCGTCGTGCACGATGAAGTCGTCGGCATAGCCGCTGGTGGTCTTGTGCTCTTCGTCGCTCTGGTGGTCGAGGATGAAGGCGATCTCTTCCAGCGAGTAGCCGAAGCCCTTGGCGCGCAGCAGGCTCGCCGCAGTGCGGCGCAGCGCGTGCGGCGTGATCTGCTTGGCCGGGCTGCCCTTCCAGCCGAGCCATTCCATGATACCGACCTTGTTCTCACAGCCGGTCATCAGAGACGACAACGACGCGCGCACGTAGTGCTCGCTCGGGTTCTGGCCCGGGAAGAGCCATTCGCCGTCATGCGATGCCAGCGCGGCCTTGACGATCTCGACCGCAAGGCTGTTGAGCGGCACAACCATGTAGCGGATTTTCTTGACGGTGCCGGGATGGATCACGACGCGCGGATCGTCGCCGTCAAGATCGACGACATCGGCGCGGCGCATGTTGAGAACTTCCTTCGGCCGCAGCGCCGTGCACAGGATCAGTTGCAGCGCGCGCTTCGCGTGATCGGTGCCGGGGCACTCCGGATTGTTGAGCGCGTGCCAGAATTCGCCGACCGGCTCGCCCTTCAATCGCTTCTGCACGCGTGCCTCTTTCTTGCGGCGCTTGGTGAAATCGTTGAACCAACTCGTCGCAAAGTACGGCTTGCGCGTTTTCGGGTTCGTCGTCTCCATCGCCCATCGGCACATCGCAAACAGGTTCTGCCGCGTGCGGTTCGACGACGATGGCGATTTGATCGTGTCGAGGACCGCGCCGATGTCATCCTTCGTCAGCGATGAAGCGGCGCGGCCAGCGAAGAATTCCCGAGGCCGCTTCAGGAAGCTTTGGGTATGCTCCCACGTGCGCAGGCGCGGCTCGACGACAACTTCGCCCGGGCGGTTCGAGACCGGCTTGCTGATCTCTTCCTTGCAGTACTCGACATAAATCTCGGCCAGTTCGTCGAAGGTGATGCCGCCGCTGGTCTCGCGCACGACGCCAGCCAACAGGCCAGCCTCAACCTTGCTGCGATTGACGGAAACCCACTGCCGGGCGATCTCGACGGTGAAGCCGGTCGGATGGAATTCGCCGACCTTATGCGTGCGCTGCTTGGCGACCTGCTTGTCGTAGTACTTGAGCATGAACGTCGCGCCGCCCGAGGCGGCAATGCTGGCGTACAGGCCTTTGCAGCGGTTGTCGTAAACCTTGGTTTGCTTCGTCACCTTCTGCTGACAGACAGCGTCCGTCAGCGCTTCTTTCACTCGCGCCATGCGCCTTGCTCCTATTTGAGAGGCGAGTAGGGCTCAGCCCTAAAAGAGGCTGTCCGAACCTACTCGGCGAAGTCAGCCTCTTCAGGAGCTTGCGAGGAAGGCCCTTAAAAACAAGGGTTTCTGCGATGCCGCTGAGAAAGACTGAGTTTCAGCGCGTCCATAATATGTCTTCCATGAACAGGGCGGTAGCGACGATCAGCGGGATCAGGCGTTGCTTGTCCATCGTATCAGGGGGATTCGGAAAAGAGAGGCAGGCGAGGGCGCTGTATCATCCCCCTGCGGCACAAGCCATTGCGGATCCGGGCAAACCAGCTAAATCCTACGTGACAGCGCTTTTGATCGATGTGCGATGCGACAATTGCGGAGGAGAGGTATATCGCATTATGCGAAATTTCTTGATTTTTGTATCGCAATATGCGATGGATGTGGCGTGAAAGAGATTGAGTTTACCTCTGCCGCAGTCCGCCAATGGCGTAAACTCACCGCCACTACCCGCGCGCAGATTGATCTCAAATTAAAAGCGTTCGCGGAAACGGGGATCGGCGACGTGAAGGCGCTCAAGGGATCGTCGGGTATGCGGTTGCGATCCGGTGACTGGCGGGTTTTGTTCACGATCAAGGGCAATACCATCACGATCCACGCTGTCGGGCACCGCCGCGAAATTTACGAGTGAGGAGACCATGGCAAAGGCCGGTACCGTAAAGAGCAACGTTCAATTCATTCATACGCCGGGTGGCGACGATCTCGCCGTGCTGCCGCGTAGCGAATATAATCGGCTGGTCACGCTAGCCGCTGAGGCTCAGGAGGATGCCGCCGCGAGCCGGATCGTCCGCAATTCCACTCGGGCTCTTAGGGAAGGGCGGGAGGTCGTGCTGCCCAAGGCCGTCGTTGATCGTCTCGCAAATGGTGCAAACGCGGTGCGCGTCCTCCGCGAGTGGCGCAACATGCTTCAAGGTGAATTGGCGGTAGCGGTCGGGATCAGCCAGAACTACCTGTCGGAAATTGAAAATGGTCGGCGGAAGGGACCCGCCGAATTGCAAAAGAAGTTTGCTCGCGCGCTTGGCGTGCCGATCGACCTTCTGATTGACTAGGTCGGCATCGTGCTGGGTTCGTTGGTTCGCTGACAGGCTTCAGCTATTGTCCAGGCCGGATCAGCACCTAAATCCTGCGTGACGCTGGTATGCACGCGCCAGACGCCGGAGGTCCTTAAATGATCTACGTTCTCGCCGCCTTGTTGCCGCCGCTCGGGTTGCTCCTGAATGGGCAGCCGCTTTCGGCGATCTTCAACCTGGTCCTGATCGTGTTCTGCCTGATTTTCGGGCTGATTTTCCACGTCCTGCTGCTGGTGCCCTCGGCGCATGCCCTGATCGCGGTCCACATGAAGCGGGGGGACCGCCGGCACCGCGAGGTCGTGGAGGCGATCCGCCAGCACGGCCCGCCGCCGGGCTACCGGCCTTAAAAGGTGTGCCCTAAGCCCTTGCGCTAAGCCATTGGGATTACGGCATTTCCCGAAAAGCCTGTGCATAGCAGTCAAACGCTTTGATTCGGCGTGCTGCCATGCTATCGACCACCGTCAACCCCACCGATGGGCTCCGATTCGACGGCGATGCCGGTAGCATCGCCGAGGGCGGCGTTCATCCATAAGAACTGATCGCGGCGAGTGCCGCCGAAAGGAGTTGGCAATGGCGCAGGGACTTCAGGCTATCCGTGAAGCCTTTACGTTCGACGATGTGCTTCTCAAGCCCGGTCTCTCGGATATCCTGCCCTCCGAGGCCGATATCCGCTCCCACGTCACCCGCGCGATCCCGCTGAACATTCCGATCATCGCGTCCGCGATGGATACGGTGACCGAAGCGCGGATGGCGATCGCGATGGCGCAGGCTGGCGGCATCGGCGTCATTCACCGCAATTTCGATCCCGAAGGGCAGGCCGCCCAGGTGCGGCAGGTCAAGAAGTACGAATCCGGAATGGTGGTCAATCCGCTGACCATCGGCCCCGACGCGATGCTGTCGGATGCGCTGGCGCTGATGAAGGATCACGGCTTCTCCGGCATTCCCGTTGTCACCGGCGCCGGCAAGAATTCGCCCGGCAAGCTCATCGGCATTCTCACCAACCGCGACGTCCGCTTTGCCACCGACCCCAAGCAGAAGGTGTCGGAGCTGATGACGCATGAAAACCTCGTCACGGTGCGCGAAGGCGTCAGCCAGGACGAGGCGAAGCGGATGCTGCACAAGCACCGCATCGAGAAGCTTTTGGTCGTCGACGATCAGTATCGCTGCGTCGGCCTGATCACCGTCAAGGACATGGAAAAGGCGGTCGCGCATCCGCTCGCCAGCAAGGACGCGCATGGCCGTCTGCGCGTCGCCGCGGCAACCACCGTCGGCGAGGGCGGCTATGAGCGCACCGAGCGGCTGATCGATGCCGGCGTCGACTTGATTGTGGTCGACACCGCGCACGGTCATTCCTCCCGCGTGCTGGAAGCGGTCAACCGCATCAAGCGGCTCTCCAATGCCGTGCAGGTGATCGCCGGCAATATCGCCACGCAAGAGGGCGCGCAGGCGCTGATCGATGCGGGGGCGGATGCGATCAAGGTCGGCATCGGCCCGGGCTCGATCTGCACCACGCGCATCGTCGCCGGTGTCGGCGTGCCGCAGCTCACCGCGATCATGGACGCGGTTCAGGCTGCCAAGAAAGCAAATGTGTCCGTCATCGCCGACGGCGGCATCAAATATTCCGGCGACCTGGCCAAGGCGCTAGCCGCCGGCGCCGATATTGCGATGGTCGGCTCGCTGCTCGCCGGCACCGACGAAACGCCCGGCGAAGTGTTTTTGTGGCAGGGCCGCTCCTACAAGGCCTATCGCGGCATGGGCTCGGTCGGCGCGATGGCGCGCGGCTCGGCCGACCGCTACTTCCAGCAGGACATCAAGGACACGCTCAAGCTGGTGCCCGAGGGCATCGAGGGCCAGGTGCCGTATAAGGGCCCGGTCGGCAACGTCATGCACCAGCTCGCCGGCGGCCTGCGCGCCGCGATGGGCTATGTCGGCGCCCGCAACCTCGCCGAATTCCACGAGAAGGCCCAGTTCGTCCGCATTACCGGCGCAGGCCTGCGCGAAAGCCACGTCCACGACGTGACGATCACGCGTGAGAGCCCGAACTATCCGGGCGGGGTGTAGTTCTCGCCATTCGCGGTCATTCCGGGATGGTCCGAAGGACCAGACCCGGAATCTCGAGATTCCGGGTTCGGTCCTGCGGACCGCCCCGGAATGACGGCGTCGGACGAGACGTCATTCTCCCTCAGCCGCCATTGCGAGCGCAGCGAAGCAATCCATTTCACAGCTTGCGGAGCTGTGGATTGCTTCGCTAGGCTCGCAATGACGAGTTTCAACAACAAGAACCGGAGGAAAATCAAATGTCCCAGGGCAAACGCATCGTTCTCGCCTCTCGCCCGGTCGGCGAGCCAAAACCCTCCGACTTCCGCCTTGAAGATTGCCCGGTCCCCACACCCGGCGCCGGCGAAGTCCTCCTGCGCACCATCTGGCTTTCTCTCGATCCCTACATGCGCGGCCGCATGAGCGATGGGCCGTCCTATGCGCAGCCGGTGCCGATCGACGGCGTGATGGAAGGCGGCACCGTCAGCGAGGTGATCGCCTCGAACAATCCCGCCTTCGCCAAGGGCGACATCGTGCTGTCACGCGCCGGCTGGCAGACGCATGCGATTTCCGACGGCAAGGGCCTGGCGAAAATCGACCCGAAGATCGCGCCGATCTCGACTGCGGTGGGCGTGCTCGGCATGCCCGGCATGACCGCCTATACGGGCCTGCTCGATATCGGCAAGCCGCAGGCCGGCGAGACCGTCGTGGTCGCGGCCGCTTCCGGCGCGGTCGGCTCGGCGGTCGGCCAGATCGCGAAGATCAAGGGCGCGCGCGCGATCGGGATTGCCGGCGGCAAGGACAAGTGCGCCTATGTCAAGAACGAGCTCGGCTTCGACGATTGCCTCGATCACCGCGATCCGGATCTGGCGGCAAAACTGAAGGACGCGTGCCCGAAGGGTATCGACGTCTATTTCGAGAACGTCGGCGGCGCGGTGTTCGAGGCGGTGTTTCCGCTGCTGAACGCCTTTGCGCGCGTTCCCGTCTGCGGCCTGATCGCGCACTACAACGATACGCAAGCCGTGGCGCCGAAATGGGCGGCGGCAATGATGCGCAACGTATTGACCAAGCGGCTCACCATCCGCGGCTTCATCGTCAGCGATTTCGCTGCCCGTCACGCCGACTTCCTGCGCGACATGTCGGGTTGGGTGCGCGAGAGCAAGGTCAAGCACAAGGAGTTCGTCACCGAAGGCCTCGACAGCGCGCCGGCCGCGTTCATGGGTCTGTTGAAGGGCGCCAATTTCGGCAAGCAACTCGTGCGCGTCGGGCCCGATAAGGCCTGAAGTGAGCCGTGGGGAACACGCAAAGTGAGCCTCACGGTCACTTGAGGCGAATAGGGGAACGGCTCTTCGTAAGCATCGTTTGGCTTTGACATCCAATGGAGAAGCCAAATGATGAACTGCAAGAAACTATCGCTCGGCCTGGTTGCCGGCACGGTGCTGGCCACTCCGGTGATGGCTCAAGAGGTCTATCGGGAACCGGGCGTGATGGGATTCAACTACCCGAACTCCAGCTATACGACTGGAGGATACGGTGTAAGAGCCGCGCCCGGACCGGGCTACTATTACGGTAACCGGTTTCATCCGGCCCCGCGCGTCGGCGCATTTGCAACCGCACCCTGGGATGACGGGTCCTCCTCCTATGGCATCGTGGAGCGCCAGTGGTGATGCGTTCTAGGACTTCCTGTCAAACAGCGAATCCACGTCGATATCGGTGTGTCCCGGCGCTCTGACGTGGCGGACCTCAAGGGCGTCGGGCTGGAATCGATACTCCACCAGCCCGACTTCCTTGGTGCCGATCACGGGTTGAATTCGATCGGGAAGGATGAAGCCGGTTGATGGCGCCCAGACGTGGCGCGTGTGCCGATAAGTGAAATCGCGGCGCTGATGAACGTGGCCTGAGGCGACCAGCCGCAAATCGATCGCAGAGAACAACTCGATCAGGCTTCTGCGCCGCGGTTGCGGCACATAGCGGATCGCCGTTTCCTCTGTCTCGGGATCGTCGGGCGCGCTCAGAAACAACGGCTTGTGCAGGAACAGCGCGACGGGTCTGCCGTTGATGCGGCCAAGCTCCGAGGCCAGCCAGCCGAACTGCTCGGCCTCGCTCTCGATCCCTGTATTCATGATCAGCGAGTTCAGTCCGATAAAGCACCAGCCGGCCGCATCGAAACGCCAGCGGTCTTCGCCGATCACGGATAGATATTTCTGCCGCTCTTCTTCGGTTGCCGGCTGCTTCGGCGCGGCGCCGATCTCCGTCGGGTTGTCGCCAATATCGTGATTGCCCGGCAAATGACGGCAGGGGACCGGCAGCCCGTCGTGCAGTTCCTTTGCGAATTTCAGATCGTCCGGGCTGGTCGGCCCGTCGAAGGAGATATCGCCGGTGTTGATCACGAGATCGGGGCGCGCCGTGTCGATATGCTCGCTGACGCGATGAAAATTGTCGGTGAGTTTGGCGAAGCGGGCGGCGCGGGAAAGGTGGGTATCGGAAATTTGCGTCAGGCGAAATTCGGTCATGCAGCATCCCTTTCGGTCCGATCATAGCCGGACCTGAAGTCGGAACGATGACGCCACCCTCAATCGTCGTACCCCGCGAAAGCGGTGTACCCAATACGCCGTGGCCTCTCGATTCAAGCGCTGGCGTCTCTGGGATACTGGATCATCCGCATTCGCGGATGATGACAGCTGTTTGTGTGGCGCAACGCGAGGCGCATCTCGCTCACCCCAGCGTCCTTCGCCAGAACGCCAGCATGTCCGCCTTGAACAGCTCGGCATCGCCGTCGCGGCTGCCGATGCGGGCGCCTTTGCGGCCGTAGCCGGCCTTCAGCGCATAGACCATCAGGTCGCGGTCGGTCAGCTGGCTGTCGGCGACGCCATGAAGCGGATGGATGAAGGCGCCGTCATTGGCGATGTAGATCGTCGGCGCGGCGGGGGAGACGGAAGCGTCGGGAACGTTCTCGATCGCAGTGCCGCGGTCAAAGCTGTGCTGCGCGCCGCCGATCAGCCGCATCGTCACTCTTCCGCCGGACAGGCGGATGGCCTGGCAGTGCCCCTGCACCTGCATCGGCGAGCACCATTCATCGGCATCGCCCATGATGACGCGGATCTCGGTCTCGTCGACGGATGGGTCGAGGAATTGGTGCCCGCTCCAGGGATAGGCGGCGAGCACGCTGCGAAAGCCGGCGCCGGCGCCGACCACCGCATCGGCAAAGCGGCGCGTCGCCGCCGTCAGCACGGCCGAGCCGCCGCGGCTGTGGCCCTGCGCGCCGATACGCGATGTATCGATTTCGGGATGGGTTGCGAGCACTTTCCAGGCTGCGAGCACGTCATAGGCGCTGGCTGCGAATGAGAACTGGGTCTGGTTGGCGACGGTGGACGTCACGTCGCGCGCGCCAAACCCGTCGAGCACAAACGCCGCAAAGCCGTCATTGGACACGGTTTCGGCATGCGCCAGATGCGAGGGCGCTACGCCAAGGCTGCCCGGCACCACGATCACCAGCGGCCATTTTCCGTCGGCTTTCCGGCGATCCGAGGCCGGCAGGAACAGCTTGCCGTCGATGATCAGCTTCGGCAGGTCGGAGGCGTTGCTGATGACGTGGAAGTAATTGACTGGATTAGCTGTCGGAATTTCGAAATTCTGCCCTTTGGCGCCGTTGGCGAAGACAATGTCCTGATCGCGAAATCGCAAAGTTACACTCCTCCTGCGGCTGCTCTTGGTGTGGTAGCCGTCGGGGATAGAGTAAAGCCCTGGTTGTTCCCGTCAAAGCAAATGTGCCCGGCGGTTTTGCGGCGGCTTGTTTCTCGATGTGAACGGGCAGCGACGCCGCACCATCTGCATGGTGGCGGGCACACCTGGTGCGCATGCGTCAGAGCACGCGGTAGCGAATCGCGAAGGCGTCGTGGACTTCGGTCTTCACCGCGTCGCCGTTGACGGGCACGATGCCGTCGGCCAGATGCCACGGCCCGAACTGTGGCTGATACGAGGGGCTTGCCGGCAGCCGCAGCCGGAATGTGCTGTGGAGCTGACCCGGCAGGTTCAGCACCATCGTGCGCTCGGTGGTGCGATAATCGAGCGTCACCGTGCCGCGCAAGATGCTGCGGCCGTCGGCGGCGGCGGCCAGCGCCTCCTGAATCTTGGCCAGTTTCTGGTTACGGTCGGTCAGCAATTCGATCTGGATATCGGCGGCGGTGGTCAGCGCCGCCTTCGGCAGGCGGATTTCGAATTCCACCGCAGGCTTTGCCGGATTGAGGCCGAGATAGGCCTGCGCCGCGTGCCTCATGTCCGAGACCACGAAGGCGAGCAGGACCAGCACCGCGGAAGCCGCCAGCCCGTGCTTGATGAGGTCGTGGCGGCTGCGGTGGCCGCTGCGGAAATAGACTGACAGCACGATCGCGACCGCCAGCGCCGCGGCGATGCCGGCCAGCGCTGACATCACGATGCCGAGGCCGCCATCGGGCCCATCGCTGAAGCCTGCGGCGTGGAGCAGGGAGCTCACGGAGTAGCCGGGCAGCTCGGCGGCGCGGCCGGCGCCGGTCAGGATCGGGGAGGTGATGTTCATCGCCAGCTCGCGGGGGTGCTTGAAGGCCGGTTTGTGATCAGAACTTTTGCAATTCTCGATAGTTGGTCGCCGGGGCTCTCCTTGCGGTTCAACGGAGCCCGTTAAGTGGATTTGTCAGGCGAGGGACGTCTCGTTATTGCTTTAGGGCCTCACACGGGCTTCGGGGGAGATTCTCATGTCGGTTCAAATGGTTTTGCTGCCGGTCTTTGTCCTGATCGGGCTCACGTTCTTCCTGATGTTCTGGATGGTGACCGCCCGGACAAAGGCGGTGAAGGCGCGGGAAACCAGCCTGAAGGACATCGCGGCGGGGCAACCGAAATATCCCTCGCGCGTCGCCCAGATCGGCAATTGCTTCTCGAACCAGTTCGAAGTACCGCTCCTGTTCTACATCCTGATCGCGCTGGCGCTGCCGCTGCGGCGGGCCGATCTCTTCATCGTGCTGATGTCCTGGGTGTTCGTGGTGACACGCTTTGCCCATGCCGGCATTTTCGTCACTTCCAACAACATCCAGCAGCGCAGCCTGGCGTGGTTCGCCGGTGCGCTGGTGCTGCTGGCGATGTGGATCTACTTCGCGCTGAAGCTCCTGCTTCTGATCTAGAAAGTCCTGAATGACTCCCGCTGCCCGCCTGTCTGCTGCCATCGAACTGATCGACACCATCGACGCTGACCGCGTTCCCGCGGCCAAGGCGCTGAAGGAGTGGGGCACCGCGCATCGCTATGCCGGCTCGGGCGACCGCGCCGCGATCTCCGGCCTGATCTGGGACGTGCTGCGCCGGCGCGCGTCGAGCGCCTGGCTGATGGATGCCGACACGCCGCGCGCCCGCGTGCTCGGCATGCTCAGGCTCGAGCGCGGCATGACCACCGAGGCGATCTCGGCGCTGTGCGACGGCGGCCGCTTCGCGCCGGAACCGCTGAGCGAGGCCGAACGATCCGCGCTCACCTCGCGCAGCCTCGACGGCGCGCCGCCGCACATCGCCGGCGACTATCCGGAATGGCTCGATCCGCATCTGGCAGCCGTGTTCGGCGACGGCCGCGTCGCGGAAGCCACCGCAATGGCGAGCCGCGCGCCGCTCGATCTGCGCGTCAACACGCTGAAGGCCAAGCGCGAAAAGGTGCTCGCTTCGCTGAGGCATCTCGGCGCTACGCCGACGCCATGGTCGCCGATCGGCCTGCGCATCGAACTCGGCGCCGACGCGCGCAATCCCGGCATCCACGCGGAAGAAGATTTCATCAAGGGCGCGATCGAGGTGCAGGACGAGGGCTCGCAGCTCGCCGCGCTGTTCTCGGCCGCCAAACCCGGCGAGCAGGTGATCGACCTCTGCGCCGGCGCTGGCGGCAAGACGCTGGCGCTCGCGGCGATGATGCAAGGCAAGGGCCGCCTGATCGCGACCGACCGCGACAAGCGCCAGCTCGCGCCGATCTACGAGCGTCTCTCGCGCGCCGGCGTCCACAATGCCGAAATCCGCGCGCCGAAGGGCGACGCTGATCCATTGGCCGACATCAGGGCGTCAGCCGATCTCGTGCTGATCGACGCGCCCTGCACCGGCACCGGCACCTGGCGCCGCAATCCCGACGCCAAATGGCGCATGCGCCCCAGCGCGCTCGAGGTCCGCTTGAAGGACCAGGCCGAAGTGCTTGATCGCGCAGCCGCGATGGTGAAGCCCGGCGGCCGCATCGCGTATGTCACCTGTTCGGTGCTGCCGGCCGAAAACGGCGAGCAGGTGCGCGGCTTCGTGTCGCGACATCCGCAGTTTTCGATTCAGCCATTGAACGAGACGGCGAGCGTGCTCTGGGACAAGGCGGAAGATTTCGAGAAGGCTGCGCTAAAATCTGCAGAAGGCTGGCTGATGACGCCGCGGCGGACGGGCACGGATGGGTTTTTCGTGTCGGTGTTGAAGAAGCGATGATCGTAGGGTGGGCAGAGCGAAGCGTGCCCACCCTCCATCAACAGCATGTGTCGCGAAATGGTGGGCACGCTGCGCTCTGCCCACCCTACGATTTCTGAGCAAGGCGTGAACGCTGATTCTGCGTCATTGCGAGCGAAGCGAAGCAATCCATGTCGCGGCATAACGGATAGGTGGATTGCTTCGCTGCGCTCGCAATGACGGTGAGAGAGCCTCAATCCACGATGAACAACTTCGCGCCCGTCCTGGTCGATGAGCGGTGCGCGGCGTCGCCGAAATCCGAGACCTGATAGCTCATGCCTGGCGTGAGCTTGAACCTCCGCCCGTCGCGCAGTTCTGTATCGAGCTCACCCTCCAGCACGTAGAGCACATGCCCGCGGTCGCACCAGTGATCGGCGAGATAGCCCGGCGAATACTCGACCATCCGCACGCGGAGATCGCCGATGTTGAGCGTGCGCCAGCGTGCTTCGCCGGTCTCTCCGGGATGCGTCGTCGCCGCGATCTGACTCCAGTCGGTGACGGTAAAGGGCAGGGTAGGAATTTTCATGCGGGGATGATCCTGAGAGAGGAGGGAGAGGTCTCGTCATTCCGGGATGGTGCGTTAGCACCAGACCCGGAATCTCGAGATTCCGGGTTCGATGCTTCGCATCGCCCCGGAATGACAGCTAACTCTAATGCGCCAGATGATTGGCCGAACCCTGCCTGATCTTTCCCCTCGCATCGAGCCGCAAATATTCGCAGATCTGCGCGCCGCGCTCATTCTGGTAAAACACGACCACGCTGTCCGGGCTGACATACGTGTCGATCAGATCGAAATGCAGGTTGGGCAGCAACCGGAACGCCTTGCCCCAGTACATCCGCAAGCTCGCCTTGCCGCGCAGCGTGCCACTTTCTTCCAGGCCAAGCGCCTGGATCTTGTCCGAGGTCATTTCCGCGTCCTCGGCATAGAGCGCCAGGATGCGTTCGAGGTCGTGCGAGTTCCAGGCCGCGATCCATTCTCGGCCCAGCGCGGCCATGTCTGGCGCTGCGTAGTGCTGGCTTTGCATGGTTTCCTCCATTCCGCGATTTGCATTGTGCAAATCGTCCCGACCGGCCCTTAGCGGAACAAATTAGGTCAATAATACTGACCTATAGCGATTTGTCCATCCCCGTAGAAGCATGTGGGCCAAAGCCTTGCCGCAGTTGCGAGGCCGCCCCCTGTCGCGTATCTGCTTGCCATGACAGCCGCACAAAAAGCCCGCGAGTCGTCGACGCCTTCAGTGGCCTCGGCGCATGACAAGATTCTGATTGTCGACTTCGGCAGTCAGGTGACGCAACTGATCGCCCGCCGGGTGCGGGAAGAAGGCGTCTATTCCGAAATCGTGCCGTTCCAGAAGGCCGAAGCTGCCTTCAACGAGATGAAGCCGAAAGCGGTGATCCTCTCCGGCGGTCCGGCCTCCGTGCTCGACGACAATGCGCCGGCGGCGCCGATGCCGATCCTGACGGCCGGCGTGCCGGTGCTCGGCATCTGCTACGGCGAGCAGACCATGGCCCAGCAGCTCGGCGGCACCGTCGAGGGCGGGCATCACCGCGAATTCGGCCGCGCCACCATCGAGGTCACCGACGACTGCGCGCTGTTCGACGGCGTCTGGCAGAAGGGCGGGCGTTACGACGTCTGGATGAGCCACGGCGACCGTGTCACCACGCTGCCTGACGGTTTTCGCGCCGTGGCGCGGGCAACCGGCTCGCCGATCTCGGTGATCGCGGACGACAAGCGCAAATTCTACGCCATGCAGTTCCACCCCGAAGTGGCGCACACGCCCGACGGCGCAAAATTGCTGCGCAATTTCGTCCGCAAGGTCGCAGGCTTCACCGGCGACTGGACCATGCGCGCCTTCCGCGAGGAGGCGATCGAGAAGATCCGCGCCCAGGTTGGCAAGGGCAGGGTGATCTGCGGCCTCTCCGGCGGCGTCGATTCCGCGGTCGCCGCCGTGCTGATCCATGAAGCGATCGGCGACCAGCTCACCTGCGTCTTCGTCGACCACGGCCTGTTGCGGCTGAAGGAAGCCGAGACCGTCGTCGACCTGTTCCGCCATCACTACAACATCCCGCTCGTGCATGTTGACGCATCGAAGCAATTCCTCGGCGAGCTCGAAGGCGTCACCGATCCCGAGGTGAAGCGCAAGACCATCGGCCGCCTCTTCATCGACGTGTTCGAGCAGGAAGCCAAGAAGATCGGCGGCGCCGAATTCCTGGCGCAGGGCACGCTCTACCCTGATGTGATCGAGAGCGTCTCCTTCACCGGCGGCCCCTCGGTGACCATCAAGTCGCACCACAATGTCGGCGGCCTTCCTGATCGCATGAACATGAAGCTGGTCGAACCCTTGCGCGAACTGTTCAAGGACGAAGTCCGCGTGCTCGGCCGCGAACTCGGCCTCCCCGAAATCTTCGTCGGCCGCCACCCGTTCCCAGGCCCCGGCCTCGCCATCCGCTGTCCCGGCGACATCACCAAGGAAAAACTCGACATCCTCCGCAACGCGGACGCCGTCTATATCGACCAGATCAGGAAGCACGGCCTCTACGACCAGATCTGGCAGGCCTTTGCCGTGCTGCTGCCGGTGAAGACTGTCGGCGTGATGGGCGACGGGCGGACGTATGAATACGTCGTCGGCCTGCGCGCGGTGACCTCCACCGACGGCATGACCGCCGACTTCTATTCCTTCGACATGAAATTCCTCGGCGAAACCGCGACGCGGATTATCAACGAGGTGAAGGGCGTGAACCGGGTGGTGTACGACGTAACGAGCAAGCCGCCGGGGACGATTGAGTGGGAGTAGGGCAAGCATCTCCGGATTAATTGCCGGGATCGCGCGAGAGGGCCTTGGGATTTGGAGTCTTCATCCATCGATCCGATTCCATCTACGAGGACAGCCCGGCTGAACAATACCAATTCCCGCGCCAATACTTGCGTCGCGTTGAAGCCTGTATCGGCGACTGGATAATCTACTACGAGCCAAGCAAGGTCGCCGACACGCGCGGCTACTTTGCCATTGCGAGGGTTCGACACGTTATTCCCGATCCAAGTTCTCCAGAGATGTATCTCGCGTTGATAGAGCCGGGAAGTTATCTCGACTTTGCTAATCCGGTTCCTTTCAACGGAGCGACGGGACCAATTGAGCGGGGTGTCCTAAACGATCAGGGACGGATTTCGGGGCGCGCTCAATCAGCGGTCCGTCCAATCTCTCCCGAAGATTTTAAGAGCATAGTCGAACTCGGATTCGAGGAAAGGACACCTCTGTTGCCTCGGTTCGACAATGAAATGCCGCTGCAGGGCCTTGACGAGGAGCAGACACCCTTCAGGTTCGACCAACAGCGCGACCGCATTAGTGTCACGATGTCGAGGATCTTGCGTGATCGCGTCTTCCGTCGCGTTGTATTGCGTGCCTATGACGAGCGCTGCGCTATCACAGGGCTGAAACTCATCAACGGAAGAGGTCGGGCAGAAGTCGCGGCCGCACATATCCGACCTGTGGAAGCAAGCGGCCCAGATATTGTCAGCAATGGGATAGCCCTTTCCGGCACTGCGCATTGGATGTTTGATCGTGGCCTTATTAGCTTGGCCGACGACCTAGCGATACTTATCTCGCGACAGACAAATGATCTTCAGGGAATACGATCAATCATCAACAAGTCCGGTCGTGCGCTTGCGCCTACTCGAATGTCTGATCGCCCGCACCCGCATTTCTTAAAATGGCACCGAGAGTATTGCTTCAAGCAATAACCGTAAGGTGGATTAGCTGCAGGCTGCACGGTCTCCGTCGTGCGCTGAGGCTGGACCACAACAGATGCCGCAATCCGTTACACACCACGAAACGGATTGGCGATGCGTAAGCCCTCGTCGAGCTTCATGCCATGCTGCATGTCCTCCGACCAAAGCGTGTCGCAACCGGCCTCCAGGGCCGAGGCGGCGATCATCGAGTCATAAATTGAAAGGCCGTATCGTTCGGCGATACGGAGTCCGGCGTCGTGGGTCTCGACGGTGATGGGATGAACCGTCAGCAGGCCACGCAACGTGTTCAGCAATGCATGGGTCTCGTCCCAGGACATCTGCATTTTCCGGCGCGCCACGTTGGCAAGTTCGTTCAGAACTTGCACGCTGATTGAGCCGCCGCCAGCAATGATCGCTTCCGCCCGATCGGCCTTCGCAGCGTCGCCGGACACGAGGTAGACGAGGACGTTGGTATCGAAAAAACTAACGGGCATTCGCCTCGTCCCTGTCGAACTTGAAATCGGCAGGGAGGCGGCCGCGGAATGCGCGCAGGCGTTTCAACAGCTCGTCGCGCCCGGGCTTGCGCGCCACCCCGAACTGTCGCCTGTCGGCGACGTGGATTTCGATCTCATCGCCTTCCTTGAGTCCGAGCGCTTCGACCACCACGGCGGGAAGGCGAACCGCGAGGCTGTTCCCCCATTTTGCGACCTGCATGCCTAAGCCCTCCGTGGATATACACAGTGTACAATGTATATCTACAGTCAGCGAAGGTCAAGCAGGCGGAAACGCGGGATGTGCAGCGCGTGACCGCATGATACGACGTCGGCATCGCCGTTTTGGAGTGAGGCTTGATGTCTGTCGTGACCGCCCCTAGCCAATCCACCCCGACCGCCGCCGAGACCGATCCGCAAACGTTGGGCTGGATGCAAGGCTTCCCGCCGCCGCCGGACAAACTCATCACTTTCCCTAACGGCTCGTTCCGCAGCTTCCCCGAACTGCGCTGGGCGTGGAGCAATATCCGCCAGTTGGTGCCGACGGTGAATGTCTGGCGCGGGGCAGGGCCCACGTCGGTGCTGCCGCGGGAGGACCACGATATCGGCGCGTCCGCGTCGGTCACGATGGACGGTCGTCCCATGACGTTTGCCCGCATGCTCGAGGAGACCTATGCCGACGGCATCGCCGTGCTGCACCGGGGCAAGCTGATCTACGAGCGCTATTTCGGCGCGCTGAAGCCGCACAAGCCGCATATTGCGATGTCGGTGACGAAATCGTTCACCGGCACGCTGGCCGGCATTCTGATCGCGGAAGGCAGGATCGATCCGCAGGCGCCGGTCACGGACTATGTGCCGGAGCTGAAGGCCAGCGCGTTCGGCGACGCACGCGTGCACGAGGCGATGGATATGACCACGGGACTCGAATACACCGAGGTCTACACCGACAAGAGTTCCGGCGTATTTGGGCTCAGGCGCGCGAACGGCATGGCGCCGATCGAGCCGGGCTATGAGGGCGCGACCAACATTTTCGATTTCCTGTGCGCGCAGAAGAAGCAGGGCGAGCACGGCAAGGCGTTTGCCTACAAGACCGTCAATTCCGACGTGCTGGCCTGGATCTGCCGGCGGGCGAGCGGGATGACGCTGTCCGATCTACTGTCGGAGCGCATCTGGATTCCGATGGGCGCGGAAGAGGACGCGCATTATCACGTCGACCGCATCGGCACCGAAAGCGGCGGCGGCGGCCTTTCGACGACGCTGCGCGATCTCGCCCGCTTCGGCGAGACGATCCGCAATCACGGCCGCTTCAACGGCCGCCAGATCGTGCCGTCTCAAGTCGTCGAGGACATCGCGCACGGCGGCGATCCCTTGAAATTCAAGCCGGCCGGCTACACCACGTTGCCCGGCGCCTCGTACCGCAATCAATGGTGGATCACGCACAATGCACACGGCGCCTATATGGCGCGCGGCGTTCACGGGCAGGGCATCTATATCGATCCGAAGGCCGAGATGGTGATCGCACGTTATGCCTCGCATCCGGCCGCCGGAAACGCCGCCAACGATCCCGTGACGCTGCCGGCTTACATGGCGCTGGCAAAGGATTTGATGGCGGGCGGCTGACGCCGTCGCCAGATAGCTGATCGAGGGACGGGCTACGCTTTCGTTAACTCGCTCCACGGACTGATGATCGCGGTGGCACGTTTGTTCAACGCGAAAACTCACACATGCGCTAGTTTTCCTCCCCACCCAAGGGAGGAAAACCAATGACAGCCACAGCACTTGCAAAACACGCAACTTCGCTTCGCGATGTGTTCGAACGCTATCATGTCGGCTGGGAGACCAGGAACCCCGACCTGATCGCCTCGCTCCATTCAGAGGACACGGTCTTCCATATCCACGACGGATCCGACGCCGTCCATGGGCGGGAGGCCTTGCGGCAGCGCTGCATTGATACCTTCGAAAAGTTCAACTTTTCGTTCGAGATGGGCCGCAGACTCTATGGCGACGATCACTGGGTCTTCGAATGGACAATGGTCCTCGCGCTCAAGGAGCCGGGCGGCGCGCCGTTCACGGCCAAGGTCGAGATGCTTGATGTCGTGACGGTCAATTCCCGCGGCGAGGTAGCGCGCAAGGACGTCTACATGAACGGTGGTGAAGCACAGGCGGCGTTCGCCCGGGCCGGGATAAAGCGCTAGAGCATGATCCGGAAAAGTGCGCAGCGGTTTTCCGAAAAGATCATGCTCAAACAAGAAGATAAAGCGGGATGACGATTCGAAGAAAAGTCATCACGCTTTAGCATGCGCTGGATGCATCCGACGCCAGCCATGTTGTGCGGCTAGAGGATTTGCGCCAAACCACGGAGTTGCCGATAGTAGGGAACCATGCCGTTTGGGGAAACGCCTTTCACCAGCACGATATTACCCATCGGGGTCTCACGCCTCGCGGCGCATCCGAATGTCGTCATGGCGGTGCTGGTGGGGCGGGCGGGGCCGATCACGGTCGAGCATGCAGGCGTGAGCGTCACAGGTGACGTCCTGCTGGTCCGGCCGGGGATCGTTCACAGCGTTTGGCTCGGTCGAGGTGCTGATGTCGTCTACCTCAACGGACTGACATTTCCGTTCGAGGCCCCGCTGGCCGTCGCGCTGAAAGGCAATTTGGAACAGCTGGCGCGCCGATCAATTGGTGGCGATTCCTGCGCGACGGAGGAATTGCGGGAAAGGCTCGCGTTCGCGACCAATCCGATTCCGGCGAAGGTGGCGGAGATCATACGGGCGATGCAGGTCGATCCAATGCGCCGCGTGTCGCAAGACGAACTGGTGCGATGTCTCGGCATGGAGCGGACGCGGGCGCTCCGCTGCTTCAAGGCGGCGACGGGGCTGACATTTCGCCGGTTCAAGCTGTGGTCGGCGCTGCAGCATGCTGCGGCGAGAATGGCCGAGCGCGAGCTGGTGCGGACGGCAGCGATGGATGCCGGTTTCGCCGATACCGCCCATCTTTCACGCGTATTCAGCAGCATGTTCGGACTGTCACCCAGCGTGGCGATCGCGGGGCTCGATGATCGGGAGCCGGAATGACGGTGACAGTGCGCTGAACTATCCGACGACTGAGCTCCCAAGCTACGTTTTATTCCAAGCAATCCATGGCGCCCCGGCAGGCTATCGCATATGCGGTCATGTAGTGGTTCGGTGTGTCCGCAAACTCGTCATGCCCGGGCTTGTCCAGGCTTGTCCCGGGCATCCACGTCTTCCTTTCTCGCTGCAGCAAAGACGTGGATGGCCGGGACAAGCCCGGCCATGACGATGCGGAAACTTGAGCGATCACGAGGTCGGCGCCGTCATATGCGGCAGGCAAATCACTTCTGATTTTCAGAAATCGTGTCAATCCTGCAAATCAAAAATATTCCGCTTTCGTTCTCACCCAAATCAGTCGCATAACTCCGCCCGTCTCACGGCGGATGAGGGGCGCTTCGCGATCGTCACGAACGTGCGGTGAGATGCGATGGACGCAGATGGCGCGCTCGACGTACGCGCCGGAAGCGTACGGTGAAGTCGTGTGGTTCGGGCGCCGCGGTGCTGGCGTTAAGCGTGCGATAAGGAGCGCAGGCGACGGAGGCAAAAGAGCCGTTCTCCGGGAAGAGCACGAAGTAAGCCGTAAAGCCATTGCGCAGGGAAGGCCGGAGTGTTTCCGCTGTACCTGTATGCTCGTGTGCATCTTTTGCCATGCGCAACCGCACACGGGACCTCGGGTGCAGCAAGCACCCGGTCTTCCCTGCGCCCTCTGAACAAGAGAAGGGCGAAAGAAGATGCAAAGCTCGGACGCAACGCGCCGCGAGAATGCGAGTTCACACCCTCATGCTCTTTGAAAAGTAGATCAGCTAGAGGCGGACTTCATGACCGATGGCACCGTCGAGAGCTTCTTTCGAGGGATAGAGGTCGTGCATGACGACCAGGGTCTCGGCACGCCGATCGGGCGAGCGGAATGATGGCGGGAGGCTGACGCCGCTTCGCTCTATCCCCGCACCGCGGCCTCGATCTTCGCGACGTCGATCTTCCCCATCGGCATCATCGCCGCGAAGGCGCGCTTGGCGACGTCGCCGCCCTTGGCCATCGCGTCGGTCAGCACACGTGGGGTGATCTGCCACGAAAGGCCCCATTTGTCCTTGCACCAGCCGCAGGCGCTCGCGGTGCCGCCATTGCCGACGATCGCGTTCCAGTAGCGGTCGGTTTCGGCCTGGTCCTCGGTCGCGATCTGAAACGAGAAGGCCTCGCTGTGCTTGAACATGTCGCCGCCGTTGAGGCCGACGCACGGCACGCCGCACACGGTGAACTGCACCGTCAGCACCTGGCCAGCCTTGCCGCCGGGAAAGTTGGATGGTGCTTTAAGAATAGAGTCGACGCTGCTGTTCGGAAACGTCTTTGCGTAAAACTGTGCGGCTTCTTCGGCGTCGTGATTGTACCAAAGGCAGATCGTATTCTTGCTCATCGGACCTCTCCTTGATTAGCCGCTCAGGGCGGCGGTGACGGCTGGTTCTTGGCAAAGGACGTTCGAACATCCGGCGTCCCGACATCGCCACCGAATTTTTTTGCAGGTGGCGAGAGCAGAAAGATCAGAGGGTTACCCGGGGTCCGCTCTCAGGCGTAGCCAACCCAGCCGCGCCAGGTGAACGCGGCGTAGAACAACTCGACATCCCGGAAGCCGGCCTCGCTGAGAACTCGCGCGTCCTGTTCCGGGCTGAGCAGGCTCAGGCTGGCATCGACCGCCGCACGCGCGTTGTTGGCCTTGTCCGGATCGGCGCCGGAAGCGATCGCGTACGCTGCGTAGCGCGATAGCCATCGCGTGCGCTCGTCTGTGGCTTGCGGAAAGCTGGAATGGGCGGCCACGAAGGGGGCGCCGGGTTTGAGACGGCGGTGGATTTCCCTTGCCGTTCGCCGTCGTTCTTCCGCGTCGAGGAAATGCAGCGTCAGCAGGCAGGTGGCGGCATCGAACGGCCCATCGGGTGCATCGTCGATATAACCCTGCTGCAACTGCACGCGCGCGTTGGATGGCCCCAGCGTCTGCTCGGCAAGCTTCAGCATCGCCTCGGCGGGATCGACGCCGACGAAGCGCCAGCGCGGCTCTGCCTCCGCCAATGCCTTCAATTCCAGCCCGCCACCGGCGCCGAGCACCAGCACTTTCGCATCTGGCGGAACCCGTTCCGCGAGCAGGATACGGGTCATGCGATGCATGTCCGCGTAGCCAGGCACGAAGCGCGGCGGCCCTTCGGCATAGCGTGTTACGGCCTCGGGATCGGCATAGTGCGCCTGCCACACCTTGGCTGCTGAATCAGGATGCATGGGCGGTCTCCAGGCGGTGACGGTTGCGCCCGTCACCCAGGCGTTTCTGGAAGTCAGCGCTCAGCATCGCGAGCGTCACGTTGCCGAGGCGCGACAGCAGCAGCGCCTCCGCGTCGTCGAACGCCTGGTCGAGCGCGGCGTTCACGGCCTGCTCGACAAGGCACTTCGGTGACTCCGCTCTGTTCCCCACAGCGAACAGCGACGGCTGGCCGAGCGCCTCGTAAATGTCCCGCAGCGATATTTTCGCGAGGTCGCGGGCGAGGGTCCATCCACCGCCATGACCTTTTTCCGATCGCACAAAGCCGTGATCCCGCAGCCCGGCCATCATCCGCCGTATCACCACCGCATTGGTGTCCATGGCCTTCGCCAGCGCCTCTGACGTCACCGGCTCTTTCTGCTCGGCCATGTGCAGCAGGACATGCAACACGCCTGATAATCGAGTGTCTCTTCTCATGTAACTAATGATATTACATGATAGGACGGCCGGTCAAGTAGCAGTGAACGGATGAATGGAGGGCAAAAGAAGATGCAAAGCTCGGACGTATCGCCGCGAGAATGCGGAACCATATCCTCGGATGGTGCGGGCGAGTAAAATGTGGCGGAATCTGCCTTGGGGAAAATCAACAGCGTAGTTGCCGTCGCTGGGAAAAATCTTGGAAGTGCAAGGCACTCTATGGTCAAAGTACATTATCGAGTGGAGCAGGGGCGGCGCCCAAGCCTCATCCTCTGATGTAACCAATCGCCACCGCCGTGGAAATTGATCGCGTGCTTTCCGACGTATTGAAGCGCAAGGACCTCTACGACTTCTTCAGCCGCTCGGCCTTCGAGAAGGCTCATACCTATCAGGCGCAAGGGCGCGTCAAGGGATTGCAGATCAGCGAAGACCTGACGCACGTTCGCGCCAGCGTGCGGGGAAGCGGATCGAACCAATATCGCGTCGATATTCAGCTCGATTTCAAGGGCGACCGGCTCGCCGAGCTCGACGGCGACTGTAGTTGTCCGATGTCCTTCAACTGCAAGCATGTGGCCGCAACCCTGCTCGAAGCCACCAGCGGGAAGCCATTGCAGGCCGACAGCGTGAAGGCGCCGACGGAAGATGTGGCCTCCCAGCCGCCCGTTCTGGGTCACTCAGTCATCACCTGGCTCGAGAATGTCGGCAACGCGGTGCACGGCGACGATTATCCGGCCGAACTGAACCAGCGGCTGCTGTATCGCCTGCATCCCTCCGGAGAGAGCGTGCAGACCCCTGTCCTGGCGATATCGCTGCTCTCGGTGAAGATAGCGAAGGGCGGCGAGTTCGGCGGCAATTACACGCAACCCCACGTGTCCGATTTTGCGCCAGAGCGCGCCCCAAAATATTTCCGCGACACCGATATCGATCTTGTGAGTCAACTTTCGGCCTCCTCCAGGGGAGCCTACTATGGTGCTCGGCCGCTTGCAGGTGAGCTGTTGCAGCGGATTGTGGCAACCGGCCGTGCCTATTGGCTCGATCACAAACGCCAGCCGCTGCGGTGGGGAGACAAGCGCGAAGGACGGATCGAGTGGCGCCAGGCCAGCAAACGGGGTGTTGTTCCCCGCCTGCTCGTGCCGGGAACGACTACGCTCAATGCCGAGCCGCCGGTTTATATCGACGAGTTCAACGGGACGATCGGCCCGGTGGAGTTGAGCCTGCCGCCCAGGCTCGCCCGTCAGGTCTTGTCGGCGCCGGAGATTCCGCGCGACCAGGTCATGGAAGTATCGCGCCGTCTCGGCCAGCGTTTGCCGGAACGTCATCACGACCTGTTGCCAGGGACGCCCGCGCCGGCCGTGCACATCGACGAGCAGCCGGTCCCGGTGTTGCGCCTGCGACGGGGCCAGACGACAGAGCATTACTACTATGGCTATCGCGACACGCGAACAACCAGCGGCCCGGTCGCAGTCGCTCAGCTCGGCTTCCGCTACGGGCCGGTCGAGATCGACCTGTCGGAACGCGCGAGCCGGATCGAAGCATTTCACGCCGGACAGGTCTACGCGATCAAGCGCCGCCAGCCCAAGGAGAAGGAGGCGCGCAAGCACCTGACCGGACTGGGTTTCGTCGACGCGAGGTCGAAGTATTCCTTTCTCGATTCCAGCCATGCCCGCGACCTCACGCTCGTCGAGCCTTACGACTGGTTCGACTTTCTCAACCTGGACGCGGCTGAATTGCGGGCGCAGGGTTTCGAGATAGAGATCGCCGACGACTTTCCCTACCGGCTGGCGGCGTCGGGCGACTTCGATGCCGGCTTCGAATCCAGCGGCATCGACTGGTTCGAGCTCGCGCTCGGAATCGAAATTGACGGTGAGCGGCGCGATCTTGCGCCGATGCTGGCCGCGCTGGTCTCGAAGCCGGACTTCACTCCCGATCTGATCAAAGAGCTTGCCGAGAACAGCGACTATTTCTACCTGCCGCTTGCCGACGGCCGCCATGTTTCATTGGCCGCCGACCGCTTCCTTCCGCTGGTGCTGGCGCTGCATGGCCTGAATCTGAGCGGGATTTCCGCTGACGGTTCGGGAAAGCTGAAGTTGTCGCGTGCAGACGTCGTGCCGCTCCTCGCGGTCGAGAACGACAAGTTCGTATTCCGGGGCACCGATAATCTTCGCCGTCTCGCCGGTCTGCTTCAATCTCACGGCCTGAATGAGCTGCGCCTGCCGGAGAGCTTTCGCGCCGAACTTCGGCCCTACCAGGCGCAGGGCGTGGCCTGGCTCGATCTGCTCCGCGAAAGCGATCTGGGCGGCGTGCTGGCCGATGACATGGGGCTCGGCAAGACCGTGCAGATGCTGGCCTTCCTCGCGCTGGAAAAGGCGCGGGGGCACATCACACAACAGGTGCTGATCGTCGCGCCGACCAGCCTGATGACCAACTGGCTCAACGAAGCGCAGAAATTCACGCCGGATTTGAAAGTGCTGGTGCTGCATGGTCCCGATCGAAAGCACAGCTTCGCGGCGATACCCGAGCATGACATCGTGCTGACCACCTATCCCCTGATTGCGCGCGACCGGGAAGTCCTGTTGTCGCGCGACTGGCATATGGCGGTGCTGGACGAGGCGCAAACGATCAAGAACCCCGACGCTGCGACCACCCGTTGGCTGCGCGAGATCAAGGCGCGACACCGCTTCTGCCTGACGGGCACGCCGATGGAAAATCATCTTGGCGAACTCTGGTCGATCATGAGTTTCGCCAACCCTGGTTATCTCGGCGACAAGGCCGGCTTCACCCGTCAGTGGCGGACCCCGATCGAGAAGCGCGCCGACAAGGTCCGTGCCGCCGCACTCGCCCGGCGGGTCAGGCCGTTTCTGCTGCGCCGGACCAAAGCGGAGGTGGCGGCGGAGCTGCCTGCCAAGAGCGAAATCGTCGAGCGGATCGCCCTGGAGGGTAGCCAGCGCGACCTCTACGACGCGATCCGCCTGTCGATGTCGGACAAGGTTCGCAAGGCGATCCAGCAGCGCGGCCTGGCCAAGAGCCACATCGTTGTGCTCGAGGCGCTTTTGAGAATGCGGCAGGCCTGCTGCGATCCGGCGCTGCTGAACCTCGACGACGGTGTCGAGCGGCCGTCGGCCAAGCTCGACCGCTTGATGGAAATGGTGCTGGAACTGCTGAGCGAGGGGCGGAAGATCATCGTCTTCTCGCAATTCACCTCGATGCTCGACCTGGTTCGAAGGCGCCTGGACGCGGAACGTGTTCGCTACGGCGTGCTGACTGGAGAGACGAGGGACCGTAAGCGCGCGATCGACGGTTTTCAGAACGGCACGAACGACGTCTTCCTAGTCAGCCTGAAGGCTGGCGGCGTCGGCCTCAATTTGACGGCTGCGGACACGGTTATCATTTTCGACCCTTGGTGGAATCCCGCCGTGGAGGAACAGGCGATCGATCGTGCCCATCGCATCGGCCAAGACAAGGCGGTCTTCGTCTATCGGCTCGTGGCCGCCGGCACGGTCGAGGAAAAAATGGAAGAGCTCAAGGAACGAAAGCGAGCCCTGGCTGACAGCCTGTTCGACCGGGACGGGCAGATCTCCTCAGCCCTCACGGAAGAGGACGTGCGGGCGCTGTTTGAAGGTTGAGCAGCGCCTCGGCCGTCGGGAAAAATTTGCAGAGAATGTCGGCCTCCGAAAACCCCGTTCGTCGTTCCGATGCCAAGCCGATGATTTTGGCTACGGAGGAGCCTCACGATGACCATCACCATTACCGCCTTTGAACGGTCACCCGATGGCGGCAGGGGATTGGCGCGTGATACGCGCGTTCGCTGGGCTTGAGGAAGTGGACCAGCCCTACGAGGTTCGCCTTGTTTCGTTTCGTGCGATGAAGGAGCCCGCGCATCTGGCACTTCATCCTTTCGGCCAGATTCCGACTTATGAGGAGGGGGATCTCGCCTTGTTCGAGACAGGGGCGATCGTCTTCCATATCGCGCAGCGCCACGCGGGCCTTCTGCCTGACGACGCCAATGCCCGGGCGCGCGCGATCACCTGGATGTTTGCCGCGGTCAACACGGTGGAGCCGCCGATCCTTGAACTTGTGACCGCCAAGATCCTGGAGGGGGACAAGCCCTGGCATGACGCGCGCCTGCCTCTGGTCGAGGATCGCGTTCGCGACCGGCTGAAACAACTTTCCGTCCGCCTGGGCGATGCCGGCTGGCTCGATGGTGGGTTCAGTGCGGGCGACCTGATGATGGTATCGGTGCTGCTCAGGCTGAAATCATCGGGCATTCTGGATGAATATCCGAACCTCTCAGCCTATCTCGCCCGCGGTGAAGCGCGGCCTGCCTACCAACGGGCTTTCGCCGCTCAACTGGCGGTCAACACCGGCAAGCCGCTGACCGGCTGATTGAGGTCCCGTCCTGGGCTCGAAGTCTCCGAGTTCTTCGTTCAATTTGCGGGGCCCGCCCTGCGGACTGTCATCTGCCGTTTTCAATTCCCGCGCATATGCTACAAGCCGCCGCGCAGGAGGGCCGCCATGTTTCGTATCGTCAATGACGCGCAGTTCTGGGACCGCGCTGCGCGCAAATATGCCGGCGATCCGATCGCCGATATGGCGGGCTATGAGCGCACGCTCGAGCGGACGCGAGATTACCTGAAGGGGGCCGAGGCGGCGTTCGAGTTCGGATGTGGAACGGGAACGACGGCGCTGAAGCTTGCGCCATCGGTCGGGCGCATCGTGGCGACCGACGTATCCGGCGAGATGATTGCGATCGCGCGCGACAAGGCGAAGGCCGAAGGTTGCAGCAATGCCACCTTCGAGGTGGCGCGGCCCGAGGCGGCGCCGTGGCCGGACGGGAGCTTCGATGTTGCTTTCGGCTTCAACGTTCTGCATCTGGTGGCGGAGCGCGAAGCAGCGTTGCGGGGTGTCCATCGGCTGCTGCGGCCCGGCGGGCACTTCATTTCCAAGACCCCGTGCCTGAAGGAAATGAATTCGCTGCTGCGCATCGCGCTGCCCCTGATGCAGCTCGTCGGCAAGGCGCCCTATGTGGCGTTTCTGTCCGCAGAGGATCTGGAGCGCGAGATATCGGCGGCCGGATTTGAAATCATCGAACGTGCCCGCCATGCCTCCCGCGGCAAGGATGCGCGGCCGTTCGTTGTGGCAAGGAAGTAATTGTCGTTAGCCGCTCGGGTGTTGTGACGATCGCGACCGATGACGCCATGCGCTGGTGCTGGGGCGATGCCGGCGCCTACTATGTTTTCCTGAATCCGGATGCGCTGAAGAAGCAGGATTTCTCAAGGGCGCAGATGTTCATCGAATGTCATTGATGCAAACCTCGGGCAAACATGCCGCGAGATCGCGAAACTATATCCACGTCATTGCGAGAAGCGAAGCGACGAAGCAATCCATGCTTCCGTTATGCCGTGAGATGGATTGCTTCGCTGCGCTCGCAATGACGTGGCCAGACGCGGAGTATCAATACCTTGCACCAAGCGCAAAACTAGTACCGCGGCGTATTGTACTGCGGACAGCGATGCACGTAGTCCCAGGGAATGTCATAGACGCAGGTGTAACGGAGGTCGTCCGACTGTTTGATTGGCGGCGGGGCCTCTACGATCACCGGTCGGTCGATATCGCTCGGCAGACCGTAGACGATGCCGCCAGGCCAGAAACCGCTTACGCCCCGGTGATGGTGATGATGGTGCCCCGAGTTGGGGAATGCCGGGAAAGCCGGACGCGTTGGCGCCGCGCCCGCACCGCGTGCCGCGGCCGGATCGGCCGATGCTTGGCCCGTGGCAAGGACAAGCGCGGCGGCGCTGAGGGATGCAATAAACGTCGTTCGATAGGTCATGGCACTCACCCATGGGAGGTTACTGGGCAGCATTCCCAAAACGCTAAGCCGGGCCTTTCGTGCCCGCAAAGACATAATTAATTATTGGTTAAAGCGTAATCTTAATGGTGCGGTGCTCTCCAGGTCGCGCGGCCAGGGCTCGCGACCGACGTCCGATTGAAGAGAGCAGGGGGTACAAACAGGCGCAATGGGCGACATCTACGACCCCCAGTTCGTGAAGGCCGTCTTCGATCGCTGCTCGGACCGCTACATCACCTTCAGCCTGCTCTGTTCGTTCGGCTTCACCGAGCGCTGGCGCCGGCAATGCGTGGCGGCGATGCCGGCGCTTCCCAGTGGCGGTGCGCGCGGCTACGATCTGATGGCGGGGACCGGCGAGGTCTGGCCGCATCTGTTGCAGCGCTTTGACGATGTCGGCGCGATCACCGCGGTCGATATCTCCTCCGGCATGCATCGCCGCGCCATGGAGCGGCTGCACGCCCACCGTGCCCACCGGATCGAGTTCATCGAGGACGACGTGCTGGCGAGCGATCTGCCGCCGGAGAGCGCGGACTTCGTCATCTCCACCTTCGGCCTGAAGACATTCAACCCGGAGCAGCATGCCCGCCTGGCCGCCTTGCTCGCGCGCGTGCTGAAGCCCGGCGGCGTCTTCTCCATGATCGAGGCTTCGGACCCGAAAGGGTGGTGGCTTCGGCCGCTGTACCTGCTTCACCTCAAGGCGGTTCTGCCGCTGATCGAGCGCACGCTCCTGCGCGGCGCGCAGGATTTTGCGATGATCGGAACCTACAGCACCAATTTCGGCAATGCGGCCGAGATCGCGGCCATGCTGCGCGCCCACGGCCTTGAGGTAAAATTCACAAAATACTTTTTCGGCTGCGCCACCGGAGTCGCCGGTCGCAAGGTCGCGCCGATGGTCGAACCATAGGCCAAATGAAGGTGAACGATGGTGGACGATGTTGCGATGACGGTGCGGCCTGCTGATCCGTCCGAGACCGGTGTGCTTGCGCGCCTGTGGTACGACGGCTGGCAGGATGCCCACGCCGCGATCCTGCCGCCAAAATTAGCGCAGGCGCGCACGCTTGAAAGCTTTGCCGAGCGGATGGCCGCCGCGCTCGCCGACGTGCGGGTGATCGGGCCGCAACGCGCGCCGCTAGGCTTCGCGATGCTGAAGGGCGATGAACTCTACCAGTTCTATGTGGCCGCGGAAGCGCGCGGCGTCGGCACGGCCGCCGCGCTGATGACAGACGCGGAAGCGCGGTTGTCGGAGCGCGGGGTCGAAACGGCGTGGCTCGCCTGCGCGATAGGCAACGCGCGCGCCGCCAGATTCTATGAGAAGTGCGGATGGTATCTCGCCAGAACGATGGTCAGTCGCCTCGACACGGCCGATGGCTCGTTCGACCTGGAAGTCTGGCGCTACGAGAAGCGGCTGGCGCCCCGGTGAAGCCGATCATCCGCTCGGATAGCCCGCTCTAAGCGTTACGCGACATCTTGTCGAACCGCTTGATCAGTCTCTCGCGCTTCATGCGGGACAGTCGCCTGATCCAGAACACGCCGTCGAGCTGGTCGATCTCATGCTGGTGGCAGACGGCGCGCAGGCCTTCCGATTCCTCGGTCTGCGGGTTGCCGTCGACGTCGTGATAGCTGATCCGGACCCGCGCATGACGGCTCACCTCGTCGTTGACACCGGGCATCGAGACGCTGCCTTCCCGATGCATGATCGTCTCTGATGATGCCCAGATGATCTCCGGATTGACATAGGTCCGCGCGCCTTCGACCGGGTCGAGTTCGAGCACCACGACCCGCAACAAGATGCCGATATGCGGTGCGGTGATCCCGATCCCCGGCGCGGCATGCATGGTGTCGAGCAGGTCGATGGCGAGCTCGCGCAGCGCGCCGTCAAACGCGGTCACGGACTCGGCCGGGAGCGCAAGCCGGGAGTCGGGATAGCGAACAATGGGGCGGATGGCCATGATCCGGCAGGCATAATACCGTTAGCCGTTTGCGCCAAGGCCGGCGAGCGCGCGCTTATTGCCGGGAGGGCAAGGTCGCGCCGCCTCCTGCTCGCAAAAAAGTGAGGCGGTGTGCCCGGCGACCTGTAGCTTTCGGCCCATCCCATTCGTCTTCCACCCAGAGAAACCCAAAGGTGGAGATACGGAATGGAAAACGCGCGTTATCGCTGGGTCATCGTCGCAGCCGGAGGCTTGCTCGGCTGTGTCGCAATCGGCGGCATGTTTTCACTGCCGGTGTTTTTGCAGCCGATCGCGCGCGACACCGGCTGGTCGGTGACCGGCATATCCAGCGCCATGACCATCGGCTTCCTGGCGATGGCCTTCACCAGCATGGCCTGGGGCACCTTGTCCGACCGGCTCGGACCGCGGCCGGTGGTGCTGACCGGCTCGGTGGTGCTGGCGGCGAGTCTTGGACTCGCCAGCGTCGCGACGTCGCTGGTCGTATTTCAGTTCGTCTTCGGGCTGATGGTCGGTGGCGCCGCGGCTGCGATTTTGCCGCCGATGATGGCGACCGTCACCGGCTGGTTCGACACCCATCGCAGCCTTGCGGTGTCGCTGGTCTCCGCCGGCATGGGCATGGCGCCCATGACCATGTCACCGCTCGCCGCCTGGCTGGTCTCGAACCACGACTGGCGGACCTCGATGCAGATCGTGGCGCTCGTTGTCGCGGCGATCATGATCCCGGTCTCGCTGCTGGTGCGCCGTGCGCCCGCGCTCGAAAGCAAGTCGGCCGCGCTATCCACCGCGTCGGCGGAACCGGAAATGTCGCTCGCCCAAGCGCTGCGCTCGCCGCAATTCATTATCCTGCTGCTGACGAATTTCTTCTGCTGCGCGACGCACTCGGGCCCGATCATCCACACCGTGAGCTACGCCATCAGTTGCGGCATTCCGATGATCGCCGCCGTCACCATCTACAGCATCGAGGGCCTGGCGGGGATGGGCGGCCGCATCGCCTTCGGCCTGCTCGGCGACCGCTTCGGCGCCAAACGCGTGCTTGTGTTCGGCCTGCTGGCACAGGCGTTCGGCGCGCTCGGCTACGTCTTCGTGCGCGAGCTCGCCGCGTTCTATGCCGTCGCCGCATTGTTCGGCTTCCTCTATGCCGGCACCATGCCGCTCTACGCTGTTCTGGTGCGCGAAAACTTTCCGTTGCGAATGATGGGCACCGTGATCGGCGGCACGGCGATGGCCGGCAGCCTCGGCATGGCGACGGGGCCGCTCGCCGGCGGCCTGATCTACGACACCTTTGCGAGCTACGCTTGGCTCTATATCGGCTCTTGGATCATAGGCCTCGGCGCGTTCCTGATCATGATGACATTCAGGCCGGTGCCGGCGGTGCGGACGGCGCCGGTTCCGGCGTGAGGCAGGCCTACTTCCCGGCGTGCTGATGCACGAACGTGGCGATCGGCTGGCCTTGTTCGACGATGTAGGTCGACAGCATGCGCCCGGTCTCCGGGCCGAGGTCGCGCGCGTTATGTGGCGTGCGCGGCGGAATCAGGAAGCCGTCGCCGGCATTGAGAATGACGGTGGGTCTTCCCTCGACCTGCATCTCGACCTTGCCGGCGACGATGAAGCCGACCTCTTCGCCGGGATGCACATGCCATCCGGATTCGACGCCGGGTGGAATCTCCGTCTCCACCTGGACGATCTCGCGGCCGGGTATCGATGACGGGGCGCGCTGGATCACGCGGCGGACCAGCTTGCCGGCCAGATCGTCATGCGGCTTTTCGGATCCAGCCGCAGGCGGATTGGCGGCCGTGCCCTGTGTGGTCTGAGCCGTCGCCGGTCCGGCTGAAAGCATCATGAACAGCGCGAGCGCAGTCATTGGAATGAGTGAGAAGCCCGCGGATAATTTGCGCATTGCAGATCTCCATTACGCATTGGGTGAGGCGTTGGCAGCGAACTCTGCGGGAGCCGCCGCCAACATTTGTCGTCGCATCGACGGCTCACGCGGCCTGCTGTCGGCCCGCCTGCTCGTTGACGATGTAGTTGGCGTACCAGTCCGGCCAGTTCACATCGTATTGGCCGCCATTGCGCTTCTCGTATTCGCCGTGCGCCGCAGCAGCCCTGCGGAACGCGGCGGCGAGGTCGGCGGAAGAGGCGAAGCTCGTCGCATTCCCATCGACGCGTCCGGGCAATCGCGCGGTGACTTCCTGCAGCAGCCAGCCATTGCCGTCGGGATCGCTGAACGAAGCGTAGGAGCGGTAGGTGCCGCGCTCAGGATGCGGACCGCTCAGACGATTGCGTCCGAACAGATAGGGCTCGTCCGTGCCGACGTGCACATCGCCATTTGCGTGAAATACGTCACTGATTGCGACGCCGCGGTCGAGCAGCTCTTTGCGGGCGGCCTCGATGTCGGAGACGACCAGATAGAGGCCCTGCGCGGAGCCGGGCGCGGCCGGGGTCACGTTCTTGCCGAAGATGACGGAGGCGCTGGAGCCGGGCGGGGTGAACTGGATCACGCGGTAGTCGTCGGGGCCGGCGAAGTCGGCATCGAGCCGCCAGCCAAGGTTCGCGTAGAATTGCTTGGCGCGTTCGACGTCGGCAACGGGGATGACGACGACTTCGAGCTTCAGGTCGACGGCGGGAGTACGGGGGGCTGTAGCGCTCATGGTTTCTCTCCTGTTATTAGATCGTGTACGATATATTCGGATGCGGGTTATAAAGCTTCACCGTGGTGTAAAGTCAAGCCTTCCGATTTAATCGGATGCGATATATATGGATGCGAGACTTCACATGTTCGTGTCGGAAAGGACGACCTCATGAGACCCAGTGACGGTTCCAGGTCCGGTTCAACTGCCGGGACCAGGGACAATTCCAGAGACAGTTCAAAGACTAACCCGAAGCCCAAGCCGGCCGGCGGCGAGCGTCGCTTGGGCGACTTCCTGTGCTTTGCGGTCTATTCGGCCAATCTGGCCTTCGGGCGGGCCTACAAGAAGGGCCTGGACGAACTCGGCCTGACCTACCCGCAATGGATCGCGATCGTGGCACTGTGGGAGCAGGATGGCCAGACCGTGAGCGAACTCGGCGAGAAGATGTTTCTGGAATCCAACACGCTGACGCCGATCCTGAAAAAGCTCGAGGCGGCGGGCTATCTGCGCCGCCAGCGCGATCCCGCGGACGAACGGCAAGTGCGCATCAGCCTGACCGAGGCCGGCCGGCGGTTGCGCGAAAAGGGCATGCACATGAATCTCGTGAGCGCGACCGGATTGAAGCCCGACGAGTTCGCGCGGTTGCAGGAAAACGTCGTCACACTTCGCGACAATCTGATCAAGGCGACGGCAGAGTAGGCATGACAATGCGCTCGAGCGGCGCTTTGATGCGATTGCGGCGGCGCGTGTAGGGGACGGTGCAATGAATGTTGTGTCACAGGAGACTTCGCTTCGCGGACGGATCGCCGTTGTGGCAGGCGCGACGCGTGGCGCTGGCCGCGGCATCGCGGCTGCGCTCGGCGAGGCCGGCGCGACGGTGATCTGCACGGGGCGCAGCAGCGCTCGCGCCGATGCTCCGACGCGATCCGACTATGACCGGCCGGAGACGATCGAGGAGACCGCCGAACTCGTGACTAGCCTTGGCGGCAAAGGCGTCGCCATACCCGTCGACCATCTCGAACCGGCGCAGGTCGCGGCGCTGGCCGAGCGTATCCGCGCCGAGCATGGCCGCATCGACATGCTCGTCAACGATATCTGGGGCGCCGAAGTGCTGAAGGGCGGACCGCCGCAGTGGAATACGCCGATCTGGAAGCTCGACCTGCAGAAGGGCTTGCGGATTCTGCGGCTCGGCATCGAGACACATCTGGTGACCTCGCATTACCTGCTGCCGCTGCTGGTCGCGCAGCCCGGTGGTCTGCTGGTGGAAGTCACCGACGGCACGGCCGATTACAACGCAACGCATTACCGGATCTCGGTGTTTTACGATCTCGTCAAGCAGAGCGTGAACCGTCTCGCTTATTCGCAAGGCCACGAACTTGCACCGCACGGCGCGACAGCGGTGGCGATCACGCCGGGTTGGCTGCGCTCCGAAATGATGCTGCAAAATTTCGGCGTCACCGAAACGAACTGGCGGGAGGCGCTAACGGAACGGGGAGGCAGCAAGCATCAGGCGCCGCCGGATTTCGCGCTGTCGGAATCGCCGCGTTACGTCGGCCGCGCCGTGGCGGCGCTCGCCGCCGATCCCGATCGCGGCAGATGGAATCAAAAGTCAGTCAGCTCCGGCGAACTCGCGAGCCACTATGGCTTTACGGATATCGACGGCACGCGGCCCGACATCTGGCGTTACACCGCCGAGGTGAGGGAAGGCGGCAAGGTGGCGGACCCAGGTGACTATCGCTAGTTCTGATGTGCATGTGAGAATGAGGGTAGCCCGATGTCCGTTCATGACAGCTCCACCCATCCACTCGACCACCCGATCTGGACTGCGCTGACCACGACGCAACAGGCGCTGGCGGAAGGCGATGCTCGTGCGCGGCGTTTTCCGACGGCGATCACGCCATTCGCCGATATGCCCGATATGTCCACCGAGAGTTTTGCCGCGCTTGGCGCCTTGATGTCGCCGCAGGATATCGCCGTGCTGTTCACGCCCGATCCGGTGACGCTGCCTGCCGATTTCAAGATCGCTCTCGCCGATACCGGCGAACAGATGATCGGGACGATCCTTGAAACGCCGGCCAATGGCGTCGACATCGTCACCCTCGGCGTCGACGACGTTCCCGCGATGATCGAATTGACCGAACTCACCAAGCCCGGCCCGTTCAGCACGCGAACCCATGAACTCGGCACCTTCCTCGGCATCCACGTCGACGGACAACTGGTGGCGATGATCGGTGAGCGCATGAAGCCCGCTCACTATACCGAGATCACTGCGGTCTGCGTGCATCCATCCTACCGCGGCCGCGGTTACGGGCAGATGCTGCTATCCGCCATCTCCCGCCACATCGTGTCGCGCGGCGAAATTCCCTTCCTGCACGTGTTCACCCACAATCACTCGGCTATCGCGCTCTACCGGCGGCAGGGGATGGAAATCCGCCGTCGCCTGCACGTGACGGTGTTGAAGAAAGCGGATGGATAGTCCGGCGATGAATGCCTTGGTCGCTGCCATCCTCACGCGTTGCGCGTGCCGTTTGGGCCCCGGTCGGGGCCGGGATCCTGGCCGGCGGCTGCCAGCGTCAGCCTGCCGATATAGTGCGCCCAACCCTTGGCATGGCTTGCCTGATGCGTCGCGCTGGGAAGACCGCTATGGGTCATTCGCAGCAACGTGCCGCCATCGTGCTCGATCAGGTCGATCTCGATCAGGCCTGATCCCGGCGGCACCTCATCATTGCCTTCCCAGCCAAAGCTGTAGGCGAGGCGATGCACCGGCACCACCTCGCGGAAGGTGCCGCGCGCGGTGGCACTGCCCACGCCCTTCAGCAGGTACAGCCCGCCGGGATGCATCTCTGTGGTGGCCTCGCTGCCCATCCATTGCACGATCTTCTCGGGGTCCGTCAGGAAGGCGAACACGCTGGCGCGCGGCGCGGCGATCTGGGTCTCGCGCTGGACCACAAATGATTCTGGCATCGAAGACCTCGTTGCTCTCTGGCATGACGGATCGTGCAACCCGCACGAGAACATATGCCGGCGCGACGATTTACCAAGTAGCGAGGATGACAATCAATCGTTCCTGCCGGGTGGTCGGCCCATGCAACTGAGCTCGACGCTGACATGGCTGGTCGATGCGGCCAGCGCGTCGCCGGGCGCCGACCGGTTTCTGGCCGAACTCGGCACGCGCCTGATCGCGGACGGCGTGCCGCTTGCCGGCGGGGCGCTGACACTCGCCGTGCCGCATCCGATCATCGCCCGCCGCACCTGGCTATGGCGGGCCGGGAACGGCGAGGTGATCGAGGCGGTGGGATTTGCACCGGCGGGATTCGCAAGCGCGGGGCATTCATCCGGCGATGCGGGGCGGAGCTGGCTGGCGGCGCTCGCGGGCGGTGCGGTGCATGAAGACAGCGTTGGCGCAGGCGAGGGCGGGCCGCTGCTCGGATGGATCGGACCGCGCCGCTTCACCGAAGCGGAAGCGGGTCGATTGCGCGAAGCCGCCCGCTTTGCCGCGGCGCCGCTTGCCGCGCTCGCGGCGCGCGCGACGCTGTCGGCCGCGCTCGAGGCTTATCTCGGCCGGCGCAGCGCCGCGCGCGTGCTGGCGGGACCGCTGCGGCGCGAAGTCGGCGAGACCATCCGGGCCGTGTTGCTCTTTGCTGATCTGCGTAGCTTCACCGCGCTGTCTGAGGCCGAGCCTGCGGCTTCCGTCATCGAAGCGCTGGGCTCCTGGTTCGACTGCATCGCCGGTTCGGTTCACGCGTTCGGTGGCGAGGTGCTGAAATTCATCGGCGACGGCGTGCTCGCCATCTTTCCGGTCGGGGACAAGCCGCGCGATGCCTGCGACGCGGCCGTGCGCGCCGTTGCTTCCGCGAAGGCCGGCATGGCGCATCTCGACGTCGAGCGGAGAGGGCAAGGGTTGCCCTCGCTGTCGTTCGGCGTCGCGTTGCATCTTGGCGAAATTCTGTGGGGCAATGTCGGCGCTGCCGACCGGCTGGATTTCACCGCGATCGGGCCGGCGGTGAATCTGGTCAGCCGGCTCGAAGGGCTTTGCCGCCCGCTCGGCCGAACAGTTCTGATCTCAGGCGCGGTGGCTTCCGAAACCATGACGACCCTGGTTCCGATGGGAACACATGCGCTGCGCGGCATTGAAGCGCCCTGCGCCGTCTACACCGTGCCGGACAGCTAGGGCGGATCACGAAAACGTTAAACCGAATGGTTGACTGTTCGCCCCGCGCGGCTATATTAAACCACATGGTTGAACAAAATCTCGACGCCGTCTTTCATGCCCTCGCGGATCCAACGCGGCGGGCGATGCTTGGACAATTGGCTGAACGCGAACGCACGATCGGGGAACTGGCGACGCCGTTCCACATGAGCTTCGCCGGCGCCTCGAAACATGTGCGGGTGCTGGAGAATGCCGGCCTCGTGAAACGCACGGTGCGCGGCCGTACCCATCTGTGCCGCCTCGAAGCGGCCCGGCTCGCGGAAGCCGATGCGTGGCTCAGGCGTTACGAGCGTTTCTGGAGCGACAATCTCGACCGGTTGGAAGCGCTGTTGCGCGCAGAAGACGCGGCGAAGGGCAGGAAGTGAAGGAGTGTGGAGCGATGAATTCAACGACGAAGCCCGAAGCCTATGGCGAATTGCCCGAGCCAAGAACGCTGAAAATCCAGCGGCTGTTGCCGGGGCCGATCGAACGCATCTGGGCTTATCTCACCGACAGCGAACTGCGCCGCAAATGGCTGGCCGCAGGCGATATGGATGCGAAGGTCGGCGCGCCCCTCGAACTCGTCTGGCGCAACGACGAATTGACAAACCCGCCCGGCGAGCGCCCGGCCGGCTTCGGCGGTGGCGAGCATCGCATGCAGAGCCGGATCACCGAATTCGATCCGCCGCGAAAATTGTCGATCACCTGGAACAGCACCGGTGATGTCACGTTCGAACTGGAGCCGAAAGGCAAGGGCGTTCTGCTCACGATCGTGCATCGGCGCTTTCCCGACCGCGCCACGCTGCTCAAGCACATGGCCGGCTGGCACATGCATCTCGATGTCCTGGTTGCCCGCACAAGCGGCGAAGAGCCGGCGCCGTTCTGGGATGGCTGGAGCGGCCTGATGAAGGAATACGACGCCCGTCTGCCGGCCTGATGCTGCAAATCGATCGACTCAAGCAACAAGCATCACGACAAACAGGAGATTAGCCATGCAGATTCACACCGTTTCGGCGCAGGAATGGGAAGCGGCACGCCAGCAATTGCTCGCGAAGGAAAAAGAGGTGACCCACGCCCGTGACGCGCTCGCCGCCGAGCGCCGGCGGATGCCGTGGCTGGCGGTCGAGAAGGAGTACAAGTTCGACGGCCCCAACGGCAAGGCGAGCTTGCGCGACCTGTTCGAGGGCCGACATCAACTGATCGTCTATCGCGCCTTCTACGAACCCGGCGTGTTCGGCTGGCCGGACCATGCCTGCCGCGGCTGCTCGATGGTGGCCGACCAGGTCGCGCACCTCGCCCATCTCAACGCCCGTGATACGACGCTGGTGTTTGCCTCGCGCGCGTCGCAGGCGGACATCGCGCGGCTGAAGAAGCAAATGGGATGGGAGATGATCCCCTGGGTCACCGTTACCGACAGCTTCGATGCCGATTTCGGCGTGGACGAGTGGCACGGTACCAATGTGTTCTTCCACAACGGCGACAGGATCTACCGCACCTACTTCATCAACAATCGCGGCGACGAGCAGATGGGAGGCACCTGGAACTACCTCGACATCACGCCGCTCGGCCGCCAGGAGGTGTGGGAGGATTCGCCGGAAGGCTATCCGCAGACGCCGACCTACAAATGGTGGAATTGGCACGACAGCTACGTTGAGGGCGCTGCGCCCGACAAGAGGTGGGTCGAGGTGTCGGACGCCGGCGAGGCCGCATTCCGCAACAAGCAGGCGGGGTCATGAGCCAGACTTGCGCCGATGGCAGTAGCGGCGTGATCCATTGGAGCGCCGCAGCGCTCAAGTCAGCCAACGGGCTGTATCTCGCGGCCGCGCCGACGTTTGCGATGATGGCGTTGCTTACGGCTGTTGCTGGCCGTGGCCCACTGGATGGCCTTTGTTCGGCCGCAAACGCCTCGTCGGTGGGCGGGATGATCCCGATGTACATGCTGATGAGCGTCTTTCATTTGGCGCCGTGGCTGAAGCTGATCGCCACAGGTGTGGGAAAGTCACGGGCGAATGCAATTCGCGATGCAAGGGATGGTAGTCTGGCGCGTGCAGTCTTGCAGAACGGAACGTGCCTTGATGAAACCCGAACGCCGAAACCCGAACGCCGCCGCCCGTTCGAAGAAGGAACCCAAGCTGTCGCGAACCCATGCGCCCGCCGATCTTTCGCCGGTGGAGTGGCAACGTAGCCTGCGCCGCCAATTCGGTCGCGAGCAGGCTTTCGGGCTTGAAAATCTGGGCAGCGAACCGTTTTTCTCCGAATTCCGGGTCAGTAATCCCGCTTCGAAGTCCAGCTACCGCGTCGCGATCCGGGGTCTCGGGCCAGGCGGCAATTTCTGTTCCTGCCCCGATTATTCCACCAGCGAGTTGGGTACTTGCAAGCACCTCGAATTTACGCTCGCCAGACTGCAGAAAAGGCGCGGCGCCAAAACGGCGTTTGCGCGCGGATACCAGCCGGCGTTCTCCGAGTTGTATTTGCGCAGCGATGGCAAGCGCAGCGTGCATTTCCGCGCCGGAACCGATTGTCCGCCGTCGGTGCGCAAGGCTGCCGCCGGATTGTTCGACGCCGACCGCGATGGGATGTTGCCGGACGGCCGGCTCGACGAGTTGGAGCCATTCATGGCCACGGTGTCGAAGTCCGGTCACGAACTGCGCGCCTATGACGATGCGCTCGATTTCGTTGCTGGACGGCGCGACGCGGACCGGCGAGCCGCAAAGCTCACGCAGTTGTTTCCGCGCGGCGCCGCGGCCCCCAAACTGCGGGCGCTGTTGAAGGTGCCGCTCTATGCCTATCAAGCGGAGGGCGCGCTGTTCGCGGTGCGCGCCGGACGGGCGCTGATTGGCGATGACATGGGGCTTGGCAAGACCATCCAGGCCATTGCCGCGATGGAAATACTGGCGCGGCATTTCGGCGTGTCCAAAGTGTTGGTGATCTGCCCGACTTCACTGAAATACCAATGGCAAAGCGAGATCGCGCGCTTCACGGGACGGAAGGGAAAAAATGCCGCGCGTGTCATCGGTGGCGGCCGGGCGCAGCGGCAGAAGGACTACGCGCTCGATGATTTCTGCAAGATCACGAACTACGAAAAGCTCCAGCCGGATTTCGATTTGATCGCCGCATGGGCGCCCGAACTCGTCATCGTCGACGAAGCCCAGCGGGTGAAAAACTGGAATACCATCGCCGCACGCGCCCTTAAGCGCATCGACAGCACGCACGCGATCGTGCTCACGGGCACGCCGCTGGAAAACAAGCTGGAAGAGCTGATTTCCATCGTGCAGTTCGTCGACCAGCACCGGCTGGGGCCGACCTGGAAGCTCTTGCACGAGCATCAGGTCAAGGACGAAGCCGGGCGCGTTACCGGCTATACCGGGCTGGAGAAGATCGGCCAGACGCTGGCGCCGGTCATGATCCGCCGGCGCAAATCCGAGGTGCTTCGGCAACTGCCGAGCCGGACCGACCAGAACCTGCTGGTCCCGATGACCGAGATGCAAACGACCTATCACCGGGAAAATGCCGACGAGGTCGCGAAAATCGTCCGGCGCTGGCGCAGGAGCGGATTTCTGTCGGACACGGATCAGCGGCGGCTGATGATTGCTTTGCAGAACATGCGCATGTCGTGCAACAGCACGTATCTGCTGGACCAGGAAACTGACCACGGCGTCAAGGCTGACGAATTGGCGGCGCTGTTCGACGAGTTGTTCGTCGATCCGGAAGCCAAGGCGGTGGTGTTTTCGCAGTGGACGCGGACCCACGACATCGTCATTCGTCGTCTCGAAGCGAGGGGGCTGGGCTATGTGAGTTTCCACGGCGGCGTGCCGTCGGAAAAGCGGCCGGCGTTGGTGGAGCGGTTTCGCGACGATCCCAACTGCCGTGTGTTCCTGTCCACCGATGCTGGCTCGACAGGTCTCAACCTGCAGCACGCATCGACCTTGGTGAACATGGACCTGCCCTGGAACCCGGCGGTTCTCGAACAACGCATCGCGCGCATTCATCGCCTCGGCCAGGTGCGGCCGGTGCTGGTCGTCAATTTCGTGGCAAAGGGCACTATCGAGGAGGGCATGCTCTCGGTACTGGCGTTCAAGCGCTCCCTGTCGGCAGGAATTCTCGATGGCGGCAGCAGCGAGATTTCGCTTGGCGGTTCGCGTCTCAACCGCTTCATGAAGGAGGTGGAAAACGTCACGGGGAACATGGGCGAGGGCGAGGCGGTGACACCGGCCGAGGAGGTTGCGAATATCGCCGTGGCCACCGAATCCGTCCATGCCGGGAGTGTGGATGCAGGCGGTGGTGCTGGCGAAATCGCGGTGGCGCGGATGGGGGCGGGAGTGCCGCCACACGGCGTCGGTCCGGATCCGTGGCAGGCGCTGGTGCAGATCGGTGCGCAGTTCATTACCGCCATGGCGGCTGCCGGCGATCCCCACGCACCGGCACACCCATGGGTCGAGCGCGATTCCGCCACCGGCATGCCGAGCCTCAAAATGCCGCTGCCGACCGGCGAGACTGCGCGGCAACTTGCCGATGCCCTCTCTACGATCGCCGATGGCTTGCGGAGCAGGACTGCTTGATCGGATCCGCAATTTCATGAAGCTTCTGGGGTAAGAAAATGCGGCGCTCCGAAATCGAGGAACAGGACCGCTATCTTCTGGAGCGCCAGCGTCAGTTTCGCGTGGCGGCAGATGTCGTCACGGAGGCGTGGATGGCGTTTCCAGAGGTCGAGGCGATCGCCGTGATAGGCTCGGTCGCCAAGCCGCTGTGGAAGGAGATTCCGCGGTTCAGGGAGTTTCGTCGCGAGCGCATCGAAGTCTGGCATGAATGCGGCGATCTCGATCTGGCGCTCTGGATCGATCGGCAACACCGCCTCGGGGAAATCCGCCGGGCGGCCGGTCGAGCCTTGAGCAAGGCATATGAATCGGGTCTCGGCATCAGCATTGTCGGCCACCAACTGGATGTCTTTCTGTTCGAACCGGTGAGCGACAGGTATCTTGGCCGGCTCTGTTCGTTCAGCCGTTGTCCGAAGGGAAAACGCGATTGCCTCGTTCCCGACTGCGGCGCGATTCCATTCAACAAAGTCATCGCTGACTTCGTACCTCATGCCGATCTCCTAGCGCCCGCTCAGCATGGGATGCTCTACCGGCGAGGCAGCGGGCGACTGCAGTCCGCGCTCGGCCTGCCCGCTGTTGAAGCGGGTTAGGGGGCTTGGCGATTGGCCACCGGCGGTGGCTCGCGCGATCGACGCCGATGTCTCGCTATCCGCAACTTCCTGCCCCTCATCACCGGGCGCGGGAGCAAGATGCCCTGACTATATGATAAGCAGAGCGCAGGATTGCGACTCCATCCAGAACGACAACAGAGCGCTCCACGGCACGCGTGCTTTGCATTACCAACCGAGAAATGAGATGCGTTTGAAAAACTGCCACAACTTCCACGATTTTCGCCGAATGGCCAAGCAGCGCCTTCCCGGACCGATTTTCAACTATATCGACGGTGCCGCCGACGACGAAGTCACGTATCGCCGCAATACGCGAGCCTTCGAAGATTGCGACCTGGTGCCGAACGTGCTGCGCGGCGTCAGCGATGTGGACATGTCGGTCACGATCATGGGGCAGCAGCTGGCCATGCCGGTCTATTGCTCGCCGACGGCGCTGCAGCGGTTGTTCCATCCGCAAGGCGAGCGCGCGGTGGCGGCGGCCGCCGGCAAATACGGCACCATGTTCGGCGTTTCCTCGCTCGGCACCGTGAGCCTCGAAGAAGCGCGCAGGATCAGCGGCGCTCCGCAGGTCTATCAGTTCTATTTCCACAGGGATCGCGGCTTGAACCGCGAGATGATGAATCGCGCCAAGCAGGCCGGCGTGGAGGTCATGATGCTGACCGTCGACAGCATCACCGGCGGCAACCGGGAGCGCGACAAGCGCACCGGCTTCGCCATCCCGTTCAAGCTCACTCTGGCCGGCATGGCGCAGTTCGCGATCAAGCCGGCCTGGGCGATCAACTATTTCACGCATGAAAGCTTCAAGCTGCCGCAGTTGGACACCCATGTCGACATGGGGAGCGGTACCATGTCCATCAGCCGCTACTTCACCGAGATGCTCGATCCCGCGATGAATTGGGATGACGTGGCCGAGATGGTGCAGCACTGGGGTGGGCAGTTCTGCCTCAAGGGCGTGATGTCGGCAGCAGACGCCAGACGCGCGGTGGAGATCGGCTGCACGGGGATCGTGCTTTCCAATCACGGCGGTCGGCAGCTTGACGGTTCGCGCAGCGCCTTTGACCAACTGGCCGAGATTGTCGATGCGGTGGGCGACAGGATCGATGTCATCATGGACGGCGGCGTGCAGCGCGGCACCCACGTGCTCAAGGCACTATCGCTGGGAGCCAAGGCAGTAGGCCTTGGCCGCTACTATCTCTTTCCGTTGGCTGCTGCCGGGCAGGCGGGCGTGGAACGCGCGCTCGAGCAGATGCGGATCGAGATCGAACGCGGCATGAAGCTGATGGGCGTTACATCTGTCGATCAGCTGTCGTGCGAAAACCTGCGCTTCCATGCTGCCAGCTTCACTTCTTCGCGCCAGTCGTCGTAGTATCGATGGGCCGGCGCCTCGCTGGCCGCTCGCGCGAATTGCGGACGGCTGATATCTCTTAACTCAAACGATCGAAGGAAACCTGATGGCACGCGTGCGCTGTATCACCGAGATGGGCATGGGCGTCGACGTTCACGGGCGCGACGCCACCAAGGCCGCCAAGCGCGCCGTCTCGGACGCCATCCGCCATTCCAGCCTCGGCTTCTTCCGCATGCTGGGCAAGACCGCCAATGACATGTTCGTCGACGTCACGATCGCCGTGCCGAATCCGGAGGGGGTTGATACCGCGGCCGTGGCAAAAGAGCTGCCGTACGGCACCGTGAAAGTGACAGCGGTCGCTGGTGGGTTGGAAATTCCGTCCGAGAGCGGTAACGACCCCATTCTGATAGCCAACGCCGCCGTGATCGTCAGCTTCGACGACGGCAAGACGGCCTAACCTCACTCCCAAACAGGCGGAACGCTGGCATCGGCGATCCAATCAGAAGACCTGGAGCACCTCATGACGACGCAGGACAGCAGCACCTATTGGAAGCGGTCGCGGGTCGAACTGCGCGCCGCCGGTTTCGATCCGGATCGCGCCGCGGAGACCAGCGCGGTGGTGACCATCGCCAGCGCTTGGACCAATGCCCATCGCTGCAACAACCGCGTTCGCACGATCGCGGATTTCCTGGTGGAAATCCTGGCCGAGCGCGGCGGGCAGGGATTGGTCGTCGGGGCGCCGGCGGTGTCTGACGCGTTGACGCAGGGCACGCCGACGGCGGGCTACAGCCTCGCGTCGCGCGACGTCGTCGCCGACTGTTTCGAGATCGGCCATTATGCCCATCATGGCGACGCCATGATCGTGATCTCCGGCTGCGACAAGACCGGGGCTGCCGCGCTGATGCCGCTGGCGCGCACCAATGCCTTCGGGCTCGTGCTCTATCCCGGCACCAGCACGCCCGGCCGCGTGTCGTTCGGGGCGTGGGCGGGCAAGGGCAACAATCTGACCATCATGGATTACGCCGAGGCCCGCGCCGCCAACGAGTCCGGGCGCCTCTCCGGCGAGGAGCTATTGGAAGTCGAGCGCAATGTGATGCCCGGCAGCGGCACCTGCGGCGCGATGTTCACGGCCAACACCATGAGCACGATTGCGGAATCGATCGGCATGATGCTGCCGCGCGGTGCCTCGCATCCTGCCGATTACAACGCCGGCAGCGACATCCACGCCGATGTCCGCGCCCAGGCGCGCGCCTCCGTCGATGCGCTCTATAGGCTGATGCAGGCCGGCATCCGGCCGCGCGACATCATGACCGAGCGTGCGTTCGAAAATGCCATCACGACCATCTATGCGATGGGCGGTTCGACCAACATGTATCTGCATCTGCTGGCGGTTGCGCGTGAGGCCCAGGTGCCGATCACGATCGAACGCATCCAGGCAGTTGGCGAGCGCGTCCCGCTATTGGCCAATCTGCAGCCGCACGGTCCATTCGCGATGGGCAGCCTGCATGCAATCGGCGGCGTGCCGGTCGTGATGAAGGAATTGCTGCGCGCCGGCTTCCTGCATGGCGATGTCATGACGGTGACGGGCAAGACGTTGGCAGAAAATCTCGCCGATGTTCCGACATTGGAGCAGCTGCCGCCGCAGGAGATCGTTTCCCCGGTGTCGAAACCGGTCGCGCCGGCCAACAATCACATCAGCGTTCTCAAGGGCAATCTGGCGCCGGAGAGCTGCCTGCTCAAACTCTCGGGCAAGACGCTTGAGAAGGGGCAGTTTCGCGGCACCGCCCGCGTATTCGAGTCCGAAGCCGATACGATGGCCGCGATCCGTGCCGGCGAGATTGTCGCTGGCAACGTGATCGTGGTGCGCAATGTCGGTCCGGTCGGCGGACCCGGCATGCCCGAGATGGTGATGCTGACCATCCAGTTGCAGGGGCGGGGCCTCGGCGAGGACGTCGCCCTGATCACCGACGGTCGCTTCTCCGGCGTCTCGCATGGCATCCTGATCGGTCACATCTCGCCGGAAGCCGCGCGCGGCGGCCCGATTGCGGCGGTGCGCGATGGCGACACCATCGTGATCGATCCAGGCGCACGTACCCTTAGTCTCGAGGTGCCGGCGGAAGAGATCGCCCGCCGCATGGCCGACTGGCGCGCGCCGGCATCGGTGGCGCAGGTGCGACCCGGCTCGGTGCACGACAAATACATCCGGCTCGTATCGTCGGCGCATTACGGGTGTGTGTTGTAAGTATGGGCTATGCGTTTGCGACATCTGCATTCAGTCGCGCGACATGATCGATGCAGCAATATCGGTGATAGACCTGAGGAGGATCAGCGGATCATCTTTCGAAGGAATAAAGCCGCGTCGCCTCCAAAAAGCCGCCGCCTCGATATCGACGGCATTGACGATGAGCGCGCGGCCGCCAATCAGGCTGGCTGCAGTTACACAGCGTTGCAGCGCATGCTTAAGCAGTCCTGTGCCAATTCCCATTCCGCTATGGTTCTGATCTGCGGCAAGCTGCCCCAACAACAGGCAAGGAACTGGATCTGGCGGCTGGCCTGTACGAATCGATCGCGGCAACGTTGCGGGAAGAATCGCCGTAGGCGCGAGGCCGTAGTATCCAAGGACACGGTTGGCCTCATGAACGACCATGACGGCCGTAAAGCCCTTCCCTTGATTGGACAGCGCCCGCGTTTTCAGCCATCGGTCCAGCGACGGCTTCCCGCAGGAAAACTCGGAAACGTCATGAACAGCCGTCAATGGTTCCGGCTCGGAAATGGCCACCCGTCACTTCTCGGCTTTTGGGTTCCTGGATTCCCACGGAGCGGCCCGTTGAAATAGTTCGACCATTTCGGGCACCGGGCGCGCGGGCTTCGAAAGAACCTCGACAAAGGCCTTGAAGCCGGCCGGGCTCATCCGGATGGGTGCCGTTTCCATCAGAACATCCTCCGCCGCTCGCACTGCTGCATCACGTACGAAATCCGTACGCGAACGGCCGCGCAAGGCTGCCGCACGATCGATGATGGCTATGTCAGTTTCGGGCAGCCGCATCGATAGCGGGTGCTCTTTTCGCTTTATGACGCGTGGCATTTTGGAACCTCCAACAAAGATTTCGTACCCGGATGTAGTGTATTTTACAATACAGAAATTTCGATTGCGCGCCGGCTTCGTTCATGATCTGTTCTAGTCGATGATGGACAAGTTTACAAGCCGTAGTAGTGCCCGCTTATTCCTCGCGGCCGTTCCCGACGCGGGGACGGCAGAGCGGATTCACCAATTGGCTTGCGTGCTCAAGCGAGCGCATCAGTTTGACGGCAAGCTCATTGCGCCCGGGCGGCTGCACATTTCGCTGTTCGCTCTCAGCGGGTTGCCTGAAGGTCAGTTTTGCGCCGCTTGGGAGGCGGCCATGGATGTGCGAACCCAGCCGTTCGAGGTCTCTTTCGATCGCACGGCAAGCTTTCGGGGGCGACCGGGCAATCGTCCGTTCGTCCTGATCGGAGAGAATGGATTGCGCCATTTGCAGTCGTTTCGTCAAACGATCGGCGCCGCGATGACACGAAGAGGGTTGAGGAGGCTGGCCAATACGAATTTTACGCCACATGTCACGCTGCTGTATGACGCGCGTGGCGCAGATGAGTATCCAGTCGAACCGATTGGCTGGACGGTTAGCGAGTTCGTACTCATCCGCAGCTTGAACGGCCACGAACACCTCGTACGATGGCCTTTGTGGGTGTGACAGGTAACAGGCGGAGTTATCAAGCGGACATTCGCGAAGTGTTATTTCTTTATAGTGAGCCGCTGCATCATCTCCTCGATCGAATTGAACAGATGCGTCGGCCCTGCGGCCTGCAGCGCAATTGGCAGCGCATACCCCCAGGCCACCGCCCCCGAATCCATCCCGGCTGCCTTCGCGGCTTCGATGTCGCGGATCTCGTCGCCGATGCAGATAGTCTCCGAAGGTTTCACGCCGAGCTTGCGCGCGACACGCCGGAATTTCCAGTGCTTGCCGAACAGCGCGGCGCCGCAATCGAAGCGGGTGATCAGGCTCGTGGCGGGACCGAGCCCCTGCCGGACGGATGCTTCGCTATCGGAGCTGACGATGGCAGTTTTGATCCCGACGCGCTGCAGGTCGGTCAGCAAGGCCGGGACGCCATTGAACAGCGATATTTCGCTCGCCGCGGCCAGTTTGCGCTTTCGCATGTCGTTGACGATGGCCGGCAGTTGCCACGTGGATACGTTAAGCCGCGCCATGAGTTCGCGGGCGGTCAGGCCGCGCAATCCCTCCATTTCCTCGTCGGGAACGGGCGTGAGGTTGAAGCGCGCGACCATGTCGTGAAACGACGCTCGAAACCATGGAAGCGAGTCGGCAAGCGTGCCGTCAAAGTCGAAGATGGCGAGGCGATAGCGTGTCATGGGAAATCGGCTTTCGGCGCGTTATTCGTCGCCGCCGAAATAGGCCGGCTTTCCGGTGGTCCAGGTTTCGCCCCAGAGCTGGCCGCCGCCATCGACCGTGAGCGTTTCACCGGTGACGAATTTGGCCGAAGGTCCCGCGAGGAAGGCGGTGGCTTCGGCGACTTCCCAGGGTGAGCCGACCCGCATCATCGGATTCGAGCGCGGGTAGGCGGCGCGGGCCTCCGGCGCGTAGACACTCCAGCCCTCGGTCTCGATTGCGCCGGGCGCCACGCAGTTGACCCGAATGTTCAGCGGCGCCCATTCGACCGCGACGGCGCGCGACAATCCGATCACGCCGCTGCGCGCCGCAATGGTGTGCGCGATGCCGTAGAGGCCATGCGTCGTCACCACCACGATGTTGACGATGCTGCCGGGATGCTTGTGATCGCGCCAGCGCTGCGCGGCGGCCTGCATCATGTACCAGGTGCCGTTCAGATTGGTGTTGATGACGGCGTTCCAGCCTTTCACGGAAAAATCGATCGCAGCTTGCGGAAATTGTCCGCCGGCGCTGTTGACCAGGCTATCGACGCGGCCCTGCGCAGCCCAGATCGTGTCGAAGAGAGCGCTGACCGCATCGGGCTGCCTGATGTCAGCGACATGCGCGGAGGCCTTGAGGCTGCGGTCCGCCAGTTGGGCCACCAGCGCATCGAGCTTGCCGCCGTCGCGCCCCACCACGGCGACATGCGCGCCGAGCCGCGCGAACAGCCAGGCGATCGCGCGGCCAATGCCGCCGGCACCGCCCGTCACGATGACGACCTGATCCTTCAGCGCGTCGCTTGCGAAGACGGTCGGATGAACCGCGAGCTCCGCGTCGGTCAGGCCAAGCTTTGGTGGTGGGTGGTCGGTCATGGATCGGCGCGGGCCTTGTTATATGCGGCATCAGCCGTACATTAACCCCGCACCGGAAACCAAGCAAAAGAGCCAGTTGATGCCCGATCTCTCCCTTTTCCCAATCACCAAACGCTGGCCCGCCAAACACCCCGATCGTCTTCAGCTCTACTCGTTGCCGACACCGAATGGCGTCAAGGTCTCGATCATGCTCGAGGAGATCGGCTTGCCCTATGAGGTGCATCTGGTCGATTTCGGCAAGGACGACCAGAAGACGCCGGAATTTTTGTCGCTGAATCCAAACGGCAAGATCCCGGCGATCCTCGATCCCAACGGGCCTGGCGGCAAGCCGTTGCCGTTATTCGAGTCCGGGGCGATCCTGCAATATCTTGCTGACAAGACCGGCAAGCTGCTGCCTGATGATCCGGCGCGGCGATACCAGGCCATTCAGTGGTTGCACTTCCAGATGGGCGGCATCGGGCCGATGTTCGGGCAGGTCGGCTTCTTCCACAAATTCGCCGGCAAGGAATATGAGGACAAGCGGCCGCTCGAACGCTACGTGACCGAATCGAAACGCCTGCTCGATGTGGTGGAGACGCGACTTGCCGGTCGGCAATGGATCATGGACGACGAATACACCATCGCCGATATTTCCATGCTGGGCTGGGTGCGCAACCTGATCGGATTCTACGGGGCGCGCGATCTCGTCGCGTTCGATACGCTGAAGCAGGTGCCGGCATGGCTGGAGCGCGGGCTCGCCCGTCCGGCGGTGCAGCGCGGGCTCGAGATACCGAAACGGCCTACTTGAGCAGTTCGTAAATGACGGGGTTGTCGGCGCAGGGGCCGAAGCCGCATTCGAGCAGCGTCGTTACCACGTTCGCGGCCGTCAGCGCGATCACGAGCCACACCGCGATCTGGGCGAACGGACCGCCGGTGGGCGGCAGCGCGGCGCCATCGTCTTCGAACTGACGGTCGAACAGCATGACGACGGCGATCAGGATGATCGCGGCAATGAAGCCGATCAGCGCCCAGGTGTAATAGTGGTAGCCCAGCAATGCCGAGCCATAGCCGGCGTCGCCGGGCAGGATGTGGAGCAGCACTTGCCGGGTCGATGCAACGGCACCCGCGACCGCCGCCAGCAGCGACATCGCATAGTGGCTGGGGCGGGGGCCGAAACGGATATTGAGGATCGGGCCGACGGCGAGCGCCGCGAACAGGATTCGCTGCAGCAGGCAGAGCGGGCAGGGCAGCTCATTCAGGATGAACTGCGCCGCGAAGGCCGCCGCCAGCACCAGCGCCACGGCATAGAGGCTGAGTGCATTCAGCGTGATGGCGCGCGTCTGGGTCATGCGTCCTCAGAACGACAGTTTCAGCGTGTCGGTCGCGTGGTGGAGATAGGTGGCAACGCACGCTACAAGGACAGCTGCGAACAGGCCCAGCGCCAGCGGGCGCTGACCGCACCAGGCGACCAGCATCACGATGGCCGCGGCCAGAAACAATATGGTGAATTCCATCGGCGGGTCCCGGCAGAGATGCGTCAGTCTATGATAGATTCGCCGATCTGCTCACCTCTAATCGGTCCAACGGACCAATAACCGCCATTCCGGAATGCGAAAATGCCCATCACCATCTACGGCATCAAGAACTGCGACACCATGAAGAAGGCGCGCGCCTGGCTCGACGATCAGGGCGTGGCTTACGACTTTCACGACTACAAGCTTGCCGGCATCGCCAAGGACAAGCTCAAGCAATGGTCCGACGACATCGGCTGGGAAACGCTGCTCAACCGCGCCGGCACGACGTTCAAGAAGCTGCCGGAGAGCGACAAGGAAGGCCTGAACGAGCGCAAGGCGCTGGCGCTGATGCTGGCGCAGCCTTCGATGATCAAGCGTCCGGTGCTTGATCTCGGCGGCAAATTGCTGGTCGGGTTCAAGCCGGATATCTACGCCAAGGAAGTGGCGGCGAAGTCGCGCGGACGGAAGGCCTAATCGAATTCGAGCACGTCGCCGGACGGAATACGGCCGGGCGCGCGATGAAAGAGATCGCGGTCGATGATGGTGCGCAGCGTCGGCACCGGCAGCTTGTCATTTCCGCGAATGAGGTTCTTGATCTCGAAGCCACCGTCTTCGCTGATGGTCTTCAGCGAAGCAATGATATGGGTGACGTTATCCTTGTCGGCGAATGGCAGCAGCAGCCGCTCATAGGCGACGACACGCCCGTAGATATCGTTCATGTCAGCGATGGTGTAGGCCGGAAGGCGGCGGGCGATGCATTTATAATAAACCGGCATCACGATCGGAGCGAGCCTTGCGCCGAGATACTCGTCGAGATAGCGCCCCTTGCCGGTATTTCCATAGGCCGTCGACATCCGCGTGCCGTCGCTCTGGATGGTCAGGCGCGGCGGCTGTACCTGGGCATCTACGGTATAGAATACCAAGTCCGGAAGTTCGTCCTCGATGCGCGCGGGCTGGTATTCAGACATCCGCGGGATCGACTGGTTGCGGGCGTATAGTCGCAGCCAGGTGTTGAGCAGGTCGCGCTGTTTGATCGATTTGACGACAGACGGTTGGGCGCTCTCAAATTCCAAGGCGGCAATTCCTTGCTGTCTAAATCGCGGGATAATGCAATTGCGGCGGAAATATTCTGTGAAAGCGGCTGATTGCAGCAGAACACCGTTAATGATGGCTTGCCGGGACGAAGATTACGCTTGAACGCCGGTGGCGCGGCGGGCCGAGCTCGGCGGGCGGCGCATTCGACTTATGGCGCATCCGGAACCAGGCCTCCGGGCTTTTCCACGTGACAGCTTTCCACCTTGCCTAATCCATCGCGTTGACGGCATATTCCGCCCGGAGGCGGCGGGCTCGGTACGTTTTCCAAGGACGTCCAGGAGTGCCCGCCCGAACAGGGAAAAAATGGCCGCGCGCGAGCGACCTCGCAGAGACGGTGCATGGGGGAATTTGTTTGGCTGATGAGTTTATTCTCGAAACCCACGGATTGACCAAGGAATTCGCGGGTTTCTTCGCCGTTCGCGATGTGGCCCTCAAGGTGCGCCGCGGCAGCATTCATGCGCTGATCGGGCCGAATGGCGCCGGCAAGACGACGTGCTTCAACCTGCTGACCAAGTTCTTGAAGCCGTCGGCAGGCCAGATCCTGTACAAGGGACAGGACATCACCGCGATGGCGCCCGCCGACGTGGCTCGCCTCGGGCTGGTGCGGTCGTTCCAGATTTCAGCCGTGTTCCCGCATCTGACGGCGCTGGAGAATGTCCGCGTCGCGCTCCAGCGCCAGCATGGATCTTCGTTCGATTTCTGGCGGTCCAAGAGCGTGCTGGATCGCTTCAACGGCCGGGCGATCGAGCTCCTGAACGACGTCGGCTTGAGCGAGTTCGCCAATACGCCGGCGGTCGAGATGCCCTATGGACGCAAGCGTGCGCTCGAGATCGCGACGACGCTGGCGCTCGATCCGGAAATGATGCTGCTCGACGAGCCGATGGCCGGCATGGGCCACGAAGACATCGACAAGATCGCCGCGCTGATCAAGCGCATCTCGGCAAGGCACACCATCCTGATGGTCGAACACAATCTCTCCGTGGTGGCGAATTTGTCCGACATCATCACGGTGCTGACGCGCGGACAGGTGCTGGCGCAAGGCAATTACGCCGAGCTCTCAAGGGACGAGCGGGTCAAGGAAGCCTATCTGGGAGCCGGTCATGCCTGATTTGAAAATGGCCGAAGCCGCCGCCAAGCCGGCAGGCGCCGAGGTGCTTTCCGTCTCCGACCTGCAGGCCTGGTACGGCGAATCTCACATCCTTCACGGCATCAACTTCAATGTGAAGGCCGGCGAAGTGGTCACGCTGCTCGGCCGCAACGGCGCCGGCAAGACCACGACGCTGAAGTCGGTAATGGGAATTATCGGCAAGCGTACCGGTTCGATCCGTTTCAACGGTCAGGACATCACGCGCGCCTCGTCCGACAGGATCGCGCGACAGGGCATCGCATTCTGTCCCGAGGAGCGGGGCATTTTCGCAAGCCTTGACGTGCGCGAAAACCTGCTGCTGCCGCCCGTCGTGCGCAGCGGGGGACTGTCGCTCGACCAGATCTTCGAATTGTTTCCGAACCTGAAGGAGCGCCTCAACAGCCAGGGCACCAAGCTTTCGGGTGGCGAGCAGCAGATGCTGGCGATCGCCCGAATCCTGCGCACCGGCGCGCGCTTCCTGATGCTGGACGAGCCGACCGAAGGTCTCGCGCCCGTCATCATCCAGCAGATCGGCCACACCATCGCGCGGCTGAAATCGGAAGGCTTCACCATCCTGCTGGTCGAGCAGAATTTCCGCTTCGCCTCCACGGTGGCCGACCGCTACTACATTGTCGAACATGGCAAGGTCATCGACGGTTTTGCCAATTCGGAGCTGTCGGCCAATATGGACAAGCTCCACACCTATCTCGGCGTTTAATCGGTACTGTGACTGCACTCTGGATTTATGGAGATACTATGAAACATCGGATTTCAGCTCTCTTCCTCGGCACCGCGCTTGCGCTTGCCGCGGGCAGTGGCGCCATGGCGCAGGACAAGACCGTCAAGATCGGCGTGCTTACCGACAATTCCGGACTTTACTCCGACCTCGGCGGCGCGGGCTCGACGCTCGCCGCCCAGATGGCGATGGAAGATTCCGGCCTCGCGGCCAAGGGTTGGAAGATCGACGTCGTCTCCGCCGACCACCAGAACAAGCCCGACATCGCCACCACCATCGCGCGGCAATGGATCGACGTCGAGAAGGTCGACATCTTCATGGATGTGCTGAACTCCGGCGTTGCGCTGGCGGTCAACAATCTGGTGAAGGAAAAGAACGCCATCATGATCAATACCGGCGCGGCGACGTCGGATCTGACCAATGCCCAGTGCTCGCCGAACACGATCCACTGGGTCTACGACACCTACATGCTCGCCAACTCCACCGGCCAGGCGCTGGTGAAGGCCGGCGGCGACACCTGGTACTTCCTGACCGCGGATTATGCGTTCGGTCACGCGCTGGAGCGCGATACCACGGCGGTCGTCGTGAAGTCGGGCGGCAAGGTCATCGGCGGCGTCAAGCATCCGCTGAATTCGTCGGACTTCTCGTCCTTCCTGCTGCAGGCGCAGGCGTCCAAGGCCAAGATCATCGGCATGGCCAATGCCGGCGGCGATACCACGAACACGATCAAGCAGGCAGCGGAATTCGGCATCGTTGCCGGTGGCCAGAAGCTTGCCGGTCTGCTGCTGTTCATCACCGACGTGCATTCGCTTGGTCTCAAGGTGGCGCAGGGCCTGAACTTCACGGAAACCTTCTACTGGGATCTGAACGACGGCACCCGCGCGTTTTCGAAGCGCTTCTCGGAGCGCATGAAGAACAAGGCGATGCCTTCAATGGTGCAGGCCGGCGTCTATTCGGGCCTGATCCACTATTTCAAGACGCTCGATGCGATGGGCGGCAATCCGCATGACGGCACGAAGGTCGTTGCCAAGATGAAGGAATTGCCGACGGATGACGCGCTGTTCGGCAAGGGCACGATCCGCGCTGACGGCCGCAAGATTCACCCGGCCTATCTGTTCGAGGTCAAGAAGCCTGCGGAATCCAAGGGGCCGTGGGACTATTACAAGCTGATCGGCACCACCCCGGGCGAACAGGCCTTCCGGCCGCTTTCGGAAAGCGCCTGTCCGCTGGTGAAGAAGTAACAACAACGGCCCGTCGGCATCGCGGCGGCGGGCCACTTTTCGCTTAACAACGAGATCGAGTGCCAAACCGATGCAAGCTCTCTACGCCCAGCTCCTGGTGGGACTGATCAACGGATCGTTCTACGCGCTGCTCAGTCTCGGGCTGGCCGTGATCTTCGGCATGCTCAACATCATCAACTTCGCCCACGGCGCGCTCTACATGATGGGCGCGTTCACGGCGTATTTTCTGCTGCATCTCACGGGAATGGGATACTGGTGGGCGCTGATCATCGCGCCGATCGCCGTCGGCATTTTCGGCATGATCCTGGAACGGACCATGCTGCAATGGCTGACCGGGCTCGATCATCTCTACGGCCTGTTGCTGACCTTCGGCATCGCGCTGATCGTGCAGGGCGTGTTCCAGAACTATTTCGGCTCGTCGGGTCTGCCTTACGCCATCCCGGACTATCCGCAGATCGGCGATTGCTCGCCGAACGCCCCGCAGGACGCAATCTGCAGGCGCGGCCTGCAGGGTGGCATCAATCTCGGCTTCATGTTCCTGCCGGTCTACCGCGGCTGGGTGGTGATCTTCTCGCTGGTGGTCTGCTTGGCGACCTGGTTCCTGATCGAGAAGACGCGGCTCGGCGCTTACCTGCGCGCCGCGACCGAAAATCCGACCCTGGTCCGCGCCTTCGGCATCAATGTGCCGCGCATGATCACGCTGACCTACGGCCTCGGCGTCGGGCTTGCCGCGCTCGCCGGCGTGCTGTCGGCGCCGATCAATCAGGTCCGCCCGCTGATGGGCGCGGACCTGATCATCGTCGTGTTCGCGGTGGTGGTGATCGGCGGCATGGGATCGATCATGGGATCGATCATCACCGGCTTCGCGCTCGGCGTGATCGAGGGGCTTACGAAGTATTTTTATCCCGAGGCTTCCAACACCGTGGTGTTCGTCCTGATGGTGCTGGTGTTGCTGGTGAAGCCAACGGGACTGACGGGACGGGCGGCCTGACATGAGCGCATTGACTGACGACACACTGCCGGTAACCCCGCGCGCGATACGCGACGAGATGATCGTGTTCGCCTTGATGGCGGTGCTGCTGGGACTCGTACCCCTGACGGGCATCTATCCGTTCTTCGTGATGCAAGCGCTGTGTTTTGCGCTGCTTGCCTGCGCCTTCAACCTCTTGATCGGCTATGGCGGCCTGTTGTCGTTCGGCCACGCCATGTTCCTGGGCACTGCAGGCTACTGCTCGGCGCATGCGCTCAAGGTCTGGGGTGTAACGCCGGAGGTCGGAATTCTGGTCGGCGTCGCCGGCGCTGCGGCGCTCTCCGTCGTCACCGGCTTCATCTCGATTCGCCGGCAGGGCATCTATTTTTCGATGATCACGCTGGCGCTCTCGCAGCTCCTGTATTTCATCTATCTGCAGGCGCCGTTCACCCATGGTGAGGACGGCATCCAGGGCATTCCGCAAGGCTATCTGTTCGGAGTATTCAATCTTTCGCAGCCGACGGTGCTTTATTACGTCGTATTGGCGGGCTTCCTTGCCGGCTTCCTGCTGATCTTCCGCACCATCAACTCGCCGTTCGGCGAGGTCTTGAAGGCGATCCGCGAGAACGAGCAGCGGGCGATTTCGCTGGGCTATAAGACCGACCAGTACAAGCTGCTCGCCTTCATTCTGTCCGGTACGCTTGCGGGCTTTGCCGGCTCGCTGAAGGTGTTCGTGGCGCAGAACGCCTCGCTCACCGACGTGCACTGGACGATGTCGGGTGAAATCGTGCTGATGACGCTGGTCGGCGGCCTCGGAACCATCTTCGGCCCGGTCGTCGGCGCCTTCGTGATCATCGCCATGCAGCAATATCTGGCCGGGTTCGGCCAGTGGGTGACGGTGATCCAGGGGGTCATCTTCGTGGCCTGCGTGCTGACGTTCCGCCGGGGTATCATCGGCGAAATCGCTCATTTTTTCCGCCGATCCCTGTAAAACGGCCGGTTTTGGCGCCGTTTTCGGCTTCACAAAGCGGTGGATGACCCGGTTCCCGGGTCCCGCCGTGGCGCGTTTTCCCTGCGAATGGTCTATGACAGCTTCGTGACGGGCCGCTCCCCGCGGCCGTTCTGAACGACGGACAATACCCATGCTGCGCTGGTTTCGTGCCTTTTTGCCCAAGGAGGAGCGGTTTTTTGACCTGTTTGCCCGACATGCCCAGACGGTAGTGCAGGGCGCGCTGGCGTTGCAGGACATGCTGCGCGGCGGCGAGGAGACGCCGGTATTCTGCCAGCGCGTCAACCAGTTCGAAAACGATGCCGACGGCATCACCCGCGAGGTACTGACCGCGGTTCGGCGCACCTTCATTACCCCGTTCGACCGCGGCGACATCAAGAACCTGATCACCGCAATGGACGACGCCATCGACCAGATGCAGCAGACCGCGAAGGCGGTGGTGCTGTTCGAAGTCCGGACGTTCGAACCCCCGATGCGCGAAATAGCTACGCTGCTGGTCGAATGCGCCAACCTCGTCAGCCGCGCGCTTCCCCTGATGCAGTCGATCGGCAACAACGTCGCGATGCTGACCTCCATCACCGAGGAAATCGGAAAGCTGGAGGGCCGTATCGACGATCTCCACGACATCGGGTTGAAGGAGCTGTTTCTCAAGCACCGCGACGGCAATTCGATGGACTTCGTGGTCGGTGCCGAGATCTACAAGCACCTCGAAAAAGTGTCCGACCGCTTCGATGACGTCGCCAACGAGATCAATTCGATCGTGATCGAACAGGTATAGGGCAGGGCCAATTCAGTGGACGCCACCCTTGGTCTTCCAATTCTGATCTTCCTGATCGCGGTCGCGCTGCTGTTCGATTTCCTCAATGGATTGCACGACGCCGCCAATTCGATCGCAACAATTGTATCGACCCGCGTGCTGCGCCCGCAATATGCGGTGATGTGGGCCGCTTTTTTCAATTTCATCGCTTTCCTGGTGTTCGGATTGCACGTTGCCAATACCATCGGCACCGGCATCATCGACGCCAGCGTCGTGGATGCCACCGTCATCTTCGCGGCGCTGGTCGGCGCCATCGTCTGGAACCTGATCACCTGGGCGCTCGGTATTCCGTCGTCGAGTTCGCACGCGCTGATCGGCGGACTGGTCGGCGCCGGCGTCGCCAAGGCAGGCATTTCCGCGGCAGTCTGGAGCGGCCTGTCCAAGGCGCTGCTGGCGATCGTGCTGTCGCCGTTGGTCGGGTTCCTGCTGGCACTGATGCTGGTCGCGATCGTGTCCTGGCTGTCGGTGCGCTCGACGCCGTTTGCGGTCGACCGCGCCTTCCGCATCCTGCAATTCGTCTCGGCCTCGCTCTATTCGCTCGGCCATGGCGGCAACGACGCGCAAAAAACCATGGGTATCATCGCGGTGCTGTTATATTCGCAGGGGCACCTCGGGACGGATTTCTCCGTCCCGTTCTGGGTCGTGATCTCCTGCCAGGCAGCCATGGGGCTCGGCACGCTGATGGGGGGCTGGCGGATCGTCCGCACCATGGGGCTGCGGATCACCAAGCTGACGCCGATGCAGGGCTTTTGCGCGGAAACCGGCGGCGCTGCGACCCTCTTCATGGCGACCTTTCTCGGAGTTCCCGTTTCCACGACCCATACCATCACCGGCTCCATCGTCGGCGTCGGCGCGGCGCGGCGGGTCTCGGCGGTGCGCTGGAATGTGGCAAGTTCGATCGTCTACGCCTGGGTGATCACCATCCCGGCATCCGCAAGCGTGGCTGCGCTGACCTATTGGGCGGTGCTGCTGCTACGCTGATCCGGTGACAAGCTTGAGCCCGATGATGCCGGCCACAATCAGCCCGATGCAGGCGAGGCGGGCGGCGGTCGCGGGCTCGCCGAACAGGAAGATGCCCAGGATTGCCGTTCCGACCGCGCCGATTCCGGTCCAGATCGCGTAGGCGGTTCCAATCGGCAGCACTTTCAGGGCAAGACCGAGCAGCAGGATGCTGCCGGCCATGCAAGCGAGCGTCAGGACCGATGGAATGAGCCGGGTGAAACCTTCGGTATATTTGAGGCCGATCGCCCAGCCTATTTCCATGAGGCCGGCGACGAACAACACGATCCAGGCCATGACAACCCTCCTGATCAGGCAGGGTCGTCCCCGCGGATGAGCTGTGAGTTGGAAGGTCGTCCTTCCCAAGCCGATATGGGACTGGAGAGCGACCCCTGCAACCACCAAATGAGGCTTGATTAGCCCCCCTTTCCCTGCCAAACGCTCGAGCCTCATGTCCGACATTGCTGCCGCCGCCGAATCGCCGCTCCGCACGCCGCTCTCAGATGAAGTGGCGCGGCGCCGCACCTTTGCGATCATCTCCCACCCGGACGCCGGCAAGACCACGCTGACCGAAAAGCTCCTGCTGTTCGGCGGCGCCATCAACCTGGCGGGGCAGGTCAAGGCCAAGGGCGAGCGGCGCAACACCCGCTCGGACTGGATGAAGATCGAGCGCGAGCGCGGCATCTCGGTCGTGACCTCGGTCATGACGTTCGAGTTCCAGGATCTCGTCTTCAACCTCTTGGACACGCCGGGCCACGAAGACTTCTCCGAGGACACCTACCGCACGCTCACGGCCGTCGATTCCGCCGTCATGGTGATCGACGCCGCCAAGGGCATCGAGGCGCGGACGCGAAAGCTGTTCGAGGTGTGCCGGCTGCGCGACATCCCGATCATCACCTTCATCAACAAGATGGACCGCGAGAGCCGCGATACTTTCGAGCTCCTCGACGAGATCGAGAAGACGCTGGCGCTCGATACCACGCCGATGACCTGGCCGGTCGGCCGCGGCCGCGACTTCCTCGGCACCTACGACGTCGTCAATGGCGGCGTGCGGCTGCTCGAAGGCGGCGGCGCCAAGACCGGCGCGACCGAGCAGATCGATATCGCCGATCTCGCCGGCCGCAACGCCAATCTCGACGTTGCCGAGATCAAGGACGAGCTCGCGCTGGTGTCGGAAGCCTGCAAGCCGTTCGAGCTCGAGGCATTTCGCGAGGGCCATCTCACGCCGGTCTATTTCGGCAGCGCGCTGCGCAATTTCGGCGTCGGCGATCTCCTGGAAGGTCTCGGCAAGTTCGCGCCCGCGCCCCGCGCGCAGGACTCCAACGTTCGAAAGGTCGAGGCCGCCGAGCCGCGTATGAGCGCCTTCGTGTTCAAGATCCAGGCCAACATGGATCCGAACCACCGCGACCGCATCGCCTTTGCGCGGCTGTGTTCCGGCAAGCTCAGCCGCGGCATGAAGGCAAAGCTGGTGCGCACCGGCAAGAACATGTCGCTGTCGTCGCCGCAGTTCTTCTTCGCCCAGGACCGTTCGGTGGCGGACGAAGCCTTTGCCGGCGATGTCGTCGGTATTCCCAACCACGGCACCTTGCGAATCGGTGATACGCTGACGGAAGGTGAGGACATCACCTTCGTCGGCGTCCCCAGCTTTGCGCCGGAGATCGTCCGCCGCGTGCGCCTCACGGATGCGATGAAGGCGAAGAAGCTGAAAGAAGCGCTGCAGCAGATGTCGGAAGAGGGCGTCGTGCAGGTGTTCCGCCCGCGTGACGGCGCGCCGGCGCTGGTCGGCGTCGTCGGTCCGCTGCAGCTTGATGTGCTGAAAGCGCGGCTGGACGCTGAATATTCGCTGCCGGTCGAATTCGAGGTCTCGGAATTCCAGCTCGCCCGCTGGATTTCCTCCGACGACCGCAAGAAGCTCGAGGCCTTCGTCGCCGCCAACAATTCCGGCATCGCCGACGATGTCGACGGCGACCCGGTGTTCATGGCCAAGAACGAGTTCTATCTCGGCTATACCCGCGAACGCGCCGAAGGGATCAACTTCTCCAACGTCAAGGACGTGAAGAAGAAAGCGTAAGGCGGGGCTCGCGTTCGCGCCAACCCCCGCTGTCGTCCTCCGCGAAAGCGGGGGACCCAGTACGCCGGTGAGGTTGGCCGCGGAACTGTCCGCCATGAACGCGAGGATGTGAACACGGCCCGCCTTGATAGCCGCCAGGACGTGCATCAGTTTAGTCGGGTCGCCCCAGGACTCCGCGCATGTTTCGGTTCGCCATCGTCTGCCTGATCGGCCTGTTCGCCGGACTGGGCGCCGCCGACGCCCAGTCGCGGCGCCAGATCGACGCCACGCCGTTTTCGCATGCGCCCTGCAGCGTGCTTGACGGCCGGCCGTGCACGCCGTCGTTCTGCAGCGTGTTCAACGATGGTCCATGCATTCCCGAGATCGACTATCCATACGGGCAGGACCTGCAACTCACGATCGAATCCGCGCCACCGCAGGATCAAGCCGCGAAGTACCGGAAGCCGGACCATGATCTCGATACGATCGGCGACCTGTTCGCGGCGTTGCGATCCTGCTGGTCGCCGCCGCCGTCCGACGTTGCGCGCGCGGGTATGCAGATGTCGGTTCGCTTCAGCTTCAAGCGCTCGGGCGAGATCATCGCCGCGCCTCGCATGACCTATGCCACGGCAGGCGTGTCGGCGGATACCCGTTCCACCTATCTGAAAGCGATCAACGCCTCGCTTGCGGCCTGCACGCCGCTGAAGCTCACCAGCGGGCTTGGCGGCGCGCTGGCGGGGCGGCCGATCGCGATCCGCTACGTCGACAACCGCGATCTGGGCAAGCAGGCGGAGAAGCCGTGAGTCGAGTACGTCATTCCGGGGCGATGCGAAGCATCGAACTATGGTGCGCACTTGCGCACCTGAGAATCTCGAGATTCCGGGTCTGGTCCTTCGGACCATCCCGGAATGACGTCGTACCATGTGCATCTGGCACGTTGCAGTTCGGGCCATTAAAATGATACGCGGGATAATCCGGAAAACCAGCCTCGCTACGGAGGGACATCATGGGACTGCTGGTGATGATCCTGGGCCTGATCCTGTTCTTCGGTGTCCATACCCTCACCATCCAGCGCAAGGCGCGCGCGCAGGTCATCGCCGCGACGGGCGAGGGCGGCTACAAGATCGGCTATGCGCTGGCCTCCTTCGTCGGCCTGGCGCTGATCATCTGGGGCTTTGCCAAATATCGTGCGACGGGCTGGATCGATGTCTGGAGCCCGCCGGTGGCGCTCAAGCACATCACGGTGGCGCTGATGCTGCCGGCGATTATCCTGGTGGTGGCGTCCTACATCCGCGGCCGGATCTATACGACGCTGAAACATCCGATGTTGACCGGCATCAAGCTGTGGGCGGCGGCGCATCTGCTCGCCAATGGCGATCTCGGCTCGATCATCCTGTTCGGCTCGTTTCTCGCCTGGGCGGTCTATGACCGCATTTCACTGAAATCCCGTTCCGACGCCGGCGCGCCGCCGATTCCCGTCGGAGGTCCCGGCAACGACCTGATCGCGATCGCGGTCGGCGTCGTCGCCTATCTGGCGCTCGCATTCGCGTTCCACCCGGTCGTGATCGGCGTCCCCGTGGTTGGAGCCTGACATGTCCGTTCAATCTGCCATCAAGCGCAAAACGGCGCCGGATATCCGCGCGCGCAAGAACGGCGAGCCGATCGTGATGCTGACGTCGTATCACGCGCACACCGCCGCGCTGGTGGATCGCCATTGCGACGTCATCCTGGTCGGCGATTCCCTCGGCAATGTCATGCACGGTCTCGAGACCACCGTGCCGGTGACGCTCGACATGATGATCCTGCAGGGACGCGCGGTGATGCGGGGATCGAGGCACGCTTTGGTCGTGGTGGATATGCCGTTCGGCTCCTATGAAGCCTCGAAGGAGCAGGCGTTTCATTCCGCGGTGCGAATATTGAAGGAGACCCATTGCGGCGCGGTCAAGCTCGAGGGCGGCGTGCGGATGGCGGAAACGGTGGCGTTTCTCTCCGAGCGTGGCGTGCCGGTCATGGGCCACATCGGCTTGACGCCGCAGTCGATCAACACGCTCGGCTCGTTTCGCGCACAGGGCCGCGACGCGGGCAGCTGGGATCCGATCCTGAACGACGCCAAGGCGATTTCCGATGCCGGGGCGTTCTCGGTCGTGGTCGAGGCGGTCGCCGAGCCGCTGGCGCGAAAGATCACGGAGACCATTGCCATTCCCACCATCGGTATCGGCGCCAGTGCAGCCTGCGACGGGCAGGTGCTGGTGCTCGAGGACATGCTCGGTCTTTCGCCGCGGACGCCGAAATTTGTTCGCCGCTACGGCGAGCTCGGTCCTGCGATCGAAGCCGCGATCAAGGGCTATGCCGACGACGTGCGCTCGCGGGCGTTCCCCGGACCTGAACACGTCTACGAGATGAAGAAGAGTTGACAGGGCGCGCCATGGACTGGTCGCAGCACTCCATTCCCGCGATGCGGCTCGAACCGCGCTTCGGCGATCGTATCGTCCCGGTCTTTTGCGAACGGCCCAGGAGTATTCCGGCGATGGTCGCCGAAGCCGTTGCGCGAAACGGCGATGGCGAGGCGCTGGTCTGCGGCGCCACGCGAATGACATGGCGCGAAGTCGCGCGGCGATCGGCGCAAATCGCAGCCGGGTTGCAAAACCTCGGCCTTCAGCGCGGCGATCGCATCGCGGTGCTGCTCGGCAACAGAACGGAATTCGTGCTGACGATGCTGGGGGCAGCCCACGCCGGGCTGGTGACGGTGCTGCTTTCGACCCGTCAGCAAAAACCCGAAATCGCCTACGTGCTCACCGATTGCGGGGCAAAGCTCCTGATCCACGAGGCCGCGCTGGCCGACCGCGTGCCTGATGCGGCCGATATTCCCGACGTGACGCACCGGATCGCCGTCGACGACGATCCGCGGCTCTCGCGCTTTTCCGAACTGGCCAATCATTCGCCTGCAGCGCCGGTCGAGGTCGGTGAAGAGGACACCGCCATGATCCTCTACACCTCGGGCACCACGGGCCGGCCAAAGGGCGCGATGCTCGCCCATTGCACCATCATTCATTCGTCGATGGTGTTCGTGTCGTGCTTGAAGCTGACGGCGTCGGACCGCTCGATCGCCGCCGTACCACTCGGCCATGTCACCGGTGTGGTCGCCAACATCATGACCATGGTGCGCGCTGCCGGCGCGCTGATCATCATGCCGGAGTTCAAGGCGGCGGAATATCTGAAGATGGCGGCGCGCGAGCGCGTTAGCTACACCGTGATGGTGCCGGCGATGTACAATCTCTGCCTGCTGCAGCCGGATTTCGACAGCTACGACCTGTCGAGCTGGCGGATCGGCGGCTTTGGTGGCGCGCCGATGCCGATCGCCACCATCGAGAAGCTCGCGGCGAAAATCCCCGGCCTGCAACTCGCCAATTGCTATGGCGCGACCGAGACGACCTCGCCCTCGACCATGATGCCCGGCGCATTCGTCGTGAGCCACATCGACAGCGTCGGGCTGCCGTGCCCGGGCGCCACCATCATCGCCGTCGACGCCGAGGGCCGCGAGCTGCCGCGCGGCGCGATCGGCGAAATCTGGATTCACGGCGGCTCGGTCATCAAGGGCTACTGGAATAATCCGAAGGCGACGACGGAGAGTTTTACCGCCGGCTTCTGGCATTCCGGCGATCTCGGTTCGATCGATGAAGAGAACTTCGTTCGCGTGTTCGATCGGCAGAAGGACATGATCAACCGCGGGGGCTTGAAGATCTATTCGGCGGAGGTGGAGTCGGTACTGGCAGGCCATCCCGATGTGGTGGAAAGCGCGATCATCGCCAAGCCGTGCCCGGTACTGGGCGAGCGCGTGCACGCCGTCGTGGTGATCAGCAATACGATTGGGGCGGAGGTGCTGCGCGCCTGGTGTGCCGAGCGGCTGTCCGACTACAAGGTGCCGGAAACCATCGATCTGCGCACGGACGCGTTGCCGCGCAACGCCAATGGGAAGGTGATGAAACGCCAGCTCCGCGAGGCCTTCACAGCGGTCTGAGCAACGAGCCGATCAAGCCGAAGTTTTGTCGACGAATTCCTCGAGGTAGTCGGGCACATCACGCCCATCGATGTCGCATCGACAGCGGATTTCTCTCGCGACGTCCCTGGAAAGATCGTCGGTCCAGTGCTCCAGCGTGTTGAAGGCGACGACCTCGATCGGGTCGTTGAACTGTCCCGACAGGAGGTCGGTAATGACCGTCTCGATGTCAGCGCACTCGGTTTGTCGAGCGACGCCTTGCTGCCCCGGACTTTCCACGACCAGATAAATCGTCTGATCGGCGCCATACGGCACAATCGGCGGAAATCCGCGCATTGTCCGATCTCCATCTAACGGACGTTCAATAGCAGCGCAGCGGAAAGGTTCCTATTGCGCGGCGACGATTAAAGCGCAGTGTCGTGCCTAATTACCGCACGTCGGTGCACGTCAACGGCTAGAGCTTCGGCGCGCTGCCTTTGGGAAGCGAGCCTTCGCTCGGCCCGCCGGTAAGCGCCGCGCTGTCGATCGCGGCCGCGCTGATGAGTTGCTTGACGTCCAGCAAGGTGAATTGCGCGATGCCGACACGGTCGGCCGGCGTGCCCGGAACGAGCTGCACGCTCAATACGCCGTCGCAATTCGCGCCCTTGGCCTCGGCGAGCATGGCGCTCGGATCCCTGGCTTTGGTCTGCGCGCGCTTCACGACCGCCACGCAACTGCCGCGGACGGTGTCGCCGTTGAGCTTGACGGCGGCCCTCGGGTCGAGCGGCTTGTCGATCGCTTCCAGCGCAGTCGCTTCCTTGTACTTGCCGCCGACCGACACGATCGAGCCCTTGCGGTAGATGTAGTACAGGTGCTGATCGCCCACGATGGTGGGCACGCCGTATTTGCCCATGATCTCCTTGATCATGTCGGCCTTCGACGGCTGCTGGTCCTGCGCGAAGGTCAGATTGCGCGCGACGAAATAGGCGCGGTTGGCGCTCGCGGGCGAGGAGAAGCTGGCCGAGAGCATTTCGCCGTTCTGCTTCGGACCGGCGGGGAGGCTGAAATTCAACGCGGTGACATAGCCCGCGCCGCCATCGCCGAATTTCTGCTGCTGGATATCGGTCTTGGTGTCGGTTCGGCCCTTGAACAGGGAATCAAAAACGGCGCGTGCCGATTCGGCGTTCGATTCGGTCGACATGCCCAAAATGTCAGGGCGCAACTTGCCCGAGAACGCCGTCTCGGGCGTCTTGAGCGCCTTGGGTTTGACGTCATCGGCCGGTGACGCGGTGGCCACGGATACCATTCCCATGGCAAGCGTCATCGAAACCAGCACATAGCGAGACATGAAACACCTGAAAAATCGGGTAGAGTCGAGCGTTGCAGCGGCCGGGATTACGCCAAGCTTTGAACCACGAAGTCAACATTGGCGGACGGTTTCGGAGGTGCCCCGGGTAGCGCTGTTAACGCTTTGATCCGCCTTGCTTTGCCTTGCCACCGCCATATCGATAGGCTACGCCCCGGCCATGCGGGGATCGGGCGCGCGATACGGCCGCCCAAGTCGCGGTTCCTCGGGGATGGGATACCTTTAAGTGTCTGAATTATTTGACGAAGTCGACGAGGAAGTCCGTCGCGAACAGCTCAAAAAGCTGTGGGACAAATATTCGATTCTGATCATTGCCGGCCTGATTTTGATCATCGCTGCCGTGGGCGGCTGGCGCGGCTACCAATATCTTGAGGCCAAGAAGGCGGCTGAGGCGGGTGCTGCGTTCGACAGAGCGGTCGAGCTTTCGGAAGCCAACAAGCATGCAGAGGCTGAAGCAGCCTTTGCCGATCTGGCTGCGAAGGCGCCATTCGGATATCGCGTGCTGGCACGGCTGCGGATGGCTGCGGAAGTCGCCGAACGCGATCGGCCGGCCGCGGCGAAGTTGTTCGACGAGATCGCCGCCGACCGTAGCGTCGGCGTGGCAGAGCAGGATCTGGCGCGGATTCGCGCCGCCCAGCTGCTGCTGGAAACCGCCACCTATCCCAACATGAAAGAGCGCCTCGAAGCCGCTGCTGCGCCGGGCGCTACCTTCCGCCATACCGCGCGCGAACTGCTGGCGCTGTCGGCCTGGCGTGCCAACGATACCGCGGCGACGCGGCAATGGCTGGACATGATCGCGAACGACGGCGAGACGCCGCCGAGCCTGCGCTCGCGTGCCGAAGCGCTGCAGGCCCTGCTGCCGCCGGTCGCCAAGAGCTGATACCAGCAAAACGAGTTGGAAAGTTGATATGCGCCGCCCGCAACGTTTGATCGCAACGGTCGTCCTCATCGCGCTTTCAGGCGCGCTGGCAGGCTGCGGCAGTACGGCCAATTTCGACCCAAGCGATCTGCTCGACTTCCTCGATACCAAGAAAAAGCTGCCTGGCGACCGCAAGCCGGTGTTCCCCGACGGCGTGCCGGGCCTCGAGCAGGGCGTGCCAAAGGATCTCTACCGGGGCGCCCGCCAGCAGGATGACCCGAACGCGCAGGCGGCCGCTGCCCCTCCGCCGGCGGAAGAACCGAAATCCAAGCGTGGCGCCAAATCCAAGGGCAAGCAGGCTGCCGCGCCCGCCGCCGCGGACCCGGACGCTGCGCCCGAAGAGGACAGCACCGCCGCCGCGCCGCCGGCGCCCAAGCCGGCCAAGATCGTGCGCAAGCGCACCACCGCGCCGCCGCCCGATCAATCGGCCGCGCCGGCACAATCCCAACAATCGGCATTCCCGGCCCCGATGCCGAGCGGCAGTTTCACGCGCTGATTTCTTGTTTTCGTTCGATTGACACGCCCTCCAAAAAAGGGGCGTTTGGATCATTTATGTCCTTCACGATCGCCATCATTGGCCGACCCAATGTGGGTAAGTCGACGCTGTTCAACCGGCTCGTCGGGCAGAAGCTTGCGCTGGTGGATGACGAGCCCGGCGTCACCCGTGACCGCCGCGAGGGCAATGCGCGTCTCGGCGACCTCGAATTCACCGTGATCGACACCGCCGGCCTCGACGAGGGCGCCAGGGGCTCGCTGACCGCGCGGATGCAGGAGCAGACCGAAACCGCGATCGGAGTCGCCGATGCGCTGATGTTCGTGATCGACGCCCGCGCCGGACTGACGCCGAACGATCGCGCCTTTGCCGATTTTGCCCGTCGTGCCAACAAGCCGGTGGTGCTCGTTGCCAACAAGAGCGAGGGCAAGCACGGCGAACTCGGCGCGATGGAATCCTACGCGCTCGGGCTCGGCGATCCCATCCAGATTTCGGCCGAGCATGGCGAGGGCATGAGCGATCTCTACGACGCGCTCGCTGCGCTGATGCCGGAGCCAGCCGAGGAGGCCGAAGAGTTCGACGACGATGACATCATCTCGGATGAGGATCTCGCCCAGCGTCCGATCCGCGTCGCCATCGTCGGCCGCCCCAATGCCGGCAAATCCACGCTGATCAACCATCTGCTCGGCGAGGAGCGGCTGCTGACCAGCGCCGAGGCCGGCACCACGCGCGATTCGATTTCGGTGGAGATCACCTGGCAGGGCCGCGATTTCCGTGTGTTCGATACCGCAGGGCTCAGGCGGCGCTCGCGGATCGAGGAGAAGCTGGAAAAATTGTCGGTGGCGGACGCGCTGCGCGCGGTGCGCTTTGCCGAAGTCGTCGTCATGATGATGGATGCGCAGAACCGGTTCGAAGAACAGGATCTGCGCATTGCCGACCTGATCGAGCGCGAGGGGCGGGCGATCGTGCTCGCGGTCAACAAGTGGGATCTGATGGAGCGCAAGCCTCATCTTATCCAGGCGCTGCGCAGCGATGCCGATCACTGGCTGCCGCAGGTCAAGGGTGCGCCGATCGTCGCGGTATCCGGCCTGATGGGCGAGGGCATCGATCGCCTGATGACCGCGATCCAGGACGCGTATGCGGTGTGGAACAAGCGCGTGCCGACGGCCGCGCTCAATCGCTGGTTCGAACAGGCGGTCGACGCCAACCCGCCGCCGGCGGTGTCGGGCCGCCGGCTGAAGCTGAACTACATCACCCAGACCAAGGGACGCCCGCCAAGTTTCGTGCTGTTCTGCTCGCGCGCGGATGCCGTGCCGCAATCCTACTTGCGTTATCTCACCAACAGCCTGCGCGAGGCCTTTGATCTGCCGGGCACGCCGATCCGGATCACGCTGCGCGAGAAGGCCAATCCGTTCGCCCACAAGCGCAAGCGGCCGTCATGAGCGAGCAGGTGTCCACCGCTGTTGCCGACGAGAAACCGCCGGTACGCAGTGGCGCGGCGGCCTTCATCTTCGTCACCATCCTGCTCGACATGCTCGCGCTCGGCCTGATCCTGCCGATCCTGCCCAAGCTCGTGGAAAGTTTCGTCGACAACGACACGGCAACCGCGGCGCGGATCTTCGGGCTGTTCGGTACTGCCTGGGCGTTGATGCAGTTCCTGTTCTCGCCGATCCTCGGCGTGCTTTCGGATCGGTTCGGCCGGCGGCCGGTGGTGCTGCTGTCGAATTTCGGCCTGGCGCTGGATTACGTGCTGATGGCGCTGGCGCCGACGCTTGTGTGGCTGTTCATCGGCCGGGTGATATCGGGCATCACCTCGGCGAGCATCTCCACGGCCTTTGCCTACATCGCCGACGTGACGCCGCCGGAGCGGCGCGCGGCGGTGTTCGGCAAGATCGGCGCGGCCTTCGGCGCCGGCTTCATTCTCGGCCCCGCCATCGGCGGCCTGCTCGGGGGCATGGATCCGCGCCTGCCGTTCTGGATCGCGGCGGGTTTGAGCTTTGCGAACGCGCTCTATGGCTGGCTGATCCTGCCGGAGTCGCTGCCGCCGGAACGGCGCGCCCCGTTTCACTGGAAGAGCGCCAGCCCGATCGGCGCTCTGCATCTATTGCGTTCGAACCGAATTCTTGCAGGCCTGTCGCTGGCAAACTTCTTTGGCCAGGTCGCGCATGTGGTGCTGCCGTCCACCTTCGTGCTCTATGCGACTTACCGCTATGGCTGGGATACGACGACGGTCGGTCTCACGCTGGCGTTGGTTGGCGTGTGCGCCATGGTGGTGCAGGGTGCGGGCGTCGGGCCGATCGTGTCGCGCCTCGGTGAGCGCAGGGCGCTGCTGCTCGGACTTGCCAGCGGCGGACTGGGGTTCTTCATCTATGGCGCGGCGCCGACCGGACCGCTGTTCTGGGTCGGCATTCCCGTGATGGCGCTGTGGGGCGTAGCGGGTGCGGCGATCCAGGCGCTGACCACGCAGCTCGTTGCACCGGATCAGCAGGGGCAGTTGCAGGGCGCGACCAACAGCGTCAACAGCATCGCGCAGATGGTGGGGCCGTTTCTGTTCACGCTGACGTTTGCCTATTTCATCAGCGATCAGGCGTCGGTGAAAATGCCCGGCGCGCCGTTTCTGCTGGCGGCGGCGTTACTTGGGCTGGCGCTGGTGATCGCGTGGCGGACGCTGAAAAAGTAGGGGAATCGTAGGGTGGGCAAAGCGAAGCGTGCCCACCATTTGCGATGTTGAACCGGAGAGATGGTGGGCACGGCGCTTGCGCGCCTTTGCCCACCCTACGGCAATTCGCTTTCGATAACATCCGGTCATTCCGGGGCGCGCGAAGCGCGAACCCGGAATCTCGAGATTCCGGGTCTGGCGCTGTCGCGCCATCCCGGAATGACGACTACGTCGTCACTTCTTCACCAGCGGGCAATCGCTGGCTTCGAGCGGCTTGGCGGCATCCTCCGGCGCGATGGTGGCGACCAGCTTGTAGTAGTCCCACGGTCCCTTCGACTCTTCCGGCTTCTTCACCTCGAACAGATAGGCCGGAATGAGACGGCGGCCGTCGGCGCGCAGCGGACCCTTGCCGAACAGCGGATCGTCGGTCGGCAGTTCCTTCATCTTGGCGACAACCTTGGCGCCGTCATGCGGGTTGCCGCCGAGCGCTTCCATCGCCTTCAGGTAATGCAGGATCCCCGCATAGAGGCCGGCGACGGTCATCGAGGGCATCGAGCCCTTCGGCGAGAGCTTCTGGAAGCGCTTCGACCATTCGCGGGTGTTGTCGTTGAGATCCCAGTAGAACGATTCGGTGAACGTCAGGCCCTGCGCGGTCTTCAGGCCGAGCGCATGCACGTCGTTGATGAAGAGCAGCAGCGCGGCGAGTTTCTGACCGCCCTGGACGATGCCGAATTCGGCTGCCTGCTTGATCGAGTTGGTGGTGTCGCCGCCGGCATTGGCAAGGCCGATGACCTTGGCCTTCGAGGACTGCGCCTGCAGCAGGAAGGAGGAGAAGTCCGAGGTGTTGAGCGGATGCCTGACGGCGCCCAACACCTTGCCGCCGGTCTGGGTGACGACATTGCCGGTGTCGCGCTCCAGCGCATGGCCGAAGGCGTAGTCGGCGGTGAGGAAGAACCAGGTGTCGCCGCCGGCCTTGGTCAGCGCCTTGCCGGTGCCGTTGGCGAGCATGTAGGTGTCATAGGTGAAGGAGATGGTGTTGGGATTGCAGGCCTTGCCTGTGAGGTCGGCGGTGGCTGCGCCCGAGTTGAGCAGCACCGAGTTCTTTTCCTTCACCAGATTGCTCACGGCGAGTGCAACGCCCGAGTTCGGCGTATCCGCGACCGCGTCCACCTTGTCGGCGTCGATCCATTGCCGCGCGATGTTGACGCCGATATCGGGCTTGTTCTGATGGTCGCCGCTGACGACGTCGATCTTCCAGCCCTTCTTGGTGAGACCGGAATCCTCGACCGCCATCTTGACCGCAGCCACCGAATTGGGGCCGCCGATGTCGGCATAGAGGCTCGACATGTCGTTGAGCACGCCGATCTTTACGGTCTTGTCCTGGGCCAGTGCTGGCGTCGCGAGGGTAAGGGCGGCAAGCGCCACGGAGGCGGCCAAGCGCCGCGCAATTCTGGTTGTCATTGTATATTCCTCCTGAAATGGTTGTTCGCCGGCTCTCTTTTCGGAACCTGCCAGCAGTTTGCGATAGTCTTTCTCGAAAGCGCGGGCAATGCACCTATCGTAGCGCGTCCGAGGTCAGTTTGAATTTCTGGATCCGCTTCCCGGTATCGACCTCGGCTGTATAGACATTGCCCTTGGCATCCACGGCCATGGCGTGAACCCAGTGGAACTGCCCGGCATTGCGGCCGCTGCGGCCAAAACTGCCGACTACGGTACCATCGTCCCGTTTGAGCACCCGGACTTCATTGTTCTCGCCGTCGGCGCTCAGCAGATAGGTCTGCTTCGGGTCGGGCCAGATCGCGATATCCCACACGGCACCGTTGCCGCGCGTGTTCTTTTCGTAAAACCATTCCTTAACGAAGGTTCCATCTTTCCTGAAAACCTGAATACGGTTGTTCATGCGGTCGCAGACGTAGAGCAACCCATCGTTGGCGAGTTTCACGCAATGCACGGGGTTGGCGAATTGCTGCGGGGCCGGTCCGTTGGGATCGTAGGGCGGCTGTTTCTCGTCGCTCGGTGGTTTGCCGTAGGCGCCCCAGTGCCGCTTGTAGGCGCCTGACGTGGCGTCGAACACGATGACGCGGCGATTGCCGTAACCGTCGGCGACGAAGATTTCGTTGGCGTCCTTGTCGACCGCGGTCTCCGCGGGCTTGCCGAGTTGCGTGGTATCGGCGCTGCCCTTGCTCGGCGCGATCTTACCGATCTGCATCACGAACTTGCCGTCGGATGTGAATTTCAGGATCGCATTGTCGTTGTCGGCATTGCCGCCAACCCACACGAAACCTTTCTCGTCCACTTCGATGCCATGCTCGCGGCCGACCCATTCATAGCCTTCGCCGGGGCCGCCCCAGGAGCGCAAGAGATTGCCGTCGGCGTCGAACTCCAGCACCGGCGGCGCCGAGACGCAGCACTTTGAGCGGGGCGGGGTCAGCGCCGCGCCCTTTTCGTCGTCGGTCAGCGAACGCGGACGATGAATGACCCAGATATGACCCTGCGCATCGACGGTGATGCCGCCGACCTGGCCCAGGATCCAGTTGTTCGGCAGCGGTTTTGGCCAGGACGCATCGACCGCAAAGGTCGGGATATCGCCGGCGTGCGACGGTGCGGGCGCTGCAATCAGCATTGCGGCGGTGAAGCAGGCGGAAATAGCTCTGGAGAGATTTTGGCGGGCGCGATTACGCGTCGGCGTCATGAGTGCCTCCCGATGGTTTTTCTTGGCGGGTTATCCCGCTTGGGATGGCAGTCAATCGTGGGGAGGAATGGGTGTCAACGGTTGAACGCCGTCGTTGCGAGCGGAGCTCGCAATGACGGCGAGGAGCTTGCGAAAGCTTACTCCGGCGCGCGGAAGCTCATCAGTGTCCGCGTCTTGTAGTCGTAGAGCTTGCCCGTCTCGCTCCACTCCGGCGCGCACATCGGCACGATGAATTCCGCGGCCTGTTCCGGCGTGTCCAATGTCATCGGATCTTCGCCGGGAAAGATGCTGGCGCGCATGCGGGTGCGGATCGGGCCGGGGCTGAACAGGTTGACGCGCAGTTTTGTGCTCACGGTCTCGTTGGCCCAGGAGCGCACCAGCGTATCCAGTGCGGCCTTCGAGGCGGCGTAGGGGCCCTGGTATGCGTTGGCCTTGCTGGCGGCGCCCGAAGTGACGAACACGGCGCGGCCGGCGTCCGAGACTCTGAGCAGCGGATCCATGCAGCGGATGAGCTGGAAGTTCGCGGTGACGTTCACTGCGATGACGTCGTTCCACGGCTTCAGCTCGATATGCCCGAGCGGCGAGGACGGACCGGCGATACCGGCGTTGCCGATGAGAATGTCGAGCTTGCCGTGACGCTCATGCAGCGCTGCGCCGAGCCGCGCGATGCCGTCGAAGTCGGTGAGGTTGAGCGGCACCAGCGTGGCGCTGCCACCGTCCTTGCGGATCTCGTCGTCGAGTTCCTCAAGGCCGCCTTGCGTGCGTGCGATGGCAACGATGTGCGCGCCGGCACGGGCGAGCGCGCGGGCCGTCGCATAGCCAATGCCGCGTGAGGCACCCGTGACGAGCGCGATGCGGGAGGCGAGGGGTTTGGTCATGATGTGCCACTTTCGTCATGCCTGGACTTGTTCCGAGCATCCACGTCTTTGCGGCGGGGTATTACAGACGTGGATGGCCGGGACAAGCCCGAGGGCAAGAAAAGCATCGTCATTCCGGGATGGCCCGAAGGGCCAGACCCGGAATCTGGAGCTTAGAAACTGGAGTTTTATTATCTCGAGATTCCGGGTTCGATGCTTCGCATCGCCCCGGAATGACGCTTCGCGTCAGCTCGCTTCCGCCAGCAGCGACAATTGCCGGGGCTGCGGCTCGACCTGGGTCTGGTCGGTGAGGTGGGTCGGGTAGGTGCCGGTGAAGCAGTGGTCCGAGAATTTCGGATTGGCGGGATCGCGGCCCGGTTCGCCCATGGCGCGATACATGCCGTCGATCGACAGGAACGCCAGTGAATCCGCGCCGATGATCTCGCGCATTTCCTCCAGCGAGTGGGTCGCGGCGAGCAGGCCGCCGCGGTCCGGCAGGTCGATGCCGTAATAATCGGGATAGAGGATCGGGGGCGAAGCGAGCCGGAAATGCACCTCGCGGGCGCCCGCGTCGCGCATCATGCGGACGATCTTCTTGGACGTGGTGCCGCGCACCAGCGAATCGTCGATCAGGATGATGCGCTTGCCTTCGATCGCGGCGCGGTTGGCCGAATGCTTCATGCGCACGCCGAGTTCGCGAACGCTCTGGGTCGGCTGGATGAAGGTGCGGCCGACATAGTGGTTGCGGATGATGCCGAGTTCGAACGGCACGCCGGAAAACTGGCTGTAGCCGACGGCTGCGGGCACGCCGGAATCCGGCACCGGCACCACGACGTCGACATCGGGATGGCTTTCGCGCGCGAGCTGCGCGCCGAAGGCTTTTCGGACGTCGTAGACCGAACGGCCGCCGACGATGGAATCCGGCCGCGCGAAATAGATGTATTCGAAGATGCAGGGCCGCGGCGGCTTCGGCGGGAACGGCTTGTGGCTGTGCGCGCCGGTCTCGTCGAACACGATGATCTCGCCGGGCTCGACGTCGCGGACATATTTGGCGCCGATCATGTCGAGCGCACAGGTTTCCGAGGTCAGGATCGGACGGCCGTCGAGATCGCCCAGCACCAGCGGCCGAATGCCGAGCGGATCGCGCGCACCGATCAGCTTCTTGTTCGTCAGCGCGACCAGCGCGTAAGCGCCTTCGATCGCGCGCAGCGACTCGATGAAGCGGTCGATGAAACGGCTGCGCTTGGATTGCGCGACCAGATGCAGGATGACCTCGGTGTCCGTGGTCGACTGCATCATGGCGCCGCCCTTCACCAGCTCGCGGCGCAGCGTCAGGCCGTTGGTGAGGTTGCCGTTGTGGCCGACCGCGAAGCCGCCGGCGCTGAGCTCGGCAAACAGCGGCTGGACGTTGCGCAGGATGGTGCCGCCGGTCGTGGAATAGCGGACATGGCCGACGGCCATAATGCCGGGCAGGCGCTCGATCACCTCACGGCGGGAGAAGGTGTCGCCGACGAGACCGAGCCGACGTTCGGAATGGAAGCGGCTGCCGTCGAATGAGACGATGCCGGCGGCTTCCTGGCCGCGATGCTGGAGAGCGTGTAGTCCGAGTGCCGTGATGGCGGCAGCCTCAGGGTGGCCGAAAATGCCGAACACGCCGCATTCCTCGCGTAGCGTGTCGCCTTCGAGATCGTCCTGCAACTCGATACCGGGATTCAGATCGAGTTGGCCGGCGGGATCGGAAGGGTTTTGCATCGCGTCCATCGCCTCTCTATCTTGGCCAGAATTAGCGGCCCGCGGGTTTCTCGATCAGCTTTTTAAGGCTGTCGCGGGCAGGTTTACTGTAGCCATCGCCAGACGCAGGGGCTGCCTGGTCGGCGTCAGTTTGGTCGTCTTCCGGTTTATTCTTCTTGAATCGTTTTAAGATGGTGTTCTCGGGGTCGTCAGGCAAGAGCGACATTAACCAATCCCCGGTTCCCTGCAGCACCACCCGGGACTTCGCACCGGTGATCCAGTCCGGCCGCTGCTTGTCCGGGACCAGCCAGCTAAAGAACAGGAAAGCGACTACCACGATCAGGAGGCCGCGGCCGAGGCCGAACAGGAAGCCGAGCGTGCGATCCAGCGCGCCGATCCGGGAATCCAGGATCATGTCGGAGATTCGCACCGTGATCACGGAGACCACGATCAGGGTGCCGATGAAAGTGCCCGCCACCACCACCACGGCCGCGATCGTTTCGCTGCCAAAATAGGCCCTGGCGGATGGCATCAGCTTCGTGAACGCATAGAGTGTCACCAGCGCCGCCGCGCCCCAGGCCGCGATCGACAGGATTTCGCGCATGAAGCCGCGCACCATGGCGAGCAGCCCCGAAATCAGCATCACTCCGAGCAGGACGAGATCGAGTATCGTTACGGGCATCGGCTGGTCAGGTCCGCTCGTCAGTTCTCAAAGCAGCGAATCGGCGGGTCAGAACTCCCCCAAGAGAGGGGCAGACGGCGCATCCCGCAAGGCCGGATATCGTGCCATCCCGGTCCGCCTTTCGCGCGCGTTGTATAGCGGCGAGGGCGGGGCGCGTCACGCCGCTTTAGCTGTTTTCACGACGGAATCGCGACGGTGTGGCATTTTTCTCCGTCACACCCTCGCGACTGGCGTCCCGGTTGCCTCTCGGCGTGCCGCGCGCCGCGATTTCGGCAACCAGGCTGGTCAGTCCGCCGACGCTGTTTAGCGCCAGGCCGCCGTCGCTGCCGATCTCGCCGCGGGCCGATTCGGGCAGAACGGCGCGTCCAAATCCCAGTTTGGCGGCCTCTTTCAGACGCGCCGAGGTTTGCGCCACCGGCCGGACCGCGCCGGAGAGCGAAATCTCGCCGAAATAGACCGCATCCGTCGGTAACGGCGCGTTTACCAACGACGACACCAGGGCGGCTGCCGCCGCGAGGTCGGCCGCAGGCTCCTGGATCCGCAGGCCGCCCGCCACGTTCAGATAGACGTCGTAGCCGGACAATTTGACCCCGCAATGGGCCTCCAGCACCGCCAGCACCATCGACAGCCGGCTCGGGTCCCAGCCCACCACGGCCCGCCGGGGCGTGCCCAGCGTGGTCGGCGCCACCAAGGCTTGTAATTCCACCAGAACGGGGCGGGTGCCTTCGATTCCGGCAAAAACCGCCGTGCCCGGACTGCCCAGATCGCGTTCAGAAAGGAACAATTCGGAGGGGTTGGAGACCTCGCGCAGGCCCAAGCCTGTCATCTCGAACACCCCGATCTCGTCAGTCGGCCCGAAACGATTCTTCATCGCGCGCAAAATGCGGAAATGTTGCGAGCCTTCGCCCTCGAACGACAACACTGCGTCGACCATGTGCTCGACCACGCGGGGGCCTGCGATCTGGCCGTCCTTGGTGACGTGCCCGACCAGGATGATCGCCGCACCGGATTTCTTGGCGAATCGAATGAGCGCCTGCGCCGAGGCGCGGACCTGTGTCACCGTTCCCGGCGCCGATTCCACCGTATCGGTCCACATGGTCTGGATGGAATCGATCACGATCAGGCGCGGCACCGCGCCTTCCGACAGGGTCGAGACGATATCCTCGACCGAGGTCTCGGCGGCCAGCTGCACCGGCGCATCCGCCAGCCCCAGCCGCTCCGCGCGCAGCCGCACCTGCGCCACGGCCTCTTCACCCGATATGTAGACTGCACGATGCCCGGCGCGCGCCAGCATGCTGGTGGCCTGCGTCAGCAGCGTCGACTTGCCGATGCCGGGGTCGCCGCCGACCAGAAGGACGGAGCCGCGGACAAAGCCGCCGCCGGTGACGCGATCGAGCTCCGTCATGCCGGAGGACAGGCGAGGGGCGTCGTTGCTCTTGCCGGTCAGCGATTCCAGCGCAAACGTCCGGCCCCTGCGCTTCGAACGGATCGACACCGGCACGCTACCAGACGTGTCCTCTTCGGCCAGCGTGTTCCACTCGCCGCAGGACTCGCACTTGCCCTGCCAGCGATTATACGCCGCGCCGCAGTTCTGGCAGACAAAGGAGAGGGTGGATTTGGCCATGATGGGGAATAGCAGACTCGGTGGAACGGGCGGCACTACTTAGCACGGAAAGACGCCGTGTGGCGTGATGAGTGCCGATACATCCATCGCACGCGTGGGGAACATCAGGAAGCGGCGCCCGCACACGTCCAGATGCCAACCGGCTGCTCAAGTCCACGAATGCTCTGCGCCGGCTGCTCGACCAGCAACGCGAAGTCGGCGCTCGACGGGTTGGTTTCGGTGCGGGCCTGCTGGATCAGCGCGTCGCTGACGACGATGGCGCAGCCGAATTCGCGGGTCAGCGCCTCGAGGCGGCTCGCTGCATTCACGGTGGTGCCGATCACGGCGAATTCGAGCCGGTTGAGGCCGATATCGCCCAGCACGACCTGTCCGTAGTGCAATCCGACGCTGACCTGGATCGGCGGCTCGTTGCGATTCTGCCGTTCTCTGTTCAACTCGGCGATCGAGGCGATCATGCCCCTCGCGCAACGCAACGCGTTCAGTGCGTCGGAATCGCCGGCAAATGGCGTGCCGAACGTCGCCATCAGGCCGTCGCCGAGGTACTTGTCGAGCGTTCCGCCGTGCTGGAATACTTCTCTTTCCATCCGTTCATGGAATTGCCGCAGCGTCTCGATGACGTCGTTCGGGTCTCGCCCATCGGCGTAGGCGGTGAAGCCCACGATATCGGCAAACAGCACTGCGACGTCCTGGGTGCGAACCCGCGTGAGCGGCTCGTCATTGCCGGACAGTTCGTTGACGACGTTGGGAGAGAAATAACGCGCGAGGTTGGCGCGCTCACGTTCGAGCCCGGCGTGGCTGATCAGGAGCGCATTCGAACGGCGTACCGCCAGCGCCAGGATTGCGGCCACGATGATGAATACGGTGACTTGCTGGAACCGGGCGCCGAAGCCGATCGAGGAGGGATCGAGAATCTCGAACATGCGAATATCGGCGCCAATGGCTTCCTTGACGCGTGCCGACAGCGCGGCATGGCTTTCCGGCTGCAGGTAGGCCCAGCCGACGGCAAGAGCCCACAGGGCAGCGGTCCACCCGCCCATCGCGACGACGGTCCGCCACGAATAGGCGAGGGTGGCGGTCGAAAGGAAGATGAAGAAATAGATGAAACTGTCGAACCGGAATTGCATTCCGATCGGCCAGTTAAGGTCGCTCCACGGATTGGGGACGACGGTGAGGAAGGTCAGCAGCGCGAGGTCGCAGATGATCAGGAAAACCTCGAGCGGCGAACGGCCGACCTTGCCGACCTTGAGCTGAGCCCACCCGATCAGGGCAAAGAAGCCCAGCATCACGACGTAGTAGATCACGTCCCAGTTCGGGTTGATGATCGGCAAGGTCAGGGCCGTGACCGCCAGCGCGACCCAACGGGCGCGGACGGCAAGCAGCAGGCCCTCGCGCTTGCTGTCGGTAAGGGCGGCTTCCGCGAATTTCAGGGTGTCTTGCCGGGCTTCGTTTCGTCCGGTTCGCTGGTCGCCCGGATAGGGGGCATCAGCCGTTTCCACCATCACGCTCAAGACGCATTCTCCCCGTCGAGAATCGAGCCGTGCAACTTGCACGGTCTCGTCGATCAGAGTGGCACGTCTGAGAAGGCGCGGCCACCGATCCACGGCGTCATATCCGATAAACGTTGCGGTAGTCAGGCCGTCGAGCAAATTTGAACATCAGTTGCCCGCGCGGCATGGATCCGGACGGGATCGGCGAATCCCAATGATTACCGGTTCTTGGGGAGGTCGCTCTTGCGCTTGCAAAGCAGATAGGGCTTGCCGTCGATTTTGAGCGTGTCGTTTGGACCGGGTGACAGCCTGATCGTCACTTTCCGACCGTTCGCGCCCTTGTTGTAGTCGTCCCAGAATTCGAAACAGGTCGTCGACAGCACCAATCCGTCGCCGGCTGGCGCCTTGCGGTCGACCCGGCAATGATTTTCATATTGATCGACGAGCGGCGCCGGCTTGCCTTTGATCACGTTCTCGAGGTCGATGAACGTCTTGCTGTCAGGCCCATCCTTGTCGCGGCAATCTTTCCGGCTTGTGGCCCACAGCCCATCAAATGTCTGCGCGGCGCGCGAGGATGTTTGCGCCGCGAGCACGGCAAGAATGCTCGCGAGCGCGATTGTGAGGGCTGTCCGCATGGTCGATCTCTATTTCACCGACACGAACGGCACGGCCGAGCCCGGCACCATCGTTGTCGGCAGCCCGCCGTTCCAGCGTTCGGCCTTGCCGAATGGATGTGACACGCGTCACTTGGTCGGCCATTGCTGGCGAATGGTTCAGGCTGTCAGCGCCGAATCTTTACGAAAATGCGGTCCACAGCAGCGTGAGACCGGCGGCCAGCATGATGCCGTCCATCAACAACCTGAAGACGTCGGGCTGAAGATGCAGCACGAAGCGCTTGGCGATGAAGGCGCCAAACATGAGCGAGGAGCCGGCGATCAGACCTTTCAGCGCAATATCTGGCGTCAGCGCGCCGAAACGTTCGAACGTGACCGACTTGCTTAAGTAGAGGCCGAGCGAGCTTGCGGCTTCGGTGGCGAGGAAGGCGCCCTTGGTCAACCCGTAGAACAGAAACAGCGGCACGCTGAGCGGGCCGGTCGATGCCACGATGCCGGTGAGATAGCCGATGATGGCGCCACCGACCGCAAGGTGCCAGAGGCGTGCTTTAAGCTGGTGCCGGGCGAGCCAGTGCCGCACCGGCACCATCGCGATGAGAAACACGCCGATCGTGATATCGACGGCGTGCGAGGGCAGCACGAGTAGCGTTCGCGCGCCAAGCGCGGCGGCCGGAATCCCCGTGACCGAGTAGGCAAGACAGGCGCGCCAGTCGACCTCGCGCCACCAGGCGAGGATGCGCGAGAAATTCGCCATCACGGCCGCCACCGCCATGATCGGCACCGCTTCCTTGGGCCCGTATTGATAGACCAGTACCGGCATCAGCATGATCGACGAGCCGGTGCCGACGATGCCCGAGATGGTGCCGGCGATGAGCCCGACAATAAGGACAAAAAGGAAGCCCAAAGTTGCTGTCTTTCACGTTTCTCTGCTGCTGACACCATGGTGGCAGCAGGATCAGGTTACGACGTCTAGGCGATACAGGGAAAGGAGCCGATCGTGCCGATCAAGGGAAGCTGCCATTGCGGCCAGACACAATTCGAGGTGAACGAGCCGCCGGTGGAGGTGACACGCTGCACCTGCTCGCTGTGTTCCAAGCGCGGCGCGTTGTGGGCCTACTACACCCCGGCCCAGTTCCGCCTGACATCGCCGCCGGAAAATGTTGCGACCTATTGTGGGGCAGCCGCACCGTCAAACATCATTTCTGCGCCAGTTGCGGCTGCGGCACCTATTCGGAATCGCCGAGCGGCAAGCCGGACTTCGACAATCCCAAGGTCGCCGTCAATTCGCACCTGTTCGATGATTTCGATCTCGACGCGGTAACGGTGACGGTGATTGATGGCAAAAATCTTTGGTGAGAGCGGCCTCGCACCGGTTGCGCTAGGCAGCGTAGAGCTCAACCGGCGCGTTGAACCCCTTGAGCTGGAATGCCTTCGAATGACTGTTCTTCAAATCTGGTTGGGCGCGGTCAAACACCGCCTTGGTCACCAGGATCTGGTCGGCTTCGGCAACCGACTGGGCCCGGGAGGCGGTGTTGACGACGGTGCCGATCGCCGTCAGGTCGCGATGCGAGCGACCGAACTCGCCGAAGCTGAGTTCGCCCGTATGGATGCCGATGCCGATCCCGAGATCGCTGGAAGAGAGGTCGTGCGCCCGGACAAGGCTCTCGCGCCGATCGCGCCAGTTGGCCTGGATGTCGCGCGCGGCGAGCACGGCGTTTCTGGCATGCTCCTGCCGCTTCAAGGGAAAATTGAAGACCGCCATCACGGCGTCGCCGATGGTCTTGTTGAGCAGTCCCTCGTGCTCCCAGATCGCGTTGGCGCATTCATCGTAGAATGCGTCGAGCAGTCCGGAAACCGCATCAGCCGATTGCGACTGCGACAGGCTGGTGTAGCCGCGCAGGTCGGCAAACATGATGGTCGCGTCGATGGTGATCTTGCGGGCCCGCATCACCTTCGTGAACATCAGCTCGCAGATGGTGCAGGTATTGGGATTCATCCGGCTCGGACGAATGCCGAACGCACGAAAAGGCGCCGAGGCTACGCCGCGAAGCGGCACCGGCACATGCATCTGCTCCCAGCAACCCTTGCAGATGAGCGATTGTTGCAGCGCTGCCATGTTCAGCCTTGATCCGCGCGAGCGGCAGGATATGGCGATCCTATAACCGGTGGCGGGTGTGAGCAAGACAGCGTCGCCGCAGCGCACACCTGCCGGCTGGCGGCGAAAGGCAAAGCTGCTAGGATCGCGTCAAAACAAGCAAACGGAGGATCGCCATGGACGCCGTGACGCCGAAGGGCGCGCAGACCGCAGACACGCATTCCCATCTGGTCCGCCCCGACAGCATGGAATGGCAGAAGACCCGCTTTCCCGGTTGCGAAGCCAAGACGCTGCTGTTCGATCGCAAGACCGGCCTGATGACGGCGCTGATGCGGTTCGCGCCGGGCGCGGTGTTGCCCGACCATGAACACGTCAACATCGAGCAGACCTACGTGCTCGAGGGTTCGCTCGTCGACAAGGAAGGTCCGGCGCAGGGCATCGAATGCAAGGCCGGCGAATTCATCTGGCGCGAGGAGGGCAGCCGCCACGTCGCCTGGTGCCCGCAAGGCGGGCTGATGCTCGCGATCTTCCAGGTGCCGAACAAATTCTTCGAGGCCGACGGCCGCGTCATCGATGCCGCGGGCGAAGACTGGGACGCGGCGTGGGGCCACACGCGCAAGGGCTGATCTGCTGCGCGCGGATCATTGTCTCGGAATCGCCGCGCTATCGATCACCCGCTTCCAGCGGGATATCTCCGATGCGACCATGCTGCGCATGTCGTCCGGCGAACCGCTGCGGACCTCGTTGCCCATCGCCTGGAGCTTGTCCCTGATGTCAGGCATATCGAGCACGGCGCGCAATTCGCGATTGAGTTTCTCGACGACGGGTTGAGGCACGTTCCTGGCTGTAGCGATGCCGAGCCAGGACCGGACCGCATAGTCCGGCACGGTTGCGGCGATCGGCGGCACGGCGGGAATGGAAAACCACGGCTTTTCGCTGGTCACGCCGAGGCCTCGTATCGTTCCAGCAGTGAGTTGCGGGGCCGTGATCGTCAGCGTGTCGATCAGGATGTCGATCTGGCCGCCGAGGAGATCGTTGATGGGACCGCCGCCGCCCTTGTAGGGCACGTGGATCATCTTGATGCCGGCCATCGACGACAGCAATTCGCCGACCAGATGCTGGGTCGATCCGACACCGACCGAGCTGTAGGTCAGCGTGTCCGGTTTCGCTTTCGCCTCCGCAATCAGATCGGCAAGCGTCTGAAACCGGTGGCTTGATTTGACGGCGACGACGAAGGGAAAGAACACCACCGTCGAGATCATCTGGAAATCCTCGACCGGCTCGAACGGCAGCGTCTTGTACATCGCCGCCGAGACCGCGTGGCCGCCCGTCAGCATGATGAGCGTATAGCCGTCCGGTGCGGCTTTGGCGGCGCGGTCGGATGCAATGTTGCCGCCGGCGCCCGGGCGGGCTTCGACGATGACGGGTTTGCCGAGCCGCCGGGAAAGGCCGTCGGCGACGATACGGGCGATCGCATCCGCATTGCCGCCGGCGCCAAACCCATGTGTCAGCGTGATCGGCCGGGACGGGTAATCGTCGTCGGCGGCTGCGCCAACGTTTACGAGCACACAAAAAAGCGCGGCTATTGCTGCGATCGTTCTCGAGATTTCCACGCGCGTTCCCCCGTCTCTTTTTTGATTCTTTTTCGAAGCTTGCGGAAAGCATAACAAGTCCGGCCTGCTTGTGCGAACAAACGGCCCGTCGCGCCCTAGGCGGATGCCGCGGCTCTATCCGAGCACGATCCAGGCCGGCGCGTGGTCGCTGGCGCCTTCCTCGCCGCGCATCTTGCGATCGACGCCGGCTTTGATCAGGCGCGGCGCGATGGCGGGGCTGAGCAGCAGATGATCGAGCCGCAGTCCGGCGTCGCGCGGCCAGCGGTTGCGCTTGTAGTCCCAGAACGTGAACATCGGTTTCGACGGGTGCAGGGTCCGGATCGCGTCCGTCCAGCCCTGGTCCACCAGCGCCTTGAACGCCGCACGGCTCTTGGGCTGGATCAGTGCGTCCTTGTCCCATGACTTTGTCGGATAGATATCTGATGCGGTCGGCGCGACATTGTAGTCGCCGGCCAGCACCACGGGGATATCCTGCTTGAGCAGTTTTGCGGCATGCGACCGCAGCCGTTTGAACCAGTCGAGCTTGTAGTCGAACTTGGGTCCAGGCTGCGGATTGCCGTTCGGCAGATAGATGCTGGTGACGAGGATGCCGCCAATTGCGGCCTCGATGTAGCGGGCCTCGTCATCGTCGCGATCGCCGGGCACGGCGGTGCGCGTCAGTACCGGCTCGGCGTTGCGCGCCAGGATGGCAACGCCGTTCCAGGTCTTCTGTCCGCGCCACACCGCGCCATAGCCAGCCTTCTCGATCGCTTGAATCGGGAACTCGGCATCGGTCGATTTCAGTTCCTGCAAGGCGACGACGTCGGGTTTTGCTGCGCGCAGCCAGCGCAACAGGTTCGGCAAGCGGCGGTTGACATTATTAATGTTGAAGGTCGCGATCTTCATGTAGAGCTAGCTGGCATCACTGTGCTTCGTCTGACACCTGGAGACTCCATGTCGAAACTACGCTTCGCCATTCTCGTGCTCGCCATCGGATGCTCCGGATCTGCAGTTGCTCAAACCACCGACCCGCGCGGCGCCTGCAAGACGGACTATGACAAATATTGCGCCGGTACGCCGCCCGGTGGGGGCCGTGTCGTCGCATGCCTGAACAAGCAGCAGCACCAACTCAGCGATGCTTGCAGGCAAGTGTTGGCTAGCCGGAAGAAACAGTAGGACAGGGCAACCACGCCGCGAAGCAACACAGAGAACAATAACTAGGTGGATGCGGCAGCCGGCTCCGCTGGAGGCGGAGCCGGGGGCTCTCCAGTGGCATTGCCGCCCTTGTAGATTCGCGCGTAACGCCTGCCGAGGCTGGTCAGCACTTCGTAGCCGATGGTGCCGAAGTGATGGGCGAGTTCGTCGACCGTGATGCCTTCGCCGATCAACGTCACCATATGGCCGCGCCGCACCGCGTTCCTGTCGAGATCGGTGATGTCGACCGCCGTCAGGTCCATCGAAATCCGCCCCGCGATCGGGCAGCGCCTGCCCGCGACCACCACCTCGGCGCCACGGGTGCCGTCATTGGAGCTGGCAGCACGGAAATAGCCGTCGGCATAGCCCGCGGCGACGATCGCTATTCGGGTCGGACGCCGCGCCGTCCAGGTGCCGCCATAGCCGACGGTATCCCCGCGCTCGATGTTGCGAATCTGCACGATGCGCGCCTTCAACTCGACGACTGGCTGCATCGGGTTGTCGGCTTCCGGTGTCGGATTGATGCCGTAGAGGGCACAGCCCGGCCGCACGATGTCGAACTGGAACTGGGCGCCGAGAAAGATGCCGGACGAATTCGCCAGCGACGCCGGGACGCCCGAGAACAGGCTCGCGATCTCGCGGAAGGCCGTGAGCTGCCTAGCATTGGCGGGATTGTTGAGCAGTTCCGCCGAGGCGAGGTGGCTCATCACGAGCGTGATGCCGTGGTCCCCGGCATTGATGCGCGGGACGATGCCCTGCGCCTCGGTCACGGTCATGCCAAGCCGGTTCATGCCGGTATCGATATGGATAGCGGAGCCGCCCGACCAGCCGGAGCGGCGGCAGAACACGTCCCATTCGGCGAGCTCGTTGAGGTCGCCGATCACCGGCTTGCAGTCGATCTTGGCGTAGGCGTCGCCGGTGTTCTGGAAGAAGCCGCCAAGCACATAGATCGCAGCCGTGGTCGGCACCGCGGCGCGGACCGCGCGGGCCTCATCGAGGGTAGCGACGAAAAACGTCTTGCAGCCGGCGTTGGAGAGGGCGCGCGCCACCTGCTCGGCGCCGCAGCCATAGCCGTCCGCCTTGACGACACCGGCGCATTCGGCCGGTACCGCCGTCTTCTCGAGCTTGCGCCAGTTGGCAACGATGGCGTCGAGATCGACCGTCAGCACGCCGGTTGCGGTCGCGGGCGCCGCGGCTTGGCCCGCCTCGGGCGAGAGCAGGGTGCCCTGCGGGATGGATTTGGGATCAGGAGCGACGTTCATGCCACAGTTTTACGCGGCGGAACGCTGCGGTTCAACTGCTGCACTCAGTGCTCATAGCTGCGATCGGGCAGACTGCTGTCATGCGCAAGATCGCTGAACCGGGTGAACTGGCCCTCGAACTGCACGTCCACCGTTCCGGTCGGGCCATGGCGCTGCTTGGCGATGATGATTTCGGCCTTGCCGTGCACCAGCGACATGTCGAGCTGCCACTTCTCGTATTCGGGGGTACCGATGCGCGGCTCCTTGTTCTGGAGGTAATATTCCTCACGATACACAAAGATCACGACGTCGGCGTCCTGCTCGATCGAACCGGATTCACGCAGGTCGGCCAGTTGCGGGCGCTTGTCGTCGCGGTTTTCGACCTGACGCGAAAGCTGCGACAGCGCGATGATGGGAACGTTGAGCTCCTTGGCAAGTGCCTTCAGGCCGGTGGTGATTTCAGTCACTTCCTGCACGCGGTTGTCCGAGCGCTTGCCCGAGCCCTGCAGCAGCTGGATGTAGTCGATCACGATGAGGTCGAGGCCCTTCTGCCGTTTCAGCCGCCGCGCCCGTGCGGTCAGTGCGGAAATCGAAAGGCCGCCGGTTTCGTCGACATAGAGCGGCAGTGACTGCAATTCGATCGAGTAATCGCGGATCTTCTCGAAGTCGGCCTCGCTGATGCCGCCGCGGCGGATCATGCTGGAGGAAATGCTCGTCTGTTCGGCCAGAATACGGGTGGCGAGCTGCTCGCCGGACATTTCGCAGGAGAAGAAGCCGACGATGCCGCCATTGACGGTCTTCATCGTGCCGTCGGCCTGAACTTCGGATCGATGCGCCCTGGCGATGTTGTAGGCGATGTTGGTGGCGAGCGACGTCTTGCCCATGCCGGGGCGGCCCGCGAGGATGATCAAGTCGGACGCCTGCAGGCCGCCCATCTTGGTGTCGAGGTCGCGCAGGCCGGTGGCAACGCCCGACAGGCTTCCGTCGCGCTGGAAGGCCTTGGCCGCCATGTCGACGGCAGTGGTCAGCGCCTGCGCAAAGCGCTGGAAGCCGCCGTCATAGCGGCCGGATTCAGCGAGTTCGTAGAGTTGGCGCTCGGCGTCCTCGATCTGCGCACGCGGGGCAAAATCCACCGGCGCGTCGAAGGCGACATTGACCATGTCCTCGCCGATCCGGATCAGGTCGCGGCGTAGCGACATGTCGTAGACCGTGCGGCCGTAATCCTGCGCGTTGATGATCGTGGTGGCTTCCGCCGCCAGCCGCGCGAGGTATTGGCCAACCGTCATGCCGCCGATATCGGTGTCGGCCGGCAGGAAGGTTTTCAACGTCACGGGCGTCGCGACCTTGCCCATCCTGATCAGGCTGCCGGCGGTCTCGAAAATGGCCTGGTGGATCGGCTCGAAGAAGTGCTTCGATTCCAGAAAGTCGGAAACCCGGTAGAACGCGTCGTTATTGACCAGGATGGCGCCCAGCAGGCTCTGTTCCGCCTCGATATTGTGCGGCGCGCTCCGGAAGGCGGGAGTTCCCGCGTCGGGAGCAAGCTTGAGAACGTTCGAATCAGTCGGAGCCATGGCGTCAGGTTATGCAGTTGGTTTCCGGCGTTGCCAGCGTTTCCGCAAGAGGGGCCGCGATAAAGCGCCCGTCCTGGGCAAAGCGGAAGCAAAAGCTCGCCGCTATGCACCGTTCTTCAAAAATGTGGATGAATCCGACGTGTGGTCGGTGCGAAGCTTGACGGGGTTTCGGCCGAAATCGGGCGCAGGCGGAGCGGCTTCCGCGAAAATGCCAGATAAAATCTTAGGAGAGCCTGAACCTTGTCGTCACCTGGACCGACATATTCCGACGCAGGCGACTTTTTTGAGCCGCGACCTTAAGCGTTGATCAAACCAGCATCAGGTAGAGGAACGCGAACAGGGCGGCGACCACGCCGATTGCGATCAAGGCGTAGTCGATCCGGATGTCGGACTCGAACGGAGCTGGGTAGGACTGCTGGCTCATGGCGCCAGATGTACGACGGACCGCCAAGGGACTCTGTGAAGTAGATCACATCGGATGTGATTTTCTTCGCGGCAGAATGGATTGGTTACGAAATCGGGAACGTGCCGGCGATTTTCGAGTTGCCAGTTGTAACGAACCAAAGGGACAGGCGATGGGTCAGCAACTCCAGGGATGGCGATCGGCAAGCGCCCAGCGCGCGTGGCTGTCGATGCTGATCGACACCATGGAAGAGATTTCGCGCCCGGAACGCCGTGCCGAGCCCTGCGACGGCCAGTTGCTTGCTGCGCTGCGAGCCCAGCTCGCCCGTCCGGCTCTTCCTCGCACGCCTTACGTTTCGGCTTACAGCCTGCGGAACTGACGCCAGCATTCGCGGCGGCCTATTCGCCCGCCAACCGCAGGCGCGGCCTCCTTCTGCGTTCTATCCCGCGCAACCTCGCTTCTTCCCGGGTCATGTAATCTCGGGTGATCGGCACGATCCCCTGGCGCTTGGTCAGCTGGATCTGGAAATTCATCAGGTTCTGCTTCCGGAACGACATCTCGGAAGCCGCCAGATAGAATTCCCACATGCGGGCAAACCGCTCGTCGTAAAGACGTACCGCCTCTTCACGCCGCGCCATGAAGCGGTCGCGCCAGGCCTTTAGCGTTTCGGCGTAGTGAAGCCGAAGGATTTCCATGTCGCAGACCAGAAGGCCCGCCTTCTCGATCGCGGGGATGACTTCGGAAAGGGCGGGGATATAGCCGCCGGGGAAGATGTATTTCGTAATCCACGGGCTCGAGACATCGGGTCCTGTCGACCGGCCGATCGAATGCAGCACCATGACGCCGTCGTCGCTGAGAAGTTCGGCGCAGCGCCGGAAAAAGGTTTCATAGAAATCGATGCCGACATGCTCGAACATGCCGACCGACACGATCCGGTCGAACGGACCGGCAATGTCGCGGTAGTCGCTCAGCAGGAATCTCGCCGACCCCATCAGGTTCCTCTCGGCGGCGCTGGCATTCGAGGCCTGCAGCTGCTCCGACGATAGCGTGATGCCGGTGACATCGGCGCCGGTCATCTCGGCGAGATAGAGGCCAAGACCGCCCCAGCCCGAGCCGATGTCGAGCACGCGATTGCCGCGTCCGATCAGAAGCTTGGCGGCAAGGTGACGCTTCTTGGCGAGTTGGGCATCGTCGAGCGTGGTATCCGGCGTTTCGAAATAGGCGCAACTATATTGCCTGTCGGCATCCAGGAAGAGGGAATAGAGCCGGCCGTCGAGATCGTAGTGATGGGCGACGTTGTTTTTCGCCCGGCCGCGCCAATTGAATTGTCTGATGTGCCTGCCGAAATAGCGCAGCCACCACTGCAGCCTGGCCCAGCGCGGCAGCATTTCCGGCTGGCCGAGCAGGATCTCCAGCGCGTCCGCGATCGAGCCGTTCTCGACCACGAACGTGCCGTCCATATAGGCTTCGCCCAGCGCCAGTTCGGGATTGAGCAGGATCCGGCGTTGTGTTCGCTCGCTCAGGAAGCGCGCCGATACCGGACGGCCGGTTCCGTCCCCGCAGGTAAATCTGGCCCCACTCGCGGACGTAAACGCCATCGTGCCGCGACGAATGAACTGGCCCAGAAAATAACGCAACAACCGGTCCATCGATACACCAATGGAGCCAACGCCCGTTAAACCGACGCACCGTGGGAACATTAGTTCCAAAGGTGGATCAAGATTATGATAAGTATGATGATGCCATGGCGCTAGTGTGTTGGAGTCAAAGCGGATATTCCCAAATGCCACACTCACGAAGATGCGCAATGAGCGCGCTTCCATTCGCGTCATAATCGTCTAAAAGGTGACCCCGCCGCTGGCGACGTGGTGCGTCGCAAGGGTGATTCTACCTCTGGAGAAGCAGGGAATGTTGAGCCGAGCGCTCAGTTCAGCGACGGTGATGCTCCTGATCGGCTGCTTCACGGCAGGCGTGGCGCAGGCGGAAAATCTCGACGCCGGCAAGAGTCCGGGCCAGATCTTCTCGAGCACCTGCAATGCCTGCCACAAGAGCCCACGTGGCCTCTTGAAGAACGTGTCGGCTTCGTCGTTGCCGGGCTTTCTGCGCCAGCATTATACGACCGGCACCAACATGGCCTCGGTGCTGTCCTCCTACCTGATATCCAACGGCGCTGCCGACCCTCGGTACCAGAGCAAGGATCAGGCAAAGAAGGACGCTAGGCAGAAGGACGCCAAGCAGGACGGCAGGACCGATCAGCCCGACCGATTCAGCTTCGGCCGCCGGCAGCCGCCGGCCCAGGAGACTTCCCGGCCGGAGGCCGACGGAACCGCACCGCAAGGCGAGGGCGCGCGTCCCGGCCGCGACGCCAAGCGGGCCGCGCGGCCACAAACGCCGCCCGAGGCGGCCAAACCTGCAGATGGCGAGGCCCCGGTACGGGCGGCAACCGACAGCAAATCCGGCGGCAAGCAGAAGCAGGGCCGGCGCGGCAGGCCTCCGGTTGAGGAGCCGCCGAAAGCCGAGCAGGCGATCCAGGGCGACGCCGCAAAGGAGGATGCGTCCAGGGACGCCGCCAAGGCCGAAACCGCCGCCACCGATCCCGGCAAGACTGACGCGATCAAGAGCGAAGGCGACAAGCCGGTCAGCGAGGCGGCGAAGCCCGTAGGCGAGCCGGAAGGATCGGCACGGGAGAGCAAATCCGACACCGCCAAGGTCGATGCTCCCAAGGAGAGCGTCGGCAGCGAGCCGAATCCGCTGCGGCCCGATCCGGTGCCTCCGATTACACCTGCGCCGCCAGCATCGGCAGTCACCGCGCCCGATCCGGCCACAAGCACGCCCGCGGCCACGCCAGAGCCCGCGGCCCCTCCGCCGGCGACCGCTGCGGCCCCCGCCGCACCGCCGGTCGAGCCTGCCGGCCCGCCTATGCCGCCCATCTCACGATAAAAATTCCAAATGCCGAATGGCGGTCGGTCACGTCGCTTGACCGTCGCTAGAGTAACACTCTAGAGTGTTGACCTAGTTGGGATCGACGGCGATGAGCACGGCACGCGAGGATCTGCTGGAAGCGGGATTGGCGGTGTTCGACCGTGACGGCTTCGAGGGCGCCACCGTGGCTGCCATCAGAGCCCGCGCCCGGGCGTCCAACGGCAGCTTTTTCCACTTCTTCGGCTCGAAGAAGGAGCTGGCCGGCACGCTCTTTCTGGAAATTCTCGCCCGCTACCACGCAGCCGTCATTGCCGCAGTCGATGAGCGCTGTGGCGCGCGGGAAGGCGTGGTGCGCCTGATCCGAGCGCATCTCGAATGGGTCGTCAGCGCCAGGCGCGAAGCGCGGTATCTGTTCGAGATTTCCCGCAGCGAGTGGACCGAGGAGATCCGCGGCGCGCAGCGCGTACAGAATTTGCGTCTGGTGGAAGCCGTCGAGCGATGGCGCGCACCGCTGGTCGAGCGCGGCGAATTATTGCCGATGACGTCGTCGGTGTTCTTCAGCCAGATCATCGGACCGGCGCAGATATTTTGCCGCGCATGGCTGTCGGGCCGTGACCGCGCCGATCCGAGAGAGCAGGCCGAAATGCTGATCGCCTGCGCCATCCGCGCGGTGGTCGCGCCCGAGAGGGTCCAACAACCGGGAGAAGCCAGATGAATGCGAACAACGATCCCGACTTCGCCCCGATCGCGACCCGGATCCGCGACAATGTCGGCCGTCAGGGTTTTATGAGCCATATCGGGGCCGAACTGTCCGAGCTGACCCGCGGCACGTGTACGCTCGAGGTCGACCGTCGGCCGGAGCTGCTGCAGCAGAACGGCCTGTTCCACGGCGGCGTGACAGCCTTTCTCGTCGACAACGCCACCACGATTGCGGCAGCGGCATCGCGCGGCCAATCGGCGCTGACGGCCGAATACAAGCTGAACCTGCTGTCGCCGGCGACAGGCGAGCGCTTGATCTGCCGCGCACGCGTGATCAAGCCCGGACGTCAGGTGGCCGTGGTTGCGGCCGACGTGTTCTGCGTAACCGATGGTATCGAGAAGCACACCGCGACCGCGCTCGCCTCGATAGCGATGCTGGACGAGAGGGCTACCGCCAGAATCCCAAGCCCGGCCTGATGAGGCCGGGCTTGAAGTCGTCATAGAGACAGATACGCGCGTTACTTCTCGGTCGAAGCCGGCGCCGGCGCCTCGTCGTCGTGCTGGGCTTCCGGATCGAAGAACTCGCCGGCGGCGGCAAGCGCCTCGGCGGCGGCGTCCTGGTCTTCCTGACGGGTCGAGATGTCCTCGCCGCGGTTGATGCGCTCGGCTTCGTCGGCGCTGCGCGCCACGGTGACGCTGACATTGACTTCGACTTCCGGATGCACGGCGATGGCGATCTCATGCTTGCCGATGGTCTTGATCGGGGCGTCGAGCAGAACCTGACTGCGGCTGATGGTGACGCCGTCGGCTTCGAACGAGGCGATAATGTCGCGCACGCTCACCGAGCCGAACAATTGGCCGGTCTCGGAGGCTTGACGCAGCACGACCACGTTGCGGCCGTCGATCTTCTCCGCGACCTTGGTTGCTTCGCCCTTGGCCTTGAGGTTGTTGGCCTCGAGCTCGGCCTTCATGCCGTCGAACTTGGCGCGGTTGTCGGCGGTGGCGCGCAGCGCCTTGCCGCGCTTGAGCAGAAAGTTGCGGGCGTAGCCGTCGCGTACTTTGACGACTTCGCCCATCTGACCGAGCTTGGCGACGCGTTCCAGCAGGATGACTTCCATTTTCGTTCTCCTTTGATGTTCGTATTCGATTAGGTGGATGTTGCAGTTTCAGGATGCGGGCAGGGGTGGAGGTTTGCCGCGCAGATAGCGCTGGCGAAGTCCGAAGATGGCGTCGGCAAGCCCGAGCGCGATCATCGCGAGAACGGGCCAGCCGAATACGATAACAATCGCGTAGGCACTGCAGAGCCAGAAGACGCGGCTTTTGAGCGCCAGCGTCAGCGTGTGCAGCACGGCAAAGCCGGTGAGGCCATAGGCCATCATCAGTGCGGTGGTCGCGATCTGTGCGAACATCGCGGCGAGCCCGCCGATGAAACAAAAAGCCAGCGCGACCGACAGCGCCACCAGCGTCATCGGCGGCAATTCCGCGCTCTTCAGGTCAGGCCACGGCCGCTGCAGCCGGCCCGAGGTCGCCGTGACTTTTCCGGCAAGCCAGAGATTGAGCGTCAGCGTCATCATGGCGACGATCGTTGCGGCGGCGGGAGCGATGATGGCGAGAGCGGTTACCCAGCGCTCGATATCCGCCGACGGCGTGGACCCTCGCGGCGCGAGAATTCGCATCAGACCCCGGCGCAGCACGCCCTGGATGGCCTGGGCGTCGCCACCAAGCGTCAGCATGGCCGCGATCGTGGTCAGCGCGGCAAAGCCGGCGATCCAGAGCAGGATACGGCCGACCGGATACCATTCGAGCTGAACCGCAGCGGGCGCCGAACCATCTTCGGCGGCGGCAGGCAGCGGCCGTCCCAGCAAAGCGAGATGGCCGAGCCACCAGGCCGGCACGGCCACGGTGATCGCAAAGGCGATGCAATAGGCCAGGCCGAAAATCGCGCCGAGGCCTGCCGCCGCGGCGATGCCGCCGATCGTCGCCGCAAGCGGACCCCATCCGAGCGCCACCACCATCAGCGGCAGCGGCGCCAGATAGAACAGCAGCAATGAGATCAGCGCGCCCGAGATGATCGAGGCGAACATCAGCGCCGACGCGCAGCCGGCCGCAAGACCAATGAGGACAATCGTGATCATCAGCTGTCCCGCTCCTTTCGAGCGGTTAGATAGAGGTCAGCAAAAAATGCCGCCTTTACCAACTAGTTAGGGATCCAAGGGGCGATCAGGTATCAAAATACCAGTTCGTATCGCCCCCAATCAAACGATCACGGCCCCACCGGGGCCGTGATGCCCGGCCTTTTAGATCAGGAGGCGCAGCCGATCAAGGGTACCTGGCCCAATGATGTCAGAACCGGTTCCTGCTCCGTGCATAGGGCATCGTGTGTGGCGAGGGCGGCCGATTTGGCCCTAGGCATATATCCGCAAAACACCGAATACTACCGTGCCAAGGAGGAGAGCTGCGGCGATAACGGTCAGCGCAGCGAATTGTGTGCGGGTCATGTGCTGGTTTCCGGCGCTATCCTTGCTCGCATCGTCCACACCTTCTGTACCAACAGGCCGATGGCGAGCAGGCCTAAGCCGATGACGTCGGTGATGGCATTTGGGTCGATCAGCAGCATGGCCGCCACGAAGAAAAGCGCCCGCTCGAACCACTTAGCGGTGCGCAGGAAGTAGCCTTCGAGACTGGCTGCGAGCGCAATCACGCCGATCGTGCCGGTCACCACCGCGCGAAGAATTTCGGGCCATGGGCCCTCGAACAGCAGCGCCGGGTTGTAGATGAAGAAGAACGGCACGATGAAGCCGGCGGCAGCGAATTTCACCGCCTGCACGCCTGAGGCCCACAGGCCGGCCCCGCCGATGGAGGCGGCAGCATACACGGCCAATGCCACCGGGGGCGTCACTGCCGACAGGCACGAGAAGTAGAACGCGAACATGTGCGCCGCCATGGGCTCCACGCCAAGCTTCATGATCGCGGGTACGAGCAGTGCCGCTTGCATGATGTAGGCGGGAGTGGTCGGCATGCCCATGCCGAGAACGACGCCGGCGATCATCGTGATGAGCAGCGCAGGCAGCAGGGAGCCGTAGGTGAAGTCGATGAGAAAGGCCGTGAACCGCAGCGCGAGCCCTGTTTGCAGCACGATGCCAATCACGATGCCGGCAGATGCACAGGCCATCGCTACCGGCACGGTCTGCACGGCCCCGTCGCGCAGGCCCTCAAGGCACGCGCGCCAACCCAATCCGGTTGAAGGACGAATCCAGGAGATCGCGACCAGCGCGAACGTGGCGATGATCGCGCCATAGGTCGGCGTGAAGCCGAACAGAAGCAGCGCCAGAAGCACGATGACCGGCAGGAACAAATGCCCCTGGCGCAGCATGATATGGCCAAGGACGGGCAGTTCCTCGCGCGGCAAGCCCTTGAGCCCCGAGCGCACGGCGTTGAAGTGGATCGCAGCAAACAGCGCCCCATAGTAGAAGAACGCGGGTATCGTCGCAGCGATCATCACCTGCGTGTAGCTCACGCCCTGGAACTCGGCCATGACGAAAGCCGCCGCGCCCATGATCGGCGGCATGATCTGTCCGCCTGTGGAGGCCACCGCCTCGATGGCCGCCGCCGCCTCCGGCTTGAAGCCGGTCTTCTTCATCATTGGAATGGTCAGCCAGCCGTCGACCATGACATTGGCGACGGCGGAGCCGGAGATCGTACCGAACAGGCTGGAGGAGACGACCGAGACCTTGCCGGGACCGCCGCGCGCGCCGCCGGCGATCGCGTTTGCGAAGTTCATGAAGAACTGGCCCGCTCCCGATTTTTCGAGGAACGTGCCGAAGATGATGAAAAGAATGACGTAGGTCGCGGCCACCGTCATCGGCACCCCGAAAATGCCCTCGGTGGTGAAAAAGGTCTGGTCGATGGTGAGCTCGAGACTGAGGCCTCTGTGGTAAAGCCAGCCGTACAGCCAGGGGCCGGCGAAGCCGTAGAGGAGGAAGACGATTGCCACGATCGGCAGCGACGCGCCGATCGTGCGTCGCGTCGCCTCCAGAACCAGCAGGGTAGCGGTTATTCCCACCGCCATATCCATCCGGGTCAGGGAATCGGCGGTGGGAAAACGGTTCACGATGTAGTCGTAGTTCGCGAACATGTAGCCAATGCAGGCGAGCGAAAGACCGGCCAGAGCGAGATCTTCCCATGGTACGCCACCGAGCGTCGCATTCTTGCTGCGAGGCCACAACAGGAACGACAGCACCAGACTGAATGCCAGTGTGATGTAGAGCAGGGCCTGTTGATCGGGGGCGTATACCGTCAGCCGCGCGTAGATGTGGTACACGGACATTGTGACCGCAACCACTCCGACGACCAGGCCCGCGTAGCCGGAGAGTTTGCGCACGGTAGATCCTCTACTTCTTGAGCAATCCAGCTTCGCGATAGTATTTCTCTGCGCCGGGGTGATACGGCATACCCAGGCTCTCAGCCATGTCGGACGCCTTCACGCCCTTCATGTCGCTGGTGACGTTACCGAACTCGTCCCGTCCTTCGACAATGGCCTTGGTGATCTTGTAGATCACCTCGGGAGAGGTCTTGGAGGACGCAATCAGCACGGTGGGCGACTGGAAGGTTTGAACGGCTTCGGTCACGCCCTGGTCTTTGTAGGTGCCGGCCTTGATGGTGTAGCGGACAAAGCCCGAATTGAGCTTGCGCAGTGCGGCGAATTCCTCGTCCGTGACGGGAAGCACCCGCAGCGACATCGCCGAGCCAAGGTCCAGGACGAAGGATGCCGGCACCACGGTGAACCATCCGGCTGCCATCGCCTGCCGGTTCTTCACAGCCTCTGCGTTCGACGACACCGGCCCGTAGCTCTTCGCACCCAGGTCGTTCAGCGTCATTCCGTTGACCTTGAGCAGGTACTCCCAGCCGGCTGCCAGGCTGGTGTTGCCGCGTGCCGGCAGCGCCACCGGCTGCCCCTTCAGATCCTTGACACTCTTGATGTCGCTGTTCGCGGGCACCACCAACTGCCAGACATTGGGATAGAAATTCGCCACGAAAAGTCCCTTATCGGTCGCCTTGCCGGCGAACTGACCCTCGCCCTTCTGTGCATCGGCCATGACGGTCGTCATGGACCAGCCGATATCGGCCTTGTCGTTGCGGATCTTCTCCATGTTGACGAGGGCCGCGCCCGGCTCGACCTGCACGTTCAACTCGGGATATCGCTTGTTCACGACCTGCGACGCCGCTGCCGCCATCGGCGTCCAACTGCCTCCGGTCGGACCGGCGCTGAAGATGACATCGGTTTTCTGTTGGGCATGGGCTGCGCCTGCTGCAGCCACAGTCAGTGTGAGAATAGCAGCCAAGCGTACGACTGGCCGCAGACCACGGATGTGGACGGACATCGTTTGCACTCCCTTTGGCGGTTGCGCTCGTTGGCGCCGCTTATTGGGGTTCGTGCCCGCACGTGATCGGCGACGACTTCGACACCCGTAGCATCCGGGAATTGAGCATCCGTCCTGCTGCCGCCAGCGTATGTGCTTGCCGTAACGATTGTCAACGAGTGTCGCCGGCTACCGCAGCACAGGCATCACCCAATCGGTCATGGCGATTGCAGCTAACCATCATTGGCAGAGGTCGGGCCGCGACAGGATGCCAACAGGCGGCACCGGATGCGTCGAAAGGCGGGGGAGACTTGCGGGTCCAGCGAGCGGTCAGAGATCGCTTCGGCCAACCATCCGGAACGCCCGGAAATGAAGAATAGCGACCGGCGGCGCGGACGCCGCCGGTCGAATATGTCTTAGCGGATGACGTACGGCAAGAGACCGAGGAAACGCGAGCGCTTGATGGCGCGCGCGAGTTCACGCTGCTTCTTGGCGGAGACGGCGGTGATGCGGCTCGGCACGATCTTGCCGCGCTCGGAGACGTAACGCATCAACAGCTTGGAATCCTTGTAGTCGATCTTCGGCGCGTTCGGACCCGTGAACGGGCAGGTCTTGCGGCGACGGAAAAACGGACGGCGTGCACCAGCTTCAGCCATGATTCTTACTCCTCTCCCGTCGCTTCAACAGCGTCTTCGCGCGGACGGCGCGGACCACGGTCGCCGCGGAATCCACCGCCTTCACGATCGCCACGGAAGCCACCGCCTTCGCGGTCGCCGCGGAAGCCGCCGCCGCGATCATCGCGCTCGCGATCACGATCGGCCTTGCGCATCATCGCTGACGGACCTTCCTCGTGCTCTTCGACGCGGACGGTGAGGTAGCGGATGACGTCTTCGGAGATCCGCTCCTGGCGCTCGATCTCGGTGACCGCAGCGGAGGGCGCATCGATGTTCATCAGCACGAAGTGTGCCTTGCGGTTCTTGTTCATGCGGTAGGTGAGGGAGCGCACGCCCCAGTTCTCGGTCTTGGTGACCTTGCCGCCGAGCCCTTCGACGATGCCCGTCATCTGGGTGGTCAGCTCTTCGACCTGCTGGGTGCTCGCATCCTGACGCGCGAGAAAAACATGCTCATAAAGAGGCATGGGTGTCCTTTCCTGGTGTTGGCGCGGTTCCCAGCGGCAAGCCCTTCGAGACCTTCGGAAAGGACTCGGGATAAGCTCAGAAGGCGGAAGCACGGGACGACGGGCCGACTGGCCCTACCACATCAATCCGAACGATGAATTGCTGAGACCGTCCGTTCAGCTCCCGGCCGGGATCCACGGATGGCGCGGGTTATAAGGATTTTGCGCGGGCTGGCAAGGCTTCTTGCGTTGAAAGGGGACCTTGAGAAGGGCTCGCCCTGCATCCTGGCCGGATTCCTAGCCGGTCCATTGACATCTTTGTTTGTATATCATACAAGTAACGAACTGGAGGTAAAATGGCCCCCAAATCCGCCTCTACGCCTGCCGAAGCGCCGACCGATGATCCCCGGCACGCCGCCCGCGCGACGCGGAGTGCGGGCCGCCAGATGCGTTCGCGCCTCCTTGATGCCGCCAGCCGGCTGTTCAGGGAGCGGGGACTTGCCGGCACCTCGATCTCGGACATTGCGGCGGCAGCCGACGCCTTTCCGAGCCAGATCACCTATTACTTCCGCACCAAGGAGGCCCTGTTCGTCGAGGCCGCCTGCCGCGAGATGCTCTATGTGGCGCGCGCGGCCGAAGAGGCGGCGCTGCAGGCCCACACGCCGCGGGATTATACGCGCGTGCTGGTCGAGACCGTCACGGCAACGGACTCGGTGGCTTTCTTTACCGAAGCGCTGACGCTCACCCGCCGTCGCCAGGATCTTGCTCCGCTGGTCGAGCGCACTATCGAGCGGCTGCACGGCGAAGGCATGCGCGCCTATGCCAGCCAGATCGAGCGACACGGCTGGAAGAGCCTGCGCGACCCCGACGCCAGTTCGCGGCGGTTCTGGGCGCTCGCGGTCGGCGTCATGGTCGAGGGCTATGCCATGGGCCGTTCGGCCGAAGATCTCTGCGAAGAGATGCTGCGCGTATTGGGCGACCAGGCGGCGACAAGGTCGGTCGCCGACGCGGCCCGACTGCATCTCGTCAACGGCCGCGAAGTTTCCGATTCAGAATCACCCGACGGGGAGAAATCGCCATGACCGCGCTCCGCATGCGTGCCCGCGACTTTCTGAGCGAGGATCAATTGATCGCCGTCCGCGAGCGCGTGACGTGGAAAGGCGTCGCCCTGATCGTCCATGCCTGGGCGCTGATTTTGGGCTCGATCGCGCTGGTTGCGTGGTGGCCCAACCCGCTGACCTTTCTGCTGGCAATCGGCATCATCGGTTCGCGCCAGCTCGGGCTCGCGATCCTGATGCATGACGGCGCGCATGGTTGCCTGTCGGCGGACGAGAAGGTCAATCTGACGCTCAGCCAGTGGTTCTGCGCCTATCCGGTCTTTGCCGAGACCCGTGCCTATCGCCGCTATCACCTGCAGCATCATGCCCGCACGCAGCAGGAAGACGACCCCGATCTGATCTTGTCGGCGCCGTTTCCGATCACGTCGACGAGCTATCGGCGCAAGTTCTTCCGCGATATCACCGGCCAGACCGGCTACCAGCAGCGCAAGGCGCAGTTCTTGAACGCGCTGGGACCGAAGGAATGGCCGCTGTCACAGCGCGCCGCGCATTTCTGGCAAAAGCTTGGCCCGCAATGTGCGGTCAATGCCGTGATGTTTGCAGGCCTTGCCGCCGCCGGCGTGTGGTGGGCCTATCCGCTGTTGTGGCTATTGCCGCTGCTCACCTGGCAGATGGTGATCACGCGCATCCGCAATATTGCGGAGCATGCCGTCGTTCCCGACTCAAACGATCCCTTGCGCAATACCCGCACCACGCACGCCAACTTCCTCGAGCGGCTGTTCATCGCGCCTTACTACGTGAACTACCACCTCGAGCATCATCTGCTATTCTACGTGCCCTGCTACAACCTGCCGAGGGTCCACCGCATTCTCAGTGACAGCCGGTATGCGGAGCGGATGGAGGTGCAACCGAGCTACACCGCCGTGCTGCGGCTCGCGACCGCCAAGCCCAACCATGAGGACCGTCCCGGGAAACTGGCAAGCATCGCGCGCCGGGCGCGGGCCGGGGCGGCGGAGGTTGGAGGCGACCAGGCCACCGGCGGGTTCTAGATGACACCTTGCTTATCCATGGGTGATGGCCTTGAGTGCCGTCGGCCGTGGAGGGACCTGCGCCAATGATCGATCTGACCACCTTGGTTGCCTATGTGGCGGTTGTGCTCGGCTTTGTTTTCATTCCGGGTCCTGCAACGCTCCTCACTGTTGCACGGGCAACGAGTTCGGGCACAAGGGCAGGAATAGCGACCGGCTTCGGGATCGCGGCCGGCGACATGATTCATACCTTTACGGCGATCATCGGTATCTCGGCGATTATCGCCACGTCGGCAGTGCTGTTCAGCATCATCAAATATATTGGCGCAGCGTATCTCGTTTACCTCGGCATTCGGGCAATTCTTGAGAGAGCGCCGGCAAATCCAACGGCAGGCGCACTTCCAATCTCGGCCAGCAAGGCGTTCAGGCAGGCTATTTTGGCCGAGGTGCTGAACCCAAAAACCGCGCTCTTCTTCCTTGCGTTCCTCCCCCAATTCGTGGTGCCCGAAAACGGATCGGTTGCGCTCCAACTGACGATCCTCGGGATCCTCTTCGTCCTGTTGGGGCTCGTCAGCACCGTGGTCTTTGCTGTGTGTGCGGGACGGCTGGGCAACTTTCTCCGTCGAAACCCCACCGTGCTGAAATGGCAGGGCAAGGTCGTTGGCGGCATCTATTGCGCTTTGGGTGCCCGGTTGGCGCTGCAGGAACGCTGAGCCTGCCGACCCAATTCCCGGCCTTGCAGAGAATGCGTCATTCCCGCAGCGCGGCTTGACATCCCGGCCTCGGTCAGTGTCTTACGGCCCCATTCTAATGAGGGAGCGCCGATGACGGCTGCATTTACGTTTCCGGGGCAGGGTTCCCAGGCGGTCGGCATGGGCAAGGCCCTGGCAGAGGCCTTTCCGGCCGCGCGGGCGGTGTTCGATGAGGTTGATTCGGCGCTCGGCGAGAAGCTGACCGCCATCATCTGGGACGGCCCGGCCGAGACCCTTCAACTGACCGAAAATGCCCAGCCGGCACTGATGGCGGTATCGATCGCCACGCTGCGGGTGTTGGAGACCGAGGCGGGCTTTTCCGTCGGGCGGGATGCGGCCTTTGTCGCCGGCCATTCGCTCGGCGAATATTCCGCGCTGGCCGCAGCCGGTAGCCTCAGCGTCAGCGATACCGCGCGTCTGTTGCGCACCCGCGGTCTTGCGATGCAAAAGGCAGTGCCGGTCGGCGCCGGCGCGATGGCGGCACTGCTCGGATTGGATTACGAAGCCGCGATGGCCGTCGCTGGCGAAGCCGCGCGAGGACAGGTCTGCCAGGCGGCCAATGATAATGGTGGCGGGCAGGTGGTGGTGTCCGGCGACAAGGCGGCCGTCGACCGCGCCGTGGAGATCGCCAAGACCAAGGGCGCCAAGCGCGCGATGTTGCTGCCGGTATCCGCGCCTTTCCATTGCAAGTTGATGCAACCCGCCGCCGACGCGATGGCGCAGGCGCTGGCCGGTGTGACGATCAAGGCGCCGGCCTCGCCGCTGGTGTCGAACGTGCTGGCTGCGCCGATTACCGATCCCGACGAAATTCGCCGCCGCCTGATCGAGCAGGTTACCGGCACCGTGCGCTGGCGTGAGTCGGTGGCCTACATGGCAGCGCATGGCGTCACGCGGTTCTTCGAAATCGGCGCCGGCAAGGTGCTGAGCGGACTGGTGAAGCGTATCGCCGATGGCGCCGTCGGCGTGTCGGTCGGGGGACCCAACGACATTGCCGCCGCCAAGGATGCATTGGCGGCCTCGGCCTAGAGCTCCCGGAAGGAGAGATTGATGTTCGATTTGACTGGTAGGACAGCGCTGGTGACCGGCGCAACCGGCGGCATTGGCGGGGCGATCGCGCAGGCGTTGCACGCGCAGGGGGCGACGGTCGCAATTTCCGGCACGCGCCGCGAAGTGCTGGAGTCGTTTGCCGGCAAGCTTGGCGATCGCGTTCACGTGCTGCCCTGCAATCTCTCCGACAGTGCGCAAGTCGAGGGGCTGGTGCCGGCGGCTGAAGCCGCGATGGGGCAGGTCGATATTCTGATCGCCAATGCGGGCATCACACGCGACAATCTTTTTGTGCAGTTGCGTGACGAGGATTGGGATGACGTCATCCAGGTCAATCTGACTGCGACTTTCCGTCTCGCCCGCGCCGCAACCAAGCTGATGATGCGCAAGCGCTTCGGCCGGATCATTGCGATCACGTCGATCGTCGGGGTGACCGGCAATCCCGGCCAGGCCAACTACACCGCGTCGAAGGCGGGAATCATCGGCCTGATCAAGACGCTGGGCGCGGAATACGCCAAGCGCAACGTGACCGCCAATTGCATCGCGCCGGGCTTCATCAAGACGCCGATGACGGATGCGCTCAACGACAAGCAGCGCGAGACCATTCTGGCAAAGGTTCCTGCGGCGCGGCTGGGGACGCCCGAGGACATCGCCGCAGCGGCCGTCTATCTCGCCTCGAACGAGGCGGGCTACGTCACCGGCCAGACGATTCACGTCAACGGCGGAATGGCCATGATTTGAGCGAGTTATCGCCCCGATCGATACGGCCAAAGGCCGTTTCGCCGGGGTGGTGGAGGTTGTAGTCAGGGCTTGGGAAGTATGGTAACCGAACCCTCGACGGATGGGCAAACAAGGCCATTGCAGGAATTTGAAACCCTGTATATTGGCGTGGCGACGCCTGCCGTTCGCCGGGGCTTTGTCGGCTACCAACGTGCCGAATCAAGACTATGCGATAGCGAAGGAAGTTTAACGACCACGATAGCTCGTAGCGTTTCTGAAGCGTCTTGGGGTCGGGTCCATTGGAACAAGCACGAGGTTGAACGATGAGTGAGATTGGCGAGCGGGTTAAGAAGATTGTGGTCGAACACCTCGGTGTTGAACCCGATAAGGTTGTCGACAACGCAAGTTTCATCGATGACCTCGGCGCCGACAGTCTCGACACCGTCGAGCTTGTGATGGCATTTGAAGAAGAGTTCGGTTGCGAGATTCCCGACGACGCCGCCGAGACGATTTTGACCGTTGGCGACGCGACGAAGTTTCTCGAGAAGAACGCGAAAAGCTGACGTCCCGGGCGGGCAGAGACAGAGCCGGACGGGCCGTTGTTGAACGGTCCCCCGGTTTCTTGTTTTGGGCCGCCAGTATCGGGCTGGAGTTTGTGACATGAGGCGTGTTGTTGTCACGGGGCTGGGCATGGTTACGCCGCTCGGCTGCGGCGTTGACACAACGTGGGCGCGCATCCTCAACGGCCAGAGCGGCGCCAAGAAAATCGACACGTTCGAGGTCGCCGATCTCGCCAGCCAGATAGCTTGCGTGATTCCGCGCGGCGACGGCTCGGACGGCACGTACAATCCCGACCAGTGGATGGAGCCGAAGGAGCAGCGCAAGGTCGACGACTTCATCATCTTTGCGATGGCCGCGGCACGCCAGGCGCTCGACGACGCCAACTGGCATCCTTCGACCGAAGAAGACAAATGCGCGACCGGTACCCTGATCGGCTCCGGGATCGGCGGCCTGTCCGGCATCGCCGAAACGTCGCTGCTGCTGAAAGAGCGTGGTCCGCGCCGGGTATCGCCGTTCTTTATTCCGGGGCGTTTGATCAATCTCGCTTCCGGCTACGTCTCGATCGAGCACGGCCTCAAGGGTCCCAACCATTCTGTCGTGACCGCCTGTTCGACCGGCGCGCATGCGATCGGCGACGGTGCCCGCCTCATTGCGCTCGGCGATGCCGATGTGATGGTCGCGGGCGGAACGGAATCGCCGATCTGCCGGCTGGCAATGGCGGGCTTTTGCGCCGCACGCGCGCTCTCGACCGGCTACAACGAGGCGCCGCAAAAGGCTTCGCGTCCCTACGACAAGGATCGCGACGGCTTCGTGATGGGCGAGGGCGCCGGCGTCGTCGTGCTCGAAGAATATGAGCACGCGAAAAAGCGCGGCGCGCGAATCTATTGCGAAGTGGTGGGCTACGGCCTGTCGGGCGACGCCTATCACATCACCTCGCCGTCGCCGGATGGCGATGGCGGCTTCCGCAGCATGAGCGCGGCGATCAAGCGCGCCGGCATCGCGGTCTCCGATATCGACTATATCAACGCCCATGGCACTTCGACGCAGATCGGCGACGAGATCGAACTCGGCGCGGTCGAGCGGCTGCTCGGCAACGCCGCCTCCAAGGTGTCGATGTCGTCGACGAAATCATCGACCGGACACCTGCTCGGTGCTGCCGGTGCGATCGAGGCTATTTTCAGTATTCTTGCGATTCGCGATAACATTGCCCCGCCCACTATCAATTTGGAAAATCCGTCGGTGGAAACGGCGATCGATCTGGTGCCGCAGACAGCGCGCAAGCGCGAGATTAACGTCGCGCTGTCGAATTCCTTTGGTTTCGGGGGTACCAATGCCTCCGTGATCGTTCGGCGTGTGGCTGACTAGCAAGTGTTTCGAACTACTCCACCGTTTTGCCGTATTCGGCGATGACTTCTACATGTGGGCGTATGCTATCGTCCGGGCAGAGGATTGCCCGGCTGCGATTGAACCGACGGGATTCAGGTTGCATCGATGAGTGAGAGGCCGCCCATTTCGCCACGAAGTCCGCGCGCTGCGCTGGAGCCGGAACAGGTGCCGCCGCCGCCGAGGCGATCGGAACGCGCCCGCAATCCCTTCGTGGTAGTGGGCAATGCCATCTTCACCATCCTGATCATTCTCATGATCGGGGCGGGGACGGTCTATTATTACGGCAGGCAGATGCTGGAAACGCCGGGCCCGCTGAAGGAAGACAAGATCGTCAACATCCCTTCGCGGGCCGGCAAGCGAGACATCGCTGATGTGCTGCTGCGCGAAGGGGTGATCAACGTCAATCCCTGGGCATTCATCGGCGGCGTGTTTGCGCTGAAGGCGAGCTCCGACCTCAAGCCCGGCGAATACTCCTTCCAGAAGAATGCCAGCCTGCGCGATGTCATCGCCACCATCGTCGAGGGCAAGGTGGTGCAGCACGCCGTTACGATTCCCGAAGGCCTGACCTCCGAACAGATTGTGACACGCCTGCTCGACAACGACATCTTCGCCGGCTCGGTGCGGGAAATACCGCGCGAAGGCACGCTGTTGCCCGAGACCTACAAATTCCCGCGCGGCACCACGCGCGAGCAGGTGATTCAGCGCATGCAGCAGACCCAGAAACGGGTGCTTGCGGAAATCTGGGAGCGCCGCAATCCGGACGTTCTGGTCAGGTCGCCGGAGCAACTCATCACGCTGGCTTCGATCATCGAGAAGGAAACCGGCCGGGCCGACGAGCGCAGCCGCGTGGCGGCGGTATTCACCAATCGCCTGCGGCAGCGGATCAAGCTGCAGTCGGATCCGACCATCATCTATGGCCTAGTCGGCGGCAAGGGAACGCTGGGCCGGCCGATCAGGCGCAGCGAGATCACGCAGCCGTCGCCCTACAACACCTACGTCATCGAAGGCCTGCCGCCGGGACCGATCGCGAATCCGGGCCGCGCGTCGCTTGAGGCCGCAGCCAATCCGGCGCGCACGCGCGACCTGTTCTTCGTGGCCGACGGAACGGGCGGGCACGCCTTCACCGAAACCTACGACGCGCACCAGAAAAACGTCGCCAAGCTCCGGGCGATGGAGAAGCAGATCCAGAACGACACCGTCGAACCATCGGAGGACGCGCCGCCGCCGACCGCGGCCGGCACGCCGGCCGATACCAACCCGACCGCGACCACGCCGCGGCCGGGAGGGCAGAAAAAGCCGCCGCGTCCGGCAACACCCCCGGCGCCTGCGACGGCGCCCGCACCGGGCCGCCAAGGCGCCGCGCAGTCGACCACGACGCCACCGGTGGTTCAGCGCTGAGGCCCGGCAGGTTGTGCAGGTGTTCCGGCGACCGTCGGAACGCAATTCCACTTTGGCGGAAATCGGCTTAAGGTCGCGCCGTCCCTATCGAGTCTCGAAATCCCTGGAGAATGTTACGCGATGGCGCTATCGAGCATGACCGGTTTTGCCCGGAGCCACGGCGCCAGCGGCCCCTATACGTTCGAGTGGGAATTGAAGTCGGTCAATGCCAAGGGCTTTGACCTGCGGTTGCGCCTGCCGCCCGGCTGGGACGAACTGGAAGCGCTGGCCAAGAAGCGCGCCGGCGAGGTGCTGTCGCGGGGCACGGTCTACGCCAATCTCAACGTCAAGCGCGCCAACGCGGTCTCGACCGTGCGCATCAATGAGGATGTGCTCGCTTCCGTCGTGAAGGTCGCAGGCGAACTCGCCGCCCGGATTGACGCGGTGGCGCCCAGCATCGACGGGCTGCTCGGCATCAAGGGCGTCATCGAGGTCGTCGAGCCCGAAAGCGACGAGGCGGAAGACAAGGCGGCGAGGGAGGCGGCAGCCATGGCCTTCGAGCAGGCGCTCGGCAACCTCGTCGAGATGCGCTGCCGCGAAGGCGCGACGCTCGGCCAAATCCTCAACCAGCGCATGGATGAGATCGAGAGGCTGGCGAAAAAAGCCGAGGCCGCGCCCGGCCGCAAGCCGGAGGCGATCAGGGCGCGTCTGGCCGAGCAGGTGGCGGCGCTATTGGAGACTTCCGAACGCTTCGACGCTGACCGGCTCAATCAGGAAGCGATCCTGATCGCGACCAAGGCCGACATTCGCGAGGAACTCGACCGCATCGCCTCGCATGTCGCGCAGGCGCGCGAGATGATCGGCAAGGGCGGACCGGTCGGGCGGCGGCTCGACTTCCTGGCCCAGGAATTCAACCGCGAGGTCAACACCTGCTGCTCCAAGTCGAACGACCTGGAATTGACCCAGACCGGGCTCGAGATGAAGAACGTGGTCGAGCAATTCCGCGAGCAGGTCCAGAATCTGGAGTGACCGATGACGGCTGGTGGTTTCGACGGGGTTGAGCGGCGCGGGCTGATGTTCGTGCTGTCGTCGCCGTCTGGCGCGGGCAAGACGACGCTGTCGCGTATGCTGCTTGAGCGCGAGCCGGGGCTGAAGATGTCGGTCTCGGCGACGACGCGCGCGATGCGGCCGGGCGAGGTCGAGGGACGCGACTATTTCTTCGTCGATAAGCCGAAATTCGAGAAAATGGTGGAGCAGGGCGAACTGCTCGAATGGGCGACCGTATTCGACAATCTCTACGGCACGCCGCGTGAACCGGTCGAAGCGGCATTGTCGGCGGGGCAGGACGTTTTGTTCGACATAGACTGGCAAGGCACCCAGCAACTGCATCAGAAGGCGAGCGTCGATGTCGTCCGCGTCTTCATCCTGCCGCCGTCCGCCGCTGATCTGGAGAAGCGGCTGCACACGCGGGCGCAGGATTCGGACGAGGTGATTCGCGGGCGCATGAGCCGGGCCACGCACGAACTCAGCCATTGGGCGGAATACGACTATATCGTCGTCAACCAGAACGTCGATGACGCCTTTGCCGAGGTGCAATCGATCCTCAAGGCGGAGCGGCTCAAGCGTGAGCGCCGCACCGGTCTCACCGAGTTCGTTCGCAAGCTGCAGGGGCAGCTGGAAAAATAGCCGCCGCTTCCGTTTCGGTCAGGTCTGCGCGCTGCGGGCGAGGCGGGCCAGCATTTCCGTCATCTGCTGTTCGCGATCGCGATCCTGCGGCGCCGGTCGCCGCTCCTGAGGGGCGCGCACGCGCTCCTGTGGCGCGTATGATTGGGGCGCGCGCGGCCGTTCGCGGGGCACGCGCGCTGCTCGTTCCTGCGGAACGTGCGTATTGTGCACAGCGGCGACGGGGCGGCGCAGCCGGGCGTCTTCGTCTTGGAACATCGGCTGGGCTGAGGGCTGGGGCGCGCGCCTGGTGCGGGCGGAATCCCACATCTTGCGCCGCTTCTTGCGCATGGCGCGGCGAGCGCGCATGCGGCCGATCCTCACCATCGCGCTGACGATGATGCCGGCGAGCGCGAGCGCGGCGGCGATGACGAGAAGCAGCATCTGCAGCGACGCCGTCGGCTTTGCCGTCGTCACCGGTTCTGCCGGGGCGGGCGTGATCTGATCCACGGCGGGCTGCTGCACTTCCGCAGCCGGAGCCGGCGGCGGCTGGGTTGTTGCGGGCGTCGCGGCGGCGGCCACCTGGAGCGCGGCCGGCGTGGTCGAAACGCTCGCGGCGGTCGGCGCATCGTTCCAGCGCATCGACGACAGCGGCGACGGCGCCAGCACGTTCGGCATGCTAGCGCGTTGGCTGTTCTCGGCGAGCACCGTGCCGGTCGATCGCGGATCGGCCTTGGCGGGCTCGGCGCGGGGCGGCTGGGACACCCATTCGGCGCGGGCGTCGGAGACCGATTTGCGTGCAGCCGGCTGCGGTGCCTCTGCGGCGGCCGAAGACGGCGCAGGTGCCGACGCAGGCGGCGCGGCGCGGGCGAACTTGTCGTCGGCCTTGTCGCTCTCCTCGCGCAGATACCAGCACTGGCGCTTGGTCGTGCGATCGATGCGATAGTACCAATGGCTGCCGGCGGGCGTTGCGCCCTTCGGCGACGACAGGCAGTTATCGGCCGCGGCTTGCGCGACTTGCGTTGAGGTTTCCGCCGCCTGTTCCGCCGATTGGGCCCGGAGATCCGTCACAGTGGCCAGATTGGTTGCTGCCACAATGCCGGCAACGAATACCGGGACGGATTTCACGGAACGGTACGACATCGATAACCCCGGCAACGCTTACGCAACGCGACGCTTGATGCACCCAATCTGGTCACAGACTTGGGTCGCAATGAGCCGCAATTTCGGAGCGGTTGGGGTTTAATTGCGGCTTGCGCGCTGCCTCAATCGAGGCGAGCTAAGGTCATGAAAAACCGGTGGAAAACTGGCTTCTATTGTTTAGAAGCCGTCCAACGACCGGTACATCCGTCCGACCGCGTGAACGAGCCGGAGCCACTGCGGCCGGAGAAGCGCCCGGTGCTGGTCCAGCTCAAGCCCTGGACCGATCCGCCGCTCCGCGTCGCGCCATTGGCGCTGACCGATCCGGAGCTCAATTCGCCGGAAATTCTGCCCCCGGAGATGACGAATCGCTCGGTCGCGCTGCCGCACGGCGTGCCCACGGCCACGGAAACCCAGGAGCCGTCGAAATTACCGCCGCCACCGCTTCCACCTCCACCGCCGCTTTTTCCCGATGCCCGGCGCGGCTCGTCGGATTCGGACTTGGCGCGGCGCGCCGGCTTGGAGGGTTCGACGGTGCGCGGGGCCTCGCGCGAGCCGGACAGCGATTTCTCGTCATTGCCGATGCTGCCGCCGGCGCTGCCGGATTGCGCTACCGCCGCGCCACCGATAGCGACGAGAATCGCGAAGGAGAGGAGGCCTGTTCGGAGCGAATGGTGAGCCGGGTATTTCATCATGAACTGTTCCAATATTTCCCGGCTGCGGTGAGCAGCCGCGCTATTGCTTGGACGCTGTCCATCGGCCGCTGCATCCATCGGATTGCCTGAAAGTCCCGGAGCCGCTTCGGCCGGAAAGTCGACCGACGCTGGTAGCGGTGACGCCGCTGGAAGTGTTGATCGCGCTGACTGCGCCGTTCGGGCTGACCCGTCCGCTCACACCTTGGCCGATGATTCTGCCGCTGCTGACCACGACCGCGTTGCGGCTGCTGCCGGAGCAGGTGGTGCCTACGCTGTTGACGACCCACGCGCCGTCGAAACTGCCAACACCTCTACCGCTGCCCTGCGAAGCGCGGCGCGGCTCGTCTGCCTCGGGCTTGCTGCGTCGTGCGGGCTTTTCCGATTCAGTTGCGCGAGGCGGTTCGCGCGAACCGGACAGCGATTTTTCGTCGTTGCCGATACTGCCGCCGGCGCTGCCGGATTGCGCGGGGCCGGCGCCGAATGCAGCCGAGGCCAACATGGCGAAGAAGACAATCCGGATCGAGCGGTGGACGGCAATTCGCATAAGCAGATGTTTCCAACAACTTGAGTGTAAATCCTAGCGGCCCGATCCATCCGCACAGACCGCGCCAATAATACGGCAGGATTTGCCGGCCTTGCCGCACTCGTCAAGCGCGGCGTCCTTCGCACGCTGCACGCTGTCGCGCTGGACCAGCGACCATGATTTGTCCGAGATCGCGAATGCGCCGCACCGCGCCCCGTAAAAGCTCAACTCCATCGGACATTTGCTGGTGCCGCAATTCTTCAGCGCGTCGTCGATCGCAGCCCGCCGCGACGAATGATTCCAGGACATGCCCCATTTGTCGCTGTCGGGCCCGTAGACGATCGAGCCCCACGGTTTCAGGTCTTCCATCTTGCGCAGCCGCGTCAGCACGCCTTCGGTGGCGTCGCCGGTCGGCGTCATCTTCACCTTCTCCTGAAACCTGGAGATCGCAACGCGCATGCCGTTCTTGCTGTCGAGCGGTTCCGGATCGTAATTGAGCTCGAACAGGCGATCGCTCAATTCACGCAGCAGAATGGGATCCTTGATCGGCGTGCGATCGGGATCTGGTCGCAACGTTGAGGTCAGCGGTTGGGGCTGCGGCGCGACGGCGACCTGCTGCGGTGCCGGAGCAGGGGGCACGAAATAGAAATTGCCGTCGATCGGCGAGGAGGAGACCCAGGGCTGCTGCGATCCGCCGGTCTGGCGTTTCACGGCAAGGCCGACCTGGTTGAAGGTTTGAAAAATGTCGAGCCCGGCCTGCTTGATCGTCGAGGCAAGTGCCTTCGTATAGGGGCTGTGACCGTCGGTGCCGTCGAGCGCGACATTGCCGGGCTGTGTCGCATAGGAGATCAGCGTGCCCTCGGGCGCGCGCATCTGCGCCAGACCGCCGTCGGAGGCGCGCAAGCCGCGCGCGCCGAACGGATTGTTCCGGCAGGCATCGAGGATCACCATGTTGAGCCGCGTGCCCGAGCCCTGCATCTGCCGCAGCACGAGATTGACGTCGACCATTTGGAAATCGACATCGGCCTCGCGCACAGGGTTGGCGCTGACCGGGACCAGATAGTTCGAGCCGGAGACCTGCACGCCGTGGCCGGCGTAATAGAACAGCGCGACGTCGGCGCCCTGTACCTGGCGGCCGAAATTCTGCACGGCCAAATCCATCGCGGGCTTGTCGAGATCGAGCTGGGCGCGACCGCCGATCAGCGTGAAGCCGAGACCTGCCAGCGTCTCCGCCATCAGCGCCGCATCGTTGCGCGGGTTATCGAGCCGCGTCACGTTTTGATAGGCGGAGTTGCCGATGACGAGCGCGACGCGCTTTTCGGCGGCGGCGGGCGTAGCGAAGAGCAGGGCGGCCAACAGCGCCAGCGCCCAATACCTCCAGCTACCCCCAATGGCCCCGCACATCTCTAATAAAACCTCATAATGAAATGCCGACAGGTTATCAGGCGGCGCGCTGCCCGAAAAGCAGCGCGGCGTTGCAAACCGGATGCCCGGAAGGGGTATGCCGGTGCTCTGCTGCGCGTCGTGCTGTTTTCGACAGGTGTGGCCGGCATCGGATACGACATCGCGATCTCGCGGCGCGTCGCGCCCGAAGTTATGCCTCGACGATACCCTCGAAAACAGAGGGCGCAGGGAAAGCCGGGTGCCCATGACACCCGCAGTCGTGCGCACAACAATGCACACGGCAGACCGCAGGTGCGCCGGAACACCCAGCTTTCCCTGCGCGATGGTTTTAACGGCTTATGCCGCGTTCTCCCCGGAGCCGAATTCCTCTGGCCTCCGTCGCCGACGGATTGACGATTGATCGAAAGCCCGGTCGGGCCCGACAATCTCCATCGGCTTGACACCAGCAACGGGTGCCAGGACTGCGCGGTTTTGCCGTCCACGGCTTCCCCGGACCGAAGCGCTCCAACCGGCCCGCATGCTGCCGGAAGAAGTTTTCGCCGAGGCGTTTAAGCGCCGGTCGTCTGCGCGCGACGTCCGCTCACGGAAGAACCGCCCTGCGAACCCATCGCGCGCCCGAACGCTGCCGCGTCCACCGCCACCCGCCCCAACGTTCGTGACGCTGGCCAACGCCCCTCTGTATCGAGGACGGGATAGCGGGAGTTGTAGGATTGATTTGGGTGCCGCGTTAAGCGAAAAATTTTGAGTGGGGGTGGAATAAGTTTCTTGCCAGGAGGGGCAAATCAGTGATTGGGGCGGCACCAGCGAAAATCGCGCGAGCGCACGGAAAATGTATTGAGTGAACTAGCCATAATTCCTGCATTGTGTAGTTGCGTCTGACGAAGTCCCTCTGCTACAGATTGTCTGCGGATTAATTTGCTGCCAAGGCATTTTATTTGGAGATTTGGTGTGAGGCTATTTGCCTGTTTGATCGTCGTTTCCTTCATTTTCGGTTTGTCACCCGCAAGCGCAGGATGCACCGATAGTTGGGAGGCTTTCGGAAACTGTGTAATCAGCGGTCCAAGCGCCGGCCAGGGAATGCCGGAAGATCGCAGATTGATGTCTATCAGTCATTCATCGCGGACACCGATGAATAAGAGTGACATGTACGGCGTGACTATTCAGTGCAGTGTCAGCGACGTTACCAACAACGTTGGTTGGAATCCCTTCGTTGCCGAGAATCTCGTTACAAGTCACGTCGTGGCATTGACCACAAGCAAGCTCGCGCAAGCCGACCTACCGACCGTCGACAAATCTCGCGCTACGATCACCGTCTTTTCGGTGGCTGGTGACGATCGGTCGCGAAAGGTCTTTTTGAATAAGAACTGCAGATCCCACTTCCTGGTTTCCGGAAGGGAAGCCTTATTTCTTGCCGCCACGGCAAACCAAACGACAACCAATACGCCTGGGCCTCTCACGCGAATAATCTATGAAGCAATCCAGGTTGCCATACCTATTCTTCCCTTGATCAAGGGTACCTCACTCGCCAGCACGATTGTGGGTGATGTCGCGAAGACAGAAGACCCGTTGAAGAAGGTGATTGCCGAGTTGGACAAGGGGCGTACATACACAAAGTCAGACGATCTTTTCGTCGGCGATAACATTATCCGGACACCATATAGTCGGGTGAACGTTCGTGTCTCAAAGATCAAATCGTTGCTCGACCCTCCCAATGCTGACTTCTTGAAGATATTCGAAGACGCCACCGATGCGGCGCAAGCATCGCTGGCTCTGAGCGCTGCCGCGGCTCCGGGCCAGAAATGTGGGGAATTTTCAACCGGATTGAAGGGGCGCAATTTCTCGCCGTCTGATATTGCATATGCTCTTGTGCTTGCGTCACAGGCCGCAAACTTGACGCGTACCAATACGCTCGAATGCATGTCCTCGCGCTATGCTCTTCAGGCGCTGGACAGTCGCATTTTGCCGGCTTGGAATAGGTACAACGGTACAAACTACACGGCCGCCGATGCGACCAGCTATTTTGCTGCCACTGGAGGAAACGTCGTTGCTCAACCAAGATTTGACAGATGGGCAGTTCAACTTCGAGTACTGGTCCAGATAGTGGGTGGGTACCTGCAATCCGGCGGCACGCTGCCTGTAGTCTGGTCCGATTATTACACGGATCCGGTACATCTCACCAATACAACGAGTTACTATTCTACGGCGTTCGGAGAATCCGATCCGCCGCTCGGCGAGGTGCTCGCTACATTAGTTGAAAAGAAATTCAGGCGCGCAGGGTGTCTCACCTCAGATACGGATGCGCTCGCAGCTATCGTATTGTTTCGATCTTCCGATGCAACCCAAAAGCAGTTTAAGCCGACGGACACTGCGGTCATGCGCGTCTGGTTCAACGAAAAACAGCGCATTTCACGGCTGCAAATTGACTACGATGTAGATTTGCTTGAGAAAGCCCTTAACGGGCGACGGAACCGCATTTGTGGAGAAGACTTGGAAGTCTTGGCTCCCACGTAGCTGGTTAGGCGCACCACCGACCAAAATTTCGGCGACTTTACACGGCTTGCATCGATGTGGAGGTCGGACATGAAAATGTCACGCGGCTTGAAAGCCCGTGGCTTAGGCTCACGGCTGTTCAAGCCACGACTGCTATGCTGTGCTTCGTCGCCACGTTCTGCCGGCAATGCGAACAAAGTTCAGCGAGCGTAGCCGCGGAATTACGGTGACAGTGCTGGACTGCACCCCTTAAGTGAGACGTCGCTGCGATAAGCTTGGCTCCATCAAGCCCTCAGGGTATGCTCTCCGGCCGTACATACCAGTCTTTGGAGGTCGCTTTCCTGTGCAGTGGGAAGGGATTGAACTGGTTGGCGAGGAAGATTTCGGAAAATCCCTGATCGCACGAGCCAAAGCCAATACTCGCGCACGGCGCTGAGTAGACCCGTAACCGGCCGGCACCCATGTGGGCCTGCCAATTGGCGGTCACGGCCTGCAAATTGCTCACGGTCACGTCGGGGCCTGAACTTACTGGGCTTGTTGCGCCGGCGCGGTCCGTCGCCTGGGCTCGGGTCGCGTAGGTTCCTCCCGGCAGCCCGCATTCCCCGTACTTGAACTTGTCCTGGCTCACGCCTGCGGGCTTTCGTGGCCGCGTTCCCAGCTCGACGCCGACATTGGCGAGTTGTCCCTCGGGATCGGAGGCCGAGCCCGCCACCGTGATGCAGTCGCCGCTGACCGAGGCGCTGCTGATCGTGACGCTGGGCGGGGCATTCGGCGGGGGCGATCCAAGCGTGATCGGGTTGCCTGTTATGTTCGAGGTGGCGCCATCATTGTCTTTCGCGGTCGCGACCGGAACGTAGATGGCATCCATCGGTAGATTGTCGAACGTCACGGCCCAGTTGCTGGTGCCGGACGCAGTTTTCGCTGGTTGGGGAAAGCGGCCGTCGAGCCGCACCGTCACGCTCGCAACCGAGCCCGCGGAGGCGGACGCCGTCCCGTTCACGCTGACCGAATTTCCGGTGGCCTGCGCCGCACTGATCGAGATCGAAGGGGGCGGGGCCTCGCGGAACGGATGCGCCTTGAAGAAGGCCCATTGCAACTCGGTGGCGCTCGGCCCGGTCGGATCGGCGAATTGTCCGCTGTTGTCGCCGACCCAATAATGAGTACCGGTGCCGATGAAATCGCCACGCTTGCCTTCGTAAAAGACGGTCTCGACCACGGAGCGCTGCGGGCTGCCATATCTCGTCTGGGTGCAGGGCACGCCTTCGGCCGTACAATCCAGTGTCGCAGTCGGGGAGGGGCCAAGTTCGTAACGGCGGATCCAGGAATCCCGTATGTTCTCGGAGGCCAGTTTATTGACGACGCAATCGTTGCGCGAATGAATGGCCATGATCGGAACCGGACGCTGCTCGTCGGGTTGCTGCTGCTCCGTTTTCATCGCGGCCACATTGGCGGAGACCGGCTTGAAACTCCCCGGATTGACGCAGACGAAACCCACTGCAGAGGAAGTCTCCGCGTAGGGCAAGCCCTCGACAGAGCCGGCGGCGGCAAAATAGTCGCTGTGCGCGACGGCGAGCGCCACCGCCATGCCGGCGCCGGAGGACAGGCCGGTCACATAGCGCCTGATAGGATCGATCTTCAGCTCGGCCTCGATCTCGAGCGCGATCTGGTGCAGGTCCTCGACCTCGCCGGCGCCCTTGTGAATGTGCTGGTCGAGAAAGAAGCCCCAGCAATTCATCTCCCGCATACCGTCATAGGAGGTGATGAAGGGATAAACCGCGATGAAGTTATCGCGCTCCGCGAGATCCTTGAAGCGCGTCTCGTTGATCATGTTGGCCTCGGTCTGGCGGCAGCCGTGCAGGATCATCACGAGCGGCACCGCGTCCTGTCCCGTGTAGCCGGATGGCACGAAGACCTGATAGTGGCGGTCGCGCGAACCTGCGTAGGATTTTGCCGTGAACACCTTCTGCCGAAATTCGCCGGCAGAGGCAGCTCCGCTGAGCAGCCCGCAAAGAACAAGCGTCAGCAATCGGCACAGGATGGGAGACATTGGACCCTCCGGTCTTCAACGACACCAGTGATGCGACGCCGACGTTTGACATCAGATCAAGGTTTTAGCGCCGCCAGATCGATAAGCCGTTGGCAGCGACAACAGTTGCATTGCGGCGACGGCGGTCGTGTGATCCAAAACACAGGTCCAATGCATCTTTTTCTTGCGAAGAGACGGTGGAACAAAGGCGGCAGCCCGGATGAGCCAACGGGTCGCGCGAATGCGCGCCCGCGACAAGCGCAATTGCGCTTGCGCAGTGATGACAGGCTCCGCGATATCCGGGGCCCTTACGTGCGGCGGCCCCGCATATCGCATGCGCTCATGCGGGCTACTTGCCGTCGCCGGAATCGCCAGCGTCAGGCTTCGCCGCGAAATGCGCTGGCCATCAATTAGCGGCTCCCGCTGCAAATGCCGTAAGCAATGCTTTTCCCTGCGGCCAGGCCTCAAGCCCGCTTGCCTCATTGATGTGGCCAACTTCTCCCACCTCCACGATGCCGCTGCCCCACTGGCGCGCTCTCTCACGCGAATATTCGACCGTGCCATATGGATCGTTCGTGCTCGCGACGATGAGCGAGGGAAAGCGGAATTTGCTCGATGGCGGATTGACGAAACTTGCGGCCTCGATCGGGAAGGCCGGCCCTACTGGATCAGGAACTGCAACGAGAAACGCGCCCGCGACCCGCGCCGTCGAAACCTGCTGCCAGTGCGCAACCAGAAGACACGCCAGGCTGTGAGCGACGAGCAGCGGCGGCTTTGACGCCGCACCGACGGCGCGATTGAGCGCTTCGATCCAGTCCTTCAGCTCCGGCCGGTCCCAGTCGGCGGGCTGGAAGCGGCGGCAGCGCGGGTCGCTCGTTTCCCAGCGGCTTTGCCAGTGCTTCTCGCCCGATCCGCCAATTCCGGGCAGGATGATGATGTCGGTCATGTCGGCTCCGTTGTTGTTTGCAACGGGCGAAACTGACGGCTTCCGCTATCCTCTGGAATGGGCAATCATCGGAAAAGACGTCCTCCTGCCGATGGATTCAAGGTCTTCATGTCCCGAGAAAGTTTTGCCCCCGCGCTTGATCCGACCGATATCGCGATCATCGAAGCAATGCAGGAGGACGGGCGCATCGCGATTTCAGAGCTTGGCCGCAGAATAGGGCTTTCGCAGCCCGCGACTTCGGAGCGGGTCAAGCGGCTGGAGGAGCGCGGAATCATCACCGGCTATACCGCGAAGATCGATCCGGCCGCGCTCGGCTTGCGGATGATGGCCGTCATCCGCCTGCGCACGACCCACGAACATATCCAGTCCTGCCTGAAGCAGTTTGCCAAAATGCCTCACGTGATGGAGGTGCTGCGGCTGACCGGCGAGGATTGCTTCATTCTCAAGGTGTTCGTACCGTCACCGCAGGAGCTTGAAACGATCGTCGATACGGTCGCGCGGCACGGCGCGGTGACGACGTCGCTGGTGTTACGCAGCGAGGAGCCGAAGCCGATCGGGCGAGCGTTGATCCAGCGAGCGTAGCTGTCTCCGCGTCCGGGCCAAGTGCACTGCAACATATGATTGAGCGATTGACACGCTGCTCGCGGCCAGATGCAATGCTATTCCCAGTATAGTGAATAGCAGGTAGCGTCATGAAATCCGCGTTCCTCTCCCGCAAATTATTGCCGATCGTTAGCGCCGCAGCCTTTGCCCTGGCGATCCTGCCAGCCTCGGCCAGCCCCTATACTTCGCTGGTCGTGTTTGGTGACAGCCTTTCCGACAGCGGCAACAACGCCCTCGTGATTGGCACCAATGGCAGCCAGGTCATTACCGGCAACACCTACGTTCCGAGCCTGCCCTATGCCTCCGGGGTCTATAGCAACGGGCCCGTTTGGGCATCGGACGTCGCGGCGAAGCTCGGCATCCAGCTTCAACCTTCGCTCGCCGGCGGAACGAACTATGCATTTGGTGGAGCGACCACGGGGCCAGCCGGCAACGGCTTTCCGTTCAGTCTGCTCACCCAGGCCAACCAGTATCTGGCCACCAACACTGTCTCGGCGAGCGCGCTCTACGTCATTGCCGGTGGCGGCAACGATGCCCGCGCTGCGTTGAACACGATCGCAGCCTGCCAAGGGGTGTGTCTCGGACCAACGGTGGCGAGCACCGCAGCTGCATACGCAGCCAATGTCGGTGCCATGGTGGACACGCTTCAAGCTGGCGGCGCGAAGAACATCATCGTCTGGAATACGCCAAATCTCGGCCTTGCGCCGGCCGTTACCGCTGCGGGCGCCTCCGTGCTCGGAACCTTCCTCGCCAGCAGCATGAATGTCGCGCTCACCGCGGAACTGGCTGGTGAAGCCGGCGTAAAGATCTTCGACATCTTCGGCCTGGGCACGACGATCGCACTTGATCCGGCAGCGTTTGGCTTCACCAACGTCACCGATGCCTGTGGGGCGATTACGCTGAACTGCAACACCTACGCCTATTGGGACGGAATTCATCCGACAGCCGCCGCTCACATGGTGATCGCCGACGCCTTCGTTTCGGTTGCGGCCGTTCCGGAGCCTTCCACCTGGGCCATGCTGATCGCCGGGTTCGCCGGGATTGGCTTTGTCGCCTATCGCCGCCGGAACAGCGCTGTCTCGGCCTGCTGAACGCCGATTGGAGCGCGTGCGGATTGCTGGCACGCCGCGCTTTCTATAAGCACGCTGCGATCACGGCGGCGCGGCCTGCGGTTGGAGGCTTGCGTCATGGCCGGGCTTGTCCCGGCCATCCACGTCTTTCGTGCTATGTCGAAGCAAGCAAAGACGTGGATGCCCGGCACCCGGCTACGCTAAGGCTTCGCCGTGGCGTTCCTATCCTGGCGCGCCGGAGCTTCAGCGGAGGCGGCAAGGCCGGGCATGACGAAAGGCTATTTACTCGGCGGCTGCGCGCCGCCTCAGTTCTTCAGCACGATGCGCCCGACGACCTTGCCGGCGCGGAGTTCGTCGATCCATTTCTGGACGTCGGCCATCGGCTCTTCCTTCATCGGTGTCGGCTTGATCTTGCCGGCGCGGGCGAGCGCCATCAGCTCCTTGGCCTCGGCGAGCGTGCCGACCATGAAGCCTTCGACGGTCATGCGCTTGTAGACCCATTGCACCATCGGCAGGCTGAAATTGCCGCCCATCAGGCCGGAGACCACGACCTTGCCGCCGCGGGCGACGGTCGCAACCGCAAACGCCATCGATTTCTCGTTGCCGGCGAAATCGACGACGCCGTCAAAGCCGCCTTCGGTTTCTTTCAGGATGCGCCTGACGATTTCCGGCTCGGCCGGATCGTAGGCGACCGCCGCGCCGTTCTTGAGCGCGGTCTCGCGTGCGGCCGGCGAGAGATCGGCGACGGTGATGTTCTGCTTGAACATGGCTTGCGCGAATGACAGCCCCATCATGCCGACGCCGCCGAGCCCGATCAGCAGCAAATTGCGCTGGCGCGGGCGGTCGACCAGCCGCTTCAGCGCGCCATAGGCTGTCACGCCTGAGCACATCAGCGTCGCCGCCTGGTTGACGGGCAGGGGATCGTAGTCGAGCAGGTACTTGGCGTCGGGTACCAGCACGTGGGTGGCAAAGCCGCCGTCGATGGAGACGCCGAGGAAGCGCTGCTTGACGCAGAGGTTTTCATCGCCGCTGGCGCAGTCGCGGCACTGGCCGCAGCCGATCCAGGGAAACACCGCCTGCTTCTTGCCGATCAGCTCCTTCGGCGCATCGGGGCCGACTTCATCGACGACGCCGGCAATCTCATGCCCGAGCGTGAACGGCAGCGTCATGCCGCGCGTGGTGTCGAGCCGTTTGCCGCCGCCGAGATCGGCATAGCCGTCCTGGATGTGCAGATCCGAATGGCAGAGCCCGCAGCGCTCGATGCGGACGAGGACTTCGCGTCCTTGCGGCTTCGGCGTGTCGATGATGGTTTCGCACAATGGCGCATCGAACTTGACGAGGGATTGACGGACCATTCGCGCCATGGCGTTCACTCCTTATACGGCGTTTGCTTTTGTCTTTCGTATATCGGCCAATTCACGGGCCATGGCAACAAAGCCGGAAACCGGAATGGTTTCGGCGCGCCGTGTCGGATCGATCTGCGCGGCGGCGGCGAGCCGCGTCGGATCGACCGACAGCGATTTGAGGCTCTGCCGCAGCATTTTCCGGCGCTGGCCGAAGGCAGCGGCCGCGACCTGTTCGAGCGTGCGGCGGTCGCAGGGCTCCGGCGCCGCGCGCGGCACCAGGCGCACGACCGAGGAGGTGACTTTCGGTTGCGGCACGAACGCGGCCGGCGAAATGTCAAACAGGATCTTGGTCTCGCTACGCCAGTTGGCGAGCACTGCGAGCCTGCCATAGGCCTCTTCGTTTTCCTTGGCGACGATGCGCTCGGCGACCTCGCGCTGAAACATCAAGACCATCATGTCGTACCAGGGCGGCCATGGCTCGATCGAGAGCCAGTCCACCAAAAGCGCGGTCGCGATGTTGTAGGGCAGGTTGGCGACGATTTTTGCACGCTCGCCGCCGAGCATCGGACGGGGATCGAAAGTTTGTGCGTCGGCGTGCACGATCTCGAGCCGGCCGGGATAGCGTTTGGCGATGTAGTCGAGCGGCGCCAGCGCGCGCTCGTCGCGCTCGACCGCGATGACGCGCTTGGCGCCGAGCGCGAGTAGCGCGCGCGTCAGTCCGCCGGGGCCGGGGCCGACCTCGATGACAACAGCGCCTTCGAGGGGACCTGCGGCGCGCGCAATCCGCGCGGTGAGGTTGAGGTCGAGCAGAAAATTCTGGCCGAGCGATTTGCGGGCCGAGAGGGAATGTTCGCGGATGACCTCGCGCAGCGGCGGCAGATCGTCGATCGCGCTCATTGAGGCTTGGTCGCCGCCATGCGCGCGGCGAGCCGCAATGCTGCGGCAAGACTAGACGGATTGGCCTTGCCGCTGCCGGCAATGTCGAAGGCGGTGCCGTGGTCCGGCGATGTCCGGATGAACGGCAGTCCGAGCGTCACGTTGACGGCGTCCTCGAACGCAATGGTCTTGATCGGGATCAGCGCCTGGTCGTGATACATGCAGATGGCGCAGTCGTAGTTCTTGCGCGCCGCGGCGTGGAACATGGTGTCCGCGGGCAGCGGGCCGCGCGCGTCGATGCCGTCCTTGCGCAGGATGTCGACGGCGGGGGCGACGATCTCGATGTCCTCGCGGCCGAGCGAGCCGTCCTCGCCGGCATGCGGATTGAGGCCCGATAGCGCCAGGCGCGGAGAGCCAAGGCCGAAATGCGCTTTCAGATCGGTGGCCGCAATCCGCGCCGTGCTCACGATCAGCTCGGTCGAAAGCTGGGCCAGCGCCTCGCGCAGCGACAGATGGATGGTGACGGGAACGACGGCGAGCGCCGGCGACCACAACATCATCACCGGCTGCGGCAGCTTCCCGCCATCGGCGGCCAGCTCGGCGAGAAACTCGGTGTGGCCGGGATGGCGGAAGCCGGCGCGGTACAGCACGCTCTTGGCGATCGGGTTGGTGACGACGGCGCCGGCGCGGCCTTGCCGGACATGGTCGACCGCCATGCGGATGGAGGCGAGCACCGCGCCTGCACTGCTGTCGTCGGGCTGTCCGGGGCGCGCGGTTGCGGTTTCGCCGGTCGCGACCACGGGGAGGGCGTTCGCAAAGGCGGCGCCCGCTTCCTCAGGGGCGGCATCGGCGAGTTCGACCGGCAATCCCAGGATCTTCGCACGCTCCGCGAAGAAGGTGCGGTCGCCGAGCAGATAGAACGGCGGCAGGTCTAATTCGCCGCGCCGCCGCCACGCTTCAAGGGCGATGTCGGGGCCGATGCCCGCGGGCTCGCCGGATGTCAGCGCGAGAGGCTTTGCCATGAATCAACGACATTCGATCATTGCGGCCTTGCGGAGGTCGTTCAGATAGGATTTCGACTTCGCCTCGTATTTCTGGGCGTACATCTTTTCCCGGATCTCCCGCTTCTTCGGCGTATCGATCTTGGTCGGCTTCCGTTCGCACAACGCCACCATTTCCACGCCCTGCTTGGTGATTTCGGGCGGGGTCAGGCGGCCGACCGGCGTCTTGTCCAGCAATTCGCGCAAGGGGCCCGGAATGTCGGCCGAGGTCTTGGTGACGATGTCGCGGATCGCGGCGTTCTGCATCGACTTGAAGTAGGAGTTGGCCTGCTCGCAGGACTGCACGCGCTCGCGCAGCGATTCCGCCTCCTTGCGCCGCTGATCGATCGCGCCTTGCGCCGAGCCGCGCGGCACGATCAGCACGATCGGCTGCAGCTTGTACTCGAATGCATCCACCTGCGTCGACTCGCCGCCTTGCTCGGCGGCGGCGTTCACGTCCTTCTCGCCGACTTGCAGGCTCTCCTTGAAGCGGCCGCGCACCAGGCTGCCCCAGACCATTTCGGCCTTGAGGCGGGCCTTGAGCGTTTCCGGCCGGACACCCTGGCTCTCCAGCGATTTGGTGAGCTGATCGGGCGTCAAACGCATCCGCTGGCTCATTCCCGAATAGGCCTGATCGAGGTCGCTCCCGGTAGGATCGACGCCGAACCGCTTGGCTTCCTTGATCTTGACCTTGTCGCTGATCAGCTCGTCGATCACTTCCTGCCGCGGCATCTGCTTGCGCGTGGTCAGGAAGTTGAGCTTGGTGCGCTGCTCGATATCGAGGCTGGTGATGGGTTCGCCGTTGACCATGCAGGCCACCTGCTGCGCGGGCAATGGCGAAATACCGCCCGCCAGCATGGCGAGCGTGATGGCGCAGCCGGCGGTCAGGGAGCGAAGCCTGAGATGGAAAAGCGTCATGGTCGTCATGTGATCATGTCAGCCGTATCAACCAATCGTACCGCGTTGCGCGGGGTACTGTCCGGCAAGGTTAAGGCCTCACGCTACTGGATGCCGTTGCTGCCGGACGTCGTGGACGAATTCGCAATGGTCCGCAGGCCAATCTGCAGCATGAAAGCGTGATTGAGCACCGGCGGCGTTGTCCCGGCCTGGTAGGTATAGGACGTGACGTAGTTGGCGGCCAGCACGAAGCAATCGTCCACATAACCGGCGCCGATGATGTACTGGTTCAGCTTGTTGGCTTCCAGATCCCATCGCGCGCCGCCTGATACCACCCAGTTCGACGCCAGCTTGATCGACGCGGTGCCGAGCAGGCCTTCGCGCCGGGTCAGATAGCCGAGTTCCGGCTGGGCGGCATAGTTGCCGTACAGCATGCTGACCGACCAGCGGTCGAACGAAGCGCGTCCTTCGGCCTCGAAGCGATTGACGTTCCAGGTCGCCTCATCCATGCGCGAGCGCACGCTGAATGTGTAGGTCCGGTTCGGCGAGTAATTGACGCGGGCGACGTAGTCGGACCGGGTGTTTTGCAGGCCGGAATCGAGGCCGGTGTTAGTCGCATCCCGCACCGCATACGAATTCAGGCCGAACAACTGGTAGGACTGGCCGAACAGCACATTGACGCTGCCGCCGCGGTCGAACTGCGTCGTCGACTGAACGCCGACATTGGCGCGGCCGCCGCCTTCGACGCGGTCGTAGCCGGAAAACTTGTCGACGGCGAACAGGTTGGAGGCGTCGAACACCATGCTCTGCGCGTCTTCGTTCGGCAGGCGGCCGGCGTAGGTCTCGTTCGGACGAGCGATGACCTGCGCGATCGGCTCGATCGTGGTCGTGCCCCACGGCTGAACGTTGATGAAGGGGTAGCGATATTCGAGGCCGACCGCTGGCATCAGGCGTAACGCCTCGGTGTCGCCCACAGGCAGGAAGTTCGAAACGCCGGGCTGGTTCGAGATCGAGGCGCTGACGGCGTCGGCGCGCATGATCGCAAACGGCGTCCAGATCTGGCCGATGGGATCGGTGTACGAGCGCCGCCACTGCGCTTGAGCCGTCAACCGCGTATAGGTGCCGGGCATACCGCGCAGCAGGCACTGCGAGGGAATCCGGGCCAGCGGATCGGCCGATGCGTTCAGGCACAGGCCGTTGGTGTTGGCCAGCGTCGTGATCGGGTCGAAGGCCGCGGTCGTGCGCGACAGGCTCGTGAAGTTCGTCTGGTAGCTGACCTCACCGCCGAGGATCGGGTGGTTGATGACGTTGGAATAGTCGATCACCGGATGGATCACCGGCACCTTGTCCTGGTTGCCGGAGTAGGAGAGGTAATAGATCGTGCGCGCATCGAAGAAGCTGCGATTGCCGACGCCGGTCAGATAGAGCTGCGAGATGGCTTCCGTCGGCAGGCTCAGGAACGAGCCCAGCGGATCCTTGTACTGCGCCAGCCGGTAGTCCGAGAAGAAGTAGTAGTCGGACAGCAGGACGCCGTCCCAACCCCACACCCATTTGTCGTTGAGCGCGAACTGGCCCTTGGTGTCGACGCCGCCGCGGAACTGGCGGTCGCCGGGCTGGCCGGTGAACGCACTCTGGTCGAGCTGGTCGATGCCGTAGGCGCGGATCTGATACGAGCCGTTGATCAGGCGCTGGCGGAATTCGCCCTGGAACAGCACGCCCTGCCGCGTCGTGAAACGCGGATTGAAGGTCGCGTCGTAATCCGGCGCGATCGCCCAGTAGAACGGGGTTTCGACCGCGTAGCCGTAGGTCGAGTTGGTGCTGTAGGCCGGCATCAGGAAGCCGGTCTTGCGCTTCACCGTCGGGTCGGGCGTCGAGAAATACGGCAGGTACGCCATCGGCACGCCGAAGAACTCGAGCTGCGCGTTTTCGAAGTACAGCATCTTGTCGGTCTGGTCGTGGATGATGCGTGCACCCTTGACCTGCCACAGCGGCGGCTTCTTCGGATTGTCCTTGCACGGCGCGCAGGCGGTATAGACGCCGTTTTCGAACACGGTGTAATTGCCCGCGGAGCGGTCGGCGCGCGTCGCCGCCATGCGCGTGTCATCGGGCGTATCGACGCGCAGCGAATCGACGAACCCATCACGGTAGTCGTCGCTCAGGTCCATGATGTTGGCGTAGGTGACTTTGCCTTCCGCATCCGTCAGGCGGATGTTGCCTTCCGCGTGCAGCCGCTTGGTCTTCTGGTCGTAGATGACCTTGTCGGCTTCCACGCTGGTGCCGTTGTAGAACATCTGCACGTTGCCGACCGCCGACACGCGCTGATTGTTGTAGTCGTAATCCACCTCGACCGCTTGCACGAGCATCCGGCCGTCATTGTTGACCGGCCGCGGCGGCGGCTTGGGCGGACGCGGATTGTAGGTGAAGCTTTGCGCGTGAGCCGGCACCGTCAGGGCAAGCTCAAGCGAACCCGCAAACGCCAATCCGGCGAGCAGGGCAATCATTGGTACGCCAACGGCAGCCAAACGGGCTCGATAGCGGCGCACGATTGTGCTCCGCCTGAACGCAGGCGACCTCAACTGGCGGGCGGCGACAACGGCCACTACCCGTCCTCCTGGTACAGCAAGGCTAAGAAACCGGTGAGGCCACCCACACAGACGGGTAACCACGCCGCAGCGATGGGATGCATCAACTCAGCCTTGCTCAAATCCTCAGTAACTTTCGATAGAACATAGAGCAGAAAGCCTGCGCCCACGCCACTCAAAACCATCTTTTGCACGCCGCCCATCCGGAAGAAGCGAAGGCTCACAGAAGCGGCCAACATCACCATTGCAGCCAGCAAAAATGGCTGTGCGATGAGCTTATGGTACTGCAGACGGTAGCCTGCGGTCGCGAAGCCCGAGCTTTCGGAAGAGCGGATATAGCCGGGCAGTTGCCAAAAGGACACGGTTTCGGGGGTGGAGAAACTGTTGCGGACCTGGGCCGGGGTTAGGGTGGTCGTGAGGTAAAAGCTCTCCTGATCAACCGGAGGTTTATCAAGGGAGTATCTGCGTACCGATTTGAAGGCCCAGCGGCCTTCCTCGAGGGCCGCTTCGCGCGCTTCGATTCGCTCCTTGAACTGGAGGTCGGTATCGAATCGGAACACGGTCAGTCCGGTCAGCCGGACACCCTGCTGCTCGCTGCGCGCGGCGTTGATGATCGACTGGCCGTCGCTGTTGATCTGGTTCAGCCAGAAGCCGGATGCATCCTGGATGCCGCCGCCGGGCGCCGAGCCGAACAGTTCGGCCTCCATCCGCTTGGACAATTCGCGCAGGTTCGCCGACATCGGGTTGTAGGCGACGGTGGCGAGGGTGCCGAGGATGATCGAGCTTGCCAGCGCCGGCGAGATGAACTGCCAGGCGGATACGCCGGCCGCGCGGGCGACCACCAGCTCGAGCCGCCGCGACAGCGCCAGATAGCAGGTCATGGCGCCGATCAGGACGCAGAACGGCATCAGCTTTTCGAGCAGTTGCGGCACGCGGTACAGCGAGGTCTGCGCCACCGTGATCGCAGATGCCGACGCCAGCCCGGAGGTCTTCCGGACCATTTCGATGTAGTCGACCAGCACCAGCAGCACGAAAATGCTCGCAAACACGCCCACCGCCGAGACCAGGAAGCGGCCGGCAAAATATCGCCCCAGCGTGTTGGTCATCATGCTCATGCGGTGGCCGGCCGCCCAAAGAGCCGCGCGAGGCGTGCGTTCGACCTGTTGATGGCCTCCATCAGGGCGGCCGGCGGCTCCACCACGACGCCGCCGACGATCATCCACATCCCGATCGCGATGGCGGCGAACAGCATCGAATACTGGACGAGCGCCATGATCGGCGTCTTCACTGCCATGACCGAGCAGGCAAATCCCGCCATGCGCAGGCCGAACACCGCCAGGATGGATCCACCGATCGAAAAATTGCGGCTCTGCCGTGTCGTGCGCGGGGTGCCGAGGAAGGCAAAAGTCAGGACGGCGAAGGCGAAGGGGTAGACCGGGGCAAGTATGCGGTCATGCAGTTCGGCGCGAAACTGCCCGGACAGTTGCTTGAAAACCGGGTCGTCCTCCGACGGCGAAATCAGCTCCCAGAGATAGCGTTCGCGAATTCCGAGCGTGATGTCGCGGCCGCGGTTGGAGAATTTCGACATGTCGAAAGCGTAGCGGCCGAAGGCCACCAGCGCCGGATCGCGCTTACCCGCCTCGAAACGTTCGAGGTTGCCGTCCTCCAGCACCAGATAGGAGCCGTTTTCGTTTTTCAGCACCGTGCCGTGGTCGGCTATGATGGTGACGCGCTCCTTGGGATCGCGGCGGTCGTCAACGAAGATGCCGGCGAGCACACCGCCGGGCTGCCGTTCCCGGATGCGAATCGTCAGGTTCTGGTCGAGCTGGGCGAAACGTCCGGGCTGCAGGATGTTGGTCAGCACGTCGGCCGTGATTTCGGCGTCCCATTGCTTGATCCGGCGCAGGCCGTCGGGAGCGAGATAGGCGCCGATGAAGGTGACCAGCAGCGCCACCACACACGTGGCGAAGAAAAATGGGCGGAACAGCCGGTACGGCGAAAAGCCGGCGGCATTCATCACGATGATTTCGGAATCGGTGGCGAGCTTGTTCAGTGTATGCGAGATCGCAATCATCAGCGCGATCGGGGCGATGATCAGAACCAGCGCCGGAATCACCAGGCTGGTGATGCCGAGGAAGGTGATGATGGTCTGACCCTGGCTCGTCATCAGGTCGATGCCGCGCAACGCCTGCGTAATCCAGATCACGCCGGTGAGGCTGACTAGGACCAGCGCAAACGACGCGAGCGTCGTGCGAAAAATGTACCTGTCGATCGACCCCATCGTTACCGCACGATCCCACCTTGTGCGCCCAGAGGGCAGCTTCCGACCAATCCCTTTGTTGAGGGTTCCCCTTTGGTCGGGCCGCCTTTACTCAACCGTCTCATTCTCATTACCATCCCTTTGATCCGTCAACAAAATGGCCGTGCCGTGGCACCCCCTCGATATGGATAATAATTCATTTCTTGTGGCGTTCCGGTCACGGCAGCGCTTGGCAGCGCGGCGGCTGACAGGCCATAGTGGCGAAAACATCAGGTCCGGAGCGATTTGGGCCGTTACCGAAGAGAACATTCCATAACGCGGGACCGATTCCGACCCGCAAGACAGCCCTGAATTCTGGAGGATTACCTATGTCCGACGCCGTCAAGGTCGGCTTTGTCGCCTTTTCCACAGCCCCCCGCGGCGTTCTCGTGGTGTTTTGCGACGACGCGTTGAAGTTCGGCGAGGCGACGCGGAAGGCGCTGGGGAAGGCATCCGATATCGTCAAACGGGCGGCGGCGGCCAACCAGTTCAAGGGCAAGAGCGGCTCGACGCTCGATATTCCGGCGCCGGAGGGGATCAAGGCAGAGCGCCTGATCGTCGTCGGCGTCGGCAAGGCGGCCGATGTCAAGGAGAAGGATTTTCTCAGGTGCGGCGGGGTGACGGCGGGCAAGCTCAACGCCGCCAGCGAAGCGGTCACCGTGATCGCCGAACTCCCTGAGGGGGCGATGCAGCCCGATTCTGCCGCCGCGATCGCGTCGGGCCTTCGGCTGCGCGCATACAAGTTCGACCGCTACAAGACCAAGAAGAAGGACGGCGAGAACGGCGAGCTGCGCGCCGACGTTTCGATTGCCGTCGAGGATGTCGCAGCTGCGCGGAAAGCGTTCAGCCCGGCGTCCCATGTCGTGGACGGCGTGATCATTGCCCGCGAACTCGTCAACGAGCCGCCGAACGTGTTGTACCCGGTGGAATTCGCGCGCCGTGCCAGCCAGCTCAAGAAGCTTGGCGTCGATGTCGAGGTGCTCGACGTCAAGGAGATGAAGAAGCTCGGCATGGGCGCCTTGCTCGGCGTGGCGCAAGGCTCGACCCAGCCGGGCCGCACCGTGATCATGCGCTGGAACGGCGGCAAGAAGGGCGATCAGCCGGTTGCCTTCGTCGGCAAGGGCGTCTGCTTCGATACCGGCGGCATCTCCATCAAGGGCGCCGCCAGCATGGAGGACATGAAGGGCGATATGGGAGGCGCGGCCTGCGTGGTCGGGCTGATGCACGCGCTTGCGGCGCGCAAGGCGAAGGTCAACGCGGTCGGCGCGATCGGCCTGGTCGAGAACATGCCGGACGGCAACGCGCAGCGCCCCGGCGATATCGTCACCTCGATGTCGGGACAGACCATCGAGATCATCAACACCGACGCCGAAGGCCGGCTCGTGCTCGCCGACGTGCTCTGGTACGTGACGAAGAAGTTCAAGCCCAAATTCATGGTCGATCTGGCAACGCTCACCGGCGCGATCATGGTCGCGCTCGGAACCGAATATGCCGGCATGTTTTCCAACAACGACGAGCTGGCTGACAGGCTGAGCAAGATCGGAACCGAAACCGGCGAACGTGTCTGGCGCATGCCGCTCGGTCCCGAATACGACAAGCAGATCGATTCGCAATTTGCCGACATGAAGAACACCGGCGGCCGCCACGGCGGTTCGATCACCGCCGCGCAATTCCTGCAGCGGTTCGTCGACAACACGCCGTGGGCGCATCTCGACGTCGCGGGAACCGCGATGGGCGCGCCGAAAACCGACATCAACCACAGTTGGGGATCCGGCTACGGCGTTCGCCTGCTGGATCGGCTGGTCGCGGAATATTACGAAGCCACGAAGTAGTTCGGTCGCAGCCGCATGACGGAAGTCCTGTTCTATCATTTGCAGGGCATGTCGCTCGAAAGCGTATTGCCGCCGCTGCTGGAGAAATCGCTCGAGCGCGGCTGGCGCGTGGTCGTGCAGTCGACTTCGCCCGAACGCACCGAGGCGCTCGACGCTCACTTATGGACCTACAGCGACGATTCGTTCCTGCCGCATGCCACATGGCGTGCCGGCGATGCGCAGGACCAGCCGATCATCCTCTCGATCGAGGACGGCAATCCCAACCGGGCCAATGTCAGGTTCCTGATCGACAATGCGGCGTTGCCGCCCGATTGCGACAGCTACGAACGGGTGGTGCTGGTGTTCAACGGCGACGACGCCGACGCGCTGACCGCGGCGCGCGGCGCCTGGGCCGATTGCAAGGCGAAGGGTTTCGAGGTGACGTATTGGCAGGCCGATGAACGGGGCCGCTGGCAACGGCGACAATAGCGAATCCATAGGAATTAATGATAATCTGCGGTTTCTGCGCCGGACCTTGCGGGCAGCCATGGTCGTGCCGCAAAGTGATGGTCGGACAAGCCGTTACAATCAAGAGCGGGAGCGTGGGTTTAGCGTGCGACGCGGAACGATCAATCGAAAGCCATTGTTGATGTTGTTGCTGCTCGGGCCCGCGCTGGCGGGTTGTGCGGGTGGAACAGATCTGCTTTCGAAGGATGCGGACTGGTTTTCGCGCTCCGGCCGCGTGTTCATTCGCAACGTGTCGATCGAAACGCCGCCGCTCACCCCGACCAAACAAGTCGGGCCGGATGAACTCGTCGCGGCCGATGGCGGCTGTCCCGGCATGGCAGCGCCTGGGACCGATGCCACTGCGCTGGCCGCCGGCAGCCCGCCGCCCTCGACGACGGGAACGGTGGCGCTCGGTCATACCGAATGCGACGTCGTGCGCGGTATCGGCGCGCCCGACAATGTCAGCCTTTCCAACAATCCGCGCGGCGATCGCGTCGCGGTCGTCACCTATTCGCGCGGTCAGCGCGCCGGCCTCTACACCTTCACCGCGGGACGCCTGACGTCGATCGAGCGCGCACCGGAAGCGGCGGCGCCGGCGAAGGGTGCCAAGCCGAAGAGGAAGCCGGCGGCGACGTAAACGTTGGCCTCAGGCCAGGTCGCCTGATTCCAAGCCGCAGTATCGGCGTGATGGTGGACCGTCGTCCCCTTGGACAGCTATGCAGCCGATCGTCGCCCGCGCGTTGGCGGCGGCGCAATAAGCGCTTCTGCCGGGATACCCCACTCCCGATGCAGCCTCCACGCCATTCCCATGGTCAGGGGACGTTTTCTGGCGAGGATGTCCGATGCGCGCTGGCGCGAGCCGAGCAGACGGCCAAGATCAGCTTGGGTATAGCCGCCCATTTCCATGCGGTAACGGATCGCATCTATCGCGCTGGGCGGCTCGATCGGCCAGCGCTTACGCTCATAGTCTTCGATGATCAATGCGAGAAGATCGAAACGATCGGCCTCCGGCGTTCCTCGTTTCGGCTCCATTTCGAAGTATCGCTCGATCTCTGCGAGTGCCGCGTCATAGTCGGCTTCGGAGCGAAGCGGGCGGCTTATTTTTTTCGCCATGAAACGGTCTCCGGATCGATACGGTCATAACGAAGTTCCAGTCTAGCTGGCTTCGTCGAATTCCGAACTGGCCTCCAGCCAATCTTCCTCAGCGCGCCGCAGCGCGCTTTCGGCGCCGGCGCGGGCCTTGCTGAGTTGCGCGGCCTGCTTGGGATCGCGCGTAAAGATATCCGGCAAGGCGAGGGCGGTGTCGATCTTGGCAATGATGCCGTTGATGCGCTCGATTTCGGCCTCGGCTTCGGCGATGCGCTGCTTCAGCGGCGTTCGTCTCTCGTTTCTGATGCGCTCGGGCTTTGCGGTCTCTTTAGGGCGTTCGCGCGAACCGTTGCGCGGCTCGCCGATCGACAACACCAGTCGCCTGTAATCGTCGAGGTCTCCGTCGTAGCTCGTCACGGTCTGATTGGCGACCACCCACAACTGATCGGCGCAGGCCTCGATCAGATAGCGGTCGTGCGAGACCATGATGACGGCGCCGGGGAAATCGTTGATCGCCTCCGCCAGCGCCGCGCGGCTGTCGATGTCGAGATGGTTGGTCGGCTCATCGAGGATGATCATGTTCGGGGCGAAGAAGGTGGCAAGCCCGAGCAACAGCCGCGCCTTCTCGCCGCCGGACAGGCTCTTGACCAGGGTGTCGCCGGCCTTGCCGGAAAATCCGATCGCGCCCGTGCGGCCGCGGATCTTGGTTTCCGGCGCGTCCGCCATCAGCCTGCGGACGTGATCGTAGGGCGATGCATCGAGGTTGAGCTCGTCGACCTGATGCTGCGCGAAATAGCCGACCGAGAGTTTGTCCGCCCGTGTGACCCGACCGGAGAAAGGCCGCAGCTTGCCCGCCAACAGCTTGACCAGCGTCGACTTGCCGTTGCCGTTGGAGCCAAGCAGGGCGATGCGGTCGTCGGTATCGACGCGCAGCGTGACGCGATTGAGCACCGGCTTTTGCGGATCGTAGCCGACCGAGACGTCATCGACCGCGATGATCGGCGGCGATAGCATTTTCTCCGGCGTCGGGAAGGTAATTTCGCGTACGTCCTGGGTCACCAGCGCCGTGACCGGCTTCATCCGTTCCAGCATTTTTACGCGGGACTGTGCCTGACGCGCCTTCGAGGCCTTCGCCTTGAAACGGTCGACGAAGGCTTGCAGCCGCTTGCGCTCGTCGGCCTGACGCTTGGCATGCTTGGCGTCCAGCATCTCGCGCATGGCGCGCTGTTCCTCGAACGAGGAATAGGTTCCCTTGTAGAGCATCAGCTTGCCGCGATCGAGGTGCAGGATCTGGTCGACCGACGTGTCGAGCAGGTCACGGTCATGGCTGATGACGATGACGGTGCGCGGATAGTTGGCCAGATGGTCCTCCAGCCACAGCGTGCCTTCGAGGTCGAGATAGTTGGTCGGTTCGTCCAGCAACAACAAATCGGGCGCCGAAAACAGCGTTGCCGCCAGCGCCACCCGCATGCGCCAGCCGCCGGAGAATTCCGAACACGGCCGGCCCTGGTCGGCGGCGGAAAATCCGAGGCCGCTCAGAATCGCCGCGGCGCGCGCCGGCGCCGAGTGCGCGTCGATGTCGACCAGCCGGGTCTGGATTTCGGCGATCCGGTGCGGATCATCGGCGGTTTCGGCTTCATGGAGCAGCGCGTCGCGCTCCAGATCTGCCTTCAGCACGACATTGATGAGGCTTTCGGGACCATCAGGCGCTTCCTGCGCCAGGCTGCCGATGCGCCAGCGCGGCGGTAGGGTAATGCTGCCGGACTCGGTTGGGAGGTCGCCGCGGATCGCGTGAAACAGCGTCGATTTGCCGACGCCATTGCGGCCGACGAAGCCGACGCGGGCGCCGGGCACGATCTGTACCGTGCTGTCGTCAATCAAAAGACGCCCGGCGATCCGGATCGAAATATCGGATATGGATAGCATGCGGCGTTGTCACCGGAGCCGGCGCCAAACGCAACCTGATTATTGGCAAAATCTATCGGAGGATCGGCAAAGCCTATCGACGTATCTGAAAAGTCTATCGACAAATCAGACGTTCAGCACGGCTCAGTGCAGCTCGTCATCGCGGCGGCGCAGCTCATCGACGAGTTCGCGCAAACGTGGCGGCAATTCGGTTTCGGTACGCATGTTTTGCTGCAGCCGTTCGCCGATGGCGTCGCAGATCGACACGCAGGTCTTGTGATCGATTTGCTCAAAATCATTGATTCGGGTATCCATGGGCGGCCTCTGACGAGTTCCACCTCGCAGTGCTCGCAAGGCTTGAATTGTATTTGATGGATCAAGTCATAACGGTGAAATTGGTTTCCCGTGCAGAGCCAATGTATTCGCGTGCAAGTAGTCGAATCGCCCGCGGCCATTGGGTTCCACACAAAAAAGCCCCGGCGCAGCGGCCGGGGCGTCAGTCTGGGGGGAGCTCAAATCAGGTCAGTAACAGCGGTTCACCAGCCGCCAGCGCGGGCCCCAGGGGGTTGGAACCAGCCGCCGCGCGTAGCAGCCACCATAACCGCCGGCGTAATAGGCCGGGCCGCCGATGAAGACGCGGGGGCCACCCCAACCGTGATGATGATGCCAGCCGCCATGGTGCCAGCCGCCGGCCGAGGCCGCTGTCGGCGCCAGCGCGGCTGCACCCAGCGAAGCCGCGGCCGCTGCAACCAGCGAGAGTTTGCGTAACATGATCGTCTCCTCAAAGTTTCGGCGCCACTTGGCACCATCAGTGAGATCGGGTCCCATGACGCCCGGGGCCGGCGGATGCGCGTGCCCTGCGTTCGATCGTCGGTAAGTCTACGGCCGCGAAGCTGAATGGAGGCGCCACGGCCGCTTCAGACAGGGTTCACCTCGATGAAATTGCTGTAATCTCCGCCCCAACGGGGCGAAGTGCCGCACGAAAAGGCGCCCAAAAGGGGTGGCGGGCGCGTCAACGGTCGCTTGCCGTCGTGAGGTCGCGCCGATATAAGCCCCGCAACTCACCCATCAGCGTTTTGTAAGGACGTAAGCAATGGCGATTGAACGCACTTTCTCGATCATCAAACCGGACGCGACCGCGCGCAATCTGACCGGCGCCGTCAACGCGCTGATCGAGAAGGCCGGCTTGCGGATCGTGGCCCAGAAGCGCATTCGCATGAGCCGCGACCAGGCGGAAACCTTCTACGCCGTTCACAAGGCGCGTCCGTTCTTCGGCGAACTGGTCGACTTCATGACCTCGGGCCCGGTCGTGGTGCAGGTGCTGGAAGGCGAGGGCGCCATCGCCAAATACCGCGACGTGATGGGCGCCACCGATCCGTCGAAGGCGGCGGATGGCACGATCCGCAAGGTTCACGCGAAGTCGATCGGCGAGAACTCGGTGCACGGTTCGGACGCGCCGGAGACGGCCGCGATCGAAATCGCGCAGTTCTTTTCCGGCAACGAAATCGTCGGCTAATTTTATCGGACAGCGGCCGCAGTAGCCGCGAGCAACGGCTGAAGGCCGAGGGGGGAACGCTGTGAACTGGCTGTGGCAATTCTTCGATCCTGCTGTTATCTCGGCATTCTTCACCCAGTTCCATGCCGAGATGCAGACGCCGGCCTTCTGGGTCGCGCTCGGCAAGATCATGTGGATCAACATCCTGCTGTCGGGCGACAACGCGCTTGTCATCGCGATGGCGTGCCGCAGCCTGCCGCCGCGCCAGAAGTTCTGGGGCATGATCCTCGGCGCCGGCGTCGCCGTTTTCTTGCGCATCATCTTCACCGGCATCGTCGTGACGCTGATGGGGCTGCCGTTCCTCAAGCTGGTCGGCGGTCTCGCGCTGCTCTTCATCGCGGCGAAACTGCTGGTGCCTGAACACGAGGGCGAGGGCGACGTCGATGCGGCTTCGCATTTGTGGGCGGCCGTGCAGATCGTGGCGATCGCCGATATCGTCATGAGCCTCGATAACGTCATCGCGGTCGCCGCGGCCGCCAATGGCAGCATACCGCTGCTGGTCATCGGGCTTGCCATCAGCGTTCCCTTGATTGTCGCGGGTGCCGCGCTGATCATGGCGCTGCTCTCGCGTCTGCCCGCTTTGGTATGGGCCGGCGCCGCCTTGCTTGGCTGGATCGCCGGCGAGGTGATGGCGACCGACCCTGTCGTCCAGCCGTCGATGCACGCGTTCTTCAACGGCCCGGTCGGTGTCGGCCTCGATGGCGTGCTCAAATCGATCGGCATCGGGCCACAGTTCGCCAATGGCGGACACGGCGGCGAGGTGATCCTCGGACTCCTCGGCATCGCCGTGGTGCTGCTGGTGGGATCGATCTGGCGAAAGCGCAAGCTGCAGGGCGCGGCCGAGCATTCTGCTGCGGCATAACGCAACCGCTTCGATTGCAAATAGCGGCGCGGGCAGGAGCCCGCGCGCGCGGCCCGGATGGCGCGCCTTGGGCCTTCATGGCCGTCTCGTCCGATAGAGGGCGTGGGGAAATGCCGGGCGCGCTGACGCCGGGCTAGCGATTGCCTTTGCGGCCGCGCGGCTCCATACAGTTTCACATGACCGAACCGTTATTGGGGCGCAGCATCGACCGCCTTGAAGACGCACGCTTCGTGCAGGGGCGCGGGCGCTATGTCGCCGATCTCGTGGCGTCAAATACGCTTCATGGCGTCGTCGTTCGCTCGCCGCATGCGCACGCCCGCATCGCCGCGATCGATGTCGAGGCGGCGCGCAAGATGCCTGGCGTTGCCGCCGTGCTGACGGGGGCCGAACTGGCAGCCGACGGGATCGGCCCGATGCCGTGCGCGGTGACCGCGATCCCGATGACGACGCCGCTGGTGGTGCCGCCCTATCACGCGCTGGCGCACGATGTCGTTCGTTACGTCGGCGAGCCGGTCGCGTTCGTGGTCGCGGCAAGTGCCGAGGCCGCGCGCGATGCCGCCGAGGCCGTCGTGGTCGATTATGACCCGCTGCCGCCGGTCGTCGCGATCGCAGATGCCATCTTGCCGGACGCCCCGTCGATCTGGCCCGAAGCCAAAAGCAACATCGCGTTCCAGTTCAACCGAGGCGATATCGGCCCGGTGGCAGCGGCGATCCGCGACGCTGCCCACGTCGTTGAATGCGAACTGGTCAATAACCGCGTCGTCGCCGCACCGATGGAGACGCGCGGCGCGATCGGGGAATTCGACGCCGCGAGCGGCCGTCTGCATCTGACCGCTTCGGCCGCGGGCGCGCATGCGATCCGCGACCTGCTGGCCGGCGGTGTGTTTCGCATCGGCAAGGAAAACCTTCGCGTCAGCATTCCCGATGTCGGTGGCGGCTTCGGCATGAAGAACGTGCTCTATCCGGAATGGGTGCTGGTGCTGTGGGCGGCGCGCCGGCTCGGTCGCCCCGTCAGGTGGATCGGCGACCGCAGCGAGGATTTCACCGGCTCTGCGCATGGCCGCGACAGCCTGATCCGCGTCCGCCTTGGGCTTGATCGCGACGGCCGCTTCCTCGCGCTCGAGACAAAGGTGTTCGCCAATCTCGGCGCCTATGTTTCCACGGTGGCGCCGGCCGTGCCGACCATGGCGATGGCCAGCGCGATGGGCGGCGTCTACGACATTCCGCTGATCGCATTCGAGACCAAAGGCGTGTTCACCAACACGACGCCGGTCGATGCCTATCGCGGCGCCGGCAAGCCGGAGGCGAACTATCTGATCGAGCGCTGCATCGATATCGCAGCTTACCAACTCGGGATGGATGCGCTGAAGCTGCGGCGCAAGAACATCATGCGCCGTTTTCCCTACGCGAGCGCGATGGGGCTTACGGTCGAGCAGGGCAGCTTTGCCCACGCGATCGATCACGCGGCCACCGCCGTGGAGGGCTTCAAGGCGCGCCAGAAAAATTCGCGTAAGCAGGGCCGGCTGCGCGGCCTTGGCCTAGCCTGCTTTCTCGAAACCGCGCGCGGCCAGCCCAATGAAGTGGCCGAGGTGAGCTTTGGCGAGGACGGCCTGATCGATTTGAAGGTCGGCACGCATTCCAGCGGGCAGGGCCACGAGACCACCTACGCCTCGATCGCGGCCGATGCGCTCGGCCTGCCGCTGGAGCGCTTCCGGTTTCGGCAGGGCGACACCGACGATCTCGATTCCGGCGGTGGCCATGGCGGGGCGCGCTCCATGCACCAGGGCGGCACCGCGCTGGTGATGGCGGCGGAAGGGCTGATCGACAATGCGCGGCGGCTGGCCGCCCGTCTGCTGCAGGCCAGTGTGGATGCGGTCCAGTATGAAGCTGGCGTGCTGCGGGTGGCCGCGACCGGGCAGGAGATCAGCCTCGACGAGGTGGCGCGTGCCTCCTTTCAGTCGGCCGGCGACGACGTCGCGCCCGGGCTGGCGCACAAGGCGACCCATTTGTGTGACCGCTACACCTTTCCAAACGGCTGCCATGTCGCCGAAGTCGAGATCGACCCGGCGACCGGCGAGGTCAGGCTCGATCGTTATGTCATCTTTGATGATTACGGCCGTCTGCTCGATCCGCGCCAGACGCTGGGGCAGGTCCATGGCGGCGTGGTGCAGGGCATCGGCCAGGCGTTGTTCGAGCAGGCGCTGTTCGATACGGAGACGGGGCAGATCCTGTCGGGCTCGCTGATGGACTATGCGCTGCCGCGCGCCGGCGATCTTCCGGCATTCGAGAGCGATCTCACGCCTGACTTTCCAAGCCGCGCCAACCGGCTTGGGGTGAAGGGCAGTGGCCAGGCCGGCGCCATTGCGGCCCCAGCCACCATCATGAATGCGGTGATGAATGCGCTGGCGCCGCTCGGCGTGCGGCATCTCGACATGCCGGCCACGCCCTCTCGCATCTGGCAGGCGATCCAGACGGCGGCGCGCTCGTCGGACTCCGCACGAGCGGCCGCGGCGGACTGACACGCCGCGGCTGCTGTTTGCACCAATGGCTATATTTGCTGCATTTGAGCCAATCGTTATCCGTTCCCCGAACGTGCACCATTACGCGCAATTAAAGGTGTAAGGCTAAGTCATCCACCGGACAGACCGTACGATTATGGCTGATACCGTTTGTTGTCGCCGCGCGACCCTGAGGACTATCGGTGATGAGAACGCCCGATGCGCTCTCGCTGTCCTCCAAACGAATCGAGCAGATCATGCAAAAGCGGCGCCGTTTCAAACATACAACCACCCTCGAAGAACGCCTGGCCAAAGAAGCCAAGCAGCTACGCGAAGAAGCCGGGCTGCTGCCGCCGGGCCCGGTTCGGGACGGCCTGTTGCGGAGAGCCCGTCAGGACGAGACGGCCTCGCACATGACCGAGTGGTTGAACTCGCGGGGCTTGCAGCCGCCGCGAGGATAGTGCCGTTCAAGCAAACGGCTCTGCGTACCGTCGCGCAACCAGATCAATGGCGAAGCCTTCGGTCGCGCGTCCGTCGCCTTTTGTCGGCCATCGCTTTTCGCTGACGGGCGCATAAGCGAGCCCGCCGGTCCTGATCGTCCATCCCCAAGCACAGCAAGGTGACGAATGGACTGATGATGCTGTCGTTGACATGCAGGTATTTACCTGCATATTGTCTCCTCGATACGAGTGAGACCGATGCAGGCCGACAAGGTTTTCAAGGCGCTGGGCGACCCGACACGCAGAAAGCTGCTTGATCTTCTTTGCGAGAAGAATGGGCAGACGCTCGGCCAGCTTTGCGAAAACCTCGACATGGCCCGGCAATCCGCCACGCAGCACCTCGAAATCCTCGAGGCGGCCAATCTGGTGAGCACGGTGAGGCGGGGCCGGGAAAAGCTGCATTTCATCAACCCAGTGCCGCTGCACGAGGTCTACGAACGGTGGGTCCGGAAATTCGAACGACAGCGGCTCAGCCTGCTGCACGATCTGAAGAAAGAACTCGAAGGAGAGTGACGATGAGCAAAGAGACGACCAGCTTTGTCTACGTGACCTATATTCGCTCGACGCCGGAAAAGGTGTTCGAGGCCATCACGAAACCGGACATCGCAAGGCGTTACTGGGGCCACGAGAACGTCTCTGACTGGAATCCCGGATCGAAATGGGAGCACGTCCGCGCCAATGACGCGCGAACGGTCGAACTCGTCGGCAAGGTCGTCGAGACCTCGCCGCCGACCCGTCTCGTCATCACCTGGGCGAATGCCTCGCAGGCCTCCGATCCTTCCGCCTACAGCCGGGTGACGTTCGAGATCGAGGAATACGAGGAGATGGTCCGGCTGACCGTCACCCATGACGAACTCGAAGCCGGCAGCGGGATGGCGAACGGCATCAGGAAGGGTTGGCCGGTTGTCCTCGCCAGCATGAAATCCTTGCTGGAAACCGGCCACGGCCTCGATGTTTTCGCCAAGCCGAAATCGGCCTGATCTCTTGCTGCATCAACCAGGAACGGGAGAATGACAGTGACAAAGCTTTATGCCGGCGGATGTGGGTGCGGCGCGATCCATTATGAGACGAGCAGCGAACCCATTGTCGAAAGCCACTGCCAATGCCGCGATTGCCAGAAACGGAGCGGCACGGGGCATGGATCCTATCTGGTCTTTCCCCGCCGAGCCGATGTGACGATTACGGGCGAAGCGAAGGAATGGAGGGTAGCGGGCGACAGCGGCAACGAAAAGCTCCATGCCTTCTGCCCGACCTGTGGAACGCCGGTCTACCTGACATTCGTCGCCATGCCGGAACTGATAGCGGTCCACGCGACCAGCCTTGACGATCCCAGCCAATTCCATCCGCAGATGGTCACCTACGGTATCCGCGGCCACGCCTGGGACACACTGGCTTCCTCGTTGCAGAAATTCGAGCGAATGCCGCCGCCCGGATAGATTGCGCGCAGGGCTCGTGCTGCGGGAATCCCGAACCTAGATCGCGGCGCGTTTGCCCCGCCGGCCGTTTCCTTTCGCCGGCCATCGCCCTGTGCTGACGGCCGAGCGGACGACCTCGATCATGGTCTTGCGCACCTCGAGGAAAGCTTTCGTCAGTGGCCGGTCCACGAGGGAAACCAGTGCGAGCGCGCGCGTCAGCGGCGGATCGATGATGCGGCGCGCGTGATATTTCCCCGCCGCGAGGTCGGCGAGCACGCTGGCGCGGGCGAGGATGGCACAGCCCAATCCGGCTTCGAGCGCCATGCGCAGCGCCGACAAGGAATCGACTTCGAGCGTGTCGCTCGGGATGATCTGATTGCGCAGAACCTGGGTCTGGATGATGGCGCGCGACGCCGGCATTGGCGTTAGTCCGAGCACGCTTCGTTGCGGAATGTTGGAGAAGGCAACCGGAGACGATGATCGCCCGATCACAGCGCCTCGACCACCGTCAGGTGCACGCCCGGGGATTTCGTTCGCACCGCCTTCATGACATCGAGCGCGACGATGGAGATCGCGGTGTGGCTGAGGCCGATGCAGACCGGACCCGTCGCGGCTTCGTTGTAGGTCCGCACATCCTCTTCGGCCTTGCCGAGCGCCGACAGCACCGCGCTGGCGTGCTCGTAAAGCCGCCGGCCGGCCGCGGTCAGCGCGATGCCGCGCGGCCGTCGCTCCAGCAGCTTGACGCCGAGCTCGGTTTCGAGCGCGGCGACGTGATGGCTCAGCGCCGACTGCGCGACGTTGAGCGCCTCTGCGGCACGCGACAATACGCCGGCATCGGCGATGGCGATGAAATAGCGAAGCTGCCGCAATCCGAGTGCCATTGAATAGCTCTCTGCTATCGAAATATCAGAACAATTTGATCTTCATATTATATTTGTCAGATGTCTGGGCGCGCGGCAAGCTGGCCTGCAATCAACAAGGATTATCCCAGGGAGCGCCGGCGCATGGACCTGCCCGACAGCGTCGTCATCACCGAGGAGGGGCCTCGCGAAGGCTTTCAAATCGAGCCGGGGCCGATCGCGACCGCCGACAAGATCGCGTTGATCGACGCGCTCTCCGCCTGCGGCCTGCGCCGGATCCAGGTCGGCTCCTTCGTCAATCCGAAGCACGTTCCGGGTTGGGCCGACGCGGAAGCCGTGATGCAAGGATTCTCCCCGCGTGAAGGCGTCGAATACTCCGCGCTGTGGTTCAATGAGGGCGGGCTAAAGCGCGCGCTCGCGTTCGAGGGCAAACTCGCGCTCGCCGGCTTCATCTCGCTGAGCGCGTCCGAGCCATTCGCGATCCGGAACCTCAATCGCGACCGTGCCGGACAGATCGAAGCCTTGAGCAACTATGTGCGCGTGCACCGACAAGCCGGTGTGCCGATTGCCAAGATCATCGTCATGGCCGCGTTCGGCTGCAATTTTGCGGGCGACGTCCCGCCGGCGAAGGTCGTCGAGACGGTGGTGGACGGGCTCGCCATTGCCCGCGAAGCCGGTGTGGATGTACGAGACGTTTCGCTCGCGGATTCCATGGGGTGGGCCACGCCGAGGCGTGTGGCGGCCGCCGTCGGTGCCGTTCGCGAGCGCTGGGACGATTTACGGATCGCGCTGCACCTCCACGACACCCGCGGGCAGGGCATCGCCTGCGCCTACGAAGGGCTGCGGCTCGGCGTCACCGCATTCGACGCGGCGGTGGCGGGGCTCGGCGGCTGTCCGTTTGCCGGCCAGCCGGGCGCGCCGGGCAACATCGCCACCGAAGAACTCGCTCTGCTGTGCGAGGAGATGGGCATCTCGACGGGCCTAGACATCGAGGCGTTGATCGAGGCCGGGCGGCTTGCCGAGCGGATCGTCGGACACCGGCTGCCGAGCGCCGCGTTGCGATCGGGAACGCTCGCCACATTCAGGAGACGCGCTGCATGACGACGTCCTCCAAACCGCTTGCGGGGCTGAAAGTGCTCGATTTCGGCCACACCATCATGGGGCCGTGCGCCGGCGTGCTGTTTGCCGATCTCGGCGCCGATGTTGTGAAGATAGAACCCGCGGACGGCGATCCGACGCGGCGGCTACCGGGCTTTGCCGCCGGCTTCTTCGCGACCTACAACCGGAACAAGCGCTCGATCGCGATCGACCTGAAGCGGCCGGAGGGACAGGCGGTCGTGCATCGGCTGGTCAGGGATGCCGATGTCGTGCTGGAGAATTTCGGTCCGGGCACCATCGAGCGCCTCAAATGCAGTTGGGAAGATCTGCGCCAGATCAATCCGCTTCTCGTCTATCTCTCGATGAAAGGGTTCCTGAAGGGACCGTACGAGAACCGCGGCGCGCTCGACGAAGTCGTGCAGATGCAGTCCGGGCTCGCTTACATGACCGGCCCGCCGGGCCGGCCGTTGCGCGCCGGCGCGCCTGTCATCGACATTCTCGGCGGCGTGTTCGGCGTCGTGGCCGCGTTGTCGGCGCTGCGCGAGCGCGACGTTACCGGCGTGGGGCAGAAGGTTGCGAGTTCGCTGTTCGAGAGCGCGACCTTCATGCTCGGCGCGGTCGTCGTCGGCAGCGCGGTGACGGGCGGTCCGATGCCGCCGATGCCGGCACGGAAAAATGCCTGGGGCGTGTATGACGTGTTCACCGCTTCCGACGGCGGTCAGGTCTTCATCGGCTGCACCTCTGATGGCCACTGGCAGCGCTTTTGCGATGCGTTCAGCTTCGACGAATGGCGCGACGATCCAAGGCTTACCGGCAACGCCAATCGCTGCGAGGCGCGCGAATGGGTGCTGCCCGAACTGGAGCGGCGGATCGCCAAATTGCCGCTGAACGTAATCCTCGCAAAGTGCGAAACGGCCCGCGTCGCCTATTCGCGGGTTGGACGGCCCGACGAACTCTCGATCGACCCCCATCTGCTAGCCAATGGCGGCCTTCTTGCGACCGCCGTATCGGCGTTCGGCGGTGGGCCGCTGGTTGGAATTCCGGCGCTGCCGGTGGAGTTCGGCGAGGCACGCGAGCGCCCGGGCCTCGCGCGGCAACCGCCGCGGGTCGGCGAGCACGCCGACGAAATCCTGCAAGCGGCCGGATATTCGGAGCGTGAAATTGCGGACTTGCGTTCGGCCGGCGTGCTGGCGGCGGTGGTGAGCGTGCCCGCATAGCAAGCGAGTAAAAAGAGCGGTCTCAACCGCCTGCGCAAAAGAAAAATAGTCAGGGAGGAAGCGGAACATGATCTTCGACAGGCTGTTTCGAGGGAAGGTGCTGGTTCTCGGCGTCGCCATCATCGCGATGGTGCCGGCTGGCGTGACGTCGAATGCTGGCGCACAGCCGTACCCGTCGCGGTCGATCACCATCCTGGTCGGCTATTCCGCGGGCGGGCAGGCCGATGCGCTGGCCCGGATCATCGGCAAGCAACTCGGCGAGAACCTCAAGATATCAGTCGTCATCGAGAACAAGACGGGCGCCAACGGCATGATCGCGGCGCAGGCGGCGGCACGGTCCGAGCCCGACGGCTATACCGTTCTGATGGTGACGGATGCGATGGTCACGATCGATCCGCACCTTGCCACCAGCAACCATTTCGACCTGTCGACGGCGATGGAGCCGGTCGTCAACGTCTCATGGTCGCCGCTGCTACTGGCCGCCGCCAACAATGTGCCGGCGAATTCGGTCGCCGAGCTGGTCGCGCTCGGCAAGCAGAAGGCGCAAAACCTGAGTTTCGGCAGTTCGGGCAGTTCGACGCCGCACCGCCTCGCCGGCGAGATGCTGCAGAAGTATGGCGGCTTCACCATGACCCATATTCCCTACAAGGGAACGGCCGCCTCGGTAAACGACCTGCTGGGCGGACAGATACCGCTATTGTTCGGCGCGCCGACAGCGGTGGAGCCGCTGGCGACCGCGGGGAAAATCAAGGTGCTCGGCGTCACCTCGGAGAAGCGCTATCCGTTGCTGTCCAACGTGCCCGCCATCAGCGAGACTTTCCCAGGGTTCAAGATCATCAGCTATATCGGCTTCATGCTGCCGAAGAAGACGCCGGCGTCCGTGGTCGCGGCGTTGAACAAGGAAGTGAACCAGATCCTTGGCACCGACACGATGCGGGCCTGGCTGGACAAGCAGGGCATGGTCGCGGTCGGCGGCACGCCGGATGATTTCAAGCGCCAGATCGCGGTCGACTATCAGGCGCGCGGCGAACTCGTCCGCGCTCTCGGCATCACCGCCGAGTGAGAAGGGGGCGTCATGGCGACCGCATCGAACGAGCAGGTCAGGTTTGACGGCCGCATCCTGTTTCTTTCCGAAGATGCCGATATGGTCGAGCGTCAGTTACATGGCGCGGACATTTCGCTGGCCGACGCGTTGCCGTTGCGCAGCGACGTGTCGACCGACGAGATCACGCCGGCCGCGATCTGCTACTATTACGACGAAAAACTCGGGGATTATCCCTATCACGGCCTGAAATGCGGTCAGCGCCTGCCGGTGTCAGTCGGCAGTGTCAAGGCTGGCGGGTTCGGCGTGACGGTGGCTGGACGCCGCTATGGCAAGGGCTCTTCGCGCGAGGCCAGCCCTTATGCCGAGTGGTGTGCCGGCATCCGGCTGGTGATTGCGGAAAGTTTTGAGCGCATCTATCGGCAGAACTGCCGCAACCTCGGCATCTACACCTCGACCGACTTCGGGCTGGTCGAACGCATCCGCCGCGGCGAGAGCATTCCCGTCAGCGAGTTTACGCAGGGCGAGGATGAACTCACTGCGGAGCTCATTCGCCGGGGAGGGCTCTTCAAGCTGACACGGGCGCGAAGAGACGGATGGTCGCCGACGGCGCACGCCATCGCATCGCGGCCGATGACCTATGCCGAAAAGGTCATCGCGAGCGCTTCCGCCGGCAATTGCGATGCGGTCCGTCCCGGCCAGGCCATCTTTGCAACGGCAGACTGGCGCTATGCCCACGAATACGTGACGCCGATGTGCGCCAGCTTCCTGAGCCGGGAAATGGGCGATCAGATTACGTTGCACGATCGCGCAAGCATTGTCTGCTTCGGCGATCACTTGCCGTTCATTCATCGGAGCATGTCGGCGGAACGGCGTGCGCGGGGGTTGCTTGAAGCGGCGCAGGCCTTGGCCAAGATCCAGCAGCAATTCTGCGAGAGGCACGGGCTGCGCCTGCACGGTTACCTTGCGGACCGTGATGGTTCGGAAGGAATCAGCCACTCGATCATGGCCGAGCGCTACGTGGAGCCGGGCCAGTTGGTCGTCGGCACCGACTCCCATACGCCCCATTGCGGCGCTTTGGGCGCATTGGCGTTCGGCATCGGCACGACCGAGATGGCGAATGCCTGGATGACGGGAGAGGTGCGTGTCGAAGTGCCCCGGACCTGCCGCGTGCGGCTCAACGGCCTGATACCGGCAGGCGTCGAGGCAAAGGATATCGTCCTGCATCTGCTGCGCTTGTCGTATGTTCGCGAGGGCAGGGCGATCGGCCAGGTGATGGAGTATTGCGGTGAAGCGCTATCGGGTCTTTCCACGGACGAACGCGCGACCCTGACCAACATGGTCGCGGAGATCGGCGGCTTCAGCGGGATTGTGATTCCCGACGAAGAGACGTGCCGGTTTGTCAGGGAACGGCGCGGCGTCGACCTGCAGCTCGAGCCATGGATGTGCAGCGACGAAGGCGCCGAGTTCGCGCACATCATCGAGGTCGAATGCGACAGGCTTGAGCCGATGCTGGCGCGGCCCGGCGATCCCGGACACGGCGTCGCCATATCGGAACTGGCCGAGACGGTGGGGATCGATATCGCCTATGGCGGCTCATGCACCGGCGGCAAGCGCGAGGATCTCCTGCATTACCATGCCGTGCTCGAATGGGCTGCGAAGCATGGCATGCGCGTTGCCTCGGGAACACGCTTCTTCCTTCAGTTCGGCAGTCAGGATGTTCGCGACTATTGCCTGCAGCGCGGCATGATCGACGTGTTCGAGCGCGCCGGTGTTGAGCTGATCGAACCAGGCTGCGGCGCCTGCGTGAATGCCGGCCCTGGCGTCTCCGAGCGCGCCGATCAGGTGACGGTGAGCGCGATCAACCGCAATTTTCCGGGACGTTCCGGGCCGGGACAGGTGTGGCTGGCAAGCCCGTCCACGGTAGCGGCCAGCGCGATCGCCGGCCGCATCGTGAGCTTTGAGCAATTGCGGGCGCAGTTATCGTCGTGAAAGCGAGAGGCGTTGTCGCCTCAGGCGCTCTTTGCTTTCTTCCGCGCACGTGTGGCCGTCCGCGCCGACGCATTCAGCGCCGCGGCCTCGCGAATGAGTGCCTTCAGCGCCTTTTCATTGATCTTGTCGCCTTCGTGGATATCGATGGCGCGTCTTGTGTTGCCTTCAAGGCTGGAATTGAAGAGGCCTGAAGGATCATCCAGCGCGGCGCCCCTGGCGAAGGTCATCTTCACGACCGCCTTGTAGGTCTCGCCGGTGCAGATGATGCCCTCGTGCTCCCACACCGGCACGCCGCGCCATTTCCATTCCTCGACCACGTCGGGGACGGCCTGCTTGATGATGCTTCGGATGCGCGCCAGCGTCTCGCCCCGCCAGTCGCTGAGCTCCTTGATCCGCGCATCGATGTGCCGGGCGGGAGAGTTTCCTTCGCTCGCGCCGCTCCTCTTCATGCTTGTCGCTTTCTTCATGGCTGTTGTCATTTGGCTCACAATCGTTCGCCGGGCAATTGGCTCGCCTGCTTCACCCAGGCAACGAACTGCGCTTCATCAAGCTCGCCCTCATGGATATCGAGATAGCGAACTTCATTGTGCTTCGACTCGCCCGAGGGGACAGGGCGCAGCGAGGTGCCGCGGAAGAACGTCACCTTGACGTACTTGGTGAAGCAATGGAAGCTGAGGAACCAGGGGCCCTGTTCCTCGACACCATAAAACGGCGAATTCCATTTGACTGCCTTGTGCACGCCGGGAACGGTGCGCACGATCAACTCGTCGAGTTGGCGCCCGAGGTCGCGTTTCCAGCCCGGTATGGCCGCGATGTAGGCCTGCACCGGCGCGTTGCCGTAGCCCTTGGCGATCTGAGGATTGCCGCCCGAGAGCAGCACAGGCTTTGCAGCGGGCTGCTTTGCGGCGGTTTTCTTTGCGGTGGTCTTTTTTGCGGCCTTCGACGTCGTTTGTGCCATGGCGTTCATTCCTGTCCGGCGCAGCTTCAGCCGCTGCGCCATTTGGCGGCGTAGGGCAGCGCAAACATGTACAGGCCGGTGAGCAGAAGCAAGATCAGCGGAAGCAGCGCGAGCAGGCCCACCCAGACGGCTGGTTGCCCCTGCATCATGGCGACGATGTTGACGATGACGGCCGCCGTGAAGGCAATGGATAGCCAACGGTGGATCTGCCGGATCGACTTGTTCCAGTTCATAGAACCTCCTTTGAAGATGAGACGAAGCGCGATGCGGCGGGTTCAGTCCGCCCGCGCGACGAGTTCTTCCAGCTTCTCGAAGAACTGCTTCCATCCGGCGTGGGCGCCGCCATAGGCCTGCTTCTGGTCCGGCCGGAACCCGGTCTGCTCCATGCGCAGAAGGGTACCGGTGCGTGTCGGGGTGAGCGTGAAGGTCACCACGCTCTGCAGAGCGAAGGCTGCATCGTCATGGTTGAAATTCCAGGTGTAGGACAGCGCCTTGTTCGGCTCGATGGCGAGCACCTCGCAATCGAGCACGCCACCCCATTCGCCACGCAGATTGAACTGGTGGCCGACGACCGGCTTGAAGTCGTTCTTCATCAGCCACTCCTCGATCAAATGCGGCTGGGTCAGCGCGCGCCAGAGCTTTTCCGGCGGATGAGGCATCTCGCGTTCGATGACGACGGAACGCGTTTCGGTCGCAGCACTGTTGGTCATTGGTCCATCCGTTTGAGCAGGTCTTCGAGATCGTCGAATCTTCGTTGCCAGAACCCGGCCATCTCGCTGGTCCAGTCGATCAGCGGGGCAAGGGCGCCGAGTTGCGCGCTGTAATGCGTCTGCCGGCCTTCGTGGCGGTCGCGCACCAGCCCGGCCTGTTTCAGCACGCCGAGATGTTTTGAGACGGCCGGCTGCGAGATGCCGGCCCGCGCCGTCAGCGCCCCGACGGTCTGTTCGCCTTCGCGGCACAGGCGCTCGAAGATTGACCGGCGGGTCGGATCGGCGAGAGTTTTGAAGAGCACGTCGTGGGTGTTGGGCATCGGAGATCGATAGCTCGTGAGTTATGGATATATCCATAGCCGCCAAGCTATGGATCGGTCAAGCCCGGAAACGCACTTGCGTACGGAACTCCCACGTGCCGCGAAAAATGCGAATTGGGCAGGTTCCCCGTTTGTAGCAAGTGACCATATCCCGCTGGTTATGCATCATTTGCGGAATCTGATGCTCCGTTGTGGAGGACCGGGACGCTCATATATTGAACCTCCGCGATCGGGAGAGTTTCGATGGAAACGGCCAGCCGCAAGGCCCATTGGGAGAACGTCTACACGACGAAGGGCGAGAACGAGGTCAGCTGGTTTCAGCAAAGCGCGGCACCTTCGCTCGACCTGATCGTGCAGGCGGGCGCAACTGACGAGTCCGCCATCATCGATATCGGCGGCGGCGCGTCGCGGCTGGTCGACAGTCTCGTCGAGCAGGGCTTTGAGGATGTCACGGTGCTCGATCTGTCCGCCGCGGCTTTGACCGTCGCACGCAGCCGCCTTGAGAGTCATCTCGGCGCCAGCGCGGAGAAGGTCAGGTGGATCGTCGCTGATGTGACGACCTGGAAGCCGGCGAGGGCCTACGATATCTGGCATGACCGGGCGGCGTTCCACTTTCTCACCGACGCCAGCGATCGCGAAGCCTACATCGCCTGCCTCGGGTCTGGCCTGAGGATCGGCGGTCACGCCATTATCGCGACCTTCGCGCCCGACGGCCCGGACAAATGCAGCGGCCTGCCGGTCGCGCGCTACGACAGCGCGAGCCTCGGCCAGACGCTCGGCGCTGGGTTCGAGCTGGTCGATACGCAGCGGCACGAGCATTCCACGCCATGGGGCGCGCGGCAGGCCTTCCAGTTCAGCATCTTCAGGCGCGAGTTCTGATCGCCGTCCTAATGCGCCATGCCGCGGGCGACCTCCTGGCAGGCCTCCATGCAGCGGCGGCAGCTTTCCGCGCAGATGCGGCAATGCTCATGCATGGCGGCGTGCTTTTGGCACTCCTCCGCGCACAGCCGGCAGGCGGCGGCGCAGACGCTGAGCATGCGGCGCATCACTTCGTCGTCGGAGCCGGTCCGGCGGGTCATGATGCGGCCGGTGATGTTGCAGATGTCGGCGCAATCGAGATCCAGCCGGATGCACTGGGTCAGCTCCTGAACCATTTTCTCGGACAGGCAGGCGTCGGCGCATGACGTGCAAATCTGGGCGCAGGAGTAGCATTCCTCGATGCAGCGGATCAGGGCGTCGTTGACCTTGCCCTGGACGGCCGGGTGGGTGCCGATCATTTCGCGGGCATGCATGGCTTAAGCTCCTTGGCTGAATGCGGACCGCTACCGGGGGCGGCCATCCCTTCAAGTCGCGGCAATCGAAAATGTTCTGGCTGGCCCGAATTCGGGGCCACGGATGGTTGATTGATCGCAAATGCGACCTTGCTCCGCCTGCTTATGTTAAGGAAACCCGCGACTTCGTGATGGAACTTCGCTTCCCATCGTGGGCCCTGATGTGCGAAACTGGCGCTTGTGAAACGTTCGATCCACCTTTGCCGGCTGCTGGCGGTCCTCGTGATCGTCGGGCTCGTCATTGCCCCGCTCACGGCGCGGGCGAATACGGACGGTATGGCATCGATGGCGATGACGTCGATGGCGAATGACGCGGCCATGGCCGACGACATGCCGTGCTGTCCGGACAAATCGGCGCCTGCCGATTGCGACCAGTGCCCGCTGATGGCGCTGTGCGTGTCGACGACGTTGCAGGCGCCGCTGCCGGCGGCTGTCACCGAAATCCGGCCCGTGACGCTTCGCACGCTGCTCCCCGGCAGCGATCCCGAAGTGGAAGGCGTCGGATACTCACCTCCACCAAAACCTCCCCGATCCCTGGTCCTTTCGGCGTAACGCCGAATCGTGCGCGGCGCCTTGCGGCGTGCGCGCCCATGCCGCCATGCGGCTGACCTGAGAGATCGAGGATACAATGATGAAAGCTATTCCGTTTTCGCGCGGCCTGCGGGTCGCGCTGACCGGCGCTGCCTTGAGTTGCGCCGCTACCGTCGCGTTCGCCGACATCAAGGACTACGAATTCAAACTGGTCGAGCCGACCGTCAAGGTCGGTCCCGGCCAGACCATCGCGGTCAAGCTGGAAGACAGGCGGACCGGAAAGGCCGTGCCCGACGCGGTGATCTTTGTGACGCGTCTGGATATGGCGCCGGATGCCATGCAGGAGATGGTCAGCGAGCTGACGCCGCTGTCGGGATCGGAGCCGGGCACCTACCGCTTCAAGGCCGATTTCACCATGGAAGGCCGGTGGCAATTGTCGCTCGGCGCCAAGGTGCAGGGCGAAACCGGCACGGTCGACAACAAGCTCGTCATTCAGGCCGACAAATGAAACCGTCAGTTCAGATTGCGATTGCTGCTGCCGTGACGGCGGCCGTGATCGCCGGCGTTTTCGCGCGCCCCTATCTCTGGCCGAGCGGAGAGCATGCGCATGTCATCGGCCAGGCGCGCGAGCCCGCCGGCCCAGCGATCTACTATCAGGATCCGGACGGCAAGCCGTTCTATTCGCTGACGCCGAAGAAGACGCCCGATGGCCGCGACTACCGCGCCGTTCCGCGCGGCGCCGACATCAACTTTGATGATCCGCCGGAGGAGAGCGCAGCGGCAGCGCCGACCGGCCGAAAGATCAAGTACTACCGCAACCCGATGGGCCTGCCGGATGTCTCGCCGACGCCGAAGAAGGATTCGATGGGGATGGACTACATCCCGGTCTATGAGGGCGACGACAGCGACGACGGATCGGTCAAGGTTTCGCCGGGGAAGATCCAGCGCACCGGCGTCAAGTCGGAGCCGGCTGCCCTCCGTCCGATCCGGACCGTCGTGCGGGCGCCAGGCGCGATCCAGCTCGACGAGCGCCGTGTCTCCGTTATCGCGATGCGTGCGGAAACCTACCTGCAATCGGTCGCCGACGTTACGACCGGCACCTTCGTCAAGAAGGGGCAGCCTTTGATGGAGGTCTACAGTCCCGCAGTTTCCAGTGCGGCGGCCGAATATGTGACGACATTGACGTCCAGGACCACGGCGGGCGAGCCCTCCTACGGACGTGGCTCGCGGCAGCGGTTGATGAATCTTGACGTGCCCGACGCGGTGATTACCGCGATCGAACGGACGCGGGTCGTTCCTGTGACCGTCGAGTGGTCGGCCCCGCGCAACGGCATCGTGCTGGAACGCAACGCGGTCCAGGGCATGCGAGCTCAACCAGGCGATGTGCTCTTTCGCGTCGCCGACACCTCGCTTGTCTGGGCGATGATCGACGTGGCCGAGCGCGACCTGGGCTCGCTTGCGGTCGGGCAGCCCGTGACCGTTCGGGCGCGCAGCTTCCCGACGCGCGACTTCTCCGGAAAGATCGCGGTCGTCTATCCCCAGGTCAATCGCGAGACACGGACGGCTCGCGTTCGGATTGAACTCGCCAATCCGGACCTAGCGTTGCTGCCTGACATGTATGTCGACGCCGAGATCGAGATCGGCGGCTCGGAATCCGTTTTGACGGTTCCTGACAGCTCGGTGCTCGATACGGGCTCGCGCCAGATCGTTCTGGTCGATAAGGGCGAGGGCAGGTTCGAGCCTCGCGACGTCAAGATCGGCCGCCGGGGAGGCGGACTAATCGAAATCCGCAGCGGACTGCAGGACGGCGATCCGGTCGTCGTTTCCGCCAATTTTCTGATCGATGCGGAGAGCAATCTGAAAGCGGCTCTCAAGGGCTTTGCCGAGGGAGCGCCGCAATGATCGCCCGCTTGATCGCCTGGTCGGCCCGTAACCTGCTGCTGGTGTTGTTCGGCACCGGCTTCGCGGCCGCGGCCGGTCTCTATGCACTCATCCATCTGCCGCTCGACGCCATCCCGGACCTCTCTGACACGCAGGTGATCGTCTACACGGAGTACCCGGGCCAGGCGCCGCAGGTCATCGAGGACCAGGTCACCTATCCGCTGACGACAGCGATGCTGACGGTACCGAAGTCGAAAGTGGTTCGCGGCTTCTCGTTCTTCGGTGTCTCGTTTGTCTATGTGATCTTCGAGGACGGTACCGATATTTATTGGGCGCGCTCACGGGTGCTTGAATTTCTGAACGCCGCGGCCGCGCGCATTCCCGCCGGCGTGACGCCGACCATCGGTCCCGATGCGACCGGCGTCGGCTGGGTTTACCAGTACGCCATCATGTCGAAGGAGCTGAACCTTTCCGACACGCGCACAATCCAGGACTGGAATCTGAAGTTCGCGCTCGCCAAGGCCGAAGGTGTCGCCGAAGTGGCGAGCGTCGGCGGCTTCGTCAAGCAGTACAACGTGATCCTCGATCCGCAGCGGATGCGCGATCTCGGGATCACCATGCAGAAGATGCGCGAGGCGATCCGCGCCAGCAATGCCGATGTCGGCGGCCGCACCGTCGAACTGTCCGAATTCGAGTATGTCATCCGCGGCAAGGGGTATCTAAAGGGGATCAACGACCTCGGAAACGTCGTGCTGAAGGTCAGCAATGGCACGCCCGTCCTGCTGCGCGACGTCGCCCGGGTGGAGCTTGGCCCAGACGAACGGCGCGGCATCACCGAGCTGAACGGGGAGGGCGAGGTCGCCAGCGGCATCGTGCTGCAACGCTTCGGCGTCAACGCGCTCGATGTGATCCAGAACGTCAAGAAACGCTTTACGGAAATTGCATCTAGCCTACCGAAATCGGTCGAGATCGTGCCAGTTTACGACCGCTCGAACTTGATCTATGCGGCCATCGACACACTCAAGCACACGCTGTTTGAGGAAAGTGTCGTCGTTGCGCTGGTTTGCATCGTATTCCTGCTGCACTTCCGCAGTGCGCTGGTTGCGATTCTGATGCTTCCGGTCGGCATCTTGATGGCTTTCGGCGCCATGAAGCTGCTCAACATCGGCTCCAACATCATGAGCCTCGGCGGCATCGCGATTGCAATCGGGGCCATGGTGGATGCCGCGATCGTCATGATCGAGAATGCGCACAAGCATCTGGAGCGCGCCGAGCCGGGGCGGTCCCGCGTGCAGATCCTGATCGATGCCGCATCTGAAGTCGGGCCGGCGCTGTTCTTCAGCCTGCTGATCATCACCGTGTCGTTCATCCCGATCTTCACGCTGGAGTCGCAGGAAGGACGGCTGTTCAGTCCACTGGCCTTCACAAAGACCTTCGCAATGGCCGCCGCCGCGCTGCTTTCGGTGACACTGGTGCCGGCGCTGATGGTGATCTTCGTCCGCGGCAGAATCGTTCCCGAGCGAAAGAACCCGATCAATCGCTTCTTGATCTGGATCTACCGTCCCGTCATCAAGGGCGTCTTGCGCGCCAAAACATTGGTCGTCCTGCTCGCACTCGGGATCCTGGCCGTGAGCGTATGGCCTGCGCGCCAGCTCGGCACCGAGTTTATGCCGAACCTGAACGAGGGCACGCTGCTCTACATGCCGACGACATTGCCCGGCATCTCGATCACCAAATCCGCCGAACTGATGCAGACCCAGGATCGGATCATCCGATCGTTTCCGGAAGTCGCGTCCGTCTACGGCAAGGCAGGCCGCGCCGCGACCGCAACCGACCCGGCGCCATCGGAAATGTACGAGACGGTCGTCAATCTCAAACCGAAGCATGAGTGGCGACCCGGCGTGACGATCGACGGCCTGATCGCGGAAATGGACAAGGCACTGCAGTTTCCTGGCGTCTCCAACGCCTGGACCATGCCGATCAAGGCTCGCATCGACATGCTGTCGACCGGGATCCGCACTCCGATCGGGGTCAAGGTGATTGGTACCGATCTGGTCGAGATCGACAAGCTCGCCAAGCAGATCGAACAGGTCTTGAAGGCGGTGCCTGGCACCTCATCGGCCTATGCCGAGCGCGGCATCGGCGGCTATTATCTGGAGATCGCACCGGACCGCGACGCGATGGCGCGCTACGGCATCATGGTCCAGGACGTCCAGGACACCATCGCAACGGCGCTGGGCGGACAGACGGTCACGACGACGGTCGAGGGACGTCAGCGGTTCGCCGTCAACATGCGCTATCCACGCGATCTGCGCGACAATCCGAAGGCGATCGCAAGCGACGTGCTGGTGCCAATGCCCGCCGGCGGCGCCGTCCCGCTCGGCGAGGTGGCCAAGGTGGCCCCTGCGAGGGGGCCGACATCGATCCGCACGGAGAACGGCCAATTGGCGACCTACATCTATGTCGACATCCGCGACCGCGACCTCGGCGGCTACGTCGCCGACGCCCAACGCGCCGTGCAGGCCAGCATCCAGTTTCCGCCCGGCTATTACGTGATGTGGAGCGGCCAGTACGAATATCTCGAACGCGCCGCCGCAAGGCTCAAAATCGTCGTTCCCGCGACGCTGCTCATCATCTTCCTGCTGTTGTATCTCAATTTCCGGTCCATCACCGAAACGATGATCGTGATGCTGTCCCTGCCGTTTGCGCTAGTCGGCGGGTTCTGGCTGATGTGGTGGCTCGGCTTCAACCTTTCGGTGGCGGTCGCGGTCGGCTTCATTGCGCTCGCTGGAGTAGCCGCCGAGACCGGCGTCGTGATGTTGATCTACCTGAACCAGGCGCTCGCAGAAATCAGTGCCCACCGGGACGTCGAAAAGCAGCCGCTGACGAAACGTGATCTCTACGACGCCATCATGGAGGGCGCGGTGGAACGGGTGCGCCCAAAGATGATGACGGTGGTCGCCATCATGGCCGGCCTCTTGCCGATCATGTGGAGCACCGGCACCGGCTCGGAGATCATGCAGCGCATTGCGGTGCCGATGATCGGCGGCATGATTTCGTCGACCTTGCTGACGCTGATCGTGATCCCGGCGATCTTCGGCCTGGTGAAGGGCTTTGGGCTGAAGACCGACGACGATTCCGCGGGAGGGCCTCCGCATTCCACGCCGTCGTCCAGCCCGCGGAAGAGGCCGATTCTGGAGCCAGCCCAATGATCCAATGAGAAGTACGAGATTTTATCGGGATCGATGCCGAAACGAGGAGGTTGACGATGAACAGACTCTTTGTCATCGCGCTTTCGATGCTCGCATGCTTGTCTCCTGCTGTTGCCGAGCCGGGCGACACCGCGCGGGGCCAGCGTATGTTCCGCCTGTGCGCGCCTTGCCATTCGCTTGAGCCGGACCTAAACATGACGGGGCCGAGCCTTGCCGGTCTATGGGAACGGAAAGCCGGATCGTTGCCGAGCTTCGAACGCTACTCCGATGCTCTCAAATCGTCCGGCATCATCTGGGACGACCGTTCGCTGGACGCCTGGTTGACCGACCCCGATCGCATGGTGCCGGACAATGAGATGCCGTTTAACGGCATCAAGGACCCGCAGCACCGCGCAGACCTGCTCACCTTTCTGAAGGAAGCAACAAGACTGGGAGCCGCGCCGCAAATGAGCGCTCAAGCGCCGACGGGAGGCATGGGCGGGATGATGGGCGGCGGTCGCGTTCCCAATTTGAAAAGCCTGGAGTCGAACATGCAGGTGAAGACGATCAGCTACTGTCGCGACACCTATCGGGTGACCACGGCCGATGGCAGAACCCGCGCCTTTTGGGAGCGCAATCTGCGCTTGAAAACCGATTCTGGAAAAGACGGTCCGCAAAGCGGCGCACCAGCTCTTGTGCCCGCGGGGATGATGGGCGACCGTGCCGACGTGATTTTTGCCGCGCCGGAAGAGATCAGCAAGATGATCGAAGCGCGATGCTGAGAGGGCTGGCATTGGCGGCTGAGGGTCTCCACATACCGTGCTCTCGGCAGCCGCGGGGTGTATCGATGGCATTCTATAGTGACGTCATCCTGCCAAGACTCTGCGATCTCGCGATGCGCAATAAGCAACTTCGGCCCTATCGCGAGCGGGTGATTGGTGCGGCCGAAGGGCGGGTGCTCGAAATCGGGATTGGCTCAGGGCTGAATTTGCCGTTCTACCGGCCGCCGGTGAAAGAGGTGTTGGCGCTGGAGCCGGCTCCGAAACTGATCGCGATGGCTTGGCAGGCGGCCCGTGACCCGGCCATGCCCGTCAACTTCGTTGAAGCTTCCGCGGAAGCCATTCCACTCGACGATCGCAGCGTCGATACAGTCGTGACGACGTGGACCTTGTGCAGCATTCCAGATGCCGCCATGGCGCTCACCGAAATGCGTCGCGTGCTTCGGTCGAACGGCAAGCTTTTGTTCGTGGAGCACGGCATGGCGCCGGACAAGAATGTGCGACGATGGCAGGACTGGCTGACGCCTGCCTGGAAATGCATCAGTGGCGGCTGCCACCTCAATCGCCCCATCAGCTCGATGATTGAAGGCGCCGGTTTCAGGATCGACCGGGTGGAAACAGGCTATATGCCTGGACCCAAGGCGATGGCGTTCATGTATGAGGGCAGCGCCCGGCGAGGCTAGGTCTACTGGTCGGCTTCAGCTTCGCACGATTGTGCGCGGCAAGATCATTCCGGAGCACAAAAACCCGAAATAGACGCTGTTTGCACGTTGAAACGGTGATGCGATGATCCAATGAGCTTGCTTTTTGGAGGTGGCTCCCACCGCAAACGTGTGATGCGTTTCACCATCGCGGCAGAAAAGATCAGATAGGCTCGGCTTACCCGGCTGCGCCGGGCGTACGCGTCCGTTGATCCATTTCGGATACCGCTTGCATCTCCGTTCCAGGAGGAAAACATGCCAGATCCTGCAAGAAGTCATGCCGTGGTGATTGGCGCCGGCATGGCCGGCCTTACGGCCGCTCAGGCGATCTCAGCGCATTTCGGAAAAGTCACGGTCATCGAGCGGGATATGCTTCCTGCGGGGGCCACGCCGCGGAGGGGGACGCCGCAATGCCAGCACGCTCACATGCTTCTCGCGGGTGGGCTGAAGGCGCTGCAGACGCTGTTTCCGGGGTTCGAGAACGATCTGGCGGAAGCTGGCGCGGTGAGGATCCGTGCCGGGAAGGACCTCCGGTTTGAGCGCCCCGGCTTCGATCCATTCCCTGTTCGCGATCTCGGCTTCGATATTTTCAGCATGTCGCGCCCGCTGCTCGAAGCCGTTACGCGGCGACGCGTCCTGCAGGCCCCGAACATTGGCATTTGCATGCGCTCCCGCGTGACCGGACTTGTCGCCTCTCCCGATGCGACGCGGATCGAGGCGATCCGTTATGAAAGCGGCGATGGCCCTGCTGTGACTGTGGAAGCCGACCTGGTGATTGAAGCCTCCGGCCGCTGCGGCCTGACACTGCAACTGCTCGAAGAGCTTTCTCTTGAGAGGCCCGAAGAAACCGAGATCGGCATTGATCAGGCGTATGCGAGCACCATCGTCGAGCGGCCCGATCACAACGCCGACTGGCTCGGCAACATCGTCCTGCCGTCCGCACCCGCCAGCAGCCGCGGAGCGTTCCTGTTTCCGATCGAGAAGCAGCGATGGCTGCTTTCTGTCGGAGGCAATCATGGCGATGCGCCTCCGGACGACCGCGCGGGATTTATGGATTTCGTCAGGAGCCTGCGTACGCCGACGATTTATGACGCGGTCAAGGACGCGCGTCCGCTGACGGATATCGTGCGCTACCAGCTGCCTTGCAGTACGCGGCGACATTTCGAGCGCCTGGAGTCGTTCCCGGCTGGGCTGCTGGCGATCGGCGATGCCGTCTGCCGCTTCAATCCGGTGTTCGGCCAGGGTATGAGCGTGGCCGCGCAGGAAGCCGTGATCCTCGATCGGTTGTTGGCGGAAGAAATCCCCATGGAGCGGCTGGCGCGTGACTTCTTCGCGGCCATTCAAGGCACCATCGCGACGCCGTGGGGCGTTGCCGTCTCCGATTTCGTCTACCCCGCCACGCGCGGCGTTCGGCCCGCCGACCTTGCGCAGCGCCTGCAATACGGTATGGCTCTGACCAGGCTCGCCGCTGAGGATCCCGAGGTGCACCGGCTGACGACGGAAGTCTCGCAACTGCTCAAGCCGCAGGCCGCGCTACGCGAGCCGGCGTTCGTGGCGCGCGTGATGTCGCTGGTGTAATCGATAGGCGGGGAGGCCGCGGTGGATTTTGTTACCGTCCGAAACGGAGCGATCGAACTCAATGTGGCGGTCGCCGGCTCGGGCCCGCTGATCGTCTGCGTCCACGGCTTCCCGGAACTCTGGTACTCCTGGCGGCACCAGATCGCGCATTTCGCGGCACGGGGGTTTCGGGTCGCCGCGCTCGACGTGCGCGGCTACGGGCGAAGCTCGAAGCCTGGAGAAATCGCGGCCTATACGATGCGTCACCTCGCATCCGACGTCGTTGCCGTGATCGAGCACATAGGAGATGGTCCAGCCATTCTGTTCGGCCATGACTGGGGCGCACCCATCGTGTGGCACACCGCGCTGCTTCACCCCGACAAGATCAGGGCGGTGGCCGGCCTCAGCGTGCCGTACCGGCCGCGCGGACCCGTACCCTTCATTGAACTCGCGCGATCTCTCTACAAGGGGCGCTTCTTCTATCAGCTCTACTTCCAGCAAGAGGGCGTTGCGGAGGCCGAATTGGAGAGCGACATCGCCGCCGCCCTGCGCAAGATGTATTTCGCACTGTGCGGGGTGGCACCCCACAACAAGTGGCTCGAGCCGAAGCCTCCAGAGGCACGGCTACTCGATGGGCTCGTCGATCCGAAGCCGTTTCCAGGCTGGATGGAAGAGGCCGATCTGGCCGTCTATGTCGATGCTTTCAGAGCCGGCGGCTTCCGCGGCCCGCTCAACCGATACCGCGCGCAAACAATCGACTTCGCCGAGCTGACCGAATTGAGCGGACGCAACATCGCGCAGCCGTCGGTCTTCATCGCCGGCGAACGCGACCCCGTGCGCGCCTTCGTCCCGGGCGTCGACCTTTACGCCGAGCCCGGCATAGCCTGCTCCGATCTTCGCGGCTCGACCATCATCCCCGGTATCGGACATTGGGTGCAGCAGGAAGCGCCACGAGAGACCAACGCGGCGCTCGAAGCGTTCGTGCGGGGGCTATAGCGCGGGCGGTACCTCGGAAAAGTTCGCACGCAGCCCGCCGGCGCTTGCTGCGGCCAGAAAGCAAGATGACAACTTGCGGCGATGGTGGCAGACTGGTGACAGACGTGGTTTGAAGCTCCGGCGACCAAGAACAACGTAGAAGAAGCGATCGCCGCGCTCACGTCGTCCAAGGGAGGAGATGGCTCATGAAACGCTTGTTTCTGGGATTAGTCGCCGTTGCCCTGATCGCATCGGCGTTTGTCGGATCCACCACGACCGTCATGGCGCAAACGAAGGTGCTGAAGATGCAGGCCACATGGCCCGCATCGCTTACGCTCTATGACAACTTCACCTATTTCGCCGAGCGGGTGAACAAGCTATCGGCAGGTACGCTGAAGATCGAGGCGATGCCCGCCGGCCAGGTCGTACCGGCCTTCGAGGTGCTGGACGCGACCCATAAGAAGGTGCTCGACGGAGCGCATGCGTGGGCCGGGTACTGGACCGGCAAGAACAAGACCGCGATCCTGTTCACCGGCGGCCCCGGCGGCACGTTCGGCATGGACTACATGGACGTGATGGGCTGGTTCTATCACGGCGGTGGCCTCGATCTGTACAACGAGTTCTACCAGAAGGAGCTCAAGCTCAACGTCGTCGTGTTCCCCATCCTGCCTGCAGGGCCGCAGGCGTTCGGCTGGTTCAAGAAGCCGATTCAGACGGTTGAGGACATGAAGGGCATGAAATGCCGCCAGACCGGCATGGCCGGCGAGGTGTGGCAGGCGCTCGGCTTCACGGTGGTCAACATGCCGGGCGGCGAGATCATTCCCTCCGCGCAGCGCGGCGTGATCGATTGTGCGGAATGGGTCGGCGGCATCGAGGACCTGCAGCTCGGCTTCCACAACGTCTGGAAATACCACTATTCGCCCGGCCTGCATGAAAACGTGACGGTCGGCGAAATCGTGATCAACGGCGACGTATGGAAGGAGCTCAGCGCTCAGCAGCAGGAGATCATCAAGTCGGCGGCCAACGAGACATTCCTCGTCTGGTGGACCAAGTGGCAGCGCCAGAACGCCGACGCGCTGAAAGAGATGCAGCAGAAGCACGGCGTACAGATCCTGCGCACGCCGACCGAGATCCTGCTGACCTTCATCAAGAAGTGGGACGAGATCGCGGCGGCCGAGTCCGCCAGGAACCCGTTCTTCAAGAAGGTGCACGACTCGCAGAAGGCCTATGCCAGCGCCGTGGTGCCGTACAAGCGGTCCTATTTCCCGCCGTACTCCTTCATGGCGAACTACTACTTCCCCGTCGAGAAATAGGGATTCGTCCGAGGGCGGTCGATTTGACCGCCCTCGGTTGATGCGGCTCATGCGGCCGGCGTCCGTCGTGCCGCAAATGCGCCGCCCGAACGGTCGGCGGAAGGGAGAGGGATGGCCGAGATGACAGGCAGGCAGCCGCCGGCGCTCCTGGCCATAATCAGGATCATCGACGGCTTTACAGACCGAACCGGCACGATCATCTCGTGGCTGTCGGTGCCGCTTGTTCTGGCCGTCGCCTACGAGGTTACAGCACGCTACCTGTTCAATGCGCCGACCATCTGGGCCTACGACGCAACCTACATGCTCTACGGCTCGCTGTTCATGCTCGGCGCCGCCTACGCGCTGCACAAGGGCGCTCATATCCGCACCGACTTCTTCTGGGAGAAGTTCTCCATCCGCAGGAAGGGTTGGATCGATACGATCTCCTATGTCGTCTTCTTCTTCCCGAGCCTGATCATGCTGTTGCTGATCAGCTGGAACGAATTTCATTACGCCTGGGAGATCAACGAAACTTCGGACCAGACACCGTGGCGGCCGGTGCTGTGGCCGTTCAAGTTCGTCGTGCCGCTCGCCTGCCTCCTGCTGCTGGTCCAGGGCGTGTCCGAACTGATCAAGAGCATCTACATGCTGCGCACCGGTGTCGAGCTCGAGCACAAGGAGAAGGTCGAGATATGACCGCAGAAGCGCTCATCGGCCTCATCATGCTTGTGGTCTTGCTTGGCGCGATCTTCATCGGCGTGCCGATCTCGTTCACATTGCTGTTTCTCGCCTTTTCGTTCGGCTACTGGGGCATGGGCGCGACGGTCTTCGAACTTGGCTACTTCCAGACCATCGGCATGATGAAGGAGGAATTGCTGGCCGCCGTGCCGCTGTTCATCTTCATGGGCTTCATCACCGAGCAGGCGGGACTGATGGAGCGCCTATTTACGGCGTTCCGCATGCTGCTTGCGCCGGTGCGCGGCGCACTCTTTCTCGTCGTCATCCTGACCTCGACCGTGTTCGCGATGGCGACAGGCATTGTCGGCGCAGCCGTCACCGTGCTTGGCATCATGGCCTCGCCGATCATGAACAAGGCGGGATACGACCCCAAGCTTTCAGCAGGCACCATCACGGCGGGCGGCACGCTCGGCATTCTCATTCCCCCGTCGGTCATGCTGATCGTGATGGGGCCGGTGCTCGGGGTGTCGGTCGCCGATCTCTATGCCGCAGCCTTCGGGCCGGGCTTCCTGCTGGCTGGCGTTTACATCGTCTATCTGATGGGCCGCGCCTTCCTGAACCCCAAACTCGGGCCGCCGGTGCCAAAGGACGAGCGGATCTACTCAGCCGGGCACATTGCGCGCGAGGTGATCATCGGCACGCTGCCCCTGCTCGGGCTCATCACGGCAACCCTCGGCTCGATCATTGGGGGCCTTGCGACGCCGACGGAGGCCGCCGGCATCGGCAGCGTCGGCGCGCTGATCCTGGCCGTCGCATATGGCAGGTTCTCGCTCAGCGGACTGCAGCGCGCGCTGATCTCGACGATGGCGACGTCGAGCATGGTCCTGCTGCTGGCGGTCACGTCGAACATTTTCGGTGCGGTGTTCGCCCGCCTTGGCTCGGCGAACTGGATCACCGAGACGATGCTCGGCCTGCAGTTGCCTCCAAGCCTCATGCTGATTGTCGTGCTGTTGCTCATTTTTCTGCTCGGTTGGCCGTTTGAGTGGCCGGCCATCATCCTGGTGTTCCTGCCGATCTTCTACCCCGTCGTGAAGGGCATGGGCATCGATCTCATATGGTTCGGAGCACTGGTTGCGGTCGTACTGCAGACCGCATTCCTGTCGCCGCCGGTCGCCATGTCGGCCTACTATCTCAAGCAGGTGGTCAAGGGCTGGAGTCTCACGACGATTTACGCCGGCATGTTCCAGTTCATGATCCTGCAGGTGATCTGCGTCGGGCTGATGATCGCCTTCCCCGGCATTGCGACCTGGTTCCCGCACACGCTGCACGAGGCGTCGCGCAGTCAGGTGATACCGGAGGAGCACAGGAAAATCCTGGAGCAGCAGAAGCTGGCACCGTCCCTGGAAGACGAAGATTGGCTGACACCAAAAAAGAAGTAGCCCGGCGTTGTGCGTACCGGGTGACGTCCGCGCGGCTCCAAAAGCCAGTTTCTCTGGTGCTATTGTCCCAACGGACACCGGCCGAGTCTAAGGAGACCCTCGCGGTATCACGACCAATCGATCGGATCGTAATGCAGTCGACGGCGATCCATCTCCTCGCGCAGCCGTTCTGCGTATTCTTTTACACCGGGACCGGCAAAGCGATACTTGCCGCCTGCTCGCAGATCCAGTTCGACCTGCTGCCGGACATTTTCATAGAACGCCAAAATTCGTTCGTCCTTCATTTGCGAAAAATTCATCGCCAAGCCCACCCCCTGGTCAAGTCGAAGCAGAACGATGGAGGAGGTTCCACCGCAGCGACGTTGACCTAGATCAAACTTCGCGTCGCGGTCTCAGCGTTCGCTGCCGGCATAGCCGCTGAGCCCATGGGCAGTTTTGGCCGAACTTTCCGGCGTCCTCGGAGTTTGACCGGTCTGATCGGCCTAAGACCTGAAACACAGATATTAAGGAGGCCAAAAATGAGCCGCGGGATGCCATCGATGACTGCACTCCTTGGGATGCTTGCCCTTGCGGGATATCAAAATCGCGACAAGCTCGCGGAAATATTCAACAGCGCGGTGGGATCGCTTTCCAAACCCGAAGGCGGCAAACAGCCGCCGGGGCAGAGTGATGTGCTGAGTAACATGCTGGGCGGCGCGGGAGTCGGCGGCTTGCTTGGTGGTGGCCTCGGCGAATTGTTCGAACAATTCAAGAAGAACGGTCAAGGCGAGGCAGCGGAATCGTGGATCGGCACCGGCCCCAACAAGGAGATTTCGCCGCCCCAGCTCAAGCAAGCCATCGGTCAGGATGTCCTGGCGGTGTTGGCGCAGCAGACGGGGCTTTCGCAGGAAGAAATTCTCGCCCGACTTTCGCGGGAGCTGCCATCGGCGGTCGACAAATACACGCCGGACGGTCGTCTACCTCCGCGCGACGCCTGATTCATCGTGCGCAAGGAATTGGTGAGATGAGCATCATCTGGACCATCATCATCGGGTTTTTGGCGGGCGTCGTTGCAAAGTTCATCATGCCTGGAAGCAATGAACCGTCAGGGTTCATTATGACGACCATTCTGGGCATCGTGGGCGCGTTCGTCGCCTCCTATCTCGGGCAAGCTCTCGGTTGGTACAAGGCGGGCGAGGGGGCCGGTTTCGTCGGTGCCGTGGTCGGCGCGATCATCGTGCTGCTGATCTATGGGTTCTTCGCCGGCAAGCAGCGCGCAGTTTGAGTTTTTTTGCCGGTCCTTAGCTGGATTCCGCGCCAACGTTCATTTGCGCACGATCGAACCAGCGCGCCCGACCAGGCGCGCCAGTTGCTTGAAGCGGCTGCCGACGCGGTCGGCGACGAGGTCGACCATGCGATGCTCGAACACCAACATCAGCTTGCGGCCCTGGGTTCGAAAATGCGTCGCAGGCAACACGCCGGTGCGCGCCGCGGAGATCAGGTGCGCAACGCGGAAGGCGGCACCGAGAAGGCGCGCGCGTTCGTCCATCGCCGGTGGCACCAGCTCGCGGATGCGCTCCGGCGGCTCATTCTCCTCGCTGAGGCCCGCGTAGCGATAAAACACCGACAGCGCGACGAAGGCGCGGCCCTGATGGCTGATCGAGCCGAAATTGCCGTTGGTGATCAGGCTCAGCGTTTCCTCGCCGCGATGGTCCGGATGCACCCGCCAGCCGATGTCGGAAAGCAGGCAGGCGGCATGGCGCAGCCTTCGATCTTCCTCGGTCTCGCGCAGTCTCACCACGCGCACCAGCCGATCGGTCCAGGCGACTAGCTCCTCGGCATGGCGTGCGGACCGCGACAGCAGCCCGTTGAGCGTTTGCGCGGCGCAGATAAAGCCGTCCTTGGCGCGCTCCTGTGTCGGCAGCATTTCGTAGAGCAGGCCTTCACGGACGCCGAAGGTCGAGAACACGATCTCCTTCGGCCGGCCGACGCGGATGATGTATTCGAGCACCAGCGCCGCATAGGTCAGCAGCGGGCGCCGGGCGTCCGCGACTACTTCGATATCGGCGAGCATGTTGGCGGCCGCGAGCCGGCGCAGGCGCCGGGCGAAATCGAGCGCGTCGGCGGCCGGTATCGAATAGCCGTGCATCACGCGCAACGGATAGCCGCTCTGCACGATGTGGATGCGCGCCAGCGCGCGCCAGGTGCCGCCGACGGCATAGAAGGTGCGGCCGCGGGCGGCCTTGAGCTGGGCGACGCCGGACAGGTTGTCGCGCACGATGCGCTCAGCGCGCTTCAAGGATTTGTGCGAGAGATCCTGCAGCGCGAGGCTGCCCAGCGGCAGGGTGACGCCGCCTTGAACCCGGCTCTTCTGCACGTCGATCAGTTCAAGCGAGCCGCCGCCGAGATCGCCGACGATGCCGTTGGGATTGTGGATGCCGGAGACGACGCCGAGCGCGGACAATTTGGCTTCGCGCGGTCCCGACAGGATTTGAATCGGAGTGCCGCAGATGCGCTCGGCCTTGGCGATGAAGTCAGGACCGTTCTTGGCGTCGCGGCAGGCGGCAGTCGCGATGGCGAAGACGCGTCCCACCTGCTGGATGCGGCACAGCGCCCGGAATCGCCGCAGCGCCGTCAGCGCCTTGGTTACGGCGTCCTCCGCCATCAAACCGGTGCTCTGCACCTCGCGGCCGAGCCCGCACAGCGCCTTCTCGTTGAAGATGGTGACGAGGCTGCGCGCCATCGTCTCATAGACGACGAGACGAACCGAGTTCGAACCGATGTCGATGACGGCGACGCTGGAAGCGCGCTTTCGCGGCCGCTTCACAGTCGCGGCCCCTTATGACGATGGTTGGCGCTCGTTACGGCGCGTGAGCCGGCGTGGCGAAGATTCCTTGAGAGACTTTCCACGACCAGACAGGCTCGGATTCGTCATGAAGTAATTGTGCAAATTGAACGGCTCTTCGCCTTTCGCGGCCTTCATACGCGTTGAGGACCCGTCCGGCAACAATTGCCAGCTCTGCTCGGTATCCTTCAGGTTCGCGACCATGATCTGTTCGAGAACCTGCTGATGTACCGTAGGATTTTGCAACGGACAGAGCACTTCGACGCGGCGGTCGAGGTTCCGCGGCATCATGTCGGCGGACGAGATATACACAGCCGCCTTTGGGCCGGGCAGGCCCTGACCCATACCAAAGCAGTAGATTCGGCCGTGTTCCAGAAAGCGGCCGATCACCGATTTGACGCGGATATTGTCCGATAACCCGGGCAGTCCCGGCCGCAGGCAGCAGATGCCGCGCACCACCAGTTCGATCGACACGCCGGCCTGCGATGCCTCGTACAATGCGTCGATGATGTCGGGGTCGACGAGCGAGTTCATCTTCATCCAGACCGCGCCCGGCTTGCCATGCCTGGCGTGATTGGTCTCGCCCTTGATGTGCTCGATGATGCGCTTGCGCAGCGTCAGCGGCGACACCGCCATCCGTTCGATGTCGCTCGGCTCGGCATAGCCGGTGATGTAGTTGAATACCCGCGCCGCATCGCGGCCGATGATCGGGTCCGAGGTGAAGTAGGAGAGGTCGGTGTAGATGCGCGCGGTAACCGGATGATAATTGCCGGTGCCGGTGTGCACATAGGTCGTGAGGTTACCGCCCTCGCGCCGCACCACCATCGATAGCTTGGCGTGCGTCTTCAATTCGAGGAAGCCGTACACGACCTGCACGCCGGCGCGTTCGAGGTCGCGCGCCCAGCGGATGTTGGCCTCCTCGTCGAACCGCGCCTTCAATTCGATCAGCGCCGTCACCGATTTACCGGCCTCGGCGGCCTCGGCAAGCGCGCGCACGATCGGTGAATTGTTCGAGGTGCGATAGAGCGTCTGTTTGATGGCGACGACGTCAGGGTCGCGCGCCGCCTGTTGCAGGAACTGCACGACGACGTCGAAGGATTCGTAAGGATGATGGACGATCAAATCCTTCTGCCGGATCGCGGCGAAGATGTCGCCGCCATGGTCGCGCACCCGCTCGGGATGGCGCGGCACATAGGGCGTGAATTCGAGGTCGGGCCGGTCGAGCCGCGTGAGCTGCGAGAGTTCGTTCATCGCCAGCACGCCGTCGACCAGAAACACCTCATCATCCGCCGCCGCAAGCGCCTGCCGCACAAAGGCGCACAGCGCTTCCGGCATCTTGGCTTCCATCTCCAGCCGGATCACCGAACCCCGACGTCGCCGCTTCAGCGCGGTCTCGAACAGGCGCACAAGGTCTTCGGCCTCTTCTTCGATTTCGAGTTCGGAGTCTCTGATGATGCGGAAGGCGCCCTGGCCCTTGACGGTGTAGCCGGGAAACAGGCGGCCGATGAACAGGCCGGTGGCCTGCTCCAGCGGGATCAGGTGCACGGTGCCATCGCCGCTCGAAGGCATGCGGATGAAGCGGTCGATCTTGCCGGGCATGCGGATCAACGCGTTCATCGCCTTGCCGTCGGCAATCCGCGACAATTGCAGCGCGATGGTGAAGCCCAGACTCGGGATGAACGGGAAGGGGTGCGCAGGATCGATCGCCAGCGGCGTCAGCAGCGGGAAGATGTTGCGGAGGAAGTGGTCCTCGAGCCAGCCGCGCTCCGCCTTGGTGAAGTCGTGGCCGTCGACCAGCTTGATGCCGGCATCCGACAACGTGGCGCGAAGATCGCGCCAGATCGCCTGCTGGTCGGAAGCGAGTTCCGAAACCGTCTTGTTGATAAGGGCGAGCTGCTCGGACGGCGTGAGCCCATCCGGACTGCGTTCGGCGATGCCTTCGCGGACCTGTGCCTTGATACCGGCGACGCGGACCATGAAGAACTCATCAAGGTTATTGGCGGAAATCGACAGGAACCGCACCCGCTCCAGCACGGGATGGCCCGGATTGACCGATTCCTCGAGCACCCGGCGATTGAAATGCAGCCAGGAAAGCTCGCGGTTGATGAACCGCTCAGGACTGGTGGCAATCGCGGGAGGCGCCTCGGAAATTTGTTCTTTTTCTTTGATTTCAATAACTTGTGCCGATTCCATGAGGCTTTGATCCATCTCGGGCGGGGTGCCGGCATTGATAGGCGAATGCCGCCTAAAGCATGTGATATTCCGATGACGTTTCAATGACATTGATGTTCCACGGCATGCCGCCGTCAAGGCGACAGGTCGCTGCATGCATGGGCGGGTCAGGCGTTGCGCAGCACTTCCACAGCCAGAGCCCGGGTCACCGGACGGCCGAGCCGCAGCGCCTCGGTGTCCAGGAGTTCGACGGCCCGGCGGGCGGCGGCATAGGAGCGCTCGATCCGGGTGGCGAGATAGCTCACGACCGTCTCGTCGATGCTCAATTGGCGGTCCGCGCAGAATTTGATGATCAGGCCGCGAAACAACAGGTCGTCCGGCGGCAACAGCGACACGGCGGGTGCGGCGCGCAGCCGCGACCGGAGATCGCGCAATTCGATCTCGAACGAAGCCGGCGGAACGCGCGCCGTGATCAGGATGAAAGCCCCGTCCTCGCGCGCCAGGTTCAGGAGGTGAAACATCGCGCGCTCATCGAAGTCGGACGGCTTCAGATCTTCGAGCACCAATGCCCCGGTCGTGAGCGCGCCGGGGACGGCAGCGGGGTCAAGCGCGTGCGCCGAGATCGATCGCGCGCCGGCCTGTTCGGCCCAGATCGCGGCAAGATGGCTCTTGCCGGAGCCCTCCGGTCCCATCAGCACCATCACGCGGTTCGGCCAGTCCGGCCAGCTTTCGATCAGCGATAACGCGGCTTCATTGGCCGGCCCTTCCAGGAAATTGTCGCGGGTCAGGCTCTCCGCATGCGGCAGCAAGAAAGCAAGCTGACGAGGTTGAACGCGAACTGCCACGCAAATCTCCAGGCCGGGATATTGCAGCCTTCATAGCGTTTTCGAGCGAAATGGCTACCGGCTCGCGTGAAGAAAACGCATCAACAAGAGATGATCCTGACGCTTTCGGCCGGCCGCTATTTATCCAGGCTGTCGCCGATCATCTCCAGCATCGGCGCAGCCTGGCATTTCGATCCATAACCGGGCGAGAGCGGCTTCCGGCGTCTCGCTTCCGCCATTCTCGACTCCCGCGCGCCAGAGCGCCGCGCCCGCTGAATAGGTACCGGGCGAGAGGCCACCTGCCTCGCATTGGCTAACGGCGCGGATGCGGCAGCCGCGCCGCACCGCGCTCGCCAGTACCGTTTCCAACGCAGGGTCGCTCATGGCCGTTCCTGTCCCGTAGATCCTGAGAACCGCCCCGTCGAGTTCGTCGAGCATGGCGGCGAGCGCCGGCACGGGCATCCCGGGTGAAAGCGTCAGGATCGCAAGCCGCGCCGCGCCGAAGCGGCGCGGGCGATAAGGACCGGGCTGCGGCGGCTGCGGCATCGAGCGGAACGAGTTAGGTCGCTGCGAGTGATGCTTCACCAGCCCCGCCGCGGGCAGAAGCCTGCCGGCGAAGGCGAGCCAGACCCCGGCTTCGCCGCGATGCGCGGCTTCGAGCGCCTGCCGAAGGTTGCCCTCGGCATCGCCGCCTGTGTTGAGTGGCTTCATCGCGCCGCAAAGGACCACTGGGGTCGCGATCCCCGCCAGCGCCCGGGCGAGGGCCGCCCCTGTGTAGGCCATCGTGTCGGTGCCATGGGTGACAACGACGCCCGCGCCGTCGAATGCGGCGACAAGGTCGATGATGCGGTTCCAGTGTTCGGGGCCGATCTCGGCGCCGTCCACCAGCGGGTCGAAGGCCCGCACCGTCACATGCGCGCCTGCCGGCGCCAATACAGCCACGGCCCGCTCGACCACGCCCGCCGCCGGCGCCAGCCCATCCGGCCCGGGGACCATGCCGATGGTGCCCCCGGTATGCACGACAAGAATTTCCGTCACTTCATCCGACCCATCAGGTCGTCCTCGTAGTAACCGCAGCGTATTCGCGCGTGGCACTCCTCAAGCGTCCTGGATTGGGCCGGAAGCCATGGCCAGGTTGTTGCGATGCCGTGATGCGCGACGGCCCGCTCAGGACAATCTCCGGCTCGGAAAGATCCGCTTCGTAGAGCCGTTCGGTCGGGAAGACGTCGCAGGGGTACTTGACGTTAGGCAGCGTCGACAGCGCGAGCGCCGGCCCCTGTCCGACAGCGGATTCGAGCATGCCGCCGATCCAGCACGGGACATCACGGGCTGCGCAATGATCATGAATGGCGATCGCGTTGGTCAGGCCGCCGACGCGGCCCGGCTTGATGTTGATCCAGCCGCAAGCGCCGATGTCAATCGCCTTTCGGGCCCGGTCGACCGACGTGATGCTCTCGTCCAGGCAAATCGGCGTCTTCAGTTCCGACTGCAGACGCGCATGGTCGATGAGGTCGTCGTAGGCGAGGGGCTGCTCGATCATTGCGAGGCCGAACCGATCGAGTTCGCGAAACATGGCGATATCGTCCAGGGTGAACCCGCTGTTGCAATCGACATGCAAAACCGCATCGGGGAAGGCTTCGCGGACGCGAGCGACCATCTCCAGCCCCCATCCGCGGCGGAATTTCAGCTTGGTCCGCTGAAAGCCGTCCTGCTGAGCCTTGCCGACAGCGGCGACGAGTTCGTCGATGCTGTCCATCACCGATATGTCGGCGCCGACAATCGCATCCGGCCCGCTGCCGCCGATCATTTTCCAGAGCGGCTTGCCGGCGACCTTCGCGGCGAGGTCCCACCAGGCTGTGTCGAGTCCGGCCTTGGCGAACTGGTTGCCCTTCAGCGGGGCCAGTTCCCTTTGCAGATCTTCGGCAGTGTCGATGCGCTTGCCCAGCAGCGCCGGCGCCATGGCGTCGCGCAGCAGCGCGAAAGCGCCGGAGGCCCATTCCGGCGAAAACTGCGGCAGGCGGTAAGGGGCCGTCTCGCCCCAGCCGTCTTCGCCTTCCGCCCTCAGCCGGACCAGAACCGTGTCGATCGCCGTCTCCTCGCCAAAGGCTGTTCGCCACGGCTCCTTGAGCGGCATCGCCACGTGAAAGAGTTCGATTTCGTCGATCAGCATTGCACTTCCTTTGAATACCGGAACTGACGCCGCAGCAGTGTCAATTGCTGGGGTCGATCTCTCCCATCAGGCCCATGAGATCCTCGATGCGGTTGAGCTGCTCGCGCCCGCGCTCCCCGGCTGCCGAAACGATCTCGGTACAGAGGTAGTTGGCAAGGCTCATCACCCCGACATAGGAATCGAACAGCGACATGCCGCGCACCTGGCAGGGGAAGGTCCATGTAGCCAGCTTCGGGGTGGTGACGGCAACGCGATCGGTGATGTAGGCGATCGGCACGCCCAGGTCGCGGACGATCTGCATCGCCCTCCCGAGCGTGGGCGTTCGGCGCCGCAGTCCGACGGCGATCATCAGGTCCTCCGGCGTCATGCTGCCCAGATCTTCCATCAGGACTTGCCCCGCCGCGGGCACGAGCGTCACGTCGGAGCGGACCTGTATCAACTGCCGGCGAATATAGGCTGCGAAGAAATAGCTGTTGCGAAAGCCCAACACCCAGACCCGACGGGCCGTCAGGCAGCGGCGAACGACCTCGCGGAGATCGTCCGGGTTCACGGCCTCAAGGGTCTGGCGCAGATTGGCGACGTCGCGCTCGAGATGCTGTTGCAGACGGGCGCGGTCGACCGTGGACCCCAGCAGCCCGGTATTGAGGTAGATGGGCTCTCCGGCCTCCTGCGCCTCGCGCACTTCGCGCTGCATCTCGCGATAGTCCTGGTAGCCGAGACGCTGGACGAAGCGGGTAACGGCCGCCTTCGACACGCCGCCGCGCTCCGACAACTCGGTCGCCGAGTAGACCAGCAGGTCGCCGGGGAATTCCAGGATCAGATCGGCGAGGGCCCGCTCGCTGCCCGGAAGATCATCGTACAGGCCGTGGATACGCTTTTCGAGCATGCGCGGTTTGCGGTTCTCGTCCGTCATGTGTGCCTCATTCGTGGGCAAAACTAAAACATAAGTATCGGTATGTTGACAATCTGAAATTTTTGTATCGTAATCGGCGGGAACAAAAGAACGCCGGGAAAACCGGTCGGACCAGAGGAGAACGGGGATGAATGGGACTGTGGCCGCGAGGCCCACGGGGGCCGGCGCGTTACGCCGTGCCTGGCCATCATATCGTCCGGACCAGGGCCAGCGACATTGGCCCGCCGGCTTTTCGGGATGTCGGGACGACATCCCCGCGCGCCGCCGAACAATGGTCGTTCGAATCCGGGAGGCGCCCTGGCGCAGCTTTTGCCTGTCCTTAGCGAAACACCATTTTGGAAAGGAATGACCAATGCACAAGAGGCAACTCATTACGGCGCTTGTCGCCGTCGGCAGCGCCGCGCTCGCCTCGGCCTTTCCGGTCTCCTCGGCCATCGCCGACGCGCTCGCGGACATCACGTCGAGCAAGACGATCCGGATTGCGGTCCCACAGGACTTTCCGCCGTTCGGCAGTGTCGGCCCCGACATGAAGCCCCGGGGCTATGACATCGACGTGGCGACGCTCGTCGCGGAGAAACTGGGTGTGAAGCTTTCGATGGTGCCCGTGACCAGCGCCAACCGCGTAGCCTATCTGCAGACCAACAAGGTCGATCTGGTCATATCGAGCCTGGGCAAGAACCCCGAGCGCGCTGCGGTGATCGACTTCTCCATTGCCTACGCTCCCTATTTCAGCGGCGTCTTCGCGCCGAAAGACGTGGCGATCGCAACGGTTGCCGACCTGTCAGGAAAGGTCGTCGGCGTGACCCGCGGATCAATCGAGGATCTGGAGCTGAGCAAGCTCGTGCCCAAGGGCGTAACGATCAAGCGGTATGAGGACAACAACGGCAACATCTCGGCCTTCCTGTCGGGGCAGGTCGTCGCGGTGGTCACCGGCAACGTCGTCGCGGCCGCGATCCTCGACAAGAAGCCGCCGCGCAAGCCCGAACTGAAGTTCCTGATCAAGGACTCGCCCTGCTATGTCGGCATGAACAAGAACGAACCGGCGCTAATGGCCAAGATCAACGAGATCATCGCTGCTGCCAAGAAGGACGGCGCCCTGAACGCCATCTCCGAGAAGTGGCTGCATCAGCCGCTGGACAAGAACCTCTGACCGCAGATGACCGGGCCGGGCTGCAACTCCGGCCCGGCCGCCCGTAGAGGCCGTCCATGACCTATAATTTCGATTTCGGCTGGCTGCTGGTCTATTACCCGCAGATACTGCATGGCATCGCGATCACCATCGAGCTGATCGTCGTCGCCGCCACGGTCGGGATCACGGTCGGCATCTGCTGCGCCTGGGTGCGCGCGCTGGGCCCGGCCTGGCTGAAGCCGCCCGTGACGGCCTATGTCGAACTCATCCGCAACACGCCGTTTCTGATCCAGCTCTTCTTCATCTATTTCGGCCTGCCACCGCTCGGCCTGCGCCTCAGCGAGCTGGAGGCTGCCAATCTGGCCATGGTCGTAAACCTCGGCGCCTACAGCTGCGAGATCATCCGCGCCGGAATTCAGGCCACGCCAAAGGGTCAGTTCGAGGCCGGGGCGAGCCTGGCCATGACTCCCTTCGAGACTTTCCGGCATGTGGTCCTCGTCCCCGCGCTGCAGCGGATCTGGCCGGCGCTCTCATCGCAGGTGATCATCGTGATGCTGGGCTCGGCCGTCGTCTCGCAGATAGCCGCCCAGGATCTGAGTTTCGCGACGAACTTCATCCAGTCGCGCACCTTTCGCGCCTTCGAGGCCTATTTCTTCTCGACGGTCCTCTACCTCCTTCTGGCGATCCTGCTGCGCTGGGTGCTGGCGAGGCTTGGCCGGATAATCTTTCCCCGGACGGTTGCGCGATGAGCGACTTCACCATCTGGGACATTGTCCGCAACCTCCTGCTTGCCACGCGCTGGACCGTCGTCCTGTCGATCGCCGCGTTCGTCGGCGGCGGCGTACTCGGGGCCATCTTGCTGTTCTTGCGCATCGGCAAGCGCCGGCTGCTGAGGAATTTCGTGAAATACTACGTCGAGCTGTTCCAGGGCACGCCGCTTCTGATGCAGCTGTTCCTCGCCTTCTTCGGGCTCGGCCTCTTCGGCATCGATGTGCCGGCCTGGGTCGCCGCCGGCGCGGCGCTCACGCTCTGGACGGCCGCTTTCCTGACCGAGATCTGGCGCGGCTGCGTCGAGTCCATCGCCCGCGGCCAATGGGAGGCATCGGCCAGCCTGGCCATGGGCTACGTCCAGCAGATGCGTCATGTGATCCTGCCGCAGGCGCTGCGGGTCGCCGTACCGCCGACCGTCGGATTTCTGGTGCAGGTCATCAAGGGCACGGCGGTCACCTCGATCATCGGCTTCGTCGAATTGTCGAAGGCAGGCACCGAGGTCACCAACGCAACCTTCGAACCCTTCACCGTCTACGGCATCGTCGCGCTGATCTATTTCGCCATGTGCTGGCCCCTGTCGAAGGCGAGCCAGTCGCTCGAGAGGAGGCTCAATGTCGCTCATCGAAATCAATGAGGTCCGCAAGAGCTTCGGCACGAACGAGGTCCTGAAGGGCATCACTATTGCGATCGAGCCCGGCGAGGTCGTCGCCGTCATCGGCAAGAGCGGCTCCGGCAAGTCGACCCTGCTACGGTGCATCAATGGCCTGGAGAGCATCGACGCGGGTTCGATCACGGTTGCCGGCGCGCAGCTTCGACCCGACGAGGCCCATCTGAGGGAGCTGCGGCTGAAAGTCGGCATGATCTTTCAACAATTCAATTTATTTCCGCACCTGAGCGCCGGCGCCAATGTGATGCTTTCGCAGACGGTTGTGAAGAAGACGCCGAAGGGCGAGGCCGAGCGCATCGCGCGCGCTATGCTCGACCGGGTCGGCTTGGCCGAGAAGTTCGACGCCTATCCTGACCAGCTTTCGGGCGGTCAGCAGCAGCGCACGGCGATCGCCCGGGCGCTCGCCATGCAGCCGATCGCCCTTCTTTGCGACGAGATCACCTCGGCCCTCGATCCGGAACTCGTGTCCGAAGTGCTTGCCGTCGTCCGTGCGCTTGCCGCCGACGGCATGACGCTCGTGATGGTTACCCATGAGATGAAATTCGCCCGCGACGTCTGCAATCGCGTGGTCTTCATGCACCAGGGGCGCGTCCACGAAATCGGGCCGCCCGACAAGATCTTTTCCGCGCCGGCTACGCCCGAACTCCAGCAGTTCCTGGGTGTTCAGAGCTAGCGCGCTTCGATCGTGCTCATGTGCCGCACCCACTCGACGAGATAGAGCGAGACGGATACCAGCGTAAAGACGGTTACGAATCCCATCAGGATCACGTCGTACGGCGCCGGCTTGAAGTTGAAGCCGAGCGAGGCCAGCACCAGCGCCGCGAACGCTACCTGCGCCACCGTGTTGAGCTTCGACACCATCAGGGGTTTCATCGGAATCGGTTTATCGAACAGCCATGACACGATTACCGCCGTGACGATCATGATGTCGCGCGACACCACGAGGATGACGAGCCAGCGCGGAACCGCGCCCCAGATGCCGAGAGAGACGAAGATCGAAACCAGCAGCGCCTTGTCGGCGAGCGGGTCGAGCAGGGCGCCGAGTTCGCTCGACATGTTGAAGCGCTTGGCGAGAAAGCCGTCGACGGCATCGCTGACGCCCGCAATGACGAAAATCGCAAACGCAATTTCCATCTGGCTGGAAACGATCGCCCAGACGATAACGGGCACCAGAATGATGCGCCCCAGCGTAATGATATTCGGAATACTCAACTCGGTCGCTTCCCGGCTCCCGGCCTTAGATCCGGCCCCTGGCGGGTTCAGCCGGCTCTTATCTACATAGTATATGCGCCAAGCGCTTGCGAGCCATTGCAGGATCGCTGAATTCCTCGTAACCAGCGGTCATCATACTGGAATTTGGGCATGAACGACCGCAAAAACGGGCTGACTTACGCGGATTCGGGGGTCGATATCGACGCAGGCAACCGCCTGGTCGACCTCATCAAGCCGATGGTGCGCGCCACCGCCCGGGCCGGCGCTGACGCCGAAATCGGCGGATTCGGCGGCCTGTTCGACCTCAAGGCGGCCGGGTTCAAGGATCCGGTGCTGGTGGCGGCGACCGACGGCGTCGGGACCAAGGTCAAGATCGCGATCGAAACCGGCCTGCACGGTGGCATCGGCATCGACCTGGTGGCGATGTCGGTCAATGACCTCGTGGTTCAGGGCGCGGAACCGCTGTTCTTCCTCGACTATTTTGCCTGCGGCAAGCTCGACCCCGAGGCTGCGGTGGCCATCGTGGCCGGTGTCGCCGAGGGCTGCCGGGAATCAGCCTGCGCCCTGATCGGCGGCGAGACCGCCGAAATGCCGGGGCTCTACAAGGACGGCGACTATGACCTGGCGGGCTTCGCGGTCGGGGCGGCCGAGCGCGGCACGCTGCTGCCGAGCGCCGACATCGCCGTGGGCGACGCCGTGATCGGGATGGCCTCGTCGGGCGTTCACTCCAACGGCTTTTCGCTGGTCCGCAAGATCGTGGAAAACTCCGGCATCAGTTTCGATGCCCCGGCGCCGTTCTCGCCGATCATGACGCTGGGCGGCGCGCTGCTGGCGCCGACGCGGCTCTATGTCAAATCCTGCCTGCGCGCGATCCGCGAGACCGGCGCAATCAAGGGCCTCGCCCACATCACCGGCGGCGGCTTCACCGACAACATTCCGCGCGTGCTGCCAAAACATCTGGGGGTCGGCATCGATCTGGCGCGGCTGCCGGTGCTGCCGGTGTTCAAGTGGCTGGCGGAGCAAGGCGGCATCGCCGAGCTCGAATTGCTGCGCACCTTCAACTGCGGCATCGGCATGATCGCGATCGTCAAGCCGGATGCGGTCGAGAAGGTGACGGAGATCCTCACCGAAAGCGGCGAGACCGTCGCCTTGCTCGGTGAGGTGATCCCGGCGGCGGGCGAACATCGCGTGGTCTATAACGGCCATCTCGACCTCGCCCCATGAAACGCCGTGTCGCCATCCTGATCTCGGGGCGCGGATCGAACATGGCCGCGCTGATCGACGCGGCGAAGGCTGCGGACTTTCCGGCCGAGATCGTCACCGTCATCTCCAACCGGGCCGATGCGCTGGGACTGGAGAGGGCGGCTGCGAACGGCATCCCGACTGTGGTCATCGAGAGCAAGCCGTTCGGCAAGGATCGCGCCGGCTTCGAAGCGGTCCTGCAGCGGGCGCTGGAAGAAAACAAGGTCGAGCTGATCTGCCTCGGCGGCTTCATGCGGCTGTTCACCGCCGAGTTCGTGCAGCGCTGGTACGGCAAGATGCTCAACATCCATCCCTCGCTGCTGCCATCCTTTCCGGGACTCGATCCGCACGGCCAGGCGCTGCGGGCCGGCGTGAAGCTCTCGGGCGCGACCGTGCACTTCGTGATTCCGGAAACCGACGCCGGTCCGATCGTGATGCAGGGCGCGGTCGAGGTGGCCGATGACGATACGCCGGAGACGCTGTCGCAGCGCATCCTCGGCATCGAGCATCGCATCTATCCCGAGGCGCTGCGGTTGCTGGCGAGCGGCAAGCTTCGCCTCGAAGGCGACATCTGCAAGACCGCCGGCGGGGCCAGCCGCGACGGCACCCTGATTTCGCCGCGGACGATCTGATACTATCTGCCGGGGCAGGTGCCGCGCTCCGCAGGATATATCGAGGGTTCCATGATCACGCTCTATGGCTCCGGGCCCAATTTCGGCCTTCCCGACGCAAGCCCGTTCGTGACCAAGGCGGAGACCTTGTTGCGGATGTCGAAGCTGCCGTTCGAAAAGGCGCTGATGAGTTTTTCGAAGGCGCCGAAGGGCAAGATTCCCTACATCGAGGACGATGGCCAGTTGCTCGGCGACTCCACGCTGATCCGCTGGCATCTGGAAAAGAAATACGGGATCGATTTCGACCAGGGTCTTTCCGCCGAGCAACTCGCGGTCGCCTGGGCGTTCGAGAAGATGGCGGAGGATAATTTATACTGGGCCAGCGTCTACTTCCGCTGGATGATCGACGACAATTTCCGCAAGGGTCCGGTGAACTTCTTCAAGGACGTGCCTGCGCCGGTCCGGCCCGTCATCGTCTCGATGATCCGCCGCCGCCTGCGCAAGACGTTGCATGGCCAGGGAATCGGCCGTCACTCCGCCGACGAGATCACCGCGATCGGAATCCGGTCGATCGATGCGATGGCAGCCTATCTCGGCGACAAGCTGTTCTTCATGGGCAAGGAGCCCACCGGAATCGACGCTACGATGTTTGCCTTTGCGGTCAGCGCGATCTGTCCGCTGTTCGAATCGGAGTTGCAGCGGGCGGCGGCGGGCCACGCCAATTTGCGGCGGTATGTCGGCCGGATGACTGCGCGATTCTATCCGGAACTCAACGAGATCGCGGGCTGCCAAGCCGCGGCCTGAAATCCAGGGCAACAAAAATCCCCCGGCGAGGCCGGGGGGAAATTTGCATAGACGAAGTCTTAGGTGACCTTGAGGTTTTCCGCTGACGTCTTGCCGCGGTTTTCGACAAGGTCGTACTCAATGTGCTGGTTTTCGTTGAGGGTGGTGAGTCCCGCGCGCTCGACGGCCGAGATGTGGACGAACACGTCCTTCTCGCCGACCGCCGGCTTGATGAACCCATACCCCTTGGTGGGGTTGAACCACTTGACGCTGCCCTTCTGCATCGCCTGTCTCCAAGTTTAGACTAGATACAAAAAAGACGCGGCCACGTTTTCCACGTGCCACGCCACAAACGGGCTCCCCGGTAGCTGCTGGATTTCCTGCTTACGAAACGCACAGTCGAACGGCCTGAATCCGATTGTGCGTCGGATTGCAACACGAAATTCGGGCGTTCGCAAGGTTCTGGCACACACTGGAAACGCGGTCACGATGTCGCGCGAGCTGTGGCAGCCGAACAACAATGACACGTATTCGGCGGCATGCCGGGGGGCTGACCGATTGACCCCTTGGGTAAACCGGGTGCAAATCGTTGCAGTTGATCGGGATTTGCGCATTTTTCGGGCCGCGCTTCTGCCCTTGGGAATGGATTGCATGCGCTGCGCATCGCGGCTTTGGCGGGCACGAAGAAGCGGGATGTGTCGCGCGCTCGCGCGGTTGCTCGCGATCGTGGCCGTACTTGTCGCCGTGATGTCGACGGCGCAGGCGCAATCGCCGACACCCACGCCCACCCCGACCCCCACGCCTTCGCCGACGCCAAGCCCCACACCGACGGTGATCAATTCGACGGTCTCATCCGGTGCGGCGCTGACCAATCTCGGCAGCAATTTCCTGGAGCGGCTGGGCAACCAGTCGAGCAACGGCTTCAACCGCCTGCAGCGAACCAATCCGGGCGGCGGCGGCGCTTCCGAGAGCACGGAAGCCCCGCGCTACCGGACCTGGTTCGAGGCTTATGGGAACTCGACCAGGAACGGCGCGGTCGGCGATTTCGTCGGCGATAAGCGAAAGACCTGGGGCGGTGTGGCCGGGATCGGAGCGCGGGTGGCGCCGGGCATCAATATCGGCTTCTCGGTCGACCAGAGCCGATCAGCAATCGACATTCCGCTGGCGCTGCAATCGGCGACCATCGACCTGACCCAGCTCGGTTTCACGGCGTCCATCGACAGCGGGCCGTGGACCTGGGTCAGCGCGGTGGTGCACGGCTTTGGCAACGTCAACTCGCGCCGCGACACCGGCCTTGGGCTGGCGACCGCCGGATACAATGCGCGGCTCGACGGTGTCCTGAGCGAGATCAGCTATTACTGGTCCAAGGACCAGGGCCGCATCGTGCCGAAGGGTGCGTTCGAATATGTCCGAGCCCAGACCGGGGCGTTGCAGGAGATCGGCGGCCTCGATCCCGTAACGGCGACGGGCGCCACCGTGCAGCGCGCGCGGCTGTTGATCGGCGCCGAGATCGGCCATTACTGGATCTTCGACGGCAAGATCTTGGATCTGTCGGGCTACGGCAAGTTCGTCGACAATGTCGTGCAGAATTTCTCCGACATCACCGTCAGCCAGGGCGTGCAGAGCATTACGTTCCAGGGCATCGGCGAGAGCCGGTACGGCGCGGATGCCGGCGCCTCGGCGTCGCTGAGCCTCACCAACACCGCGCGGCTCTACGTCAATTACGACGCCAAAGTCCGCGCCGCGATGCAGTCGCATCAGGGCACGGTGGGGCTGGAGTTGAAGTGGTGAGGTTCTTCACCCGCCCCTTGAGGGGGTCGAGACGAGCGAAGCTCGCTCTTGGGTCGTCTCACATGGAGCGCAGCGCCATGTGAGACGGGGCGGGGTGGCAGTCTCTCCACTCGGGCACTGTCGGACGTGGAGGGACCGTCACCCCACCCCACCCCACCTCGCCGCGCGTTGCGCGTCGATCCTCCCCCTCCAGGGGAGGATAAGAGCGGGATCGCATCGCGATCCGGCTAAACCCGATCGACCCTGACGACGCGGCCTTTTTCGATCGCGAGCGCCAGCCTTCCGTGCTTCAGCGCAATCGCCGCTTCGCCGAACAATTCGCGGCGCCAGCCGTGCAGGGCCGGAACGTCGGCGTGGTCGTCGGCGGCGATCTGGTCGAGGTCATCGACGGTGGCAATCACCTTGCTGGCGACGGCGTGGCGTTCCGAGGTCATCCGCAGCAGCACCTTCAGGAGCTCGACGGTGGCCGCGCCATTCGAATTGCCGCGCGGCTTTTCGATCTTCGGCAGCGTATGCGGATCGCGGGCGAGGCCGCGCTGGACGGCGGCGATGATATCGGTGCCCCATTTCGAGCGGTCAAAGCCCTTCGGCAGCGAGCGCAGGCTGGCGAGACGCTCCAGCGAGGTCGGGGCGTGGGTGGCGATGTCGCCGACCGCATCGTCCTTCATGACGCGCGAGCGCGGCACGTCGCGGCTTTGCGCTTCCTGCTCGCGCCAGGCCGCGACTTCCATCAGCACCGCGAGTTCCTTGGGCTTGCGCACCCGCGTCTTGAGCCGCTCCCAGGCGCGCTCGGGGTGGAAATCGTAGGTCTTGGGCGAGGTCAGGATTTCCATCTCCTCGCTGACCCAGTCGTTGCGGCCGCGCTTCTTCAGATCGGCGTCGAGCGCTGCGAAGACGTCGCGCAAATGGGTGACGTCGGAGACCGCGTAATGCATCTGCTCGGGCGTCAGCGGCCGGCGCGACCAGTCGGTGAAGCGGTGGGTCTTGTCGGGCCGGTGGCCGGTGACGCGCTCGACGAGCTGGTCATAGGCGATGCTGTCGCCATAGCCGAGCACCATGGCGGCGACCTGGGTATCGAAGATCGGGTGCGGAATGGTGCCGGACTGGTGCCAGACGATTTCGATGTCCTGGCGGGCGGCGTGGAACACCTTCAGCACCGCTTCGTTCCCCATCAACTCGAAGAACGGCTTGAGGTCGATCCCGGGCGCCAGCGTGTCGATCACGACGGCCTCGTCCGGGCTGGCCATCTGCACGACGCAGAGCAGGGGGTAGTAGGTCGTCTCCCGCAGGAACTCGGTGTCGACCGTGATGACCTTGTGCTGTGCGAGCCGGGAGCAGGCGGCGGCGAGGTCGGGAGTGGTAGTAATCAGATCCATGAACAATCCATGACGCGTCGGACAGGCGTTCTGCCGAAAACGCTGATATGTCAAGGGTGTCGCTGTGGATTTGAGCCGTGCATTTGAGCCGGGGCATGGCTTTTTTGCGTCCCAACCGCGGCCGAGCGAGGTCCTTGACCATTTGCGATCTGCCGGTCTTCCAGAATCCGGGTCAGCGGCGTACGGCGCGGCCTCTTTTCTGTCGAGCCAGCTCGAGAAACTTGGCCTTGATCTGTCCGAACAGGCCGGGCGGTATGAAGCCATAGCTGAATACGCCCGGTCGTCCGGGTAGCGGTGACAGGCCGGCATTCGGCCATTCGTCGACGTTGTATTCGGAAACGATAACCCAACTCGGCGCGTCATCGAGGCCAAGGGCATGCTTGACCTTCGTAGGAATTTCGACGCCGACTGTATCGACGTCGGGCGGCGAATGCGTGATCGGCAACAGCACAACAAAGCGCGGCTTCGTCGCACTATCGCTTGCAGCAACGAGGCAGGTCGGACGGTCCTTTCCCTGATCGCGTCCGGCGGCCGCTTCGTGAGACCAGAGATAATCGTAGCGGACGATGAGCCCGGGCTTCGGATGAGGAAGCTTCACGTCGTCGCTTCACTTCAGGAGGTCGTCGAGCTTGGCGTGTTCGACGTCCATTTCGGCCCGCTCCACCGTATCGATAATCACCGACGTTGCATCTGATGTCCGATGGGTGCGCTTGGCGGCAGCCGTGAGCCAATCATATTGCTCAGCCGACATCAGCACGAACTCACGCCGGCCGTGCCGCGTGATCTCCACGGGCTCACGTTGTGCCTGATGCTGAAATTCACCGAACTTGCGCTGGAATTCCAAGGCTGTGGTTTTGACCATTGCCGATCGCCTTCATCGAAATCTCAGGATTGTACGTATAATACATATATGGGGGCAAGGCAATTTGTACAGTGAATTGGACCCGCTGAGGGGGAATTCCAGGCCCGTTACTCGTAACGGATGTGCCGTGACCGGCGCCGGCCCGACGGGATCGCGAGCACGGCGAGACACAGCGCAATCATCACCATTCCCATGAATCCGAAAGCAAAGGCGTCCATGGCAATTCTCCCACAATAATCCGTTAGAGTTGTGGGGAGTGCGTTGACGGGTTCTTAACGGGTGCGGAGTGCGTCGCCGAATGGTGGATGGGCGCTTAAGGATTTGGGTTAACGAGGGTGCGCGTATAGCGCCTCACGTCCCGCAGAACGTCCGCAGCACGCGCTGATCGGGAAGCGGGGGATCCGCGTAGGCCGCGAACTCCGGCTGGTCCTCGTACGGCTTCGACAGCACCGTCAGCAATTCCTCGAACGGCGCGTAGTCGTTGTTGACGGCGGCGGCGATCACGGCCTCGACGCTGTGGTTGCGCGGGATGAAGGCTGGGTTGACGGCCCGCATCGCGGCCTGCCGTTCGCTCGCGGATTGCGGTTCTTCCGCGAGGCGCTTTCGCCATCGTGCGGCCCACTCATCGAACGCGGCGGGCTCTTCGAATTGTGCTCTCACGCTATCGTCGTCCGGATCGGCGACGGCATCGCTCAGGCGGCGGAAGGTGAGGGTGAAGTCGGCCTGGTTCTTCGCCATCGCGTCGAGCAGGTCCTGGATCAACGCTTCGTCGCCGTCGCGCTCGGTGAACAGCCCGATCTTCTGGCGCAGGCCGGCCTGATAGGCGGCGGTGAATTTTTCCGCGAAGTCGCCGAGGATGAATTGCGCCTGTTCGATCGCCTTGTCCTGGTCGTCGGAGAACAGCCGCAGCAGGCATTCGGCGAGCCGGGTCAGATTCCACAGTGCGATGCGCGGCTGGTTGGCGTAGGCGTAGCGGCCCAGTTCGTCGATCGAGGAGAACACCTGCGCGGGGTTGTATTCGTCCATGAAGGCGCAGGGGCCGTAGTCGATGGTCTCGCCCGATATGGACGTGTTGTCGGTGTTCATCACGCCATGGATGAAGCCGATCAGAAGCCAGCGCGCGACGAGATCGGCCTGGCGGGCGACGACGCCTTCGAGCAGCGCGTGATAGGGGCGCTCGGCGTTGGCGATATCCGGATAGTGCCGCGCGATGACATGATCGGCGAGCGCGCGCACGCCGTCGGTGTCGCCGCGGGCGGCGAAGAACTGGAAGGTGCCGACGCGGATGTGGCTTGCGGCGACGCGCGTCAGCACGGCGCCGGGCAGCATGGTTTCGCGCTGAACGCGCTCGCCCGAGGTCACGGCGGCGAGCGAGCGGGTGGTGGGGATGCCAAGCGCAAACATCGCCTCGCTGACGATATATTCGCGCAGGACCGGACCGAGCGCGGCGCGGCCGTCGCCGCGGCGCGAGAACGGGGTCGGCCCGCTTCCCTTGAGCTGGATGTCGCGGCGGACGCCGTCTCTGTCGATGACTTCGCCGAGCAGGATGGCGCGGCCGTCGCCGAGCTGGGGCACGAATTGCCCGAACTGGTGACCGGCATAGGCCATGGCGATCGGATCGGCGCCCTCAGGGACGCGCTTTCCGGCGAGGATTTCCGCGCCCTCAGGGCTATCCAGCACGTCCGGATCCAGCCCGAGATGGACGGCCAAGGCCCGGTTCAGCTTGATCAGCCGGGGGCTGGCTACGGGCGTCGGCGCCACGCGCGCGAAAAAGTTCGCCGGCAGGGCCGAATAGGTGTTCTGGAACGGGAAATGGACGGTCATGACCTAAAGATAGGCGCGGGCGGGGAATAGGCAAACGGTTCAGATGCGGTCGTGCCGAAATGGCCGCTTTTGAGCCGAAAACAGCCCCGCCATTGGTTGCCGCTTCCGGCCGCGTCGGGTAAACCGTCCCGCACTTCGCGCGGGCGCTTTGGCCCCCGATTCTGACCTCCGACATCTGTTTTTTGGGACTTCCATGCATCGCTACCGGTCACATACATGCGGCGCGCTCCGCGACAGCGACATCGGGCAGACCGCCCGCCTTTCCGGCTGGTGCCATCGCATCCGCGACCATGGCGGTGTGCTGTTCATTGACCTGCGCGACCATTACGGCATCACCCAGTGTGTGGCCGACCCGGATTCGCCGGCGTTCAAGGAAGTGGAAAAGTTCCGCTCGGAATGGGTGGTGCGGATCGACGGCAAGGTGCGCAAGCGCCCCGAGGGTACCGACAATCCGGAACTGCCGACCGGCGCCGTGGAAGTTTACGTCAGCGAGATCGAGGTGCTGGGACCTGCCGGCGAACTGCCGCTGCCGGTGTTCGGCGAGCAGGAATATCCTGAAGATATCAGGCTCAAGTACCGCTTCCTCGACCTGCGTCGCGAGAAGCTGCATCAGAACATCATGACCCGCGGCGCCATCGTCGATTCCATGCGCAAGCGGATGAAGGAGCAGGGCTTCTTCGAGTTCCAGACCCCGATCCTGACGGCGTCCTCGCCGGAAGGCGCGCGCGACTTCCTGGTGCCCTCGCGCATCCATCCCGGCAAGTTCTATGCGCTGCCGCAGGCGCCGCAGCAGTACAAGCAGCTCTTGATGATGTCGGGCTTCGACCGCTACTTCCAGATCGCGCCGTGCTTCCGCGACGAGGACCCGCGCGCCGACCGCCTGCCGGGCGAGTTCTATCAGCTCGACCTCGAAATGAGCTTTGTCGAGCAGGAAGATGTGTTCGCGGCCGTCGAGCCCGTCATGACCGGTGTGTTCGAGGAATTCGCCAAGGGCAAGCCGGTGACCAAAGGCTGGCCGCGGATTCCCTTCGCCGAGGCGCTGAAGAAATACGGCAGCGACAAGCCGGACCTGCGCAACCCGATCGTCATGCAGGACGTCTCCGAGCACTTCCGCGGCTCCGGCTTCAAGGTGTTCGCGCGGATGCTGGAAGACCCGAAGAACCAGGTCTGGGCGATCCCCGGCACGGGCGGCGGCTCACGCGCGTTTTGCGACCGCATGAACTCGTGGGCGCAGGGTGAAGGCCAGCCCGGCCTCGGCTACATCATGTGGCGCGAGGGCGGCGAGGGTGCGGGTCCGCTCGCCAACAACATCGGTGCGGAGCGGACGGCGGCGATCCGCGCGCAGTTGGGCTTGAAGGAGGGCGACGCGGCGTTCTTCGTCGCCGGCGATCCGGAAAAATTCTGGAAGTTTTCAGGTCTCGCCCGCACCAAGGTGGGCGAGGAATTGAACCTGATCGACAAGGAGCGGTTCGAGCTTGCCTGGATCGTCGACTTCCCGATGTACGAGTACAACGAGGAAGACAAGAAGGTCGACTTCTCGCATAACCCATTCTCGATGCCGCAGGGCGGCCTCGATGCGCTCAAGGGGCAGGACCCGCTGACCATCAAGGCGTTCCAGTACGACATCACCTGCAACGGCTACGAGATCGCCTCCGGCGGCATCCGCAACCACAAGCCGGAAGCGATGGTGAAGGCGTTCGAGATCGCAGGTTATGGCGAGAAGGACGTCGTCGAGCGTTTCGGCGGCATGTATCGCGCGTTCCAGTATGGCGCTCCGCCGCATGGCGGCATGGCGGCCGGCGTCGACCGCATCGTGATGCTGCTCTGCGGCACCACGAATTTGCGCGAGATCTCGCTGTTCCCGATGAACCAGCAGGCGGTCGACCTGCTGATGGGTGCGCCATCGGAGGTCACCACCAAGCAGCTCCGCGAGCTCCATATCCGGCTCAACCTGCCGGACAAGGGCTAGCTCACAGCCCCGTCGAAGCCTCGATCTTGAATTGCGCCAGCGCGAGGAGCGGATCGGTCTTCAGCATCTGGAATAGCTGCATCGCCGGTACCTTGTCTGAAGGCGTGAGCTTGATGACAAGCGTTTGTCCCGGGCTTTCGACAAAACGCGCGAGCGCCTGCACGGCGTTCGCGGCATCGGGGTTGGCCGCGGCCACGTCCTGGCTGCTGGCCCTGATGCCTTCGACAATCGCTTGCCGAGCGGCGTCGCGGCTGATGTTCTGGGCCCGGGCGTACTGGACGACCCCGACATCAACGCTGCCGAGATCGCGCACCGTCAGCTCGATTGCGCCGGCCTCGATCTGTGCTGCCGCACCTATCGCCTGAGCCGCGTTGGCCGAAAAGGTCTGCCGCGGCACGTTGGTAAGTGCGATCCGCGCCGATGCGTTCAGGAGCCCGCCGATCTCGAGCTTCGGGACCTCGACGACGAACCCGCGGGCCGCCTCGGTCCACTCCAGGCCGATATCGCCATCCGCCGCTAGCTTGTCCAGCCCAGCCGCAATGAGCGGCTTCATGGCGGGATCGCTCGCGTCGACCGGCGTGGTCATTTTTGCAATCAGGCGTGCCTTGCTCGGAATCGGGCCGACGAATTGCCCCCAGCTCATATCGAAGCCGTCGAGGTTGACGAACTTGCCGGTGTTCTTGAAGGGCGCCGTCACGCCCTTGATCTCGACGCCCTCAATCAGCGGAAACAGTCCTGCGATCAGTTCGGGCGAGGCGGGTTGTCCGGGGCCAGCGAACTGCGCCGAGATGCGCATGAAGTTGGCGATATCCAGCGATTTCAGCGCGAAGCGTCCGAGCTTGACGGGGCCTTTCGGCGTATTTGCATCAAGGCCTTCAAATGCAAACTCACCGACCTTGCCGTTCTCCAGGTTGAACCTGATCGTCGCGAGCTTGAATGGGCCCTGCGGTGTTTCGGCTGAGAGGCCGCGCATCTCGGCCGTTCCGATCCGCATGCCTTCGTAGATCGCGGCCGCCTTTTCAAGCAGCTCACGCGCTTGCGCGGGCGAAGGCTGCGGGGTTCCTCCGGCCGCCTGGATCGTCGCGAGCAGCGACGGCAATTGCACCCGCGACGGACGTACGCCGACCTCGTCGATCGTCATCGCGTCGATACGCATGCGAAGTCCGAGCGCGGAAGTCACGGTGTAGGGACCGGCCGTCGTCTTGCCGTAGGCACGGATATAGCGATCGTCATTCGCCTTTTGCGGATCCAGGATGGCGGTGAGCGCCGCTATATCGAAGTCGCTCGAGGCGAGTTTGAGCATTTCGCCGGTCATCTTGTCGGCCTTGCCGGCCTGCTGCGTGTTGACCGTAAAATTGACCCGCTCGATCTGCATGCTGTCGATCTTGCCCGCCTTGATGTCGCGCAGCGCCGTGCCGGAATAGGCGAACTCGCCCGACATGGCCGGGCCGAAGTTGATCGTTCCCGTGACGCCCGGAGCTTCGAGCGATGTCGCCGAGACCGTTGCGAATTGCTCCAGCGCAAATCGATACACGTCGATGACGGATGCGGAAGCCTGGGGCCGCTGCAGGCTCGCCGGACCGGAGTAGTCCTTCATGACCAGCCGCGGCATCTTGTAGGTCAGGTTCCCACCGGTGGGACCCGCGATGCTGACGCCGAACTCGACGTCCGCCGCTTCGATGCTGTCGGCCGAGAACCGGCCCGTATCCGGCTGACTGACACCCGAGGCGACGATGCTGGCGATCTTCATGCGGACCGGCGGCTGCGTTGCCGATTCGGTCTGGATGTCGGCGATGGTGACGGTTCGGCTCTTCAGGTCGAACGACACCTTGCCGTGGCTTGCCTTGCCGCCGCCGGCTCTGAGCTGCTCGAACGCGGCGTCGACTTCGCCCGCGACGCGTTGCTGCGTGTAGAACTCGAAGCCGAAGTAGCCGCCCACCGCGATCACGACCGCGGCGACCAGGCCCAGCAATATCTTTACCATTAGTTGTGCTCCGGACGCCGACGTCAGCGGGAGGCAAAATTGCCACAATGTCGGTCAAGGGGACGGGTAGGGAGGATATTATGCTACCGGCTTTGCCGCGTTGCGTCGATGCCCCCTGTTGATGGGAATGCGCTCGGATGTTGATCCAAGTGGTTGCCCGTGCTTCACATCCGGCTCAATCTGCCGCAAAACTAACGGTTCACATGAAGACCGGCCTCGGCACGTATTTCGGGGTCGTTGAAGCCCGTGGGGGGAGTGTATGTCGTCCTATTCCGAAGAGCTCCATTCCGCGGCGCTTGCGTATCACCGGCTGCCGCGCCCGGGTAAACTCGAGATCCAGGCGACCAAGCCGCTCGCCAACCAGCGCGACCTCGCACTGGCCTATTCGCCCGGCGTTGCGGCCGCCTGTACCGAAATCGCCAACAATCCGGCGGAAGCGGCGGCACTGACCTCGCGGGCGAATTTGGTGGCCGTGGTTTCCAACGGTACCGCGGTGCTGGGGCTCGGCAATATCGGCCCGCTCGCCTCGAAGCCCGTCATGGAGGGCAAGGCGGTCCTGTTCAAGAAATTCGCCGGGATCGACGTCTTCGACATCGAGATCGCCGCCGACACCATCGAACGCGTGGTCGAGACGGTGGCCGCGCTGGAGCCGACCTTCGGCGGCATCAATCTGGAGGACATCAAGGGACCGGAGTGCTTCGAGATCGAGGCGCAGCTCAAGGAGCGCATGAAGATCCCGGTGTTCCATGATGACCAGCATGGAACGGCGATCATCGTCGGCGCCGCCATCGTCAACGCGCTGCTGCTGAACGGCAAGAAGTTGTCGGATGTGAAGATCGTCTGCTCCGGCGCCGGCGCCGCCGCGATCGCGTGCCTCAATCTCCTGGTGTCGATGGGCGCGCAGCGCAAGAACATCTGGGTCTGCGACATCGACGGCGTCGTGCATGAGGGCCGCAACACGCTGATGGATCGCTGGAAGGCGGTCTACGCGCAGAAGACCAGCGCACGCGTGCTGGCGGATGTGATCGGCGGCGCGGATATCTTCCTGGGGCTTTCAGCGCCGAACGTGCTGAAACCCGAGATGGTCCAGTCGATGGCCGACAATCCGCTGGTGATGGCGCTTGCCAATCCGAACCCGGAAATCATGCCGGACGAGGCGCGGAAAGCGCGGCCCGATGCGATGATCTGCACCGGGCGTTCCGACTTTCCGAACCAGGTCAACAATGTCCTGTGCTTCCCGTTCATCTTCCGCGGCGCGCTCGATGTCGGCGCCACCGGGATCAACGAGGAAATGAAACATGCGGCCGTCGACGCGATCGCGCAGCTCGCGCGCGATCCGCCGTCGGATGCAGTGGCCCAGGGTTTTGACAGCGGCGAGGCGCAAGGGTTCGGCCCGGGCTCGCTGATCCCGAGCCCGTTCGATCCGCGGCTGATCCTGCGCATTGCGCCTGCGGTGGCGAAGGCTGCGATGGACTCCGGCGTGGCGACGCGTCCAATCAAGAATTTCGAGGAATACACCGCGCTGCTCGAGCGCTTTGCCTTCCGCTCCGGCCTGACCATGAAGCCGGTATTCGCCAAGGCAAAGACCCAACCGGTTCGCGTGATCTATGCCGAGGGCGAGGACCAGCGCGTGCTGCGCGCGACGCAGGTCGTGCTGGAGGAGAAACTGGCGCGGCCGATCCTGGTCGGGCGGCCTTCGGTGGTCGAAGCGCGGCTCAAGCGGTTCGGCCTCTCGATCAAGGCCGGGAAGGATTTCGATCTCGTCAATCCCGAGGATGATCCGCGCTACCGCTCCTATGTGCAGACCTATATCGACGTCGCCGGACGGCGCGGCGTCACGCCCGAGGCGGCGCGTACCGTGGTTCGCACCAACAACACCGTGATCGCGGCGCTGGCGGTGATGCGCGGTGAAGCCGATGCCATGATCTGCGGCGTCGAAGGTCGCTATATGAGCCATCTGCGCCACGTCCGCGAGATCATCGGGTTCCTTCCCGGTGTCAGCGATTTTGCGGCACTGGCGATGATGATCACCAGCAAGGGTTCCTATTTCATCGCCGATACGCAGGTGCGGCCCAATCCGAGCGCCGAAGAACTCGCGGAAGTCGCCTCGCTGGCTTCGATCCACGTGCAACGGTTCAACATGAAGCCGCGCGTCGCGTTCGTGTCACATTCCGACTTCGGAAGTTATGATACCGACTCCTCGCGCAAGATGCGCCGCGCCACTGCGCTGCTGAAGGAAAAGCACCCGGAGATCGAGGCCGACGGCGAGATGCAGGGCGACACCGCGCTCTCGGCTGCCGCGCGAAAACTCGTGCTGCCGCATTCGAAGCTGGAAGGCGACGCCAATATCCTGATCATGCCGAGCCTCGATACCGCCAACGTCGCCTACCAGATGATCAAGACACTGGCGGACGCGCTGCCGGTGGGCCCGATCCTGATCGGTCCGGCGCGTCCGGCGCATATCCTCACACCCGGCGTGACGGCGCGCGGCGTGCTCAACATGACGGCGGTGGCTGCCGTCGAAGCCCAGGAGCGTGCCGGTCGTCAGCAGCCGACCCTGTTCGGCTAGATCGCGGCTAAGATTGATTCAAAATCGGGATTTAGCCTCTTGTTCTGACGCGCTTTCTTCGAGCGAAATCCCGCCGCCCCGGCTCAAGTCCGGGGAGGCATGCTGTGCGCAAAATGCTATGATCAAGAAAGCGCCTTGGTTCTGCTTCTATCAGTATGTCTGGTGGAGCCGCGCGCAGGCCACCTGCGCGGACGGTTTCGATTTGAGCGTTTGAAAAGCGGACACGAAACGCCCATAATCGTTTCGCGCCGCCTGCTATCTTTTGCATGCCATTCAGTGAGGCCGATCCCATGCCAGCGTTAGTTACCTTCGGGCGAGTCCTGTTCGCCGTGCTCTTCATGTACACGGGGGCGACCAAGCTTTTCGCGATCCAGCAGACGGCGGACTTCATTGCATCGAAGGTGGCCATTCCGACGGTGCTTATGCCCTATGCCTCGCAGATCGAAACCATGACGGGCATGCCGATGCCGCAATTGCTGGCGATGGGCGTCGGCGGATTCGAGATTCTTGCCGGGTTGATGATCGCGGTCAATTTCGGCGCGCGTTTCTTTGCGATTCTGCTGATCTTCTTCGTGATCGCCACGACCTTCTACTTCCACGATTTCTGGAATCAGCCGGCGCCCGAGAATGCCAAGACGCTGATCGACGCGCTGAAGAATCTCTCGATCATCGGCGCCCTGTTCATGATCGCGGGCTACGGCAAGGGGCCGCGGCCGAATGAGCCGGCCTACGGGGATATCTGAACCGAAGTCAGAAATTCCGGATCGCAACACGTGAACCGTCGAGCACTGTCGCAGCGTTCTGCGGCGGCGCGACCTGCTCGATCTGCGCGGTGCGGGCCGCGATTCGGCGCGCCTGCAGCCAGTTCGGGAACCACATCGCGATCGCCGGGAAGATCAGCACCAGCGCCACGCAGGCGACCTGCAGCACCATGAAGTCGGCCATGCCGCGGTAGATCAGCCGCAGATTCCATTCCTTGACGACCTGCTTGAGATAATAGGCCGACATGGCGACAGGCGGTGACAGGAACGCGGTTTGCAGCACGACCGCGACGATGCATCCGAACCAGACCATGTCGTAGCCTAGGCCCTTGGCGACGGGCGCGAGCATCGGCAGGAAGATGAAGACGATGGCCGGCCATTCGAACGGCCAGCCGAGCAGGAAGATCAGGGTCAGGAGCAGGGACATCGTGCCCCAGGACGGCAGCGGCGAAGCGAGCAGAGCCTTGGTCATCCAGCTCGCCGTGCCGAGCCATGCGAACACGGCGCCGAACACGTTGGAGGCGACCGCGAGCAGCAGCACCATGCTGGTGGTCGCGAGCGTGGCATAGCAAGCATCCAGCAACCCCCGCAATGTGAACTTGCCATAGGCGATGACGAGCAGGATCGCGCCGAGCGCGCCGAACGCTGCCGCTTCCGCGGCCGTCGTGATGCCGGCGAGGATGGCGCCGAGCGTCACGATCGTCAGCACGGTTACCGGCACGAGGCCGACCAGGCATTCCCACAGCACGATCCGCATCGACTCCGGCCGCTCCTCGACCGGCACCGGCGGCCCGAGCTTCGGATTGAAGTAACAGCGGATCAGGGTGTAGGCGATGAACATCGCCGACAGCAGGAAGCCGGGGCCGAACGCCGCCGCATAGAGATCGATGATCGAGATGTCGAGCACCGGCGCCATTACGACCAGCATCACGGACGGCGGAATCAGAATGCCGAGCGTGCCGCCGGCGGCGATGGAGCCGGCCGACATGCGCACATCGTAGCCGGAGCGGATCATCATCGGCCCGGCCATGATGCCGAGCAGGGCGACGGTTGCGCCGACGGTTCCGGCGGCGATCCCGAACAGCGTCGCGGTCAGGATGACGACCACGTAGAGTGCGCCATTCAGCGGCGCGAACAGATCGCGGAACGCCTTGAACAGCCGCTCCATGAGGCCGGCCTGGTCGCAGATGAACCCCATCAGGATGAACATCGGCACCGCGACGAGTTCGTCCTGTTTCATCAGGCCGATGGTTTGCAGGTAGGCGAGGTTGAAGACGCGCTCGCCCATGCCGATATAGCCGAATGACAGCGCGAGAAATAACAGCGTGAAGCTGATCGGCAGGCCGATGAAGATCACTCCCAGCATCACCAGGAGCATGACTAATCCGAGGAGCTCGAGGCCGGTCATATCTCGACCTTTTCCCTGTGCACGAATTCGCGACCGAACCGAACCTGGTACCAGCACTTCAGTACCTCGGAGACGCCCTGGATCATGAGAAGGAGGGCGGCCAGCGGGATCGTGGCGCGGAACGGCCACATGATCGCCCGCCACACGCTCTCCTGCGATCGTTCGCCGGTGTCGTAGGAATGCCATGCGTCGTCGATGCTGATCAGCATGAACGTGATCATGGCCGGATAGAAAAACACCAGATAGGAGATCAGGTCGACGACGCCCTTCTTCCGCTCCGAGTAGTTCTCCCAATAGATGTCGGTGCGAACATGGGCGCCCTTCAGCAGCGCATAGGCCGCGCCGAGCATGAAGGCGGCGCCATTGGCCATGAAGCTCGATTCATAAACCCAGACGGTCGGTGCGCCGAACCCGTAACGCATGACGACCTCGTAGGAGATCGTCAACATGAGGAACAGCATCGTCATGGAGATGAGCTTGCCGGTGACGTCCGTGAAGCGATCGATTGCGCGAATGATCGCGTAGAACGCGCGCGGGAATTGCGCGCCCGCATTGTCCGGGGCCGAAGCACTTGCGACGTCCGACGACATGATCGCTCCTCTTGAGGCAGTGCTGGCGTCCAGACGTTGCGGACGCCAGCAGCTTCGCTACAGGCGAAGAGAGATCACTTCTTGGTCAGATAGATCTTGTTCTTCCAGTAATACTCGCCGGCAAAATTGTACGGCGGGAACCAGGAGAGCTTGAACGGCACGATCTGTTCGGCATAAGCCTTCTGGCTGTCGATCACCTTCCGGTAGAAGGGGTTCTTTGCCGCGTGCTCGGTCTGGATCTTCTCCCACTCGTCGAGGAAGTTCTTCAGGACCTCGTCGGGCGTGCGATGCATTTGGACGCCTGCCTTGAGCAGCTCCTGGCAAGCGTGCGCCGTCTCGCGGTTGAAGGCGAAGTTGCGCGTCGTCGTTGCGTAAACGCTCGCCACCTTGATGATTTCCTGCAGGTCCGGCGTGAGCTTCTTCCAGACGTCGCCGTTGATCATCAATTGGCCGCCGGTGACGGGCTCATGCATGCCCGGCGTGTAGTAGTGCTTGGCGACCTGGTGCAGACCGAGCTTCTTGTCCTCTTCGCAGTTGATCCATTCGGCGCCTTCGATCACGCCGCGCTCCATTGCGGGCACGATCTCGCCGCCGGGAATGGTGACAACCGAGACGCCGAGCCGGCCGTAGGTTTCCGCACCGATGCCGTAGATGCGGTACTTCAGGCCCTTGAGATCGGCCAGGCTGTTGATCTCCTTCTTGAACCAGCCCATTCCCTGCGGGTAGTCGGTCGGGATCGGGAAGCCGACGACGTTCAGCTTGAGAACGTCCTTGTAGAACTCGTCGAGCAGCTTCATGCCGCCGCCGTCATAGTACCAGGCCCAGTAGTCCGAGCCGTCCATACCGTACAGCGGACCGTGCGACATCGGAATTGTCGCGGTGTTGCGGCCGAGGATGTAGCCGAACGGCCCCATGCCGACATCGAGCACGTTCTTGGAGGTGGCGTCGAACACCTCGAAGGCAGGCACGATCGCGCCCGCCGGAAGCGTCTCGATCTTGAGACGGCCGGCCGTCATCTTTTCGACGGTCTCCGCCCACAGCTTGAAGATCAGATGGAAGTTCGAGGATGCGGGGTGGGTCGACTGACCCTTCAGAACGAGCGGCTTTTCGGTAGTCTGAGCGTAAACCGGTTCAGCAAAGACGGTGACCATTCCAAGAGTCACCGCTGCAACCATGGTTGAAGCGTACCTCAACATGTCGTTGGTCCTCCCGATGATGTTATGTGTCTTTTTTTCTTTTCAGGGTGGAACCGCGTCCGCGTGCTGTCAAGCGCGATCTCTAGCCGCAGGTGGCTCGCGACGAGGCTGATTTGAACGAAAGGATTACGCCCTAGGCGTTGCGCCGCCACGGTGTGACGCTGACTTCATCGGCGGCATCGAGCATCTGCGGTTCGCCGGCACGCAAGCCATGCGCGGCCAGGATCTCCTGCGGAGAGCGCGCAGGCACGCCCGGGAAGCACGGCTCGCCGCCGGGCAGGCGGACATGCGGCGCGGTCGACAGCCAGAACTCGTCGTAGCGGTCCATGAACATGCCGAACACGCCGGGGCCGCCAATCACGGCGACGGTGCCGGACGCGACGCCGGCATACTGGCAGGCGGCTTCGAAGGATGGGCCGGCGGGATTCCACAGCGTCGCGTTCGGATTGGTCGGATCGGGTGCGATCGCAGCTACCGTTCGCGTCAGGATGACGCGCTTGCGCTGCGGCGAATTTGGCTGGTCCTCATAGGAATTGCGCCCGTGCAGGATCAGGTCGACGCGGTCGAGGGCGGCGGTGAAAAACGCCTTGTCGCCCTCGAACTTCAATTCGTCAGGCATGACGTTGCGCGCATCCGCCAGCATGCCGTCGGCGGAGACGATGACATAGCCTTCGATGCGCAGCGCCACGTGTGCGTCGCGCCGCTTTTATTCCGAGATCGTCTGGACGACGCTGGAGACCGGGCGCGAGCTCACGGTCGGCAGCTTGAGGTCCTTGACGATGTCCTCGTCATATTGCGCGATGGTCTGGATCGGCGCCTTGGCGCGCATCGCGACCACCTTGTAGCCGCCAGCCTTCAGCTTTTTGAGAAGCTCGGGCAGGGCTTCCGCGGTGTGCTTCTGGAAGTCGTGCATCAGGATGATGCCCTTGCCGTTCTTGTCGACCTTGCGCATCACGTTGTCGATGATGGTTTGCGCCTTGCTTGCCTTGAAATCGAAGGAGTCGAGGTCGCAGGAGAAGATCGCGATGTTGCGGGTGCCGAGATAGGTCACCATCTCCGGCGGGTGCTGCAGCGCGGGGAAGCGGAAGAACGGCGCCGGGGCCTTGCCGAGCGCCCATTTCACAGCGCTAAAACCCTTTTCGATTTCATCCTTGCGCTGCTGCTCGGTCAGCTTCTTGTTGACGAGGGCGGCATGCGACCAGGTGTGCGATCCGATCGAGTGGCCGGCCGCCGCGACCTGCCTGAGGATTTCGGGATAGTAGGTGGCGTGCTTGCCGATCGGGAAGAAGATACCGGTGGTGCACTCCTCCGCGAGCGTTTTCAGCACCGCAGGCGTATTCACCGGCCACGGACCGTCGTCGAAGGTCAGCACTACTTCCTTGTCGCGAAGGAAGTCGAGCTCCTTGAAATGCTCGAAGCCGAAGCCGGGACCGCCCGTGGTGTCGATCTCGACGGTGCGGCCGATGCCGAGTGCGTTGGGATTGTTGCAGGGCGGACGGGTCGAGACCGGCGCCGGCGGCGGGGCGGGGACCGGCGCTGCCGCTGGAGTGGCCTGAGGAGCCGCCGCCGCGCCCTTGGTGGGTAGCGCCTGCGACCACGCCGCGCTGGATGCCAACAACGAAACCGCGCCTGCAAAGATCATCCCTGCCGCAACACGCATCTTGTTTTCCTTAAATTTGAATCCCGCATCCGGTCGCGGCGCTGCGCCCGTCCGGTCTGCCTCCATTCCCCGAAGCAGATAGTAGCCTAGTTGGAGCAAGCGCGCCAACGCAACCGTTGCGATCACACGCAGCGGGTTTGTCCCCGAGCCGGTTAATTCAGGAAGCAGCCAGTGCCCGAGCGATGGCGGTTTTCACCCGTGTATCCACGGGGTCGACGGATTCCGGGAAGACCTCGGCAATGTAGCCGTCGCGGCCGATCAGGTATTTATGGAAGTTCCAGCGTGGAACATCCTTCGGCCGCGCCTCCGCCGCCCATTTGTAGAAGGGATGAGCGTTCGGTCCCTTGACGACGGCCTTTGCGGCGATCGGGAAAGAGACGCGGTGGTTTTGAGCGGTTGCGGTGATTTCGGTCGCGCCGCCCGGCTCCTGGCCGCCGAAATCGTTGGACGGAATGCCGACGATCATCAGGCCGCGGCCGCCGAATTCTGTCCACAATTCCTGCAGGCCGCCATATTGCGGCGTGTAGCCGCAAAGCGAAGCGGTGTTGACGATCAGGATCGGCCGGCCGGCAAATTCGGAAAGCCTGATGTCGCCGCCGGAAAGCCCGGGAAACGAAAACGCGTAGGCCGTGATCCGGCTCATGCCGGCCTGCGCCAGGGATTGCCTGTTCGAGGCGGCGGCTGCGATCGCGGCCAGCGCCGCCGTCATCACGCTCCTGCGGTCGATCATGAAACGCCTCGGCTGTGGTTCAACAGCGCAAAGCATAGCGCAACGTCCGGACGGTCGCCGCTCAACAAGCCGTTATGGCCGGACCGCGCGCAGAGGGACGATGAAATCGGTGCCTTCGCCGGTTTCGCCGCCCTGGTTGATGCTGTGATCGGACACAATGATCGATCCGCCGGTGGTCAGCACCTCCGCGATCCGAACGAGCGCGTCCTGCGGGATCGTGATGCGGTCCAGCGCCTCGGCCGGGCTGTTCTGCGCCGGCAGCGGCTTCGCTTCGGCGGGTGAACCGCCGGCCAGCCTGCGCCGCGCAGGACGTTCGTCCTCGCTGACTGGAGCAGCGTTGCGCGCCGCAGGCAGCGACACCACCGACCAGCGCAGCAGATTGGGATCGGTCTTGTCGGCTTCCGCAGTGAATACATGCGTGCCCAGCGGCCGGTCGCCCGGCGCGATTGTCACTGGAACGTCGAATTGCGGCTTGAAGCTTTCGCGGACGTAGAGCTTGGCGTCCTTGCGGCTGACCAGCACGGCGATCTGGCCAGGGCGCCGGGGCGCTTCTGCCTTGGCAGCCTTTTCCCCGCCGGGCAGACGCGCCGGATCTTTCTTCGCGTCAGGTGCAATGGCCGGTGCATCGGTGACCGCCTTGACGGACTCTGCCGGCTTTTCGGTGGCCTTCGATTCATTCGCGTTGAGTTCAACGGCCTTGGTTTCGGGAGCCTTGGATTCGGAAGTCCTGGTTTCCTCGACCTTCGGCGCTGTCGCCTTGGCAGGCTCCGCATTGGTAATGGCCGCCGCGGGCGTCTCGCTATTTATTTCGTCCGGTTTCGCTTCAGCTTTCACCTCGCCGAGCTTGTCCTCGGCCTTGACGCTCTCGCCTGCGGAAACCTCGGTCTTCGCGGGCTCGCTCGCCACGGCAGGGTCAGCCTTTGCTTCCGTGTTCGCGGTCTCGCCAACCGACTGCGCCTTGGCTGCAGACGGCGCTGCATCGGACATGACCGCGTTCTTCGCCGCCAGCGCGCTGCTGGCATCCGCGGTGTGGGTCTGTTCGCGCAACGGGGCCGTGTGTCCAAGCGTCGATCGAAGATCGAGACTCGGCTCCGAGTTCGCCAGGCTGGCATTCGCCGGCCTGGTCGCGCCGCCGGCGTCCGCGCCCTTGTCGCTCTTGATCGCGGGCGCATCGAGCTTGGGATCATCGGCGATCAGCGGCTGCGGCACGACCTTCTGCGCCACCAGCAAGGGGTGCGAAATACTGGCCGGCGTGATCTGGCCGGGCGTGATGATCACGCGCGCGCCCATCCTGGTCCAGTTCCACATCTTCATGGCAAAGGCCGTCGGCATGCGGATGCAGCCGTGCGATGCCGGATAGCCCGGCAGCACGCCGGCATGCAGCGCAATGCCCGACCAGGTGATGCGCTGCATGTAAGGCATCGGTGCGCCGCTGTAGATATTGGAGCGGTGCATCTTGTGCTTCTGGATGACGCTGAACACGCCCATCGGGGTTGAATGCCCCTTCATGCCCGTCGATACCGGGCTTTCGGCGAACAACCCGTTGGCGTCGTAAACGCGGACCTTCTGCTGCTCGATCGAGACCGCGATGATCAGCGGCCCATGCGGCTTGGCGTTGGTTTCCTTGACGGCCGTCTCAGACTTGGCCGACGGCCGGCGCACCTTTGGCTTGCGCGGCTGCGCCGGCGGCATCGGCCGATAATAGCTCGGATCGGAATCCTGCCAGTAGAACATGGTCGCGGCATCCGCCTGGGAAGCGGTGGCAATAGAGCCGGCCACGGTCAACATCGCAATCTGCCAAAATCGCTGCCTGGAAATAGTCGCGTCCGCAATACTCGTACTGAAAAACCGATGCTCGCTCACGCGCATAATCCTCAAATCCAGTTACTCGAATTTACCGTCTTGCCAATCCGTTTGTTGTCGCAGAGGCGAAAAGCGTTCACCAGCGTAGGCCTTATAATTTCAGCGCTTTTCGCCCTGATCGTAGCAAAAAAGCCTCACATTCCGTTAAACGACCGCGGTCGGGCTGGCTGGGGGTATCGCACTATCGAGTCAGCACGATGGCCTTCCTGTTCGGCATTGCAGCACTACATAGGCGACGTGCCCTTCAGCGGAGATATCAATGACATCCAAGGCCGTCGTTAAGTGTGACAAGAAGTGGGAAATTTTGGCCTTGGTGGTGTTGGCGCTGACAGTGTGGCAGGCATCCCCGGCGTCGGCCGCTGATGAGCCCGACCTGATCTTTCGCCGTTCGACGGTGTTCAAATGGCTGAGCCCGAACGACAAGCTTGCGACCTACGCCGTCGACGACCCTGAAGTCGACGGGGTCGCCTGTCACTTCACCGTGCCGGAAAAGGGCGGCTTCAAGGGCTGGCTCGGGCTTGCCGAGGAGGTCTCGGACATCTCGCTGGCCTGCCGCCAGATCGGCCCCGTCAAGTTCAAGCACAAGCTGGAGCAGGGCGACGACATGTTTCGCCAGCGCCGCTCGCTGTTCTTCAAGAAGATGCAGATCGTTCGCGGCTGCGATGCCAAGCGCAACGTGCTGGTCTACATGGTCTATTCGGACAGGCTGATCGAAGGCTCACCCAAGAACTCGACCTCCTCGGTGCCGATCATGCCCTGGGGGGCGACCGAGGCCGGGGTTCAGAAATGCGGTGAATTCTTCCAGTAAGTCCGATGCCATCCCGGATTCGGGATGAGGGCTTACCGTTTGAGCGGATTGGGATATTGGCGGACCTCCGGGCCGGGCGCGACCTTGCGGTCGCGGCAACCGACCAGATGGACGAATTTCTGCGGCGCCGAGACATTGCCGCGGAACTCGCCGCCTTGCTGCGACATCGCACCACAAACGCGTGACGGATGCTCTGAGGCTTTTTCCTGGCGCTTGAGGGAGGGATCGATCCGCGAGTTACTCCCGGACAAATTTCCAACAACCGGCTGGCCGGGTTTGCGGGTCGGGGTGTCATTGCCAACATCGGTGTTGCGATGGCCCACGACTGCTGTCCTTTGTTGAGGAAGGGTCGAAACGCACGAGCCCGCGCAAAGTTGCACGGTGTCCGGTTGAGTCGGCCGGACCGAGGCTTCGGTTCATCCGATAACGCCTGTGAACGAGACGGCCCTCGTCCACTGGACGAAGGCCAAAGCGGCCCGATTGGCCGGCTTGCGGCGTTCAGCCGGAACATCCGAGGCGAGGGTGCCCTAGCTGAATTCATTGGACTTTTCCCGCCATTGTTTCGTCGAGCAGTGGCGACGAAACAATTCTCCTGTGTGACGAAACCATTTTTCTTTTTTGGCGCAGATGTCCGGAAACGGCCCGCGGGTATCAGATTGGCAACGAGACGGCGGCGGCTAGCGGCCACCGACAACCGGAGACAGTTTAGATGCGGAACCTCAGCTTCATCCTCGCCTTTGCCTTCGTTCTGGCGGGTCCCTCGATGGCTGGTTCTTCGGATCAGGGTCTGCCGGGCGTCGGTACCTTTGCCTACAGTGGTTCGCCGGTTGCGACCACGGCGTTGCAGCCGATGGTCATCGCCGCCAAGTAAGCGTGACGGGTCCGTTGCAAAGAGATTGCCGATAAAGGCCCTGTATGTCCGCACGTATCTGTTTGGCCGTAATTCTGACGTCCCTCCTTCTCAGCGGCGCAGCGCAGGCTCAGGTCCAGTTTCAGCCGCCGCAGACCTCATTCCGTTCGCTCTTCAAGGTGCCCGATCCGCGCGGCGAGTTCGTGCGGCTCTGCGCACCTCATATGGTCGGACGTTGGGCGCATCCCGAAAGCGTCTGCGGCTGCCTGCACGACTACGCCGCCGCGACCGTGGAAGATGCCGACCTGCGCGAAGCATTGCTGCGCGGCATCAGCGAGACCGGCGTGCCGACGATCGAGACCGCCTGGGTCCCGGCGTCGAAGCAATCCCAGATCGGACCGACCTTCACCAAGATTGCCAAGCCGACGCTGCAATGCATGTTTGAGCCCGCGACGAACCAGTAACGCCGGCGTTACTTAGTCTCCTGCAATTCCCTCAGTCTCGACACGTCGATAACGGCCATTGTAAGCAATGGCCGGTCGACGATCTCTGCGGGGCCTGTCAATGCAGCCGGGACGAATCCTGCTCTCATGCGCGGTGCTTGTCGTGCTGGGCATGCCAGCCGCCGCTGCGCCCGATGAGGACCTGTTGGGAAAGGCGGCCGGTTATCCGATCGGCTCGGGCGCCAACTGGTTTTATGACGAAAGCGTCCGGGTCGGATCGTTCAGCCATCTCGACAGCATCCTGCCGCACTACACGCTGAAGAAGGCGGCTCACGCAGGACTCGGTTGCGGCGCTGCGCGCCTTCCCGACGCGCGAGGTCGAGCAGGGGAGCCGCTTTCACTATGCGTCCAATCAGACGGTGGCACTGACGCCACCGACTGGCACCGCCAGCCCGAGGCGTTCACGCCGCGCAAGGCGACGCCCTATTTCGGCTATGGCTACCAGTTCTGGCTGTTTCCGAGCGAGAAGCGGCGGTTCGCGCTGCTCGGCGTCTACGGGCAGTCTTCTTCGTCGATCCCGAACTCAAGCTGGTGATGGTCATTACCGCGGCGGCGAAGAACGCCAGCGTCGGCAAGGAGTCGTTCGCGCGCGAACGCGATGCGTTGTGGCGCGGGGTCGTCGCCAAATACGGTAGCTGGTAGTTGGGCTCAACATCGAAACAGATAGCACAGGGGAACACCATGCGAACCATCATCATCGGCCTGATCGGCATGTTGCCGTTCGTCGTGTCGCCAGCCTCAGCCGCCGAGCCGGGGAGTGAGGAAGCCAACAAGAAGGCGGTGCTCGAATTCTACGATGCGGCGCTCAACCGGAAAGACTTCGACGCTGCCGCGAAGTATTTCGGGCCACACTATATCCAGCACAATCCGACGGCGCCTGACGGCATCGAGGGCTTCAAGAACTTCCTTGGGTTCCTGAGAGAGAAATTTCCGGACTCCCGCAGCGAGATCAAGCGCGTTTTTGCCGACGGCGACCATGTGATCCTTCACGTCCACAGCGTACGCGAGAAGGGTACGCGCGGCCGCGCCATCGTCGACATTTTCCGGCTCGAGAACGGCAAGATCGTCGAGCACTGGGACGTCGTGCAGGAAATTCCGGAGAAGGCCGCCAACACCAACGGGATGTTCTAGGTTCGGGCGAGCGTTTCTAGCGCCGCTTCGTTCCGAGCCGCTGGATGCATTTGCGCGTGCGCACGACGCCTGACGTCGTCATCTGCGAGCCCTGGACTTCCTTGATCTGTCCGGCCGGGCACGATCCGTCATCGACCAGGACGCGCTGGCCGAGCCTGAGGTCGACGATGTCCTGCTCGCGCGAGACCGTTTGCGCGAGCGCAGGCGTGGCGAGCAACAACAGGACGAGGGCGGCGGAGGCTTTCATCGGCGTCAATTCGATCTTCCTCACTTGGTTTTGATTTTCAGCCCGTCGGGGCCGACATTGATCTGCAGGCCCTCGGGTTCTTGCTTGGCTTGATAGAGATTGTAGCCGAGCACGCCGACGGCGACGATCAACACGCCGATAATGAGATACAGGACGTTGCGATTGCCGGGCATCCGCCGTTTCCGCCGTGAAATTGATTTGAGGCAACGAGCTTAGTGACGCGGCGGCGATTCTGATAGAGCGACGGTCGGCCGGAGCGTTCAGCCCGCGGCCTTCCGCTGCTTGGCTCGACCGGTTCCATGCGGATTGCGAGTTGCCTGCAAGGCGGCCAGCGATGATTTCGCCAGCCGCTCGGCCGAGGCGACCAGTTGCGGCAGCTTGTGGCCGGCAAATCCCAGCACAAAGCCCGGCAATGGCCGCGCGCGAAAATAGGTTTCTGCCAACAGCCAGCCCGCGACACCGGCATCCGCCTTTGCCTTGGCGGCAACCAGCGGATCGGTCGCGGAATCGAACCGCGCGACCAGATGCAGGCCCTGCGAGGGCACGGGCACCGAGAGCTGTCCCTGCGACGCCGCCGACAGCGTCGAGGCCAGCACGTCGCGCGCTTCGCGGTAGATCCCGCGCACCTTGCGCAGGTTGGCGGCGAACGCGCCGGAATTCAGCATGTCCGCCACCGCGCCTTCCAGCAGCGTGCCGGGAAAGCGGTCGAGCGCGGCGCGGGCTGTCGTCACCGGTCCGACGAGGCGCTCGGGCAGGGCGCAATAGCCGATGCGCAATCCCGGAAACAAGGTCTTGGCAAACGTGCCCATGTAGATCACGCGTGAGAGGTGATCGATGCCGGCAAGCGACAGCAGTGGCGCGCCGTCGTATCGAAACTCGCTGTCGTAATCGTCCTCGATCACGAAGGCGCCGGCGTCCCTGGCCCAGTCGAGCAATTCCAGCCGCCGCGTCATCGACATCTGCACGCCCAGCGGAAACTGGTGCGACGGGGTCACGTAGGCCGCGCCCGCCGCAGCAGCGAGCGCCCGGCCTTTGGCGACGATCATGCCTGAAGTATCGACCGGCACGGCGACGGGACGCAGGCCGCAATGTCCGATCGCTCGTCGCGCGGCGGGATAGCCGGGATCCTCGCACCAGATCTGATCGCCAACCTTGAGGATCGCGCTGAGCACGATCCGTAAGCCATGCTGCGTTCCCGAGGTCAGCATGATCTGGTCGGGATCGCAGCGCAGCCCGCGCGCCGACAGCAGGTGGTCCGCAATGGCGGCGCGGAGTTCATGGCTGCCGCGCGGGTCGCCATAGTGAAGGTGCTCGGTGCCGAAGGCGCGCATGCGCCGGCCGGCGAACGCCCGGAAGCGTTGCAGCGCCCGCTCGTCAATATGCGTGCAGCCGAGCGCCAGCGGGCCCTGCTGCTGCGGCTCGATTGCGATCTTCTTCTTGCGCGCCTCGTTGGCCGGGGCGGGGATGCGCGCGGCGACGAAGGTGCCGGAGCCGACGGTGGCCACGGCAAAACCATCCGCGATCAGCCGCTCATAGGCCGAGGTGACGGCGTTGCGGCGAAAACCGGTCTGCTTGGCCAGCGTGCGCGACGGCGGCAGCGGCTCGCCGGGCTTTGCGATCCCGCCGGTGATGGCGTGGCACAGCGCCTGATAGAGCCGGTGCTGGGAGGAGGCGCCCGGCGTCACGTGAGGGCCGGAGAGATCGAGCGCGAGCTCGGCCTTGCGGCGGGACGGCGGAGAATTGGTCGGAATTTTTCGCATGGAATTGGCACTATCGCAGGCCAAATTGCCAAGTACAACTGTCGATGAACACACCTGTTTGGATGAGGATTTGCCGTGACCGACGCCGTGACCATCGATGCGTATCCGTTATCGCCGCGAAACCAGGTGAAGCGGCGCCACGATCGCGGCTTCTACGACCATGCCACGGTCCATCGCCTGCTCGACGCCTCGATGCTGTGCCACGTCTCCTATGTGATCGACGGTCAGCCCTATTGCACGCCGACCTTCTTCTGGCGGGAGGGCAGCAAGCTGTACTGGCATGGCAGCAGCGCCAGCCGCATGCTGCGCAACCAGTCCGAAGGCGAGCGGGTCTGCCTCACGGTGGCGCATCTCGACAGCCTGGTGCTGGCCCGCTGCGGTTTCAACCATTCGGCGGACTACCGCGCCGTGATGGCGTTCGGCACCGCCTATCTCGTCACCGATCCGGTCGAGAAGGAACGCGCGCTGGTCGCGATGGTCGACCGCTTCTTTCCTGATCGCACCGCGAGCTTAAGACAAAGCACGGTGCAAGAGATCAAGGCGACGTCGGTCATCGCGATGGAGATCGAGCAGGCGTCCGCCAAGATCAGGTCGAAGGGCGTCGCCGACGACGATGAGGACTACGAATTGCCGATCTATGCGGAGCGAATTCCGGTGCGCACCGTACTGGGGCGGCCGGAACCCTGTCCGCGGCTTCTCGACGGCGTCGAACGCCCGGCGTCGCTCGGTGCCTATTCGGAAGGCCGCCTGCTCGAAGATGCATTGCGGGATGCGCATTTTGTGCATTACGCCGGCGGCTGAGATCGGGGTAGGGTGGCGCTCCCGACCTGAATTCGCGACTGGAGCCGCCGCATGACGACCGATACGCAACAAAGAATCCTCGACGCCGTTGACGCCGGCTTTGACGCGCAACTGGCGACGACGCGGGATTTCGTTGCGATCCCCTCGACCCGCGGCGCCGAGGGACCATGCCAGGACATGATCGGCGACCTGCTGCGGCAACGTGGCTATGAGGTCGACGACTGGCATATCAATGTCGAGGATTTGAAGGACCTGCGCGGCTTCGGCCCGATCGAACATGATTTTTCCAAAGCGCGAACGGTGGTCGGTACTTACCGGCCGTCCAGTAATGCCGGCAAATCGCTGATCCTGCAGGGTCACTGCGACGTCGTTCCCGCAGGTCCCCTCGACATGTGGGAAACGCCGCCGTTCTCTCCGACCATCAAGGACGGCAAGATGTATGGCCGCGGCGCCTGCGACATGAAGTCCGGCACCATCGGCGCGCTCTATGCCCTGGACGCGATCAAGGCCGCGGGACTGAAGCCGACGGCGCGCATCCATTTCCAGTCCGTGATCGAGGAGGAGAGCACCGGCGTCGGCGCACTCTCGACCCTGCAGCGCGGCTATCGCGCGGACGCCTGCTTCATTCCGGAGCCGACGGGCGAGACCATGGTGCGCTCGCAGGTCGGCGTGATCTGGTTTCGCCTGAAGGTGCGCGGCTTCCCGGTGCACGTGTTCGAGGCTGGCGCCGGCGCCAACGCGATCATGGCGGCCTATCATCTGATCCACGCCCTGCAAAAGCTCGAGGCCGACTGGAACGAGCGCGCCAAGGCCGACCGCCATTTCAAGGCAGTCAGCCATCCGCTCAATTTCAATCCGGGCATCATCAAGGGCGGCGACTGGGCCTCGAGCGTGCCGGCCTGGTGCGATGTCGATTGTCGCATCGCGGTCCTGCCGGGCTGGTCGATTGCCGAATGCCAAAAAGAGATTCTGGCCTGCGTCTCGGCGGCGGCGCGCGATCATCGTTTCCTCTCCAACAACCCGCCGCAGGTGGAATGGTCGGGCTTCCTGTCGGAAGGATATGAATTGGTGAACTCGGCCGAGCCGGAGGCCGCATTCGCAAAAGCGTTCGGCGCCGTCTATGGCGGCGTGGTGCCGGACCGAGCGTTCACCGCGCTGACCGACACGCGGTTCTACGGCTTGAACTACAACATCCCAAGCCTGTGCTTCGGCGCCAAAGGCGCGGCGATGCACGGCTTCAACGAGTATGTCGAATTGGATTCGCTGCGGAAGTCGACGAAAGCGACCGCGCTGTTCATCGCGGAATGGTGTGGGGTGGAGAAGGCTTGAGCAGGAAATCGTAGGGTGGGCAAAGCGAAGCGTGCCCACCATTACTTGCACCCGAGCGTTAGATGGTGGGCACGGCGCTACGCGCCTTTGCCCACCCTACGAAACCGGCGAATCCCACAACGCCTTCACGATCGCATCCAGCCCGTCCGTTAGCGCCGCCGGTCCGGGCTGCAGGATGATCGTCGACTTGATCTCGACGATGCGGTTGTTGCGCACCGCCGGGATATCGCTCCAGCCCGGACGCTGCCGAATGCGATCGGGCACAACCTTCTTGCCGCACCATGACGCGAGGATCACATCAGGCGCGGTGTCGCGCACCAGATCGGGCGGAATGATCCGGTCCTTGGCCGCCTGCTGAAACCGTAACTTCGGCAGTGCGTCGTCGCCGCCGGCAATCTCGATCAGCTCGGACACCCAGCCGATGCCGGAGATCAGGGGATCGTCCCATTCCTCGAAATAGACTTTTGGCTTGGGCGCGGGCCGGGGCGTTGCAGCGATCCGCGTAAGGCGCTGTTCAAGATCGCCCGCGAGTTGATCGGCTCGTTCTGTCGCGCCAACGATGGCGCCGAGCGTGCGGATCATCGCGAGGATGCCGGCGATGTCGCGCTGGTTGAAGACGTGGATGGCGATGCCTGCGCGCACCAGATCGGCGACGATGTCAGCCTGCAGATCGGAGAAGGCCAGCACGAGATCCGGCTCAAGCGCCAAAATCTTCGGAATGTCTGCGGAGATGAAGGCCGAAACCCGCGGCTTCTCGCGACGGACCTGCGGCGGCCGCACCGCATAGCCGGAGACGCCGACGATGCGGTCCTGCTCGCCGAGAAGGTACAACGTCTCCACGGTCTCTTCGGTCAGGCAGACGATACGGCGGGGCGGGAACTGGCGCATGCCGATGATATGGCGAATTTCCGGCCCCATGTCACGGCAGCCATTACCTCGGAGGTCATTGCCTGATTTACCGGCAGCCGCCATTCTGTCCGGGACATCATTTCCAAGAAAAGCCGGAGGACGAATGACGCCGCTCGAAAAGATCCAGTCGATGAAGATGCCGTTTGCGGAGCTGAAGGGTGTGACCTTCACGGAGGCCGGAATGGATCGGGTGGTAGCGAAGATGCTGGTGCGGCCGGATCTCTGCACGCTGCGGAATACGATTCACGGTGGCGCCGTCATGGCATTTGCGGATTCGGTCGGTGCCGCGGCGACCGTGATCAATCTGCCTGCGGACGCCAAGGGCACGACCACGATCGAGAGCAAGACCAATTTCATCGGCGGCGCCAAGGAAGGTTCGACCGTGATCGCCACTGCCACGCCGGTGCATCGGGGGCGCCGTACCCAAGTCTGGCAGATGCGGCTGGAAACCGAGGACGGCAAGCTGGTCGCGGTCGTGACGCAGACGCAGATGGTGCTGTAGGGCGTGGATTCATAAAAGTGAAGTCCGGCTTCCAAGGGCCGAGCGGAGAGAGCGCAACTGGCAACTGTATCTTTTCCTCATAGAGAGCAAGGCACGACCTGATCAAAGCACTTTTGCGCGCGCGGAGCGCAGCCGGAACTCCTCGCTGGTGTTGGCCCCAGCGCCTCGAGTTCCAAAGTTCCATGGTGCCCCACACTCACCATCGTATGGCCACGCTTTCGTCAATGCTGCATTCATACCTTGGCGGCTTGGGGCGTACGCAGTCCAGGGGACAAGCCATGGATCGCGCTGGTTCAGATGAGTACGCGGGTTCAGATGAGCGCGCGGGCAACGAGGCCCCAGGGAGCGAGCAGGTATTTTGTGCAAGATGTGCCGCCACGCTTCATCTTTTCATCGAGATACTCGATTCCCGCAACGGCAGGACGCTTCGTCTCTTTCGATGCCTATGCGGAGGAATTGCCTGGGGCGATTGAGGTCGTCTCAGTTGGCGGCTTCCATCATTCGCGAGCGTTCCTGTTGGCGCTCCGGCAATGTCCGCTTTTGCATTGCTGTTGATCGATGAGCCGACGTCAGGCGCGACCAAGACTAAGCGCCTGACTGATGAGTTCTACGCTGCCTCTACCGCGTTCAGCATTCCGGTTTGCGGATGGCAATCCACATATTCGAAAAGCTGCTCGTCGGCGCGGGCGACGGTGACCTCGTGGTAGAGCCGCAGCTTTGCGGCCGGCCCGAGCGTTGACAAATATTTCATGGCGGCGCCGAAAATCCTGACATGGGTCGGGTGCGATTCAGCCCAGCGTTCGAGCGCCGACAGGCTTTTCCACCAACTCATGCCGTAGGACTTTTCGGTCGCCGCGCCGTCGCGGCCAATCACCGTCATGTAACGGTTGGCGTAGCAGCCGATTGAACGGCCCTGGTCGCGCAGGAAATCCATGCCCTCGCGCAGCACCGGCTCGACATCGCCGAGATACATCTTGCGCTCGGCGGCTTCGGTGTCGCCCCAGTCCTGGCCGGAGCGGATCAGGCAGACATTATCGTGCGGAATGATCCGGACGCGCGCGCCGTCGCGAACGGCGCGGGCCGAGCCTGAAGGCGCCATCTCGCTGGTTTGCGACAACGGGATACGGTCGCGCATGCCGCCCCAATAGGCGTGCTCCAACACCTCGCCGCTCATGCCGTCGGCGAGAACGGCGACGCCTTCGGGCCGGTCGAGGGAAGAGAACAGCGTCTCATAGCCCTCCACGGAAGGATAAAGCGCCTCGATGAAGGTGCCGAACCCGTCGTTCGTTCGCTCCCTGCCGGTCCAGCGCCCGCGCGCGGCCGGAAACCAGCGGTCGAATGCTTGCCGGTCGTCCCAATAGGCGACCGTGACGACGTTGGTGAAACCGGCTTCGTCGATATAGCGCGCACGGTCCCAATGCGATGGACCATCCGCGGCCGCGAACTCTGACACTAGCCGGGCCAGCGCCTGCTCGGCGGCGATCGATGGCGTGCCGCGGGTCTGGAGGCCGAAATAGGCCATCACCACGCGCGTGACGCTCGGTTTGTGCCGCGCCACGAAGGACGGGTAGGGTGGCGCATAATCGTCGCCGACACGGCGATGGCGCGTTCGTGCGGTTTGCAGATGTGCAGGGATCGCGGATTCCATCGGCCTGCTCCTTGTCGGAATGAATGCGTTCAGGCCTGCAGCCTGATTTCGCTCATGACCTCGGCATCGACGGGCAGCGAGAAATGCTCGACGCGGTTGGCGCGCTTGTTGTTGAGCAACAGCCGCGTGACGTCGGGCCGCGAATAATGCCCGGCCGGATCGGCCGCGTTCTTCGCCACCCCGATCATGCCGAGATCGATGTCGGCATACAGAATACCTTCCTGGTCCGGCGGAAGCTTCTCGGCAAGCGGGCTGCCGTCCGGCCCGTAGATCACGGCGTGGCCGCCGCCGGCATGCAGGAAGGCGTGCTTTTCGGGGGAGTCGCAGAGTTCATCGATCATCGCCTGCGAGACGACCGCGCAGGGACCCAGGAAGAAGCAGGAGCCCTCGACCGCATAGACCTTGCTGGCGGCGTTGTTGACCTCATGGCCGAGCGCGTGTGCGAACGGATCGTACAGCGAAAAGCTCGGCCATGCGCCGACATGCACCTGCTCGTTCTGGGCATACATCGCGAATTTCGACAGCGGCTGCAGGTGCTCCCAGCAGCACAGCGCACCAAGCCGTCCAACATCGGCGCGATAGTGAACTGCGAGATCGCTGCCGTCGCCTTCGCCGAACACGGTGCGCTCGGCGTGAGTGGGCCGCAGTTTCCGGCGCTTGGCGATGGTCTCGCCGTCGGGCCCTATCAGCCATTGCGCGATATAGAGGCTGCCGCCGTCGCGTTCGGACAGGCCGAGCACCGCGGTCAGTTTGGCGCGCTTCACGGCCTGGCGGATCTTTTCCGCCTGCGGACTGTCGAAGGCGAGCGAGTTGTCGAAGTAGCGTTGCACAAAGCCGCGGCCGATCGCCCAGGCCGGCGCGCCGAGCCAGATCTGCCACGGATATCCGGGAATGAAGGTTTCGGGAAAGGCGATCAGCCTGGCACCTTTCGCGGAAGCTTCCTCGATCAGGGCAATGGTCTTGTCGATGGTTGCGTCGAGATCGAGAAAGACCGGCGCCGCCTGAACCACCGCCACCTTGTACTTCTGATGAACCAGACCCATCGCACCCATCCTCTTCGCATTGGTGACCGACACTTGCTGCGGGCAAGCCTACCGCCACGGCCGCGCGCGCCGCTTGTCCGCGGCGGAACGAAAACTTGTCGTAACCGGCAGATGGATGGCTGAGGGGAAGGTGTGACGAGGTGAGGGCTGGCGCTATTTGCCGGGCTGTTCGCGCCATTCGCGCGGCGAGACACCGAAGCGCTGCCTGAAGATGCGGCTGAAATGGGCGAGGTCGTTAAAACCCCACGCGAAGGCGATCTCGCCGATGTGCCGGGCCTGACAGGCGGGGTCGGCAAGGTCGCGCTTGCATCGCTCCAGCCGTTGCGTCTGCACGTAGCCGCGGAACGAGGTCTGTTCGTCCGCCATCAGGTCGCTGGCGTAACGCGGCGAGATTCCGACCGCGGCGGCGGCGCGCGGCAGTGACAGTTCGGGATCGGCGAGATGGGTCAGGATATGGTTCTTGAGTCGGTAGAGCAGCGCCGAGCGGTGGGCCGACTGATCGGCCAAGCGCGCATGCAGCCTGTCGGCCAGCGTCATCGCCAGCAGGTCGAGCGCCTGGTCGAGCAGGCGGCTTGCGGCGGCGGGATCGACCTGTTCGATCGTCTTGCTCACATTGAGCATGAAATCATAGGTCAGCCGTTCGAGCGGACGATCGCCGGCGAACGTCGTTGCGGTCAAGCCATCGAACGCGCCGATGCGCTGTTGCAGCAGCTTGCGCGGCATCTGCAGGATGGTCTGCGAAAAGCTGTCGTCGAAGCGCAGCTCATAGGGGCGGGTGGTGTCGTAGATAACGAATTGGCCTGCGGAGACGATCGCCTCGCGGCCATCCTGGAAGACGCCGTTCACGCCGCTGTTGCCCATCGCCATCAGCACGAAATCCTCGCTGGCGCGCGCAATTCGCGACGGCGTGCGGAACACCCGCTGCGCGGTGGAATCGACCCGCGTGAACGCCGCAGGTCCGATTCTGGATTGCGATACCGAGCCCCAGAACGCGCCGCGCATGTCCGATTTGCAGTCGAGGCCCACGAAGGTATCGCAGACGATGTCCTGCCACACCGCAAGCCGGCGGCCCGGGAGGCATGAACGCGTGTCGAGCACCACAGCCACAACGGGCCTCCACGAACGATCCGGGTGTATTGCCTTGGTTTGTTCGGAACTAAGCAGGCGCCACGCCAGTCTGCGCCGGGCGGTAAATCTTAACAATTGATTAATGGTGCCGCCGTTAAGTCGCTGCAAACATTGCTGTTATTTAAGGCAGTATACGGAGCAATCCGGTCTTGTTTTTGATGTTGCGGCGCACAATATTGGTGGTCTAGGGATTCGACGCCTCCTCGAAGGGCTATTCTGAGAGGAGATTTGGACTATGTACCTCAGCGTTATTGCGGCCGCGCTCGCCAACAGCAGCGTGCGTACGCTCAGCCAGCAGGAAGAATTGCCGCTGTTGCGCGATCACCTGCTGCGGCTCGACCGCATCAGCCGCCGCGACCGGTTCCATGGCTTCATGGACGACAGCTTCATCGAGCGCTACGCCGAAAAATGCGCCAATGACGGCACGGTCATCATTGCCTTCTTCGAAGACGGCGTGGTCCGGGGCGCGGCAGAGCTGCATCCGCCGGATCAATCATCGGATTCGCTTCCCGAGATCGCCTTCAGCGTCGAAGCGTCGGTGCGGCGCCGCGGCGTCGGCAGCATCCTGTTCCGCAAGCTGATCGCGGTGGCGCGGGCCAAGGGCTACAAGAGCCTGCGGATCACCACGGGTGCGCAGAACGAGGCGATGCGGGCGCTTGCCAGCAAATTCGGCGCGCAGCTCGTGTTTCGCCACGGCGAATCCACCGGCACCATCGACCTGACGAAATATGATCAGGCAGAGTTCGCGACGTCCTGGGTCGAGAACGCAATGAATGCGACGCGCACGGTGGTGGCTTTCAACCGCGCCTATTGGCGAATGCTGCTTCGGATGGCTGGCACCGCGCCGTCGGAGTGGGGCGCCTCGTAGGCACGTTCAATCCAGCGAATTGCCCGAAGGGCAATTCGCTGGAGACAATTCAGGGAGTGTTGGGGCTTGTCAGGTGCCGGTGCGCTTGTCGTTGCCGAAGCGCCTGACGACGCGGCGCTCGACCACGACGGAGCGCTGCGCGCCCGCTTCGCCCGCGATAACGCGGGTCGCCGATCGCGCCAGCGCGCGGCCGGTCTTCTTCACTTCCGCCAGCACTTCCTCATAGGGCAGCCCCATCAGCGCGGCGGCGATTTCCGCCTGCTGCTGCTGATCGTCGGTGATCCCCACCGCGGCGAAGATTGCCTCTTCCAGCGTCGGCGGATCCCGCCGGACGCGTCGTGTGCCGTATTTCGTGTTCCAGTCTTCGCTCATAGGGGCCTCGCATTCGATTGCCGAGATACCTATGTGCCCTAATGTTGCATTGCAATATGAATTTCGCGTGGCAATACAGCCATGCGTCTACAACCTCTCAAATCCGGTAGCGCCGTACGGTCTCGATATTTTGATCGATCCGTGCGTCAGGGCACGGAATTGCCGGCCGCGGTCAGATCCAGCGGCTGTTGCGGCCAGCGTTTTAACGCTGCATGGCCTGCATCGGTCAGGACATAGATGCCGCGCTCGGCGCGATCGAACCAGCCATAGACATTATGCAGCAGGATTTTGCCGGCATCGGGAATCTGGGCGCGCAGATCCCTGACCCGCTGCGGGCCGCCCGACAGCGCCGAGGCGCAGGCCAGCGCCTGCTGCCGGTAAGCCGTCATGATCGGCGCGCGTGTCGATCCGCCCAGGACGGGATCGCCCTTGCGTTTCTGATGCTCCGCGATCAGCCGCGAGCGCTTTTTGGGATCGCGGCGAGGCGCCGATGTCGGCGGCTTCACGATCACCTCGACATCGCCGGTATTGGTGACGGCGAGCATGCCGAAGCCAAGCCGGCGGCAGAGATTGCGGTAGCGCGCGTCGCTTTCGCGGCCCTTGCCGCGGGCAGACAGTTTGGCCGCGAGCCAGACCTCGTCGGCCGCGCCGGCGCGATCCACCGCTTGCAGGATCAGTTCCAGATTGAAGGAAAGCTTCAGTTCGCCGATCACCACGATCGGCGGATCGTCGCCGCTCAGCGCGACCAGGTCGCAGCCGCCGATCTCGCCCTTGACGGTGAAGCCGAGCTTTTCGAGGAAGCGTTTGACAGGAAGATATAGCGCGGTTTCCAAAATCTGCTCCGGCGGCGGTGGCCGCGACTCAATGTCCGGACTCTAGCCGAATTCCGGCAAAGCGTTTGATCGGGCCGCACCGCAGCGGCTATTCTGGCTCCCGGGGACAAGGCCATACGGCAATTGATGGAACCTGCGAATCCAGTGTTCGCGGGGCAAATGGTATTTGCCGGATTAGAAGCGAGCAGGGGCGTGCTGAAGGGACTGTACAAATTCCGTTTCACGACGGAGCGCGGGGAAGGCTCGGGCGTGATGTTCGCGACCGCGGGCGGCAAGCTCTATGGCGGCGATTCCGGCTCTTCCTTTGTCGGCAGCTTCACCGAGGCCAACGGCATCCTCTCTTGCGAGGTGACGATGTCGCGCCACTATCACGATCCCAAATTTGTTCCGATGTTCGAGGTCGAACATGCCGTGATGAACTTCACAGGCAAGCCGTGCGGCGAGGAAATTCATTTCGAGGGCGGCAGCGCGGCCTTGCCCGGTGTCCATTTCACGACCGTTTTGAGCCCCATCGATGTTACCGACGCGCCGCCGCCCGGCGAGGTCGGGCCTGACGCGATCAGCAACGGACTTTATTCGATCCACATCCGCATGCTCGACGGCATCGACGCCGGCAATACCGGTGTCATGATGCTGCGTGACGGCCGTATCCGCGGCGGCGACGCTTTCTTCGATTATATCGGCGCGTATTCGGCGGCGAATGGCAGATGGAAAGGCGAACTCGTCAACCGCGAGCATACGCCGTCCATGAGCGAGCGGCCGATATTCGGCGGCCATGAAGTCGGCATCGGTTTCTCCGGCACCTACGACGCCGACGGCGCCGTAGGCGAAGCCACCGCGCTCGCCGGCAAGCGCAGCATCCGCTTCAAGGCCGTGCTGCGAAAGCTGGTGGAGGTGGAGGGTTAAACCCTCCCGTTCACCGGCAGCAGCGCGCCGGTGACGGCGCTTGCGGCGTCGCTGGCGAGGAAGAGGATCACCTCGGCCAATTCCTTCGGCGTCACCCATTTGGCGAAATCGGCTTTGGGCATGCTGGCGCGGTTGGCCGCGGTGTCGATGATCGACGGCAGCACGGCGTTGACGGTGATCCTGCCCTTCAACTCCGCGGCAAGCGCTTCGGTGAGGCGGTGCACGCCAGCCTTGGAGGCGGCGTAGGCGCCCATGCCGGCGCCTGCCTGCAGTGCGCCCATGGCGCCGACATTGACGATCCGCCCGGCACCCGATGCGACGAGATGCGGGATCGCCGCGCGCGACGCATTGAGCGCGGTCGTCACGTTGAGCGCGTACATCCGCTGCCATGTCCTGGGATCGCCATCGGCCACCGTCTCGAAGGCGAAGCCGCCGGCGATGTTGATCAGCGCGTCGAGCTTGCCGAAATGCCTGGCCGCGGCGTCGATCGCCTTCCTGGCTTGCGCCGCGTCGGTGAGGTCGACGCCGCCGAGTTCGAACAGATCGGCGGTAGCGGGAGCTTGCGTCGGCGCGTGATCGACGCTCGCAATCCTGGCGCCGCGCGCCAGCGCCTCGTCGGCGACGACGCTGCCAAGCGCGCCGAGAGCCCCCGTCACCACAATGACCTTTCCGTCCATGATGGCCTCCGTACGCGGGGGAAATGGCAAGCGCACACTAGCGCCTGCATATTTTCATTTGCAATGCGGCGATTTTGGCGACGAAATACCCCTGCAACGTGAGATGGTATCACACAGCGGAGGTTTCAAATGGTTGACAATTTCGCCGTCGCCGATCTCCCTGACGAAGTCATCGGCTTCAAATACCCGCTTCCGAATCTGGCGCGAAGCCTGAAGCAGCGAAACACTAAAATCGTTGCCTTTGGTTCCTCGTCGACGGCGGGAACGCGTCAGGTCGTGCCCTTTCCGGCCTACCTTGAGTTGATGCTGAGGAACGAGTTCGGCACCGAGATGACCAGCGAGTTCGGCAAACGGATGATCAACGTGATCAACCGGGGAGTCGGCGGCGAGGAGGCGTCGACCGAACTGCCGCGCATGCAATCCGATGTAATCGACGAGGCGCCGGCGCTGGTGATCTGGCAGGTCGGCACCAACGCTGTCTTTCGCAACACGGTGCCGGAATTCGCATTCGAGAAAGTCTTCGCCGCCATTGCGGAGGGGCTGGATCGCCTGTCCAAACTCCCTACCGATGTCATCCTGATGGACTCGCAATACGCGACCGCCGTCGTGACACCCGAGAAGAAGCCGCTCTCCGAGGCGATGGTGAAGCGCATATCCGAGTTGGCTGAGGTCGCCGGGGTCGATGTGTTCCGTCGCTACGCCCTGATGGAGCGGTGGCACATCGCGATGCGAGAATTGGTCGATCCGGCCGATGACCTCGCACTCCACTTGAGCGACTGGGCAACGCGGAACGTCACGGAGGCGCTGTTCAGTCAAATCAAGAGGATGGTGAAGGCGGCCGACGCCACGTAAGACTACGGGACGAGGCAAGATCGATAAAATTTGCCGGAGTTCTGTAAGCCGTTTGCAGACTCCGTTCGATACAAGCGGGTTCCAACAAGAAGGCAGGGGGATTTGTCATGGGTTTGCCGGATCACGGTTTACCGCTTGTTCAGCTTAAGGAGCAGCGGCGCGACCTGGTCGTAGCGCTGCAAAATCGCAGCGGTCCGGTCTCGAGCTGGGAATTGATGCAGATCGCCGCGATCCAGCAGGCGATCTCGGCGTTCGAGGACGTCATCGCCGATCTCGACGCCGAAATGGAAATGGAAGCGGCGGCTTGAGCCGATAGGCGCGGCCTTCCGCAACTGCCACGACCCGCTTTACTGCTGGCGCGCGCCGGATAAGATCGCGCCATGCGTGTTTCGGCAGTTCCACTCGCGCTCCTCGCATGGTGTGTTCAGCCAATGGCTGGCGCGAATGCCCAGGCCTGCGTCGCCGATCAACATGGCGGCCTCGTCTGCGGCGAGGGCAAGGCCGCGATGCGTGTCGTCGCCGACACCATTTCGCCCTCGAAGAATTACGCGTTCGCCTGGCGCAGCCCGCAGGGCCTGCCGTCAGGCAGCGATACTCCCGACAACATCGAAAACGTCCTGGTCCGCCTCAATGACGGCGCGGTGCTCGCCAAGCTCGGCGGCGAGTATTGGGCGACGGGCGAGATGCGCGCAAACCGCTACGAACTGACCGCCGCCTGGTCGCCGGACAGCCGATCCGTCATTGAGGTCGCGAACAGCCGGTGGGAAAGCGATTCCTTTGCCTATTACCGGATCGACGGTGCATCGGCGACCAGGCTCGATCTGCGTGCGCTGGTCGAGCCTGTCATGACAGCGAGGCTGCCGCCGCGAAATCGCCAGGGCAATTCCTTCCGCGTGCGGACGGATCAGCCGGTGACGCTCGATGCGCGCGGCCGCCTGCGCTTTACCGCGATGCTCTATGTGCCCAAGAGCGAAACCAGCAACGACTACAAGATACAGGTCAACGTCCGCACGACAGGCGGCAAACCGTCCGCGCAGGTCGTGTCGCTGCGGCGGGCGAAGGCGGATTAGCGCACGTCCATGCTGGATGAGGTTTCTTGCGTTGTAGCCGATCCTCTTCGCGACACCAGATAACCATTAAGGCGTCAGCTGTTGAACGTGCGCGTCGTGATGGTTGGCTGCGCGTCGTTGCGAGTGCCGCAGACTTCGTCGTATCTTGCGCCCCCTTGAGTGTGGGGGTTAGCCCGTACGAGGTATTCAGCAGCTCGCCAAGGCGCTGTATCCTGCCTGTAGGCTTGCGGGAGAAGCGGAGCGATATCGCGAGTTCAGGATTGTCCGGTTGGCGGAAGTACCCAGCCTTGCGATCCGAGAGAAGAGCCCCGGCGCGCGCAGCGTCGGGGCTCTCTTTCTGATGTCAGCCTTGCAGATAGCGCGCTTCGAGATGGGCGCGTTCGGCTTCGCCGAGACCGAGGCCGTCGCGGAGATAGGTTTCGAGGTTGCCGTAGTCGGCGTCGATGGCCTCGAAGGCGGCGGCGAGGAACGAGGCCTGCACTGAACCAAGCACCTGCCTGATGTCGTCAGGCAGATCGGTGCTGTGATTGGGATCCCGTCGGTAGAAGCGGTTGGTCAGCAGATAGTCTTCCGAAATGATGTCCTCGGAAACGCCGAGCGTATGCAGGATCAGCGCGCACGCAAAGCCGGTGCGATCCTTGCCGGCGGTGCAATGGATCACCAGCGGCGCACGTTCTTCCAGCAAATGGGCGAACAGCGTCCGGTAGTGCCGCGTGTTCTTCTGTACGTAGCTGCGGTAGGAGTCGCGCATCACCTCGACGGCGTGGTCGGTCGATAGCGGTGTGCCGGCGGCCACGATCGCGCGTAGCGCCGCGACCACCGTGGGTTCGACCGGCAGCGAATGAACCGTGATTTCAGGCATGCCGCACAGGGCAGCGGTGCGCTCCTCGCTGCCGCGAAAGTCGAATGCGCTGCGGACGCCGAGCTCCCGCACGACGGAGACATCGTCGTCGGTGAGATGGCCGAGATGGTTGGAGCGAAAAATCTGCCGCCAGCGCACGGTTCGGCCGTCGCTGGTGGGATAGCCGCCGAGGTCGCGGAAATTGCTGGCGCCGTAAAGGTTGAGATGGCGGGCAGGGGAATCTGACATCAATGCATCAGGGGTTCGAACGGAGAATATGGGACGGATCGGGTGTCGTTCCGCCTCGTCTCGTCTATACTGAACTCTCACGGGGGCGAAACATGAATCGGCGGAACATCACGATTTTTGGCGCGGCGCTGGGCCTCGTCGCGATTGCAGGTGCGGCATCGCCGGCAACGGCGCAGTCCAGCTTCCGGAACTACCGTTGCGCCGACGGATCGCAATTCATGGTCGGATTTTTCCAGTACGACAAGCGCGCCCATCTGCAACTGGACGGCAAGGCGGTGACGCTGCCGAAACGTTGGGCCCTGTCGGGCTCGCGTTATCAGGCGAAGGGTGTGACCTTACGGATCACCAAGGCCGGGGTTACGACGCTCAAGCACGCCAAACGGAAGACCACGACATGCGAGCAGACATGAAAAAGGGCCGAAACGCTTTCGTTCCGACCCTTTTCTAGTTCTCCGTCCGCGCCTCGTTTGCCGGGCGCGTCCCTGCCAAACACCTCCCAGGCATCAGTGATCCCGCTCGTTGCTGGCGTCCTGGATCGCCGCGGCGTGGTACCAGCTATCGCAGCAGTCAGCGAGGTTGACCGGCTGGGCAGCGGCAAACTCGGTTACAGCTTTGGTCTCGCCATAGCGACGTCCCCCGAGAGCCGCCCGGCCCCCGGCTGGGAATTGGTAGATCTTGGCGGTCCCCTGATTCAAACCCGTAGTCATCATCGGAAATCTCCTTCTGTCGACGCGCGAGCCTCCATGGTGCGCCCGACTCGTTCTTGAGTGGTTACGTAAGTCGATATTGTCGGTGCTCCGGGCGGGTGCAAGTGACCAAGAGAGCGGCAGATTTTGTCTATTTCGTAGGCAGTTTCGGCGCTGCTTCCTGCGAGGCAGCGGTCGCGTGATCAACGCCTGGGCCGGCGGGATGGTTGCTCGGGTAGGCCGACGGCCCTTGCAGCGACTTCAAAACGGTGCCGCACCTTTAAGCGTTTAGCGGTCAGCAGGCGGAAATGCCGGAGAAATGGGCTGGATTCGGGTTGCCGGCCTGCCGCTGGACTGCCGGATTTGCGGGTCTGCCGCGCTCCTATGTCGCAGCTTTTATTTTAGGCCCCGAGGGCAAGCCCTGTGGATGACCGTTGCCGCACTGCAGCGATTGGCACGTTAAATGCTTAGTAAGGCGTGGCCTACGTGGCCGGGTACACGTATGCGAAAGACCTCCGGGGGCTGGGCGTCACACCTCAGATTTCAAGCGTCGGTCTTCCGCATTTCACAGAAGCAACTCAAGAGAGGCTCAATGACCAAGTACAAGCTCGAGTATATTTGGCTCGACGGCTATACGCCGACGCCGAGTTTGCGCGGCAAAACGCAGATCAAGGAATTCGACAAGTTCCCGACGCTGGAACAGCTTCCGTTGTGGGGTTTTGACGGTTCGTCCACCAATCAGGCCGAAGGCCACAGCTCCGATTGCGTGCTGAAGCCGGTCGCCGTCTATCCGGATGCCGCGCGTGAAAACGGCGCGCTGGTGATGTGCGAAGTCATGATGCCGGATGGCAAGACCCCGCATGCCTCGAACAAGCGCGCGACCATCCTCGACGATGAAGGTGCCTGGTTCGGCTTTGAGCAGGAATATTTCTTCTACAAGGACGGCCGTCCGCTCGGCTTCCCGTCGGATGGCTATCCGGCGCCGCAGGGCCCGTACTACACCGGCGTCGGCTACAAGAACGTCGGCGACGTCGCCCGCAAGATCGTGGAAGAGCACCTCAACCTCTGCCTCGCCGCCGGCATCAACCACGAAGGCATCAACGCCGAAGTGGCGAAGGGCCAGTGGGAATTCCAGATCTTCGGCAAGGGCTCCAAGACCGCGGCCGACCAGATGTGGATCGCCCGCTACCTGATGCTGCGCCTCACCGAATCCTACGGCATCGACATCGAATTCCACTGCAAGCCGCTTGGCGATACCGACTGGAACGGCTCGGGCATGCACGCCAACTTCTCGACCAAGTACATGCGCGAAGTCGGCGGCAAGGAATACTTCGAGAAGCTGATGGGTGCCTTCGAGAAGAACCTCATGGACCACATTGCCGTCTACGGGCCTGATAACGACAAGCGCCTGACCGGCAAGCACGAGACCGCACCCTGGAACAAGTTCAGCTACGGCGTGGCTGACCGCGGCGCCTCGATCCGCGTTCCGCACTCCTTCGTCAACAACGGCTACAAGGGCTATCTGGAAGACCGCCGCCCGAACTCCCAGGGCGACCCTTACCAGATCGCTTCGCAGATCCTGAAGACCATCTCGGAAGTCCCGACCGGCGCCAAGGCGGCCGCCGCTTAAGGCACGGACGACAGGCTCCGGGACACCGGGGGCAAAGATGATCCGCCAAGGCAAAAACCGCCTTGGCGGATCATTGCGTTTTGATGACACGGCGTCCTGGCGGGGCCGGGATTAAATCCGACCGTTCAAGACCGTTCCCCTGGGTTGTGAACCGCGCTAGACACGGGCCGTGAGCTTGCCGGGGACACGGCATTGTTTGAGGGATTTTACAAGGTCAGGTTTCAGCTTGGCGCTTCGGTCGGCCGCAGCGTGATGTATGCGCGTGACGGCAGGATGCTGGGCGGCAACTCCGCCTTTGCCCATATCGGCACCTACGAAAAGCAGGACGACGGCGTCGACGTCGTGATCCAGACGGTGCGCCACAACCCGGATCCGGCCTATCGCGCGATGGCCGGTACCGACGATGCCACCCTGCTGGCGAAGGGCAGGGCGGACGGAAACCTCTACCGCTTTGAAGGGGGCTTGAAGGAATTGCCAGGCGTGGCGTTCCAGTCGGTGATGACGCCGATCGAGCAGGACGTCATACCGATCGCCGGCGGTGTCGGCGCGGGCGGTATCGTCAATGGTCTCTATTCCATCCACGTTCGCCTGCTCGATGGCGTCGAAGGGGGCCTCACCGGCGTGATGCTGCTCAACGAGGGCCGCATCCTCGGCGGCGACGCATCCTTCTACTATGTCGGCACCTACACCTCGGAGAACGGCCGCTGGAAGGGCCAGATCCTCAATCAGGAGCATACGCCATCGATGGGCGAGAACCCGATCTTCGGCGGCCATGAAGTCGGCATCGGCTTTTCCGGCACCTGCGATGGGGAAGGCGCGCTGCTGGAGGCGACCGCGCTCGCCGGCAAGCGCAGCCTTCGCATGACCGCGGTGCTGAAGCTGATGCGGCGGGTGTAGCGGCCGATGAGCGATGCCATCCGCGTGCTCTCGACGCTGGCGTTGAAGGGCGCCGTCCATGGCCTGGCCGGCCAATATCAGGCGGCCGGCGGCGCACATATCGATGCCGATTTCGCACCCACATTGGCGCTGCTCGACCGCTTGCGCGCGGGCGAAGCCGCCGACGTCGTGATCCTGACCCGTGAGGGGCTCGACGAGGTCGCCCGCGAGGGGCGGGTGGCCGCCGAGAGTTGCGTGGATCTGGCCCGCTCATGGGTCGGCATCGCCGTGAAGGCGGGGGCGGCCCATCCCGATATCGCCACTGAGGCCGCGCTGCGCGAGACGTTACTCGGCGCGCGCGTGGCCTATTCGCGGCTTGGCGCCAGCGGCATCCTGTTCGCAAATCTGATCGAGCGGCTCGGCATTGCCGCCGATATCAACACCCGCGCCGTCATCATCCCGCAAGGCTTCACCGCCGAGCGGCTCGTAACCGGCGAGGCCGATCTCGCGGTCCAGCAGATCAGCGAGTTGAAACAGGTCGGCGGCATCGAGGTGGTCGGGCCCATTCCGCGCGAACTGCAGACGGCTGCGGTGTTTTCGGCGGGGCGAATGGCGGCATCGCCGAACGCGGGCGAGGCAGAGCGGCTGCTGCGGTTTCTCGCGTCACCCGACGTCGCGCCGGCGCTGCGCGAGAGCGGGCTCGAGCCTTGAATTTGGTGTCCCGTCGAAGCAACCTGCGTCTCATGAAGGGGACGTTCCGAAACCTGCTGATCGTGACCGTTGCCGCCGCCATAGCGCCGACGCCCTTGGCTGCGCAATCGGCCGACCTCGTGCTGTGCGACCGCGTGGCTGCCGATCCCGCCGATCCGGACAAGCCGGCCGACGCGAAAGGCGTGCCCGATATTGCGGCCTCTGATATCGCGACGGCCATCAAGTTTTGCAGGAACGCCGCGAATACGTCGCGGCGCGCGATGTACCAGCTCGGGCGCGCCTACGCGGCCAATCGGCAGTTACCGGAAGCGGTGGCGGTCTGGCGCAAGGCGGCCGACAAGGGCTCGACCTCGGCGATGGTTGAACTCGGCGTGCTCTACGCAACCGGCGCCGGCGTCGCTCGCGATGAAGCGCAGGCACGAAAACTGTTCGAGCGCGCGGCGCAAGCCGGCAATCCGCGGGGCGTCAGCAATCTCGCCGCCCTCGGCGGTGGCGCGTCATCCGATCCGGCGCGTGCACGCGAATTGCTGTCGAAGGGCGCCGAGACCAACGCCGAGGCGCAGTATCAGCTCGGCATGATGCTGGCGGAAGGCAATGGCGGGACCAAAGACGATGCTGCCGCCCGTGCGCTGTTCGAGAAGGCGGCGGCGCAAAATCATCCCGGCGCGCTGGAGCGAATGGGCGCGTTCGCGCAGGAAGGGCGCGGCGGACCAAAGGATGCGGAGGCCGCCAAGGCCTATTATCAGCGCGCTGCCGCACTCGGCGACGAGGATGCGAAGAAAGCGCTGGAGCGGCTGCGCTGTCCCTATGCGATCAAGGACAAGCGCGGAAACGTGGTCACCAATCTGTGCTTCTGACGCGCTGACGCTTACTCCCGGATCAACACGACGCCGGCGATCAACAGCACCGCGCCCGCGAGCCGCGCGGCGCCGATGGGATGCGGCGTCAGCCCGAATGCGCCGAAATGATCGAGCGTCACCGCGGCCAGCACCTGGCCGGCAATGACAAGCGCAAACAGCGTCGCTGCGCCGAGCGAGGGTAGCAGAAAGATCGCCAGCAGGATGAACGCGCCGCCGAACACGCCGCCGGACCACGCATACCAGGGCACGTCCGCCATCGTTTTCCAGGACGGCACGCGCTCGCCGAGCGCAATGACGGCGACAATCATGGTGATGAGCCCGCCGGCATAGCTGACCAGTCCCGCCCATGCGGGTGAATCGAGCGCGGTGCGCAGGCTGCTATTCAACATCTGCTGGGTCACGACGCTGACGCCGGCGCCGAGCGCGAGAAGATAGAAGAAGAAATGTTGCACGTGATCCCCCGGTTATTTCCTGCCGGCGGAGCGATCCGGCATTGCAAGGCCGAAGACAACGCGAATAGCTGGATCGGAACAAGAGGGACCGCCGCGCGATTACTACAGGGCAGGGGCCCGCCAATAAGCGGAGCTTGCCATGATCCGAAAACTGCAGTCAGGCGAATACCGGCTCTATTCCCGCAAAATCAATCCGAAAACGGGCAAGCGCCGTAACCTTGGAACCTTCAAATCGCGGGCAGCGGCCGAAAAGCACGAACGGGCCGTACAATATTTCAAGCGGCACTGAACCTTGCGTTAATTCGCGGCTGGCACCTCGCCTGCGGCGGTGCTAAGCCCCCGCCAGACATTTTCGATATCAGGACATTTTCCGTTGCTGAACGGGCTTTACAAGGTTGAGTACGGCGTCAACGACGCGTTCGGCCGCAGCATCATGTGCATGCACAATGGCAAGATGCTAGGCGGCAATTCCGCCTTTGCCCATCTCGGCACCTATCAGGAGATCGGCGGGGAAATTGTCGGCGAGGTCATCACCCAGCGCCACAATGACGATCCCCACTACAAACCGCTGATGGACACCGACGTCGCCGCCATCAGCGTGCGGGGCAGGCTGAAGGACAACAAGATTCGCTTCGAGGGCAGCGCCGCGCCACGGCCGGGCGCCTTGTTCTGGGCGGACCTGACGCGGCTCGACGATGAGGCGCTGCCGCCGGTCGGCATCGTCGGGCCGGGCGGTATTACCAACGGACTCTACTCCCTGCAGCTCCGCGCGCTCGACGGGATCGAGGCCAACTTGTCGGGCGTGATGCTGCTACTGGACGGTCGCATCCTCGGCGGCGACGCCTTCTTCTACTACCTCGGTTCCTACGCGTCGGCCGACGGCCGCTGGAAGGGCGAGATCCTCAACCAGGAGCACACGCCGGCGAAAGGCGAAAACCCCGTGTTCGGCGGCCATGAGGTGGGCATCGGGTTTACCGGCACCTGCGACGAAGCGGGGGCCGAGCTCGAAGCCATTGCATTGGCCGGCAAGCGCAGCCTGCGGCTGGCGGCGACGCTGAAGTTGATGCGGCCGGCCTAGATCCGTTTGCGGCGCGCAAAGAACCAGGCGGTGAGGGCAACCGGCGCGCCAAGCGCGAGCCAGGAAAAATAGCGGCCAAAACCTTCGTACAACAACGCGCTCGTCAGCCCCGCGACCGACAGCACGCCGATCAAGAGCGGGCCGCCATATACTGTCCGCCAACTCCCGCTGGATCGTGATTTTCGTGCGTCGATCATCGCGCCGGCTGTAGCGAAGGCTGTCCCGCGATCGCGTGGCTGCGATGCTTGCGGCGCTTGACGACCCACAGATAGAGCCCGCTGGCGATGACGACGATGGTCATGATGTCGAGCAGCGCCCAGATGATTTTCAGCGGCATACCGCCATAGTCGCCAAAGTGCAGCGGTTGCGAGACCAATAGCGCCTTGAGATAGACGGGAAGGTCGCGCGCATCGGAGACTTCGCCGGTTTCGCCATCCAGCAGCACGGGCTTGAGGAGGCGCGAGGTCAGCGGCGTGTCGCCGCGCATGAAGACCGCAAAATGGTGCGAACTCGTGAACGGCGTGCCGGGAAAGGCGACGAACGAGACGTTCATGCCGGGCGCGGTTTTGTGCGCATTCGCGAGCGTCGTATCGAGCGAGGCCAGATGCACCGGCGGCGGCTTGCCGGCGTAGGGCTTGACCATGTCGGCGAGTTCGTTGGCCTTCCACTGGCCCAGCATCACCTCCGCAAGCGTGTTGATGACGCCGGTGGCGCCGACCACCAGCGCCCAGGCGATGGTCACGGCGCCGAGCAGATTGTGCCAGTCGAACCAGGCGATGCGGCGTGATTTGCCCCTGAGCGTGCCGAAGCTCAGGCGGCGCGTGAACGGCCAGTACAGCACCACGCCGGAGATGATCGCGACGAGGAACAGGAATCCCATGGCGCCGAGGAACAACTTGCCGGGCTGCCCCGCAAACATATCGACGTGGAGCTTCAGGAAGATCAGCATCGGACCGCCGCCGACCGGGCCGAGCGGCTTGGCGGTGTGGGCATCATACGCGCGGAGCGTCGTCGCATCTGGATCGCCGTCGACCTTGCTGTTGGTGAAGGCGATTACGTTGTTCGGTTCGTCCTTGTCCCACGAGATGTATTGCAGGACGCGGCCGGGATCGTGCGCCAGCGCGGTGCGGGCGATTTCGTCGATACTGCGTTTCACCGCGCCGGGCTGAGCGATCTCGGGTTTCGGATCGTAGCCGAGCAGCTCATCGATCTCGTGATGGAAGATCAGCGGCAGGCCGGTGATGCACAGCAACAGCAGGAACAGCGTCGATATCAGGCTGCTCCAGGTGTGAACCACCGACCAGATGCGAACGGTTCTGGCTTTCAGCGCAGCCTCCTTTCGATCACTCCTACCACTTGTACGACAAGCTCGCCGTCGCACGGCGCCGGTCGCCGTAGAAGCAGGCGTTCACCGACGAACAGTTCGCCACGTAGATCGTGTCGGCGAAGTTGATGACGTTTAACGCCGCGCGCCAGTTCTGCCATTCATAGTGGATGGTGGCGTCGCCGAGCACGACGGAGGGGACAGGCATCAGGTTGATATTGTCGGCAAAGGAGCCGCCGATATAGCGCACGCCACCGCCGAAGCCAAAGCCGGTCAGCGGGCCTTCCTGGAAGGTGTAATCTATCCAGCCTGAGCTGAGTGTCCGGGGCGTGGCGGTCGGGACCTTCCCGATCACGGCCTGGTCCAGATCCTTGCTAACGAACAGATCATAGCTCGTGAACGCGCCGATCACCTTGAGGCCGGGGAGTGGGTTGGCAACGGCTTCCAGTTCGATGCCGCGCGAGGTCCACTCGCCGTTCTGCATCTGCAGATTTGGCGGGATGCTATTGGGATTGGTGGTAAGCACATTTTGACGCTTCAAGTCGAACAACGCGACGCCGAAATGGCCATTGAAGCCGTTCGGCTGAAATTTCAATCCGACCTCGGTTTGCTGGCCGGTCTCCGGCAACAGCAATTGGCCGGAACTGAGACCGATGATCGGATTGTAACTCGTGGCGTAGGAGACGTAGGGCGCAAGACCGGAATCGAAATTGTAGATCAGTCCGGCGCGTCCGCTGAACTTGCTGTCTTCGCGGCTCTGTCCCGCACCGATATGGTTGTTATTGTTGGTCGCGACCCAATCGTTTCGGCCGCTCAGCACGAACGTGAAGCGATCGAGCTTGATCTGGTCCTGCGCGTAGAAGCCGAGTTGATTCTGCGTCAGTGTCGTGTCCTGATAAGGAGCGCCATTGAAGCGCGCGGTCGGCGTATAGACCGGGTTCAGGAGATTGAGCGGTGTGGCGCCGCCGAAACCTTGCCAATCGTCGATTCTGTAAGTTTTGAGGTCCAGGCCGAACAGCGCGGTGTGCCTGAGAATGCCTGTGTTGAAGCGGTATTCGAGCTGGTTGTCGAGATTGCCCTGATTGGCGATGCCGTGGGTGAGGAAGTTGCCGCGTGCCAACGAAGCCGTCGCGGGGTCTCCGTTGACATAGCCGAGGCCAAACAGCGTCGATAGCGTAACGTCGACATGGCCGAAGCGAGCATTCTGCCGGAAAGTCACGTCGTCGGTGAGGTTACGCTCGAACTGGTAGCCGATCATCTCCTGCTCGCGCTTGAAGGTGTCGACACTGGGATCGCTGGCAAACAGACGGGTCGGAATCCGGCCGAACGGAGCGTTAACGACGGTGCCGATATACGGCAGGAAGTTCTCGCTGCGAGTCTCCAACTTCGAAGCTGACGCCAGCACGGTGAATGTCGTGTCGGCATCGGGCTTCCAGGTCAGCGACGGCGCGATGAAGTAGTTATTTTGGGGAGTGAAATCGACCTGGGTGCCGCCATTCTGGATCTGACCGACTACACGGTAGAACAGCTTGCCGTTTTCGGGTGCGGTTGCGACCGGGCCGCCGAAATCAAACCCCACATAGGCATTGCCGAAGTTATTGACGCCGGTTTCGAGATAGCGGATCGGCTCCATCGGAGGGGTCTTGCTGACCGCATTGACGATGCCGCCTGGGCTGGAGCCGCCATATAGTACGGCAGAGGGACCGCGCAGCACTTCGACGCGGGCGAGGTTGAACGGTTGCAGCTTCCAGCTCGCATAGGATGTGTAGAAGAGCTGCAGGCCATCGAGGAACAGGCCGATATCGTCCGACTTGAATCCGCGGATCAGGAACCAGTCGTTGCGGATATCTGCGCCGAATGTGCCGGCGACAACGCCTGGCGTATAACGCAGGATCTCGTCGAACTTGCCGGGCTTCTGATCGCGAATCTGTTCGCTGCCGATCACCGACAGCGACTGCGGCGTCTCCATGATCGGCGTATTGGTCTTGGTGCCCGCCATCGAGCGGCCGGCCACATATCCCTGGACGTCGCCGCGCGGGTTTTCGACGAAGCTTACTCCACGCTGCGGCTGCGGCCGGTTGGTTTGCGCGGCCTGCGTTGCGCGCCGCGTCTGCCGCCGCTCCGGCGTTGCGACGCGACGGCGGCCCTCCGGCGCTCCGACGACCACGGGGGGCAACGGCTGCGCCCCGGATTGCTGCGAAGAGTTTGACTGCGCGAACGACGCCTGTGGCCACAACGCCAATGCGGATACGGTCGCCAACGCGGCGACCTGCAACAAATCACGAGACTTCAAGGCACCACCCCAACCTGCGAGTACTTTGTCGCGCCTTCCCCTGGTTCAGCAGCGCAACGTTTCGACGCATACGCGAGGGAGTTCGATTCCTCTAATGGAAAGGTTCTTAGAGCCGTTCTTAGAATAGTTCCAGGAATGCTCCGTGTACTGTCGATTTGTCATCGACACTTGAAGGCTGTGGCGCGGGAATACTCGGCAATCGTTGCTCCCTCCCCATCAGGCTAGTTCCCCAACGCGATCCGAACTCCCAGATTGAAATCAGACAATCAAGGAGCTCCCGCCATGACAGACCCAACCGCTCCAATCCTTCCCTCGTTGTCCTCAGCCCTTGCCGACATGGTCGCCCGGACAAAATCCGCAATCGTCTCGGTGCATTCCCATCGCTCGCGAGCCTCCGGCTTTATCTGGAAGCCCGGCTTGATCGTGACGGCCGATGAGCCCCTGGCCGATGAAGGCGACGTCGCGATCAGGTTTCCCGACGGATCGGAACGGCGTGCGAGTATCGCCGGACGCGATCATACGACCGACATTGCCCTGCTGCGCGTCGATTCCGGGAATAGTGTGCCGATGGCGCTTTCACCCATCGTTCCGGATCTCGGTTCGCTGGCGGTCGTCGTCGCAGCCGAGCAGGGCGCTCCGACTGCGGCGCTCGGGATGGTCTCGCTGGTCGGCAACCGCTGGCGCAGCATGCGGGGCGGGGAGATCGACGCAAGGATCGAACTGGACGTGCGGCTGCGGCGCCGTCACGAGGGTGGCCTTGTCCTCAGTGCCTCTGGCGACGTGATCGGCATGGCTGTCCAGGGTGTGCGACGCATACTCGTGATTCCGAGTGCCACCATCGAGCGGGTTGCCGCGAGGCTCGAAACGCATGGCCGGATCGCGCGCGGCTACCTCGGGGTGGGATTGCAGCCCGTCGAACTCGACGATGGCCTTGGTGCGATGGTGATGAGCGTCGACAGGGCAGGCCCTGCGGCTGCCGCCGGCATTCGTCAGGGCGACATCATCGTCGGTTGGAACAATGAGAAGCTCAGGGACGTCCGATCACTGCTACGATCCCTCGGCCCTGATAGCATCGGCTCGGTCGTCGACGTCGCGATCAGGCGTGCCGGCGAGCCGGTGCAGGTCAGGCTCACGATCGGCGAAAGGCCGGAAGCATGAACGGCGCGGCGTCGCCGGCGATTGTGGTCGCGATCGAGATCGCAGATACGGCGCTGGTGGACCGGCTCGCATCGCTGCTCAGCGGCGTAACCGGCATTCGCCTGGCGGCACCAGGAGAAGAAGCGACGGTGGCGCTCGTCTCACGCGACCGTCCGACCGTCACGGAGCCGGCCGAGGTCGATCTTACGCCGCGCGAACGCGACGTGCTCCTGCTGTTGGCGGAGGGCGCATCGAACAAGGCCATTGCGCGACGGCTCGGAATATCCGTTCATACCGCAAAATTCCATGTCGGTTCGCTGCTGGACAAGCTCGACGCAACCGGCCGTACCGATGCGGTCACGCACGCGGCACGGCTCGGTGTGATCAACCTGTGACCTGACGTGTTGAGGTTCTATCCGTGCGATTTTTGAGGCTTGTGGCCTGACTGGCCCGGATGATTGTGCTTGTTGTGCTGGCTCTCCTGGTTGAGGCCGCCGCGGCTCACCGCAAATTCGGATTGACGGCCCTCGCGCTTGGCGATGTTTGCGCCGCCATCGCGTTGCGTGCGCGCGATGTCGTCCTCGACCTGTCTGGCATCGGGGACGTCAGGCTTCCTTTCCAGCATGCGCAGTTGCTGCTCATGCGTCTTCTTGCCCTGAAGCGTCGTCTTCCGTGGGCCGCAATCCCGATCGTTCTGCGGCGGCCCGCGCCGCCGGTCGCGAACCTCTGATTTGTCGATGCCGCCCTGAGCATTGGTGTCGTTCTCGATGTCGCCCTCGAAGGTATTGGCACCTTCAAACTCCTCCAGTTCATCCGGCGTTACCTGCGCCATCGCGGCGCCTTTCGAACCGCCGATCAGCGGGTTGCGATGCAGGTCGGCGTTGGTCGGCTTGCTCAGTTTCACGTGCTTGGGGCTCATGATGCGCTCCTCCCTCGCTAGCGATCCTGCCGGTGGCCCTGATGGGTGGTGTTCTCTGCGGTATTGCCCTGCTGGCCCTGCTGTTCGGGATTCTCGATACGGCCGCGATCCTTCTGGGCCTGATGGGCATTGCCGGACCTGGGGTCACCGGTACCCTTGTGACTTTGATTGTCCTGCGGGACGGGCGGAGGCTTAGTCATTGCGGGCTCCCGTTGTTTTGCTTGTGCCGCGGGGTCAACGCGCGGTGAACCGCAAGGGTTTCTGGCCGATTTTTCGGGAACTACGTCGCCGGAGTTCTACGGAACTTGAAGGTCCGCCTGCGATGTCCTAAGCAGCGGCCGCAGCGATTTTCCTCCTTTCAGGCCCCAATGATCCGCCTCGATAACGTCAGCAAGCAAGTCGGCCACCAGATCCTTTTCATCGAAGCTTCCGCAGCCCTGCAGAAGGGCGAGAAGATTGGCCTCGTCGGCCCGAACGGGGCGGGCAAGACTACGCTTTTTCGGATGATTTCGGGCCAGGAATTGCCCGACGAAGGCCAGGTCTCCCTCGATCGCGGCATTACCATCGGCTATTTCAGCCAGGATGTCGGCGAGATGTCGGGCCGCAGTGCCGTCGCTGAAGTCATGGACGGCGCCGGCCCCGTCAGCGTCGTGGCGGCCGAGTTGAGGGAACTCGAGGCCGCGATGGCCGATCCGGATCGCGCCGACGAGATGGAAGACATCATCGCGCGCTACGGCGAGGTGCAGCATCGTTTCGAGGAGCTCGACGGCTATGCCCTCGACGGCCGGGCGCGCGAGGCACTGTCGGGCCTCGGCTTCAGCCAGGAGATGATGGAAGGCGACGTCGGAGCGCTCTCCGGCGGCTGGAAGATGCGTGTCGCGCTGGCGCGCATTCTGCTGATGCGGCCCGACGTGATGCTGCTGGACGAGCCGAGCAACCATCTCGACCTCGAAAGCCTGATCTGGCTGGAGCAGTTTCTGAAAGGGTATGAAGGCGCGCTGCTGATGACCTCGCATGACCGCGAGTTCATCAACCGCATCATCAACAAGGTCGTCGAGATCGACGGTGGCACGCTCTCGACCTATTCCGGCAATTACGAATTCTACGAGCAGCAGCGCGCGCTGAACGAGAAGCAGCAGCAGGCCCAGTTCGAGCGCCAGCAGGCGATGCTGGCCAAGGAGATCAAGTTCATCGAACGCTTCAAGGCGCGCGCGTCGCACGCGGCGCAGGTGCAGAGCCGGGTGAAGAAGCTCGACAAGATCGAGCGCGTCGAGCCGCCGAAGCGGCGGCAGACCGTGGCATTCGAATTCATGCCGGCGCCGCGCTCGGGCGAGGATGTCGTCAGTCTGAAGAACGTCCACAAGGGCTATGGCAGCCGCAGCATCTATCAGGGGCTCGATTTCATGATCCGCCGCAAGGAGCGGTGGTGCGTGATGGGCATCAACGGCGCCGGCAAGTCGACGCTGCTGAAACTGGTGGCGGGCTCGGCCGAGCCTGACGACGGCACGGTGGCGATCGGCGGCAGCGTCAAGATGGGGTACTTCGCCCAGCATGCCATGGATCTGCTCGACGGCGATCGCACGGTGTTCGAGTGGCTGGAAGATTCCTTCCCGCAGGCAGGACAAGGCTCACTGCGGGCGTTGGCAGGCTGCTTCGGCTTCTCCGGCGACGACGTCGAGAAGAAGTGCCGGGTGCTCTCGGGCGGCGAGAAGGCGCGGTTGGTGATGGCGAAGATGCTCTACGACCCGCCGAACTTTCTGGTGCTGGACGAGCCGACCAACCATCTCGACCTTGCGACCAAGGAGATGCTGATCGGTGCGCTCTCCGAATTTGAGGGCACGATGCTGTTCGTCTCGCATGACCGGCATTTTCTGGCGGCGCTCTCCAACCGCGTGCTGGAGCTGACGCCCGACGGCATCCACCAATATGGCGGCGGTTACACCGAATATGTCGCGCGCACCGGGCAGGAAGCGCCGGGATTGCGGAGCTAATGCCGTAGCCCGGATGGAGCGAAGCGCAATCCGGGAACGGTTTAGCCAGCGGCGAGAACCCCGGATTTCGCTTCGCTGCATCCGGGCTACGGGCTACAGGCTATCTGCGGGCAAGCGGCGCAATAACCTCGATCTCGTTGGTCCAGATGCCGCCGGAAAAATTTTGCGGCAGGCGTGCAAACTGCTCTGATGTATCGATGCCACTGGAAAATCCGCCCCCGCGATAAGGGCCGAGCACGAAGACTTCGCTGTTGGCCGCTTTCATCCGATTGAGAAAGCGGTCCGGCCATCCCCACATCCACGGTGCGACATTGATCGGCAGCATCACCATCGCATTGTTGCAGGCCTTCGGCACCAGGCCGGTCCAGCCGTAGCCGATGTAGCCGAGCAGGCAGCTCTTGATGGTCGCCCGCGAGATGGTCCGGATCTCCGGCAGGCGCGTCCGCACGGCCTGGACCGGCTCATCACCGCCATAGACCATGATCTGCGCGCGGCGCTCGCTAGGCAACTTGGACAGCACGGCCGCCAGCTTCTCGCCCTCGGACGCGTCGCGGCTCTTGACGTTGATCAATAGCCGCGCCTGCGGGAAGGTTGTCAGCACCTCGGCAAGCGTCGGCATCTGGCCGATGCCCTTGCCGCGGAAGGGAAAGGTCTTGCCGCCATCAGCGGTATAGCCATGAGCGATATCGAGCTTCTTCAGATAGGCCATGGAATGCTCGCGCGTGACGCCTTGCCCGTCGGTCCGGCAATCCAGCGTCCAGTCGTGAAACACGGCGAACTCACCGTCTGTTGTCGGGTGGACATCGAGCTCGACGATATCGGCGCCGGCCGCAAAGCTCGCCCGCATCGAACTGATTGTATTCTCCTGATACTCGTGCGTCGGTGGCAACATCCTTGCCGCCGTGCAGGTGTCGTTCTTCAGGTCGCGTTCGTCGAAGCGCTGCGCCATGCCGCGATGGGCGAGCAGGACGGGCTTGCCGTCGCGGTGCTCGGCGAAAAGATTGGTGTTGTTGAGGTAGATCGCGGCCGCGATAATTGCGATCGCCGTCGCGGCATATTTGAGTTTCTTGTTCAAGGCTTGCCCCCGCGTGAGAGGCGGATTCGCTAGGCAGTATTTCTGTTCGATTTGCGGCGGAGAGCAGCGAATGTCGAAACGTGTGGGTGCTGCAACTCGCGTACACCTTGTCGGCGCCGAACTCGCCCGTTAGGCTATTTCGAAAAATGGGGAGCGAAGCGAGGATGAAGCAGCTCAGGATCGGCGACGTCACCATCGATGCGGTGATCGAGCGCGAAGGGCCGTGGCGCCGGCCGCAGGATTTCTTCCCGGCTTATGACGAGGCGGTGTTCAGGCATCACCTTGCCGGCATGGAGCCCGAGGTGTTCGATACCGCGCTGGGGCTGATGGTCATCACCTACCAGACCTTCGTGGTCCGCACCCCGCGCTACACCATCCTGGTCGATACCTGTACCGGCGAGGACAAGGGCCATCCGCCGCCGTTCGATTTTCCGGGCAAGGAGCGCTGGCGCAACGAGCTGTTCGCGCTCGGCATTAGCTATGAGCAGGTCGACTATGTGTTCTGCACCCATCTGCACATCGACCATACCGGCTGGAATACTACGCTGCGCGACGGGCGCTGGGTGCCAACATTCCCCAATGCGAACTACATATTTCACAAGAGGGAATATGCGGCGTGGGAGGCGGAAAACGCCAAGGGCGCCAACCCGCCCGGCACGGTTTTCCGCGACAATTGCCTGCCGATCGTCGAGGCCGGGCAGGCCGTGCTGGTTGACGACGATTACGCCCTCGACGATACCATTACGCTGACGCCGACGCCGGGGCATTCGCCCTGCCACTGCTGCGTCAATATCTTCTCGGGGGGCAAGCGCGCGGTGGTGGCCGGCGATCTCATGCATCACGTGATTCAGTGCCGCGAACCGGAATGGTCGGCCAAGCCCGACTGGGATCCGAAACAATCGGCGATCTCACGGCGCAAGTTCTTTGCCTCGGTCGCCGGCACCGACACGCTGATCCTGCCGATCCATTTCCCGGCGCCGACCGTCGGGCTGATCACCGCGGACGGCGACCGGTTCGATTATCGATTCAGAAGGGACTGATTGTGGGAATGCAACGGATGGATTTCGAGACGCTGGTTCAGACCCGAAGAGCGTGCGCGGCTTCACCAAGGAGCCGGTCTCGCGCGCCGTCATCGAGGAGATCATCGATGTCGCCAAGCGCGCGCCGTCGTCGATGAACACCTAGCCCTGGCTTATCCATGTCCTGACCGGCGAGCCGTTGGAAGAAGTGCGATATCCCGAGGACGAGGTCATCATGACGTGCATCGTCATGGGCTATCCCGACGACAGCTTTCCCGCCAATGCGGTGCGGTCGGACCGTGAAGCCAACAGCGATTTCGTCCGCTATGTCGGGTTCGCCGATTAGCGCGACGGGATCCGGCCTTAGGCCGCGCGCACCTCGGAGAGGAAGCGGTTGACCTGTCCGGCAAGGTCCTTGGACTGCGAGGACAATTGCTCGGCTGCGCCCAGCACCTGATTGGCGGCGGCGCCGGTGTCGTCGGCGGCCTTCTGCACGCCCGTGATATTGGAATTGACTTCCTGGGTGCCGCGCGCGGCTTCTGACACGCTGCGTGAGATCTCCTTGGTCGCGGAGCCCTGCTCCTCGATCGCCGCTGCGATAGCGGTGCCGATCTGGTCGATTTCGGCGATCACGTTGGCGACGTTCTGGATCGCCGTCACGGTCTGGTCGCTCGCCGTCTGGATCGAGGCGATCTGTTCGGAGATTTCGGTGGTCGCCTTTGCGGTCTGGCCGGCCAGCGATTTGACTTCGGAGGCGACGACGGCAAAGCCGCGGCCGGCGTCGCCGGCGCGCGCGGCTTCGATGGTCGCGTTCAGCGCGAGCAGATTGGTCTGTGCGGCGATGCTCTGGATCAGCGTCACGACGTCGCCAATCTTTTGCGCGCCTTCGGCAAGCGAGCGCGCGGTCTCGCCGGTGCGGCGTGCGTTCTCGACCGCGCGGGAGGCGATTTCGGTCGATTGCGCGACCTGACGGCCGATCTCGGAGATCGAGGAGGTCAGTTCCTCGGTGGCGCTGGCGACCGTCTGCACGTTGGCGGAGGTTTGTTCGGACGCGGCGGCGACGATCGCCGCCTGGCGGTTGGTGGCGGTCGCGGTCGACGACATCGACTGCGCGGTGTCCTCCATGACGGACGAGGCCGCCGAAAGCCCGCCGACCAGCTCGGTGACCTTGGCTTCGAACGCGCGGGTGAGTTCGTCGAGCACCTGGGCGCGGCGCATCTTGCCGTCGCTCTCGGCAGCCTTCTCGGCGGCGAGACGTTCCGCCTCGATCATGTTGTGTTTGAAGACGCCTACCGCTGCGGCCATCGCGCCGATCTCGTCAGAGCGCCCGGCGCCGGCGATGTCACCGGATACGTCGCCGCTGGCCAGCCGCGACATCGTGGAGGTGAGGTCGACGATCGGGCCGCAGACACGGCGGCGCACCATCGCGATCAGCACGGCGCTCGCAACAGTAACCGCAACGAGGCCGGCGAGCGCGATCAGGAAGCTGAAGCGCGCGGCGGAATAAGCGCTGCCCAGAACATATTCGGCGTTGTCGTAGAAGGCATTGCGAACCTCGACGACGGCGCCGAGGCCGACTTGGGATTCCGCATAGAAGAAATCGACATTGTGTTCGTATTTGCCTGATGCCGCGCCTTCCTTGGCGAGCTTCAGTTCTTTGCCGAAACGGCCGACATAGACTTCATTCATCTTTTCCAGCGCCGCGGCCACATTGGGCGGCGTCGCCGGATTGCCGCGCAGTTCCTGCAGCGACATCAGGATCTGGTCGGCGCGCCCTTGGGAGCGCGAATACTCCATCTTTTCGACCTCGGTGGCGGCGCGATTGGCGCCCACGAGGTTCTTGTGGATGCTGGCGTTGTAACCACCGACGTCGCGCAGGTTCCAGGCGATGTTGGCATAGACGGCTTGCCGATAGGCATCGCCGTCGAGCTGCGCCATACGGCGCACCTGCTCGTCGAGCAGCTTGGTGACTGCGGCGTTGAACACGGCATTGTCGGCGACGATCTTTCTGGCGGCATCCTTGCGCGCTTCGGCCGGGCCGTCGATCGCCTTGTCGATGGCAGTGCGCAGCGCGTTGAATTTCACGTTCAGTTCGTCGATGCCGGCGCCGATCGCGGCGGCGTCGTCGAGCCCGCCGGACAGGTTCTTGCGGACCGCGTTCATCTTGTCGCGGGCGCCGTCGGTGTTCTTGCGCAATTTTTCGTTAAGTTCCTTCCGCACCGCCGGATCGACCGCAGGCGGTCCGTATAGGATGTTGGTCGAGAAGCCGCGCTCGGAGTTCATGTAGCGCGGGATGTCGCCGACCGCCCGCACCACCTCGAGCCGGCTCTGCGCGAGCGAGACCTTGTCCATGGTCTGGTACTTCGAAACCGCCACATAGACGGCGAGCCCGCCGCCGACGGCGGAAAGCGAGACGATAGCAGCGGTGAGGAGGGTGCCGATTTTCATGGGATTTCAGGCCATTTGCGCGGGTCTGGGAGAGCGGACCACCAGTATAAGTGGTGCTAATTAATCCAGAGTTACGGTTGGCGTGTCACACCCGTGCCTTCCATTTCGTCTTGATTTAACGGGGGGTTGCGCGGTTTTCGGGAGAGAGGAGCAAGGAACATGAAGATCGTTATCATCGGTGGTACCGGCCTGATCGGTTCGAAACTGGCTCCGTTGCTGCGCGCGCGCGGCCATGAGGTCTTGCAGGCCGCGCCGAGCAAGGGCGTCAACGCGGTTACCGGGGAGGGCCTGCAAGCGGCGCTGGCGGGCGCCGACATCGTCGTCGACGTGTCGAATTCGCCCTCGTTCGAGGACAAGGCGGTGCTGCACTTCTTCGAGACGGGAACGCGCAACCTGATCGCGGCCGCGAAGCAGGCCGGCGTGCGGCACTGCGTTGCGCTGTCGATCGTCGGCACCGACCGGCTCGAGGGCAGCGGCTATTTCCGCGCCAAGTTGGTGCAGGAGCGGCTGATCGAAAATGCCGGCCTGGCCTACACGATCCTGCGCGCCACCCAGTTTCACGAGTTCGTCGGCGCGATTGCAGATTCCGGGCGAAAGGACGGCGCGGTCCATGTCTCGAGCCAGTTGATGCAGCCGTTGTTGTCCGACGAGGTCGCGCTGGCGCTGGCCGATGTGACGCTTGGCGAGCCTGCCGGCGGCATCCGCGAGGTCGCGGGCCCCGAAGCGGCGCCAATGGCGGATTTCGTCGGCCGCTGGCTGCGCAAGCAGGGCGATGCCAGCAAGATCGTGGCGGGCGCCGACGTGCCGTATTTCGGTGCGCCGCTCGCGTTGCGCACGCTGGTGCCGGACAACGGCGCACGGATCATGCCGACACGGTTCGACGATTGGCTGGCTCAGCGAAGTCCGTAGTCGGTGGGTGGGCAAGCGAAAGCGTGCCCACCATGTCAGGAGAGACGATCGGTGATGGATGGTAGGCACGACGCAAGAGCGGCCTTTGCACACCCTACCGATCTGGCGGACGAGGAGCCACTCACTGCGCTTCTTCGGTCGCATCCTTTGCGGTGGCGCGCGGCTGGGTCGAGGCTTTGGAACCCATCGCATGACACGGCAGTTGCGTCCATGTGCCGTCGGCTTCCTGCTGATAGGCATGGCAGGCGGCGGAAGCGGGTGCTTCGCTCGTCTTCGCCGGGTGGGAATTCGTGCTTGAGTTCCTGGCGAGCGTCGGCGCCGCCAAAGTGAGAAGCGCAGCCGCCGAACCGAAGAAGATCGCTTGCCCTAGCCGCATGACAAATTCTCCTTTTCTCGAAACGATGTATTCTTCCTAAAAGATATTGTGGAAATTTTTGGGAATGCCGATGGACGTACCGGCACTTGCTTAACGAATGGCAAACGCGCGGGAGCGGACGCGCACAGCGCAGAATGAATTCTGTTCTCGCGCGCAGGAACCAGTTTCTGCAGCTGCGCGTTGGCCCGGCATCATGCCGAAGGCACGGCCCATGCGTCCGGAAAAGTCACTCTTCAACGCGCTGCTTACCCATTTCCTGATGGGAGTGGCGCTTGGACTGTCGATGGTCCTGTTGCTCAGCCTCATCGACGCCTTCCACGTCAGAGACCTCGTTGCCAAGAGCGCCGCACCGGTCCAGACCACGGTGATGCTGGTCACGACCTACGCCCTGATGTTCGGCATCGGCTCAGTGCTGACCGGTTTGGTGCTGACGCTGGAAGAAGAGAGCTGAAGGTCGGACGGCCTGCCTGATCAGCGGCGGAGGCGGGCGATCGCGCCGGCGACGATCTGCATGGTGACGCCGACGATCCATCCAGCCATGATCATCCCTATCCATCCCACATGCGGATCCTGGCGCAGCACGATGACGCCGACGCAAGCAAACGCCGAGAACGCCGCGAGGAAGGTGCCGACGGCGCTGAGGAGTTCCGGCCCGTCGATCTTGCCGACCCAGGCGCCATCGATGAGCGGCTTGTTAAAGGCGTTGGAGGGCAGGGGCGGCGTATCGATGCCGAGGTAAAAGCCGATGGCGCCGCCGATCATCATCAGGAGCAGGAAGGCCTGGTTGGTGAGTGCGGAATGGCTCGTTCCGACCAGTGCGGCCACAAACAATCCGCTCGCCGCGCCTGCCATCGCAAGCCCAAGGCGTTCCAGAACGTGGGCAATTTTTCGGACGCGGCTCTGCATGATTGGCCTCCCGCCGCTGTCGGGACAGGTTAGGCCGATTTCACAACGCGCGGAAGCAACCTGACGGTGCAGGCATGCGCCAAATTGAGACGGCATGCCACAGCGTGCGCTCTCGCGCGGATCGGCAGTCAAAACAACTTGCAAAGGCCGAAAATGGTTTCGTCCGTTTTACGAGTGCTGCGGAGAAGGGCGCTGGTGTCGGGCGAGAAAGATTGGATAGCCATTTCATTGACCAATCCGGCGACCGGCCGGATATTTGGTGCTGCTTTTCGTCAATCGGGATCACCGCATGAGATCGAATCCAAAGCCAGTCGTGGGCGATATGCGCAAGCGCATGACCCGCCGCTGCGTCTCGTCGGCGACCGGCGCCTGTTGCTGATCCGCACGTAAACAAACCCGTGATCACTTATTCGACAGGAGCGCCGATATTCGGCGAACGAACAGTCATGTCCAAAGCCTACATCATCGAAGTTCACGACCGCACCGCCGGCATCGTCGCCGGCGACGAGCGCGGTTTTACGTTTTTCTCCTCCGACCGCGCCTTCGATCGCCTCGACGGCCGCGATTTCAGCTCCGCTCGGGAGGCGGAGCGCGCGGCCAGGGCGATGCTGGGGGCTACGAAAACCCGCGCGCGTTCGCTGCCGTGAACCGGCGGTTCGATCAAGTTCAGATGCGTGGAGTCAATAGCGAAGTGTTGTTGCGCGGCTATCGTATTTGACGCTTCGCTTATCCGCCCTGCGGTCTTAGGATGCGCCTCGTTTCGACGGGAGGCGCGAACATGAGTCTGTTGAGTGCAGCGTTCGATCCCGCGCACGAGGCCGCGCTCGTCACTGGTGCGGGTAACGGCATCGGCCGCGCGATTGCGCAGGCGCTGGTGGGAGAGGGTGTGCGCACGGTGTTTGCCGATGTGAACCGGGACACCGTGACCGCGGCGATCAAGGCCTCGACGCGGCCGGAACTGGCGATGCCCTGGATCGGCGATCTCGCCGATCCCGCCGCACGCGAGGCGCTGCTGGCGGAATCTGCCGCCGCGCTCGGGCGCGTGACGCATTTCGTGCATAGCGCCTCGCCGCCGCGGCGCGAGAGCGACCATGTGCTCGGCGTCACCACCGAGATCTGGGCGCAGATGCATGCGGTGAATCTTGAAGCCGGATTTCATCTTGCCCGCGAACTGGCGCAAAAATTGATCGCTGACAACGAGGCCGGCTCGTTCCTGCTGCTGACCTCGCTGCATGCTGGCACGCCGCGCAACCTGCCGCATTACTCGACGGCGAAGGCCGGGCTTTCGATGCTGGTGAAGGAATTGGCCAAGACGTTCGGCCGCTTTGGCATCCGCGTCAACGCGCTGGTGCCGGGCGCGATCGCGGCCGGCGGCTTCGTCGCCGACCCCGCGCTTGCCAGACACATTCCGCTTGGCCGGCTTGGTGAGGCCAAGGACCTTGCGCCGCTGGCGCTGGCGGTACTCTCGAACCGGATATCGGCCTACGTCACGGGCGCGGCGATCACGATCGACGGCGGCCTATCGCTGACGAACTGGTTCGAGCCGCCGGAATTGGGGGAGTTGTAGCGGTGGCAGGGTGGGCAAATCAAAGCGAAGCGTGCCCACCGTTAGTGCGAGTTGGTGGGCACAGCGCAAGAGCGCCTTTGCCGACCCTCTACGGGTCACGCCCCATGCTTCGCGTGCCATTTCGGGCCGGGGCCGCGCATGTAGTGCAACTCGGGGCGGTAGCGGTTGTGGGCAAGGCCGAGCAGACCCTGCCATCGGGTCACAATCTCGGTCAGGCGTCGGAACAGTGGTTGCATGGCCAGCATGGCGACACCTCTCAATGCGGCTTGCCGAGCAGGGACGAAAACGGCAGGGCGAAGATTTCGTCGTCGAGATCGTCGCTGACATGCAGTGTCCAGTCGCGCCAGTCTTCCGGGTCCTGCAGCATGATCAGCGACTGCACGACGCGGGCGGCATGGGCGCGCACCTCGGCCAGATCTTCGACGGCGGCGCCGCGCTGATCGAAGCACACACCCTCGGAATTGGAGCAGTGGAAATAGACTCGTGCCATGTCCGACTCCTGCGATTGCAATTTCACGCTGAAAATAGCAGGCGGAAGAGCGGCTTAATATTCGGGGAGATTGCGGACGGGATACTACGGGGAGAAGCCACCCCAGGTGGAACCATTGCCTGAACTTGTCTCAAAATTATCCATTCTCCCGGGAGGAACGAGAGTTTCGGTTCGACCGTTTTCACGGAAAGCCGCGGCGGTTGGCTAAACGCCGCGCCGGAACCCTGGGAGAGCGACATGATCTCGGAAATGCAGATCCACACGATTGCGCGTCAGATGATGGAGAAGCATGGCCTCACCGCGATCGCGCAAGCCGCACACAATGCGCAGGCCTGCGAGAGCAAAGGCGACATCGAGGAAGCCAAGGAGTGGCGTCACATTGAAGACGCGATGAAGATGATGCGGGGGCCGCATCAGAGCTAGCGTTGATCCCGGATGCGTGCGCCGCATCCGGGGAACTTACCATTTACCGCAGCGGCATCGGCGGGCGGACCACCGGCTCGCCATCATCTGCGATCGTCTGCTGAGGCGGTAGCGGCGCCGCGGCCTGCGCCGGCGGAAGCGGCGCTGCGGGAGCGGCCGCCACCGGCGCGGGTGAATAGGACGGCGAATAAGACGTGGTCGGCTTCGGCCTGCGCGGGGCGGGCGGAGGCGTGACCGGCCGCACCGGAGGCGGCGTCAGCGCCGACACCCGGGGCCGCGGGCTCGGCTCGGCGGCGGTCCTGGTCTCGGCGGACTTAGCTTCGGACGCCTTGGTCTCGGACGCCTTGGCAAGGTCGCGCGCCATCTGCGCCTGGCTTGCCTTGAGTTGCGCAATGGTGGCCTTGAGCTCCTCCACCTGCTGGCCCATCGCGGCGAGATCCTGCGCCATCGATTGCAACTGGGTCGTTTCAGCTGAAGGCGCGGCCGCTGCAGTGGTCGCAGCAGGTTGGGCCTCGGCCGGCGCTGCTTGTGCCGGCGGTGGCGCGGCGGCCTGATCGGTTGCGGCGGCCTGCGTGACCGGCTCGCTCGGCTGCTCGGCGGCCGCGGGCTCGGCTGTAGAGGGCAACGCCGCCAGCACGAAGGGCGGGACCCACTCAACGGCCATCGCCTTGGCTTGATCGCCATATTGCTGCCAGGCTGCAGCAGCCATGGCGGCGGAAAGGCCGAGCACCGCCATAACGGCGCGCTTCACCCATTTGGGCGTCGGCCGGTCGGCGGCAGGCAGGATGCTGTCCACCTTGATCTCTGCCGATTTGGCATCCTCGAGCTTGATGTCGCGCATGTCGGTGGTTCGAAACGTCGGTTCGACCTGCGGTGCCGGCGTGCCGACCGATATGGGGGGCGCGACATGAACCTGGGGCGCTACCGGCGGCGGCACCGGAGCCGGTTCGTGCGCCAGCGGCGGCGCTTTGTGGGCGTGTGCGGCCAGTACCGTCTCGATCGCGAAAACGTCGTGCGGATCAGCCTCTTTCAGCATTGGCGTGGATTGCATTGGCGGTCCCTTGCATGAGTCCAATGGCTCCCGCGGCCGGGCGGCGAGCATGCTTGCTAGCGTGAAAATCCTCTGCCCACGCCGCCACACGGCCAGCGAGGTTTGACCAAAGCAAGGCAATCTCGTGGAGAGGTTGGGGCTACGGGGGGTGCGGGGATGCGGGAACCGGCAACAGAATCGAGCGAGCCGAGGCCAATCTGCGCTTGTCACTGCCGGACTTCAGCCGGCATCGAGAGGCGGGTGCCCCCGTCTCAGATATGCTGGGCACCATGCCGGGCGTGCCATTTCGGGCCGGGGCCGCGCATATAGTGGCGCTCGGGGCGATAGGGGTCGAAGGCGCGCTCCACCAGCCTGTGCCAGCGCACCAAGATCGTATCGAGGCGGCGGAGCAGCATGGCGGCCTCTCAGTGCGGTTTGCCGAGCACGAAGGCGAAGGGCAGAACGAAGAGCTCGTCGTCGAAATCGTCGTTCACATGCACGACCCAGTCGCGCCAGTCTTCGGCGTCGCGGCCCATGATCATCGAGCGGACCATGCAGGCGGCGCGGTCGCGCGCCTCGGCGAGATCGCTGACCGCTTCGCCGGAGCGGTCGATGCGGACTTCCCGGGAGCTCGAGCAGTGGAAATAAACTTGGGCCATGGCGGCCTCCTGCGTTTGAGACGATCTGTCTCGTTGGTTGCAGGCTAGCCGGACAAGGTTCTGGGACACCGTGAGGGAGATCACAGTTACTACTTAAGATTTTGTTAAGGGTGTATTGGTCAAACTTTAGGCAATGGAATCGCAGCGGAACCGGACCCTCCCGAGCCGGCAGTTGCAGGAGAAGGCCGGCGGCGTAATGCCCGCCGGCCTTTTCTCTTTGCGAGCGCCCAGAACTCACAGCGCTGTGAATCGGTGTCCGGAACAGCACCCCGGCCTCGCTCGTTCGTCCTTCATACGCGAATGGAGGAATGAGCCAATGACCAAACTTAAGCTGCTCGGGGCGGCTGCCATCCTGGCGACGGCGCTTGCAACACCGGCAATGTCGCAGGAAGCCACCCAGGAGCCCGGAATGATCGGGTTCAACTACCCGAATTCCAACTATCTCCTCGGCGGATACGGTGTGCGTACGCCGAGTCCCTATGACAATAGCTACTACTATGGCGACTACGGACCTCGCGTGTATTACGGCCCCCGCGTGTATGGACCTCGCGCATATTACGGGCCCGGCCCGGTCGGGCTTGCGGCCGGCGTAGCCGCCGGCGCGATTGGAACGGCGGCTGCAATCGCCGGCGCGCCGTACGTTGATTCCTATGCCTATTATGATGGGCCCGGTTATTGGTAGCCGGATCCGCAACTGCAAAAAAGCGGCCGCAAGGCCGCTTTTTTGGTGGCTGGCCGACGCTTCAGCGGCTGGCCGCCGCGTAGGACGACAATAGCGCCAGGAAGATGATGGTGTTCAGCGCGGTCGCGCCGAGCACGAGGCCCAGCGCAACGCCGAGGCCGCGCCCGCCGATCGCCTTGGCGGCTGCTGGGAAGGTCAGCGCGAAGAAGATGATGGTGAACGGCATCACCGGCAGCATGTCGAAGCCGGTGCCCTTGGGATCGGCGTGGGCATAGATGAAGGGGAAGGTGTAGATCCAGAACGCCGCGTTACAGGCCGCCAGCGCCAACGCGGTGATGCGGGTTGAGGGCACATCCCAATCGGAGGCGGACGGTAGCGGGGGCGGGGTCGACATCTTCTCTCTTTCGGCAAATCCGGAAAGATGCTGATCCATCCGGGCATTGTCAGGGATCAATGAAGCTCGGCCTTAGGTGCTTCGGGCCGGCCTTCAGGTTCATTGGATAAGTTGTCGGTCTTGCGTGGGATGGGCGCGCATGGTTCGACTGCATCATCCAATGTCTGAGGGGTGAGTGCCATGAGCAACCGCATTCTCGTCTTTTACGGCTCCTACCGTTCCGACCGCATGGGCATTCGTCTTGCGCAATTCGTCGTCGAGGGATTTCGCGCGCGTGGCGACGACGTCGAACTGATCGACGCCAAGGCGATCGGCCTGCCGATGCTGGACCGCATGTACAAGGAACATCCGAAAGGCGCGGCGCCCGCGGTGCTTGAAGAACTCGCGGCAAAGATCCGCGATGCCGACGGTTTTGTGTTCGTGTCAGGCGAATATAATTGGGGCATGCAGCCCGGACTGAAAAACCTCACCGACCATTTCCTGGAAGAATGGTTCTGGCGGCCGGCGGCGATCGCGAGCTATTCGGCCGGCCGCTTCTCCGGCGCGCGCGCCGCGATCGCCTGGCACGGCACGTTGTCGGAAATGGGCATGGTGGTGATCTCGAGTACGATCGCGGTCGGGCCGATCGCGCAGACGCTCGCCGAAGACGGCAAGCCGACCGGCGAGGGCGGCAAGGCGCTGACGCATGCGTTTCCGCGCTTTGCCGATGACCTCGCGTGGTGGATGGAGGCGGCGCGAGCGCAGCGGGAGCGGAAGAAGCCGCCATATTGAGGGATGTCCGTCAGCACCCGCTCCGTGCCGCGAATGGAGCGTAATGTTGGCGAAAACACACCCACTTTTCGCCACGGCTGGACAGCAGATTGCGCCCTGCCTGCCATCTTCCGACTTTACCGAGCCACCATCTGCGGCTCGCTTATGCTCCCTGCACGGATCAAGAAACGATGTCGCCAACGAAAGCGCGCTGCGGTCTGTTTGTTGTTGCGCTCGCGGCGATGCTGTTCGGCTCGCCGGCCGGTGCGCAGAATCTCGATCAGGGCAAGCCGCCGGCCAAACTGTTTGCCGAAGGCTGTGCGTCCTGCCATCGCAGCGCGCGGGGCCTCGCCAAGGGGCGCTTCCGCCTTTCGCTCTATCTGTTCCTGCAAAAGCACTATGTCAGCGGCTCCAGCTCGGCCTGGGCGCTGTCGTCCTATCTGGAATCCATCGACAGCGCGAAGCGCGTCGCGGCGAAGCCGGCCCCGAAAGGCGCGTCGCGATCATCGATGCGCCCGCCCGCGCCGGTGCCGGCGCGATAGGACGCCGGTGCGCCGCCATCGCTCGCTCACGGCAACGCTGCGAAATCTCCTCACGCTCGTCATCTTTTCGACGTGTGTGGGCCTAGCATCCTGGACGTGAGTGTGGCGGGGAGTAACGACCATGGTAGTAGCTGAACTTCAGACCAAGGTAGAGAAGTGGGAGATCAAGGCCGGCAAGTGCGAAGCGATGGCCAAGGAGGCCAAGGACAAGGCGCAGCAGGCCTTTTATGAGGGGCTGGCCGGCTATTACGCGAGCCTGGCGACGGATTTCCGCAAGATCCTCGAAAAGCGAACCGCATAGGCGGAAGCCACGATGCGTGGGGCGGGTTAGCGATAGCGTAACCCGCCGATACTGACCGCGAAGAATGGCGGATTACGTTTGCGCTAGTCCGCCCTGCGCCCTTTCTTAGCTCGCTCGGCGAGCTTTACCATCAGCTGCAGCGCCTGATTGGTCGGTGTCGAGATGCCGAGCTCGGCGCCCTTGCGCACTATATGGCCGTTGAGAAAGTCGATCTCGCTGGGCTTGCCGCGCGCAAGATCCTGCGCCGTGGACGACATCTGATTCGGCATCAGGGTGGGGATGTTCAGGATGTGCGCGAGGAGGTCGTCGGGAATTGCGACGCCGCTGGCGCGGGCGACGGAGGTTGCTTCCTGCACCGCACGGCTGACGACATCGGGGGTGCCTTCGACTTCCAGCATCGGCCCGTAGGAAATGCCAGCCACGGCGGACAGCGCGTTGAAGGCGCAGTTGATGATCAGCTTGCTCCATAGTGTCGTGTCGATGTCGTCGGCGATCGTGATGTTGACGCCGGCGGCCTGAAACATCTGTGCCAGCGCTTCGCTCGCGGCAGAGGGGCCGATGGCGAGGTCGCCGCCGCCGTGATGCCTGACATGGCCGGGCCCGGCCATCTCGCTGCCGACATAGACGACGACGGGAATGACGGCGTGACCGGTGACGGCGCTAAGACGCTGTGCGTTATCGACACCGTTTTGCAGGCTGAGCACAGATGTTTCTGGCTGCAGGCGTCCGGCGAGCGACCGGCCCGCCGCTTCGGTGTCGGCGGACTTCACGCAAAACAGCACCAGATCGGGCGGGGCGAGGTTGGTCGTGTCGGTCGCGGCCCTTGCGGGCAGGTGGCCCTTGAACGTCTTGGTGTCCAGCAGGAGGCCGTGCGCATTGATGGCGTCGACATGCGGCTGCCGGCCGATGAAGGTTACGTCATGTCCGGCTTTCAGCAGCAGTCCGCCATAGTAGCATCCGACGGCGCCGGCGCCGATGACCGCGACATGCATGATGTTTCTCCTATTGTAGCCCGGAGAGCCCAACGGGTCGCGCGAATGCGCGCCCGATGACAGGCTCCGCGACATCCGGGACCACTCTAACGCCACCCCCGATATCGCTTGCGCTCATCCGCGACAACGGGGTCGCCAAATTCTGTGACACAATCATCACACTCAGACCGAATGCGCTGTGGAGGCCGCTTCCGGTCACGTTTCCGCCTGTATTCAGTCCCGCCATTGCCGCGTGTTGGTTTTCGGCTTGGGCTGGGGCACGAGCGGGGGATTGCAACATGTCTTCCATTGGCTGCACCGGTACTTCGTACGTCGACGTCAGAGCAGGCCGTACTCAAGTCGAAGCGCCGTTGATCACGGCCGCGCGCGCAGGGAAATTCGTCCGGCTGCTTGCCGTCACGCTGGGAGCGGCATCGCTTGCTGCCTGCATGCAGACCTCCGTGGTCACCCAGAAATCTGATCTTCGCACCAGCCGGCACGCGTCGGTAGACCAGGATCGAGCGGCATCATCCATGATGAAGAAGCGCGTGGTCGCCGTGAGAAAGCACTCCCGGTTCGCGTCGCGCAAGAATTCAGGTGGCGCCAAGACGCCCTCGCACGGGGTTGCCAGCTTCTACACCGAGGGAACGAAGACAGCGAGCGGCGAAAAGTTCAACACGCTCGATATGACCGCCGCCCATCCGACATTGCCCTTCGGCACCAAGCTGCGCGTGACAAACGTCGCGAGCGGCAAGTCGGTGACGGTACGGGTCAATGACCGCGGTCCCTATGTTCAGGGCCGTGTTGTCGACGTCTCCTATTCCGCGGCCGACGCTCTGGGAATGGTGGGGAAGGGCGTTGCCAAGGTCAAACTTGACGTCGTAGCTGACTAGGCGAGCGGGGCCGTCAGGCATCCGCTCTATGGGCCGCCCAGGATATCCGATAGAGCCGACAACAGCCGGTCGATTTGTTCGTCCGTGCCCACGCTTATCCGCAGATAGTCAGCGATACGCGGCGCGGAAAAATGGCGGACGATCACCGCGCGTTGGCGCAGCGCGGTAGCCAGCGCCGCACCCTCGTGCGCCGGATGCCGCGCAAAGACGAAGTTGGCCGACGACGGCAGCACCTCGAAACCCAGCCGGATCAGTCCGCGGTTCAGCCGCTCCCGACCTTCGATCACGCGCGCGCGGCTCGCTTGAAAATAGGCTTCGTCCTCCAACGATGCGATGGCGCCGGCCTGGGCGGGCCGGCCAAGAGGGTAGGAGTTGAAGCTGTCCTTCACCCGGGTGAGCCCTTCGATCAGGTCGGCGTCGCCGATCGCATAGCCGACCCGCAAGCCGGCGAGCGCCCGGGACTTGGACATGGTTTGAACCACCAGAAGATTCCGATGGGAAGCGACCAGCGGGATCGCAGTCTCGGCGCCGAAATCGACATAGGCCTCGTCGATGACAACGGGCGCGTCGGGATGTTGCTCCAGCAGGGTAACGATCTCGGCCCGTGACAACGCAATACCCGTCGGCGCGTTCGGATTGGGCAGGATGAGCGCGCCGGCCGGCCGGTGATAGTCGGCCACGCGGATGTGCATGGCCTGATCGAGCGGCACGGCCTCATAGGCGATGCCGAACAGCCGGCAATAAACGGGATAGAAACTGTAGGTGATGTCGGGGAACAGCAACGGCGCATCATGCTTCAGCAGCGCGGCGAAGGCGTGGGCCAGCACCTCGTCCGAGCCATTGCCGACGAACACTTGTTCGGGCCGCACGTCGTGGTAGGTGGCCAAGGCGGCCCGCAGCGCTGTGGCTTGTGGGTCCGGGTATAGACGCAACGTATCGGCCGCCTCGCCGCGGATCGCTTCCAACGCGCGTGGCGATGGACCAAATGGACTTTCATTGGTGTTGAGCTTGACCAGCTCCGCCATGCGGGGCTGTTCGCCCGGCACATAGGGCTTCAGGTCGTGGATCAAGCTACTCCAGAAACGGCTCATTTATTTCTCCAGATCGGCCAGCGTAGGGCGGATTAGCACTACTGAGTCAAGCGGTCGCAGTCCTTGAGGCCGTGAATCAAGTATTTGATGGGATTCGATCTTTGGCACGCGGGAGGGCCGGATGGATCTTGATCAAAGCGAAGCACGGTTCGCGTCTTACATTGCGGGACTTGGAAGCGTGATCGGTCACGCGGAGCGGACGCGGCCGCTGCGCGACTATTGTACGGGACTGATGTTGCCCGGTGACCGCAAGAGCGTTGAGCCGATGGCAGCGCGGACGGCTCCGGCGAGGACAGCGGCACAGCACCAGTCGCTGCTGCACTTTGTCGCCAACGCCGATTGGTCGGACGAGACCGTGCTGGCCAAGGTACGCGAGATGGTGCTGCCGGCGATCGAGAAGAGTGGACCGATCGAGGCGTGGATCATCGACGACACCTCGTTCCCTAAGCAGGGCAAGCATTCGGTCGGCGTGCACCGCCAATATTGCGGTCAGCTCGGCAAGCAGGCCAACTGCCAGGTGGCGGTGTCGCTGTCGATCGCCAATCATGCCGCCAGCCTGCCGGTGGCCTATCGCTTGTACTTGCCGGAAGCCTGGTCAAAGGATCGTGCACGGCGGAAGAAGGCAGGCGTTCCCAAGCAACTCAAGTTCAGGACCAAGCTACAGATCGCGTTGGAGCAAATCGGCTGGGCCTGCGAAAGCGGCCTGCCACGCGGCGTTGCGTTGATGGATGCAGCATACGGCAGGGACGCGCGGCTGCGCGCAGGCATGACGGAACTTGGCGTGCCTTACGTGGTCGGCATCGTGCCGACCATCCTGATGTGGGCCCCTGGCAGCGCCCCACGGCGGATGGACAAGCCGATGAACAACACCGGCCGTCGTGACGAGCCCGCACTGATCTCGGCCCAAAAAGTGGCGCTCGGTCTACCGAAGCGGGCGTGGCGCACGGTGACGTGGCGCGAAGGCTCGGCCGAGCAATTGTCCTCGCGCTTCGCGCGTGTACCTGTCCGCGTCAGCTACAACAAGCTGATCCCCGAGACGCTATCACCTGAGTGGCTGTTGATCGAATGGCCGGAGGGCGAGGCAGAGCCGACCAAATACTGGCTCTCCACGCTGCCGGAGGACGTCAGCTTCACGCAACTCGTCGATCTGGCCAAGCTGCGCTGGCGCATCGAGCGCGACTACCAGGAACTCAAGCAGGAGGTCGGGCTCGGCCACTACGAAGGGCGCGGCTGGCGTGGCTTCCACCATCACGCAACGCTGTGCATCGCAGCCTACGGCTTCCTTCTCGCCGAGCAGGCGATGATTCCCCCCTCAGGACCTCGTTCCACCGCGCCAGTCGAAGTCCCTCCGTTACCCGACAATTATCGACCCAGAGGCTCCGCCCGCGCGGCCTGAACGCCATGTCCCGAACTCGATCGCAACTATGCGCGTGCGATTGACCCGCGCACTTATAAAAAACTTGCTGAGATGTCCGTGCTGTGGCGGCCACGCAGCATCGATAAGTCGCGGACGCCTATGACGCAGTAAGATTAGCGAAGCGTAATCCGCCGATCGGCCGCGAACAAACGGCGGATTACGCCTTCGGCTAATCCGCCGGCCCTACGGGTTGATCGCTATACATTCGAATTTGCGTTGCGGATGCATGAGCCACTCCGCGCTCTCGACGATGCGCATTTCCTCACTGCCGATGGCCGCGGTGCGCTCCAGCACGGCGAAGATGGCCGACGCGGCGTGGCTCAGCGCCGCCGGCGTGTCGGCGCCGCGAAGACGCGCGGCGACCAGGAGCGCGGCGAACAGGTCGCCAGTGCCGTTGGGGCTAATGGGGAGTTTCGGCGTGCGCACGCGAAAGGCGTTGGCGCGTTCGACCGCCAACGTCTCGATCTGGCCTTCAGGCGTATCGGCCAGCTCGGCGCTGGTGACAACGATTGTCCCGCGCGCCATAAACGCGCGCGCCGCCTTGAGCACCTGATCGATCGTCGCGGACTTCGCTCCGCACAGCCATTCGAACTCGAAATGATTGGGCGTGATGATGTCGGCGAGCGGACACAAGAGATCGCGCACCAGCGGCGGAATCTCGGCGTGCACGAACAGGCCGCGGTCGCGATCGCCGAGCACGGGATCGCAGCAATAGCGCAGCGCGGGATTTTTCGCTCTTGCGCGCGCGACAAAATCCGCGACCACTTTGGCGTTGTCGGCCGAGCCGAGATAGCCCGACAGGATCATCTGCGCGCGGTCCACCACGCCGCGCTCCTCGATACCGCGCAGGAGATCGGCGACGAGCGCCGCATCGAGCACGCGGCCGCGCAGTGTCGGATAGCCCGGCCGGTTGCTGAGCAGCGTGGTCGGCACCGCCACCACGTCGATGCCGTGCATCTGCATGGGAAAGACTGCGGCGCTGTTGCCGACATGGCCGAAGGCGACCTGCGACTGAATGGAAATCACGTTCATGTGGAGTCTGGGCATTATCTTATTTGTGGGGACAGGAACCCGCCGAGGTTAACACATTGGTTATTTGTTTGCGGTCATTTTCACGACCTCATTCAACAGGGAGTCACCATGTCTGACGTCACCATTCCCGGCGGCCGGATCCGTTCTTTCGTTGAGCGGATCGAGAATCTCGACACCGAATTGCAGGAGCTGAACGAGCAGAAGAAGGAAGTGTTTTCCGAGGCCAAGGGCGAGGGGTTCGACGTCAAGATCCTCAAGGAGATCATCAAGCTGCGCAAGCAGGACCAGGACGAGCGCGACGAGCGCGAAAGCCTGCTCGATCTCTACATGCGCGCCATGGAAACCGCGCCGGCGGAGAAGGTTGCCAAGGCGGCCTGAGCCAAAGCGAAGCCGAGCAAAGAATGTAGCCCGGATAAGCCAACGGGTCGCGCGAAATGCGCACCCGATGACAGGCTCCGCGATATCCGGGGCGATGTGAGAGTTGTCCCGGATGTCGCGTTGCGCATCCGGGCTACTCGCTCATTCGGTCTGTGCCTCCCCGTCATTGCGAGCGAAGCAATCCATTTCTCCACGTGCGGGGACTATGGATTGCTTCGCTGTGCTCGCAAATGACGAGGAGAGAGTCTTTCTCAAGGACAGCCGCGGGTTTCGTCGTCACTTCTTCGCAGTCGCGCGCAAACACGAAGCAAACGTGTTGTTAAGAATTGCCCCGCGCTGATTTGTTTGATTCCGATTCGTTCTTTGCGAACAAAATGGAGTCGGATGGAGAACAAAGCTGCGCTTGTCTTCTCCGGCGACGCCGGCGATCTCATTCCTCCGCGCCCGCGTCATGCGTGGCGTCAAAAGACCGGCTCGCCGATCGCAACGTCGCTGCGCGGGCCGAGCACAATCACGTTGCCATCAGCGTCCTTGGCGCCGAGGATCAGGAGTTCGGAGGTGAAACCCGCGATGTTCTTCGGCGCGAAATTGCAGACGCACACGACGAGCGAGCCGAGCAGCGCCGCCGGCTCATAGTTTGTGATCTGCGCGCTCGACCACATGACCCTGTCCGCGCCGACGTCGACGCCGACCTTCCAGGATGGATTGCGCGCGCGGGGGAAGGGCTGCACGTCCACGACCTTGCCGATCCGGATATCGAGACGGGCGAAGTCGTCATAGGTGGCCTGGGGTTTTATCGGGGGCATGGCGTCGGGCTCGGTTGGCAAGCTGGTTGTCGGGAACTGTCTGAATGAGCGACACATAGCCTCATATCGCAGTTGCCTTGTGGTTGGAACACACGTGGGCGCAGGTTGGTGATCGCTCGCCGAATAGGTTAGCCTCGCCTGAACTCTCCGTCCTCCAGCCGTTCGAGCGCTTGGCCATGCACATCCTTCGACCTCAGTTTCGCATCGAACAGGAGCGCGCGCTCGCGTTTGCGGCCGAGCGCGGCTTTGGTGTGATCGTTGCCGCCGATGAGCGCGGGCCGCGCGGCTCGCACGTACCGTTCGTGATCCTGCGGCGCGACGACCGCGTGATCGTGCAGATCCATCTCACGGCCAAAAATCCACTCGCCGCACTCGCCGACGGCAACAGGCGCTTTCTCCTGATCGTTTCCGGCGACGACGCCTATGTCTCCAACGACTGGTACGCCTCGCGCGATAACGTCTCGACCTGGCTCTACGAGGCCGTGCATCTCTCAGGCATCGCGCACTTAGGTGCGCTCGACGAGAATCGTGGCCACGGCGATGCGCTGCTTGCGGTCGCGGAGGCGCGCTTGCCGAAACAGCCTTGGGACCTGGCTGGAATGGAGCCCGCCAAGCGCGAGAGCATGCTCGCCTCGATCCGCGTCATCGACCTCGTCGTCGATCAGATCGAGGGACAGTCAAAACTTAACCAGCACAAGAGCGATGCGGACCATGTGGCCGTGAGCAACCAGTTGGCGCGTGCGGAGGAGACCGGGAGCAGAAGGCTGGCCGGGCGGATGCGGGCGCTGCGCCCGGAGTTGGCGTATGAATGTGGCAAGCATGGCCTGGAGACCGCCGCAGGCTGAATGTGGATTCGAGGCGGGTCCACAGCAACGGACGGCCGAATGGTTCCGCGTCCGGGACATCATTGACAACTTTTCCTCGACCGCAGGCGGGATATCGACGCATCAGCCGCACCACCGTTCGCTGGCCTGCCGATGGGTGCCGGCCCGGCCAAAATTCCAGCGAACCTCCACGGCGCCTCGTACGACCTACGCGCGGTTCCGCATTCTGCCACCGCATGCGTGCATTGCAGCAACAAACTATTGCAATGCAGCAAAATGAATATTAGGTCCATATTTCAAGCTATTAAGGAGAACTGAAGTGAAGAAGATTTCCCTGGCCGCCGCCGCCGCTGTGTTCGCGATGACGGCTGCTACCGCAGCTGTCGCAGCCGAGTTGCCGACTTACGAAAAGGCGGGTTTTCCGGTTTCGGCCATGCAGCTTCAGGTGCTGGGCGCCGAAAGCGTTCAGGAAGCATCGCCGGTCGCAACTTCCGCCACGCCCGTTCAGGTCAGCGTGCTGACGCCGCGGAACAGGATCACGACCGCACAAGGCCAGACCGGCACCACCGGTCACGCCATTCGCTGAGGACCGCTTGATCGGCGCTTGAATTGGCGCCGACGTGCGAGCGCCTTGCAGAAAGCCCGCGAAATTCTCGCGGGCTTTTTCGTGATGATCCGGCTTACGCCTTCTTCACGAATTCCGATTTCAGATTCATCGCGCCGATACCGTCGATCTTGCAGGCGATGTTGTGACCGTCTGCGCCCTCGGTCAGGCGGATGTTTCTGACCTTGGTGCCGCCTTTGACGACCGACGATGATCCTTTCACCTTGAGGTCCTTGACGACGATGACGCTGTCGCCGTCCGAGAGCGCGTTGCCGTTGGCATCGCGCACGCCCACCTCGGGCGAGACCTCTGCGGCGGTGCCGGCCTCGGCGCTCCATTCATGGGCACATTCCGGGCAAACCCACAGGCTGCCATCCGGGTAGGCATGTTCGGAATTGCATTTCGGGCAGTTCATTGTCGTACTCAACCCTGTCCAAGCGAAGCGCACCGTAGGTTCATGTCCAGGTAAAGCAAGGGAAAATCCTCTGATCCGCACTACAAGTTGCTGCGTCGGGCAGGGCCTCTTTGTCGCGATAGCGGGGCTTTGCAGCTTCGCGCGCAACCCATAAGCTGACATCAGCCGAACGCGCCCCGCCTCCCGCCAGAGATCGCCGCGTCACGCCGATCGAGGACCCGGAAGGCAAGGAGAACAGAACAGCGAAAAGCTGCAACGCGGCGCACGGCCCTTGGGAAGGGGAGGACACCGATGCCGCCATCCGTGAACCGCCGTCGCGCGCTCGCGCTCGTTAGCTCTGTCGTCGCCGCGCCATGGCTGGTGCCGCGCCTTGCCAGCGCCGCAGAGGCCTGGCCGATCCGACCCGTGAAATACGTCAACGGCTTTCCGGCCGGCGGCGCCACCGACACGCTTTCGCGCGTGCTGTGCCAGAAGCTGAGCGAGCTGTCCGGCCAAAGCTTCGTGGTCGAGAACAAGGCCGGCGCCGGCGGCGTGCTCGGCGCGGACGCGATCACCAAATCGCCGCCGGACGGCTACACGGTCGGGCTCGGCGGCATCGCCTCCAACGTGCTCGCGATCGGCTCTTACGCCAAACTGCCGTATCGGCCGCGCGAGGATTTCACCTTCATCTCCGGCATGTGGCAATTGCCGAACATTCTGACCGCGAAGAAGGACCTGTTCTCTGCGGATCTGAAGGAACTGCTCGCGACGTTCAAGAAGGAGCCGGGCAAATACACCTACGCCTCCGCCGGCTTCGGCACCACGCTGCATCTCTCCGGCGAGATGATGAACAGCATGGCCGGCGTGCAGGTCCGCCACGTGCCTTACCGGGGCGCCGCGCCGGCGCTGAACGATTTGCTCGCCGGCAATATCGATCTCTTGTTCGACAATCTTCCGGGATCGCTGCCGAGCGTGCGCGCCGGCACGATCAGGCCCGTCGCGGTCACCGCGAAGAAACGCATCGCGGAGCTTCCCGATGTTCCTGCGATGGCCGAACTCTTGCCCGGCTACGAGATGACCTCGTGGGCCGCGCTGGTTGGACCTGCGAACATGCCGCCCGACCTCGTCGCGCAGATCAACGCGCTCACCGCCAAGGCGCTGAACGACCCCTGGGTGAAACAGCGCTACGCCGACCTCGGCGCCACCACCTGGCCGACCACGGCGCAGGAGGTCACGGCTTATCGTGACAGCGAGGAAGCGCGGCTGCTGCCGATCATGAAGGCGGCCGGGATCAAGCCGGAGGGTGGGTAGGGGCTACGTGCCACGCAATCACGAAGCAAACGCGTTGTTAAGAATTGGCTCGCGCTGATTTGCGCTGATGCGATTCGTTCCATGCGAACAAACTGGAGTCGGATGGAGAACAAAGCTGTGGTGCTGCCTGTCTCCCTGCTTCAGGTGAGTGTCGGCTGGCGTTATGATCATCCGACCGAGCAGGGCGCGAATCCATGGCGAAGAAAACCGGCAAGCGGACATCGCGACAAACGGTCCTGGCGATCGACATCGGCGGTTCGCGCGTAAAGGTCATGACCAGCACGGAGCGAACCAGGCGCGCATTTGCGTCCGGTCCCGGGCTGTCAGCGAAAGTGATGGTGAGGAAGGTCAAGGCGCTGACGAAGGACTGGCCCTACGACGTCATCGCGATCGGCTATCCCGGGCCTGTGATCAACAACCGGCCCTTGTCGGAACCGCACAATCTCGGTCGCGGCTGGGCCGGTTTCAATTTCGAAAAGGCTTTCCGCCGTCCGACCAAGGTCGTGAACGACGCGCTGATGCAGGCGATCGGCAGCTACCAGGGCGGCCGGATGCTGTTCCTGGGGCTCGGAACGGGTCTTGGCTCCGCGATGATCGTGGACGGCATTCTGGAGCCGATGGAGCTGGCTCACCTGCCGTACCGCAACGGCAAGACGTTCGAGCAATATGTCGGCGCCGCCGCCCTCAAGCGCGTTGGCAGGAAGAAATGGCAGCGCACGGTCGATGACGTCCTGAAGCGTCTGCTCGCAGCGCTGGAGCCGGATTACATCATGCTGGGCGGCGGCAATGCCGACAAGCTCGCCCGCCTGCCGCGCAAGGTCCGCCTCGGCCTCAACACCAACGCGTTCGAAGGCGGATTTCGACTGTGGAAGAAGGGGGCGGTCAAACCGGCCGGTGTACGGCGATAGAGAATGCCGGAACTGGCGGCGTCGGCAGCATTGCCGCGATTTAACTGGTGCATGTTGCTGGATCGGGGCAACACGCCGGCGGCGCTGGGCGCGCGAGGACTTCCTTCCATTTGGACGATGCCGGATACCGAGATCACTGAGGAGTGCCGCGCTCTGATCGCGAGCGTGTTCGAGCCTCCGCCCGGACGGCGCTTGCCGAACGGCAACTGGCGGATCGAGATCGACGCGGCAACGTGGCAGTGGCTGCAGAAGTTGCGGCTGCAGGACGAGTCGATATCGGACTGCATCATTCGCATCGTCATCATCACCTTGCATAAGCGCGGCTTGCAATAAGAGGCGAGGCGCGAGCAGGGCGCCGTTGGGCCGATCCGCCCTGCGGCTTGCTTTCCCTTGACATGTCAGCGCTCCGCCGCCGGAATGGCTGACAGCGCATAAGCGCGCGTCGCGGTGTTTCACCCGGCGCATAAAAACAAGGCGGGAGGGTTTGCGAATGTTGCGCCAAGTGGTTCGCCAAGTGCTTCGCTATGTGTTTCGCCATGTCAGAAATTTCGCGCTTTTCGCGACTGCGGCCGCAAGCCTGCTCGGTGCCGGAAACGCACGGGCGGACTTCCCGGAGCGGCCGATCACGCTGATCGTGCCGTGGGCCGCCGGCGGCGGCACCGACGCGGTCGCGCGCCAGATCGCTCACATGCTGGAACGCGATTTCAAGCAGCCGGTGAACGTCGTGAATCGCACGGGCGGATCGGGCGTGGTCGGCCACCAGGCGATCGCCACTGCCGCGCCGGATGGCTACACGTTCGGTCTCATCACGCTCGAGATCAACCTGATGCACTGGGCGGGGCTGACCGATCTCACCTTTGAGAAGTATACGCCGCTCGCGCTGGTCAACCAGGACCCCGCCGCGATCCACGTCAAGGCGGACGCGCCCTACAAGAACGTCAAGGAACTGTTCGCGCATATCAAGGCGAACCCGAACAAGGTGGTGGCCTCCGGCACGGGGCAGGGCGGAAGCTGGCATGTTGCGCTCGCTGGCCTGATGCAGGCCGACGGCGTTTCGCCCGGCTCGATCCGCTGGGTGCCGTCCACGGGGGCCGCGACCGCGCTGACCGATCTCGCGGCCGGCGGCGTCGACTTCGTCGCGTGCTCGATGCCGGAAGCCGAGGCGCTGATCAAGGCGGGCCGCGTCCGCAGCCTCGTGTTCTTCTCGCCGAAGCGCGCGCCGAACTTCCCCGACGTGCCGACCACCGAGGAGGCGACGGGTCACAAGGTGCACAAGGGCGTGTGGCGCGGCTTCGCGGCGCCCCAGGGCCTGCCGAAGGAGATCGCCACGCAATACGAGACCGCGATCAAGAAGATCTGGGACAGCGCGGAGTTCAAGGAGTTCATGAACCGGCGCGGCTTCGACATGATCTATCTGGATTCGGCGAAGTTCGGCGAGTTCATGAAGGCGGATAACGAGGACAACGGCAAGGCGCTGAAGTCGCTCGGGCTGGCGAAGTAAGCAGGGTCCAGACTCAAAATCGCGAAAACAACCCCATGCAAAGTAGCGGGCGGGCTACTCGCTAGCCGCGCCCGCCTTCGCCTATCGGCAGGAATGCGTCTTGCCGTCGTAGCCCCGGTACGTGCCGGACGTCGGATTGTAGGTGCGGAAGCGGGTGCAGAGCATGACCAGGGTCCGCTCGCGCGGCTTGTGGGTTGCCCTGTGGGTTTCCTTGGCCGGTTGCACCGGTTTACCGGGCACTGTCCCTTCGCTGCGGGCAGCGATTTGCGATGGCCTTGCGACAGACGTCTGCTTCAAGGCGGGCTTCGTTCGCGCAAGCGCCGGTTTCTTCTGCTCGACAGCCGCAGGCTTCGCGTCCGAGAGGGCCGGCTTCTGCTCGATGGCGCCGGTCTTGTCGTTCACGGCAGCCGACTTCTCCCCGACGGCGGCGGGCTTGTCCTGCGCGATGACTGGCTTCTCCTCCGCAGGCGCCGGCTTCTGCTCGACGACGGCAGGCTTGTCGTCCACGGCAGCGGACTTCTCCCCAACGGCTGCGGGCTTGTCCTGCGCGACCGCTGGCTTCTCCTCCGCAGGCGCCGGTTTCTGCTCGACGACGGCTGGCTTGTCGTCCGTGGCAGCCGCCTTCTCCTCGACGGCTGCGGGCTTGTCCTGCGCGATAGCTGGCTTCTCCTCGGCAGGCGCCGGCTTCTGCTCGGCGATGGCAGGCTTGTCGTCCGTGGCGGCCGACTTCTCCTCGACCGCCGCGGGCTTGTCCTGCGCGATGGCTGGCTTCTCCTCCGCAGGCGCCGGCTTCTGTTCGGCGGTGGCGGGCTTGTCGTCCACGGCAGGCGGCTTCTCTTCGGCAGCCACCGCAGGCTTTTCCTCTGCGGGCGGTGAGGCCTGCGCGGCGGCCGGGCCCGGATTGTCCGTGACCGATGTCTGCGCGAGCGCCGGAGCGCTTAATCCCATCAACAAGACACAACACAGCACGCCGGCGCACTCGGCGACGGCCGTCGAAAGAGCTGACAAACGCATGGATTGATACTCGGCTAATTGTCCCCGCGAAAGTTCCACACCCATTTGCGGCAAGTCTGTGATCAGTGCGGCGCTTTCGCTGATGACGACGCGTTTAACATTGAGCGTGTGCTGGCTGCCACACCATCCGTCTTGAGGGCCCGGCGCCAAGACAGCGAAAGCAACTTTGGCGTGCAATTATGAAAAGAGATTTGGTCGTTCTGCAACCAAGGAGAGCGTAGCAGAGACGAGCGAGCAGGGCGGGTTAGCGAAACGTAACCGGACGACTTGCAAGGCTATCGGATATGCGGTCATTGCAGTGGTTCGGTGTATCCCACAAACTCGTCATGCCCGGGCTTGTCCCACGGCTGTCCGGTTTAATTTTTGTAGACAAGGCGCATGGCGTTGATTCTTCTGTGCTCCAAGCGTTTGGCGACGTTTTGGGACACGGAGAAGGATCAAGCCATGCTGCATCAGAATAGCGTATTCCACGGACTTCTAAAGCACGTTCCATGGCATCGGTTCGACAGGCTTGTGGAGGAGCATGGAGCCGATGCGCGGGTGCGCCGGTTGTCGACCAAGAGCCAGTTGGTGGCGCTGCTTTATGGTCAGCTTTCGGGGGCGGCGAGCTTGCGCGAGATCGTGGCAGGACTTTCGAGCCATGCTGTGCGGCTCTACCATGTGGGCGCGGCACCGGTTCAACGATCGACCTTCTCGGATGCGAACGCACAGCGGCCTGCCGCCGTGTTCACCGAACTGTTGGCGATAATGATGAAGCAGGCGCATCGCGGGCTGCGTCGCAAGCTTGCCGAGACGACCTACCTGATCGATGCCACGAGCGTGCGCTTGAACGAACACAGCGCCGGCTGGGCGCGGTTCTCGGCGGGGGTCTGCGGTGCCAAAGTGCACGTAATTTACGACGCCGACGCGGATCGCCCAATCTATGCCGCGGTCACTCCGGCCAACGTCAACGACATCACCATGGCCCAGCAAATGCCGATCGAGCCGGGCGCCACTTATGTCTTCGATCTCGGTTATTACGACTATGCCTGGTGGGCCGCGCTCGATGCCGCCGGCTGCCGGATCGTCAGCCGCTTCAAATCCAACACGCCGCTCGACGTGGTGGAGGAACTGCCCGTCATCCCGGACGGCAACATCCTCTCCGACCGCATCGGCTTCCTTCCCGCACGCCAGGCCAAGAGCCGCTGCAATCCAATGCAGGATGCGGTACGCGAGGTCCGCATCATGACCGATACCGGAAAGATGCTGCGTATCTTGTCGAATGATCTCGATGCCAGCGCACAAGAGATCGCTGATCTCTATCGTCGACGCTGGGCCATCGAGTTGTTCTTCCGCTGGATCAAGCAGACCCTCAAGATCACTCGCTTCGTCGGCACATCCGAGAATGCCATACGCATCCAGATTGCGGTCGCGCTCATCGCCTTCCTGCTGCTGCGCCTGGCCCAGGCTGCACAGAAAGCCGTTCCAAGCCCAACCGTCTTCAGCAGGCTGGTTCGGGCCAACCTCATGCACCGCCGATCGATCGACAAGCTGCTCGAACCATCGCCAATCGTCCAAGATCAGCGGCAGATGAGCCTAAGTCTATGCTAAAACTAAACCGGACAGCCGTGGGCTTGTCCCGGGCATCCACGTCTTGGCCTCCGCACGAAAAGACGTGGATGGCCGGGACAAGCCCGGCCATGACGATGCTGGAACTTAAGCGTTCGTGACCTCGGCGCCTACGCTTGCTCGTCGAGCTACGGCGGGCAGGGTCGGCTCATCCACGCGACGCGCGGCGTGATCGTCATGCGAAAAGCGTCGGGTCAATCCCCAGACCACGGCGGCCGTGGCTGCCGTCGCGATCAGATGTTTCAACGTGTGTCCGGTGACGAAGCCGAAAACGGTCGCGATCTCGTGGTCGAGCACCTCGGCGGCCTTGGCTAGGATGTACAGCGCCATCGCGGCGGCGAAGGCGATGCGATCGGTGCGCGGGGCGCGATAGATCGCATGCCATAGCGGGATGAGGATGAGCGGGAGCCCCTGCAACAGGAGATACGGTCGCAAGTCACCCGCGCCGTTCCTTTCGGTGATGGCCCACCATGCGACGCTGGCGACGGCGTAGAGCCCGAGCACGATCACCTCGATTCCGCTCTTCGATCCGCCTTGGGTGTCGCCGCGGACGCCGACGAGCAGGCCGGCGCAAACCAGCGCGATCGGCAGCCTGTCCCAGATCAGGCGGATATTGTCGGGGGCGAGATGATAGAACGCGGACCCGAAAGCGGTCAGGAACAGTCCGATCAGGAACAGCCTGTAGCCGGGCCATCCGGCGCGCAACTGCTCGCTGGCGCGTCGGGGCCGCAATGTCAGCCAGCCCCAGATCGCGACCAGCGCGAACCCCGCGTTGGAAAACACATCGGCTGCGTGGGGAATGCCGAAGGCGGCTGAATGGTCGGCGAAGTCGTGGTAATGCGCCGGCTGCGCAATGCGTCCGTGCAGCGCCAGGATCACGATCATGCCGACGGTGATGATCGTCGGAACGTGCTTGATCCATGGGGCCATGGGGTGGCTCGGGCGGATCGCGACGTCCAGGCCGGGGGCGGGCTGCATTAGGACTCTCCAGTTCTTGAGCGTTGCTCAAGTATTAGTAATCCGAAAATGAACAATGTTCAATAAGAATTTTCGATGGGCGTTTGGCTATCCGGGGTGGCCGGCCTTGTCGTCGATCCGGCCGGGGGCGACTTCCGCTCGTGCATCATGGGGAATGCGGTGACAGCGTGGTTAGTTTGAGGCCGCGTCTCGGCTCCGGTCAGCGTCGCGGTTGCCCGTAACCAGCGCAGACGCAAGCGGAGCGGTGATCCGCACAAGCTTCGCCGCCGGAGCAAGGTGCCCGAAGACGTGATGTGAAATTTTACTGTCTCGCTCATCGTGGTGACGGGATCGTACAAGGGGACGGTTTTCCGACGACGGCCTTCCTTGCACACGCGTCCATCAGCTTGATCATTGCCTTGGCCGATGGCGGACCATCGTCAGAATTTTGAGGCGCTCATCCTTCATCGATATCGCGAGTGATTTGCTCGCGCGCAGTCGCCGAGATCGCGCGGAACGAAAAACGTTGCACAATCGAAGGGTGTATGCCTAATGGAGTGCGTGGGGCGAGGAAACAACAACAAGGCAAATTGCCGACCGTTGTTGTTTGCCGTCGATTTGGGAATTGGGCACTTTCAATATCGAGACGGGGCATATGGGGTGGAAGATCGGGGCGCTGCCCCTTGTGGTTGCCGGATTTTTGCTGGCCAGTTGCGCGAGTCCACGCGGCATCGATGAAGCGCCGGTTCAGATCCCGGCATTGAAGGCGGGTTTAGGTCGTGTCTACTTCACCCGGCCGTCCGAATTGACGGGGGCGGCCATTCAGCCCGAGATTCGGATGAACAACGAAGTCGTTGGCAGATCTGTGCCCGGCGGGTTCTCTTATGTCGACCGCCCCCCGGGGAGATACGCCGTGACAACGGCAACCGAGGTCGAAAATGCGGTTACGTTCCAGTTGGCCGCGGGCGAGACGAAGTACATCAAGACAAGAGTGACGCCCGGCATCCTCGTCGGCCATGTCACGCCGACGCTCGAATTCCCCGAGCAGGGGCAATCCGACGTCAGCCGCCTCAGGTACGTCGGCCCCTGATTCCGATCCCTCCCGCGGGACTGGAGCTGGTAACGGTCCGGGCGGGTGCATCGCTGGCAGCGCGTAGCCCGCATGAGCGAAGCGACATGCGGGACGGCAGCAATAGTCGACAGAACAGCCCGCATATCGCGGTGCTCATGCGAGCTAGTTGCTCGTGCATCATGGCTTGCGGTTTCCCCCAAGCCTGCCAGCACGGCTCTATCGCTTCGGTCGCCGTTGGTAGACCCCTGAAAACGACACGTTGGCGCCGCCGCAATGGAGATTGTCGCCGACGACCAGGTGCTTGCCGACGAGCTGCATCGTGACCTGGCAGTCGAGTTCGTCCGTCCCGTCGCCGAACTTCATTTTATCGGCAGAAGGTTTTGCGTCGTAATCGAGCTCGCCGGTATGGGTGCGGCTGCCCGAACCCCATGTGGCCTCGCCCTTGATGGCGAGCCCGCCTGCCTCTTTCGATTTCGAGATGCGAATGAGATTGTCGTAAGCGCGCCATTCGCCGAGCCAATCCCGCATCTCCGGTGGTCGCATCTCCTCCTGCCACGCAAGCCGGTCGGTCTCGATCCAGCCGACCGTTTCGGTGCCCTTGCGAGGTTGAAACCAGCTACATGCGAACTTGCCCAGCGTCCGCGAAACAATGACTTCATCGTTGGGAATGACATAGGTTTTCAGACGACAGGCCGCATCGTCCGGGCATCGCTCGTTGGCATCGCCATGGAAATAGATCCTGTCGCCGGCCGCGCCCTTGATCTTCGCCAGCCTGTAGTTCGTGCTCTCGCGTGGAAAATATCCGTTCCGGCACACGTTGTCGGGATTGCCCTTGAGCTGGGCGGACGCGGGCGAGGTCTGGAGAAGACTCCATGCGAGCAGTCCGAACGAAGCCTGGACAAGGCGTCTCATTGGGGTTTCACCTTCGGTTTGGCATCAGCCAAATCACTTGAATAGCGCGAAATAAATCACGTAGAGCCAGCCCAAAATGCCGTGGATGATCGCCCACAGGATCGAATGGTTGTTGGTATAGGAGATTGCGATCGCGAGTGCCGAGCCGAAGCCCACGCCGTATTTCGCGCCCTCGACGCGAACCCCGTAATATCGATTTCCGTTCATGCCGGTCCTTCCGATGCGTGCATTTCAATCGATTGTCGGTTGATCTTGAGAACTACGAGTATATCCGGGGACGATGTTAGAGTTGCCCCGGAGATTGCTGCGCTCGTCCTGGCCACGCGCTAACGCCACATGCCGCGCATGCGCTCACGAATATCCATTTGCACGGCTTGATTTGGCGTCACGCGGGCCGCCGGGGCCGTCGCCGGCCATACCTGCCGATCGAACAGTTTTACCAGATGATCCGGTATGAAGCGCGTCCGCGACGCATAGACGTGGCGGTCGCCGCGCGCCTGCTGGCCGTGGACGAAGAAGCGCTGCGGCACGATCAGATGCAGATCGTCCTTGGCGCGCGTCATCGCGACGTAGAGAAGGCGTCGCTCTTCTTCGAGTTCGGCCGTCGTGCCGGCGCCGAGATCGGACGGCATGCAGCCGTCGACAACGTTCAAGGCGTAGACCGACTTCCATTCCTGTCCCTTTGCAGAGTGGATGGTGGACAAGATCAGATAGTCCTCGTCGCGCAGCGGCGGGCCGGAGCGATCGCTGGTCGCATCAGGCGGATCGAGCGTGAGCTCGGTCAGAAAGCGCTCGCGGGAAGGATAGCCGGAGGCGATCTGCTCGAGCTGCAGGAGGTCGGCCTGCCGCACCTCGGCATCCTCATGGATGCGTTCCAGATGCGGGGTGTACCAGAGCCTGATGCGTTCGACGTCAACGGGCCATTCCGAATAGCGCAGATTGGTAAGCGTTTCGACAAAGGCGGTCCAATCCTGGCCGGCGCGGGGAGGCGTCGGAAGCGCCGCGAGCGCGGTGATCGGATCGGCCGTTACAGTGGTTTGATCGAGAATGCGCTGAGCCGACGCCGGGCCGATGCCGGGCAGCAAATGCAGCACGCGGAATCCCGCAACCCGGTCCCGGGGGTTCTCGACGAATTTGAGCAGCGCAAGCACGTCCTTGACGTGGGCGGCGTCCAGAAACTTCAGGCCGCCGAACTTGACGAAGGGAATATTGCGCCGCGTCAGCTCGACTTCCAGCGGGCCGCTGTGCGAGGACGTCCGGAACAGAACGGCCTGCTCCTTGAGCCGCGATCCTTGCTCGCGGTTCGACAGCACCTGCTCGACGATGTAGCGCGCCTGGTCGGCCTCGTCGCGAACCGTGACCAGGCGCGGCAGCTGCGCCGAATGGCGCTCGGTCCAGAGATTCTTGGTGAACCGTTCCCGGGCAAGTCCGATCACGCCATTGGCGGCCGCCAGAACCGGCTGGGTGGAGCGATAGTTGCGGTCGAGCGTGACGATCTCCGCCCTGGGGCTGAAATGGTCAGGAAAATCCAGAATGTTTCTGACGGTGGCCGCGCGAAACGAATAGATCGATTGGGCATCGTCTCCCACCACCGTAAGGCCGCGTCCATCCGGCTTGAGCGCCAGCAGTATCGACGCCTGAAGCTTGTTGGTGTCCTGATACTCGTCGACCATGACATGATCGAACCGGTCGCCGATCTCCTGCGCGATGGCAGGCTCGGAGACCATCTGTGACCACCACAGCAACAGATCGTCATAGTCGAGGACGTTCTGCTTCTGCTTGGCCTCGACGTAAGCAGCGAATAATTGCTTGAGCTCATCAGCCCATCCCGAACACCAGGGATAATGCTGTCCGAGCACCGCCTCGATCGGCATTTGCGCGTTCACGCAACGGGAATAGATCGCAAGACAGGTGCCCTTGGTGGGAAACCTGCTCTCGGTCTTTGAAAATCCGAGCTCGTGCCGCACCAGATTGAGCAGATCAGCCGAATCCTCGCGATCATGGATCGTGAACGCCGGATCGAAGCCGATGCTTTCAGCGTATTCGCGCAGCAGCCGCGCCCCGATGCCATGAAAGGTTCCGGCCCAGGTCAGCGCCTCCGTCATGATGCCGGCCTTGTCGCCGAGCACGCGGCGCGCGATGCGTTCGACCCGCTGCGTCATCTCCGCGGCGGCACGGCGCGAAAACGTCATCAGCAGCATGCGACGCGGGTCGGCACCCCTGATGATGAGGTGCGCCACACGATGCGCGAGCGTATTGGTCTTTCCGGATCCTGCGCCGGCGATAACAAGCAGCGGCGCGCCTATGGTTCCATCCGGGCCGACGCCGTGCTCGACGGCGCGGCGCTGCTCCGGATTGAGGCTTTCCAGATATTGATCGGTCGTTTCAGCCAGCACGAATCACCCCATGTCATCGGAGGATCGGCGGATTCGCTGACGGTCGCAATGAGGGGGGTCCGAACAAGCTAAGCCCCTAACCGACGTGGTTCGAGCCGGTTTTTCGTTGCGACGAAGTTCTTTACGGCGGCGGGCGAGTCCTGAGGCGACGTCAGGAAGCAGGCGGCTTGCGGCGGCGCGCCCGTCAGCCCTGCATGGGCGTGGGTTGAACAGGGGTGTGGGCCAAGTTAAGCGTCCGCCATGAACCAGCCGATCGGCGGCGGCGATGCTCCAGCCCAGAAACCTGACACCAAACCGGCCCTGCTTGGGGTCGCGTGCGGCGCTGGTGCGGCGCTGTGCTGGGCGCTCGGTTTTGTCGCGACCCGGCACGGGTTGAAGGTCGGGTTCACGCCGCCGGACTTGCTGATGCATCGCTTCGTGTGGTCGGGGCTGGTGTTCCTTCCGCTCGTGCTGCGCGCCGGCATTGGCAATCTGGGCGGGATCGGCTGGGGCCGCGGACTGGTGCTGATGGTGCTTGGTGGTCCCGTGATGTCGCTCATCAGCTATACCGGCTTCCTGTTTGTGCCACTGGGCCATGGCAGCGTCATCCAGCCTTCCAGCGCGACACTCGGCGGCCTGCTGCTGGCCGCGTTCTTCCTGCGCGAGCGAGTTCCGCCCTCGCGCGTGCTGGGGGCGGTCGTCATCGTGGGCGGGCTTGCGGTGATCGGCGCCGAGTCGATCGGCCATATCGGCGCCGACGGCGTGCTGGGCGACTTGCTGTTCGTGATGACCGGATCGATGTTCGCCGTGTTCGGCACGCTGCTGCGCCATTGGCGCGTCTCCGCGTTCTCGGCCGCCACCGTCATCAGCGTGCTGTCGCTAGCGCTGCTGCCGCTCTATGCGGCCTACGGCGGCCTCAATCGCGTGGCGGCGCTCGGCCTTGGCGAAAACGCGCTGCAGGCGCTGGCACAGGGCATCCTGGCCGGCCCCGCCGCGCTGTATCTGTTCGCATTCTCGATCCAGACCATCGGCGTCGCCCGCGCCGCGGTGATCCCCGCGACCGTGCCGGCGCTGACGATACTCGCCGGCTGGCTCCTGCTCGGCGAGCCCCCGACCGCGCTGCAGGCGGCGGGACTGGTCACGGTGCTGTTCGGATTCTATCTGGGGCAAAGGCAGCGGTGAGGGGTTCGATCACGGTGACAGTGCTGGACTGCACTTCGACGTCGGCAGATTAAGTGCACTGACTTAGGGGGTTACACCTTGGCGGATCGAGTGACCCACGCTTTGCATTGCAAACGCCAGTGACGCCAAGTTTTTGTTGCGGCGGATCGCATCAAGGATAAATGCCTGCGCGTATCTTTCCAGTTCAGGCGAAAGTGCGATGCGGCGACCTGCATGCACTAGGTCACCTCGCAGTTTTTCCAAGGCTTGTATTTTTTCCAATGCAAATTTTTGTAACTCAGAGTCTCTTCGATAGAGCTGCCTAACGTAATTTTGCAGGTTCTTTCCCATGAGAATTTCGAAAGCAGTGACGTAAGAAACAATTTTGGCAGCATCGTCGTGTGAGGAGAATGCTGCGCCAGCAAACCAAAGTGCGGCATGAGTCCTATCATCCCGCGCATCAAATACCTCTGGATCAGCAGCCGCTAACTTTAAAGGTGTCCAGTCTACAGATGACTGGCTAACAACGCCCAACGTTCCGCTGATGAATTTTTTGCGATTTGTGCAGAAATAGGAAGAAAAAAGAGAGCGACCCTGCAAAATATGACCTGACAGGATCGAGACGAGGCCGAGAGCGTCAAACGTCTCAGCGAGGGCCGGTCGCTCGCGATCGTGATCGGTCTGACGACACGCCAATATCAACAGCGTTTGATGGGTGAAGCTGTATTTGTGTGGGCTAATGTGGATCGAGCCAGCCGTTGCAATGTCAGAAAAAGACAGCGTAGGAACCGGAATTGAGAAATTCAATGTGTCATCGACCCTTAAGAACGTAATTATACGGTCAAAGGGGAGTTCGATCTTGCGAGGAAGATGGGTTTCTAGAAAATCGTGCGTGAAATCTACTGTGCCGCGCCACGAGTAAGCTCTTACCTGAAAGAGACCATTGTCGTTCTCAGCACCTTCCGATTTTGGAAAGGCGGCGAGTGCGTCGGCTAACATGACTTCGAATGCCGATGGTTCTCCCTCAAGCCAAAACCAAAACCGGTCACCGACCTTAGGCTGCTGCGTTTTCTTTTGTTGGGGGTTGTCGCCGTTGGGTTCGGCCATGCGGTTGATGCCCCTGCTGTGTTCGTTCTGGGAATACCGAAGGAGCGGCAAATCGGTCAAACTAATCTGCGCCTTAGGACCGGCTATTCACAGGCTCTCAAAAGGACATTATGGGGACACTGCCGAGTTGCGGCGGCGTCTTACGAAGGGGGCTTACTAAGCACTTACTAACGGCTCGCCGCGGTTGTAAGCATCGCTTGCGGCACTTCGGCTAACTCAGGAAACACTATAATTAAGGGGGTTTTGGTGAGCGCGGAGGGAGTCGAACCCTCGACCCCATGATTTAAAGTCACAGGGACGAGGGTCATCTTCAAATAACAGCCAGCTCTCAACTACACCCCGTCGTGCTTCCACACGTATCGCACTTCATGCACGTGCCATTCCGCACCAGCGTAAAGTTGCCGCACTCACTGCACATCTCGCCTTCATACCCCTTGGCTTTCGCTTCCGCCCGGCGTTCGGCCTTGCTCGGCGCGACCGCCACCGCAGCGCTGCCGGCCTTGCTCCACTTCATCGCGTCCAGCCGTTCCGTGGGCGACAGGTCGTGGCTGGTTTCCTGCTTCAGTGCCACCGCGCCTTCTTGGGCGTCGGAGGCGCGGGCGCTGGCGCCGTGGCCGGCGATCGCGGTGACGTTGTGGGAGCCGCGGGCATCCACATCGCCGCCGCGCATGACGACGAGGTTATCCGTGCGCGAGCGGGTCAGGCCCTTGGACAGATATTTGGTGGCCTGGTGGCCGTCACCCGGCTCCTTGCCTTCCTCGACGCCTTTGCCCATCGCGTCGAAATTCGACTCGCTGGGATCGACATGGGCGAGATCGAAGCGCGACATGTAGCTGACCGCGAGTTCGCGGAAGACATAGTCGAGGATCGAGGTCGCGTACTTGATGCTGTCGTTGCCTTGCACGGGGCCCGCCGGCTCGAAGCGGGTGAAGGTGAAGGCGTCGACATATTCCTCCAGCGGCACGCCGTATTGCAGGCCGAGCGAGACGGCGATCGCGAAGTTGTTGATGAAGGAGCGGAGTGCCGCGCCTTCCTTGTGCATGTCGATGAAGATCTCGCCGAGACGGCCGTCGTCATACTCGCCGGTGCGCAGATAGACCTTGTGGCCGCCGACAACAGCCTTCTGGGTGTAACCCTTGCGGCGATCCGGCATCTTCTCGCGCTCGCGCATCACGACGATGCGCTCGACGAGCTTCTCGACGATCTTTTCCGAGACCTGGGCGGCGCGCGCCGCCATCGGCTTCTCGTAGAGCGCCTCCACCGCATCGTCCTCGTCGTCATCATCCGAGATGAGCTGCGAGTTCAAGGGCTGGGAAAGCTTCGAGCCGTCGCGGTAGAGCGCGTTGGCCTTCAGCGCGAGCTTCCAGGAGAGCAGGTAGGCCGACTTGCAGTCCTCGACGGTGGCGTCGTTCGGCATGTTGATGGTTTTCGAGATCGCGCCCGAGATGAACGGCTGCGACGCCGCCATCATGCGGATGTGGCTCTCGACCGAGAGATAACGCTTGCCGATCTTGCCGCAGGGATTGGCGCAGTCGAACACCGGATAGTGCTCGGCCTTCAGGTGCGGCGCACCTTCCACGGTCATCGCGCCGCAGATGTGCACGTTGGCCGCCTCGATCTCGCGCTTGGTGAAGCCGAGCGCTGCGAGCAGATCGAAGCCGGGGGCGGCAATGGCTTCCGGCGCGAGGTTCAACGTATCGCGCAGGAAATCTTCGCCAAAGGTCCACTTGTTGAAGGCGAACTTGATGTCGAACGCGGTCGGCAGCGCCTTTTCCACCTTGGCCAGCGCTTCGTCGGTGAAGCCTTTTGCCTTCAACGTGGAGGCGTTGATGCCGGGGGCGTTGGAGAGCGAGCCGTGGCCGACGGCGTAGGCCTCGATTTCCGCGATATCGCTTTCGCGGTAGCCGAGCGCGCGCAGCGCCTCGGGGACGGCCTGGTTGATGATCTTCCAGTAGCCGCCGCCGGCGAGCTTCTTGAACTTCACCAGTGCGAAGTCCGGCTCGATGCCGGTGGTGTCGCAATCCATCACGAGGCCGATGGTGCCGGTCGGCGCCACGACTGTCGTCTGCGCGTTGCGGAAGCCGCTGGTCTCGCCGAGGGCGAGGGCATCGTCCCATGCCCTGGTCGCATGCGCGATGATGTCTCCTTGCGGGCACGAGGCGTGGTCGAGCGGCACCGGGTTGACGGCGAGCGCTTCATAACCCGAGGCGTTGCCGTGGGCGGCGCGGCGGTGGTTGCGGATCACGCGCAGCATGTGCTGGGCGTTCTTCTTGTAGCCGGGGAAGGTGCCGAGCTCGGCCGCCATCTCGGCCGAGGTCTTGTAGGCGATGCCGGTCATCACGGCGGTCAGCGCGCCGCAGAGCGAGCGGCCTTCCTTTGAGTCGTAGGGCAGGCCCATGGTCATCAGCAGGCCGCCGATGTTGGCGAAGCCGAGGCCCAGCGTGCGGAACTCATAGGAGAGTTCGGCGATCGCCTTCGACGGGAATTGCGCCATCATCACGGAGATTTCGAGCACGATGGTCCAGAGCCGGCACAGGTGCTCGTAGGCCTCGACGTCGAACCGCTTGGTCGTGGTCGAATAGAAGGTGATGAGGTTGGCGGAGGCGAGGTTGCACGCCGTGTCGTCCAGGAACATGTATTCCGAGCACGGGTTCGACGCGCGGATCTCGCCCGACGCCTTGCAGGTGTGCCAGTCGTTCATGGTGGTGTTGAAGTGCAGGCCGGGATCGGCCGAGGCCCAGGCGGCGTGGCCGATCTTTTCCCAGAGCTCGCGGGCCTTGAGAGTCTTGGTGATCTTCTTGTTGGTGCGGCCGATCAGATTCCAGTCGCCATCGGTTTCGACGGCGCGGAGGAAATCGTCCTTCAGCGAGACCGAGTTGTTGGAGTTCTGGCCGGATACCGTGAGATAGGCCTCCGAATCCCAATCGGTGTCGTAGATCGGGAAGTCGATGTCCTTGTAGCCTTGCTTGGCGAACTGGATCACCCGCTTGATGTAGTTGTCGGGCACCAGCGCGCGGCGCGCGAGCTTGATCTCGCGGCGGAGCGCTGGGTTCTTTTCGGGGTCGAAGCAGTCGTCGCCACTGCCTTCGCAGTTGACGCAGGCCTTCAGCACGGCCTTGAGGTGCTTCTGGTTGATCTTGGAGCCGGTGACGAGGGCGGCAACCTTCTGCTCCTCCTTCACCTTCCAGTCGATATAGGTCTCGATATCCGGATGGTCGGCGTCGACCACGACCATCTTGGCCGCGCGGCGCGTGGTGCCGCCGCTCTTGATGGCGCCGGCTGCGCGGTCGCCGATCTTGAGGAAGCTCATCAGGCCGGACGAGCGGCCGCCACCGGACAGGCGCTCGCCTTCGCCGCGCAGGCGGGAGAAGTTGGAGCCGGTGCCGGAGCCGTATTTGAACAGGCGCGCCTCACGCACCCAGAGGTCCATGATGCCGCCCTCGTTGACGAGGTCGTCACCCACGCCCTGGATGAAGCAGGCGTGCGGCTGCGGATGCTCGTAAGCCGATTTCGACTTGGTCAGCTTGCCCGTGAACGGGTCGACGTAGTGATGGCCCTGGCCGGGGCCGTCGATGCCGTAGGCCCAGTGCAGCCCGGTGTTGAACCACTGCGGTGAGTTCGGCGCGACCATCTGTTTGGCGAGCTGGTAGCGCAGCTCGTCGTAGAACGCCTGCGCGTCTTCATCGCTGGAGAAATAGCCGCCCTTCCAGCCCCAATAGGTCCAGCAGCCGGCGAGGCGATCGAACACCTGCTTTGCGCTGATTTCGCCGACATAGCGCTCGCTTTCGGGGAGCAGGGCCAGCGCCTCGTTGTCCGGCACCGAGCGCCACAGGAACGAGGGCACGCTCTCTTCCTCGACCTTCTTCAGGCACGCGGCGACGCCGGCTTTGCGAAAATACTTCTGCGCCAGCACGTCGGAAGCGACCTGCGACCAGAACTGGGGCACCTCGACATTTTCGAGTCGGAACACGATCGAACCGTCGGGGTTGCGGATCTCCGATGTCGTCAGCCTGAAATCAATCCCTGCATAGGGTGACTGGCCGGAAGTGGTGTTGCGCCGCTCGATTCGCATTTTAGTGCCCCGTATCTCTTGCCCGGTCCGCTTTCGTAGCGGTTGCCGGATTGTTTTCAGTGAGCGAACTTCGGCACCAAGGTTGAAGACAACCTTGGGCCTGAGATCCGCATGCTCTACCGGTGAACCCGGCCCTGTTCTGCTTTAGCCACCCCAAGGGCTCGTCCCGCTCTTTGGCGAGGCCAGCCCCATCCTTACGCTTTGAGCCTGATCGGTTCGGAGCGCCGCCTACCCCAGGTCGGCCTTCCCCGATCATGCTCGAACTCAACGCCGCAACTCGTCGCCGGAGCCATTCGGCTCGTTTTTTCGGCCCCGGATCACCCCCGAATTTTGGGCAGACAAGCCCTCGATCCGTGCCTCAACCGGCTGACGGAGTGCTCGTTCGGAACCCATTTGGGAGCGATCGGCGGGACCCAGAACTTAACTCGCGCCGTCCAGTACCAAGGCTAGGACAAACCCGTGACACCCGTCAAGGAGTAGTACGAGTTCCTGAATCAAATACTAAATATGGTGGAAAGATCGGGAAAACAGGGTCGGTGCCGCGCCTGTGATAGGGCCAAGTATCAGTGAGTCCTCAGGGATTCCCAACCAAAAAATTTGTTCTTCCCCGTGTGGAAATCGCCTTCGTCCCGCTGTTCACAGGGCAGGTATTTATTCGCCGTTCGGGGTTGCGCTGGCGAGACTCACGTAAGGCTACGGGCAGGGGAGGTCTGGCATGTCCGCGCATCCGTGGTCGGACGCCCGGATAAGCGGCAAGGTGAAGGCCGATTCCATCCCCTGCCGGGCTCCATGACAGAATCAAAACCGACCAGCACGCCCTCGCGGATCGCGCCCGCAGGCCTGATGTTCCTCGCCATCACCTCGGTGGGCTGGGGGTTCAACTGGCCCGTCACAAAGTATCTGTTGAGCGAATTGCCGCCGCTGACCTTGCGCGGTTCCACCGGCGTCATCGGCGCGGCGCTGCTGGCCGTGCTGGCGCTCGCACGTTCGCAGAGCCTAAGGGTCGAGCGGCATTTGTGGCTGCGGCTGATGCTCTTGTCGCTGCTTAACGTCACGGGGTGGATGGTCCTGATGGGGCTGGCGCTGCTCTGGCTGCCGGCGAGCGAGACGGCGCTGATCGCCTACACCATGCCGGTCTGGGCCTCGCTGCTGGCGTGGCCGGTGCTCGGCGAGCGGCCGACGGTGCTGCGCACGGTCGCGCTGGTGATGGCGTTCGCAGGGCTCTCCGCCATCATGGGCGGCAACGGCATTACGGCCACCGCGGAAAAACTGCCGGGCATCGTGATGGCGCTCGCCGGCGCGTTCGGCTTTGCGCTCGGCACGGTGCTGGCGAAGAAGCTGCCGGTGCCGCTGCCGCCGATCCCGGCCGCGGCCTGGCAGATCGGGCTCGGCTGCTTGCCGATCGTTGTCATCGGCCTCGCGGTCGAGACCACTGATATCGAGAAGGTGACGCCGCTCGGCTGGTGGCTGCTGGTCTATTCGACCGTGATCCAGTTCTGCATCGCCTATGTGAGCTGGTTCGCCGCGCTCGCCCGCCTGCCGGCCTCGGTGGCCGCGATCGGCACCATGGCAGTGCCGGTGATCGGCGTCGTGGCGTCCGCGATCGCGCTCGGCGAGCCGCTCGGGCTGATCCAGATCGTGGCGCTGGTGTTTACGCTTGCCGGCGTCGTGCTGGCGACGCGGTCGTAGGCGCCAAAAAGCAAGGTCTGTCGGTATCGTCATGCCCGGGCTCGTCCCACGGCTGTCCGGTTTAGTTTTAGCATAGACTTAGGCTCATCTGCCGCTGATCTTGGACGATTGGCGATGGTTCGAGCAGCTTGTCGATCGATCGGCGGTGCATGAGGTTGGCCCGGACCAGCCTGCTGAAGACGGTTGGGCTTGGAACGGCTTTCTGTGCAGCCTGGGCCAGGCGCAGCAGCAGGAAGGCGATGAGCGCGACCGCAATCTGGATGCGTATGGCATTCTCGGATGTGCCGACGAAGCGAGTGATCTTGAGGGTCTGCTTGATCCAGCGGAAGAACAACTCGATGGCCCAGCGTCGACGATAGAGATCAGCGATCTCTTGTGCGCTGGCATCGAGATCATTCGACAAGATACGCAGCATCTTTCCGGTATCGGTCATGATGCGGACCTCGCGTACCGCATCCTGCATTGGATTGCAGCGGCTCTTGGCCTGGCGTGCGGGAAGGAAGCCGATGCGGTCGGAGAGGATGTTGCCGTCCGGGATGACGGGCAGTTCCTCCACCACGTCGAGCGGCGTGTTGGATTTGAAGCGGCTGACGATCCGGCAGCCGGCGGCATCGAGCGCGGCCCACCAGGCATAGTCGTAATAACCGAGATCGAAGACATAAGTGGCGCCCGGCTCGATCGGCATTTGCTGGGCCATGGTGATGTCGTTGACGTTGGCCGGAGTGACCGCGGCATAGATTGGGCGATCCGCGTCGGCGTCGTAAATTACGTGCACTTTGGCACCGCAGACCCCCGCCGAGAACCGCGCCCAGCCGGCGCTGTGTTCGTTCAAGCGCACGCTCGTGGCATCGATCAGGTAGGTCGTCTCGGCAAGCTTGCGACGCAGCCCGCGATGCGCCTGCTTCATCATTATCGCCAACAGTTCGGTGAACACGGCGGCAGGCCGCTGCGCGTTCGCATCCGAGAAGGTCGATCGTTGAACCGGTGCCGCGCCCACATGGTAGAGCCGCACAGCATGGCTCGAAAGTCCTGCCACGATCTCGCGCAAGCTCGCCGCCCCCGAAAGCTGACCATAAAGCAGCGCCACCAACTGGCTCTTGGTCGACAACCGGCGCACCCGCGCATCGGCTCCATGCTCCTCCACAAGCCTGTCGAACCGATGCCATGGAACGTGCTTTAGAAGTCCGTGGAATACGCTATTCTGATGCAGCATGGCTTGATCTTTCTCCGTGTCCCAAAACGTCGCCAAACGCTTGGAGCACAGAAGAATCAACGCCATGCGCCTTGTCTACAAAAATTAAACCGGACAGCCGTGGGCTCGTCCCGGGCATCCACGTCTTTGCTTAGCAGCCGGAAGTGAAGACGTGGATGGCCGGGACAAGCCCGGCCATGACGGAAGGGGAAGCCAGCGCCCTTCCTATCCGATTGTAATGGCTGCCGGTTTGCAGTAGGCATCGGGGCGGAAAGTTCTGGCATAATGGGTGCCAGGCCGGACGGCCTGGCTTTATCCGTGAAAGAGAGAGTATGGCGCGCAACATTTTGATCCTGGGGGCTTCCTACGGCTCCTTGCTGGCGACGAAGCTGTTGATGGCCGGTCACAACGTGACCCTGGTCTGCCGGAAGAAGACGGCCGAGCTCATCAACCGCGACGGTACCGAGGTTCGCATCAAGCTGCGCGACGAGGCGGTGCATCGCGCGATCTTCTCGCGCAATCTTCCCGGCAAGCTGGACGCGACCACGCCCGCCGAGGTCAACCTTTCACGCTACGACCTGGTCGGCCTTGCGATGCAGGAGCCGCAATACACCAACCACACGATCCGGGTGCTGATGGTCAAGATCGCCGCGGCGAAGCTGCCTTGCCTGTCGATCATGAACATGCCGCCGCTGCCGTATCTGAAGCGCATTCCGGCGCTGGCGGATATGGACCTGGAGGAGGCCTATACCAACGCGCAGGTGTGGGAACGCTTCGAGCCCGGGCTGGTGTCGCTGTGCTCGCCCGATCCGCAGGCCTTCCGTCCGCCGGAAGAGGCGGCAAACGTGCTGCATGTCGGCCTGCCCACCAACTTCAAGGCCGCCGCCTTTGCCGACGAGCAGCACAACAAGTTGTTGCGCGAGCTGGAAGCCGACATCGATGCGGTGACGCTCGACGGCCACGACGTTCCGGTGAAGCTCAAGGTGTTCTCTTCGCTGTTCGTGCCGCTCGCCAAATGGTCGATGCTCCTGACCGGCAACTACCGCTGCATCACGCCGACCGAGCCGCAGGCGATCCGCGACGCCGTGCATGGCGATCTGAAACTGTCGCAGTCGATCTACGACCATGTCGACGGCATCGCCCGCCGGCTCGGCGCCGACCCCGCCGATCAGGTGCCGTTCGCGAAATATGCCAAGGCGGCCGAGAGCCTGCTCAAGCCGTCATCGGCAGCGCGTGCGGTCGCCGCGGGCGCGCCGTTCATCGAGCGCGTCGACCTGCTCGTGAAGCTGATCTCGCATCAGCTCGGCGCCCCCAGCGCCGAGATCGACCGCACGGTCGAGATCGTCGATCAGAAGCTGAACGAGAAGATCGTCGCGGGCGGCTCGGGCGCGCAGTGAGGCGCGCGTAGGCGCGGTTCAAAATGGCGTGCCACGACTAAACATGGGCACCGAGCATTGAAGGCCTGGCCGTGAGGCTCGTCTTGACCATATCTCAAAAATGAGATATGGTCGCTCGTGGCTTGGCGGGTAGAAATCCTGAACGAATCGGTCGCTGCGGAAATCGCTTCCCTTCCGAGTGACATGCAGGCGCGGTTTCTGCGACTAGCAGAACGCATCAGCTTAGCTGGGCTAGAAAGCCTGAGCGAGCCGCACGTCAAACATCTCGAAGGGAAGCTATGGGAGTTGCGGCTGACAGGTCGTGACGGAATTGCTCGCGCGCTTTATGTCACGGCGATCGGCCGAAGGGTGGTCATAGTTCGCGCATTTGCAAAGAAAACTCAAAAGACCCCACGCTCGGAGATCGAGCTCGCGCTGCAGCGAGCAAAGGAGGTCAGATGACAATTCCGTTTGAAAAGATCAAAGCTCGTCTCTTGACCAATCCGAAGGTGAAGGCGGAGTACGAGGCGCTCGCTCCAGAGTTCGAAATTGCCGCCGAGTTGCTCAGGGCTCGCCTGCGCGCGGGTCTCTCGCAAGCCGAACTGGCTGCCCGGATGAGGACCAGCCAATCCACGATCGCACGACTTGAAAGCGGTCAAACGTTACCGAGCACGAAGACACTGCTGCGCTATGCTGAAGCAACCGGTAGTAAGTTTCACGTGCGGCTGTCGGCGGCTTGACGCGTCATTTGTCTGCGGGACGGATTGGACAATATCCAAAATGACAAAACGTACTGCCACATATCAGATCATCGCATGGAAGCGAAGAAGAGGTCGATCGAGGGTCGGCGCTGAACTCCTAGGGCGCGTCGATGACCTAGCAGGGGCGTGGAACGCGCACGAAAGACGGGCGGAAGACTTCACCGATTTCGTACCCATGAGACTTTCCACGATCATGGAAGTCTACGTTCGTGAAACGGTCCGGCAAGCTATCGACTCCGACTTAAAATATGCAGATCGAACGGAGCCGCTAGCGAAGCATTTCAAGCTTGATTTCTCTCTTCTCAAGAGCTTGACCCCAACTGTACGGGGGCCCATGGGGACAATCAGCGCGGCTCTCGCGGACGGCTCATCCCCCTAGCCGACAAGCTGCTTCTCCAGTTCGGGAATAAGCAGTCTAAGCTTCCCGTGACTGATAATCGGCGACGCGGCGATCTGGGCAAGCCGCTGTTCGACGTGGGGCCACTGATTGGTCTCGCGCGGATCGGTGTCGTTCTTGGCGAGGTTGCAGGGGTAGCAGGACAGCACGCGGTTGCTCCGGCCGTTCTGACCTCCCTTTGAGAGCGGGATGAAATGGTCGATGCTGGCCTTCACCTTGCCGCCCGTCTTTTGCCGGGAGAGTACAACATCGCAGTAGGCGCAGCGTCCGCCCCAATCGAAATAGCAGCGCTTGTAGATCACGTCGGCCATCAGCCTTGGCTCTTCCCGCGAATCATTTCGTCCAGCGTCTCATCCTTTTCATATATCAAGCCGGTGTCGAAAACGACGCCGCAGGGGAGAGGCTTGTTCATCCCGACAACGCCCGGCGGATCATGTTCGCCAGTTGCGACTTCCGGTAAGGTTTCGTCAGCAGCAGCACGCCGGCATCAAGCCGGCCCTGGTGCACGATCGCGTTGTCGGTATAGCCGGATGTATACAGCACCTTGATGCCGGGGCGGAGCTTCAACACCTTGTCCGCCAGTTCGCGGCCGGTCATGCTGCCGGGCATGATGACGTCGGTGAACAGCAGGTCGAATGCCTGGCCGTCTTCGATCAGGTTCATCGCTGCCGGCCCGTTGGCGGCGGCCACCGTGCGGTAGCCGAGACTCTGCAATTGCGCGGTGACGAAGTTGCGGACCAGCGCGTCGTCTTCCACCACCATGATGGTCTCGTTGCCGTGCGGCAGCGGCGGCGCCGCAGCCGGTGCGGCCTCGACCTGGCCGCGGGCAGGAGGCAGATAGAGCTTGATCGTGGTGCCGTGCCCGATCTCGCTGTAGATGCGGATGTGCCCGCCCGATTGCTTGACGAAGCCGTAGACCATGCTCAGCCCGAGGCCCGAGCCCTTGCCGACCTCCTTGGTGGTGAAGAACGGCTCGAACACCTTGTCCAGCACGTCCTGCGGCATGCCGGCGCCGGTGTCGCTGACCGCGAGCATCACATAGGGGCCGGGCTTCACGCCCGGATTTCCTTGCGCATACGCCTCGTCGAGCACGACGTTGCGCGTCTCCAGCAACAGCTTGCCGCCGTTCGGCATCGCATCGCGCGCGTTGATCGCCATGTTGAGCAGGGAGTTGGCGAGTTGCGAGGCGTCGATATGGGCGCTCGCCATTTCCTGCTCGAGGATCGAGTTGACCTCGATCTGCTCGCCGAGCGTCGGGCGCAGCAGTTTTGCGATGTCGAGCACGGTGGCGTTGATGTCGACATTGCGCGGCTGCAGCGGCTGGCGGCGGGCGAAGGCGAGCAGATGCTGGATCAATTCGCTGCAGCGTTCCGCTGCCTGGTCGATCAGTTCGGCGGTCTTCTGCAGCGCCGGCTCATGCTTGAGGCTAGCGACCAGCGTTTCGGTAGTGCCGGTGATCACGGTCAGCATGTTGTTGAAGTCGTGGGCGACGCCGCCGGTGAGCTTGCCGATGGCGTCGAGCTTCTGCGATTGCAAAAGCTTGTGCTCGGTTTCGCGCGACCCCGTAATGTCATGATAGACCAGCGCAGCGCCGCTGATGGCGCCGGAGGCATCGCGCAACGGCCGGCCGCTGATCACGAGATGAGCCGGCGGATTGCCGCTGACCGGGCGCACCACGATTTCGCTGGCGTCGAACGCTTCGCCGCGCAGCGCGCGCGAGGCGGGCATATCCTGGACCGGCAGCGGTGTGACGCCATCTGCTTGAAAAACCGTGCTGAGCGAGCGCAGCAACTCGACCGTCATGCCGGGGCGAAAGCGCAGCATCTTCTCGGCGGCAGGATTGGAGAGCAAGACCTCGCCCTTGGTGTCGATGACGAGCACCGCCTCCGCCATGCTATGAAACGTGCTGCGCAGGATTGCGGCCGAAAGGCGGAGTTCGTCGTGCGCGGCAACCAGATGCTCGGTGCGCTCGGCGACCGCGGCCTCCAGCACCTCGTTGTTGGCCTTGCTGGCACTCAGCGAATCCTGCAGTTCCTGGCGCGAGCGGCGGGTCGACACCGTCAGGACGGTGGCAAGCACCAGTATTAGCGCTACGCCGGCGAGATCGATCGCCAGCAGTAACCTGCCGTTGATGTCGGATTCGACACGTCTGGCGAAAAGCAGCCGGCGCTCTTCCGCCACCGCCTTTGCAAGGTTTCCAGCGATCGCCGCCGTCGCCTCGCGATCTTCCTGGCCGACGAGATCAGCGACAGCGGCGCTGTCTCCCGCATTCCGAAGCCTGATCAACTCGCCATTGACGGCAATCTGGCGCTCGAGCAGCGCCTTGGTCTGTTCGATCAACTGCTTTTCGGTGGGATTGTCCTTGACCGCCTCGATCAGTGGCGGCAGCGCCGCCAGGATGGCGTCACTGGCCTCGCGGTATTCCCTGGCGAATTTCTCATCGCCGGTAAGCGCGAATGCGCGCGCCGCGCTTTCCGCGCTGCGCAGCAGCGGGCGCATGTCGGAGAGCTTGCTAAGGATTCCGAGCGCGCGGTCGACCGAGGCCGCATCGGACCGCGACTTGAGATCCAGACCGATCGAGGCAGCGCCGATAACGAGGAGGATGGCGAGGCCAATTCCAAGAATGATACGCTGCGAGGGCATTGCGAGTTGCTTACTTCATTATTCTGAGTGCTGCGCGGAAGCTTTCGGTTTGGTGAGGCATTGATTGACCGAGGTCAACAGCGCGTCCGGCGTGAACGGCTTGCGCAGGCAGCATGCCGCGCCGAGCTCGAGGGTCATTCGCAGGAAATCCGGCGCGCGTTCGGCGTTGGCGAAAGCGTAGCCCGACATCGCGATGACGGGCACGCCCGGTCTGCGCTCATGAAACATTCGAATCGATTCGAAGCCGCGCATATGCGGCATGAACACGTCGACCAGCATGACGTCGAAATCGTCGGATTCGAGGGCGCGCATTCCGGCTTCACCGCCGTCGGCAACGGTGACCTCGAAACCCTTGCGCGTCAGACAGACCTCGATGGCAACGCATACCATCGGGTCGTCATCGACCACGAGAACGCGCGGCACGATGATTCCTTCTTCCCTCGGGCGGCGGCCAGGCGCACATCCCATACGACGATTAAGTCGAAACGCCGACAGGTCGTCTGTATGGTAGAGTGCACATAAAAGTTGTCGAGAGCAATTCCGTTTCGCACGTCAGAACAAGAACAAATGCAATCCCGGTTCCGGATCTAAGCCAGCCATGCCGCCGATCAATCTTTCGGGACGGCTTTCGCCGCTCGGGCTCATCCTGCTTGCGGTCACGTCGGTCGGGTGGGGGCTCAACTTCCCGATTATGAAACATTTGCTGAGCGAATGGCCGCCGCTGTCCTCGCGCGGCCTGTGCGGCATCGTCGGCGCCGCGGCGCTGGCGCTGTTTGCGCTCGCGCGGCGGCAAAAACTGACCGTGTCGCGGTCGATGTGGCTGCGGCTCCTGCTGGTGTCGACGCTGACGATCGGCGGCTGGGTCGCGTTCATGGGGCTGGCGCTGTTGTGGCTCAACGCCAGCGAGGCGGCGGTGCTCGGCATATCGATCCCGGTCTGGGTGGCGTTTCTTGCGTGGCCGATCCTGGGTGAGCGGCTGTCGCCGCTTCGTGCTATCGCGCTGACGGTCGCGCTCGCCGGCATCGCCGTGCTGATCGGCGGTCATGGCATCGAGGCCAGCGTCGAGAAATTGCCGGGCATTGCGTTCGCGCTGGCAGGCGCGGTCTGCGTCGGGCTCGGCACCGTCTTGACCAAGCATTTCCCGCTGGCGATGCCTCCGCTGTCGCTGGCCGCCTGGCAGATCGGGCTCGGCTGCCTGCCGATCGCGATCGTCGGCCTCGCAGTCGAGCAGCCGCAGCTGGCTGATCTGTCATCGGTGGGCTGGGCGTCGCTGGTCTATATGACGCTGATCCAGTTCTGCCTGTGTTACGTGTGCTGGTTTGCCGCACTGGAACGGCTGCCGGCGGCAACGGCCTCGATCGGAACCTTGCTGGTTCCCGTCATCGGCGTGCTTGCAGCGGCGGCGATGCTGCGCGAGCCACTCGGTCTGCGCGAAATCGCCGCGCTGGTGTTCACGCTCGGCGGTGTCGCGGTGGCGCTGCGCTCGTAATTCTGGAACGAAAAGGACGGCACACCGTAATGTGCCGCCCTTTGAACTCACGCTGTCGTGCTATTGCGCCGGGCAGGGGTGCCGTTGGCCGTCATAGCCAAGATACGTGCCTGACGCCGGATCGTAGGATTTGTACCTGCGCATGCAATACGCCACGGCATCATCGCCGGCCGGGGGGGCCGCAGCGACCACGGTGTCGTCATAGTAGTATGGGTCATCGTAATAATAAGAGTTGCCGTAGTAGCCGTAGGCCGACCCAATGCCGGCACCAATCGCAAAGCCCGGCCAGAAGCCGTGGCGGTGATGATGGTGGTGACGACCGCCATGCCAGCCGCCGCCCGCGACGGAACCCCCTCCGATGCCAGGCCTGACTACGCCAGGTCGGCCAATGCCGCCCATTCCGCGACCGTCCGTGCTGGCAACGGGGCCACCTCTGAAACCGCCGCCACCACCACCACCGGGTGCAACGGCCATGCCGCCACCTCTAATGCCGCCACCGCTCATGCCGCCACCGCCGATTGCCGCGCCACCGCCGCCACCTCGACCGCCACCACCGCCGATAGCTGCACCGCCACCGCCACCGCCGCCACCGATAGCTGCACCGCCGCCGCCGCCGCCACCACCACGAGCGCCCATGCCCTGCGCCTGAGCGGCGCTAAAGCTTGCGATCATCGGCAAAGTAAGCGCTATCGCTGCCGCAGTACTCAAAACTTTCAGACTGATCATTGTAGGCTCCATTTCCGGGATATAGGCCCCAACCCGTTCAAGAGGCGTACGTTCCCGAACCCGCGCATGGATTGCGCGCGGACCCAGCCTGTGGCAGCGGAACTGTACCAGGGATGAACGGATTGCGCCGATACCGCGACCATCGGCTGATACAATCGGGCTTGGCAAAACCGCCTCCGCAAGGCTGGAATCTCCGCCTTTGTCTGGACAATCGGCCCCGCCGATGGCATCAGAACGGCACATTTTCTCGAACCGGCCGAGCCCCCATGAAGCAGTTTTTGCTGAAGTTTTTCACCTGGTGGAGTGGCCAGACGTTCGGCACGCAATTGTGGACGTGGCGATTCGGCGAGCTGGTCGGCGAGGACGAGCAGGGCAACCGCTACTACCGCACCAAGGACCGCAAGATCGATCCGACGCTCGGCTTCGAGCGGCGCTGGGTGATCTATAATGGCTATGCCGAGGCGAGCCGGGTGCCGCCGTCATGGCACGGCTGGTTGCACCACGTTGTCGATACCCCGCCGACCGAAACCGGCTACACGCCGCGCGAATGGGAAAAGCCGCATCAGCCGAACCTGACCGGCACGCCCGCGGCCTATCGTCCCTCCGGCTCGACACTGGTCAGCGGCCGCCGCCCCAAGGCGACCGGCGACTACCAAGCCTGGACTCCGGGAAACTGACTTCACGTTTATTTTAGCGGGAACACCTTCGGGAGTCTTTGCTGCTGGAGATAGGTGTAGATACACTCATCTTATGAAGCAGCCGAACGACCCTGATGCCGCTGACTATATGGCCGCCGCCGGCTGCTTCTGTCTGGCGTCGCGGCAGGCCGCGCGAAAGATCACGCGGCTGTACGATTCCTACATGCAGGAATCCGGAATTCGGGTCACCCAGTTCACCATCCTGTCGCAGTTGATGCTGCGAGGGGAGATGCCGATCGGCAAGCTCGCCGGCATTCTCGGCATGGAACGCACGACGCTGACGCGAAATCTCACGGTGCTCGAGCAGCAAAGGTGGATTTCGATCAAGCCCGGCGATGACCCGCGCGCGCGAATGATCGGCATCACCGGGCAGGGCAGGAGCGTGGTGCGCCGCAGCTTTCCGTTCTGGTCGAAGGCGCAGGCGCATATCGGCAAGCTGCTCGGCGCTGACGGCCAGGCTGCGCTGAAGCTGCTGGATTCCCGGAATTTGGGATGAGGCGGGGCTTCGGCCACCGCTTCGTTTATCACGATAGGTGTAACTACACGTAAAGGAGAGATGTCATGCTCGACTTCATCGGAACCATCGTGCTCGTTGCCGCGATCATCGTCAGCATCAATGCGCTCACCGGCGCGATTCCGATCAGCACGTCACAGCGTATCGCCCTTTCGCTCGGTGCCGGTCTGTGGACCGGTCTGGCCGCCGCGCTCGCCGGCGCGAACCTGTTCCTCGGGTCAAATCCGCTGGGGCCGCCGACGATCGGTACGGTCATCACGCTGCCGCTGATCGCGACGGCCGTGGCGGCGTGGATCTCGCCATCGGTGCGGGCGACGCTGCTGGGGATGCCGATGCCGTTCCTGATCGGCCTGAACATCTGGCGTGTGGGGGGAGGATTCTTCCTGCTTCTGGCGGCCGAAGGCCGGCTTGGCGGACCATTTCCAACCTCGGCTGGTTGGGGCGATATCATCACCGGCGTGTTGGCTTTGCCCGTGGCCTGGCTCGCGCTACGTAGCCAAGGCAGGGCGCTGGTCTGGACCTGGAATGCATTCGGCATGCTCGATCTTGTGGCCGCGATCATGCTCGGCGTCATTTCGGCGAATGGCTCGCCGCTGCAGATGATCCACGCCGGCGATGGCTCGGAGGCGGTGCAGGTGCTGCCGTGGTCGCTGATCCCGACCGTGTTGGTGCCGATGTATTTGATCGTGCACGGCATTATCTTTGCGAAGCTGGCGCAGGGCAGTCAGCGCGTGCCGGCCTGACGCCCGGCGCTGCACTGCACGTGTTCCTTTCGTAGATCAGCTTCGACTGTGGATAGCGGGATCAGCGGGTACAACCATCGCAGCGATGTTGTGCTCTCCGCGTTGGTGCGGCTTAATGAATCCATCTTACGGAGATGGGAAACCATCGCGTCGGTGTCGGGCTCCAGATCGCGACTGTCCCGGCTAGCAGCGGCCACCGAGTAGGACACGGCTGGGAGATAGGCCCCCGGTGCAGAAGTCCTGAAATCGCCCGCTAATGTGTGGCTGCCGTAGGAAAGGAAAGGCCGTCTGGGCAACCAGGCGGCCTTTTTCTGTTTCGTATTCCGGATCCGTGTCCCGGACGCGGTGCAGCGCTCTTCAGCGGTGCACCGTAGAGCCGGGACCTGCACGCCGAGGGGCCCGGCTCTGCGTCGCCTCACATAGCGTGTCGAAGACGCGCGTGAATGCGCTGACGGTGCCGCGCCGCGTCCGGGACGCGACAATCTTCCAGGTCACCCCAGCCGCGCGGCGGCGCGCTCGATCATCTCGCCGCGGCGGATTTGCGCTGGCGCAATCCTGTCCTTCATGATGGCGAGGACTTCCGGCGGCGCGGTGTCGGGTGAGCCGGAATTGAACGGCGGCGCCGGGTTGTATTCGAGGCGGAGCTGGATCGCCTCTGCCGTCCGCTGGTCGTGCAGCAGCGAGACCAGCGTTAGCGCGAAATCGATGCCCGCGGTGACGCCGCCGCCGGTGACGCGGTTGCGGTCGACGCAGACCCGCGTCTTGGTCGGGATCGCCCCGAACGCGGAAAGGAAATCCATCGCCGTCCAGTGCGTCGCCGCGCGGTAGCCTTTGAGCAGGCCGGCGGCGCCAAGCACCAGCGAGCCCGTGCAGACCGAGGTGATGTATTTGGCGCCGGGCGCCTGCCGGCGCAGGAAGGCCAGCATCTCCTCGTCGTTGATCATGTCGTCGGTGCCGAACCCGCCGGGCACGCAGATGACGTCGAGCTGCGGGCAATCGGCGAAGGTCGTGGTCGGCGTCAGCGTCAGCACGGAATCGCTCGTCACCGGCTCGATCCGCTTCCAGATCAAATGCACTTTCGCACCGGGCAGGCTGGAAAACACCTGCAAGGGGCCGGTGAAGTCGAGCTGGGTGACGCGTGGGAACAGCACGAGACCGATCTGCAGCGGCGTGGGTGTCGGGGATGGGGCGGACATCGTGACCTCCGGAAAATTTGGCTTGACGGAAGCCATCCTGACATGGTCGCCTCACGTCAGAAATGGCATTTTTCCCTCGTTTCAGGACATCGGCCAAAAACGGGCAAGTCACATGATCGGTGTTCTCGTCTTTCCGGATTTTCAGTTGCTCGATGCGGCCGGCCCGATTTCGGCGTTCGAGATCGCGGCGCGCTTCGCCGAGAGCGCGCCGGCGATAAGAGTTCTGGCCGTGACGCCGGGGCCGGTGCGCTCGTCCTCGGGCGTCGAGATCGTTGCGAAGGGATTGAAATCGGCATCCGCGATCACGACGCTGATCGTGGCGGGCGGCGAGGGCGTGCGGCAGGCAGCGACCTGCGAGAAGACGCTCAGCTTCGTGCGCGCGATGGCCAAACGTGGCGTCCGCATCGCCAGCGTCTGCTCCGGCGCCTACGTGCTTGCGGAAGCCGGCCTGCTCGACGGCCGCCGCGCCACCACGCATTGGCAGCGCACGCGGCACTTTCTGAAAACCTATCCGCAAGTGAAGCTGGAGCCCGACCGCATCTTCGTCCGCGACGGCGACGTCTGGACGTCGGCCGGAATATCGGCCGGCATCGATTTGTCGCTGGCGATGATCGCGGATGATTACGGCGACGATATCGCGCAGAAGACCGCCAAACAACTCGTGCTCTATCACCGCCGCAGCGGCGGCCAGTCGCAATTCTCCTCGCTCCTGGAATTGAAGGCGCCGAACGGCCGCTTCGGGCCGTTGCTGGCCTGGGCGCGGGAAAACCTCGATGCGCCGCTGACCGTCGAGGATCTCGCCGAGCAGGCCGGCATGAGTTCGCGGCATTTCACCCGCGCCTTCATGGCGGAGACCGGCACCACGCCGTCGAAAGCGGTGGAGCGGTTGCGCATCGAGGTGGCGCGGCAGCGCGTGCAATCCTCGAGCGAGGCGATCGAACGTGTCGCGCAAACCACAGGCTTCCGCGATCCGGAACGGATGCGCCGCGCCTTCATCCGTGCCTTCGGCCAGCCGCCGCAATCGCTGCGCCGCGCGGCGCGGGCCGGGTAGGCGCATTGAAACGCTATCTGCGGAAATCCACCCGGCCTTGTGAAAAATAGCCGTCGATCCGCTGATCGCTCACGACGAGGCCGACCCAGGGCACCGTGATCTCCGGGTTGTTCAGGTTGATATATTTGCCGACCAGCCGCCGCGGGCCTTCGCGCCGCGCGTCGATCAGTCCTCGACGCGCGCCGGAATCCCAGTCGAACAGCAGGTACACGCGGTCGCCCACGATCCTCGCTTCGCCGCGGCCCTGTTTCCATTGATCGGGAGTATCGCCTGATATGGTGGGGTCCGCAGCGCCCTTCCAGCGGCTCGACCATTGGCCCTCGATCGTGTCGCGTCGGTCGTTGGTCTCGCCGTTGCTCCATGGCTTTGCGTTTTCGTCGGTGGCGGATTCTTCCGGCACCGTGACGCGCGCGAACTGCATTACGCCATCGTCGGTGGGATTTGGAACGTCCATGAGGCCGAACGGATTACGGCTTGTCGGATTGTTTTCGGACTTCATTGGCATTCTCCAACTGCTGCTTTGCTGCAAGCGGCACGGCTTGCTTCGTCAACGTTTGAGATCGCAGGATGGAGGCGTGGCGCCCACCCGATTTCCGGGGGAACTTGCGCGGCAACCGTTGCGCTTTCACACAGGAGACGCGGCTCTGACTTCGCGGATCAATTCGTCGAGCTGCGAATGTTCCGGCGATTTCGCGACTTCCTGCAACGACACGAGATCGGGAGCCAGCCGGCGCAGTTCCCGGTTGATCAAAGCGGTTCGTTTCGGATCGCCTTGCCGATTCCAGACATTGAGCGTGACAACACGCAGCCGCATGGCGAGGTCAGTCCGGGTTCATGAAAGAACCCGGACAACGTTCGCCGGAGGCGTTGGTTCAGCGCTCGTCGATTGTCGTCCGCGCCGGCTCACGCAACGTCGGCTTGCGCGCTCGGCTTATCTTCTGCGAGCAAAGCGTCGAGATCGACGAGTTGTGGATCGTCAGCCTCGGGTTCGCCGAGCCCTGCGCTGCCGTGAAGATGCATCAGCGTCTGCACACGGCGGGCGTTGAGATGGTCCACGTGCTGATGCTGCAGCGCGACCGGCAACAGCGCCTTGGGCAACCCGACCAGCGCGAAGGCCGGAACGCGGCGTATCTCGCCGTCCTCGCGCCAAAGCAGAGGATGGAGGGTGTAGATCAACTGCCGATCAATCTCGGGCGATAGCAGTTGTTCCGACACTGACAGCGAGGGGTCGGCCAGGTTGGCGTTGCCCGCACGTGTGCGCACCGCCGCGGATCGCAGCTCCCAACATATCAAGTCCGCTGCCGAGAGAACTTCGCGACGCACGGCATCCACGTTGTTCGAAAACCTGGTTGCGTCCGCTATCGACAGCGCAGCCTTGGTGACGGCCTCGACCAGCGTCGTGGCACTTGCGTCAAATCCCGGCGCAGCGCGCTCGATGGCGGTCGCCATCGCTTCGATCTGGTCCGCCATCGTGTCGCGGTCGCGCTGTGCCTTGGCATCGGCCAGTGCGCGCTCGGCTGATGCGACCTGCTCGTCATGTTCCACCAATGCGGCGCGCCATGTCTTGGTGCGCTCTTCGACGGCACGCATGTCAGCTTCTGCCCGATCGAGCCGGGCAGCGGCGGCTCCTGCGACCGCCAGCCGTTCGGCCGCGGCGCGTTTCTCTGCAAGTTCCGTTTCGGCAAGACTCAAGCGGTCGGCCAGCTTCTGCCGGGCCGCCAATTTCTCCTTCAGCGCGTTCTCGAAGCGCTCGATCGGGTCGAGTTCCCGCTTAAAAAATTCGCGCTTAAAAAATGCCATGGCAATACCCCCGCGCGTCACGATCATCTGCCGAATCAGCAGGCAGATTCGTTAGTTGCGAAGACTAGCCCGAAAATGGGAGAGATTGCGGCTTGATGATGCCGGTCAACAAGATGGTGGCCGGGAAGGGGCAGGCCATTACCTCTGGTGCGCATTTGCCAAAGCTAATGCGGCCGGTCGGGGTGCCAGCCGAGCACCGCCAGCATCACGAAAAATCCGACGACGTAAGCAACAGCCACCGGCCAGCCGTGGCTGACCCAGCGGCCGACCGATTTGGCTTCCGGATACATGTTCGACAGCGCGACGCCGGCTGACGATCCGAACCAGATCATCGATCCGCCGAAGCCAACGGCATAGGCGAGATATCCCCAATCGTAGCCGCCTTGTTTCAGCGCGAGCGCGGTGAGGGGGATGTTGTCGAACACCGCGGAAACGAATCCGAGGCCGAGCGCGGTCGGCCATGACGCGGCCGGCAGTTTCTCGACCGGCATCAGCGAGGCCGCGGTGACCAGTGCAAGCAGGAAGATGGTACCTTTGAAGGTTTCCGGCATCACCTTCCAGTCCGGCGCACGCCACGCCGCCGTCAGCAGAATGACCGCCCAGACGGCAATGCCGAGAACCGGGATGATCTCGAGCAATGCGGGGAACCTCACATTGGCGATGATGTTGGCGGCGAGCGCGGCGATCAGGATGGCGGCGACGATGACAACCCGCGCTGGATCGATCTTCAGGCCTTTCGACACATCCTTCTGGATCGGCGAGTAGCGCTGTTGCTGAATGGAGGCGGGCACGGCGAAGACCAGCATCGCGACGATCGCCGCGATATAGGCTTCCACCACGGCGAGCGGGCTGACGCCGGCGATCCACATCATCGTCGTCGTGGTGTCGCCGACGACGCTGCCGGCACCACCGGCGTTCGACGCTGCAACGATGGCGGCGAGATACCCGATGTGAACCTTGCCGCGGAAGACGTGCCGCGCCACGGTGCCGCCGATCAAAGCCGCAGCGATATTGTCGAGGAAGCTCGACAGCACGAACACCAGGCAGAGCAGAACAACGCCACCCTTCCAGTCGTCCGGCAACAGCGCCGGCATCTCATCCGGAACGCGGCTCTCCTCGAAATGCCGCGAGAGCAGCGCAAAGCCCATCAGGAGCAGGAACAGGTTGGCGAGCGTGACCCACTCATGCGCCATGTGGTGGCCGAGGCCGGCGAGACCCGGACCGTGCTTGAAGCCGGTGAATACCAGTTTGTAGACGATGATCGCGGCAAGGCCGGTGAGCGCGACCTGAAGCGTCTTGTGATGGAATAGCGCGACCCCAAGCAGCGTCAGTGCGAACAGGATGAAGTCGACGGGTATTCCAAACACAAGTATTGGCTCCATCACCATGGCCTCGAATGCGAGCGAAAAGAATGTGAGCGATACTTTAGCGTTATTTCAGCGCCTTCAGCCACGTCGCGATTTCGCTAACCGCGACATTGGCCTGGTTCAACAGCTTACCCATAGTGAAGAAGCCGTGGAACTGGCCGGGGAAGTGGCGATACGTCACGGGCACGCCGGCCTCCTTCAGGCGCGCGGCATATTCGGCACCTTCGTCGCGCAAGGGATCGGCGCCGGCGGTCAGAACATAGGCGGGCGGCAATCCGGCGAACGTCCTGGCGCGCGCGGGCGAGGCTTTCCAGTGATCGATATCGGTCGTGCCATTGAGATAATGGTTGCAGAACCATTTGATGACGGAGTGCGTCAGGAGAATGCTGGTCTCGGGCTCGCTGTGCGAGGGATGCTTCATCGCAAAGTCGGTGGCGGGATAGACCAGCACCTGGCCGGCAAGCTTCGGGCCGTCGCCGTCGCGCGCGGCGAGCGCCACGACGGCCGCGAGATTGCCGCCGGCGCTGTCGCCGCCGACCAACAGGTGCCCCGCGTCGATGCCGAGCTCATTGGCGTTGGCGGCAATCCATTTGGTCGCGGTGATCGCATCGTCGATGGCGGCGGGGAATTTGTGCTCCGGCGCCAGCCGGTAGTCGATGGAGATGACGATCAACTCGCCCTCATGGGCGAGCTTCTGGCAAACCACCTCATGGGTATCGAGATCGCCAATCACCCAACCGCCGCCGTGAAAGAACAGCAGGCAAGGCGCAAGACCGTTGCTCGTCCGCAGCGCCTTCGGCGTGTAGATGCGCGCCGGAATCGTGCCGTGCGGCGCGGGGATCATGAGCGGCTTGTTCGATTCCAGTGCGGGCGGCTCGGGATTACTGACGACGCGGGCGGCCCGGTAATATTCGCGCGCTTCCGGTGCGGTCAGCGTCTCATAGGTGGGGCGGCCTGCGTCCTGAAAAGCCTTGTAGACGGCGGCGGCATCGGGATCGAGCGTAACGGGCATGGTGGGGAATGAACCTCTGTTTTTGAGTATGTCATTCCGGGGCGCATCGAAGATGCGAACCCGGAATCTCGAGATTCCGGGTCTGGTCCTTCGGACCATCCCGGAATGACGGCTGCATCAGGCAGCCGTGCGGCCGCCATCGACGGTATAGGCGGAGCCGGAGACGTAGCTCGCCTCGTCGGACGCCAGAAACGCCACGATGGATGCGACTTCGGACGCCTGTCCGAGCCGTCGTGCCGGAATGCGGTCGACGATCTTCTCAGATGCCGGCGGCTCGTTGCCGGGATTGCGGCCCTGCAGGATCGTGCTGAGCATCCGGCTGTCGATCAGGCCGGGGCAGACGCAATTGACCCGCACGCCGGTGCCGGTGCACTCCCAGGCGGCGCTCTTGGTGAGACCGATCACGGCGTGCTTGCTGGCGCTGTAGACGGCGATCATCGGCGATCCCATCAGGCCGGCGATGGAGGCGGTGTTGATGATGCTGCCCTTGTTCTGCTTCAGCATCACCGGCAGCACGTGCTTCATGCCGAGAAAGACGCCGACGACGTTGACGTCGAGCACGCGCCGAAAACTCTCCAGCGAATATTCCGGAATCGGCTTGATGTCGCCCTCGATGCCGGCATTGTTGTAGAAGGCATCGATCGTGCCGAACCGGTCGACGGTGGCGCGGACATATTCGGCGACGTCGTCTTCCTGGGTAACATCAGCCGTGACCGCGAGCGCTTCGGCGGAGGCGGGCAGGCCACTGATGGCGGCCTTGAGGTCGTCTTCCCTGCGGTCGACGGCGACGATGCGGGCGCCGCGTTCGGCCAACAGGCGAATGGTCGCGGTTCCGATGACGCCGGCCGCGCCGGTCACGACGGCAACCCGGCCATCGAGGCGAATTCGATCGGGCATAGCTTGGGCTTTCCTCTGGCTCGTCCGGTTTTCCCGGATTTTGATGTTTTTCGCGCGGGGCCGCGCGACGGGGGCAACTATTTCATCTGAAACGGGACGTGGCTAGATCATGGGGCGAGCATCCGGGGACGCTTTCCGCCTTTCCGGGCCATGATTCAGTGCGGCGGGAAGGGGGCAAACCGCCCTTTCCCCGCCGTATTCAGCGTGTTAACCGGGAGGGACGCGAGCGGCGGATAAGTCTGTACTATGTCGCGAGCCCGATTCGCCCATTAAAGCCGCGCGAGATGCTTCGAACCATTGCCCTGACCGGTCTTGCGGCCCTGATCGCCGCCACCACGGCCTCGCTCGCGCCTCCGGCGCAGGCGCAGATCGGCAATATCTTTTCCGATCCGCCGCTGCGGCCGCCGGGCGCGATTCCGCGCGGCAGTCAGCAGCAGCAACAAATCCCCGACGACGACGAGGAAGTGCCGGAATTGCCGCGCGGCCGGCTGTTGCCGACGCCGAACCGGCCACCGCCGGGGCAGGGCGCACCGCCGCCTGGCAGCTTCCAGTCCCAGCCGCTGCCACCGCCGCCCGGAACCACCGTCGCGCCGCAGGGCACCCAGCCGGGTGTCGCCGCTCAGCCGCCGCAGCCGGGTCAGCCGGGCGTCGCCAATGCGCCGCCGGGACAGCGCCAGCCGCCAGCCAAGGGCGTGCCGAGTTCGCCGGCGACGCTGCAGCCGGGCGACGAGGTCGTGTCCGAGCCGCCGGCCACCAAGATCACCAACAAGAAGGCGAGCTTCTCCGGCCTCGACAAGATCACCGGCCGCATCATCAATTTCGACGAGGACATCGGCGAGACCGTGCAGTTCGGTGCGCTGCGCGTGAAGACCAGCGCCTGCTACACGCGGCCGTCGACCGAAGCCGCCAACACCGATGCCTTTGTCGAGGTCGACGAGATCACGCTGCAGGGCGAGGTGAAGCGGATCTTCTCGGGCTGGATGTTCGCCGCCAGCCCCGGCCTGCATGGCGTCGAGCATCCGGTCTACGATATCTGGCTGACGGACTGCAAAGGCCCTGACCAGACCATCGTCAGCGCGCAGCCCGATCCGGCCAAGGCGACCGCTCCGCCGCCGGCCGGGCAGAAGCGGCCACCGCAGCCGAAGCAGGCCGCGCCGCGTCCGCCGGGACCGCCGCCGCAGCCGCAATTCCAGCCGCAGCCGCAGCAGGCCCCGCCGCCACCGCCACCTCCGCCGCAGCAGCGGCCGGGTGGATTGTTTGGCGGATTGTTCGGGAATTAGACGGGATTACCAAATCCGTAGCCCGGATGGAGCGCAGCGAAATCCGGGCTACGGGCTACGTGCGCTTTGCAATAATCTCCAGCGCTTCCGCACCGCTGATGCTGGGCTGTAACCGCATGAAATCCGCCGGCTCTCCAACGATCGCCTTGTCGAGCAGGGCGCGATAGCGCCGCCTTGAAATTTCGACCGCGCCAAAGCTGCGCAGATGCTCGGTGACATATTGCGTGTCGAGCAGCTCGAACCCGCCCGCGATCAGCCGCGCCACCAGATGCACCAGCGCCACTTTCGATGCGTCGCGGGCGCGATGGAACATGCTCTCGCCGAAGAACGCGCGGCCCAGGCTGACGCCATAGAGGCCGCCGACGAGATCGCCGTCCTGCCAGACCTCGACGCTATGGCAGTGTCCAAGCTCGTAGAGGCCGAGATAGAGATCGCGGATGCGCTTGTTGATCCAGGTGTCGTCGCGGCCCGGCTGCGGCGCGGCGCAGCCGGCGATCACAGCCTTGAAGGCGGTATCGACGGTGACGCTGAAAGCATCCGAGCGCACGGTGCGGGCAAGCCGTGAGGCAATGCGGAAGCTCTCGAGCGGGATCACCCCGCGCAGTTCCGGCTCGACCCAGAACAGCGTCGGATCGCCGGCGCTCTCGGCCATCGGGAAAATGCCGCAGGCATAGGCCCGCAGCAGAACTTCGGGGGTGATCTCGGAAGCGGCTGACTCGCGTGATGTCATGGGCGGGAGGATAGCAGGAGGCAGCGGGCCTATGCTACGTTTCAAGAGCATTTGGTGCGCAAGCACGGCCGCATTGATGCGACAAGGATGACGGCGAGGGGGACCCCCGGCCGAATTCCGGCAGATGAGTGCGGCATGAATGCAGTGTTGATCGTCGTCCCCGTGTTCGCCCTGATCGGAGCGGGCTATGCGGCGGTCGCGCTGCGTTTCATTACCCCTACGGCGCACAAGGGCATTGCCGAGTTCGCTTTCAGCATCGCCATTCCCGCGCTGCTGTTCCGAATTGTGGTCGTCGCCGAATTTCCTGCTGTCAGCGCCTTCTCGGTGTGGGGCGCCTATTACGGGGCAACGGCGGTGATCTGGATCGTCGCGCTGCTGGCGTCATCGCTGCTGCGGCAATCCCGGGCCGACGGCGTGGTGCTCGCGATCGGCTCGATCTACGGCAACATCGTGATGCTCGGCATTCCCCTGATCTTGTCGGCGCTGGGAGATCAGGCCGCCGGCTCGATGGCGTTGATCCTGTCGGTCAACACGCCGCTGCTCTGGCTTTGCGGCACGCTGCAGATGGCGTGGGCGGAGCGGAAGTCTTCGGAGAGCGCACCGCTCCTGGTGCTGCGGGCTATCAGCGAGATCGCGCGCAATCCGATCATGCTTGCGCTCGGCTTCGGTTTTCTCTGGCGCCTCACCGGATTGGGGCTGCATCCGGTTGCGGACAAGACGCTCGAACTGCTGGCGCAGGCGGGCTCGCCCACGGCTCTGATTGCGCTCGGCATCAATCTCTTTGGATTCAGGATCAAGGGCCAGGCGCTCGGCATGGCCATCATGTGTGCGCTCAAGCTCGTGGCGATGCCGGCCGTTGCCGCCGTCCTCGCCTTCTACGTCCTGGCCTTGCCGCCGATCTCTGCGGCCGTGGTAGTTCTCTTTGCGGCGATGCCGACCGGCGCCAATGCCTATATTTTCTCTGCCCAGTACGGACGGCTCAACGAAGCCGTCTCGGGCGCCGTCGCGCTCGGCACGACATTGGCAGCGGTGACGCTACCCGTCGTCGTGTCATTCGTGACGGTCGCGCTGCGCTAGGCGCAATTCGGCCTAATCCGCGTAGCCGAACAGCTTGGCCGGGTTGGTGACCAGGATTCTCTTCAGCTCCGCCTCATCGGCTACGTAGCGATAGAGCAGTTCGAGCAGGTCGGCATCGTTGGGCGGCTGCACCACGGACACCGGGTGCGGCCAGTCGCTGGCCCAGACGCAGCGCTCGGGAGCAGCCTCGATATAGGCGCGCGCGATCGGGATGACGTCGTCCCAGGGCGGGCCCTTCTTCGAGGTCTTTTCCCCGAGCGACAGCATCACCCAGAAATTGCCCTTGGACAGCAGCTCCAGCATCTTCTGCAGATTCGGGTCGTTCTTGCCGCCCGCCGGGTCAGGGCGCGCCATGTGATCGATCAGCACGGGGACGTCGAGGTTTTCGTATTTGGCGGCGCTGGAGACGATGCCGTCCTTCTCCGGCTGGATTTTTGCGTACCAGCCAAGTTCGCGAATCCTGTCGATCGCGCGGGCAAAATCCTTGTCCGAGAGCACGGCGCCGAGTTCCTGGCGGAAGCTAAAGCGTGCGCCGCGCACGCCGGCGTCGTGCAGCTTGGCGAGATAGGCGTCATCGGCTTCGGCGAACACCAGCGCATTGGCGCAGCCGCGATAGTTCGGTCCCATTGCCGCAAGCGCGTCGAGCACCACGGAATGATCGGCGCCATAGGTCGTGGTCTGCACGATGATGCCGCGCTCGATGCCGAGCGTCTTGTGGACACGTAGCGCCGCTTCCCAGGTCGCGGTCGGCATCTGGTAGGCGGCGCCCGGCCGCACCGGATATTTGTCCAGCGGGCCCAGCACGTGAAACTGGCTGTCGATGGTTTTCGGCGGCGGCAGCTTCGAGGGACGGCGCGGGTTCGGATCGAACGGAAGATAGGTCGGCATGTCTGGTTCCTTGTTGGGGTCAGCCGATCACGGCCGTGAAATCGCATTGCACGAGCGCGCCGTTTTCCATGTCCATCTGCAGCGCATGGCGGGCAGGGCGGGAATGCTCGTCGGGAAACATCTTCAGCCATTCGACATTCACCGGCGCACGCTGCGTGCGGTCCTGCAGCCACACCGTCATCTTGATGATGTCGTCGGTTGTGCCGCCGCCGGCTTCCACGATGGCCTTCATGTGCGCGAACATATGGGCGCACTGGTCCTCGATCTTTTCCGGCATCTTGCCGGTGGCGGGATCGCGGCCGAGAATGACGCCGGACATCAGGAGATTGCCGATACGGGCAGCGTTCGGAATGGGATTGGCGTGCTTGAATTCGCCGATATGAATGCTCTTGCGCCTTGTCATTATTACTTCTCCCTGGGACGCTTTTTATTCAAACGAACTGGCAGGACACCGATCCGAACTGGCCGTAATCGGCATGGAACGTATCGCCTCTGGCAATGTCGACCGGGCGCGTGAACGATCCCGCCAGCACCACTTCGCTCGCCTCGAGATGCTCGCCCTGCGCCGCCAACCGGTTGGCGAGCCAGGCCACGCCGTTGGCGGGATGGTTGAGAACGCCGGCGGCGATGCCGGTTTCCTCGATCTGGCCGTTACGGAACAACAGCGCGCCGATCCAGCGCAGGTCCGCATCAAGCGGACGGATCGGGCGGCCACCGACAACCAGCGCCGCATTCGCGGCGTTGTCGGAAATCGTGTCCATCACCTTGCGCGGCGCCTTGGTTTCGGGATCGACGCGGTGCATCCGGGTTTCCAGGATTTCGAGCGCCGGCGTGACGTAGTCGGTGGCGTTGAGCACGTCGAACAGCGTGCTATCAGGCCCCTTCAGCGGCGCCTTCAGCACGAAGGCCAGTTCGACCTCGATGCGGGGTGCGCGGAAGCGGTCGAACGGGATCGGCGACGCGTCGGGATAGAACATGTCGGCGAACAGCACGCCGTAGTCAGGCTCGGAAATGCCAACGGCATTCTGCATCGCCTTCGACGTCAGGCCGATCTTGTGTCCCTTGACGACGCGGCCGCGGGAGAGCTGCAGCTTGGTCCAGGCGCGCTGAATGGCGTAGGCGTCCTCGATCGTGAGATCCGGATAGTCGCGCGTGAATGCCGGGATCAGCGACTTGCTGCGCTCGGCCTCGTCCAGGCGCTGCGCCAGCCGTTCGACGGTTTGTTGATCGAGCATCGGCTTACTGCTCCTCCGCGACGGTGTTGCGGAGGATGCCGAGCTTGGCGGATTCCACCTCGACGACGTCGCCGACCTTGAGCCAGCGCGGCGGCGTGAAGCGGGCGCCGGCCCCCGTCGGAGTGCCGGTCGCGATCATGTCGCCGGGCTTCAGGGTGGCGAAGGTGGAGAGATAAGCGATCAGGAAGTCGAACGGGAACATCAAGCGCTCGGTGGAATCGCTCTGGCGCACCTCACCGTTGACGCGGGTGATGATGTCGAGCGGCCCGCGCGGGTCGCATTCGTCCGAGGTGACGATCCACGGGCCGATGCTCCCTGAGCGGTCGAAATTCTTGCCCTGGGTGACGTTGAACTTGCCGTGGTGCAGCCAGTCGCGAACGCTGCCCTCGTTGCACAGCGTCATGCCGAAGATGTGGTCCCATGCGCGCTCACGCGGAATGTGTCGACCTTCCTTGCCGATCACGATGACAAGCTCGCCTTCGTAATCGAGCTGCTCGGAGATCTTCGGTTTCTCGATCGGCTGACCGGAGCCGACGACGGAGGAGGGATTGCGGACGAACAGGCTCGGATATTTCGGCAGGTCCGAATTGTCCTTGTACTCGGCGTTGCGGTCCTTGTAGTTGACGCCGATGCACCAGAGTTTTTCCGGGGTCGGGATCGGCGGCAGCAGCACGAGGTCATCGAGGGCGTGATCCGGCTTGAGGTCGGCGACCAGTTGGCGCGCCACGTCCAGGCCGTTCCTGGCGATCAGGGACCGAAGGTCGGGACATTTCGGCCCCAACCGTTTGGTGAGGTCAACCACGCCGCCGGCTACGGCTGCACCGAAACGCGGCTCGCCGTTTGCGAGATAACTCAGAAGACGCATGCAGTGGATCTCCGGATCAGCGCTGCAGTAAGCGCAGCGACAGCGCCCTTCGGCGTTTTCAGGATTCAGTTTTCGAGGTCTGGAACACCGGCTTCAAGGTGACGATCTCGCCGAGCCTGGCGTAACGGGGACCGGCGATGCGGGCGATCGGGTCGAGCGCCTCGGTCTCGATCTTGCCGTTGTTCACCAGGCCGTCCTTGATATGGAACACCAGCACTTCGCCGACGATCAGCCGGCTGCGGGTCTCGCCGAATTCGAGGCACTGCCGGAAGCGGCATTCCATCGCAATCGGCGCGGCCGTGAGGCGGGGCACCTTGATCCGTTCGCCCGGCAGCGTCGAAAGCCGTAACTCCTCGACCTCGCTGACATCTGGCGGATGCTCGGTGGAGCTCTCATGCACCGCATTCATCAGGCTGGAGTTTGCGATGTGAACGACATACTCCTCGTTGTTGAGGATGTTCTGCGCGGTATCCTTGTAGAGCCCGCCCTTGCGGCCGACGCTGATGGCCAGCATCGGCGGCTTCGGCGAGACGAAGGTAAAGGCGGAGAACGGCGCGAGGTTGAGCACGCCGCTGCCGGACAGGCTGGTCACCCATGCGATCGGGCGGGGAACCACGATGCCGGTGAGCAGCCGGTAGGCCGTTTCGGGGTCGAGATATGCCGGATCAATCCGCATTGGAAAGACCTTCAGTCAGCCTTGATGTTCGCCTTGCGGACAACGGGAATCCATTTGGCGTCCTCTTTTTCGAGGTAGCTGGTGAACTCCGCTGGTGTCATCGATACGGCCTCGGCGCCGAGCGCATTGAACTTCTCGACGATGGCGGGATCTTTCAGGATCTCGGCGAGCGTTTCGTGGAGCTTGGTCACGATCTCGGGCGGCGTGCGCGCGGGCGCGAACAGGCCGGTGAAGGTCTGGCCGTCAAATTCCTTGTAGCCGAGTTCGGTGAAGGTGGGGACGTCGGGCAGCCAGGAGGCGCGATGGCCACCGGTGACGGCGAGCGCGCGCAGCATGCCGTTCTTGATCGAAGGCAGTCCGACCGAAATCTGGTCGAGGGCAAATTGCACCTGTCCGCCGATCAGGTCGTTGAGGGCAGGCGCGTTGCCGCGGTAGTGCACCGTCAGCCATTGCAGTTTCAGATTCTCCTGCATCAATTCGCTGAGCAAATGGTTGGTGGTGCCCTGGCCGGGCGAGGCCATTGTCAGCTTGCCCGGATCGCGGCGGGCAAGCTCGATGAATTCCTTGAGATCCTTGGCCTGAACCGACGGATGCACTTCGAGCACCAGCGGCGTCATCGTGATCGAGCTGATGGGAATGAAATCCCGCTTCCAGTTGTAGGCGTCGCGCTTGGCGATCTCGGGCGCGAACAGCACCGGGCCGTTGGCGCCGACGAACAGCGCGTAGCCGTCCGGCGGCATTTTCGCGAACGCCTCGCCAGCGATCAGGCCGCCGGCGCCGGCCTTGTTTTCCACGATGAAGGGCTGGCCGAGCTTCGCCTGCAGCCTGTCGGCGATGACGCGCGCGGCGCTGTCGACATTGCCGCCGGCCGGATAGGGGACGATCAGGCGCACCTGTCGCGCCGGCCATTGCTGGGCGTCGGCCGGCGTGTTGGACACCACGGCCAATAGTGCCGATACAGCGACGCCTGCGATCGCGAAAAACTTCATCGGATTCTCCCGAAAAAGCGGCACATTTGCCGCTACTTTTGTTTGCGCACGCCCCGTCCCAGCGGCATGCGCATGTATTGTTCCGCGCGGCGGATTTTGCGCTTGCCTCTTCCACTGTCGACGAAATTGTGGTGTTTCTGTCCACATTGTGGACAGTGGGCCATACGTATGACGAACGGTCGGTTAAGGGAGCGCAGGCATGGGCCGCTGCAGGGCGGGCAGGCGATCCGCCGGGCGCTGACAGTGCTGCGCACGCTCGCAATCGGCGGCGAGCGAGGCGTGCCTCTCGCGGAAGTCGTGCACGCCACCTCGCTCACACGACCCACCGTCCATCGCATCGTGCACGTGCTGATCGAGGAGGGCATCGTCGAGCGCAGCGAGCGGACCGGCAACTACGTGGTCGGCCGCCAGGTGCCTGAACTGGCGCTGGCGCGTCCATCGCGTTCGCCGCTGCTGATTGCGGCCGAGCCGCATCTCGCGGCGGCGTCGGCGCAGCTTGGCGATACCCTGTTTCTGACGGTGCGCACCGGTCTCGACACCTTGTGCGTGGCACGCCGCATCGGCAGCTATCCGATCCAGATATTGTCGATCGAGGTAGGCGTGCGTCGTCCGCTCGGCGTCAGCAGCGCCGGCGTAGCGATACTGGCGGCGATGCCTGCTGCGGAGGCGCGGCGGATTGTGCTCGCCAACGAAGCGCGATTTGGCACCTACCGGACCGATACGCCGACGGTGCTTGGACAGGTCCAACTCGCCCGCCGCAGGGGCTATAATCTGCGTGACGTCGGTCTGGTGCAGGGAACGAAATCGCTTTCAGCCTGGATACGGGCGCCGGACGGCCAGCCTGCCGCCGCGATCACGTTGTCTGCCATTCGGAACAGAATGAGCCCACGCCGTGCCATCGAAGTGGCGGACGTTCTCGTCGCGGCTGCGCGGGCGATCGAAGCGGCGACGCCGCGCGATTAGTACGCTTAACCTGCCGCGGCGCTCGCCGGTTTCGCTGCCGGTGCGGGAGGAACACGCCGGAACCGCAGCACGATCCGCGTGCCGTGATGGTCGGGATCGCGCTCGGCGCTGGCGTCCAGCTTGGCGGCCATCGCGCTGACGATGCGTTGTCCCATCCCGGTGGAGCGCGGGTCGGCCTTGGCGTTGAGGCCGACGCCGTCGTCCGAAATCGAGACCACGAGGTCTTCGCCGTCGGACTTGAGCTCGACGTGAATGGGACCGGCGCCGTCAGGATAGGCGTATTTGACGGCGTTCATCACCAGTTCGTTGACGATGATGCCGATCGCCACCGCGCGATCCGGGTCGATCTCGATCGGTTCGGCCGTGAGCGTCAACCGCGACATCCTGTTGCCCTCGGCCGAACGGCGGAGGTCTTCCAGCAGGGCCTCGAGATACTGGTTCAGGAGCACGCTCTTGAGGTCATGCGAGGTATAGAGGCGGCGGTGCACCTGGGCGACGGCGGCGACGCGGCCCATCGCATTGGTCAGCGCAGCCTTGACGTCGTCCTGGGTGGCCGAATTGGCCTGCAGGTGCAACAGCGAGGCGATGATCTGCAGCGAGTTGCCGACGCGGTGGTTGACTTCGCGCAGCAGCACTTCGCGTTCGGCCGCGAGCGCCGCATAGCGGTCGCGCGAGGCATGAACCTCGGCTTCGGCCTCGTCGCGGGCGCGTTGCAGCTCCGCCTGCCGCAGCGCGCCGTTGACGGCAACCTGCAGCAGCGGAATGAAGTCGCCCTGCGTATCCTTGACGAGATAGTCGGCGGCGCCGGCCTTCAGCGCCGTGACGGCGATCGCCGAATCCTGCGCGGCCGTGACGAACACCACCGGCGGGGCGTCCGCGATCGCCATGATCCGTTCCAGCGTTTCGAGGCCGTCGAGACCTGGCATGTACTGGTCGAGCGCGATCACGTCGATGCCGCCCTGTGCCAGCCGCGCCAGCCCTTCTTCTCCGCCTGCCGCGTGGACAACCTTGAAGCCGGCACGCGTCAGGCCGCGGTCGACCAGCCGGGCAAGGCCAGCGTCGTCGTCGATATACAGCAATGTCGGCGTCGCAGGTTTCATAGGGCTGCCGGGGGGACCTGAATGACGGAAAAGAACAGACCGAGCTGGCGAATGGCGTTGGCGAAGCTTTCGTAGTTCACGGGCTTGGTAATATAGACGTTGCAACCGAGCTCGTAGCAACGCTTGATCTCATGGGAATCGTCGGTGGTGGTCAACACCACGACCGGCGTGGTCTTGAGATACTTGTTTTCCTTGACCCGCTTCAGAATGTCGATGCCCGTCGTGTCGGGCAAATTCAGATCGAGCAGAATCAGGAGCGCGCTGCCCTTGTGGTTCAGGCCCGTCCCGTCCGTGCCGAACAGATAGTTCAGTGCGGCTGTACCGCTGGTGAACGGAATTATCTCATTGTTGACACCGGACCGGCGTATATTCCGCTCGATCAGGCGGGCATGCCCCTCATCGTCCTCGATCATGATGATGGTGACTGGATTACTCATGTACGTTTGTTCCGGTTGCCTGCTGGCCAATTGATAGGCAGCGTAATCGTGAACGTGCTGCCCTGGTGAAGTTCCGACGCGACCGACATGGTTCCTCCCAGGCGGCGCACCAGGGCCCTGACATGGGCGAGCCCGATGCCTTGTCCCGGCTTGTCTTGGGTTCCCGCCCGGCGGAACAGATCGAAAATGCGCTGGTGGTCCTTGGGATCGATGCCGCGCCCATTGTCCGATATCTCGAAAATCGCAAAGCCGAGCTTGGTGCGACCGCGCACCGAGATTTCGCCGGGGACCCCGGTCTTGAGGTATTTGAGCGCATTATCGATCAGATTGGAGAATATCTGCTCCAGCGCAAGGCGGTCGCTGACGATATTCGGCAGCGCGTTGATCCGGATCTCGGCCTGGGCTTCCGCGGCCTGATGCGCCACCGTCGTCACGATAGCTTCCATCAGTTCCTTGGTGTCGATCCAGACCGGCTCGAATTCGCGCCGTCCCTCGCGGGTGAGGTTGAGGATCGCCGTTATCAACCGGTCCATCTTGCCGATCGACGATTTGATGAAGCCGAGCGCCTCCGAGAAATCCTGCGAGAGCTGCTTGTCGGCACCCTCCAGCGCCGGCTCGGCGGTGTCGGTGGCGTTTTCCGGGGCGGCTGGCGCTTCGGATTGCGCGCGGGAAAGCGCTGCGATCCGTTTGAATATGTCGCCGCGCAATTCCTCCAGCTCGCTGGTGAAGCCCATGATGTTCACCAGCGGCGAGCGCAGATCGTGACTGACGATGTAGGCGAAGCGTTGAATCTCGTCATTGGCCTCGCGCAGGTCCGCGGTGCGCTCGTCGATCGTGGCTTCGAGGTTGAGATGGCTGTCGCGCAGCCTGGCGTCGGCCAGGTCGCGCGCATGCGACGAACGCCGCACCAGGAAGATCGCGATGCCGGCGAGCACAACGACAAGACCCGAGCCGATGCCCGTAATCGAAGCCGCCAGCGTCTGGCTGCGATCTGCATTGGTCGTTCGCTCGACGAACAAACGATCTTCCTCGGCCCGCATCCGCACCGCGAGATCTTCGATATGTTTCATGGTGTCGCGGCCGATGCCCTCGCGCACGATCTTGGCGGCGTCGCTCATGCGCTGCGACCGGGCCAGTTCGAGTGTGGTGCGGAATTCCTCGACCCGCTGATCGTAGAGCGGCATCATCTCGTTGATGAGCCGCCTTTGCACCGGATTGTCGCTGATCAGCTGGCTCAGCCGCGTCAGCGCCGGCGCCAGTTCGGTCATCGCCTGCTCGAAATCGGCCTGAAAATCCGGCCGCAATGTCGCCAGATAGCCGCGCTGGGCGCTTTCGGCGCGCCGCAACTGCAGTTGGACGAGCGATATCTGGTTTTCAACCTCGAGGGTGCGCACAACCTTGCGGGCGTCCTCGCGCGCCAAGTTGACCAAATGGACCGAGGCGGCGCTGATGACGGTCAAGACCAGCAGCCCCGCCCCAAGCAGCAGGGCGTGGCCCATGGCGCGCTTGCGCTGGGAGTCAGCGGTCACAGTGATCTCGCGTCATGAGCAAACGGAACAAGCGCCCCTAGCTAACCCCTATACACGTCAACGAGCATGGAACCGATCGGTTCCATGCGCCGTCGAATATTGAGGTGTCCTCGCTCAGGAGGCCTTGCCGTCCACCGGCTTGCCGGCGAGGTACTGCTCAAGCCAGTGGATGTGGTAGTCGCCGTTGATGATATCGGCCTCCCGGACCAGCGCCCGGAACAGTGGCAGGGTGGTCTCGATGCCGTCGACCACCATCTCGTCGAGCGCCCGGCGCAGCCGCATCAGGCATTCGGCGCGGGTCTTGCCGTGCACGATCAGCTTGCCGACCAGCGAATCGTAATAGGGCGGAATGACGTAGCCCTGATAAACCGCGGAATCGATCCGCACGCCGAGCCCGCCGGGCGGGTGGAATTGCGTGATCTTGCCGGGCGAGGGGCGGAAGGTCTGCGGGTTTTCCGCGTTGACGCGGCATTCGATGGCATGGCCGATGATGGCGATCTCTTCCTGCTTCGCGGGCAGGTCGCCGCCGGCGGCGATGCGGATCTGCTCCAGCACCAGGTCGATGTCGGTGATGCTCTCGGTGACGGGATGCTCGACCTGGATGCGGGTGTTCATCTCGATGAAATAGAACTCGCCATCCTCGTAGAGGAATTCGATGGTGCCGACGCCGAGATACTTCATGTCCCGCATCGCCTTGGCGCAGGTCTCGCCGATCTTGGCGCGGGCGGCGGCGGCGAGAACCGGCGAGGGGCCTTCTTCCCAGACCTTCTGGTGACGGCGCTGCAGCGAGCAGTCGCGCTCGCCGAGATGGATCGCGCCGCCGCGGCCGTCGCCGAGAATCTGGATCTCGATGTGGCGCGGCTTCTGCAGGTATTTTTCCAGATAGACCGAGGCATCGCCGAACGCCGACTTGGCTTCATTGCCGGCCGTCGTCAGCGCCATCATCAGATCGTCGGCGGTTTGCGCGACCTTCATGCCGCGGCCGCCACCGCCGGCAGCGGCCTTGACCAGCACGGGGAAGCCGATCGCCTTGGCAATCGCCATCGCGTCGTCATCCGACGAAACCGCGCCGTCGGAGCCGGGCACGACGGGAATGCCGAGCCGCTTGGCGGTCTTCTTGGCCTCGATCTTGTCGCCCATCAGGCGGATGTGTTCGGCCTTCGGGCCGATGAAATGCAGATTGTGCTCGGCGAGGATTTCGGCGAAGCGGGCGTTCTCGGACAGGAATCCGTAGCCGGGATGCACGGCGTCCGCGCCGGTGATCTCGCAGGCCGCGAGCAGTGCGGGAACGTTGAGGTAGGAGTCCTTGGACGGCGGCGGCCCGATGCAGACGCTCTCGTCGGCGAGCCGCACATGCATGGCGTCGGCGTCGGCGGTGGAATGCACGGCAACGGTGGAGATGCCGAGCTCCTTGCACGCGCGCAGCACGCGCAGGGCAATCTCGCCGCGATTGGCTATCAGAATCTTATCGAACATCGCAGCGCCTGACGTTGACGAGTTTTATTCAATGATCACGAGCGGCTCGCCGAATTCGACCGGCTGGCCGTCTTCGACGAGAATTTGCGTCACCGTGCCGGCGCGCGGCGACGGGATCTGGTTCATCGTCTTCATCGCTTCGATGATCAGCAGGGTTTGCCCGGCCGATACCTTGGTGCCGACGTCGATGAACGGCTTGGCGCCGGGCTCGGGTGCCCAATAGGCGGTGCCGACCATCGGCGAGGGGACCACGCCCGGATGTTTGGCAAGATCCGTCGCCGGAGCCGCGGCAATGGCTGCCGCCGCAGCCGGCATCGGCTGGTAGCTCGCCGGCATTGTCGCGGCGACCGTGACGTTGCGCGCGACGCGCAGCCGCAGGCCGGCGCGCTCGATTTCGATCTCGGTCAGGCTGGTCTCATCCAGCAGGAGCGCGAGTTCGCGAATGAGCGCGCTGTCGTCGCTCTGCAGATTGGCGGCTGATTTGTCCGCTGACTTGTTGTCGGGCTGGCGGGCCATGCTCTTTGATCCGGAATCTCGATGTGGGTGACGGCTTAAGCGTCAGGCTTGGTGTCGTTCGATCTCAGGTGTGAGGTCAGTTTTTGAAAGTCAGGTCTTCGCCTTGGCGCCGATCTTGGCGGCCAGGCCGTTGATTGCGAGCCGGTAGCCGTCGATGCCGAAGCCGCAGAGCGAGGCGAAGGCGGCCATGGCCGTGAAGGAGTGGTGACGGAAGCTCTCGCGGGCGTGGATGTTGCTGATATGCACTTCGACCGTTGGGATCTTCACCGCGACCAGCGCGTCGTGCAGCGCGATCGAGGTGTGCGAATAGCCGCCGGCGTTGATGATGATGCCGGCTACCTTCTTCGCATGCGCCTCGTGGATGAAGTCGATCAGTTCGCCCTCGCGGTTGGACTGCCGGCAATCGGCCTTCAGGCCGAACTGCGCTGCGGTTTCCACGCAAAGCTTTTCGACATCGGCAAGCGACGAATGGCCATATTTTTCCGGCTCGCGAATCCCCAACATGTTGAGGTTCGGGCCGTTGAGCACATAGATCGTCGCGGCAGCGGTTCCTTGGGCCATCCGGATTCCAGCAAAAAGGGGCGGGCAGGTCGCGGCGTTATAGGTAACAACGCGGCCAAGGGGAAGCCTTTAGCCCGCCGCCGTCCCTTTCAAGCGCCTCATCCTGTTCATAAAAAGGCGCATGGAACCTGCTGAATTCGTTCATTAACCAATGACTCCGAATCGGCCCGCGGTGGCCGTGCGGCGATTGTTCGTCCACTGTTGCTGCTGAGACGCCCGGTTCGGCCGAAAGCGATAGGTAACAATGCTGCCCATGGTAGAGCCGCGCCACGATGGGTCTAGTAAGTTGTACCTCGTCAACTCGACGGCTATGGTTTGCTCGTACCCTCGACAAACGAAAAGGGCAGGCATTGCTGCCCGCCCTGATCGCTTGCGAAAATCTCGCCGTTAGGCTTCCAGAACTGCCACGATCTCGAAGGTGTTCGGATCCACGATCACGATCTGCTCCTTGACGAGGATGAACTTATACCTGCGCCACTCCGGATAGATCGTCACTACGCGCTCCGGCAACGCGTGGAAGTGCACGTCGCGCGGCACCCTTGTGCCAACCGAAATCGAGAAGTTCACGTTGGTCACCGGCTGAACGCGCTGCTCCCTGATCACGCTGGTGATCTGGGTGCGCTGCTCGGTCGAGAGCTTCGCGCCGGCGCCGGCCTGGCCCGTCGTGGTCTGACCCGCGGCTCCACCCTGAGTCTGGGTCTGCATGCGGTCCTGCTGGCGGTCCTGCTGGCCTTGGGCCTTCTGGTCACGCTGCATGCTCTTGTCGCGGTCCTGGGTCTGGTCACGCTGGGTCGTGCTCTGATCACGTTCCATCTTGCCCTGGCCGGTCGTCTGGCCCTTGTCGGACTTCTGTTCGGCCTTCTGCTCGGACTTCATGCCACCGCGGTCTTCTTTTCCCTCGGCCTTCATGTCTTTGCCGCCCTTCTTCTGGTCGTCGGCGCGCTGGTTCTTTTCAGCGCCCATCGACTTCGGCTGCTCGGACTGCGCACCCTTCATCTCGGACTTGCCGCTGGGTTCACGTTGCATGGTGCCTGAGGCGCCACCGCGCTCAGAAGAAGGCGCGCTCTGTTGCGCCGTGGAACCAGCCCCGGTGTCGCGCCCCATGCCGGTGCCTTGCGCATTTGCAAAGCCGGTTCCGGCGATCAGGGCCGCTGTCGCGACCGTAATCAGAAAGCGATTACTCATCGAAAGTCTCCTCACGTGTCTGCATTGCCCGCACCGACAACGAAAGGATTTGAGTGATGTTCCTGATAAGTTGATAGTTCCGCCGACTTTGTTTTGTGAATGCGCGATGAACGCGGACCCCGACGGATACAGGCTTTGCCGACGCGTTTGCTTTTCTCAATGCGGGATAGTTTCTCAGCCGCAGGCCCAGTCGAATTCCATCGTCGCGAGATCGAGCTGACCGTTGCCGCCACCGAAATTGAAGCCGCCGAAATGCTCTTCGATCTCGAGATAGGTCGCGCTGTATTTCGGCATCGTTCGGTGTAGGGCGCGATGTACGCGCCGAGTTCGTCTAGTGACCCCTTGCATGGTCACGGTTCGATCGGCGGGCCTTGCCCGAAAAAGAAAATCCGGCTGCGGTGCAGCCGGATTTGATGGCTTCAACGATTTCAGCTGGTCTCAGCAGGTCGCCTTGCCGCAACGGGCATTGTTGATCTTTTCGCGCAGGGCTTCGGCACCGACCGCGCCGATCACGACCTGCTTGCCGATTACATAGCTCGGCGTGCCGTTCATGCCCATTGCCTCGGCGAGCTTGAAGTTTTCCTCGAGCGTGTTGCGGACTTCGGCGCTCGAGAGGTCCTTCTCCAGCTTTGCCATGTCGAGGCCGACTTCCTTGGCAACGGCCATCGCGCGCGCCTTGTCGGCGGCGCCGCGGCCGGTCAGCAGCTTCTGATGGAAGTCGAGATATTTCTTGCCGGTCGGATCCTGCATGCGCACGGCGACGCCGACCTGGGCGGCCTCGACCGAGCCGGCACTCAAGACCGGAAATTCCTTCAGCACGACCTTCAGTTTCGGGTCGGCCTTCATCAACTCCATCATGTCGATCATCGCGCGCTTGCAGTAGCCGCAATTATAATCGAAGAACTCGACGAAGGTGACGTCGCCGTCCTTGTTGCCGAGCGTGACGTTGCGCGGCGAGTTGAAGATCGCCTCGGCATTGTTGGCGACGCCGGCCTCGTGCTTGGCGGCTTCGGCCGCGGCCTGGCGCTTGCTGAGTTCAGTCATCGCCTCTTCGAGCACTTCGGGATGCTTGATCAGGTAATTCCGGATCATGGCTTCGATCTCGCCGCGCTGGCTGTCGGTGAAGCTCTGCGCGGAAGCGGGCGGCGGCGCGCCGCAGAGCGCCACAGCGAACAATGCGGGGATGAGAAAACGGAACGAGGGCATCGGTAAGTCCTTATGCGGCGGGGTCCCGGGCAATTCTGCTGAAGGCCGGCTCCTGGAGAATATCTCGGTTCGTGGCGACCTGATCCTGAGTGAACCAGGTCGGATTATAGCCGAATGCGGTTGAATTCTAGTTGCTCTTCTGGCCCGGCAGCGGCTTGGCGCTCACAATGTCGTCAGCCTTGACCCAGCCGGGCGTACCGATTGCGAAGCGCGTTTTGGCGCGTGAGGCAAGATCGCGGGCGGTCTTGCTGTCGCCGCGAAGGTAGGCGGCCTGGGCCGAGGCGAGGTCGGCCTGCGCGTAGTCGCCCTTTCTTCCATAGGCCATGGCGAGCTGGGTATAGCCGATCGGCGCCTCGGTCTCGCGCGCTACCGCCCCGCGCAGGATCGAGATGGCCTCGTCGGTGTAGGCGTTGTTGCCGGTTGCCACGAGGGCTTGCCCAAGCATCATCTCGATCAGCGGCGAGTGGTTGGAGAGCTGCACCGCCTTGCGCAGCGGCGCGATCGCCTCCTGCGGCTTGCCGCCCTCGAGCAGCGCTTGCCCGCGCACTTCATAAAAATAGGGATTGTTGGGCTGCTGCTGAAGCAAGGCGTCAATCTGGGAAAGTGCGCTGCGCAGATCGCCGTGCCGATAGGTCGCGATCGCGTGCGCATAGCGCGCGGGCAGGCTGTTGTTGGACATCGGATAGCGCCGGTACACGGTCTCCTGCCGCTCCATGAAGGCCGAGATCTTGGCGCGCACCATGTCGTGACGGAGCTGCAGGGCAGGGTCGTCCTTCTTGTCCCAATAAGGGCTCGACCGTGCCAGTTCTTCCAGCGCGGCGACACGCTGGGCCGGCATCGGATGTGACTGAACGTAGGGGTCGGCGCCGCGCGCGGCGAACAGGCTTTCCTCGGTGAAGCGTTTGAAGGTCTCGTACATGCCCCTAGAGGACTGGCCGGTGGCGTTCAGAAACTTCACGCCGGCCTTGTCGGCGTTTTCCTCCTGCTGGCGCACGTAAGAGAGCAGATTGCGGCGGATGATTTCTCCGGGAGCCGAGAACATCGCCGCGCCGGCGTTGGCCAGGCCACTATTGCTGCCGCCGCCTTGCGCGCCCGCGACCATCGCGCCGGCGCCGAGCAGCATGGCAATGATCATCTGCGTCTGCGCCTGCGCCATCTGTTCGCGCATCTTGGCGAGATGACCGCCGGCGAGGTGGCCGGTTTCATGCGCCATCACGCCGATGATCTGGTTCGGCGTCTCCGACTGCAGGATCGCCCCGTAGTTCACGAAGATACGCCGGCCGTCAGCAACGAAGGCGTTGAAGACGCTCTGGTTGATGATCACCATCTGGATGTTCTGCTTTTCCAGACCGGCGGCGCGTAGGATCGGACGGGTATATTCGCGCAGCAATTGTTCCGTCTCGGCGTCGCGGAGCACGGGCGGGCCCCTGTTTTCCTGCGCCGTCGCCGTCATCGGCGCAGCAACAAGCGCGACGGCTGTGGCCAGCGCCGTCAACTTCAGTGATTTCTTGCGTAAGGCGATGCGGAGCAGCATGAGCAGTCTTTGGCGATTGGCTTTCATTTCCGGATTTGGCCGGACGAGGTCCCGGTTTGTTGTTTCAACGTTTCTTTATCCGACCCGGTATCACTGCGCTTGAAAACGCTATAACAAGCCATCGAATACGGCCAGTCTGGGGCGGTAACCGGTTCGGGAACCCTCGATTCGAGGCCGCGCCCGCGCAAATAACAGAAATCGATGCTGGAATCGACACTTAGAGACCGCGCAACAGCGCTATTGACGCCCTCGGCACGGAGCGACGTTCCGCCCTTCATGGTGATGGACGTGATGGCGGCTGCAGCCCGCATCGAAGCGGCCGGAGGTCATGTCATTCACATGGAAGTGGGGCAGCCGGCGGCGTCCGCGCCCAAGGTCGCGATCGCAGCGGCGCATGCCGCGCTCGACGCGGCGCGGATCGACTACACCTCGGCGCTCGGCTTGCCGACGCTGCGCGCGCGAGTCGCCCGGCACTATCGCGATACGTATGGCTGCATGGTCGAGTCTGACAGGATCGTGGTCACGACCGGCTCGTCGGGCGGCTTCATTCTGGCGTTTCTGTCGATGTTCGAGCCCGGCGACCGTGTGGCGGTCACGGTGCCGGGTTATCCGCCGTATCGGCATATCCTGACCGCGCTCGGCTGCGAGCCGGTGCTGATCGAGACATCGAGCGCGACGCGCCATGCCCTGACCGGCGAGGCGTTGCTGGCCGCGCATCGCAAGTCGCCGCTGAAGGGCGTGCTGGTCGGCAGCCCCGCCAATCCGACGGGAACGATGATGTCGCGCGAAGCGCTCACCGGGCTGATCGAAGCGGCGGAAGGCGCCGGGATCCGCTTCATTTCCGACGAGATCTATCACGGCCTCGACTATGCGTTCCCGGCCGTGACGGCGGCTGAACTGTCGCCGCATGCGCTCGTGATCAATTCGTTCTCGAAATATTTCTGCATGACCGGCTGGCGGGTCGGCTGGATGGTGGTGCCGGAGCCGTTGGTGCGCCCGATCGAGCGGCTGCAGCAGAACCTGTCGATCTCGGTGCCGACGCTGTCGCAGATCGCGGCCGAAGCGGCCTTCGAGGGCCGCGACGAGATGGAGGCGATCAAGCACGGCTATGAGGAGAACCGCCGCATCCTGATCGAGGGACTGCCGAAGGCTGGCCTCACCAAGTTCCTGCCCGCGGATGGCGCGTTCTATCTCTACGCCGATGTCTCGGATTTCACCTCCGACAGTTTCGAGTTTGCAAGCCGCATGCTGGAGAAGGCGCATGTGGCGGCAACGCCGGGCGTCGATTTCGATCCGATTCACGGCCGCAGCTTCATCCGCTTCTCCTACGCGCGCTCGGCCGACGAGATGCGCGAAGCGGTGACACGCATTGCGCGCTGGCTTCGTTAGCGCGCAGCAATCTGTCATCCACACCATTCTCATCTGCAATCCATCGGGGAGCCATCATGTCTGCCAGAACCATGCCTGAAACCGTCGTCCCGTCGCATTTTCCCCTCGCCGCGCTGCTGTGGCCGCATCGTGCGGACGGCTCGTCAGGCCTGTTGCGCAGCGTGATCCTGATTGCGCTGGGAACGGCGCTGCTGACCTTGTCGGCCAAGGTCAATCTGCCGTTGCCCTATGTGCCGATGACGCTGCAAACGCTGGTCGTGCTGATGATCGGCGCGGCCTATGGCTGGCGACTCGGCAGCGCAACGCTGATCGCATATCTCGCCGAAGGGGCGATCGGACTGCCGGTATTCGCAAGTCCCGTCGGCGGCCTCGCGCCGCTCGTCGGTCCGACGGCCGGATATCTCTTCGGTTTCGTGGCGGCGGCTTTTGTCACGGGATGGCTCGCCGAGCGCGGCTGGGATCGATCGGTGTTCTGGCTGTTCGCGGCGATGGCGCTCGGACACATTCTCATTCTCGCCGCCGGATTTGGCTGGCTGGCATTCGGCGTGAAGCTCGGCGTGGAAAAGGCGTGGCTGGTCGGCGTTGCCCCGTTCATCGCGGGCTCGCTGATCAAGAACGCGCTCGGTGCTGCGCTGGTGCCGGCGATCCGCCAGATTTTCGACCGTCGCGGTTGAGCGATCGCGCCTGGATGCACTCGCGCGTAGCCAATGCGATTGGCTACGCGTTGTTGGGTTGGGTAGTCCAGGAGACGTGTTGCAGGTCAGGTGCTGCAGCTAACGTAGCCGCGAGACTTTGCGTCAAGCTGGAACGAACGTAGCCAAGACAAGCGCTGTCGTGTTCAGAGCGGCGCGCAATTACCTTTGCTTTTGTTCCATCGAGTCGAACGCTGCTGGAAAAATTTATTCTTGCGGATCACGACACCGACTGCCTGTTGACTCCACTGCCTCAAAGGACTTTGGCTGTGTGCGACGGATTGGCGCATGTCGACCAGTCCGCGCCACCAAAGGGGAGTGAGCGTCATGGCGGCAACGATTGCGACCGAAGCGCCTGCGAGTGCGGCAAAGCCCTGGTATCGGGTTCTTTACGTCCAGGTGCTGATCGCCATTGTGCTCGGCGCGCTGGTCGGCTGGCTGTGGCCTACGCTTGCGACCAACGACTGGATCAAGGCGCTCGGCGACGGCTTCATCAAGCTGATCAAGATGGTGATCGCGCCGATCATCTTCTGCACCGTGGTATCCGGCATTGCGCATATACAAGATGCCAAGAAAGTTGGCCGCATCGGTGTCAAGGCGCTGATCTATTTCGAAGTCGTCTCCACCTTCGCGCTGGTGATCGGTCTCGTCGTCGGTAACCTGGTCAGGCCTGGTCACGGTTTCGGCGGCAGCATGGCGAATGCGCAAGCGGTCGCCGGCTATGCCAAGCAGGCGGAAGCGCAGAAGTCGGTCGATTTCTTCCTGCATATCATTCCCGACACTGTCGTCGGCGCCTTTGCGCAGGGCGAAATCCTTCAGGTTTTGTTGTTCTCGATCCTGTTCGGCTTTGCGCTGATGGGGCTCGGCGAGCGCGGCCACACCATCCGCGCCTTCATCGACGACGCTGCCCATGCCGTATTCGGCGTCATCGCCATCGTGATGAAGGCGGCGCCAGTCGGCGCGTTCGGCGCGATGGCGTTCACGATCGGAAAGTTCGGGACCGGTGCGATCCTGAACCTGCTCGGGCTGATCGCGACGTTCTACGTCACCGCCGCGCTGTTCGTTTTCGTGGTGCTCGGCGTGATCGCGCGGACCGTCGGTTTCTCGATCTTCAAGTTCCTGGCCTATATCAAGGACGAACTCCTGATCGTACTCGGCACGTCATCTTCGGAAAGCGCGCTGCCGTCCTTGATGGAGAAACTCGAGCGGCTCGGCTGCTCCAAGTCGGTGGTGGGCCTCGTGGTGCCGACCGGCTACTCGTTCAATCTCGACGGCACCAACATCTACATGACGCTGGCAACCCTGTTCATCGCGCAGGCGCTCGGTTTCGATCTCACGTTCGGCCAGCAACTGACCATCCTCCTGGTGGCGATGCTGACCTCGAAGGGAGCGTCCGGCATCACTGGCGCGGGCTTCATCACGCTGGCGGCGACACTGGCCGTGGTCGATCCGCGCCTGGTTCCGGGCATGGCCATCCTTCTCGGGATCGACAAGTTCATGAGCGAGTGCCGCGCGCTGACCAACCTGTGCGGCAACGGCGTCGCCTGCGTGGTGGTGTCGTGGTGGGAGGGCGAGCTGAACAAGGAGAAGCTGCACGCCAATCTGAACAAGCAGGTTGACCCGTCCGATGTGGAGACCGCGCTCACGACGGGCTGAGGATCGGTTCGTCGCAATAAAAAAACCGCCCGGTTTTCGCCGGGCGGTTTTCTTGGGTTCGATTCCTTACTCGCCGCTGCCGAAGCGCCGCGACCACCAGCCCGCCTTGCGTGGCGCGGCTTCGCTTGATGTCGCCGGCGCCGGTTCGGCCGCAGCGGGCTCGGCAGGCGCGATCGGCTCCGGCGCCGTCTGGCTGACGGGGGGCGCCGGTTCGGCCGGAACGCTGGTCATGAAGCTGACTTTCTCGCGGACGGTCGAGCGCCGCCGTGCCGCGGCGCGTTCGGCCTCTGGTCCGGTTTCTTCAGCGGCCGGGGCAGGCGCACTCGCTACCGGCTCCGGCTGGGCATCGGCTGCGGGCTGTATCTCCGCCGGCGGCGATACCGGTTCGGGCTGATCGTCGGCCTGCACCAATGAAGGCGCGGGCTCGGAAGAGCCGCCGTCGAAATCGGCAACTGCATCGGTCGCTTCCGACGCCTGGGCCGGTCCGAGTTCGTCTGCGATCGAACCGGCAAGACCGTCTTCCAGCCCACCGCCACGCCGGCGACGGCCGCCACGCCGGCCGCGGCGGCGCGGACGCCGCTCGCCACCGGCAGACTGATCGCCGCGGGCCATGCCCGGCTGTTCGTCGCCTTCATCCTCATCGGCTTCGCCATCCTCGGCGATCGCGCCTTCGACCGCCTCGCTCGCGACGCGCATGGCATCACCGTCCTCGCGCGGGACGCCGCCCTCACGTTGCTCACCGCGGCCGCGCCGGCGCCGGCGCCGCCTGCGGCGTTGGCCGTCTCCGTCGCCTTCGCCCGTCGCCGCCTCGGCGGCATCGTCGGTCAGCCCCTCGGTTTCCTCGGTCTCAACCTCGGATTCGGTTTCGATGTCGTATCCATCGTCGTCGTCATAGGCTTCTTCGACCTGCGGCGGGAAGGAGGCGGCCTGTGCCGCCAGCAACGCCTTGGCGGCCTCCAGTGTGTGCACCTGCTCGCCGCGGTCGATGACATAGGACTGCTGGCCGCTCACGGTGGCGTCGGCGACCACGGCCAGCGTCACCTTGAAGGCGTTTTCGAGATCGCGCAGATGGCCGCGCTTGTGGTTCAGCACATAGAGCGCGACGTCGGTGCGGGTGCGCACCACCAGATTGTGGGTCGCGCCCTTCATCAAGATCTCTTCGATGCCGCGCAGCAATTGCAGCGCGACCGAGGAGACCGAGCGCACATGACCGCTGCCGCCGCATTGCGGGCAGGGCTCGGTCGAGCTCTCGAGCACGCTGGCGCGGATGCGCTGGCGCGACATTTCCAAGAGGCCGAAATGCGAGATGCGTCCGACCTGGATGCGCGCGCGATCCTGCCGCAGGCAGTCGGAGAGTTTTCGCTCCACCGCGCGGTTGTTGCGCTTCTCGTCCATGTCGATGAAGTCGATGACGATCAGGCCGGCGAGATCGCGCAGGCGCAATTGCCGGGCGACTTCCTCGGCCGCCTCCAGATTGGTCTTGAGCGCGGTATCCTCGATGTGATGTTCGCGGGTCGAGCGGCCGGAGTTGACGTCGATCGAAACCAGCGCCTCGGTCTGGTTGATGACGATGTAGCCGCCGGAACGGAGCTGCACGGTCGGCGAGAACATCGCATCCAGCTGGCTCTCGACGCCCATCCGCGAGAACAGCGGCTGCCCGTCGCGATACTGCTTCACCGCCCGCACGTTCGAGGGCATCAGCATCTTCATGAAGTCGCGGGCTTCCCCGTAGCCGGCTTCGCCGGCGACCTGGATCTCGTCGATCTCCTTGTTGTAGAGGTCGCGCAGCGAACGCTTGATCAGCGAGCCTTCCTCGTAGACGAGGGTGGGGGCCTGCGACCGCAGCGTCATGTCGCGCACGGTTTCCCACATGCGGATCAGGTACTCGAAGTCGCGCTTGATCTCGGGCTTGGTCCGCGAGGCGCCGGCGGTGCGCAGAATGATCCCCATGCCCTCGGGCACGTCGAGATCCTGCACCACTTCCTTCAGCCGCGAACGGTCCTGGGCCGAGGTGATCTTGCGGCTGATGCCGCCGCCGCGGGCGGTGTTGGGCATCAGGACGGCGTAACGGCCGGCCAGCGACAGATAGGTCGTGAGCGCTGCGCCCTTGTTGCCGCGCTCTTCCTTGACGACCTGAACCAGCATCACCTGGCGGCGCTTGATGACTTCCTGAATCTTGTACTGGCGGCGCGGACCGAACGGACGCTCCGGGACTTCCTCCAGCACGTCGTCGCCGCCGACGGACTCGACGACTTCCTCTTCGGCGTCCTCGCCGTCATCTTCATCGTCGTGACCGTCGTCGCCTTCGGGAACGCGAGCGAACTCGTCCGGAGCGGCAGCGGCGTATCCTTCGCCGGCATGCTCGACATGCGGCGGCTCGTCGGCGTGGGCCGTGCTGTCGGCCGGCTGCTCGTGGTCATGATGTTCATCATGCGCAGGCTCAGGCTCCGCCGTCGCTTCGGCGGCGGCCGCCTCGACCGGCGCTGCGGCAGGTGCGCCCGATTCGGCTTCCGCGGCCGGCGCTTCGCTTACGGCATCCGTCCGTTCCTGCGGCGCCGGCACATCGTGATCATGGTGATCGTGCGGCTGATCGTGATCGTGGCCATGCGCTTCGTGTTCATGCGCGTCATGGTCGTGATGGGCGGCATCCTCGTGATGTTCGGCATCATGCGGCTGCGCTTCGCCGGCATACACGCCGTCGTGCTCGTGCTCGCCGCCCTCATAGGGCTGAGCCGCCTGCGAGGGATCCTGGCCGGCGTTTTCGATGACGTCGCTCTGGACACGGTCGCCATGGCCGCGCCGGCGCGCATTGCGGTGGCGCGAGCGGCGGCGGTGGCTGGAGCGGTTCTCGCTCTCTTCCTCGGCTTCGCGATGGGCGCGCTCGTCGGCCTCGATCAGCGCCTGACGGTCGGCGACCGGGATCTGATAGTAGTCCGGATGAATTTCGCTGAAGGCCAGGAAGCCATGGCGGTTGCCGCCATATTCGATGAACGCCGCTTGCAGCGACGGCTCTACGCGTGTGACCTTGGCGAGATAGATATTGCCGCGCAGTTGCTTGCGCTGGGCGGTCTCAAAATCAAATTCTTCGACGCGGTTGCCGCGAACCACAACAACCCGGGTCTCTTCCGGGTGGGTAGCGTCGATCAACATCTTGTTGGGCATTTTGGAACTCTTGAAGGGGGCGGGCGCGGTGCATGGCGCGCGCAAATTGCGCGGCCCGGTGACGCGACGGTCCACCTGATTCGGGGGTGAGGGGAAGGCCAAAACGCACTTCTTGGCGCCGCGCCGAACGGGGGCCCACCAGTACGATGCGACGTGCGAAGCTTTCGCTTCGCGTCGGCGCGATCGTTCCGTGGATCCTGGTCGGCAACACAGTCTGGCGCATCAAGCGTCGGCCCGTCTGAACATGTTGGCGGAAAGGGATACCGCCGTATTTATCGCTGAAAGCCCGGTTCGGCGCCTAAACGCCCGCCGGCCATCGCATATCGGACCGTTTGGGGTCCGGATAATCAGTTTTGCCGTGTCTCAAACCGTCCCTGGAAAAAGACCTGGGACCGGACGCCGCTCGGGCTCGAAACCGCCGCTCCGTGTCAGCCGCGCGCAGCGCTGGCTGGGGAGGGATCGGGAAAGACGCAGGAGGCCTTCGGTTCCGAAGGTTCCGGCGCTGCACCGGGAGGCTGAACGCGACACAACCGGGAGTATTAGCCGTCAGCACCTCGTACATACGTGGATTGGGGACGCCGTGCAAGGGAACCTTCCGCAAGAGTCGCAGCACTGCAACACTTGCCCCTTTTTGCCGGGCGGATATTAAGGTCCGATTAACCCTGTGGCCCTAATCGGGTAAGGGAAGGCTCCTTCCGGAGGCACCGAATCGTTGGCGAGCCGCGCAAATCTCCTTGTTTTGCTGGGATGTGGCCCATTGTGCGCCGCAACATTGCTATGCACCCAGATGATCAGCCCCAGCGCAGCCCAAGTGGCCTCTCCTCAGGCGCCGGCCTCCGTCGCAGCTGCCGCGAGCCCTGCGGCGGGATCGAATTTTCCGGTCGCGTCTGACGCCCGGCTGGCTGGTGATGCCAGGCAAACCCGTTTCATCCTCGATCTCGACAAGCCGGTTCAGTTTCGTGCCTTCGCGCTGGCCGATCCCTATCGCGTGATTGTCGATCTTCCCCAGATCAGCTTCACGCTCCCCGCCGGGGTCGGTGCGACGGGCCGGGGGCTGGTCAAGGCGTTCCGCTACGGTCTCGTCATGCCGGGTGGATCGCGGATCGTGTTCGACCTGTCCGGGCCGGCCAAGATCGCCAAATCCTATGTGCTGGAGGCGGCCAACGGCCAGCCGCCGCGTCTCGTGATTGAATTCGAGGAGATTGATCGCACCGCCTTCGTCCAGTCGCTGCCGCCCGAAAATCGTCCCGAACTACGGCCTGCGATTGCCGAGGCCAACGCCGCCACCCCGGACGCCCCGGCTGCGGCGAAGCCTGCCGCCCCGACGGACAAGAGGCCGGTGGTCGTGATCGATCCCGGCCATGGCGGCGTCGACAACGGCACCCAGGCCGGCGGCGGCGATATCATGGAAAAGAACCTGGTGCTGACCTTTGGTTTGGCGCTGCGCGACCGAATCGAGAAATCGGGCAAGTATCGCGTGGTCATGACCCGGACCGACGACACCTTCATTCCGCTCGCTGACCGCGTGAAGGTTGCGCGCAGCGAGGCGGCGGCGCTGTTCGTTTCGATCCATGCCGACGCTTTGCCGCGCGGCGAGGGCGACGCCCAGGGCGCCACCATCTACACACTGTCCGACAAGGCCTCTGACTCCGAAGCCGAGCGGCTGGCAGATGTCGAGAACAAGTCGGACGCGATCGGCGGGGTCAGTCTCGCCGACGAGCCGACCGAAGTCGCCGATATCCTGATCGACCTGGTGCAGCGGGAGACCAAGACCTTTTCAAACCGGTTCGCGCGGGTCCTGATGGGCGAAATGAAGAACACGGTGCGGATGCACAAGCACCCGCTGAAATCAGCCGGCTTCCGGGTCTTGAAGGCACCCGATGTGCCCTCGGTCCTGGTCGAACTCGGCTACGTCTCCAACAAGGGCGATCTTGAGCATCTGGTGTCGGAAAATTGGCGGAACCGGACCGTCGGCTCGATGGCGCAGGCAATCGATACGTTTCTGGCCAAACGGCTGGCAACTGCCGGGCCGGGCAAATAAAAAGCCCGATACACATCGCGTAAAAGTGGGCTGAAAGGCGTGCTGCTCGGTGGCCCAAGCCCTAGTTTGGCCACAGCGGCAACGGTATAGATCGGGTAGAAAATCGCGTACTGGTCTTCGGAATCGGTCAATATTGTCCGCCGGACCTTTATTATTGTTCGACCGCGTAGCGGTGGCCCGTTCGGGGGATTGCCGCGTTTGGATAGCCGCCGCAGATGACGGCGCAAGGGTTGAAACGGAACGTCGATAATGCGCTTGCTGGTCCGGTTTCTGGGTTTCCTGTTCGCCGCCGGCACGGTCGTGTTCCTGGTCGGCGTGGCCGGCGTTGCGGGCGCGATCTGGCATTTCTCCAAGGACCTGCCCGACTATTCGCAACTCCAGGACTACGAGCCGCCGGTGATGACGCGCGTGCACGCCTCCGACGGCGCGCTGCTCGGTGAGTATTCCAAGGAGCGCCGCCTCTATCTGCCGATCCAGGCAGTGCCGAAGCTCGTCATCAACGCGTTCCTGGCGGCCGAGGACAAGAACTTCTACGAGCACGGCGGCATCGACTTCACCGGCATGGCGCGCGCGGCCGTGCTCTATGCGCAGAACTTCGGCTCCAACAAGCGTCCGCAGGGTGCGTCTACGATCACCCAGCAGGTCGCGAAGAACTTCTTGCTGACCAACGAAGTCTCCTTCACCCGCAAGATCAAGGAAGCCTTGCTGGCGATGCGTATCGAGCGCGCCTATTCCAAGGACCGCATCCTCGAACTCTATCTCAACGAAATCTATCTCGGTCTCGGCGCTTACGGCATCGCGGCGGCCTCGCTGGTCTATTTCGACAAATCGGTCAACGAGCTCACGGTCGCGGAAGCCTCCTATCTGGCGGCGCTGCCGAAGGCGCCCGCTGCGCTGCATCCGGTGCGTAACCGCGATCGCGCGGTGGAGCGGCGTAACTACGTGGTCGATCGCCTCGTGGAAAACGGCTGGATCAAGCAGGCCGACGCCGACAAGGCCCGCAAGGAACAGCTCAACGTCACCAGCCGCGGCAACGGCGCGCATATCTTTGCCGGCGAATATTTCGCCGAGGAAGTCCGGCGCGACATTTTCGAGCGCTACGGCGAAAAGAAGCTGTACGAGGGGGGGCTGTCGGTGCGTGCGACGCTCGATCCGAAGATGCAGGTGATGGCGCGCAAGACCATGGTTGCCGGCCTCGTCCGCTATGACGAGGCGAGCGGCTGGCGCGGCGCGCCCTCGAAGCTCGACATTTCCGGCGACTGGGGCGTCAAGCTCGCCGACGTCAAATCGCTGTCGGATATCTCGCCCTGGCGGATGGCCGTGGTGTTGGAAACATCGGACCAGTCGGCGCGGATCGGTTTCCAGCCGGGCCGCGAACTCGGCGGCGCCGTCAGCAAGCAGCGGCAGACCGGCATCATCACGCTCGACGGCGTGCGCTGGGCCAAGGCTGCATCCGGGCCCACGAAAGGCAGGACGCCGACCTCGGTGGCGCAGGTGCTGTCGCCGGGCGATGTGATCTACGCCGATCCGCTGTTCGACAAGGAGGGCAAGCCTGTCGAGGGCCAGTACCGGTTGCGGCAATTGCCTGAAGTGTCCGGCGCGATGGTCGCGATGGACCCGTGGACCGGCCGCGTGCTCGCGATGGTCGGCGGCTTCTCGTTTGACCAGAGCCAGTTCAACCGTGCGACCCAAGCCTATCGGCAGCCGGGCTCGTCGTTCAAGCCGCTGGTCTATTCGGCGGCGATGGACAATGGGTACACGCCGTCGACCGTCGTGGTCGACGCGCCCATCGAGATCGACCAGGGGCAGGGCGCCGGTGTCTGGCGTCCGGAAAACTATTCGTCCGGCAAATATGGCGGCCCGACGACGCTGCGTAACGCGCTCCGGCAATCGCTGAACACGGTGACGGTGCGCTTGGCGCAGGACATTGGCATGCCCTTGATCGGCGAATATTCGAAGCGCTTCGGCGTCTATGACGAACTGCCGAATTACCTGTCCTACGCGCTCGGCGCCGGTGAAACCACTGTGATGCGCATGGTGACGGCCTATTCGATGTTCGCCAATGGCGGCCGCCGGGTGAAGCCGACCCTGATCGATCGCATCCAGGACCGTTACGGCCATACGATCTACAAGCACGACGCGCGCGAGTGCCGCGGCTGCGACGCGCCTGGCGGCTGGAAGAATCAGTCCGAGCCGCAACTGGTGGACCGGCGCGAGCAGGTGCTCGACCCGATGACGGCCTACCAGATCACTTCGATGATGGAGTATGTCGTGCAGGCGGGCACGGCGACGGTGGTCAAGGAAGTCGGCAAACCCATCGCGGGCAAGACCGGCACCACCAATGATGAGAAGGACGCGTGGTTCATCGGCTTCTCGCCGGACCTCGTGGTCGGCATCTATGTCGGCTACGACAAGCCGCGCAATCTCGGCCGCGGCATGACCGGCGGTCACCTCGCCGCGCCGATCGCCAAGGATTTCCTGAAACTCGCGCTCGCCGACAAGCCGGCGATCCCCTTCAAAGTACCCGCCGGCATCAAGCTGGTTCGCGTCGATGCCAAGAGCGGCATGCGCGCCGGCCCGGGCGAGGGCGGTCGCACCATCCTCGAAGCGTTCAAGCCGGGCACCGCGCCGCCGGATAACTATTCCGTCATCGGCGTCGCCGACATGGATGGCCGGTCGCCGCAGGGATACCCGCCAGGGTATCAGCAAGGGTACCAACAAGGGTATCAGCAAGGATATCAACAGCCCGACGCCGGCAATATCATGCGTCCGGGGACCGGCGGCCTTTACTAATCCGAGAGCCCTACTGTAATCACAAGCTGCGCTTGCGATGTCACCTGATATCGACCCGGCACGCCGGCTCGTATCGCGGGAAAGCGAATTGCCCGATTTCGACCATTTGAGCATGGGATAGCGTCAGACGGCGAATCCTCGGGTAGAGGGTTTGTGCGCGAATGCACGTCGGGAATTACGACGCAACAGTTGGAATGAAACTTTGATAATACGCTTTCTGTTGCGGTTTTTCGGCTTCTTGTTCGCAGCCGGAAGCGTGGTGTTCCTGGTGGGCGTGGCCGGTGTCGCAGCCGGTATCTGGCATTTCTCCAGGGATCTGCCGGATTATTCGCAGCTGCAGGATTACGAGCCGCCGGTGATGACGCGCGTGCACGCCGCTGACGGCGCGCTGCTCGGCGAGTATTCCAAGGAACGGCGGCTCTATCTGCCGATTCAGGCGATGCCGAAACTCGTCACCAACGCGTTCCTCGCAGCAGAGGACAAGAACTTCTACGAGCATGGCGGCCTCGACTTCACCGGCCTGGCGCGCGCCGCAGTCCTCTACGTGCAGAATCTCGGCTCCAACCGCCGCCCGCAGGGCGCCTCGACGATCACCCAGCAGGTCGCAAAGAACTTTTTGCTGACCAACGAGGTGTCGTTCACACGCAAGATCAAGGAAGCGCTGCTCGCGATGCGCATCGAGCGCGCCTATTCGAAGGATCGCATCCTCGAACTCTATCTGAACGAAATCTATCTCGGCCTTGGTGCGTACGGTATCGCCGCGGCGTCGCTGGTCTATTTCGATAAGTCCGTGAACGACCTGACGATTGCCGAAGCCGCCTATCTCGCCGCGCTTCCGAAAGCGCCGGGTACGCTGCATCCGGTGCGTAATCGCGACCGCTCGGTCGAGCGCCGCAATTACGTGATCGATCGTCTGGTCGAAAACGGCTGGATCAAGCAGGCCGACGCCGACAAGGCGCGCAAGGAGCCGCTGGTCGTGGCCAGCCGCGGCAACGGCGCGCATACGTTTGCCGGCGAGTATTTTGCCGAGGAAGTCCGCCGCGACATTTTTGAGCGCTACGGCGAGAAGAAGCTGTACGAAGGCGGCTTGTCGGTCCGCACCACGCTCGATCCGAAGATGCAGGTGATGGCGCGCAAGGCCATGGCCGCCGGCCTCGTAAATTTCGACGAAGCGCAAGGCTGGCGCGGCGCCATGAGCAAGCTGGACATTTCCGGCGACTGGGGCGTGAAGCTCGCCGAGATCAAATCGCTGAGCGACATCTCGCCCTGGCGGATGGCCGTGGTGCTGGAGACATCCGAACAGTCGGCCCGCATCGGCTTCCAGCCCGGCCGCGAACTTGGCGGCGCCATTTCCAAGGAACGGCAAACCGGTCTCATCACGCTGGATGGCGTGCGATGGGCGAAGCCGGCTGCGGCGCGCGGCAAACCGGCGACAGGCTCGGTCTCGCAGATCCTGTCGCCGGGCGACGTGATCTACGCCGATCCGCTGTTCGACAAGGAAGGCAGGGTGATCGAGGGCCAGTATCGGCTGCGTCAGTTGCCGGAAGTGTCTGGCGCCATGGTCGCTATGGACCCGTTGACCGGCCGCGTGGTCGCGATGGTCGGCGGCTTCTCGTTCGACCAGAGCCAGTTCAATCGCGCGACCCAAGCCTATCGGCAGCCGGGGTCGACTTTCAAGCCGCTGGTCTATTCGGCGGCGATCGACAATGGCTACACGCCGGCGACGATCATGATCGACGGGCCGATCGAGATCGATCAGGGGCAGGGCAACGGCGTCTGGCGGCCGGACAATTTTTCGGTGGGCAGCTATAAGGGGCCGATCACGCTGCGCGATGCCCTGAAACAATCGCTCAACACCGTCACGGTGCGGCTGGCGCAGGATGTCGGCATGCCCCTGATCGGCGAATATGCCAAGCGCTTCGGCGTCTACGAGGAATTGCCGAACTATCTTTCCTATTCGCTAGGCGCCGGCGAGACCACGGTCATGCGGATGGTGACGGCCTATTCGATGTTTGCCAATGGCGGCCGGCGGGTGAAGCCGACACTGATCGACCGCATCCAGGACCGCTACGGACGCACGATCTTCAAGCATGACCAGCGCGAGTGCCGCGGCTGCGATGCGCCGGGCGGCTGGAAGAACCAGCCCGAGCCGCAACTCGTCGACCGCCGCGAGCAGGTGCTGGATACGTTGACCGCCTACCAGATCACGTCGATGCTCGAAGGCGTGGTGCAGGGTGGAACGGCGACGATCATGCGCGAGGTCGGCAAGCCGATCGCCGGTAAGACGGGCACCACCAGTGACGCAAAAGACGTCTGGTTCGTCGGTTTTTCGCCGGATCTCGTCGTCGGTCTCTATCTTGGCTACGACAAGCCACGCACGCTGGGCCGGGCCGCGCAGGGCGGCCGCATCGCCGCCCCGATCGCGAAGGATTTCATGAAGCTCGCGCTGGCCGATAAGCCGCCGACCCCGTTCAAGGTTCCTCCCGGAATCAGGCTGGTGCGCATCGATTCGAAGAGCGGCATGCGCCCCGCACCCGGTGATACCGGCCGTACGGTTCTGGAAGCCTTCAAGCCGGGCACCGCGCCACCGGATAGTTACGCCGCCGTCGTCGGCGTTGCTGAGGGGGAAGAAGGACAGGTGCAGGGCTATCCCCAGGCACAGGGATATCCTCAGGCGCAGGGATATCCCCAAGGGTATCGGCCCGAGACCGACTCGATCATGCGTCCCGGAACCGGCCGGCTCTACTAGACCGCCAGCAGGTTGCGCTTTGTGGCGTCCGCCGCTACATCCCTTGCGGCATCATCCAATCGCGGCATAAGCCGCAGACAGAAGAGACCATGCGCGCGGAAGTCGAACGCCTCGTAGAAGAGATCAAGCAGTCAGTCGGGCTGCTGAGGAGGCATCTTTGACGTCGAGAAATCCACGGCCCGGCTCGCCGAGCTGAACAGTCTCGCCGAAGATCCCAATCTCTGGAATGATCCCCAGAAGGCCCAGAAGCTGATGCAGGAGCGCACCTCGCTGGTGGATGCGCTCGAAGGCATCGGCAAGGTCGAGCGCGAGCTCGACGACAATGTCGAGATGATTGCGCTCGGCGAGGCCGAGAACGACGAAGGCGTCGTCGTCGAGGCCGAGAACGCGCTGAAAGCCCTGAAGAAGGAAGTCGCCCGCCGCGAGCTGGAAGCGCTGCTGTCCGGCGAAGCCGACAAGTTCGATTCCTATCTCGAAGTGCATGCCGGCGCCGGCGGCACCGAAAGCCAGGACTGGGCCTCGATGCTGCTGCGCATGTACACGCGCTGGGCCGAGAACCACGGCTTCAAGATCGAATATCTCGAGGAGTCCCAGGGCGAAGAGGCCGGCATCAAATCCGCCACCATCCAGATCAGCGGCCACAATGCCTATGGCTGGCTGAAGACGGAGGCCGGCGTGCATCGCCTGGTGCGGATCTCGCCGTTTGACTCCAACGCGCGACGGCACACCTCGTTCTCGTCGGTGCAGATTTTCCCCGTCATCGACGACTCCATCAAGATCGAGATCAAGGAATCCGACGTACGCACCGACACCATGCGCTCCGGCGGCGCCGGCGGCCAGCACGTCAACAAGACCGAGTCGGCGGTGCGCCTGACCCATATTCCGACCGGCATTGCCGTGGTCTGCCAGGCAGGCCGCTCGCAGCACAAGAACCGCGCACAGGCGTGGGACATGTTGCGCGCGCGGCTCTACGAGATCGAGCTGAAGAAGCGCGAGGAGCAGGCCGCCGCCGATCAGGCCGCCAAGACCGACATCGGCTGGGGCCACCAGATCCGCTCCTACGTGCTGCAACCCTATCAGATGGTAAAGGACCTGCGCACCGGCGTGCAGACCTCGGATACCTCGGGCGTGCTCGACGGCGACCTCGACGAGTTCATGGCGGCAACGCTGGCGCAGCGCGCGTTTGGCACGGGTCCAGGCTCGGTCGAGGATGTGGATTAATCCATGACCAAAGTGGCCTTCATCGGGCTCGGTCGCATGGGTCATGGCATGGCCGGCTGCTACCTCGATGCAGGTTTTGACGTTGCGGTGTGGAATCGCAGCAAGGCCAAAGCGGAAGATTTGATCGCGCGCGGCGCGCGGTGGGCTTCGTCTCCGGCTGATGCCGCCGACGGCGCAGATGCCGTCGTGACGATGGTTGCCGACGACGAGGCGTCGCGCAGCGTCTGGCTCGGCGAGAGTGGCGCTGCAGCGAAGATGAAAGCCGGCAGCCTCGCGATCGAGTGTTCGACCGTTTCGCACCAGCATGCGCTCGACATGGCGCGCGAACTGCGTGGGCGCGGCCTGATCTATATCGATTGTCCTGTCACAGGCCTGCCGCAGGCGGCTGCTGCCGGAAAGCTGACCTTGCTCGTCGGTGCTGACGCCGCCGATCTGGATCGCGCAAAACCCTATCTCGCCCCAATCGGCGACGCCATCAGGCACTTTGGCGCCGTTGGCACCGGCACCGTCTTCAAGCTGATCAACAACCTGATGGGCGCGGTGCAGATCGCAAGCCTCGCCGAAGGCGTGGCGATGGCCGAGCAGGCCGGGCTGGACATGAACCTGGTCGCGGAAGCGTTGGCAACCGGCGCGGTGGCGTCTCCGCAGGTGATCCGGCATTCAAAGCGCATGGTCGCGCGCGATTTCTCCGGCGCGTCGTTCACGTCAGCGCTCCGTCACAAGGACGCGGCCTATGCGGTGGCGCTCGCTGAAACGCTGCTGCCCGGCGTGCCCGTCAGCCGCGCCGCGCTTGCCGCCTATGAGAAGGCGAAGACAAACGCGCCCGATGAAGACGAGGGCCGGATGATCGAGATCGTATCGCGGCCGAAATAATCTTCAGAAATCGGGTGGACGGCAACGTGCATCCGGTCCTAGCTGGCTGCGCGATTTCACCAGGTTCTTGCGAAATGACCGCCAGCGACGGCCGGATCGATACGCGCGATTGGGCATTGCTTGCCGCATTGTCGGTGCTGTGGGGCGGATCGTTCTTCTTCAATGGCGTGGTGCTGCGCGAGTTGCCGCCGTTCACGCTCGTGCTGTTGCGTGTACTGCTGGCCGCCATGATCCTGCTGCCGGTGCTTTGCGCGCAGCGACTGCCGTTTCCGAAGGGGTGGATCGGCTGGAGGCCGTTCTTCCTCGTCGCCTTGTTCAACAATGTGCTGCCGTTCTCGCTGATCGTCACCGGACAGATCTACATCCCGAGCGGACTGGCTTCGATCCTCAATGCCACCACGCCGCTGTTCACGGTGGCGGTGATGGCACTGGCGGGCGAGGAGAAGCTCATCATCAGGCGTGTGGCCGGTGTTATCGTCGGCCTTGCCGGCGTCGTGATCCTTCGCGGCGGCGGACTGGGCTTTGCCGGCGGGCAGGGGCTCGGCGTCCTGCTGTGTCTCGCGGCAGCCCTGAGCTACGGCATCTCCGCGCTGATCGCGCGGCGCGCGCTATCGGATTCGCCGCCGCTTGCCACCACCACGTTTCAATTGATGGCATCGAGCCTGATGATGTCTGTCGTTGCCGGCATTTTCGAGCGTCCCTGGCAATTGCCGATGCCTGGTGCGGTGACATGGTTCGCGGTGCTCGGTCTTGCCGGCTTGTCGACGGCGCTTGCCTATATCGTGTTCTTCCAGATTTTGCGGCGCTCCGGCGCCACCAACGTCATGCTGGTGACGCTGCTTGTGCCTGTCACCGCCATCCTGCTCGGCTCGCTCGTGCTCGGCGAGCAGATTTCGCCGCGCGAGATCGCAGGCGCACTGGTGATCGGCAGCGCGCTGCTGTTGATCGACGGCCGCGTGCTGAAGTTTCCCAAGCGTTGGCTTGCTCGCGCAAGGGGGCGCTAGCCAGCTTGACATTTGCCTATATAGCAATACGATTTGCCTTATAAGCAAAGCGGGAGAGCAGCGTGGTTTCGGCAGAGGCTGGCCGGCGCGCCCGCGAGGCGGCGCGCCTTGCCGGGATTGGCGCTGTCATTCGCAGGGCTCGATCGGCACGCGGTTTGACGCTCGATGAACTCGCCGGAATGGTCGGGCTGTCAGTGACGTTTCTCTCGCGGATCGAGCGCGGACTGATCGCGTGTTCGATCGGCAATCTCCTGGAAATTGCCGGCGTCCTTCAACTGCCGCCGGCCGAATTATTCGCCGATATCGAAGGCGAGGAACGGACACGCGCGTATCGCGTGGTGCGGTCCATCGATGCTGCTCCATCGAAGGACGCCGACGCAAATTATGCCTGGTGCAAGCTTGCTTCGGGCGTGGGCGAGCAGCGGCTGGAGACTTTCCTGCTCGAATTGTCGGCCAAACCGCGCAAGCCGACGCTGGTCGCGCATCCCGGCGAAGAAATGTGTTTTGTCCTCGAAGGCAGCGTCGAATTTCAGGTGGGCGACGAGACCATCGCGCTGGAGCGCGGCGATTCGATTCATTTGCGCTCGGACGTGCCGCATATGGCGTGGGCGCGGGGCTCCGGCAGCGCGCGCCTGCTCATGGTGACATCGATCGAAAATCAGTCGGCCATCGCGGTCGAGTGGTGGAGCAATATTGCGGGCAGGAAAGGCGAACGAGAGAAAACGGCAAAAGGGAGAGCAAAATGAGTGCTGTCAGCAGCAAGGAGATTCCCGATACGGCGGCCGCCAATGCGGATTTGACGACGGCGCGCGAAGCGTCGCGCAAGGACCACAAGCCATACGAGACGCGCCATTTCGACGACGTCGATTGGGAGACGATCAGGTGGCCGGGCGAAACAGGCAAAATGCTCTTTCATCCGCGACCGGAACGTCCGACCGAACCGAACGCGGGAATCCTGCGGCTTGAGCCCGGCGCCTATCACCCCGAGCACTATCATGGCTTCGCGCAGGTCTGGCACATCCTGAAGGGCGAGTTTTCAATCGACGGAACGCTGCATGGTCCGGGAACGGTGCTGTTCCATCCCGACCCGCACTTTGAGGGCGAATTCCGCACTGAAACGGGCGGGGAGATATTCATCGTCCAGTATCCTGGTCCGACAACCGGTGAGCGTCCGATCTATAGCGGCCGGTTCAACATGGCGGAACGCAAGGCGGTTGCGAGCGAACGCGTCGATCTCTGAACCGGCCGATCACGCGATCTATCGCGCAGGCTGACTGGAAGCAGATGTCTTCCAGTCGGCGAGCCAGTTTCTGAACCTTCCGCTGTCGCGCGTCCCCCCGTGCCAGGCCGCGTGCACGGTGCCGTCGCCGGCGACCATGATGACGACGTCGAGCCCCTTGGAACGGCGCAGCGTATCGATCGCCTGTTGTGGGGTCTGGGCGATGGGGCCTGCGACATTGAAGGACGTATTGACAGATAGCTCCACGCCGATGTGGCGGCCGAGCGCCTTCAGATAGGCGTAGGTGAGGGGATCGTCTTCGTCGCGCACGATCTGGATGCGGCCGGTGCCATCGGCGTGAATGACCGCCGGAATTTTTTCGCGGGCATGCGGCTTCGAATGCGCCGTGAGCACCATGTAATTATAGGCGTTGTAGTCGGCATCCGAGGCGCCGGGCAGCAGTTCGAAATATTCCTGCGCCGCCTCCAGCGTCGCCATCGGCGCCAGCGGGCGAATGGCCTCGCGATATTTGACGCGCTCGTTCAGCCGCTCGCGCGCCTTGGGATCGCAGGGGTTGGCGAGGATCGAGCGATGGCCGAGCGCGCGGGGGCCGGTTTCGGCCGCACCCTGATACAGCGCGATCACGCCGTTCTGCGCGACCATGAACGCCATCAAATCCGCGATCGCCTCGCGGCCTTCAGGCGTCGAGATATCGCCGATCTGTTGCGAGGCGACGTCGTCGGCTTCGAGCGCGCCGGCAATGTCGTCGCGCGACGGCGGCGTGCCGCAATAGAAAGCATGCGTCATCGGCGCACCGCGTGGGGCGCCCGCCAGATGCGCGAACAGCCAGGCGGCGCCGATGGTGACGCCGGGATCGCCGGGCACTGGCGGCACCCATAGACGCAGGCGGGCGTTGCGCTGCTGCGCTTCCGCGAACCATGCTTCACTGAAATGCTCGAGCAGCCGCATATTGCCGACCGCGTTCAGTGCGACGCCGCCGGTCAGCACCAGCCGATCGGCGGCCGTCGCGCGCAGCAGATGATCGACGACATGGATCATGGCGTCCTCGAACACCAGTTGTGTCGCAGCCGCCTTGTCGAGACGATCCTTTGTATCGGGACGATGGTGGATGTCCTCGACGCGCAGCACCGCATCGGGATTCCAGAGCTGGTCCGGCCTCAGCGGCTCGCCGAGGATCTCGGTGAGGGCTTGCTTGTACGGGTGGTCGAAGGGGTCGCAGTACCAGTTCGCCAGCGCGCGATTGAGTTGGACCTTGCCGTTCGCACCGAAATGCAGAACATCGCGCAAGCGCGCGTAATACGGATTGCTGGCGCGGTCCATGTCGCCCCAGGCGGCAGCGCCCATATAGCGCCCCTCGCAGGACAGCCAGGTCCAGCCGCCCTGCGTCGACGAGATGACGCTGTAGAATGCGCCGAGTGAATCGAACATGCTGTCGTTGCAATAGAGCCGGCGCATCGCGCCACGCTCGACGACGTAAAGCGAGATCGAGCCCTGATCGCCGGTGCCGTCGAGCACCGCGATCGCGGTCGGCTTATCGTCGTCGGCGAACGGCGAGGCGGCGTAGGAGAACCAGGCATGGTTGTCGTGATGCGGCAGGCAGATCAGCGGCACGCGCTCGGCAAGCCCGAGCTGGCGGGCAAGGATCTTTGGCGTCCGCGTCATCTGGTCGAGGCGGCGGCCGTCGAAGCCGGCGGCCTCGGTGGTGCGCACGAGTTTTATGCTCTGAGGCAGTTCCTCGAGCACCGAGCGCGCCAGCGTGCCGGCGAGCGTCGGATAATCCCAGCTCGTGAGCCAGGCATCGATATCGCCGATGTCGCGGCCCATGGCCCGCAGCGTCGCCACAACGGCGTCGATCGACAGCTTTGGATATTCTGTCGTGTGCTTGTTGCCGGAGAAGCGCTCTTCCTCGTTGTTGACGATCAGTCGCGGTCCGTGCGCCTGCGTCACCTCGACCAGCGCCAGCCCTGAATTATGCGTGCCGGGCGCACCGATGCCCGCGAGATAGACGGTTTCGCCCCGCGCAAGTTTTCCGCGAACATGCGCGATCCGCGCATCGGCGAACTCAGAGCCGAGCTGATGAAATCCGGCAGCGCCCATGGTTTTCGCCGCCAGCCAGCGCGCGAAGCGGAAGCCGCCGGCCGCGAGCCTCGGATGTCGCGGTCCAATTCGTACGTTCGGTTTCAACCTGTTCCAACCTTCTGGGGCGTTGCTCGCATGGTAATGACGCGAACGAGCATCAATCACAATTGCGGCCTGGCAACAATGCTGTTTCGTCATGCGGAATAAGCACATGCTTGCAAGCCCGAATGCGGCTTGCGAGATCTGCCTGCAAGATGACTGAAAAAGAAGGGAGAAAAAAAAACGGTGTCGGTTCGTATGCAGAACCTTGTTGCTTTGAGGGCTTGAAGAGGCGTCGCGGCGTGGCGCCTCTTCTCGACCCGTCGCTATTACGGAATATTCGGCTCCACGACCAGCGCGAGCTGGGCGAGCGACTGTTGCCAGCCGAGATAGCAGGCCTCGACCGGGATCACCGTCGGCAGGTTTGCCTGCTCGATGTTAACCTCGGTTCCGACCGAAACCGCCTTCAGGGTCACGGTGACCTCGATAATGCCGGGAAGATTGGGATCGTCGAAACGATCGGTGTAGCGGATGCGCTCGTTGGGCACGATCTCCAGATACTCGCCGCCGAATGAATGGCCCGTGTTCGTGGTGAAATTCGTGAACGACATTTTGAATGTGCCGCCGACTTTCCCTTCAAAATGATGGACCTTGCAGGTGAAGCCATAGGGCGGCAGCCACTTGGCCAGGGCTTCCGCATCGAGGAAAGCACGAAAAACCTTCTCCGGCGTGGTGGCGAAGACGCGGTGCAAACGAACGGTATTGCCTTGGGACATGACGTTATATTCTCCGGTACTGAACGGGGGTTATCGCAGGTTAGCTCAGTCTCTGCCACAAGGACGACTGAACTCCATGTGAGCCGACATGAGGCTCAAAAAATTTTACCAGCGCGGCCGCGCGCCGGTTCCCGTGTTAGGCGACGGTGGGAGCTGGTGTAGAATAGAGGAAATAGCCCGCGCGCAATCAATGGACGGACGCGCCAGTTCGGACAGCGCGAGTCTATCCCGCGCTTAGCCTTACGCCGGCGCGCAAAAACTTCTGCGGGTCGACTGCATCGCCGTCGATCCGCGTTTCATAATGCAGATGCGGACCCGTGGAGCGGCCGGTCGAGCCAACCGCGCCGATCACCTGGCCGATCTTGACGACATCGCCGACCCTGACGTGAATTTCCGACAGATGGCCGTAACGGGTCGACAAGCCGTTGCCGTGGTCGACCTCCACCATGCGGCCGTAACCGCCCATCCAGCCCGACGATACGACCTTGCCGTTCGCGGTGACGCGCACGGGATCGCCGGTGGCAGCACGGAAATCGAGTCCGGTATGCATGGCCGGGCGGCCGAGGAAGGGATCGCTGCGCACGCCGAAGCCAGAGGTGAATTCGACCTCGCCGACAACAGGCTTGCGGTAGGGCACCAGCGCCAGCGTGGCGTTGAGGCGCTGCATCTGGGCGCGGGTGATGTTGATGCGGTTGAGCTGGCGTTCGAACGCGCCGGCGTCGGCCGACAGTTTTACCGGCACGAACGGGCCGCCGATCGCCGAGCGCGGCGTTGCCGCCTCGAGCTGCGTCATGTCGAGGCCGAGATCGGTGAACACGCCGCGCATGCGACGGACGCGCGATTCCATGTTGTCCTCGACTGCGCTGAGCGCCGCCATCTGGCGCCGCTCGACGGAATCGAGCGAGGTCTGCAGGCGCACCAGCACGTTGTCGACACCCTGCACCTTGGCGAACTGATTGGGCTGCGGCTTGGCGACGATCGGCGTGCGCGATTCCAGCCGCGCTTCGCGATCCGGCGGCGCGACGAAGATCACGGTGTCGCTGATCGGGGAGGGCTTCAGGCTGCCGGACGGGGGCGTCTCTACGGCCGCGCCGCGGGCCGGCGGCCGAATCGAACCGGTGGCCGCAGCATCCGGCATCGCGCCGAGTGCGGTGGCGCGCGATTCGAGCGCGGTCTGGCGGCGCATGATCTGGTCGAGCTTCTGGTCGAACTGTTCCTGATCGAGCAGCTGTCGGCTGGTGGTGCGGTCGACCTTGGCGCGCAGCTCCGCGATGCGGTCTTCATAGGCATATTGCATCTCGGCCTGACGGGCGATCAGCCGGGTCAGGACGTCGTCGCGAAACGCAAAGTAAGTGGCGGTCGCCGCCGACCACATGCCGAGCAGCACGATCGTACCGACCACGATCCAGAACACCACCGGCCCGAAGCGGACCTGCTTGCCGGCATGGACGATGGCATAGCCATTGCCATCGAGCGCGGCGGCGGTCCTTGCCGCCTGGGGTGCAGGCCGGCGCGGCGGCGTCCGGCCATGATCATGAGGGTGGTGGTGATCGGAATAATGACCGGAACGGTACGACATCGGCACTCCCGCGCCGGTCGGAGATAAGTTCCGTACGGCTCAATCTGCGGGGCCGATTTGACCCTCTCATGGTTAATTTTTGGAAAATGGGAACTGGCCAAATCAGATGGCCTGCGCCGCGGCGAGCACCTCTTCGGCATGGCCGTCGACCCGGACATTGCGCCAGATTCTGGCGATCCGCCCCTCGGCGTCGATCAGAACCGTGGTGCGAATGATTCCCATGAAGGTCCTGCCATACATCGATTTTTCGCCCCAGGCACCATAGGCCTCCAGCATGTCATGCTGCTCATCCGAGATCAGAGGAACCGAAAGCTGGTGCTTGTCGCGGAAGGATTCCTGGGCCTTTACGGTGTCGGCGGAGATGCCGAGCACCTCAGCGCCCGCATCGGCAAACGCGCTGCGGAGCCGGGTGAAGTCGATCGCCTCCCGGGTGCAGCCGGGGGTGTCGGCCCGGGGGTAGAAGAACAGCACCAGTTTCTTGCCCGCATAGTCGGCCAGCGACGCGCTGCCGCCGCCATCCCGTGGCAGGCTGAAAGAGGGGGCCATGGTGCCTTCGGCCAGCCCGGTTCCGGCAGCCGGTTTGGGCGCATCCGATAGGTTGGATTTTATTAACTTTTTAGGTGTCGGCTTATGCGACGATTTTGCTGATGCGATTTTTGCGGCCTTGGCCGGTTTTTTGACAGTTTCCTTGGCGGCCTTGGGGCCTACCTTGCGGGCTACCTTGGCGGCAGGCTTTTTGGCTGATGCCGCGGCGGCGGGGCGGGCCGTCTTACGGGCGGCCTTGGCTGCGGATGGTTTTCGAGCGGGCGTCTTGCGGCTTTGGGAGGATGGCTTGGAGGATTTCATGCGCGTTTTCTTGGACATACGCCTTCCTTTCGTCGCTTTCCGCAGATCAACCATTAGGGTATTGCGGGTCTTGCCTTTGACCGTCGGATTCGCTCCGGCTGCCGGGCAACTTTGATGACCCCGGAGTACGGTTACAAGGAATTCGACGCTACACCCGTCCGCTCGTCGATGGGGCCGCCCAATCAGTCCTTGGGTCCGACCACGAGTAACAGTATTAATCGAGGATTGGCAGCGATGCCGGCACAGGAGCGCTCGATACAGATCGAAGAGCGCGCCCTTGGCGGCGATCAACCTCAGCGCCGACACCGAGAGGCAATGGCTAGGAATACTTCGCCAAAGGGGTCGAATCCGCATGCCGAGACCCAGCAATGGGATGACGCAGCGGGCTGGGAGCAGGACGAAGCCGCCGGCTACCGCGCGCGGCGCCTGCTGTCGCGTTCCGATTCCGGATTTCACCGTGCCGGCGACAGGTTCTCAGCGCTGCGGCGGTGGATGAGCGGCGAGCGCTGGGTCAAGCGCCTGGCGATCGTGATCGCCGTGCTGGCGGTGATCTTCATCGGCTGCTTCGGCGGGTTGTGGTGGCGGCTTGGCGCCGGGCCCATCAATCTCGATATCGCGACGCCTTGGCTCGCGGCCGCAATCGAGGAAAATATCGGCCACGGCAATACGGTTGCGGTCGGCGGTACGCAGATCGAGCGGGCCGGACGGATTCGTATAGCGGTGCGCATTCGCGACATCGTGGTCCGCGACCGCGATCAGGTCGTTGTCGCCACCGCACCGAAGGCCGAGGTGAGACTGTCAGGCACGGCGCTGCTGATGGGGCGGCTGCGCGCCGAGAGCCTCAATCTGGTCGACGCCGAACTCGCGGTACGAATCACGCCGGACGGTCAGGTCACGGTATCCGCCGGCGAAACTGCCAAGCCATTGGCGACGGGCGTTGCCTCCAAGCGCGATGCCGGCATAGCGCCGACCTTCCCCCGCGCGGCGCCTGCGCCCGCCCCAGGCGCGCCGGCGACGGCTCCCGATCCGACGCAGAACGGATTGCTGGCCGGCCTCGACTGGCTCGACAGCCTCAGCCTGACCGGGCTCGACGGACAGAATCTGAACGAGATCGGCCTCAAGAACGGCAATCTCGTCGTCGACGACCAGCAGCGCGGCAACAAGTGGACGTTCGACAATATCAGCCTCAGTATGCGCCGCCCGAGCAGCGGCGGGGTGGCAGTAAGCCTTGGCGAAGAGGGCGCGCGTCCATGGTCGCTGAAGGTGGTGGTCGGACCGCCGCAGAACGGCGTGCGCTCGGTTGATCTTCGCGCCGACAAGGTGCCGGCTGCCAACATCCTGCTGGCGATGCGGGTCAAGGATCTCACCTATGGCGCGGACCTGCCGCTTTCCGGCGAACTGAAAGGCGAATTGGGCCGCGATGGCGTGCCGACCTATTTACGCGGCAAGGTCACGGCGGGCGCCGGGCACCTCATCGACAGCGATACGCCCGATTATCCGATGCCGATCGATTCGGCGGAGATGAGCGTCGAATGGGACTCCGGACGGCGCGTGCTGGTCGCGCCCTTCAAGGTCGTTTCCGGCGCGAACCGGATTACGCTGCTCGGTCATCTCGAGCCGCCGAATGGCGCCACCACCGAATGGCAGGCCGGCCTTAGCGGCGGTACGATCCTGCTGGCCGGTACCGACAATGAACCACCGTTGATCTTCAACCGGATCTCGATCGGGATGAAGTTCGACACCGACCGGAAACGTGTGCTGCTCACCCAGGCCGATATCAGCAACGGCGAGATCGGCATCGCCGGCACCGGCAGCATCGACTATGCGAACGAAGCGCGCCTGCAGCTCGGTTTTGCGGGTACGCCGATGTCGGCATCCGCGCTGAAGCGGATGTGGCCGATTCTGATCGTGCCTGAAGTACGTGAATGGGTGATCGAGCGCATCGAGCGCGGTACGCTCCAGCGCATCGAGGTTGGCGTCAATTCGCCGGTGCGCAATCTCTCGCGCAAGGGACCGCCGATTCCGGACGATGGCCTGGCCGTCAACATCGTCGCCTCGGGCGTGACGGCGCGCCCGGTCGACGACATGCCCGCGGTCCGCGATGCGGATTTGAAGGCGCGGGTTACCGGACGCACCGCGACGGTGACGATCGGGCAGGGAATTGCCGACACGCCTGCCGGGCGCAAGATCAACATTTCTGATTTCATCTTCGAGGTGCCGGACATGGCGCCGAAACCGTCTCCATCAAAGGTGAAATTCAGGGTGGATTGTCCGGTGCCGGCCGCAGCCGAGATTCTGGCTTCCGACCGTATCAGCGATCTCTCCGGCACGCTGATCGATCCGAACGCCAGCAAGGGCAACGTTGCCGCCACCATTACGCTCGGCATGCCGGTCAAGGGCTCGATGACCAAGGCCGATACCACCTACACGGTGATTGGTGACCTGAGTGGCTTTGCTGCCGACAGGCTCGTGATGAATCAGAAGCTGGAGGCCAACGCGCTGAAGGTGCTCGCCAACAACGCGGGCTATCAGGTCAAGGGCGACGTCAAGATCAACGGGCAGGCGGCTTCGCTGGACTATCGCAAGCCGAGCGAGGGCGACGCCGATATCAGGCTGCAGGCGACACTGGATGATGCCAGCCGCGCACGCCTCGGTATCGACCTCGGATCTGCCGTGAGCGGCTCGATCCCGATCAAGGTGGTCGGCAAGATCGGCGAGAACGACAGCCGCGTCGGCATCGAGGCCGACCTGACCTCGCTGCGGCTCGACAATATCCTGCCGGGCTGGGTCAAGTCGCCCGGCAAGTCGGGCAAGGCGACGTTCAACGTGGTGAAGAAGGAACAGTCGACGCTGTTCCAGGATATCGTGGTCGAAGGCGGCGGCGTGTCGATCAAGGGATCGCTCGAGGTCGACCAGAACGGCGACTTGATGAGCGCGAACTTCCCGACCTACGCGCCGTCGGATGGCGACAAGACCAACTTGAAGGCCGAGCGCGGCGCCGACGGCGTCGTCAAGGTGACGATGCGTGGCGATGTGTTCGACGGCCGCGGCTTCCTCAAATCGGCGATCTCGGGCAAGGAAGCCGACCCCAGGAGCAAGTCCAGGAACATTGATCTGGATATCGACGTCAAACTCGGCGCGGTCCAGGGCTTCAACGGCGAGGCGCTGCGCAGCGTCGACAGCAAGTTCTCCCGCCGCAACGGCGTCGTGAGAGCCTTTACGCTCGCCGGCAAGGTCGGGCGCGACACGGCCGTGACGGCGGATCTGCGCGGCCGCGGAGCGGGGCAGGGACGCGACATCATCGTGCTGCAGACCAACGATGCCGGCGCGTTCTTCCGCTTCACCGACACCTACTCGAAAATGGTCGGCGGCCAACTTTCGCTGGCGATGGAGCCGCCAACCGTCGAACCCAGCGCGAAGGAAGGCCTGATCAACGTCCGCGACTTCTCTGTCAGGGGCGAGGCCGCGCTCGAGCGCGCCGCTGCCGGCGCACCGGCCGGCGCCCAGAGCGGCATATCATTTTCGGCATTGCGGGCGGAGTTCACCCGGCAAAGCGGACAGCTCGCGATCCGCGACGGTGTCGTCAAGGGTCCGACCATCGGCGCGACCATCGAAGGCAGCATCGATTATGTCGGCAATGCCGTGCGCATGAGCGGCACCTTCGTTCCGATGTACGGATTGAACAACATGTTCGGGCAGATTCCCGTGCTCGGCCTGTTCCTCGGCGGCGGTAGCAATGAAGGCCTGATCGGCGTGACCTATGAAGTGGTCGGCACGCCCGGCCAGCCGGTGCTGCGGGTCAATCCGATTTCGGCAGTGATGCCAGGCGTGCTGCGCAAGATATTCGAGTTCAACACCGGCAAGCAGAACAATAACCCGGTCGAACTCCCGCCGAATAATTAGTCAGGAACCGCCGCAGCTTCGGAATGGGAAGCTGCCTGCGGCGGAAATCGCTGTCTGATCTGCCTCTAGCCGGATGCCATGGCCGAGACCGCCCGCGCGACCGAAGCCCAAACGGCGTTTTGCTGCGCGGCAGGAACGGTGGCGCCAGTCAGATAGCCCGTGATCACGATGGGGGCCTTGCCGTGAGGCCAGATCACGGCGACGTCATTATTTGTGCCTCGCGCACCAGTGCCGGTCTTGTCGCCGACGCGCCAGTCTTTCGGAAGGCCTGCACGCAGTCTGGTGTCGCCGGTCTTGTTGGCGACCAGCCATGCCGTCAGTTGCTCGCGCGATGGCGCCGACAGCGCCGTGGTTCCAACGACGAGGGCCTGCAAACTGGAAGCCATCGCATTCGGTGTCGTGGTATCGCGGGGATCGTCGGGCAAAGCCTCGTTGAGCGAGGGCTCGTTACGGTCCAGCCGCGTGACCTGGTCGCCGAGACTCCGGGCGAAGGCCGTCAGCCCCGGAGGTCCGCCGAGAGCAGCGAGCAGCAGGTTGCCGGCCGTGTTATCGCTCAGCGTCACCGCCGCCTCGCAAATTTCGGCGAGCGTCATGCCGTCGCCGCCCACGTGCTTTTCGGTTACGGGCGAGTACGTGACGAGCGCGGATGCTTCGAAGGTGATGCGCCGCGTCAACTGTTCCTTGCCGGCGTCCACCCGCGCCAGGATCGCGGCGGCCGCCAGCGCCTTGAAGGTGCTGCACATCGGAAAGCGCTCGTCGCCTCGATGGACATGACGAGCGCCCGTTGCCGTGTCCAGGACACACACACCGAGCCGGCCGCCGCTCTCGCGCTCCAGACGTTTGATCTCGTCGATCAGTCGTTGATTGAGTGTCGATGCGCTCACTGCTTTCAGCCGGCCGCTCAAGGCAGTCGCTACCAGCGCTGCGCCGCATCCAAGCTGGAACTGTCTTCTCGTGATCACAATGAATCCTCCGTTCTGCGGGCGGGAAGGTGCCGACAGGCCGCAATCTTGACAAACGATCAGTTCTGCGGGCAGGCATAAGAAAAACTAGGGACAAGCAATGCGTCGCCGGACGAAGCTTTCGCACCTTCCGCTCAATGCGCTGCGGGCTTTTGAGGCGACAGCGCGCCACCTCAGTTTCACCCGTGCCGGGCTGGAACTTCGGGTCACTCAGGCGGCCGTCAGCCAGCACGTGAAGGTGCTGGAGGACCGGCTTGGCGTGCAGTTGTTTCGCCGATTACCGCGCGGCGTTGCGCTCACCGATGAAGGGCAGTTGCTGCTGCCGAGCATTGTCGAGGCCTTCGGCCGGCTCACCGAAACGCTCAATCGTTTTGAAGATGGCCACTACCAGGATGTCATCGCGGTCGGCGTCGTCGGCACGTTTGCTTCGGGATGGCTGCTGCCGCGGCTCGATGCCTTCAGGAAGGCCTATCCGCGGATCGATCTGCGCCTGTTCACCAATAACAATCGCATCGACATCGCGGGTGAGGGCCTCGATTACGCGATCAGGTTTGGCGACGGCCTTTGGCACGGTACCGATGCGACCCGTTTGATGGGCGCGCCATTTACCCCGCTCTGCGCGCCGTCGCTGGCGCGCAGGCTGAGCCGGCCGGCCGATCTCAAGCGCGAGGTGCTGCTGCGTTCCTATCGGCAGGAGGAATGGCCACGGTGGTTTGCCGCGGCGGGACTGCAGAGCCCGGTCCTCAAGGGAATGGTGTTCGATTCATCGATCACGATCGCCAGCGCAGCTGCGCGTGGGTTCGGCGTTGCGCTGCTGCCGCCGGCGTTGTTTCAGGACGAGATCCGTCGACGGCGGCTGGTACGCCCCTTTCAAATCGAAGTGGCACTAGGCGACTACTGGATTACGTCGCTGCACTCCCGGCAACCGACACAAGCGATGCTCGCATTCAAGAACTGGCTGCTTGAAACGATCGCAGCAAAAAACAGCAGCCCCCGCCAAGCGTACCGAGACCTGGCTACCGCCTGAGCGCCGGGACGACCAGGAACGGAATCATCCCCAGCACCACCGCGACCAGCGCAAACGCGATCACGGGATTATAGCTGTGGGTCCAGTCGTGGATCAAACCGCCGCCCCATGCGCCGAGGCCCGAGCCAAGGCCGCTGCCGATCGAGATCGTGCCGTAGATGGTGCCGACGCGCTCGCCGCGAAAGATCTTCATCGCGGTCGCCGTGATCAGCGGTCCGCGCGAGCCGATCATGCTGCCGAAGGTCACGACGAAGGCGCCGAGCAGCCAGAAGTTCGGATAGTACTGCAACAGCCAGAGCAGGATGATGCCTAGAATCGAGATGGCGTAGCTGAGCAAGACCGACGGCCGTCGCCCGATCATCGCATCGAGCTGGGTCACGCCCAGCATGCCGAACAGCAGCACGACGCCGGAAAAGCCCCAGGCGGTCGCGGCCTGTAGCGGCGGGAAGCCGGCATCGATCAGATAGGCGACGATCTGCGCCGAGATCGCGTACATGCCGACGGCGGTGAAGAAGAAGGTCGAGAACAGCGCCCAGAATGCGTGGTGGCGCATGGCGCTCGCGAGCGTCCAGCCATCGTCAACGAAATCGGGATCGGCTTTTTTGGTGACGTGCGGTGAGCCCGTGGCGAACAGCCGCCATGGCAACAGCAGCAATGGCACCAGCAGGCACAGCGTGAAGATGCCGAAAATCTGGTGGGCGCCGCGCCAGCCGACGTAATCGATCAGGATCTGCGACGCCGGCAGCAGCACCAGAACGCCGGCGCCGGTTGCGGAATAGACGATCGCCATCGCGGTGGGCAGCCGCGGGCCGAACCAGCGGCCGAGCAGGATCGAGTTCGGCACGTTGCCGATGAAGGCGATGCCGATCCCGACGGCCAGCCCGGTGCTCAACTGCAATTGCCACAGTGCCTGCGCGTGGGAGGCCCCCAGAAACGCGCCGCCGAGCAGCAGCAGCCCCAGTGAATAGACGGTGCGCGGGCCGTAGCGATCGAACAGCCGGCCGACCACCGGGGCCATCAGCCCGCCCGCCAGCCAGGTCAGCGAATAGACCGAAACCACTTCGGCGCGGTCCCAGCCGAAATTCTCCGCGATCGGTTTCAGGAATACCGTAAAGCTCTCGCCGAGGCCGCGGCCGAGCAGCGCCAGCGTAAAGCACAGCGCCAGCACGTTGAGCGCAACCCGCTCCGGCTTGAGCGGCTTGGTTGACGCGTCGTGCTCTGGCGTCTTGCGATCCATGGATGCAGGGAGCGCGTTTCCGCAGTTCCCCGCAAGCGTCAAAAAGCGAATGCGCCCATGCAGGCAGGATCAGGCCGGCTTCAGCAGGACGTGCTTTTTCTTCCCCATGGAAAGTTTGATGACACCTTCCGGCGTCAGGTTGGACGCCGTCAGCACCATCTTCTCGTCGGTCACGGCGGTATCGTTGACGCGCAAGCCGCCGCCCTTGATCTGGCGCCGTGCTTCGCCGTTCGAGGCCACGAGGCCCGCCTTCACGAACAGTCCCACCACGCCCGCGCCAGCCTCGAGTTCGCCGCGCGAAACTTCGACGGTGGGCAGGTTCTCCGCGATCGCACCTTGCTCGAAGGTCTGGCGCGCGGTTTCGGCGGCGGTGTCGGCGGCCTCGCGGCCGTGCAGCAGCGCGGTCGCCTCCGTCGCCAGCACCTTCTTGGCTTCGTTGATCTCGCCGCCTTGCAGCGCCGCCAGCTTTGCGATCTCGCTCATCGGCAGGGTCGTGAACAACTTTAGAAACTTGACGACGTCGGCGTCCTCGGCGTTGCGCCAGTATTGCCAGAAATCGTAAGGCGAGAACTGGTCGGCATTGAGCCACACCGCGCCCTGCGCGGTCTTGCCCATCTTGGCGCCCGAGGCCGTCGTCAGCAGCGGCGTGGTCAGCGCGAACAATTGCTCCGTGCCCATGCGGCGGCCGAGATCGACGCCGTTGACGATGTTGCCCCATTGGTCGGAGCCGCCCATCTGCAGGCGGCAGCCGGTGCGCCGCGCCAGCTCGACGAAGTCGTAGGCCTGGCAGACCATGTAGTTGAATTCGATGAAGCTCATCTCCTGCTCGCGCTCGAGCCGGAGCCGCACCGAGTCCATCGTCAGCATGCGGTTGACGGAGAAATGCCGGCCGATGTCGCGCAGCATCTCGATCCAGTTCAGCTTGGTCAGCCACTCCGCGTTATCCAGCATGATCGCGTCGCTGGCGCCGTTGCCGTAACGCAATACCTTGGAGAACACGCCGCGGATCGAGGCCTTGTTGGACTCGATTTCCGCAATCGAGCGGATGGCGCGCGATTCATCCTTGCCGGAGGGGTCACCGACCATGGTGGTGCCACCGCCCATCAGGGTGATCGGCTTGTTGCCGCTCTGCTGCAGCCAGTACAGCATCATCATGGTCAGGTAGTTGCCGATATGGAGCGAGGGCGCCGTGCAGTCGTAGCCGACATAGGCGATCGCCTGGCCCTTCGCCGCCAGCGCGTCGAGGCCCTCGAAATCGGAGCACTGGTGGATGAAGCCGCGCTCCTGTAAAATGTTCAGGAAATCTGATTTAAATGCGGTCATTGGCGGGCGCTTTGATCATTCTATTTTCACTGTAATTGTAACTGCTTTGCGGAACCATCGCGGAACAGGCTGCCGCAGGGCCAGGCGCTGTGGCATTATAAGATGTGCGTGTTTGGCACAAGCTGATCGTCGTCGGCGGGACGTATCGAGCAGGGCGTTTCAAAGGCACAATCTGCTATGATGTTGACGGCATTGGGTTTGATGAGCGGCACCTCGCTTGACGGGGTCGATGTCGCTTTGATCGAAACCGACGGCCGCCGGGTGAATGCGCTCGGACCGTCCGGATACCGGCCCTATACGGATACGGAGCGCGGCCTGCTGCGCCAGGCGCTGTACGAGGCCGCCGACCTGCCGGATCGCACGGCCCGGCCCGGCTGCCTGCGCGAGGCCGAACGGGTCGTTACCGCGGCCCATGCCGAGGCGGTGGCCGCCTTTACCGCCCAACACCGGATGCGCTTCGACGACATCGACATTGTCGGCTTCCACGGCCAGACCGTGCTGCACCGGCCCGACAAAAGGCTGACGGTCCAGATCGGCGACGCGCTGATGCTGGCCAAGGCGATCCACATTCCAGTCATGTACGATTTCCGCGCAGCCGACGTCGAAGCCGGCGGCCAGGGCGCCCCTTTTGTGCCGGTCTATCACCGCGCGCTGGCCCAATCGCTGGAGCGGGAGGGGCCGACCGTCGTGGTCAACATCGGCGGGGTCGCCAACATCACCTATATCGACGGCGATACGCTGATCGCCTGCGATACCGGCCCGGGCAACGCGCTGCTCGACGACCACATGCTCCGCCGCATGAACCAGCGCTTCGATACCGAGGGCCGTACCGCAGCGCTCGGCAAGGTCGATGCGGCCTGGATCAATCGCGCGCTGGCGATGCCGTTCTTTGCGCTGCCGCCGCCGAAATCGCTCGATCGGAACGATTTCGCCGGGCTGAAGCTCGGCGATATGCCGCCCGAGGACGGTGCGGCGACGCTGACCGCGTTTACGGTGGCTGCGATCGCCCGGGTGGTGCCGCTGCTGCCGAAGGAGCCCAGGAGCTGGATCGTGGCCGGCGGCGGCGCCCGCAACCTGACCATGCTGCGGATGCTGCGCGAATGCCTGGCGCCGGCACAGGTCCAGGCGGCGGATACGCTGGGCTGGGCTTCCGACGCCATCGAGGCGCAGGCGTTTGGATTCCTGGCAGCGCGGGGCCTGAAAGGCCTGCCGCTGAGCTACCCCGCCACCACAGGGGTGCCGATCCCGATGACCGGCGGCATCATCGCGCGACCGTGACGCGGTTCAAGATATGTTGATGCAATTGCATCGACCTTGACGACTGCATGCATACGCATCTAATTTGGATGCAGATGCATGGAGCGAGGGCGGCCAGCCTTCGCCTTGGGAGGTCGTCATGGCGCAAAAGCTCACTTTGATCAGCCACAAGCTTTGCCCCTACGTGCAGCGCGCCGTGATCGCGCTGAACGAAAAGGGCGTTCCGTTCGAGCGGGTCGACATCGATCTCGCCAACAAGCCGGACTGGTTCTTGAAGATATCGCCGCTCGGCAAGGTGCCGGTGCTATTGGTGACCGGCGACGACGGCAACGAGGCCGCGCTGTTCGAGAGCAACGTGATTTGCGAATACATCGAGGAGACGCAAGCTGGCGCAAAGCTGCATCCGCACAATGCGCTGCAACGCGCGCAGCATCGGGCCTGGATGGAATTTGGATCCACCATTCTGAGCGAGCTATGGGGTCTGGAGACGACAGACGATCCCGCGGTGTTCGAAAGCAAGCGGCAGGCGGTTGCCGCAAAGTTTGCGCGCGCCGAGGAGGCGCTAGGCAAGGGCCCGTTCTTCGCCGGCGAACATTTCAGCCTGGTGGACGCAGTGTTCGCGCCGATCTTCCGCTACTTCGATGTGTTCGATCAGTTGATCGATCTCTCGGTCTTTGCCGATACGCCGAAGGTCCGTGCATGGCGAGAGGAATTGGCAAAGCGGCCGAGCGTACGCACGGCGGTGGGAGCCGACTATCCGCAGCTGCTGCACGCGTTCCTGGTTCGCCATGACGCGCATATGCTGAAGCTGGCGGCGTAGGGTCGCGATATCGCTGTAGATCCTATGGGTGGCAGGTGTTCAGGGGGTAAGTTGAGTTTGCGACCCCCACTCACCCAGAGGATCCACGATGTGCACAGATCACGCTGACACACCCGCCGGCTGCGAGTATGCCACGGTTTACGTTGCTTTCGAACTGAGCAAGGCGAAATGGCAGCTAGGCATAATGATGCCTGGTGCCGAGAAGGTGAGCCGTTACCGGATTGACGGTGGCGACTTGGCGGCGTTGTCGAGTTTGCTGGTCAAGGCTCGATCGAAGGCGGCGCAGACGGGGAAGCCGGTTCGTATCCTGTCTTGCTATGAAGCAGGTCTCGACGGTCATTGGCTGCACCGCTGGCTTGCCGACAACGAGGTGCTCAATTACGAGATCGATGCGTCGAGCATCGAGGTGAACCGGCGGGCACGGCGTGCCAAGACCGATCGGATCGACCTGGCGCAGTTGATGCGCTCGTTTCTGGCTTACCTGCGTGGCGAACCGCGGGTTTGCAGCATGGTTCGGGTTCCCACGCCTGAGGAGGAGGACCGCAAACGGCGCACGCGCGAGCGCGAGCGGCTGCTGGAGGAGCGCACCGGGCACAGCAATCGGATCAAGGGGCTGCTGCATGGCCAGGGTATCCGCGATGTCATGCCCCTGAAGCCGGACTTCTTGTCGGGTCTGGAGGAGATGCGTACCGGCGATGGGCGCGCTCTGCCGCCGCGGCTGAAGGACGAGATCCGTCGCGAGCATGAGCGGCTGGTCTTGGTGCACAAGCAGATCAAGGCGCTCGAGGCAGCGAATGCGGCCGCGCATCGGGCACCGGCCAAGGACTCGGTAGAGGCGAAGGCGGTTCAGCTTGCCCAACTCAAGGCGATCGGCCCGCACATCGCCCAGCTTCTCGCCAACGAGGTCTTCTACCGCAACTTCAAGAACCGGCGTCAGGTCGGCAGTTGCTTCGGACTGACCGACATGCCCTACGACAGCGGCGCCAGCCGCAGGCAACAGGGCATCAGCAAGGCTGGCAATCGCCGAGCGCGAACGACCGCCATCGAGCTCGCCTGGCTATGGCTGAGCCATCAGCCCGACAGCGAGCTGAGCCGCTGGTTCCGCGAGCGGGTTGGCAACCTCAAGGGTCGCATCCGCAAGATCGCCATCGTGGCGCTGGCGCGCAAGCTGATGGTGGCGCTCTGGCGCTATCTGGAAACCGGCCTTGTGCCGAGCGGCGCTGTGATGCGTCCAAGTCTCTAACCAACGCCGGTGTGCCAATGACGGCCGACGTGATCCAGGACAGACGTGTGACCGAACCCGGGCTTGGGTCTTCGGATTCCGCTTTCGTAGATGGGTCCCGTCTCTTCTGGGCCTTACCTTCACCCGTGCATGAAAGATCAGGGTCCGGGCCACCACACCCGACCGGATACAAGTTGATGCGGTGTTGGCCGCATACGACGTCACGGCCCAGTCCAGGACATCACGTCAAGCTGTCAATCGCGCGCCTCGAAACGTCCCGATCCGAAAGCTTCGCACCGGCCTTGCCACCGTCAAGGCCGCTACGCGCCGCCTCCGGCGGTGGCCTGCGGCCAGCCTTGACCGTGCCGCGTCCGGCGCAGCGGCTATCCATCGGAACGAAACAGCCATCAAGAGCCGTTGCTCTCCACCGAACATGCCAAGGCAAAGCCATGCCCTAATGAATCAATCCCCTTGACAACCACTACCCCATACAAGCCCGGATGGAGCGAAGCGCAATCCGGGAATCTCGCCGCTGGCTGCGACCCCGGATTTCGCTGAGCTCCATCCGGGCCACAAGGCTACATCAGCGCACGTTGGCGAGCCGCATATCGAGATAACCAGTCACCGTCTCCATCAGCGGCTCGAGCTTGCCGTCGAAGAAGTGGTTCGCGCCCGGAATGATCTGCTGATCAATCACGATGCCCTTCTGCGTCTTCAGCTTCTCGACCAGCGTGTTGACGTCCTTCGGCGGCACCACCGCGTCCTTCTCGCCATGCACGATCAGGCCCGAGGACGGGCAGGGCGCAAGGAAGGAGAAGTCATAGAGATTGGCGGGCGGCGCGATCGAAATGAATCCTTCGACCTCGGGCCGGCGCATCAGAAGCTGCATACCGATCCAGGCGCCGAACGAAAAGCCCGCGACCCAGCAGGCGCGCGCTTCGGGATTGATGGTCTGCGCCCAGTCGAGCGCGGAAGCGGCATCCGACAACTCGCCAGTGCCGTGATCGAACGAGCCCTGGCTGCGGCCGACGCCGCGAAAATTGAAACGCAGCACCGAGAAGCCGCGATGCGCAAACGCGTAGTAGCACTGGTAGACGATCTGGTGATTCATCGTGCCGTGAAACTGCGGATGCGGATGCAGGATCATCGCGATCGGCGCGTTCTTCTGCTTGGCCGGATGATAACGGCCTTCGAGGCGGCCTGCGGGGCCGGTGAAAATTACTTCAGGCATTGATGATCCCTGGGCAACGGATGTGATCCGGCGGAGAGAATGTGATCAGGCGTCGCTGGGCGATGCGCGAACGACGCTCCCGTGAACTGGTGGCGGCGTTCTAACATGAGGCGAGGGGCAAAAAGCAAGCATCTTGAACATCTAGAAGGCGGTTCAAGATGCTAGTTTGCGATTGCCTGCAGACGGCGCGATCGCCAATTGCAATAAGGCGCCTTGTGCTCGCGCGCGAAGGCTACTTGGCAATATAGGTAATATAATACAGCGATGCCTGATCGGGTCTACCTCGACTGGAATGCAACCACGCCGCTTCGCCCTGAGGCGCGGCAGGCACTGGCGGCTGCCTGGGACATGACCGGCAATCCCTCCTCGGTTCATGCCGAAGGCCGGCAGGCGCGCCGGCTGGTCGAAGATGCGAGGACCGCTGTGGCGGCGGCCGTTTCGGCCCGGCCGCAGGACGTGGTGTTTTGCTCTGGCGGCACCGAAGCCAATGCAATGGCGCTGACGCCGGGATTGCGCCGGGGCTCGGGCTGGCCAATCCAGCGGCTGGTGGTCTCGGCCATCGAGCATCCGTCGGTGCTGTCAGGAGGACGGTTTCCGGCGGACGCGACCGCGTCCATCAACGTCTCCGGCGCTGGCGTGGTGGACCTCGATCATCTGCGTGCCTTGCTGGCGGACGGGCCGCCGCCGCTGGTGTCGGTGATGTCAGCCAATAACGAGACCGGCGCCATTCAACCAGTCGCCGAAGCCGCTGAGATCGTGCATGAGGCCGGCGGGTTGCTGCATGTCGATGCGATCCAGGCACTGGGTAAAATACCGATCGATATCAAGGCGATGCAGGCCGATCTGGTCACGCTGTCTGCGCACAAGATTGGTGGCCCCAAGGGCGTTGGTGCGCTGGTTCTGGCCGAGGGCGTGCAGGGAATCGAACCGCTGTTGCGCGGCGGCGGGCAGGAGCTCGGACGCCGTGCCGGCACTGAGAACGTGGCCGGCATCGTGGCCTTTGGCGCTGCAGCCGCAGCCGCGACGGCGCAACTGGCCGATAATGCCGACCGGCTTCAGATCCTGCGCGAGCGCTTTGAAAAGGGGCTCAAGCAAGCCGCTGATATAATTGTGTTTTCCGAAGACGCACCACGGTTGCCCAATACCACCCTGTTCACGGTTCCCGGGCTGAACGCCGAAACGGCGGTGATTGGCTTCGATCTCGCCGGTATTGCGGTATCTTCGGGCTCGGCCTGTTCCTCCGGCAAGGTGCAGCCGTCGCATGTCCTGGCCGCGATGGGATTTGGCAGGGATCTGGCCCAGGGAGCGGTGCGGATCAGTCTGGGCTGGTCTACCTCTGAGACAGACATAGATTTGGCCCTCAAGGCTTGGCGAAAGCTTGCCGATGCCTTACTTAGAGGGCGACGAAACACGGCTTGAACCGTTCTAAGAGCGTTTCGCCGGACAGGCTTCGTCACAGATTTTGTTCCACCGCGGTCCTTGAAACCGCGAGCGGAGGATGGAATGCCAGCCGTACAAGAGACGGTCGAGCGCGTGAAGCGCATCGACGTCGACCAGTATCGATATGGGTTTGAGACGCTTATCGAATCGGAGAAGGCCCCCAAGGGTCTCTCGGAAGACACTGTCCGCTTCATCTCTGCGAAAAAGAACGAACCTGCCTGGATGCTGGAATGGCGCCTGGAGGCTTATCGCCGTTGGCTGACCATGACCGAGCCGACCTGGGCCCGCGTCAACTATCCGAAGATCGACTACCAGGACATTCACTATTACGCGGCGCCGAAGCCGAAGAAGACGCTGTCCTCGATCGACGAGATCGATCCCGAAATCCTCAAGACCTACGAGAAGCTCGGCATTCCGCTGCGGGAAGTCGCCATTCTCGAAGGCGTCGAACTGCCGCCTGGTAGCGAGCCGTCGGCCAACCGCAAGATTGCGGTCGACGCGGTATTCGACTCGGTGTCGGTGGCGACCACGTTCCAGAAGGAGCTGAAGGCCGCCGGCGTGATCTTCATGCCGATCTCGGAGGCGATCCGCGAGCATCCCGAGCTGGTGAAGCAGTACCTCGGCACGGTCGTGCCGACCTCCGACAATTATTTCGCGACGCTGAACTCGGCGGTGTTTTCGGACGGCTCGTTCGTCTACGTGCCGCCGGGCGTGCGCTGTCCGATGGAGCTGTCGACCTATTTCCGCATCAATGAGCGCAACACCGGCCAGTTCGAGCGCACGCTGATCATCGCCGACAAGGGCTCTTACGTCAGCTATCTCGAAGGCTGCACAGCACCGCAGCGCGACGAGAACCAGCTTCATGCCGCCGTGGTCGAACTCGTCGCCCTCGACGACGCCGAGATCAAATATTCGACGGTGCAGAACTGGTACCCCGGCAATTCCGAGGGCGTCGGCGGCATCTACAATTTCGTCACCAAGCGTGGCGACTGCCGCGGCAACCATTCGAAGATTTCCTGGACGCAGGTCGAGACCGGGTCGGCGATCACCTGGAAATATCCGAGCTGCATCCTGCGCGGCGACAATTCGCGCGGCGAGTTCTACTCGATCGCGATCTCGAACGGTCACCAGCAGGTCGATAGCGGCACCAAGATGATCCATCTCGGCAAGAACACGTCGAGCCGGATCATCTCCAAGGGCATCGCGGCGGGCGTCTCGCAAAACACCTATCGCGGCCTCGTCACGGCGCACCGTAAAGCCACCGGCGCGCGTAACTTTACGGCGTGTGACTCGCTGCTAATCGGCGACAAGTGTGGCGCGCACACCGTGCCTTACATCGAGGCCAAGAACTCGTCGGCGACCTTCGAGCATGAAGCGACGACGTCGAAGATCTCCGAGGACGTGCTGTTCTATTGCATCCAGCGCGGGCTCTCGCAGGAAGAAGCCGTCGGCCTCGTGGTCAATGGCTTCGTGAAGGACGTGCTGCAGCAACTGCCGATGGAATTCGCGGTTGAGGCGCAGAAGTTGATCTCGATCAGCCTCGAAGGCTCGGTTGGATAGCGACCTCATCCTGAGGAGGCCGCGCAGCGGCCGTCTCGAAGGATGAGAGGAAAGATTGTTGGCCACGTCCTTCGAGACGCGCCTATCGGCGCTCCTCAGGACGAGGAACAAGGAACGGAAAACAATGTCTCTGCTTGAAGTGAAAGACCTAAAGGTCCGCGTCGAGGATAACGAAATTCTCCACGGACTGACGCTCACTGTAAATCCGGGTGAGGTGCATGCGATCATGGGGCCGAACGGCTCCGGCAAATCGACGCTCAGCCACGTCATCGCGGGCAAGCCGGGCTATGAAGTCACCGACGGCCAGATCCTGTTCAGGGGCGAGGACCTGCTGGAGATGGAGCCGGATGAGCGCGCCGCCAAGGGTGTGTTCCTGGCGTTCCAGTACCCGGTCGAAATCCCCGGCGTGACCACCTGGAATTTCCTGCACACCGCGTTGAACGCCCAGCGCAAGGCGCGCGGCGAGAGCCCGCTTACATCTCCGGAGTTCCTCAAGAAGGTCCGCGCGGTCGCGAAGTCGCTCAACATCCCGCAGGACATGCTCAAGCGTGGCGTCAATGTCGGCTTCTCCGGCGGCGAAAAGAAGCGCAACGAGATCCTGCAGATGGCGCTGTTCGAGCCGGCCGTCTGCATTCTCGATGAAATGGACTCCGGCCTCGACATCGACGCGCTGCGCGTCGCCGCCGACGGCGTCAATGCGCTGCGTTCGCCGGAGCGCGCCATGGTCGTCATCACCCACTATCAGCGCCTGCTCAACTACATCGTGCCTGACTTCGTGCACGTGATGTCCAAGGGGCGGGTGGTGAAGAGCGGCGGCAAGGATCTGGCGCTGGAGCTCGAGGCTTCCGGCTACGCCCAGTTCGAAGACGCAGCCTGACGCGAAACGGATTTGTGATGAATTTGGCTTTGGCAAAGAACGAGACCGGACGCCCGCTGAGCGACAGCTTTGCCGTCGCGCGCGATCGGCTGCCGGGCACGGGCAAGGTCGCGGAGGCGCGAAGCGCCGCCTTCGAGGCCTATGACCGTGTGGGCCTGCCGCACCGGCGTATCGAGGACTGGAAATACACCGATCTTCGCGCGCTGATGCGCGAGGTGCTGCCGCTGGCGCCCGCGCCGGATGCGGCTGCACTGAAGCGGGCCGCGGCCGCCGTCAAGCTGCAGGTGATCAAGGGCGCCCGCCGGCTGGTGCTGGTGGATGGCGTGTTCGCGCCGAAGCTCTCCGAACTGGACGGGCTGGAGAAGGGCATTGTCGTCCGCACCTTGCGGGAAGTGCTGGAAGCCGGCGACGCCGCGCTGCAGACCGAACTGTTCACCCCCGACACCGCCAACCCGATGGTCGCGCTCAACAGCGCGATGATGACCGACGGCGTGGTGATCGAGATCGCCAATGGCGTGGTGCTGAAACAGCCGCTGCAGGTCATTCATGTCGCGACCGGCGCCACGCCGGCTGCGATGTTCACCCGCTCGCTGCTGCGCCTCGGCAAGGATGTCGGCGTGACGCTGGTCGAGAGCTACATCGCGGCCGATGGCGCGAAATCCTATCAGGCCCATGACTCGCTGATCGTGTCGATCGGCGACAATTCCCGACTCGACCACGTCCGCCTGGTTGAGGACGCCCGCGAGGCCGTCAACATTTCCTCCGCCGTGCTGACGCTGGGCGCGCATGCGCACTTCAACACGTTCGGCATGAGCTCGGGTGCGGCCGTCAGCCGCTACCAGGCGACCATTGCGTTTGCCGGCGAGCATTCCCGCGTGGAGACCAACGGCGTGAACCTGCTGAATGGCCGGCAGCACGCCGACACCACGCTGTTCATGGACCACGCGGTGCCGCATTGCGCCAGCCGCGAGGTGTTCCGCGCCGTCGCCGACGACCGTGCCCATTCGGTGTTTCAGGGCCGCATCATCGTGCGTCCGGATGCGCAGAAGACCGACGCCAAGATGATGACGCGGGCGCTGCTCTTGTCCGACGAGGCCGAGGCCGATAACAAGCCGGAGCTGGAAATCTTCGCCGACGACGTCACCTGCGGCCATGGCGCGACCACCGGCGCGCTCGACGAGAGCCTGCTGTTCTATCTGCGTGCTCGCGGCCTGTCCGAAAAGGAAGCCCAGGCGCTGCTGATTCAAGCTTTCGTCGGCGAGGCCATTGAATCCATCGTCAATGACGATCTGCGTGAGCTTGCGATCGCCGCGGCGCAGCGTTGGCTGGAGGCCCGTTCATGAGTCAGCATCCAGCGGTCAAAAACGGAGCCTATGACGTCCATCGCGTGCGGGAGGATTTCCCGGCGCTGGCGATGAAGGTCTATGGCAAGCCGCTGGTCTATCTCGACAACGCCGCCTCCGCCCAGAAGCCGACCGCCGTGCTCGATCGCATGACCGAGGCTTACAAGAGCGAGTACGCCAACGTTCATCGCGGCCTGCATTATCTCGCCAATGCCGCCACCGAAGCCTATGAGGGCGGCCGCGCCAAGGTGGCAAAGTTCCTCAACGCTGCGCGCACCGAAGAGATCATCTTCACCCGTAATGCCACCGAGGCGATCAACCTCGTGGCGTCGTCCTGGGGCGAGCCCAATATCAAGGCGGGCGACGAGATCGTGATCTCCATCATGGAGCATCACTCGAACATCGTGCCCTGGCATTTCCTCCGGGAGCGACATGGCGCCGTGATCAAATGGGCGCCGGTCGACGACGAGGGAAATTTCCTGATCGACGAGTTCGAAAAGCTCCTGACCGATCGCACCAAGATCGTCGCGATCACCCAGATGTCGAACGCCCTTGGCACCCTCGTGCCGGTCAAGGACGTGGTGAAGCTGGCGCACGCCCGCGGCATCCCGGTGCTGATCGACGGCAGCCAGGCCGCCGTGCATCTGGCGGTCGACGTGCAGGACATCGACGCCGATTTCTACGTCTTCACCGGCCATAAGCTGTACGGGCCGACCGGCATCGGCGTGCTCTATGCCAAGCATGAGCACCTCGTGGCGATGCGCCCCTACAACGGCGGCGGCGAGATGATCCGCGAAGTCGCCCGCGACTGGATCACCTATGGCGATCCGCCGCACAAATTCGAGGCCGGTACGCCAGCGATCGTCGAATCGATCGGGCTGGGCGCTGCGATCGATTACGTTACCTCGATCGGCAAGGAGCGCATCGCCGCCCACGAGCACGATCTGCTCACGTATGCGCAGGAACGGCTGCGCGAAATCAATTCGCTGCACCTGATCGGTACTGCGCGCGGCAAGGGACCGGTGATCTCCTTCGAAATGAAGGGGGCGCACGCCCACGACGTCGCGACCGTGATCGACCGGCAGGGCATTGCGGTGCGCGCCGGCACCCATTGCGTGATGCCTCTTTTAGAGCGGTTCAATGTCACAGCCACCTGCCGGGCATCGTTCGGCATGTATAATACCCGGGAAGAAGTCGACCATCTGGCACAGGCGCTGATCAAGGCGCGGGATTTGTTCGCATGAGTGATACGGCCGAAGTCAAGTCAGCCAACATGGAAACCAATTCGGCGCTGCCGCCGGAGGAGACCGAACGTCTCGGCACCGAAATCGTTGCAGCGCTGAAGACAGTGTTCGACCCGGAAATTCCGGCCGACATTTATGAGCTCGGCCTGATCTACAAGGTCGACCTCAAGGACGATCGTGCCGTCGACGTGACGATGACGCTGACCACGCCGAACTGTCCGGCGGCCGGCGAGTTGCCGACCATGGTGGAGAACGCCATCGCCAGCGTGCCGGGCGTTGGTGTCGTGAATGTCAATCTGGTGTGGGATCCGGCCTGGACGCCGGATCGCATGTCCGACGAGGCGCGCCTCGTCCTCAACATGTGGTGAAGGGATCCGTTGCCGAAACTGTCCGGTGTCCTCGAAACCGCGCTTTATGTTGACGACCTCGATCGCGCCCGCGCGTTTTACGAGAAGGTGCTCGGGCTTGTGCCGCTGACGGCCGATTCGCGCTTTCTTGCCTTTGATGTCGGTGGCCGGAGCGTTTTACTGTTGTTCCTCCGCGGCTCGACGCCCGAGACGATCCAGCTACCCGGCGGGACCATTCCGCCGCATGACGGTAGCGGCCCGATCCACATGGCCTTTGCCATTGCGGCCGCCGAGCTGCCGGGGTGGGAGAAGGCGCTTGGTGAACACAATGTCGCAATTGAAGGCAGGACCGATTGGCCCCGCGGCGGCAAGAGCATCTATTTTCGCGACCCCGACAACCATCTGCTGGAGCTGGCAACGCCGGGAATATGGGCGATCTACTAGGAAGCTGGCGGTTCGTTTGACGGGTTCTGATCGAGTTCACAACGAGAGACCTTCACAGCGGGAATTTCGTTGTTATTTTAATGCCATGATAGCTCGTCGCCATGAGGCGACGCCGGAGATCGACTGCAATGGATACCACCGTCCAGTCCAAGCCGAAGCCGCGGCCCCGTCCGCAGGTCATGAAGCTGACCGAGGCTGCCGCTGCCCGGATCACGGAGCTCACCAAGCGCGCCGATTCTGAGATCGTCGGCCTGCGCGTCGGCATCAAGAACGGCGGCTGCGCCGGTCAGTCCTACACGGTGGAATACGCCCACGAGATCCGCCCGACCGACGAGGTGGTCGAGGACAAGGGCGTGAAGATCCTGGTCGACCCCAAGGCGGTGCTATTCCTGCTCGGCACCGAGATGGACTACAAGGCCGACAAGATGCAGGCTCAGTTCATCTTCAACAATCCGAACCAGGTCTCCGCCTGCGGCTGCGGCGAGTCGGTGCAGTTGACGCCGGCGAAGGTGTAGCCTTTTTCTTCACCCGCCCCTCGAGGGGGCGGGTCGGCTCGCATAGAGCGTAGCGAAATGCGAGACGGGGCGGGGTGACGGTCTCTCAACACGGGCACCGTTGGACGCGGAGAGACCGTCACCCCACCTCGGTCCGCATTTCATGCGAACCGATCCTTCCCCTCCAGGGGAGGATGAAGGGAGCGCGCAGCGCCGCATTGGGGACGAATGCGAGGGCAGGCGCCGCCATGGACCGCGATTTCCTCACCGACCTGTTCGCGGACTTCGGTCCGGTCACAATCCGCCGGATGTTTTCCGGCTATGGCATTTCCGCCGACGGCACCAACTTTGCGCTTTCGTTGCGCGCTGGTCTCTATTTCCGCGCCGATGATCAGACCATTCCGCAATTCGAGGCGGAAGGCTCTCAGCCATTTCAGTATCAGACGCGGGCCAAGACGGTCACCGTGAACTCGTACTGGCAGTTGCCGGCGCGGCTGTTCGACGATTCCGAGGAGCTGGCCGAGTGGGCGAGGGCGGCATTGGCTGCAGCGCAGCGCGCGGCCGTGCGCAAGCGGCCGAAGGCGCGCAAGGCTGCCAAGGCGAAGGTGTCGGGGAAGGCTGCTGCGAAGCGGAAGGCGACAGGGGTGAGGAAGGCAGCGCGGACACGGAAGGCGCCGAGCAAATAGTCGGTGTCAGGCGACTCGGTGTCAGGCGACCTGGCTGCGGGTCTCGTCGGCGTATTCGGGGTCGACTTCGCAGATCACGCGGTTGCGGCCGTTGCGTTTGGCGGCGTAGAGGCAGGCGTCGGCGCGTTCAATCAATGCATCCGTGTCGTCGTCCGGCTTGAGCATGGCAACGCCGACCGAGATGGTGACGCGGCCGAGGATTTCGCCGGTGGATTTCTTCTTCAATTCCTTTGCCATCACCGCGCGGCGGATGTGGTCGGCAACCGTCAGCGCCTGGCGCAGCCCGGTATTCGGCAGCACGACCGCAAACTCCTCGCCGCCGTAACGGGCGGTAATGTCTTGGCCCTTGATGGTCTGCTTCAGCGACATCGCAACCAGCCGCAGCACCTGATCGCCGGTGAGATGGCCGTAGGAATCGTTGAACGATTTGAAATGGTCGATGTCGAACATCATCAGCGACAGCGGCTCGCCGTTCGCCAGCGCCGTTCGCACCGCCATCTCGATCGAGCGGTCGAAGTACTTGCGGTTGCCCAATCCGGTCAGCGGGTCGGTCAGGCTCTCGGCGCGAATCGCCTCCAGGCTGTGCTGGAGATTGCTGATCTCGGTCTTCGACAGCGCCAGCCGGCTTTCCAGCGCTTTGTTGGTCTCCTGCATCTCGCGTGTCGATTTCAAGAGGCCGTCGACGACCGCCTTGATCTGATCGCGGTTGTTGGCAGTTCTGAGTTTCTCGTTCGCGCCGCTCAGCCTGGAGTCGTAGCTCTGCGACATGCCGAGCGCTTCGGTGATGAGCGTCATCACGTCGTCGATCTCGCCGATGACGCGCGCGCCGACCTTGTCGATGCGATCGGACGCCTTGATGTGCGAGAGATAGGTCTCGTAGATCTGTTCGAGGTCGGCTTCGCTGAGCTTGCCGTTGCGCGCCAGCGTCTCGTTGATGATCTTGTTGAGAGGGGCGTTGTATCCGGTCGCGTAGACGTACCAGATTTCATAGTTGCGCGGGACGGCGGTTTGCCGGAGCGATCTGATCTGGCCCAACGCGACTTCGGCAAACGCCATCGTGCGTTCGTGTTCGTCCAGCAGCTTGACCACTGATCCGTCCCCAAATAACGAGCAGCACCGGTCGTTGCCGGGCGGCAGCAATGTCTAAATTATCGCTGGCAAGTTAACGGAGGAGGATGAACGGCCGGTAAATGCCCCGGCCGTCAGGACCTGTGCCGGTCAGACGCGGGCGCGAACGGGCCGCAAAAGAAATGCAGGAAGATGTGAGTGATCGGCAGGCTCGGATTCGATCTCGCGATGGGCGCGCCGCGGTTCAGGCCGTCCGATCGAAGGCACGCGCGACGGCTGCGCCGCAGCGGGTGGCGTAAAGGCCCCAGCTTCCGGCTGCGGTCTGGCGCCGCGGCCAGCGCCCTTGGCATGCCGCGGTTCGCGCTCGGCGCTCTTGTCGCCACGTCTATCAGAATCCCTTGCGGCGCGCGGCTCACGTTCGCGGCGCGGCTTGCGGCCGCCGCGCGAGCCTTCCCGTGAACGATGTTCGCGCGGCTGATCGCCGTCCTCCGACGGCTCCGAGTGCACGGCGTAATCGCCCTCGGCGATGGGAATGGTTTGCCCGATCAGGCGTTCGATCGCAGCGAGCGATTTGCTGTCGAGCGGGCTGACGATCGAGATCGCCGTGCCGGCGCGCCCGGCGCGCCCCGTTCGACCGATGCGATGCACATAATCGTCGGCGTGATGCGGCACATCGAAATTGAAGACGTGGCTGACGGCGGGAATGTCGAGGCCGCGGGCGGCGACGTCGGAAGCCACCAGCAACGGAATCTCGCCCTTGCGGAATTGATCGAGCGCCGCGGTGCGCGCCGACTGGTCCATGTCGCCGTGCAGGGCGCCGACGCTGAAGCCGTGCTTCTGCAACGACTTGTGAACGACGGCGACCTCGCGCTTGCGGTTGCAGAAGATGATCGCGTTGTTGAGGTCCTTGGCGTCGCGCAGCAGGCGGCGAAGCAGCTCGCGCTTCTCATGCGGCTCACGGCCGCCATTGACCTTGAATTGCGACACGCCGGTCGCAGTCGTTGCCGGTCTCGAGACTTCGACTCTTTCAGGATTGTGCAGGAAGGTTTCGCTGATGCGGCTGATTTCCGGCGGCATCGTTGCGGTGAAGAACAGGGTCTGGCGCGTGAACGGCACCAGCTTGCAGATGCGTTCGATGTCGGGGATGAAGCCCATGTCCAGCATGCGGTCGGCTTCGTCGATGACCAGCAGTTCAACGCCGGTGAGCAGGAGACCGCCGCGTTCGGTGTGGTCGAGCAGGCGGCCGGGGGTTGCGATCAGGACGTCGACGCCGCGGGTCAGCTTGGAGTCCTGGTCGCCGAACGAGACGCCGCCGATCAGGAGCGCGACGTTGAGTTTCTGGCCGGCGCCGTATTTGTCGAAATTCTCTTTGACCTGGGCGGCGAGTTCGCGGGTCGGTTCGAGGATCAGGGTGCGGGGCATTCGTGCCCGGGCGCGGCCCTTTTCCAGAAGCGTGAGCATGGGCAGGACGAAGGCGGCGGTCTTGCCGGTGCCGGTCTGGGCGATGCCGAGGACGTCGCGGCGGGCCAGAACGTGCGGGATTGCCTGTTCCTGGATGGGGGTGGGGGTGGTGTACCCGGTGGCCGCAACTGCGGCGAGGACCTTATCGGAAAGGCCGAGATTGGAAAAAGACATTGAGCCTCTAGTCGACACCGCCGTTCGGAATCGAGGGTAAAAAGGCTGTCGCGTTTTGCCCCGAAACGGCGCGCTTTTGAAAAGCTGGGGGCTCTGACTTACGCAGACGAGCGGCTAACCTAAGGAATCGCGTTTCGGTCCAAGGCCGCTTTGAGCGCGAACATAGGGTCGAAATGGCCAAAGTCAATCTAGGAACCCCCATTGAAGCCCAAAAAGCTTAATGTTTTCGCACAAATAACGGCGAAAACCGTCATTTGGCCGTCAAATCAGGCCATCCCATTCCAATCAAGAGAAGCCGTTGAACCGTGGGCAACAGGCCGCCGACTATGGCATGAAGCGGTATCGCACGGCCCAAAGGACCAGATCGTGCGGATGGGGAATTCCATGAAGGGTTGGCTTACCAGACTGCTCGCGGTGACGAGCCTCGCAACGTGCATCGCTGCCTTTGCCGCGCCTGCGCAGGCGGAAAAGCGCGTGGCGCTGGTGGTCGGCAATAACGACTATCGGAACGTGCCCAAGCTGCAGAAGGCGGTCAACGACGCCCGCACCATGGGCGACACGCTCAAGCAGCTCGGCTTCACGGTGATGGTGGCGGAGAACCAGAACCGGCAGGCGTTCAGCCAGACGCTGCTGGCGTTCGACAAGGCGGTCGATGCCGGCGATACCGCGTTTTTCTTCTTCGCCGGTCACGGTTTCGAAATTGCAGGCCAGAACTTCCTGCTGCCGACCGACGTGCCGGCGGCGACCGAAGGGCAGGAAGAGCTGGTGCGCGACGCCTCTGTTCTCGCCGACCGCATCATCGAGCGGCTGCAGAACCGCAAGGTGCGCACCGCCATCCTGGTGTTCGATGCATGCCGCAACAATCCGTTCGAGCGTCCCGGCACGCGCGCGGTTGCCGGCGGCGGCGGTCTCGCCCCGATGACGCAATTGCCGGAAGGCGTGTTCTCGATCTTCTCGGCCGGGCCGCGGCAGACCGCGCTCGACCGGCTTTCCAACGACGACACCAATCCCAATTCGGTGTTCACGCGTACCTTCGCCAAGGAGCTGACGCAGCCGGGCGCTAACCTCGTTCAGGTCGCGCAGCGCACGCGGCGCGCGGTCAGCGAACTGGCGGAGACCGTCCGTCACAAGCAGATCCCGGTTTACTTCGACCAGATGGTCGACGACGTTTTTCTGAACGGTCTGGCGAAGGCGCAGCCCGAGGCTGCGGCGCAATCCGCCGAGCCGCTGCAGAAGCTTGCGGCCTTGCCGCCGGTGCAGCAACTCAAGCCGCAGAACGATTCCGTCAACGCGCCGATCGCGATGTTCTCGCGCCACAATGGCGGTTGGACCGTGGTGTTCTCGATCGCCGATCCGACGCTCGGCATTTCCTGGCGGATTGGCGAGAGCGGCAATTTCCGCGAGACCGGTTTCATGGACACGCTCGATCCGCGCACCCGCAAACGGATGCCCAACCCGTCGGTCGAACTGCCGGCCGATGCGCCGGCTGCCGTGATCCAGGTGCGTTATGTCGACACCAATGGCGAGCTGCAGGGGCCGTTCCCGATCCGGTTCGATCCTGAAGCCGCGCTGATCCGCGACCAGCGCAAGATCCTCGACATGACGGCGACGAGCTGGCTGTCGTTCCGCGACTTCAACGGCCTGCTGGTCTATTACACGCACCTGATGTCATATCGCTGCGCGATCCGCGAGGTGCGCGTCGGCATCGACTCGGCGGTGCCGGACAAGGTTTTGAAGCTTCCGCCCTGCGATCCCCGCGATCCCATCGCCATTCCGCATGATGCGACGCCTTATCTGAAGCTTGCGCCGCAAACCAGGTCGGTGTCGGTGGAGCTGACGTACCGCGATGGCAGCGTGTCGGAGATCAAAAGTTTCCGGCGGTAGGGTTTTCACTTCCGTCACAGCCCGCGCACGCACGGGTATCCAGTAGTTCACTTCATTGCGAGCGAAGCGAAGCAATCCATTCTTCCTTTCTGCCGCGCGATGGATTGCTTCGCTCGCAATAACGTTGAAGTGCTGAAGCCCCACCAGCCGTCATCCCCCGCGAAAGCAGGGGATCCAGTACGCCGTGGCTTCTCGATTCTATCACTGCTGTCTCTGGATACTGGATCACCCGCATTCGCGCATGCGCGGGTGATGACGACTGAATATGACTTCGCATTCTCGCGACGCACCGCGCCCGACGTTGTCCAAAACGTCATCCCTTGAAATCAACCGATGCGTGCAGGGTGGGGTATCTGCGCGGCGTGGATCGGGCGAGTGCAGGGCAGCGAAACAGCGGCGCGATAAAAGGCCGGATGTTCACCATACCGCCGGCCGAAATGGCTCCTCTTTTGGCCATCATGTGCCTGCATCCAAGTGGATTAGCCGACGCCTTGAAGAGCCGATCACTTCGGACGTCTGCGGTGTCGCTGTAGTTGCAGCATCCCGTTTGCAAAATCTGTTTTGAGTTGTGTTGCGTATGTCAGATGTAGCCGCCGCTCCAGTCCTGAGGCCGGGAATTCCAGCGTTCATCGCGGCCTGGCCGCAGTCCCGGTTCTGGTTGCTCAGTGTTGATGTTTACCCGGCACTGGCCGCAGCGGCGCTGCCATGGTCGACGAGCGCGGTCTCGATCTTTACGGCGGTGTGGTTGGCCATCGTGCTGCCCACGATTCACTGGCCGGCATTCTTCGAGTCCTTGCGTGCGCCGGCGCGGTCCGTGCCTCTGGCCTTCTTTGCACTGGCGCTTCTCGGCGTTCTCTGGGCCAGCGATACCGCTGCAGTAAAATTGCTGGGGCTCAGTCCCGTCGTAAAGCTCTTGGCCATTCCGCTTCTCATCTATCACTACCAGCGTTCCGAGCGCGGGCACTGGGTGCTGATTGCCTTCCTGGCTTCCTGCGTTCTCCTCATGGGCGTGTCATGGGCGACGTATTTCGCGGACTGGAAGCCATCGCCGAACGGCATGGCCGGCGTCCCCGTCAGAAACTACATCGACCAAAGCCACGAACTCGCGTTGTGCCTGTTTGCCGTCGCGCCGCTGCTGCTGTCATTTGCTGCAAACGGCCATCGCGCCTGGGCCATCGCGCTCGCGGCCATCATGCTGGGCTTCTACTGCGACATGCGGTTTGTTGCGACGTCGCGCACCACGCTGGTCTGCTTCCCCGTGCTGCTGGCCCTTTTTGCCTTCAAATATCTGAACCGGCGGCACGCAATTTATCTGCTCATATGTGCGGCGATCGTCGAGGGCGCTGTTCTGTTCACCTCACCCTATCTGCGCGACCGCGTCGAGCGCACGGTGCAGGACTCCCAGGTGACTGTGGATTCCAATGCCGCAACTCCGGCTGCGACCTCGAACGGCCTGCGGCTGGCCTATTGGCGCACGTCCATCAGATCGATATCGGAGGCGCCGATCTTCGGACACGGCACCGGATCGACCAAGCAGCTGTTTGAACGCGAAGCCGAAGGCAAGACCGGCGAGTGGGGCTGGTCCATTCGCAACCCGCACAACCAGACGCTTTATGCCGCCATCCAGTGGGGGGTGCTCGGCTGCCTCGTCCTGTATGCGATGTGGTACTTTCATCTACAGCTGTTTCGGGGATCGACGCTTGCGGCGTGGATCGGAATGGTGATCGTGGTCCAGAACTTCGTCAGCTCGCTGTTCAATTCCCATCTGTTCGATTTCCACGAAGGCTGGATCTACGTTCTCGGCGTCGGGGTGGTGGGTGGCATGGTCGCGCGGGCGCAGTCTCAATCCGCCTCAGGGCGCGGATAAGAGCTGGCCGGCATGATCCGGCCTTGAGCGATATCGACCGCCAAGCACGCGCCTCGGCGGCGGCGACCAATTCCCCTCGGGCGGAAGATACCCTACAGTTCGCGTGACACGATTGATGGGTTGCGCGATGAAGACACGCTGTTGCGTTGTCGGCGGCGGGCCGGCCGGCATGATGCTCGGATATCTGCTCGGACGGGCCGGCATCGACGTCGTGGTGCTGGAGAAGCACGCTGACTTCTTTCGCGATTTTCGCGGCGATACCGTGCATCCATCCACACTGCAGGTGATGGACGAACTCGGGCTGATCGAAGGATTCCTGAAGCTGCCGCATCAGCGCCTGCAGAAGATGGAAGGCATGTTCGGGGGAGAGGCCGTGCGGATCGCCGATCTGAGCCGGCTCCACGTCAAATATCCCTTCATCGCCTTCATGCCGCAGTGGGACTTTCTCAACTTCCTGCGCGAGAGCGGCAAGCGCTTCCCTTCGCTCAAGGTGATGATGTCGACCGAAGCGATCGATCTGCTTCGTGACGGCGAGCGCATCGCGGGCGTCAGGGCGAAGACGCCGGATGGAGTGATCGATATCGAGGCGGATCTCACCATTGCCTGCGACGGCCGCCATTCGCTGCTGCGCGAGCGCGCGGGCCTCAAGGTCGAGGAAATCGGCGCGCCGATGGACGTGCTGTGGTTTCGCGCCGGCAAGCGGGAGGGCGAAAGCGAGAACCTGTTTGCGCGGGTCGAGCCCGGCAAGATGATGGTGACCTTCGACCGTGGCGACTATTGGCAATGCGCGTTCGTCATTCCCAAGGGGCAGCATGAGGCGGTGAAGGCGAGGGGACTGCCCGCGCTGCTCGACGAGGTCGCGCGGATGGCGCCGATCCTCAAATCCGGACTGTCAGAGGTGAAGAGCTGGGACGACGTCAAGCTGTTGACCGTTGCGGTCAACCGGCTGCAGCGCTGGACGCGGCCGGGGCTGTTGTGCATCGGCGACGCCGCGCATGCGATGTCGCCGATCGGCGGCGTCGGCGTCAACCTCGCGGTGCAGGATGCGGTTGCGACCGCGAACCTGCTGGCATCGAAGCTGGTGAGCGGTTGTCCGTCGGAGGATGAACTCGACGCGGTGCGCCGGCGCCGCGCGTTTCCGGTGCGGATGACGCAGCGGATGCAGGTGGTCGTGCAGAACAACATCGTCAACGCTGCGCTGAAGCCGGGCAACCAGCCGCTGAAGGTTCCGTTCGTGATGCGGCTGGTCACCGCGATGCCGTGGCTGCAAGGCATCACGGCGCGATTCGTGGGCCTGGGCGTGCGGCCTGAGCATGTGCACTCGCCGGGCGGCTAGTTAGTGCCGGACCAAGAACAAAAAGCCCCGGACGATGCCGGGGCTTTGAGTTGTTGAAGGTTATAAGGTAGTAGCCGGATCAGTACTTGGATCAGTACTTGGCGACCACCGGACCGCCGAAGCGATAGCTGATACCGCCACGCACCGTGTGGAACACCGGATCATGCTCATACGTGAAGCCGGGGAACGAGAAGACAGAGTTGTTCCGGAAGCTGCCGAAGTCGGTGTAGCGATACTCGAGACGGGCCGACCAGTTCGGCGTGAAGCCGTATTCCCAGCCTGCACCCACGGTCCAGCCAGTACGGGTGGTGGAGTGGGTTTCAAAAAGGGTGTTCGCGAACACGTAGGTGTGGTCCATATCAGCCCACGCCGCACCGCCGGTCACGTAGAGCAGCGAGTTGTTGAAGGCCAAACCGAGGCGGCCACGGATAGAGGCCTGCGCATCGATCCGGAAGTCCGTGCCGTTCAGGTTTGCAAGGCGGTAACCGCCCTTGATGTCCGCGCCTTCAATGTCGCCTTCGAGACCGAAGACGAACTGACCGACCTGCCAGTTGTAGCCAAGGTGACCACCGCCAACGAAGCCATCAGTGTTGAAACCCCGGCTGAAGTTGTTGGGCAGGCCTGTTGCGGTGACGAACTCAGTGGTGCTGTTGTCACCCCAAGCGTAACCGACCTGTGCACCGATGTAGAAACCGGTCCAATTGTAGACGGCGACGACAGGCGCGGGTGCCTTGGTGTAAGGCCGGGCGGCCAGATCGGCGGCCGAGGCGCTGGCAGTGCCGATGACCAGAGCGGCGGCGGCGATGGCGAACTTTTTCATTATTTTCCCCAATTTTCAGACAAGTAATGCGAGCAATTGATGCTGATGCAACATATCCCAGGAGTCGCACCAAGGCTGTCACCTGCACGCCACAGTCGCAAACCTTCGAACACTTCCGGGCCAGGACATTGCCCGACAGTGGCCGCTAATCGGCTCCGAACCGGGCAAAACACCGAGATTTCGGCGGTTTTGCCGTCGGTCCGCGCTCTTCGGCCCAATCATTTGCATGGCAGCGTTAATAGGAACCGAAGAAGCGGTCTGCCTATCCTGTAACAAAATACCGCCATTGAGGGAGAATCACGCTGCCGGTAACACAGTTCGAACGCCACCGTTGCTGGCTGGTTACAGCCTTTCCTGCCGCTATGGACAACTTCGCAACAGGATTTCAGCACCACGATCCCGTCGGCCGAGGTTTTGTCCGAGCTGCAGGTTCCGCGGCCCAGTCGTCGCGAAGTACTGATCACAGGCAAATATCAGGCGAACTCTGGTCCCCGCTTCCCGTCTACCCCATCACCGAATATCCGCCGTCGACGGGAATCGCAGTGCCGGTGACAAAGTCAGACGCGGGCGAGGCGAGGAACACGGCGATGCCGGCAAAGTCGCCGATCGCGCCCCAGCGCGCCGCCGGCGTGCGCGCCAGCACGCGGTCGTGCAGGCCGTCGATCTCCTGGCGGGCGCGCTTGGTGAGGTCGGTGTCGATCCAGCCCGGCAGCACGGCATTGGCCTGGATGTTGTCGGCCGCCCAGGCGCAGGCACAGGACCGCGTGAACTGCACGATGCCGCCCTTGCTCGCGGCATAGGCCGGCGTGAAGCTGGCGCCGAAGATCGACATCATCGAGCCGATATTGATGATCTTGCCGCCGCCCGCTGCCTTCATCGCGGGGTAGACCGCCTGCGAGCACAGGAAGGCGCTGGTGAGGTTGGTCTGGATCACGCTGTTCCACTCGGCAATGTCGAGTGCATGCGGCGGCTTGCGAATGTTGATGCCGGCATTGTTGACGAGGATATCGATGCGGCCGAGCTCACGCATGACGCGCTCGGCCATCGCAGCGACCGCGGCCTTGTCGGTGACGTCGGCCGCGACCGCAATCGCCTTGGCGCCGCCCTGCGCAAGCTCCGCGACGGCGCCGGCCGACTTGGCCTCGTTGCGGCCGACGATGGCGACCGCAGCACCCGCCTGTGCGAGGCCGCGGGCCATGCCGAGCCCGATGCCGCCATTGCCGCCGGTGACGATGGCTACCTTGCCAGTGAGGTCGAAGAGTTTTGTTGTCATGTGCGCTTCCTTCCTTGTCATGCCCGGGCTTGTCCCGGGCATCCACGTCTTCCTTGCCGCCGATGTTTAAAGACGTGGATGGCCGGGACAAGCCCGGCCATGACGAGCGAAAAGCACGCATGCGCCAATCTAACGATTGCCTTGCCAGATCATGATCAGTCCGAGGGCGCCGAGCAGCGCGCCATAGCCGGCCCATTGCAGTTGATTGACCATGAAGCTCGATGACGGCCACGGAAACACGCCGGTGCCCTGACCGATCCATAGGAGGCCGATCGCAAGCGCCAGAAAGCCGATGATCGAAAGCGATCTGGCCATGGCTGTTCTCCCTGAATGGCTGTTCTCCCTGATTGCCGTCCCGGTTGCTACGCGCCGCGCGGCCCATCGTGCGCTTCTGATCGTGCGTTCTCCTGGGCCGCCGCAGGAAACCGTTGCCGCCGGCGGCCGTAGCTTCCGATCGAATAGAAAGCCGGCCGGCTCCGCAAGGCCGGAAGTCGCGGCGCCATCTCGAGGGGCATCATGAACCGCCGAACCGTCATTCTCACGCTGGCGCTTGTCCTCGCAGCGGTCTTGGGCGTCTACGGTCGTGGCCGCGTCAGGCTATGGCAAGCGGACCGACGATCCGCCGCTGGTGATGTCAGGTATCGGCCGCGCTGAGGCGATGGCTTATCGTGACAGCCGGGGGCAGGGGATAACGGAAACGGACTGGTCCGAGATCGAATTCCGCTTGCGGCGCGTGTACCGCTTCCTGAAGGCGGGAGTGGCTGGCGATCAAGACGGTTCGAAAAGATCCCAAATCCGGACAACAAAAAAGCCCCGGACGATGCCGGGGCTTTTGAAGTGCCGATTTAGAAGAAATCAGTACCGGGCGGCGACCGGAGGGCCACCCCAGTTGAAGCGGTAGACCAGCGAGGTGCTGATGGTCTGCGTCCAGGGCTTGAAGGTCACAGCGGTGCCGGTCGGACCGCCGCCGAAGGCAGGCGTGACCGTCCCTGGCAAGGTGACGCGGTCATAGAAAGCAGAGCGATACTCTGTCTTCATGAACCAGCCGGGAGCCGAGATGCCGAAAAGGTCCAGGTTGTTCTCGACGCCGCCGCCGATGAACCATCCATTCCGATCGAAGGAGGGCGTGGTGTAGAAGCCAGGGCCACCGCCAGCGGCGAGAGTGCTCTGGGTAGTACCTGACCACTCTGAACCAGAATAGCCAGCATTCACGTAAGACAATACATTGGGAGCCACCAGATAGCCCAACCGCACACCGGCGGCATAGCTCGTCTCGAGCTTCATACGACCTTCGGTGGCGAAGGTAGGATCGCCGAGGGAGCCGCGGATATCTCCGAATTGCGCGTCACCGAAAATACCGGCCACCCATCGGCCAGCGAACTGCATATCATAGCCGGCACCGACCGTTCCGAACCAGCCGCTGCCGCCAAACCGCTGATCGCGGGTGATGGCAATAGCACCGGGGAAGGTCTGCACGTTGCTATCGGCGTTCCAGAGCCCGCCACCACCACCGCCGAAGACGTAGAAGCCGGTCCAGTTGTATACCGGGGCCACGGGGGCCGGCGCCTTGGCGTAAGGGCGAGCTCCGAGATCAGCTGCAACGGCCGGGGCCGAGAAGGTCGCTGCCGCAGCCAGCGCGATCATCAATTTCTTCATTTTCAAGTCCCTCACCTAAGGTGCCCCAGTAGACCCCACTGGGGTGCGCGAGCGCCGATTCCCAAAATCCAGTAGCGTGACTATACGCAGTTCCGCCGAAATTGCTGTTGCGTGAGGAACACAGGTGCCCGAAATCGGCGGTTGCGAAACCGCCCAGAAAACAGGCACAAATCGGCGTTATCCGGCCATATAGGCCGGAAATCGCCCGAAAAAGGGCCTGAAAGCGGCGATTCAGACGTCCAGCAGGTCGTCGCTGGCGAATTCAGCCTTGTCGGAGATGAAGGCGAACCTGGCCTCGGCCTTGGTTCCCATCAGCCGTTCGACAGAATCGGCGGTGCCGTCGCGGTCGTCGGCCAGCAGCACCACGCGGAGCAGCGTGCGCTTCCCCGGGTCCATGGTGGTTTCCTTGAGCTGCGCCGGCATCATCTCGCCGAGGCCTTTGAAGCGGCCGACATCGACCTTGGCGTTGGCGTTGAACTCGCTCTTCAAGAGCGTGTCCTTGTGGGCTTCGTCGCGGGCGTAAACCGTCTTGCTGCCATGGGTGAGACGATAAAGCGGCGGCACCGCGAGATAGAGGTGGCCCTCATCGATCAGCCGCGGCGTCTGCCGGTAGAAGAACGTAATCAGCAGTGATGCGATATGCGCGCCGTCGACGTCGGCGTCGGTCATGATGATGATGCGCGAATAGCGCAGATCCTCTTCGCGATAATGCGCCAGCGTACCGCAGCCGATCGCCTGCATCAGGTCGGCGAGCTGCGCGTTCTGCATCAGCTTGTCCTTGCCGGCGGAAGCGACGTTGAGGATTTTGCCGCGCAAGGGAAGCACGGCCTGGGTCTTGCGGTCTCGCGCCTGTTTCGCGCTGCCGCCGGCCGAGTCGCCTTCGACGATGAAGAGCTCGGAGCCTTCGGTTGCGGTGTTGGTGCAGTCGGCGAGCTTGCCGGGCAGGCGCAGCTTCTTCACTGCGGTCTTGCGCGAGGTTTCCTTCTCGGCGCGGCGGCGCAGCCGCTCGTCGGCGCGCTCGATGACGAAATCGAGCAGCTTGTTGGCCTGCAGCGGATTGCCCGACAGCCAGTGATCGAACGGATCCTTGATCGCCTGCTCGACGATCTTCTGCGCTTCGGCAGTCGCGAGACGATCCTTGGTCTGGCCCTGGAATTCCGGCTCGCGCACGAACACTGAGAGCATCACGGCAGCGCCCACCATGACGTCTTCCGACGTCACGGGCGCGGCGCGCTTGCCCTGGCCGATGCGCTCGGCGTGGTCTTTCAGGCCGCGCAGCATCGCGCTGCGCAGGCCGGATTCGTGGGTGCCGCCATCAGGCGTCGGCACCGTGTTGCAGTAGGAGGAGAGGAAGCCGTCGGCATCCGCGGTCCAGGCGACCGCCCACTCGCAGGCGCCATGGGCGCCGTTGCGGCCTGATTTGCCGGAGAAGATATCCGGGTGCACCAGCGTGTCGGCGTGGATCGCCGCGCCGAGATAATCTTTCAGGCCGCCCGGGAAGTGGAAACTATCCTCGGCAGGCACGTCCTCGACGCCCTTCAGCAGCGAAGGATCGCAGCGCCAGCGGATCTCGACGCCGCCGAACAGATAGGCCTTCGAGCGCGTCATCTTGAACAGGCGCTGCGGCTTGAAGGCGGCCTTGGCGCCGAAGATGTCGGTATCAGGCTTGAAGCGGATGCGGGTGCCGCGGCGATTGTTGATCTTGCCGAGGTCTTCGAGCTTGCCCTTGGGATGGCCGCGCTCAAAACTCATGCGATAGAGCTTCTGGCTGCGCGCGACTTCGACCTCGAGCCGCGAGGACAGCGCGTTGACGACGGAGACGCCGACGCCGTGCAGACCGCCCGAGGTTTCGTAAACCTTGGAGTCGAATTTGCCGCCCGAGTGTAGCGTGCACATGATGACTTCGAGCGCCGACTTCTTCGGAAATTTCGGATGCGGATCGACCGGGATGCCGCGGCCGTTGTCGGTGACCGTCAGGAATCCGTCGGCGCTCAGCTCCACCTCGATGAAGGAGGCGTGCCCCGCCAGGGCTTCGTCCATGGCGTTGTCGATGACTTCGGCGAACAGATGGTGCAGCGCCTTTTCATCGGTGCCGCCGATATACATGCCGGGACGCCGGCGCACCGGCTCCAATCCCTCCAGCACCTCGATGTCGGCCGCGGTATAGCCGGCCTCGGCGCTGGTTCCCCGCGAGGCGGCCTTGGGCGCGGTGCGGCCCTTCGCTTCCGCGCCGAAAAGGTCATTGGCGGATTTTGGTTTTGCAGCTGATTTCAATGGCTTGGACATGGCTCTTTAGGTGTTGCGCGCGAATCTCGCGCGAGCGAATCGGTTTGTCTGACTATGGCACGGATGGGCTCAAAAGGTGACGCTGGGCAAAGCGCGATCGCGCCTTCTTCGGCCGCTGCACCTGTTGGCGAGCCCTCTATCAGGCCTGCACGCCGCTGAACAGATGATCGTAACGCCCTGTTCCATGGTCCGGAGAAAGTGCGGTTTTTGCTGGCATTGAAGACGGCTGCAGCCGCCGCGAATGAGGGCTGATCACAAGCCGTCCCCACCATTGTGACTTGAAGTCACGCAACCGGCTGGCTTAGCTGTCATGAGCCTTGAATCGGAGGAATTCAATGGCACAAACGGGGCTGGGAAGGCACTCAAGACATGGAAGACTATGTGCGCGCGCTGGCTGATTTCGTGCGCGACAATCAGGCCTGGGCCGCTCCAATTGTTCTGCTGCTGGCATTCGGCGAATCGCTTGCCTTCGTTTCGCTGATCGTGCCGGCCTGGGGCGCGCTGGTCGCGATCGGCGCGCTGATCGGCGTCAGCGGCATCAGCTTCTGGCCGGTCTGGCTCGCCGGCGGCATTGGGGCTGCGCTCGGCGACTGGGTCTCCTACTGGTTCGGCTATCGCTACAAAGAGCACGTCGCCGAGATGTGGCCACTGTCGCGCTATCCCGAGATCCTGCCGCGCGGCGAGGCGTTCGTGAAAAAATGGGGCGTGCCCTCGATCTTCATCGGCCGCTTCTTCGGGCCGCTGCGCGCCTCGGTGCCGCTCGCCGCCGGCATTTTTGAAATGTCCTACTGGCCATTCCAGATCGCCAATTTCGTTTCGGCGCTGGTGTGGTCGGCCGTCCTGCTGCTGGTCGGCGACGTCATGGGCAAGCTCGCCGAATGGCTGTGGCGGCTGGCGTAAGGCAGGCTGGAATAAGCTGACGGCAGAGGTGTTAGCTCCCACAATACCCGAGCCATCTTCGCATTGCCGTCACCCGGCTGTCGTCGCGCCAACGCAGAATCGCTGATAGGTTCGGCGCGACCGAACAAGGGCCGGCAAAAAACGCGAATTCCCGCGAACCGCATCTATCGTCTCACTGGGGAGAACATCACTATGGAATTGACACGTCGTCACGCACTCGCCGGCGCTGCAGCGCTCGCCGCCACGCCGCTCTTGCCGCAAGCACTCGCCAAGGCGGCCGCGCCGGTCGCGGAAAAGCAGGCGCCGAGTTTCTATCGCTACAAGGTGGGCGATGCCCAGGTGACGGCCATCTCCGACGGCGTCAACAATTTTGCGCTGCCCGATACGTTCGTGCTCAACGTCAAGAAGGACGAGGTCAACGCGGCGCTCGAAAAGAACTTCATGCCGAAGGACAAGATGTCGATCCAGTTTGCGCCGCTGGTGATCAACACCGGCGGCAAGCTGGTGGTGGTCGACACCGGCAACGGCGCCGCCGCCTTTGCCTTGAGCAAGGGCAATGTCGGACAGTTCGGCGCCAACATGGTCGCCGCAGGCTTCGATCCCCGTGCCGTCGACATGGTGGTGATCTCGCACTTCCACGGCGACCACATCAACGGCCTTTTGACCGCCGATAACAAGCCGGCATTCCCCAATGCCGAGGTGCTGGTGCCGGCGGCTGAATGGAAATACTTCATGGATGACGGCGAGATGAGCCGGGCGCCGGAAGGGCGGATGCAGACCGTGTTCAAGAACGCTCGCCGTGTGTTCGAGGCGGGGCTGAACAAGAAGGCTACGCCCTATGAATGGGGCAAGGAAGTTGCCCCCGGACTGACGGCGGTGGAAACCATCGGCCACACGCCGGGTCACACCTCCTATGTGCTCGCCTCCGGCTCCGACAAGGTGTTCATCCAGTCCGACGTCACCAACCTGCCGGCGCTGTTCGTCGCCAATCCCGGCTGGCACCTGATGTTCGACCAGGATCCGGCACTGGCGGAAAAGACCCGCCGCCGGGTCTACGACATGCTGGTCGCCGACAAGATGCGGGTGCAGGGCTTCCATTATCCGTTCCCGGCCAATGGCTTTGTCGAGAAGGACGGCAATGGTTACCGGCTGATCCCGGCGCCGTGGAATCCGGTGATCTGACGCGGAGCGTCATTCCGGGGCGATGCGCAGCATCGAACTATGGGGCGCCCTTGCGCCCCTGAGAACCTCGAGATTCCGGGTCTGGTCCTAACGGACCATCCCGGAAGGACCAGCCACCTTGACGTTTGGCGGGCGCGGCCTTATAGCCGCGCCCATGATCAACGCCTCGACCATCGCCATCGCTCGCCGCCGCCGCGCCATCGCGGTTCGGGCGGTCGTCTGCGTTTAAGATCATCGCCCCTGCCGCCGGATCCGGTCCCGCGGCTTCTTCCTTTTCCAGAAATCGCGGACTGAACTGGCGGCTCCTACGTCACGCAGGAGTTTGAGATGTATACGCCACCACCGTTCAAGTCCGACCGTGCCGCGAGCCTTGCGTTCGCGGAAGCGCGCGGCTTTGGGCTGGCCTGCGCGTGGGATGGCGCAAAGCCGGTCGCCTCGTCGCTGCCGTTCTATCTGACCTCGGCCAATGACGGCACGCCGCGCGCGGCGTTTCATGTCGCGCGTCACAATCCGCTGGTAAAGCTCGCGGACGGAACCACGTCCTGGCTGTTGGCCGTCAACGGCGTGGATGCCTATGTGTCGCCGGACTGGTACGTTTCGCCGGATCAGGTGCCGACCTGGCTCTATCAGGCGGTGCACCTGACCGGGCCGGTGCGGGCGATGTCCGACGACGAACTCGCCGCGCAGATCGAGGCGCTCAGCGCCAAGTTCGAAGCGCGGCTGCTGCCGAAAAAGCCGTGGCTGTCGTCGAAGATGACGGCCGGGCGGCTGGAAGCGATGAAGAAGGCGATCGTGGGTCTTGAGATGACAGTTGAAGGGGTTGAAGGCAGCTTCAAGCTGAACCAGCACAAATCCGAGACCGACTATGCCGCGGTTGCCGGTGCGCTTGGCATGCAGGCCGACGCCAGCGCGCAGGGGATTGCGCAGTTGATGAAAGAGGCACGGCCGCAAGCCTTTGCCGACGAAACGAACCAGATCGAAAGGACCGGGCCATGACCCTCACCGACAGCCACCAGCCCAAGACCACTGGCGCTGCGGCAAAATCCGCCGTGTTCGTCGACGGTGCGTCCGGAACCACGGGCCTTGGCATTCAGGAGCGCCTGCGGCTGCAGAACGACGTCGTCGTGAAGAGCATTGCTGAAGACAAGCGCAAGGATGCCGGCGCCAAGCGGGCGCTGATGGAGGAGGTCGATCTCGTCATCCTCTGCCTGCCTGACGATGCCGCGAAGGAAACCGTTGCGCTGATCGACAGCATGGGCGCATCGGCGCCCAAGGTGCTCGACGCCTCGACCGCGTTTCGGGTCGCCGGCGACTGGACGTACGGATTTCCGGAGCTCACGTCGGACCAAGCCGACAAGATCAGGGCGGCGCGAAAAGTCTCCAATCCCGGCTGCTATCCGACCGGCGGGATTGCGCTGCTGCGGCCGCTGGTCGATGCCGGGTTGTTGCAGGCAGACTATCCGGTGACGATCAACGCGGTCTCGGGCTATTCGGGCGGCGGCAAGTCGATGATCGCGAGTTTTGAGGATGGCAGCGCGCCGTCCTTCGAATTGTATGGCCTCGGCTTCGAGCACAAGCATCTGCCGGAGACGCAGCTTTACTCAAAGCTGACGCGGCGGCCGATCTTCGTGCCGTCGGTCGGCAACTACCGGCAGGGCATGCTGGTGTCGGTGCCGCTGCATCTCGACACGCTGACGGGCAAGCCCGGTGGACCCGATCTGCACGCGGCGCTTGCGAAACGTTACGCGGGAAGCAAGTACGTTTCGGTCATGCCGCTCGAGAACGCGGCGACCAAGGGCGGGCGGCTGGAGCCGGAGGCGCTCAACGAGACCAACAAACTGGAGCTCTACGTCTTCGCCAGCGACAAGCATGGTCAGGCGGTTCTGGTCGCGCGGCTCGACAATCTCGGCAAGGGGGCCTCGGGCGCCGCGGTGCAGAACATGCGGCTGATGCTGGGGCTTGCCGAACAGTAGCCTGAAAGGAACGCGTGATGAGCTCGAAGAAGAAGATCGGCATCCTCGGCGCCTCCGGCTACACCGGAGCCGACGCGGTGCGCCTGTTGGCGCGGCATCCGAGTGCCGAGATTACGGCGCTCACGGCCAATACCCATGCCGGCAAGGCCATGAGCGAGGTGTTCCCGCATTTCTTCATGCTGGACCTGCCGAAGCTTGTCGAATGGGAAAAGGTCGACTGGACCACGCTCGACGCCGTCTTCTGCGGGCTGCCGCACGGCACCACGCAGGAGATCATCGCCGCCGTCCTCAAGGCCAATCCGAAGATCAAGGTTCTCGACATGTCCGCCGATTTCCGGCTGCGCGACAAGGACACCTATGCGCAATGGTACGGCCACGAACACCGGGCGCTCGAACTGCAAGGCGAGGCGGTCTACGGCCTGACCGAATTCTACCGGGAGAAGATCGCGTCGGCGCGCCTCGTCGCCTGCCCCGGTTGCTATCCGACCGCAGTGCTGCTGGCACTGGTGCCGCTGGCGAAGGCAAAGCTGATCGACGTCGACGACATCGTCATCGATGCGAAATCCGGTGTCACCGGCGCCGGCCGCGGGCTGAAGCAGAACACGCTGTTCAGCGAGGCGGGCGAGGGGCTGTCGCCCTATTCGGTCGGCACCCACCGGCATGCGCCCGAGATCGAGCAGGAGATCGGCGTTGCGGCGGGAACGGCGGTGACTGTGAACTTCACGCCGCATCTGATCCCGATGGCGCGCGGCGAACTATGCACGTCCTATGTCAGACTCGCGGGCGGCGCGACGCCGGACGATCTGCGGGGTGCGCTGGAGAAGGCGTATGCCAACGAGCCGTTCGTGCATGTCGCCAGAAAGGGCGTGCTGCCGCAGACCCAGAACGTGCGCGGCTCGAACTACGTTCAGATCGGCGTCGTCGCCGACCGCATCAAAAACCGGGCGATCGTAATTTCCACGCTCGACAATCTGGTGAAAGGCTCGGCCGGTCAGGCGATCCAGAACATGAACCTGATGTTCGGGCTGCCCGAGACGGCGGGGCTTGAGCAGATCGCGCTGTTCCCGTGAGGCACAGCGCTGCCGATGGACGAGGAGACGCTGCAATTCTATCGCCGCAACGCCGAAGCCTATGCCTGGCGCGAGATCACCTCGCGCCAGGCGCGGCTGACGGCGTATCTCGCGCGGCTTCCGCCGAATGCTGCCATTCTCGAACTCGGATGCGGGGCGGGCGGCGACACCGCGGAAATGCTGGCGCGCGGGTTCGACGTTCGCGCGACAGATGGATCGCCGGAAATGGCCGAGCTGGCATCAAGGCGCCTCGGCCGTCCGGTCGAGACGTTGCTGTTCCACGAACTCGACGAGTTCGAGGCTTTTGATGGCGTCTGGGCCAATGCCTGCCTGCTGCATGTGCCGCGCGATCAGCTCGCGACGGTTCTTGCGCTGATCTGGCGCGCATTGAAGCCGGACGGCGTGTTCTTCGCCTCCTACAAGGAAGGCGACGCCGGCGGCCGCGACACGCTCCATCGCTACTACAACTATCCCTCGCAGGACTGGCTGCGTGCGACCTATGCCGAGGCAGGAAACTGGAACGCGCTGTCGATCGACTGCGGCGAGGTCCGGGGATTCGATGACAAGACGGCGCCGATGCTGTTCGTGGTGGCTGAAAAAGGCCGCTGAAGATCGACATCCAACCCCATGATTCCAGTCGGATATTGCTCCGTTGTCTGGGGCGGCTGAATTCGCGGAGAGATGTGGCCGATGGGCTACAGCATTCGAATGCGAATCCAGTAGTAACACTGCCCAAATGCCGATCGCTGTTGCGTCGGGAAGTTCTGGGAATGCCGGACTGGGAATGCTGTAAATGGAATTGAAGACGTATCTGCTGGCCACCGCGCTCGTTGGCCTTGGTTCCGCTCCGACAATCGCCGCAGACCTCGCCGCAAGAAGGCCCTACACCAAAGCTCCCGCACTCGCAGCTGTCTACGACTGGACCGGCTTCTACATCGGCGTCAATGCCGGTGTCGGCAGCGGCCGCGATCGCTTCCAGCACGACTGGCTCGGCACCGGGGCACCCTATTCGTTCTACGCGTCGCCGCAGGGGGGATTCGGCGGTGGCCAGATCGGCTACAATTGGCAGACGGCCTCGGTGTTCGGGCCGATCGTTTTCGGTATCGAGGCGGATATTCAGGGCGCCGGCCTCAGCGATGATCACACCAATTTCTCCGTGGTCGGCATCAACAACAGCTACAGCCAGAAGCTCGACTGGTTCGGCACCGCGCGCGGGCGCGTCGGCATCGCCAATGGCCCGGTGCTGAGCTACGTGACCGCCGGTTACGCCGTCGGCAACGTCAAGACCAGCGCGGTCGAGACGCTCGGCGGCCTCAATGCCAGCTTCTCGACGAACCGCACCCAGAGCGGATGGGTGGTCGGCAGCGGCGTCGAGGCGGCGCTGGGCGGCAACTGGACCGGAAAGATCGAGTACCTCTACCTCAACCTCGGCAACAAGACCGACATCTCGACGCTGTTCGCTCCGACCCCGATCAACACCGAAATCCGCGAAAACATCTTCCGCGTCGGTTTGAACTACCGCATCGGTGGCAATTCGTCCTATGTGCCGGTCGCCGCTGCCAACTGGGCCGGCTTCTACCTCGGCGGCAATTTCGGGTCCGGCACCGGGCGTGATCGCAGCACCCTGAGCGTTCCAGCGGCGCCCATCTTCGAGAACTTCAACCTCGCGCCCGATGGCATCAATGGCGGCGTCCAGGCCGGCTACAACTGGCAGGCCGGCAACGTGGTGTTCGGTCTGGAGGCCGATATCCAGGGCAGCACGCAGCAGGACAACAAGACCTGCATCCTCACCTGCACGCCCGGGCTCTTCGCGGCATATGATGCCACGTTGCCGTGGTTCGGTACGGTTCGCGGGCGGCTCGGTTATTCGGTCGGATCGACCTTGTTCTACGCGACGGGCGGTCTCGCCTACGGCAGCGTCAAGACCAAGATCAACACCAACTCGGTCGCCGGCCTGGTGACGCAGTCCTTCTCACACACCAATACCGGCTGGACCGCGGGCGCCGGCATCGAGACGCCGTTTACGCTGTTGGGATTGCTGGGCCCGAACTGGACGACCAAGACCGAGTATCTCTACGTCGACCTCGGTTCGAACTCGGACAACTTCATCATCGGCGGGACCCCGGCGACGGCAACCCGTTCGGTCACCGAGCACGTGTTCCGCACCGGCATCAACTACCACTTCAACTCGCCGGTCGTTGCGAAGTACTGAGCGCTATTTCAGAGACGCCAATGAAAAAAACCCGGAGCCGAACTCCGGGGTTTTTGTTTTGATCCCGTGGGCTCGAAGGCCTCACACCACCTGGAAGATCGCCAGCGCCAGCACGACCTGCGCCAGGAAGCCGACGGTGAAGGCCAGCGTGCGGAACACGGGCAGGCCAAGCGTGTAGACGATCAGATGGGCGACGCGAGCCCAGAAATAGACGGCGCAGGCATAGACGGTCCATTTGGTGGAGTAGTCGAGATCGTTGAGGATCAGGACCAGCGGCGCAAAGATGATCAAATTCTCGATGGCGTTGTCGTGGGCGAACATCAACCTGTTGGCCCATTCCGCATGCGGCTTGTCGTTGCGCGAGGGGTTAGCCATCGCGCCGGAGAGACCGCGCACCTGGCAGCGGTTGATGATGTAGGGAACCCAGAGCAGCCCGGTCAAAATCACGGTCAGTGTCAGCCAGAACAATTCGCGGGTCATCGGTTCCCCCTCAACTGATTTCAAATCCCGGCGTGGGATGGCCGATTATACCGGACAACGCGAGTCGGCGCTATGCGCGGACCTTGACGTAGCTGCCGGGCGCGTCCTCGATCGGCGGCAGTGCCTCGGAGCCGACGGCGCGCGCGGGCACCCGCTCGGGGTCGAGGCCATCCAGCCATTGCAGCCAGTCGGGCCACCACGAGCCCTTGTGCTCGCTGGCGTTCTTCATCCAGTCGGCGAGCGTGACATCCTTGATGTTGTCGTTGGTCCAGTACTGATACTTGCCGCCTGCCGGCGGGTTGACCACGCCGGCGATATGGCCGGAGCCTGACAGTACATATCTGACCGGACCACCGAAGAACTGTGAACCGTAGAGCACCGAATCCGCCGGCGCGATGTGGTCCTCGCGCGTCGCCAGATTGTAGACGGGCACCTTGACCTTCGACAGGTCGAGCAGCGTGTTGTCGAGCACCATGCTGCCGGAGGAGAGGCGGTTCTCCAGATAGCAGTTGCGCAGGTAATAGGAATGATTGGCCGCCGGCATCCGCGTGGCGTCGGAATTCCAGTGCAGGAGGTCGAAGGCGGTCGGCGGCTGTCCCTTCAGGTAATTGCTGACGACATAGGACCAGATCAGGTCGTTGGAGCGCAGCATGTTGAAGGCCATCGCCATCTTGCTGCCCTCGAGCACGCCCCGCTCTTCCATCTCGCGCTCCAGCGTCGAGATCTGATCCTCGTCGACGAACACAAGCAGATCGCCGGCATGGGTGAAGTCGACCTGCGCCGCAAAGAACGTCGCCGAGGTGACGCGCTGGCGCCGCTTCTCGGCAAGCCAGGCCAGCGTTGAGGCGAGCAGGGTGCCGCCGACGCAGTAGCCGGCAGTATGGACCTTCATCTCACCCGTCACCTTTTCGATGACGTCCATCGCGGTGAGCGGGCCTTCCTTCATGTAGTCGTCGAAGGTCTTCTTGCCGAGTTCCTTGTCTGGATTGACCCAGGAGATCACGAACACGGTGATGCCCTGGTCGACGCACCATTTGATGTAGGATTTTTCCGGCTTGAGGTCGAGAATGTAGAACTTGTTGATCCAGGGCGGCACGATCAAAAGCGGCGTGCGCAGCACGGTCTCCGTCGTCGGCGTGTACTGGATGAGCTGCATCAGCTCGTTCTGGTAGATCACCTTGCCGGGTGTCGTCGCCATGTTGACGCCGACGACGAGATTAGACGGGTCGGACTGGCGGATGCGCAACGTGCCGCGTCCGGCTTCGATGTCTTCCGCCAGCATCTTCATGCCGCGCACGAGGTTGTCGCCATTCGAGGCCAGCGTTTCGCGCAGCACTTCCGGATTGGTCAGCACGAAATTCGAGGGTGCGATCGCGTTGGTGATCTGCTGAACGTAGAATTCGGCCTTCTTGCGCGTGTGCGGATCGACGCCTTCGGCGTTCTTCACCAGTTCCTGGGCCCACTGCGCGGTGAGAAGATAGAGCTGCAGCACGAAATCGAAGAACTGGTTCGATTTCCACTCGGGATCCTTGAAGCGTTTGTCGCGCGGCGACGGCTCGATCGCGGGCTTGGCTTCTTCCCCGGCCATGCGGCGCGCCGCCGAGCCCCAGAGGTCGAGATAGGCCTTGCCCATTTTGGTCTGAAGATGCTCCGCGCGTTCCCGGTCCGACAGCCAGTACTCCGCGACCTTGGTGAAGGTCTTGATGACTTCACCGATTTCGCTGGGCGGCTTGTCCTTCGGTTCCCCGTTCTCGCGCGGCTTGAGATAGGCCGCGAGCGCTTGCCCGCTCGTCTCCATCGCCCTTGCGATGTTCATGGCGAATGCTTCGGCGTTGAATGTTGTCGAAGCCGGGGACTCGGTGTTGACGTCGCTCATATCGGGCACACTATAGCTTCATTTCACGTTCGTCACCGCGCCGATTTGCGTCAGCGGATTTGAGTTAACCCTGTTGTTGCGCTGCGATAAAGTTTTCGTGTTGCGACACATTGCAGCCGCACCTGTTGAATTTGCTCTTTGGGCTTTAATCGTTTCGAGCAACAATGGTTTGAACGGTTCTAGCGAAATCAACGCCCGTGGGACGGTTTGGCGTTGCAAGGCTCGTACCAGCGCATAGATACCGTCGCGATGCGGGGGTGCGCAGGTAGTTGGGGAATTCCGGACGGATGCCGGTCAATCGAACGATAAGGCTGTGGTCGACGGCCGCGCTGTTTGCGTCGGCGCTCGCGCTCGGCGGCTGCTCGACGCAGATTGCGGATATGCCGGGCCTTGGTGTGCCGGCTGACGCGCCGGAACGTCCGAAGGAAGCCGGTGGCTATCTGCCGGTTCATGACCTGCCGCCGGATCGCAACGAGGAAGCGATGAAGCCGGCCGAGCTGGCTAAAATCCAGGCAGAATTGACCGCCGCCCGGGACCGTCAGGCGACGGCTGCGACCCCCGCGAAACCGGCCAAGAAGTGAGGATTTGTCGCAGGCGGCTGGCGTCTCCCCGGCGTGAAGCGGCCCCAGGACCCAAACCGGAGCCAGTTTCGCCAGAAAGCACCATAAGAACTGGCGCTGCCGGGCTCCCGTGGTAAAAGAACCCAATTCAACCGCAGTGCGGGTCCAGAGCCTAAAGACCTCGCGCCTGAATTCGCTCTAAATCCTTGATTAAGCGCGATTTCTGGACGAATCCGATCGGGTTTTGTTGCGCGCGCAGGTTCCCCCGATTCTGTCCTGCCGGTTGTCGGAGCAAGGGTCCCATGGAAGATTTTTACCGCATCCGCCGTCTGCCGCCTTACGTGTTCGAGAAGGTCAACCAGGCCAAGGCAGCGGCGCGCAATGCCGGGGCCGATATCATCGACATGGGCATGGGCAATCCGGACTTGCCGACGCCGCCCCATGTGCTCGACAAGCTGAAGGAGACGCTCGGTAAGCCGCGGACCGATCGCTACTCGGCCTCGCGCGGCATCAACGGCCTGCGCAAGGCACAAGCCGCCTATTACGCGCGGCGGTTTGGCGTGAAGCTCAATCCGGACACCCAGGTCGTTGCGACGCTGGGTTCGAAGGAAGGCTTTGCTAATGTGGCGCAGGCGATTACCGCGCCCGGCGACGTCGTGCTTTGCCCGAATCCGAGCTATCCGATTCACGCTTTCGGCTTCCTGATGGCGGGCGGCGTGATCCGCTCGGTGCCGTCGGAACCGACGCCGCAATTCTTCGAGGCGGTGGAGCGCGCGATCATCCATTCGATCCCGAAGCCGATCGCGCTGATCGTCTGCTATCCCTCGAACCCGACCGCCTATGTCGCCGACCTCGATTTCTACCGAGATCTGGTGGCCTTCGCGAAGAAGCACGAAATCTTCATCCTGTCGGATCTGGCCTATGCCGAGGTCTATTTCGACGACAACAATCCGCCGCCCTCGGTGCTGCAGGTTCCCGGCGCGATCGACGTCACCGTCGAGTTCACCTCGATGTCGAAGACGTTCTCGATGGCGGGTTGGCGCATGGGCTTTGCCGTCGGCAATGAGCGGATCATCGCGGCGCTGGCGCGGGTGAAATCCTATCTCGACTACGGCGCGTTCACGCCGATCCAGGTGGCGGCGACCGCCGCGCTGAACGGACCGGAAGATTGCATCAAGGAGATGCGCGATACCTACCGCAAGCGCCGCGACGCGCTGGTCGAATCGTTCGGCCGCGCGGGCTGGGACATCCCGCCGCCGCAGGCCTCGATGTTCGCCTGGGCGCCGCTGCCCAAGGCCTTCGAGGGCGTCGGCAGCATGCAGTTCGCGACCCTGATGGTGGAGAAGTCAGGCGTGGTGGTTTCGCCGGGCGTCGCCTTCGGCGAGCATGGCGAAGGCTATGTCCGCATCGCCATGGTGGAAAACGAGCAACGTATCCGCCAGGCCGCACGCGGGGTGCGCCGTTTCCTTGAAAGCGGCCTTGAAACGTTGCACAACGTGGTTCCTCTCGCCAACCGGCGCTAATTCCTTTTACTGCAGGTTCTCTCATCCATGGTCGCACCCCTGAGAGTGGGTATTGCGGGGCTCGGCACTGTTGGCGCCGAAGTCGTCCGCCTCATCGAACAACAGTCGCGGACGCTCTCCGAACGCAGCGGGCGCGGCGTGCGCGTGGTCGCCGTCACCGCGCGCTCGAAGGCGAAAAAGCGTTCGCTCGACCTGCGCGGCATCGACTGGGCCAAAAGCCCGCTTGATCTGGCCAGCGACCCCAACGTCGATTGCTTCGTCGAACTGATGGGCGGTGCCGGCGAGCCGGCGCTGTCGGCAATCGAAGCAGCGCTGAAGGCCGGCAAGTCGGTGGTGACGGCCAACAAGGCGCTGATCGCCAAGCACGGCGTGCGGCTGGCGAAGGCCGCCGAGAAGCATGGCGGCGCGCTCAACTACGAGGCGGCGGTCGGTGCCGCCATTCCCGTCATCAAGACCCTTCGCGAAGGCCTTGCCGGCACCGGCGTCAACCGCGTCTACGGCATCCTCAACGGCACCTGCAATTACATCCTGACCCGGATGGAGCAGGAGGGCCTGTCGTTCGCCGAATGCCTGAAGGACGCCCAGCGGCTCGGTTATGCCGAAGCCAATCCGTCGTTCGACGTCGACGGCCATGACACCGCACAGAAGCTGGCGATCCTGGCCAGCCTCGCCTTCGGCACCAAGGTGGCGCAGAGCGCGGTCTATGTCGAAGGCATCTCCTCGATCGCGCCGGAAGACCTGCGCGCGGCCGAAGAATTGGGCTACCGCGTCAAACTGCTTGGCGTGGCGGTGCGCACCGCCAAGGGCATCGAGCAGCGCGTGCATCCGACCATGGTGCCGAAATCGTCTTCGATCGCGCAGGTGATGGGCGTCACCAACGCCGTGACCATCGACGGCGAGGGCATTCCCGCGATCACGCTGGTCGGACCCGGCGCCGGCGGGGCCGCGACCGCGTCAGCGGTGGTCGCCGACATCGCCGACGTCGCGCGCGGCATCCGAGCCAAGCCGTTCGGGCGCCCGGTGGAGCGGCTGCGCGAGACCACCAAGGCGCCGATGGAACGCCACGAGGGCGGCTACTACATCCGCCTGATGGCGCGCGATCTCGCCGGCACCGCCGCCACCATCGCCACCCACCTCGCCAAACAGAAGATTTCGCTGGAATCGATCGTGCAGCGTCATCCCGAAGGCGTGGACGCGAACGGCTCCGCGAAGAAAGCGTCACCGGTTCCGGTTATCCTGATCACCTACGCCACTTCCGAGGACGCGGTCTACCGCGCGCTGGAGGCGGTGCAGCGCGACAAGGTGATCAGCGGCCGGCCGCAGGTGATACGGATCGAAAAGAACTGACGCGCCGTTCGAACCGATCGCGCGTTATAGGATTGATTGCGGGCCGGGAGGCCTGTGCACGTTCAGAGGAGTAAGCCGATGTCGACCCATATTTCCGTTCCGCCGCAATTGCTGCTTGAGCGCATCCTTACGCTCGAAATCGTGCGCGTGACGGAACGTGCTGCGGTTTCCGCCGCGCGGTTGCGCGGCCACGGCCAGGAGAAGGCCGCGGACCAGGCCGCGGTCGATGCGATGCGCCGCGAACTCAACAAGCTGCCGATCGAAGGCACCATCGTGATCGGCGAGGGCGAGCGCGACGAGGCGCCGATGCTCTTCATCGGCGAGAAGGTCGGGCTGAATGCCGGTCCGCAGGTCGATATCGCCGTCGACCCGCTGGAAGGCACCACGCTGTGCGCCAAGAACATGCCGGGCGCGATCGCGACCATGGCGATGGCCGATGGCGGCACGCTGCTGCACGCGCCCGACGTCTACATGGAGAAGCTCGCGGTCGGTCCGGGCTACGCCAAGGGCGTGGTCGAGCTCGACGCATCGCCCGCCGACAACGTCCGCCGGCTCGCGAAGGCCAAGGGCGTCGATCCGGCCGCGATCACGGTGCTGGTGCTCGATCGCCCGCGCCACGCCGACATCATCGCCGGCGTCCGCTCGACCGGCGCCGCGGTGCGCCTGATCACCGACGGCGACGTGGCCGGCGTGATCCATTGTGCCGACCCTGACAACACCGGCGTCGACATGTATATCGGCACCGGCGGCGCGCCCGAGGGCGTGCTGGCGGCGGCGGCGCTGCGCTGCATCGGCGGCCAGATGCAGTGCCGGCTGATCCTCGACAGCGACGAGAAGCGCGCGCGCGCCCACAAGATGGGCGTGACCGATCCGAAGATGATCTACGGCATCGAGGACATGGTGCGGGGCGACTGCCTGTTTGCTGCAACCGGCGTCACCACGGGCTCGCTGCTCACGGGCGTCAAGTTCCGCAAGGATGTGATCGAGACCGAAACGGTGGTGATGCGTTCGGTGACCGGCACGGTGCGCACCATCAAGGCCGAGCATCGGCAGTTGGATAAATTCCACCTGGATTGAGTTGGTGACGACGTCGTTCCGGAGCGATGCGAAGCATCGAATCCGGAACCTCGAGATTCCGGGTTCGATGCTGCGCATCGCCCCGGAATGACGAACAAGAAGAAAAAAGCAGGGGAAGCGGCCAATGTCCGACGTATCAGCCGTGAAGGCGCTGGTGTTCGACGTGTTCGGCACCGTCGTCGACTGGCGCACCAGCCTCATCAACGATTTTACCGAGTGGTCGAAGACTTCGGGCATCAAGGCGGACTGGACCGCTTTGGTCGACGGCTGGCGTGGCGTCTACATGGCCTCGATGGACGAGGTACGCAAACATCCCGAGCGCGGCTATCAGATCCTGGACACGCTGCACCGGCGGTCGCTGGAAAAGCTGGTGGCTGAATTTTCGATCAAGGGCCTGAGCGACGCCGATCTGCATTACCTGACCATGGGCTGGCATCGCCTGCATCCATGGCCGGACAGCGTGCCGGGGCTGACGCGGCTGAAAAAGAAATACATCATCTCGCCGCTCTCCAACGGCAACGTCGCGCTGCTCACCAACATGGCGAAGTTTGGCGGCCTGCCGTGGGATCTGATCATGTCGGCGGAATTGTTCGAGCACTACAAGCCCGATCCCGAAACCTATCTCGGCGCTGCCAAGCTGCTCTGCTTGCCGCCGGAGCAGGTGATGATGGTCGCCGCCCACAACAACGACCTGAAAGCCGCGCAGCAGAACGGCCTCAAGACCGCCTTCGTCGCACGTCCGACCGAATACGGCCCGCACCAGAAATACGATTTCGAGGCCAAGGGCGATTGGGACATCGTAGCCAACGATTTCAGCGGCATCGCCGACCGGCTGGGGTGCTGACTATTCCGCGCGCCTATCCCGCGCCGGCCTGAATCACGCCGAACCACCCGAGCCCCTTGTAAGTCTCGTAGCCGGGCGTGGCGTGGAAGGCGACCATTGCGCCGGAGCGGTCCTGATGGAAGCCGGAGCGTCGCCCTTCCAGCGGGAGCGAAATCCGTTCGGTGAGCAGGCCTTGTCCGTCGGACGCCGCGATCACCCGGAAATTCGAATCGACCAGCAGCACGCGGGCCTTGTCGGCGGCGCCGACGCGCACGCCCTGGACGATGGCGCGGGCCTGCGGCTCCCAGTCGAAATGGATCGCCAGCACGCCGGTCGGTTTGCCGTTGGCCTTGCCGCCTTCGCGCACGCTGGCGCAATAGGTCACGACCTGGGCATTGCCGAGCAAGGGCTGGCATTCGACATCGCCAATGGCGTAATCGTCGCCGGAGCGCAGGGCGCGCGCGGCGCGGAACCACTTGGTCGCGGCCACGTTCTGCCCGACGGCGCCAAAGCGATCGGCGCGGCCATTGGCCAGCACATGGCCGTCGAGGTCGCAGAGCCAGAGATCGAGATAGACGGTGTAGGCGCCGAGGATCACGGCCATTCGTTCCGAGGCGTGGCTGACGGCGGCAGCTTGCGGCGATGCCGCGCAATCGACCACGGCGGAGTCGGTCGCCCACCAGCGCACGTCGCAGGTGCGCTCATAAAGGTTGCGGTCGATCAGCTCGATGGCGTTCAGCGACAGGTCGACCATGCGCTCGCCGCGCGAGCGGTCGGCCATCTGCGCGATCGAGTTCATCAGATTGCCGGTCCGGTTGGTGAGCTGGCTTTCGAGCTCGCGGGCGATGGTTTCGACCTGCTGGCCGACATTGCGGACCTCCTGCGCTACCACGGCAAAGCCCGCGCCTTGCGCGCCGGCGCGCGAACTCTCGATCAGCGCGTTCAGCGCCAGCATCTTCATCTGGTTGGTGATCTTCTGGATCGACTTGGTCTTCTCGCAGGCGACCTGGTTGACCTCGGCGGTCAATCTGGCGATCAGCGCGGAAACGTCGGCTTCGTCCTCGGTAGCAGCCGCATTGGCCGGCTGTTTTGCGATCGTTGCAGTCTGGGAGCGAAGCGCGACGGACATTGGCGGGACTTCCTCAGTCTTTTGTGCTCTCGCCGTCTCCTGCAGATCGACTGGACTCAACGAGGGCGTGTTGGGTCATTTGTCGGGGAACATGGCTAACGATTGGTTTAAATTCGGCTGTCCAGCGGGTAGTTTGGCGGAACAGGCTGCATCTTCTTTGTGCAGGTTGCTTTTATCGGCAGCAGCCCCACAGCAGGTGTTGCCGAATGGCGCGAAAATCCGTTGCCCGCGATTCGTCGGGGAATGGAGAGCGCTATCGACCCGTTTGCGTTTGCCGACAGTCCGCTTTGCCCCTAGTTTCTCGCAGGCATCATGATCCTCCCCGCATCCGCACTACCCGTTGAAGCACCGCCAGCCTTTCTCGGCGTGGCGCGCTCGGCGACCGGCAAATTGTGGCGCGACCGGCTCGATGCCAGGGGGGCGGCGCGGGCGCTGGCGATCACCCAGCGCTACCAGTTGCCGGAGATGCTGGCGCGCGTACTGGCGGGCCGCGATGTCGGGATCGACGATGTCGAGGATTTCCTCGATCCGACCATCCGCAAAATGATGCCGGATCCCCACACCGTGACGCAGATGGAGGTGGCCGCCAAACGCATTGCTGACGCAGCCCAGCGCGGCGAGAAGGTCGCAATCTTCGGCGACTACGACGTCGACGGCGCGACCTCGGCGGCGCTGCTGGCCTGGCACTTGCGCCATTGTGGACTCGATCCGCTGATCCATATCCCCGACCGCATCTTCGAGGGTTACGGGCCCAATGTGGAGGCGGTGCGGGCGCTTGCCGGCCGAGGGGCGACGCTGCTGGTGACGGTCGATTGCGGCACTACCAGCATCGAGCCGCTGGCGGAAGCGAAGAAGCTCGGCATGTCCGTCGTCGTCATCGACCATCACCAGACCGGGGACGAATTGCCCGAGGTCGATGCGCTCGTGAATCCGAACCGGCCGGATGATCTCTCCGGCCTCGGCCATCTCGCCGCCGTCGGTCTCGTGCTGATCACGCTGGTCGCGGTGAACCGGGAATTGCGGGTCCGCAGCTTCTGGAATGCTGAGCGGCCGGAGCCGGATCTGCTCGGCATGCTGCATCACGTCGCGCTCGGCACGGTCGCCGACGTCGCGCCGCTGATGGGGCTCAACCGCGCCTTCGTCGCCAAGGGACTGATCGCGATGCGCCGCCGCGACCATGTCGGCCATACCGCGCTGATGGATGTGGCGCGGCTGAACGGGCCGCCGGAAGCCTGGCATCTCGGCTTCATGCTGGGGCCGCGCATCAATGCGGGCGGCCGGATCGGGCGCGCCGATCTCGGGGTGCGGCTGTTGCTGGAGGGCGATGTTTCGGAAGCCGCACGGATCGCGGCCGAACTCGACCGCCTCAACAGCGAGCGCCGCGTCATCGAGCAGGCGGCGGAAGCGCAGGCCGAAGCCGAGGCGCTGGCCTCGCTCGGGCTCGAGGACAAGGGTGCGGTGATCGTCACCGCCGCCGAAGGCTGGCACCCCGGCATCGTTGGCCTGGTCGCCTCGCGGCTGAAGGAGAAGTTTGCGCGTCCAGCCTTTGCCATTGCGCTGGAGCCGGGCGGCATCGGCACCGGCTCGGGCCGCTCGATCTCGGGCGTCGATCTCGGCAAGGCAGTGCGACAGGCGGTGAAGGAACGGATCCTGATGAAGGGCGGCGGTCATGCCATGGCGGCCGGCGTGACGCTGCGAAAGGAGAAGCTCGCGGAGTTTCGCGCCTTCATGGAAAGCGCGTTGGCCGAGGATGTCGCCAATTCGCGGCACGAGAACGAGCTGTTCATCGACGGCGCGATCAGCGCGCGCGGCGTGACGGTGGAATTCGCCAACACGCTGAACCGCGCCGGGCCGTTCGGCGCCGCCAATCCGGAGCCGGTGATCGCGCTCCCGGCGCATCAGCTCGTCTATGCTGATGAGGTGGGTCAGGCTCACTTGCGCGTGCGCTTCAAGGCGGGTGACGGCGCGATCGTCAACGGGATCGCGTTCCGCGCGGTCGGACAAAAACTCGGCCAGGCGCTGACGCAGAACCGCGGCCAGCCGCTGCATGTCGCTGGCTCGCTCGCCGTCGATCGTTTCCAGGGGGCCGAGCGCGTGCAAATGCGCGTGCTCGACGTCGCGGTGCCCGATCCGGGACCGGCCGTGATCAGGTAGTTCAACAACCAAGAACAACAAACGGGAGAAGAAATGACAGGGCAGGTTCAGGGCAAGGTCGCATTGGTGACGGGCGGTGCATCCGGCATTGGAGAAGCGGTTTCGGAATTGCTGGCGCGCGAGGGTGCGTCGGTCGCCGTGACCGACGTGGACGATCTCAGAGGTCCCGAGGTCGTCGCGCGGATCAAGAAAGCCGGCGGGGAGGCGAGCTTTTGGCATCACGACGTCACCAGCGAGGAGCGCTGGATCGAGGTCGTGGCCGATGTCATGAAGCGTTACGGCCGGCTGGACGTGCTGGTCTCCAATGCCGGCATCGGCATTTCGGTGCCGTCGATCACCGAGATGTCGCTTGGGGATTGGCGGCGGCAGACCGCGATCAATCTCGACGGCGTGTTTCTCTCGGTGAAGCACTGCCTGCCCGTGATGCGCAAGACCGGCGGCGGCTCCGTCATCATGATGTCATCGCTGGCGGGCCTGCGCGGCGCGGCGGGGTTGTCCGGCTATTGCGCGACCAAGGGCGGCGTGCGGCTGTTCGCCAAGGCCATCGCGATGGAATGCGCGACCTTCGGCGACGGCATCCGCGTCAACTCCGTTCATCCCGGCATCATCGACACGCCGATCTGGGGCAAGATTCCGACGGAGGCTGCGGGCCAGGGACAGAACGCGCCGATCGATCCCGAGGAGCGTGCCAAAATAGCGACGCCGCTGGGGCGTGCCGGCCACGCGGAGGAGATTGCGCAGGGCGTGCTGTATCTGGCGTCCGATGCGTCGCGCTATGTGACCGGCACCGAGCTCGTCATCGACGGCGGCATGTTTGCGGGCGGGATTGCGCGGAGGGTGTGAGGCGTAACCCGTGGCGGAATTTGCTTCCTTGCGGTGACGGGCATCAGGGCACTATTGGGGCGCTGCGGTGAATTGCGCCCGCAACCAGGCCTGCACGGCTTCGACCGGTTCGCTCAGCGGCCTGTCGCGGCCGCGCACCAGGTGCAAGGCGAAGCCTTCAAGCTCCGGTCCGAACGGGACCTCCAACGAGCCCTGCGCCAGTTCGTCGGAGATCAGCAGCAGGCCATGCAGCGCGATCCCGGCGCCGGCGACCGTTGCCTGGATCGCATGAGTCTCATCGCTGAAGCGCAAGCCCGCCCGCGCATCGATGCCGTCCACGCCGGCAATTTTCATCCAGCGGCGCCAGGTCGGATTGCGGGGATCGTGACGATACCAGTCGAAATGAAGCAAGGTTGCTGACGGCAGGTCGGATGCCTTCTTGATACCGAGACGCGGACTTGCCACCGGCGCAAAGCGATCTACGGTCAGGGTCTCGGCGATCAGATCCGGGTGGGTCCGGGGCCATAGCGCAAGGCGAGATCAGCGACACCCGAACCGAGGTCGACGGCTTCCAGCGTCGCGAGCAAGGTGAGATCGATATCCGGTCGTGTCTTGTGAAATGCCGCGATGCGCGGCACCAGCCACTTCGCCGCGAAAGCCGGCGTCGCGGAGAGCGTCACCACGGTGCGCCGCGGCGTGCGGCTCAAGCCGTCGATAATGCGTGCGAAGGAATCGAAGCCGTCGCGCAGGACCGGCAGCAATACTTGCCCCGCCGCCGTGAGCAGCACCTGGCGCGTGCGCCGTTCGAACAAGCTTACGCCGATCGCTTCCTCGAGCTGCCGCACCTGATGACTGATCGCCGTTGGCGTGACGTGCAGTTCGTGTGCTGCGCGCTTGAAGCTCAGATGTCGCGCGGCGGCTTCGAACGCGCGCAGGCCAATCAATGGAGGCAGGCGTCTCATCGCTGCAGCCTATAGATGAATTATGCTCAGCCATAGGCTGAGTAATTTGCGTTTGTCAATGCGGCTTTCTGCACCGATTTAAGAACCAGCAGATGAACGGAGATATGCCATGAAGCTGTTACGGATAGATTCCAGCGCGCGTTCCCAAACCTCCGACCAAAGTTCGCGCGGATCGCATACACGCAGGCTCACCAATCGGTTTACCCGGCGCTGGCTGCAAGAGCGGCCGAATGACGTTCTGATCAGTCGCGATGTCGGCCAATCGCCGCCGCATCCCGTTGCCGAAAAATGGGTCGGCGCCGCCTTCACCAAGCCCGACCGGCGTGAGGCGTGGATGAGCGAGACGCTGGCCGAAAGCGATGCGCTCATCGACGAACTGATCGCCGCCGATTTGGTCGTCGCCGGCGTGCCGATGTACAATTTCGGGATGCCCGCGCAATTCAAGGCCTATATCGACAATGTCGTGCGGGTCGGTCGCACCTTCGGTTTTGACCGTTCTCGGCCGGACGATCCCTATACGCCGTTGCTGGCGGGGATGGACAAGCGCCTTGTCTTGCTCGGGTCGCGCGGCGATTACGGGTACGATCCGGGCGGCCGCATCGCTCACATCAATCATGTGGAAGGGGCGATCCGCGATGTGTTCGCCTTCCTCGGCGTCACCGCATTCCACAGCATTGCAATAGAGTATGACGAGTTCGGCGGTGATCGATTGCAGGCGTCCATTGCGGCGGCCGAACGCGCGGTCGATGAACTGGTCGATCAAATAATGCAGGAAGCGGAGCAGCGGGAAATGGCCTGAGCCCGTCGCGTCACGGAGCTTGACGGGAGGAGGCTTGATGATCCCTTCGCTTCCGATCCTGGCCGCTATCCGCCCTGCCTCAACCGCGCCAGCACCTTCAGTCCGCCATAGCCGTCAGCCGGCAACAGCCCCATCTTGGTCTGGTAGTCCCGGACAGCCTTCATGGTGTCGTTGCCGACGCGGCCGTCATTGCCGCCGGTGTCGAAGCCGGCCTTGGTCAAACGTGTCTGCAGCTCCTGCACTTCGGGGAGCGTGAGCGCGCGTTCGGAGCCGGGGAAGGGGTTGATGAACGGCGGCGCGCCAAGAATGCGGTCGCCGAGATGGCAGATCGCCAGCGCGTAGTTCATCGACGGGTTGTAGCTCTTCACCGAATAGAAGTTCGGACCCAGCAGGAACGAAGGGCCGCCGGCGACCGGCACCCACATCTGCGCCGATGCGTTCGGCTGCGGGAACGGCTTGCCGTCGGCGCGCGTGACTCCGGCGCTCGCCCATGCGGCGTAGGTCCGGCTGCCGCTCGATGCGCCGCCGGAACTGCGGACCTCATAACCCCAATGCTCGCCGCGGTGATACTTGCCGCGGTTGAGCAGATAGCGCGCGCTGGAGCCGAGCGCATCGTCGGGCTTGCCGAACGGCGAGACGCGGCCGTCCTTGTCGTAGTCCATGCCGACATTGAGCCAGACTTCCGGCATCCATTGCGTGTGGCCCATCGCACCGGCCCAGGAGCCCCGCATCTCCTCCGGCGTGCCCCAGCCGCGGTCGACGATTTTCAGCGCGTTGATCAGCTCGGTTTCCCAATAGGCGCGGCGGCGCGGCTCGTTCCATGCGAGTGCGGCGAGCGCCGGAAAGATCGGGCGCATATGGTTCTGCTGAACCAGGGGATCGCCATAGGCCGATTCAACGCCCCACAGCGCCAGCAGCGTGCCGCGCTCGACGCCGAAATCCTGCTCGATCCGCGCGAACAGCGCCTCGTGCTTTTTCAAGGCCTCGCGGCCGTTGATGATGCGCCAGTCGGAGACGCGGCGGTTGATGTATTGCCAGATCTGCTCGTGGAATTCCGGCTGCTTCTGCATCTGCCGGAACACGGTCATGTCGGGCTCGATGCGCCCCATCACCCGCGTCCAAGTCGCGTCCGAAATGCCTTTGGCCGATGCGCGCGCGCGAAAATTGTCGCGCCACTGGTCGAAGCCGGCCGGCGCGGCAAAGGTGACGGATGGCGCGGCAAGCAGGATGCCGCCGCCGAGGCCGGCTTTCAGTAGGGCGCGGCGGGTTGGGAGGATCGGAGAATCGGGCTGTTTCATGCCCCCATTCTACCGGGGCGGGACGCTAGGGCCAAAAGCCATGACGCCGCGGGAACCGGGCGATTTCTTACAAATCAGTAGCAATTCGGGCGAGCCAGCGGCGGATCGTGCGTTGCGCCTCGGCGGAGAGCCCGGCCGCTAGCCGCCGTTCGACCGTCTCGGCGTGGCGGCGGCATCGACCCAGCAGCGTTGCGCCCCGCAGCGTCACCGTCCATTGCAGCATCCTGCCGTGGACCGGGTGCGGGGTTTTGCGGATAGCGCCGTCGCGCTCGAGATTACGGATGATGACGCCGACGGTCTGCGGCGTCAGCATCGCCACCCGCGCGAGCTCCGCGCCTGATAGCCCGGGATAGGCCTTGAGCATCGTCAGCACCACGAATTGCGGCGAGGTGACGCCGAGTTCGGCCAGCGACCGTTCCATCGCCAGCCGGGTCGCACCTTGCGCCTGCCGCAGGAGATAGGCGAGGTAGCCCTGTTCGCCGCGCTTGCCTTCGCCGGGCGGAGGCGGACGCAGCATTAATGGTGTGCGACTTTCCTGCTGCGACTGCCGCCCGGTTTTTCCGGCCACCGCTGTTTGCTTCGCTTGCGGCGTTTTTGCCGACGTGCTCTGCGATCGCGCCGCCGTGTTTTGCGATGCCTTGCGCTGCATATCAGTGCTCTTATAATAAATCAGAGCACTGATAACATGAGGAACGGCCGATGTCACACGCCCGCAAAGAGTACAAGGATTTCATGGCGCTGACGCCGGATGCCTATGCGGCCGTGCTGGAACTCAGCCAGATCGCCGGCAAGGCGGGCGTGGACAAGCAATTGCTCGAACTGATCAAGCTGCGCGCCTCGCAGATCAACGGCTGCGCCTTCTGCGTGCAGTACCACATTCTGGAAGGCGAGAAGCTCGGCGTGCCCACCGACAAGCTCAATCTCGTGGTGGTCTGGCGCGAGGCGCCGCAGTTCTCGCAACGCGAGCGCGCGGCGCTGGCCTGGACCGAAGCGCTGACCTTGCTGAGCGAGGGCGTCAGCGACGAGGTCTATGCGCAGGCGAGCGCGGAGTTCTCCGAGAAGGAGCTGGCCTATCTCACTTCGGCGGTCGCGGCGATCAATGTCTGGAACAGGTTCGGCGCGGCGTTCCGCTGGACGCCGCCGGCGCGGAAGCAGGTCGTGGGGGCTGCGGCTTCGTAAGCGGCGGAAACTGCCGTTGATAATGCGCGCGGTTCTTGCGCCAAAGAACTTCGCGCTCGGTTGCTTAACCTGGATCGAGCGAAACGGCAGAATGCCGGGTCGGAAAGACTGCGACAGCTCCATCACCCGTTGATCTAGATGATTGCTTGCTGACGAGCCGCGGAGCGTCATCGTGACAGCCTCTGAGCCAGCGAGGCAGGGCCGCTCTATTGGCGCAGCCCTACTGCTTCCGTCACGTGTGGAGCATACCGATGTGGGTCCTGATGTACGTCTTCTCCGACTCAGTCAGCCCGGCTGCTACCGACGACAGAGCCGAATGGAGGCTTCTGCCTACCGTGGTGTTTAAGGAGTTCTCCAATGAAGAACGATGCAAGGCAGCCAAGTCGGCACTCGAGGGCAGCCTGCAAGAGGCGGGAGCCAAGCTCAGAAGTGGTTTGGAAGACTTGAAAAGCCTTCGCAAGGCTGACCCGGCGCAAGTCATCATTGCATACAATGTCGAATGCCTTCCAAAATGAAGGCGCGTCCCCGTTCTCGCGATCCTACCGCGCGACTTGACGGACGACGTCCCCCGGCAGCACGTGCGCCACGGCGGCGGCGGCCGGAGGTTGGGTGCCGATCTCGCGGCCGCGGGCGCGGATCAGCCGCTCGTAGGACGCGATCAGGGTGGTGTAGGGGTTGACCCAGATCCAGCCGTCACGCGTGAACACCTGCACGTCGAAGTGCAGGTGGTATGACGTGCCGTTGGGGAAATCGAGATAGTTGGAGACTACGCCGATCTTCTCGCCCTCGGCGACCTGGCGGCCGTTGAGGACGCCATCGGCGTCCATGGCTGACGGGGTCATGTGCATGTAGCGGAAACGGATGTGCTCGGTACGGGTATTGATCTGCAGCGTCGCCGCCTGCTGCTTCAGGGAACGGATGACGATGCCGTCGCGCACGGCGACGACCGCCTGTTTCCTGGGATGGCAGGTGCTGCTGCTGTTCGGCGGGCAGGGCGCAGGGCGGATGTCCTGGCCCTGGTGACCGAAGCCGGCCGCGCATTGTCCGACCTGGAAGCTGCGCGCCTCGCAAAAATTGTCCCGCCACGGATAGACACTGATGCGTTCGCCGGATTTGCGCGTGCCGAACTGCTGCGAGCTGACCAGGGCCGGTGCTCTCTCCAGCGGAAAGCGGATCTGCGAATAGACCGCGAGATCAGCGTGGCCGCCGCGCCTGCGCGCGCCGCTGCGGGCGATGATGTCGCCGCCCGGGCGATAGGTGAAGTCCGGAGAAGCGGCGGTCGGCCGCTCGGCGAGGCCGGAGGGAATATCGTAGCGCGGGCGCGTCGGCTGGCCGCCGGCGATGCGCAGCGCTTTCAGGAAACGCTCGGCGATCGGATAGGCTTCGCGGCAAGCGAGCCTGCGCGGGCGCGGCGCTGAATCGAGGCACTGGATCGATACCACATAGGGCACGCCGAAGCGGGTGAAGGCGTAGCGCACATAGCCTTCACGGATGAAGCGGCGGATGTCAGGAAATTGCGCCGCCAGCGCCCTGACCGGCTGGCCCTTGCCGTCGAGCGGATCCGCGAGATCGTAGACCAGCACCGAGCCCGTGATCTGCACCTCGACCGGCCGGGCGAAGGTTCGCGACGGGCCGTCGTCGGGCTCCAGCGAAAATACCGCGTCGTAGCCGGAAGGGCCGGCGTGAAACACATCGACGGGGCGGAAGTCGGCCTGATAGCGCGACACCTCCGAATGGCGCGTGCCACGGGCCCGGCTATCGAGATAGGCCGCGGTGTCGAACGGCAACAGCACCGGTACCGGACTGCTTCCGATGCCGGTGAACATTGGCGAATTGATCGCGTTCAACTGCACCAGCGCGGGCGTTGCGCGCGGATCCCCAGCCGGCAGCCGCGCCCGGCCTGCGAAGGTGAAGCGCGAGGCTATCGCGGGCTGGGAACCGATCTCGGTGCGAAGCTGATCGAGGACGGCGCGCCATTCGACGCGAATGGCCGAAATCGACGGCGTCCGGAACTCTTTGGCGGAGACGCCGGTAACCCCGACAAAGAGCAAACAAAAGGCTGCCAGCCACCGCGAGAGCAAGCTGACCGCCTTCGTATTCAATGCATCGCCCCCGGCGTATGCTCCGTAGCCCAGAGTTTCGATTCTGATGAAATCAGAACCGAAACTCAAGACTCCTGTTTTGACGCGTTTTCTTCACGCGAACCGGTGCCCACTGCGCTTGAAAACGCTATAAAGCGCGGCGTTAATCCTTTGCGCGCTCGACATAGGAGCCGTCCTCGGTCATGACGACAATCCGTGTTCCCGTTCCAATATGCGGCGGCACCGAGGTTCGCACGCCGTTGGAGAGGATAGCAGGCTTGTAGGAGGAAGACGCGGTCTGACCCTTGGTGACCGGCTCGGTCTCCACAACTTCGAGGGTCGCGCGCTGCGGCAACTGGATGGCGACCGGATTGAGGTCGTGCATCGACAGCTTCACCGTCATGTTTTCCTGCAGGTAGGGCGCGGACGATCCCACGATCTCCTTCGACACCTGAACCTGGTCATAGGTCTCGGCATTCATGAAGTGGAAGCCGTCGCCATCCTCATAGAGGTAGTTGAAATTGCGGTCCTCGACGGTGGCCTTCTCGACCTGGTCAGTGGTCTTGTAGCGCTCCGACACCTTCACGCCGTCGCCAATACGGCGCATTTCGATCTGGCTGACCGGGGTTCCCTTGCCGGGATGGATGTTTTCGGCCGAAAGGACGACGTAGAGCCGGCCGTCTTGCTCGATGACGTTGCCCTTGCGGATAGAGCTGGCGATGACTTTCAAAGCTGTTTTCCCGAATTTCTGGCCTTCGGCCACATCGGACATGGGCGTCCGCAGGGCCAATCAGGCGGTTTCGGGCTGCAACATACTGATTTTGCCCGTCGATGCCAGCGTTTTACGGCGATTCCGTAGGCTTCCGGAGGCCGCAAACGGCCCTGTTTCGACGGCCTAACGGCGGGCCTGGTCGCGCCGTTTGACGGCCGTGGCGTTGTGATCGGCGAAAGCCGGCGGGACGGTAAATTTACCGGTTTTCATGTCGTAGACGCAGCGCCAGCCTTCGACCCAGGGCGAAGGCTTTTTCTGACCCTGGATGTCAAAGGAGAGGCTGAGCACGAGATAGCGGCTGTCGGGCCAATGCTTTCCGAGCCAGGCGTAATTCTCGTCCAATCCCTTCAGCAGGTGCACTTGCGTGTGGTTGAGGGGCCTCTGCATGCCCTTGGATACCGGCAGACTGAACAGATAGTCCCAGGCCAGTTTGCCGAGCGGCTTTGTGGTCGCCGGTGAAAATCGATCGCCGTCACGGCGGTAGAGCAACAGCGTCTGATATCCTGCGCCGAGCTTCTGCATGCGGACCAGCCATCGGCTGTCGGGGGTGAAGCGGAAGGCGGCGCGATATCCCGCAATATCGGCGCCTTCGCCGGGATTTAGCAACGAGGCCCGCTGCTTCCCGTCGAAGATCCAGAACTGGTGGAGAATGTCGTTGCCACGCTCCCTCGAATACTGCTCGACACGCACCTGACCATCGGGCGAGGTGAACGTCTCGTCTGATAGATGCTTCAGCGTGCTGCCGGGACCAGCGGCGCTTGCCGGCGAGACCACAAGGCACGCAAAAAGAAACACCGCTGTTCGCAAGCTGCTGCCAGACATATCCGTATCTCGTTGTAGAGTCTGGCATTGGGGGAGGCGGCTGCATGGTTCAGCGCACCGGGCTACTGCCAATGGACAAGTGCGGGGTCTTTCGACATGAAAAGAAGCACTTGGAGCGGGATGATATGGTCGTGCCGCGGTACCGCAAGGAAAGTATAATAATATCAATGATATTCTGCGACTCCCTGAACGCTTGCATGGGTTCCGCCGGGCGCTGGATGCGATGGGGTTGCCGCTGATGGGTGGAACCGATCAGCCATCGCCATGGTGGTCGGCCGCGCGGCATGCCGACCGGAAGCCGTTCCTGATGGCGCGAAGCGCGATCACGCGGGCGGTACGCGGCTGGTTCGACGAGCAAGGATTTTGCGAGGTGGAGACCGGCATCCTGCAGGTCTCGCCGGGCAACGAGACGCATCTGCATGCCCCCCGCACCGAGATCATCGGCAACGACGGCACCCGCGCGACGCGCTATCTGCGGACATCGCCGGAGTTCGCTGCCAAGAAACTGCTCGCCGCCGGCGAGACCAAGCTATTCGAATTCGCGCGCGTGTTCCGCGATCGCGAGCGCGGCGATCTGCATCTGCCCGAATTCACGATGCTGGAATGGTACCGCGCCGACGCCAGCTATGACGCTGTCATGGCCGACACCATCGTCGTCATCGCCCACGCGGCGCAGGCAACCGGGATCGGCCGGTTTTCGTTCCGCGGCAGGACGGCCGATCCGTTTGCCGAGCCGGAACTTCTGACCGTGGCATCCGCGTTCGAGCGCTTTGCCGGAGTGGATCTGCTCTCCACCATCAGCCATGGCGAGGGCGATCGCGCGGCGCTTGCGGCGGCGGCCAGATCGCAGGTGCGGATCACGGAGGACGACACCTGGTCGGACATTTTCAGCAAGGTGCTGGTCGAGTATGTCGAACCCAATCTGGGGCAGGGGCGTTTGACCGTGTTGTTCGAATATCCGGCGCCCGAAGCAGCGCTGGCGCGGACGAAGGCGGCCGATCCGCGCGTCGCCGAACGTTTTGAGGTCTATGCCTGTGGCGTCGAACTCGCCAATGGCTTTGGCGAACTGACCGATGCCGGCGAACAGCGCCGCCGTTTCGCCGCAGCGATGGACGAGAAGCAGCGGCGCTACGGCGAGCGCTATCCGCTGGACGAGGATTTTCTCGCAGCCGTTGCCGAGATGCCGCCATCGAGCGGCGTCGCGCTCGGTTTCGACCGGCTGGTGATGCTGGCCAGCGGCGCGCTGCGGGTGGACCAGGTGGTGTGGACGCCGCCTTCAGGAGAGACATGAACAGGATCGATCCGAAATTGTCGGCAACGCTGCGGCAGCCCGCCGATCTCGTCGAGCGCGGACTGGCGAAGACCGCGGATCTCGCCGACCTCGAACGCGTCGCCGCGCGCTATGCGATTGCGGTGACGCCTGAACTCGCCAACCTGATCGACACGGAAAATCCGGATGATCCGATCGCGCGGCAGTTCATCCCGAGCGCGCTCGAACTGGTGAGCGCGCCGGGCGAAAATGCCGATCCGATCGGCGACGACGCGCATTCGCCGGTTAGCGGCATCGTCCACCGCTATCCCGATCGCGTGCTGTTCAAGCTGGTGCATGTCTGCGCGGTGTATTGCCGCTTCTGCTTCCGCCGCGAGATGGTCGGGCCGGGCAAGGCAACCGCGCTGTCGGATGCGGCCTATCGCGACGCACTAAACTATATCCGCGAGCACACGGAAATCTGGGAAGTCATCCTGACCGGCGGCGACCCCTTGATGCTGTCGCCGCGGCGGCTGGCCGAAATCATGGCTGACCTCGCCGTCATCGATCACGTTAAAATTGTTCGCATCCACACCCGCGTGCCGGTGGCGGCCCCTGCGCGCATCGATGGCGACATGATCAAAGCGTTGCGGGTTGACGGCGCGACGACCTGGATCGCCGTTCACGCCAATCACCCGCGTGAACTATCGGGCGAAGCGCGAACCGCTTGCGCGCGGCTCGCCGATGCCGGCATTCCGCTGGTGAGCCAGACGGTGCTGCTTCGCGGCGTCAATGACGATACGGCGACGCTGGAAGCGCTGATGCGCGCTTTTGTCGAAAATCGAATCAAGCCCTATTACCTGCATCATGGCGATCTGGCGCCGGGGACGGCGCATCTGCGCACCACGATCGCAGAGGGGCAGGAACTGATGCGCCATTTGCGTGGCCGCGTCTCGGGCCTGTGCCAGCCGGAATATGTGCTCGATGTTCCCGGCGGCCACGGAAAGGCGCCGGTTGGACCGAATTATTTGTCGCATGCAAGTTCCAGTGAATCTGAACTATCTTCCGAAGCGCAGTATCGTATCGTCGACTATTGCGGCGACGTTCACCTCTATCCGCCCAAGCCGTGATCTACGATGGCTGAGGACGGCGAGGAGAAACGGGAGCCGCCGGAAGAAGAGGGGCATCGCGGAATCGAAAATGCGGTGCTGCTCGGCTTCTTCGTGGTGCTGGTGGCCGCCGGAATCTGGCTGCTCGGCACCATGGCCGATGTACGAAAGGCGCAGGATTGCGCCGCCCAGGGACGCCGTAACTGCGCCACGATCGACGTGCCGGAACGGACACGATAAATGAAATTAAAAGGCGGGAGAATCAGGATGCAAAAAACAATCTTGTCGGTCGCGCTGATGGTCCTGCTTGGCATGCCTATAGCGTTCGCGCAGGGCGGAACGTCGACCATGCCAAAGAGCAGCAGCCCGAGCGCCGGAGGGATTCCGGAGGCGCCGATCGGACACCGTCAGCCCCGCCGCAGCGACGTGCCGGCCGAAAAGAACCTGGATCCGAACGATCCCTTGAGCAAGGAAAACGCAGCGCTCGACCGCAAGATCAAGAGCATCTGCCGCGGCTGCTAGAGGCCAGACTCCGCAAGAACCGGAAAGCGATCGTTGCTGCGGACCTGCGGGTTTTGCGGCGGCCTCCGCTTGCAGTGTCAGCCGTGCTTTGCCGCGCGGCGATACAGGATGAGCAGGAAGGCCAGCAGCACGGCGGCCGACAGGCCGAGCGACCAGTGAATGCCGATCGCAGCACCTAGCAGGCCCACGGTAATCCCGCTGAAGGCGCGCATGCCGAGCCCGGCCATGTTGAACAGGCCGACGACGCGGCCACGAATGTCGGTCGGCGCATTTATCTGGACCAGGGCCTGCGCCATCGTGTTGAACGACAGCTCGAAGAACCCCGCGGCAAACAGCAATACGATCGCAAGCGCGTAAATCCCGACGGAGGCGAACGCGAGCAGGGACAGGCTCCAGAGAATGGCGAGCACGATGGCGGTCCGCGGCGTCACCTTGAGCCGTCCCCACGCTTCCAGAACGATGCCCGCAAGCAGCGCGCCGGCGGCGTCGGCGGCCAGCAGCACGCTGTAGGCGACACCGGGGTCGCCATGCCCGAGTTCGCCGGCGAAGCCCGGCATCTGGGCGTGGTAGGCATTGCCGATCATGAAGGAGGTCACCCCGGCGAGTAGCGTCATCCTGGTCAAGACCCGGTGGTTGCCGATGTCGCGGATGGTCTGCACGATATCGGCAAGGCCGCGCACGGCGAGGCGACGCGCCGCGAGGCTCATGTCGCGAACCGGCGCCCAGAACAGCCATAGCAGCATCGGCAAATAGAACAGCGTGTTGAAAATGATGCCGTGGGATGGGCCCAGCGTCAGCATGATGACGCCGCCCACGGCCGGACCGACCAGGATGCCCAGATAGCGCGCCGTCGCGTTCATCCGCACCGCGCTCGGCAGATCGGTTGGGCCGACGATGTCGTAGAGCAGCAACTGGTTCGGCGTCTGCCACAGCACACCGGCGCAGCCGTGGATAACAAGAAGCAGCATCGCGTGCCACATCTCGAGCGTATCGGAGATGAAGAAAACGCCCCATCCCGCCGAGGCGACGATGAACAGCAGCATGCCGCACTGGATGATGCGGCGCGGGTCGAACCTATCAGCCAACCCGCCCACGGCAACGGAGAAGAACAGGAAGGGAAGCCAGTGCGACAGCACCGCGAAGCCCGCCAGCGCTGGCGAATGGAATTTCTGGAACACCACCCAATAGCTGATCACATGCTCGATATTGTCGGCCATCATGGCCAGCACGTAGGCCATGAACTGCGCGCGATAGGGCCGCGACTTCATGGCTGCGAACGAACTGGATGTAGCCACGGGTTTTGTTGAAGGCTCTGAGCTCAATCGATCACCTGCTTCGGCGACGGCGATGCGGCCGGCGCGATACTTGGATTCCGCTCGCGCCGATACACGCTTGTTGCCGGTCGCTCAAGACGCTGAGGCTGTTCAGACATCGAAATAGCTGGACGGTCCGAACGAAAATCTCGGGCGATGACGGCCATCGTTCAGTATCGCGGCGCCCATGCCGTCGTTGGCCGCGGACTGGCGATGTCGGGCTTGCGATCTACCTTTGGGATTGCATCACTGGAGAGCCGCGCTTCCCGACGATCGACGTGTTTTGACCGTGTCTTGAACAGCGACCCGCCGACCAATAAGATGAGAGCAAGAGTTGGCAGGCTAACGTTTCGGAGCGCGCCAATATGACGTTGGACTTACTTCGTTCTGCACACGCAACGCTCGACTATGAGATCGCCCAGGAGAGGGCGTCGGCGTTCGGACGGCTTGGGCGGCGGCTCGAGGCCGCGCTGGCGGCGCTTGCCGAATGTCCGCGTACGGAAAATTCCGATCGAAAAATCCGCGATGCTCTCGTCGAACAGGCCGGCTATGCGCTCTGGCTCTTCGTCGTGCAACGCGAGGCCTGCGGTCTCAACAAGATCTCCCAGGTGCTGCGGGATTACGGGGTGCCGAACGAGGTGTATGTCCGCATGGGGCCGTTGGCCACGCCGAGCATCCAGCCGACGAAGACCATGGAGGTCAAGGCCGCGTCGGCGCCAATGTTCTGAACCTCGCCGCCAGCTATCTCGCGTTTGTCCGGATTATGCGTCCACGTTACGGATCGTGGTCGGCGCTTCAATAAGCAGAAGCAGGGCGCGCGCCGTCCGCGTGCCCTGCTTCGCCGTCATTGAGCCGCGTGTCTTAAGCCGAACGCTCCTCCCGGAACTTGCGCGACTGTGCGTCCCGCCGCGCCTTCACCGCATCCGCCAGCACATTCAGCGAGGCGACCGTCGTCTCCCAGTCGATGCAGCCGTCGGTGATGCTCTGCCCATAGGTCAGCTGCTTGCCCGGCACGACGTCCTGACGGCCCGCGACGAGATTGCTCTCGGTCATGACTCCCGTGATGCGTTGCTCGCCGTTCGAGATCTGGCGTGCGATGTCGGCGACCACCAGCGGCTGGTTCTCCGGCTTCTTGGAGCTGTTGGCGTGGCTGGTATCGATCATGAGCCGCGGCGCGACGCCGGCACGGGTGAGTTCGAGGCACGCTGCCTCGACGCTTTCGCGGTCGTAGTTCGGCTTGTGGCCGCCGCGCAGGATGATGTGGCAGTCCTCGTTGCCGGTCGTCGCCGCGATCGCCGAGCGTCCGCCCTTGGTCACCGCCATGAAATGATGCGGATGCGAGGCCGACTTCACGGCATCGGCTGCGATGCGGACATTGCCGTCGGTGCCGTTCTTGAAGCCGACCGGGCAGGAGAGGCCGGACGCGAGTTCGCGATGGATCTGGCTCTCCGTCGTGCGCGCGCCGATCGCCGCCCATGCCATCAGGTCGGCGATGTATTGCGGCGTCGTCATGTCGAGGAATTCGGTCCCGGCCGGCAGGCCGAGATTGTTCACGGCTGACAGCACGTTGCGGGCGAGCCGCAGACCCTTGTTGATGTCGAAGGAGCCGTCGAGATTGGGATCGTTGATCAGCCCTTTCCACCCGACCGTCGTGCGCGGCTTCTCGAAATAGACCCGCATCACGATCTCGAGGCGGTCGGCGAGCTGTTCGCGCAGGGCGGCGAGCCGCTCGGCGTAATCGACGGCCGCGGCGGGATCGTGGACCGAACAGGGGCCAACGACGACCAGCAGGCGGTCATCGGCGCCGTTCAGGATGGCGTGGATGGCGTTGCGTGCCGCCATCACGACGCGCGTCGCGGTCAAGGTGCGAGGTATCTCGCCCATCACCTCCTGCGGGGTACTCAGCTCTTTCAGTTCGCGAATTCGAAGATCGTCGGTGGTGCTCAACACGGCTCTGGCTCCTGGTTAGGAAACCTGCCGGCCAATAAAAAAGCCGCCAGGTTTGGCGGCTGTTCGGATTTTTGGCTTCAATTCATCAGATTGAGCGCGATCCTCCCACCGCCAGCGAGCTGTCGTAGCTAAAATACCAAAAGTTGCTGGCGGCGATCATGATCATGGCGGGCTCTATAGCCCAGCCGTTCGGGCTTGTCACCCCATAATCGGCGTCAGGACTTCCGCGCGGCGAGCGCCATCCCGACCATCGAGCCGCCGCCGAGCACGAGGTTGATCCCGACCAGGAGGCCGATTGCCCATTCCGCCGACCCCGGCAACCCGGCAACGATGGTGAAGGCGATCAGCAGGTCCATCACGCCTGAGATCAGCAGCCAGGACCAGCGCTCCGACAATTCGCGGCGATGCTCCAGCGCGTACATGATGGTGGCGACGCCTTCGGCCAGGAAATACGCGCCCACGATGATGGTGAGCGTGAGGATGCCTTGCATGGGCCGCGCCAGCAGGATGCCGCCGGCGAGAACGGCGAGCGCCGCCGAGAACAGCGACCACCAGAAGCCCGGCATCTGCCGCGACCAGTAGGTGACGAACAGCCCGGCAACGCCGCCAATCAGAAACATCCAGCCAAGGAATATAGTGACGGCGAGGCTTGCCAACGGCGGCACGATCATCGCGGCGAGGCCGAGCAAAGCGAGCACGATGCCTTCAAAAAGAATGACCTTCCAGCGCGCCTTCACCGCGGCGTTCATTTCAGACTTCAGTTTGCCGAGGTCTGGAGGGTCGTCCTGGGGAAGGGTCATTGGAGCTCCCGATGCCTTCAGCGCCGATCGAGTGTCCAATATAGCCCGTGCGCCGACCGCGGGTAAAATTTGTTCGCCGTTATCCTTGCGCGAGATCAATGACGGCAGGACGACATTTCAGCCCGGCTCCGGCGCCGACGAAAATCCCTCCGAGGACGTCCTGATACGGTTGCGGCCGAACACGTAAACCGCAGATGTCGCCAGCAACAATGCCAGGCCGATCAGAATGGAGGTCATGCCAAGCGGAATGAGCAGCAGGGAGGCGTTGCGATCCGGATTGATGAACCAGTGATGGAGCGAGGTCAGCACGAAAGCTGCGCCCGCGAAGCCCGCGCCGCTGCCCACGAGCAGGAGCGCCCACATCCGCCGCAACTGGCTCAGCCGCTCACGCGCGACTTCGGTGCGCGGCGCGTGATGGCGGCCGACGCGCCGCACCAGGCGGATGGCAAAACCGATCGAGCTGAAGCCGATCAAAAGGCTCGCCGTCCCCAGCAGCATTCGCGTCGTGGGGCCGAGATCGGGGTGCTTCTGCAGGGTCAGCAGCGGGAAGTCGAAGGCGGCATGCAGCGCGACCGGCGCGAACAGCGCCAGGCACCAGCTCGAGAGCCGCGCCCAGTCGCGATGGTGGCGATGCGCGCCGAGCGCGGTGCCGGCGCGGGCGATGGCGATATAGGCGCCCGCGATGATGCCGAGCGCGCCGTGGAACGGCACCGTCAGCACGCTGCGCAAGGCCGCCAGCGAGCGCCACATGTCGGCATGCTGCACCAGATAAGCGAGGTTTTCGTAAGCCGCGAAGCCGAGGCCAGCGGCCGCGCCGTAGACCACGGTGTCCATCGGATCCGCAAACGTCCGCCGACGCACCGGCAGTGACACGGCAATGATCACGAGGACCTTGACGATTTCCTCTGGCGCGGCGACGCCGAAGATGGAGCGCAGGCCCTGCGTCATCCAGGGGTTTCCCGGCACCGCAAGGATCGCGGCAAACGGGGCGCGCGCGACACCCAACAGCGAGATGCTGGCGGCTCCGAGCACGAATGCGAGCCATACCCGCGCGGGCGGGCCGGGACGTTCGTCGGCGGCAATGACGAGCCATAGCACCAGCAACGCCGGCGCAATCGCGGCAACACCGATCGATGTTGGAAGGGCCTGAAGCAGCAGCATCTTTGCGGAACTTTACCTCACGTGAGCGTAAATGGCCGCAAACGCAGCCGTTTGCAAGAAAACTGGACGCGACTCCTTGTCACCAAGGAACGGGCGGATTGAAACCTGCGGGGCGTTCAGCCAGAGGTCCGTTGGCCGATTTTGCCCCGTACCGTCAGCAGTCCCGCCAGCGCGACCAGCGCGAAGCCGGCGCCGGCCAGGAACGTTCCTTTCGGTCCCGCGATATCCCAGAGCGCGCCGGCAATGATGCTGGCGGCGAGCATCGCCACGCCGCCGAGCAGGTTGAAGAATCCGAAAGCCGTGCCGCGCAGCTCGGCCGGCGCGGTGTCGGCCACCAGCGCGGCCAGCAAGCCTTGCGTCAGCCCCATATGCAGGCCCCAGAGCACGACGCCGAGCGCGACGCCGCTTATCGAGGGCATCAGGGCCAGCACGACATCCGCAATGATCAGCACCACAATGCCGCCCGCCAGCACGATCGTGCGGCTCATGCGGTCCGACAAGACGCCGGCGGGGTAGGCGGCGAGGGAATAGACGACATTCATGGCGACCAGCACGGCAGGCACCAGCATGATCGGCAGTCCGACATTCTGGGCGCGGAGAACCAGGAAGGCTTCGCTGAAACGCGCCAGCGTGAACACGCTCGCGACCGCCACCACCCACCAATAGGCCGTTCCGAGGTTCTTGATCTCGGCCAGGCTGATCGGATTGCGCACGGTGCGCAGCGCTTTCGGCCGTTCCGGCTCGCGCACGGCGAAGGCGATCAGCGCGAACGCCAGGAAGGCGGGGATCACGGCAACCCAGAACACCGTCGTGAAGTTATCAGCCGTCCACCACATCAGGGCGATGGCAAGCAGGGGGCCGAGGAAGGCGCCGATCGTGTCGAGCGATTGGCGGAGCCCAAAACTCGCGCCGCGCAGGTCTGGCGGCGAGAGATCCGCCACCAGCGCGTCGCGGGGGGCGCCGCGAATGCCCTTGCCGATCCGGTCGACGAAACGCGCAGCCACCAGCCAGCCGACGGTTGGCGCCAGCGGAAACACCGGCTTGGTGAAGGCCGCAAGGCCATAGCCGATGGCAGCCAGCCATTTGCGCTTGCCGAGCCAGTCCGAGAGTGCGCCGGAGAATATTTTGGTGATGGAGGCGGTGGCCTCGGCGATGCCTTCGATGACGCCGACCGTCACCATCGACGCGCCGAGCACCGTGACCAGGTAGATCGGCAGCAGCGCATGGATCATCTCCGACGAGACGTCCATCAGCATCGAAACGAATCCGAGAATCCATACGCCCGGTGGAATGTCCCTGATCGAACGGGTCGGCTTGCTCTCAGCGGCCATGTCGTCTCTCGCGCCGCCTCATCGTGCCAACAGCCGCCGGCAGGCATCGACAAACACCTCGGCGCCCGTGACGATGTCGGCGTCGGCGGTGTTCTCGGTCCAGTGGTGCGAGATGCCGCCGATCGAGGGCACGAACAGCATGCCCGCCGGCATGACGGTGGCAAGGACCTGCGCGTCGTGGCCGGCGCCGCTCGGGATGCGGAGCGATCTGCCGCCGGCAAAGGCTGCGCCGGCTTGTTCGATGGCCTGCTGGAATGAGGCGTCCATCAACGCAGGCGCCCCGGTGCGGATGCGCTCCACCGCGACGGTGCAGCGTCCCTGCGCGTTGACCTCTGCAGCCATGCGGCGGAGGAGATCTTCCAGCCGGGCGATCACGGCGGGATCATCGTCGCGAATCTGGAACAGCATTTCCGCCGCCCCCGGAATGATGCTGGGCGCACCGGGATCGAGCGTGATGCGGCCCGTAGTCCATACCGTGCGCGGACCGCAGGCCGCCGGGAAGCGACCGTCGATATCGACGCAGAACCTGGCGAGCGCAAGCCCGGCGTCGCGGCGAACCGCCATCCGCGTGGTGCCGGCGTGGTTCTGTTCGCCGGTGAAGGCGATGCGGTATTGCCAGATGCCAACGATGGACGTGACGATTCCGATGTTGAGACCGCTGCTCTCGAGCGTCTCGCCCTGTTCGATATGGGCTTCCAGATATCCGATATGCCGACCTTGTTCGCACCGTGTGCGGGGGCGGCCGGCAAGACCCGCGTCGCGCAGGGCATCGCGCATGCTCTTGCCCTCGTTGCGGTCGCGCGCGGTGTCGATATCGGCTTCGGTGACGCCGCCGACATAGGACCGGCTGCCGAGGAAGTGTCCGAAATGGCCTTCCTCGTCGCACCACGCCGCGACTTCAACGGCGCCTTTCATATCAGGATCGGTGTTGATGACGCGGGCGGCTTCGAGCGCATAGACCACGCCGAGCGGTCCATCGAGCCAGCCCGCATAGTTCTGGCTTTCCAGGTGCGATCCCGCCAGCAGCTTCGGCCCGTGTTTCGTGCTGGTGCCGAGGATATTGCCGATGCCGTCGATCTCGCCCGCAAGGCCGGCCTCGGGCAACCGCTCGACCAGCCACGACAGCGAACGCAGATGCGGCTCCGAGAATGTCGGCTTGTGGACACCGGACTTATACGTGCCGATTGCACGCAGGGCGCGAAGGTCGGAGAGAACACGCGCACCATCGACGCGTGAGAGATTGTTGGTCATTGAGTTTTCGTACCTGTCGGCCCGTAGTTCTCCGGAGAAGAACAAAGTTCCTGATGTGGTCCTCCGGTTAGAACAAAGTTCCGGAGATCGTTCTGGTGGTAGAACGAAGTTCCTGCAATATCACCAATTGCCTCATCTATCCCGTCGATAGCAGCTATCCCGTCGATAGCAGCGCCAATGCGAAAACGGCAAGCCAGGCCACGATGACGAGCGCCGCCACGGCGCCGGCTGTGATCTTGGCCTTCTCCTTGAGCGTGTAGTCGCGCATTCTTTTCGCAAAACGTGTGAGGACATGCGGCCGTTGAAACGACTTTACTCACTTGGTTTCAGAAAAGAAGCAATTCTCGCATGGCGGGTGGTGAAGAACGAAGCAAGCCGAAATTGTGGTTCGCAGCGCGCCAAGGAAAGGCGGACGCCGATTGAGCGAACCGAGGTCCTGGGGCCGATGGGGATTGACGGAAGTCGCGTGGATCGCGCTAGGAGAGGTGGCTTCCCCGAATACTGACCATGCAGTGAGTTTCGGTCATCCGGTTTTTGATGGCCGCGACGACCTCATTGGCGAACGCAATGTGAGAGTCGGTCGACGTCAGGCGATGCGGCTGAGACGCTTTTGACTTGCATCCGATGCGGGCTTTGTAGGCATCGAGCTCGTGCCCGAACTTCGCGCGAGCCTGTTTCAGATTGGCCATTCCGTCGCGCGAGGATCTCGATCCACAGGATGCTCCCTCCTACACAAACGCCGCGGTCGGCTCATCTCAATACGTTTTAGGGATACGCAGAAAAAGGGCCGCCTCTCGGCGACCCTATCCCTAATCGACAACCATATTGGGGTTAGACGAGTCGCAGAGCGGCCTGGCTTTTCCGCCGATAGGCCATGAAACCAACACCAGCGAAACCAAGGATCAGCATCGCCCAGGTGGAAGGCTCCGGTACCGCGGCTATAGCCTCAACGTCGCCAAGGCGCACTTGCCGGATATCGTCGAGTTGACCGTTGGCGGCTACTGTAATTGTGCGAATCAATTGGTCGTCAAGCGCATGGACGTTGAAGAATCCGCTTCCGCTGATCGCCAGAAACTCGGTGAAGGCCGTGCCAAACTGGTCGATCGCCGTGATGGTCACGCCTGTTGCGCCACCCGAGCCGTTGGAAGCCGTCACCTTGAACACACCGTCATTGTAGCCCAACGTGGTGTCCGTTAGCGTCCACGACAGATAAGCGATGCTATTGTCCGTCCCCGTGATCGTGGCTTGGCCACCCGAACCAACCAGAGCTTCGAGGCCCGTGAACGTCACGCTGGTCCCAGCGTTGGTCGTCGTTGTCAGTGTCAGGCCGTTATTAGAGCTAACCGGGCTTTGATACTGGACGTTCTCATCGAATGATCCGTTTCCGGACGTGATGACGAGGCTTGCGTGGGCCGATGGGACGGCTGCACCGAGGAGGCTCATCGCCAAGACTGTTAATCCCAAATGCGTACGCATTATCTCACCTCGAAAAAATTGCTTTGAATAATTCCAATAAGAACTCTATTGCCAGTTTTTCCCAGTGTCAAACGATTTAACTGATATTTAACTGTTTCAGGCGAGCGCCTAATTCTACTCATCGTTGCCGAATATTCCTCGCCTACCTCTCGACGAGAATAATGCGATTTAATTTCGGGCAGGGCGCGATATTTAATTTCGGGTAAAGCAAGCAGGAAAGGCGGCGTTTTCTTGCTCTCTCTTCGCTGCTTTGTGGTTCGAGAAGCGTCACCGCAGCCTGGGTAGACCATTTCGGGAGTGACCCGCGGTGGGGATGGCCCGGCGCGTGTCGTCCGGAAGCGTCGTGCGTCGGGCCAGCTTTAAACGCAAATTGTCCGATCGACGGGGCGGAGCAGTGGCAAGTTGTCGGAACATTGGCGCTCCCTAGCGGAATCGAACCGCTCTCTCCACCGTGAAAGGGTGGCGTCCTAACCGATAGACGAAGGGAGCAAAACAACAGGAAAATCAAGGCGTTATGCGCTTGATGGGCCGTGTTGGCCGCCGGCCATCCATGTTGCATGGCGGCGGCGACGGGCGAACGTATAGTGGCGTTTGGCCGGGTGGGCAAGCCGCTCGAAAAGGCGTTTTGGGACTGTTTTGATCGCCATCGACATGATGGCCGAACGCGGCGAAACGGCCGTCTCAGGCAACGGATTTTAAAGCCGCATGGCGTTAGGCTGTATCGGAGGGAACTTTCGACATGGCTTTGCTATCGAGCAAGAAGCGCGAGACGCGCAAATCGTTGAGTCAGCCCGGGTGGATCACGCTCGAAGGCGGTTTTGCCGCGCGACAGTGCGTGGTGCAGGATCTGTCCACGACGGGGGCGAAGGTCACGATCGACGATCCCAACTCGCTGCCGGCCAAGTTGCGGCTGGCGTTTTCGCGCGATGCCAGGACCGGACGCCGCTGCGAGGTGGTCTGGCGCCGCGGCAAATCGGTCGGTGTCAAGTTCGTCCGGTAAAGCGTTTTCCAGCGAAGTGGAGGCCGGTTCGCGGCAAGAAAACGCGTCAAAGCAAGAATCGGGAGTCATGTTCCGATTCAATCGGAACAGGACACTCGTCTGGTGCTGATCCGCAAGCGGCGATAAAAGGCCGGATGCGAAAATTCCTCCTGGTCATGATGGCGGTGCTGCTGCCTTCGGTTCCCGCGCTCGCCGGGCAACTCCGTCTCCAGAGGTCCGACAAGGCCGCAACACCTGGCAAGGCGCTTCCGCTGAAACGCCCCGGCTCGGCCAATGCATGCGCGGAATACGGCGCGGGCTTCGTCAGAATCGAAGGCACCAATACCTGCATGAAGATCGGCGGCGCGATAAGCGTCGGCGCCGGTGTGTCCAGCGGCTCGCGCTAACAGACCCTTACGTCATCGGCGGCGCGATGAACCTGGTGAAGCCGGGGCGGGCGGCAAATTGCGCGAACCAGCGTTCGAGGTTCGGCAGTTCCGGCTTGGTGACGCCTTCGACGCCGAACCAGCGCCGCGCATACGCGCCGAGCGCGATATCGGCGATCGTGAACTGATCGCCTTCGATGAAGGGCCGTGTTGCCAGCTGCGCCTCGACGATCCGCCACACCAGGCCTTCCGCATCGGCATCCTTCTGGATCGCGACCATGTCGCGCTTTTCGACGGGGGTGCGCACCAGCGCCCAGAACACCGGCCGGTCGACCGGCTGCAATGTCGAGAGCGTCCAGTCGAGCCAGCGGTCGACGCCGGCGCGCGCCTTCGGCTGCGAGGGATAGATCGGCGAGCCCTCACCATAGGCCATGCAGAGATAGCGCATCACCGAATTGGATTCCCACAGCACGTAGTCGCCATCGACCATCGTCGGCACGCGGCCGTTCGGATTCATCGCGAGGTAAGGCGCCTCGTTGTTCTTGCCGAATTGCATGCCGGCGTCGATGCGCTCATAGGCGAGATCGAGCTCGGCGAGACACCACAGCACTTTTTGAACGTTGACCGAGTTGGCCCGGCCCCAGATGGTGAGTTGTTGTTTCTTGTTGTCCGCCACGCGCCTCGCTCCCGACTGATCTGCTTGTGCTCAGTTCTTAGCCGAAGATCGACGAAAAAGCGCGCGCTTAGCGCTGGGCCGGCGCTAACAAAAAACAGGCTCTGCCGCAGGGCGACAGAGGCCATTTCTCGCATTACGCGTGGCGAACACCGGCCCGGTCAGTGGCCCAGGAACAGCCACAGCAGAATGATCACCGGAATAGGCACGCCCAGCAACCAAAGCAAAATTCCTCGTCCCATCATTTCCTCCTTCAAAATGGATTCGAGGAGAAAACGCGCCATGCCGTGGCCCGTTCCTGCGGATAAAACAACGCAAGCGAAGGAACGTTTTATGATTTGGGAATTTCCGCGAGCGTCAATCCAATCCGAAACAGCGAGTAGCCGTCACGCTCCACCGCCTCGCGCACTTCGGCGTTGACGTCGTCGGAATGGCGGCTGCGCGTCAGCCGCCATTCGTTCTCACTGGTCTCGTTCGGAAACGGCGCGTCCGCCCGGGTCACGAGCCGGTAGCAGGGATGACGGACGTGGACGAAGAAATGGTACAAGGACCTACCAATGGCCGGTGTTCGGCATTGATGCCCACGGCTCCGCCGGCGGCTTCGGCTCGCCCTTCTGCAACAGCTCGATCGAATGCAGATCCGGTGAGCGCACGAACGCCATGTTGCCGTCGCGGGGCGGGCGGTTGATGGTGATGCCGGCCTTCATCAGGCGGTCGCAGGTGGCGTAGATGTCGTCGACCTCGTAGGCGAGGTGGCCGAAATGGCGGTCCTCGCCGTACTTCTCCTCGTCCCAGTTATAGGTGAGCTCGACCAGCGGCGCGCCGCGGTTCTGCGGCGCGGCCTTGAACAGCCCCTCGTCCTCGGGCGCGCACAGGAACACCAGCGTGAAGCGGCCCTTGTCGTTGTCGACCCGGCGTACTTCCTTCAGCCCCAGCGCATCCTGGTAAAACTTCATCGCGATATCGAGATTGCGGACGCGCAGCATGGTGTGGAGATAGCGCATGTTTGTTGTCCTCTTGAAGGCTTGCGAAACTGGAGATCGTTTCAGCTCCCGAGGGTAACAACTAGCAGCAAATTGCGGCGTAGGGCAGGGGTGGTGGGTCTCACTCTGTCCCGTTTACGTGAAAATCCGAGCAAGCGCGAAACCGCGAGCCAGCCCGCTGTGAACTAAAAGCTTGAATGCTGCGGTGATAACCTAACGTGTCAGCGCCGGAATAAGACTCTCAAACAACTCCACGAGCCTTTGTCCGGTCATTCCGACGGCGGCGATGATGGCCAGGGCGATAAACCCGGCGATGAGGCTGTATTCGATTGCGGTGGCGCCGTTCTCGTCGCGCAGAAACTTCCCAAACATTCCCATTCTCTCTCGAATTTTGACCAGAAACGATGTGGCACGCGCAAGTTGCCATCCAGAAAACCAAAAGCGTAAAATTGCAGTATTCATTGATGCGAAGCCGGCGTCGATGGTTGACTTCAATAAGTGACGCTAATAGCGGCCGTTGGAGCTTGTGTTTGTCCCGGCTGGGTTGTTCGGCTCTGTTTCGGACACCAGAGCGCCCCATTACTTGCGTGATCCCCTCCACATACGCAGCCGGCGCCGCCCTGCATTGTCGCACCAATGGAGGGATCAATGATGTATTTGCTCCACGGCCTGCTTATACTCGCGATGGCTTTCTTTCTCGTGCTCCCGATTACCGATTTCAGGACGGCCCGGATGAAATTGTCCGTGGTAAGCAGCCTCGGCATACTGCTGGCGGCAGCGGTTGTCGTGCCGCGCCTGATGCATTAACGAAGGAAATGCCCGCCTCGACGCGTAACGACCGGCGCCTTTCGAGGGCGGGCGGTTGGCTGACGCGAACGGGGGATCGGCATGATTATCGTAACCGGCAGCATTCTAGCGCGCGAGGACACGTTCGACGATGTGCTTCGATCCTGCATCGAGCATGTCGAGCGCTCCCGCAAGGAGCCCGGCTGCATTTCGCATGACGTGCATGTCGATTGCCAGAACCCGATGCGGCTGTTCTTCTTCGAACGATGGGAAGACGAAGCGGCGTTGCGCACGCATTTCGCCGTCGAAGGCTCGAAGGCGTTCGTGAAATCGCTGAAGGGACGGATCGTCGAAACCTCGGGGACGAACATTTATCGTACCGAGGCGATACCGCGATAAGGCCACCGCGGCGAGGTCTAGAGCAGGGGATTGCAGTACGTCCAGTCTTCCGGCCAGAACCTGTTTCCGATCCAGCCCAGCGTCGCCGCCACCGCGAAGAAGATCAGCGCGGTCGGGATCAGTTCGTGGATGCTGAAGGTCTCCGCCATGATCGGGCCGAACAGGTGTGCGGACAGTCCCGCGACACCAATGCCGACGCAGAACAGCAGCACTTGCACGGCCCAGATCACGATGGTGCGAAACAGCATCATGGGACGACGATAGCGCGGGTGACCGCATCACCGATGTGACCGGTGGCACAGTCGCCTCATCAGCGGAAGCGTTAGCTGTTGCGCATCCGCTTCGCCTGGGAGGCTCAAGATGCTGGCGTGGGTTTTACTGGTCGCGAATCTGCCGACGATCGTGTGTACGATTTGCTCCGCGTTCCTCGCCTACAAGGAAAAGCCGCAGTGGGCCTGGTTCGCAGGGTTGGCCGTGCTCGCCAGCATCGGTGGCTTGCTGACGCTCCGCGTCGTGCACGCGCAGCAGCTCGCATGGTGAGCGTGTAAGTACCGGACCGGACGCAGTCTGGCCCCTCTGCGCAAGTTAGTATTTGCCGTCAGGTCAGACCTTGACGTCCACCAGCGGCGGTTCTTCGGTCTGCAGGTCGGCCAGGGCCGCTTCTATGGCGGCTGCCTTGGCGTGGTCGACGGCTTGCAGATCCTGATTGATCGTATGCGCCGGCGCCTTGGCGGTCTGATCGACGACGAGTTGTATTCTGGCCTGTGTCACTTCTGCCGGTACGGGATAAATGACCATGGGATAAACCCTCCTGGTCAAAATTTGTCAGGCCCGTGTTTACGTCTTGTAAAGAGGTTCGGTTAACGGCGGGGTGCTACGGCGCAAAGGGGTAAACAGAGGCTTAAGGCTTTCTGTTTCCGTGCCCGATCCAGAGCGTTAATGCGTCTGTTCCAGCCGCTCGGCGTAGAGGCGGAATTCCTCGGCCATCTCGATCAGCTTCTTCGAGGCTTCCGGATCCTTCACGGCTTCAGCGAGCCGCCGGGCCCTGGTGGACTGCTCTCGGTAATGGTCGGCTTGGGTCATCGCAGCACCTTTTTAGATGAGTACGGATGACGCCAAAAAGGTTCGACGGCCTGCACCGCGAGGTAACGGTATCTTAAGAAGGCAATCATGCCGGAAAATGCGCCCCCTGTTCGTTCCAAGAGAACAAAGGGAGTCCTTTCTCGATGGACGCCTGATTGCTTCGCTTCGACCTCCGCTCGGTCCGATGGTTAGGCAGCATTGCTGGAATTGGACGGCGATGAGGGGGGCGTTTGCAGCGGGAAGCGCGGCACGCGCCCGAGAGGTCTCGAACTCGCTGCTGCGGACTGAACTGATTGCGCGAAACCGACCGCGTGCGGAAGTCGAAAGCGCTGCGGCCGCCGTCTCAAATTCACTGAGAAAACGCAGATAACCCTATACGGTTGGCTGGTCCGCACCGCGGGCGAACCGCATAAGGCGAACTGACGCCCCGACCTCCGGCACTCAACGATCCGGCAATTTTTCGCCTGACGATCTGTGATAGGTCGCGATGGCGACGAAGCCGGCGTAACCGATCACATTGATCAGAATTTCCATCCACACGGGCATGACGCACTTCTCCGTGTAGATAAACTCCACAGGGGCGGCTTTGTTCCTGCGCAATCTTAGATGGTCAGACCCGCGCGATCGCATGGCTCGCGATCCCGCGGCGCATCCGGTCTGGTCTATCAATGAAAACCCCGCCTACATCCGCAGATGCCGACGGGGTCATTCGTGCTTTCACCTCTCGCAAGGTTGCTGCACTTGAGAGGAAAACATCGAGGCGTCTGCTTCGTTCCGCTTTGGTCGCGGAATTTTCCTGCGGGTTCCGTGCGTCATATTCTATCGGTGATAACGCAACGGCGGCGGAATGCTCCTTGCCGGTTCCGCTTCAACGCCAGAACGAGGGCCGACCGGATCCGTTCAGCGCGTTCGCCAGCGTCGTCTGGTAATACTGCTCGCGCTCGCGTTCGAACTTCTGCTGGGTTTCCCTGAAGCGTGCCACGCGTGCGGCGATTTCGGCGCGATCGCGCGCGAGTCTTTCTTCCTTCTCCGTCATCGCCCGTCCGTCTTATTGTTTGATTCGCGCCCCGCGACATTGGCCTGCGCGATTGGGGCACGAATTGGACGCATTGTGATCGCGCGGTCGTTGAGGCGAAGGCGGTGGATAAGGCGTGGCGGCATAGCTTGATAGCCATGCACGTGCCGCTCCGCCGGGCAGGGCGCATCGATCTGGCAATCCGAACGCCCGTGCTATAGTCCGCGCGGCCCAACAACTCGGAAACATTAGCGGTGATCGCCAAGGATTTGCGCAGCGGCGTCGAGCAGCTCGGCAACATGATCGCCGAGGCTAGTTGCATCGTCCCCTTTACCGGTGCCGGCATTTCCACCGAATGCGGCATTCCGGATTTCCGTTCCCCCGGCGGCCTGTGGACCCGCAACCGCCCGATCGCATTCGACGAATTCGTCGCCAGCGCCGACGCGAGGGCCGAGGCCTGGCGGCGGCGCTTTGCGATGGAAGAGACTTTTGCGGCGGCCAGGCCCGGCCGCGGACATCGCGCGTTGGCCTCGCTCTACAGGGCCGGCAAGACACCCGCGATTATCACCCAGAATATTGATAATTTGCATCAGGCGTCCGGCTTCAAGGCCGACGACGTGATCGAGCTGCATGGCAATACCACCTATGCCCGCTGCATCGGCTGCGGACATGCCTATGATCTTCCTTGGGTAAAGGCGCGTTTCGAAGAAAATGGCAGCGCACCCGACTGCACCCTCTGCGATGAGCCGATAAAGACCGCGACGATCTCTTTCGGACAGGCGATGCCGGAAGACGAGATGCGGCGCGCCACCGAACTGGCCCAGCAATGCGATCTGTTCCTGGCGATCGGATCCTCGCTAGTTGTTTGGCCCGCCGCAGGTTTTCCGCTGATGGCCCGGAATTGCGGCGCCAGGCTCGTGATCATCAATAACGAGCCCACGGAACAGGATGATGTGGCCGACCTGGTGATCCGTCACGACATCGGAGAGACGCTCGGACCGTTTGTAGGCAATTGATCGCCAACTGATTCGTGATTGATTCGTGGCCGTTGCAAGTCTGTTTATAGTTCTCGCCCGAATTGTTTTTTAGCTATGCGCCGCAATCGGTAGTGTTATCTTTTGATTCGAGAGATTCGCGCTGCGTTAGCATGATGGTCATGGTAGGGCGCGTGTTCCGGTCCGCTTCGGCGACAAGCGGGCCGCTTTTTGAGAAGTGTGAGGTCCGGGGTCATGGGGTCGGACGAATTTGGGTCCAAGAAGCTCGGGGGCCCGCCATCAGGCGGAACAGGGCAAAACAGGATTGGACCAGGTGAATACACAACCGGAGCGCAACGCGACCCGGCGGTGGATGCGTTATCGGGGCTCGGCGATGCCGCAGCCAATCTTGTCGAAATATCGGGCGTCATCAAATGGTTCGACGCTTCGAAGGGCTACGGCTTCATCGTGCCGGACAATGGCTGGCCCGATGTGCTGCTGCACGTCACCGTGCTCCGGCGCGACGGCTACCAGACGGCCTATGAAGGCGCGCGGCTGGTGGTTGAATGTGTGCAGCGCGCCAAGGGCTATCAGGCGTTCCGAATCGTCTCGATGGACGAATCGACCGCGATCCATCCGGCGCAAATGCTGCCGCCCCGGACCCACGTCAGCGTCACGCCGACCAGCGGGCTGGAGCGGGCCCAGGTCAAATGGTTCAATCGGCTGCGCGGGTTCGGCTTCCTGACCTGCGGCGAGGGCACGCCGGACATTTTTGTCCACATGGAAACGCTGCGCCGTTTCGGCATGACCGAGCTGCGGCCGGGCCAGTACGTGCTGGTGCGCTTCGGGCCGGGGTCCAAGGGTATGATGGCGGCCGAGATCCATCCGGAGACCGGACCGTCGGCGCTGTCGTCGCATTAGTCCCGCCGGACAACTGACGGAAACGTGAGCCGCCCGCCGTGCACTTGCACGGCGGGCTCTGGCATTTGCTGCGATCCCTGGGGTAGGGTTCGCCGGCAATTCCCCTTGAGATTTCCGCGTGAGTGCTTTGATGAATTTCGCCTTGATGATGGTGCGGCTTCGCTTCGCGGGCCGCCTCGTGGCGTCGCTGGCGGCGGCGTCGGCCGTGGTCGTCACCCTCTGCGCCAGTCCCGCCGCCAGGGCCGCCAGCTTTCAGCCGCTCGAGATCGTCACCAAATCGGGCGTGCAGGTATTCTCGGTCGAGATGGCAACGACTGAGGAGGAGAAGACCCAGGGGCTGATGCACCGGAAGGAGCTGCCCGACGGCAAAGGCATGCTGTTCGATTTCTCGCCGGAGCAGCAGATCTCGATGTGGATGAAGAACACCTACATCCCGCTCGACATGATCTTCATCCGCGCTGACGGCCGCATCCTGCGGATCGCCGAAAACACCGAGCCGATGTCCACCAAGATCATCTCATCGGGCGGGCTGGCCAGGGGCGTGCTGGAAGTGATTGCCGGCACGGCGCAAAAATATGGAATTCAGCCCGGCGACCGGGTGGCGCATCCGCTGTTCAACAAGCGCTGATCCGGGCCTTCCGTCGCCTTGCTGGCCGCGGTTTTAGCGTGTATCGACGCATTTCCAGGGGATCGGGGTATAGCGCAGCCTGGTAGCGCGGCAGTTTTGGGTACTGCAGGTCGTTGGTTCGAATCCAGCTGCCCCGACCAACAAAATCAATGACTTGCTGCGTCCTTTTCGATTGAGGCTTCCCATCGGGAGGGGCAGGGGAACATTTGTGGCGGGTAGGAAGACGATTATCCTGGCGCGGCAGGCCCTTCTGCTGGGGTTTGCGATTTGTTTTGTCGCCGTAGTGGGGTGCCGGACGGCTGCGGCCAATCCCGCGCAGATGATTTCTGATTTCCGGCTCAAGCACGGCGAGAAGCGCGTCACCCTGGATGCGACGCTCACACGCATCGCGCACGATCAGGCCCAGGCGATGGCCGCCAAGGACCAGCTCGATCACGATGTCCTTGGCCGGTTCACGACGCGTGTAAACCCTGCAGGCGCAGGCCGGGCCGCGGAGAACATTGCCTACGGCTACGACAGCTTTCCCAAAACCCTCGATCAGTGGATCAATTCGTCAGGGCACCGGAAAAACCTGCTGTTGCCCGGCGCGACGCGCGTCGGTGTTGCCAGCGTGAAGAGCGCGAAGACCGGCCGCATGTACTGGGCCATGGTGATCGCCGGCGACTATGAGCGTCCCAAAGCGCCCAAGAGTCTGCCAAAGAGCTCGCCGAAGAGTTCGCCAAAAGACTCGCCGAAGGAATCAAAGCAGGCAAGCGCTGCGAAGCCCAAATCGCGCGCTGCCGAGAACTGCCGGCTGAAGATTCTCAGCCTGTGCTTCTAGAACCGAAACCGCGGAAGCAGTGAATCTTCGCCGCAGCCGAGATTTTGCGGCTTGCAATATTGTTCCCTGTATGTTCTCATTGATCATCTTCGGAGGTGACCAATGGACGTCGAGAAGCAACGGGAAATCATCCGGCTCTGGAATCGCATGCGCCAGGTCGAGGGTCCACTCGCGGAGGAAATCCGGATCCAGATCCTTGAATATTTTGCGCAGCCGGATTCGCCGGGCGCGCGCATGAACGAGCGACGCGAAGTGCTCAATCGTTTGCCTGTCAGGACCGCGCAACTCTATCGCATCGGCGACCGCAGCAACAACGCAACGCTCTGACGGCTTTCGTATTTCGGCGGGTTGATTCGCCGCCGGTCAAGATTGACGGAATCGATCCGCGGTGCAAGCTGCGTGCATGTTGTCGCGTGTGCGCAATCATTTTCGAGGTGCGAAGTTCGCCCGCATGAGCAGCGGGACGTATTGCATCATCCGCGATCTCGGGCTGGTCAAGGGCGGCAAGGGGATGCGGCACCATGAGGTGCTCGTCACTTTCAGCCTTCGCGCGCTCTGGCGCGCGATCGGACGGGTTTGCCGGCGCCTTATGACGACGTCGAAAGAGCCGGAGGTTTCGGCTCGACCTGTTACGGACAACGTAGCCACAATGGCGCGGCCATCCGCGATCAGCGCTGCGCCGCCTGCCACGCCAGCAATTTGTGCTCCGCCAGCGACATCGCCACCGACGTCACATAGCCCGTTACCCCTAACAGGATGACGCCGGCGAACAGGTCGGCCGAGCGGAACGCGCGGGCCGAGAGCAGCACCCAATGGCCGAGGCCGTCGAGGCCGGCGAGGATCTCGCAGACCACCGACAGGATCAGCGCGACCGTCAGGCTGAGGCGCATACCGGCGAGGATGTCGGGGCTGGCCGAGGGCAGCGCGATCTTGAAGATCACGGCAAGCCGCGACATCTGCAGCGAGCGCGCGACCTCGTAGAGCCGCGGTTCGACCGCGGCGAAGCCGTGGATGGTCGCGAGCATGATCGGCCAGATCGCGCCGAATGAGATCACGAACAGCGCCATCGCCTGTGTCAGCCCGAGCATGGCGATCGCAACCGGAATGATTGCGGAAACCGGCAGCGGCCGCAAAAATTCCAGCGAGGGCGCGACATAGGTTCGCATCGTGCGCGACGAGCCGATGATCGCGCCGATCGCGATGCCGGCGATGGAGGCGAGAAGCCAGCCATAGGCCATGTGTTCGAGCGTGCCGGCGAGCTTGCCCCAGAGATCGCCGGAGGAAAATCCGCGCACCAGCGACGCCCAGGCCCTGTCAGGTCCGGGCAGGAACACCGGCGAGACCAGTTTCAGATTGGTGATCAGTTGCCATAGGCCGATGAAGCCGGCTGCGACCGCAAAACTCGCCACCCGCCAGAGGATTGCGCCGCGATTCATCGGCCGTCTCCGCTCATCGCGGCGCGGCCGAACAGGCGGTTTTGCGCGACGACCAGGAGGACATTCAGTGCGTAGCCGATGGCGCCGATCCAGACCAGATAGGCCAGCATCAGGTCCGGGCGCAGCGCCTGCTGCGCCAGCATGATGCCGGCGCCGAGCCCGAGCGGATTGATCGCGATTTCGACCGTGACGGCGACGATCAGCGCGATGCCGGCCGCCAGCCGGAAGGCGACGAAGATCCGCGGCAGCGCCGCTGGGATGATGATCTTCCAGACCCGCTGCGCCGGCGGCAGGCGCAATGCCCGCGCCACTTCCATCAGCCGCGGCTCGATGCTGCGCACGGCCGCGCGGGAGAGGATCAGGATCGGCCACACGCAGGCAAACGCGACGATCACGATTTCCATGCGATAGCCGAAGCCGAGCGCAATCAGCGCGATCGGCAACAGCGCGATCGAGGGAATCGGGCGGATCGCCTCGACGGTTACTTCCATCAGGCGGTTGAGCGTGTCGGAGATTCCGAACGCGATGCCGAAGGCGAGGCCGATGGTGGTGCCGATCGCAAGCCCGGCGAACGCTGAAAACAGCGTGTCGCGGGTCGCCGCCAGGATGGACAGATCGGCAAAGGCCCCGAACAGCGCCATCACGATATCGCTCGGCGGCGCAAGGCTGTCGCTCTGCAGGTGCGTAGCACGGGCCCAGAGCTCGAACGCTGCCAGCACGGCAAGCGGCAGCGCCAGCGCCTTGGCGGAGCCCGCCGTCATTGCTCGGTCGCCTTGATGAAATCGAACAACTGCCGCCGCAGCCGCAAAAATTCCGGATGCTCGCGGGTTGATAGCTGGTCGCGCGGCCGCGGCAGGTTGACCGCCAGCTCGATGCCGATCCGTCCCGGATGCGGCAGCAGGCCGATGACGCGGTCGCCGAGATAGATCGCTTCATCGAGGTCGTGGGTCACAAAGATCACGGTGGCGCCGCTCGCCGCCACCAGCGACAGCACCTCGTCCTGCAATCCCTGCCGCGTCATCGCGTCCAGCGCGCCGAACGGCTCGTCCATCAGCAGCGTCTTTGGCTCCTGCGCCAGACAGCGGGCGATCTGCAGGCGCTGCTGCATGCCGCCAGACATCTCGGACGGATATTTGCCGGCATGGCCGGGCAGCCCGACGGTGCGCAACAGTTCCTCGATGCGGGCAGGGCGTTCGGCCGACGGCATGCCGGCCGCTTCCAGCGCCAGCGAGACATTACCCGCTGCGGTGCGCCACGGCAGCAGCGCCTTGCCATAGTCCTGGAATACGATTGCGATCTCGCGGCGCGGCGCGCGCATCGGCTGGCCGTCGAAATTCACTCTTCCGCTGGTCGGCTGGTAGAGACCGGCGGCCAGACGCAGCGCCGTGGTCTTGCCGCAGCCGGAGGCGCCGACGATGCAGAGGAATTCGCCGGGCTGCACGCCCAGGCTCAGATTCTCGATGATGGTTTTGCCGCCGAGCTGCAGCGTGGCCGCGTCAAAGCTGATTTGCGGCGCAGGCGTGCCGGGGCCGGCGTCGAGGCGTTTTGCGGCGCTTGCCATGATGTCAGCTCTCGCTGCCTGAGGGATAGACGAAGTCCATGGTCGAGCGCAGATGCGCCGTCAGCATTGCCTGTGAACCCTGCACGTCGCGTGCGATGATACGGTCGGCGAGCAATTGATGGGCCCGGACGAATTTCTTGCCGCTATCGAAGGAGCTCATCATCACGCGCCGGTAGCGGTAGGCCTGATCGTAGAGATCGGAATGTGCCGCCAGCAGGCGTTTCGAGCCGCAGGCCGCCAATAAAGCGGTGTGAAAACCCTTGTGCAGCCGGTCGAAATCCTCCGCGCCCTCGCGGAATTCATCGCCGGTCCGCTCGATGTGGCGGCGCATCTGGTGCAGCGCGCTGACGATGCCGGCTTCCCAGGCGTCGTCGCCATGGATAATGGCGAGCCTGATGGCCTCGACCTCAACCGCCGTGCGCATCGTGGTGATGTCGAGCAGATCCTCGCGGCTGATATCGGCAACGCGAAAGCCGCGCTGTCCGATGCCGACGATCAGCCCGCGCGACATCAGCCGCGACAAGCCTTCGCGCAGCGGCGTGGCGCCGATCTCGTAACGCTGGACGAGATCGACGATGCCGAGGCGGGCCCCCGGCGGCAGATGGCCGGCGAGGATATCGTGCTCGACCAGCGTGGCCGCGCGTTCGCTCAGCGTGGTGGCGTCGGTCACCGGTCGATTTGCATGGCGGTCGGAGACCGGCATCGGAAAAATCCTACTTCAGGACCAGTTTTGAGGGGTCGAGTTTGGACTGCAGCATCTTCTGGGTCGACATCACCTCGATCCACCAGGCCAATTGCTCGGGCTTGAGCACCGGTTCGGACTGGTTCGGCGGCGTCGCCTTGACCAGTTCGATCGGCTGCTTGGTGAATTTTGCAATCGAATTCGACGCCTTTTCGCGGTCATTGTTGACGATGACGGCGGATTCGGCGAGCGCTTCGCGGAATTTCTTGATCGCCGCGGCGTTCTTGTCCGCCCATTCGCGCGACGCCGCATAGAAGATGATCGGATCGGTGCGCGCCAGTTCGACGGCATAGCGGGCGCCGACCGAGCCCAGCCCGGCATTGGTCATGCGGGTCACGAAGGGTTCGGCGGTCAGCACGGCGTCGACGCCGCCCGACTTGATGATGTCGGCCATGGTCGGAAAGGTGACCTCGACGAAATTGACGCCCTTGGGATCGACGCCTTTCTCAACCAGCCATTTCACGAACAGCACGTGCAGGAAAGCGTTGAGGCCGGGCGCGCCGACTTTCTTGCCGACGAAATCCTTTGGTTCCTTGATCGTGATGCCGTTGCGGACGAAGGCGGTGATGTTGCCGTTCGACACCGGATTCATCACGGTAGCGCCCGCGATAGCGACGAGATCGAGGCCGCCATCGACGGCCTGCAGGAACACCGTCGAGGTCGGTCCGCCGATCTGGATCGAGTTCGACAGGATTGCCGCCGGGATGTTCGAGTTGATGCCGATCGGCGTCATCTCAACCTCGAGTCCGTGCTTTTTGAAAATGCCTTCGTCGATCGCCACCATGGCAGAGGCGCAGTCCGAGGTCGCCGTGCAGCCGACCTGGATCTTGGTCTGCGCAATAGCAGTGTCGGTCAGCGCCACGCTGAGCAGGAGGGCGGTAAGGACCTTTTTCACGGCGTTCTCCCCACGACACATTTTTCTGACTTGATTATCGATATTTTCTTTGATCATATATTTTTGAAGAAAACAAGGGGTGCATCCAGTGAAACTCGCGACATTCAAATCCGGCGGACAGGACAAGATCGGAATCGTGCATGGGGGCGATACGCGCATTTTCGATCTCGCGGCTGCCGCTGCCCGCAGCGAAAGCGCCAATCCGGCGTTTACCTCGATGCTGGCATTGATCGACGCCGGAGACGCTGCGCTCGAAGCGGCAGCAGCGGCTTTCGAGAAGCACGGCAAGGACGAGAGCCTTTCGATACCGGTGGCGACAGCGGAAATCCTCGCGCCGGTCCCCGAGCCGCGGCAGATGCGCGACGGCATGTCGTTCCCGCTGCACATCCTGCAGGCCCCGCGCGGGCAGCTCAAGCTTGCTTCGCGCGCCAGGAACGACATGGCGGAGCTGGCGCGGATCGAGGCCGAGCCGCTTGGTGAGTTGCCGGAGGTCTATCGCAAGCAGCCGATCTACTACATCACCAACCGCTTCAGCGTTCGCGGCACCAACACCACGGTGAAATGGCCGCGCTACAGCCAGGTGATGGACTACGAGCTCGAATTCGGCATCGTCACCAGGAACAAGGGCGCCAACATCTCCGCCACCAGGGCCAAAGGTCACATCTTCGGTTATACGATCTTCAACGACTTTTCCGCGCGTGATGCCCAGCGCATCGAAATGGAAGGGCGGCTGGGGCCGGCGAAAGGCAAGAGCTTTGACGGTGGCAACGTGATGGGGCCGTGGATCGTCACGCCGGATGAGATCGGCGATCCCTACAAATTGAAGATGGAAGCACGCGTCAACGGCGAGAGGCGCTCGCAAGGGGTCAGCGAGGGTATGCTGTTCTCGTTCGAGGAGATCATCGCCCATGTCAGCAAGGACGAAACCCTCATGCCCGGCGAGTTCATCGGATCCGGTACCGTTGGCAATGGCTGCGGCCTCGAACTCGGCTGGTATCTCGAGCATGGCGATACGATCGAGCTCGAGGTCGAGAAGATCGGCATCTTGAAGAACCGGGTCGAGCGGCAATAGTTTGTTCCGGTGACGTTACCCAAAAAGAACATCAAGCTTAAGGAAACGCCATGGCGCGCAAACTGATCGACATTTCCGTTCCCCTGCAAAACGACGTGCCGGCCGATCCGCCAGGCAATCACCCGACCATCCAGTACATCGATCACCAGCAGGGCCTGCCGCGCATGCTGCAGTTCTTCGACGGGTTGAAGGCCGAAGATTTGCCTGACGGGCAGGGCTGGGCGGTGGAGCAGGTATCGCTCTCCACCCACAACGGTACGCATCTCGATGCGCCCTGGCACTTCCATCCCACCATGAACCGCGGCGAGCGCGCATGGACCATCGACGAGGTGCCGCTGGAATGGTGTTTTCAGCCGGGCGTGAAGCTCGACTTCCGCCATTTGCCTGACGGCTATGTCGCGACCGCCAAGGACGTCGAAGCCGAGCTGAAGCGCATCGGCCATACGCTGTCGCCGCTGGAGATCGTGGTGGTCAACACCAGCGCCGGCGTCAAATATGGAAAGCCCGATTACGTCACCTCCGGCTGCGGCATGGGTTACGAGGCGACGATGTATCTGTTGGAGCGCGGCGTGCGGCTGACCGGCATCGACGGCTGGAGCTGGGACGCGCCGTTCGTCTACACGGCTAAGAAATATGCCGAGACCAAAGACGCCAGCCTGATCTGGGAAGGCCACAAGGCCGGCCGCCACATCGGCTATTGCCACATCGAAAAGCTGCACAATCTCGAGCAACTGCCCTCGACCGGCTTTATGGTGTCGTGTTTCCCGGTGAAGATCGAGCGCGCTTCCGCGGGCTGGACCCGGGCAGTTGCCGTTCTCGACGGCTGAGGCTTTACGCAACAACAAACAAAAACCGGGAGAGAGAACGAATGACGGATTTGCGCGCGCCGCGCTTGCGGGGGTGCTTCTGCTGTGATCCATCAACTCAGTCACTCTCCACGCCGAGCCGGCGTAGCTTCATGCTCGGCGCCGGCGCGCTGGCGCTGACTGCCGCCATTGGTGGTGACCACGCAACAGCACAAACCGCCGACGCAAAACCGTTCCGGATTGACGTCCATCATCATCTGTCGCCGCCGACCTACGTGGCCGCGTCGAACGATGCGGGGTTCGGCGATCCGCTGATGAAGAACTGGACGATCGAGAAGTCGCTCGCCGACATGGACAAGGCCGGCATCGCCACGTCGATGCTCTCAGTCACCACGCCTGCGGTCAATTTCACCAAGGGCGACGCTGCGCGAAAACTCTGCCGCGAGGCGAATGAATACGCCGCAAAGCTGGTTGCGGATTATCCCGGACGCTTCGGCAATTTCGCGATGTTGCCGTTCACTGACGCTGAAGGCAGTCTGCGCGAACTTACATATGCGCTCGATACGCTCAAGGCCGACGGCATCGCCTTGATGACGAGCTATGGCGACAAGTGGCTCGGCGACCCGCTATTCCGGCCGGTGATGGAAGAGCTCAATCGGCGCAAGACGCTGGTCTACACCCATCCGACGGCGGCCAATTGCTGCGTGAACCTGGTGCCGACGCAGCCGCCCGTCATGATCGAGTTCGGCACCGACACGACGCGCACCATCGCCGACATCGTCTTCTCCGGCAATGCACGGCGGTTTCCCGATATAAGCTGGATTTTCTCGCATGCGGGCGGGACGATGCCGTTCCTGACCGAGCGCTTCGTGCGCCATCCGCTACTGGCGCCGAAGGCCAAGGAGACCGTGCCCGATGGCACGCTCGCGGAGCTCAAGCGCTTCTTCTACGACACCGCCCAGACCTCCAACCGCGGTTCGATGTCGGCGCTTGCGGCGATCATACCGCCGTCGCAGATCGTGTTCGGGACGGATTTCCCGTACCGGACCGGCAGCGATCACGTGAAAGGACTGCGCGAGGCAAGCGTGTTTACGGACGAACAGATTGCGGCGATCGAGCGCGGCAATGCGCTTAAGTTGATTCCGCGGCTTGCAAGTTAGGCCGGGCGCGGCCGGCGCTGACAGGATCGATTACTCAAAAGAAAAAGGCGTGCCGGTTGGCACGCCTGATTCTCCCCATGATCGCGTCTGATCTGACGGCGATCGGGCTATGTCACCACCTGCAGACACGCTGGCCGTAGGCATTCCACCAGCAGCGGCGGCCAACAACGACCGGTGCGCCATAGAAGCCGTAACCTCGGCCATAAAAACCTCGGCCGCCGCGATAGAAGCCACGACCGCCGCGATAGAAGCCACGGCCACCGCCGCGGTAGCCTCGGCCACCACGCGCCTGCGCGGACGTCGTTGTCCCGCCCACCAGGATGGCAGAGGTGCTGGCCACATAGACGAACAACAGGGCCAGCGCTGCCAGGCAGCGGGTCAGAATATTATAGCGTTTAGCCATACGAGGATCTCCCGGTCACTTCCGAACATCTGGACTTCGGCACTATCTCACTTAGACGCGTGAGAAAGCCCTCGGTTCAGATGCGCTAAGACAATATTTTCACTAAGGTTCTTTCGGGCTTTTGGGACTTTATTAAGAAGGGCAGGTAAGGTCAAGTTACGGCCGATCTGTCGCGGCTTCTTGCGCCGTTCATCTATCTGAATACTGGATGAACACTTGGGATTGTGCATCGCAGAACCTAGAATTGGAAAAAATTCCGGCAAGGTCGTCACGCCAACAACTTGATGTCGACATGATCTCCGTTTCTCAGCGCAAGATGATCCTCTCCTGACGAGTACCCATGCCCAAAAAACACACTTACGTCCTTGGCCTGAACACGTATGACCATGATGTCAGCGCCTGCCTGTTGCGCGACGGTGCCATTGCGTATGCGATCGCCAAGGAGCGGATCACGCGCGCCAAGCACGCCTCCGGCTTCTACAAGGAAGTGATCGACTATTGTCTCGAGGCCGAAGGCATCACGCTCGACGACGTCGATCTCGTCGTGCGCAACTGCTACATCATGCCGGTCCCGGAAATGGAGGAGCGGCTGGTCTATTTCGACGCGCCGGGCTTCCTGCCGGACTTCGAACGCGGCGACGCGGCCAAGCATCCGCTCTACTTGAAGCATTCGGACAAGGTGGTCACGATCTCCCACCATCTGGCGCACGCCTACAGCGCCTTCGCGGTGTCGCCGTTCGAAGATGGCGTGGTGATGATCGTCGACGGTGTCGGCAGCTACCAGTCCGACGTCATGGAATCCTATCCGCCTGCCGACGCGGCAACGCCATTGGCACGGGAGTCCGAGAGCTACTACAAGTTCAGCGGCAAGACGCTGGAATGCGTGAAGAAGGTATGGATGGAGCCGGAGCGCGGCTTCCTCAGCGACGAATTCTACAACATGTCCGGGCTCGGCGCGCTCTACAGTCGCGCCTCGACCTATATCTTCGGCGACTGGAATAAATGCGGCGAGTTGATGGGCCTCGCACCTTATGGCCGCCGCGACCAGGTCAAGCATCTGCTCGAAATGAACGGCGACAAGCTGCAGGTGCCGCAGTGGACCGCCGACTTCAAGCAGCCTTACGTGTTCGAACCCGGCAGCAGTTGGGAGAAGAGCCCCGCGATGCGGCACTGGGAGGATCTGGCCTGGCGCACGCAGGACGACACCGAAAACGTGCTGCTGGCCCGCGCCCGCTGGCTGCGTGAAACCACCGGCGCGAAAAATCTCTGCATGGCCGGCGGCGTCGCGCTGAACTGCGTAGCGAATGGCCGGGTGGCCCGCGAGGCCGGATTCGAGAATGTCTGGATCCAGCCCGCGGCCGGCGACGACGGCATCGCGATCGGCTGCGCCTATTACGGCTGGCTCGAGATCCTGAAGCAGCGCCGCGATTTCGTGATGGATCATTCCTATGTCGGCCGGCGCTACAGCGACCAGAACGTCGCCAAGGAACTGCAGAAATTTCTGGTGCGGATCCAGGCCGATGTGGTCAGGAGCGACAATGTCTGCCGCGACACCGCAAAACTGCTGGCCGACCAGAAGGTGATCGGCTGGTTTCAGGATCGCTCGGAATTCGGACCACGCGCGCTCGGCAACCGCAGCCTGCTGGCCGATCCGCGCAAACCCGAGATGAAGGATATCCTCAACAGCCGCGTTAAGCACCGGCAGGCGTTCCGGCCGTTCGCGCCGATCGTGCTGGCCGAACGCATGAAGGAAGTTTTCGAGGGCGACGAGGATTCGCCCTTTATGCTGATCGCCAAGCCGGTGCGCCCGGAGTGGCGCGACCGGATTCCGGCGATCGTGCATGTCGACGGCACCGCGCGCGTCCAGACCGTGCGCGAACAAACCAATCCGATGCTCTATCGCCTGCTGAAGGAATTCGAGGCGCTGACCGGCGTTCCCGTGCTGATCAACACCTCATTCAACATCAAGGGCGAGCCGATCGTGGAAACGCCGCAGGATGCCGTGAACTGCTTCCTGACCACCGGCGTCGATCACCTCGTGATCCACGACACCATCGTTTCGAAGAATAGGATGCACAAGGTGGTGGCGCCGGTACTCAACGTCTATGCCGACGTGCGTACGCTGGTGGCATCGACGGCGCAGCCGGCCTGACGCCGGCTGCCGCGCTTCAGCCGGAAACTGCCGGGGTGGCTTTCGGCGCCGGCGGCTTGAGCGGCTTGTCCTGCCGCTTCGACCAGGAAATGTAGTACGCGACGACGGTCATGATCGCGATGCCGGTCACGCTGACGAGGATCTGCACCAGCAGCGATCCCGAACTCAGCGACAACTGGAAATGCCCGACAAAGGACAGGAACACGCCAACGCAGAACACCGCGAGCGACTGCTGGCCGCAAACAACCAGTGGATCAAAAATCTTCCACTCCAGGCCCGGCCAATCCTTCGGCACGAAACGGATGACCAGGATCACGATCGCCACGAAGTGCAGGAAGCGATAGGGCGCGAGGTTGGTCTTGTCGTTCGGGTTGAAGGTCGAATACAGCCAGTGCGGGAACATGTCGCCGAAAGCCGGGAAGCGGCCGGCCATGGTCATGACCAGCGCCAGGATCATGTAGGCGATGCACAGATACAGCGTGATCGGCGAGTTGATGATGGCCAAATTATTGCGGGCGCCACCGAGCGCGCACCAGGCGCCGAACACGAACAGCACCTGCCAGGCGAACGGGTTGAAATACCAGGTGCCGACCGGGTAGGCGGGCAGGTTCCAGCCGGTCTGCCGCGACACCAGCCACAGCGCGATCGCCGCCAGCATGGTCCAGTTGGGCTGGCGCAGCATGAACCACAGCACCGGCGGGAACAGGCCCATCAGCACGATATAGAGCGGCAGCACGTCGAGATTGACCGGCTTGAACTTCAGGAACAGGCCCTGCCGCAGCGTTTCGGTCGCGTTGTCGATAAGGCCGGCGACGTTGAAGTCGTTGACCAGTTGGGAATCGCCAAAGCGCAAGGCGAGATAGCTGATCGAAGCGATATAGATCACGAACAGGATGATGTGCGCGACATAGAGCTGCCAGACGCGCTTGGTCAGCCGCGTAGCACCGACGATGAAGCCGCGTTCCAGCATCATCCGGGCATAGACGAAGGAGGCGGTATAGCCGGAAATGAAAACGAACAGGTCGGCGGCGTCGCTGAACCCGTAATTACGGGTGGTGATCCAGTTCACGACATTGTCTGGAATGTGGTCCAGATAGATCGCCCAGTTTGCGACCCCGCGAAACAGGTCGAGCCGGAGGTCGCGTCCTTTTTCTGGCAGGGTGGCGTTGATTTTCATGGGTGCCGCTTTGAGCTGCTGCTTTCGGGAAGATCGCGCCGCAAGACCGGGGCCCGGCCGCCCGATGTCCCTAGATTGTCACAGTACGGCATAATGACTATACCGGTACGGAAATGGTACATCCGGGTTTTAGGGAATCACCGATCAAGTTTTCTGATAGGTGTCTCTATACTATCCCGGCTGTTTCCACCAACCGCTACCGTGTCGCATATCGCTCGAGGACTCAACCATCCATGACCGCACGCATTTTCAAGCCCGCCAAAAACGCGATGCAATCGGGCAGGGCGAAGACCCGGGAATGGCAGCTCGACTACGAGCCCGAGCAGCCCCGTGCGATCGAACCCCTGATGGGCTGGACCTCTTCGGTGGACATGAAGCAGCAGCTCACCCTGCACTTCGACACCAAGGAAGACGCGATCGCCTATTGCGAGCGCAAGGGCATTGCCTACCAGGTGATCGAGCCCAAGGATTCGGTGCGCCGGGCGGCCGCCTACGCCGATAATTTCGCCTTCAAGCGCGTCGAACCCTGGACCCACTAGGAGCCTGACGACCGGCGTGCTTCGGCACGACGCCAGGTTTGGTGCCGACGGCTATTGCGCCGGGCCAGATGCCGAGCGCGCGCGGGGTAACGGCAGCGGCGCATCCTTGGCGACGCCGAGCACCGGGAAGGTCCTGATATGGCGGACCTCGGGCATAGCGGAAAATTGCAGAAGCTGCTGGTGCATGCCTTCGACGTTCCGCGCCACGCATTTGAGCAGATAGTCGCCATCGCCCGAAATCCGCCAGCTCTGCTGCACCAGCGGCAGCGCCGCAATCGATCTTTCGAACGCCTGTAACGTCGCCTGGGCCTGGCTCTGCAACTGGATCAATACGTAGGAAATGACCTCGTATCCCAGCAGTTTTTCGTCCAGCGTTGCTCTGATGGCGCTGACATAGCCGCGCTCGCGCAAGGATCGAACCCGTCGCCGGCATGGCGGCTCCGAGAGACCGACCCGCTCGGCCAGCTCGTTGTTGCGGATGCGTCCATCCTTTTGCAACTCGGCCAGTATCTTCAGGTCGATTTCGTCGAGGGCGTGATGTTCCGTCATGGGCATCTTAACGGCGCTCCAGCCCGCCACGCGGGGAGGGGGCGCGCTGGCTTGCCCGATCGGGCGTTCCAGCTGGGGCGACGCTCGACAGCACCAGTTTCTCGTGGGCAGCGACGATGGCCTCCTTGGTGAGCCGGCCGCCCGGGCGGTACCAGGTGGTGAGGCCGGTCAACAGGGCCAGGATGGCAAAGGTCGCCACTTGAACATCGACCACCTCGAATTCGCCTTCCGCCACGCCCTCGGCGAGGATGGCGGCGAGCCGCTGCTCGTAGGCGCCGCGCAGCGCCACGATCTCCTCATAGTTCTTCGGCTCCAGGCTGCGCAGCTCGGAATTGGCGATGAAGACCTCGCGCTTCTTGGTCATGTGGTAGGTAACATGGAAGGCGACGAAGGCGCGGAGCTTGTCGGACGGCTGCTGCTTGCCTTGCAGCGCGCGGTCGAGCTGGCGCAGCAGTTCGTTGATGTGGTCCCGCACCAGATCGAACAGCAATTCCTGCTTGGTGCTGATATGGTTGTAGAGCGAGCCCGACTGGATCCCGACCTCGGCCGCGAGCTGGCGCAGGCTCATGGCGGCGTAGCCGTGCTCGAAGATCAGGCGCAGCCCGGCTTTGCGGATCGCCTCCATCGTCTTGGGGCCGTGTGAGCCGATCGTCCGCGCCATTTGGCCTCTGGAAAGGGAAGGCAGTCGCCGTCGTGAAACGAGCGAGTGATCGTATAATTCTGACACGAAAGAGTAGTAAATTCAATAGCCTGATCACTTGCCGGAACCGTTTTACGGTTCCGCTTGCAGGGATAGTAAAAAAACGTATGATCGTTTAATTCCAGAAGAACATTGCGGAGGGAATGATGGCTTCGAACCGGGCGCTGCTGCTCAACTTCGACCTCGGCGAGACCGCGGATGCGATCCGCGAGACGGTGTTTTCGTTTTCGCAGAACGAAATTGCACCGCGCGCCGACGAGATCGACCGCAGCAACCAGTTCCCCCGCGACCTCTGGCCCAGGATCGGCGCGCTCGGCCTGCACGGCATCACGGTCGAGGAGGAGTATGGCGGCGCCGGCCTCGGCTATCTCGAGCACTGCATTGCGGTGGAAGAGATGTCGCGGGCGTCCGCCGCGGTCGGCCTGTCCTACGGCGCCCATTCCAACCTCTGCGTCAACCAGATCCGCCGCAACGGCAATGAGGCGCAGAAGCGGAAATACCTGCCGAAGCTGATTTCGGGCGAGCATGTCGGCTCGCTGGCGATGTCGGAGCCCGGCGCGGGCAGCGACGTGGTCTCGATGAAGACCCGCGCCGACAGGAAGGGCGACCGCTTTGTGCTCAACGGCAACAAGATGTGGATCACCAACGGCCCGGTCGCCGATACGCTGGTGGTCTACGCCAAGACCGATCTCAATGCCGGCCCGCGCGGCATGACCGCCTTCATCATCGAAAAGGGCATGAAGGGATTTTCGACCGCGCAGAAGCTCGACAAGCTCGGCATGCGCGGCTCCGACACCTGCGAGCTGGTATTCGAGGATTGCGAGGTGCCGGAGGAGAATGTGCTGAGCGAGGTCGGCCGCGGCGTCAACGTGCTGATGAGCGGCCTCGATTACGAGCGCGCGGTGCTGGCGGCCGGCCCGATCGGCATCATGCAGGCCTGCATGGACGTGGTGCTGCCTTACGTGCACGAGCGCAAGCAGTTCGGCGAGCCGATCGGCACGTTCCAACTAGTGCAGGGCAAGATCGCCGACATGTACACCACGATGAACGCCTCGCGCGCCTATGTGTACGCAGTGGCAAAAGCCTGCGACCGCGGCGAGACCACGCGCGAGGATGCGGCCGGCGCCATTCTCTACGCCGCGGAGAAAGCCACGCAATGCGCGCTCGACGCCATCCAGCTGCTCGGCGGCAATGGCTACATCAACGACTATCCGACCGGGCGATTGCTGCGCGACGCCAAACTCTACGAGATCGGCGCCGGCACCAGCGAAATCCGCCGCATGCTGATCGGGCGGGAACTGTTCGAAAAGACGGCCTGAACTTCACATCGGGACCAAGATGGTACAGGCTGTCGCGTCCTCATCGAACGGGCTGTCCCGACCGTCCTGAAGCCATCCCAACGGCTCCTGAACATCCAGAGAAAACGCCGACCATGCCGCTTCATTCCACCATCGATCCGAAATCCTCCGAATTTGCTCGCAACGCCGACGTCATGCGTGGCCTGGTGACGGAGCTTCGCGACAAGCTGAAGGTGGTCTCCGGCGGCGGCGGCGAGGCCTCGCGCAAGCGGCATACCTCGCGCGGTAAGATGCTGGCGCGTGAACGCGTCGACCTGCTGGTCGACCCCGGTACCGCCTTTCTCGAATTGTCGCCGCTCGCGGCCCACGGCCTGTATGGCGGTGACGTCCATTCCGCCAGCGTCATCACCGGGGTGGGGCGCATTTCGGGCCGCGAATGCGTCATCGTCGCCAACGACGCCACCATCAAGGGCGGCACCTATTACCCGATGACGGTGAAAAAGCATTTACGCGCGCAGGACATCGCCCGGCAGAACAATCTGCCCTGTGTCTACATGGTCGATTCCGGCGGCGCCTTCCTGCCGATGCAGGACGAGATCTTTCCGGACGAGCGGCATTTCGGCCGCATCTTCTATAACCAGGCGCAGATGTCCTCGATGGGCATTCCGCAGATCGCGATCGTCATGGGCTCATGCACGGCCGGAGGCGCCTATGTGCCGGCGATGTCGGACGAGAGCATCATCGTGCGCAACCAGGGCACCATCTTCCTCGGTGGCCCGCCGCTGGTGAAGGCTGCGACCGGCGAGGTGGTGAGCGCCGAAGAACTCGGCGGCGCGGATGTGCATTCCCGCCACTCCGGCGTCACCGATCACTACGCGCAGAACGATGCGCATGCGATCGGAATTGCCCGGCGCATCGTCGCCACGCTGAAGCAACCGACCAAGGCCGTACTCAACATGCGGGAGCCGCGCGAGCCGCTGTTCCCCGCCGAGGAAATCTACGGCGTGGTCTCCGCCGACGGCAGAAAACCGTTCGATGTCCACGACATCATCGCGCGGATCGTCGACGGCTCCGAGTTCGATGAGTTCAAGAAACTCTACGGCACGACGCTGATCTGCGGCTTCGCGCATATCTGGGGCTATCCGGTCGGCATCATCGCCAATAATGGCATCCTGTTCAGCGAGAGCTCGCTGAAGGGCGCGCATTTCATCGAGCTGTGCTGCCAGCGCAATATTCCGCTGGTGTTCTTGCAGAACATCACCGGCTTCATGGTCGGCAAGAAATACGAGGCCGGCGGCATCGCGCGCGACGGTGCCAAGCTGGTGACGGCGGTTGCAACTGCCGGCGTGCCGAAATTTACCGTCGTGATCGGCGGCTCCTACGGCGCCGGCAATTACGGCATGTCTGGCCGCGCCTATTCTCCGCGCTTCCTGTGGATGTGGCCGAACGCGCGCATCTCGGTGATGGGTGGCGAGCAGGCCTCTATGGTGTTGAGCCAGGTGCGCCGCGACAATATCGAGGCCAAGGGCGAGAGCTGGTCGGCCGAGGAAGAAGATAAATTCCGCAGTCCCATCCGCGCGCAATACGAACATCAGGGCAATCCCTACTACGCCACCGCGCGGCTGTGGGATGACGGCGTGATCGATCCCGCCGACACCCGCCTGGTGCTCGGTCTCGGATTGTCGGCCGCGGCCAATGCGCCGATTGAACCCACGAAGTTTGGCCTGTTCAGGATGTGATGATGGACCGCTCGAAGCTTTACCGGCGTTTTCGCACCCTTCTGATCGCCAACCGCGGCGAGATCGCCTGCCGCGTCATACGCAGCGCGCGGGCCATGGGCCTGCGCACCGTCGCCGTCTATTCGGAAGCGGACCGCGATGCCATGCACGTCGCTATGGCCGACGAGGCGGTCCTGCTCGGGCCAGCGCGGGCGCGCGACAGCTATCTCAACATCGAACGCGTGATCGAGGCGGCGCGCCAGACCGGCGCCGAGGCGATTCATCCCGGCTACGGCTTCCTGTCGGAGAATGCCGAGTTCGCAGAGGCGTGTCTGAACGCTGGCCTCGTGTTCGTCGGCCCGACTGCCGAGATGATGATGGCAATGGGCTCGAAGTCGGGCTCGAAGGCGCTGATGGAAAAGGCCGGCGTGCCGCTGGTGCCGGGCTATCACGGCGAGGCCCAGGACGAGGCGACACTCGCAAAAGCCGCTGACAAGATCGGTTTCCCCGTGCTGGTGAAGGCGTCTGCCGGCGGCGGCGGTCGCGGCATGCGCGTGGTTAATTCAGCCGCCGAGCTTTCGGCGGCCATCGTCAGCGCCAAGCGCGAGGCCAAGGCGGCGTTCGGCGACGACCGCATGCTGATCGAAAAATTCGTCAAGAATCCCCGGCATATCGAGGTGCAGATCATCGGCGACAGCCACGGCAATCTGCTCTCGCTGTGGGAACGCGAATGCACGCTGCAACGGCGGCACCAGAAGGTGATCGAGGAGGCGCCGTCGCCGACGCTCGACGCCACGCAGCGCGAAACCGTTTGCGCCGCCGCGCGCAAGGCGGCAGCCGCCGTGAACTATGTCGGCGCCGGCACCATCGAGTTCGTCTCCGACGGCAAGGAAGTGTTCTTCATCGAGATGAACACCCGCCTGCAGGTCGAGCATCCTGTCACCGAATTGATCACCGGCGTTGACCTCGTCGAATGGCAGTTGCGGGTGGCGTTTGGCGAGAAATTGCCGCTGGCGCAGAACGAGATCATGTTGAACGGCCACGCCATCGAAGCGCGGATCTACGCCGAAAACCCGCAGAAGAATTTTATGCCGTCGGTCGGCCAGATCAGGACCTGGCGCACGCCCGATGCGGTCGATGGTCTACGCATCGATTCCGGCTATCGCGACGGCGATGCGGTGTCGCCCTATTACGACGCCATGCTGGCCAAGGTGATCGCGTGGGCGCCGACGCGGCAGGCGGCGATCGAGCGGCTCAACCGCGGCCTGGAAGAGACCGATGTCCGGGGCATCGTTACCAACATCCCGTTCCTGTCGGCGCTGATCACCCACCCGAACGTGCGTGCCAACACCATCGACACCGGCTTCATCGAGCGCGAGTTGAAGAAGCTGACGGAAGCTTCAGGCACGCCCGGCGATCTCGAGCTTTGCGCCGCCGTTGCCGCCATCGTCAACGACGAGCAGAAGACGGCGCGCCGGGAAGCGCATTCGCCCTGGCAAACTTTTGGCTGGATGCCCGTCGGGCAGCGGCAACGGGTATTTTCGTTCCGCCAGGGGCAGGGCGCCGAGACCAAGGTGACGCTGCGCTATGGTAGCGGACCATCGACGCTATCGATCGGCAAGCACCAGTTCGTGTTCTCAGTCTCGCCGGCGCATGACGGCAGTTTCGACCTGACGATCGAAGGCATGAAGTCGCGCGTTACCGCTGTTATCGAAGGGCACGAGCTTTACCTGCGCACTCGCCACGGCCGCTTCGACCTGCACTGGGTCGACCCGTTCGGCGGCGAGACCGAGGAGCAAGTCGGTGAGGACAAGATCGTGGCGCCCTTGCCGGGCACCGTGGTGGCGCTGCTGGCCGAGGAGGGCGCGACGCTGGAAAAGGGCGCGGCGATCCTGACGCTGGAAGTCATGAAGATGGAGCAGACGCTGCGCGCGCCCTTTGCCGGCGTGCTGAAGAAGATCAGGTGCAAGGTCGGTGATATCGTCGGCGAAGGCGTCGAGCTTGCCGAGGTCGAACCGGCGGCGGCATCATGAGCGATACCGTCCATATTGTCGAAGTCGGCCCGCGTGACGGGCTGCAGAACGAGAAGACCCCGGTCAGCGTCGCCGACCGGATCACCCTCGTCGAGGCGTTGATCGGCGCCGGGCTCAGGGCGGTCGAGGTCGGCGCGTTCGTGTCGCCCAAGGCGATCCCGCAGATGATCGGATCGGCCGAAGTGTTGCGCGGCGTCAGTCATCACACGGAATGCGAATTGCCGGTGCTGGTGCCGAACGAGAAGGGATACGAGGCATCGCAGGCCGCGGGCGCGAAACTGATCGCCGTATTCGCCGCGGCATCGGAAGGTTTTTCCCGCGCCAACATCAACTGCGGAATCGCGGAATCGATCGAGCGGTTCAAACCGGTGCTGGCCCGCGCCAAGGCCGACGGCGTCCGTGTACGCGGCTATATTTCCACCGTGCTCGGATGCCCCTATGAAGGCGAGATCAAGCCGCAGGCGGTGGTCGATGTCGCCAAAGTTCTATGGGACCTCGGCTGCTACGAAATCTCGCTCGGCGACACCATCGGCGTCGGCACGCCGCTAAAAGCGCGGCAGCTATTGCGCGCGGTGGCAGGCCACGTGCCGATGGCCAATCTCGCCATGCATTTCCACGACACCTACGGCCAGGCGCTCGTCAATCTCTATGCCGGAATGGAAGAGGGCTGCCGCGTGATCGATTCCGCTGCCGGCGGTCTCGGCGGCTGCCCCTATGCCCCCGGAGCGACGGGTAACGTCGCAACCGAGGACGTGGTCTACATGCTCGAAGGCATGGGCATTGCGACCGGCGTTGACATGTCGAAGCTGGTCGCGGCCACCAATGTCGTGAGCGGGCTGATCGGCCGTCCGCCGGTCAGCCGCGTCGCGGCGGCGCTGAACGCGAAGATGCGGGCCGGGAAATAGAGCGGTAAATTCCGCCGTCTGCCGGAGTAGCTTTTCGTCGAACGACAGGCTTCGAGCGGCCCCTAGCCGGACATCGGCCTAAAATCCTGCTATATAACCATTCGATTTCCCCGAGGCCCCCGGGGGTGCATCTTGAGCAGCGAGCACGTAGAGCGGCGACTGGCGGCTATTCTGGCGGCGGATGTCGCGGGCTCTTGCCGTTTGATAGGGATCGACGAAGAAGGCACGCTGGCGCAACTGAAAGCTCTCAGAAAAACGCTTTTCGATCCAAAAATCGCCGAGCATCACGGACGTATCGTCAAGAACACCGGGGACGGCGCTCTCGTTGAGTTCGCCAGCGTGGTCGACGCCGTGCGATGTGCCGACGAAATCCAGCGCAGCATGGCGGAGCAAAATACCGATGTGCCGCAGGACAAGCGGATCGAATTTCGCATCGGCATTCACGTCGGTGATATTGTCATCGCAGACGATGATATCTTCGGTGATGGGGTCAATATTGCAGTGCGTCTCGAGGGGATCGCAGAGCCGGGCGGGATTTGCATTTCCGACGATGCCCACCGGCAGGTTCGGGGCAAGGTTGAGAGCACCTTGGAGGATATGGGTTCGCAATCCCTGAAGAATATTGCCGAACCGATGCGGGCTTGGCGCGCGCGCATCAGCCCAAGCTCTTCGCCGGCAATAAAAACGTCGACCGCGGCTGCGCAGCCCCTCGCGCTGCCCGACAAGCCTTCCATCGCCGTCCTGCCGTTCGAGAACATGAGCGGCGATCCAGAACAGGAATATTTCGCCGACGGCATGGTGGAAGACATCATCACGGGACTGTCGCGGTCGAAATCGCTTTTCGTCATCGCGCGACACTCCACCTTTACTTACAAAGGCAAAGCCGTCGACATCAAACATGTCGGCCGCGAGCTTGGCGTCCGTTACGTGCTGGAGGGCAGCGTCCGCAAGGCGGGCAATCGCGTTCGCATCACCGGGCAGCTCGTTGATGCTGCGACGGGTAATCATATCTGGGCAGATAGATACGACAGTACGCTCGAAGACATTTTCGATCTGCAGGATCGGGTGACAAGCAGCGTGATCGGCGCAATCTCTCCTCAACTGGAGCGCGCCGAAATCGAGCGTGCCCAGTGCAAGCCGACCGAAAGCCTGCGAGCTTACGACTATTATCTTCGCGCGCTCGCCAGCATTTATAAATTCACCAGAGAAGCGCACCTTGAAGCCCTCAAGCTGACGGAAATTGCGATCGGTATCGATCCCGAATTCGCAGGAGCATACGCGCTCGGCGCTCGTTGCTGCATACAAAGGAAGGCTTTCGGTTGGAGCACCGATGCCGCTCAGGAGCGAATTGAAGCCCGACGATTCGCGAGGCGAGCGATCGAACTCGATAAGGACAATCCATCGGTGCTTGCAATAGCCGGACACGCGCTCGCTTACGTAGCGAATGAAGTCGAGGAAGGCGCCGCGCTGCTCTCGCGGGCGATAAATCTAGACGCAAATCTGGTTACCGCACGATATTGGAGTGGGTGGGTCAACCTTTGGCTCGGAAACGACGATGCCGCAATCGAGCAATTCAAGATCGCGCTGCGATTGAGCCCGCTGGATCCATTGATCTTCAATGCGCAGACCGGGCTGGCCTTTGCTTATTTTTCCGCTGGCCGCATCGAGGATGCCTCATCGTGGGCGACAACTGCCCTGCGGCAGCAACCAAAATTTGTAGGCGCTCATCTTGCCATGATGGCATGCCATGCAATGTCTGGCCGGGTTGAGGAAGCACGAGAGGTCTGTGCGCGCGCGATGCAACTAGACCCAACCCTGCGCATTTCCGGATTCACATATCGTCGTCGACCTGCAGATATCGAAAAATGGGCGAAGGCTTGCCGGATCGCTGGAATGCCGGAGTGACCGTTATTGGCACATCATATCGCTGCGATACGGAATTTCGTTGCTATCGAGGCATGGCAGGCATTGGTCAGGCACCAATTAAGCTCGATTAAGAGTACGCGCCCCAGCAGGCTCGCAGCGTTGTTAACGTTGCGAGCCTCCAGCCCCGTGGCGGCGGTGATGAATGCGAAGATGCAGGCCGCCAAGTAGAGGCGCTTACGCCGCCTTCAGTCCGACGTTCGGCAACGCCGGCCGGTGCTTCAGCGCTTTCGCCATCATCGCCTCGACCTCGGCCTTCTCGTGCGGCAGCAGCGCCAGCCGCGGCGGGCGGGTCAGCGCGGTGCCGCGGCCCATGATGTGCTCGCACAGCTTGATGCACTGGACGAGGTCCGGACGGGCGTCGAGGTGCAAAAGCGGCATGAGCCATTCGTAGAGCGGCATCGCCTCGGCATAGCGCCCGGCCTTGGCAAGGCGGAACAGCGTCTCGCCCTCACGTGGGAAGGCGTTCGACATGCCCGACACCCAGCCGACCGCGCCCATGGCGACGCTCTCGACAATGACGTCGTCGAGGCCGGCGAACAGCACGAAGCGGTCGCCGACCATGTTGCGGGTGTCGATGAAGCGGCGCGTGTCGCCGGAGGAATCCTTGAAGCAGACAACGGTTTCGACGTCGGCGAGCGACGCCAGAATATCCGGCGTGACGTCGTTCTTGTAGATCGGGGGATTGTTGTAGAGCATCACGGGCAGGTCGGTGGCGCTGGCGACCGAGCGGAAGTGCGCCGCGGTCTCATGCGGCTTCGACGAATAGACCAGCGCCGGCATCACCATCGCGCCGTCGATGCCGACGCGTGCCGCTTCCTTCGCAGTCTCGACGGCAAAGGCGGTGGTGAACTCGGCGATGCCGCACAGCACAGGCACGCGGCCGGCGGCGACGGACTTCGCCGCCTCCATGATGGCGATCTTTTCTCTCCGCTCCAGCGAAGTGTTCTCGCCGACAGATCCGCAGACGATCAGTCCGGAAACGCCGTCGCGGATCAGTCCATCCATCACCTTGGCGGTCGCATCGATATTGAGCGACAGGTCGTCGTTGAACTGCGTGGTCACGGCCGGGAAGACGCCTTCCCAGGAAATGCGTGGGCTCATTTGTTTGGCTCCAATTGGAATGGTGCCGGCGGATTGTCAAAATCCACCGGGCTTTGACGTGAAAGCGATGGGGTGGGATCAGAGCGTCGCGCCGACCTTGCGCAGCTCGGCGAGGACGGGGGCCTTGGGCAGCCAGAGCTTGTCGAATTCGGCGATGACGGCCTCGGTGTCCTTGGCGTCGACCTGGCGGATCGGGATCGGCGCGCTCTTGAAGTTTTCGATCAGCTTCGGCTCATTGCCGGCGAGTTCGTCGATCTGCGCGTCGAGCGTCGATTTCACCATCTTGGTGATCAGCTCGCGGTCGGCCGCCGGCAGCGATTGCCAGACGCGGCCGGAGACGACGGCGGCCATCGGCATGAAGACGGCGTTCATCTGCAGGATGACCTTCGAGACCTTGTCGAAGCGCTGGTTCCAGGAAAACTCGAGGTCCGCCTCGAGGCCGTCGACCTGGCCGTTCGCCATGGCATCGAACACCTGCGGCGTCGGGATCGGCGTCGGCGCCGCGCCGAGCGACGAATAGAAATCGCGATAAACCGGCGTCGGGTTGATGCGAAGCTTCATGCCCTTGATATCGGCCAATGACGCCAGATCCTTGGACGAGAACACCGCGCGCATGCCGGTGATGCCCCAGCCGAGGCCGATCGTTCCCGTTTCCCGCGGCAGCACGTCGAACAGCTTGATCGCGGCCGGATGGCGGACGAACTTCGCCACCGACGGCGTCGAGCGCACGATATAGGGCGCGTTGATCGCGGCGATATGCGGCACGCGCGAGCCGAGCTCGGCCGCCTGGATGAAGCCCATGTCGAGCGCGCCGGACTGCAATTGCTGCATCATCGCCGGCTCGTTGCCGAGCTGGCCGGAGTGAAACACCGTCATGGTCAGGCGGCCGTTGGTGGCGGCCTTGAGATCGTCGCCGAGTTTCAGCGCCGCCTTGTTCCAGGAATGCCCGTTGGGCGTGATCAGGCCGAGGCGAAACTCTTTGGCTTGAGCGAGCGCCAGCGACGGTGCGAACAGCGGCACGGCCGCGCTGGCGGCAAGGAAGCGGCGACGGGAAAGCGACATGGCAGGGGCTCCTTGAGGGGTTGGACCTACTTGATGAGGACGAGGGAGAGGGACGGGTAGAGCGAGAGCAGCACCAGCAGGATGCAGGAGATGCCGAACAGCGGCAGCGTCACCATGAACATCTTGCCGGGCTTGGCGCCGGTGACGGCGGCTGCAACGAAGAAGCAGAGGCCGACCGGAGGCGACAGCAGTCCGAGCACCAGATTGATCACCACGACGACGCCGAACTGGCGCGGATCGATGTGATAGATCTCGGTCGCGACCGGCAGCAGGATCGGCACCGTCATGATCAGGCCGGGAATGCCGTCGATGACGGTGCCGATGATCAGCAGGATCACGTTGCAAAGGAGCATGAAGCTGACCGGATCCTTGGCGACGGATTGAATCCAGCTTGCCGTTTCCTGCGGCACCTTGCCGAAGATCAGCACCCAGGAAAACACGGCGGCGGCGGCAACCAGGAACAGCACGATGGCCGAATAGATGCCGGCGCGCAGCATCATCTGCGGCAATTGCGAGAACTCGAACTCCCTGGTCCAGAATTTTCCGATCAGCGCGGCGGCCACGGCGCCGACCGCAGCGGACTCCGTCGCATTGGCGAGCCCGCCCAAAATGCTGCCGACGATGACGATGGGGATCAGCAGCGTCGGCGATGTCCGCAGGATCGTCGCCAGCCGCTGGCGCGGGGTCTGATAATCGGCCTTGGGATAATTGTAGATGTATCCCATCAGCGCGATGACGATGCAGAACATCGCTGTCAGGATCACGCCCGGCACGATGCCGGCGATCAGCATGTCGCTGACCGACACCTGCGCCAGCACGCTGTAGACGACGAACATCACCGAGGGCGGAATGATCGGCCCGAGCATGCCGCCATAGGCGGTCAGGCCCGCGGCGAAGGTCTTGTCGTAGCCCTTCTTTTCCATCTCCGGCACCATGATCTGCGCCATGATTGCGACCTGCGCGGTCGCGGAGCCGAGGATGGAGGAGATGAACATGTTGGCGAGGATATTGACGTAGGCGAGCCCACCCTTCAGCGAGCCGACAAAGGCCATCGCCATGTCGACGATGCGCCGCGTGATGCCGCCGCCATTCATGATCTCGCCGATCAGGATGAAGAGGGGAATGGCGATCAAGCCGTAACTGTCGACCCCGCCGAAGAGCTGTAGCGGGTAGGACTGGAACAGCACCGGATTGCCCGATGCGATGATGTAGACGAAACCGGCAAGGCAGAGACAAAGCCCGATCGGCACGCCGACCAGCATGATCGCGATAAAGGCAGCCGACGTGATCATCAGTTGACCCCGTCGAGCTCGGACAACTGAAAACCTTTTGGCGGGGTCCGCGGCACCAGTTCGAGATCTTCGAGCAGGTTTGCGAGGCCATGCACGGTCATCGACACCGCGAAGATCGGCAGCGTCAGGTAGACCACCCAGGTCGGCCAGTTCAGCGTCTGCGTGCGCTCGGTATAGAGGAAGTTGAAGGTCTCGGCGGCGAGCTTGCGCGCGTCGAAGCCGGCGCGGGCGAGACCGATCGGGTCCATCCAGAGGAAGCAGGTGATGATCAGCGCGACGCCGAACACCACGACCATGCCAGTCGCCATGATCTTCGCGATCTTCTGATTCTGCGCCGAGAGACGCTCGGTCATCATGGAGACGGCGAAATCGAGCCGCAGCCGCGTCATGGCGGAGGCGCCGATGAAGGTTAGCCAGACCACGCAATAGACTGCCGATTCATCGATCCAGTAGATCGGGAAGTGCGAATAGCGGGTGACGACGTTCACCAGAATCAGCGCCGTCAGCAGATACATCAGCCCCATCAAGGCGATGCGCTCGAAGGCGAGCAGCAGGGTAGAGGCCCGGACAACGATCCGCCGGGCGCTGAACGCCGGCGCATCCGCAATCGTCTGCTCGATCATATGAGCCCGCTGCCCCCTGGAATTTGTCGTGCACTTGTAAAATGTATAATTTATACAATCCTGTCAAATGGAGATTGTGGAGCCTTCTCAGCTTTTGCTGGGTTGCCGCCATATCGACGTGCGAAAACTGTGCCGCCTCGATCAGAAAGGCCGGCGATGACGACGGAAGATCAAATGAAAGGCCCTCTGAAGCACCGGACGCTGTCGGCGGCGATCGTCGACCAGCTCAGGCAGGCGATCCTCGACGGGACCTATCCGGCCGGGTCGCAGCTTCGGCAGGACGCGCTGGGCGATACCTACGGCGTGAGCCGCATTCCCGTACGCGAGGCGCTGTTTCAGCTCGAGGCCGAAGGGCTGGTGCGGATCGTTCCGCAAAAGGGCGCGATTGTCTCGGAACTGTCGCTGGACGAGATCAACGATGTGTTCGACCTCCGCCGGATCATGGAGCCGCGGCTGCTGGCGCAGTCGGCGCCGCACTTTGTGGAAGACGATTTTGCCGGACTGGATGACATTCAGAAACGCTTCGAAAAAGCGATCAAGGCGCGCAACGTCACCGAATGGGGGCGGCTCAATGCCGATTTCCATATGGCGATGTATGTGCACGCGCGGCAGCCGCGCACCAAGGCGATCGTCATCGCGCTCTTACAGACCAGCGACCGCTACACGCGCCTGCAGCTCTCCAACACCAAGGCGATGGGGATAGCCGAAAAAGAGCATGCCCACCTGATCACGTTGTGTCGGGCAAAGCAGATCGAGGAGGCCTGCCGGTTTCTGGAGCAGCATATCGAGGCAGTCAGGACGGATTTGCTGCAGGTGGTGGGCGGTGGGACGATCGCGGCGCGAGCGGGGCGCTAGTACCACTGCACCGGGAGATGCTGCGGGGGCAGCGCGGTTGCCTTTTGATGAATCCCTCGCGCTCGAGCGTTAACACCATGGACGTTCACTACCTGAATATCCCGGTAAAGCCGGCGAACTGAGGCGCCGGCGCGGCCGCCCGGACTGAAACTCCCGCGGCACCTTTGCCGTACCTGTGCGCTGGGAGGATCAAATCATGAATGCAAGCTTCGAAGCGGGGCAACGGGGAGGCCTGTCCTGGACCGGCCAGGCGAGGAACGGCATCGCCGGGCAGACGGCGGCGCGCACGCGCATCGATTCCGTCGACCTCGCGCGCGGCCTCGTGATGGTGTTGATGGCGCTCGACCATGTGCGCGATTTCTTCGCCCCGGGTGGATTCAACCCGCGTGATGTGACCGATACCGCGCTGTTCATGACGCGCTGGATCACGCACTTCTGTGCACCCGCCTTCGTCCTTCTCGCAGGTGTGTCGGCATTCCTCTACGGTGAGCGCGGCCGTAGCACGCGGCAGCTCAGCCGCTTCCTGCTCACGCGCGGGATTTGGCTCATACTGATCGAACTCACGCTCGTCCGCCTTGCATGGACCTTCAGCTTCGATCTCGGCTATTTCTTCAGCCAGGTCATCTTCGCTATCGGCGCGTCGATGATTGCGCTTTCAGTGCTGGTCTTTCTGCCGCGCAGTGCGGTCGCTGCCATCGCACTCGTCCTGATCGCCGGGCACAATCTACTCGATCCCATCAAGGCAGAGTCCTTTGGCCCAGCCGCGCCGATCTGGAATTTCCTGCATGAGCCGGCCTTGCTGCAGTTCGGCGCCACCGTGAAGTGGTTCGCGGTCTACCCGTTGATCCCGTGGATCGGCGTGATGGCGGCGGGCTACGCGCTCGGTCCGGTCTTCACGCTCGATCGTGCGAAGCGGACGCGCTGGCTCGTTGGATGGGGCACCGTAGCGGTGGTCGGTTTCGTCCTGCTGCGGGCGAGCAACGTCTACGGCGATCCCGCGCCCTGGACCGTTCAAGCCGGTGCAATTGCGACGTTGCTGTCCTTCATCAACTGCGAAAAATATCCGCCGTCGCTGCTGTATCTGGCCATGACGATCGGGCCGACATTGCTGCTGCTTGCTGCGGTTGAGAACGCGCGCGGCCGGTTCGCGGCGTGGATCACCACCTTCGGCCGCGTTCCATTCTTCTATTATGTGGTTCACGTTTTTGTCATTCACGCGCTGGCGGTGATCTTCGCGTGGGCGAGCGGTGCGGAGACCGGCTGGCTGTTTGGTCCATTCCCTGCCGACAAGCCGAACGGATACGGCGTCGGCCTCCTGGGCGTGTTTTCCATCTGGCTTGCGGTTGTGGCGGCGCTCTATCCACTTTGCAACTGGTTTGTCGGCATCAAAAAACGTCGCAGCGACTGGTGGTTATCCTACCTCTAGTACCGGCGGCACGGTGATTATGACTCATTGGCCGAGGCGTTTGTCGCAGGCAATGACGGGGTTGGCGACGGTGTTTAACCTACCGCCCCCCGTCCGGCCCCATCACAAGGTTCGGCAGCCAGGTCGAAATCTCCGGGAAGAAGCACAGCAGCAGCACCGCCAGCATCATCAGCAGCACGAAGGGCAGCGTGCCCCAGATCACCTCGCTCAAGGAAATATCCGGCGCGACGTTGCGGATGACGAAGATGTTCAAGCCCACCGGCGGGTGGATCAGCCCCATTTCCATCACGATGGTCATGACGACGCCGAACCAGATGATGTCGAAATTGGCGGCGCGCAGCGGCGGCAGGATGATCGGCGCGGTCATCAGGATGATCGACACCGGCGGCAGGAAGAAGCCGAGCACGACCACCATCAGCAAGATCGCCGCCAGCAATTCCCAGCGCGGCAGGTGCATGGCGACGATGGATTCCGCCGCCGATTGCGAGATATGCAGATAGCTCATCACATAGGAATAGAGCAGCGACATGCCGATGATCATCATCAGCATGGTGGATTCGCGGATGGTGGATGTCAGGATCGGCGACAGGTCGCTCGGCCGCCATACCGTGTAGATCACCGCGATCAGCACCAGCGCCAGAAGGCCGCCGAGCCCTGCGGTTTCCGATGGCGTCGCGTAGCCGCCATAAAGCGCGATCATCACGCCGGTGAGCAGCAGCACGAACGGGATCACCCGCGGCAGCATGGTGAAGCGCTCGGCCATGGTGAATTCGTCACGCTGCAGGATCGCGGACTCCGTTCCGGACTTCTCATGGAGCGCCTGCGCGGCCGCAAATTCCTTACGGAAGCGCAGCACCGCGTAGATGCCGAACAGTGTCACCAGCAGAAGCCCCGGGCCGATGCCGGCGAGGAACAACCGGCCCAGCGATTTTTCCGCGGCGACCGCGAACAGGATCATGGTGATCGAGGGCGGCAGCAGGATGCCGAGCGTGCCGCCGGCGGCGATGATGCCTGCGGCAAAGCCGCCGGAATAACCGCGCTTGCGCATCTCGGGAATGCCGGCCGAACCGATCGCTGAGCAGGTCGCGGGCGAGGAGCCCGCCATCGCCGCAAACAGCGCGCAGGCGAACACGTTGGCGACGCCAAGCCCGCCCGGCACACGGTGCAGCCAGGCATGCAGCGCCGAATAGAGATCCTGTCCGGCGCGGGATTTGCCGATCGCCGCACCCTTGAGGATGAACAGCGGGATCGACAACAGCGTGATCGAGGCCATTTCCTCGTAGACGTTCTGCGTCACCGTATCGAGCGAGGCCGTCGGCATGAAGATCGCCATGAAGACGACGGCGACCGCGCCCAGAGCAAACGCAATGGGCATGCCGGAGAACATCGCAAACAGGGTCGCCAGGCCGTAACTGATACCAATTCCAAGAACGTTCATCGACGTGAAGCACCGGCAAAGGGAAGAATGATCTGCAACAGGATCTGCAGGCACAACAGCGTCATGCCCAGCGCCATCAGCACATAGGGGATCGCGAGCGGGGGCGACCACATCGAGTTCGACACCTGTCCGTCGACGTAAGCCTCATGCGCCAGCGTCCAGGATTTCCAGGCGAAGAAGGCGCAGAACAACAGGCTTGCAACATCGACCAGCCACAGCCGGATGCGGTTGGCGAGCGGCGACATCAGCCCGACAAAGGCCTCGATGCCGATATGGCCGCGCTGGCCCTGCACATAGGCCGCGGTCATGAAGGTGGCGCCGACGAGGAGGAAGACCGCAGCTTCGTCCTGCCAGTAATTGGCGCTGTGGAACAACGCGCGGCCGAGCACGCTGTAACTGAGGATCACGCAGGCCGCGATCAGCGCGAACGCGGCAAAGACCACGATGACGCGGTTGCACAGCGCCAGCGCCCGGTCGAGCGCCGCCACGAGCGGGTTGCCTATGGCGGCCTCGGAATGGTCCTGTTGATCCGGAATCGGACCATGCATCATGCGGCAACGTCGCCGGCGAGCTTCAGCAGGTTGGCCGACGTCGCCGTCTTGGCGCTGTAGTCCTTCCACGCGGTGTCGCGCGCGATGTCACGCCACTTGCCGACGGTCGCGACATCGAGCTGGCTGACCTTGGCGCCGGCCTTCTCATAGACCTTGGCGACCTCGATATCGTCGTCCTGCGCGCCCTTGCGGCCGAACGCCTCCAGTTCGCTGCCGACCGACAGGATGATGTCCTGCTGGTTCTTGGGCAGCTTGTCGAAGATCGCCTTCGACATCATCAAGGGCTCTAGCATGAACCAGTAGGAGGCGCCGGCGCCCGAGGTCAGCGATTTAGCGACCTCTTCGAGGCGGAACGAGATCAGGCTGGTCGAGGAGGTGATGCCGGCATCGCACGCGCCGGTCTGCATCGCAGCGTAGATTTCGTTCGATGGCACCGACAGCACCGCGGCGCCCGCGGTCTGCAGCACCATGTCCATCTCGCGTGAGCCGCCGCGCACCTTCAGCCCCTTGGCGTCTTCGGGCGCGACGATCGGCCTGGAGCGGCTGGCGACGCCGCCGGCCTGCCAGATCCAGCTCAGCAGGATGATGCCCTTGTCGGCGAGGAAGTCGGTCAGCGCCTTGCCGACCGGCTCCTTCTTCCAGCGCAGGCCCTGATCGTAGGTCGCGACCAGACCCGGCATCAGGCCGATATTGGTCTCCGGCAATTCGCCGCCGGCATAGGGCATCGGATAGAGGCTGATATCGAGTGCGCCCTTGCGCATCGCCGAGAATTGCGCGTTGGTCTTGATCAGCGAGGAGTTCGGATAGACCTCGGCCGCGATCTCGCCGCCAGAGCGCTTGGAGACTTCGGCGGCAAACATGCGGCACAGCCGATCGCGGAAGTCGCCCTTGTCGATCGTGCCGCCGGGGAACTGGTGTGAGATCTTCAGCGTCGTGGCAGCTTGGGCGGTGCCGGTGCCGAAGCGAAGCACGGCAGGGACGGCAAGCGCTGTTACGATGACATGGCGGCGTGTGAGCATGGTTTCTCCCCTGCAAATTGATTCTTGGGTCGACGACGGCGACCGGTTTGAGCCCATGCTAGCCGGTCGTCATCCGAAGCAGTTCTCGTCTGATAGGTTGAGGCGGTGTGATAGGTCGAGGCGGCGCGCGACGGCAAGCCCCGATTTCAGCAGGCCTGATAGGCTGCAGCGTACGCACCCGCGGAGCGTTACCGCGAATTAACTTGCCCGCTTCAACTAACCGTGACTTCGGAAGAACTTCGGGATGTGGCCGGTAACAAAGCGGGTCGCGGACTCGTCGTTGGGAAAGCGGCAGATGTCGCTTTAATCTATCCAACCCCAAAGGACGACCACCCCATGACCACCACGACCCGTATCGGCCTCATCCTCTCGGCCACGCTCGTTTCACTCGGCCTTGCGTTCGCGCCCGCCACCTTCGCTCAGGACAAGATGGGCAAGGGCGACGGCATGAAGCAGGAGTCCATGTCCAGGGACGCGATGAAGAAAGAGGGCGGCATGATGAAGAAGGACGGCATGAAGCACGACGGCATGACGAAGGACGGCATGAAAAAAGATGACGCCATGAAGAAGAACTGAGTCGTCGTCATTCCGGGATGGTCCGAAGGACCAGACCCGGAATCTCGAGATTCCGGGTCTGGTGCTAACGCACCATCCCGGAATGACGGGAGCTGTATCGGTCGTCGGCAAGAGGCCGCGATACGAGGTGTGCCTACCGCTTCTTGCCCTTGCTCTTGCGCGCGGCATAACGGGCGTCGCGCTTGGCCTTCTGCTCGGCCTCCAGCGCTGCCTGTCTGGCGGCTTCTTCCTCCTTCTCGCGCGCGAGCCTGGCAGCTTCGGCCGCGGCGGCCTCGGCTTCGAGACGTTGCTGTTCGGCCTTGGCGGCTTCCTTGGCCTCCCTGGCCTTGGCGCGGGCGGCGGCGATCGCCTCGCGCTCGGCCTGCCGGCGCTTCACTTCGGGATCGTCAGGTCCCGGCTGGGCGCGAAACTTGTTCAAAATGTTCTGCCGCGCCTGCATCGCGGCCTTCTGGCGGTCCGCGAAGTTCGGTTCCTTGAATCCACTCATAAAGAGGCCTTGTCGCTTTCACTCTTGGGGTTGGACGCGCCACGGGCGCGGAATGGCGACTAGGTAAGTGAACCCGGGGCAAAATGCCAGCGTCGAAAGGGGGCTGGCAGAGCAGGGGAGGCTTGCGTGAACAGCAAATGGGCCAAATTGATGCTGATGAGCGGGATTACATCAGGCTGGCTGCTCTACGAGATGGCCACGGCGAGCGAATCCCCGCGCGTGGAGCTGGCGTTCGTGCAATATAGCCTGCTCGCCTGCGCACTGATCGGTCTGGTCGGCTCGGTGATGATGTTTGCGTCGGATAGGTGACCGGTAGCTTCCTAGAAGCTGCCGCGACGTCCGCTCTGCCCGAGAACGCGGGCGACCGTCATGGCCGTCATCGCTGCCCGATCTGCCACCCGCTGCGCCTCCAGCCTGTCGCGGGCTTTCTCGCGGATCATGATCTCGATCAACTCGAGCCGTTTGGTCTCGTCGACCGCTTCCGCCAGCAATTGCCTGTACCTGTTGTGGTCGTAAACCGCTTCCTGCTCGTCCATCGCACGCCCCGCACACGCGATTCGCCCCGAATGGTCAGTCTCGACCAAGGGTTGCGTTTCCGCAACGGATTTACGCGAGTTATACAAATTTCCGCATCAGGCGGGCCTGCGCACAAACCCGTGTAGTGTGAACCGGTTCACAGGAACTACGGCGGGTCGTTCCTATTCTCCGGCACTTCCGAAACAGGAGCGACCGCCATGCCCCACAATTGGTGGACCCGCAAGAACCTCGTCGTCACCGCCGCCATCGTCGCGCTGGCCTTTATAGGCTTCATCGTGGCCGGCGTGTCCTCTCCCGAGCCAGCCGCCAGCGCGGCTCTTGGTCCGGACTGGCAGTGCAGCCGGCTCGCCTTCGTCTTCACGACCTGCAGCCGGGCCAAGCACAGCCAGGCCGCGGCGCTCCGTGTCGCCAAGATCCCGGTGTGCGGACGGCTACGGACGTAATAGAATCGCGCCGGAACGGGCCGGAGCTGGAGTTTCCCATGCGAAAACTGTCTCATCTCGTGGTGGCCGCGTCGGCGGCGGCTCTCGTGCTCGCGCCGGCCGGCGCCGCGCTGGCGCAGGGCGCGCCGGGCGGCGGGACCGCGCCGGCGGCAGCCTCATCGACCGCCGCCCCGGAAACCGCAGCGGCTGAGAAGAAGGCGGCGCCGAAGAAAAAGAAGCCGGCCAAGATGACCCGACAGCAGGAGATCGACCATTCGATCGACCGCGGCACGGTGCCCGCGCGATACCGGAGCTCGGTGCCGAAGGAGTATCATCAGTATATTCCGTTCGATAAGCGATAGAGACGTCGCATAAGTGTTCTTGCGATCCTTCGCCGCAGATCAGCCCACATGTCGCTTGGCGATCCGGTCTGTCGCATCTTGCTGATCAATTTGTCACACAGAACCGCGCAGCGGCTGCGCACCGTACTCGTACGGATTGGCCGCACCGATAACGACGATCTATAACGCCGTCGCTTGCAGCGGGGGGCAGGGCGCTCGTTCATCACGACGAGTGCTACCACTGGAGGCCACGAGGCCCGGACTCCTAGGCACTCCGGGCCTCGTCTATTCCTTGATCGCAATACCCGAGCCGTTTCCACCGGTCGGCCGGCTTCATCGGCATTCCATCACATCGCAAAGACGAAGAACGCCGAACGCGCTCGCCGAGCATGCGCGGGACGACCGTGCGGCCGATCCTTTTCATCGCGCCATCCGTTCGACGTCCCTGCCCGGGGGGCAATGCCGGCAGTTGGCCACGTGGCTTTCAATGCCGGCGACCAGACGCCGAAAGGCGGCGAAGACACCGTGGAAGGCGGGTTCCACATTAGCCATAAGTTCGCGTTTTGCTCCGCCCCGGGATTTTCGGTGTTAAGGGATTTCCATGTGGAACGGCTGGAGAAAAGCGGCAATCGGAATGAGCGCGCTGTTCGCCTTCATCCTCCTGGAGTTGATGGCGGTCATCGGCGGCGTTGCCGTGTTCCTGGGCGTGGTTCTTGATGTGGATTTGCCGTTCCTGGAAGTCTCCGAAGAATAGCCGGGATCGGAGGCCCGCGCCGTCGGCCCTGACCTTGGCCCAGCAGCCGATAGACCCTGTTCCTTGCACCGAGGCAATTCAGCCCCGATTTGCGCCGTTTTGGTTCCCTGAAAGCCTTGGCATCCAGGCAGGAAACTGAGTCGGTAAATAAAATCGTTATGATTCAATAGCTTTTTAAAGTTCCCTTAAGCCAGAAATGAGTTCCTGTTAGAGCCGCACCGCCGCGCGGCCCGAATAGCCGGGCGCCGTTCCTGTCACCTACCCCAGGGAGACGTGCGCTCGGCTATTATGGGCAACCCATCACGGGGGCTAACGGCCCGCGCAGCGGTAGAATGGCAATCGCGGCTGCGAACTCTTCATGGAAAATGCCATCAAATAAGGTTTGCGCGACACGGCCCCAGACTACCGGATTCAAGCGCGAGCGATGTCACCCGCCGGCAACAGAAGACCGGTTTTGGCTGCATCTGGAAGATGTCAAGAGGCGCGCTTGCTACTCATAGCCGGCGCGGCGCGCGGTGATCGTGCCTCGGTGCGATGCACGCGGGAGACTTCGTTCGACTTTGACGCCGGCGTGGCGGGGGTGGGGCGGCATTGTGCCGAGTTGGGTAATCCGGATGATATCGCGCGGCGAGAACAGCGCGTGCTAACCTGATGCCGCGTTTGCACCTGCATGGAGCGGGAGCAAACATTTCGCAGCGATGATCGAACGCAGTTGCGATTAGGGAACCATCAACGAGAGGCCGTTAGGTTTCTCTCGTCGCGAGCACTGCGCGCGATCAGTTCGATCAATCAACAGTTGCGAAAATTGGTGCGTCCACGAACAGACTCCGTTACGGTTGCGTTCTGTGATGATGCCAACCGGCTGGAACTTTTCGGCCCGAAAGAGGTTCTGAATTGGCCTTATTCTCCTCATGTTTTCTGCGAACGATGAGAACCGAAAATCGAATCATGATTGGGGACGGTCGTGAACCGAACTAACTTCAAATCGATGTCCACCGATGAATTGTGGGCACTACACGAGGAAGTAGCTTCCAGGCTTGCTGCTACGCTGCTTGCTGAGAAGCGTGTGCTTGAAGATCGCTTGAAGCAGCTCAAGGGCGGCGACAGCGAGCGCGCAAGCTCATCGACAGGGAAGCGGCCATATCCGACAGTCGTTCCGAAGTTTCGGAATCCGGATCGGCCGTCCGAGACTTGGGCGGGACGTGGAAAGACGCCTCGCTGGCTCGCCGCAAAGTTGAAGTCCGGCAAGCGAATCGATGACTTCCGCATCAGGCACGTAGCCTAGGAAGATTTGGCCCTGGGACGAGTTGCAGCCGCAGGTTGCGACGCGCTTGTGTTTGGATATCCATAGCTTGGGTATCCGCAGATTGGCTTGTTGCCGTTTGCGGATACCGTTCCGATGTCCCGCACAGCTCACGCGCGCGAACGGTTGTTCGAAGGGCCGGCGTCACGGCCTCCCTTCAATTCGGCCAGGGGTAGATCCTGTTTGTCGTGGCTGGGCGGGCTTTCGACGCTCGCTTCCAAAGCTCTGACAATTCCCATGCGCGCGAACAGCATGGGACCGCGGTCTTCGGCGGCATCGATCAGCATCTGGACCGCAAGCCGCCATTCCTGACGATCACGTTCCGGCTGTGACAGGTTCCTGATGTAGTCGGCCGCGTCTCGCAGCGTCCGCGCAGGGGCTCCGGCCGGAAGCGGAACGGGCTGAGCAAACGGTCGATCCCAGGACATGCTGAACTCCGGTCACAGATTTCGAATGATGCTGGCGCAGATGGATGCGCCAGGCCGGTAACCCGGCATGGGTTGCCGGCCGGTGGAGCCCGAGCGGCATCGAAAGCAGGGAGTCGACGCGGAACTGTGATGTTGGTTCCAATTCTGCGGCAGCTCGTTCCGTCGGCCGGCTTTTGTCCCGGCCCGGCGGGCCGCACCCGCGTCTCAGCGCAGCGATGGACGGACAGGCGGATCAGTTCTGAAACGCAACGCCGACGAAATCACCCTGCCGCCAGATCACGCGGCATTCGCGAATGGTGTGAAAATTGTCGAAGGTCAGTTCGAAATTCAGGGGCAGCAAATTGAGATCGTGGAGTTCAATTCCGGCCCCGGAATTCGTCACGTCCTGAACGCGGCAGGTGAGGACGCCGCGCTGCGCATCGAAGAACAGAAGCGCGTTTTTCGAAATCATCGTCCGTGCGACGGCTCGGCGTTCGACTTCCATGCTCGGCTACCACCGGTTCACGCCTGGGCTGGGCAAGCAGCGGCTTGGCGAATTGCCTCCCGGCGGCAATCAGGTTCGGTCTAATTCGTAAACAATCAATTTTAATGATCGCAGAAAGTATGCCCGTCCGGAGCCGTATCAGTTGCGGGTTCAACACAGCCACGGCCGTTCCGTGTGCGGAACTCACAAACAGGCTTGATGCATCGGTGAAAGCCAGCCTCTCTAGCACAGAGAGGGGAATCGCATGGCTTTACGTTGGATGTGCGTGCTGGCGCTGTGTCTGGGGACTTCAAGCGCCGGAGTTGCGGGTGAACAGTCCGGTGTTCTACGTCGAATTTCATGCCCGGTCGTGCGCTACTACGTGGCGAAATACAGTGCGCCGGCCGCGGAGCAGTGGGCGCGCAACAAGGGCGCGAGCGATGCCGAGATCGAAGCCGCCCGGCGCTGCCTGAGGCAAGACGATATGCGTACGGCCAAGGCGCAGCGGCCGCCGCTCGCGCTCGGCACGTACGGCTGGTGAACCCTCGTGCAGCGGCGCCGGTGGGCGCCGCGAACTGCACTGGCCCATCAATACTGCTGATACCGCTTCTGGCGTTTGCTGCGCCCGGCATTCGGCCCGCCGTAATAGGGATTGACCACGCATTGCGCAGAGCGGCCCGAGGCTGACGCCTGGCACTGCCCCATCGTTCGATAGGCGCACTCGAAGTAGTAGTCCGTGAAGCCCTGGTAGACCTGCAGGCAAACCGGATAGGCCGGATCGTAGGTCTGCGCAGACGCAGGTGCGGGCAGGGCGATCGTCGCGGCCAAAATCGTCAGCGCCGTTGCTGTGGCAGATGCGTGCGGCAGCTTCATTCTGATATCCTCCAGACTTCCCCGCGGAATTTGTCGCGGTCCTCTCCCAACGACAAAAACACCAGCGCCGGGCGCTTGTTCCAGCAGGCACGGGTCGCCGCGCTTTAGACTTCCCAGTCCTCAAACCCGTACTCGCGATAGATGGCAGCCCGATCGCCGTGGGGGTTCAACCGGCACTTGGCCTGGGCGAGATGCAGGTTCAGGGTCCCCGGCTGGCAGTTCGCCGCCAGGAGCTTGCGGATATCGTCCATCTGCTGGCGCGACTGCTGGGTCGGTTCGAGCTGCTCCAGCGCGACCAGCGCCGTCGCCAGCGCTTCCGTGATGACCCATTCGTCGTGGCCCGTGATTCCCTTCTTTGGCATGACGAGCGCATCCTTTGTCAGGGCAAGGGAAGCAGTTGCTGTCCGGCATCTTAGACCGAATCCAAACCGAGACGAGAATGAAGTCGAAATTGCGGAGAAGCGCAGAGCGGCGTTGGCGATCCCGGCAGGATTCGAACCTGCAACCCGCGGAGTAGAAATCCGCTACTCTATCCAGTTGAGCTACGGGACCGTCCGGGCGATAGCCGGCTGGCCATCGCTTTGGCCTCTCCAAGCCTCTCTAGCACTGCCAATATGAAAAATCCGCTTTCCCGCCAAGACGGTCGAACCGATTTCCTCAACTTGGCGACTAAGGCAGACGGCGGGCTGCCCATGGCTCGCCCTGACACAGGCCTGCCCGCCGGCTATCCTCGGCCGGGGCGGCCGGGACCGTTTGGACTGACTTGCGCCATGCATGCGACCCTTTCGCAGCCGACATTACCGTCATCAGTCCGTCACCTTTTCGCGCCTTTTTTGTTCGTTACGCGGCATCTGTCCGCGGCAAGGAGCCCATCATGATCGGTTTGGTTCGCGCCACAGTGATTTGCGCCACGCTGGCGCTTGGCCTGACGGCGGCGGGGGCCGCGGACAAGGCGTTCAAGCGCGACGAACTCGCCGATTCGGCCACCAAGCTGCAGGCCCAGATCAAGAGCGAGGCGGGGCCGGTTGCCAAATCCTCCGCCACGCTGCGCAACGATGCCGACGCCGCCTTCAAGCGCTCCGACTTTCGGGTCGGCTTGCAGATCCTCGGCCACATCGCCGCCACCACGCCGGAAGACAGTGCAAATTGGCTAAAACTCGCCAAGACCATCTTCCAGATCCGCGCCGCCAGTTCCAGCGAGCAGACCTTCCTGTATGAGCGCGCCTCGACCGCGGCCTACATCGCCTATCAGCGCGCCGGCAACCAGGCCGAGGAGGCCGATGCCTTGGCGGTGCTCGGACGGGCGATGTCCGAGCGCAAGCTGTGGCGCCCGGCGCTGGATGCTCTGCGGCTGTCGCTCGACATGCGCGAGGTCGCCGAGGTCCGCGGCCAGTATGAGAAGATGCGCGACCAGCACGGCTTCCGGCTGCTGGATTACACCGTCGATTCCGACGGGGCCTCGCCGCGGGCCTGTTTCCAGTTCTCCGAGGACCTCGCCAAGCGGGTCGATTTCGCGCCGTTCGTGGCGCTGGCCGGCACCGACAAGCCGGCGCTGACCAGCGAGGGCAAGCAGCTCTGCGTCGACGGGCTGAAGCATGGCGAGCGCTACAACATCAATCTGCGCGCCGGCCTGCCGTCCACGGTCAAGGAGACGCTGCCGAAATCCGCCGAGTTCAATATCTATGTCCGCGACCGCAAGCCGTTCGTGCGCTTCACCGGCCGCGCCTATGTGCTGCCGCGCACCGGCCAGCGCGGCATTCCGCTGGTCAGCGTCAATACGCCTGCTGTGGACGTCAACGTGTTCCGGATCGGCGACCGCAACCTGATCAACACGGTGGTCGACAGCGATTTTCAGAAGACGCTCTCGAGCTACCAACTCTCCGCTCTCGGCGAGGAGCGCGGCGTAAAAGTCTGGTCGGGCGAGCTTGCGACCGCAACCACGCTGAACCAGGATGTGGTGACGGCATTCCCCGTAGATCAAGCGCTCGGCGACCTGCAGCCGGGCGTCTATGTGATGACGGCGGCCGCCAAGGGCCCCGGCAGCAGCAGCGATGATGACGGCTCGCTGGCAACGCAGTGGTTCATCGTCTCCGACATGGGACTGACGGCGTTTTCCGGCAACGACGGCATCCATGTCTTCGTCAATTCACTCGCGTCGACTGACCCGATCGGCAAGGCCGAGGTGCGGCTGGTCGCGCGCAACAACGAGATCCTGGCGACGCGCAAGACCGACGATGCCGGCCATGTGCTGTTCGAGGCGGGCCTGGCGCGCGGCGAGGGCGGGCTGTCGCCGGCGCTGCTGACGGTCATGAGCGACAAGGCCGACTACGCCTTCCTCAGCCTGAAGACCAACGCCTTCGACCTCACCGACCGCGGCGTGTCGGGGCGGGTCGTACCTCCCGGCGCCGACGCCTTCGTCTATGCCGAGCGCGGCGTCTACCGCTCGAACGAGACTGTTTATCTGACTGCGCTGCTCCGCGACGGGCAGGGCAACGCCATGGCCGGTGGGCCGCTGACCCTGGTGATCGAGCGGCCTGATGGCGTCGAATTCCGCCGCGCGCAGCTTCCCGATCAGGGCGCGGGCGGACGCTCCATGGCCGTCGCACTCAATTCGGCGGTCCCGACCGGGACCTGGCGGGTGCGGGCCTTTACCGACCCCAAGGGCTCGTCGGTTGGCGAGACCACCTTCATGGTCGAGGACTATATCCCCGAGCGGATCGAGTTCGACATCTCGGCCAAGGAGAAGATGATCAAGGCTGAAGCTCCGGTTGAACTGAAGGTCGCCGGCAAGTTCCTCTACGGCGCGCCCGCTTCGGGCCTGCAGCTCGAAGGCGACATCCTGGTCGCTCCCGCGGCCGCCGGGCGGCCGGGCTATCCCGGCTATCAGTTCGGCGTGGCCGATGAAGAGACCGCGAGCAACGAGCGGACTCCGATCGAGAACCTGCCCGAAGCCGACGCCAATGGCGTCGCGACCTTCCCGGTCTCGCTGGCCAAGGCGCCGACGTCCACCCGCCCGCAGGAAGCGCAGATATTCATCCGCATGGTGGAGACCGGCGGCCGCGCCGTCGAGCGCAAGCTGGTGCTCCCCGTGGCGCCGCAGGCCGCGCTGATCGGCATCAAGCCGCTATTCGGCGACAAGAGCGTCGCCGAGGGCGACAAGGCCGAATTCGACGTCATATTCGTCGGCCCCGACGGCAAGCAACTTTCGCGGGATGGCCTGCGCTACGAACTGCTCAAGATGGAGTCGCGCTATCAGTGGTACCGTCAGAACTCTTCCTGGGAGTATGAGCCGGTCAAATCGACCAAGCGCGTCGCCGATGGCGACCTGACGTTGGCCGCCGACAAGGCGGCGCGGGTGTCGGTTTCGCCGGAGCCCGGCCGCTATCGCCTCGACGTCAAATCGACCGAAGCGGACGGTCCGGTCACCTCGGTTCAGTTCGATGTCGGCTGGTACTCCGACGGCAGCGCCGATACGCCGGACCTGCTGGAGACCTCGGTCGACAAGCCGGAATACACCTCCGGCGACACGATGGTGGTTTCAGTCAACGCGCGCACCGCGGGCAAGCTGACCGTCAACGTGCTCGGCGATCGCCTGCTGACGACGCAGACCATCGACGTCAAGGAAGGCACCCAGCAGGTCAGGCTGACCGTCGGCAAGGATTGGGGCACCGGCGCCTATGTGCTGGCGACTCTGCGCCGTCCGCTCGATGCCGCGGCGCTGCGGATGCCCGGAAGGGCAATCGGCCTGAAATGGTTCGGCATCGACAAGAAGACCCGCACGCTTGCCGTCGCGCTGTCGCCACCGCCGCTGGTACGGCCCGGTACAAGCCTGAAGATCCCCGTCAAGCTCGGCGGGCTCAACCCCGGCGAGGACGCCAAGATCGTCGTCGCCGCGGTCGACGTCGGCATTCTCAACCTGACCAATTACAAGCCGCCGGCGCCGGACGATTATTATCTCGGCCAGCGCCGTCTCACGGCCGAGATCCGTGACCTCTATGGCCAGTTGATCGACGGCATGCAGGGCACGCGCGGCCAGATCAGGACTGGCGGCGACGGCGCTGGCGCCGAGCTACAGGGCTCACCGCCCACGCAGAAGCCGCTGGCGCTTTATTCCGGCATCGTCACGGTCGGCGCCGACGGCACCGCCGAGATCAGCTTCGACATTCCCGAGTTTGCCGGCACCGCGCGGGTGATGGCGGTGGCGTGGAATGCGACCAAGCTCGGCCGTGCGACCATCGATGTTACGGTGCGCGATCCCGTGGTGCTGACGGCGACGCTGCCGCGCTTCCTGCTCAACGGAGACAAGGGCACGATGAGTTTCGACCTCGACAATGTCGAAGGCGCGCCCGGCGACTACAGCATCAGCGTGAAAACCTCGGGTCCGGTAAAGGTCACGGGTAATCCGACCACGACCGTGAAGCTGGCGGCGAAGCAGCGGACCTCGATGTCGCTGGCGCTCGATGCCGGCGGCGCCGGCACCGCCAATCTCGACGTCGATATCAAAGGCCCGAACGGGCTGACCTTGGCGCGGCACTATGCGCTCGACGTCAAGGCGGCGACGCAGGTGCTGGCGCGGCGTTCGATCCGGACGCTCGCAAAGGGCGAGAGCCTGACGCTGACGTCGGACATGTTCTCGGACCTCGTGTCGGGAACGGGCGGTGTGTCGTTGTCGGTCGGCCTGTCGACGGCGCTCGATGCGGCGACCATCCTGAAGGCGCTCGATCGCTATCCGCACGGCTGCTCCGAGCAGATCACGAGCCGCGCGATGCCGCTGCTCTATGTCAACGACCTCGCGGCGGGTGCGCATCTGGCGATGGATACCGCCGTCGATCAGCGCATCAAGGATGCGATCGAACGGCTGCTGGCGCGACAGGGCTCGAACGGCTCGTTCGGCCTGTGGTCGGCCGGCGGCGACGATGCCTGGCTCGACGCCTATGTGACAGACTTCCTGACGCGGGCCCGTGAAAAGGGCTTTGCGGTGCCGGACGTGCTGTTCAAGAACGCGCTCGACCGCATCAGGAACTCGGTGGTCAACGCCAACGAGCCGGAAAAGGACGGCGGGCGCGATCTGGCCTATGGCCTCTACGTGCTCGCGCGCAATGGCGCAGCGCCGATCGGCGACTTGCGCTATCTCGCGGACACCAAGCTGAGCAACCTCGCGACCCCAATCGCGAAGTCGCAGCTCGCAGCGGCGCTGGCTTTGGTCGGCGACAAGACGCGGGCGGAGCGGGTCTATGGCGCTGCGCTCGACGCGCTGGCGCCGAAGCCTGTGATCGAGTTCGGCCGCGTCGATTACGGCTCGGCGCTGCGCGATGCCGCGGCGCTGGTCTCGCTCGCCAGCGAAGGCAATGCGCCGCGGGCAACGTTGACGCAGGCCGTCCAGCGGGTCGAAGCGGCGCGGGGGCTTACGCCCTACACCTCGACGCAGGAGAATGCGTGGATGGTGCTGGCTGCACGTGCGCTGTCGAAGGAAACGCTGACGCTCGATATCGATGGATCGCCGGCCAAGGCCGCGGTCTATCGCAGCTACAAGGCCGAGGCGCTGGCCGGCAAGCCGGTCAAGATCACCAACACCGGCGATGCACCGGTGCAGGCGGTGGTCTCGGTCTCGGGCTCGCCGGTTACCCCGGAGCCGGCGGCGTCGAACGGCTTCAAGATCGAGCGCAATTACTTCACGCTCGACGGCAAGCCCGCCGATGTCACCAAGGCCAAGCAGAACGATCGCTTTGCCGTGGTGCTGAAGATCACCGAGGCCAAGCCGGAATACGGACACATCATGGTGGCCGACTATCTCCCGGCCGGCCTCGAGATCGACAATCCGCGGCTGGTGTCGTCAGGTGACTCGGGCACGCTGGACTGGATCGAGGACGGCGAGGAGCCGGAACATACCGAGTTCCGCGACGACCGCTTCACGGCGGCGATCGACCGCGCCAGCGACGACCAGTCGGTGTTCACGGTGGCCTACATCGTGCGCGCCGTGTCGCCCGGCAAATACGTGCTGCCGCAGGCCTATGTCGAGGACATGTACAACCCCTCGCGCTACGGCCGCACCGGCACCGGCTCGGTTGAGGTGCGTCCGGCGAAATGAGCGAAGAGTTGCGCCAACAACGGGAAGACGTGGATGCCCGGGCCAAGCCCGGGCACGACGGTGCTGGCAGTGGACGCCGCCACTTCTTCCGGATCGTGGTAGCGCTCGCCTTCTTGCTCATCGTCAGTACCACCGCCTTTACCGCCTGGGTCTTCTCGCTCGGACCGCTGCCGCTGGACGAAGCGCGAAAAGTCTCGACCACGATTGTCGATCGCAACGGCAAGCTGCTGCGCGCCTATGCGATGGCCGACGGCCGCTGGCGGCTGCCGGTGGATGCCAAGACATCGGTCGATCCCGGCTATCTCAAGCTGTTGCTGGCGTATGAAGACCGTCGGTTCTGGTCACATGGCGGCATCGATCCGCTGGCGCTGGGGCGCGCGGCGCTGCAGTTCGGCACGCGCGGCCACATCGTCTCCGGCGGCTCGACGATCACGATGCAGCTGGCTCGGCTGATGGAGCCGCGGCGCGAGCGTTCGATCTCAGCCAAGCTGCGCCAGATGGTGCGCGCGGTTCAGCTCGAGCGGCAACTCAGCAAGGATGAAATCCTCGATCTCTATCTGGCGCTGGCGCCATTCGGCGGCAATCTCGAAGGCATCCGCGCCGCTTCCATCGCCTATTTCGGCAAGGAGCCGAAGCGGCTGTCGCTTGCGGAGGCAGCACTTCTGGTCGCGCTGCCGCAATCGCCGGAGCGCCGCCGGCTCGACCGTCATCCGGAAGCCGCGCACGCCGCGCGCGATCGCGTGCTTGCGCGGATGGTCGAGGATGGCGTGGTGTCGAAGGAGGACGCGGCGCAGGCCAAGGCGGTCTCGGTGCCGCGGCTGCGCAAGCCGATGCCAATTCTGGCGCCGCATTCCTCCGATGCCGCGATGGCGACGGTGAAGGATACGCCGTTGGTGAAGCTGACGCTGGATGCGAGCCTGCAGAAGATGCTGGAGGCCTTGGCGCGCGACCGCGCCGTGGCGCAGGGGCCGAATATCTCGGTCGCCATCATCGCCGTCGACAATGAAAGCGGCGAGGTGCTGGCACGCGTCGGCTCGGCGGATTATTTCGACGAACGCCGCGCCGGACAGGTCGACATGACCCGCGCCGTACGCTCGCCGGGGTCGACGCTGAAACCGTTCATCTATGGGCTCGCCTTCGAGGACGGCTTCGTGCATCCCGAAAGCCTGATCGACGATCGTCCCATTCGCTTCGGCTCCTATGCGCCGGAAAATTTCGACATGACGTTCCAGGGCACGGTGCCGGTGCGCAAGGCGCTGCAGCTCTCGCTGAACGTGCCGGCGATTGCGCTGCTCGATCGCGTCGGCTCCAGCCGGCTGTCGTCGCGGCTGAAGCAGGCCGGCGGCAACCTCGTGCTGCCGAAGGACGAAGCGCCGGGCCTTGCCATGGGTCTCGGCGGCGTCGGCGTCACCTTGCAGGATCTGGCGCAGCTCTATGCCGGACTGGCGCGGCTCGGCGCGGCGCGGCCGCTGCGCGAAATCATGCTCGCCCAAGAAAAGGATAACTCCGACCGCGAGCCGCTGCGGCTGATGGATCAGACCGCGGCCTGGCAGGTTGGCAACGTGCTGCTCGGCACGCCGCCGCCGGAAAACGGCGTGCATAACAGGATCGCGTTCAAGACCGGCACCAGCTACGGCTATCGCGACGCGTGGTCGGTCGGCTTCGACGGCCGCATCACCATCGGCGTGTGGGTGGGGCGCCCCGACGGTGCGCCGGTGCCGGGCCTGGTCGGCCGCATCGCCGCCGCGCCGATCCTGTTCGACGCCTTTGCACGCACCGGAAAAATCCCGGCGGCGCTGCCGAAGGCCCCGAAGGGCGCGCTGATAGCCAGCAATGCCAAGCTGCCGCTGCCGCTCAAGCGCTTCCGCGCGGTCGGCGAACTGATCCGGACCAGCAACGATGCCACGCCGCGCATCCAGTTCCCCCTGAACGGCTCGCGGATCGACGTTGACCGTTCGGGCGACGGGCAGGCCGCCGCGATGCCGGTCAAGGTCGCCGGCGGCGTGCTGCCGCTGACCGTCATGCTGAACGGTACCTCGGTCGGCGAGATCGGCAGCCGCCGCCAGCGGCTGGTGGACCCACCCGGACCGGGCTTTGCCCGGCTGACCGTGATCGATGCGACCGGCGCGGCTGATACCGTGGTGATACGGGTACAGTGAGGAAAAACGCTCTGTTGACCACGACTTAAGGGGTCTGCGGTGTTGTTTGCAGTGCGGTTTCATACTATGCGAACAGCATGGTGGAAACCTTCCAACCCCCACGCTTTGGAGCGGGCCAACAGCCTGTAAAACCTGCGCATTCCGGCCGCAGGCTGGCCCTTGTGTTCGACTTCGCCACGGCCAACCATTTTCGCGCCGTCGTGTTTCTGGTGCTCTGTGGGTTCGTGCTTTTCCTGCCCGGTTTCTTCAACATCCCGGCAATCGACCGCGACGAGGCGCGGTTTGCGCAGGCGACCAAGCAGATGGTCGAGAGCGGGGACATCGTCGACATCCGCTTCCAGGATGACGTGCGCTACAAGAAGCCGGTCGGTATCTATTGGCTGCAGGCGGCTGTGGTCGAGACAGCCTCGTCACTCGGCCTGCCGCGCGCGCAGTTGCGCATCTGGCTCTATCGGATTCCCTCGCTGATCGGCGCCATCGGCGCGGTGCTCCTGACCTACTGGGCGGCGCTCGCCTTTGTCACGCGGCGCGGAGCGGCGCTAGCGGCACTGATGATGTGCAGCTCCGTCCTGCTCGGCGCCGAAGCGCGGCTGGCCAAGACCGACGCGATGCTGCTGTTGACCGTTGTCGCCGCGATGGGGGCGATGGCGCGGGTCTATCTGTCCTGGCAGCGCGGCGAGGACCCGGCGCATCCGCCGTGGATGGCGCCCGCGATCTTCTGGACGGCGCTGGCCGGCGGCATCCTGCTCAAGGGGCCGTTGATCCTGATGTTCGTTGGCCTGACGATCGTGGCGCTCGCGATCCTGGATCGCTCGGCGGCGTGGCTGTGGCGGCTGCGCCTGGTCTGGGGCCTGATGTGGACGCTGGTGCTGGTGCTACCCTGGTTCGTTGCGATCTTCTGGCGCGCGGGCGAGGCGTTCTTCTCCAATTCGCTCGGCGGCGACATGCTGAGCAAGATCGGCGCGCAGGAATCCCACGGCGCGCCGCCGGGCCTCTATCTGCTGTTGTTCTGGGTCACGTTCTGGCCGGGCGCGGCGCTGGCGGGAATGGCGGCGCCGGCGGTATGGCGGGCGCGGCGCGAGCCCGGCGCGCAATATCTCTTGGCGTGGCTGGTCCCGTCATGGATCGTGTTCGAGGCGGTGTTGACCAAGCTGCCGCATTACGTGCTGCCGCTTTATCCGGCGATTGCGATCCTCACTGCCGGCGCGCTGGAGCGCCGCGTGCTGTCGCGGTCCTGGTTGAGGCGCGGCGCCGCCTGGTGGTTCGTCGTTCCCGTGGGGGCAGCCGTGATCGCCGTCATCGGCGCGATCAAGCTGACGCATTACCCGGCGTTTCCCGCCTGGCCGTTCCTGGCGGCGGCGATGATCTTCGGCCTGATCGCGTGGTGGATGTTCGAAGACAGCCGCGCCGAGCGCTCGCTGTTGAATGCCGTGGTCGCCGCGATGTTTCTGGCGGTCGCCATCTACGGCATCGTAATGCCGTCGTTGACCGCGATGTTTCCGAGCGCCGAGGTTGCGCGCGCGCTTCGCAACGTGGTCTGCGTCGGGCCGAAGTCCGCGGCAGCCGGCTTCCACGAGCCGAGCCTCGTCTTCATGGTCGGCACCAGCACGCTGCTCACCGATGGATCTGGCGCGGCCGATTTCCTGGGGCAGGGCAGTTGCCGCTTCGCGCTGGTAGAATCGCGCACCGAACGCGCCTTCGTCCAGCGTGCCGAAGCGATCGGGCTGCGCTACAATGTGGCGAAGCGGATCGAAGGCTATAACATCTCGCAGGGCAAGGCGATCTCGATCGCCATCTTCCGCTCGGAAGGTACGGAATAAGATGCCCGCGAGCCCTGCTGTCGTCGATTCCAGGAACTATCTTTCGCGCTTCGCCACGCTGACGTGGCTGTCACTGGCGCAGCTCGTGCGGTCTCCGTCGCATTCGCGCCGGGCCGAAGCCGCCCGCCGCGCGGCGCGGCACGTGCTGTGGCTGTCGGCGGGTCTCGGTGCTGCGATCATCGTGCTGATGTACGTGATCGACGCGTGGGAAATCAGCCAGATGCCGAAGCGCGGCACACCCTCGCTGTGGTGGGTCCGCATTCTCACCGATTTCGGCAAGGACGAATATGTGCTGGCGGCGCTGGGAATATCGCTGATCGCGGTCGCGATCGCAGCTCCTGCCATGCATGGTGTCCGCCGCTCGCTGCTGCTTGGCCTGGGAACACGGCTGCAGTTCATCTTCTGCGCCGTCGCCGTGTCCAGTCTGGTCACCGAAGTGCTGAAATATAGCGTCGGCCGCGGCCGGCCGTTTGTCGGCGGCGAGGCCAACGCGTTCCACTTCTCGCACTTCGCGGGCAATCCGGCCTATTACAGCTTCCCGTCCGGCCACGCCACGACCGCCTTTGCGCTCGCTTTCGCCGTGTCGGTGGTCTGGCCCCAGGCGCGCCATGCGATGGCCGTCTACGCCGTGATCATCGCGGCGACCCGTCTGGTGCTGCTGGCCCATCATCCGAGCGACGTCGTGGCCGGCGCCCTGGTCGGCATCATCGGCGCGATGTTCGTGCGATACTGGTTCGCGGCCCGCCGGCTCGGATTTGCGATCCAGCGCGACGGCAGCATCGTGTCCCTTGTCGGGCCCTCCTCGGGGCGCCTCAAAAGGGTTGCCCGGGGCGCTTTGGCCCCATAAAAGCGGACGCCGCCTGACGGCCCGATACGCCCGGTTCCGGGGTCTTCCAAACCAACCAGACGAGTACCGATTTGACACCTGCCGACAGAGCTGCGGTCGCCGTTTCAATCGTTGTGCCGGTGCGCAACGAGGCTGATAACGTCGCGCCGCTGATTGCGGAAATCGTCGGCGCGCTCGGCAGCCGCTGGGCCTATGAGATCATTTACGTCAATGACGGTTCGACGGATGCGACTGCCGACCGGCTGGCGGCGCTGATGAAGCAGCACCCGCAGCTCCGGCAACTGAAGCACGCCGCCTCATCAGGGCAATCGGCGGCGGTGCGCAGCGGGGTGCGTGCCGCGCGCGGCGCCATCGTGGCGACGCTGGATGGCGACGGACAGAACAACCCGGCGTTCCTGCCGGACCTGATCGCGGCGGTCGAAAAAGGCGGCGGGCGCATCGGCCTTGCCGCCGGTCAGCGGGTCGGGCGCAAGGACACCGGTTTCAAGAAGCTGCAGTCGCGGATTGCCAATGGCGTGCGCAACTCGATCCTGCGCGACGGCACCCGCGACACCGGCTGCGGACTGAAGGCATTCCCGCGCGAGGTGTTCCTCTCGATGCCCTATTTCGACGGGCTACACCGGTTCCTGCCGGCACTGGTACGCCGCGAAGGCTTCGATATCGCTTACGTGGACGTGATCGACCGCCCGCGCCATTCCGGCGTATCCAATTACGGCTTCCTTGACCGGTTATGGATCGGGATCATGGATCTCGCCGGCGTGTGGTGGCTGATCCGCCGCAAGAAGACGACGCCCGTAGCGACCGAGGTTCTCTGATGCTGATTCAATACGGCGCTGCGCTCGGCGACTATCTCTATGACGTCTTCGTCGCCAAGTTCGACTTCTGGCTGGCCTTCGGGCTGGTCGCGCAATTGCTGTTCACGGCGCGCTTCCTGGTGCAGTGGATCTCGAGCGAGCGCGCCGGACGAAGCGTGATACCGATCGCGTTCTGGTTCTTCTCGATGGGAGGCGGACTGATGACGCTGGTCTACGGCATCGCCAAGCGTGAGCCGGTGATCATCATCGGCCAGGCGGCGGCCACCATCATCTACATCAGAAACATCATGCTGATCGTCAGGCATCGCGGCAAGGCGTCGAAGACGCTGGATCGCTGACGGTCAGCGGGTCGGCGCCGTCGCGGGCAGCGCGGCCAATTCGCTCTCGGCGCTGCGATGGGCGGCGAGTTCGCCGGCGGCGTCCAGCACGGGATAGGCCACCGAGCAGATATGCGAGTGGATGCGCCTGAGGTCGCGCAACACGTCGAGATGAAGCGATGTGGTCTCGATGGTCTCAGGCCGGCCCTCGCGCAAACGGTCGAGGTGCCGTTCGGTGGCCGCAAGCTCCGCGTTGCGCAGCGCGGCCTTTTCGGCCAGCAGCTTTCGCGCCTCGTTGAGGTCGCCCGACATGAACACCCCGAACGCGATCCGAAGCGAATCCATCGTCCGCTTGTGAAAGGCGGAGAGCTCCTCGGCACCTTCAGGAGAGAACTGGAACCGCCGCTTGATCTTCTTGGTGGCGAGTTCGCTGAGATTTTTATCGATGATGTCGCCGATATGCTCGAGGTTGATGGCGAAGGAGACGATCTCCATCGCCCGCTGCCCTTCGCGCTCGTCGAGGCTGCCGCGGGTGAGCTTGGTGACATAGAGCTTGATCGCCTCGTCGAGGCTGTCGACGCTGTTGTCCATCCGCGAGACCTCGTCGACCAGCGCGCGGTCGTTGGTCATCATCGCCGCCATCACCTTGCGCAGCATGATCTCGACGTGATCGCCCATATGCAGCGCCTCGCGGGCGGCATCCGCCAGCGCGAGCGAGGGCGTCTCCAGCGCGCTCTCGTCGAGATAGCGCGGCCCCAGCGCATCCGCCTCCTTGACGCGCTCGGGCAGCAGCTTCTTCAACAGCCGCGCCATGACGTCTAGCAGGCCGATGAAGACAAGAGCGGTCACGACGTTGAAGGCGATGTGGAACAAAGCGGTTGCCTTGGCGGCATCCGGCTGCCACGCGGTCAGGTGATCCACGATCGGCTGCAGGAACGGCGCTACCACCAGGATGCCGATGAGCCGGTTGGCGAGGTTGCCGAGCGGAAGCCGATAGCTCGCGGGATTGTCGCGGCGCGCGCCCTCGACCATCGGATTGATGGCGCTGCCGAGATTGGCCCCCAGCACGAGCGCCAGCGCCGCATAGGGCATGATGAAATGCGCATAGGCCAGCGACATGATCAGCAGCACGCTGGCGACCGACGAATGCACCAGCCAGGTCACGATCGCGGCGAACAGGATGCAGAGCACGGGATCGCCGGTGATGGCGTTCATGAACACGCGAACGCCCGGCGCATTCTCCGCCGGCGCCAGCGTGTTGAGCAGGATGTGCAGCGCCAGCAGCATCAGGCCGAGCCCGATGAAGACGCGGCCGATATCCTTGATGCGCGAGCGCGGCCCGCTGCGGAAGGCGACCAGGCCGATGATGAACAGCACGGGCGCGACGGCGGCGATGTTGAACGACAGGATCTGCACGATCAGCGTGGTGCCGACATTGGCGCCGAGCATGATGGCGAGAGCAGGGACCAGGCTGACGAGTCCCTCCGACGTAAACGAACTCGTGATCAGCGCGGTTGCGGTGCTGCTCTGCAGCAGCGCGGTCAGGCCGAGGCCGGCGCCGAAGGCGGAGAAACGATTGCTGAGGGCCTTTGCCAGCAGCAGGCGCAGGTTCGCCCCGAAAGCGCGCAGGATCCCGCTGTGGACCATATGCAGGCCCCACAGCAGCAACGCCACGCCGCCCATCAGATCGAGAAGAACGAGACTTCCCATGCGCTCAAGTTTCCGCCAAATCGAGTCGAGCGATCAGGCTATCGCCTAACGAGGGGGGATCAACCCTTTAAATTTGCCGAAAATTGCGATGCAGCGGCGTGGCCGCGGGCGGGGTTAACCGATGGTTCGACGGCTCCGCTGTCGGCGAGCGGCGCCGGGTTCGGTAAATGGATTTCGAACATATCGATTACATTGCGCGCCGCCGCGCTAGGCCAATTCCAACAATTCTTCGGTAAAGCTGATCCACCTTCGAGTGAATCACATCGAGCAAGGGCCAGGGTGGACATGTTGGCAGCGAATCGCCGCGCAAGCGTACGTCGTGCGTGCAGAAATTTTGCAAAAATACAGTTCGCGACCGGCGGATTGCCGCGCGACTGCATGATTACGGACATGTCCGATGGCGGCGTGAAGATCATCGCCGAATATCCCGAAATCCCGCCCGAATTCACGGTGATTTTCTCGGAAGGCCGGCCGCGTCAGTGCCGGTTGGCCTGGCGGATCGGCTGCGAACTCGGCGCGCAATTCCTCGACTAGGTTGCCCTGCAGGCGGTTCGGGGCAGGAGCGCATGGGCCGCGGGGCCAGGGCCCGTCAATGGTGATTGATTACCGCAAATGCAGGCGGGTTTAACCTGAATTTAGGGTTAAGCTGGGAACACTGCTGGACAGTTCCCGCCGTGAGTCCCGCTACATGGTCCAGAAGTCATCCTATCCGCCCCGCGTCGCGCGGCATCTCGCCTGCGCATCCATCCTGGCTCTGGCGCTGGGGATCGGCGGCTGCCAGACCTCGGGACTGTCTGATATCACCGGCTCGATCGACGAAAAGGCCGACACCGCTCGCGCCACCGATCCACGCCGCGACATCGAGGTCTATCAGGAACGCTATCGCGCCAATCCCAAGGATGCCGATGCGGCGCTGAAATACGGCAAGGCGCTGCGCGCGACGGGACAGCGGTCGCAGGCGGTTGCGGTGCTCGAACAGGCCTCCATCGCCAATCCCGGCAACAAGCCGCTGCTCGCCGCCTATGGCCGCGCGCTGGCGGACAACGGCAATTTTCAGGAGGCCTTCGACGTGCTCGGCCGCGCCCACAGCCCCGATGATCCCGATTGGCGGCTGCTCTCGGCGCAGGGCGCCACGCTCGATCAACTCGGTCGCTACGAAGAGGCGCGGCAGTATTACGCGAGCGCGCTGAAGATCGCGCCCGATCATCCCTCGGTGCTGTCCAACCTGGGCCTGTCCTACGTGCTTTCGAAGGATCTCGCCAAGGCGGAGGAGACGCTGCGCCGTGCCTCCAGGCTTGCGGGGAACGATCAGCGCGTGCGCGCCAACCTGGCGCTGGCAGTCGGCCTGCAGGGCAATTTCGCCGAAGCGGAAAAGATCGTGAAGGCCGATCTGCCGCCGGCCGAGGCCGCCGCCAACGTCACGCAATTGAAGCGATTGCTGGCGCGGAAGGACAGGGAAAACGCGCGCGCCGAGGCCGACAAGATGCCAATCGCCGCGGCCGGGCGCACCGACTGACCTCGATCGGTTCTGATTGAATCAGAACCGATCGAGGCAATCCATTTCGTTTGAATGGCTATCGGTGTCAGCGGGCAGGCCCGCTGAACGCCGTTGCTTGCTCAAGCCCTGCGGGCTGTCGCGCCCTGAAGCTTCTTGAGCAGCGGCGCCAGCAATGACGTCCGCTTGGTCACGGCATGGCCCGTCATGCGCTGCGCAATCTGCAGGAACATCTGGGTGGTGCGATGCTTGGCTGAGATCTGCGCGATCATCTGGCCGTTATTGGCGGCGGTGCCGAACATCTTCGAATCGAACGGAATGGCGGCGATCGGCTGGCTCTCGATCGCCTTGGCGAATTCGCGTGTGGTGATCTCCGGACGCTTGTGCATGCCGACCTGGTTAAGGCAATAGAGTGGCGGCCGGTCGTTAGGCCGCGCCGCCTTCAGGACGTTCAGCATGTTCTTGGTGTTGCGCATGTTGGCCAGATCGGGTTCGGCGACGATCAGAATGTCGTCCGCGCCGACCAGCGTGCGCTTGGTCCATGCCGACCATTGATGCGGCACGTCTAGCACGATGCAGGGGGTCGTCATGCGCATCGTATCGAAGATCGCGTCGAATGCATCGGCGCCGAAATCGTAGACCTGATCCAGCGTCGCCGGCGCCGCCAGCAGGTTGAGGCGGTCGGTGCATTTCGCCAGCAGACGCTCCATGAAGGCGGAGTCCGGCCGCTCCTGCTGGAAGACCGCGTTGGCGATGCCCTGAACCGGGTCCTGGTTGTAATCGAGGCTGGCGGTGCCGAAGGCGAGGTCGAGATCGATCACGACGGAGTCGAGCGCAAGATCGCGCGCGATCGCCCAGGCGACGTTATGCGCGACGGTGGATGCGCCGACGCCGCCCTTGGCGCCGACGACCGCAACGATACGGCCGACCGCGACGGCTTCGGAGGCCGCGTAAAGGCCGCATATCGCACGCACGACGTCGATCGGCCCGATCGGTCCGGTCACGTAGTCGCTGACGCCGCGCCGCACCAGCTCGCGATAGGGCGTCATGTCGTTGGCACTGCCGATCACGACGACGCGCGTTCCGGCGTCGCACACGGAGGCGAGTTCATCGAGCCCTTCGAGAATGTCGGTGCCGGGATCGCTCTCCAGCAGGATCACGTTCGGCGTCGGTGCCGTGTGGTAAGCCTCGATGGCGGCGGCAATGCCGCCCATGTGAACCGAAAGGTGGGCCTTGCCGAGACGGCGGTCTTCGCTCGCCGCGCGCACCGCCGTCGCGATGGCGACGCTGGCGCAGAAGGCCTGCACCGATACGCGTGGCGCCGGCGAGATGTATTCCTCGGGCTGCGCCGGCGTTTCGTCCAGTTGATCGTCGGATTTTTGAAAGACGCGGCTGATCATTTGCCTGTATCGCTGAGTTTGGCCTTGTCGGATTCGGGATAGGTGGTCTCGGTCGCCGTGCCCTTGCGGTATTTGTCAAAGGCGATGTTGCGCCGCGATGTATAAGCGGGGCTCTCGGGACGCGGCTGTTCGAGATCGGCGGGATTGTCGATCATCGCGGCGAGGTTGCGCTGGGTGGCGCAGCCGAAATTGTGATAGGAGCGGTTTTCGTTGTAGCCGACGTTATCGATGTTCGGCCCGAGGTCTTGCGGCCACAGGCCGCAAGGACCGGCCACCGCCCTGATCTTCGGATAACTCAGCCTGATCGTCGGCAATGTGCGGGGATCGTCGGGATAGTAGTGACGCAACGAGATAGCGCGCGAGGGCACGCCGCCCGCCATCAGCACGGACCGGATTTCCTGATACGACGCCGCAGCCGCGCGTGCGTTCGCCGTGTCGATTGGAACATCGGCGATGATTGCGCCGGTCCCTTCGCGCGTCCAGGTTTGCGCGAGTCCCATGACGTCGGCGCGCTGCGGCCCGGAGAGGCCGCCGCGGCCACGGCCGACGAACACGACGATCGATTGGTTGGCTTCGGTCACCGCAATCGGATGGCGATGGCGGTAATCTTCCGGAACGCTCGCGGTCGTCACGACTTCCGTGGACTGCCAGGTGCAGGCACCGAGTGTCGCCGAAAGGCTGAGGAGGGCGCCAAGCAGCCCTGCGGCTCTGATGCGATGGAGCGGTATTCTCGTTGTCATCGTTTCTGTCCTCGTCCCCACGCGTTGAACAGTTCTGAATTTCAATCGATGATGAAGCCGAAATTGCCCTGGACGCCGGCAACGGGGTCGACGCGGGCGGCGACACCGTAGATGCGGTTGATGCGCCCGAGCAGCGCAGACTGGGAATCGGATGCCGGCGCGAAGCCGTCATCGGGGCGCGACAATTCTTTCTGCGCGACCGCACGCACGACATAGGGCGTCACCAGCACCATCAGTTCGGTCTGGTTGTCGATGAAGTCCTGGCTGCGGAACAACTGGCCCAGAACCGGCAACTGATCGAGTCCCGGCAGGCCGTTGATGGCCTGCTTGGTCTGCTCCTGGATCAGGCCGGCCATCGCCATCGAGCCGCCGGAGGGTATTTCCAGCGTGGTCTCGGCGCGGCGGGTCTTGATCGAGGGAATGGTCGTTCCATTCTGGCCGCCGGTCAGGGCGTTTTCGGTCGAGACTTCCGACACTTCCGTCATCACGCGCAGGCTGATCCGCCCCTCGGAGAGTACGACCGGCGTGAAGTTGAGCGAGATGCCGAATTTCTTGAAAGCGACTGTCTGGATGCACCCGCTGATGACACCAGTCGTTGCGTTGGTGTTGCAGGTCACGCCGGTCGGAATGGGAAATTCGCCGCCTGAGATAAACGTTGCGGATTCTCCGGAGATCGCTGTCAGATTTGGTTCGGCGAGCGTCTTCACAACACCGGCCTTCTCCATCGCGCGAAGCACGGCCGTGACCGACGAACCGCCCTGCAGCATAAGGCCATTGCCGGGCACGAGGGCCGCGTTGTTCGCCGTGAAGGGATTGGCATTGTTGAAGGTCACGTTCGTATTGCCGATGTTGAACTTGGCGCCGAGGTCGATGCCCATCTGCTTGACGACATCCCGCCGAACTTCCGCGACAGTGACCTTCAACATCACCTGGTCGCGGCCGCGAACGACGATCGAGTTGACGACCTTCTCGGATCCGCCGACCAGCCGCGCGGCGATCTCGCCGGCCTGCTGGGCTTCGACCGGGCTCGACACCGAGCCGGTCAGCAGCACGCTGTCGCCGACGCCCTCGATCTGAATCCCCGGTAGCGACTGCTTCAGCGCGGCGCGCACGCCGTTGAGGTCACGCTTGACCGCGATGTCGTAGGAAGCGATCTGCTGACCGTCGCCGTCGAAGAACACCACGTTGGTCTGGCCGACGGCGCCGCCGATGATATAGGCGCGTTGCGGGGAGCGAATGACGGCATTGGCGATCTTCGGATCGGCGACCAGCACATCCTTGACGTCGCGCGGCAGGTCAACGACCACCGACTTGCCGATGCCGAGCGCCAGGAAGCGCATCTTGACCGGGCCGATGGCGGAAGTCGTTACCGGATCCTTCTCGGTTTCGGCTGCGACCACGGGCAGCAACGGCCCGAGCGCCAGCGTGGCGACGGCCGACAATAACAGTGCGCGCGCCGCCACGGTTCGCATCGCTGACTGACTTACCCCAAACTTCATCTCAGCCGTCCTTTCGGTCACTTCTGTGCCGTCGTTTGACTAGAGACTCCGTAGCGAACCACGGAGACGCTCTCTTTTCGTTTTTGAGTCTGTTCGTCGGTACGGCCTTCGGCCGCATTGGCATCGGTGATGCTGCGCAGCGCAAGCGACAGCGTGCCGCTCTGGCGCGCCCGCGCCATCGTCTCGGCCTGCTCGGGCTTCAGTTCGAGCGTGACGGTGCGGCCGACGAGGGAGTTCATGCCCTCTTTTTCCTTTGGCGCCTGATCGATCGCGAGCACGCGGATGTTGGAGAGAATGATGTCCGACTGGATGACGTCGCCTCCCTTGCCGTCCGGATTCTTCTCGCGCCTGGAGAGGATGACGTCGACGCGGTCGTTGGGTAGGATGAAGCCACCGGCGCCGGTTTCCGGCGAGATCTCGGTCGAGAGTGCGCGCATGCCGGTCGGCAGGATGGCTGCCATGAAGCCGGAGCCGTTGGCCTTGACCAGTTTCTGTTCGCGGATCGGTTCGCCAGCGAAGAACGGGTTGCGCGCGATCGAGCCGGCGAATTCATTGATGGCCTCGGCCTTGCTCGCGCGATCGATCATGTTGCTGTTGGCGGTCGCGGCCGGCCAGGCCTGCCATTGCAGGTCCTCGGGCTTGACTGCCTGGCCGAGCCCGATGTCGGACTTCGCGACCAGAATTTCCACTGTCGGCAAATTGGCGACCGGTTCGGCCGGCGGTTGCGATTTGTCTTCGGTGCCACGGGCGAGATAGGCGGCGACACCGCCTGCACTCAGTGCGATGGCCAGAACGACGAGACGTGCGATGTTCATACGCTTACGATCTACTCTTACGCCGGGACGCCCCAACGGCACGGCAGTGAAGGTCCCCGAAGGCCATGACTAGGCATCAAAGGTATAAGGGAACTTGAGGGGTGACCGATTTGGCCGATCGCAGGGGCGGGATTCACGGTCATGGTGAACGACTGGTTATCGTTCAGGAGAAGGCTGCTTCCCGCAAAAACCCGGACAGCCGCTCAGTGCGGGCGCGCGCTACCGGTCGAACTCATCAATGTGGATGGACGTGTGCTTGCGATCAGGCCTCAGGCCTGACGCAGCTATGATGCGCGAGTTTGTTCGAGAGGTGCGGTTTCCGCGAAGCCGGCCTGCAAGACCTCTTCGCGCTTGTGGCGCAGATGCGCGCGCAGGATATGCGACAGCCCGACGCCGTCGCGGCGTTGCAGGGCGTTGAGGATCGCTTCGTGCTCCTGCACAGCCAGCGCCCAGCGCCGCGGCGTCATCGGCGTGACGTAACGTGCACGGCGAATGCGGGCGGTGACGGATTCATACAGGCCTGACAGCACCGGGTTGCCGGCAGCCGTGATGATCGCCTCGTGGATGAAGCGGTTGCAGCGATAGTACTGCAACAGATCGCGATCTCCGTAGTGCCGCACCATCGCGGCATGCGCATCGGCGACGCCGGCGATCTCGGCATCCGTGATGCGCTCGCAGGCGAGTTCGCCGGCCAGGGCTTCGAGCCCCTGGCACACCTCGAACAGATCGCGCATGTCCTTGTCGGTCAGTCTCGCCGCGCGCGAGCCGCGGTTCGGCAGCAACTGGACCAGGCCCTCGGCGGCAAGCACCTTGAGGGCTTCGCGCAGCGGCGTGCGCGAGATCTGCAGCTTTTCACAGAGGTCGCGCTCGGGAATCCGCGCGCCGGGCGGGATCTCGCCATCGAGCAGCATGGCGCGTACGCGGCCGACGACTTCCTCATGCAGCATCGGTCAAAAGATCCAATTTGAATGCAAAAATGGCTATATCACCGGCATTTCGTCAATTCTAGCTTGATAAAGCCTAATTTTGCATTCAGAATGGTAAAAATCAATTAAGAAAGGCCGTCGGGATGGATCAGGACGTAACGGTACGGGAGGATGACCTCCTGTTTGCCCTCGACGACGGCATCGGCCGGGTAACCTTCAACCGGCCACAGGCGCGCAACGCCTTCACCTTCGAGATGTACGAGCGGCTGGCCGAGATCTGCGAACGCGCCAACCGCGACCATGCGATCAAGGTGCTGCTGCTGCGGGGCGCCGGCGACAAGGCGTTTGCGGCCGGTACCGACATCAACCAATTCCGTGCCTTCAAGACGCCGCAGGATGCGATCGATTATGAGAACCGCATCGATCGCGTCCTCGGCATTCTCGAAACATGCCGGGTGCCGACCATTGCCGCCATCAACGGCGCCTGCACCGGTGGCGGCGCGGGCATTGCGGCCTGCTGCGATCTGCGCATCGGCACCCGAAGCACGCGAATTGGGTTTCCGATCGCGCGCACGCTCGGCAATTGCCTGTCGATGTCGAATGTCGGCCGCATCACCGCGTTGATCGGTCCGGCGCGCGTCAAGGATCTGATCTTCACCGCACGGCTGGTCGAAGCCGAGGAGGCGGCCTCGTTGGGCCTGCTCAACGAAGTGGTCAACGATCTGGCTGCGCTCGACAAGCGCGCCGACGAGATCGCGCGGCTCGTTGCCGGCCACGCGCCGCTGACGCTGAGCGCGACCAAGCAGGCGGTTGCGCGCTTGCAGAAACGGCTGACGCGCGACGAGGGCGAGGACCTCATCCTGATGTGCTACACCAGCCAGGATTTCCGTGAAGGGCGCGACGCGTTTCTCACCAAGCGCGCGCCGCAATGGCGTGGCCAATAGGAGCCCGCATGTCCCTTCATGACGACACCACGCCGCCTTCGGGGCCGCTCGCCGGCCTCAAGGTCATCGATCTCACCCATGTGATGGCGGGGCCGACCTGCACGCTGATGCTCGCCGACATGGGCGCCGACGTCATCAAGATCGAGAAATGGCCGAACGGCGACGACACGCGGCACTCAGTGCCGCCGAAGATCGGCGACGAGGCGGCCTCGTTCCTGATGATGAACCGCAACAAGCGCGGCATCGTGCTCGACCTGAAAACCGCAGGCGGCAAGGAAGTGCTGCGGCGGCTGATCGCGGGCGCCGACGTGCTGGTCGAGAATTTCGCGCCGGGCGCGATGGAGCGGCTCGGCTTTGGCTATCAGGAACTACACCGGGAATTTCCGGCGCTGATCTATTGCTCGCTGTCCGGCTTCGGCCGCACCGGCCCGTACAAGCATCGCCGCGGCTTCGATCTGGTTGCGCAAGCGATGAGCGGCATCATGAGCTTCACGGGCGAACGGCCGGACGGGCCGCCGGTCAAATGCGGCCCGCCGCTATCAGATATCACCGCCGGACTGCTGGCCAGCATGGGGATCCTTGCCGCCTATTCGCATCGGCTCAAAACCGGCGAAGGGCAATGGGTGGAGACCTCGCTCTACGAGGCGGCGCTGGTCCAGACCTACTGGCAGTCGACCATTGCGCTCGCCAGCAATGTGGCGCCGCGCGCCATGGGCTCGGCTCATCCGCTCAACGCGCCGTATCAGGCGTTCGAGGCATCCGACGGCTGGCTCGTGGTCGGCGGCGCCAACAAGAAGCATTGGCTGTTGATGCTGGAAGCGCTTGGCGCGCTGGAACTGGCTTCCGACCCGCGCTTCGTCAACGGCTCCGACCGGATGGCGAACCTGAAGGAGCTCGAAGCCGAACTGAGCCGGCGCTTCCGAACGCAGACGCGGGCGCATTGGCTGGCGGCACTCGACGAGAAGGGCGTGCCGTGCGGCCCCGTGCACGACATGCTGGAAGCGCTGAACGATCCGCAGACGCTCGCGCGCGACATGGTGGTCGAGGTCGAACATTCGACGCTCGGGCCGGTGAAGACGATCGGATTGCCGGTCAAGTTCTCGGCGACGCCCGGCAAGGTGCGTTCGGGCGCGCCTGTTTATGGCGAGCATACGCGCGAGGTGCTGCGCGAGCATGGTTTTGATCAGGCAGAGATCGACGCGTTCGAGCGGGAGGGCGCGATCGTCGCCGCATCAGTCGATCGCAAGGAACAGGTCGCCTGACGAGAAAACGAGAATATCAACGACAACAAAAACTGCCTACCGGGAGGAAGCCATGAAGATCACGTCAAAGCTGCTGCTGTCCACGGCAGCGTTCATGCTCGCGGGCGCGCTTCCGGCCGATGCTGCCTGGCAGCCGCAGAAGCCGATCGAGTTCGTCGCCACCGCCGGGCCGGGCGGTGGCACCGACAATCTCGCCCGCGCCGTGCAGAGCATCATCACCAAATACAAGATGACCGACCAGCCGGTCGTCGTCGTCAACAAGGGCGGCGGCAGCGGGGCGGAAGGCTATGTCTACGGCAAGGCGTCCGCCGGCGATCCTTATAAGGTAATCTTCGGCACCTCGAACGCATGGCAGCAGCCGCTCGTCTCCAAGGTCGCCTTCAACTACACCGATCTCACGCCCATCGCGGCGATGGCGCAGGACGAGTTCCTGCTCTGGGTGAAACAGGATGCGCCCTACAAGACTGCGGGCGATTTTCTCAAGGCGGCCGCCGCGACCGAGTTCAAGATGGGCGGCGCCCAGTCCAAGGACACCGACGAGGTGCTGACGCGGATGATCGAAAAGGCGGCGCACGTCAAATTCACCTACATCCCCTTCAAGAGCGGCGCCGAGGCTGCCGTGCAACTGGCCGGCGGCCATATCGATGCGCACGTCAACAACCCCTCCGAAAGCCTCGGGCAATGGCGCGGCAGCACCCAGCGCCCGCTCTGTGCCTTCAGCCCGAAGCGGCTGCCGCAAGGGCCGAAAGTCACGACATCGGAAGGCTGGAGCGACGTGCCGACCTGTGTCGAGCAGGGGCTCGCGATTTCGCAATATGAGCAGCCGCGCACAGTCTGGCTGCCCGGCAAGGTCAGCCCGGATCAGGCGGCCTATTACGTCGATCTCATGAAGAAGGTGCAGGCGACGCCTGAATGGAAGGAGTACATCGAGAAGACCTCGCAGGTTGATACCTTCCTGACCGGCACCGCATTCAACGACTTCATCAAGCAGGATCTCGAACATATCAAGCAGGTCGCGGGCGAGCAGGGCTGGCTGGTGAAGTAGGGCAGGACGCGATGATCTCTCGACGTGCGCTCGAGATAGCCGCCGCGGTGCTGACCGGAATCTTCGGTGCGGTGGTCATCGTGTCCAGCCTCGACAACGGCATCGGCTGGTCGAGCGCCGGCGTCGATGCCGGTACGTTTCCGTTCCTGACCGGGGTGATCATCGTGCTCGGCAGCCTCTACAATCTGGGGCAGGGCGCGCTCGGACGCGGCACCCTCTTCATCGTCAGGGTGGCCGTCACGCCGTCCGAGTTGCGTCGCCTCGCGGGATTGTTCGTTCCAGCCGCGATCTTCGTTGCCGTCATTCCAATGGTCGGAATGTATCTCGCCTCGGCGGGCTATGTTTTTGCGGTCCTGGCATTGCCGAAACAACAATCGGTTTTGCGCGCGCTCGTCATCGCCGCGGTTACGCCGCTGGCGCTCTACGTCGTGTTCGAGCGCATGTTCCAGGTGTCGCTGCCGCACGGCGCGCTCGCCGCCGCGTTCGGTTTCTGAAGGGGCGGGCGATGGAAAACCTTCAATCGCTGCTGCACGGCTTCACCATCGCGGTCACCGTTCCGCATTTGACGCTGATGGTGATCGGCGTCCTGCTCGGCATTCTCGTCGGCGTGCTGCCGGGCCTTGGTGCGCCCAACGGGGTGTCGCTGTTGTTGCCGTTGACCTTCGGCATGCAGCCGGTGTCGGCAATCATCCTGCTGTCGAGTATGTATTGGGGCGCGCTGTTCGGCGGCTCGGTGACGTCGATCCTGTTCAACATCCCCGGCGAACCTTCCTCGGTCGCCACCACCTTCGACGGCTATCCGATGGCGCGCGACGGCCGGCCGACGACGGCGCTGGCCACCGCCTTCGGCTCGGCGGCGTTTGGCGCGCTGGTCGGCGTGATCCTGATTACGTTTCTGGCCTCCTGGGTGGCGCAGGTGGCGCTCGCCTTCGGACCGCCAGAATACTTCGCGGTCTATTTTCTCGCCTTTGCCAGTTTCGTCGGCATGGGTGGCGCGGCGCCGATCAAGACAGTGGTGGCGCTCGCGATCGGCTTTGCCATCGCCGCGATCGGCATCGATACGGTCTCCGGCAGCGTGCGGCTCACCATGGGTATCGACGAACTGGTCAAGGGCGTCAGCTTCGTCGTTGCCGTCATGGGGCTGTTCGGCATCGGCGAGTTGCTGATTGCGGTCGAGGAGGAGTTTCAGGCCCGCGCGGTATCGTCGCGGGTCGATTGGAAGGAAGTGTTCCGGGCGCTCGGCCGTCTGCCGCACCATGGCGTTGCGTTGCTACGCAGCGCCGCCATCGGCTGCTGGATGGGCATAACGCCAGGTGGCCCGACCGCCGCCTCCTTCATGAGCTATGGCATCGCCAAGCGCTTCTCGCGCAACGGCGCGCGTTTCGGCACCGGCGAGGCCGAGGGCATCGTCGCGCCGGAGACCGCCGACCATGCCGCCGGCACCAGCGCGCTGTTGCCGATGCTCTCGCTAGGCATTCCCGGCTCCGCCACGGCCGCCGTCATGATGGGCGGGTTGATGATCTGGGGATTGAACCCCGGACCGATGCTGTTCGTCGATCAGAAGGATTTCGTCTGGGGGCTGATCGCCTCGATGTATGTCGGCAACATCGTCGCGGTGGCGCTGGTGCTGCTCACGGTTCCTGTGTTCGCCGCCCTGATGCGGATTCCGTTTGCCGTCATCGCGCCCCTGATCGTCATCATATGTGTCGTCGGCGCCTATTCGGTCTCCAACTCATATCTCGACGTCGTGCTGATGCTCGGCTTCGGCGTCGTCGGCTATCTCTTCAAGAAGCTGCACTATCCGTTGGCCCCATTGGTGCTGGCGATCGTGATCGGCGACAAGGCCGAGGACGCGTTCCGGCAGGCCATGCTGATGTCCAAGGGATCGCTCGGAATATTCTTTGCGAACGGGCTGGTGACGACCCTCGTTCTGGCCGGGATGGCTTTGCTGCTGCTTCCGCTCGCCCTGCAGATCGTGCGTCTGTTGCGAAAGCCGGACGTATCAGCTCAGGAGAAGGTGAGAATCATATGAACGTGCAAAGTCCCGGCAAGCCGCTGATCGCGCTGGCGATGGGAGACCCCGCCGGCATCAGCCCGGAGCTGACCGCCAAGCTCGCCTGCCTCGGCGAAATCCGTTCCCGCGCGCGCCTGATCGTGATCGGGGACCGCCGTGTTTTCGATGAGGGCGCGCGCGTGGCCGGCGTCGAAAGCGACCTGCCAAATGTAACGCCGTCGGCGGACCCCAAAACAATCGGCGGTGATGCCGCGTTCATGGATCTCGGCCATCTCGATCCCGCCACCATCGAACGCGGTGTCGCGAGCCAGGCCGGCGGCGCGTTCGCGCTGGAGAATTACCGCCGCGCGCTGACGCTGGCGCGCGACGGGCAGGCGGATGCGGTCTGCTTCACGCCGTTCAACAAGAAGGCGATGCGGCTGGCGCGCGCAGAGTATGATGACGAGATTGCATTCTCCGCCGAGATCGCCGGCCTGAAAACGCCGGCCAGCGAATTCAACGTGCTCGACCGGCTCTGGAATGCCCGCGTCACCTCGCACATCCCCCTCAAGGACGTCGCCTCGCGGCTGACAGTCGAGCGTATTCATCGTGCGCTGAACCTGACCGATGCCTGCATGCGACGGGCCGGTTTTGCCGAGCCTCGCATCGCCGTGGCCGGGCTGAACCCTCATGCCGGCGATGGCGGCAATTTCGGCCGCGAGGAGATCGATGTGATCGAACCCGCGGTCATGGCCGGCCGGGCCGAAGGTATCGCGGCGGAAGGGCCGTTTCCGGCGGATACGGTTTTCCTGCGCGCCAGGAACGGCGCCTTCGATGCGGTGCTGACCATGTATCACGACCAGGGCCAGATCGCGATGAAGCTGATGGGCTTCGATCGCGGGGTGACGATCCTGGGCGGCTTCCCGTTTCCGATCTGCACGCCGGCCCACGGCACGGCCTATGACATCGCAGGCCAGGGCGTCGCCTCGGTCGGCGCCAGCCGGGCGGCCTTGTTGCTCGCGGCCGAGATGGCTGGCGCTGCCAGGGTAGGGAATCGGGCGGCGTGAGCGCCCCGGTTTAGGTAACGGCTTTCAGTGCCGCAAAGCCGCGCTCGAGATCGGCCTTGAGATCGTCGACGTTCTCGAGGCCGATATGCAGCCGTAGCGTCGGTCCGCCGGGCGACCATTTGGTTGCGGTGCGATACTCATTGCAGTCGAACGGGATGATGAGGCTTTCGAAGCCGCCCCACGAAAAGCCCATGCCGAACAGCCTGACCGTATTGAGCAGGGTGTCGACCGCCTGCTGCGGCACCGGCTTCAGGACAATGCTGAACAGGCCGGAGGCGCCGGTGAAGTCGCGCTTCCAGATCGCATGGCCCGGATGGCTTTCGAGCGCCGGATGCAGGACCTGCAGGACTTCCGGCCGGCTGGCGAGCCAGCGCGCCATTTCCAGGCCGGAGCGGTAGTGGTGCGCGAGCCGCACCGAGAGCGTGCGGGCGCCGCGCAGCGCCAGGAATACGTCGTCGGGCCCGGCGCAGACGCCGAGCAGGCGGATGCCCTCGGCGATCAGCGGCCACGCCTTCGCGTTCGCCGAGATCGTGCCGAACATGATGTCGGAATGGCCGCCGATATATTTGGTGGCCGCTTGCATGCTGATGTCGACGCCCTGGTCGAGCGAGCGGTGAAACAGCGCGGTCGCCCAGGTGTTGTCGTCGATGACGAGCGCGTCCCTCGCATGTGCGACGGCGGCGATGGCGGGGATGTCGCTCATTTCGAACGACTGCGAGCCGGGCGCCTCGACCAGCACCGCCTTGGTGTTCGGCTTGAACAGTTTTTCGATTCCGGCGCCGATCAGCGGATCGAAATAGGTGACCTCGACGCCGTAGCGGGCCAGCATGCCGTTACAGAAATTGCGCGTGGGCCGGTAGACATTGTCGGTCACCAGCAGATGGTCGCCGGCCTTCAGGACCGAGAGCAGGGTGGTGCTGATGGCGGCAAGGCCCGACGGCACCAGGCCGACACCGGCGCATTGCGGGCCCTCCAGCGACATCAGCACGTCCTGCAGCGCCCGCGTGGTCGGGCTGCCGTGGCGCCCGTAGGTGAATTCGGCGCGGTGGGCATGCAGGTCCTCGGCGGTCGGATAGAGCACGGTGGAGCCGTGGAAGACCGCCGGGTTCACGAAGCCCCTTTGCCCCTTGGTATCGCGGCCGGCAGTAACCAGCCTGGTTTCGGCTTTTTGCGGATTGGACGGGCCGTCGTTCGAAAAGCTCATGCGTTTGCATTATCCAAGACGTTATGCCGCAGCCGCAACTTGATCGCGAAAATAGCGCCGGGCGGCGGATCGGGGCCGGCGACTTAATAACAAGACACAGAAGACGGCAGTCAACCCCTTGACCCGGCACGCTAGTCGTTCTGAGATGCGAACCAACTAACAGTCGCTGCAAGTTGAGGGGCCTGCCGCGATACCTGATCCAGCGCCTGACCGGATTGGCATGTCAAATGCACGGTCACGATGACGCTTTTCAGCGAGGGATCAGCGGGTTGGCCCCACAACGTCAGGCGTTGCCTAAAAAAGAATCTCCGGACGTCCCCTTGAAAGGCCTAGCCCATGAAACGCGTATCTCTGGTTGTCACCTTTGCCCTAGCCGCCGGTCTGTCGGCCCAGGCCGCCTCGGCGCAAACCCTCAAGACGGTCAAGGACCGCGGCATGCTGTCCTGCGGGGTCAGCCAGGGCCTGCCGGGCTTCTCGTCGCCGGACGACAAGGGTAACTGGACCGGCCTCGACGTCGACATCTGCCGGGCGATCGCCGCCGCCATCTTCAACGACGCCACCAAGATCAAGTTCGTGCCGCTGTCGGCCAAGGACCGTTTTACCGCATTGCAGTCGGGCGAAATCGACGTGCTGTCCCGCAACACCACCTGGACGCTGTCGCGCGATACCTCGCTCGGCGCCAACTTCACCGGCGTGACCTATTATGACGGCCAGGGTTTTCTGGTGAAGAAGTCGCTGAAGGTGAATTCGGCGCTGGAGCTGAACAGCGCTTCCGTCTGCGTGCAGACTGGCACCACGACCGAGCAGAACCTCGCCGACTACTTCAAGGGCAACAATATGAAGTATGAGGTGATCGCATTCGCGACCGCCGACGAAACCGTCAAGGCCTACGAGTCCGGCCGCTGCGACGTCTTCACATCAGACGTCTCCCAGCTCTACGCCGAGCGCCTGAAGGTCGCCAATCCCGCCGATCACGTCGTGCTGCCCGAAGTGATCTCGAAGGAGCCGCTGGGACCGATGGTTCGCCATGGCGACGACCAGTGGTTCGACGTCGTGAAATGGACGCTTTACGCGATGGTCGGCGCTGAAGAGCTCGGCATGACCCAGAAGAACATCGACGAGATGGCCAAGTCCGACAAACCCGAGGTCAAGCGCGCGGTCGGCACCGACGGCAATCTGGGTGAGCAACTCGGCCTGACCAAGGACTGGATGGTGCGGATCGTGAAGGCTACCGGCAACTACGGCGAATCCTTCGAGCGTAACGTCGGCGCAGGCTCCAAGCTCGGCATCGCCCGCGGCCTCAACAACCTCTGGAGCAAGGGCGGTATCCAGTACGCCCCGCCGATCCGCTAAGCGCCAGCGAGAGGGGCTGCGGCGATGGCCATCGAACCCCGAAAACCACCATCGCAGCTACTTCCCAGGCTGCAGCGGGCGCTGGGCGGCCGGGCAGGCTGGAGCGGCTTCGTGCTCCAGCTCCTGTTCGTCGCCGCGCTCGCCTGGATCTCCTATGAGATCGTCGCCAATGCCCGCGCCAACCTGCAGGCGCAGCGGATCACCGCGGGCTTTGGTTTCCTTGCCAACAATGCCGGCTTTGACGTCAGCCAGAGCCTGATCCCGTATTCGGGGTCCGATCCCTACACGCGCGTCTTTGTGGTCGGCTTGCTGAACACATTGCTGGTCTCGGTGATCGGCATCTTCTTTGCCACCGTGATCGGATTCCTCGTCGCACTCGGCCGGTTGTCACCGAACTGGCTACTGTCGCGGATCGCGGGCGGCTATGTCGAACTGATCCGCAATCTGCCGCTGCTGTTCCAGATCCTGTTCTGGTATCTCGCGGTGCTCGCTGCCTTGCCCAATCCGCGGCAGAGCATTTCGATCTTCGACAGCATCTTTCTCAGCAATCGCGGCCTGGTCGTTCCGAAGCCTGTCGGACAGGCGGGGTTCGAGCCCTTCGTCGTCGCCCTGCTGGTTGCGATCGTGGCCACGATCGCACTGTGGCGATATGCGCGCCGTCAGCTCTTCCAGAGCGGCAGGGTGATCAAGGTCTGGCCCTACGCGCTTGGCATGATCATCGGCCTGCCGCTCATCAGCATGCTGATCTTCGGTATCCCCGTTACGTGGGAGGTGCCGGTGCTCAAGGGCTTCAATTTCGCCGGCGGCTCGCGCCTCATCCCGGAATTCGTGGCGCTGACGCTGGCGCTATCGACCTACACGGCGGCCTTCATCGCCGAGATCGTGCGCGCGGGCATTCTCTCCGTGCACAAGGGCCAGATGGAAGCCGGCTCCTCGCTCGGACTGCAGCGCGGCTCGGTGCTGCGGTTGATCGTGATCCCGCAAGCCCTGCGCGTGATCCTGCCGCCGCTGACCAACCAGTATCTTAACCTGACCAAGAACTCCTCGCTGGCGGTCGCGATCGGCTATCCCGACCTGGTCTCCGTGTTCGCCGGAACCACGCTGAGCCAGACCGGGCAGGCGATTGAAATCATCGGTATCACCATGGGCGTCTATCTCCTGATCTCGCTGGTCACCAGCGCGATCATGAGTTTCTATGGATGGCGCATCAGCCGGAGCATGGGCGGATGAGCGACACCACCGCATCCAATTTCGTCCGCCAGGATCTGGTGCCGGAGCGGCCGGCGCCGGTGAAGACCACCGGCTTCATCGGCTTCCTGCGCACGCGGCTGTTCAATTCCCCGACCAACATCCTGATCACGATCGTCAGCGCGTTGCTGCTGTGGGTCATCGTCGTTCCCGCCATAAGATTCGCGTTCATCGACGCGGTCTGGACCGGCACGGACCGCACCGCCTGCCTGCCGAAGAATCCGAACGATGTGGTCGGCGCCTGCTGGCCCTTCATTCAGGCCAAGTTCTCGCAATTCATCTACGGCTTCTATCCGGAGCCGGAGCGCTGGCGCGTCAATCTGACTTTCGCTCTTGCTGCGATCCTCTTGGTGCCGCTACTGATTCCGCGTTTGCCGGGAAAGGGTCCGAACGCCATCCTGTTCTTCGTAGCGCTTCCCGTCGTGGCCTTCTTCCTGCTGCGCGGCGGCGGGCTCGGCGGCTTCGGCGTGAGCTGGACGGCCGGGCTTCTTTCCGGCTTCAACGACAGTATCGGCGAGGGTGGCCGGAAGCTGGTGACCTCAGGCGAGGCCACGGCCGTCATCGGACCGCTGCTGTGGGTGATCGGCAAGCTATTGGTGCTGCTGAGCACCGTGGTGAGCTGGATACTTCTGCCGCTGACCTGGCTGCGTGACCAGATCCAGGCCTACGGACGTCCGGTCTGGGCCGATCTCGCGGCGACCGCCGTGATCGTGTCGGCGCTGCTGTTCTGGCTGACCGGTGGCGTGCGCGCCGTGGCCACCACGCTTGCGATCTTTGTCGGTATTGCCGCCGTCATCGCAGTGATGGGGCTCGACCGTGGCGGGCTTCCGGAGGTGGATACAAGGCTGTGGGGCGGCCTGCTGGTGACGCTGGTGGTGTCGGTCGTCGGCATCGTCGCCTCGATGCCGGTCGGCATCGCGCTGGCGCTCGGGCGTCGCTCGACCATTCCGCTGATCCGGATTTTCTCGATTGCCTTTATCGAGTTCTGGCGCGGCGTGCCGCTGATCACCGTTCTGTTCTTCGCCACCTATATGCTGCCGCTGTTCGTTCCGACCGGCTTCACCATCGACGGGCTGATGCGCGCCCTGATCGGCATCGCGCTGTTCGCCGGCGCCTACCAGGCCGAGGTCATCCGCGGCGGCCTGGCGGCGATCCCGCGCGGGCAGGCGGAAGCGGCGAGCGCGCTCGGCCTGTCGTGGACCAAGACCACGGCGCTGATCGTGATGCCGCAGGCGCTCCGCCACGTCATCCCCGGCCTCGTCAACAGCTTCATCGCGCTGTTCAAGGATACCTCGCTGGTCTCGATCGTCGCACTGTTCGATCTGCTCGGCCAGCTCAGGGCTTCCTTCAGCGACCCGGTCTGGTCGACGCCGACGACGCTGTTCACCGGCTTTGCCTTCACCGGGATCATCTATTTCGTCTTCTGTTTCGGGATGTCGCGTTACTCGCTGTTTGTCGAGAACCGGCTGAACGCCCATCGTCGCAACTGAGTAGATCACCATGACCGCAAACTCGATCGTCGGCATCAACGCACTCAACAAATGGTACGGCGACTTTCACGTGCTTCGCGACATCAACCTCGATGTCGCCAAGGGCGAGCGCATCGTGATCTGCGGCCCGTCAGGCTCGGGAAAGTCGACGCTGATCCGCTGCATCAATGCGCTGGAGGAATTCCAGGAAGGCCAGATCGTGGTCGAGGGCATCGAACTGGGGCCGAACCTGAAGCGGGTCGACGAGGTCCGGCGCGAGGTCGGCATGGTGTTCCAGAGCTTCAACCTGTTTCCACACCTGACGGTGCTCGAGAACTGCACCCTGGCGCCGATCTGGGTGCGCAACATCCCGAAAAAGGACGCCGAAGCCACCGCGATGAAATTCCTGGAGCGGGTCAAGATCCCGCATCAGGCCAACAAATATCCGGGCCAGATGTCGGGCGGTCAGCAGCAGCGCGTGGCGATTGCCCGCGCGCTGACCATGAACCCGAAGGTCATGCTGTTCGACGAGCCGACTTCGGCGCTCGATCCCGAAATGGTCAAGGAAGTGCTCGACACCATGGTCGATCTCGCCAAGGAGGGCATGACCATGCTGGTCGTCACCCACGAGATGGGATTTGCCCGCGAGGTCGCCAACCGCGTCGTGTTCATGGACGCCGGCCAGGTGATCGAGTCAAACACGCCGCGTGAGTTTTTCGCCAACCCGCAGCACGCGCGGACCAAGCTGTTCCTGAGCCAGATTTTGCGACATTAGGAAGCTGTCGTTCCGGGGCGCGCGAAGCGCGAACCCGGAACCTCGAGATTCTCAGGGGCGCAAGGAGCGCCCCAGAGTTCGATGCTGCGCATCGCCCCGGAATGACGATGCAGGGGCCTCACGTCTTCTCGAACGGCACGTCGATCTTGCTGCGCTTCTCCAGCCACGCCGGCACCGGCAGGTTCTTCGAGCGCATGAACTCCGGATTGAACAGCTTTGACTGATAGCGATTGCCGGAGTCGGCAAGGATGGTCACGATGGTCTTGCCGGGACCGAGCTGCTTGGCAAGTCGGATCGCGCCGGCGATGTTGACGCCGGTCGAGCCGCCGAGGCACAGGCCCTCGTGCTCGAGCAGGTCATAGATCACCGTCACGGCTTCCTCGTCCGAGATCAGGAAAGCGTCGTCGACCTTGGCGGTCTCGATGACAGGTGTGACGCGGCCGAGCCCGATGCCTTCGGTGATCGAGTCACCCGGTGTCGATTTGGCCTTGCCGTGCTTGAACAGCTCGTACATTGCAAAGCCATGCGGATCGGCGCAGGCGTTGACAATGCCCGGGTGCTTTTCCTTCAGATAGCGGCTGACGCCGGCCAGCGTGCCGCCGGTGCCGACCGAGCAGATAAAGCCGTCGATCTTGCCGCCGGTCTGTTCCCAGATCTCCGGTCCGGTGGATTCGTAGTGCGCCTTCGCGTTGTCGAGATTGTTCCACTGGTCGGCGAACAACACGCCGTTCGGCTCGGTCTTGCGAAGCTGGGCGGCCAGCCGCCGGCCGACATGCTGGTAGTTGTTCGGATTGGCGTAAGGCAGCGCCGGCACCTCGACGAGTTCGGCGCCGCACAGCCGCAGCATATCCTTCTTTTCCTGGCTCTGCGTTTCCGGGATCAGGATAAGCGTGCGGTAACCGCGCGCGCTGGCGACCACAGCGAGACCGATGCCGGTGTTGCCGGCGGTCGATTCCACCACCAGGCCGCCGGGCTTGAGCTCGCCGCGCTTCTCGGCCTCCAGGATCATCCATTTGCCCGCGCGGTCCTTGACCGACTGTCCCGGATTCATGAATTCGGCCTTGCCGAGAATGGTGCAGCCGGTGGCTTCGGAAGCGTGCTTCAGCTTGATGAGGGGAGTATTGCCGATCGCTTCGATAACGTCTTTGTTGAAGGCCATGTCGTTGAAATCGCCGGTTTGTTTGCCTAATCGTTGAGCGACCCTAAAGGACCGCCGCTAGCCGCACAAGCCAGCGTTGCGGCAGGGCAGATCAGCCCGATTTCGCAAACACCACCTGGCGCACGTCGATATTTCCCGACAGGAAACCGGCCTCGCAATAGGCGAGGTAATATTCCCAGAGCCGCCGGAAGCGATCGTCGAAACCCGACGGCGTCAGGTTTGGCCACGCCGCGCGGAAATTGTTTCGCCAGATCGCAAGCGTCTTGGCATAATCTTGCCCAAAGATGCGCTCGCGGATGACGGGAACACCGAAGCGCTCGCCCAGCGTTTTGAGAATCTCCGGCGAGGGCAGCATCCCGCCCGGGAAGACGTAGCGCTGGATGAAGTCGACTTCGCGGCGGTAGGTCTGGAACAGGCTGTCCTGGATGGTGATGGCCTGGATGCCGGCGAGCCCGCCGGGAAGCAGACGGTCGCGCAACTGTGAAAAATAGTTCGGCCAGAATTGCTCGCCGACCGCCTCGATCATCTCGATCGAGGCGATGCGGTCGTAGCGGTCGCGCTCGTCGCGATAATCCCTGAGCTTGATCTCGACCTTGTCGCTGAGCCCGGCATTGTGAATCCGCGCTTGTGCGAAATCGCGCTGCTCCTTGCTGATGGTGAGGCCTACTACCCTGGCGCCGAACGTCTTGGCGGCGTATTCGGCAAAGCCGCCCCATCCGCAGCCGATCTCCAGGAGCTTCTGGCCTGGCCGCAGATCGATGGCTTCGGCGAGCCGCCGGTACTTGTTGTGTTGCGCGGCCGTCAGGTCGGGCGTGTCGTCTTCGAACAGCGCCGACGAATAGGTCATGCTCGGATCGAGCCACGCCGAATAGAAGGCGTTGCCGATGTCGTAATGCGCATAGATGTTGCGGCGAGCCTGCCGCCGCGTATTGCGGTTGAGCCAATGCCTGATGAACTGCAGCGTGCGCGCCAGCGGGTTGGCGACCAGCATCGTCTGCATCCAGTCCTGGTTGACGCAGAACAGATAGAGGAATTGCGTGAGGTCGGGCGTGTCCCATTCGCCGCGCAGATAGGCTTCCGCAATGCCGATGTCGCCGCCGCGCAGGAGTCGCGAGGCAAAGCCGTAATCGTAGATCGTCATCGCCGCCGCCGGGCCCGGCCCGTTGCCGCCCAGCCGCACCATGCGGCCGTCGGCCAGCGTCACGTCGAGCGTGCCATGTTGCAGCTTTGAACCGAAGCCCAGCGCCAGCCGGACCAGGCGGGGCAATTCCGGAAACGTTGCGTCTACGGTTTCCGATGTGACCGAAATTAACTCGGACATGTGCGATCCATCGAACGTCGGTTTACCCCGACTTCGCATGGCCGATCGGCCCTGCTCAGTCTTCGGCATGGGCGGACAACGCTGGCGAAGTATAATCGTTGCCGTTCCCGCTCGCCAAGCCGGTATTGAAGGCGGCATGCTGCCGCGGGACCTGCCGCGCGCCCTTGAGCCAAAGCCGCAGCGCCTCCCAATGTATCGCCGCCATGACCTTGAATGTGACCAGCGGCAGAGCCAAGAACGTCCGCAGCAACTCCTTGGTGTTGAGCATGCGGCGGTGACCATTGAAGGTTGCAGCGAGGAGGGGGCCTTCGCGGCTGGTTTCCAGAATTCGCAACTGCACACGCTTGTCGGGCGGCAGCACGCGAAAATGGTAGCGCATGGCCATCTCGATAAAGGGCGAGACGTAAAACAGCTTGTCCTGCCGCTGCCGCACGCCGGCACAGCTGACATCGCTTGGCGTCACCGGCAGGACGTAAGCGTGGATATCGCCAAAGGTGTTGCGCACCTCGTAGATCAGAAGTGCCAATTCGCGGTTCGCGCGGTAGCAGAAATAGACCGACAACGGATTGAACGCGTAGCCCAGCAGGCGGGGATAGCAGAGCAGCAGCACCGGCCCGCCTGTGAGGTCGATGCCGCGTTCGGCCGCGCAACGCTGCGCATAGGCGCGCAGGGATGAGCCGTCCCGCGGACCATGGTCGGCCTCGTGAAAACTGTAGAGCGCCGCGCGGTTGACGCCGAACAGCGGCGATTGCCGGTCCGCGTCTTCCAGCCGGTCCAGGTCGATCAGCAGGCTCATCACACGATAGCTGAAGCGATGGCCGATCGGCTTCAGCCGCGCATGCATGACGTCGCCGATGTAAAGCGCCGCAGCGTCGGCTCTTGTCGGTGTTTCCCCCATGGGGTTACTCCGCAGCTTCCGCCAGCTCTCGCGGCGCTTCCCGCCATGGCGCCGTCGCGCCGAGCGCTTCTGCAACGGCAAGGCCGGAGCGCAATCCGTCCTCGTGGAAACCGTATCCGGTCCATGCGCCGCAGAACCAGGTATGCCGCCTGCCTTGAATTTCGGGCAGGCGCTTCTGGGCGGCAAAAGCGACGGCGTTGTACTGCGGATGCTCGCAAAGATACTTGCCGAAGGTCAGCGCGGGATCGGGCGCGACCGGCGGGTTGAGGCTGACGAACAGCGGCTTGTCGGGATCGATGCCCTGCAGCTCGTTCATCCAGTAGGTCACGGATACGTCGTTATCGACGCTTGTCTGGCGCGGCCAGCGCAGAAAATTCCACGACGCCCAGGCGCGTCGGCGCTTCGGCATCAGGCTGATATCGCGATGCAGGTAGATCGTGTTGGGGGAATAGCCGATGGCGCCCAGGATTGAACGCTCGCGATCGTCGGCGTCCGACAGCAACGCCAGCGCCTGGTCGCTGTGGGACGCAATCACGACATGGTCGTAAGCATTGGCCTTGCCGTGGCTGTCGTGCGCGACGACACCATGCGCAGTACGCTCGATGGCGGTGACGGCGCAGCCGAGCTTGATGCGGTCGCGGAACGAAGAGGTCAGCTTGTCGACATAGCGCTGGCTGCCGCCCTTCACGGTGCGCCAGACCGGGCGGTCATATTGCAGCAGGCGATGGTTGGCGAAAAACGCGACGAAGTTTTCGGCCGGGAAATCCAGCATTTCGCTCGACGGCGCCGACCAGATCGCAGCGCCCATCGGCGCCAGATAATCGGTCAACAGCCGTGGCGCAAAATGACGCGTGCGGAAGTATTCACCGAGCGTCAGCCCGGCCAGTTTGCCCGCGACGTAATCCTCGACGCTCTGCTGGTTGAAGGTGAGGATGTCGCGCAGCATCCAGAGGTAGGAGGGCGACAACAGGTTGATGGGCTGCGCGAACAGTCCGCAAGCGGTCTCGAACCAGTTGTTGCCGCCGCCTTTCCATTCGAAGCGGCCGGTATCGGCCGTCACCGCAAAGCTCATGCAGCTTTCGACGGTTTCGACGCCGAGATGGGCGAAAAGCGCCGTGAGGTCCGGATAATTCAGCTCGTTGTAGACGATGAAGCCGATGTCGACGTTAAGCTGCGCGCCGTCATAGTCGATGCTGACGGTGTGGCTGTGGCCGCCGGGCCTGAGTTCGCGATCGTAGACCGTGACCGGATATTGTTTCGACAAGGTCCAAGCCGCGGCGTTGCCACTGATTCCCGTACCGACCACCGCGACCCGCATTTCTGGCCCTCCATTGCACGAGGCGAGATACGGGGGGCTGTTCCCGGGGGTTTCAAATCGGCCACAGGCAGGGGAAAATCCCCATGAAATCTTCGTAAGATTTCGGCGTCCTGTGGAACCCCGGCATCGTTCGAAACCCTATAAAATAAGGAGAATGAGCGCTTTGCCGGCTGTTTTGCGCCGCCGCTCGGACCATTGGTGAAGGGCAGCGCGGGGCTGTCCGCGTCCCGGCCGCAAGGGTAATATCTGCTTCGGTTCAAACGGAAGCATCACCCCGTGATCGTATTGCAGGCCAACAGGAGAAGCGCTCGTTATGCGCCGGGCCGGGATTTGCCCGGTGGAGAACGGGTGTGACCCAAGGAAGTACAACTGCTGCGATCGAGATTTGGCCTGCGCTCATTCCGGGCGCGAAGCGGCTGGCGCGATCACTTGCGGTGCTTGGCTTCGTTGCCAGTTCCGCTGGCTGCATCCTGACCAAGGACCTGCCCGATCCCGCGCTCGACATTCCCGAGGGCTACAAGGCGGCCCGGCTTTCGAAGCCCAAGGATGCGCCGCCGACGCTCGACTGGTGGCGCGGCTTCCGTTCGCGCGAGCTGACGAGCCTGATGGAGGAGGCGCAAACCGTCAATCTGGACATCGCCGCCGCCACCGCGCGGTTCCAGCAGGCCGATGCGCAGGCGCGAATCGCGGGCGCGGCGTTGTTGCCGAGCCTCAGCGGTACCGGTTCAGAGAGCTATTCGCGCACCTCCGGATCGAGCGCCAGCGGCCTGACCAATGGCGGCCGCGAGGTGGTCAACTACTCGGCCTCGTTCAGCGCCAGCTATGAACTCGATTTCTGGGGCAAGAATCGCGACGCCGCGCAAGCCGCGGAAGAGACCGCGATCGCCAACCGCTTCGACCGCGACGTCGTCGCGCTGACCACGCTGACGACGGTTGCCAACGCTTATTTCCAGGTGCTAACCGCGCAGGACCGGCTTCGGACCGCGCAGCAGAACATCGCCAGCGCCGAGCGCATCCTCAACGCCATCCGCGACCGCTTCAAAGCCGGGACCGGCACCGACCTCGACGTCGCGCAGCAGGAGAGTGTGGTCGCCAACCAGCGCGCGCAGGTACCACCGCTGAAACAGACGCTCGACCAGAACATCAACGCGCTGGCAACCCTGGTGTCGAGGCCGCCGGAATCCGTTCGCGTCAAGGGCGGGTCACTCAACCAGATCGGGTCGCCGAGGGTCACGCCCGGCCTGCCGTCGGAGTTACTGACCCAGCGTCCTGACATCCGCCGACAGGAAGCGCAGCTTGCCTCGGCGACCGCCAATGTCGGCAATGCCCGCGCGCAGTTCTTTCCAAGCATCCAATTGACCGGGCAGGGCGGCTATCAAAGCTCGGCGCTGTCCTCGCTGTTTCAGCCGCACGCCGCCTTCTTCAGCATGGTCGGCAGCCTGACCCAGCCGATCTTCGACGGCGGCAGGATCCTCGGCAATTTCGAGTTTACCAAGGCGCGGCAGGACGAGTTGCTGCAGATCTATCGCAAGACCGTGGTGCAGGCCTTTGCCGATGTCGATAACGCCCTGTACTCGATCCGCCAGACCACGGAGAGGCTGCGGCTGCAGCGCGAAGTGGTGGCGGCATCGCGGCGGGCCTTCCAGCTTGCCGAGCAGCAGTTGCGAGCTGGAACCGCCGATATCGTAACTGTGCTAAATACGCAGACGACGTTATTCCAGGCGGAGGATTTGCTGTGGCAGGCCCAACTGGCCCGGCTGCAGGCGATCGTTAGCCTCTATCAGGCGCTGGGGGGCGGCTGGGAGCCAAGGATGGAAAGGCCGGTCGATGCTCTTTAAGCCGGAAATAAAGGAAGACGCGAAGACGACGCGCAAGCGCGTCGCGCGTGGGATTGGCCGGCGGATGGTGTCGTTGACGATCACGCTATTGATCCTTGGCGGGCTCGGCTATCTCGGCTGGAACGCCTTTCAGCAGAAGCCGGGCGGCCGCAACGGGCCCGGCGCCCGCCCCGACCTTCCGGTGCCGGTGCTGGCGGCCACGCCGCGCACGCAGGATGTCCCGGTCTATCTCGACGCGGTCGGCTCGGTCCGGGCGCTGAACACGGTGACGGTGCGCTCCCAGGTCGACGGCAAACTGATCAAGGTCAACTTCGTCGAAGGCCAGGACGTCAAGCAGGGCGACGTGCTCGCCGAGATTGATCCCGTGATCTACCAGGCCCAGTACGATCAGGCGGTGGCCAAGAAGGCGCAAGACGAGGCGCTGCTTGCCAACCAGAAGCTCGATCTGGCGCGCTATCAGCAGCTTGCCGCCTCGAATGCAGGTTCCAAGCAGCAGGCCGATACGCAGCGTGCCGTGGTCGCCCAGCAGGAGGCGCTGGTGCAGGCCGACCAGGCCGCGATCGACAATGCGAAGGCGATGCTCGGCTATACCAAGATCATCGCGCCGTTGACCGGGCGCGCCGGCCTGCGCCAGGTCGACCAGGGCAACATCATCCGCGCCGCCGACGCGACCGGGCTCGTCATCCTGACGCAGTTGCAGCCGATCGCGGTGCAGTTCAGCCTGCCGCAGCAGCAAATCGTGCGCGTCAACGCCGCTGCCGCCAAGGGGCCGCTCGCGGTGGACGTGTTCGGCAATGACGGCGTGACGGTGGTCGATACCGGTATGCTGAAGGGCATCGACAACCAGGTCGATCCGACCACCGGCACGCTGAAGCTGAAGGCGGAGTTTCCGAACGCCAAATTCCAGCTCTGGCCCGGGCAGTTCGTCAATGTGCGGCTGAAGGTCGAAACGCTGGAGAAGGCGATCGTGGTGCCGACCTCGGCGGTGCAGCGCGGCCCTGTCGGGACATTCAGCTATGTGATCGGTCCCGACAATGTCGCGACCGCCAAGGCGATCGTGGTGACGCAGCAGAACGAGAACGACGCGGTGATCGCGAGCGGCCTTTCGACGTCCGACCGCGTGGTGACGACCGGCTTTGCCAATCTGTCCGACGGCGCCAGGGTCCTGATCGGCACCGACGACCGGGCGCCGACCGCCGATCTGGCGCCGCGCAAGCGCAGCCGCTCGCCGGATGCGAAGGGCGGTCAAGGCAAGGACGGCCAGGTCCATCAGGGCAAGGACGGCGAGCATCGCGGCAAGCGCGAGCGCGGCGAGGGCGACCAGAAGGGACAAACCGGACCAGCGCGAGGTGAACCATCGGGCGGCGCGGCGAAGTCGCAGCCTTGATCGTCTGAAGCAACTTCGCAAAGCCATGAGTACGCAACCATGAGCGTATCCGAACCGTTCATCCGCCGGCCGATCGCGACCTCGCTGTTGGGGATCGCGCTGATGATCGGCGGTGCGCTCGGCTATTGGGCGCTGCCGGTATCGGCGCTGCCGCAGGTCGATTTCCCGACCGTGCAGGTGACGACGCAACTGCCGGGCGCGAGCCCCGATGTGGTGGCGTCCCTGATCACGGCGCCGCTCGAGCGCCAGCTCGGGCAGATCCCGTCGCTGTCGTCGATGCAGTCGACCTCCTCGTACGGCGTCAGCCAGATATCGCTGCAGTTCGACCTCAACCGCGACATCGACGGGGCGACTCAGGACGTTCAGGCCGCGATCAACGCCGCCGCCGGAATCCTGCCGAAAAACCTGCCGTATCCGCCGACCTACGCCAAGGTCAATCCGGCGGATGCGCCGGTCCTGACGCTGGCGCTGACGTCGGAGACGATTTCGCTGCGTGCGATGAGCGATATCGCCGACACCCTCCTCGGCCAGCGGCTCAGTCAGATTTCCGGTGTCGGGCGCGTCGCCATCCTCGGTGGGCTCAAGCCTGCGGTGCGGGTGCAGGCGGATCTGGCGCGGCTCGCCGCCTACGGCATCTCGATGGAGGATCTGCGCAACGCCATTGCGGGCGCCAACGTGTCGGGGCCGAAGGGATCGCTCGACGGCGCGCAGCAGGCCTACACCATCGCTGCCAACGACCAGATCGCGGCGGCGGACGCCTACAAGCCGATCATCATCGCCTATCGCAACGGCTCGCCGGTCACGATCGGCGACGTCGCCATCATCATCGACGGGCTGGAGAACGATCGGACCGGCGGCTGGTATCAGGGCACGCCGGCCGTGATCATCGACATCCAGCGGCAGCCCGGCGCCAACGTCATCGAGGTCGTCAGGCAGATCCGTGCAGAAATTCCCAAGCTGCAGCGCTCGATCCCGGCCGGCGTCAATTTGCACGTGGTCTCCGACCGCACCGTCACCATTCGCGCCTCGGTGCGGGACGTCCAGTTCACGCTGATCCTTGCCGTGGTGCTGGTGACGCTGGTGGTGCTGTTGTTCCTGCGCTCGCTGCGCGCCACTCTGATCGCGGGCGTGGCACTGCCGCTGTCGCTGATCACGAGCTTCGGCATCATGTATTTCGCAGGCTTCAGCCTCGACAATCTGTCGCTGATGGCGCTCACGATCGGCACCGGCTTCGTGGTCGATGATGCCATCGTGATGATCGAGAACATCGTCCGTCACATGGAAAACGGCGAGTCCGTGATGGAGGCGTCACTGAAGGGCGCCAGCGAAATCGGCTTTACCGTGATCTCGCTGACGGTATCGCTGATCGCGGTCTTCATCCCGCTTCTGTTCATGTCCGGGCTGGTCGGACGCATGTTCCGCGAGTTCGCGCTGACGCTGACGATCGCGGTCGTGACCTCCGCGATCGTGTCACTGACGCTGACGCCGATGATGTGTTCGCGGCTGCTCAAGCATGTCGGCGAGGAGATGACGGTCCCCGGCCTTGCCGCCGTCAGCCGTTTCATCGACCGTACGGTCGACTTGTACCATCGTACGCTGCTGTGGGTGCTGCAGCGCCAGCGCGCGACGCTGATGGTGACCTTCGCCACCATTGTCGCGACGCTGCTGATGTATGTGGTCGCGCCGAAGGGCTTCCTGCCGCTGCAGGACACCGCGTCGATCACCGCGGTGACCGAAGCCGGCCCCGACGTTTCCTTTGCCGAGATGCAGAGCCGTCAGGCGGCGGCCGCGGCCGCGATCCAGGCCGATCCGGATGTGGTCGGCGTGGTCTCCGTGATCGGGGCCGGTTCCGTCAATCCGACCACCAATGTCGGGCGTCTCGTGATGACGCTGCGGCCGCGCGGCGAGCGGGAGGATGACATTTCGGTCGTGGTCGACCGGCTGAAGCAGCGCACCGCCTCGATCCCCGGCATGAAGATCTATTTCCAGCCGGTGCAAGACGTGCAGATCTCGACCCAGTCGAGCCGCTCGCAGTACCAGTATACGCTGACCGGCACCGATGCGGCGGAAGTGTCCAAGTGGTCGCAGAAGCTGATTGCCGAAATGCGCCGGGATCCGCTGTTCCGCGACGTCTCGTCGGAAGCGCAGGAGGGCGGTTTGCGCGCCGCGCTCGACATCAACCGGCAGCGCGCGGGCCAGCTCGGCGTCAGCGTCCAGGCGGTCAACGACACCCTCAACGACGCCTTTGCGCAGCGGCAGATTTCGACGATTTACGGCCAGGCCAACCAGTACCGCGTGGTGCTGGAGGCGATGCCGATGTACCAGCGCGATCCCTCGATCCTGTCAAAACTCTACCTGCCGGGGGCTGCGAGCACCACCGTCGGCGCGCCCAACGCCCAGGTGCCGCTGTCGGCGGTGGCGACGCTGACCCGCACCACGGCGCCGCTGGCGATTTCGCATCTGGCGCAGTTTCCGGCGATCTCGCTCAGCTTCAATCTCGGGCCCGGCGAGGCGCTCGGCGATGCCGTCGAGGCCGTCAAGAAGATCGAGACCAGGATCGGCATGCCCGGCAGTATCGTCGGCGTCTATGCGGGCGATGCGGCCGAGTTCTCCAAATCGCTGGCCGGCCAGCCCTGGCTCATCCTGGCGGCGATCGTCACCATCTACATCGTGCTGGGCGTGCTCTACGAGAGCTACATCCACCCCATCACCATTCTCTCGACGCTGCCCTCCGCCGGCGTCGGCGCCATTCTGGCGCTGATGCTGTTCGGGCAAGACCTGTCGGTGATCGGCCTGATCGGCATCATTCTGTTGATGGGCATCGTCAAGAAGAACGCGATCATGATGATCGACTTCGCGCTGGAGGCGGAGCGGCATCAGGGCATGTCGCCTTCCGAGGCGATCGTACAGGCCTGCCTGCTGCGCTTCCGCCCGATCATGATGACGACGCTGGCTGCGCTGTTCGGCGCATTGCCGCTGGCGATCGAGAGCGGCACCGGCGCCGAATTGCGCTTTCCGCTCGGCATTTCCATCATCGGCGGTCTGCTGCTGAGCCAGTTGCTGACGCTCTACACGACGCCGGTGATCTATCTGGCGCTCGACCGGATCAATCGCAAAATCGAGAAGGCCGTGCCGGACCCAGGGCCGCCCGGACCCACGGTCGCCGGCGCCACCGAGGGGATGCAATAGATGGCATCGATCTCGGAGCCCTTCATCCGGCGGCCGGTTGGCACCACGCTGCTGGCGATCGGGCTCTTTCTGGTCGGCATCGTCGCCTACGTGTTCCTGCCGGTGTCGTCCGTTCCGAACGTCGATTTCCCGATGATCCGGGTGTCCGCGACGCGGCCGGGCGCGGACCCTTCCGTGATGGCGTCGACCGTCGCGGCGCCGCTGGAGCGCCGGCTTGGCCAGATCGCGGGACTGGACAAGATCACCTCGACCAGTTCGCTCGGCTCCACCAGCATTCAATTGCAATTCTCGATCGGCCGCGACATCGACCGCGCCGCCCGCGACGTGCAGGCCGCGATCAATGCGTCGCTGGCCGATTTGCCGAGCGACCTGCCGTCGCTGCCGCGTTTCCGTAAATCCAATCCCGCTGCCGCGCCGGTGTTCGTGCTGGCGCTGACGTCAAAGACGCTGACGACGAGCGCCATGTACGACGTCGCCGATACCGTGATCGCGCAGCGGATCTCGCAGGTGCCTGGTGTCGGCGAGGTCACGGTCTCTGGCGCCGATCAGCCGGCGGTGCGGATCGCGCTCAACCCGGTGGCGCTGTCGAATGCGGGGATTGCCACCGACGACGTTCGTCAGGCGATCATCAACGCCAACCCGCTTGGTCCGGTCGGGATATTCAACGGCGGCCGCCAGAGCGAGACGATTTCGACCAACAAGCAGATGCGAACGGCGGCCGAATTCCGCGACGTCATCATCAAGAGTTCGGCCGGCAATTTCGTCCGCCTGTCCGATGTGGCGGATGTGGAAGATTCCGTCCGCAATGCCCGCTCGATCGCCTGGTTCAACAAGCAGCCGGCGGTGCTGATCCAGATCACCAAGCAGGGCGACGCCAATGTGATCGACACCGTCGATCGGGTGAGGGCGCTGATTCCCGAACTGAAGCAGTGGCTGCCCGGCGGGGTGGAAATTTCCACGCTGGTCGACCGCACCGGCACCATCCGCGCCAGCGTGCTCGACATGCAGTTCACGCTGCTGGCGACCGCCTTCCTGGTCATGGTGGTGGTATTCGCCTTCCTGCGGCGGCTGACGCCGACAATCGCGGCCGGCGTTTCGGTGCCGCTGGCGCTGGCCGGCACCTGCGCCGGGATGTGGCTCGCCGGATTCTCGATCGACAACCTGTCGCTGATGGCGCTGGCGATTTCCGTCGGCTTCGTGGTCGACGATGCCATCGTCATGATCGAGAACATGTACCGCAATCTCGAACAGGGCATGGCGCCGTATCCGGCGGCGCTCGAAGGCGCCAAGCAGATCGGCTTTACCGTGCTGTCGATCAGCCTGTCCTTGATCGCGGCATTTACGCCGCTGATCTTCATGGACGGCATCGTCGGCCGGCTGCTGCGCGAATTCTCGCTGACGCTGACCTTTGCCATCGTGGTCTCGACCGTGGTCTCGCTCACGATCACGCCGATGATCTGCGCGCATTACATCAAGGAAGCGACCTCAGACCATGCCACCTGGTTCGACCGCCTCGTCGAGGGCACGCTGTCGCGCATCGTGGCCTTTTATGCCCGGACGCTGCGCGCGGTATTGAATTTCCCGTTCCTGACCCTGCTCGTGTTCTTCGCCACCATCGCGCTGACGGTGGTGCTCTACATCAAGACGCCGAAGGGCTATTTTCCGACCGATGACAGCGGCTTCGTGATCGGCTCGACACGCGCTTCGGCCGACACCTCATTCCAGGCGATGCTGGGGTTGCAGCAGCAACTGGCTGACATCGTGATGGCCGATCCGGCGGTCGCGGGCGTTGGCTCGTCGCTCGGCGGCAGCGCTGGGCCGGGCGGCGGCGGTTCCAACCGCGGCACCATGTTCATCAGCCTGAAGCCGCCGGAGGAGCGGGAAGGCGTGTCGACGGCGCAGGTGATCGATCGCCTGCGGCGCAATCTCTACCGGGTCGCCGGCATCCGCCTATTCATGTTCGCGGCGCAGGATATCCGCACCGGCGGGCGGCAGAGCGATTCCGACTATCAGTACACGCTGTCGAGCACCAACCTCGACCTGCTGCAGAAATGGGCCCCGATCGTCGCCAAGCGCATGGAGACGGTGGAGGGCATCACCGACATCTCCAGTGACCGCGATCCCGGAGGCTTGCAATTGTCGCTGGTGATCGACCGCAAGACCGCCGCGAGCCTCGGCGTTCGGGTCCAGGATATTGACAATGCCCTGAACAATGCATTCGCGCAGCGGCAGATTTCGATCATCTATACCCAGCGCAACCAGTACATGGTGGTGCTGGAGATCGATCCGAAATTCCAGGCGGACCCGTCCAATCTCGAGCGCATCTTCGTGGCCGGCGCCAACGACGCCCAGGTTCCGCTATCGGCCGTGGTGCGCTACCAGCGCGGCCTGTCGGCGCTCGCGGTATATCACTCGCAATCGTTCCCCTCGACGACGGTCTCGTTCAATCTGCTGCCCGACGTGCCGCTGGAGGTCGCGACCACAAACATCCAGCGCGCGGTCGATGAGCTGCATATGCCGGAAGGTATCCGCGGCAGTTTTGACGGCAATGCCGGCGACTTCAACAAGACCAGCGGACGGCAGCCGCTTCTGATCCTCGGCGCATTGGTCGCGATGTATATCGTGCTCGGCGTGCTCTATGAGAGCCTGGCGCATCCGATCACGATCATCTCGACGCTGCCTTCAGCGGGGCTCGGCGCACTGCTGGCATTGCAGGTGACGAATACTCCGCTGACGGTGATAGCTTTCGTCGGCATCATCCTGCTGATCGGCATCGTCAAGAAGAACGGTATCATGATGGTCGATTTCGCGCTCGACGCCGAGCGCAACCGCGGTCTGTCGTCGGCGGATGCGATCTTCGAGGCCTGCCGCGCCCGCTTCCGCCCCATTCTGATGACGACGATGGCGGCGCTGTTTGCCGGCATTCCGCTGGTGATCGCCACCGGCCCCGGAACCGAGCTGCGCCGGCCGCTCGGCATCACCATCATCGGCGGCCTGTTCGTCTCCCAGATCCTGACGCTCTACACCACGCCGGTCATTTACCTGCTGATCGACCGGCTGCGCCAGCGGTCCCGGCCGGCCGCGGTGGCAGCCCCCGCCGAATAGTTGAACACCCGGCCACGGACAGCGTATAGCGGGCGGATGCCAAACCCATCCAATCCCCAGGCCGGCGCCGCCGTGGAGGCCGTTCCGGAGTGTCCGCGCTGCGGCAAGCCGCTGCCGCTCTGCATCTGCGACAGCGTGACCCCGGTCGAAAGCAGGATCTCGCTGCTGATCCTGCAACATCCGCAGGAGCAGGACAGGACGCTCGGCACCGCGCGGCTGACGGCGCAGCATTTTGCGGATGCCGTGGTCAAAATCGGCTTGTCCTGGCCGAGCCTGTCCAAGGCGTTGGGCCGGACGGTTCATGATCCCTCGCGCTGGGCGGTGCTTTATCTTGGTTCAGCCAAAGTCGCCGACCTCGACACCGATGCCGAGATCGTGGCGATCAACCGCAAGGGCGAAATCGAGCCGCACCAGCGTGCGATCCTGTCCGACATCGAGGGCGTCGTGCTGCTTGACGGAACCTGGAGCCAGGCCAAGGCGCTGTGGTGGCGCAATGCCTGGATGCTGAAATGCCAGCGGGTCATTCTCGGGCCGAAGCGCCCGTCGCGTTACGGCAAGCTGCGCAAGGAGCCGCGCCGCGACGGCCTTTCCACCATCGAGGCCGCGGGCCTGCTGCTGGCCAGGCTCGAGAAGCGTCCCGAAATCTCGGAGGCGCTCAACGCCACCTTCGATCGGATGCTGGCGCGGTATCGCGAGGTGCAGGCGGAGATGCCGGAAGTCGCGCCGAAGCCGAAAAAGCGGGACTGGCGGCGGCGCAAGCGGGGGTAACGGCGGCGCTCGAAGGGATAGTCGGTGCAGGTTCGTATCGCTCGCGCGTTACGGGCTATGGGCTCGTTATGCTCGCGGTGCTGGGGCCGAGTTCCAATGTCGGCAACAAGACATAGCTACCCCCTGTTTGCCCAGAAACGGCTGTGGACAAGGGTGACACCGCCCTTGACGATGCTAAATTCGTCCCCCTCCGCGTAACAATTTTGGAGCAATAGTCGATGACTTTAAGCACAGAAATTCTGACGCGTTCCCCATTACTCGACGCTGATGAACTTGAAGGGGAAATCGGCAACATAATCCATCAAACCCGGCGAGGGCCGGCGATGCCAGGGGTGTCAAACGGCTACGATCAGCCGCTGCCGAAGGGCCCGATGCCCGACTACGTCGCCCACAAGGAAGGGGTTAATCAGGTCGGCAAACTCTCGGCCGAAGCCGTGGTCCGCGAATACGACGCGGCGGTGAAGGAGATTGAAGCGCTCGGCACTGAACTGTCCGAGGCCGCCAAGAAATGCGAGGCAATGGTCGCGGGTGTTCACGCGATGGTGACCGAAATCAGGGAGTTGGCGGCGAACTATCGCGAGGAAGGCAAGCGCTACTTCCTGCAGATCGAGGATTGTTCCTTGATGACATCGGAAGTCCGCACCGTTTGCGAAGCGCTGAAGAAGAAAATTGCCGCGGGTAGTAGTCTGGCCGCGTGATATTCCGGCTGTGGCCGGTTCTGCTAATGGCCGCACCGTTCATCGTCGCGGCCATTAGCTGGATATTCTGACGGCGCACCGGCTGTTCAGGCTGATCAAAATGTGCCGCCCACGGCGGCTTGAGGCTGCGGCCAACGCGCTATTGTGGCGATATGTCGCCAACGCCGCGGGAGCCATTTGCGGGCTTGATGATTATCTGCAGCCAAATGCATCTGTAATCCAGCGGCTGGGCACGGCCGTCTTCAGCACCGATCTGCAGGGCTTGAGATGACGAAGCATGGTGGATAACCGTCTTCGAAGTCGACGGATTCGCGCCGCAAATGCTGGATTGGCAAATGCTGGATAGGGACGCGGAACTGTCTCCGCTTTCGTTCACCAGGGACAAGGATATTCACGCTTTGCCGTCTTCGATCCTCTCGCACCTTCATTTCGGCGGCGCCGAACTCAGTTTCCGAAAGAAATTTCGCCTGTTCTTCACGGTCGGCGCCGTCGTGCTGGTGCTGGGTAGCGTCAAGGCGATCGTTCACTATTTCGAGTTCGAATTCCTCGATCTCAACGGCCTGGTGACGAGCGGTATCGGCGGCGCCATCTTCATCATCGGCTTCCTGCTGTCGAGCATTCTCAAGGACTACAAGGAAGCCGAGCAAATCCCGACGGTGCTGCGCACCGCGATCGAGGCGATCGACGGCGATCTGGAATGCTTCGCGTCGACCAACGAGCGCTTCAATCTCAGGGAAGCGCGGCTGATCCTTCTGGGTGTGATCGGAAAACTGCGTGACGGTCTCGGCCACGCCTACGATCACAAGAACATTGCCCCCGTGCTCGCCGAGCTTGGCAAGCTGACGCCCATCCTCGGAAGGCTGGAGGGCATGGGCATGGCCGCGAATTTCGTCGTGCGCCTGCGCGCCAACCAGGACGCGATCCGCCGGGTGCTGCTGCGGATCTACACCATCCAGCGCGTCGAGTTCGTGCCGTCGGTGCATGTTCTCGTGCAGACGCTGGTATTGTCGATCATCGTGCTGTTGCTTATGCTGAAGACGGAGGGCGATCCGGCCGCGGCCTTGCTGTTCGGATTCATCACCTACATGTTCGTCTACGTCCTGTACCTGATCCGGCTGCTCGAACAGCCCTTCGCCAAGGGACGCGGTTCCGTCGACGACGTCAGCTTCTTCCTGCTGGACGAACTGGAGGAGCAATTGCGCCACTCGCTGGATCACGACGGCGGACGGAAGCGGCTCCAGGCAATGGGGCGGGCCTGAGCGTTGCACGATAACGGAACGGCGCCGCGGCGTGGCGCCGTCCGGTTCCGCCCGGTCTACTTGTTGAAGCGGGCCTGGCCGGATTTTCCGGCATCGGTCTTGACCTGCAGGGTGACGGCCGCGCCGGACGGAAGGGCCTTCTTGGCCTCGCCCTTGAGCGAATTGTCGCCGGCGATGAGGTCAACGGTTTCGCGCTCCGAGCCGCTCACGATCAAGGCCGCGCCGGTGAAGCCCTTGGCCGCGACCGGCTTGTTGTCCTCGTTCAGAATATGGAACGTTATCGTGCTGCCGGACGCAACGAACTCGGCGTGAACGCCGGCGACGTCCTTGACCGGACCGCCGTTGGGGCCCTTGACGTTGCCGTGATCATGTTGCTGGGCGAGGGCAGGCGATCCGAGCAAGACAGAAGCGGCGGCGATCATCGCGAGTTTACGCATGTTGTACTCCGTTGGTTGGTTGGGATTGAGCCGCGACGGGCGCTGAATCGCGCCGGAACAGAACGTAGAGCGCTGGCAGCACGAGCAGGGTGAGGATGGTCGAGGAGATGATGCCGCCGATGACCACGGTGGCCAGCGGGCGCTGCACCTCCGCGCCCGGGCCGGTGGCGATCGCCATCGGCACGAGGCCGAGGGACGCGACGAGCGCCGTCATCAGCACCGGGCGCAGCCGGGTGAGGGCGCCTTCGGTCACGGCATCGATCACCGACCGGCCATCCCTCCGCAGTTTCTCGATGAAGGCGATGATGACGAGACCGTTCAAAACGGCGACGCCTGATAGCGCGATGAAGCCGATGCCGGCGCTGATCGAAAGGGGGATGCCACGCGTCAGAAGGGCCGCCACGCCTCCGGTGAGCGCCAGCGGCACGCCGCTGAACACCAGCGCGGCGTCGGCGGCTGAGCCCAGGCTCATGAACAGCAGCAGGAAGATCAGCAGCAGCGCGACCGGAACCACGATGGTGAGGCGCTTGGCGGCCGAGACCAGTTGCTCGAACTGGCCGCCCCAGCCAATCCAGTAGCCCGCCGGCAATTGAACGTCGCGGGCGATTGCGGCCTGCGCTTCCGAAACGAAGGAGCCGAGGTCGCGGCCGCGCACATTGGCGGTGATGACAATACGTCGCTTGCCGTTCTCGCGGCTGATCTGGTTCGGGCCGGGCGCCGACTCCACCGTCGCAACTGCGGAAAGCGGAACGTAGCGCTGCAAGGCCGGCGAAAGGTTCACCGGCGCCGCGCGTGCTCCCGTGCTCTTTTCCTCAAGCGCCGGAAGCGGGATGGGAAGGGCGCCGATGGCGTCGATATCGACGCGCAAATGCTCAGGCAACCGGACGACGAGCTCGAAGCGCCGGTCGCCCTCGAACACCAGGCCGGCATGCTTGCCGCCGATCGCGATCTCCACGATGTTCTGGACGTCGGCGGCGGACAGGCCGTAGCGCGCCAGCGCGGCGCGGTTCAACTTGACCGTCAGCACGGGCAGGCCGGTGACCTGCTCGGTCTTGACGTCGGAAGCACCCGGGACTTTCTGGATCACCGCCTGCACGCGACCCGCTACCTGCAGCAGCGTATCGAGATTGTCGCCGAACACCTTGACGCCGACGTCGCTGCGGACGCCCGAGATCAGTTCGTTGAAACGCATCTGGATCGGCTGGGTGAATTCGTAGTTGTTGCCCGGCACTTCCGCGACCCGCTTCTCCAGGGCCTCGACAAGATCCGACTTCGATCTTTTCGGATCGGGCCACTGGTCCCGCGGCTTCAACATGACGAAATTGTCGGCGACGTTCGGCGGCATCGGGTCGGTCGCCACCTCCGCCGTGCCGACCTTGGAGAATACTTCCTTCACTTCCGGAAATTCGCGGATCGCAGTCTCCAGCGTCTTTTGCATTTCCATTGCCTGGCTGAGGCTGGTTCCGGGAATGCGCATGGCGTGCAGCGCGATGTCGCCCTCATCGAGGCTCGGGATGAATTCGCCGCCCATGCGGGTCGCGACGAGACCGGTGAGCACCACGATGATTGCTGCGGAAAGCGCGACAACTCCGCGATTTCGGATGCTGGCGTGGAGCATGGGGGCGTACAGCCGGCTGCTCATGCGCATGAACCAGTTCTCATGCTCGGAAACCCGGCCGCGGACCAGCAGGGCGATTGCCGCCGGCACGAATGTCAGGGAGAGGATCGCCGCCGCGCCGAGGGCAAAGAGCACGGTGATCGCCATCGGCCTGAACATCTTTCCTTCGATGCCGGTCAGCGTCAGGATCGGAAGATAAACCACCGCGATGATCAGCGTGCCGAACAGGCTCGGACTGATGACCTGCCTTGCGCCCTTGACGATGGTCTCAAACCGCTCCTGCGTGGAAAGCATGCGGCCCCGGCTCGCTTGCTCCTGCGCGAGCAGGCGCAAGCAGTTTTCGACGATGATCACCGCGCCGTCGATGATGATGCCGAAATCGATGGCGCCAAGACTCAGTAGATTGGCGCTGGTCTTGCTCTGCACCATCCCGATCACGGTGATCAGCATGGCGAGCGGAATGACGCAGGCGGCCGCAATCGCGGCCCGGAAATTGCCGAGAACGAGAAACAGCACGGCGACGACGAGCAGCGCGCCTTCGAGCAGGTTCTTCTTGACGGTCACGATCGTGGCTTCAACCAACGCGGTGCGATCGTACAGCGTGCGCGCGACGACGCCTTCCGGCAATGACGCCGCGGTCGCCTGCAGCTTCTGGTCGACGCGCTGCGCCACGGCACGGCTGTTTTCGCCAATCAGCAGCATCGCCGTGCCGATCACGGCTTCCTTGCCGTTGACATTGGCGGCGCCGGTGCGAAGCTCCTTTCCTTCCTCGACGGTCGCGATGTCGGAGATCCGGATGGGCACGCCCTGCCGGGAGCCGATCACGATGTCTTTGATCTCGTCGATGTCAGCGACCTGACCGGGGGTGCGCACCAGATATTGCTCGCCGTTGCGCTCGATGTAGCCGGCGCCGACATTGGCATTGTTGGCCGCGAGCGCGGTCATGATGTCGCGGAACGACAGCTTGTAGGCCATCAGGCGGGCCGGATCCGGCAGGACATGAAACTGGCGCTGGTAGCCGCCGATCGCGTTCACCTCGACGACGCCGGGCACGGTGCGCAACTGGGGCTTGATGATCCAGTCCTGGATCGTGCGGAGCTCGGTGGTGGAGTAGGGCTTGCCGTCGGCGTTCTTTGCGTCCGGCCTGGCCTCGACGGCGAACTGGAAGATCTCACCAAGGCCGGTGGACACCGGCCCCATGGCCGTTGCGACGCCCGGCGGAAGCTGGTCCTTCACCTGCTGGATGCGCTCGTTGACGAGTTGGCGCGCGAAGTAGATGTCGGTTCCGTCCTGAAAGACGACCGTGACCTGGCTCAAGCCATAGCGCGACAGCGAACGGGTGTATTCAAGCCTCGGAAGGCCGCCCATCGCCGTCTCGATCGGGAAGGTGATTCGCTGCTCGACTTCAAGCGGCGAATAGCCGGCCGCCGTACTGTTGATCTGCACCTGCACGTTGGTGATGTCAGGCACCGCGTCGATCGGCAGCCGGGTGAACGACCAAGCGCCGAATGCGGCAACGCCTGATACAATGATCATCACCAGCCAGCGCTGGCGGACCGAGAATGCAAGGATGGCTTCAATCATGACCAGACCTCAATGCTCGTGCGCGGCACTGCCCTTGCCGATTTCGGCCTTGATGACGAAGCTGTTGCGGGCGGCATAGACGTCGCCCTCGCTGAGCCCGAACAGCACTTCGGCGTGCTCGCCGTCCTTGTCGCCAAGCTCGATCTCGCGGGCCTCGAACTTGTCGCCCGCGCGCGCGAAGACGACATTGCGGTTCTCCAGCGTCTGCAGCGCGCTGAGCTTGATCACCAGCGGGGCTTTCTTTTCCGAAAGAATCAGGCGCGCTGTGACGAAAAGGCCGGGGCGCAGGCGGCCGCCGGCATTGGCGGCGGTGGCCCGGGCGAGCGCGCTTTGGGTTTCGGCGGCGCCGATCGGGGAGACGTAGCTGATGCTGGCGTGGATGGGCGGACCGCCGTCCTCGACATCGATCATCACGGCATCGCCGACCTTGACGCGACGGAAGTCGCGACGCGGGACCGAGAGGTCCACCCACACCGTCGAGAGATCGGACACGGTGAATGCCGGCTTCTGTTCGGAGGCGTATTCGCCGAGCGAAACCTGCCGGTCGATCACGGTGCCGGCGATCGGGGCGCGCAGTTCGTACAGCGTGAGGCTCTGGTTGCTCTCGATCGTGGCGACGACCTCGTTCTTCTGCACGGCGTCGCCAACGCGCTTCTTCACCTCGCGGACAATGCCCGGAAAGCGCGGCGTGATCTGCACGGTCTGTTCCTGATTGGCCTGAAGAATGCCGTTGAGGCGCAGGACGTCACGGAGCGTTCCCGGCTGCACCTTTTCCAGCTCGATGCCCGCAGCCAGCACCTTGGCGTCGCTCATCGTGACGCCGTCGTCGCCATGCGCGTGTTCCTTCTCGTCATGGCCATGACCGTGCGCATGCCCCGTGGTCGTGCTGTTCTTGCCCGGCGTTGGGGCGTCGAGGATCTTCATGCCGGCGAAGACCGCGCCGGCCAGCAGCAGAAGCACCACGGCAGCGGTGACAATACGCCTCATCGGTTCGCTCCTCGGGCCAGCACAAAGGGATCGCCGACGAGACCTTCGAGCGTCGCGATTGCGGTATGCAGATTCTGGGTCGCCTCCTGTTCGCGCAGATTGGCCTGCCCCACGGAGCCGAGCACATCGAGCACTTCGAGCAGCGTGAAGCGGCCCTGTTCGAATCCGGCCTGGATCGCGTCGGCGGAGGTCCGGGCGGTCGGGATCGTGGAATCGCGCAGGATCTGGAGTTCGCGGAGCGAGGCCGTCAGCGTGTCGTAGGCGCGCCCCGCCACCAGCAGCAGCGCGGCGCGGTTGATCGCCCGCTCGGCGCGCGTCTTCTCCAGGTTTTGCTGGGCTGCGAGAATGTCGCCCTTGTTCTGATCCCAGATCGGGAGGGCGACCGAGACTCCGAGCCTGACCGCATCGTCGCCGGTTTCGTTGTAGTGCCGCCAGCCCGCCGAAAGGCGCAGATCGGGGTAGGGCTTCAGACGCGCGATCAACAGTTCGGCATTGCGTTGCGCCCGGACCGACGTCCAGCGCATCAGCGCCGGATTTGATTCGATCGCGGCGAGGATCTTCGCGAATGGCGGCGCGCTGCCGATGGCGACCGACCGTCCCGTTACCGAAGCAAACGATGGTGCGTTGTCGCCCATCAGGATCGCGAGTTCGCGCCGTGCGCTCGCGAGCAGCCCGCGCGTGCGCTCGAGATCGACCCGCACGAGGTCGGCGGCGATGGTCGAACGGCCGGTTTCGGCCGGAGAGGCCGCGCCGGCGTCGATCCGGCGCTGCAGCAGCGGGGTCAGGCGGTTGAGCGAGGCGACCTGCTCGGTGAGGATCTCGACGCGGCGCTGCAAGCCGAGCACCGAAAAGAACGCGATTGCCGTCTCGGAGAGAATCTCAAGCCGCGTGGCGCGGCGTTGCCAAGTGACGGCATCGACCTCGGCAACGCCGGCGGCGATGCGGGCGTCGCGCTTGCCCCAGAGTTCGACGACCTGGCTGATCTGCAGCGTCGTTTCAGCCGATCTGGTGCCGCGATACTTGCCGCTGCCAAGCGAGTCATCCAGTTCGGCTGAAAGCTCGGGATTGGGAATCGCGCCGGCCTGGATGCGCCGGCCGGTGGCGATGCCGATGTCGCGCTCGGCGGCGGTCAGGCGAGGGTTGGTGGCCAGTGCGCGCGACAGCGCACCCGCAAGTGTCAGCACGCGCTCGCTCGCTTGGGCGTGCGCCTGGGCGACGAGAAGGGTTGCGATGGCAGCGACGGCGAACGTAAGGCGCGCGCGCATGAAGTTTGGATTCCCGAATCATCGAAAGATGCAGCAGTGCTGCCGGCGAGCGGACGCATTACGTCCGCCGCGGCGAGCGCGGTTTTTGCGATGTCAGGCTATGGGTGGCGGAAATTCTGCCGGAATCGGCCGCGTCGAAAGTTTGGACACGACAGTTTCAACCCGCACGCTGTGGGGGTTGTGCCCAGCCAGGGCCACGAAGGTCAGCTCTTCCGCGATCTGCATGCAGAATTGACAGACGGACTCGGCGCCGGCAGCAGCGCCATGATCCGTTCCATCAGCGGCGGCCATGCTCCACGTCGTCTTGGCGGCGGGCTGTGCGAAGCAATGGCCCGCGTGGCAGATGGTCAGCAGAACGAACGCGGAGAGGCACACGACCGTGATCAGTCGTCGCCAGTCGCCATTCGCAATGCGTAATCCAACGCGCTTCAAGCAGGCTCTCCTTCGCCCCAACTGTTAGTCGCGCGTTGTGCGGGGGTCAAGGGTGGACGGTAGTGTTATACTATCACGAAGTTGCTGCATTCTCGTGCGCGCACTATGACGGATGCGCGTCGGAGGTGAGGGAGCAACGGGGATGGAATTGGTAGGGCATTTGCGCCTCTCGAAACAGGTCTGGATCGATCTCGCTTTCTTCTGCGCCGTTCCGATCGCGCTGGCGATGCTTTCCGCCGTTCTCGGACCATATGTGTCAATTTTCGGAACCGGGGGCGCAATCGCCTATGTCCTCTTGCTCGCCATTGTCCCTTGGTGGCTGACCGGCTTTGCCACCGAGTTGGCGAGCAAACGCATTCGGGGAAGACTGCCACTTTGGCTGATCGCGGCCATCGGCGCGATCATCTCCGGCCCCTTCGTGTCGCTGTACGTTTATTTCGTCAATTCGATCGCCGGCGACATCTGGCCTGCGCTGGACGCCTTGCGGCCGGCGACCTTCGGCGCAGAACATCTCAAAGCAGCCGCCTTGTCGGAGGGACGCGCCATCGTTCTCTGGATTGCCTTCGTCATCATTTTCCAGGAGACGCTGGGCTGGCAGCGATTTGCGCCGCCGGCCGCGGGAGCGAGTCGCGAGGAGCGCTTTCAACTGAGCGGCGCCGAATGGACGGCGGACGACGACGCGCTGCTGCGTTCGTTGATCGGCAGCGGCAAGCCGCCGCGGGCGATTGCGCTGGAAATGAAGCGTACCGTCGGGGGCATCCGCGCGAGGACGGCCAAGCTGGGGCTTCGGAACAACCGGATCGGGGATAGCTCCGCCGACTGAGGCGCGTTGCGCTTGCGCAAGCTCCCGCAAGCGAGGGCGGCGGTTTGTCGGGCGACACCTCAGCCCAAGGGGGATCTCGGCGGCGCCGCTTGAGGCCGTTTTCTCGTTCAGGCAATCAGCCGAGGTACCTGGCGACCTCGAATGTGAATTTCACTTGCAGGACAAGGCCAGCGTCGTTTCTGACATCGACCGACATTTGACGGTTGTTGCTGCCATCGTATTTTGAGGCGCGCACTGCATCTCGGGCCATTTCTGCCAAGGTTCTCGCGGCCTCTTCCTGCACAGATGCGATGCTCGATAGCTCCATTCCTTCATCATCAAATGATAGGTTATCTCCGTCCCGAAAGTCGAAGTAGTAGCGTGGCATCGGCCCTCATCCAGCTTAGTCGGTCGTGAGAGCTACAGAAACCAGACTTCGCCTGCTCTCAATCAGACATAGGTTTATTCGGCTGACTAATTGAGAACGCTGAGGCCTAACCGGCCGCTCACCTTCAATTGGGCCGGTGCCGAGCCACTGGCGCTCCTTCGCAAGCTGCCGGTAGCAGGCCGGCACATTTAGGATGCGCACTGAACCTGATCTGGTGGACGGTGCCACGTCAGACCGTGCCCGCGAGTTTTAAAATAGCGACGGAATCGGAGTTTCAGAAGTTTAGGAGAGGCAGTAGAGGCAGGTTGCCTAAGTGATTGATCGCCTGTATTGATCCGCCCCGATGGGGCCACGTGGCGGAGTGGTTACGCAACGGTCTGCAAAACCGTGTACACCAGTTCAATTCTGGTCGTGGCCTCCATCCATATAATCAATGACTTAGGCTGACTATATGAGGGGCAGCTGCAAGCCGGCCGTTTCAGTAGGCGGCTTGCCAGCCCTCGGGGAACGGAACCAGCGGCCAAAGGGTCCGGTTGTCGTTGGCGGCGCGCGGCGACGGATAAGAGCGCTGCGTCTGGACCATGAAATCATCCTCCCGTGCTGGCGCGATGGCCGTTTGAACGGCTTCCAGCAGCAAATCGTATTCAGCTTCGCTCATCGCGCTCTCCGGGGTTCCAGAGGGCGACGGTCGCAAAACAACTTTGTTTCCAGATTGAGCAGATCGCTCGAATTTTAACGATTCGGCGGCCGCGGCAAGACTGGCTACCAAGGCTGGTTAATGAAGTGTTGAGGTTCCCGCGCGAACCGTAGGCTGTTCGCACGCAAGGCGCGTGTGAGAAAAATCACATTTTGCAAAATTTAGTTCGCGTATCCGGCTGGATGACGCCTGCCTCATGAGAGCGGGTGCAATCCAGGAGGCGCGGTCATGAAGGCAAGGTTTGCGCGAAGTGCGGCACTGCTCCGTCGTTCCCGTCGAGCGTCGACGCTCGGTTTCCTGCTGGCGCTGATGGCGGGCGGCTCAGTGCATGCGCAGCAAGGTACGCCGGAACAGCGCAGGGCCTGTACGCCCGACGTCTACCGGCTCTGTGCCGGCGAAATCCCCAACGTGCGGGCGATCACCGCCTGCTTGCGCCGGCAAAAGGGAAGCCTGAGTTCGGCCTGCGCGGCGGTGTTCGAGCGTTGAGGGCGGCGGCGCGCGACGTCCTCACACCTCCAGCGCTGCCAGATTCTTCGGCAGCATCCGCTTGAATAGAGTGAGGATGCGGGCGGCTTCCTTCGCGTCCTGCGTGATGGCGTGGCGGACGGTCGCGGCGATCAGCGTCATCATCAGTTGGGAAAACGAGGCCAGCGCGGATGCGGGCGTGTCGGGCGCGATCCGCCGCAGCGCCTCGCCGAGCAGTCCGGCGAGATAGGCGCCGTCTTCCTCGTCGAGTTTCTGCAGGGCACGGTCGGCCTGCGTCGCCTGCCAGATGTCGCGCATGACCGGCACCTCCATGAACATCCGATAGTAGCTGTCGGTAATGCGGCATAGGGCCGGATGCAGATCGCGGGTAGCCTTGACCACCGCGAGGTCGCGCTGGACGCAGTCGCGGCCAATCGCGTTGTAGCGTTCCGCCAGCGTGCCGATGATCGCCGTCTTGTCCGGAAAGTACTGATAGAGCGAGCCGAACGGCACGCCGCTGCGTTCGACGACGTCGCTCATACGGAAGGCTTCGCTGCCTTTCTCCGCCATCAATTCCGCCGCGCAGGCCAGGATTTTTTCGAACCGCTCGCGGCTGCGCTGCTGGGTCGGGACCAGGCGCGCCAGCGCAGGCGCAGCCTCGGCTGTTTTCGGTCCGGCTTTCGCCCGCGGCATCGGTCCTCTCACATAAAAGCGACTTGACGTTACTAATACGAGAGTTTATCGCATTTAGCAAATACGAGATGTTCTCGTATTGCTCCCGAAAGGATTTCTTCATGTCGGAACTCCCGATTCTGATCATCGGTGGCGCGGGCAAGACCGGTGCGCGCGTCAATGCGCTGCTGCAGTCGCGCGGCATCCCGACCCGGCCAGTGTCGCGTTCGACGCCTGTACCGTTCGACTGGACCCGCCCCGAGACGTGGCCGGCCGTGCTTGCCGGCGTCTCGATGGCCTACGTCACCTATCAGCCGGATCTTGCGGTCGAGGGCGCCGCCGAGGCGATCGCGGACGTGGGCCGGCTGGCGCGCGAGAACGGGCTTGAGCGCGTCGTCCTGTTGTCGGGCCGCGGCGAGCCGAGGGCGCAGCGGGCGGAGGCAGCGCTGCAGCAGTCCGGCGTGCCCTGGACCATCGTGCGCGCGAGCTGGTTCAACCAGAATTTTTCCGAAGGCTACCTGCTCGACGGCGTACTGGCCGGCGAGATCGCACTGCCGGCGGGCGCCGTGCGAGAGCCGTTCATCGACGTCGACGACATCGCCGAGGTCGTGGTGGCGGCGCTGACGGAGGCGCGCCATGTCGGCAAGCTCTATGAGGTGACGGGACCGCGCGCGCTGACGTTTGCGCAAGCGGTTGCCGAGATCGCCGAGGCCGCGGGGCGGCCGGTTCAGTACCGGCAGGTCGCGCCGCAGGATTTTGCAGCCGCCATGCGCCCCCATGTGCCCGACGACGTCATCGAGCTGATGCTGGAGCTGTTTACCGTCGTGCTCGACGGACGCAATTCCGCTGTCGCGCATGGCGTCGAGCAGGCGCTCGGCCGCCCCGCACGCGACTTTTCCGACTACGCCCGCCGGACCGCCGCGACCGGTGTGTGGAGGGCTTGATCATGCTGCAGATGTTGATCACCGGCCTGCTGTGGTTCTCCGCCATCGGCTGCGGCCTGCTCGCCGGGCTCTACTTCGCGTTTTCGGCCTTCATCATGACGGCGCTCGGCCGCATCGGACAGGCCGCCGGCATCGCCACCATGAATGCGATCAATGTCGTCATTGTGCAGTCGCTGTTCCTGCCGGTCTTCCTGGCAACGACGGCAACGAGCGCGGCGCTGGCGGTGATGGCGCTGTTGCGCTGGGGTGAGCCGGGCGCGATGGCGATGCTGGCCGGCGGCGTACTCTACGTGCTTGGCATGTTCGTCGTCACCATGATCTTCAACGTGCCGCTGAACAACGCGCTTGCCGCGGCCGATCCCGCAAGCCAGGAGGCCGCCTCGCTGTGGGCGCGCTATCTGACGGACTGGACGTTTTGGAATCACGTACGGACGGTCGCGTCCACGGCAGCCTGCGCGCTGTTTATCGCCGCCATTGCGGCGAAGTAAGAAGGGCCGGCAAAGAAAAAGCCGCCCGGAGCAGGGCGGCTTTCGAATTTTGTTCAGCGCGAGCGATCAGGCCGCGGTGGGCGCGCTGCTGCTGCGCTTGCGGCGGTAGGCCATGAAGCCGACGCCCGCAAAACCGAGGATCATCATCGCCCAGGTCGAGGGTTCCGGGACCGGCGGCGCGGTTTCGAAGGTGAAGTCTGCCAGGATCTTGAGCGTCGACGTCTTGCCCTCGGGGTTCGTCCATTTGCCGGTGTTTTTGTCGTACCATCCATCGCCATATTCAGCGAAGTGGATGTCGGACACCGTAACGCCGTTGAGGGTGAACGGACCAAGGTTGTTGAGCAGTGTCTGGCTGATGTTGAACACGTTGTCAGGCGACGGGTTGGTCGTCTGCTGGATGTTCAGGCTGAACTCCTGCTTATCAAACGCATTGTTCGGCGAGGTGAAGTTCAGCGAGAAGGTGTATTTGACGTTGAAATTCTGGTCGGTGTTGTAGGTCGCAAGGTTCACCCAGGTGATCTTGCCGATGACGTAGTCGTCCTGGTTCGACGTGATGTTGCCGGTGATATCAGTAATCGTCAGCGTGCTCGGCTTGTTGTTATTCGCCGCGCCCGACATTTTGAGCACGTTGTAGTTATTGGTGATGGAGCAGGTCGGGCTGCCGCTGCAATTCGAGATGCCGGAAAAGTTGCCGTCACCGGTGAAGCTAACGACGGCCGCGTTTGCCGGGGCATGCGCCAAACCGGCCAGCAAACCCGCGGCCAAAAATTTAAATATCCTGCTCATAATACGACATCCCGGTTTTTAATCTGTTTTTATTTAATGGAACCTTTTCAGATATTATATAGGTAGTCAAGTGCGGTTTAATTTCCATAATTAAATATTGTGAGGTTGCGCGGCGGCCCGTGTTCGCTCCGCGGGAAGCGCCCCCGACGGCGTCGTCCGGACCGAAGGCCAAGCCTTTTCTGATAGCTAAACAGACGATCAGGCCCGCCAGCTGGCGGGCAGGCGGATCGCTCGCTCGGAAATCCCGCGCTGGGAGGCTTTAAATCGCGGTAAGGCGGTGCGCTATTCTTCCGGCTGGCTGGGGGCCGCGCGGCGCAGATCGATCTGTCGTGTCGGAGAACGGATAAAGGCCGTGAATGGGCAAAAGCCGTTGCTGGCTCCCCGGGCTGGATTCGAACCAGCGACCATTCGATTAACAGTCGAATGCTCTACCGCTGAGCTACCGAGGAATAGGCGAACCAAAGGCTCGCGAGCGGGGAGCGTATAACAAAGCCCTTCGCGCTTGCAAAGGACCAAATCACGGCCGGCGCATTTGCTTGAAGCGGGCCGGAAAGCTCCCGTGCGCCAATGATTTGTCAGCATTTTAGGCGTTCGGAGGCGGGGAGCGGAACCAATCGCGTGGAATTCCGTCATCCCCAGGCGTCATGGATCGGGCCGCCAATTCGACTCAATCGGCCCGGAGCCTCCGCGGCGCTGGGTTTCAAGGGAGCTGATTCGATGCCAGCCATTGCAACCGACCTCACGCAGACTGTTCCTTCAATCGTCCCGAGCGACATTCCCGCCATGAGCGACGACGAATGCCTGTTTCGGCTCGCCAAAGCCATTGAAGCGCACGATGAAGCGCACGATACCGAGCATTTGGACGAAGTCGCGCGGCTGATCGGCCGGCTGGCGGTCACGGTCGAATAGGCGGCTTTTCCGCTTCGGCCGCGGACGGCCCGGTCGCAGCCGGGCGCATGTTGCGTTTTGCCGGAGCTTGTACCAAAGATGGCCCGGCTTTCAGCCGTCGGTTCCAGTTCTCTTGCGGTAACCCCGCATGCTTTCAGGGTCTTAGTCTATGTCCGGTTTTGCGGCCGCGCGCCAGAATATGGTCGATGGTCAGGTGCGTCCGAGCGACGTGACCGATTCCCGTATCATCGATGCGATGCTGGCGGTGCCGCGTGAGGCCTTCGTTCCCGAAAACAAGCAGGCGCTGGCCTATCTCGATCTCGATCTCGACGTCAGCGAAAGCGGCGCAGCCAAGCGCTACCTGATCAAGCCGGCGGTGCTGGCGAAGATGCTGCAGGCGGCGGAGATCAAGGAGAGCGACCGCATCCTGGTGGTCGGCTGCGCCACCGGTTACGCCGCCGCCGTGATCGCCCGATTCGCTTCCCAGGTGAGCGCGACGGAGAGCGATTCGGCGCTGGCGGCGAAAGCGCAGACGATTCTGGCGGCCAACGGCTGTGGAAATGTCACGGTCCGGACCGCGGCGGCTGTGGATGGAGATCCGGCGGGGGCGCCTTATGATGTGATCGTGCTGAACGGCGCAACCGAGATCGTGCCGGAGCAGCTCTACGGACAATTGCGCAGCGGTGGCCGATTGGTTGGCGTTTTTGCGACGTCGCGGCCTGCACGGGCTACCATCGCGACCTGTTCGCACGGCGATTTCGGTCACCGGACGCTGTTCGATGCTGCCGCCCCGGTGCTGCCCGGCATGGAACTCGTTCCAGCCTTCGTTTTCTAGCCTTTCAGCCCTTTCCACGCCCAATATTTGCCCTTGGTGGCCGGCTAAATCCTCTTCGAAATCAGAAGTGTGGCCGGATTGCCCCACGTGAAGAGTTTCGACGGCCTATACTCCCGGAGTAGTTCCGTCGGGCTTACGTGCGGATTAAGGTGAGCTGGGACTCACTTCGAATGAAGCGACGTTCGGTTAATGATCATGTGGGACCATGATCACGGGCCGGGCGACCAAATAGATCGGATTGCTTGGGATGCGTGGGGTGAAGGAATTTGCCGGAGCTGCAGCTTCGGCCCTTCTAATAGTGTGCATGGGCTCGACGCCCGTCTTGGCCGACACGATTGAGGCGGCCTTGGTGCGCGCCTATCAGAATAATCCGCAGCTCAATGCGCAGCGTGCGCAGGTGCGCATCACCGACGAGAACGTGCCGCAAGCGCTGTCGGGCTACCGTCCGCGAGTCGCAGTCACGGCAAGCGCGGGTTACCAATATACGGATACGCTGAGCACGCAGGGCGGCGACGCGAACAACCTCGTCAAAACCCCTATTCACGGCGCCAATCCGCCCCGCAGCGTCGGTGCCACCATCACGCAGACGCTATTCAACGGCCAGCAGACCGCGAACCGGACCAGGGCCGCGGAAGGTCAGGTCTCCGGCGCGCGCGAGGCGCTGCGTTCGCTCGAACAGACCGTGCTGCTCAGCGGCGCCACGATCTACATGGACTACCTGCGCGATTCCGCGATCGTCGAGGTGCAGAAGAGCAACGTTCGCGTGCTCGAGCAGACGCTGAAGCAAACGCGCGACCGCTTCAATGTCGGCGAAGTCACGCGCACCGACGTTGCGCAGTCGGAAGCCCAGCTCGCCGCCGGCAAAACGCAGCTCCTCACCGCAGAAGCCAACCTCAACACGACGCGCTCGAATTTCCGCCGCATCATCGGCAACGAGCCGCAAAACCTGGCGCCGGGCTCACCGGTCGACCGCTTCCTGCCGGCGACGCTGCCGGCCGCCGTCGAGCTCGGCCTGACGCAAAATCCGAACGTCACCGCAGCGATGTTCGGCATCGACGTCAGCTACCTCCAGGTCAAGGTGGCCGAAGGCGCGCTGTTGCCGGTGGTCACGCTGCAGGCCTCCGTGCAGCAGTCCTATGAGCAGAGCCTGATCCAGTTCCGCTCGTTCGGCGCGTCCGCGGTCGCGCAGCTCAACGTTCCAATCTATCAGGGCGGCGCTGAATACTCGTTGATCCGCCAGTCCAAGGAAACGGTAGCGCAGCAGCGCCTCGTTCTCGACCAGACCCGCGACCAGACCCGCGCCAACGTGGTCACGGCATGGGGACAGCTCGTTGCCGGCAAGGCGCAGGTTGCCTCCGCCCAATCGCAGGTGCAGGCATCGGAAATCGCGCTCAACGGCGTGCGCGAGGAAGCCAAGGCCGGACAGCGCACCACGCTCGACGTGCTCAACGCCCAGCAGGCGCTGGTCAATGCCCGCGTCGCGCTGGTTACCGCGCAGCACGATCGCGTGGTGGCGTCGTACTCCGTGCTGAGCCAGATCGGACGGCTGTCGCCGCAGGTGCTCAACCTGCCCACCACCGTCTACGATCCGAGCGTGCACTATCATCAGGTGCGCGACAGCTGGGCCGGCGTTCGCACGCCCGACGGCCGCTGATATCTGAGTCTATTCCCGCACAGTCGGGACGAATATCGACGCCCGGCGCCTGTTGCGCCGGGCGCTTTGCTTGCAATCATTTGTGGCCATGACGTACCGTTTCCGGGGCGAGCTGAGCGATTCGCGGCTTGTGTCCTTGCATCGCACGGACGCGCGTCGGGTTGTATTTTGAGGGGAGCAGGTCCCCCGCGTGGTGTGGCGGGCGGGCTTGATCTGGGGACAAGTCAGGCTTCTGCGATGAAAATCCCGACCTGCATATCCGGAACCGGCAATTCCTCCGTGGCTTTGGTATAAAATGGTTTCGATGTGGAGTCGGAGATGACGCAGCCTGCAAAGGTCCAAGAGCCCTCGATGGAGGAGATTCTGGCGTCGATCCGTCGCATCATCGCCGACGACGAGGCGAAGCCCGTGGCCGCCAAGCCGGAGGCCGCTGCCGCGCCGGCACCGAAACCGGTGATGAGAGACATCCCGCCCTCGGCGATTGCTCCCAAGCCGGCGGCGCCCAAGCTCGCACCAGCCCCGCCGCCACCGCCTGCGCCCGAACCGGCAGCCAGCAACAACCAGGACGACATCGACGCGATGCTGGCGAGCCTCGATGCGGCAACGCCCGAGGCCGATATCAGGCCGGCGCCGCAGCCGGAGGCCGACGTGTTCGAGCTCACTGACGAGATGGCGTTGCCTGACCCGGCGCCGCCACCGCCGCCGGTATCATCGTTCAGCAAGATCGAGCCGGCGGACGACATCGAATTCAGCGAGGCCCGCAGGGCCAGGCAACCGGTTCACGAGCCGTCGTTCGATAACTCACCCCCTGGGCCGCCGATCTTGTCGCATTCAACCGTTTCCGCCGTCGAGTCCGCCTTCAATTCCCTGGCCAATACCGTGCTGAGCAACAACGCGCGAACACTGGAAGATCTGGTCAAGGAAATGCTGCGGCCGATGCTGAAGTCCTGGCTGGATGACAATCTGCCGGGCCTGGTGGAGCGGATCGTCAAGGCCGAGATCGAGCGGGTTTCGCGCGGGCGCTAGTTCCAGAACGCCTGGCGAGACTGCATCAAGCCCCATCGGGACATTCAAACCGGCGTTATCGCGGGGCTCCCGCTGCCCCGGACTAACGTTGGCCGGTTGACTTGAGGCGCTGTGGCGGCTTTCTAGGGGCCGTCCGGCGCCGATCCCGTCAGAACCGGCCGCTATCCGTTGATTTGATGTGTATTCTCTAGGCAATCCGGCAACGGATTGCCTGAAAGCGCACCCAGCACCCAACTGCATTGTCATGATCGAGAAAAACTACCAGCCCGCCGATATCGAAAGCCGCATGTCCCGGATCTGGGAGGAGAGCGGCGCGTTCATGGCCGGCCGCCCGGAACGGAAGGACGCCGCGCCGTTCACCATCGTGATCCCGCCGCCGAACGTGACGGGTTCGCTGCATATGGGCCACGCGCTCAACAACACGCTGCAGGACATCCTCTGCCGCTTCGAGCGGATGCGCGGCCGCGACGTGCTGTGGCAGCCCGGCACCGACCATGCCGGCATCGCGACCCAGATGGTGGTCGAGCGGCAATTGATGGAACGGCAGGAGCCGGGCCGGCGCGACCTCGGCCGCGCCAAATTCCTCGAACGCGTCTGGCAGTGGAAGGCCGAGAGCGGCGGCACCATCGTCAACCAGTTGAAGCGCCTCGGCGCCTCCTGCGACTGGTCGCGCGAGCGCTTTACGATGGACGAGGGGCTGTCGCGCGCGGTCGTGAAAGTGTTCGTCGAGCTGTACCGCGAGGGCCTGATCTACAAGGACAAGCGGCTGGTCAACTGGGATCCGAAACTTCTCACCGCGATCTCCGATCTCGAAGTGCAGCAGGTCGAGGTCAAGGGCAGCCTCTGGTATCTGCGCTATCCGATCTCGGGCATGACCTTCAGCCCCGACGATCCCTCGACGTTTGTCGTTGTGGCGACGACGCGGCCCGAGACGATGCTCGGCGACACCGCGGTTGCCATACATCCGGACAATGAACGGATCGGGCACCTGATCGGCCAGCACGTGATCCTGCCGCTGGTCGGCCGCCGCATCCCGATCGTCGGCGACGACTACGCCGATCCCGAAAAGGGATCGGGTGCGGTCAAAATCACGCCGGCGCATGACTTCAACGACTTCGAGGTCGGCAAGCGTCACAGCCTGCCGCAGATCAACGTGTTCGATCGCGAGGGCTGCATGGCCCTCGTCGACAACGAGGATTATCTGCGCGGATTGCCCGAAGGCGTGCTGATGCTCGCCGAGGAGCTCCACAATGTCGACCGCTTCGCCGCTCGCAAGAAGATCGTGGCGCGGCTGGAGGATTTCGGCTTCCTCGAAAAGATCGAGCCGAACACGCACATGGTGCCGCATGGCGACCGCTCCAACGTGGTGATCGAGCCCTATCTGACCGACCAGTGGTATGTCGACGCCAGGACCATGGCGCAGCCGGCGATTGCGGCCGTGCGCTCGGGCGCGACCACCTTCGTGCCGAAGAACTGGGAGAAGACCTATTTCGAATGGATGGAGAACATCCAGCCCTGGTGCATCTCGCGTCAGCTCTGGTGGGGTCATCAGATTCCGGCGTGGTACGGGCCCGACGGCAAGGTGTTCGTCGCCGAGACCGAAGAGGAAGCCGTCGGCAACGCGCTCGGCTATTACGTCGAGCAGGAAGTCATCACGGAAGAGCAGGGGCGCGAGATGGCGCAGGACCCTGCCAAGCGCGAGGGCTTCATCACGCGCGATGAGGACGTGCTCGACACCTGGTTCTCCTCAGGCCTGTGGCCGTTCTCGACGCTCGGCTGGCCCGACGACACGGCGGAAGTGAAGCGCTATTACCCGACCAGCGTGCTCGTCACGGGCTGGGACATCATCTTCTTCTGGGTTGCCCGGATGATGATGATGGGCCTGCACTTCATGAAGGATGCGCCGTTCTCGACCGTCTACATCCACCGTCTCGTCCGCGACGAGAAGGGTGCGAAGATGTCGAAGTCGAAAGGCAACGTCATCGATCCGCTCGGCGTGATCGATGATTTCGGCGCGGACGCGCTGCGCTTTGCGCTGGCGCGCGGTGCAGCGCTCAACCACGACATCAAGCTGTCGCCGCAACTGGTCGAGACCAATCGTAATTTTGCGACCAAGCTGTGGAATGCCTGCCGCTTTGCCGAGATGAACGGCTGCGACAAGCCTGATGGCTTCGAGCCGACGGCGGCGGAGGAAACGTTGAACCGCTGGATCGCGCACGAAACCTCGCGCGCCACGCGCGAGGTGACCGAGGCGATCGAGGCCTATCGCTTCAACGACGCGGCGAACGCGATCTACCGCTTCGTCTGGAACGTCTATTGCGACTGGTATGTCGAACTCGCAAAACCCTTGCTGATGGGCGAGGAGGGGACGGCGAAAACCGAGACCCGCGCTATGATCGCATGGGCGCGCGACGAGATCCTCAAGCTGCTCCACCCGTTCATGCCCTTCATCACCGAGGAGTTGTGGGCAGTAACGGCAAAGCGCGACGGCCTGCTGGTGCTGGCCGAATGGCCGCTCAAGCCGGAGCGGGGGGCGCTCCCGCTTGATTTGACACTAATCACGAAAGACAACCCGCAGATTCCACCGGAGCTTGCCGCGTTCGCTGCCACTTTCGTCGATCATTCGGCCGAAGCCGAAATCGGCTGGGTGGTCGACCTCGTCACCGCCGTCCGGTCGGTGAGATCGGAAATGAACATCCCGCCGGCAACGTTGATCCCGGTGGTGCTGTCGGCTACGTCTACGGAGACCAAAGACCGCGCGGGACGTTGGAGCGACATCATCAAGCGTCTGGCGCGTCTGTCGGATATCTCGTTCGCCGATCGCCCACCCGAAGGCGCGGTGCAGTTGCTCGTGCGCGGCGAGGTCGTGGCGCTGCCGCTCAAGGGCGTGATCGACCTCTCGGCTGAAAAGACCCGGCTCGACAAGGAAATCGTCAAGGCCGACGCCGACATCAAGCGCGTTGACGCCAAGCTCGGCAACGAGAAGTTCGTGGCGAATGCGCCCGAAGAGATCGTGGAAGAGGAAAAGGAAAAGCGCGAGGCGGCGGTTGCGCGCAAGGCCAAGCTGCAGGAAGCGCTGGAGCGGCTGAAGCTGGCGTCCTGAGAAAGGGCGCTGACCTATCCCCGTCATTGCGAGCGAAGCGACTTGTCCGCCGTAGCTTTAGCGAAGGCGGAAGCAATTCATAGCGCCACACGCGGAGAGGTGGATTGCTTCGTCGCTTCGCTCCTCGCAATGACGACTGAGAGAGTCATCATCGAGGGCCTGATCGATGCTCGACCACGTCTCCATCACGGTATCCGATTTCGCCGCCGCCGAACGCTTCTACGACGCGATCATGGCAGCCCTCGACGTCGTCAAGGTCGGCCGCAGCGACCGCTGGCTCGGCTATGGCGAACGCGCCGACGCGCAGTATCCGGACCGCGTCTACATCGCCATCTACAAGGGCGCAGAACCGGACGAAGCCACCAGCCGCCACTGGTGCTTCAAGGCCAAATCGCGAGCCGAGGTCGACGCCTTCTGGCGCGCCGGCATCGCCGCCGGCGGCACCGACGACGGCCCACCGGGCCTCCGACATTATCACGCCGCCTATTACGGCGCCTTCCTCCGCGACCCCGACGGCAACAAGGTCGAAGCGGTGTGCCATCGGGCTGAGTAGGGCACGCGGGGGACTCGTGGCCCGCATGAGCGGCTTGTCCGCCGTAGCTCAACGAGCGAAGGCGGAAGCGACATCCGGGGTCGGTCGTCCCGCATATCGCGGAGCTCACGCGGGTTACGTGCTGCCATCTGTCCCGGTCAGACAAACAGAAAATCGCTGGCGTGGATTTGGCTCAATGTCGTGTTCTTGATCTCGATGGTGTTGTTGGCATCAACCGTGATCACGACGCTGGTGCCAACTTCGGCCATGTGCGATTGGAGCGCGCTGAAGTCGGCGAACACCGTCTTGTCGAACTGAATGATGTCCTGCACGCCGTCGGTGTTCTGGAAGTCGGCAATGGTGTCGTTGCCGAAGCCAGGGGCGAAGACGAACGTGTCATTGCCGGCCCCGCCAGCCAGATAATCGTTTCCGCCGCCGCCGGTCAGCCGGTCGTTGCCGCTGCCGCCATACAGGAACTCGCTGCCGGTGCCGCCCTGGAAGCTGTCATTGCCATCGTCTCCGGACATTTGGGTTGCCGCGGTCCCGCCCTTGAGCTGGTCGTCGCCGGCATTGCCGTGCATCGTATCGAGTCCGCCGCCACCGGATAGATAGTCGTTGCCGTCACCGCCATTCATGGCATTGGCTGCGCCGCTGCCATAGAGCTGGTCCTTGCCGGCGCCGCCGTCGAGCAGGGCGCCGGTGTCGCCGGTGTTGGCCTTGACGACGTCGTTGCCGTCGTCGCCATAGAGTTGGTCGGTGGCCGTAGTGATGCCGGCGCCGCTATTGATCGTGTCGTCATCAGCCCCACCGTGGATCGCATCCGCGCCGGGGCCGCCATTGATGGTATCGTTACCTGCGCCGCCCTGGATCATGTCCGTCCCGGCACCGCCGCTGATCGCATCCTTGCCTGCACCTCCGTCGAGGTCGTCATCATCGGTCGACGCGCCGAAGAACAGGTCCTGGCGAGCCGTCATGTCATAGTGGATGGACTTGTTCTGATAGAGGTTCCAGGTTCCCGGCGAACTGGGATTGACGGCATCGGAGACGGCAAGGTGCTCGCCGTTGACGGTGATGTCCTTGATATAGAGGTTGCGGTCGCCGCCGGAACTGACCGCATCGTTGATGAAAGCAATATCGAGACTGCTGATCGTCGCCGGGTTGCGAAACTGGAAGGTGTAGGTCTGATATCCGGAGGGATCGGCCGCGGCGTGAAATTCCACGATATCGCCGATCTGCTGGCCGTTGATCAGCAGTTTCATCTCGGCCCCGACGCCGTCGATGACGGGGCTGTAGCCGGTTACGGTGACGATCGTCTCCGTGAGTTTGGGAATCACATCGGGGCCGCCGACGATGGCGTCGTTGCCGGCGCCGCCCCTGATCACGTCGTTGCCGATATCGCCTGATAGCGTGTCATCGCCGCCGCCGACATCGATGAGATCGGCCGATGGCGAGCCTGGGTTGGTGAGGGCCGGCGGCTGGTGCTGTCCGCCATACCACTCGGTGATCAGTTGCTCTGCCGGCTTGCCCATCGGCGAGTAGCCTGTCGGCGAATACAGGTTGTTGGCGTCCCAGTTCCAGATCTGAGCGCCCTTGAACCAGCTGCCGCCTTCGGAACCCCACACCTGAAAGAACGCGTCGAACGCGTCATACTGCTCCTGCAGGTCCTGCGTGGTGCCGCCCCAGCCGCCCGGACTGATGTTGGTGCCGTCGACGCTGCGGAAACCGGTTTCCGTGAACAAGACCGGCTTGTCGTACTTGACGGCGAGCGAATGGAAGAAATCGACCGGCGACATGTGATCCATCACGGCCGCCCAGTAATTGTCCGTCGGCATCGATTTCCACGCTGATATCATCTGATCGACCGAGGGATCGAGGCTCGTCGTCAGCGGTGGATAGGCATTGATGCCGATCTCGTCGACCTTGTCCCAGAAGCTGACGTTGATGGCTTCGTCGGTCGCGGCGGAGTAGGTGATGGTGCCGTGGTATACCTCGCGCACGGAATCGATGATGTCGATCCAGTAGCTCCGGAACTGCGATCCGGTGAGCTTGGCGAGTTCATTGCCGATCGAGAACGACTCGACGCCGGATTGCTCGGCGATGGTCGCGAAATGGACGATCGCAGCCTTGTATGAGGCGAAGAAGGCGGCGGGGTCGCTTGGCGCCAGCTTGCCCTGATTGGTTCCGTCGAGACCGGTGAGCATCGGCTTGAGCATGACGTCGAGGCCGAGCGCGTGGGCATTGGCAATCGCTGTTGCAATGTTGGCGTCGCTCTCGGTCTTGTCGGGATGGACGATGATGTCGTTCGACGTTCCCGTCTGCATGAAGATGCGGGGCGCCAACGAAATCGAATTGGCGTTTGTCGCTTCTATCGCCCGCATCGCGGACAAGGCAGCATTGGTGACAAAGGCGCCGTTATAGTTCGATAGAAAGCCGAATCCCTGGACCGAAAATACGCCCGCCATCGTGCAGCTCCTTTTCTTCTTCAGTTTCTATTTGCTGCCTGATGAGCCCATTGGTTCCGCAAACTCAGTAGTCTTGCGTGTTCCCGCGTTTTCAACGCGGCCCAGTTTCTGGGCACTCGACTCGCGCACGGCAAAGCAGCGCGCCACAGATACGCGCGCACCGTGGGTGTGTCGTGACAGGATTGAGTCGTTGTTGCGATTGTTGAAGGAACTGCCAGTGCGGCGGCTGGTTTGTTCGGCATGTCGCTCCGCTCATGCGGGTTACTCGGACTCCGGTGCGCTCAATTTGGGTTGATCCCTGGATCGCTACGGATGCCGCGCATTTGGACGCTGCGCCAATGCGCGATTTTCTCCTGCAACTTCAAGCTGATTTGCCCCGTCCAGTGGTGCGCGGAAAAATAAACCGCTTCGCGCAAGACCCAAATCACGCCTACAAATTGCGCCATCCCGTCCCGAGAAGAGGGGCGTTGGCCATCGTCACGAACGTTGGGACGGGTTGCGGTGGACGCGGCAGCGTCGGGCGCGAGAGGTGTTCGCAGGGCGGCTATCCGTGAGTGAACACAACGCGCAGGACGTACGGCGCTTTAACGCCTCCGTCGGAGCTTCGGCCGGCAAGCACTTGGCTGGTCGATGTCTTTGGCGAAGGAAGCTGCGTACGGCAAAACCGTGTGGTCCTGGCACCCGTGGCTGGTGTCAAGCCGGCGGAGGTTTTTCGAAGCCCGACCGGGTTTCGACGAACCGCCAATCTGCCGGCGACGGAGGCCAGAGGAATTCGGCTCCGGGGAGAACACGGCATAAGCCGTAAACCCACTGCGCAGGGAATGCCGGGCTGCTCCGGCTGTACCTGTATGCTCGTGTGCGCATTTCCTTAAGTGCATTTGCACACGGGACCGCGGGTGCGGCAAGCACCCGGCATTCCCTGCGCCCTCTCATCTTGACGAGGGCATCAGATGCAAACCTCGGGCGGATTACGTCGCGAGAGCGCGAAACTGTATCCACCGTCATTGCGAGCGCAGCGAAGCAATCCACTCTTTCTTTGCTCGGCGACATGGATTGCTTCGCTTCGCTCGCAATGACGAATGAAAGAGAAACGGCTTTGTCAAAACCGCTTGCTCAGAAACTTCGATCCCTTCAGCCCGTAGCGCCACGGCAGATCGACCGCTTTTGTGATGCCGATCCGCACGCCGGAAATGGTCTCCGCCTTGCCGACCCGCGCATGCAGCGCGAACGGCGGCGTGTCGAGCGGCAACTCATTATGCTTGATCGTGATGCCGAGCGCCTCGCACAGCTTGCCAGGCCCCGAGCACAGCGCGCGGGCCTCCTGCAGGCCGCGGCGGCGGCGCATCGCAGGCAGGCCATGCGTCGGCTCAAGCGCGCGGATCAGGACGGCGCTGGCCGAGCCTTCCGCCTCGCAGACGAAGTTCACGCACCAGTGGATGCCGTAGGAACGGTAGACATAGGCAAAGCCTGGCGGGCCGAACATCACCCGGTTGCGCGGCGTCGGTCCGTTGAAGGAATGCGCGGCCGGGTCGGTGTGATGATAGGCCTCGACCTCGGTGATGATGCCTCCGACGCCGCCAACCAGAAGTGTGGCGCCGATCAGGTCCGGCGCCACCTCGTGGACGCTGCGGCCGAAGAACGAGCGTTTCAGCGGCTTGCCGAGTCGGGGGGCGGCGCCGTCGGCCGGCTTCGGGCTTTGAGCCATTTTCAGGTGAGAATCGTTCGCGGAAGGGGTGAAATTCGTCATTATCTTGCACGATCTGCCAGGTTTCGCGAGTGGCGGTTGCAGGCGCCCGCGACACGGATTAGCTAGGTATTCTCGTCATTTCTGGACTTAACATGGTCGTCCTCGTCGATACCGTCTCCACCAACCAGGTGCGCCCGCGTCACCCCGAAAAGGTGAACCGGCCGGATGCGCTGTCGCCGCCGAAGCCGGACTGGATCCGGGTGCGGGCGCCGAACACCCGCGGCTATGCCGATACAAGGAAGATCGTCAAGGAGAACGGCCTCGTCACGGTGTGCGAGGAGGCCGGCTGCCCGAATATCGGCGAGTGCTGGGACAAGAAGCACGCCACCTTCATGATCATGGGGGACACCTGCACGCGGGCGTGCGCGTTCTGCAACGTCAAGACCGGCATGCCCAGCGCGCTCGACGCCAATGAGCCGGAACATGTGGCGGAAGCGACCTTCAAGCTCGGCCTGACCCATGTGGTCGTGACATCGGTCGATCGCGACGATCTCGGCGATGGCGGCGCCGAGCATTTTGCGCAGACCATTCGCGCCATTCGCGCGCGCTGCCCGACCACGACGATCGAAATCCTCACGCCAGATTTCCTCCGCAAGGAGGGCGCGCTCGAAGTGGTCGCGGCGGCAAAGCCCGACGTGTTCAACCACAATCTGGAAACCGTGCCGGCGCGTTATCTCACCGTTCGGCCGGGTGCGCGCTACTTCCATTCGATCCGGCTGTTGCAGCGGGTCAAGGAGATCGACCCGACCATCTTCACCAAGTCAGGCATCATGGTCGGCCTTGGCGAGGAGCGCCACGAGGTGCTGCAGGTGATGGACGATCTGCGCTCGGCGGATGTCGATTTTCTCACCATCGGGCAGTATCTGCAGCCGACGCGCAAGCATCACGCTGTCATGCGCTACGTCACGCCGGATGAATTCGCGGGCTACGAGAAGGTCGCCTACACCAAGGGGTTTCTGATGGTGTCGGCGAGCCCGCTGACCCGTTCGTCGCACCATGCCGGCGAGGATTTTGCCAAGTTGCAGGCGGCGCGCATCGCGCGGGGCCGCTAGCCTCGGATTGAACCAATGCAACGTGTTCTCGTGATGGGATCGTCGGGGTCCGGCAAATCGACATTTGCGCGGCGGCTGTCGGATATGACCGGCATTCCCTTCGTCTCGCTGGACGCGCTGTACTGGAAACCCGGCTGGGTCGCCTCAGATAATGCGGAGTTCGGGCAGCGCGTGGTAGAGGTCATGCGTAAGCCGCAATGGGTCATCGACGACAATTACACCAGCAGCGGCGCGGGCGAACTGCGCCGCGAGATCAGCGACACCGTGATCTGGTTCGACCTGCCGCGCCGGAGCTGCATGCTCGGCATCATGCGGCGGATCGCCGGCAGTTATGGCCAAGTCCGCCCGGAGATGGCTGAAGGCTGCCCCGAGAGGATCGACTTCGAGTTCTTCCGTTACGTCTGGACCTATCGCCGGCAACAGCGGCCGAAGCTTCTCGACTATTTTCAAGGTTTGCGCGCCGATCAATCGCTCGTCTGCTTCACCGACCGGATGCAGGCGGACGACTATCTGAACCAGATTGCGCTCAAGCGCAGTCAAACGAGTATTCACTGATGCCGCGCTTCTCCAGCAAGCGCCGGGTTCATCACACCGCGACGCAGATGTTCGACCTGGTCGCCGATGTCGAGCGCTATCCGGAATTCGTGCCGCTGTGCCAGTCGCTGCGGATCCGTCAGCGCACGGCGAGGCCGGACGGCACTGAAATCGTGGTGGCCGACATGACCGTGTCGTTCAAGCTGGTGCGGGAATCCTTCACCAGCCGGGTGACGCTGGACCGGGCGAACCTGAAGATCATGGTCGAATACCTGAAGGGCCCGTTCAGCAATCTGGAAAACCGCTGGACGTTCGAGCCGAGATCGGAAACCGACTGCGATGTCGGATTCTTCCTGTCCTACGAATTCAAAAGCCGGATGCTGGCGATGCTGATGGGAACGATGTTCGACGCCGCGTTCCAGCGCTTTGCCGCCGCGTTCGAGAAGCGCGCGGATGCGGTTTACGGCAAGGCGGGGGCGGGGCCTGCTACCGGCTAAACATCCGCAAGGTCGGCGCGATCGGCCAGGCGGCGCGCGGCGTTATCGTAATGCTTGCGAGCCTTGTCCCGCGCCGCGGTGGGATCGCCGCGCTTGATCGCCTCGACCAGGCGGGCCTGCTCCTCGATCGCAACGGTAGCGAGCTCGGTGGCCTTGGTGTTTTTGACCGCGACCGATCGCAGCTTCTCGGCGATCTGGCCGTCGATCATCATGATGAAGTTGAGGGCGTGCTCATTGTCCGCCACCTTGGCGATGGTGTGGATCAGCTGGCGCTCGGCCTCGAAATGGCGCTCGGCGCCGCGCTCGCGGTCGCTGATCGCCTCGCGCATCTGCTTGAGGATGGCCTCCATGCGGACAACGTCCCGGTTGGAGCGCGCGACCGCCGCGTCCGCCGCGACCTCGATGACGACGCCGTTGCGCAGGCGCAGCAGCTTCAACAGCTCCTTGCGCTTCTGGAAACACTCAGGGCTGATCCGAAACGCCGTCCGCTCCTGCGGCTGGGCGATGAAGGCCCCGACGCCGACGCGGCTCTGGACGACGCCGTCATACTTGAGCTGCGAGATCGCTTCGCGGACCACGGTGCGCGCAACCCCGAACTCGTTCGCCAGCGCCTGTTCGGACGGCAAGCGGTCGCCTGGCCGAAGCTCGCCCGCGTGCAGGGCGCCGGTCAGGCTGGCGACGATCTCCTCCGGTAATGAAGGACTCCGTTCAAGCGATTTTACTTTCAAATTGATCATCCTGCCCTGATGACGTTGATCCGAACAGTATGGGACACGCCAGCCCGAAGGGATATCGAAATCGAACAATCGGGGCAAAGAACTATCAGGTTGTCAGACAGCTCGCCGACATGGTAGCCCGATGAAAAAAGCTAGCGGTGCGCGGTGATGCGCCCACACGCCAATGCAAAAAAAATTTCAAAAGAGCGCCAAAATTACAGGGAAGGCCGGAGATGACATTCGAACGCGTTGGCTTTATCGGCCTCGGTGGAATGGGACGAGGTTTGGTGAAGAACCTCGTCGCCAAGGGCGTGGCCGTGACCGCCTACGATCTCAACCCGGCTGCTGTTGCCGTTGCCCAATCGTTCGGCGCGACCGCCGCCAGCGGTGTTCAGCAAATCCGCGACAATTGCCGCATCGTCATGATTTGCGTCAATGAAGCTGAGGACGTCGAGGCGCTGATGATGTGTCGCGACGGGCTGCTCGCCGGTTCCACGCCCGGCTTCATCATCGTCGATCACACCACCGGCAGCCCGCAGATGGTTGCGAAGCTCGATCGGATGGTGCGTGCGGCCGGCGGGCGTTACGCCGAAGCGCCGATGACGCGGACGCCGAAACATGCTGACGCCGGCAAGGTCAACGTGCTGTTCGGCGGCGAGCGCGACCTGCTCGACGACCTCAGGCCCTATTTCGAGCTCTATGCCGAAAACGTCTTCCACATCGGCCCCTTGGGGCACGCCATCCGCCTCAAACTCATTCACAACTATATCGCTTTCGCGAACGTGGCGACGTGGTGCGAGGGCTTTGCTCTTGCCGCAAAGGAGGGGCTCGATCTGTCGCAAGTGATCGGCATTATCTCGGCCGCCGGCGGCAAGAGCGGCATGCTCGATCTTTATGGCCAGGCAACGCTCGAAGGCGACTTCACCCCGCTGATGTCGCTGGCGAACGCGCGCAAGGATGTCCGCTACTACGCGCGCTGGCTGGAGGAGGCGGGCCTGCCCGGGTTCATGGCTGAGGCCGTGCATCAGACCTACCGGCAGGCGGCGCTGTTGGGGCACGACGGCGAGTCCTGCACTGCCGTCATCAAGGCGTATGAAGCCGTGACCGGCGTTGAGGCGCGGGTAGGGCCGAAAGACCAGCAAGGAACATGACCCGCGGCATATCAGATCTTGCAGGAAACCGGTTGCTGGTGCCGACGCCATTCTTTAAGCCGGGTCCAAATCCGTAAATCCCGCAACGGAAGGGCGAACTGATGGACGCAAATCTTCGAACCGGTGGCCATATTCTGATCGAGCAATTGGCCTTGCACGGCGCCGATACCGTGTTCGGCGTGCCCGGCGAAAGCTTCCTGGCCGCCCTCGACGGCATGTACCAGAGCCAGCGGGTGCGGTTCATCAACGCGCGCCAGGAGGGCGGCGCTGCCATGATGGCGGACGCCTATGGCAAGTTGACGGGAAAGCCCGGCATCGTGTTCGCCACCCGCGGCCCCGGCGCCACCAATGCGTCCGCCGGCGTCCATGTCGCGTTCCAGGACTCGACCCCGCTGATCCTGCTCCTTGGCCAGGTCGGGCGCGACATGATGGAGCGCGAAGCGTTTCAGGAAATCGACTACCGCCTGATGTTCGGGCCGATGGCGAAGTGGGTCGCGCAGATTGACGATGCGCGGCGGATACCCGAATTTATCTCGCGCGCTTTCTTCACCGCGACCTCGGGCCGTCCCGGTCCGGTCGTGCTGGCGCTGCCCGAGGACATGCTCACCGACACCGCCGAGGTGCCGGATGCGCCGCCCTACAATCCGATTCCGGTCGCGCCCGATGACGGCGCCTTGCGGCAGTTCCAAGCGCTGCTGTCGGAGGCGAAGAAGCCGTTCCTGATCGTCGGCGGCGGCGGATGGAGCGATCAGGCCCGCCGCGACCTCGAGGCGTTTGCTGCTGCGCACGAGGTCCCGGTCGGGGTCTCGTTCAGGTGCCAGGACTATTTCGACAATCTGCACCCCTGCTATGGCGGTCATATCGGCATCGGTCTCGACGCAAAGATTGCCGAGCGGGTCCGCACCAGCGATCTCGTGATCGCGCTTGGCGCAAGGCTAGGGGAGGCCACAACAGGCGGCTACACGCTATTCGATATTCCGAAGCCAAGGCAGCCGCTGGTTCACGTCTATCCCGACCCGGAAGAGATCGGCCGCGTCTATTCGCCGACGCTCGGCGTGGTCGCGAGTAGCGCGGCTTTTGCCGCCGCGATCAAGCGGTTGGAGCCGAAACATCGCTCGCGCGCCGACTACGTCAAGGCGGCGCATGCCGACTATCTCGGTTTCGCCGAGCCGACGCGCTCGCCGGGCGAGGTGCAGCTTTCGCAGGTGGTGCGGGGCTTAAGCGATCGCTTGCCCCATGACACCATCATCTGCAATGGCGCCGGCAATTATGCCGTCTGGGTGCATCGGTTCTGGCGCTATCGGCAATTTCGCACCGAGCTGGCGCCGACCTCGGGCTCGATGGGCTACGGTCTGCCCGCAGCCGTTGCCGCCAAGCTGCAGCATCCCGAGCGCACCGTGATCGCCTTCGCCGGCGACGGCTGCTTCCAGATGACCGGGCTGGAGTTCATGACAGCGGTCGAAAACCGGCTGTCGCTGATCGTGATCGTCTGCAACAACGGCATGTACGGCACCATCCGCATGCACCAGGAGCGGACCTATCCCGGCCGCGTCTCCGGCACCGATCTCGCCAACCCTGACTTCGCGGCGCTGGCGCGCGCCTGCGGCGGCTTTGGCGCGCATGTCGAGCGGACCGAGGACTTCGCGCGTGCGTTCGACGAAGCCGTGGCAAGCGGGCTTCCGGCCATCATCGAACTTTCGATCAGCCCGGAGGCGTTGACACCGGTAGCTTCGCTGAGCGAGACGCGCGCCAAGGCTTTGGCTGCGCAGGCCTGATCGGTCAGGTCCGCGTCGGCCGGCGTCGCTTGACGGCGCTGCGCCGCGGCGTTCGCGCGATCCGCGGACGCAACCGGCTCATCGTCTGGCGTCGCGGCTTGACCGGCGGCTGTGGTCCGCGCGCCAGTTCCATCAGCATCCGCAACGCCTCCACCACGGAGCGCTGGCGCACGGTGGTGCGGCCGATGGCTCCAAAACGGAATTCGCGGTGCAGAATCTTGCCGTCGCGCGAGGCCACGGCGAAATGCACGAGGCCGACCGGCTTGCCCGGCGTGGCACCGCCCGGACCCGCAATGCCGGTGATGGATACCGCGAGATCGACGCCGGCCTTTTCCAGCGCGCCGACCGCCATGGCGGTTGCGGTCTCCTTGCTGACCGCGCCAAAGGTCGTCAGCGTCGAGGCCTTGACGCCGAGCATCGCGCGCTTGGCGTCGTTGGAATAGGTGACGAAAGCGCGGTCGATCACATCCGAAGAGCCGGGAATATCGGTAAGCGCGCCGGCGACCAGGCCGCCCGTGCAGGATTCCGCCGTGGCGATCATCAGCTTTCGCATCCGGCACAAATCGAGCAGCGAGCGGGCGAGGGCGCGGGCGTCGCTGCCGCTCATGCTATTCGCTCCAGGGCAAGCGGATGGTGGCGCATGCGGTAGCGGCGATGCCTTCCTCGCGGCCGGTAAAGCCAAGCCGTTCGCTGGTCGTTGCCTTCACCGCAACACGGGAAATATTGAGCCCGGTGATCTCGGCGATGCGGGCGCGCATGACGTCGCGCAGCGGCCCGATCTTCGGGCGCTCGCAGATCATGGTGACCTCGAGATTGGCGATGCGGCCGCCGCGCGCGGTGACGCGGTCGACGGCGTACTTCAGGAACTTGTCGGACGCGGCGCCCTTCCACTGCGGATCGCTCGGCGGAAAGTGCGAGCCGATATCGCCGTCCGCCAGCGCGCCGAGGATGGCGTCGACCAGCGCGTGCAGGCCGACATCGCCGTCGGAATGGGCAAGGAAGCCGCGGGTGTGCGGCACCCGTACGCCGCACAGCATCAGGTGATCGCCGTCGCCGAAGGCGTGCACGTCATAGCCGGTGCCGGTCCTGATGTCGCCGAGCTGGGCGGCGAGGCGGGCTTCCTCGCGGACGAAATCTTCTGGCGTTGTCAGTTTCATGTTTGCAGGATCGCCTTCAAATGTCGCTACCGTCAATCCCACCCACTCCGCGAGCGCCGCGTCGTCGGTGAAATCGCCGCGGCCGTCGCGCGCGGCGCGGCGATGGGCATCGAGAATCACATCGAAGCGAAACGCCTGCGGCGTTTGCGCGATTCGCAAGCGGGCGCGGTCGGGCGTTGCCTCGACGTCGCCGGTATCGCTCACCTGTTTGATCGTGTCTGTGACTGATATCGCAGGCACCGCCGCACCGGTGCGGCCGGCGGCATCGATCGCCCGCGAAATCACCGCAGGCGACACGAAGGGCCGCGCGGCGTCATGGATCAGGACGATGTCGGGCTTTTCCGCCGCCAGCGCCTCGAGCCCCGCATGCACCGAAGCCTGACGGGTTGCGCCGCCATTGGCCGGAGGCTGGTGACGCAGTCCCGCGACGGCCGCGTTGAATATGGCGGCGTCATCAGGATTTACGACCGGCTGGATGGCAAAGACATCGGGGTGCTGGCTAAATGCAGCCATGGCACGATAGATGACCGTCTGCCCGCCTATCTCGCGATATTGCTTCGGTCCCCCGGCACCGGCGCGAAGCCCGCGCCCGGCTGCGACGAGAATGGCTGCGGTACGCTCAGGTCTGGGCATCTGGACTCAAAATACGAACGAATCGGGGTTGAGGAGGGGGTCGGCGCTGGCGCACAGGCCTTACCACGCCGAATACGGAAAACAGAGTGATTCCCATCACCTGTGGGAAAAGCGGTTTTTGTTGCAGTGCACTTGCACAAATGATAGATCTGTCTAAAGTGTAGGCAAGAAGCTTGACTGCCCAAGATTTGTGCTCACAATATGCGCTGACGGTTGCAATGACGCCGCCGCCCCAACCATGAGAACGCCGTGACCGGCCCGGAAAGTTCACGTCCTAAGTCGTTGAAAATAGGCGAGATTGCTGTCGCCAACCGGGTTCTTCTGGCGCCCATGTCCGGCGTCACCGATGCCCCCTTTCGACGCCTAGCCGCCACGCTTGGCGTCGGCCTGGTCGTCTCCGAGATGACCGCCAGCGATGAACTCGTGCACGGCAGGCCGATGTCGGTTCTGCGCTGCGAGAAAGCCGGTGTCGGACCACACGTCGTTCAGCTCGCGGGCTGCGAAGCGCGCTGGATGGCGGAGGGTGCAAGGGTTGCAGAAGCGGGCGGCGCCGACGTCATCGACATCAATATGGGCTGCCCCGCGCGTCATGTCACTGGCGGTCAGTCCGGCTCGGCGCTAATGCGCGATCTCGATCATGCGCTCAAGCTGATCGACGCCACCATCGCGGCGGTGAGGGTGCCGGTGACGTTGAAGATGCGGCTCGGCTGGGACGATCGCTCGCTCAACGCCCCGGAACTCGCGCGTCGCGCGGAAGCCGCCGGCGTGCAGATGATCACGGTGCACGGCCGCACGCGCTGCCAGTTCTACAAGGGTGCGGCCGATTGGGCCGCCGTGCGCGCGGTCAGGGACGCGATCTCTGTGCCGCTCGTCGTCAACGGCGACATCACTTCATTCGAGAAGGCGGTCCAGGCGCTGGAAGCGTCGGGCGCGGACGCCGTGATGATCGGGCGCGGCGCGCAGGGGCAGCCCTGGCTGCCGGGACAAATAGGCCGTCGGCTTGAAACCGGGACGGTGGAGACCGCACCGTCGCTCGCGGAACAACTCGCCCATGTGCGCGCACTCTACGACGAGGTTTGCAGCCATTACGGGCTGCGCATCGGGCTCAAGCATGCGCGCAAGCATCTCGGCTGGGCCCTGGAGATTGCAGCCCAGTGCAGCCGCGCGCCGGCGGAGACGCTGAAAGGCTGGCGGCAAAAGATTCTGACGTCGGAAGATCCGCACCGCGTGCACCGATCGCTGCAGGACGCGTTCGACGACTTTGCATGGAGTGCTGCTGCATGACGTCAGCCGCAGAAAATCGCCGGCCAGTGCCTGCAGACAGCGAGGCCATCCTCAACGCGCTGCCGAACCCGGTGCTGCTGGTGGCGCCCGACGGCCGCATTGTCGACGCCAACATCGCCGCCGAATCCTTCTTCGAGATATCGACGCAATTCCTGCGCCGACAATCCCTGAAAGAGCTCGTGCCGTTCGGCAGTCCGTTGCTGGCGCTGATCGACCAGGTGCGCGCGAGCGCCTCGCCGGTCAACGAATACAAGGTTGATCTCGGCACGCCCAGGATCGGCGGCGATCGCCAGGTCGATCTCCATGTCGCTCCGCTCACCGAACGGCCCGGCCATATCGTCGTGATGCTGCAGGAGCGCACCATCGCCGACAAGATGGACCGGCAGTTGACACATCGGAGCGCGGCGCGCTCGGTGATCGCGCTGGCGGCGATGCTGGCGCATGAAATCAAGAACCCGCTGTCCGGCATCCGCGGCGCGGCGCAATTGCTGGAGCAGGCGGCCTCGTCCGAAGATCGCATGCTGACGCGGCTGATCTGCGACGAAGCCGACCGCATCGTCACCCTGGTCGACCGCATGGAAGTGTTCGGCGACGACCGCCCGGTGGCGCGCGGGCCGGTCAACATTCATTCCGTGCTCGACCACGTCAAACGGCTGGCGCAGTCCGGCTTTGCCCGCAACATCCGCTTCATTGAAGAATACGATCCGTCGTTGCCGCCGGTGCTGGCCAATCAGGACCAGCTCATCCAGGTGTTCCTCAATCTGGTGAAGAACGCCGCCGAAGCCGTCGCCGATCTCGGCAACGACGCGGAAATCCAGCTCACCACCGCCTTCCGTCCCGGCGTGCGCCTGTCGGTGCCGGGCAAGAAATCGCGCGTGTCGCTGCCGCTGGAGTTTTGCGTCAAGGACAACGGCTCCGGCGTGCCGGAAGACCTGCTGCCAAATCTGTTCGATCCCTTCGTGACGACCAAACAAACCGGCAGCGGCCTCGGGCTGGCGCTGGTTGCCAAGATCGTCGGCGATCACGGCGGCATCATCGAATGTGAATCGCAGCCTCGGAAAACGACCTTCCGCGTGCTGATGCCGGTGTTCAGTCCCACCAAACAGTTCGACCAAAGCAATCGCGACGGCGTTCCGGGTACGCCTTCGCCTGCCTCACAGGACGCAAGATGAGGAATAATTATGCCCGCAGGTAGCATACTCGTTGCCGATGACGACACCGCCATCCGCACGGTTCTGAACCAGGCGCTTTCGCGCGCCGGATATGAAGTTCGCCTGACCGGGAACGCTGCGACGCTGTGGCGCTGGGTCAGCCAGGGCGAGGGCGACCTCGTCATCACCGACGTCGTGATGCCGGACGAGAACGCGTTCGACCTCTTGCCGCGTATCAAGAAGATGCGGCCGAACCTTCCCGTCATCGTCATGAGCGCCCAAAACACCTTCATGACGGCCATCCGGGCCTCCGAGCGCGGCGCCTACGAATATCTACCGAAACCGTTCGACCTGAAGGAGCTCATCACCATCGTCGGCCGCGCATTGGCCGAGCCGAAGGAGCGAGTGGCGAGCGCAGCGGACGAGGGTGAATTCGATTCGATTCCCCTGGTCGGCCGCTCGCCGGCGATGCAGGAAATCTACCGGGTGCTGGCGCGGCTGATGCAGACCGACCTCACGGTGATGATCTCCGGCGAGTCCGGCACCGGCAAGGAACTGGTTGCCCGCGCGCTGCACGACTACGGCAAGCGCCGCAACGGCCCGTTCGTCGCCGTCAACATGGCGGCGATCCCGCGCGACCTGATCGAATCCGAGTTGTTCGGCCATGAGCGCGGCGCGTTCACCGGCGCCAATACCCGTGCCTCGGGCCGGTTCGAACAGGCCGAGGGCGGCACGCTGTTCCTCGATGAAATCGGCGACATGCCGATGGAAGCGCAGACGCGATTGCTGCGGGTGCTGCAGCAGGGTGAATACACGACCGTCGGCGGGCGCACCCCGATCAAGACCGACGTGCGGATCGTGGCGGCGAGCAACAAGGATTTGCGCATCCTGATCCAGCAGGGCCTGTTCCGGGAGGATTTGTTCTTCCGCCTGAACGTGGTGCCGCTGCGCCTGCCGCCGTTGCGGGAGCGGATCGAGGACCTGCCGGATTTGATCCGCCATTTCTTCTCGCTCGCCGAAAAGGACGGGCTGCCGCCGAAGAAGCTCGATACGCTGGCCTTGGAACGACTCAAGCAGCACCGCTGGCCCGGCAACGTGCGCGAGCTCGAAAACCTCGCACGCCGGCTGGCCGCGCTCTACCCGCAGGACGTGATTACGGCCTCGGTCATCGATGGCGAGCTGGCGCCGCCAGCGGTCACTTCGGGCGGCAATGCCCCGATGGGTGTGGAGAACCTCGGCGGCGCGGTCGAAGCCTACCTGTCCTCGCACTTCTCCGGCTTCCCGAACGGCGTCCCGCCGCCCGGCCTCTATCACCGCATCCTCAAGGAAATCGAGGTGCCGCTGCTCACCGCAGCGCTGGCGGCCACGCGCGGCAACCAGATCCGCGCGGCAGACCTGCTCGGCCTCAATCGCAATACGCTGCGCAAGAAGATCAGGGATCTCGATATCCAAGTTTATCGGAGCGGCGGCTAGCGATTGAATCAGCCCGCGTTTGCAATGAAACGGGGTGATTCGGCTGAGGATTGATCGCTTTAAGCGGTTGGATGGTCGCGGAATTGTCGCAATTCGGCAACATTGTGATATGAATGCATCAGTTCGCGACCGGCGGGCTTAAAGTCTTTCATCTCACCGAATTGCTGGATGACCACCACAGAGACCTCGGCGCCACCGTTCGACCCATCGCTTGCCCACTCCACAGGGGGATTCCTGCGGAAGTGGGTGGCGCCGTTTGCGGTCGGGATCGCGCTGCTGTCGGCGTTCCTGACCTTCGTGGTCCTGAGCGGCCTGACGCCGATCGAGCCGACCCGCCAAGTCGTCTACTCGTTCCTGCTGATCAATGCGGCCTCCATCCTGCTCCTGGTCGGCATCATCGTCCGCGAGGTCTGGCTGGTCATTCAGGCGCGGCGCCGTGGCCGGGCTGCGGCGCGGCTGCACGTCCAGATCGTCAGCCTGTTCTCCATCATTGCCGTGCTGCCGGCCGTACTGGTTGCGATCGTCGCCAACGTCACCATCGATCGCGGCCTGGACCGGCTGTTCTCGGGCCCGACGCGCGAGGTCATAGGGAACTCGCTGACGGTTGCGCGCGCTTACATGGAAGAGCACGCGAAACTTATCCGCGGCGACATCCTGGGCATGGCCAACGATATTGCTCTTGCCCGGCCATTGTTCGACCAGGACCGCAGGTCATTCCTGCAATTGCTGACCGCAAATGCGGCCGCGCGAAACCTGCCAGCGGCAATGCTGGTCAACAAGGATGGCAACATCCTGGTGACGGCAAAGACCGGCATCCAACAGGAATTCACGACGCCGCCGAAGGATTTTCTCGGCAACGTCAATGAAGAAGAGCCAGCGATCGCGGTCTTCCCCGAGGCCAATTATGTTGCCGCGGTGATCCGGTTGCGCGCCTTCGACGATACCTTCCTCTACGTCGCGCGTGTGCTCGATGCGCGCGTGATCAGCCAGCTCAAGCAGACCGAGGCCAGCGTCGCCGAATACGCCCAGATCGAAGCCCGCCGGCTCGGCATTCAGGTCGCGTTCGCGCTGATGTTTGCGGTGATTGCGCTGACCATTCTGATGGCGTCGGTGCTGATCGGGTTAAACTTCGCCAACTGGCTGGTGGCGCCGATCCGCAATCTGATGAGCGCGGCCAACATCGTTTCGACCGGCGATCTGCACGTTCAGGTGCCGGTTCACAAATCCGAAGGCGATCTCGCGCAACTCGGCGAGACCTTCAACAAGATGACGGCCGAATTGCGCACCCAGCGTGACGAACTGGTCAGCGCCTCGGACCTGATCGACAGCCGTCGCCGTTTCATCGAGGCGGTGTTGTCCTCGGCCAGCGCCGGCATCATCGGCGTCGATGCCTCCGGCAGCGTCGGTATTCTGAACCGCTCGGCCGAGAAACTGATCGGTCATGCCGAATCCGAGACGCTGGACCATCCGCTGTCGGACGTGCTGCCCGAGCTCGACGACATGATGAAGACGGCGCGTGAGGGCACACAGCGCCTGGTGCAGGGCCAGATCACGATCATGCGCGACGGCCACGAGCGCAATTTGTCGGTCCGCGTCAGCGCAGAGCAGACCAGCCATTCGCGCGACAGCTACATCATCACGCTCGACGACATCACGGAGCTGGTCTCCGCGCAACGCACCTCGGCCTGGGGCGACGTGGCGCGCCGCATCGCCCATGAAATCAAGAATCCGCTGACGCCGATCCAGCTTTCAGCGGAACGGATTCGCCGCAAATTCGGCAAGGTCATCACCGAAGACAAGAACATCTTCGAACAATGTACAGACACCATCGTGCGACAGGTCGACGACATCAGGCGGATGGTTGATGAATTCTCTCGTTTTGCGCGGATGCCGAAGCCGGTGATGGAAGGCGAGGACGTCGCCGATACCGTGCGGCAGGCGGTATTCCTGATGAAGGTCGGGCATCCCGATCTCGATATCGAGGCCGATATCAAGCAGGACCCGATTCGCGCGCAGTTCGACCGCCGGCTGATTTCGCAGGCACTGACCAACATCATCAAGAACGCGACTGAGGCGATCGAACAGGTGCCGCCGGAAGAGCTCGGCAAGGGACGCATCGACGTGATCGCCGCGCGCGAAAACGACGACATTTTGATCGACGTGATCGACAACGGTATCGGCCTGCCGAAGGTGAGCCGCGCGCGGCTGCTGGAGCCCTATGTGACGACGCGGCAAAAAGGCACCGGGCTCGGGCTCGCCATCGTCGGCCGCGTGCTGGAAGACCATGGCGGCCGCATCGAACTCAAGGATGCCTCCGATTTCCGGCCTGGGCAGCGCGGCGCCTGGATGCGGCTGCGATTCGCCGTCTCCGGGCATGCTGCGAAGGTGGAAACACATCAGCAGGGCAATGAAACAAAAGGGTCGTCAAGCGAAACCAATGAGGCGGCATCAGCGACCAATGATCGAACAAAATCCGAAGCCGCGACAGGCAACTGACAAGACAGGTGTAACCCATGGCAAGTGACATTCTGATTGTCGACGACGAAGCCGATATTCGTGACCTCGTTGCAGGCATCCTGGAAGACGAAGGCTTCAATACCCGCACCGCCCGCGACAGCGATTCGGCGCTGGCTGAAATCTCCAACCGTCGCCCGCATCTGGTGTTTCTCGACATCTGGCTGCAGGGCTCCAAGCTCGACGGCTTGCAATTGCTCGAGCAGGTCAAGAAGGAACATGCCGACGTTCCCGTGGTGATGATCTCCGGCCACGGCAACATCGAGACTGCGGTGGCGGCGATCAAGCGCGGCGCCTATGACTTCATCGAGAAGCCGTTCAAGTCCGACCGGCTGATCCTGGTCGCGACGCGGGCGCTGGAGACCTCGCGTCTCAAGCGCGAAGTGAAGGAATTGAAGCAACTGGCTCCGACCGCCAGCGTGCTCACCGGACGCTCCGCCTGCATGAACCAGTTACGCCAGACCATCGACCGGGCGGCCAAGGCCAACAGTCGCATCCTGATCGTCGGCCCGTCCGGCTCCGGCAAGGAACTGGCGGCGCGGACGCTGCACAATGCATCGAGCCGTGCAGAAGGCCCGTTCGTCGTCATCAACGCCGCGGCGATCACCCCGGAACGCATGGAAGTCGAACTCTTCGGTATCGAACAGTCGAACGGCGAGCAGGCACGCAAGCCCGGCGCGCTGGAAGAGGCGCATGGCGGCACGCTGTTCATCGACGAAATCGCCGACATGCCGCGCGAGACCCAGAACAAGATCCTGCGCGTGCTGGTCGATCAGACCTTCCAGCGCTCGGGCGGCACCGCCAAGATCCACGTCGACGTCCGCATTATTTCCTCGACGGCACGCAACCTGGAGGAGGAGATTGCGGAAGGGCGTTTCCGCGAAGATCTCTATCACCGGCTGTCGGTGGTGCCGATCCGCGTTCCGCCGCTCTCGGAGCGCCGCGAGGACATCCCCGAACTGATCGACTATTTCATGGATCAGATATCTGTGGCGACGGGCTTGCCGAAGCGGCAGATCGGCCAGGACGCGATGGCGGTATTGCAGTCCCATGTCTGGCCCGGCAACGTCCGCCAGCTCCGCAACAATGTCGAACGCGTGATGATTCTGGCCGGCGGCGGCCCGGAAGCGATCATCACCGCCGATATGCTGCCGCAGGATGTGGGCTCGATGGTGCCGGCAATGCCGACCAGCAATAATGGCGAGCACATCATGGGGCTGCCGCTGCGGGAAGCGCGGGAAGTGTTCGAGCGTGACTACCTGATCGCGCAGATCAGCCGATTCTCGGGCAACATCTCGCGGACGGCCGAATTTGTCGGCATGGAGCGCTCGGCGCTACATCGCAAGCTCAAGGCGCTTGGGGTCGGCTGAAGTTTGAATGAATCGTTTGTTCGATAGTTCGTGGGCCGGCACAGGTCCATGCATCTGCTTGGGAATATTTATCTCTTTCAGGTCATTTGAAGAGAATGGCCACTGGGTTCCGAGGGGCTGACGCGTGAACCGGCTTGCCTAAAAAGCGCGCGTAGCCTCTAATCGGATTGCCGAGCCGACCGGAGGGGGATCTCAGGGGAAGCCGGCGAGTCGGGGGCAGGCTCCGTGAGAGAGCAACAACCGGCTTAATAAAAAGAAGCACCGAGACGGCGGGACAAAAACAATGGCGGCAGACCGCGCACAAAATCTACAAGACACCTTCCTAAATCACGTTCGCAAAACAAAAACGCCACTGACGATCTTTCTGGTCAACGGAGTAAAGCTGCAGGGGATAGTCACCTGGTTCGACAATTTCTGCTTGCTGCTGCGGCGCGACGGTCATTCTCAGCTTGTCTACAAGCATGCGATTTCGACCATCATGCCGGGCGCTCCGATCCAGTTGTTCGAGGGCGGCGAGGATGCTCCGGCTTGAGAGTGAACTGATTGGAACCCTTCGACCGTGAAGGGAGCGCCGACCGTCCGCGGTCGGCGGCCAAACAAAGCGGGCGGGTGATCGTCATCGGCCCTTATTTGCGTATGCGCCGCGGCGATACCGATGCGCAGGCGAATGAGGCCATGCGCGATTCGGAAGCGCGGCTTGAGGAAGCCGCCGGCTTGGCGCGCGCCATCGACCTCACGATTGCCGATGCATTGATCGCACCGATCAGCCAGATCCGGCCGGCGACCTATCTCGGCAAGGGAAAGGTCGAGGAGATCACCGGCCTGATCGCGGGCCACGACATCGAGCTCGTGGTGATGGATTGCGCGCTGTCGCCGATCCAGCAGCGCAACCTCGAGAAGGCCTGGAACGCCAAGGTGCTCGACCGCACCGGATTGATCCTGGAAATCTTCGGCCGCCGCGCCAAAACCAAAGAGGGTGCGCTGCAGGTCGAGCTGGCGCATCTGAATTACCAGCGCAGTCGGCTGGTGCGCTCATGGACCCATCTGGAGCGCCAGCGCGGCGGTTTTGGATTCATGGGCGGCCCCGGCGAGACCCAGATCGAAGCGGACCGCCGGCTGATTGGCGACCGCATCACGCGGCTGGAGAACGAGCTGAAGAAGGTGCAGGCGACGCGGCGGCTACATCGCGCCGGGCGGCAGCGGGTGCCTTATCGCGTGGTCGCGCTGGTCGGCTATACCAACGCCGGCAAGTCGACGCTGTTCAACCGCCTGACGCGCGCCGACGTGCAGGCAGCCGACATGTTGTTTGCGACGCTGGACCCGACCTTGCGCGCGCTGAGCCTGCCGCATGGCGGCAAGGCGATGCTCTCGGACACCGTCGGATTCATCTCCAACCTGCCGACGCAACTCGTTGCTGCGTTTCGCGCCACGCTGGAAGAGGTGCTGGAGGCCGACATCATTCTCCACGTTCGCGACATCTCGCATGAGGATGCGGAGGCGCAGGAGCGTGACGTCGACGCGGTGCTGCGTCAGCTCGGCATCGATCCCGGCTCCGGCGGGCGCATCCTTGAAGTCTGGAACAAGATCGATCGCTTCGATCCCGAAGCGCGCGAGAACCTGCGCAACATCGCCGCCCGCCGGCCGCCGGAACGGCCGTGCTTTCTGGTCTCAGCCGTGTCGGGTGAGGGAATCGACGAACTGTTGAGCGCGATCGAGGAACGGCTGGCGGCGACGCGCACGACGCTGGATTTGTCCATCGACGCCTCCGACGGCGCCGGCATCAGCTGGCTGCATCGCAACGCTGAAGTGCTCACCAAGGAGCTTCACGACGGGCGCTTCGACATGACGGTGCGCGTCGACGAGACCAAGCGCGACATCGTGGTGTCCAGGTTCGACGCCGTGCCGCGCGTGGCGTGAGCCCAATTCAGCGAGTGTTTTGCACGCGAACCGGTGCGGCCGCCCCTGACTGCTCTCCCTTGGCTTCGTTCCAGAGCGCGTCCATCTCTTCCAGCGTTGCATCCTCCAGTGAGCGTCCCTTGGCCGCCAGCGCGCGCTCGATATAGGCGAAGCGGCGCTCGAACTTGGCGTTGGTGCCCCGTAGCGCGGTTTCGGGATCGGCGCCCACATGCCGCGCCAGGTTGACCAGCGCAAACAGGAGATCGCCGGTTTCTTCCGCAAGCTCTTCCACGTCCTTGCGGTCGAGCGCCGCCTCGATCTCATCGGCTTCTTCGCGGATTTTTGCCAGCACCGCGCGCGGGTCGTTCCAGTCGAAGCCGACGGTGGACGCCTTGCGCTGCAATTCCATCGCCCGCGTCAGCGCCGGCTGGCCGGCCTTGACGCTCGATAGCAGCGATTTGTGCGTCGTCTCTTCCGGCGGCCGACGCGCCGCGCGCTCGGCCTTTTCCTCGGCCTTGATGCGCTCCCAGGCGCTCTTGACGCCGGCGGGGGCAATGTTGCCGTCCTTGTCGGCGAACACATGCGGGTGGCGGCGGATCAACTTCCGTGCGATCGCCTCGACCACGTCGCCGAAGGCAAAGGCGTTTTGCTCTTCCGCCATTCGGGCGTGATAGACGACCTGCAGCAGGAGATCGCCAAGTTCCTCGCGCAGGTCGTCGAGATCACCGCGCGTGATCGCATCGGCCACCTCATAGGCCTCCTCGATCGTGTAGGGCGCGATCGTCGCAAAATCCTGTTCGAGGTCCCACGGGCAGCCCGTGACCGGCGTGCGCAGCGCCGCCATGATTTCGATGAGGCGGGAAATATCGCGGGAAGGGGTCATGGGGTTTCCGAAAGCCAGGGAAAGACAGCAGCTTTATGCCGCAAGCGGCTTGCCGATCCCAGTGGAACGAGCCGGAAATCGGGGCAATTTCCACCGGTTGGCCTCAAGCCGCGGGAGTGCTAATTGCGCATCATGAGCGACCAATCATCCTCCGAAACCGCGCTGGTTCTGTTTTCCGGCGGGCAGGATTCCACCACCTGCCTGGCTTGGGCCTTGCGCCGCTTTGCGCGCGTCGAAATGCTCGGCTTCAGCTACGGCCAGCGCCATGCGATCGAGCTTGCGTGCCGGGACCGGTTGCTGTCCGGGATGAAATCGCTGCGGCCGGAGTGGGTGGCAAAGCTCGGCGATAGCCACACGCTGGAAATCCCGACATTGGCGGAAATTTCCGACACCGCGCTCACGCGCGACGTAGCCATTGCCATGGGGGCTGACGGCCTGCCGAACACATTTGTACCCGGCCGTAACCTGGTGTTTCTAACCTTCGCGGCGGCGCTGGCGTGCCGGCGCGGCATCCGCCACATCGTCGGCGGCATGTGCGAGACCGACTACTCCGGCTACCCGGATTGCCGCGACGAGACCATCAAGGCGCTGCAGTCCGCGCTCAATCTCGGCATGGCGAAGAATTTTGAATTGCACACGCCGCTGATGTGGCTCGACAAGGCATCGACCTGGAAGCTCGCGCATGAGCTCGGCGGGGCAGGGCTGGTCGACCTGATCCGCGAGCACTCCCACACCTGTTACCTCGGCGAGCGCGGTGCGCAGCACGATTGGGGCTATGGCTGCGGGGAGTGCCCAGCCTGCGCGTTGCGGGCCAAGGGCTGGCGGGAATATGCGCTGGCGTAGCTCGCGCGACATCCGTCGTCCATTTGCATGTCGTCGCCCGCGAAAATCGGGCGATCCAGTATTCCAGAGACCGGCGTTTGAGCCGAGAAGCCGCGGCGTACTGGATACCCGCCTTCGCGGGTATGACGATTGTGGCGCCGAGCTACTTGCCAAAATCTCCAGGCGTCAGCTCGATCGGCACACCATGCGGCGTGCGATCGGCGGCGTGGTCCCAGGCGTCGCGATAGCGATGCAGGACATCCGACGTCGCGACGCCCTTGGCGGCGACGAGTGTTTCCAGCGTGGCAAGCCAGTGCCAGTAATAGGTGTCGCCCGTATCAGGATCGCCGGCGGCCTGCGCGCGCTTGATTTGCGCGCCCAGCGTCTCCGCCCATTCCTTCCAGGTGAAGAGGCCGGCCTCATGCAGCGCCAGCGCCATGGCAAACGCGCGCGCTTCCCACGGCTCGCGAAACACCGGGCCGTCCTCGTCGCGGGGGACGCCGGGCACGGCAACAGCCGCCCGCATCGCTTGCTGCGGAGTCAAATTCATCACACACGCTCCAGATAGGATTCCCAGGCGTCGACGGAAACGCTGAGCGTCGGGTCCGTACCATTGCCCCACAATTCCGGCCCGTCGAACCGCACGGTGTAAAGCCATTGCGGGTCTTCGCCCTGGCCGAGCGAGTTGGTGTCGGGGAAGACGTGACAGCCGTGGTTGAGCTCGATGGTGCCGAGATGGCCGCGGACATATTGCGGCAGCCTTGTATGCGTTACCGGGTGGATATCCTTCATCCGCACGGTGTCGCCGACCGCGAACATCGCAGGTGCCTTTGCTTCGCGCTCGGTCGGGCCGCCGCGCCGGATCGCCGGCGTGACTTCATTGGGAGCAACCGGTTTGACGCCGGGCTTGGGCGGCGAGAGCACCTTGCCGGCCTCGATCTCCTCGCGCGTCACCAGTCCGCGCTCGACCATCAGTGTTTCCAACCCGGCCAGCCAGATCTGGAAATAGCTCTTGCTGAGGTAATCTTCGGGCGGGCGGTTCTCGCGGGCGAACCGCGACATGTCGATGTTCCAGCCGCCGGGACGCGCCATGGCGACCGTCAGCGCAAAGGCGCGGCGCTCCCAGTCGCCATGAAACACCGGCTCGTTCGGCTCGGGTACGACGGGGCCAAAGCCCTTGGCGCCGCCCATGTCATGCGCGCCGTCCATCAGGCGATCTCGCCGGGTTGTTTCGGCAGGCCGGTGCCGATCATGCTGTCACGGGTGACGAGTTCGGCGAGCTGTTCGGCGCTCCAGCCCTCGGTGCCCTCGGGACGCATCGGCAGCACGAGGTAGCGGATCTCGGCCGTGGAATCCCAGACGCGGATCTTCGTGGTGTCCGGCAGCGTCACGCCGAAATCCCTGAGCACGCCGCGCGGATCGGAGACGGCGCGGGAGCGGTAGGGCGCGGATTTGTACCAGACCGGCGGCAATCCCAGCACGGGATGCGGGTAGCAGGAGCACAGCGTGCACACGACCATATTGTGCTGCTCCGGCGTGTTCTCCACGACGACCATGTGTTCGCCCTGGCGGCCGGAATAATCCAGCTCGGCGATCGCAGCGCTCGCATTCTTCATCAGACGTTCGCGATAGGCGGGATCGCTCCAGGCCTTCGCGACCACGCGAATGCCGTTGCGCGGTCCGATCTTCTTTTCATAGAGATCGATCAGGAGGTCGAGAGACGTCGGATCGACATAGCCTTTCTCGGTCAGGATCGATTCCAGCGCGCGCACGCGCAGCTCGGTCTCCGACAACTCGGAATGATCGTGGTCGTGATGATGGCCGTGGTGGTCGTGGTCATGGTCGCTCATGGGGTGAGGATAGGCGCAAAATCCCTGATATGTCGAGGCAGGGACTCTGCTAGCATTTGCCGATGGGATCAGGGCAGGGCACATCGGAGCCGCCGTTGCGGCAGGCACTTTGGCCTGGCTTCCGGCAGGAGCGGCCAGCCGGAACACCGTCGCACCGGACATTTGTGATCCGCCTTCAAGCTTGCTCGCAAGCCTTTCTCGCCACGGCGGATTCAGTTCTGGGATAAGCTTCGGGAAAACAAGGGCAGGGAGGCCATGTGTGACCGAATTTGTGAAGATTGAAAAAGGCCTCGGACCTGATGGCCGCATTGCTGTCGTGCGTTTCGACCGCGGCGATGGCATCAATGCGCTGTCGCCGGAAGCGATGCGCCAGCTCACCGACACCGCGCGCAGCTTTGAGGATGACGCCGCGACCTCCGTCGTGGTGCTCACAGGCGGCGCCAAATCGTTCAGCGCTGGTTTCGATCTGAAGGACCCGGAAGGACGCTCACGACAGACGATGGACCTTGGCGCGCTGCGCCGGCACCTGAAGCTCGGACCGCGGCTGACGCGAGCGTGGCAGGACATGGAGCAGATCACCATCGGCGCCATCGAGGGCTTTTGCGTCGGCGGCGGCGTGGCGCTGGCGGTCGCGCTGGATTTCCGGGTGATGGCCCGCGACGCTCATATGCGCGTCCCCGAGATCGGGCTCGGCATGAACATGAGCTGGCAAAGTGTGCCGCGCATGCTGCATCTGATGGGACCGGCCCGCACCAAACAGGCCGTGATCCTGGCCGACCAGCGTATCTCCGCGGCCGAGGCTTACGAATGGCGGCTGGTGGAGGAGGTGGCTGATCCCGGCAAGGCCTTAGACGCTGCGGTGGCGCTCGCCACCAAGGTGGCCGCCCAGCCGCCGCTGTCGGTCGCCATGACCAAGTTGACGGTCAATCGTCTCGCGCATGCGCTCGACGATCTCGCGAGCCACATGGATCTCGACCAGTTCGCGTTGGCGAGCATGTCGGAGGACCACAAAGAGGGCGTCGAGGCGTTTCTCGGCCGCCGCCAGCCGCGGTTCAGGGGAAAGTAGGTCATGACTTCGCAAAATGCGGAGCATTTGATTGAAATTCGCGTTGACCGGGTGGCGCAGCTTTTCCAGACGCTCGATCCGTTTCCATTTCGCGAAAAGGACCTCGATCAGGAAGCCGAAGACTACATCGTCAGTTGGGCGCGCGAACTGCCAGACAAGCGTCCAATAAGGATTGCGGTCCATCTCCCGCACGATGCTGCTGAAACCGGAAATTCGCGGGACTTGAACCTGGCCTTCCATCGTTATTTCGAGGACAGGGCGCGCGCCGTCCAGCATGACCTCAATGAGCTGTTTCGGATCGGCCGGCGCTCGCTCGCCATCGGCATTCCGGTCCTTGTCGCATGCATCTTTGCTGCGCGATTTGCCGCCGGATACCTGACGGAAGATCCGCTTCAGGGACTCGTTGAAGAAAGCCTCCTGATTCTCGGCACCGTCGCCAATTGGCGGCCGCTGGAGATATTCCTCTATGACTGGTGGCCGCTTGCGCGCCGGCGCGATCTCTACCGGCGTCTGGCGGCAGCAGCAGTGGAGCTGAAGCCATATGAGAGCCACTAAGTGCACTCAAGGCCTCAGCATGGCACCTGAAGTCGGGAGAACAGGAAGGCGGGACCCAGCGCTCGATATCCGGAATTCGCATAAGGTATATTATGGAATATTTATATCTACAATTAGATCAGATATTTAGCTTGATATGCTAGCAAACCAAGCCAGCCTGGCGGCCATACGGTCATTCGTCTGACGCAAGCAATCCTGCTCCGCCAAAGCCTGTGTTGCCGTCGCTGGCGGACGCTGCAATAAGCGCGCGAGCGCGAGATCGCTGATGACCTTCGGGCAATCTAGTGGCCTCAAGAACAACAATCCTCAAGGGAGAAATCCAGATGAGTTTTTCACGACGCACGCTTCTCAAGGCATCCGCTGCGTCAGCGGTTTTGGGCGGCATTGGCGCGCCGTTGGTGGCGCGGGCCCAGACTGCCGAATTTACCTACAAATACGCCAATAACCTCCCTGACGGACATCCGCTGAACGTCCGGGCCAAGGAAATGGCCGCGGCGATCAAGGCTGAGACCAAGGGCCGGTTCGACCTGCAGATTTTCCCGAACAACCAGCTCGGTTCCGATACTGACATGCTGAGCCAGATCCGCTCGGGCGGCGTCGAGTTTTTCACGCTGTCGGGGCTGATTCTGGCGACGCTGGTGCCGGCGGCGTCCATCAGCGGCATCGGCTTTGCGTTTCCGGACTACGATACGGTTTGGAAGGCCATGGACGGGGGCCTGGGCGCTCATATCCGAGGTGAAATCGCCAAGGCAAACCTCGTGGTGATGGAGAAGATCTGGGATAACGGCTTCCGCCAGACCACGTCGTCCACCAAGCCGATCAACGGCCCGGAGGACTTCAAGGGCTTCAAGATCCGGGTACCGGTCTCGCCGCTCTGGACTTCGATGTTCAAGGCATTCGATGCGGCGCCCGCCTCGATCAATTTTAGCGAAGTTTACTCCGCATTGCAGACCAAGATCGTCGAGGGCCAGGAAAACCCGCTGGCGATCATCTCGACCGCAAAGCTGTATGAAGTGCAGAAGTTCTGCTCGCTGACGAACCATATGTGGGACGGCTTCTGGTTCCTGGCGAACCGTCGCGCCTGGGAAAAGCTGCCAGAGGATATCAGGACCATCGTGGCCAAGAACATTAATGCGGCGGCCGTCAAGGAGCGCGAGGACGTCGCCAAGCTGAATGCCGGGCTGCAGCAGGAACTGGCCGAGAAAGGCCTTACCTTCAACCAGCCCAACGTCACGCCATTCCGCGACAAGCTGCGCTCCGCGGGCTTCTACGCGGAATGGAAAGGTAAATATGGCGACCAGGCCTGGGAGTTGCTGGAAAAGTCCGTCGGCAAGCTCTCGTAGCGTCTGAGCGGCGTCATGGCTCATGCCGAATTGAGTGAGGGCGTTGGCGGCGAGGCGGGTCAGTCCCCTCCTCGCCGCCGTCCGTTGCTGGCGTCGATCGAACATGCCCTGGGAGTGCTGGTCGAGGTTCCGGCCGCGCTTCTGGTCATAGCCGAGATCGTGATCCTGTTTGCGGGCGTGGTGGCGCGCTATGCGCTGCACCAGCCGTTGATCTGGTCGGACGAACTGGCCTCGATCCTGTTCCTGTGGCTTGCCATGCTCGGCGCCGCGGTCGCGTTCCGCCGCGCCGAGCACATGCGGATGACGGCGATTGTCGCCAGCGCGAAGCCTGCGACGCGCGCTTATCTCGATCTGGTGGCGACGTCGGCGGCGCTGGCGTTTCTGATTCTGATCGCCTGGCCGGCCTATGAATATGCCTACGAGGAAAGCTACATCACCACGCCGGCGCTGCAGATCAGCAATATCTGGCGTGCCGCGGCGCTGCCGGTCGGCATCGCGCTGATGGCGGTGTTTGCGCTGCTGCGGCTGGCCCGCGTCAGCAACCTTCGCACGGTGCTGGGCGCGATCCTGTCGGTCGCGCTGGTCATCGGGGTCTTCTGGCTGCTCAGGGGCTCGCTCAAGCCGCTCGGCAACCTCAATCTGATCATTTTCTTCATCGGCGTGGCCGGCTTCTGCGTGTTCGCCGGGGTGCCGATCGCGTTCGGCTTTGGCCTGGCGACCTATGGCTATCTGGCGCTGACCACCGGCACGCCGCTGATGGTGCTGGTCGGCCGCATGGACGAGGGCATGAGCCACCTCATCCTGCTGTCGGTGCCCCTCTTCGTCTTTCTCGGTTTGCTGATCGAGATGACCGGCATGGCGCGCGCCATGGTCGCTTTCCTGGCGAGCCTGCTGGGGCATGTCCGCGGCGGCCTGCATTACGTGCTGGTCGGTGCAATGTATCTGGTGTCCGGCATCTCAGGCGCGAAGGCCGCCGATATGGCAGCCGTGGCGCCGGTGCTGTTTCCGGAGATGAAGGCGCGGGGCGCCAAGCCGGGCGATCTGGTCGCCCTGCTCTCCGCCACTGGCGCGCAGACAGAGACCATTCCGCCGAGCCTCGTGTTGATTACGATCGGCTCAGTGACCGGCGTGTCGATCGCGGCGCTGTTCACCGGCGGTCTGCTGCCGGGCCTGGTGCTGGCGATCACGCTGTCGGCGCTGGTGTGGTGGCGCTATCGGAAGGAGGACCTGCGGCACGTCACGCGGGCGAACGCTACCGAGATCACCCGCGCCTTCGCCATCGCCCTGCCCGCCATCGCACTGCCATTCGTGATCCGCTACGCGGTGGTCGAGGGCATCGCGACCGCGACCGAGGTTTCCACCATCGGTATCGTCTACGCCTTCATCGTCGGCTTTTTTGTCTATGGCCTCCTGATCTATCGCAATTTCGACTGGCGGCGGATCATGCCGATGCTGGTCGAAACCGCGAGCCTGTCGGGCGCGATCCTGCTGATCATCGGCTGCGCGACCGGCATGGCCTGGGGCCTGACCCAATCCGGCTTCTCGCGCACGCTGGCGGCCGCCATGACCGGGCTGCCCGGCGGCTCGGCGACCTTTATCGCGGTCTCGATCGTGGCCTTCGTGATCCTGGGCAGCGTGCTCGAGGGCATTCCGGCGATCGTGCTGTTCGGGCCGCTGCTGTTTCCGATCGCCCGCACCGTCGGCGTGCATGAGGTGCACTATGCGATGATCGTAATCCTCGCGATGGGTATCGGGTTATTCGCGCCGCCCTTCGGAGTAGGCTATTATGCGGCGTGCGCCATCGGACGCGTCGATCCGGCCGAGGGTATCCGGCCGATCTGGGGTTACCTGTTGGCGCTGATGGTCGGCCTGATTATCGTGGCGATCTTCCCGTGGATTTCCATCGGGTTCTTGTAAGGTCTAATTTTGTAAATGGGACACAGCCGATGAGCGCAGCCCAGAACCAGTATTCCATCGGATTGGACAAGACGCCGGCGAATTATGTGCCGCTGACGCCCTTGAGCTTCCTCGCGCGCAGCGCCGCCGTTTTCCCCAATCACGTCAGCACGGTCTATGAGGGCCGCAGCTTCACATGGGCCGAGACCTACGAACGCTGCCGGCGCTTTGCGTCATGGCTCGCCGGCCGCGGCATCGGCAACGGCGATACGGTCGCGGCGATGCTGCCGAACATCCCGGCGATGAACGAGGTGCATTTCGCGGTCCCGATGGTGGGCGCGGTGCTGAACGCGCTGAACATCCGGCTCGACGCGCCGTCGATCGCCTTCCAGCTCGATCATGGCGGCGCGAAGATCATTCTGGTGGATCCGGAATTCTCCGGCGTGATCGTGGAAGCGCTGACGCTGATGAAGGGGCCGAAGCCTTTCGTCGTCGACGTCGACGACGCGACCTTTGCGGGTGGCAAGCGGCTTGGTGAGATCGAGTACGAGGCGGCGGTTGCGGCGGGCGATGCCAGCTTCGTCGCCAGACTGCCCGGCGATGAATGGGACGCGATTGCGCTGAGCTATACCTCGGGCACCACGGGCAATCCGAAGGGCGTCGTCACCCACCACCGCGGCGCCTATCTCAACGCCGTCAGCAACATCCTGGCCGGCAATCTCGGCCAGCATCCGGTGTATCTCTGGACGCTGCCGATGTTCCACTGCAACGGCTGGTGCTTCCCGTGGACGGTCGCGGCTTCCGCCGGCATCAATGTCTGCCTGCGCAAGGTCGATCCAGCAAAGATCTTCGAGCTGATCCCCAAGCACGGCGTCACCCACATGTGCGGCGCGCCGATCGTCTACAACACGCTGATCAACGCGCCGGGCGCACCCAAGGGCGACATGGCGCGACGCGTGGTCGGACTGATCGCGGGCGCGGCACCGCCGGTTGCCGTGCTCGAAGGCGCCGAAAGCATCGGCATCAAGCTGACCCATGTCTATGGCCTGACCGAGGTCTATGGCCCCGCCTCCGTCTGTGCCGAGCAGCCGGGTTGGGACGAACTGCCCGCCGACCAGCGCGCGCAGATGAAACGCCGGCAGGGCGTGCCCTACCCGCTGGAGGAAGCCGTCACCGTGCTCGACCCCGAGACCATGCAGGAGGTGCCGCGCGACGGGGAAACCATCGGCGAAGTGATGTTCCGCGGCAATATCGTGATGAAGGGTTATCTGAAGAACGAGAAGGCGACGCAGGAAGCCTTCGCCGGCGGCTGGTTCCACACCGGCGATCTCGGCGTGCTTGACGAGCACGGCTACGTCATCATCAAGGACCGCTCCAAGGACATCATCATATCCGGCGGCGAGAATATCTCCTCCGTGGAAGTCGAGGACATCCTCTACAAGCACCCGGCCGTGCTGTTCGCGGCCGTGGTCGCAAAACCCGATTCCAAATGGGGCGAGGTGCCCTGCGCCTTCGTCGAGCTGAAGGACGGCGCCAAGGCGACGGAGGCCGAGATCATCGCCTTCTGCCGCAGCCACATGTCCGGCTTCAAGACGCCGAAGGCCGTCGTATTCGGAGTTATCCCAAAGACGTCGACCGGCAAGATTCAAAAATTCATGCTGCGCAACCAGGTGGATTCGGCGAAAGCGATTTCGGCGTAGTTTCGTAGGGTGGGCAAAGCGCAGCGTGCCCACCATGCTCGGGGAAGTTCGACGGACGATGGTGGGCACGGCGCTTGCGCGCCTTTGCCCACCCTACACCTGCTCCCTCCTGACCGGCGGATAATATTGCGGCGCTTCAGTGCGTTCGAACATGCCGTAATCGCGCATGACTTCGAAAACGCGAAAATACTGCATTGCCGGATCGGCAAACAGGCGTGAACCGAATTCGACGCCGGCTTGTTCGTCGGGCAGATCGATCAGGTGCGCGAAGTGTTCGTCACGGTAGACGCTTGTGAAAGCGTCACGGCGCCATTCGGTTGCGACCGGAAGCGTGCCGCTCGTCGATTCCGCCGCCAGCATATAAGTCGGCTTGCGCCTGGCAGGATCGTTGTAAGGCGTGCGCCGCTCGGGCTGCCAGACGGGCTGTCCCGGCCTCGCCTCGTGAATGACCTGGGCGACGCGGATGCGATAGTCCGAGAAGACTTTCGCGCGGCCGATGGTCTGGACATCATGATGATGCGCATGGGCCCGCCAAGCCGTCAGGGCCCCCTCGTCCTGCCATATCTGGTAGGACAGCAGCAGGTCCTCGCGGGTCAGGCTTCTGAACCGATCGATGAAGAGGCAGCCACCCATCGCCTCAAGTTCGGGCTTCAGCGAAGCAGCGAGATCGAGATATTGATCACGGTGCCCAGGCTTCGTCTGGACCTCAAAGAACAGGCCAATCATCGACATTCCTCCGCATCCAGCGACGGATTTGCGACGCAGCTCAGCCCTTGCCGTCCAGCGTCAGCCGCATCCCATCATAGGCCGGAACTACGCCGTCCGGCAGGCTTTGGCGCAGTACCTCGTAGTCCAAATCGGAATGCATGTTGGTGATGACGGCCTGCTTCGGCTTGAAGCGCTCGATCCATGACAGCGCGTCGTTGACGCTGAAATGGCTGGAATGGCCGGCATAGCGCAGCCCGTCGACGATCCAGAGATCGAGATTTTGCAACGCCGGCCAGCTCTCCTCGGGGATGTCGTGGAGATCGGGCGTGTAGGCGGCGGCGCCGACGCGGAATCCTAGCGCGGGAATCCTGCCGTGATGAACCAGGAAGGCCAACAGTTTGACCGGGCCGCCCTTCCCTTCGGTCAAGTGGCTCTCGCCGGCTTCGATCGAGTGGCGCGTCAGGATCGGCGGATAGTCGCTGCCCTCGGGCGAGATGAAGCAATAGGAGAACCGCGCCATGATGTCTTTGGCGGTCGACTGGTTGAAATAGACCGGAATACGCCGGCGCTGGTGCAGCACGACCGAACGCAGATCGTCGATGCCATGGGTCTGGTCGGCATGTTCATGCGTCAGATACACCGCGTCGATGTGATCGACATTGGCGTCGATCAATTGCTCGCGCAGGTCGGGCGAGGTGTCGATCACGATCCGCGTGGTGCCGTGCGCGCCATTGCGCTCTACCAGCAGCGAGCAGCGGCGGCGGCGGTTCTTCGGATTGTTGGGATCGCAGGCGCCCCAGCCGAGCGCCGGACGCGGCACGCCGGCGGAGGATCCACAGCCAAGGATCGTCAGCGTCACCGTCATGCGGCCGCCTTTGGCGCCGGCACCTTGGAGAACAGGCGGAAGAAGTTTTCCGTGGTTTGCCGCGAGATTTCCTCCAGCGAGACGCCGCGCGTTTCCGCCAGCACCTTCGCGACCTCCACCACGTAAGACGGCTCGTTGCGTTTGCCGCGAAACTTGCCGGGCGCCAGATACGGCGAGTCGGTTTCAACCATGATGCGGTCGGCCGGAAGTTCAGCCGCGAGCTCGCGCAAGGCTTCGGACTTCTTGAACGTCAGGATTCCCGTGAACGAAATTGATAGACCCAGCGAAATCGCCTTCATCGCCAGCTCGCGCCCGCCGGTGTAGCAATGCAGCACCGCGCGGAACGGCCCCTTGGCAATCTCGTCTTCGAGAATTCGGCCGCAATCCTCGTCGGCTTCACGGGTATGGATCACCAGTGGCAGGCCGGTGGCGCGCGCGGCTGCTATATGGGCGCGAAAGCCGCGCTCCTGCGCTGCGCGGGAGCCGTGCTCATAGAAGTAGTCGAGCCCCGCCTCCCCCAGCGCCACGACCTTCGGATGCTTGCTCAACTCGATCAGCTCGCTCGCTGGAATGCCGTCTTCCTCATCGGCGTTGTGCGGATGGGTGCCGACCGAGCAATAGACGCTCGGAAACCGCTCGGCGATGGCAAGCAGCCCGCCGAGCCGTTTGACGCGGGTCGAGATGGTGACCATACGGCCAATCCCCGCCGTCTCGGCGCGCGCAACGATGCCGTCGAGATCTTCGGCAAAATCCGGGAAGTCGAGATGGCAGTGGCTGTCGACGAGCATGGCTTGCAAAACGGCTCAATCCGCCTTTGGTTCGACGTAGCGCGGAAATACCCCGACCGGCGGCGGCAAATTCGTGCCGGCCGTGATCCGCGTCCCGATCGCCGCAAAGTCCCGGGCGTCGGCGGGAACGCCGAGGCTGTCGAGCAGCTTGCCCGAGGCCTCCGGCATCACCGGCTGCGTCAGGATCGCGATTTGCCGCACCACTTCCGTAGTTACATAGAGCACGGTTTTCTGCCGCGCCGGATCGGTCTTGGCCAGCGCCCAGGGCGCCTCGCCCGCGAAATAGCGGTCAGCCTCGGCGATCACGGACCACACCACGTTCAGCCATTGATGGATCTGCTGGGTCGCCATCGCCGTCCGCGACGCCTCCAGCATGGCGTCCGCTTCCGCCAGCATCTCCTTGTCGTTGTCGGTGAACTCGCCGGGCTCCGGCAGCACGCCGCCCAGTTGCTTGGCGATCATCGACAGCGAACGCTGCGCCAGATTGCCGAGACCGTTGGCGAGATCGGCGTTGATGCGCGCGACAATGGCTTCATGGTTGTAGTTGCCGTCCTGTCCGAACGGCACCTCGCGCAGGAAGAAATAGCGCATCTGGTCGACGCCGTACTGATCGGCCAGGTTGAAGGGGTCGACGACGTTGCCGACCGACTTCGACATCTTCTCGCCCCTGTTGAACAGGAAGCCGTGCGCATAGACCCGTTTCTGCACGGGAATGCCGGCCGACATCAGGAACGCCGGCCAGTACACCGCATGGAAGCGGATGATGTCCTTGCCGATGATGTGCACGTCCGCTGGCCAGTAGCGCCAGTTCGCATCGCTTTCATCGGGAAAACCGACGCCGGTGATGTAGTTGGTGAGCGCATCGACCCAGACATACATCACGTGCTCGGGGTCGTTCGGCACCTTGACGCCCCAGTCGAACGTCGTGCGCGAAATCGACAGGTCCTTCAGGCCGCCCTTCACGAAACTGACGACTTCGTTGCGACGCGAATCCGGGCCGATGAAATCCGGCTGGCTCTCATACAGCGCCAGCAATCGGTCCTGATAGGCGGACAGCTTGAAGAAGTAGCTCTTCTCCTCGACCCATTCGACCGGCGTGCCCTGCGGGCCACGGCGCACATTGTCCTCGCCGAGGACGGTCTCCTCTTCGGCGTAATAGGCCTCGTCGCGCACCGAATACCAGCCGGCATAGGTGTCGATATAGATGTCGCCGTTCTGCTGCATCCGGTTCCAGACCACCTGGACCGAACGATGATGATCGGGCTCCGTGGTGCGGATGAAGCGGTCGAACGACACGTTCAGGCGTTCGTCCATCTCCCTGAACCGGCCGGCATTGCGCGCCGCGAGGTCGGCGACGCTCATGCCTTCGCTCTCGGCGGTCTGCACCATCTTCAGACCGTGCTCGTCGGTGCCGGTGAGGAAGAACACGTCCTTGCCATTGAGCCGCTGAAACCGCGCCAGTGCGTCGGTGGCGATCGCCTCATAGGCGTGGCCGATATGCGGAATGCCGTTCGGGTAAGCGATCGCGGTCGTGATGAAGTACGTGTCGCGCTCGACAGCCGTTGCCGGCTTGGCGGCAGGCGCCGGCTTCACGCGCGGCGCGGCCGGCTTCAGTTTCTCTGCCACTGGCGCCGCTTGAACGGCAGGGTTCGCTTCTTGCGACGTTACCACGCGCTTCTTCGGCGCAGTTTTCGTTGCGGATTTCTTCGCTGATTTGGTGACGGCTTTCTTCGTCACCTTCTTGGCGGACTTCTTCGCGGCTTTCTTCGGAGCCTTCTTTGCAACCTTCTTCGGAGCCTTGCCGGCCTTCTTCACGCCGCGCTTGCTCTTGGTCGCAGTCTTCTTGGCCGCACGCTTTTTCGCCGCCGCCTTCTTGCTGGCGCTGGCGGACGGCGATTTGCGAGCCTTCTTCGCCTTCTTTTTCGAAGCTTTCTTTCCAGCCGTCGCCACTACGAATTCCTTTATGACTCAAAGATTGTCTTGGATTGAGATCAGGCGGAGCGTTACCGCGTCGCTTCCGCGAGCATCCCGAACACCGAGAAAACCAGCGGTTTTCGCTCCAAATTATAGGATTCGGTGTCGCGCGCGGCGCGGACGATCTTTTCCCATACCTCCGCCAGCCGTGCAAGGCGGGGCAGATTGGCGTTGGCGTCGCCAGCGCGCAGCTTTTCGCCGATCCAGCGATCGATGCCGTCGATGAAGGCAGCCAGCGCCACCCGGTCGCTGGTGCCCAGCGCTTCGCCAAGGGCGTGCAACTCGCGGGGGTCGACCTGCGGCAGCGTCGCCAGCAGCGCCGCGGTCCGCTGCTGCAGCTTCAGCGCGTCGCCGCCGAGCAGCGTCAGCGCGCGGGACACGCTCCCTTCCGCGGCGTCAGCAGCCTCGGACAGTGCCGGATCATCGGGTGCGATGTCAGCGGCTCTCGATGCCGCGCGAATGACGTCGTCGGTCGCCAGCGGCCGCAGCGGCAGCTTGCGGCAGCGGGACAGGATCGTCGGCAAGGCCCGCGCCGGCGAATGGCTGACAAGCAGAAACAGCGATCGGTGCGGCGGCTCCTCGAGTATCTTGAGCAGCGCATTGGCGGCGTTCGGATTGAGCTCGTCGACGGTGTTGACAATGCAGACCCGCCAGCCGTCCACCGCCGCCGTCGAGCCGAAGAACGAAATCGTCTCCCGCGTCTCGTCAACGGTGATCACCGTCCGCATCACGCCGCGATCGTTGAGGCCACGCTCCAGCACCAAAAGCCCGCCATGCGCGCCGGCGGTGACCTGGCGCGCGACATGATCGTCCGGGTCGAGCGCCAGCGTCTCGGCGCGCTGCACCGAAGGCAGGACGGGGTTGGGATTGGCGAGCACGAAACGCGCCATGCGGTAGGCCAGCGTCGCTTTGCCGACGCCTTGCGGTCCGCCGATCAGCCAGGCATGCGGTATGCGGCCGCTGCGATAGGCCGTCAGCAAGGCCGTCTCCGCCTCGCGGTGGCCGAACAGATCGGCCGTTTCGCGGGGGTGCCTGACCGCCGTCTCCTGCTCGGCCTTGCGTGCGCTCATGCCGTACCTGCCGTGCTCGGGACCGCGAGCAGGTGATCGCGCAGCGCGGTCCAGACGCGGCCGGCGACCGTGTCGGCGTCGGCATTGGCATCGATCAGCACGCAGCGCTGCGGCTCTTCCGCGGCGATCTGCTTGTAGGCGTCGCGCAGCCCCTGATGGAATTGCAGGTCTTCCGCCTCGAACCTGTCAGGCACGCCGCTGCCGCGGCGGGCCGCGGCGCGCTGGTGGCCGACTTCAACCGGGATATCCAGAATGATGGTCAGATCCGGCTTGAGATCGCCGATCGTGACCCGCTGCATGGCGTTGAGAACGCCGGGCGCGACCTGTCCCAACCGGCCCTGATAGGCGCGGGTCGAGTCCGAGAAGCGGTCGCACAGCACCCACGTTCCCTGGCTGAGCGCAGGCTGGATCACGGTGCGAACGTGGTCGTCGCGCGCGGCTGCAAACAGCAATGTCTCCGCGTCCGGTCCCAGCAGCTTTCCCATCCCCGAGAGCACGAGATGCCGCATGATTTCCGCGCCCGGCGAGCCGCCAGGCTCGCGGGTGACGATGGCGCGCAGCTTTGCCGCCGCCAGACGCTCGGCGAGCTTCTTGATCTGCGTGGACTTGCCGGAGCCCTCGCCGCCTTCAAAGGTAATGAACTTCCCGCGTCCGGATGGCCGCTGCAGCGTTGCCTGGGTCATGCTCAGAGCTTCTCTGCTCCCGCGCGGAACACGCCGATGACGAGCTCGCTGGCTCCGTCGATCGCGCGGCGCATGGTCGAGCCGGTGCCGACCGCTTCGGCGGCATAGACCGGCGCCTCCACCGCGATATTGGAGCCGCGCCACACCTTGACGACACCGACCGGCTGGCCGGCCTCTACCGGCGCCCGCACCGGACCATTGTAGACGATGCGGGCGATCAGTCTCTCGCTGCCATTCTTCGGCACCATCACCTTGATCGGCTGAGGGCTGGCAAGCTTCACCGAACGGCTTTCACCGCCGAATACCTTGGCGTAGCCGACCTGCTGGTTGGCCGCGAACAGGGTGCGCGTCTCGAAATTGCGAAAGCCCCATTCCAGCATCTTCTTCGCCTCGGAGGCGCGATCATCGGGATCCTCGAGCCCGTTGATGACGACGATCAGCCGCGTGTCGTTCTGCACCGCGGAGCCGACCATGCCGTAGCCGCCTTCCTTGGTGTAACCGGTCTTGAACCCGTCGGCGCCGTTGAGGGTGTTCAGAAGCGGATTGCGGTTCTGCTGGCGGATCTTGTTCCAGGTGAACTCCCGCTCGCCGAACAATTTGTACATGTCGGGATAGGCCAGGATCAGGTGGCGGGCGAGCTTTGCCAGCTCCCGAACCGTCATCCTGTTGGCGGGATCGGGCAAGCCGCTGGAATTGCCGAATGTCGACTTCGTCAAACCAAGCTCGCGGGCGCGCTTGGTCAGGAAGTCGGCGGCAAATATCCGCTCGTTGCCGGCCATGCCTTCGGCCAACGCAATGCAGGAATCATTGCCGCTCTGGATGATCGCGCCCTTCAACAGGTCGTCCACCGGCACCTTGCTATTGAGAATGGCAAACATGGTCGAGCCGCCGGCCGGCGCACCGCCCTTGCGCCAGGCGTTCTCGCTGATCCGGTATTCGTCCGTCAGCTTGACCTTGCCTTCCTTGATGGCGTTGAACACCACCTCGACCGTCATCAGCTTCATCATGCTGGATGGCGCCCGCAATTCGTCGGCGTTCTTCTCGAACAGAACGCTGCCGCTGGAGGCCTCGACCAGGATCGCGGTCGGCGCATCGCCGTCAAAGCCGCCGTCTTCCTTCTTCGGCGCGCCCTGCACGCTGTTGTTGGCAGCGTAGACGATCCCGCCCCAGCCGACCGAAAGTGCGAGGACAGCCGCCATCAGGCTCCGCCAAGGGAGAACGGCCGCGGCGTCGGATTTGCGGGGAACGGAGGTCTCTGCTGCCATCGGCGATGTCCTGAATCCGCGCGTTCTAACAGTTGGAAGTATCGCAAACAACACAGGTTTTGGAACGTGCAGCCGTGTCGATCCGATTGCGGCAGCGGACGAAGGAACATATCGTGGCGATGCTGCAATCTCCCGACAGAATACGAAAAACAGGGCGGAAACGCGATGCCATCTTCACGCACTATTTCCGCCAACGGGCTGGACTTCTTTGTCGTCGAACAGGGACAGGGTCCGCTGGTGCTGCTCTGCCATGGCTGGCCCGAACTGTCCTACTCCTGGCGGCACCAGATCCCCGCCATCGCCGAAGCCGGTTTCCATGTGGTCGCCCCCGACATGCGCGGGTTCGGGCGGACCAGCGCGCCGGCCGATGTCGGCGCCTACACCCTCTTCCACAATGTCGGAGACATGGTCGCGCTGGTGGCCGCGCTTGGCGAAAAGCAGGCGGTCATTGTCGGCCATGACTGGGGTGCGCCGGTCGCCTGGCACGCGGCGATGTTCCGGCCCGATATCTTCACTGGTGTTGCTGGCTTAAGCGTTCCGCCCCCCTCCCGCGGACGCGGCCTGCCGCTCGAGACGCTGAGGCAGAACGGCGTCACCAATTTCTACTGGCAGTATTTTCAGCCTCCCGGCGTGGCGGAGGCCGAGTTCGAGCGCGACGTGGCGGCGACCATGCGAATCGTGCTCTCCGGGCGCGGGCTCGCCGATCCGGCGGCCCATCAGTTCGTTCAGGAGGGCAAGGGCTTCCTCGGCGATACCGATCCTAATCGGCCGTTGCCGAACTGGCTGACCGAGGCTGACCTCGCTTATTTCGCTTCCGTTTATCAGGCCTCCGGCTTTCGCGGCGGACTGAACTGGTATCGCAACATCGACCGCAACTGGGAACTGACGGCGCCCTGGCAGGGCGCGCAGATCCGGCAGCCGTCGCTGTTCATCGCGGGATCGAAGGACGGCGTCATTACCGGGCTGATCGGTGCCAAGCAGGTGAAGGAGATGGAACGCGTGCTGCCGAACTTGCGGCAGAAGCTTATTCTCGATGGGGCCGGGCACTGGATCCAGCAGGAGCGCCCTGACGAGGTCAACGCCGCGCTGATCGCCTTCCTGAAGGGGTAAAGTTCTTTGTTTGACGCGCTTTCTTGGCGCGAACCGGGGCCACCCCGGATCAAGTCCGGGGCAGGCTTTCGCTTGAAAACGCTCTAGTAAAGTCCACGCCCGCTGAGGACTTCGCTCGGGCCCCGCGGATCGACCGGCAGGTAGGCCTGGCTCGGGGCCGCGTAGTTGGCCTCGTTCTCGTAGGACACGGCGCGCAGATTTTCCGCAGCACGGCCGCGCGAACGGCTGGAGGCCGACATTTCCGAGGTCGCATTGACCGAGGCGTAGTCCGCCGAGGTATTGCCGAGGTTATAGGGCCTCCCCTCCGGCATCGGCACCTCACCCCGGATCCGGCCCGCGGACGACGGCATCATCTCGGGAACAAACGGACGAGCCGAAGCGACCCGGACCGTGGACGGAGACGGCGCGGGCTCGCCGGTCCGCAGCGTCGCCAGCAGTTGGCGGTCGTCGGAACCCTCGAGCGGGGCCCGGCCGACATACTCAACGCGGACCTTGGCCACGCCATTGGCTTTGAACTCAAGCAGTTCCGCGGCCTTGTTCGAGACGTCGATAAGCCGGTTGCCGTGGTACGGGCCACGGTCGTTGACGCGGACGATCAGCGACTTGCCGTTCCGGACATTGGTGACGCGGGCATAGCTCGGGATCGGCAGGGTCGGATGGGCCGCCGTCAGCGAGGTCATATCGAAGACTTCGCCATTGGCGGTTAGCCGGCCGTGGAAGTCATCGCCATACCAGGAGGCCATTCCCTCGGCCCGGTAGTTCGGGTCCTCCTCCGGCACGTAGACCCGGCCCGCAACGGTATAGGGCTTGCCGACGCGGTAGGTTCCCCCGCCCTTCGGCACGGCCTCCCCGAAAGCCACCACACGGGGGCTCGAGGAAACGCCATACTTGGGATCGATGCGCTTGGCGAATTTGTCCGACGAGGCGCAGTTGGCGAGGACAAGGCATGCTGCCACGGCAACCGTGCCACTAACCGCCCGAACGATCGTTGTTGGCCGTCGAATCCCCATCACCCCAATTACCATTTTCAGCGGCCTGCTGCCTACGTTGAAGCGGTACGGCCTGAACCCCACGATGCAGCCCACCTCCGCATCACGTGATGAAGATATCGCAACCGGAACACGGCGGAAATGGGGTGTGGTCGCACGTGGCGAATGATCTGGTCGCGCGTGGTGAATGAATGGTTGCCTGCTCTATCCGTTGATCTACGGGCATAGCGCGCTTCGATTCACGACGTATGCATCCTTCGTCGTAGGGCTTCCTGTGCCGCTTTCAGACAATCTGTTGCATCAAATCACCACTCACTACCGATCTGCGATTCCGCCAGTGAATCTTTTTGACTGTGCAACGGTGGAGTCGTTCTGTGGATTGCAGGGGCGCAAAGGATTTGTGCGATGATCGAGACGGTTACAGCGGTGATGGGCCTGGTGAGCGCAGGCATTTTTCTAGCTCATGCATTTGAAGGCTATCGTTCCAGAGCTTGAGTTTTGACGGCCGGGGTTCGGGTGACCTGCCCGGACTTCAGACAGAGAAATGGCGATAGGCTCCGTTAGGGATTCGGAAAGCTTTAATGAATTCGGACGAGAATCTGGTGTGGTAGGTGTCTCATGCGCAACCACGACAATGTCTCCAACGGATTTCTTGCTCTGACGACGGCCAGCTTCGTGCTCCTCTGCTCGGGCCTGCTGGCAGTTGTATTCGGCTAGCGACAGCCGAACCGATTGGGGCAGCGATGCCGGGACGATCCGATCCCGGCGAAATTGGCAAGTGCCGACAGACCGCCGACTAACGGCCGGTGCCATCCACCACCTTTTCCCGGCGTGTGTGAAGTGGCTTTTCCGGCCTGGCCAACGATACTGATTCTTCGCGGCCCTGCCCTGGCGTTTCCGGACGAATCCGGTTTTCTTCTCTTGTGTTTCCACCTTCGCATCGGCTAAGCGCTTGATCGTAAAGGCAAGGAAGGGTGGCCGAGTGGTTTAAGGCACCGGTCTTGAAAACCGGCGTGCCTGCAAGGGTACCGTGGGTTCGAATCCCACCCCTTCCGCCAGAATTGGCAAAATCCCCGAAACCTGGGTCGCGGTGCGGCTGGTCTGCGGCCCTGCTTCCCGCCTGATACTTGAACTGGCCCGGCGCACGACGGGACCGGACGACATACGCCGGCCTCGCCACTGCGAGGCGCCCCGAAATGGCTAATTCAGGCTGGGTGCGATTCCTGGCAGAATTGGGCGCATGCCACGCCGGCGGGCCGACAATCTACGCCGAATTGCTGAGGGAATCGGGAAGCGCTTCGATCGCTGCCGGACCGACGAAGGTGTGCGGATTTGCGATACCGTGACGAGGTAATGCCGAGTGGGAATGAAGCGCTTTGAAGTCAGGAAGCATCGAGTTCAACGGGCGCACGATCGCCTGTCTCATTCGTAACCAGTCCGACACAGGGGCGTTGCTGGAGGTAGTCGGTCCACGCGGCATTCCGGCGCAGTTTACCCTCCTGATCGTTGCTGATCGCTTGAGATGTGCCTGCACGGTGATATGGCGAACGGAACGCTTGATCGGCGTCAAGTTCCACTAAGGGGCTACCCCGCCAAAGTTCCGAATATGACAAAGTAGGCCCGTCCGGCTCTTGCTTCCTTGATAGAGTAGAGTCTGCGCTCGTTAGGGCGCGCAAGGGGACGGCTCCGGCACGCGCACTCCCAGCCTCCGCGCCGGGGCCGTTTTGGTGTCCTCATTGGCACGCCAGAAAATCCATTTGCTTGAGCAACGTATTGCCCTCGTACACCCGGTTTGACGAAAACGACCCCGAAGGCGTGGCCTTTGAGTACGAGGTTCTGGAATGAATGAGGCCGCCAACTGAGGCGGCCTTACTTTCTAAGCCTCCAGCCCCGATTGCGCGCGCTGGAGCAGCTTGTCCCTCTACTTCTTCTTCATGCCGGAATCTCGTTGATTTTTCGCATATAGCTCGCGGTCAGCGGCACTAACCTGGCCCAACATGAGCGGAGCTGCGCCACCCGTGTTCGTGGTCGTGGCGGCGGCGGCAGGTGCCTTCGGCTTCGTCGTTTTCTTGGCTGCCAAAGCGCCAGAAGTGGAGACAGCGAAGATCGCAAGACCGACAAGAATTATTTTCTTCATGCTCAGCTCTCCCTAACTTGGAAAAAAAGACGCGCCGGCAGTCGAGCATAAAGCCCGCATCACGACAAGCTGGAGTGCTACGCTCTAGGCATGACACGTTCCCATTGCGAGAGGCCCGCCAGCGCGAATCGGCGAACGCAGGACCTCTCGACCCCGTGAACTGACTTCACCGCCTCGGTTCCGAAGAAGCGATCCCGCAGCCATTTTCTTTTTCAGTGAAGACGGCCGGAAACAATCTCCTGTCAATCTGCGAATGCGACGAGTTCAAGAGGCGCTTTGCTTCTCGGCGCGTTTCCTCCCAAGACGTTTCCTCCCAAGACTTGGGCCGCCGAACGCCGGCGGCCCCTTTTTTTGAGCGGAGCTGTCGAAGGAGGCTCTGATGCGCATTCTAGCCTTGGCGATTTTAGCGATCGGGATGGTCTCAATACGGCCGGCGGCCGCCCAGATGTACGATCCGGCTTACCCGGTTTGCCTGCGGATATACGGCCCGGCTACCTATTACGAATGCAGCTATACCTCGCTGCCTCAATGCAACGCCTCGGCATCAGGCCGCTCGGCACAGTGCGTCATCAATCCATATTTCGGGGGCGCGCAAGAGCCCGCGGGTTACCGGCGGCATCCCCGGGTTTACTAGAGTTGGCCGCAGGACCGCATACGCCGAGCCGCCGTGCCTGCTGCGACGGATGTCGACGTGCACCCCACGGCCGGGGACGCTGATCGCAGTGGAACTGAACATCTCCTAAATTCTCCGTTCAGCAGCCGTTGCGTCTGGGAGCGCTACCATCCTTTTTCGGAGAAACCGCGCGCGGCTTTGCCGCGTTTAGTTCCTACAAACCTAATGGGAGACGAAAATGCCTTTGATCAGCGGAGCAGCTGCGGTCCTCGCTCTCCAGCTCGGGATGCCCGCAGTCCAGCACGATCAGAACGAAGTGCCAGTGGTTCAGGTTCGTGGCGGTTCGTGCAGCCACGGCTATGACATCGATATCCATGGCCGCTGCTATCCCAACGGCGTTATCCCGCCGCAATACCAAGCGGCGCGCCAGGGCTACGCCTACTATCCGTCGCGTCGATACTACAGGGAAGAGTACCGGCCACGTTGGCGACACCACTACTATCGCTATTGAATTCAACCTAGGCGGTGATTTCCCCTTCAATCGCCGCGTAGGCGCTTTTAGCGGTGGGCTGACAAGCCGCTCGATAGGCTGGAGACGAAGTGAACCCGTGTTCCAGAATTAACCTCCAACGCGGACATCAAGCTTAACACGCGAGTTTCATTGCGGCCGATCGAAACAGGCATAGCGTGGCTGCAAATCGCGCAGATTGGCCAGTCCCCAAGTTTGTGCCTGTGCTGCGCGATCAGCGGTCGCTTTGAGCCCTCGAGGCGGCCCCGCTCCCCAACACAAAGGCCACGCGGGCGTTACGTACCGATGCCAGCGCCCCTCCTCCGGCTACCGTGGGGAAATGCTCCGATCGTTGGAACTCCCGGCACGACGAGACGTCGAATCCTCACTTCCGGCCGATGCCCCCTGCTCTGACCGGAAGGAGACCTCCCAAAGGTTGGCGGTCCCAGGGGCGACCTGGGGCCGTTTAGAGACTCTCTGGATCGTGGAATGGCCCTGCACTTCGGCCGCGTTGCTCCCGCTACAGAGGAGCTAGAGATTTGGAGCGCGAATGAGCTCGGCTACTCATTTGTAATCAGCAATGAGAGTAGGAATGGCCCCGGCCTCCACGGGCAGCCCGGCTTTGTAGCTTCTTGGCGCCCCATCGATTTCAACAGACCGGCCGTCAGGATAGGCGGATCACCCTTTAGGACGTTTGCCGAAGCCGAAAAGGCCTGTGAGGCCATGCTGGTGCACCTGATCAAATAGCTTCGGATCTGGTGCGCGAAGGAAGCACCAATGACGGTTTGGATTTACATCAACACCAAAAAGCAGGTTGGCGATCCCGAGCACCTAGTGATCGCCACGCCCCGTCGAAATCACCGTTTCCTCCGACACCGGCTCATCATCCGCAATCGCCCGCCACCCTGCTCCCTCCAGGTCGTCGTACTGCCCGTTCTTGAGCGACCAGAGAAAACCCGCCAGCCCGAGGGCGCCGAGGGTGAGTGCCAGCGGCACGAGGAATACCAGGACTTCCATCAGCAAAGCTCTCTCGCGCCGCGATGGGCGCGCAGCGCGTTCAAGATCACCAGCACTGAAGAACCCGACATGGCGGCGGCGGCGACCAGCGGCGTGGCAAGGCCTGCGATGGCCAGCGGCACGGCAAGCAAATTGTAGCCGACGGCCAGCCACAGGTTCTGCCGCATCAACAGCAGCGCCTTGCGCGAGAAGCCGATGGCGGCGACGACGGGCGCGAGGCGATCGCCGAGGAACACCAGGTCGGCGGTTGCCTGGCTCAGATGGGTTGCGCTGACCGGCGACATCGAGACATGCGCAGCCGCCAGCGCCGGCGCGTCGTTCATGCCGTCGCCGACCATCAGCACCTTGACGCCCCGCCGCTTCAATTCCTCGATGCGGGCAATCTTGTCCGCCGGCGTGACGCCCGCGCGCCATTCATGAATGCCGAGCTGTTCGGCGGCATGGCGTACGGCGGGCTCGCGGTCGCCCGACAGAATCTCGACTTCGATCCCGGCCTTGACGAGTGTGGCAATCGCGCTGGCCGCATCGGGGCGCAGGCGCTGGCGCACGGCGAAGACATGCCGTGTCTCGCCGTGACGGAAGGCGACGACGGAGGCCTCGGGATCGCGGTGCAGGATCTCGTTGGCGATCTGGTCCGCGCCGCAGAACGACGGCCGGCCCAACCGGACTTCGAGCCCACGGAGGAAGCCGCGCACGCCCTGGCCGGCCACCTCCTCTACTCCCGTCAACGGTGTCCTTGCGCCGGAGGCGCGAGCCACCGCGGCGGCGACGGGATGGTGGCTGGCAAGCGCGAGCCGCCCGGCGAGCTCGAACACGTCTCGCGGCACGTCGACGGCGTTCGTCACGTCGAGCTCCGGCAAGGTCAGCGTCCCCGTCTTGTCGAACACGACGCGTTCGACGTCGGCCAGCCGCTCGATGGCATCGCCGGAATTGAGCAGCACGCCGGTGCGGAACATGGCGCCGGACACGACGGTCTGCACCGCCGGGATCGCAAGACCCAGCGCGCAGGGACAGGTGATGATCAGAACCGAGATCGCGATGACGATGGCGTCGTGCCAGGTGGCGCCATAGGCGGCCCAGCCGAGCATGGTCAGCAGCGCCGCCGTATGCACGACCGGCGCATAAAGCCGCGATGCACGATCGGCGAGCTGCACATAGCGGGAGCGCGACTGCACGGCATTATCGAGCAGCCGGCTGATTTCCGCCAGCAGCGTGCCTTCGGATGCCGCCGATACCCGCACCCGCAAGGCGCCGGACAGGTTGAGCGTGCCGGCATAGACGGCCGTGCCCGGCCCCGCTTTCACGGGCAGGGTCTCGCCGGTGATCAGGCTCTGGTCGATCTTGGACTGCCCCTCGATTACGTTGCCGTCGACGGCGGATCGTTCGCCCGGGCGCAGCAGCACGATATCGCCGGTCTGCACGGCGGCAATCGGCACCACGCTGATTTCGTCGGCGCCGATGAACTTGGTCGCCGTCTCCGCCTTGAGCGCGGCGAGGTTTCCGGCGACCGCACGCGTCTTGCGGCGCATGCTCTGGTCGAGGTAACGGCCGGCCAGCAGGAAGGCGAGCAGCATCAGTGCGGCGTCGAAATAGGCGTGCTCGGCGTGGTGGATCGTCTCCATCACCGACATCCCGAGCGCCATCACGATGCCGATCGAGATCGGCACATCCATATTGGTGCGGCGCGCCCGTAAAGCGCCCCAGGCGGAGCGGAAGAATGGCTGTCCCGAATAGGCCGCAGCCGGCAAGGCAATCAGCGCCGACAGCCAGTGGAAGAAATCGCGCTGTTCCGGGATCATGTCGCTGACATTGCCGGACCATACGGGGATCGACAGCATCATGATGTTCATCGCGGCAAAGGCGGCGACGCCGAGGCAACGCAGCAGGAAGCTCGCCTGCTCGGTCTCGACCGCTTCGGCGCGAACCGGCTCGAACGGATAGGCCTTGTAGCCAAGCTCGGCCAGCCGGTCGATGAAGCGGGCCGGATCGAGCGTGCCCTCCTTCCATTCCAGCGCCACGCGGCGGTCGGTCAGGTTGACGCGCGCCAGCGTCACGTCGGGCAGCGCGGAAAGGCCGCGCTCGATCTTCGACATGCAGCCGGCGCAATTGACGCCCTCCACCGCCAGATCGATATGCGACAGCCCCGAGCCGAGGTGCCGGACATAATGTGAAAAGTCTCGCGTCGCCTGCATGACTGACCTTCCTAGTTCAACAGCACGCGGTTCCTGGACAGGAACATCCGCTGTCCCGACGCGACGCCTTCGAGCACCAGATCCCATTGGCCAGGTGCGATGGCGTCCGCACTGCCGCGATAGATGCCGATCCCGACTTCGGCGAGCGCGACCGGCAGATCGGCACGGCGATCCGTCGGCCGCTCGAACCGGCCCTGGAATTTCAGGCCGGACATCGGCTTGCCGTCATGATCGCGCGCCTCGACCTGCAGCGTCGCGCCGCCATCCCCGCTGCGCTCGACATGGGCATCGACCTTCCAGTTGCGCGCGCTCTGGGCCTGGGCGGTGGCGATCTCCTTCTGATAGGCAAGGCTGGCAGCATAGGCGCTGTCGACCTCGGTGCCGGGCAAGGTCTGGATCGCCAGACGCATCATGAGGAGATTGACCCCGATCACGACGCCGAAGAATGCCACCATCATCACGAACACCATGCGCCCGGTGATCGGTCTCGGCTTCTGTGCCCTGTTCATGTGAATGTCCCCCGGAAGTGTCATGGCGACACGAAATGGTCGGTGGCAGAGGCGACTTCGCCGAGCCCGATGTCGGTCACGCGGAAATTCACCGGAACGGATTTGGCGTGATTGCTCTCCGCCGGCGCCGTCACCAGCATCCGCAATTCGGTGGTGGTGTCGCGCGCCAGGATGATCATGGGCCGGTCCTGCGTCACGGAATCGGCGCCGACGACATGGAGCGTGGCGTTGACCGGGCCGTCGATGTCGATCGCGATCACGCGGTCGAAGCCGCGCTTGTTCAGAAGGCGCACGGTATAGGCGTTGCGGATCGATCCGTCGGCAAGCTTCACCGCGACCGGATTGCGGTCGTGCAGCACGTTGATGTCGAGCAGCGACCGCGTCAGCAGCGCATAGAGCATCACCGCGCCGACGGCCGCGATCAGAGCGGCATAGGTGACGGTGCGCGGCCGGATGATCCGGTAAATCGGTGGCTTGCCTTCCTGCCGCCGATGAATGTTGATGTCGTTGTCGTAGCCGATCAGGCGGGTTTCCCGGCCGATCTTGGTCATCACGGTGTCGCAGGCGTCGATGCAGAGGCCGCACTGGATGCAGTCGAGTTGCGGCCCGTTGCGGATATCGATGCCGGTCGGGCACACGGCCACGCACTGATAGCAGTCGATGCAATCGCCGACGCCCTGGCCGAGCGCGCGCAGCTCGTTGGCCTTCTTCAGCGACGTGCGCGTCTCGCCGCGATCATATTTGTAGGTGACGTTGAGCGCCCATTCATCGGTCAGCGCGGCCTGGATGCGCGGCCACGGGCACATGTAGACGCAGACCTGCTCGCGCATGAAACCGGCCAGCAGATAGGTGGTCGCGGTGAGAATGCCGATCCAGATATAGGCGATGACAGGCGCCTGGAAGGTGATGAGCTGCTTCACCAGCGTCGGTGCATCGTTGAAATAGAGCACCCAGGCGCCGCCGGTCCACCAGGCGATCATCAGCCAGATCGATTGCTTCAGCAGGATCTCGGCAAAGCGCTCGAGCTTCATCGTGCCCTTGGCCGCGTCCTTGCGCATGCGCTCGCGCCGGTCGCCCTCGATCAGCCGCTCGACGGCATAGAACAGGTCGGTCCAGACCGTCTGGGGGCAAAGATAGCCGCACCAGACGCGGCCGCCGACGGCGTTCATCAGGAATAGCGTCAGGGCAGCTACGATCAGAAGGCCGGTGAAGTAATAGACTTCCTGCGGCCACAGCTCGATGAAGAAGAAATAGAAGCGGCTGTTGGGCAGATCGACCAGCACCGCCTGATCCGGGGCGCCGAGCCCCCTGTTCCAGCGCACGAACGGCAGCAGGTAATAGACGCCGAGGCAGAACGCCATCAGCCCCCATTTGGTCCGGCGGAACGTGCCGGAGACGCTCTGCGGATAGACTTTCTTCTGCGCCGCATAAAGCGGCGCGTCGTCGTCGAGCTGCAGGTCGGTCTGGCTCACGGGTTTGTTCATCGCCGGGTTGGTCTCGTCTCAGGAGTTCACTCTAGAGCCAGCCCCAGAACCCCGTTTGATCCATCTCAAACAGAACGGCGACGCAGCATCGCTGCGCCGCTATTTGCCTCCGCCGAGCGAATGGACGTAGACCGTCAGCGCCTTGATCGTGGAAGGATCGAGCCGGCCGACCCAGGCGGGCATGACGCCGGCGCGGCCGTTGCTGATGGTCTCGACCAGCGTCGCCTCGTCCGAACCGTAGAGCCAGATCTTGTCGGTCAGGTCGGGCGCGCCGAGTTCCTGGTTCCCCTTGCCGTTGTCGCCGTGGCAGGACGTGCAGTTTTCCGCAAAGATCTTCGCGCCGGCGGCCTGATCGTATCCCGCCGCCGTCGGCAGGCCGGACAACGACCGGACGTAATTGGCGACGGTGACGATCTGGTCCTTCTTGAGAACGCCCTCCTTGCCGAACGCCAGCATGGCGCTCTCGTGGGTCTTCGGATGCCCCGAGCGCGCGCCGAACTGGATCGTCTGCATGATCTGGTCGAGGCTGCCGCCCCACAGCCATTCGTCGTCGTTCAGATTGGGATAGCCCTTGGCCCCGGCCCCGCCGCTGCCGTGGCAAGGCGCGCAATTGTCGCCAAACACGGTCTTGCCGCGCGCACGAGCCAGCGCCAGCAGAGCGGGATTTTTCTCGATCTCCTCCAGCGAGGCGTTGCCAAGCGCCACCATCTTGTCGCCGCGGATCTTTTCCAGATTGGCAAGTTCGGCGGCGACCTCGGCGCGGGTGGAATAATTCCAGATACCGGTCGTATGGCTCCAGACCAGCGGCCACGCCGGATAGACGATCCAGTAGCCGACCGACCAGAGAATGGTCAGGTAGAAGGTGATCAACCACCAGCGCGGCAGCGGCGTGTTAAGCTCCTTGATGCCGTCCCACTCGTGCCCGGTGGTGGTCCTTCCGGAAACATGATCGAGATCGCCGTGTTCGGTCATGATCGCATTACTCCTCGCGCAAAGGCATTTTCGCCGCTTCGTCGAAAGCGGCCTGGTTGCGTGGCCAAAGCGCGTAGACCAGGATGGCGATGAAGATTCCGACGAAGATCGGCGTCCAGAACGTCGTGACCAGATCCGACGCAAGATTATGGACAGTGAGGATTGCTTTCATCGTTCTGCTTTCTCAGCGAAGGTTTGCTCAGCGAAGATTTGCTTTTTCATTGTAGAGTTTGAAATCGACCAGCGTGCCGAGCATCTGCAGGTACGCGACCAGCGCATCCATTTCGGTCGGCGCGCCGGCCTTGCCGTCGAAATTGCGGGCAACCGCTTTCGGGTATCGTTTGGTGAACGCATCCGCGCCGGTATTGTCGGGATCGGCCTGCGCCTTGAGGTCGGCGACCGCATTGGCCACCTGATCGTCGGTATAGGGCACGCCGACCGCTCGGCTGGTACGCAGATGACCGGCAACGCTGGCTTCGTTGACTTCCGTCTGCGACAGGAAGGCGTAACCGGGCATCACCGACTGCGGCACGATCGCGCGCGGGTTGTTCAGATGGGTGACGTGCCATTCGTCGGAATATTTGCCGCCGACACGCGCCAGATCAGGACCGGTACGCTTGGATCCCCACTGGAACGGATGGTCGTACATGCTCTCGGCCGCGAGCGAGTAGTGTCCGTAGCGCTCGACCTCGTCGCGCAGCGGCCGGACCATCTGCGAGTGGCAGAGGTAGCAGCCCTCGCGGACATAGACGTTGCGTCCGGCGAGCTCGAGCGGGGTGTACGGCCTGACGCCGTCGACCTTTTCGATCGTGCTCTTGAGATAGAACAGCGGGGTGATCTCGACGAGACCGCCGATCGCGATGACCACCAGGATTCCCGCGACCAGGACGATCGAGTTCTTTTCGAAGATTTGGTGCCGTGCCCAGAAAGACATTTTAGCGCTCCTCATTCCGCCGGCTGAAGAGCGACGGGCGACGGCACTTCCGCTTCGCCAACACGCACCGTCATCCAGAGATTATAAGCCATGATCAGCGACCCGATCAGGAACAGCCCTCCCCCTGCGGCACGGATGATGTAGAAGGGATGCATCGCTTCCACGGTTTCGATGAAGGAATATTCGAGGAAGCCGAGCGAGGTGTAGGCGCGCCACATCAGGCCCTGCAGGATTCCCGACACCCACATCGCCGAGATGTAGAGAACGATGCCGATGGTCGCAGTCCAGAAGTGCCAGTTGACCAGCTTCAGGCTGTACAGCCCCTTGCGATCCCACAGCCATGGAATCAGGCAGTACAGGGCGCCAAAGGACACGAAGCCGACCCAGCCCAGCGCGCCGGAATGCACGTGACCGATGGTCCAGTCGGTATAGTGGCTGAGCGAGTTCACGACCTTGATCGACATCATCGGCCCTTCGAAGGTCGACATGCCGTAGAAGGCGACCGACACGACCAGCATGCGCAGCACCGGATCGGTGCGCAGCTTGTCCCAGGCGCCCGACAGCGTCATCAGGCCGTTGATCATGCCGCCCCACGAGGGCATCCACAGCATGATCGAGAACGTCATGCCGAGCGTCTGCGCCCAATCCGGCAGTGCCGTGTAGTGCAGATGATGCGGACCGGCCCAGATGTAGAGGAAGATCAGCGACCAGAAATGGATGATCGACAGACGGTAGGAATAAATCGGCCGCTCGGCGCGCTTCGGAATGAAATAGTACATGATGGCGAGGAAGCCGGCGGTCAGGAAGAAGCCGACCGCGTTATGCCCGTACCACCACTGGAACATGGCGTCCTGGACACCGGCCCAGGCCACGTAGGACTTCGAGCCGAATATCGACACCGGCACCGCGGGATTATTGCCGAGATGCAGCACGGCGATCGTGACGATGAAAGCCAGATAGAACCAGTTGGCGACGAAGATATGCGGTTCTTTTCGCTTGATGATGGTCCCCAGGAAGACCAGCAGATAGACCACCCAGACGATCGTCAGCCACAGATCGGCGTACCATTCGGGCTCGGCATATTCCTTCGACTGGGTCACGCCGAGCAGATAGCCGGTGCCGGCGACGAGAATGAAATAATTGTAGCCGATGACGACGAACCAGGGGGCGAGATCGCCGGCCAGGCGCACGCGGCAGGTCTTCTGCACGACATAGAGCGAGCTCGCGATCAGCACGTTGCCGCCGAAGGCGAAGATGACGGCCGACGTATGTAGCGGCCGCAGGCGGCCGAAGCTGGTCCATGGCAGATCGAAATTGAGCGAAGGCCATGCGAGCTGGGACGCGATCAATAGCCCGATTGCAAATCCCGCGATGCCCCAGATCACCGACATCACCGCCGAGAACTTGATCGGGCCCATGTTGTAGTTGGGCCGGCCGTTGATTTCCTGCGGCGGCAGCGACGGGCGGGCAAAATACCGGTTGCCGATCGCAATGACCGCCCAAAGGCTGGCGGCGGACGACAGCGCGGCATGGAATGCAAACGCCGTGTCCTGCGCCATGGCCACGGCGAGCAAGCACAAGAACGCGGTTAGCGAAAAGACCGTGATCAGACCGGCCTCGCCAAGCGTCATCGATTTTGCGGTTGAAGATGGGTTCATGAGCTAGCTTCTCTTCTGCGGATGCCGGCTCCACTGATCACAGCCTCGCGACCGGGAAATTGATCGAAGTCAATTTTCGTGAGGTTTTGCGCAGTTCGAGGAGATGCTGGTTGGCTAAGAGTGAATTCAGCAACAGGACGGGCCAATCGGCGGATAAGCCTGCGTTGCGTTAGCGCGTTCTCGAGATACATCGGCCTTGCTCAGGCGTCGCTTCGCGACGGAAGCAGCCCGTTCAGTCGAAAGTTCGCAAAGTTCTGGGTGCGCAATGCCTTTCCGTTCCGACGGACATGCGAACCTGGCGGCCATTGACCGCCATTGGCGACCAATCGCGGCGGTCAATCCTCTCGTATGGGCGTTCATGATTGTCACAAGGACCTTGATGATCACGCGCGACCAAGGCGCAAGGCCGCGCCCTACCCTTGACGTGAATCAAGCGAAATCGGCAGCCTTGCTGGATCGCGCCCTTCCGGCGCAGGCATGGGATCGCCGCTATCAGAACGCGCGGCGCTTCGCGGCAGAGGAATCGGCCGATTGTTTCGGGCGGGTTTGCAGATCACCCCAGAACAGCACCCCGGCAAACAGCACGAACATTGTGACGACGAAGACGGTAACGAGCAACGAATCGGTTGGCATGCGGCTGATCTCCTGCGATGAAGACAGCATGCACGCGGGCCTCCATCGCGGCTTTGACCAGGATCAAATCCACTGCGATTTACGCGGGATTTCTTATGCCGCTGCCATGGCTGCAGCCCGGCTCGGGTCCAACAGACGGACGCCACCCGCGACGATGATGAGCATCTTCTCGCGCTCGAACCGGGTGAGCGTCCGGCTTACGGTTTCGATCGTCAACCCCAGATAATCCGCGATATCCTGCCGGCTCATCGGCAGCGCAATGGTCTGCCGTTCGTCGCCGATATGGGCCAGGCGCTTCCGCCAGCCGACCAGGAAGGACGCAACCTTCTCCTCCGCGGTGCGCCGGCCCAACAGCAGCATCTGCTCCTGCGCCAGCATCAGTTCCCGCGCCGCGAACGCGTTGATCCGAAGCAGAAAGTGCGGCCTCTGCTCGATGAAGTGCGCGAACGCCTCCCTGGAGAAGCGGCATACGGTGAGGGAGTCGACTGCATCCGCCGAGAAGCTGTAGCGATCGGTAGGTGCCATGCCGAGAAAGTCGCCCGGCAGCGCGAAGCCGACGACCTGACGCCGCCCATCCGGCAACAGCTTGTACAGACGCGCGACGCCTGCCGTCACATTGTGAACCGAATGCGCGAGCTGACCCGCCGTGAACAGCGCTTCGTTCGGAGCGAGATGAACGTGGCGGGCGATCCGCTCGAACTCGGCAAGGTCGGCCTGGTCAAGCGCGCCGCAGATGCTGAACGAGCGCACGGTGCAGGCCGAACAGCGGCCGAAACTGGTACGATTTGGCGAGATGGTTCGTATCATTGCCGCTGTCCGTTCAAGCGCCGGATTGACGCCCCCCGATCATGGCCGCGCTCAGGACCTCGGAGATATAGTTCATTGTAGCTGATACAGCGTGCGCTGGTTGATCCAGGTCAAATTCGCCGACGATTAAACCTTCACAATAGGAATCGGCTGGAGATTCACACTAAAGGTTGGAACTGCGATGATCGGACGAATCCTGATGCCACTGGCGTTCACGTTGATCCCGCTGGTGCCGGCAGCGGCCGCTTCGCCTCAGGAGCAGCGCGGCAAGACCTTCGCGCTGAACAATTGCGCGCGCTGCCATTCGATCGACAAGGTCTCGCCGAGCCCGCTCAAGATCGCGCCGCCCTTCCGGACGCTGCATAAGCGCTACCCCGTCGAATCGCTGAGCGAAGCGCTGGCTGAAGGTATTCAGACTGGCCACCCAACCATGCCAGAGTTTCAGCTCGATCCGGACCAGATTGGCGACCTGCTGGCGTATCTGAAGACGCTCGAATAGACTGGCTTCGCCCTCGGGATGTGCGAGCGAGCAACGCCTCGCTCGCCTAGTTCACCTGCACCGTCCACGCGATCATGTCTTTCGCAATCCGGCCGAACGCTGCGCTGAACGCAGCAACGGCTTCGGGTGGGGTGACGGAAGCAAACGTCTCGCTTTGCTCGAACAGCCGCGAGGCGATGACCTTGCCGTTCTTGTCGACGATCCTCGCCGACAATCCGATCTCGGCGGCCGGCCCCTGTTCGACGGCGATACGGAACCGCCTGACGTCGATCAGCAACTGGAATTCGGTCTGCGCGACGTCGGCCATGCGCAACGGTGCATGCGCGATGTCATAGTTCTCAAAGCTTTCGATCAACCGCGCCTGGATCAGTTTCGGCAGCGCATCGGCCCACATCGCTTCCGCGAAGCCGGGATATTCCTGCGCCGGCGAGAACAGAAAGCGTTGCGTCTCCAGCATCGCAACTGCCGTCGGCTCCGGGATAGCCCATTGCACATTGATGACCTTGCTCGCCGGTCCCGTATTCTGCAGCGCGGCGAGGTCATAGGTGATCTTCGGCGGCGGACTGGTGACCCCGGTCATCCGTTCGAGGCCGGCGACAATGCCGTCGAGCTTGCCGGTGTTGCGCGCCAGCCCTTCGGAAAACACCTTGAAATTCGAGATCGTGTCTTTCAACGCCTCTGAATTCTCCGACAGCACGCTATCCACCTTGCGAAGCGCGTCGCGCGCGGCCTGGGTCATGCCCTGCCCTGCGCCCGGCTCAGCGACCAACGTCGGCACCTTGCCGCCCTGCGCGACCTGCGTACCGCCTTCGAGTGCGATCACGGGCACGCCAGTCAACCCCTGGAACTCGAGGCCGACCCTTGTGTCGGCGTGGACCGGCGTCGTCGAAACGACCGAGATGGTGGCATTGACGCCGCGCGGATTGCCGGGGGCAAGCCCGAGTTCCGTCACCTCACCGACCCGAATGCCATTGAACAGCACCGCCGCACCGACGAGGAGGCCTGGAACGGATCCCTCGAACTGCACGCGATAGCTGGAACGTGGGCCAAGCCCACCCGTATTCTGCAGCCAATAGACGAAGCCGAACACGGCCATGATAGCCGCCATCACAAAAGCACCGACAATGACGAAGGGAGCGCGGGTTTCCATCTGTTTAACTCGCTCTGGGCTGCAGCATCTGCGAGCGCTTGCCATGGAAATAGGCCCGCACCCAGGGATGCTCGGATTGAAGGAGTTCGTGCATCGGCCCGATGGCGACGATCTTGCCGTCGGCCAGCGCCGCGACGCGGTCGCAGACGGTATTGAGGCTGGCGAGATCATGGGTCACCATGAACACCGTCAGTCCCAGTGTTTTCTGCAATGTCTTGATCAGCGCGTCGAAATCGCCGGCGGCGATCGGGTCGAGCCCCGAAGTCGGTTCGTCGAGAAACACGATCGCCGGATCAAGCGCGAGCGCGCGCGCCAGCGCCACGCGCTTGGTCATGCCGCCGGACAGCTCGGACGGAAACTTGTCGCCGTCCTCCGGCTTGAGCCCGACCATTTCGAGTTTGACGGTGGCGATCTCGTCCATCAGGCTTTCCGAGAGCACAAGGTTTTCGCGCAACGGAAACTGGATGTTCTGCCTTACTGTGAGCGATGAGAACAGCGCGCCCTGCTGGAACAGGATACCCCATCGCCCGGCCGCGCTCGGCGTGGCGCGATCATGATTGATCGGCGCCCCCATCACCTCGATTTCGCCGCCCTGGCGCGGGATCAGCCCGATGATCGTTCGCATCAGCACCGACTTGCCGCCGCCGGAAGCGCCGACCAGGCCGAGGATCTCCCCCCGCCGCACATCGAGCGCAAGGTGATCGATGACGACATGGCGGCGGAAGCCGACCACGAGATCGCGCACACGGATAGCAAACTGACCTGACGTGCCCTGCATCTACATTCCAATCGATGCGAAGAACACCGCGAACAGCCCGTCGAGCACGATCACCAGGAAGATCGACTTGACGACCGAGGTGGTGGTCTGTTTGCCGAGCGACTCTGCACTGCCCTTCACCCGCAGGCCTTCGCTGCAGGCGACGATGCCGATTACCAGCGCCATGAACGGCGCCTTGATGATGCCGACCTCGAAATGGGTAACGGAGACGGCGTCGTGCAATCGCGCAAGGAAGATCGACGGCCCCATGCCGCCGTAGAACCAGGCCACGAGCCCGCCCCCGTAAAGCGCCGCCATCGCGCCGATGAAACTCAGGATTGGCAAGGCGAAAACCAGCGCCAGAACCCGCGGCAGCATCAAAACCTCGATCGGGTCGAGGCCCATGGTCGAGAGCGCGTCGATCTCCTCGCGCATCTTCATCGAACCGAGTTCGGCGGTGTAGGCGCTACCGGAGCGCCCGGCGACCATGATGGCGACGATCAGCACGCCAAGCTCGCGCAGCACCAGAATGCCGACCATGTCGACGACGTAGGAATCCGCACCGAATTTGCGAAAATGGAAGATGCCCTGCTGGGCAATGATGGCGCCGATCAAGAAGGTGATCAGGACGACGATGGGAATCGCCTGCCAGCCGACGCGGTAGAGCTGGTAGGTCAGGGATGTCAGCCGCAACGACCATGGCCGGCGCAGGATGCCCACGAGAGCCATGCATAGCGAGCCCAGCATCTGCAGGAATGCGGCGACGTCTTCGCTCGCACCAATGGTGGCGCGGCCGATGCCATCAAGCTTCGCCACGACCGGATTGCGTGCCGGGACCGGGTCAGGCGTTCGACGATTGACCTGACGAACCTCGTCGATCAAGCCGCTGTATCTATCGTCCATACCGATGACATCGGCGCGATGACCGGCAGACGTGACGCGCCGCGACATCTTTTCCAGCAACCAGGCGCCGAGCGTATCGAGTTCGCGCACGCCGGTCATATCAACCCTGAGCGCAGCGGCCCGGTCGAGTTGCGGCACGACGTCGCTGGAAATTCGTTCGAGTGTCGCCGCATTTGCAGCCGTCCACGAGCCGGCTGGATGCAGTTCGAGCGCATCGCCCGATGACGTGGCTGTGAGCACAGGTGCGACCGCCAAGATGATGTTCCCGAAACTGTTTGCTTCCTTTTTGTAGATCGCGAGCGCGCAGCCATATTGACCTGCCTCAAGGCACCGGATGCGACATGAGGATCGCGGTTGACCCAAATCAAATGCCGCTATCGTCGTCTCATCTAGGATTTGGCAGTCAAAGATAGCGAGCAAGCGCGATGTTCAAATCAGGCAGTTTTGGTGACGAGCTATTAACGCTCAAGGACGAGATGTCGCGCTTCCTGAATATGCCTGCCGACGACATGCTCGGTGCCGCGAAAGGCCACGTCGAAGCGCTGGGCGAACAGCTCAAGGACTTGCTGAGCGAATTTGGCGAGACCCTGAGCGAGGGAGAAGAGCACATCGAGACGCTGATCGCGGAGCGGCCGATTGCGGCGCTGGCATCCGCCTTCGCGCTCGGCCTCGTGACCGGCTTCATGCTGAGGAGACATTGACGTGAACAGCGAGAACATCGTCAAGCAGTTGCGTGCGCTCTGGCGTACCGATCGCATCATTGCGGAAATCCGGATGCGGCACATGCTGGTCGGGCTCGGTCTGCGGGCGTTTGCAGCGCTGATCGCGGCCTTCGGCCTGTTGATGCTGGAGCTGTCGGCCTACTTCGCGCTGGTGCAGATCTGGAGCGCGATTTCCGCGGCCGCGATTCTCGGTCTCATCAATTTCGTGATCGCGGCCGTCTTGTTCGTGGTCGGCGGAAGGCCGCCGGCAGGCCGCGAACTCGAGCTGGCCACCGAAATTCACGGCTCGGCAGTCGAGGCGTTGCAGAACGAGGCCCGCGCACTGCAATCGCAATTCACCGGCATGATGCACCATCCCCTGAAAAGCGTGCTGCCGACGGTGCTGGTGCCGCTGATCGCGATCATCGCCAGGAGCCTGAGGAAATCCAGGGCAAGCGCCCCTGCTGCGAAAGCCACGGCAGAGTCGAGCTGACCACGGCGGCGTTCACCCCTCATGTCAGAGAACCAAGGAGCCATCCGAGATGTCCAAGACGAGATCCAAGTCCCAGCCGAAGCCGATCCTGAACGCTTCCTTGCCGCCGCAGTTCCGGCAATTCCGTCTGGCGCTGGCTCGCGAGCCCGGACACCCCGAAGGCGACGCAGATGTGGCTTATATCATCGTGGCACCGCTGGATTCGGAGGATCGCATCGATGCGGGACTGTGGCGCGAGCACCGCGACGCCTGCCGGGTCGTGCGCCAGCGCCCGGACCAGCGGGACAAGCATGGCCACCTCGTTCACCGCCCCGGCGGCGGCTGGGCATTCCACTATGACGACAGCGAAACCAGTTTGCCTGACGAAGTCGGCTATCACTTCGCGGACGAGCGCTTCGTCGTCGGCGAATATGTCTCTCTCAACGAAGGTGGCAAGATGCACATCTATCGGGTGACAACGATATCGTATCTCTGACGATGAAACCGCTTTCCGGCCTCAGTGAAGCCGAGGCAGCGGCGCGACTGCTAGCCGAGGGGCACAACGAGCTCCCCCAACCCGATCGACGCACGCCGTTTCGAATTGTGGTCGAGGTACTGCGCGAGCCGATGCTCGCGTTGCTGCTGGTCGGCGGCCTGGTCTATCTCGCGCTGGGCGACCTGAAAGAGGCGATTATCCTCGCCGCCTTCGCGACCATGTCGATCGCGATCACCGTAGTGCAGGAGACGCGGACCGAGCGCGTGCTGGAGGCATTGCGGGACCTGACGAGCCCCCGCGCGCTCGTCATCCGCGACGGAGAACGCAGGCGGATTGCCGGCCGGGACGTCGTGCGCGGCGACCTCATCGTTCTTTCCGAAGGCGACCGGGTGCCTGCCGACGCCGTTGTCCTGCAGTGCAGTGATCTGCAGGTCGACGAGTCGACCCTGACAGGCGAATCCGTGCCGGTTCGCAAGGTCGCTTGGGACGATCGCACCGGGTCGGGACCACACCGTCCGGGCGGCGATGACCTGCCGCAGGTCTTCTCTGGCTCGCTGGTCGTGCGGGGCTCCGCGCTGGCGGAAGTGACCGCCATCGGTACACAAAGCGAGATCGGCAAGATCGGTCAATCGCTGGCCACCCTTGAAACCGAACCGCCCCGCCTGCAGGCGCAAACCCGGCACGTCGTCACACTGTTTGCCGTGCTCGGCGGCGGCGTGAGCCTGCTCGCGGTTCTGCTCTACGGACTGATGCGTGGCGGGTGGCTGGATGCGGTGCTGGCCGGCATTGCGCTCGGCATGTCGATGCTCCCCGAGGAATTTCCTGTCGTCCTGACCGTCTTCATGGCCATGGGCGCGTGGCGAATTTCACTGGCGCGCGTGCTGACGCGGCGCGCGGCGGCGATCGAGACGCTGGGCTCGGCCACGGTGTTGTGTACCGACAAGACGGGTACCCTGACCGAGAACCGGATGACGATCGTCGAACTGAGGCTGAAGGATGAGACCATTTTTCGTCCCGCTCACTCTGAGGAGATGCCGATAGCATTCCGCACACTGAGCGAGTTCGGCCTGCTCGCGAGCGCTCCGGAGCCATACGATCCGATGGAGCGGGCATTCCATGTGCTCGCGTGCGAGCGGCTGACGGTGGCTTCGTATCAGCACCCGAACTGGAAGCTCGTTCACGCCTATGGTCTTCGCCCCGACCTGCTCGCCGTGACGCATATCTGGCAAGCTGATAGCTCCCGGCAGGAGTACGTCGTCGCCGCCAAGGGCGCACCTGAAGCAATCGCTGGTCTTTGCAAGCTGAGCGCCACGGATCGCACCGCGCTGACGCAATCCATCGATGCTATGGCTGCCAATGGTCTGCGCGTGTTGGGCGTCGCGCGCGCCACGCATATTGGCTCGACCTGGCCAACTTCACCGCATGAATTGACGTTTGAGTTCCTGGGACTGGTCGGCCTCGCCGATCCACTCCGCCCCAGCGTGATTGAGGCCGTACGTGAATGCCAGTCAGCCGGCATCAAGGCCGTGATGATCACTGGCGATTACCCCGCAACCGCAAAGGCGATCGCCCATCAGGCCGGGCTTGCACGCGGTGAACTCATCACCGGCGCCGAGCTCGGGAAGCTGAGCGAGGCGGAGTTGGCAACGCAGGTGGAAACGGCAAGCGTTTTCGCCCGGATCATGCCGGAGCAGAAGCTCCGCATCGTCAATGCCTACAAGGATAATGGCGAGGTCGTCGCGATGACCGGCGACGGCGTCAACGATGCACCTTCTCTGAAGGCGGCCCATATCGGTATCGCCATGGGCGGCCGCGGAACAGACGTGGCGCGCGAAGCCTCAGCAATCGTGCTTCTCGACGACGATTTCGGTTCGATCGTCAAGGCGATCCGCCTCGGCCGGCGCATCTACGACAATTTGCGCAAGGCAATGAGCTTCATTCTGGCGGTTCATGTGCCCATCGCAGGTCTGGCACTGCTGCCATTGCTGTTCGGCACGCCGCTTCTGCTCGGGCCCATTCATATTGCCTTCCTCGAAATGGTTATTGATCCCGTGTGCTCGTTGGTGTTCGAGGCCGAGACCGAGGAAGAAGATGTCATGCACCGGCCTCCCCGCGCGCCCGACGAGCCGCTGTTCTCGTGGGCGCTGATCGGCTGGAGCGTATTGCAGGGCACGGTTGCGTTCGTGCTCGTGGCCGCCATCTATGTGATGGCACTGCGCTCCGGCATGCCGGTGCCGGAAGTGCGCGCGCTGACGTTCTTTTCGCTCGTCGTGGTGATCGTCAGCCTGATCCTGGTCAATCGCTCCTTCAGTCCCTCGCTGCTGACGGCGTTTCGCCGGCAAAACCGGACTTTGGCCGCGGTGCTGGCCGCTGTTGCCGCCATTTCGGCTCTCACGCTGCTTTGGCCCGCAGCAAGCAAGCTCTTTGCGTTTGGACCACTGCACGCCGATGACATCGCCCTGACGCTCGGCGCGGGATTGATGGCGCTGATCATCCTGGAAATGTTCAAGCCGGTGCTGCGCCCACGGCTGCAATCCTGGAACCGGAAAATGCAACCCCTTGCGCTGGATCAAACGCGCAAATCCACGGGACGCTAGATTGTCTTCCGAAACAGGAGAATCCCATGGCGTTCAAGGACATATTGCTGACACTGACGAGTTATCCCGAGCCTACCCCTGTCGCAGTCACGGAGGAGGCAGTCTCCATTGCCGCGAGTCTCGGCGCTCATCTTGCCGCCGTCGCATGCGAGGTACACGTTGAAATACCCGGGCATTTTCTTTCCGGCTCGGTCGCAAATATCCCCGGCCTTATTGCCGGCGAAGCCGAAAAGAGCCGCAAGAACGCCAAGGAGATACTGGCTGATTTCGACGCCGCTGCGAGCAAGGCTGGCATTCTTCACGAGACCTATCTCGAGCGATGCCCGACCTACGCTGTACCGGACATGCTGGTCGACTATGCAAGGCTGCGTGATCTCACCATCGTCCCGGTGCCGGAAAATAGCGACCAGTGGTATGCTGAGCAGGTGATATTCGGATCAGGCCGGCCTACGCTTGTCCTGCCCGAGGGCCCTCACCCACGTCCCTTCCAGCTCGGAACGGTTGCGGTTGCCTGGGATTTCAGCCGCGGCGCCGCCCGCGCGATTTCGGATTCGCTTCCGCTGCTGGAGAAGGCAAAGAAGGTGCGCATCGTAACCGTCACCAACGAGAAGAAGCTCGATAACAAGCATTCGGCCGAAGAGCTGGCAAAGAACCTAGCCCGTCACGGCATCGATGTGGTGCTGGACAAAGTCGACGCCGCGGGGCGGGGGATCGGTGAGGTTTTGGAAGCCTATACGGTTTCGCAGAAGATCGACGTCCTCGTGATGGGGGCCTACGGGACCTCGCGTTGGCGCGAGTTTATCCTGGGCGGCGCCACCCAGAGCCTGCTGTCAAAGCCGCCCCTTCCAATCATGTTTTCGCATTGACGCTCAACCGTTGCCGCGCGCGGCGTCATCGCGCCGCCGCGGCAAGCTCAAGCAACGATTAGAGCGCCAGCCTGACGTTGCAGATGTCGTGCTCGACCGGGTCTGTCTTCACCTCAAAGCCGAGGCTGCGACACATCGCCAGCATGACCGTGTTCTCGGCGAGCACGTCGCCGGAGATGGCTTTGAGGCCTTCCGACTTGGCGTATTCGATGATCAATTGCATCAATACCCAGCCGAGGCCCCTGCCCTTGAGGTCCGAGCGCAACAGGATCGCGTACTCGCCGCTTTCGTAGATCGAGTCGGAATGGATCCTGACGACGCCGACGAGTTCATTGGTCGCTTCGTCGAACGCGACAAAGGCCATCGCCCGTGCATAGTCGAGCTGGGTCAGGCGGGCGATGAACTCGTGGGAAAACTCCTTCATAGGTGCAAAAAATCGCAGCCGCAAATCGTGCATCGTGACATGCTTCAGCATGTCGTGGATCAGCGGCTCGTCCTCGGGGCGGATCGGACGAACGAATACGCGCCAGCCGTCCTTGACCTCGATGTGGCGCTGCCATTGCGAGGGATATGGGCGTACGGCGAAATTCGCAGGCCCCGAACCGCGGAACTTGCGCTCGACACGTCCGATCACGACACGCGCATCGACGGCGAGCACGCCCGCTTCATCGGCCAGCAGCGGATTGATGTCGAGCCCGCGGATTTCCGGAATATCGGCGGCCATCTGCGCGAGCTTGACCAGGACCATCGCCACCGCATCCTGCTTCACCGCCGGCACGTCGCGATAGGCGCGCAGCAGCCGGGAGACGCGGGTGCGCTCGATCAGGCTGCGCGCCAGTTGCAGGTCGAGCGGCGGCAGCGCCAGCGCCTTGTCATTGATGATCTCGACCGCCGTGCCACCGCGGCCGAACACGACGACGGTGCCGAACGTCGGATCGTCGGCGAGGCCGAGAATGAGTTCGCGCGCCTTGGCCCGCACCACCATCGCCTGCACCATCACGCCCGCAATCCGCGCCTCCGGCCGTAGCGATCGTGCCCGCTCCAAAATCTCGCCGGCTGCCTTGCGCACGGCATCTGCGTTGGTGAGGTTGAGTACGACGCCGCCGACGTCGGACTTGTGCGCGATGTCGCGCGACATGATCTTGAGCACAACAGTCGATCCCTGCGCGAAGATCGCATTCGCATGCGCGACCGCCTCGTCGACGTCAGCAGCTGCGAAGGTCGGCACGGCCGCGATATCATAGGCATCGAGGAGCTGCTTGACCTCGATCGGATCGAGCCAGGAGCGGTCATCAGCCAGTGCTGCGGTCACGATCTTCCGCGCCGCGTCCACGTCCGGCGCAAAGTCGCTCGGCATCGCGGGTGGCACCTGCGCCAGCGCCTCCACGAGCTCGCGATGCCGGACCAGATGCATGAAGCCGCGCACCGCGTCGCCCTCGGTCGGATAGTTCGGAATACCGGCGTCGCTGAGCAACTTGCCGATCGATGGTTCCGCGCCGACCCAGACCGCGAGCACGGGTTTGGGCAGCATGCGGCGTTCGGCACGGTATTTCTGGACCACGCCGGTCACGGTCGCGGCAATCTCATCGGCGCGCGCGATTGCCGTCTGGACATTCATCACCAGCACGGCGTCGTTGCTCGTATCGGCCAGTAACGCCTCCAGCGCCACGGCATAGCGGTCGGCATCGGCGTCACCGACAATGTCCACCGGGTTTGACTTGGACCATGTCGGAGGCAGCGCGGCATCCAGCCGCTCGCGCGTCTCCGGCGAAAGCTGGGCGGAGATGCCTCCGAGTTCGGCCAGCCGGTCGATGGCGAGCACGCCTATGCCGCCGCCATTGGTCAGGATCGCCAGCCGCTTGCCGGGTGGGGATTTGAGCCGTGCAAGCGTTTCCGCGCAGTCGAACAGCTCGCCAAGATCGGAGACGCGCAGGACGCCGGCGCGCTGAAATGCGGCATCGTAGACGGCGTCTGCCCCGGCCAGTGCGCCGGTATGCGTTGCCGCCGCCCGCGCGCCTTGCGCCATGCGGCCCGACTTGACGACGACGACCGGTTTGACCCGGGCGGCGGCGCGGGCCGCTGACATGAACTTGCGGGCATCCTTGATCGCTTCGATGTAAAGCAGAATGGCGTTGGTCTTTTCATCCAGCGCGAAGTAGTCGAGCAGATCGGCGATATCGACATCGAGCTGGTCGCCAATCGAAACAATGCCGGAAAAACCAACGGACCGCTGCGCCGCCCAATCCACCATGCCAGCGGCGATGGCGCCGGATTGCGAGATCAGCGCCAGATGTCCCGCGACCGGTATATGTGCCGAGAAGCTGGCATTGAGGCTGACGCCCGGCATCATGATGCCCAGACAATTCGGACCGATCAGCCGCATGCCGTATTTCTGCGCGGCCCATTCCGCCGCCTCCGCCAGCGAATCCGGGCCATGGCCGAGCCCGGCACTGACAATGACCGCGCCTGCCGCGCCGCGGCGACCCGCTTCATCGATGAGACCCGCGATGGTGCGCGCCGGCGCGGTGAGGACAACCAGTTCCGGCGCAAACGCCAGTTTGGCGATACTATCGACGGTCGCGACACCATCGATCTCGTGATAACGCGAATTGACGAGACCGAATTCTCCTTTGAATTGAGCTTTACGAATATTGTTGAGAATGGCACGGCCGACCGAGCCGTGACGGGGGCTGGCCCCGACCAGTGCGACGGAATGCGGCGAAAGCAGATTGCTCAGGCGATAGGTGGACATCCGTTCTCCAGTGTCGGTAGGTCGCTGCCCTTCGCGCGGCAGGTTAACCCGGAACGGTCGCAGCGTGATGACAAATCGCACTCGGCTTGGCGATCGGACCCGCGTCAATGGCGAACGTAGTCGCCGGGAGCCTCGGGCAAGTGTTCTGCCTGCACGGCTTGGGTGCCCATGCGCGGTGGCTCGGATGGCTCGCCGGATCGTCCGGAGAGCCACTTGGTCCATTCGGGCCACCAAGATCCTTCGACCGCCCGCACCATGGTCCGCCATTCATCGGGACCGACATATCTGGCATCCGCTGCCTTGGTCCTGATCCGGTACGTATGCCCTTCTTCGCCCGGAGGAGCCACGATTCCTGCATTATGGCCGCCGCTGGCGAGAACAAAGGTCACATCGGCATCGACCTGATAGTGGATCTTGTAGACGGACTTCCACGGCGCGACGTGATCGCGAACGGTGCCCACCACGAACATCGGCGTATGTATGTCCGACAGCGAGATCGGTTTGCCCTCGACGAGGTATCGTCCGCCGGCAAGGTCGTTGTCGAGGAACAGTTTGCGCAGATATTCCGAATGCATCCGGTATGGCAGGCGCGTGGCATCGGCATTCCAGGCCATCAGGTCGCTTGGCGCGGCCCGCTCCCCCATCAAATAGTCGCGCGTCAGCCGCGACCAGATCAGATCGTTGGAACGCAGCAACTGGAATGCTCCCGCCATCTGCGTGGTATCGAGCACGCCGCGCTCCCACATCATGTCCTCAAGGAACGCAACCTGGCTTTCGTTGATGAACAGCGTCAGTTCACCGGCCTCGGTGAAGTCGGTTTGTGCGGCCAGCAGGCTGATCGACTTCAAGCGCTCGTCGCCATTGCGCGCCATGGAGGCGGCAGCGATCGCGAGCAGCGTTCCGCCGAGGCAATAACCCAGCGCTTGCACCTGCCGACCCGGCACAATACCGCCGATCGCATCGAGCGCCGCGTCAACGCCCAGCTTTCTATAGTCGTCAAAAGCGATGTCGCGATCACCAGCTTCCGGATTGCGCCACGAGATCATGAAGACGGTGAAGCCTTCGCCGGTGAGATATTTGACCAGCGAGTTCTGCGGCGACAGATCGAGAATGTAGTATTTCATGATCCAGGCCGGCACGATCAGAACCGGTTCCGGATGCACCTTGTCGGTGGTCGGGTAATACTGGATCAACTCGATCAGCTCGTTGCGGAACACGACTTTGCCGGGCGATGTGGCGACGGTTTCGCCGACGACAAACTCTCCTGTTGTGATCGGGCCGAGGCCTGCCGAAACCAGGCGTGTCCAGTCGCTCCAGAAATTCTGCCAGCCGCGCAGGAAATTGCCACCGCCGCTCTCCAGCATTCGCCGCAGCACTTCCGGATTGGTCGCGGCGAAATTGGAGGGCGACATCACGTCCAGCATTTGTCGGACTGAGAACTCGACGATTGCCTCGTTCTGCTTCGAGACACCGCGCATGCCCGTGGTCGCGTTGTGCCACCATCGATCGGCGAGCAGAAAGGCCTGGGCCATCAGATTGAACGGTAGTAGTTCCCACTCCGGTCGCCCGAAGCGCTTGTCCTGCGGCTGGGGTTTGATCAGCGACCATGGCCCTTGGCCAGGCGAGAGGAAATGCTGCGACGCGTCGAACAAGCGCCTGACGTTGAGCAGGGCTTGCTGCGCGATCTCGATCTGCCGCTGCGGCGCCGCGGCCAGGTGTAATAGCCAGTCCATATAGGCCAGCGACAGTGCGGCTGGCGAAATGCCGCCGCTCAGGCGTGCCAGCATGGCATGCAAAGCGCGGTCGGCTTGATATGTCTCGGTGCTATCGGCACCTGCCCTCAACGCGGAGACCTGTGGTTCGACCGTGGCTGCCGGCTGCCGGCCATCGCTCTGCTCTGCGGAACGGGGATGAAGCGGCAAGACGGCGACTTCCGCCGTCGGCAGGGTCGATTTCCGGTCCATGCTGGTTAGCCGATCAGTTCAGGGAGCGGCCATTGATCAAATTCGACGTGGCCGCGATCATCCGCTCGCCATGCTTGAACAGCCGCTCGGAGTCACGGCGGAAGAAGTCGAGCTGATGCTGGCCGCATTCCTGGCACATGGTCTGGATGTCCTTTACAGAGTGCGCGCCGGCCATTTTCGCGACGAACTCCGTGCACAGATGCATCTCGGTTCGCGTTCGTTCCAGCATCTCGTCACCGAGAAATACCAGCTCCGCTAACATCATCTTCTGCGCACCGAGCATGAACTCCAACGCGCCCTGGTTCAGCTTGGTGGCTTCGGCTTCCCCATTTGCGACGGTCGGAAAGGAACCGGAAGCTACCCGCTCAGACAGTTCTGCCATGACAATCTCCGATCTCCAGGTTTTCGCCGAAATGATATTGACCGGCTTCGGATCCAACATTGAGGTGCATCAAACTGGCGTCATTGCGACGCCAGCCGCAGCCGAAAGACATGCGACAAGGAACTCACACGGACAAAAAGTCACATCCCGTTCCCGTCCGATATCAGTGCGACATCAGCACCGGTACGGTCATGCTGTCGAACATGCTGCGCGTGACGCCGCCCAGAATTCGCTCCTGCAATCGCGAATGGCCGTACCCACCCATCACCAGGAGACCCATATTGCTTTCGGCCGCGATCGACAGAATGGCGCCCTGAACATTGCCGCGGTCCGTCGTCAGCCGTTGCACCCGGGCGGCAATGCCGCGCCGCGCCAAATGCGCGGCGAGCTGGCCTGAGGACGCTTCGCTCTCCTCCTCATTGACCGCAATCACGGTCACGGCATTCGCGCCCATCAGAAACGGCATCGCATCGCGCAACGCACGGGCCGCAAGGCGGCTGCCGTCCCAGGCAATGCCGACGTAATGGGCGTCAAGCGGTCCCTTATGGATATAGGGAACCATCAGCATCGGCCCACCGGAATTGAACAGGATCTGCTGCGGAATCTCGTTGTCGTAACTGGTTCTTGAGGGGTTGGGCTGCAGCACGATTGTCATGTCGTAAAGCCGGGCAAGCGAGCTGATGGTCCGCCCGGCGTCGGCAGGAATTGTCACGAAGCTCCTGACGCCGTAGGCGATTTTGGCGAGCTTGGCCTCGATCTCGAACATGGCGATCGCGGCGTTCGCTCGTTCCTGGGCGCGATCCTGTTCAGCCCCCATGACGGCTCCAACAGCGGCGGCGCCGCCCTCGACAATCATCCCGACGGCACTCCTCGCTTCATAGCCGATGGCTATCGCATCGAGGTGCGAGCGGCGTGCAACGGTCAGGGCAACAGCGACGTCGATCACCGGCCGCATCTGACGCTCTGAGGGAATATGAACCAGAATGTTCCTGAACATCGCCATTCTCCCACACATTCGCGGGGCGCTGACGGCCCCGTCCCGATTATGCCGGCAAAGATAAACGATGGACGGAGGGCCGAGGTTGACCCACATCAAGCTCGAATTGGCTCCTTGTATCTCAGGAAGCGAATGCGAGATCGCGCGCCGCGGCAAATGTATCACGCCGTGCTATCGCGGAATGATCTGCAGTTCCATTAGCGCCAGTCGTTGCAAGACTACCGGATCGTATTCTCCGTCGCGAGCGGCGCGTAGGATCGCCTCGGCAATAGCCTGAACGTGACTGGAGCTGACCGGTTCGGGAAGCGAAGCCACCGCGGCATCAAATGCCGCTTCCATCACCGAGATAATCTCGGGCGGGAACGACGCATTTGCAAAATCCTTCATGGGGTGGCTAAAAAAGGGAGCGGCTGCCAATGCGTCTAGGGGGCGGGACTGCTATCAGCAGCCGCTTGAGTTTGCTGTGTCATCCCTTGGACACATATTGCATAATTTTCCCGAAAACGAATCGTTCCAAAAATTCACGGAAATCAGACGGACACGGTGTCATTTCGCCTGACAGCTTCGCCATCCGCGGCTTTCATATCTATTTTCAGAGCGACGGATTCTGGTGGAGGTAGCGATCGTCGAACTGCGCCAATTCCCCGAGCTTTGCTTCGTCGAGTACCGTCACCCGGCCCCGGCTGATGTCGACGATCCGCTCCTCGCGCAGTTGCCGGATCACACGGTTGGCATGCACAGGCGTGATGCCCAGCGCCTCGCCGATTTGTTCCTGCGTCAGCGGCATTTCGAAATTGTCGGCCGTTGGCCGGCCGGTAACTTCAAGCCGCCTGCGAAGTTCGAGAACGATGTGGGCGAGCCGCCCCGTCGCCGGTCGCTGCCCGACATTGACGATCCATTCCCGGAACATCGCTGCATCGATCAGCGTGTCGCGCCAGAGTACTTCCGCCAGGTTCGGCTTCGCCCGTGTCAGCGCCCGCAGCGACGCGTGGCTGATGAAACCCAGCGTGCACGCGGTCAAGCTAATGAGATCGTGGTCCATACGGTGCAGGTGCAGGCTCTGCAGGTCGGGAATTTCCCCCGGGATATGGATGGAGAGAATTTGCCGCTGGCCGCTGGCTATGACCTTGGACCGAATGCAGAAGCCTTCGATAACCAGACAACTATCCGTCGGGCGCTCACCGTCCGATACGATCGCTCTACCCGCTTCCCAGTGGCGAATGGCAATCGGTAGCTCGCGTAATGCGGCGATATCTGCCTCCTCCAATCCTGAGACGGTATTGAGCCGCCGCAGCATCGCCGCAAAGACCAGCTCCCGATCCAAAACCCGTGTCTCCTCCGTTTGGACGACTGTCCTTCAGTGAACGCAACGGACCGGCCGGTGCGGGGTTCCCAACAAACGTTAAGGACGCCGCCACCCTGACGTGGAAGGGTTTCAGAACCCGCACGGAGGTCCGTCATGAAGAAGAAACGCAATCGCAGCCGCCCGGCCCTCACGCTTCAGGAGCGGCTGGGCCAGATTGCCCTTCGCGCGCGGGAAGAGGCCGCCGGCCTGCCGCCGGGCCGGGAACGCGACCGTCTCATCGAAATTGCGATGGCAAACGAGGCTGCGGCCAGCATCGACCGCTGGCTTTCCTCCCCGGGCTTGCAGGGGCCCCAAATAATCCAGCTTCGGAATGCCTGGTTTCTCCGCGGCTCGCGGCGCAACCAGATTGAACGAACTCACGCTTGCGTTCTTACTTGGGCTTTTCGGCGCAGACGTGAATGACGTAGAGCGGATTGGAGGACTCGTCGGTTACCTCCATCCGCCAGTCCTTGCCCGGGCGCAATTTTCCGTCGAGATCCTGGATGATCTGTCCCGCGGTTACCGTTGCTTCCCGCCATGCCGCTCGCACGTCGGGTAATTCTTCACCTTCCTCATCAAGTTCGACCCTGTCGTAATACACGTTGAAAAAGTAACGTGGCATGAGGGCATTCCCTTACGGCGCATGCTTCTCGACCCATACGCAACCAAACTCTTTGGCAGTTGCCTACCTGTCGGCCGGCTCCTTCACAACCATCGTCAGTTCCCTCAATGCGTGTTCGATTCCTGCCATTTGTCCGGGTCGGACTTGGTCGTGCCGGACTTCTGTTCCTTTTCAGGATTGCCCTTCCACGGCTTGTCGGTTTGCCTGTGCGTTCCCCAGTCGGTCTGCTGACGCGGGTCGTCTTTGGGAGTTTCCTTGCTCATGCCGCTACCTCCTTGGAAGGATTAGGCGTCAACCCTGCCAAAGGTTCCTGTTGCCTGCAGCGTGCCGCGACGGGGCCAGCCGCAGGATCGCGAGGCGAGGCTCGTGCGAATTCTCGTCAATCCGAAGGAAGTGTCGTTCTCACAATGGCTTAGATTGAATTCTGGAGAATGGAACCGGCGAAAGGCATGGCGATCTCGCGATGAGACGCGAGCGCAGCGTCGAGCAGCTTTTCCTTGCGACGGCGGTAGCCCGGCGGATGCTTGTTTGCTTTGTCCTTCTTTGCTTGCGGCGCATCGTCGGCAAGGCTCGCAAATCGCTTGAGGTCGCGGAGGTCGCCCAATGCGCGCTGCAGCCGTTTTGCCGGCCGATGCAGATGGCGCACTTCGCGGCGACCCCACAGACTGACGGTTTCCGTCAGTGCTTCAAGCATGTAGCGGAACCGTTTGAACTTGATCCGTAGCCGGTGACGGCGCGAGGTGCCCAGGGTCTTCAGCCGGCGTCCCTTGCGGACCAATCGCCCGTACCAGCGGATGAGTTCACGGGCACAATAGATTTGCAGCGCCTCCGCGTCCTTGCGCCGCTGCCAGCGCGCCAGCCATGGCCCTCGCCTGATCCAGCCTGCCATTGCCGAGATCAGACGTTGCGTCCGAACCGAGCGCAGAGCGCGAACCAGTTGGCGGTGGTCCCGCATCTGGCGCTGATCGAGTTGCTTCCCGATCATGCGCTGTGCCCATGCGCGGTATCGCTTGCGGCGCGCATATTCCTGCAGGACATCACTGTCGCGTGCGGCACCGAGCGAGCCATTCAGCCACGCGATCTCCTTCTTCAGACGCAGCCATTCCGCATCGACCACGATCGGTGCGAAGAACGCCACCGCGGAGCGCAACCGCGTGATAGCGATGCGGATCTGATGCACGGCCTCGGCATCGCCGGCGCATGCGCTGCTGTGATGGGCCTTGATGGCCGCGACGCAGTCGAGCGCCATCGCCTGGAATGCGGTTGCACAATCGAGGCTTGCCGCCGCGGGGACCTTGCGCCGGCTGGTCGTTCTGGTCGGCGCCGCCATTGTCAGCTCACCCCCCGCGCTGGCGCGAATAGCGGCACACAGGCATTGCGCAGCGACTGCTCCGGTGTGCCCGAGGCATCGATCATATGCCAATTTATCGCGCCGACCGCCTCCTGTTTCAGGGCGATATGCCGCGTTGCATCGGATGCATCATCCCTGCGTTGCTCGATCCGCGCCAATCTGGTCGCCAGGTCAGCCGTCAGGAATAGGCCGACGAATCGCGCGCCGCGCCCGGCCGCGAGGTCGGCGATTTCGGTCCGCTCCCATTCCTGCAGATACATGGCATCGAGGACGACCGAACAGCCCTGGGCAAGGACGCGCTGCGCGGTGTCCGCAAGCGCGTCGTAGACGCGTTTCGTAATGTCCGCCCGATAGGCGGACTCCGGCAGAGCGGTGGTTTCGCTGGTACCGAACAGGCGCTTGCGAACCACATCCGATCGAACGATGACCGCGCCGGGCGGAGGCTCGATCAGGCCCGCGAGCCCGCGCGCGAGCACCGACTTGCCTGTCCCCGACAGCCCGCCGATCGCCACCAGCAGCGGCGGCTTGGGCATGATGAGGCGTCCGGCCAGATCGAAATAGCGCTTGGCCTCCCGCCACACCGCGTCGCTCTCGTCGGCATGTTCGCTCTTCACGAACAGCACATGCGCGCGAATCGCCGCCCGCACCGACAGGAACAGCGGCAGCAGGCGGAGGCCAGAGATCTGTTCCTCCCTTGCCTCCGCAAGGTAGCGATTGAAGACTGTGCCTGCCGCCGCGCGTTGATCGAAATGGATCAGATCCATCAGCGTAAAAGCGAGATCGTAAAGCACATCCGTTGTGGCGATGACCGGATCGAATTCGATGGCATCGAACAACAGCGGCCGGCCGTCCACCAGGGCAATATTGGCAAGATGCAGATCGCCATGGCAACGGCGCACGCACCCCTGCTCGGCACGCTGCCTGAGCAACGGCTGCAACGTTGTTGCAGTATCGCTGCTCGCAGCATCGAGTTGGTCGACGGCAACGGCATCAAGCCCGCGCACGGTGCGAAACCTTGCGGTATTGCGCTCGATGATCGGTCGAATGGAGGCCAGCCAGCTTTCTCCGTCTGCGCGCGGCACGTTGTCGTGGGATCGCAGAATGGCGTCGGCCGTGGCGGTCGCAAGCGATGCATCGATCGTCTTCGATTTCGCGACACAATCGAGCGACTGCGTCTCGTCGAACCGTGTCATTTCGACCGCCCATTCGACCGGAGTGCCCGAGCCGCCGATTTCGAAGGCGCCGTCGGAATTGCGCGTGATGGCGACGATGCGCCGGTAGAGCTTGGGGGCGTTGCCGGCATTGACTTTCAGTTCTTCCTCGCAGGCGCGCTTGCGCTTCTCCAATGACGAGTAATCGAGGAATGGCAAGCGCACGGCACGCTTGATCTTCAAGGCCCGATCTGCGCCGAGAAAAACCATCGAGGCATGGGTGTCGATCCGCCTGCCGCCCTTGGCCGGACCAAAGCTGGAGCCGTCGAGGAACTTCAGCACCTCCCGCTGCGGGTCGGCCTCGACTCCAGCCGTACTGGCGGGCGGCTGGGCGATCATGGCTGCAGCACGGCCGCGCCGGTGATCTGCCCGGCCCGCAGCTTCGAGAGGACTTCGTTTGCCTGGCGCAACGGAAATACGCTGGTGTGCGTCTTGATGCCTGCTTGCGCGGCGACCTCGAAGAATTCGATGCCGTCATTGCGCGTAAGGTTGGCGACTGAAACCAACTGCCGTTCCTCCCAGAGCAGGTTGTAAGGGAATGAGGGAATGTCCGACATGTGAATGCCGGCGCAGACCACCCGCCCTCCTTTGCGTACGGCGCGCAGTGCCAATGGCACGAGGGAACCGACCGGTGCGTAGATGATGGCCGCGTCGAGCGGCACCGGAGGCAGGTCCTCCGACCCGCCCGCCCACTCTGCGCCGAGCGATTTTGCAAGCCCCTGCGTATCCGTGTCGCCCGCACGGGTGAACGCATAGACCGAACGGCCCTGCCACCGCGCCACTTGCGCAACGATATGCCCGGCCGCGCCGAAGCCGAAAATGCCGAGATGCATCCCCTCGCCCGCCATCACCAGCGAGCGCCAACCGATCAGGCCTGCGCAAAGCAGAGGCGCCATGGCGACATCATCGCCGGCCTCGCCGAGCGGAAAGCAATAGCTGCTATCCGTGACGAGATGCGTGGCAAAGCCGCCGTCGCGCGTGTAACCGGTGAAGCGCGGCCGGTCGCACAGATTTTCGCGGCCGCTTCGGCAATAGCAACATTCGCCGCAGGTATGCCCCAGCCAGGGGACGCCGACCCTCTCACCGATCATGCGAGAAGTCATGCCAGGGCCAAGGGCCTCCACGCGGCCAACCACCTCGTGACCGGGAACGATCGGGTAGGCGATGTCAGGCAATTCCCCGTCGACGACGTGCAGATCGGTCCGGCACACGCCGCAGGCGCCGACCTTGACGCGCACTTCGCCGGGCCCGGGCATCGGTTCCTTTCGCAGCTCAAACTGCAGCGGCGCGCCGGGCGCATTCAGGACCATGGCGTGCATGTCGTCGCTTATCCTCACGCAAGCGTGTGCAGCCTAACCGGTGCGAACGGGAGTACGTTTGATCCTGGTCAATCGAGCCCGAGTGCACATTCTCTAACATGGCGGCGTCAACGGAGCTGCGCCAGCCGCGGCGTTCTGCCATTTCCTGATGGCATGGAACAGGAGATCGTCACATGCGTGCCCACCAGATCATGACCCGCTCCGTTGTCACGATCGCACCTGATGCCACTATCATTGAAGCTGCCAATACCATGCTGCGGCATCATGTCAGCGGGCTCCCGGTAGTCGATGCCGCCGGAGCCCTCGTCGGCATCGTTTCCCAGGGCGATTTCATTCGCCGCAGCGAGATTGGCACGCAGCGCAAGCGCGGCCGCTGGCTCAAGGTCCTGTTAGGCGACTCCGCCGTCGATTACGTTCAAGAACACGGCCGCAGGGTCTCGGACGTCATGACCAGCGACCCGGTCACCGTTACACAAGACGCGACACTGGAAGAGGTCGTCAATGCGATGGAAGCCAACAGCGTCAAGCGCCTGCCGGTGATGGACGGCGACAGGCTCGTCGGCATTCTGTCGCGTACCAATCTGATGCAAGCGGTCGCAAGCCTTGCTCATGAAATTCCCGATCCGACCGCCGACGACGACCACATTCGCAGCCGCGTCTTCGCCGCGATCGACAAGAACGATTGGAGCCCGTTCGGGCTCAACGTTATCGTGCGCGACGGCATCGTCCATCTGAGTGGCGTGATCACCGACGAACGTTCGCGACAAGCAGCCATTGTAGCCGCGCAGAACATCCCAGGCGTGAACAAAGTTCATGACCACCTTTGTTGGGTCGATACCATGTCCGGGATGATCCTGAAGTCGCCGGAGGACATTGAGATGGCAAAGGCGGACTAGACCCGCATCCCGCGGAAGCAACCTATCTGCGCGCGCTCTCGGTCAGGACACGCATGATGTCCCCGCGCGAGATGATCCCGACCAGCCGCTGCTCGGCGTCCAGTACGGGCAGACTCTTCATCCGGTGGTCCACCATCAGCTGCAGGACGCGGGTCAGTTTCGTTGCCGGATCGACATAGATGAATTCCGGCGTCATCACATCCACCACCATCCGCGACAACAGGTCGTCATAGGCCGGCACCATGCGGCCGGGGTTGAAGGCGAAACATTTCAGGAAATCGAAATTGCTCACGATGCCGACAACGTCGTCGCCCTCGCGCACCGGATAGCAGTTGAAATCATCGGCCTCGAACATCCCATGCAATTCGCGCATGGTGTTGTCGCGCGAAACCGTCTTCACTTCGCGCGTCATGTATTGTCCGACGGTTGCTTCGAGAAATTTATGCATGGTGGGTCCTCGCCATTGCAAATTCTCAACGGGACAGGAACGCGCAGCGGCGCGATTCAGTTGCAAGGTGGTGTGTCACGCCGCTCAGCACCCATTCGCGCAATCGCGAGTGACCGTAGGCGCCGGCGATCACGGCGCCCGCTCCGACATTTCCGGCAATCTTCTCGAGCTGCTCGGTCACGTTACCGGCCTTTTCGGGAACGAGGGTGTTCGCCGCAATGCCGTGGCCGCGCAGCCATGCCGCCACGTCGGCAACATGCGAGAGCGCATCCGCGCGACGGTCATCCTGCTCCGGAACCTCCGCAATGGTGACTTCCGTTGCAGCAGCCAGAATCGGCAGAGCATCGAACACGGCCCGGCGTGCTTCCCGCACGTCCTTCCAGGCGATCAGAACGCTTCTCAGATCGAGCCATTCGGCTCTGGATGGCACCACAATGAGCGGCCGGCCCGCCTGCATCACCAGATCGCTTGGATCGGGAGCCACATTGGGGTCCACCAGGGTTTCGGAGCGCGCGCCGACCACGAGGATATCGGCGGCTCTTGCCTGCTGCAGCACGTAGGGCACCGGTAACGTGCGGCTGGCGCGCCACTCCACCGCCGTTGCACGCTTTTCGACCGAAGCACGAAACTCCGATTCAAGTTCCGATAACTGTCGCTCGATAGCAACGGTCTCCTCTTCCAGGAGCTTTTGCGCAAAGGCGCCACTCGCGAAGTACATCGGCGGCCTGAGATCCGAGGCAGCAACGCCAATGATTCGCGCTCCGAATCGTTCGGCGATATCTCCGGCAACCCTGAGGCAGGCATCGTTGGGTCGGTCCAGCGCCAGTCCGACCATGATGGTTTTGTAGTCCATTACCTGCTCCACGCCTTGGGACGAAATGCCGTGCGGGCGCTGCCCGCACGGCGACATCCTAGAGGGCGGCACCGATTTGAAGCTGACCTAGATCAAGAATCGCGTTGGCCTCTTTGAAGCATCAGCCATCGCAGCCAGCGCGTCGGTGGAAATTCGAAAATTACACATATTATCAAATAGATGCTGAGCCTTTATGATGTTGCTTTACCGCTGTTTCCCATGCCCGATCCAATGCGGTATCTGATGAGCCAGAGCAGTCCGGAAGGCGAAGCATGTTCAACGCCGATCGACCCTTTCAAGATCAAGACCCACTCGAGCAGAACGTGCGCAGCGGTGCCGAGGGGGCATGCGTCGGCGCGTGGGATCTCGAGCTATCGACCCTCAAGTTGAGCTGGTCCAGCGCCGCGCGGAAGCTCTTCGGCGTCGAGTTGGATGCCCCTGTCGATTATGACCTCTTCCTGTCCCTGCTCGATGCGCAGGATCGCGACCGAACGGCCGAGGCTGTACAACAGTCGATCGCTACCGGATGCAGTTTCGATGTTCAGTACAGGGTGCGCCGGCACTCGGATGAAGGTCACTGGGTGCGTGCGCTGGGCACGACCGTCAATGGTCCCGACGGCGCTCCCGCCCGGCTCAGCGGCGTGATGATCGACATCAACCGCGAGAAACGTCTTGAGGACGCGGTCCGGACGCGCGAGCGGCACTTTCGCTCGATTCTGGACACGATTCCGGACGCGATGATCGTGATCGACCAGCATGGAATCATGCAGTTCTTCTCCAGCGCCGCCGAGCGTCAGTTCGGTTACAGCGAACCCGAGGCGATCGGGAGGAACATCAGCGCGCTGATGCCAGAGCCGGACCGCAGCCGTCACGACGGCTATATCGCGCGTTACCTGAAGACCGGCGAACGGCGCATCATCGGCATCGGGCGTATCGTCACCGGCATGCGCAAGGACGGCACCACATTTCCGATGCATCTGACCATCGGCGAGATGCATTCCGCGGAAAGGCCCTTCTTTACCGGCTTTGTCCGCGACCTCACCGAGCAGCAACAGACCCAGGCGCGGCTGCAGGAGCTGCAGTCCGAACTGGTCCACGTCTCCCGCCTGAGCGCAATGGGCGAGATGGCTTCTGCCCTCGCCCACGAGCTCAACCAGCCGCTGTCGGCGATCAGCAATTATATGAAGGGATCGCGCCGCCTGCTGGCCGGCAGCAGCGACGCCAACGCGCCGAAAATCGAAGTCGCGCTCGATCGCGCCGCGGAGCAGGCGATCCGTGCCGGCGACATCATCAGGCGGTTGCGCAATTTCGTCGCCCGCGAAGCGTCCGAGAAGCGCGTCGAAAGCCTTTCAAAGATGATCGAAGAAGCCGGCGCGCTCGGGCTCACCGGCGCCCGCGAACAGGGCGTATTCCTGCGCTTCAACCTGGATCCGACCTGCGATCTCGTGCTTGCCGACAGGGTCCAGATCCAGCAGGTGCTGGTCAATCTATTCCGTAATGCGCTGGAAGCGATGGCGGCCTCGACGCACCGGGAGCTGATTGCCTCAAATATCAGGGCTGCAGACGACATGATCGAAATTGCCGTTTCCGACACCGGCTCCGGCTTCGCCGGCGATGCGCTTACACACCTGTTCCAGCCATTTTTCACAACGAAAGAGGCCGGCATGGGCGTCGGCCTTTCCATCAGCCGCACCATCATCGAAACCCATGGCGGGCGGATGTGGGCCGAAACCAACAGCTCCGGTGGCGCGACCTTCCGCTTCACGCTGCCCGCCGCGCATGCCAAGGATATGACCGATGCCAGCGAACGCTAAGGTTTATGTCATCGACGACGATCCGGCGATGCGCGACTCGCTGGATTTCCTGCTGGGTTCGGCCGGCTTCAGCGTCCGTCTTTTCGATTCCGCGCAGGCTTTCCTGAACGAGGTTGCGAACCTCGAGCCCGGCTGTGTAGTCACCGACGTACGCATGCCCGGCATCGACGGCATGGAACTGCTGCGCCAACTGAACGCGCGGCCGCGAAAACTCCCGGTGATCGTCATGACCGGCCATGGCGACGTGCCGCTGGCCGTCGAAGCGATGAAGCTCGGGGCGCTCGATTTCCTGGAAAAGCCGTTCGAGGACGACCGGCTGATCGGCATGATCGAGGCCGCCCTTGCGGAACGCGAGAGCAACTTGAAAGGCGAAGCGTTGTCGGCCGACATGGCAGCGCGCGTCGCCAGCCTCACCCAGCGCGAACGCCAGGTGATGCAGGGGCTGGTGACGGGCCAATCGAACAAGGCCATCGCCCGGGAATACGACATCAGCCCGCGCACGGTGGAGGTCTACCGGGCAAACGTGATGACCAAGATGCAGGCCGGCAATCTTTCCGAACTGGTGCGGTTTGCGATCCGGGCAGGCTTCGTCGAAGATTGAGGCAGGTCAATTCGGCGGCTGGAAAAGCCTCTACTCTGTCGGCATGATCGACACCCGCCACAGTGCCACAGATAAAGCCAGCGTGGGCCTTCCGCCCCGGAAGGCGATGGTCTACGTCGTCGATGACGATTACGATGTCCGGACGTCGCTGCGATTTCTGCTGGAGACCGAGGGTTTCGACGTCCGGACCTTCCGCAGCGGAACCGCGCTGCTCGGATCCTCCACCCGCAATCGAGCGGATTGTCTCGTGATTGACTACAAGATGGCGGAGCTCGACGGCCTGGAACTGGCCTATCGGCTGCGAAGGCTCGACGTTTCAACCCCGATCATTCTGATCACGGGCTATCCCGACCAAGGCATCTCGGCCAAGGCCAGTTTGGTCGGCGTGCGCCACGTGCTCTTGAAACCCAACCTGGACGGCAACCTGGTCGATTGCGTTCGAAACGCCATCAATGCGCCGAACGCGGCGAACCAGTCCTGAAGCCGGTCGGCTCCCCTCCGTAAAACCCCGTAGGGGATCTCCCTTAGGATATCGCCCCAAATATCGGGCAGCTAAAATCCCAATTACACCAAAGCCATCCCGCATCGAGGAGATGGCAAATGCTCACCCAGACGATCACCGCCGCGGCAGTCCCGGCAGCCAAGGTTTTCCCCGCCCCGCGCGCCCAGAGTGTTCCAGCCGTTGATCAGTTCAGCGTGATCGCGACCTGCGCGGGTGTGATCGCCACCGAATTCTCCTACCGCAAGGACGAGGAAATCTACGGCGAGGGCGAGCCTTGCGAATACGTCTATCAGGTGGTCCGCGGCGCGGTGCGCACCTACAAGCTCCTCAACGACGGACGGCGGCAGATCGGCGCATTCCACCTGCCCGGCGACGTGTTCGGCCTCGATGCCGGTACGGCCCATCGCCTGACGGCTGAAGCGATTGGCGAGACCACGGTCCGCCTGGTGAAGCGGCGCAGCCTCGAAGCCGTCGCCGGATCGAATGTCCAGGTAGCCCATAACCTCTGGATCATGACCGCAAGCGACCTCCGGCATGCCGAAGACCATATGCTGCTGCTGGGCCGCAAGACCGCGATGGAAAAAGTTGCCACCTTCCTGCTGGAGATGGACCGCCGGCTCGCCAAAGCCGGCATGATGGCGCTGCCGATGTGCCGCCGCGACATCGGCGACTATCTTGGCCTGACGCTCGAGACCGTTTCGCGGGCGCTTTCACAACTCAGCGACCAGGGCATTCTGGTGTTCTCCAGCGCCCGCCAAATCGTGCTACGCAATCGCCAGCGACTGGCGGATCTGGACGCCTGAGAGTAAGCTGGGGCAAAAGCCGGAAGGATGGGAGGTGCCGGATGAACAATTATCGCGTCTCCTTCTACAAGGATCTCTGCAATTCCGACGGGCACAGCTTCAAATGCCTGCAGCGCCAGATCGATGTCCAATCGGACGAACCTTCCCAGGCGATAGTGCTGGCAGAGCGGTTGGTGGATAACGAACGCCTCAACGCCGATTGCGTCGAGGTCATGCACCTGAGCGGTCATCATGAGTTCGAACATCCCGCGGTCTATTCGCCCGTGCGCAGCAAGCATTCATGGAACCGCGTCGCGTAAGGAATTGATCGCGACGTTAATTGAAGCTCGAGCACTTGCGAGCCTGCGCGGTCGGCTGCCCCCGCCGTACCATGTAATCTCGTGCTGGCGTCGATTTGATCCACGTCAATGCGAAACCGGCGAAATGCGGAGATGGTCGATCTACATGCCGGACGAGGATGTCCCGCATCACTCGGCGATCTCGCCGTTTTCTCCTAAGACTGCCCCGCCATCGTCGGTTGTAGCGACCGCGTTGCGGGGCATTTTTATGGATGTCCGCAAATCCGGATCACACTTCCAGCTCGCGGACGGCCTTGAAGCCATGCGAAGCCGCCTGCAACGCCTCGTCGATATCGGCTGCACGATGCGCCGACGACAGGAACATGTTGTGCTGGGGATGAAAGAACGCGCCGTGGCGTAGCGCGGCCGAGCAGAACGCCCTGCCCTTGCGTACCTCCGGATCGCCCTCGAACAGCATCAGCGGCATCGGCGGCGGACCGCTCTGGCGGATGGCTATGCCATGTTCACTCGCCAGCGCGGCCAATCCCTCACGCAGCCTCAAGCCCATCGCACGGATATGTCCGGGCACATCGGTCTCGCGCGCGATCCGCAACGTCGCCCGCGCCGCCGCCATGGCCACCGTGCCGCACCAGAACGATCCGGTGACGAATATTTTGGTGGCGGCTTCGCGGAAGCGATCATTGCCGGTAACAGCGGCGAGCGCGTAGCCGTTGGCAATCGCCTTGCTCCAGGCGCACAGGTCCGGACGCACGCCGAGCGATTCCCAACTCCCTCTGATATCAAGGCGCAGTCCCGCTCGCACTTCATCGATGATCAGAGCGGCGTTGGCCGCATCGCAAGCCGCGCGCGCAGCTTCGGCAAATTCTTTCGTCGGCAATTCGAGATCGCGTCCCATGTCGTGGCGGAAAGCCGTCACCAGGATCGCGGCGAGATCCTTGCCCGCTTGCTCGACGGCCGCTTGCAGGCTCTGGACATCGTTGTACTCGAAATGCAGGAGATGCGCGCGGTCCTCGGCCGTCACGCCGGCAACGCTCGGCGAGCACCATGGCAGCGCGCCGTGATAGCTGCCGCGCGCGACCAGCACCTTGCGGCGTCCGGTGCCGGCGCGTGCGATCGTCACGCAGCTTGTCGTCGCGTCGCCGCCGTTCTTCTGAAACATCGCCCAGTCCGCATGCGGCAGCATGGCGACGAGATCCTCGGCAAGCTCCACCATCACCTCGCCCGGACCGTTCAGGCAGTCCCCTTTGGCAGCCTGCGCCGCGGCCGCCGCCTGAACTTCGGGATGCCGATGGCCGAGCAGGATCGGCCCCCAGCTGCACATGAAATCGATGTACTCGCGCCCATCGACGTCGCGCACGCGGCACCCCTCAGCGGAGGCGAAGAATTGCGGGTAGCCTTCTGGAAGCCGCGCGGCATTCAGATGGCCCCACATGCCACCGGGAACGACCCGCTGGGCCCTCGCTCGCAAGGTCGCATCCGCTGTCTGCGTTTCGCTTAACCGCGCTATGTGCTGGGTCATGACGTTCTCGTGATGCATTTCGTTTGACAGAACCGAGCCTCAGTGGCGCGGGCGTCACGACCATCAAACCATCGCGCATGACAGGCGACAAGGTCCCATAGCCGGCCTGATCACAAATGCGCGGTTCCCAATGGGATCAATCCGATCGGGTGGCTTTTGGCTTTCTAAAGCAATAAAAGACGAGCTCCCGTTTGATCATCCCTTGCCGCAATCGTTTCGGAGCAACGTTGAACGTCCATCGCCCCATTGCCTTCGTCGCGCTTGTTGCATTCGCGTCGCTCACCCTCGCGGGCTCCGCGATGGCGCAAAGCACGATTGCGGCTAACGTCGCCAAACCGGTGTCCCTCCCCAACATCGCCATCGGGTCTGAAAAGGCGCCGGTCACCATCACCGAGTATTCGTCGATGAGCTGCCCGCATTGCGCGGCGTTCGGCCAAAATGTTTTTCCGATGCTGCGTTCGAAGTATATCGACACCGGCAAGGTGCGTTTCGTGTTCCGCGAATTCCCGCTCGACATCAAAGCGGCCGCAGCCTCGATACTGGCGCGCTGTATCGGCAAGGGCGATTCCGAAAAGTACCTCGCAGCAGTCGAGCTGTTGTTCAAGTTGCAGGACCGCCTGATGACGCAGACCAAGGAAACGCTGCTCTATGTCGGTAAGCAGCACGGTATGAGCGAAGAGGACGTCAAGACCTGCGAGGAAGACCAGGCGCAGTTCGACAAGCTGAGCAACGATCAGCAGTACGCCCATCGGGAATTGAAGGTTACCTCAACGCCGACGTTCTTCCTCAACGGTGTAAAGCTGCAAGGCTCGATGTCGTTCGAGGAGCTGGAAGAACGGATCACACCGTTGCTCAAGAAATAGCACGGCGCACCTCCCGGAAGCCCCTTGTCCGGCGCCGCTGCCTCGCCGATGATGCCCCCAACAAACATCTGGGGGAGAACGCCATGACCGCGGCTGTACGGGTATTGCTGGCAGCCGTGTGGCTGCTGTCGGGCGTCGTGGCGGCCTCGGCGCAAAACTATCCGAGCAGGCCGGTACGCGTCGTGGTCGGCTTTCCTGCCGGTGGACCGACCGACGTCATCGCCCGCGTCGTCGCCCAGAAGCTTAGCGACAATCTCGGCCAGCAATTCTTTGTCGAGAACATCGGCGGCGCCGGCGGCAACACCGCGGCCGGCCAGGTCGCCCGCATGGCGCCGGACGGCTACACCATCATGGTGGTCAGCACCGGCTTCGTCGTTAATCCCAGCCTCTACGCCAAGGTGCCGTATGATCCGGTCAAGGATTTCGCGCCGGTGACGCTGGTTGCGGTTTCGCCGAATGTCGTGGTGGTCAACCCGCAGGTCGCTGCCAGGACATTGCCCGAACTGGTGCAGCTCATCAGGGACAATCCCGGCAAATACAGCTTTGCGGGGCCCGGGGTCGGATCGACGCCCCATCTGGGCGGCGAGCTGTTTCGCCTCGCCTTCAAGCTCGATCTGGTCCACGTCCCTTTCACGGGCGCCGCCCCGGCCATTCAAGCGACGGTCGGCGGACACACGCCGATCGCTTTCACGGCGCTGCCGCCTGCTTTGTCCGCGGTGCAGAGTGGACAGTTGCGCGCGCTCGGCGTTGCCTCGGCCGAGCGTGCCGCAGGCCTGCCCAACGTGCCGACCTTTGCCGAACAGGGCGTGAGCGATCAGGAAGCCGACACGCTGACCGGTATTGTCGCGCCGGCCGGAACCCCGAAGGCGGTCATCGATCTGCTCCATCGCGAGATTGCCGGGATCGTCGCGCAACCCGACGTCAGGGAACGCCTCACGACGCTCGGCTTCAAGGCGGTTGCGAACACGCCGGATCAGTTCGGCGCGCGGATCAGGCTTGAGATGGACAAGTGGGGCAAGGTCGTACGCGATGCAAAGTTGCGGATCGAATAGTGCGTTCAGCAGCCCTGGTTGGATGACGGCTGCTCCACAGCGGCATCCACGATCCTGGTAAAGGTCAGGCCGATACGGTTCTTCTGGATCCAGGCGACCCGGCACTCATGCACGATCGAGGGATCCTTTGCCATCACGAGCCGAAAGTGTTTCGGGACGAAGGCCGGGTTGTCGACGTCGATCGCCGCCCCCGCGGGCGAGATATTCCGCACCACGCAGGACATGACGGAACCGCCCGAAGAGACATAGGCGGGCTCGTCGATCAGGGTTCGCGGATACTTGCGTTTCTCTTCCATCCTGTTCGTCCCGTTCTGGATCGATCCCGGCTAAACCGCAACGCTAGCGCAAAACCTTAAACAAGTCGGCGTGTGCGCCGCAGCGATAGACCGGACTTGCCATAGCGTCAGGACCATTGTGCAGAGCGGCACGAAATCGCGGATCGGCTATCTGCACATGTGCTCCGCGTCGCCATGGGCTTGCCGATTGCGGCGACGGCACGCTAGCTTTTCACCAATGACTGGCACGCGGACACGACGGACCCACACATGATCTTGAACGCAGCGATCGCAAGCTCTGCCGATCTCGCGGGCGACCAGGCGGTGATCGCCCGGGCCGAAGCCATATGTGAGGATGTCGCGAAAGCGTCCGACGATATCGAAACCGCGCGGCGGCTGCCGCCGGCTCTGCTCGACAAGCTGCACGACGCGCAATTGTTCCGGCTGTTGCTGCCCCGTTCGACCAACGGGATCGAAACCGATCCCGTCACTTTCTTCCACGTCATCGAAACCATTGCCAAAGCAGACGCTTCCACCGCCTGGTGCCTCAGCCAGGCCGGTGGCTGCGCGATGTCGGCGGCGTATCTCGACTTGCCGGTGGCCCAGGCGATCTTCGGCGATCCGCGCGCCGTGCTGGCGTGGGGTCCCGGCCCCAAGGTCCGCGCCGTCGAATGCGAGGGCGGCTACAGGGTGACCGGAGCGTGGTCCTTTGCGTCCGGCGGCCGGCACGCGACCTGGCTCGGGGCGCACTGCCCGATCTATGCAGCCGACGGCTCGCCCAAACGCGACGCCAATGGAGCCCCGCTCGAACGCACCATGCTGGTACGCACCGAAGACGTCGAGTGGACCGACATCTGGAATACGGTCGGGCTGCGCGGCACGGCCAGCGACCAGTTCGCGCTCAACGACTTCTTCGTGCGCGCGGACCATTCGATTACCCGCGAGTTCGACCGCGAATGCCGCGAGCGCGGCCCGCTCTACCGCATGAGCAACCACACCTGCTACCAGGTCGGCTTTGCCGGCGTTGCCTGCGGCATCGCCCGCACCGCGCTCGACAATTTCGTCGAGACGATGCGCAACAAGGTGCCGCGTGGCGCGAGGATGTCGCTGCGCGACAATGCGGTGGTTCAAAGCAACCTCGCCCAGGCGGAAGTCAATCTCCGCGCCGCGCGCGGCTACGTGTTGCAGTCGATGGCCGACACCTGGAAGGATCTTGGCGCCGGCGCGACGATTACGGTGGCGCAGCGCATGAACATCCGCATGGCCTCCACCCATGCCATTCACAAGGCGCGCGAAGCGGTCGACTTTGCCTACAACGCCGCGGGCGCCACCGCGATCTTCGAGAACCATCCGCTGGAGCGGCGATTCCGCGACATCCATACGGTGACCCAGCAGTTGCAGGGCCAGCTCCGGCATTTTGAAACCGTCGGCGCCTGGATGATGGGCGTCGATACCGATCTCAGCTTTGTTTAGGGGAGAACGACCATGGGACTTGGCGTCCTGCAGCATTACACCATCGAGCCATCCGACCTCGAGCGCACCAAGGATTTCTATTGCGACGTCCTTGGGCTGGAGAATGGCGACCGCCCGCCGCTCGATTTCCCCGGCTACTGGCTCTACTCGGGCGGCACCGCCACGGTGCATCTGATGGGCACGCGCAAGCCGCGCGATGGTATCGTGGTGCGCGGCACCGAGCGGAAGTATGAAGATACCGGACGATTCGATCACATCGCCTTCGCGGCGACCGACGTCGAAGGGATGCGCAGGCGCCTGCAGTCGAAAGGCGTCAAATTCCGCGAGAGCATCGTGCCACGGACCGGCGATACCCAGTTCTTCCTCTACGATCCCGATGGCGTTGGCGTCGAACTGAACTTTCCAAAGACCTGAGCCCCCCGGCTCCTAATCGACGGCAGCCGGTGCCGTACGTGATGTTGGGGAGCAACACTTGCAACCAAAGAATGAAGTTCCCGACAACGCCGCAAGTCAGCCACGACTATGGCGCCAGTCCGTCAGGGTTTCTTCATCATTGCAATGAGATTGGGGGAGCCGCGCCGCTGCGGCAGAGTAGCCGGGTGCCGTGCCTTTCAACCTACCCCAGGGCCTGCGTACCCGGCTATTCGCTCGGCAGTGCGCCGCTAATCGAGCCCGCGTTCGTGGCTCAGATTGACCATTTCCTGAATGAAGACCGCCTTTTGCTTGTCGTCCAGGCTGGCGAATAGCGGCTCGGCCGCATCCGCCACGTTGCGCTGATCGACGGCGCGGTCGTTGAGAAACTGGGCCTCATTGCGCATCTGCTCGATGATGTCGTCAGGCGGATCGCGCTTGGCGCGCGCCACGCGCAGGTTGAGCCGATCAGCGCCGTTATGACCGAGATAGTGCATCGCACTGTTGAAGCCGGCCCAATGCTTTTCCTGCTCGGGTGTGAGGTTTAGCTCCTTCTTGATCCGTTCGATATTGGCGTCGCTGTTGGCGACGATCTGTTCGGCCGTCAGTTGCGGCGCGCCAGTCTGGGTAAGGACGGCCGGCTGCTGCTGTGGTTGCTGCTTCGCGGTCTTGGTCGCCTTGCTCCCCTTGGACGGCTTCGATGCTTCGCCTTGCTTGGCCTCGCCCTGCTTGGAAGCCTCGCCCTGTTTGGCATCCTTCGTCGCAGGTGCCTGTCCGCCCTTGGCATTGGGATTGTTGTTATTGCCTCCGGTGAAAACGCCGGTGACGCCCGTGACCACCCCGACGACGCCGCCGATCGCGCCGCCCAGGACACCGCCGACCGGACCGGCAGCCTTGTTGCCCTCTCGTGCCCCCTGTTGCACGCCCTGCACCAGCCCTTGCGCGTTCGCCGTCGCAGGCGCAGCAAGAGCCAGCGTGGCGATGACGCCAAGCGCAAAACGCAATCGCGACGGCATCGGCACAATGTGCAAGGGACGGGTCATTATCTGGTCTCCATCGTCGATCGAGAGTTGGGCGCGCGTCGTCTCGCGCCGGGAATCCTCTTCTGCCTAAACTATCGTTTCCGCCCTAAACTCGTCCACCGTTACGCCCTGATGGTTCCACGGATGGAAATATCCGGGGTGGAAGACACCATTTGGCGACTGCGGCGCAGTCGCACACCCCGTGGTCGGGACACGAATAACAAACGTGTGCAACGCAATATTGCCGCGTCAATTATTGACGATCCCAATGACATGGCATCGTCGCTCCCGCCGCCCGGAATTTCCACGCAACGTTAGTTCAATAACGACGGCCGCGGTGTTTTCTCGACAGATGCAAACAATTCTGTTCTGATCCGATTGCGAAATCTCCGCTGGCCACCGCCTCGACGCGGCTCTCCTCCAGACGGAGAACAAAAATAAAAAGCAAAATCTGGCTCAGCAAAGAGGAAACGCCATGTCTCGTAGGAAGCTTTCTCGCCGACAATTCGTTGCTGCGACAGCGCTAACATCCGCAGCTCTCGTTACCGCGCCGTATGTGCGCGGCGCCCACGCCGCCGGCAAGCTCTCGATCGGTTTCTGGGACCACTGGGTTCCCGGCGCGAACAAGGCCTCGACGGATATCGTCAATGCCTGGGCGGAAAAAGAGAAGGTCGAGGTTCAGATCGACTACATTCCGAGCCAGGGCAACAAGCTCATCCTCACCATCGCCGCCGAAGCGCAAGCGAAATCCGGTCATGACATTATGGCCATGCAGACCTGGTGGCCGCATGCGCAGGCCGAGCTGCTGGAGCCTATGAACGACGTCGTGGAAGGCCTCATCAAGCTGAACGGCGAACCCAACGGCACCGTAAAATATCTCGGCCAGTCCAAGGGCAAGTGGCTTGCGGTGCCCTCCAGCGTCGGCAGCCAGATCAAGGGACCCTGCTCGCGCATCGACCTGATGAAGCAGCATGCCGGCATCGACGTGCAGGCACTGTATCCGGCAGGCGCTCCGCCGAAGGCCGATAGCTGGACCCTGGATACCTTCCTGAAGGCTGCGGAAGCCTGCCAGAAGGGCGGCGTTCCCTTCGGCATCGGTCTCGGCGAGACCACCGACAATGTCGATACGGCAGGCGCGATCTTCCAGTCGTTCGGCGCAGCCCTCGTCGATGAGAAGGGCAACGTCACGGTGAAGACCGACGCGGTGCGCCAGTCACTGGAGTTCTACAAGAAGCTCATCTCCTTCCTGCCGCCCGATGTCGGCGCCTGGGACGATGCCTCCAACAACAAATGGCTGGTCTCCGGCAGGGGAGCTTTGATCATGAACCCTCCGAGCGCCTGGGCGGTCGCCAAACGCGACGCGCCGCAGGTGGCCGAGCAGTGCTGGACCCACGGCTTCCCGGCGGGGCCCAAGGGCCGCTTTGCACCTTATCTGCCCTATTTCTGGGGCACCTGGTCGTTCTCCAAGAACAAGGAAGCGGCCAAGAGCTTGCTCAGGGCGCTTTCGCAGCCGGACGCGATCGAGAAGATGGTGGTGGCGAGCGGCGGCTACGACCTGCCCTGCTACGAGAAACTCACCACGCTGAAGGTCTGGCAGGAGGAAGCGCCGCCGAAGGGCACGCTCTATCACTATCCGAACCCACATAACCATCAGACACTCTCGATCGCTGCGGCCCCCGCCCCGCCGAAGATCGCCCAGCAGATCTACACGCAGGCGACGCTGACCAAGATGTGCCTGCGATACTCCAAGGGCGAGTCGATGGAGAAGGTGCTCGCCTGGGCCGAAGGCGAGTGCGAAGGCTTCATGCGAAGCTGACGGACGGGACGATATGGCGGCCTGCCTGATCGCAGGCCGCCATTACGTATCCGCATCAATCGCGGCGTCTGCGAAGCAGACCGAACGTGACAGGGTGAGAACAGACCATGGCTGACGTCGTACTGCAGCCGAACCGGGCCGCCACCAAGAAAACCGTAGGCAAACGAGGCGGCCTGCACAACATGCTCAAGCGCAAATCAACCGTGGCGTTCCTGATGGCGCTACCCCTGATTCTGCTGATTGCGACCCTCGTGGTCTATCCCGCCTTCTACGCGCTGCACCTGGCGACGTTGAACAAGTCAATGCAGCGCTTTGTCGGCCTCGGTAACTTCGAGTTCCTGTTCAAGCGGGAGACATTCTGGCTCGTCGTCCAGCAGTCCTGCATCTTTGCGATCACGGCCGTCATCTTCAAGGCGGTGCTTGGCTTCATCATTGCGCATTTCGTCCACAACATCCCGGCCAAGGGTCAGCGCAAGTGGCGCGGCATGCTGCTGGTGCCGTGGGTGATCCCGCCGGCGATGAGCACGCTGGCCTGGCTTTGGCTGTTCGATCCTTCCTACAGCGCGTTCAACTACACGCTCTCCTTCTTCGGCGTCGGGCCGATCCCCTGGACCGGCGATGCCATGTGGGCGCGCTTCTCGGTGATCCTCGTCAACATCTGGGTTGGCGCGCCGTTCTTCATGATCATGTACCTGGCCGCGCTGAAATCCGTGCCCGACCAGCTCTATGAGGCAGCCGCGATCGACGGCGCCAACTGGTGGCAGCGCATCTGGTATGTGACGCTGCCGATGATGCGCAATATCATCGCGATCACGACGCTGTTCTCGCTGATCGTGACCTTTGCCAATTTTGACATCGTGCGCATCCTGACCGCGGGCGGCCCGCTCGACCGCACGCATATCTTCGCGACATGGGCGTTCCGGATCGGTATCGAAGGCAGCGATATTCCGTTGGGTGCCAGTGTGTCTCTCTTCATGGTGCCGATTCTGGCGATCGCAGCGATCTTCATCCTGCGCGACATCTCCAAACGCGGGAATGAAGCCTGATGACCACGGCGACAATCGACAAGGCCGCGCCGACCCGCAAGGTCAAGTACGGCAGCATGAGCCGCGACCGCGCCTGGGCGCTGCGCTGGTCCTATTTCTTCCTCGTAATCTTCGCGATCTTCTTCCTGACGCCGCCGGTTTACATGCTCATCACCTCGCTGAAGAGCAGCGCGGAGATTTCGGCGGCGACCAATCCGTGGTGGGTGTTCCATCCGACCCTTGAGAACTACACCGGGCTACTGACATCAAACCAGTTCCTGCGCTTCTTCTGGAATTCGGCGATCGTATCGATCTTCGTCGTCACCATCACCATGCTGATAGCAGTACCCGCCGCCTTTGCGCTGTCGAGGATGCGGTTCTGGGGTTCGGCAACGCTCGCGACCGGCGTGTTCCTGACCTATCTCATTCCCGAGACGCTGCTGTTCATTCCGCTGTTCAAGATGTTCGCGGTGATCGGCGACTGGACCGGCATCCAGCTCATCAACAGATGGTACGTGCTGCTGATCCTCTACCCGACGCTGACGGTACCGTTCTGCACCTGGATCATGATCGGCTACTTCGCAAGCATTCCGAAGGAACTGGACGAAGCCGCCATCATCGACGGCGCATCATGGTTCCAGACGCTGACGCGGATATTCATCCCGGTGGCGTTGCCGGGCCTGATCGCGGCGACGATCTTCGCCTTTACGGTCTCCTGGGCGCAATTCCTCTATCCGCTGGTGTTCACCACGTCGACTGACCAGCTCGTGATGCCCGTTGGCATCATCACGACGCTGATCAAGGGCGACGTGTTCAACTGGGGTCAGATCATGACCGGCGCCCTGCTCGGCGCCGCGCCGCCGCTCATCATCTACGCGTTCCTGATGGACTATTACATTGCCGGCCTGACCGCCGGTGCGACGAAGGGTTGATCTCATGGCTGACGTGACGTTGCGTAAGGTTGTGAAGCGCTATGACGAAGTCGAGGCGGTGCGCGGCATCGATCTCGACATCGCCGACCATGAGTTTGTCGTGCTGGTGGGCCCGTCGGGTTGCGGCAAGTCGACGACGCTGCGGATGATCGCCGGCCTGGAAGATATCTCCGACGGCGACATCATGATCGGCGGCGACGTCGTCAACGACGTGCCGCCGAAGGATCGCGATATCGCGATGGTGTTTCAGAACTACGCGCTCTACCCGCACATGACGGTCGCGGAAAACATGTCGTTCGGGCTGCGGCTGAAACGCTATCCGAAGGCCGAAATCAAGAGCCGCGTCGACGAGGCCGCGCGCATGCTCGACATCGTCGAGCTGGTCGACCGCAAGCCGAAGCAATTGTCGGGCGGCCAGCGCCAGCGCGTCGCCATGGGCCGCGCCATCGTGCGCAACCCGAAGGTGTTCCTGTTCGACGAACCGCTATCCAACCTCGATGCCAAGCTGCGCGTGCAGATGCGGATCGAAATCAAGAAGGTGCACCAAAAGGTCCGCACCACGACGGTCTACGTGACCCACGACCAGGTCGAGGCGATGACCCTGGCCGACCGCGTGGTGGTGATGAACCATGGCCGGATCGAGCAGATCGGCACGCCGAACGAGCTCTATCACAAGCCGGCGACGAAATTCGTCGCCAGCTTCATCGGTTCGCCGGCGATGAACTTCGTCCCGTGCCGGCTGGAAGATCTCGCCGGCAAGTTGCACGTCCGGTTGACCGACCGCATCGCCTTCCCGCTGCCGCCGGCCCGGGCTGCCCGTTATCAGGGCATTCCGCGTACCGACAAACTGCTGCTGGGGCTGCGGCCGGAGCACATCACGGAGGCGAAGCCGCATCCTGAACCCGGCGTGGAGGCCTTTGACGCGGTGCTCGACGTCACCGAGCCGATGGGAATGGAGACGCTGATCTATTTTACCCTGGAAGGCGCGCAGGTCTGCGGCCGGGTCAATCCCAATGCCGGCGCGCAGGATGGCGCCCCGCTCCGATTGGCTGTGGACCTCAACAATATGCACCTGCTAAACGAGGTGACCGGCGTCGTCCTTTGACGACGCATCAGCGGCACCCAAGGGCAGGAAATGGCGACCAACAAGAAGAAAATCTTCATCACGGAATCGATGTCGCAGCAGGGAAGAGCGCTGCTTCATGCGCGCGACGACATCGAGATCGTGGAATTTCCGAACATGATTGCGCAGAAGGATTTCGAGGCCAAGCTGAAGGAGCATGCGCCTGTACACGGCGTCGCCCTGGGCGGCACCCGCTTCGGCGAGCCCGAGCTCGAAGCCTCGAAGGACATGCTGGTGGTGACGAGGATCGGCGTCGGCTTCGATGCCGTCGATGTCCCCGCGCTCAGCCGCCGCAAGGTCCCACTGATGGTGGCTGGCACCGCCAATTCGCCCTCCGTCGCCGAGCATGCGGTATTCATGATGCTGACGCTCGCCAAGCGCGCGACGGAAATGCATTCCCTCGTCAGGGACGACAAATGGGCTGACAGGCTCGGGATGCTGCCCTTCGACCTCTTCGGCAAGACGGTTCTGATCGTCGGTTTTGGCCGCATCGGCACCCGCACCGCCAAGCGCTGCCTCGCGATGGAAATGAACGTCCTGGTTTTCGATCCCTACAAGTCCGCCGCCGACATCAAGGCCGCCGGCTGCGAACCGGTCGCCGACCTCAACGCCGCGCTGCCGCGCGCTGATTTCGTCACCATCCACTGTCCGAAAAACCCGGAGACGGTCGGCATGTTCAATGCCGACAGGCTGAAGCTGATAAAGCCGTCCGCCTATCTGATCAACACGGCGCGCGGCGGAATCGTCGACGAGGCTGCGCTGCACACGGCGCTGGTGTCCGGCAAGCTTGCCGGCGCGGGCCTCGACGTTTTCGAACAGGAGCCCCCGCCGGCCGGTCAGGCGTTGCTCGCTTTGCCGAACGTCATCATGGCGCCGCATGTCGCAGGCGTCACGGTGGAAGCCGTCGACCGGATGAGCGAGCAGACCGCCCGCAACATTCTCAGTGTCCTGGACGGCGATCCCGTGCGTCAGAATGTGATCAATCAGGACGTGCTCGGCTGAACCATCGGGGTGAATGACATCAGGCGCGGCCGGTCCCCCATCGGCCCGCCGGGAAGCGAGGTATGTGCATGGCCTTCAAGGAATACGGCAATTTCGATGCGGTCGGCCTCGCTGACCTGGTTCGGAAGAAACAGGTCACGCCCAAAGAATTGCTCGACGAGGCTATCGCCCGTACTGCGAAGGTCGATCCGCAGATCAACGCTGTCGTCGTCAAACACTACGACCATGCCGAGCGTCAGATCGCGCGCGGCCTGCCTGATGGCCCATTTACGGGCGTACCATTCCTGCTGAAAGACCTCGATCCTCTGGAGGGCACGTGCACGACCTCAGGCGCCACGGTTCTGAAGGAGTTTGTGGCCGACCACAGCGGCACGCTGGCGCAGCGCTTCCTCGCCACTGGCGTGTCGATCTTCGGCAAAAGCTCCAGCCCCGAATTCGGCCTGATGCCGACGACGGAGTCGCGCCTGTTTGGGCCGACCCGCAACCCCTGGAATCTCGAGCACTCTTCCGGGGGCTCATCGGGCGGTGCGGCGGCGGCGGTTGCCGCCCGCATCCTCCCCGTCGCGCATGCCAGCGATGGTGGCGGCTCGATCCGGATCCCCGCCTCCGCGTCTGGTGTGTTCGGCCTGAAGCCGACCCGGGCGCGCAATCCGCTCGGCCCCGATCGCGGCGAAGGCTGGGGCGGCTTCTCCTGCGGCCATGTCGTTAGCATCAGCGTGCGCGACAGTGCTGTCATGATGGACGCGATCCATGGCCCGGAGCCGTCGAGCCCCTATGTCGCGCCGCCGCCGGAGCGGCCGTTTTCGCAGGAGGTCGGCCGCGACCCCGGCAAGCTCCGCATCTCTTTCACCGACAAGTCGCCGTATGGCGATGCCATCGATCCGGAAATCGCAGCGGCCGTGCGCGAGATCGCAAGCCTGCTGGCGGGGCTCGGCCATCACGTCGAGGAACGTGCGCCGAAACTTCCCGCCGATCCGGCCGCGACCATAACCACGATCGTCGGCGCCAACACCGCGCTGACGGTGCGGTTGCTCGAGCAGCGGTTCGGTCGGGAGATGACGGACAAGGATCTCGAGATCTTGACGCTGGCGCATGCGCACAACGCGAAGAAGAACACGGCGACGGACTATGTCGCCGCCCAGCTCGCCGCCTTCCAGATATCCCGCGCGCTGGCGGCCTTCTTCGAGAGCTGCGATGTCTTCCTGTCTCCGACGCTGTGCGCGCCGCCGCTGCGCATCGGCGAGCTCAACACCATGTCGAACGATCTGTCGCACATCACCCCGATCCTGCGCCGCTATATGCCGGGGACCTCGATGTTCAACATGTCCGGACAGCCGGCGATGTCGGTGCCGCTCGCATGGAACAAGGCGGGATTGCCGCTCGGCATGATGTTTTCGGCCAGGTTCGGCGACGAGGCAACCCTGTTCCGGCTGGCCAGCCAGCTCGAACAGGCGCGTCCCTGGAAGAACCGATTACCGCCGGTGTGCGCCTAAGCGTCGCCTCCAAAACGCCACGGATGGACAAAGCCCGGCCTTATCGCTAGCGAGGAAAGGCACCGGGCGGCATCGGGGCACCGATTCTGCCAAACGGGCGCAATCCGGAGGCTGAATCGTGACTCAAGGCGACCCAACCGACAATGCACTGGCGACCATCGCCAGCATTCTCGACGCGCCGGAAGCCCGCCGCGAACCTGAAAAGGCCGTGGCTGCCGAGCAAAGGCCGGCGGTCCCGCCGCCCATCCCGACATCTCCTCCGCCGATCGAGGCGCATGGCTACGCCAAGCACGGTCCCGGCCCGATGGCGGCGATCCGCTTCAAATGGACAGTCCGCCTTGAGAACGGCGACTACTATGTCGACGAGACCATCGGAGAGAACTCGCCCCCGATCGTGACCGGCCCGATGTCGCGGGAAGCTGCAATCCGGATGGTCGATGATCGCGAAAGCGACGCACGCCGCCGCTTCGAGCTGTTCAAGAGCGAGATGACCGGGCGTACCGCTGCCGCCCATCTGGCCCGCCAGGACAGCGGCGAAGCGTAAGGGGAATTGTCCCACCCACCGTCATGCCCGGGCTTGTCCCACGGCTGTCCGGTTTAATTTTTGTAGACAAGGCGCATGGCGTTGATTCTTCTGTGCTCCAAGCGTTTGGCGACGTTTTGGGACACGGAGAAGGATCAAGCCATGCTGCATCAGAATAGCGTATTCCACGGACTTCTAAAGCACGTTCCATGGCATCGGTTCGACAGGCTTGTGGAGGAGCATGGAGCCGATGCGCGGGTGCGCCGGTTGTCGACCAAGAGCCAGTTGGTGGCGCTGCTTTATGGTCAGCTTTCGGGGGCGGCGAGCTTGCGCGAGATCGTGGCAGGACTTTCGAGCCATGCTGTGCGGCTCTACCATGTGGGCGCGGCACCGGTTCAACGATCGACCTTCTCGGATGCGAACGCACAGCGGCCTGCCGCCGTGTTCACCGAACTGTTGGCGATAATGATGAAGCAGGCGCATCGCGGGCTGCGTCGCAAGCTTGCCGAGACGACCTACCTGATCGATGCCACGAGCGTGCGCTTGAACGAACACAGCGCCGGCTGGGCGCGGTTCTCGGCGGGGGTCTGCGGTGCCAAAGTGCACGTAATTTACGACGCCGACGCGGATCGCCCAATCTATGCCGCGGTCACTCCGGCCAACGTCAACGACATCACCATGGCCCAGCAAATGCCGATCGAGCCGGGCGCCACTTATGTCTTCGATCTCGGTTATTACGACTATGCCTGGTGGGCCGCGCTCGATGCCGCCGGCTGCCGGATCGTCAGCCGCTTCAAATCCAACACGCCGCTCGACGTGGTGGAGGAACTGCCCGTCATCCCGGACGGCAACATCCTCTCCGACCGCATCGGCTTCCTTCCCGCACGCCAGGCCAAGAGCCGCTGCAATCCAATGCAGGATGCGGTACGCGAGGTCCGCATCATGACCGATACCGGAAAGATGCTGCGTATCTTGTCGAATGATCTCGATGCCAGCGCACAAGAGATCGCTGATCTCTATCGTCGACGCTGGGCCATCGAGTTGTTCTTCCGCTGGATCAAGCAGACCCTCAAGATCACTCGCTTCGTCGGCACATCCGAGAATGCCATACGCATCCAGATTGCGGTCGCGCTCATCGCCTTCCTGCTGCTGCGCCTGGCCCAGGCTGCACAGAAAGCCGTTCCAAGCCCAACCGTCTTCAGCAGGCTGGTTCGGGCCAACCTCATGCACCGCCGATCGATCGACAAGCTGCTCGAACCATCGCCAATCGTCCAAGATCAGCGGCAGATGAGCCTAAGTCTATGCTAAAACTAAACCGGACAGCCGTGGGCTTGTCCCGGGCATCCACGTCTTGGCCTCCGCACGAAAAGACGTGGATGGCCGGGACAAGCCCGGCCATGACGAACTCTTGAGACGGCGTGCTGCTCTAACAGCTATCTCGGCGGCCCCAGAAAATCTTTCTTGGCCAGATCGACGCCGGCATGGCGCAGGATGTCGTAGGCGGTCGTGACATGAAAGAAGAACTGCGGAACGCTGAACGTCAGCAGCAGTGATTTGCCGGTGAAGTTTCGCTGGGTCCCGTTCTTGAAGGTGAATGCGACCTCCTTGTCGGCGGCGTTCTCTATTTCCTCGCGCGGCAAGCCCTGCACGAAATCGACCGTTGCCGATATCCGCGACTTCAGCTCTGGAATATCGAGCTCAGTGCCTGAAAATGTGTGCGGGGCGCGGCCCGCCAGCAGCGCGCAGGCAACGATCGCATGCCGCTTGGCCTCTCCGACCTGCTGCTTCAAATTGTACATCGTGGGTGAGAGCCGCATGTTCAGAAGAACGGCGGGATCGATATTTCGGGCTTCGGCATGGGCCGCGGCCCTGTCGAGGAGACTGGACAGATTTTCGAGATACGGCACGAAAACGCCGACGGAAGCCTCGTGAAGCGAGATGGTCACGATTTCGATTTCTCCGGGTGGCACACCGCGGGCATATCTGGTCTAAGTCGGCGCCATCGCTCCAGAGTGTCATCTAGTTTGCCGGCGGAGAAGACCTGATGTTTCGCGTGTTCGTTAGTCTTGCAATGGCTGTCCTGTGGACCGTTGCCGCCCATGCTCAGCAGCCGGCGAATTCCCGCCTCGACGATATCATCAAGCGCGGCACGCTGCGGGTCGGCATGACCGGCGACTATCAGCCGTTCACCTATTTCGACAAGGCGACATCGAAATTCAGCGGCTTCGACGTCGACATGGCGGAAGCGCTGGGCAAGGCGCTCGGCGTCAAGGTCGAGTTCGTTCAGACGGCCTGGCCGCAGCTGATGAAGGATTTCGAGGCCGACAATTTCGACATCGCGATGGGCGGCGTCTCGATCACGCTCGACCGGCAGAAAAAGGGAATGTTCTCCGCGCCGATCATGCGCGAGGGCAAGACGCCGATCGCACGCTGCGCCGACCAGGGCAAGTATGAGACCATCGCCGATATCGACAAATCAGGCACGCGCGTCATCGTCAATCCCGGCGGCACCAATGAGCGCTTCGCCAAGGCGAACATCAGGAACGTCGAGATCAAGATGTGGAACGACAATGTCACGATCTTTGACGAGATCGCCAAGGGCAACGCCGACCTGATGATGACGGACGCTTCCGAGACCCGCTACCAGCAGAAGCGGCACCCCGGCGTGCTCTGCGCGGTGCATCCGGACAAGCCGTTCGACTTTTCCGAGAAGGCCTATTGGCTGCAGCGCGACATGCCGCTGAAGGCCTTTTGTCGATCAGTGGCTGCACATCGCCGTCCAGGATGGCAGCTTCAGGAAAATCTACGCCGTCTGGTTCGACTGACCCAGATAAGCCTGTTTTCGCAGGCAAATTGACCGGCCATTGCGCGCTATCTAATCTGCTCAGGGCCGAATTTGAACCGAAGCCGCTAGTACACGACTTATAGTTTGAAAGTGATCTGGATCACGCTGGGTGAAGCTGCCACTGCTTAATAGCATCAGTGGGATTCCCCTTCAGGAGGTCGTCATAATGAAAAAGTGCCTCGCTATCGCCGTGCTCTTGCTGGCGAGCACCGTCACCGCCGCGCAGGCGCAGTACTCGTTTGAGTATAACGGCCGCACCATTACGATCGACCCTGATCGCGGCACCGTTTCCATTCCCGGCGTCTACGATAATACCGGCAAGAAGGCCAAACGCCCGCGCGGCGAGGAAGGCGATCTCGATCGTCCGACCAGGAAGGTCCCGCAGCAGGCGAAGACCACGCCGCAGGCCGCACCTGAAACGGCACCAGCACCGGCTGCACCCGCGCCGGCAGAGCAAGCGGCTGTCCCGGCGGCACCAGCGCCTGCTGCCCCTGCTCAGACCGCAGCACCGCCCGCGCCGTCGAGCAATACGGCGGCCGTTGCACCGGCTGAAACCCCTGCGCCCCCAGCGGCATCGCCCGCTCCTCAGACGCAACAGAACGCCGCTCCGGCAGTCCCGCCCGCACCGGCTCCCGTTGCCGCGCCAGCACCGCCGCCACAACAGAAGCAGGCCGCGGTTCCGGCAGCTTCGCCGCCGCCGTCTTCGAACTCACCGCTCGGCGTGTGGCTGACGGAGGAGAAGGAAGGCAAGGTTCGAATCGAACAGTGCGGCCAGAATCTCTGCGGCTATTCCGTCGACAAGAAGTCGAACCAGAACGGCGAGCAGGTTCTGATCAACATGAAGCCCGCCAAGGACAAGTGGAGTGGTCGGATTTTCGATCCGAACACCGGCAGCACGTACGACTCCACGATCGCGCTGAAAGGCACCGACAGCCTCCGCGTTCAGGGCTGCGCCTTCGGCGGCATGTTCTGCGGCGGACAGACCTGGACTCGCGTCAACTGACCGCAAGCCGCAGCCTCCCATACGACCAAAAGCCCCGCCGCAGCGCGGGGCTTTTCCATTTCGGCACAGCGCGTGATGGCAATCACAGTCGCCATAGAACCGTTGTGAGACCGTGACCGTGTCCAAACCAAAGGGGCACGACATGGTAAAATCCTGGAAATCCCTCGCCGCCGTTTCGCTGCTTGCTGCACTGGGCCTTGCGACGCCGTCCGCAGCCGCGACATTCGACGGCGACTGGAATGTGCAGATCACCTCATCGAACGCCGCCTGCGTGAGCGGTGCGTCGGTCTCGATCGGAATCAGCAACGGCCAGGTCGCATCGAACAGCACGGCTGTAACTGCGTCCGGCCGCGTGGCGGAAGCCGGCGCCATTCGCGTGACGCTCGCGAGCGGCATGAAGCGCGCGGTCGGCTCCGGCGTGCTCACGGGCACGTCGGGATCGGGCACGTGGCGCGCGGCCTTGTGCTCCGGCACCTGGACCGCGCAGCGGATCTAAAGCGTGATGACGTTTCTTCGAATTGTTTGAGCATGATCTTTTCGGAAAACCGCTACACACTTTTCCGAATCATGCTCATCTAGCTACTTTCCGGCGCAAAAATCGCTGTTGTGAAGCGCGCGGTCAACCACGCAGACAACGAGAAGCCCCGCCGGGGGGCGGGGCGATGAGATGCCAAGATTGCTCTGGAAGTGGACTACGTTTTTAGTGACCGTTCTTCCATCACGCGGCCGATGCTCATGAGGTTGTCGGCGACAACGCCGAGCCCGACCCAGCGCTTCATTCCGGTGCTGCCTTTGTAGCGGCAGCGATCGAGCCCGTGCCGCCGTTTGGCCACGCTGATGCGCCCCTCGCATCCGGTCCGCCATTTCTGGCCGTTGCGGAACCACCGCTTCTTCTGCTCGCGCTTGCGCGAGACGCTCTTGGTGGAGCGATTGGGGATGCAGACGCGTTTGACGCCGCTCGCCTTCGCCGCGGCTTCATTCCTGGCGGAGTAGAACCCGGCGTCTGCCGCGACCAGACGTGGAGTGCGGCCGAGCTTGGCTTGGTGGATTTCGATGGCCGGAACCAACAGGTCCGAATCGCTCGGCCGCCGATCATAGACTTCGTAGTCGATCACGATCTGGTTTTCGGCCTCCTGCAGCTTGACCATCTTGCCGAACTCGTTGGGCTTGCCGGCCTTGCCCTTGCGAATGATCTCGGTCGAGGGCTCGAACACGCTGAACAGCTTGTCCTCTGCCCGCGTGTTGCCGCGGAAGATGCGTTCCCGGGTCTGCCGCATCACCTGCCGCACCAGCGGTATCATCGTTTCCAGCTCCTGCCGCAAGCCTTGCAGCGCCAGCCGTTTCAAGATGCCCCTGGCCCGCTTCACGCCTGCGGAGATTTCATGGGAGAAGCGCTTCGCTTGCCCCACCACACGGCTCGTCGAGTTCAACAGCCGCCGGTAGCCTTGCCTGAGCTTCTCGTGATTGAGCGGTCCTTTGGCACGGGCGGTTCGCGAGATATCGAGCAGGCGCAGTTTTACGCTTCGCGTTCGGTCGCGCAGTTTGGTTCCGGCCGTGCCCACGATCTTGGCGACCTTCTTCATGGTGCGGATCAACACTCTGACCCCGTCGCCCAGCAACGTGCTGTCGGTCGGGTAGTGGATGTTGGTCTCCACCACCGTCGTATCCACGCGCATTCTGCGTCCCTGCGTCACCCCTTGTTCCTGCGCGACTTGCACAATCCGGTCGTGGATCTGCTTGATTGTCTCCGGATCCACAGCCAATCCCCAACGCCCCATCGTCTTCGCGTCCGGCGTCTTGCCGCCGCCCACCCGGGAGAAGTCGCGATATACCAGATTGGCGCGCACTTCGCGCTCCAGCACCTGATAGCTCCAGTTGCGAACGTGCTTGAGGATCAACAATCGCAACACCACTTCGGCCGGCGCGCCCAGCCGGCCACGACTGCGGCTCTTGGGATGCCGTCTCGCCAGCGCCTCGTAGACCGCGCCTACAATCTGTTCATCCGCGAGAACCCGGTCGGCATGCGTCATCCAACCTTCGCGAAGATCGCTCACTTCTCCCGCGATCAAGCCGTCGCCGAAGCTCAGTTGCGCTCTGCGCATCTCAATCACGCTTCTTCCTCCCACCCCGCGGCATCGCCGCATCAGGGCCCAGCAGGTCGTGATTGAGCTCGCAGATCGCTTCGATCGCTTCTTTCAGCTTCTGATAGTTGTCCAGCCAACGGCGCACTTCGGCAACGCGTTCACGGCGCACGCTGAACTGGCGCACGCGGCCGCCCCCATAGCTCACCGTCAGCACGTGCACCTGATGCCCTTCGCCGCGCGCGCACTTCGGGCAGCCGCTCTTGTGACGAACAGTGCGCTCCAGCAGCGAACCGCGCAGTAGCTCGCCGCTAACCGGCAGCTTGCCGACAAGCTTCTCGCGCGTTTGAAGGGCTCGATCACGAATCATTCATAAGAATGAATCAGTGCCGCCGCCTCCCGTCAACGGCCAATCCGTGCGACCTTGCAGTTTTCGCTCCGCTACACGACTCTGGGCACGCCCCAAGCCGAGCGATTTTTGCGCCGGAAAGTAGCTAGCCAACCGCGGCGTTGTATTCCTCGTCGGTGACATGCTCCATCCAGTTGGAATAGACGCCGTCGAGCGCCTCCTGCATCGCGATGTGAGTCATGCTGTTTTGCGGCGCCGCTCCATGCCAGTGCTTCTCATTCGGCGGAATCCAGACGACATCGCCGGGACGGATCTCTCTGATGGGGCCGCCCTTGGCCTGCACCCGGCCGACGCCGGAGATGACGTAGAGCGTCTGACCAAGCGGATGGGTGTGCCAGGCGGTGCGTGCACCGGGCTCGAAGGCGACGCGCGAGCAGTTCAGACGCGCGGGCGCAGGCGCCATGTTGATCGGATCCTGCAGCACCGTTCCGGTAAAATATTCAGCAGGTCCCCGCCGGGTCGGCCGGCTGCCCGCGAGATGAATATCCATGAAGTGATCTCCCTTCTTCGAGCTTACTTCTTCGTCGCCGCGTAGCGCGCCTTGGTCTCGGCGTTCATCGGATAGAGGCCGGGCAAGGCCGCGCCGTTGTTCACCTCGTTGACGATCCAGGCTTCCATCCGCTCCTGCTCCGGTCCTTCGGCCAGCACATGGTCGAGCAGCGCCTGCGGGATCAGCACGGCGCCATCCTGGTCGGCAACAACGATGTCGTTCGGAAATACCGCGACCCCGCCGCAGCCGATCGGCTCGCCCCAGCCGACAAACGTCAGCCCCGCCACGGAAGGCGGCGCCGCAAAGCCGTCGCACCAGACCGGAAGGTTGGTGCCGAGTACGCCTTCGACGTCACGGACCACGCCGTCGGTGATCAGTGCCGCAACGCCGCGCTTGACCATGCGCGCGCAGAGAATGTCGCCGAAGATGCCGGCATCGGCGACGCCCATGGCGTCGACCACGGCGATGCAGCCCTGCGGCATCGCTTCGATCGCGGTGCGGGTCGAAATCGGCGACGACCAGGATTCCGGTGTGGCGAGATCCTCGCGCGCGGGCACGAAGCGCAGCGTAAAGGCCGGCCCGACCAGCCGCGGCTGTCCCGGCCGCAGCGGCTTGGTGCCGCGCATCCAGACGTTTCGCAGGCCCTTCTTGAGCAGCACGGTGGTGATGGTGGCGGTGGACACGCCGGACAGGGTTGCGATGGCTTCGGGGGACAGGGACATCTGGAATGCAGGCTCCGCAAGAGGTGGGTGAGAACCAGCGCATCTTGCGAAGCGCGGACATCGCGTCAAGGGCTGTCGTAAGGCCGCGCCATCACAACATCTTATCGTCGGAGTGCAGATTAATTTATTGAACTTACTGGCGGATTTTCCGCGAAGCGAATTCCACTCGCGCCCAAAACACGCTACAGGTTGAGCGGTCAGCACCAGCGCTGCGAGACAAGTTTAGAGGCCATGGCCCCAACGCTACCCCCGCCCCGTCTCTTGCCGAGTGGCGACAGCGCCATCACGGTGGAATTCAGCCGCAACATCGACGATGCCGCCAACCGGCGGGTGCTGGCGCTCGACCGCGAACTCGCGGCCGAACCGATCCCGGGTATCACCGAGACGGTGCCTACCTATCGTTCGCTGCTGGTCCATTACGATCCGGTGCAAATTGATTTCGACACGCTTGGCGAAAAAATCCTCGGCTTCGTGCAACGGCCGGTGCCGGCGTCGACAAAGACCCGGCGCTGGCGCATTCCGGTGGTCTATGGCGGCGAGCACGGCATCGACCTCGAGGACGTCGCCAAAACGCTCAACACCACGCCGGACGAAATCGTGGCGCGGCATGTCGCCGGCGATTACCGGGTCGCCATGATCGGCTTTACGCCCGGCTGGTCCTATCTCAGCGGGCTCGCCGATAGCCTGCACATGCCGCGCCGGAAGAACCCGCGTCTGCTGACGCCGGCCGGCACCATCTCGATCGGCGGGGTGCAGACCGGCGTGCAATGTCTCGCCGGCCCGAGCGGCTGGCACCTGCTGGGACAGACGGCCGTCCGCACCTACCAGCTCCATCGCGATCCGACCTTCCTGCTGGAGCCGGGCGACAACGTTACGTTTACGCCCGTCGATGCCAAAACGTTCGCGGAGCAGGATCGCGCCGCCGAAGCCGGCGAATTCATTGCCGAGCAGATCGCCTCATGAGCAAGCTCGTCATTACCTCGATCGGCCCGGCAAGTTCGGTACAGGACGGCGGACGTCCCGGCGCCCAGCGCTATGGCCTGGTGCCGAGCGGCGCGATGGATCGGCTGGCGCTGGCCGCCGCGAATACGCTGGTTGGCAACGAACCATTCGCGGCAGCCGTCGAAGTCGGTCCGTTCGGCGCAAAACTTACCGCGCGCGGCGGCGCCGTGCGCGTCGCACTGGCGGGAGCCCCGCGCAATGCCGATATCGCCGGCCGCGCCGTGGCGCCGGATACTTCCGCAACGCTTGCCGACGGCGAAACGCTGACGCTCGGCTTTGCCCGCGGCGGCTCGTTCAGCTATCTCGCGATCGAAGGCGGCATTGCCGGCGAGCCGATGTTCGGCAGCCTCGCCGTCAACGCCCGCGCCGGCCTCGGCAGCCCCTATCCGCGCCCGCTGCAGGCCGGCGACGAACTGCAGACGAAGGCCGCAAGCGGCGCGCCGGAGCGGCGGATCGAGTTGCCCGCAGCGCCCGAGGCGCCGATCCGCGTGGTCTTTGGACCGCAGGACGACGAATTCGCCGACGAGACCAAGAAGCTGTTCCTCGATAGCGAATGGAAGATATCCGCGACCAGCGACCGCATGGGCTACCGGCTCGAAGGCCCCCAACTCAAGCATCTCCACGGCCACAACATCGTCTCCGACGGCACCGTCAACGGCAGCCTGCAGGTGCCCGGCAACGGCCAGCCGATCGTGCTCATGCGCGACCGCGGCACCAGCGGCGGCTATCCGAAGATCGCGACCGTGATTTCGGCCGACTTCGGACGGTTGGCGCAGATCCCTGCCGGGCGCGGCTTTCGTTTTCGGGCCGTCAGCATGGCGGAAGCGCAGGCCGAGGCGCGCAAATTTGCGGAGCTGTTACGCACCCTGCCCGAACGGCTGCGAGCGATCGAAAGCGTTGATCTCAACATCGACGCGCTGCACGATGCCAATGTCGCGGGCCACGCCGTCAATGCGGTCGATGCCGGAACCTGGCACGCAGTATCGATGGCCGAAATAGCAGGCCCGGACTGACCATCAATCCACTCACAAGAAGCGGACGGACATCATGACAACCATCGACCTCAATTGCGATCTCGGCGAAGGTTTTGGCGCGTGGGAAATGGGCAATGACGCCGCGATGATCGAGCTGGCAACGTCGGTGAATGTCGCCTGCGGCTTTCATGCCGGCGATGCCGACATCATGCGCCACACGGTCGAGCTGGCGAAAGCGCGCGGCGTCAGCGTCGGCGCACACCCTGGATATCGCGACCTGCACGGCTTCGGCCGGCGGCCGATTCCGGGCTTGAAATCGTCCGAGATCGAGAACCTGATCGCCTACCAGATCGGCGCGCTGCAGGCGATTGCGACCGCGGCCGGTTACAAGGTCACCCACGTCAAGGCGCATGGCGCACTCTCCAACGTCGCCTGTGAGGACGACATGACCGCAAAAGCCATCGCCAACGGCATCAAGGCCGTCGATCCGAATTTGATCTTTGTTGTGCTCGCCAATTCCAAGCTGGTGCAGGCCGGCGAAGCCGCCAACCTGCCGATGGTGCACGAGGTCTTTGCCGACCGCGCCTATGAAGACAATGGCTCGCTGGTGTCACGCAAGAAGCCGGGCGCCGTACTGCACGATGCAAAAGCGATCGCCGACCGCGTGGTGCGGATGGTGCAGGATGGCGCGGTGGTCTCAGTCACCGGCAAGGTGATCAAGATGCGCACCGACACGGTGTGCATTCACGGCGATACGCCCGGCGCGGTCGATATCGCGCGCGGCGTACGTCAGGCGTTGAAGGATGCTGGGATTGCGGTCGCGCCGTTCAAGACGGCCGTTTCCTGAAACGTAGGGTGGGCAAAGCGAAGCGTGCCCACCATTCTCGCGGATAGTCAGACGGTGGGCACGGCGCAAACGCGCCTTTGCCCACCCTACAAATCTCAGAACGGATGCACCGACAGCGTGCCGAACACGATGGCGGCAATGAGCGCGAACGCGCTGTAGAGCGCGGCGGTGTGAAAGCCGGTGCCGGAACGGCGGGACACCGAGCGCGCGTAAAGGTGCAGGCGGGCTTCCGCCGATAGTTCGCGCATGGTCGATCTCCAACGCAGCATGGAATGCATATGGAATATCGATCGCGCTCCGATGCAAGGTGCCCGCCGAAATAGCGATACGGGCGCTCCGGCGCCCTCCATTTCGAGGGGAAAATTCCCCCTCTCCCGACCAGAGCGAGAATTTTATTCGGGCCGACTTGAGCCGATTGGAACCCGGATTGGTAAACGTCCTGCTGGAACCGGTCTTTGCTTCTTCCGTTCGCCGAACCTCAACCGACCGAACTCAAGGCTTCCAGCGCCCGATCCCGAAGGCAGCCAGGTGACCGGCGATGTCCGCAGGATCGAAAGCGGGTCCAGCAAAGGCGCCGATGGCTTCCGAGGCGGCTGGGACCTTACCCTGGTGCCTCATGGCGGCATCGTAGAGATCCGGCCTGAACACCCCCATGGCGGTTCGGAGCGCATCCGGCTGCATCGCCGCCTGCCCCCAGCGCACCATTTGCGCATAAAGCCAGGCGGCCTGGGCCGGGTCGGGCCGGCCTGCCCCCTCGCGCCCGACCAGCAGATAGCGGCCGCTCTCGCGCCGCTGGCCATCGGGTGAGACCTTCAGCCGGCCGTCGAGGGTGCGCTGGATCACCTCGGCGCCGACGCCGAGCCGGTCAGGCCGCGCCAGCACATGGGCGGCCTCGGCGCGGTTTCCGGCGTCCTCGATGTATTCGGCGGCGTGGGCAGCCGCCCGGATCAGGGCGGCCAGCACCTCGGGATTCTTTTCCGCCCACTTTTCCCTGACCGCGAGAACCTTTTCTGCCGCACGCACCAGGATGTCGGAGACGAAGTGCAGGATGTGGCCAACGCCGAGATCGACTGCGACCGAGTTCCAGGGCGCGCCGACGCAGAACGCATCGACATGGCCGTTGGCGAGGCTGTCGACCATGTAGGGTGGCGGCAGCACGACGAGGCGCACGTCCTCATCGGGATCGACCCCGCCTGCCGCCATCCAGAACCGGAGCTGGTAATTGTGGGTGGAGAACGGGAACGTCATGCCGAACGTCAGCGGTTCCGCGCCGCTTTTGCGCCGGGCGGCCACGACGCGGGCGAGCGCCAGCGCGGTCACCATGGGATCGAGGGCGTCGCCGTCGATCTCGCCCATGATCGCGGCATGCAGCGCCGGCGACACGGTGATCGCATTGCCGTTGATGCCCAGATTGAACGGCGCCACGATCGGCACCTTGACGTGGCCAAGCCCGAGGCTCGAGGCGATCGCCACCGGCGCCAGCAGATGCGCCGCGTCGAGCATGCCGATATTGAGCTTGTCGCGGACATTGGACCACGACACTTCCCGCACCAGGGTAACCTCGAGCCCTTCGGCGGCGGTAAAACCCTTGTCGACGGCGATGATCAGCGCGGCCGCATCGACCAGCGGAATGAAGCCGATATGCAGCGGTGTTTTCATTTCAACAGCTCCGATGCGGTCAGGATCGACTGCGCGATCTCGCCGATCTTCTTTTTCTCGCGCATTGCGGTGGAGCGCATCAGCACATAGGCCTCCTCTTCGGTGAGGCCCTTCACCTTCATCAGGATTCCCTTGGCGCGGTCGATCACCTTGCGCTCCTCGAGTGCTGACTTGGTGCGGTCGAGTTCGTCCTGCAGCTTGGAGAAGGCGTTGAAGCGGGAGATGCAGAGGTCGAGGATCGGCTTGATCCGCTCCTTTTTCAGGCCGTCCACGATATAGGCGGAGACGCCGGCGTCGACGGAGGCTTGGATCGAGGCCGCATCGCTCTGGTCGACGAACATGGCGATCGGGCGCCGTACCGCGCGGCTGACCTGGAACATCTGTTCCAGCACGTCGCGGCTGGGATTTTCGAGATCGATCAGGATGACGTCGGGGTCCAGCGCATAGATCCGCGCCAAAAGGCTCTGCATTTCGCTGATATGCACGACGCCGGTAAAGCCCGCCTCCCGCAACCCCTCTTCCAGGATCGCGGCCCGGATCGGGCTTTCGTCGACAATCACGATTTTCGGCGAAGACTCAGCGCTCATCGGTCAATTCTTAACCCGGCAAGGCTTCTTAACCTAGCGAGGCTTCCATAGCACGTCAGAAATCCCCGCAAAGCCTTGTAATTGTGAGCAATTGGGACTAGTTCGTGCTCATCAATCAGGCAGAATTAGATATGCAACAGGCCGCTGCGCCCAAAGTCAGCTTTGTTTCGCTTGGGTGCCCCAAGGCGCTGGTGGATTCCGAGCGCATTATCACCCGGCTGCGCGCCGAAGGTTATGAGCTGGCGCGCAAGCATGACGGCGCCGACATCGTGATCGTCAACACCTGCGGCTTCCTCGACAGCGCCAAGCAGGAGTCGCTCGGCGCCATCGGCGAGGCCATGGCCGAGAACGGCAAGGTCATCGTCACCGGCTGCATGGGCGCCGAACCCGAGCAGATCGAGGCCGCCTACCCCGGCGTGCTGTCGATCACGGGCCCGCAGCAATATGAGAGCGTGCTGGAGGCCGTTCACCGGGCGCTACCGCCGGTGCATAATCCGCATCTCGACCTGGTGCCGCCACAGGGCGTCAAGCTGACGCCGCGGCACTACGCCTATTTGAAGATTTCCGAAGGCTGCAACAACCGCTGCAGCTTCTGCATCATTCCAAAGCTGCGCGGTGACCTGGTGTCGCGCCCGGCCGATGACGTGCTTCGCGAAGCCGAGCGACTGGTCAATGCCGGCGTCAAGGAATTGCTCGTCATCTCGCAGGACACGTCGGCCTATGGCGTCGACGTGAAGTATGCCGAAAGCCCGTGGAAGGACCGCCAGGTTCGCGCCAAATTCTTCGATCTCGCCAAGGAACTCGGCGATCTCGGCGCCTGGGTTCGGCTGCAATATGTCTACCCCTACCCGCATGTGGACGAAGTCATCGGCCTGATGACCGAGGGCAAGATCCTGCCCTATCTCGATATACCCTTTCAGCATGCAAGCCCGGACGTCCTCAAAGCGATGAAGCGTCCCGCCGCGCAGGAAAAGACGCTGGCGCGGATCAAGAAGTGGCGCGAGGAATGTCCTGACCTCACGCTGCGCTCGACCTTCATCGTCGGTTTCCCCGGCGAAACCGATTCCGACTTTGCCTACCTGCTCGACTGGCTGGAGGAAGCCGAGATCGATCGTCTCGGCTGCTTCAAGTACGAGCCGGTCGCCGGCGCCGCGTCCAACGCGATCGGCAATGCGGTGCCCGACGAGGTCAAGCAGGAGCGCTGGAACGCGCTGATGGCCCGGCAGCAGAAAATCTCCGCCCGCCGCCTCAAGCGCAAGGTCGGCACGAGACAGCAGGTCATCGTCGATGAAGTCGGGCCGACGGTCGCGAAAGGCCGTTCAAAGGCCGACGCGCCGCAGATCGACGGCGCGGTCTATCTCTCCAGCCGCCGCCCGCTGAAAGTCGGCGAGATCGTCACTGCGAAGATCGAGCGCTCCGATCAGTACGACCTGCACGGCAGCGTCGCGGGATTCTGATCAAAGCGGATCATGCCGTGGTGCTGCATGGGGCAACAAGATGTCAGATCACTTAAAGGAAATGCCGCCAGCCGCCCAGCTTCTTGGTCGCGAGATCGTCTCTGTAGATCCACATTCTGGTGAAGTGAAACTTCGATTTACGGCGAAAAGGGAATTCGCCAATCGCCACGGCACCGTACAGGGCGGCATGTTGTCAGCGATGCTCGACTCCGCAACGGGCAACGCGGTCATGGCCAGGTTACCATCGCATCTGACGGCCGTGACGACCCGCCTGGATACGAGCTTCCTGAAGCCGGCTGCATTGGGAGCGATGATTGCGACCGCGCGTCTTGTTCACCAGGATGAGCGCTCGGCCGAAGTGATGGCTGAACTCACTGACAGCGAAGGCCAGATAGTCGCTACGGCCAGGGCCGAACTGCGCGTTCGCGAGCGCAAGAGCCGGTCTTAGATTTCAACTTGGGCGGACGGACAATTTCGTACACCCTTGACATCCACCGCCAACTGGCTGTATGGGCCGTCGCCATGAAACTGAACCGGACCAACCGCCGCGCCTGCCTGCGTCGTCGCTCCAGCGACGATGGGTTGCGCCGTGTCCGACGACAACGCTGATCAGCTAGTTTCAGCCACGTTTTCGAGAAGGCCGCACCCTCAAAAGTGCGGCCTTCTTGCGTTGCGGCCCACCTTTCACCCCAGCACCACCCAGAGGAGATCGACATGACTGACGCCACCCATCCGTTCGACGCACTGATGGAAATTACCGCTCGCCCACCGGTGGTGTTCGTCCGCGGTGCGGGCTCCTATCTCTGGGACGACGCCCGCAAGCGTTATCTCGACTTCGTGCAGGGCTGGGCCGTCAACGCGCTCGGCCATTCGCCACCCGCCGTTGCGGAAGCGCTTGCCGCACAGGCCAACCGGCTGCTGACGCCAAGTCCTGCTTTCTACAACGAACCCAGCCTCAAGTTGGCCAAGGCGCTGGTCGCCAATAGCTGCTTCGATCAGGTATTCTTTGCCAACTCCGGGGCCGAAGCCAATGAAGGCGCGATCAAGCTGGCCCGGAAATTCGGATCGCTCTACAAGAACGGCGCGTATGAAATCATCAGCTTTGTCGGCGGATTTCATGGCCGCACGCTCGCAACCATGTCGGCCTCGGGCAAGAAGGCCTTTGAGCCGCTGTTCGAGCCGAAGGTTACCGGCTTCCCCAAGGCGCAGCTCAACGACCTCGATTCCGTCAAGCGGCTGATCTCGAACAAGACGGTCGCCGTGATGCTGGAGCCGATCCAGGGCGAAGCCGGCGTATGGCCTGCGACCGATCAATTCCTCAGGGAGTTGCGGGCACTGACAAAGGAACGCGGGCTGCTACTGATCGTCGACGAGATCCAGACGGGCATGGGCCGGACCGGCAAGCTATTCCACTATGAGCATGCCGGCATCGAGCCCGACATCATGACGCTCGGCAAGGGTATCGGCGGCGGCGTGCCGCTGGCCGCCTTGTTGGCGACCGACTATGCGTCCTGTTTCGAGCATGGCGACCAGGGCGGCACCTTCAACGGCAACCCGCTGATGTGCGCCGCCGGCCTTGCGGTGCTCGAGCACGTGGCAAAACCGGAATTCCTGAAGTCCGTGACGGATGCCGGATTGTTTCTCGAAAGCGAACTGCAGAAATTGTCCGCCCGGCATGGGCTTGGCGAGGTACGCGGCCGCGGCCTGCTGCTGGCGCTCGATCTCAAACTACCGATCGGCGCGTCGATCGTGGCCGAAGCGTTCGCAGACGGTGTGCTCATCAACTCGCCGCAGCCCGATGCACTGCGCTTCATGCCGGCGCTCAACGTCACGCGCGAGGAGATATCGCTGATGATCGATTGCCTCGACGCGGTCCTGGTGAAGGCGGGTGCAGCACGTCGGGTGGCGTAATTCATCTGTCGGATTTCGTCATGGCCGGGCTCGTCCCGGCCATCCACGTCTTTCTTTCCGCTGCTGCAAAAGACGTGGATGCCCGGCACAAGGCCGGGCATGACGAATCTGAGGAGCGATCCCGCATAAAAATTACGGCCTCAAGATCGCCGCACCCGTCGTCGCCCGGCTCTCCAGTTCGATATGTGCCTTGGCTGCATCCTTCAACGCATAGGCATGGTTGATCGGCACGTGCAGCTTGCCGTTGATGACGGCGGCAAACAGCGTGTCGGCGCCTTCGAGCAGCTCCTTGCGGGTGCTGACATAGTCATTGAGTTTCGGCCGCGTCGCAAACAGCGAGCCGTGATTGTTGAGCTCGGCAAGTGGGAACGGCGGCACCGGGCCGGAGGCGTTGCCGAAGCTGACGAACAGTCCGCGTGGCCGCAGGCACGACAGCGACCCCGGGAAGGTGGTCTTGCCGACGCCGTCATAGACGACGTCGCACAGCTCGTTGCGGCTGATCTGTTTGACACGCGCGACAAAATCTTCCTCGTTGTAGAGGATGACGTGATCGCAGCCATTGGCGAGTGCGAGATCGGCCTTGGCCTTGGAGCCGACGGTGCCGATCACATGCGCGCCGAGCGCCCTCGCCCACTGGCAGGCAAGCAGGCCGATACCGCCCGCCGCGGCGTGGATCAGCACGCGATGGCCCGGCTCGACCTTGAAGGTCTTGTGCAGGAGGTACCAGACCGTCAGGCCCTTGAGCATCAGCACCGCGCCCTGCTCGTAGGTAATGTGGTCGGGCAGCTTGACCAGCTTGTCCGCCGGGATCACCCGCTCCGAGGCGTAGCCGCCAAGCGTGAAATAATAGGCGACGCGATCGCCGGGGTGAAAATTGGTAACGCCGGGCCCGACGGCCACGACTTCGCCCGCGGCTTCGTTGCCGGCGATGAACGGCAGGCCGGGCGCCTTGTAGAGGCCGGTGCGGAAATAGACGTCGATGAAGTTGAGGCCGACGGCGTGCTGGCGGATGCGGACCTCGCCCGCTGCAGGCGCCGCCACGTCCACGTCTTCATATACCAGGGCTTCCGGACCCCCTACCTTGTGCACCCGCACAGCCTTGGTCATGACAGCCTCTCCCTCGGTAGTCCCTGAAACGCCCAACCTGAAGGCGAAACGAAAGCCATCGCCGGCCGGATGTCAACTCACCCCCGGCTCCTGGCGGCCTTCTTGCGGTTGCGCCGGGCGAGCACGTTGAACAATTCGACCGCGGCTGCGAACAACATGGCGAAATAGATGTAGCCGCGCGGAATATGGAATTTGAATCCGTCCGCCACCAGCGCCACGCCGATCAGCACCAGGAAGGCCAATGCCAGCATCTTGGTCGTCGGGTGATCGGCCACGAACTTCGCTACCGGGCCAGAGGAAATGTACATGACGGCGCAGGCGATCACCACCGCTGCAACCATGATTTCGATATCCTGCGCCATGCCGATCGCCGTGATGATCGAGTCCAGCGAGAACACGATATCGATGATGATGATCTGCATGATCGCCATCAAGAATACACTGGCCCGCGGCTTGGTATCCGGCTCGCCGTGGCTAGCCTCGACCTCGGCATGGATTTCATGCGTTGCCTTCGCGATCAGGAAAGCACCGCCGGCAATCAGAATGATATCCCGCCAGGACAGATCGACGCTCTTCACCGTCACGACAGGCTCCGTCAGGCCGATCAGCCACACCAACAGGCTGAGCAGTATGATGCGAAACACCAGCGCCAGCAGGAGGCCGATCTGGCGCGCGCGCTTGGCTTGCGCGGGCGGGATGCGCGATACGATCACCGAAATGAAGATGACGTTGTCGATGCCGAGCACGATTTCCAGTGCCGTCAAGGTCACCAGCGCTGCCCAGGCTTCCGGGCTCGTCAATAACTCCATCATGCTCTGAACGACTTTATTTTCCGGATCACTGCGTCGCTTCCCACAACATAGGCCGCGATGGCGCAAAGCCCGGCGACGATGGGAGCACCTACGTTGAAATCGCAGATGAGCGTGTAGATCGCAAGCACGGCCCCGGTTGCCATCAGCCACAGGGTCAGCCAGCGCAGACGCACTACCCTGAACGGGTGCAGCACATGAAATGGGGCGAATGTGAGCGCGATCAGGATTGCGATTCCGAGTGTGGCGAGTTCCTTCGGCAGGTGCAGCAAGAACAAATAAAACGCCGCGGCGTTCCACAGCGCTGGGAAGCCGCGAAAGTGATTGTCGGAGGCTTTCATGCGCCGGTCGGCGAAATAGAGCGCGCCCGACACCATAATGCCGATGCCGAGAATTGGTGCCGCCAGCGGCAGCAGCAGGCCGCTCGCCGTAATCGCATAGGCCGGAACGAAGACGTAGGTCACGAAATCGACGACGAGATCGAGCACCTCGCCTGACCAGTTCGGTTGCAACCGCTCGACGTCCAGTTTTCGCGCCAGCGGGCCGTCGATGGCATCGATGATCAGGGCGACGCCGAGCCAGCCGAACATGCTCGCCCAATGCTCGCGCACGGCCTCCAGCATCGCAAGCAACGCGATGCCCGCGCCCAGCGCGGTGAAGATGTGCACGGCGAATGCGGCGGTCCGCATTCGGCTGGTTGCAGGAGTGGAATCTGGCTCGCTGGTCTGGTCCATTGCTCCGGCAGTGCTATCAGGAATCGCTCCGATTTGCATATCGGCGCTTGCGGCGTTCCGCCGCGCGATTGGGCGGAAACATTTCGGCCGGTTGATGGCTTGAAAATGCCGGCCCGAACGTCAATTGTCCTGATATGAACGACGCATCTCAAGTTTATGACGCCGCCGTGATCGGCGGTGGGCCGGCTGGATTGACCGCCGCCGTCGCGCTGGCAGCAACCGGCGCAAGGATAGCCCTGCTCGCCCGCCGCGTGCCCTATGCCGACAACCGCACGACGGCACTCCTGGGAGCATCCACCGATCTGCTGGAGCGGCTCGACGTCTGGCCGCGCTGCCGCGACAAGGCGGCTGCCCTTAGGACGATGCGCCTCGTCGACGATACCGGCCGGCTGATCCGGGCGCCGGAGGTGCGCTTCAGCTCGGACGAGATTGGTCTCGAGCAATTCGGCTACAACATCGACAACAGATCGTTAATGGTTGCCCTGGAAGAACGCGCCGCAGAACTTTCGAACCTGACCCGATTTGACGATGAGGCTGTCACGATCGCCCCGCAGGATGCGCTCGTTACTGTCAGCACCGGCAAAGGCAGCCAGCTCGCCGCGCGGCTGGTGATCGGCGCGGACGGCCGGCAATCTCCCTCCCGCGAGGCAGCCGGCATCGCGATCAGCCGCCGCGACCTGCGCCAGTCGGCGCTGACCTTCAACATCTCCCATTCGCGGCCGCACAACGGCATTTCCACCGAGTTTCATACCGCGCAGGGCCCGTGCGTATTCGTGCCCCTGCCCGGCAACCGCTGCAGCGTGGTGTGGGTTGCCGCAACCCGGGAAGCCGAGCGGCTGATGTCGCTCAGCGACGGCGAACTATCGGAGGCCGCGGAAAAACAGTCGCACTCCATTCTCGGCCGCGTCGAAGTCGAAGCCGGACGCAACCTGTTTCCGCTGACGATCGAGCGTCCCGAGCAATTCGCCAGCCATCGCGTCGCGCTGGTCGGTGAGTCAGCCCATGTGGTGCCACCGATCGGAGCCCAGGGCCTCAACATGGGATTGCGCGACGCGGCCGATGTCGCCGACATCGCCGGCGATGCGCTCTCGCGTGGCGAGGATCCGGGATCGCCCGCCGTGCTGGCGCGTTATCAGTCCGCCCGCCGTGCCGATGTCGCGAGCCGGCTGATTGCGATCGACGTCGCCAACCGCTCGCTGCTGAGCGATTTCCTGCCCATGCAATCGCTCCGTGCAGCGGGCATGCATCTGCTCGGCTCGTTCGGGCCGTTGCGGCGGCTCGCCATGCGCGAGGGACTGGCGCCGACCTGGAAGCGCGTCGGCTGACCATACTGCCGTAGCCCGGGCGAGCGAAGCGACCCCGGGGACCGGTCCCGCATATCGCGGAACCTGTCATCACTCCGCGAGCGCAATTGCGCTCGTCGCCGGGCGCGCATTCGCGCGACCCGTTGGCTCATGCGGGCTATGTTTGTCTACTTTGCATGGGGTTGTTTTCGCGTTTTTGCATCTCCGCGCCACGCCTTACGGAAACACCAGCCGTCCGCTCTGGATAAACCACATCACGCTGGTCAGCGTGACCACGGAGGCGAAGGTCCCGATCAGGACGGCGACGGACGCCGGCTCGATCCAGGTGTTGTTCTGCCGGGCCATCACGAACACGTTCAGCGCCGGCGGCAGCGCAGCCATCAGGACGGCGGTCGCGGCCCAGGGCTGCGCGAACGGGCCGAACAGCAGCATCAGGCCGAACACGATCAGCGGATGGATCAGGAGCTTGATCGCGATCACGCCGGGCACCTCCCAGGGCACACGATCGAACGGCCGCAGCGCCACGGTTACCCCCAGCACAAACAGCGCCGTCGGCGCGGCGGCGTTCTGCAGAAACAGCAGCGTCCTGTCGATGGCGACCGGTAGCCGAATGTGCAACGCCGCGGTGAGCGCGCCCGCCGCCGCCGACATGATCAGCGGATTGAGCACGATCTGCCGCGCGGCGACGCCAATCGCATGCAGAAACGACGGATGGTCGCGATCGGTCAGCGCCATCAGCAGCGGCACGATCGTGAACAGGAAAATGCTGTCGCAGCAGAAGATCAGCGCGGTCGGCGCCGCCGCCTTGGCGCCAAGTACCGCCAGCGCCAGTCCGGGGCCCATATAGCCGATATTGCCGTAAGCGCCGGCAAGCCCCGCCATGGTGGCCTTGCGCAACGACAGCTCACCGATGATCCGGCCAGCCACCATCGCAAGCACGAAGGCGCTGATGGTCGCCAGCGTGGTTGCGATCAGGAATGGCGGGTTGGCCAGTTCGGAAAACGGCGTCTCCGACATGATCCGGAACAGCAGCGCCGGCAGCGAGACGTAGAGCAGGAAAAAGTTCATCCAGCTAAGACCCGATTCCGGCAGCCCCCGGGTCTTGCCGCAGGCGAAGCCGATAAAAATCAATCCAAAATAGGGGAGCGCAAGGTTGAGGATATCGACCATCTCGGAAGCGTCTTTTTGTCAGTGATTTCGGGAGGATGGCGCCGGAAATGGCCACTACACGTAAAGGTTAACTCGTTCTATTGCCCCTAGCATCGGCCACAATCATGGTCTATTCGACGGGACATGATCAAAGCGCGCACCGCCAAATTTCAGATCGGGCAGATCGTCCGCCACCGGGTGTTCTCATTCCGGGGCGTGATTTTCGACATCGATCCGGAATTCAACAATACCGAGGAATGGTGGTTGTCGATCCCCGAGGAGGTTCGGCCTCACAAGGATCAGCCGTTCTATCACCTGCTCGCGGAAAATTCGGAGTCCGAATACGTCGCCTATGTCTCGGAGCAGAATCTGCTGCCGGACGATTCCGGCGAGCCGATCCGGCATTCGCAGGTGGCCGAGATTTTCGTGAAAGACAAATCCGGCGGCTATCGCCCGCGCAATCCGTCGCTGAACTAGCGCGCCGTCATCGGCCAACACAAGGCCATGGGTCCGTCGCGGACAAGCATGACAGGAAAATACCCCGTACCCCGCCTGGCCGAACAACTGGAGCAGGACTGGGCTCCGATGCTGGCTGCGCGTTTTGGCGTGCGGGAGGAAGATTTCCGGGCCCAACCGACGCGCTTCATGGCGTATCCTTCCGGTAACTGTCGGGTTGAGCTGATGGACGGATCGTTCGTCGAGCTGCGCTGGGCTTTCGCCGTCGTTTCAACCGAGTTGCGCTCGGTAGCCGTGTTCAGCGAACACTGCGGGCACCACGTGTTTCCGCTGCATGATGCGACAGTGTACGAACAGGGCGTGCAGGTTTATCCGGCCATTTGAGTCCAGCGCGACATGCGCAGTGGCTCAAGCTATTACCCAGTCTACCGAGGAATCGCTGCCCAAACAAAAAAGGCGCCCTGTTGGGGCGCCTTTTGTTTTGTCGAATGGTGCGACTGTTACTTCGTCGCCGGATTGGCACCACCCTGGGCCCCTTCCAGCTTCTTGCGCTGCTCTTCAGCCCGCTTCTGCAGCTCTTCCTGCAGCTTCTTCTGGTTTTCCTCGAACTGCTTCGGATCGGTCGGCGGACCGTCATAGGCCTTGGCGAATTCGCCCGCGAGCGGCAGCGGCAACGTCAGCGGCGCGCCGTTGGAATTGATCGCCTGAACAACGAGATTCTGGCCCTTCTTCAGGCTGGCGATCAGCTCAGGGGTCGCCTCGTAGTCGGACATGCAGCCGTTCTGGAAGCAGATGACGTAGGGGCCCTGCAGCGGCGCATTGCTGTCGACGATGATCCGGGTTCCGTGGACGAGCTGCATGCCGAGCGGCAGCGTCACGCGCAGGAGCTTTTTGGGCTCGCCTTCCGGCTCGATGATGACGGCGGCGATCACGGGCTGGCCCGACTCGATGCGACCGTCCTTGCCGGTGAAGCAAACCTGCTTGGCGCCGGCTTCCTGACCCTTGAGGCAGAACTTGGTCCAGGGCGCATAGATCAGCTGGACCTGCTGTTCCTGCGGCTGGGGGGCAGCGGCGGCAGGGGCGCCAGCCGCAGGGGCCTGCGGGGCGGGCGCGGGACCTTTGGGAGCGGCCTTCGGGGCCGCCTTCGGAGCGCCAGGCGCCGGTGCCTGCGCGTGCGCAGCCGACGCGATCAACGTTGCCGACAGTGCCGAGGCCGCCAACAGGGCCAGGATCTGCCCACGCGGCCGGACCGACCCGGCCAAGATACGGAAATTCATTGCGGAAAACCCTTTCTGAACCGGAGCGCCCGAAACCGCTGCAGACGCCGACACCTCTACCCGCGCTGAGGCGGCTATCTCGTTGGCAATTGAGGCGGATACGTGACAGGCGTTCCCGCTGGCATCAACTGCCCGCCTTCAATACAGCGGCAGCCGAAAAGATCAATGCCGACAAGCATCTTTGGTGTTCCCCGCATGCGGGGGCCAAAGCCTATGGTAAAGCTTTTCGGTGTGCATTTTCGAATCAAATTGCTGGCCACCGATGACAGCCTTTAGGCGTATCCCTCTGCGTGTATTGGCCTGTATCACCCTCGCGCTGGGTGTAACGCCGCTCAGCGGTGCGATGGCGGCCGAAACCCACGCGCTGGCGATGCACGGTACGCCCGCTTTGCCCGCCGGTTTCACCCACATGCCCTATGCCAATCCGGATGCGCCGAAGGGCGGCCGGCTGGTCTGGGGCGTCCTTGGAACTTTTGACAGTCTCAATCCCCTGATCGTCCGCGGCATCGCGGTTCAGCAAATCAGGGGCTTTGTGGTCGAGAGCCTGTTGGCACGCGGCAATGATGAGGCTTTCACGCTCTATGGCCTGCTGGCCAGGAGCGTCGAGACCGACGACGCACGCAGCTATGTCACCTTCCGCCTCGACCCCAAGGCGCGCTTCGCCGACGGCAAACCGGTCACGGCAGAGGACGTGCTGTTTTCATGGGCCTTGCTGCGCGACAAGGGCCGCCCCAATCACCGCCAGTATTATTCCAAGGTCGCAAAGGCCGAAGCGCTCGACCCGCTCACGGTGCGCTTCGATTTCGGCGGCACCAATGACCGCGAGCTGCCGCTGATCCTCGGTCTGATGCCGGTCCTGCCCCGGCATGCCGTCGATCCCGCCACGTTCGAGGAAACCACGATGACCGGGCCGGTCGGTTCCGGTCCCTATCGCGTCACATCAGTCAAGCCGGGGGCCAGCGTCACGCTGACCCGCAATCCCGACTATTGGGGCCGCGACCTGCCTGTAAATCGGGGCCTATGGAACTTCGACGAGATCAGGCTCGATTTTTACCGCGAATCCAACGGTCTGTTTGAGGCGTTCAAGCGCGGCCTCTACGATTTTCGCGTCGAGCACGAACCGCTGCGCTGGCACGAGGGCTACGACTTTCCGGCGGTCCGCAACGGCGAGGTGATCCGCGACACCATCAAGACCGGAATGCCGCAGCCGGCGGAATTCCTGGTGTTCAACACGCGGCGGCCGGTGTTTTCAGACATCCGCGTGCGGCAGGCGCTGACGCTGCTGTTCGATTTCGAGTGGATCAACCGCAACTACTTTTTCGGGCTCTATGCCCGATCGCCGGGCTTCTTCGCAGGATCCGAGCTCTCCGCCTACGCCCGGCCCGCCGACGCGCGCGAGCGCGACCTCTTGAAACCGTTCGCCGAGCGCATCCGTCCCGATATTCTCGACGGCACGTACCGACTGCCCGTCACCGACGGATCGGGCCGCGATCGCACCACGTTGCGCCAGGCGCTGAACTTGCTGTCGGAGGCCGGCTATGATCTCGATGGAGCCGTGCTGCGGCAGCGTTCGACCCGGGCGCCGCTTACCTTCGAAATCCTGGTCACGACACGCGATCAGGAGCGGATCGCGCTGGCCTATCAGCGCGACCTCAAGCGCGCCGGCATCGAGGTCAGCGTGCGCGCCGTCGACCCTGTGCAGTTCGACCAGCGCCGGCTCGGCTACGAGTTCGACATGCTGCAGAACCGCTGGGATCAATCGCTCTCCCCCGGCAACGAGCAATCGTTCTACTGGGGCAGTGAGGCCGCCGACATTCCCGGTACGCGGAATTACATGGGAGCCAAGGAGCCGGCCATCGACGCCCTGATCGCGGCGCTGCTCGAGGCGCGCGAGCGGCCGGCCTTCATCTCCGCGGTGCGGGCGCTCGATCGCGTTCTGATCTCGGGCTTCTACGCAATTCCGGTGTTTAACGTGCAGGAGCAATGGATCGCGCGCTGGAATCGGGTAGAACAACCTGTGGCGATCGCGTTGACGGGCTATCTGCCGGAAACCTGGTGGCAGAAGCCGGAAGCGAAGTGATTTAGTTGCGTACCCAAGTAGCTTGCCTGAGTAACCTGCCGAGTAACTCGCCCAACCGACGCAACCCTCGTGATAGAACCGAAGTAACGCCGTGACCCAGCCGACCGCTTCGCCGACGCTCGATACGCTATTCAAACGAAACCTGGCACGGCAGCCGGACGCGCTGGCGCTGGTCGATCCCCCCAACAAGGCGCGCATCACCGGCCAGCCGCCGAAGCGTCTTACCTTCGCGCAGGCCGACCGCATGATCTCGTCGCTGGCCGCGCACTTCATCGAGTCCGGCTTGCCGTCCAATTCGGTGATCGCGGTTCAACTGCCGAACACCATCGAATTCGCGCTCACGGTGCTCGCAGCCTACCGCGCCGGCCTCGTCGTCGCGGTGCTGCCGCTGCTCTGGCGGCAGTCGGAACTGACCATGGCGCTCAACCGCACCGCAGCGCGGGCGATCGTGACCTCGGGCAAGATCGACGGCGTGATCTATTCGGATCTCGCCATGAACGCCGCCGCCGAAGCGTTCTCGATCCGCCATGTCTGCGGCTTCGGCAGCGACCTGCCGGAAGGCATGGCCTCGCTCGACAACGCCATATTCCGGGAATCCCCGACCACGCGCGCCGTGATCCAGGACGGCCGCAAGGCGGCGCTGATTTCCTTCGACGTCACCGCGGACGGTTTCCGGCCGGTCCCGCGCGCCCATCTCGGCCTGATCGCGGGCGGGCTTTCCATGTCGCTCGAAAGCGACGTGCCGCAGGGCGCCACCATCCTGTCGGCGTTCTCGCCAATGTCGTTTGCCGGCCTCGCCTCGTCGCTGGCGATCTGGCTGCTATCGGGTGGGACGCTGGTGCTGCACCACCCCTTCGACGACGAGGTGCTGGAGCAGCAGATCAACGAGCAGGCCTGCGATACGCTGGTTGCGCCTGCCCAACTGGCGCTGCGGCTGGACGAGTTGGACCTCGCCGCGCGGATGCCGAGCCTGCGCAATGTCATCGGCCTGTGGCGCACGCCGGAACAGGTCGGCTCCAGCGCGGGCTGGTCTGCGCAACAGGCGACGCTGACGGATGTCTATCTGTTCGGCGAGGCCGGATTGTTCGGCGCCCGCCGGATCGCAGAGGATGGCGCGCCGGCCCTGATCAAGCCCGGCCCGCACGGCGCGCCGCGCGATTTGCCGGGATCTTCGATTGCGGGCGACATCCTCGTGACGCCGCGTGGCACTTTGGGATTGCGCGGCCCGATGGTGCCGGTTGCGGCTTACGCTCCGCCTCCGTCGCCGAGCGACTCCCTGATCGCCACACCGCCGCGCGACTATGTCGACACGGATTATGCGGCGCGGCTGGACCGCGTCACGGGCGCGGTCCACATCACGGCGCCGCCGTCCGGCGTCATGGCCGTCGGCGGCTACCGCTTCCTGGCGCAGGACCTGCAGGAGTGGGCACGCCGGCTCGGCCAGGGCGCGCTCCTGACCGCCTTGCCGGACCGCATCAGCGGCCACCGGCTGGCGGGGCGCGCCCTCGACAACGCACGCGCCCGCGACGCGCTGACAGAACTTGGCCTTAACCCGTTGATGGTTGAGGCATTTCGGGATCGGAGCAACGCCGCCTGAGGAAGGCGATCGTTGACGCCGCATTAAGCGCCGCGAACTAGGATCGCGGCTCCCTATTGCGCGCTTTGTCCGAGTTCTCAGATGTCCCAGCAAGGTCCGATCCTCGTCGTATCCAGCGCGAGCCGACCATCTTTTGCCGCCACGCTCGATGGCGCAGGACTGTTTCCCGTGGTCGAGACCGGATGGGCGGATGCGTCGCGCGCGGTCGAGCAGGTGCAGCCAGCCGCCGTGCTGGCCGCAGCTTCCGACGCCGATGCAGCCGGACTGGCGGGCCTCGCCGCGCGGGTCGCGGCGCGCCAGCCCTATCTGCCGTTGATCGCGGTGGACCCGCAGACGGCCTATCCCGACAACGTCATTCCCTTCTTTCAGAGCCAAGTCCTTCAAAGTCAGGTCCAACAAGCCGGCCCCGACCGGCTGATGGCCCGCGTGCGTGCCGCGCTGCGCGTGCGGGCGTTGCATGCGACGGTGATGCGCCGGTTGGTGCCGGCGGCGCCGATGACGCTGTCGCAGATCGATCCGGCGCGTGACGCTACCGTGCTGCTGATCGGCCGCGGCGGCGCCTATCCCGCACTGTCGGTCGCGCTTGGCGAGCGCAGCGGCGTGGTCGGCGCGCTCTCGATCGAGGCGGCTGCGAAGCACCTCAACGCCAGGGACATTGACGGCATCGTGCTCGGCGAAGGATTCAGCCTGCGCGTCGTCGATGCCTTCCTCACCGTGCTGACGGAGGATGCCCGTTTCCGCAATCTCCCCGTCGTCGTGACCGCAGGCGATCTGGCGCCGGCTTACGATCTGCCGAATCTCGAGATCGTTTCCGGCGATGCCGCCGAGGTGGCAACGATCGTGCTGCCGCTGATCCGCCAGCACGCCTTCGAAGCGCATCTGAGCCGCACGCTGAAGGCCATCGACGCCGACGGCCTGATCGACGCGCGGACCGGGCTGCTCACGGCGGAAGCCTTCGAGCGCGACTTTGCCAGCGCCATCTACCAGACCCAGCAGCGCGGCGGCGGATTATCGGTCGCGCGCTTTGCGTTCGATCCCGATCATCCCCGCGCGCAATTCGACGGCGCGCGGATCATCAGCCGCCTGATGCGGCGAATGGATTTTGGCGCCGCACAAGGCGACGGCTCGGTGGTCGTGGTGTTCGCCGAGGCCGACCTGAAGACGGCCCATGCCGTCGCCCGGCGGCTGTCGAGCGTGATGCGCCATACCAGCCACGGCCAGCGCGACGCCCGGTCGGAGCCTTCAGTGACGGTCGCAACGCTGCTGCCGAACGATTCCGCGAAGTCGCTGCGGTCGCGGCTGCACGAAGGCGCACAGCGCGCGGCGTCGTAGAGAGAGCCCCCCATCTATCCCCGTCATTGCGAGGAGCAAAGCGACGAAGCAATCCACGGCTCCGCACATGCGGCAAGATGGATTGCTTCGCTTCGCTCGCAATGACGGAGAGAGCCCGCGCGCCGCGCCCGCCTACGCGGCCTTCTTGCTCTCGGCGAGATTGGCGAGCTGCCGCAGGATCTCGGTCGTGCCCATCAGCCGCTCTTCCGGTGTCTTCCATACCTGCAGGAACACCACCTTCATGTCCGGACGCACCTTCGCGGCCTGGCCGTGCTGGCGGATGAAGGAGACCAGGCGATCCGGCTGGGCAAAGCTGTTGTCGCGGAACGAGATCACCGCGCCCTTCGGCCCGGCATCGACCTTCTCGACATTGGCTCTGCGGCAATAGGCCTTGATCGCCGCGACCTTGAAGAGATAGCGGACTTCGTCCGGAAGCACGCCGAAACGATCGCGCATCTCGGCGGCGAAATTGTCGATCTCCTCGTCGGTGTCGAGATCGGCGAGCCGCCGGTACAGCGACAGCCGTACCGCGAGGTCGTTGACGTAATCCTCGGGGATCAGCACCGGCATGCCGATGGTGATCTGCGGTGACCAGCGGTCGGCGGCCGGCTCCGCCACGCCGGCCTTGAGATTGAGGATCGCTTCCTCCAGCATCGATTGATAGAGCTCGAAGCCAACTTCCTTGATGTGACCGGACTGCTCCTCGCCGAGCAGATTGCCGGCGCCGCGGATATCAAGGTCATGCGACGCAAGCTGGAAGCCGGCTCCCAGCGTTTCCAGCGACTGCAGCACTTTCAAGCGGCGCTCCGCTTGAGCCGTAATCTTCTGCTGCGCCGGCAGCGTGAACAGCGCATATGCCCGCAATTTCGAGCGCCCTACCCGGCCGCGCAACTGATAGAGCTGCGCCAGGCCGAACATGTCGGCGCGGTGCACGATCAGCGTATTGGCGTTCGGGATGTCGAGGCCGGACTCGACAATCGTGGTCGAGAGCAGGATGTCGTACTTGCCGTCATAGAACGCCGACATGATGTCCTCGATCACGGTCGGCGGCATCTGGCCGTGGGCGACCGCGACTTTCATCTCCGGCACATTCTTGTCGAGAAAGTCCTTGACGCTGGCGAGGTCCTCGATCCGAGGCACCACGTAGAACGCCTGGCCGCCGCGGTAGCGTTCACGCAATAGCGCCTCGCGGATCATCAGCGGATCATGCGGCGCCACGAAGGTGCGTACCGCGAGACGGTCGACCGGGGGCGAGGCGATGATCGAGAGGTCGCGCACGCCGGTCAGCGCCAGCTGCAGCGTACGCGGGATCGGGGTGGCGCTCAATGTCAGCACATGCACCTGCGCCCGCAACTGCTTCAGCCGCTCCTTGTGGCTCACGCCAAAATGCTGCTCCTCGTCGACGATCAAAAGGCCGAGGTCGCGAAACTTGATCGCCTTGCCGAGCAGCGCATGGGTGCCGATCACGATGTCGACGTTGCCTTCGGCGAGCCCCTTCTTGGTCTGCGTCAGCTCTTTCGCCGGGATCAGGCGCGAGGCCTGCGCGACATTGACCGGAAACCCTCTGAAGCGTTCGGCGAAATTCCTGCTGTGCTGCCGCGCCAGCAGCGTGGTCGGCACCACCACCGCAACCTGCTTGCCATCGAGCGCCACCGCGAACGCCGCGCGCAACGCCACTTCGGTCTTGCCAAAACCGACGTCACCGCAGATCAGCCGGTCCATGGGGCGGCCGCTTTCGAGGTCCTTCAGTGTGGACGTGATGGCGCCAAGCTGATCCTCAGTCTCCTCATAGGGGAAGCGCGCACAGAACTCGTCATAGACATGCGGCTGCACCGGCATTTTCGGCGCTTCATGCAACTGCCGCTCGGCCGCGATCTTGATCAGTTCGCCGGCAATCTCGCGGATGCGGTTCTTCAGCTTGGCCTTGCGCGCCTGCCAGCCGCCACCACCCAGCCGGTCCAGCTCCACACCGGTCTGCTCGGACCCGTAGCGCGACAACAGCTCGATGTTCTCGACCGGCAGGAACAGCTTCGTTTCCGCGGCATAATGCAGTTCGAGACAGTCATGCGGCGCGCCGCCGACCTCGATCGTCTGCAACCCGACAAAGCGGCCGATGCCGTGCTCGACATGCACAACGAGGTCGCCGGTCGAAAGGCTCGTGACCTCGGAGATGAAGTTGTCGAGCTTGCGGCTCGATTTGCGCTGGCGGACCAGGCGGTCGCCGAGGATGTCCTGTTCGGTGATGACGGCGAATTCGTCGGTCTCGAAACCGCTTTCCATGCCGACGACTGCCAGCATGGCCTCGTTGCGCGGCGTTGCCTGCACCGTGCGCCAGGCGTTGACGCTGGTGATATTGGCAAGCTTGTGATCCCTGAGCATGCTGGCCATGCGGTCGCGCGAGCCTTCGCTCCACAGCGCGATCACCACCTTCTTGCGCTGCACCTGCAGCGCCAGCACATGGGCCACCACGGCTTCGAACACGTTGACGGTCGTGTCGGCGCGCTCGGGGGTGAAGCTGCGGCCCTGCCGCGCGCCGGCGTCGAACATGTCGCTGGTGCCCTCAGGCACCGCAAACGGCGTCAGCCGTGCCACTGCGGCCTCGCTCAGCCGCGTCGTCCATTCCGTTTCCGTCAGATAGAGCCGGTCCGGCGGCAACGGCTTGTAGATCGCGCCTGACCCCGGATGCTCCAGCGCCTCGCGCCTGGCCTCGTAATAATCCTGGATCTGCTTGAAGCGCTCGCGCGCGGCGTCCTCGCTCTGCGGCTCGATCGCAACCGGCGCGCCGTCGAGATAGTCAAACAGCGTATCCATCCGCTCCTGGAACAGCGGCAGCCAATGCTCCATGCCGGGATGGCGGCGACCTTCGCTGACGGCTTCATAGAGCGGATCGTCGCGCTGCGGCGCGCCGAAGGTCGCAACATAGCCCATGCGGAAGCGCCGGATGGTCTCGGTGACGAGCTGGAATTCGGAGATCGGCACCAGATCGAGCGCACGCATGTCGAGCAGCGTCCGTTGCGTTTCGGCATCGAACGTGCGGATCGATTCCAGGCTGTCACCGAAGAAATCGAACCGCACCGGCTGGTCGAGCCCGGCCGGAAAAAGGTCGAGGATGCCGCCGCGCACGGCATACTCGCCGGGCTCACGCACGGTCGAGGAGCGGTTGTAGCCATTGTGCTCCAGCCAGGCGACGATGGAATCCATCGGCACGACATGGCCGGGCGCAACCGACAGCGCCTGCGCCGCCACCACCTCGCGCGCCGGCACGCGCTGCACGATGGCGTTGACGGTGGTGAGCACGATCAGCGGCTTGTCGCTGCCCTGCAGGCGCGACAGCCGCGCCAGCGTAGTCAGGCGCTGCGCCAGGATGCCGCCATGCGGCGACACCCGGTCATAGGGCTGGCAATCCCAGGCCGGAAACTGCATCACCGGCAGATCGGGCGCGAAGAACTCCAGCGCCCGCGCCAGTTGCTGCATGCGCGGGCCATCGCGGCAGACCACGGCAAGGCTGACCGCCGGTGGTTTCGGCCGCGCCGCCACCGCACGGGCGAGGTCCGAGACGACCAGCCCCTCGGCGCCTTCGGCGACATTGGCAAAGGTCAGCGCGCGGCCCGGAGCCAGCAGCGCGGCGGGCGATTTGACGGGCGCCTTCATGCGTCGTGATCCACGGCGCGAAACGCCTTGATGCGCTCGAACAGCGCGGTCGCATATTCCGGATCGAGCGGCGTGTCGCCGATCAGCGCGGCATAGAGATCGGGATCGGGCACCTCGATCAGGCGTTCCAGCTCGGTCAGTTCGTCATCGCGCATGTCAGCTATCTCGGCATCCGCAAAGCGTCCGAGGATGAGGTCCATTTCGCGGGTACCGCGATGCCAGCAGCGAAACAAAAGCCGCTTGCGGCGGTCATCCAGGCCACCGCTCGATCGTGTCGTACCCGTCATTTCCCTGTCCCATCCGAACGCCAAAAGCCCGGACGTGCCGGGCGGGGTTGATATAGCGTTCGGGACCGCCGATGTCAGCCCTTGTTGTCTGCATTGCCTCCACAAATGCTCGTCATGGCCGGGCTTGTCCCGGCCATCCAGGTCTCGCTTCCACATTGAGCAAAAGACGTGGATGCCCGAGACAAGCCCGGGCATGACGGCAGGAGTTTTGGCTGCGCCTTCTCCTCGTAGCCGCGGGGGTTGCAGCTTTTGCATTTCGCCGTTATGTGTCTGCCCGCGATCGGTGCCGATTTTGGCACGATCATCAGGGAGAAGGCTCGATGACGTTGATGTCTCGCCGCCCCGTCGAGGGCATCGCCTAAGCGCGCGTGCGTTAGCCGTGCCGCTTGGGAACTCGCGCGTTTAGAGCCAACGATAGTTGCGCCAGCGCGCGTCGACGATTCTCAGATCTCCTGAAAGTTTTTCAATGGGCACTTCTCCCAAAGTGGACGGCTGCGCGCCGATCCACGTCTTCGCCTCGTCCAAATCCTGGATCGAGGGCAATGCTACACTGCAACTCCAACAGGTCGCCGGATTGCCCGGCGTCCGCGCGGTCGCCGCGATGCCGGACCTTCATCCCGGCAAATACGGTCCCGTAGGCTGCGCCGTTCTGTCGGATCACATTCACCCGCAACTTGTCGGCTCCGACATCGGCTGCGGCATGGGGCTGTTTCAGCTTGATGTCGCCGCGCGCAAGCTGCGGCTCGATCAACTGGCCGGGCGCTTGCACGCGCTCGATCGGCCATGGGACGGCGATACAAGCAGCGTTCTGGCTGACGCCAGCCTTCACACTACCGCGTTCGATGCGTCGCTCGGCAGCATTGGCGGCGGCAACCACTTCTGCGAATTCCAGGCGATCGAGGAAATCCTCGAGCCTGCCACCGCCGCAGAGGCCGGGCTCGACCGCGACCATGCCTATGTCCTGGTCCATTCCGGTTCGCGGGGCCTCGGCTTCTCGATCCTGGAGCGAGAGATGGGGAATGGGCAGGTAGCGCTTGCCCCCGCGAGTGAAGCCGGCAGCGCCTACATGGATGCGCATGACCACGCCGTACAGTGGGCCAGGCTCAACCGCCGCATCATCGCTGAACGCGCTGCGGCCGCGGCGCGAGCGGACCTGCGTCTTGTCAACGATCTGGCGCACAACATGGTCGAGCGTCAGGCCGACGCAGGCGGCAACGTAATGGCGCTGCATCGAAAGGGCGCGGCGGCTTCCGACCGCGGGCTGGTGCCGGTGCCGGGATCGCGCGGGACGTTGTCGTATCTCGTGGAGCCGCTGGCGGCGATGCAAACCGATGCGCTCGCTTCCCTCGCCCACGGTGCCGGCCGCAAATACGATCGCGCCTCCATGCACGGCCGCGTCCGGGTCAAAAAGTCGGACGTCGCACGGCTCGAGCGCAATCCCTATGGCGGCATCGTCGTCTGCGGCGATCGCGGCCTGCTCGCGGAAGAGGCGCCGGAGGCCTACAAGAACATCGAACGCGTCATCGCCGATCTCGTCGAGTTCGGCCTCGCACGCGTAGTGGCGACGTTCCGTCCGCTGGTGACGTTCAAGAAGGCGCAGTCCAGTGTCGCGGCCGGTGCCTCCCGACGGGAGAAATCCTGGAAGGAGGATCGCCGATGATCCGGCTTCTCTTCACCAGCGGACGCGGTCCGGCGGAATGCCAGATCGCGGTCCGGAAAGCCATTGCAACGCTCGTGGCCGAAGCTGCTGCGCTAGGGCTTGAAACCGACTGCGTAGAAGGCCCGAGCCCCGACAAGCATGGTCCGGGCTCGGCCATCGTCGTGATCCACGGCGAGGCCGCGGCCACGTTCGCGCGGCCATGGATCGGTGCGATCCAATGGGTGGCGCAAAGCCCGGTCCGGCCGCATCACAAGCGCAAGAACTGGTTCATCGGCGTCGTCGAGCTTCCGGCACCGCCGGAAGCCCCGAAGGCGCTGGCAGCGCAGGATGTCCACTTCGAAGCCTTCCGGGCCGGAGGTCCCGGCGGCCAGCATCAGAACAAGACCGAGAGCGCCGTGCGCGCCACCCACATCGCCAGCGGGCTTTCTGTCGTGGCGCGGGAGGAACGCTCGCAGCACCGCAACAAGGCGCTGGCCCTGGAGCGGATTGCGGCGCTACTCCGGCTGCAGGGCGAACTCGAAGCGATCACCGCGCGGAACGATGCGCATGCAGCGCATGATCGGCTGGAACGCGGGCGGGCGGTGAAGCGGTTCAAGGGCATGGCCTTCAAGACGGCATAGATCGTTGCCCCTGGCCGGAAAAAAGCCGTGGACGTTCCGCGCAATCCCGCGCATGACGGCACGAAACGGTCTTAGGCTTCTGCAATGCGTCCCACTTTGCTCAATTCCTTGTTTGCACCGGTCACGAGCCTTCCCGGCGTCGGGCCGAAGCAGGACAAGCTGTTGCGCTACCTGCTTGGCCGCGATGAGACGCCGCGGCTGGTCGATCTGCTGCTGCATCTGCCGGCCAGCGTGATCGACCGCCGGGCGCGGCCGAAGATCCGCGAGGCGGCACAGGGAACCGTGGTGACGCTGGAGGTCACCGTGGATCGCCACCGCCCGCCTCCGCCGCGCAATTCCCGCGCGCCCTACCTTGTCTATGCCTCTGACGATACCGGCGACGTCGTGCTGACATTCTTCCGCGCCAAGCCCGGCTATGTCGAGAAGCTGCTGCCGGTCGGCGAGAAGCGCTACGTGTCGGGCACGCTGCAGATGTATGACGGCATCCCGCAGATCGTGCATCCCGACCGTGTCGTCGATGAGGCGGCATTCTCGAAACTCAGCGGCATCGATCCGGTCTATCCGCTGACCCAAGGCCTCGCGCTGGGTTCGCTACGCCGCGCGATCGCGCAGGCGCTGCAGAAGGCCCCCGAGCTTCCCGAATGGATCAGCCCGGAAGTGATCCGCCGCTGCAGCTTTCCGCCAATCCGCGAGGCGCTCAATCGCGTGCACGTGCCGGTCGAACTCACCGACATTTTGCCTGATGGCCCGTTCTGGTCACGGCTCGCCTTCGACGAACTCTTGGCCGGCCAACTGGCGCTGGCGCTGGTGCGCGCGCAACTCCGGCGTCCGGCCGGCGACCGCAATGCCGGCGACGGCCATCTGCGCCACAGGATCATCGACGCCCTGCCCTACGCGCTGACGGCGTCACAGCGCGAGGCGGTCGCCGCCATCACCGCGGATTTGCTCCAACCGGTGCGGATGCTGCGTCTGCTGCAAGGCGATGTCGGCTCCGGCAAGACGGTGGTGGCGCTGCTCGCCGCCGCCGCTGTCACCGAGGCCGGCAAGCAGGCCGCGCTGATGGCGCCGACCGAAATTCTCGCCCGCCAGCATATCAAGACCATCGCCCCGCTGGCCGAACGCGCGGGCTTGCGGGTCGCCATCCTGACCGGTCGCGAGAAGGGCAAGGAGCGGCGCGAGATTTTGGCGCAGCTCGAAGCCGGCGAGATCGATTTTCTGGTCGGCACGCACGCGCTGATCCAGGACGACGTGATCTTCAAGGCGCTGGCGCTGGCGGTGGTCGACGAACAGCACCGTTTCGGCGTCCGCGAACGCCTTGCGCTCACCAACAAGGGCGAAGCCGTCGACGTGCTGGTGCTGAGCGCGACGCCGATCCCGCGCACGCTGGTGCTGACATACTTTGGCGACATGGATGTATCCGAGTTGCGCGAGAAGCCCGCCGGCCGGCAGCCGATCGAAACCCGCGCGGTTCCGGCCAGCCGCCTCGACGAGGTCGTCGACGCGGTTGGCCGCGCGCTCAAGGCCGGCAAGCTGGTCTACTGGATCTGTCCGCTGGTCGAGGAATCCGAGGCCGAAGGCACTGAACATCTCACCAACGCCACCGAGCGCTTCGAGAAGCTGCAGAAGCGTTTTGGCGACAAGGTCGGTCTCGTCCATGGGCAGATGAAGGGCACGGAGAAAGACCGCGTGATGGCGCAGTTCGCCGCGCACGAGATCGGGCTCTTGGTGGCGACCACGGTGGTCGAGGTCGGCGTCGACGTCCCGGCCGCGACCATCATGGTGATCGAGAACGCCGAGCGTTTTGGGCTCGCGCAATTGCACCAGTTGCGCGGCCGGATCGGGCGCGGGTCGGAGGCGTCGACCTGTCTGCTGCTCTACAAGGAGCCGCTCGGCGAGATGTCGAAGGCGCGGCTGAAGGTGATCCGCGAGACCACCGACGGCTTCCGGATCGCCGAGGAGGATTTGAAGCTGCGCGGCGAAGGCGACGTGCTCGGCATCCGCCAGAGCGGCCTGCCCGGCTATCGCATCGCCCGCTCCGACGTGCACGCCCAATTGATCACGCAGGCGCGCGACGAGGCGCTGCGGATCATGAAGGACAATCCGAAACTCAAGGGCGAGCGCGGCGAGGCGCTGCGCTGCCTGCTCTACCTGTATGAGCGCGATGAAGCCGTGCCGCTGATCGGCGCGGGATGACGCGCCGCGGCGTCGGCAATGCGGCCCCGGTAGAGTTCGGTGCCCTCGACGATCTTGTCGAGCAGATCCTCCAGCGCCCAGAATTTCTCGTGGACATCGTAGGTGACGGCACGGCTGTCGGTGCACTCGAATGTACCGAGACGCTGGTGGTAGAGTTTTGCCAGCTTCGGATAGCCCATCGGTTCGGCCATCGCCGACAGCGCGAGAAAAACCGAAAGCTCGTCCGCCAGCGCCGGATGGCTGGCGTGCTCGGTCATCATCCACTGGTAGAGATCGGGATGGAAGTTCGTGAACACGCCGGTGAAGCCGCGTGAGCCCGCTTTCATCGCATCGAAGGCGATCGCCGCATTGGCGTTGACGATGGCAAGCGGCGTGCCCTTCGTCAACGCCACGCGACGCTTGACCGTTTCGAGGTCGCAGGAGACATCCTTGAGAATGACGAAGCGGCCGCTATTCGCGCAGAATTTCAGTTCGTCGTCGCTGAGCAGACGCCGATAGGGCGCCGGGCACTCATAGAGGCCGAGCGGAATGTGCTTCGGCAGCCGGTCGAGCAGCCAGGTCAGGTCGTCGATGAACTTCGTCCCGCCTTCCTGCCTGGCGTCGAGACGGTTGGTGACGAGCACCATACCGTCGACGCCGGTTGCGGCAATCGCGGTCAGTTCAGTGAGCTGATCGTCCAGGCTTTCGCTGATGTGGCCGGAGGCAATCACCGGCACGCGGCGGGCGGCGGCTTGTCTGACGAAAGCGGCGAGTTCGACGCGTTCGTCAAGCGTGAGAAACTGCATTTCGCTGGACTGGCAGACCGCAAACAGCGCGTCCGAACCATTGTCGATGTACCATTCCACCAGCCGGCCGAGGCCGGGATAGTCAATCCCGCCGCTTTCGGTGAACGGCGTGATCATCACGGGAATGATGCCTTCGATCTTCTTGGTCATGTTCGGCCTAGGAGCATTCGAGGATTTTCGATGCAAGGATTGTCGTCATTCCGGGATGCGCGAAGCGCAGACCCGGAATCTCGAGATTCCGGGTTCGCATCTTCGATGCGCCCCGGAATGGCGGCTCAAATCACTCCACCTTCACCTTTGCGGGAGCTGGCTGCAGTGCGGCTGCTGAATTCGCCACGCGTGCCGCATTCGCCATGCCGGCCAGCGCGGCGTTGCGCTTCTGCGGGTCGGAGCCGGGCTGCACCACGCCGGCCGACATGATCAGGGTTGCGGCGTCCTCGGTGCTCATGTCGACTTCGATGATCTTGCTCTTTGGCACGTAGAAGAAGAAACCCGTGGTCGGGTTCGGCGCGCAGGGCAGGAACACCGAGATGTGCTCCTCCTGGCCGGGAAGCTGGCTCGCGACATTCGCGCTCGGCGACTGCGAGATCAGGACGATCGACCACATGCCGGGCGAGGGAAATTCGACCAGGCCGACCTTCCGGAAGCTCGAACCCTTGCCGGAGAACAGCGTCTCGAACACCTGCTTCAGGCCGCGATAGATCGCGCGCACCACCGGCATGCGGCCGAGCAGCCGTTCGCCAAGATCAACCAGCGTCCGTCCGATCAAATTGGCGGTGAGGAAACCCAGCATCGTCAGCGCAAACACCGCGACGATCAGCCCGGAGCCCGGCAATCCGAACGGCAGATAGGTTTCCGGCCGGTAGGCCGTCGGCACGAACGGGCGGACCAGGTTGTCCACCCAGTTCACGAACCACCAGGTCAGATACAGGGTGATGGCGACCGGCCCTGCGACAATCAGTCCGGTCAGGAAATAGTTCCGGAAACGGGCGACCAGCCCGGCGTGATGCTCTTCCAGAAGGGGTTCCTCCGGAGGCGCGGTCGGGGGCAGTTCTTCGCGGTTCATCGTGGTTCCAGATCAGGGCAAGCCGGCCTATGCCAGCTAAGCCATCCTAGCAGGTTTTTGAAGACCCGGCGTGACAGCCAATGGACTTGACTAGAGCCTTTTCCGTTTCGATGGAATCGAAACGGGGCCCTAGATTCCTATTTTGACGCGTTTTCTTGACGCGAACCGGGTCCACCCCGGATCAAGTCCGGGGCAAGCTTTCGCTCGAAAACGTTCTATTCGACCGTTACCGATTTGGCGAGATTTCGCGGCTGATCCACGTCCGTGCCCATCACCACGGCGGTATGATAGGCCAGCAGTTGCACCGGGACGGCATAGACCATCGGGGTGAACGCCGAGGCCATGTCGGGCAGCACGATCGTGACCAGCGATTCGATGGTGGCTTCCGCCGCCCCCTTGGCGTCGGTCATCAGGATGATGTTGCCGCCGCGGGCCGCGACTTCCTGCATGTTGGAGACGGTCTTTTCGAACACCCGGTCATGCGGCGCGATCACCACGACCGGCATGTTTTCGTCAATCAGCGCGATCGGCCCGTGCTTGAGTTCGCCGGCGGCATAGCCTTCGGCGTGAATGTACGAAATTTCCTTCAGCTTCAGCGCGCCCTCCAGCGCCAGCGGATAGCTGGTGCCGCGGCCGAGATAGAGCACGTCCTTGGATTTCGAGATGTCGCGCGCCAGCTTCTCGATCTGCGGCTCGATGGTCAGCGCCGCCGCCATCAGCCGCGGGATCTCGACCAGACCATGCACGAGCTTGGTTTCGTCCTCCTCGGACAGTTCGCCGCGCGCCTTGCCGGCGGCGACCGCGAGCGAGGCCAGCACCATCAACTGGCAGGTGAACGCCTTGGTCGAGGCGACGCCGATTTCGGGACCGGCCAGCGTCTGCAGCACGGTCTCGCTTTCGCGCGCGATCGTCGAGGTCGGCACGTTCACGACAGACAGCGTGTGAGCGCCCTCGCCCTTGGCGTAGCGCAGCGCGGCCAGCGTATCGGCGGTCTCGCCGGACTGCGAGATGAAGATCGCAAGATCGCCCTTGCGCAACGGCGCCTCGCGGTAGCGGAATTCGGAGGCGATATCGATTTCGACCGGAATGCGCGCCAGCCGCTCGAACCAGTATTTGGCGACGTAACCGGCAAGGTTCGCGGTGCCGCAGGCCGTGATCGAAACGCGCTGGATGTCCTTGAAGTCGAACGGCAGCGTGACCGGCAGCATGACGCGCTCGCTCGCCATGTCGATATAGCGCGCCAGCGTGTGCCCGACCACTTCCGGCTGCTCGTGGATTTCCTTGGCCATGAAGTGGCGGTAGTTCGCCTTGTCGACCAGCGAGGTCGAGGCTGAGTGCTTGACCGCGTCGCGGTGCACGATGGCGTTGTTCTTGTCGTAGATGACCGCGCCCTTGCGCGTCAGCACCACCCAGTCGCCGTCTTCGAGGTAGCTGATCGTATCGGTGAACGGCCCGAGCGCGATCGCATCCGAGCCCAGATACATCTCGCCATCGCCATGACCAATGGCAAGCGGCGGGCCGTTGCGGGCGCCGATCATCAGGTCATCATCGCCGGCGAAGATGAAGCCGAGCGCGAACGCGCCGCGCAATTCCGACAGCGCCGCCCTCACCGCCTCGACCGGCTTGACGCCCTTTTGCAGAAAGCTGTCGACGAGGTGGAGCACGATCTCGGTGTCGGTTTCGGTCTTGAAGTCAGCCCCCTTCTTCTCCAGCGCCTCGCGCAGCTCGCGGAAGTTCTCGATGATGCCGTTGTGGACCACGGCGACGCGTTCGGTCGCGTGCGGATGCGCATTGTTCTCGGTCGGCTTGCCGTGGGTCGCCCAGCGCGTGTGCCCGATGCCGGTGTGACCGCCGAGCGGTTCGGCCTGCAGCCGCTTTTCCAGGTTCTTCAGCTTGCCCTCGGCGCGCCGGCGCGCGAGGTGATCGCCTTCCAGCGTGGCGACCCCTGCGGAATCATAGCCGCGATATTCAAGCCGCTTGAGTGAGTCTACCAGGAGCTCCGCGACCGGAGCTTTCCCAAGAATGCCGACAATGCCGCACATGCGGTTCAATTTCCCCAAATCGACGAATAGCGTCGCAACCCGTTCATCTCTTAACGAGAAATGAAGTCCGACAGATACTCAATAATTATTGCGGATTGAGACAGTCTTAAGCGGAAAGCTTAATGGGTAGCTCAACCGGGGATTAACCTGTCATATCCGCAAGGCGTGCGGAATACGGGTCCGCGATCTCGCGGCATGATTTGCCCGAGGCTTGGCCGTGGTTCCCTCGAAGAAAGAGGGAGCAGGGAATGCCGGATGCGCGCTGCACCCGCGGTCTCGCGTGCAATGGGTAGAAGGAAACGCACACGAGCATACAGGTTCAGCGGAGGCAATCCGGCATTCCCTGCGCAATGGCTTTACGGCTTATAACGCGCTCTTGTGTCCGCAAAATCTGCCAGAATGTGCGAACGGGCGGTTCTGACCAACCGCCCGTCGCTGGATCTGATCCCGTTCGTGCTCAAAGGCCGAGAGCCTGTCGGGGAGCGAGGGACAGATCCGGTGGTCTTCCTCAACCCGAACAGTTGCACGGGCTTCGAGCCCGAACCGAGCAAGGAAGGGAGTGGATGATGGCACAAGATGAGGTCGTTGTCGTCGGTATTGATGTGGCCAAGGACAAGGTGGATGCGTGCATTCGCTCGCTGTCTCAATGGCAGACGTTCCCAAGTACCGCGGAGGGGCAGCGTGCCCTGATCCGCTGGCTTCGCAAACACAGGGGCGGCAAGGCAGCCATGGAGGCTTCCGGCGGTTATGAGCAGGACTGGGCCAAGGCGCTGCGCGAGGCCCGCATCGAAGTCCGGATCGTCGACCCGAAGCGGGTGCGCAGCTTCGCCCGCTCGGCCGGACGCCTCGCCAAGAACGATCCGATCGATGCGGAGATGATCGCCTGGTTCGCCGAGACCTTCACCGAAGCACCGGGCCAAGCCTACGACGCGGCACGCGAGAGGTTGGTCAAGATCGTCAATGCACGCCAAGGACTGCTCGATCTACAGACTAGCTTGAAAAACAGTGGCGAGCATTCCGTGCCGGACGTCGTGCAGAAAATGCAGGCGCGGCTCTTGAAGAAGATTGCCGTCGAAGTCGCCAAGCTCGATACTGCGATCGCAGCCCAGGTCAAAGCGACACCGCATTTTGCCGAGCTCGCCGAGATCATCGAGAGCGTGCCGGGACTTGGCAAGATCACTTCCGCCGGACTGATCGCGACGATGCCGGAACTGGGCCAGGTGAACGACAATATCGTCGCGGCCTTGTTGGGGGTAGCACCTTACGATGACGATAGTGGCCAACGGCGGGGCAACCGCCACATCAAGGGCGGACGCCGAAAGGCCCGCAACCTCTTCTACATGCCTTGCATGGGAGCTGCGACCCAGCACAACCCCGTGCTCAAGGCGTTCTATGACCGCCTGATCGCCAAGGGAAAGGAGCCGAAGGTTGCGCTCACCGCCTGTATGCGCAAGCTCATCGTCATCCTCAACACCATGATCGCGCGACGCCAAAAATGGGACGCCAACCGCTACAAAGTGAGCGACCCCGCTCGGCTTCCGCCGAGCGCATGCCCAGCCTAAAGACCGGTGAGCGGATGGGGTCAAGGCCGTCAGCCGCCGGAGGCGGTGGCGCGTAGCGCCAGCCTTGAGGCCAGCCGATCACAGGGCTACATCAACACAGTTGCTCCCCGGCGACGAATTCCTTTTTGTCACCGTCACCAGCGGATTGAGATTTGTCTTGAGCCCGGTCGGGCCGACGCATCTCCGCTGGTTTAACATCAGCCACGGATGCCAGAACCACGCGACTTCGCCGTACGCAGCGCCCTCACCCTTCACTTCGATCGGCGAGATGCCGACCAAAATTCTGGCGAAGGCCTTGAAACGCCGGTCGTCTGCGCTGGCGTAAGATCACTCACGGGAGAACCCGCCCTGCGACCACGATCGCGCCCGACGCCGCTGCGTCCACCGCATCCAACCCCGCGTCCGTGACGATCGCGATACGCCCCTCTTGCCGGGGTGGATGGGCAGATTGATAGCGGTGATTTGGGCGCGCGTGGAAGCGGAATATTTTTTCGGAGACGACTGGACTGGTAGCATCAGGTTGATTTGGTTCAGCAAATTAGCTTGGCGCGCAAGGGGCAAGTAGCTGACTCCCCCCGCCGTCAATATGGTGGCCAGCAGAACGGTGAGTAGAGCCGGAGACGAGAACATGACGCTCATTGTCGGGATGGCGAATGCTGAAATAGGGTTCCTGGTGGGAGACACGTTGCTAACCCCCTTGCTGGAAGTTAAGGGCAATCCAGCGGGGGTAGTAAACGGCGAATTCCATGGCCTCAAAATTCAAATCCTGAATGATCAAGTAGCGATTGCGTTTTCCTCCTCAAACGCTGTCGACATCGCTCTAAACATCATCGCGGAGGTATGGCGCAAGTTGCAGAGCAATTCTCAAACGGACATCTGCGTCGAGCTATTGGAGCACTACCAGAAAAATTTAGAATCATCGGGCAATGAAAAGCCGGACTGTGAATTTCTAGTTCTGCAACTGGACGAGAAAGGCAATCAGTTAGTCCATGTCACCGCTGAGGGAATACGGCCTTGCGAGCGATGTTACATCGGCGATCAGGCTCAATATAAGCAATTGAACGCCCTTAGAAAGCCGTACCTTCCAACGGAAGCATACGTGCAGCAGCCTGATGGAAGCTTCAAGGTAGAAAAGGCGAACGACAGTAAAGGTCAGATCGAATTTATGGAAATAAGCCTGGCATTGGAGGAACTGGTCCAGCAAAGAAATAAGGCTGTAGGCGCGATCGGCGGCAACGTCATTCGGGTCCGCGACGCGTGGCCGTCGGGCAATTTGGAATACATGCAAATCGGCATGGCCTCTCTTAGTCCAGAAGAGGGCCAATCGGGCTATTCTCTTCTTTCGTCCAGCACAGGGACAAGAGGGGTTGGAATATATTATAAGTCCGGAAAGCTAGGTTTCTTGATGATCGTCGGCGATGCCGAAACGTGCCGTAAGGAGACGGCAGAAACCATTCAGTCGTTTATCGAACTGGCAGCCAAAGAGTATGGCATGAATTTGGTCGGACCAACTTAACAAACAAACGATGCCTTCTAGCGAAGGCCACGCAACGAGATGTGCAACCTCTCTTCGATCACAACCAACCGAGCAAGTAGCCCGCATGAGCACAGCGATATGCGGGGATACCCTCGGATGTCGCTGCATTCATCCTGGCTACGCTCGCTATCATTAGGAGTTTGCAGATGGCAAAGAAACTTCCGCCGATTCACCCCGGCGAAATCTTGCGGGAAGAGTTTCTCGTTCCGCTCAAGCTGACGCCCTACGCCGTCGCAGCGGCGCTGCACGTGCCGCGCACCCGGATCGAACGCATCGCGCGCGAAGAAAAGCCCATTACGGCTGACACCGCGCTGCGGCTCGGCAAGTTCTTCAAGACCGGCGCTGCGTTCTGGATGAACATTCAGGCGCGCTACGACCTCGAAAAGGCCGAAGACGTGCTCGCCCCGCAGATCAAAAAGATTGCGTCCTACGAGGCGGCGTGAGAGCTACGGCTAGTGCACTTTACTACACTCGCGCAGGCAAATATTCTCCAATGCGAGTTCGAATTGCGGTGACGGTGCAGTCCAGCACTGTCACCATAATAGCAGGTCCGATATTTCGGCGCGGACCTGGTCGCGGTTTCAACGGCGCCGCCTGACCGCGAACGAAAAGCGAAGGCTGCGGCGGGCGCTGATGGACGGCGACGCGCCGCAAAAAATGAAATCGAACTAAACTCTTACTGCTTCCTGGCCATGGTCTCCAGCGCCGCGCCGACTGAGCTGATGCTGGTGCTAGTTGAAAAACTCAGGAAAGCGGGAAAGCCACCAGCAACGACATCGAGTTCACGGTCCTGCAACACTCTGTCGTGCTCTCGATCCTGCGATGCATCGTCTGTCTTGTTCATGATTTCTCTCCATCCGAACTAGCGCGGACCATCCGTCGCTGGGCGCGGCCACACTGGCGCAACGCTCTCGCCGCCGCGACGAGCCGAGAGCGTGGCCAAACTACGTGATGATCACATCTTTCAGTGTGATGACGAGGTACTCCACTGGCCTATCGCGGACCGCGCTCGGCTTTCCGCCTGAGACCTGTTCGAGTTGGTCGTCGGTCAGTTCGTGCACTTCGGGGCTGGCTTCGGAATTGTGCATGGGGGGCGTGCTCATGATCCAAGCCAGCGCGGACCATCCGTCGCTGGTGCCGCCACACTGGCCCAACGCTCTCGCCGCCACTGTGACCCTAGTCACACATTTCGCTGTTGTCGTCGTCGGTCGTGGTGGCGCGATGCGCGTCGACGGCTGGCGATCGTGGCGCGGTGGTCCTCACGACACATGAAGACTTTTGCCCCAGGCGTTAATCGCCGTCAAAATTGATGTGCCGACGCATCATTTACCCAGCCAGCACCAGATCGCTCGCCTTCTCGGCCAGCGCAATTGTGGCGGCGTTGGTCATTGCCTGCGGGATCCCCGGAAATACTGACGCGTCGATGACGCGCAGGGCCGAGACGCCTTTTACACGCAAGGCATTATCGACGACGGCGCCCACGCGGCAGGTGCCGACAGGGTGATGGAACGAATCCGCCGCACAAAGAATGAACTTGCGTAGGTCGGTCGTGGTTGTTGCATCGGGCCCCGGATAAACCTCCCGCATGCGCCAGTCGGCAAAGACAGCACCGGCCCCGATTTCGCGCGCGAGAGAAACGCCCTCGACAAGAAGGTCGAGATCGGCCGGCTCGGAGAGGTAGTTCGGATCAATCAGGGCCGGGACCCGAGGATTGCCGGAGGCAAGTTGCACGCTCCCGCGGCTCCGGGGTCGCATCAGGCAAGGCACAAGAACGTAAGCCGGTGAAGGCAACGCCCCGACGCCTGGCAGGACGAACGGCAAGGAAAGGCACATCACAAGGTGATCGGGACTTTCCCTGGGGTCACTGGGCGGCACGTAGAGAAGAGCATCGGCATGGTTATAATGCGAGCGCGGCACGTCGCGACGTGCCGCATAGGCCACGCCCGCGACCAGCAGATGGTCTTCAAGATGGCGGCCGACATCCGGCAGATCCCGGACAACGGGAATACCGAGGGATCGGAGTTGGTCGGCAGGGCCTATTCCGGACAGCATCAGGAGGCGTGGTGAATCGATTGCGCCGGCGCAAAGCAGGAGTTCGCCGTCCACCCGCACTGTTCGTTCGAAAAGTCGCAGGCCGATGCACCGTCCGCCTTCGATCGCAAGACCGAGCACTTCCGTGTTCACCAAGAGATCCACGGCCACGTTCTCGAGACTGTCGAGATAAGCTGTCGCGGCATCGTCGCGAACCCCTCTTTTGATACTGAGTTGATTCCAGCCGACGCCTGTCGTGACCTCCCCTCCGATGTCTGAAGTCATCGAGAACCCGAGGTCTTGCGACGCCTTGACGAAGGCGGATGCCACATGCGTGCGATCCGTGACGTCTGCGAGCGACAGCACATGCAGAGGACCGTTGCCGCCCCGCCATGCGCTGGCGCCTCCGGAAAAAGTCTCAGCGCGCTTAAAGTAAGGCAGAAGGTCCGCAGCGCGCCACCCCTCGGGCCAGCGATCATAAGCGGCCGGATGGCCGCGCTGATAGGCGAGCGCATTGATGGTGCTTGAGCCACCCACAACCTTCCCGCGCGGGCAGCGAATGATGCGGCCTCCCAGTCCCGGTTGCGGGATTGTCTGATAGCGCCAGTCGAACTGGCTGCCCTGGAGCTTGGGCCATTCCGGCGGATCTGTGATATCAGCCAGCTTCGCTTGGCCGCCTGCTTGGCCGCCGGCCTCGACAACGAGTACCCGTCGTCCTGCGAGACCAAGCCGATGCGCCAGAACGCAACCGGCTGATCCCGCGCCGACGATTACATAGTCATAGGCTGAACGAAGCTGTTCGGGCGAACCGAGTATATGCGCGCCGGACACGGCGCCGGCGGACCGGGCCAGACCGGACAGCGCCAGGCCACCGCCGATCGTCGCCGCAAGCGCCTTGCGCCGATTGACTTGCCGGCTCGTCGATCGTCCTGCCACAGGTCATTCTCCAAATGAGCCTGTCACAGAAATTAGCGTGTCTCATTCCAGGGGTGCAGTCCAGCATCACCGTAATTCCGCATCACCCCAATGCGCATTGGCGGCGGTCTGCTCACGATCTCCGGCGGCGCCATTACACCGGCAAGACCGAGCGCTGGACCATTTTGAACCCGGAAGCGGGGCGCCGCGACTTACTGGTTTAACCCAAAGCGGACATCGCTTCCGGCTTGGGCTGATATCTGCTTTGACGCGAAGGACTGCACATAGTCATGGAAAAGCCCTTTCTGGGCGGGCTCATTCTTCGTCGCAGGCTATGCCGCGCCTGCCCCGGCGGAGCGACCCGCGCCGTGACGACAATATTCGCCGTGCGGCCTTCGCCCACGCGTTTTGAATGGAAATGAAATGTTCCGGCGTTGCCTTTTCCTGGCTTTGGCGTCCCTGACCATGCTCGCGCCGCCGGCCCGCGCGGCTGACAAGGCGTGGGAGGATTGCGGGCAAATCGGCGATGAGGATCGCAAGATCGCCGGATGCACGGCGGTACTGGCGCGCGGCGCGGCGGAGAGCGAGACAAACCGCGCCAACGCCCATGTCAATCGCGGCTATGCCTACAGCAGGCGCAATTACGACCTTGCCATCAAGGATTATGACGAGGCGATCCGGCTCGATCCGAAGGCGGTGCGTGCCTACAACGCGCGCGGCCGCGCATACCACATGAAGGGCGATTACGACCGCGCCATCGCGGATCTGGACGAGGCGATCCGCCTCAATCCGCAATATGCGCTCGGCTATGAGGGGCGCGGCAAAGTCTATCACAGCAAGGGTGATCACGACCGCGCCATCAGGGATTTCGACGAGGCTATCCGCCTGAATCCGAATTTTGCGGACGCCTATAGCAATCGCGGCAATGTCTACTCCGGCAAGGGCGACCACGACCGGGCCATCAGGGATCATGACGAGGCGATCCGCCTCGACCCGAATTTTGCGGATGCCTATTTCAATCGCGGGCTAGCCTACACCGGCAAGCGCGATCACGACCGCGCCATCAAGGATTACAGCGAGGCGATCCGCCACGATCCCAAGAATGCGAGCGCCTATTTGCATCGCGGCGGTGCGTACTTCTTCAAAAGCGATAACGACCACGCCATCAGGGATTACGACGAGGCGATCCGGCTCGATCCGAAATATGCGCTTGCCTATGAGATTCGCGGGCGGGCCTATGAAACCAAGGGAGATACCGCCCGGGCCAGGAAGGATTACGACGAGGCGGCGCGGCTGCGGCGGAGCGCAAGTCAAACCGCGCCAACGTCTTTTATCGATCGCGTCAAAGCCTCCTTCGAAAGCGGCGATTACGACGGCGCCATCAAGACGCTCGACGAAGCAATCCGATCAGATCCGAAAGATGCGGTGGCCCATTACATTCGCGGGAGCGCCTACTCCAGCAAGCGCGACAACGACCGGGCCATCAAGGATTTCGACCAGGCGATCCGTCTCGATCCGAAATATGTCGTTGCCTATTTCGACCGCGGCAATATCCACAAGGGCAAGGGCGACAACGACCGCGCGATCAGGGATTACAGCGAGGTGATCCGCCTCGACCCGAAATATGCGGCGGCCTGGTACAATCGTGGCGTTGCCTACTCGCACAAGGGCGATCGCGACCGTGCCATCAAGGAGCTCGACGAGGCGATCCGCCTCGATCCGAAAGATGCGATGGCCTGGTACACTCGCGGCACCGCCTACTCCCACAAGGGCGACAACGATCGCGCCATCACGGATTTCGACGAGGCCATCCGGCTCGATCCGAAATATGTGGCCGCCTGGTACAATCGCGGCAATGCCCGCAGGGAAAAAGGCGATGGCGACCGCGCCATCGAGGATTACAGCGAGGCGATCCGCCTCGACCCGAAATATGCGGTTGCCTATTTCAATCGCGGGGCGGTTTATTTCGGCAAGAGCGATTACGACCGCGCTATCAGGGAATTCGACGAGGCGATCCGGCTCGATCCGAAGGATGCGCAAGGCTATTACAATCGCGGCAGCGCCTATTCCAGCAAGGGCGATTACGACCGCGCCGTCACGGATTTCAACGAGGCAATCCGCCTCGATCCGAAAAATGTGAAGGCTTATTACAGCCGCGGCAGCGCCTACTCCAGCAAGGGCGACAACGACCGCGCCATCACGGATTGCAGCGAGGCGATCCGCCTCAACCCGAAAAATGCGTGGGCCTATGGCATTCGCGCCGATGCGTATCGCGGCATGCGCGATTTCGAACGCGCGGTGAAGGACTACGCCAGGGCGATCGAGCTGGCCGGCAAGCCGGAGAAGGCGCACTGGGCCTACTGGCACCTTCGCGGCTTCAGCTACGAGCAGCTCGGCAAATGGCCTCAGGCCGAGGCGGATTATCTCAAGGCGATGGAGCTCGATCCCGATCAGCCCGCGGTTCTCAATAGTCTCGGCTTTAGCTGGGTCGATCGGAATCTCAGGCTGAAAGAGGGCCTGGCGCTGATCGAGAAGGCCGTCAGGCTCAAACCGGACGACGGCAATCTGCTCGACAGCCTCGGCTGGGCGCACTTCCGCCTCGGCGACTATCAGGAGGCGATCAAGCTGATGGAGCGCGCGGCCGCTCTCGACCCGAACAGCTACGAAACCAGAGATCATCTCGGCGATGCGTACTGGCGGACGGGACGTGAGGGCGAGGCGCGCAAATCCTGGCAGCAGGCATTATCGCTCAAGCCCGATCCGGCGGAGGCGAAGAAGATCGAGGGCAAGATAACCCGAGGGCTGGGAAAATGAGGCGCCCGGCGGCGCTGTGGCGACATGGTGTGCCGCATCAAGTGCAGGGTCGCCGTAATTCCATGGGCACTGGCCCGGTCACCTGAAAACAAGCAGCCCGATCGCCACGCCGAACAGCGTGGCAGACCAGGTAAGCGAAATCCAGAAAAGCACATCATGTCGGTTCATCAGCAGCTCCACCGGTGTACCGATCTTTTCAATTGGTCTGCAGGACTCTCTTATTGATCTACATCAATCTCCTCTCCCGCTTCCTTCTGATTGAATCATTTCGCGTCTAGGACAGGCGCACAAGAGAGTGGAAGGCTCCGGCGCAATCCTGGATTCGCCTGCGAGGGAGGACATCCCCATGGCCGACCACCCCACCATTTCTTCGACTGAATCCAATCTGACATCGCCGGCCCTGCATACCGCCGCGGTCACGCGCCGGTCGCTGCTCGGCGGGGCCGGCATCGCTGTTGGCGCCGCCGTGCTGGCGTCGCCGCCGGGCATGCCCGGAATAGCCCCGGCTGCGGCGCAGACTGTGGGCGTGGGCGTGGACGCGCGCCCGCTCGATGCGGCGTTCAAGCGCCGCGCTGTCGAAGTCCGACAGGCCTGCGCGAACAACACCGAGAAAATTCCCATCGCGCCCCACCCGGCGAATGGCGATGAGGCACGCTACACCAACAAGATCGGTTCCGATTCACGGGGCCTGCCGCACGACAAGCGCGGTGAAGTGGAGCAAGCTGCATGGCAGGCCCTCTATGCGGCATGCCAGTCGGGTGAAGCAGCCGATTTCGAGAAGATCCCGCTCGGCGGCACGCGCAAACTGGTCAACCCCATCGGCACGCAGGCCGTCAGCCTGAGCGGCATCAACCCTACCCAGATTGCGATACCGCCGGCGCCGGAGCTTGCAAGTGCGGAGCGCGGCGGCGAGGCGGTCGAGGTCTATTGGCAATCCCTGCTGCGTGACGTTCCGTTGACCGAATTGCGCGACGACACCACCCATCGCGAGGTGCTCGCCGCAACCGAGGAGATCAACAAGCTTGCCGATTTCCGCGGGCCGAAGTCCGGCGGGCGGGTCACGCCCGGTACGCTGTTCCGCGCCAATGCGCTTTATTTCGACCCGACTGATCCGAAGGGCCGCTCGGTCACGCCTCCAGGCGTTCTGGACGGGCCGCTGATCTCGCAATTCCTGCTCCGCGACGTGCCCTATGCCGCACAGTGGATCAGCGCTCAAATTCGCACCGCGTTGCCGACAAGCGAATTCCTGACCGATTATGAGGAGTGGCTGGCGACCCAGAACGGCGCTGCACCGAAACGCCGGTTGGAGTTCAACCCGACGCCGCGATACATCACGACAGGAAGAGATCTCGCGGAGTATATCCACGCTGGTCCCGCACTTGGGTGGGCGGCAGCATTGCTCCTTGCCACCCCCGGCGGCGGAGCGGACAAACGCTACACCGGCATGTATCCACCGACGGAGCCCGCATCCTACCCATCGAACCCGTACCGGAAATCGAAGACCCAGGGACCTGCGGGTGGCACCTTCGGATTGCCCTATGTGCAGGCGCTGCTCGCCACGGGGATCAGTAACTCCGTCCGCGCGGTCTACTGGCAGAAGTATTTCGTGCACCGGACGGTGCGACCGGAAGCCTATGGCGGTCTGGCGCACCATCGCCTCGCCAATGGCGTGAGCGACTACCCGCTGCATGAGAACTTCCTGAAATCGGAAGCGCTCGATCGCAGCAAGGCCAAATACGGCACCTACCTTTTGTCGCAAACCTATCCGGAGGCGGCGCCGCTTCACTCCACCTATCCCGGCGGCGCCACCGGCGTTGGTGCCGTCACGGCGACCATATTGAAGGCGTTTTTCGACGAGACCCGCGTCGTCGCCAACCCCGTACAGCCCGATCCGGCCGACCCGACGAAGCTCGTGCCCTATGACGGCCCACCGCTCACGATCGGTGGCGAGTTGAACAAGCTCGCGGTGAATTTCGGTTTCGGACGGAATTGGGCGGGCATCCACTGGCGTTCCGACGCTGCCGCCTCCATGGCGATCGGTGAGGAAGTAGCCATCGGCATGCTGCGGGACGAGCGCACGACGCTCCGCGAACCGTTCGACGGCTTCTCATTCACGCGCTTCGACGGCAGCCGCGTGACGATCTGACGGCAGCCGGGCGATGCCTCTGCCGAGAGGCGCCGGCGGCATAGCCGGCGCTTACCCCTCTTTCGCAGCCTTCGCCCGCATCTTCATCTCGCGGTAGCGCGCAGCCCCGCCGTCGCGGTTGGTCTGCGGGCTGCGTTCCACCGCCATCGCGTCATCAGGCACGTCCTTGGTGATGACGGAGCCCGAGCCGATATAGGCGCCCTTGCCGATCTTCACCGGCGCCACCAGCGAGGAGTTGGTGCCAACGAAGGCGCCCTCGCCGATCGTGGTCTTGTGCTTGAAGAAGCCGTCATAGTTGCAGGTGATGGTGCCGGCGCCGAGGTTGGAATTGGCGCCGACATGGGCGTCGCCGACATAGGAGAGATGGTTGACCTTGGCGCCCGCTTCGATCGTCGCGGCTTTCGTTTCGACGAAATTGCCGATCCGGACGCCATCGCCGAGCGCGGTGCCCGGGCGCAGCCGCGCGTAGGGACCGATCGACGCCTTCTTGCCAATTGAAGTCTGCACGATGTGCGAGAACGAATGGATCACCGCGCCGTCGGCGATGGTGACGCCCGGGCCGATCACCACGAACGGCTCGATGGTGACGTCGCTGCCGAACTTGGTGTCGGCGGCGAGATGAACCGTCTCGGGCGCGATCAGCGTCACGCCGGCATCGAGCGCCGCCTGGCGCAGTCGCGCCTGCATCACCGCTTCGGCCTCCGCAAGCTGGGCCTTGTTGTTGATGCCGCGCACTTCATCCTCGCTGGTTTCGATCACGACGGCCTCCAATCCCATTTCCCTGACGATGGCGACGGCATCGACCAGATAATACTCGCCCTTGCTGTTGGCGTTGCCGATCCGGTCGAGAACTTCCAGCGCGCGGGCACCCGCGAACGCCATCACGCCGGCATTGCACAGCGTGACCTTGCGCTCTTCAGGTGTCGCGTCGGCATGTTCGCGGATCGCCATCAGGCGGTCGCCTTCGAGCAGCAGCCGGCCGTAACCGGTCGGGTCGGCGGCGCGGAAGCCGAGCACGGCCAGTGCCGCGCCGTTTGCCAGCGGCGCGCGCAGCCGCGCAAACGTCTCGGCCGAGATCAGCGGCGTGTCGCCGAACGCCACCAGCAAATCGTCGGCGCCGCGCGCGATCGCCTCCCGCGCGGCCAGCACGGCATGCGCGGTGCCGAGGCGCTCGGCCTGAATAAAGGTCGCAGCGTCCGCCCGCACCCGCTTGACCTCGTCGGCCACCGCCTTGTGGTCCGGCCCGATCACGACGGCCAGCGAGGCGCCTGCGCCATGCGGGGCGGCGTCCAGCACATGCGCCAGCAGCGACTGGCTGGCCACGGGGTGCAGCACCTTCGGCAGCGAGGATCGCATGCGCGTGCCCTCACCGGCCGCAAGCACGACAGTCAGGCTGGATCGAGCGGTCATTCGGGTCCTCGCGAACAGGGCTGCGAGGGCCGTCTTAATTGTTTTCCCCCGGAGATGAAACCGATTCGCCGCCCGAAAACCGCCGGATACCAGTGGGCGGGGCTTTTCCTGTTAATGTTTGACGGGTGATTCGGCGGGCCTTGAGGAGGGCCGAGGGCGCTTGGCCAAAAAACCAGACCATCTTCCGGACTTCGAGGCCGATGACAGCGGCGGCGTGCTCAGCAACCTGCTGGCCGACGAAGACGAATTCGACCGCCGCGCCCTGTGGCGGATCGCCTCCTGGGGTTTTGGCGCGACCGGCGCGGTGGTTCTGGCTGTCATGGCCAACCAGTCGTCGTTCGGATTGAAGCGCGAACAGATCGCTTCCGCCGACCTGACCCGGCAGGCGCAGCAGATCCAGACGGTCGCCAGGGAGACGCAGAACGAGGCGCGGCGGCTCACCGCCGCGATCGAGACGCTCAATGGCGACCGCGACAGGCTGTATGCCCGCGTCACCAGCCTGGAACATGGGCTCGAGTCCGTCACCGGCGCCATCGCCAAGCAGGGTCCTGCTTCCCCGCCACCGCCCGTGGCGAATGCGGAACCGCCGGCCAGCCCGCAGCCATCGCCATCCGTCGCGCCGGTCGCCACCGCCCCGGCCGCAGCGCCCGCCGTCGCCGAGCCGGCGCCAGCCCCGGCGCCTCCCGCAAAGGAGGCCGCCAAGGCCGATAGCGCCAAGCCGGAAACGGCAAAGGCCGACCTGCTCAAGGTTGAGCCGGCCAAGCCCTCGCCTGCCACGCCACTGATGGCCACGCAGTCGATGATGGCCCCACCGGATCCTGCGGCCAGCAGACTGATTGAGCCGGGCAAGGCGCTGAACTCGGTTATCGCGAGCCCGATCCCCGACGTCGTGGCGTCGGCACCATCAGAGGCGGACGCGGACGAAGAGACTGCGCCGAAAGTCTCCCTGCAGCGGACCGAGTTCGGCGTCGATCTCGGCACCGCCAATTCCGTGAACGGCCTGCGCGCGCTGTGGCGCGGGCTGTTGAAATCGAGGTCGAACGCGCCGCTGACGGCGCTGCGCCCGATCATCGTCATCAAGGAAAGTACGACGGGCCTCGGCATGCAGCTTCGCCTGGTCGCCGGTCCGCTGAACGACGCCGGCGCCGCCGCGAAGATTTGCGCCGTTCTGACCGAAAACAACCGTCCCTGCGAAACCGCGATCTTTGACGGCCAGCGGCTGTCATTCAAACCCGACGATGAGGCGCCGACCGCAGCCAAGCCGCTTCAGCGCCGACGCGCCGTTGCCAAGCGGCCGGCGGTCGTCGAGGAAGCGCAGAAGAAGCCGGAACAACCTCCGCCGGCGACGCAGGCGACTTTGTCGAACATCCTCGGCAGGAGGAACACGCAATAGACCTGCGACTACAAAGCGTTATACGAAATCCTTGACCCGCATTCTGGGCTCAGCGGAACGCTTGTCCCCAAAGCCAATCCCGACCATATTGCCGCGATGAAAAAATCCCCGTTCCGGCTTACGCCCTATCAAGTCCAGTTCCTGTTGGTGGTCGGCTTCGTTACCGTCGGCTACGCGCTTTACCTGCGCTACCTCGCGGTCGAGTTCTCGACCGTCGCGCTCGCCTGCGACGCCGGTTTGCAAAGCATGCTGTGCAAGTCGCGCACGCTTGCGACCTACCTGTTCAAGAATTCGGTGTTCGGCATCACCGCGGTGGTGATCGCTGTGCTTCACGTCATGCGGCCGTCGATCGTGCTGTTGACCGGCGGACTGATCGCGGCGGGATTGGGGATCGTGCTTTATAATATCGTGCTGTCGGGACTTGCGATCGGCCTGCTCATTTTGGGATTTGCACGGCCCGCGCCCGCCACAGCGTGAGCGCCAGCAGCAAATAGATCGCGCAGGTCCACATCGCCTGCCAGTTCTGTCCGCCCTCGTTGAAGCCCATGAACAGCGCGGCGACAACCAGCAGACCGGCGAACGCGGATTCGGCGATCGGGCGCGCGCCGGCCTTCGGCCGGTTCAGCAGCATCAGCGCGGCGAACGGCACCACCGCCATGGTCAGCGAGGCGAACGGAAAATCGCGGTAGCGCGGATCGAACGCAAAGCCGAGCGCGGTCCCCGCCGCGATCAGCGTGGTGACGACAAGCACGAAGCCGAGCAGCGCCGTCAGCACCGACTTGGTCCTGAAGTCGCGCGGCCCGAGCAATTCGAGGAAGGTCGGCAGCGGCCGGCCCGACATCGCGGCGTTCGCGCACAACATCGGCGAGGCGATGGCGGCCGCCAGCAGCGCACCCCATTGCAGCCAGCCGCCGGCCCCGTAGCTCTCGTAAAACATCTTGTCGGCGGCGATCCCAAGCAGCATGCCTGATGTCGTCGCCGACGTCCCGACCACGACCCAGGCGGAAAACCCAGGCTTCCACGGCCGCCGCCGCAGCGTCAGCCAGCCCGCCAGGAACACGAAGAAACTGAGCGCCATTCCGGAGCCCATCTGCAATTTCCAGAACGGAAAATTGCTGATCGGCTCGCCGGGCGGGTATTTCAACGCCCGCTGCGCGTCGTTGATCATGCCCCAATAGCCGCCGACAGTGCCTTCGAGCTGGCGCTTCCAGGGCTGGTCATAGGCCTCGATCAAATTGACCCGAAACTTTTCGCGCTTGGCGAGGTCGAGGATTTCGGACACCACGCGTGCCTGGTTGGTGCGCGAGGGCAGCGCGCCTTCGCGCATCCGCCCGGCGCTCGGCCAGCCGGTTTCGCCGATCAGGATTTCCTTGTTCGGAAACGCCACCGCCATCCGCTTGCGGATGTCGTCGACATGGCTTGCGGCAAACTTTGCGCGTACCGGAATGTCTTCCCAGTACGGCAGGATGTGGATCGTGACGAAGTCGACCGCCTCATAGATTTCGCGGTTGCGCAGCCAGAATTCCCAGACGTCGGCATAGGTCACGGGTACGGTGACCCGCGACTTGACCGAGCGGATATTGGCGGCGAGGTCTGAAGTCGTCATCTCGCCGCGCAGCAGCACCTCGTTGCCGACCACCAGCGCGGTGATGACATCAGGATGTTCCTTGGTCAGTTCGATCGCAACTGCAATCTGGGCGAGGTTCTTGGTCCGGTTGCTCGAGAGCCAGATGCCCTGGATCACCTTCAGCCCCACCTTGGCGGCCAGCGCCGGGACCTGATCGAGTCCGTTCTCGATCGAATAGGTCCGCACGCAGTCGGTGATCTTGGCGAGCTGCGCCAGATCCTGCGCGATCTGTTCGGGAGGAATTTGCGTGGTGGGAATCAGTGGTGTCTGCGCGCCGCGGAACGGCGCATAGGAAACGCATTGCAGCTTTGCATTTGGATCGATCGGCGCGCGCGCAAGGGTAATGGGCGTGGCGAGCCACCACCACAGGGCGGCAATCATGGCGAGCGATGAAAGGAGAAGCGCCAGCGGCGTACGAAGTGAAATCGGTTCCATCCTCCGGGCGGGGACCGTCGATTACCCGTTCATCGGCGTCCTGCCAAGATGCAGGACTGCCCTATTCCGTCTCGTCCCCTGCGGCAGTTTTACCACCGATGCGATAAAGTTGTGACTTTGCTGGACAAAATCCGAAATACCCGTCATTTGAATCGGCTGATGTCTCCGCCGCATTGGGGACGAATTTGGGCGGCAACAAGCCAGTCCAACAGCCGCGCTTTGCGGCAGGAAACTGATCGGGGAATGTATGCGTCGACGGGTGCGTGATCCAAAAGTTGCGGTTTTGAGGCGTTTTGCCGCTGCCGGCCTGGTCCTCCTGATCGGATCGGCTGGCGCGCTTGCCCAGAGCGGCACCCCGGCCCCGCAGGATCAAGGCAAACCGCAGGCCGCCAATCCGGACGCCACCAAGGAGAGCCAGCGCAAGGCCGACGAAATCGCTGAGGCGTCACAGACCATCAACGGACCGGCCGGCAACCCCGAATGCGTCTGGCTTGGCCGGCGCGTGGTCAGCCTGATGTGGCGCGACGACCTCGATACCGCGTTTCGCCATCTCGACCTGTACGACCGCTTCGGTTGCCCCGGCGGGCACGTCCAGGCCGCTTTCCGCTGCCTGACCCGGTTCGGCGGGCAGATCGACCCCAAGGTCGCCGAAACCCTCTCCAGCCGCATTCACGCCTGCTGGGTCAATCCGGGCGCCCAGCCTCAGACCGCCGCCGCCCAGGGCCCGGCGCCGGCAGCGCCTGCGACCGCCGGCAGCGCGGCGCCTGCGCCGGCCGCTTCGCCCTCGCCTGCCCCCAGCCCCGCACCTGCCCCGCCGACAAAATAACCGTCGGGCATTCAGGATACGTTCAGCGGAACGATCCTATTTATCCGGCGTTCGATTGGTCGCGCCCTTAAAAAAGTCATGGGCGTCATACCAGTTGTGAATTCGCGCGGCGGGACTATCCTAATGATGCCGCTATGTCGGTCGAGCCTAGGGGACAGGTTCGCTTTCCATAAATCTCAGCCCCGTATGGTTTAGCCGCCGATGCGTGCCGTCGTCGCCGTTCTGCTGTTTGTCACCGCAGCTCACGCCGGGTTGTGGGGCCTGTTCCAGCAAAAGCTGCCCGCCCCCGACTTCCGCGGCATCCTGCCGAGCGTTTCCTATGCGCCGTTCGAGGGCAGCGCACATCCCGACGTCGACAATCTGCCGCAGGTCGAGAAGATTCGTGCCGACCTGAAGAAACTCTCGACGATGACGCGTGCGATCCGTCTCTATTCGTCGACCGGTGGCGTCGAGCTGGTTCCGCCGATCGCCGCCGAGTTCGGCCTGAAGGTCACGCTCGGCGCATGGATCGACAAGAACGCCGATCGCAACGAGCGCGAGATCGACGCCGCCATCAACCTTGCCAAGCGCAACAGCAATGTCATCGGCATCGTCGTCGGCAACGAAACCGTGTTTCGCGGCGAGCAGAAGGTTGAAGACCTGATTGCTTTGATCAAGCGGGTGAAGAAGTCGGTCAACGTTCCCGTCACGACAGGTGAAATCTGGAACATCTGGCGCGACAATCCGGAACTCGGCTCCTCCGTCGATTTCGTCGCAGCCCACGTGCTGCCCTATTGGGAAAACTTCACCGACAAGCAGGCGGTCGATCAGGCCGTTTACCTCTACGGGCTGCTGCGCGAAAAATTCCCGGGCAAGCGCATCGTCATCGCCGAATTCGGCTGGCCCAGCGCCGGCTACAATTTAAGGAACGCCGAGCCGGGCCCGTTCGAGCAGGCCTCCGTGCTGCGCGACTTCGTCACCCGTGCCGAAGCCATGGGCATGGAATACAACATCGTCGAGGCGATCGATCAGCCCTGGAAGTTCTTCGAAGGCGGCGTCGGCCCCTATTGGGGCATTCTCGACGCCAACCGCGAACCGAAATTCGCCTGGACCGGCCCGATCGTAAACGAGAACTACTGGAAGCTCGCCGCGATCGCACTGCTCGTCGGCATCCTGATGTCGCTGCCGATCCTGCGGCTGGAACGGCCAACCGTTATGCAGGCGCTGGTGCTTTCGGTGGCGGCCAACGGCGTCGGCGCCTGGGTTTCGACCGTCTTTGCCTTTTGGGCCGGACATTATTTCGTGTTCGGCTCGGCGTTCGCGCTGACGCTCGGCCTGATCCTGCTGGTGCCGCTGATCCTGATCGCGATGGCGCGGATCGACGAGATCGCAGCCGTTGCCTTCGGCCACGGCCCGCGCCGGCTGATCACCAAGAGCGCGCCGCTGGCGCCCGCCACCATTGGCGAGAATCTCGCCTTCCCGAAGGTGTCGATCCATATCCCGGCGTATTTCGAACCGGTCGAGATGCTGAAGCAGACGCTGGATGCGGTGTCGCGGCTCGATTATCCGAATTTCGAATGCGTCTGCATCATCAACAACACGCCCGATCCGGAATTCTGGCGGCCGATCCAGGATCACTGCCGCGCGCTCGGCGAACGCTTCAAGTTCATCAACGCCGAGAAGGTGCAGGGCTTCAAGGCCGGCGCGCTCCGCATCGCCATGGACCGCACCGCGGCCGACGCCGAGATCATCGGCATCATCGACGCCGACTATGTCGTGCATCCGGACTGGCTGAAGGACCTCGTGCCTGTGTTCGCCGACCCGCGCGTCGGCCTGGTGCAGGCGCCGCAGGAGCATCGCGACGGCGATCTCTCGCTGATGCACTACATCATGAACGGCGAATATGCCGGCTTCTTCGACATCGGCATGGTCCAGCGCAACGAGTTCAACTCGATCATCGTGCACGGCACGATGTGCCTGATCCGCCGTTCCGCGATGGACATGGCCGGCGGCTGGTCCAGCGACACCATTTGCGAGGACACCGATCTCGGCCTGACCATCCAGCAGCAGGGCTGGCTGACGCACTACACCAACGTCCGCTATGGCGAGGGCCTGCTGCCCGACACCTATGAAGCGTTCAAGAAGCAGCGTCACCGCTGGGCCTATGGCGGCTTCCAGATCGTCAAGAAGCACTGGCGGCGTTTCCTGCCCGGCGGCAGCCGGCTGACGCCGGACCAGCGCCGCGAATTCTCGCTTGGCTGGCTGAACTGGCTGGGAGCCGAAAGCCTGGGCGTGGTGGTCGCGATCCTCAATCTGATCTGGGTGCCGATCGTGGCGTTTGCCGATATCGCCATCCCCGACAAGATCCTGACGCTGCCGATCATCGCCTCCTTCGTCGTCTCGCTGGTGCATTTCATCGCGCTCTATCGGCTGCGGGTGAAGATCAAGGCCGGCCAGATGCTGGGCGCGATGATCGCAGCGATGAGCGTGCAATGGACGGTGTCGCGCGCCGTCGCCCAGGGCCTGATCACCGAGCATCTCGCCTTCGCCCGCACCTCCAAGGGCGGGCTGTCGCGGATGTCGATCGAATTTCAGGCGTTCTGGGAAGCCGTGATCGGCGTGCTGCTGCTGATTGGTGCTGCCGTGCTGGTCGTCACCAACGGCTACAAGGAAGTGCGCGAGATCTACATCTTCGCCGGCGTCCTGGTGCTGCAGAGCCTGCCGTTCCTGGCGGCGGTTTCGATCGCGTTGCTGGAGAACTCCCGCATCAATTCCTTCGCCTTCTGGCGCAACAGCGCGGTGCGGACGGCGGAACTGATCGGCCTGCGCCCGGTCAGCCTGCCGAGGGTCTCCAGCCAGTCCCAGCCGGTCGCCTCCGAAGTCCGCCGCGAGGTCAATTGACCGTGGATCGATTGGCACCGGGTCGTTGAAGAAGCCGAACTAAGCTATAGCTATTCAAGGAGAATTAGGGTCAAGCGATCCACGAATTTGTCGCCCGGGCGCTATTGACCCGCAGGGGCCCGCCCCCTACACAGCGCGGCAAGTGAGCGCGTAGCTCAGGCGGTAGAGCACGTGACTTTTAATCATGGGGTCGAGGGTTCGAGTCCCTCCGCGCTCACCATCATTGATACCTCTCCTATTGAAAGCATTCGGCTATTTGTGCGGCATCGCCGAACGCGGGGCCTCTCAATCCCGTGAACTGACTTCACCGCCTCGGTTCCGAAGAAACGATCCCGCAGCCATTTTCCTTTTGGCGTGAAGACAGCCGGAAACAATCTTTTGCCATTCTTGCTCGTGACGGGCTCAAGAGGTGCTTTGCTTCTCAGCGCGTTCCTCCCAAGACTTGGGCCGCCGAACGCCGGCGGCCCATTTTTTGCGAGCGGAGCTTGCCATCACCGCCGCGCGCTCAACTGTCCGCTTTCCCCACATTCAACATCTCGGCGGCTCTTGCCTGGGAGGTTTCGCCAATTGGCGAATGCTGATTTCCGCCACGCTCCATATTCGCCAGCCGCGCGCTGCCGGGGTTGCGCTTTCCAGCGCATGGCCGTGTTGCGCCATGGGCGCCTGCTGAAACGGCTCTGGCGCGGGGCTGGGGGCTAATAGCGCCAGAGCCGTCCCAAGATGCGCCTTTCGAGCGCCGAATCAACATGCCGGGATAAAGCGGCAAAATCGTGTGAACGGCCCGAGCGTCAACGACCGGCATCCTTTCACTTCGGCCGTGCCGCTTCTTTAGCCCTCTCAGCTTGCCAAGCATCGTAGGCGGCCGTTCCGGGTCTCGGAGGCGCGTTGGCCGGCAGCCCACCCATCCATGACGGCATGTCCGCGACCGGATTGCTGCCGCTGGTCGCACATCCTGCGATCAGGTTAGCAATGGCAAACAGAAGGACGAGGCTGGGCTTCATCGTTCAGTTCCGCGGCGGCTGGCCCGGCGCGCGACGCTTTCCGGACGACACACGCCGGGCCTTGCCACTGCCGGTCACCCCCGGAATGGCCTCTCCAGCCTTACGAATGGGCACGTGATTCCCGTTTGATCCAGATCAACGCAGGGTTACCACTGAAAAGGTCCGCCAGCGTTAACCGGCGGTCCAATTGCCATTTTTTCCCGATAGCGTGAACCGGATCACAACGTCTCGCGCCGGCCCGTCGGAGAATGCGGGTTACGGAGGGCCCAGGCCATGACGAAACCTGCTAAGCGCGTCCCCCGGTGGCTCACTTTAGATGTGACGGTCCTTGTGGTGGGAGCTGTCATCATAATCCTAGCTGCCCTGTGGTTGGCTCCACGTTAGGGCGCGGGGCTCGGTCCCGCGCCCGTTCGTCGTTAGCCTCATCATCGGCTTGGCGATCGTTGTCGCCCTCTACGTCGCGGTGCGGCTGGCGCTGCGGCACTTCCTCCCGCCTGACACCAACGACCGTTTTCGTCTACGTCAACACCAGCAGGCAGGTCGGCGATCCGGGGCACATCAACGTGTTCGCCAACCCAGAACGCCGCGGAAAAATGGTTTGAGGAAAACGATCCCGAAGGCGTAGCCTTTGAGTATGAGGTGTTGGAGTGAATGCCAAAGGAGGCTCTGATGCGCATTATGGCCTTGGCGATTTTGGCAATCGGGATAGTCTCAATAGGGTCAGCGTCCGCCCAGACTTACGATCCGGCTTTTCCGGTTTGTCTGCGCTTGTACGACCGGACTAACTATTACGAATGCCGCTACACGTCTCTGCCTCAATGCAACGCGTCGGCATCCGGTCGCTCGGCACAGTGTGTCATCAATCCATATTTCGCTACCGCGCAAGAGCCAGCGGGTTATTGGCGGCATCGACGGGTCTACTAAAGTGAACCGCATTGGCCGCAGGACCGCATACGCCACGGCCCGGGCGGTCACCCAGCGCTCTCTCTGCGTACTGATCGATCGCAACGGTGACCGCCTAGACTGTTGGTAACATCAATCGTTGCCCAATTACGCCTCACGAAACCGGTGCTTCGTACCCTACCCTTTGTGGCGGGGGGCGCCATGGAGCTATTTCGAGCTGAGAAGATTGCCACCGTTCAGGACCAATCAAACCATGACTGCCGTTTGTGCGGAGGAAGGCTCACCCTTCTCAAAACGATCATGGAATCTGAAAGCGGAGACGTCATTCATGTATTTGAATGCGGGCAGTGCGGAGACCGCACATGGAACGACTAAGGATGCTGTTTCCGACACATCACACGATCGTCATGCCAGCATGTCAGACTATGGGCGTTTCATGCCTGCAATAAACATGTGCAAACCCAGAGTTAAAAATGGGGTCAACCTGCATGAGTAAAGTATTCGAAGGGATTGCAATCGGTACGCGATTTAAAATCAACACGCTAGGCGTCGCTCGTTGCCCAAGTTTGGCTGGCAAGGTTGGCACGGTTTTCGGAAGCAGCCGCCGGACTGCGAGTCTTACCGTGCTGTTCGATGGCGACAGAAGATTAACCTGTCTGCATATGGACTATGTTTCTCCCCTAACTGGCGACACCCAAACGCGCACAGCCCAGCTTGGCCGAAGTGAACGACCACCCGGATTGGTTCGCCTTCGAATATGAGATCCTCACTGATAACTCTAATGAAAGAGGCCGCCCACTGAGGCGGCCTCAATCTAGAATGCCTTTGGTGGATGGCTGGATCGTAAGGCGGTAGGCGGCTATCGCGCTGCAGTATCAGCCGTGATCTCGGCGTCCGCCGGCTACTAGTGCTGCGCTATCGTCTTCCACGAGGCGTCTGGCGTTTTCTGAGCGGCAGGTACGATCAAACGAGGTGTATGAATGTTGTCCGGCTCCCCTCGCCTGTTGACCCACCAGCGACTTCTCAAGACCAGGCTTTCGACGAGGTAGCAATATTCGCTGGATCGCTCGACGCCGGCCGGCGGATCGATCACTCGGGCTGCGATGCCAGGAAAACCGAGCCGGTACAGTTTTCCGATTTTCAGACCGTCTGTTGGGTGCATCGCTTGGTCTCCACCGCCGTCGCGAATCGCAACACGATACCTAATCGATTTGGGCCACGGATGGTTAACAATAAACTAATAGATGATTGAACCTGCGGGCTGGGAGCAGCGACGATTACTGGATGGATATCCTGATCATCAGTCTCGGGATCGCGGCGGGCCTTTACATCGCGGTAAGGCTGGCTTTGCGGTTCTATTTCCCGCCCGATACCTGATGCATGGATGCCCGGATAGACCGCCGAGACTTTACCCGCCAAGACTCAGGACCCGCCAAGACTCAGGGGAAGCCTCCGGCAGTGCAAAGGTGGCCCGACGCACGACGCTTCCGGACGACACGCGTCGGGCCTCCGCCACCCCGGGTCACTCCCTAAATGGCGCATGCAGCTTGGGTCTGATTCTTGGCAGAATTGGGCGCGATGCAGCGCTCTCAGAAAATCATCTTCGGAGAAATGCACGAATCCGGCGTGCTTAAAATACGGCCCCAGCGGGGCTTGGAAGGGGGGCGAACTGGGGCCGTAAGTAAGGGATATGCGTCTGTGCCGAGAAACAAACTAGGTTCGGCACGTCCCTTGATAGCAAATGGCGCCTACCTCGCGCTTGCGCTTTAGGGTCTCCAACAGGATCTTTCGGGGTACCCGATCACGGCACGCGTTGCGCTGAAAGACGCGGCCGACAACAAGAGAGGCCGCACGATCCATAGAGATCGCCCTTCAGGCAATGTTCCGGCGATCACACAGACCGGCAAGCCTGGAAGCAATTCACACGCTGGTGCCGGATTCATCGCCTACCGTCGTCGCAAACACGCATCTGCGGTTACAATAGACTGGAATCTACCGAGAGACCGCTTTCGGGCGGTCTTTTTGTTAGCGGTTCCAGAATTAACCTCCGCGGCGAACATCAAGCTTAACGCGGGAGTTTCGTTGCGGTCTGCCTAAACAGGTCTAGCGTGGCTGCAGGTCGCGCAGATGGCAAGAGTTGCCCCCGCCTGTGTACTGCGCGATTAGGGGCCGCTTCGCCCTCGGGGCGGCCCCGCCCCCACCCCACACGGCATCACTCCTTCAACGTGCACGCAAATGCGACAGGAGCCAAAAGCCCGGCGGACATTTACGACCGCCGGGCGATAGGCAAATACAATTTGAGTCTGAAAGATCCCATTAAATCGGGAAAAAACGGTAACGTCTGCCCAAAAGTGAACAGAAGAAATCGATTATTTAAAGGGATAGCCCCGGCGTGAACCGGCGACCTCCGGCACCAACAGGCTCGAGCAGCAACCCGCGCCGCCGAGGCCACAGCTCAAGGTCCGATGGCGTCGCGATCGGTAACGTTGACTGGTTAGGTTAAATTGCGAGTTCGGTTGCCACGCTTCAAGAGTCTGCCTAGTGGTCAGCCACCGGACAATTTCCCCAAGTGGTCCGGGCCCACACAGCAAAGCCGTCGGGCGATCATACTCCGCCCGGCGGCTTTGTTTTAAGGATGATCGTGCGCCACCAATGGCTGAAAGTGAACTACGTCGTCGCCGTCGTGATCGCGATGATCGGCTGGCTTTTCCTCATCGTGTGGATCGTGCGGCAGTTCATTTGATCGGTCGCAACAGGTACGCCGCAAACAACAAAGGCGGTCCCCACAAAGCCAGTAAGCCGTAGATGACGAACTCTACAACGTCCATGCTCATCCCCAATGACATGTCGTTGCTCAAGCTTTGCCTAGATTCGCGCTCGGTAAAAGCGAAACAGTTTGTGCGCTGCACCCTCACCTCTGGCGCTGGTCTGGTTGCCAAGCCTCAAATTCGGTGGGACGATTCATGATTGGTCACAAGACCTTGGATCGATGATGCTGATGCATACGCGATCCAAACGATATGTCAGGCGCCAGCGCGGACGACAGAAGGCGGCCGATCGTCGCGCTCACGCGAAATTTACGCCCTCGACGCGACCCGAAAATCGCCTGGCCTTCCAGGTCGCCGCCGGGATGAAAAAGCGCTGGCCAAACGTCCTGCCGTTTTCCATTTAGATCCGCTGGCTCGCCACCCCACCTTCGAGATCGCTCGCCCGGCCTGAAACAAAGGGCTGCATACCCCGTTATCAACAAAACAGGGATGCGGTCATGCAATTCATTTTCGATCTGATCTGGAACCAATCACGCGGCAGATTCCTCGCTGCAATGGGCAAGCGGGAGGCCTGACAATGATCGAGCTTTCAGCAGCAATCCTTGCTCTGGTCAGCGTGGGGATTTTCGTTGCCCACGCGCTGGATGCCTATCGCACCGGCTAGCGCGCCGCCGTAGGACGACGACACGCAGGCGAAACGTCGCCACAATCGATGCAGCGCCGCAGTGGCAATGGTCAAGCGTCTGCTGCCTCGCGTCGAATGCTGTCCGACGAGATCCAGTTGGCGTCGGTATCGGCGAGACGCGAGCGCGGTTTTAAAGATAACCCCAGTTGACGGGCCTTGAAGGCCACCCCGCCTACGGTCCGGTCCATCTTTTCCGCAATTGCCTGGGCTGAATGTTGCTGAGCAAGGCCCTTGAGGTCTCGAATATCCTCGACACTCCAGCGTTTGGCCATTCTGATCCTCCATGCTCCCGCGCTTTAAATCGGGAAAAAATGGAAAGTTCCATGGCCACTGCGGTTAAACCAAAATTGCGAGGGCTTCTGCAGCTACCTAACTACCTAACGAGAGGCAATCGCAAGACAATGCCACCCCGGCCCTGTTTCATCCGGTCATCCTCGCAAATGGCTCCCGCAGTAGATTGAAGAGATTTCCGTTCAATGCCTGTTGTCAGTGCCTGTTGCCCTTGGACGCCGTATCGACTGCCGCCAGGACGTCGCTTTGCGTGACGTCCAATTTTCGCCGCCAGTCTTTCCGACAGCTCACACACAACATCGATATGGAATCGTACAATCCGCCGTGGCCGCAAGATCGGCTGGAGATCAGTGTTCATCGGAGGGACTGAAAGATGTTCGCCAGCATTGCCGGCATAGCCCTCGCGCTCCAATTGGGCGCACCTGCCCACCCGCACGACGTGGGCGTCCCCCCAGCCCAGGAAATCCGCTACCGGCGTCACGGCCGTCCGCCGCCATGCGGCGACGGCTACGATCTCGATGAACGGGACGGCAAGTGCTACCCGAACGGAATGGTGCCGCCGCAGTACCAGTCGGGCCGGTACTATCCGCTGGAGTATGGCGGCGGCCGGCGGCCCATCCCATGCGGCCATGGCGCAGATCGCGATATTCGCGACGGGCTCTGCTATCGGACCGGCACGGTGCCACGGCAGTACCAGGCAGGCCGCAAAGGTTATCACACGCGACGAAACGGCTATTACGAGATGCGGTAGCGCGGCGCGGCATGTCGGTTCGCCGATCCGCGGCCAGCCGCTGGTGGACGTTGCGAATTTGACTTCCAATACCTGAAATGCGTTCATCGGGTATTCAGGGCGTGTTTTGATATATTTGCACGGACCAACAGCAGCCCCTCGATCGTGATCGGAAAACCGGTCAGCGCATCGAGAAAACGCCGGCGGCTTCTGGTTTGATTGGAGACCGACCACATGATTGTCAGCATTGCCGCCGCAGCACTGGCCGCGCAGTTGAGCATGGCGCCTGAGCAGGCTGTTACCCCTGTCGCGCCTCAAACGGTGCAATACCATGTACCCGTGCGTCCACCGCCATGCGGCCATGGCTGGGACCTGAGCGCGCGCGACGGCATGTGCTATCCGAACGGCTATCTGGCGCCGCAGGATCAGGCCGCTTACCAATATCCGCGTTATCATCGCGGCGGCCGCTATCCCGTCCCGTGCGGGCATGGCACGGATCTGGATAGCCGCGACGGTCAATGCTACCCGACCGGAACGGTCCCGCTGCAGTTTCAGGAAGGGCGCCAGCGCTATTACGGTGGCGGATATGACCGTCCCCGCCGCTATTACAGGGAATACTGAGTTTCCTGATCGTGCTGACGCCGCCCGCTACGGCCGGCGTAGCTGCGCGAGAGCTTCGGCAACCACCGCAACGAGGGAAGCCATGGTGTATGGCTTCGGCAGCCATCCGAGCGGCGCATAGGGCTCGGCGCGCCCGCGCGTGTGCACATCGTCATGCGCGGTCGCAAAGATACAGCGAATGGCGAAGTCCTGATACAGTTCGCGCGCGGCATCGATGCCGTCACGACTGCTGGCGAGGCGAATGTCCATCACGGCAAGCGTTGGCTGTGCCTCACCGGCCAGCGCAACAGCTTCCTCCGCCGTCGTGGCCGGACCTACGACTTGAAAGCCGGCTGAGGTGAGCGCGATCTCTGTCTGCATCGCGATCAGAAAATCATCTTCGACGACGAGAACGCGCGGAGGGCCTTGCTTGTCTTCCATCCGCCGTGTCTCTTCGGCCGGCGGCGCGTTCCGGTCCGGCTCGGACGATGGCGCAAAATGCGCTACGCGGTGCGGATTCGTCATTGATCGCCGCACTAGATTTTCGCCGCGGGAAACTCGAGGCATGCCCGCGACGGATTTTTCGTGACGTGAAGTGTTCCATGGAGCTGGCGCGCTAGGCCGAGCACGAGCTGGAGCCCGGACGAGGTCTTGCGAACGGCTTCCAGGTCGAACCCCTCGCCGTCATCCTCGACGCAGAGCGCCAGCCGTCCGTCCTGACCGGTCAGGCTGACCCGGACACTCTGCCTCGCGTGATCCGTGACGCCGTGCTTGACCGCATTGGTCAGCAGCTCGTTCAATATCAGGGCGAGCGGCATCGCCACGTCGTTGGAAAGCACGCCGCGAGCAGCGCCGCACTCAATTCGTGCATCCGCCGGCAGCAATTGCCGGATGGTCTCGCAGACCGCCGGCAGGAATTCTTCCGCCGCAACGCGGCTGGCATCGCTTCGGCCGTACAGCACGCGCTGTGCCGCCGCCATGGCCGCGATCCGCGCGCTGGCTTCGTTGAGCACTTTCCGCGCTTCGTCGCTGTGCGCGGTCCTTGCCGCGGAGAACAGCAACGCCTGCAGCATTTGGATGTTGTTCTTGGTGCGATGGTTGAGCTCATCGAGCAGCAGCCGTTGCTGGGTCTCCGCCTGCCGCCGCTCGCTGATATCAACCAGCATGTTGATGGCGCCGGTGACGTTGCCCAGGGAGTCCCGCAACGGCGTCGGGAACGGAATGAAAGGCACCCGCGTGCCGTCCGGCCGCTCGGCCACCGCTTCGGCGCCGCGCACGGCGCGGCCTTCCTTCAGCGCAACCGCCATCGGACACGCATCGTGCGGGAGCGGCGTGCCGTCCGGCATGAACAGCTTCCACGTGACACACCACTCGTCGCTGCCGAGCGTGGGGGTCCGGCCGGAGAATTCGACCGCCGCCTGGTTGAAATAGGTGATTTTTCCCTGCGCGTCGGTCGTGTAGATCGCGGCCGGAATCGCCGCGAGCAATTCGGTGAGCTGCCGTTCGCTCTCCCGGAGCTTGCGTTCTGCTTCCTTGCGGCCGGTGATGTCGCGGGCGATCTTCGAGGCGCCGACAATCATTCCTGCGCTGTCGCGCACCGGCGAGACGGTCAGCGAAATGTCGAGCAGGCGGCCGTTCTTGCGCCGGCGGACGGTCTCGTAATGGTGGATGCGCTCGCCGCGCCGTATGCGCGCCAGGATGCCGGGCCCCTCGTCCTCGCGTCCCGGCGGAAAAAGAATGGTCACGGGCTTGCCGATGGCCTCAGTGGCGGTATAGCCGAACAGCCGCTCGGCGCCTGGATTCCAGGTCCGGATGATCCCGTCGAGATCCTTGCTGATAATCGCATCGTCGGAGTATTCCACGATGGACACGAGTTGCTGCGCGCGCTCCTCGGCGGCGCACCGCGCCTGCTCCGCCCTCAGTCTGGCGATGCCGAAGCCCAGTTGCCGCGCGAGCGTCAGCGCGACGTCGATCTCCGGTCCAGTGAAGTGATGCGGCCTGTCGTAATAGGCCATGAATTTTCCGGCGAGCCGGCCGCCGATCAGGATCGGAATGAAGGCAACGGCCGCGATCTTCTCTCGCGCCACCGTTTCCTTGAGCATGTTTGGGAGAGCTGAAGCGGCAACATCCTCGAAATAGACCGGACGCGGATTAGCCTCATCCCTGCTCCATGGCGAATGGCCTTCAACGGCCTGCCGGTATCCATCCGCCAGGCCCCGCCATCCGACGAAGCGCATCACGTCGCTGTCGTCGAACAGCAGAATGGAGGCGCGCTCGCAGGCAAGCGCGGCGAGGATGGCGTCGAGGCCGGCATCGTAAACCTGCGGGAGCGACGTGGCATATTGGAGCCTTTCGGAGAACCGGAACAGCGCCGCCTGCTCTTCGCTTCGCCGCGCCAGCGCCTGTTCGGCTGCCTTGCGCAGCCCGATGTCATGTTGAACGCGCACCGCGTAAAGGAAATTGCCCGAGGGATCGCGGACGCTGGTAGACGTCACCTCGGCCCAGACGTACGAGCCGTCCTTGCGGGCGAGACGCTTCTCGATGGTGTAGCGATCGACTTCTCCGGCAATCTGTCGCCTGAACTGCGCCAGATCCTGCACGACGTCCTCGGGCGAGGTCTCGTCAAAAATGGAGCGACCGAACATGTCGTCCGGTTCGCGTCCCACCAGCTCGCAGGCCTTCTGGTTGACGCGCCTGACACGTCCGGCCTGATCGATCTCGATGATGCCCACACCGACATGTTCATAGGTGACACCCAGCCTTTCTTCCTGCCCGGGCAACCATTCCTCAGGGGGAGCGCAGGCGACGTCAGACGCGGCGGACCGGCCTGGCTTGGAGAGAGTCTTGGCCGTGCGCTGCTGGATGTTCATTCCCGCCATCTCTGCCTTTAGGGGCAAACCTGCCTCACGCGATACTCGGCTTCGGCACATGCAGGAATCAGCACGCATGACCGCTGGACTTAACTTTGGACAAGTTCGGCAGGAGAAAATTGTTCCCCGCGATGGCCGGGCACCGCGTTCCCGCGCACTTCGTTTCCGGCAGGATGGATCGCAATTTGATCGCTAGCAGCCGCGACAGATCCCGGTGAACGAGCTCACCTCCGGCCGCCCCCGCGGCCGGCGCGGCGGCTTGCGCGGTTTGGCCTGACGCGCGCTGATGATCCGCTGCGAGGCGCCCGGATAGGGCGGCGTCACGAGGCGTGTGCGCTGTCTCGGAGATTCGATCGCGCCGGAGGAGATGGACGGAGGCGGCGGATTGGGCCTGAGCGGCGGCGTGCTCGCGGCATTGCCGATGCCGCTGGGATCGGAGAGCGACCGGGGGTTGGCCGGGCCGAACGGCACGCCCGATATCGACGAATTGCCGGCGCCCGCCGAGCCGGCCGGCGGCGTCAGTTGCGCGAATGCCTTGGCGGGGATGATCAGGCCGAGCGCCACGAAGAGAACAAGCGCCGGATTGCGGGACATCGAGGTCTCTCCAGGAGGCAGCTCATCCAACGAACATCTAGGGCGCGCGTTCCCTCGCTTCCAGATCTGCCTGTTTTTCCTGCTTCCGGAGTAGGCGTCGGCGGGAGAATCAGGCCTAATTGAGGCGCGATCACGTTTTGAGATTCCGGCGGCATGAACCAGCCCGAAGCGCTCGATTCCGATATCCGCGCCCTGCAGCAATGGCTGCGCGCCGCCTGGCAGCAGCTCGGCGATCCCGCCCTCACCACCTTCGCCCGGCGCGAGCTGCGCAACCAGATGAAGCAATGCAACGCCGACTTGCGGGCCTGCCTGCAAAGGGCAGCCGAGCAGCAGGCTGAGCCGCTCCGGCCGCCGTTGCCGGCCCATTCCACGGCGGAACTGCGAATCCTGTCGTGGTAGCCGAGCCATAACCGGCCAGCCCGCCCTGTTGATAACCCGCTAGCTCCCCAGCCGGCATCGAAACAGGCCGCCTTGGTGTGCTATCGGCATACCGGCCTGATCAACGACGGAAGAAAACACATGCGGATCACCCTGGTCGGTTCCCGCCATTTTGGCGTGACGACATTCAACACCCTGCGCCAACACGGGGTCGATATCGCCCGCGTCGTCGTTCACGATGGCGAGGACCGGCTTGCCGCTGCGGCGCGGGCAACCGGGATCGAGGTCGTGGTGCAGGCCGATCCGAAACACGTCGTCGCGTCTGAAATCGCGCCGAATACCGACCTGATCGTCACCGCGCACAGCCATGCCCGCGTGGACAGAGACGCCTTGGCGACATCCAAACTCGGCGGCATTGGCTATCACCCGTCGCTGCTGCCCCGGCATCGCGGCATCGCCGCGGTCGAATGGACCATCAAGGAAGGCGATCCGATCGCCGGCGGCACCGTCTACCACCTCGCTGACCGGATGGATGCCGGCGCCATCGCCGCGCAGGAGTGGGTTTTCGTCAAGAAAGGCGAAACGGCCCGGGAGCTGTGGGAGCGTGCACTGGCGCCGCTTGGCCAGAAACTGCTGGCCGATGTCATCTACCACGCCAAAGCCCACGGCAGCCTGCCGGCGACCCCCCAGGACGAGGAGTTCGCGACCAAGGCGCCAAGCCTGTCTGACGCCAAGCACTGAACTCTACTATAATACCTATACACTGCGAGAATCAGGCCCGAATCGCGCCAAAATGGTGGATTTTTCCGTTCCCGGGCGGAACCGGATTCACCTTGATGTGTTTGAGCCCTCAGGAACTTTCCTCAGTGTTGCGTCGCACCCAAGTTTGAACACATTGTGACAAGATAAGGCGCTCCATCACACACATGTCAGGGGATTTGACCCATGCGCGCCAACCGCATCCGTAACCTGTTGTTTGTTTCGCTTCTGGCTTCCGCCGCAACCTTTGCCAGCGCTCCCGCTTTCGCCCAGAACCCCTATGACGGGCTTTGGCAGGTCACCGTTGTCACAAAAACGGGCAGTTGCGACGCGCAGACTACGTCGACCGTGAATGTCACCGGCGGCAAGATTTCGGGCGGCCCAGTTTCCGGCAGCGTCGGCTCCGGGGGACTTGTGCGAGTCTCGATCAATGGTGCATATGCGAACGGTCAACTCAGTGGCAACTCCGGATCGGGGAAATGGAATGGGGCTTCAGCTGGTGTCGCGTGTAGCGGTCGATGGGAAGCATCCCGTCAGTAAGGCAAGCCAGACTTTTGAATTTTTCGCCAAAGCGCGGCGGCTGACATTCGCAGCCGTCGCTTTTTTTATGACGACTTTTGCAGCACCTGCGAGCTACGCCCAGTCCAGCGCCTTCGCCGGCATGGCCGGCAACTGGTCCGGCGGCGGCACCGTGACGCTCGACGATGGTTCGAGCGAGCGGATTCGCTGCCGCGCAACCTACAAGGTGGGCGGATCCAACATGGAGATGGTCCTCACCTGCGCCAGCGACGCCTACAGGTTCAACCTGCAGGCCGCCGTGGTCGCGGCGGGCGGCGAAGTCAGCGGCACCTGGACTGAGTCCAGCCGCAATATCGGCGGCAGCATCCAGGGCCGTGGCGCGGGAGGCAGCTTCCAGGTCGTCGCCCAGGCGGCCGGCTTCGCCGCCAGCATTTCGCTGAAGACCACCGGCAACAAGCAGCAGATCGCCCTGAGGGCCGACAGCCAGTTCCGCGCCGCCAATATCTCGCTGTCGAAGTAACTTGCCCGATCGTCATACCCGCGAAAGCGGGTATCCAGTACGCTGCGGCTTCTCGGATCAAATACCGGCCTCTCTGGAATACTGGATCGCCCGCATTCGCATTCGCGGGCGATGACAGTTATCGGGCGGCCTAAGCCGTCTTCGGCTGCTCGAGTTTCGCCGCCGTCTGCTTCATCGTCTTGGCGATCAGCAAGGCCTGCTCCTTGGTAAATGCAAAATCCTGCACGCCGCGCTGCGTGGTCAGTGACAGCACCATGATGTCGGGCTGGTGCTCGGGCCAGCCGGTCGCAAAAGCGGTGACGAAGTCTGCGGTAGTCGATCGATTGGTCATTGGCTCACGATATCCTCTGGTCGGACAGCGCCGTGTCCTGGCGCTTGAGATGTTCGGTTAGGCCTTGGTTAGACCTTGGGCACGAAGGCAGTCACTTCGATTTCGACTTTCGCTCGCTGGTCGACCAGCCCGTCGATGTAGAGGAGCGTCGACGGCGGGAAATTGCGCCCGAGCGTTTCCTTCCATGCGGCACCGATGCCGGGCCCTGCGGCCTCGTATTCGCTGCGGCTGGTCAAATACCAGGTCAGGCGGACGATGTGTTCGGGGCTGGCGCCGGCCTCCCCCAGCAGCTTGACGATGCGCTTCAGCGCGGTGCCGACCTGGGCGGCCATGTCAGGGGCATAGTCGCCCTTCTCGTCGCCGCCGGTCTGGCCGGCCAGCACGATCCACTTACCCGAAGCGTCGACCTCGACGCCGTGCGAGAAGCCGCGGGGTTTCGACCATTCGGCCGGTTGCAGGATACGCATGTTTCCTCCTCAATTCCTGTGGTCATTCCGGGATGGTGCGCGAGCACCAGACCTCAGGTGTGCAATAGCACACCGGGGAATCTCGAGATTCCGGATCGTCGCTACGCGACGTCCGGAATGACCGGCAAAGTTCGCCGCTCTTAGCACTGAACCGCCGGCCTCTCCCACAGCGAAATTGTCATGCCGCGCATCGCTGTATCAGCGCATTTGCGCATTGCAAATTGTGGCACGCTCGCCGATACCGGCCTGCCCCAACCCCTCGCCGCACGCATGGACCGCACACAATCCAAAACCCTGGCCGCGCTGTGGATGGCCGGCTGGCTCACCCTGATGCTGATCATCGCGATCGCCGGACGTGAGGCGGCGCGCGAGATCAACCTGTTCCAGCTGATGGAGATGCGCTCGATCCTGGGCTTTCTGATGCTGTATCCGCTGATCCGCGCCGCCGGCGGATTTGGCATGATGAAGACGAAGCGGTTGCCGCTGTATATCGCGCGCAACCTCATCCACTACGGCGCGCAGCTCGGCTGGTTCCTTGCGCTGACGCTGATCCCGATCGGCCAGGTGGTGGCCATCGAGTTCACCATGCCGATCTGGACCGCAATTTTGGCAGCAAGCTTTCTCGGCGAACGCATGACGACCTGGAAGATCACGGCGATTGTGCTCGGCATCGTCGGCGTCGTCGTGATCGTCCGCCCCGCGACCAGCGAGGTCAACCCGGGACAGCTGGTCGCGCTGGCGGCCGCGGTCGGGTTCGGCATCGCGGTCGCGATGGTCAAGTCGCTGACGCGGACCGAACAGCCGCTCGCGATCATGTTCTGGATGCTGGTGATACAGTCGGCGGTGGGATTATTCCCTGCCCTCTATGTCTGGCAGTGGCCGCCCGCCCATCTCTGGGGATGGGTCATCATCATCGCATTTTGCGGCACGTTCTCGCATTACTGCATGGCGCGTGCGATGCTGCATGCGGATGCAACCGTCGTGATCCCGATGGATTTCTTGCGGGTTCCCTTGAGCGCCGCCGCAGGCTGGCTGATCTATTCGGAACGGCTCGACATGTTCACCGTGCTCGGCGCCGCGCTGATCCTCACCGGAAATCTTTTGAACCTGAAGCCGAATCCTTCGACTAAGGCATCGGCCTGAAGCTGAATTTTATTTCCCTGGCTGTGATCTAGATCACGCTAAGACGCGTGTCGCGACGGTAACGGATGGTCCCGGATTTGGTTGTGCGCCTGCTTTTTTGTGGTGCGAAGCAGGCGATTCTTTGTAATGTCCCGCCAGCGTTGCAACCAAAGCCTTTTTGTCGATTTCTGCAGGGGGATTCCTATGCGTTACCCTACCCTCATTTTGTCCGTCATCTGCTTGGCCTTTACGGCTGGCGCCGCCAGCGCCGAGAAGCGTGTCGCTTTTGTCGTCGGCAACGGCACCTACAAGAACGTCGCGCCGCTTCCGAATCCTTCCGTTGACGCGAAGGCGATGGCGAGCGCGCTGCGCAATGTCGGGTTCGAGGTGGTCGAAGGTTCCAACCTCACTCGCGACAAGATGACCGAGCGGTTGCTCGACTTCGGCAAGAAGGCGCAGGGCGCCGACGTTGCGTTGTTCTTCTACGCCGGCCACGGCATCGCCATCTCTGGAACCAACTATCTGTTGCCGATCGACGCCGACATCAAATCCGAAATGGACGTCAAGCTCGGCGCTGCGATCAACATCGACCTCACCCTCGAGCAGACCATGGGCGACGCCAAGGTCAAGCTGGTGTTCCTCGATGCCTGCCGCGACAATCCGTTCGCAGCCAAGATCAAGTCGAACTCGGCCACCCGCAGCGTCAACGTGCAGACCGGTCTCGCTGAAATGAAGTCCGGCGAAGGCACGCTGATCGCGTTCGCGACCGGCCCCGGCCAAACCGCACTCGACGGCCAGGAAGGCGGCAACAGCCCGTTCACGCGCGCCTTGCTTGCCAACCTCACCCAGCCCGGGATGGAGATCCAGCAGGCGATGACCAAGGTCCGTGCCCAGGTCAACGAGGAGACCAACAAGGGTCAACTGCCCTGGGGTCACACCAACCTGATCGGCGCGGTCTACCTGAACGGCGCACCCGCGCCAGGCGCCGTGGCTGCAGCATCGCCGGCGGCGACCGGTTCTTCAAAGGCGTCGGACGTGGAACTCGAGTTCTGGCGTTCGATCAAGGATTCCAACAAGCCGGAAGAACTCAATGCCTATCTGACCAATTATCCCAACGGTCAGTTCCGCTCGCTGGCCTTGTCGCGGATTGCGTCGCTGGAGAGCGGTGCGAAGGATGCGACGCGCAATCTGAGCGCGGGGATCGATCCGGCGACCTTCAAGGACGAAGCCAACCAGACCACCGAGGACCAGATCGGCCTCGACAAGGGCCAGCGCCGCGACGTGCAGCGCCGCCTGACCGGGCTCGGCTTCGATGTCAAAGCCACCGGCCAGTTCGACGCCCCGACCCGCGCCGTGATCACGCGCTGGCAGGCCGCCCGCGGCTATCCGAAGAGCGGCTACCTCAACAAGCTGCAGCACAAGGCGCTGCTGACGGAAATCGTGGCGGCAGCGCCGACCGCGAGCACCGGCGAGGAGCGCCCGAAGCCGCGCCGCGCCCCGAGCAGCGGTACCGCCCAAGCCCAGCCTCAGCCGCAGCAGGCCCCGCCGCCGCGCCAATACAGCGCCCCTGCCCCCGGCCCCGATCCGGCCGGTGCCGGCCGCTTCATCGGCGGCGTCGTCGGCGGCATGCTGCGCTAACGGCAAACACATCTGCAATCTGCAAAAAGGCCCGGGATGATCCCGGGCCTTTTATTTTGCGCTTCGCAAAGTGAGTTCGGCGGCGTGCTACTTGCCCGCAGCCTTTCGCAGCGCCTCGTTGATGCGATCCTGCCAGCCCGGACCGCCCTCCTGAAACCACTCCAGCACGTCCTGGTCGATGCGCAGCGTGACCTGCTCGCGCACGCCGGGAATGGCGGCTTGCTTGGGGGGCGCCTCCGCCACCTTGGTCGTGGTCCGCTTGAACGCAGCCTCGGCTTCGGTGCGTGCATCGTTCAGGGTTCTCGGCCGCCTCGGCTGGTCCGCCATCGCTATATTCCTTCAAACAGTGCGGTCGATAGATACCGTTCGGAGAATGACGGCACGACCGCGAGAATGGTCTTGCCGGCGCTCTCCGGACGCTTGCCGATCGCAAGCGCCGCCGCGATCGCAGCACCCGAGGAGATGCCGCCGGAAATGCCTTCCATGCGCGCCAGCGCCCGCGACATCTCGATCGCCGCCGGGCCGTTGACCCTGACGATCTCGTCGATGACAGAACGATCCAGAATGTCCGGAATGAAACCCGCGCCAATACCCTGGATCTTGTGCGGCGTATGCTGCCCGCCGCCGAGTACCGGGCTTTCCTCCGGTTCGACCGCGACGATCCGCAAGCTCGGCTTGCGTGGTTTAAGCACCTGCCCGACGCCGGTGATGGTGCCGCCGGTGCCGACGCCCGCGACGAAGTAATCGATGTTGCCGCCGGTGTCGTTCCAGATCTCTTCCGCCGTGGTGCGCCGGTGAATGTCGGGATTGGCAAGGTTCTTGAACTGTTGCGGCATTACCGCGTTGGGCGTCGTCCGCACCAGTTCCTCCGCGGTTGCGATCGAGCCCTTCATGCCCTGCGCCGCCGGCGTCAGGATGATCTCGGCGCCGAGGAAGGCCAGCATCTTGCGCCGCTCGATCGACATCGATTCCGGCATCACCAGTTTCAGCCGGTAGCCGCGCGAGGCCGCGACGAAGGCGAGCGCGATGCCGGTATTGCCTGAGGTCGGTTCGATCAGCACGGTGTCGGCATTGATCACGCCGGCTTTTTCCATCGCGATCACCATCGCCGCGCCAATGCGGTCTTTCACGCTCGCGGCGGGATTGAAATATTCCAGCTTGGCCAGGATGGTTGCGCTAACACCATGCGCTTCCGGCAATTTGCGCAGGCGCACAATCGGTGTGTCGCCGATCGCATCGACGATGGAGTCGTAGACTTTTCCGCGCCCCGGACGTTGCACTGCACTCGCGGCTGACGACGCATCCATCTCAACACTCCCAAAGTGATCATGTGCGGGGAACTGGCGGCTCTCCTACTTAGGAGGCGCTCTCGTCGATGCGCAAGCCAGAAACGCCGAAGTTGCGAATTCGCTGCATCGCAAAATGCAATTGTCGCAAAATATCGCGAAATCAACGCATTTGTGTTGCGACATCGTCAAAGATTTCTGCTTATACTTTGGTCGTGAGCTGAGCCAGAGGTTCAGATCGCCAGGGAGGGTCACGATGCGAGCAATCGCTGAAATCCTGTCGACCGTTGCCTATAGGCCGGATCCGCGCGGATCTGATCTGCCCACGTGTCCGGTGTGTGCCGACACCATGGTAGCCGCAGAAGCTTCCGCCTACCTCACCGACAACGTAATCAGCTATCTCTGGACCTGTGACACCTGCGGTTACGGCTTCGTGACCAAGCATTCGGCGAAGAGGTTCGCCTGTAATTGACTCAAACTATCTTTGAGCAATGTCACCGCGCGCCCAACCGGCGCGCGTTTGTTTTTGGAACGTCTCGAACGTTCCGCTCGCGATCGCCTCGCGCACGCTCCGCATCAGATGCTGGTAGTAGGCCACGTTGATTTCCGACAACAGCATCGCGCCGAGCGTCTCTCCCGACCTGACCAGATGATGCAGATAGGCGCGCGAGATGTTGCGCGCCGAGGGCCAATCGCTTTCTTCGTCGAGCGGCCGTGGATCATCCGCATGGCGGGCGTTGCGCAGATTGATCTGGCCGAAGCGCGTGAACGCCATGCCGTGTCGCCCGTTCCGCGTCGGCATCACGCAATCGAACATGTCGATGCCGCGCGCCACCGCTTCCAGCAAATCCTCGGGCGTGCCGACACCCATCAGATAGCGCGGACGATCGGCCGGCAGCGCCGGCGCGGTCTCTTCGATCATCGCCAGCATCACCGCCTGCGGCTCGCCAACCGCAAGTCCGCCGATCGCGTAGCCGTGGAAACCGATCTCGACCAGTTCGCGCGCGCTGACGTGGCGCATCTCGGGAATGTCGCCGCCCTGCACGATGCCGAACAGCATGTAGCCGTCGGGCGCGCTCTCGAAGGCGCGCTTGCTGCGCTCGGCCCAGCGCAACGACAGCCGCATTGCGCGCTCGATGTCGTCGCGCCCGGCCGGCAGCCGCACGCATTCATCCATCTGCATCGCGATGTCGGCGCCGAGCAGCCGCTGCACCTCGATCGAACGCTCCGGCGACAGCTCGACCTTGGCGCCGTCGATATGCGAGCGGAAGGTCACCGCCTTCTCGGTCACCTTGCGCAGGTCCGACAGCGACATCACCTGGAAGCCGCCGGAGTCCGTCAGCATCGGCCCGTTCCAGCCGGTGAAGGTCTGCAAGCCGCCCAACGCAGCGATCCGCTCGGCGCCCGGCCGCAGCATCAGATGATAGGTATTGCCAAGCACGATATCGGCGCCGGCGTCGCGCACCTCGCGCCAGTGCATGCCCTTCATCGCGCCCGCGGTGCCGACCGGCATGAAGGCGGGTGTGCGGACCATGCCATGCGGCGTGGTGAGGCGGCCCGTGCGGGCATTGCCGTTGGTGGCGATCAATTCGAAATGATTGGGAAGACTCATGGCGACTGCTTATTGCGTGCCGAGAACGGGCAATCAACCGCCTAGTGCGCTCCCCAGCGGCCCGCGTCCCGCGCCGGACACAATTGAGTTACCCGAGCGCTTCGACCTTTTGCTTGTTAAATAAAACGATACCGTATAGTTTTATGAACGGGGGAATGGGACGCTGCGGGCGATGAGGCCCGGCGGCAGCCAGTAGCGTATACGGTAACTGACGGCGAATGCCCTTCCTCGCTTTCCTGACTGGATCAATCCTCTCCGACAGCCGGATCAGGAGGACAGGCTCACGCCTGCTCGGGTCGGCCGTCCTGCTGTGCAGCCTCGCGCTGGCGGCCTGCACGTCGCTGCCGCGGACGCCCTATAGCGCGGCGGAGGCCTCCAGCTCTCGCGTGCTCGATATCGACGGGCTGCGGCGCTACGCCGACGAGCCGGTCACCAAATTCCGTTTCGAGAAAGACGCTCCCTCCTCGACCAGGACCTATCTCGCGCTCTCCGGCGGCGGCGCCGATGGCGCCTATGGCGTGGGCGTGTTGAACGGCTGGACCGCGGCCGGAAACCGCCCGACCTTCTCGGTCGTCTCGGGCGTCAGCACCGGCGGCCTGATCGCACCGTTTGCGTTTCTCGGGTCGCAGTACGACGACACGCTGCGGGAGGTCTACACCAGCGGCATCGCGGAGAGCCTGCTCGACGATCCCAGCATCATCCGCGTGCTGTTCGGATCCGGCCTGTTCGGCAACAAGCGGTTGCGCGAGCTGGTGGCCCGCTATGTCGGGCCGGAGATCCTGGAAGCCGTTGCACGCGAAAATGCCAGGGGCCGAAAACTGCTTGTGGTGACGACCGACCTCGACACCCAGCGCACGGTGGTCTGGGACATGGGGAAAATCGCCGCGGTCGGCTCGCCCGAGGCGCTGCAGCTGTTTCGCGACGTGATGGCGGCTTCCGCCAGCATTCCGCTGGTCTTCCCGCCGATCCTGATCGAAGCCGAGGGCCAGGGCCGACGCTTTCAGGAGATGCATGTCGATGGCGGCGTGACCGCCCCGGTCCTGACGCTGCCGGATGCCCTGCTCTTCCAGGGACGTCTGCCCGGAAACAGCCGGATGAACATCTACATCCTCGTCAACAAGAAGCTCGAACGAACCTTTGAGCTCGTGTCCAACAGCACGCTCGATGTCGCCTCGCGCAGCCTGTCGTCGATCACCCAGTCCCAGACCCGCTCGGTGATCTTCTCGACCTACGATTTCGCCAAGCGCAACCGATGGGGCTTCCATTTGTCCTATATCGAGCGCGACTATCCCGCGTCGCCCAAAGAGGGCTTCGACACCGCCTATATGCGCGCCCTCTATCAGCACGGCTATGAGAAGGCTGCGTCGGGCCAAGCCTGGACCTCGACGTTGCCGTGAACCACCCGGAACGACAACCTGCCCAAACCGTTGACGACATGGCCAATTCGGCCAGATTCGCGATGACGTCCCTCACACTGCGCGTTATAGAGCAATGATTGTTATCACGACCGCGCAGGAATCATTGGGCATGGGATTGACTGCGACCAAGGCCAGACCGGCGAAACGGGACGTCCCGAAGTCGCGCGGCGGCCGGCCGACAAAAAGCGCCGCCATCGAGCGCGATCAGCGGCTGATCGAAGTTGCCACCCGTCTTTTCCTGGACCGGGGCTATGACGCGACCTCGCTCGATGCGGTGGCCGAAGCAGCCCGGGTCAGCAAGCCCACAGTCTATGCGCGCTACGGCGACAAGCGCGGGCTGTTTGCGGAAGTGCTGAGGCGCGAGATCGACCGCTGGCTTGCCCCGCTTGCCGAAGCGGCGGAAGTGCAGCTGACGCGGGCCTCGGACATCTCGGTCGAGCAGCGCCTGATCGAGGTCGGCCGCGAGATGCTGATGTTCACCTGCGGGCCCGATGCCGTCGCGTTCAGCCGCATGATGACGTCACAGGCCATCAACTTTCCCGACATCGCCAAGCTCGGCAAGGAAGAAGGCTGGCTGAAAGCCGTTTCAACGACCGCGCGTTTCTTCGATCATCTGGTCGCCCAGGGCGCCATGGACGTCGAGGATACCGGCATCGCGGCCGAGGTCTTTCTCGACGTGGTCGTCGGCCACACCCACCGGATGGCGACGTTCGGAACGCCGCTCGAGATGAAGTCCGCCGAAAAGCGGATGCGGCTGGCGATCAGGCTGTTCCTGGCCGGTGCACTCGGCCCGCCGAGCCGCGTCCAGTCCAATCCCAAGGGAACCACCCGGCGACGTCCCTCCCGCTGACAATTCCGTGAGAACGGAGTTTTACATGCGGTACGGGCTGGATGCGCGCTTGACCAAACAAAACGATACGGTATGGTTTTGTTACAAGTGAAGCATGCGGGTTCCCGCTTACCAGTCCCGGCGGGGCTCGCGCGCTTCGATCGCCGCAAACGGCGGTCCCGCCCGTTTGCGACGTTCCGCGGCCGACCCATATGCCTCCAGGGGGTCGGCCGCGTTTCTTCGAGACGATCCGACGGCGTCCGCCGGCAAAGACAGGCTCAAGCACGGAGACTTGCAAACATGCGCGTGCCCCGATGTTGGAGACCATTGCTTGCCGTCGCCCTGTTGGCGATCATCCTCCCTGCCCCGATCCATGCCATGGCGTCGTCGACCGACGAGCCGACCTCGCTCCGCAATGAGGCCGACGATAGCGCCGCGTCCGACCAGCGGGCGATCAACCGCGAGCTCGAGCTTTTCCGCGGATCGGCAGTCTCGCTGAGCCAGGCGATGGCCATAGCCGAAGCCTTGCATGCCGGCGCGACCACCGCCGATGTCAGCTTCGACGGTGCGCCGGATGCACCGGTGTACCGGGTAAAGACCCTTCACAACGATCGCATCTGGCACCACGCTATCGACGCCGCAACGGGCAAGCCCGTCGGCGGCGAAGCCGCCCTGCCCCTGAAGGAGTTCGATGCGAACGACCGCAGCAACCTCGCTGCACTCAAGACGGTCCGGCACGGCCTGGCGGATGCCGTTCGGGTGGCGGAGCGTGCGGCGGCGGGCAAAGCCATCAGCGGCGGCTTGGTCCGCGAGCGCGGCCGGCTGAATTTCGCGATCGTCGTCATGAGCGGCAACGACCTGAAGGCGGTGGTCCTCGAGCCTCCCGGCGCCGCCAGACGGCGGTGACAGGGCTCTCAGGCTAAAAGCCGTTGACGGCAGCCCAAAGCTGCCGCATAAGTCCGCGCCATGACGATCTCGACCAAAGCGACCGCGAAAACCAAAGCACCCTCCGGGGGCTGGGGAGCCGTGCGCGCGTAGTCGAACGACCGCATCATCCAAACCGAGCCCCGCCTGAAAAGGACCGGGGCTTTTTTATTGCCCGCAACATGCGCGAACCAGGAGGATAGACCCGTGAGCCACGAACCCGTTGTAGCCATTGCCGGCGTGACCGGCGCTGTCGGCGCAGAATTCATCGCCACCATGGACCGGCGCGGCTTTCCCGTCCGCAAGCTGAAGGCGCTGGCCAGCGCCCGCTCGGCCGGCAAGACCATCGATTTCCGCGGCGAGAGGATCGTGATCGAGGAGCTCACCGAGAAGTCCTTTGAGGGCGTCGACATCGCGCTGTTCTCGGCCGGCGGCGGTATTTCGCGGAAGTTCGCACCCGCCGCGGTGAAGGCCGGTGCCGTCGTGGTCGACAATTCCTCCGCCTTCCGGATGGATCCGAACGTGCCGCTGGTGATCCCCGAGATCAACGCCGGCCGCATCAGGGATCACAAGGGCATCATCGCCAATCCGAATTGCTCGGCGATCACGGCACTGGTGCCGCTATGGCCGATCCACCGGCAGAACCGCATCAAGCGCATGATCGTTTCGACCTACCAGGCGGCGAGCGGCGCCGGCGCCGCCGCCATGGAAGAACTGGTGGAATCGACCCGCGCCTATCTCGACGGCCGGCCGTTCACGCCCAAGGTGATCCCTCTGCCCTACGCCTTCAACGTCTTCAGCCACAACACGGCGATCGATCCCGAGACCGGCTACAACGACGAAGAGACCAAGGTGATCAAGGAGACGCGAAAGATCTTCGAGGACGACAAGATCGCCATCGGCGTCACCTGCGTCCGCGTGCCGGTGCTGCGCGCGCATTGCGAGGCCATCACCTTCGAATGCGAGAACCCGATCACGGAAGCCGACGTGCGCGCAATCCTGTCGAAGGCGCCGGGCGTTCGCATCGTCGACGATCGGGCGAAGAACTATTTCCCGATGCCGATCGATGCGTCAGGTCAGGATGACGTTCTCGTCGGCCGCATCCGCAAGGATCTCAGCGACGCCTCAGGCCACTCGATCTCGATGTTCGTCTCGGCCGATCAGTTGCTGAAGGGCGCGGCGCTGAACGCGATCCAGATCGCGGAGCTGCTGCCGCAACGCGTCATGGCGTGAAGGTGGCAGACTTGTAGGGTGGGCAAAGCGAAGCGTGTCCACCATTCAGGTTGACGGTGCGGATCGATGGTGGGCACGGCGCTTTGCGCCTTTTGCCCACCCTACGGCCCTCACGCGCCCGTCACGCGCCAGATGACGTTGCCGACATCGTCGGCCACCAGCAGCGAACCGTCGGGACCGAGCGTCACGCCGACCGGTCGGCCGTAGGAGACCTTCTCGTCGGGCGCGAGGAAGCCCGTCAGGATATCGCGCGCCGGGCCCGAGGGGCGGCCGTTCTCGAACGGCACGAAAACGACGGCATAGCCGCTCAGCGTGCTGCGATTCCAGGAGCCGTGCTGGCCGATCACCATGCCGTCCGGAAAGCCGGGCAGCGTGCCAGCCGGCATCCAGCACAGGCCGAGCGAGGCGGTGTGGCCGCCGAGCGCATAGTCCGGTTGAATCGCTTTCGCGACCATGGCCGGATCCTGCGGCACGCGCTCGTCCACCGTCTGGCCCCAATAGCAATAAGGCCAGCCGTAGAAGCCGCCGTCGCGGAGCGAAGTCAGATAGTCCGGCGGCGTCTCGTCGCCGAGGCCGTCGCGCTCGTTGACGACCGTCCAAAGCACGCTTGTGCCGGGCTCCCACGCAAGGCCCACGGCGTTGCGCAGGCCGCTCGCGAAGATGCGGTTCGTGCCTTTGGCCAGATCGAGTTCATAGACCGCCGCGCGGCCCTCCTCCACCTCCATGCCGCTCTCAGCGATGTTGCTGAGCGAGCCGACGCCGGCATAGAGCTTCTTGCCGTCCGCGCTCGGCAACAGGCTCCGCGTCCAGTGCCCGCCGGGCTTGAACGCCACGAGCTTCTTGCCCTCGGCGGTGATGCGGTCGGCGCCAGCCACATAGGGGAAGGCCACCACGCCGTCGGTGTTGCCGACGTAAAAAGTGTCGCCGACGAGCGCCATGCCGAACGGTTGGCTCAGCCCTTCCATAAAGATCCCGCGCCCCTCTGCAACGCCGTCACCGTCGCGGTCGCGCAACAGCGTGATGCGGTCGGCGCTGACGCCGAGCGCCGCGGCGCGCCGCATCGTCGCCTGCATCGCATAGTGGAACACGCTCCTGGGCGGCCCTGCGATCTGTGTCGCCTCGGCGATGAGGACGTCGCCATTCGGCAGCACGTTGATCCAGCGCGGGTGATCGAGATCGGTCGCAAACGCGTTGACCTTGAGCCCGGGCGCGGCGGTCGGCTTCTGGCCCTTGCTCCAGCCCTGCGCCGTCGGCATCTTCAGCGTCGGTATCGGGCCTTGCGGCTTTGCCTCTGGGATCGCTGGGGTATTGCCCCAGGCCGGCGCTGGCGCGGATCCCTGCAGACGGCGCCATTGCAGCGCGACGGCGCCGACCAGCGCGACGAACCGCGCAAAAATACCCGACATGTCCATGAAGTTCTCCAGATGATCGCGCGCACCCTATCCGACGCCAGGAAGCGTTGGAACCTCGTCGTCAGCGCGCAAACTCGCCGGCACCTATGCGTTTTCGCGTGTAAGCAGCGGATGCCGCCGGACGGCCGCGGCGTCGATATGTAGACACGGTAGTACTACGACCTTGGCGACATCCGCCGAATCGCAGAAACACAATCTTGGCGCTTCTTTGTCAAAGCGCTTCCTCCCTGAACCTTGCGCCCGCCCGGTCGGCGGGCCTCTTTTTCAAGTGAAGGGAGCCCGGCTCAGTCCGATGCGCGAAACAGCAGGCAGGCGTCGCCATAGGAATAGAACCGGTAGCCAGCGGCGATCGCATGCGCGTAAGCCTGCTTCATGGTGTCGAGACCGGAGAACGCCGACACCAGCATGAACAGTGTCGAGCGCGGCAAATGGAAATTGGTCATGAGGATATCGACCGCGCGAAAGCGATAGCCCGGCGTGATGAAGATCGAGGTCTCGCCGTCGAACGGCTGAACGGTGCCGTCTTCGCCCGTGGCGCTCTCGAGCAGCCGCAGCGACGTGGTGCCGACGGCGATGATGCGTCCGCCCTTGGCGCGCGCGGTGTTCAATGACGCAGCGGTCTCGGCCGAGATCGAACCCCACTCGGCGTGCATCCTGTGCTCGGAGGTCTCCTCGACCTTGACCGGCAGGAAGGTCCCTGCCCCGACATGCAGGGTCAGCCGGTGCAGTTCGACGCCGCGGCCGCGTAGTGCCGCTTCAAGCTCGGGCGTGAAATGCAGTCCCGCCGTGGGCGCCGCAACCGCGCCCTCGTTCGCCGCGAACATGGTCTGGTAGTCGGCGGCATCGCGATCGTCGGGCGTTCGCTTGGAGGCGATGTAGGGCGGCAGCGGCGGCGTGCCGAGATCGGCAATGGCCTGATCGAGCGTAGGGCCATGGAACGAAAACGACAGCGTGATCTCGCCCTCGTCGCCCTTGGCCTCGACCTCGGCGTCGAGATGGCCGAGCAGGCAGACCTTGCCCTCATTGCCGAAGCGAACGATATCGCCGGGCGCGAGCTTCTTCGCCGGCTTGACCAGCGCGCGCCAGCGCGAGCCGTCGAGCCGCTTGATCAGGGTCGCCTCGATCTTCGGCTCGGTCTCGCGGCCGATGCGGCGGCCCTTGAGCTGGGCCGAGATCACCTTGGTGTCGTTGACGACGAGCTGATCGCCCGGCTGCAGCCACTGCGGCAGTTCGTCGACGGTGCGGTCGTGCAGGACGCCGTCGGACTGCACGACCAGCATGCGCGCGGCATCACGCGGGCTTGCGGGCCGCAGCGCGATGCTGGTTGGGGGAAGTTCGAAATCGAAGAGATCGGTGCGCATGGCGCGGCGGCGCCTCACTTGGGCGTCATTCCGGGGCGCATCGAAGATGCGAACCCGGAATCTCGAGATTCTCAGATGTGCAATTGCACATCTCAGTTCACGCTTCGCGTGCCCCGGAATGACGGCGTCAAATCAAGCGTCCAGCGCCATCCGCGCCTTGACGATCTTGTCCGGGTTCTGCACCGGCTCGCCGCGCTTGATCTTGTCGACGTTCTCCATGCCCGACGTGACCTTGCCCCAGACCGTGTACTGGCCGTTGAGGAACGAGGCATCGTCGAAGCAGATGAAGAACTGGCTGTCGCCGGAATCCGGGTTCTGGGCGCGGGCCATCGAGACGGTGCCGCGCACATGCGGCTCCTTGTTGAACTCGGCCTTCAGCTTGTTGCCGGAACCGCCGGTGCCGGTGCCATGCGGGCAGCCGGTCTGCGCCATGAAGCCCTCGATCACGCGATGGAACACGATGCCGTCGTAGAATCCGTCGCGGACCAGCTTCTGGATCTGGGCGACATGGCCAGGCGCAAGATCGGGACGCATCTCGATGGTGACGGGACCCTGGGTCGTTTCAAGGATCAAAGTATTTTCTGTATCAGCCATGCTCTTTTCTCTTCTGGTTTGGGTGGACGTTTGCGGGTTCTGAAGGTGACCGCGAAAGGCCGGCCGGCAACCGCACCGCCCAGTCCCTCGGTAAATGACAACGGCGTACAGCGTTGCAAGGTTTCCATGACGGCAATCCGGTACGCAATCCGGTCATTCTCGCTGGGATTTCCGGATTCATAGGTAATCCTGGGTTGACCGAGAATGGCGCCTGCGCGGTTGAAACTGACGACGACGGTAATGTCCATCGGCTCGGCGCGCGAATAGGACGGCGGCTGCCAGCACGAATACAGCTTGGCGAAGACGTCCTTTAGGGTATCGAGCTGCTGCGGCTGGGCCGGGGCATTCGCCGCCGACGCCAGCCACACCAGACCGGCGGCAAACCACAGCGCTGGCTTGCGGCGCGGCCGTCTCATGGCCTCACTTGATGTCGGATGCGACTTGCACCTTCACCATCTTGTCGGGATCGGCGACGGGTTCGCCGCGCTTGATCTTGTCGACCACATCCATGCCGGCCACGACTTCGCCGATCACGGTGTACTTGCCGTTCAGCGACGAGCCGTCGGCGAACATGATGAAGAACTGCGAATTGGCGGAGTTGGGATCGCTGGTGCGCGCCATGCCGACGATGCCGCGCTTGTACGGCACGTTGGAGAATTCAGCCGGCAGGTTCGGATATTTCGAGCCGCCGGTGCCGTTGAAATTCTTGCCATCGCCGGTCTGCGCCATGAACCCCTCGATCACGCGATGGAACGGCACGTTGTTGTAGTAGCCCTCACGCGCGAGCAGCTTGATGCGCTCGGCATGCTGGGGCGCGAGATCGGACCTGAGCTTGATCACGATGCGGCCCTTGGTGGTGTCGATCACGATCGCATTCGCCTTGTCGAGATTGGCGGGCAGCGGCTGCGCGATCGCGGGGGCCACCAGGAACAGCGCGGCGAGAACGGCGAGAATTCGGATCATGAAAGCTCCGGTGATGTGAACAGGAAAGCGTGTAAGGCTCGCGTTAGCCGGCGAATTTGGCCTTCAGGCTGGCTGCGACCGATGGCGGCACGAACGCCGATACGTCGCCACCCATCGCCGCGATTTGGCGCACCAGTGTGGCGGTGATCGGGCGGACCGCGACCGAGGCCGGCAGGAACACCGTATGCACCTCGGGCGCCATGGTCTCGTTCATCCCTGCGATCTGCATTTCGTAATCGAGGTCGGTGCCGTCGCGCAGCCCCCTGATCATGATGGTGGCCCCGGCCTTCTGGGCCGCGGTGACCGTCAGATTGTCATAGGTCGTGCAGTCGAACTCGCAGCCGGCCTTGGCCGCTACGGGTGCGAACACCGCCCGGACCATCTCCAGGCGCTCCTCGGTCGAAAACAGCGGCTTTTTACCGGGATGGACACCGATGGCGACGATCAGACGGTCGCAAAGGCCGACGGCGTTCTGGACCACGTCCAGATGGCCGTTGGTGACGGGATCGAAAGAGCCGGGGTAAAGCGCGATACGGGGCATGGGACCCTCCTACCTCGCCCCGGGCGGCCCGGCAAGCCGGACCCGGTTCCCGGCGGAGCAGGCTTTTTATTTCAAATCGGCCAATGAACCAGTCCCGGGCGCCGGACGTCTCCTCAGGCGAGCCGGAATTGTTTCGTCCGCCATTGGCCGATGAAACAAAACTCGGCCGGGACGAAACCATTTTCGGACTTGGTGAAGACGGCCGGAAACTTGCGCTGGCTACAAGTCCATCCAACGAAACGACGACGGGCCGCGAAGGCCCACGACAGGGGACCGTCATGATCAAGGCTTTTTCTGCAGTCGCTGCTGCCGCCTTCGTCGCTGCCGCGCTGACCGTCCTGCCCGGCTTTGCCCCGCAGGTCGAAGCCAGCGTGCCGCAGGCGCTGGCCAAGGGCGACCGCCTGCCGGTCCGCACCGTCGGCAAGGATTGCTCGCAGCAGGCCTGGCCGAATTTCGAGGCCTCCTGCCTCCGCACCGCTGGCTCCAATGCAGGTGTTCGTGAAGCCCGTCTGGTGACCGCCGACCGCACCCCGTAACGGCAAGATTTGGTTCCGCCCCCCACCTCCAAGGAACCCCAGTGATGGCGAGCAGGGCCGGCCCCCCTCCTGCTCGCCATTTGCTTTGCAGTCACTCATTGAAGGTCGCCTGGGATTACGCCGGTAACCCGAGCCGGCCCCGACCACGGCTTTGGCGCTTGGCAAGAGCGGGATGGTGCGCTGTCGAAGGCTGCAGTAGACTTTCCCTGCGACGAGTGACCGCCCCTCTTCCGCGGGAGGTCGATGTGGACATAGCGGATTGGCTGCGCCGCCTCGGGTTGCATCAGTACGAGAGCGTGTTTCGCGAGAACGATGTAGACACGGAGACCCTGCCCAGCTTGACGGCAGACGATCTTCGTGAACTCGGCATCACATCGCTTGGCCACCGCAAGAAACTACTCTCGGCCATCGCCGCACTATCCCCGACATCCGCCAGGGCTCCGGAGAGCGATCGCGCGCCGCCGGCGGAGGTCAGCACTTCACGACCGTCGGCCAAAACGCGGCCCGCCGAGCGTCGCCATCTGACGGTTATGTTCGTCGACCTCGTCGGTTCGACCGCGCTTTCGGTGCGCCTCGATCCTGAGGAATTGAGGGACGTCCTTGCCGCCTATCACCAGGCCGTAGCGGCCGAGGTGGGCCGCTTCGAGGGATACATCGCCAAGCTCATGGGCGATGGCGTGCTGATCTATTTCGGCTGGCCGCAGGCACATGAGGACGAGGCCGAACGTGCAGTGCGCAGCGGGCTTGCCATTGTGGAAGCCGTAGAGGGGTTGGAGAAACGAGCCGGCGTAGCTCTGTCGGCGCGTGTGGGGATTGCGACCGGGCTGGTCGTGGTCGGCGACCTGATCGGGGAAGGCGCGGCCCAGGAAGAGGGCGTGGTGGGCGCGACGCCCAACCTCGCCGCACGGCTGGAGCAGCTTGCCGAACCCGGCACTGTGGTGATCTCCGAGAGCACACGGCGGCTTCTTGGCGGCTGGTTCACAATCAATGATCTGGGACCGCAACAGCTCAAGGGGATCGAGGCCCCGGTAAGCGCTTTCCGCGTTGTCGGCGAAGCGACGGCCGAAGGACGGTTCGAGGCCCTGCGGCGGTCCGATGTTGGCCCGCTGATCGGTCGCGAAAACGAACTCGCTTTGCTCTTCGACCGATGGGAGATGGCGAAAGGCGGTGAGGGTCAGGTCGTGCTGCTGTCCGGCGAGGCCGGAATCGGCAAGTCGCGAATTGTGCTCGCGCTTCGTGAGCGCCTGCGAAACGAACCTCGCCTCCGCATCGGATATTACTGTTCGCCCCACCATCTGAACAGCGCGCTCTGGCCGGTGATCGCCCAGCTCCAGCGTGCGGCGGGGTACCTTCGCGAAGACACGCCGTCATTGAAGCTCGAGAAGCTGGAGCACCTTCTCGGCCAGGCCGGCGGGTTTGGCGAGGACGCCGTGCCATTGCTTGCCGAGCTGATCGGGCCGCCGCTCGACGGGAGCTACGCAGCGCCAAGAGGAACGCCGCAGGAAAAGAAGGCGCGACTGTTCGGCATTCTCCTGGCCCAGATGGAGAGGCTGTCGCGGCAGCGCCCAATGTTGATGGTCCTGGAAGACGCGCATTGGCTCGATCCGACCTCGGAGGAGTTGTTCGAACGCGTGGTGGACAGGATCCGCGGGCTGCCAATACTTCTCGTCGTAACGTTGCGGCCCGACGGGCCGACGCCCTGGACGAATTTCCCGCACGTCACATCGCTGAGCCTCAACCGGCTCGGGCGCCCGGCGTCCCGAACGCTCATCCAGATGGCCGCGGGTGAGCGGGCGCTGCCGCCAATAGTGATCGAGACCATTCTCTCCCGCACGGAGGGCGTTCCGCTGTTCGTCGAGGAGTTGACGAAAGCGGTCCTTGAAGCGGCGATCTGGAAGGCGACAGACGGCGATGGCGATCGCGAGCTTGCCGGTCCGCTTCCGCCACTCGCTATCCCCGCGACGTTGCAGGATTCGCTGATGGCGCGTCTCGATCGGTTGGCTCCGGCGCGCGAGGTCGCGCAGATCGCTGCGTGCATCGGCCGTGAGTTCGAGGAGGATGTCGTGGCCGCGATCGCCGGATATGCAGGGCCGCAGCTGGCGGCGGCACTCGGTCAACTGTGCCAGGCGGGACTTATACAGCGACGTGGAACGCCGCCGCACCATGCCTACAGTTTCAAGCACGCGCTCGTCCGCGATGCGGCCTACGCCACCCTGCTCAAATCGTCGCGTCAGCAGCTGCATGCGCGGATCGCGCAGGCGATCGAGCGGTTGCGGCCGGAGATTGCAACGGGGCAGCCCGAGATCGTTGCCCATCATTTCATCGAAGGCGGCCTCCCCGACCAGGGAGCAATTTATCTGCTGGCCGCCGGTCGGCTGGCAAAGGCGCGGCACGCCGCCAGAGAAGCGGTCTCACAGCTTGAAACGTGCCTGCGGCTCACCACCCGTGGTCGGGACGATGCGGCGCCGACCGATCGGCGCACCGAGCACGAGTGCCTCCTGATGCTGGGCGACTTGGCCGGCGTCGATGACGACCTTGATCGAGCGAACAACTATTATGAGCGCGCCCTGGCGCTCGGCGAAACCGATGCCGACCGTAACCGCGCGCTCAACTGCATTCACCGCGCCCGAGACACCGAGCGGGACGGCGCGCGGCTCGTCTTCTACGAGCACGGCAGTGGCAAGCCGGCGATCGTATTCATCAATCCGATCGTCTACGGGCTGGCGACCTTTGAACCCATTCTTGAGCAGCTTTGCCAGGAATTCCGTGTCATCACCGTCGACTGCCGGGGCGCCGGACGATCCGACCCTCTGGTGCGCCCGTATTTGACTCTGCAACACATGGAGGACCTGCGGGCGATCATCCAGGCGGCCGACGCCGCCCCGATCGTTGGCGTTGGCATCTCGCGCGGCTCCAACCTGCTTATCCAGCTTGCCCACAAGCACCCGGAACTCGTCGGAAAGATCATGATGGTGGGCACGCCGTTGATCGGAGCGGACGGGCGCCCGATACTTAACCCGGATTACATGGCGTTTCGTGCTGAGATGGCGCTTCGCGAGGACGCGTATAGTCGGGGTGCCATTGAGGAATTAATTCGTGTGCACAATCGCTACGTCTACAGCGAGCCAGATACCGACGAGTTGCGGCGGATGGCCGCCGAGCGCGTCTGCAGGCTGCCAATGGAGACGATCCTCAGCTTCTACGATCGGGATCCGGACTTGGACATCGCGCCATTGCTTGAATCAATCGCCGTGCCAACGCTCGTCGCCCACGGGCGAGAAGACCAATTGATTCCCCACAGTGCGAGCGAATTCATTGCGTCCCGCATCCCCGGAGCGCAACTCTATATCTTTGACGGCAAGGGACACAACCCCATGTTCTCGGCCACCAACGAGTTTTGCGACGTTCTTCGCAATTTCATTCGCACGGGACGCGCGGAAAGAACGTCTCGGGGACCGTTGGCGGCGTGAAGCAAAGCCGGGGCGAACCGTTCGCGCTCAGCCGCGTGATTTCGCCTTGCCGGAAGATCGCGTCGCGCGGCCATCTGCATTGCCGACGCGCTTCAGCACCGACGTCACGACGTAGCGCCCCGCGGGATGGATGCTTTCGGAGATCTCGAACAGGCGGCCGTGCGAATCCAGATATCGCCTGATGACTTCGAGCGCGGGCGATCCGGCTTCCGCCCCCAGCGCCTTGGCGTATTCGGTCGGGATCACGGTCGCCGCCACGGTCTGATGTACTTCGGAAGCGATCACGCCGTAGCTGTCCGCAATCATGTCGCAGACCAGGCGGCGATCTTTTCGGATGTCGCTTACGGCATCCGCATAGCTCTCCTCGACATAAACATTGACCCAGGCGAGCGGCGAGCTCTTGGGCTTGGTCGACGCACGAACATACGGAATCCGCAGCCAGCGCGACCCCGGCTGACAGCCAAAGCGCCTTGCGGCCTGGCGATCCATCACGACGGTCTCGATATGCCTGATATCGCGATCCGTCGCCGCGGCGAGCTCAACGAGGTCGCTCAGTGAGCCCAGCGTCTGCTGAAAGCTCTCTTGCGGACGCTCGCGCGTCTCTACCCGTGTGCCGGAGCCCTTGCGGCGCGACACCGCCCCGAGTTCGGTGAGCCGGCGCATCGCCGCCCGCACCGTCTGCCGGCTGACATCGTAGCGCGCGGCAAGCTCGAGCTCGGTCGGGATCAGGCCGCCGACCGGGTACTGGCCGCGTTGGATCGCTTCCAGCAAATCGCGGGCGATGTCCTCGTAGATCGGCATGTCGAACGGTTCTCGCGGGTCGGGCCGCTGCCATAGCACGGCTTCGGCGGCCCTGCACCGACGCTTGACAAATTTGTACGTATCAATCATATGGCCGTACATATTAACAGGAAGGAAACAACGCGCGTGGCCAGCACGATGTTCGATAGCGCCCTTTATCGCGACGTTTTCTCGACGCCTTCGATGCGGGCGGTATTTTCCGACGAGGCGCAGCTCAACGCCTATGTGCAGGCCGAAGTGGCGCTCGCCATTGCGCAAGGCGAAACCGGTGTGATCCCGCGCCAGGCGGCCGAGGCGATCGCGCGGCAGGCCCCGACGATCGCGCTCGATAGCGAGCAGCTGAAGCGCGACACTGAGAATGTCGGCTATCCCATCGTCGGCCTGGTCCGCCAGCTATCGGAGCGGCTGGGCGAATCCGGCCGCTATCTCCATTGGGGCGCGACCACCCAGGACATCATGGACACGGCGACCGTGCTGCAACTGCGCGACGCGGTCGCGCTGATCGAAACCCAGCTCGCCGAGGTCATGACGACGCTCGCCGGTCTCGCCCGCCTCCACCGCGATACGCCGATGGCGGGGCGAACCCATCTGCAGCAGGCGCTGCCGATCACGTTCGGGCACAAGGCCGCGATCTGGCTGTCGGCGCTGCAACGCTCGGCCGAACGGCTCGAACAGGCCAGGCCGCGTGCCCTGCAGGCGCAGCTCGGTGGCGCGGCGGGCACGCTGGCTTCGCTCGGCGATCGCGGCCTCGATGTACGCGCAGCCTACGCCCGCGCGCTCGGTCTCGCTGAACCCGACATCACCTGGCACGTCGCGCGCGACGGGCTGGTCGAGCTGGTCCAGACGCTGGCCGTGATCTGCGGCGCGCTCGGCAAGATCGGCTACGACGTCATGATCCTGATGGCGACCGAGATTGGTGAGGTGTTCGAGCCGTTCTCCTCGCATCGCGGCGCCTCCTCGACCATGCCGCAGAAGCGCAACCCGATCTCCTCGGAAATTTTGCTGGCGAACGCGAAGGCCTCGCGCGATGCCGCTTCGCTGATGCTGGACGCCATGGTGCAGGATCTCGAGCGCGCCACCGGGCCCTGGCATTGCGAATGGCTGGCCTTGCCTCAGGTCTGTCTGCTGACCTCCGGCTCGCTTTCGCAGGCGCAATTCATGCTGTCCGGACTGATCGTCGAGCCCGCGGCGATGAAGCGAAATCTCGATTCCACGCGCGGCCTGATCGTGGCCGAAGCCGTCATGATGGGCCTTGCGCCCGCGCTCGGCCGCCAGTCGGCCCATGACGAAGTCTATGCCGCCTGCCGCGATGCGTTCGAACGTGGCGACGCGCTGCTCGATGCCTTGCTGCGGCGTCCGGCCATCGCATCCGCACTTCCGCGCGACCGGCTCGCCGCGTTGTGCGAGCCATCGAACTATCTCGGCACCGCGGGTTCGATGGTGGATCGCGTGCTCGCGCGTCAAGGCAAACGATCGACACAACACACAATAGACATTTGGGAGGATTGATTCATGGCGTCTCGCACGCTCGATCGCCGCGCCGTCACGTTCGGCCTGGCTGGTGCCCTCTGCATGCCTTCGATCCTGCGCGCGCAGGCGAATTATCCGGACCGACCGATCAACGTCATCGTTCCCTTCGCCGCCGGCGGACCGACCGATGCGATCGCACGCATCTATGCCGAATTCATCTCGCGCGACCTCGGGCAAACGCTGGTGATCGAAAACGTCGCCGGCGCCGGTGGCACGATCGGCTCGACCCGGGCCGCCCGCGCGGCACCTGACGGCTACACGATCCAGATCGGTCAGGCCGGCACGCATGTATCGAGCGTCGGGCTTTACAAAAACCTGAAATACAACCCGATCACCGATTACGAACATCTCGGACTGCTCGGCGATCTTCCGCAGGTGCTGATCGTCAAGCGCGACCTTCCGCCTGACAACTTCAAGGCATTCGTCGATTATGTCCGCGCCAATGAATCGAAGCTCAATGTCGGCACCGCTGGCCCCGGCTCGTCGGCGCATATGGGCGCCGCCATGCTGAACGTGCGGCTCGGCACCAAGGTCAATCTGGTTTCCTATCGCGGCACCGGCCCCGCGATGAATGATCTGATCGCGGGCCAGATCGACTACATGGTCGAAGTGTCGCTCACCGCGCTGGCCCAGATTCAGGCCAAGACCGTGCGCCCGCTGGCGGTGTTCCGCTCGGCCCGGATTTCCACCCTGCCGGATGTTCCCTCCACCAACGAGTTCGGCGTCGACGGCCTCGACTTCCCGGTCTGGCTCGGATTCCTCGCGCCCAAGGGCACGCCGCAACCGATCGTGGAGCGGCTGAACGCCTCGATCCGCAAGGCGACCCAGGACGCGACGCTACGCGCCCGCCTCGCCCCGCTGGGCCTCGAAGTGCCAGAGGATGCGGCCAACACGCCAGCCGGCTTCCGCGCCTACGTCCAGTCGGAAATCGACCGCTGGGTGCCGCTGATCCACAAGGCCGGCTTGGTCATCGATTGATGGATTAGCTGAAGCCCGGATGGAGCGAAGCGCAATCCGGGAACGGTCTCGCCAAACCGAGAGGCTTATCCCGGGTTACGCTGCGCTTCACCCGGGCTACGCAATAATCCGCCAAGCCTGGCGTGCCTGCCCCAAAATGACCTCTATCTTCAGTTGATGCCCTGATATCACACATGTCACTCCTTGACGCTTCCCGGACGTGGGGGACGCCATTTTCCCGTTGCTGGCCCAAGGCGATGCGGTAGCTTGTCCGGAGACTTGGGGCAGGCAATGAAAGCGGGCGGCGAAACAACCAGATCGAAAAGCCGCACGGCGATCACGGTAAAGCACCTCCGTGCATCGAAGGCAGCGGGCGTCCCCAGCCCCGCAAAAGCGAAGGTTGCAAACGCGAAAGTCGCAAAAACAAAAGCCAAACATCCCGCCAGGACAGAAATCGAACAGCTCACCCTCGAGCTGCAGGAAGCCCGGGAGCGGCAAGCCGCGATGGCCGAGGTCTTGAGCCTCATCTCGGACTCGCCGACCGGTATCCAGGAGGTGTTCGACCGGATCGTCAAGAACGCCGCGCGGCTGTGCCAGAGCGTGCTGAGCGCCGTCTATCGCCGGGATGGCGAGCAGGTCCATCTGGTCGCCCACGACCAGTTCTCTCCGGAATCGGTGGCCGCGGTGCGCAAGGCCTACCCTGCCCCGCTAACCAGCAAGAACCTGATCTCGGTCGCCATCCGCGAGCGCCGCGTCGTGCACGAGCCTGACGTGCTCGTCTCCGGCGGCTACAGCGACCTGCAGAAAACATCGGGCTATCGCAGCATCCTCGTCGTGCCGATGCTGCGCGACGACGTCGCGATCGGCGCCATCGCGGTGATGCGGCTCGAGCCGCAATTATTTGCCAAGGCGCAGGTCGAGCTCCTGAAAACCTTCGCCGGTCAGGCGGTCATCGCCATCGAGAACACAAGGCTGTTCACCGAGGTCCAGGAACGCACGACGCAATTGTCGCAATCGCTGGAAGATCTCCGCGCCGCGCAGGACAGCCTGGTTCAGACCGAGAAGCTCGCCGCGCTGGGAAGGCTGGTGGCGGGCGTGGCGCATGAGCTCAACACCCCCGTCGGCACCAGCCTGACGGTTGCTTCGACATTGATCAACAAGGCCGATCGCTTTGAAGCCGACGTCGCCAGCGGCGGCGTGCGCCGCTCGAGCCTGACCGAATTCATTGCGACCAGCCGCGAGGCGGCCTCGCAAGTCATGATCAACCTCCATCATGCGATCGATCTGATCCAGTCGTTCAAGCAGGTTGCGGCCGATCGCAACGTCTCGGACCGCAGAGGTTTCAATCTCGCGGAGGTGACCGAACAGGTCGTCAAGGGACTGCGGTTCGGGCTGCGCAGAAATCTCGTGGTCAGCGTCGCATGCGAGCCCGATCTTGCCATGAACAGCTATCCCGGCCCCTACGGCCAGGTGCTCACCAACCTGGTCATCAATTCCGCGGTGCACGCCTATCCGGATGGCGCACGCGGCGCCGTCCATATCGCGGCGCAGGCCTCGGGCAAGCATAACGTCGAAGTGCTGTTCTCGGACGACGGCTGCGGCATGAGCCCGGAAATCAGACGCCAGGTGTTCGATCCCTTCTTCACGACCCGGCGCGACCAAGGCAGCACCGGCCTCGGATTGCACATCGTCCACAACATCGTGACCAATCGCTTGGGTGGCCGGATCAATCTGGAAACCAGGCCCGGCGCGGGAACGAAAATCCGGATCATCGTGCCGCGTGAAGCGCCGCTGGCGCCACCCGCAGAGTGACGCGAAGGGCCGGCTGCTCTCCGGGTCACAAGCGCCGGACAACGTTCGCTTCTAGTCGCCTTGACATGGATGCTGACTAAGCTCGCGACCCTTCTGAAGGTCAGCTTCAAGTTCCGAGATGATGACGTGTATCAGGCCCGCGGCAAGTGGATCGGTGACTTCCCGTTCCAGAAGCCGATAGCGTTCGATCTCAGTTTCAAGCTCTCTGAACTGGCGCTCTGTCATGACGCTTGCCCTCTGGCAAACCGACGCTTAGCCGGCCAAGTTGTTTCGCAAGAGTTTTCAGATAATTTTCTATGGTTTCTATCTTGTGAATCCGTGCCAGCCTGCCGCGGGATCAGCACGCCTATGGGACGTTTTGAAGGCGCTCGCCTGCCGACCTTTGAGTTCCCTGGCTTAACGCCACTTGCCGAACGGGACTGATGCCCGGAATCCTACGGGGTCTATCGGTGCCCCGATTGGCACTGCCTTTGCTGTACATCTGAATGCGCCGCGAGCGCGTCCCAAACCAGATCAGCGCAGAGGCTACCTATGACAACTTCGCATCTACTTCATACACTCCGGGGCACCGCAGCGGCGAACCGGTCACAAATGGCGAGACTGATCGAAAGCCTCTCGCGTTCGGTCGAGCTACTCAGCATCGAAATAGAACACGAGGAAGCCCGCGCGGGTGTTTATAATCTGTCGGCCGTAACCTATCCGGTGTTGGCACGGAGTCTGAGGGCCCGGAAGGACAACATCCGGATTACCATTGCTTCGCTGGAGGCGCAGTTCCACGCAACCGAGGCGGCGTAGCGGCATCCGCTCAACGCAACTGTCGCGCCGCGGGGAAAAACCGCGCGGCGCGACTAGCCTCAACACACCTCTCAAAGCCATCAGTTGGACACGCCCAGCACCGTCAAGGACCGCTTGTTGTGGCCTGGCGTCTGAAACTCGATGGCTTGGCCAACCGACAGGCCGATCAACGCAGCTCCGACCGGCGTAAGAACCGAGACGCGCTTTAGCGTTATGTCCGCTTCGTGCGGATACACCAACACCACGTCCCGGACTTCACCGGTCTTGTCATCGCAGTACCGGACCTGCGAGCCCATGCGGACCACTCCACGCAGATCGGAATTATCCGCCACCACGCTTGCACGCTCCATCTCCTGCGCGAGGAAATGGGCCACGCGCGGGAAGAGCATCGCGCTCGAACCGGCCAGGGCGTTTAGACGCCTGGCCTCGTTCTCCATCACCGTGATCGGCGGCAACACGATTTCAGCTTTGCTCTTGCGATTAGTCTTGCTCATTACCTTCTCTCCTTTCCTAAGCTGCTGATGGTCCCGGATCATCGTCATCAAAGAGCTTTTTGCCCTTGACCACCGGATTGCGGAACAAAACCCTGACAACATCATTCGCTTCACCTCGACTGACGCGTTCGATCCTGACGACGTTGGTGCGCCCAGCGGTGAAGAAGGGGATTTCACTTCCGACCTTCAGCCCCACCAACGCTGCGCCCAACGGTGACATCACGGGGATTTGGGTTCGCTCGGACGCGTAGTCCTCGGGGTAGACCAGTTGCCTCGTCCTGCTGGGGACGCCCCAGTTAATCCAGAACGTCACCCACGAACCCATGGTGACAACGCTGTCCAATCTGGCTGCGCGATCAGGGACGACTTCCGCACGGTTGATCTCACTCAACAGAAAACGTGCGTCCACGTCGCCTTGATCTGCGCCTGCCTGCGCGAGCCGCTCCAGGCGGCGATGGTCAGACGCCGGAAGAGTGACGTCCGGAATAGAGGGGTTGTTCACGACATGCCTCCTTGTTTGGGCTTCCCTTGCGGGAGAGCCACACACCAAATCTGTTTGATGAAGGAAGGGGGTATCCGGACGGCAAACTACCGTCCGGCTAGACTCCTGCTTGGAGGCGTCCGGCGTGCAAGCAACGCCGCGCGATGCGCGGATCGATGTCGAGGACGTGTGTCATGTCGTAACCACCATAGGACCTGCCACCGCGCCTTGCATCGCGACCAAAGACCGCACATCCCTCAGGATGCGCTGCAAGACCGGCACTCGGCCAGGAGTGTGTTTTCGGAGCCAGAATGAATCCACCGCGCCGCCAGATTTGAGCCGTATTCTGACCTAGGTCGCGGCCAAAGCTCGTTTCGCTGGGGGCGCAACACCGGGTTGCTGCCATGTCCGGTCATTTGCGATTTTGCTTCGCTGCATCTGTCCTTCTCGCAGGTCTCTCGACATCGCCTGCGTCTTCGAATCCTTTTGCCGACTTTTTCAATTTCGCTCCCCGGCAGGCCACCGCTCCTGCGGAAGCGGAAGAAGAGTGCTTGTCGCGACCCGGCAAGTCGACGACGGCCGGCCAGCACTGGGTCTACCGGTTCGACGGTCGCCGCAAATGCTGGTTCCAGAGCGATGAGGCGATCGCGGTGAAAAAGCAGGCTCGTCATCGCGCCGCGAAGCCTCGCGTCATCTCCTCCGAAGAGAACGAGGCCGCGCAGCGCAAGCGCAAGGCGGTCGTGGATGCGCGTGCGGAGCTGCTGCGCTCCGCATCGGCAGAAACCTCTCCGCCGACGCCGCCCGCACCCAAGCTGAAGCTGGCCGATGCCGCTTCCGTCGTCCCTGCGGGCGCCGCAGCCCTCGTGCCGCCGGCACCCGTCGCCAACGGCGTGGCCGATCAGCCTACGTTTGGCCAACCTACATCGCGCCAGGTCGACGTGGAGACGCTTCTGTCAGCCGCGCCAGCCGCCAGCGAAGTGGTTGCCGCCTCCCTGTCGCCGGCCGCCCTTCCCCTCGCCGAGACAGCCGACGACGGGTGGGACTCCACGGCAAGCTGGATTGGCATGCTGCTGATGGCGCTGGGTCTCGTCTCCGTCTTAGCCTCGAGCCGGACCCTTCGGGAGGCCATACCGTTGCGCGATTTGATGCGGGAACGACTCGGTACGCAATGGGGTCGCGAGCGGCGGTTCGAAGGAAGGCGAGTGACTTCCCGTCAACAAGCAGACTATTTCAGCGCGTAGCCTGGATGAGCGAAGCGATCTATGGCGGCGCGAGTCGCGATCGCCTGTTTGTGTCGGCCACGGCGAAGCCCGGCGCGTCGGCAGGTCAGTTCAATTCTGCGACTGGGCGATCGGGCTGGCGCTCTCGCGAGGGTTGGAGACGACCTGTGGCAGGGCCAAGGTGAACGCATCGACCAGCCGGCGTCGCCAAGGCTGCGTCAGCATCGATAGCTTGCCTTCGAGCAGAGCCGCCCTTTCCCGGGCTCCCACGCTTTCCGTGCTGACCTTGAGCAGTTCAGCCAGCAGCTTGTTGGTGCGCTCGCATTCTCTCTCGAAGTCGGCCCGATGGCCGCTGGCAATCACCTTCATCTCCGCCAGCTCGGTCTGCAAACTCTCGATTCGCTGCTTCAGGGCGGTGACCACCTGTTGACCGGGCGGCGTTTGCGGCTGGCGAGGTGTTGGGGAATGGCTGAATTCGCTGAGATCGACCTGGACCAGCGTCTTGCCGTCGTTGGAGCGGGAGCGCGGCCATCGGTGCCGCTTTACCAGGGCACGCGCGGCTTCTGGCGAAACGGTAAGCCTTTCGCCCAGTTCGGCATACGTCAGCATCTCGACGGGCATGATTTTGCTCCCGTTGGCCGGACGGTCACCACCCGGATACAGCAAAATCCTAACAATCTATGGTTAAGGGTTGGTTTACCCACCCGGAGCCCTGACGCGGTGAGCTGAAGGCGCCTAACGTCGTAGATCCTATGGGTGGCAGGTGGTCAGGGGGTAAGTTGAGTTTGCGACCCCCACTCACCCAGAGGATCCACACGCATGCGCTAGCCGCCGTTTCCGTTCTCGCCGTTCTCGTCTTCGGAAATATGCTCGACCGAGACCACGTGCTCGTCCTCGGCGGTATCGAACACGATCACGCCTTGGGTCGAGCGGCCGGCGATGCGGATGCCCTCGACCGGACAGCGGATCAACTGGCCCTTGTCAGTCACCAGCATGATCTGATCGGATTCCTCGACCGGGAATGACGCCACCAGCTTGCCGTTGCGGTTGTTGACGCTCATTGCCACGATGCCTTTGCCGCCGCGGCCGGTGGTGCGGTACTCGTAGGACGAGGTGCGCTTGCCGTAGCCGTTGACGGAGACCGTCAGCACGACCTGCTCCTGCGCCGACATTTCGGCGTAGCGCTCCTGCGAGAGCTGGAGCGAGCCTGAGGCCTCCTCGCCTTCCGCATCAACAGGTTCTTCCGCCGCGGTTTCGCCGGCGACCGCGCGGCGCATCTTGAGGTAGGCCGAACGTTCGTCCGAGGTGGTCTCGACATGGCGCAGGATCGCCAGCGAGATCAGCTTGTCGCCTTCCGCCAGCGCGATACCGCGCACGCCCATCGAGGTGCGGCCGGTGAAGACGCGCACGTCGGTGACGGGGAAGCGGATGCACTGGCCGCCGGCCGCCGTCAGCAGCACGTCGTCATGCTCGGTGCAGATCTGGACGTCGACGATCGACTCGCCCTCCCCGAGCTTCATGGCGATGATGCCGGAGCGGCGGACATCGACGAAGTCGGACAGCTTGTTGCGGCGGACGGTGCCGCCTGTCGTGGCAAACATCACGTCGAGATTGGCCCAGGAGGATTCATCCTCCGGCAGCGGCATGATGGTGGTGATGCGCTCGCCCTGCTCCAGCGGCAGGATGTTGATCATCGCCTTGCCGCGCGCATTCGGCGCCGCCATCGGCAGCCGCCAGACCTTTTCCTTGTAGACCTGGCCACGCGAGGAGAAGAACAGCACCGGCGTGTGGGTCGAGGCCACAAACAGGCGGCTGACGAAATCCTCGTCGCGGGTCTGCATGCCCGCGCGGCCCTTGCCGCCGCGCCGCTGCGCCCGATAGGTCGAGAGCGGCACGCGCTTGACGTAGCCGGCGTGCGAGACCGTCACCACCATGTCCTCGCGCTGGATCAGGTCCTCGTCCTCGACCTCGCCTTCTTGCTCGACGATCACAGTTCTGCGCGGGGTGGCGAACTCGTCCTTCACCGCGGCAAGCTCGTCCTTGATGATCGCCTGCACGCGTGCGCGCGAACGCAAAATTTCGAGGTAGTCGGCGATTTCAACCGCCAGCTTGTCGAGCTCTTCGGAAATTTCCTCGCGGCCGAGCGCGGTCAGGCGCTGCAGGCGCAAATCGAGAATGGCCCGGGCCTGCTCCAGCGACAGCCGCGCGGTGCCATCAGGCGCCATGCGGTGACGCGGGTCGTCGATCAGGCGGATCATCGCCTCCACGTCCTTTGCCGGCCAGTCGCGCGACATCAAGATATCGCGCGCCGTGTTCGGATCGGGCGAGGTTCGGATGACGCGAATGATCTCGTCGATATTGGCGACCGCAATGGCGAGGCCGACCAGGATATGGGCGCGGTCGCGGGCCTTGTTGAGCAGGAATTTGGTGCGACGCGTGACCACCTGCTCGCGGAACGCGATGAACAGCGTCAGCAGGTCCTTCAAATTCATCAACTGCGGACGGCCGCCATCGAGCGCCACCATGTTGGCGCCGAAATTGGTCTGCAGCGGCGTGAAGCGATAGAGCTGGTTCAGCACCACGTCGGGCACCGCATCGCGCTTCAATTCGACGACGACGCGGAAACCGTCGCGGTCGGATTCGTCGCGCAGGTCGGAAATGCCGTCGATCTTCTTTTCGCGCACCAGTTCGGCGATGCGCTCCACCATGGTGGCCTTGTTCACCTGGTAGGGAATTTCGGTGATGATGATCGCCTCGCGATCCTTGCGGATGGTGTCGATCGTGACCTTGCCGCGCATCACGATCGAGCCGCGGCCGAGATGATAGGCCGAGCGGATGCCCTGGCGGCCCAGGATGATGCCTCCGGTCGGGAAATCCGGTCCGGGGACGATGTTGATGAGGTCGTCGATGCCGAGCGCCGGGTTGTCGATCAGCGCCACGCAGGCGTCGATGACTTCGCCGAGATTGTGCGGCGGGATGTTGGTCGCCATGCCGACTGCGATGCCGCCGGCGCCGTTGACCAGAAGATTCGGGAATTTCGCCGGCAGGACCGACGGCTCTTTTTCGGAAGAGTCGTAGTTCGGCTGGAAGTCGACGGTATCCTTGTCGATGTCATCGAGCAGGGTCTGCGCGATCTTGGTGAGGCGGGATTCGGTGTAGCGCATGGCCGCCGCCATATCGCCGTCCACCGAGCCGAAATTGCCCTGGCCGTCGATCAGCGGCACGCGCATGGAAAAATCCTGCGCCATGCGCACGAGCGCGTCATAGACCGACTGGTCGCCGTGGGGATGGTATTTACCGATGACGTCGCCGACCGTGCGCGCCGACTTGCGGTACGGCTTGTTCCACTCGAAACCGTTCTCATGCATCGCGTAGAGAATGCGCCGATGCACCGGTTTCAATCCGTCGCGCGCATCGGGGAGCGCACGCGCCACGATCACGCTCATGGCGTAATCGAGATAGGAACGTTTCATCTCGTCGAGGATGGAAACGGGACGGATGTCAGAGTGCTCCGGCGGCTCGCCGGGCTTGTCGTCTTCGTTGTCGGACAAAGGGGAATCCAGTCAGTTCTCAGTCGGGAATCATATAGCGCATCGGGGGTCCGATAACCACCCCGTAGCTTTCAGGAGGAGCTGTTTTTCCGCTCGTTTTTTCATGGACTTACGGCATCGCAAGAAGGTTTTTTGGCTGCTGCTGGAACGGCCATTTCCGGGCCGGAACGAAGCCGTCAAAACGGTGTTTTATTACCTCTTTCTATGGGCCGAAAACCACCGCATGCATGATCCGGCCCGGCAGGAAGGTGAACACGCCGGCGACGATCAGCGCGCCGAAGAAGATCGAGATCATCGCCTTCTTGTGCGCGCCGGCATTGTGCCGGCGGGCATGCAGCACCGCGAGCACCAGCATGATCGGCGCAAAGATCGAGAGCAGATGAATTGGGCTGAACGGTCCGAGCAGACGGATCTCGTGGATCCAGAACGAACTGATTGCGACCGTAAACATCAGCACCACCCAGATCCAGCCGATGGTCCGGTGCGGCAACGTCCCTTTTGGTGCGGCGAACTGAACTATGCCAAGTGCAAACGCCGCCATCGCGGCGAAGGCGTGTAGCGGGATGGTCCCGGGGGCCTCCAGCAGCGGTGCGAGGCTCATCGGTAGGCGCTCCAGATCCGATTGGCGTTCGGGGCTGGGAGCAGCTTAGGTGAAATACCTCATGTAAATATTAAAACCATAACGGCCGGGGCGAACCGGCCGCACGCTCAGATCGCAAATACGCCCACAAGCGCAGTCAGCCGAATGCCGCTCGTTCTTGCATCGGCGCATTGAAGTAGGCCCGGCGCAAAGCCCGTTCCCGCCAACGAATTTCCTGCGAGGGCAATGTGCCGCCGGAACGCCCTGCTCCAGAACGAGCCTTCACTAGAAGACCCTGCGCTAGAACGGGATGTCGTCGTCCATGTCGCTGTTGCGGCCGCCGGCCGCTACCGCCCGCCGCGGTGCCGACGAGACCGGACCGCTGGAGCCGAAATCGCCTCCGTCGTCGGAGCCGAAGCTGCCGCCTCCGCCGCCGCCGCGGCCATCAAGCATGGTCAGGGTCGAGTTGAAACCCTGCAGCACGACTTCGGTCGAGTATTTCTCGACGCCGCTCTGGTCGGTCCATTTGCGGGTCTGCAGCGCGCCCTCGATGTAAACCTTGGCGCCCTTCTTCAGATACTGCTCGACAATCTTGCAAAGCGGTTCGGAGAAGATCACGACGCGGTGCCACTCGGTCTTTTCCTTGCGCTCGCCGGTGCCCTTGTCGCGCCAGGTCTCCGAGGTCGCGATGCTCAGATTGGCGATCGGCCGCCCGTCCTGTGTACGCCGGATCTCCGGATCCTTGCCGAGGTTGCCGACCAGAATCACCTTGTTCACACTTCCCGCCATCGCCGCTCTCCACTCGATATCGCCGGCAAAAATCACTGGCCCGGCGGCTGTCGCCGGACGTTCTTCAATTCTTGACCTGCCGCTTGACCTGTCGCCTGTCCGCTTTGGACATCCGAACCGGACCCTATACGCTCGCAGGCCCCGCTGACTTGGCGATCCCTCGCCAAGCCGGCGGTTATCCACATATAGCATCGCCCGGACGCGCGTTCCAGCTTTGTTCCCGCCAACACCCACTAGGGCCTGGCCGCGACGTTACAACCGCCAAGCGAATTCCGGGAACCCACGGAGAGCCGAAATGGAACCCGAAAGCCCCCTTTTCGGTTCCAATTATACCAGCGTAATCATGGTGTTGTGCATATAACTTGGCTCTCACCTGTTGCACCCGGGACACGCCATTTTCGCGCGAGTCGCGATATAGAATTACCCATCGGCGCGGGCGTTCGCGTCATCACGGCAACGCTTCGGGACCAACGGGAAGCGGGCAAGAGCTGGAGATCAGAGGATGAAGAAGTTTCTGTTAGGTACGGTTGCTCTCATCGCGTTTGCTGCGCCTGCGGCCGCCGCCGACCTTGCGGCGCGCCCCTATACCAAGGCGCCGCCGGCGCCGGTCGCCGTGGTGTATGACTGGAGCGGTTTCTACATCGGCGCCAACGGCGGCTGGGGTTCGAGCCGCAAGTGCTGGGATCTCACCAACGACGGCATCGGTCCTATCGTTCCGGCCTTCCCCGAAGGCTGTCACGATGCAACCGGCGGCACCGCCGGCGGTCAGCTCGGCTATCGCTGGCAGGCCGGCACTTGGGTGTTCGGTCTTGAAGGCCAGGGCAACTGGGCCGACTTCCAGGGCAACAATGTGAGCCTGTTCGATCCGACGCTCCGCAACGAGTCGCGCATTGATGCGTTCGGCCTGATCACGGGCCAGGTCGGTTGGGCCGCCAATAACGTTCTGTTCTACGTCAAGGGCGGTGCGGCCGTTACGGGGGATCGTTTCCGCATCCGTGATACTGCCACGGGCGCCGTGGTTGCCACCACCGGTGACGACACCCGCTGGGGTGGCGTAGTCGGCGCGGGCCTCGAATTCGGCTTTGCCCCCAACTGGTCGGCCGGCATTGAATACAACCACCTGTTCATGCAGGACCGCACCCACGACTTCATCACTGTGGGGGGACTCGCCTTCGGCAGCGATCGCATCCGCCAGGACGTCGATCTCGTCACCGTGCGTGTGAACTACCGGTGGGGTGGCCCGGTGATTGCGAGGTACTGATCTACGCCTTCACCGAAGATGAAAAGGCCGGCCTCGCGCCGGCCTTTTTGTTTGGTTGTACCCCGACAAGGTCGGCACCAGCTATGGTTGCATAATGCCCACATTTGCCGCGGATGTGGTTTTTCGGCGACAGCAATTTGCGGGAACATCGCGCTATATGACGAAGCAACCTCAAATTGACGGCTGAGGAAATTGTTGCGTTGGGCCGCGAAAGGAAAAAGAACGTGAAAAAGATTCTGCTGACCACCACCGGTTTGATCGCGCTTGGGATGGCGCCCGCGATCGCCGCCGACCTTGCTGCCCGGCCTTACACCAAGGCGCCCGCGATGGTCGCGGCTGTGTATGACTGGAGCGGATTCTACATCGGCGCGAACGGCGGCTGGGGCACGAGCCACAACTGCTGGACCAACACCGCAATTGGCGGCGTTCCGGTGGCGCCGACTTCCGAAGGATGCCACGACGCTGACGGCGGCACGATCGGTGGTCAGGTCGGCTATCGCTGGCAGGCCGGCAACTGGGTGTTCGGTCTCGAAGCGCAGGGCAACTGGGCTGACTTCAGTGGCTCGAACGCCATTGCGCCGTTCGCCAGCAACCGCACCAAGATCGACGCATTCGGCCTGTTCACCGGCCAGGTCGGCTACGCCGCCAACAACGTCCTGTTCTACGTCAAGGGCGGTGCTGCGGTGACCGACAACCGCTACGAAAGCGTGTTCTTCGGCACGGTGTTCGATCGCTCCGAGCAGACCCGCTGGGGTGGCACGGTTGGCGCTGGCGTGGAATACGCCTTCGCTCCGAACTGGTCGTTCGGCGTCGAATATAACCATCTGTTCATGGGCACCAATAACTACAACTTCCGTACCGTCGTCGGGGGCATCAACACCCGCAACGACGACATCAAGCAGGACGCTGACATCGTCACCGCCCGCATCAACTACCGCTTCGGCGGTCCGACGGTCGCGCGGTACTGATCCCCGCATCACCTGAGTTCCCAAGATCGAGAAAAGGCCGGCCTTGCGCCGGCCTTTTTTTGCGCGGCACTGCTGACTGCTGCTGCCAAAAATATCTCGGCGAAAACAATCCGTTGATGATTCGCGCTCGGCACTGGATATTCCCCATCGTTCTTCCTATGTTCCGACTTTCAATCATCGGCGCCTGATCCCGGTTCGCTCCGGCAATGCGCGCCCAACGTGGCGCGCGACCTGCGCGCCTGGAAATGCCGATATGGACGAAGTGCTAAGGGCGAAGCGCCAACAGAACGCCGGCTCCGCGTCGCGTGCGATCACCATTCGTGGAGCGCGCGAGCACAATCTCAAGAACGTCGATCTCGAGATTCCCCGCGACAGACTGGTCGTGTTCACCGGCCTCTCCGGCTCCGGCAAATCCTCGCTCGCCTTCGACACCATCTATGCCGAAGGCCAGCGGCGCTACGTCGAATCGCTCTCGGCCTATGCGCGTCAGTTTCTGGAGATGATGCAGAAGCCGGATGTCGACCAGATCGACGGCCTCTCGCCGGCGATCTCGATCGAGCAGAAGACGACGTCAAAGAACCCGCGCTCGACCGTCGGCACCGTCACCGAGATCTACGACTATATGCGCCTGTTGTGGGCGCGCGTCGGCGTGCCCTATTCGCCGGCCACGGGCCTGCCGATCGAAAGTCAGACCGTCTCGCAGATGGTCGACCGCGTGCTGGCGCTGCCCGAAGGCACCCGCCTCTATCTGCTGGCGCCGGTCGTGCGCGGCCGCAAGGGCGAATACAAGAAAGAGATCGCCGAATGGCTCAAGAAGGGTTTTCAGCGCGTCAAGATCGACGGCACGTTCTATGAGCTTTCCGACGCGCCTGTTCTCGACAAGAAATTCCCGCACGATATCGACGTCGTGGTCGACCGCATCGTGGTCCGCCCGGATCTCGGCCAGCGCCTCGCCGAAAGTTTTGAGACGGCGCTGAAGCTCGCCGAGGGCCTGGCTGTGATCGAATATGCCGATGCTCCGGCGGGCGCGGCGGAAGAGAAGAAGTCCGACAAGAAGACGGCGAAGATTCACGACAAGAGCGGGCCCGAGCGCATTCTGTTCTCGGAAAAATTCGCCTGCCCGGTTTCCGGCTTCACTATCCCAGAGATCGAGCCGCGGCTGTTTTCGTTCAACAATCCCTACGGCGCCTGCCCCGCCTGTGGCGGCCTCGGCGTCGAGCAGCATATCGATGAGGATCTCGTCATTCCCGACAAGGAGCTGACCTTGCGCAAGGGTGCGATCGCGCCCTGGGCGAAATCGTCCTCGCCCTATTACATCCAGACGCTGACGGCGCTCGGCAAATTCTACAAGTTCACGCTCGACACCAAGTGGAAGGACCTGCCGAAGAAGACGCAGGCAGCGCTGCTGCACGGCTCCGGCGACGACGAGATCAAATTCTCCTATGAGGACGGCGTCCGCTCTTACGACACCAAGAAGCCGTTCGAGGGCGTCATCACCAATCTCGAGCGCCGCTATCGCGAGACCGAGAGCGAGTGGGCGCGCGAGGAGCTGGCAAAGTATTTCTCCGACATTCCCTGCGCGGGCTGCAACGGCCATCGCCTCAAGCCGGAGTCGCTCTGCGTCAAGATCGGCGGCAAGCACATCGGCGAGATTTCCGAATTGTCGGTGAAGCGCGCCGGTGAATGGTTCGAGAGCGTGCCGAAGGCGCTCAACGCCCAGCAGAACGAGATCGCCGTGCGCGTGCTGAAGGAGATCCGCGAGCGGCTGTCCTTCCTGCTCGACGTCGGCCTGAATTACCTCACCCTCTCCCGCTCCTCCGGCACGCTATCCGGCGGCGAGAGCCAGCGCATCCGCCTCGCCTCGCAGATCGGCTCGGGGTTGACCGGCGTGCTCTACGTGCTGGACGAGCCCTCGATCGGCCTGCATCAGCGCGACAATGCGCGGCTGTTGGAAACGCTGAAGCGGCTACGCGACCTCGGCAATACCGTGATCGTGGTCGAGCATGACGAGGACGCGATCCGCCTCGCGGATTACGTGCTCGACATCGGCCCCGGCGCCGGCATGCATGGCGGCCACATCGTGGCGCAAGGTACGCCGGCCGAGGTCATGAAGAATCCGAAATCGCTGACGGGCAAATATCTCACCGGCGAGTTGTCGGTGGCGATCCCCGAGCGCCGGCCGCCGAACCATCGCCGCACCATCAAGGTCGTCAACGCCCGCGGCAACAACCTGAAAAACGTCTCGGCGGAAATTCCGCTGGGCTTGTTCACCTGCGTCACCGGCGTCTCCGGCGGCGGCAAGTCGACGCTGCTGATCGACACGCTCTACAAGGCGATTGCGCGAAAGCTCAACAACGCCAGCGAAGGCGCGGCGCCGCACGACCGCATCGAGGGGCTGGAGCATATCGACAAGATCATCGACATCGACCAGTCACCGATCGGCCGTACGCCACGTTCGAATCCGGCGACCTATACCGGCGCGTTCACGCCGATCCGCGAATGGTTCGCCGGCCTGCCCGAAGCCAAGGCGCGCGGCTACGAGCCCGGCCGCTTCTCCTTCAACGTCAAGGGCGGCCGCTGCGAGGCCTGCCAGGGCGACGGCGTCATCAAGATCGAGATGCACTTTTTACCCGACGTCTACGTCACCTGCGACACCTGCAAGGGCAAGCGCTACAACCGCGAGACGCTCGAAGTCCTGTTCAAGGGCAAGTCGATCTCGGACGTGCTCGACATGACGGTGGAAGAAGCCGCCGAATTCTTCAAGGCCGTCCCCCGCGTCCGCGAAACCTTCAAGACGCTGCACCGCGTCGGCCTGGATTACATCCATGTCGGCCAGCAGGCGACGACGCTGTCCGGCGGCGAAGCCCAGCGTGTCAAACTGGCCAAAGAACTCTCAAAGCGCGCCACCGGCCGCACGCTCTACATCCTCGACGAGCCCACGACGGGCCTGCACTTCCACGACGTCGCAAAGCTCCTCGAAGTGCTGCACGAGCTGGTCGCCCAGGGCAACACGGTCGTCGTGATCGAGCACAATCTCGAAGTCATCAAAACTGCCGACTGGGTCATCGACCTCGGCCCCGAAGGCGGCGATGGCGGCGGCGAAATCGTCGCCTGGGGCCCGCCGGAGGATATCGTCAAGGCGCCGCGGAGCTACACGGGCAAATTCCTGGCCCCGGTGCTGAAGAAGGCGGATGGGAAACCGAGGAAGAGCGCGGGAGCGAGTGAGGCGGCGGAGTGAGCTTTTGCTTAGCTAACTATGACCATAGTACAGCAAGCTGCAACGAACTTTGACCTCCAATTTGTGTATTACACAATCGGAATGGGTCGGGTGGGCTGTCGCCGCACGCGGCAGTCGCTTCGCTCTACCACCCTCCAGCCCTACCTCGGACTCTTACTCCACGATCTTCCAATATGAGTCCTTGCGGATTACCTTGCCGTTGCGAAACGTGTAGAAGTCACAACCTTGGACCTCTTTTCTCGCTCCCTCGCGGGTGGTGCCTGTGAGGGTCCATTTAGAGATGCCAGTATCGGTAGCCGAATCCACAAAATGTTCATCGTTGCCGTAGTGGACATCAGGCAAGCCTTCAAAGCGTATTGCCAATGCTTCTCGTACGTTCTGTTTTCCCTCGAAACGAGAACCCCAAGGTTTGCTTCCCCTCGGCATTTCCAGGACACAATCGTCAGCAAAGAACGTCATGATGCGATCAAGGTCATGTGCGTTGAAGGCCGTGCATAGCTCGGTCAGTGTCGATCGAATGTCCATTCGTTCGTCTCCCGCGTTCGGATTATCGATGACTGCTCATGCGTGTTCCGAAATATTAATGGGCGCCGACCGGGGCTCTACCGCCTGAGAAACGCCCCGAATGCCCTTGGCCCGTCGCCGACCTTGATCTCACCTACGACCTTCAGCTCGACGGCATCGATCACGCTGATCGAGTTGCTCTCCCAATTTGCCACGATAACGCGCCGCCCATCCGCCGTCGCCGCGATCCCTTCCGGATAATCGCCCACGGTGATGCGCTTGACCAGCGACAGCGTTGCGAGATCGAACACGGTGACGGTGCCGTCATACTGGTCGGTGACGAAGCCACGGCCCTGGGCCAGCGCGACGGCATAGGGGCGCAAGCCCGTCTTCACGCGGCCGATCTCTCGGGCCTGCTCAATATCGATCACCGAGACGTCGTTCGATCCGACATTGGCGGTGTAGGCGTGCCGGCCCTCGGCATCGATCGTTATGCCGAACGGGCGCGTTCCGACCTTGATGGTGGCGCGCCGCTCGCGCGAGGCGGTATCGATCACGGACACGCTGTCGGCATCGCGGTCCGCGGAGAGCAGCAGCCGACCATCCGGCGTCACTGCAAGCCCCGACGGCGAGGCGCCGACCGTGATGTTTGCAATCACACGCTGCTCCCTGGGATCGACCACCCGCACCGAAGCGGCGTACCAGTCGGCGACATAGACGGTGGCGCCATCCGGCGTCACGGCGACACCGAGCGGACCGCCGCCGACGTCGATCTTGCCGACGACGCGGCGTGCGGCGGCATCGACCACCGTCAGCGCCTTGGTGTCCGGGCTCGTCACATAGGCGAAGCGTCCGTCCGGCGTGATGGCGACACCCGCCGGCTTGCCGCCGATCGCGATGGTCGCGACCGGCTGCAAGGATGTGAGATCCACGACCGTCAGGTTTTCGCTGAGCTGGTTGGTGACGAACGCCTCTTCGGCCCAACCTTGCCCGGCCAAGGCGGAGCCGATGCCGGCGGCGAGCGCCGCCAGAACCACGGCCCGCACGATCAGCTTCCGCTCTCGACCTTCTTCTTCAGCGCCTCGAGGCCCGCGCGATAGAGCCCGCTCACTGCTTTCACCGCGGCCTCGTCGCTCAGTTCCGGCGGCGGGTCGTTGTTCGGAAAACCGCGATAGAATGCGCCGGCCCATTCCAGGCTGCTCCCCTTGCCGTCGGCGCTGGGCGTGACCGTCAGGGTGGACGAATAGTTGGTGACCGGCAGCACCTTCACGTCAACGGCGGTGATCCGATAGGAATAGGTCATCTTCTCGGCGTCGTATTTGTAGAGTTCCTCATCGACCGTCGCGCCACCCGCCAGCGTCAATCGCCGCGTGGCCTCGATCGCGTTGCCTTTCGCACCCTCGGTTTTGCTGACCGGCTGCAGCCAGCTCATGTCCTGGAAATTGCCGATCACCGCCCACACCTTGGCCGGCGGCGCGTTGATCTCGATCGACTCCCGCACCTTCTGGCGGGTCGGCCCGTGCGCCCAGGCTGTCCCCATTACCGCCAGCGCCATCACCACGGCGCCCGCCCTCGCAATCGTCACTCTCATGTCGTTTCCCCAATGTTTCGTTGGCCCCGCGTCGGCGCGCGTTGGCGAATAGCGTACCGCATTTTCGTGCCAAAGAAGGCTGGTTCGTGGCGCTGCCGGGAGGCGGTAATGCAGGATGGGTGGAGCGACGTTGTCCGCCGGAAGCGATACCGATCGCGCTTTTACGGCGCGAACGAGGGCCGCATCGCGCCGCTTGGGAACTCAGAAGCCCGCAGCCGCAAATGCCGTTCTACACCGTCCAGTAATGCGGATGAGGCCTTGAGCGATCACCCCAATCGAAGGCTTCTTCATCGAGCTCGGATGGACCCGTGCGCAGATCCTCCAGCGTCACGTCGGATTGGTAGGCCTGACGCGCGGGATCAAATCGGAGGGCGTCCCAGCGGATCGGACAATGATGGTGGCTGCCGAGCAGTCCGCCGGTCTTGATCACGGCGTAGGCAACCGTTCCGCTCACCTTGTCGAGCATCAGCCGCTCAATCGAGCCAAGTCTTGTGCCGTCGCGGCCGTACACGTTCACACGCTCGACGCGATCGCTGGGCACCAGGGTATGAGGCATGGCGTCCTCCCTGTTTTCCCTTGTTCGGCCGATATAATAGCACAACCGGGCCCGTCGTGGTTGCCTCACCCTGCGACAAAGTCTGCCGTTGTGCAGGATGGGTGGAGCGCAGCGATACCCATCAGGATAGCCGTGCGATGCAGAATGATGGGTTTCGCTTACGCTCTACCCATCCTTACAGACTTCGATCGTCACCGCTGCGTGGTCGGATCATTGAGAAGCATCTCGAGAAAATAACGGCACGCTTCGTCTTCATCAGGAAATTCATGAACAGCATTCAAATTTCCGCGCTCGCAATAATAGGTACGCCAAACGACCCCATCTCTTTCCAATCGATATTGCTCGTCGTCGGCCCCAATTCCCTCGATGCTAAACGCGCGCGATCTCACGCCACGGTCTGACAATATTCTTTGTAGTTCCGCGATATCCATTAGAATGTTCTCACTCCTCGATCGCCGCCTGCACGAATCCGTCCGGGTCATCACAAAACTCGCGCATGACCTTGTAGTGATCGGTCTCGCGCACGCTCACCGGCTCCAGCCCGTATTTCGTTAGCCGCAGCAGTGTCGCATTCGGGTACGCCATCAGCATCGGCGCGTGCGTGGCCATGATGATCTGGCAATGGCCGATCTCGTCCATCCGCCGCATCAGTTTCAGAAACTCGATCTGGCGCGCGGGTGACAGCGCGGATTCCGGCTCGTCGAAGATGAAGATGCCCTGCTTCTGGCAGCGCTCCTCGAAGAAGCGCAGAAAGCCTTCGCCGTGGGAATGGGAGAGGAAGTCAGGTGGGGGGCCTCCTCCTCTCGGATATTTCTGGGCCATCTCGTCTAAGTATCGGGCGACCGAGAAAAAGCTTTCGGCGCGGAAGAACCAGCCATTGGTAATTTTGGGCAGCCAACTCGCCCGCAACGCTTTCGACAATTGTCCACCCATTTTCTCCAACGCCCATGAGTGGTCGACCGTCAAGTAGCCCTTGCCGCCGCCAGCTTCGTCATAGCCGGCAAGCACAGCGATGCCTTCTAGCAAGGTGGATTTGCCCGTACCGTTCTCACCGACGATGATGGTGATCGCGCGGTTGAAGCTCAGCTCGAAATCGTCGTGCAATAACGGCAAGCAAAACGGATAGGCCTCGCGGTTCGTGATGCGCGAGGGTTCGAGCCAGATGCGCTTGAGATATGGCGCCGGCAAGTTGATCGGGCGATTGCGTCTGGAAGCCATGTTTGCGGTTCTCGGGAAACAAAGTCATTCGTTATGGTTATACAGTCCATGCCGCGCAATCCTAGATGGCACACCGAGCAATGCAAAGCGCCGCGTACACAATCTTCCGCAATGCCATCCTCGGCGAGCATCAGATCGTCTGCCGCTACGGCGGCCGCAACCGCGAACTCTGCCCGCATATCATCGGCACCAACAAACGCGGCGAAGAGGTCGTGCTGGCCTGGCAGTTCGCCGGCGAGAGCAGTGGCCCGCTGCCGCAATGGCGCTGCCTGAAACTCGCCGAAGTCAGCGACGCCCGCCTGCGCGCAGGCCGCTGGCACGAGGGCGGCTCGCACCGTACGACGCAGACCTGCGTCAGCGATATCGATCTCGACATCAACGTCCACGTTCGCAAACGCAGGTGATACGATCGTCAGCAAATGTGTCGCATGATCGCAAAACTATCTCCACCCGTCATTGCGAGCGTAGCGAAGCAATCCATCTTTCCGCGCATGAGGTGACAATGGATTGCTTCGCTGCGCTCGCAATGACGTGGATAGGCTGGTGCGCACCAACATTCGCATGCGCGAACGCAATCTCGATCTAACGCATTCGCGTCATCTCTCGCGCATATCGAGAACGTATTCCGCGCTACACGTCGCCGCATCGCTGTCGAAATAGCAACCTGTCCGCGCCAATGAGCAGACGCGCTTCGGTCCAATTTTTGCCGGCATACATGTCGTATGGTTAATCCTGCGAACGACGTTTTCACATCCGCTCAAACGTCGCTTGCAGACGACTCCTTGAGGGCGCGTTCGCGCCTGCTTCCAGAACGTTACGTCACCATGCCGGTGCAATCGGTCCGTTTATGGGGCCTGCAGGGGATTACACGAGTGTTCAACTACAGGGGACAAACAATGAAACGACTACTTCTAGCTGGTGCGGCCCTTTTGTCGGTCGCGACCGCGGCATCGGCCGCCGACCTGCGGGCGCGGCCCTACGCCAAAGCGGCCCCCCCGGCGGCGGTGGTTGCGGCGTATAACTGGTCCGGCTTCTATATCGGCGCGATGGGCGGCTACGGTTCGGAGACCGAGGCGGGCAGCGGCGGCTTCGGCGGCGGCACGGTCGGCTACAACTGGCAATTTCCCGGCAGCCAGTTCGTGTTCGGTATCGAAGTCGATGCCGCCGGCGCCAGCATCAAGGACAGCGTCACCGAGGATGACGGCGCCGGCCTCGTGGCCACGCTGGATACCAAGATCAACTCATTCGGCAGCGTGACGGGCCGCGCCGGTTTCGCGGTGGATGCGGCGCTCATCTACGCCAAGGGCGGCTTCGCCTGGGCCAACAGCAAGGCCAATCTTTCAGTGCCGGCATTCGCCCTGTCGGCTTCGGATAGCCACACTCACACGGGATACACCATCGGTGGCGGCCTCGAATACATGTTCGCCCCGAACTGGTCGGCCAAGGGTGAATACATGTTCACCAGCCTCGGCGGCGAGACCTACAATCTCGGCGGCCTCCCACTGGAGTCCGGCACCATCGACCTCCACACCTTCAAGGTCGGCGTGAACTATCACTTCCGGTAACCGGTCATGTAGCAACCATTAAACGGATTGATTGTGCGCGATTGATTGTCCGTTTCCGCTGAGCATGACGCCGTGCTCGCCACCGTCAAGGCGTGGCCTGGCGGCGGCTGTGGGTGGCGAGAGATTGGAGCGACGGCCATCCTTGACGACGGCTGCGCGCGACGTCGTTGGGATGGCAGGTCGGGACGAAGAAACGGTGCTGCGGTCGAACCAAGAAACTTGGATTAGCTTGCTGGCGAGGCGCCCATCGTTGCAGCCAAGGGGGGCTGGTCTTGCCAAGGCGTGCCACGTGCCACGACAGTGTTGATGAAGATGAGCAGCTTCCTGGCGCAGGCGATGAGCGCTTGCTTGTGCTCTTTTCCAGCGGCCCTCAGCCGGCTGTAAAGGGCGATAAGCTGCGGATTCCAGCGAAAGGATGCCGGCAGCGCCGCCGTATAGAGCGCCCGACGCAGCCTCTTGCGTCCGCCGTCGACGTGACGGGCGCCGCTGTGCTCGCCGCTGTCATCGTCATAGGGCGCAAGGCCGGCGAGAGCGGCGGCTTGCTCGCGGCTGAGCTGGCCGATCTCGGGCATGCGTATCAGGACCGCGACTGCGGTCGGCATCCCGGCGCCGCCCACGCTGTAGATCAGATCGAGCCGCTGGGCGAGGTCGCGATGCTCGCGGATCGCGGCCACCAAGGCCTTGAGTTCGACCCTCTCGCGCTTGGCCAGGCGGGCGATCTCGTCCTTCCAGACCTTCTGGATGCGCGGATCGCGGCAGGCCTCGAGCCGGTTTTTGTACAGCGTAATGTCCTCTCCGATCTGTTCGATCAGCGTCAGATGTTCGGCAAACGGCTGCAGCCGGGGATCGGGGGCGGCGTGGATCTTCTTGACCGCAGCAGTGCAGGCGGCAATCAGCGCGGCATCGATCTTGTCGTTCTTGGCGCGCTGCAAGTGGAACTTGGCATAGGCCCGCACTTGTGCCGGCTGAAACACCACCACAACGAACCGCTTGCGCCGCAGCTCGCTGACGACTGGGAGTTCATAGCCGCCACTCGCCTCGATCCCAATGCGCTTGACCTTGTGGCGCCGCAACCACTCCAACAGCGCCTTGTGGCCTTCAGCCGTGTTCTCGACTTGCAGCTGCAAGGAGTTGCCATCGATCGCCACGTCTAGCTTCCGTTTGCCGGTATCGATCCCGGCGCAGATTGTGGTACGCTTGGCCATCTTCGTCGACCCTCCCTTGTGATGCGAACCTGAAGTTCCTTCAACCATCCGGGTCCCGATGAAGTGCCGATTGCGATCTTGCTACGTAAGACAGCCCTCTAGGCTTCGGTGGGCATCGATCCGATCAATCGGCGGCCCAGCCAGGGTGGCCACCCCGGCTGGGCCATTCCTCACGGAACGAGACCACTTTAATCCTTCGCGCTAATACAAGGGTGGGCAAAGCGCAAGCGTGCCCACCATCTACTGACTACCTACTGACTACAATGACACTGGATGGTGGGCACGGCGCAATGCGCCTTTGCCCACCCTTGTTTAATGGTTGCTACGGCATTACGAAGAACTCAAACCACTTCCAGCACCAGCTCCATCGTCATCAGCACCGGATTGTCGCCGCGCATCAGCCGGCCCTCGGCGACGCCGCCGAGATAATCGACGAGTGCGATATCGATCTCCGCGTGAAGTGTACCGTCGGCGCCGGGCGCGATCGCGCCGGCCTTGATGGCAAGCTCCGTCGCAAACGGCACCACGGTTCGGCCGTCGGCGAAATGCGCGCCGATCGTTGAGCCGACGCCGCCGTGAATCCGCGCGCGCAAAATTCCGTGCTGCCGGCAGAAGGTCTCCAACGCCGCGGCGAAATCCTGATTCGGCCGCAGCCGCAGCGCGAACGCGCGGCTCTCGGCCTTCACATCCGTGCTCGCACGCGCGACCGGCCCAAACAATTTGAAATTGGTCTCAGGATCAGGCTCGGCCATGAACATGGCGCCGTCGATGCCGAACGCTTCGACGGTGAATGATTCGGCGATGATGCTCTCCTCCGGGAGAATGTGGCCGCCGTGCAGATGGCCGTCGGTCTCGGTCCACAGTCCATGGCAATGGAAGAACGGCGCACCGTCGCGCTCGCCGAGCGTCATCGCCCCACACTTCAGCCGCGTGATGCCGGAGGGCCGATACGTATCGCTGTAGAACGCCGCGTTGGCACCGGTCTTCGACAGCGCCGGCATGACATAGGCAAAGGGCCCGAGCGTCCCTCCCCGCATGCTCAGCACGCCGCCGGAAAATCCGGCCTCCGCAAAACCGCGGCGTGCAGCCTCCAGCAGCGGCAGGCCGGCCTCAAGCGCAAACGAGAACGCCCGCCCCCGCGCCTCGACCCACTGGATGCGTTCGGGTGCGGGCGGCCCGGGCTGCTCGATGCTGCGCATCGCCTCAGCTGCCCGTCTTGGAAACATTGTCATTGGGCGCGTTTTCTTCACGCGAACCGGAAGCCACTTCGCTCGAAAACGCTATGGTCTCAAGCAATCCTCGCGCTTCCAGTTCATCGCGGACCAGCCGCTTCGGAATCTTGCCGTAGCCGGATTTCGGCAGCGCCTCCCAGAAGAAGAAACGCTTCGGCATCTTGTAGCGCGGCACTTTCGGCGCGAGGAATGCGGCAAGCTCCGCTTCGCTCACGGCAGCAGCACCCTCACGCGCGACGCAGACGGCGACGCCGACTTCGCCCCAGAACGGGTCGGGCACGCCGAGCACGGCCACTTCTCCGATCGCGGGATGGGTGAGAATCTTCTCCTCGACCTCGCGCGGATAGATGTTGGAGCCGCCGGAGATGTACATGTCCGAGGCGCGGCCGGTGATGTAGACAAAACCCTCCTCGTCCATGTGGCCGAGATCGCCGGTGCGAAACCAGCCGTCGCGGAACGCCTTCGCATTGGCTTCGGGGTTATCGTAATAGCCGGCGAACACCGCGGGGCCGATCACGCAGATCTCGCCGGTCTCAAAGGCTTTAAGTTCACTCCCGTCATCGCCCTGGATCGAGACCTGCATGCCGGTGCGCTCGAAGCCGCAGGTGCCGATGCGGGCCTGCGGGCTGTCCTCGACGTCATGCAGGTTGGCCGGCATCACGGTGATGTTGCCGGTGACCTCGCCGAGCCCGAAATATTGCACCAGGACCTTGCCGAGCTTGTTCAGCGCGGCCTTCTGGTCCTCGCGATACATCGGTGCCCCGGCGTAGATGACGAAGCGCAGCGAGGAGTGATCGAACTTGTCGACCGCGGGATGCTCGACCATCATCTTCAGAATGGTCGGCACGGTGAAGATGTTGCTGACACGATGCACCTCGATCAGCCGGAACGCCTCGGCGATGTCGAATTTTTCCGAAGGCAGCAAAATGGTCGGCACCCCGCGCGCGGCCTGCACGAGCTGGTGCACGCCGGCGCCATGCGACAGCGGCGCGACCACCAGCGAGGCATCCGTCTCCGTCGTGCCCGGCATCAGGTCGGCGAGATGATTTGTCACCACAAAGGCCATCTGGCCGTGGGTGAGCACGGCCGCCTTGGAGCGTCCCGTGGTGCCCGAGGTGAAGAAGAACCAGCAGGGATCGTCGTAATCGACCGCCGCGTTCTCGATCTTCGCGCCGGCCTGCGCCGCGATCACGTCGCTCACCGCGCGTTCGCCGAGGGTGCCCTCGCCGATCCGCCAGATGAATTCGAGCGCGGGATTGGCAGCCGCCGTGGCATGCTCGGGAAAATCGCCATGGCACAAAAACGCCTTGGCGCCGGAGGCGCTGGCGAGATAGGCGACCTCGTCCGGCATCAGGCGAAAATTCGTGGGCACCCAGACCGCGCCGAGGCGAAAGGCCGCGAACATCGACCAGAACATCTCGTCGCAATTCTTGGAATGGACCAGGATGCGGTCGCCCTTGACGACCCCACGCGCGGCGAGGCCTGCCGCCAGCGCCGATACGGCGGAATCGATCTCGCGCCAGGTCCAGGATTTCTCGCCCCAGACGAAACCCGTGCGGTCGCCGTGACGACGGGCATTCTGGGTCAGCAGATGCGCGAGATTCATCACCCGGCGCGACATCCGCGCCAGCCCGCCGCGCGGGTTGGCGGTGGTCCCAGTGCCGGTCATCGCAGGACCACCCGGGGGCCCCGCAGGGGACGCCAATCAACCGTTACGCATCGCAACACGGACATCGAACACCTCATTCGAACGATAACAGACGGCCGGGCGACCAATGGTTTGTCGCCAGCGTCATGCTCACCATGGTCCAGCCAGGCTCTCCCGTCCATAACCCGCCCCAACGATTTGAGGAACCAAATGATTACACGCCGAAACCTGATCGTATCAGGCGTAGCCCTCGTGCTGGCCGCTGCCCTGCCGCACGACGCGCGCGCCGACGATCCCGCCGGCATTCTCACCGCGGTCTATACCCGCGTGGCCAAGGGCAAGGGAGATGGCGGCGGCACGTTCGTGATCGAGAATAAGGCCGCGAAAGCCAAATACCTGTCGAAATCGCTGATCGCGCTGTGGGCCAAAGCGGATGCCCGCACCAAAAACGGCGATGGCGGACCCGTGGGGTTCGACCCCGTCACCAATTCGCAGGATCCGGACGTGAAATCGTTCAAAGTGGCTGCCGAGAAGCAGGATGGCGACAAGGCGACTATTGCTGTCACGATCGAAGCCCATCAGCAGGATGCACGCGCCAACCAGGCCGACAAAACCATCCGCTACGACTTCGTCCGCGAGGCCGGTCAGTGGAAGATTGACGACATCAAGGGCGCCGTCGGTGGCAACCCATGGTCGGTTCGCGCCCTGCTCGTGGACTCATTCAAGTACTAGCGGCTAAGGAAGCCAAGGCCTGCCAGTCAACGAACCGGCAGGCCCCCACGCATTATTGCGGATGGTTGGCCAGTTCCTGGTCACTCAGGCGCCAGTCTTGCCAGAGCTGGAGCGCGCCCAACAGAACGACGATTCCGCCGAGCATGGCGTGCCAGATCCGGAGCGTCTCATCGCCGGAATAGCCAAAGATGAAGGGCGAGGCGATCAGCCAGAGGCCAAGCACGATCTCGCCCACCTCCTCCCAGCGCTGCAATGCGACATATTCGAGCTGGGCCAGTCCGAAGATCAGCATGCCGACCACAAATGTATTGAGGATCATGGTGCTGCGTTCGGCGTCCATCACTTCATGATTGGAGAACGGAAACCACGGCGAAACTACGATCAGCACGCCAAGGAGCATGCCTAACCAGTCTTCCCATGTGCGATGTTTACTGAAGAAATGAATGCCCGACATTGTAGACCTCCCCTTGAAAAAAGAGGCATACGTCGGCGGCCGCGATCACAGCATTTTCGATCCCGAACCAGATCCGGCCGCTTCGGCGGCGTATGTCATCCTAAAGACGTAGGAACGCTGCCCACCGCTGCAAGGTCCGCCCGCAGAGATCTTGGCGGACGGGAACCGCATCCGACCGCTATTGCGCCGCACCCAACCGTTGCAGACTCTCGCTGGCGATACGCAGATTTGGGCTGATCTCGAGTGCCTTGCGAAAATCCGCAATCGCGCCGGCCTTGTCGCCGAGCCACATCTTGGCCTGGCCGCGATTGTTCCAGGAGTAGGCATCGGCTGGATCGTATTGCAGCGCCTTGTCATAATCGGCCAGGCCGCCCTTGGTGTCGCCCTGGAACAGCCTGATCATGCCGCGATTGCGCCAGCCGCGCGCGTCCGTCGGCGCCATCTTGATAGCCTCGCCATAGTCGGCCGCGGCACGGTCGAGCTGCTCGTTGTCGCGATGGACATTGCCGCGGTTGATATAGGCCAGCATGCTGGGTCGAAGCTTGATCTCCGTGGTGTAATCCGCAGCCGCACGAGCCATGTCGCGCTTGCGGTGATAGGCATAGCCGCGATTGCTGTAGGCGATGGCAAGCGCCGGATTGTGCTTGATGGCGGCGCTGAAATCGGCGATTGCGCGATCGAGGTCGCCCTTGTTGAACCAGGCGTCGCCGCGGTTGTTGTAGGCCAGCGCGAATGCGGGATCGATGCGGAGCGCGTCGTCGTAGTCGGCCACTGCACGGTCGAGATCGCGCTTGAAGGCGTAGACGCGGCCTCGGTTGGTGAGTGCACAGGCCGACGTCGGATCGAGCCGGATCGATTCATTGAGGTCGGCCAGCGCGGCGTCGAGCTGCCGCTTCTCGGTTAACCCATGCCCCCGGAAGCAATAGGCGGCAGCCAACCTCTTGCCCGTCTCGCGCTTGGCCTCGATGACAGCGCCGCAGGCGGCCACCTTGTCGTCCGGCGTCGTGGTGGTGCTGACGCAGGCCCGCCAGGTCTTGTCATCTTCGGCGGATGCGGCGGGTGCTTGCGCCAGTGTCACGGCTGCGCCCAGCAGCGAAGCGGTCAGGCAGGTCAAGATACGCATATCAGGTAATCCCCAGCAAGCCAGCTCCCCCTTCGTCGCCGGTTTGCATCGGCGGGTTCATGCCCCTACATCAAAGGGTGAATCACGCTGGGAATCACTGCATGACCGCCATCCGCGACAACAAGGCTCAAAACCGCTTCGAACTCGACGTCGACGGCGCGGTGGCATTTGCGAACTATCGCGCCACACCCGCGGCTATCATCATCACCCACACCGAGACGCCCCGCGCACTGCGCGGCCGCGGCATCGCTTCCGAACTGATCAAGGGCGCGCTCGAACTGATCCGCGCCGACGGCCGCAAGGTCATCGCCGGCTGCGGTTTCGTCGTGGATTACTTACGCAGAAATCCGGAGTTCGCCGATCTGACGTAGTGGTGTTGTCGTAGCCCGGATGGAGCGAAGCGCAATCCGGGATAGGTCCATCCGCTGCGATCTGGGTCCCCCGGATTTCGCTTCGCTCCATCCGGGCTACGTCCCATGCGTCTACGTAATCCGGATCGACATATCCGGTAGGCCCTCGAGCTTGCACAGGATCACATCACCCTTCACCATCGGGCCGACATTTTCCGGCGTGCCGGAATAAATGATGTCGCCGGCCTTGAGTTCGAAGGGCTTCCGAAAGTTTGGAGATCTGCTCGGCCACGTTCCAGATCATGTTCTGCAGGTTGGAGTTCTGCTTGACCGTGCCGTTCACCGCCAGCGAGATCGCGCCCTTGGTCGCCGATCGGCGCGCCATCGCCAAACAAAAAGGCCCGCGTCACCGCGGGCCTTTCGGATGGATCTTAACGAAGCTCAGTGCTTGATATCAGGCGGCAGCTTGCCGCCATTGGCAGCCAGCTTGGCCATGACCTGCTTGTGCAGCCAGATATTCATGCTGGCGGAATCGTTGGTGTCGCCGGTGTAGCCGAGCTCTTTCGCGAGATCCTTGCGCGCGGCAAAGCTGGAATCGATGTCGAGCGCCTTCATCAGGTCGACGATCGAGGTGCGCCACGCCAGCTTCTCGCCCTTGGCAGCGACCGCCTTGTCCAGGATGGGCGCGACATCGACCGTCGCGGCAGCCGGTGCAGCGGCGGCCCCGCCGGACGATCCGGCTCCCGCGGCCGCGCCGCCACCGCCCGCCGGTGCGGCGTCTGCCTTGCTGCCGAAGATCGCGCCCATGATTTTTCCGAAAATGCTCATCGTTGACTCCCAATGACTTGAGGATGGGCTGAGTAGCTGCCGAGTTTTCGACCGACAGCACCACGCCGGGATCGCCGGCAAGTCTAGCCAGACCGAAGTAGCTTGCCAATGAAACATTCACCTAAGCGTGAGTGCCTTTGTCGCTGTTTGAGAGTACGCTGATGACTCGGTTCGCGACTTGGCCAGTTCCATCCCTCTGTCCTCGCGTCTGGCCTGATCGTGATCATTTTATGAAGCGGCGCATTGGCGTCTTTCGATAGGCGCACCAATGCTGCCGGCAGGGAGACAGCGACCATGGCCACCCTTCACGGCAATGTCACATCTATGGCGCAGGGCGTAACCGATAACGCTGCCGCGCCAGTCATCCGAACCATCGGCTTGTCAGATCTCCATCGCGCCTTGCAGCGCGGCTGGGAAGATTTCAAGGCGGTACCAACTCACGCGATCATTCTGTGCGTTATCTATCCCGTGCTCGGATTGATGCTGGCGCGTGCCGTGCTCGGCTATTCCGTGCTGCCATTGCTGTTTCCGCTCGCCGCCGGCTTTGCCCTGATCGGTCCGTTTGCGGCAGTCGGCCTTTATGAGATGAGTCGCCGCCGCGAACGCGGTGAGCAAGCAACTGCCTGGGATGCGTTCGAGGTCGTGCGCTCGCCGTCGTTCGGCGCAATGCTCGGGCTCGGCGTCCTGCTGCTGGCCCTGTTCGTGACCTGGGTGGCCACCGCGCAGGCGATCTACATCGCCGCGTTCGGCTATGCGGGAGCGACCGGCATTTCCGATTTCGTCACGCGCGTGCTGACCACGTCACAAGGCTGGTGGCTGATCGTGGTCGGCTGCGGCGTCGGCTTCCTGTTCGCGCTCGTCGCACTTTGCATCAGCGTGGTCTCCTTCCCGCTAATGCTGGACCGTCACGCCGGCGCCGGCGATGCGATGGTGACTTCGCTGCGCGTGGTGGCACGCAATCCCGCGCCGATGGCGGCATGGGGATTCATCGTCGCGGCGCTGCTGGTCGTGGGAACGTTGCCGTGCTTCCTCGGCCTGGCCGTCGTCATCCCCCTGCTCGGGCACGCCACCTGGCATCTTTACCGAGAGACGATCGAGCCGGAACTCAATCCGCAGCCGCTTCCGCCCCGCGCGCACCGCGAACGCAAGCCGGCCGCCGATTTTCCGGCCAACCTGTTCCCCTGGCGGCACAAGGATGGTGCATAGGCTACGGGGAACCCTGATCAATCAAACCGCCGGTCGAATCCGACCGGCGGCTTGGCTGTTCACCGCTCACTAACGATGAATTGAGCATGTTCAACGGAATAGCATCCAGGGCCACGATTTGAGCCTTGTTTTGGCCGATCTTGCTTCGAACATTCGAACGTGACGTTGACACTAAACTCGATGAACGCATCGATCGTGGAGCGAACGGCACGATGATCTCCCGCCTGCCTCTGCGCGCTCTCACCTTGGGCGCCCTGTTACTGAGTTCTGCGGTGCCCGCGCTCGCCGCGCCCTGCGGCACGGGCTCGTTCGAAAGCTGGCTGGAAGACTTCAAGAAGGAAGCGGCCGCCAAGGGAATATCGGCACCCGCCATTCAGGCCGGCCTGTCCGGCGTCACGCTCGACAAGAGCGTGCTGGCCCGCGACCAGTCGCAGAAGGTTTTCACCCAGAGCTTTGAGGAATTCTCCGGCCGAATGGTTCCGCCCCGCCTCACCCGCGGCTCCAACATGCTCAAGCAATACGGTTCGGTGCTTGGGCGTATCGAACAGGCCTACGGCGTATCGGGCGAAGTGCTGGTGGCGATCTGGGGCCTGGAAACCGATTTCGGCGTCAACATCGGAAAGTTTTCGACGCTGCGCGCGCTGGCGACGCTGGCCTATGATTGCCGGCGCACCGAGTTGTTCAAGGCCGAGTTGATGGATGCGCTGCGCATTGTCGAGCGCGGCGATATCGCGCCGGCGGATCTGCGCGGCGCATGGGCCGGCGAAATCGGCCAGACCCAGTTCATGCCCTCGTCCTACATCAAATTCGCAGTTGATTTCGACGGCAACGGCCGCCGCGATCTCCTGCGCAGCCCGCCGGACGTGCTGGCTTCGACCGCCAACTTCCTCGCCAACCATGGCTGGCAGCGCGGCAAGGAGTGGGAGCCCGGCAGCGCCAATTTCGCGGCGATCAAGGAGTGGAACAAGAGCGAGGTCTACGCCAAGACCATCGCTGCTTTCGCGACGCAGCTTTCGCGCGCGCCCTAGCAAAACTCAAAGGGCCGGCCGAAATGACCGGCCCTTTGCCACGCTCTATTTCGCCGCGCTCGCTTGCATCGCATTGCTCAGATGTGCTGCGCAGACGCCGGCCTTGCCGCTCAGCATCGCATCCTGCGCTGCCGCGATTTCTTTCTGGGCGGCGATCTTCCCCTCGCCGTCCGCCATGTTCTCGATCATCGTTTCGGTCTTGTTCAGATTGTCGCCGCGGCGCCTGCGGCCCGTCTGGTGCGAACCATGCTGACACGCCCGTTAAACAGACCAATTGCCTACAGTCGGGGTCGGAACGTCATTTCCTAGCAATGCTATAATAATGAATATATATTCATTATTATATCAGCAGACCACATGCGATTCGCGCATAAGAACGTTCCAAAAATCAGGATTTTCTCGGCATATTTGTCCGCCTTCGACGGCTCTCGGGCCGCATTGGCTAATGGTCCGGCAGCAAACGAGGCTTATTCGTCGTTTACGAGAAACCCGAAAATTTCCGGTATTATTTGAATGGTTGAAGCACACTCTCACGCGCTTCGGGCAGCCAACCTGCGAGCCATACCGAAAGGTTAAGCGGACCTTATCGTAGTTATGCGTTTGACGATTAGCTGCAACGCAACATCGGAACTTCTGCACTGCAAAATATAAGCTATATTCATTTCAACGATGAAGCTGTCCTCCAAGAGCTGAATCGTAACTGCAAGGAGACTACCATGTTGCTCTCGCTCATCCGCATGATCCAGGCTTTCCGGGATTATCAGCGCAATGTCAGCGAACTGTCCCAGCTCAGCGACCGCGAACTGGCCGATATTGGCCTCGATCGTTCGGACATTCCGCGCGTTGCCTCCGGGGCCTATAACGGCTGATCTCTGTTCAGCCGCCTGATGAACGGATAACGCCCGCCCTCGTTGCGGGCGTTGTCGTTTGAGCCTTGATCTTGACGCGTTTTCTTTACGCGAACCGGTATCCACCCCCGGATCAAAGTCCGAGGGGCATACTTCGCTTGAAAACGCTATGGCAGGTGCGCTTCGCGTGAAAACGCGCTAACCCTGCGCGCATGATTTCCTCTACCTCCCAAACTGACACCGTCCATGTGATTGGCGGCGGCCTCGCCGGCTCGGAAGCTGCCTGGCAGGTCGCCACTGCCGGCATTCGCGTGGTCCTGCACGAGATGCGCCCGCAGCGGATGACCGAGGCGCACCGCACCGAAGGCCTGGCCGAACTGGTCTGCTCCAATTCGTTCCGCTCAGACGATGCCGCCAACAACGCCGTCGGCCTGCTGCATGCCGAGATGCGTCGGCTGGGATCGCTGATCATGCGCGCCGCCGACGCCAACCAGGTGCCCGCCGGCGGGGCGCTGGCAGTCGACCGCGACGGGTTTTCGGCTGCCGTCACCAAGGCTCTCCATGACCACCCCCTGATCGAGATCGCCCGCTCCGAGATTGCCGGCCTGCCGCCCGCTGAGTGGAGCAACGTGATCGTCGCGACCGGCCCCCTCACCTCGGCGCCATTGGCTGACGCCATTCGCGAGCTGACGGACGAGAGCGCGCTGGCGTTTTTCGACGCGATCGCGCCGATCGTCCACAAGGATTCCATCGACATGTCGGTGGCGTGGTTTCAGTCGCGCTACGACAAGGTCGGGCCCGGCGGCACCGGCGCCGATTACATCAACTGCCCGATGACGAAGGAGCAGTATGACGCCTTCGTCGCGGCATTGCTGGCCGGCGAGAAGGTCGATTTCAAGGACTGGGAGACCAACACGCCCTATTTCGACGGCTGCCTCCCCGTCGAGGTGATGGCCGAGCGCGGCCACGAGACGCTGCGGCACGGGCCGATGAAGCCGGTCGGGCTGACCAATCCGCACAATCCGACGGTGAAGCCCTATGCCATCGTCCAGCTTCGCCAGGACAACAAGCTCGGCACGCTCTACAACATCGTCGGCTTCCAGACCAAGCTGAACTACGGCGCGCAGCAGCGCGTGTTCCGCACCATTCCGGGGCTCGAGAACGCCGAATTCGCCCGGCTCGGCGGCCTGCACCGCAACACCTTCCTGAACTCGCCAAAGCTGCTGGATGGCCAGTTGCGGCTGCGTGCGCAGCCACGGCTGCGCTTTGCCGGCCAGATGACGGGCTGCGAGGGTTATGTGGAATCCGCCAGCATCGGGCTGATCGCAGGCCTCTACGCTGCGGCGAACGCCCGGGCGCAATCGCTTGAACCGCCGCCCGCGACCACGGCGCTGGGCTCGCTGCTCGGCCATATCACTGGGGGCCATATCGAAACCATTGAGGCGGGCACGCGCTCATTCCAGCCGATGAACATCAATTTCGGGCTATTCCCGCCGCTTGCGAGCGTGCCCACCAAGAAGGCGGACGGCACGCGGCTGCGCGGCAACGAGAAGACGGTCGCCAAGAAGCAGGCGCTCGGTGCGCGGGCGCTGACCGATCTCGATCGCTGGATCGCCGAGCATCTCGGCGTAGCGGCGGCGGCGTAATCCCATGGCTCTGCCGAAAGACGACGCCGCGACGCTGTCGGCGCGATGGACCGAAGGCGTGCTGCTGAAGCGCGACGTTTTCTCAACGGTCGAGCGCGGCCGTTTTCGCGACGAGGACGGCGAGGTCGATGCAGTGCTGCGCCGGCTCGATCAGGTGCCGCTGTGGTCCTATCCCCTCGCCCGCCACCTGTTTGCCCGCGAGCGCCGCGCGCTGGCGCTGGCGCGTGATCTCGACGTCGGCCCCAAACTGCTGTGGGCAGGACGGAAGGCACTGGTGCGCGGCTTCATCGACGGCGTCGCGCTGCATCTGGCAAAGCCCCATGGCGACGTCGCCTATTTCCGCTCGGCCAAATCAGCGCTCCGCAAGCTGCATCGCGCCGGCATCTGCCACAACGATCTCGCCAAGGAGCAGAACTGGCTGGTCGGCCGCGACGGCCGCGCCTACCTCACCGACTTTCAACTGGCCGCCTGCTTTTCGACCCGAAGCCGGCTGTTCCGGATCGCGGCCTATGAGGATCTGCGGCATATGCTGAAGCACAAGCGCAGCTATGCGCCGTCGGCGCTGACGCCGATGGAGCGCAAGATTCTCGCGCGCAAATCCTTTGTCGCCAGCCTCTGGCTCAAGACCGGCAAGAAGGTCTATCAGGCCATCACCCGCGGCCTGTTCAACTTCACCGATCGCGAAGGCGGCGGCCGCCGGCTGGTCAACGACGCACCTGTCCTGATCGAGCTGATCCGGAAGAATCCCGATGTGCGCGATACCGCCATTGTCGCCTTCGCCGACCGGCGCAGCGGCGTCGGGCTGTATGCCTTTGTCGAGGCCGACAAGGTCGAGCTGGAAAAGCAGTTGCGCAGCGAGCTTGCCGCCGCCAAGGGCGTCAAACCGCCGGAGCATATCCAGGTGGTGCATGCCCTGCCGCGCGATGCCGCCGGCAAGCCGCGCACGGAGATCCTGCAGCTCGTCGCGATGAACCAGGTCGACCTGATCGAGCCGCTGATCAACAACGAGGTCGACCGCGCCTTCCTGAAGGACATTCTGGAGAGCCGGAAAAATTTGCGGGACCGGTTCAATTTCGAAAGCAGCGAATTGAATTCGCGGTAGGCGCTCCGACGTCATTACGAGCGAAGCGAAGCAATCCATCTATCCCCGCGTTGAGGCATGGATTGCTTCGCTTCGCTCGCAATGACGCGGCAAGGGCGGAGTTCTCTACCCGCCAAACTCCTTGGTCCGCGAAGCGCGCCACAGCGTCCACAGGATCCGCAGTCGCGACGTTGCCTGCGGGACGAACGGATCGGCATCGGCACGCGACATGCGCTTCAGATCGCGGTGGGTTAGCGTCAACGGCAGGAACACCGGCCGCACCGGCGGCGGCACGTGCGCGAGCAGCTCGAAAGCCGTGCGGAGATGCTTTCGTGCCTCTCCGATCAGCTGGTCGATCGCAGCACGCGCCTGTGGCGTCTGCTTGCCTGCAAATACCTGCTCCATTCCGCTGCCATGTTGCAGCAGCAATTGCAGCGGCACGAAAAGCTGGCGCCGTGCGGCATCGTGCGGCAACGCGGTGAGTACCTGCGCGATTCCCTGCGCCAGCCCGCCATGGCGCGCGAGATGGTCGATCGCGGCCGACGGCGGTGCCGCGATCCGCGCAGCCAGCGAGAACAGCGCCGAGGCGGTATCGGTGGCATACCCCTCCAGCGCCGCCATCGACGGCATCGGATCGTTGTAGAGGTCGAATTGATGCTCCTCGATCAGCCGCAACAGCGGCTCGATCGGCAGGCGGAATTCGCCGATCGTTTGCCGCAGTTCGGCTGCGACCGGATTGCCCTCGACGCCGCCATGGCCGGCGCCTTCCAGCATATCGGTCCACCATTGCATCCGCATTTCGCCTGGCAATGGCTGGCTGACTTGCTCGCGCACGCGAGAGATCTCGACATTGAAGGCATAGATCGCGAGCAGTGCGCGGCGATGAACCGCCGGCAGGAACAGCGTCGACGCGTAGCGGACGAAGTCGTGCGTGCGCACCAGATCGGCGCAGAACGCGGCAGAATCCTTCGACGTCGCGGCCTCGCTCATGGCACCGCGATCAGCGCCGCCGCGACGCGCCGCCGTTCGCCCAGCATGATGTTGTAGGTGCGAATCGCAGGCCCCGTCTGCATCGCATCAAGCACCACGCGCACGGCGCGCAGCGCCTCGCGCAGGCCCCGCGGCGGGACCCAGACCTCCGTGCCGGTGCCGACGATCAGCGTGTCGATGGAATTGGCGGCCTTGAACACGCGCGCCAGCGAATACTCGTCGATCTCGGCAGGTTTCGTCACCGGCCAGGCCCAGATCGCATCCGGCAGGCACAACAGCGACCCGCGATGCGACATGTCGGCGAAGGCGAAGCCGCCCTTGCCGTAGGCCTCGATCGGCGCCGACCTCGGAAGATGGGGAGCGTCCGAGGATGTGGCCATGATTTACTTCTTCGCAGGCGTGTCCGGCGCGTCGCGGTGCTCGCCAACACCGAGATAGATCAGGATCGGCGCCGCAATGAAGATCGAGGTGTAGGTACCGACCAGCACGACGCCGAACATCATCACAGCCGTGAAGCTATGGATCGCGTGGCCGCCGAACAAGAGCAGCGCAAGCAAGGCCAGCGTCACCGTAACGTGGGTGATGATCGAGCGCGAAAGCGTCGAATTGATGGATTCGTTCAGAAGCTGCGGCATCGGCATCTTCTTGTAGCGCCGCAGCATTTCCCGGATGCGGTCGTAGATGACGACCGTGTCGTTCAGCGAGTAGCCGAGAATCGTCAAAAGCGCCGCGATGCTGGTCAGGTCGAAATCGACCTGCGAGATCGACATGAAGCCGATCGTCAGCACGATGTCATGGACGTTGGCGATCATGGCACCGAGCGCGAACTGCCATTCGAACCGGAACCAGAGATAGATCAGGATGCCGACGATCGCGAGCATCAGGCCGACCATGCCGAAGGCCAACAGCTCACCGGAAACGCGCGGTCCGACCACTTCGACGCGGCGGTATTCGACGCTGTCACCGAGCGCGCCGCGCACCTTCCCCACGGCAGCCTGCTGGGCGGCGTCGCCGCCCGGCTGTTCGGCCACCCGGATCAGCACGTCGTTCGGACCACCGAACTGCTGCAACTGGATATCGCCAAGCCCGAGCGTGCTCAGTTGCGCGCGCATCGCGCCGATATCGGCGGGGCCGGACTTGTTCTGCACTTCCAGCAGCGTGCCGCCCCTGAAATCGATGCCGAAATTCAGCCCGTGGGTGAAGAACAGCACGATCGCGACAATCGACAGCGCTGCCGAGATCGGAAAGCTGATGCGGCGAAAGCGCGTGAAATCGAAGTGCGTATCGTCGGGGACGATGCGCAGCGGCGGCAACAGATCGAAGATGGCGACGATGGTCAGGATGACGACCAGAACGCCCAGCGCAATGAGAACGTATTGAGTCACGGTGGGGTTCCTAGATCGGCACGGTCTTCGGTCGCTTCCACCGTACCCAACCGGCAACGATCAGGCTGGTGAGCGTAAACGCTGTAAAGACCGTGGTGATAATGCCGATGCCGAGCGTAACGGCGAAGCCGCGGACCGGGCCGGTGCCGATGTAGAACAGCACCGCAGCGGCGATGAAGGTGGTAATGTTGGAGTCCAGAATTGTCGCCAATGCGCGCCGGAATCCGGCATCGATTGCCGAAATCGCGTTGCGGCCGTGTCGGAGCTCTTCCCGGATGCGCTCATAGATCAGCACGTTGGAGTCGACCGCGATGCCGACCGTCAGCACGACACCGGCGATGCCGGGCAGCGTCAGAGTGGCGTTGAGCAGCGAAAGGATGCCGAAGATCATCGCGACGTTGATGGCGACCGCGATGTTGGCAAAGACGCCGAACAGCCGGTAGGTCAGCAGCATGAACACGATGACCATGATGGACCCGACATAGGCCGCCAGTTTGCCCTTCTCGATCGAGTCCTGGCCGAGGCCCGGACCCACGGTACGCTCTTCGACGACGGTGAGCGGCGCCGGCAGCGCGCCGGCCCGCAGGAGCAGCGCGAGTTCGTTGGCGGCCTGCACGGTGAAACTGCCGGAGATCTGCCCCTGCCCGCCGGTAATCGGCTCGCGGATGACGGGCGCCGAGATCACCTTGTTATCAAGGACAATGGCAAATGGCTGCCCGACATTCTCCGACGTCGCCTGAGCGAATTTGCGTGCCCCCGAAGTGTTGAACTTGAAGCTCACGATCGGCTCGTTGGTGCGCTGGTCGAAACCCGGCTGCGCATCGGTCAGATCGCCGCCGGAAACCAGAACCTGCCGCTTGATGACGTAAGGCACCTTCGGCGTTTGCTCGCTCATCAGGACTTCCGAATCAGCCGGCACCCGTCCCGCCTGCGCCTGATCCGGCGAGACCGACGAATCGACCATGCGGAATTCCATCTTGGCAGTCTGGCCAAGGATGCGCTTCAGCTCGGTCGGATCCTGCAGACCCGGCACCTGAACCAGAATGCGGTCGGTGCCCTGCCGCTGGATCAGCGGCTCCACCGTACCCAACTGGTTGATACGGCGTTCGACGATCTGGATCGACTGCTCGTTGGTTTGCCGTATGCGTTCGGTGATCGCCGCTTGCGGCACCACAAGGCGGATCAAGCCACCGCCAGCGTCTGAAACCTCGAGGCTTCGCTGCCCGCTGGAGCCGAGCAGCCCGCCAAGCGGCTGCGAGAGTTCACGCAGCTTGGGAAGTGCCGCCTGAAGGTCGCTGTCCTTGACACGGACTTCGACAGCGTCGCCGCGCACCGCAAGACCGGTGTAACCGATCTTGGCTTCGCGCAGCACGCGGCGGGCCTCGTCGCGAACCTGATCCAGTCTTTCCTTCTTGATATAATTGGTATCGAGTTCGAGCAGCAGGTACGAGCCGCCCTGCAGATCGAGGCCGAGCACGATGTGGCGTTGCGCCCAGACCGGCCAGGTCTTCACCCGCTCCTGGGGAAAGAAGTTCGGAACCGCGAACAGGCAGACGATCAGCGCCGTCAGAATGATCGCCAGCGCCTTCCACCGCGAGAAATACAGCATCGAGTAGACCCGTCACATCCAGGAAAATGCGCCGCAACGCGCGGCGCGCAAAACTCAGCTCGCGGACGTCTCGTCCTTGGCCTCACTCTTTTCCTTGGCCGGCTCGCCCTTGGCGCGGACGCCCGAGATCATCTGCCGCATCTGCCGCACGCGGACACCGTCCGAAATCTCGAACTCGATCTGGTCGTCGTCCACCACCTTGGTCACCTTGCCGACCAGGCCGCCCGAGGTGACGACGGTGTCGCCGCGGCGGATGTTTTTGACCAGTTCCTGGTGATCCTTGATCTTCTTCTGCTGCGGCCGCAGAATCAGGAAGTACATGATCACGAAGATCAGCGCGAACGGCAGCAGCGACATCAGCATGCTGTTCGCATCGCCGCCGGCTGCAGCCTGGGCGTACGCAGGGGTAATCAGCATTCGAACAATCCTCGTGAGACGGAAAAGAACCGGCCATGCCTGGGCATAGCGTCCCTAGGCAGAGCTTCCTGGGCATGTCGCCGGTCCGGGCAAATTTGCGCGGACTATAGCGGCGGCGGGCCCAATTGCAACGCTGGCCGCCCCCTCATTTAGGCCGCTTGCGAGACCTTCCAAGGCCCGTTAAGGCTGCGCCGTCAGGAACTCCGGAAATGTCGAAAAAAGCCAAGAAAACAGCGCCCCGTGCCGCCCCCAGGGCCGCCTCGCGAGCCCTTGCAAAAACCGCGACAAAACGTCCGGCAAGCAGCCTTAACGGCGCCACCGCCGAGCGGATAGCGACCGCGCTGGAAGCCATCGCCGGCCACCTCTCCGCGGCTTCCCCAGCAGGCGCCAGCCCCGAGTCGTTCGGCTCGGCCGATGCCTTCGTGTGGCATCCGGACGGACGGCTTTCGCCGGTGCCGCGCGTCAGCCGCGTCGATCTTGGCCTGCTCAAGGGCATCGACCGGATGCGCGACATCCTGATCGAGAACACCGAGCGCTTTGCCGACGGGCTGCCCGCGAACAACGCCCTGCTGTGGGGCGCCCGCGGCATGGGCAAGTCGTCGCTGGTGAAGGCCGCTCATGCCAGCATCAATCTCGACCGCAAGCTGGCCGACCGGCTCAAGCTGATCGAGATCCACCGCGAGGACATCGAGAGCCTGCCCGGCCTGATGGACCTGCTGCGCAGCTCCGATTTCCGCTTCATCGTGTTCTGCGACGACCTCTCCTTCGACGGCAACGACGCCTCCTACAAGTCGCTCAAGGCGGTGCTGGAAGGCGGCATCGAGGGTCGCCCCGACAACGTCATTCTCTACGCTACTTCGAACCGCCGGCACCTGCTGGCGCGCGAGATGATCGAGAACGAACGCTCGACCGCGATCAACCCGGGCGAGGCGGTCGAGGAAAAGGTGTCGCTGTCGGACCGCTTTGGCCTGTGGCTCGGCTTTCATCGCTGCAGTCAGGACGAATACCTCGCCATGGTCCGCGGCTATTGCGGCCATTTCGGCATCAAGATCGCCGACGACGAACTCGAGCGCGAGGCGCTGGAATGGTCGACCACCCGCGGCTCCCGGTCGGGCCGCGTCGCCTGGCAGTTCACGCAGGAACTGGCGGGACGGCTGGGTGTGCGACTTTCGGGGAAGTAGGTCGAGCCCGTAGATCCTATGGGTGGCAGGTGTTCAGGGGGTAAGTTGAGTTTGCGACCCCCACTCACCCAGAGGATCCACGATGTGCACAGATCACGCTGACACACCCGCCGGCTGCGAGTATGCCACGGTTTACGTTGCTTTCGAACTGAGCAAGGCGAAATGGCAGCTAGGCATAATGATGCCTGGTGCCGAGAAGGTGAGCCGTTACCGGATTGACGGTGGCGACTTGGCGGCGTTGTCGAGTTTGCTGGTCAAGGCTCGATCGAAGGCGGCGCAGACGGGGAAGCCGGTTCGTATCCTGTCTTGCTATGAAGCAGGTCTCGACGGTCATTGGCTGCACCGCTGGCTTGCCGACAACGAGGTGCTCAATTACGAGATCGATGCGTCGAGCATCGAGGTGAACCGGCGGGCACGGCGTGCCAAGACCGATCGGATCGACCTGGCGCAGTTGATGCGCTCGTTTCTGGCTTACCTGCGTGGCGAACCGCGGGTTTGCAGCATGGTTCGGGTTCCCACGCCTGAGGAGGAGGACCGCAAACGGCGCACGCGCGAGCGCGAGCGGCTGCTGGAGGAGCGCACCGGGCACAGCAATCGGATCAAGGGGCTGCTGCATGGCCAGGGTATCCGCGATGTCATGCCCCTGAAGCCGGACTTCTTGTCGGGTCTGGAGGAGATGCGTACCGGCGATGGGCGCGCTCTGCCGCCGCGGCTGAAGGACGAGATCCGTCGCGAGCATGAGCGGCTGGTCTTGGTGCACAAGCAGATCAAGGCGCTCGAGGCAGCGAATGCGGCCGCGCATCGGGCACCGGCCAAGGACTCGGTAGAGGCGAAGGCGGTTCAGCTTGCCCAACTCAAGGCGATCGGCCCGCACATCGCCCAGCTTCTCGCCAACGAGGTCTTCTACCGCAACTTCAAGAACCGGCGTCAGGTCGGCAGTTGCTTCGGACTGACCGACATGCCCTACGACAGCGGCGCCAGCCGCAGGCAACAGGGCATCAGCAAGGCTGGCAATCGCCGAGCGCGAACGACCGCCATCGAGCTCGCCTGGCTATGGCTGAGCCATCAGCCCGACAGCGAGCTGAGCCGCTGGTTCCGCGAGCGGGTTGGCAACCTCAAGGGTCGCATCCGCAAGATCGCCATCGTGGCGCTGGCGCGCAAGCTGATGGTGGCGCTCTGGCGCTATCTGGAAACCGGCCTTGTGCCGAGCGGCGCTGTGATGCGTCCAAGTCTCTAACCAACGCCGGTGTGCCAATGACGGCCGACGTGATCCAGGACAGACGTGTGACCGAACCCGGGCTTGGGTCTTCGGATTCCGCTTTCGTAGATGGGTCCCGTCTCTTCTGGGCCTTACCTTCACCCGTGCATGAAAGATCAGGGTCCGGGCCACCACACCCGACCGGATACAAGTTGATGCGGTGTTGGCCGCATACGACGTCACGGCCCAGTCCAGGACATCACGTCAAGCTGTCAATCGCGCGCCTCGAAACGTCCCGATCCGAAAGCTTCGCACCGGCCTTGCCACCGTCAAGGCCGCTACGCGCCGCCTCCGGCGGTGGCCTGCGGCCAGCCTTGACCGTGCCGCGTCCGGCGCAGCGGCTATCCATCGGAACGAAACAGCCATCAAGAGCCGTTGCTCTCCACCGAACATGCCAAGGCAAAGCCATGCCCTAATGAATCAATCCCCTTGACAACCACTACCCCATACAAGCCCGGATGGAGCGCAGCGCAATCCGGGACCGGTCTAGCCTAGTGGAGCAAATCCGGGTTTCGCTTTCGCTGCACCCGGGCTACGCACCAGCCGGCCTCACGCCCCGTTCAGGAATTGAAGCGGGTCAACCGGTGAAGATCCCTTGCGGATCTCGAAGTGGAGCTGCGGCGACCCCACCTCGCCTGATTGACCCGACTTGGCAATAATCTGGCCGCGCTTGATCGTGTCGCCGCGCTTCACCAGCAGTTCACTCGCATGGGCATATGCGGTGACGTAACCGTTGGAGTGCCGCACCAGAACCAGATTGCCGTAACCCTTGAGCTCGTTGCCGGAATAGGCGACCACGCCGTCTTCCGCGGCCTTCACCGGCGTGCCTTCCGGCACCGCCAGGTTGATGCCGTCGTTGGACTTGCCATTGGTCTTGGCACCGTAGCTCGTGATCACCTTGCCGCGTACCGGCCAGCGGAAGGTCGGCAGCGCGCCGGTGGCTTCGCTGGGCTTGACCGAGGTCTGCTCGACCACGGGCTTTTCTTCCGTGACGTTGGTGGTGGCGGAGGCCAGCCGCGCGCTCTGCGGCGGACCGCCGACCGAGGCCAGCTTGGTGGCCGGCGCTGCAACCGGTGCGGCCGGCTGGGCGGGCGCTGCTGCGAGGACGGGCTGCGCCACGGGAGCGGCGGCCGCAGATTTCGAACCGGGCACGGTGAGCTTCATGCCAAGACTGAGCTTGGCGGACTGATCGAGATTGTTGGCCTTGGCGAGCTCGGTCACCGGCACATTGTTCCGGCGCGCGATGCTCATCAGCGTATCGCCGCGATTGACGACATGGACGCTCGGCGGGGTCACCGCAGCGGCAACCGGCTTGCTGGCCGGGGCTGCAGGCGCCGGCGCTGGCGTGGCCGCAGCCGTCTGGCGCGGAATGATCAGTTGCTGGCCGGGCGACAGCACGCGCGGCCCCTTGTAGCCATTGGCCTGCAGGATCGCGGCGGACGAAACGTTGTAGCGCTTCGCCAGAATGTCGAGCGTGTCGCTGGTGCCGACGATGATCGTCGTGCCACCCTGCGCCGCAGCCGGCCGGGCGGCCGCGACCGAGCGCGGCGGCACGGTGGCAGTGGTCTCGATCGGCGAATGGGTCGGCGGCGCGTAGGACGAAACCCCGCGCCCTCCGCCGGACACCCCGCCCGAGCTGGCGGGATAAGCGGGTGGTGCGGCGACGGCGGGCGGCGGCAAGGCCTGGGACTGGAATTGCGGAGCCGCTTGAGCCTGCGGGCGGGCATATTGCGGCAGCTCGCGGCGTTCGGCGGCGGGCGCGCGTACCGAACCGGTCGCTTCGGGCTGGGAGGCAAAGGGGTTGGAGAACGAGCTATCGGAAAAGCGCGTCTGCATATCGGCGCTGCAGCCGGCAAAGCCGACCGACATCAGCGTCAGCACCGCGACCTGCGGCACCCGACGCGAGCGAAGCAACTCGGCGAGACGGGACATGGTTACTCACTCGTACGCAACAAAATACTGTTTTGAGTAAACACGTACCGAGTAAATAACCGCTTAACCCTTGGAATAAGATGTTGGCGGGAACCGCCAATCCGGGCTTTTACAGCTCGCGCGCAATTCCCGGCAGCGCCGGGACGAAGCGAACATCGACCAATTCCTTGCGCTCGAAGCCGCTGTCCGTCCGGGTCATTCGGACCAGCGTCTGGGTGCCGTGGTGGGGCCCGACCGGGGCGATCAGGATGCCGCCCGGCAACAGCCGCTGCTGCAGCTTTTCGGGAATCTGCTCCATCGCCGCTGTCACGATGATGCGGTCGAAGTCACCGGCGCCCGGCGGAATGTCAAAACCATCGCCGAGCATCACCTCGATGTTGAAATAGCCCAGCGCTTCGAGCCGGTCGCGCGCCGTATCCGCCAGCGTCCGGTAGCGCTCGATCGTCAGGACATGCGTGCACAGCCGCGACAGCACCGCGGCCTGGTAGCCGGAGCCGGTACCGATCTCGAGCACCTTGTGGCTCTTCTGGAGCTGCAACTGCTCGGTCATGTAGGCGACCACGAAGGGCTGGCTGATGGTCTGCCCGCAGGCAATGCCGAGCGCGCTGTCGCGGTAGGCATGACCGCGATCGCCCGCCGTCACGAAAGCCTCGCGGGGCACCGCCTCCATGGTCCGCAGCACCGCCTGGTCGCTGATCCCCCGCCGCCGCAGGGTGAGCTGAAACATCATTTTCTCGGGCGGTTCTTGCGACATTGCGGTCTCGTGGCGGGACTCAGCCGCCAATCCAATGCATCAGCCACGCCGAGATGTAATAGGGTCCGCGCATTTAAGGAACGATTTCCTCAAGATTGTGGTTCCTCCGCCGGAACCGCGGGTCGCGCCTCGGCGTTAGGGCACGGAAAATCCCTCGCGAGAAGCGGGGCTCGCCGACTATGTCGACATTGCAACATAGGACGTTTTTTGCGAACCTCGACGCTCGGAAGGGCAAGGAATCCATCATGGTAGCGACACGGCCGGCGGGCTGTTCTGTTTTCCTCGTCGAGGACGAGGTCATGATCCGGATGATGGTCGCTGACATGCTGGAAGAGCTGGGCCACAGCGTAGCGGCCGAGGCCGGCGAGATCGGCGAAGCGGTCAAGCTGGTGCAAACGACTGAATTCGATCTCGCGATTCTCGATGTCAACGTCAACGGCAAGGTGATAACGCCGGTGGCGGAGCTGATTACCGCACGCAACCGCCCGTTCATCTTTGCAACCGGCTACGGCTCCTCCGGCCTGCCCCAGGAATATCGCGACCGCCCCGCGCTGCAGAAGCCATTCCAGCTGGAAACGCTGGCGCAGGTGATCAGTTCGACGATGAAGAGCGCGCCGGTCTAGGGCTTCGCTCCATCCCGGCTACGCCATTCCGCATCACTTCAGCGTCGACACCAGCTCTTCTGAAAACGCTTCATCCGTACGGTCCAGCCGCAGCGGCGTGACCGAGACGTAGCGCGCCGCAAGCGCCGCAAGATCAGTGCCCTCAGCCGGCGTATCCATCATCGCGGCGCGCTCAAAACCGATCCAGAAATAGGGATTGCCGCGGCCGTCGTGGCGCTTGTCGACCTTGAGGAATCCGAGATTGCGCTTGCCCTGCCGCGTCACGCGGACGCCCTTGACCTGATCCGGCGTGCAGGCGGGGAAATTGACGTTGATCACGGTGTTCTTGGGCACGCCGGCATCGATCACCTTGCGCAGGATATCGGGTCCGAATTTCAGCGCCGTTTCCCACAGCGGCGCGTGACGGGTCTCGATAGAAAATTCCTGGCTCAGCGCAAAGGACGGAAAGCCCAGGATCGTGCCTTCGAGCGCGCCCGCGATGGTGCCGGAATAGACAACGTCTTCCGCGACGTTGCGGCCCCTGTTGACACCGGACAGCACCAGATCGGGCATCTTCTCGCCGAGGATGTGGCGCGCGCCCATGATCACGCAGTCGGTCGGCGTGCCCCGCACCGCGAAATGACGCGGACCGACTTCGCGCAGACGCAACGGATCGTTCAACGACAGCGAATGCGAGACGCCGGACTGATCGAGCTCCGGCGCCACGATCCAGACGTCGTCGGATAGCGCGCGGGCGATCTCCTCGACGATCTTCAGGCCCGGCGCATGGATGCCGTCGTCGTTGGTGCAGAGAATTCGCATCCGTCAAAATGCCTTCTGGTTCGGATCGAGGCGGGCTCTTGCCTTTGGGCGTGGTCTTATCCGGCTATCGCGGCTGAGGCAAACCGTCCGGTGTCCTCATGTTTTCTTCATCCAGACCCGCCAGGGGCGCGAGAATCTGGCAGCTCCATCGATTTTCATTTGCAGATCCGGCGACGCCTGTTGCCCCGATTCGATGGGCGCAGATGGCGGTATCGCAGCCGCAGGCAGCGCCGGCGCCGCTTGCGGAGGCTCAGCGGTAGCGGGCAGCTCCAGTTTCGGTGGCGGACGTAGCGCGACGGCGTCGATCACTGGGACCGCCACAGCTATCGGCTCCGATCCCGGCTCCGGCAGCTTGTGCCGCGTCCGCGCGACCGCCAGCCCCTTGTCGAAATCGGCGACGTTGAGCCACTCTTTCGCACGCATCCGATCGATCAGGTCGTCATCCCACAAGCTGGCCACTTCGATATCGAAAGCGCCCATCAGCCTCTGGTCGATCAATTGCATTCCGTGGCCGGTTACAGCCCATTGCCTCCCGATCCAAAGGATGTCGCGATGCAATGCCATTCGTGCCTTGCGCTATTTATCCCGCTCGATGGATTTGAGCCCGCCCATATAGGGCTGTAGCACCGCAGGCACCGCGACGGAGCCGTCTTCCTGCTGATAGGTTTCCATCACCGCGATCAACGCGCGGCCGACGGCGGTGCCGGAGCCGTTCAGCGTGTGCACGAAACGCGGCTTGCCGTCGGGCCCGCGCGAACGCGCATCCATGCGCCGCGCCTGGAAATCGCCGCACACCGAGCAGCTCGAGATTTCCCGGAAGGCGCCGCCCTCGCCCTGCCCCGGCATCCAGACCTCGATGTCGTAGGTCTTCTGCGCGGAGAAACCCATGTCGCCGGAGCACAACGTCATCACGCGGTAATGCAGGTCGAGCTTTTGCAATACCTGCTCGGCACACGAAAGCATCCGTTCATGCTCGTCGCGGCTGGTCTCGGGTGTCGTGATCGACACCAGTTCGACTTTTGTAAACTGATGCTGCCGGATCATGCCACGGGTGTCGCGGCCTGCAGCGCCCGCTTCGGCGCGGAAGCACGGCGTCAGCGCCGTGAGCCGCATCGGCAGTTCTTTTTCGTCGACGATGGATTCACGGACGAGATTGGTCAGCGAAACTTCGGCGGTGGGAATGAGACCGAGACGTTCGGTCTTCAATCGTTCGTCGGGAGCAACGAGCAGTTCGCCCTTGATGGCCCAGAACTGATCGTCCTCGAACTTCGGCAATTGTCCCGTGCCGAACATGACGTCGTTGCGCACCAGCAGCGGCGGATTGACCTCGGTGTAGCCGTGCTCGTTGGTGTGGAGATCGAGCATGAACTGGCCGATCGCGCGCTCCAGCCGCGCCAGGCCCTTCTTCAGCACGACGAAGCGCGCGCCCGACAATTTCGCGGCGGCTTCGAAATCCATGTAGCCGAGCGCGCCGCCGAGATCGTCATGCGGCTTCGGCGTGAAGGCGTAGTTGCGGATCTTGCCGTAGATGTGGCGCTGCACATTGCCGTGCTCGTCGGCCCCTTCGGGCACGTCAGCGAGCGGCAGGTTCGGAAGCGCCGCGAGCTCTTTCGCCAGCTCCTCATCCGCCGTCTTCGCCGCCAGTTCGAGCTCCGGCATCGTGGTCTTGAGCTCGGCAACCTCGGCCATCAACTTGCTGGCGCGCGCGTCATCCTTGGCCTTCTTCGCCTCACCGATTTCCTTTGAAGCCGCATTGCGCCGCGCCTGCGCCTGCTCGGATGCCAGGATGGCGGCGCGGCGCTTTTCATCGATCGCGAGCAGCGAAGCCGACAGCGGCGCCAGTCCACGGCGCTTCAGGCCGGCGTCGAAGGCTTGCGGGTTGTCGCGGATCGATTTGATGTCGTGCATGGCCACAGTTCCTGCGTCATGGCCGGGCTTGTCCCGGCCATCCACGTATTAACCGCAAGGTCTGTAAAAGACGCGGATGCCCGGGACAAGCCCGGGCATGACGAATAACCCCTATTCCGCCGGATTGGCTTCCGGGGGCGGGCTGGCGGGTGGCGTGCCTGACGCGGCCTGCGCGGCGGCGGCCTTCTTTTCCACCATGCGGACCGCGACGATCGCGCCCTCGTAGAGCGCCAGCAATGGGATCGCCAGCGAGGCCTGGCTGATGACGTCGGGTGGGGTCAGCACGGCAGCGATCACGAAGGCGATGACGATGAAATAGCGCCGCTTCTCGCGCAGCATCTGCGAGGTGATGATGCCGATCCGGCCCAGCAAAGTCAGAATCACGGGCAGTTGGAACGCGACGCCGAAGGCGAAGATCAGCGACATCATCAGCGACAGATACTCGCCGACCTTGGGCAGCAGCTGGATCTGCGCGGTCTCCTCGCCGCCCATCTGCTGCATGCCGAGCGAGAACCGCACCAGCATCGGCAGTACCACGAAATAGACCAGCAGCGAGCCGAGCACGAAGAAGAACGGGGTTGCGATCAGGTACGGCAGGAACGCGCCGCGCTCGTGCTTGTAGAGGCCGGGCGCCACGAATTTATAGATCTGCGTCGCCACGATCGGGAACGAGATGAAGGCGGCGCCGAACAGCGCGAGTTTCAACTGCGTGAGGAAATATTCCAACAGCGCGGTGTAGATGAATTTCGAATTCTCTGCGCCCGCGACCCAGACGAACGGCCAGACCAGCACGTTGTAGATCTGCTTGGCGAAGAAGAAGCAGAAGATGAATGCGATGCCGAAGCCGAGCAGCGCCTTGATCAGCCGCGAGCGCAGCTCGATCAGGTGATCCATCAAGGGGGCCTTGCTGGCCTCGATGTCTTCGATGGTCATGACGCTTTGGCGTCCTTGAGGATGTCGGGCGCCGGCGGTGCAACGTCCTGCGGCGTCGGCTGAACTTCACGCGTGATCGCCAGCGGCTCGGAAGCCGCCGCATGCGCTTCCGCCTCGACAAAGGTCTCAGGCGTCGGTGCGGCCGGCGTCGTCGGGGTGACGGGTTCGCCGATTGCGCCCGCCACCTGGGCGTCGTTGGCGGGGGCAGCGGCCGGCTTGTCGATGTCGCCGATCTGCAGCGCGTCGTTGACGTCCTTTTGCAGCGAGGTCATGACGCTGGCCGGGGAAAGTGCAGTTGCGGTTTCCTTGACCTCGTCAAAGCTCTTCTTGAGGTCGGCCATTTCGGCCTCGCGCATGGCTTCCTGGAACTGGCCTTGGAATTCGGACGCCATCTTGCGCGCCTTGCCCATCCATTGCCCGACCATGCGCAGCACGCCCGGCAGCTCTTTCGGGCCGATGGCAATCAGCGCGACAACCGCGATGACGACCAGTTCACTCCACCCGATGTCGAACATGAATTCTTCCGCTCGCGCGAGACGTCCGCGCCCCAAGCCATCATAGCCAAGATTTGGAGCCGCCCGCGCCTTTTCTCAACCGGTCTCTATCAGCCGAGCCCGGTTCAGACAGCCTTGCTGCCGACATCCGTGCGTGCCGCCGTCGGCGCCGGCGTCGCATTGTGATCGATCGTCTTCACCGGTTCAGCGGGCTTTTCGGCTTCCTTGGTGTCGTCCTGCATGCCCTTCTTGAAGGCCTTGATGCCCTGCGCGACATCACCCATCAGGTCCGAAATCTTGCCGCGGCCGAACAGCAGCAGGACCACTGCGATCACGACGATCCAGTGCCAAATGCTAAGCGAACCCATCCTGCAACCCTCCAAAAGAGACGGCCGGCTTCCGGCCAAGCTTTGGCGGAAGGTAGGCCCGAGAGGTGTCAAAAACAAGGACCCACGCCGCGGCAAATCGCTGTCGCGGCTACGTATTATGGCTATTGTTAACCCCGATTACGGGACTAACCGGCTGATCCCTCGGAACCAGCCCCACCGCCCTCTTCCGGCTCGGCAGCCGGCGCCAACAGCAGTTCCAGATTGTCTCCCGCCTCCAGCGGGTCTTCGTCCTCGCGCAGCGCCACGTCGTCCGATGGCGTCGGAACGCTGAAGCCGGAGGGCAGCCGCGAATCCAGCAGTCCCGTGCCCTTCAGCTCTTCCAGGCCCGGCAGATCGCCCAGCGCCTCCAGGCTGAACTGCGAGAGGAACGCCTCGGTGGTGCCGAAGGTCAGCGGGCGACCCGGCGTCTTGCGGCGGCCGCGGGGGCGGATCCAGCCGGTTTCGAGCAGCACATCCAGCGTTCCCTTTGATGTGATCACGCCGCGGATCTCTTCGATCTCGGCGCGCGTCACGGGCTGGTGATAGGCAATGATCGCGAGCACCTCGATCGCCGCCCGCGACAGACGCCGCGTCTCCGTGCTCTCTCGCGTCATCAGCCACGACAGATCGCCGGCGGTGCGGAACGTCCACTTGTTCGCCACGCGCACCAGATTGACGCCGCGCGGGGCATATTCGGCCTGCAACTGCGCCAGCGCCGCCTTGACGTCGACACCATCGGGCATGCGCTTGGCCAAGGCTGCCTGATCGACCGGCTCGGCAGAGGCAAACAGCAACGCTTCGAGCAGCCGCAATTCCTCGGGCCGCGCGGCCTGATCGGTGTTCTGGTCGATGGGATGATCCTCGGCATCTTCCATGCGTTTTTTCCGCCAGGCTTGCCATGGCTAGGTCTCCTTCCACTTACTCGACCGTCATATCCGGCGCCGGCGCCGCTGCTTGCGGCGGACGCTTACGAAAATACAGCGGCGCGAACGCCTCTTTCTGGTTCAGCTCCATCTCGCCTTCGCGCACCAACTCGAGCGCTGCGGCAAAGCTCGACGCAAACACCGTCGCCTTTTGCGAGGGATCGACGACGTAGCTGAGCAGGAAATCGTCGAGGCAGCTCCAGTCCTCGGATTCGGTCATACCGACCAGCCGCTCCAGCGAGGCACGCGCTTCGGCGAGCGACCACACCGTGCGCTTGGCCAGATGCACCGTCGCCAGCACGCGCTGCTGACGCTGCGCGGCATAGGCGGAGAGCAGGTCGAACAGCTTCGCGGTGAATTTGGGATGCTTGATCTCGGCAATCGACTCCGGATTGCCGCGCGGAAAAATATCGCGCTGGTACTGCGGACGGTTCATCAGCCGGTTGGCGGCTTCCCTGATAGCCTCGAGCCGGCGAAGCCGGTTGGCCAGTGCGGTCGCCATTTCCTCCGCACTCGGTCCGTCCGGCGTGGGCGGTTCGGGCAGCAGCAGGCGCGATTTCAGGTAGGCAAGCCAGGCAGCCATCACGAGGTAATCGGCCGCGAGTTCGAGGCGGATCTTTCGGGCGGCCTCGATGAAGGTCAGATACTGATCGGCCAGCGCCAGGATCGAAATCTTGGCGAGGTCGACCTTCTGCTGGCGCGCCAGCGTCAGGAGCAGGTCGAGCGGGCCTTCATAGCCCTCGACGTCGACGACCAGCGCGGCCTCGCCGTCGGTGATCTCGGCGGGCCGTCCGGTTTCAAACGATAGAATCTCAGCCGTCATGCCGTTCCTACCCGATCCATCAACGCTTCAAGTTCAGCCCGTCCCGCCTGCCGGTCGAAGGGCTTCGGCTGCTTTCGCGCGGCCAGCGCCCGCTTGGCGCGGCCTAAGGCCTCGCCCGCCAGTTCCGGCGTCTCGCGCGCCACGTCGCGCATCTCGTCGAGCTTGCCGTTGCAATGCAGGACCATGTCGCAGCCGGCATTGACGATGGCGCGGGTCCGCTCGGCGATCGATCCCGCCAACGCATTCATCGATACGTCGTCACTCATCAACAAGCCTTGGAACCCAATTCCGCCGCGAATCACCTGGTGGATGATTGTCGCAGAAGTCGTCGCGGGTTGGGCGGGGTCCAGCGCGCTAAACACAACATGTGCGGTCATCGCCATCGGCAAGTCCGCCAGCGGCTGAAAGGCCGCGAAATCGGTCCGTTCCAGCTCTTCTCGCGCCGTATCAACCGTCGGAAGCCGGAAATGGCTATCTGCGGTAGCCCGGCCATGGCCGGGAATGTGCTTCAGCACAGGCAGCACGCCGCCCTGCTCCAGCCCCTCGGTAACCGCGCGCGCAATCGCCGCGACCTTGGCCGGCGCGGTTCCGTAGGCCCGGTTGCCGATCACGGCGTCAGCGCCGGCCACCGGAACGTCTGCCAGCGGCAGGCAGTCGACGGTAATGCCGAGGTCGATCAGGTCGGCCGCGATCAGCCGTGAGCTCAAGCGCGCCGCCTGAAGGCTCAGCGCCGGGTCGAGGTCGTAGAGCGCGCCGAAGGTGGCGCCGGGCGGATAGACCGGCCAGTGCGGAGGTCCGAGCCGCGCCACCCGCCCGCCTTCCTGATCGATCAGGACCGGCGCATCCGCCTCGCCCACAAGGCTCCGGAATTCATCAACGAGCGCAGATACTTGATCCGGTGCTTCGATATTGCGTTTGAACAGGATCAAGCCCCATGGCAGCTCGCCACGGATGAACTCCCGCTCTGCAGCGGTCAATTCCAGTCCCGATACGCCCGTGATGAATGCGCGGCTTGTCATGGGGGCCGATTAGGCCCCTCGCAGCCCCTGGGTCAAGGAAACCGCCGTTAATTCCTTTGGACGAAGCACTGTCCGCCGGCAGATTTCAGGCTGTTGCAGACCTGCGCCGCCTCCTCGGACGAGCCGAACGGGCCGGCGAAGGCGCGGTAATAGACGCCCTTCTCGCCGAGATCGACCCGCTTCACCATCGATGAGTGGGGTCCCAATACGCTCGGGAACTTGCCCTGCAGCGCCCGGTAGGAGGCCTGCGCATCGGCCTCGTTCTTCTGCGAGGAGACCTGGACCAGATAGCCACCGCCGGCCGCAGGGGCCGATTGGGTGGGATTGACGGCGGCGACACGCGCAGGCGCTGCAGGAGCAGGATCGGCCGCACCGGGCGCCAGAGACATCGGCGGATTGGCACTGGCATTGGCGGATGCCGGATTGCGCCCGGCCGGCGCGGCGGACGGCACCGTCGGGCCTGGCCCCGGAACGGCAGCGCTTCGCGTCGTCGGTGCCGGCCGCGGAGGCGGCGCGCCGGCGCCTGCAGGGACGCCGCCATTGTCGGCTGGGTCACCCTTGACCGCGAGCGTCCTGATCCGGCGCGGCTCATTGTTCGGCATCGTGCCGTTCGCCCCGTTCTGCGGCGGCAGACCCTGAGGAGAAACGCTTGAGACCGGCGGCGGGCTGTTGTTCTGGTTCAGCGGCGGAAACACCACGCGCGGCGCGCCGGACCTTGTGACATCGACCGGCGTCTCCTCGCGCGACACCAGCTTCTCGCCGCCATCGCCCGACAGCAGCCGGTCAGGGTTCTTGGCCGCGCCCGCATCCGACGGCGCCGGTATCACCTTGGTCGGGCTGTTGTCAGCCTTGATGATCGGCGGCTCGCCTGAGCGGGGCGAACCGACATAGGTGCGATAGGCAAAGGCAGCGCCGGTCCCGACCACGGCCAGCGCCAGCACCGCGGCGACCGTCATCAGGCCGCTCGAACGCTTCTTGGGTTCGGGCTCTTCCTCGTACTCGCTCTGGTAGGCATAGGGATCGTCCGGATAGGCCGGATCGCGCTGATAACCGTGCTCGTCGCTCTCCAACCGCCCGTACAGCGCATCGTCGTAGCGCGACGGGTCCTGCTGCTGCGGGTCGTCGGCATATTGCTGGTGTTGCGGCGCCTCGTAATAGTCGTCCCGCACGGGCGCTTCATGGGCAGGCGACCCATGAGTAGGCACCTGCGGCGGCTGGGCCGAATAGCGGTGCAACGGATGTACCGGCGATGGCTGCTGGTATTCCGACTCGTCGTCGTAGGTGTTTTCCGGCAGCGGCGACGGAAGGGGCGGCGGCGGGGTCGTCTCCTGCCGTGCGCGCTGCATCCATGCCGGCAGGGCCGGTGGCGCGCTGGCCTCCTCTTCCGGCTGATCATACGCCGGCGGATCATACTGCGGTGGACGCGCATTGGCTCGCGACTGCAGCGGGCGCGGCGCCGGCTTGGGCGCATTCGCGAACGAGTCGTTCTGCCCGATCAGCCTTGCGAGCTCGGCCAATGGATCGCTCTCGCCGCGAGCCTGGTCGGCGGAGGGAAAAGGTCGGTCCTGATATCGATCAGCCATCGTGATGATGCATCCCTACGGGACAGCGCCAACCCGCCATGTCAAACAAACCATGACGAGCGGCCCCTGCCAGATACCCTCACGAACCCCCATTCGTGAAGGCCTTCGCCCCTGCCTACCGCATCTCGGTCGGAGCGTGGACGCCGAGAACGGCTAAGCCCGATGCCAGAACCGAGACGACGCCCTGGACCATAGCCAGTCGCGCCCTCGTGATCTCTGCATCATTAGTCATAATGAAGCGTAAATAGGGCAAATCCCGCCCCTTGGTCCATAACGCATGAAATTCACTGGCCAAATCATATAGATAAAAAGCGATTCGGTGTGGCTCATGTGCGACTGCCGCCGCCTCGATTATTCGGGGATAGAGCGCCAACCGCTTCAAAAGGTCCATTTCGGCCGGATCTGTCAGCCGCTCGACCGGAGCGGAGCCCAGCCAGGCGCCCCGCGCGGCGGCATCCGTGGGCAGCTCGGGAACCACCTCGCGGGCATTCTTGAAAATCGAATGTCCACGGGCGTGGCCGTACTGAACGTAGAAGACGGGATTGTCCTTCGACTGTTCGAGCACCTTGGCAAGATCGAAATCGAGCACGGCATCGTTCTTGCGGAACAGCATCATGAACCGCACCGCATCGGAACCGACCTCGTCGACCACCTCGCGCAGCGTGACGAAATCACCGGAGCGTTTCGACATCCGCACCTGCTCGCCAGCGCGCAGCAGGCGAACGAGCTGCACGATCTTGATGTCGAGCGCGGCCTTGCCGGCGCTGATAGCCTTCACCGCCGCCTGCATGCGCTTGATGTAACCACCGTGATCGGCGCCGAACACGTTGATCATGTCGAGGAAGCCACGATCGACCTTGTTCTTGTGGTAGGCGATGTCAGACGCGAAATAGGTGTAGGCGCCGTCCGACTTGATCAGCGGACGATCGACGTCGTCGCCATAGGCGGTGGCGCGGAACAGCGTCTGGATACGATCTTCGTAATCCTCGACCGGCTTGCCCTTTGGCGGCGGCAAGCTGCCCTCGTAGATGTCGCCTTTCGCGCGCAGGAAATCGATGGTCTCGGTGACCTTGTTGTTGCCGGTCTCGACCAGCGAGCGCTCCGAGAAGAACACGTCATGCTTGATGTTGAGCGCGGCGAGATCGCCCTTGATCATGTCCATCATCATGGCGATCGCCTTGGCGCGCACGATCGGCAGCCAGGCGGCCTCCGGCATCGCCTGCAGCTTGTCTCCATGTTCGGCTGCAAGTGCCTGACCGACCGGCACGAGATAGTCGCCGGGGTACAGCCCTTCCGGAATCTCGCCGATGTTTTCGCCAAGCGCTTCCCGGTAGCGCAGGAACGCGGAACGCGCGAGCACGTCGACCTGCGTGCCGGCGTCGTTGATGTAGTATTCGCGCGTGACGTCATAACCGGCAAAGTCGAGCAGGCCACACAACGCGTCGCCGAACACTGCACCCCGGCAGTGGCCGACATGCATCGGCCCGGTCGGGTTGGCCGAGACGTATTCGACATTGACCTTTTCGCCGTGCCCGATCGCACTTTGGCCGTAGGACGCACCCTCTCGCAGCATCGTCAGGAGTTCGGCTGTCCAGACCTGAGGCTTCAAAGTGAGATTGATGAACCCGGGGCCGGCGACCTCGACGGAAGCGACCAGATCGTCAGCGCGCAACTTTTCCGCGATTTTGTCGGCGAGATCGCGCGGTTTTACCTTCGCGTCCTTTGCCAGCACCATTGCGGCGTTGGTCGCCATGTCGCCATGGCTGGCGTCGCGCGGCGGCTCGACCACGACGCGGGAGAAATCGATGCCGGCGGGCCATTGGCCCTCGGCTGCGAGCGAGGCGCAGATCGCCTGCACGCGCGCCAGCGCGTCGGCAAACAGGTGTTGTGAAGCTGGCTTGTCGGACATGGGCGCCGCCTAACGCAAATCCGGGGTCGAGTCAAAAAGCCTTTGGTGCTCGATTAAGGCAAAACGATCGGTCATTCCGGCGATGAAATTGCCGATCCGCCGGGCCCTCTCACCCTCTGTTTCGCGCTCGGTGCCCTCAACCCATTCGGCCGGCAGGTCGCCGGGCGAACTCTGGTAGCGCGCGAACAGATCGAACAGGATGCCTTCGGCCTCACCCATCACCCGCATCACCCGGCGATGCCTGTACATATGCAGCTTCAGGAACGCCTTGATGGCAGCCTCCTCCTCCGCGACATCGGGCGGAAAGGCGACCAGCGGCTGATGGTAATGGCGGACGTCATGGGCCGATTGCGGTTTCGCCGCCGCAAGGCGCCTGCCTGCCTCCGACATCACAGCCCCGATCATGTAGGAAATCAGCTCACGCACCAGTTCCGCGCCGCGCCTGGCGTCGTCGAGATTGGGATAGTGCCGGTCGATCTCCGCGATGATGGTTTCGGTGAGAGGCATCACCTTGAGGTCGTCGACAGCAAACAGGCCCGCGCGCAGGCCGTCATCGATGTCGTGCGCGTCGTAGGCAATGTCGTCGGCGAAGGCTGCGACCTGCGCTTCCAGCGAGGCGTAGCTCCACAGCTCAAGATCGAATTTCCGGTTGAACTCGGCAATGCCGATGGGAATCCCGCCTTCGGCCGCCGCGCCGTCCCGCGCCGTGAGCGGACCGTTGTGCTTGACGATGCCTTCCAGCGATTCCCAGGTCAGGTTCAGCCCGTCGAACTCGGGATAACGGTGCTCCAGCGAAGTTACGACCCGCAGCGCCTGCGCGTTGTGGTCGAAGCCACCATGCGCCGCGAGGCATTTGTCGAGCGCCCGCTCGCCGGCGTGGCCGAAGGGGGGATGGCCGAGGTCATGGGCCAGCGCCAGTGTTTCGGTGAGATCTTCGTCAAGACCGAGCTGGCGGGCCAGCGCACGGGCGATCTGCGCCACTTCCAGCGAATGGGTCAGCCGGGTGCGGTAATGATCGCCCTCATGAAACACGAAAACTTGTGTCTTGTGCTTCAGCCGGCGGAACGCGGTGGAATGGATCACCCGGTCGCAATCGCGCCGGAACGGGCTCCGGGTCCGGCTCGGCGGCGCCGCGAACAGCCGCCCGCGGCTGGAATCGGGGTCGCAGCCATAAGGCGCGCGGGGGGCAGCCATTCCGACCGACACGATTTTTTAGTCCTTATCCATTTGATTCCGCGAGATTACGCACTTAACTATGTCTGAGGCGCCATACCAAATGAATTGGGTATGACGCCGCTGGAGACCATGTCATGACCACTGCTATCACCGTCAGCGAGCGGGCTGCCCGCCGCATCGGCGAAATCCTCAAGGGCGAAGGCGACGGCGCCATGCTGCGCATCTCCGTCGAGGGCGGCGGCTGCTCCGGCTTCCAGTACAAGTTCGACGTCGACCATGCGAAGGCCGAGGACGACCTGGTGATCGCACGCGAGGACGCGGTGGTGCTGGTCGATCCGGCCTCGGTGCCGTTCCTCGCAGGCTCCGAAGTCGACTTCGTCGACGATCTGATCGGCGCCTCGTTCCGCGTGGTCAATCCGAATGCCACGGCCTCGTGCGGCTGCGGGACCAGTTTTTCGGTCTGAGGCGTACGCCGCGGCCTATCCCGTCTGGCTCCGCGAAGCCTGCAGTGACGCCGAGAGAGCGACCGCGAACAACACCGCCGCTGCTATCCCCAGCTGCCGCCAGCATGGCGCCTAGTCGTCTCGGGGCGCGTTCCTCGGGCCTGATACGCCAAGCCGCTCGGCAATCGTGACGAGTTGAGGCAACCTTTGAACCTTCATTTTTCTCATGATCACTTGCCGATGAGCCTTGATCGTTCGCTCGGTGCACCCAAGTTCGCGCGCGGCATGCTTGCTTGTCTTGCCCCGCACGACCATTTCGAAGACCTGGCGCTGGCGTGGCGTCAGGGTCGATAGCCGGGCCCGTAGCGCTTCCAGTTCGCTGTTTAGCGCGCGCTCTGTGTCGTGCCGCGCTATCGCCTTTTCAATTGCTCTCAGTAGCTCATCCGCACTTACAGGCTTGATCAGGAAGTTATCTGCCCCCGCCTTGATTGCCTTCACCGTGGTACTGATGTCCTGGTAACCCGTCAGGAAGATGATCGGCAGGGCCGAGCCGAGTTCAGTCAAACGGCCCTGCAACTCAGGCCCGCTCAAGCCGGGCAGTCGGACATCCAGAAGAATGCAACCTCTCGCATTTTCGTCTGGCCGCTGATCCAGCAATTGCTGAGCCGATGGATAAGTGATGACTCCGTAGCCGGCGATTTCCAGCAGACGCTGGATGGCTGTTCGAAACGACGCGTCGTCATCCACGACATGGACGATGCCGGGCAAAATGTTCTCCAGGGACGAAAAGTAGCGCTGTGCTTGCTTTTCTTGCTTGTTGTTGCAGCGCCTTCTCGCCCGGCCATCGCCAGTCGCGTCGCTCTTGGAGGGCAACTATCGATTTGGGATTGGAAGGGCAAATTAAATTCAACGCAGCTTGCCGCACCGAAAGCCGAGGTGTGCCCTTTTGATTGCAAGTGCCTCGCAAGTGCGGGTCGGGGTTGCGGAACTGCATCAGGCACGTTCTCGAGCCATTAAGTTTGCTTATGGAGATTACGTGACCGCCGCGCCTTCCGAAGCATGTGCGCTCGCCGCTCCTCGGTCTCTAGCAAATGATGTGGTGCCGACGACCGCGTGAAAGCGAAGTTCGTAGATTCCATGAGGCGGTGAGCGTGGCCTTTCCGATAAGGTTTGGGTTTCCACACTCGAACCCCTCGGAGAGTCAGATGCAAGCATCCACCGTAGCCACGCCCACCGCCGGCCATATTGGCACAATTTTCGTTGCAATCGAACTGAGCCAGCGGAGCTGGCGGGTCGCGCTGCACAGCCCGGACAAGGACAAGATATCGCACCACAAGCTGGAGGGTGGCGATCATGCCGAGCTGTTGGCGTTGGTGGGTCGGGTTCGGGAGCGGGCGGCTCGAACGCTGGGAGGCGTTCCGGCGGTGGCGAGCTGCTACGAGGCGGGCTACGACGGGTTCTGGCTGCACCGGCTGCTGCTGGCGGCCGGCATCACGAACTACGTGTTTGATCCCGCCAGCATTGCGGTGGACCAGCGGGCGCGGCGGGTGAAGACCGACCGGATCGATGGCGAGCGGATGCTGCGCACGCTGATGGCGTATCTGCGCGGCGAGCCGCGGGTGGTGCGGATCGTCCGGGTGCCTGCCGCCGAACAGGAGGACGCCCGCCGCGGCAGCCGCGAACGCGACCGGCTGATCAAGGAGCAAACCGCTCACACCAACCGGATCAAGGCACTGCTGCGGCTGCGGGGCATGGCGGTCGGGAACCCGCGGCGGCGCGACTGGCTGAGCTGGCTGGCAACGCAGCGGGATTGGCAAGGCCAGGCGGTGCCGCCGCGGATGCTGAGCGAGATCAGGTCCGAGCACGCGCGGCTGATGCTGGTGCGCGATCGGCTCGATGCGCTCGCGCAGGAGGCGGCCGCAGCGGAGCCAATGCCTGCGGAAGCCGAGATGACCCGGCGCAGCGAACTGCTGCGCCGGCTCAAATGTCTCGGCCCGGCGTTCGCGACGACGCTGACCAGCGAGGTGTTCTACAAGGACTTCCGCAATCGCCGCGAGGTCGGGAGTTATTTCGGGCTGACGCCCAGTCCGTGGCGGAGCGGCGGCATCGACCGCGACCAGGGCATCAGCAAGGCGGGCAACCCGCGCGCCCGCTGTGCCGCGATCGAACTGGCCTGGCTGTGGCTGCGGCATCAGCCGGACAGCAAGCTGACCTTGGAGTACCGCAAACGCACGCTCGATGCCGGCAAGCGCATCAAGCGCGTCGCCATCGTCGCCCTGGCGCGCAAGCTGATGGTGGCGCTGTGGCGCTACCTCACGACCGGTCTCGTGCCGGAAGGCGCGGTGCTCAAGGCCGTAAAGATCTAAACACTTTCAACGAACGCGTCAGCGTCGCGGCATCTGCCGCGGTCAGCGCGGGATGGATGGTGACCGTGCCACCCTTGGGCCAGCAAACAGGCTGTTTCGTAGATGGGTCTCATCCTCGTGGCTTCCTCGCCGCATGCATGCGGAATGTGGGTGCGGATCACAGCGGTCCGACCGGATATGAGGTGATGCAGTGAGCAACTGCATAAATCGCCGGAAGCCAGTCCCTGAGCGCACCGACCGCGGCGGCACGCTGCGCTACGCATGGCTCCGCGCGCCGCCGCTCCACCGAACGTAAAAATCACATCCAAGCCCTGTCGGGATGCTTGACTCAAAACGCCTCATATGAGGGTGGGCAAAGGCGCGGTAGCGACGTGCCCACCATCCATCATCAATCGAGCTGCTCGATGGTGGGCACGCTTCGCTTTGCCCACCCTACGCGACGTCAGCGCACGCCAATCGTCAATTCGGCGCAGGACTACGCCTCTCGCGCGTAGCGCGGCAGATCGGCTTTCAGCATTTCCAGGACGTCGTCCCTCACGGGATCGCGCGTGCCGCGGGTGAAGGCGGCCGCGAGCGGCAGCTTGTTCATGTCGGAGGCGGCAAGGCGGATGAAGCGAACGCCACGCGTTGCCATGCGCGATGTCCAGCGCGGGACGATGGCAACGCCAAGGCCTGTGGAGACCAGGTTGACGATGGTCTGCTTCTCGTCGGCGATTTGCGCGACGCGCGCCTCGTGCCCGGCCTCGGCGAACAGTTTCATGGTAAGGTCATGGCTGTGCGGGCGCGACCGGCGTTCGGGTACGATCAGCGGTTCATCTTCGAGATCGGCGATGCTCAGGCGCTTACGCGTCGCAAGCGGATGACGCTCCGCTACCGCGACGACCGCCGTCTCGTGCAGCAGGAAGAGAAACTCCAGCCGTTTGTCGGGTCTATCAGGCGGACGCACGAAGGCGAGATCGAGCCGGCCGGACAACAGGCGCGGCAGCAGGCGCACGGTCTTGTCCTCGACCAGTTGCACGGTGACGTCGGGCCGGCGCTTGCGGAAGTCGTGCAGGAGCGGCGGCAACAATCCCGCGGCGGCGCTATCGATCGCGCCAACGCGGATGATCGCGGCGCGCTTGCGACCGCGCGTGCGGAATTTTTCGGCGAGCGTATCGGCCTGCGCCAACAATGCCCTCGCCTCCCTGAGTAGCACCGCGCCATCGTCGGTCAGCGCGACGCTGCGCGTCGTGCGCGTCATCAGCCGCGTGCCGAGGTCCTCTTCGAGCAGCCGGATGAAGCGGCCGAGCGCCGACGGCAGCATGTCGAGCCGCTGCGCGGCGCGGCCAAAATGCAGTTCCTCTGCGGCGGCCACGAAGCAGCGCAAGTGATGCAGGTCCATCGGTCCTCCCGGGACCGGATTATATCAATTTTTTGTATAAATGCGAGGCAATTGCCTCTCCCCAGCCACGGCCGCAAGCTGCATTCGGTCGTCAAAGGCGCGAAAAACCACAGGAAATGGACATGCGTGAATATTCGATCGCGGCGATCCCCGCCGATGGTATCGGCCCGGAAGTGATCGCCGCCGGCGTGCAGGCGCTCGAGAGCCTGCAGAAGCGCCTCGGCGACGTGAAGTTCAATGTCGAGACCTTCGATTGGGGTTCCGACTACTACCGCAAGCACGGCGTGATGATGCCGACCGACGGCCTCGCGACGCTGAAAAAATTCGACGCGATCTATTTCGGTGCGGTCGGCGCACCCGACGTTCCCGACCACATCACGCTGTGGGGCCTGCGCCTGCCAATCTGCCAGGGCTTTGACCAATACGCCAATGTGCGGCCGACCCGGATCCTGCCCGGCATCACCTCGCCGCTGCGCCATGCCGGTCCCGGCGACCTCGACTGGGTGATCGTGCGCGAAAATTCCGAAGGCGAATATGCCGGCTGTGGCGGCCGGGTGCATCGCGGGCTGCCGGAGGAAGTCGGCACCGAAGTGGCGGTGTTCACCCGCGTCGGCGTCCAGCGCATCATGCGCTACGCGTTCAAGCTGGCACAGTCGCGCCCGCGAAAACTGCTCACCGTCGTCACCAAGTCGAACGCGCAGCGGCACGGCATGGTGATGTGGGACGAGATCGCCGACGAAGTCTCGAAAGAATTTCCCGACGTCACCTGGGACAAGATGCTGGTCGATGCAATGACAGTCAGGATGACGCTGAAACCGCAGAGCCTCGATACCATCGTCGCCACCAACCTCCACGCCGACATCCTGTCCGACCTCGCCGGCGCGCTGGCCGGCAGCCTCGGCGTGGCGCCGACCGCGAACATCGATCCCGAGCGGCGCTTCCCTTCGATGTTCGAGCCGATCCACGGCTCGGCGTTCGACATCACCGGCAAGGGCATCGCCAATCCGGTGGCGAGCTTCTGGACGGCGTCGCAGATGCTCGACCATCTCGGCGAATCCGAAGCCTCGGCGCGGCTGATGCGTGCCGTGGAAAAGGTCACGGGCGACGGCATCACCACGCCGGATGTCGGCGGCACCGCGACGACAAAGGATGTCACCCAGGCCGTTGTGGACGCCATCCATAGCTCCAACGTGTGACGGCCTGTCACCGGCGTAGCGAACTGCGCGCGAGGCAAAAATGCCCGCGCAACAAATCAAAACAAGAATTTTGGGAGGTGCAGATGCAAATGGGAAAGACGGCCGCTATCGCGCTTGCGTTCGCCATGGTCAGTTCTGCAAGCCAGGCGCAGAATTACCCGAGCCGGCCGATCACCCTGCTGGTGCCCTTCGCCGCAGGCGGCGCCACCGACACGGTGGCGCGGGTGACCGCGCAGTCGATGTCGAAACTGCTCGGACAGACGATTGTCGTCGAGAACGCCACAGGCGCCGGCGGCACCATCGCGGCGACGCGGGCCTCGCGCGCCGAACCGGACGGCTACACAATCCTGATCCACCACATCGGCATCTCCACGGCGGCGACGCTCTACCGCAAGCTCGCCTACGACACCAAGACGGCGTTCGCGCCGATCGGCCTCGTCACCAACGCGCCGATGACGATCATCGGCCGTCCCGATCTGCCGCCGAACACGCTCGCCGAGCTCGTCACCTATATCAAGGCCAATGGCGACAAGATGACGTTTGGCAACGCCGGCTTGGGAGCTGCCTCACATCTCTGCGGCTTGCTGTTCATGAACGCGATCGGCAAGGAAATCCTGACCGTGCCATACAAGGGCAATGCCCCCATCATGAACGATCTGATCGCCAAGCAGATCGACCTCTCCTGCGACCAGACCACCAACACCACGGGCCCGATCGCCTCGAAGCTGATCAAGGCCTACGCCATCACCACAAAGACCCGGCTCGCGTCGATGCCCGATCTTCTCGCTGCCGATGAGTCCGGCCTGAAAGGCTTTGAGCTCGGCGCCTGGCACGGCATCTATGCGCCGAAGGGCACGCCCGACGACATCGTTCAGAAACTCGCCAAGACGCTGCAGGATGCGCTGCGCGATCCCGATCTCGTAAAGCGGTTCAACGACATCAACACCGAGCCTGTGCCGCAGAACGAAGCGACGCCCGAGGCCTTGAAGGCAAAACTGATCAGCGAGGTCGATCGGTGGGCACCGATCATCAAGGCGGCGGGACAATTCGCGGATTGAGTAAACCGTTGATTGGAGTGCGCGCGGCCTTAAAACTTGTGGCGGTGATAATCGGGCAACCACACTGCCAAATGCATTCGCCAAAAAAACTTTTCGGTAGGTTCACTTCCGGACAGACGCGCGGTTTTGGCTGCCAATATCATCGAGCCTCACCATTTTCATTCCGACCGAGGGCAGGCTGATGAAGAATTCGTCAGACGAGGCGATGACGCCCCTCAAGCAACATGCCGTCGACGCACTGCGGCGCGCCCGAAAACTACCTGTGGGCCCGCATCGCAATGACCTGAGGCAACTTGCCATGGGGCTGCGCCGCCTCGACCGGGAGGGGATCGGGAGAAATTTCCATCATCGGGAAGCCGGTCTGCAAGGGATTGCCGAGACGCGGTATCCGGGCTGAAGTCGCGCTTCTAAAAAATTCAGCGTTCGCCACCGAACAGCGCGCGTGCATTGCCGTGCGCGATCTGCACCGGCGTTGCGGCTGCGTAGCGCGAACTCATGCGCATGAGGAGAGCCCGCGCCTCACGGCACCAGAGTGGCGGAGGCGCGGCTGTGCGTAAGGCCTGCTACGTCCCAGGCGTTCTGACGACCAGTTTTATGTTCAAGAGGTTGACGCCCTTGAACGGGTTCGGCGCGCTTTCGATGGTGCCCGTGCCCGTAGCGTTCGCATAGGCGCCCGTGCCCGAGAGGATCGTATATTCGCCGTTTGACCGGCCGTCTTTGACCGAGCCGGCGTAACGCGCCGTGATCGAGCCCTCCTCGAACGTGTAGGTGCTGTAGCCGAAGAAGGAGCCGGTGCCTTTGAGCGTGTCTGAGGAATTGACGAACTCTTTCACCCCCATACGGCCATCCTTGAAGACGGCGACACCGAACAGTTTGCCGGACGCGACCGTCTGTCCCTCGATGTTTGCAACCTCTGTTATTTTGAAGTCGATCGGCTTGGTGACGAGTTTGAATTCGAGTACCTGCTCTCCGGCTGAAGCGGGCGACGCCGCAATGGCCAGAGCCACGCCGGAAAGGAAAACGGCGAGTGACTTGCGCATGTGCTCCTCCTGCGTTTGCTGATCTGGAATGCTTGCCGTGCCTCGCCAGCGGCTGACGTTTCCGGGATTGCCCAGCATGCAGGCTCGGACACAACTATAGGTCTTAGCGAGGGAAGAAAGGTTCAGCGCTCGGTCCCGTGCTCAGAAACCGTAACATGATGCCGTCAATCGCCCAGGAAGCCTCCCCTGAACGTCTCACGCTCCGCCATTTTCCGCGATGCCGCTCACCGCTCCCCACCGAACAGTGCGCGTGCATTGCCGTGCGCAATCTGCGCTGCGACCTTCGGCGGCAACTGCGCGAGCCACGCGCGATAGCCCGCCATGATCTGGCCGTAGCTGTCCCAACGCTCGTTGATCCAGGTGTCGGAGCCGAGCAGGAAGCGGTCCGGGAAACGCTCGAACAGCGCGCGCCACTCAGCCGTCAGCTTACTGCCGCCGTCGGTGATGCCGCCGCGGTAGGATAGTTCACCCCACAGCTTCGGATATTTCGTCAGCATCTCGGCGACGCGATCGGTCGAGAGACCAAAGCCGGTGTGAGCCCAGATGATGCGGGCACGCGGGTTGTGGCGCATCAGGATTTCGACGGCGACGTCGTCGGCATGGGCGTGCAGATAGAGGTCGTGCTCGACCGCGAAATCGACGGTCTTCCTCACCCACTCGGTATCGGCGGCCTTGCCCGAGATGTGGAATTCGCCGATGCCGCGGTAATAGCCGCGTTTGAATTCGTCCTGCACGAGGTCGAAGATGAAGGGATCGCCGAACCAGGTCTGGATATCGGCGCGCACCCGATACGGCCGGATGAAGGGGACGATCTGCAGGCCCTGCGGCTTCGCGTCCATCAGGGCATGCGTGCCGGTGTTGGGGCGGCTGGTGGCGAGGATGCCGGTAACGCGGTGCTTTCTGAACAGCGCCAGCACCTCGTCGATGCCAAAATGGGGCTTTGGCTCCCAATTGTAGTGCAGGTGCGCGTCGAAGATCTCGATTGGTTCGTCCGCCCGCGCCTGCCCTGCCATACCCGCCGTCCATGCGAGCACCAGGATGGCAGCGCATCGCAATGCGGATCGAGCCAGTTGCCCGATGGCGCTCATTCGGCGGCGACCACGTGCGGCCGCTCCTCGCCCGGTTCTTCCAGTTGCGGTTCGAGCTTGCGCCGCAGGCGGCGGTCGACGCGGTCGAGATAGATGTAGATCACGGGCGTGATGTACAGCGTCAGCAGTTGCGACAGGCAGAGGCCGCCGACCACCGCGATGCCGAGCGGCTGGCGCAGCTCGGCGCCGGCGCCCGCACCGAGCGCAATCGGCAGCGTACCGAAGATCGCGGCAAACGTCGTCATCATGATCGGGCGGAAGCGCAGCAGCGCCGCCTCGCGGATCGCGTGCTCGGCGCTCAGGCCGACGCGGCGGCGCTCCAGCGCAAAGTCCACCATCATGATCGCGTTCTTCTTGACGATGCCGACCAGCATCACGATGCCGATCATGGCGATGACCGACATCTCCATCCCGAACAGCATCAACGTCAGGATCGCGCCGATGCCGGCCGACGGCAGGCCCGAGATGATCGTGATCGGGTGGATGAAGCTCTCGTAGAGAATGCCGAGGATGACGAAGGCGGCGAACACCGCGGCGAGGATCAGGACGCCCTGCCCGCGCAGCGAATCCTGGAACACCTGCGCGGTGCCGGAGAATCCGGTCGCAATCGTCGCCGGCAGGTTCGAGGCCTGCTCGAGCTCGGTGATCTTGTCGACCGCATAGCCCAGCGAATAGCCGGGCGCGAGGTTGAAGGAGATCGTCACCGCCGGCTGCTGGGCCTGATGGTTGATCTGCAACGGACCGACGCTCGGAACCAGTTTCGCCACCGCCGACAACGGAATGGTCTGGCCGTTCTGCGTCTTCATGTAGAGCTTGGAGAGATCCGACGGGTCGACTTTGAACTGCGGCTGCACTTCCAGAATGATCTGGTAGTCGTTCGACGGCATGTAGATGGTGCCGACCTGGCGCGAGCCGTAGGCGTTGTAGAGCTGGTTGCGCACCTGATCGACGGTGACGCCGTAGACGGCCGCCTTCTCGCGGTCGATATCGACCGTCATTTGCGGGTTCTTAATGTAGAGGTCGGTGGTGACGTCGAACAGGCCCGGCAGCTTCTCGATCTTGTCGCGCATCTCGGGCGCCAGGCGGTACAGCGAGTCGGTGTCGCCGCTCTGCATCACGTATTGATACTGACTCTTGGAAATCCGGCCGCCGATGTTGAGGTTCTGGATCGGCTGGAAGAAGGCCTGGATGCCGGGAATCTTCCGCGCGTTGGCGCGCAGCCGGGCGATGATCGCGTTGAGGTGATCGCGCTCCTTCTTCGGCTTCAGCGCCACGAACAGGCGGCCGTAATTCGCCGTCGTGTTCGGCCCGCCGGCGCCCACGGTGGAGTTGATGTACTCGATCGCGGGATCGGATTTCAGCACCTCGACCAGCGCCTGCTGACGCTCCGTCATTGCCGCGAAAGAGGTGTCGGTAGCGGCTTCGGTGACGCCGATCAGGAAGCCGGTATCCTCCTGCGGAAAGAAACCCTTCGGCACGATCATGTAGAGATAGACGGTGCCGAACAGCGTGGCGAAGGTCACCATCAGCATCAGGAATTTCCGGGCCAGCACCCAATCGAGGGTCCATTCATAGGCGCGCAGCCAGGAATCGAACATCGCCTCGAAGGCACGAAGCACGATGTTCGGGCGCTTGGTCGCGTCGTGGGCTCGCAGCACACGCGCGCACAGCATCGGCGTCAGCGTCAGCGAGACGAAGCCGGACACGATGATCGCGACCGACACCGTGACGGCGAATTCGCGGAACACGCGGCCGACGATGCCGCCCATCAAGAGCACCGGGATGAACACGGCGATCAGCGAGAAGGTGATCGAGATGATGGTGAATCCGATCTCGCGCGCGCCCTTCAGCGCGGCCTCGAACGGCCGCATGCCGTGCTCGATGTGGCGGACGATGTTCTCCAGCATGACGATGGCGTCGTCGACCACGAAGCCGACCGAGAGCGTCAGCGCCAAGAGCGTCATGTTGTTGATGGAATAATCGAGCGCGTACATCACGGCGCAGGTGCCGATCAGGGAGATCGGAACCGCCAGCGCCGGGATGAAGGTTGCGGACGCCGAGCGCAGGAACAGGAAGATCACGAGGATGACGAGTCCAACCGCGATCAGCAGCGTTTCCTCGACGTCGGCCACCGCCTGGCGAATGGATACCGAGCGGTCCATCAGGACGTTGATCGACACCGATGGCGGGATCTGCGCCCGCAGCGTCGGCAGTTTCGCCAGGATCGAATCGACCACCGCCACCGTGTTGGCGTCGGGCTGCTTCTGGATACCGAGCACGATGGAGCGATCGCCGTTCAGCCAGCTGGCGATCTTGTCGTTCTCGACGCTGTCGTAGATCCGCGCCACCTCGTCGAGCTTGACCGGGGAGCCATTGCGCCAGGCCACCACGATCTGGCGATAGTCCATCGCCTTGTCCATCTGGCCCGAGGCCTGCAGCGCCACGTCCTGCTTCGGCCCGTTCAACGTTCCCACCGGGGTCGACGAGTTGGCGGCCGACACCGCATTACGGATGTCGTCCAGCGACAGCCCGCGCGCCGCGGCGGCTTCCGGATCGGCCTGGACGCGAATGGCGAACCTCTGCGCGCCGTAGACGCTGACCTGGGCGACACCAGGAATTTGTGAAATGGTCTGGCCGAGGGTGATCTCGGCATATTCGTTGACGGTAGACAGCGGCAGCGTGGACGAGCCGAGCACTACGAACAGCACCGGAAACTCGGCCGGGTTCACCTTGCGGAAGCTCGGCGGAATTTTCATCTCGATCGGCAGGCGCCGTTGCGCGATCGTCAGCGCGGTCTGCACGTCGAGCGCTGCCGCGTCGATGTTGCGGTTGAGGTCGAACTGGATGGTGATGACGCTGGTGCCCTGCGAGGAGTTCGAGGACATCGAGGAGATGCCGGCAATCGTCGAGAGCTGGCGCTCAATGACGCCGGCAACCGACGCTGCCATGGTATCCGCGCTCGCACCCGGCAATGTCGCGGTCACCGCAATCGTCGGGAAATCCACCCGCGGCAGCGCCGAGACCGGCAGCAGGCGGAAACCGAAGATGCCGAACGCGATGATCGACGCCGTGATCAGCGTCGTCATGACCGGCCGGCGGATGCAGAGTTCGGAGAGGGTCATCGGTCAGGCCCCGGCCTTCTTGGCCCGCGGCTCGACCCGCGTTCCGTCCGACAGCAGCAATTGCCCATCGACCACCACGTCCTCGCCGCCCTCGAGCCCTTCCGAGATCACCGACATGCCCTGCGCGGTGCGGTCGACCTTGACCGGCTGCACCTTGGCCGCGCCGTCCATGACCACGAACACGAAATTGCCGCTCTGACTGCGCTGCACGGCGACCGTCGGCACCACGACCGAATCTTCGGATCGGATGATTAGTTTGGTCGCAACCAGCGTGCCCGGCCACAACGCCTCGTTCTCGTTGGCCATGACGCCGCGCACGGTGACCATGCCGGTGGTCTGATCGACCGTGTTCTCGACCATCGCGACCTTGCCGCTCTCGGAATGCTGACGGCCCGGGATGGTGGCGGTGACGCCGGAGCCGCCCTTGGCCATCGCATCGCGCAAATCGACCAGCACGCGCTGCGGAACCGAGAAGGTCACGTAGACCGGCGCCATCTGGTTGATGACCGCCAGCGGGGTGGTGTCGGCCGGACGGACGAAATTGCCGACCTTCACATTGGCGACGCCGATGCGCCCCGAGAACGGCGCGCGGATCGTTGTGTAGCTCTTCTGGACCTTCAGATTGTCGAGCGCCGCCTGGTCGGCCTTGATGGTGCCGGTCAGGATGTCGGACTGGGTCCTGGCATTGTCGACATTGACCTGCGTGGTGGCCCCCTTGCCGACGAGGTCGTTGAAGCGGCGGAGGTCGCGCTGCGCGCCCTCGAGCTGCGCCTGGTCCTTGGCGAGCACGCCCTCGGCCTGTTCGATCTGCGCGTCGATCTGGCGGCTGTCCAACGTGAATAGCAGATCGCCCTCGTTAACCTTGGCGCCGTCCTCGAAATGAACCGCGAGGATGGTGGTCTCCAGCCGCGACTTCAGCGCCACGCTGGAGATCGGCGTCACCATCCCGATGGCGTCGACATCGACCGGCATCGATTTGCGCTCGGCCTTGGCGAGCTCGACGGAGACCATGCGCGGACGCTGCGGGCCCTGGGCGTTGCTGCTGCCGCCCATCCACGAGGAGCGCGTGATAAAGCCGGCTGCCGTGGCAATGGCGATAGCGCCGACAAGAAGGATTACGGAACGCTTTTTCATATTTTTTTCACGCCCGCCCGTCCTCAAAAGAAAGGACGGGAAGGTCTTCTCCTAGCCCCTTGACGGCGATCTTCGCGCCTTATTTCTAAACGGTTATCACAGCCTCGCTGCACATGGTATGCCACTGCCGGAACAATGTGTAGTTACAATCCCGAGCCATTTTATGCGCGTTGCAACCTGGAACGTTAATTCGATCCGCCAGCGGCTCGAGCACCTTCTGACCTGGCTCAGGGAATGCTCGCCCGACATCGTCTGCCTTCAGGAAATCAAATGCGTGGACGATGCGTTCCCGCGGCTTGAGATCGAGGCGCTCGGCTACAACGTCGTCACCCACGGCCAGAAGACCTTCAACGGTGTCGCGCTACTGTCGAAACTGCCGTTCGACGAGACCAAATCCGGCCTGGCCGGCGATGACGACGACGCCCACGCCAGATTTCTCGAAGGCGTGGTGACGCTCAAGACGGGGGTCATGCGGATCGCCTGCCTTTATCTGCCCAACGGCAACCCGCCGGACACCGATAAATATCCCTATAAACTCAAATGGATGTCGCGGCTTCTTGAGTATTCGAAGGAGCGGCTTAAGGCGGAAGAACCGCTGGTGCTCGCAGGCGACTTTAACGTCATTCCCGCGGCAGCCGACGTCTATAATCCCGCCGCTTGGGGCAACGACGCGCTGTTCCGCCCGCAAACCCGCGAGGCCTTCCAGTCCCTGCTCGGCCTTGGTCTCACGGATGCGCTGCGCGCGGTGACCGACGAGCCCGGCCTCTACACTTTCTGGGACTATCAGGCGGGCGCATGGCAGAAGAACTGGGGCCTGCGAATCGATCACCTCCTGCTGTCGCCGCAGGCAAGCGACCGGCTGACCAATGTCGGGATCGACAGCTATGTGCGCGCCTGGGAGAAGCCGTCCGACCACGTGCCGGTGTGGGCGGATTTCGATCTGGAGACGGCTTGAGTGGGTCAGGCGCAGCGAAGCTGGAGATTCGGGATGCCGCGCCCGAAGATGCCGCTGCCGCCTGCCACGTCCTCAGGGAATCGATTTCGCAATTATGCGTTGCCGACCACGGCAATGATCCGGTGATCCTGAATGCGTGGCTGGCCAACAAGACGCCGGAAATCGTGGCGGGATGGACAAGGCAGAAGGGAAACTCGCTCCTTCTTGCGGTCGAGGGCGATGCCGTCCTAGCTGTCGGGGCCGTAACCGACGGCGGCGAGATCAGGCTGAACTATGTCGCACCCAATGCGCGGTTTCGCGGCGTCAGCCGTGCGTTGCTGAGGGCACTCGAAGCCAGAGCCGCCGGGCGAGGCAATCGCCGCTGCATGCTGACCAGCACCGAGACCGCGCATCGCTTCTATCAGTCGGCGGGGTACATCGACGACGGCGCCCCGACCGGAAAGTTCGGCACGGCTGGCGGCTATCCGATGTCGAAGGAGATTGTTGCGGAATCGTAGGGTGGGCAAAGGCGCCCTCGCGCCGTGCCCACCATCTCTCGGAAATCGTTGGTGTGAACGGTGGGCACGCTGCGCTTTGCCCACCCTACGGCAGTGTTCGAGCCGTCAGTCCCGCTTGCCCTGCACCCAGTGCTCGAGCATCTGCAGCGCGGTGGCGCGGTCGTCGTCGGAGGCCTTGGCGAAAGCGCGGTTGTAGCTTTCGCGGATCCAGGTCTCTTCGGGCGCGGCGTTGTCGCGCGCCAGTGTCAGCCACATCAGGCCGCGGGCGGCCTGTCGCGGCAGCCGGTCGCCGTTGAACAGCATCTGGCCGAGCATGGCCTGCGCCTGATGCTGGCCCTTCTGGGCAGCAAGGCCGAGCCAGCGCGCGCCGTAGCGGAAGTCGTCCCGCGAGGCGTCCGGCGTCTTCAGATAGAGACGCGCCAGATCGTATTGCGCGTCGGCGTTGCCGAAATAGGACGCAGCATAGGAGAACATCTCCCGGGCGCGATCGGTGTCCGGCTTGATCTTCGAGTTCGGGATGCCGTTGAGGTAGTAGCGCCCCAGCGCCACGAAGGCGTTGGCGACGATCGTCGCCTGCGGCGCCGACGGGCTGTCCTCGGCATGCGCGTTGGCGATGCGGCTGAAATATTCGAAGGCGCGCAGGTCATCCTGCACGACGCCATTGCCATCGGCATACATCCGGCCGAGCTTCCACTGCGCCACGGGATGGCCGCCCTCGGCAGCGTACTGCAGCGAGTTGAGGGAGGGCGCGGCGACCGCTGTCGCCGTCGGCGCGGAGGCAGGGGCCTTCTTCAGAGCCTGGGCCGTGACAGCCTGCGCGGCAGCCGGCTGGTTCATCATGGGCAGCGTGGCGTCCGGCTTCACCGGCGCGCCATCAAATGCGAATCCGGGAGCGGCCACCGGCGTGGCCCCCAGCATCAACGCAAGAATGATACGCCTAGATGTCCGCATAACACTGTTTCTCGTGCGCACCACCCGGATGGGTCACAGCCCCGTCCACCGCCGGCCCAACTTGTTGGGCATATTTCCACAGCGCACCCGACGTGTGGTTAGTCTGTCGAGGCACCCATTTGGTTTTACGTTCGGCGAGTTCGGCGTCGGTCAATTTTACGTTAAGGGTCCCGACCTCGGCGTCGATCTCGATAATGTCACCATTCTGCAACAGGGCGATCGGACCGCCCACGGCAGCTTCCGGTCCGACATGGCCGATGCAGAAGCCGCGGGTGGCGCCGGAGAACCGGCCATCGGTGATCAGGGCGACCTTGCCACCCATCCCCTGCCCGGTCAGCGCCGCCGTGGTCGAGAGCATCTCCCGCATGCCGGGACCGCCGCGCGGCCCCTCGTACCGGATCACGATGACTTCGCCTTCCTTGTAGGTTCGCTTCTGGACGGAATCGAAGGCGTCCTCTTCCCGATCAAAGCAGCGGGCAGGACCGGTAAATTTCAACTTCGACATTCCCGCGACCTTCACGATCGCACCCTCCGGAGCGAGATTTCCCTTCAGCCCAACAACGCCTCCCGTAACAGTGATCGGGTTGTCGGCGGGCCGCACCACATCCTGGTGCGGATTCCATTTCACGCTCTTGAGGTTTTCGGCGATCGTACGGCCCGTGACGGTTAGGCAATCTCCGTGCAGGTGGCCATTGTCGAGCAGCGTCTTCATCAGAAGCGGTATGCCGCCAACCTCGAACATGTCTTTGGCAACATAACGGCCCCCTGGCTTCAAATCCGCGACATAAGGAGTCTTTTTGAAGATTTCGGCGACGTCAAATAAGTCAAACTTGATGCCGCATTCATGCGCGATGGCCGGCAGGTGCAGCGCAGCATTGGTCGAGCCGCCGGAGGCGGCAACCACGGCCGCCGCGTTCTCCAGCGAGCGGCGGGTGACGATGTCGCGCGGCCGGATGTTGGCTGCGATCAGCTCCAGAACCTTCTCGCCGGCGGCGGCGCAAAACGCATCGCGAATCTCGTAAGGCGCTGGTGCACCAGCCGAATACGGCAGCGCCAGGCCGATCGCCTCGGATACCGTCGCCATGGTGTTGGCGGTGAATTGTGCACCGCACGCACCGGCTGAGGGGCAGGCCACCCGCTCGATTTCGTCGAGGTCGGCATCCGACATTTCGCCGACCGAATGCTTGCCGACCGCCTCGAACATGTCCTGCACCGTGACCTGCTGGCCGCGGAAATTGCCCGGCAGGATCGAGCCGCCATAGATGAAGATCGAGGGCACGTTGAGTCGGACCATTGCCATCATCATGCCCGGCAGCGACTTGTCGCAGCCGGCCAGCCCGACCAGGGCGTCGTAGGCGTGGCCACGGACGGTCAGTTCGACCGAATCGGCGATGCATTCGCGCGACGGTAGTGATGAGCGCATGCCGTCATGGCCCATGGCGATGCCGTCGGTCACGGTGATGGTGCAGAATTCGCGCGGGGTGCCGCCGGCGGCCGCGACGCCCTTCTTGACCGCCTGGGCCTGGCGCATCAGCGAGATGTTGCAGGGCGCGGCCTCATTCCAGCAGGACGCGACGCCGACGAAAGGCTGGTGGATCTGCTGGGTGGTCAGACCCATCGCGTAGAGATAGGACCGATGGGGAGCGCGCTCCGGCCCCTCCGTCACGTGACGGCTCGGCAACCTCTTCTTGATGTCGGTCTTGGCGTCCATCCGCGGAACCTGTTTCCAGCCATCTCCTTATCGGTCTCGGGAGCAATTTCCCGTCGCCTTCGGGCCAATCAGCTTTGAAAGAAATGGTTTCATGAAGGGGTGTGGCTAAATAGCGGCGCAAGCAAGAGGCGGCCGGGGTGGTTAACCAAATCTTCCCTTACTGTTGCGACCTCGCAACAATCGTGGCTTGGCGGCAACCATTATTCGGACTTATCAATGCCACCGTATCGCCCGGTTCCGGGTAGGCGCCCCTTGATTCGAGAGCCTGGGGCCCTCGCCGCATACAACCTCGGAGCGATCGACAGGAATGTCTCTCCGCCGTTGCCGTCGCCCCCGCCTCCTCCCACCCCATCGAATTTCGACGTTCGACATGCGGGCGCAAACGCCATTCGAACGACAAGCGCTGCAGCATCGAATCGTTTCGAACGCGCGTCTTCGGCAATTGCAGCGCGCTGAAAGTTCGCGCGCTTGCGTTCGAAGCGATCGCGTCAACATTGTGCGGTCGGCACTTTTTGCGTCAGTTTTTCGTCACGCGTGATCCTTGTCGCGATAGATGCGCATCAACGAATTGATCTGTTGATAGCCGAGATGAAACAACGCCGTACGTAACTTGTCGCAGCGGTTTTGATCGCCGACACAATTCGACGGACGCGCGGAAGATCGGTCGCAGTGATGCCTTTCGCGTCACCATATTGCCCCTGCGAAACGCAAATCTGCCGCGCGCACGTCCAGCCACCGGCCCGTTTTCCTGTTCTTCCTTCGATGCGAGTGAAGGATCCTGCCTCACGTCCTTCCCGCGCATCACGCGAGGCTTTCCCAAAGTCCGTGATCGTTTCTAGTTCGTGAGGCCTCTGAGTAAGAGGTTTGAATAATGGCACGCTTCAATCTGAACAGATTCTTCGATGACGGCCGCTTCGAAGATATTTTCGCCAGGTTCGGCGGCGGCAGCGCCGACCATGATCATCTGAACGGGACAACGGCCAACAACACCTTGTTCGGCGGAGCCAAGGCAGACACCCTCGCCGGCATGGCCGGTAGCGACACGCTCAACGGCGGCTCCGGCGACGACAAGGTGTGGGGCGGCTCGGGTAACGACACCCTCACGGGCGGCTCCGGCGGCGACCTTCTCGTCGGCGGCTTCGGCGCAGATCGGATGGATGGCGGCACCGGCAATGACGTCCTGCTCAGCCGCTCGGACTCCGGCGAAATGGTCGCGGCCCAGGACGGCACGACGCGGATCTTCGCGGCCGAATCGGCGGCGTTCAAGGCGGTCAACGACACCATCACCGGCGGCAGCGGGTCTGACACCTTCCGCTTCGAGATGAACGTGAACGCCAAGGAGGAGATCGTCGCCAAGCATGTCAATGCCGACGGCACCATCGACTGGGTTGGCGTGACCGGCGAGAACAACGCCACCCACGACCACTGGGTCGACGGCATCGGCAACGACGTGATCCGCGACTTCAACCGCGCCCAGGGCGACAAGATCGAAATCTCCGGCCACACCGCCGAAGTCAAGTCGATCCAGCACAAGGACAGCAATGGCGACGGCAGGAACGACTACAGCGTGATCACCGTCATCAGCCAGCAGGGCAATGCCGGCGCGCATGACGAGGATCTGCTCGGCACTATCACCGTCTACGGCAACCTCGTGAACAAAAACGATATCGCCGTGACCCAGACGGTGTATGGCGCCTACGAGAAGGTCGGCGAACTCGCCGACGGCGTGCACTTCGATCTGGAGGACGACGGCATCCTGGCCAATGGCGGCACCGACGGCGGCCACCACAACGAAGCCACCGCGATGGCCAACATGGCCATGTACGGCTAAGCCGAAAACAACAAGACACAATCACGGACGAGGGCCGCCTCCCGGCCGCCCTTGTTCTCCAGCGTCCGGTGTCGATTGCAGCGTCGCCGGGCGCTGGACTGCGTCGAAGCGTTCTCTTTAAGCCATCCGGCAAGTAGCCCGCATGGGTGAAGCGACATGAGCGACATGCGGGGCTACCATCCCGGATGTCGCTGAACTACGGCGGACAAGTCGCCTATCGGGTGAGCACGTGCGCGCCGCTACGCTGGAACTCGTCGGGTTCCATCTGCCTCATTTTGCGCGTGTTTGTTGTGTAGACGCGACAATTGCATCTTGTGAGTTGTGGCAATCTTTCGAACAGTTCGGGCCACACGCATCACGCGATCTCTTGGTTTTCGACAGTGTTTGTGACGTGGGTTTCGCAGGGGGGCCATGGAATGAACCGATGCTTGCGCTCGCTGTCTTGTTTTTTCACGCTAGCTGGACTCACTCTCTTCTCGACGGATGCGACCGCGCGGGCCAGCCATAAGCCACATGCCCAGAAAGCGCACGAAGCGACCAAGAAGTCGCCCGTGGCGAAAGAGGCTCGCCCCCATCGCAGCGCGGCGTCCGGAAAACGCCGGCACGCCAAGCACGCTTCCGCACAACGCAAGGCGAAGCCGTCGAAGGCTCCGCCTGCTCCCAAGGAGGCTATCGCTCCCCTGACGGGCGATCTCGCGCTGGTGAAGGAAGCCATCGAGCTCGCGCGCAAGGCAAAGACCGAAGAGGCGACCGACGTCAGGAACAGGATCGCGGATCCGGGGGCGCAAAAGCTCGTCGAGTGGTTCATCCTGCGCCACCCGGCCACGATAGCGAATTTCGGCCGTTACGCGGCATTCCTCGCCGCTAATCCGGAATGGCCGAGTGCGGCGTTGCTGCGCCGGCGCGCCGAGGCCCGGTTGTGGGAGCAGCGCAGCGATGCGGCAACGGTCCGCGGCTTCACCAGCGATCGGCCCACCTATGCCAAGGGCAAGTTGGCGCTGGCGCGCGTGCTGCTGGCAGAGAACGATCGAGACGGCGCGGCCAGGCTGGTACGCGACGCATGGCGATCGGACGAACTGTCGGAGCGCCTGGAGACGGATGTGCTCGAGACGTTCCGTGACTTTCTCAATCGCGATGACCACCGCGCGCGCATGGACAGGCGCATCGGCGCCAAGGATCTCGACGGCGCGAAGCGCGCCGCGCGGCGGCTTGGCGACGACGAGCTTGCAATCGTGAAGGCTTGTGCCGCGGTCAGGGGAAAATCAGACAAGGCGAAGGATGCACTCGACGATGTCGCCGTCGAGGCACGGCAGGATCTCGGCTACACCCTTTGCCGCATCCAGTGGATGCTCGCCGAAAAGCGCATTGACGATGCGGTCCGCCTGATGCTGGCCGCGGCGCCCGAGACCATGGCGCTGCAGGACACCGATCAATGGTGGCGCGAACGGCGCATGCTCGCCCGCAAGCTGCTCGATGACGGCAAGTTCCAGACGGCCTACGATGTGATCCGCCCCGCCGCGCTGCCGGCCAATGAATACTACCGGTCCGACTACCACTTCATGTGCGGCTGGATAGCCCTGCGCTACCTCGACGACCCCGCCACGGCGGCCCGGCATTTCGCCCGCATCGATGAGGGGCAGGTCAATCCGACCGTGCTGTCGCGTGCGAACTACTGGCGCGGACGCGCGGCCGAAGCCCTTGGCCAGGCGGATGCGATGCGCTTGAGCTATGAAGCGGCCGCCCGCTATCCGACCGCTTATTACGGGCAGCTCGCGCGCGCCAGGATTGGCCGTGACCAGATCGAGCTACGCGCGCCCTCACCCGTTCTCGCGTCCGCCGATGCTTCCGCCACGGACGAACGCGTGCGCGCCGCCGAGATGCTCTACGAGATCGGCGAGCGCGATGTCGTGCTCTATTTTGCTGCCGATCTCGGCGAGCAAAGCACTGATGTTGTCCTGCTCGAAGCGCTCGGCGAGCTCACCGGCCGCCGCAACGACGCCCGCGCGATGCTGCAGGTCGGAAAGCCTTCGCTCGGCCGCGGACTGCGGCTCGACCATTACGCGTTTCCCATCATCGGGATTCCGCCGCACCGCCAGGTCGCTCCCGAGATCGAGCGCAGCATCATCTATTCGGTGGCGCGTACCGAGAGCGCGTTCGACCAGCGCGACAAGTCTCCGGCAAATGCAGTCGGCCTGATGCAGGTGACACCGGAAGCAGGACGCGATACCGCGAAGCGCTTTGGGATCAGCTACGACTGGGACCGGATGGTTTCCGATCCGGTCTACAATACGCAGATGGGTGCCGCCGAACTGAGCGCGCTACTGAGCGAATACAAGGGCAATCACATCATGACCTTTGCCGGCTACAATGCCGGAAGGGGCCGGGTGCGGGACTGGGTCAAGGCCTATGGCGATCCGCGCAACCCTACGGTCGATCCGGTCGACTGGGTGGAGCGCATTCCGTTTTCGGAGACGCGGAACTACGTCCAGCGGGTGATGGAGAATCTGGCGGTCTACCGCGTGCGGTTTGGCAGCGACACCGCGGTGGCGTCGAAGGCCGACCAGCGCGTCAACACGCAGGAAGTGAATGCGGCGCCGCTGCCGACCTCCGAGGCGGCCGCCGGCCGGTGAAGTTGTGACGGGCAGCTTGGGGCCGGTCTTTGCGCCGCAGCTCCCGGCCGCTGTTCTTGAAGTCACCGACCAGTTCCTTTTTTTGGTGTCGACAGAGATCGCCGGTTGGCCGCCCCGTCGGAAGCGTTCGATCGCATCAAACTGGCCTGGCCAGCCGCATCGTCCACCACCCGCCCGGTACCCAGCAAGTGGAACCGCATCGAGCATCGCATGTTCGCCTTCATCAGCCAGAACTGGCGCGGCAAGCCCTTAGTTGAATCTTGTCGGAAGAGGATAGCGAGATGACTGAACGAATTTCGTTGGAGGGGAAGGTCGCGGTTGTAACTGGGGCAGGCCGCGGGCTGGGGCGGGCATACATCGAACTTCTCGCCGAACGCGGTGCCCGGGTCGCGGTGAACGACCTGGGCACCGACGTATCGGGATCCGGGAAGGACTCCACGATAGCGGAACAGGTGGCCGACCTCATTCGGTCACGTGGAGGCGAGGCAATCGCGAATGACAGCGACGTTTCCACCCCTGAAGGTGGCAGTGACCTGATCGCGACGACCATCGAGCATTTCGGGAGAATAGACCTTCTCGTGAACAACGCTGGTATCTGCGGAAGCCAGCTATTCGAGGATGCCACCCTTGACGATTTCGATCACTATTGGCGCGTGCACCTTGGCGGGCCGGTTAACACGGTGAAGGCGGCCTGGCCGCATATGGTCGCTCAGCGCTACGGGAAGATCGTCCTCACGACGTCAGTCAGCGGCCTGTTCGGACTGCGTGGCCAAGCCACCTATGCGGCGGCGAAGTGCGCAGTAGTTGGACTGATGCGCATTCTTGCAATTGAAGGTGCTGAGCACGGGATTCTCGTGAATACCATTTCCCCAGTCGGGTACACGAGGATGCACCCGGCTGCGGGATCCCGCTTGTCTGAGGCAGATGGAAAAACCACCATGCCGGTTGAGGCTGCTGCGCCAGCGATCGTCTGGCTGGCAAGCGATAGTTGTTCGGAGACGAACAACATCTACAACGTGGGAGCCGGAGCAATCCAACGTATCGCGATCGTTATGGGACCTGGCTTCTACGACGCACATCTGACACCCGAGAGCATCGCCGAGAACTACGCAAAGGTCGAATCGATCAAGGGCTTCTTCGAACCTGGTGCGTTCGAGCCCAGTATTGGCGACGCGTAGATACAAGATACCTGCAAGGGCGAAGTCTTGAGGAACGACGTTACGTCCTGGAGATGATGTCGCTCCCATCAGCTCAAACTGGGGGGTCCAGTGGGACCCAGTCGCACATGACGAACTGGTGATCCACGCTATTTCTTTCCGGGCGCGACCGGCGCAAGGTCAGAATCGCTAGTCACTTCTTTAACCCCGCCCAATTCCCCGCCGGTGAGAATGAATGCCGCGGCAGCCACCGCGATGATTCCGCCGAGAATGAGTCCGATTGTGCCCTTGGCTCGGTTGTCATTGTCAGCCATTGTGCGCTCCGTATACGTATCGGAGCGCTAACGTCCGCGCTACCGGTAGGTTCCCCGTCCCCGGTCTTGCACATTCGTCCGCGCGCGCATCCGGAGCTAGTCCACCTTGACGTTGGCGGCCTTGATCATCGGCCACCATTTTTCGATCTCGGTCTTCTGCCAGGCGCCGAGGGCTTCGGGCGTGAGCTTGTCCTTCGGCGGCATCTGCAGACCGAGGTTTTCGAGCTGCTTGCGCACGGCCGGATCATTCAGGGCGTCAACCGCCGCGGCATTCAGCTTTGCGACGACGTCCTTTGGCGTGCCCTTGGGCACCCAAAGGCCTGACCACAGCGTCATGTGGAATCCCGGCAACCCCGCTTCGTCCACGGTCGGGATGTCGGAGGCGGATTCGACGCGCTTGGAATCCGTGATGGCGTAAGCACGGATGTTGCCGGCGCGCACCTGCCCGATCGAATTCGAGGTCTGGTCGACGATCATGTCGATCTGGCCGGCGACGAGATCGTTCATCGCGGGACCGGTGCCGCGGTACGGCACATATTGCAGCTTGATGCCGGAGACGTTCTCGAAATAGAGCCCGGCGATATGGCTGCCGGAGCCGGCCCCCGCCGTGCCCGCAGTCGCCGGCGTCGGCTGCGCCTTCAGCCACGCCAGAAATTCCTTCAGCGACGTTGCGGGAACCGCCTTCTTGCTGACGATGATCATCGGATTGCTCGGCAACAGCGCGACCGGTTCGAGATCGGTGACGAGATCGTAGCCGAGCTTGTAGATCGCGCCATTGGCGACGTGGGTGCCGAGATGGCCGAAGCTGACCGTGTAACCGTCAGGCGCTGAGCGAACCGCGCGGCCGACGCCGACCGAGCCGCCCGCCCCGGTCACGTTCTCGACCAGGACCTGCTCGCCGAGCGTGACCTTCATGCGTTCGGCGAGGATCCGCGCCATCGCATCCGACGGCCCGCCGGCCGAGAACGGCACGACGATGGTGATGGGGCGCGAGGGGAAGTTTTGGGCGGTTGCGACACTGCCAAACGCCAACCCTGCAATCACGGCCAGAATGATCTTTCGCATCTCGTGCTCCCATCACATTCAGCCGCGTGACAGTCAGAGCTTCGCGTAGTCGATCGGTTTGTGTCGATCGAGCGTGCGCGTGACCGGCGGTAGCGGATATTTAAGCCCCGTGGCGCAATTGAACAGCATGACGCGATCGTTTTTCGTCACGCGGCCCTCGGCGAGGCTCTGCTGATAGGCAGCATACGTCGCCGCCCCTTCCGGACACAACAGCAGCCCTTCCTCGCGCGCGACTTCGTTGAGCGCAGCAGAAATCTTCTCATCCGGGACCGCGATGGCGAAGCCCTTGCTCTCACGAACGGCGCGCAGGATCAGAAAATCTCCGACCGCCTGCGGCACGCGAATGCCCGACGCAATGGTGTGCGCATCTTCCCAGCGCGGCGCGTGCTCGGTGCCTGCTTCAAAAGCACGCACCATCGGCGCACAGCCGGACGCCTGCACCGCGACCATCCGCGGGCGCTTCGACCCGATGAAGCCGATCGCTTCCAGTTCGGCGAACGCCTTCCACATGCCGATCAGGCCGGTGCCGCCGCCGGTCGGGTAGAAGATGACGTCAGGCATCTCCCAGCCCAGCTGCTCGGCAAGCTCCAGGCCCATCGTCTTCTTGCCTTCGATCCGGTACGGCTCCTTCAGCGTCGAGGTGTCGAACCAGCCGGCTTTGGCCTTGCCTTCCCCGACGATCTTGCCGCAATCATCGATCAGGCCGTTGACGCGATAGACGGTGGCGCCCTGGAGTTCGATCTCGCTGACGTTCACCTCGGGCGTATCGGCGGGGCAGAAGATCGTGGTCTTGATGCCGCAGGAGGTGGCGTAGGCGGCCAGCGCCGCGCCCGCGTTGCCGTTGGTCGGCATCGCCATGTGCCTGATGCCGAGCGCCTTACCCATCGACACCGCCATCACGAGGCCGCGGGCCTTGAACGAGCCGGTCGGCAGCCGGCCCTCGTCCTTGACAATGATCTCGCCACCGCCGAGTTTTTTCGCAAGCTTCGGCAGCCTGATCAGCGGCGTCATGACCTCGCCGAGGCTGACGATGTCGCTGACCTTCCTCACCGGCAGCAGTTCGCGATAGCGCCACATATCGGCGGGGCGCTGTGCTAGCGCGTCCTTCGTCAACGCCTTCTTCACGCCGGCGAGGTCGTAGCGCACCAAGAGCGGCTTGCCGGCCTTGGAGAGGTTGTGGATCTGGTCGGCTTCGTAGCGATCGCCTTCCATCGCGCATTCGAGATGGGTCACGAAGGTCGGGCGTTCGATGATGAGGTTGTCGTTGTCTTTCACGCCTGGTTTTCTTTCTTGTTACGTGGTCTTCGTATTCGTCATTGCGAGCGCAGCGAAGCAATCCATGGTGCCGCAAGCGGACAGGTAGATTGCTTCGCTTCGCTCGCAATGACGGCGGCGTCACATATTCAACACGCGGCCATAAGCATCGAGAACGGCTTCCTTCATCATCTCCGACAGCGTCGGATGCGGGAAGACGGTGTGCATCAGTTCTTCCTCGGTCGTCTCCAGATTCATAGCGACCACATAGCCCTGGATCAGTTCGGTCACTTCCGCACCGATCATGTGCGCGCCGAGCAACTGCCCGGTCTTCTTGTCGAAGATCACCTTGATCAGGCCCTGGTCCTCGCCGAGCGCGATCGCCTTGCCGTTGCCGACGAAGGGGAAGCGGCCGACGCGGATCTCGCGGCCGCCTTCTTTCGCCTTGGCTTCGGTCAGGCCCACAGAGGCGATCTGCGGGTGGCAGTAGGTGCAGCCGGGAATGAGGTTCTTGTCCATGGCGTGCGGATGCAGGCCCTTGATCGCCTCGATGCAGACCACGCCCTCGTGCTCGGCCTTGTGGGCGAGCATCGGAGGGCCGGCGACATCGCCAATAGCGTAGATGCCGGGGACATTGGTCTTGCCGTAGCCGTCGATCACGACAACGCCGCGGTCGGTCTTGACGCCGACCTTCTCCAACCCGAGGCCCTCGACATTGCCGACCACGCCGACCGCGGAAATCACCCGTTCGAATTCGACCGTCTGCGGCTTCTTGCCGTCGTCGATGGTGGCGACGACGCTGTCGGCCTTCTTCTCCAGTTTCGTCACCTTGGTGTTGGAGAGGATCTTGATGCCCATCTTCTCGAAGCGTTTTTGCGCAAGGCCCGCGATCTCCGCGTCCTCGACGGGCAGGATCTGCGGCAGTACCTCGACCACGGTGACGTCGGCGCCCATGGTGTGAAAGAACGACGCAAACTCGATGCCGATCGCGCCGGAGCCGACCACCAGCAGCGACTTCGGCATCCGATCCGGCACCATCGCCTCGAAATAGGTCCAGACCAGCTTCTTGTCAGGCTCGAGCCCCGGCAGCACGCGCGGCCGCGCGCCGGTGGCGATGATGATGTGCTTGGCCTGATAGGCGCCCTCGCCCAGCGTCCCCTTCGGCGCTTCGACGGCGGACTTCTTCACGGTCACCTTGCCGGGCGCATCGATCGAGGCGTCGCCCCAGATCACCGTGACCTTGTTCTTCCTCATCAGGAAGCCGACGCCGTCGTTCAGCCGCTTCGAGACGCCGCGCGAGCGCTGCACCACGGCTTTCGGATCGAACGAGACCTTCTCGGCGGAAAGGCCGTAATCCTTGGCGTGCTGCATGTAGTGGTAGATTTCCGCCGAGCGCAAAAGCGCCTTGGTCGGGATGCAGCCCCAGTTCAGGCAGATGCCGCCGAGATAGGATTTTTCGATGATCGCGGTCTTGAAGCCGAGTTGCGCCGCACGGATCGCGGTGACGTAGCCGCCGGGGCCGGAGCCGATGATGATGACGTCGAAGGATGTGTCGGCCATTGGCTACTCGCTCGTTCCCATCGTGCGCCCGGACTTGCTGCCTATGTCGTCATTGCGAGGAGCCCTTGCGACGAAGCAATCCAGCCTGCCGGTGGTGAGATGGATTGCTTCGCTGCGCTCGCAATGACGGTGCGGGTTACCTCGCCTCACACCATCATCATGACAGGATTTTCGATCAACTGCTTGAACGCGCCGATCAGCTCGGCGCCGAGCGCGCCGTCGATGGCGCGGTGATCGCAGGACAGCGTCACGCTCATCATCTGCGCGATCTCGATCTTGCCGTCGCGGACCACGGGGCGCTCCTCGCTGGTGCCAACGGCGAGGATCGTCGCATGCGGCGGATTGATCACGGCGGTGAAGTGGTTGATGCCGTACATGCCCAGATTCGACACCGCGGTGGTGCCGCCCTGATATTCCTCCGGCTTCAGCTTGCGCGCCCGCGCGCGCGCCGCAAAATCCTTCATCTCGGAAGAGATGGTCGACAGCGTCTTGGTCTCCGCCTTGCGGATGATCGGCGTGATCAGGCCGCCGGGCATCGCCACGGCCACACCGATGTCGGAATGCTTGTGCTTGAGCATGCCGCCTTCGGTCCAGCTCACGTTGCAATTCGGAATCCTTTGCAGCGCCACCGCCATCGCCTTGATGACGAAGTCGTTGACCGAGAGCTTGTAGGCGGGCTTCTTTTCCTTGTCCTTCGGTGCAGCCGCGTTGATCTCCTCGCGCGCCACAAGCAGCTTGCCGATGTCGCAGTCCATCGTCAGGTAGAACACCGGCACGGTCTGCACCGAGGCGGTGAGACGCTGGGCAATCGTGCGGCGCATGCCGTCATGCGGCACGATCTCGTAGGCCCCTTCTTCGAACAGCGCCAGGATCTGCTTATCCGACATCGACGGCGCGAGGGCCGGGCCCGCCGCAGGCGCGGCGCCCGGAGCCTTCAGGCCCTTGCCGGATTTCGCGTCCTCGACGTCGCGCGCGACGACGCGGCCATGCGGGCCGGAGCCGGTGATGCGCGAGAGATCGATGCCGGCGTCCTTGGCGAGACGGCGGGCCAAGGGCGATGAGAAGATGCGGGCGTGACCGTTGCCCTTGGATGGCGCCGCCGCTGCTTGAGGCGCCGGTGCGGGCGCTGCCGCCGGGGCAGGCGCAGGTGCTGCAGCGGCAGGCTTCGGCGCCTCCTTGGGAGCCTCGGCGGGTTTTGCTGCGGGCGCAGCGCCGGCACCGGCACTCGCCGCCTTCACGTCCTCGCCGTCACCAGCCATGACCGCGATCACGTCGTTGACCGGAACGTCCTGCGTGCCCTCGGGCACCAGGATCTTGGCGATGGTGCCCTCGTCGACCGCCTCGACCTCCATCGTCGCCTTGTCGGTCTCGATCTCCGCGATCACGTCGCCGGACTTGACCTTGTCGCCCTCTTTCTTGAGCCACTTGGCAAGGTTGCCCTTTTCCATAGTGGGCGACAGCGCGGGCATCAAAATGTTGATCGGCATTGTCAGTGACCTTGTTGCGACCGCGGCGTGGTGGAGCCCGTGTCGGTCGGCCGGTTGATTTCGGCTTCGAACATATCGACGATGCGCGCGAGCGCCTCGTCCTCGGTGTAGCCGCTCTCGCGCGCATAGGCGCGGGCAGCGTGGCGGGCGATATCGACCAGCATCAAGCCCCACATGTCAGGCTCCTCGAAAGCGCGCTGGAACGCGATCGAGAGCCCGCCATCGACGACGAACGCTCGCAGGACCTCGACGGCATCGTCACGGCCCATGACGTCGGGCGGCAACGGCTGTTCGCTGGGACCGGCCATCTGGGCCTACCGATACGAAACGGCCTTGGCGGCCGCGACCACCTCGGCGACGGACGGCAATGCCAGCTTTTCGAGGTTGGCCGCATAGGGCATCGGCACGTCCTTGCCGGACACCCGCGCCACCGGCGCATCGAGATAGTCGAAGGCGTGCTCCATGATGCGGGCGGCAATCTCGGCGCCGACGCCGGACTGCTGCCAGCCCTCCTCCACCGTCACCGCGCGGCCGGTCTTCTGTACGGAGGCGATGATCGTTTCGGTATCCATCGGGCGCAGCGTGCGCAGATCGATCACCTCGGCCTCGATGCCTTCCTTGGCGAGTTCGTCCGCGGCCTTCAGCGCATAGGTCATGCCCATCGACCAGGAGACGATGGTGACGTCCTTGCCCTTGCGCACCACGCGCGCCTTGCCGATCGGCACGACGTAGTCGTCGAGCTTCGGCACCTCACCGGTGTGGCCGTAGAGCACCTCGTTTTCGAGGAAGATCACCGGGTTGGGATCGCGGATCGCGGCCTTGAGCAGCCCCTTGTAGTCGGCGGCCGAGAACGGCGCGATCACCTTCAAGCCCGGGATCTGCGAGTACCAGGCCGAGTAATCCTGGCTGTGCTGGGCGGCGACGCGGGCAGCGGCGCCGTTCGGCCCGCGGAACACGATCGAGCAGCCCATCTGGCCGCCCGACATGTACAGCGTCTTGGCCGCGGAGTTGATGATCTGGTCGATCGCCTGCATGGCGAAGTTGAAGGTCATGAACTCGACGATCGGCTTCAGCCCCGTCATCGCCGCACCGACGCCGACGCCGGCAAAGCCGTGCTCGGTGATCGGCGTATCGATCACGCGCCGCGCGCCGAACTCCTGCAGCAGTCCCTGAGTGACCTTGTAGGCGCCCTGATATTCTGCGACTTCCTCGCCCATGATGAAGACGTCGCCGTCGCGTCGCATTTCTTCGGCCATCGCATCGCGCAGGGCCTCTCGGATGGTCTGGGTAATGAATTCGGTTCCGGCGGGCACTTCCGGCTCCGGCTCGCTGACGGACACCGGCGCTGTCGGATGATGTGCGGCCTTGGGCTGGGGCGCTTCCGCCTTCGCTTCTACCGGCGGCGCTGATTCCGCGGCCCTGGCAGCGGGCGCCGGCGCCTTCGCGAGTTCGGCCGCGTTCTCGCCATCAGCGAGGATCATCGCGATCGGCGTGTTCACCGCGACGTCGGCGGTGCCTTCCGGAATCAAAATCTTGCCGAGCGTGCCCTCATCGGTCGCCTCGACTTCCATCGTCGCCTTGTCGGTCTCGATCTCGGCGATGACATCGCCCGACTTGATGGTCTCGCCTTCCTTTTTCAGCCATTTGGCGAGGTTGCCCTTCTCCATCGTGGGCGACAGCGCAGGCATCAGAACTTGAATCGGCATGGTAGCTCCGGATACTTTTGGGGCTTGCGCTTAGCGGTAGATGTCGGTCCAGAGTTCGGACACATCGGGCTCGGGATCGCGCTGGGCGAAATCGGCTGAGGCGTTGACGATCTCGCGGACCTCGGCGTCGATCTTCTTTAATTCCTCTTCGGTGACCTTGGCAGCCAGCAGGCGGCTGCGCACCTGCTCGATGGGGTCGGAGTCGTGCCGGACTTTTTCCACCTCCTCGCGGGTGCGATATTTCGCGGGGTCCGACATCGAGTGGCCGCGGTAGCGATAGGTCTGCATCTCCAGGATGAAGGGGCCGTTGCCGGCGCGGCACCAGGCGACCGCCTCATCCGCGGCGGCCTTGACCGCGCGGACGTCCATGCCGTCGACCTGCTTGCCGGGGATGTTGAAGGAGGCGCCACGCTTGGAGAAATCCGACTGCGCGGAAGCGCGCGACACCGAGGTGCCCATGGCGTAGCGGTTGTTCTCGATCACATAGATCACCGGGAGCTTCCACAGCTCCGCCATATTGAAGCTTTCGTAGACCTGGCCCTGGTTGGCGGCGCCATCGCCGAAATAGGCGAGCGAGACATTGTCGTTGCCGCGGTAGCGGTTGGCGAAAGCAAGGCCGGTGCCGAGCGAAACCTGGGCGCCGACGATGCCGTGGCCGCCGTAGAAATTCTTCTCCATGCTGAACATGTGCATGGAGCCGCCCTTGCCCTTGGAGTAGCCGCCGCGGCGGCCAGTGAGTTCGGCCATGACGCCGTTGGCGGACATCCCGCAAGCCAACATATGGCCGTGATCACGGTATCCAGTTATGACCTGATCGCCCTGCTTCAGGGCCATCTGCATCCCGACCACGACTGCTTCCTGGCCGATATAGAGGTGGCAGAAACCGCCGATCGCACCCATGCCGTAGAGCTGGCCGGCCTTCTCCTCGAAGCGGCGGATCAGCAGCATGTCCCGCAGCGCACCCAATTCCTGCGCCTTGGTGAATTCCGGTGGGGATTCGATTGCCTTCTCCTGTCCAGCTTCCTTCGCGACGACGCTTTTCTTGGGTGCAGCCATGGCAATTCCGGGGGTGAGAAGAGAGACGGGATCAGCCCTCTCTATCCCAACTCAAACCGCCGTGAAAGGATTGCGTGCGCTGGAGAAAATATTGCTATGCCGCACTGCAACGTGGCGGGACATTTTCGAAATTGATTTTGCAGTTTTTTGAAATTTGCGGACCGGGACGGAAGTATCGTGCCGACAATTGCGCTGTTGATGACACCGGCTTGAAAATCAGTTCGGCTTGATGGTCCGGATCAGGTCGCGCGGATTGGCGTAGTCGAGCTGGAAGCGCGCGCGCTCGTCCAGCATGTCGGGGTCGACCCGGTCGGAGCGCAAGAGCGATACCCGCTGCTCGCCCTCTGCCCGCTCCCGCTTCAACCGCGCCAGTTCCGAGGTGAGCGCGATGATCTCCTGATCGAGCTCCTGGCGCGCGTTCAGGCCGTATTTGCCGGTATAGGCGTTGATGCCGAAATAGCTGACCATCAACGCCGCCACCGTGTAGAGGGCGAGGCCGGTCAGGATGGATTTCAATCGGGTGCGGGAGACCATGCGCCAAAGATGCGACGGTCCGGTTAATGGAATGCTAAGGCCGGGGGCTTCATTGGCCCCCCGTCATTGCGAGCGAAGCGAAGCAATCCATCTCACCGCGGAAAGAAAGACTGGATTGCTTCGTCGCTGTCGCTCCTCGCAATGACGGCGAGAGAGTTCGCGCACCTCGCAATGACGGAGGAGAGACCGCTTACCTGTTCTGCTTCTCGATGAACGCCGCAAACGCGTCGAGATATTGCTGCAGCAGCTTCTGCACCGATTCCTTGGTGAGCTGGCCCTTGTCGTCGAAGGCGTCGCCGATGGCGTTCAAATAGATTTCAGGCTGGCCGAGGATCGGGCCGGAAATGCCGGGCAGGATGTTCTGCAGATGCTTGGCCGCGCTTACGCCGCCCAGCGCGCCCGGCGAGTTGCTGATGATGCCGGTCGGCTTGCCGAGGAACGAGCTCTTGCCGTAGGGGCGCGAGGCGACGTCGATGGCGTTCTTCAGGACGCCGGGGATCGAGCGGTTATATTCGGGCGTCACGAACAGCACGCCGTTCGACTTCTGCAGCTTTTCGCGGAACGCCAGCCAGTCGGCGGGGGGATTGGCTTCGAGGTCCTGATTGAAAAAGGAAATGCTTTCGAGCGTGGTCACGTCAAGCTTGAGGGACGCCGGCGCCAGCTTGGCGAGCGCGTTGGCGACCTTGAGCGAAAAGCTCTCCTTGCGGAGCGAGCCGACGATCGTGACGATGGTATGCGTAGCCATTTCGATATCCCTGTTGAAGCGGAAGCGCCTGCCTTCCCTTACGCCAAATCACCAGAAAGATGCAAGTGCATGAATTAGCCTTTATGGGTTCGGCGGCGCCCGTTCGGCTAGGCTCCCGACTACTTCGTTTTCCGGCCCGCCTGCGGTTCGGGTCAGCCAGCGCCTTCATCGCGCGGCCATTGGGACAGAAATCCTCTGCATGGAACCAGCAGTTCTACGGTCTAGATCGCCCCGACAACAGTGTTAGCGTGCGCCGCTCCACGGAGGGGGCTATCATGCGAAATCGAATGTCGGCGGCAACGCCAAGGTCACGGTTTGACGTTGCGAAGGCCTATCTGGAATTGCAACAGATCAGGCGCGCCGTCGAACGCGAAGAAGCGGCAGCGCATGCCATGCGAACGCTCCATCCGAAAAGAAAACCAGCGGACGCCGGATCGAAATCACAACGATAATTCCGCGATCTTCTATCTCAGATCATGCAGAACAGGCCGTCCTCTCGGGCGGCCTGCTCTGTTGATGGGTAGAAAAGCGCAGCAGCATCAGCCCTTGTTCGGATTGATGAGGAATTTCTCGCCGGTGGAGCGCTTGTTGTAGACGGCGATATTGGAGAGCTGCAGCGCCTCCTGCAGCGACACCACCTGCGTGTAATGGCTCGCAAACGTGGACTTGAGTTCGGACGCCACGCGCTGGCGCAGGCGGCCGATTTCGGCGGGGCCGATCTTCTGCAGGAACGGCGTCAACAGCCAGCCGCCGACACCCCAGGTCAGGCCGAAGGCACGGCTCAATTCGGTCGGGCGGTTGTCGAGGCTGCCGTAAATATAGACCTGCTTGTACACGTTCGAGCCGTAGCGGCTGTATTCCTTGGCGGTCTTGTTGGCTGCCATCTCCATGGCGGTGAGGATCTGGCTTGCGAGCTTGCCGCCGCCGATGGCGTCGAAGGCGATGGTGGCGCCGGTCTCGACCAGTGCATTGGTGAGATCATCCATGAAGCTCGGCGCAGTGGAATCGACGACATATTTGGCGCCGATCTGGTGCAGGATATCGGCCTGCTCCTTGCTGCGTACGATGTTGACGAGGCCGATGCCGTCCTTGATGCAGATCTTGTTGAGCATCTGGCCGAGGTTGGAGGCGGCGGCCGTGTGCACCAGCGCCTTGTGATTTTCGCGCCGCATCGTTTCGGTCATACCGAGCGCGGTCAGCGGATTGACGAACCATGATGCGCCGTCGGCGGGCGTGGTGCCCTCAGGCAATTCCATCACGTCCCGCACCCTGATGGTGCGGTACTGCGTGTACATGGCGCCGCCGATCATCGAGACGGTCTTCCCCATCAGCGCCTTGGCGCCGTCCGAGGAGCCGGTCCGGATCACGACGCCGGCGCCTTCATTGCCCGCAGGAAGCGACTGATCGAGCCGTGCCGCCATCATCCGCATCGCCGCGTCAGGCATCTTCGCGGTGACGACGGGCGCGTCCTTGCTGCCGGATTCCTTGGCGGTCGACATGTCGGCCGGGCCGATCAAAAGCCCGAGATCGGACGGGTTGATCGGCGTCGCCTCGACCCGGACCACGACCTCGTCGTCGGCCGGGTCAGGCGTCGGGACGTTCGCCAGCGACAGTTCGAGTTCGCCGCTCTTCTTGAGCAGCGTACGCAGTTGAAGCCCGCTGTTGCCGTCACTCATCGTAATCCCTCCCCTGGTGCTCGTTCTATCTGGATGCGCCGGCGCGTTACGCCAAGGCCTTCAGCGCCGATTTGCCGGCATATATCGCCTGCTTGCCGAGCTGCTGCTCGATGCGCAGGAGCTGGTTATATTTGGCGGTGCGGTCGGAGCGCGCCAGCGAGCCGGTTTTGATCTGGCCGCAATTGGTGGCGACCGCGAGGTCGGCGATGGTGGAATCCTCGGTCTCGCCGGAGCGATGCGACATCACGGAGGTGTAGCCGTATTTGTGGGCCAGCTCGACGGCGGCGAGCGTCTCGGTCAGCGTGCCGATCTGGTTGACCTTGATCAGGATAGAGTTGGCGCGGCCATTCTTGATACCGTCGGCCAGCCGCGTGACGTTGGTGACGAACAGGTCGTCGCCGACGAGCTGGCACTTCTTGCCGATCAGGTCGGTCAGCTCCTTCCAGCCTTCCATGTCGTCTTCGGACATGCCGTCCTCGATGGTGACGATCGGATAGCGCGAGACGAGATCGGCGAGGTATTTCGCCTGCTCGGAGCGCGAGCGGGTCTTGTTCTCGCCGCCATAGACGTAAGCACCGTCTTTGAAGAACTCGGTCGCGGCGCAATCGAGCCCGAGCATCACGTCGCCGCCGGCCTTGTAGCCGGCCTTGCCGATTGCGCTGACAACGAATTCGAGGGCTGCATCCGCCGACGGCAGGTTCGGCGCAAAGCCGCCCTCGTCGCCGACATTGGTGTTGTGTCCCGCCTTCTTCAATTCGCTACGCAGCGTGTGGAAGATTTCCGAGCCGCAGCGCAGTGCTTCGGCAAAGCTCGCCGCGCCGACCGGCAGGATCATGAATTCCTGGAAGTCGATCGGGTTGTCGGCGTGCGCGCCGCCATTGATGATGTTCATCATCGGCACCGGCAGCGTCCGCGCCGAGGTGCCGCCGACATAGCGATAGAGTGGCATGTCGAAGGATTCGGCGGCCGCCTTGGCGCAGGCCAGCGAGACCCCGAGGATGGCGTTGGCCCCTAACCGGCTCTTGTTCGGCGTGCCGTCAAGATCGATCATGATCTGGTCGAGATGGACCTGGTCCTCGACCGCGTGATCGCTGAGCGCTTCGGAAATCTCGCCGTTGACGGCCTCAACCGCCTTCTGCACACCCTTGCCGAGATAGCGCTTCTTGTCGCCGTCCCTGAGTTCAACCGCTTCATGCGCGCCGGTCGAAGCGCCCGACGGGACCGCCGCGCGGCCGATCGAGCCGTCTTCCAGCACCACATCGACTTCAACGGTGGGGTTGCCACGGCTATCGAGAATTTCACGGCCAATGATGTCGACGATGGCGGTCATGTCTAAAACTTTCCTGGGAGTGGGTGGTCCGGTTTCGGGGGCGTCTTACACGGCAAGCAAGCAAATGTGAACGCTTGACCGCCGGGCTTTTCCGGACGGCCAAAACCCGTCAGGATAGACTGATCCAAGGTCGATATCGGCGTCCAAACCTTCACGTTCACAAGCCGGGGTAACGCAATGAATCGCCGCCAGTTTCTTGGAACCGCCGCCATTGGCATCCTCGCCGCGCCCGCCCTGTTGCGAAGGGCCGCCGCCCAGGAAGGCCCGTTCCGCGTCAAATATTATCCGGTCGCCGCGGGCATGGGCTCGCGCGACACCACCCCGGCCCCCGACGGCACGATCTGGTTCTGCGGCCAGCGCAACGGCACGCTGGGCCGGCTCGATCCGCGCGACGGCTCCTACAAACTGGTCGATCTCGGCAAGGGCGCTGCGCCCCATGGCGTGATCATCGGCCCGGATGGCGCACCCTGGGTCACCGAGGGCGGACAGAATGCGATCGCGCGTGTCGACCCAGCGGACCACAAGGTGACGTTGTTCCGCCTGCCTGAAAAGGAGGCATACGCCAATCTCAACACGGCCGTGTTCGACAAGAACGGCATCTACTGGTTCACCGGCCAGTCCGGCATCTATGGCCGGCTCGATCCGAAATCGGGCGACATGACCGTGTTCAAGTCGCCGCGCGGCCGCGGCACCTACGGCATGACCATCACGCCGAAAGGCGACATCTGGTACGCCTCGCTCGCCGGCAATCACATCGCCAAAATCGATCCGGCGACCGGCAACGCGACCGTGGTGGAGCCGCCAACGCCGAGCCAGGGCGCACGGCGGGTGTGGTCGGATTCGAAGGGCCGGATCTGGGTCAGCGAGTGGAACAGCGGCAATGTGTCAGTGCACGATCCCGCCGACGGCTCCTGGAAGGCGTGGAAACTGCCGGGCAGCAATCCCCGCACCTATGCGGTCTATGTCGACGACAAGGACAAGGTCTGGCTCACCGATTTCGGCGCCAATGCCATCGTGCGCTTCGATCCCGTGACCGAAAAGTTCAACGCATTCCCCAGCGACAAAGCGGGCGCGAATGTGCGCCAGCTCGACGGCCGGCCTGGCGAGACCTGGGGCGGCGAATCCGGCAATGACCGGCTTGTGATGATCCAGACGGTCGCGCCTGCGTGAGATTGCTTGCGGTCCTGCTGCTTGTCACGATCCTGCTGCCGCCGTCCGCGATGGCGGAAGACGGCGCACAGGCGTTCACCCCCTGCCGCGCCTGCCATAGCCTCGATCCGGCCGAGCGCAACCTGCCCGGCCCCAATCTCTCAGGCGTGATCGGACGCGCGGTCGGTAGCGATGCCGGATTCGACTACTCGCCAGTGCTACGCAAGGCGCGCGACGACGGCTTGCGCTGGGATGCGAAGCGGCTGGAAACCTTCCTTGCCGATCCCGCGGCGATGTTTCCGGGATTATGGATGTCGATGCGCGGCATCGAGAACGCCGCCGAACGGCAGGCGCTGGCGAAGTTTCTCGCCGACCCCGCCTCGCGCTGACAGTTGACGGCCACGCTTGTTGCGTCCATGCCAGCCCTCGCAACAGGACGATCATGATGGCCAAGAAATCATCGCAGGAATCATTGCCAACATCATTGCAGCTCGGCCGCGCCGTGGAATGGCCGGATAGCCCGGAGAAGGCAAAGCTCGACCGCGTGCCCAATCCGCAAGCCGGCACCAATTATCTGGTCCGCTTCACCGTGCCGGAATTCACCTCGATCTGCCCGGTGACGGGCCAGCCGGATTTCGCGCATCTCGTGATCGACTATGCGCCCGGGCAATGGCTGCTGGAATCCAAATCGCTAAAACTCTATGTCGCGAGCTTTCGCAATCACGGCGCGTTTCACGAGGATTGCACGATCATGATCGGCAAGCGGATCGCGGCTGAGATCAAGCCGAAATGGCTGCGCATCGGCGGCTACTGGTATCCGCGCGGCGGCATCCCGATCGACGTGTTCTGGCAGACCGGAAAGTTGCCGAAGGACATGTGGGTCCCCGACCAGGGCGTCGCGCCCTATCGCGGGCGGGGCTGACGCATCGTATGCCCGCGCCCTTCGGAGCGGGTCAAAGGTCGGGATCGAACCAGAAATTGTCAGGCAAATCGGTCAGATCATCCGTGACGCTGGATGCGCCTGTGAAATCCTCGTCTCGAAAGTACAGACTGCGCGTAATCAGGACCGGGGCGCCGGCAGAGGCCGCGGCGACCAGGCCATTGCGGGAGTCCTCGATGGCCAGGCAGGACACGGCAGGAAGACCGAGAACGTCGAGAGCCGTGTGATAGGCGTCCGGTGCCGGCTTCTTGTTGGGCACGTCTTCCCCGGAAACGATCACGTCGAAATTCCGATTCCAGTCCGGTCCCAGATTTTGGCTCAGTAGTGCGCCAATATTGTCCCGCGACGTGGTCGTAACAATCGCCAGCCGCAACCGTCCGTCGCGGGCTCGAACGATCAGGTCCGCCACTCCCGGTCGCAGTCCGCAGGCGCCGCTGCCAACCAGTTCTGCATATCGGCGCGTCTTGAAGCGGTGCAGTTCGTTGATGCGACTGTCTGACAGATCGAAGCGATCCTCGGAGAGCGACTCCCAAAAATACCGGATGCGCTCTCTTCCGCCTGCGATCCGCAGCAGCTTGCCGTAAGTTGCGACATCCCAGCTCCACGGCAGATCGAAATGGCTGAACGCTTCATTGAATGCGCGTCGATGAAATTCCTCGGTCTCCGCCATGGTTCCGTCGACGTCGAACATGATGGCCCTGAACCTGTTCAACTCGGCCTCGCTCCCAGTTGCGGCCTGGCATTTGGCGGAGCGCCAACGCCCCGTTCGAGATCACGAAGTAAAATTGGCCCGTGCGGCTCGGAATTGCGATTTTGAAATTCTGATGGGCAGCAAAATTTTTGCTGATAGCGCCTGCGTCCTCCGCTGCTTGAACCGGAAGGCCGACCAACCGCTCCACCGAAGCAGGCGGTCCTACGTCGACGGTGCATCCGCCGGCCGCGTCTGGCGCAACAGATTGGCGCAGACAAAGCCCAGTACAATCATGATGGCCCCCGCGGTGAGCAAGGTCGGCACCTTGCCGGCATGCTGGATTCCAAAACCATAAGCGATGGGTCCGACGGTCTGGCCCATGAAGAAAAAGAACGCGTGCAACGACAGCGCGGTCGCGCGTGCTTCCGCCGACAATTCGCTGGCGAATACCTGCAGGCTGCCGTGGATCATGTAGAAACCCCAGCCCATGAAGACCAGATTGAGGAGCTGCAATCTCCATTCCAGCCCCAATGCGACCGCCATGAGCTGCACACCGACCAGCGCCGCGCCGCCAATGATCATCCCGTTGACGCCGATCTTCGGCAGCAGCCGCGACACCGTCATGGTGTAGATGAGGCCGCCGACCGCAAAGCCGGCGATGACGACGCCTGCGATCGACAACGAGGTTTGTCCGAGGTCGAACAGGAACGAGGCAATGAACGGAAACAGGCCGAGCACGCAGCAGCCTTCGATGAAGACGGCCGAATAGCAGATGCGCGCGTTCGGGTTGGTGAAGATGGTGCGATAGCCCTGCTTGAGAGCCGACAGGCTGGTGCGCGGCGGATGGGTCAGCGCCGCGCCGCGAAACCCGATCGCGACCACGATCGAAGCCACGACGACGATCCCGCCGAGCACGGCCAGCACGCCGCGCCAGCCGAGGAAATCGCCGATCAGGCCGGACACCGTGGCACCCAGGAGATTGCCGGTCATGGCGCCGGCCAGCGTGCGCCCGATCGCGACCTGACGCTTTTCGGCGCCGACGAGATCGCTGGTCAGCCCCAGCGCGATCGGAAACACGCCGCCGGAACCGATGCCGGCCAGAATGCGGCTGGCAAACAACAGCGGAAACGAGGTCGCCATCGCGCCGAGAATGTTGGCGAAGCCGAGCAGCGTAAGCGCCACGATCATCAGCCTCGCCTTGCCGAAAACGTCGGCGAAGGCGCCCAGCACCGGCTGGATGATGGCAAAGGTGAACGCGAAGGCGGCGGCGAAACTGGCGGCGGTGGCGATGCTGACCGAAAAATCCTCGGCCACGTGCGGCAGCACCGGATCGAGCGCGCGGGCGGACAGGGCCGCCGAAAAGGTTGCGAGCGCGATGATATTGAGCGCCGGCGGCATGCCGCTGGCGACGGTCACGACGACGCGTTCTTGGAAAGCGCGTCGAATGCCATCAGCCGCTTCACCAGCGCCTCGAACTCGCGCAGCGGCACCATGTTGGGGCCGTCAGACGGCGCGCAATCGGGATCGGGATGGGTCTCGATGAACACGCCGGCGACGCCGACCGCGACCGCGGCGCGCGCCAGCACGGGGACGAATTCGCGCTGGCCGCCGGATGAGGTGCCCTTCCCGCCCGGCTGCTGCACCGAATGGGTGGCGTCGAAGATAACAGGCGCGCCCGTCGTCTGCGCCATGATCGGCAGCGCGCGCATGTCTGAGACCAGCGTGTTGTAGCCGAACGAGGCGCCGCGTTCGGTCACCATCACGTTCGGATTGCCGCCGCCGGTGATCTTGGTGACGACGTTGGTCATTTCCCACGGCGCGAGAAACTGGCCCTTCTTGACGTTGACGACCTTGCCGGTCGCCGCAGCCGCCAGCAGCAGGTCCGTCTGGCGACACAGGAACGCCGGGATCTGCAGCACGTCGACCGCCTGCGCGGCTTCCGCGCACTGGCCGGCCTCGTGCACGTCGGTCAGCACGGGCAAACCGAGCGAGGAGCGAATCTCGGCGAAGATCGGCAGCGCCTGCGCAAGACCAACGCCGCGCGCGGCCGAGCCTGAGGTGCGGTTGGCCTTGTCGAAGGAGGTCTTGTAAACGAGGCCAATCCCGAGGCGGCTGGCGATCTCCTTCAGCGCGCTCGCCACTTCGAGCGCATGCGCCCGACTCTCGAGCTGGCAAGGACCTGCAATGATCGAAATCGGCAGGCCGTTGCCGAATTTGACCGGGCCGACCGAGACGACCGGGGCTGCTTCGGGTTTCGAGTTCAAGGGATTTTCCTTTACATTCGGCGCGGACCATGCCGGTCCGCGACCCCAGGATCAACCCCGTTTAACCCCCGAATATCAGGGTTGCGCGCGCGGCTATTTTACCGCGGAAAACGCCGTCGGCACCAGCAACTGGCTGACGATGTTGTCGATGATCTGGCCGTCTTCCTCGCTCTTGGCGCGGCCGGCGATCCAGTCTGGATCGGACTGGAATGCGGTCCATTTCTTTTCGCGGTCGGCAAGCGAGTCCCAGGCGACGAAGTAGGTCAGTTCCTGATTGGAGGTGCCGATCAGCGTGGTGTAGAAGCCGGCCTGCTTGATGCCGTGCTTGTCCCACAGTTTCAGCGTCAGCGTATCGAAGCGCTTCATCAGCGCCGGCAGGCGGCCCGGCAGACAGCGATAGACGCGCATTTCCATGATCATCGGCTTTGCTCCCAAGGTTGTTGTTCTTGCGGGCGGGAGTTGTCGCAACAATCGACGCGTTCGTCAAAGGTGCCCTCACTTCACCCGCCCCTTGAGGGGGCGGGTCGGCACGCATCGCAGATGCGTGACGGGGCGGGGTGACAGTCTATCAACGCATGCACTGTCAGACGGTGAGAGACCGTCACCCCGCCCCGCCGCGCGCTTTGCGCGCGTCGACCCGCCCCCTCAAGGGGCGGGTGAAGCTACACCAGTCGGCTCTGCTTCGCCGCCGCCTGAATAAACGACGCGAACAGCGGGTGCGGCTCGAACGGACGCGACTTCAACTCGGGATGGAATTGCACGCCGATGAACCAGGGATGGTCCTCGTATTCGACGATCTCCGGCAGCACGCCGTCGGGCGACAGGCCCGAGAAGCGCAGGCCGTGCTGCTCGAGCCGGTCCTTGTAGGCGGTGTTGACCTCGTAGCGATGGCGGTGGCGCTCCGAGATCTCGGTGGCGCCGCCATAGACTTCCGAGACGCGGCTGCCGCGCTTGAGCGTCGCAGGGTACGCGCCGAGCCGCATGGTGCCGCCGAGGTCGCCGGATTGCGACCGCTTCTCCAATTCGTTGCCGCGCAGCCATTCCGTCATCAGGCCGACCAGCGGTTCCTTGGTCGGGCCGAACTCGGTGGAGTTCGCTTCCTCGATGCCGACCAGATTGCGCGCGGCTTCGATGACAGCCATCTGCATGCCGAAGCAGATGCCGAAATACGGCACGTCGCGGACGCGCGCGAACTGCGCCGCGCGGATCTTGCCCTCGGCGCCACGCTGGCCGAAGCCGCCCGGCACCAGAATGCCGTTGACGTGTTCGAGGAACGGTGCCGGGTCCTCGTTCTCGAACACCTCGCTCTCGATCCAGTCGAGATTGACCTTCACCTTGTTGGCGATGCCGCCGTGCGACAGCGCCTCGATCAGCGATTTGTAGGCATCCTTCATGCCGGTGTATTTGCCGACGATGGCAATGGTCACCGCGCCTTCGGGGTTGCGCACGCGCTCGTTGATCACATTCCAGCTCTGCAGCGCCGGCGGAATCTTCGAACTGATGCCGAACGCGGCCAGCACCTCGTCGTCGAGGCCGGCGGCGTGATAGGCCTCGGGGACAGCATAGATATTGTCGACGTCCCTCGCCTCGATCACGGCGCTTTCGCGCACGTTGCAGAACAGGCCGAGCTTGCGGCGCTCTTCCTTCGGGATTTCGCGGTCGGTACGGCACAGCAGGATATCCGGCTGGATGCCGATCGAGCGCAGCTCCTTCACCGAGTGCTGGGTCGGCTTGGTCTTGAGTTCTCCGGCGCTTGGAATGTAGGGCAGCAGCGTCAGGTGAATGTAGACGGCGTGATCGCGCGGCAGCTCGTTCTTGAGCTGGCGGATCGCCTCGAAGAACGGCAGGCCCTCGATGTCGCCGACAGTGCCGCCGATTTCGACCAGCACGAAATCGTATTCATCGTTGCCGGAGAGCACGAATTCCTTGATCGCGTTGGTGACGTGCGGGACGACCTGGATGGTCGCGCCGAGATAATCGCCACGGCGTTCCTTGCTGATGATGTCCTGATAGATGCGCCCGGTGGTGATGTTGTCGGCCTTGGTGGCCGGACGCCCGGTGAAGCGCTCGTAGTGGCCAAGATCGAGATCGGTCTCGGCGCCGTCATCGGTCACGAACACTTCGCCGTGCTGATACGGCGACATCGTTCCGGGATCGAGGTTGAGATAGGGGTCGAGTTTGCGGAGACGGACCTTGTACCCGCGAGCCTGCAGCAGGGCACCGAGTGCCGCTGAAGCCAGACCCTTTCCGAGCGAAGAAACCACGCCGCCGGTTATGAATATGTACCGCGCCATGGGATTCTACCTTTAAGGCCACTGCCCCGATTCTCCAAAGCGAATCGCGTGCACGGGCAAACATTTTGCCGGGCTGTGGGTGACGTTAAATTTGAAGCGATTTCAGAGCATTGATGAGAAATTCTGATGCAGGACGGTAGAGCCCGTCCTGCATGGCCACTCTGCTTTATTGCGAACGCGGCGCCTGCGGGCCCGACGGAGCCTGCTGTTCATCCACCTTCTTGAGCGTATCGAGCACGCCACCGGAGGTCGGCGGAGCGACCGGCGTTGCGCCACCCGGCTGCGACTGCGTAGCCGGCGCGGTGTCGAGGATCGAGGCCGGCTTGCGATCGACGCCCGCAAGCCAGGCCAGCGCCATGCTGGTCAGGAAGAAAAGTCCTGCGAGAATCGCAGTCGTCCGCGTCAACAGATTGGCGGTGCCGCGGCTCGACATGAAGCCGGCGCCGCCGCCCATGCCGAGGCCGCCGCCTTCGGATTTCTGCAGCAACACGGCGCCGATCAGCACGGCGACGATCATGAGGTGAACGACGATAAGGACGGTCTGCATCTTAAAACCTTCCGTCACAAGCCAAGAGCGCCGGGCTTCGGCTGCACCAAGAGCTTGCGGGTTTTCCTGAAGTTGCGCGGTGTTACACGATCGGACGGGGCATTGTCACCCCCAAGAGCCGCTGTGGAGATAATTGCCGCAGGCGCCGCGGCAAGGCTGCCCACACCTCTCGCCAGACATCGCATCGAGGCTTGTGGTTGTCGCAATTTCTCATATAATAGACAAATGGATACTATAGTAGACGAATTGAGCGTCCGCCTCGCCCAGCGCCTGCGGCTTGAGCGCGACAGCCGCGGCTGGTCGCTGGCCGATCTCGCCGAACGCTCCGGGGTCTCCAAGGCGACCATCAGCAAGATCGAGCGCGCGGAAGTCAGCCCGACCGCGGTGGTGCTGGTGCGCCTCGCCAGCGCCTTCGACCTCACCCTCGCCGGCCTGATGCTGCGCGCCGAAGGCCAGGGCGGGCGCCTTTCACGCGCCGCCGAGCAGCCGGTATGGCGCGATCCCGAAACCGGCTATTTGCGGCGCCAGGTGTTCAACCGGCCCGATCATCCCGTTGAGATCATCAAGGTCGAGATGCCGGCGAAGCAGCGCGTGACGCTGCCCGCTTCGTCCTACGCCCACATCCGCCAGGTGCTCTGGGTGTTGTCGGGCTCACTCGTCCTCATCGATGGCGGCGAACGCCACGAACTCAGCGCCGGCGACTGCCTCGGATTCGGCCCGCCGGCGGAAGTGACGTTTGCCAACGAGAGCACCGCGCCCTGCACCTACGTCGTGGCGCTCGCGCGGAGCTAGACCTGCGATGGCAGAGGTCGGTGTCAGGAGTTTTCCGGACGACTCTGCCGCTCCCGGTCACAATCGCGGTCCGCCGCTTGAGGACGAGCACATCCCGGAATGGGGCAACGGCGGTATCGGCAATTACTTCTACTGGAAGGCTGCGCATCGTGCGGCCTGGAAAAACTCCTCACCCGGCATCGTCGCCTCTCGGATCAGGAAGGCCGAGCGCCTGGGGCTGACTTACGAAGAATACACGCTGGAAATTCTCGAACGCGGCCGTCACCTGCAGGTCGAGGATGTCGAGCGGATTGTAGAGATCAAGCGGAAGCGCGTCTTGCGCACCGCCAATCATCGAAGCTGAACCTCGCGGAAACTCACCCTCATGTCGAACATTGAGATCAAAGCCTTGAAGCTTTCGCCCGAAATTTGCGCGGTGCTTGGTGAAATACTGATCGAGACAGTGGCGAATGGCGGCTCGGTCAGCTTCATGCATCCGCTGTCACGGGAAGCCGCCGAAGCGTTCTGGTCCAGCTCGCTCAGCGCTGCGGACCGTGGCGAGCGGATCGTCCTCGGCGCCTTTGACGGCGACGAGCTGATCGGCACCGTCACGCTGCTGCTCGATCTGCCGCCGAACCAGCCGCACCGCGCCGAGATCGCGAAGATGATGACGCGCGTCAGTCACCGGCATCGCGGGATCGCGACGGCGCTGTTGCGTGAAGCCGAACGGCTGGCGATCGCGCATCAGCGCTGGCTACTGGTGCTTGACACCGCCGAGGATGAAGGCGCGGCGGGACTGTACGAGCGCGTAGGCTTCAAGCTGACCGGCGTGATTCCCGACTACGCGTTCAAGCCCCATGGCGGCCTCACCGGGACGCTGATCTACTGGAAGAAATTGCGGAAAGGCGTGCCGGCCTGAGGAGTTAGCACGCTTCCGCAATCGCCAGAAAATCCGTCGCCTTCAAACTGGCGCCGCCGACAAGCGCGCCGTTGACATCAGTGACCGCCATCAGTTCCGCCGCGTTGGATGGCTTGACCGACCCGCCGTAGAGGATCCGGATCTTGCCGCCTTCCGCCTTAAATCGGCTGGTGAGAACACCGCGGATAAAGCGATGAACTTGCTCGACATCCCCGGGCGTCGGCGTCAGCCCGGTGCCGATCGCCCAGACCGGCTCATAGGCGACCACCAGATTGGCTGCCGTCGCACCATCAGGCAATGAGCCCGCGAGCTGCCCGCCGCAGACATCCAGTGTCTGCCCGGCATCGCGCTGCTTCTGCGTCTCCCCGATGCAGACGATTGCCACAAGGCCCGCCCGCCAAGTCGCTTCCGCCTTCTGCCGGACCACCGCGTCGCTCTCGCCATGGTCGGCGCGGCGCTCCGAATGTCCGACGATGATGGCGCTCGCGCCGGCATCCGCCAGTATTTCCGCCGAGAGGTCGCCGGTATGGGCGCCCGAGGCCTTGGCATGGCAATCCTGGGCTCCGACGGCGAGTTTTGAGCCGAGCGCCTTGTCGGCGAAACCCGCGATCAGGGTCGCGGGGGGGCAGACCAGCAGGTCGACCTTGCCGGCCAGTGCACCCGCACCTGCAATCATTGCCTCGAATTCACCCAAGGCGGATTTCAGGCCGTTCATTTTCCAGTTGCCGGCGATCAGCGGCCGGATGGCTTCGGTCATGTCAATTTCTCGCAAAAATGTCAGACTTTGTGGCTTACAGATGCGCTAGCAGAGGCGCGCCGTCAGTTCCAGATACCGGTCCGACGAACCCCCAGCCGTTAACCGCTTCAATTGGCCCATATGGCCGAGGTTGCGAGGGGGCTGCGGCCACTTTATGATGCGTTATCAACTCGGTGACGCCCTGTTGCGGAATTCGGTCCCGGATCGAATTCCCCTGGGTACGACCCGGTTCCCCTCTCCTGCAAAAACAAGTTGGACCTATGCTTCGAGGAATTCGGAAAGCCTCATCAAACTGGCTCGGCAAGGCCGTCATGGCCGTTGTGATGGGCGTTTTGATTGTCAGTTTCGCAGTTTGGGGCATTGCCGACATCTTCAAGGGGTTTGGCCAGTCGTCGCTCGCCAAGGTTGGCGGGACCGAGATTTCGACCGACCAATTCCGCCAGATCTACACGGAAAAGCTGCAGCAGCTCGGCCGCACTTTCGGCCGTCCGCTAACCTCTGAACAGGCCCGCGCGTTCGGGATCGACCGGCAGGTGCTGCAGCAGACCATCGCCGAGGCCGCGCTGGATGAGGAAGCCCGGCGCATGGGCCTCGCCCAGTCGCAGGAAGAGACCATGCGGCTGATCTACGACGATCCGAACTTCAAGGGATTGGGCGGCAAGTTCGATCCGGCACGATTCCAGGCCACGATCCGCCAGTTCGGATACACCGAGCAGCGCTATCTCAACGAACAGCGGCGCGTCGGGCTGCGCCGCCAGATCGCCGGCACCGTCTCGGCTGGCCTCGAGCCGCCGAAGGTCCTGATCGAGGCGCTCGCCCGCTTCCAGAACGAACAGCGCTCGATCGAATTCGTCAAACTCGACGCCGCACAGGCCGGCACCATCGACCCGCCCTCGCCCGAAGCGCTGGCCGCCTATTTCGAGGACCGCAAGACCCAATTCCGCGCACCTGAATATCGCAAGCTGTCGTTTGTCGTGATCAGCCCGGAAGAGATCGGCAAGTGGATCGAAGTTTCCGACGAGGACGCGAAGAAGGTCTTCGAGCAGCGCCGCGACCAGCTCGGCACGCCGGAAAAGCGCGAAGTGTCGCAGATGTTCTTTCCGAACGAAGGCGAGGCGCAGGCCGCGCGCAGCCGCATCACGTCGGGAACGTCGTTCGACGATGTCGCCAAGGAGCGCAATCTCAATCTAACCGACGTCGATCTCGGCCTGATCGCAAAGACCGCGATCATCGACCCGGCGATCGCGGACGCGGCGTTCTCGCTTGCACCGGGCGAGGTCAGCCAGCCGGTGCAGGGCCGTTTCGGCGTGGCATTGGTCAAGGTCGGCAAGATCGAGGCGGGCACAATGCCGACGTTTGAAAGCGTGGCGGCGCAGGTGAAGAAGGAGATCGCGACCGAACGCGCGCGCGTCAAGGTCAGCGAGCTCCAGAACAAGATGGAAGACGAGCGCAGCGGCGGCGCCAACATCGTCGAGGCTTCGCAGAAGCTCGGCCTGACCCCGGTCACGATCGAGGCCGTCGACCGCTCCGGCCGTACGCCTGACGGCCAGCCGGTGGCCAACATTCCGCGCGGTCTCGACGTGGTCTCGCAGGCCTTCAACAGCGATATCGGCGTCGACAGCGAACCGATCCAGTTCGCCGGCGGCTATGTCTGGTACGACGTGTTGGGCATCACGCCCTCACGCGAGCGCCCGCTCGACGAGGTCCGCAGCCAGGTCGAGGCGAAATGGCGCGAGGACCAGATTTCCAACAAGCTGCGCGCGAAGGCGACCGAGATGGTGCAGAAGATCGAACAAGGCGGCACATTTGCCGAGGTCGCAGCTGCGGTCGGATCGAAGGTCGAGACTGCTGCCGGCTTCCGCCGCGACGCCTCGCTTTCCGCCGTGCCTTCCGCCGTCATCACGGCCGCGTTCCGGACGCCCAAGGACGGTGTCGGACAGACGCCGGGCGTCGGCGGCAGCGAGTGGATCGTCTTCCGCGTCACCGACGTGACCGTGCCGCAGGTCGACGTCGCCTCGGAGGAGCTGAAGAAGCTCAAGGAGACGCTGCAGCGCGGGATGAACGACGAGCAGATTGCGCAATACATCACGAAGATCGAATCGATCATCGGCACCTCCATCAACCAGGCCGCCTTCGCGCAGGTGACGGGCGCTAACAACTGAGCATGATCGGCCCACGAAGGCCGGTCGTGCTTCACGATGACACCCAATCCTGAAAGCCAAGCGATGGACGACCTCAAATCTATCATCGGAAAAGTCGCCACCGGCGCGACCCTGTCGCGTGACGAAGCGGCGTCCGCCTTCGACGCCATGATGTCCGGCGAGGCGACGCCATCGCAGATGGGTGGCCTGTTGATGGCGCTCAGGGTCCGCGGCGAAACCGTCGACGAGATCACCGGCGCGGTGTCGGCGATGCGTGGCAAGATGCTGCGGGTGAAGGCGCCCGCGGATGCTGTCGACGTGGTCGGCACCGGCGGCGACGGCTCCGGTTCGGTCAACGTCTCGACCTGCGCTTCCTTCATCGTCGCGGGCGCCGGCGTGCCCGTCGCCAAGCACGGCAACCGCGCGCTGTCGTCGCGCTCGGGCGCGGCCGACGTGCTGGCTTCGCTTGGCGTCAAGATCGACCTCACGCCCGACCAGGTCGGCCGCTGCGTGGCTGAGGCCGGGATCGGCTTCATGTTCGCGCCCGCACATCATCCGGCGATGAAGAATGTCGGCCCGACCCGGGTCGAGCTCGCCACCCGCACGATCTTCAACCTGCTCGGCCCGCTCTCCAATCCGGCCGGCGTCAAGCGGCAGATGGTCGGGGTGTTCTCGCGGCAATGGGTGCAGCCCCTGGCGCAGGTCCTGAAAAACCTCGGCTCCGAATCCGTCTGGGTCGTGCACGGCTCCGACGGGCTCGACGAAATCACCCTCACCGGCCCGAGCTTTGTGGCGAGCCTCGACAACGGCAAGATCACCACCTTCGAGATCAAGCCGGAAGACGCCGGCCTCGTCTGCTGCAACAGCGACGCGCTCAGGGGCGGTGACGCCGATGCCAATGCCGAGGCGCTGCAAGGCGTGCTCAACGGCAAGCCCAGTCCCTATCGCGACGTCGCACTGCTCAACGCCGCAGCGGCACTGATCGTGGCCGGACGCGCCAAGGATTTGAAAGAAGGCGTGGCGCTCGGCGTCAAGTCGCTCGACAGTGGCGCGGCGGCGGCGCGGCTGAAGCACCTGGTCGCGGTCTCGCGCGGCTGATCCGAGGGCGGTGAAAGATGTCCGATATCCTGACCAAGATCGAGACCTACAAGCGCGAAGAGATCGCCGCAGCCAAGCGCACGCATCCGCTTGCCGAGATCGAAGCCCGCGCCAGGACGGCGCCGCCGCCGCGTGGGTTTGTGCGCGCGATCCGGGAAAAGCTCGCCCGCGACGACTATGCGCTGATTGCCGAAGTGAAGAAGGCCTCGCCGTCCAAGGGGCTCATTCGCGCCGATTTCGATCCGCCGGTGCTGGCAAAAGCCTACGAGGCCGGAGGCGCGGCGTGTCTTTCCGTGCTGACGGATGCGCCCTCGTTCCAGGGCCATCTCGATTTCATGGTGGCGGCGCGCGCGGCAACCAACTTGCCGGTGCTGCGCAAGGATTTCCTGTTCGACACCTACCAGGTGGTGGAAGCCCGCGCCCATGGCGCCGACTGCATCCTGATTATCATGGCCGCGCTCGACGACGCCGTCGCCAGGGATATCGAGGACGCGGCGATTGCGCTCGGCATGGACGTGCTGATCGAAATCCACGACCGCGCCGAGCTCGATCGCGCGCTGAAACTTCGCTCGCCGATGATCGGCGTCAACAACCGCAATTTGCGCACCTTCGAGACGACGCTGGCGACCAGCGAGGCGCTCGCGCCGCTGATCCCGCGCGACCGCCTGATGGTCGGCGAGAGCGGCATCTTCACGCCTGACGATCTCGCCCGCCTTGAGCGCGTCGGCATGTCGACCTTCCTGGTCGGCGAAAGCCTGATGCGCCAGGCCGATGTGACGGCTGCGACCCGCACGCTGCTGACGCGCGTCGCCACGCCGCGTGCGACCGGGACCGGCTAGAAGATGGCGCGGAAGGCTTCCAAAGGCGACGCCCTCACCCATATCGATTCCTCCGGCGAAGCGCGGATGGTCGACGTCTCGGACAAGACCGCGACCGAACGCACGGCGGTAGCCGAAGGCCGCGTCGTCATGAGCAAGGCGACGCTTGATCTGATTATCTCCGGCAATGCCAAGAAGGGCGACGTGCTGGGCGCGGCGCGCATCGCCGGCATCATGGCAGCGAAGCGCACGTCGGAACTGATCCCGCTGTGCCATCCGCTGGCGCTGTCCAAGGTGACGCTCGACATCACGCCCGACAAAAAACTACCCGGCTGCATCGTCCGCGCCACCGTCAAGGTCACCGGCCCTACCGGCGTCGAGATGGAGGCGCTGACCGCGGTGTCGGTCGCGTGTCTGACGATCTACGACATGATCAAGGCGGTCGAGCGCGGCGTTCGCATCGACGGTATCCATCTCGTCGAGAAGATCGGCGGCAAGTCCGGCCATTATCGCGCGGATCGCTGAGCCGATAAGAGACGTCGCCGCGCTCACGCTTGCGTGACCGCTGCCGCGAGGAATGAGCCCGCAGTGGCGGGGTTGTTTCTTCCGGGACCTTCACGGGGAGGAATCCGATGTCGAGATACAGGCTTGTGGGCGCTGCGGCTGCGTTGGCCGTGATGACAGCCCCCTCCACGGCACAACAGGTCATGGGCGAACCTGGCTATTGCGCGTTCTTCTATCCGAACGCCAATTGCCAGAACAAAGGTCCGGGCAATCCCTACACCGATCCGCGGCGCTTTGGCCAAGGCTACTCTCAAGGCTACTACTTGCCGGACAGTGGCCAGACGGTCGGCGTGGCGAGAAGCCGCGCGCGCAGATCCGTAACACGCGTGCAGTGAGAGCTCCGGCTCTAGCCCGGCACTCTCGCATCCTTCCGATCGGGCGGACCGTGAGCGTCCAGCGCTCCAATTTTCGCGGTCGCACCTCGCCGGTTCCATGGTTCCCTCTGGTTGCCGGCGGACAAGTTTGCCACCGAATAACCCTTCATTAACCAGGCTTGCTAACGTCAATTCCATCTCGGCGCGATATCGACGTCATGGGTCGGGATTGGGAGAACACCGCTTCCGGCTGTTCATTCCCGGCAGCGATCGTGTTCCATGGCTCCAACCGGCACCACACGATTCAGGTTCGCGTCCGCCTTTCGCGGCGGCCCGATCCGCTGGCTGATCTTCGGCGGCCTGCTCCTGATCGCCACAATCGCGATCGGCGCAACCATCATGGCCGGTAATTTCCGCGAGCGCGCGCTGCGCAACAGTGAGCGCGAGCTGGAAAACACCGTGCTGCTCCTCGCCCGCCATTTCGACCAGCAGCTCGAAGATTTTCAGGTCGTCCAGAAAGACCTGATCGCCTTCATGCGCTCCAGCGAGATCGCCACGCCTGAAAACTACAAGCGGCGGATGTCCGGCCACGACATCCATCTGATGTTGAAGTCCAAGATCGACGCGATGTCTTATGTCGGTGGCATCAACGTCTTCGACGCCGACGGCAATTTGATCAACGCCTCGGTCGCCTGGCCGCCACCGTCGGTCAACTCGGCGGACCGCGCTTTCTTCAGGACCTTCAAGGCCAGCCCGCAATCGCCGGAAATGCTGATCGAACCGGTCTACAGCCGCGTTACCGGCGTCTGGACCACGGTGATCGCCCGCAAGATCACCGGGCCAAAGGGTGAATTTCTCGGCGTCATCGGCCGAGGCATCGAACCCGTCAACTTCGAGAGATTCTTCGCGACGATAACGCTCGGACCGGGCGCCTCCATCACCATGCTCCACAGCGACGGCACGCTGCTCGCCCGCTACCCGCATGTCGCTGACATGATCGGCCAGAACTTGAAGACCGGTCCGGTCGCCCAGCGGCAGGTCTTCGAACTGCCCCGCAGCACCTCGCGCCTCACCAGCCCGATCGATGGCGAGGACCGGCTGATCTCGTCCCGTGCGCTCACGAATTTCCCGATCGTGATTGCCGCGACGACCACGATATCCGCCGCGCTCGCCGACTGGCGCGAGCAGATCGGCATCCTGATTGCGGTCACCGGATTGTCCGTGCTGGCGATCGCCGCCCTGCTGTTCCTTGTCGTGCGCAAGCTTTCCCATCAGCATCGCGCGTCGAAGCAGCGGCTGACACTGGAAAAGCAGCGTCTCGACACCGCCGTCAACAACATGACGCAAGGTCTGCTGCTGTTCGATTCGAAGCAGCATCTCGTCATCTGCAACAGGCGATATCTCGAAATGTACGGCCTGTCGGCCGAAATCGTGAAGCCGGGCTGCAGCTTCCGCGAGGTGATCGCCCACCGCAAGGACACCGGATCGTTCGTCGGCGACATCGATCATTACGTCGAGGTCGTGCTGCGCGACGTCGCGAACCGCAACGCCATGGTGATCTCGACGCCCGACGGGCGCTCGATCCAGGTCGTCAACGAGCCGGTCGCCGACGGCGGATGGCTGGCGACCCATGAAGATATCACCGAGCGCCGACGCGCCGAGGAGCGCATCACCCACCTCGCCCATTACGATGCGCTGACGGACCTGCCGAACCGCACGCTGTTCCACGAACGGCTCAAGCACGAACTGTCCTTTGTCGCGCCGACCCGGCCCTTGGCGGTGCTCTATATCGACATCGACGAATTCAAGAGCGTCAACGATTCGCTCGGCCACATGATCGGCGACGAGCTCCTGAAGTCGGTCGCCGCCAGCCTCGCTGCCTGCGCGCGGAAATCCGATTTCGTCGCCCGGCTCGGCGGCGATGAGTTCGCCATCATCCAGTCCGGGATCGAGGATACCGACGACGTGATGAAGCTCGTCAGCCGCATCTTCGAGGCAATCCGTTCGCCCTATCAATGCCTCGGCCATCAGGTGACCACCGACGCCAGCATCGGCATTGCGCTGGCGCCGCAAGACGGCACCGATATCGACCAGATTCTGAAGAACGCGGATCTGGCGATGTACGCCGCCAAGGCCGCCGGCCGCCGCACCTACCGCTTCTTCGAACCTGATATGGAAGCCGAGGTCCGCGCCCGCCGCAGCCTGGAAATGGACCTGCGCCGGGCGCTGGTCGACGGTGGTTTCGAGGTCCACTACCAGCCTTGTCTGGGCCTGCAGACCAACGCGATCACCGGCTGCGAGGCGCTGGTGCGCTGGCGCCATCCTCACCGCGGCATGATTTCGCCGGCCGAGTTCGTGCCGCTCGCCGAGGATACCGGCCTGATCAACCAGCTCGGCGAATGGGTGCTCACCACCGCCTGCAAGGAGGCGGTGACCTGGCCCGACAGTATCAGGCTCGCGGTTAACGTCTCGCCGATCCAGTTCAAGAGCGGCACGCTGGCGCTGAAGGTGATGGGCGCGCTCGCCGCCTCCGGCCTTCCTGCGAGCCGGCTGGAGCTCGAAATCACCGAGGCCGTGCTGATCCGGGACGACGAGGCGGCACTCGCCGTGTTGCACGACCTGCGCGCCATCGGGGTCCGCATCGCGCTTGACGATTTCGGCACCGGCTATTCCTCGCTGAGCTACCTGCAGCGTTTCCCGTTCGACAAGATCAAGATCGACCGCTGCTTCATCACCGACATCGCCGAGCCGGAAGGCTCGATCTCCATCGTTCAGGCGGTGGTGAACATCGCCGCCGATCGTCACATGACGACGACGGCCGAAGGCGTCGAGACCGAGCAGCAGCGCGAGTTGCTGCGCGAACTCGGCTGCTCGGAAATGCAGGGCTATCTGTTCAGCGCGCCGAAACCGGCCGCGGAATTGAGGCCGCTGTTGCTGACGGAGCGGGAGCGTCCCGACGAGGCGCAGCCGAACCCAACGCGCAGGCGCAAGCCGGTGGCGCGGACAGCGTAGCGTTGCGATGCTGCCTATCACCGTTATTGCGAGCGCAGCGAAGCAATCCATCGTTCCGCACGCGGGCTGACCATAGATTGCTTCGCTTCGCTCGCCATGCCGTCGAGATACGCGTCTGCATTCTCGCAGCATGATTTGCCCGAGTTGTACTGTTCGTTTCGCCCCGGAAATGAGAGGGCGCAGGGAATGCCGGGTGCTTGCCGCACCCGCGGTCTCGTGTGCAATTGCACTTAAGGAAATGCGCACACGAGCATACAGGTACAGCCGGAGCAGCCCGGCATTCCCTGCGCAATGGTTTGACGGCTTATGCCGTGATCTCCCCGGAGCCGAATTCCTCTGGCCTCCGTCGCCGACAGATTGGCGGTTCATTGAAACCCGGTCGGGCTTCAAAAAACCTCCGCCGGTTTGACACCAACCACGGGCGTCAGGACCACACGGTTTTGCCGTACGCAGCTTCCTTCGCCAAAGACATCACCTGCCAAGTGCTGGCCAGTCGAAGCTCTGGCGGAGGCGTTCAAGCGCCGTACGTCCTGCGCGCTGTGTTCACTCACGGCTAACCGCCCTGCGAACACTCCTCGCGCCCGACGCTGCCGCGTCCACCGCAACCCGTCCCAACGTTCGTGACGATGGCCAACGCCCCTCTTCTCGGAACGGGATGGCGGGATTTGTAGGCGTGATTTGGGTCTCGCGCGAAGCGATTTATTTTTACGCGCACGACTGGACGGCGCAAATCAGCTTGAAGTTGCTGAAGAAAATCGCGTGAATGCGCAACGACCGGGGGGACAGAAATTGGGCGGACGCGGTCCAGCCATCCAGCAGCTCGGACCGGAAATAAGCGCCTTCATCGAAGTGACAAGTGCAACGTCACTCTCAATCCAAGTCACTGCAACCGAAACATTCATCGTGTTTGCAGCGCGGCGAGACGGGCGCTTGAAGGACGCGGCCGGTGTCTTCTGTTACTTCGACAGTCGCGCCAAGCCCTTCCAGTCGAACGTAATCCCGTGGCCGGGCCGCGTCGGCGCCAATGCCATGCCTTCGTTCAGGACAAGCGGGTGCTCGATGTAACTATCGAGCCCAAATCCGTGAGCTTCCAGATAGGAGCGGTTCGGGCAGGCCGCGAGCAAATGCACGGTGACGTCATGTGCGCCGTGGCTGGTAACCGGTAGATTGAAGGCTTCCGCCAGCCGCGCGATCTTCATGAAAGCCGTAACACCGCCGCAATTGGTGACATCGGGCTCGGGATAAGACACTGCGCCAGCGGCGATGTAATTCTTGAATTCCCAGAGCGAACGCAGGTTTTCTCCGGCCGCGATCGGAACCCCGCCGACAGCCATGATGCGGGCATGTCCGGCAATATCGTCGGGAATGATTGGTTCTTCCAGCCAGGTGAGATCGAAGGATTGCAACGCGCGCGCCGCGCGGATGGCTTCCTCGACCGTCCACTTCATGTTGGCGTCCGCCATCAGAGGAAAGCCACTGCCGAGATGTTGGCGCATCGCCTGCACGCGCGCGACGTCTGATGCGAGATCGGGACGGCCGACCTTCATCTTGATGGCGCGAAAGCCTTTCGCAATATTGTCGTCGGTCTGCTTCAAAAGCTTCTCGATGGAGAGATCGAGGTCGATCCCGCCGGCGTAGCAGGGCACGCGGGCGTCGAAGCCGCCGAGCAAGCGAAATAGCGGCAAACCGGCGCGGCGAGCCTTCAGGTCCCACAGTGCGATATCGAGCGCTGAAAGCGCAAGCACCGGCGGCCCGCCCCGCCCGCCGTAATGCAGGGCCCACCAGACGTGATGCCAGATGGCTTCGGTGTCGTCGGCGTCGCGGCCCTCGATCAGTTCGGGGATCTCCCGTTGGAGAATGTCTGCGATCGCGCCACCATTGCGGCCGACGGTGTATGTATATCCGACACCTTCGGCCCCGTCGGAGTCGCGGACACGGCACGTCACCAGCTCGAACGCTTTGAGTTCGCCGTGCGTGCTGTCGGACAGGGTAACGGCCAACGGGATCCGGTAGAGTCCGGCCTCGGTTGTCTTAATAAGAGCCATTGCGTTTCCACTCGGTCTTTTTATTTCACGTTAAGTCGATCTTGGCCGCGAAGCAATTGCGTGCAGCGCATCCTCATCTGGAACCGACGCGGTCGGGCCGGCTATCGGTTGCGGGCGTAGCCCGCATGAGCGCATGCGGTATGCGGGACCGCTTGACGTACCGAATCCGGATGTCGCGCAGCCTGTCATCGGGCGCGCATTCGCGCGACCCGTGCGTCGCTTGCTGCGACGGCTACAGCCGCGCCTTCTGTGCGAGCGGCACCCGAAACGTCTTGAAGCCCTTGATATCGGGAAACCCCTCAGCCGCTTCGCGCGAGGCCAGAGTCAGGACCGCGGCCGGGACTTCGCCGCTGATCAGGCGGTCGATCGCGCCTCGCTGTCCTTCGCTGAACTGAACTTCCGCGGCGCCCGCCGCCATGAACGCAGCGCTGACGCGGCCGCTGGAAGCGGATTGCTTCTCCTCGATCGCGATGGTCTTGTTGTTCAGATCGGATAGCGAACCGATCTCCGGACGTGCCAGCACCAGCGCGACCAGATTGTCCGACTCGTCCGGCGATGCCGATGCCGTCTTCGTGGTGTCGCGGGCCGGCTCGATTTCCGGATTGTCCAGATTGTTGGCCGCTTCTCGGCCTGTTCCGATCGCCGTGACGAGATCGGCCAGGCCCGTCGCTTCCACCAGTTGCTGCTGCAGGGTTCGTGTCTCGGGAGCACTGGCGGCCGCGGCAGGCGTTGCGGCGGTCTCTGGCGCAGCGGGAGCCGCAGCGAGTTCGAGCGTGGCCGGCGGCGGCAAGATGACCTCGGACTTCACTTCCGACTCGGTCTTGGCTTCGGACTTCGCCTCAGACTTGGCTTCAGAGCTGGCTTCAGAACTGGCCTCGGCCTTCACCTCCGACTTCGCTTCAGATTTGGGAGCCTCCGCGGGCTGCGACGGGGCGATGGCGGCTGCCTGGCTCGGCGCCGGCTTCTGAGGGATTTCCAATTTGCGCTCTGGCGTCTGGCCGCCGGCGACGGCCTTGTCGCGGGCCACGGGCGGCGCAGCCGATGGAATGTTCTTGCCGGCTGCAGCGAGGCTGGGTGCGGCGGCCTTCTTGGCGTTCGACGGCCTGGTCTTCGCTGCCGCCATGTGGCTGCGCGGCGCCGACCGTGGCGCTGGTGCGGCCTGCCTTGTCACGCGGGACGGAGTGGCGCGTTCGATGCTCGCTGGTTCCGCCTCAACCGGCGCCACGACGACAGGCTCGCGCTGCTCCCGGTGGCGCGCGGACAAGGCCCGATCAGACCAGGCCATGTAGGACTGGCAGGCGCGGTTGCACGGCTTCCCGTCGATGTAAACGATGTCGGGCGAATCCAGTGGATTGGCCTGCAGGGCTCCGCTCGAACAAAGCGACAGGCTCAGGGCCAGCAAGGTCCATTTTTTCGACATGACCACTCCATTCAACGCGCCAGGTGTTTGGCGCGAGCTACGGTTGGATGGAGATGAGGTTTCAAAAAAAGTGGTCGTGTTCCGAATTGGTGCCTGCGTCTCGACGATGCCGTTTCAGCAGCCGCAACGCGCCACATTCGGAATCAATTGTCGGCGCCAAGAAGCCAGGTAGCCCGCATGAGCGGAGCGATATGCGGGACAGACGAAGATCCCGGATATCGCTTCGCTCATCCGGGCTACGATTGCCGCGAATTTAATTCGGAACCGCCCGCTTCGCGGCCGTCACCGCGTTCGCGTTCACGCTGCCGCCGCGTAAGAGGTTGAAGGCGGCAGTGAGCGCCTTGTCGTCCTTTTCGTTCGGCGGGACGTAGGCTTGCGAACCGGTCTGCTCGGCGCCATCAGCGGCGAGGTGACCGCGCATCGAGGCTTCGCCCTTCAGATCGGTGCGGCCCTTGAGCTCGTCCGGCACGTCCTGCAGCACCTCGATGTCGGGCGCGATGCCCTGGGCCTGGATCGAGCGGCCGGACGGCGTGAAGTAGCGCGCCGTGGTCAGCGCCAGCGCACCGTTGCCGGCGCCCAGCGGAATGATGGTCTGCACCGAGCCCTTGCCGAAAGTGCGCGTGCCGACCAGGGTCGCGCGCTTGTGGTCACGCAGCGCGCCGGCCACGATCTCGGAGGCGGAAGCCGAACCGCCGTTGATCAGCACCACCAGCGGCTTGCCCTTGGTGATGTCGCCGCCGCGCGCGGTGAAGCGCTGAGTTTCCTCCGAGGTGCGGCCGCGGGTCGAGACCACCTCGCCCCGGTTCATGAAGGCGCTCGACACCGAAACGGCCTGGTCGAGCAGCCCGCCGGGATTGTTGCGGAGGTCGACGACATAGCCCGCAAGTTTCTCCGACGGAATTTCCTTGGAGATGCTGGCGATCGCCTTCTTCAGGCCGTCGGTGGTCTGCTCGTTGAAGCGGGTGATCCTGATGTAGCCGACATCGCCGCCATCGGCTTTGAAGCGAACCGGCCGCACCCGGATGATCTCGCGCACGATGGCGACATCGATCGGCGCGGCGGCGCCCTTGCGCATGACCTTGAGCCGGATCTTGCTGTTGGCGGGGCCCTTCATCCGGGCGACCGCCTGTTCGAGGCTCATGCCCTGAATCTGCTCGTCGTCGATTTGGGTGATCACGTCGCCCGACAGCATGCCGGCTTTCGCGGCGGGCGTCTCGTCGATCGGCGTCACTACCTTGACGAGACCGTCTTCCATCGTGACCTCGATGCCGAGCCCGCCGAACTCACCATGGGTAGTCTCCTGCATGTCGCTCCAGCCCTTCTCATTCATGTAACGCGAATGAGGATCGAGCGCGGAGATCATGCCGTTGATGGCGCCTTCCATCAGCTTGGAATCGTCGGGCTTCTCGACATAGCTGGTCTTGATCCGCTCGAACACGCTGCCGAACAGATTGAGCTGGTTATAGGTGTCGGAACGGGCCGCGGCCTTCGCCGCCGCCACCAGATTCGTCCCCTGCGGTCCGGCCACGAGAACGGTCAGACACGCGCCCGTCACGGTGCCGAGAAGAAAGGCGATATTCCTGCGCATCGTGGGGCGTCCCTTTGTCTCTACGGACGCCCACCATCCCATGTGAATCGGCGCCCCTGTCCCAGCCCCACCAACTCACAATGGCTTTTTGGTCGGATCAAGGCACGCCGGCCCGCGGCAATACGGACGTTTTCAGGTGTGTCGTTTGCGCTCGGGCCGGCTTATGAATTTGAGATCGCTACGAATTCGAAGCCGCTTGATCGGCCCCCTGCAGGCCGGTTTGCCAGGTGGAGGGCCGGGTTCCAAAACCGCGCTTGGCGCGGGTGCCGAGCCAGTAGCCGAATTGCGGCGGAACGTTGCGGAACGGGCCCTCGACGCCGAGTTTGAGCGCGGCATCCATCGGCCAGTTGGGATTGTTGAGGATTTCCCGCCCGACCGCGATCAGATCGGCCTGCCCGTCCCGCAGGATCTGCTCGGCCTGGTCGCCATGGATGATGAGGCCGACCGCCATGGTCATGATCTCGGCCTGCCGCCGGACATATTCCGACAGCGGCACCTGATAGCTGTATTTGATCTCCTTGCCCAGGATCGGCGCCATTTCGGAGATGCCGCCGGAGGAGCAGTCGATGACGTCGACGCCTTTTGCCTTCAGGATTTTGGCCAGCCGCGCGCTCAGCTCCGGCCCCCAGCCGGCATTGTCCTCGACCGACAGGCGGACGAATAGCGGCTTGTGGTCGGGCCAGTGCGTCCGCACCGCCTCCGTCACCTCGATCAGGAAGCGCATGCGACCCGCTTCCGAACCGCCATATTCGTCGCTGCGCTGGTTGGACCGCTCCGACAGGAACTCATGCACGAGGTAGCCATGGGCGCCGTGCAGCTCCAGCACGTCAAAACCCGCCTCATGCGCGCGCCGCGCCGCCTGCCCCCAGGCCTGCACCACGTCCTTCACTTCGCCGGTTTCGAGCGCGCGCGGCACCGGCCATTTCTCGCTATGGGCGATCGCGCTCGGCGCCACCGGCTGCCAGGCGTCCCAATCCTCGATATCAGGCGTTCGCTGCAGCGGGCGGTCGCCCTCCCACGGTCGGCTTGCGCGCGCCTTGCGACCGGAATGGCCGAGCTGAATGCCGGCGACCGCGTTCTGCTGCTTGATGAACTGGACGAGGCGGCCCAGCGGCGCGATGAACTTGTCATCCCAGATGCCGAGATCGCCGACGGTGCCGCAGCCGCGCCGCTCGACCTTGGTCGATTCCACCACCACGAGGCCGGCCCCGCCGGCGGCAAACTTGCCGGCATTCATCAGGTGCCAGTCGGTCGGAAAGCCCTTCTCGGCCGAATATTGATGCATCGGCGGCACCACGATGCGGTTCTTCAGCGTGAGGCCCCGGATCGTCATCGGGGAAAACAGCAGCGTTTCCGTCATGCTTGCCTCGCCTCGCGGACATCATTGTCCCGGCACGGCGCCGGGATGTGTCTTCTATTTTGCGTTTGTGCCGGTCTTGGTATCCGCGGATTTGGCCTTCGGCTTCGCTGCCGCGGCCTTGTCGGCCTTTGGCGCGCTGTTGTCGCCGCGCATGGTTCCCCAGGGATCGCTGCTCTTCTGTTGTTCCGGAATATTGCCGAGCGACCGCTTGTAGGCACGCTCGGCGTCCCTCTCTGCCGCGACTTCCGCCGGCGTCTTGGGCTTGTCCTCCTCGCCATATCTGGCGGGACCTTTTTGGGCCAAGGCAGGTCCGGCCAGCAACGAGATCACTGCCGCAGCGCCCAAAATTCTACCCAGGATTTTCATGCCACCACTCCCTGTTCGACCCCACGCTTAGCACAGCTCGCGCACCGGCTTAAGCGCCGGATTGGGCAGGGGCGTAAATCGCCGTGGCCGTTGCCGAGGCCAGTCGAGTTTTGTAAACGACTGCCATGAATTTGCCGCCCGCGCCCCACTCCGTCGATGCCTTGCTGTTCGACCTCGGCCGTGTCGTGCTCAATATCAGTTTCGACCAGGTGATGGCCTGCTGGGCGGGGCATGCGGGCTGCGCGCCTGCCGACCTCGCCGGCCGCTTTGTCGTCAACGACAGTTTCAAGCATCACGAGACCGGCCGGATCGACGACGCCGCGTTCTTTGCAAACCTGCGCCAGTCGCTCGGCATCGGCATCACCGACGCGCAGTTCCTGGAGGGTTGGAACGCGATCTTCACCGGCGAGATGCCCGGCATTGCACCGCTGTTGGCCGGCGCGGCCAAGCGCCTGCCGCTCTACGCCTTTTCCAACACCAATCCGGCCCATGTCGCGCATTTTTCGCAGGCCTATGCCGGTGTGCTCGGCCATTTCCGCGAGATCTTCCTGTCCTCCAGCATCGGTTTGCGCAAACCCGACGCGGAGGCCTATGATCACGTGATAAAGGCGATCGGCGTGCCGGCGTCGCGGATTCTGTTCTTCGACGATTCAGCCGCCAACATCGAAGGTGCGCGGGCGCGCGGCCTTTCTGCCATCCACGTGACATCGACGGATGACGTGGCCAGGGCACTGACTGCGCTTGGAATCTAGCGCTGGAATTTGACGGAGGTCTGCCCGTGGCCTTGATGCCTGTCGCCGATGCGCTTGCCGCGATCCTTGCCGGCGCTGACGCGTTGCCCGAAGAAATGGTGGCCCTCGATGCCGCCCACCACCGCATCCTCGCGCGCGACGTCGCCGCGCGACGGACGCAGCCACCGCAGGCGATGTCAGCGATGGACGGCTATGCGGTGCGTACGGCGGATGCCGCCGGCGCCGGCGCGCGGCTGAAGGTGATCGGCGAGGTCGCCGCCGGCCGCCCGTTCGAGCGCAAGGTCGGCCAAAGCGAGGCGGTACGGATCTTCACCGGTGGCGTGATCCCCGACGGTGCCGACGCCGTCATCATCCAGGAAGACACGGCAGCCGACGGCGATCACATCACCATCACGGAAGCCGCGGTTCGGGGACGGCACATCCGCGCCGCCGGCGTCGACTTCCGCGAGGGCGACGTGCTGCTCACGCGCGGGCGTTGCCTCAGCGACCGCGACCTGTCGCTCGCCGCCGGCATGAACTACCCGGAGCTTGCGGTGCACCGCCGCCCGAAGGTCGCTGTTCTCGCGACCGGCGACGAGTTAGTGATGCCCGGCGAAAACCCCGGCCCCGGCCAGATCGTCTATTCCAACGGCTATGGCCTGCGGGCGCTGGCCCGCGCCGAAGGCGCCGACGTCGTCGATCTCGGCATCGCCGCCGACACCGTTGCCGCGACCACCGAAGGCATCCGCCGCGCCAGCGAGGCCGACGCGGACATCCTGATCACCATGGGGGGCGCCTCGGTCGGCGACCACGACCTGGTCAAGCGCTCGCTGGAGGCCGAAGGCGTCGCGATGGCGTTCTGGCGGATCGCGATGCGGCCGGGCAAGCCGATGATGCACGGGCGGCTCGGCGCGATGCGGGTGATCGGCCTGCCCGGCAATCCCGTCTCTTCCTATGTCTGCGGCTTCCTGTTTCTGGTGCCGCTGATTCGCGCATTATCGGGCCGCGACCACGTCCATCACGTCAGAGAAAGCGCCCTGCTCGGCCGCGACCTCGCCGCCAACGACCAGCGCGAGGATTATCTGCGCGCGCGCCTCGAGGCGCGCGAAGACGGCACGCTGATCGCTGTGCCGGTGAACCATCAGGACTCCTCGCTCTTGGGGAATCTCGCTGCGGCACAGGCATTAGTGATACGTCCGCCATTCGCGCCGGCGGCGCCCAAGGGCTCGTCGTGCGAGCTGTTGCGGCTGCCGGAATGACGCCACAGGGCGCGTCTCGGACAGAAACCTTGACGCGTTCACCTGAAATTAAGTGGTTGCGGAACACATATCGAACATATAGTGTCCGTTCATGATTTGTTTCGACTGCTGGTGTCTCTGCCTGGGAGTTTGGGCGCTCCCGCCATCTGGGCGCTGAAGATTCGAAACGACGACGCCAACCGGGGAATTGCTCGCGATGCTTACGCGCAAACAGTATGAACTTCTGCGTTTCATCAATGAACGGCTGAAAGAGGCCGGCGTGCCGCCTTCATTCGACGAGATGAAGGACGCGCTCGACCTGCGCTCGAAATCCGGAATCCACCGCCTCATTACGGCGCTGGAGGAGCGCGGCTTCATCCGCCGCCTGCCCAACCGCGCCCGCGCCATCGAAGTCATCAAGCTGCCGGAGCTCGCCGCTGCCGGCAATGGCCGCCGCGGCTTCACGCCGAGTGTGATCGAAGGCACGCTCGGCAAGCGTACAGTGAGCTTGCCCGCCGCCGAGGATGACGGCAATCGCCCGGTCGCGGTGCCCGTGATGGGCCGGATCGCCGCCGGCACGCCGATCGAGGCGCTGCAGACCCGCAGCCACACCATCAGCGTGCCGCCCGATATGCTCGGCTCGGGCGAGCATTACGCGCTCGAAGTACGCGGCGATTCCATGGTCGAGGCCGGCATCCTCGACGGCGACATGGCGCTGATTCAGCGCAACGAGACCGCCGACACCGGCGACATCGTGGTGGCGCTGATCGACGAGGAGGAAGCTACGCTGAAACGCTTCCGCCGCCGCGGCGCCTCCATCGCGCTGGAGCCTGCCAACGCCGCCTATGAAGTCCGCATCCTGCCGCCGAACCGGGTCCGGATTCAGGGCAGGCTGATCGGCCTTTACCGCAAGTACTGAACAATGTGCCGTCCTGCAGACATCCGTAAGAACCCCGGCCGTTCCTCGGCCGGGGTTTTTTGCTGCGGGCGTGGAACCAATGCGCGTTATCGCGTTTGTGAATTTGGCGCAGTGGGTCAGTCGCAGAATTGCCCAGAAACAAGAAAAGACTCTGCGCCATGTCCACTCTGATAGGGGCCTGTGCCTCCTTGAAAGACACGGGTCAGCTATCTCAAATGAGGGAGCCATCCGATGTGTGACTATAGCCTGCATGCTGTGGCTACCCGGCCTGCCCAGGTCGGCGAGACGCTGATCACCACGACGTTCCGCGGTACATCGACCCGCGGCTTTGCGTCGGAACGCGAGCCAGCAGTGGCGGTCTGCATGCTTCCCGGCACCGAACTGGCGTTCGCCGAGGACGTCAAATACGACAACCGCTGGATCTGGACGCGAACCACCGACTGGCGGGTCGGCAAGTTCAATCAGATCGAACCCGAAGTCGCCGACCGTCATCATGACGCGATCGAATTTCCCGATGGAAGCCATGTGCTGGTGACGCAACTTTGCGAAGGCCAGCGCGCGACCGTGCTGCAATTGCCGGTGGTTCAGACCGGTGGCGAGCGTGCACCAAAGGTGACGGAAGCGCGTCCAGCCGCTTCGATCGTGACTGGATAGACGAGACGCGCATGCGATCCGCCGGTTCAGGCCGGCGGATCATGGTGATGTGTTTTTCAAAATCCGACACCGAGGGGGCAACCGGTGGTCAACAAGGTTACATGGCAAAGGGCTGGACGCGTCACCGAGCCCGGACGTTACATGTTCAGATACGGCTGGCTCACGATCACGGCCGAAGATCTTGCGGTCTGGCAGCAATTTCCCGACGCATCGTTCACGCTGGTCAACCTGCCGTCACCTCCCGACGCACCGGAAGAATTCCACCTCGGCGCGTTCGAGATACCGGCCCATCCGTCCAGCCCCCCCATCGACGAGCACTGACGTTCCCTACTCCTCGGCCTGAAGGTCCGCCTCGGCCGGCGTCGCATCGACGGCGCGGGGCGGCACGACGCGCGGGGCCAGAACGTTGGCGTCGGCCTCACCAGCGTCCGCAACGGCGGGCGACCACGGGCGGTCGATCCCTCGCGGTTTCGCCGCCTCGACGACAAATCCGTCGCGGCCTCGCCGCAGCGTCATGGCGCCCTGCCGCCGCAGCCGCTCGGCATCGATCACGGAAGCCGCGCAGGAAGCAGGCGCCTGCCGCAGCGTTACAATCAGCGCCGCGCGCTCGCAATCGTCGGCCAGGGCCTCGGGCCTGAACGCCTGCGCGACCAGGCCGCCGCCGGCGGACGGCATCACGCAGCCGAAATCATCGCAGGAGACGCCTGACGTGAGCGAGGCATCGGCTGCGGTGCGCGCATCGGCATCCGCCGCCAGCCACTCCTTCAAGAGGAAAACGTCCCGAGAGCCCTTGGCCGCGTGCATCAGATGCAGCCTTCCATCCTGGCCGCGGACGCCGACATGGCGGCCGTCGGCGGAGATCAGGATATCCGGCTGCGGCGCCCTCGCCGCCCACAGAGCCGCCGCGAGCACCAGCGCGGCGCCCGACCAGCGCAGCGGCGTGCGCAGCAGGCCAAGCAGGATGATGCCGAGGCTCGCTGCGATCAGCGGGCCGATGCCGAACGCCGGCACCCGGCCGACCGCGCCGGGCAATGCCGCGACCCATTGCGTCACCGCGATCATCCAGTCGATGCCGACGCCCATGAGCGCCCAGAACGGGCGGTCGAAGCCGAACGGCATCGCGACAAGGCCGAGCAGCCCCATCGGCATGACCAGCGCCGACACCACCGGCATCGCCGCGAGATTGGCGAGCACGCCATAGGGCGTGACCCGGTGGAAGTGGAAGGCCGCGTAGGGCGTGGTCGCAAGTCCCGCGACCAGCGAAGCCAGCAGCAGCATGGTGATCTCGCGGCCACCCCACAGCGCCGCGCGGGCGGTTGCGGTGTGATCGGCGGTCGCGAACAGGCGCGGCATGCCGAACTGCACCAGCGCCACCAGCCCAAGCGTGGCGGCAAACGACATCTGGAAACTCGGATGCACCAGCGCTTCCGGCGCAACCATCAGCACGATCAGCGCGGCGACCGCCAGCGTGCGAAACGTAATCGCGCGGCGGTCGACCATGACCGCGATCAGCACCACGGCCGTCATGAAGAAAGAACGTTGCGTCGCGACCTCGGCGCCGGACAGCAACAGATAAAACGCGGCGGCGGCGAGGGCTGCCGCCGCCGACCATTTCTTGATGGCATAGCCGACCGTGAGCACGGGAAACAGCGCGAGCAGCGCCCGCACCGCAAAGAACACGACGCCGGCAACAACGGCCATGTGATAGCCCGATATCGACAGCACATGGCCGAGGCCGGAGATGAACATCGCATCGTTCACCGGCGGCGAGATCGCATCGCGCCGCCCGGTCAACAGCGCCGTCGCAATCGCGCGCTTGTCGCCCTCCAGCGTGGTCCTGATCCGCGCGTCGATGGTGTCGCGCAGGCCCTGCATGAACGCCGAATAGCGCAGGCGCAGCCCGCCGGCTTCCGGCGGCTCGGTGGTCTTGATCGCGCCCATCACGAAGCCGGAGGCGCCGATGCCGGCGAAAAACATGTCGCGGCTGAAATCGTAGCTGCCCGGCCGCACCGGCGAGAGCGGCGGCAACAGCCGAGCCTTCAGTTCGACAAAGCTGCCGACCGGCGGCGCCGTCCCCTTCTTCACCGACAGCCGCACCCGCTCGAGTTTTGTGCTTCCCCGTGCGCTCTCCATGGTGACGACGCGCAGCACAAAACGGTCAGTGCGCTCGCGGATGTCACGCGTTTCGACAAACCCGGTCAGCGACACCGAAAACATCGGCCGCGCCAGCACGCCATGCGCGACCCGCGCGGTCTTCCACGTTGCGATCGCAAAGCCCGCCGCGACGGCGGCGATCATCACTGCGACCGGAAAGAATTTCTGCCGCCGCAACAGCACGGCCACCGCGCCAAGCGCGACCGCCACGATGGCGGCGACCGACAGCACCGGCTCGTGATCGGCGGCGAAGTAAAACGCGATGCCGGTTCCGAACGCCACCGGCACCCAGGGCAGCAGCCGCCCAGCGCCGGCTTCCGCGCGCGCCCATGCGTGCAGGGCCTCGATCAGCGGCGGCCAGAATGCGGGGCGCGATGGCAGAATGCCGCCGACCGGCGCCGCGGCGCGCGGCGGCCAGGTCCCGGCGTAACCGCGCTTCCGGCCAGACGTCTCGCCCTGCTCCGTCACGCGTACTTACACCCTACGATCTCGTGCGGGCCGCAAGACTACCGGACGCTGCATCCAGGGTGCTAGCAGAACGGATGCAGAATCCTGAAGAAACGCACGTCGACTGGCGCTACAGTTTTCGAGGGCTATCCGGATTCATTTGCCTTCGCGATGCCCCCCGCGACGGCAGCCGAGCAATGCCGTTTCATCGAGGCGCGAGCAGAACGGGGCATGCTACCAACGCCAGGAGGTCGCGCGGGCCGCCCGGCAAATGACGCAAGAAGCCCAGCAGGTTGCGCAGCAGCCAAAGCCGTAAGAGCCGATGGCGCCGGAAGATGCCCAGTTCGCAGAATCCATGCGCGGCATTTGCCGGGGCTGTTAGGCGCGGCTGACTCTTGACCCGGAGCCGCCGTCCAATTCCGACAGCCCATCGCCCGAAAAGCGCTCTTGCAAGTGCGCCGCAGCAGGATGCACATTGTGCGCGCACGACAGGTGTCAACGTCTACGGCTCTCGGCTCGACTGGAATTCACGGTTGCGCTCGGAACGAGAGGAGCATGACGCCATGCGAGAAATCGAAATCCACAACTATGCGCGGCAGTTGCTGGAAGCACATGGCCCCAAGGCCATTGCGGAAGCCGCCCAGAACGCCATCGAGCTCGAGGCAAAAGGCGAGGTCGAGCTGGCCAAAACCTGGCGGCATATCGAAGACGCGATGAAGATCATGCGCGGGCCTCACCAGAGCTGAGGCTATCTGCGCGGCAATGCAGAACGTGGACAGGACCGGTCGCAAGCCGCTTCGTCGCGGCTGATTGGCGGCACGTCCAAGATGCGCCTCTCCATCACAGGAGTGAAGCCATGTTTCCGAAGTGTGCGACAGCTGAAGATCTCGTGAAGACGATCAAGGACGAGAAGGTGCAGATGATCGATCTGCGCTTCACCGATTTGCCTGGGGTGTGGCAGCATTTTTCCGTCCCACCCAGTGCAGCAAGTATCGATGCTCTCAGCGAAGGCATTGGATTCGACGGCTCATCCATCCGAGGCTTCCAGGAAATTCAGGAAAGCGACATGCTGGTCGTGCCGGACCCGGCCACGGCGTTCCTCGACCCGTATTCCCCTGTGTCGACCCTAGTCCTGATCTGCAACATCAGGGATCCCGTGACCGGTCAGCCCTATAGCCGTGACGCCCGTTACATCGCCCAGAAGGCCGAAACCAACCTGAAGGGCACCGGCCACGCCGATACCAGCTACTTCGGCCCGGAGGCAGAATTCTTCGTGTTTAACGATGTGCGCTACGGACAAGGCATCAATTACGCCTTCCACGAAATCGATTCCAGCGAAGGCAGTTGGAATACCGGCAAGGAGGAAGAGCCGAATCTGGGCCACAAGCCGCGCCCGAAGGAGGGATATTTTCCGGTTCCGCCGACGGACAGCATGCAGGCTCTCCGCACGGACATGGTGCTGACGATGGAACAGCTCGGCATACAGATCGAGGCCCATCACCATGAAGTCGCGACCGGCGGCCAGAACGAGATCGACATGCGCTTCACGACGCTCACTCGCATGGCGGACAATCTGATGATCTACAAATACGTGGTGAAGAACACCGCCCGCGAGCACGGCATGACCGCAACGTTCATGCCGAAGCCGCTGTTCGAGGACAACGCCTCGGGGATGCACGTTCACCAGTCGCTGTGGAAGGGCGAGACCAATCTGTTCTACGACAAGGGCGACTATGCCGAGTTGAGCCAGCTCGGCCGCTACTACATCGGCGGCCTGTTGACCCACGCGTGGGCGTTGTGCGGGCTTTGCGCGCCCACCACGAACTCCTACCGGCGTCTGGTGCCCGGCTATGAGGCTCCGATCAATCTGGTCTATTCCCAGCGCAATCGCTCGGCCTGCTGCCGGATTCCGATGTATTCGCCGAACCCGCGGGCAAAGCGGGTTGAGTTTCGCTCGCCGGATCCCTCGTGTAATCCCTATCTGGCCTTTGCCGCGATGCTGATGGCGGGTCTCGACGGCATCACCAGCCGGATCGATCCGGGCAGTCCGATCGACAAGAATCTTTATGACCTGCCGCCCGCCGAGGCGAAGGACGTGAAGTCGACACCGGGATCACTGGATCAGGCGCTTGACGCGCTCGAGCGCGATCACGCCTTCCTGCTCCGCGGCGACGTGTTCACGGCCGACGTGATTGAGACCTGGCTCGACTACAAGCGGAAGAAAGAGGTCGATCCGATCCGGCTGCGTCCTCATCCATACGAGTTCCATTTGTATTATGACATCTAGGGTGTGAACTCATCCGCGAACCGTGGCCCCCCGGGGACCTTTCCAATCGGCTCGCAACAAAAAAGGCGTTTCGTCCGTCGTGGAAAACCGCCGTTAAGTCAGCCCACCTGCATTTTCCGACTCGGCTGGACGTGCTCTCTGCAAATCGAGGCGGGTTGCGGGGTATGATGTGAGCCAGTTTTCGTGCACCCTTCTGCTTGTGACTGCTCTGATGCTCACGGCATGCTTCGGAGTAGCGGCTTGGCGCCTCTCCGATGACACATCTGATATCACCGGAGCCATCCCGCCGGCATTGATCGACCTGCGTTAGAGATTCCCCGACATTCGGCCGAGCATGCTCGGCGCGCGCATCGTTTCCCTGTACAGTCGATCGAGCCATGACTTGAGGGAAAATGCGGACATGAAATTTGCAGCCAGCCTTTCATTCGCTGCGGTGATGACCGCTTGGGTTTCCACCGCCGAGGCCGCCGAGCAATGCCGCTTCATCGAGACGCGTGCCGAGCGCGAAGCGTGCTATCAGCGCCAGGAAGCGGCGCGGGTGGCCCGGCAAAAGGCGCAAGAGGCACAACAGGCCGCACAGCAAAAGCCCTACGAACCAATGACGTCAGAGGATGCCCAGCTTGCCAGATCGCTGCGGAACATTTGCCGCGGTTGCTAGTGAGAAGAATCTGACGACGTGCCATCACGACAACGATGCCGCAGCGCCGAACAAATGCGAGATCGCGCGCGGCGTTCAAATCGGCATCAGCATGTAAATCGCCACCGTGAGAAATTCATTACGAACCCGTAATGAAAAAACATCTCCTTGCATAAGACGATTGCACCGCGCGCTTATCACAACTGAATCGCGCGGAATTCATTCGAACGATTTCGCGGATCGGCGATCATGCCCTCGCAGCATTCAGCAATGACGCTGAGTCTGTTCAAAACAGATAGGGAAGAACATGCTCAAGAAGCTATTCGGAGCAGCCGCAATGGCCGCCGTAGCCTTTGCCGTCGTTCCCGCCTACGCCGCGCAAACGACAGGCTGCAGCAGCGCGAACCTCGAGAAGACCGAATCCGCGACCGAAGCCATGGCCGATAGTCCGGGCAAGTTCACGGCAGAAAGGGAAGTCGCGCAGGCCCAGGATGCCATGCTCGGCGGCAACATGCGTTCATGCGCGATACACCTGTCCAGGGCAGCGCATGTGGACCACGCCCCCTATGGGGGCATGATGATCCAAACCCCGGCAGCGACCACCCCTGAAGGCACATACCATTCGCAATGGAATTGGACACCGCTCAAGCCTGCGCTGTAGATCTGACTAAAAGGGCCGATCGAGCGAGGATCGGCCCTTTCAGCCGCTTGTGACGCTTGGCACTAACTAGATGGCGTCCGCACGCGCCTCGATCAGCGGCGTCTTCGACGAGACGTGGTGGCTGACGATCTTCCAATCGCCGTCTTCGCGGACGATCACCCAGGTGATCTTCACCGTCAGCGGTTCGGCGCCCTCTTCCACGAAAAACGACGCCGTGCCGGCGACATTGATCAGGTCGGGAGCGGCCTGCGCGGTTCGGACATCGGTGAATTGAACGGATGGCGACTGCCACCGCGGCAGGCCCTCGAAATAGGTCTGCACGCCGTCACGACCGCGATAGAAATTCGGGTTCGAGCCAAAGAAGAACGCGTTCTTCGAATAGAGCGATGCGAGTGCCTCGGCATCCAGCCGGGTGAATGCCGCCGCCCATCGGCCCATGATGCCGGAGACGATATCGTCGGTCGCACGCTGCATGAATACGATCCTAAATCGTAGATTCCATGAGGCGGTGAGCGTGGCCTTTCCGATAAGGTTTGGGTTTCCACACTCGAACCCCTCGGAGAGTCAGATGCAAGCATCCACCGTAGCCACGCCCACCGCCGGCCATATTGGCACAATTTTCGTTGCAATCGAACTGAGCCAGCGGAGCTGGCGGGTCGCGCTGCACAGCCCGGACAAGGACAAGATATCGCACCACAAGCTGGAGGGTGGCGATCATGCCGAGCTGTTGGCGTTGGTGGGTCGGGTTCGGGAGCGGGCGGCTCGAGCGCTGGGAGGCGTTCCGGCGGTGGCGAGCTGCTACGAGGCGGGCTACGATGGGTTTTGGCTGCACCGGCTTCTGCTGGCGGCCGGCATCACGAACTACGTGTTTGATCCCGCCAGCATTGCGGTGGATCAGCGGGCGCGGCGGGTGAAGACCGACCGGATCGATGGCGAGCGGATGCTGCGCACGCTGATGGCGTATCTGCGCGGCGAGCCGCGGGTGGTGCGGATCGTCCGGGTGCCTGCCGCCGAACAGGAGGACGCGCGCCGCGGCAGCCGCGAGCGCGACCGGCTGATCAAGGAGCAAACCGCGCACACCAACCGGATCAAGGCACTGCTGCGGCTGCGGGGCATGGCGGTCGGGAACCCGCGGCGGCGCGACTGGCTGAGCTGGCTGGCAACGCAGCGGGATTGGCAAGGCCAGGCGGTGCCGCCGCGGATGCTGAGCGAGATCAGGTCCGAGCACGCGCGGCTGATGCTGGTGCGCGATCGGCTCGATGCGCTCGCGCAGGAGGCGGCCGCAGCGGAGCCAATGCCTGCGGAAGCCGAGATGACCCGGCGCAGCGAACTGCTGCGCCGGCTCAAATGTCTCGGCCCGGCGTTCGCGACGACGCTGACCAGCGAGGTGTTCTACAAGGACTTCCGCAATCGCCGCGAGGTCGGGAGTTATTTCGGGCTGACGCCCAGTCCGTGGCGGAGCGGCGGCATCGACCGCGACCAGGGCATCAGCAAGGCGGGCAACCCGCGCGCCCGCTGTGCCGCGATCGAACTGGCCTGGCTGTGGCTGCGGCATCAGCCGGACAGCAAGCTGACCCTGGAGTACCGCAAGCGCACGCTCGATGCCGGCAAGCGCATCAAGCGCGTCGCCATCGTCGCCCTGGCGCGCAAGCTGATGGTGGCGCTGTGGCGCTACCTCACGACCGGTCTCGTGCCGGAAGGCGCGGTGCTCAAGGCCGTAAAGATCTAAACACTTTCAACGAACGCGTCAGCGTCGCGGCATCTGCCGCGGTCAGCGCGGGATGGATGGTGACCGTGCCACCCTTGGGCCAGCAAACAGGCTGTTTCGTAGATGGGTCTCATCCTCGTGGCTTCCTCGCCGCATGCATGCGGAATGTGGGTACGGACAACGGTCCGACCGGATATGAGGTGATGCAGTGAGCAACTGCATAAATCGCCGGAAGCCAGTCCCTGAGCGCACCGACCGCGGCGGCACGCTGCGCTACGCATGGCTCCGCGCGCCGCCGCTCCACCGAACGTAAAAATCACATCCAAGCCCTGTCGGGATGCTTGACTCAAAACGCCTCATATGAGGGTGGGCAAAGCGAAGCCTGCCCACCATTGACGACACGACTTGAGGAGAGGTGGTGGGCACGCTGCGCTTTGCCCACCCTACGTTCCGTCGCTCACCCCTTCCCGCCGACTTCCTTCGCAAAGGTGTCACGCAGGCCGATGGTGCGGTTGAACACCGGCTGGCCCGGCGCGGAATCCTTGTCGCGCACGAAATAGCCCTGCCGCTCGAACTGCATCACCTCGCCGGAATTGTCCGATGCGACCGACGGCTCGATGCGGGCGTCGGGCAGCACTTCCAGCGACTCCGGATTGAGGTCGGCGGCGAAGTTCGCCGCGCTCGGGCTCGGGTTCGAGAACAGCTGGTTGTAGACGCGGATTTCCGCCGGCACGGAATCGTTCGCGGAAAGCCAATGCATGGTGGCCTTGACCTTGCGGCCGTCAGGGGCGTTGCCGCCCTTGGTCGCGGGATCATAGGTGCAGCGCAGCTCAACCACCTCGCCTGCGTCATTCTTGATGACGCCGGTGCATTTGACGAAATAGGCATAGCGCAGCCGCACCTCGTTGCCCGGCGACAGGCGGAAGAACTTTTTGGGCGGATTCTCCATGAAGTCGTCGCGCTCGATATAGAGCTCGCGGCCGAACGAAATTTTCCGCGTACCCGCGGCCGGATCGTCAGGATGGTTGACGGCCTTGAGCTCCTCGACCTGGCCTTCCGGATAATTCTCGATCACGACTTTCAACGGCCGCAGCACCGCCATCCGCCGCTGCGCCGACTTGTTGAGGTGCTCGCGAATGCAGAATTCCAGCATGCCGACATCGACCACGCTGTTGGCTTTGGCGACGCCAATGCGCTTGACGAATTCGCGCACCGCCGCCGGCGGCACGCCGCGCCGCTTCAAGCCGGCAATGGTCGGCATGCGTGGATCATCCCAGCCTGAGACGTGACCGTCGCGGACGAGCTGCGTCAGCACGCGCTTGGACAGCAGCGTATAGGTCAGATTCAGCCGGGCGAATTCGTACTGGCGCGGCTTTGACGGCACCGGCAGTTTTTCCAAGAGCCATTCATAGAGCGGCCGATGGTCCTCGAACTCCAGCGTGCAGATCGAATGCGTGATGCCTTCGATGGCGTCCGACTGGCCGTGGGCGTAGTCGTAGCTCGGATAGATCGACCATTTGGTCCCGGTGCGCGGATGCTCGGCATGCAGGATGCGGTAGAGCACGGGGTCGCGCAGGTTGATGTTGCCGGCAGCCATGTCGATCTTGGCCCGCAGCACGCGCGTGCCGTTCGGAAATTCGCCGGCCTTCATGCGACGGAAGAGGTCGAGGTTTTCGTCCACCGGGCGGTCGCGGAACGGCGAGTTCTTGCCAGGTTCCGTCAGCGTGCCGCGGTTGACGCGGATTTCCTCCTGCGACTGGTCGTCGACATAGGCGTCCCCCGCCTTGATCAGGCCCTCCGCCCAGTCATAGAGCCGGTCGAAATAGTCGGAGGCGTAATAGAGATCGGTTCCCCAGTCATAGCCGAGCCAGTGCACGTCGGCCTGGATGGAATCGATATATTCCTGCTCTTCCTTGGTCGGGTTGGTGTCGTCGAAGCGCAGATGGCACTTGCCGGCGAATTCCTGCGCGATGCCGAAATTCAGGGCAATCGACTTGGCGTGGCCGATATGCAGGTAGCCGTTCGGCTCCGGCGGAAATCGGGTCACGATCCGGCTGTGCTTGTTCGAGGTGAGATCGGCCTGGACGATGTCGCGGATGAAATCGCGCCCCGCCTCTGCCGCTACCGGTTCTGTGGTCATCGACGAGTTCCTGTTAGGGATTGGCGAACCTTCTGCCAAATTCGCCCCTGTGAGCCAAGCCTACTTTGCGGTGGCGGAGGCTTTAGTTATGCACCGTTCCTGCTATACACCACCGCCAATTCCACACCCCTGTCCTGTCCGGTAATGACTGAACCCGTCGTCACACGCTTCGCCCCCTCGCCCACCGGTTTCCTCCACATCGGGGGCGCCCGCACCGCGCTGTTCAACTGGCTCTATGCCAAGAAGCGTGGCGGCAAGATGCTGCTGCGGATCGAGGACACCGACCGCGAGCGCTCGACCGAGCCCGCCATTGCCGCCATTCTGGACGGGCTGAAATGGCTCGAGCTCGATTGGGACGACGACGTCATCTACCAGTTCAGCCGCGCCGCCCGCCATCGCGAGGTCGCCGAGCAATTGCTGGCCAGCGGCAGGGCCTACCGCTGCTACGCCACCGCGGAGGAGCTTACCGCGATGCGCGAGAAGGCGCGCGCGGAAGGCCGAACCCGCCTCTATGACGGCATGTGGCGGGACCGCGATCCGGCCGAGGCGCCGGCCGGATCGAAGCCGACCATCCGTCTGAAGGCGCCGCAAACCGGCGAGACCGTGATCGAGGACCAGGTGCAGGGCCGCGTGGTCTGGCAGAACGAGAACCTCGACGATCTCGTGCTGCTGCGTGGCGACGGCAACCCGACCTACATGCTGGCGGTCGTGGTCGACGACCATGACATGGGCGTCACCCACGTCATCCGCGGCGACGACCATCTGATCAACGCCGCCCGCCAGAAGCAGATTTACGACGCGCTCGGATGGGACATTCCGAACATGTCCCATATCCCGCTGATCCACGGCCCCGACGGTTCGAAGCTGTCAAAGCGCCATGGCGCGCTCGGCGTCGATGCCTACCGCGCCATGGGCTATCTGCCGGCGGCGCTGCGCAATTATCTGGTCCGGCTCGGCTGGAGCCATGGCGACCAGGAAATCTTCTCAACCCAGGAGATGATCTGCGCCTTCGATCTGCCGGCGATCGGGCGCTCCGCGGCGCGGTTCGATTTCGCCAAACTGGAAAACCTCAACGGGCATTACATCCGCCAGGCGGACGACCGCGCGCTGGTGTCCCAGTTCGAGAGCGTGCTGGACTACATCCCCGAAGGGGCCGAGCTGAAGGCAAAACTCAACGACACCACCCGCGAGCAATTGCTGCGGGCGATGCCGAGCCTGAAGGAGCGTGCCAAGACCTTGATCGAGCTGATTTCCGGCGCCTACTTCATTTTTGCCGACCGTCCGCTGCAGGTTGAACCCAAGGCCGCCGCCCTGCTGACGCCGGAGACCCGAACCTTGATCGGAAAACTGCGGGCCGCGCTGGAGACGGTCACGGACTGGCATGCCGAGACCACGGAAACCGCCATGCGGAATTTCGCGGAGCAGAACAATCTCAAGCTTGGCGCGGTCGCCCAGCCCCTGCGGGTAGCGCTGACCGGACGTACGACTTCACCGGGTATTTTCGACGTTTTGGCCGTACTGGGGCGGGAGGAATGCCTGGCCCGCCTCGCTGATCAGGCCGCCGGGTAGCCCCTACCTTATGCCGGTTTCGGGCCATCTTGCGGTGCACAGGGCAATAAGCTAACCCATTTGCCGCCGCCTCTAGACAATCCGGCCTCCCTGCTGTGCCCCGAAAAAAGGCACCGGGGTCAGGCGCGGTTTTCGTAACGATTTCATCGGGGATCCGCGATGGACGCAAAATCCAGCAACAAGACTGCAACACTCACGGTAGGCAACAAGACCTACGATTTCCCGATCATCAGCGGCACGGTGGGGCCGGATGTCATCGACATCGCCAAGCTCTATGCCCAAGCCGGGATGTTCACCTACGACCCAGGTTTCACCTCCACCGGCAGCTGCCAGTCGAAGATCACCTATATCGACGGCGACGCCGGCGTGCTGGAATACCGCGGCTACCCGATCGAGCAGCTCGCCGAGCACGGCGACTTCCTGGAGACCTGCTATCTCCTGCTGTACGGTGAATTGCCGACCAAGGCGCAGAAGCTGGATTTCGACCAGCGCGTCACCCGCCACACCATGGTGCACGAGCAGATGGCCCGCTTCTTCCAGGGCTTCCGCCGTGACGCGCATCCGATGGCCGTCATGGTCGGTTGCGTCGGCGCGCTGGCGGCGTTTTATCACGACAGCACCGACATCAACGACCCGCAGCAGCGCATGATCGCATCGATGCGGATGATCGCAAAGATCCCGACGCTGGCAGCGATGGCCTACAAATACACCGTCGGCCAACCCTTCATATATCCGAAGAACTCTCTGTCCTTTGCCGAGAACTTCCTGCACATGTGCTTCGCAGTGCCCTGCGAGGATTACAAGATCAATCCGGTGCTGGCTGACGCGCTCGACAAGATCTTCATCCTGCACGCCGACCACGAGCAGAACGCCTCGACCTCGACGGTGCGTATCGCCGGCTCTTCCGGCGCCAACCCGTTCGCCTGCATCGCCGCCGGCATCGCCTGCCTGTGGGGTCCGGCGCATGGCGGCGCCAACGAAGCTGCGCTGGCGATGCTCGCCGACATCGGCACCGTCGACAAGATTCCGGACTTCATCAAGCAGGTGAAGGACAAGAACTCAGAAGTCCGCCTGATGGGCTTCGGCCACCGCGTCTACAAGAACTACGATCCGCGCGCCAAGATCATGCAGAAGATGTGTCACGCCGTGCTGGCCGAGACCGGCCATGGCGACGACCCGATGCTGAAGGTCGCGCTGGAACTGGAAAAGATCGCGCTCTCCGACCAGTACTTCATCGACCGCAAGCTCTATCCGAACGTCGACTTCTACTCGGGCATCACGCTGAAGGCGATGGGCTTCCCGACCTCGATGTTCACCGTGCTGTTCGCGGTCGCCCGCACCGTCGGCTGGATCAGCCAGTGGAGCGAGATGATCGAGGATCCGCAGCAGAAGATCGGCCGTCCGCGCCAGCTCTACACCGGCGTCGCCCGCCGCGACTACGTCGCGATGGACAAGCGGAAGTAAGCGCCGTCGCCATAGGACAGATTGGAAAGCCGGATGCGATCATCGCGTCCGGCTTTTTCTCATGCAGGGTGGGTAAAGCGCGGCGTGCCTACCATTTCTCCGCAAGCGGTGCCGTCTATGGTGGGCACGCTTCGCTTTGCCCACCCTCATATGAGGCGTTTTGAGTCAAGCATCCCGACAGGGCTTGGATGTGATTTTTACGTTCGGTGGAGCGGCGGCGCGCGGAGCCATGCGTAGCGCAGCGTGCCGCCGCGGTCGGTGCGCTCAGGGACTGGCTTCCGGCGATTTATGCAGTTGCTCACTGCATCACCTCATATCCGGTCGGACCGTTGTCCGTACCCACATTCCGCATGCATGCGGCGAGGAAGCCACGAGGATGAGACCCATCTACGAAACAGCCTGTTTGCTGGCCCAAGGGTGGCACGGTCACCATCCATCCCGCGCTGACCGCGGCAGATGCCGCGACGCTGACGCGTTCGTTGAAAGTGTTTAGATCTTTACAGCCTTGAGCGCCGCGCCTTCCGGCACGAGACCGGTCGTGAGGTAGCGCCACAGCGCCACCATCAGCTTGCGCGCCAGGGCGACGATGGCGACGCGCTTGATGCGCTTGCCGGCATCGAGCGTGCGCTTGCGGTACTCCAGGGTCAGCTTGCTGTCCGGCTGATGCCGCAGCCACAGCCAGGCCAGTTCGATCGCGGCACAGCGGGCGCGCGGATTGCCCGCCTTGCTGATGCCCTGGTCGCGGTCGATGCCGCCGCTCTGCCATGGACTGGGCGTCAGTCCGAAATAACTCCCGACCTCGCGGCGATTGCGGAAGTCCTTGTAGAACACCTCGCTGGTCAGCGTCGTCGCGAACGCCGGGCCGAGACATTTGAGCCGGCGCAGCAGTTCGCTGCGCCGGGTCATCTCGGCTTCCGCAGGCATTGGCTCCGCTGCGGCCGCCTCCTGCGCGAGCGCATCGAGCCGATCGCGCACCAGCATCAGCCGCGCGTGCTCGTGTCGGATCTCGCTCAGCATCCGCGGCGGGACCGCCTGGCCTTGCCAATCCCGCTGCGTTGCCAGCCAGCTCAGCCAGTCGCGCCGCCGCGGGTTCCCGACCGCCATGCCCCGCAGCCGCAGCAGTGCCTTGATCCGGTTGGTGTGAGCGGTTTGCTCCTTGATCAGCCGGTCGCGTTCGCGGCTGCCGCGGCGGGCGTCCTCCTGTTCGGCTGCAGGCACCCGGACGATCCGCACCACCCGCGGCTCGCCGCGCAGATACGCCATCAGCGTGCGCAGCATCCGCTCGCCATCGATCCGGTCGGTCTTCACCCGCCGCGCCCGCTGGTCCACCGCAATGCTGGCGGGATCAAACACGTAGTTCGTGATGCCGGCCGCCAGCAGCAGCCGGTGCAGCCAGAACCCGTCGTAGCCCGCCTCGTAGCAGCTCGCCACCGCCGGAACGCCTCCCAGCGCTCGAGCCGCCCGCTCCCGAACCCGACCCACCAACGCCAACAGCTCGGCATGATCGCCACCCTCCAGCTTGTGGTGCGATATCTTGTCCTTGTCCGGGCTGTGCAGCGCGACCCGCCAGCTCCGCTGGCTCAGTTCGATTGCAACGAAAATTGTGCCAATATGCCCGGCGGTGGGCGTGGCTACGGTGGATGCTTGCATCTGACTCTCCGAGGGGTTCGAGTGTGGAAACCCAAACCTTATCGGAAAGGCCACGCTCACCGCCTCATGGAATCTACGGCGCTACGTCTGCCCTCGCCTGGCCTGCCACATCGTCGCCAGCACGATATCGGCGGCGTGCACGCTGGGCGGCTGATTGCCGGTCGACATGATGCCGTCGATCTTGGCGAAGCCCTCGAGCTGCTTGCGGCGCACGTCACTGTCGCTCATCACCTCGCGCAGCGCGACTGCGAGTTTTTCCGGCGAGCAGTCTTCCTGGAGGAATTCGGGAATGACGTTCTCGCCGATCACGAGATTGGCAAGGATCACCGAGTTCACCTTGATCGCGCGGCGCAGGATCCATGCCTCCATGGCGCCGGTGCGATAGGCGGTGACCATCGGTACGCCCGCCAGCGCCAATTCGAGCGTCACGGTGCCGGACTTGGCCAGTGCCGCGTGCGCGATCCGAAACTTCGCGCGCTTCTCCTGCTCGCCGATCACGACCTGGGGCTGCACCGGCCAGCCCTTCACGGCCTCCACGACCGTCTCCTGCAGATGCGGCATGGTCGGCAACACCAGCTCGAACGCGGTGCCCTGCTCCTGCAGCCGCGCCACCGCCTGGCCGAACACCGACATGTGGTGGCGGATTTCGCTGCGGCGGCTGCCCGGCAGCACCAATAGCACCGGCGGCGACTCCGCCCGCCGCACAGCCTCGTCGGCGTTCGGGCGCAGCGAGGTCAGTTGCTCGGTCAGGGGATGGCCGACATAACTGCAGGGCGGCCCGTGCAGCCGTCGATAGGCCTCGGGCTCGAACGGCAGCAGCGCCAGCACGTGATCGACATATTTCAGCATCGCCCGCGCCCGGCCCGGCCGCCACGCCCAGACCGAGGGCGATACATAGTCGACGATCGGCAAGGTCGGATCCTTGGCGCGGACGCGCCTGGCGACGCGGTGGGTGAAGTCGGGGCTGTCGATGATCACGAGAATATCGGGCGCGGCTTCCGCCACCGCGATCGCGGTTTCCTTGATCAGCCCGAGGATCTTCGGCAATTCCTTGACGACGGCGGCAAGCCCGATGATCGAGAGCTCCTCGATCGGAAACAGCGACTCCAGACCTTCGCGCGCCATCGCGCGGCCGCCGACGCCTTCGAACTGCACCCCGTCGCCAAGACGCTGGCGCAGCACCTTCATCAGATTGGCGCCGAGGCGATCGCCGGACTCTTCCGTCGCGATCAGAAAAATCCTCCGCTCCATCCCGGCGGTTGCGCGAGACGGCGTCACGCTGCCAGCCCCTGGATGAACAGGCCGGCCTTGTCCGCGGCCTCGATCATGGCTTGCGAGTCCGCTGCTATGGTGTGGCCGGCGATCACGGCGATGCCGGCGAGCCCGGCCTTGGCCGCGCCGTCGATGGTTTTGGCCCCGACGGTCGGCAGGTCGAAGCGCAAATCCTGGCCGCTCTTCGGCGCCTTCACCAGCACGCCGCGGCCGGATTTGGCCCTGATACGCCCGGCCTCGCGCAGCCGCGCCACACGCGCCAGCAGCCCGTCGGTGCCCTCAATGTCCTCGACCGCGACCACGTGCCCGTCGATCACGACCACAGCCTGGCCGATGTCGAACGGCCCGAGCGCGCCGAGCACCTCGCGCCCCCTGGCGATATCGGCGATGGCCGCCGGATCAGGCGCGGCACGGGCAATGTTTCCTTCCGGCATCAGGATATCAGGCGCGACATCCCTGATACCGACCATCCTAAAGCCCTCCTGTTCGAGGAGGCGGCCGATCCCCGACAGCAGATGATCGTCGCCGCCGCGAAACGCGGCCAGGACATGGCCGATGACGCGTAGCGTTCCCCAGTCCAGCCTGATTTCCGACAGCGCCGGACGCAGCAGCGTGCCGATGAAGATCAGGTCGCGGCAGCCCTCGCTGCGGAACAGTTTTGTGGCGCGACCGAACTGTCCGACCGAAATCCAGTGATGGCGGAATCGTTCGACGCGGGCAGGATCGCAGGCGCCGCGCAGCGCGAACAGCACCGGCGCGATTCCCCGTGCCTTAAGCGAATCCGCGACCGCAAACGGCATCGCGCCGCCGCCTGCGATGACGCCGACCGGTGATGAAATGTCTGTTGCCGCTGAGATCATGGCTGCGGCGATCCCGTCATCACTGCTTGTGGCCGTCGTCGGTGGGAAGGCACAACGCGCGGTGCTTGCCCTGCTCGATAAAGGCTAGGATTTCGGCGATCGCCGGGTCCTCGCCGGCGAGCGGCTGCACCGCATTGAGCCGCTCGGCAAAGATGCCGGGGCCGTGAAACAGCTTTTGGTAGAACGAGCGCACCTTGGCCAGCCGTTCCTTGGTGAACTTGCGGCGCTTCATGCCGATGATGTTGAGGCCTTCCAGCGCGGCATACTGGCCGTTGACGAGGCCGAACGGAATGACATCGCCACGCACGCCGCAGACGCCGCCGACCATCACCTGCGGCCCGATCCGGGTGAACTGGTGCACGGCGGACAACCCGCCGATGAAGACGAAATCGCCGATCTCGCAATGGCCGCCGAGTGTCGCCGAGGTTGCGAAAATCACGTCATTGCCGACCTGGCAATCGTGCCCGACATGGCTGCAGTTCATGAAGTAGCCGCGCTCGCCGACCCGCGTCACGCCGCCGCCGGCAACCGTGCCGGCGTTCATGGTCGAGGACTCGCGGATGGTGCAGCCCGCACCGATCTCGAGTCTCGTCAGTTCGCCCTTGTAACTCAGCGATTGCGGCGGCGTGCCGAGCGAGACGAACGGATAGATCGTGCAGCCGTCGCCGATCATGGTCTGCGCGGTGACGTGCACATGCGCGATCAACTTGCAGTTCGCGCCGATGACGACGTTGGGCCCGATGATGCAATAGGGCCCGATTGTCGTCCCCTCGCCGATCACAGCGCCATCCTCAACCCGCGCGGTTGGATCGATCGTACCCATCAACTAGCCCAGCCCATCCGTTGCACGCGAATATCTCGCGTTTTCCGGTGGTTAGCGCGGCATCCCAAGGCTGTCTAGTGACGTATGGTTACGGCATGTTGCGAATCGTCGGGTCCGCATATCAGCGGCCGGCCGGTCCCCGCCGGACGTCAGAACGACGCTGCGGCGTCAGGTCATGCTGCCGGGCATGAAGCAGCGGATCGATATTCCGAGCGTGCCCTTGATCGGCCAAACCATCGTTCGGCCCACGCGATTCGGCACGGTGATGAGCGCGTCGTCGGGAACGTCGATCCACTGGCCTTCCAGCCGCACGCGATAGTGCCCGTCCTTCGATTCCCAATCGACGTCGGCGACGGCCGAGCCGTCGGCGTCGGAGCAGCACGGTCCCTTGCCGCTCCTCAGGCTGTCGAACCAGGATTTCAGCGGAGAATTGGCATAACGCCCGTCATCGCGCGCCATGGCGCTTCCGGCGAAAAAGGCAGCTGCACCGATCAGCACTACGGCAGTCCGGAGAAATGTCATGCGGCCATCTCGAACAAGCGATCTGCCACCGGAGATTACAAATCCGTCGCGCGAAGTAAGTTCCATACCCTCGCGCGACGACGACGCGAGCGCGCGGTGCCGCGCAATCGAGCATCGCTCTTCTGTCGACGATCCGACATTGTCGCGTGCGCCCGGCCACTGCGCAGCACATGATGCCTTCTAGCTGCCCGCCTGCGCGATCCACTCGCTCGCCTGCGCCCGCGTGACGAGGACGGCCGGGCCCGAGGCGCTGGTCTTGTACACCAGCGCCTCGCCTTCGCGGATATCGGTAAATTCCTTGCCGAAGGCATCAGCAACGTTGGTCTTGTGCGTCACCGCCAGATTGTTGACGCCCGTTTTCGGAGCCAGGTTGACGAGATCGCGCACGGCGCGCCCCGCCTTGGCGTTCTTGCCGTCGGGGTTGGCCATCGCCGACGAACTGCCGGCGCCACTGTCGGTCAATTCGTCCACCGCAGCCACGTCCTTGCCGCCGATCAGCTTGCCGGTCTCCACCGCGCGGTTGAGCCGGCTGGTGTAGACTTCGCCGACCGGCACTCCCAGTTTCGCGAGCGCCGCCCCAAGCTCGCGCGCCATGGCGCGGCCCTTCTCGCTCGGCGTGGGTTCCACTACCAGCGATTGAGCAAAGATATCAGGAAGACGTCGGTTGTGTGACGGGTAAATTCAACCCGATTCAATCCGTCAGCATCGCGCCGACGTCGGCCTCGGCGACGACGCTGCCATTCACCTTGGCGTCGCCGTGAAACCACCACATCGCCTTGCGGCGGCCGATCGAGCGCATGTGATACTCGATAGTGTCGCCGGGCATCACGGGTTTTCGGAACTTGCACTTGTCGATGGTCAGGAAATAGACCGCCCGCGGCTTCTCGGTGCCTTCGACCGACTTGATGCCGATGACGCCGGCGGTCTGCGCCATGGCCTCGATCATCATCACGCCGGGATAGACCGGACGTTCGGGGAAATGGCCGAGAAACGGCGGCTCGTTGAAGGTGACGTTCTTGATGCCGATGCCGCTGTAATCGGTGCGGATCTTGACCACGCGGTCGATCAGCAGCATCGGATAGCGGTGCGGGAGCGTCTTGAGGATCTCGTTGATATCCACGAGTTCGAACCTGACCGGTGCTTCCTCCATCACTCCTTCCCCTCGCCCTTTGGATGGGCTGCGCTATCGCGCGCCAGGCGTTCAAGCGCCAGCGTCTCCCGGAACCATTGCCTGGTCGGCCGAGCCAGATGACCGCCCCAGCGTTCGCTGGCAGGAATGTCGTCCTTCACCGCACTCATGGCCGCGATCTGTGCTCCATCGCCGATCTTGATGTGATTATTAAGCCCCGCTTTGGCGCCAATCGCCACGTTATCTCCGATCGTCAGGCTGCCCGCGAGCCCGATCTGGGCCGCGAGCAGGCAGTGCCTGCCGATGGTCACATTGTGGCCGATCTGGACCTGATTGTCGATTTTGGTCCCCTCGCCGATCACCGTATCCCGCAGGCTGCCGCGGTCGATGGTGGTGCTGGCGCCGATCTCGACATCGTTCTGGATCAGGACGCGGCCGGTCTGAGGCACCTTGAGGTGTCGCCCCTCGGGGCCGAAGAAGATGAAACCATAGCCGTCCTGGCCGATGCTGCAGCCGGGATGGATCAGGACGTTGTTGCCTATCAGGGCGAATTGGATCGCAGTTCGCGCGCCGACATTGCAGTCGCGGCCGATCTTGACGTCAGCGCCGATCACCGCGCCGGCGCCGATCACGGTACCAGCGCCGATCTCGACTCGCGGGCCAATTACCGCCAGCGGATCGACGATGACGCCGTCCTCGAGATGGGCGGACGGGTCGATGATCGCCGACGGTGCGATGCCGTCGACATCGAACCAGGATTGTGGACGAAGCGCGTCGGCGTGCCATTCGCGTGCCAGCTTCACGAAGGCGCGGAACGGCTGGCCTGCCCGCAGCACCGCCACATGGGCCGGCACCTGGGCTTCGAAACGCGGGCTGACCAGGCAGGCGCCGGCCTTGGTCGCCTTGAGCTGATCGGCGTATTTGAGGTTGTCGAAGAACGCCAGATGCATCGGACCGGCTTCGTCAAGCGAAGCGAGGCCTCGGATCACATGACCGCCCCGCGCGGGGTCGACCAATGCCGCCCCCGTCGACGCGGCCAGTTCGGCCAGCGTCGAGGAAGGAGGTTGCTTGAAGAATATCGGCTGCGCCATTCCACCCGCCGCAGTCCGGCCGCCCTTCACACCGGAGTGCCGGCTCCGAAGAAACAGAGCCGACCCCTCCTCTTGTTCCGTAGTGCTCTCGTCTCCCGGACCTTAGTACGTCCGGTCGCTTCAAGACACCTTAGAACGATGTGCCGCCGCCAAACTTGAATTGCTGCACGCGGTCAAACTGACCCTTCGTAAGCGGAACCGCATAGTCGAAGCGCAGCGGACCGAACGGCGAAGCCCAGATGATGCCGACACCCACCGAGCTACGGACCACGTTGCCGTCGTCATACTGCAGTCCTGTACAGGTTCCGGCATTTGCATTCGGGGCTTGCGTCGGCGGGACGCAACCGGGCACGTTGACCTCACCCGTCTGCGCCCACGACGTCGGTCCCTTGTAGTCCCAAAGTCCGCCGGCGTCGGCGTAGACCGAGCCCTTGAGCCCAACTTCCTTCGGCAGGAACCAGAACGGCATCTGCAGTTCGAACGAAGCGCCCCAGTACTTGGTGCCGCCCAGCGCGTCACGCGTGCCGAATGGGTTGAGATCGCGCGGACCAATACCGTTCGGCGCAAAACCGCGAACGAGGTTCGGACCCATCTGGAAGTGATCGAGCATGCGCAGCTCGCTGCCGCCGAACTGGTTCAGCATGCCGCCCTGGAGGTGGATCAGGCCGACGATATCGGCGACCAGCGGGGTGTAGTACTTCGCATCGATCGCGGACTTGATGTACCTCACGTCGCCGCCGAGGCCCGCGAAGTCCTGTTTCCAGTCGATCAGCAAGCCGTCGGTCGGGTTCTTGTTGTTGTCCAGCGTGTTGTAGTTCAGCGAATAGCCGACCGCCGAGGTCAGCGCCTTGCCGCTCTGCAGTTCCCGGCGAATCGGCAGCGAAGCTTCGCCATCGCTGTAGCACCACAGGCCGACGCCAGAGGCGTCTGTCGCGGGAGCTGGCAAGCCACCTGGCCCGCCCACCGAATTTACAAATGCTGGTGACGGGTTGAATGCCAGCAGTCCGTTGTTCGGATTGTTGTTACAGTTGGCCAGCGTGTTCGGCAGTTGGATTTCCTGCTGGTAGACCGAGTAGCGCAACTGTAGCGCCAAGTCTTCACGCAGGGTAAAGCCGAGCCGCGGGCTGAAGCCGAGGGTCTTGGTGCCGTAGGCGATGTAGCTGTTGGCCAGCTGCTCGCGATAAAACAGATCGAGGCCGAGCGCGACGCGATAGTCAAACAGATAGGGGTCGACGAACGACAGCGAACCGCCGCGTGCGTACTGGCCATAGGTCACGGCTGCCTTCGCATACAGGCCGCGGCCGAGGAAGTTGCGCTCGGAAATGCTGACTTCGGCCAGCGCACCGTCCGTGGTTGAGTAGCCGCCCGACACCGAGAAGTCGCCGGTCGATTTCTCTTCGAGATCGACGACCAGGATCACACGATCGGTCGACGAGCCGGGCTCGGTCAGGATCTTCACGGACTTGAAGAAGTCGAGGTTCTTCAGCCGGCGCTCGGCACGGTCGACCAGCGCGCGGTTGTAGGCGTCGCCCTCGGACAGGTCGAACTCGCGGCGAATCACGTAGTCGCGGGTCCGGGTGTTGCCGCGGACGTTGATGCGCTCGATATAGGTTCGCGGGCCTTCATCGACAGCGAACACGATCGAAACGGTGTGCGCTTCGAAATTGCGATCGCCGCGCGGGCGCACCACAGCGAAGGCGTAGCCGCGCCGCGAGGCTTCGATCTGCATTTCCTCGACGGATTTCTCCAGCGCCTCGGCATTGTAGACCGACCCGACGCTGACGCGCGAGAAGCTGCGCATCGAAGCGGCATCGAGGGTTGGAATCGAGGTCTGGAAGTCGACAGAGGCAACGCGATATTGCTGCCCTTCCTCGATCTTGAAAGTGACGAGGAAGCCCTTCTTGTCGGGATCATATTCGGTCAGCGCGGCAACCACCTGCACGTCGGCGTAACCGTTCTTGAGATAGAAGCGGCGAATCAGGTCGCGGTCGGCCTCGACCCGGTCCGGATCGTAGACGTCAGCGCCGCCGAGGAAGCTCAGCAGGTTCGATTCGCGGGTCTTGATGACGTCCTTCAGGCGATAGGACGAATAGGCGACGTTGCCGACGAACTCGATCGACCTCACGCCGGTCTTGGTGCCCTCGGTGATCGTGAAGATCAGGTCGACGCGGTTGTTCGGCTGCTCGATGATTTCAGGGGTCACACGCACGTCGTAGCGACCGGAGCGCCGATAGATTTCGGCGATTCGCTGGGCATCCGACTGAACCATCGGGCGCGAGAACGTGCCGCGCGGCTTGGACTGGATTTCGGCCGAGAGCTGCTCGTCCTTGACCTTCTTGTTGCCTTCGAAGGCGATGCGCCCGATCACGGCGTTTTCGACCACGGTCACGACCAGCCGGCCGCCCACCTGATTGATTCGCACGTCTTGGAACAAACCGGTTTCGATCAGCGCTTTCAGGCCGTCGTCGATCTGGGCCTGCCCGAGGCGGCCACCGGGACCCGGCTTGAAGTAGGAACGGATGGTCTCGACTTCGACACGCCGGTTCCCCTCAACGGCGATCGACGCCACGGTCTGGGCCGCAGCCGGCACAGACACCAGCACGCCCCCCATCGGCGCGGCAACCATGATCAGAGCGGCCAGCAAGCCCCCCCGCACTCGCATTCCCAACATCATGCGCAACGCGCCCTCGTCATTCCTATGCCGGTCCGTACCCCTACGAACCGGCAGATTCCCAAGTTGCATTGCTTGTAGCTAATTTCGACAGGGGGGCAAACCAGACTTCACGCGGCAATTCCAATTTCATTCCAAGGCGTTGCCAATGGGCAACGTCACAAAAAAGCCGCTACTAGGATCTTCCGAATAGCCCCTTCAGCCACGGCACCTGATGGAAGTCGTTATAAAAGGCGAACACCATCAGCATCAGCACCAGAACAAGCCCGACGCGGAACCCGTATTCCTGCGACTTTTCCGACAATGGGCGTCCCCGCAGCACCTCGGCCGTGTAGAACATAAGGTGACCGCCATCGAGCAAGGGAACCGGGAACAGGTTCAACAAGCCGATCGAAATCGACAGCACCGCCGCCAGATGCAGCAGCGGAATCAGTCCCAGCGTGGCCACCTGCCCTGAAATCTGCGCGATCCGAATCGGTCCGCCGATCTGGTCCGCGCTGGCCCGGCCGGTGAAGATGTTGCCGATATAGGAGAGCGTCTGCTCGATAACGAACCAGGTTTCCTTGATTCCGAGCCAGAGCGCGGTCGCCGGATCGACCTTCTCGGTCGTCACTTCGCCCGGCGAGGTCGCGCGGGTGATTCCGAGGATCCCGAGCCGCTGGGTGTTACCGAACGGATCCTTCACTTCACGCAGTTCCGGCGTGCCCTTCAATTGCAGCGTGGAATCACCGCGCTTGACGGTGAAGGTCAAGGTGTCGCCGGCGCGCACGCTGACCAGCCGCTGCATGTCGGAGAAGCTGCCGACCTTCTTGCCGTCGATGGCGGTGACGACGTCGCCGACCTGGAAACCCGCCCGCTCGGCGGCGCTCGAGGCTTCGATCTTGTCGACGCGCGCCGTCGTGCTCGGCTTGCCGAAGAAGGTGAACAGACAGGTGAAGATGACGATTGCGAGAACGAAATTCGCGATCGGACCGGCAGCCACGATGGCTGCACGGGCGCCGACCTTCTTGTGATGGAAGCTGCCGGCCCGCTCTTCATCGCTCATGCGGGCAAGCGATTCGGCCGAGGCCGGCGTCGAGGCTTCCGATTCGTCGCCGAAGAACTTCACATAGCCGCCGAGCGGGATCGCGGAGATCTTCCAGCGGGTGCCGTGGCGGTCATTGAAACCGGCGAGTTCCGGCCCGAAGCCGAGCGAGAATGTCAACACCTTCACGCCCGCCCACCGGGCGACCAGGAAGTGGCCGAGTTCATGGAAGAACACGACGATGGTCAGGACAAACAAAAAGGGGATGATGTAGCCGATGAGCCCATGGCTCAACGTATTGAAACTGTTTAGAAAAAACTCAATCATCAGGTTCCCCTCGACAAGAGCCAAAGGCTCCGTCCCCAACCCTCTAGGATGCCTTTAAGGCAATTTGAGGCAATAGGGAGGCGGCTCTATTTCGCGCGTTATGGTCAACGGTGATCGCGTCGTCAGCCGAACTCAGAGGCGCTAGGTTCCCGGCGCGAATCCAGTCATTAATGGTGGCCTCGACGAGGCGCGCGATCGACCCGAACTTGATCTTTCCGGCAATGAACGCCGCCACCGCCACCTCATTGGCGGCATTGAATACCGTGGTCGCGCCACGCCCCGTACGTAACGCCTCGTAGGCCAGCCGCAAGCCCGGGAACCGCTCAAAATCCGGCGTCTCGAAGGTGAGCTGGCCGATTTTCGCGAGATCGAGCCTCGCCGACGGGCCAACGATTCGCTCCGGCCATCCAAGGCAATGCGCGATCGGGATGCGCATATCGGGCGCACCGAGTTGCGCAACCACTGAGCGATCGGAGAATTCAACCATGCCGTGGATGATCGATTGCGGATGCACGAGCACGTCGATCTCGTCGGCCGAGAGCGCGAAGAGATAGGAAGCTTCGATGACTTCGAGGCCCTTGTTCATCATCGAGGCCGAATCGATCGTGATCTTCTGGCCCATGCTCCAGTTCGGATGCTTCAACGCCTGCTCCAGCGTCGCCTGCTCGATGTCGGCCGGCGCCCAGGTTCGGAACGGGCCGCCGGATGCGGTGATGATCACGCGCACCAGCTCTTCGCGATTGCCGGAAGAGAGCGCCTGAAACAGCGCGTTATGCTCGGAATCCGCCGGCAGAATGCAGGCGCCGGCCTTTGCTGCGCGCTGCATGAAAAAATCGCCGGCACAAACCAGGCATTCCTTGTTCGCCAACGCGACGGCAGCGCCGCGATCGACTGCGGCGAGCGCCGGCTTCAGCCCGGCAGCGCCGCTTACCGCCGCCATCACCCAGTCGGCGGGGCGCGCGGCGGCCTCGATGATGGCGCTTTCGCCGGCGCCGCATTCGATGTTCATGCCGGCCAGGGCGGCCTTCAGTTCGCCAAGGCGCGCCGGATCGGCGATTGCGGCGAATCGTGCGCCGAATTCCTTGGCAAGCTTGGCCAGCGCTTCGACATTGGAATTCGCGGTCAGCGCCTCGACCTGGTAGCGGTCGCGCGCGCCGCGCAGCAAATCCATGGTGCTGTCGCCGATCGAACCGGTGGCGCCCAACACCGTGACGGTACGCGCGGCGGCCAACGCGGCCTTGTTGTTACGCAATGGAACTGCGCTCATCCTATCACCAAACCATAAGACCGCGGCCGACGCCATCGGCGCCGCCCCGCAGAAGGCCGAAAACTGCCGCCACGACGACGGCTGCGACAAATCCATCCAGGCGATCCATTAGTCCGCCGTGGCCGGGAATAATGTGACTTGAGTCCTTTACGCCAAAACGCCGCTTCACGGCGGACTCGAAGAGGTCGCCAAGCTGCGAAACGACCGAAAGGAACGCCGCCAGCATCAATAACGGCCCCATTCTGCCCAGATCGAACACGGCAAACCCGATTGCCACGGCGAGACTGGCAACAAAACCGCCGATAGCGCCCGCCCAGGTCTTTTTCGGGCTGACGCGCGGCCAGAGTTTCGGCCCGCCAATGCCGCGGCCCGCAAAATAGCCGCCGCTGTCGGTGACCCACACGATCAGCAGCACGAACATCAGGGCTGCAAAGCCCTTCATGGAATCGAGACGCACCAGCAGCGAGGTAATTTCGGCCGCCGCCGCGTACAAAAATCCCGCCGCCGCCCAGTTTCGCCGCTCCGGCGCGATCGCCACGACCGCGACAAAACCGACCGCGAGCATAATCAATGCGGCATCCAGCCGGTGAAACGCAAAGCAAAGCCCGGCAACCGCGAGCGCCGCCACGCCCGGCACGATCACACGCATCGCCCCGGCAAGACCCACGATCGCGAGCCATTCCACGAACAGGCCGATCGCCGCCAGCGTCACCAGTGCGGCCCACAGAAAGCCGCCCGCATAGGCGATGGCGACCGCGAGCGGGATCAGCACGGCCGCAGCGGCGATGCGCATCACGAGGTTGCGCTGGTCGGGTCGGCTTGCTGCCGCCGGCGCGGCCTCGGGCTCGGTCACGATCCGGTTTTCGCGGCCAGACCGCCGAAACGGCGTTCTCGTCTGGCATATTCGGCAATGGCGCTTTCGAGCGCGGCCTTGTCGAAATCCGGCCAGTGGATCGGCACGAACACGAGTTCGCTATAGGCCGCCTGCCACATCAGGAAGTTCGACAGCCGCTGCTCGCCGCTGGTGCGAATGATCAGGTCGGGATCGGGAATGTCGGGCGCATCGAGATATTGCCCGAGTGCATCGGCGTCGATCGATGCCGGATCGCGCTTGCCCTCGGCCACTTCGCGCGCCAGCCGTTGCGCGGCGCCGGCGATTTCCTGGCGCGATCCGTAGTTGAACGCGACCACGAGATTGAGCTTGGTGTTGGCCCGCGTCAGTTCCTCGGCCTCGTTCAACAGCGTGCAGATGTCGGGCTCGAGTCCTTCCCGCTCGCCGATCACGCGGACGCGCACGCCGTCGCTGTGCAGCGTCGCCAGATCGTTGCGGATGAAGCGACGCAGCAATCCGAACAGGTCGCCGATTTCGGTAGCCGGCCGCGACCAGTTTTCGGAGCTGAACGAAAAGATCGTCAGATAGAGCACGCCGAGTTCATGGGCGGCGCGAACCACGCGGCGCAGCGCCTCGACGCCGCGGCGGTGGCCTTCGGCACGCGGTAAGCCGCGCGCTGCCGCCCAGCGCCCATTTCCATCCATGATGATCGCCACATGCAACGGGACGGATCGGTCGGATCCTTCCGTGGCGGGGGCGGCGGCGTTCGGCATCATCAAAATTCCAGGACCAGTCTCAACGCTTCAATGTTGCCCTCAAACGGTGAGGATTTCCTTTTCCTTCGCCGCCAGCAACTGATCGATTTCAGCAATTGTTCCGTCGGTCGCCTTCTGCACATCGTTGGCGAGCCGCTCCTGATCGTCCTCGGAAATCTCGTGATTCTTCTCGAGCTTCTTGACGATATCGAGCCCGTCGCGGCGGACATGGCGGACCGCGACCTTGGCGGCTTCGGCGTATTTATGCGCGACCTTCACCAGTTCCTTGCGCCGCTCCTCGTTGAGCTCGGGAATCCGCAGGCGCAACACCTGCCCCTCGGTCGCCGGCGACAGGCCGAGATTGGAATCGACAATGGCCTTTTCGACGGCTTTCACCATCGACTTGTCCCATACCTGCACCGAGAGCAGGCGCGGCTCAGGCACGCTGACGGTCGCAAGCTGGTTGAGCGGCATGTGTGAGCCGTAAGCCTCGACCTGCACCGGCTCCAGCATGGACGCCGCCGCGCGGCCGGTCCGCAAACCGCCCAGCTCGTGCTTGAGCGAGTGGGTGGCGCCTTGCATGCGGCGCTTCAATTCGTTGATGTCAAAACCGGGCGTGGGCATAACACTCTCCCCTCCTTAGAAACCAGCCGCCGGCCTCAAAAGCTGGCGGTTCGAAGCAGCGCCGGCCTGTCAGCCGGCAACCACCGTGCCCTGGCCGGTCCCGCGCAGGATCGCGCCGATCGAACCCGGCTCGGCGATCGAGAATACGATGATAGGCAGTGACGTCTCGCGGGCAAGCGCGAATGCGGTCGCATCCATCACCTTGTAGTCGCCGGCAATCGCCTGCGAATGCGTCAAACGGTCGAAACGCTTGGCTGAAGGGTCTTTTTTGGGGTCGGCGCTGTAAACGCCGTCGACATTGGTCGCTTTGAGCACCGCCTGCGCCCCGATCTCGGCCGCCCGCAGCACCGCCGTGGTGTCGGTGGTGAAGAACGGATTGCCGGTTCCACCGCCGAGCAGCACGATTCGTCCCTCGGCGAGGTATTTGTGCGCTGCACTGCGGGTGAACAGCTCGGAAATCTCGGGCATCACGAACGCCGAGAGCGTCCGCGCCGGCGCTCCCTTGCGCTCGATGGCGGCTTCCAGCGCCAGGCAGTTCATCATGGTGGCGAGCATGCCCATGGTGTCGCCGGTCGGACGCGACACGCCGCGCGAGGAGACTTCCACGCCGCGAACGATATTGCCGCCGCCGATTACGACGGCCACCTCGACGCCGAGCTTCTTGGCCGCGATCAGGTCGTCGGCGATGCGGTCAACGGTAGGCTGGTCGATGCCGAAGGACTGGCTGCCTGCGAGATACTCGCCCGAGAGCTTGATCACGACGCGACGATAGACCGGCTCTGCCATTGCTTATCGCTTCCCTCTCCCGCGCAGGCGACTTCCGGCATGTCTCGCCGGAAGACTACAGACTGCAGCGGTTACTTCTTGCCGCTGGCCGCTGCGACTTCGGCTGCGAAATCGGATTCCTGCTTTTCGATTCCCTCGCCGAGAGCATAGCGCACAAATCCGGCAATCTTCACCGGCGCGCCGACCTTGCCTTCAGATTCCTTGACCGCCTGCGCGACCGACTTGCCGGTGTCGTGGATGAACGCCTGCTCCAGCAGACAGACTTCCTTGTAATAGGTCTTCAGGCCGGACTCGACGATCTTCTCGATCACGTTGTCGGGCTTGCCCTGCTGGCGGTACTTGTCGGCCAGCACGTCCTTTTCGCGCTTGACGATCTCGGGGTCGAGGCCGGACGGATCCAGCGCCTGCGGATTGGTCGCGGCGACGTGCATCGCGAGCTGGCGGCCGAGCGTTGCGAGTTCATCGGTCTTGCCGGTGGACTCCAGCGCGACCAGCACGCCCATCTTGCCGGCGCCGTCGATCACGGCACCATGGACGTAGCTCGACACCACGCCCTTGCCGACTTCGAGCGAAGCCGCGCGGCGCAGCGACATGTTCTCACCGATGGTGGCGATGGCGTCCGAAATCGCGGTCTCGACGGTGACGCTGCCGACCTTGGCCGCCTTGATCTTCTCGACGTCGGCACCGACGTCGAGCGCGACCTGCGCGATCATCTTGACGAGGCCCTGGAACTGCTCGTTGCGGCCGACGAAATCGGTCTCGGAATTGACCTCGACCACGACGCCCTTGGGGCCCGAGGTCACGGCGCCGATCAGGCCCTCGGCCGCGACACGACCGGCCTTCTTCGCAGCCTTCGACAGACCCTTCTTGCGCAGCCAGTCCTGGGCCGCGGTGATGTCACCGCTGGTTTCGGTGAGCGCTGCCTTACAGTCCATCATGCCTGCGCCGGTCGACTCGCGCAGTTCCTTGACCATCGCCGCAGTGATCGTTGCCATCGTCGAATATCCTTCTTGCCTGTGAGCTGCGGGCGCGACGCGCTTTGCGCCGGACCGCGGTCAGCTACAGGGAATGCCGTAATCTGGGGAGCAGAACCGGTGGCCGGAAGACCCGGCCACGCGGTGTCGCAATTATTCGGCTTCCGCGGTCAGCGTCTTGGCCTGGGCGACCCAGGCGTCGGCGCGGCTCGGAAGACCAACCTCTTCACCGATCTTGTGTGCGGTGTCGTGATCGAGCTCGGCGAGCTGCCAGTAGTGGAAGATGCCGAGGTCGTTGAGCTTCTTCTCGATGGTACCAGACACGCCGGTGAGCTTCTTGAGGTTGTCGGCGGTGCCGCGCGGACCGGCCAACCCCTGGAAGCCGGTCGGCTGTGGAGCTGCCGGAACTTCTTCGCGAACCGGCTGAACCGCGGCGCCGATGTCGATGCCGGAATCGCCCTGCGCGCGCGAAATGCCGTCGATGGCGGCGCGGGCGATCAGGTCGCAGTACAGCGAAATGGCGCGGCCGGCGTCGTCATTGCCCGGCACCACGAAGGTGATGCCCTTGGGGTCGGAGTTGGTATCGACAATCGCGGCAACGGGAATGTTGAGCCGCTGTGCTTCCTGGATCGCGATGTCTTCCTTGTTGGTGTCGATCACGAAGATCATGTCGGGAAGCCCGCCCATGTCCTTGATGCCGCCGAGCGAGCGGTCGAGCTTGTCGCGCTCGCGCTGCAGCGTCAGCCGCTCCTTCTTGGTGTAGGAGTTGGCTTCGCCCGACGAGAGCACCTCATCGAGGTGACGCAGGCGCTTGATCGAGCCCGAGATCGTCTTCCAGTTGGTCAGCGTGCCGCCGAGCCAGCGCGAATTGACGAAGTACTGCGCCGAGCGCTTCGCGGCTTCGGCAACGCCGTCCTGCGCCTGGCGCTTGGTGCCGACGAACAGGATGCGGCCGCCCTTGGCGACGGTGTCGGACACCGCCTGCAGCGCACGATGCAGCATCGGCACGGTCTGGGCGAGGTCGATGATGTGGATGTTGTTGCGGGCACCGAAAATGTAATCCGCCATCTTCGGATTCCAGCGGTGCGATTGGTGGCCAAAGTGCACGCCAGCTTCGAGGAGCTGACGCATAGAGAAATCGGGTAGCGCCATAGTTATAGTTCTCCGGTTGGTTCCTCCGGAAACGTGTGAGCAAACGAGCCTGACTGGCCCGGTTGCCACCGGACGGCCTTTGAGAGCCATGTTTCCGTGTGAGATGGCGCGCTATATAGCCGGATTCCAGCCAGAAGCAAGGAAATACGGCCGGATTTTCGGTCGTCCAGATCAGCGATTCAGGACCGTCTTGGGCCAGACCCTGCGGATCTGGCCCGTTAACGATCAGCACCGGGCCCCTGGCGGGCAGCTCCTGGCCGGAGCTGGGCGGGCTGCCGGCGGTGGTGCAGCCATCCGAGGCGGGGGCGCGGCCATACGCGGTGGCGGCGGTGGCGGCGCCATCCTCGGTGGCGGCGCAGCCATGCGCGGCGGCGGGGCCGGTGGGGCGGCCATCCTGGGTGGAGGCGACGGTGCGGCCACCCTCGCCGGTGGAGGCGCATTCATCCTCGCTGGCGGTGGTGCGGCCATTCTCGGCGGCGGCGCCGGCGCAACGCGGGCTGCCGGTGGCGGTGAGGGTCTGGCCGCCTGCACCGCGGACGGCGGCGGCGTTCGCCGCAATTCAGGCGGCGATTGAGGTCTTGGAGCAACCCCAGCGGCGGGCCTTGAGGGCGCGGCGCCGCCTGGGGGTGGTGCGACGACCCTTGCCCCTTCTCTTGGCTGCTGGCCAGCCGGCATCGTTGCACCGATGGCGGGCTTGGCGCCGGCAGCCGAAGGCGTCGCCGATCTCGGTGGCGGGCCGCCCGGCGCAGGCCTCGCATTCGGACTGACCGCAGCACTGGGGGATGCCGGCGGCGTACCCCTGGCGCCTGGAACCGGCAGAGCATTGGTCCTCGGCACGGGCTGCGTCGACGGCAGCGCGGCTGGCGCGTTTGCCGGCTGCACCGCGTTCGGCCTTCCGGTCTGCCCTGCGCCGGGCAAACCCGTTCTCACGGCGGGATTGATCGTGGCGCTTGGCGGTACCGGCGCTTTGCCCTGCTGGATCAGCGTCGCCCGTTGCGCCACCGCGGGCGGCAGCACCGGCGTGGCGCCCCCCTGCCCCGGCGCGACCACCCGATCCGGGGCGCCGGGACGTCCGCCCGGCCTGCCGCCCATTCCGGCACCAGGCCCACCCGCGGGCGACCCCGGCTGCGGCGGCCGGTTGATCACGCTGTTGATGACGGCCCTGTTGTGGATGTTGGCATAGATGAGGTTGTTCGGCGGCGGCGCCACATAGCGCGGCGGCCTGACATAGACCGGTATCGGCACGAAGATCGGCTGCGGCAGGATGAACAGCGCGATCGGCGGCGGCGGCGGCTCCAGCACCACGAAATCATCCGGCGGCGGCGGCAGGTAATACACCGGCGCCGGTGGCGGGGCGACGAAATCGAACTCGGGATCGCCGAAGGCCAGCACGGGGCGGTCGATATAGATGAGCTCGTCCGGCGGCGGCGGCGGCACGTCGTAATCGATCACGTCGAAAGTCGGCGGCGGCTCCAGCGGCGCGGTGAGAATGGTGAGACGCCGGCGCGCGTCGGCCGCATGCGGCCCGCGCGGGTAGCGTTGCAGGTACGACCAATAGGCGTTGGGAGTATCGGTGCGATAGGTGCGGCGCCAAGTAATCGCCTCGCGCCGCGCTGCCGCGATCGCCCTCACCCGCTTGGCCAGCGGATCGCTCGCATAGGCGCCGAGAAACTCCTCGTAGCCCTGCAGCGTGTCGCGCTCCACCGCCATGGCATAGGCATCCTGCACGCCGAGTTCGCGGATCGGCTTGTTGCGAACGGCGGCGGCCTGATCCGCCGCAGGCTGTGCCGGCGCGTCGGGCTCACGCTCGAAGAACGTGAAGCCGGCATCGACCTTCTGGCTGTCCCAGGGCATCTGCGCGCCCTTGCTGGCCTCGTTGACGCGAAGCCGCAGGCGATTGAAGACCTCCGGCAGCGGCAATCCGCCGGTCCGGATCATCTCGGCCAGCGACTGGGCGTAGATGCCATACGGCCCCTGCTCGACCGGCGCCACGGTTCCGGGCGCCGCATTGAACGCGATCAGCATGTGCGGATCGGCCTCGACCAATGCGAGGCCGCTTGCGATCTGCCCGTCGACGAAAGGCTGCTGGCGCGCGGCGTCCAGCACGACGATGCCGGCTTTCAGCGGCAGCGAAGCGAGCTGGCGGATATAGTCGCCGGTCCGCAGCGCCTCGGTCGGAACATCGGTATCGCGGTTGATCGCGGAATCGACCGGCACGAAATAGTTGTCGCCCGCCAGTTGCAGCCCGTAACCGGCCAGATAGACCATCGCGACCGTATCAGGCCCCGAGCTTTCGGCCTTCTGGATGAAGTCACGGAAACTCTTCCGCAGCGTGTCGCCGTCGAGATCGCGGGCGCCGATCACGTCAAAGCCCGCCGCCTGCAATGTCTGCGCGATCAGGCCGGCGTCGTTGGCCGCGGTCGCCAGCGGCGATTTCGCGTAAGCGCCGTTGCCGACCACCAACGCAATGCGCTTTTCCGGTTGCTGCGCTGCAGCGGGGCTCAGACCCGCCAGCCCCGTGACGAGACACATCGAGAGGATCGACAGACTTCTTACTAACCGCATGGCTTCCACCCTGTCGCCGCCCGAGCGCCGCATCGAAGGCTCTTCGAGCTGAACATTTCTTGAACAAATGCGCTCGCAGCAAGGCAATTCGCGCAAAATCCGATCGAGACGCGCCCTCGCTCCACCGGTTCCGGCCCCGAATTCGCATTGTCGGGGCCTTCCGGCGGGCGTATCCTTCCCTCCAAATCGTGTTCGCCCGCATCGTGAGGCGACTGCGCGAGTTCCTCCCGGTGTGCGGATTGCCCATGCAATGGAGGAGCCGCCATGACCGTTTCCCCGACCCTGCAAAAGTACCTGGATCAAAGCGTCACCTACGACGTGATCCCGCATGCCCCAACCATGTCATCGAACCGTACGGCCGAGGCTTGCCACGTGCCGGGCGAGTCGCTGGCCAAGGCCGTCGTGCTGCGGCGCGACGGCGGCTACATGATGGCCGTGCTTCCGGCCTCCCATCACCTGCATCTGTCGGCGCTGAAAAGTCAGCTCGGCCACAAGGTCGACCTGGCGAGCGAGGACGAGATCGAAAAGCTGTTCGAGGACTGCGAACGCGGCGCGATCCCGCCGCTCGGCGAATGCTACGGGCTGGACGTCATCATCGACGACAGCATCGACGCGCGACGGGAAATCTACTTGGAAGGAGGCGATCACGCGACGCTGATCCGCATGGATGGCGAGCAGTACGCACGATTGACGGCGAAGGCCTGGCGCGGCCACTTCAGCACGCACGATTGAGGCCGCTCGATCCACCGATCGCCCGCGTCGATATCGACGCGGGCGCCATCGCGCGTGATCGGCAAGGGCCGCCGCCGTATCAGTGATGGGCGGTGACGGTCTTCACGCACCCGGCCAGCAATTCATTGGGCGCAAAACGGCCGACATCGCCGAGGCTGATCATGCCGACCATTCGCTTGCTCTTGTTGATCACAGGCAACCTTCGGATCTGCAGCGCCTCCATGTGATGGACGGCCTTGGCAAGGTCATCGTCTTCCCGGCAGCAATGAATGCCTTCGGTCATCACATCGCGCGCCAGCGCGCGGCTGGGATCGAACTTGCCGTTCGCAATTCCTTTGCAGACGATATCACGATCGGTCACCATCCCGACCAGTTGATCGTTCTCGCCGATCGGAATGCAGCCGATGTCATGTTCTCGCATCAGCTTGGCAATTTCGGTGATGGGCGTATCGGGGTTTACCCAGTCGACGCCCTTGTGCATCGCGTCTTTGACTTTCATGGCGGACCTCCGTCACTGCGATTTCAGGTGATAATCCCGTGATGCAGTACAGTTCCCCCTCGATGCGATTATACGCCGGTTCGGTCGGGGCGGAATCGCAAAGGCAATGAAAACTTCTTGAAAAGGACGACCGCAACGTAGCGCGCTGGACCGAAATGGTCCGCGCGCTACGCCGTTACCGATGTCAGGGCGAGTCAGAAGAAGCCGAGCTTCTTCGGGCTGTAGCTGACGAGCAGGTTCTTGGTCTGCTGGTAGTGGTCGAGCATCATCTTGTGGGTCTCGCGGCCGACGCCCGATTGCTTGTAACCGCCGAACGCGGCATGCGCCGGATAGGCGTGGTAGCAATTGGTCCAGACCCGGCCCGCCTGGATGGCGCGGCCGAAACGGTAGAGCCGGCTCGCATCGCGGCTCCAGATGCCGGCGCCGAGACCGTAGAGCGTGTCGTTGGCGATCGCGAGCGCCTCGTCATCGTCCTTGAAGGTCGTGACCGAAACCACGGGTCCGAAGATCTCCTCCTGGAAGATGCGCATCTTGTTGTTGCCCTTGAACACCGTGGGCTTGACGTAGAAGCCGCCGGCCAGATCGCCCGGCAGTTCGTTGCGCGCCCCGCCCGTCAGCACCTGCGCGCCCTCCTCGCGGCCGATGTCGACATAGGACAGGATCTTCTGCATCTGTTCGGACGACGCCTGCGCACCGATCATGGTGGCCGGATCGAGCGGGTCGCCCTGCACGATCGCCTCGACGCGCTTCAAGGCTCTTTCCATGAAGCGGTCGAAAATCGATTCATGGATCAGCGCGCGGCTCGGACAGGTGCAGACTTCGCCCTGGTTGAAGGCGAACATGACGAAGCCCTCGATCGCCTTGTCGAAGAACTCGTCATCCTCAGCCGTGACGTCCTTGAAGAAGATGTTGGGCGACTTGCCGCCGAGCTCGAGCGTGACCGGAATGAGGTTCGCACTCGCATATTGCATGATCAGCCGGCCCGTCGAGGTCTCGCCGGTGAAGGCGATCTTGGAAATGCGCGGCGATGACGCCAGCGGCTTGCCGGCCTCGAGGCCGAAGCCGTTGACGATGTTGAGCACGCCCGGCGGCAACAAGTCGCCGATCAGCCCCGCCCACACCATGATCGCAGCCGGGGTCTGTTCGGCCGGTTTCAGCACGACGCAGTTTCCGGCGGCCAGCGCCGGCGCCAGTTTCCAGCACGCCATCAGCAACGGGAAATTCCACGGGATGATCTGCCCGACGACGCCGAGCGGCTCGTGGAAATGATAGGCGACGGTGTCGTGGTCGATTTCGGAAAGCCCGCCCTCTTGCGCACGGATGGCGCCGGCGAAATAGCGGAAATGGTCGATCGCGAGCGGCACGTCGGCTGCGGTGGTCTCGCGGATCGGCTTGCCGTTGTCCCAGGTTTCGGCGAGCGCGAGCAGATCGAGGTTCTGCTCCATGCGGTCGGCGATGCGGTTGAGGATCAGCGCGCGCTCGGCGACGCTGGTGCGGCCCCACGCTTCCTTGGCGGCGTGCGCCACGTCGAGCGCGTCTTCGACGTCCTTGGCGCCGGAGCGCGCGACCTCGCAGAGCAGCCGGCCGTTCACCGGCGAGAAGTTTTCGAAGTAGCGGCCCGAGCGCGGCTCGGCCCATTTTCCGTTGATGTAGTTCCCGTAACGCCTTTCGAACGGGGCCTTCGCAGTCCGTGAAAATTCGACCTTGTTCATGGCTCTTCCTCGCTACGGCGTCGCTGGATGCGGCGCTCTGGAAAAACCATGGCGAAGGCGGATTACATTGTCAGTCCGTCCAAACCTGATCGCCGGCGCGCGTGTCGCAGAACTGCGACAGTACACGAGGCAAACCGTCAGTGCGCGCGATTGAGTTCCAGGCGCCGCAGCTTTCGGTGCAAGGTGGCGCGGCTGATGCCGAGCGCCTCGGCGGCGGCCGACACGTTGCCGTCGCTGCGCGCCAGAGCCCGTTGCACGGCTGCCCGCTCGGCCTGATCGAGATCGCGCACCGGGCTTGACGAGCCGCCGAGCAGGTCCGCCGCAGGCAGCGGCTTCTTCAGAAAATCCCTGTTCACACCGAGCACCAGCCGCGCCGACCGTGTCGCGCCGATAACGAGATCGTCGCCATCGACCGCGATCAGCCCGCCCCCGCCGCGATTGATATCCGGTGCGAACAGAAAGCGGGCGTTCGGAAACGCCAGACGGAAATTCTCCGTCTCGATCCGCCGCGCCGCGTCGCTGACAGCGACGGATATCAGATTGACGAAACCTTCCGTGAGATCCGCGCGGCAGGAGGAAACGTCGAGCGCCGCGGCGAGCCGGCCCTCGTGATCGTAGATCGGGGCCGAGGTGCAGCTCAGCAGCGTGTTGCGCGCATAAAAATGCTGGTCGCGATGAACGGTGAGCGCGCGTTGCTCGGCCAGGCAGGTCCCGATGCCGTTGGTGCCCTCGCAGTCCTCGCTCCAGACCGTCCCGGTCCACAATCCCCACGCCTTGAACGTCTCGTCGTCACACGCTGCGCCGCGGCGGTCGACCGGCACGCCATTGCGGTCGGCCAGCAGCACACAACAACCGACACCGCCGACTGCGAGGAACAGGCGATCCAGGTTGGATTGCGCCGCGCGGACCAGCGGCTCGATCTGCTGCCGTGCGTTTTCGAATTCGGCCGGACTCAGGCGGCGCGGCAGACTGCGTTCGGCCGGATCGAGACGATGAAAATTGGATGAGCGGCGCCAGGACGCCACCATGGCCGATGTCGCGGCCGCGCCACGCGCGACCGTCGCCTGCACCTGATCGGCATGGTGTTTGGTGGTCTGCGCCACGCTCATCCTCCCGTGCTGTAAAATATGCTGCCTGGAACAATCGGGCGAATTGAGCCAGATCAAACTCCGCGATCGTGACGCCTTCAAGTCGGGCCATAGTCGAATACGGTTGACCGATGCTGACCCGTTGTGGGCAGTGTCTCAGTTCGAATTTTCGGGATCGGTCCGATTCCGGCCCTTCCGCTTTGTGGCTACATTTCGCGAATCTCGGTGCCGCCCTCGTCGCCGAAACACACGTTGAACCGCAGGCCCCAGGGAAAATAACGAATGTCGAATGAGGATGGCGCCAGGATCATTTACAGGAGGACGCCGGAATCGGCGGCGATGGTGGCAAACACGAGGAGGGCGATGGCAATCACCGCGTCACTTAACCGTTTGACATTCAATGATGCGGACGAAATTCGGGCCTTGTTCAGCGAACTCATCGGCAAAAGGGTAGATGAGAGTTTCCTGCTGATCCCGCCATTCTATACCGCGGGTGGGGACGAAATTCGCGTTGGGCGTAATGTCTTCGTCAATCAGAATTGCACTTTCTACGATCTTGGCGGACTCGACATCGCAGACGACGTGATGATCGGACCGAACGTGAGCATCATCACAACGGGTCATCCCCTTGAACCTTCGCAGCGTCGCGCCGTCACGATCGGAAAACCAATCGTGATCGAGAGAAACGTCTGGATCGCGGCCGGCGCAACGATTATCGGCGGGGTGACCGTAGGCGAGAACTCGGTTGTGGCTGCGGGTTCGGTAGTTACCAAAAACATTCCCCCGAATACCCTTGTCGGAGGAAATCCGGCGCGCGTCATTCGTTCGATTGGCGACGATTGGAAACTCAGATGAATTGGACCGGCACGAGAGAACCGCGAGGGAACGGATGACGGCGAGAATCTGCCGCTTCTTCCCTAAAGCGGGATGACGTTTCTTCGAATCGTCATCCCGCTTTATCTTTTTGTTTGAGCATGATCTCCGCGCAAACGCGTTCGCGTTTGTCGCGAGGGAAAACCGGTGCCCACTTTTCCGGATCATGCTCTAGCGTGACCGCGCCCGACCCTGTGCTGGGCGCGGCCGTGCGCGCCGCGCACTATCCAGCTTGGTCAACTCAACAGCTCGACCTTGCCGGTTGCAAGCCGGTAGATGCCGCCGACCACTTTGAGCTTGTTCTGCTCGACGGCCGCGTTGAGGATCGGTGCGGCCGATTTCAGCTTGGCGACGTTATCAATCACGTTCTGGCGGATGGCGTTGTCGAGCGCGTTTCCGCTCTGCTGTGCTGACGCCTTCACCGCGGGAGCAATCGCGGCCACCAGCGATGGTATGTGTCCGGGTGGTGGCTTGTCGTCCTTCAGGGATTTGATCGTCGCGTCGACGGCACCGCAACTGTCGTGACCCAGCACGAGGATCATCGGCGTGCCGAGCACGGCGACGGCATACTCCATGCTTGCAACCGTATCGTCGTTGGCGAAATTGCCAGCAACGCGGCAGACGAACAGGTCACCACGCCCGCTATCGAAGGCATATTCGGGCGCGATGCGCGAATCTGCGCAGCTCAGCACGGCCGCGTAAGGGTTCTGACCTCCGACCAATGCTTCCCTTTCATGCTTGAAGTCGTGGCGCCGCGCTGTGCCACCAACATAGCGCACATTTCCTTCCATCAATTTCTTGAGGGCGGCATCCGGCGACAACACGTTCTGCGGCTTGGGAGGAGTTTTCGTGTCCTTGGCGTTAGCTGTGCCGGCGAGCATCAGCCCACCAAGTGCCGAAGCCGCAAAGAGAACTACGGAACGCCGCGAGGGCGCCGTCGGATGAAGCTGATCTAATGAACATTTTTCGCACATTGCAATTTTCCTTGCCCTTGCGACTCACGGCGTCCGAGTCGCTAACGCCCGACAATAACACCCCTGGTTGCGCGGTGGGACTTCGCGGAATCGGGATGGTTAAGCTTTGGTTCTGGACAGGCAAAAGATGCGAGCATCTCCCTCTCACACGAATTCTCTGCATCATTCGCGAACATGCTGGCACGCGCCATGTCCGGGCGTCGATTATAGCGTCTGCACGTCCACCACGCCGGCCACCGCCTTGATCGCGCCGGCGATCTGCGGCGAGACCTTGAAGCGGCCCGGCAGCTTCATTTCCACCTCGGTCTGCAGGTCGAGCATCATGACCACCGAGACGTCGCCATCGGCTCCGCCCGATGGCGCAGGTGCGGGCTTTGCCGGCAGGCCCTTGGCCGGACCGTTTGTTGCCGATGCCTCGGGCATATTGAGCCGCCGCGCGATCGAATCCAGGGGCTTGGTGTCGCGAACGAAAATCCGCAGGCCTTTTTGGGTTTTGGCCGCGGCGTCATCCAGCGGCTCGGCATGCAGCACCCGCGCGCGGACGTCCTCACCCTGCAACTCGGCGCCGAGTTGCAACAGCACGGCAGCGCCCGGCTCCAGCACGTCGCGATATTGCGCCAGTCCTTCGGAAAACAGCACGGCTTCGAAATGCCCGGTCGGGTCCGACAGGCCCATGATGCCCATCTTGTTGCCGGTCTTGGTCCGGCGTTCCATCCGCGACACCACGGTGGCCGCGACCTTGCCCGCGGTCGCACCGGTTTTGACGGCGCGGGAGAATTCCGCCCAGGACTGCACGCGCAGCCGCTTCAGCACGGTCACGTAATCGTCGAGCGGATGACCTGACAGGAAGAAGCCGACGGCGTCGTATTCGCGGCGGAGTTTTTCGGCCGGCAGCCAGGGTTCGATCTGCGGCAGCATGATGGTCGGTGCGTCCGCCGCATTGCCGAACATGTCGTTCTGGCCGATCGTTGCCGCCTCGTGGCTGCGCTGGCAGGCGGCGAGAATGGCGTCGGCGCCTGCAAAGACGCGGGCGCGGTTGGATTCGAGCGTGTCGAAGGCGCCGGCCGCGGCGAGACTCTCGATGATGCGCTTGTTGATCGCACGCGGATTGACCCGAGCAGCGAAGTCCGCAAGCGAGGTGAACGCGCTCTTCTTGCGTTCCTCCACGATCTGATCGATCGCCTGTTGCCCGACGCCCTTCAGCGCGGCCAGCGCGTAGTAGATGGTGTTCTCGCCGACCTCGAAGGTGGCGCCCGAGCGGTTGATGTTTGGCGCCTCGACCTTGATGCCGAGCCGCTGCGCCTCGGCGCGAAATTCCGAGAGCTTGTCGGTGTTGTTGAGTTCGAGCGTCATCGACGCCGCCAGGAACTCTACCGGGTAATGCGCCTTCATGTAGGCGGTGTGGTAGGACACCAGCGCGTAGGCCGCGGCGTGGCTCTTGTTGAAGCCGTAGTCGGCGAATTTTGCCAGCAGTTCGAAGATCGTGTCGGCCTGCCCTTTCGGCACGCCGTTCTTGACCGCGCCGGCGACGAAGATGTCGCGCTGCTTGTCCATCTCGGCGCGAATCTTCTTGCCCATCGCGCGGCGTAGCAGGTCGGCGTCGCCGAGCGAATAACCCGACATCACCTGCGCGATCTGCATCACCTGTTCCTGGTAGATGATGACGCCGAACGTCTCCTTGAGGATCGGCTCCAGCACGGGGTGCAGATATTCCGGCTCCTCGTCGCCGTGCTTGCGCGCGCAATAGGTCGGGATGTTGGCCATCGGGCCCGGGCGATAGAGCGCCACCAGCGCGATGATGTCCTCGAAACGGTCGGGACGCATGTCGATCAGCGCGCGCCGCATGCCCTGGCTTTCCACCTGGAACACGCCGACCACATCGCCCCGCGCCAGCATCTGGTAACTCGGCGCGTCGTCGATCGGAAGCGTTGCCAGGTCGACATCAATGCCACGCGGCTTGAGCAGCTTCACCGCAACATCGAGCACAGTCAGCGTTTTCAGGCCGAGGAAGTCGAACTTCACGAGCCCCGCCGGCTCGACCCATTTCATGTTGAACTGGGTCACCGGCATGTCGGATTTCGGATCGCGATAGAGCGGCACCAGTTCGCTCAAGGGCCGATCGCCGATCACGATGCCGGCTGCGTGGGTCGAGGCGTGGCGCGTCAACCCTTCGAGGCGCTGGGCGATGTCAAAGGCCCGCGCCACCACCGGATCCTCGTCGCGGAACGCCTGCAGCTTGGGCTCGCCCTCGATCGCCTGCGCCAGCGTCACCGGCGCGGCGGGATTTTGCGGCACGAGTTTTGTCAGCTTGTCTACCTGGCCGTACGGCATCTGCAGCACGCGGCCAACGTCGCGCAGCACGCCACGCGCCTGCAGGGTACCGAAGGTGATGATCTGCGCCACCTGATCGCGGCCGTAGCGCTGCTGCACGTACTGGATCACCTCGCCGCGGCGATCCTGGCAGAAGTCGATGTCGAAGTCCGGCATCGACACGCGCTCGGGATTGAGGAAGCGCTCGAACAGCAGACCGAACTTGATCGGGTCGAGGTCGGTGATGGTCAGCGCCCACGCCACCAGCGAGCCCGCGCCGGAGCCGCGGCCCGGTCCGACCGGAATGCCCTGCGACTTGCCCCATTTGATGAAGTCGGAGACGATCAGGAAGTAGCCCGCATATTTCATGCGCGTGATGACATCGAGTTCGAAGGCGAGCCGCTTGTTGTAGTCCTCCTCCGTCGTGTTCGGGGAAAGACCATGCACGCGCAGGCGCTTCGCGAGCCCCTCCTCCGCCTGACGCTTCAGCTCGGCGGCTTCGACCGCGGCGGCGTCTGAACTCGATGCGGCACCGACGGTGAAGAACGGCAGGATCGGCTTGCGCGTCTTCGGCCGGAACGAGCAGCGCTCCGCGATCTCGACGGTCGAGGCCAGCGCTTCCGGAATGTCGGCGAACAGCAGCGCCATCTCGGCGCGGGTCTTGAAGCGGTGGTCCGGCGTGAGCTGGTCGCGGTCGGTCTCGGCGATCAGCTTGCCGCCGGCAATGCACAACAGGGCGTCATGGGCCTCGTAATCGTCGTTCGAGGCAAAATACGGCTCATTGGTCGCGACCAGCGGCAGGCCCTTGGCATAGGCGAGATCGATCAGGCCGCCCTCGACGCGACGCTCCTTGTCGATGCCGTGGCGCTGCAATTCGATATAGAGGCGATCGCCGAACAAGCTGGCCAACCGCTCGCAACGGCTTGCCGCAAGCGCCGCGTGATCGGCCTGCAGCGCCAGCGAGATCGGCCCATCCGGGCCGCCGGTCAGCGCGATCAGATCCTCGGAATCGCCTTCCAGCCACTCGAGCTTGATATGCGGGGATTGATGGACCGGCGTTTCCAGAAACGCGCGCGAGTTCAGCCGCATCAGGCTGCGGTAGCCGCGCTCCTTTGCAGCCAGCAGCACGATTCGCGACGGCGTGGCGGCCAGCGCATTGCGCGCGTTCGGGTCCTGGTCACCGAAATCGACGGCGAGTTCGCAGCCGACGATCGGCTGGATGCCGTAGCCCGCCATCTTGTCGGAGAATTCCAGCGCCCCGAACATGTTGTCGGTATCGGTCAGCGCCAGCGCCGGCTGGCGGTCGGCTTTCGCCAGTTCGCCGAGTTTGGCGATCTTGATCGAGCCCTTCAGCAGCGAATAGGCCGAATGAACGTGAAGGTGAACAAATCCGGCACTGGACATGCGCTAAATGGGCTCTTGCATCGTGGTGGGGAGCGATCGCCGGCCGCTTACACGCGTGCCGACTCGCCGCCGCAATGGTGATACCTGGGCTTCGCGGAGTCTACGCGGAACGTAGCCTCCGCCCCCGCCATCCGGCTTTTCCCCAACCGTCGGCTCTCCGTGCCGGAGTCAGGTTTTCGCCCGCCTCAAAGCTGCGGAATCACCTGCGCCCACACCGCGATCATCCCAACGAACAGCGTAATCGACGCCAGCGCCGCCGCTTCTTCCACGAACATCCGCAACATGGTCCGACTCCCTACGGGTTGAGAACATATGAGGAACATTGTTCCTTTTTTGTTCTAGGAGTCAAGGGTCGGAAGCGGGGTGATGCCTCCGGAAGAAATTGCTTGGTTAATTTCGCAGGTCAGGAAACTGCTTTGCAACCACCTTCAACCGAGGCGGCGGCATCGACGAGCAGCTCCCCCGTTTGCGCTATATCGATGATCCAGTGGACGAATCGGTGGGCAACCCAGGGCGTTTTGGGGATTACTCGAAGCGCTGCATAAGTCGCTCGATGTAGTCGTTCACAGCATCAGCAAAACTCAAATCCACGCCGGAACATTCTTCCTTGTGCGCCTGGACGGCCTGCTGGACGTTAGCAAGAGCATTTTTCTGGTCCGGCGGCGGCGTCGCAGCCACGTATTCGTTGACCGCTCGTTCTGCCGTCGCAATGCCGTTGGTGTCGCCCTCCGCGATCAGCGGGCGCAAAACCGACATGCATTTGTCAAAGGTTTCCATCCCGCCAATATGATCCCTAACCGGGTCGATTCCTAGGCAGTCAGCCTGCCACCATCAAATAGTGACGCAGCACTCCAAAGCGATCTTCCGACAGGATGTTGCGGCCGCCCCGGCCGCAACAAAAAAGCCCCGGGACGGCGCCCGGGGCTTTCGTTGTTAGCAAGTTCGCGCGCGATCAGTACCGCGAGACGGCCGGACCGCCGAACTTGTAGTTCAGGCGGGCGGTGACGAGATCGACGTCCTGACGGATGCGGTCGGTGCCGACGAAGCCGCCACCCGGCGCGGTGAAGGTGTAGGTACGATCCTGCATGAACAGGTGATTGTACTCGACGCCGACCGACCAGTTCGGGGCGAAGGCGTATTCGAGGCCGGCACCGATCGTACCGCCCCAGCGGGTGTCGTCGCCGGTGACGCCAACAAGTGCGCCTGCAAAGTTGTTGATGCGGTAGCTATTCGCGGTCACCGCAGCACCGCCCTTGACGTAGAGCAGGACGTTGTTGACGGCATAACCGACCTGACCGGTGAACAGGCCGAACGCATCGACGTTCGTGTGATTGCGAGAATTGGCGAACACCTGGCTCACGTTGCTGCCCGAGAAGTCGGCCCAGTTGCCCTGAGCTTCAAGGCCGAACACCCAGGTGCCGGCCTGCCAGCGATAGCCGACCTGGCCACCGACCGTGCCGCCGGTCGCGTCATGAGAGCCTTCCGGCCCAACCAAAAAAGCAGGCGGAACCGAATCCCAAGAGTTGCGGCTCGAACCCCAACCACCGTTCGCACCGATGTAGAACCCGGTCCAGTCATACACAGCAGCGACCATCGGGGGCGCCTTGGTGTAGGGACGCGCAGCGAGATCCGCAGCGAGTGCCGGCGCAGTTGCGCCGAGTGCGATCAGACTGGCTGTAACAAGCAAAACCTTCTTCATTCTTATTCCCGTTCCTTTTTGACAGCCCCCAAGGCCGCGACATGCTCTTAGCATCGTTCGCTCGAATTGCTGTAACCTCACGGCCACAGCACACACCAAAGGGCCGCAGTGTGAACGTAAATTAATGTTGTCTTGCAGGCACTTTTTGAAACATTGCATCATAGCTTGCCGCAAATAGTTCACATTTGATTTTTCAGCGACGTAACGATGTGAATCGGTTGGCGGGATTGCGCAGCTGCCGCTTGTCGACGAAAATGGAACGGCGCAAAACGCCGATGCGCCATGAAGGAGATTCGAAATGCGTAGAGCGATACTGGCCGTGCTGGCCGCGAGCGGACTGGCAGCAATCGGCGCCGCGCCCGCCGAAGCGGTCGGCACAAGATATCCGTTCTGCCTTCAGGGCGATGAATATCCGGGGCTGAGCTACTGCACCTTCACGAGCTACGAACAGTGCCAGGCGACCGCGTCGGGACGCTTTCTCTACTGCATCGCCAATCCCTATTACATCGGCGAACGCGAACCGGCGCCCTCCGCCTATCGCCCGCTGCCCGGCCGTGCGCTGCCGCCCGCCCCCGCTTACGGCAGATAGCGAGCAGCGCGGCCATCCCGCGAGGCATTCCGCGCGAGCCTGCGCACACAGGCACCTACAACGCGTGAACGTGATTTGACGCGCGGCTGCGTCGAATATCTGCTGGCCGTCAGCACCCGCGGATCAGCCGCAGCTCTCATGGAGGTTCTGATGCGCAATCTGGCTCTGGCAATTTTGGCGATCGGCGCGGCCTCGGCGGCTGCGCCGGCGCAAGCGCAGACATACGATCCCGGCTATCCGGTTTGCCTGCATGTTTATGGCAAGATCAGCTATTACGAATGTGCTTACACGTCGCTGCCCCAATGCAACGCGACCGCATCGGGCCGTTCGGCGCAGTGCGTGATCAATCCCTATTACGCGTATGCTTCCCAGGGACCGTCGGCACCTCGCAACAAGCGGTACCGCAACGGCTACTGAACGCCGCTAGTCCATTTCGACGACCTGGCCGTCGACCAGAGACACGCGCCGGTCCATCCGGCCGGCCAGTTCCATGTTATGGGTGGCGATCAGCATCGCGACCTGCGTCGCCTTCACAAGCTGCATCAACGCATTGAAGACACGGTCGGCCGTCGTCGGATCGAGATTGCCGGTCGGCTCGTCCGCGAGGAGCACCCGCGGCGCATTGGCGACCGCGCGCGCGATGGCGACGCGCTGCTGCTCGCCGCCGGAGAGTTCGGCCGGGCGGTGCGTGATGCGGTCGCCGAGGCCGAGATAGGCCAAAATCTCCTGCGAGCGCTTGATCGTCTCGGAACGTTTGAGGCCGCGGATCATCTGCGGCAGCATGACGTTTTCGAGCGCGGTGAATTCCGGCAGCAGCCGATGCGACTGATAGACGAAGCCGATGTCGGAGCGCCGGATCTGGGTGCGATCGATGTCGGACAATTGCGAGGTGGGCGTACCCGCGACATAGACCTCGCCGTCATCAGGAGTTTCGAGCAGCCCCGCGATGTGCAGCAGCGTCGACTTGCCCGAGCCCGACGGCGCCACCAGCGCCACCGACTGTCCCGCCCACAGCGCGAGCTTGGCGCCGTTCAGGATCGTCAGCGTCGCCTCGCCCTGCCTGTACTCGCGTTTTATCTCGTGGAGATAGATAACCGGTACGTCTTCCGCCTCTTCGGCCATCGCGCCCTCACTCATATCGGAGCGCGTCGACAGGATCGAGCCGTGCGGCGCGCCACGACGGATAGAGCGTCGCCAGGAACGACAGCGTCAGCGCCATGATCACGACCGCGGTGGTCTCGCCGAAATCGATCTCGGCCGGCAGGCGCGAGAGGAAATAGAGTTCCGGCGAGAACAATTCGGTGTTGGTCATCCAGGACAGGAACTGCCTGATGGATTCGATGTTCAGGCAGATCAGCATGCCGACGAAGAACCCGGTCAGCGTGCCGACCACGCCGATCGCAGCACCCGTGATCAGGAATATCCGCATGATCGAGCCCTGCGAGGCGCCCATGGTGCGCAGGATCGCGATGTCCTGCCCCTTGTCCTTGACCAGCATGATCAGGCCGGAAACGATGTTGAGCGCGGCCACCAGCACGATCATGGTCAGGATCAGGAACATCACGTTGCGCTCGACCTGCAACGCGTTGAAGAAAGTCGAGTTGCGCTGCCGCCAGTCGACCAGGAACACCGGCCGCCCCGCCGCCTCCGTCACGCTCTTGCGGAAGGCGTCGATGCGGTCGGGATTGGTGGTGAATACCTCGATCGCGGTCACGTCGTCCTTGCGGTTGAAATAGGCCTGCGACTCCGGCAGCGGCATGAACACGAAGCTGGCGTCATATTCCGACATGCCGATCTCGAACACGGCCGCCACCTTGTAAGGCTTGATGCGCGGCGTGGTTCCCATCGGCGTCACCGCGCCCTTGGGCGCGACCAGCGTGATGGTGTCGCCGGCATGCAGCGACAATTGATCGGCGAGCCGGCGCCCGATGGTGACGCCCTGCCCCTCGTCAAAACCCTCCAGCGTGCCCTGCTTGATGTTCTTGGCGATCGAGGTGAGCTTGTTGAGGTCCGCCGAGCGCATGCCGCGCACCAGCACACCGGCGGCGTTGAAGGCGGAGGACGCCAGCGCCTGCCCGTCCACGACCGGTGCGGCAAGGCGAATGCCGTCGAGCTGGCTGATACGCTCTGCGACGTCCTTCCAGTCGGTCAGCGGCGATTCCAGCGGCTGCACCAGAAGATGGCCGTTCAGCCCGAGGATCTTGTCCAGGAGTTCCTTGCGAAAACCGTTCATCACGGCCATCACGATGATCAGCGTGGCGACGCCGAGCATGATGCCGAGGAACGAAAAGCCGGCGATGACGGAAATGAAACCTTCCCGGCGGCGCGCGCGCAGGTAACGCCCGGACAACAGCCATTCGAAGGGCGCAAAAGGCGGGGTTCGGGCTGTATCGCTCATGGTCTCATCCATTACTCGATAATCCCATGATTCGGGCCAAATGTGGCCTTAATGACCAACATTACGGTCGCGGTGGATATCTTATCCCGCGATCTTCGCCACCACTTCGGCCGGGCTGAGATTCTCGCGCGAGCCGTCGCTGCGCCGCTTGATCTCGAGCTTGCCCTCGGCGAGGCCCTTGGGACCTACCAGAATTTGCCAGGGAATGCCGATCAGATCAGCGGCGGCGAATTTCGCGCCGGCGCGCTGGTCGGTATCGTCATAGAGCACGTCGACGCCCTTGGCCTGAAGCTCGCGATAGAGCTTCTCGCAGGCGCCGTCGACGGCGGCATCGCCCTGCTTGAGGTTCAGGATCACCGCCGTGAACGGCGCCACGGCTTCCGGCCATTTGATGCCGGCATCGTCATGGCAGGCCTCGATGATAGCGCCGACCAGGCGCGAGACGCCGACGCCGTAGGAACCGCCATGGATCGGCACGTCGACGCCGTCGGGGCCGGCAACCAGCGCCTTCATCGCGTCGGAATATTTGGTGCCGAAATAGAAGATCTGGCCGACCTCGATGCCGCGGGTATTGACGCGCTTGTCGGCCGGCACTTCGCTCTCGTAGCGCGCGGCATCGTGGACATCCTCGGTCGCCGCATAGACCGACGTCCACTGCTTGATGATCGGCGTCAGATCGCCGTCATAATCGACATCATCAGGCGGGATCGGCAGGTTCAGCACGTCGCTGTTGCAGAACACGCCGGATTCGCCGGTTTCCGCCAGCACGATGAATTCATGGCTGAGGTCGCCGCCGATCGGGCCGGTCTCGGCGCGCATCGGGATTGCCTTCAATCCCATCCGGGCGAAGGTGCGCAAATAAGCAACGAACATCTTGTTGTAGGCACGGCGCGCCGCCGCCTCGTCGATGTCGAAGGAATAAGCGTCCTTCATCAGGAACTCGCGGCCGCGCATCACGCCGAAGCGCGGGCGCTGCTCGTCACGGAACTTCCACTGGATGTGATAGAGATTGAGCGGCAGGTTCCGGTAGGATTTGACGTAAGCGCGAAAGATCTCGGTGATCATTTCCTCGTTCGTCGGCCCGTACAGCAATTCGCGCTTGTGGCGGTCGGCGATGCGCAGCATCTCCGGGCCATAGGCGTCATAGCGGCCGCTCTCGCGCCAGAGGTCGGCAAGCTGCAGCGTCGGCATCAACAGTTCGAGTGCGCCCGCGCGGTCCTGTTCCTCGCGCACGATCTGCTCGATCTTCTTCAGGACCCGAAAACCCAGCGGCAGCCAGGCGTAAATGCCGGCCGCTTCCTGCCGCATCATGCCCGCGCGCAGCATCAGGCGATGCGAAACGATCTCCGCCTCTTTCGGATTCTCTTTCAGGATGGGCAGAAAAAACCGCGACAATCGCATGGGTCAACTCGAGGAATCAGAGGGTAACCGGAAGAGGTGCAGTGAAACCGGATCGGGTGCGAAAAGACAAGGCCGGAAGCCGCGAAAAAGCCTCTGAAAACGAGGATTTGTAGGCCGTTTTGGCGGTGAATCGTTAGTTTGTAGGGGTGGCAAAGCGGCTTGTCCGCCGTAGCTCGAAGAGCGAAGGCGGAAGCGTGCCCGCCCTGTCCAGCGCGACCTGGCGATGAATGATGAGAACGGCGCACGTGCGCCTTTCCCAGGCTACGCGAACCGCTCCTATTTCTTCATGCCGGAATGATCATGCTTCATTTCACCGGCGGACGGCCCCTTTGCACCGACGCTCTGGACGTCGAGCGACAGCGTCACCTTGCCCGCCTTCTCGAATTCGAGCGTGACCGGGATCTTGTCGCCTTCCTTGAACGACTGCTTGAGATCCATCAGCATCAAATGGTGGCCGCCCGGCGCGAGCTTGACGGTCTTGCCGGGTTCGATCGAAAGCCCCTTGTCGAGCGATCGCATGGTCATGACGCCGTTGTTCATGGCCATCTCGTGAACCTCGACCTTGCCGGCGATATCGCCGGAGCCGCCGACCAACCGATCCGGCGCCGAGCCCTTGTTCTCGATGGTGAGATAGCCGCCGGCAACCTTCGCGCCGCTCGGCGTCGCGCGACTCCAGGCCTGCGTAATGACGAGATCACCGGCCTTGACCTCCTGGGCGTGCGCGGCCGGTCCCAGGAGAGCAAACAGCGTGGCGAGGGCGAAGAATTGCGTGAGAGGTTTCATCCTAAGCCTTTCGATTTATGAAGTATGACAGTCACAGCAGGCGACCGAGACCGCTGCTGCATTAACGTGAGAACGCAACGTTGATGTTCACAATAATGGGATTACGACCTTATTTGCTCGCAGTCTTTTGCTGAACCACCCATTTTTCGAGGTCCGGTATTTCCGCCGATCCCTCGATCGTGGTGACGGTGCCGTCCCGCGCGATCAGCAGCGTACGCGGGATATCCCCCTGCCAGGCGGGATCGATCTCGAACCGGAGCCGTTCGACAAAGCCGTCGCTGAATATCCAGTTTTCCGCCGACGCGAGCCCGGCCTTCTGCAGCATCGCACGGGTTGCGCTATCCAGGTTCGGAACGAGATCGGCGCTGATCATCACGACATCGACCTCGGAATGGTCCTTCATGAATTGCCCGAGCAGCGGCAGTTCGACCTTACAGGGGCCGCAGGTGACACCCCAGAAATGCACAAGCGTCGGACGGCCCGCATGCGCGCGCAGCATGTCCTGCCAGCTTCCCCGCACGAACGGCTTGAGCTCGGGCGGCGTCTCGGCTCCGGGCGCGGCGCCCAGACACGCAATGAGGAATATAACGGCGAGCAGCAGGCGCTTCATGATCCGTCTCCAATCGGCAGCAGGCGATAACCGTCGGCCTTGGTCATCCAGGAAAGAAACGTCTTCTGTCCGTTGCTGACCAGCAACGGGTGGTCGGAAGTGTCAGTCGTCGTGGCGATCGCGACGGGCTTCGACCAGCTCTTGCCCTCGTCATGCGAGGTCATCGCGTTGACCGCGGTCTTCTCGCCGTCGAACTCCTTCCAGACCATGGTGGTGCCGTGCGGGCCGGCAAGAACATAGGGCCGCGTCGGATTGCGGTCGGCGCGGCCGAGCGGAATCGGATCGGAGAAGGTGCGCCCCTCGTCCTGCGACCGGGCATAGAACAGCCCCTTGCGCGCCTTGCCGTTGGTGTACCAGGTCGCGTGGTAAGTCCCCGCGGACGAGATCGAAAGACTGGGCCCATGATGCGGGCATGCGGCGATCTGCCAGTCGTCGTTGCTGACGCGCCGAACCTCACCAGGCGTCGCCGGACCGGCGAACGTCATGACCGCGTGATCGCGCACGCCGCCTTCGAAGATATTCCTGAACACCACCACGGGATGGCCGGGGCCAGCGAACGCGAGACCAATCCGGCAACATTCGCAGGTGTTGTCGGCGGCCAGCCGCGTCTCGGAATAGGTCGCGCCGCCGTCCTTCGATGAGGCAAAGAACAGCCCTGCCCCTTCGTACTTCTTGCCTTCCTGTTGCGCGGGCACCCGGTTGCGCTTGTCGATCCAGGCCGCAAACACCGAACCATCAGCATCGAGACCGAGCGCGACAAAACGCTGACTCTCGTTACTTGCTGTGATCGGCTGCGGCTCGGCAAAGTTTTGGCCGCCATCGGCCGACCGTGTGGTCAGCACCTGGCCGTTGAAGGCCTTGTCCCTGAAGCGCGAAAACGCCAGCGCGATGCCGCCGTTCTTCTCGACGACGATCTGCGGGCGCGCGTCCGGCCCCCAGTCGAGGGTGAGCTTTTCGCGGGTCACCTGAACCGGCGTCGAAAAGCTGCGCCCTTGATCCTTCGAACTCGCCACCGAGATGTGGCCGCCCGCCATGAAAGCGAGCCACAGCGTGCCATCCGACGCGAAGGTCGGCGCCACTTTCGAGGCGCAGCGCAAGGCTGTCTCCTCGCATGCCGCTTCCGAGGCATGCTGGTGGTGACTCATCTGCGCATTCGCCGCCGTCTGGCAAAGCGAGAAGGCGAGCGTCGCGAGCAGGCTCATTCGCAGCATGGCTTTACTCCTCCTCATTTGAACGCCAGCTTCATGCCGGCGATGAAGGCGCGCGGCGAACCGGCGTAGATCGATCCGGTGGTGCTGAGGCCCTGGAGGCCGCCTGCTGTAACCGTGTTTCCGATATTGTTCGCGGAAGCCACATAGGTCCGGTCGAACACGTTCCTGACCTCCACAAAGAGGTTCAGCGACTTGAAATAGTCGGAGATGAGGTCCGTCTTGTAGTGGACGTTGAGATTGACCAGCTCATAGCCGGGGGCTTTCTGCAAATTGGCGTTGTCCATGTAGAAGGAATCCTTCCACTGGACCTCGACGAATGCTCCGAGCCCTGCAAGCGGCCCCCACATCTGTTCGTAGCCGAGCCGCGCTGTGAGTTCGTGCGGCGAGATGCCTGGAATCTTGTTGCCTGCGCGGTTGAAGCTGAAGACCGTCCCGCCTGCGCCTTGGCTTCTGATGTCTTCGGTATATTCGGTGTAGTACTGATCGAGATAGGTATAGGCCGCGGTGAAGCGCCAGCCGGGATAGAACTTCCAGTCAGCAGCCAGCTCTACCCCGCGATGCTCGGAGCGCGGCGCGTTGAAAGAGTAGCTCGTATTGGGCGCTCCGGCCGGAGTCGCCTGCGTCACCAGCTCGTCCTTGAAGAATTCATAGAAACCTGTCGCGCTGAATTTGAGCGTGTTGTTCGGCGTCCAGTCGAAGCCGAGATCGTAACCAAGGTTCTTCTGCGTCTTCAGGTTCGTGTTGTTGCCGTTCTCGCCGGTTGAAACAACAAACAAATTGCCGATCTGCGGCGTTCCGTAGCCGGTGGCGGCTCTGGCACGGAACAGCCATTCACTATTCAGTCGATAGAGCAGCGCAAGCTCGGGTGCCGTGTTCCGGAACTGCTTGTCCGCGTTAATCGCGAGAGGAGGAACGTTCTCAGTACCCGTCGTCTGATTCTTGTATATCGTGTTCAGTCCCTTCAGGGTGGTCGTCTCCCAACCGATCCCCGCAACAGCAGTCAGTTGCGGCGTCAGCTTCAATTCCTCGCGCGCACGAACGCCGTAGTTCGTAGTCTCGCTCCAGGTATTGCTCTGCAGCCTGCCCAGCGTCGCGTTGCCGCCCGGCATGACGAATCGCGAATCGCTCGAGGCGGTGAGCGTGTTGTAGAAGGCCCCGAAATAGGTGGAGGACTCCAAGCCGAAGATTTCGCCGCGCTTGGTGATATCGCTCATGTAGTTGTAGGACGGAAAATCGCCGATCGCGCTGGTAGAACCGGTCGGTTGGCTGATATTTCTGTCGTCGAAAACGAACTGATTGCGCCACGTCGTCGTGTTGTCGAAATCATGCTCCCATCGGCCGCCGACGATCGTTCGCCTGTCGTCGCGTCCAAGGCCTGCCTGAGTAGCAGTCTGAAGCGTCGTCGGGCCGTTAAAGCCATTATTGAACAATGCCACCGTCGGGCATCCGAGCGTGAGCGGCGTGGCCGTCGTGCAGCCCTGCTGGTATGGGTTCTGATAATATTGGGTCAGCGTCTGGCGGAGCGGCAGCCTTGTATCGAGATTGTTGTTGATGAACTTGACGGTGAAACGGTCGTCGGGCGTCGCGTGCAGCGTGCCGAGGAAATTCACCGTCTGGGTGTTGAACCAGCTATTGCCGATAAAGCCGTCGCCGCGCGCGTCGCTCGTGAACAGCGAGTATTCGAAATTGCCGACCTTCTTGCCCGCGGCGAGATAGTTGTTGAGATAGCCGAAGCTGCCGCCCTCGACGCCGTATTCGACCCCGTCGATGGTGCGGCCCGGGCGGGTGCGGAAATTGAGTGCGCCGCCGGTCGCGTAATTGCCGAAGAGCGCGGACGACGGACCGCGGATGACGTCGATGGCGCTATAGGCCTTGGGATCGATCAGGTCGCTCCGCGAAAGCCCATCGGGCTGGGTGACCGGAAAGCCGTCCTCGAAGATCACGAGATTGCGGATGCCAAAGCCGTTGCGGGCATTTGAACCGCGGATCGAGATGCCGATGTCGCGGGGGCCATTGCCCTGCTTCACCGAGATACCAGGGCTCTCGCGCAGCACGTCGGCTACGGAGAATGCCGGCCGGTTGTCGAACTGGCTGCGATCGATCGTGGTCTGGGTCTGGCCGGCCGGGGCCTGGTACAGCAGCGCCCGCGCCACGCTCGGCGTGATGCCGGCTGTCAGGGAGGAAGCCGTTGGCGTAATGGGCACAGGCTGCCGCACCTGCGTCCTGGCGGCGGAACGCGCCGCCGGCTTGCGGGCCGCGGGCCGGGCCGCGGCGGGCCGCGGCGCGTCGACCGTCACGGCCGGCAAGCTTTGACTGGCCGTCTGCGCCTGTGTCGCCGAGGAAAACGCCAACGAGACGCCGCACAATGCGAGCGCGCTCACCCCGGCAAGGGCACGATAACGAAACATGGGAACGATCCTGACGCCGGTCTTTTGCCGGCCAGCTCATGTGAATCAACCGGGACGGCCGAAGGCCGCACCAATTTCGACAAGGATGCAGGTCAGGAAACGGAGGGGGGCGCGCGCGCCTGCGCGTGCGAGCCGGCACGGGAGGCGAACCGGTCGGGGACGAATTCGATCCAGACCACGCGCTCGGGCTGGCGATCGATTGTAACGATGTAGGCTATCTCGGGCGTGTCGACCGGGGTACCGGTCTGCAGCACGCTGCAAACCGAGCAGCATCCGTCATGGGCGCGGTGATTGGCCTGGTCGGCCTGCCCGGCGCCGGGTGCGCCATTGCCGTGGCAGATCACAGCGCCGGCCAGCGGATCGGAGGCCGCGATGCTGGCCGCCCAGCATGCGCCGATCGGTGCAAAAATCTGCACCAGCAGCGCAATCAGGACTATTGGCAGGAAATTCTTCAGCCGCCGGCGCATCACTAACCCATCCGCTTCAGACCTTAGTCACCATGGAGTCCGAAGTCGAGAAGAGGTTCCCGGAACTATGTTGCAGCTTCAAGGAGTAACCTTGGCGAAAAGGAATGCATTTTACGCCGCAGGCAGGGCGCCCTACCCCGATACCAAGCCTCGGGGGTATTGCATCTAAATCCACAACCATCAGTAGCAGCTTCTCAATCATTTCGCAGCGTGCTGGAATTTTGAACAAACGTTGCCGAAAATGATGACAAGACGAAAAAGATGGTCTACCAATTCAAGCTCAGGCTGGCCGAGAGGTTAAGCTTGGTGGTCCAAGTCTCGGGAGGAGCCCTGACGCGCACAAGCAGCGTCGCCTCGACAATCAAGATCAAATCTAAATTTTCGAGGAAATTAAGGGTCGACACAATTTTTGAGCAGGGCTCCGAGCCCTGCTCTTTTTTTTTCGAGACGATCGCAAACAACAATGACGGCATCGTCAAATCCAATCGAGCAAAGCTTTGAACTCGCTGCCGAGCGCTGCGCGGATCTGACGCCGCTGGTCTATCGCCGCCTGTTCGAAGCGCACCCGGAAGCGCAGACGATGTTCCGCACCGAGGGCAGCGAACTCGTCAAGGGTTCGATGCTGGCGCTCACCATCGACGCCATCCTGGACTTCGCCGGCGAACGCACCGGCCATTTCCGCCTGATCACATCGGAAATTTCCTCGCACGACGCCTACGGCACGCCGCGCGAATTGTTCGTCGCGTTCTTTGCGATCATTGCGCAGACGCTGCGCGAGATCATCGGCGCGGACTGGTCTGATGACATCGACGCGGCGTGGCGGACATTGCTCGGCGATATCGAAAGTCTCGTTGCAGCGCAGTGAAGCGACGAGCACCAAGGTTTTCCTGATCTCATTGATACGGACGATCAAGTCATCCGGTGGCGGAACCGCGCCGAGTGTGAAAGACTGCCTCGATCCGCGGTGCGTGCAATCGACACCGACGGCGATAACAAAGACAAAGCGAGGGAGCAAACGATGTCCGGAACTGACAAATCCGCAACGACCAGACGCGACCTTCTTCAGGCGGCGGGCGTAGCTGGCGCAGCGACCGCCCTGCTCGGGGGACTGGGCATAAACCCGGCGCTGGCGGCCGCCGCACGCTCGGAGAAACCGCTGAAGGCGGCGTTCTCCAACGCCGGCCTGCAGGCCACCTGGTGCGCCCAAGGCAAGCAGGCGGCCGAATGGTGGGGCAAGCTATTCAATGTCGAAGTCACCTGGTTCGACGGCCAGCTCGACGCGGTCAAGCAGCGCGCCGCGATCGACAACATGGCCTCGCAGAAATGGGATTTCGTCGCCATCCAGGCGTTCGGCATCGGCACGCTGACCCAGCCGGTGAACAAGATGATCGATGCTGGCATTCCGGTAATCGACATGGACACGCTGATCGCCCCGCTGGACCAGATCAAGGTTCATTCGTTCCTGGCGCCCGACAATGAATTCATGGGCGCGTCCGTAACCCAGGCGCTCTGCAACGCCATGGGCGGCAAGGGCAAGATCATCATGACGCAGGGCGCGCTCGGCCATACCGGCGCGCAGGGCCGCGCCAAAGGCTTCGAGTCGGTCGTCAAACAATTCCCGAACATCGAAGTGCTCGACACCCAGCCGGCCGACTGGGACGTCTCCAAGACGGCGCGCCTGTGGGAGACCTATCTGACAAAGCATCCGCAGATCGACGCGGCGTTCTTCCACAATGACGACATGGCGCTGGCCGCCTACAACATCATGAAGGCGCGCAACCGCACCAACATCCTGATCGGCGGCGTCGACGCCATGCCGCCGGCGATCCAGGCAGTGAGCGAAGGCCGTATGTTCGCGACCGTGCGTAACCCCTCCTGCCGCATCCATGGCGGCGCCATCGTTGCCGGCGTTGCCGCGGTGACCGCTGGCGAGAAGAGCGGCCAGGGTATCCCCAAGCACGTCATCACGGACGGACCGGTGGTGACGAAGGCCAACGCCGCCGGCATGCAATGGATGGAGGACCACTTCCTGATCTGAGCCCCATCCCGTGGGAACGCCCATCCTCGAACTGCAAGAGATCACGAAGGCCTTCGGCGGCGTCGAAGCCCTTCGTGGTGTCGACTTCGCGCTTGCCCCCGGCGAGATCCACGGTCTCGTCGGCGAGAACGGCGCGGGGAAAAGCACGCTGATGAAGATCATCGCCGGCGTGCACGCGGACTTTTCAGGCCGCTTCATCCTGGATGGAAAGGAAACCCGCTTCCGGTCGGTGCGCGACGCGCATGCGGCGGGCATTGCGATGGTCCATCAGGAGCTCAGCGTGGCACCCGATCTGTCGGTGGCCGAGAACGTGTTTCTCGGCAACCAGCCGACCAACCGCCTCGGCTTCGTGCAATGGCGCCGCATGGCGCGGGAAGCCGGTGAACAGCTCAAGCGCTTCGGCATCGATGTCGACCCGGTGTCGCGGCTCGGCGACCTGCCGATCGGGTTGCAGCAACTGATCGAGATCGCCCGCGTGCTGTTCTCGGGCGCCCGCATCATCATCCTGGATGAGCCGACCTCGGCGCTGTCGCCGCCCGAGGTGGAGCGCCTGTTCGCGACGCTGAAACGGCTGCGCGACGAAGGCACCAGCATCGTTTTCATCTCGCATTTCATCGAGGACATCCTGCGCGTCTCCGACGTCGTGACGGTGTTCCGCAACGGCAGGAAGGTCGCGGAGACCAGGGCCACTGAGACGAGCAAGCCCGCCCTGATCGAGGCGATGATCGGCAAGGGCCGCGAGGCGCTGGAGGAGACCTATACGCACGACATCATGCTGCCGCCGCCCGCCGAGAGGCCTGTGGTGCTGAACGCGAACGGGCTGTCGCTCGCCCGCAGCCTGCGCGATGTTTCGTTCGACGTCCGCGCCGGCGAGGTGCTCGGCATCTACGGTTTCATGGGCTGCGGCCAGCTCGAGCTGGCGCGGATCCTGTTCGGCAAACTGAGACCCGACCAGGGCTCGCTGACGGTGGCGGGCGACCAAAAGACCTTCCGCAGCACGGCCGATGCGCGGCGCGCCGGGATCGCCTTCGTGCCCGAGAGCCGGCGCGACATGCTGTTCCACCAGGAGCCGGTCTACAAGAACATCTCGATCAGCGTCCTCGACCGGATTTCAGCCCTGCTGCTCAAGCCGTCGCGCGAGCGCGAGATCGCCGCGCGGCAGGTCGACCAGCTGCGGATCCGCCCGGCGGCGGTGGAGCTCGATCTCGGTATGCTCTCAGGCGGCAACCAGCAGAAGGTCGCGCTGGCGAAGTGGCTGAGCTATCCGCCGCGGCTGCTCGTGCTGTGCGAGCCGACCCGCGGCATGGACGTCGGCGCCAAGGACGACGTCATCCACATCGTCAGGGATCTGCGCGCCAAGGGGCTCGCCGTCATCGTGCTCTCCACCGAGCCGGAGACGGTGCTGTCGCTCGCCGACCGCGTCATCGTGCTCAAGCGCGGCGCGGTGGTGCGGGAATTTGCCAACGAACGGATCAGCAAGGACCGCCTGCTCGAAGCGGCGTGAGGAGACCGACATGACTTCAGGTGAAAGCGTGACAGTCCCCGCTTCGGACCGCAAACGCCCGCACCGGCTTGCCGCGATCCTGCGCTCGCAGATGCGCAACATCGCGCCGTTCCTGACGCTGATCTGCCTGTTTTCCTTCTTCGCGGTCGCAAGCCCCTCCTTCGCGACGCTCGACAATTTCGGCAACATCCTGACGCAAATATCGGTCACCGGCATCATCGCGGTCGGCCTCACCTTCGTGATCCTCTGCGCCGAGATCGACCTCTCGATCGCGGCGATTGCCAACGTCACCGGCATTGCGGTCGCCTATTTCACGCTGCAGGAATCCTACGTCAACATCGCCAACGTCCCGATGCCCGGATGGGCCGCGATCCTGCTGGCGCTGGCGCTGTGCGCCCTGCTCGGCCTCGTCAACGCGTTCGGGCTGACCGTGATCGGCATCCCCTCCTTCATCATGACACTAGCGATGATGCAGATCGCGGCCGGCATCTCCGCGCTGCTCGTGCGCGGGCAGATCGCATACAAGGTGCCGCCGCTGGTCTCGACGCTGGGGTCAACATCGATCGGTGGCATTCCCTGGATCGTGATCGTGGCAGCTCTCATGCTGCTCGGCGGCCATCTGGTGCTGACCTACACCCGCTTCGGCCGCTACGTCTACATGGTCGGCGGCAACCGCGAGGCCGCCGAATATTCCGGCCTCAACGTCAAGCTCATCCTCGGCAGCGTCATGGTGATTTCGGCCGTCTGCGCCGGCATCGGCGGCATGCTCGGCGTTGCGCATTTCGGCAGCGCGCAGCAGAACGAGTTCGACACTTACTTACTAGACTCGATCGCCGCCGTCGTGGTCGGCGGCACCAGCCTGTTCGGCGGCCGCGGCGGCATCGGCAACACCATCGTCGGCCTGTTCGTGCTCGGCGTCCTCAACAACGGCCTCGACCACGTCAACATCGACAGTTTTCTGAAGATATTGATCCGCGGCCTGATCCTGCTGGCGGCGCTGATCATCAACGTCTATGCACAGCGATTGCGGGAGCGGACCGCAGAATAGCAGCGCTCTCGTGTCCCGGACGCGGTGCAGCGCGCCCCGGCGATGCGAAGCATCGACCGGTATGCTACGCCATAGAGCCGGGATCCACCGTCCCATCGGCATCCGATCGGTAAGAGAAGCTACAGACTTTCTTCAGGGTCGATGCAATGCAGTCATCGAGCGCGCACTTAGACAAGCGATGACACAAGGCCTGACCGCCGTTCCACCCGGCCGCTTTCGGCTCACCATTGAGGAGGAATGGACGACATTTATAGCAGACAAGAACAAGTAAGGTCCGCTTCGGCAGCTAGGGCCTCGCCCGCCGCTTTCGTCACGACGCTGACGCTCCGGAATGCGGCCGCATCCGCCATCGTCGCGCGCATCGGCCGGAGGCTGCGCGCCTCCGAGATCGGTCGGCTTCAGCTCTCTGCCTTGGCTTCGATCTTGGCCGGCGCTGCGATCTTGTCCTTCATTTCTTCGCAGATCTTGCGGACTTCCGCCGTTACCAGCGAGCAGTTCTCGATTTGCAGGAAGACGCGTTTGGCCTCGGCGCGGTAGCGCGCTGCGGTTTCCTTCAATTCTTCCGTCACCACGAGCGCCTCGCGGGTCATGGCCTCGCATAGCCTGGCTTGCTCAACGAGTTCAACGCCCAGAGCCTCGATGTCCTTCGCCGCCGCTTCATATTCGCGGACGACAGCTTCCGCCGAAAGCTTTCCGATCTCCGTGGCCCCGTCGCTATGCTCCACATAATCCGGCATCCCCAGATCCGGAGCACGCACGGAGGGCGGTGCAAATTCGGTCGGCCCGGATTCGTGAGGCGGCAGTTTGCGAAACTCTTTTTCAATCTCTCGTTCAAGATCTATCGCATCTAAAATCGGCGGTTTTGCTGGACGTACCACGGGGGTGCTCCTTGAATGAAAATACGAGCAGACACTAAAATCTCTCGAAATGTGGCTTAGACGGTTAGCCTGCCCGTGGAACCGAGCAAACCAAATCCCCTGGTTAAGCTTGCTGCTTAACCTTTATGTCCGCGCTCGCGGTTAATTCTGGAACCACGAGGGATTGCCGTCATCGCGGCCATGCACGATTCGGCGGTAATGGAGGGTTCGGCGACGAGGGTGATAACCCGGTAGTGATGCCTCAACCGCTACCTCTGTGATATAGTTCTACGAAACACAATCGAGGCTACGCATGGAGAAATACGGAGCCGGGCCAATTGTCGTCTCGGACTATGATCCGAATTGGCCGACGCAGTTCGAGCAGGAACGCACTAGGATCAAGGCTGCTCTCGGTTCGTTTGCTTTGGTCATTGAGCACATCGGCAGCACGGCGATCCCGAATCTCCCGTCGAAACCCATCATCGACCTGTTAGTGGGCGTGCCCAGCCTTGAAGAGGCGAGAAAACAATGCGTCGGGCCGATTGAGGCGCTCGGCTACAAATACCTGCCCGAATATGCGTCGTGGCTCCCTGGCGAGTTGTTCTTCCGCAAGGGTCCTCCGGGACCGTGGACACATCATATCCACTTAATGGAGTCGTCCAATCCTCGCTGGGAAGCATTTCTGGTGTTTCGCGATTATCTTCGAGCACACCCTGAGACAGCCATGGCCTACGCCAATATCAAGCGCGCGCTCGCAGCCTCATCGAACGACAACATAGCGGCCTATCGAAACGGCAAGACGATTTTCGTCGAAGAGACGACGGCCAAGGCCCATGCGTGGCGCGCGCATGCGGGAGATTAGGCGGCCCTACTCTCATTCGGCGAAATCCGGCTGCCAAGCGCGGACTTCCCTTGCCGCTTTGGTCACGGCGCCAATCGTCGGGAACGATTCCGCATCCACCATCATCGCCCGCGCCAGCCGCAGGCTTCGCGCCTCGCACACCGCTCGCCGCTTCGGGTCTTCGATCAGCTCGAAATCGATGTTGTGGGCGAGCCCCAGAATGCGGCGGATGATTTTCGCGGCCGAGAAGCCGACAGTGTCGCGGAACAGCCGCGCCATATAGGCCTGCCGCTCGACCTCCAGACGCGCAGCGCCGGCCTCGCCGGGAAACAGCATTCGCGGATAGGCGTCGCCGTGGCCTTCCGTGCGCCAGAGCTCGAGGAATTCGCTGGCGAACTCGGTCCAGACGTCCTCGATCGTTTCCAGCACCCAGGCCTCGAACAGCCGCCGTTCGCCCACCGAGCGCTCGTGACCGGCGGACGCCAGATACGCCATCAGGAGATTGGCGATGACCGCGCCGATATCGAACCCCATCGGTCCGTAGAACGCGAACTCAGGATCGATCACCATGGTCGCGCTGTCCGTCACCATGATCGAGCCGGTGTGGAGGTCGCCATGGATCAGCGCTTCCGGAGAGGCCATGAATTTGAGCTTCAGCCGCGAGATCGCAGCATGCAGGTCGAGGTCTTCGCGAAAAGCCGCGGCGGTCGCATCGAGCCACGGCTCGGTCCAGCGGTTCTGCTCGGCCACGCGGTAGGGATCGGTGAAGATCAGGTCTTCCGTGATCTTGCAGAGCGCGTGGTTGCCGGCGAAGGCGGCGATCCCCTCCTTCTTGTGCGCAGCGGTCACCGCCAGATCGGAAGAGAAGAACAGCGTGCGTGCCAGAAACGTCGTGATGTCCCCGGCGAAGCGCGGATAGAGCGCACCGGCCACCAGCCCCTTGCGCATGATGACATGCGGCTCGAGCAGCTCCATGACGACGAGCGCCAGCGCCTCGTTGTGGTGCAGCACCGCAGGCACCAGCCCGGGCGCCAGCCGCGCCTGATGCGTCAGCGCCAGATATTCGTAGTGCGAGCGCGACAGCGGCAGCGGCCAGCTTTCGCCGACGAGGCGCACGTAAGGCAGCGCCTGCTTGACCGCGACGCCGCCCGCCGCGCCCTTGACGATAAAGACGAGGTTGAGGTTGCCATCGCCGACTTCGCTGATCGACCATGATGCCGGAGCACCGCCAAGGCGGGTGGCGACCTCGGGAAGGCCTGCGAGATAATCCCGCAGATCGGCTTCGTGCAGAATTCGATATTCGTCCTGCCGCGGATCGGCCGACGATCGGCGCTGTGAACTCATCGTGGTCCCCCCGTTACCGGCGCCGGGAGTTGCGGTTCACTCCCGTTTCACGAAGCTTGAGCCGGCCTTTTGTTGACCGGATCATAGCCGCAAGGCGCGGCCGGCGGCCAGCGCGTTCACCGTCCGCAGTTATCCGAGCGTCTCAAATGAGCTGCGCGAGCCAGATGGTATGACCACCGCAATCGGGGTCCTCGACGATATGCGAGACCACACGAAACCTGTTCTGATCGAGGAGCAAACGATATTCGGCGGGGTCGAGGCTCGCATGATACAGCGGCTCGTCGCCGAAATTTCCGATCGCCTCGCCATGCACGGGGCCGCTGGTGAACATCAGCACCGCGTCTGGCGCTGCGTGCTCCCGAAACACCGGAAACATCCGGCGCTGGTCGTCGTAAGAGAGATGAAAGAAACTGTCCCACGCCAGGATGCCGGAAAACTGCCGCCGCAAGGCAAGCTTGCGCATATCGGCGACCGTCCATTCCTGCTTGGGAAAATGCTTGCGGCAGGCGTCGATCATGGCCGGAGAGGAATCTACGCCAGTGACGGGATGACCAAGCCCGATCAGATACGCGGCCATCGGCTGGGCGGAGCCGCAACCGAGATCGAGGATCGCGCCCGCCGGTGGCAACAGCGCCCGGAACCGGTCGAGCCAGGGCTTTTCAATAAGTTTGGTGAGTGCGCGGCTCTCGATCCAGTCGCGCGCCTTGCGCTGGTACAGGTCGATGATCCGCGATGCTTCCGACGCCACTTGCAAATCCGCGCGCCACGCCCCCGCCTAAAATGTTTCCCGTTCCAGGAAGTTCGATCCGATATCGGCCTTTTTCTTGATCGGGTCATAGTCGCAATAGACGCTGTCGGCGACCAGCGTGTAGCTCGGGATGATCGTGTCCTTGTTCAGCTTGACGGAGGTCAGGCCGATGACGGCGGTCTGCTTGCCGTCGGTCCATTTGAACGGGGTCGTGCTTTGCGCCCGCTCGCAGGCCGCGACTGCATCGGCAAAGACCGAGCCTTCCACGAACGCCTTGACGGTTCGAAGCTGCCCCAGGGTTTTCCAGTTCATGTAGAACGAGCCGGCAAGGCCGGCGGCGAGCAGAACCACAAACAATAATAAAATGCGCTGAAAATTCATCGCTTTCCCCCAGCCGGAACCGACCCGGCGGCATAACTAGCCGATCCCGCCGCATTTGTCAGAACCGGAATTTACTCTTTGAAGTCGACTGGCGGCTATTGTCCCGACCGCCGGGATGTGACTAACGGTATCATCCGGCCCCACAAGATCGGATCAGGGACATCCGATGACGACTGACGATCTGGAAACGATTGCATTGCGGCCCACCGTCATTGGCGGCGCCCGCCAGGACGACGACTTTGAGGTGGTCTGGCGCGGCTTCCCGGTCGGACGGATCATGAAGCAGGCAGATGGCCCGCACTGGTGGTGGGCCTGCACGGCCTATGGGCTCCCCCCGACCCCCAATGACCGGGGGGTCGCCATCAATTTCAAGGACTGCCAGGTCCGCTTCCGGCTCGCCTGGGCCAGAATCAGGCCCACACTGACCGAGGAAACCATCCAGGCCGCAGCGCGGCACGCCGAAGAGCTGGTGCAGCAACAAGCGGCGAAGGAAGCAAAGCCCAAGGCGCCTGAAGCGCTTCAGGTGATGGACAACCATCGCGCCGCGCCCCGGCACCGGGTCTTGAAGGCAGGATCGATCGAGTTCAATGGCGGCGTCATCGACTGCACCATCCGGAATATATCGGATACGGGCGCCGCGATTGAGGTCGCCAATCCGCTCGGCATTCCCGATACTTTCTGGTTGCAGATCTCCGGCAGTCAGACCCCTCGCCACTGCCACGTTGCCTGGCGAAGTGACAAGCGGATCGGCGTCGCATTCGACTAGAGCTTTTCCCGTTCCGAAGAATAGGAACGGGACTCTCGGTTGGGAATCAGAACGGCAGGCCCATCAGCTTCGACAGCCGCTCAATGTTCAGAAGACCCTGATGATAGGCCCACATCCCGATGCCGAACACCACGCCCGAGATCAGCGTGGTCCAAAGCAGCTTCCACCCCATCCGCGCCATGACCGGCGCGCCGGGGTCGGTGCCGGGCGCACCCTCGCCGTCCTCATGCTGGCTGCGAACACCGAACGGCAGCGTCACGAACAGCACGACCCACCAGAGCACGAAGTAGATCGCAAGCGCGGTTGAGATGCTGTAGGCCATGAGGGCTCAGGCCTGTTCGATTTCGACAAGCGCGCCGGAGAAATCCTTCGGGTGGAAAAACAGCACCGGCTTGCCGTGGGCGCCGATCTTCGGCACGCCGTCGCCGAGCACGCGCGCGCCCTCTGCGATCAGCTTGTCGCGCGAGGCGATGATGTCTGATACCTCGTAGCAGATGTGATGGATGCCGCCGTCGGCGTTGCGCTCGACGAATTTGGCGATCGGCGAAGCGTCGCCGAGTGGCTGGATGAACTCGATCTTGGTGTTGGGCAGCGTCACGAACACGGTGATGACGCCATGCTCCGGCAGCGGCACCGCGCCGGAGATTTCAGCCCCGAACGCGCCACCATAGATCTTGGCGGCCTTTTCCGCATCCTTGACCGCGATCGCCACGTGATTGAGCCGGCCCAGCATGACACTCCACTCCCTGCTTTGATGCTTCTACCCGGCGACCAGCCGCCCGAGCGCTTTTTACTTCAAACCACCAGAACATGAACGAGGCAAATCGGCTTCTTGCCCCATTGCTCGTTGATCACCGCCCGCACCGCGCGGCGCACCGATTCCGCGGTCGCATCGGGATCGCGCCGCCGGGCCCGCGGCAGGCTTTCGACGGTCGATACCACCGTATCGAACACGATCTCGTCGATGATCTCGCCGGCCGCATTCTTCTCGGGGACGCCGACCAGATCAACCTCGGGATCGTCGACGAGTTCGCCCTTGTCGGTCATGGCGATCGCCACGAAAGCGCAGCCGGCGAACCCCATCCGCCGCCGCTCGACCACGGCGCGGGATTTGGAATCTTCCAGGATCGCGCCGTCCTTGTAGAGCCGGCCCGACGGCAATTCGTCGATAATGGCAGGATCGCCGGGACCGAGCTTGACCAGATCGCCATTGCGGCAGGTCAGGACCTTCGGCACGGCGGCGGCGCGCGCCAGCTTGGCATGCTCCGCCAAATGCAGCGCCTCGCCATGGACCGGGATCAGGATCTGCGGGCGCACCCATGTGATCATGTCGCGCAGCTCGTCGCGGCGCGGATGGCCGGAGACGTGGACGAGATCGGTGCGGTCGGTGATGACCTCGATGCCCTGCGCCACCAGCCCGTTGATGATGGCTCCGACCGCCTTCTCGTTGCCGGGGATGGTGCGCGAGGAAAAGATCACGCTGTCGCCCTTGTTCAGCGTCACCTGCGGATGGTCGTTGTTGGCGATGCGCGCCAGCGCCGCCCGCGGCTCGCCCTGGCTGCCGGTGCACAGCGCCAGCACCTTGTCCGGCGGAAAGTGGCCGTAATAATCGGCGCCGCGGAAATTCTGCACGCCTTCGAGATAGCCCGTCTCGCGGGCGACCTGCACCACGCGCTCCATGGCGCGGCCGACCACGACCACCTCGCGATCGGCGGCCCTGGCGGCGTCGGCAACCGCCTTGAGGCGGGCGACGTTGGAGGCGAAGGTGGTGACGGCGACGCGGCCCTTGGCACCCTTCACCAGCTTGGCAATGGTGGCAGCGACCTCGGTTTCCGAGGGCGAGCGCCCGTCCCGCACCGCGTTGGTGGAATCGCCGACCAGCGCCAGCACGCCGGTATCGCCAAGTTCACGCAGCCGCCGCTCGTCGGTCGGAAGGCCGATGATCGGCGTCGGATCGATCTTCCAGTCGCCGGTGTGCAGCACGGTGCCGACGGAGGTGTGGATCGCGAGCGCATGCGATTCCGGAATCGAATGCGCGACCGGGATGAATTCGACGGTGAACGGCCCGAGATTGACCCGGCCGCCGGAGGGAACCACCGTCACCGGGATTTTCGGCGGATTGCGCTCGGCGGCGCATTTTGCCTCGAAGAGCGCGGCGCTGAACTTGGTCGCGTAGACCTTGCATTGCAGTTTCGGCCAGAGATCGATGATGGCGCCGAAATGGTCCTCATGGGCGTGCGTCAGCACCAGGCCCATCAGGTTGTTGCGCTCTTTCTCCAGAAAGCTGATGTCGGGCATGATCAGATCGATGCCCGGCAGGTGCTCCTCGTCGCCGAAGGAAACGCCGAGATCGACTGCGAGCCAGGACCGCTGGTGGCGGTTGCCGAGCCCGTAGATCGACAGGTTCATGCCGATCTCGCCGACGCCGCCGAGCGGCGCAAAGGTCAGTTCATCCGGCCGCGCCATCAGGTCGCTCCCAGCGATGCCGCGGTGCCGAAATAGACCTCGCCGGCCGTGATCGGCATGCGCCTGCCCTCCGCCGTGCGGACGATCAGACAGCCGGTTTCATCGATCGTATCGAACGTGCCTTCCACCGTCGCGGTTCCGGTCCGGATCGCGACCGGCTCGCCGACGCCGAAGGCGCGGTCCAGCCAGGCTTTCCGGATCTCACCAAAGCCGCGGCCATTGTCCCAGATGCCGCGGAACTCCACCCACGCCTCCGCCAGCGCCTTGAACAGTTCCTCGGCGCTGACATGGACCCCCAAGGCCGCGAGCGAAGTCGCAGGCGTCGGCGTCCCCTCGGGCGCAGCGACAACATTGGTGCCGATCCCAACCACCACCGCGAGCCGGTTTCCGGCCACCGCTTCGGCTTCCAGCAAGATGCCGGTAAGCTTCTGACGCTCCGCCAGAACGTCATTCGGCCATTTCAACGCGAATTTCAGTGGCTCGGCCCGGCGCATATTGGCCTCGACGGCCAGTTTCTGCAGCGCGCTTTCCAGCGAAAGGCCGGCGGCAAAGCCGAGCGTCGCCGCAACCGCGGGCGAGACGTCCATGACTTCCAGAATGCTGCTGGCGAGGTTGCCGCGCGGCGCGACCCAGGCGCGCTGGCGCCTACCGCGGCCGGCGGTCTGTTCCGTCGTCACGAACCATGTCGGCCCCTGCTCGCCGTCGCGGGCGCGCGCCAAGGCCTCCGCGTTGGTCGACCCGATCTGATCGAAAGCGGCGAGCCTGTAGCCCGCCGAGATGGCTCGGGGTCCGAGCGTAAAGGTCATCCTAAAAGAGCGACTTCGCCGCCGCCGTGGCGACGCTGACCAGCGGCCCCGGATAGACGAAGAAGAAGATGTTGAAGATGCCCGCGACCGCCAGCACCGTGCGCAATTCGATGCGCATCGGCTCGACCTGGCCGGCTGGCTCGTCGAAATACATCAGCTTGACGATGGTGAGATAGTAGAACGCGCCCACCACGCTGGTCAGCACGCCGATGACGGCGAGCGTGAACAGCCCCGCCTTGATCGCGGCAACGAACACGTACCATTTGGCGAAAAAGCCGGCGAGCGGCGGAATGCCGGCCAGCGAGAACAAGAGCATCGCAAAGAAGAACGCCAGCATCGGATTGGTGCGCGAGAGGCCTGCGAAATCGCTGATCTGCTCGACCGGCTGCCCGTTCCGCTTCATGGTCAGGATGACGGCGAAGGAGCCCAGCGTCATCGCGACATAGATCGCGATGTAGATCAGCACGCCCTGCGCGCCCTCCACCGTGCCCGACGCGAGCCCGACCAGCGCAAAGCCCATATGGCCGATCGACGAATAGGCCATCAGGCGCTTGATGTTCTTCTGCCCGATCGCGGCGAACGAGCCCAGCGCCATCGAAGCGATGGCGACGAAGACGAGGATCTGCTGCCATTGCGGAACGATGCCGGGGAACGCGGTGAGCGTCACGCGGGTGAAAACCGCAAGGGCTGCCACTTTCGGCGCCGAGGCAAAGAACGCCGTGACCGGCGTCGGCGCGCCTTCATAGACGTCGGGCGTCCACATGTGGAACGGCACCGCGGAGACCTTGAAGCAGAGGCCAGCCAGCAGGAAGACGAGGCCAAACACGATGCCGACGCTGCCGGTCTTCACGGCGGCCGCAATGCCGGCAAAATCGACCGTGCCAGTGAAGCCGTAAATCAGCGAAGCGCCGTAGAGCAGCATGCCGGAGGACAGCGCGCCGAGCACGAAATACTTCAGGCCGGCCTCGGTGGACTTGGCGTTGTCGCGGTTCGAGGCGGCGACCACGTAGAGCGCGAGCGACATCAACTCGAGCCCGAGATAGAGCATGATCAGGTCGGCGGCCGAGATCAGCACCATCATGCCGAGCGTGGAGAGCAGGACCAGGATCGAATATTCGAAGATGCGCCGCGACGGGTCGGACAGGAACTCCGTCGACAGGATCAGCGTCGCCGCCGAGCCGATGATGGCAAGGACCTTCAGGAAGCGGGCGAAGTCGTCGACGACGAAGCTGCCGCCGAAGGTCGTGAGCTTGCCGGCCGGCAGCATCAGTACCAGCGCGCCGGTGACGACCAGCAGCACCACCGCGAGCGTGGTAACGAGCCGGGTCGTTCCCTCGCCCCGATAGGCGCCGAGCATCAGCAGCGCCATGGCGCCGACCGCGAGCACCAGCTCCGGCAACACCGGCAGCAACTGATAACCTGCACTGGAAAAGCTCATGGCACTCTATTTCCTTGACGCGTTTTCTTCACGCAAACCGGTTCCCACTTCGCTTGAAAACGCTACGTTACTGGACCAGCGCGGCTGCCTTCACGGCAGTCACGGCGGCATTGTAATTGTTGACGAGTTGCTGAACCGAGGCCGCCGACATGTCGAGCACCGGCTTCGGATAGACACCGAACAGGATGGTGAGGAACACCAGCGGAAGCAGCGTCAGGCATTCGCGGGGCGTCAGATCCTTGATGCTGGCGAGCGACGGCTTGGTCAGCGCGCCGAACACCACCTTGCGATAGAGCCACAGCGCGTAAGCAGCCGACAGGATGACGCCGAGGGTGGCAAAGGTCGCGGTCGGGATCGAGACCTTGAAGGTGCCGAGCAGCGTCATGAATTCGCCGACGAAGCCGGAAGTGCCGGGCAGACCGACATTGGCCATGGTGAAGACCATGAACACCATCGCATAGAGCGGCATCCGGTTGACGAGGCCGCCATAGGCGGCGATCTCGCGGGTATGCATGCGGTCGTAGACGATGCCGACGCAGAGGAAGAGCGCGCCGGAGACGATGCCGTGCGACACCATCTGGAACACGCCGCCAGCAACGCCCTGGGTGGTCGCCGCGAAGATACCCATGGTGACGAAGCCCATATGGGCCACCGATGAATAGGCGATCAGCTTCTTGATGTCTTCCTGCATCAAGGCCACCAGCGAGGTGTAGACGATGGCAATCACCGACAGCGAGAAGATCAGCGGCGCGAAGTCATGCGACGCCAGCGGGAACATCGGCAGCGAGAAGCGCAGGAAACCGTAGCCGCCCATCTTCAGCAGGATCGCGGCCAGGATCACCGAGCCCGCGGTCGGCGCCTCGACGTGCGCATCGGGGAGCCAGGTATGCACCGGCCACATCGGCATCTTCACCGCAAAGGAGGCAAAGAACGCCAGCCACGCCCAGGTCTGCAAGGACCGCGGCACCGCGGTTTGCATCAGCGTCGGGATATCGGTCGTGCCGGCATTCCAGTACAGCGCCATGATCGCGAGCAGCATCAGGACCGAGCCGAGCAGCGTGTAGAGGAAGAACTTGAACGACGCATAGACCCGGCGCGGGCCGCCCCAGACGCCGATGATCAGGAACATCGGGATCAGGCCGCCTTCAAAGAACAGATAGAACAGCACGAGATCGAGCGCCGAGAAGGTGCCGACCATCAGCGTTTCCAGGAACAGGAACGCCATCATGTATTCGCGCACGCGGCTGGTGACGGACTTCCAGCTCGCGATGATGCAGAACGGCATCAGCGCCGTGGTCAGGATCACGAACGGCAGCGAGATGCCGTCGACGCCCATGTGATAGGTGATGCCGCTGGCAAGCCAGTTCGCCTTTTCGACGAACTGGAAATCTGCACTGGCGGCATCGAAGCGCCAGACCAGGATCAGCGACACTGCGAAGGTGACCAACGTGGTCCACAGCGCGATCCAGCGCGCATTGCGCCGCGCCGCTTCATCATCGCCGCGGGTGAGGTAGATCGCCACCGCGCCGATGACCGGCAGGAAGGTGACGACCGAAAGGATAGGCCAGGTTGTCATTACTGGCCTCCCAAGCCGAACATGAACCAGGTGATCAGCCCGGCGACACCGATCAGCATCGCGAAGGCATAGTGATAGAGGTAGCCCGTCTGGATCTTCACCACATTGCGGGTGACATCGAGCACGCGCGCCGAGACGCCATCCGGGCCGAAGCCGTCGATGACGAAGCCGTCGCCCTTCTTCCACAGGAAGCGGCCGAGCCACTTCGTCGGGCGGACGAAGATGAGGTCGTACAGCTCGTCGAAGTACCATTTGTTGAGCAGGAACTGGTACAGCATCGGGTGCTCGCGGGCGAGCTGGACCGGAATGTACGGCCGGCGGATGTAAAAGACGTAAGAGATGTAAAGGCCGATCGCCATCATGACCGTCGGCAGCCAGGCGATGGTCTTCGGAATGTGGTGCATCTCGTCGATGATGTGCGGGTGCATCTTCAGCGACTCGCGGAAGAACTCTTCCACGCCGTGACCTGCGAACACTTCCTTGAACGGGTAGCCGGCCAGGATCGATCCGGCGGCGAGGATGCCGATCGGAATCAGTATCCACAGCGGCGCCTCGTGGGCGGCCTCATAATGATGCTGGTCATGCGGTTCGCCGTGGAACGTCTTGAAGATCAAGCGCCACGAATAGAACGAGGTCAGGCCGGCCGCGATTACCGTCATCGCGAAGCCGTAATACGCGAACGGATTGTGCGCGACATAGGCCGACTCGATGATCGCGTCCTTGGAGAAATAGCCCGCAGTCAGCGGGAATCCGGTCAGCGCAAGCGTGCCGATCACCATCACGGCATAGGTGTAAGGGATCTTGCGCCACAGCCCGCCCATGTTGCGGATGTCCTGCTCGTGATGCATCGCGTAGATCACCGAGCCGGACCCCAGGAACAGCAGCGCCTTGAAGAAGGCATGCGTGAACAGATGGAATATGCCGACCGAATAGGCCCCTGCTCCCATCGCCACGAACATGTAGCCGAGCTGCGAACAGGTCGAATAGGCGACGATGCGCTTGATGTCGTTCTGGACGAGGCCGACGGTCGCGGCAAAGAACGCGGTGGTGGCGCCGAAGAACATCACGACGGCCTGCGCGTTGGGCGCCAGTTCGAACAGCGGCGACAGCCGCGCCACCATGAACACGCCGGCGGTGACCATGGTCGCAGCGTGGATCAGCGCGGAGACCGGCGTCGGGCCTTCCATCGCGTCCGGCAACCAGGTGTGCAGCAGGAACTGCGCCGATTTGCCCATCGCGCCCATGAACAGCAGCAGGCAGATCAGGGTCAGTGCATCGGCGTTCCAGCCGAAGAAGTTGATGGTCTTGCCGGTCAGCCCCTGCGCGCCGGCAAAGATGGTCTCGAAGTCGGTGGTCTTGAGCAGCATGAATACGGCGAAGATGCCGAGCGCAAAGCCGAAATCGCCGACGCGGTTGACGATGAACGCCTTGATCGCCGCCGCGTTCGCCGATGGCTTCTGATACCAGAAGCCGATCAGGAGATAGCTGGCGAGACCGACGCCTTCCCAGCCGAAGAAAAGCTGGACCAGATTGTCCGCCGTCACCAGCATCAGCATCGCGAAGGTGAACAGGCTGAGGTAGCCGAAGAAGCGCGGCCGGTACGGGTCCTCGTCCATGTAGCCGATGGAATAGAGGTGCACGAGCGAGGAGACGGTGTTGACCACCACCAGCATCACGGCGGTCAGCGTATCGACGCGCAGCGCCCAGGAAACCTGCAGATCGCCGGAATTGATCCAGGGGAACAGCGCAATCCGGGCGTCGTGGTGCTGGAAGCCGACATCGACCAGCACGATCCAGGACAGCAGCGCCGAAATCATCAGCAGGCCGGTGGTGATCAACTCGGCCGCGCGCGAACCCTGCGCCGGCGGCTCCGAGACATGGTGATCGTCGTGGCCGTGGTCGCCATGGGCAGCCGACGCATGCGCGTGGTCGCCATGACCTTGATCGCCATGCCCGTGGTCGTGATGCTCGACCTCATCGCCGCTCGGATTGCGCGCATGCGCGCCGAACAGCGCGATCAGGCCGGCCAGAATAGCGCCCAGCAGCGGCAGAAAGACGATTGCCTGAACCATAGCCGCTTCAGCCCTTCATCAGATTAACGTCTTCAACCGCGATCGAACCGCGGTTGCGGAAATACACCACCAGCACCGCAAGACCGATCGCGGCCTCCGCGGCCGCGACCGTCAGCACCAAGAGCGCGAACACCTGCCCGACGATGTCGCCGAGGAAGGTCGAGAACGCCACCAGGTTGATGTTGACGGCGAGCAGGATCAGCTCGATCGACATCAGGATGACGATGATGTTCTTGCGGTTCAGGAAGATGCCGAGGATCCCGATCGTGAACAGGATGGCGGCGACCGCGAGATAGTGCCCCAGACCGATCGTCATTTCACCCACTCCGCCGCATCCGAATCCTGCAGCCCCTGCCCGGACGCCACCTTGCGCACGGCCATCGCCAGCTCCGGCGTGCGCGCGTTCTGCACGTTGATGTCCTGCCGCTTGACCTTGGCCTTGTGGCGCAGCGTCAGCACGATCGCTCCGATCATGGCGACCAGCAGCACCATGCCGGCGATCTGGAAGTAATGGATGTACTTCGTATAGAGCACCAGCCCGAGCGCCTCGGTGTTGCTGACATTCATCGGGATCGCCGCCGAGATCTGCTTGGCGGTCTCGGGCTTCATGACCCATCCGCCCGCGACCAGCAGTAGTTCGGCGAGGAAAATGCCGCCAATCACCAGACCGATCGGCAGATACTCGATAAAGCCCTCGCGCAGCTCGGTGAAATCGACGTCGAGCATCATGATCACGAACAGGAACAGCACGGCGACCGCGCCGACATAGACCACGATCAGCATCATGCCGAGGAATTCGGCGCCCATCAGCACGAACAAGCCCGAGGCGTTGACGAAGGCCAGGATCAGATACAGCACGGAGTGCACGGGATTGCGCGACACAATCACCATGACCGCCGAGGCCACGCAGACGCCGGCAAAGAGATAGAAGAAGAGCGCGGGAAGGATCATGCGAATGGCCCTCTCGTCATTCCGGGGCACGCGAAGCGTGAACCCGGAATCGCGAGATTCCGGATCTGGTCCTTCGGACCATCCCGGAATGACGTTGAAATCTGGATCATGCCCTCACCTCACCGGTACGGCGCGTCGAGCTCGATTGCTTTCGCAATCTCGCGTTCCCAGCGATCGCCATTGGCGAGCAGCTTGGCCTTGTCATAGTAGAGTTCCTCGCGGGTCTCGGTCGCGAATTCGAAATTCGGCCCTTCGACGATGGCGTCCACCGGGCAGGCTTCCTGGCACAGCCCGCAATAGATGCATTTCACCATGTCGATGTCGTAGCGCACCGTGCGGCGGGTGCCGTCGTTGCGGCGCGGGCCGGCCTCGATCGTGATCGCCTGCGCCGGGCAGATCGCCTCGCACAGCTTGCAGGCGATGCAGCGCTCCTCGCCGTTCGGATAGCGGCGCAGCGCGTGCTCGCCACGGAAACGCGGCGAGATCGGTCCCTTCTCGAATGGATAGTTCAGCGTCGGCTTCGGCTTGAAGAAATAGCGCATGGCGAGAAAGAACGCCGATACGAATTCGCTCAAGAGAAGCCCGCGGGCCGTTGCGTTGACGTTGACACTCATGATGGCCTCACTTCGGCGCGATGCCGGCGAATTGCAGCACACCGGCGACGATCACCACCGCCGCCAGCGACAGCGGCAAGAACACCTTCCAGCCGAGCCGCATCAGTTGATCGTAGCGGTAGCGCGGCACGATCGCCTTTGCCATCGCGAACATGAAGAACATGAAGAACAGCTTTAGCGCGAACCAGACCACCCCCGGTATCCAGGTGAACGGCGGCAGCGCCACCGGCGGCAGCCAGCCGCCGAGGAACATGATCGTCGCCAGCGCGCACATCGTGGTGATCGCGACATATTCGCCGAGCATGAACAGCAGATACGGTGTCGAGCCGTATTCGGTCATGAAACCCGCGACCAGCTCGGATTCCGCTTCCACCAGGTCGAACGGCGGGCGGTTGGTCTCGGCCAGCGCCGAGACGTAGAACACCACGAACATCGGGAACAGCGGCCACACATACCAGTTCAGGATAGTAAGCTGCGGCAGGCCGATCAGGCTGGCGAAGCCGCGGGTATTCTGCGCTTCCACCACGGCCGAGAGATTGAGCGAGCCGGCGCACAGCAGCACCGTGATGATGACAAAGCCTATCGAGACTTCGTAGGACACCATCTGCGCGGCCGAGCGAAGCGCAGCCAGGAACGGGTATTTCGAGTTCGACGACCAGCCGGCCATGATGATGCCGTAGATCGACAGCGACGAGATCGCGAAGATGTAGAGCACGCCAACATTGATGTCCGAGATCACCCAGCCGAGATCCATCGGGATCACGGCCCAGGCGGCCAGCGCCAGCACGCAGGACACCAGCGGCGCCAGCAGGAACACGCCCTTGTTGGAGCCGGAGGGAATGACCGGTTCCTTCAGGACGAACTTCAAAAGATCGGCGAAGGATTGCAGCAGGCCCCAGGGGCCGACCACGTTGGGGCCGCGACGGATCTGCACCGCCGCCCAGATCTTGCGGTCGGCGAGCAGGATGTAGGCGATCGCGATCAGGAGCACGACGAGCAGCAGGACGCTCTGCGCGACCATCACGATCAGCGGCCAGAGAAAACCGGTCCAGAACGGGCTTGCGAACAAATCAGCCATCAGATCACGCTCACTCCGCTGCCGTCAGCATTCGCCCGGCCGCCAGCCGGGAACATTCCGCCATCACCGCCGAGGCCCGTGCGATCGGGTTGGTCAGGTAGAAATCCTCGACGGACGATTTCAGCGGGCTCTTGTCGACCTTGCCGCTCTTGCCCGCCAGCGCCTTGACCTGCTCGGCCTTGCCGGGCTCGATCTGGTCGATCCGCATCAGGTGCGGCACGGCCTTGAACAGCGCCTGGCGCAATGCCCCGAGCGAGTCATAGGGCAGCTTCTTGCCGATCACATCCGACAGCGCCCGCGCAATCGCCCAGTCCTCGCGTGCTTCCCCGGGCGGGAATGCCGCGCGGGCGGCGATCTGCGCCCTGCCCTCGGTGTTGACGAAGAGGCCGGATTTCTCGGTATAGGCCGCGCCCGGCAGGATGACATCGGCGCGATGGGCGCCGCGATCCCCATGGGTGCCAATATACACCACGAACGTGCCGTCCGGCACCTTCACCTCGTCGGCGCCGAGCAGGAACAGCACGTCGAGCGTGCCGAAGGTCGTCATCTGCGCCAGGGTCAGCCCGGCCTTGCCAGCCGAAAAGCCGATGTCGAGCGCGCCCGCGCGCGAGGCGGTGTCCTGCAGCACGGCAAAGCCGTTCCAGCCGTCCTTGAGCGCGCCGACGCCCGTCGCGACCTTGGCTGCCAGCGCCAGCGCTTCGGCGCCGTCATGCCGCGACAGCGAGCCGGCGCCGACCAGCACGATCGGGTGCTTGGCGCCCTTCAGCACCTCGATGAAAGAATGCTTGCCGCTGGCGAGGTCGTTGAGCGTATCGGTGCCCGCGCCGAGATAGTCGTAATCATAGGTGAGATCGGCCTTGGCGCCGACCAGCGCGACCTTGAGCTGGCCGGTGCGCCAGCGCTTGCGGATGCGCGCGTTGAGCACGGCGGCTTCCTTGCGCGGATTGGCGCCGATGATCAAGAGCGCATCGGCCTGCTCGATCCCGGCAATGGTCGGGTTGAAGATGTATGTCGCGCGGCCGAGCTTCGGGTCGAAGGCGTCGCCGCCCTGCACCGCCAGGTTGGTCGAACCATATTGTCCCAGCAGATCCTTGAACGCGAACATCTCTTCGACCGCGGCGAGATCGCCGGCAATGGCGCCGATGCGCTTGCCGTCGCTCATCTTCACCTTGGCCGCAACAGCCGCGAAGGCCTCCTGCCACGACGCGGGGCGGAGCTTGCCGTTGTCGCGGATATAGGGCCGGTCGAGCCGCTGCGTGCGCAGGCCGTCGACGACGTGGCGGGTCTTGTCGGAAATCCATTCCTCGTTCACGGCCTCGTTGATGCGCGGCAGGATGCGCATCACTTCGCGGCCGCGGGTGTCGACACGGATCGCAGAGCCCACGCCATCCATGACGTCGACCGACTGCGTCTTGCCAAGCTCCCACGGACGCGCGGCAAAGGCATAAGGCTTCGAGGTCAGCGCGCCCACCGGGCAGATATCGACGAGATTGCCCTGCAGCTCGGATGTCAGCGCCTGCTCCAGATAGGTCGTGATCTCCATGTCCTCGCCGCGGCCGGTCGCGCCCATTTCCGGGGCGCCGGCGACTTCCGCGGAGAAGCGGACGCAGCGCGTGCACTGGATGCAGCGGTTCATCGAGGTCTTGACCAGCGCGCCAAGATACTTGTCCTCGACCGCGCGCTTGTTCTCGGCGAAGCGCGAGGTGTCGACGCCATAGCCCATCGCCTGGTCCTGCAGATCGCACTCGCCACCCTGGTCGCAGATCGGGCAATCCAGCGGGTGGTTGATCAGCAGAAATTCCATCACGCCTTCGCGTGCCTTCTTCACCATCGGCGAACGCGTCGAGATTTCCGGCGGCTCGCCCTTCGGACCCGGTCGGCAGTCGCGCACGCCCCAGGCGCAGCTTGCGACCGGCTTCGGGCCGCCCTTCACCTCGACGAGGCACATCCGGCAATTGCCGGCGATCGACAGCCGCTCGTGGTAGCAGAAGCGCGGAATTTCGGCGCCCGCGGCCTCGCACGCCTGCAGCAGCGTGAATTCTGCGGGTACATCGATCTCTTTGCCGTCGATGATGAGTTTGGTCATTGCGGTCTCAGGTCTTTCCCAGCTTGCAGTCTGGCGGTGTAACGCTGGCGGTCTTCAGCGACGTCTTGATCCATTGCTGGGTCTCGGCGCCATAGGTGGCGAGATAGGCCGGCTGCGCCGCGTTCTTCTCGCACAGGAACGGCAGATGCGGCTTCATGTCGTAATCGCAGGAGGCCAGCCACTCGCGCTTTCCCGCGAACGCACCGATCGCTTCCTCGCAGGCGTAAAGGAAGTAGGTGACGAAGCTCTCATACTGCACCTGCTCGTCGCGGCCGCTAGCCTTGATCTTCTCATAGTCCGGCTGCGCGAATTTCGGATTCTTGAACGCCAGATCGGTGTAGCCCAGGAACGCTTGCCGCGCGCTGGACGCGCGATTACCGGTGCGGATTTCGTTGATCTGGAACAGGATCGCAACAAAGCCGAGCAGCGCCACGGTCGCCTGCGCCATCTGCGCAAGCGTCCCGTATCTCTGCCACCAGAAGCTCGGTTGCGACATCGCGATCACTCAGCTGCAACCATGTTCACGGGATCGCGCACACCGATATCGTCGATGTCGGCCTTGTGCGAGTACTGGGCGATCCGCTCCTCGATCTCATGCCGGAAATGCGCAATCAGGCCCTGGATCGGCCACGCCGCGGCGTCGCCGAGGGCGCAGATCGTGTGTCCCTCGACCTGCTTCGTCACCTCCAGCAGCATGTCGATTTCGCGCTTGTGGGCGCGGCCCTCGGCCATGCGCGACAGCACGCGCCACATCCAGCCTGTGCCCTCACGGCACGGCGTGCACTGGCCGCAGCTCTCATGCTTGTAGAAATAGGAGATGCGCGCGATCGCCCGGATCAAATCGGTCGATTTATCCATCACGATGACAGCGGCGGTGCCGAGGCCGGAGCGCAGCTTGCTGAGGCTGTCAAAATCCATCGGCGTGTCGATGATCTGCTCGGCCGGCACCATGCGCACCGACGAGCCGCCGGGGATCACGGCTTTCAGATTGCCCCAGCCGCCGCGAATGCCGCCGCAGTGACGCTCGATCAGTTCGCGGAACGGAATTCCCATCGCCTCTTCGACGTTGCAGGGCCGCTCGACATGACCGGAGACGCAGAACAGTTTGGTGCCGACATTGTTGGGCCGGCCGATCGCGGCGAACCACGCCGCGCCGCGGCGCAGGATGTCGGGGGCGACCGCGATGGATTCGACGTTGTTGACGGTGGTCGGGCAGCCATAGAGGCCGACATTGGCCGGGAATGGCGGCTTCAGCCGCGGCTGGCCCTTCTTGCCTTCGAGGCTTTCCAGCAGCGCGGTTTCTTCGCCGCAGATATAGGCGCCGGCGCCGTGCGCGACATAGATGTCGAACGGCCAGCCATTAAGGTTATCCTTGCCGACCAGCTTCGCATCATAGGCCTGGTCGATCGCGGCCTGCAGGCGCTCGCGCTCGCGGATGAATTCGCCGCGCACATAGATGTAGCAGGCATGCGCGTTCATCGCGAAGCTTGCCAAGAGGCAACCTTCCACGAGCAGATGCGGATCGTGCCGCATGATCTCGCGGTCCTTGCAGGTGCCGGGCTCGGACTCGTCGGCGTTGACGACCAGATAACTCGGCCGCCCATCGGTGGATTCCTTGGGCATGAACGACCATTTCAGCCCGGTTGGGAAACCCGCGCCGCCGCGCCCGCGCAGGCCGGAGGCCTTCATCTCGTTGATGATCCAGTCGCGGCCCTTGTCGATGATCGCCTTGGTGCCGTCCCACGCGCCGCGGCGGCGCGCGCCCTCCAGCCCCCAATCGTGGAGGCCGTAGAGGTTCTTGAAGATGCGATCCTTGTCGTCGAGCATGACTTGAAGCTTCCTAGGGGATCAACGTTTGGACTGCGCGTAGGCCAACCCTGCGGCGCATCCGCCGAAGGTCAGCGCCCACAACAGGCTGGATTCGAGCGTGTTGTTCAGCCCGTAACGCTGCAGCAGAAAGATGAATGCCGCCGCCGCGACGGCGTGCATGCCGATATAGCGCCAGTTCTTCATCGCGCTGCCCCTTCCCGGCCCGCTTACGGGCAAAGTGCCGTTACGCATCATGTGGACTCCTTCAGCGTCGTCGGCCCGCCTGCCGGCGCCGAAAACTGACGGTCGATCTGCGGTCCCGGCTTCGGCGGATTGCCCGACGCGAAGCCGTCCAGCACCTTGCCGAAGGTTTCCTTGGTCAGATCTTCGTAGGTGTCCTTCCAGATCTGCACCATCGGCGCATTCACGCAGGCGCCGAGGCACTCGACCTCTTCCCAGCTGAAATTGCCGTCCTTCGACAGATGGAAGGGATCGTGATGGATGCGGCTCTGGCACACCTTGATGATGTCTTCGGCGCCGCGCAGCCGGCACGGCGTGGCGCCGCAGACCTGCACATGGGCCTTCTTGCCGACCGGCTGGAGCTGGAACATGGTGTAGAAGGTCGCCACTTCCAGCACGCGGATGTAGGGCATATCGAGCATGTCAGCGACCACACGGATCGCGGCCTCCGAAACCCAGCCCTCATTCTGCTCCTGCGCGCGCCACAGGATCGCGATCACGGCCGACGCCTGACGGCCCGGCGGATACTTGGTGATCTGCGCCTTGGCCCAGGCGAGATTCTCGTCCGTGAACGCAAAGCTTGCGGGCTGCAATTCCTTCGGTGCGAGGCGGCGGACGGACATCGTTCAGTCTCTCATTGCACGCGGCGCGCGGCTTTCGCATTGAGCGCATCGATCCGGGCGAGCCAGAATGCACTTGCGGTGCCGAACACGTTGTAGCCGACATGGGTTGAAACCTTGATCCGATCTAGAATCGAAAGGTCGGTCACGGTTTCAAGGCGATGGCTGCGCGGATCGTAGACGATCAGCTTCAGCGATTGATCGAGGATGTAGCGCGAGACGGTATGCTTGGGGTCGTTGCCGTGCTCTTCGCACAAGAGCACGCTGTCGGCCTGCATCAGCCGCGCGCCGCCCTTCATGGCTTCGATCTCGACGCCCTCGACGTCGAGCTTGATCAGGTATTTGCCGCCGGGGGCGACCTTGCCGTCATCGAGCAGATTGTCGAGCGCGATGACGGGCACCTCCTCGCCTGCCGACTGGTCGCCGGCGATGCTGAAGGCCTCGTGCTTGGTGCCTGATAGACGCGCGGTCCCGCGCGCAGCGCCGATCGCGCATTTCATGACTTCGAAACGGTTGCCATTGATTTTGGCGTTGTTGGCAAGCTTCGGAAAATTCTGCCCCGACGGCTCGATCGCAATCGCCTTGTGCGACCCGAACGGCTTGCTCGACACCAAGACCGACCAGTAGCCGTAATTGGCGCCGCAATCGAGCAGCGTGTAGTCGACGTCGGCGGAATCCTGAAACAGCAGTTCGAGTTCGTTCTCGTAACTGTAGGTGCGGTTGAGCAGCTTGCTCCAGTAGCCGTCGCCATAGGGAAACTCGAAGGTGGCGTCGGGATTGAGTTTGATCTGGATGCCGCGCTCCGGCAGTGTCGTGCGCAACAGGTTGGCGCACATGTTGTAGCCGCGGTGCGAGAAATTCGACGCCACCTTCGACCCCAGCACCAGCGCAAGCGCGGCCAAACGCTCCCATGCGTTCGCACCCTCGAGTACGCCCGAAGCCCGGTCAAACTGGATGGGCGCCTGCGCCATCACCGATCGACCTCTCCGAACACGATGTCGAGCGAGCCGAGGATCGCCGAGACGTCGGCGAGCAGATGTCCCTTGCAGATGTGATGCATCGCCTGCAGATGGGCAAAACCCGGCGCGCGGATCTTGCACTTGTAGGGCTTGTTGGTGCCGTCGGAGACCAGATAGACGCCGAACTCGCCCTTCGGCGCCTCGACCGCGGCATAGACCTCGCCGGCCGGCACGCGCATGCCCTCAGTGTAGAGCTTGAAGTGGTGGATGAGCGCTTCCATCGAACGCTTCATCTCGCCGCGGCGGGGCGGCGCGATCTTGTTGTCCTCGACGACGACCGGCCCCTGACCGTCCGGCGCGCGCAGCTTCGCGATGCACTGCTTCATGATGCGCACGGACTGACGCATCTCTTCCATGCGGATCAGATAGCGGTCATAGCAGTCGCCGTTCTTGCCGATCGGGATGTCGAAATCCATCTCGTCGTAGCACTCATAGGGCTGCGCCTTGCGCAGGTCCCACGCCGCGCCCGAGCCGCGCACCATCACGCCGGAGAAACCCCACTCCCAGGCCTCCTTCAGCGACACCACGCCGATATCGACGTTGCGCTGCTTGAAGATGCGGTTGCCGGTCAGGAGCGTTTCGAGATCGGCGACCACCTGCAGGAACGGGTCGCACCAGGCCTCGATGTCGTCGATCAGCTTCGGCGGCAGGTCCTGATGCACGCCGCCGACGCGGAAATAGGCCGCGTGCATGCGCGAGCCGGAGGCGCGCTCGTAAAACACCATCAGCTTTTCGCGCTCTTCAAAGCCCCACAGCGGCGGGGTCAGCGCGCCGACGTCCATCGCCTGCGTGGTGACGTTGAGCAGATGCGACAGGATGCGGCCGATTTCGCAGTACAGCACGCGGATCAGTTGCCCGCGGCGCGGCACCGCGATGCCGAGCAGCTTTTCCGCCGCGAGACAGAAGGCATGCTCCTGATTCATCGGCGCGACGTAGTCGAGCCGGTCGAAATAGGGGATCGCCTGCAAATAGGTCTTCTGCTCGATCAGCTTTTCCGTGCCGCGATGAAGCAGGCCGATATGTGGATCGACGCGCTCGACGACTTCGCCGTCCAATTCAAGGACGAGACGCAACACGCCGTGCGCCGCAGGATGCTGCGGCCCGAAGTTGATGGTGAAATTGCGAAGATTCTGTTCGTTCATGGTCAGGCCTTCGGCTCCGCCTTCTCATCGCCCGGCAGCGGATAATCGGCGCCTTCCCATGGCGAGAGGAAATCGAATTTGCGGAATTCCTGGTTGAGACGGACGGGTTCGTAGAGCACCCGCTTCTCCTGGTCGTCGTAGCGGACCTCGACGAAGCCGGTCAGCGGGAAATCCTTGCGCAGTGGATGACCGTCGAAGCCGTAATCGGTCAGGAGCCGCCGCATGTCGGGATGGCCGGTGAAGATCACGCCATAGAGATCGTAGGCTTCTCGCTCGAACCAGTCGGCGCCGGGAAACACGTCGATGATCGAGGGCACCTGCGTGTTCTCGTCGGCCTCGGCGCGAACGCGGATGCGCTCGTTCAGCGTCGGCGACAGCAGGTGATAGACGACATCGAAACGCTTCTCGCGGCCGGGGTAATCCACCGCGGTCACGTCGGTGATGTTGACGAAGCGCAGCGCCGGATCATCGCGCAGGTATTTTGCGACCTCGACGATCCTGGTCGCATCAACCGTAATGGTGAGCTGGTTGAACGCGACCGCATGGGCGCTGGCCGCGCCGCCAAGCGCGCTAACAATCGTCTGCCCAAGGGCCTCGAGCTTGCCGTCGTCCATTACCTAAAACCTTAGCGTTCGATGGTCCCGATGCGCCGGATCTTCTTCTGCAGCAGCAGCACGCCGTAGAGCAGCGCTTCCGCCGTCGGCGGGCAGCCGGGCACGTAAATGTCGATCGGCACGATGCGGTCGCAGCCGCGCACGACCGAGTAGGAATAGTGATAGTAGCCGCCGCCGTTGGCGCATGATCCCATCGAGATCACGTAGCGCGGCTCGGGCATCTGGTCGTAGACCTTACGCAGCGCCGGCGCCATCTTGTTGGTCAGCGTGCCTGCGACGATCATGACGTCGGACTGCCGCGGCGAAGCGCGCGGGGCAAAGCCGAACCGCTCGACGTCGTAGCGCGGCATCGACACCTGCATCATCTCGACCGCGCAGCACGCGAGGCCGAACGTCATCCACATCAACGAGCCGGTGCGCGCCCAGGTGATCAGGTCGTCGGCGGCGGCGACGAAGAAGCCCTTGTCCGAAAGCTCGTGGTTGACCTCGAGGAAGAACGGATCGTTGGCCCCGACCGGCTTGCCGGTCGAGGGATCGAGAATGCCCTTCGGCGCCTGCGCAATATCAGGCGAAGAGCCGCGGGTTGCTGTCGGGCTCAATCCCATTCGAGCGCGCCTTTCTTCCACTCATAAGCAAAGCCGACCGTGAGGACGGCGAGAAACACCATCATCGACCAGAAGCCGGTGGCTCCCAGCTTGCCGAACGCGACCGCCCACGGGAACAGGAACGCCACTTCGAGGTCGAAGATGATGAAGAGGATCGCGACCAGGTAGAAGCGCACGTCGAACTTCATGCGGGCGTCGTCGAATGCGTTGAATCCGCATTCATAGGCGGAGAGCTTTTCCGGATCCGGCTGCTGGAACGCGACCAGGAACGGGGCGATCAGGAGTGCCAGACCGATCAGGCTCGCCACTCCGATAAACACGACAAGTGGAAGGTAATCTTGCAGGATGCCGGTCATCGGCGGTGCCTTTTCCTGCGGTTTCGAGGGCCGCAGATTCGTTGATTGGAATTATTCTTGCCTTAGCGCAGCGCAACAGAGGGCGCAAGACAAGCCGCCCTGACGCCCAAGCCCGCCCCCGATGCGTTGGCAGAACACCAAAAAGTGTTGCGTTCCTGCCTCTCCCGACCAACGCAAGGCGGGCGGCATGGTGCCCGCATTTTCAGTTCAAATCCTTCTCATCGGCGAGCATCTGGGCGGCCGTATCCGTGAGCCGATCGATCTGGTCGAGCAGCACCGCCAGCTCGTCCTTGCCGAGCTGTTCCAGGAGGCGCCGGTTGCGCTCCTGCGAGCCGGCCACAATCGCGTCATGGGCCGCCAGCCCCGCCTTGGTCAGGCAAACCAGCGTCTCGCGGTTGTCCTGCGGATTGACCTCCTTGGCGACCAGCTTGCGCGCGACCAGTTCCGCCAGCGCCCGGCTGATCTGCCCCTTGTCCATGCCGACCGCTTCGGCGAGCCGGATAACACTCATCGGCGGCCGGCGGCCCAGCGAAGCCACCAGGCCGAATTCCACCGAGGACAGCCCTGTCAGCCGCTTGTAACGGAGGATCGCACCGCGCTTGAGCAGGTTCGCCAGCACCATCAGCCGCGATGACATCATCGCGGTAATCGGCGCCAGCTCCGCGGCGTCATCGGCCGCAGGTAATGACGCGGTTTGCTTTCCCAGCTTCCGGCTCATTGCAAACCTCTGCCAACAAAGCGGCCTGGTGCCAAGACCGTGTAGCAAGACCATCGCACATGGCCCGCGCGGATAAGACCATCGAATAGGGTCATCGGATAAGCCAATCGAAAAATCGTTGACATTGTCATCTATTACGCTTTCACTCCCTGGAATAGTTCAACGACCGCGGCGCCAATGCCGTGGCGGGAGGAAACGGGATGACCATCACGCAGCGGGATCGCGATCTCGGGACTGGTTACGCCATGAAGCCGTCCACCACGCGGACCGAGCTGACCTCGGTCGGCCGCGGCACGCCGATGGGCGAACTGTTACGGCGCTACTGGCACCCCGTCGGCCTCGTATCCGACGCCACCGATATCCCCAGAAAAGTGCGCGTGCTCGGCGAGGACCTGGTGCTGTTTCGCGACAAGCACGCCCGCGCCGGCCTGCTCCACGCCCGCTGCTGCCATCGCGGCACCACGCTCTACTACGGCAAGGTCGAGGAAGACGGCATCCGCTGCTGCTATCACGGCTGGAAATTCGACACCGAGGGCCATTGCCTCGAACAGCCCTGCGAGCCCGAGGGCGGCCTGTTCAAGGACAAGGTGCGGCAGCCCTGGTATCCCCTGCAGGAGCGCTACGGCCTGATCTTCGCCTATCTCGGACCATCAGAGAAAAGGCCGGCGTTGCCGCGCTACGAATGCCTGGAGAAGATGGACGACGGTGAGTTCGTCGAGGCCGATGATTCCTCGATCGGCGGCGGCGGCCCCGCAATCATTCCCTGCAACTGGCTGCAGCATTTCGAGAACGTGGTCGATCCCTACCACGTGCCGGTGCTGCACGGATCGTTCTCGGGCCCGCAGTTCACCAACATGATGGCCTCGATGCCGGAGGTGAAGTTCGAGATGTCGTCGCGCGGCGTCACCGTGCGCTCGATCCGGCATCAGGACGACGGCAAAGTGTTTTACCGCGTGACGGAAGCCGCCCTCCCCACGCTGCGCGTGGTGCCCAACCCGCGCGTGGGGCAATTCGCGCGCGTCGAATCGATCGGCTGGACGCTGCCGATCGACGATACGTCGTTCCGTATTTATGTCGCCGGCCGCGTGAAGACATCAGGCGATATCGGGCGGATGCGTTCCAAATTCAATGGAAAATTCTGGTGGGACATGACCGAACGGGAGCACCAGCAATTCCCCGGCGATTACGAGGCGCAGGTCGGCCAGGGCCCGGTGACGCTGCATTCGGAAGAACATTTCGGCCAGAGCGACCGCGGCATCCTGATGATCCGGCGGATGCTGAGTGATCAACTCGCGGCGATGGCCGCGGGGCGCGATCCCATCGGCGTCTCGTTTGAGCAAAACGCGCCGCCGATTGAATTCGAGGCAGGGAATTTCATTCGCGACGCCTGAGCCGCCCGGCTCGGCAACAATAAAAAATCCAGGGGGAAGCATGGTCGACGTCGCACCGCAGGCGGCCGCTCAGGTCGAATCCGCTACAAGGCCGTCGCTCCGGCGCTATTATGTGCTGGCGCTATTGACCGTCGTCTATGCGCTGAACTTCCTCGATCGCACCATTTTCAACGTCCTGATCGAGCCGATCAAAAAGGAGTTTGCGCTCAGCGACACCACGATGGGGCTGCTCGCCGGCTTCGGCTTCGTACTATTCTATTCGCTGCTCGGCATCCCGATCGCGCGCATCGCCGACCGCTATAACCGCCGCAACATCGTGACGATCGCGCTGGCGTTCTGGAGCGCGATGACGGTGTTTTGCGGCATGGCGCAGAGCGTTGCGCTGCTGGCGCTGGCGCGTATCGGCGTCGGCATCGGCGAATCCGGTGGCACGCCGGCCTCGCAGTCAATCATCGCCGATCTCTTCAGCAAGAACGAGCGGCCGCGCGCGCTCGGCATCTTTGCCATCGGCACCTATCTCGGCGTCTTCCTTGGCTATTTCATCGGCGGCTACGTCAACCAGTACTACGGCTGGCGGATGGCGTTTTACACCGCGGGCCTGCCCGGCCTCGCGCTCGCCGCAGTGCTGTGGCTGACGGTCTCCGAGCCGAAGCGCGGGGCGATGGCGGAAACGTTCACGCCGGAGCCGCTCGGGCCGACGCTCGGCTTCCTCGCCTCGCAGCGGACTTTCGTGATCCTGCTCGTCGGCTTCTGCCTGACCACCTACACCAATTACGCGACCTCGGCCTGGATCCCGCCGTTCCTGGCGCGGGTGCATCATCTGTCGAGCGCGGAGATCGGCACCTATGCCGGCACCTTCAAGGGACTGTGCGGCATCGCCGGCACGCTGCTCGGCGGAATCATCGTGGCCCAGATCGGCCGGCGCGACGATCGCTGGAAATTGTGGGCACCCGCGATCACCTCGGGCCTCGCCGGCCCGGTGTTTGCCGTTTGCATGCTGACGCCGGACTTCGCCACCATGGTGGTGACGCTGGCGGCGACCTCCTTCCTCGCCGGCTTCCAACTCGGCCCGATCTTTGCGATCGCGCAGACCGTCGCCAAGCCGAGCATGCGGGCGCTAGCCTCGGCGATCATGCTGCTGATGGCGGCCGGATTCGGCCAGGGCGTGGGCCCGCTCGCGGTCGGCATGCTCAATGACGCGCTCAGGGGTGACTTTGGCGCCCACGCCGTGCGCTATTCGCTGCTCTCCGCCGCCGTCACCAGTGTGCTCGGGGCGCTGCTCTTCATCTGGGCGGCGCGGTCGATCCGGGGCGACATCGAGCGGGCGAGTTGATCCGGCTCGCCCCACCCTCTTCCCACTGTTTTAATTACTGTTTTTGTCGTGACTGGTCGCCGCTGCGCGCGCATCGATGCCGCCGGCATGACCTGTATGTGATCTACATCACGGATGATCTGGCAGAAAATCGGCGAAAAATCGGCTGAATGAAACCATTTTGCCGAAACCGCGAAACGATCCTGAAACACACGCGGCGTACTTCTCTCGCCAACACAGGATGCCAAAGGCGTCCGGGAGGCATTAGATGAACCACTCATTTCACTCGGCAGATCGCGCCACCCATTTGAAGATCGTGGTCGTCGCCTTGGTCGCAGGCATCGCGGTTGCGGCGTTTGGCATTTCCGCCCGGACCGGCGCGGATTACAGCCAGACCGCCCAGGTCGTGAAGGCCGGCAAGCCGGTGGTTGTCACCAGCTCGAGCACCTCGACGGTCCGTTAAGCGGTATCGATGTTACTGGAATAAAAATGGCCGCCTTCGGGCGGCCTTTTTGTTTGCAGCGGTCTTAGGAGACCAGCATCAAGCCATTGAAAAATGGCGCGAGAGACGGGACTCGAACCCGCGGCCTCCGCCGTGACAGGGCGGCGCTCTAACCAACTGAGCTACTCCCGCGGATGCCGTAATCAGATCCTGATCCGCGCAGAACCGAGGGCATAAAGGCCCGCTCCCGCTTAGTCAAGGACGTTGCGAATAGCTGCGTGAGACAGGGGTTTCCGCGATTTCGATGCAAATTGCCGCCTGTTTCCGGGCAAAACGGCATAGGCAGCGATCTGCCGAATCGTCTAAGGCCAGTGACGTCCGGGTTTCCTGAAACCTTCCCGCACTGATCGTGCGGAATCCCGGGGTTACAGGTCACCACGCACACTGCATTTTTTTCGGCGCGGACCGGCATTCAACCACGCTCAAGCCGTTCAACTATCGAGGAGGGCCATATATGGCAAAAAAAGCGGCGTCTCCAGCCACCATCACACTCAAGCATCTGGCGGCGGCGCTCGCCGAGGAACATGACCTGTCGAAAAAGGCCGCCGAGGCGATCCTGACCGACATGGTCGGCAAGATTACAAAGCACCTGAAGAAGGGCGAGCGTATCCGTATCGTTGGGCTCGGCATCCTCCAGGTCCGCAAGCGCGCCGCCCGCACCGGGCGCAACCCCGCCACCGGCGAGCCGATCCAGATCAAGGCCAGCAAGAAGGTCGCGTTCCGCGCCGCCAAGGAACTCAAGGAAGCCGTCTGATCTGACGCACCCTCCGATCTGACCAGAAGCGCCATTCCGGCGGGGACCCGGAACGGCGCTTTTCTGTTATAGAGCGCTCTCCCTGCTCATCTTTCTGGGATCGTCATGCTGCCCACGCCCCTCACCTTCACCCACGATGTCACCGAACGCTTCCTGCGCTATGTCGTGATCGACACCCAGTCCGATCCGACTTCGCCAACCTGCCCGTCCACCGAGAAGCAGAAGAATCTGGGCCGCCTGCTGGCGTCGGAACTGCAGGCGCTGGGGCTTAGGGATGCCCATCTCGACGAGCACGGCTATGTCTACGCGACGATCCCGGCCAATACCGACAAGAAGGTCCCGGTGATCTGCTTCTGCTCGCACATGGACACGTCGCCGGACTGCACCGGCGCCAACGTCAAGCCGCAGATCGTAAAGGGTTACCGCGGCGGCGACATCGTGCTGCCGGCCGATCCCACGCAAGTGATCCGTACCGCCGACCATCCCGCGCTCGCCGACCAGGTCGGCCATGACATCATCACGTCAGACGGCACCACCTTGTTGGGCGCCGACAACAAGGCCGGCCTCGCCGAGATCATGGATGCGGCGCGCTTCCTGATCGAGAATCCGCACGTCAAGCACGGCACCATCAAGATCCTGTTCACGCCGGATGAAGAGATCGGCCGCGGCGTCGACAAGGTCGACCTGAAAAAGCTCGGGGCCGACTTCGCCTATACGATGGATGGCGAAAACGCCGGGAATATCGAGGACGAAACTTTTTCGGCCGACGGCGCCACCATCACCATCGAGGGCGTCTCGACCCATCCAGGCTTTGCCAAGGGCAAAATGGAGCACGCGATGAAGATCGCCGCCGCCATCATCGACCGCCTGCCCAAGGACACCTGCTCGCCGGAAACGACTGAAGGCAAGGAAGGCTTTTTACATCCGATCGGCATATCCGGGCAGTTGGAGAAAGCCACCATCGGCTTCATCGTCCGCGATTTCACCGATCAGGGCTTGAGGGAAAAGGAGGCCCTGCTCGAAGGCATCGTCAAGGACGTGATGAAGGCCTATCCGCGCTCGACTTACCGGATGGAGGTCAAGCAGCAATACCGCAACATGAAGCAGGTGATCGACCGCCACCCGGAGACCGTCGACTACGCCATCGAGGCCATCAAACGCGCCGGGCTAAATCCGGTGCGCAGCTCGATCCGCGGCGGCACCGACGGCTCGCGACTGTCCTTCATGGGCCTGCCCTGCCCCAACATCTTTGCCGGCGAACACGCCTTCCACTCGCGGCTGGAATGGGTGAGCCGCCAGGACATGGAGAAGGCAGCCGAGACCATCGTGCATCTGGCGATGATCTGGGAAGAGCGGGCCAAGTAATCGTCGCTCCGCTCTCTCCCCGTCATTGCGAGCGCAGCGAAGCAATCCATCTGTCAGCGCACGCGGAAGCATGGATTGCTTCGTCGCTTCGCTCCTCGCAATGACGATGTGGCGCCATGAGTGCGCTCATTCGCCCTACGACGCTCGCGCCGTTACGATCCACACCGACGCCGGCAGCAGCACCGCATCGCCCTTCGCAAAGGGCGTCAGCGCTTCACGAATGGAAGCAGCGGCGGCGACGCGAAGTTCTTCCGGCTGCCCCTCCAGCGCCCGGCTTACCGGACCAATCTCCAGCGCCCCCTGCACCGCGCCGTCGAGGCCGCGGCCGATCGCAGCGTCCAGCAATAGCGGGCATGCTTCCATCTCGACGCCTGTAAAACCAGCCTCGCCGAGGATTCGGCGAACCCGCGTCTCGGAGGCGAACGCAAACGGCCCGGGATCTTCCGGCCCAATCTGCGGCAGCTTCGGCACGTGCTTATAGGCGGCCATCAGCGGCGCCATGAAGAACGGATTTTCGCGCGGCTCGCGCCAGCACGCGAACGCCAGCCGGCCCGACGGCTTCAGCGCCTTTCGCATGTTGGCAAACGACAGCGCCGGATCGGCGAAGAACATCACGCCGAACCGCGAGGCCAGCACATCGAAGCTTTCGGGATCGAACGGATAGACGGTGGCATCGGCCAGCGCGAAATCGATCGGCAGGTCCTTCGGCGCGCTCTGCCGCGCCCGCTCCAGCATCGGACCCGATATGTCGATGCCGAACACATGACCCGACGGCGCGACCTTTTGCGCGAACGCAATCGCGGTCGCACCGCTGCCGCAGCCGACGTCGATCACGCGTTCGCCCGGCTTCAGCTGCGCCCGATCCGCAACAAGATCGGCCACCGGCTTGAGCAGCACATCCTGCGCCGCCTGCCGATCCGCCCAGCGCTGTCCGGCGGGGCCGTTCCAGTAGGCGACTTGATCCGCGTTTTGATCGTGCGTTTTCAGGTTATCCATTCGTGCTCCCGGGAGGAAAATCTCGACAAAATCATATGATCAAAGATCCTTCCGGACAAGAACGCCCCCACAGGCATTGCAAGCGGCAGCAGCTTGCAACTCACGTCAGACGCGTGGGCCGTAACGCGGAATTAATCTCGTCAGCCTATAGTCTCAGCAGTTCTAGTTGGTTGTCGCGTAAAGGAGCCCTCGCATGGGACGATCCAGCGACGGCTCCTTTTTTGTTTCACTCTTTTGAGGTTGATGCACGTGACCAACACAACGGAAACACAGGGCCAAACCGAACAACCCGAAGCCATGACACCGATCAAGCAAAAGAGCCGGAAGTCGGTTGTGGCGCTGGCGATCCTCGCTCTTGGAATAAACACCGCTGCGGCCGTTCATACACTGGCGCCTGATCTTGATCTGCAGAATATCAGCAGCTTGCCGGATATCAGTCGTTGGGCCGAACTGCTTCCGCACCCGAAAGCTTCCGATCCAATGCAGGATCCGACGGTCGCCACATTGAAGGATATTCAGTCGGCCCAGCAGCAACACGTTGCCTCGCTGCAAGAGAATAATTCCTTGTTGCAGCAAAATGCAGCCCTGCTTCAGCAGGATTCGATTTCGCTTGCTTCCTTGCGACAGAGCGTCGTGGATGAGCAGGTCATTGTGAAGAAAATATCTTCTCAGATAGCGGATGAGCATGAAGACGTGAAGAAGATCTCTGCCAAGATCTCCACGCTCATTGCGAAGGTCGACTCGCTGCAGAATGCAATAAGCCCGGAAGTCACTTCCTCCATCTCGACAAGGCGCGCTCAAAACCGAATGTCGCGGGTAGTGCGCAAAAAGATGGTTCAGCAGTCTAAACCAGTGGGACCTGTTTCGCTCGGAGGAGCCCCGCTGAGTCCCCCGGCTACCACGCCAGCCCCTCAAGGCTAAAGAACCAGAGAGCGAGGCGCGGGGCCTTGGTCCCGCGCCTGGTTCTTGTGGAAACGTCCAGACGCAGTTAACCGGCGAAACATGAGCGCCGGTTTTTTGCTGGCCTGGCGAAGAACCGCACCTGCACTGCCATGCGGTGAACGTCGCGCCGAAGCGCGCGTTCCGTCTTATCGGTTTGGATGTTCAGAAACAGTCCGCCTTCGCTCTCCGAGCTTCGGCGCGATAGCCTTCGCCCTGCGGTGCATTTGTGGCGCCACCGCCGCGAAGGCTGGCTTGCCGAGCCGTAGCCCGCAGGGCGAAGGCTGGTAGGCGGCGAGAGATTCGAACTCCCGACCCTCTCGGTGTAAACGAGATGCTCTAACCAGCTGAGCTAGCCGCCCTTGAGCCGCTCCTATCTACAGTGCCGCGTGGTGTGAACGCAAGCGAGGCCGGCGACGACAAATGGCCCGAAACCGGCCAATTGCCGCGAAATACCTGCCATACGGCGAGATCATGAAACCTTTTCTGCGCAACGGCCTGCTGGCCATTGCCATCGCCGCCGTTGCGTTCTGGTGGTTCAAGCCGGGGTACATCGAACTCGACGTTCCCATCGTCAAGCACAAGGGCGGCGGCGCGTTCTGGTGGGAGCAGCATTATTCTCAAATTACCTATGCGGATTCGCCGGGTACCTTCTATGTTCACCGGCGGGTCGGAACGGCCTATCCGCACACGCAAGGATGGACGTCCGTCGAGGACGCGTACGCCCATTTCGACCGGTTGCTGGACCAGCGCGGCTGGGGCCGCACCGGCGTGCTCGCGGACAACCCGGTAATGCCTGAAAGCCGCCTGCTGCCGCCAACCGGCCTCAGGGCCTATTACCGACCTCACCAATATCTTGGCGATGCGACGATCCTCATGGCGGTCTGGCCGATCGGCGGCGCGACCGAGGGCTTTCACGTCGTTCTGACCACCGTCAACCCGTCACTGATGCGGCGCGTGTCACGCGCCATGGACTGAGTCTAGTCGGTCTCGCGCCCCGGCAATCCCGCGATATCGTTGATCCAGGGCGCAGCCGAGCGGCACCAGATTTGCCGCGCCGGCCTGAGTTCGCCTCGCTGGCGGATACTGCCCCAGCGGATGCCCCAGTCGTCAGGACCGCCCTCGCCGCTGGTGAACAGCGGCGAGCCGCATTCGCTGCAGAAGTGCTGAAAGCGCGTCCGGCCGTTGTCGCCCCTCTTCGGATAGATCTTTGCCGGCGCGCCCGTCATCCGGATCTGCTCGGCCGAACAGAGCACGGTGACCCGGTACGGCGAGCCCGTCAGGTTTTGGCAATCGGTGCAGTGACAGATCGAGACCTTGTTCGGGTCGATCTCGGCATGATAGGTCACCCGCCCACAATGGCATTGCCCGTCGATTTGCATTGCCTTCGACTCCGCTTGCCCAGATCCGCTCCGCACAAACAAAAACGGCGCCCGAAGGCGCCGTTTTATCATATCGTGACGGATCGGCTTAGTGGGCGGTCAGGCCGCCGCCGGCTTCCTCGCCGGCATCGGGCTTGGCAACCACCTTGGCGTCCTCTTCCCACACGATCGGCGTGGGCGTGCGGACCAGCGCCTTGGCGACCACCTCATCCAGCCTTGCGACCGGGATGATGTCCATGCCGCCCTTGATCGCATCGGAAATCTCCGTGAGATCCTTGGCGTTGTCCTCGGGGATCAGCACCGTCTTGATGCCGCCACGAGCGGCCGCCAGCAGCTTCTCCTTCAGACCACCGATCGGCAGCACGCGGCCGCGCAGCGTGATTTCGCCGGTCATCGCGACATCGTGGCGGACCGGAATGCCGGTCATGACCGAGATGATCGCGGTGGCCATCGCGACGCCCGCCGACGGTCCGTCCTTCGGGGTTGCACCCTCCGGCACGTGGACGTGGATGTCGCGCTTGTCGAACAGTGGCGGCTCGACGCCGTAGTTGATCGCCCGCGAGCGGACGTAGGATGCCGCCGCCGAGATCGACTCCTTCATCACGTCGCGCAGATTGCCCGTGACCGTCATCTTGCCCTTGCCGGGCATCATGACGCCTTCGATGGTCAGCAGTTCGCCGCCGACATCGGTCCAGGCAAGTCCGGTGACGATACCGACCTGCGGCTCGCTCTCGATCTCGCCGAAGCGGTACTTCGGCACGCCGAGGAAGTCTTCCAGAGTCTTCTCGGTGACCTTGACCGACTTCTTTTTGGAGATCATCAGCTCCTTCACCGCCTTGCGGGCGAGTGTGGAGAGCTCACGCTCCAGGTTACGCACGCCCGCTTCGCGGGTGTAGCGGCGGATCATCAGCAGCAAGGCATCGTCGTCGATCGACCATTCCTTTGAATCGAGGCCATGCTTGGAGATGGCGTTCGGGATCAGGTGCTTGCGCGCGATCTCGACCTTCTCATTCTCGGTGTAGCCGGCGATCCGGATGATCTCCATGCGGTCCATCAGCGGGCCGGGAATATTCAGCGTATTCGCGGTCGTGATGAACATGACGTTCGACAGATCGTAGTCGACCTCCAGGTAGTGGTCGTTGAAGGTCGAATTCTGCTCGGGGTCCAGAACCTCAAGCAGCGCCGACGACGGATCGCCGCGGAAATCGGCGCCCATCTTGTCGATCTCGTCCAGCAGGAACAGCGGATTCGAGGTCTTCGCCTTGCGCATCGACTGGATGATCTTGCCGGGCATCGAGCCGATATAGGTGCGGCGGTGACCGCGGATTTCGGCTTCATCGCGCACGCCGCCGAGCGAGACGCGCACGAATTCGCGGCCCGTCGCCTTGGCGATCGACTTGCCGAGCGAGGTCTTGCCGACGCCGGGAGGTCCGACCAGGCACAGGATCGGTCCGGTCAGCTTGTTGGCGCGCGACTGCACGGCGAGATACTCGACGATGCGGTCCTTGACCTTCTCGAGCCCGTAGTGATCGGAGTCCAACACGGCCTGCGCCTGCTCGAGGTCCTTCTTGACCTTGGACTTCTTGTTCCACGGGATCGACAGCAGCCAGTCGAGATAGTTGCGCACGACGGTCGCTTCCGCGGACATCGGCGACATCTGGCGCAGCTTCTTCAATTCGTGCTGCGCCTTCTCCCGCGCTTCCTTGGAAAGCTTGGTCTTGGCAATCTTCTCTTCCAGATCGGCAAGCTCGTCGCGACCTTCGTCGTCGCCGAGTTCCTTCTGGATCGCCTTCATCTGCTCGTTCAGGTAATACTCGCGCTGAGTCTTCTCCATCTGGCGCTTGACGCGCGAGCGGATGCGCTTCTCGACCTGCAGCACCGAGATTTCGCTCTCCATCAGGCCCAGCACCTTCTCCAGGCGCTGCGTGACAGACAACGTCTCCAGGATGCCCTGGCGATCGGCGATCTTGACGGCAAGATGCTGCGCAACCTGATCGCTCAGCTTGGCGAAGTCGGTTATCGCCTGAACCACGCCGACGACTTCGGCGGAGATCTTCTTGTTCAGCTTCACATAGCTTTCGAAGTCGGACACGACCGAGCGCGCCAGCGCCTCGGCTTCAACCGAGTTGGCGTCGGTGTCGGCGAGCGCGATCGCGGTCGCTTCATAATATTCAGTGCGGTCGGAATATTTCTGCACGCGCGCGCGCTCGAGACCCTCGACCAGCACCTTCACGGTGCCGTCGGGCAGTTTCAGGAGCTGCAGCACGCTGGCAAGCGTACCGACCTCATAGATCGATTCCGGGCTCGGATCATCGTCGGACGCGTTCTTCTGCGTCGCCAGCAGGATCAGCGCGTCGTTCTTCATGACCTCTTCGAGGGCGCGGATCGACTTCTCGCGGCCGACGAACAGCGGCACGATCATGTGCGGAAAAACGACGATGTCGCGGAGTGGCAGCACCGGATACGAGTGGCTTTCGCCGAGAACGATGGTTGGCCGGGTTTTTGGGGTCGTCATGGCCTTATCCTTTTGTTTTGCCCCCTTGCACGCAGTCCGCATCGCTTGCGCAACCGCCACAAGGTGCCGGGAGTTCCGGGTCGCCTGGCCGCTTTCGCTGCCCTCTCACCGGATGAATTTGCGACGAATCTCGAACGTGATTTCCGCCACCATTCGCATTAGGTGGCTATCGGCTATGGGGGTGTCAAGTCACGGAAAAATGCCCACAAATTGGGGCTAAACGCGCACAAAACGCTGACGCAACAGCGGCCGCCGGCACGTCCGGCAGCCGTCCTTATCGGGGTAGTCCAAGCGAGGTATGGCGAGCGCGATCAGGCGCTGGCGCTGCTTTCGACGGCCCGGTCCGAACGATCCGCGTAGATGTAGAGCGGACGGGCGGTGCCTTCGACCACTTCGCGCGAGATCACGACCTCTTCGACGCCTTCCAGACCCGGCAGATCGAACATGGTCTCGAGCAGGATGGCCTCCAGGATGGAACGCAGTCCGCGCGCACCGGTCTTGCGTTCGATCGCCTTGCGGGCGACCGCGCCAAGCGCCTCGTCGGCGAAGGTGAGCTCGATGTTCTCCATCTCGAACAGCCGCTGGTATTGTTTCACCAGCGCGTTTTTCGGTTCGACCAGGATCTTCTTCAGCGAGTTCTCGTCGAGATCCTCGAGCGTCGCGACCACCGGCAAGCGGCCGACGAATTCCGGGATCAGGCCGTATTTCAGGAGGTCTTCCGGCTCGACGTGGCGGAAGATTTCGCCGGTGCGGCGGTCTTCGGGCGCCAGCACCTGGGCGGCGAAGCCGATCGAAGTCGAACGACCGCGCGCGGAGATGATCTTCTCAAGACCTGAGAAGGCGCCGCCGCAGATGAACAGGATGTTGGTGGTGTCGACCTGCAGGAACTCCTGCTGCGGATGCTTGCGGCCGCCCTGCGGAGGCACGGAGGCAACGGTACCTTCCATGATCTTCAACAGCGCCTGCTGCACGCCCTCGCCCGACACGTCGCGGGTGATCGACGGGTTGTCCGACTTGCGGCTGATCTTGTCGATTTCGTCGATATAGACGATGCCGCGCTGCGCGCGCTCGACATTGTAGTCGGCCGACTGCAACAGCTTCAGGATGATGTTCTCGACGTCTTCGCCGACATAGCCGGCTTCGGTCAGCGTCGTCGCATCCGCCATCGTGAACGGCACGTCGAGAATGCGCGCCAGCGTCTGCGCCAGCAGCGTCTTGCCCGAACCGGTCGGACCGATCAGGAGGATGTTCGACTTCGCCAGTTCGACGTCGTTGTGCTTGGTCTGGTGATTGAGGCGCTTGTAGTGGTTGTGAACGGCAACCGAGAGCACCTTCTTGGCATGGCTCTGGCCGATCACGTAATCGTCCAGCACCTTGCAGATTTCCTTCGGCGTCGGAATCCCGTCGCGCGACTTCACCAGCGAGGACTTGTTCTCCTCACGGATGATGTCCATGCAGAGTTCGACGCACTCGTCGCAGATGAATACAGTTGGGCCCGCGATGAGTTTGCGGACTTCGTGCTGGCTCTTTCCACAGAACGAGCAATACAGCGTGTTCTTGGAGTCGCTCGTGCCAACCTTACTCATTCCTGTCTCCGTCCGCCGTTCGATCCGTTACCCGATCGACCCACTCCGGCACGTCACCGGACCTGAAGGTAGATAGAGCAAATTCCGTACCAGAAAAGACCCTAACTCAATTACGCACCGTGCTGCGAATCACGGCTCTAGAATCCCCCGCGATCTTAACCCAGTTCACACAGCCAACCATGCTGACACCCGACTATCAAGAATTCGCTAATCGGGGCCGGAATGGCTACCCGTGACAATACCGTGATTTGTGGCATTCGCACGGGGAGAAGTTGACAAAATCGACCGAGCGTTGCGCTTGTGCCACGCCGTAAAACCGGCACGAAAGCGGAACTTTCGGCCTGTGCGGCGCACAGGCGCGCGGCTTTCGGCCATATTTGCCGATTCTACCAACCGTTAAGGTCAACAAGGGGTGTCGGTACCCGTTACCTTACGGGGTTTTCCCCTTACCCGATTTTCGTCGGCGTCGCCTCTTCGGGACGCGTGTCGATTACCTTGTCGACGATGCCGAAGTCGCGGGCCATGTCGGCGGTCAGGAATTTGTCGCGCTCCAGCGCATCCTCGATCGCCTTGTAGGTCTGGCCGGTGTGCTTCACGTAGATTTCGTTGAGGCGCTTCTTGAGATTCAAGATCTCCTGCGCGTGCAGCATGATGTCGGTGGCCTGGCCCTGGAAGCCGCCGGACGGCTGATGCACCATGATCCGCGAATTCGGCAGCGAGAAGCGCATGTCCTTTGCGCCGGCCGCGAGCAGCAGCGAGCCCATCGAGGCCGCCTGCCCGGTGCACAGCGTCGATACCGGCGGACGGATGAATTGCATGGTGTCGTAGATCGCAAGCCCCGATGTCACCACGCCGCCGGGCGAGTTGATGTACATCGAGATTTCCTTCTTCGGATTTTCCGCTTCGAGGAACAGGAGCTGCGCGACGGTCAGCGTCGACATGCCGTCTTCGACCGGACCGGTGACGAAGATGATGCGCTCTTTCAGAAGCCGCGAGAAAATGTCGTAGGCGCGTTCGCCGCGGTTGGTCTGCTCGACCACCATCGGAACGAGGTTCATGTAGGTTTCAACGGGATCGCGCATTGGGTACCCCAAGGGTTCGTAGAGGGTTGGATCGGCGGGGCCGTACATCCATCGGCACGGCAGGCCAATCGGCATGATTGTCGCGCGCGGACGAACGTCCCGTGATGCAGGACTTCAACTCACAACTCGCGTCAGCGAGCCGTTCACAGATATGAGCCAATTTCCCGGCCACAAGGCCGGGCAATTGCGAGCCGAATGGAACGAGTTCAAGCTGATTCGCAGGCGATCTCATAGCGACGGATGCCGCCGCCACTCCGCTTTCGCCGTTCATCATTAATGTCAGCCTGATCAAATCGATCAGGCTGCGCTCTTCTCGTCTTCGTCCTTGAACAGGTCCTCGCGCGAGACCTTTTTCTCGGTCACGTTGGCGAGTTCGAGGATGAAATCGACCACCTTGTCTTCATAAATCGGCGCACGAAGCTGGGCCAGCGCATTGGCATTGTTGCGATAGTAGTCCCAGACTTCCTTCTCGCGGCCGGGCATCGAACGCGCCCGCTCGATCACGGCGCGGCTGACTTCATCGTCGGTTACGGTGATCTTGTTCTTCTCGCCGATCTCCGAGAGCACGAGGCCGAGCCGAACGCGACGGTCGGCGATCTTCTTGTACTCTTCCTTGGCCGCATCCTCGGTGGTGTCCTCGTCGGCAAAGGTCTTGCCGGAGGATTCCATCTCGGCCTTGATCGAGTTCCACATCAGGTTGAACTCTTCCTCGATCAGCGACGGCGGCGCCTCGAATTTGTGGCTGTCGTCGAGACGATCGAGCAGCGCGCGCTTGACGCGCTGGCGCGTCGCGCCGGCGAACTCGGCGACCAGACGCTCGCGCGCGGCCTCCTTTAGCTTGTCGAGCGATTCCAGGCCGAGCGACTTTGCGAATTCGTCGTCGATCTTGGTCTCACCGGGGGCTTCGATCAGGGTTGCCGTGGTCTCGAACTCGGCGGGCTGGCCGGCGAGCTTCTCGCTGGCATAGTTCTTCGGGAACGATACTTTCAGCGTGCGGGTTTCACCTGCGCCGATGCCGACGAGCTGTTCCTCGAAGCCCGGAATGAACTGGCCTGCGCCGATCACGACCGGGATGCCCTCGCCGGTGCCGCCGTCGAACAGTTCGCCGTTGATAGAGCCCTTGAAGCTGATGGTGACGCGATCGCCGTTCTCGGCCTTGGCGCCGTCGACCTTCGCGGCATAGGGACGGTTGCTGTCGGCAATGCGCTTGATCGCCTCATCGACCTCGGCATCGGTGACTTCGACCACCGGCTTCTCCACCGAGAAGGTCTTGAAATCGGCGAGCTGGATCGTCGGCACCACCTCGATCGCAACCGTGTAGGTCAGATCGGTCTTGCCGGCGAGCAGCTCCTCGACCTCTTTGGTCTCGGTCGGCATGGTGATCTTCGGCTCGGTCGCGAGACGGAAACCACGCTCGGTGAAGATCTGCGTGTTGCTGTCACGGATGGTCTGGTCGATGGTCTCGGCCATGACCGAGCGGCCATACACCTTCTTCAGGTGGGCCACCGGCACCTTTCCGGGACGGAATCCATTGAGGCGCACCTTGTCCTTCAGATCGACCAGCTTGGCGTCCGCCTTGGCATCGAGATCCGATGCGGGAACGCTGACCTTGAACTCGTGCTTCAATCCCTCGGCGAGGGTTTCGGTGACCTGCATGGTGTCAATCTTCTTCCGCTTGCGCCGGGCCAGAGCGGCCCGGCAGTGTTCAAATGTCAGAGGCGTGGCCTTTCAGCCTGCGCCGGTGGTTCGGCGGACCTTCGCTCCCCGGCGGGAAGGTCCTCCAGTATCGTCATGCAAACGCTTGGATAGAGCGCTTGGTGCGGGCGGAGGGACTCGAACCCCCACAACTTTCGTCACTGGAACCTAAATCCAGCGCGTCTACCAGTTCCGCCACGCCCGCGTGAAAAGCATCCATACCCGGCCGCGATGCCGCGGGCGGCGGGCTTATAACATGAGCCTACACCTCCGCAGCAAAAAAATGGCCCTTTTTGACACCGCCGGGGCAAGGCGTCACAGCTACTATGGATACATCAGAAATGGCCCGCATCGGTCCGATGACAAGCCCCAAATTCCTCCTGAGCAGACGCGACTTGATGGCCGGGCTGGGGGCGGCTGGACTGGCCACGGCATGGCCCTCTACAGGTTTCGCCCAGGCAGGCCGCCCCGTGCTGCAGTTGGAGGGTAAGGCCGAGAGCTTGCAACTGCGGCCAGGAGCTCCCGCAACTCCCGTCTGGGGGCTGGGAGAGCCGGATCTGAAGTTCAAGCGCGGCGATATTGTCGAAGTCGGCTGGAAAGGCATCACCGGCGTTAGCCCTCTGGCGAAGCCCAATTGGCGCGGTGTCGATGGTGCTCCGGACGTCGAGCCGCTACCGGCGGGATTGTCCAAGGTGACCAAGCTGATGCCTCTGCGCCATGCAGGCACCTTTCACTGCGACCTCGAGCTCCTCAGCGACGGGCAGCGGCCATCGCGCTCATACGCGCTGGTGGTCCAAGAAAGCGAGGCGGTGGCGGTCGATCGGGACGAGATGTTCTTGATCGAGGATTGGCGCATCCGGCCGGACGGAACGGGCGCCTCCCCCGGGAGCGATCCTGCGGATGCAATGAGAATCCATACGATTAACGGCAAGGCTTCGTTCGATCTCTCAGCCCGACGACATGACCGGGTCAGGCTCCGCCTCATCAATGGCTCTCAACGCTCTGTTATTGCTATCAAATTGGAAGGGGTCGACGTCAAGGTGATGGCCATCGACAGCCAGCCATCCGAGCCGTTCCAGGCCCGCAACGGAGCCTTGGTCCTGGCGCCCGGCGGGCGCGCGGATGTCTTCGTCGATTTGATCGCCCCGGAAGGGACTACCGCTGCGATCCTCCTGCACGACGGCAAGGAAGCCCGTCGGGTCGGCGGGCTGGTCGTCTCCGGTGATCCCCCCATCCGCCCCGCTCCGCTGCCGCCCGCCCCGCCGCTGCCCTCCAACGACCTGCCCGAGCGGATCGAGCTCAAGGGCGCGACCCGGGTCGATCTGGCGCTTGGCGATTCCCAAGGCGAATGGGTGGCGCCGACCAAGTTCAACGCAAATGCCCCACCCGCCTTCCGCGCCAAGCGTGGCCGCACCGTCGTGCTGGCGCTGACCAACCGCGCCGCGATCGCTACCGTCTTCCATCTCCACGGCCATCATTTTCGCCTGCTCGACAAGCTCGACGATGGCTGGAAGCCGTTCTGGCTGGATACGCTGGCGATCGAGCCCGGACAGACCCAGCGAATCGCATTCTTGGCCGAACATGCCGGTCGCTACCTGATCGAATCCGTCGCCACCGATTGGGCGGCGCCGCGGCTGGTGCGGTGGTACGCTGTCGAGTGAGGAGCACGCCATGAGCAAACCAGTTCCTGCCATCCGCAGCGTCAAGGCGAGAGCGCTCGTCGTGCCGCTCAAGCGTCCGGTGAAGAACGCCTTCGGCGTGATCGATGTTGGACCGCTGGTCCTGATCGATGTGGAGACCGATCAGGGCGTTACCGGCCGCGCCTACATCTTCGCCTACACCAGGATGATGCTGAAGCCGCTGGTTCACCTGATCGAGGAGATCGGCCGCGAACTCGTGGGCAAGCCGATCGCACCCTACGACCTGATGAAGGCGATGGACGCCAAATTCCGCCTGCTCGGCTGGCAGGGCCTGGTCGGCATGGCGGTATCAGGCCTCGACATGGCCTATTGGGACGCACTCGGCCAGATCGCCAGTCGGCCGGTGGCCGAGCTGCTTGGCGGCTCGGCAAAACCCATCAAGGTCTATGACAGCTATGGCGTCGTCGATCCGGCCGCCGACGAACGCGCGTTGCGCCAGTCGCTCGAACAGGGTTTTCGCGGCATCAAGATCAAGGGCGGCGACGGCGACGCCGCCAATGACGAGCGCGTGGTCAAGGGCGTGCGCGCCCTCATCGGCCCCGACGTCGCGCTGATGATCGACTTCAACCAGTCGCTCGATCCCGCGGAAGCCACACGCCGCATCGCCCGCCTCGCGCCTTACGATCTGCACTGGATCGAAGAACCGGTGCCGCAGGAAAACCTGTCCGGCCATGCCAAGGTGCGCGAGACCTCGCCGACGCCGATTCAGGCCGGCGAGAACTGGTGGTTTCCGCGCGGCTTTGCCGAGGCGATCGAGCTAGGGGCCAGCGACTTCATCATGCCGGACCTGATGAAATGCGGCGGCGTCACCGGCTGGCTGCAGGTGGCAGCGCAAGCCGAAGCCGCCAACATCCCGATGTCGAGCCACCTGTTCGCCGAAGCCAGCGCCCACATGCTGGCGGTGACACCGACCGCGCACTGGCTCGAATTTCTGGATTTTGCCAGTGTCATCCTCGCCAAGCCGGCCGAGATCGTCGATGGCACGGTGACCGCGCGCGGGCCGGGGCTTGGGCTGGAATGGAACGAGGGGGCGGTGGCGAAATACCTGGTCGCGTAGGATAGGTCGAACGCGCTCCTTTAGTCGAGACTGGAATTCCGAAAGAACTCGGACATGCTCGAAGTTACAATTTCAATTTTCTCGAATGGATAGGGACTCGAACTCGCGTAATCGTGAGGAACTCTTGCAAGCGGCGGATCGTCAGAAGATTTTCTGAGATCCAGAAAATATGGATCTCCGGATCCCTCCGCACACCCTCCTATTGGGAGAAACCCGTAGGGTAGCACTGACGTCCCGGGCTGACATTCGACACTCTCGGACACAATCTGTTCCGGCGTTAGCCAGCGAACCGATGCTCCGACCCCGGACTCGTCGTGCTCCTCGTTCAAGCTGAAACCAACGCCCGCCAGCGGGTGCCCTCTTAAGAGGGCCATGAGCCAGTCAGGTGTCAAACTGGTGGGCAATTGAGATTTCAAGAAATCTATGTCGCCATCCGTCGCACGCGTGCCGCGCAGATCTAGGCTGAGCGCGCGTAGACATGAATCGAGCGTCATGATGCGCCCCTTTACTAATACTCAATCCCGAACTCGTCATAGAGCCTTCGGAACACCGCGGGCAGCACTTCCGGCAGGTCTTCCGCAATCAGCCCCGGCCCCGCTTCGCTCGCGGCCTCGCCGTGCATCCAGACGCCGATGCTGGCGGCCTCGAAGGCCGGCACGCCTTGCGCCAGCATGCCTGCGATCATCCCCGCCAGTACGTCGCCCGCACCTGCGGTGGCGAGCCAGGGCGGCGCGTTGGAGGCGATGATGGCGCGGCCGTCGGGTGAGGCAACGACCGTGTCCGGCCCCTTCAACAGCACCACGGCCCCACAACGCTCGGCGGCGTCGCGCACCCGCTCCAGCTTGGAGCGGCCGGGATGCTTGTTACTGATGTCGCTGAACAGGCGCGGAAACTCGCCTTCGTGCGGGGTCAGCACGACCTGCGGATCGTGGCTCGCCTTGATCTGCTCAAACAGCCGCTCAGGCGCCTCGGCAAAACTGGTCAGCGCGTCGGCGTCGAGGACAAGGCCGCGTTTCGCCGACAGCGCGGTGTGGACGAGATCGCGCGTGCGCGTGCCGACGCCGGCGCCCGGCCCGATCACAATGGCATTGAGCCGCCTGTCCTCGAGCAGTTCGGCAAACTGGACGACGTTGTCGACCGCGCGAACCATCACCGCGGTCAGCGCCGCGGCATTCACCGCCAGCGCATCGCGCGGCGAGGCCACCGTAACGAGCCCCGCCCCTGCCCGCAGCGCACCGCGGGCCGCGAGCCGCGCCGCGCCGGTCGACGCCAGTTCGCCCGAGAGCACGATCGCGTGGCCGCGGGCATATTTGTGGCCGTCGATATCGAGCACGGGGAAGGATTTCTGCCAGGTCGCAGGAACGTTCTCAAACGTCCGCGGCCGAATCTCCTCGAGCACGCGCGCATCGATGCCGATATCGGCGACGCGGACACGGCCGCAATGCTTGCGCCCGGGCATCAACAGATGCGCCGGCTTGCGGCGGAAGAAGGTCACGGTTTCGACGGCATTGATCGCAGCCCCCATCACCGCACCGTTCGTGCCGTTGATGCCGCTCGGCAGGTCGACGGCGAGCACCGGCGCGCCGTTGGCGTTGATCGCCTCGATCACATCAAGCGGTTCGCCCTTGACGGGACGGTTGAGCCCGGCGCCGAACAGCGCGTCGATGATCAGCGCCGGCTTGCCGATCGCCTGCGGGTTGAACGGCAGCACCGGATACTTCCAACCGCGTGCAGCGAGTGCGGCGTCGCCCTGCAGGCTGTCGCGCTCGCACAAGAGGATGACGGAGACGTCACGGCCGCGCGCGGCGAGTTCGGCCGCCGCGACAAAACCGTCGCCGCCATTGTTGCCGCGGCCGGCGACCACCACGATCGGCCCCTCCTCGACCAGATCCATGGCGGCCTCGGCCACGGCTTGGCCTGCGCTCATCATCAGCGCGAAGCCGGGCGTGCCGGCGGCGATCGTCAGCCGGTCCGCACGCTCCATTTCCGTGGTGGTCAGAACTTCCATGCCGAATCCTCGATCCGTCAGCCTTTTCTGGAGGCATATCCCGCAACGCCCCGCGGCGCGTTTCGCCCCATCTGCATACGAATTGATCGGTTTGCCTATTTTGTAAGCTTCGCTATCATACAGCGTCCGGCGCAACCTCTTCCATTTGCCTGTTAATAGTCTGATAACATTCCGAAATCAGCCGCATTAACAACTTGGCATAGACCCTGCTTTTGAGGAAGCCGGTCAGGATACCAAGCTCAGGATCGTCGCAGTCGGCGACAAATCATGGGCACTCCGGCGTTGCCGGATGCAAGGATCAAACCAGACGGGCCGCCTCGCGCGACATCGAAACTATCTGCAATTTGGAAATGCCGGGAGGCGCTCTGTGAAGAAGATTGAAGCCATCATTAAGCCTTTCAAGCTCGACGAGGTGAAAGAGGCGCTTCAGGAAGTCGGACTGCAGGGTATCACCGTCACCGAGGCCAAGGGCTTCGGCCGGCAGAAGGGACACGCCGAACTCTATCGCGGTGCGGAATACATCGTCGACTTCCTGCCCAAGGTGAAAATCGAGATCGTGATTTCGGATGAGCTGGTCGAGAAGGCGATCGACGCGATCCGCCGCGCTGCCCAAACGGGTCGCATCGGCGACGGCAAAATCTTCGTCTCGAACATCGAGGAAGCGATCCGGATCAGAACCGGAGAATCCGGGCTGGACGCTATCTGAGCCGGGTGCTATCCCGAATTTTGCGACTAAAAACCAAGAAAAGGGCTGCTCCGGCGGCCTGATTTCGTTCGCGATAGCTCCACCGATCGCCTGCGAAGTCTCGTGTCGCTCAAATTCCTGGAAACCGTCCCGCAGCCAAAAGGGGTATTCATGAAGACCGCCAAAGACGTCCTGAAATCGATCAAGGACAACGACGTCAAATACGTCGACCTGCGCTTCACCGATCCGCGCGGCAAGTGGCAGCACGTCACCTTCGACGTCAGCATGATCGAAGAGGATACGTTCGCCGAAGGTCAGATGTTCGACGGCTCCTCGATCGCCGGCTGGAAGGCGATCAACGAATCCGACATGTGCCTGATGCCCGACCCCGTCACTGCGACGATCGACCCGTTCTTCGCCGAGACCACCATGGTCATCATCTGCGACGTGCTCGAGCCGACCACCGGCGAGCCCTACAACCGCGATCCGCGCGGCATGGCCAAGAAGGCCGAGGCGATGGTGAAGTCGATGGGCGTCGGCGACACCGTGTTCTTCGGCCCCGAAGCCGAGTTCTTCGTATTCGACGACGTTCGCTTCCAGACCACCCCCTACAACACCGGCTTCAAGCTGGATTCGTCGGAACTGCCGACCAATTCGGACACCGAATATGAGGGCGGCAACCTCGGTCACCGCATCCGCACCAAGGGCGGCTATTTCCCGGTCCCGCCGCAGGATTCGGTGCAGGACATGCGCTCGGAAATGCTCGGAGCGATGGCCAAGATGGGCGTCAAGGTCGAGAAGCATCACCACGAAGTGGCTTCCGCCCAGCACGAGCTCGGCATGAAGTTCGACACCATGACGCTGATGGCCGACCAGATGCAAATCTACAAATACTGCATCCACCAGGTCGCGCACATCTACGGCAAGACCGCCACCTTCATGCCGAAGCCGGTCTATGGCGACAACGGCTCCGGCATGCACTGCCACCAGTCGATCTGGAAGGGCGGCAAGCCGGTGTTCGCCGGCAACAAGTATGCCGACCTGTCAGAGACCTGCCTCCACTACATCGGCGGCATCATCAGGCACGCCAAGGCGATCAACGCCTTCACCAACCCGTCGACCAACTCCTACAAGCGCCTGGTCCCGGGCTATGAAGCTCCCGTGCTGCTCGCCTACTCCGCGCGCAACCGCTCGGCCTCCTGCCGCATTCCCTATACGGCGAACCCGAAGGCCAAGCGCGTCGAGGTCCGCTTCCCCGACCCGATGGCCAACCCCTATCTCGGCTTCGCCGCGATGCTGATGGCCGGTCTCGACGGCATCAAGAACAAGATCGATCCGGGCCCGGCGATGGACAAGGATCTCTACGACCTGCCGAAGGAAGAGCTGAAGCAGATCCCGACCGTCTGCGGCTCGCTCCGCGAGGCGCTGGAAAATCTCGACAAGGATCGCGCGTTCCTGAAGAACGGCGGCGTGTTCGACGACGATTTCATCGACAGCTTCATCGAGCTGAAGATGACCGAAGTCGAGCGCTTCGAGATGACCCCGCACCCGGTCGAGTTCGACATGTACTATTCGCTGTGATCTCGCGCGGCGTTTGCGCCGCCTGTGTCACAGGTACGAAAAAATGCGAAAGGCGCTCCGTTTGGGGCGCCTTTTTTTTGCAAGAGAAGCCTCGGCGACTCGGCCGCCTGGTTCGTGTACTCAAGAAATCGGTAGTGGCGCACCGAAGTTGATATCCACTTTGCTCCTGAAGCGACACAATAGCTGCGCAGCAGCGAAAAGACGCGATCGGCCACAAGCTGATCAGCCGCCTCCTACATCGCCGTTTACCAGCGTCGTACTTGGCTGCCGACCACCGGTGTCCTCACGGGTTTCGCCAACCCGAAGAATACTACGAAGGCGTTGCCGCCACAGCGCGTTGAAAGGGTTTCGTCAGGGGTCTTCGTCAGACAAACCTCATCCATAAGATCGATATTATTGGCGGCCCACACATTCCCGGCCGGATCGACAACGACTCCAGTCAGAAACTGCATCCCTTTCCCCGCGTAGCCGGTTTTGGGTGGAGAGATTGGGTCGCCCGTCTTGAAGCCAGGAGGGCATGTCTCGGTGCGCACGCCGCAAAGCTCGGTAAGTGTTTTGCCGAAACCGTTCGCAACCCATACGTGGTCATTGCCGTCAATCGTAATGCCCCAGGGCCCGCTGATGCTCGCTCCACCGTCAAACGGCGAGCCGGGCGCCTGGGTGCCGTCCGGGCGTATCATGCTGACGCTGCCGCCGGGAAATTCCTCTATGATGCGGACCAGAGCGATGAACTTTTCCACCGTCTCGTCACCGCCGCCTCCCGGGACCAGTCTGCTTTCCAATGCGCTCCGCATCTTGGCCCGAAGCAAATCCAGCTTTTCCCTGATGCTTGGCTCGCCCAATGTATTTGCGACCCATGCATTGCCCTGGCTATCGATAGCGATGGCATGGGGACTGTAACCGACTTTCAATTGCTCGGCTTTGCCGGGATCATTCGCCGGGAAGCGTGTTACCGTGTTGGAGTTGGCGTTGGAGACTAGGACTCGGCCTTGCAGGTCGAACGCGACGTGGAAAGGTCCCTTCACCTGGCACGTGCCATCGACAGGCTTGTCGTCAACGGTACGACACAGGATGCGCGCCTGAGCCGGATCGCCCTTCGGCAAGTGGACGATCTGGCTCTTGCTTGAATCCAGCGCCCAGACATCCCCATCGGGGGTCGTATTGATGCCCTGCATTCCACCGAGCTGCCCATTCAAGTTGTAACCGGTGGATGGGGACAGCGGCTTTCCAGTCTTATCAAACACCGAAATCGTCTTGCCTTCGATGCTTGTCACCCACACCTTGCCGTCGCCTGCGATGGTGAGACCCCAGCCCGGAAAGTCCACGCCGCCTCCGGTATAGCCCGTGGTCATCGGCGAGATGGGGCGGCCATTCGGAGCGAGCTCGGAGAGCGTGCCGCCGATCCCGCCGAACATGGTCGATTGCGAGCCTGCCATCTGATTGTTTGCTGCCCAGGCATTGCCATCGCCGTCGATACCGATGCCGCCGAGGCCGTTCAAACCACCCCCTGCGTAACGCAGTGCGATAGTCCATGTGCCGGGAGCGAACAGAAGGTAGGGCCGGAACGGGGCGGCGCGGGAGCCTGGCCCCTGCCGTGCCGGATAGAAATGATCCAACAACGCAAACAGTTTCGCGGGCTGATTCCAAGGATGCAGGGCGATGGCCCCGGCCGCGGTCAACGTGTCGGTCGGAGCGGGCCCTCCTGGCGGTGTGGAAGCCTCAAACAACCTTTCACAGGCGTCCGTCTGCACGCGAGTGATACAGCCTGCCAGCAAGTCACCAATGGTGTTCAACACAGCCAGAGAGGTTGTCTGCGTGCTGTTTAATGGATCCTGGATCACAGGACCCAATCCGCCAGTCGTGAGGTCTACCAGGTTGGGCACATTGCCCGAGGCGATCTTCAATCCGAGCGCATGACCGCTAAGCGCTTCACCTTTCAGGAACTGCGCGCCCGTCCATACCGATGCCACGGTCGTGAGTTCGTTGATGGTCACTTCTTTCGGCGCAGTGGTGCCCAACGTTGCCATCAGTGCGATGGCCGGGTTCGCTCCCCGGGAGCCGCCGATCTTGGGCTCCCCACCCCTGGCAGTCAGGTAAAGCACGCCGCCGCCAGCCCTCTGGGTGTCGAACTGAAAGCGAAAGGCGCCGTCGTCACCTGTGCTTGCTTCCGACAGCTTGATGGGCGCTGCCTCACCCGCAGCCCATAGCGTGACTGTCGATTTTGCGATGGGGCCACCGCCGCCGTTGACGTTGCCAACAAGTTGCTGGGCTGAGGCGACCTGCCCAAAACCCTGTGCGACAAAGGCGAAGGCAAGAAATGGCAGGCGCATCGTCGTCTCCTCGCACAATTGCAATTCTATCTTGCATTGTCCAAGCGCAGAACGACGACTCCTTTGAGATAGGTCAAGGCTTGGATGGATGCCAATTTCGTCTAGCGGCAAGAGTTCTCCGAATATGGACGGTTGCGCAGGACGGTGCTCAACCGCCTCGCGTTGAGGTTGGTCATCCGGATGATCTTTCAAAGTCGGAAGTCATGATGGACCCCGACTGTCTCAGGACCAGGGAGACACCCGCTAGTCCGCTGCGGTCCGCTATCGGTAAAACGCGACCGGACCTTTGGTCTTTGCCTGGCATTTGATGTCCGCCTTACTCCTAAAGCGACACAGTTCCTGCACCGCAGCGCAATGGCGCAAATGCGCCTTGGGGGCGGCTGTGACGCCTACCCACCCGCTGGCGCCGAGATCGCCGCTAAAGTAACATTCCATCCGACCGCTCGACGGGGACTGATCGGTCGCACTGGACGGTGCGGCGAATTTTTCTCGGGGTCCACGACAGCGCTGCCTCTGAGGGTCAGCTGATGGCCACTGCAATGACCAGCGTCTCCTCTCCGCCAAGGCCGACGCCTCCGCGGGGCTATCTGGCCGTTATCCGCATCATCGACAAGTTCACGGAGTGGACCGGTCACCTCTTCGTGCTCTTCATCATCCCCCTGGTGCTCGCCAACGTCTTCGAGGTCTTCGCCCGCTACTTCCTGAAGAGTCCCACCGTCTGGGCGCTCGACGTAACGACCATGTCGTATGCGGCGCTCTTCATGCTGGGATCGGCGCTGGCGCTTCTGAAGGGTGCGCACGTCCGCACCGACATGCTGTGGGAAGGCTTCTCCGACCGCACCAAAGGCATGATCGACAGCCTCGCCTTCATCCTGTTCTTCCTGCCGACGATGGCCGTGCTGTTCTACATCTCGATCGATGACTTCCTTTACTCGATCTCGATCGACGAGCGCTCGAGCTCCGGCGCCTGGACGCCGATATTGTGGCCACTGCGCGGGGTTATCCCGCTCACAGCCTTCATGCTGTCCCTGCAGGGCATCTCGGAGCTCATGAAGAGCCTGTGGGCTTGGCGCACCGGTGAGTTCCTGACCAGGCACGAGAAGATCGAGGTCTGAACATGGGCTATTCGGAGCTCCTTGGCCTCATCATGCTGGTCTGCATGGTCGCCGTCATCTTCATCGGATTCCCGATCTCCTTCACGCTGCTGTTTCTCGCCATCATCTTCGGCGGCTTCGGACTGGGCTGGGAGCAGACCTTCAATCTGAGCTACCTGCAGATCTGGGGCACGATGAAGGACGAGATCTTTCCGGCCGTGCCGCTGTTCATCTTCATGGGCTACATGACCGAACAGGCCGGGCTGATGGAGCGCCTGTTCGGCGCGATGCGCAGCCTGCTCGCACCGGTACGTGGCTCGCTCTATCTGGCGGTGATCCTGACGGCGACGATCTTCGCCATGGCAACAGGCATCGTCGGCGCCGCCGTCACGGTGCTCGGCATCATGGCCGCGCCGATGATGATCAAGACTGGCTACGACGCCCGGCTGTCCGCGGGCGCCATCGCTGCCGGCGGCACGCTCGGAATTCTCGTTCCGCCGAGCGTTATGCTGGTGGTGATGGGCCCGGTCATGGGCGTTCCCGTCAACCTGCTGTACTCGGCCGCGTTCGGCCCGGGCTTGCTGCTCGCCAGCTGCTACATCGCCTACACGTTGGCCCGGAGCTTCCTGAACCCCAAGCTCGGTCCGGCCATGACGATGGAGGAGCGCGAAGCTGCCTACAAGGAGATGACCACCGAGAAGGTGGGAATGCCGGTACTGATCCTGGCGCTTCTCTGCCTCATGGCGATCGTCTATCTGCTCGTCTACTTTCTGCTCGGGGCGACAGGCGCGCCGACTCTTCCGGTGACGATCATCGGCGGGATCAGCGTGTCCGTTGCGGCACTAGCGCCGGCGCTGCTGGCAGCGTGGGCCTATGTCCGCAACGCCTATTTCCGCGCCGTCGTGCTGGGCATCGCACCGCTCAGCGCCCTGATCGGCTTTACGCTTGGCACCATTGTCGGCGGCCTGGCAACGCCGACCGAGGCCGCCTCCTGCGGAGCGTTCGGCGCCACCATCCTGGCGCTCGTCTATGGCCGGCTCAGCGTGCAGTCGCTCACCAATGCGGGCATCGGCACGATGGTGACCTCCGCGATGGTGCTGTTCCTGGCAGTGGCCTCAACCGTGTTCGGCGCCGTCTTCACCAAGCTCGGCTCGGCCAATCTGATCACCAACTACCTGCTCGCCGTTCCCTTGGGCGACTGGTGGAAGCTCGCCCTCATCATGGCGATCTTCTTCGTGCTGGGATGGCCGTTCGAATGGCCCGTGATCATCCTGGTGTTCCTGCCGATCGCCCTGCCGGTGGTCGAAAAGCTCCAGCTGGGTCTCGGCAAGCTCGACCTGCTGATCTGGTTCGGCACGCTCACCGCGGTCAACATGCAGACCGCGTATCTCAGTCCGCCCGTTGCCATGTCGGCCTACTATCTGCGCAACGTCGTGCCGAACTGGAGTCTCGCCACGATCTACAAGGGAATGGCCGACTACATGGTGATTCAGGTGCTCGCGCTCATCCTGCTGCTGCTGTGGCCGCAGATCGCCCTGTGGCTGCCGCACGCGGTGAGGTAGCAAGAAGGGGCGGCGCTTGCGGCCGCCCCTCAGCTTACCAATTACTGCCCTGCTGCTTTCGCCGGCCAGTAGTGGTCCGCCTGAAACGCGTAAGGCGGGAACATGAAGCGCTTGGCCGGCACCACCTTGGCGGCATAGGCCTTCTGAGAGTCGTAGACCTTCTTGAAGAAAGGATTCTTGGCCGACTCGGCGGCTGCGAATTCATCCCAGGTCTTGAGGAAAGCCTGGTTCACCTCGGGCGGCGTGGTCAGCAGCTTCACGCCATGCTTCTCCGCAAATTCGGCAATCGCATCGGCGTTCTGGCGCTGATAGCTCGCCCACCAGCGCAGAAACGTCTCCGAAACAGCCGACTTGATGGCCTCCTTGTTCTGGGCGGGCAGGCTGTCCCAGACTTCCTTGTTGAAGGCGATCTCGGCCACCGACGCGCTCTCGTGCATGCCGGGCGTGTAGTGGTACTTCCACACAGTATGCAGCCCCAGCCGCTGATCCTCGATGCCGCCGACCCACTCGGCACAGTCGATGGTGCCGCGCTCGGCCGCCGGCAGGATCTCGCCGCCCGGCATGTTGACCACGGCCATGCCCATCTTGGAGTAGAGTTCGGCAACGATGCCCGTCTGCCGGCACTTCATGCCCCGGAAGTCATTGAGGTCCTTGATCGGACGCTTGAACCAGCCGAGCGCCTGCGGGCTCGGCGGCATGCTGGGGAACGCGACCAGGTTGAGCTTGAGCTCCTTCTGGTAGAACTCGTTCCACAGATCGAGGCCCCCGCCCTCATAGACCCAGCCAATGAAGTCGACAGGATCCATCCCGGCAATGCCGGCTGGGGTATTGGCGAACAGGGTCGCAGCCTTGTTCTTGCCGAACCACCAGTAGGAGATGCCCCAGGCGCCGTCGATAACCTTCTTGTGCGCTGCATCGAGAATTTCGAATGGCGGGACGATCGCGCCGCCCGGCAGGGCCTCGATCTTGAGCTGGCCCGCCGTCAACTTGTCCACCCGGTCAGCGAAGAACTTCAAGGCATCCTGCGCCGTGGACGACGGGGGTACTGCCGATTGGACCTTTAGGGTTCGAGCCTGCTGCGCGTGCGCCGGGACGGCGAGCGCCAATGTGGCAGAGACAGCAGCGGCCAGAGCCGTCGCCGTAAGCGAACTGATTTTCATTGCCTACCTCCCTCTCGCGTTTAAGTGTCGACCTCCCTCTAACAGTGTGCCGGCGAGCCCGTCGGCGTTCTGCCGGCGAACAATCCTATCGCAGATGGGGTGGCTTGGCTGCACATTCTTGGTGAATGCGCTCCAACAGTTCGTTGGCCGGTCGCTCAGGGACGCGCAATGAGCAACGGCTGTACGTTTTCGCCGCCTGACATCAGGGGATTTGACGGCTCGAACCGCTCGCGCAGTTCTCGCTTTCTGACCAGCGCGCGCGCAACAACAAAAGCGTCCTTCAGGGTGTCAGCCCTCCGGAGGGCGACATTGAAAAAGGCATTTCCGAAATAGGTCCACTTGGCTTTGTCCCGACAGCCGAATGACGGATGGTCGGCATCGGCCGCCGTGATGACGAGTGTATTGGGATTCGCGAGACGCGGAATAAAGACCCCGGAATAGCAGGCCGAGATGATCACCACCTTGTATCGCATGCCGGTACGCGCCAGCATGTCGGCGAGATTGGACGGAGTGAGCGTTTGCGCAAGCCGGCCCGCTTTGACTGCGAGGCCTGCGCGAGAGCCATGCGAGGTCAGGATCAAAAGCAGAATGTCATTCTGGCCATCCATCCCATTGGCCGCCGCCTGCAGGGACGTGGCGAGGCCTTCAATCGTTGCAGCTCCGCCTTTCCTCGAATTGTATTGCACGCGGATCGGGTCGCCTCCGAAGCGGGCTGCTACGATCTGTGCTGCGCCGGTCGCCTCGCGTCTAAACACGCCCTGATCGCCGAAAAGGCCAAAGGACACCACGCTCATCCTGCGCGCATGGCCCGCGGCGTACACCGGCGAAACCGACGGCGCAACGGTCACAACAAAAGCGACGAACAGCGCGCTGAGACGGTTCATCCAGCGTAGGTACACGGCTTCACCTCCACAATCGGCCTCCTGCTCCAGGGCGCAACCGGCCATCATCCTCTCTCAAGGGCGTTCCAGTCGCGACTGGCGCATCCATAATCTACCGCCTGTAAGCCGTTAAGGCCCCGGAACGGGACCCGGAACCGGAACATCGCAACGTCGCTGCGCGTTGAGGGGGTCCATCTGAATGCGTCGATGGAGGAACGCTCATGCGCAAAGCAACCCTGACTAGAACAACGTTGAATAGCTTGGCAACCACATGCGCCGCCCTGGCGCTCGCCCTCGCCACGGCTCCGGCCATGGCTCAGGACGCCGGCCGGACGAGGGTCGGCACGCTTACCTGCAACATATCGCCCGGTGTCGGCCTCGTTGTCGGGGGGCAGCGGCAATTGAATTGCATCTATGCATCTGCGAGAGGCAGGGCGCGCGAAGCCTATCAAGGCGCCGTCAGCACGCTTGGCCTCGATATCGGGGCCACGACCGGCGGCCAGATGGCCTGGGCGGTTTTTGCGCCGGCCACGCTGCCCCGGGGGGCATTGGCGGGAACCCATACGGGTGCGACCGCCGGCGGCACAGTCGGTGCCGGAGCGAGCGCCAACGTTCTGGTTGGAGGCCCGGACCGCAGGATCATCATGCAGCCGGCAGCCGTGCAGGGCCAGACGGGCATGAATGTTGCCGCGGGCGTATCCACACTGGAGCTGCGGCCGGCCGCTGCGCCGGCCCGTCGCACCGCCCAGTGATGACATCATCGCTACAGAACTAGTCGGCCGCTTGCCGGCGGGATCATTGCCGCAAGATGCAAAAGGCGTCCCCATTCGGGGCGCCTTTTGTTTCGCCGTAGGATGGATGGAGCAAAGCGATACCCATCATCGCGGGCTACTTGCAGTCGCCGGAGTCGGTGGCGCGCCGGCGTGAGCCGCGCGCCCGAGTTCAGCCGAACACCGAAGCACTCCTATAGTTCAAGGCAACGGCATTTGCCGGTTAGGACCCAATCCCCTCCGGATACGTTATCGCGCGGCGAGGTCGATCGAAGGCCGGCCATGGAAACCATCGAGGCATATCTCCACAGGAAATACGCGGAACTGGCGTTGCTGAACGGTTTCCTCGGCACGCCCTTGGCGCTGCGGCATCCAATCTCGGTGACCGAAGCAATTGAGCAAAAATTTCATATTGCCGCAGCGCTGAAGGCCGAGCATGCGCTGCACGATTGGGCGCTCACGGAGACCGCATGGGCACATCCGGGCCGGCTGCGCGCCGGGCCGTTCGAGTTCAGCTACGACTATCAGCGCGCCGACCTCGAAGTGCGCGGCCCATCTTTTTACCAATTTGGCAATTCGGTAGCGGCGAAGCAGACCATCTACACGTCCTCTGGAATGGCAGCGATATCCGCGCTGCTGCTGGCCTTCGCCCGCCTGGCGTCCGAGGCGGATATCCTGGTCTTGCCCGGATCCTACGGTGAAACCCTGGAGCTGATCGAAAATCATGTCCGGCAATTGCGCATAGTCCCGGTGAAAGGCACACCGAGCGAACTCGCCTCTCGCGCCGGCCGACCTCGAATTCTGCTGTTCGATTCCTGCATGACCGCCGCCGCCTTCGAAGCGACTCTCCGTTGCGCGAGGCCGCACCTCGATCTCGTAATTTTTGACACGACCTGTTTTTCGACCGGATCGGGGCGAATTCGTCGGGTTTTGAGCTGGGCGCGCCGTTGGGAAATCCCTGTCGTGCTCGTGCGCAGCCACACCAAGCTCGATTCCCTTGGAGTGGAGTACGGCCGGCTCGGCTCCGCGGTTTTCGTCGCCTGCGAAAAGCACAACGCCGCGTCGAAGCAGCAACGGCTGGAGGATCTCGCCCGGGAAATGCGCAATGCCGTGCGACTGTTCGGCGGCGCAGCACTGCCCGCACATTTCCCGCCCTACGTCGGAACGAACGCCTACCGGGTTCTGACTGACAAGCGCGTCGCGGCCATCTTGCGCAACGGCAGACGGACGGCCCGCTATTTCGCGTCTGCGCTCGCCGGCTCGTCGGCGGAGCTGCATTTCGTCCACGGGCTCTATATCACGCTGGCGCCCAAGCGAATGCTCGACGACCAGCAGACGAAACAGATGGCGGCGGATTTATGCGGCGATCTGAGAAAGGCCGGCTTGCCGCTGCGCCATGCGGGGAGCTTCGGCTTCGATTTCGGCGCAGCGGAATGGTTCCTCGATACCGCACGCAATCGCCACGTGGTCAGGATCGCGGTGCCCGATCTTCCGACGCCGCTGTGGGACGAAGTCGCGCGAGCCGTGGGGCAATGGTGGTCGGCACACGAGGGGGAACGATTTCGCTCCGCCGGCTTGCCCGTGAATGCGCCCGTGTAGGCAAATTGCAGAGCGGCGTTTTCGATGTCGGTTTTCTGCGGAGCACGAGCCCGATGGATGAAATCCTGCGCTGGATGGCGACTGCCGGCACGATCGGAGCCGGGCTGGTCCTGGCCGCCCGCGCGAAGCCGCGCACGACCGGCTGGGCCTTCGTCGTGCTGAGCGGAGCATCGGTAATCTGGATCGTCGTCGGCTATCTAACCACGGAATATGCGCTGATGGTGCAAAACGTGGTGGTGACACTCATCAACATATTCGGCGTCTACCGATGGCTGATCTGGAAAGGAAAGGTCTGAGGGACAGCTACTCACTCACCGGAACCCATCCACCGGCAAGCCGTTATCCCGCGAGAACCCCATCACCTCGGAAGCGTACCGATGTTGAATTCCCTGACGCGGTTGGCGATCGAGGCGAACAGCGTCATCGCTCTACGGATGATGAAGCTCATGCTCGGCGGAAAACGCGCGGCGCGGCGCGAAGCCCGCCTGATGGTGAATGAAAAGATCGATACAGCGCTCAAGGCGTCCAGGAGCCTGATCGGCGGCGCTTCGGCCGAGGAAATAATCGGTCAATACCGAAGGCGCGTCGCCGCCAACGCGAAACGGCTAGGCAAGGTCCGCACGGCAAAAAAGATACGCCGCCGCAAGTAGTTGCCGTAGGACGGGTGGAGCGAAGCGATACCCATCGCCTCAGACGTTGATACAATGATGGGCTGCTATCGTCGCCGTGCTTGTACAAACGCGACCGCGAGCGATGCCACCAGAACAAATGCAACGATTACTGCGAACGCTTCAAAGTGTCCCATAGCGCCGATCCCTGTCAGGTCAGCCACCCTCCCGATGTTAACTCATCAGGAGGATTGACCCGTGCGACAATTCGCATCGTAGGCCGCAATGACGCACCCTCGGAAAATCACTTCGGCGACATGCGCGCCGGCGGCGTCCGCGATAAATGCGCGCGCCGCCCACCGCCGCGTCAAGCGATGAGCGAATGATTGAGGAGAAAGTGATTAGGAGGCGGACTCAACACGCAGCCATAGCCTAATCGACGCGAGCTGAACGAACGCAAGATAGTTCGCCGCCAGCTTGTCGTAGCGCGTTGCGACTCGGCGACAGTGCTTGATCTTGTTGAAGAACCGTTCAACCAAATTGCAGGCTCGATAGAGCTACGGGTTCAAGCAAAGCATTGATCCTGATTTGAGCCGAGACAGCATTTTGTCCGCGAGCGGGTTGTCATGCGCCTCACCGCCCGTCAGCGCGAGCCGGATTGGCAGGCCGTTGGTATCGACTACCGCATGTATCTTGCGGGTCAGCCCGTCGCGTTGGCAATTGCTGGTATTCGACCTGTGCGCCCGGAGTCAGGATAGGCAGCGATGACAAAGGCTCGGCTGCGCGGTTTTCGTAAGAGTTTGAACCGTCTGCCTCGTGATAACGACCAAGAACCATGCATGAGATTCACTCGGGTCGCTAAATACGCCGTCGAGCAATAAGCCGTCTACGGTAGCAAATGACCCGATGTCCAGCAGCATTTTAGGTGGGTTGGGAGCGCTATCGAAAATGCCAATCGGGCAGAGATCATGTTCGACATTCTGATAACCCTCTTGGTTATTCTGTCTTTCGGCTTTCCCGCCGTGCCATGGTTCTTTGGTGCGCGATGGGGGTTGAGAGGAGTTTGGCTCAGTACAGGATTTGCCGTAGTCATCCTGCTATGTTTTTTTCCAATATTGTTTTGGGTTGCATGCGGTGCCTGTGGGCAGGGCGCGCTAGCCATCTTTATGCTGGGGCCGATCTGGATTGGTTCGGCATTGCTTACGGTCACTTCGGCGGCATTCTCTTACTACAAGTTTGCGCGCTAACATCCGCAAGACCGCGAAGGCGCTGGGGGTAACGATACCCTCCACGCTGGGCATCGCAGATGATTGAGTAAAGCATCAGCGATGTCGGCTTTCGGCACCATGCGTCGTGTTAGATCGCCGCAAAATTTCAGTCGCAAACGGGAAGAAGCGACATTCAGCGAGTTGCGCTGACTATGCCGGATTATGAGTACGCGCCCTGGGTAGCGAACGCATGTCGTGAGGCTTGGGCGCTGGGATGCCCGATCATCAAAAGAGGCTGAAGATGCGCGAGGGCCGCCCCGTCCAATTAGCGCACGATCTTGATATTCGGGCCCTTTGGTTTGGGCTGCGGCTGCTCCTGCGTTGCCGCCACGCATTCATATTGCGGCCACTTCGGTAACCGCTCATCGAGATTCACTTCGCGCCATTTCGGATGGCCGTTCACATCCAGCCAACCCTTGTTCTCGCGGATAATCTGGGCCACCTTGGCCACGTTTTGGCACTGCTCGCCGGCGTAGCTGAACGTTATCAGAACGGCTTTGACCGCTACCGTTCTCACCTCGGATTCCTGCCATTTGTACGTGCCCGCCGGGATGACTGTCGTGACATAGCTGTCGAGGGCCTTGTCGTCCAACCCGATGAGCTGGAATTTATCGTCGACCGTTGTGTTCTCCGAAAACAGCGTTGCCGGCGCGCCGGCCACATAGAACATCGCGTCAATTTCGCCCCTGCGCAGCGCCTCCAGCGCTTCCTTGCCCCCGAGGAATACCTCTTTCGAGGGCGTGATCCCCGTCTGGAAGAAAATCGTCTTTGCGGTCAGGTACGTGCCGCTTCGTTGAGGACCTATCGCAACACGTTTGCCGTGCAGGTCGTGCAGCGTTTTCAAGGAGAGATCACCGAGGACATGGACCTCCTCCTTGTAAAGCGGATAAACGGCGGCAAGCTTGGCGGCGATAGCTTTCAGTTCATTGTCGTCGGAAATGTCGCGGATATAGTCGAGCACGTCCGACTGCACGATACCGAGTTGGACGCCGCGCTTTCTGCGAACATCGAATACGTTCTGAATAGAGCCGGCCGATTCAAAAACCTGCAAGGAGATGCGGCTCGGTTCGGCGATCTTCTTGATGTCCTCGCCAATCTTGATGTAGGTGCCAGTTGCACCACCGGTGACAATTCCCATCTGCGGCCCAGACGAGAGGGACATAGCAAGCACAACGGCCAAAACGGGAAGCTTCATCACTTACAACCTTGCGTTATAACCATGTCACAAATCGCGTAGTATGGTGGCGCGTCATGCGCACGTTCAGGTTTCCGATGTGGAACTTTGCTCGCCTGGCCGGCGAGCCTGGCTCAATGCCCCCCGGGCGGCGTGGGGATATTCCCGCCTTTTGTTATGCGTTTTTTTTCATTCATCAACTCGATCACGCGTTTCAGGACGTGACGGTGACGTCGGCAGGATAAGGGAACCTGTGAACGGACGGCTGCGTGACGCGAGTACGGCGATTTCAGAGAGACAGTTGTGGCGGATCTGGTGAGATAATTACGGCGAGTCTAGGGCGTGAAGGCAGGAAAGATCTACCTCTGGATGTCTAGTGTTCCGTTGGTCACACCGAGAGCTTCGTGCAGCCACGCCGGGAGCAGCGCGTGTCGATTTGCTTTCCTTGCAAACGCAATTCGCGGCGAGCGCTGCGACAAATCAACACGAGGGCAAATCACTTCTGATTTTCAGAAATCATGTCAAGCGTGGGAATCAAAAATATTCCGCTTCCCTTTTCGGGCAAACCAGCGGCATGACTCCGCCCGTCTCACGGCAAGATGAGGGGCGCTTCGCGATCGTCACGAACGTGCGGTGAGATGCGATGGACGCTGATGTCACGACGACGGACGTGACGTGAGGCGTACGGCGAAGTCGTGTGGTTCGGACGCCGCGGTGCTGGCGTTAAGTCATGCGGAAGTTTTCCGCGCGGCGACGGAGGCAAAAGAGCCGTTCTCCGGGAAGAGCACGAAGTAAGCCGTAAACCCATTGCGCAGGGAAGGCCGGGATGCTCCCGCTGTACCTGTATGCTCGTGTGCGTCTCTTGCTATGCGCAACGGCACACGAGACCTCGGGTGCAGCAAGCACCCGGTCTTCCCTGCGCCCTCTGATCTCGATGAGGGCAAACGACGATGCAAACCTCGGGCGTCAGCGCCGCGAGAATGCGAAACTGTATTCACGTCATTGCGAGCGGAGCGAAGCAATCCATTGCCACCTCATGCGCCGAAAGGTGGATTGCTTCGCTGCGCTCGCAATGACGGAGAGGCCGACCGCAACCTCCTAATCCCGCTCCGGTGGATTCTCCCTCAGAAACCGCTCCACGCCGTCCTGCACCGAATAAGGCAGCGGGATTGGATCGCCCTGATGGTCTACCGCGCGGTCGAGGCAGAGGCGCACCATGCGCGCCAGTTCGGCCTTGCGGTAGGGCTTTGCGAGCAGCAGCACGCCCTCGCCGGGCCGCCTGTCGACGTCGAACGCACCGAAGGTGTTACCGGAGGTGTAGAGCACCCGCAGCGGCGTGCGCAGTTCGGCGGCCTTTTGCGCGAGCTGCCGGCCGTTCATGGCGCCGGGCATGACGATATCGGTGAACAGGAGATCGAACGGCGTGCCGGCATTGATCAGGTCGAGCGCCTGCGCCGCGTTGGCGGCGGCAATGACCTTGTAGCCGAGGCTTTCGAGCCGACCGATGACATGCGCACGGACGACATCGTCATCCTCCACGCAGAGGATGGTTTCCGTTCCGCCGCGCAGCTCTCCATCCGACGCCGGCGGCGCGGCGCCGGCTTGCGGCATTTCCAAGGGCTCGGCGTTAGCCTTCGGCAGATAGATGCGGAAGCAGGCGCCCTTCCCCTCCTCGCCGTCGACCACGACGCCGCCGCCGGACTGTTTTGCAAATCCGAACACCATGCTCAGCCCAAGGCCCGTGCCGGTGCCGAACTGCTTGGTCGAAAAGAACGGCTCGAAAACCCGGTCGCGTATCCCAGCCGGAATGCCGGCGCCGCTGTCGATGACCTCGATAGTGACGTAGTCGCCGGGGCCGAGCCCGGCCAGTTCAGCGTCACCATCCTCGCGCGTGAAATTCGCGGTCCTGAACAAAAGCCTGCCGCCCTCGGGCATGGCGTCGCGGGCATTGATCGCGAGATTGACCAGCGCGGAAGAGAGTTGGCCGCGATCGACCAGCGCCGGCCAGGCCCGATCACTCAGCGCGGTCTCGATCTCGATCTGTCGTCCGAGCGTCGACGACAGCAATTGCACCACGTCCTCGACCAGGCCGTTGACGTCGGTCTCGCGCGGCCGCAGGGGCTGTTTGCGGGCAAAGGCCAGCAGGTTGGCCGTGAGCTGCGAGGCGCGACCGGCGGCATCGTCGATCATCCGAACGATCGAAGCGAGCGCGGGATCGTGCTTGACGCCGTCGGCCAGGATTTCGATCGTGCCTGTGATCACGGTCAGCATGTTGTTGAAGTCGTGGGCGATGCCGCCGGTCATTTGCCCGACCGATTCCATTTTCTGTGCCTGGAACAATTGCTCCTCCGCGGCGCGCTTGGCGGTGATGTCCCTGACGAAGGCGTTGATGATATGCCCCTCGCCGCGGCGCAGCGCGGTAAACGAAACCTCGGCGAAGAATTCGCGGCCGTCCTTTTGCAGCAGCGGCGTTTCGTATCGTCCGCCGACCCCGCTGCCTTCGGCCTCGCTCAGGAACCGATCGAGCCATTGCCGGTACAATACGCGCAGCGGTTCCGGAAACAGAAGTTCTTCCACGCTCCTGCCGACGGCCTCGGCGCGCGTCCACCCCATCAAGGCCTCGGCGTGTGGGGACCAGTTGAGGACGACGCAGCGTTCATCGGTCTGGACAAAGGCATCGAGCGCGCCTTCGATGATGGCTTGCGCCATTTCGCTGTCGATCGTTATCCGGTGCGAACGTCCCTGCTCCGGACCACTGCGAATATCCGCGCTCGCAGCGGCGTCGAGCCGTTTGAGCCGAAAACCGGCAAATCCGGCCACAACCGCAAGCACACCGGCCGTTGCAGCGCCCGCCAGCGCGGCGCCGACGATTGTCACCAGCGCGCTGACCGGCGGGGCACGTGTCGCCAAGTAATAGCTCACGGCGCCCACGACGCAGGACGTCACGACGACCAGCAAAATCATCGCCAGCGCGAGACGTCCAGGTTGCGTCATGGCAGCCTTACCAATCTGTGGATGATCGAAAATTTAGCCGACTTCCCGGACCCGATCCCATCTTTTCCGCCCCGTAAAATTACGGATCGGACCGGCGGCGGCGTCCCCGGTTCAATTCGCGCGGTGCGCCTTGAGCGCCGCCCCGAACGCTTCGAACAAGGTGCGATTGATCGGGTTGCGCTGCGGGTCGTATTCGGCGTGCCACTGGACGCCGAGCGCAAAGCTCGAGGCGTCCGCGATCCTGATAGCTTCGATGGTGCCGTCCTCGGCAATGCCTTCGATGACGACGCGCTCGCCGGGTTCGAGGATACCCTGCCCGTGCAACGAATTGACCCGGATGGTTTCGCAGCCGAGCAGGCTTGCAAAGGTGCCGCCGGGCGTGAGGTGGACGTCGTGGCGGTCGGCGAACACGACCGTCGGGTCGGGATGGATCTCGCCATTCTCCAGCCGCGGCATGCGGTGGTTCATGCGGCCGGGGATCTCGCGGATTTCCGGATGCAGCGAGCCGCCGAAGGCGACGTTCATCTCCTGCAGGCCGCGGCAGATGCCGAAGATCGGCACGCCGCGGGCGACACAGGCCTCCGTCAGCGCCAGCGCGACGTCGTCGCGGTGGATGTCGTAGGGCTCGTGCTTCTCATGCGGCTCGGTCTTGAAGCGGGTGGGATGCACATTGGCGCGGGCGCCGGTCAGAATCACCCCGTCGACGACGTCGAGCAGCGCGCCGATATCGGTAATCTCGGGCGAGCCCGCAAACATCAGCGGCAATGCGCCTGCGACGTCGGTGACCGCGCGCAAATTGCGTTCTCCGACCATCTGGGTCTGGAAACGATTTTCGACGCGATAGGCGTTCCCGATCACACCGACCACGGGCCGTCTCATCGCAAGTTTTCCGCTGTCATCGTCCTGTGCAAGGATCTTCTGGGTTGGGTCATGATTGGAGAAGATAATGCCTGCGGCACGGCTGCGGATCAATATCCGCAGGGCGGCAGCGGAGCTGCCTTGCTATTTTCGCGTGAAGGCCTCCCGGGCTTCGATCCCGTCGACCCCGGGCAGACCGGCGGCCCGGAGCGCCGAGGCTGCCGGATTGCCGGCATCATCCAGCCAGGGCAATTTGGCCCGGATTCCGCGCGTGACCGGCTCGCCCAGCGCGCCACCGAAATCGAGCGGCCAGTATCCGTTCGGCACCACCTCAGTCGATATCTCCTGCAGGCGATAGCCCTTGCCGAGCACCGCTTCGGCATCATCGGGGGCTACCTGCCGCGCGCTGCCGGGTGTGGCCGGGTCGGCAAAGCTGACGAGCACCGGAATCAGCTCGCCCTTCACCGGCACGATTCCGGTCTGCCGGCTCATCTCGCTGAACGGCACGCGCTTGCCGGCGGCCGCGCCATAGGCACGCAAGGCCACATAGTTAATGTCATCGAGCACGAGCTTGTTGTCGACATGGGCGAGCAGCGCGACGAGGTTCTTGCCCTGCCCGAGATCGACGAAAACGGCGTCGCCGAGGGTGCGGGTCTGGCCCCGGCGGGTGTAGCTGCGGTCGGGATGGACGGCGACGACGCCGGATGCCGATTTGCGCCCCTCCGGGGTCTCGACCTCGACCGTCAGGCGATATTTGTGGGCGGGACGGTTGATCCTGATCTGGTCGCCGATCACCAGCGCCGCCAGCAGCGCCAGCGGACCGAACCATTTGAAACTCATCTCGTCCTCGCCGGCGTCATATTAGTTCGCGCACCGCTTGGCATACCTGACGCGCCAGCGTCAAACCGGCGCGTGCGCCGGCGCTTGATCCCGGCCGCGTTTTGTCGAAAGACTGGCCGGTCAATGTCTCGCGAGAAGGAATCAACGTGACAGGTCCGGCTGACAATCGCCTTCAGGCCCGCAGCGACATGGCGTGGGCGATCTCGGTCGGGGGCATCGGCGTCGTGCTGTTCGCCGCGCTGCTTGCGTTCACCTGGCACTTCGCCGCAACGCTGTTTTTGATCTTTTCCGGCATGCTGCTCGGCGTCGCGCTCAACGCCATGAGCAATTTGCTCGGGCGCGTGGTGCGGCTGCCGCATGCGCTGCGACTGACGACGGTCTGCCTGGTGGTCGCGGGCATGCTGTCCGGCATCCTCTTTCTCGGCGGCACCACGATCGCCCAGCAGACGACGGCGCTGAGCAAGACGCTCAAGTCGCAGCTCGTCAGCGTCAAGGGCTTTCTCGACCAAAACGGTATCGACACCAGCTTCTTCGATTTCGGCACGCTGTCATCGACGTCGGACGACGGCTCGCCGGCACCCGCCGCACCGCCGACGCCGCACGCGCTTCCGAGCGCCGGCACGATTGCAGCCAGCGGCGGCGCGATCTTCAGCCAGAGCCTGAAACTGGTTCTGGGCACGGCCAGCGCCGTCGGAAACTTCTTCATCGTGCTGTTTCTGGGGATCGCATTCGCGACCCAGCCCGGCGTCTACCGCGACGGGCTGTTGTTCATGGCGCCCGCAAAGCATCGCACACGCGCGGTGGCAATCGTCGACCGGATCGGCGAGACGCTGGAGCGCTGGCTGATCGCGCAGATCATCACCATGGTCGCGGTATTTCTGGTGACCTGGATCGGGCTATCGATCATCGGCATCCAGAGTTCGTTCATCCTGGGCATCCAGGCAGGCCTGCTTGCCTTCATTCCGACGGTCGGCGCCATCCTCGGCGGGCTGATCGTGGTGCTGGCGAGCCTCGCCTCGGGATGGGTCGCCGCCCTCTCCGCCTTCATCCTGTTCCTCGGCGTGCATGCGCTGGAAAGCTACGTGCTGACGCCGATCATCCAGCGCCAGGCGCTGGATATTCCACCCGCCACGCTGTTCGCATTCCAGATCCTGCTCGGCGTCGTCTTCGGCATCTGGGGGCTGGCGCTCGCGCTGCCCCTGATGGCGATTGCCAAGGTGATGATCGACCACTTCAAGGCGGAAGCCGCGCCAACGCAAGTGATGGCGGCGTGACGGTCTCAGCCCGCCGTGGTCAGCACCGTCTCGGTATGCTCGACCTCGGGGGGCGAAGCGAAATACAGCCCGACCAGCGCGCGCCAGGCGGTGAAATCCTCCGAGCCGCGGAAATCCACCGTGTGGTTTTCCAACGTCTCCCACTTCGCCACCAGCCGGTAGCGCTGCGGCTTCTCGATCGATTTGTGCAGCTCGAACCCCTTGCCGCCCTTGGCGCGCAGGAACAGCGGGCGCGCCTTGGCGACGGCCGCTTCAAAATCCTTCTCGGTGCCCGGCTTGACGTCGATTTGTGCGATTTCAGTGATCATCGGTTACGCCTTCTCATGGGAATGGCCGTATCTAACCCAGCTACCCCAAAAGCAAAAGGCGGATGCATCGGCGTTGCTGCGATGCACGATACCGCAAGCGTGAGGAAATCGCGCGCGTGACATGCTCCCGCCGCAACCCTCGTTTGATGTACGCTATCGCCAAACAAGGAGCGGCAAGCTCGTGGTCACGGGGAGAGAAACGATGAATCTCGGTCGGACCCTATTTGCATTCACCTTGGCATCAGCAGGCGTGCTCGGCTTCATGGCGGCACCATCGCGCGCACAGCAGCCGGCGGTCGCGATCGACAATGACGATATCGGCGGCGTGGTGGCCGGACCCAACGGGCCAGAGGCCGGCGTCTGGGTCATCGCCGAGACCAACGAGTTGCCGACGAAGTTCGCCAGGACCGTCGTCACCGACGATCAGGGACGCTACGTGATCCCCGACCTGCCACTGAACGTGAACTACACGATCTGGGTCCGCGGCTATGGGCTGGTGGATTCGCCGAAGCTGCGTGCCAAGCCCGGCCAGCAGCTCAATCTCACGGCGGTCCCGGCGCCGAACGAGGCGGCTGCGGCGCACTACTATTCGGCGATCTACTGGTACACGATGATGAAGATCCCACCGGCCAAGGATTTCGGCGGCTCCACCGAAATCCCGAAGGAGATCACGCAGGACATCTGGCGCCAGCGCATGAACAATGTCGACTGCATCGGCTGCCATCAACTCGGCCAGGAATCCACGCGCACGATCCCGGGCGCGTTCGGCGAGTTCAAATCGGGCGAGGAAGCCTGGATGCGGCGCGTCTCCTCAGGGCAGACCGGCGAATGGATGGTGAACCGGCTTGCGGGCCAAATGGGCGGCGTGCCGTTTAAATATTTCGGTGACTGGACCGATCGGGTCGCCAAGGGCGAACTGCCGAAATCCAAGCCGCCGCGGCCGGCCGGCTTCGAGCGCAACGTCGTCGTCACATCCTGGGAATGGGCGACCGAAAAACACTTCGTCCACGACCTGATTTCCTCGGACCGGCGCTATCCGACCGTCAACGCTTACGGCCCGCTGTTCGGCGCGAATGAATATTCGTCCGACGACATGCCGATCCTCGATCCGAAAACGCACAAGGTGACGTTCTCAAAGATGCCGGTTGCCGATCCCAACGCGCCGGAATCGTTCGGCCCGCCGCTCCATGGCACCGCCCTGCTCAATCCGGTCAGTCCTTCGGCCTATTGGGGTGACGAGAAGATCTGGAGCCAGCGGACCAACAATCACAACAGCATGTTCGACAAGAAGGGCCGCGTGTGGCTCGCGGCGGCCGTACGCGGCATTGAAAATCCGGCGTACTGCCGCAAGGGATCCGACCATCCGTCGGCGAAGGCCTTTCCGCTCGAACGTTCGGGACGGCAAGTGACGGTGTTCGATCCCAAGACCCAGAAGTACGCCTTCGTCGATACCTGCTTCGGCACCCATCACCCGCAGTTCGGCTATGATGCGGACGATACGCTTTGGGTATCGGGCACCGGCCCCGTTGCCGGCTGGGTCAATACCAAGCTATGGGACGAGACCGGCGATGCCATCAAAGCACAGGGCTGGGCGCCATTCGTGCTCGATACCAACGGCAACGGCAAGGTCGACGAATACACCGAGCCGGGCAAGCCGGCGGAGGCCGGCAAGGACATGCGGGTCGCAGGCTCCGGCCCCTACGCGGTGATGCCGCATCCGACCGACGGCTCGGTCTGGTACACCGTCAACGTCTTCGTCGGCCAGCCCGGTTTCATGCGCTTCGATCCCAAGACCAAGCTGTCCGAATTCTACGCCATCCCGAAGGAAGGCATCGGCGTTCGCGGCGGCGACATCGACAAGAACGGCGTGCTGTGGGGCTCGGGCTCGAACGGCAGCCTGATCCGCTTCGATCGCAGCAAATGCAAGGCGCCGCTGAACGGGCCGGAGGCCACCGGCAACCACTGCCCGGAGGGTTTCGCCTACTTCAAATATCCGGGCCCGGGCTTCGAGGGTTTCGAAAACTCCAGCGCCGAGGCGAGCTACTACACCTGGGTCGATCACCACAACACGGTCGGCCTTGGCGAAAACATCCCGATTTCCACCGCCAACCTCAACGACGGCTTCGTCGCCTTCAAGGACGGGCAGATGGTGATGCTGCGCATTCCCTACCCGCTCGGCTTCTTCGCCAAGGGCCTCGACGGACGTATCGACGATCCGAACGCCGGCTGGAAGGGGCGCGGCCTCTGGAGTTCGAGCGGCGATCGGACGCCGTGGCTGATGGAGGGAGGCAAAGGCTCAAAGCCGCGGGCGGTGCACATTCAGGTGCGGCCCGATCCATTGGCAAAGTAAAGGATTCTAGCTGAACAGCAGGGCCGCGCCGGCCACCATCAGCGCGCAGCCGATGAACAGAATGGCAGGCCAGCGCATTCTGCGCTGATCATAGCGCCCCTGCGCACGGCGCTCGGTGATGAGCGCCATCTCGTATTCTTCCGAGGTCGAGAACATGCAGCCGAAACCGCCGCGGGCGGAGGCCGCCGCCGCTTCGAGCGACATCAGGGCAGCCTGTGGGTTTGGTCGGCGGTGTGAATCCATAAGCAAATGATATGGACGGAATGGTAAACGGGAGGTTACCGCACCGTCTCCATCCGGAGATCAATTCAAAAGTTTTGAATTAGTCTCCGGACGCATCGTGTTGTTCGTACGCGATGTTTGCGAAAGCGCTGATTGCGCCCTACTCCAGCTTGATGTTGGCAGCCTCGATGACCTTCTTCCACCGCGTCGTCTCGGACGCGATGTAGGCCGCGAACGGCTGGGCATCGAGCGCCATGGCATCGGCGCCGAGTTCGGCCATCTTCTGCTTCGTCTCCGGCTGCTGCATGAAGGCCCGGATCTCCGCCGACAGTTTTTCGACGATCGGCTTCGGCGTCGCAGCCGGGACGAAGAAGCCGTGCCAGGCGACCGCCTCGAAGCCGGGCAGGAACTCGGCGACGGTGGGAAGGTTCGGATCGAACGACGCGCGCTTGGGCGTCGCGGCCGCGATCAGCGCGAGCTTGCCGTCCTTGGCCTGCGGCAGAAGCAGCGGCACGTTGTCGAAGGCAAGATCGATCTGTCCGCTGATGAGATCCGTCAGCATCGTGCTCGAGCCCTTGTAGGGCACATGCACCATCTTGGTCCCCGTCATCTGCTGGAACAATTCGGCCGCCAGATGCTGCGAGGTGCCGACGCCGGCCGAACCGAACGAGACCTTTTCTGGATTGGCCTTCAGGTAGGCGATCAGGTCCGGCAGCGTCCGCGCCTTGATCTTGTCGGGGTTCACGACCAGAACGTTGGGAACCATGCTGATCTGGACGATCGGCTGCAAATCCTTGTCGGGCTGGTAGCTGAGCTTCGGACCGTACAGCGACGGATTGATCGCAAGCGCGGATGTGCTGGCGAGGCCCAGGGTCAGGCCATCAGGCGCCGAACGCGCCAGCCGCGTGACACCGACGATGCTGCCGGCGCCGCCGACATTCTCGACCACGAACGGCTTGCCGAGCTTGGCCTGAAGATGATTGGCGACCATGCGCGCGAAGATATCGGCGGTGCCGCCGGCGGCGAAGGGAACGATCACGCTCACCTGCCTGGAAGGATACGCGTCCTCCGCCTTCGCAGGAGCCGCCAGCAGCATTGCCGACGCAAGAATAAGCCACATAGATCTCATCGAAGTTTCCTCTGCTTGTTATTGGTTTACTGCCGCCGCGCCCGTAGCGAGTTGGCTAAAACGCCGTCTCGTACATCTTCAAAATTTCGTCGCGGGAGAGATCGCGCGGGTTGTTGTCGAGCAGGCGGCGAATGGCATGGGCCTCGTCCGCCATGGTGCCGAGATCGTCCTTGGGAACGCCGAGCGCGGACAGGCGCATCTCGATGCCGAGATCGGCGCAGAATTGATAGGTGGCGTCGAACGCAGCCGCGGGAACGTTGCGTTCCGGCAGGCCGAGCGCATGCAGCACCGCGACGGTCTTTACCGATATCTCCGGCATGTTGAACGCCAGCGTATGCGGAAAGATCACCGCGCAGGCGAGGCCATGCGCCACATGGTGCCGCGTGCCGAGCGGATAGGCCACCGCGTGGCCGGCTGTCGTGTTCACCGGGCCGAGGCAATAGCCGCCATAGAGCGAGGCCAGCGCCAGGCCCGCACGGGCCTCGCGATCGCTGCCGTCGGCAACGGCGCGCCGCAGGTAGCGTCCGACCAGCCGCGCACCATCGATCGCGTAGAGGTCGATCGCGGGATGTGCCTTGCGGCTGGTGTAGGCCTCGACGCAATGTGCCAGCGCGTCGACACCGGTTGCCGCCGTGACATCCCGCGGCACGGTCATCGTCAGGTCGGGATCGACGATGGCGATATCGGCGAGCATGAAGCGGCTCTGCACGGCGAGCTTGTTGCGGCTGGCCGGATCGGTGACGAGCGCGCGGGTGCCGGCTTCGCTGCCCGTCCCGGAGGTGGTCGGAATCTGCATCAGCGCGACGCTACGGCCAGCAACCTTCTCGGCACCCACGATGTCGGCAAAAGCCGCTTCACCGGTGCAGAGCACGGCCACCAGCTTGGCGAGATCCATCGCGCTGCCGCCGCCGAAACCGACGACGAGATCGGGCGCGGCCTCGCGCGCCATCGCGACCGCCTTTTCGAGATTGGGCAGATCCGGCTCGGGCTTCACATCGCCGAACACCTTGACCGCGCCGGGCAGCGCCAGTTGATCGACGCGACGCGCGTTGAAGGAATCCGAGATCACCAATGGCCGTCGCGCGCCGATCCGCTCCGCAAAGCGCGCCGCAGCGGCGATGGTCCCACATCCGAACTCGACGGTGGTGGGACGAAGGATCTCGATCGGCGTGAAGGAATTGGTCATTGGGCGTCCGGCTATTGCTTGGAAGATGAGGAAATGCCGCCGGCCAGGCGCTCGGCGTAGTCGATGGCCTCGATCAGGCTGTGTTCGTTGGCGATGCCTTTGCCCGCGATGTCGAAGGCGGTGCCGTGATCGACGGAGGTGCGGATGATCGGCAAGCCCAGCGTGATGTTGACGCCGGACAGTTCCTGCCAGCGGCCGGTCGCGGGATCGACCTGGAAGCCGAGCAGCTTTACCGGGATGTGCCCTTGGTCGTGATACATCGCGACCGCGGCATCGAACTGGCCGGCACGAAGCTTGACGAAAATGGTATCGCCGGGCACCGGGCCGACGACGTCGAGACCGTCGGCCACCGCCTTGGCGATGGTCGGCGCCGAGACGTCGATATCCTGCCGGCCGAACAACCCGCCCTCGCCGGCATGCGGATTGAGCGCCGCAATGGCGATCTTCGGGCGCGCGATGCCGAGCCGCAACAACGCGTCGTTGGTGAGATCGATCACCTGGCGCAGCCGCTCCGGGGTCAACCGCTTCGGCACGTCCTCCAGCGCCACATGGGTCGAGACATGGCTGACACGCATGTTGCCATGAGCGAGCAGCATCACCGAGCCGCGCACGCCGGTGAGATGCGCCAGCATCTCGGTGTGCCCGGGATAGTGAAAGCCTGCCTTGTTGAGCGCTTCCTTGTTCAACGGCGCGGTTACGATGGCCGCGGTCCGGCCGGCCTGCGTCAGCCGCACGCCCTGCTCGACCGCCTTGTACGCAAAGCGCCCGCCGTCGGCGCTGAGCACGCCCGGGTGGATCGGCGTGCCTTCGGCGTCGGCTTGCAGAAAGCAGAGATTGGGCCAGTCGCGGCCATCGGCGGTAACTTGCGGAATCGCGACACTTGCGCCGAGCGCGGCCTTGGCGCCCTCCAGCGCAGCACCGCTGCCGATGATCAGGAGACGCAGGTCGCCCTTCGCGATCCGCTCCTGCAATCCAATGCAGGCCTTGACGATGATCTCGGGACCGATCCCGGCGGGATCGCCCATGGTGATCGCAAGATGGCGAGAGGTCATGTCAGTTTCCCTGTGCTGAGCAATTGATTGTCATGGAGCAGATCGCGCCATAGCTCCCTTGTACCAAACGCTCCGGATTTGGAGATCACGTCAACGCCAGCCCAACGGCCGCCCTGCAGGGACGAGCGCGGCAGCCCCGGCACGAGGCGCCCGGCGACCTGCAACGCCTGCGCATCGAGCGCGACACAGACCGCCTTCAACGTCTCGCCCCCGGCAACGATCAGCGTGCCGGGAGGATCAAGCGCTGCCATCAGCGTCGTCATTTCCCGCGCGATCCGGCGTGCCGCCTCGGCGCGCGACAGGCCCTCGGCAAGCGAAAACTTGACCAGCACCACGCCGTCATCGGCAAGCTTGCGCTGCACCCGCGCCGCGCCTCCAACCTCGCCTTCGGCAATGGTGACGACAGCCTCGCCGCACGCCTCAAGCTGGGATGCGGTGACGACCTGATCGGAGCCAAACAGTCCGAGCACCGGCTTCTTCAAACGACGTGACACACTGGCGTCGCGGCCGCGCGCCAGGGCGCCGGCCAATCCGCCGCTCCCGCACCACAGCACGGGCGTGGCCAGGCTTCGCCCCATCTCAACCACGCGGTCGAGATCGCGGTCGCTCTCCGCGTCGAAAATCTGAACGCCGCCATGTGACAACGTATCGAGCCGGCCTTGCCGGGCGTCGATGCGTTCCGCGTGGAGTTGGGCCAGAAGGTTGGCGCCGACCGGATGCCAGTCGCCTTCCTGCGTGCGCGCGAACTGCTGACCGTCGCAGGTGCGGCGTCCCTGGTACTCGAAGGCTGGCGCAACAACGCAAGCTGCCCAATGACCGCTGCGCAGGCAGGCGCCGAGTTCGGCGGCCCACGCTCCACGCAACAGGCTATCGACCTTTTTGTAGGCGATCGTGCCTTCACCAAGCAGTGGAGCCAGCCGTCCGACGATCTCGACGCTCTCAGCCTTGGCGAGCTCGCGCGTTCCGCTATCGATCGCAAGACTTCGCGGCGCATTCGTCGAGAGCGCCTCCGGCCAGGTCACGTCGAACGGTCCGCACAGCCCGACGAACTCGGCCGCGGTGTCGAGCGCACCGGTGAGGTCGTCGGCGAGAAGGCGGACGCTCGTCATCGTCATGCCGCTCCCGCGCGCTTATTCGCGAAGATCTTGTCCGGATTCATCAGGCCGTTCGGATCGAGCAATTGCTTGATGCGGCGCATCAGGTCTATATCGAGCGGATCGGCGACGCGCGCGAGCCGGCCGCGATTGGTGATGCCGATGCCGTGCTCGGCGCTGATGGCGCCACCCTGCGCTGCGGTCTCGTCGTCGACGATCTCGTTGATCTCAGCCACCAGTGCCGCCGTCGCGGCGGGGTCACGGCAGCGATCGCGGTCGATCAGGGCGATCACATGAATATTGCCGTCGCCGATATGGCCATGCATCACCACGCGGGCATGGGGAACGGCCGCGTTGATCCTGGCCTCGACATTGGTGACGAACGCTGCCTGCCGCTCCAGCGGAACCACGCTGTCGTGCGACACCACATGGCCGCTGCGCTTGTTGCCTTCGGAGACGCTGTGCCGCACCGCCCAGATCGCCTTCGCCTGCGCGAGGCTCGATGCGAGCACGGCATCTTCAGCCAACCCCGCATCCATCGCGTCCGACAGCACGGTGGCCAGCGGCTCGTTGAGATCGATCCCGGCCAGCGTGTCGGTCAGTTCGACGATCAGGTACCACGGCGTGGTAAGTTCGAAGGGAATGGTGACATGCGGCACGGTCTCGGCGATCGCCTCGATCTGGCTGCGCGACATGATTTCGAGACTACCGAGCCGGTCGCCGACCGCGCCGCGCAAATGCTGCATGATCTGCAGGGCCTGCTCGACGCTCTGCAGCTTGAGCAGCGCCAAAGCCGAACTGCGCGGTGGCGCGAACAGTTTCAGCACCGCTGCGGTGACGATACCGAGCGTGCCTTCCGCACCGATGAAAAGCTGCTTGAGCGCGTAGCCCGTGTTGTCCTTGCGCAGCGCGCGCAGGCCGTTGAAGATGCGCCCGTCCGGCAGCACCACTTCCAGCCCGAGCACCAGATCGCGCATCGGCCCGTAGCGCAGCACCGCCGTGCCGCCGGCATTGGTGGAGATATTGCCGCCGATCTGGCAGGAGCCCTCGGCACCGAGACTCAACGGAAAATAGCGATCCGCCGCCATGGCCGCAGCCTGCACCTCGGCGAGGATGCAGCCGGCCTCAACTGTAATGGTGTTGGCGAGCGGGCTGACGTCGCGCACGCGCCGCATGCGGTCGAGCCGGATCACGACATTGAAGGCGCCGTCGTCCGGCGTCGCGGCGCCGCACATACCGGTGTTGCCGCCCTGCGGCACGATCGAGAGTCGATTGTCGGCACAATAGCGGACGACGGCCGCCGCCTCGGCGGTCGAGCCGGGCTTGACGACCGCAACAGCACGGCCGCGATAGCGTCCGCGCCAGTCCACCACATAGGGCTCCTGATCGCCGGAGGAATCGATGACGTAATTGTCGCCGACGATATCAGCCAGGCCAGCAAGCACTTCCTGGAAGGATTCGGACATCGGATCGCCTCGTCGCCGGCGCCGCGCTAGGCGACCGCCGCGGCATTCGCGCCGGCGTTCGCAAGCAGCTCTTTCAAATACGAAGCCGGCAGGGATTCCAGCGGCGGCCGCAGGCGCTGCCATCCGGGATGGCCGGTGCGCTCCGCGACCAGCGCCTTCAGCGATGCCATCTGCGAAAAGCGTGAGACAAGCTCGCGCGCCTTCACGATGCGCGCCTGTGCCGCCGCGAGGTCGGCTTCATCGTCGCCCTTGCCGAAATGCCGATAGACATGGGCAAGGTCGCGCGCGACCAAATTGGATGTCGCGGTGATGCACCCCGCACCGCCCTTGCGCAACAGCGGCAGGAGCAGCGGATCCGCACCGGTCAGCACCGAAAAGCCCGGAAAGCGCTCGACCATCGCGGTCATGTTGGCGAAATCGCCGGAGGAATCCTTGATGCCGACGAAGGTCGCCGGATAGGCCGCGCGCAGCCGCTCGATCAGTGCATGCGAGATCGGCTGCATCGACATCTGCGGAATATGGTAGAGCACGATCTTGAGCCGCGCATCGCCAAGCCGCTGCACGACTTCGCTGTAGGAGGCGTAGACGCCATCGTCGGTGACGCCCTTGTAGTAGAATGGCGGCAGCATCACCACGGTATCGACGCCGACCGAAAGCGCATGACGCGTCAGCGCGATGGTATCGCTGAGCGCCGCGACGCCTGTTCCGGGCAGCAGCTTGTTCGGCACGATGCCGTCCCGTACGACGGCCTCGAGCAGCGCCGTACGTTCGCTGACCGAAAAGGAGTTGGCCTCGCCGGTGGTGCCGAGCATCGCGATGCCGTCGCATCCCTCGCTCAGGAGATAGCGGCAATGCGCGACGAAGCGCGCGTGATCGGGGGCGAGCTCGGCGTCAAGCGGCGTCAGTGCGGCACAGAACACGCCATGAGGATGCAGGGATGATGTCGACAAAAGTTCCTCCGATCGCCCGAATCCCATTGTTCGGAATGCGAACATTTGTTATATTTGCTGCACTCTCCTAGAGCCGGACCGGCGCTGCCGTCAAGGGCCGCCAGCCCGGCGTTCTTGCAAGCGGGCATTGACGAGATGGCAAAGACCTCGAAGCGCGCGCCGACCGCCGCGCCGAAAAATCCGAAGAACTACGTCGCATCCGTCGGCAAGGCCTTTGCGGTGCTGCAGAGCTTTTCCAGCGACGCCTTCGAACTGACGCTCAGCGAGATTGCCGCGCGCGCCGATCTCGATCGCGGAACGGCGTTTCGGCTGATTCAGACGCTGATCGAACTCGGCTATCTCCAGCCCGTTCCGCAGAGCCGCCGGTTCCGGCTCGGCGTCGCCTGTCTCGATCTCGGCTACACGGTGTTGTCAGGCGGAACGCTGCGCGCCCTGGCCGAACCGTTGCTGCGCGACCTCGTGCCGGCGGTGAGCGACGCAGCCTCGCTCGGCGCACTCGACGGAGGCGACGTGATCTACCTCGCCCGCGTCGGCACCGGGCTCGACCGGCACAAGATGGATCGCCGGCCCGGCGCCCGCATTCCGGCTTATAGCGCCGCCCTCGGCCATATCCTGCTGGCGCACCTGCCGCGGGACGAGCAAGTACGCCGGCTGGAATTGCGGCCACGCATCAAATTGTCGGAGCGAACGCTGACGGATCTCGATGCCCTGCTCGAGCGGCTCGATCTGGTGAAGCGGCACGGCCACGCGATCTCCGACGGCGAAAACGCTTACGGCCTGCGCACGCTGGCAGCGCCGATCTTCGATGCGCAAGGCTCGGTGACGGCCGGTTTGAGCGTGACGGTCGATGCGACGCGCATGGAGATGGCGGCGTTCCGCGACCAGGCCCTGCCCCCACTGACGCGTGTCGCAGCCGTCGTGCAGGATCTCGCGATCAAGGCCGGCCTGTCGAACTAGCGGCGCGTCCGCGTTCCGCTAGCTCGTTGCCGTCGCCTGCCGTGCGGAAGCCGCGCGCCCGGCGCTCTTGCGCCGCCACTTCTCCAGCGACAGCGGCAATTCTTCGGCGGCCTCGACCCGGTTACGGCCAGTGCGCTTGGCCTGATAGAGCGCGGTGTCGGCGGCCGCCAGCAGCACCTCGAGCTCCGTGCCCGCCGGACCGCCGGCAACGCCGATGCTGACCGTGGTGACGACCGGGCCTTCCTCGCAGACGATGTTGGACGCCTCGAACGCCTCGCGCACCCGCTCGGCCACGATCACGCCCTCCTCCAGCGGACACGCCAGCAGCGCCGCAAACTCCTCGCCGCCGATGCGCCCCGACAGGTCGCTGATGCGCAAACTGCTGACCACGACGGTGGAGAACAGTTTGAGAATTTCGTCGCCGGCAGGATGGCCGAAGCGGTCATTGATGCTCTTGAAATGGTCGATGTCGAAAATCAGTACGGTCACCGGCCGCCCCGCGGCGGCCTCGCGTTCGATCACGCGGTTGCAGGCTTCCGTAAAGCCGCGGCGGTTCAACATGCCGCTCAGGGGATCGACCGAGGCCGCAGTCTTGTGCACCGTCACGGCGCGGTCCGATACCAGCATGAAGATGACGAAAACAGTGCCGATCGCATACAGGATCAGTTCGATCGAGAATGCCGTCACCCAGATGCTGCTGACAAAAGTCTCGTCATGCGGGCGCAGCAGGCTGCCGAGCAGGAGCGGCAGCATCAGCACGCAACCATGCATCACCGGCACGGCAATCGACGGCCAGCGCGTCTGCATCGTCCGGCGCCGCTCGTTCCACAATTCGGATGCTGTCAGCGCGGCGTAGATCGCGACGATCGACGCGCCGACGATCAACCGCATGGCCGGGTTCAGCGACGGCAAGGCCAGCATCGTGCCAACCCAGACGACCGCGCCGAGCACCAGTCCCAACAGATTGGGCTTGCGGCCGTGGAATACGCGCGAGGCGTTCCAAACCATGCCGCAGGCGATGAAGCCAACCGCGTGCAGCGCCAGCAACAACGGCTCGCCGAGCGCAGCACCGCCGATGGTCCAGATCGCGACCGAGGCCGCGCCAAGCAGATAGGCCGACCCCCACCACTTCAAGGCCGGAATGTTGTCCTGCTTGCCGAACAGCACCAGCATGGCCCCGAGCATGCCCGCGACCATCGTGGCAAACAGATATAGCGTGGAAGTATCGAATGACATGGGCTCACCCGAACGCGTGTGATGCTACTTGTTCGGCGCACACTGGAATGCAATTTCGCGCCATCGCATCATCGACACTAGGCGGGCCGTGTTCCATTTTCGTGAGTGCGGGTAAGCAAGTTTTCACGAAAATCCGTGGTAACCCATCACTAAATAGTAAGCAAAAAGGGCGCCGATCGGCGCCCTTTTTCGTCTGGTGAATGCAGCAATCCGCTGCAAATTTTAGCGAAGCAATTAGCGCTTCGAGAACTGGAACGACTTGCGCGCTTTCGCCCGGCCGTACTTCTTGCGCTCCACGGTGCGGGAGTCGCGGGTCAGGAAGCCGCCCTTCTTCAGCACGCCGCGCAGATCCGGCTCGAAGTTGGTCAACGCCTTCGAGATGCCGTGACGCACGGCACCCGCCTGGCCCGACAGACCGCCGCCGGCGACCGTGCAGATGACGTCGTACTGGCCGGAGCGCGAGGCGGCGACCAGCGGCTGCTGGATCAGCATGCGCAGAACCGGGCGGGCGAAATAGACTTCAACCTCGCGGGTGTTGACCGTGATCTTGCCGGCGCCCGGCTTGATCCAGACACGGGCGACCGCGTCCTTGCGCTTGCCGGTGGCATAGGCGCGGCCGTACTTGTCGACCTTCTTGACGTATTTCGGCGCTTCCGGAGACGCCGTCTTCAGCGACGCCAACTGGTCGAGCGACTGCATGGTATCCGACATCTTATGCGGCCCTCATGTTCTTGCGGTTCATCGAAGCGATATCAACCTTCTCGGGCTGCTGGGCTTCATGCGGATGTTCGGCGCCGGGGTAGACACGCAGATTGCCCATCTGCACGCGGCCGAGCGGACCCCGCGGAATCATGCGCTCGATGGCCTTCTCGACCACGCGCTCGGGGAAACGACCCTCGAGGATCGACTTTGCAGTGCGCTCCTTAATGCCGCCGATGAAGCCGGTGTGCTTGTAGTAGACCTTGTTGTCGCGCTTGCGACCGGTCAGCACGACATGCGCCGCGTTGATGATGATGACGTTGTCACCGCAATCGACATGGGGCGTGTAGGTGGGCAGGTGTTTGCCGCGCAGGCGCATGGCGACGAGGGTGGCGAGCCGGCCGACCACCAGACCCTTGGCGTCGATCAGGACCCACTTCTTCGTCACCTCGGCGGGCTTTGCCGAATAGGTTTTCATGTGAGGAAATCCGTGAAAATGGAAATCGGCGCCAGATGCGCCGAACTGGCGGGGTTTCTAGAGAATGGGATGTTGTCCGTCAACGCCAATGTTCACAAATTATACCAGCAAAAACAATCGCTTATAAATATGGTGCAATACTACCGCTAAAAACCTCACGTGTTTGGAATGGAGTAGGTCGCCGTCACATGGGCAATCGGGTCGGGTGACGAGCCCGAGAGTAGGTTGACCTCGCCGACCGCCAGTCGCTTGCCGAGCTTCAACAGCTTCGCCGCGGCCAGCACGTCCTGCCCCGGCAGCCCCTTGCGCAGGAAATTGATGTTGAGGTTGGTCGTTACCGCCAGCCCCACCGGGCCGATCGCCGAGAGCAGCACCACATACATTGCAAAGTCAGCCATCGCCATCAGCGTCGGCCCCGACACCGTGCCGCCCGGACGCAGCATGCGCTCGTCAAAGCGCCGCCGCAGCAGGCAAGTCTCGCCGTCGGCGCTTTCAATGGTGATATCGCCGTCGCTGAAGGCTTGCGGAAATTCCTCGCGGAGGAACTTCTCCAGCTCAGCCACGCTCATTTTCGCTGCCGCCATGCTACCCCTGCCCTCGATTAAGACCGCCTGTTACATTAGGTTGTCAGCAAAGCCCAAAGGAAAATAGTCGGAGTGGAAACCCCGGAAATGCCCGCCCACACTGCCCGCGCGCCCACGCCGCAACCTCCGATCCTGCTGCAGGAAAATGTCGGCAGCATCCGCCTGCTCACCCTCAACCGGCCGGCCGCGCGCAATAGCCTGTCGGAGGGCCTGATCGCCGAGTTGCACGGCGCACTGAAGGACATTCACGACGACAATAGCGTCCGCGCCGTCGTCATCGCGGCCAACGGCCCGGCCTTCTCAGCGGGCCACGACATGAAGGAACTGACTGCGCGGCGCAGCGACGCCGATCGTGGCCGTGCCTATTTCGGGCAGATCATGAACGCCTGCAGCGCGATGATGCAGGCCGTCGTGCATCTGCCGAAGCCCGTCGTCGCTGCCGTGCAGGGCATTGCAACCGCCGCCGGCTGCCAGCTCGTGGCGAGTTGCGATCTCGCTGTTGCTTCCGAGGCCGCGGGCTTTGCCACCCCCGGCGTCGATATCGGCCTGTTCTGCTCGACCCCGATGGTGGCGCTGTCGCGCAACATCCCGCGCAAGCAGGCGATGGAGATGCTGCTCACGGGCGAGCCGATTTCGGCGGCGACAGCGAAGAATATCGGACTCGTCAACCGCGTGGTGGCCGCCGGCACCGAACGCGATGCGGCGATCGCGCTGGCGCAGAAGGTCGCGCTCAAGTCCGCCTATACCGTCAAGCTCGGCAAGGAGGCGTTCTATCGCCAGGCCGAAATGAGCCTCGCCGACGCCTACCGCTACGCGGCGGAGGTGATGACCGAGAACATGATGGCGCGCGACGCCGAGGAAGGCATCGGCGCCTTCATCGAGAAGCGCGAGCCGAAGTGGCAGGATAAGTGACGACGCAATTTCTGCGTCGTCATTCCGGGGCTCGCGAAGCGATAACCCGGAATCTCGAGATTCCGGGTTCGATGCTTCGCATCGCCCCGGAATGACAACCGGAAAACAAATGAACCACGACAATTACGACGACAATTACATCCGCGGCATCCTCAACGGCGTGAAGTCGATCGCGATGGTCGGCGCCTCGCCGGTCAACGTGCGGCCGAGCTATTTCGCCTTCAAATATCTGGCGCAGCGCGGTTACGACATGATTCCGGTCAATCCCGGCCATGTCGGAAAGCACCTGCTCGGAAAACCCTTCGTCGCCTCGCTGACGGATATAGGTCGTCCCATCGACATGATCGACATCTTCCGCAACTCCAGCCACATCATGCCTGTTGTCGACGAAGCGCTGACATTGTCACCGCCGCCGAAAGTGATCTGGATGCAGCTCGGCGCACGTGACGACGCGGCTGCCGAGAAGGCCGAAGCTGCCGGCCTCAAGGTGGTGATGAACCGCTGCCCCAAGATCGAGTACGGGCGGCTGTCGTCGGAGATTTCATGGATGGGTGTGAATTCGCGCACGCTGAGCTCGAAGCGTGCGCCGATCCCGACGCAAGGCATGCGCCTGTCGCTGAACCGGATGAGCGTCAGCGGCGGGACGACGGCTGCATCGGATCGCGCCGCGAAGAACAAAAGCGAGCCGACGTGAGGCAATGCGAGACGATTATTTCGAGGATACGATCTAACTAAGCAGACCCGTTTTCAATTCCCCGCCTATCAACGCCTCGCCTTGACGACGGACGCGGCCACGATCAGCATCGTCAACGCATTTCGAGCAAGCCACAGAACAGGACGCACAGAATGACCGATCGTCTCCCGGGATTTTCGACCCTTGCCGTGCACGCCGGCGCGCAGCCCGATCCCACCACCGGCGCGCGGGTGACGCCGATCTATCAAACCACGTCCTTCGTGTTCAACGATGCCGACCATGCCGCATCGCTGTTCGGGCTGCAGGCATTCGGCAATATCTATACCCGTATCGGCAATCCCACGACCGCGGTGCTGGAAGAGCGCATTGCGGCGCTGGAAGGCGGCACTGCGGCGCTGGCGGTCGCCTCGGGACACGCCGCGCAGGTCGTCGTGCTGCAACAATTGCTGATGCCGGGCGACGAGTTCATCGCCGCGCGAAAACTCTACGGCGGGTCGATCAACCAGTTCACGCATGCGTTCAAGAGCTTTGGCTGGAACGTGGCGTGGGCCGACCCGGATGACATCGCCAGTTTCGAACGCGCGGTGACGCCACGCACCAAGGCGATCTTCATCGAATCGATCGCCAACCCCGCCGGCAGCATCACCGACATCGAGGCGATTGCGGAAGTGGCGCGCAAGGCCGGCGTGCCGCTGATCGTCGATAACACGCTGGCGACGCCGTATCTCATCCGCCCGATCGACCACGGCGCCGACATCGTCGTGCACTCGCTGACGAAATTCCTGGGCGGCCACGGCAACTCGCTCGGCGGCATCATCGTCGATGCCGGCACCTTCGACTGGTCGAAGGACAACAAATATCCGATGCTGAACGAGCCGCGCCCGGAATATCACGGCATCCGCATCCAAGAGACGTTTGGCAACTTTGCCTTCGCGATTGCCTGCCGCGTGCTGGGCTTGCGCGACCTCGGCCCGGCGCTGTCGCCGTTCAACGCCTTCATGATCCTGACCGGCATCGAGACCCTGCCGCTGCGCATGCAGAAGCATTGCGAGAACGCCAAGGCGGTCGCGGAATTTCTGGCCGGCCATCCGGCGGTGGCGTCGGTGAACTATTCGGGCCTCGCCAGCGACAAGTACAACAAGCTCGCGCGCAAATACGCGCCGAAGGGCGCCGGTGCGGTGTTCACCTTCAGCCTGAGGGGCGGCTACGACGCCGGCGTCAACCTGGTGTCGAACCTGAAACTGTTCTCGCATCTGGCCAATGTCGGTGACACCCGCTCGCTGGTGATTCACCCGGCATCGACCACGCACAGCCAGCTCGACGACGAAGCCAAGGTGCGATCCGGCGCCGCGCCCGATGTCGTGCGCCTGTCGATCGGCATCGAGGACAAGGAGGATCTGATCGCGGATCTGGAGCAGGCGCTGAGCGTGTAGTCCATCGTCATTCCGGGGCGATGCGCAGCATCGAACTAGGGTGCGCCCCTTGCGCACCCGAGAATCTCGAGATTCCGGGTCTGGTCCTTCGGACCATCCCGGAATGACGAGTGCTTCAACTCCCAAAGCCATCGCCCGCAATCACAGGCCTCTCGCTAACGCCCATTCCGGCATAAAGTGGCGCTGAACTGCCCTTGATGATTCGGAGCCAACGATGCTGCGCTGGATGATGCTATTTCTGGTCGCGATTTTCGCAGCCGGAACCGCTGCCGCCGCCGAAGACCCCGGAGCCCCGAAGGCCGCCGATGGCCCCGCCGCAACAAAGCCTGCCGACAGCCCTGCCGACAGCCCTGCCGCCGCCAAGCCCGCCGACAACCCGGCAACCGCCAAGCCCGCCGACAGTCCTGCGCCCGCCAATCAAGCCGCGACAAAGCGCGTCGACAAATCTGCCGCCGCCAAGCGCGCCACAGTCCGCGCCGCCGGCCAATTACCGCCCGGCCTGCCCCGCGCCCATTACAATTACCGGACCACCGTCGCCCCGGCCGCAGCTCCTCTCTACGTGCGGCGCGGTCGCGCCTTGGTGGTCGAGGAGGAGGATCCCGACATGCTGTTCGCGCCAACCGGCATCAAGGCCTATGCGCCGCGCATCTTCGGCACTCCGCTTTTGCCGGGATCATCGACGCTGCCCGGTTATTACGGCACCAATCATTCCTACAGTTATGACGGCCCCTATTATGGCGGCCCCTATGAGCCGTACTGGAACCGCTTGCCATATGCTTGCGGCGTGTACGGATACTGCTAAACGCGCACCAACCTATAAACAGAGACGGACGACCGACGTGGCAGGGGCAACGCGGAAAGCAAGCAAGACGGGCGCGGCCAATGCGATCACGGCGGACCTGGTCGCCGTTCTCGTCGCCGTCACCGACGGCGAGCCGAAGATCATGACCATCGCCAACGACGGCGCGCTGCCGAGCGGACCGTTCGAATTCGCGCACCGCTCGCTGCAGACAGGATTGCGGGCGTGGGTCGAGGCGCAGACCGGCCACCCACTCGGCTATGTCGAGCAGCTCTACACCTTCGCCGATCGCGGGCGAGGCGGCGATACGAAGTCGCTGCACTCGATCTCGATCAGCTATCTGGGACTGACGCGCGAAGACAAGGTCGGCCAGGGTTTTCAGGCGCATTGGTCCGGCTGGTACGAATATTTTCCGTGGGAGGACCAGCGGGCCGGCCTCCCCGCCTCGCTGGCAAAGACATTGGCATCGCGGCTGCGGGCGTGGGCAAAATCCGCCGAGACCACCGGCCTGCAGCGCGAACGCTGGCAGCGCGCCGCGATCACCTTCGGCCTCGACGAGCGCGACTGGAACGAGGAACTGGTGCTGCAGCGCTATGAGCTGCTCTACGAAGCCGGCCTGATTCCGGAAGCGGCGCGCGACCGCCGCAGCGCTACGGCGGTCATTCCCGGCCGTCCCATGACGGGCGATCATCGCCGCATTCTCGCCACCGGGATCGCGCGGCTGCGCGCCAAGATCAAATACCGCCCCGTGGTGTTCGAACTGATGCCAGCGGAATTCACCCTGCTGCAACTGCAACGCAGCGTTGAGGCGCTTGCAGGCCGCCTGGTGCACAAGCAGAACTTTCGCCGCTTGATCGAGCAGCAGCAACTCGTTGAGGAAACTGGCGCAATCGCCACTGAGGCCGTCGGCCGCCCCGCCAAATTGTTCAGGTTCCGCCACGGCGTGCTGGCGGAACGGGCCGTCGCCGGAACCAAGCTCCCGCTATCGCGCACTTGACTTCGATTATGCTCAGGATAAGTATAAGCCAATATATACTCACGGAGAGTATAAATGGCCAACGTCAGTTCCACTGCCCTCGCCCGCACCTCCTCGCTTTACGACCGTGTCAAACGGGTCATCCCGCCGCCTGAATGGGCGGTTTTCGCCGAGGATGTCGACGCCATCCTCGACCTGAAGCGAAGCCGCAATGCGGTCATCCTCGCGCATAATTACCAGACGCCGGAAATCTTCCACGGCGTCGCCGACATCGTCGGCGACAGCCTGCTGCTGGCGCGCGAAGCCACCAAGGTCGATGCCGACATCATCGTGCTGGCCGGCGTGCACTTCATGGCCGAGACGGCCAAGCTGCTGAACCCGGAAAAGACCGTGCTGATCCCCGATCTTTCGGCGGGTTGTTCGCTGGCGGATTCCATCACTGCGCAGGACGTGCGGCTGATGCGGCAGCGCTATCCCGGCGTGCCCGTCGTCACCTATGTCAATACGTCGGTTGCGGTTAAGGCGGAATCCGACATCTGCTGCACCTCGGGCAACGCGCTCAAGATCGTGGAGTCGCTTGGCGTCGAACGCGTGATCATGCTGCCGGATGAATATCTGGCGCAGAACATCGCCGCGCAGACAAACGTGAAGATCATCGCATGGAAAGGCCATTGCGAGGTGCACGAGTTGTTCACGGCGTCCGACGTCCGGCAACTGCGCGAAAACCACCCTGACGTGACCATCCTGGCGCATCCGGAGTGTCCGCCCGAAGTGGTTGCGGAGGCCGATTTCTCCGGCTCGACGGCCGCGATGTCTGACTTCGTCGGCAAGCAGCGCCCGCCCCGCGTCGTCCTGCTGACGGAATGCTCGATGAGCGACAATGTCGCCGTGCTCCACCCTGACGTGGAGTTCATCCGGCCCTGCAATCTCTGCCCGCACATGAAGCGGATCACGCTGAAGAACATCCGCGATGCGTTGGAAACCGGTCGACACGAAGTGACGATCGATCCTGCGATCGCCGCACCTGCCCGGCGCGCCGTCGAAAGGATGCTGACGATATGAGCACGGATATCTCAGCGCTCGCCAACCGTCCCGTCATCATCGGCGGCGGCGCCGCGGGATTGATGACGGCGCTGCAAATGGCGCCCGAACCTGTGGTGCTGTTGTCAAAGGCACCGCTGGGTGCGGAAGCCTCCAGCCTGTGGGCGCAGGGCGGATTGGCCGCTGCGATGGGCGAAGACGATGCCCCTGCCCTGCATCTCGCCGACACACTCGCGGCAGGCGCAGGCCTTTGCGACGAAGCCGTCGCAAGCCGGATCGTCCACGCGGCACCCGCGGCGGTCGAGCACCTCTCTAGGCTCGGCGTCGCCTTCGACCGAAAACCCGATGGCGGCTGGCGGCTCGGCCTCGAAGCGGCACACAGCCGCAACCGGATCGTGCACGCTACCGGCGACGGCACCGGGCGCGAGATCATGCGGGCGCTGATTGCAGCCGTGCGCCGCTGCCCCTCGATCACCCTCCTTGAAGGCGTCGAGGCGCGGAGCCTGATCGTCGACGACAATGCCATCAAGGCCGTCGTTGCGGTGAACACGCAGGGTCCGCTGACGATCGTCACTGGCCGCGTCGTGATCGCGACGGGCGGAATCGGCGGACTGTTTTTAGAAAGCACCAACCCGGCCGGCTGCTTCGGCCAGGGGCTGGCGCTGGCGGCACGCGCGGGCGCAAAACTCTCCGATCTCGAATTCGTCCAGTTTCACCCGACCGCCTTCGACGGGCCGTCGCGCCCGATGCCGCTGGTCACCGAGGCCGTCCGCGGCGACGGCGCAATCCTGATCGACGACACCGGCCAGCGCTTCATGGCGGACCAGCTGGGCGCCGAACTCGCGTCCCGTGACATCGTCGCCCGCGCGGTCTGGCGTCGCCGCGCCGAGGGCCATCGCGTCTTCCTCGACGCGCGCAAACATCCGGGAGCAGAATTTGCAAAACGTTATCCTGTGATCTCCGCATTCTGCAAAATGGCCGGGATCGATCCCGTGACTGATCCGATTCCGGTGCGGCCGGCGGTGCACTACCACATGGGCGGTATCGCCGTTGACATCGAAGGCCGCAGCACCGTGAACGGTCTCTGGGCCTGCGGCGAAGCTAGCCGCACCGGGCTGCACGGCGCCAACCGCCTTGCCAGCAATTCGCTGATGGAAGCGATTGTCTGCGCGCAATGGGTCGCCGAGAGCGTCCGGGCTGCAAGCTGCGCCCCGCTGAAGGCACGCACCGCCAATGCGCTTCCGACCGCGTCCGATCCTTCGGCCGTGCGGCCGATCCTGTCGCAGGGCCTCGGCGTGCTCCGCGAGCGACACGGTATCGAACGCGCGATCCGCGGCCTCTATCCACTCGCCAATGGCAGCAGTGCAGCTTCCGATCCCGCTTTGGTGGGACTGATGATCGCAGTCGCTGCCTGGCGGCGCGAGGAAAGCCGCGGTGGGCATTTTCGCAGCGACTTCCCCGATACCCGGCCTTCGGCCGTGCCGTCATCCATCTCGCTTGCGGAAGCGCTCGACGCCGCGCGCGACATCGTTGAAACCGGATCCCTGTCTGTCGGGAGTGCCCAGCCGTGACCCTTACGCCGCTTCTGCCGCTCATGTACGAGCCGCTGGTTCGGACTGCCCTGCTCGAAGACTTGGGGCGCGCCGGCGACATCACCGCCGATGCGATCGTTCCGGCCGACCGGCGCGCCTCACTGGTGTTGCGCGCACGCCAGCCCGGCGTCGTGGCCGGACTCGACATCGCACGCTCTGCGTTTCAGTTCGTTGATCCCGCGATCCAGCTCGCCGCCGAGCGACCTGACGGCAGCGTGGTGGCGCCGGGCGATGTGATCGCCGCCATCGAAGGCCCGGCACGCGGGCTGTTGACCGGCGAGCGGACGGCGTTGAATTTTCTCTGCCATCTCAGCGGCGTCGCGACCGCAACAGCCTCGCTGGTATCGGCCGCGCAAGGCACCAAGGCGCGCATCGTCTGCACCCGCAAGACCACGCCCGGATTGCGCACGCTGGAAAAATACGCCGTCCGCGCCGGTGGCGGCAGCAATCACCGCTTCGGGCTGGACGACGCCATCCTGATCAAGGACAACCACATCGCGCTGGCCGGCGACGTCAGAACCGCGATCGAGCGCGCAAAGGTGCATGCCGGCCACCTCGTCAAGATCGAGGTCGAGGTCGATACGCTGCCGCAGCTCGAACAGGCCCTTGCGATCGGCGTGGACGCCGTACTGCTCGACAACATGACCGTCGAGCAATTGCGACAGGCGGTAGCGATGACCGGCGGCCGGGCCATCACCGAAGCTTCCGGCCGCATCACGGCCGAGACCGCAAAGGCAATCGCCGCGACCGGCGTCGACCTGATTTCGGCCGGCTGGCTGACGCACAGCTCCGCCGCGCTCGACATCGGGCTCGACTATCTCGGACTCAATCGGCAGGCAGCCTAGCGGAGACGGACTATTCGGCCGCGCGTATGGCGGCCTTGTCCTCGCGCATCAGGCGGTTGTTGCGCTGGACCACCGAATAGGTCGCGAGCGCAAACAGGATCACCAGTCCCTGGATCGATAGCGCTTCCATGGACGGATTGAGGCCGATCGCGGTCAGGAATGCCGAGCCCTTCACTTCGGTGACCGTGATGATCGCCCGCTCCTGGAACTCCTGCACGGCCTCACCGATGAACTTGATCGCCATCACGAACAGGAATGCCGAGGTGATGATGAATAGCGGCCGCAGCGGCAGCTTCCGCGCAATCAGGTTGATGAAATAGAACAGCACGCCGAGAGCTACCGCTGCCGCGGCCAGACCGGCGAACAGGCCCGCGCTCCAGCCGCCCTCGGTCTTGGCGAGCGCGTTGATGAACAGAACGGTCTCCGCGCCCTCGCGAAACACCGCAAAGAAGGCCAGCGCGCCGACCGCCCAGATCGTATCCTGCGACAGCGCCTGATCAGCCTTGTGCGCGAGGTAATCCTGCCATCCACGGGGATCCTGCTTCACCATCAGCCAACCGCTGACGTAGAGCATCAGGGCGGCGGCAAGCAAAATGATGATGCCTTCCAGGACGTCGCTGTGATCGCCCGAGTTCAGCACCGCGAACAGCCAGGCCGCAACAAAGCTGGCCGCCACGGCGACGAGGGCGCCGCCATACAGCGCCTTGATGCGGTGACCCGCGCCGGCCTTGGTCAGATACCCCGCCAGCGCTGCGATCACCAGCATGGCTTCAAGCCCCTCGCGGAGCAGGATGACGGCGGCCTGGACGAATGCTGATGACATGAAACGGGACCTGTTTTTGTTTCGTTTTATCGCCCAGACCATCCAAGTAAAGCGGTCCGGCCCCACACAAATGCGTCAGCGCGCGAGAAAAGCCCCGCAAATTGGGCAGTTACGAAAAATGCGGCAGATTAGAATCGCTCCATTTCAGCCGGGCTGCCCAAGCGGCAGCACCAGTTTCCGCTGGTCGGACTCGGTGCGGCGCGCAACCAGACGCTCGGTCTGCAGGACGACGAGCGTCAGCACCACGATCGCGACCGCCTGATGCGCCAGCGCCAGATCGATCGGCACCTGATGCAGCAGCGTGAGGATGCCGAGCACGGCCTGCAGCATGATCGCCGCGACCAGCGACCACGCACCGCCGACGATGGCCGCTCCGGCGCGCGAGCGAACCGCGTCGACCGCATGCCACAGCGCCAGCGCCAGCAGCGCATAGGCTGTCATGCGATGTTCGAACTGCACGGTGAGCGTGTTGTCGAACAGATTGCGCCACCACGGCTCCTCGAACCACAGCCGCGCCGCCGACGGAATGAAGGCGCCGTCGATCTCCGGCCAGGTGTTGTAGACCCTGCCCGCCCGCAGGCCGGCGACGAGTGCGCCAAAATAGAGCTGAACGAACGTCACGACGAGCAAGGCCATCCCGGAGATCTTGAGCCGCAGGGGGAAAGCGGGTTGCGGACGCGAAGTCATGCGCCGCAGCGTCCAGACGATCGACGCGAAGATGATCAGCGCCAGCACCAGATGCGTCGCCAGACGATATTGCGACACCTCGGTCCGCTGCGAGAGGCCCGACGCCACCATCCACCAGCCGACCGCGCCCTGCAGCGCGCCGAGGCCGAAGATCAGCCACAGCCGCTTTTTCAATTCGGCGCTGAACGCGCCACGCCACAGGAAGTACAGGAACGGCAGCAGGTAGACCGCGCCGATCACGCGCCCGAGCAGGCGGTGGCTCCATTCCCACCAGAAGATGGTCTTGAACTCGGCAAAGCTCATGCCGGCATTGAGTTCGCGGTATTGCGGGATCGCCTTGTAGCCCTCGAACGCCTGCGTCCATTGGGCCTCGTTGAGTGGCGGCAGCGTGCCGGTAACCGGCTTCCACTCCACGATCGACAATCCGGATTCGGTCAGCCGCGTGGCGCCGCCGACCAGCACCATGATTGCGATCAGCGCGGCGACCACGATCAACCACCATCTGACGGCGGTGGCATGCGCGGCCTGCGATGTGGAACTAGCGGTCATAAAACCCGTCTTGAAGCCGTCCTGGCTCGCCCCGAAGGCACGCTTGATTGAATTGGCGCGCCCCTTATAGTCCGCCCCTTCCCGCGTGCAACCCGCCACGAGCCTGACATATCCGCCATGACGATACGCACCCGTAAATTCTTCGGAACCCTCGCCTTGCTGGTGCTGGTCGTGGTGTGGTCGCTATTGGGTATGACCATCGCCCAGACGCCGTGGCTGGCCCGTTCCGGCCTGCTGCAGGCGATCTTCTATGTCGTGGCCGGCCTTGGGTGGGTGTTGCCGGCCATGCCGATCGTAAGCTGGATGTCGCGGCCCGATCGCGCCACCTAGAAGATTCTTGTTTTGACGCGTTTTCTACCGCAGATAAGTCTACGCAATCTGCGCAAGCTTGATTGCTATGCGAACCGGTATCCACCTCGCTTGAAAACGCTTTAAACCCAATTGTCGCGGGTCGGCCGGACGGCGGGAAACATCATCCCCGACAGCATCACCCGCATCATGCGCAGCGAGCCCTGCCGTCCATCCCAGGCGATCCGCGGCAGCGCGTGCAGATTGGTATATCCTCTGGCCTCGACGATACCGGGGATCGTCGATACCGCGCTGGCGAAGCCGGCCTCCTGCCCCATGACCACGTGCTCCCGCCGCCATGACTGCCGGTCGCCGAAGGGATAGGCGAAATGCTTGATGGGGCGGCGCAAGGCGGTCTCGGCGACCGCCTTGCCCATCGTCATTTCGCGCTGCGCGTCCGTCCCTTTCAGGTTCGACAGCGCGGCATAATTCACCGTCGCGCTGCCGATCGTCACCAGCGGATCGGCGGCGAGTTTCGCCAGATCGTCCCAGTCCATCGACTGAGCGCGCGACAGCGCCGCGAGATCGACGGAGTAGCGCGTGCAGAGATCATGGATCGCGAACGCAAGATCGGCCGGCGGCAGCGTGCGCAGCCAGCTCGCCAGAAATTCGAAAGTGTCATGCTTCTCTACCGTGCTGCCGGTTGCGAAACGCCGCTCCTTGCGGTCGATCACCAGGCTGATGCGCTCCTCGCGCGCGATCATATCTTCCAGCGCGAGCCACCAGGCTTCGCCGAGCCCGTCCGGAAACGCGGTCGGCAGGTAGACGGTGAAAGGCACATGGTGCTTCGCGAGCACCGGATAGGCCTGCGTGATGACATCCTTGCAGCCGCCGTCGAAGGTCAGGCAGGCAAAGCGATTGGCTCTTGGCAGCGTGACCGCCCGCCGGCACACCTCGTCCATCGTGAGCAGATCGAAGTTCCAGCGCTTCAGCGCGACGATTGTCCGGTCAAGAAATTGCGGCGTGATTTCGCGCCACCGGTTGGGTTGGAACGGCCGGGAATCGCGCGGACGCACGCGCTCGAACCGCAAAATGGCGCCGGCGCCCCCGTTCTGCCGCTGCTTCAGCCTGAAATAGCCGCTGAAATAGCCGAGCTCCATTCGGGCCCTCTGCAAAATTCCGATATCCGACGCCAACGTCCCGCCCTCACTCACGGGTCGCGCTGCCCCGCCGCGCCCCGATTGTATTACCCTTTGTTGACATTTCCCTGCGAAGGTCGGCCAACGCCAAAATTGTAAACAATTTCATATAGCACGGGCTTTGCGATGACCATGGCTGCCGCGATTGAAGACCGCACGGCGGATCGAGATGCGTGGTCGAAGGCAGGCCGCATTGCCAGCATAGATATCGTTCGCGACCTGACCGCGGCGGAAACTATCTGGCGCAACCTGGAAGCCGCGCAAACCTCGTTCACGCCATATCAGCGCTTCGATTTCCTCAGTTCCTGGCAGCGGCAGGTTGGCGCGCGTGAAGGTCTCGTTCCCTTCATCGTGATTGCCTACGACGCCGAGCGTCGTCCGCTGCTGCTGCTGCCGCTCACGATGAGGCAGGCCTATGGCGCGCGCTGCGCCAGTTTCATGGGCGGCAAGCATTCGACCTTCAACATGGCGCTGTTCGATCGCGATTTCGCCGCAAGCGCAACGCAAGTTGATCTGGAAGGCCTGATGTCGGCGATATCGCAGCGATCCGAAGCCGACGTCCTCGCGCTGCATCAGCAACCGGTAAGTTGGCGCGATCTGCCCAATCCGCTCGCCTTGCTGCCGCACCAGCCGTCCGCCAATGATTGCCCGCTGCTGGTGATGGAGCCTGGCGCCGCGCCTGCGGCGCTGGTCAGCAACTCGTTCCGCCGCCGCCTCAAGGGTAAGGAACGCAAGCTGCAGTCCCTGCCTGGCTACCGCAGTCATATTGCTTCGTCGGAAGCCGACATCATCCGGCTGCTCGACTGGTTCTTCCGCGTCAAGCCGCAGCGGATGGCCGAACAGAAGCTGCCGAACGTGTTCGCCGATCCCGGCATTGAAGATTTCATTCGCAGCGCCTGCACGGCGCCGCTTCCCGGCGGCAGGCACGCCATCGATATCCACGCGCTGGAATGCGACGAGGAAGTGATCGCGATCTTCGCCGGCGTCGCCGACGGCCATCGCTTCTCGATGATGTTCAATACCTACACGATGTCGGCGAATTCGAAATACAGCCCCGGCCTGATCCTGATGCGCGACATCATCGATCACTACGCCGGACAGGGCTATCGTGCCCTCGATCTCGGAATCGGATCGGACGACTACAAACGACTGTTCTGCAAGAGCGACGAGCCGATCTTCGACAGCTTCATTCCGCTGAGCCAGCGCGGCAAGCTTGCTGCCGGCGTGATGTCGGGCGTGAACCGCACCAAGCGGCTGGTGAAGCACAATCCGGCGCTGCTGGAGATGGCGCAGAAGCTGCGCAATGCGTTCAGTTAGATAGTTGTTGCGATTGTAGGGTGGGCAAAGGCGCATAGCGCCGTGCCCACCCTCTATCAGATTCCATGCTGTTGATGGTGGGCACGCTTACGCTTTGCCCACCCTACGAAACCTCTTATGCCGCGACCACGCGCGGGCTCGGCTCGACGGCGTCCGACGGCTGGCACGGCTTGCTCAGCATCGTCACCTCGGAGAAGCCGACCGCCCTGAGCTGATCGCACATCGACGCGCGCGCGTCCTGCGCCATCGATGCGTCGGGCACCACGATCGCCCGCGCCCGCGACGTCAGCAATTCGGCCGGCAGATCGGAGGCGGTGCCTGCATCCAGAACGACATGGTCATAAACCCGCAGCAGCGCGTCGATCGCCAGCGTCAGCCGCGGCGACTGGAGCTGCGCGCGGTCGAAGCCCGGGCGTCCGGCGCTGACGAGATGCGCGCGCGACTGCCGGTCCTTGGTGATGATCTGCGTGAACGAGGCTTCGCCCTGCATCAGTTCGGCGAGCCCGGGCGCGACCGGATCGGCCGACGCTGCCACGATTGCCGGCGACAACGCGACGAGATCGACGACCACGACTTTCGCCTGCTGCGCCATCAGCCGCGCCAGCGTCAACGCAGTCAGCGTGATGCTCTCGCTCGATGCGCTGCCGAGCACGGTCACCTTCCGCGTCGCGGCGCCGGCGTCAACCAGCGCATCGGCCAGCTGCTCGATCTCGCCGTCCGCTGCCGCCGCCGCAACATTCATGCGGGGAGCGTCTACGCGAGGCTCGTGCAACACAGGCTCGAGAAGGTGGTCTCCCTCGATGGGAAGCTCCGGCGCGATGGCCGGCGCACGCACCGGTTCCGGCGTTGGAGCCATGACGATGTCGGGCGCAATCTCGCGCGCAACCTCCGGCACGACCGCATCGCGCGGCCGCGGCGCGGTCATGCGCAGCAATTCGCCGGTCGCAATCGCACCTGACGTCAGCAGCAAGGTCGCCAGCGTCGCGATCAGCACGATCGGCAGCTTCTTCGGATAGGCCGGCGTGTTGGAAACGGTGGCGCGGGAGATGATGCGGCCATCGGCCGGGGCCGCCTCGATATTCTCGCGGGCGGCGGCTTCGCGGTATTTGGCGAGATAGGTTTCCAGGAGGTCGCGCTGCGCCTTGGCCTCGCGCTCGAGCGCGCGGAGCTGCACGTCCTGGCCGTTGTTGGAGGAGGCTTGCTTCTTCAATTGGTCGAGACTGTTCATCAGGCCCTCGACCCGGCCCCCGGCAATGCGCGCATCATTGTCCAGCGAGCGCGACACCTTGCCCGCCTCCTCGCGCAGTTGGCGATCGAGATCGGCGAGCTGCGCCTTCAACTCCTTGATGCGCGGATGGCCGCCAAGCAGCGTCGACGATTGCTCGGCAAGCTGGGCGCGCAGCGTTACCCGCTGCTCGGAGAGCCTGCGGATCAGTTCGGAATTGAGCACCTCGGACGCCTCGATCGGCTGGCCGCTTTGCAGCATCTCCCGGATCAGCCGGGCCTTGGACTCCGCGTCCGACTTCAATGCGCGGGCGTTGTTCAACTGCGTATTGATCTCGCCCATCTGCTGATTGGACAGCGTGGTGTTGTTGGTGCCGACAAAGAGACTGGACTTGGAGCGGAAGTCCTCGACGCGGGATTCGGATTCGGCCACCTTCTTGCGCAGCTGTTCGATTTCACCCGACAGCCACTGCCCGGCCGACTTCGCCTGCTGCTGCCGCGCGTCCTGCTGCAACACCAGATACCCTTCCGCGATCGAATTGGCGACGCGTGCTGCGAGTTCGGGATCGCGCGACTGGAATTCGACGACGATGACGCGGGATTTGTCGACCACATAGGCCGTGAAGCGCTCGTAATAGGCTTCCAGCACCCGCTCTTCCGGCGTCAGCGAGAACGGGTCGCGGCCGATGCCGACCAGAGTCAGCAGCGACTTGATCGGCGAAAAACCGCGCAACACCGGATCGAATTCGGGGAGTTCGGCAAGCTTGTTCTTCCTGATGATCTCGCGGGCAAGGTCGCGCGACTGCACGAGTTGCACCTGGCTGGTCACCGCTTCAGCGTCGAGCGCGCTGCGCTCCTCGTTGCGTTCTCCGGTCGGCCGCAGGAACACGTTCTCGCGGCCGTCGACCAGGATGCGCACTTCCGACTTGAACCGAGGGGTAATCATATTGACGGCGACAAGCGACAATACGAGCGCCAGCACCGTCGGGATAATGATCCAGCCTCGCTTGCGCAGCAGCGCCTGACCAAGCGCATGCAGATCGAGATCGCCGGAATAGGATGCGGCGACAGGCTTTCGAGCCGCCGGCACAGGCTTTGTTACCGCCCGCTGCACCACCGGCTTATCCTTGCCTGCACGCCAGAACGCCAAACGCATCGCACACTCCCGCGGACACAACGATCGGTCCGCTCGACCGGCGCGATTACACTTCATTATGGTTGCCGCTGGGTTAATTCGCCCTGCACGCGCGCCCAAACGCCGCCCCTCGCGCATCAGGTCATTTTTTGTTAACCATCCACACCCTTAATCGCGGAATAGTTTTCCAGGATTCCCGTAATGCGAGGCGTGCTCGCCCCAATGCCATGTCTGGTTGCTTCGCTGGCGTATGCGGGCTGCATCGCTCGGACCACGCAGGTATCGGTCGCATCTGAAGGCGGTCTCGATGCCTGTCGTTGACGGTCAGCCGCTTCGTATTCTGCACGCCACGCGTGCGCCGGTTGGCGGCATTTTTCGCCACATCCTCGACCTCGCCAACGGCCAGGCGGACCGCGGTCATCACGTCGGCATCATCGCCGACAGCCTCACCGGCGGCGAACGCGCCGAACAGGCGCTGGCGGAAATCGCCCCGCGTCTCAAGCTCGGCGTTCACCGCACCGCCATTCGCCGCGAACCGCTTCCGACCGATGTTGTGGTATGGGCCCGGTTCCAGCGCATGATCCGCGAACTGAAACCGGACGTGCTGCATGGTCACGGCGCCAAGGCGGGGACCTTCATGCGCTTGAGGACCGCGTCCCGCGACAGGATCCGGGTCTACACCCCGCATGGCGGTTCGCTGCACTATCCGCTGTCGACGCTGAAGGGCAACATCTACGCCCGCGTCGAGCGCGCGCTGATGAACGATACCGACCTGTTCCTGTTCGAAAGCGCGTTCGCGCGGAACACCTATCAACGCACCATCGGCACACCGAAGGGACTGGTGCGATGCGTGTTCAACGGCGTCACTGCCAGTGAATTCGATCCCGTCACCAAAGCCGAGGACGCCACCGACCTGATCTATGTCGGCGAGTTCCGGCACATCAAGGGCGCCGACCTCCTGATCGACGCGGTGGCGCGGCTGCGCGCCGGCGGTCGGCAGGTGACGCTCACGCTCGCCGGTGACGGCGAGGAAAGCGAAAGCCTGAAAGCCCGGGTGCAGGAACTCGGCCTCGGCGACGCCGTGCGGTTCATCGGCCACGTCAAGGCGCGCTACGGATTCTCCAAGGGCTCGCTGCTGGTGGTTCCCTCCCGCGGCGATTCGATGCCCTATGTCGTGATCGAGGCGGCGGCTGCCGGCATTCCGATGGTCGCCGCCAAGATCGGCGGCATTCCCGAGATTTTCGGCGAGCATGGCGACGCCCTGTTCGCGCCCAGCAACGCTGCGGCGATGGCCGATGCCATTAAAGCCGCGCTGGAGGATCCGTCTGCGACCGAGGCGCGGGCCCAATCGCTGCGCGAACGAATCTTCATGCATTTTTCGCAGAAGGCGATGGTCGAGGGAGTTTTTGCCGGCTACCGTGACGCGTTTGCCAATCGTTAACCGTTTTTTACCAACGTAACTGTTTCTTCCGATTTGTCCCGTAAGCCGTGGTGTGGGGGAATTCCGCACCGGCGGGCACGTTCTTATGTGCCTGCTCAAGAACGGGATGAGGACAGTGGAACCGATCAACGCACGCTCGATGCTCGATGCCGCGGCGACCGCCAGCGCCGATCGGCCGCCGGTCGAACGGCGCCGGAGGTTGTCGCCGGCGGCGCTCGCCGTCGCCAATCAGAAAGTCGGCCGCGCCTATTCGCCGATCGTGATCGCAGGCGTGGTTCGCGCCATCGACTTCGCGATGCTCGGCGCGATCGGCATCGCGCTCTATTTCGGATATGCCGTCCCGCTCAGCGGTTTCTACTGGGAGTTTCTCGCGGCGATCTTCGGCGTGGCGGCAACGGCGGTGATCTGCTTCCAGGCCGCCGACATCTACCAGGTGCAGCTATTCCGCGGCCACCTTCGCCAGATGACCCGGATGATTTCATCCTGGGCGTTCGTGTTCCTGCTGTTCATCGGCGCCTCCTTCATCGTCAAGCTCGGCAGCGAGATTTCGCGGCTCTGGCTCACGGCGTTTTTCCTCACAGGTCTCACCGCGCTGCTGGCCCAGCGCCTGGTCCTGCGCTCGCTGGTGCGCAGCTGGGCGCGTCAGGGCCGGCTCGATCGCCGCACCATCATCGTGGGCGCGGACCAGAACGGCGAAGAGCTTGTCCAGGCGCTCAAGACCCAGGACGATTCCGATATCGAAGTGCTCGGCGTGTTCGACGACCGCAACGACGACCGCGCGATGGACACCTGCGCCGGCAGTCCGAAGCTCGGCAAAGTCGACGACATCGTCGAATTCGCCCGTCGCACCCGGATCGATCTCGTGCTGTTCGCGCTGCCGATCTCGGCCGAGACGCGCATTCTCGACATGCTGAAGAAGCTCTGGGTGCTGCCGGTGGATATCCGCCTTTCAGCGCATACCAACAAGCTGCGCTTCCGTCCCCGCTCCTATTCCTATCTCGGCGAGGTGCCGACGCTGGACGTGTTCGAGGCGCCGATCACCGACTGGGATCTGGTGATGAAGTGGCTGTTCGACCACGTCGTTGGCTTCGTCATCCTGGTGCTGGCGCTGCCGGTGATGGGCCTGGTCGCGCTCGCCGTCAAGCTCGACAGCCCCGGCCCGGTGCTGTTCCGCCAGAAGCGGTTCGGTTTCAACAATGAGCGCATCGACGTCTTCAAGTTCCGTTCGATGTATCACCATCAGGCCGACCCAACCGCTTCGAAGGTCGTGACCAAGAACGATCCGCGCGTCACCCGCGTCGGGCGATTCATCCGCAAGACCAGCCTCGACGAGCTGCCGCAGCTCTTCAACGTCGTGTTCAAGAGCAATTTGTCGCTGGTCGGCCCCCGGCCGCACGCCGTGCAGGGCAAGCTGCAGAGCCGACTGTTCGACGAGGCCGTCGACGGCTATTTCGCCCGCCACCGCGTCAAGCCGGGCATCACCGGCTGGGCGCAGATCAACGGCTGGCGCGGCGAGGTCGACACCGACGAGAAGATCCAGAAGCGCGTCGAGTTCGATCTCTATTACATCGAGAACTGGTCGGTGCTGTTCGATCTCTACATTCTCTTGAAGACGCCGATCGCGCTGATGACCAAGAGCGAGAACGCGTATTGAGCCCGCGTCATTGCGAGCGCAGCGAAGCAATCCATCGCGCGGCACCGGGATAGATGGATTGCTTCGTCGCTTCGCTCCTCGCAATGACGCGCGGTGGTGACGCTGTAGTTAGTTGAGTTGCGTGAGTGCGTAATGGCGTATGCGGCGACAGCCGGGGATTCCCTATCATCGACGACGGCCGCGCCCGGCGTGCTGGCGCTGCAGCGCGCGCTGGTGTGGCTGGTCGGGGCATCCGGCGCCATCGTCTTCATTGAACCTTCGCCCTATGAGCTGGCGACGCTTGCCGCCACCGTGGTCTTCTTCGCAACCGGCTTGCGGATGCGGCTGGTGTTCGTGCCGCTGCTGCTGCTCCTGTTCCTGGTCAATATCGGCTACAGCATCAGCGCGGTCGCCGTCATGGACCGTCCCAATGTCCCAAACTGGATCGCGACCTCCTGGTACATGGCGATCACGGTCATCCTCTTCGCGATGGTCATCTCGGAGGACACGACAGTGCGGCTCGACATGCTCCGTCGCGGCCTGGTCGTCGGCGCTGTGATTGCGTCGCTCGCGGGCATCGCCGGCTACTTCAATCTCGTCCCCGGCGGGCGCGACCTGCTGACGCTGTATGACCGCGCCCGCGGCACGTTCAAGGATCCCAACGTGTACGGCGCGTTCCTGATCCTGCCGGCGCTGCTCGCGCTGCAAAGCGTCGTCACGGACAAGATCGGTAAGGCGCTCCGCAGCGCGATGGCGTTCGGCATCATATCGCTGGCTATCCTGCTTTCGTTTTCGCGCGCCGCCTGGGGCCAACTGATTGTTACGGCCGCCGTTATGCTCGCGCTGATGGTGCTGACCAGCCGTTCGCAGGCGCAGCGCTCCCGGATCATCGTAATCGCGCTCGTCGCCGCCGTCATCGCGGCGGCGCTGGTCGCAGTGCTGCTATCGCTCGATTCGGTCGCGCAGCTATTCAAGCAGCGCGCCAGCTTCGATCAGAGCTACGACGGAGGCCGCTTCGGCCGTTTCGGCCGGCATGTCCTCGGCGCCGAGATGGCGCTTGGGCTGCCATTCGGCATCGGCCCGCTGCAGTTCAACCGCTTCTTTCCCGAAGACACCCACAATTCCTACCTGAACGCGTTCATGTCGGGCGGCTGGCTCTCCGGCGTCTGCTATCCGGCGCTGGTCTTCGTCACGGTGCTGACGAGCTTCCGCTACGTCTTCGTCCGCGTGCCCTGGCAGCCGATCTATCTGGCCATCTTCGCGGCCTTCCTCGGCACGGTCGGCGAGAGCTTCATCATCGATACCGACCACTGGCGGCATTTCTGGCTGATGCTGGGCACGATGTGGGGCATGTTCGTCGCGGCCGAACGCTGGAATGCCGACAACGATCCGGTACTCATGGCGGCCGCGAAACCGTCCTAGGACCGCTTGCCCTTCTTTGCGGGCTTTGGCTTCGGCGCCTCGACCATCGACTTCAGTTCTTCGGTCGCCGCAAGCATCGTCTCATAGCCCCTGGTCGCGAACTCCAGCAGCAATTTCAACTCGGCGTCCGAATAGGACTCCCAGAGTTTGACCATGCCGCGATGCATGTGTTCGTAGAACCGCCCGATCCTGGCGAGGTTCTCCGGCACGATGGCGATGAACACCTTGCGGCGATCGGCAGGATCACGCTCGCGGCGGACAAGGCCCGCTTTCTCCAGCCGGTCGACGACGCCGGTAATGGCGCCGGTGGTCAACCCGGTCACCTCGGCGAGCCGCCCGGCCGTCACCCGGCCTTCCAGGTTGAGGAAGTCGAGACATTCGAGGTCGGAGCCTGAAATTCCGACCGTATTGGCCACCGTTTGCCCGAAAATGACGCCCTGCGCCGACGAGCGCCGCAGCGCGTGTTCGAGTTCCTGCATCAGCGCAGCCCGCGCCTTCGCCCTTGACAAAGCCAACCCTCTCTCTTAGTCGATATGTATCTTAGTAACTAAGATAATTAGCGACTGTACGTTCCTATCACTTCACGCACGCATGGAGCAAGGCATGAGCGGACGCCCCACAGGACGACCCAAGGCGCTAGTCATCGGCGGCGGCATCGCAGGGCCAGTGACGGCGATCTTCCTGAAGAAGGCCGGCATCGGCGCCGAGCTGTTCGAGGCGTGGCCCTATTCGACCGGCATCGGAGGTGGCCTGCAGATCGCGCCGAACGGCATGCATGTGCTGGCCGAGATCGGCTTGGCCGATGAGATGATCCGTCGCGGATCGATCGCGGAATCCTTCGATTTCCATTCCCAATCCGGCGCCCGCCTCTGTTCGGTCAACCAGAACATGCGGCAGCGCTTCGGCCAGCCGGCAGTGAACATGTGCCGCGCCACGCTGAACGAAATGCTGATCAACAAGGCCTGGTGCGAGAACGTTGAACTGCGTTTCGAGAAGCGGCTGGTCGCCATCGAGGATCGCGCCGACAGGCCGGTGGTTGCGCATTTCGCCGACGGCACCATGGCCGAGGGCGATTTCGTGATCGGGGCCGATGGCGTGCACTCGGCGGTGCGGGCGCATGTGATTCCGGATGGCCCAAAACCGTTCGACACCGGGCTGATCGGCTTCGGTGGCTTCGTCCCGCGCACGGCGATCGCAGATGCGCCGATCGGCCAACGCGTGGTGACGACCTTTGGGCAGAGCGGTTTCTTCGGCTACGGCTTTTGCAGCTCCGATGAGAACGACAGCGTGATGTGGTGGAGCACCCAGCCTTCTTCGCACCGCGTCGACGCGACGGCGTTTCGCGCCATGAGCCAGGACGCGATCAAGCGGCATTTGCTCGATTTCCATGCCGGCTGGCACGATCCGATACCGCGGATTCTGGACGCGGCCGAAAATATCGTGGTGACGGCGACGCTCGACGTTGCGACGCTGCCGACATGGTCGCGCCAGCGCACGCTCCTGATCGGCGACGCCGCGCACGCCACCAGCCCGCACGCCGGCCAGGGCGCCTCGCTCGCGCTCGAAGACGCCATGCGGCTCGGCCGGCTGATGCAGGACAAGCAGGAGCTTGGCCTGACCTTCCAGCGATTCGAGACCGAACGCCGCCCCCGCGCCGAGAAGATCGTCGCGCTGGCCCGCCGCAACGGCAACAGCAAGCGCGAGTTCAGCGCCACCGGCGCATGGATTCGCGATCGTATGTTGAAGCTGCTGTTGCCGATCACGGCCAAGGGAATGGACTGGATGTACGCTTACGATCCGCGGGCGGCGTAGCGGTCGCGACGCGGTGGCGTAGGGTGGACAAAGGCGCGCAAGCGCCGTGCCCACCATCTATCCACGACCGCGCCCGTGATGGTGGGCACGCTGCGCTTTGCCCACCCTACGATTCAACCGTGAACGTCAGGCCCGCGTGATCGACCAGGCGCTTGATCAGCTTGTGCTGCATCGCTGCGCCCGGCGTCCAGAAGCCGGCCGGCACGTCAGGCGTATCGCGCAGCAGGCAGATCGCGCATTCGGAAATCATCTTCGAGGTCGAGCCGTAGCCGGGATCGCGATCGCCCTTCACCGCGGCGCGGACCTGCCGGCCGTCGGGCGCAATCGCGACATAAAGCAGATCGTAGAGCCCGTTCTCGCGCTCTTCCTTTGACGGCCCCTCGCCTGGCTTCGGCGCGTTGGGGCCGGTCTTTTCGGTGTTGGCCGCCATCACCAGCTTGGCGTTGGCCTCGCCCTTCTCGCCGGGCCCGGTCAGCACCATCTCGTCATAGATGAAGTCGCGGCCGTACGGGAAGCCCATCAGCATGTTGGAGCGGTGGACGTTGCGCGTGTTGATCAGGGCCATCATGAACGGCGCCGTCCAGGATTGCATGTCTTCTTCGTAAGCGGGCTTGTTACCGCGCGGCTGCTTCGGGCCGGTGAAGCCCGGCGTCAGCGCGAATGGATCATTGAGGATGGCGACCAGGCTGAGATCTTTGGCGACCGCGTCGAAGGTCGCCTTGGCGCTCGCCGCCGTGCCGCCGGAAAGCGTGCCGCGCATGTTGCGCACGCGGCCCTTGACGCGCAGTGCCGGCGCGCCGAACGCGCGCTTCGCCTCCTCTTGCACGAAGAACGCGCCGAGTTCGAACGGCACGGAATCGAATCCGCAGGAAAACACGATGCGCGCACCGCTCGCCTTCGCCGCGGCCTCGTGCTTGTCGATCATCTGACGCATCCAGATCGGCTCGCCGCAGAGATCGACATAGTCGGTGCCGACCTCGACGCAGGCTGCGATCAGTTCGTTACCGTAGAGTTGGTACGGACCGACCGTGCTGATGACGCACCTCGCCTGGCCGACCATCGCCTTCAGCGACGCGGGATCGCCGGCATCGGCCACGATCAGCGGCGTATCCTTGGGCGCACCGATCGCGTCACGGACGGAAGCGAGCTTGTCCTTGCTGCGCCCGGCCATCGCCCATTTCAGCGTCGCGTCGCCCGTGTAACGCTCGGCGAGATATTCGGCGACGAGCTGGCCGGTGAAGCCGGTGGCGCCGTAGACGACGATGTCGAATTTCGACGAAGACATGAGCGGGGTTTCCTGCAGAAACGCATTTAGGCCCTTTTGTCATTGCGAGCTCAGCGAAGCAATCCATAATCTCGGCGCGTTGAACTGGATTGCTTCGTCGCGTTGCTCCTTTGCACAAACGCTTCACGTTTGTCGCAGGCAATGACGGTTGCGCCTATTTCTTCCCGTACGACACGCCCATTCCGGCGCGCACGTCGGCCTGGATGCCGTAGGGCGCGATCGGATAGCGCAGGCCGTTCTTTGCGAGTTGCTTCATCCCCACAATGGCCTTGGCGAGATGCTCCGGCTTGAGCGCCATCAGCATCTCCTCGTCGGGCACGCCGCCATAGCGCCGCTCGGCAAAGCACGGCAGCGACAGGCTCGGCTCGCCGGTCTTCAGCGCCCTGCCCCAGGAATCGGCGCAGGCGGTCTCGCCGACCACGCCCCATTCGAACTTCTTGTAACCGGTATATTGCAGGCCGTTGATGAGAATAATCATCTGCCCGGGCGTGGCGTAGACCAGACAAATATCCGGCGGGTTGAGCCGGCCGCTGGTGAGCGGGCTCACCGCCATCGCCTGGTATTGACCGAACGGCACGACATCGAGCGCTTCCTGACGCTTGCGCGCGTCCTCCGCCGTGCCGTGCCAGACGCCGACGTAGTTTTCACCGGCGAGCCACTTTTCGTCCCTTGGCGCCAGACCGATCACGGCGCGGCATTGCGCGCCGACGAGATCTTCGCCGGTGATACCGACGGTCCAGCCGAGCCGCGAAGCCATGCTGACGATCTGGTCGGTGGTATGCACCGCCGAGGGACGCCGGATTTTCGGGATCGCGGTCATCTCCTCGACGCTGGCAAACATCTTGATGCCGATCACCGTCGTCTTCAGCCGGAGCAGGCTGTTCAGATCGGCCACCATGCCGGCCAGATCGAACGCTTCCGGCGGTGTCTGCTGTTGCATGCCGTCAACTCCCAAATCAGCGCGCTGAACGGCGCCTGCATCTCGATTGTAGCCCGGCCGGTTGCCCGCTTCTACTTCGATGCTGGCCCCGGCAGCAGATCATCGATCTTGCCGGTGGCGCGGTAGGCAATGAGCCCCATCCATTCGCGTACCGCCATGTCCACCCGTCCCAGCCCGTCCAGAGCGACGTTGGTGAAATTCAGCACGTCCGCGCGCTTCCCGACGCGCCAGTCGACGGGATAGGGTTCGACTGCAAATCCCGCCTTCCTGAACAGGCCGACCGATCGCGGCATATGGAACGCCGACGTCACCAGCAGCCAGCGCTCGCCGTCCTTCGGCGCAAGCAGCGCCTTGGAGAATTCCGCGTTCTCCTGCGTGTTGCGCGAAGCCCTCTCCATGATCAGCCGCGATTTGTCGATGCCGAGGCTCTCGAAAATGGTGCCGGCGAAATCAGCTTCCCTGGCATCGTTCGAAATCAGTTTCGCGCTGCCGCCGGAAAATACGATGCGCGCCTTCGGATAGCGGTGAGCCAGCGCCGCGGCCGCGATCATGCGGTCGGGCGAGCTGCGCACCACCGGCGTATCATGCGCAACGGAAAGATCTGCCTCGATCGATCCGCCAAGCACGATGATGCCGTCAGGCGGCGCCGCGCTGCCGGCTTCCCATGGCGGAAAGCGCTGCTCCAGCGGATAGAGCAGCAGGTTCCCGAGCGGCGACAGCCCGCAAATGATCAGCAGCAGAACGGCTGCGATCACCAGCTTGCGGCCGAGCGATGCAAAGCGGGTAAACATCAGGATGGCGCCGACGAAGCCCATGCCGATCAGAAAATTCGTCGGCAACAGCAGGAAGCCGATCGTCTTGGAGAGGGCAAAAAACAAGGGAAGCCTCTGAGAATGTCTGGTACAGCGTCATACGACGCCATTACAGCAATCAAAAGCCCTCCTCATGTCCCACCATCACCTGCATTCCAGCCCCGAAACCTGCCATTGGGGCTTCTTCGAAGCCAAATTGAAATCGGTCCTGACCATCGCCAGCGGCGATGAAGTCACGATCGACACCGTGACCGGCGGTCCGGACGTGGTACCGGACCGAAACAAGTTTCACGTCCCTCCCGAGCTTGCTGACATTCACGCGCGAAGCGAGCGCATGCTGCCCGGCCACATTCTCACCGGGCCGGTCGCTGTGGAAGGCGCGGAGCCCGGCGATGTTCTGGAGGTCGACATCATCGACGTCCAGCTCCGGCAGGACTGGGGCTACAATCTGATCCGTCCGCTGGCGGGCACCCTGCCCGACGATTTCCACGAGACGCGAATCCTGAACATTCCGCTCGATCGCGACCGGATGGTCGGCCGGATGCCGTGGGGGCTCGATCTGCCGCTCAAGCCGTTCTTCGGCGTGATGGGCGTGGCGCCGCCGCCCGCCTGGGGCCGCATCACCTCGCTGATCCCGCGCGCGATGGGCGGCAATCTCGACAACAAGGAACTCGGCGCCGGTGCCAAACTGTATCTGCCGGTGTTCGTGCCGGGCGCGCTGTTCTCCTGCGGCGACGGCCATGGTGTGCAGGGCGATGGCGAAGTCTGCGTCACCGCCATCGAGACCGCGCTGCAGGGCCGCTTCCGCCTGACGCTGCGCAAGGATCTGCGGCTCAGCTATCCCCGCGCCGAAACGTCAGATCATTACATGACGATGGCGATGGACCCCGATCTCGATCAATGCGTGGTGCGGGCGCTGCGCGACATGATCGTGCTGCTCGGCGAGAAGCGCAATCTGTCGCGTGAGGACGCCTACACGCTCTGCAGCCTCGCTGCCGATCTGCGCGTGACGCAGACGGTGAACGGCTCCAAGGGCATCCACTGCATGATCGCGAAGGCGGTCGTGCACGGGTGATCGGACGATCTGCGGCGCTTCAAAAAGGAGAGCGCAGCTTCAGCCTGGCGTGAAACAACACGCTGGTCTTTCCGACCAATGCGGTCCCCTGCACCTGCGCGCCATCGGCGGTATATGAACCGGTGAAGCCGCAGGTGACTTCGCGGCCGCCGAACAGCGGCAGCGCGCCCGCTGATTTCGTGTGCTCACTGGTAATCAGTTCGCCGCGCCATTTGCCGCGATCAGCGGTGTATGAGCCCGTGTAATAGAAATACGAGTCGCCGCCGGCGACCTTGCCATCGTGCAGCACGATCACCCCGTGCGCGCGGCCCTGGCCGCCGTCCGTCATCTCGATCTGGATGGTGTAGAGGCCGTTCGTTACCGTCATCGCGCCCTAGCCGTCATCCCCGGACATCATCGGCATTCCCACCGGCCGGAAGCAATCAGGAAATAGGCGCAAGGCTGGATCGTTTCGCCGCGCCTGCCACAGCCGTTAACGGTCGCCGCACGCGGTGCGCTCTAGGCGCGCAGCCAATCCACAAACCCAGCATCCGCTTTTAGCCCATTTTTTCAAATGGATAGAGAGCTATCCACAAGCCGTTTGACTCATGTGTGCAAAACAAAATAGAGTCTAAATAGATACTTTTCAGTACCCCTTTTGCACGTTAGCGTTTCGTCATGGCTACAGAAAAAGCCGAAACCGACCGCGTTCCAGTTACGTTGGCACTCTCGACCATCAATTATCTCGAAAGATTGGTGAGACAGGGCACCCACGGCACCAGCGTTCCCGGCGTCGCTAGAACTTTGATCGAGGAAGGGATTCGGCTCGCCATCAAGGACGGGCTGCTTTCAATCCGCGACAACGGCAAGGCGTCCTGACGGGAACAACGTGGCGGTTTTCACAGAATGTGGAAACGAGAACATGCTCACGAATCTACCGACCTGGACCACCGATCGCGTCGAACTCCTGAAGAGCCATTTTGAGGCCGGCCTCACCTGTCGCGAGATAGCGGCCAGCATCGGCGTCAGCCGTAACGCCGTGATCGGCAAGCTTGCCCGCCTGCAGTTGACGCGCGGCCCGGCCCGCGCGGAACCGCGCCCCACCAAGGCTGCCAGAGAACGCTCCCGAAAATCCATTCCGCGCCTGCAATACAAGATCCTGCAGGCCGTCTACGAAAACGCGGAGCCGCTGCCGGAAGTAGCGATCACAAGCGAACGCCGCTGCTCGCTGTTCGAACTCAGCAATCAGCGGTGCCGCTGGCCGATCAGCACGCCAGGCGCGGAAGATTTCTGCTTTTGCGGCGACACGCCGGTGGAAGGCATGCCCTATTGCACCGGGCACACCCGCCTCGCCTACCGTCCGGGCTCGCGCCAGCGCGTCGCGCGCGCCTATTGACGAGCGACGTTCAGTTGCCGTGAAGGCACGAAAATGCGGAGCGTCGGTCCTGATTCCATCAGAACCGCTTGTCTTCTAAAGCGTGATGACTTTTCTTCGAATCGTCATCCCGCTTTAGCTTTTTTGTTTGAGCATGATCTTTTCGGAAAACCGCTACACACTTTTCCGGATCATGCTCTAGCCAAGCCGCCAGCCGACTTCTTCCGTAAAGCTCTTGTAGAACTCCGGCGTGTAGGCCTTCTCAGGGGCCTGCCGCACCCGCTCGTCGAGCTTGTGGGCGTCATCGCCGACAAGGATCCGCCAGCGCTCGGCCTTGACCCCGTCGAGGATGACCTTGGCCGCGGCCGCCGCCGTGGTCGGCGCCTCCTCGCGGAAAGTGCGCGCGCGGTCGAGCGCGATCTGCTGGATGTCCGCGTCCGACATCGGCGCGGTGTCGATGCCCATGCCGTTCAGGCGCTGGCGCGTCGCCAGGATTTCATTCGGGCTGAGTTCATCGGATTCGGTGCCGCTCTGAATCTTGCGCGAATTGGAAACGATCGAGGTGCCGATATGTCCGGGCATCACGACTGAGCATTTGATGTGCGGCGCATTGAGCCGCAGGTCCGTCATCAGCGCTTCGGTAAACCCTTTCACCGCGAACTTGGCGGCGCTGTAGGCGGTATGCGGTACGCCGAGGCCAACCGACGCCCAGAAGCCGTTGACGCTCGATGTGTTCACGATGTGTGCCTCGTCGGCCTTCATCATCAGCGGCAGGAAGGTGCGGACCCCGAGATAGACGCCGCCCCAGCAGATGTTGAAGGTACGCTCCCACTGCTCGCGCGTATTGGTGAACAGGCTGCCGCCGCCGCCGATGCCGGCATTGTTGAACAGCAGATGGATCTTGTCGGTCGCTTGCTGCTCGATCAGTTCGTCGCGGAAGCGCTGCAGATGAGCCTCGATCGAGACGTCGGCGACATGGGTGGTGACGCGCAATCCCTGCGGCAGCTTTTCCGCTTCACACATGCGCTTGGTCTCGGCCATCGCTTCCACGGATACGTCGCACATCGCGACATTGCAGCCTTCGGCAACCAGCTGGCGCGCGAGCTCGCGGCCCATGCCCGTGCCGCCTCCAGTAATCACGGCAAACTTTCCGGCAAAATCCTTCATCGCGACGCTTACCTCGGTTTTCAATTTTTGAGTTGGGGCTCTCGTGGAAATGGAGCCCGTGCGGAAGGACAGTAACAGTTCGCGACTGTCGGTAAAGCCGCCCGTGAGGCGGGCGGCGCGATTGTCTCGCGGCCGTTTCGCGGAGCGGAATTTACTCCGCCGCCTCGCGCGAGCCGCCCAGCGCGCCCAATCCCTCCAGCGCCTTCCGGATGACGGCCTGTTGCGCAGGCGAAGCTTCCGGCATCGGCGCACGGGAGAATGTCGCCGGCAATCCCTGCAGCGACTGCGCGTAGCGCGTGCACGCCGGCAGATTGTCCGAGACGATGGCGTTCCACAGCGTCAGCAACTTCTTGTGCAACTCGAGCGCGCGAACATGGTCGCCCGCCTTGACCGCATTCCAGAGTTCGACGGACGCATGCGGCGCGGCGCTCAAAATCGCGGCGATCGAGCCGTGCGCACCGAGCGTATAGGACGGATACATCAACGCGTCGACGGCACTGTAGATCAGTTTGTCCGGCGCCATCATCATGAGATCGGCAAACAGTTTCAGATCGCCCGCGCTCTGCTTGACGCCGACGACCAGCGGCACCTCGTTCATGATCCGCGTCAGCAGCGCGGGCGACAGATAGGACCAGGGCACGACGTTGTAGATGATGATCGGCATGCCGGTTTCGTCGGCCATGCGACGAAAGTGATCGACCATCGCCTGCTCGTCCGGCTTGAACAGATAATGCACCGGCGTCACCTGGAGCGCCGCGACGTCCATGTCGCGCACCAGTCGGCCGCGGCGGATCGCATCGCGGGTGGAATCGACGATGATGCCCGCGATCACAGGCGCGCGCCCTTTCGCCGCTTCCACCGTCGCCGCCACCAGGTCGCGATATTCCTCGTGGTCGAGCGTATGCCCCTCACCGGTCGAACCGCCGGCGGCCATACCATGACTGCCGGCACCAATTAGCCAGTCGACCTGGGGTGCGACCAGTTTGAAATCAATCTCACCGTCTTTGCGAAACGGCGTGGTCATCGGCGGTATTACGCCGGTCGGACGTGTTTTCATCGGTCTGCCCTCGCGTTCCATCCGAATATGCGGGTGTGTCCCCGCTTCCCCGGCGATATCAGCCGGTTGCGGCAAGCCTATTGAATGTCGTCGCGGTGATCCAGTTGCAGCATCGAGGCGGCTGATCAGCAGAAATGCCGGGGCAACAATGGAGGCGGCGGCTTTTGCGCTGCAGCGCCAATAGTCGCCGGCGAAGTGGTTGCGTTGGCAGTCCCTTGACCTATGTCAATGGGCTACACGGCGCGATGGCAAACCCTTCCCCGGGGGCGTACGGCTCACGTGACAGGGCGCGGGGATTGTTCGCCTGACGCCGCTCGCTGCAAAAAACCGACATACCGAGGGCACCGCAGATGAATGTGGCAGTCCGACTCCTGATCGCTATGGCGGTCGCGTTAACATCGCTGGGTGCGATGTCGCCGGAACGTTCGGAACAACCCGCCGATGAAACCGAGATACGCATCGGCAATCTCATGCCTTATTCAGGGAAGCTGGCCGAATTCGCCGCCATCGGAAGAGCCCAGGCGGCCTATTTCGACATGATCAACGCGCAGGGCGGGATCAACGGCCGCAAGATTCGCTTCATTTCCCGCGACGACAATTCCGATCCGACCGTTGCGCTCGACATGACGCGCAAACTGGTCGAGCAGGACAATGTCCACCTGATATTCGGTTCCTTCGGAACGCCGGGGAACCTAGCGGTCCGGCGTTTCCTGAACGACAAAAAGATACCCCACCTGTTCCCGGTTTCGGGCGCCGAAGAATTGAGCGATCCGAAGGCGTTTCCGTGGACGATGGGCTGGCAGCCGTCATCCCAGTCCGCGGGGCGCATCTACGCCAACTACATTCAGGCCACCTATCCGGAGCGCAAGATCGTGATCGTTTGGCAGAACGATCACTTCGGCAACGATCTGTACAAGGGAATCCAGAAAGGCCTCGGCGATCTGAAGCGCATGATCATCGTTGGCCTCGCCTTCGATGTCGCCGATGAACATATCGATGGGCATGTTTCCATCCTGAAGCGATCGGGCGCAGAGGTACTTCTGTTCGCAGGCGTGCCGAACACAGCCTCGCAAGTCATTCGCTTTGCGGCCGACCTGCATTGGCATCCGGCGTTGCTGCTGAATGATGCGGCGGCCTCGATCGGCGCCACATTGGGGCCGGCTGGAACGCAGAAATCCGCCGGCGTGATTTCGGCCACCTTCCTCAAGGATCCGACCGATCCCGCATGGAAGGACGATCCGGGGATCAAGAACTGGCTGAACTTCATGGACAAGTATTACCGCGACGGGGACAAGGGCAGCGGGGCGGCGCTTTACGGCTATGCCGCCGCGGAGACGCTGGTGCAGGTGCTGAAACAATGCGGCGATGATCTCTCGCGCGAAAATATCATGCGGCAGGCGGCTTCATTGAAGGATTTCGAGGTTTCCGTCCTTCTGCCCGGCATCAAGGTCAACACTGGCGCAGACGACTACCGGCCGATCAAGCAGATGCGCCTGGTTCAGTTCGACGGCCGGACCTGGCAGTTGATCGGCGACGTGATCGATACCGCGTTCACGACCGGTCAGAACAAATAGGCCACGAGAATTTTCCGGACGCGCTTGAAGATCGATGGATGAATCGCCGCGTCAGCGCTTGCAGATGTCGCGGGTCTCTTTCTGCTCGCTGCGCATGACCTGCAATATCTCGGCCGGGGCAAAGCTGCCGAAATCGGAGGCAATGAGCGTTCCGTACCGACGGTGGTTCTTGAGCACGATCAGCAAGCGATCTCTGAGATTCTCCATCGCGCGTGCGTCACTGCCCGGCATGGAACCCTCGATCTGCTTCGCGTAGCCAAAGAATTTCATGGTGGCTTCTACCGCCGCTGCGCGGTTATCGGGATCGCAGAGCTGGCTATCCTCCAGCGCGTAGATGCAGTTCGCCAACTGCCCCCACGCGGCGACCAGATTGCCTTTCTGGATTTCGGACCACCCATCCGACTTACCAAGCATGGTGGAAACGTTCGCCTGCATACTGCCGGCCTTCAAGATGAAGTATGCAGCGCTCGGCTCCATCTTCGAGGCGTCCACACCGATATCCATCACTTTGAAGATACAGCCTCGCACGACCGGCGCGACTTCCGGCCGGCCGATACGATTGGCGTCGGCGAACATTGAAACGCTCGGGCCGCCCGAAAACTGGCTTTGCACCAGCCTCGATATTTGGGGCGCCCAGATCCACCCACCGACCACGAGGAAGCCGCCGGCAAAGGCCATGAGCGGCATGCGGATAAGGCTGAAAATTTCACCGGTCATATTAAAACTCCTGGCACTAGGCCTTCGGGCAATTGTCGCTCGTACCCTTGTAGCGATCGAGCATCGGCTTCATCGCCGTGGGCACGCTCCAGCCGAAATCGGCCTTGATCAATCGCCCGCTACTGGTGTCCTGCAACAGGGCCGCGTTGATCGCGCGGTTGCGCGGGCTGTCCCAGAGCTTCCTCACCGTGGACATTTCGGCTTCGCCATATCGCTTGGCCGTATTCATCATCTCATCGAACTTCGCAAAATAACGATTGATGTAATCGACGATGTAGGCGCGGTTGTTCCGCTCGCAGACCGCGTTGGGGTGCGTGACGAGATAGCAGTTCAGCGCCGCCGTCATGTCCCTTGCGCGGTCGAGATCGCGCCAGTCAACGCGATGCGTGTCGGTGGAAAGCTTCGGGAGCAGCCCGTCCTTTTCGGGCGCCTCAAGCGCGGGGTAACACGCCTCGCGTATTTTCGCCGCCCTCCACTCGCCCATACGTTCGCCGCCCGGCAGGTAGTCCCCGGTGTGGCCCATGACAAAATAGTTGATCAGGTTTACGCCCAAAAAGATGCCGCCCAGGACAAAGGCCGCACGCTTCAGGAAATCCATGGCTTGTACTCTGCACAGGTTGTGCTCGGGGGTTTTGTAACACCCAGAGTGTGCCAAGAACGTTAATCGCGGATCGATGCTCGGGTTGAGGTTAAGGCGAATTTACCTTCTGGAGCGCGCTATCCCAAGGCGTCCCGCGGCCCGTCGCGCCGCACCTCGCGTGAACCTTGAGCCCGCGGCCGCGACTTACATACGAGAGGCCATGTCAATCTATGGGAGGCCGCGGTGACCCATTGGCGCGATACCATGGTCGAACGACCGGAAACGGATGTTGGGTCTTACTTTACAGGCTGGACGATTAGCGGCGTTGCGGTGCTGGGGACTATCGTCGCCGTCTGGGCCCTCGGCATTTAGCCGGGATCAGGATTGCTATCCGTGAAGTTAAATGGTCGGAGCGAGAGGATTTGAACCTCCGACCCCTAGTCTCCCAGACTAGTGCGCTAACCGGGCTGCGCCACGCTCCGATGCCGTTCCATTAGCTGCGATCAGCGTCCGGCGCAAGGCGCGCGAGGGGCCTCTTTGAGGCCCAACGAGCCGGCCCAGTTCCTGCCCGGTCAACCGTCCTTCATTGCCGTATCCAGCAACTCCCGGCAGGAAATCAGGTCCTGCAGCACCCGTTCGAGGCGCTCGCGGTCAGCCTCCGACGGCCCCGGCTTGCCCCTGGCGAACGGCAGCAAAATGCCGTCGTCGTCGGTATCGGCGAAGCGATAGTCGATTTCCTTCTCTTCGGTCTCGTAGTCTTCATCCTCGGTCTCGGCATCGGTGGTCGGGATTTCACTCTCTTCGGGCTCCTGCAGGCTGAGACCGATCGCCTCCTCGACCGCGCCGAAGGTGACGGCCGAGGTCTGGTCGGCAAGTCCCTGCACGGATTTGATGCCGTGCTCTTTCAGTATCCGCTGCACGCCGCGGATGGTGTAGCCCTCGCCGTACAGCAGACGACGGATGCCCTTCAGCAGATCGACGTCGTCGGGGCGATAGTAACGCCGCCCGCCGCTTCGCTTCATCGGCTTGATCTGGGCGAATCGCGTCTCCCAGAATCGCAGCACGTGCTGGGGAATGTCGAGCTCTTCAGCGACTTCGCTGATGGTGCGGAACGCATCCGGCGCTTTGTCCAAATGCCACTCCTCTCAACTCATCTAGTTGGTGAAGACGCAGTACTCGCCTTGCTACGCGGTCGTGGTACTCGGTCTCGCTATTCGGCCTTGCTTTCGCCGTTGCCCACCGCATGGCCGTTGATGCGCTGCTTCAGAATCGCCGATGGCTTGAACACCATCACACGACGCGGCGAGATCGGCACTTCAGTACCGGTCTTCGGGTTACGTCCGATGCGCTGACCCTTCTTGCGCACCATGAACGAGCCGAACGATGACAGCTTCACCGTCTCGCCTTTCTCCAGGCAATCGGTAATCTCTTTCAAAACGAGCTCGACAAACGCGGACGATTCCGTTCGCGAGAGGCCCACCTTCTGGTAGACCGCCTCGCAGAGATCGACACGTGTGACTGTTTTTCCGGTCCCGGTCATCGCCTGCCCCGCACTCTCGGCGAACAAAATTTATTGCCTGAAATTATGAGGTTAGCTCGCAATGGTCAACAGCGAGCATCATGCAGAAGCATGAACACGGCCACAATTTTAATCGGTAGTTTTACCCAGCGCTTACCAGCGCACGAGTGCGGAACCCCAGGTGAAGCCGCCGCCCATGGCTTCGAACAGCACCAGATCGCCCTTCTTCACGCGCCCATCCTTGACGGCGACCGAAAGCGCCAGCGGAATCGACGCCGCCGACGTATTGCCGTGCAGATCCACGGTCAGCACCACCTTCTGCGGCGCAATATGAAGCTTGTGCGCTGAAGCATCGATGATTCGCTTGTTGGCCTGATGCGGAATGAACCAGTCGATCTCCTCGGCGCTGGTTCCCGTCGCATTGAAGGCATCCACGATCACATCCGTGATCATGCCCACCGCGTGCTTGAACACTTCGCGGCCTTCCATCCGGAGATAGCCGACGGTCTGGGTGCTGGAAGGACCGCCGTCGACGAACAGCTTTGCCTTGTGCCGGCCGTCCGAGCGCAGATGCGTCGTCAGCACGCCGCGGTCGGAAGGCAGGCCCGGCTGGTCCTGCGCCTCGAGCACGACCGCGCCGGCACCATCGCCGAACAGCACGCAGGTGCCGCGGTCGTTCCAGTCGAGAATGCGCGAGAAGGTTTCTGCGCCGATCACCAGCGCGCGCCTGTAGGCGCCTGAGCGCAGGAAATTGTCGGCGGTGGCGAGCGCGAAGACGAAGCCGGAGCACACCGCCTGCAGATCGAAGGCGGCGCCATGGTGGATGCCGAGTTCATTCTGAACCGCAACCGCGGTCGCCGGGAAAGTGTTGTCCGGCGTCGAGGTCGCCAGCACGATCAGGTCGATGGCCTGGGCGTCGAGGCCGGCATGATCCAGCGCCGCACGCGCGGCGTTGACCGCGAGGTGCGAGGTGAACTCGCCTTCGGCCGCAATGTGCCGCTCCCGGATGCCGGTCCGCTGAACGATCCACTCGTCCGACGTATCTATACGGGCGGCGAGTTCCGCATTGGTCAGCACCTTCTGCGGCAGATAAGAGCCGCAGCCCAGCACGACCGAACGTTTCGCAGTCACGAGACAGCCTCCTGCGCGGTCTGTGCCAGCGCACTACCGTCGCTATTTATCATCTGAGTGATCTTGGTGAGGAGATCGCAGCGGACCATCTCATAGCCAACATCGACTGCGTAGGCAAAGCCTTCGGCGTTGGTTCCGCCATGGCTTTTGACAACCAACCCTTTCAATCCAAGCAGCATACCACCATTGGATTTGTTGGGGTCCATCTTGGCGCGCAGCGCCTGAAAGGCGCCACGGGCAAGGAGATAGCCGATACGTCTCAACCAGTTTTGCGTCAGGGCGTTACGCAGGAAATCCGACATCTGCCGCGCGGTCCCTTCGGCCGCTTTCAGCGCGATATTGCCGGAATAGCCTTCGGTCACGACCACGTCGACCGCTCCCCTGCCGATGTCATCGCTCTCGACGAAGCCAACATAATTGAGCTGCGGCAGGTTCATCGCCCGCAACCGCTCCGCGGCCTCACGGATTTCCTCGTGTCCCTTCATCTCTTCGCGGCCAATATTGAGCAGCCCGACGGTCGGACGCTCGATATTGAACAGAACGCTCGCCATCGCGCCGCCCATCTCCGCTAGCGACACCAGATGGTGCGCATCGCCGCCGATCGATGCGCCGAGATCAAGCACGACGGTATCGCCGCGCACGGTCGGCCAAAGCGCTGCGATTGCCGGTCGGTCGATACCGGGCAGTGTGCGCAAGTGAAGCCGCGCCATCGCCATGAGCGCACCGGTGTTGCCGGCGGAAACCACGACATCAGCCTCGCCCCGCTTGACCGCATCGATCGCAAGCCACATCGAGGAGGTCTTGCGGCCCCGCCGCAGCGCGTGGCTCGGCTTGTCGTCATTGCTGATTGCCACGTCGGTATGGATAACGCGCGAAGCCGCCTTTAGTGCGGGGTGCTTCGCCAATTCTGCGTCGATCAGCTTGCTGTCGCCATAAAGCAGGAATTCGCTGTCGGGATGCCGTTTCAAGGAGATCGCCGCGCCGGGAATGACGACCGATGCGCCGACATCGCCGCCCATGGCGTCAAGCGCGATTCGAACCTTTTGCGGCATGAACGTCCCGGAAACCTGATCTCTCGCGGCCCTCGTAGAGCCGGCCGCGCACTGGAATGGCACCATCTACGCGGCGCTCGGCGAAACGCAACCTGCGCCCCCGCCGGGCCGCGACAATAGCGTTTCCGCGTCCCGACACAACCTCTTGGCCACCCTCTTTTGGCGAAAGGGAAGCTGTGTGGCCTGAAATCAAGAACACAAGATATCGTGATAAAAATCAATATCTTACGGGAAATTATTGGCCAACCATCAGAGTTACATCGAGCCGGCGGCAGCTTCGCTGGGCACTTTAACTGCCGGCTACTTGCCTTTGGGCTTCCTGGAGCGGGATTTTTTGGGCCCTACCTTGAGCGCCTTGAGCGCCGCGAACGGATGATCTTCGGGATCGGCGGCCTCAACCATCGGCTCAAATACGGCCCCGGCTTTGCGCGGATAGGGATCGACGGCGAGATACAGTGCATCAGTGGCAACCCTGCCGAGGTCGATCATGCCGTTCTCGATCGGCTCGGGCGGATCGGGCGTTTCCTCGTCGCTCTCCTCGGCCTCGTCGACCAGCGCGGCCATCTGCGGGATCTGCTCGGGTGGCGCGAAGATCAGATCGATCGGTTCGTCGATGTCGTTCTCGATCTCCTCCAGCGTCACCACACAGGTCTGCCCGATGCGTGCCCGCACGTGGCCGGCCACGTGGAAGCGGCCGCCGCTCTTTGGGGTGACGTCGAACGTGGCCTGCGCCGACAGCACCTCGCGCAGACCGCCCATTTCGGCCATCGCGTTACGGATGGCCTGATCGGCCTCGATGTCGCGATGCAGGCCCGTTTCGGGGATCTGCGCGACGGCAACGGGGACGCGCCACGGGTCAGGCTTCTCTGTGCCGGTCTTGTTCATCGCCGTGCGCCCGCCTTCTCCGGCACCGGAAACCTGGCCGAGCCGCTTAGCAGCGACGCCTCGTCGAGACTGTCCAGGGTGACGATCGCCGATTCGGCATAGGCGGCAAGCAGCCGGGCTTTTTCGATATTCTCGCCGTTGAGGATATTCTTGCACATTGCCTGCGCCAGCGCCTCCCGCCCCTCGGTCAGCGCCATGTCATAGGCCGCCGTCCGGCCATAGAAGGCCTCGCCGAAGGCCTGCATCCGCTTCGGCACCTTGAGGTCACTCACCCCCATCTCGCGCAGATTATCGTCCATATCGTTGCAAAAATGGTCGAACAGCCCCTGCGACAGGGTCGTGGCACCCTCGACCGATTTCAACCGCCGCAGGACCAGCCACAAATGGACCAGAAGCAGGTCAAAACGGCCGTTAACCGTGTCCGGAACCCCAAAGTCCCGATAAAACAACGGTTCTCGCGCCTGCGTCACGATCATGCCATAGATGGCCTCGATGGTGCCGCGCAACGGCGGCCGGGGTTTCCTGAAGTGATTGAACGGCCAAAGCATTGTGGGTTCCGCGAGCGAGCCCTCCAGATTCTTTGCCGGGAGCCCGCGCATGTTGCAATCCAGCGTGCTGCCCGGTACGTCAACGCACCGCGCGATGCAAGAGGACGGGCTAATTCCTGACATGACTGAAATGAGCCACCTGAGCACCAGCGTGCCCTCGCCTCGCAGCCTGTCCGCACGCCGGCGCGGTTTTCGCACAGCGGCGGCCGTGGCATTGATCTGCGCGGCGCTGGCCGGCTGCACCGGCGAGCAGTTCCAGAAGGGCTATATCCTGCCGCCCAATGCGCTGGAGCAGATTCCGATCGGCGCCAGCCAGGATCAGGTGCTGATCGTGATGGGAACGCCGTCGACGGTCGCGACCCTGAACGGCGAGGTGTTCTATTACATCTCGCAGCGCTCCGAGCGCAAAGTCGCCTTCATGAATCAGCAGGTCGTCGACCAGCGCGTGATCGCGATCTATTTCGACAAGAACCGCCAGGTGACGCGGCTTGCCAATTACGGATTGCAGGACGGCAAGATCTTCGACTTCATCAGCCGCACCACGCCCACATCCGGCCAGGAGCTCAGCTACCTGACGCCGCTGTTCAAGCTGCTCAGCTTCAACTAGGCCCGCAAGCGAAAGCCGCTGCGTCCGCAGGAAATGCATGCGGCATTTTCAGGACTGCAGCTCGCCCGCTTCTGCGCGCACATTCATCTGCGTATGTTTGTCTCATTCGCAGGCACCATCTGTGGCGTTGACGCCGCAAATATTTTGATGCAACCTAAAGATGCACGATCCAAACAACATATCGGTACCTGGCGATGCTCGGCGAACCGGCTGCGGCGTCAGCGTGCGACCGCGCGCGACTGGAAACTCTGGAGCGCGAGATTCTTGCAATCGCCGACCACGAGAGACAGTGCCTCGGGCAGGAATTGCACGACGGACTCTGCCAGTCGCTCGCCGGCATCGCAGCCTTGACCGCGGTGCTGGCGCGCAATTTGGCGGTGAATGCCGAACCCGGTCCTGCCGCGGCCGCTGCCGAGATTGTCCGGCTGCTGAACCAGACGATCGGCGAGGCGCGAGACCTCGCCCACGGTCTTTGGCCGACCGGACTGAATGGCGCCGGGCTGGTGGATGCTCTCGATTCGCTGGCGCGCAATGTCAGCCGCGGGCAAGGCGCGTTCTGTGCGCTTGTGGAGGACGGGAGCACTTTCCGGCTTCACCCGGAAACAACGGCGCATCTCGTGCGCATTGCCCAGGAAGCCGTACGCAATGCGATCACTCACGGCCGCGCGAGCGAAATCGAGATCCGGTTGGCTTGCATCGACGGCTCGGGATCTCTGAGCATCCGGGACAATGGCATCGGTCTGCCCGAACAGAACGGCGATGACGGCATTGGATTGCATACGATGAGCTACCGCGCCCGCGCGATCGGCGGCTCGCTCGAGGTAGCGGCGCAGCCCGGGCGCGGTGTCGTGGTGACATGCGTCTTTTCCCTGCCGCCGAGCGACGAACCGTCCGAAGGCGCCGAGAATGTCCGCGGGCCCTCTTGAACCCTTGCCCACGGCCAGCAAAACGCTGCTCGTTGTCGACGATCACCCGCTGCTACGTCGCGGATTGATGGCCCTGATCCAGTCGGAGCCCGGCCTCGCCGCCCATGATGCCGTCGGCACGCGGCTGGCTGCGCTTGAGGCCATCAGGAAAAGACCGCCAGATCTGGTGATTGTCGATCTTGTGCTTGGCGATGAGGATGGCCTGGATCTCGTCAAGGAAATCAAGGCGCGCCATCCCGGCATTCCCTCGCTGGTGCTTTCGGTTCACGATGAAGCGGTCTATGCCGAGCGCGCCCTCGGCGCAGGCGCTCTCGGTTATGTCGCCAAGCATCAACTCGATGAGACCGTACTGGCGGCCATCCGCCAGGTGCTCGCCGGCGAAACTTACATGAGCGAAGCGCTGCAACGGCGGTTGGCGAAGCAATATATCGGCGGCCGGAGCCTCGAAACCGCCTCGCCGGTCCGCATGCTCAGCGACCGCCAATTGCAGATATTTCGCCTTGTGGGTCAGGGTCGGACCACGCGCCAGATTGCGGGGGTCCTTAGCCGGAGCGTCAAGACGGTCGAATCCCACCTCGCGCACATCAAGGACAAGCTGGCGATCGAGACCGCCGCTGAACTCGCCCAGCGTGCGACCCAATGGGTCGAATCCGGCCGAATCGGGGGCAGCTCTCCGATTCGCCAAGATGGGGGGTTACCCTAACGTAAAGAATCCGCTCCGGCCTGATGACTTCCCGCCCGTGACGGCGCAGAGCCGGTTGCGGGTCGCGGGAGCCGAGCGGGCTGGGGCATGTTGCGAAAGCGAACTGCACAATCAAGGCAGGGCCGGCGGCGGATCCTCATCGTCGACGATCACCCATTGATACGGCGCGGTCTTGTCGCTCTGATCAATGCCGAACCTGATCTCATCGTCTGCGCTGAGGCGGCTACCCTGCAGGATGGGCTGATCGCGATTGCCGTCGCGCGGCCCGACCTCGTGATCACTGACCTTTCGCTCATTCACGGCGACGATGGTTTGGAGTTGGTGAGAGACATTCGCTCCCGCCATCTGGGCCTGCGGATCCTGGTGCTGAGCACGCACGATTCCCCGCTCTACGTTCGCAGCGCCTTTGCCGCCGGCGCCGACGGTTACCTCGCCAAGCATCAGATGACCGAACTGCTGCTGCCCGCGGTCAGGAGCGTGCTGCGTGGCGAGGCCTACGGGACCCCCAAAAACTGACGGGGCCGCCGCCATCGGGAAATCCCCTACGCAAGAATCAGGGCGCGGCCCCGATGCAGATGACCAGGCATGGAGGGCATCGTCGCTCCAGGCACTGGCGTCGATCCGAAGGAGCGACAAGGCCGGCGTGGGGCGATCAGCAACGCCCGCGACGCGCTTCGATTTCCCGAGGCAAGCCGCAAGGGCTTTGTGAAAAACAGCAAGCCCCGCAATCAAAAGCAGGCAACGCTGATTGCACGTCTTGCATCATCAGGAGGAACAACGATGACCGATACTTACACCATTTACCTCGTCAACAAGTCGGCTGACTCACAGCTCTTTTGGTGTTTCCTGGCGCCTCCCCAGGAACTCATCAACGACCCCAAGGTGTATGCCAACTCCAGCGCCAATCTGGAAGTCGTGCCGAACAGTCCTGCGTCAAATTATTTCGAAGTCCCCGTTCAGTACGTGGTCGGCGCCGGTGCAAGCACGCATGCTGTCGGACTGAACGTCGTGGTCGTGTCCAACGTCACCAACGACGCCAGTTTACAGGATACGTGGCAGGCAAACTACGCGAACTGGCCGCCCAACGAAGGGCCTACAATGGCCAACAGCGGCGTGCAGGCTCCTGCAAATACAATCGCTCTCGTGTCCAACCCGTACGACAAGGTGAAAAACGAGAATAACGGCTGGTTTGCTAATCAGTCGTTCGGAATTCAAACCGAGGCAGGCTTCGTCGGCATGACCTGGGATCCCGAACCCAACCAAACGAGAACGCTGACGCCCAAGCTGACATTTTATGTGGCCACCGGGGACTACAGCGCCAATTCCCTTGCCAGCTGGAATGACGTTTCCAATGACGCTCAGCCGGTCAATGCCCCAGGCGACTTTCTATACAACAAATGTACGGTGACATATGGCGAGGACGGCGAATGGTCCGTAGCTCCGGGAGAACCGCCGACTCTTGCGCTTACGGAAGACCTCGACTGGTTCCTTTCAGAAGCACACAATGAACTGGTCGCGCTTGCCTATCTCAGCAAGGGAACGACTGACACCGACAGGCTCGAGTCCGTGCGCTGGGATTCAAGTCCGTTGGCGGCCGAGAAGGGTGAGATTTTCCTCGCTGGAACTCTTACCGTTCAAACAGCGCTGACCGCGACCTTTAGCTACTTCGTCCTCGCCGGGATCAAATTCCGCATCAAGCGCCAGCCAAGCGGAACAACTGTCGAATTCGACTACGACGGCAGCAAGGGCGCCACGCACATCAAGAGCCTCTTCAAGTGGGGAGCTAAATTGTTTTTCGGGGGGCCAAAATGAATTGACGCCGCCGCGCCGGGCACCGCGACCCGGCACCGGCATTCGAGCATTGAACAAACCGTTCGCATGAAGGTTTGGCCGCGGAGCAAGCATCCTGTGCTGTTCCGCGGCGCCGGTAGCTCTCTGCCGCAAGCGCCGGAGCGCTGGCAGCCTGCGCAGTTCTGCGAGCGTCTGACTGCGTTCCGCGACACGGAAATCATGCGCCAAGTCGCCCGCTTGCTCTCAGCGCGCGCGCTGCCTACGGTCCCTGCCAACAAGAATCCAAAGCAGGGAGTGAACTTGTGACGATTAAAACTATTTCTCGACGCCGCGTTTTGACCGGAGCTGCAGCCGTTTCGGCGGCGGCAATCTTGCCGCGCTCGAGCTTCGGCTCCGACTGGCGGCCGACCGAGACTGTGCGTCTCATCGTACCGGCGGCGGCCGGCGGCAGCACTGACGTGATGGGCCGGCTGCTGGCCGCGCATCTGCAGACCGCTTGGGGCCAGTCGGCTGTCGTGGAAAACCGCTCCGGCGGCGGCGGCACCATCGGCACTGCCGAAGCCGTGCGAGGCAGGGCTGATGGCCACGTCATCCTGGTCGGCAATCCCGGTCCGAATGCGATCGCCTACAGCATCTTCCGCAACATGACCTACAAGGCCGACCAGTTGCAGCCGGTCAGCAACATGATCCGCATTCCGAACATCGTGTCGGCGCATCCGTCGACCGGAATCAAGTCGATCCCGGAGTTGATCGCCTACATCAAGGCCAATCCGGACAAGCTGACCTACGGCTCCTCCGGAGTCGGGCAGAGCCCTCACCTCACCGGCGCCTGGTTCCTGCAACTCACCGGCCTGAAGATGGTGCATGTGCCATTCCGCGGCGCAGGTCCGGCGCTGCAGGCAGCGCTTGCCGGCGACATTCAGATCCTGTTCGACAATCTCTACCCGACGCTGCCGCAAACCCAGGAAGGCAAGCTCACCGCGCTTTGCGTGACGACGCCTGAACGTACCCCGGCGGCGCCGAACATCCCGACGATCCGCGAGGGCGTACCCGAACTTGCGAAGTTCGACGTCTCCTCCTGGTTCGGCATCTTCCTGCCGAAGGCCACGCCCGCTCCCGTCATCGAGGCGCTCAACAAGGAGATCAAGGCGATGCTGGCGCGCGATGATGTGAAGAAGACTATCGCCAACATGGGCGCCACCGCCGACTGGGGCACGCCGCAGCAATTCTCTGACTTTGTGCAGGCCGAGACGGCGAAGTTCGGCGAGATCATCAAGCGCGAAGGCTTGCAGATGGATGTGAATTGAGAAGGTAGCTCCTGTAGCCCGGATGGAGCGAAGCGTAATCCGGGCTACGAACTACACACCCCAAAGCAAAAACCCCGCGGCTCGCGCGCCGCGGGGTTTTCGTTTCGATCCGACGGGCGGAGATGGATCGCTCCGCATAATGCCCTAGTACCTAGGACGACTTGTTGATCTTCTTGACCTTCGCATCCGTGGCTTCAATTGACAAAGCCAACTCCAGAATGGCCTTGGACAGCAGTTCGATGGCCTCCTTCTGGTCCTGCGATTTGGAGGCGCGGAGTGCATAATTCCGGGCAGATGAGAGCGACATAGATTGGTCTCCGTGTTGTCCGCTTACAACGAACGAGTTTCATGCCAAGCAAAAACCCCGCGGCTCGCACCGCGGGGTTTTCGTTTCCATCAGCTCGCAGCTCAGTGCGCCAGGATCGCCAGCAGCAGCAGCGCCACGATGTTGGTGATCTTGATCATCGGGTTCACCGCCGGACCCGCCGTATCCTTGTAGGGATCGCCGACGGTGTCGCCGGTCACCGCCGCCTTGTGGGCGTCGGAACCCTTGCCGCCGTAGTGACCGTCCTCGATGTACTTCTTGGCGTTGTCCCAGGCGCCGCCGCCCGAGGTCATCGAGATCGCAACGAACAAGCCGGTCACGATCACGCCGAGCAGCATGGCGCCGACCGCCGAGAATGCAGCCGACTTGCCGGCCGCACCGCCGCCCGCGATCGCGTAGATCGCGAAGTAGACGAAGATCGGCGACAGCACCGGCAACAGCGACGGGATGATCATTTCCTTGATCGCCGCCTTGGTAAGGAGGTCGACGGCCTTGCCATAATCCGGCTTGTCGGTGCCCTGCATGATGCCGGGCTTCTCGCGGAACTGGCGCCGCACTTCCTCGACGATCGCGCCGGCCGCACGGCCGACGGCGGTCATGCCGAGCGCGCCGAATAGATACGGCAGCAGGCCGCCGAACAGGAGGCCGACCACGACGTAGGGGTTGTTGAGCGAGAAGTCCGGAGCGACGCCCTGGAAGTAGACGTTCTTGGACGAATTGGCGATGAAGAACTTGAGGTCTTCATTGTAGGCCGCGAACAGCACCAGCGCGCCGAGACCGGCGGAGCCGATCGCGTAGCCCTTGGTGACCGCCTTGGTGGTGTTTCCGACGGCGTCGAGCGCGTCGGTCGACTTGCGGACCTCCTTCGGCAGGCCGGCCATTTCGGCGATGCCGCCGGCATTGTCCGTGACCGGGCCGAAAGCGTCGAGCGCGACGATCATGCCGGCCAGCGCCAGCATCGTCGTGGTCGCAATCGCGATACCGAACAGGCCGGCAAGGCTGTAGGTGACCAGGATGCCGGCGATGATGACGATCGCGGGCAGCGCGGTCGCTTCCATTGAGATCGCCAGACCCTGGATCACGTTGGTGCCATGGCCGGTGACCGAGGAAGCCGCAATCGACTTCACCGGACGATAGTCGGTGCCGGTGTAGTATTCGGTGATCCAGATGATCAGGCCGGTGACGATGAGGCCGACGACGCCGCACTGGAACAGCGCCATACCGGTGTACTTCACGCCTGCCAGTTCGCCGAAACCGATCAACCAGTGAATGACGGCGGCAACGCCGAGCAGCGACAGGACGCCCGTTGCGATCAGGCCCTTGTACAGCGCGCCCATGATGGACTGGCTGGCGCCGAGTTTGACGAAGAAGGTGCCGATGATCGAGGTGATGATGCAGATGCCGCCGATGGCGAGCGGCAGGGTCATCATGTTCACCAGCAGCGGCGAGTTCGCGAAGAAGATCGCGGCGAGCACCATGGTGGCGACCGCGGTCACCGCATAGGTCTCGAACAGGTCGGCGGCCATGCCGGCGCAGTCACCGACGTTGTCGCCGACGTTGTCGGCGATGGTCGCCGGGTTGCGCGGATCGTCCTCGGGGATACCGGCCTCGACCTTGCCGACGAGATCGCCGCCGACGTCCGCCCCCTTGGTGAAGATGCCGCCGCCGAGACGAGCGAAGATCGAGATCAGCGAGGCGCCGAAGCCGAGCGCCACCAGCGCGTCGACCACGACGCGGTCATTGGCCTTCAGCCCCATGATCTGGGTGAGATAGGCGAAGTAGATGGTGACGCCGAGCAGCGCGAGGCCGGCCACCAGAAGGCCGGTGATCGCACCGGCCTTGAAGGCCAGTTCAAGGCCGCCGGCCAGCGAAGTCGTCGCCGCCTGCGCGGTGCGCACGTTGGCGCGGACCGAGACGTTCATGCCGATGAAGCCGGCGGCGCCCGACAACACGGCGCCGACCAGGAAGCCGATCGCAACCAGCATGCCGAGGAAGTAGGCCAGCAGGGCGAAAATCACGACGCCGACCATAGCGATCGTCATGTACTGGCGCTTGAGGTAGGCCTGCGCGCCTTCGGCCACCGCCGCCGCGATTTCCTGCATGCGCGGATTGCCGGCGTCCGATTTCAGAACCGAAGACGTGGCCCAGATGGCGTAAAGAATCGAAAGCGCTCCGCAGAGCACAATCACCCACAATGCTGTCATTGAATTTGCCTCAGATGCTCGTTTCCGCCCCACGCCATCCCGCGAGCGCGGCCGGCGCATTATTTAGGAGATTTAGGAGGCCTACCCTCCCCAAAAGGGTGACCTCAAATCGGCGGGGACCTTGCCAAAATCGCCACCCCCGCGCAACGCCGCCGGGGACAAAAACCGTCTAATTTTGAAAGGAATCACCGCTAATCGGTCTAAAAATTTGCCGCGTGGCGGGACCGCCGAAGAAGGCGCAGCCAGCCCGCCGTCAGAAGTGGCTGTAGGACAGCCGCTCCAGCGCGAGTTCTTTGCCCGCTTTGTCGACGAACGTCGGGGCGGCGCTCCCCGCCACCGCCGTTCCGATGGAACCGACTGATACACCAGCGCGCCGCGCAGCCTGCGCGAAGGCGTCGACGCGGGCCTCCGGCACCGTGCACAGGATCTCGTAATCGTCGCCGCCGGCCAGCAATGTTTCCATCCCGACAATACCGCGCGACACCAGATCCGCTGCCGCGCCGGACAGCGGGACCTGCTCCAGATCAATCACGGCCGAGATGCCCGACACGCCGCAGAGTTTTGCGAGATCACCGGCGAGGCCATCGGAAACGTCCATCGACGCGCTCGCATATTCGCGCACGATTTCAGCCATCGCCAGACGCGGCTGCGGCACGCGATAGCGCCCGACCAGCGCCTCCCGGGCAGCATGATCGGTGGCGGCGTGAATCTTCCCGCCCTTCAGAATAGCAAGCCCCAGCGCCGCGTCGCCGATCGTGCCGGTCACCATAACCCGCTCGCCGGCCTTGGCCCCGCTGCGATGAACCATCCTGCCCGGCGGCACGCGGCCGAAGGCGGTGACCGAGATCATCAGCGGTCCCGGGGTCGATACCGTGTCGCCGCCGAGCAGCGGACAGCCGAACTGCCCGGCATCCTCGCCGAGCGCCGCCGCGAACGGTTTTAGCCAGGCTTCGTCGGTGGCACGGAGCGCCAGGGCCAGCACGAAGCCGGCCGGCCTGGCCCCCTTCGCCGCGAGATCGCTGAGATTCACCCGCAGCGCCTTGCGTGCGACGGTATCGGGCGGATCGTCGGGCAGGAAGTGCACGCCCTCGACGATGGCATCCACCGTCACCACGATGTCGTCGCCATCGGGCTTCAGCGCGGCGGCGTCGTCGTCGAGGCGGAAGGCGCCGGGATCGGTTGCAAGCGGCCGGAAGTAGCGCGCGATCAGCGAGTCCTCGCCGGACGCGGGTTTGGCGCTAGCCACGCGCGAACTCATCGGCGCGGAACTGGCGCGCGATCTGGTCGAGCACGGCGTTGACCATGCCGGTCTCGTCCTTTTCGACGAAGGCATGCGCGACGTCGACATATTCGGATACGACCACGCGGCCCGGCACGTCCTTGCGGTGCTCCAGCTCGTAGGAGCCGGCGCGCAGCACCGCACGCAAAATCGCGTCGATCCGCTTCAAGGGCCAGCCCTTGGAGAGTGCGTCGTCGATCAGGGGATCTAGCCTGGCCTGGTCGCGGACCACGCCCGATACGACGTCGCGGAAAAACGCGGCCTCCGCCGGCAGGTATTTGTCGCCCTCGACCTCGTTGCCGAGCCAGTGGCTCTCGAACTCGGCGAAGATGTCGTTGATCCCTGCGCCCGCGATGTCCATCTGGTAGAGCGCCTGCACGGCAGCGAGCCGCGCCGCGCCGCGGCGGTTGGCTTTCCTGTCGGGAGCTCTCGCTGGCTTCTTGTTGTCCGCCATCGCCTAAGCCTTTGCCAGCCGGCGTTTGATCCGCAGCATCGCCAGCGCCGCGCGCGCGGCGTCGCCGCCCTTGTTGAGTTCGCTGGCGCGCGCCCTCGCCCAGGCCTGCTCGTCGGTATTCACCGTAATGATGCCGTTGCCGAGCGGCATCTTGCGCGCGACCGCCAGGTCCATCAGCGCACGCGAGGATTCGATCGAGACGATTTCGAAATGGATGGTGTCGCCGCGGACCACGCAACCGAGCGCGATCGCCGCGTCATAGGGCTTGCCGTTCCTCTCGGCGGCATCGAGTGCGATCGCGATGGCGGCCGGAATCTCCAGCGCGCCGGGAACCGTGATGACGTCATGCATCACGCCCGCGGCCTTCAGTTCGGCGACGGCGCCTTCCAGCAGTGCGTCCTGGATGTCGTCATAGAATCGCGCCTCGACGATCAGCGCGCGCGCGCCTGTGATGTCGGTCTGGTCCTTCAGCGGTGCGCGCCGTGCGTCTGCCATTGTTTGCCTTCGTCGTCATTGCCGGGCTTGACCCGGCAATCCATCCTGCCAGGAAGCCATCTTGTTAAGAGGATGGATACGCGGGTCAAGCCCGCGTATGACACAATTGTCCTTGCCGTCACTTCATTTCCGACAGCCGCGCCGCGTAGCGGGCCATCAGGTCGACCTCGATATTGACCTCGCTGCCTGCCGCCCAGCCGCTGAGCGTGGTGACGCTGAGCGTATGCGGGATGATCAGCACCGAAAATGTGACATCCTCGACCGTATTCACGGTCAGCGACACGCCATCCAGCGTGACCGAACCCTTGGCCGCGATGAAGCGGGCCAGTTCGCGCGCGGTCCGCAGCTCGAACCGGGCCATATCGGGCAGATCGTCACGCTTGACGATGGTCGCAATGCCGTCGGCATGGCCCGCAACGATATGGCCGCCGAGTTCGTCGCCGATCTTCAGCGCCCGTTCGAGATTTAGTTTGGTGCCTTTTGCCCAATGCGTGGCCGTGGTCATGCCGAGCGTTTCCGCGGCGGCATCGACGTCGAACCAGGTCTTGCCGCCCTCGACGCCGGAGGCCACCACCGTGAGGCAGACCCCGTTGCAGGCGATCGAGGCGCCGTCGGCGATGGTGGTCTGGTCATAGCGGCAGGCGATCCGCATGCGGTGCAACTGCCCCTGCGCCGTTGGCGTGAGGGCCGTGATCTCGCCGATGTCGGTGACAATTCCGGTGAACATTAAACGCGCTCGTAAACAGTGAGAGTGTCTTGGCCGAGTGGTTCGCTAGCACGTGTCCTGAACGCGGGCGACCCGGTGATTGCCGAGAGCGGCAATGCGTCCAGCGCGGGAATACCGTCCGCGCCGATCTTGTCAGGGCCGCGCAACAGCCAGATTTCATCGATCAGGCCGCCAGCGATGAAGGAGGATGCTACCCGGGAGCCGCCCTCAACCATCAGCCTTGTGATGCCCTTGCCGGACAGCGCATGCAGCACGGCCGGCAAGTCCAGTCCGGGTGGTTTGGCGGTGGCGGCGACGCGCACCACCTGCGCGCCGGCGGCGCCGAGCTTCATGGCCGCGGGAGCGTCGGCGAAATCCGAGGTCATCACCCAGAGCGGCGTCTGCCGCGCGGACTGAACCAGCTTGCTGGTGCCGGGCAGCCGCAGCGCGCGATCCAGCACCACGCGCACCGGTGAGACGCCCTCCATCCCCGGCAGGCGGCTGGTCAGATGCGGATCGTCCGCCAGCACGGTGCCGATCCCGACCAGGATGGCGTCGCATTGCGCGCGCAACAGATGCACGCGTGCCTTCGCCGCCTCTCCAGTGATCGCGACCGGCTTGTGGCCGGCGGCGCCGATCTTGTCGTCGGCGGACACGGCGAGTTTGAGGATCACATGCGGGCGCTTGTCGCGGATGCGGCGGAAATGCCCGGCGTGATCGCGCGCAGCTTCCTGGGCACCGAGGCCGACATCGACCGTCATGCCGGCGGCACGGAGTTTGGCGTGCCCCTGCCCGGCCACTTCGGGATTGGGATCCTCGATCGCCGAGACCACGCGCGCAATGCCGGAGGCAATTACCGCGTCGACGCAGGGCGGCGATTTGCCGAAGTGCGAGCAGGGTTCGAGCGTCACATAGAGTGTGGCGCCCCGTGCGGCCTCGCCGGCACGCTTCAGCGCCTCGGGCTCGGCATGCGGCCGTCCGCCGGGCTGAGTCCAGCCACGACCCACGATGACACCATCCTTCACCACGACCGCGCCAACCGCCGGGTTCGGCCAGGTCCGCCCCAGCCCGCGTCGGCCGAGCGCCAGCGCCAGCTGCATGAAGCGCTGGTCCGCGGCTTTGGACTCCCTGAGTTTCTGCCCGTACTGGTCTTCCAGAATGCGGAAGATCATTTGCGCAACGTGGCGACCCGCGCGTCGTCTTCGCCGGTGAGTTCGCCGAGCACAGTCTCGAAATCCTTGGCCTCGCGGAAATTGCGATAGACGGAGGCGAAGCGGACATAAGCGACGTCGTCGAGCTGGCGCAGATGCTCCATCACGATCTCGCCAATCGCCTCCGAGGAGACTTCCGCCTCGCCGCCGCTTTCGAGCTCGCGCACGATGGCGGAGACCATCTTCTCGACCCTTTCAGGATCGACTGGACGTTTGCGCAGACTGATCTGCAACGAGCGGACCAGCTTGTCGCGGTCGAACGGCACCCGGCGGCCGTTGCGCTTGATGACCGTCAACTCGCGCAACTGCACCCGCTCGAAGGTCGTGAAACGGAAGTTGCAGGCGATGCACACCCGCCGCCGCCGGATCACGGCCGAATCCTCGGTCGGACGCGAATCCTTCACCTGCGTATCGAGACTGTTGCAGCTCGGACAGCGCATCCAACAGAGCCTTTACTGATAGATCGGGAAGCGGTCGGTGAGTGCCTTGACGCGCTCCTTGATCGCGGCTTCCACCAGCGGCGCCTTGCCGTCCTCCGACTGCGCCAGCGCGTTGAGCACCTCGGCGATCATGCCGCCGACCTGCTTGAATTCGGCAACGCCAAAGCCGCGCGTGGTCGCCGCCGGCGTGCCGAGACGCAGGCCGGAGGTGACGAATGGCTTTTCGGGATCGAAGGGAATACCGTTCTTGTTACAGGTGATGGCGGCGCGCACCAGTGCCTTTTCCGACACGTTGCCCTTCAGGCCCTTCGGCCTGAGGTCGACCAGCATCAGATGATTGTCGGTGCCGCCGGAGACGATGTCGAGGCCGTGGCCGCGCAGCGTTTCCGCCAGCGCTTTCGCATTTTCGACGACGTTCTTGGCGTAGACCTTGAATTCCGGCCGCAGCGCCTCGGCGAACGCCACTGCCTTGGCGGCGATGACGTGCATCAAGGGACCGCCCTGCAGGCCCGGGAAAATCGCCGAATTCAGCTTCTTGGCGATCGTCTCGTCGTTGCACAGGATCAGGCCGCCGCGCGGACCGCGCAGCGACTTATGCGTGGTGGTAGTGGTGACGTGGGCATGCGGCACAGGCGAAGCATGGACGCCGCCGGCGACGAGGCCGGCGAAATGCGCCATGTCGACCAGGAGATAGGCGCCGACAGAGTCCGCGATCTCGCGGAAGCGCTTGAAGTCCCACGCGCGAGAATAGGCCGATCCGCCCGCGATGATCAGTTTCGGCTTCACCTGCTCGGCCTGCTTGGCCACCTCGTCCATGTCGATGATCTGGTCCTCGCGCCGCACCGTGTAGTGCGAAGCCTTGAACCACTTGCCGGACATGTTGACTGGCGAGCCGTGGGTGAGGTGGCCGCCCGCGGCGAGGTCGAGGCCCATGAAGGTGTCGCCGGGCTGCAGCAGCGCCAGGAACGTCGCCTGGTTCATCTGGCTGCCGGAGTTCGGCTGCACGTTGGCAAACTGGGCGCCGAACAACTTTTTCGCGCGCTCGATCGCCAGCGTTTCGGCGACGTCGACCCATTCACAACCGCCGTAGTACCGCGCGCCCGGATAGCCTTCCGCGTATTTGTTGGTCATCACCGAACCCTGCGCTTCCAGCACGGCCCGGCTGACGATGTTTTCGGACGCGATCAGCTCGATCTCATGCTGCTGGCGGCCGAGTTCGCCCTTGATCGCGGCGGCGATTTCCGGGTCAGCCTGGGCAAGGCTGGCCGTGAAGAACGAGTCGGGCGCGGAGGCAGTCTTGGCGCTGGTGGTCATAGGGCGAAATATCTCCACCGCCGCGGGCCCTTAGGGGCGTAGCGGGCGGTCTGGTGTGGCGGTCGAAAGAAGCGCCTGCGGGATACCATATCCGGGCCGGAATGGCCAAGCATTTGCGGTATCCCGCTGGTATTATGCCAGATATGGTGGGGATGTAGGGGGTTCCAAGGGGCGCCTGCTGCCCGTCATCTCCGGTCAGAAACTCCACTCACCGTCATTCCGGGGCGATGCAAAGCATCGAACCCGGAAATCTCGAGATTCCGGGTTCGCTTCGCGCCCCGGAATGACGACGCCCCCTCACGCAAACCGGTACGGCCCGCCCTTGGCGACCGAGTGCTGGAACGCCGGGCGGGCGTGCATGCGTGTCAGCCAGGCAGCGAGGTTCGGATAGGGATCGAGCTTGCCGAACACTTTTGCCATCTCACCGACAAAGCTCATCTGGATGTCGGCGCCGGTCAGCGACGCCCCGACGAAGAATTCCCGGCCCTTCAGCGCGCCGTCGACATAGCCGAGGTGGTTGGCGAGTTCGCTGTCGATGCGCGGATGCAGGGGCGCGCCCGCCTCCTTCAGCCGGCCAACATAGAGGTTGAGCATCAGCGGCAACATCGCCGAGCCTTCGGAATAATGCAGCCACTCGTTGTAGGATTCGTAGTCGGCGCTGCCGGGCGCCGGCATCATCGCGCCCTTGCCATAACGGCGGATGATGTAATCGACGATCGCGCCCGACTCGGCAATCGTGGTGTCGCCGTCGGTGATAACAGGCGATTTGCCGAGCGGATGAACCGCTTTCAACTCCGGCGGTGCGAGCCGCGTCTCGACGTTGCGCTGATAGCGCTTGATCTCGTGCGGGAGCGCGAGCTCTTCCAGCAACCACAGGATCCGCTGCGAGCGGGAGTCGTTGAGATGATGGAGCGTGAGCATGGGGTTTCCTCTGGTTGTCGTTGGCACGCGGTTGGCTTGAGAGTGTCATTGCGAACGAAGTGACGCAATCAACATCCCAGACCGTAGGATAAGTGGAGCGAAGCGATACCCATCAATGCCACTCATACGGCGCATGTCGTGATGGGTTTCGCTGCGCTCGCAATGACGAGGTGGTAGCAGCGCAACACACTATCGTCATCCCCCGCGCATGCGGGGGATCCAGTACGCCGCGGCCTCTCGGTTCTGTCATCAACGTCTCTGGAATACTAGATCCCCGCCTTCGCGGGGATGACAACCGAATATGAGGATGCACTCTCGCGACGTTCATCGCCCGAGGTTTGCATCTTCGTTTGCCCTCGCTCCAATCAAGAGGGCGCAGGGAAGACCGGGTGCTTGCCGCACCCGAGGTCTCGTGTGCCGTTGCGCATAGCAAAAAACGCACGCGAGCATACAGGTACAGCGGGAGCATCCCGGCCTTCCCTGCGCAATGGCTTTACGGCTTACTTCGTGCTCTTGTGTCCGCAAAATCTGCCAGAATGTGCGAACGGGCGGTTCTGACCAACCGCCCGTCGCTGGATCTGATCCCGTTCGTGCTCAAAGGCCGAGAGCCTGTCGGGGAGCGAGGGACAGATCCGGTGGTCTTCCTCAACCCGAACAGTTGCACGGGCTTCGAGCCCGAACCGAGCAAGGAAGGGAGTGGATGATGGCACAAGATGAGGTCGTTGTCGTCGGTATTGATGTGGCCAAGGACAAGGTGGATGCGTGCATTCGCTCGCTGTCTCAATGGCAGACGTTCCCAAGTACCGCGGAGGGGCAGCGTGCCCTGATCCGCTGGCTTCGCAAACACAGGGGCGGCAAGGCAGCCATGGAGGCTTCCGGCGGTTATGAGCAGGACTGGGCCAAGGCGCTGCGCGAGGCCCGCATCGAAGTCCGGATCGTCGACCCGAAGCGGGTGCGCAGCTTCGCCCGCTCGGCCGGACGCCTCGCCAAGAACGATCCGATCGATGCGGAGATGATCGCCTGGTTCGCCGAGACCTTCACCGAAGCACCGGGCCAAGCCTACGACGCGGCACGCGAGAGGTTGGTCAAGATCGTCAATGCACGCCAAGGACTGCTCGATCTACAGACTAGCTTGAAAAACAGTGGCGAGCATTCCGTGCCGGACGTCGTGCAGAAAATGCAGGCGCGGCTCTTGAAGAAGATTGCCGTCGAAGTCGCCAAGCTCGATACTGCGATCGCAGCCCAGGTCAAAGCGACACCGCATTTTGCCGAGCTCGCCGAGATCATCGAGAGCGTGCCGGGACTTGGCAAGATCACTTCCGCCGGACTGATCGCGACGATGCCGGAACTGGGCCAGGTGAACGACAATATCGTCGCGGCCTTGTTGGGGGTAGCACCTTACGATGACGATAGTGGCCAACGGCGGGGCAACCGCCACATCAAGGGCGGACGCCGAAAGGCCCGCAACCTCTTCTACATGCCTTGCATGGGAGCTGCGACCCAGCACAACCCCGTGCTCAAGGCGTTCTATGACCGCCTGATCGCCAAGGGAAAGGAGCCGAAGGTTGCGCTCACCGCCTGTATGCGCAAGCTCATCGTCATCCTCAACACCATGATCGCGCGACGCCAAAAATGGGACGCCAACCGCTACAAAGTGAGCGACCCCGCTCGGCTTCCGCCGAGCGCATGCCCAGCCTAAAGACCGGTGAGCGGATGGGGTCAAGGCCGTCAGCCGCCGGAGGCGGTGGCGCGTAGCGCCAGCCTTGAGGCCAGCCGATCACAGGGCTACATCAACACAGTTGCTCCCCGGAGAACGGCTCTTTTGCCTCCGTCGCCACGCGAAAAACTTCCACGCGACTTAACGCCAGCACCGCGGCGCCCGGACCACACGACTTCGCCGTACGCCTCACGTCACGTCCGTCGTCGTGACATCAGCGTCCATCGCATCTCACCGCACGTTCGTGACGATCGCGAGCCGCCCCTCCATCGGGTGAGACAAGCGGAGTTATGCGACTGATTTGGGTGAGAACGAAAGCGGAGAATTTTTGCGCGGGCGGCTGGACACAATATCTAGCTGATTTGCTCCTCAACCTGCGCGAGATTTTCGCCGGCCGCCGCGTGAACCAGATCACATGCCGGCGTTTGGACTACGCCTATAACCCATCCGGGGTGCTGACAGATGGATTTTCCAATATGGCTAGCTCATTCCCACCAAACGAGCGCAAGGCCAAGACGCGGCGCGTGCTGATGACGGCCTTCCTGATTTACGGCGCGATGGTCGTCGGCCTGCTCGGATACTTTATCGTCTTTCCAGATACGAGCACCCACGGGACGCAAGGACAAGGCGCGCCCCTCCAGACTGCAGCGAAGGCGGTCAGATATGAGGCCGTGATCGCCAACTGGAACCGTTACCGCAACAAGGACGCCAGAGCGGACGCGCGCTAGCATCGGCTCAATCGAGCAGCAAACGGCCGACCGGCTCGGCGCGATCGCTGCCGCCTTTGACGACGACGATCTCGCCGCTGGCGGGCGAGACGCCGGTCAGCGCCGAAATGTTCGCCCCGTGTGTCACGACGAGCAGGTTTCCGCCTGCCGTCCATTTGGCGATCAGCGCACGCCCTCCCGCCGTCAGCGTATCCCTTTGATCACGCAACACCACGACATTGCCGAACGTCGCCTCGGTCTCGACCGTGCCGAGGTTCATCAACATGCCCGTGTCGATGCATCGGCACCATGGCGAGCTCAGGATCTTTTGGAACGCGATCTCTTCCCGCTTGAGCCGCGCGCCGATCTTTTCCGCGTCCGCCCTGCCCTTGGCGCTGAGGTTGCGCTGGGTGGCGCAATCCTCGACGCGGAAGCCGGGCGGATCGCCGAAGCCTCCTGGTGCATCGGCATGCCGCATCAGCGCGACATGCCCGCCGGCGCGCAGGGCGTTCCAGGCCTTGGCGGCCTCGTCCGCGGTGGCGGTCTCCACCGTGGCGCAGAAGCCGACAAAGACCGCGACGATGACGAAACGAATGAACGACATGGCCGCTGACCTCGCTAGAAGTAGGCAATCAGTCGTCCCGCACAGATGACGCCGAGCCACAGCAGGATCGAAAGCAGCGCCGTCGCCTTGGCGCCGCCAGAGGCTTCCTTTCCCCACTGCTCGACATGGCGCCATGGGATCGCATGTGCGATCACGATGTTGGTAAGCGCCGCCGCAATCAGCAGCGCCTTGGCCTGGAATGCCGGGTTTTTCACGACATGCGAAGCATCGGCGCTGAACAGCAGAAACCCCATGCAGATCGCGAGCAGAAAGCCCGCGCGCGACACCGGCAACAGCAATTGCGCCATCGGCTGGATCGCAATCGCGCGCCCGAGCCCGAGCAGCCTCAAATCGAGCGCCAGGATCGATCCGACCAGCACCACAAACCCGATGATGTGTAAGATCTCGACCGCGGGATAAAGCGCGGGCGAAGCGCGCATCGTGTGCCCCAGCGCGCTTTCCTGCAGCGTCAGGAAGATCGATGCTGCCGGCTGCTGTTCCACGCGCGCCTACCGCAACTCGATGCGCTTGCCGTCGAGCACGATATATTCGATCCGCGCCTCGTCCGGCTTGGTTGTGTGAGGATAGCCGAACACGGTGCAGGTCTTGCCGGGCGCGATCAGGTCAGCGGTAGCACCACGCGCCTGCATGCGCGAGGGCGGCGCCAGGACGAAGTGCCAGTGCTTGCCGTCGACCACCATCTCGATCTCGCAATGCGGGTTCTCGAAGGTCGATTTCAGGATCTTGCCGGTGACGGTGAACGATTTCGACGTATCGTATCCGCCCCAGCCGTGATGGGCGATGGCCGAAGCCGGCACGAGCGCTGCCGCCAGCGACAACAACAAACGACGCGTGATCAAGGCCATGGCGCGCCTCCGTCGATCAGATCGCGGAATCTATGGCGGCGCGCGCACGGCAGCAAGACCTGCTACTGCAATGGGCGCGTTGCGCCGATCAACCGTCCCTACCGTTACAGCCCCGTATATCCCGCCTTCACCGGATCGTTGCTGCCGTCGAGCTGGCGCAGGTAAGTCAGGCCGCACACGGTCAGCCGGTGTGGATCCTTCTCGCCGGCCTCGACCAGCGTGGTGAGATAGGCCGTCACCTTGGCGCGCGCCTCATCGCTGGCCGCGGCCGTGCAGTTCAGAAGCAGATCATAGGTCTGCATGATGCGGTCGATCGCGGCTTCCATGGAATTCTCCTGTAGGGATGACACTGTTGCGGTCAGGCCGGTACGCCGGCTTCGAATCTGCTGATCGCCCGGTTGGCGAGCCTGATCCGGTTGAATTCGCCGAGCTGGAACATCTTGACGATGATTTCGAGCAGCCGCTCGTCGGTGGCGAAGCTGTCGGCGATGGCGCCGGTCCTGCGGAGGTAGTTCAAGGCGATGGCATAGGCACCGTCCACCACCCCGAAGTTCATGACCTGCAACCCACGCTCGACCAGCATGCCCCACCTGTTTTATGGCCGGGCCGACAATGCGCAAGGAGCGGAATGGTTCCTTTTTTTGGAACCCGGAACTCAGGCAGCCGAAACAAAATGCTTCGGCCTGATTTCACTCAGGAAATCGGCAGTTCGGTCTCCGGATCGAAGAAATGCAGGCGGCCGGCCTGCGCCGACAGGCGGACCTGATCGCCGCGCGCAACGGCACTTTCCGCCGGCACGCGCGCGGCGGTAACGGTGGCGCCGCCGACTCGCGTCTCCAGCAGGATTTCCGAGCCGAGCTGTTCGACGACCTCGACATGGGCATCGAAACCAAGGCCCGGGGCGCCGGTGCCGAGTGAGAGGTGCTCCGGCCGCATGCCCATGATCACGCGGCGGCCGCTATGCGCCGCGAGTGCGGACGCATCCGCGGGCCCGATCGTCAGCCGAAGGCCCTCCGTCTCGACCGACGTCACACCCGCCGCGCTGCGCACGTTGACGTCGATAAAATTCATCGCGGGCGCGCCGATGAAACCGGCGACGAACTTGTTGGCCGGCTTGCCGTAGACCTGCAGCGGCGTGCCGATCTGCTGAATGCGGCCGTCGCGCATGATGACGACGCGGTCCCCGAGTGTCATGGCTTCGACCTGGTCGTGGGTCACGAACACCGAGGTGGTCGGGATCTCCGCATGCAGGCGCTTGATCTCGATGCGCATCTGGGCACGCAGCTTGGCGTCGAGATTGGACAGCGGCTCGTCGAACAAAAACACCTGCGGATTGCGGACGATGCAGCGGCCGAGCGCGACGCGCTGCTGCTGGCCGCCGGACAATTGCTTCGGCTTGCGCTGCAGCAGATCATGCAGCCCGAGCATGCCGGCAGCGCGGTCGATCGCCGTCTTGATCTCGGCTTCCGGCGTCTTCTTGTTGCGCAGGCCGAAGGCGAGATTGTCGTAGACGCTCATGTGCTGGTAGAGCGCGTAGTTCTGGAACACCATGGCGACGTCGCGGTCGCGCGGCGGCAGGTGATTGACCACCTTGTTGCCGATACGGATGTCGCCGCTGCTGATGTCCTCCAGCCCTGCGATCATGCGCAGCGTGGTCGACTTGCCGCAGCCGGACGGGCCGACCAGCGCCACGAACTCCTTGTCGGCAATCTCGAGATCGACGTCCTTCACGGCGTGAAACAGCGAGCCATAATGCTTGTTGAGCTTGCTCAGTGAGATTGCTGCCATCGCCTCGCCGCTATCGAACCTGCTGCTGTTTTTGGAAAGCCCGCCGCAAGCTGCGCGGCGGGCTTCATGTTGTTGACTACTGTGCCGCCTTGCTGACCAGCGGGGCGTTCTCGGCGAGCACTTTTGCGATGTCCTCGCGCTTGCCGGTGACGGCCTTGGTGACGGCGTCGTTGAACGCCTTGTGCACGGCGGGCCATTGCGGGAAGTAATAGGCGCCGCGCACCTTGTCAGGGGAGTCGAGCACAGCCTCCTTCAACAGCTTCATGAAGGGATCCTGCTCGGCGATCTTCGGCCAGAACGTGGTGTTGGGCGGCGGCGCGCCGGTCGCCTTGAACATTTTGGCCTGGCCTTCCTCGTCCAGCATCATCGCATTCAGCATCTGCTTGGCGAGCTTCTTGCGCTCTTCCGGTATGGATTTCGGGATTGCCCAGCCCCAGATGTCGTCCCAGCCGAACGGCTTCTTCCGGTCGGGACCGAGTGGGAAGCGCGCGGCGGCGATCTTGCCGGCAACCTTCGACTTGTTGGGATCGTTGAATTGGCCCCACCACAACGTGTCAGCCACCGTGAACGCGGCGTCGCCAGCCATGAAGATGGCGTTGGCTTCGTTGCGGTCATAGGCCGGCATGCCGCGCGGCGAGATCTTGTGGGTGTTGATCGCATCCCACCAATACTCCACCGTCTTCTGCATGCAGGGGTCGGTCAAGCCCGATTTCCAGCCGGCTTCCGCGAGCTTCTTGTTGTCGCGCTCGTAGGCCGGCAGCAGCACGTCGCAATTGTTGGCCCACATCGACCAGAACCAGCTGAACCAGGAGTGGTTCATCGACATGCCGCCGACATAGCCGAACTTCACCTTGCCATCGGCCTGCAGCTTCTTGCTCACCGTGACGAGCTCTTCCAGCGTCTTCGGCACTTCCTCTGGCTTGACGAGGTCGGATCGGTAGAAGAACACGCTGAAAGTCTGGCCCATCGGCACGACCGTGTTCTGCCCCTGCGCGTTGGCAAACACGATGGGCGACATGCTCCATTTGGAGCCAAACTTGTTGGCTTCGACATCGTCGGTCGGCTCCAGCAGATGCGCCCAGGTCTGACCCCAGTCGTCATTGTGCCAGATCACGTCATACTGATCCGAGTTCGAGGTCAGCGACGCCGTCATCTTCTCGACATAGACGCCGTAGGAGTTCGGCACCTTGACGATCTTGACGCCGTTCTTGGCGCCCCAGGCCTCGAACATCGCGATCGAGGCGTCCTGGATCGGGCTCGGCTGGTAGCCGATCCGCAGCTCTTTCACCTGTGCGACGGCACTGCCGGTCACAGCCACCAGGGCCGCAGCCGCCGCCATCAACCATCTCGCCAGTCCCTGCATCGCCTCTCCTCCTCCTTTTATTGTGTCTTTCGTTGCCTCGGCTTGGTCTTTCCTTCGGTAGTCAGATCCTCAATCCCCTGATCACGTATTTCTGGCCGAACAGCGCGATCAGGAAGGCCGGCAGCAGGGCCATCACGGCAGTCGCTGCCATCAGATTCCAGTGCAGGCCCATTTCCGTGACAAACTGCGCCATCACGACCGTGATCACCGGTACGCGGTTTCCGGTCAGGATCAGCGCGAACAAAAATTCGTTCCAGGTGAACAGCCAGCACAGCACGGCAAGTGCGGAAATGGCCGGCAGCGCGGAGGGAATGGCGACGCGGATGAACGCGCCCCAGCGACTGCAGCCGTCGATCATGGCGGCATATTCCATGGAGGGATCGATGCCATCGAAAAAGCCCTTCATCAGCCAGGAGAAGAAGCAGATGTGGACGGCGATATGCGGCAGCAGCAGCCCGACATAGGTGTCGTAAATGCCCCAGCTCTGTACCACGAAGTAGAGCGGCAGGACCCAGGAGATGTAGGGCACGCAGCGGAACACGTAGATGGTACCGAACCACATCCGCGCCGCGGGTCCGGTGAAGCGCGACAGCATGTAGCCGCTCGATACGGTCACCAGCAGTGAAAACACCGTCGCCAGCGTCGAGATGACGGCGCTATTGATGAAGGCCTCGACGATGCGTTCCTGGCCGAGCACCTCCTTGAAATTGCCCAGGGTGAACTCGGTGCCGCGGTGCACGTAATAGACACCGGACTCCGGGCGCAGCGAGGTCAGGATCAGCCACAGCACCGGAAAGGCGAAGGCGAAGCAGATCGCAGCCAGCGCGAGGGCAAAGAAAGTCTTGCGGCTCCAGTTCGGCAGGCCGGGGAGGAATGCGGGGCGTGTCACCATCGGCATGAGCGGTCTAAGCCTTCGCAATGCGGTCGACGAGACGGTACATCACCACGCCGAGTACGAGGATGATCAGCCCGCCGACGATCGCCGCCGCCGAGCCGCGGCCGAGATCGAGATTGAGGAAGGCGAGCACGTAGGCATAGAGGCTGAACAGCTCCGTGGAGCGGCCGGGCCCGCCGCCGGTCAGCGTCCACACGATATCGAAGGTGCGGAAGGCATCGATGGCGCGGATCACCACGCAGACCACGATGACAGGGCGTAACATCGGCAGCGTGAGGTAGCGGAACACACGCCAGGTGGTGGTGCCGTCGATCGCGGCGGCCTCGAACGGCTCCTTCGGCAGGCTCTGCAGGCCCGCCAGCAGCAACAGCGTGAACCACGGCGTCCACAGCCAGATGTCGGTCAGAAGGATGATGCCGAAGGCGCTCCAGCGCTGCACCAGCCAGGGCTGGCCTTCGAGGCCAATGGCTTCCAGCACCACATTCGCAATGCCGAACTGGTCGTTGAAGATCCATCGGATCATGATCGCTGCAACCACCGGCGCCACCATCAAGGGCACCAGCAGGATCGTCTGCACCAGCTTCTGCCCGCGGAATGGACGATTGAGCAGCAGCGCCAGCGCCAGCCCCGTCACCAGCGCGCCGGCGACGCTGAGCACCATGAACAGGAACGTGTTCGGCAGCACCACGTAGAGAAACGCCGGATCCGATATCACGGCCGCATAGTGGTCGAAGCCGATCCAGGTCTTTTTGGGATTGTAGAGCGCCCAGTCGCGAAAGCTGGCGTTGGCGCCGATCACGATCGGCACGACCTGAAACAGCAACATCAACAGCGCAGCCGGCGCGATCAGAAGCAGCACGAAGCGCTGTTGCTCGCCGAACATGGGACGCCGTGATGCCGACAAGCCCGTTTCCCCATTTTGGGCGTCAAGCCGTCACGACTCTTATTATCGGCCGCTACGTGCGTGAAGCCTGTATTTTTTTGGGATTATGGGCGGGGCGTCGAAGGCTAGTCAATCCGGATTATGCAACGGGCACAATCAGATGGTGCGAGGGAAGTGTGAACGCCCGGCGGTACTGCAAAGCATCCGCGAGCAGCGACGCGACTTGAGGTTGGCAAAAAAACAAAACGCACCGGCTCCGGAAAACCGGGGCCGATGCGCTTTGAGCAAGGCTTACTGCCTTGCCAGTTCATTGTCCGCTGTTGGCTGCCTGCCGGTCTTCTGAATGGCCGGCTTGACCGCGGAAGAGTCTTCTTATTCTGACGCGTTTTCCTGACGCGACCGGCGTCCACTTCGCTCGAAAACGCTACGTAATTCTCAGAGCCGATACAGGATCTGGTCGGTCCAGAAGCGCTCGAGGCGGTGCAGCGACTTGTTCAGCGTCGCGAACTCCTCGTTCGAGATGCCACCGACCTGCTCCACCGTCTTGACGTGCTTCTGGTAGAGCGCGTCCACGATCTTGCGGATCTCCTGGCCCTGCGCGGTGAGGCGGATGCGGACCGAGCGACGATCAACACGAGAGCGCTGATGATCGAGGAAGCCGAGTTCGACGAGCTTCTTCAAATTATAGGAGACGTTGGAGCCGAGGTAGTAACCGCGCGTGCGCAGTTCGCCCGCGGTCAGTTCCTTGTCGCCGATGTTGTAGAGCAGCAGAGCCTGCACCGAATTGATGTCGGCGCGGCCGCGGCGATCGAATTCGTCCTTGATGACATCGAGCAGCCGGCGGTGAAGCCGCTCCACCAAAGTCAACGCTTCCAGATAGAGCGGCTGCACCGGAGTTTGGCCGGCAGAGCGCTCAGCGGTTTCCACCGCCGTTGCAACGGCTTTGATCATGACACTTCCCCTGTCGTCGTTTTTCGACTTATTTCGACGAAACTTCTGTCCCGCCTGATAGCTTCAACTTAAGGGGCCCGTTTGAAGATCCGCTTAAATAAGACAATAAAGAGATCATGAATTTAACAGAGTGAATTGTGCATTAAGCCCTATGGATCAAGGCTTTTTGCAACATTTCGTTGAGGCTGGAAGCGCCCTGTTCACGCTTCGTCTGCATCCCCTGTCGCATTCGGAAACAGGTGGGTCTGAAATCGAAACGCTCGCGTAAGATGTGTGGTGGAACCCTTTACGGCCCTTAACGGTGTGCGAAACGTTACCGGGAAAATTCCGGAAAATTGTACGGGATGGCGTGGCGGTTTCTGCACGCGAATGGATTATGGCGAAAAACTGACGCGTTG